>CAWGGK010000001.1:0-39200 GCA_963822165.1 uncultured Alphaproteobacteria bacterium
CCGGCGCGAACATGATGGCAGGCGACAGCTTCGAGATCGTCGACATTCCCTCCGAGACCCGAAACGCCGTCGCGAACATCGCGCGGCAGATTGCCAGCGGTGCGCGGCAGGTTACGCTCGCGCTATTCTCGGACGCTGACCAGAAGCGGTTCGAGAAAGACCGCGTGGTGCGGCTTCGCTTTCCGGAGAACCCGCTGACCGAGAACGTGCTGAGCGAGTACCAGATCGGCTGCCTGCAGCTCAACCAGCCGCCGCACCGCTGACCCTGCTCACGTTTTCGGCCTGAACGCGACGCAATGGGCAGGATTCGTGTCGAGCCGGTCGCCGCCGATGAGGTCGATGCAATAGGGAATAGCCGGGAATACGGCGTCGAGGCACGTGCGGATTGCGCTGGGCTTGCCCGGAAGGTTCACGATCAGGCACTTGCCTCTCGTGCCCGCGGTCTGCCGGGAAAGGATCGCGGTCGGAACTTCGCGAAGGCTCGCCGTGCGCATCAATTCGCCGAAGCCGGGAAGCATGCGATCGCAAACGGCGATTGTTGCTTCGGGCGTTACGTCCCGCGGTGCGGGCCCCGTGCCGCCCGTCGTCAGGATGAGCGAACAATTCTCCGCATCCGACATTTCGACCAAAGCTGCCGCAATAAGGTCCACCTCGTCGGGCACGATTCGACTCACCGCCCGCCACGGGCCACTCAGGATTTCATCGAGTGCGAGAATGGCGGATGGCCCACCCTTGTCCTCATATTCACCCCGGCTCGCGCGATCCGACACCGTGAGAACGCCGATCGAGACTTGCTTGTTTGTAGCTGAAGCCATGACTCTCTCCGGATTTCGTCTCCAACCACGTATTTTCGTTCAATGAAAAAAATCAACGCCCGAATTGGGAACTCGATGCGCTTCGCTGCGTTATCTTCTGAATTTGACAATTGCGAATGGTGAACAGCCTTAGAATCATACGCAGAATCGAGAGCGAAATTTGATTCGTACTCTCTCGGAGGCAAGGGTCGTCAACATAAGGGGCGTCCGAGCAGCCATTTCAATTTGTCACAGCCGAATATCGGTACTTTCTGTTAACTCTGGCCTGCTAGCTTTCAATCCTTAACATTTTTCTTGTCCCCGATTGCTCACTGGTTTGCGGTTCATTGCGCCGCCTGAGAAAAACGAGGATGAGGCCTGGTGCGAACTGCAGATGCGACGATAATTCGAGATCTCCCCCTGTTCCGGAACATGAGCGACGAGCACTTCGAAGCGCTCGTACAGCCCGCGTTCCTGCAACGGTTCCCGCCACACGTCACGCTGTTCGAGCGCGGCCAGACGCCCGACTTCCTCTACGTCGTGCTCGAAGGGGCGGTGGAGTTGTACGCGCGCCATATGGATCGCGAGACGACCATTGCAATCCTGACGCCGACGTCAACGTTCATCCTGGCGGCGGTCCTGCGCCGGCAGCCGGTCCTGACCTCGGGCCGAACGCTGGATCCATCGCGCATCCTGATGATCCCAACCGATGTCGTGCACTCCGTGCTCGCGAAAGACACTGGCTTTGCGCTCGCCATCGCGAATGAGGTTGCGGCTGCATACCGGGGCGCGGTCAAGGAACTCAAGAGCCAGAAGCTGCGCACCAGCGTCGAGCGCCTCGCCAACTGGATTTTGCGCGAACATGGCTCGCGCGGCGCTACCGGCGAGTTCGATATTCCGTTCGACAAGCGAACCTTGGCCTCCCGGCTCGGCATGACGCCCGAGAACCTGTCGCGCAACTTCGCCACGCTCACGCGCCACGGCGTCGAGGTGCAGGGCCGCACGATCCGGATCAAGAACGAGGACGCCCTGACCCGCCTTGCACGG
The DNA here is from genome assembly GCA_963822165.1 of uncultured Alphaproteobacteria bacterium. GTDB lineage: Bacteria > Pseudomonadota > Alphaproteobacteria > Rhizobiales > Beijerinckiaceae > Alsobacter. The sequence continues at coordinate 1,842 of CAWGGK010000001.1, forward strand.
CCCGATCCGCTCATCGACGAAGCAGAGTCAGCTTCTGACGGCTGCCACAGAGCATCCCGCCTGCCGCACGCGCGCCATGCATCCACACCCGCTTGCATCGACGCGCGGCAGGCGGTGAACTGCAGCCGGGTTCCGACTGACCGCTGCGCCCGCAGCGGCACGGGCCGCAAGGCTCGGGGCCGACCGACATTGACGACCACCCAGGACACCAGCAAAGCAGTCGAACAGCCGGAATCGTCGCTGACATGGCTTTGGCCGCTGACCGCCACGCTCGGCATCCAGACGACGAGCGCATTCCTGGGCCGGCTCGTTCCCACCCTCGCGCCCATCCTGATGGCCTCGACTGGTCTTCCAGAACAGGCGATCGGCTACATGTCCGCACTGAGCACGGCCGGTTCGATGGTGTTCCTCACCATCGGGCATCCGCTCATTCGCAGGTTCGGGCCAATCCGAACCCTCCAGGCCGGGCTGCTGCTGGGTGGCGTGGGCCTTGGCCTGCTCGTCTCGCCGAACTGGTTCATACTGCTGCTGGCCAACGTGCTGCTCGGCCTCGGCTACGGGCCCTCCGCGCCTGCCGGCAGCGACATCCTGCTCCGCCATTCCCCGCCACGGCACCGCACCCTCATCTTCTCGCTGAAGCAGGCGGGCGTGCCGCTGGGCGGAGTCGCGGCCGGCCTCGTGCTCCCATTCCTGGTGGAGCGTCATGGACTGGCGGATCGCCGTCGTGCTGCTTGCAACCCTGCCCATCGCGACGGTGCTGCTCGTGCAGCCTGTCCGCGACCGCGTGGACGCGGGCCGTGAACCGAGCCAGCCCGTCGGGCTTCGCGTGCTGTTCTCCCCGGCCAACATGCTGTCGCCTTTGCGCATTGTGCTGGCTTCGCCCGAGATGCGCCGGCTGACGCTGGCCGGCTGCTGCTTTGCCATAGGCCAGGGCACGTCGATCGCGTTCCTCGTCACCTATCTCGTCCACCAGATCGGCCTCGATCTCGTGACGGCCGGGGCGATTTTCGCGATCATGCAGGCAACAGGGATCTTCGGCCGTGTCTTTCTCGGCTGGATGTCGGACAGGCTCGGGTCCGGAATGATCACGCTGTGCCTGTCGGCGTTCGCAGGCGCGCTCACCACCTTCGCGCTGGCCTTCACGACGGCTGATTGGTCGTTCGGCGCGCTGGCGCTCGTCTGCGGCATCGCAGGCGTCACCGTCACGAGCTGGAACGGCGTTCACCTCGCGGAGGTGGCGCGGCTGGCCCCGCCCGGCCGCGTCAGCGAGGCGACGTCGGGCGGGGCTATCGTCACCTTCATGGGCTATGTGATAGGCCCGTCCGGCTTCGCGATGGTGCTGGCGCTGACCGACAGCTACCGCCTCGCCTTCAGCATCGTCGCGTTCATCTGCCTCGTGGCGGTGTTCGCGCTCTGGCCGATCGTCAATTTCAGGCGCCGCTGAGCCCCGGACCAAAGCCCGCCGCGTTAGGCGAGCTTGTCGGCGAGGAATTCGAGCGTCCGCGCCTTGGCGAGATCCGCCGCCTTCTGGTTGAAGCTGCCGCGCTCGTCGCAGTTGAAGCCGTGGTCGGCGTCATAGACGAATACGGAGAGATGCGGGAACGCAGCCCGGATCTTGGCGACATCCGTCTGCGGGATGTGCTTGTCGAGTTCGCCGAAGTGCATGATGGTCGGGGCCTTCGGCACTTCGTCGAGCATGGCCGCGATGCCGCCGCCGTAGTAGCAGACCGCCGCGTGCGACGCCGGGCAGTCGGGTTGATGCCGCCCAGGCCAGCGTGCCGCCCCAGCAATAGCCGACCACGCCGACCTTGCCGGCCTCCGAAGCCGCCTTGATGGATGCTTCGATATCAGCCATCGCGCCGTCCATCGGCACTTTCGCGCGGATCGCCGCGCCCTTGGGGATGTCGTCCGGGCCGTAGCCGAGCTCGACGCCCCGTTCCGCGCGGTCGAACAGCGCCGGCGCGATCACAAGGTAACCCTCGGCCGCGAAGCGGTCGGCGACGCTGCGGATGTGATGGTTCAGGCCGAAAATCTCCTGCGCGACCACAAGGCCCGCCTTTGGCGTCCCCTCCGGCTCGGCGCGATAGGCCGCCAGCTCGAAACCGTCCTTGGCCTTCAGCGTGATCATCTTGCCCATGGCGTGTCTCCCTTTGCGGCTCGTTATCGCCTCTTGCCGCCTGCCTGCCAAGCCTTGAGTGCCATCCTCGCGTGTGCGGCCCTGCCCGCCTGCGACGTGTCGGCGCTGGTGCGGAACCTGAGCGGAGCGCCATCGATTACCGCTATGGAAATGATCGAAGGGAGACGGCGCGATGGAAAGCAGGACCGACCAGGAAGCCAAGGACAAGGTTCTCGAACTGATCAAGGACGTTCGCATCGCGATGATGGCTTCGCGCGGCGACAACGGGCAGATGCACGCCCGGCCGATGGCCACGAACACGATCGAGTTCGACGGGTCGCTGTGGTTCTACACCGATATCGACTTGCCCAAGGTCAAGGAGATCGAGCACGATCCGGAGGTCCTGATCACCTACTCGGATGACGACAAGCAGCACTACGTCTCGGTATCGGGACGAGCGTCGGTGGTGCAGGATGCTCGGAAGTCGAAGGAATTGTGGTCGGAGGGACTGCGCACCTGGTTCCCCAAGGGTTCCGACGATCCCCGCATCGCGCTCATCAAGGTCGACGTGGACATGGCGGAGTATTGGGATAGCCCGTCCAGCACGATGGTCTACGCCTACGGTTACCTGAAGGCCATCACGACGGGCGAGCGGCCCGACCCCGGCGAAAACGCCTCCGTCCGGTTCTGAGCGGACGATCTCCAAAGGTGGCGTCGGAGGATCCAGATCGTCCGGGCCACAGAACTGGAGGGTGAGACAATGATCAACGGCAGGCAGCTTCACGCGGCGCGCATCCTGGCAGGTCTCTCGGCCGCGGATGTCGCGGCCCGTGCGGGCCTGTCGGCGGACGACCTGATTGCCCTTGAATCGGCTGATGGCGAACCGCTCTTTCCCGGGCAGGGCCAACTCGAGCGCGCAAAGCAGGCGCTGGAGGAGGCGGGAATCGTTTTCATCGAGAGCGACGGCGCCGGCGTGCGCCTTCGCCCGACATGGTTCGACGAAGGCCTGCGGCCCGAGGAACTCAACGCCGAGAACGACGGCTGAATCAGGTCTCCGCCGGCATGATGTGGATGCCCTCCGGCATCAGGGCAACCGATACGGCGGACCCCGGGCCGAGGCCTGTCGCGCCTCGCATAATGCGCGGGCAGGGTCATCGAGAGGATGGGCGCGTCGGCTCCTTCAAGGGCCACCACCACCGCGATACTCTCGCTCAGCTGGACCAGTTCGCGAATGATTGCCGGGAATACGTTCGCCGTGACCGCGGCGGCTGACATGTCGGCGCGGCTCAGCAGCACGCGGGTCGCGGGGATGGCCCAGGCCACGCGCTCGCCCGGCCTGAAACCAGGCTCGCACACCGCCTCCAGCTCACGGCCGTTCCAGTCGAGCACCGTCCGCCCATCCGCGATCCGAGACGACCCTCGCGTCGAACAGGTTGCGCAGATCGACGAGCCGCGCCGCGCGCACGCTGGCCGGCGAGGCCAGCACCTCGCGCGGGGTTCCCTGCTGCAGGATGGCGCCCTTGTCGAGCAGGCACATGCGGTCGGCGATCCGCGCGGCCTCGTCGAAGTCGTGGGTCACGAAGACGGTGGGCATCGCGAACCGGCTGCGAACTTCCCGCAATTGCGCGTAGAGGCTCTGCCGTGTGACCTTGTCGACTGCCGAAAACGGCTCGTCGAGGAGCAGCACCTGCGGATCGCGGGCGAGCGCCCGCGCGATCGCGACCCGCTGCTGCTGACCGCCCGAGAGCTCGGCAGGCCGGCGTGCCTTCAAGCCCGCCGAGATGCACGAGATCCAGCAGGTCGCGTGCCCGCGCCTTCGCATCGGGCTTGTCGCCAAGGGCAGCGGCGACGTTGCCGAGCGCCGTCATATGCGGAAACAGCGCATAGTTCTGGAACACCAGCCCGACCCGGCGCAGATGCGGCGGCACGTCGATGCCGCGCGACCTGTCGAGCCAGACCTCCCCGCCCACATGGACATGGCCCTGCGCCGGCCGGGCAAGCCCCGCGACGGAGCGCAGGATCGTCGTCTTGCCGCTGCCGGAAGGGCCAACGAGCGCCAGCACCTCGCCGGGCGCGCACGTCATCTCCACGGAAAGCGGGATCGGCGCGTCCTGGCGGAACGAGAGATGGAGTCCGTCAGCCACGCCGCCGCCCCACATTGCTTGAGAGACGGTAGGTGATGCCGAGCGCGATCAGCGACAACACGAGCAGCGCGGCGGACATCGCGCCCGCCCCGGCGGAATCGAACGCCTGCACGCGGTCGTAGATGGAGATCGCGGCGGTCTTGGTCTCGCCCGGGATCGAGCCGCCCACCATCAGCACCACGCCGAATTCGCCCAGCGTATGCGCGAAGGTCAGCACCAGTCCGGTGACGATGCCGGGCCATGCGAGGGGCAGGTCGATGCGCAGCAGCACGCGCCACGGCGTCATTCCCGATACGGCGGCCGCCTCGCGCACCTCGGGCGCAATCGCCTCGAACGCGCGCTGCATGGGCTGCACCGCAAAGGGCAGGTTCACGATGACGGACGCCAGCAGGAGGCCCTGGAACGAAAAGACGAGGCTATGGCCGAACAGGTCGGCGTAAGCCTTGCCGAGCGGCGTCGCGCCGCCGAAGGTCACGAGCATGTAGTAGCCGACGACCGTCGGCGGCAGCACGAGCGGAAGCGCCAGCGCGGCCTCCGCGAAGCCCTTCCCCGGGAACTGGCGAAAGGCCAGCACACGCGCGAGGACCACGCCGATCGGGGAGCAGCACGAGGACGCAGAGCGCACCGAGCCGCAGCGAAAGGCCAAAGGCGGTCCAATCCACGTTCCGGATCAGCCCTGTTCGCCGGGCAGCACGAACCCGTATTGCCTGAGGATGGTGCGGGCGGGACGATCCTGCACGTAGCCGTAGAACCGCCGCATCGTCTCCCCCGCCCCCTTGATGAGCACCATGCGCTGGGCCAGTTCGCCGTGCCATTCGGCCGGGATCGTCACATAGGTCCCCAGCTTCGCCACCTGCGGCGCGAGCGCGATCGACAGCGCGAAGATGCCGCCCTGCGCCGAGCCGCTCGTCGCGAACTGCGCGGCCTGGCTGACATTCTCGCCCAGAACGAGCCGCGGCCGCATGGCATCCCACAATCCCTGATGTTTCAGGGCCTGCTCGGCCGCGCGGCCATAGGGCGCGTGCTCGGGATTGGCGATGGCGAAGCGCGCATATGCGGCCGTCCGCCAGCGCCGCCCGCAGGTCCGCGAAGGTCGCGTCAGGCTTCAACGGCGAGCCGTGCGGGGCGAACAGCACGATGCGGCCGATGGCATAGAGTTCGCCGCGGTCGACTGTCCTGCCCTCGCCGGCGAGATCGAAGACAAACGCCTCGTCCGCCGACATGAACATCTCGAACGGCGCGCCCTGCGCAATCTGCTGCCGGAAATTGCCGGACGAGCCGTAGACGGGCGTGATGTCGAGCCCGGTGTCGCGCTTGAAACCGGCGACGATCTCGTCGAGCGCGAACTTCAGGTCGGATGCCGCGGCGATGCGCGGAGCCTGCGCCATGGCGGGTGCAATGGCGAAACCTGCCGCGACGAGCACGGCGGCGAGCCACGACAAAATCCGGGAGAAACGGGGTGATTTCATTACCGCGATGCTATCAGATCGGCGATTGAGCGCAAAGACGGGCGAATTGCCTCGACCGGACCGCCTCATCGCCGGCGGCTTGCGCCGTCACGGGCTCAATACTCCCACTCGGCCGCGGCGCCCACGGACGTACTGCCATCCGCGCCCACCTGCCCGCGCAGCTTGATGCGGCGGGTGACGTCGACATCGACCCCGATGCCGGTGTCGCGCGGGTTCGCGCCTGCCTTCACCCCGATGCGGACGTTGCGGTTGACATAGCGCGACGCCCCCACGGCGAGCCCGCCGCTCTCGCCCGACGTGACATCGAGGCTGTCCACGCCGAGCGACCGGCGCAGGGCGTCGAAGCCGCCCGGCCCGCTTCCGCCGGCGAGTTGCGCCACCGTCTGCGCGATCTGCAGGGCCTGGAGGCCGGTGAGCCCGCCCGCCGCGCGGCCGAACAGGATGCGCGACAGGATCTCATCCTGCGGCAGGCTCGGCTGCGAGGTGATGGCGAAATCCGGCTTGGCCGCCGGGCCGGTCACGGCGATCTGCGCCGTCACGTCGCTTGCCTGGGTCTGCGCCAGGAAATCGAGCGTCGGCATCAGGTCGCCCGGTGAAGGCGAGCTTGCCGCGCACGAGGTCGATCTGCTGCCCGGCGAGATTGATGCCGCCGCGCCGCAACTCGAACGCGCCGACCGCGATGGGATCGCGGCTGGTTCCCGTCAGCCGCAAATTGCCGCCGAGTTCGGCATTCAGGCCGCGTCCGCGCACGAAAATCCGGTTCTGCGCCACGATGGCCAGATCGAACGCCGCGACAAACGGGTTCTGGCCGCGCTCGACCTTGGCCTTCTCCATCATCCGCAACCGGGTGGCGGCTTCCTTCGTCGGCTTGATGTACTTCGTGCCCGGGAGCGGGGCTGAGGTTTCGGGCAGGCGGTCGGGCACATAGACGTCCATCGACACGATGTCGACGCGCCCGGAGACGCGCGGCGTGCGCGCCAGCGGGCCGGTGATCTGCAGGCCGAGATTGGTGGTGGCCGAAACGACGTCGCTCGACAGCAATTGCGCGTTGGTCGCCGGTCACGCGCAGGTCGGCGGGAAAGCCCGCCGTGGGGTCCACGCCCACGCGCCCGGCTACCTGGATCGTACCGCCATTGCGGGTCGCTGCCGTGAAGCGCTCGATGGCGATGGAGTCTCCGCGCGCGACGAACCGCCCCTCGATGGCCTGCAGCTTGATGCCGACAATCGGATCGTTGAACGTGCCGCCGGAAAGCGACGCATTTCCCCCGACCTTCGGGCTCGCCGCCGTTCCCTGCACCGTCAGGTCTAGATTAAGGCGGCCCGTCACCTGCCTGCCGCTGCCGGCCAGCATGGTGTTGACAATGCCGAGGTCCGCCGGGCCGCGAACCCGCAGGTCGAGCGCGCCTTTCCCGTTGACAGGCAGGCTTCCGCTGGCCTGCAGCGAGCCAATGCGTGGAGCGGACACCGTCGCATCCAGCGTGGCACGGCCATTGGCGAGCGTGCCGTTCGCCTTCACGTCCGCCGCGGGAAGGCCGGCATCGCGTATCGCCTTCGCCGAGAGCCCCGCCACGTTGAGGCGATAACTGCCGGACGGGCTGTCCGCCGCGCCGGTGAGTTCGACGCGTCCGTCCAGCCGTCCGTCCAAGCCGAGGTCCGGTGCGAACAGATTGGCGAGAGAGAGCGGCACGGCCCTGGCGTCGAGGGTCAGTCCGAGCGTCTGCCCGGCCGAGCCCGCGAGTTCGATCCGCCCCTGCCCCGCCTCGAGCACGAGGCTCTTGGTCGAGACCTGTCCCTTGTCGATCACGATGGTCGCGGGCTTTTGCAATGCCAGCCGCGTGCCGTTGCGCCGCGCCGAGAAGGCCGCGATGTCGATCGCCACCGGCGGGCCCGGCGCGATGCGGCCCTTGCTGTCGAGATCGAAGCCGAGCCCCTTGGCGGCCAGCACATAGTCGCTGCCCTGCCCGCTTCCGGTGCTGGTGAACCGGATGGTCTCGAAGGTCTGCCCGGCTGCAACAAGCCGGTCCACCGACACATCGGCATCGAGCGACGGCGCGCCATAGACGTCCCGCGCATCGAGCCGCGCATCGAGCCGCCGCAGCGAAACATCGCCCACCGAGATCTGCCCGGCTTTGGCGTCCGCTTTCACGCCCTGGCGTCCGCCGTCGACCGTGAGCGTCAGCCCCGCGTCGAGCGAACCTTTCGCGGGCACGAGGATGAGCGGGGCGATGTCGTCGAGATTGCCGGCCGCGATGTTGAGCGTGCCCTGCGCGAGCTTCTGCGCATCGAGCCGCAGATCGCCCGTGGCGCGTACCGAGCCAACCGATACGTCGAGCCCCTGAAGGGCGATCTCGCTCCCGGCAAGGCCGGTGACGCGGGCCCGTCCGCGTGCGGGTTTGCGATCCACCTCGCCGGCGAGGGAGACCGTGGCGTCGAGCGCGCCGGTGAGGTCCCTGGCGACGATATCGAGTGCGAGCCGCGGCACCGGCCGCCCCAGCATTCGCGCGTTCTCCACGGTGACATTGGCCGCGAGATCAGGCTTGCGCAGCGTGCCCGTCAGTTTCGCCTGTGCTGCCGCCCGGCCGGAAAGCCTGTCATCGGCGAGCTTGAGATCGGGAATGGCGAGGTTCGCCGAGAGGTCGGCAAGCTCGTCGGTCGCGCGTCCGTCAGCCGTGAGCGTCACATGCCGCCCGTCGATGCGGAAGCCGTCGAACGCGTAGCCGCCGGGCAGGCGCGCGACGGCGCCCTTGACCGTCACCGAGCCTGCAAACAGCGGATCGAGCCTGGGGATGTCGAGCGAGAGGTTCTTCGCGTTGCCGTCGAGGACAGCCCGCACGCGATAGCGCGAGGGGTCGCCGTCGAGTTCGCCATGGAGTTGCGCAGCGCCCCTGATGTCGCGGCCCGCCAGCCCTGCGAACGCCGACAGGTCGGGCATGCCGAAATCCGTCCGGCCCTGCAAAACGCGCCGGCCGATGCGGCCCTCGAAGCTGGCCTGCACGGTCGAGGTCGCGATGCGCGCCTGCTTGAGATCGAGCACGAAGCCCGGCTCCATCGTGCCTCGCCCGGTGATATCGAGCCGAGTGCCGAGCGCGCGCGCCTGCGCGGGGTCGGCGAGCGCGATGCCGGTCGCCGCGAAATCCAGCGCCAGCGCGGGCGCGGCGTTCGATCCCGGGGCGGGCGGCGTCACCGAAAACGTGCCGTCGAGCGCGCCGAACCGCCCTTCGGGCACGACGATGTCGCCGGCGGAGAGCTTCGCGTCCACCTTGGGCGCGCCCGCCGGTCCGCGCACGGTCGCATCGAGAACCAGCCGGCCGACCGTCGCATTGCCCGCGCGGGTCGCCGTGCCGTCGGTCGGAAGCGCACGGATGCCGAGCGCAAGGTTGACATCGCGCGGCGGGGTCGACAGTGCCGGTGAGGCTGAGCCGCGCGGTTCGCGAAGCCACGTCGAAACGGCGCACCGCGAGCGTCCCATCGTCGCCCACCAGAAGGTCGCCGCTCAAATCGGTGCTGCCAGCGAAGATGGGGCCGACCAGCGGCGGCAGCAGGGGAGAAATCCGCGCGCCCAGCGTGAGCAGGACCCGCCGGCCCGCTGCCTCGCGGTTGACGGTGGCGCGGCCCTGCGCGCCGACATCGGGACCAGATTCGAAATCGAGGCTTGCCGTCCAACCGTCGAGCGGGCCGGCGCCATCGGCCCGAAGGCGGATGGGCGGCGTCCCCGGCAGATTGGCCAGCTTCGACAGGAGCCCGCCGGCGGGTTCATCGAGATTGAGGCCGAGGCTCAGCACCGTCGTCTGCGGCACATAGCCAAGCGCGACGGCGAATTGACCCGGCGCATCCAGGCGATTGGCCGTGATGCGCAGCGACAGGCCCTCGGCCGGCGGGCCGAGCACGGTGGAGCCCTGGGCCGAGATACGGGCCGCCTGGCCCAGCACGGATTCGCCGAGCGCCAGTTCGCGCATCGCGAACGAGCCGACGACGATCTTCACCGGCAGTTCCGGCAGCACGGGCGCGTCGGCAGCCGTGGCCGCCGCGGTCTCGTCCGCCACGGGCCGGCGCGCGATCGTCAGGCGGTCGATCTCGAGATTGTCGATCTGCAGGCGCTTGGCGAACAGGGCCGTCCGGCTCCACACCAACTGGGCGCGATCGACCGTCAGCCACACGCCGTCCCTGTCGGAAATCCTGACGTCGCGGATCGTCGCGTTGGACGACAGCGCCCCTTCGACCTGCCCGATGCTGACGCGGTTCTCCGGCGTCGACAAAGCCCAGGACAGGATGCTGCCGAGCGTGCTCTGGTCGCTCTGGGCGCGGCCCGGCGAGCCCGCGAGGTACAGGACTGCGACCGCGATGATCGCCAGCCCTGCCGCGAGGCTGAGCGCCGTCTTGCCAACCCTGTCTTGCGAAGTGCGACCATCAGAAAGCCTGCCCCACGCTGATATAGAGTGTCACCGGCCGGTCGCCCGCGCGCTTGTTGAGCGGCACGGCGACGTCCAGCCGGATCGGGCCGATCGGGGTGTAATACCGCAGGCCGACACCCGCGCCGATGCCAAGCCGCTCCTTGAAGTCGGGATAGCGGTTCTCGAAGGCCATGCCGGCGTCGACGAAGGGCACGATGCCGATCGTGTCGGTGATCTTGATGCGTCCCTCGATAGATCCGTCGAGCAGGCTGAGGCCGCCGGTCGGCGAGAGATCCGATGCGGGGACTGAGGCTCTGGAACTTGTAGCCGCGGACCGAGCCGCCGCCGCCCGCATAGAACCGGTAGTTGGCGGGCACTTCGTCGATATCCGCGCCGAGCAGCGTGCCGAAGCCGACGCGGCCGGCCAGGATGTAGCGGCTTTCCTCGTCGAGCGACCAGTACGTCGAAGCGCCGACGCGCGCGATGGTCATGTCCACCGTCGAACCGAGCGCCGAAGGATAGGGCGTCACGCTCGCCGTGGCGCGGATGCCGCGCGTGGGATCGAGGGGCCGGTCGGTTGAATCGTAGGTGGCGGACACCGGCACGCCGACCACCGTGTAGTCGATGTTGCCCTGCACGTTCGACGTATCGCCGCGCTCGAACCGCAGGCCGATCTGAGCCGAGGTCATGTCAGACCAGCGATGGCGCAGGGCCAGATCGCCGCCGGCCCGGCGCACCGTATAGGCCTCCGTCGCTTCGCGCGCGGCCGTGGCCGAGGCGAGCAGGTCGTTGCGCGTGCCCCACAGGCCCGGCTTGAGGAAGGTGAAGCCGAAACGCCAGCCCAGGTCCGACCAGCTCAGATCCTGGATCGACGGCGATTTCTCGCCCGCTGGCCGCTGCGCCTGGAAGGCCGAAGCCTCCAGGCGAAGCACCTCCGCCCCGCCGAACAGGTTGCGATGCGTCCAGTAGGCATTCAGCTCCGGGCCGTCAGTCGTGGAATAGAGCGCGGAAGCTCCAACGGCGCGCATCTTGCGCTCGGTCAGCTCGACGAAGATCGGCAGGTTGCCCTGCTTGTCGAGGCCGTCGCTTCGCGCACGCGGATCGAGCCCAGCGCCTCGATGCGCCCCAGCGACTTGCGGATGCCCGACAGCGCCGCCGGCGAATACGGATCGCCCGGCTCGGCATAGATGAAGGATCGCACGGGCGCGGGATCGACCGTGGTCAATCCACTCATCGTGATTGGCCCGAGATTGGCCACAGGTCCCGGCGTGACATTGAACGTGACGTCCATCGTGGCGCTGGGATAGTCCACCACAGGGTCGAGCCGCGTGACTTTGGCGAACGGGTGCGACAACTCGCGCAGCCTGTCGACGATGCGCGCCTCGGCGGCCAGCACCTCACCGGAGTTGGCGGGCTCGCCGGGCTTGATGCCGATCACGCGCTGGGGAATGTCGGCCGGAGGGAATGGCCGGCCGGTCCGCGCGTCGAGCACCGTGATCCGGTTGAACCGGAAATGCTGGCCCGGCTGCACGACGATCCGCACCGGCACGGGCGCGCGGCCACGGTAGGAGTCCGCCTTGCGAATGGCAGCGGGGGAAGCGGGCACGCCAAGCTGCAGCTTCACGCCGTCGATCTCGATGGAGACGTTGGCGTTGTAATAGCCTTCGCCCCACATCGCATCGAGGATGCGCGGGAGGTCGCTCTCCGCCAGGAACACGAGGGCCTCGCCGCTGGCGGGCGCTTCCTTGCGCAGGCGGTAAAGGTTGGAGGCGTCTTCGACGGGCCTCTTCAGGTCGCTGGCCTCGCCCGTCTCGATGGTGAGGGCATAGGGAAGCGTCGTCGCAGTGGGCTCGGGGGGCTTGTCGCTGCCAAGGCCGATCAGGCCGAGAAGGTCCAGCGCCAGCACGGCATGGCTGGCCGGCAGCACGCAAAGCGCACCGACCACCCCCACGACAGCACCCCGCCGAACGCTACGCAACAAACCCAGGATCATTCCCCCTCCGGTCGAGGCAAACGTCCATTGAATTACCGATGTTCCCCAAGCAATCCAACTACGGCCGCCACCCTCACTGCGAACTGGCAGGGCCAATCCTGTAGAGTGCCGCCACACGTCCATCCGCGACCGGCGTAAGATTGGGTACCTCAGGCGACCCGCCGCCGCAGCCCCAATGAAATGCGATCAAGTACTCATAAGACGGACTGGCTGGCGCACCGGCCGCATTCGCTGCGGAAAGAGCCTTCACGTCTTTCAATTCCGCGGGCGACAGGGCCTGCCATAGTTCGACGAGATGTTCCTTTTGCGGCCTGACCTGGACCGGATGCATGCCCCGCCCTGTGAACAGGATGTTCGAAAAGCTGGAGCGGTCCTGCACGACCAGCGCCGCCATGTGCTGATAAGCGGTTGGATTGGCCGCCTTGCAGTCCGTATCGTCGCGCCGCGTCACCAGAACGACGGAGCCAGCGGGTATTGCTTTGAGGGTCTCGCGAAACTGGCGGACGTCCGCCTCGTACCCGCTCCACACACCCAGGACAAGCACGACCCGAAGCGCAGTTCCCAATCCGGCCACCACGATGAACGCCGATCGCGCGAGGTCGGGAGGCGAGGCCGACGCAGCCCCGATCAGGAGCATGGCTCCAAACACGGCCAGCCGGGAATCGATCAGCGCGCCGGGGCCGAAGGATGTCGGCACCACCACAACCAGCAAAGCCAGCAGCAGGAGCGCCGCTTGCATTTTCGGCGCAATGGCGATCCCCGACCAGCGCGACAGGATGAGCCAGCCCGCGCCGAAAGCGAGAATTGCGGTCAGGTCCGCCGGAATGATCGTGCTGAGAAACGGCGCCAGAACGGTTCCCAGCTTGAAGGAGGTGGCGATCAGCCTGCCTTCCAGCGGGACGGCGAAAGCTACCAGCGCGAGCCCCACGGCAAAGAACGCGGGGACGACCGCGCCCTTCCCAATTGCAGCCCGACCCGGAAGCGCAAGGCGCGGAAACATTTCGATCCAGACAACGACAAGCAGCACCGCGGCGACGGCCACGAGGTGGCTGAAGAACAGCAGCACGGCAATCGCATTGAACAGAAACAACCGCAGGCCAAGCGGACTCCCCCGCAGCCTGATCCAGAGCGCGATGGTAACGAGGCCGAGCGCCATGCCCAGCGCGAAATTGAAAAGCCCTGCCGTGATGACGAGGTTGTAGGACAGCAGCGGCACGAACAGCAGGGTGATCTGCGGACGGCCATGCAGCGTGACATTGAGAAACCAGACCGCGGCCGCGATCGATACGATGCTGGCGCACCAGATGGCCCTCATGAATATCTCGGGCGAAAGCAGGCCCGACACGATGTAGAACAGGGCATCCATCCCGAGATTCGGGATCAGTGCCCAATGCACCTCGTAGAAACGCAGCACCGGATTGTCAGGTTGTGCTGAAAGCACAGACAACCGTGCAACATGGTTAAAAAAATCCCAAGAATAAGGTGCGTCGAACCACAGTCCCGGCGCGAGGACAATCGCCAGACCAGCCACGAACAACAGGCCAATCTGCCTATTGCTTCGGAAGTCGTGCCAGTTCCACGCATTTTGGAGTTCACAAGCATTTCATCGGAGGCATAAAGCGTGATTTCTGTTTTATTGATCTGAAGGGTTTTGAGTATTTAACTTAACAGGATAGGATCAACTCGCCAATCAGCCCTGTCCAGGCTCGCCACCGGAGACTTCGATGTCGGCCTCGCATGCAGTTGCCCCGGCGCCTGGGTTTGCGTCCATCGGCACGCCTCAGGCTGCGCCGGATGCCGGACTCGACTTGCACGACCAGTCCGGCTTGCACACCAAGACCGCGCTGCCTGCCTCGGTTTCCATCGTCATTCCCACCCTGAACGAGCGCGAGAATGTCTCGCTGGTCGTCGAACGGCTGCGCGCGGTTCTCACCGATATCGCCTGGGAAGTCGTGTTCGTGGACGACAATTCCACCGACGGAACGTGGAAGGCCGTTCGCGCGATGGCGCGGCAGGACGCGCGCGTTCGCTGCATCCGCCGCATCGGGCGGCGCGGCCTCAGCACCGCATGCATCGAGGGGATCCTGGCGACCAGCGCGCCGTTCATCGTCATCATGGACGGCGACCTCCAGCACGATGAAACCGTGCTGCCCCGAATGCTCGAGACGCTCCAGTCGCAGGACTGCGATCTCGTGGTCGCGAGCCGCTACGTCGATCAGGGCGGCATCGGGGACTGGAGCGAGGGCCGCGCACGGATCAGCCGCGTCGCCACGCGATTGGCCGCGCTCGTCAATAAGTCCGCGATCAAGGATCCCATGAGCGGTTTCTTCGCGTTGCGCCGCGAGGTGTTCGACGCCAATGTCGAGCAACTCTCCGGCCAGGGCTTCAAGCTGCTGCTGGATATCTGCGCGTCGGCACGGACTCCGCTTCGGGTCATCGAGGTCCCTACCGGTTCAAGCCTCGCGAAAACGGGCAGAGCAAGCTCGATGCGCTGGTCGCGTGGGAGTTCTTCATGCTCCTCGTGGACAAGCTGTTCGGCGGAATCGATCCCCCCGCGCTTCATCCTGTTCATCATGGTCGGCGGCTCCGGCGTGTTCGTCCATATGCTGGCGCTCTGGACGCTGATGCAGGGCTTCGACGTCGGTTTCGCCGTCGCCCAGACCGCCGCGAGCTTCGTGGCGATGACCTCGAACTTCTTCCTGAACAACCTCCTGACCTACCGCGACAAGCGCCTCCGGGGAGGCAGGCTGGTCAAGGGTCTGCTGAGTTTCTACATCGTCTGCGGAATCGGCACGGCCGCGAATGTGGGCGCGTCGTCGTTCATTTTCGGCAATTCAAACTCCTGGTGGTTCGCCGGACTTGCCGGGGTGGTCATCGCCTCCGTCTGGAACTATGCCGTCAGCTCGATCATGACCTGGGGCAATCGATCATGATTTGGCTCTTGATAACGACCTGCGGCAAATGACGACGGCGCTCGGGGAAGCGGTATTGGCGCCTGCCGCTGGCGCGCGAGCGCCGTCGGCCGTCTCGGCCGCGAATTGGCGCCGGGCTGCCGTCATCGGCATCGCGATGTTCTTCGTGCTGGCCGCGGTCGATCCCGTCGGGCTCCTGAACGATTCCGATACGATCTGGCACATTACCGTCGGCTACTGGATCCTCGAGCACCGGGCGCTGCCTCACGTCGACATGTTCTCCTACACGATGCGCGGCGAGCCGTGGATCGCGAAGGAATGGCTGTCGCAGGTGCTCTACGCGCTGGCGCATCGCACCTTGGGCTGGACCGGCGTGGTCCTGCTGGCGACGGCTTCGATCGCGCTCACTTTCGTCATTCTGGCGAAGTACCTGCTGACGCGGATCAGCCCCATCGCAACCTATGTGATGCTGGCAAGCGCCTTCGTCCTCTCGATCCAGCACATGCTGGCGCGCCCGCACTGCCTCGGCTATCCGCTGATGATCGCCTGGTTCTGCGGCCTTTCGCGCGCATCCGAGAGCGGCCGCCGCCCCTCGTTCTGGCTACTGCCGGTCATGCTGCTCTGGGCCAACCTGCACAGCAGCTTTACCTTCGGACTTCTCGCGGCAGGCGGATTCGCGCTCGACGCCGTGCTGCGCGCGGACCGGCGCGAATGGCTGTCGGTCGCCACGCAATGGGGCGTTTTTCTCGCGCTCAGCCTCGCGGCGGCCTGCGCGACGCCGTACGGGCCTGAATCGATCCTGATGACCCGCAAGATCTACGAGCTCGGAGATGCCCTGGGCCGGATCTACGAATGGCAGCCCACGAATTTCCGGGATTCGAAGCTGATCGCGGCCGTGCTGATGCTCTGGCTCCTCGCAGCGCTCTGGTTCCGCCCGCCGCTGCCGCTCGGCCGCGTGCTGCTGGCGGTGCTGATCACCTACATGGCGCTGCAGGCGACGCGGAACATGGAGCTGTTCGGCTTCCTCATGCCCATCGTCGTCGCCGGTACGGTCGGCCTTCGTGTCTCGCCGGATGGCGCGGCCTTCCTGCCGCGTCTGTCGGGGGCGGTCTTCGCCGGAGTCGGCGTACTGCTGGCGGCATCCGCGGTGCTTGCGCTCGTGAACAAGAACGTCGCTCCGTCCGAGACGCTGCTCGTCACGAAGGCGCTGGACGAGGCTCGCGACAGGGGCCTGCTGCAGAAGCCGGTCTTCAATTCCTACGGACTTGGCGGGCAGATGATCGCGCGCGGCGTTCCGACCTTCGTCGACGGCCGGGCCGAGCTCTACGGCCAGAAATTCCTGCTCGAATATCTCGACGCCGTCACGCTGTCGGGCACCGGCGACCCGCTGCGGATGCTGGACCGGTACAAGGTCGAGTGGACCCTGCTCGAGCCCGGCACTCCCACGTCCAATTGCTGGATGCGCGGCCCGAATGGCGGCGCGTCTATGCCGACAAGAACACCGTGATCCATGTGCGCGACATGGCCGGCAAGGCGCCCTGATCGCGCTGGAATACCTGATTACAGTAAAGTCTGAGCTCGGCGGGAACTTGCGGGGATACGGCCCGTTAAGGGAGTGGCCCCGTCTTGGCGGCCCCAACTCCGCCGAGCATGTCAGAAAACAGCCCCAACAAGGTCGTCCCCGCCAATCGTCCGCTGGAGCTCGAAGCTCCCGGCGCGACGACGAACACGCTGATCATCGCGATCGCTGTCATGGCATCCCTGTATGCCGGGCGCGAGATCTTCGTTCCGATCGCGCTCGCCATCCTGCTCAGCTTCGTGCTCGCGCCGGCGGTTCGCCAGCTTCAGTCGTTTCGCCTGCCGCGTGGCCTCGCCGTCCCGATCGTGGTGCTGGTCGCATTCGCCGTGATCGCCTCGATCGGCAGCATCGTCGCCGTTCAGGTCACGGAACTTGCCGGAAACCTGCCCCGCTATCAGACGACCATCCGCGAGAAAGCGCAGGTGGTACGCGGTGCGACCGCCGGGCATGGCGCCATCGAGCGCGCCGCCGACATGCTTCAGGACCTTGGCCAGGAACTCAAGGGCAAGGGCAGCACGCCGCCGGGGCCAACAGCGGACGCACCCGCTTCGCCGCCCGCCACGGCTCCCGCCCCCGCCGGCGCTCCCCCACAACCGGCCCCGCCTCCAAGCCAGCCAAGGCCCGAGCCGATCCGGCCCATTCCCGTCGAGACACATTCGCCCGAGCCCGGGCCGGTGCAATCGCTGATCGATCTCATCTCGCCCGTCATCCACCCGCTGGCGACGACGGGCCTGATCGTCATCTTCGTCGTGTTCATTCTGCTCCAGCGCGAGGATCTCCGGAATCGCATGATCCGGCTCGCGGGGTCGCACGACATCCAGCGCACCACCGCCGCCATCGACGATGCGGCCCATCGGTTGAGCCGCCTGTATCTCGTGCAACTCGGCCTGAACACCGCCTTCGCCGTGGTCATTTCGCTGGGCTTGTGGCTCATCGGCATTCCGAGCCCCATCCTCTGGGGCATTCTCGCCGGCGTGATGCGGTTCGTGCCCTATGTCGGCGCGTTCCTTTCGGCGCTGTTTCCGCTCACGCTGGCCATCGCCGTCGATCCGGGTTGGACGATGCTGCTTTGGACGGCGGCGCTCTTCGTCATCGTTGAGCCGCTGGTGGGTCACGTCGTCGAGCCCCTGCTCTTCGGCAAGACGACCGGGCTTTCCCCCGTCGCGGTCGTTCATTTCGGCGGCGTTCTGGACATGGCTCTGGGGGCCCATCGGGCTTCTGCTGGCCACGCCGCTCACCGTGTGCCTCGTCGTGCTCGGCCGGCACGTCGAGAAGCTCGAATTCCTCGACGTGATGTTCGGCAGCACGCCGGCCCTCTCCCCGCAGGAGGTGTTCTACCAGCGCATGCTCGCCTCCGACCCGCTGGAGGCAGCCGACCAGGCGGAGGAGTTCCTCGCCGAAAATCGTCTCGCGGCCTATTACGACGAGGTCGCCCTCCCCGGCCTCAAGATGGCGCAGGTGGACGTCTCGCGCGGCGTGCTCGTCGACACCCGCGTGGAGAGCCTGCGGGATGCCGCCGTCGAACTCGTGTCCGACCTGTCGGACATCGTGCCGAACCTGCGCGCCAGCAAGGCCGAGAACGGCGAGGCCAATAACGGCCAGCCGATCGAACCCACGCCGGCGACGCCGAAGCAGGATCTCGCGCCGGAATGGCAGGGCGATCATCCCGTGCTTTGCGTTCCCGGCCGAAGCCCCCTGGATGAAGCGGCCGCCCAGATGCTGGCGCACGTCCTGACCCGCGCGGGCCTGCCCTGCCGCGTCGAGCCCGCCGGCGCGCTCACCACGGCCCGGCTGTTCCGCCTCGATCCCGCCGGAGTGGCGATGGTGTGCCTTTCCTACCTCGACACATCAAGTCCCGGGCACATGCGATACGCCGTCAAGCGCCTGCGCCGGAAATTCCCGGATGCACTCGATCATGGTGGGTGCCTGGCACATGGATGTGGACGAACGCATCAACACGCTGAAGCAGACAGTCGCGGCGGATTTCTTCGTCACGACCGTGACCGAAGCCGCCCAGGCCGCGATGACGGCAGCCAAGGCCAAGCCGGCGGAAGCGAAGCTCGAAGCGCGGCCAGGCGATAGCAGGCCCGTCGAGCCGACGCTTCCGGACGCAAGCCCGAAGGTCAGGGCGCAGGCCTGAACGCCAGGCCTGCGCTCGCACGTCCCAGTCTTGGCAAATTCCCGCCGTGACCGCGAGGATGGCCCGGGTGTAATTCTTCTGACAGACTGCACGCGTTCGCCGCATAGCCCAGAGCCTTGCCATGGCCAATCCGCTTCTCGATGCGCTCGGAATCCGCCACCCGATCATCCAGGCGCCCATGGCGGGCGGAATGGTTACGCCCGCGCTGGTGGCGGCCGTCAGCGAGGCCGGCGCGCTCGGATCGTTCGCCGCTGCCGTGCTGACGCCGGACGCCATGCGGGACGGCGTATCCGAAATCCGGCGGCTCACCTCAGCACCGTTCAACGTGAACCTGTTCGTACTGCCCAACCCTGAGCCGGATCGCGCCGCCATCGAGCGTTCGCACAAGCTGCTGCGCAAGCTGCGCGACGAGCTCGGGATCGAGCGCGACCCCGAGCCCAATCGCTACGCCGTCGACAATCGCGAGCAGATCGAGGCGCTGATCGAGCTCGACGTGCCCGTCGCCAGCTTCACCTTCGGCCTCCTCGACGCCGACATCATCGCCCGTCTCAGGGCGCGGGGCACTTTCGTCATGGGCACCGCGACCAATCTGCGGGAAGCGGAGGCATGGGTCGCCAATGGCGCGGATGCCGTCTGCGCGCAGGGCGCCGAAGCAGGCGGGCATCGCGGCACTTTCATCGGAGACATGGCCGAGGGTGCGATCGGAACGATGGCGCTCGTCCCGCAGATCGCAGCCGGCATCGAAAAGCCGGTCGTCGCGGCGGGCGGCATCATGAACGGACGGGGCATCGCGGCCGCGCTGGCGCTTGGCGCGGATGCAGCGCAGTTGGGCACGGCATTCCTCAACTGTGCCGAGGCGCAGCTTGCGCCACCCTACCTCAGGGCGATCCGCGAGGCGCAGGCGCATTCGACCCGCCTGACCCGCGCCTTCTCGGGGCGCTATGCACGCGGCATCGTCAATCGCTTCATGCAGGAGATGCAGCCATACGAGGAGGAGTTGCCGCCTTATCCCGTCCAGAACGCGCTGACCGCCGATATCCGCGCTGCCTCGGCCAAGGCTGGCAGCCCGGACTACATGTCCCTCTGGGCGGGACAAGGGGTCGGGCTCACACATTCGAGACCGGAGGCGCAACCTGCCGCCGAACTCGTGGCGGCGCTGCTGGCGGAGTTCGAACAGACGATAAGCGCGCTATCGAACCGGATCAGCATTTGAGTCCTCCAGCGATTGTTGCTGCACTGCAACAGTCGTCAAATCAAATGCCAAAGCCATGCCACGATCAACCGGGTGTGAACGTTCAAGGCCTGACATGTGCAACCTGCACGAATAGAACCGATCGCATTATTCAACCAACTCGCGGCACCGATGATCTCAAGACGTATTTTTATCGCTGGCCTTGCCGGTGCGCCTTTGGCTGCGTGCAACACGGCTCAACGCGCTCGGTTCCAGCCTGAGACCGATCCCGATCTGGCGGGCTGGTACATCGGATACGCGCCGGACGAGCCTCACAACATCCCGCTCGTGGACAAGTCCAGGATTGACGAGAAATTCGTCCGCCAAACCGTCCCCTACAAGGGACCGGAGCGGGCTGGCACGGTCGTCGTCGATATTGACGACCGCATGCTTTATTTGGTCAACGGCGACGGCACAGCCATCCGATACGGCGCCGGCGTCGGCAGGCAGGGCTTTTCCTGGCGCGGCACGGCGACCGTCGGGCGCAAGGCGGTCTGGCCGGATTGGCGTCCCACGCCGACCATGATGCGCATCAAGCCGGAACTGCCTGCCTATGTGGAAGCGGGCCTCGACAACCCGCTCGGCGCACGCGCCATGTATCTCTATCAGGACGGCCGCGACATTCTCTTCCGCATCCATGGCACGAACGAGCCGTGGAGCATCGGCGAGCAGGTCTCGAGCGGCTGCATCCGCCTCCTCAACGAGGATGTCGCCGACCTCTACAGCCGCGTGCCGGTGGGCACGACGGTGTTCGTGAAGCGAAACGGGACTTACCGCGTCTGAGGCAACTTGCGGGCAATTCGACGCTACCCACGTTAATATTAACAATTCGTCTAAACTAATCAACGTTGTGAACTGCGTTTTCGCACATGGAAATTCACTAAAGGCACGATATGCAACTTGAGCGTGTTAATGCTCGGTGGTTGCGCGTGTCGTATTTCGGTTTCAGTCGTCCCGGAGGAGTTCAGCCAAGCAGGCGCGAGTGGCCTGAGCCCCACGGTTCCTACTTTGCGCCGTCGGCGTCATGCGTGCCGAACATACTCCCCGCCGGCGCCCTGGCCTTCGACATCGGCATACCGCCAGCGCACGGCTGTTAATCCTGGCCTATGCCGCGCTTGCGGTGCTGGTCAGTTGGAAAGCTCCTGTCTGGCTCGGAGTGCTGCTGATGCTCCTGATCGCGGCCTATGACGGGTTATCTTCGGTCGCCCCTCGTTCAATCTCGCGCCCATCGACGATCCTGAGAGCCTTGCCGCTTATTACCGAGATCGGATTGTTCAAGTCCAATCTCTATTGCGCGCTGATCGCGGTTACGGCCTGCGTGCTGGTGCTGCACGCAGGCCTGATTGTGAAGCTCGGGACGGCTGTTCAAAGGGCAATGTCCGCGTATTACTGGCCTTCACGTCTATCGTCGCGACGGCAGACTTCATGGCGAACGCCTCGCCGCATTACCATTTCGGCCTGATCGCCAGCACCGGCAAGCCGATGGAGTCGGCAGCCGACGCCTCGGGGTTCCGGAAAGCGGTCCTGTCCGAAAGTCACGACAGCCTGCTCGTAATCGTGGAAGCGCTGGGCGTTTTCGCCAAGCCCGAGCACCAGAGGATGTTGGAGGCGCCTTTCAAGGACGCTCGGCTGCTCACGGACTACACCGTCACCACCGGTGAGACGGCTTATTACGGTTCGACGACAGCCGCGGAGATGCGCGAATTGTGCGATACCCGCGAGCCCTACGATCTACTGACATCCGGAGATCGAGCGCGAATGCCTTCCGAGGCAGCTCGCCGCCAAGGGTCGCCAGACGTTGGCCGTGCATAATTTCACGGGCAAGTTCTTCGACCGGGACGACTGGTATCCCGAGATCGGATTCCAGCAGCGCATCTTCCTGGAAAACTGGGAGCACCTGGCTCTGCGCTCCTGCGGCGGATCGTTTCGCGGACCCTGCGACAAGGAGATCGTCCCGGAGTTGGGCCGCCTCATGCAGCATTCGAACCGGCCGTCCTTCACCTATTGGATGACGCTCAGCACCCACGTGCCCATTCGGCTCAGTGAGGGGACGCCCCGGCTCGGCTGCAAGACCGGCGGTCCGATGCAAAACGCGGAAGTCTGCTCGATGACCGAGATGTGGCTCGATGTGCTCCATTCAATCGCGGATCTCGCGGTCGCAAGGCCGAAAACCGAAATCCTGATCGTAGGCGACCATGCGCCGCCCCTGTGGTCGCGGGCCGGGCGCAATCTGTTCGTGCCCGGCAAGGTGCCGTGGATCCGCCTGACCCCGCGCGCGTAACCGGCGTCCGGCCGCGAGCGGCGCGTTACTTCACCTCGCGCACGGCGCCGCGCGCGGCGCTCGTCGCCATCGAGGCATAGGCCCGCAGCGCCGTCGTGATCTTGCGCTTGCGCGGCGCGGCCGGCTTCCAGCCCTTGCGCCTCCATCGCGGCGCGGCGCGCGGCCAGCACTTCGGCCGAGACCATCACCTCGATGCGGCGGTTCGGGATGTCGATCTCGATCGCGGTCGCCCTCCTCGACGAGGCCGATCATGCCGCCCTCTGCCGCTTCAGGCGAGCAATGGCCGATGCAGAGGCCGGACGTGCCGCCGGAGAAGCGGCCGTCGGTGACGAGGGCGCAGGCCTTGCCGAGGCCCTTCGACTTCAGGTAGCTCGTCGGATAGAGCATTTCCTGCATGCCCGGGCCGCCGCGCGGGCCTTCGTAGCGGATCACCACGACGTCGCCGGCCTTCACCTTGCCGTTGAGGATGCCGTCCACCGCCGCGTCCTGGCTCTCGTAGACGCGGGCCGGGCCTGCGAAGACCAGGTTCGACGCATCCACGCCGGCCGTCTTCACGATGCAGCCGTCGAGCGCGATGTTGCCGGTGAGCACGGCCAGGCCGCCGTCCTTGGAATAGGCGTGCTCGGCGCTGCGGATGCAGCCCTTGGCGCGATCGGTGTCGAGCTCGTCGTAGCGGCGGCTCTGGCTGAACGCCGTCTGCGTCGGCACGCCGCCGGGCGCGGCGCGGTAGAAAGTGTGCACGCTCTCGCTGTTGGTGCGGGTGATGTCCCAGCGATCGAGCGCCTCGCTCATCGAGGCGCTGTGCACCGTCGGCAGGTCGCCGTGGATCAGGCCGGCGCGCTCGAGTTCGCCCAGGATCGACATGATGCCGCCGGCGCGATGCACGTCCTCCATGTGGACGTTCGCGACCGAGGGCGCGACCTTGCACAGCACCGGCACATGGCGCGACAGGCGGTCGATATCGGCCATGGTGAAGGGGACCTCGCCCTCGTGCGCCGCGGCCAGCAGATGCAGGACGGTGTTGGTGGACCCGCCCATGGCGATGTCGAGCGTCATGGCGTTCTCGAACGCCTTGAAGTTGGCGACGTTGCGCGGCAGCACGCTCTCGTCGTCCTGCTCGTAATAGCGCTTGGCGATGTCGACGATGAGGTGGCCGGCCTCCACGAACAGGCGCTCGCGGTCGGAGTGGGTCGCCAGCGTCGAGCCGTTGCCGGGCAGCGCCAGGCCGAGCGCCTCGGTGAGGCAGTTCATCGAGTTGGCCGTGAACATGCCCGAGCACGAGCCGCAGGTCGGGCAGGCCGAACGCTCGATGGTCGCGACCTCCTCGTCGCGAAACGCTGTCGTCGGCGGCGGCGACCATGGCGTCGATGAGGTCGACCTTCTTGGTCACGGACTCGGCCACGTACTTGCCGGCTTCCATCGGTCCGCCGGAGACGAACACCGCGGGGATGTTGAGCCGCATCGCGGCCATCAGCATGCCGGGCGTGATCTTGTCGCAGTTGGAGATGCACACCAGCGCGTCGGCGCAGTGCGCGTTGGCCATGTACTCGACGCTGTCGGCGATGATCTCGCGCGAGGGCAGGCTGTAGAGCATGCCGTCATGGCCCATGGCGATGCCGTCATCGACCGCGATGGTGTTGAATTCCTTGGCGACGCCGCCCGCCTTCTCGATCTCGCGCGCCACGAGCTGGCCGAGGTCCTTGAGGTGGACGTGGCCGGGCACGAACTGCGTGAAGGAGTTGACGACCGCGATGATCGGCTTGCCGAAATCGCCGTCCTTCATGCCGGTCGCGCGCCAAAGGCCGCGCGCGCCGGCCATGTTGCGGCCATGGGTGGTCGTGCGCGAGCGATATTTCGGCATGGGCCCGTCTCCTCAGCGAGGCGTGCATGACGGCAGGCCTCTTGCGAGGGGCGATAGCATTGACCGGCACTCGAATTCAAGCGCCGCGGCCCGCCCAGAGGCCAATCAGCCATGCAAGGCGCTTTCAGCGCTCGCCGCGACCTTGGAAATTCCAAAAATGGGGCGAATTCAACGCTTTTGGGATGGAGATTTGCCCGACGAACTAGGCCAGGCTCCGCCGCGCCTCGTCATATTCCGCTTTCAGCCTCGCGCAGAGTTCCGCGGTGGAGGGTACGTCGGCCACGCTGCCGACGCCCTGCCCCGCCGACCAGATGGTCTTCCACACCTTGGCTTCCTCGCCCATGTCCATTTTTCCGGCATGGGCGAGGTTATCGGGGTCGAGCCCGGCGGCAGCGATGGACTGGCGCATGAAGTTGGCGTTCACGCCGCTGATCGCTGGCGTGTAGACGATATCGGCCGCCTTCGCGCCGACCAGCATCTGCTTGTAGGCCTCCGGCGCGAGGCTTTCCTGCGTCGCGATGAAGCGCGTGCCCATATAGGCGAGGTCCGCCCCGATGAGCCGCGCCGCCGCCACGTGCGCGCCCGATGACATCGCGCCCGACAGCACGATCGTGCCCGCGAAGACGCGCCGGATCTCCGGCACGAGCGCGAACGGGCTGAGCAGGCCCGCATGCCCGCCCGCCCCCGCGCAAACGGCGATAATGCCGTCCACGCCCGCGGAAATCGCCTTTTCGGCGTGGCGCATGTTGATGACGTCGTGGAACACCAGGCCGCCATAGGAATGGACGGCCTCGACCAGTTCGGGGACCGCGCCGAGCGAGGTGATGACCAGCGGCACGGCGTGATCCACCGTCGCCTTGAGGTCGGCCTCGAGCCGGTGGTTCGTCTTGTGGACGATCAGGTTGATGCCGAACGGCGCGGGCAAATGGCCGCCGGCATCGGAGGGAACGGCCAGCCGCTCCTCGATCTCAACCAGCCAATCGATATAGCCCTCCGTCGTGCGCTGGTTCAGGGCGGGGAATGTCCCGCAGATCCCGCCCTTGCAGGTCTCGACGACGAGGTCGGGTCCGGACACGAGGAACATCGGCGCGGCGATCGCGGGAATGGCGAGGCGACCCTCGAAGGCACTCGGCAGCGGCATGGTGTCTCCCGTCAGGCTCAGGCTCGCCCGGCGCGGACCGGCGATCTCGTTGGGCCATCCAACGTGGCGGAGGCCCATGCGGGCAAGCGAAAAGTGGACAGGCGACCCCTTTTCAGGACATTTGCACGCACGAGGTGTCTAAGTTCAGACGGTTCACAGAAAATGCGGACCACGGCGAAGCCGGCCGGTCCGATAACGGAGGATCACATGGCCAAGCTCCCGTTCCAGCGCGAGGCGAACCTTATCGGCGGCGAATGGGTCGGAGCCGATAGCGGCGCGACGTTCAACGTCACCAATCCCGCGACCGGCGAGGTCATCGGCACGGCGCCCAATTCCGGGGCGGCCGAGACGCGGCGCGCCGTCGCAGCCGCCGCCAAGGCGTTCGAGACCTGGGGCAGGACGACGGCGGCCGAGCGCGCCGAGAAGCTGCGCAAGCTCGCCGCCGCGCTGGAGAAGAACAAGGAGGAGCTCGCCGTGCTCCTCACCACCGAGCAGGGCAAGCCGCTGGCCGAATCGCGCGGCGAAGTCGGCATCAGCGCGGCCTATGTGCAGTGGTTCGCCGAGGAGGCGCGCCGCATCTATGGCGACACCATCCCCTCCCCGTGGGCCAACCGCCGCATCCTCGTGACGAAGGAGCCCGTGGGCGTCATCGCCGCGATCACGCCGTGGAACTTCCCGTCCTCCATGCTGTCGCGCAAGCTCGGCGCGGCGCTGGCCGCCGGCTGCACCGTCGTCACCAAGCCCGCGAGCCAGACGCCCTATTCCGCCATCGCGTGGGGCATGCTGGCGGAAGAAGCGGGCATTCCGGCAGGCGTGATCAACATCATCACCGGCTCGGCCTCGGCCATCGGCGGCGAACTGACCGCCAATCCCGCCGTGAAGAAGATCACGTTCACCGGCTCCACCGAGATCGGCAAGATGCTGATGGCGCAGGCCGCCGGCACCATGAAGCGGGTTTCGATGGAACTGGGCGGCAACGCGCCCTTCATCATCTTCGACGACGCGGATCTCGACGCAGCCGTCGAAGGGGCCATCGGCTCGAAATACCGCAATTCCGGCCAGACCTGCGTCTGCGCCAACCGGTTCATCGTGCAGGCCGGCGTCTATGACGCCTTCGCCGACAAGTTCGCCAATGCGGTGCGCGGCCTGAAGGTCGGCAACGGGCTCGAGCCGGGAACCGTGCAGGGCCCGCTCATCGACGACAAGGCGGTGAAGAAGGTCGAGGAGCACATCGCCGACGCCATCGCCAAGGGCGGCAAGGTTCTCACGGGCGGCAAGCGCCACGCGCTCGGCGGCTCGTTCTTCGAGCCCACCATCGTGACAGGCGTCACGCCGCAGATGGCCGTGGCGAAGGAGGAGACCTTCGGCCCGCTCGCGCCGCTGTTCAGGTTCGAGACCGAGGAGCAGGCCATCGCCATGGCCAACGACACCGAGTTCGGGCTGGCCGCCTATGCCTTCACCCGCGACCTCGGCCGCGCCTTCCGCGTGATGGAGGGCCTGCAATACGGCCAGGTCGGCATCAACGCCGGCGTCATCACCACCGAAGTCGCCCCGTTCGGCGGCGTGAAGGAGTCGGGCTGGGCCGCGAAGGCTCCAAGTACGGGCTCGACGACTATCTCAACATCAAGTACGCCTGCTTCGGGCTGGGCTGAAGCGGGCTGGGACAACGCAAATCGTGCAGGGCGCGGCAGTCGTCAATCCGCCGGACCCTGCGCGCTTTCCGGGCGCGATCCCTGGGCGTCCCTGACGCACCGGTGCAAGCGGATGCGCCGGGAAATGGCCGCCAACGAACCGTTGCCGTGCGCTGCAAGGCTCGCGCTACTCCGTAACGAAATCCTCGTGAATCTGTGCCATAAAACCGGTGCGCCTGCGCCAACTCAGGCTGCCTGCATTCCCTGAACCGTATTGATCCGGACGTGCGATGCTCGATCTGATTGACTTCAAGATGCTGGCGATCGTCGCGTTCGTCGGCCTGTCGGTCGAAGGCCTGTTCCCGCTGCGGGCGGCGCAGAAGACGCTGCGCAGCCATTGGATGAACGACGGCGTCTATTTCATCGTCAACGGCGTGCTGATCAGGGTTGGCGTGCATCCTGATCTTCGCGGCCGCCCTGGGCGCCATCCGCGCGGCGGTTCCCGCCGGCATCTCCGGCCGCCGTCCAATCCCAGCCGCTCTGGTTGCAGGTCATCGAAGCGTTTCTGCTGGCCGACCTCGGGCTTCTACCTTGCGCACCGCGCCTTCCACGCCGTGCCCTGGCTCTGGCGTTTTCACGCCGTCCACCACAGCATCGAGGAGATGGACTGGCTGGCGGCGCACCGGGTCCACCCCGTCGACCAGATCCTCACCAAGTCGGCGTCGCTGCTGCCGCTTTTCGTGTTCGGATTCGCCGACAGCGCCATCGCCATCTGGGCGGTGACCTATCAGTGGCAGTCGCTTCTCATCCATTCCAACACGCGTCTCGGCCTCGGTCCCCTGCGGTGGCTCCTGGCGACACCCCAGTTCCACCACTGGCACCATGCGAACGAGCCGCAGGCCTTCAACAAGAATTTCGCCGGACAATTGCCGTTCCTGGATGCCCTGTTCGGTACGCTGCATATGCCCGGCAAGGCGATGCCGCAGAGCTACGGAACCAGCGACCCCGTGCCGGCGCTCTATCACGAGCAGCTTCTCTATCCATTCAGGCGTGACGAGCGCCCCGCCGAAGCGATGGAGCAGGCGCCGTTCCGGCGGGAGAAAAACCGTGATCTCCCCCCGCTTCGAGGACTTCCTCGGCAAGGCAATCAGCATCTACGTGTTCGCGTTCCTGATCTGGGTACAGGGGCATTCCGTCGTGGACATGGCCCGCAATCCCGGCTGCGATCGACCATTGGGAACTGGCCATCACGGCCCGGACGCTCGGCCTCGTCTTCCTGGTCATGGTCGTCTACCTGACCCTCACGCGCCATCCGCCCAAGCGCAATGCCGCAGGGCTGGAGCCTCGCATCACGGCCATCGCCGGCACGTTCACCCTGATGGCGCTGGTGGTGCTGCCCACGGGCGAGATCCCGGTGGAATGGCGCTGGATCTCCATCCTCCTGATCGCGACGGGCCAGGCGCTGTCCATCGTCAGCCTTTACCGGCTGGGCCGATCCTTCTCGATCATGGCGAGCGCGAGGTCGCTCGTCACGACGGGCCCCTATTCCGTCGTGCGGCATCCGCTCTATGCGGCGGAGGCGATCAGCGCCACCGGCCTCCTGATCTCGAACTGGTCCTGGTCCGCGCTCATCGTCGGCATCGTCCACTTCGCCTTCCAGTTCCGGCGGATGCACAACGAGGAGCAGGTGCTGCGGAGCGAGTTTGCAGAATATCAAGATTATGCTGCCAGGGTCTCCATGATCCTGCCCCGGCTGCCGCGCTCGCTTTTTGGGCCGAGCCGGTCCTGAACCGACGTTTTGTTCCAAGTTCCGTTTCATCATCCGCTCTTTAGGCTGCACCGGGCTTCACGCCATCGTGCTGCCAAGACCATCTGATTGATCGATCCCATGACAGAGACCATCGCGGAACCAACCCCGCCAAACCTCCAGGACCTGCTTGCCGCCGCCACGCGAGGCGCGCAAGCTGGGCCAGCTCCGCGTCGCGAGCGATCATCTCGCGGCAGCGCTTTCGCTTCACGCCCGGACGGGCGAGGCCATCCCGCGCACGCTGCAGTTCGATCTCGCGGCGCTGCTCTTCAACCAGGGCCGGCTCGACGAGGCGCTCGCGGTCGTCACCGCCGCATTGGAGCGCAGGCCAAAGGACTTCGCGCTGGTCAACCTGCACGGCGTCGTCCTGAAGGCGCTCGGCCGGCTGGACGAGGCGCTGAAGCAGTTCGATCTTGCCGCCAAGCTCGATCCCAAGAGCCTCTCGCCGCTCGTCAACCGGGGCAACATCTATCTCATGCAGCGCGACGGGAAACGCGCGGTCGAGGTGTTCACGCTGCTGACCCGCAAGGAGCCGCGCTCGGCCGAATATCTGCGCCTTCTCGCATCGGGCTATCGCGCGCTGGGAGAGCTCGACAAGGCGCTGTCGCGGCTCGAACTGTCGCTGAAGCTCGACCCCAAGCATGCGACTACGTGGCGCGAGATCGCCGCTGTTCTCGACGAGCTCGGCCGCAACGCCGATGCGCTGGCCACGCTGGAGCGCGGCATCGCCACCATCGGAGCGCAGAAGGATCTCGTCGACGCCCAGATCATCCTGCTGCGCCGCGGCGGCCGCCGCGCGGAGGCGATCGCCCTGCTGGAACGGCTGATCCCGCTCAATCCCACCAAGGCGTGGCTGCACGTGCAGATGGGCCGCAGCCTCGCGCCGGTCGACCGCGACCGCGCCAACAAGCACTTCGCCGAAGCGGTGAAGCTGGAGCCCGGCAATACGCGCACGCTCACCGAGCTGGCCGAAAGCCTCGACCGTACGCGCGGGCCGCAGGAGGCGCAGAACATCGCCGCCGCCTACGAACTCGCCACGAGGCGGCTCAAGATGGGCGGCAACTTCATGCAGGACGCCAAGACCCTGCGCGGCATCCTGATCCGCTCGGGCGACTATGAAGCGGCCGAGACGCTGGGCGACTTCGACGAGCTTTGCGCCCATTGGGCCAATGCCGGGGAGATCGCCGGGCTGCATCACATGATGGGACAGGTGCGCACGCCCGCCCAGCGCCGCAGCCTCGTGCAGCATCACCGCGCCTGGGGCCGAAAGCTCGAACTGCTCGCGACCAAGACGCCGATCACGAAGCCGCCCGCCCGCGCCGGCCGCGCCAAGGTGCGCGTCGGCTTCATGTCGTCGGATCTGCGCGATCACCCCGTCGCCTATTTCGCCATCGACCTGCTGACGCGCTTCGACAAGTCGCGCTTCGAGTTCTACGCCTATTCCTGGTCCACCCGCCCGGCCGATCCGATCCAGGATCGCATCGCCGCAGGCGTCGACGCGTTCCGCCACGTCCAGAACATCGGCGACCGCGCCGCCGCGCAGCTCATCGCGGACGACGACCTCGACATCCTGTTCGAGCTCGGCGGCTCGACCGACATGAACAAGCTCGACGTGATGGCGTGGAAGCCCGCGCCGCGGCAGGCGAGCTGGCTCGGCTATCCCCATTCCGCCGGGCTCGGCACCATCGACCGCATTCTCGTCGACCCGTTCCTGAAGCCCGAGGATCCCGCGCTGCTCGTCGAGAAGCCGTTCGAGATGCCGCGGACCTGGGTCGCCCTGAACCAGCCGACGTTCCGGCCGCTGCCGCCCATCGACCCCGCGACGCCGCAGGAGCGCAACGGGTTCGTCACCTTCGGCACCATGAACAACCCCTACAAGTTCAACGCCGCCGTCATCGAGACCTGGGCCGAGGCGCTGCGCGGCGTGCCGGATTCGCGCTTCATGTTCGTGCGGCCGGAGAGCGCCGTGCCCTCCTTCCGCGCGAACATGGCCAGGCGCTTCGAGAGCCACGGCATCGCGGCCGACCGCATCCTGCACGTCGCCGTCAGGGGCGGGCACCTGCCGCACTACAACGCCATCGACGTGGCGCTCGACAGCTTCCCCCAGACGGGCGGAACCACCACCTGCGAGACCCTGTGGATGGGCGTGCCGGCCGTCACGCTGGTCGGCGAGGCGTTCTACGAGCGGCTGTCCTACTCCAACCTGAACAATGCGGG
Source organism: uncultured Alphaproteobacteria bacterium (assembly GCA_963822165.1). Taxonomy (GTDB): domain Bacteria; phylum Pseudomonadota; class Alphaproteobacteria; order Rhizobiales; family Beijerinckiaceae; genus Alsobacter. Next base: position 32,755 of record CAWGGK010000001.1, read on the forward strand.
GCTGGGCGAATGCTGCGCCTTCGACCGCGCCGGGTTCGTGGCCAAGGCCATCGAGCTTGCGGGCCGGACGCAGTGGCGCACCGAGCTTCGCCGCACCATGCACGAGCGCCTGCGCGACCATCCGCTCGGCAACCCCATGCTGTTCGTCAACGATTTCCAGGATACGCTGCTGCGGTGGATGGACGAGCAGCCCTGATGATTGCGAAGCAAACCGGCGGAACGGCGCGATGACATCCGAGCCGCCCTCGCCCGGCGCGCCGCGCCGCGTGCTCGTCACCGGCGCCTCGGGCTTTGTCGGCCGCCACACCCTCGCGCCGCTGCTGCAGGCAGGGTTCGAGGTGCATGCCGTCGGACGTTCGCCGGTTGCTCCCCGCGCCGAAGCATCGGGCGTGATCGTCCACACCGCCGGACCTTCTCGATGCCAGCCGCGATGCGTGCGACCCTGCGCGCCGTGCGGCCGAGCCACGTCCTGCATCTCGCCTGGTATGTCGAGCATGGCCGCTTCTGGGCCGCGCCCGAAAATCTCGACTGGGTTTCAGCGACCCTCTCGCTGGCGCGGGCCGCAGCCGAGGCAGGCGTCACGCGCTTCGTCGGCACGGGCACCTGCATCGAGTATGACTGGTCCGACCAGGAGGGCGCGCAGCCACCCGGCCTGCGCAAGGAAAGCGATACGCTCGCTCCCACTTTCCTCTACGGCGAGGCCAAGGCCGCCTGTTTCCGCCTTCTGTCCGCCGCCGCTCCCGGGCTCGGGCTGTCCTTCGCGTGGGGCCGGCTGTTCCACCTCTTCGGACCCGGCGAAAACCCCGCCCGCCTCGTCGCGTCGCTCATCGCGGCCATGCGGGCCGGCAAGACCGCCGAGATCGGCTCGGGCCGCCAGTTGCGCGACTTCATGGCGACGCAGGATGCCGGCGCGGCCCTGGCCGCCTTGTGCGGCTCCAACGTCGAGGGCGCCGTCAACGTCGCGAGCGGCGAACCGGTGACGGTCGGCGCGCTGGCGCAGGAGATCGCCGGGTTGATGGGACGATCCGACCTCCTCCGCATCGGCTCGCGCCCCGACCGTCCCGGTGACCCCCCTTCCATGCTCGCGGACGTGACACGGCTGCGGCGCGAGGTCGGATTCGAGCCCGCCGCGACGAGGGCGCAGCGGCTCCGCGAACTCGTCGGCTGAACGCCCGGCCGCGCTTTCACGGCTCAGCTATCGCTTGATCAAGCTCATGCATCGAGCGTGTAAGGCAAATCCGCAACAAATCTCGCCATCACGGCATCGCTAATTGACCAGTCTTGGCTTGCCCGTATGATGTACAAAGGACGATCTATCGCACCGGGACATCGCCATGACTGACCGCAGATTCGGTTTGCACCTCCTGAAATCTCTCGGCCGGGACGAAAACGGCGCGGTATTGCCGCTCGTTGCAGTCGTGCTCACGGTCATGATCGGCGGCGCGGCGATGGCGCTCGATATCAGCCGGCTCTACACGATGCAGAGCAGCCTGCAGAAGGCGGCGGATGCGTATCGCGCTCGCGGCGGCGGCGGAGTTGGATGGGCGGACAGACGCGATCACGCGCGCCAAGCCGCGATCGATACGCTGATGGCAAGCGAGGAATAAGGCCGAAGGACAGTTCGTCGGTTGCCAGCGCTGCAAATGTACGATTTTACGAGCAGCTCCGCCACGCGAACGGCATTCCTGCGCGATGCAGTCGGACGCTCACCGGCTGTCGCAGCAGCGCGAAACGACCAAGCTTCGTGCAAGTATGTCCAGGATTGCAATTCAAATCTGACGACTGCTTTCCCGCTCGAACTCGTAGGATTGGCCGGGACGTACGCTCGCCTCCGGAGCCGAAGCTGTCGCGGGGAGCACATTGGTCATCTGTGAACCAGTCATCATGCTGATGTGCCAGGCAACGACCAAGTTGAATGCGGACGGGACCACGTCGCCCGTCACCTTAGACGAGAGCACGCCGCCGGGAACAATGCTCAAGTCCAAGGCCACGGGCGGCAAGGATGCGTTCGGCTCCGGAAATTTCGGTTGGATCGATTACGGGGACCAGAGCACGCCAGCAACTGATCAATCTCGTCGGCTCGATCAGTCCTTTTGGCGCCTGCCAGTCTAAGCCGAATGGCGTTCTCCTCGCTCCAGGCGATCCTGATTCCGGCGAGCCGCGCTATCAATTCGCGGTTCGACCTCTATCAGAACAGCAACATGAACAGCTACGAATAACCCCAATTTGCGCCCGCCCCGAATGTGCGCAAGCTCTACGACGGCGGAGGTGGCGGCGGCAATGGAAACGGCAATAACGGCAATGGCGGTGGCAATGGCGCAAACAACGTGCAGTATAACTCAGGCGTCCGGCACTCCCGTGAACGGCGGTCTGAAAGCGATTCAACGATGCCCTCCCACAGATCACCGCAGTGGAAATCCGGACAACTGGAGTGTTCACCGATTATTGGACAGCAATAGGAGCGACGCCAGCCGGCAACTGCTTTCATAAGCGACCCGGCAGACGGCAGTAATACACGAGGTGTTCGGTTCAAATATGACCTGCGTGAATGGGTTACAACCGAGCGGCGGCTGGTTACATTAGTCTGGCATCGTCGTACACGGGATCTCGGGCAGGCACGGCGCTCACCGGCACGCCCGGCTGCAGCGCCAATGTAGCGACCCCGGAACGCCGCCTCTATCAGGTGTTGATCGTGGACTGCGCCAAGACGCCGCTGCACGGCAATACGCCGAATGTCGGCGATGTTGGGGTTGCGAAGTTCTTCCTGACGAAGCCCGTCCAATCTCAAGGCAGCAACGACTATATCTATTCTGAGTTCCAGAGTTACGTTGGCACCAACAACGCAAATAAAGTATCGGTCACCTATCATCGTGCAGCTCTACCGCTGACTCTCACGAGCACAGCATAAATTGCACCAATCCCGTTAGCCCCCTGCTAACGCCATTCTCAAGCTTTAGTCGACGTGACTTGCCTCACGCGCGCATACTCAACTCAGAGTTGCGTAAAGAGGCATCCATGTCCCGTTTGAGAGATCTGATCCGCAATGAGCGCGGCGCGGCGGCCATGATGTTCGGGCTGGCGGCGGTGCCGATCACGCTGGCGGCCGGCGGCGCGCTCGATTTCACCCGCGCCGGTCTGGAGCGCTCCGAGTTGCAGGCGAAGGCCGATTCCGCCGCGCTGGGCGCAGTCCTCGCACGCAACGCACCACGGCCGCGCAGCGCGGCGAAATCGCCAAGCAGTACTTCCGCGCCTCTGACGTCGTAACCCCGTCGTGACAGGGCCGACCATCACGGTCGCGGTCACCGCTTCGCGGACATGAAGACGACCCTGCTGGGCATCGTCGGGAAGAAGACGCTCACCATCGTCGCCAAGGCCACCGCGATCCGCACCACGCAGGGTCCGCCGGCCTGCGCCATCGCGCTCAACAAGCATGCCGCCAACGCGATCGAGTTCGGCGGCAACACCTCGTTCACCGCCCCCACATGCGGCATGTACAGCAACTCGGATCAGCTCGTCCGCGATCACCGCGGGCGGATCGGCCAGCGTGAATGCCGGCAGGCTATTGCGCCGTGGGCGGCGATCAACATGCCGTCGAACACTAAGCCCGAGCCGATCACGGGCTGCGACGTCATCGACAGATCCCTACGCCTCGCCGAACCTCGTTCCCGCCAGCACGACCTGCACGACCAACAATTCTAAGTCGAAGCCCAGCGACAACAGTCACCATATTCGCCTGGCGTTTTTTGCGGCGGCATGGACATCAAGGGCACCGTCAAGCTGAATCCCGGCATCTACATACATCAAGAACGGCCCGTTGCGTCGTGAACTCGCGGCGCCAAAATCTCCGGCGACGGCGTCGTGTTCTACATGACGGGGACGGATGCCGGCTACAAGCTCAACGGCGGCGGCATCATCAACCTGAAGGCGAGCACGGCGGCAGGCCCATACAAGGGGCTCCTCGATCGTCCAGGATCCAACGTCCAATGTGCGGTACCGAGCAATACTCTCAACGGCGATGCGAACATGAACCTCGTACGGCGCGATCTACACGCCGACGCAGAAGCATCACGGTCGACAGGCAATGGCGGCTTCGGCCAGGGCTCGCCGTTCATGCCCATCGTCGCGGATACGCTGAAGTTCTGGGGCTCCAGCACGGTGCAGATCAATTACAACCAGGCGAAGATGGATACGAACGGAAAGCTGCCGCAAATCGAGATCGGCGCTCGCCTGATCAACTGACGGCCTGCGCCGCCCGCGCACGCATTAGGACAACGAATTCAGCCACGCGCCTCTAGCCCGCCTGCGCCTCCGCGCCGGTGGGCTCGACGATCGTCCGGATCACGCACCTGACGCCATCGGGCTCGAAGTCCAGCGCCACCTGGCCCAGCTCGCGCGCGAAGCCCTGGCGAATGAGGCGCGAGCCGAAGCCCGTCCGCTCCGGCGTCATGACGGGCGGCCCGTCATGCTCCTTCCAGGTGAGCGTCAGCAGGGGGCGGGTAAGCTCCGCGCCGAGTTCCCAGGTCACCCGCACCGTGCCCGATGGATCGGACAGCGCGCCGTATTTCGCGGCGTTGGTGCAGAGCTCGTGCAGCACCATCGTGAAGGCGAGCGCCTGGCCGTGGCTCGAGGAACACGTCCGGACCCTCGATGACGCAGCGCTGCCTGTCGCCGCCGGTCACGGGCTCCACGACGCGGGTCGCGATTTCGTGCAAATGCGCGCCCTGCCATTTCTCGCGCGTCAGCACGTCGTGCGCCTTGCCGAGCGCCACGATTCGCGCCGAGAACTCGGGCACCGCCGTCTTGCCGCGCTCGGGCGTATTGAACGTCGAGATCGCGATGGCCTGCACGGTGGCGAGCGTATTCTTGACCCGGTGGTCGAGCTCGTTGAACAGCAGCTCGCGGTCGTGCTGCCGGCGCGTGATCTCGTCCATCATCTCGTCGAGCGAGTGGCCGAGCATTCCGATTTCACCGGACGATGGGCTCGCGCCCGTCCTGACCGCAGAGTCGCCCTTGCGCCAACGCTCCAGCGTCAGGGTGAGAGCCCGGATAGGCTGGCGCAGCGTACGCTCGCCCACGATCCAGGCCAGCAGCAGCGCCAGCAGCGCACCCCCCGCCGCGATCCATCCGCTGACCCGCGTGGCGCGCTCCACCGCCTGGTAGCTCGCCTCCGAGGAAAGGCCGGCGCTGACATAGAGACCCAGGGGAGCGGATGCCGGAACGTAGCCGAGGACGCGCCTGTTTCCATCCTGGCTCACGACGTCCGTCGTGCCGGGTTCCGGCGCAGTGACGAGGCTCAGGAAGTCCGCGGGGATGCGCGTGCCCACGAAGCGCTCCGGCAGGGGCTCGCGTGATATGATCACGCCGTTCCTGTCGGCCACGGTGAGCGATCCGCCTTCGGGCAGCCGGCGCTCCCGCAGGCGGCGGCCCAGCCAGTCCAGATCGATGGACGCGACGATCACGCCCAGCACTTTGCCGTCCTTTTCGCGCATGGCGAAAGCGAGAGGCAGGACCCTGCGGTCCGTCGTCCTGCCAATGGTGAATTCACCGACCACCACGTCGGAGCTCGCCAGCGCGGCATTGAAATAGGGCCGGTCGCTGAAATCCGTGGCGGCGCGGGGCGTGGAGCCGCAGCGCAGCTTCGCGGCGGGATCGAGCACGGTGATGCCGGCCAATTGCGGGAGGGCCGGCAAGAGGTCGCGCAGATAGGCCGTGCAGTCGGCTTCGTTGAACTGGCGCACCACGGGCGCCTGCCCCACGGCCCGCATGACAGCGCCGACGCCCTCGGTGATCCGCTCGATCTCGGAGGCGGCCAACGTCGCGCTGCGCAAGGCCAGTTCGCGCACCTCGAGCGTGCGGGATTCCCTTATGTTGATCTGCACGTAGGCGAGCACGGCCACTGTCGGCAGAAGGGCCGCAAGCGTCAGCAGGAGAAGGCGCAGCCGAAGGGACAGCGTCAGCCCCATCCGTTTTCACCTCGATCGCATGTTAAAAATAAACGGAATTGAGTTGATCGATTAACACACTCGCTAAAGCGAATACACCGAAAGCAGCTTGAGCGAAGCGATTTCGTACATGCCGCCGCCTGTGGACAGCGCGCTGCGCACGCCACGCGGCGGGGGTTGCTGGCCATAAGTCTGTACCCTCCGTCCATGCTCCTAAATCGTGCGTGATCTTGGCAGTTCACGAACCGATGCCCGCATGCTGAAAGGCTCTCGTAGACGATGGCATTCACCTTCCTCCACGCCGCCGACCTGCACCTTGGAAGCCCGTTCTCGGGCCTCGCACTCAAGGACGAGGAGATCGCGCGGCGTTTTGCCGGCGCGAGCCGCGAGGCTTTCAGCGAGCTCGTCATGCGCGCCATCGAGGAGAATGTCGCGTTCGCCGTGTTCGCGGGCGACATCTACGACGGCGAGTGGAAGGACACGCGCATCGGCCTGTTCTTCAAC
>CAWGGK010000002.1:0-112543 GCA_963822165.1 uncultured Alphaproteobacteria bacterium
GTGAATTTCGGCCCGGTTGTTCTGGTGCAAGCCCTGCTCATGCCCGGCCGAGGTCGTGTCCCTGGCATTGGTGTAGGAGCGCCGGTCCTTGGCAGGGTCCGAGGGGGCTCTGTCACGGCAACTCGGATTACTAGTAAAGGGGACGGATCGGAAGAGGCCACCGCCGGCTGCGATTCTCAAACACTTCCAGATGGGCGTGATTTCGCGTCGGTGCCGCCTAAAACGATCTTTACTTCGTTAATGTGACAATGCCCTCACCACCACGGCTCTTTACCGTCGCAGCTTGCAGTGTTTTGAAGCCTACCCCTGACGGTCGGCTTCGAGGGGCCTGCCCTCATCTTCCGTGCAGCTCGGCGCCCACATCACTGCAGGAGCCTTCGCGGCACACTTTCGTCGAAATGCCATTGGCCGCTCGGCCGTTGTCGGGCTGGCGCGCAGGTTGCGAGTGAATTGCAGCCCGAACTTCAAGACCCATCGTCGGATCGTCTCGTAAGAAACATCCAGGCCGCGTTCGGCCAGGAACTCCTCCACGTCGCGGTAGCTGAGCGTGAAGCGAAGATAGAGCCAGACGGCGTGACGGATGACGTCAGGCGGGAACCGGTGGCGGGCGAAGCGGATGGGCGTCATTCCCAACCCTGTCGTCTCTCTCGGCGGCCGTCAGCGCTGCTGTGACAGTGCCGATGTCACTCATCTTTGTCCCCTTCCTTCGGAAGGCTGAGGCCAGATTCCAGCGGCGACATGCAGCAGGGCGGCGAGGTCATATCCGATAGATCAAGGCCGGCAAAAGCATCAGCCGCCTGACGCCGCCGCGCGCTTTCCGGCTCGACCGGCTCGACAACCCGCTGATCGATCGACAGGAGCGCATCGCGTTCGCCAGCCGAGGACAGATGAGGTCCAGATCTCGGATCAGGCCGTCGTGAATGGCGTAGATCCAGCCGTGAAGATTGAGCTTCTGACCCCTTGCCCAGGCATTCTCGACAATTGGCGTTGCGGCGAGCCTGCGAACCTGCATCTCGATGTTGATCTCGCACAGGCGATCCAGACGGGCACTTTCGTTGGGTAGAGCATCGAACACTGGACGATGCTTGCGATAGAGCATCGTCAATGGCTGGAGCCAGTGATCGAGCATGGCGCCTCGCTGGCTGACCATGGCCCGCTGCACGCCGCCGCAACCATAGTGGCCACAGACAATCACATGGCGAACCTGAAGGTGATCAACCGCGTATTCCAGGACGGAAAGAATATTGAGATCGCTGGTATGGACGATATTGGCGATATTGCGATGGACAAAGACCTCGCCCGGATCAAGGCCTAGCACGTCATTGGCGGTCACACGGCTATCAGAACATCCGATCCAGAGGTAATTGGGCGTCTGTTGTTCTGCCATGCGCTGGAAAAAACCCGGATCGTCGCGGGTTTTGGCCTGAGCCCAGCCCGCGTTCTGGTCGAAGAGATGATCAAGTGATTTAGACATCAGTGGACCACTCCGCGCTGGGATTTCATGCCCTCGCTGTTGGTCTTGAAATCATCTTTGATCAGCCGGATACGCGCGATACCCATCACCACACCGTTCTCGAGTGCGAGATGCTGTTGTTCGGCATTTGCATAAACCTGAAGCAATTCGCATTCGCTGGTTGATAGGCAGACTGGATCCGCAGCCGGAGTTTGCGTCGGGGCCGTTGCAACGGATTCGATCATGGCTTCGCTGCGCCTATGCTCTTCGCCAAGGTGAGCCAGCACAACACCCAGATTGTCCTCCGGCACGAGCCGACGGCGTAAGGCAGGAAACAGGTTCTCATCCTCAGCATGGTGTCCGTCGTCAGATGATGCGGCGCAAACTCCCTCAAGTAGTGGTGCCCAATTTTAGTCAGAGCTAGGACCGAAACTGGGTTGCCGGCTTCCTCGAGCCGCGGTGCATTGCCGAGAGTTCGTTCAATGTGGCGGACAAGATGCTCAACGCGGCCAAGCTCAGCTCTTCAATGAAATTGAAGGCCGACCAAATAACGCGAAGTGCGTCATTCCGCTGAAAGCCTTCAGACGTCGGCGCCGTCGATGAGTGGGTCAGGCTTTGCAAACGCGGCGAGCGCATCAACATCGATGCGAACATCCTGTCCATCCGTCTCGACCCCGTGCATGCGAAGTTGAGCGAACGATCGGGAGAGGTGTTCGCCGGTGATGCCAAGCCGCGCGGCGAGGGCCGACTTTCCGATCTCAATGCGAAATTGCGTGGCTCCCCCAAGTGCCTGGCACTCGGTGAGAAGCCAGTTCGCCAGCCGGTCGGATGCGTCCCTCATGCGTTGGTTCTTGAGTTCCTTCATCACGTCACGGTAGCGGATCGCGAGTTCAACGCCCGCGGCCATGCTGAATGAATGGTCTTCCGAAATCGTCTCGCGAACCGCGGGCGCGGGAATGGCGAGTATTCGGGAGCGGAGCAAAACACGAGCTGACGTCAGTTGCAGTTGATCGAGCCAAACAGCCGCAACGATGAACGCCGACGGAGGTCGAATGAAAGACAGGCTCGTTCTTTTGCCGGCGTGTTCCGAAAACGTTTCAACCACACCATTCAAAAGCACGAAGAGGTGGCTCGGGCGCTCGCCTTCGCGAAGGAGTACGTGGCCCGGGTCGAATTCGGACAGCGACGAGATGGCAGCCAGCCGCTCGAAAGCCGAATCGGAGACGCCACGGAAAATCGGAAATCCGCGGATAAGGCTTTCGTCGCTCGCTCTCATGCCTGGCCCTGCCGTGTTTAGCACCCGAGTGCTACTGATGTAGGTCAAAGAAAATTATGTTTGGTTGATTCAGGTCAACGCCAGCGCGCCTCACTGCCGATCTTCTGCGAAACATGGCGGGGAGGGGACAATGACATCTGCTGCGGAAAGTCGTGCTCTCTGGGTTTCGACAGTCGCGTTCACCATTTGCTTCGCGGTCTGGACCATTTTTTCGATCATCGGAATCCAGATCAAACAGCAGCTCGGGCTCAACGAGACGCAATTTGGATTGCTTGTAGGGACGCCGATTCTGACCGGGTCGCTGATTCGAGTCTTCCTCGGCGTCTGGACGGATCAGTATGGCGGCCGGCGCATCTACACGCTTGTCATGGTGACGGGCGCCATCGCGACGTTCCTGCTGTCCTGGGCACATACCTACACGCAGATGCTTGTAGCTGCGCTTGGCGTGGGTATCGCGGGCGGCTCGTTCGCGGTGGGCGTGGCCTACGTTTCGAAATGGTATCCCGCAGGCAAGCAGGGCACGGCCCTGGGGATCTTCGGCGCCGGCAATGTCGGCGCGGCCGTCACCAAGTTCTTCGCGCCGTTCGTGCTCGTTGCCTATGGCTGGCAGACGGTCGCGCAGGTCTGGGCGGCAGGCCTCCTGCTGATGGCAGCGATATTCTGGTTCACGACCACCGAAGATCCGGTGACGCTGGACCGGCGGGCCAAGGGCATCAGGCCCGACAGCATGCTGAAACAGTTTACGCCCCTCCTGAACATCCAGGTCTGGCGCTTCTCGCTGTACTACTTCTTCGTGTTCGGCGCCTTCGTGGCGCTGTCGCTCTGGCTCCCGCAATACCTGATCAAGGTGTACGGGATGGACATCAAGACGGCGGGAATGCTCGCAGCATTCTTCTCCGTTCCTGCCAGCTTGCTGCGGGCCTATGGCGGGCATCTCTCCGACCGCTACGGCGCGCGCACGGTGATGTACTGGACGTTCCTGGTGTCGGTCGCCTGTACGTTCATCCTCTCCTATCCGCCGACGGACTACACCGTCTACGGGGCCGGAGCCCCCAGATCCTTCCACCTCGAGATGGGCCCGGTCGGCTTTATCGTCACGGTGTTCGTGCTTGGCTTCTTCATGGCGCTCGGCAAGGCGGCCGTGTTCAAGCACATCCCTGTCTACTACCCAAACCATGTGGGCGCCGTCGGCGGCCTCGTCGGCATGATCGGTGGACTTGGCGGCTTCATCCTGCCGCTTGTCTTCGGCGTGCTGACCGACCTTACCGGTCTTTGGACAAGCTGCTTCATGCTGCTTTTCCTGATCGTCACGGTTTCGCTCATCTGGATGCACATGGCCATCAGGCAGATGGAGCGGGAAGCCGCGGGCCAGCCGCTTGCCGCTCTGCCCGAATTTCCGGAGATGCAGCCGATCCACGGGCCGGAGCACGTCGGCGCTCTCTCGGGAGCGATTCTCACCGACTGGCGGCCCGAGGACAAGGTGTTCTGGGACACGCAAGGGCGGGCTATCGCCAGGCGCAACCTATGGATCTCGATCCCGGCGCTGCTGCTCTCGTTCGCGATCTGGCAGGTGTGGTCCGTGGTCGTCGCGAAGCTGCCCCTCGTCGGCTTCAAGTTCACGACCGATGAGCTCTTCTGGCTGGCGGCCTTGCCTGGGATCTCGGGGGCGACGCTTCGGATCTTCTACTCCTTCATGGTGCCGATCTTCGGTGGACGGTTGTGGACGACCCTGGCGACGTGGTCGCTCATGATCCCGGCCGTCGGCATCGGCTATGCAGTCCAGAACCCGGATACGCCTTACTTCGTGCTGCTCGCCCTCGCGCTGCTCTGCGGATTTGGCGGCGGCAACTTCGCCTCATCCATGTCGAACATCTCGTTCTTCTTCCCGAAGGCCGAGAAGGGCAATGCGCTCGCACTGAATGCCGGTCTCGGCAATCTGGGCGTCAGCGTCGTGCAGTTCCTCGTTCCGATCGTCATCACGGCGGGCGTGTTCGGCTGGCTCGGAGGCGATCCGGCTATCGTGAAGGACGCGGGTCGAAGCGCACCGCTATGGCTGCAGAACGCCGGCTTCATCTGGGTGCCCTTCATCGCGGCATCCGCTTTCGCGGCTTGGTTCGGCATGAACGACATCGCGTCGGCGAAGGCGTCCTTCGCCGAGCAGTCGGTGATCTTCCAGCGCAAGCACAACTGGATCATGTGCTGGCTCTACACCGGCACCTTCGGCTCGTTCATCGGGTATTCCGCGGGCTTCCCGCTGCTGACGAAGATCCTGTTTCCTGACGTGAACGCCCTGCAGCTCGTCTTCATCGGACCGCTGGTCGGCGCCATGTCGCGGTCGATGACCGGGTGGGTCGCCGACAAGTGGGGCGGAGGCCGCGTCACTTTCTGGGTCTTCATCCTGATGATGATCGGTGTGTTGGGCGTCCTCTACTTCGTGGGCATCAAGAGCGAGCCCTACGCCTTCTACGGCTTCTTCGGGATGTTCCTCGTGCTCTTCTTCGCGACGGGCGTCGGGAATGCCTCAACCTTCCAGATGATCCCGGCGATCATGCGCAAGGAGATGGACCGGCTGATGCCGGAGGCGGACACTGCGACGAAGTTGCGGCAGGCCGAAAAGGAGTCGGCGGCGATCACAGGTTTCACCTCGGCGATCGCTGCCTACGGGGCCTTCTTCATCCCGAAATCCTACGGGACGTCGCTGGCCATGACCGGCGGCGTGAACGCCGCGCTCTATGCCTTCCTCGCCTTCTACGTGACGTGCCTCGTGCTGACCTGGGCCGTCTACACCCGCAAGGGTGGAATGCTGCACGACATCGAGCGCCGGGGCGGCCCGACAGGCGGCCCCTCCAGCATCGCCCCGCAACCCGCCTGACAGGCCCGGACCAGGAGCACACTATGAGTCATTTTCTGGACAGGCTGAGCTTCTTCAAGCGGCAGCAGGAAGAGTTCTCCGATGGACACGGAATCGTCACGACCGAAGACCGCGGTTGGGAAGACGGCTACCGCAAGCGCTGGCAGCACGACAAGGTCGCGCGATCCACGCACGGCGTGAACTGCACGGGTTCCTGCTCGTGGAAGGTCTACGTCAAGGGTGGCATCGTCACGTGGGAGACGCAGCAGACCGACTATCCGCGGACCCGCCCGGACCTGCCGAACCACGAACCGCGCGGCTGCGCCCGCGGCGCGAGCTACTCCTGGTATCTGTATTCCGGAAACCGGGTGAAATACCCGCTCGTGCGCTCGCGGCTCCTCAAGCTGTGGCGGGAGGCACGCAAGACTCTTCCGCCGGTGGCGGCCTGGAAGTCCATCGTCGAAGACCCGGAAAAGCGCGCGTCCTACGTCAAGAAGCGCGGGCTGGGCGGGTTTGTTCGCGGATCGTGGGACGAGGTTTCGGAGCTCGTCGCGTCCGCCAACGCCTATACGACGAAGACGTACGGGCCGGACCGCGTGTTCGGGTTCTCGCCGATCCCGGCCATGTCGATGGTCAGCTACGCCGCGGGCTCGCGCTACCTGTCGTTGATGGGCGGCGTCTGCATGTCGTTCTACGATTGGTACTGCGACCTGCCGCCGGCCTCGCCCATGACATGGGGCGAGCAAACCGACGTGCCCGAGAGCGCCGACTGGTATAATTCGGGCTTCCTGATCCTGTGGGGATCCAATGTGCCGCAGACGCGGACGCCGGACGCCCACTTCTACACCGAGGTCCGCTACAAGGGCGCCAAGAGCGTCGTGATCTGCCCGGACTATTCGGAAGCATCCAAATTCGCGGACATGTGGATTTCGGTGAAGCAGGGCACCGACGCCGCCCTGGCGATGGCCATGGGTCACGTCATCCTCAAGGAGTTCTACGTCGACCGGCAGGTGCCGTACTTCATCGACTACGCGCGCCGCTACACCGACATGCCGATGCTGGTCCGTCTCGTGAAGCAGGATGGACGTTATGTGCCCGAGCGGCTGCTCCGTGCCTCCGACTTCGACTCAAAGCTCGGTCACGACAACAACCCGGAATGGAAGACCGTCGCCTATGACGAGGTCTCCGGCGGGCTGGTCGCGCCGAACGGGTCCGTCGGCTTCCGCTGGGGCGAGAAGGGTAAGTGGAACCTCGAGGAGAAGGCCGCCGGAGACAAGACGACGCTGCGGCTTTCGCTCGCCGACGACAATGACGGCATGGCGGAGGTGGGCTTCCCATATTTCGGCAACCGCGAGCACGACTACTTCAAGGGAACCGATCACCCGGACGTGCTGCTGCGCAACGTGCCGGTGAAGACGCTCCAGCTTGCGGACGGCGAGACGAAGGTGGCGACGGTCTTCGACCTGTTCCTCGCGAACTACGGCGTAGACCGCGGTTTCGGCGGAGGCAACGTCGCCAGGGATTACGCCGACACGGTTCCCTACACGCCGGCCTGGTGCGAGCTGATCTCGGGCGTTCCGCGCGCCCAGGTGGAGACCGTGGCGCGCGAGTTCGCGCGCAACGCCGAGAAGACCAATGGCCGCTCCATGATCATCGTCGGTGCGGCGATGAACCACTGGTTCCACATGGATATGAACTACCGCGGCATCATCAACATGCTGGTGATGTGCGGCTGCGTGGGCCAGTCCGGCGGAGGCTGGTCGCACTATGTCGGACAGGAAAAGCTGAGGCCGCAATCAGGCTGGCTTCCGCTCGCGTTCGGACTCGACTGGAGCCGCCCGCCGCGCCAGCAGAACTCGACGTCCTGCTTCTACGCCCACACCGACCAGTGGCGCTACGAGACGCTGGACGTGAAGGAGATCCTGTCGCCGACGGCCCCGGCCGGTCCGTGGGACGGCGCGCTGATCGACTACAACGTCCGGGCCGAGCGGATGGGCTGGCTGCCGTCCGCGCCGCAGCTCAAGCAGAACCCCCTGACCATCGCGGCAAAAGCCGCCGCGGCGGGGCTGGAGGTCAAGGACTACGTCGCGCAGTCCCTGAAGTCCGGCGAGCTCGCCATGTCCTGCGAGGACCCGGACGCGCCGGAAAACTGGCCCCGCAACCTCTTCGTCTGGCGCTCCAATCTGCTGGGCTCATCGGGCAAGGGGCACGAGTATTTCCTCAAGCACCTGCTCGGCACGCAGAACGGCGTGATGGGCAAGAACCTCGGTGAAATGGGCGAGAAGAAGCCCATGGACGTGGCCTGGCACGACGATGCGCCGGAGGGAAAGCTCGACCTGCTCGTCACCCTCGATTTCCGGATGTCGACGACGTGCGTCTACTCCGACGTCGTGCTGCCGACCGCCACCTGGTACGAGAAGAACGACCTCAACACCTCGGACATGCACCCCTTCATCCACCCGCTCTCCGCGGCGGTGGATCCGGCCTGGGAAGCCCGCTCCGACTGGGCGATCTACAAGGGTCTGGCGAAAGCGTTCTCCGCGGTCGCCCCCGAGGTGCTCGGGGTCGAGAAGGACGTCGTGCTGACACCCATCCTGCACGACACGCCCGCCGAGATCGCGCAGGCGCTCGACGTGAAGGACTGGAAGCGCGGCGAGTGCGAGCCTGTCCCCGGCAAGACGATGCCGAGTGTCACGGTCGTCGAACGCGACTACCCGAACCTCTACAAGCGCTTCACCGCGCTGGGCCCGCTGATGGAGAAGCTGGGCAATGGCGGCAAGGGAATGGCCTGGAACACGGCCCATGAGGTCGAGGGGTTGCGCGCGCTGAACGGCGTGGTCACGGAGGAGGGGGCCACGAAGGGCATGGCCCGCATCGACACCGATATCGATGCCTGCGAGGTGATCCTCTCGCTGGCGCCCGAGACGAACGGGGAGGTGGCGGTGAAGGCCTGGGAGTCGCTCGGCGGCTTTACTGGCCTCGATCACACCCATCTCGCCCTACCCAAGGAAGATGAGAAGATCCGCTATCGCGACGTCGTCGCGCAGCCGCGCAAGATCATCTCGTCGCCGATCTGGTCTGGGCTGGAGTCCGAGAAGGTCTGCTACAACGCCGGCTATACCAACGTCCATGAGCTGATCCCCTGGCGAACCCTGACCGGCCGCCAGCAGCTCTACCAGGACCACCTGTGGATGCGGGCCTTCGGCGAGGGTTTCTGCGTCTACCGTCCGCCCATCGACACGCGGACCGTGAAGCCGGTGATCGACAGCAAGCCGAACGGCGAGAAGCAGATCGTCCTGAACTTCATCACACCCCACCAGAAGTGGGGCATCCATTCCACCTACACCGACAACCTGCTGATGCTCACGCTGTCACGCGGCGGGCCGATCGTCTGGATGAGCGAGGTGGACGCCGCGAAGGCCGGGATCGTCGATAACGACTGGATCGAAGCCTACAACGTCAACGGGGCACTGGTCGCGCGCGCCGTGGTCTCGCAGCGGGTCAAGGAAGGCATGTGCATGATGTACCATGCACAGGAGAAGATCGTGAACGTGCCGGGCTCGGAGATGACCGGCAAGCGCGGCGGCATCCACAACTCGGTGACCCGCGCCGTGCTCAAGCCCACACACATGATCGGGGGCTACGCTCAGCAGTCCTACGGCTTCAACTACTACGGAACCGTCGGATCGAACCGTGACGAGTTCGTCATCGTCCGCAAGATCGCGAAAGTCGACTGGCTCGACAGCCCTGCCAAAGACCAGCCCACGTCCACATCCCCCAGCCTGGAGGCTGCAGAATGAAAATCCGCGCCCAGATCGCGATGGTGCTGAACCTCGATAAGTGCATCGGGTGTCACACCTGCAGCGTCACCTGCAAGAACGTGTGGACCAGCCGCGAAGGCATGGAATACGCGTGGTTCAACAACGTCGAGACCAAGCCGGGCATCGGCTATCCGAAGGACTGGGAAAACCAGAAGCGCTGGAAGGGCGGCTGGGTGCGCAAGCGCGACGGCTCCATCGAGCCGCGCATCGGCGGCAAGTGGCGGGTCCTGTCGAAGATCTTCGCCAATCCCGACCTGCCGGAGATCGACGACTACTACGAGCCCTTCACCTTCGACTACGAGCACCTCCAGAAGGCGCCGGAGATGGAGACCTTCCCCACGGCCCGGCCCCGGTCGCTGGTGTCCGGCGAGCGCATGGAGAAGATCGAGTGGGGGCCGAACTGGGAGGAGATCCTGGGCGGCGAGTTCGCGAAGCGCTCCAAGGATGCCAACTTCGAGAATATCCAGAAAGAGATGTACGGGCAGTTCGAAAACACCTTCATGATGTATCTGCCGAGGCTGTGCGAACACTGCCTCAACCCGACCTGCGCGGCCGCCTGCCCATCCGGCGCGATCTACAAGCGCGAGGAGGACGGCATCGTCCTCATCGACCAGGACAAGTGCCGTGGCTGGCGCATGTGCGTCTCCGGCTGCCCGTACAAGAAGATCTATTACAATTGGTCTTCGGGAAAATCCGAGAAGTGCATCTTCTGCTATCCCCGCATCGAGGCAGGGCAGCCCACGGTGTGCTCGGAGACCTGCGTCGGCCGCATCCGCTATCTCGGCGTCATCCTGTATGACGCGGATCGCATCGAGGCGGCGGCGTCAGCACCCGACGACAAGGACCTGTACAAGGCGCAGCTCGACGTCTTCCTCAACCCGCACGATCCGATCGTGATCGCCAAGGCCATAGAGCAGGGCATCCCGCATGCCTGGCTCGAAGCGGCGAAAACATCGCCCGTTTACAAGATGGCGATGGAATGGGGCGTCGCGTTCCCGCTCCATCCCGAGTACCGCACCCTGCCCATGGTCTGGTACGTGCCCCCGCTGTCGCCGATCCAGTCGGCGGCCGAGGCTGGCTCGATCGGTGTCGACGGCGACATGCCGGACGTCCGCTCGCTCCGCATCCCGCTCAAATATCTCGCGAACCTGCTGACGGCAGGCGACGAGGCGCCGGTGGCGACGGCGCTGGAACGCATGCTCGCGATGCGGGCCTACATGCGGGCCAAGACCATCGACGGCGTCATCGACGAGCGCATCGCGACGAAGGTCGGGCTCACCGGTGCGCAGATCGAGGAGATGTACCACATCATGGCGATCGCCAATTACGAGGACCGCTTCGTCATCCCGACGGCTCATCGCGAAACGGGCGCCGACGCCTACGACATGCGCGGCAGTTGCGGCTTCAGCTTCGGCAATGGCTGCTCCGGTGGCGAGAGCGAGGTGAACCTCTTCGGATCGCCCCGGAAGGCCAAGAGCCCGATGGAGGTGGAATGATGACCGCGCTCACCTTCCGCGTCCTGTCGTCGCTCCTGACCTATCCGTCGGCCGAGCTCATCGAGGCGGCGGGCGAGTTCGCCGCCGTACTTGACGCCGAGGGGCTCGTGGGGCCATCGGAGCGAGCGCCGCTGGACGTGCTTCTCGCCGGGATCGCCGAGGGCGATCTCTACGACCTCCAGGAGCGCTACGGCCTGCTCTTCGACCGGACCCGCTCGCTCTCGCTCCACCTGTTCGAGCACGTGCACGGCGAGAGCCGCGACCGTGGCCAGGCGATGGTCGACCTGCTCGCGCTTTATGAGAGGAACGGGCTGCAGGTCACGGCGTCCGAGCTCCCGGACTTCCTGCCGCTGTTCCTTGAATTCCTCTCCACGCAGCCCCTTCCGGCCGCGTGCGGGCATCTGGCTCAGACCGCGCATATCCTGGAGGCGATAGCCGAGCGCCTCAAGAAGCGCGGATCGGACTACGAGGCCGTGTTCAGGGCCCTGGTGGCGCTTGCCGCCGCCAAGCCTGCCCGGTCGGAGGTGGAAGCACTGCTGCAGGGACCGGACCCCGATCCGAACGATCTCGTGGCGCTGGACGCCGCGTGGGAGGAGGAAGAGGTCCGCTTCGGCCCAGGCACCCAATCGGCCGTCGGCTCGTGCTCGCAGGACGGGTTGACCGCCCGCATGCGCCACGCCCGCCGCGCCGTCCAGAACGCCCCCGCCGATGCCCCGGGAGGTTCCCGATGATCCAGACTCTCAATTCCATCCTGTTCGGCTGGTATCCCTATCTCTGCCTCACGGTCTTCCTGCTCGGCAGCCTGCTGCGGTTCGAGCGCGAGCAGTACACGTGGCGGACAGGTTCCAGCCAATTGCTGCGCCGCCGCCAGCTCATGTGGGGCTCCAACCTCTTCCACGTCGGCATCCTCGTGATCTTCGCCGGCCATTTCGTCGGGCTGCTGACGCCCATCGCGGTGTTCGACGTGCTCGGCATCTCGCATGGCTTCAAGCAGGTCCTCGCCATCGTCGTCGGCGGGGTCGCGGGGCTGGTGTGCCTGGTGGGCATCGCGCTCCTCACGCACCGGCGCCTCACGGATCCGCGCATCCGGGCGAACTCGTCCTTCTCCGACACGGCGATCCTGCTGCTGCTGCTGGCCCAGCTCCTGCTGGGATTGCTCACCATCCCCGTGTCGCTCGGCCATCTCGATGGGCACGAGATGACGAAGTTCATGAGCTGGGCGCAGGGCATCCTGACGCTGCAGCCGAACGCTGCGGCCTATGTCGCGGACGTGAACCCGATCTTCAAGCTGCACCTCCTGCTGGGCATGACGATCTTCCTCGTCTTCCCCTTCACGCGGCTCGTGCACGCGTGGAGCGCACCGGTCTGGTATCTCGGCCGCAAGGGCTACCAGATCGTCAGGACCCGCCGCTCCCTGCCGCAGGCCGCGGCGCAGCCAACCCAGCCGGCGGAGTAGACATCATGAGCTGTTCAGTCCGGTCCGTCTCGCCGTCCCGTACCGTCGTCAGCGTCAACGGACGCAAGATCCCGCGCGACGTGATCGCGCGGGAGGCACAGCACCACCCGTCGGAGAAACCGACGGGCGCCTATGAGGCGGCCGCGCGCGCGCTCGTCATTCGCGAGCTCCTGTTGCAGGAGGCCAGCCGCCTCGTCGCGTCGGCCGAACCGCTCGTCGACGACGAGGGCCGCCGCGAGACGGACGAGGAAGCGAGCATGCGCGTTCTGATCGAGCAGGAGGTTCATACGCCCGTGCCCGACGAAGCGGCCTGCCGCCGCTATTTCGACCAGAACAGGCAGCGGTTCCGGACGCCGGACCTCTTCGAGGCGAGCCACATCCTGCTGGCGGCCGACCCGCGCGATGCCGAGCGGATGGGCCGGGCGGAGGAGCTGGCCTCGGCGATCCTTGCCGAACTGCGCGACTCCCCTGGCCGGTTCGCCGACCTGGCGGCCCTCCATTCCGACTGCCCGAGCGCCTCGCAGGGCGGCAATCTCGGCCAACTTGGCCGGGGGCAGACCGTTCCCGAGTTCGAGAAGGCTCTCGCGACGCTCGGAACCGGCGACATCACGACCGCGCCGGTTCGCACCCGGTACGGCCTGCACATTATCCGTGTGGAGCGGCGGATCGACGGCAGGGAACTTCCGTTCGAAGCCGTGCACCAGCGGATCGCCGCGTATCTGTCCGAGGCCGTCGCACGCCGCGCTGTCGCGCAATATGTTGGCATCCTCGCCGGGCGCGCCCAGATCACCGGCATACAGCTCGCCCCGGCAACGGGCCCGCTTGTCCAGTAGGAGGTAGCGATGCAACTCGGCGACATTATTGCCATGCTCGACGACGACACCGTCGCGACGGAATATCTGCTCGGGTGCGGGGACGTGACGCTGCTGCTCGAGGTGGGAGAAGTGGCATCCCGCTTCAACGAGACGCCGGGCGAATATGCGTCCGGGGCGGTCCGCCGTTTTGCCGACAGTGCGGGGGACGAGGATTGGCTCGCCCTCGTGGGCGCTCTCGGACGCAGCGACGATCCGGGCCGGTCCTGCCTCGTCAAAATGTTGTCTTGGTCGCTAGCTCGCGACAAGGCTCCGCCGGCGGCGGCCGAGCACACCTGCGGGTGTGGCGGAGCAGGCCAAGGCTGCCACACGTGACGAGATTGCTGGAATTTGTCGGGAGCCGGCCCAGGCTGCCCCAACCGCCAGCCTGTGATGTGCTGGCCCTTTCCTATGAGGACGGGCCCGCATTCGATGCGCTGCTCTGGTCCCTGACAAAGGATCTCAAGACGCGCGGCCTGCGCCTCGCGGGCGTCGCGCAGTTGAACGAGGCCCGGGCTGACCGCCGCCGCTGCGACATGCTGCTTGAGGTACTCTCGACCGGAAGGGCCGTACTGATTTCAGAAGATCGCGGCTCGCTCGCGCGGGGCTGCCGGCTCGACCTCGACGTTTTGGCAGGCGTCGTTCGCGAGGTGGAAAGTGCCATCGTCGACGGCGCGGACCTCCTGATCATCAACAAGTTTGGCAGGGAGGAAGCAGAAGGACGCGGCCTTCGAAATGCGATCGCCAGCGCAGCCGAACACCGCATTCCCGTTATCGTCGGCGTGCCACTCCGGAACCGGACAGCATGGATCGAATTCTGCGGCGACATCGCCTTGGAGAAGCCGGCCACGCGTATCGCAGTTGAGGACTGGCTCGCTGATGTAATTTCGTCAGGTCTTTACAGCGAAGCTGCGCAAATCCTCAGTTGACCCAAGGGTTCGACGAGCAGCTCAAGTTACAGTGCCGAAGGCTCACTCTCCACATCAGGATCGCTAAGCCTTGCGGGGTGCGCCGTGGGTTAGACGGCCTTCCCCGCGGCTGCGCCGCGCTTGCGTGCCGCGGGTCGCGCTTTACTTGCGGCCGTGCGGGGCCGCTCCGCCACCGCGCCTGCCTTGACCGCCTTGGGCGTAGTGGACTTGGGCGAGGCGGCCTTGGGTGATGCGGCCTTGGGCTTGACGGCCATGGGCCTTGCGGCCTTTGGCGAGGGGGCCTTTGGCATGGAGGGCTTAGCCCTGGCCGCTTTTGGCCTGGCGGCTCCCGCCCCGCCTTTCTGAGCAGGAGTGGCCCTCGCCGGGGTAGGCGTTACGCCCGGCGCGGACGCCGCGCCCGGCGCTGGTTCGCCCGGCGGCGAGACGCTGGGATGCGCCTTCGCCTCGGCCTTGACGAGATCGCGCGCGGCTTTGCGCAGCCTGTTGAGTGCTTTACGTTCCGATCGAAGCGCTTCGGCGATCTCTTTCAGCGTAGCCTGACCCGCTTCCGAGCAGGCCCATTTCGCCATCCCGCCGCGGCGCGCGCCATTGAATTGCTTACGCGAGACAGGTGCGCCGATGGCTTCTCGGGCGGTCACGGCCTTGGCGCAGCGATCCATGATCGCCTCGAATTCTTTTGTCGTGATGGAGGCCATTTGATTCCACCCCTGATCGGTTCTGGATTGTTTGCGCGGTGTTATTCCATCCCGCTCGACATCCCGTTCTTTGAATACTACAGCCGATCTGGCCAGCGTTTCTTAATGAAAGTCAACAGGCGCGCAATTCTCATCTGATCAGCGTAGCATATCAACAAGCGTAGGACTCTGCGGCCGATGACTTCTGCTCATGTTACGCCGAATTGCTGACGAATGGAGCAGCGTTGACCCGGCCCACCGGACGGGATCAATCTCTGCGATGGACGGAGGCGACTGCAATGGTCCCCGAAACGCATTACGCCAAAAGTGGTGACGTCCGCATCGCCTACCAGATCCTTGGGACCGGGCCGCTCGATCTTGTGTTCGTGCCGGGTTTTATTTCCAACCTGGATCATTACTGGGACGATCCGAACCTCGCTCACTTCCTGCACCGGCTCAGTTCCTTCAGCCGCCTCATCCTGTTCGATAAGCGCGGGACAGGCCTATCCGACAGGATCGGCGGGATTCCGAGCCTCGAGGAGCGGATGGACGATGTCCGCGCGGTGATGGATGCCGCCGGTAGCCAGCGCGCCGCCGTGTTCGGCATCTCGGAAGGCGGCGCGATGAGCTTGCTCTTCGCTGCGACTTACCCGGAACGATGCGCGGCATTGATCCTGTACGGGACATACGCCCACTTCTTCTCGTACGTCCTGTCGCCTGAGCGCTTCGAGGCTTTCCTTGCCCGCATAGACGAGCAATGGGGTTCCGGTGCGAGCCTGCCGGCCTTTGCGCCCAGCAAGATCGCCGACGACCGGTTCAAGGCATGGTGGTCGCGGTTCGAACGGCTCGGCGCGAGCCCGAGTGCGGTTGTCTCACTCATGCGGATGAACACCGAAATCGATGTGCGCCACATCCTTCCGGCCATTCGCACCCCCACCATGGTCCTGCATCGCGTCGGTGACACGCGCGTCAATGTTGAAGGCGGGAGAGCGATTGCAGCGAACATCAAGGACGCTCGCTACGTCGAATTGCCAGGCGATGACCACCTCCTTTGGGCCGGGGATGTCGATGCGGTCGCGGACCACATGGAGGAGTTCCTTACGGGATCGCGCGCGGGTGTCGAACCTGACCGTGTCCTGGCAACCGTCTTGTTCACGGATATCGTCAACTCCACCCAGCGGGCTTCACAAATCGGAGACCATCGTTGGCGCGGTTTGATGGACCGGCACGACCACATCGTGCGGCAGGAACTGGCCCGGTTTCGGGGACGGGAGATCAAGACCTTGGGCGACGGCTTTGTCGTGACCTTTGACGGTCCTGCCCGTGCCGTACGCTGTGCCGGCGCTATCGCCGAGGCGGTTCGGTCACTGGAGATCGAGGTTCGCAGCGGTGTCCATACGGGTGAGGTTGAGTTGAAGGGTGAAGATATCGGCGGTATCGCCGTCAACATCGCTGCACGCGTCTCCTCGCTTGCGGGCCCCGGCGACGTGCTCGTGTCAAGCACGGTCAAGGATCTCGTGGCCGGGTCGGGCATCCGATTTGCGGAGCATGGGATGCGTGCGCTGAAAGGTATCGACGATGAAGTGAAGCTGTTCCGATTTGTCGGGAATTAGGGCCGGAGCTTTCGGCTAGATCCGCTGCTTGCGGTATGAGTTCTTGACCGCGATTTTTCCGTCCCGGAACGTGAAGACATCGCAACCCTGGACTTCGGTGTGCTTTCCGTCCGCTGACGTGCCTGAGAAGACCCATTCGGTGACTCCTCTGTCACCGGCGATAAAGTGCCTGGGATCGCGCCATCGGGCATCCGGGAACGCGGCGAGCGCTTCTTCGACCCCGCGCCTGACGTCGGCCTGTCCGACATAGCGTGTGCCTGCCACATCCGGTCCCCGGCTGCTTTCAAAGACACAGTCGGCCGTCATCATGCCCAGGATCGCGTCGACGTCGTGCCGGTTCCAGGCTGCAGCGAATTCGTCCAGGAAAGCCCTCGTGGTCATCGCTTCGCTCCGTTGTCACGAGATTCAACACGAAGGTGCAAATGCGATTTCCAGGTGTGTCGCCGGAAATCGACAGCGCCGGTCATCGGTCTGATCTCGTTGTGTGACGGCGCGACCTGAAGCGCGCCGGTCCCAAGCTATTCGCCGAAGACTTGCGGCAAATAGGGCGTGCACAGTGGATCGAGCGAACCAGGGTTAGCGAATGCGCCGTAGACCTGCGGAATGCTGAACACTGTCATCAAGATCAAAGTGAAGAGAAGTCCAAGCGTGGCATGCTCAATTGTCGCGCGATTAAACATGTGAACCTCCAAAGCGGTTAGGCCCCACAATGCGAGCGTACTCTCATCACGCGCCTGCGTGCACAGCAGTGGCCTGCTTGCCGGATCGGTTCCACGAGCGAACATGCGTATCGCCGATAGAGGCCATTTGGGAGTGGGCGGCCCGCTGTGTGTCTCAGGTAGTGCCGCGACGGGAGCACGGAGAGCGGCAGGCATGGCCGCTCAGGCGCCGGGGGTCTTTGCCCGGATATCCTGTTCGATGATCTCACGCAGTTCGTTGGTCACCACAGGCTTCACGCCGAACCAGTGCTGGAACCCTGCGACGGCCTGGTGAAGCAGCATGCCCAGGCCGTCGACCGTGCGGTGGCCCTTCGCGCGGGCAGCCCGCAGAAGGCCGGTCTCCAGCGGAACGTAGACGATGTCGTGCACGACCGCCGATGGCTTCAGGCCGCTGAGGTCGATGTCCAGCGGCGGCTTACCGAGCATGCCGAGGGATGTGGTGTTCACCAGGAGATCGGCCTGCGGTAGCAGCCCCGCGAGTTCATCCCAACCATGAGCGTGGACACGTGCGCCGAAATGCGCGGCCAGCGCCTCAGCGTGCCCACGCGTCCGGTTGACGAGGTGCACGTCGAAACCGCGCTGCAGCAGGCCGTAGGCTGCGGCGCGGGCTGCGCCGCCCGCTCCCAGCACGACAGCGGTTCTCGCATTCTTGTCCCAGCCAGGCGCACGATCGTCGAGGTTGCCGAGGAACCCGAACGCGTCGGTGTTGCCGCCGACGAACTCGCCGTCCTCAAGCCAGATAGTATTGATCGCGCCGATCTGCCGGGCGGCATCGTCGATGCGGGCGACATGGGCCATCGCCGCCGTCTTGTGCGGCACGGTGATGTTTCCGCCGACAAAGCCACGTTCGCGCAGCGAGGCGAAGAACGTGTCCAACTCGGCCGGCGGGACATCGAACATGTCATAGGAGCCCGGGATACCCAGCGTGCGGAGCCAGTAGCCGTGCAGCATCGGCGAGCGGGAATGGGCAATCGGATGGCCCATCACGAAGGCGCGCGGAATGGCGGGCGAAGGCATGGTTGGGGAAGGCACGGAGGACGAAGGCATGGCGGGCGAATTCCTCGAGAGCTGCTTTGGTGCAGCCGGGCGCGCCGTTGTTATCAAATCGCGAAGCCGTAGGCGACGCCGATCCCGGTTAGCCGGTGTGCGGCTCGTTCAGGCGTCCTCGGGATTGTCGACGTAGACGAGACCGGCCTTGGCGAGGCCCTCGCGCATCGCGTACATATCGAGCCCGAGTTCGCCCGAAGCGAGGCGCGCGCGCTTGCTTTCCTCGTTGGCGACGCGCGCTTCGGCGGCGGTTGCGACCGCTCCGGCTTCCCTGGCCGGCACGACTACGACGCCGTCCTCGTCCGCGACCACGACATCGCCGGGGGTGACCAACGCGCCCGCGCACACGACCGGCACGTTGACGCTTCCAAGCGTGGCCTTGACGGTGCCCTTGGCCGAAATCGCCCGCGACCAGACGGGGAAACCCATCTCCCTGAGCGAGGCGACGTCCCGGCAACCCGCGTCGATGATGAGCCCCACCACGCCCCGCGCCTGCAGCGAGGTGGCCAACAGGTCGCCGAACATGCCGTCCGTGCTGTCGGCGGTCAGGCCCACGACCAGGATATCGCCGGGCCGGCACTGCTCGACGGCGACGTGCAGCATCCAGTTGTCGCCGGGGTGGGACAGCACCGTGACTGCGGTCCCGGCCACAGCGGGGCTCGCCCAGGCCGGCCGCATGTAGGACTTCATCAGTCCGACCCGGCCCATGGCTTCGTGCACGGTCGACACGCCGCACGCGGCGAGCCGGGACGCGACGCCTGGCTCGGCGCGGCGGATGTTGCGGACGACGACGGGTCTCATGCCAGTTCCTCGACGACCATGGGGAAGAGCCGCTGATACGCCTCTCCGTAGGTCATGCTGCGGCCGGAGTTCCTGCCGCCTTGCATGCCCCGGTTCAGGGCGACGCGGGTGTAGTAGTCCCAGAGGTGCTTCTGGGCCGCAAGAACTTCGAACGCGCGCCGCTTCACCTCCCAGACTTCGTCGATGTTCAGGATGACGTTCGGCTTGAAGTCGCACTGTTCGGGCTGGTGCGGTTCGAACAGGAACATCGGGGGCGCGCTGTAGGCGAGGTCGGGCGAGGGCTTGTGCCCGGCGGCCTGCGCGACGATCCGCGCTTCCTGCGCGAGCCGCGTCGCCTCGGGATGATCGACGTTGTAGGGGTCGGCCAGCGAATGGCTGAGCACGAAGGACGGCTTCACCTCCCTGTAGATATCGACGAGCCGATCGAACATCTCGGGCGTGGTGCGCAGCGGGTAGTCGCCGGCGTCGAAGAACTCGATCTCCGCGCCCAGGACCGAGGCAGCCTCCTCGGCTTCCGCGTGCCTCTGCGCCTTCACCTCGGCCAGGGATACGCCGGCTTTTTTCCAGGCCCATTGGCTCTCGCCGCGCTCGCCATAGGACAGGCACACGATCTTCATCCGCACGCCGCGCTTGACGTGAAGCGCGATCGCACCGCCTGCGCGCCAGACGAAATCGCCGGGATGCGCCGTGACGACGAGACCCGTCTTGGGATTTGGCATTGGTGGCTCCGGCCGCTGCTCTGGTGATCTCGCGGCTTTGACCGCGTTGATTCAAGAGCGACACCGTGATGGCGCGTTCGCCATGAAGCAAATGATTTGAATATCGTCTTTGCTGAACCTCTTGCAGCAAATTCGAAGCTGGCGGGGCCTTGCTCTGCGGGCGCGATCAGGCCTCGGCCTTGATGCGCCTGCGAATGATATCGAGGAGGGCATGACCCGCGGGCGAGAGCGGCAGGCCGCGCTTGGAAACGATGCCCAGGGTGCGCGATATCCCGGGATTGCGAAGTGCAACGGCCACCACGCCCGGCGTCCCCGCGCTGTCGATCGCGAGCCTTGGCACGATGGTGAGCCCGAGGCCGGCGACGACCATGCTCACGGCGGTCGCGACATGCTGGCACTCGTAGCGCCAGGTCATGTGCTCGCGGCGGCTGCCGAGGGCGTCGTCGATCAGAGCGCGGTTTCCGGTCTGCGGGCTGATGCGCACGAGGGGCATGCCTTCGAGCTCGGCCCAGTTCACCGATTTTTGGCTGGCGAATGGATGGTCCGCCGGGCAGACCAGCACGAACGGCTCTTTCAGGAGCGGCGTGATCTCGAGATCCCAGCGGTTGGCTGAGACGATGGTGATGCCGAACTCGGCATGTCCGGCCTGCACGAGCTCGGCGATCTCGGTGGCCGAGTTGTCGTGGACCCTCACGGTCAGATCAGGCCATGCGCCCTGGAATTCATGCAGGACGCGCGGCAGATAGTGGATCGCGATCGTCGGCAGGCAGCCGATGGCGAGGTGCTCCTGCCGGTCCTTGCCTTGCTGCCGCAGCGCGGTGAAGGACGCCGTGATGTCATCCATGATCTGCCGCGCCTTGGGCAGCAGTTCGAGGCCCGCGGGGGTCAGGGATACCTGCCGCGTCGTGCGCGCCAGGAGCTTGAGGCCGAGATCGTCCTCCAGCTTCTTCATGCGGTGGCTCAGGGCCGTCTGCGACAGGTTGAGATGCGCCGCCGCGCGATGAAAGCTGCCCCGGTCGGCGATGCTCAGAAACGCTTCGAGCCCCAGAAAGTCGATCCGCATGAAGTCCGCTCCGTTCGAGCCCGGTCCTTCATTGCTGTAGCACTTTCATCAATCCCGCGAAAAAGACATTTCGCGGGAGAGTGCTTTCGGTGGCGTGAGGTGGCACGCGAAGCCCGTGTGCTTCTCACACCGCCTTGAAGTCGAGCAGCGATTTCGCGAGCATGCAGTGGATGCCCTTCGAACCGTTCACGGTCTGCGTGACGCGGAGGTCGGCAGCCAGCGAGCAGAGCGTATAGGCATCTTCGCGGGACAGACCCGCGACCTCGCCGATCAGCACGATCATGTCGCGCAGGGCCATCTCGGCGCAGCGGTCGAGATCCGGATCCATCCCCATCGTGATGTAATGGGTCGGCGTCTCGGC
Source organism: uncultured Alphaproteobacteria bacterium (assembly GCA_963822165.1). GTDB lineage: Bacteria > Pseudomonadota > Alphaproteobacteria > Rhizobiales > Beijerinckiaceae > Alsobacter. The sequence continues at coordinate 21,131 of CAWGGK010000002.1, forward strand.
GCGCGGATAGGTGAAGCCGAGGTCCTTCCGCAAAACGAATGTGAAGCGGCCCTGCAGGGCGGTTTCGATGGCGGTGACGCAGACTTCGCCGTCGCCTTGGGCTGCATGGCCATCGCCGCAGGAGAACATCCCGCCCTCGACGAAGACTGGGAGGAAGAGCGTCGTGCCGGCGACGAGTTCCTTATTGTCGATGTTGCCGCCGAACGCCCGGGGCACGAGCGAGGTGAGGCGGCCCCAGGATAGAGGCGGGGCCGTCCCCATCACACCGAAGAAGGGTGCGAGCTGGAGCTCCGTGCCCCAGGGAAGTCGGCCCGTCATGGCCTTCAGGTCGAGCGGAATGTGGAGGAGGCGGAAGTCGTGGAAGTCGCTCTGCAGCGTTCCGGCGAGCGGACGAATGACGTTGTAGCCCCAGTCCTGGCGAAGCTGCACATCCTCGATCCGCACTTCCAGCACGTCGCCGGGCTGGGCGCCCTCGATCGCAATGGGCCCGGTGAGGATATGGCCGGGAAGCGTCTTTTCCGCATTGGCGTGAACGTCCGCCATCTCGGGCGGTGTGCTGAACCCGGCTTCGGGCTTGGGGTGAACCTCCGGCGGGCCGGTCACGGTGTCGACCGTGACGGTATCGCCGCTCTTGATCGTGAGCTTCGGCTTCAATGTCGCATCAAAGAAGCCCCAATGGCACGTCGCGCCGCTCGCCTTGAGATGATGGTGGGTCATTTCGGTCCTCCTCAGGAGCGGATTCCGTTCCCCGGGACTATGACTTCTGCGCATCGCGGCGGGAAGTCCCGATCCTGACTAGAAGGGCGAGCGAACCTGCCTGCCCGTCTTCGAAGCCGGCCGTCCAGATATCAGGTGCGACCTGTTGGCTAGATGCCGTCGCCCTCGTTGAAGGCCTGGAAGCGGCTCAAGCGGCGGTGGATGACAGCGCGCCAGATCCTGCGGTGCGCACCGCGCAGGGCGGGGCGCAGCACGAGGTCCGCACTGCCTGCGACCAATGCCCAGGCCGCATCGCCTGAGAGCGCCGCCACGGCGAGCGCGACCAATGCCGCGGAGGCGAGCCGCCAGCTCAGAGCTTCGCGAACGACGTCGCCCGCATTGCTCGATACCGGCGAAATGGCGCGACGCGACCATCCCGCCAGGCGGGGCCGCCAGGACAGGCCGCGCTGTGCCGCTGTTTCTGCACCTTTCGCCGTGGTGAGATCGACGGCATCGATCACGCCTAGCGCCACTGTGTCGTTCGTCTGCCGGTCGATCAGGATGAACGATCCAAGCTCGCGGTTTTCAAGGTACCGGGAAACGGCCAGCGGCCTGTCGAGGTTGATTACGACGCGGCCGAGGCCGTTCGAGTTCAGCGTACCGGAACTCTGCGTTTCAGCAACGCGGGGCTCTTCGCGGAAGGTGTGGATATCGATCTGCGCGGAAAGCAAGACCGTGGCATTGGCGGTCGCTGTGCCGAGCCTGAGAATTGCTGCATCGCCCGACTGCAGGGGCCGGTCGGACGTCCATAGCAGCCGCGCCGAAAACGCCGAACGCACGGTCAACTTTTGGTCGACGCCAGCCAGTACGTCGCCGCGCGAAATATCCAGCTCATCCGCAAGGACGAGCGTCACGGCCTGTCCGGCCACCGCTTCGTCCAGGTCGCCATCCGCGGTCACGATCCTGGAGACACGCGTCCGCCCACCGCCCGGTAGCACGATGACCTCGCTGCCAAGCGAGACCGATCCGCGCGCAATTGTTCCTGCAAAGCCCCTGAAATCGAGATTGGGGCGGTTTACCCATTGCACCGGCATGAGGAATCCCGCCGCGAATTGGGCGGGGGTCGCTTCGACTGTCTCGAGGTGCTCGATCAGGCTCGGTCCTCGATACCACGGCATGGCGAACGAGGCGGCGGAGACGTTGTCCCCGTCCCGTGCCGAGATCGGGATGAGCGTGATGTGCTCGAAGCCGAGATCCCGGGCGAGTGCGCGATAGTCCCGCTCGATTTCGAGGAAGCGGTCCTGGTCGTAGCCGACCAGGTCCATCTTGTTCACAGCGACGACGACATGCCGAATGCCGACCAGCGATACGATGAAGCTGTGCCGGCGCGTCTGCGCAAGCACGCCTTTCCGGGCGTCGATCAGGATGATGGCGAGTTCCGCGCCGGACGCGCCCGTCGCCATGTTCCGCGTATATTGCTCGTGACCGGGCGTGTCGGCCACGATGAAGGACCGGCGCGCCGTGGCGAAATAGCGGTAGGCGACGTCGATGGTGATGCCCTGTTCGCGCTCGGCCGAGAGACCGTCGACCAGGAGCGCGAGATCGAGCTTTTCGCCTTGCGTGCCGAACTTGCGGCTGTCGCGGTCGAGCGCTTCGAGCTGGTCATCCGGCAAGGCGTTCGCGTCGTAGAGCAGGCGCCCGATCAGGGTCGACTTGCCGTCATCAACTGAACCGCAGGTGATGAAGCGGAGCAGGCCGCGTGCGGGCTCCGCCGACGCCGTATCGGCCTGCTCCGCCTGAAGGCGAGGGGCGTCGCGCAAGGCGAGAGCTGCGCTCATCAGAAATAGCCTTCCTGCTTCTTCTGCTCCATCGAGCCGGCGCCGTCGTGGTCGATCACGCGGCCCTGGCGCTCCGAGGAGCGGGACAGGCGCATCTCGTCGATGATGTCGGCAAGGGTCGCCGCACGGCTCTCGACCGCGCCGGTCAGCGGATAGCAGCCGAGCGTCCGGAACCGGACCCAGCGCATCTCGACCTGCTCGCCCGGGCGCAGCGCCATGCGCTCGTCGTCCCGCATGATGAGCGCGCCGTCGCGTTCCACGACCGGCCGGGGCGCAGCGAAATAGAGCGGCACGACGGGGATGTTTTCGGCAGCGATGTAGGCCCAGACATCCGCCTCGGTCCAGTTGGAGAGAGGGAACACGCGGAAGCTTTCCCCGGCGCGCTTGCGCGTATTGTAGAGCCGCCACGGCTCGGGCCTCTGGCGCTTGGGATCCCACCGGTGATCGGCGGAGCGAAACGAGAAGACACGCTCCTTCGCCCGCGACTTTTCCTCGTCCCGCCGCGCGCCGCCGAATGCCGCGTCGTAGCCGTATTTTTCGAGCGCCTGCCGCAGCCCCTGCGTCTTCATCACATCGGTGTGCAGCCTGCGAGCCGCTGTCGAACGGATTGATGCCGTCGCGCACGCCATCCTCGTTGATGTGGACGATGAGATTGACGCCGAGTTCCCTGGCCCGTCGGTCGCGGAACTCGATCATCTCGCGGAACTTCCAGGTGGTGTCGACATGCAGCAGCGGGAAGGGGAGCTGACCGGGATAAAAGGCCTTCAGTGCAAGGTGCAGCAGCACGGCCGAGTCCTTGCCGATGGAGTAGAGCATCACCGGGCTTTCGCAGGTCGCGACGACCTCGCGGATGATGTGGATCGCCTCGGCTTCCAGCTTCTGCAGATGAGTGAGCTGGATCATCGCGCGGTCTCCGCATTGCTGCGGACCAGCCGGCCGTCGGCGCCGACGTGAAGCCCGCATTCCTTCTCCGCTTCGTCCTCCCACCACCACCTTCCGGCGCGTTCGGGCTCCCCTTGGGCGACGGCGCGGGTGCAGGGGCGCAGCCGATCGACAGGAAACCCTTCGCATGCAGCGCGCTGACAGGTACGCCGTGCTTGGCGGTGAACTCGAGAACCTCGTCGCGCGACCAGTCGAAGAGCGGGTTGGCCTTGAGGAGCCCGCGGGCCTCGTCGACTTCGATGGCGGACACGCCCTTGCGTTGGTCGGACTGGTCGCCGCGCAGGCCCGTCACCCAGACGGCGGCTCCTGAAAGCGCACGAGCCAGGGGTTCGACCTTGCGGACATTGCAGCAGGCCTTGCGAGCCTGGAGCGAGCCATAGAAGCCATCAATTCCCTGATCGGAGACAAGAGCCTCGAGCGCTTCGTGACGCGGCACCACGGCGCGAATGCGCGTCACGTACCGGGCTTCCGTTTTTGCCCAGACGTCGTAGGTCTCCGGAAAAAGGCGGCCGGTGTCGATCGTGACGATATCGATCGGGAGCCCTCGCGACAGGATCGCATGCGCGATGGCCTGATCTTCTAGCCCGAAGCTCGTGGTGAATACAGCCGGACCCTGGGTTTCCGCAGCAATTGCATCGAGGCGCGCGAAAAGACTGGCGCCATCGAACAGCCCGGTCAGCCTGGACGCGGTGGCGCGTTTCTCGCCTTGGCGGGCGAGGGCGATGCTGCCATTCAGGGTTTCATGCTGGCTCATCGAAGAGGCCGATCGTTCGTTTTAACGAACAATACCTATCGATTTTTGTGGAACTCGTCAATTCACATTCAAAATTTCAGTTAATATTTTTAATACAATCATTTATGTGTAATTACTGAATTACCCTGCATCACGTACGCGGTCAGCCATCCGCTGGCCGTTTTCTCATTAGCGCAAAGCTGCGATGCGGACGGGCCGATCCGGGATCTCCAGACCTGTTCTTGCGCTCGCTCATCAGACGGGCATGATCGGGCAGGCGCGACACGACGTTTGCGCGTCAGGGAGGTGTGCGTGAACGCGACCGTGAAACGAACAGCCGCCCAGGGCGTGTTCATCGACAATGCGTGGCGCCCTTCGCACTCCGGCAAAACCATTCCCGTCATCGCGCCGGCCGAGGGCATGCCGTTTGCCGCGATCGCCGCCGGCGACGCTCATGACGTCGACCTCGCGGTCTCGGCCGCGCGCCATGCTGTCGAACACGGAGCGTGGGGACGGCTGACGGCGACCGAGCGGGGCAGGCTTCTGTCGAGACTGGGAGGCCTCGTCGCCGATCACGCGGAGGAACTCGCCCAAATTGAGGCTCGCGATACCGGCAAGCCGATGAAGCAGGCGCGCGCCGATGCCGTCGCCGTGGCGCGCTACTTCGAATATTACGGCGGCGCCGCCGACAAGATCCACGGCGACACGATCCCGTTTCTCGACGGCTACCTCGTCGCCACCGTCTACGAACCGCTGGGCGTGACTGGCCACATCATCCCCTGGAACTATCCGGGCCAGATGTTCGGGCGCACGATCGCGCCCGCGCTGGCCATGGGCAACGCCACGGTCATGAAGCCGGCTGAGGAAGCCTGCCTCGTGCCGCTGCGGATCGCGGAGCTCGCCGCCGAAGCCGGATTTCCTGAAGGTGCGATCAACATCGTGCCGGGCCTCGGGGAGGAGGCCGGCTCCGCATTGGCAAACCACCGGGGAATCGATTTCATCTCCTTCACAGGCAGTCCCGAAGTCGGCACGCTGGTCCAGACGGCCGCAGCCCGCAATCACATCGGCTGCACACTCGAGCTTGGCGGCAAGTCGCCGCAGATCGTGTTCGCGGATGCCGATCTCGAGGCGGCCGTTGCATCGGTCGCGATGGCGATCGTGCAGAACGCCGGGCAGACCTGCTCGGCGGGGTCACGCGTCCTCGTGGAGCGTAAGATCTGGGACCGCTTCCTGGCGGATCTGAAGGCCCGCTTCGAAAAGATCCGCGCCGGCACGCCTGAGATGGACCTCGATCTCGGGCCTGTTATCAGCGCGGGCCAGCGCCAGCGCATCCTGGCGATGCTCGAGCGCGCCGGAAGCTTCTGGTGCGAAAATCCTGGCCCAGGGGCAGATTGCGCCCGGTGTTCCGGATGGCGGCTTCTACGTCACGCCCACGATTTACCACGATGTCGACCGCGGATCGGAGATTGCCCGCGAGGAGGTCTTCGGTCCGGTGCTGGCGGCGATGCCGTTCGACGACGAAGCCGATGCGGTCAGGCTGGCGAACGGCACCGAGTATGGGCTGGTCGCGGGCGTCTGGTCAGGCGATGGAGCCCGCGCACTGCGGGTCGCCCGCAAGGTCCGCGTCGGCCAGGTCTTCGTCAACGGATATGGCGCGGGCGGCGGCATCGAATTGCCGTTCGGCGGGATGAAGAAATCCGGCCACGGACGCGAGAAGGGCTTCGAGGCGCTCTACGATCTCTCCGAGATGAAGACGATCGTCATAAAGCACGGATAACGCGCAGCGAAGGCGTCGACCGCCGGGCAGCTTTGCATTGTACGGCTGGACGGCGGCGGTCCGATCTGCTCGTCTGCCGCCAAAGCCAAATCAAGGGAGGCGACCATGCGGGTCCGTTCAGCCATTCTGCGTCAATCCGGGTTGTCGAAGCCCTACGACAAGTCGAGGCCGCTTTCGGTCGAGACCGTCGACCTCGCGCCGCCCGGACCCGGCGAAGTCCTGGTGAAGATCGCGGCGGCGGGCGTGTGCCATTCCGATCTCTCCGGCATCAACGGCGACCGGCCGAGGCGAATGCCCGTAGCCCTGGGGCACGAGGCTTCCGGCGTGGTGGAGGAGGTGGGTCCGGACGTTCACGACCTCGTCAGGGGCGACCATGTCGTCATGTCGTTCATTCCGAATTGCGGCCATTGCGCGATGTGCGCCTCGGGCCGGCCGGCGCTGTGTGTGCCCGGCAATGCCGCGAACCTGGCCGGGACGCTGCTTTCGGGAGCACGGCGATTCAGTTGCGACGGCGCCGAGATCAACCACCATTGCGGCGTCTGCGCGTTCTCCGAGTATTCGGTGATATCCCGCCGCTCCATCGTGAAGATCCGGCCCGACGTGCCGCTCGTCGATGCAGCGCTCTTTGGCTGCGCCGTGATGACGGGTGTAGGCACGGTCATGAACACCTGCCAGGTGCGGCCGGGCCAGTCTGTCGCCATCGTCGGGCTTGGCGGCGTGGGCCTCGCGGGACTGCTCGGCGCCGCCGCGAGCGGGGCAGGCAAGATCGTCGCCATCGACATCCAGCAGCACAAGCTGGATACCGCCCTCTCGCTCGGCGCGACGCATGCCTTCCTTGCGACGGACCCGGACGTAGTGAGACTGGTCCGAGAGGCCACCGAGGGGGGCGTCGACCATGCCATCGAAATGGCGGGCTCCGCCAAGGCGTTCGAGCTTGGCCTATGCGATTACGCGGACAGGCGGCGTCACCGCGACGGCCGGGCTGCCTGCGCCGACGACTCAGTTTTCCATTCCAGCCGTTTCGCTTGTCGTCGAAGAGCGCGTCATCATGGGCGGCTACATGGGTTCATGCGTGCCGTCGCGCGATATCCCGCGCTACATCGAACTTTATCGCGCGGGCAAGCTGCCGGTCGACAAGCTGCTCTCCGGCACTGGGCCGCTCGACGACATCAACGCCGCGTTCGACCGGCTGGACCGTGGCGAGGTGATCCGGCACGTGATCACGATGTGATCGAGCGCGGTAGCCACGGAAGGAGCGACCATGACGAATTGGGAGGTCTATGCGCTGCGCTACGCGAGGCATGACCGGTTTGGGCGGGACAATTTCCTGCGCCCATCCGACATGCACGACCTGCCCATGCCGATGGACTATTTCGTATGGGTGCTGCGGGCAGCAGACCGTGTGATCGTCGTCGATACCGGTTTCTCGGAGGAGAGCGCACGCAAGCGGTCAAGGGTGCTTCTGCGACCTGTCGAGGTGGCGCTGAGATCGATCGGCGTCGAACCGTCAGACGTGGCGGATGTCGTCATCACGCACCTGCATTTCGACCATGCCGGCAACCTGGATCTGTTCCCCCAGGCCCGGTTCCATCTGCAGGACCGGGAGATGAGTTTCGCGACTGGCCGCCACATGTCGCATGACTGCATCCGCTATCCCTTCGAGGTGGAGGACGTGGTCCGCATGGTGCGCGCCGTCTATGCTGAGCGCGTCGCGTTCCACAGCGGCGACGTCGAGATCGCCGACGGCGTGAGCCTGCACCACGTCGGCGGGCACAGCGACGGGCTGCAGATCGTCCGCGTGACCACGGCGCGCGGCCCTGTCGTGCTGACCAGCGACGCCAGCCACTATTACGCGAATATGTGGACCGGGAATCCCTTCCTCATCTGCTTCGACCTCGGCGCGATGACGCAGGGATGGCGACGCGCGCGCGAATTGGCCGGAGACGACCAGCGGGTCATTCCGGGGCACGATCCCCGGGTGCGGGAGATCTATCCGGCCGTGCCGGGTTCGGACGGTGAGACGGTCGCGCTCCACCTCGAGCCTCGCGAGCCGGCGTAGCAGGAAAAGCGCCCTCGCTGGCATCGCGCGCCGCGACGCCTACCAGACGGCGTCGAGCCTGCCGAAGCCGTGGAAATGGTAGGTGTCCCGGTAGGCTGGAGGTTCGGGAAGCCGCAGCCCGGGCAGGCGATCGAACAGAATGGGCAGCGCAACCTGCATCTCCAGCCTTGCGAGCGGCGCGCCGATGCAGAAATGGATGCCAGCGCCGAAGCTGACATGGGCGTTGTCCTCGCGCATCGGATCGAAGCGGCCGGGATCGGCGAAGCGCAGGGGATCGCGGTTGGCCGCGCCCAGCAGCAGGCCGATCGTGTCGCCCTTGCGCAGGCGCGCCGGGCCGATGTCCACGTCTTCCAGCGCGTATCGCGTGAACAGGTGCAGCGGCGCATCGTGCCGCAGCATCTCGTCGACAGCGCGCTCCGTCGATACCGCGTTGGCGAAAGCGGTCCGCGTGTCGATGCCATTCCGGAGCAGGCCGGCGATGCCGTTGGCGAAGGCATGCACCGTTGCCTCGTGTCCGGCATTCAGCAACTGGATGCAGGTGGCGATTGTCTCGTCCTCGGTGAGCCGGTCGCTGTTGGCGGATGTGGTAGCGAGGTGGGTCAGCAGGTCGTCGCGCGGGGACGCGAGCCGCTCCGCCAGGAGGTTTCGCAGGTAGTCGGAGAAGGCGATGGTGGCGGCGGTCGCGTCTTCCTCCACGGCCCGGTCACGCCGGAACTGGTGAATGGCCACCATGCGGTGCGACCAGTCGAGCAGATGCGGGGCCATCGAGACCGGCACGCCCAGCAATTCCGCGATGATCGCCACCGGGATCACCGCGCAGAACCTGTCCAGCAGATCGCAGCCGCCTTCCGCCTGGAACCCATCGATCAGCGTGTTGGCGAGGTAAGCCACGCGGGGTTGCAGCCTTTCGACCTGGCGGGACACGAAGGCGCGGTTCACCAGCGTGCGCAGCCGCGTATGGATAGGCGGCTCGACCTCGAGCAGCGCATGTTGCATCACGGCCCGGTAGGGTTCGAGGTGCGGCTCGGGCTCGGGCCAGCCAAGCTCCTCGCGGGTCGCGACATGCAGGATCTGACGTCCGAAGCGGCGGTCTCGCAGCAGCGCCGAAACATCCGCATGCGACGCCGCGCACCAATGCCCGTACTGCTCCCAGAAGAACATCGGCGCCGCCTCGTGCAGCGCCGCGTAGAACGGGTAGGGATCGGCGTAGAAGGAGGGTTCGCGGGGATCGCAATCCACCCGCAACGTGTGGCGGTCTATTCGCATTCGGCCTCTCGTTTCCCGGTCCCCGCAAGTGTTGGCGTTTCGCAGCCGCTGGCAAGTGCGTGAAGCAGGCCGCAGCATAGCGCCGCTGCGTTGCGCATGGGATGACACAAGGTGGCTTGATGCCTAGGGTGGCCGCCTCCTGTAGGGACGTCATCACCCATGCTTCTCTTCCTGGCGACCAGTTCGCCCTTCTTCGCGGCGATCGGGCTTGGCTGGATTGCAGGCAGGGTTCGCCTGTTCGGGCCGGATGCCGTCGCGATCCTGAACACCTACGCATTCGTCATCGCGACGCCGTGCATGATCGTTCGCGTCATGGCGCGCCAGCCACTGACCGAACTCTGGAACGTCGCCTTCTTCGGAGGCCTCGCTGCGACGGCGCTCCTGCTGCTTTTCGGCGCGTTCATGCTGTGGCGGCGGGTCGTGGGGTTGGACTACGGCCCCTCCGTCTCGCGCTCGCAGACGCTGGTGGGCGGCAATTTCGCGTTTCTCGGCATTCCGCTGATGCTCGCCTTTCTCGGGGACAAGGCCGCCGCGCCCATCGCGATGGGATTGGTGTGCGACACGGCGCTGGTCGTCCCCCTCTGCATCGGCCTGATCGAGGCCGGGCGAGGGCAGGGCTCCCCGCTGCAGATCGCGCAACGGCTCGTGCGCGGCACGCTGGTCAATCCCTTCATGCTGTCGATCCTGGTGGGCGTCGCGATCTCGCTTTTCGGCATCGCATTGCCGGAGCCGGTCGACCGGTTCCTGTCCTTTGTCGGCGCTTCCGCCGCGCCTGCGGGCGTGTTCGCGCTGGGGCTTGGCGCTGCATGGCTGGATGAAGGCGGGCGGCATCCTGCGCGTGCTGCCGATGGCGCTGGCGAAGCTCGATCCTCCATCCGCTGGCGGTGTGGTTCGTGATGGCGGTGGTGTTGCGTCTCGATCCGTTTTGGGTGATGGCGGGCGTGCTTTACGCCGCACTTCCGGTGGCTGCCAACGCCTTCATCATCGCGGAACGGTTCGGGACCGGCGGAGACAAGGTCGCCGCGACTGTGCTGGTCTCTACTGTCCTCGCGACGGTGACGTTCCCGATAGCGGCGTGGCTGGTGGCGTTTTAGGTCGTCGACGCCGGATCGGGGCTTCCAGCCGGTGCTCAGCCCGGCGTGAGCTTGATCACGGTCTCGGCGGCCTCGTCCACGGCTGCCCGCGAGTAGAGCAGGGGCAGGTATTCACCCTTCGCCCATAGCGGCGCAAGGTCGCGGTAATGGGGCGAGCGCGGGTCGCCGGACTGGCCCGGCGAGTTGATGCAGACGCTGTTGTCCCATGCGCCGACATCCATGACGAGGCGCACCGAAGCGCCGGCGATGACCCTGAAATCGCTCGGCCGGTAGCCGGCGTGCATGGGCGTGGAGCCGCTGCCGCCCTTTGGCAGCGGGCCGGCGTCGAGATCCAGGCCGCGGCCAAGCGGTGACAGCGCGTGTTCGAAATAGCCGTGGTGGAGCGCGCCCCAGCGCCACGCCGAGGGATCGGGACCGAGGCGTTGTTCGGCGTCGGCCCAGGCGTTTGCAAGCGTGTCGCGCAGGATCGCGTCGCGGCCGGGCAGGCGGCTGCCGGGTGTCCTCGATCAAATGGAGCAGGCTCTCGACGTCGCCGGGGAGCAGCAGCTTGCGCAAGGCCGGGTCCGGACAGACGGCAGCGAGCAGAGCGGGCTTCAGGTGCTTCGTCCACCACAGCTCGAACAGGGCGGCGGGGCCGCTGTCGGCCTCAAGGCGCGTGTCCCAGTTGCGCAGGAAGTCGCCGGCCGGCCCGAGGTCCACGCCCTGCGTCGCGGCCAGGATGCGCCGGGCGGGCATGGAAGCCGTGTCGGTCTGCAGGGCCTGCGACGCTGCGACGTCGTGCAGGCCGGGCGCGGCGAGCGCTTCCCGGATGCGGCTGGCGCGGGACGGTTCGACCCATTCGTGGCCGATGGCCTTCGCCGCGTGGTCCCAATCCGCGGGCAGGTTCATTTCGTTCGCGGTGGCGACGAACCCCTCGGGCGGATCGACCAGTTCGGGCATCTGCCGCGGGGTCGAGGAAGCCGTTCCATTCGTAGCGGCCGTCGCCCGGCACGGGCAGAAGGCCCGTCCAGTTCGGCCGGACCGGCGTCAGTCCCACGGGCAGCCACGCGATACGGCCGGTGACATCGGCATAGACCTGGTTCGCGGACGGCGCACCCCAGCCGCGCATGGCGTGGCGGAAGTCCTCGAAGCTGGTCGCGCGCATGCCGGCAAGGCTCGCCATATAGGCCGCCGAGCCCGGCTCCCACCACACCGAGCGCAGCGCATAGGCGAGCGCGCGGCCTGAATCCTCGTGCAGGACGGGGCCGTGTCGGGTGAATTTCAGCGTCAGGATCTGGTCGGGAGCAGCCCTTCACGACGAAGCGCTCCTGCAGAGTCGCGCATGGGCTCCCATGCGTCGCCGTAGCGGTAGCTCTCGCCCGATGTCTCGTAGACCAGCACGTCCTCCTGGTCCGCGCCGAAGATCGTGAGGCCGAACGCCGCCGTGCCGTTATGGCCCATCGTGATGCCGGGCACGGCGGGCTCGCCCATGCCGATCACGTCAAGGCCCGGCGCGGTGAGATGCACGATGATAGCGCAGGGACGGGATGGCATGGGTGCGGTGCGGATCGGTCGCGAGGATCGGGCGGCCCGTCGCTCGTGCGGCTGCCATGGACCGCCCAGTTGTTAGACCCCTGGAACTCGGCGTCGCGGACGATCTCGCCGAGATCGTTGACCTTCGTCCAGGCCCAGGCCTGCGCGAGCGTCGCGGCCAGGCGCTCGGGCACGAAGTTCACGGGCGCGCAGGCAAGGCTGAAGACATCGAGCACGGCGGGCGTGATGGCGGCGAGGTCGACGCCGGGGGCCGGATCGGGCGCGACGGGCGGATCGATCGCCTTGCGGAAGCTGTCCGTCTCCGCGTCGGCGCGCGACATCACGACGGCCCGCAAGACCTCGGATATCGCGTTGCGCGTGAGGCCGTGGCTGCGGATGCGGACCACGTCCTCGGCGATCCACCGCTGGGGCCGCGTGCCCATCGATGACGAACTCGGGCGGAAGGCGCTGCGGCTCGCGCTCGGTCAGCGCGACATAGGCGTTGATGCCGGCGACGAAAGCCTCGCAGATCTCCCTGCGAGCCAGCGCCATAGCAGGCCCATTCGGCCGCCATGTCGCCCCGGTAGAGGAACAGCCTGGCGGCACGGTCCTGCGCCAGATAGCCCGGGCCGAAATCGGCTGCGAGCAGGCCAAGGCCGCGCTTGCGCCACAGGTCGATCTGCCACAGGCGGTCCCTGGCGGCGTTGAAGCCCTGCAGCAGGAAGACGTCGCGTTCGCTACCCGCGCGGATATGAGCGATGCCCACCTTGTCGATCAGGATCTCGGCAGGCTCCGCAAGACCGGGTATGGCGATGTGCTCGGCGGGTAACTTGGTCATGACGGCCTCAGGCGTGGTGGCAGGCGACGACCGCGCCATCGGGGCGCGGCGTGAGCAGCGGGCGCTCGACGCGGCAGATCTCGGTGGCGCGCGGGCAACGCGTGTGGAACGCGCATCCCGTGGGATGACGGGACGGGCTCGGCAGATCGCCTTGCAGAACGATGCGCTGCTTGGACCGCTGGCGCACGGGATCGGCCTCCGGCACGGCCGACATCAGCGCCAGCGTGTAGGGGTGCTTGGGCGCGGCGAACAGCGTGTCGCGATCGGCAACCTCGACGAGGCGGCCGAGATACATCACCGCCACCCGGTCGCAGATGTGCCTGACGACCGCGAGGTCGTGCGACACGAACAGGTAGGCCATGCCCAGCCGCCGCTGCAGGTCCACCAGAAGATTGAGGATCTGCGCGCGAACGGAGACGTCGAGCGCCGAGACGGGCTCGTCGCAGACGACCAGCGCGGGCTCCAGCGCCAGTGCGCGGGCGATGACGACGCGCTGGCGCTGGCCGCCGGAGAACTGGTGCGGATAGCGTCCCGCATGCTCGGCGCGCAGGCCCACCGCGCAGCAGCAATTCGCCGATGCGGCGTTCGAGGTCCTTGCCCGCTGGCGATATTCCGCACGGAGAGCGACTCGCCCACCGTCTCGCCGATGGTCATGCGCGGATTGAGCGAGAGCGCCGGGTCCTGGAAGATCATCTGCGCGTTGCGGCGGATGTCGTTGAGGTCCTTGCGCGTCGCGCCGACCACCTCCGCACCCTTGACGCGGATGCTGCCGCGGGTGGGGCGGACCAGACCGACGATGGCGTTGGAGAGCGTGGATTTGCCGCAGCCGGATTCGCCGACCAGGCCCAGCGTCTCGCCCGCGTGCGAGGGTGAGAGATACGCCCTCGACGGCGCGGACGGGCGGGGCCTTCCCGGCGAGGAAGCCGCCGCGCGCGGCGAAGTGCACGGCGACGTCGTCGACCACCAGGACGGGATCGAGCGCACGCGGGGCGGCGGCATCGCTGTGCTGGGCCGCGCTCATGCGTCCACCCTCATCAGCGCGTGCGCGTCCTGCGTGCGCCAGCAGGCCGCGGCGTGGCCTTCGCTCCAAAGCGAGCGAGCGGCGGCGTGGCCGCGCATTTCGCGATGGCGAGCGGGCAACGGCTGGCGAAGCGGCAGCCTTCGCCGAATTCGTCGGGCGTCGGCACGCGTCCCTCGATGGTGGCGAGTTCTGCTTTCGGCGCGACGTCGAGGCGCGGCACGCTGGCAAGCAGCAACGCCGTGTAGGGATGGCCCGGCCGCGCGAACAACTGCTCCACGGGCGCAATCTCGACGACGCGGCCCGCATACATCACCGCCACGCGGTCGGCGATGTCGGCGACCACGCCCATGTCGTGGGTGATGATCAGCACGCTCGCGCCACGCTCGGCGACGAGCCTGCGCATCAGGTCCAGGATCTGAGCCTGGATGGTGACGTCAAGCGCGGTCGTGGGTTCGTCGGCCACGAGCAGCGCAGGACCGCAGATGAGCGCGATGGCGATCATGATGCGCTGGCACATGCCGCCGGAGAGTTCGAACGGATACTGGTCCAGCCGCCGCTCGGGATCGGGGATGCCGACATCTTCCAGCATGTCGCGCGCAGCCTGCCAGGCCTTCGCGCGGGAGCCGCCACGGTGCACGCGGTAGGCCTCCGCGATCTGCGAGCCGACCGTCGCGAGCGGATCGAGGGAGGCTGTCGGCTCCTGGAAGATGATCGAAAGCCGCTCGCCCCTCATGCGCTGCATGGTGCTTTCGGGGAGCGCGGCGAGGTCGTCGTTTTCCAGCCGGATCGAGCCGGCCGCAAGGGTCGCGGCCGGCGGCAGCAGGCGCATCAGCGCGAGCGCGGTCAGCGACTTGCCGCAGCCGGATTCGCCGACAAGCGCCAGCACCTCGCGCCGGCCCACCGTGAACCCGACGCCATCGATGACCGGCACATTGCCGATCGTGACGGTGAGGTTCTCGACGGTGAGCAGGTCGTTAGCGCATCACGCGTCCTTGGTCGCCGGTGCGAGTTGGCCGGGCTCGTAGGTGCCGATGGAATTGCCGCCGTCGACGGCGAGAACCGCGCCGGTGATGAAGCTGGCGCTCTGCGAGCAGAGATAGAGGACCGCCTCGGGCGTATCCTCGGGGCCGCTCGTGCGCGCCAGGGGAATCTTGGCCTTCATCCGCGCGACGTATTCGTCCGAGAGCGGGCTGACCGCGCTGCCCGGCGCGAAGCCCGGCTCGACGGCGTTGACGCGGATTCCGTAGGGCGCGAGCTCCAGCGCGAAGCCTTTCGTGAGGCGCTCGAGCGCGGTCTTGGACGTGCAATACGGCACCGCGCCGTTGCGCATCTGGCGCGACGCGCCGGACGAGATGTTCACGATGGAGCCACGGCGGCCCGCGGCGATCATCAGGTTTCCCATCTCGCGGGACATGATGAAGGGCGCGCGCAGGTTCACGTCGAAGATGCGGTCCCACTCCGCCGCCGACATCTCCAGCATGCCGCCGTGAGGGTAGATGCCGGCATTGTTGACGAGCACGTCCGGCGCGCCCCAGGCGCTTTTTACGCGGCCGGCGAGTTCGACGATCGAGGCTTCCTCGGTGAGTTCCGTGGCGTGCAGGATCGTGTGCGCGGGATCGAGCTTCAGCTCCGAGGCGAGCGCCTGGATGGCGTCCAGCCGCATGTCGGACAGGCAAAGCTTTGCGCCTTCACGCGCAAACGCGGCGGTGATCCAGCGCCCGAATACGCCCGCTGCGCCGGTAACGATCACGCCTTGTCCCTGGAATCTCATGGTAGCCTCATCTTGATCTTGAGCGGGGGTCGAGCCGGTCGCGCAGCCAGTCACCGAGCACGTTGACGGATAGCACCAGCAGAAACAGGAATGCGCCGGGAAAGAGCGTGATCCACCACGCGCGCTCCACATATTGCCGGCCGGCGCTCATGATCGAGCCCCAGCTCGGCTGCGGCGGCTGGATGCCGAGGCCGAGGAAGGACAGTCCTGCCTCGAACAGGATCATCAGACCGAACTCGGCCGTGGCCACGACGAGCAGCGGGCCGGCGATGTTGGGCAGCACGTGGCGGCGCAGGATGCGAAGCGCGCCGGCGCCGCCGAGTTCGGCGGCCTTGATGTAGGGCAGGGACGAGACCTGCAGCGTCTGAGCGTAGGCGACGCGTGTGTAGCGCGGCCAGCGCGTGAGGCCGAGCACGAGGATCAGCTTGACGAAGCCGGGGCCGAGCACCGCCACCGTCAGCACCGCGAGCAGGATCGCCGGTATCGACAGCATGATGTCGACGAGCCGCATGATGACGATCTCGACCCAGCCGCGAAACCAGGCGGCGAGCATGCCGAGCAGCGTGCCGACGGTCAGCGACACCGCCACCGAGAACAGGGCCACGAGCAGCGACGCCCGCGCGCCCCAGATGACGCGCGACAGCAGGTCGCGGCCGAGGTCATCGGTGCCGAACCAATAGGTTCGCCCACCGCGCCGTGAAACCCGGCGGGCGCAGGCGGGCGATCAATGTCTGCCGCGAGGGATCGGCGGGCGCGACATAGGGCGCGAGGATGGCGACGATCACGATCAGCGCGAGGATCGCGCCGACAAAGAGCACCACGAGCGGCATCTGCCGGGCGGATCGGTAGCCTCTGGCGACAGCGGCCATCATGCGCTGTGCAGCCGGATGCGGGGGTCGAGCAGGGCATAGGCGATGTCGGCAAGAAGGCTCATGGCGACATAGACGACGGAGACGAACAGCACGATCACCTGCACCACCACGAAGTCCCGCGACTGGATGGACTGGATGGCGAGCTGCCCGATGCCGGGCCAGGCGAACACCGTCTCGACGATCACCGCCCCGGCCAGCAGATTGCCGATCTCGAGCGCCGCGATGGTGACGACCGGCACGGCCGCATTGCGCAGTACGTGCCGCACGACGACCGCGTTGAGCGACAGTCCGCGTGCGCGCCCGGCGCGGACGTAATCCTTCGACAATTCATCCACCACGGCGATGCGGGCCATGCGGGCGAAGGTCGCCATCGAGAGCGCGCCGAGCGCGATCGAGGGCAGGATCAGCGCCGACCACGTGCCGGAGCCCGATGTGGGCAGCCAGCCGAGCAGGACGCCGAAGACGAGGATGAGCAGGATGCCCGAGAGGAAGGTCGGCATGCTCTGGCCGGTCAGAACCACCGCGCCAAGCACGCGCTCCAACATGCCGCCGCGCTTCACCGCCATCACCACGCCTGCGGGAAGGCCGACGGCGAGCGCGATCAGCAAGCGCGCCGGCCGCAAGCTCCAGCGTGTAGGAAATGCGCGTCGCCAGTATGTCGACCGCCGGCATGCGCTGGACGACGGACATGCCGAAATCCAGCCGGATGACCTCGGACAGATACGAGATGTACTGCACGAGGATGGGCCGATCGAAGCCGAGTTCATGTCGCAGGGCGTCGATGTGCTCGCGCGACGCACCTTCGGGCACCAGCAGCAAGGTCGGGTCGCCAGCCAGCCGCATGATGACGAAGACGATCGTCATCACGCCGAAGATGGCGACGCACGCCTGCACCAGGCGCCAGAACGCGTAACGCAACATGCTTCAGCCCCTCTCAGGGCCTTCCGCTAAGCCCGCCAACCTACTTGCCCCACTTCATGTCCATGATGAAGAAGGCTTCGTTCGGGGTCGGCTTCCACTGCAGCTCCTTGCGTGCGCCGTAGATGGCGAAGTCCTGGTAGAGGCCGATGCCGGGCACGTCCTCGCGCAGGATTTCGAAGGCCTTCTTGTAGTTGGCCATGCGCTTGCCTCTCGTCCAGCACGGCGCGGGCCTCGTCGACTTCCTTGTCGAAGGCTGGATTGGAGTACTTCGCCCAGATGCTGCCGGTGCGGAACAGCGGGAAGATGACGCCGTCGGCATCCTGGCAGGCGCAGGACCAGCGGCCGAACGAGAGGCTGCCCGCCTCGTCCGGGCGGCCCTGGCGGCGGCGCAGGAAGGTCGGGTGGTCGAGCGCGACGATGTCCACCTTCAGCCCGACCTCCTGGATCATCTGCTGAAGCGCCTCGACCACGCGCCGGTCATAGGCGGGCGAGGTGAGGAAGGTGAGCGTCTTGCCCTCCGCGCCCGCTTCCTTGACGAGCGCCTTGGCCTTGGCCTGGTCGAACTCGTAGCCCTTCACGTCGGCGACGTAGCCGAAATTGGCGGGCGTGAGCACGATGTTGACGGGGTTGCCGAAGCCCTGCAGCAGCGCATCGATGAGCGACTTCTGGTCGATCGAGTGGGCGATGGCGCGGCGGACGCGGATGTCCGCGGTGGGGCCGGCCTGGGCGTTGATGAACATATAGCCGATGCGCTCCGTGGCGCCCGACAGGACCTGGAGTTGGGCCTCGCTCTTCAGCGCAGTCGCTTCATCTGGGCCGAGCTGGCGCACGATGTCGGCGCGTCCGGTGCGAAGATCTGCGACGCGCGTGGCGACGTCGGGCACGACGCGGAACGTGGCCGTCTTGAAGGGCGGCTTGCCGCCCCAATAGGCATCGTTGGCGACAAGGTTCGACTGGATGCCCTTCTGCCAGGTCGCGAGCTTGTAGGGACCGCTGCCGACAGGAGCTGAGATTGAACGCCTGGTCGCCCATCTTCTCGACCACCGCCTTGGGCACGATGGAGAGCTTCACGAGCTGTGCGATCAGAGCCGGGTAGGGCGTCTTGGTCTTCATCACGACCTTGGTGCCTTCCGCCGTCGCGGAAGAGATCTGGTCGAACTGAGACAATTGCGGGCTCTTGAACGCCGGATTGATGATCCTGACGATGCTGAAAGCCACGTCCTCGGATGTCAGCGCACTGCCGTCATGGAACGTGACGCCCTGGCGGATGTCGAACTCGAGGGTCGTGTCGTCCTTGTAGCGCCAGGCCGTCGCGATCTGCGGCACGATCTTGCCCGAGGTGTCGCGCGTGACGAGGTTGTCGAAGATGTTGCGGTAGACGGTGTAGCTGTCCGTATCCCACTGGACATGCGGGTCCAGGGTCGCCGCGTCATTCGGCAGGTCGATGACGATCGCGTCCTTCACCTGCGCCGAGGCTGGCAGTGCGGCGAGACCGAGCGCGATCGCCGCGACGGCGCATGCTTGCTTCAACATGACTTTGGCTTCCTTTTCTCAGGCCTTGGCGGCAATTGGGGGAATTGCCTGCTCGGCGCAATAGCGTGCAATTTCAGCGTGGGTGGCGAACCAGACAGCGCCCTTCGCCTTGGCGTGGCGAATGACCTCGTCGAGGAGGAAGATGCGGGAGCGATGGCCCGAATGGTGAGGGTGCATCGTCAGCAGGAAAAGACCGCCTTCTTCATAGGCGACGTCCAACTCGCGCAGAAAGATCGAGAGCACCGCGTCGGGGCTGGTGTAGGGACGCAGGCTCGCGGCGCGATCCATGTTGAAATAGACGGCGTCGTCGCGAATCCATTCGACGGGAAGTTCGACGACCCCGGTCGGCTCGCCGTCTTCGAGCAGCTCATAGGGCTCGTCGTCGGCCATCAGCGAACTGTCGTAGAGAAGCCCCATCTCGCGCACGATCTTCAATGTCCAGGGGCTGAAATCCCAGGACGCGGTGCGCAGGCCGACCGGGCGCACGCCAGACAGCTTCTCGAGCGTTTCGGCGGCGCGCAGGCTGAGGTCGCGCTCGGCGTCATAGCCGAGCGGGCCGTTCATTTCATGGATCCAGCTATGGATGGCGAGTTCGTGGCCACCTGAAATCACGGCCTTCGGCTCGTCGGGATTTAGAAGCGCGGCGACGGCAGGCATGAAGAACGAGGCCTTCACGTCGTGCTTGCGCAGGCAGTCCAGGATTCGGGGCGAACCGCGACGTCCGCCATACTGGCCCTGGCTGATCTTGCCGAACGATTTGCCTCCATTGCGCAATTCGATCGTCTCGTGGTCGCTGTCGAACGAGAGCGCGACCGCACAGCGAGCGCCGTTGGGCCAGCTCTGCGGAGCCAGGCTCCGGCCGGCGCGGACCTTGTTGACGACCTCGCGCCATGTCGATTCCTGCCAGCGCCAGGGTTCGAGCATTTTGTCGTCTGTCATAGGGTATGCGCCTTGAACTTGGGGGATGCCGGACGATGCCGATCGAAGCGTCGTACGCTATCCTCCCCACAGCGAACCGCAATAGGTGCAATGGCAATCCGGAGGTTTCGCGATTTCTGGCAGGGCAGATAAGCTCCCTTGGCGGAGGTCGAGTTCCGCTGCGTGGGATATCGGACTGCAGTTAAACGGGATTTCAACGATGACTGACGGATCGAAGGCCGATTATACGACCCAGGAAGCTATCGCATGAGCCGCGAATCCACCGGGAGCGTCGTCAGATGACGGCCGAATCCCGCGCGCGGCGGCGTAACGCCGATGTCGCGGCGCGTGATGAACCTTGCGCACCTTATCGTCCAGAATGCGCGCCGTTTTCCTGACAGGGCAGGCTTCATCCATGGCGAGCGCACCTGGACCTGGCGCGAGATCGACATGCAGGTGAGCGCGCTCGCGGCTGGCTTGTCGGCTCGCGGTCTGGCCAAGGGCGACCGGCTTCTCGTGCATTCCAGGAACTGCGACGAGATGTTCTGGTCGATGTTCGCGGCTTTCCGGCTGGGCGCGGTCTGGGTGCCGACGAATTTCCGCCTGATGCCGGAGGAGGTCGTCTATCTCGCCACGTCCTCCGGCGCGAAGGGCTTCCTGTGCCACGGCGCGTTCCCCGACCACGCCGCCATCATCGCGGATAAGGCGCCATGCGTTGAGTTCACCTGGCGCTTCGGCGAGGGCGCGTTCGGCGAAAACTCGGTGGGCGACGTGATCGTCGATCACGCCTCGGCACCGCAGCCCCGGTTTGCCGCGGTGGACTACGACGATCCGTGCTGGTTCTTCTTCACGTCGGGCACGACCGGGCGTTCCAAGGCCGCCGTGCTGACGCATGGCCAGATGGCGTTCGTCATCACCAATCATCTCGGCGACCTGGTGCCCGGCACGACGGAGGAGGACGCATCGCTGGTCGTGGCGCCGCTGAGCCACGGGGCGGGCGTGCATCAGCTGAACCAGGTCGCGCGCGGCGCCGCTGACGATCCTGCTGCCGACGGATCGCTTCGACATCGAGGAAGCCTACCGGCTGATCGAGAAGCACCGCGTCACGCAACATGTTCACCGTGCCGACAATCCTGAAGATGCTGGTCGAGCATCCCGCCGTGGACCGGTACGATCATTCCTCGCTGCGCTTCGTGATCTATGCCGGCGCGCCGATGTACCGGGAGGACCAGAAGACGGCGCTGCGCAAGCTGGGCAAGGTCATCGTCCAGTATTTCGGGCTCGGCGAGGTCACGGGCAACATCACCGTCCTGCCGCCCGTCGCTGCACGATGCCGAGGATGGGCCGGACGTGAAGCTCGGCACCTGCGGCCTTCGAGCGCACCGGCATGCAGGTCTCGATCCAGGACGACGACGGCCGCGAGCTCGAGCCGTTCGAGACGGGCGAAATCTGCGTGATCGGGCCGGCCGTGTTCGCCGGCTACTACGACAATCCCGAGGCCAACGCGAAGGCGTTTCGCAACGGCTGGTTCCGCACCGGCGACCTCGGCCACATGGACGAGCAGGGCTTCGTCTACATCACCGGCCGTGCCTCCGACATGTACATCTCGGGCGGCTCCAACATCTATCCGCGCGAGGTCGAGGAGAAGATATTGACGCATCCCGCCATCGCGCGAGGTCGCCGTTCTCGGCGTGCCCGATCCGCTCTGGGGCGAGGTGGGCGTGGCGGTCTGCGTCGCGCGCGAGGGGGCGACAGGTCGAGCGAGGCGGATCTGATCGGCATTCCTCGGTCCCGAAGATGACGCGCTACAAGATGCCGAAGCGCTTCTTCTTCTGGGAGGCGCTGCCGAAATCCGGCTACGGCAAGGTGCCGAAGCGGATGGTGCGCGACGAACTCGAGGCGCGCGGGCATCTGGCTGAGATGGGGATCAAGTCGTGAGCGACGGGCCACCGCGCCGCATCGCCCAGCCCGGCCCGGCACCGCACGATCGCATCGTCGCGGTCGAGGCGCGCGGCGCGTCGTTCAGCTTCGACCTGCAACCGGGCGTGCCGCTGGTCGAAGGCGTGCGGCGCGGCTTTGCCGAAGATGGATTCGACGGAGGCGTGGTGGAGTTCGCGGGCGTGGCGCTGGCACCCTTCGCCTATGTCATGCCGGCGCTGTCGAAGACCGGCGAGAACGCGGCCTTCTACAGCGACATTTTCCGCCCGCCGGCATCAGCGTCTGTAGATCGCGGCGCGATGACGTTCGGGCGGCGCGACGGCGCGCCCTTCTTCCACTGCCACGCGCTGTGGACCGAGGCGGACGGCAAGCGCACGGCGGACACATCCTGCCCGACGAGACCATGGTCGCCCGGCCCATCGCAGTGGAGGCGTTCGGAATCGATGGCGCGATCTTCGAGGCCAAGCCCGATCCCGAGACCAACTTCAAGCTGTTCGGGCCGGTCGCCGCGCCGTCGCGCGGGGTAGGATCACGCCGGGTCCTTGCGCTCAGGCTGCGGCCGAACCAGGATTTTTTCGGCGCAATCGAAGCCTTTTGTGCGGAGCGGGGAATTGAGCACGCACGCATCCGCGGCGGCGTGGGCAGCACGATCGGAGCGCGGTTTGCGGACGGGCGGGTGGTCGAGAACTTCGCGACAGAGGTCTACATCGTCGATGGCGCGGTCCGGCGGGTTGCCGGCGGTGGTTTAGAGTGCCGGGCCGAGGTCGGACTTGTCGATTACACGGGCAGGGTTGAGGCGGGGCTGCTGAAGCGTGGCGATAATCCGGTACTCATGACCTTCGAGCTGGCGCTCGAGGTGATCTAGCGCCGGCTGGCGCGCCCGCTGAGACGACGAGCGCGGGATGACGCCGCATTGAGCCCCTAGCCTTTGACCTTTGGCGGTCCCTTGATGAGCAGCAGCAACGGGAAGGCCGCCAGGCTGATCCACATCATGAGCTGATAGTCGTTGGCGTAGGCGATAATGGTCGCCTGCCGTGTGACCATGCTTTCGAGAATGCTGCGGCCCGATTCAGTCGACGGATCGAGCAGCTTCGCGCCTGAAAGGGCCTGGTTGAAAGGCGTGATGCTTTCCATCAACTGGCTGTGGAACCGGGTCGTGCCACTTGTCAGTTGCGCGATGACAATCGATATGCCGACCGAACTGCCGATGCTGCGGATCAACGTCCAGAGCGCCGTGGCCGTGGTCCGGTACATGGCAGGCAGCGTCGCGAAGGCGAGCGTGTTCAACGGGACGAAGATGAAGCCCAGGCCAAAGCCCTGAGCCACGTTGATGACATTCAGATGGCTCGCCGACGTTTCGGGCGATATATAAACCATCTGCGCCAGCGACCATGTGGACAGCGACAGGCCGATGAAGATCAGCAGTCGCGCGTCAACCCGGCGCAGCAGTCGGCCTACGAGCATCATCGAGACGAGCGTGCCAAGGCCGCGCGTGCCCAACAGAAGCCCGGCTTCCATCACGGGATAGCCCATCAGGTTCTGGATATAGGGCGTAATCAGGGCCATCGTCGCCAGCAGGATAATGCCGACGATGAACATGAACAGCAGCCCCACTGCGAAGTTCCGGTCCTTGAAGATCTGGAGCGGGATGAAGGGAGCGGGCGACGTGAAGGAGTGCGCCAGGAATATGTAAAAGCCGGCGGCCGCCGCGGCCGCTTCGATGATGATCTCGTTCGACTCGAACCAGCCCACCAACTCGCCTCGGTCGAGCATGAGCTGCAATGAGCCGATGCCGATTGAAAGCGAGATGAAACCCAGCCAGTCGAAATCGAGTTTTGCGCTGATCGGCGTTTCCCGCATCACGGCGATCAGGCCGAGGACAGTAACAACGCCGAAAGGCAGGTTCACGAAAAACACCCAGCGCCAGCTATACGTCTCGGTGAGCCATCCGCCGAGGGTGGGCCCCATGATGGGGCCGAGCATGACGCCCATGCCCCAGATTGCCATGGCCTGCCCGCGTTGTTCGGCAGGGTAGGCGTCGAGCATGACGGACTGGGAGAGCGGCACAAGCGCAGCTCCGAACACGCCCTGGAGCAGGCGGAACAGGACCATCTGGTTGATGTCCTGAGCGACGCCGCAAAGCATCGAGGCGACTGTAAATCCAATCGTGCAGACGATGAACAGGCGCTTGCGTCCGAAACGCGCCGCCATCCAGCCGAGCGGCGACGTCATGATCGCCGCGGCAACGATGTAGGATGTGAGAATCCAGTTCGCTTGGTCGAGCGTGGTGCCCAGATTTCCTTGCATATAGGGCAGCGCGACGTTTGCTATCGTCGTATCCAGCGCCTGCATGATGGTGGCCATCATGACGCAGACGGTGAGCAGCAGCCGCCTCATCTTCGCGCCGGCTTCCGGAGTGGCGGGCGCCATTCCGGAAGCGTTCTTCAGTGTGGTGGAGGCCGCTGACATGGATCGGCTCAGCGCGGGCTGCCGGCGACTGCGCCGAGGCCGAGCAATCCGGCGAGCGAGCGCTGGCGGCGCGTGTCGATATCGACATTCACGCTCATGCCCGCGCGCAGGTCTTGCATGTCCTCGGTGCCCTCGAATTCGATGCGCACAGGAACGCGCTGGACGACCTTGACCCAGTTTCCGCTCGCGTTCTGCGGCGGCAAAATCGCGAACTGCGCGCCAGTGCCTGGGCTGATGCTTCCTACCCTTCCGTGCCATTCGCGGCCGGGATAGGCGTCCACGCTGATGGTGACCGCCTGTCCGGGCTTGAGCCAGGTGAGATCGGTTTCCTTCGGGTTAGCCTCGATCCAGGGGTGTTCCTGAGCGATGATGCTGAAGACCGCATTCCCGGCCTCAAGATAGCGGCCCATCTGGATGCTGGACACCTGCGTCGCGACGCCCGCGATGGGTGCCCGAAGCACCGTCCGGTCGAGATCGTGCCGGGCACGCTCGAGGCTGGCCTCGGCCTGGATGTACGGCGGAAATGCCTCCAAGGGCAGATCGGGATTTCCAAGAAGCTGGTTGAGCAGTGCGGACTTCTGGTTCTGCAGTTGTTCGAGTTGCACGCGCGCACTGGTCACGCCGATTTCGGCGTTATCAGCCTCGGCGCGGGATCCGGAGCGGTTGCCCAACAGCTCGGTCTTGCGGGCCGCATCAGCCTGGCGGAGCGTCAAGGTTTGTTGGCCAAGTTCTATCTGGCGATCGAGACTTGCAAGCGACGACTTGTCGTTGACGAAGTCCGTCTTGACCCTCGCGAGTTGCGCCTCAGCCTGTGTCACCGCTATCCGATATTTCGTCGGGTCTATCGTGAGCAGCTCTTGCCCGACCTTGACGGTGTCGCCCTCATGGACGGAAATCGACACGACCTTTCCTTCGACCTCGGGCGTCACCACGACTTTCTGCGCCGCGATGTACGCATTGTCCGTCGAGATGTAGCGGCCGCCCTGCAGGTAGAATGCGAGCGAGCCGGCCACGACCAGCGCGGGTAGCACAATGAGGAGGATGGCACGCAAGCCAAATCTTGAGCGCTTAGCCTTTGCGGGGACTTCTTCTGCGTCGTTCATGATGATCTTGCCTTGTCATCCGTGCTGTCTGGTCGCAGCTCGGATTTCAGATTTTCTTTGATCAGTCCGAGATCGCGGATCATGCCTTCGAGCGCGGCTCCATCGATACCGGCGAGGGCCTTGCCCATCATCTCCGCGCCCATGTCCGAAAGCTGGCTGAGCACCGGATGCGCCTTTTCCGTGAGGTGAAGACGCTTGATGCGGCGGTCCGCTGGATCCGGGCGGCGATCCACGAGACCCTCATCGCAAAGCTTGTCCACCAACCGCCCCAGTGTGATGGGCTGAATGTCCAAGCTCGATGCCAGCTCATTCTGGCTCTGCCCTTCGCACCGCTCTATGCGAACCAGCACAGCCCAGCGTGCGCGGCTGGACCCTACGTCCTTGGCCCGCTGGTCAGTGATGGTGCGCAGGAGCCGAGCGACATCCGAGAGAAGAAACGCGAACTCCCGTTGCGGACGTCTTCTCGCCGGGGCTACTGCGCGAGGTGGCGCCTGATCTGGTCTCATTCGGAGTGCCTGATAAAATGCCTGCTTATCATATGGAAGCTTAATATATAGCGCGGCAGGTTATCAGTAGGGTGCGCCAGCGCACACCGCCCCTGCGTGCAGCGCAGGGGTGCGGTGAACCGCTCTGATTTCTTTCGCGAGACGCGCGGCTAGACCAACCGGACAATGAGCGTGATGACGATGGTCGCAACGACGAGCGAGATGATCACTCCTGTCGCAAAACCATTCGCTTTCGCAGCCTTTGGTATTTCATCGCTGCCTGCCATGGCCCTATTCTCCAAGGACCGGCCAGCGTCGTGGCGCGATTAGCGTTCCGTTATTCTGCATAAAGCCGGGTTGGGGCAGGACGGAGCCTCCCCCAACTCGGGGATCCCGGTCAGATGCCGCCCCAATAGAGCGGTGAGCGCCAGTAATCGTGCAACTCGCGCTCACGTTCGCGGTCGGTCCAGTCATAGTCGCCATCCCTATAAAAGGTCGGCGCTCCGCGAAGCTGACCCTCGGTGATGTCGGTCCTATAGCCGCCGAGGCTGGTGTCGTAGTCGAGCTTGCTCCAGGGAATGGTGTGTTCGTCCGCGCCGAGCCCGAGAAAACCGCCGAATGACATGACGGCATAAGCGACCTTGCCACTGACCTTGTCGATCATCAGCCGCTTTATGGAGCCGATATCCGAGCCATCCATGCTGTAAACGGTCGTGCCTTCGACGCGATCGCTTTCGATGAGCGGCTTGCCGGTTCTCGTTCCGGCGGAGCTTGTATCGGTCATGTTAATTCCTCCATTTCCGGCCCCGGTCTAGAAACGATGGGCGAGGGGACAGGTTCCGAGAGCGCATTAGACCAATGTATTGCAATTCTAATTATATCCAATAATTTTCAATTTTTTGTATGACGTAGAAGCCGGAGCTGTGAAAAGGGAATTATCCAAATATATTCGAGATTCAATATTTCTATATGTATTTCAACATATCGCGCTCCATACTTCATTCGAGCGTTTTCAGTTAAGCCGTCTCACCGCCAGTGGGGCGGCTTTTTCATTGAATGCAAGAATTCAAGAATCGTAAGAAACATGCCCGGAGCCGACGACGTTGTCAGAGAATGGAACGCCATTTTGCGAGAGACGGAGCCATGGCGAAACAATCGAAGGCGCAAAAGGAAACCATTCATCGGGTCATGCACGAATTCAAGGAGGGTGACCTGCGCACGGGCAGCAGTGGTCCCAAGGTGAAGAACCCGAAGCAGGCCATCGCCATCGCATTGCACGAGGCTGGCGCGTCCAGCCAGGAAACGCCGGAAAAGAACAAGGAAAACCTCCACCGAACGAAATCCCGCGAAACCAGCGGGAAGCGATAGAGGGCGGATCGGTATGCCCTGTGGTTAGCCCCGTTCCGTGTCGTGCCGAGTCATCCTGCCGTTGCGATTTCTGCGATTCGGACAGGCTCAGAAATCAAGGCTCCGGGGTTTGATCCCCATCAGATTGTAGATGCGCTGCTTCAATGCGCTCAAGCGGTGCTCGCAATCGCGGCGTTCACGTTTGCGGCGTGCGTCCAGATAGCGCTCCAGGCGTTGCCGGCGAGCGATTTCCCCGGGACGCCAGTTGGAAAGGCGATCCATCCTCGCTTCGTAGAGAAACTCTACGTCCGCGAGCTGCGACAGGGTGTCCTGCAACTCAGGCAGCAGATCAGGCGGATATTCGAAGGTGGCAAGGCCTAACAGGAGCGGTGTTTGCTCCATCTGCGCACGTTGCGTTGCGAACGGCATGGCTGACCCCCAATTCTCAACCGGACCAAGTACGGTTGCGACTTCGATCGGCGTTTTTGAGCGAGAGCCGAAGTTTCGCCTCGATTGTGTCTTCAAGGAGGCGGCGTCTCGTATTCCGATCCGGTTGAGGAGGGAGCGGTTCCGGCCAACTCAATAGTGAGGCGGAGGCGGTTCTCTCGCGGGATCGGAGCCGGCTCCATTCTCCGCGTCATCGACCCGCTCAACGAGCATCTTATACCGCCGCGTGAGGTCCTCGATCAATTTCCATTGGCCGGTCACCGCGGAATTCAGATCTTCAATGATCTGATCCTGATACGCGAGGCGCGCCTCGAGCCCGTCGATGCGCAGTTTCATTTCGTCCAGGGATGACATGGTGTGGTCCCGTGCGCTGCGCCGATTCAGAGAGCCTGATTAGCACAGCGATCCGAAACAGGGCGCGCCCCGATAAGCTACCTGACCTGACCGGTGAGGTTCGCCGTGGTCCGGGAGGCAGGAGCCGCGGGCAGACCCTTTGCCGCTATGGCAAGCGCAGTGTCCATCTGTTCCGGCGCCATGAGCTTGGCTACCTCGTCGCGACCGGCGGCAGCCATGTCCCGGCCCTCGGTGTCTGTATCGCCAAAGCTGGAGACCGCAAGCGACAGCCAGACATATGCGGCAGAGAGATCCGCAGGCACGCCTTGGCCGTTAGCGTAAATAACGCCCAGGTTGTATTGCGCGTCGGCCTGTCCCTGGCGGGCAGCACGATCGAACCAGCCCAGCGCTGCGGTCTCGTCCTGCGGGACGCCCCAGCCGCCTGCCAGCATGACTGCATAATTGTGCTGTGCGCCGGCGTGCCCCTGGGCGGCCGAAAGCGCGAACCATTTCGCCGCCGCGGCGTCGTCCTGCGTGACGCCTTCGCCCTCGTAGAAGCGGACACCCAATTCGTATTGCGCCGTGGCGTGGCCTCTTTCGCCGGCCAGAAGCAACCAGCGGACAGCCTCCTCGTTATCGCGGGGCATGCCTTGGCCGGCGGCGGTCATGACCCCCATGAGATACTGGGCGGAGGCGTTGCCGCGTAGCGCCAGCGGCTTCAGCAAACGCACCGCGACCGCATAGTCACCACGATCATAGGATGAGAGAGCGTCGGCAAGGGCCGGAGGTGTCGATGTCGACGCCGCCACGAGGCGAGTCGGCGCGACCAGGCTCGCGATCACGAGCGCGCAGATAATAAAAGCGCAGACCCTGCATCGTTCAGGCCGGGACATCGCGACCGTTCACTCTCGTCGTCAGTATGAAATCGACACGTCTAAGCTATAGACGCTGTGCGTGGATTCAATGTGTTTATAGAAGCAATGTAAACAAATCACGACCATTTGCACGGATCCAAGTGGCTGTGTTCAAGCTTACCCTGTTCGAATGCTGAGCCGCTTTCTGAGTACGGTTACGGGCGAACTGAGTTGGTCGGCCGTTCGGCCGGCAGCTTCAATCCCCGCGTTCACGCAGCGATGCTTTGATCCACAATGGATGCGATTTGCGCCGCCGCGGCGGTTGCGTCCTCCGACCCGCCCGCATATAAGCCTCTCCAGTCGGAGTGTAGCGCAGCCCGGTTAGCGCACTAGTCTGGGGGACTAGGGGTCGTGGGTTCGAATCCCGCCACTCCGACCATTTTTCTTCAATGATATGAAGGACTTAAAGGCCCGGCGAAAAGCCGGGCCTTTGTCGTTTTTAGCTCTGAGGGTTCACCGAGGGTTCAACAAAACGTGAAGGCTTCGCTTGCCTGGCGTCAACTCAGTCGCCATCTCACATTCATCATGTCTCTCTTCAGGACCAAACCTCGGCGCCGCGTCAGGTTGCCCGACGGCTTCATTGATAAATCGCAGAAGCCTGAAATTAAAAATTTGGGCGAAAGCACCAAGTGGTTTGACTACCTCGAACCTCTCATTTCCGTTGAATTCAATTCATGCTGTGCTACTTCCTCCACAGCGCTAGGCTGTTGCGACCTGCTTGATAGCGGGAACAAACTTACATGCGAGAAAGCTGGGCGATAGTGCTGAACACGTGGGCCATTACGACGGCGAGAAGGGTAAGCGCAGCTGAGCTCGTTGCAATCAGGTTTGCAGCGAACCCATCGGCGGTAGGCACGGAACTCCATGTCTGTGCTTGTTAGCATTTTTTGGAACCTTCCCTGGGGAGGGTTGCCTCTATAGAAATGCTGCATTCCGGTAAGTGCGTCTCCGCACGCCGCGCGTAAATCACAACGCTAAGCTTTCGTTTGAACCGAAGGTAGGCGCTTTTGTTCGATGACTTTCAGGGTCGAACCGTTTGGTATGTGTATACCTGCTTACCGGCAGGGCAGTATCACCTTTGCGATGCTGGTTGGTGGCGTTTTGACAGCCTGGACTGTGCCAGCGCGTGCAACTGATGCGCTTCCCGGCAGCGGCCCGCCCCTGCGCAGATTTGAAGCAAACCGCGAGATCATTGAAGCTGTCGCCGCTCAAATTGCAGCGCGGCTTGAGACCCATCCCCGATCAACCGGTAATCCTTCCGGAGGCGCTGTTGCCCTCTAGATCCGTGTCGAGAACTGATCCGGGCAGAGTGCTCTCGCCTACCATTACCCAGTCTCCAAAGAACAGCCCAGTGTGAGGGTTCACTCGCATTGAGAGATCGTGCCGGACCATTCAGCATTAACTCATCTTCACCAACTCTCCACGCTCCCGCCACAGCTTCCCCTTTAATTAGTCGCCCCAGCCTACGAGGGGCGGGAGGCCTTCGTGGGCGGCGCGCCGGCGCGCGAAGAGCTGGCCTTAAGCCCCAGGCGCTGGCGCGCATCAAACTTTTTAGCTTCGCTGTGGCGGGTGACGGAGCGATTTCATGCTCTCAGCGTTGTCGTCGTGAACGTGGAGACCAAGCTCATGGCCGATGACAAATCAAAGCGTGGCGGACCGGACCGGCGACAGGTAGCGGGCGAAGAATTCTACGAAGTAAGGCACTTTGCCGAGAAGCACGGCATCAGCCGCGACCGCGCCGAAATGCTGATTGCGAAGTTTGGGAACGACCGCGCCAAACTCGATGCTGAGGCGGAAAAGCTGAAAAAGCAGGCGGGCTGATCAGCGCATATAGCTGGCACTCTTGGTCTTCACTGATGAAGTCGAGCGTCCTGACCGATACGGTGCGTCACGGCGCTTTGATATAATGCCTTCTTAAGCGAGCCCGCAGGCGGCCCGAAACAAAGCACCTTGAAGGCCATCTAGAAAACAAAGCCCAGCACGCCTTGGAGGAGCAAGAGGAGCCGGACGCGTTACCCGTGCTGAGCCCCTTGGACCCCAGACCGAATGACCTCTGAAGCGAAGTCCCACAGGCCTTTACTTCCAAGCCGAAGCGTGACGTTAAGCCAGCTGCAGGAACATGCAAGCGAAGGCGACGACGGAAGGAGCGTGATCCGGCACTTTGGACACAATGCAAACGGGAAACCGGCGCAGGGGAATATGGGTTTTCGGCGCGCTGTATTGTCCTTGCCGACCGGTATGGCGCGGCCCGGCGATGGGGTTTTGACGACGCGCACTCAATCGCCGGGCCGCACCGTGTTTCACTTTTCCATAATCACTCTCTGTCACTATCCCAATGCTGCGCTTCGAGCCCCTAGCGCGGGCAGGCGGGCGTCGCGGGGTTTAGAGCGCCTCCTCCACGCCCGTCATTGTCTAAAGCTATCCTCGGCACGGGCGCTTACATGACACACAGTTCCGCCATACTGATCAGTTTGCGCCGCAGCGCTGCTTCTTGCGGGCGCGCTTTTATTGTGGCCGCTGACAACAGCGGGCCAGATCGGTCCGATTGTTTACCTCCTCGCGGCACCTCTCGTGCTCGCGGCGCTCGCGCCGCACACGCTTGGCCCGCTGATCGGCATGGCCGTGATGGTAGTCGCGACGCTGATCGCGTTTACGACCCGCCGAGCTCGATCAGCTTCTTCCCCGGACGCCTTGTTTTCGCTTTGCCGCTGTTTGCTGTCGGCTTCGTGCTCAATCTGCCGAAGTTTTTCTGAGCAGAGCCCGCCCGGATCATGCGCAGCCGGGCGATGCGCCGGGCCACATCCTTCGTCATCCGTTCCGTATTGGCGCCTCGCTCGGCTGTGTCGAAGCAGACGTAGGCAACGGGCCGGTCAGTGCCGTCCACGATGCAAAGCGCCTCCGTGACCTCCAGTACGGTCCAGAGTGGCGGGAAGCGGCGCGGAGAGGGTGACGGCACGACGATCCAGTGCGCAACGGTGCATGGGATGGCAAATGGGACACGGCGGGCGCGCGCTATACTGCACAACAGTTTACAACCAACCCAGCTTCAGCCAGCCTGGACCGCCGGTCTCAGTCCATGCCGACAGCCCTGAAACCGGCCACGCCTGGGCGGTTTCCTGAGACCGCCCGGGCGGGTAAAGACGGCGACATCGACGATTGCCTCGGCGATTGGTCATTCGCAAAGCACTGGGCTTTTTGCAATGCAGCTCGGGGAACCTAAGAGCCCACGAGAACGGGCCGCAGGACGAGACGAACGCCGTGAGAGACGAAGCATCCCCAAGATCTTCAAGCTGGTTGGTGCTGCCCTCGTTATTCCAGGTTCTCTCGGCTTTTACTTCGTCCAATTGTGACTGCCAGCTCTCACCGATTCTGGATTCATAAATGCGGTTATGCGCGGTGCAGCCTGGCGCGCACGGACGGTTCTCTGATGCGAGCCGCCGCTCATCGATAACAGTCACGGGCACGAAGGATGCGCAGTCCGCGACATCGAAAATCACCTCAAATGCTGAGACAGGACGGGCGGCAAACGCTATTGCTTGCTCCCGGCGCTCTGCCAGGATTGCCATTCCAAGCGTGCTGTGGGGGATCCAAGCGCCGGGTCGATAGTGCGGGCGACATAGCTTGGGATCGATAGAGGCGTGAACTCTCCGGTGAGCTGCGGCGAGATCCACGGAGATCTGAGGCTCTGCCCACAGCACCAGCGGCATTGGCGGGTTGTCGAAAAACCGCAGCCTTGTGAAAACGAGGCGTAGCGCAGGCGTTCCTGTGAACGCCTCGCCCAGCGCGGCCTTCAACAGAACTGGAGAGATCTCGTCGTAAATCGCCAAAGTGAGGTGCGGTGGGTAGGCTAGGCTTGCCATGGACGGGCGACTCTCGAAGCTAGCGACGTTCTCCCAAAGAGCCTTTAGCGGCCCTGCGGTGTCGTTCACGGCCTTGAGGCTGATCGCGAAAGCCACTCTGGTTCCTATAGCCAGTTACTCGAACGCGATCCCGTTTGCGAACTCACCTCGCAGGGGAGACCATGCTCATGGTTGGCGTGGGACGGCGAAAATTGCGACTGCGGTCGCGAACGTCTGCCGTTCTGCGTTGGACCAACTCGGGCGGAAGGCCAATCTCATCGTTGGGATAAAGCGGCTGAAGATACCAGTACTCAAACTGCTGCTGCGCTAGGGCCCCACCCTTCTGCCAGTGAGGAACATCATTAATCCAGACCGTTAGGGCCATAGAGGGGACGACGATAGGAATGAGCACCATAGCTGCGCTCCCAAGCAACGATTGTGCCCCGGAGTTGCATCCGATAGCTGGGGCATGGATTGCCCCCTTCATCGCTGCCATCGGTCTATGCAAACGACAGCAGCCTTGCCCGCCTGGGTGGATCGGGAGGGACCCACCCAGGCGAAACCGGTTCCAAGGCTGGCGGCCATTGGAACCGATCAGTTTACGCGCCCGCCGCCGCGGCCCGCGAATTACATCTGCGCAAGGGAGACGAGGGTCGAGGCAATGCCCGCCGCCGCCACGCAGAACCAGCTGACAGCCATCGTAAAGCGCAGGAGGTGATTGATCCGGGTCCGGCGCTGGAAGTTGTGGCTCTCGATCATGGTGGCGGTCATGGCGTCATCCTCGTCTTGAGGAACCTGATGAACATGCCGCTATGCTGCACCCGAGTGCCCCGGACGTATGTGCGCTCGGACACGACGCCGGTGATTGTACTTACCTCGCAAGGCGTAGCTTCAGCCAACTCGAATGGCGGAGGTCGAGCCAAACGGCCAAGAACACGCCAGAGGTTTACGCCTTCGGCCCGTGAACATGCGGTCGACAGATGGCGAACCGAGTGCGCGGAACTGTGCGCAAAGCCTCCGGCAAACTCAGAACGGTACAACTTAGCTCGACGGCGCCTTGCTTCAGCATTCAAGCTTCCGGGGTCATAGCTCCCACTCTCCTACAGGGATCTTGAACGCGCTGGATCATGGAGTTCATCGGGCCCTTTACCAGAGCCGCACGGGGGTCTGCAGGGAGACTGCTGACAGCGGGGCAGCGTAGGGAGGCCTTCCTAAAAGTGGTTCAGTATGAAATCGACAATTGTGCGAGCCGAACGTGGCTCACGCGCGGATTTTAGCGTCAACTAAGCCTTCTTCCGGCTGGCCGGCTTCGCTAGCGGCTTGTCCGACTTTCGCCGGTAGGCTTCTTGCTCTTGGAAGGCGGCCATAGGCCGATCCTGAACCTCCTCGATCTTTGCCTTACGCGAGGGCGCAACCTTTCCGGCGCGCGTGAGGCCTGCTCACGAGCCACACTTTCCCGCAAGGCCTGCATGAGGTTGACGACGTTGTGTGGCCTCGCGACTGCGGGCAACGCGGCGGGCTGGCCCGTCTGCTTCGACTTGATCAACTCGGCGACAGCATCTTCGTACCGGTCCTTGAACTCGGTGGGATCCCAGTCGGCGAGCTTGCGCTGCACGATCACTTCCGCGAGGTCGTGCATGTCGGATGGGATCGTGAGGCTCGGGATGTCTTCGAAATAGGTGGTCGAGGCTCGCACTTCGTAGCCATAGCGCAGCACCGTGCCGAGCAGCCCCTCGTCCCAGGGTTCGATCATCATGATCCGCTCGCGCCGGCTGATCACCACCCGTCCGATCCCGACCACCGCCTTGTTGCGCATGGCGTCTCGGATAACGGCGAAAGGCTCCTGCGCGACCCTGTCTTCGGGGGCGATGTAGTAGGGAGCGTCCATGTAGCGAGGATCGATCTGGCTGCGGGGCACGAATTTCTCGATGTCGACCGTGTGGGTGCTCTCGATCTTGACGGTATCGAGCTCCTCGTCGGTGACGATGACGAAGTCGTGCTTGCTGACCGGGTATCCCTTGATCTGGTCCTCGGGCGGCACTTCCTCGCCCGTGTCGGGATCGACGTAGATCCGCTTGACCTTGTTGCCGGTCTTCTTGTTGAGGGTGTTGAAGCTGATCCGCGACGAACTGCTCGACGCAGGGTAGAGCGCCACGGCGCAGGAGACGAGCGACAGCTTCAGGTAGCCCTTCCAGTTCGCGCGCGGCGCCATCGTCATTACCCCTGGTTGATTGCAACTCAACCGGAAGTGCTCTCAACTCGTTCCGTACAACGTCTGCGCGTGGGGCTGTGGAACCGGGGGAGAACTCAGGGATTCACTGGCAAGCACGCAGCTTCGAGGTCAACGCTTGCGCCATGGAAATCGGTGGAAAACGGATTCGCATTCTGGGCCGCCTTTCGGGCATGACCGCAAGGACACGTGCGAACGTCGATCTCCTGGCGCGACGCCACGTTGGTTCGGTCCGCCTCGGCAGCCGAAGTCATTGTCGATTGCCCATTCGTGCGCTCTGGGATGGTCGGAGGACCGGCAGTCGTCTCTGGAGGGCCCTTGCATCAGCGAATTGACCTTTCGGCGGCTGGTCGGGCTTCTCCCTGCGACCCCCGACGAAAGCCGGACCTTCACAGCAGCCGAAATCGCCAGCCACGCAGGATATGGCTGTCGGAGAGGTCGAAGCGTTCGCGTTGTTTGACCTGTCTCGATCAGCGCGAAGGCCTCTTCGGCTTTCGGGACATCGCTGTGGCGCGGGAAGCGCGGCGGCTTGCTGGAAGATGACATTCCCCTGCCACTTATCCTGTACGCCGGGTCAGCTCTGCGCGTGCGCGGCATTCGGCTGAACGCGACGGCATTGCAGAGAAACGCCTTGGGGTGGGTTGGCATTGTCGCAAGGTAAGGACCTCGCAACGCTGGACGGCCAGCTTGAACTGCCGCTGATGGAGCCTCGCATGCGCTTCGATGAGGTCTTCGAAGCGGCGCGGGAGTGCGAGAACCGACGGCGATCTGGTCCAAGCAGAAAAGCTCTACCGGCTGGCCAGCGAAATGGACCCGCGCGATGCGTATGCAATCTTCAATCGCGGCAACGTTCTTGCAGGTCTAAAGCGGACGGATGAAGCAGCAATATGCTTTCGGCTGGCGGCGCCGCGACCGCTCACTGGCTGTAGACTGCTATTACAATCTTGGGATCTTGTATCGTGGCCGGGGTGATCCGGATAGGGCTGAACGCTCCTACCGCGCTGCTCTTGAAATCAATCCATCTCATCTCGATGCGAGGCATAACCTGGCTTTGCTCTTGGGTGAGCAAGAGAGATACGGGGACGCTGTCACGATCTGGGATGCGCTGGCTTCCGAAGGGGTCGAGGGAGCCCGCCGCCACGCCACACTGTGCCGATTAGAAATGAAGGCTCGCCGAGCAGAACTCGCGTAAATCGAACGAAGGCCTCTCCGTGTAAAGGGGAAGCCCGCTCCGCAAATCTGAGGCAAATCCTTGATTTTTGGAACTGAGCGTTCACGTTTTGTTACGTTCAATTCAGGGGTTTCATGGGCGTTTCATGGGCGACCTCCAGTTATGAAGCGGAAAAGAACGACGCAGTTTTGAATGTCCATGTTGGCCCAGATCAAATCGTCACGCTTAAGGCTTTTCATCTCATAACCTCTCGCTAAAGTAGAGAGGGCAGACAAGCTCGCACAGGGGATCTGAATGCGTTTCTCATTGGCTGCCCTGAGCGCTTTCATCTTTCTCACAACGGTCGCTCAACCCCGGGCAGATGAGGCCAAGTTCGAAGAATGTCGCCTAAAGCTCGTAAAAGCACAGGATCTGGGTGTTCTCTACGATCTAAAGATGAAAGCGCCACGATTTGAGGTTGTGGTGGGCGAGACGTTCTTCCAGATGCCGTATGACGCTAAGAAGGGCTTTGTCGACACCGTGAATTGCTGGGTTCGTGAGGCGTCGTCCGATAGGACGATGCTGCCTTTTACGCTGATTTACTGGCAGACAGGCAAGCGAGTTGGTGAGTTCAGCATTCGGGATTCAAGCTCGACTGAGACTGCTTGCGTCGCATCCATCTAGCCAACCTAGCCGTGGTTCCACCCCCGTTCGTCGGAATTTGCTTCGCTCCGCCGAAGCTTGCCTAGTTTGATGTGCGTCGCCA
Organism: uncultured Alphaproteobacteria bacterium; assembly: GCA_963822165.1. Lineage (GTDB taxonomy): Bacteria > Pseudomonadota > Alphaproteobacteria > Rhizobiales > Beijerinckiaceae > Alsobacter. The sequence continues at coordinate 57,943 of CAWGGK010000002.1, forward strand.
TCTCAATGGCATCATGTCACTCTTCAGGACCGCCCCGGCACCGCCTGAGGTTGCCGCGCGGTTTGATTGAGCCATGCGCTCCGACCTTTGTGCGCAAGCCGCCGTGCGGACCGATATGAACTCATGAAATCAAGCGCGACGGCTACCGCATCATGGCCTACAAACAGGGCGGAGACGGGCGCCTGCTGTCCCGCAACGGCTTGGACTGGGCACATGCGTTCACCGGCATTGTTGAGGCTATACGAGGTCTCCCGGCTGCGACTGTTATTTTGGACGGTGAAGCGGTCGTTCTTCGCCCAGACGGCCATGACGATTTCCACGCGCTCAGGTCCCGAAGCGGTTGCCATGGCGCGAGCTTTGTAGCGTTCGACGTGCTCGAAATGGATGGTGAGAACCTTCGTGGGTTGTTTCTCGATGCGCGGCGGGTGGTTTTGAAGCATGTGCTTCGAAACGCGCCAGGGCCGTGCATACTGAGCGAAGCGCTGGAAGAGCCAGGTCCGCTCATATTCCAAGCGGCCTCACGCCTTGGCCTTGAAGGCATCATCTCAAAGCGGCGAGATGCACCGTATCGGTCCGGGCGAACAACGTCGTGGGTCAAAAGCAAGAGCGCCAGCTATACGCGCTGATCTGCCCACCCGCCTTTTCAGCTTCTCCGCCTAGCATCAAGCTTTGCGCGGTCATTGCGAACTTCTCGATCAGCATCTCGGCGCGATTCCGACTGACGCGGAAATCGTTGAGGAGGCGACTTGAACACTAAGGTTCTAGTCAGGGATGGCCCCGTAGGTATTGGCCGCAGCCTGTCCCGGCGCTAAAAAAAGCCAGAGCGCTACGCCGAAGCTTAAAAGGCCGAGTATGATTTCAAGGGCCGGATATGCCTGCGTACCGGCAATACCAGCAATGTTCAGAATGAAGATCCAGATGACGTGAGAGCCCGCAAGACCCATATCATGCAAACGCTTGATCGTAAGCGCTAGGCCAGCCCAGAAAAAGGCTATGAACGTTGGCATTCCAATTAACACGCCAATAATCAATTTTCCGTCATTCTGATATGCCACGCCAAGATACAAGAACCCAAACGCTACGAGCATCCCGAAGGTTACAACGAGCAGCGCCAACAAGCCGCAACCGAGGAATGGAAGGCGGGCGAGGCGACCGTCGAATCCAAAGAGGATATGTTTAAGGGTCATGAGAGGTCTCTTGTTCCAAGAATTGGGAACTAGTCAAGGCCCTGTTCATCACAGTCAGAAGGGGATGGAAAGACGACGTTCGAGTTCTAGGCGGATGTGCCATGGTGAGATCGAAGTAAACGAGGTGCTTCACCGTATTGCGTTCATAGAAGCCGCGCTCCTGCTGGTCGCAGCCGCAGCCTACGCAGCTGGATCATTTGTATTCCTCTTTATTCGGAAGTTGGATGTACACCACTGGACAGTAAGTGCCAAGCTCGCGATCTGTGCCACTGGAGCCGTGGCTTATGTGGTACTCGCAAATATGCTAGTTATGAGACCGGTACCTAAGTTGATGATGGCGGATCTGCTTTGATAGTACTTTCCTGCGGGGTCGCGCTATGGTATTGAACTATAAAATTGATAGTTGGCCTTAGCTTAATATTCGGATTTGGTCGAAATCAGGGGGCTGGCGCAGCAAGCGCACTAGCGCTTGACTTGTGTAACCATAAATCCCGGTAACTTGGCAATGCCAAATGCGATGCGCCTGGCCTCTCGCTCGGTGTTCGCGCCGCGCTCGGCAGTGTCGAAATAAATGTACGTACGGACGGTCGGTGCCGTCCACCACGCAATACGCCTCGGCCACCTCTCGGACCGTCCAGGGCGGCGGAAAACGGCGAGGGGATGCAGACGAGATCAAGGATGTCCCCGTGTGGTCCTTTCTTCGAACAAGATTGAATTGCATAAGATCCGTGTGTTGCGCATCCCGGCTTTGCCGTGCAAGCGCGCGAGACTTGGAACCCTAGTCCGACCACGGATATACTGGCGCGCTGACGTTCGGGGCACAAATGGACAGCCGCCTGGGGAAACTCATGGCGGCTTTTTCGTGTCCGTTCGGGATAATTAGCACCCGCGACAAGGCAGGCTGGATCCGGGCCAGTCCTTTCGCACTTCGTGATCGCAAAAATGACCAACAACAACATAATTAGCCCGAACCATTCCATTGGATCGGTCAGAGGCGACTTCCTCCTGGCCTTTAACGGGGCCACCGCGTCATCCTTCGCATTCTGTGGGTGGCTTGCAGCAGGAATTGGGGGAATTTGTTGAGAATACTGCTCCGAGCGAACGTCTTTTTGGGTCTCGGGCACTTTTTCTTGAGTGCTTTGCCGCGCCCGCCGTTCGCACGCCGGACAACGGCCATAGATCACGTCGTGGGTTTCTTCGGTCCAGCCGCAATCGGTGCAGCGCCAACGGAACATCCCCATTTCTTTTCCGAGCAGATCTTGGATCGTGAACCGCTCACAAAGTACGGGCATGGAATTATCCTGTTTTGCGACTGCCCAAGTGGGCTGCCTTATGCTGGCCGCCCGCAATGATGCTATAAAAGATTTCAAAATATACGCGCGCCGCTGGTGCGCAATTCCGTGCTACAAGCGCTCCCTCGGATATGGCAGAACATGTAATCCGCATTTGCCGCCGGTGATACTCGCGCAGCAATTCTAAACGAAGGTTTATCTCTTCTGTGCCAGAAGGCTCTACATGAAGCCTTGCTTTTCACCAAATAGCTGCTCAGGCTTCCATAATGCATTCGAAGAAACGGGACTTGCTTGGGTTGCCAAACTCTCGAGTTTAACGGCGCCGTAATGCGGCCCCTAGCGCCGCTTCCGAAGACTGGGGCATCGCCTGCGCTTTCGTCGACGACAGAACTGCTTGTGCGGAAGTAATGATCGGCGACGGCGCGGCAAAACTTGCGCAGTGCAGACCAATCGCAGCCAGGCTTGGTAGCGGCGACTTACCCCGCTGCCGAGCCGCCCTACTCGTACAGCGCCAGCATCGCTTGCAGCAGCTTGGCATCAATCTCGGCCTCGCGGTGGTCGCGCCGTAGCCTGGCCAGCATCTCATCGCCCTTAGCATCGCCCCCGGTCCATGCCTTGACGTGCTGCATTTCGAGTTCGGCCAGGTGGCGCAGCAAGGCCATGGCCTGCGCGTGGCGGGCCTCGATGTCGGCGAGATATTCGACTGACTGTACGGCGGGCGTCATCGTTCGGCAGTCAAATCGGCGAGCGCGCCAATCACGGCGGCCTGAACGGCGGCCATGCATTCGGTGGGCGTGTTGAGTTGCGCGACGATAGGAGCGACGGACGACGGTATTTGCATCACGCGCTCGCGGACGCGCTGGTATTCAGCCGCGACGAACTGCCGAGCATCCTCCACCCGAACGACTTCCGCCGACGGGTTTCCCATTCCAGTTTCAGCAGCAGGGCTTCGAAAGTCACGCGCATGAGCTTCGCCTGGTCGCGCGTCATGTCGCCGGTGCCAGCCGCGTCATATGTGCAATCGCTCCCATTGCCGTCGCGAGGCGCCAGGCGGGGTGATTGCCGACCACGCCGTCGCCGGGGACATCCCGCAGGATTATGGCGAGCGTGCGCCGATCGCGGCCCGTCTGGATGACTCAAGCGGTTGTCAGGGACGAAGAAGCGCCGTTGCGTTGCTCTTAGGATTTATGGGCAGTGCCTCTCGTATGTGGTGGAACAGACTGAAATGACCGCATCAACAGACAGACCGAGCCACAAGGGCCACCACGAGCGCTGGCCATAGGAAAGACCCAGACGGGGGGGGGGCGGCTAGGTTCTCCGCCGCGCGATGCTTGTGGGGAGTCTCTTCAGCCCTAACGTCGGCCAGCGCTAACATTGGAATGTCGCGCTTCGTTTCGCTTCCCGGTAATCGCGCGGCGTAGTCCCTGTCTACTGGAGGATGACATTGGACCACCGCGCCAAAGACACGGTTGGCACGGTGGTCCTGTTCGCCTTCGAACCTCCTGCCGCCCGAAGGCAAATCGGGTGTGTTCACGAGCAAAGCCCCTATGCAGCGCGCGCCTTGCGAGGGGCTGTCGGTGCGTGGCGTTGCAAGTCCGCCATCGCTGCTTCGAGCGCCGCTACAACTTCAACGGTTGGTGCGACCACGAGCGCTGGATCGACATCGGCGCGGCGTGGCAGCATGAAGTCGCCCGGTCGCTCCAAAGCACGACACAACAGCTCTTCTTGAAGTTCGTGCAGTTCGAGTTGGGTCGAAATCACCTCGATCCTCTCGCGCCGCTCACGGTCTGCATCATCTTCGGAGCCCAACTGGAACGAGCCCAAGGTGTCCTTGAGACCCTGCAAAGCTCAAGAGCTGCGCAGTGTTTCGCGAACCTGATGAGCAACGTGGTCTTGCTGATCCTGCACGCGCTAGTGTTCGTTTTCTTACTTTCGTCAGGAATCGAAGTTCGGCCTGCAAGATCGACGATAGCGTCAATCACCTTCGCGAGTTCGCAGCGCGCCGCATCAACAGCAGTGTCCAGGTTTTTTACGATCTCGATCATTACTTGCTCTTTCCGAGCAACAGTTCGCCGAGGCCGGCCAGATTTGAGAAGTCATTGGCAACGACGGCGACGCGTTTTGCGTCGTTTTCGAGTCCGACGCGGCGGGTCCTGATAGAAATGATGTCATGCCTCCGCGACCGCAGCCTGTTCAGAAACATGACGGATCTCTGATCGCGCGTTCTGCCATCGCCGAAGCTATATTTGCCAGCCTGCTGCAAATCAGCTCTGAGCAAATTTTCGTTGTTCCGACAGTAGTCGTTAATATCCACGCGTCGCGCGCGCGGTGCGCTGAAATTACAGCCAAACATTCGTGATCAACTGAAAATGTTCGAGGCACGCTGACAATCTCCAGTTTCGATGAAGATAGAGTTTGTATAGTTTAATTGGCTTACTTCGGCTAAGTATGTTTGCAATCTTTGCAGTCAATTAGTGAGATCATCGTAGATCTGTCGCCAGCCGATTGATTGGAAGCCTGCTTCGGTTAGCCTCTGGAAAAACCAATCGGCGGTGGCAGGTGCCGGCGAAGTTCCGGCTGGTTTCCATTCGGCCCAGCTGGTGGCGATCGCGCGTGCGGCGGCGGAGCGACTGAAGCGAAAGTAAAGCTGCGTTCGGAGCAGTCGAAGGAGGCGGCGGCGCTCGCGCACCGAAGGTGCTGGAATTGGTTCGCTCTCAGCTAGTTCGCGTAGGGCTCCGGCTGCTGGTGGAAACTGCTCAGCACATAGCGCTGCGGCGGCCTGAAATTCGTCATGAAAGGTTGGCGGTGCTGCTCATGAGCCACCGCCTGAAAGCGCAAGCAGTTCGCGTGCTTCCGCACGCGCCATGCTCTCAGCGCGGCTATCAATTCGAGCAAGAGCGGTTCGCGCTGTTCGGCGTTCCAACCTTTGGCCACATGCCTAAGGAGTTGAGCCGACGCAACGGAGCAGCGGCGGCGCGTGGTTGCGCTCACCCAGGGCCAATGGACAGGACACAAGATTGAATAGCCGCCCGGGCCCGCAGGCGTAGTTGCTTGGCAAATAGCAGCATCGGCTCATGCAGCACCGTCCGAGATGCAACGATTCCGAGCGCCTCCTGCCTTACAGTCGCACAACGCGGAGACGGCTTCATTTACCAGCGGTTCGCGGCGGCGATCACTCCACCTGGCACGCTGAGCCATGCCCAGACGGCTTGCGGAGATGAAGTAGCGTCGGCGGGTGCTGATACTCACCGAGAGCCAATGTGTCGGACACAAGAAACGGTCGGTGTCGGGCCCGGTCGTTATCGTCTCACAAACGATGCAGGTGCTCATGAGCGACCCGACGAAAGCGAACAAGACGAACATAAGCGAACATGTTCGCCTGGTACTCCGACATGTTCGCGAACGAACACGAACACACCCTTATAAAAGGGTGTTCGATGTTCGCTTCGTATGTTCGCCTCAGGAAAGCCATGCGTGGCCCTCCCAGACAGAAACCAACTGCTTGGCGATGAGTGTTTGAGTAGCCCTTTTAAACGCGAGGTTGTCGGGCACGGTCTTCTCCGGTGCTGATGCCGCGCGCATAGGCGTAATCACGCCAGAGCGTGACGCTGACGGTCTTGCCTGGCGTGGGATATGGTTGGATATCGGGACAACCTCACCGGCTTCAGCGATGGCTTCCTGAAGCGCACGCAAGGCTATCGTAGGCCCGGTTGCAAGACGGTCAATCTGCTCAACTCCCACTGGCTGGGAGGCTGTATCAGCGGGTACAATGACGCAAGACGTGATGATGTCGCCTTCGTTGTCAACACCGACTTCGACGCCTCAAAGCGGCTTGTGAAGATCTCGCCTTCTGGTCCGTCCTTCATCCACTGGACGGTGACGTCGATATCGTCGGTGCCGGTGCGCTTAACGGCCAACTGCGCGTCGGCGGCACCGCCAAGCGACGTGTGGCCGCGCGGGCGGGAAGCGTCGATGCCCACAATGATGGACGATTAGGACAGCGCAGTCGAAGGCTTCGCGAACGGCATCGGCGGCTTGCACATATTTGGCCATGTCTTCGTCGCTGGACTCCGATCCGGCCAGTGATCGGTTGAGCGTATCGACGACGATAACAGAGGGTTTGGTGGAGCCCATCTGAAGCCGGATATCGCTGATGAGCTGTCCGACATCGGCGATGAGATTAATCCGAGTCGGGAGGTCATAGAACGGGACATCGGCGTCACTAGTCGCCGAGATAACGTTGACGCCAAGCCACGACGCGAGTGCGAAACACAAGTTACCTTCTAGCACGAGATAGATAACAGGGCCAGCTTTGACCCGATGTTTGCGATACTCCCAGCCGAGTGCGATATGCATGGATAGATCGAACGCCCAGAAGAGACTTCCGCACTTGGGTGGACCCCAAACCACGATGAGACCGGAACGCGGTATGAGCCCTTTGACGACGTAGGCCGGGTCGCTGCTGAGCAGGATTTCGCGAAAGGGAATGAGTTGGAAGCGCGGTGACTTTTCGAGCGCAACCAGATGGGTCATGCGGTGGCCCTCCGCGCATCCATCCGCACAACCACGCGGATGGGTGCCCGGGCAAGTGCCCGGTCCAATTCGCGCTTGTGAGAGGTATCCTCGGCGAGCACCGAACCGATAATAGCCTCCGTTGCCTCCGTGAAGTTGAAGATGACCACGCTGTCGCGCCCGGCCTGCAACCAGGAGAGAACCGTGCGGTAGACGGGCAATGCGCCATCCTGGTTGATGCGGAACGGAGTGCAGGCAAAGTCCTGCCCGAGCGCCCACGCTCGTCCCAAGCCAGCTTGCGAGCTTGCTTGTGCGTGAATTCCAAGCGACCAGATCGATGTGCCCGAAATCATCGTTCGACAAGGAAGATGAGAGCGTGCTCGCCTTCCACGTCGGACCGGCAAAACTCGAAATTGCTGCCATTGAATCCGACGCACGCTGTGCGCGGCCAGTTGGCGATGTCAGCGCATCATGCCCGACACCCTGACTACGAACCCACATGAACTGGGCGTGGCTGGGAAGGGAAAGGCCGTTGAACTGATCGGCGACAAAATCGGAAGTGCAGATCATGATCGCAACCTCACCGAATGCGAGCTCCGCGACTAACTTCGACATGATTGGAGACAAGTAGAAACTTACGCGCGATCCAGTTATCGCGAGCAAGAGAGATAGATTGAAAAACAGGGGTGTTTGATGTATCTTTCGAAGACTTGCTGCCAAGCAGATTCTTCGAAAGCCCGTCGCCGTTCACCCGGCGGCGGGTTTCGCATTTTGAGGTCATGCTAAGCGGCCTCACCGCAATAGGTAGGCGCGCGACGCGGTTATCGATCAGCGTTGGATTTCGCTCTCGCGATAAGCGATGCGCTTCAGACCGAGCACGAGGGGTTCTGGGAAAAAGCTTCTTCCTCCGAAGGCGAAAGATCGTCGCGCCAGACAAGCGCACGCGATTTTCGACCTCCTTGGGGAGCAGCAGGCGATCACCCGCTTCGTTGGTGATTAGGGACATGTGTCGTCTCCACGTTGCAGACGACTTCTCTTCTAATCAGATGCGATGCACTTGTAGGCGAGCGGAAATCAGAGCGGATTTCTAGACAAAGGTGCCTAGTTTTGGGCACCACTCAACCTAGAGCAGAGGCTTGGATGATAGCGTCGACCGGGCTCTGGGCACCTGTGATCGATGTCAGCAAAAGCAGCGACAACGAAGTTCCGGAACAGGTGACCGATGCCGCGCCGCTTCACTGCGCTTTTAACAAATGCGGGCGGCTTAGAACCGGTCCATTCCTCCCAATGCTCGGCAAGTCGTTTGACGAACCTAAGTTCCCAAGGATTACTTTTCCGCCCAACATCGGCTTTAGAAGCCTGATTTGCCGAAACGGCAATGTCGAAATCAGATGCAATAATATTTTCGAATCGATTTCAGGAAATCCATTTGCTCATTTGTACTCAGGAAGGAAATGTAATATTCTTGTCAAGGCCATGTAAATTGTGTTTAAAATCGGTAGTTTTGTCTAAGTTGTTTGAGATTTCTCTCCAATACATTCAACGTGGTGATGGTCTCCGCAATTTTACGTCGTGCTCCGACGATTTCCATTTGTGCTTTTACGTCGTGATAACCTTTGTGTATGCATCGGAAACTGCACATCTTGCTTGCTTTCTGAAGTCATTCAGAGCGAACCGGGCAGTTCGGAACTGTCGAAACAAACTGTGCTGCGAACGCATCTACATGGACGAATTTGCTGTTCAAGACCGATGAAACTCGGGGGCGTCGAAAGCCTTTCTGCCCCCGCACATCTAAATCCCAAGCGATCCGTTTCATCGCAAGGCGTTCCTCGATCAGAGCTTCGATCTGCTTTTCCCAAAGCTCAAGTGCGGCCCGCTTTTCCTTTAGGCGTTCGTACTTGTCGTAATGAACGCCGTGAACGTCGCTCTCAACGTGAGCGAGTACAGCCTTTCGATCTTCACGGGACACACCCAAAGCGGCGAGGCCGGTCGCGACAGTGCGTCGGAAATCGTGTGGAGTTGGAGGATCGGCTTTGAGCGTTTCCGCGCTCTCGCTGCTCATCTTGGCTATCTCACGAGCAAGTCCCTGGCTCAGGCTATGCCGGGCGAGAGTGGTGCGCCTTGCGAACTTCGACGCAAACACCGACGTGTTGTCGCCATCGACTTGCGGCGTTGAGAGCGGCCAGGATAATAGCGCGAGCTTGCTCTGCGAGAGGAAGGATGTGCTGGCGCCGCGCCTTCATGCGCTCGCGTGGGAATTCAACGTGCGCTTCGCGCTCACGCTCAATTTGGCGCAACTCGCTCTGCACAAGTCCGGCGATTTCGCCGGGACGCTGGCCGGTCAGAAGAATGACGCGAAGCGCATCTGCAACGTCGACCGAAACAGACTGAGGCTTCTCGAGTGCAGCCATCAAGGTCGCGATCTCGACGTCGGTGAGGGTACGTTCCTTCGATTGCTCTTTCGCCCGCTTTTTCATCCCGGCGACAGGATTTTGCGGCGAGCAGATCGCCTTCGATAGCCCAGTTGAACATGCCGGATAGGATGCTCTGCGTTCGGTTGGCACTGACCGGGGCCTCAACCTTTATGCTGTCGAGTAGCGCAACCGCGTCCCTGCGCGTGATGCTCTGGGCTGGTCTATCGCCCCATTTCGCAGTTGGGCCGCTTCAGATAGATTTCATCTTGCCGCCATGACGATTTGTTCGGCTTCGCATATTCGTCCAGATAGCGGGCGGCCAAATTGGAGAAGGTTAGGACATCGGCTGCAGCGGCGCGAGCTTGGCGACGTTCTAGCTGCGGTGATCTGCCATCATGCACCTGCACCTTGAGCTTGGATGCGCGTTCTCGGGCGTCCGATAGGGTTAGGTCGGCGAGGGGGCCCAAGGTTACCCGCTCATAGCCGCCACCATTTCGAGAGCGATAACGGAACGACCATGATGCACGACCTGAGGCAAAAACGCGCAGGCAAAGCCCTGGCGTCCTTCGTCCCAATATTCGGCAGAGCCAGACTCGGGCGGCTGAATCGATTTCGTGAAGGCTGCCGTGAGTGCGACGATGGGCATAATTTCCCCAATGCACTAGTCAGAGAAAGTCCTGAGGGTTCACTGAGGGTTCAAGATTGTGACGCTACCTGAACCCGCCTGAAATCGAATGTAGCTATAAGCTATTGAAATACAAGGGCTTCGTGAACCCGGACTGCACACATGTGATAGCGGTTTGAAAGTGCTTCTGGATAGTCTGGGGGACTAGGGGTCGTGGGTTCGAATCCCGCCACTCCGACCATTTTTCTTCAAGATGCAAACCACGAAGATCCAGCTTATGCTGGATCTCCCATCAGTGAGCGCAATCTGAACCGAAATAGAGCTGATAAGAGCTGAGTGTCGTGTCCAAACGCGCCATGATTGTACTGATGACGCTGCTCGTGGTTCTAGCTGTCGCGCGAGGTTTGGTTGGAACGCCCGACCCATGGGCCTGGCTGCGCTGATCGGCTCCTGGCCCGAGCGCTGCGCTTCCTTCTCACGTCTGCAAATCTTCAGGATCGGGCCGCTCCATCCAGCGAATGAGCGGCATCAGGGGCAGGATCCAGCTAATGCCTCCCACAAGGTAGAACAGGCCCTGCACGAGCTTGGACGATTCCTGGATTGTGCCTTGAGCCAGGGACATGAGTGCCAGCGCGTAAACAATCACGAAGGCCAGCATGGCGAAGGCGCCGATAAGCTTTCGGGTGCGGCGGGGCAGGGGCGTCGAACGGGAACTGGACACGGGCATTCTTTCAACCTGATCCGGGGACTGCGGCGATTGCGGACGTTGTGGCTCGCTGCGCGGCGGACTATGTGTCGACCCGCACTTGCGATCAAGCGGTGCGTCAGCGGCAAACAAGCGCGCTATGCCGCATTGTCGAAGCGGACTTAATCGAAGCGGACTCAGGATCGTCATGGACGCCGTAATTGCACCTGCATCCACGCTGGCCGCGCCTGAGATCAGGCTGCGACGCCTCGCGGGCGTCCGCGTCTGGCTCTGGGTGATGGCGGCGCTCGTGTTCGGCATGGTGGTGGTGGGCGGTGCAACGCGCCTGACGGGGTCCGGGCTGTCGATCACCGAGTGGAGGCCCGTGACCGGTGCAGTGCCTCCGCTCACCGAACAAAACTGGACGCTGGAATTCGAGAAGTACGCGCCAGCCCCCAATACGAGATCCAGAACAGGGGCATGAGCCTGGACGAATTCAAGACGATCTATTGGTGGGAGTGGTCGCATCGGCAGCTCGGCCGCTTCGTAGGGCTCGCCTTTGGGCTAGGCTTCCTGGTGTTCGCGGGGGCGGGCGTGCTGCGCGGGCGGCTGCTGTCTGGTCGTGCTCGGGCTTGGCATGCTCGGCGGCCTTCAGGGCGCGATCGGCTGGCTCATGGTCGCATCCGGGCTTAAGCCCGGAATGACGGCGGTTGCACCCGTGAAGCTCATGCTCCATCTGACGACGGCGAGCATCATCTTTGCCGGGCTGGTTGCGACTGCGACCTCGCTCGGACGCACCGCGTTGGTTGGCGGCGACGCAATGCGTCCGCGGGTTATCGCGCTGCGCCGGCTCGCGGGATGGATCGTGTTCACCGTCCTGCTGCAGATCGCGATCGGCGCGCTCGTCGCCGGTTCCAAGGCCGGACTGATCTACAACACGTGGCCGCTGATCGACGGCACTCTGGTACCGCCTCTATCGGGCCTGTTCTTCACCACGCCCTGGTATCGAGAACCTCGTCGACAATCACCTCACCGTGCAGTTCGAACACCGTATGGTGGCCTATCTCCTGCTCGGCCTGACGTTGTGGCAGGCGGTGCGCTGCAGGCGGGCACACGCCGGATCCGGCATCGGCGCGGCGAGCGACTGCGCTCGCGGGCATCGTGGCCGCCCAGGCAGTGATCGGCATCGTCACGCTGCTGACGCAGGTGCCGCTGTCGATGGGGCTGCTGCATCAGGGCTTCGCCATGGTCGTGCTCGCCATGGCCGTCGTCCACTGGCGGCTTCTCGCCGCAGGCCGGTAGCTCAAACGAAAAGGGCGGAACTCGCGTCCCGCCCTTTCAATATATCCTTGAGCGATCAGCCGGTGGCGAGCGCCTCGTCGAGATCGGCGATCAGATCCTGCGGTATCCTCGAGGCCGATCGACAGGCGCACGACCTCGGGGCCCGCGCCGCGCCTGCGCCTGCTGCTCTGGCGTGAGCTGGCGGTGGGTGGTGGAGGCCGGGTGGATCACCAGCGAGCGGGTGTCGCCGATATTGGCGAGGTGCGAGAACAGCTTGAGGTTCGACACCAGCTTCACGCCCGCTTCGTAGCCGCCCTTGAGGCCGAAGGTGAACACCGCGCCCGCGCCCTTGGGCGAGTAGCGCTTGGCCAGGTCGTAGTACTTGTCGCCCTCGAGCCCCGGGATAGCTGACCCACGCGACCGTTGGGGTGCTGCTGGCGAGGTGGCGCGCCACGACGAGCGCGTTGTCGGAATGGCGCTGCATGCGCAGCGGCAGCGTCTCGATGCCGGTCAGGATCATGAAGGCGTTGAACGGCGACAGGGCCGGGCCGAGATCGCGCAGGCCGAGCACGCGGCAGGCGATGGCGAAGCCGAAATTGCCGAAGGTCTCGCCCAGCACCATGCCGCCATATTCCGGGCGCGGCTGCGAGAGCATCGGATACCGGCCCGACTTCATCCAGTCGAACTGCCGCCATCGACGATGAGGCCGCCGATGGAGTTGCCGTGCCCGCCCAGGAACTTGGTGGCGGAATGCACGATGATGTCGGCGCCGTGCTCGAACGGCTTGATGAGGTAGGGCGTCGCCATCGTGTTGTCGACGATCAGCGGCACGCCCGCCTTGTGGGCGATGTCGGCGATGGCGCGGATATCGGTGATGACGCCGCCGGGATTGGCGATGGATTCGATGAAGATCGCCTTCGTCTTGTCGGCAGATCGCCGCCTCGAAGGTGGAGAGATCGTCCGGATCGGCCCACTTCACGCGCCAGTCGAAGTTCTTGTAGCTGTGGTTGAACTGGTTGATCGAGCCGCCATAGAGCTTCTTGGAGGCGATGAATTCGTCGCCCGGCTGCAGCAGCGTGTGGAACACCAGGAACTCGGCCGCGTGGCCGGAGGCGACGGCGAGCGCGGCCGTGCCGCCCTCCAGCGCCGCGACGCGCTCTTCCAGCACGGCGCAGGTCGGGTTGCCGATGCGGGTGTAGATGTTGCCGAATGCCTGCAGCCCGAACAGCGAGGCGGCATGGTCGACGTCGTCGAACACGAAGGACGTCGTCTGGTAGATCGGCGTCGCCCGCGCGCCCGTGGCCGGGTCGGGCTGCGCGCCGGCGTGGATGGCGAGGGTGGCGAACCCGGGGGCTTTGGATTCGGTCATGGCGGCTCCTCTGGATCGTTGTCAGCAGTAGAGTTCTAGAAAGGGGATATTGCGTTCTTTTTATCGAACGACGATGCACGCGTCAACGAAAGCTGGACCTGGCAGCTACCTCTTCACCCCAAACGGGTTCACGCCCGGCGCAACGCCGATGCTGCGCTTCTGAATACCTTTTTCGCTCATCACCGGCTTCTTCGATGACAGGATACGCGAGTTGATGCCCTGCCAGCCGATCTCGCCGGACAGGCGGCCGAACTCGATCTTGGGGCAGCGGTTCATGATGACGGTGACGCCCCGAGCCTCGGCCCGCGCGGCGGCTTCGTCGTTGCGCACTGAAAGCTGCATCCAGATGACCCGGGGCAGGGGATCGAGCGCCAGCGCCTCGTCGGTGATCGGCCCGGCGGCCTCGGAATTGCGGAAGATCTCGACCATGTCGAGGGGAACGGGAATGTCCTTCAGCGAGGCATAGACTTTCAGGCCGAGGATTTCCTGGCCCGCGAGGCCGGGATTGACCGGAATGATGGTGTAGCCGCGCTCGCTCAGATACTTCACCACAATGTAGCTGGGGCGCGCCGGATTGTTCGACGCTCCGACGAGCGCGATCGTCTTGACGCCGTTCAGGATCGAACGGATCAGGTCGTCGGGATAGCTGTCATGGTTCATGCTGAAGAGTCCGCCGCCTTGTTTTCAGCGGCACGATAGAGGACGTGAAGGGCGTGAGGTCAAGGCCATTGGGGGCAAGCGCCGGGTGGCGTTAGGGCAGGCCGTCCGTCGCGGTTCAGTCCCATTTCGGCTCGCGCTTTTCGACGAAAGCGCCGATGCCTTCCTCGGCATCGCGGGCCAGCATGTTCTCCACCATGACAGCAGTTGCGTGTGCGTAGGCATCGGCGAGGTTCATTTCCGCCTGATCGTAGAAGGCGCGCTTGCCGATCTTGACCACCGCCGGAGCCTTGGATGCGATAATCTTCGCGAAGCGGCGCGCTTCGCGCATCGCCTGACCGCGAGGAACGACACGGTTGAGCAAGCCCATCCGCAGCGCTTCCGACGCAGGCAGGGTCTCGCCGGTCAGCAGCATTTCCATCGCGTGCTTGCGGGAGAGGTTGCGGGAGAGCGGCACCATGGGCGTCGAACAGAACAGGCCGATATGGACGCCCGGCGTGCAGAAGCCGGCGCCGTCTCCGGCGACCGCGAGATCACAACTCGCGACGATCTGGCAACCGGCCGCGGTCGCGACGCCCTCCACGGCGGCAATGACCGGCTGGGGCAGCAGCACGATGCTCTGCATCATGCGCGAGCAGCGGTTGAGCACGTCGGCAAAATAGGCCCGGCCGCGGTCGGGATCGGCGCGCCTCGCCGTCATCTCCTTCAGGTCGTGGCCAGCACAAAAGACACGGCCCTGGCCTGCGGTCAGGATGACGACCTTGACGCCGGGGTCCCGCGAATGGCGTCGAACTCTGCCTGCAATGCATCGATCAGAGCTTCGGATAGCGCGTTTCGTGCCTGAGGGCGGTTGAGCGTCAGGGTAGCGATCCCCTCCGCGTCGGAGCGGAGCAGGCAGGGTGCATCGGCCGTCTCGACGGCGAGGGTGGATTCGGTGACGGACATGGTCGGCCCTGTTGATGACGTCGTGGCGTCATGTTATGCGATGCAGCCACTTGTGCGAAGGCCGGCCATGCAGGCCAGGGCGAGATGCGGCAGCGGAGAGATGGAATGAAACACGCCGGTTTGCCCGTGATGGATGTGGCGGCCATCGAGGCGTTTCTGGATCGGGAATTCCCCGAGATCCAAATCCACGGCGACATCTATTCCGTCCAGGGCGTCTCGCCGCTCGGCGCCACCATGCGGATGGCCTATCACGCCAGCCAGCTTCGGCCGGGCGGCACGATCTCGGGACCCGCCATGATGGCGCTGGCGGACCTGGCTCTTTATGTCGCGATCCTCGGCTCGATCGGGCCGGTGGGCCTCGCGGTGACGACCAACCTCTCCATCAATTTCCTGCGCAAGCCCGCCGCGAGAGCAATGATTGCCGATTGCCGGCTTCTGAAGCTGGGCAAGCGGCTGGCGGTTGGTGAAGTCGCACTCCGATCCGAGGGCGACGAAGAACTGGTGGCGCATGTGACCGGGACCTATTCGATCCCGCCCAGGTGATACAGTGCGGTAAAATAGTAGTGTCTGCGCGGTATTTTAATACCGTATCGCGTAACCATCTGAAAATGCTAGCTAAATGGCCACGTGACGTGGAAGCGTGGCGTTGACGGAACGCCCGGCCTCGTATATTGCACCGTCATCGAGCGGATGGCGCACACGCGTCGGCCGCCTCCACGCGCCATCGGCCCCGCGCCGGTAGCCAATTTCTGGAAACGATCCATGAAGACCTATTCGGCCAAACCCGCCGAGGTCGACAAGAAGTGGGTGCTGATCGACGCGAAGGGCCTCGTCGTCGGCCGTCTCGCCTCGCTCGTCGCCATGCGTCTGCGCGGCAAGCACAAGCCGACCTTCACGCCCCATGTCGACTGCGGTGACAACGTCATCATCATCAACGCCGACAAGGTGGTGCTCACCGGCCGCAAGCGCGAGCAGAAGGTGTACTATCACCACACCGGTTATCCCGGCGGCATCAAGGAGCGCACCGCGAAGTTCGATCCTCGAGGGCCGCTTCCCCGAGCGCGTCGTCGAGAAGGCCGTCGAGCGCATGCTTCCGCGCGGCCCGCTCGGCCGCCAGCAGCTCGGCAATCTGCGCGTCTACAAGGGCGCGGATCATCCGCACGAGGCCCAGCAGCCGCAGCCGCTCGACATCGCGTCGCTGAACCGCAAGAACGTTGGGAGCGCCTGATCATGGCCGATACCCTCCAGTCCCTCCAGGACCTCAAGGGCGCGGTCGAGACCGCTGCTCCCGAGGCTCCCAAGCACGTCCAGAAGCTCGACGCCCAGGGCCGCGCCTATGCCACCGGCAAGCGCAAGGACGCGGTCGCCCGCGTCTGGATCAAGCCCGGCGCCGGCAAGATCACGGTCAACGACCGTGAGCTCGGCGTCTATTTCGCGCGCCCCGTGCTGCGCATGATCCTGCAGCAGCCGCTGCTGGTCGCCAACCGCCAGAACCAGTACGACATCGTCGTCACGGTCGCCGGCGGCGGCCTCTCCGGTCAGGCCGGCGCGGTGCGCCACGGCCTCTCCAAGGCGCTCACCTATTACGAGCCCGAGCTGCGCGGCGTCCTCAAGAAGGTCGGCTTCCTCACCCGCGACAGCCGCGTGGTCGAGCGCAAGAAGTACGGCCGCAAGAAGGCTCGCCGGAGCTTCCAGTTCTCGAAGCGTTAATCGCGCAGGCAGACTGTTTCGGAAGCGGCTGGCGGAAACGCCGGCCGCTTTTGTTTTGGCGGCTCGCTAGGCCAACCGGTGGCTGGTGATATTCTTGCTTATGGAGTGGACGTGGAGCGGACCTTCGCCTCGTCTCGGCAAGGCGTGTTCGCAGGAGTTTTAGATGACGTCCGGTTCTGATCGCTCGCCTGTCGACAATGCGTTTCTCGGGCCGCTCAAGGGCGGCGCGGCGGACGCGACGTTCGCAGGGGCGCTGTCATTCATGCGGCGGCGATACAGCCGGGACCTTGAAGGCGTCGATGCAGCCATTCTTGGCATTCCATTCGATGCCGCGACGTCGAACCGGCCAGGCGCGCGGTTTGGGCCGCAAGCAATTCGCCGCGCTTCCGCGATCTTCGATGGCGACCCGCAATACCCTTCCGGGCGCGACCCGTTTGCGGCGCTGGCGGTGGTCGATTACGGCGACTGCGTCATCGACCACGGTCATGTCGGACAGGGTTCCTGAATCGATTGAGCGTGAGGCGCGGCGTATCGTGGACGCGGGGGTGCATTGCATCGGGTTGGGCGGCGACCATTTCGTGACGTTGCCACTGCTGCGGGCGCACGCTGCGATCCATGGCCCACTGGCGCTGGTTCAGTTCGATGCGCATCAGGACACCTGGGCGGATGACGGCTCGAAAATTTCTCATGGGACGTTTGTCGGCCGGGCCGTCCGTGAAGGTCTGATCGATCCTGCACGCTCGATACAGATCGGCATCCGAACCTGTGCGCCGGATGATTTCGGCATCGCTGTACTGGACGCCTATGGCGTCCATGCCGCTGGTGTGGCCGCAACGATCGAAGCCGTGAGGGCGCGGGTTGGGGACCGCGCGGCATACCTCACCTTCGACATCGATGCGCTCGATCCGGCCTTCGCACCTGGAACCGGCACGCCCGTCTCCGGCGGACTCAGCTCGGCGCAGGCGCTAATGATCCTCAACGGGCTCGGAATGCTCGATTGGCGCGGCATGGATGTCGTCGAGGTCGCCCCGGCCTACGACCATGCCGACATCACCGCGATCGCCGCTGCCACCGTCGTGCAGCATTACATCCAGCACCTTGCGGCTCGGCGCCGTTTGGGTAGTGCGTCTTGACAGTCGCGGGGCGCTGCGTCATCTGACGCTCATGAGCAGCGCATATGGAAGCAGAATGGGTTTCCGACGCACGCGAATGGCGTTTCGCCGAGCGCGCTGACACTGCGCGCCTGAGCAACGCCTGACACCGCCGCGCACTGCGCGGCTTTTTCGTATCGGCTATCAACCCGCCCGAACCGCTTCGACGAGGTCCACCATGTCCGCAACGACATCGCCTGCCGGCAACACGACTGCTCCCGTGCGCACCGCGAAAGTCTTCATCGATGGCGAAGCTGGGACGACTGGCCTCGGCATCCGCGAACGGCTCATGCAGGTCGCGGGCATCGAAGTCCGGAGCATCGATCCAGCCAAGCGCAAGGATCCTGCTGCAAGGCGCGAACTGATGGCCGAGGTGGACGCTGTCGTGCTCTGCCTTCCCGACGACGCGGCAAAGGAATCCGCCGCCCTCGCGGCATCGCTCGGGGACAAGGCGCCCCGCGTGCTCGACGCCTCGACCGCCCACCGGGTCGCGCCCGGCTGGGTCTACGGATTTGCGGAGTTGGAGCCAGGCCAGGCGGACGCGATCCGCGCGGCGCGGTGCGTGGCCAACCCCGGCTGCTACCCGACCGGGGCGATCGCGCTCGATTCGCCCGCTCGTCGATGCGGGACTGCTGCCGGCGGACTACCCCGTCACGGTGAATGCGGTTAGCGGCTACAGCGGCGGCGGCAAGTCCATGATCGAGGCCTACGAGGCGGGGACCGCGCCGGATTTCGAGCTCTACGGACTTGGGTTGGAGCACAAGCACCTGCCCGAGCTGCAGCTTTATGGCGCGCTCACGCGGCGGCCGATCTTCGTGCCCTCCGTCGGGAATTTCCGGCAGGGCATGCTGGTCAGCGTGCCGCTTCATCTTGACCTGTTGCCGGGCAGGCCTTCACCCGGGGATCTGGAAGCTGTGCTCGCGGCTCGCTACGCTGCGGGTGGGCAGGTCAAGGTAGTGCCGTCCAGTGATCCGACCGTTCGCAGGCGGAAAGCTGGAACCCGAGGCGCTGAACGACACGGATCTGCTGGAACTGCAGGGTCTATGGCAACGCCGAGCGCAATCATGCATTGCTGGTGGCGCGGCTCGACAATCTCGGCAAGGGCGCGTCGGGCGCCGCGGTGCAGAACCTGACGCTCATGCTGGGGCTGGCCTGAAAGGCGCCCGCAACAGCTTCGGAACGGAAAATGGCGGCCGCTTGGCCGCCATTTTCATTGTAGATGCCTGATCGAGGCTCAGTCGTTCCAGGCGATGACCTTCTGGTTCTGGATTCCCAGGCCGTCGATGCCGACGCGCATCGTGTCGCCGCGCTTGAGGTACTTCGGGGGCTTCATGCCGAGGCCGACGCCGGGAGGGGTGCCGGTCGTGATGACATCGCCGGGATCGAGCTGCATGAACCGCGAGATGTAGGCCACGAGATGTGCGCACGCCGAAGATCATGGTCTTCGAGGAGCCGTTCTGAACCTTCTTGCCGTTCAGTTCCAGCCACATCCCGAGGTTCTGCACGTCCTTGATCTCGTCGGGCGTTACCAGCCAGGGGCCGAGCGGTCCGAAGGTGGGCGAGCCCTTGCCCTTCATCCACTGACCGCCGCGCTCAGCCTGGAATTCACGCTCGGAGATGTCGTTGCAGATGCAAAAGCCCGCGACATAGGAGAGGGCGTCCTTCTCCTCGATGTAGAGGGCCTTCTTGCCGATCACGATGGCGAGTTCGACTTCCCAGTCGGTCTTCTTCGAGTCCTTGGGAATTACGATCGTCGTCGTCAGGGCCCTGGACGCAGTTCGGGGCCTTGTTGAACAGGATCGGCTCGGTCGGGACGGCGTCGCGCCCGTCTCGGCTGCGTGGTCGGCAAAGTTGAGGCCCACGGCGATGAAGTTGCCGGGACGCGCGACGCAGGAGCCTAGGCGTGTGCCCTTGCGGACTGCCGGCAGGCTCTTCAGGTCGATCTTTTTCAGCTTGGCGAGATTGCGGCGGGCTTAAGCGCATCGCCGGCGAAATCGGTGACGAGCGAAGAGACGTCGCGGATGATGCCATCAGCGTCGACGATGCCGGGCTTCTCGGAGCCGGCCTTTCCGAAGCGAACGAGTTTCATGGGTGTTTCCTGCCAACTTTCTTTGAGCGCGAGCTTGGGTGGCCGGACTTTGGCCTCCTGTGAAGCGGTCCGCAACCATTGAGTTTTGGAACTTCTCCACAGCCCAGGCAGGTGTCGCATTCCAGCAACGCAGCATCAAAAATTGGATTGGTCCAGATCCTGACTGAGTGTGCGGGAGGCCCGATTTAGTAGTTATCGTGACAGTTTCGCTATGAACGATCCGGCCCTGCCGACAAACTGCTCGGAACAATCATGATTCGTTGAAGTTCGGGAAACTCGTTGATCTTGGTTCGAAATGGATGCTGGAAAATACGCGTTTGGGTTGGTTGCGACACCATGATCATCGGGTCATCAAGATTCAACACAGCGCGTAGACGCTGGAAACAACCCTGAGGGGACGTCCTCAAAATGAATAAAAGCTTTGCAGCAACCGGTGCCGTAATTTCGCTCACCACGATGATCGCAGCCGGAAACGCCTACGCGGGCGCGTTCGCCCTGCGCGAGCAAAGCGCGGCGGGGCAGGGCGCCTCCTTTGCGGGCGCGGCCGCGGGCGGAGCCGGTCTTGGCTCAATGTTCTGGAACCCGGCGACCATCACGATGAACCCTGGTCTCCAGAGCGAGACAGTTCTATCAATCATATCGCCTTATTCCAAGATTACGCAGGGTGCCGGTTCGAGCCCCGGGTACGGTCTCGGTGCTTCGAGCAGCGGCGATATTGCACAGGACGCAATTTTGCCTGCGGGCTACGGCTCCTGGCAGGTGACCGACCGCCTCTGGATCGGCTTCACCAGCAACACGCCCTTCGGCCTGACGACCAAACCGGATCTCTCGTGGGCCGGCCGAGCGTACGGAAGCTCGACCAAGGTTGTGTCGTTCGATGTCTCGCCGACCATCGGATACAAGATCAACGACATGATCTCCGTCGGCGCTGGCGTGCGTATCATGTATATGAGCGTCCGCTACACGACCGCGTTTCCGCAATCCGGCGCGGGCGCCAACCCATCGAGCTGGCCGGTACTCGGGATCGAGGGCGACAGTTTCGGGGTCGGCTTCACGCTGGGCGCAACGCTTACCCCGATGGTCGGAACCGAGATCGGCCTTGGCTTCCGGTCCGCCGTCGAGGAAGGGCTCACCGGCAACTACACAGGGGCGGAGGCACTGGGGCAAGTGACCTACGCTCGCTCTCCCTCAAGTTTTCCGGGCGGACCTGCACAGGCAGGCGCGCTTGCGGGCTCGCTCTATAATCACCCCGTCAAGGTGAACGTCGTTCTGCCTGAAATGGTCACCATCGGCCTGAGGCAGCGGATTACGCCGGAGGCGACGCTGCTGGCCGGCTTCGAATGGACGAACTGGAGCCGGGTCGGTTATCCCCGGGTGCAGGATCAGGTCACCGGGTCGATTCATGGCGCCACGCCGTACCTTCCGCTCGCATACAAGGACGGTTGGTACGCGTCGGTTGGTGGTGAATACAAGATCAATGAAGCCTGGACGGCGCGGGCGGGTCTCGCCTACGAGAAGTCCCCAATCGATACCGATACGCGCTCGACGCGTTTGCCGGATAACGATCGAATCTGGGCTTCGCTGGGCGTCGGCTACAAGTACAATGACAAGATTAGCTTCGACTTGGGCTACAGCCACATCTTCCCGAAGTCGACCAAGATCGACATCGTGCCCGGCAATCCGCAATACAGCGCCACGCTCGGACGGCTCGGCTACGGAAATCTGGTCGGCAACGTCGACGCTCACGTGGACATCGTGTCGGTCAGCATGAAGTATCGCTGGGACGATCCGGCCAAGACTATCCCGGTCACGAGAGCCGCCGCTATCAAGTAGTATGAAGATTCGACGCTGGCGCCTTTTCGCTAGGCGCCAGGGTTATTTGTTCTGCTCTACTGACGGTGTAACGGTCCGGATTAGGCCCGGACCTTTACATACTCGCCGGGCGCGTCGCAGATCGGCTTCAGCTTGCTGCCGCCGGGCTTGCGCGCCTTGACCCGTTCGGGGGCCTGCGTCTCCAGCCACTTCATCCAGTGCGGCCACCACGTGCCGGGTGTCTCCTGGGCATTGGCGATCCAGTTTTCAAGCGTGCCTTCAGGCTTGCCGTCAGTCCAGTACTGGTACTTCGGCTTGTCGGCTGGGTTCACCACGCCGGCGATATGGCCGGAGCCGGCCACAACATAGGTCACTTCGCCGCCGAAACTGCTGCACCCCTTGAAGACCGACTTTGCGGGCGCGATGTGGTCCTCGCGGGCGGCAAGGTTGTAGATCGGGATCTTGACCTTCTTCAGGTCAAGCTTTTTGCCGCCGATCAGCATCTCGCCCTTCGAGAGCGTGTTCTCGAGGTAGCAATTGCGCAGGTAGAAGGAATGGTTCGCCGCCGGCATGCGCGTGGAATCGGAGTTCCAGTAGAGCAGGTCGAAGGGGAATGGCTCCTGCCCCTTCAGATAGACGTTGATGACGTAGGGCCAGATCAGGTCGTTCGGCCGCAGCATGTTGAATGCCGAGGCCATACTTGATCCCTCAAGATAGCCGCGGGCGTACATGCGGTCTTCGAGCGACTTGATCTGATTCTCGTCGACGAAGACGGCGAGGTCGCCCGCATAGGTGAAGTCCACCTGCGTCGTGAACAAGCGTCGCGCTGGAAATGCGCTTGTCCCCGACAGCCGCCATGTAGGCGAGGGCGACGGAGAGCAGCGTTCCGCCGACGCAGTAGCCGATGGCGGTGACCGACTTTTCGCCGGTGGCCTTCTCGATCGCCTCGAGCGCTTCGAAGATGCCCTCGCGCATATAGTCTTCGAAGCTCTTCTTGGCCTGCCGCTCGTCCGGGTTGACCCAGGAAATCACAAATACGGTGAGCCCCTGCGCCACCGCCCAGCGAATGAAGGATTTCTCCGCGTTGAGGTCGAGAATGTAGAACTTGTTGATCCAGGGCGGCACGATCAGGAGCGGCCGCTTGAGCACGGTCTCGGTCGTCGGCGCGTACTGGATCAGTTCCATCAGGTCGTTGCGGAAGACGACCTTGCCGGGCGTCGTTGCCATGTTGACGCCGACCTGGAAATTGCCCGTGGTGGTCTGGCGCAGCTTCAGCGTGCCTTTCCCAGCCTCGATATCCTCCGCCAGCATCTTCATGCCGCGTACGAGGTTTTCGCCGTTCTGCTTCAGGGTCTCGCGCAGCAGTTCGGGATTAGTCGCCACGAAATTCGTCGGCGCCAGTGCGCTCGGCGAGCTGGCGAATGTAGAACTCAGCCTTGTGCTTGGTATGCGGATCGACGCCCTTCGGCGCTCTTCACGACGTCTTCAGCCCAGCGCGACGTGATGAGATAGGCTTGCTTGATGAAGTCGAAGAACGGGTTCTCCGACCATTCCGGATCGCGGAAGCGCTTGTCGGATGGATCCGGCTCGGCGACGGGCGGTACAGGCTCCCCCTGAATCCGCTTCATCGAGGCAGGTCCAGAGATCAAGGAATCCCTTGGTCAGGCTCGTCTGAGCAAGCACAACGCGCTGAGGGTCCATCGCCCAGTGCTCGACGACCTGGCCCAGGGTTTTGACGAGATCGCCGACCTCCTCGGAAACGGCGGGCTTGGCACGGCCTTCCTCGACTGGCTTCAGTGCCGCCGCGGTGGCCTTTCCCATTTCCTCGACCAGCTTTGCCGTGTTGCTGGCCAGTTGCTCGAGATCGGGCAACTGCGCGGTCTGCACGGGAATTGCCGAGGTTTGTTCGTCGCCGCTCTTCATCACGCGTCCCCCCTTCGGGGGCCCCTTTCGTGCCTCGCCCGTTCGATCATATAACTCTCTACAGGCCGAGACTCAGCCATTGAAATTCGTCATTGGACATACATCAGTCATGCTGCGCTGCGGCATATGCGCGGGAGGTTGCGTGAACTTCAGGTCGAAATCCTCGCGAAGGCGCGAAATCACGTCCGGTGCGGACCGCACAGGACGCCTCACGATCCGGCGCTTGTTGCTTGTCAGCGTGGGGCTTGTTCAGGCGGGGTGCGCGTCAACTTCGCCATACAGCGATCAGGAGACACGCAACCCGATCAAGTCGGTGGTGGAAACAGTTGGCTTCGCCACGACAGCGCCGGAACCGCAGGACTTCGTAAAGGCGACGAGGCCAGCGACGCTGGAATACATGCCCGTGGGCATTACGCCTCCCGCCCGCAGCCTTAAGCCGAAAAAGGCCGAGGAAGTGAAGAAGATGGAGGACGAGTTGTTGGCGACGCGGGACCGAAACGCGGCCGTGGGCGGCGTACCTGTCGAATCCAGCCCGCCGACGGCGAAGTTCAGGGTGCCTGCGAAGAAGCCGAAACCCAACTGATCCAATCGTATGACTCCGTGATTTCGTTCACGGGCGGTCTTCGAACTCTAAATCCGACGAATTGAATAGACCGCGGCCTTTGCCCTTTTTGTGGCGATGGTGCTAAAGAGGCCGCGACCACGCGGGCGAGGATCGGTCCTGCGGGTCGTCTTCTCGAGGATCGGTTCATGACGGATTTCCATCGCATCAAGCGACTGCCGCCTTACGTGTTCGAACAGGTGAACCGGATCAAGGCCGCCGCTCGCAATGGAGGCGCCGACATCATCGATCTCGGGATGGGAAATCCCGACCTTGCGGCGCCCAAGCACGTCATCGACAAGTTGGTTGAGACGGCAGGAAAGCCGCGGACAGACCGTTATTCGGCGTCCAAGGGCATAGGCGGCCTTCGCCGCGCCCAGGCTAACTATTACGGCCGGCGTTTCGGCGTGAAGCTCAATCCGGATACGCAGGTCGTCGCGACACTCGGGTCGAAAGAAGGCTTCGCCAACATGGCGCAGGCCATCACGGCGCCGGGCGACGTGGTGCTGGTGCCGAACCCCAGCTATCCCATCCACGCGTTTGGATTCCTGATGGCTGGAGGGGTCATCCGCTCCGTCCCGGCCGAACCGAACGAGGAAATGTTCCGCGCCATGGAGCGGGCGGTGGTCCATTCGATCCCCAAGCCCATCGCGCTGGTGACGTGCTATCCCGCAAATCCGACCGCATACACGGCTTCCCTGGACTTCTACCGGGACCTTGTCGCCTTCGCCAAGAAGCACGATCTGATTCTGCTCTCCGACCTTGCCTACGCCGAAGTGTATTTCGACGACAAAGATCCGCCCCCTTCGGTGCTGCAGGTCAATGGCGCGATGGACGTGACGGTGGAGTTCACCTCCTTGTCGAAGACGTTCTCGATGGCAGGGTGGCGGATGGGCTTCGCCGTGGGCAACGAGCGGCTTCTGGCGGCTCTCTCGCGTGTGAAATCGTACCTCGACTACGGTGCCTATACGCCGATCCAGGTGGCGGCCGCCGCTGCGCTGAACGGTCCGGACGACTGCATCAAGGAGATGCGCGAGACTTATAAAAAGCGGCGTGACGCGCTGGTCGAAAGCTTCGGCAAGGCGGGCTGGGATTTCCCCCCGCCCAACGCTTCGATGTTCGCGTGGGTCAAGATTCCCGAGCCGTTCCGCCAGCTCGGCAGCCTGGAGTTCTCGAAATTGATGGTCGAGAAGGCGTCGGTCGCCGTCGCACCCGGGATCGGCTTTGGCGAACATGGCGATGAGTATGTCCGGATCGCGCTCGTCGAAAATGAGCAGCGTATCCGGCAAGCGGCTCGCAACGTGCGGCGTTTTCTTGAAACTGCCGACAAGACGCTCCACAACGTCGTTTCGATTTCCGCTCGGGGTTGATGGAGTGGAAGTTCGCATTTCGAAAAAAACTTTTGTTATAAAAGGTGGCGCTCATGGCTGAGCTGTTTCGCGTCGGCGTTGCCGGTCTTGGCACTGTAGGCTCCGCCGTCGTTTCGCTGATGCAGCGCCACGCGGCGCAGGTCTCCGCGCGTTGCGGCCGGGAAGTCCGGGTCACTGCAGTTTCGGCGAGGGAGCGTAGCCGGGACCGCGGAATCGATATCTCGCCTTTCGAGTGGCACGACAGCCCGCTGTCACTGGCCAATTCCGATCAGGTGGATTGCGTCGTCGAGTTGATCGGCGGTGCGGAGGGACAGGCAAAGGCGACGGTGGAAGCCGCACTCAAGGCCGGCAAGCCGGTCGTGACGGCCAACAAGGCAATGCTGGCGCATCATGGTCTGGCCCTCGCCGCGCTTGCCGAGGCTAGCGGCGCGTCGCTCGGCTTCGAGGCGGCGGTGGCCGGCGGCATTCCAATCGTCAAGACGCTACGCGAATCCCTTGCGGGCAATGCGGTATCGCGCGTTTCGGGCATCCTCAACGGCACGTGCAATTACATTCTCTCGCGAATGGAGCAGGAGGGCCTTGGCTTTGCAGAGGTTCTGGCCGATGCGCAGCGGCTCGGCTATGCGGAGGCCGACCCCACATTCGACGTTGGTGGCTTCGATACCGCCCATAAGCTCGCGATCCTCACGAGCCTGGCTTTCGGCACGCAGATCGATTCGGAAGCGATCCATGTCGAGGGGATCAGCGCCATTACGCCGCTCGACCTTAAGATGGCGACCGAACTCGGCTACCGCATCAAGCTGCTTGGCGTTGCCGAGCGCACCGCTTCGGGCATCGAGCAGCGCGTGCATCCGACCATGGTGCCGCGAAATTGGCCCATCGCGCAGGTGATGGGCGTGACCAACGCCGTGAACGTTCATGCCGATGCCGTTGGCGAACTGACCTTGGTCGGGCCTGGGGCGGGCGGCGCTGCGACCGCTTCCTCCGTACTGTCCGACATCGTCGACATGGCGCGCGGTTCGACCGTGCTGCCGTTCGGGCAGCCAGTCAGCACGCTGGAAGTCGCGGAGCGGCAGCCCATGCAACGCCATGAAGGCGGATATTACATCCGCCTCTCGGCACTGGATCGTCCCGGAGCAGCCGCCTCCATCGCAACGCGCATGGCCGAGCGGCAGATCTCACTGGAATCCATCGTGCAGCGGCGCTCTCCGGACGCGGAACGCACGGGCCGCTCCGGCGCGCCTGTGCCTGTCGTACTGATCACCTATGCCACGAGCGAGGCCGCGATCCGCGCAGCGCTAGATGCAGTGCTCGCGGACGGGCATATTTCTGAACCTCCACAGGCCATTCGCATTGAACGTGAGTAGCCAATAAATGATGACCACCGGGGAGAATTCGACCATGTCCGGCCACGACACCGACATCAATGTCCGCTCAAAAGACGTCATCGAGCGTATTCTCTCGATGGAACTTGTGCGCGTGACAGAACGGGCCGCGGTTTCGGCTGCCCGCCTACGTGGCCATGGCAATGAAAAAGCGGCCGATCAGGCCGCTGTCGACGCGATGCGCCGCGAGCTCAACAAGCTGCCGATCGACGGAACCATCGTGATCGGCGAGGGCGAGCGCGACGAGGCGCCGATGCTCTTCATCGGCGAGAAGGTCGGCAACGGGCAGGGGACCAAGGTCGACATCGCCGTCGACCCGCTGGAAGGCACCACGCTCTGTGCCAAGGACATGCCGGGCGCGATCGCAGTCATGGCGATGGCGCAGGCGGGCTCGCTGCTCTACGCCCCCGACGTCTATATGGACAAGATCGCGATCGGCCCCGGCTATGCCCCTGGGCGTCGTCGATCTCGATGCAAGCCCCACCGACAACGTCCACGCGTTGGCCAAGGCCAAGGGCGTGAAGCCGCATGAAATTTCCGTCCTGATCATGGACCGCCCGCGCCATGCGGATCTCATCGCCGCTGTGCGGAAAACCGGCGCGTCGATACGACTGATCACCGACGGGGACGTCGCTGGCGTGATCTTCACGGCCATGCAGGCCGAAACGGGGATCGATCTCTATCTCGGTATCGGTGGAGCTCCCGAGGGCGTCCTCGCCGCCGCGGCGCTGCGCTGCGTCGGCGGACAAATGCAGGGCCGCCTCATCCTCGATTCTCCGGAAAAGGTCGAGCGCGCCCGCGGCATGGGCGTGAAGGACCCCAAGAAGAAGTACGAGATGACGGAACTCGCCTCAGGCGACGTGATCGTGTCTGCGACCGGTGTAACGGACGGCCAGTTGCTGGCCGGGGTGAGATTCGGCCGCGACGTCATCCAGACCGAGACGATCGTTTACCGCTCCATCACGGGCACGGTGCGGAAAATTCATGGCGAACACCGCCAGTTCGAGAAGTTCCGGCTCGACTGATCGCTTTACGCGGCGCGGGCGCACGCTCGTCCGGGCGCCCGCCCGGCTGATGGACTCCGGTGGATGACCTGTTCCGGCCGGTGGTCGAATCCCGTCGGCCACGCTACAGCGGAACGATGTTGCGTCAGATCTCCGGCCGTCTTTTCCTGGGCGTCGAGCGTTCGCTGACGGGCCGAGCCTGGCGGCATCGGCTTGACGAGTCAGCGCAGGCGCAGGCGCTCGCAATGGTGCAGGCGCATGGCATCGAGGACGTGCTTGCGCGCGTAATGGCTGGGCGCGGCGTGTTGTCGCCCGATGTGCCGGGCTTCCTCGAACCCAAGCTGCGCAGCCTGCTTCCCGATCCGTTCACCCTCGTGGACATGGAGAAGGCTGTCGTGCGGCTCGCGGACGCCGTGACCCGGCGCGAGAAGGTGGCCATCTTCGGTGATTACGACGTGGACGGCGCTGTTTCATCGGCGCTCATGGCTGAGTTCTTCGAGATCTGCGGCACGCCTTATCTGATCCACATCCCGGATCGGCTGACCGAGGGATATGGCCCGAACGTCGAGGCTATCCGGGATCTCGCCGGGCG
The DNA here is from genome assembly GCA_963822165.1 of uncultured Alphaproteobacteria bacterium. Taxonomy (GTDB): domain Bacteria; phylum Pseudomonadota; class Alphaproteobacteria; order Rhizobiales; family Beijerinckiaceae; genus Alsobacter. Next base: position 86,547 of record CAWGGK010000002.1, read on the forward strand.
GGGCGCCGCGCTTCTCGTTACTGTCGACTGCGGCACGACGAGCCATGAGCCCGTGCTTGAAGCCAGCCGCCTCGGCTTGGACACGGTCGTGCTGGATCACCACCAGGCACCGGAGATCTTGCCGGAGGCGCATGCGCTGGTAAATCCCAACAGGCAGGACGACCTTTCCGGCCTGGGCGTACTTTGCGCAGCGGGCGTGGTGTTCATTACGCTGGTCGGGCTCAACCGGGAACTCCGCAAACGCGGCTTCTGGGCCGGGCGGAGGGAGCCCGACCTGATGGCCATGCTCGATCTCGTCGCACTTGGCACCATCGCCGACGTGGTGCCGCTGGTTGGCCTGAACCGGGCCTTCGTGCGGCAGGGGCTTGCCGTAATGAAAAGCCGGGGCCGTCTCGGCCTGAGGGCGCTGGCCGACGTTGCCCGGCTCGACGGCCCGCCGCGACCCTACCACCTAGGGTTTCTGCTTGGGCCGCGGATCAATGCTGGAGGGCGCATTGGCGATGCAGCGCTTGGAGCGCGTCTGCTGATCAGCCGTGACGAGGACGAGGCTGCGCGCATCTCCGCCGAACTTGAACGGCTCAATGGGGAGCGTCAGGTGATCGAGCAGGCGATGGTGGCGGAGGCTGAAGCCGAAGCACTCGCGATGGTTGGTCTCGACGAAGAGCGTGGATCGGTGATCGTCGTGGGTTCGGCCGACTGGCATCCAGGTGTCGTCGGGCTCGTCGCAGCGAGACTTAAGGAACGCTTTCAGCGCCCTGTCTTCGCGCTTGCGTTCGGCGCGAATGGAACGGGGACTGGCTCGGCTCGATCGATTCCGGGCGTCGATCTCGGAAGTGCCGTCCGGGCAGCGGTGGAAGCCGGTTTGGTCATCAAGGGCGGCGGCCACGCGATGGCTGCCGGGGTGACGCTGCTTCGATCTCAAGTAGACGGACTTCGCGACTACCTCGAGACGCGGATCGCCGCCGATGTCGCGGCAGCTCGGGCCGACCGTGCGCTTGCGATCGACGGCGCGATCACGGCCGGAGGTGCACGCATGGAACTGATCGAGCGCATTGAGCTCGCCGGTCCTTTTGGCTCGGGCCATGCCGAACCAGTTTTCGTGCTCCCATCGCACCGTTTGGTCGATGCCAGCGAAGTGGGGAGGGGGCACGTCAGGGCGCGGCTGAAGGCGGGTGACGGATCCACGATCGATGCGATCGCGTTTCGTGCGGCGGGCCAGCCGTTGGGTCAGGCGCTGATGCAGGCGCGCGGCGAAACGATCCACGCGGCTGGCAACCTCGATGTGAACCGCTGGCAGGGCAGTGAAAAGGCGCAACTGCGCCTGACGGACATTGCAAACCCCTGAGTTCAGCGCGAATTGGCTGCCTCGCTCGCCTGCTTGGCCAATCGCTGCTCGCGCAGGAAAATATACAGGCCCGCCGCGACGATGATGGCCGAGCCGATAAAAACCGGCGCAGCGGGAATGTCGCCGAAGATGATCCAGCCGAGCAGCACGGCCCATGCAATCTGCGTGTACTGGTAGGGCACTACCACGGCCGCCGCCGCGAGCTTGAGCGACCTGTTGACGCACATATGCGCAAGCGCTGCTACGACGCCAAGCAGAGCCAGCAGAAAGAGGTCGCGAGGCGTCGGCGGCACCCAGTTGAAGGGCGCTACGATCGCTCCGAAAATCAATGCAGCCAGCGTTTGCCAGGTGACCAACGATACGTCGCTCGTGCCACGCAAGGTGCGGGTCGTGATCATCAGCAAGGCAAAGAAAAGGCTGCCGCTGATCGCCACAAGGGATGGCAGGCTCAGCGTCGACGGAGAGGGTTGCAGGGCGATGATGACGCCTGCAAAGCCGACGAGGACGGCGCTCCAACGACGCCAGCCGATTCGCTCGCCCAGTAATGGGCCGGCCAGAGCCGTCACCCAAATCGGTCCTGCCATATAGAAGGTCACGACATCGGCGAGCGGCAAATAGGCGACAGCCCAATAGAAAGCGGCCACTTCTGCGGTTGACAAAATGACGCGGAGAATCTGGAGGCCTGGGCGGGGAGCAGATGCGATTTCCTTCACGCCGGTGCGCCAAATCATTGGCGCCAGAAGGACCATCGCCGCGAGGCTACGCACCAATAATACCTGCCCCACGCTGTATGTTGCCACCAGCCATTTGCCCATGACGTCATTGACGACGAAAAGGAAGATGCCGAGCAACATCATCCCGATACCGAGCAATGCCGATCCCGAAACGGCTGGCATGGCAGGGCTATGGGCGACAACCCTTGGCGTCTCGGCATTCTCGGTCATGCGGTATCCAGCCCGGGGCTTGTTCTTGCGGCTGTCCCTCATAATCGGAATTCATGCGATCGGCGAGACTTGTCGCGCCCGCAGAACACCCGTATAAGCCCCCTCGCGCTGCGGCCTTCGTCTATCGGTTAGGACACCAGCCTTTCACGCTGGGAAGACGGGTTCGATTCCCGTAGGCCGCGCCATTTTTCCGTCGGGGATTCGAGGCCGAGGTCAGTCCTTCCTGCTGCGGAGCACGAAGCGCTGCTCGGTGACGCGCTTGCCCCAGGTCGCGGCCTCCTGCTCGTGTTCAAGGACAAACCCGGCCGCTTCATAAAGCCGACGCGCGGAATTCAGGCCGGCGAACGTGTTCAAGTAGCAACCCTGGAAGCCAGCCTCGGCCAGGAAGCGCATCGCCGCACTCAGCAACAGGCGGCCAGTGCCGCGACCTCGCGCATGATCAGCGACAATGAACCATCTTAGATGAGCCATGCAGGCGGGCATGCCTGCGTCATTTCCATCAATGGCGAGCGACCCAGCGAACCTCCCATCATGGCTGGCATGGAAGAGCCTGTCTGTTTCCGGCCGGCAGGCGTCGAGAAAGGCAGCGAGTTCACGGGAAACCTTGGCTTCGAAAACCTGGCCGAAGCCCCATTCGCGGGCGTAATAGATGCCGTGTGCGGAAACGATGTCTCCGACAAGGCCCGGCGTCCATCCGTGTTTAATTTCGACGCTCATGGGGCGCTAACCTGCGAAACCTGCATGATGGAGGGGTGCATGCAGCGGATCAAATCGAAACCTGATGGCCTGCACTGTTCGGAGGCGGACTTCATCGACCGCGGATTGAACAACGGCGCCGCGAGTGCGTTGCCTGAAACCGCATATATAGCAGATACGACGGAGGCCCTCATGGCTGCTCCAATAAGCTTCACCCTCTCGCATGAGCCCTCGCGGCAACGCTACGTCCTCTCCGACGACGCCGGACCGGTCGCGTTTGCGTCCTATGCGGAACGGGGCGGACGGCTGCACATTCATCACACCGAAGTGGACCGTGCGCGGCGGGGCCAAGGGATCGGCGGTGAACTCGTCCGGCAGGTGCTGGACAGGCTCCGCGCCGAGGGACGGACCGTGGTCCCGGCCTGTCCGTTCGTCCGAAATTATATCGCCGGTCACCCGGAATACCGGAATATTCTGCAATAGCTGACGTGAGGTGGCGTTTGACCGTCATGTTTTGGTCCGCGCTGGCGAAAAGACATAGATCGCGCACGCCAGCAGCAGGCAGGTGCCAAACGCGACGTGGAGTTGCCCGAAGGTCGTCGCGGCGGGCACATGCGCGTCGAGCCCGGCCTGGACGAACCGGCCCGACAACCACTGCGCGAGGCCCGCACCTGCGATGAAAACGAAGTTCATGAAAGTCACGCCCCTTCCCAGCAAGGTTACGGGGAAGAACATTCGAGCGTGCGCCATGAGAATCCCATAGCTGAGGCCAGCCGCACCGATAATACACAGCAAAGCCAAGGCGACCGCGGCGCTCCGGTCGCCGAAGTAGCCCAGCACGACGAGCGCCAGGCCGGTCACGATGCCACCGACAAGGGAAGTGATCTTGGGATCGTCGAGTAGCCGCTCGACCGGTGCATAAGCCAACGCGCCCAGCGACATGGCCACTGCCATCAGGAACGCTGCATTGCCACGCTGCGTCACATCGAAGCCATGGACCTGGGCAAAGAAGGGCGCGATCCAAAGGCTGCGAAGGGCGATCACGACAGCGTAGCTGACGAGGGCAATAGGCAGGATCGGCCATAATGCAGGCAATCGCAGGATCTGCGAGACGCCAGCAAGAAAACCTGCAGATTTTGTGTGATGTGTCACGACAGGCGGATCGCGCAGCAGCACGAATGAAAGCAGGCAGCTTAACGCTGTCACCGCCGAGATTGCGCCCATGCTTGCACGCCAGCCGTAAGCTTCCACCGCGAACGCCAGCGGAGCAGCGCCAAGCAGATTGCCGATCGAACCAAGCCCAATCATCAGGGACGAGAGCACCGCGAACCGGTTCGCCGGGTAGATACGCGCAAAAACATACATGCTGGCCATCAGGACGGGTGCGCACCCTGCGCCAATAAGAGCCATCGCCGCGAGGCACTCGGCGAACGAGTATGCGGCCGCGAACCAAGCTGTCCCGGCAACCGCCAGAATAAGAAATCCGCCCATTGTCCGGCGTGGACCGAGACGGTCGAGCGCGAGCCCTACAGGAAACTGCGCAACCGCGAACGTCGCGAACCAGATCGCGGAGAGATCACCAAGCTGCGCGGCATCCAGGCCAATGTCGCGGGTCAGTTCGCCCGCTACGATGGCCAGGAAAGCCCGAAAGAACTGGCTCAGCACGTATGCGAACAAAAGGACACTGAAGAGAAGCATGTTGCGGGTTTAGCCCGCCGCGGTGTCCGGGTCGATACCAGGTTGCTCCAGCCGTGGTCTGGCCGGAGCAACCTTTTGCTGTCCGATGCTGGTTTGGGCGGCATCAGGACGGTCGGTCTATTGCGGGAGCGGCGGCGCCTTCGATCCGGAAGTCGATCCGCTTCGCCGCGGCTTCGCCTTAGTCGTCGAGCGTTTGTTGACGCCCGTTGCGTTTGCGACGGTCGGGCCGGCTACCGCACCGGCAACCCCACCCACGGCTGCACCGACGGGACCTCCCACAGCAGCGCCCGTCAGGGCTCCCGCGCCGGCTCCACCAACGCGCTCCTCTGTCGTGGTGCAGGCAACAACGGTCAAACCCAGTCCGCCTAGGACAACGATGCGCGCTAACATCTTCATGGCTTCATCCTCGTTTTCGGCCCCATCCGGCTCTGCGCCTGCAAACGCACGAGCGGGAGGTTTGTTCAATCGGCCTCGGCGTGCGCCGTTCCCTCGCTGTCACGCTGTCGAAAAACAACCGGCAATGCAGTTGTGACAGCGTGCGAAGCCGATCTATTGTGCGCAATGCGCACGACGCGCCTACGCGGGCGGCAAATCTGTTCAGGCGAGCCTTTGAACATGGGTGAGGATACGAATCGGGACATCGTAGGCGGCCTTGAGAATGGATTGGCGGTCATCGAGGCTTTCAGCGAGGGCCGCCCACGCATGAGCATCACCGAGATTGCGCAGGTCACTGGCCTGACCCGCGCTGCAGCCCGCCGATATCTGCTAACTCTGGTTCATCTTGGACATGCCGAGCATGACGGCAAATTCTTCTCCCTGACGCCGAAAGTGCTCAGGCTCGGCTATGCCTACCTGTCCTCCATGACATTGCCGGCGCGTGTCCAGCCTTTCCTCGAGCGAATATCCGAAACGCTGAGCGAATCCAGTTCAGCCGCCGTGCTAGACGATCTTGACGTGGTCTATGTGGCTCGGTCGGCGACCCGGCGGATCATGTCGATCGGTCTCGGTGTGGGGAGCCGACTTCCCGCATATTGCACATCGCTGGGACGCGTGCTGCTGGCGCATCAGGAGCCCGAGTGGCTGGATCGCTATTTTGCCCGGGTAGAACTGCGGCCGTTGACCCCCCGGACGCTGACCGACGAAGAGGAGATTCGCGATATTCTCTTCAAGATCCGTGAACTCGGCTATTGTCTCGTCGACGAAGAACTCGAGCTTGGTCTTCGCTCGCTTGCGGTGCCCGTCGTGAATGCTCAGGGCCGGCTCGCCTGCGCCATCAACGTAGGCGTGCAGGCGAACAGAGTGAGCCTCCGTGACATGCTTGAGCGGGTACAGCCCGTTCTTGCAACTGCCAGCGATGAACTGAGGCGGGTGCTGTGAGCGGCATTGCAGGGCAGGGTGGCGGCGGCCGTTCTGGACAACGAGGCGCCGCGCGGTATCTGAGTTAGCCTTGGGCGGAGCTTGCGAAGCAGGCCCGAAGTAGCCGGAATCCTTCATGAACGCACCGATCCCGACCGAAGCCGCCGCCAAGCCGCTCGCCGATGCCGAGATACGGCTCATCATCATCGGCGTGCTGATGGCGATGTTCCTGGCCGCGCTCGATCAGACGATCGTCGCAACCGCATTGCCTACGATGGGCCGCGAACTCGGCTCGTTCGAATTGCTTCCGTGGATCGTCACGTCCTATCTCGTCACCTCCACCGCAATTACGCCGCTTTACGGCAAAGTCAGCGACATCGTCGGCCGCCGCCCGACGCTTCTGGTCGGGATCGGAATTTTCATCCTTGGGTCGATCGCATGCGCCCTTTCCACGTCGATGACCGCGCTGATCGTGTCACGGGCACTTCAGGGCCTGGGTGGCGGCGGTTTGATCTCGCTCGCACAGACCATCATCGCCGACATCGTCGCGCCGAAGGAACGAGCGCGGTACCAGGTGTACATTGCGAGCGTGTTCGTGAGTTCGAGCCTTCTCGGTCCCGTCCTCGGCGGTTTCTTTGCCGAACATCTGCATTGGTCGGGTGTGTTCTGGATCAACCTTCCGCTCGGCGCGGTCGCGTTCCTGATGACCAACAGCCTGCTCAAACGGCTGCCGCGCCACGAACGAAAGCATGCGCTCGACATTCCCGGCGCGATTTTGATCATGGCGGCGACAACGGTGCTGATGCTCGCCCTCAACTGGGGCGGCACACGATATCCCGTGGTCTTCGCCGACGATTCTGGGCCTCTTCGGACTTGCAGCAGTGCTCTGGCTGCTGTTCGGGCTGCGCCTTGGACACGCTGACGAGCCACTCATCCCCTTGAATTTGTTTGCAAACAGGGTCTTTCGCTACGGCGTTGCAGCCGGTAGCTTCACAATGGGTGTTTTCATCGGGATGGCCATCTACACCCCTGTTTACCTGGAGCTTGTGGTCGGGCTCAGCGCGTCCGACTCAGGTCTCGCACTGATCCCCCTCATGGTCGGCACGGTCGTAGGCGCAACGACATCCGGGCAGGTGATGCGGCGCGTCAAGCATTACAAGATTGCTCCGATCGTGGGACTGTCGATCTCGGCGACTGCCGTTGCAACGCTCGGTTTCATCGCCGGCAAGATCTCATTGATCTGGCTGGAACTGCTTTTCATCTGCATCAGCGCCGGCTTGGGAACCGTTCTGCCCGTCGCGACGGTCTCGGTGCAGAACGCGGTCTCCAAGCACCAGATGGGCGTTGCGACGGGGAGCATCAACTTTTTCCGCAGTCTCGGGGGCGCTGTCGTGGTCGCCGTATTCGGAGCAATTCTCCTGGGTGGTGGCGTCGCGGCAGGGCTCCACGGGACAGTAGGAGCGGCAAATGTTCCCACCGACGTCGTGGTTTCCGCGTTCAGGATGATGTTCTTTTCGGCCGCCAGTCTCCTGGTCGTGTCGCTGGTCATGATCCTGCGCATGGACGAACTCCCGCTCAGGTCGGCGAATTCGTGACCGGACTGCTCCGTTACCCCAGCGGGCCTCCTTCTCCCGGATTAATCCTGGTGTTGTTGGCAGAGCGTTCAGCCGTTGAAGTACCGAGGTCGGTGCGATGGGCTAACTGCTTCAGGGTTTCATCTGGAACGATCCTTCTCCACGTGGTCAGGCATGAGAGACGACGATCATCAATCGATAGACGAGCTTCGCCAGTGGGTGGCCCGATCCCGGCGGATCGTGGCGTTCACCGGCGCGGGGATCTCGACGGAATGCGGCGTGCCGGATTTCCGGTCGCCGGGCAGTCCGTGGCTCGTCAACAAGCCTATCCCTTACCAGGCCTTTGTCGCGAGCGAGGACGTGCGGCGTGAGGCCTGGCGGCGCAAGTTCGTGATGGATGACCATTATCGCTTTGCGCAGCCTGGACGAGGCCACGCGGCGCTCGCTGCGCTGTATGCGAGGGGTGTGCTGACCTGTATCGTGACGCAGAACATCGACGATCTGCATCAGCGCTCCGGCGTGCCGGCGCAGGCCGTGATCGAGCTGCATGGCAACGGGACCTACGCCACTTGCCTGGACTGCGGACTACGGCACGAACTCGAGCCGATCCGCATGGCATTCGAGCAGACCGGGGAAGCCCCGCGCTGCATGGCCTGCGGCGGGCCGGTGAAGTCAGCGACCGTGTCGTTCGGCCAGACCATGCCGCAAGCGGCCATGCGCCGGGCGAGCGAGGCCGTGGCGTCTTGCGACCTGCTCCTCGTCATCGGATCGTCACTCGTGGTGCAGCCGGCGGCACGCTTTCCGCTCATGGCCAAGCAAGCCGGTGCTCTCCTGGCGCTGCTCAACCGCGAGCCCACGCCTCTCGATGGCGAAGCCGATCTGATTCTGCGTGGAGACATTGGCGACCGCCTGTCCAGCGTCGTCGACCATTAGTTGCCGCCAATCGGTTAAAGGCTGTGGCAAACCGCCGATTACTTATTGCAAAACAGGAGACGCCCCTGTGCGCAATGGATGCTGATGTTATGCTGACGCTGAGAATCACCGGCAGCCCTTGCTGCGTATTGCGCCCGATACTTCTGCCCTTTGCCCTTTTGCGTGGTGTTCGCGATGTCGCACGATGTCACCGAGAGAAGATCCGCTGCCCACCTCATCGATATCGAGAGAGGGGAGTCGAATTCCCAATCCGGGACTACGGGTCTCGATCTGGTCGAGATCACGGGCGTGATCAAATGGTTTGATGTCGCCAAGGGATACGGCTTCATCGTCCCTGACGACGGTTCGGCTGACGTGCTGCTTCATGCCACCTGCCTGAGGCGCGACGGGTATCAGACTGCTTACGAGGGCACGCGAATTGTCTGCGAAGCCCAGAAGGGCGCTCGCGGCTACCAGGCCTTCCGAATCCTTTCCATGGACGCATCGACCGCGCCCCATCCCGCTCAGCTTCCTCCTGCCCGCACCCACGTCACCGTTGTGGCTTCGGGGACTTTCGAGCGGGCTGAAGTCAAGTGGTTCAACCGGCTTCGCGGCTTCGGTTTCCTCTCCCGCGGCGACGGCACGCCCGACATCTTCGTTCATATGGAGACGCTCAGGCGGTTCGGGTTGACCGAACTCAAGCCGGGCGATTTTGTCCTGGTCCGGTTTGGTGATGGCCCCAAGGGCCTGATGGCGGCGGAGATCCGGCCTCTCGATGGCGGGGTCATCCCGTCTTCGCACTAAGCGGGGGAATCGAGCGGTAAGGCTCTTCTTGTTGACCCTCCAGCCACCGCCATGCAGTGTAGCTGCATGACAATGCTCGACCTTTTCCGAATCCATTCCGCCCGCTCTCCGATCGGCAGGCTCGCCTTCGTGGCTTTCCTGGCAGCGTTCTCGTTTTCAGCCGGCCCGGCGGCACAGGCCCAGGGAGCGCTTGAAAAGCTCACGATCGTTACCGCAAAGGGGGCCAAGACCTTCGATGTCGAGGTGATGCGGACGGACGCAGAGCGTGCGCAGGGCCTGATGAACCGTCGTTACATGCCGGCAGAGCGCGGAATGCTGTTCGATTTCAAGGAAGTTCAGCCCGCGATGATGTGGATGAAGAACACCTACATTCCTCTCGACATGGTGTTCATCCGGAAGGACGGAACGATCGCCCGCATCGCCGAAAACACCGAACCGCACTCGACCCGAACGATCTCATCCGGCGAACCGGTGCTTGCGGTTCTCGAGCTCAACGCCGGGATTTCTGAAAAAGAGGGCATCAAACCCGGCGACAAGGTTCAACATTCGCTTTTTGGTACCGCAAGCAAGCCCTGAGGCTTGCCGTGGCGCAGGGTGGATGCTACGCGATGCGGGCGGTCGAGAGCCGTTCCGGAGCCCAACTGGCGGGGTATAGCGCAGCCTGGTAGCGCATCTGCTTTGGGAGCAGAGGGTCGCAGGTTCGAATCCTGCTGCCCCGACCATACCGGCGCCGGATCAGCTCTCATCGTTGGACACAGATATCGAAGCAGGGACCAGACACGGCCATGACCGCCAGGATCTACCGGCCCGCCAAGACCGCGATGCAGTCGGGCACCGCCAAGACGACACGCTGGTTGCTAGAATTCGTGTCTGAGACCCCCCGTGAAATCGACCCGCTCATGGGCTGGACGAGTTCCAGTGATACGACACAGCAGGTCAAGCTGTGGTTCGACACGAAAGAAGACGCACTGGCCTACGCCGCTCGCAACGGGATCCCTGCACGGGTCGACGAACCGCATGAGCCCAAGCGGAGGACCATCGCTTACTCAGATAATTTCCGCTTCAACAGAGTCGTGCCCTGGACGCATTAGGCCATAGCGACGGTGTTCACTATGCGCCGGCGCACCCCCTTTAAAGATTTGATGCGCAAGCTCATCCCAATGTGCACGAACCAAGCGGAACTGACCCCGTAGCTCAGCTGGATAGAGCAGCCGCCTTCTAAGCGGCAGGTCGCAGGTTCGAGCCCTGCCGGGGTCGCCACTTCCCCATATTGGTGTGGTTTCGAACGGGTCGCAGGGCGGCGCGCCGGGTGACCTGAATTCCGCGTGCGAATTGTTTCGTGATGATTGCCGACGCTGATCGGAATCTCGAATAGCCGATCATGTTTCATCAAATGCCATTTTGCTTTGAATCGATTCGCAAGTTTCCCAATTGACTTGCTGTTGAATAGGGAATTCATTATCTGATGTCATTTCCTTGAGGGGCAGAAATGTCCGAAGTGTTCGATCGAAAAATACGATCACTGATAGCAGTGTCTAAGATCAAAATAGATAATTTTGATGAAATTAGACGTGCATTGGTAGTTGGATGTGGAACAGGACACGAGGCAGGTATTTTAGCAAGAAATCTAAAGATTGATGTAGTAGGTATTGACATTGAGCAGCAGTTTTCATTTGATCATAATAACGCGTTTCCTGCTAATTTAGTCAGAATGGATGCTCGACAATTAGAATTTGGTGACGCTTCCTTCGATTTAATCTACTCGTTTCATGCTATTGAGCATATTCCAGAGTTACCACGCGCCCTTAACGAAATGGTTAGAGTGTTGCGGCCGGGCGGGGGCTATATTCTTGGGACGCCCAATAAAAGTCGCCTGATCGGTTACGTCGGATCTGATGTCTCTATTTCAAAAAAGATTAAATGGAACATTGCGGATTTGAAAATGCGGCTTTCTGGAAACTGGGACAATGAAAAGGGAGCTCACGCTGGTTTTACCAGACGCGAACTGCTTCGTATCGGACATAATTATTTTGGGTCGTCGGTAGATTTAACTGATGATTATTATAGTCTATTGTATAAGAAATATATTAATTATTTAAATTATTTAAATAAAATGCACATTGTTGATTATATTTTTCCTTGTGTTTACGCCTGTGGTACAAAATCCCCAAAATAAACTAAATGAATTCATCTCGATAATGCCGGTGAATGAAGAAACCTTCAGTCCCCTCTAGTTGTTTTCGTTGATTTTCCGGTCTGTAAGCGGACAATCTTACGCTAGACCCGCTGATCCAATTGCCCCCTCGGTTCAGAGCAGGTAGCGCAGCGCGCGGCCGGGTCGGCTGCATTGTCCCGCTTCAGCCTGCCGACAGCGCAGTCGGACCGTATTCCCAGATTCAAGGTTCTCAGGACGTCGCCCCCGAACGGCATCCCGCGTTCCAATGATTTCGAGAGAGACCTTGCCGACGCGGAATGCGTTCGCACGCACTCTGCCGTGTCTGCTGCTCTCAACGGTTCGGCTCGTGACAGACGGCCTCGATGTTGTGGCCGTCGGGATCAAAAACGAAGGCGCCGTAATAGTTTGGGTGGTAATGGGGCCGAAGGCCCGGAGGACCGTTGTCCGAAGCGCCGGCGGCGATTGCCGCGTAGTAGAAGCGGTCGACGGCGTCCTGGTCCTTGGCTGCGAACGCCAGGTGCAGGCGGCCCACCAGCGGCTCGCCGGACGAGATCCAGAATTGCGGTTTGCCTGGCAGGCCAAACCCGGCATGGGCCGTGCCGCCGCCCATCTCTTCCGAGACGTCCATGACGAGTTCGTATCCTAGTACCGCGAGGACCTTCGTGTAGAAGGCGCGTGACCGGTCCATGTCGGCGACGGGAAGTCCTACGTGGTCGAGCATTGCGGGCCTCCGTGGATATGGTCCCATCCAAGTGGCATTTCGTAACGTTTCGGATTGGCTTTTCCGGCGCGCTCATTCCTTAGGATCGAAAATCCAGCGACAATGGTCACATATCGGCTGGCCATAAATCTTGCAATAAACACCGAAGCGAAGACTTAGCTTCCTGCTGCATCGCATCATCAAATCCGTGCCGGACAATAAAAGTGCGAATATGCACAGTTCACGAGAAGCGTGACATTTGCCTGTCATCTTGAAGCTCCATCATGGATATGTCGTTATTCATGAAAAGATACAAAGGCAGGGGGAAGCCATGCTTCGGACCAGCTTCAGTCCGTTTCGGGAGATTCAGCGCTCCCGCGCAGTGTCCCGCGTTCAGGTGATGCCTGACTGGACCGACACGACCCGTAAGCGCTGGGTTATGCAGGTGGAGTGTGACACCACCAGCATGGTGCGGACGTTTGCCAGCGAGCAGGATGCCCGGATGGGGGCATTCCTCTTTACCGGCGTGGGGGATTTCCTGTGCGGGATCACCTGGGTCCGCGCCACCGATTTGCCGGCCCTTCCCGATGCCGAAAAGGCTGCTTGAGGACGCAATCGGAAGACGAAGTTCGCTCTGATGCAAGGCAAGCGTGTATGCCTGATGCCGCTCAGGGTTGCGCTGGCATTGGACGCGCAAGTCGAATTCGGTGGCTTAATGGCATTCGAACTGCCGATCCTCGATGCCGAACATGGCCGAGAACGGAACCCGATTCCAAACTCGGCGACCAGTTTCCGAAGTTCGCTGCGGCTCGGCTTGGCGGGCCTAGGGTCGGGGCAACTCTCGATTTAAAAATCGAAAGTAAAACATAAGTAATTGCTGATTCAAAAACTCGAATGATCTACAATCATTTTTTATTTACTATCAATCAAATGCAAAATCGATTATAGTCACAAAAATAAATCGATCCTCGGGATTGAGCGAATGTTTGGGCGGCGCGCTCCAAGAGGCACAGGGAAACTCAATTTGCATTTGAATGATTGCAGGATCGGGCATATACGAACACGTAGCAAGATCCTTTGCAAAGGGACATGCGTGGGGAGGTGGCTCTCTCTGCCCGATACGGGAGAGAGTGATGCGGCCCCTTCGAAGCACGATCCAAAACCTGCTCCTGCTTGGCCTTGACGAGGCCGACTTCAACAGGATCGCACCTGCGCTGCGGCACGTGATGCTTCCTTTGAAAGAGATCGTCGAGCGGCCCGGTGAAACCATCCAGCGGATCGTATTTCCGGATGCGGGCATGATCTCGATCGTCGCCAGCGCCAACCGGGAGGACGAACTCGAGGTCGGCATTATCGGCTATGACGGGATGACCGGGCTCGCGATCCTGCATGGCACCGACCGGACGCCGGAAAGAACCTTCGTTCAGATCGAAGGCGCGGGTTGGGAACTCAGCGCCGACGACTTCCGGACATTCATCGCGGAGCGCACCGGCGGCCATGAACCTGTTTCTTCGCTATTCCAGGGCGCACGCCGTCCAGGTCATGCAGTCGGCGCTGTCCTATGGCCGCTTCTCGCTGGATGAGCGTCTCGCGCGATGGATCCTCATGTGCCACGACCGGTTGCGACAGGACGAGATTGTCCTGACCCACGAGTTCCTGTCTCTGATGCTTGGCACCCGCCGGGCGGGCGTGACGACCGCGATGCACATCCTCGAGGGAATGGGGATGATCAGGTCCAAGCGCGGCGTGGTCATCGTGCTCAACCGCGAAAAGCTGATCGACACCGCGGGGGGATCCTACGGCGTCGCGGAAGCCGAGTATGCGAGGCTGATCGGGACCCGGGCAGGGCCTAATGTCGTCGAGCCCCCACCTTTGAGGCAAGCCTATATCAGGGCCTGAGGGCCGCAGGGCGCATCGAATCCGGGGCTGACGGCCTTTATCGTTGAAGTGCCCTGGTCATTGCCCCGCCCAAAACCGGCGCCGCGCGCCTTGAGCGCCGGCTTCAGTCGCAGCTTTTCTTCGTGACGGTGGTCGAGTCGCCGGCCGCGTTCTCCGTTTTGACGGACTTGGACTGGCATTCGGTGACGGAGCCGGTCGTTTCAGTTCTGTGCTCCTCGACGACCGTCGAAGGCCTGCGCTCTTCGATCACCACGCCGGCGGGGGGTGACTGATCGCGCTGTATGATCGTCGTGCTGCTGCTCTGCGCAAAGGCGGGAACGGCCGCCGGGATGGCCAGCGTCAAGACGGCGGCGGAGAAGGCGAGGGCGAGCGTCTTCATGTCGAATCTCCTTGTCAGGCGAAATCCACTTCGGTCGAGGTCTTTGTCAGGCGAGGAGAACGCACGCTGCCGCGCCCATGTTCCCCGGCTTGATCCGGCCACGGGTGCCGAACGTGGCGCTGCATCCCCTGGGCGCCGCGGACATGCGTTCGATAAGGCTTTGGCGGAGACTCCGGTGGCGCGCGCCGGGCGGGGAGGGATGCGGCTTGGACCCGCAGCCGGGTCACCGATCGCGCGGGCAGGGCAGCATTGCGGCCCAGCCTTGGGTTTTAGGGTTGGGGATTTGGCAAAAAGCCCTTATGAACCGGCGCGAAAAGCGGGCCTGCATCGGCCTTCCGGTTCTTTGCTCCCCGGGTCGCCGCCCTCCGGCTCCCAACCCAACGGGTCGTCATGTCCAGCCTGCCCATCGCCGGCCAGATCCTCTCCTTTGCCGAGCGAAGCCATGCGCGTGCCCTGGCTGTGCTGGCGATCATCTGCATCGTCATCTTCGCGCCCGGCTTCATGAGCCTGCCGCCGATGGACCGGGACGAGCCGCGCTTTGCGCAGGCGACCAAGCAGATGCTCGAGACGCGGCGACTTCGTGGACATCCGGTTCCAGACGGAGGCGCGGCACAAGAAGCCCGTCGGCATCTACTGGATGCAGGCCGCCGTGGTGGGCGCCGCGGAGGAGCTGGGCTTGTCGGAGGCGCGGCGCACCATCTGGCTCTATCGAATTCCGTCCCTGCTCGGGGCGATCCTGGCGGTGCTCATGACCTATGCCGCGGCGCGGCGCGCTCACGACGCGGCGCGCGGCGTTCATGGCCGGCGGCGCTGATGGCGGCGATCGATCCTGCTCGGGGTCGAGGCCCGCCTCGCCAAGACGGATGCGGTCGTGGCCGCCACCGTCGTGATCTGCGATGGCGGCCCTCGCGCGCGTCTGGATCAGCCCGGCTTGATCCGGTATCCGGCTGTCCTGGGGCTGGGCGATCTGCGTTCTGGGTGGCGATCGGGGTCGGCATCCTCGTCAAGGGACCGATCACGCCGGCGATGCCGCTCGCTGGCCGCGATCATGCTCGCGATAGCCGAGCGCTCGGCTGGCTGGCTGCGCCGGCTGCGGCCGCTCCTGGGACTGCTGATCGTGGTCGCGATCGTCGCCGCCGTGGTTCGTGGCGATCACGCTGAAGAGCGGCGGATCGTTCTTCGCCGAGTCGGTCGGGCAGGACATGCTGGGCAAGGTCGGCAGCGGGCAGGAGTCGCACGGCGCGCCGCCCGGCACCTATCTCGCCGCCTTCCTCGGCACGGCCTGGCCGCTGGCGCCGTTCGTGCTGCTCGCGCTGCCCTTCGCATGGCGCGCGCAGGCGACGAACCGTCGGTGCTGTTCTGCTCGCCTGGGCCGTGCCGATGTGGATCGTCTTCGAGCTGGTGCCGACGAAGCTGCCGCACTACGTCCTGCCGCTCTATCCGGCGCTGGCGATCCTCGTCGCCATCGCGGCCGAGCAAGCAGGCCTTGGCGCGGACCGGGCTGGCGCCCGCGGCTGATCATGGGGCTGCTGCCGCTCCTCGTCGTTCTTCTCGCGGCGGCGGCCGGCTTCGGGCGTCGCTGTATCTCGACGGTGCGATCCCGTTCATCGGCGCTCGCGGTGCTGCTCGCTGGCGTTCGTCTTCGCGCTGGATCGCCTGGCGGCGCCTTTTCGCCGACATGGCCGGCACCGCGGCGCTCGCGGCGCGCCGCGGCCTCGGCGGTGCTGGCGCTGGGGCGTGTATGGCTTCGCCGTGCCCTTGCTGCGCTCCGTCGCGATCAGCCCGCGGCTCGCCGCCGCCGCGGGCGCCGCCGGCTGCATCGCCCAGGGCCTATGCCACGGCCGGCTTTCGCGAGCCGAGCCTCGTCTTCCTGACCCGCACGGACCTGGTGATGACGGACGGGGCCGGCGCGGCGGCTTCCTGTCGCCGAAGCGGCGGAGCGGACGTGCCGGATCGCCTTCGTCGAGAAGCGCCTCGAGCAGGCATTCATCGCCGCCACCATCGAGGCCGGAACCGCCGCCGCGGCTGCTGTCGCGCGTCGAGGGCATCAACCTCAATGGCGGGCGCGGCTCGACATCGGGGTCTATCTCGGTCCAATGAAGCGCAGCATGAGCGAGCTCGATGCACGATCCGGGACAGCGACCCGCCGTGCTCGCGTCGTCGTGCCCGTGCGCAACGAGGCCGGCAACGTCGGCCCGCTGGTGGCCGAGATCGAGGCCGCCTGCGCGCGCTTGCCCCGTTCGAGGTCGTCTACGTCAATGACGGCTCGACGCGACGCGACGCCGCCGACGTCCTGCGCGGAACTGCAGGCCACGCGGCCCTGGCTGCGCGCACATCCGGCACGCCACATCCTGCGGCCAGAGCGCCGCGGTGCGCACCGGCGTGCGGCCGCGCGGGCGCCCGTCATCGTCACGCTCGACGGCGACGGCCAGAACGATCCGGCCTACATCCCGAAGCTCGTCGCGGCGCTGGAGGCGGCGGGTCCGCGAGCCGGGCTCGCGGCCGGCCAGCGCCTGGGGCGCAAGGATACCGGCTTCAAGAAGCTCCAGTCGCGCGTCGCCAACGCGGTGCGCGGCGCCGTGCTGAAGGACGGCACGCGCGACACCGGCTGCGGCCTGAAGGGCTTCCGGCGCGACGTCTATCTGGCGCTGCCCTATTTCGACGCGCTGCACCGCTTCATGCCGGCCCTGGTGCGCCGCGAGGGATACGACGTCGTGCTGGTCGACGTCGTCGACCGGCCGCGCCTCACGGGCGTCTCCAACTACGGCTTCTTCGACCGGCTTTGGGTCGGCATCATCGATCTCACGGGCGTGTGGTGGCTGATCCGCCGCCGCCGGTCGATCCCGCTGGTCACCGAAGAGCGACCCGGCGACGACCTTCGCCCGAGAGAGATGCCTGATGCTCGTCGCCTTCTCCCACGGCCTGGTGGACTATCTCTACGACGTGTTCGTCGCACGGTTCGATTTCTGGCTCGCTTTCGGCATCGTCGCGCAATTGCTCTTCACGGCGCGCTTCATCGTGCAGTGGATCGCCAGCGAGAAGGCAGGGCGAAGCGTCATGCCGATGGCCTTCTGGGTGTTCTCGCATCGCCGGCGGCATGATGACGCTGGTCTACGGGCTCGTGCGGCGCGAGCCCATGATCATCATGGGCCAGGTGCTTGCCGTCTTCATCTATGCGCGGAACCTGGCGCTGATCTTCAGGGAGCGCGCCAAGAGGGCGTGATGGATGCAGGCGTGAGGGGATGCAGGCGTGAGGGACGCTGGGCGCTCTAGACCGGAAGCCGGCCTGACTGGACCGGATCGTCCGCTCCAGATTCCTGTTTCGGCGTCGTCTTCCTCCGCCAACCGGTTTCCACTTGCAGCCGCAATCCACCTGCAACCGCATCGACTTGCAGCCGGTATCCAACCAGCGGGACGATGCCCTAAAGCTCGCCCAGATCGGCCGGCTCGCCGGAGGCCTGGCGCAGGCGGGCGAAGCCGGCATCGAGGTCGGCCATGAGGTCGTCGAGGTCCTCGAGGCCGATCTGCAGGCGCAGGGCCGGGCCGCCCGGGTTCCACTTGGTGGCGGTGCGGTAGGTCGAGCAGTCGAAGGGGACGACAGGCTCTCGAAGCCGCCCCAGGAATAGCCCATCCCGAACAAGGCCAGGTCGTCGAGCATCGCGGCCACCGCGTGCGTGCGGGGCGGGATGAAGGATGATGGAGAACAGGCCGGACGAGCCCGTGAAGTCGCGCTTCCAGATGTCGTGGCCCGGGCAGCGTTTCGCAGGGCGGGGTGAAGCACCTGCTTGACTTCCGGGCGCGTCTGCAGCCAGCGAGCGACAGCCAGAGCCTGCTTCTCGTGCTCCTTCAGCCGGAGCGGCATGGTGCGCAGGCCGCGCAGCGCGAGGAACACGTCCTCCGGGCCGGGGCAGATGGCCATGGCGTCGATAGGCGTCGCGCAGCGCCTGGAAACAACGCTCGTTCGCGGAGACCAGGCCGAGCAGCAGATCCGAGCTGCCGCTCAGATATTTGGTGCCTGCCTCGATGCAGAGGTCGACGCCCATCGCATGCGGCGGGAAAAACAGCGGCGTGGCCCAGGTGTTGTCCATGAGCACGACCGCGCCATGCCGGTGCGCGACCGCGGCGATCGCCGGGAATGTCCTGCATCTCGAAGGTCTGCGAACCCGGCGACTTCGGTGAAGACGGCCGTGGTGTTCGGCCGCATCAGGCTCGCGATGCCCGCGCCGATGAGCGGATCGTAATAGGTGGTCTCGACGCCGAAGCGCTTCAGCATGCCGTCGCAGAAGACCCGTGTGGGCCGGTAGACAGCTGTCCGTGACGAGCAGGTGATCGCCTGCCTTCAGGCACGAGAGCAGGGCCACTGCGATGGCCGCAAGGCCCGGACGGGACCATGACGGTGCCCGGCCGCGCCGCAGAGCTCCGACCACGCCGTCTCGAGCGCGTCCGTGGTCGGCGTGCCTCGCGTGCCGTAGATGATAGCGCCCGGTGCGCTGGGTGAGATCGTGCATCGTCGGCGCAGAGCACGGTGGAGCCGCGATAGATCGGCGTGTTGACGAAGCCGAACTGCTCGGACGGATCGCGTCCCGCGTGGACGAGGCGGGTGCGGGCGCCCATGCGGGCAGCGATCGTCGGGCGTCATCTTCTTCATGGCTGATGCAGGCTTTCGTGCAGACAGACCGTCCGTCACGGTCGAGTCGTGCGCATAGGTGCGCGGCCAGGCTCGACCGGTCAAGGTGCAAACCTGCGAAATCGTTCGAAGCCGGTTGACCGGCAGAATGTCTGCAATCTGCGATTTGCATACCTGCTACGCGGGCTTGACCGCTATCGGAAACTCCAATCAGATGAGGGGATGCCGGTCGTGTTAACCAGAGATGGAAGCAGCATAGGCCAAGGCCCACCCGATCCAGGGACAGCGAAACTAGAGTGGGAGTTGACCTCTTGATGAAAAAAATCCTCGTGACCTTGGCGGCCTTGGCGCGGCCGCCGCGCTGGTATCGAGCGCCGCTTCCGCAGGCACGCTGGACACCGTGAAGCAGAAGGGCTTCCTGCAGTGCGGCTCGAACACCGGCCTCGCCGGCTTCGGCGTGCCCGACGACAAGGGCGACTGGACCGGCCTCGACGTCGACGTGCTGCCGCGCCATCGCGGCGGCGATCTTCAACGACCCGACCAAGGTGAAGTTCGTGCCGCTGTCCTCCAAGGACCGCTTCACGGCGCTGCAGTCGGGCGAAGTGGACGTGCTCGTCCGCAACTCGACCTGGACGATGTCGCGCGACACCTCGCTCGGCCTGAACTTCACGGGCGTCAACTACTATGACGGCCAGGGCTTCATGGTCCGCAAGAAGCTCAACGTCGCCTCGGCGCTCGAGCTGAACGGCGCGTCGGTCTGCACGCAGCAGGGCACGACGACCGAGCTCAACCTCGCCGACTATTTCCGCGCCAACAAGATGAAGTACGAGGTCGTGGCCTTCGCGACCAGCGACGAGACGACCAAGGCCTACGAGGCCGGCCGCTGCGACGCCTACACGACCGACGCCTCGGGCCTCTATTCCGAGCGCCTGAAGCTCAGCCAACCCGAACGACCACATCGTCCTGCCGGAGATCATCTCCAAGGAGCCGCTCGGCCCGGTCGGTCCGCCACGGCGACGACCAGTGGCTCGACATCGTCAAGTGGGTGCTGTTCGCCATGGTCAATGCCGAGGAACTCGGCGTGACCAAGGCCAATGTCGACAGATGCTGAAGTCCGACAATCCGGAGATCAAGCGTCTGCTCGGCACCGAAGGCAAGTTCGGCGAGGGCATGGGCGTCACCAACGACTGGGCCTACCGCATCGTCAAGCACGTCGGCAACTACGGCGAGAGCTTCGAGCGCAACGTCGGCGAAGGCTCGCCGCTGAAGATCAAGCGCGGCCTCAACGCGCTGTGGAACAAGGGCGGCCTGCAGTACGCACCGCCGGTCCGCTAGGCCGATCGCCAGACTGGAGGGGCCGGAATAAGCCGGTCCCTCCCTCAAACCTGGAGTAGAGCGACAACGAGCGCCGCTGCAGGGTTTTTTTCCGGAGGGGTAAATATGATCAGGAACGCGATCGCCATTGCGGCGGGCGCGCTGGCGCTGGCCTTTGTGGCAGCACCTGCGTCCGCGCAGACACTCAAGCAGGTCAAGGACCGGGGCCAGCTCATCTGCGGATCGAGCACCGGCCTCGCCGGCTTCGGCGTCCCCGACGACAAGGGCGACTGGTCCGGCCTCGACGTCGACTATTGCCGCGCGGTCGCCGCCGCGATCTTCGGCGACGCGACCAAGGTGAAGTTCGTGCCGCTGACCGCCAAGGAGCGCTTCACGGCGCTGCAGTCCGGCGAGGTCGACGTGCTCGTCGCGCAACACCACCTGGACGATGTCGCGCGACACCGCGCTCGGCCTGAACTTCGCCGGCGTCAACTACTATGACGGCCAGGGCTTCATGGTCCGCAAGAAGCTCTGAGCGTCGAAGTCCGCGCTGGAGCTCAACGGCGCCTCGATCTGCGTGCAGCAGGGCACGACGACCGAGCTGAACCTCGCCGACTACTTCCGCGCCAACAAGCTGAAGTACGAAGCCGGTGACGTTCGCGACCAACGACGAGACGGTGAAGGCCTACGACGCCGGCCGCTGCGACGCCTACACCACCGACGCCTCGGGCCTCTACGCCGAGCGCCTGACGCCTGCCAAGCCCGGACGACCACATCGTGCTGCCCGAGATCATCTCCAAGGAGCCGCTCGGCCCGGCCGTGCGCCATGGCGACGACCAGTGGTTCGACATCGTGAAGTGGGTGCTACTACGCCCATGATCAACGCCGAGGAACTCGGCGTCACCCAGGCAATGTCGACGAGATGCTGAAGTCCGACAACCCGAGATCAAGCGGCTGCTCGGCATCGAGGGCGAGTTCGGCGAGGCGCATCGGCCTCACCAACGACTGGGCCTATCGCGATCATCAAGCACGTCGGCAATTACGGCGAGAGCTTCGAGCGCAACGTCGGCATGGGCTCGCCGCCTGAAGATCGCGCGCGGCCTGAACGCGCTGTGGACCAAGGGCGGCCTCCAGTACGCTCCGCCGGTCCGCTGATCGTTGCGCCGGACGGGTCACCGTCCGGCGCGCCGTCGGCGGCGCCGCGCTCCGGCATCCGTGCCGGTCTGCCAGGGCCGTGAAGCAGGCTGGCGTCATGCTTGCAGAAGTTCGACCGATGTCGCGTGCGACGTGGATGTCGGTCGTCGGGCATGTGGCCACGCCGCATGACCGGCCGGAAGGTCATCCGGTGGAGGCATCATGAGTCTGCGGGCACCCTGCCGATACCGGCGCGAGGTATCGCTGTTCAACGATCCGGCGGTGCGCGGGATCGTCTACCAGGTCGTCGTCGTCCTGGTCATCGTGTTCCTGGTCTACGAGGCCATCGACCAACGCGGTCGAGAACCTGCGCGCCGCCAAGATCGCGTCCGGCTTCGGCTTCCTGGAGAACACGGCCGGGCTTCGACATCAGCCAGACGCTGATCCCTTATCCGCGACGGACGGTCGACCTATGGCCGCGCCTTCTTGGTCGGCCTGCTCAACACGCTGCTCGTGGCGGTCCATCGGCATCGTCTTCGCGACCATGCTCGGCTTCGTCATCGGCGTCGCGCGGCTGTCGCCGAACTGGCTCGTGCGCAAGCTGGCGCGCCGTCTATGTCGAGGTGATCCGCAACATCCCGCTGCTGCTGCAGCTGCTGTTCTGGTACAACGCCGTGCTGAAGGCGCTGCCGGATCCGCGCGACAGCATCACGATCCCCGGCGGCATCTACCTCAACAATCGCGGCCTGTATCGTGCCCGAGCCGCTGGCGGCGAAGCCTGTTCGCCTACGTCTTATCGCCCTCGGCCTCGCCGCATCGTGCTGGCCTATGCCTTCTGGCGCTGGCGCGCAGGCAGGCCAGGATGCGACACGGGCCAGATCCTGCCCAAGGGCCTCGTCGCGGCTCGGCCTCATCGTCGGCCTGCCGCTGCTGGCCTTCGTCGCTGGCCGGCTTCCCGCTGACCTTCGACATGCCGCAAGCAGGGCCGCTTCAACATCACCGGCGGCATGCAGGTCTATCCCGGAGTTCGTGGCCCTGCTGCTCGGGCCTGAGCATCTACACCGCGGCCTTCATCGCCGAGATCGTGCGCGCCGGCATCCTGGCGGTGTCGCACGGGCAGACCGAGGCGGCCGCCGCGCTCGGCCTTGCGGCCGGGCCAGACGCTGCGGCTGGTCATCGTGCCGCAGGCGCATGCGCGTCATCATCCCGCCGCTGACGAGCCAGTATCTCAACCTCACCAAGAACTCGTCGCTGGCGGTGGCCATCGGCTATCCCGACCTCGTGCAGGTGTTCGCCGGCACGGTGCTGAACCAGACCGGGCAGGCGATCGAGGTCATCGGCATCACCATGGTCGTCTACCTGACGATCAGCCTCGTGACGTCCTGCGTTCATGAACTGGTACAACAGCCGCAAGGCGCTGGTGGAGCGCTGAGCGATGAGCGCTTGCGCATCGAACGCGTCACGGATATCGTCCGGCAGGACAATCTTGCCTCGGCCGACGCCGCCGCCGCCTTGGCGGTGGGGCCGATCGCCTGGATGCGCGAGCAACCTGTTCTCGTCCGTCTCCAACACGCTGCTGACGCTGTTCGGCGCGTGGCTCGTCTACGTGGCTCATCCCGCCCGCTGATCCACTTCCTGATCATCGACGCGGTGTGGACGGGCAAGGACCGCGAGGCCTGCCTCGACGCGACGGTCGGCCACGCCGGTCGGCGCGTGCTGGGCCTTCGTCGAGGCCGCGCTCGGCTATTTCATCTACGGCCCCTATCCGTTCGAGGAGCGCTGGCGCGTCGACCTCGTCTTCGCTGCTGCTGCGCCATCGGCGTCGTGCTGGCTGCTGTGGCCGCGGGCGCCGCTACAAGCGACTTCGGCGCGCTGTTCTACTTCTTCGTCGTTCTGCCGATCGTCGCGCTACTTCCTGCTGCATCGGCGCGCCGGCGCTCGGCCTGCCCGATGTGTCGACCAATCTGTGGGGCGGCCTGCTGGTCACGCTCGTCGTGCTCGACCGTCGGCATCGTGGTGTCGCTGCCGCTCGGCATCCTGCTGGCGCTGGGCCGGCGCTCGAAGCTGCCGGTCGTCAAGCTCGTCTCGCGTGATCTTCATCGAGTTCGTGCGCGGCGTGCCGCTGATCACCGTGCTGTTCATGGCCAGCGTGATGCTGCCGCTGTTCCTGCCGGCCGGCCTGGCAGCCCGACAAGCTGCTGCGCGCGCTGGTCGGCGTCGCGCTGTTCGCCGCCGCCTACATGGCCGAGGTGGTGCGCGGCGGCCTGCAGGCGCATGCCGAAGGGCCAGTACGAAGGCGCGATGGCGCTGGGCCTCAGCTACTGGCAGATGATGCGGCTCATCATCCTGCCGCAGGCGCTGAAGATCGTCATCCCCAGCATCGTCAACACCTTCATCGGCCTGTTCAAGGACACGACGCTGGTGTCGATCGTCGGCATCTTCGACCTGCTCAAGACGATCGAGGCGGCGCGCATCGATCCGCGCTGGGCCGCGCCCGACGACGCGCGCGACCGGCTATGTCTTCGCCGCGCTCTTCTACTTCGTCTTCTGCTTCGCCATGTCCCGCTATGCCCAGCTGCGATGGAGCGCGGCTCGCCACCGGCCGACAAGCGCTGAATAAGAGGAACGACCCGATGGCCGAAGCGCCGCAAGCCCGCCAGCCTGAAGCCCGCCCAGCTCAAGAACGAGATCGCGGTCGAGATCATCGGCATGAACAAGTGGTACGGCGAGTTCCACGTGCTGCGCGACATCAACCTGACGGTCGACGCGCGGCGAGCGCATCGTCATCTGCGGGCCGTCGGGCTCCGGCAAGTCGACGATGATCCGCTGCATCAACCGGCTGGAGGAGCACCAGAAGGGCCGGATCGTCGTCGACGGCATCGAGCTGACCAACGACCTCAAGCGGATCGACGAGATCCGCCGCGAGGTCGGCATGGTGTTCCAGCACTTCAACCTGTTCCCGCACCTGACCATCCTGGAGAACTGCACGCTGGCGCCGATCTGGGTGCGGAAGATGCCGAAGAAGGACGCCGAGGAGATCGCGATGCACTACCTCACGCGCGTGAAGATCCCCGAGCAGGCGAACAAATATCCCGGCCAGCTCTCCGGCGGCCAGCAGCAGCGCGTGGCCATCGCCCGCGCGCTGTGCATGAGCCCGAAGATCATGCTGTTCGACGAGCCGACCTCCGCGCTCGACCCCGAGATGGTCAAGGAGGTGCTCGACACCATGGTCGTCGCTCGCCGAGGACGGCATGACCATGATCTGCGTGACCCACGAAATGGGCTTTGCCCGCCAGGTCGCCGACCGCGTGATCTTCATGGACGCCGGGCCAGATCGTCGAGGAGAACGACGCCCGACGAGTTCTTCTCACAACCCGCAGCACGAGCGCACCAAGCTGTTCCTCAGCCAGATCCTGCACTGAGCGGATCAGAGCAGCATACATCATGTGCTTGCGCATAGATCGGCGGGGTATCATGCTCGCCGCTCATGGTATGCATTGTTGGACTTCGTATAGAGTGCCCAATCGTTATATTTCGATACAATAAATGCGTGGTGGTGAATGCGGATTTTGGAGCGAAAATCTTTCGCGAAATTGTCATTTCAGCTTTTCTCCGTTCCGGTAATTTTGTCCTTATTTTTGAATGTTTGAGCATGATCCGCCTGCCCAAGAAACGCGCCGCGAGAGTGTTTCCCGGCCGCCAGGACGCCAGCCAAAGTCATCGCTGGCGTGATCTTGGGTATATCCTGCCCGCGTCCGGACCGGTATCCTAATTCAAGCCGCCACGAGCTGACCGAATTTCCCCTGAAAGGGCAACATGGCCACCCTGATTGCCGGACTCGTTATCTTCTTCGGCGTCCACACGCTGACCACGCTCGAGGGAACTGCGGGCCGGTCTGGTTACGCGGCTCGGGCCGGGGCTCTACAAGGCAGCCTACAGCCTGGCTTCGCTGATCGGGTTCGTCCTGATCGTGCTCGGCTACAAGGCCTATCGCGCGGCCGGATATATCGATGTCTGGACGCCGCCCAGGGGCATGGCCCACCTCAGCATCCTCTTGATGTGGCCCGCAATGGTTGCCCTGGTGGCTGCGTATGTTCCCCCAGGAGAGATCAAGCAGCAGCTGAAGCATCCGATGCTCGTCGCCGTGAAGGTCTCGGCCCTGGCGCATCTGCTCAGCGATGGAGATCTTGGCTCCATCATCCTGTTTGGGTCGTTTCTAGGTTGGGCCGTCTACGACCGGATCTCGGTGAAGAAGCGGGCTGATGGGAGCGAACTGCCCATCGCCGCCGGGGGACGCCGGAACGATGTCATGGCCATCGTGCTGGGGACGATTTTCTGGGCGCTGTTCATGTTCGTCTTGCATCCGTTGCTCATCGGGGTGCCGGTCATAGCGAGGTGAGGTTCAACGTGCTGCGTGGCCTCGAACTGTAGGCCAACGG
>CAWGGK010000003.1:0-241816 GCA_963822165.1 uncultured Alphaproteobacteria bacterium
GGCCGCCATCGCGAAGAGCATTCTCGGCAATCACGGCGTCGATGCCTCCATCGACGGCAAGCGCATCGGCCAGACGCAGGAGAGCGGCGACACCATTCGGCTCAGTGCGGCCAACATCGTCGACACGACCGCGCCCTACGAGCTGGTATCGCGGATGCGCGCCAGCTTCTGGGTGATCGCGCCGCTGCTGGCCCGCATGGGCGAGGCGCGGGTCTCCCTGCCGGGCGGCTGCGCCATCGGCACGCGGCCCGTCGACCTGCTGATCATGGCGCTGGAAAAGCTCGGCGTGACCATCGACATCGATGCCGGCTACGCCGTTGCGCGCGCGCCCAAGGGACTGCGCGGCGGCGACATCCACTTCCCGAAGGTGACGGTCGGCGGCACCCACACGGCGCTGATGGCGGCGACGCTGGCGCACGGGACGACGGTCATCGACAACGCCGCGCGCGAGCCGGAGGTCGTCGATCTCGCCGACTGCCTCGTGAAGATGGGCGCGAAAATCTCGGGCGCGGGCACATCGCGGATCGTCGTGGAGGGCGTCACCTCGCTCGGCGGCGCGCGCCATGCCGTGCTGCCTGACAGGATCGAGACCGGCACCTACGCCATGGCCGTGGCCATGACGGGCGGCGACCTGACGCTCGAAAACACGCGCGCCGACCTGCTGCAGGCGGGCCTGGACGTGCTGATGCGCTCGGGCACCGAGGTCACCGCGACGCCGGGCGGCATTCGCGTGCGCCGCAATGGCGGGGGCATCGCGCCGGTGGACGTGACGACAGAGCCGTTTCCGGGCTTTCCGACCGACCTGCAGGCCCAGTTCATGGCGTTGATGACGCGAGCGAGCGGAACCTCGCACATCCGCGAGACGATCTTCGAGAATCGCTTCATGCACGTCCAGGAACTGGCCCGGCTCGGCGCGCGCATCAGGCTCGACGGGGATCTCGCCATCGTCGAGGGGACGCCGGCGCTGAAGGGCGCGCCCGTGATGGCGACGGACCTGCGCGCCTCGGTATCGCTCGTCATCGCGGGGC
Organism: uncultured Alphaproteobacteria bacterium; assembly: GCA_963822165.1. Classification (GTDB taxonomy): domain Bacteria; phylum Pseudomonadota; class Alphaproteobacteria; order Rhizobiales; family Beijerinckiaceae; genus Alsobacter. The sequence goes on from CAWGGK010000003.1 coordinate 1,029, forward strand.
TCGCGGCGGAGGGAGAGACGACGGTTCATCGCGTCTATCACCTCGATCGCGGCTTCGAAGCGCTCGAGAAGAAGCTCGCACGCTGCGGCGCGGAGATCGAACGGGTCTCGGGCGAAGGCTGAATCCGGCCCCGGCGCGACGCCCGCCTCAGGCGGGGCGCGAGACCGGCACCGATCCGCCGGTCAGATATTCGACCGCGCCGCGCTTCCTGCCGAAGCCGGGGATCATGCACCGGCAGCCCGTCCCGATGGGAACCGGCCTGTCCGTGCTGCAGGTGCCGCGCGAAGTGACGCAGCCCATGCCCATATTGCTGCCATAGCGCGGCGGCGGACGGCCATAGGCAGGCGGCGGCGGGGGCCGGTTGTAATAGCCGGGCGGCGGACTCGCCATAGGGCGGGCGGCCATAAGGCTGCGGCGCGCCGTAGACAGGGCCGCCATAGACCGGGCCGCCATAGACGGGCGGCGGGGGCCGGTACGGATCGTAATACTGCGCCAGCGCGATCTGCGGCATCGTCATGACAGCGGCGATAGCGATGAGGACCGCGCTGAAGGCGGCCAGAAGCCTTGGATGACCTCATCAGGGCCTCAGGGATTCGAGGTTGCATGAATAAATTGTAGCGCAACTCTGTCGAAAACGCCCAGTTTGCGTTCGCCGCACGCAGCGCGTTAGCCGGGCGACGTATGCGGGGCCTCGAATTTTAACGGCCGGACATCAGTTCAATTCAGCACGCGGCCGCCGATCCTGCCTCCCGGCGTCCTGCAGTAGCAGCCCGTATTGACCGGGACGGGCCGAGGCACCGAGCAGATGCCGCGCTCGGTGATGCAGGCTGTTCCGTACCGGACGGCCGATTGCGCATAGCGGAGCGTCTGCGAGGGAGCCGCCGCGTCAGGTTGGAAGCCATACGCGGGACGATCCGCTGCCGGGAGCGGCTGGTGCTGGCTGGAGAACATGTCGTCGCCCGCTCCGGCGAGCTGGAGAACCTTCGCGTCGGCCCCCATACTCGACAACACGGCGAAGACCAGAGCGGCCATCAGCGAAAGCGCGACAACGAACCCCGACGACATTGAAACCCCTCGAAAGGACCGCCGATACTACAAATCCTGCGCAATTCAAGAAAATTGAAGGATTCGAGCGTCGTTTCAATTCGCAGTTGCAGTTCATTAGCGATGCAACGAACGCACAGGCGTTGCGTCGCACGATGACGGCGGTTACACGATCATGCAGGCCGTCCGCTGGACCGGCCTGGACAATGCCTTGGAAACGGAGCCGGTCTCGCAACATGGATACGCTGAAGCTTGTTGCGCTCGATTCCGACGACCTCGCGGTGATCTCGGCCCACCTGCAGGACGCCGTTCTGAAGATCGGCGACATGGCCTGGCTGCCGCGCGAGCACCGTTTCGCGATGGTCGTGAACCGGTTCGACTGGACGTCGGCCGCCTCGGGCGCGAACCGCCGCCGCAGGACGGGCCTGCATTTCGACCGCGTGATGAAGGTGCAGACGACCAAGCTCCGGCTCGACGCGCCGGATGCGGTGCTCAACCTGCTCGCCGTGACCTTCGAGACCTCGGAAGCGCCGTCCGGCTTCGTGACCCTGGTATTTTCCGGCGGAGGCGGCATCCGGCTCGAGGTCGAGTGCCTGGAATGCGAGATGAGCGACCTCGGCCCGGTCTGGGAGACGAGCAACCTGCCGCGGCACGATACCAGCGAATAATGCCATATTAAGTCTGCCGTTCGGTACGCCCGGCCGAAAGACCAGAACAGGACGCCCGACCCATGCCGATGCGGCTCGATGCCCGCTCCCCGAATTTCCAGCGCGATTTTTCGAACCTGCTCGCCATGAAGCGGGAGGTGTCGGAGGACGTCGATCTTGCGGCGAAGGCGATCATCGACGATGTGGTCCTGCGCGGCGATGCGGCCCTTGTCGACTATACGCGTCGGTTCGACCGCCTGGAGCTGGAAGCAGCCGATCTCGCGATCACGCCCGCGCAGGTGGATGCAGCCATCGAGCGCTGCGACAGCGAGGCCATCGCCGCGCTGCGCCTCGCGCATGACCGCATTGAGGTCTATCATCGCCGCCAGAAGCCCGGCGACGAGCGCTTCACTGACGCACTCGGCGTCGAACTCGGCCATCGCTGGACCGCGGTGGAGGCGGCGGGGCTCTATGTGCCCGGCGGCACCGCGAGCTATCCGTCGTCCGTCCTGATGAACGCCGTGCCCGCGAAGGTCGCCGGGGTGCCGCGCATCGTCATGGTCGTCCCGTCGCCCGGCGGCGTGCTCAACCCGCTGGTGCTGGCCGCCGCGCGCATCGCGGGCGTGACAGAAATCTACCGGGTGGGCGGCGCCCAGGCGATTGCGGCGCTCGCATACGGCACGGCCACCATCGCGCCGGTCGCCAAGATCGTCGGTCCCGGCAACGCCTATGTGGCGGCGGCCAAGAGGCGCGTCTTCGGGCAGGTCGGCATCGACATGATCGCCGGGCCATCCGAGGTGGTGGTCATCGCCGACGCCTCGGGCAATCCCGATTGGATCGCCGCGGACCTGCTGGCCCAGGCCGAGCACGACACGGCGGCGCAATCCATCCTCATCACCGACAGCCCAGAGCTGGGCGAGGCGGTGGCGCAGGCCGTCGAGCGCCGCCTCGTGACGCTGCCGCGCGCCGACATCGCCGGGGCGAGCTGGCGCGATTTCGGCGCGATCCTCATCGTGCCGGACCTCGACGCCTGCGTGCCGCTGGTCGATCGCCTCGCCCCCGAGCATCTGGAAATCGAGACCGAGGACGCCGAGGGGCTCGCCGCCAAGATCCGCAATGCGGGCTCGATCTTTCTCGGCCGTCATACGCCGGAGGCCATCGGCGACTATGTCGGCGGTCCCAACCACGTCCTGCCGACGGCGCGCTCGGCGCGGTTCTCGTCCGGCCTCGGCGTGCTCGACTTCATGAAGCGGACCTCGATCCTGAAATGCGGGCCCGAGGCGCTGCGCGCGCTGGGACCGGCCGCGATCACGCTCGGCCGGGCGGAGGGGCTGGAAGCCCACGCCCGTTCCGTCGCGGTCCGCCTGAACCTGGGCTAGGCGCGAATGGCCGGCATGCCAGAACCCGACGAGGCTCGCACGCCAGCCAGGACGCTGGTCGCGGTTACGCTTGATGACGTTTCGATCGGCCGCGGCGCGCCCGAGCAGGAGCACGAGCGGGCCGTCGCGATCTACGATCTCATCGAGAGCAATCTTTTCGGACTGCCCGGGCACGAGGGCGGCCCCTACGCGCTCCACCTCTCGATGGTCTCGGGCAAGCTCGCGATGGACGTGAGGCTGGCCGACGGTTCGCCGGTGATCACCCATATCCTCTCGCTCGCGCCATTCCGGGGCGTGGTGAAGGACTATTTCATGGTCTGCGAGAGCTATTACGCCGCCATCCGCACCGCCAGCGCGGCGCAGATCGAGGCCATCGACATGGGCCGCCGCGGCCTGCACAACGAAGCCGCCGAGATCCTGCAGCAGCGGCTCAATGGCAAGATCGACATCGATTTCGACACCGCGCGCCGCCTCTTCACGCTCATCATGGCCCTTCACTGGAAAGGCTGAACATGGCGGGAGAGGCGCTTGGAGGGCGGGTTGGCGCGGTGCTCTTCGCCTGCGCTTTCAACGCCGTTCGCTCGCCCATGGCAGAGGCTATCGCCCGGCATTATTTCGGCAAGTCCGTCTACGTGCAGTCGGCCGGGGTACGGCGCGGCGAGACCGATCCCTTCATGGTGTCGGTGCTCGACGAGATCGGCATCGACGCCTCCAAGCACAAGCCGCGCACGCTGGAGGAGCTGGAGGATTGGGAAGGTCTAAACTTCGACCTCATCATCTCCCTCAGCCCGGAGGCACACCACAAGGCGCTGGAACTCACCCGCACCCTCGCCGCCGAGGTGGAGTACTGGCCCACGCCCGACCCCACGCTCGTGCAGGGATCGCGCGAGCAGATGCTGGAGGCCTACCGCGCCGTCCGCGACCTCATCACGACGCGCATCAAGGCCCGGCTGAAGGGCTGACCCGGTTTGCGCCCGCCCGGGCTCCCGTGCGAGGCTTCCCGCCTGACCAAGACGTCCAGAAGGCCCAGATCTAGAAGGTCCGCCATGCCGATCCTACGCCATCCCACGACGCCCTTCACCGACCAGCGGCCGGGTACATCAGGCCTGCGCAAGACGGTGCCGGTGTTCCAGACGCCGCGCTATGTCGAGAATTTCCTGCAATCCATCCTGGAGTGCATCGACGGCCGGCAGGGCGCGACGCTGGTGCTGGGTGGCGACGGGCGATATTTCAACAAGGAGGTCGTGCAGACCGCGCTGCGCATGGCTGCGGCGAACGGTCTCGGCCGGGTGATCGTGGGCCAGAACGGGCTGCTTTCGACCCCCGCCGCCTCGAACCTCATCCGCACCAGGGGCGCCATCGGCGGCATCATCCTGTCGGCCAGCCATAATCCCGGCGGGCCCGATGGCGATTTCGGCATCAAGTACAACGCGTCGAATGGCGGCCCGGCGCCCGAGAGCGTGACCGAGGCGATCTTCGCCCGCACCAAGTCGCTCACCGAGTACCTGACCCTCGACACGCCGGACCTCGATCTCGCCCGCATCGGTGAGGTGACGATCGGCGGCATGGTCGTGGAGGTCGTCGATCCTGTCGAAGCCTATGCCGTGATGATGGCGAAGATCGTCGACTTCGATCGAATCCGGGGCATGTTCGAACGGAACTTCACGATGCGCTTCGACGCGCTGAGCGCCATCACCGGTCCCTACGCGACGGCCATCCTCGAAGGCAGGCTCGGCGCCGCGCCGGGCACCGTGGCCAACGGCGTGCCGCTTCCCGATTTCGGCGGCCATCATCCCGATCCCAATCCCGTTCACGCCCATGAGCTGATGGAGCTGATGACCGGGCCGGACGCCCCCGATTTCGGCGCGGCGTCGGACGGCGACGGCGACCGCAACATGATCGTGGCGCGGGGCCTGTTCGTGACGCCGAGCGACAGCCTCGCCATCCTCGCCGCGCAGGCGCACCACGCACCGGGCTACAGAGGCGGGCTCGCAGGCGTCGCGCGCTCCATGCCGACGAGCCGCGCGGTGGACCGCGTGGCGGCGAAGCTTGGCCTGCCCTGCTACGAGACGCCGACCGGCTGGAAGTTCTTCGGCAACCTGCTCGATGCCGGGCGGATCACGCTGTGCGGGGAAGAGAGCGCGGGCACGGGATCCAACCACATCCGCGAGAAGGACGGCCTTTGGGCGGTGCTGCTCTGGCTCGACATCATCGCCGCGCTCGGCAAGCCCGCCGCGCAGATCGTGCGCGAGCATTGGGCCGAATACGGCCGCGACTACTACGCCCGCCACGACTATGAGGGTGTCGACAGTGCCGCTGCCGACCGGCTGATGTCCGGCCTGCGCGACCGTCTTGCCGCGCTCCCGGGGACCAAGGCCGCGGGGCTGACGGTGAAGACCGCCGACGAATTCTCCTACACCGATCCCGTCGACGGCAGCGTCACGCCGCGCCAGGGCATCCGGATCTATTTCGAGGAAGACGCCCGCGCGGTGTTCCGCCTCTCCGGCACCGGCACGTCGGGCGCGACCTTGCGCGTCTATCTCGAACGCTTCGAACCCGACCCCACCAAGCACGACCTGCCCACGGGGCAAATCCTGGCGGACGTCGCGGCGGCAGCCGGCGAGATCGCGGGGATCGCAGCGCATACGGGCCGCACCGAGCCGTCGGTCGTGACCTGATCGCCTGGCGCGAAGCCCTCGCCGGAGAGATCCGGCGGGGCAGTTTCGACGGCCTGCTTCAGGCCTTGCGCAGGTACGTGATGGTCCCCGCGAGATCGGTATCGTCGATCATCTGGAATCGGCTTTCGCTGCCGGCCTTCCTCGCCGAGGCGTGGCGGGCATAGTCTGGATCGTCCAGGAAGGCATCGAGTGCGTCCGAGGACGGGAATTCCAGCAAGGCGATCAGCGTCGTGTCCGGCGGTGCGCCTTCAAGCGTGCGGACATTGCCGCTGCGCGAGAGGTAGCGTCCCCCATGCTTGTGAACGAGGTGATGGACGGACTCGGCGTAGCCGGGGACCCATGCGGGATCGGTGATCTTGATGTCGGCGATCATATAGACGGACATGGCGTGTTCTCCTGTGACAACCGCGTCGCTCGACGCCAAGCGATCATGGGTGCGCCACGCCAAATCCCTCCAGTCCAGAAAATGGAGTCACCCGGTACAGTTACCGTACTAGTTGTGCGCTGTGAGTAAGATTAGCTTTCAAGCATGCCATTGGGAGCGCCGAGCATGAGCCAGCCGGGATACAAGCAGTTCTGCCCAGTCGCCATGGCCGCGGAGATCCTGTGCAACCGCTGGACCATGGTGCTGCTGCGTGAACTCGTGGCGGGGACGACCCGCTTCAACGACCTGCGGCGCGGCGTTCCCAAGATGTCGCCCACGCTCCTCTCGCAACGGTTGAAGGAGCTCGAGGCCGTCGGTGTCCTGGAGCGCAGGGAGCTGCGGGGCGAAAAGGGAATTTTCGAATATCACCTGACGCAGGCTGGCAAGGATCTGCGGCCGGTCGTCGAGGCGATGGGCTTCTGGGGCCAGAAATGGGTGACTTCGGAATCGTCGCTCGGAAATCTCGATCCGTCCCTGCTGATGTGGGACATGCGGCGCAATCTCAATCCGTCGCCACTGCCTCCCTTCCGCAGCGTCATCCAGTTCATCTACCAGGACCTGCCCCTATCGAAGCGGAACTGGTGGCTCGTAATCGAGCCGTCCGGCGAGGTCGACCTGTGCTGGTCCGATCCGGGCTTCGATGTCGACCTCTATGTCGCGACCGACCTGCGAACCATGACGTCGATCTGGATGGGCCTTACGACCGTCCAGAAAGAGCGCGAGCACATCATGCTCACGGGCTCGCAGGAGATCGCGTCGACGATGCAGACCTGGCTGGGCCTGAGCCCGTTCGCAGTCCAGCGCAAGCTGGCGGTGGCCTGAGCCGCCTTTGAGCTGTGCGGAGCATGGCCGGCGCATCGTCGCGCCGGCGGCCGGATTGTCGACCTTACGCCCCGGTCACGCGCCAGATGACGTCGCCGACATCGTCCACGACGAGCAGCGCGCCTTCGCGGGTGAGGGCCACGCCGACCGGGCGTCCGTAGGACACCTGCTCGTCGGGCGCGAGGAAGCCCGACAGGATGTCGCGCGGCGGTCCCGATGGACGGCCGTTCTCGAAGGGCACGAAGATCACCTTGTAGCCGCTCAGCGTGCTGCGGTTCCAGGAGCCGTGCTGGCCGATGATCATGCCGTCGGGGAAGCCGGGGAGGGTGCCGGCGGGATGCCAGCACAGGCCGAGCGAGGCCGTATGGCCGCCCAGCGCATAGTCCGGCGTCAGCGCGCTCGCGACGGCGGCCTCGTCCTGCGGCACGCGGTCGTCGACCGTCTTGCCCCAGTAGCAGTATGGCCAACCATAGAAGCCGCCGTCCTTCACTGACGTCAGGTAGTCGGGAGGCGTCTCGTCGCCGAGCCCGTCGCGCTCGTTCACGACCGTCCAGAGCGCTCCCGTGACGGGCTCCCAGGCAAGGCCGACCGGATTGCGCAGGCCCGAGGCGAAGATACGGCTCGTCCCCTTCTCGAGGTCGAGTTCGTACACGGCCGCGCGGCCCTCCTCCTCCGCCATCCCGTTATCGGCGATGTTGGTCTGGGAGCCGACGCCGGCGTAGAGCTTCGAGCCGTCGGGGCTCAGCAGCAGGCTGCGCGTCCAATGGCCGCCGGGCTTGAAGGTCACCAGCTTGCGCGGCGGACCGGTGACCTCGGCCGTTCCGGCCTTGCAGGGGTAGGCGACCACGCCGTCGGTATTGCCGACGTAGAAGGTCTCGCCTTTCAGGGCCATGCCGAAGGGCTGGCTCAGGCCTTCGAGGAGAATTTCCGTCGTCTCCGCGACGCCGTCGCCATTCGCATCGCGCAGGCGCTTGATCCGATTGGGGCTGCGGCCCAGCGCGCCGGCGCGCGCCAGCGTAGCGCGCATGGCGTAGCCGAAGATCGACTTGATGGGACCGGGGATGCTCATCGCCTCGGAGACGAGGACGTCGCCGTTCGGGAGAATTTCGACCCAGCGGGGATGCTCGAGGCCGGTCGCGAAGGCGTTCACCTTGAGCCCGGGCGCGGCGATGGGCGTCTGGTTGCCGGTCCAGCCCTTGGCAGTCGGCATCTTGAGCGTCGGCACGGGGCCTTGCGGCTTGGCTGCCGGGATCGAAGGCGCGGCGCCGAACGCGGGCTTTTGCTCCCCGTCCTGCATTCGCCTGATAACGACCATCGTGCCGCCGACCAGGGCTACCACGCGCGCGAAAATGCTCAACATGCTCATGAGGTGCGTCCTTCTTTGCGCGCGCACCCTAGTCGAAGCCGGGCCGCTGGGAAACAGACCAGACGCAAATCAGCCCGGCGCAGCAGATGCACCGGAAAACGCACCGGAAGGAGCGCGCCCGCGCTCCGAAGTCCCGGAAAGCGGGTTGCGTGAACCGGAATGCAACTTCCGTCGCGTAAACAGGACGCCGTGGAGCCTTCGGGTCGCATCCCGAGTTGGAGGTGTCATGCGGGCGCGATTGCGGCGCAGGACGAACTGTCACATTAGTGTCGTATTCCGCCACGGGAACATCCGGGCGAAAGCCCGATTGGAGTTGATTTCGAATTGGCCGAGACCAGCGCGACGGTATTGACCGTCACTCTCGTGGGAAGCGTCGCCCTGCTCATCTGGGGCGTGCGCCAGGTTCGGCTCGGCGTGACACGCGCCTTTGGCAGCGAGCTGCGGCGGCTGCTCGCCATCGCAAGCGCCAACCGCCTGCGGGCTTTTGCCGCCGGCGGCTTCATCAGCGGGCTCATGCAATCGTCCACGGCGACGGCCCTGCTGCTGGGCGCACTGGCGGGGCGCGATCTCCTGACGCTGCCCGTCGCGCTCGTCATGATGCTCGGCGCGGATGTGGGCTCCACGCTCGCGGCGCAGCTCTTCGCGTTCGACATCAAATGGCTCTGGGCGCTGCTGATCGCCGCCGGCGTGGGCGTGGCTTCTGCCAGCGAGGCCGACAAGCCGCGCGGCGTGGCGCGGATCGCCATCGGGCTCGGCGTCATGCTTCTGGCCCTGAAGGAAATTGGCGGCGCGGCGGGCGCGCTGCGCGGCTCCGAAGTGTTCCGCATCGTTCTCGGCGGGCTCGAAGGCGAGCCGCTGATGGCCGTCGCGATCATGGCCATCGTCACGTGGTTCGCGCATTCGAGCCTGGCGATGGTGCTGTTCATCATGTCGTTGGCCGCGTCCGGCGCGATCACGCCGCCTCTGGCGCTGGCCTTCGTGCTGGGCGCCAATATCGGCGGCGCCTTCGCACCGTTGGTGTCGTTGTCGGGCTCGCCGCCGTCCGCCCGACGCGTGCCGATGGGCAATCTCATCATGCGGTTTGCCGTCGCGATCCCGCTTCTCGCCGTGCTGGGACCGCTGGAGCACCTGATCGCGGGACTTGGCTGGTTCGCGCCTGAACGGCTGGTCGTGAATGCGCATACCGGGTTCAACCTCCTGGTCGCGATCCTCTTCCTGCCCTTCACCGACATCGTCGCGCGGCTGTGCACGAAGCTCATTCCCGACCCGCCGGCTGGCGCGGACGGGATCAGCCATCTCGATCCCAACCTCGTGAATTCGCCCTCCGAGGCGCTCGCCTGCGCCATGCGGGAGGCGCTCGAGATGGGCAATCAGGTTGCGGCGATGCTGCGGCGGGTGCCGGATGCGTTGGAAGCCTCCGACATGCGCATCGCCCGCGAGATCGAGCGGATGGACGACAAGGTCGATACTCAGTTCGAGGCGATCAAGCTGTATCTCGTGCAGATCACCCGCGCCGAGATGAGGGACGACGAGAGCCGACGCGCGGTGGAGATCCTGTCGTTCACGACGAATCTCGAGCATATCGGCGACATCATCGACAAGAACCTGATGGAACTCGTGGCCAAGAAGGTTCGCAAGGGAATGGTGTTCTCGGCCGAGGGCCAGGACGAACTGCGCCGGTTCCACGGGCTCGTTGTCGATACCATGTCGCTGGCGCTAAATGCCTTCGCGAGCCGCGACCCCCAGCTTGCGCGCAGGCTGGTCGAGGAAAAGGGGATCATCCGCAACGCCGAGCGCGAGACCTCGGAGAGCCATTACGCCCGGCTGCGGGCAGGCCGGACCGAGTCCATCGAGAGCAGCGCCGTGCATCTCGACTTCATCCGCGACCTCAAGCGCATCCACGGGCACCTGGCCTCGACCGCCTATCCGATCCTTGAGGCGATCGGCGAGCTGGGCGAATCCCGCCTTCGTCAGCGCGAGGGCGACACCGGCATCGAGGCCATGAAGGCCCACTCCGCGCCAAACTGAGCCTGGTTCGGCGTCAGCTTTTTTCCCAGCCTGTATCCGCCCGGCGGGACGATGCTAGAGACCAAAAGCCCTCGCCACCGAGACGACCACGAGCCCGACGGCGAGCGCGATCAGTTCGTTGCGGCGGATCAGCATCGACACAAGCGCGGCTGCCAGTGCGAGCAGGGCGGCCGCGCCACCTTTTACTCCGATGGGAAGCACGACCGCGATGACGATGGAGCCGGGCAGCGCCGCGAGGCCGTTGCGCAGCGGCTTGGTGAGCGGCACATGCGCCATCAGCCACACGCCGAGCACCCGGCACAGATAGGTCGCGACCGCCATGCCAAGGATGGCGGCGAACGCGCCGGGGGAAACGCTCAGCGCATCAGCCATCGTCGCGCATCCCCAGCAGCGCGCCGGCGAGCGCGCCGGCCAGCGCCCCGACCACGATGTACGAATAGCCCGGAACCAGCCACCACATGGCGACCGACACGATGCCGGCGACGGTCCAGGCGATCGTATCGCGGCGGCCCTTCCAGAGGGGCACCGCCATGGCCACGAAAAAGAGCGGCAGGACGAGATCGATGCCCCAGCGATGGGCGTCCTCGATCAGGCCGCCGACCAGTACGCCCGGGATGGTCGCGAGCACCCAGACCGACCACAGCACGAGCCCCGCGCCGAGGATGACCCCCCTGTCGTCGCCGCCATCGGCCCGGTAGCGCTCGGCGACGACCCAGGTCGCATCGGTGAACAGGAACATGCTCGGCCAGAGCAGCTTTCCCGGAACCGGAGCGAGCCAGGGCTGCAGCGACGCGCCCTGCAGGATCATTCGGGCGTTCACCGTAAATGTCACGATGCTGATGGCGAGGATGGCCGCGAAGGTCCAGTTCCGGGTCCAGAGTTCGAGCGAGACGAACTGCGACGCGCCGGCAAAGACCAGCATGCTCGAGAGCACCGCCTCGGCCAGCGTCACGCCCTTATGGGCCGCGGCCGTGCCGAACGCGGCGGCGAAGATCGTGATGCCGGGCGTGAGCGGAAGCACGAGGCGGGCGCCAAGCTTTATTCCATCCAGCGTGAAGCGCATGTCGGCCGGTGCGCCCGGCATCGGTTTCAACCGTGCTGCTCGGCTTTGCGCCGGCGGCGGAGCCGCAACACAAATCCCGCCACGAGCACGATGGCGGCGCTGGCCGTTGCCACGGCAAGCTCAATCCGGTGAAGCGTCGCCTCGCCGAAGCGTTCCACCAGATAGGGGTCGGAATCCAGCATCTCGCCCGCGACCCAGCCGAGCAGACCCGCTCCGGCCCAGACGAGGAGCGGAAAGCGGCTGAGCAGGGCCATGATCAGCGTGGCCCCGGCGACGATCAGCGGGATCGAGATCACAAGGCCGAGGATCAGCAGCGACGTATTGTTCTTGGCGACCGCGGCGATGGCGAGGACGTTGTCGAGGCTCATCACCATGTCGGCGACGGCGACTGTCCAGACGGCGTGCAGCAGTTTGTCGGACGACTTGACCTTGCCCTCGGCGTCGTCCTCGTCCTCGCTGAGAAGCTGGATCGCGATCCAGATCAGCAGCAGGCTTCCGCCGATGCGCAGGAAAGGCACCTCCAGCAGGCGAACGACGATCACCGTGAACAGGATGCGCATGACCACAGCGACGCCCGAACCCAGCACCAGGCCCATGCGGCGCTGTCGAGGTGGCAAGCCCCGGCACGCCATCGCGATCACGACCGCGTTGTCGCCGGACAGGATGATGTTGATCCAGACGACCTCGAGGATCGCGAGGGCGCCTTGCACGGTGAAATCCATGGCCAGCGGTTATCCTGCCAAAGCCTTATTGGCAACTGCGAACGGGGACGGACCGATCAGTGCTGGCTGCTCGTACGCGCGGCAACCCGGCGCATGACGAACGCGACCAGCAGCACGAGCAGGGCACCGAACATCGCGACGGGCGTGTGCCAGGACGCCGCCGACGGGCCAAGATGGGAGGCGACCCACGGGTCGGTCACGATCATCTCGCCGCCGATCCAGCCGAGCAGCGCCGCGCCGCCCCACACGAACGCCGGGAACCGTGCGATCAGCGCCATGATCAGCGTCGAGCCCATGATGATCAGCGGGATTGAGACGATGAGGCCGAAGATGAAGAGCATGACATTGCCGTCCGCCGCCGCCGAGATCGCGACGACATTGTCGAGGCTCATCACGGCGTCGGCGATGGCGATCGTGCGGACGGCCTGCCACAAAGTCTCGCTCTCGCTCACATTCGCGTGGGCTTCCTCCTCGCCCGCGATAAGCTTGATCGCGATCCAGAACAGGAGCGCGCCGCCGGCCATGCCCAGGAACGGGATGTCCAGCAGCCAGGTAATGACGAGCGCGAACAGGATGCGCAGCGCCACGGCCGTGCCCGCGCCCAGCACGATGCCCATGCGGCGCTGATGCGCCGGGAGCGAGCGGCACGCCATCGCGATCACGACGGCGTTGTCGCCCGAGAGCAGCAGATCGATCCAGATGATCTGGAGGACGGAGAGCAACGTCTGCGTGTTCATCTCGATCATGGGCGGATCAATCCGTTCGAAACAGCTCTATGAGAACAGCCTGGGCTCCGCTTGGTTCAGCCCAGCGCCTCCACGACGGCCTTGCCGCAATCGACGGTGCCCGCCTTTCCGCCGAGATCGCCGGTCCGCAGACGCTCGTCCGCCAGGACGCGCTCGATGGCCGCTTCGATGCCGCGCGCGGCTTCCGTCTCGCCGAGATGCTCGAGCATCATGGCGGCGGACCAGATCTGCGCGATCGGATTGGCGATGCCCTTGCCGGCGATATCGGGCGCCGAGCCATGGACGGGCTCGAACAGCGACGGGAAATTGCGCTCGGGATTGATGTTGCCCGACGGCGCGATGCCGATGGTGCCCGTGCAGGCCGGGCCGAGGTCGGACAGGATGTCGCCGAACAGGTTCGAGGCGACGACCACGTCGAACCAGTCGGGATGCAGCACGAAATGCGCGGTGAGGATGTCGATGTGGTACTTGTCGACCACGCACGTCGGGATAGTGCCTCGGCCATCGCCTCCACCCGCTCGTCCCAATACGGCATGGTGATCGAGATGCCGTTGGACTTGGTCGCCGAGGTCAGGTGCTTCTTCGGCCGCGCTTGCGGGCCAGCTCGAAGGCGAATTTCAGGATCCGGTCGACGCCGATGCGCGTCATCACCGTCTCCTGCATCACGACTTCGCGGTCCGTGCCGGGGAACATGCGCCCGCCGATGGAGGAGTATTCGCCCTCGGTGTTCTCGCGCACGACGTAGAAGTCGATGTCGCCGGGCTTGCGGCCGGCCAGCGGGGACGGCACGCCCGGCATCAGCCGCACGGGGCGCAGGTTGACGTACTGGTCGAACTCGCGCCGGAACTGGATCAGCGAGCCCCACAGCGAGATGTGGTCCGGGACAGCACGCGGGCCAGCCGACCGCGCCGAAGAAGATGGCGTCGTGCGAGCCGATCCTCTCCTTCCAGTCCTCCGGCATCATGCGGCCATGCTTCGCGTAATAGTCGCAGGAGGCGAAGTCGAAGTGTCGAGCTGCACGGTGAAGCCCGCAGCGCTTCGCGGCGGCTTCCAGCACCCGCACGCCCTCCGGCACGACTTCCTTGCCGATGCCGTCGCCTGCGATGACCGCGATCCGGTGGACTCTGTTGCTCGCCATGATGGTTTCCCCGTTCCCTTGGGTTGTATTTTCGCGGGCAATGGCGCAGCGGCTTGATCTCGCCCGCTGTCGTATTGCAACAACGATGCGACAACAACGGGATGACGCACAACGCCCGGCGAAGCGTTCATGGGTGGGAGAATGGCGGGTGACAGCAGCGAAAAGCCGCTCCGCGGGAGCGGGGCTGCGCGTGCGCGCGCCTCTGGACATTCGCCGCCGGGCTCTTTCTCGTCGCGGTCGCGCTGATCGCGCTCTGGCAGGCTCGGACCTTCCGATGGGCACGCTGCGAGCCATGGGAGCGGGCATGCTGCCGCGGTCCCTGGCGGTGCTGGTCGGGCTTGCAGGCATCGCCGTCATCGTCACGGCGTTCCTTACCGATGGCGGCGAGATGCTCGGCCGCTGGCACCTGCGCGGGCCGTTCTTCATCCTGGGCGCCGTGCTGATCTTCGCGCTCACCATCCGCACGCTCGGCCTCGCCTTCGCCGGCCCGCTCGCGATGATCTTCGGCTCGTTCGCCGAGCGACGAGGTGCGCTGGAAGGAGACGGTCATCTTCTCCGTCTGCCATGACCGCCGCGTGCATCGTCCTGTTCAAGGTGCTGCTCGGACTTCCCATCCCCGTCGTCGCGTTCATTTGAGGGGGATCCGATGGGCGATCTGTTCGGCAATCTCGCGCTCGGCTTTTCCGTCGCGCTCGGCTTCCAGAACCTGGCGCTCTGCTTCGTCGGCTGCCTCGTCGGCACGCTGATCGGCGTGCTGCCGGGCGTCGGGCCCATCGCCACCATCGCCATCCTGCTGCCGATCACCTTCGGCCTCGACCCGACCGGCGCGCTGATCATGCTCGCCGGCATCTATTACGGCGCGCAGTATGGCGGCTCGACCACGGCGATCCTGGTCAACATCCCCGGCGAGGCGACCTCGGTCGTCACCACGCTCGACGGGCACCAGATGGCCAAGCAGGGCCGCGCCGGCGTGGCGCTCGGCATCGCGGCCATCGGCTCCTTCTTCGCCGGTACGGTCGCGACCCTGGTCATCGCCGCGCTCGGCGTGCCGCTGACCAAGCTGGCGCTGATTTTCGGCCCGGCCGAGTATTTCTCGCTGATGGTGATGGGCCTCGTCTTCGCCGTCGTGCTGGCGCGCGGCTCGATCGCTGAAGGCCATCGCCATGATCCTGGCCGGGCCTGCTGCTGTCCACCGTCGGCACCGACCTCGAGAGCGGGCAGGAGCGCATGACGCTTCGGCCTCGAGTCGCTGTCGGACGGCGTCGACTTCGCCGTCCTGGCCATGGGCCTGTTCGGCTTCGCCGAAATCCTGCGCAACCTGGAGAGCCCCGAGACGCGCGACGTCGTGCGCGGCAAGATCGGGCGGCTGCTGCCATCGCTGGCGGACCTGAAGCAGTCGTTCCTGCCAGTTCTTCGCGGCACGGGCGTCGGCGCGGTCCTCGGCATCCTGCCGGGCAACGGCGCCGTGCTCGGACCGTTCGCGTCCTACACCATGGAAAAGAAGCTGGCGAAGGATCCCAGCCGGTTCGGGCGCGGCGCCATCGAGGGCGTGGCCGGGCCGGAGGCGGCCAACAACGCCGGCGCGCAGACCGCCTTCATTCCGCTGCTGACGCTCGGCATCCCGCCCAATGCCGTGATGGCGCTGATGGTCGGCGCGATGACCATCCACGGCATCATACCCGGCCCGCAGGTGATGACGAAAAACCCCAATCTGTTCTGGGGCATGGTCGCGTCGATGTGGATCGGCAACCTGATGCTGCTCATCATCAACCTGCCGCTGGTCGGGCGTGTGGGTGAAGCTGCTGAAGGTGCCCTACCGGCTGATGTTCCCGGCCATCCTGATCTTCTGCTGCATCGGCATCTATTCGATCAACAACAACCCGATGCGACGTGATGTTCACGGCCTTCTTCGGCCTCGTCGGCTATCTCCTGATCAAGCTCGGCTTCGAGCCCGCGCCGATGCTGCTGGGCTTCGTGCTCGGCAAGCTGATGGAGGAAAAGCTGCGGCAGGCGCTCATCCTGTCCCGCGGCAGCTTCTCCACCTTCATCGAGCGGCCGGTATCGGCGGGGCTGCTGGCCGTCGCCGCTATCATGCTGGTCTTGGCGCTGCTGCCCCACGATCAGGAAGAGCCGCGACGAAGTTTTCACGGAATAGATAATTCCGAACCTTAGAACGATCCATTCTTGAGTTCATTTTCGTATTAAGCCGCCGTTGGCGTCTTGCCAGCGCGAAAGAGAATATTTGGAGAGAAACCTATGAAACACGTGCTGATTGCCGCGGCTCTTCTGGGCGCCGTGGTCTCCCCCGCGGCCGCGCAGACCTACCCGACAAAGCCCATCACCATGATCGTCCCGTTCGCCGCCGGCGGACCGACCGACATCATCGCCCGCATCGTCGGCGAGAACATGTCGCGCACGCTCGGCCAGCAGATCATCATCGAGAACGTGGCTGGCGCCGGCGGCACGACGGGCACGACCCGCCTCGCGCAGGCCGCGCCGGACGGCTACAGCATCATGATGGGCCACATGGGCACGCATGGCGCCGCGCCCGCCCTCTATCCGAAGCTGAAATACGATCCCACCAAGGATTTCGAGCCGATCGGCATGGCGGCGGGCACGCCGATCCTCATCGTCGCCAAGAAGGACCTTCCGCCCAAGGACCTGAAGGAGTTCATCGCCTTCGTGAAGTCGAGCGGCGACAAGATGAACCAGGCCCATGCGGGCGTCGGCAGCGTGTCGCACACCACGTGCCTGCTGCTCAACAGCCAGCTCGGGATCAAGCCGACGCAGGTTCCCTACAAGGGCACCGGCCCGGCGCTGAACGACCTCGTCTCCGGCCAGGTCGACTTCATGTGCGACCAGATCGTCAACCTCGTCGAGCAGATCAAGGCCGGGACGATCAAGGCTTACGCGGTCGCGACGCCCGAGCGCTCGCCGGCCCTGCCCGATGTCCCGACGACGAAGGAGGCCGGCCTGCCTGAATATCAGGTGAGCGCCTGGAACGCGGTTTTCGCTCCGAAGGGCACGCCAGCCGACATCACCGCCAAGCTCAACGGGGCGCTGACGAAGGCGCTTGACGACGAGAACACCAGAAAGCGCCTGCTCGACCTCGGCGCGGTGCTGCCGGAACAGGCGGGCCGCACCCAGGCCTGGCTGAAGGCCTTCGTGGCCGAGGAGGTCGCGCGCTGGACGCCTGTCATCAAGGCGGCTGGCGCCACTGCGGACTGACCTGCAAGCAATTCCAATATTCGGGATAAATGATCAATGGCGGGCCCCGGGCCCGCCATTTGTGTTTTAGATGCGACAAAAGCGCCCGCGATAGGGGTTGAAGTAGTTCGGCGCGGAACTATCATCTGGCTGGCCTGAAGATCAGAGTTCTTGCCCGAATGGTCACTGCCAGCGCCTCCGCTTCCCAGTCCGTCGCATCGGCCAACAACGCCGTGCTTCGCGTCGAAGGGCTGGCGGTCGGCGTGGGCCCCCGGGACAAGCGCGTCAGCCTGGTCGAAGACATCTCGCTGGAGATTCATCCCGGCCGGACGCTCTGCGTCGTCGGCGAATCCGGCTGCGGCAAGAGCCTCACTTCGCTGGCCGATCATGGGCCTGCTGGCGACACCGCCCCTGAGCGTGACCGCGGGGCGCGTGATGTTCGAGGGGCGCGACCTCCTGACGATGGATCCGCGCGAGCGCGCCGATCTGCGCGGCGACCGGATGACCATGATCTTCCAGGAGCCGATGACCTCGCTGAACCCGGCCTTCACCATCGGCGACCAGATCGCCGAAGTGGTTGAGCGGCATCGCAAGGTGTCGAAGGACGAGGCGCTGAAAGTCGCGCTCGACATGCTGAAGCGCGTGCGCATTCCCTCGCCGGAAAAGCGGCTGGCCGAATATCCGCACCAGATGTCAGGCGGCATGCGCCAGCGCGTCATGATCGCGATGGCGTTGGCCAACGGCCCGCGCCTGCTGATCGCCGACGAACCCACGACGGCGCTGGACGTCACCATCCAGGCGCAGATCCTGTCCCTCATCCGCAATCTCCAGCGCGAGACGGGGACGGCGCTGCTGCTCATCACGCACGATCTCGGCGTCGTGGCGGAAGTCGCCGACGAAGTCGCGGTGATGTATGCCGGGCGCATCGTCGAGCGCGGTCCGGTGCGCGACATTTTCGAGGATCCGCAGCATCCCTACACGATCGGCCTGATGGGCTCGCTGCCCTCGCTGGCCGGCGACCAGGGCCGGCTCGCCACCATTCCGGGCAGCGTGCCGCGCGCCGGAACGGATGCCGCGCGGCTGCCGCTTCGCGCCGCGCTGCCCGTTCGTGATCGCCGGCTGCCTCAGCCGACCAGCCGCCGCTGATCGAGGTCGAGCCCGGGCACGTCGGCCGCCTGCATCCGCGCGCCGCTGGAGGTGCTCGTGCCGCCATCGCCGGGAGAGGCCGCATGAGCACCGATCCTGGAAGCGCGCGACCTCAAGAAGCATTTCCGCTCCGGCGACGGAATGTTCCAGAAGCCCACGATCGTGCGCGCGGTGGACGGGGTGAGCTTCGCCGTGCAGACCGGCGAGACGCTGGCCATCGTCGGCGAGTCCGGCTGCGGCAAGTCCACCGTCGGGCGGCTGGCGCTGCGCCTGCTGGAGCCGACGTCCGGCTCGGTCGCGTTCGAGGGGCACGACCTCGCCGCCCTGGACGAAGCGGGCCTGCGCGGGCTTCGCCGCGACATGCAGATGGTGTTCCAGGATCCGTTCTCGTCGCTCAACCCGCGCATGACCGTGGCCGACATCGTCGGCGAGCCGCTCTGGCTGCACGGCCTCGGCAGCGCCAAGGAGCGGCGCGAGAAGACGGCTCGACCTGCTGCGCATCGTCGGGCCTGCGGCCCGGAGCACGCCGAGCGCTATCCGCACGAATTCTCCGGCGGCCAGCGGCAGCGCATCGGCATCGCGCGCGCGCTCGCCTCCGAGCCCCGGCTGATCATCGGCGACGAGCCCGTCTCCGCGCTCGACGTGTCGATCCAGGCGCAGGTGATCAACCTCCTCGAGGACCTGAAGGAGCGGTTCTCGCTCACGCTCATCATCATCGCCCATGACCTCGCGGTCATCCGGCACATGAGCGACCGGGTGATCGTGATGTATCTGGGCAAGATCGTGGAGGTCGCGCCCACCGCCGCGCTCTACGACGAGCCGCTGCATCCCTATACGCGGGCCTTGCTGGCGGCCATTCCGCTGCCCTCGCCGGGCCTGCGGGGCGAGCGCAAGCTGCTCGAGGGCGACATTCCGAGCCCGGCCAATCCGCCGTCCGGCTGCCGCTTCCACACGCGCTGCCCCTATGCGCAGGCGCGATGCAGCGAGGAGGAGCCTGCTGCTGCGCGACGCAGGCGGGCCGCGAGGTCGCGTGCCATTTCTACGAGGTGCTGCCGCGCGACGATGCCGCGCGCGCCATCGCCGCTCCCGACAGCGCGGCCAAGCGCAAGCGCCTGGCGCTCTACCGCGACTACCGGGGCCGGCAGGAGGCGAACGCGGCGACGCCGGCGCAGCGCGAAGCGATCGAAGCCGCCGGCGTACGCCCGGACCGGCCGGCAGTTTGACGCGAGGTCATTGATGAAACCGCCGGGTCGGCTCACGCCAGCCTGACGTTTAACGAGGGGAGAACACGATGAAACAGACGTCACCGACACCAGCGCGCCGCATGCCGGCCACGATCAAGGCCGCGCTGCTCGCGACCCTGATGGCAGGCTTCGCGACAGCGGCCTCGGCCCAAGCCCTTCGCGTCGGCCTCGCCGAAGATCCCGACGTGCTGGATCCGCACCAGGCCCGCACCTTCGTCGGCCGCATCGTCTTCACGGCTCTGTGCGACAAGCTGGTCGACATCACGCCGGACCTGCAGTTCGTGCCGCGCCTCGCGACGTCCTGGGAGTGGGGCGCCGACAGCGAAGTCGCTCACCTTCAAGCTGCGCGACGGCGTCAAGTTCCACGACGGCGAGCCCTTCAACGCCGAGGCCGTGAAGTTCAACATCGAGCGCGCCAAGACGCTGCCGGAGTCCCGCCGCAAGAGCGAGATCACCTCGGTCGCAAGCGTCGAGGTCATCGATCCGCTCACCGTGAAGCTGAACCTGTCGCAGGCCGACGTGACCGTGCTGGCGCAGCTCTCGGACCGCTCCGGCATGATGCTGTCGCCCAAGGCCGCCGCCGCGGCTGGCGTCGAACGCCGGCGCCAAGCCCGTCTGCTCGGGCCCCTACAAGTTCGTCGAGCGCGTGCAGAACGACAGGATCGTGCTCGAGCGGTTCGCGGACCACTGGAACAAGGCCGCCTACAGCTTCGACAAGATCACCTATCTGCCGATCCCCGACTCGACGGTGCGCCTCGCCAATCTGCGGTCGGGCGATCTCGACATCATCGAGCGGCTCGAGCCGACCGACGTCAAGACCGCGAAGGCCGACGCCAACCTGACGACCGCCTCGGCCGTGGGCCTCGGCTACCAGGGCATGAACATCAACGTCGCCAATGGCGAGCGCGCCAAGACGCCGCTCGGCCAGGACAAGCGCGTGCGCCAGGCGCTCGAGCTTTCGATCGACCGCGACGCGATCAACCAGGTCGTGTTCGAGGGGCAGTTCACGCCCGGCAACCAGTTCTTCCCGCCGGCCAATCCCTACTTCGCCAAGGAGATCCCGATCGCGCCGCGCGACGTGGCCAAGGCCAAGGCGCTGCTGGCGCAGGCGGGCGTCAAGACCCCGTTCGCGATCGAAGTGACCATGGCCAACAGCCCGCGCTCGCTGGCGGTGATGCAGGTCATCCAGTCGATGGCTGCGGAGGCCGGGTTCGACATCAAGCTGAAGTCGACCGAGTTCGCGACGATGCTGAACGAGGGCACGAAGGGCGACTTCCAGGCGAACCAGTACGGCTGGTCCGGCCGGCCCGATCCGGACGGAAACATCCACGCGTTCGTCACCTGCAAGGGCGGCCTGAACGACTGGAAGTACTGCAACCCCGAAGTCGACAAGCTCCTCGACGAGGCCCGCACGATCGCCGACCCGGCGCAGCGCAAGCAGCGCTACACGGCCGCGCAGAAGATCCTGCACGAGGATCTGCCGATCATCCATCTCTACCATGAGAGCTGGATCTGGGGCGTGAAGAAGAAGATCACCGGCTTCCAGCCCCATCCCGACGGCATGATCCGCCTCGAGAACATGAAGTTCGCGTCGTGACACTCCCGGCAGGCCGCATCCGCCTCGATCAGCCGGCGCGCGCCTCGTAGCGGGCGCGGCCTGCCGGACCTTGCCCCTATCGGAGGGAGCGCCTGATGCTCTCCTTCATCGCACGACGCATCCTGATCGCGATCCCGACCATCATCCTGGTCTCGATCTTCGTGTTCATCCTGCAGAAGCTGCTGCCGGGCGACCCCATCCTCGTGCTCGCGGGCGAGGAGCGGGACCCTGCGGTCATCGAGTTGCTGCGCGAGAAATACCGGCTGAACGATCCGCTGCCCGTGCAGTATTTCGCGTGGGCGTGGCAGGCCCTGCAGGGAAATTTCGGCATATCCCTGCGCACCAACGCGCCGGTGCTGGATCTCATCCTGGAGAAGCTTCCCGTCACGCTGCAACTCGCGGCGATGGCGATGACCTTCGCGCTGCTGATCGGCATTCCCGCCGGCGTCATGGCCGCGGTGAAGAAGGGGACGGGGTGGGACTACGCCGCCACGGCGCTCGCGCTGTGGGGCCTGTCCATCCCCAACTTCTTCCTCGGCATCATGCTGATCTTCCTGATCTCGGTGCAGCTCAACTGGCTGCCGGCGTCGGGCTACGTGTCGCCGGCCGAGGATCTGACGCTCAATCTCAAGACGATGATCATGCCGGCCTTCGTGCTCGGCAACGCGCTGGCGGCGAGCATGATGCGCCATACGCGCAGCGCCATGCTCGGCGTGCTGAAGCAGGACTACGTGCGCACCGCGCGGGCGAAGGGCCTGCTCGAGAACCGCGTGATCATGAAGCATGCGCTTCGCAACGCGCTGATCCCCGTCGTGACCATCGGCACGCTGCTGTTCGGCGAGCTGCTTGCGGGCGCGGTGCTGACCGAGCAGATCTTCACGATCCCCGGCTTCGGCAAGCTCATCGTCGATGCGGTGTTCAACCGCGACTACGCCGTGGTGCAGGGCGTCGTGCTGTGCACCGCCATCGGATATATCGGGCTCAACCTGCTGGCCGACGTGCTCTATGTCGTGCTCAACCCGCGCCTGAGGACACGCTGATGACCATTGCGCTGGACACGGCGGTTCAGGAAGCCGCGGAGCCGACGAGCCGCTTCTGGGGCAAGCTGCTGCGCAGCCGCTCCGCCGCCATCGGGCTGACGCTGGTCGGGCTGTTCATCCTCCTCGCGCTGGCCGGGCCGGCCCTTGTGCCGTGGGATCCGATCGGCACGTCGTGGACCACGGTCCGCAAGCCGCCCAGCGCGCTGCACTGGTTCGGCACGGACGAACTCGGGCGCGACGTGCTGGCGCGTGTGCTTTCCGGCGCGCGGGCGTCGCTGATGGCGGGAGTGATCTCCGTCACCATCGCGGTCGCCATCGGCGGGCCGCTGGGCGTCGCGGCGGGCTATTTCGGCGGCTGGACCGACAGCATCATCTCGCGCTGCACCGAGGCGCTTCTCGCGTGCCCGTTCCTCATCCTCGCCATCGCGCTCGGCAGCGTGATGGGCGCGAGCCTCACCAATGCGATGATCGCCATCGGCATCGCAGCCGCGCCGATCTTCATCCGGCTGACGCGCGGGCAGACGCTGAGCGTCAAGACCGAGGATTACGTGGAAGGAGCGCGTGCGGTCGGCCTGCCGCACCGCTGGATCATCATCCGCTACATCATCCCGAACATCTTCCCGCCGATCCTGGTGCAGGCGACGCTCATCGTCGCGCAGGCGATCATCGCGGAAGCGAGCCTCTCCTTCCTCGGGCTGGGCCAGCAGCCGCCCTCGCCGAGCTGGGGCGCGATGCTGAGCACGGGCAAGAACTTCGTCCAGCAGGGCCAGTGGTGGATGTCGGTCTTCCCCGGCGTCGCGATCTTCTTCACCGTGCTGGGGTTCAACCTGCTCGGCGACGGCTTGCGCGACGCGCTCGATCCGCGCGAAACCTGACCACGACAGAACTCGAAGAAAATACTGGGAGTACCGCCTGTGTTCACCACCCGCCCTGAGATCCTCGGCACGTTCGGTGTCGTCACGTCCACGCACTGGATCGCCTCGTCGGTCGGCATGTCGATCCTGGAGCGCGGCGGCAACGCCTTCGACGCGTGCATCGCGACGGCGTTCGTGCTGCAGATCGTGGAGCCGCATCTGGTCGGGCCGGGCGGCGACGTGCCGGCCATCATCCACTCGGTCAAGACGGGCCGGACCGAGGTGCTCTGCGGGCAGGGCGTCGCGCCCGCGCGCGCCAGCATCGAGGAATACAAGAGGCGCGGCATCGACCTGATCCCGGGATCGGGCCTGCTGGCTACCGTCGTGCCCGGCGCGTTCGACGCCTGGATGCTCCTGCTCCGCGATCATGGATCGATGACGCCGCGCGACGTGCTGGAGCCGGCGATCTACTACGCCCGCTCGGGCCACCCCATGCTGCCGCGTGTCGCCGACTCCATCGCCGCGCAGGCGGAATTCTTCAGCACGGAATGGCCGACCTCCGCCGCCACATGGATGCCGGGCGGGGCCGCGCCGAAGGCCAACGAGCTGTTCAAGAACCCCGTGCTGGCGGACACCTATGAGCGCATCTGCAAGGAGGCCGAGGCGGCCGGCGGCACCCGCGAGAAGCAGGTGGAAGCAGCGCGCGCCGCCTTCATGAAGGGCTTCGTGGCGGAGGCGATCGACAGCTTCTGCCGCAACACCGAGGTCATGGACGCCAGCGGCCACAAGAACTCCGGCGTTCTCACCGCCGACGACATGGCGAAGTGGCAGTCCACCTACGAGCCGCCGCAGACCTATGACTACCATGACTGGACCGTCTGCAAGACCGGCCCATGGGGGCAGGGACCGGCCTTCCTCCAGACGCTCGCGATCCTGAAAGGCTTCGATATCGGCAAGCTCGACCCGAAGGGGGCGGAGTTCATCCACCTCGTGATCGAGGCCATGAAGCTCGCCTTCGCCGACCGCGAGGCCTATTACGGCGACCCCGATTTCGTCGACGTTCCGATGGACGCCCTGCTGTCCGAGGCGCACTCGGCCGAGCGCCGCAAGCTCATCGGCGAGATGGCCTCCTTTGAGCTCACGCCGTCGCGCATTCCGGGCTTCGAGGCGCAGGTGGATGCGACGCTCCTGGCGCTTGCCAACATCGTCAAGCCGAAATCGGACGACGGCATCGGCGAGCCGACCATGGCGCAGATGCGCACCGCCAAGCGCGGCGACACCGTGCATATCGATGTCATCGATCGCTGGGGCAACATGATCTCGGCCACGCCCTCGGGCGGCTGGCTGCAATCCTCTCCCGTGATCCCGTCCCTCGGATTCCCGCTGAATTCGCGCGCGCAGATGTTCTGGACGACGCCGGGCCTCGCGGCCAGCCTCGCGCCGGGCAAGCGCCCGCGCACGACGCTGACGCCGTCTCTGGCGCTCCATAACGGCAAGCCCCGGCTCGCCTTCGGAACGCCGGGCGGCGACCAGCAGGACCAGTGGCAGATGCCGCTTTTCCTGCGGCGGGTCCATCACGGGCTGAACCTGCAGGAATCCATCGACCTGCCGATGTTCAACACGTCGCACTTCCCCTCCTCGTTCTTCCCGCGCGAGTCCAAGCGCGGACACCTGATGGTCGAGGAGAATGTCGGCGAGGTGACCTTGGCCGAGTTGCGCCGCCGCGGGCATGGTCTCGAGGTCGCGCCCGCCTGGACGCTGGGCCGGCTCACCGCAGCGGAGCGCGAGCCGAACGGCCTGCTGCGCGCGGCCGCCACGCCGCGCCTGATGCAGGCCTACGCGGTCGGACGCTGACGCTGTCGGGAAGGAAAGTCGCATGACCTGGTCCATCGTCGCCAAGGATCCCGTCACGGGCGAGTACGCCGTGGCGGTCGCGACGCGGTTCTTCGCGGTGGGTGCGCTTTGCCCCCACGGCGCAGGACGCGTCGGCGCGCTCGCTACGCAGGCGCTCATCAACCCGCTCTACGGAACGCGGGGCGTCCGCCTGCTGGCGGAGGGATTCAGCGCGCAGGATGTCGTGTCCACGCTCGACCGGGAGCGATCCCGGGCGCGACTCCCGCCAGCTACACGTCATCGACACCAAGGGACGCAACGCCGCCTTCACGGGTGCTGGCTGCATCGACTGGTGCGGGCATATCGTCGACGACGGCGTGTCGGTCGCGGGCAACATGCTGGCGGGTCCGGCCGTGGTCGCCGATACCCTCGCGGCCTATAAGGCTGGCATGGACCTGCCCATGGCCGAGCGCCTCATCCGTGCGCTGGAGGCGGGCGAGGCCGCGGGCGGCGACAAGCGCGGCAAGCAGTCGTCGGCGCTGAAGATCTGGGGAGCCGAGGAATACCCGGCGCTCGACCTGCGGGTCGACGACCACGCCGATCCGCTGGCCGAACTGCGCCGCCTGCTCGGCGTCGCGCACGAGCGTTTCATCCCGTTCTCGAAAGCCTTCGCGACACGCGATAATCCGGCCGGGATCACCGACCGGACGCGGATCGACGCTTTGGTGGCCGAGCATCAAGCCACGCGCGGAGCCTGATGCCAGGCACGGCCAGACCGGCTCAGGCCCGGGCTGCTGCGGCGGCGCCGGTCAGGCTGGGCTTGGAAGCGTTACGGATGAACAGGACGGCGAAGAGGATCATGCCGGCCAGCACGATCATCGAGCCGAGGATCGCTCCAATCGGCTGACCCCTGAACATGGCGAAAGGCAGCCCGATGAGGAAGATCGGCGTGCCGATCATCGCCAGCCAGAAATGCACGACCGCGAGCTTGGACTGACGCAAGGCCGGCCAGGCTCGATGGATGAGGCCGTAGACGACCATGGTCGCGAAGCCGAGCAGGTTAATGTGTGCATGCACGTGGGCGTAGGCGAAGCTCTCCGCGATACCCATGCCGATTCCCAGCCCAACGCCGAGAATGGCGTAGAGCAGAGCGACGCTGATAAATTTCACATCGATATCGGCCATGACGTTCTCCCATCCAGGCTATATGGCGAAAGGAGAATAACAACAGCTCAAGGATGTATGTAGGCCTAAATGCAAGTCAGCGTGCTGCTCAAACCGGCGATCGATGTGCCGGCTCAGGTTCCCATTTAGGGCGGCCGGCCAAGTGGAGAGGCCAGGGGTGAACGGGCGGTGCGGTTCCCGCTCTCGCTCTTTGATCAATTGATTATTGTACATTATTCGATTTACTCATTTCGGCGCACTGCTCATCAGGCGCTCGGCACAGGCCCGCCCGGATGCGTTCTTTCTTTCGAGGTATTCTCGAAGCTCTATTTCTAGTGCTCCCGGTGTTGGTCGCCGTGCCCCTCGTGATCTGGAGTGGACCGTCGGTCAACCCGGCGCGCGAAGTGGTGTTCGACGCCTTCCAGCGGCTATCTCCGCGCGCTTACGATCCTTCGCTCCCGGTGAGGGTCGTCGATATCGATGAGGAATCGCTCAGGCGCTTCGGCCAGTGGCCGTGGCCGCGCGACCGGCTCGCCGCGGTCATTACGCAACTCGGCCATCTCGGCGCGTCCACCATTGCGCTCGACATCGTGCTGGCGGAGCCGGACCGTGCTTCTCCGGAGCAGATACTCGAGCGCCTGCCAGACGGGCCCGAGAAGTCCGCCATTGCCCCGATGCTGGAGCAGCGGTCCAACGACCGCGCGCTCGCGGCGGCGTTGCGCGACAACAGGAGCGTTGTCGGCCTCGTCCTGGTCAACGACATGCCGCGGCCGCTGCCCGCGTCGAAGGCGGCTTTCGCACAGGCGGGTGACCCGGCCGCGCTATTCCTTCCCGGTTTCCTGGGGGCAGTGCCGCCTCTGCCGATCCTGTCGGATGCCGCATCCGGGCTCGGCGCCGTGAACTGGGTTCCCGATCGCGACATTCTCGTGCGGCGCGTCCCGCTCATGTTCCTGGTGGGCGGGGAGATCGTGCCCTCGCTGGCGCTCGAGACGCTGCGCCTCACCAAGAAGGCAAGCACGATCCTGGTGAAGGCTTCGAATGCAAGCGGGGTCGAGGCGTTCGGCGCTCCGAGCGGCATTTCCAACGTCAAGGTCGGCGATCTCGCGCTTGCCACGGATCCCGACGGGTCCGTGCGGATCCACTATTCCGGAACCCATGCCGAGCGCTACATCCCGTTCTGGAAGATCGCCGATGGGCTTGTGAGCCGCGACGAAATCGAGGGCCGCGCGATCCTGATCGGTTCGAGCGCCGCTTCACTTTCGGACCTCCGTTCGACGCCCCTCCATGGCAGCGTGCCGGGTGTCGAGATCCACGCCGAGATTCTCGAGCAGATGCTTTCGGGCGTGCAGTTGATCCGTCCGGATTTCGCCCCCGGCGTCGAGATCCTGCTGCTGCTCGCCGGTGCGCTCGTCGCCGGCATGCTCGCGCGGACGGCGGGGCCGATCCGTGCGGCGGGCGCAATCGCTATCCTGTTTCCGGCCTTGATGGGGCTGAGCTGGATGGCCTTTACCCGGCTCGGTTACCTGATCGACCCTGTCATGCCCATGCTCACGGTGCTGGGCACCTACATCGCCGCGACGCTGCTGGTCTATCGGCAGTCCGAGGGGGAGAAGCGGCAGATACGGGCTGCGTTTTCCCATTACGTCGCGCCAGACGTGGTTCAGGCCATCGTCGCCGATCCAGGGCGGTTGAAGCTCGGTGGAGAAACCAAGCCTCTGACGGTGTTGTTCTCCGACCTGCGTGATTTCACGGCCCGCGCCGAAGACATGCCGGCGGAAAATGTCATTCGCTTCCTCAACCTGATGCACACGCCGCTCACCGCTGCCGTGCTGGCCGAGCGGGGCACCATCGACAAGTATATGGGCGATGGCCTGATGGCTTTCTGGAACGCGCCCCTCGACGTGGTTGACCACGTCGACCGCGCCTGTCGCACGGCCATCGCGATGCAGCGCTGCATGAGCGTCGTCGAGGTCACGCTCGCCCGGGAAATCGGCCCTGAAATCGCGGCCCACGGGCCTTTGCGCCTCGGCATCGGCATCAGCACGGGCATGGCTTGCGTCGGCAATATGGGTTCGTCGCTGCGCTTCGACTATTCGACCGTCGGCGACACCGTGAACATCGCGGCGCGCCTCGAGCCGCTGACCCGCATCTATGGCGTGCCAATCATCGTGTCGGATGCCGTTGCGGCGACCGCCCGGGGATTTGCCTTCCTGCCCATCGATATATTGCGCCTCAAGGGCAAGGTGCGCACGACGCGCATCTACGCCCTGCATGGCGAGGCCAGCCGGATCACGCCGGCCTTCGCGGCTTTCCAGTCCGAGCATGAAGTCGCGCTGGAGGCGGTAAAAGGCCGCGAGCCGCGCGCCAGCGGCCTTGTCGCGACGATCCGCCGTCATCCCGAGGCTGTGCCATTCCAGGGCGTCTACGACGCATGGGACCATGAGATCACGACGCGCAAATCCGTCACGCTCGATCCGATGGATATGTCCGTGAAGGGCTGAGCGCGCCCGCCGCGCGCCGAACCGCTCAGACGCCGATCATGAGCGGGAATTCGTGGTGCGTGCTGAGCATCAGGGACTGCACTTCGCGCGCCACGAACGAGCCGGGAAGAGCCGCTGCAAGCTCCGCATCGATGGCGTCGAGGCCGAGGTCGTCGCGGAACGGGTGATGGTGGAATGCGGCCAACGAACGGGCGCCCGCCGCCTTGCACAGGGCGACTCCGGCCTGCCAGGTCGAATGGCCCCAACCGCGGTGGTTGAGATATTCTTCCTCGGTGTAGGTGGTGTCGTAGATCACGAGGTCCGCCCCGGCGACGAACGCCACAAGCGAGTCCGATGGTCCCGTGGAATTGTGCTCGACATCGCTGATGTAGCAGAGGCTGCGTCCGCCATGGTCGAAGCGGTATCCGGTCGCGCCGCCGGGATGGACGAGCGGGCAGGTGCGGACCTGGATGCCGTCGGGGAACTTCAGGGTCTCCCCCGCCTCGAAGCCGATATATTCGATTTCGCCCGACAACTCGTCGAGGCGCAGCGGGAAGAGCGGTTCGTCGAACATCCGGTCCAGCGCATTCTTCGCGGTGTCGCCGCCTAGATTGCCGCAATGCACGCGGACCTTCGAGCCAGGCTTGAACAGGGGTTCGAAGAAGGCGAGGCCCGTCACATGGTCGTGGTGAAGATGGCTGAGGAGCAGATCGATCGGGCCTTCGTGATCCATCATCTGGCCAAGGCCGATCAGGCCCGACCCGGCGTCGATGATGAACAGGCGCGGGCCCACGCGAACCTCGACGCAGGCCGTATTTCCGCCATAGCGCAGGAAACGCTGGTCGGCCACGGTGAACGATCCACGAACCCCCCAAAATCTGACCGAAATGCCGTCAGACAGGCTCACTTCCGAGCCTTTGGATGGGGCGGCGCCTTGGACGGTAAGGCCGGCGCGGCCTGATTTGGTCATATCGCCAAGTCCTTAAAGGCTGACGCCACCGGGCCAGCCATTCCTTCTCTACGTCTTCGCGCTCTCGGAACGAGCAGAAAGAAGCCTGTTCGTTGCTTCGAGCCGATGCGCGAGATCGCGCATGACCGCGAGGGCTAGTTGAGAGAATTCCTCTAAAAGGCTTAAAAAATGATCCTTTTGTAGCCGTAGCACGGCGATTTCTGTCCGGGCAATCACAGTTGCAGAGCGGGCCGCGCCCGTAATGACGCCCATTTCGCCCACCACGGAGTGCGATCCCAGGTGCGAGACGGTCAACGGGCCCGTCGCGGTCTCCAGCACCACGTCGGCTTCCCCACTCAGGATGACGTAGGCCGAATCAAACTCGTCGCCCTGGCGGAACAGGATGTCCCCGGGCCGGAACGCGAGCCGCTGGCTGGTGAACGCGATCAGCTTGAGGCGGCGAGGGTCCAGGCCGCGGAAGATGCGGACGGACTTCAGTGTTTCGACTTCGGCTTCGAGCCCCATTGGCGCCGCCTCACTGGCCGGCCGCAGCGACGGGAAGGGTATCCCGCGCGTCGGTCATCTTGGTTGAAACATCGCGAAGCTTCGGTCCTGCGAAGGTCGCGACCTGATTGAAGAAAGGCTCGAGATCCGGACTGCGGAGCGTCATCACTAAAGAGCGGCCCTGAAGATTCGCCGCAAGCTTCTCGAATATGGCACGGCGCTCCGTATCGCCGAACTGCACGAGCGCGTCGTTCAGGATCAGGATCGACGGCCGCTTGACGATTGCGCGGGCCAGCGAGACTGCGGCCCGCTGCGCTGGCGAGAGCTGACGCCCGCCATGGCCGGTCTGGTAGTCGAGGCCCAGGCGGTAGATGTCCTCCGCCAAGCCCAGCTTCACGATCGTGTTGCGCACCACGTTCAGCACGCGTTCCTCGGCGCCGGCGACGCCGTAGGTGATCCGGCCGAAAAGAAGATTGTCGCGAACAGGGGCCGCAGCGCACACATGGTCCGGATCGTAGAACTCGATCGCTTTTGCCAGAACCGCCGGCATGGTCGTCTGGATGATCCTGCGTGCATCGACGATGCTTTGCTCGAGGTCGTGCCGCAGCAATCCGAGGCGGTGCCTCGGTTCGATATATTCGAGGGTGAGCTCGATCAGCCGGCCGGCATCCGCGGGTGTCAGTTCCTCGCCACGGTCTGCGCGGCTTACGATCACGCCGTAGTCGGACAGCTTGTCGGACGAGATGAACGAGAATTGCTGGAACAGGAAATGGCCGGGCGGCAGATCGGCGAAGATGTCGATCATGGTCACGGCGATCTGGCGGCCCATTTCCGTGAGCTCACGCGTGAGGTTCGCCTTGTCGAGCACGTCCCGGATGAATGCGTTCTCCATGAAACGCGTGCCTGCCAGGGTTGCGCCTATAGGAACGCCGAACAGCAGGTTTTCGCTGACCGTGGCATTGCGATTGTAGTGGGCGGGATCGAACGCCTCGATGAGCTCGGTCGAGTCGGTATCGATCAGCGCCGTGCGGACGGCGGCACGCGCTTCCACGAGACGCGCGGCAAGCTCGGGGAACCGCTTGGGATCGATCGTCCCGCCGAGGCCGTAGCGGTAGATCGTCTCTTCCATTCCGACGACGGACAAGGCTTCGAGGATTCGGCGGTCCAGATCCTCCGGCGTGCTCGCCCCGGCAGCGTCGTAGTCGATCCAGTCCCGGTGCGAACCCTCGCCCTCCCTCGCCACGAGATTCAGGCCGTAGGCGACGTTGTCGCGGATGTTGCCTTGGAAAATCACCGCATCAGGCCCGACATAGGCGAGCTTGCGTCCGACCGAGCCCGATGTGAGGGTCGTGATGTCATACCCGGCCACCTTGATGCGCCCGCTATAGGCCATGAGCTGCCGGCCGAGGGCGCGGGCGACGGTGTCCGGCGCATCCCCGCTCTGGGCGGCGAGCGCGATAAACGAGGGCAGCGGTATCGTGAGATTGATGGAGTCGAGAATGGTCAGCCCGCGGGGGTCGACGACTTTCAGCCCCACCGTCTCGATGGCGCCGTTGTCGAACGAGCCCGCTTCGCTGGCCGGATCGCCCGGCTCGATCATCGGCGACGTGATGAACTGCTCGATGACCTGATCGTACTTGACCTGCACGTCCATGCGCTGCTGGTCCCAGTCGATCAGCTCCTTCACCGGCGGGGGCAGCTCACGGTAGGCCGCGATGACGGCGACGAGCTGTCCGATATCGAGCGAACCCGTGATCGCGAGGTAGCCGCCGAGGGAATAGAAGATGAACGGCGTCACCTGGGCGAGCAGGTTGTTGATGAACTTGACCGCGAATTTACGGTTGAAGAGCCTGAAGCGGATATCGTAGAGCTGGCTGAGCCTGCTGTCGATCCGGGCTAGTTCGTAGGGCGTCGTGCCGTGGCTGTGAACAGCCGAGATACCCTCGACGATCTCGCCGATCTGTCCGGAGAGGGCGCGGGATGCGACCTGCCGCTGCTTGCTCAGGCGCAACTGCTCGCGCCGGAGCCGCGGGATCAGCAAGGCCTGCGTCACCACGATGAGCCCGGCGATGGCGCCGAGCGAAAAGCTCTGCGCAAGGATGAAAAAGAGCGCTGTCAGCGCTTGCCCACCCAGGAACACCGGGGTGATGAAAGCGTCTCCCACGAAGCCGCCGACGGGCTCGACCTCGTTGTTGATGACGCTCGACATCTCCGAAGGCTTCACGTTGCGGAAAGCCTCCGGCGTGAACCGGACGAGGCACGAGAAAAGGTCGTAGCGCAAACGCTGCAGCAGCCGCTCGCCGAGCGCGCCTTTCCTCACGTTGATGAAGTACTTGAACCCGCCATTTACAAGCACGAGCAGCAGGAAGAACCCGCTGAGGGCGAGCAGGTAGGGAATGCGCTCGAGCGATACTCCGTCGAAGATCTGCCAGCTCGCTCCACCCAGGAATGCCGGAAGCTGCAGCTTCCACGCGAAGAGAACGGCTTCCGTCTTGCCGCCCTGGAATGCGCGGCCCTGGATCGCGTCGTTGACGATGTATTTCGGGATATCGAGCGAGATGAAGAAAAACGGCATGGACAGCAGGACGACCGCCAGGATGAGCATTTGCTCGCGCCGGCTGTTCGTCCATATGTACCTGAAGAGACTGCGATCCATCCTGCTCGGCTTAGTATCGGACACGCAGCAGAACAACCCACTTCGAGGGCCGTGACAAGCTGGCTGATCGATTTAAACTGCAGGATCGACGACGCGAGGTGTGCGTTTTCGCGCATCGCGTTGCGTATTGTTGTGCCCCGAACCTGATCACTGCGTCCGGGATTGCCGGCCTCCCTCGGTTCCACCTTCGTGATGAGCCGCGCTAGATGGGTGCGAACACCGCCAGTGCGACGGAAAGGGCCAGCATGAAGGCGAAGGCGATGTTTGCGGCTGAATTGAGTGACATTGAAGCCTCCCAGCGGAAGACAGCTCACCGAATAATCAAATTATAATACACCCGTTCCAATACGAGCGTTCCAGATTTTAGTAACCAACGTATTCGTGATTGTTGCCGAAATTTAATCTGCCCGTATCTGACCGGAAGGGCGCGATGCGCTCTTTTTGGCCTCGGCGCAATTGGCGCCGAGGCATTCGGAGGTTGGCATGGCTGTTTCTCGGAAGATGATGATCGCTGCCGGGGTAGCGGGGATGGTGGCGCTTGGCGGCGGGTACGCGCTTGCCCAGGGCGCCCGCATGCACGATGGCCGCATGGGAGGCGGAGACATGGGCGCGGGCATGGGGTCCGGAATGGGGCCAGGCATGATGATGGGCGCGCGACTGTGCGGCGCGAATGAATCGATTGTCCCGCGCATGACGTCCCGCCTCGAAACGAGCGTGAAGCCGACCGATGCACAGAAGGCGGATTTCGAAGCATTGAAATCGGCGTTGGCAAAGGCCGAGACGACCGTCAAGGCCGCCTGCCCGACCGAGGCCGAACGCGCCGACAGGAGCCCGCCGGCCCGCCTCGCCATGGCGGAGAAGATGATGGCAGCAGGATTGGACGCGGTTCGTACGGTCAAGGAGCCGTTCAACGCCTTCTACGCCAAGCTATCGGATAGGCAGCGCGATTCAATGCGCTGGATGGCGCGCGGCGACGGCCAGGGCCACGGCCATCGCCATCGGGGCTGACACGTCCGGGGATGATACGCCCCGGATGAGACGTGAAGGCCGGTCGCCGAGCTTGGACGCCCGTCGACCGGCCTTCGGCTTACGGCAGAGATGCGGGTCACTGGCAGAGATGGACGAGTTCGTCTTCGCCGATGAACTCGCCCGTGTTCGGGTTGAACGTCTTGTAGAGCTGCGCGCAGCGGTTCCACGCGGCCTGCGTACGCGGATCCATGACGATGACGCGCTGCTGCACGACAGTGCCGGTCGGCATGGCGTCGGCGGGCACGACGACGGTCCGCGAATTGGCGGCATCGATCGTGCTGCCTGCGGCAAGGCCGGCCGCTCCGCCGACGGCCGCGCCCACGGGACCGCCAACCAGCGCTCCGGCAACCGCGCCTGTCGCGGCTCCGCCGACCGTTGCGTTCTGCGCAGCCGCCGGCAGTGCCATTCCAGCCGCGAACGCAAGGGCCAATCCAAGGGGCTTGGCGAATTCGAGGGGTTTGAATGATCTGGTCATGACGAACTCCAATGTCTGGTGTCCGTCGCAACGCCATGAAAACCGCATGGTTCCAGGTGGATGCCGCTTGGAATTGCTTGGCTACCACCGCACCGGCGGCCCGATCGGCCCCCGCGCCGCTTCGCCGTCCATTCGTTGCGAGGCGATCCCGAACCGAGTCGGTTCAAAGGCAAGTCTTCTCCGAGGGGCGGAGAATGGTACAGCTGCCCTGGCTTGAACAGGGGACCTCTAGATCCACAATCTAGCGCTCTAACCAACTGAGCTACAGCTGCACACGCTTGCGCGGCGAGATACCTAGGCTCTCCCACCGCGTGATTCAAGTCGAAAAAGCCCCGGACCCTTCGCAGGATCCGGGGCTTGGTTGTTTAATGGCTCAAGCGCTGCGGGACAGGCCGGCGTCGATCGCCTTGCGAACGGGCTTGGCGGTCTCCGTCACGGTCTTGTTGGCGATGTTGGCGAGCGTCTTGGCCTGGGCTTGCGCGGCCTCGAACTGAAGGCGTGCATGGCGGGCCTGCAACTCGATCGCTTCCGACAATGTCCGCACGCCGGCCATTGCCTTGAGGAAGCCGACGGTCGCGTCCGCGTTGGCCTGCACGGCTTCGAGCACGCTCGTGGAGAAGCTCTGGATGCCCCGTGCCGCGGCCTGGCCGCTGGTCTCGATGCCGGTCGTGAGCGTCTCGGCGGAGTTGCGGAGCGACGTGTAGGTTTCGCGCGCCTGGGTCAGGCTCGACGTCGCCATGTCCTGCACGGCCTTGGGAAGGACTTCCCCGGGGATCAGCGATGCGAAGCGGGCCTGGAAAGCCATCGCGTTCGAGGGCTGCTGAGCAGGCTTCGCAGCGGCCGGGGCAGCTGCAGGCTTCGGCACGAAGGCCTTGGCCGGCGCGGGTGCGGCGGGGAGCGCCGCCTTCGCGACAGGGGCCTTTGCAGCTGGCGCTGCCTTGGTGATCTTGGCAGCTGGCGCTGCCTTGGTGATCTTTGCAGCGGCCTGCGTGCGCTTCGCAGCCTTGACGGCAGGCTTGGCAGCAGTCTTGGCTGCGGGCTTGGCGACCGGCGCCACGGGCTTCGCCACGGCGGCAGGCGGTGCGCTGCGGGCGGCGGGGGAGGCTGGGGTCAATTTTGCGGCGGCAGCCTTCGCGTTGGCGCGCGTTGCAAGTGCCGGCTTGAGATCACGGGACTTGGCGGCGGGCTTTGCGGCAGGCTTGGCCGAGACGGGCTTTATCGAGACAGGCTTGGCCGAGACAGGTTTGGCTGTGGCCTTGGCGGGCGTCGATTGCACGGACGCTGCCTTGGGAGCGCTCTGCTCAACGGGCTGGGGAACTGTTTTCACGACAGGCTTCGCGGCGACCGGGGCGGGCTTAGCCGCCACGCCGACGGGCGCTGCTGGCTTCTCGGCCTGGGCAGGAGCCGGCGCAATTGCGGGCGAAGGTGCGGGCGCGGGAGTGGCGACGGGTGCGGAGGATGCTTCTGGAGCGCTCTTCGTATCGTTCTGCGGCATGGTGGACCTCATGGGCTCGGGGCTGCGCACGGTAACCGCGCTAGCCGGCGTCAAAAAAGGTCACCTCGGGCGACCTCGTGTTCGGCCCCTCGGGGCCCTGCAGGCAAGCCGTTCGAAACGGCTGGCGAACTGCATGAACAATTCATCTTATAAGGCCGGGGAGCATCGCTCTCGACCGGCCGGAAGAGGCGGGTGGCCGGAGCCAACCGCCTCGACAGGATTACTTGCGCTTGGTGGCCTCGGCGGCGACCTTCTGGACTTCCGCAGCAGCCTTCTGCACTTCGGCCGTGGCCTTCTGCATCGTGGCCTGGGCCTCGGTCGCGGCCTTCTGCACGGAGCTCTGCACGGCGGTGCCGAATTCCTGCATCTGCGCCTGCATGGCTGCCATCTGCGACTTCACGAACTCGGACTGGAGATGAACCAGCTCCTGCACATCCTTCGCGCGCACCAGCTTCTGGGCGTGATCGAAGGCGGCCGTGATGTTGCTCTCGGCGTAGTTCACGTACTTGGACGCCATGTCCTTGGTGTTGGCCTGCACGGAGCTGGTCTGCGTCTCGACGGCCTGAACCGCCTTGGACGCCGCGCCGACGAAGCCGTCGAAAGCCTTCTTGGCCTGCTCGACGCTCTTTTCAGCGAATTCACGCATTTCAACCGGAATTTCGTAGGGAACGGGGCTCTTGGCCATCGTCGCCATCCTTTTACGAGCCGCTTCCTCGTGAGCACCCCGGATCGCAGCTCGTTCACTACGGGTGTGCTTTAGTTTGTGCAGTGCAACATAATGGTGCGATGCACAATCGTCAAGTGCCGCTTTCGTAGCCGTTAATCCTAACGCGAACACGATCTGTGGGTATCCGTCCCGTTCATGGACGTGTCGGGTCCAGACCCGTATCATTAAGACTCCATTAGCTATCCCGCACCCGGCGGAGGCTGATCGTCAAGGGTTGAATTTCGCGTGGCCGAAGACGTCGAAGGCGAAGCAGCGGTACAGGCGGGCGGGGCAAATGCCTTGCTCGGCGATGAACTGCGCCAACTCGCCGAGACGGGCGCGGCGGTGCTTGTCTTTGCGGCGTCCGGCGACAGGGTGATATGGGCGACGCCGGCGGGTGCGGCCCTGCTTGGCGTGGCCGCGCCCGCCGCGCTGGACGATCTCGTCTTCGGTCCCGACAGGATTCCAGTTCGGCGCATCGCGCAACTGGCCCAAGGGCTCGCTCCGCTCGCCGGCGCCCGGCTGGAACGGATGCGTGTCGTGGTCGGGCGGCGGGTCGAGATGCTGACGCTGGCATGCCGCCGTGCTGAGCTCTCCTCCGGCGAGGCCGTTCTCGTCGCGATCTCGGCCGGGCGAAAGCCTTCGGTTTCGCCCGGCGGTCATCCGGTTCCCGTGCCCTCGGCGCTGCTGGCCGGTCGCGCGGAGGCCGTTGAGGCCGCGCCGGACCAAGCGCCCGGCGGGGAACTCACGATTGAAAGCCTGCGTGCCCGCGCCGGCGGACGCCAGATCGTGCGCTTCGTGTGGCAGGTCGACGAGCAGGGCCGCTTTGCTGCTAGCGCGGCCGAACTCGCGGTGCTCGTCGGCGAAGAGCGCTCAATTCGTCAAGGCGACGACCTCCCGGCGCTGCTCGCGCGCGGTGTCGAGGATGCCGACGACCGGTTCGCCAAGGCGCTAACGGCGGGCACGACTTTTACGGGGGTGGATCTCGTCTGGCCGGTGGGCGACAGCGGGCAGGGCATCGTCGTCTCGATGTCCGGCGTGCCAATCGTCGATCGCGAGAGGAATGTTAAGGGCTTTCGTGGATTTGGGCTCTGCAGGCTGGACATGCTGGTGCCCGTCGCCCCGGCAGCGTCTGCCGCAGCGGAGATCGCGCCAATCCAGGAGACCGCGAGCGAGGCAGAGACTTCTCCGGAGCCGGCTGCATCCCATGAGGCGGCCGCGCCTTCCCAAGAGCCGACCCCGGCTGCGCTGCCCCCACCGGTTGCCTCGACCGTCGTTTCATTCGAGGCCGCGCGCAATGCGACACGCCAGGCCTCCGACGACAAGAAGGTCGTGCCGCTACGCAGCGGGCAGCCGCCCCGGGTCAGTCCGGCTGGCCTGAGCCGCAGCGAGCGCCAGGCCTTCCGCGAGATTGCAAGGGCTCTCGGCGCCCGCGTCGAGGGCGACGAGGAAGAGCCCGCGCGGGCCGAACAGGCTGTACCGGCGGACTTGCCGGTCGTCAGCGGCGAAGGCGGGGCCGCCGCGGCTAACCACCTTCATGTCGAGGCGGCCGGCGCGCCTGCCTCGGACGCCACGCATGAAGCATCGAAGTTGCTGCTGGTGAGCCGGACGACGGTAGCTGGGACACTCCTGCCGCCCAGCTTGACGAGTTCCTGGCGGAACTGGCGCAAGGCGAACAGCCGGAAGCGCCTCCCGAGGCGCAGGAAAGCGCCGCCCAGCCAGGCGACGCAAAGGAAAGCGACGCGCCGGGAAGCGACGACGAGGCAGCCGAAAGCGAAGCCGCAAAGCTGTCGCCTGACGTCACGGCTCAGCCGCCGGTCGAGCCCGAGCCCGAGCCTGCGCCTGCTGCCCACGTCGCCGCCGCGCCTGCGCCTTCTGCGCTTGCGCTGCATGCCGAGCTGATCTTCGACCGGCTCCCTGTCGGCATTCTCGTGAGCCGTGGCGACGTGCCGATCGTGATGAACCGCAGCCTGCTCGATCTCCTCGGATTACGAGTCGGTCGACGCCTTCCACGAAGAAGGCGGCATGCTGCGCCTGTTCCGCGGCAGGCCGATCGAACAGATGCCGGGCGCCGGGGAGGACCGCACCGTGGCCCTGACCGGGCGCGACGGCCAGATCGTGGCCGTCGAGGCCCGCATGCAGGCGATCCAGTGGGACGGACTGCCGGCGACGCTGATGACGTTCAGGCGCGCGGTCGACGCCGAGTTCGACCCGCGGCTCAAGACTGTCGAGCAGGACCTCCGCCGGCGCGAGACCGAGGCGCGCGAGCTGCGCGAAATCCTCGACACCGCGACCGACGGCGTCATCGTGCTCGACGACGCCGGCCGGATCCTCACGATCAACCGCTCGGGCGAGGCGCTGTTCGGCTACGACCAGGCCGAGATCGCCGGCGAAACCTTCATCTCGCTCTTCGCGCCCGACAGCCATGCGACGGCGCTGGATTATCTCGAGGGCCTCAAGTCGAACGGCGTCGCGAGCGTTCTCAACGACGGACGCGAGGTCATCGGGCGCGTGCGCCAGGGCGGCCGCATTCCGCTGTTCATGACGCTCGGCGCGGTCAGCGAGGGGCAGGAGCGCAAGTTCTGCGCGGTGCTGCGCGACATCACGCCGTGGAAGAAGGCGGAGACGGACCTGCTGGAGGCCAAGCGCGCGGCCGAGCAGGCGAGCGCCCAGAAGTCGGACTTCCTGGCGAAGATCAGCCACGAAATCCGCACGCCGCTCTCCGCCATCATCGGCTTTGCCGAGGTGATGATCGAGGAGCGCTTCGGCCCTGTCGGGAACGAGCGCTATCTCGAATATCTCCGCGACATCCACGCGTCGGGCGGGCACGTGATCAGCCTGATCAACGACCTGCTGGATCTCTCGAAGATCGAGGCGGGGCGCTTCGACCTGACATTCGTCAGCGTCGACGTGAACGAGATCGTCTCGCGCTCGGTGGCCCTGATGCAGCCGCAGGCCAGCGGCTCGCGCGTCGTGGTCCGCACGGCGCTGGCGAGCCGGCTTCCCCGCGTCGTCGCCGACGAGAGGTCGTTGCGCCAGATCGTCCTGAACCTGCTGTCGAACGCCGTGAAGTTCACGGATCCCGGCGGGCAGGTCATCGTCTCGACCGCGCTGACGGATCGCGGCGAAGTGGCGATCCGCATTCGCGACACCGGCATCGGCATGACGGAAAAGGAGATCGAGATCGCGCTCGAACCCTTCCGCCAGCTTGCGACGGCGCGCCGCGCGGGTGGCACGGGTCTCGGCCTGCCGCTGACGAAGGCGCTGGTCGAAGCCAATCGCGCGTCGCTGTCCATCCGCAGCGCACGCGATGCCGGGACGCTCGTCGAAGTGACCTTCCCGACCAACCGCGTGCTGGCCGAATAACGTCCGCTTGCCCGCCTGAATGCCCGCGGCCTACCGTTCGGCGCATCATGGAGGGATCCGCATGCTGTTCGAGTTCACGGACGAGGAGCTCATGATCCGCGCCACGGCGGAGCGGATCGCGGCGGAGCGACTTGCGCCCGCTGGCCGACAAGCTCGACCGCGGCGAGGGGCGCGCGGAGTTGCTCGGCAATCTCAAGCTGCTCGCCGAGAACGGCTTCATGGCGCTGAACGTCCGCCCCGAATTCGGCGGTACGGGCGCGGGCACGGTGGCCTTCGCGCTTTCCGTGGAGGCGCTGGCGCATGGCTGCGCCTCGACGGCCGTCACGGTGTCGGTCACGAACATGGTCGGCGAGGTGATCCAGGCGGTCGGCACGCAGGAGCAGCGCGAGCGCTATCTGCCCAGCCTCGCGGACGGAAGCTTTCCCGCCGGCGCGTTCTGCCTCACGGAGGCGAATGCGGGCTCCGACCCCGCCGGCATGACGACGCGCGCGCGCCG
Source organism: uncultured Alphaproteobacteria bacterium (assembly GCA_963822165.1). Lineage (GTDB taxonomy): Bacteria > Pseudomonadota > Alphaproteobacteria > Rhizobiales > Beijerinckiaceae > Alsobacter. Next base: position 41,327 of record CAWGGK010000003.1, read on the forward strand.
CGACGGCGATCACTTCGTGCTCGACGGCGCGAAGATCTACATCACCTCGGCCGAATATGCCGGGATCTTCGTCGTCTGGGCCGTGACCGATCCGGAGCGGCCCAAGGGCAAGGGCATTTCGTGCTTCCTCGTTGAAGCCGGCACGCCCGGGCTCGTCGTCGGCAAGGCCGAGGAGAAGATGGGCCAGCACGGTTCGGCCACGAACATCGTGCATTTCGAGAATTGCCGCGTGCCCGCCTCCGCACTGATGGGGCGCGAGAACGATGGCTTCCGCATCGCGGTCGGCGAACTCGCGGGCGGGCGCATCGGCGTCGCGGCGCTCTCCATCGGCATTGCCCGCGCCGCGATGGACGCGGCCAAGAGCTATGTGCTGGAGCGCAGGCAGTTCGACCAGCGCGTCGCGGATTTCCAGGGCGTGCAATGGATGCTGGCCGACCGCGAGACTGATCTGGAGGCGGCGCGCCTGCTGATGCTGAACGCGGCGGCCAGGAAGGACCGCGGCGAACCATTCGCGAAGGAGGCGTCGATGGCGAAGCTGTTCGCCTCCGAGGCCGCGCATCGCTGCACCGATACGGCGCTCCAGTTCACGGCGGCGCAGGCTATTGCCGGGATTACCCCGTGGAGCGCCTGGCGCGCGATGCGCGCATCACCCGGATCTACGAGGGGACGTCGGAGATCCAGCGGCTGATCATCGCACGCGAGACATTGCGGAATGCGAACTAGACCTCGACCGAGGATGATCTAACGCAACGCCAGACGGATTGCTGCGTTGCAACATAGCGACCGGCCCCGCGATCTATGTCGTTCTGCGGGCCGTATCGTCACAGATTGGTTCCGGGACCCCCAATGAGCACCTACCGCCTCGAAAACCTCTTCGAACCCCGCTCGGTCGCGTTGGTCGGCGCAAGCCCGCGTGAGGGTTCGCTGGGCAAGGCGCTGCTGGCGAATTTGCACGATGGCGGCTTTCCCGGCGCGCTGCACCTCGTCAATCCGCATCACCGGGAGATCGAAGGCCGCCCTTGCTTGGCATCTCTGGCCGAGATCGGCAGCGCCGTCGACGTGGTGATCATCGTTACGCCGAAGGGCACGGTCCCCGCGCTCATCGAAGAGGCGGGGCGGCTCGGCTGCCGGGTGGCGATCATCATCACCGCCGGCTTCGATCGCGGCCCCGGATCAACGGAAGAGCTGATCGCGCAAACAGCCCGCAAGTATGGGCTGCGGATCGTTGGGCCGAACTGCCTTGGCGTCATCGCCCCGAAAGCGAAGTTCGACGCCAGCTTCGCGGCGACGCCCGCGAGGCAGGGCGACCTGGCCCTGATCTCGCAATCCGGAGCGATCGCGGCGGCGCTGCTCGAATGGGGCGCGCAGCGCGATGTCGGGTTTTCCGGCGTCGTCTCGCTGGGCGACAAGATCGACGTCGATTTCGGCGATTGCCTCGATTATTTCGCGCAGGACCGGGGCACGCGCGCCATCCTGCTCTACGTCGAATCCATCAACGATCCCCGCAAGTTCATGTCGGCGGCGCGGGCCGCGGCGCGCACCAAGCCGGTCGTGGTCGTCAAGGCCGGCCGCCACACGCTCGGGCGCCCGCGCGGCGCTCTCGCACACGGGCGCGCTGGCAGGCTCGGACGCCGTGTTCGATGCCGCGTTCCGCCGCGCCGGCCTGCTGCGGGTCTTCGATCTCGACGAACTTTTCGCGGCGGTCGAGACGCTGTCGCGCGTGGCCCCGTTTGCGGGCGATCGCGTGACGGTGCTCACGAATGGCGGCGGGCTCGGCGTGCTCGCGGTCGATCGCCTGGCCGATCTCGGTGGCCGGCTGGCGACGCTGTCGCCCGCGACCGGCGAAGCCTTGCGGCAGGTCATGCCGGCGGGCTGGACCGCCGCCAACCCGGTCGACATCGTCGGTGACGCGAATGCCGCACGCTACGGCGCTGCGATGTCAGCCGTCCTCGAGGACGACGGCACCGACGCCGTGCTCGTCATGAATTGCCCGACGGCGCTGGTCTCCAGCATCGATGGAGCCCGGGCCGTCGCCGAGGCGGTGAGGGCGAACCGCGCGAAGAGCTTCAAGCCGAAGCCAGTCTTCGCCGTCTGGCTTGGCGACTCACGCCACGACCGGCCCGATCTTCGATGAAGCCCGCATTCCTAGCTTCACGACCGAGGCGGAGGCGGTGCAGGGCATCATGCATCTCGTCTCCTACCGCAAGGCACAGGATCTCCTGATGGAGATGCCGCCGAGCCTGCCCGCGGGTTTTCAGCCCGATACCGAGGGCGCCCGCTCGCTCGTGCGCGAGGGACTCGCCAAGGGCGAGCGCTGGCTGGATCCCGTCAGCGTGACCAGGTGCTGGAGGCCTACGGCATTCCGGTCGCGCCGGTGCGGGCGGCCGCGACGCCCGAGGAAGCCGGACGCATCGCGGCCGGCTTCCTGTTGTCGCGGATCGGCCGTGGCGGTGAAGATCCTGTCCCAGCAGATCACCCACAAATCCGATGTCGGAGGCGTGGTGCTGAACCTGTCGAGCGAGCCCGCGGTGGTGAACGCCGCGCGGGAGATGCTCGCGCGCGTCGCGGCCATGCGGCCCGATGCCGTGATCGACGGCGTGACGGTGCAGCCCATGATCCACCGGCCGCGCGGACGCGAACTGATCGCGGGCCTTGCGGACGATCCCACCTTCGGGCCGGTCGTCGTGTTCGGCAGGGGCGGCACGGCGGTGGAGGTCATCAACGACAAGTCGCTGGCCTTGCCGCCGCTCGACATGACCCTCGCCCGGACACTGATGGCGCGCACGCGCGTCTATCGCCTGCTCGCAGGGCTATCGCGACGTGCCGCCGGCCGACATGGACGCCGTGGCGCTCACGCTCGTGAAGATCGCGCAGCTCTCGGCCGATATCCCCGAGATCCGCGAGCTCGATCTCAATCCCCTGATCGCCGGACGAGACGGGCTGCATCGCGCTCGACGCCCGCATCGGGATCGAGGCCATGCCCGCATCGGCGCGGCATGAGCCCTGCAATCCCCGCTTCTCCATCCGGCCCTATCCCAAGGAGTGGGAACGCGAGCTCGTGCTGAAGGAGGGCTGGCGCGTCGACGTGCGGCCCGTGCGGCCGGAGGACGAACCGCTCTACATCGAGTTCTTCAAGCACGTCACGCCGGAGGACCTGCGGCTGCGCTTCTTCGCCAAGGTGAAGGAGTTCAGCCATGCCTTCATCTCCCGGCTGATCCAGATCGACTACTCCCGCGCGATTGCCTTTGCCGCCCTCGACCAGGAAACCGGCGAACTGCATGGGCGTCGTTCGCCTGCACGCCGACGCGAACCACGAGGACCGGCGAATACGCCATCCTGCTGCGCTCGGACCTGAAGGGCCGCGGGCTGGGCTGGGCGCTGATGCAGCTCATGATCGACTATGCCCGCTCCGACGGGCTGAAGACGGTGGAAGGGCCAGATCCTCCGCGAGAATACGACGATGCTCGCCATGTGCGAGGCCCTGGGCTTCGAGGTGCACAGCCGATCCCGATGACCGGGAGATCAAGATCGTCCGGCTGGACCTGTCGAAAGACATGATCCCTGCGGAGCGGAAAACGGGCTAGCGCCATATGGCACGCTGGAGTGCCAGACCGGCCTGAACCCGGCCGACAGCGCCGCGAGGTTGGTGGGCGGGGTCAGCACGGCGACGACGCCCCGAGGCCGGGGCTGGGGCGGTCCGTAGCCCGCCTGACTCCAGGGCAGGGCGGCGTCGCCCCTGATCGCGAGCACGCCGGCGTTCGTGCGAAGCATGGCTCCATCGGGCAACGCGTCGGCATCGAGCGCGTGCGTCCGCTTGGCGCGGCCGTCGAGACGCTCGGCATGCAGTCTCGTGTCGAGGTCGGGGAAGCGGGGCGTCTCCCGCAGGCCCAGGTGCCGGACCACGGCGTCGCGCCAGTTGAGTGCGTCGGCGCGGCGGCATTCCATGCAGGGGCGATGGCCGGCGGCGAGCGCGGTCGGCTCGTCGCAGAAGAAGAGCTCGGTATAGCCCTCGCCCCAGACAGTCCGGTGCCAGCCCTTGAACGAGAGCGCGCAGCAGATCCAGGCCTTGCTCTTCCAGCGCGCCGTGCCGAGCGTTCGGGTGGCCGGATCGTGGATCCTGCCGCCGCGATTGCCCATGAACAGGCCCCTCGCGGGGTCAGCGGTCAACGCGCCTTCAGGCGTCACGCGGTTGGGCAGGGGCATCGCAGCATTACCCCGGTAAGGCTCAGTCCTTGACGATGACGATGTGCACGCTGCGCGGGCCATGGGCGCCGAGCAGCAGCGTCTGCTCGATGTCGCCGGAGCGCGACGGGCCGGTGACCCAGTTCACCGTGCGCGGCATGACGCCCTTGCCGTAGCGGTCGCGCAGGCGGTCCCACACGCTCTCGTAGTCGCCCGTCGATGTCGCTTCGCCGGAGACGACGCGCGATCGCGTAGTCGGGCAGGAAGTTCAGCGTGGTCGGGTTGTCCGGCCCGGAGACGAGCGCCAGCGTCCCGGTCTCCGCCACGCCGCCGAAGGCGTGGTTGACCGCGACGAGGTCGCCGCCCGTCGCTGCGGCCGGTGCGTGACCTCCAGCGCCGTCTCGTCCCACGGCATGGCGGCGAGGCGCGGATCGTCGCCCATGCGCAGCCGCGCCGGCAGGTTGTCGCGGCGCAGATAGTCGGCGACCGCGGCGGGCACGTCGGAGGCATCCGCCACCTCGTCGACGGTGGCGAGCGTCGCCTCGGCCTGCGCCTTGAACAGCGCGAGCCGCTCGGCGCGCGTCGAGCTGGCCGCGCTCGGGCATCACGCCCGCGCGGCGCGCTGGCGATGCGGTCCTCGACCCGGCTGATGCGGCGCGGCGCTTCGCGGCCGGTGACGCCGAGCGAGCGGCGGATCGTGCCGAGGATGTCGTCGCGGGCGCTGCGTCTTGCAGCTCACTTGCCAGCTGCCCTTGCGCTGCTTCCACTGGCTCTGGAAGGTGGCGCCCTGCGGGCGCGGGAAGTCGCGGTAGTCGCGTCCAGCCGCCGGCGCAGCGGCAGGGACGTGAAGCGGCCCTTGTCGCGGCCCGAACCAGGCCAGCGCCCTGCATCGCGATGCCGGTGGCGCAGCCGGTAGAGCGCCGGCCGCTTGGCGAAGAAGCGCCCAGAAGGCGAGGCCCGAGCGCACGGTCGCCGGGCGAGAGGTGCCGCTCGAACTCGCGCTCGCGCCAGTGCCGCATCAGCTTCGGCAGCGGGATGCGCACCGGGCACACGCTCTCGCAGCGCCCGCAGAAGGTGGAGGCGTTGGGCAGGTGGCCGGCCTTGTCGACGCCGATCAGCGACGGCGTCAGCACCGCGCCCATCGGGCCCGGGATAGACCCAGCCATAGGCGTGGCCGCCGACCGCGTGGTAGACGGGGCAATGGTTCATGCAGGCGCCGCAGCGGATGCAGCGCAGCATGTCCTGGAACGCCGTGCCGAGCATGGCCGAGCGGCCGTTGTCGAGCATGACGACGTGGTACTCCTCCGGCCCGTCGGGGTCGTCCGGGCGGCGCGGGCCGGTGGAGAACGTCGTGTAGACGCTCATCTCCTGGCCGGTCGCCGAGCGCGCCAGCACGCGCAGGATCTGCGTCGCGTCCTCCAGCGTCGGCACGATCTTCTCGATCGAGGCGATGACGATGTGGATCTTGCGGCAGGATCTGCGTCAGGTCGCCATTGCCCTCGTTGGTGACGATGACGCGACGTGCCGGTCTCCGCGATCAGGAAGTTGGCGCCGGTGATGCCGACATCGGCGGCGAGGAAGCGGTCGCGCAGGACGCCGCGCGCCTCGGTGAGCAGCTGCACCGGCTGCGGAGAGGTCGCGCTCCGGGTCGAGATGCGTGTGCACGCGGCGGAAATCGCTCTCCACCTGCGTGGCGTTGAGGTGCACCGCCGGCGCGATGATGTGCGAGGGCATCTCGTTGCGCAGCTGGATGATGTATTCGCCGAGATCGGTCTCGACCGGCGTGATGCCGGCGCCTCGAGGGCGGCGTTGAGGCCCGATCTCCTCGGAGATCATCGACTTGCCCTTGGTGACGGTCTTCGCGCCCGCCGCGCTTGCAGATGTCGAGGATCGATCTCGCGCGCCTCCTCGGCGGTGCGGGCCCAGTGCACGTGGCCGCCGGCCTCCGTCACCTTCTCCTCGTAGCGCTCGAGATAGAGGTCGAGGTGCTCCAGCGCGTGGTTCTTGATGTCGCGCGCGCTGTCGCGCAGCGCCTCGAACTCCGGCAGCTTGGCGGCGACGGCGGCGCGCTTGTCGATGAAGCCCTGCCGGACATTGCCCAGCGCCTTCTGCAGCTGCGCGTCGCCGAGCGCCTTGTGGGCGTTCTCCTTGAACTGCGGCGAGGTGGGGTGGGCGGTCATTGCGGTCCTTGGCATGTCCGGGAAGCGTCGCCTGCGATGTCGCGGCGGCTATTCGGCGGCCTGCTTCGCCGCGCCGATCGGCGGCTCGTCGGTCATGCCGGCCAGCACCTCGGCGACGTGGCGGACCTCGACGTCCGTGCCCTCGCGCGAGAGCTTGCCGGCCATGTTCATGAGGCAGCCGAGATCGCCGGCGAGCAGCGTGTCGGCGTCCGCTCGCCGACGATGTTGCTCGGTCTTCTTGCTCGACGATGGCGTTGGAGATCTCGCCGTACTTGACCGCGAAGGTGCCGCCGAAGCCGCAGCAGACCTCGTTCTCGTTCATCTCGGTGAGCTTCAGGCCCTCCACGCTGGCGAGCAGCTGGCGCGGCTGGCGCTTGACGCCGAGCTCGCGCAGGCCCGAGCAGCTGTCGTGATAGGTGACCGTCGCCGTCGTAGCGGGCCGTCGACGCTGCGTCGACGCCCATGCACGTCGACGAGGAAGCTGACGAGCTCGTAGGTCTTCGCCGCGAGCGCGTCGGCCTGCGGGCGAGGTTGGGATCGTCCGCGAAGAGCTCGGGATAGTGCGCCTTGATCATGCCGGCGCAGGAGCCCGACGGCGCGACGACGTAATCGTAGCCCTCGAAGGCCTCGATGACTGCTCGGCGATGGCCCGGCGTCGTCGCGCGGTCGCCGGAATTGAAGGCGGGCTGGCCGCAGCAGGTCTGGCGTCGGCACCTCGACGGTGCAGCCGGCGTCCTCCAGCAGCTTCACCGCGGCAAAGCCGACCGAGGGGCGCATCAGGTCGACGAGGCAGGTGACGAACAGGCCGACGCGCGGCCGCACGGGCGTCCGTGCGTCGGGACGGCATCGGCGCCATGGCTGCGATGTCGTCTCTCCGGTGCGACGAATTCAGGCTGCGCGGACGCCAGCACGATGGCTGGAACCGGCCGCTTCGCGAGGCCTGTCCATGTGCAGCCGTCGAACGCACCCCGGTAGACGCGAAGTGCGGCCGCGATCGGGCAGCGACGATCGTGCGGTTGAGTGCCCGGCTCAGCCTCCAGTTGCAGTCTCGGCGTGGCAGGCGAGCGAGCGCGCGCATTGTCACCCGCATCGTCCTGCCAGTGCGCGCGACCTGGACCGATCGATGCCCACTGCCGCCGATCCGCCCGTTCTCCTGACCCCGCACCCGCGCGCGACGCCGTGCTGGGCGAGGTGCATGCGCGCCCCTTCCATCCGGTGCAGACGCCGCGCCGCCTGCTGCATTTCGCCTTCATGACCTGCGCGGACGGCCGATGCCGGCGCCGACCGGCGCGGCGCTGGCCGCCTTCTGCGTGGCCCGCGGCTTGCCGCCGCCGGGCGAGAGGGCGCGCCACCACCGCGTCACCTGCCGCAGCGGCTCGCTGCGCTGGGAGCAGCACGCCGAGTTCACCACCTACACCTGGGAGCTCGCCGGCGAACGCGCGACCCGTTCACGCCCGCCTCCGGCGCGCTCGCCTCCGTCATGGAGGCGCTGCCGCAGCCGGGCCGCTGCTGGCCGCGGCGGACCTGCATCTCATGCGCGCGATGCGGGACGCTGCCGAGCGTTCACAGCGTCTGTTCGACCCCGCCAGCCTCGCCGTGTCGCAGGTCGACGGCGACGGCGCCGTCGTCGCCACCGATTTCCGCGCCGATGCCGACGGCTTCGTCCGCATCCTGGTGCTCGACAAGGGCCTGGGTCCGGCGCGCGCCGGCGCGCTCGCGCAGCGGCTGCTGGAGATCGAGACCTATCGCACGCTGGCGCTGCTCGGCCTGCCGGAGGCGCAGGCGCTGGCGCCGCGGGTCAAGGCGATCGAGGACTCGCTGACCCGCATCGCCGACGGCCATGACGGCCGAGATCGGGGCTGGATGCCGACCACAAGCTGCTCGACGAACTCACCGCGCTGGCCGCGACGCTGGAGGCGGACTGCGGCGCGTCGGGCTACCGCTTCGGCGCCAGCCGCGCCTATGACGGCATCGTCCAGCAGCGCCTCGCCGCGATCCGCGAGGACGGCGTCGAGGGCTGGCCGACCTTCGCGGACTTCCTGGCCCGCCGCATGGCGCCGGCCATGCGCACCTGCGCCATGCTGGAGGAGCGCCAGGCCAAGCTGTCGGAGAAGCTCAGCCGCGCCGCCAACCTGCTGCGCACGCGCGTCGACGTCGAGATCGAGCGCCAGAACCGCGACCTGCTGAGCGCCATGAACGACCGCGACGCGGCATGCAGCTGCGGCTGCAGCAGACGGTCGAGGGGCTGTCGGTCGCCGCGATCAGCTACTACGTCGTCGGCCTGGCGGGCTATGTCTTCAAGGGCGCCAAGGACGTCGGCTGCTGCCGGTCGATCCGGGCCTGGCGACGGCGGCCGCCGTGCCGCTCGCCGTCCTGGCGGTTGCCCTCGTGGTCCGGCGCATCCGGCAACCACGCGGCGGCGAAGGACCCTGAGATCGATTCAGCGCTCTTCTTGCCGTCGCGGACCGAACTGCTTGAGATAGGCGAGCAGGTTGTCGATCTCGTGCTCGTTCTGGATGCCGGCGAAGATCATCTTGGTGCCGGGGATCTTCGCCTTCGGGTTCTTGATGTACTCCTTGAACGTCGCCTCGTCCCAGGTGATGCCCGAGTTCTTGTTCGCCTCGGAGTAGTTGTAGCCCTCGACCGAGCCGGAGTGCCGGCCGATCAGGCCGTTCAGAACGGGGCCGACGGCGTTCTTGGCGGTTTCGCCGACCTGGTGGCAGGCCCTGCACTTGCAGGAAGACTTCTCGCCGGCGGCGGCATCCTGGGCAGAGGCGTGCTACGGTCGAAAGGGTCAGTGCGGCGAGCCAGCCGCGAGTGCGAGCGAAGAACTAGTCTTCATCGGGTGATTTCCTCCGGAATAGATCGACGGCACTTCGAGCCAACGGCCTTTAGCACAGCTGGGCTCCGAGCAGGTACAAGCATGAATGTCGCAGACCGGCGCCGGTACAGGTTCAGTCGGACGCCTGTCAGGAACTCCAGGCCCTCGTCCCAGGGTGGCGTGGGACCGTAGAGCTCGGCGAGGTGGTCGATGAACACCCGCACCTTCTGGGCGAGATGCCGCCGCGAGGGATAGACCGCATGCATCGCGACCCGGCGCGAGCCGCCATAGCCCGGCAGAACCTGGACCAGCCGGCCCGAGCGAAGTTCCGGCCCGACATCCCAGGTGGAGCGCAGCGCGATGCCGACGCCGCGCGATGACGGCCTCGCGCACCACCTCGCTGGAATTCGTGCGCAGCGGGCTGTCCATATGCACGCTGACCGGCCCGTCGGGTCCCTCCAGCCGCCAGTGGTCGGCGTTGTGGGCCAGCAGGCGGTGGCGGGCGAGGTCGGCCAGCGTCGCGGGCGTTCCATGCGCGGCGAGGTAGGCGGGCGTGGCGCACAGAATGCGGTGGTTGGCGCGAGCCGGCGCGCGACAAGGCTCGAATCCTGGAGGTCGGCGATCCGCACCGCGACGTCGAAGCCTTCGCCGACGATGTCGACGAAGGCGTCGGAGAGGACCAGGTCGACGCGTGAAGCTCCGGATGCGCGTCGAGGAATCGCAGCAGATGCGGCGCGACGTGCAGCCGGCCGAAGGAGGTCGGCGCGGAGACGCGAGCACGCCGCGCACCGCCGAGGAGCGGCGCGAGACCCACGCCTCGGCCTCCTCGGCGCTGGCGAGGATCGCGACCACGCGCTCGTAGAAGCCCTGGCCCGCCTCGGTCATCGCGATCTGGCGCGTCGTGCGCTGCAGCAGCCGCGTGCCGAGCCGCTCCTCGAGCCGCCGGATGCGCTTGGAGATCACAGCCGGCGAAAAGCCGAGCTCGCGCCCCGCGGCCGACATCGAGCCGGCCGTGACGACGCGGGCGAAGATGTCGAGATCGGCGAGCGACTTCATGGCGAGTGCCCGGCCTCCGGCGGCGTTCAGCCACCTCTGGACGACAAAGGTCGCGTGCCATTTGTTCCGCAGAGGAAACAATCCTGCGACTCGCGCCGAGCCTGCAAGCGCCGCCGGATGTGGTCTATACTGCTCGAATCAGTGCGAGAAGACGCTCAGGCTCTGCGCACCGGATGCGGCTCGGACCCGGCAGCGGCCTGCTGCCGGCAAGAGGAGGATGATCCGATGACCGGCATCGCGTTTCCCGCGCCCGATGCCGAGCATCCTGGCCCGCCGCGACGCAGATCGTCGCGGGCCTCGCGCGGCTGGTCGCGCCCGAGGCGCTGGTCACGTCGGAGGACGAGCGCCGCGCCTTCGAGACCGACGCGCTCACCGCCTATCGCCGCATGCCGCTGGCCGTCGTGCTGCCCTCCACGACCGAGGAGGTCGCCGCGGTCCTGCGCTTCTGCAACGAGAACGGCGTCAAGGTCGTGCCGCGCGGCGCCGGCACGTCGCTGGCCGGCGGGGCCATCCCGCAGGAGGACGCCATCGTCCTCGGCGTCGCCAAGATGAACCGGGTGCTCGACGTCAATTTCGCCGACCGCACCATGCGCGTGCAGGCCGGCATCACCAATCTCGCCATCAGCGCCGCGGTCGTCGCACGAGGGCTTCTTCTACGCGCCCGATCCCTCCTCGCAGCTCGCCTGCACCATCGCCGGCAACATCGCGATGAACTCCGGCGGCGCGCACTGCCTGAAATACGGCGTCACCACCAACAACGTCCTCGGCGTGCGCATGGTGCTGATCGACGGCACCGTCGTCGATATCGGCGGCGACGCGCTGGACGCGCCGGGCTACGACCTGCTCGGCCTCGTCGTCGGCTCCGAGGGGCAGCTCGGCGTCGTCACCGAGGCGACCGTGCGCATCCTGCGGGCGGCCGAGGGCGCGCGGCCCGTGCTGTTCGGCTTCGACATCGAGCGAGCAGGCCGGCGCCGCGCGTCGCCGCCATCATCGGCGCGGGCATCGTGCCGGTCGCGATGGAGTTCATGGACAAGCCGGCCATCGAGATCTGCGAGGCCTTCGCCAAGGCCGGCTATCCGCTCGATGTCGAGGCGCTGCTGATCATCGAGGTCGAGGGCTCGGACGCCGAGATGGACGCCACGCTGGCGCGCATCGTCGCGATCGCGCAGGCGCACGGCGTGAAGACCGTGCGGGAATCGAAATCGGCCATGGAGACGGCGGCGATCTGGAAGGGCCGCAAGTCGGCCTTCGGCGCGACCGGCCGCGTCGCCGACTACATCTGCATGGACGGCACGATCCCGACCGGGCAGCTTGCCGCTACGTGCTGCGGCGCATGGACGAGATCGTCGAAGAGCTACGGGCTGCGCGTCGCCAACGTGTTCCATGCCGGCGACGGCAACCTGCATCCGCTCATCCTGTACAACGTCAACGATCCCGGTCGAGGCGCAGCAAGGCCGAGGAGGCCGGCAACGACATCCTGAAGCTCTGCGTCGAGGTGGGCGGCTGCCTCACCGGCGAGCACGGCGTCGGCATCGAGAAGCGCGACCTGATGCGCCACCAGTTCAACGCAGGCCGACCTCGCGCAGCAGATGCGGGTGCGCGCCGTGTTCGATCCGCAACTGGCTGCTGAACCCGGCCAAGGTGTTCCCGCTGGACGGGCGCGGTGGCGGCGTGATCGTCGGCGCGGCGCCGGCCGCGGACGGCTCGTTGCGGACGCGCCTGATGCCGCGCGACGAGGCGGATCTCGCCGAGGCGGTGTCCGCGCGCACGCGCGGCCCGTACGCCGCTGTCGATCGAGGGCGGCGGCACCAAGGCCGGCATCGGCCGGCCGGCGCAGGCGGAGCGCACTCTCTCGACTCGCGCGCTCAGCCGGCATCACGCTCTACGAGCCCGCCGAGCTGGTGATCGGCGCGCGCGCGGGCACGCCGCTGCGCTGGTCGAAGCAGACGCTGGCCGAGCGGGGCCAGGTGCTGCACCTTCGAGCCGATGGACTACCGCGTCGCTGCTCGGCAGCACCGGCGAGCCGACGATCGGCGGCGGTGGCCGCGGGCAATCTCTCCGGCCCGCGCCGCATCATGGCCGGGGCCTGCCGCGACAGCCTGATCGGCGTGCGCATGGTCAACGGCCGGGGCGAGGTCGTGAAGTCGGGCGGGCGGGTGATGAAGAACGTCACCGGGCTCGATCTCGTGAAGCTCGAGCGCCGGCTCCTGGGGCACGCTGGGCGTGTTCAGCGAGGTCATCTTCAAGGTGCTGCCCGCGACCGAGACAGACGGCGACGCTGGTGCTGCACGGGCTCGACGACCCGCGCGCCGTCGCCGCCCTGGCGCAGGGCTCGGCTCGCCCTTCGAGGTCACCGGCGCGGCGCATCTGCCCGCGGCCATCGAGCGCGTGCCCAAGACGCTGCTGCGGCTCGAGGGCTTCGCCGCCTCGGTCGCCTACCGTGTCGGCGAGCTGCGGCGGCTGCTGGCGCGGCTTCGGCGACCGCCGACGTGCGTCGAGCGGCGAGACGGCTGCCGGCCTGTGGCGCGTCCGTCCGCGACGCGGCCTTCCTGGCCGAGCCGCGGGACGAGCGCCGTCTGGCGCATCTCCGTCGCGCCGTCGCAAGGCCGCGGCGGTCGTGGCGCAGCTGCCGGGCGTCCTGCCGTCCGGCACCTCTTCGACTGGGGCGGCGGCCTCGTCTGGCTCGCCACTGCCGCCGCCGGCGACGCCGGCGCGGCCGTCATCCGCGCGGCCCTCGCCGGCACGGGCGGCCACGCGACGCTGGTGCGCGCGCCGGCCGAGGTGCGCGCGTCGGTGCGTGTTCGAGCCGCTGCCGAGCCGCTGATGCGGCTCACGTCGGGCGTCAAGGCGAGCTTCGATCCGGACCGGCATCCTCAATCCCGGCCGCATGTACGCGGCGCGTTTGATAGCCCTCGGGAGCAGGCATGACCGATGCAGACCAATTTCGCGCCCGAGCAGCTCGAGGATCCCGGCGATGCAGAGTTCGGAGAAGATCCTGCGCACCTGCGTGCATTGCGGCTTCTGCACCGCGACCTGCCCGACCTACCTGCTGCTCGGCGACGAGCTCGACAGCCCGCGCGGGCGCATCTACCTCATCAAGGACATGCTGGAGAACGGCAGGCCGGCGACGCCGCAGGTCGTGAAGCACATCGACCGCTGCCTCTCCTGCCTGTCCTGCATGACGACCTGCCCGTCCGGCGTGCACTACATGCACCTCGTCGACCACGCCCGCGCCTATATCGACGAGACCTATGAGCGGCCGCTGGCGGACCGGCTGCTCCGCAGCCTGCTCTGGCCGCGTGCTGCCCTATCCGAAGCGCTTCCGCGCTGGCGCTGCTGCGGCGCGCTGATGGGCAAGCCGTTGCGGCCGGTTGCTGCGGCGGCTGCCGGTCGTCGGCGCGCGTCTCGCCGCGATGCTCGACTGGCGCCGCGCCAGCTTCCCGCCGCGCTCCACGATGGAGGGCCCGACGTCTATCGCGCCGGCAGGCGAACGCCGCGGCCGGGTCGCGATGCTGTCGGGCTGCGCCCAGCCGGTGCTGCAGCCCTCGATCAACGAGGCCGCGATCCGGCTGCTCAACCGGCACGGCGTCGAGGTGGTGCTGCCCAAGGGCGAGGGCTGCTGCGGCGCGCTCGTCCACCACATGGGCGAGGAGAAGGCAGGCCACGCCTTCGCCAAGACGCAACATCGACGCCTGGACGCGCGAGATCGAAGGCGAGGGGCTCGACGCCATCGTCATCACCGCCTCGGGCTGCGGCACGACGGTCAAGGACTACGGCTTCATGTTCCGCGACGATCCGGCCTATGCCGAGAAGGCGCCAGGCGTGTCTCCGCCCTGGCGCGGGACGTCACCGAGTATGTCGACCGGCCTCGAACTGCCGCCGCAGATGCGCGAGACCGGGGACGTCGTCGCCTATCACTCCGCCTGCTCGATGCAGCACGGCCAGAAGATCACGCGACCTGCCCAAGCGGCTGCTGAAGGAGGCGGGCTTCGTGGTGAAGGACGTGCCGGAGGGCCACATCTGCTGCGGCTCGGCCGGCGTCTACAACATTCTTCAGCCGGAGATTGCCGGCCAGCTGCGCGAGCGCAAGGTCGCCAATATCGAGAAAACCCGCCCCGCCATCATCGCGACCGGCAATATCGGCTGCATGACGCAGATCGGGAAGGGACTTGCGGATCGAGGCAGCCCTGTGCCGATCGTCCACACGGTCGAGCTGCTGGACTGGGCGACCGGCGGTCCCATGCCCGCTATGCTGGAGCAGGCAGGCTTCGCCGCATCGGGACCAGTTGCAGCAAGTCCATCAGGCGCCCGACTAATTGGCGAGATCACAGCCATTCAAGCGGGAAACGGCTTTCATCCGCACCGTTACTAAAGCTTGGTTATGCACGTAAATAACGAAATATTATCTATCTACAATCATAAGTGGCGGGTCAGTTCACCCCGGCGGCCCAATGTTTCGTGTCGAATATCACCGGCTCAGGTTCCTCGTCGTTGACGACAACACCTACATGCGGCGGATCATCAAGACGCTGCTGCATGGGTTTGGCGCGCGTGAGGTGTTCGAGTCCGAAGACGGTGCATCGGCACTCGATGCCTTTGCATCGCACGTCCCGGATATCGTTTTTACCGATTGGGAAATGCCGCTCATCAACGGCATCGACATGACAAAGCTGATGCGGGCGTCGGACAACTCCGTCAATCCCTACGTGCCGATCATCATGGTGACCGTCCATTCCGAGCGTCACCGGGTGCTCGAAGCGCGTGACGCGGGCGTGACTGAGTTTCTGGTGAAGCCGCTTTCTGCCCGGATCGTTCACCAGCGCGTCCTGAGCGTCATCGCGAACCCGCGACCTTTCATTAAGACCGAGAGCTTCTTCGGCCCGGATCGCAGGCGAACCAAGGCTGTCAATTACGACGGGCCGGAGCGGCGCTCCGGCGATACGGGACAGATGATCGCAGCACGCCGCCTGGCAGGCGGCGTCGTGGACGAGGCATAAGGGATGACGCAGCTCAAGCCCACGGAACCGACGGTCGAGGTTCACTCGGACCACGCCGTGATCCGCCCCCCAAACACGTTGCGGGCGAAAGCCCTGACGGTTGTGAATGACCCTAACTACGATCAGGCAGCCGATATCGAGCGCGCCGATCGTGCCGTTGAAACGCTCGCTCCAAGTTTCGAGGAGTGGTTGATCAACGACATTGAAAAGCTTCGGGGCGCACTCGCCGTTTTCATCGCAAGTCCCAAGGACGAGGCGGCGGTGCGGAGGTTCTATCTCAGCGCGCACGACCTTCATGGGTCGACCATGCAACTCGGCTACCCGCTGGCCGGTCATATCGCAGGCGAACTCTGCAAGTTGCTCGAAGCCTGGGAGCAATCGCCGATCCCCGCGAATATCCTTGAGCAGTACGTTGATGCGATCGTCTCGATCGTCCGAGGACGGGTTCAGAATGAGTCCGATGTCCTGGCGCGTGAGATCGTGCGGGCGCTGGCCCACCTCTCGGCCGCCTTCCGGCGCGAGACGCCGCATCGCTGAGTTCTTCCTAAGCCCAGACAAAAAGGCGCTGCGATCCATTGCAGCGCCTTTTCTTTTATTTCTACACGAAGCCTTGTCTCGTCGGCGTCTCTTGGCTCGAAGCGCGTTCTGGTTCCCCGCGAATCCGTGCCCTCTACCGCCACGCTGCTAGAACTCGGACCAGCCGTCGGTGCCGGTCGATTTGCGGGTCGGGCGGCCGGCAGGTTTGGCTGCCGGTTTCCGTGGCGGCGCGGCGTGCTTGGCGGGCCGGCTGCTGAAGGCTTCCTCGGCAAGCTGTCGTATCCGCGCAGGTTCATTTCCCAACGGCGCGGACGCTGCGCTCACCGGCATCGACGAGCCCTGGCGGGTGCGGAATGTCGCGACGATGGTGTTGAGCTGCTGGATCTGCCCGGTGAGAGATGCGGCGGAAGCTGCGCTCTCTTCCGCGAGGGCGGCATTCTGCTGGGTCATCTCATCCATGTGCGCGACAGCCTGGCTCATTTCGTCGATGCCGTTGGCCTGCTCGCTGGTTGCGGAGGAAATATCCGACACTGTCGCGGTGACACGGGCCGAAGCACCCACGATCTGGCCGAGCGCCTCACCCGCGGAGCGGACCAGCTTCACGCCGTTCGCGACTTCGGCGGTGGACGAGTTGATCAGCCCGGTGATGTCCTTGGCGGCCTCGCTCGATCGCTGTGCGAGGGTCCGAACTTCCGATGCGACGACGGCGAAGCCCTTTCCGGCGTCGCCGGCGCGGGCCGCTTCCACCGCGGCGTTGAGCGCGAGCAGGTTCGTCTGAAAGGCGATGTCGTCGATAACGGAGGTGATGTCCGTGATCTTCTGCGAGGCCTGCTCGATGCGGGCCATCGCCTCGACGGCCTTAGTGACGATCGCGCCTCCCTTTTCGGCGACATCCATCGCTTCGCGCGCCGTATCCACGGCTTCGCGGGACGACGCGGCGCTGGTTTTCACGGATGCAGCGAGTTCTTCGGTGGTTGCCGCGGTCTGCTCCAGCGAGGATGCCTGCTCCTCTGTCCGGCGGGACAGGTCATCGGCGCCGCTACTAATCTCACGAGCCGCCGTCCCAACGTCGACCGCGGTGACCTGGAGCGACTGAACGGTTTCGGCGAGGCCGGCCACCGTTTCGTTGAACGCAATTTTCAACTGTCCGAGGCGGCCGCCGTACTCGGTATTGATCGATTTCGTGAGATCGCCTTCGGCAAGTGAGCCCAGCGCTTCCGCGAGCTCGGCGGTTGCACGGTCCACCGTAGTGCCGATCTCGTTGATCGCGGTTGCGATATCCAGCGTAAAACCGGATTTCCCATCGAGCGTCACCCGGCGTGAAAAGTCTCCGGTAGCGATGGCCGCGGCCATCTCCTTCACTTCCGATTGTGCGGACGCCTCTGCCGTCATCACGCGCCATTCCAGCATGGTGCCGGTGCGCTTGCGCCCTGAATCGAGGATCGGGCTGACCGAAAGGTCGAAGACCTGCTTGCCGACACGGATCCTCGAGACATGGCTGCTCGTCATGGCGCCGACCATACGTTCCTGATGGGCCGCATTGCGATGGAACATCCCCATGTTCTTGCCCTTGATCTGGTCGGGCTCGAAGTTTGGAATGACGCTCCGGAAATCGATCGCGTGGTCCCTGAACAGACGCGTGGCGGACTCGTTCATGTAGACGATCACGTTGTTCTCGTCGGTGAGCATGACGCTGTTGGGACAGGTGTTCAGTGCCCAGCGGGGCTGTTCGCTTCCGTCCGCGCCGTCCCTGGACTTCAGGATTGCCCGTGCCAGGGAGCCCAGTTCGTCGGCGCGTCCGAGATGCTCGTCTTCCATCTTGTCGTTCTTGATCACAGATGCGATCAGGTCGCCTAGGCCCTTGAACTGGACCCCAGTCATCAAGGCCGTGACTGCGAAGCCTGCCGTTACGATACCGGCTGTCTTGAGCGCGAAGGTCCCTAGACCCGCGCTCATAGCCGGATCGATCCAGGCAAGCCCGACCATGCTGGCGGACACAGCCGCCGCAGACGCTCCGGCAACGAGAATCGACCGAGAAAACATGGACATTGGGTCTACTCCGATGTGAATGCCGCCGGGTGCGGATGCACAAACCGGCTTATATGTTTGACCTAAGGCGAGGGGGTTCGGCCTGTCGGATCAGGACGGGGGAGTTAGACCGGAGGAAAAGCAAAGGCAGGAATGAAGCGCGGCGGAGCCTGCGTCAGGCTGCCAAATTCATCGAACTCGGTTCGCGGACAAGCGAAGCGAGATCGAGGAGGGAGACAACTTCGTCGCCTCGCACCAGAAGTCCCTGGAGGACGTCGTCGCCGTCACAGGCTGTTTCCGGCGCGGGTCGAAGGTCCTGCGGCTTGATATCGATGATATCGGAGACGGCATCGACCAGAATGCCCGCAAAGCGGACACCAAGATCGATAACCACCACGACGCTCGCCCGAGAAATGCTGGAGGGTCCAAGACCCAGCCGTTGCCGGAGGTCATAAACCGCAATGATCGCCCCACGCAGGTTGATCACGCCGAGCACGTGCCGAGCGGAGTTCGGGAGCGGTGTTGTCGGCTGCCAACCCTTGATCTCGCGGACGGCGCCGACCGGCACACCGAAGCTGCGGCCCTCGACCTTGAATGTGACGATCTGCTGCGCTGCGCCTTGAACGAGCTCACTGCTCGGCAATGCATCTGAAATGCTCATTTCAAATCTCCTCAAAAGCAAGCCATACAGACCAAAACAGGTCTACTGTCCTGCGCAGTTCAAAATGCCTTTGGCCGAAAGAACCCGCCATCGGCGTCGACGCAGTCAGCGTCGAATTAAAAATCCAAAACGCCTACAACTTGAGCGTATGCTTGAGACTATTAACAATCTGTGGAATGCGCGTACCATAACGCGCAAATTTGATTGTTTTCGCTCAAAAGTTGTAAAAAGAGGAACCGTCGATGCTCTATTCGAGGATCGCGTCTTCCTCGTTGCCTGACTTGGCGATGATGATCTCGCCCTTGTCGGCAAGGCCCTTCGCGGTGAGGATGATGCGTTGCTGCGCCTCGTCGACCTCTTTCAAACGGATCGGGCCGAGGCTGGACATCTCGTCCATGAAGAGCGGCGCCCGCCCTCTGGGTCATCTTGCTCGTGAAGAATTCGCGCGTCGCAGCGGATGTGCCCTTCAGGGCTTTGGCGAGATCCTGCTTGTCCACGTTGCGGATCAGCACCTGGGCTGAGTTGGGATCGAGCTTGGTGATGTCGTCGAACGTGAACATCAGCGCGCGGATGCGCTCGGCCGACTTGAAGGCCGCGTTTTCCAGAGCCTCCATGAACTTCACTTCGTTCTGCCGGTCGAACGAGTTGAAGATCTCCGCCATCATGTCATGCGCGTCGCGCCGCGGCTGGTCTGCGAAAGGCTGGCGATGAAGTTCGTGCGCAGCGTGTTCCTCGACCTGATCGATCGCCTCCTTGGAGACGGTGTCGAGCTGCAGGATCCGCAGCATGACATCCGTTGCGAAGTCTTCCGGCAGCAGTGCTCAGCACACGTGCCGAGTGTTCCGGCTTCACCTTCGAGAGGATGAGCGCGACAGTCTGGGGATGCTCGGTCTTGAGATAGTTGGCGAGCAGGTTGTCCTGCACGTTGGAAAGCCGCTGCCAGATCGTGCGCCCGGCGGGTCCGCGGATCTCGTCCATGATCGGGTCGACCCGATCTCGCGGCAGCAGCTTGAGCAGGAGATCGTGCGTGCGCTCGTAGTCGCCGACGACCGTCAGGCGGTTGGACATGGTTGGCGAGGTCGGCAAGCACCTGCTCCACGATCTTTGCGGTCACGTGCCCAGCGTGGACATTGCGAGCGTGACGTTGCGCAGCTCGTCGTCGTCGAGCGAGGCCCAGATCGGAGCGCCGAACTCCTCGCCGAGCACGAGCAACAGAACAGCGGCCCGTTCGGCGCCGGTCAGTTTGCTGCTGCCGCTCAGTGCGGGTTCGGCCATCAGGTTGTCCTAGTTAGAAATGCCCTTTCAGGTTGAATATGGGAACATGGTTAATGCTCTCTAAAAGATTTGCCGATCCCGGGTTGCCGCGATCCACCGCTACAGCGGGAGGAACGTGATCAGATTTCCCCAAAGCCGGCCCGACACGAGGACCGGAACCGCGACCAGCTTCACGCAGAGGGGCGCGCGATCGGTTTGCGGCAGAAGGTAGACGCTGACCATCGAGGCCGCCTGGTTTCTGGCCGCCATCAGGATGCGTGGGTGGTCGAAGAGCTGCCGGTTTCGGAAACAGGACCGGTCCCACTCAAGCCTACCGGTGTTGGAGAGGTCCGGCGAAACTGGCGGGTGGACCGGCACGTAGCCGTTCCGATCGCTCGCCTTCATGAAAAGGCTGCCCTCTATGGCTGAACTGCTTCGCACCAGGAATTCCGGAAGCACCCTCTCGTAGAACGGGAGAGCTCCGGTCGCATACTGGGTCGGCTCGGTTCCCGGAATCCTTTGATAGTCAACGGTGATCAGCGTGTTGATATCCACGGTCCCGCGCGAGACGGCCTCGTTCAGCATTGCCGAGAGTTCGGCTGCTGCGCCAGTGAGTTGCTGGACATGGCTTTGGTTCGCTTCGCGGTTCGCGGCAACGAGTTCGGCGAGGCGTGAGCGCATACTCGGGGAGGGCTCCGGTCGGAATGCGATGATCGTGCCTTCATCCGTGACCCGTCGAAACTGCACGGGAACCAGACCGACACCTTGCAGATCGAGTTCAGCGGGGGAGCCGGTCCAGGCTTCGGGCGCCTCGATGTGCAGCAGGGCGCCTTTGATCGACAGGTCGCGGGTCTCGACCCTGATCGGCTGGCGGCCCGGTTGGATCAAATGGCCGGAAATCCTCCCTGGTTCCCTTGGCGCAGACCGGCGCTCCCGCGATCCGGCCTGCCGCAGCACGCCTGTGGAGCGCTCGCTCAACCGGCGGACCGCGGGCGCCATCGCTTCGGCGCTTTGCCCGGCGGTCAGCGACGATGCCGATGCGGCCTGCGTCATGCGCGACATGGCCTCCGTCTTCTGCGAGACCACGCTCACGAACTGCAGGCTATCGCCCGCGCGGGCCGCGACTTCCCGTGCTCCCGAGATCTGCGTGTGGACCGCATCGCGCACGGATTCGAGCACCGGCTCGACGCGCTCGAGCAGCCTGGCGATATTCGCGACGCTCGACCCGCTTTCGCCCGCTACGCGCTGCAGGCGGACAATCTGGCCCGAGATGTCGGCAGTTGCCGTCTGAACCTGCCCCGCAAGGGCCTTTACCTCGGTGGCCACGACGGCAAAGCCGAGTCCGGCGGTTCCGGCGCGGGCGGCTTCGATGCTGGCGTTGAGCGCCAGAAGGTTGGTGCGCCGCGCGATGCCGCCGATGACCGCGACCATGCCCGCGATCCGCTCGACCGCGGCTGTAAGCTCACCCATGCGAACCGTGACGTCGGATGCAAGTTCCTGTGCGTCTGCGACGAAGGCATCCGTGCCTTCGAGGTGAGCTTCGATGGCCGTGCTGGTGACCTCAAGCTGGCGTGTATCGTCAGCCAGGAGGGTCGTTGCCTCGAACGCGGTAGCGGACAGGTCCGAAAGCTCGGAACTGGCGGAACTGACGCCTGCCATGACGTGAAGCGTCTCGTTCGTCTTGACGCGAACCTCGTCCGACGCCTGCGCGATGGCGCGCATGGTGAGCCCAACATCGAGTTCGAGCTGGTCGAGCAGTCCGTCGAAGAATTCGTTTTCGCCGGAAATGGCGGGCTCGTGCGCCTGCACCGGCGCCGCGGGCAAAGGCGCAACGGCCGATCTGCGAAAAAATCGCGAAAAAACCAAAATGCATCGTGCTCCGAAATTGGATCGACACGATTATGAACCTGACGAGTTAACAATCGAGCCATCACCGGGTGAGGAGAAACGACCTTTCCGTCGGCGATCTGTTCCAAAATGGCAAAACTGCTCGTCATTCATGTCGCTTTCGATAATGATCGGACAGGCTCATAAAACCCTCAGGTTTGGCGGAGCACCGTGGACGACTTCGCAGGAAAAGGTTCGGGAGAAAAACGATGACGCTCGCAACAGCCAATCAGGGCGGAATAGCCGTCACGGCCAGCAACGGTCCTCGCCAGGACGAAATTCTTTCCGCCGCCGCCTTGGCCTTCCTGGCCGATCTGCAGCGTGAATTCAACGGCACCCGCAAGCGCCTGCTCAAGCTGCGCGAAGAACGCCAGAAGCGCCTGGACGCGGGTGAATTGCCCGACTTCCTGGCCGACACCCGCCATGTTCGCGAAGGCGACTGGCGCGTTGCGCCGATCCCGGCCGACCTGATGGACCGTCGCGTCGAGATCACCGGGCCCGTCGACCGCAAGATGATCATCAACGCGCTGAACTCAGGCGCGAAGGTGTTCATGGCGGATTTCGAGGACGCATCCTCCCCCACCTGGGAGAACATGATCGAGGGCCAGGCCAATCTGAAGGACTTGTGGCAGGGCAAGATCGACTTCACCGAGCCGACCACGGGCAAGGCTTACAAGGTTTCGGACAAGCCGGCCGTCCTCCTGGTGCGCCCGCGCGGCTGGCACCTGCCCGAGGACCATCTCGTCGTCGATGGCGAGCCGATGTCGGCGTCGCTTTTCGACTTCGGCCTGTACATGTTCCACAACGCCAAGACGATCGTCGCCAAGGGCTCGACACCGGGTTTCTATCTGCCCAAGCTGGAAAGCCATCTCGAAGCGCGGCTCTGGAACGACGTCTTCACGCATGCCGAGGAGAAGCTGGGGCTGCCCAAGGGCACGGCAAAGGCGACGATCCTCATCGAGACGCTGCCTGCCGCGTTCGAGATGGACGAGATCCTCTATGAGATGCGCGACCACATCGTCGGCCTGAATTGCGGCCGTTGGGACTACATCTTCTCGTTCATCAAGCGGCTGGGCAAGAACGCGCGCTTCCTCACGCCGGACCGCTCGGCCATGGTGATGGGATCGAACTTCCTCGCCGCCTATTCGCTGCTGCTGATCAAGACCTGCCACCGCCGCGGCGCGTTCGCGATGGGCGGCATGGCTGCGCAGATCCCGGTGAAGAACAATCCCGCAGCCAACGAGGCCGCCTTCGCCAAGGTGCGTGCCGACAAGCAGCGCGAGGCCACCGACGGCCACGACGGCACCTGGGTCGCTCACCCGGACCTCGTGCCTGTCGCGATGGAGGTGTTCGACCGGCTGATGCCGTCGCAGAACCAGCTGAACAAGCTGCGCGACGACGTGAACATCATCCGCGACGACATGATCCAGGTTCATCCCGGCAAGCGCACCGAGGCGGGCCTTCGCGAGAACATCCGGGTCGGCGTTCAGTACATCGAGGCATGGCTGCGCGGCCGCGGCGCGGTTCCGCTCTACAATTTGATGGAAGACGCGGCGACCGCCGAAATCTCCCGCGCCCAGATCTGGCAGTGGCTCTACCACAAGGCCAAGCTCGACGATGGCCGCGAGGTGACGCCGGAACTGTTCCAGTCAGTCATGGCCGACGAGATGGAAAAGGTCCGCCAGGCCATCGGCCCGGAGATCTACGACAAGGGCCGCTTCGCCGAGGCGACCAAGCTCTTCGCCGAAATGTCGCTCGCCAAGGACTTCGCCGAGTTCCTGACGCTGCCGGCCTACAAGCTGCTGGGCTGACCGGCGCGCATGCGCCCGTTTGACGAACGTCTTCACGAGGCGGTGGCCGAATACCGCCGCCTCGTCGCTGGCGCTTCCGACGATCTCTCCCTGCTGCTGGAGGCGATGGCGCGGGGCGATCGCCTCGACGATCGCGCGACCATGCCCGGCCACGTCACGACGAGCGCGATCGTGGTGACGCCGGCGCGCGACCGCGTCCTGCTCATCCACCACCGCAAGCTCTTGCGATGGCTTCAGCCGGGCGGACACTGGGAAAGCGCCGACGCGTTCTGGCAATCCGCGCAGCGCGAGGCGCGCGAGGAGACCGGCATAGAGGCGGCTCTTCACCCTTGGCACGGCGGCCGTGACCTGCCGCTCGACATCGACACGCACTGGATTCCGCCCCGCGCGAACGGGGAGCCCGGCCACTGGCACCACGATCTGCGCTTCGCGCTCGTGGCGGACGCCGGGCAGGATCTCGCTGCCGACGCGCAGGAGACGCTCGGCGCGGCGTGGCGTCCCTTCTCCGACCTCGAAGCTATCTGCCCGCGCAGCTTCGTCCGGTTGGGTTCGGCGGCCATGTCCTAGGCGGGAAGGATCACGAGCCTCGCACGCTGCTGGCTACCGCGTCGTTCGACCCACATCGGACACATGCAGGTCCTCGCGCCGGCGTGCCAGCGGGCTTCCTGCTCAACCCGGCTTCCTGCACATGATCTGCACCGGCGCCGTCCGGCCCTCTTCGATGTTGCGTGCAGCGTTGCGCGTCTTCTCGCCCGCGCCCGGCCCGACGAGAACATGGACGCCGAGGGGCGGCAGGCCTTTTTCCGCGACCATCGCCATCGCGGCCTTGTAGGCTGCCAGGTACTTCGCGCCGGTGTCCGTCACGATGACGTCCTCGAACCCCGCCTCCTCCAGCAGGTTGCGCGTCTGCGAGGGCGTGCACAGGAACGAGAACCTCCCGTCCTCCGACCATGGCGTCGGATAATGCGGATTCCCGGCAGGACCGAGGCCGTGCTCCGTCAGCGCAAAGAACCCGCCGGGTTTCAGGACGCGGTAGGCTTCGCGAAAGAAGCCAGCGCGGTCGGCCACGTTCATGGTGACGTGCTGCGTAATTGCCCCGTCGAACTCGCCATCGCGCCGCGGCAGGCTTTGGCCATCGCCCTGCGCGAAACTGACTTGCCTCGTCATTCCGACGAGCTGCGTCAAGCCTTCCGCAGCTTCGACGAAGGGCTTTGCGATATCGATGCCGACGACGCGACATCCGAACCGTGCTGCGATGTAGCGCGCAGGCCCGCCGACGCCGCAGCCAATGTCGAGGATGAGGTGCTCCGGCCGGATGTCCAGCAGGTCGGCCAGCTCGACCGTCGCGGCGTGGCCGCGCGCGTGATAGTGGTCGACCGGGCTCAGATCCTCGATCGTCAGCCCCTCGGTGGATTTGCCGGCTTGGTGCAGTGCCGCGACGATGCGCCCGAATACGTCGCCCGTCGCCCAATGATCAGCGATCTCGCTCATTCGTGCCTTCTCCAATGCATTATCGACGGAAAAAATTCAGACTAAATCGACCCAAATCGCACGGTGTCACCGCGATCTCGACATTGCAATGGCGAGCTTGGCTCTGGCCGGGCGATGGTCTGCTTCTCGGGCTGGAACGTCCGTCCACCCCCCATCGGCCAAGGCGTGATCGTCACCTCCCGGAGGTCCTACGTGGCCCGTTGTTCGGGCACAGCCTGGAGACTGCCCCCTTGGTTCGTCGCGCTCGCGCCCCTACATCAACCATAGTGGCCGATCGAGGCCGATGCTGAACGAAGGATCGTCCAGATGACCCCCGAAGAACGCCAATTGCTTTCCGGCTTGTTCGAGCGCATCGCCTCGACAGCCAACACCCCGCGTGACCGCGAGGCGGACGCATTCATTTCGGAGGCCGTTCGAGCCCTGCCGCATGCTCCCTACGTGATGGCGCAGACCGTACTTGTGCAGGATGAGGCGTTGAAGGCGGCGACTGCCCGAATTCAGGAGCTGGAGGCTCGGCTCTCGGAGCAGGAGCGCGACCGCTCCCCCGAGGCGGGGAGCTTCCTGGGCGGTATCGGCAAGTCATTGTTTGGCGATGGCCAGCGCCGGACCGGCAGCGGCGTGCCCGCGGTAGGCTCAGGGCAAGCGGCACAGCCCTATGCGGAGCCGGCGTCTGGCGGCGTCTGGGGTCGGGGAAGCCCGGGCTCGGCCCCCCAGAACGCGTACATGAACCAGCCGCAGGGTCAGGGTCCCTGGGCAGGGCAGGCTGCGGCGGGAGCAGGCGGCGGGTTCCTGCGCTCCGCGATGACCACCGCCGCGGGCGTGGCAGGCGGCGCGTTGCTTTTCTCGGGCATCCAGTCGCTGATGAATTCTCACGGCACCGGCCTTATTCCTCCCGGCCAAGGTTTGCCCCCGGGCCAAGGTTTGGCCGGGGATACCGGCGGCGCTGGCGCAGGCGATCCATCAAGCCTGGCCGGCACCGGACTTGACGACCCCAACCTGATGGGCACCGTATCGCATGGGGAACAGGCACTCCCGGATGAGAACAGGTTCGACGTGGCGTCGGACCCGGGCGATGGAGCTGATTTCGGCGATGGCGGGGATTTTGGGGATGGAGATTTCGGGGACGGCGGCGATTTCGCCTGATTACCGGCAATGAGCCAGCACGAATTGGGCTCAAGGCCGGACGACCCGGATAGCGAGCGCCAGAAGGCCTCGCCGTCTTATATTCTCCCCGCGCTGGACAAGGATTTCATCCTTCGGGATTCCATGCGCGGCGTGCGCTTTCTCCTTGAATACGCAAAGGCGGAAGAGAGCTTGCGTGCCTGGGGTGTCGCCACGACCCTGGTCGTATTCGGCTCCGCCCGCGCAAGGCCGGCCGGGGTGCCGTCCCCCCTCGGGCAAAGAGGCGCGCATTGGTATGAAGAGGCCCGCCGCTTCGGTGCGATTGCATCGCGCAAGGGCGGTGCGCTTCTGACCGATGGCGGACCGCGTGAGAACGTCATCGCCACAGGCGGCGGCCCAGGCATCATGGAGGCTGCAAACCGGGGCGCATCCGAGGCGGGCGCGCCCTCGATCGGCTTCAACATTTCCCTGCCGCATGAGCAGGAGCCCAATCCCTACACAACGCCCGAACTGACGTTCAGCTTTCACTATTTCGGCATGCGGAAAATGCATCTCGCCATGCGCGCCCGGGGACTGGTGGTCTTCCCTGGTGGTTTCGGCACGATGGACGAACTCTTCGAACTGCTGACGCTGCATCAGACTGGCAAGGCACCGTTGCTGCCCGTGGTGCTCGCCGACCGTAACTATTGGACGAAGATCATCAATTTTCCCGCGATGCTCGAAGCGGGAATGATCGAGGCCGGCGATCTGAAGCTCTTCGAATACGCCGATACGGCAGAGGAAATCTGGGATTGCCTGCTTGATCTCGGTCTCTCGATCCCTCCAGTTTCAAGTTGATACGGCTCAATTCGAGAATTCGAGAGAATTTAACGAATTAAAGGTTTGATGGCTTTATACGCGACAACGTAAGTCCGCAGGCGCGACCGGATTCAACATGAACTTCCCCGTTAAATCATTCCGTATCGAACGATTTGGCCACCCGCCGGAATCAGATCGCCCCACGCCCGCTGCGTTAAATCAGTTGCCGCTACGGGCTTCCGAGCGCGAAGCCATCGTTGCCGCGCTTCAGGCGGGAAGCGGCCTGCGCCGGGCCGCAATCGAGCTTGCCGCCGTGGTGGCCGACACGTGCCGCGCGGCACACGCGATCCTTGCCGGAGCCGAGGAGATCGACACGGCGGTCGAGCGGCTGCGGATGAGCGAAAACTGGACCGGACGAAACGCCGAAGCGCTCGACACCATCAATGAAGGCACGGTCGGGATTTTCCAGGCATGCGACTTCCAGGATCTGACCGGGCAGCGCATCGAGAATGTCGTCGGGCTGCTCGCGAACCTGGAAGCCCGCCTTGGCGCTCTGCGTGCCGCTGCCGGCGAACCGCATGGGCGCTCGGCTGACGCCGTCGAGGGCCTCAATCACTTGCGCAAGCAAAATGCGTCCGAACTCGAAAACGGGCCTCGGCTTCAGTCTGACGACGGCCATCTGACCCAGTCGCAAGTCGATCTGCTGCTGGGAATGCCGAATATGCTCCGGGCCTGAGCACCCTCCGTTCGGGCAGGGCTGCCGCCCGTTCTCTTCCTCTATCGCCGTTTGGCGCAGCGTGCGACAAGCATGCCGATCCCTCTTGCCTATACATTGCGCAGGTTCCAGTGGACGATCCGACGCCTGCCATCCGTCTCGCTTCAGACGAGGATGGCCCGAACCTTTCGCGGCTGATCGCCGGCGTGTTCGCCGAATATGAGAACTGCCCGTTCGTGCCTGCCGAGTTCCCCGAACTTGCCGCGCCCGCGAGCCACTACTCGCGCAGGGGCGGGCAACTCTGGGTCGTCGACGGCCCGGCCGGCGTCGGGCTGGTCGGATCGCTGGCTATCGCGGCGACGCATCGCCCGGGCGTCTTCGAGTTGTTCAAGGTCTACCTCGCCAAGCCCGTGCGTCGTTCCGGTCTCGCCTCGCAGATGCTGGCCCTCGCCGAGGGGTTCGCGAGCGAGCGGGGCGGCCGGCTGCTCGTTTTATGGAGCGACAGCCGCTTCGAGGACGGGCACGCCTTTTACCTGCGCCGTGGCTTTCACCGGGTGGCGGGACTGCGTGCCCTCCATGATGAGGCCGACACGCTTGAATTCGGCTTCGCCAAGTCGCTCCTGACCAACCCGGCTCAGCGATGAAGGCCCCGCTTCGCCACGACACGACGGCCCTGCCGATTTTGCTGGCGATGCTGGCGACCGGTCTGCTCACTCTCATGGACGGCCTGCTCAAGGCCGTCGTCGGGCGGGCGTCCACGATCGACGTGGTGTTCCTGCGTTATCTCTTCGGCCTGGTCGCGACGGTGCCCGTTCTTTTTTTCTTCCGCCCGCCATGGCCCTCGAAGGACATGCTGCGGGCCCACGCGGTGCGCGCACTGCTCGTGCTTGCGACGGCGTTCTTCTTCATCACGGCGCTGTCGCTGCTGCCGATCATCGAGGCGATCGTGTTCAGCTATCTTGCCCCGCTGTTCATGGCGCTTCTCGCGCGCGTCATCCTGGGCGAGAAGGTGAGCTCCGCCACGGGAGGAGCCCTGGCGCTGGGGTTGACGGGCTGCGTCGTCATCGCGCTCGGGAAAGGTCTGGGAGCGGAGGGCTTCGGCCGCGATCTCGTGGGCGTCGGCGCGGCCTTGGCCGCCGCTTTGACCTATGCCGCGGCGATGGTGCTCCTGCGCGCCCGCACGGGCAGCGACCATATCGTCGGCATCGTCACGCTGCAGAACGTCCTGGCGACGCTTTACGCGCTGCCGATCGTGCTCGTCGCCGGCAATCCTGTTCCGATCATCCTCGCGGATTGGCCTGCCCTCCTTGGCATCGGCGTGCTGGGAACACTGGGCCACCTGACCTTTGCTGCCGCCTATGGCAGGGCGCCTGCCGCCAAGGTCGGCGCCGTCGAATATACGAGCTTCATCTGGGCCGCAGGCATCGGCATCGTCGCATTCAACGAGTATCCGACCTTGTCCGCGACTGCTGGCGCCGCGCTGATCGTGGCCGGTTCGCTCCTTTTGTTGAAGAAGGCCAAGCCGACGGTCCCGGACGCGGTCATCAAGAAAGCGGTCGACCTGCCATCGTCCTGACGTGAAAACGCGGTAAGCGGGAACAGCAACTGTTCACCCTCGGTCCGCCCAGCGTCGAAACTGTCGCGCTCGCGTCTTGACAGTTCAGCCCGTCGCCCATATCTCAACGGCACACTGTTAGCACTCACTCAGATTGAGTGCTAATGGTCTCGCCAAGACAGCTTCAGCGCGCATGCGCGTGGCCAAGAGGAAACAAGAGATATGAAATTCCGTCCCCTGCACGACCGTGTCGTCGTCCGCCGCCTGGAGTCCGAGGAGAAGACGAAGGGTGGCATCATCATCCCGGACACCGCCAAGGAAAAGCCCCAGGAAGGCGAGATCATCGCCGTCGGCTCCGGCGCCCGCGATGAGAGCGGCAAGCTCGTCCCGCTCGACGTCAAGGCTGGTGACCGCGTGCTCTTCGGCAAGTGGTCCGGCACCGAAGTCAAGATCGATGGCAAGGATCTCCTCATCATGAAGGAATCCGACATCATGGGCGTGATCGGCAAGTAAGCCGAATTCCGACCCCTTTCCCCGTCATTTAAATCAGGAGCAGAACGTCATGGCTGCCAAAGACGTACGCTTTTCTTCAGACGCCCGCGACAAGATGCTGCGCGGCGTGGACATCCTCGCCAACGCGGTGAAGGTGACCCTCGGTCCCAAGGGCCGCAACGTCGTCATCGACAAGTCCTTCGGCGCTCCGCGCATCACCAAGGACGGCGTCACCGTCGCCAAGGAGATCGAGCTCGAGGACAAGTTCGAGAACATGGGCGCCCAGATGGTGCGCGAAGTGGCCTCGAAGACCAACGACATCGCCGGTGACGGCACGACGACGGCGACCGTTCTCGCCCAGTCGATCGTCCAGCGAAGGCGCCAAGGCCGTTGCCGCCGGCATGAACCCGATGGACCTGAAGCGCGGCGTCGATCTCGCCGTGACCGCGGCCATCAAGGACATCCAGGCTCGCGCCAAGAAGGTGAAGTCCTCCGCCGAAGTGGCGCAGGTCGGCACCATCTCCGCCAACGGCGACGTCTCCATCGGCGAGATGATCGCCAAGGCGATGCAGAAGGTCGGCAACGAGGGCGTCATCACGGTCGAGGAGGCCAAGACCGCCGAGACCGAGCTCGACGTCGTCGAGGGCATGCAGTTCGACCGCGGCTACCTCTCCCCCTACTTCATCACGAACGCGGAGAAGATGGTCGCCGAGCTCGAGGACCCCTACATCCTCATCCACGAGAAGAAGCTGTCCTCGCTCCAGGCGATGCTGCCGATCCTCGAGGCCGTCGTGCAGACCGGCAAGCCGCTCCTGATCATCGCCGAGGACGTCGAGGGCGAGGCCCTGGCCACGCTCGTCGTCAACAAGCTGCGCGGCGGCCTGAAGGTCGCGGCCGTGAAGGCTCCGGGCTTCGGCGATCGCCGCAAGGCGATGCTCGAGGACATCGCGATCCTCACCTCCGGCCAGATGATCGCCGAAGACCTCGGCATCAAGCTCGAGTCCGTGACGCTCAACATGCTCGGCCGCGCCAAGAAGGTGCGCATCGAGAAGGAGAACACCACGATCGTCGACGGCGCCGGCAAGAAGAAGGACATCGAAGCCCGCGTCGGCCAGATCAAGGCGCAGATCGAGGAGACCACCTCGGACTACGACCGTGAGAAGCTCCAGGAGCGTCTGGCCAAGCTCGCTGGCGGCGTCGCGGTCATCCGCGTCGGCGGCGCGACCGAGGTCGAGGTGAAGGAGAAGAAGGACCGCGTCGACGACGCGCTCAACGCGACCCGCGCGGCGGTGGAAGAAGGCATCGTCCCCGGCGGCGGCACGGCTCTGCTGCGCGCCAAGGGTGCGGTCTCCAAGCTCAAGTCCGACAACGCCGACGTTCAGGCCGGCATCAACATCGTGCTGAAGGCCCTCGAGGCTCCGCTCCGCCAGATCGTCGAGAACGCTGGTGTCGAGGGCTCGATCGTCGTCGGCAAGATCACCGAGAACAAGTCGCAGACCTTCGGCTTCAATGCCCAGACCGAGCAGTATGTCGACATGCTCGAGGCCGGCATCGTCGACCCGGCCAAGGTCGTGCGCACGGCTCTCCAGGACGCGGCTTCGGTCGCCGGCCTGCTGATCACGACCGAGGCGATGGTCGCCGAGATGCCGAAGGATCAAGCTCGCCGGCGCCGATGGGCGGCGGCGGCGGCGGCGGAATGGGCGGCATGGGCGGCATGGATTTCTAAATCCTACCGACCGAACCGACTTCTGACGGAAAGGGCGCTGGCAACAGCGCCCTTTTTCGTGAGCGCAACATCAAAGGTGAACCGAGGCGGAAGGCTTTGGCGCCGTGCTCGGGCATGCTAGTCAACGTTTGACGAACGCCATTGCTGCATCGCGCGCGCTGGTTGACTCGCTTCGCCTCGCCGCACGTTCCGGAGAGCTTCCCCTGATGTTCCGTTCAAAGCTGCGCCATCCTGGCGGTTGCCGTCCTGGCCTTCGCGCTCGTATCTGCGGCGGCGGGCCTGATCTGGGGTGACAACACCCTGCTCGGCCTCGGGCTGGTTGGCCTGCTCCTGTCGGCGTCGCGACGTGGAAGTCGACCCGAATCTTCGGCCTTCCTCCAGCGTCTTCGTCGGCATCTTCGCAACCGAATATGTCGATCTTCGGAGCGGTTGTTCTACTCGTCCGGCGTGGGCTTCTGGCCGGAGATGCTCGCCGATTTCGGTCCGCCCTCCAGCCTGCCGGTCACGGTCGCGGTGTTCGGCATCCTCGTCTGGGCGGCGTCGCACATCCCCGTGATCCAGACCATCACGCGGCATTGCGGATCTCTATTTCGATACGCCCTACGTCGGGCACAGCCCGCATCTGGCCGGTCGGCACGGTGCAGATGCGCGAGAGCCGCCTGGCGACGATCGCCTCGTGACGCTGGTGCTGGTCAACCAGGCGCAGGTCGCGATCTACGTGCGCCTGTCCTTCTTCAACCGCGACTGGTTCAACGCCATCCAGGAGAAGAACGCCGAGCTGTTCTGGCGCTGCTGTTCACGGTGTTCCTGTTCTGGGCGGCGATCTACATCGTCATCGCCATCCTCGAATACGTCATCCAGTCCGGCCTGACGATCCGCTGGCGGCAGTGGCTCACCGACCATTACGTCAGCGAATGGCTGGGCGACGGCACGCACTACCGCATGGCGCTGTCGGGCGACGCCGCCGACAACCCCGACCAGCGCATCGCCGTCGACATCGACCGCTTCATCGACCAGACCTACGGCTTCTCGATCACGCTGCTCGCGACGCGTGAGCTCGCTGGTATCCTTCTCGATCATCCTGTGGACGATCTCGGCCAGCTTCACGATCCCCGGAACGGAGATCGTCATCCCCGGCCTGCTGTTCTGGGTGGCGCTCGTCTATGCGGGCGTGGGCACGACTGATCACGCACTCGATCGGCCGCGCCCTGGTGCCGCTGAACTTTGACGCAGCAGCGCTACGAGGCGGACTTCCGCTTCTCGCTGGCCCGCCTGCGCGAATATGCCGAGCAGGTCGCGCTGCTCGAGGGCGAGACGGCCGAGCGCCAGATCGTCATGGGCCGCTTCGGCAACGTGATCCGCAATTTCTGGAGATCGTGAACCTGCGCAAGCGGCTGATGGCCTTCACGGCCTCCTACGGCCAGATCAGCCCGATCATCCCCTACGTCATCGCCGCGCCGTTCTACTTCCTGGGCA
The DNA here is from genome assembly GCA_963822165.1 of uncultured Alphaproteobacteria bacterium. Lineage (GTDB taxonomy): Bacteria > Pseudomonadota > Alphaproteobacteria > Rhizobiales > Beijerinckiaceae > Alsobacter. Next base: position 74,116 of record CAWGGK010000003.1, read on the forward strand.
AGGTGCAGCTCGGCAGATGCTCACGCAGACCGCCGGCGCCTTCGGCCGCGTCGAAGGCGCGCTGACCTTCTTCATCAACTACTACGTCACCCTGGCGGACTACAAAGCCGTCATCGACCGCCTCACCACCTTCGGCGACGCGATCCATCGTGCCCAGTCGCTCGGCCGCAGGGCGCCGCACATCGATATCGCCGAGCGTACCGGGCGAGCGACGTCCGCCATCGATGGCCTCGACACTGCGCCTGCCCACGGGCCGGACGATCGTCACCGTGCCGGGGCTCGCATTCCGTCCCGGCGAGTCGGCGCTGCTCACCGGTGCCGTCGGGATCCGGCAAGTCGACGCTGCTCGCGCGCTCTGCCGGCATCTGGCCCTATGGCGAGGGCACGCATCGGCGTACCCAGCGGTGCCAGCGTGATGCTGCTGCCGCAGCGGCCCTACATCCCGATGGGGAGCGCTGCGCCTCGCGGTGAGCTATCCATCGCTGTCAGGCAACTATCCGGACGCGCAATTGCGCGAGGCGCTCGTGGCCGCAAGGCTGCCCGAACTCGCCGACAGCCTCGATTCCGAGGAGAACTGGGCAGGCCGTCTTTCCGGCGGCGAGCAGCAGCGCCTCGCCATCGCGCGCGCGCTCCTCGCGAAGCCCGACTGGCTGTTCCTCGACGAGGCGACTTCGGCTCTCGATGAATTCACCGAGGCGGCGATCTACAAGATGCTCGTCGAGAAGCTGCCGGATACGACGGTGATCTCCATCGGTCATCGCACGACCCTGCTCGGCCTCCATAGCCGGCACCTGCAGATGCAGCCCAACGGCGATGGCATCTTCAGCCCCGCGGACGTGGAACAACGTGCGACGGCGTAAGTCGAATTCGCTCATACCGGGTTAGGCCGGGAGGCTAGCGGCAGGCGCAGAACCGGCCCTCCAGGCAGCCCCCGGCAAAGCCTGGCGGGCACGATGCGCGGGCGGCCGTGCCTGATCAGGAGCGTATTGCCCTTGAGATGAATATTACAGGGCGCGTTCGAACTTGATCTGGCCGTTCGGCCCTTCGATGATCAGGAAACCGTCCTTCAAATCCCAGCGAGCCGCCGTGCGCAGCGCGACGAGGAAGGATTTTTCGAGCGCCATCACGCTGCTGTCGCACGCCTTGCGCGTGACGGCCAGCGGTCCGACCGCGAAACGCTGCTGCTGCAATGGGAAAGATGTAGCGGAATAGGTGTTGCAGCCGGCGAAGCCCCGCGCCCGCAGTTGATCGTCCACCTGAAGCGTCGGCCGGTTGCTGGAGACAGCTTTGCCGTTCACGCTGGATGCGGTCCACTGGAACCCGAAGGGGAACTGCTTCTGGAGTTTGGGAGGCGTTGCATTCGGGTCAGCAGGCTTGTTCTGAGCAAAGGCAACGCCGCAAAGCGCAAACGACAAGAGGGCGGCCGAGGCCAAACGGGCGATCATTGACTTGTCTTCCGGTTGCAATCGCGGCGGAGCATATCGAGCGACGACGTGCGCCGCAATGCAACGGAAGCTGTCCAGCGAGCGCCTTCGGTGTCGCATGAAGCGGACGGCGGGGAAGGATCACCCGATGCGGGCTTCCAGCCTCTCGACGAGCGGATTGCTGGCTGTGAAGATGTAGTCGGCTTCGGCCACCGACACGCGTGTAGCGCCCTGCGAGACGAGCCATTCGGACAAGGCGAAGAGATGGACCTTGGGGCATGTGAACAGCGTCCGCTGGCCGGCGCTGCCACCTCGCTCGAGCACCTGCGCCGAAAAGCGCGCGGCGGCCTCGTCCAGCATCGCGCCGGATGCATCGGGCAGAGACGCCGCCACCTCGCGCGTGGTGCGCGCCTCTTCCTCGGCCGCGATGCGCGCCAGGATGGAGGCGGCGGCCTTGCGGGCGCGCGGACCCCAGCCCGCGCCGACCGATGCCACCAGATTGGCTTCGCTGCGCAGCATCACGCCGTCGTCGATGACCTTCAGCGCGTTGGCGGCCAAGCGTCGCGCCCGTCGTGGTGATGTCGACGATCAGTTCGGCGGCGCCCGAGGCGGGGGCGCCCTCGGTGGCGCCCAGGCTCTCGACGATCCGGTAGTCGGCGACGCCGTGTTCGGCGAAGAAGGCTCGCGTCAGGTTCACATATTTCGTGGCCACGCGCATCTTGCGGCCGTGCTGGGCGCGGAAGGCTGACGCCACGTCTTCGAGATCCGCCATGCGGCGAACGTCGATCCAGGCCTGCGGCACGGCCACGACGACGTTGGCGTGGCCGAAGCCGAGCGGCGTCAGCAGCACGAGGCGCTCGTCGGCATCGGGGATGGATTCGCGGATCAGGTCCTCGCCGGTGATGCCGAGATGAGCGCCGCCCTGCGAGAGCTCGCGCGCGATCTCGGAGGCGGAGAGGAAGAGCACCTCGACGTCAGGCACGCCGGCGATGCTGCCGCGATAGTCGCGCGCGCCGCGGCCCTGGACCAGCGGCAGGCCGGCGCGCGCGAAGAACGAGAAGGCGTTCTCCTGCAGCCGGCCCTTGGAGGGCACGGCGAGGGTGAGCGGCGGATCGGCAGGCACGGACGATGTGCTCATGAGCGCTGCCTCCGCGGCAAGACGGTCGAGCCAGATGGAGCACCCGACGGCGGGGATGGGACTGGACGCGCCAAGGGTCTGCAGCAGCCGGTCGTAGCGGCCGCCGCCGACGATCGGCTTGCCGTTCGAAGCGCGCGCATCGCGGATTTCGAACACCGCGCCGGTGTAATAGTCGAGGTTGCGGCCGAAGGCGGCGGAGAAGGCGAGGGTGGTCACGTCGATGCCGCGCGCCGCGATGAAGCCGGTGCGCGCGTCGAAGGCGTCGAGCGCGGCGGAGAGGTCGAGCCGGGCTTCGGCCGCGAGCGCCCGCAGCTGGGCGGATGCGGCGTCGGGATCGCCCGATGATGGCGACGAAGCGCTTGAGCACCGCCTTCGCCTCGTCGGAGATGCCGCCATCGCCTTCGGCGGCTGCCTGGGCCAGGAAGCGCTCGCGCGATCTCGCCCGCGCTGCGGCCGCCGACCGAGGAGATGCCGGCGATCTTCAGCAAATCCTCGACGAAGGCGCGCGCGGCCTTGGGATCCTGTCCCTCCAGCGCGCGCAGCAGGCCGGCGTGCTCGCCGCGCCGGCGTGGCCATTGGCCAGCCCGTCGATGGCGTTGCTGTCGAGGCCGCCCTGCGCGATAGGCCCGCTTGAGCTTGCGAACGCGGGCGGCGGGCAGCGCAAGCGCATCGAGCAGCGCGGTGAACAGCCCGACGTCGCCGAGCCGGATCTCCGGCTGGTCCAGCCCGCCCTCGGTCACCGCCTCGAGCGCGAGGGCCAGCACTTCGGCGTCCGCCGCCTCGCAATCGGCGCGGCCGAAGGACTCGATGCCGGCCTGCGTGAACTCGCCGCTCTCGGCCGACGCGCAGGCGGAAAACCGGGCCGCAATACGAAAAATTCGAGGGCGGTCGAGCCGCCGCCGCCGGCCAGCCAGGCGCGGGCGACGGGGATCGTGAACTCCGGCCGCAGCGCCCACTCGCGTCCCTCGGCATCCGACGTGACGAACATGCGGCTGCGGATATCCTCGCCGGAGAGGTCGAGGAAGACGTCGGCCGGCTGCAGCACGTCGGGCTCGATGCGCGCATAGCCCGCGCCGGCAAACGAGCCCAGCAGTCGTTCGGCGAGATCCTGAACAGTTCGTGCCACGCGCGTCCCCATGGTTCGCGGCCTCTTTAGCAAGGCTTGCCCGGGAATGCGACCTGATTTGCCCGGCAAAGTGAATGCCCGATAAGGGTTTGGGCCGGCGGCGAAGGCTATGATGGCGCGGGCGCCTACTTCGGCATCGTCAGCTTGAATTCGTGGGTCAGGGTGACAGCGCCGTCCCTGAGCACCTCGTAGACGGCCTTGTATTCGCCGGGCGTGTAGCCTTCGTGAGGGCGCTTGCGGCCGACGACGTACATGTTCTGAGCCTGGTCGCTATCGGTTGGCGACGCCGAATTCTGCACGAAGATCCTGCCGCCGGGCTGCAGGATGCTGATGCGCGCTACGTCCCCGGCCTTCAATCCGATGGCGCGAACAAAGGCGACCAGCGCTGGCGAATCCTGCGTGACCGATGCTTCGGCCGTTCCTGCCTCGATGGCCGGCATCGTTACAATCTCGCTGGCGAAGCCGGCATTGAGCACGGCGCGAGGCTGGTAACGCAACGCTTGCGCAAGCCCTGGCGACCAGAGCGAAGTGCCGCCGCCGCAAGCGCCCGGCATGGCTCCATACGCGAATGGGTCCACGATCTTGCCATCCTTGCGGACGGTCAGATGCACGTGCGGGTACTCGGTCGCGCCGGACAGCCCGACCAGGCCGAGCGGCTGGCCGGTGACGACCTCCTGGCCGGGCTTCACGCGGATGCTGCCGCGCGCCATGTGGCAGTACTGGGTGGTCCAGCCGTCGCCATGGTCGATGTTCACGCCATTTCCGCATTCGCGGTTCTTGACCGAGGCCAGTCCGCGCTCGCGCACCGACACGTCGTCCATATCGTCGCGAACGCCGGCGACCCGCCCGGGCGCGGACGCGAGTACGGTCACGCCCCGCTTCTGGTCGGCCATCGTGGGTACGCGGAAGTCAGTGCCGGTATGGGCGTCGTAGGTGCGCGTGCCGCACTGGTAGTCCCTGGCGCCGGGCGAGGGGTCGAGGTCCGTGTAGTTCTGGATGAAGCAGGTCGTGCCGAGCTGGCAGTCGACCGGGAGTTCGAGCACCGGCGGCGCCGCGTCGGCGGGGCTGGCGAGCGCGGAAATGCCGAGGATCGCAAACGCGAACAGAGCAGAGCGAGGCGCGTGCCGGCCGGCATTCATGCTTGGCATCGATATCGCTCTCATCTTGATCTCATGACCTTCACTCAGCGTGGCGCGCCAGAACCTCGCGCACGCGCTCCACAAGCTCCGCTTCCGGCGCGGAAAACTGGGCGGGACGGGCGGCCTTCCATTCGTCATGCCCGGCGATGCCGGCGGCGGCCTTCGCGCCCTCGATCAGATCCTTGATCTGGACCTCGCCCGCTTCGCGCTCGTTCGAGCCCTGGATCACCACGCAGGCGCGCCGCGCTTGTCGGCGTACTTCATCTGCGCCTTCATGCCGGACGCCGCCGAGATACATCTCGGCGCGAATGCCGGCATTGCGGAGGCTGGCGACCATGGCCTGGTAGTGGGCGATCTGGTCCTTGTCCATCACGAGCACGACGACCGGCCCGCGGCGCGGCTGTTGCGCCGACCTTGCCCAGCACCTTCAGCGCCGCGAGCAGGCGGGAGACGCCGATGGAGAAGCCGGTCGCGGGCACCGGTTCGCCCCGGAAGCGCGCGACGAGGCCGTCATACCGCCCGCCGCCGGCGACGGAGCCGAAGCGCATGGGGCGGCCGTCGTCGTCCTTCACCTCGAAGGTCAGTTCGGCCTCGTAGACGGGGCCGGTGTAGTATTCGAGGCCGCGAACCACGGAGGGGTCGATGAGGATGCGGCCTCGAGTAGCCCGCTGCTTCGATCAGCTTCGCCATCTCGTCGAGTTCCAGCGACGCCTTGCTCACCAGTCGGCGAACCGGCCACCGCGTCGCGAAGTTGGCGACCGTCACTGCGTTGCTTCCAACGGTGCTGCCCGCCCCGGCGCCGCTTTCGCTCCAGCCGGTGAAGTTCAGGATCGCGGCTGATCGACTGATCCGAAAGGCCGGCTCCCTTGGTGAAGTCGCCGCTTTCATCCTTGCGCCCGGGCCCCAGGAGGAGCGCGCACGCGCATGCGAAGCCGAGCCGATCCAGCTTGTCGATGGCGCGCAGGACGGTAAGGCGCCGCCCGGCATATTCAGGCACCGGCAAGGCCGGTCGCTTCCATCACGCCATCCAGCACCTTCCGGTTGTTCACCTTCACCACATAGTCGCCGCGCTTGATGCCGACGCGCTCCAGCGTGTCGGCCAGCATCATGGCGGCTTCGGCGTCGGCGACGACGCCGAGGCGGAGCCGACAGTGTCGGCGTCGAACTGCATGAACTGGCGGAAGCGGCCGGGGCCGGGTTTCTCGTTTCGGAACACCCAGCCGCAGCGATAGGAGCGGTAGGGCTTGGGCAGCGCATCGAAGTTTTCGGCGACGTGAGCGGGCGAGGGGCGCGGTCAGATCGTAACGAAGCGACATCCAGGCGTCGTCATCGTCCTGAAACGAGAATACGCCCTCGTTCGGGCGGTCGAGGTCCGGCAGGAACTTGCCGAGCGCTTCGGTGTACTCGATGAACGGCGTCTCGACCGCCTCGAAGCCGTAGAGCTCGAAGGTCGCGCGGATGGCGGCCAGCATGGTTTCGGTCGCGGCGATGTCAGCCGGTCCCCGGTCCGCGAACCCGCGAGGCAGGCGGGCCTTCACTTTTTGCGGCTTGTCGCTGGCGCTCATGTCTTGAGGGCTCCCGGGTCCATGGGGTTTTTACCCGGTCCCGTTTCAGTGAATTTCGGATGTGGGCGGGTGGTAACGCAGGCGCGCCAAGCGGGCAAGCCGTTGGGCGCTGGGCGGCCAGCGTGGTTACCCGAACATGAACGCGGCCGGATGCTCATCACTGACCGCCGCGTTAACGAATGGTGCGGAGGCGGAACGGGGCGTGTCCGAATCGGCTTTCGAGCCCCAGCCGGGCGGCCGCGTGCCCCGCATGGTTAACCCGGTATGAATCGCATCTCCGGCCAAACGACCTCGCGCGTTAACGAAGGGCGCGGAGCGGGAACAGGGCATGTCCGAATCGGCTTCGGGCGTTAACCGACCGCGCCGCCGTCATGCTTAACAGGATGTGAGCGGGCGCAGCGCCGGTGCGTCCCGAAAGTGCGCCTGAAAGCGCGGAGCGGGAACGCAGCGGGCACGAATTGGCTTTGGGCGGAGGGTACAAAAAAGCCCGCTCCACCTGACGGCGGAGCGGGCTGCCTTGAAACCGTGTCGTTACGCCACGGCGCGGATGCACCTTGCCGACCTTGTCGACCAGCTCGCCGATCTGGTCTTCGCTGATGATCAGCGGCGGCGAGAGCGCGATGCGTGTCGCCGGTGATGCGGATCATCAGGTCATGCTCGCGGAAGCCGCGGTCCATCGCCTCGAAGGCGCGCTGCGCCGACGGCGTCGGGCTTGGAGGCGAGGTCGATCGCCGCCGACGAGGCCGATGGTGCGGATGTCGAGCACGTTCGGCAGGCCCTTCAGCGACATCACCGCGTCGGCCCACTTGTCCTCCAGCGCCGCGGCGCGCTCGAACAGGTTCTCGTCGCGATAGAGGTCCAGCGTCGCCAGGCCGGCGGCGGCGGCGAGCGGATGGCCGGAATAGGTGTAGCCGTGGAAGAGCTCGATGACGTGCTCCGGCCCCTTCATGAAGGTGTCGTAGATGCCCTTGCTGCGCGATCACGCCGCCCATCGGCACGGTGCCGGAGTTCACCGCCTTGGCGAAGCCGATCATGTCCGGCATGACGCCGAAGCGCTCCGCCGCGAACGGCGTGCCGAGGCGGCCGAAGCCGCGTGATGACCTCGTCGAAGATCAGCAGGATGCCGTGCTTGTCGCAGATCGCGCGCAGGCGCTCGAGATAGCCCTTGGGCGGCGGCAGCACGCCGGTCGAGCCGGCCATCGGCTCGACGATGACGGCCGCGATGGTCGAGGCGTCATGCAGGGTGACGATGCGCTCCAGCTCGTCGGCGAGATGCGCGCCCCACTCCGGCTGGCCCTTGCGTGAAGGCCTGCTCGGCGCGGTTGTAGGTGTGCGGCAGGTGGTCGACGCCGCGCCAGCAGCGTGCCGAAGAACTTGCGGTTGTTGACGATGCCGCCGACCGAGATGCCGCCGAAGCCGACGCCGTGGTAGCCGCGCTCGCGGCCGATGAGGCGCGTCTTCTGGCCCTGGCCGCGCACGTTCCAGTAGGCGAGCGCGATCTTCAGCGCCGTGTCGACGGCCTCCGAGCCCGAATTGGTGAAGAACACGTGGTCGAGGTCGCCGGGCGCCATGGCGGCGATGCGCGAGGCGAGCTGGAAGGCCTTGGGATGGCCGAACTGGAAGGTCGGCGAAAGTCGAGCTCGGCCGCCTGCTTCTGGATCGCCTCGACGATCGGCTGCGCGGTTATGCCCGGCGTTGCAGCACCACAGGCCGGCCGCGCCGTCGAGAATCGTGCCGGCCTTCGGGCGTGATGTAGTGCATGTCCTTCGCGCCGGAGATCATGCGCGGGTTCTTCTTGAACGCGCGGTTCGGCGGTGAAGGGAAGCCAGAAGGCCTCCAGGTCGTTCGGGGCCGCATCCTGGCGGGGCTGATGATCGTGGGCGAGCGACATGGTGGATCTCCTCGAAATCGCCGTCGACTATGTAGTGCAAAGCCTAGCAGCACGAGACCCGGCACGGAAGTTGCCGCGGGGCGCAGAGCTTGCGAATTGTTGCACCTGTAACCGTGTTTTGCCGCAGAAGCTGCGAAAAGTCGCCGCCATTGCGCTGTGTCATCGGCTGCGAGGTTGCTTTGGCGCTAAGTCGTTAGCGCCACTATGCTGGGGCGTGGCGACGGAGGTGAAGGCTGTGCGTGGCAGACGGGCTCTCGTGGCAGCGGCGATCGTGGTGGCCGGCGCATCGGCCGCCTGGTGGCAGTTCGGACGTGGCCCGGTGGTCGCGACCGTCCCCGTCACGCGTGGCAGCGTGGCCGAGGTGATCTACGCCACAGGCACCGTCGAGCCGTTGCGCTGGGCCAAGGTGGTTCCCATGCAGCGCAAGCGTCTGGTCGAGACCTGCGATTGCGAGGGCAAGTTCGTGTCCCAAGGCCAGGTGCTTGCCCGGCAGGACGACGCGGAGGAGCGTGCAGGGCTGACTGAACTCGAGGCGCGCCGCGGCTTTCTGGAGAAGGAATATACACCGGCTATCCGGCCTGCTGGAGCGCAACGCCACGTCGGTCATGGCTGTCGATACGTCCGCGACGGCGCTCAAGGAATCGTCCGCCCGCATCGCGGCAGCCAAGGAGCGTCTGGAAGCGCTGGTGCTTCGCGCGCCGATGGACGGGGTGGTCCTTCGGAAGGATTTCGAACTCGGCGAGATCGTCGGCCAGAACGATGTCGTGTTCTGGGTTGGCCAGCCCAAGCCCTTGCGAGTGGTGGCCGACGTGAACGAGGAGGACATTCCCCGGGTGAAGCTCGGGCAGAAGGTGCTGCTCCGAAACGACGGCTTCGGAAACACGCCGCTCATGGCGAGCGTGGCCGACGTGACGCCAAAGGGCGATCCTGTCGCCAAGACCTTCCGCGTCTATCTGGCGCTGCCGGACGATACGCCCTTGCTCATCGGCATGAGCGTGGAAGCCAACATCGTCGCCCGCGAGAAGACGAGCACGCTGCTGGCGCCCGCGGAGGCGTTAAGCGGAGATTTCGTGTGGCGCATCGAGAATGGAAAGCTCGTCAAGACGCCCGTCTCGACCGGCATCCGGGGCACACGAATGGTCGAGATCGTATCGGGTCTCGCAGAAGGCGACCGTGTCGTCTCGCCCGCCAAGGCCGAGTTCCGGGTTGGCGAGCGCGTTAGGCTGGAGAGTGGAGGCGCACCATGAACCTCGTGCTCGACATCGCATTCACGCATATCAGGTCGCGTATGCGGCAGACGCTGGTGGGACTGCTCGGCGTCGCCACAGGCGTCGGCTTTTCCGTGATGATGGCGTCCTTGATGGAGGGTTCCCAGGAGGACTTCATCAACAGGCTGATCGATTCCCTGCCTCATATTTCCGTGACCGATGACCGGAGGCAGCCGCCCATCCAGCCGGCCGAGATGGTCTATGACGCCGTGAAGATCGTCAGTCTTTCCACCGAAACGGAACGTCCAGGCATCAAGAACCCCTTCGCGATCATGGCCGCGCTCGAAGGATGGCTGCCGGGAAATGTCGCGCCTTCGGTGCAGTCGAAGGCGATCGTCCGCTATGCGGGCCGTGATACCGCCGCAAACGTCACTGGTATCGACCCACGCCGTGAGGTGAAGGTATCGCAGCTTGGGACGCAGATGGAGCAGGGAACGCTGGACTCGCTCTACAAGGCGTCGAACGCCGTGATCCTCGGCGATGGCCTCGCGGCCAAGATCGGAGCTCGCGTCGGGAATACATTGTCCATCACGACCTCGGGCGCCCGCCCCATCCTGGCGCAGGTCGTCGGGCTCTTTCATGCCGGCGTGAAGCAGATCGACGAGAACCAGGTCTACACCCTGGTGAAGACGGCTCAGATTCTGGAGCAGCGAACCGGCCTCGTGAACGAATTGCGCATACGCGTGACCAACGCCATGAATGCGCGCGATGTCGCGAGCCGCATCGAAACGCAGACCGGCTACAAGGCGGTGTCGTGGCAGGAGGCGCACGAGGATCTGTTGTCCGCCTTCCAGATCCGCAACGCGATCATGATCATGGTCGTCGGCGCCATTCTTCTGGTCGCGTCGTTCGGCACGTTCAACATCGTCTCCACGATCACCCATGAGAAATCGCGAGATATCGCGATCATGAAATCGCTCGGGCTGCGCGAGACGACCGTTCGCCGCATCTTCGTCCTGGAGGCGACCATCATCGGCGTGCTCGGAATGGTGGTGGGCTGGGTGTTCGGCTATCTGCTCTGCGTCATGCTGGGCCAGATCGAGTTCAAGACGGGCTTTACCGACGCGACGTCGCTGCCGCTGCTCTATTCACCCAAGCACTACGCCATGGCCGGGGCAGCGGCGTTGGCATCGTCGGTGATCGCGGGGTATTTCCCGGCCCGGAAAGCAGCGCGGGTCCATCCCGTCGAGATCATCCGGGGTGCATCTTGAACGGGCGGTCGACGCAGCCGCCGCTGCTGGAGGCCGTGCACGCCGGCCGCGTGCTGGCGGGCGAGGTCCCCGTCACCCTGGTCGATGACATCAACCTCGTCGTTCATCCCGGGGAGTTCGTCGCGATCACCGGCCCGTCCGGATCGGGAAAATCCTCGCTGATGTACCTGCTCGGCCTGCTCGACGTGCCGACCTCGGGCATGATCCGGGTGCGTGGCCGCGACACCACCCATATAGAAGACGACGATCGTGCGGCGCTGCGGCTCGAATTTTTGGGGTTCGTATTCCAGTTCCACTTCCTGCTGCCGGAATTCTCGGCGCTCGCCAATGTCATGCTGCCGATGCGTGCGCTGGGCCGGCTTACCGAAGAGCAGCAGCACGAGCGAGGCATGAAGCTGCTATCCGATCTTGGCCTTGCCGCGCACGCGAACAAGCGGCCTGACCAGCTCTCCGGCGGCCAGCGGCAGCGCGTCGCGATTGCCCGTGCGATGGCCAACGATCCGCCGGTGATCCTTGCGGACGAGCCGACCGGCAACCTCGATACGGCGTCCAGCGAACAGGTGGTGACGATCCTGCGCCGGCTCGTCGATGACGAGCAGCGGTCGGTCGTCATCGTCACGCACGATATGGGCCTCGCCGCCCGCACCGATCGACGCATTCATATCGTCGACGGAAGAATCGCGTCCGATGCCCAGAACTTGCACGAGGCGGCCGGTCCTGCCGGACCGCCGCGTCGGGAAGGAAATACCATCTTGCCGCTTGGTTGACGTGCAGGGAACGGGCGGACAGCTACGCGAGCGGCGTGGCTGGGTAGCCGGCCTTGGTGATTGCTTCGGCAAGCCGGTGGATATCGGCGGAGGTGAGCGCATCGACCCGCCCGGCGTTCAGGTCCACTTGCACATCCGCCTCGGGGTCCGCGCGCTTGACGATGCGCTTGACGGCGTTGGCACAGCCTTCGCACGTCATGCCTGTGACGCTCAGCACGGCATTTTCCCTGTTATTGCTCATTCGACGTGCTCCTTCTTAACCTCGGGAGCGGCGATATGCTCCCGAACCGCCTCGCCTTCCAGTTCGATCAGGAAGGCTGGGTTGGCCAGCCCCATGACCTCAATGTAGGTGCAGGCGGGCGCATGTCCAAGCAGGCGCCGGTTCCACGCCGCTCGGAACAGCCCGACGGAGGCCGGGACAGTGACGAATGCGGTGATCTTCACGAGATCGGCCAGCGACATGCCCCCTTCCGCCAGAACACCGGTGAGATTGTCCCAGGCCACCTCTATCTGCTGCTCGAGGTTTTCGGGAATCGAGCCGTCGAGCCGGACTCCGACCTGTCCTGAGGCGATCAGACGGGTTGCTGGTCCATCATAGATCGCGCCCTGGTGGTAATTTGAGGCTGGGCTGACAACACCCTGTGGGTTGAAGAAGCGCGGCATGCAAATTCCCTTCTGAAGGCTAGGCTCTGCAGTTTCCTTGCGGCACTGTCGAAACAGGACGCGAATCATCAGGTCTTTGAATCATTCGACCCTGGATTTTTTGCCTGACGACACGGATGCAGATTAACAGTGCCAAAACGCAAAGCCACTGCCGTTGCCCTGTACGGCCTGCTCCTCGTGCCCCCACTGGCTTTCACGCTTTGGCTATGGGGCGGAATTCCGGGGCTTGCCGCCGGCGTAGTCGTGTTCGGTTTCACGGCCGCCGTCTTCATGTGGGCCCGCCGTGGACAGCGCAGGAGGTACGACGTTTCGCGGCCGGCCAACACAAATCCGGCCCGGATCGCGGGTACGCCGGCTGAATTTTCCGATCGGCTTGCCTTTGTCGAGAACGGAATGGCTATCGTAGCAAGGCGATTGATCGATCTCGAAAATCGCGTGAGCACGATAGACAGCGAAGCGCGCAAAAATCATGCGAGCGCAATCGGTGCGGTTTCCGAGGAACTCGAAGCCGTTGGCGGCGTCATCCGCGAGCTGGCGGAGGCCGTAGCGCTGCACGACGCCGAGTTGTTCGCCGCACCGCGTGAACGTGCGCCCGCTGATCGGCTGCCGGGCGACGCTGCCTTGGCCAGTGCCGCGCAAGGCAGGCAAGCCGCGCCCCCTGGACAATTATCGTCTGCTCAGGCACCGGCCGTTCCGTCCGCGATGCCCCCTCCTGCGGAGGCAAAGCCCGCTCAGGTCCACGTGCCGGCAGAACCCATCCCCATGCGTCCTGTCGCGCCACCACCCGGCCTGCGTGAGGCGGTCCTCAATGGCAGGATTGAACTGCTGCTGCAGGGCGTCGCTGGCCTGCCGGGGCGCAAGATCAGGTTCTATGAACTTCTCGGACAGATGACCGAAGCCGGAGACATCGTCAGCAGCGACCGGGTGATGGCAGGAGCCGAGTCGCTCGGACTTGGCGCGAGGCACGGCCGCTTCGTGCTTGGCCACGCCCTCAAGATCGCGCGGCACCTGGTGTCGCGAAATCGGAAAGTGCCGGTGATCTGCCCCACCTCTATTGCGACGCTTGCCGACCCCGGCGTGTTCAAGGAGCTGTCTGCCCTCGTCAATGCCGAGAAAGATCTGAACGAACACATCCTCTTCAAGTTGTCCCAGCGGGACTTGCGCGACATCGGCCCGATCGAACGCGACACCTTGGATGCAATTCGCGATCTGGGCTTCCGGTATGTCATGGACGAAGTGCTCGATCTCAGGTTCGACCCGCGGCGGCTGGCGGCGCAGGGCGTCGGGTTTGCCAAGATCCAGATCGGGCTGCTCATGTCTGCGCTGGACGGTTCGGTCGCGACCGAAATTCACCCGCACGATATCTCAGGTCTTTTCGCACGGCACGGCATCACGCTGATCGCGAGCGACGTAGGCACGGAGCGTGTCGCGCTGGAGTTGAACGACTACTCCGCCACCCTGGCTCAGGGAGCCGCTTTCGGCGAGCCCAGGCCGGTGCGCCTCGACGTCATCGAGGCCGCAGCGCAGGCCTCCGCCGTCGCGCCGCCGCCGGAGCAATCCCCCGAACCTCCCGAACCCGCGCCTCGCGCAGAGCCTGCCCCGCCTTCCTACGTTCCCTTCCGGTCGCACCTGCGGCGCAGCGGCACTTGACTTCACTGATCGCGGCCGATAGCCGCCGACGCAGTGTCCCAAAGCCGACTGGATCCGACAGATGACCCTCCCACCCGCCATTCCGCCCGTCCTAGACGGCATTGCTGCGTGGTCGAGCGGCTACGACGTGATCTTGTGCGATATATGGGGCGTGCTGCACGACGGGGTTCAATCTCATCCCGCGGCAGCCGATGCGCTGTTCCGCATCCGGCAGCGCGGCGGCACGGTGATCCTCGTCTCGAACGCGCCCCGTCCGGCCATTTCCGTCGTGCCCCATCTCGATGAACTCGGCGTCCCCCGGCACGCTTGGGACGGCATCGTCACGTCGGGCGACGTGACCCGCGCCGTGCTTGAAGCCAGCCACGAGCCCTATTTCTGGCTGGGGCCGGAGCGTGATTATCCCTTGTTCGAGGGCTTGGCGGCGCGCGCCGCGACAATCGAGGAGGCGCCGGTGCTTGTCTGCACGGGCCTGCTGCATGACGAGCGCGAGACGCCGGACGATTACCGGGAGATCCTGGCCAGGGCCCATGCGCGCGGAATGACGTTCCTGTGCGCCAATCCCGACCTCGTCGTCGAGCGCGGCGGGGAGCTCGTATTCTGCGCGGGCGCGCTGGCCGAAGCCTATGCCGGCCTCGGAGGCAAGGTGATCTTCGCGGGCAAGCCCCATAAGCCCATCTATGACGCGGCGCTGGGCGTCGCCGCGTCGCTGCGCAAGCGGGACACCGACCTGTCGAAGGTTCTGGCTATCGGGGATGCCCTGAGAACCGACGTTGCGGGAGCCGCCGCCATCGGCTGCAACTCGCTCTTCGTGGCGCGGGGCATTCACACGCACGAGATCGGCATCGCGTCGCTGCCGTTGGACCATGCCAGTCTTGCGGGCTTTCTGGCCTCGGCGCAGATCCATCCCAACGCGGCCATGGACCGGCTTGCCTGGTAGCCGATCGTGCTGCCGTCAGCCTTGGGGGTCACCGGGCTGACGACGTTGCGGTCCTTGACAGAACTTACTGGGGCGCTGAGCAGACGGCCTCGATCTTGGCCTTCAGGGTCTGGGCGCTGAAGGGCTTCACGATGTAGCTGCTCACGCCGGCTTTCTTGGCCGCCACGACATTGTCGGTCTTCAACTCCGCGGTGACCATGATGAATGGCGTATCGCGAAGAGCTTCGTCCGCACGAACCGTCTTCAGAAACTCGAAGCCCGTCATGGGCTCCATGTTCCAATCGGAGATGATCAGGTCATACTTCTTCTGACGCATCTTTGAGATTGCATGCGATCCGTCCGCGGCATCATCGACATCCTCGAAGCCCAACTGCCTGAGAAGGTTACGGATGATGCGGATCATCGTCTGGTAATCGTCGACGACGAGGATCGACATCGATGTCTGCAGGCCCATCACTGCCTCCGATAATCACGTTCGCATCCGCCTCGCGGGAGGCGCTGGCTCTTGAAAGCCGGGCCAAGGCTCGAAATGAGGTTATCCGACGAGAGCGCTTTCAATCGCGTTAACGCGATCAGCGAGTTATGCTTTCGCTGTCGTTACCGGGATCGGCGTAGAAGCGCCCTGCCCTGAAGTCGAATGGCGGGTTTGGCGGCGCTGGTCTAGAAACGTACCGTTTCTTGAGAAGAGGTAACTCTTGAGTTTTCGCACGCTGTTTTTCGAAGATCTTACCGTGGGGATGAGCGAGACGCTGATGCGGACGGTCATGGCCACCACCGTGACTCAATTCGCTGAAGTTTCCGGTGACAACAACCCCATTCACCTCTCCGAGGACTATGCGGCCAGCACGCGCTTCGGCCAGCGGATCGCACATGGCATGTTCACGGCCAGCCTGATCTCCGCCGTGATAGGCACGCGGCTTCCCGGCCCGGGGGCGGTCTACCTGTCGCAAACGTTGCGTTTTCTCGCACCGGTGCGCATCGGCGATGTCGTCGCCGCCGTCGTCGAGGTCGCTGAACTCGTGGAGAAGGGCCGGCGGGTTCGCCTTGCGTGTCACTGCCTGGTCGATACGACGCGTGTGCTTGAAGGCGAAGCCTGGGTCATGGTGCCTGGCCGCAAGCCTTTGTGACCGCCAGCCGACCCGCTCTCTGGCAGTCCGTATCCGGATGGCTTGACCCGACGTTCGGCAAAGGCCAGTTTGCGCCCCGCAGGCTGGGACTGGACCCTCGCCCGATCGCAGGATCCCGCCCCGGAATGTTTGTTCGCTCCCCGTCTCGTTCCGATCGATGATCCGTCCATGACGCCTCGCCCCGTTAGCCAGGCTTTTTCGGTGCTGCGCTTAGACGCGCTCAGCCCAGCGCCGGCCGAGCCTCCGTTTGCCGGGGCGGTGGCCGCCATCGGTAATTTTGACGGCCTGCACCTCGGCCATTGCGCCGTCCTGCACGCGGCTCGTACCGTGGCGGAGGGGCTGGGCGCGCCCACCGTCATGTTGACGTTCGAGCCCCATCCCCGCGCGTATTTCCGTCCCGATCAGCCGCTGTTCCGGCTCACCCCCGAGCCCCTGAAACTGTCTCTGGCCCAACGCATGGGGCTCTCGGGCGCCATCGTCCTGACGTTCGATGGCGTACTCGCCGGAACCAGCGCCCCGGATTTCATCTCGCGTCTGCTCATCGGAACGCTCGGACTTCGTGCTGTCGCGGTGGGCGAGGATTTCCATTTCGGACGTGGCCGGGAGGGGTCGCCCGCCATGCTGCGGGAGCAGGGGCATCTGCTGGGTCTCGGCGTCGAAATCGTCCCGCCCTTGCAACGCGCCGGCGCTGCCGTTTCATCCAGTGCGATCCGGGAACGCCTCTCGGAGGGGGACGTCGAAGGTGCGGCTGCGCTCCTGGGTTATCGCTGGATCGTGCGTTCGACAGTAGGGCACGGGGATAAGCGGGGCCGCACGCTGGGCTATCCCACTGCCAATCTTCGTCTGCAGGATGGCTGCGCGTTGCGCCACGGGATCTACGCCGTCCGCATCGGCATCGATGGCGTCGTGCATGACGCAATCGCGAGCTATGGGCGCCGGCCGACCTTTGACGACGGAGCGCCGCTCCTGGAAGTGTTCGTCTTCGATTTCGCGGGTGATCTCTACGGCAAGACCGTCGATGTAGAATTCGCGGCGTGGATCAGGGGCGAAGAGAAATTCGAGTCCGCCCAGGCGCTCGTCGAGCAGATGGATCGCGACAGCATCGCGGCCAGGGCAGCCCTCGCCCGTCCGGCCGATGTGCCCGCGCAGTCGATGCTCCCGCTTCCAGGCTAATCGGAACCTCGGGCTTCGTGGCTCAAATCCGGCATTCAGCGGGCAGGAGCGACACGATCAGTTCAAGCTCCTTGTCGATCGCAGGCAGCGATTCGAAGGTGCCGCCGCCCGCCGATATGGGCGGCTTGATATACGCACGCCATGTCCTCAAGCCGTTGTAGCGATAGACGAGAATGTCCCGCTCGGTTACGGAAACGCCGGATTTCCTGAGCGCGACAAGCGCGTTCCCGATGGCTTTGCGATAAGCGTCAGCCGCCTTGTCCGGAGGCAGCGCGGCGGCCGCGCCGAGCCACTCGTCGACCACATATTTGAGGGAATCGGTCGCGCTCTGTGGGACGAAGGCTGACGCCAGCATCACGACACCGGCTACGCACTCCCGATGCACGTTCGTCGGCTCCTGCGCGTGAACGGGCAAGGTTGGCCAAGCCAATAGCGAACTTAACAAGATGACCACGGCGCCTGCAATGGTCCGGGAATGATCGGTGATGTGCATCGAGGTGAAGCCCGGAAATGACAAGTGTCAAATCAGTATCATGATTTCTGCTGCTGTGTGAACGGCGGCAGATGGAAACCCGGATGTTCACCGCTCTTTATTCCGCGGCTTCCCGCTGGTAGAAGGCCCGATGACAAAATTCCGGAGCTGCGCGGGCGCGTTTCCGCGGCGCACGAAACGAATTACCGGCCCGACCCCCGCCTGAGGCGTCCAGCTTCATCAGGGGGTCGGGATTTCGGCGTTCGCGCCTTTCGCCCGATCCTGTTCCTGCCCGTCGCGCGCCATCTGGCCCAAGCGGCCGGCCATCCCGGTTGATACGATGAACGAGACTTCTTCCCTGGATCCGAAGGCGGCTGCCGCTGCCCGAGACTATTCCAAGACGCTGTTCCTGCCGCAGACGGATTTCCCGATGCGCGCCGGCCTGCCGCAGCGCGAACCGCAGATGCTGGCGCGCTGGGCCGACATGGACCTTTATCGACGCCTTCGCGAGACGTCGCAGGGTCGCCCGAAGTTCGTGCTGCACGACGGCCCGCCCTACGCCAACGGCAACATCCACATCGGCCACGCGCTCAACAAGATCCTGAAGGATCTCGTGACCCGGTCGCAGCAGATGCTCGGGCACGATTCGAACTATGTGCCGGGCTGGGACTGCCACGGCCTGCCGATCGAGTGGAAGATCGAGGAAGAATACCGCAAGAAGGGAAAGAACAAGGACGAGGTTCCCGTCGTCGAGTTCCGCCGTGAATGCCGGGCCTTCGCCGAGCATTGGCTGGGTGTCCAGCGCGAGGAGTTCAAGCGCCTCGGCGTCGAGGGCGACTGGGCTCACCCCTATTCGACGATGGCTTTCCCCGCCGAAGCGCAGATCGCGTCGCGAGTTGATGGCGTTCGCCATGTCCGGCCAGCTTTATCGCGGCTCCAAGCCCGTCATGTGGTCCGTTGTCGAGCGGACCGCGCTTGCTGAAGCGGAGGTGGAGTACCACGAGCACCAGTCGAGCACGATCTGGGTCAAGTTCCGCGTCGATGAACTCGACACGGCGGCCGAGGTTCAGTTGCGTGCGGCAGGCGAAACTGAAGCGCTGTCGGACCTGCAGTCCGCCAATGTCGTCATCTGGACGACGACGCCCTGGACCATCCCCGCCAACCGCGCGATCGCGTATTCGACGGGGATCTCCTACGGCCTGTACCGGGTCACGGCGGCCGCCGCGGATAACTGGGCGAAGACGGGCGATCTCTACATCGTCGCCGACAAGCTCGCCGACGACGTCATGAAGTCAGCCAAGGTCGAGGCGTTCGAGCGCGTGCGCGACGTCAACCCGGCCGTTATCAAGACCTGCCGGCATCCGTTCGCAGGCCAGCCGAACACGCTGGGCTATTACGATTTCGGCGTTCCGATGCTGCCTGCGGACTATGTGACCGACGATGCCGGCACGGGTTTCGTGCACACCGCGCCGGGCCACGGCGCCGACGACTACAACACGTTCGTCAACCACCGCGCCGCGTTCGTGGCCGCCGGCACCACCGAGGTGCCGCATACGGTTGGACCGGACGGCGCGTATTTCCCGCATGTGCCGCTGTTCGCGGGCGCACGCGTCCTCGACGACAAGGGCAAGGACGGCGACGCCAATCGCCGCGTGATCGAGAAGTTGGCGGAATGCGGCGGCCTCATCGCTCGCGGACGGCTGGTGCATTCGTACCCGCACTCGTGGCGCTCGAAAGCGCCCCTGATCTTCCGCAACACGCCGCAATGGTTCATCGCGATGGACCGCCCCGTGGAAACGCTTGGCGGAAAAACGCTGCGCGAGGTGGCTCTTACGGCGATCAGCCATACCCGCTGGGTTCCGGCGGCGGGTGAGAACCGTATCAACGGCATGATCGAGAACCGCCCGGACTGGGTGATCTCGCGCCAGCGCGCCTGGGGCGTGCCGATCACGGTCTTCGTCAACAAGGAAACCGGCGAAGTCCTGCGCGACGAGGCGGTTAACACCCGCATCGCCGAGGCCTTCCGGGCCGAGGGCGCCGACGCATGGTTCTCCGACGAGAAGGGCCACCGCTTCCTGCTGCCCGATTTCGACCCCTCCGATTATGAGAAGATCAACGACGTCCTCGACGTGTGGTTCGATTCCGGCTCCACCCACGCCTTCACGCTGGAGGATCCCGAGCAGTTTCCCGGTCTCGCCGGGATCAATCGCGCCGTCGACGGCGGCGCGCGACACCGTGATGTATCTTGAAGGGTCCGACCAGCATCGCGGCTGGTTCCACTCCTCCCTGCTCGAGAGCTGCGGCACCCGCGGCCGCGCTCCCTACGACGTCGTCCTCACGCACGGCTTCGTCCTGGACGAGAAGGGCGAGAAGATGTCGAAGTCCAAGGGCAACGTAACCGCGCCCCAGGACGTGATCCGCGATTCGGGCGCTGACATCCTGCGCCTGTGGGTGGCGGCGTCCGACTATTCGGACGATCTGCGCATCGGGCCGGAGATCCTGAAGACCTTCGTCGAGACCTATCGCAAGCTGCGCAACACCCTGCAGCTGGATGCTCGGCACGCTCGCCCATCACCGGGCCGGGGAGGCGATCGCATTCGAGGACATGCCGGAGCTCGAGCGGCTGATGCTGCACCGGCTGGCGGAACTCGACGTCGGCGTGCGCGAGGCCTACGCCGAGTTCGACTACAAGAAAGTGGTCGCGCAGCTTTCCGGCTTCCTGACGACCGACCTGTCCGCGTTCTACTTCGACGTGCGCAAGGACGTGCTGTATTGCGATCCTGCGTCCAGCCACGACGCGCCTCGCCTCGCTGGCCGTGATCGACGAAGTGTTCCGCCGCGTCACGGTCTGGCTCGCGCCGATCATGGTCTTCACCTGCGAGGAAGCGTGGCTTTCACGCTACCCGGAGAAGGCCGAGGGCGGCTCCGTCCATCTCGAGACCTTCCCGGACACCCCGGCCTCATGGCGCGACGATGCGCTCGCCGAGAAGTGGGCCGCGATCCGCCGCGTTCGCCGCGTCGTCACGGGAGCGCTGGAGATCGAGCGGGCGCAAAAGCGCATCGGGGCGTCGCTGGAAGCCGCGCCTGAGCTCTACATCGCCGATGAAGCGCTTCGCGGGCTGTTGGCCACCGTCGACATGGCGGAGATCTGCATCACGTCGGGCCTGCTGCTGATGCAGGGGGATGGCCCGGACGGCGCGTTCCGTCTGGACGACGTTCCGGGCGTGGCGGTCGTGTCCCGTCCGGCGGAAGGCCGCAAATGCGCGCGTTCATGGAAGTTTTCGACCGAGATCGGCCGCGACCCCGACTATCCGGATGTCACGCCGCGCGACGCAGCCGCCCTGCGTGAACTGGATGCAGCCGCGTCGCAGGGCTAGGCGTCATCCCCAGCGGTGAACACCGGCCGGCGGAGGAAGACGACGCTGAATCACGAGGACAGGCCCGGCGCAACGGCTCCCCGTTGCGCCGCCTCCGGCGACGCCGTAAACGGGGTCCATGTCCGCTCACAAGCTCTCTGCCACCAAGATTGGCGCGATTCTCGCTGTCTTCACGTTTCTGGCCGACCAGGCCTCCAAAGCCTGGATCCTCTACGTTTTTCGGCTGCCGGACAGGCCGCCCGTGCGGGTTTCGCCGCTGTTCGAGCTCGTCATGGTCTGGAACCGGGGCATTTCCTATGGCCTGTTCCAGCAGCATGAGGACTGGGGGCGCTATGGCCTCGTCGTGCTTTCGCTCGCGGCAGCGATCGGGATGGGTGTCTGGCTCACGCGAACCCGCACGATCGTCCTTGCCCTGGCGCTTGGACTTCTGATCGGTGGCGCGCTCGGCAATGCGCTCGACCGGTTCCTCTACGGCGCCGTGGCCGACTTCGTGCTGCTCTATTGGATCCCGTTCTTCCCCTACGTCTTCAATGTCGCGGATTCCGCCATCGTTGCGGGAGTCGCTCTGCTTCTGTATGACTCGCTCGTCATCGAGCCGAGGTCGCGCCCTGGTCCGGAACGTCGTTCCGCAACCCCTGATAGCGACACGGTGGCCTGACGCGCCTCAAATCGGCCTCCTTGCGGGGGCATGGAGACGCAAGGGTCGAACAATCCGGGAATGCGATACATGGCTTTTGCTCCCTTTCGTTCACTGGCGGTTGCCCTCGCGGCGTTCGGCACGGTCTTTGGCATGGCATTGCCTATGGCATCGTCGGCGCACGCGGCCGGCGTGCTTGACAGCATGATGAACATCCTCGGCTTCAACAGCCAGGAAGAGCAGCCCATCGAATATCGGGACCGGGCTCCGCTGGTCGTGCCGCCGAAAATCGTACTGCCGCCGCCGCAGGCGCCCGCAGCGGATCGCGCCGCGAACTGGCCGAAGGATCCGGATGTCGAGTACCGCAAGGCGGTCAACAGCGACACCAAGCTTCCCGTCAACATGCGGCCAGATCGCGTGGCTCCCAATGGCCGTGTTCCAGTGGCCAACGCTCCGCGCAAGCCGACCGCGAATTCGGGGTCGCTCCGCGTAGGCGAGCGGGACACGACCTTGGGTGAGAGCGGCTGGGTTTCGCCTGACAAGATGAAGAACTTCGGTGGCCCGAAGGCGGAAGACCCCCAGCTCCTCGCCGGCCAGGAGCCGAGCCGCAATTATCTGACGGATCCGCCGCCCGGCCTCCGCGTGCCATCGTCCAATGCGCCGATCGCCATGCCGAAGAAGTCCTTGGCGAAGCCGGCCTTCATCTCCGACCAGGAGGAGAAGGATCCGCTGACGCCTTATCGCGGCAAGTCGAAGGATCCCGACGAGTGATCCTGGCAACCCGCTGCGGTTGAAGAATTGAGGTTATGGGGGCTCTGTCGAAGGACAGGGCCCCTGTCTATATGTACCTAGCGACCCGCCGTCCCAGATTCGCGCTTGCCGCGATTGCGGCGTTCCACCGATGCGCCCACACAGGAACAGCTCTCCATGCGTCCTTCCAGCACGTCTTCTGCAGGCTCCACGACGGACCCGGCGGCCCACTCAGGCCCCCATGTCTCCGACTTCCGCCTGGCCAACGGGCTCGAAGTGGTCGTGATCCCGGATCACCGGACGCCCGTGGTGACGCACATGGTGTGGTATCGCAACGGCTCGGCTGACGATCCGATCGGCAAGTCCGGCATCGCGCATTTCCTCGAGCACCTGATGTTCAAGGGCACCGAGAAGCACCCGCAGGGCGAATTCTCCAACGTGGTCGCCGAACTCGGCGGTCAGGAGAACGCCTTCACCTCGATCGACTACACCGCCTATTACCAGCGCGTCGCCAAGCGAGCACCTTGAAACGGTGATGGCGTTCGAGGCCGACCGCATGCAGCGGGCTCGTGCTGTCCGACGACGTCGTCGGCCCGGAGCGGGACGTCGTGATCGAGGAGCGCCGCATGCGCACCGATACCGATCCCGGCGCGCAGCTCGGCGAGGCCGTTGCGGCGACGCTGTTCACTCACCATCCCTACGGCAAGCCGATCATCGGCTGGATGCACGAGATCGAGGGGCTCGGCCGCGAGGACGCGCTGGCCTACTACCGCCGCTTCTACACGCCCGCCAACGCGATCCTCGTCGTGGCCGGCGACGTGACCGCCGACGAGGTTCGCCGCTCGCCGAGAAGACCTACGGCACAGATCCAGGCGCCGGCCGAGGCGCCGGTCGCGTACGCCGCCCGCAGGAGCCCGATCCCCGCGCGGCGCGCCGCGTCAGCCTGGCCGACCCCAAGGTCGAGCAGCCCTCGCTGCAGCGTGCCTGGCTGGTGCCCTCCTATCTCACCGCCGAGCCCGGCGAGGCCGAGGCGCTCGACGTGCTCGTGCAGATCCTCGGCGCGCAATCGACCGGACGGCTGCATCGCCGGCTGGTCATGGAGAAGCGGCGTCGCCGTTGCCGCAGGCGGCTGGTACCAGGGCACTGCGCTCGACCGCTCGCGGCTGCATGCTCTACGCCGTGCCCCGGCCCGGCGTGACGCTGGAGGCGCTTGAGAAGGACCTCGAGGCGGTCATCGCGCGAGTTCGTGGACAAGGGCGTCGACGAGAAGCGAGCTTGCCCGCGCCAAGACCCGGCTGATCGCCGACACGGTCTATGCGCAGGACAGCCAGGCCTCGCTCGCCCGGATCTACGGTTCGACGCTGGCCATCGGCGGCACCGTCGAGGACGTGAAGAAGTGGCCGGACGACATCGAGGCCGTTACGGCCGAGGACGTCCGCGCAGGCCGCCGCCAAGTGGCTCGACAGGCGCCGCGCGGTCACCGGCTATCTGCTCAAGGACGAGGCCGAGGCGGCCTGAACGCCGCCCCCTCAGCGAACCACATCTTGAAAGGCGAGCCGATGAACGCTCCCGTATCCGTGCAGCAGAAGGCGCATGCCTCCCGCATCCAGCGCGTCGTGTCTCCTGGCGGCGTCGAGGCCTGGCTGGTCGAGGACTACACCGTGCCGCTGGTCGCGCTGGAGTTCTCGATGCGCGGCGGCGCGTCCCAGGACCCCGCGGACAAGGCCGGGCTGGCCTATTTCCTGTCCGGCGGTGCTCGACGAGGGCGCGGGACCCTACCCATCGGAAGCATTCCACGAGCGGCTGGACGAGTTCGCCATCGAGCTGCGATTCAACGCCGACCGCGACGCCCTGTCCGGCCATCTGCGCACGCTGGTGAAGCACCGCGCGCGAAGCGTTCGACATGCTGCGCCTCGCGCTTGCAGGAGCCGCGGCTCGACGCTGAGCCGATCGAGCGGGTGCGCGCCCAGATCGAGGCGGGCATCCGGCACGAGATGAACGACCCGGACTCCATGGCGGGCAAGCGCCTTCTTCGAGGCCGCCTATCCCGGCCATCCCTATGGCCGGCCGGCGCATGGCACGCTGGAAAGCCTGCCGGCGATCATGCGCGACGATCTCGATGGCTTCCGCAAGCGCCTCCTTGCCCGCGACACGCTGAAGATCGGCGTGGTCGGCGCCATCGACGCCGACAGCGCTCGCGGCGGAACTCGACCGCGTGTTCGGCGGCCCTTCCCGCCAAGGCGCAGCTCGTGGACGTGCCGAACGTAGCCCCCCAGGGCATCGGAACGCGCAAGATCGTGGAGTTGGCGATTCCGCAGTCCTCCGTGCGTTACGGCGCGCCCGGCCTCGCCCGCAAGGACCCGGACTGGATCGCCGCGGTCGTGGTGAACCACATCCTCGGCGGCGGCGTGTTCTCGTCGCGCCTGTTCCGGGAGGTGCGCGAGAAGCGGGGGCTGGCCTATTCGGTCTGGTCGCACCTTGCGCCATTCGACCATTCGGCCCTGCATTTCGGCGGCACCTCGACCAAGAACGAGCGTGTCGCCGAGTCGCTGGCGATCATCGAGGAGCAGATCCGTTCGCTCGCGACGGATGGCCCGACCGATGAGGAGCTCGACAAGGCGAAGAAGTACATCACCGGCTCCTATGCCCTGAACTTCGACACCTCGACGAAAATCGCCGGCCAGCTCGTCGAATTCAGGTCGACGACCTGGGAATCGACTATATGGAACGTCGAAACGGGCTGGTCGAAGCCGTGACGCTCGAAGATGCGACACGCACGGCCAAGCGGCTCTATGGCGAAGGCAGGCTGCTGGTCGCCGTGGTGGGTCAGCCCGTCGGGCTGTAGCCGGGTCAAAAGCGGAGGCGGGATGGCGGTTCGCAGGCTCGACCCTGTGCTCGTGGACCGCATCGCTGCGGGCGAAGTGGTCGAGCGCCCGGCGTCCGCCGTCAAGGAACTCGTCGAGAACGCGCTGGACGCCGGTGCGACCCGCATCGAGATCGTCCTCGAAGGCGGCGGACGGCGGCTGATCCGGGTCGTCGACGACGGCGCCGGCATGAGCCCCGATGATCTCGATCTTGCCGTCGAGCGCCACGCCACGTCCAAATTGCCCGATGGCGATCTGTTCACTATCGCTACGCTCGGATTTCGCGGCGAGGCCCTGCCGTCCATCGCCTCCGTGGCGCGGCTCACCATCGCCACCCGGCAGCAGGGCGCGCCGCATGGATCGTCCATCCTCGTCGATGCCGGCCTGAAGCACCCCGTGCGCCCTGCCGGGCTGGATCGCGGTACGCGGGTCGAGGTGGCGGACCTGTTCTTCGCCACGCCTGCCAGGCTGAAATTCCTGCGGACCGACCGTGCGGAGGCGCAGGCCGTCGCCGACGTCGTGAAGCCGCCTCGCCATGGCCAACCCCGGCGTACGGTTCGCGCTCGGCGGCGATGGCGTGCCCGCGCTGGACTATGCCGTTCCGCCGGGGGAGGGCGGACCGGCTCTGGCGGCGCGGCTCGGGCAGGTGCTCGGCCGGGATTTCGTACAGAACAGCCTCCCGCTCGATGCCGAGCGCGAGGAGGTGTTCGTCGCGGGCTTCGCGGGATTGCCGACCTTCCACTGGCGACGGCGGGCTCCGTCTACCTCTTCGTCAATGGCCGCCCGGTGCGCGACAAGCTCCTGCTCGGCGCCGTGAAGGCCGCCTACGCGGATGTGGTGCCGCATGGCCGCCACCCGGCCGCTGGCGCTGTTCATCTCCTGCCCAGGCTATGCGGTGGACGTGAACGTACATCCCGGCAAGAGCGAGGTGCGCTTCCGCGAACCGGGGCTCGTGCGCGGGCTTGGTCGTCGGCGCGATCAAGCAGACGCTGGCGAATGCCGGGCATCTCGCCTCGAACACGGTTGCTGCACGCACGCTCGATGCGCTTCGCCCGGCGCAGTCGCCTGTCGGCGTGGCGTTCCTATGCCGCGCCGCGCCCTGTGAATTGGGATTGGCGCGCCTCGCCCGAACGCGCCGGACGATGCCCCGGGCCGTCCCGGTGGGTTCGCAGAGCTTGCGCAGGCCGCGTTCAGCGTCCTGGCTGAACCAGCAGCCGATACACGAAGCTTTGCCGACGCCGCCCGACTTGTCGGCGCGTCCTCTCGGCGCGGCACGCGCACAGATCCACGAGACCTACATCGTCGCCCAGACGCAGCGACGGAATCGTCATCGTCGACCAGCACGCTGCACATGAGCGACTGGTCTATGAGCGCCTGAAGCGGGAGCGCGCCGCGCAGGGCATCGCGCGGCAGATGCTGCTGATCCCTGCCGTCGTGGACCTCGACCCCGTCGAGGCCGACCGGCTGGTCGACAAGGCGGAGCTTCTCGCGAGCCTCGGGCTCGTGATCGAGCCGTTCGGGCCGGGCGCCGTCGCCGTGTCGCGAGGTGCCCGTCGGCGCTCGCGGGAGGCGATGTCGGCGGGCTTGTCCGCGACCTGGCCGACGAGCCTCGAGGAATGGGGCGGCGCGCTCGCGCTCGAGGACCGGCTGGACCACGTGCTGGCGACATTCGCCTGCCACCACTCCGTCCGCGCCGGCCGCCGCCTGCAAGCCCGAGGAGATGAACGCGCTGCTGCGCGAGATGGAAGCGACGCCGCTTTCGGGCCAGTGCAACCACGGCCGGCCGACCTATGTGGAGCTGAAGCTCTCCGACATCGAGCGGCTGTTCGGGCGGAAGTAGCGTCCAGGTTCCTGATCCGGCATCTTCTTTTTCCGCCAACCGGTATCCGCTTGGCGCGATGATGCTCTATTCGACGGCCGAGAAGACCACCTTCGTGTCGCCTTGGCTGCGCTCCTCGATCAGGCGGAAGCCCGGCGGGCAGCGCGAAATCCGCGTCTGCGGCTTCCTCGACGATGACCAGCGCGCTCCGGCGCCAGCCAGCCGCCCTCGCGGGCGGAGGCAAGAGCGAGCGGTGCGAGGCCTTTGCCGTAGGGCGGATCGCAGAAGACGAGCGAGAATGGCTGGTTTGCGCCGATGGCGCCGAGCCGGGTGGCGTCGCGGCGGAATACCTTGGTGATCCCCGCGACACCGAGGGTCTCGATATTCTCGCGCAGCAGCGCCGCGGCCCTCGGAGGAATCGTCGACGAACTGGGCGAACGCCGCCCCGCGCGACAGCGCCTCGAGCCCGAGCGCGCCCGTGCCGGCGAAGAGGTCCAGCACGCGGGCCTCGCTCGCCGGGTCGTCATAGGCGTGCGCGAGAATGTTGAAGATCGTCTCGCGCAGCCGATCGGACGTCGGCCTCACGCCGGACGACTTCGGCCCGGTCAACTGCCGTCCCTTGAACCGGCCCCCGACGATCCGCATGACGGAGCTCAACGCTCCCTGGGAGTACGCGGGCGTCCGCCGCCGGCCCCGCCGGGACCACGCGGCTTGCCGCCGGCCGCGCCCGGACGGCCACCACCCGCCCCACCGGGACGACCGCCCGGCGAACGCGGACGGTCACCGCCAGGCTTGCCACCGAACGAAGGCTTGCCACCGGCCGAAGACCTGCCACCCGCAGAAGGCTTGCCGCCGAAGGCCCCGAGGGCTTGCCGCTGCGCGGGGGACGATCGCCCTGGGGCCGGTCGCCTTGCGGGCGGTCTCCCCGTGGCTTGAACGGCCTGTCGCCCTCGGGACGATCCCCGCGCGGCTTGAAGCTGCGTTCCCCATCCGGCCTATCGCTGCGGGCGCGAGCCGGGCGTTCTCCATCGAAGCGGCCGGTGCGGGGCCGGTCGCCATCCGTCGCGCCGGCGCGGGGGCGATCCCCACGGGGCTTGAACGGACGATCGCCGGACGGACGCGGCCGTTCGCTGCGCTCACCTGTCGTGCGGGTCCGCTCGCCTTGCGGGCGTGCACGGGCCGGCCTCTCGCGCGGTGTCAGCTCGTTCGCTGAATCCTCGGTCCAGAGGCTGCGCTTGGCCGCTGCCTCTTCACGCGGGGCGAACTTGAAGTCGTGGGAGGGGTCGCGCGGCACGCGCTCCACCTGAACGGCGCGGCCCTTGCGGTCGGTCACGTCGGCGGCGCGCTTGCGCGGCTTGTCGGCGTTCTCTGCCCGCGCAGCCTTGGGGTCGGCTCCACGACGCGGCACCTTGCCCTTGGGCGCCATCGCCTCGGCGTCGTCGGCGCGCCAGACGCTGCGCAATGGCTCGGTCGGGATGCCGGCGAAGCGGACGCGGGCGCTCCTCGGCCTCGGCTCTTCCGCCGGAAGGCTTGTCGCCAAACGACCGCGAGCGGCCTGCGGGTTCACGGTCGTCGCGTCCGCGATCCTGACCCGGACGCTCGGCGCTTGGACGTTCGGCGCGTGGACGCTCCGGCCGTTCCTCGCGATCGAAGCTGCGCTCCCGAAGGGGCAGGTCGACTCGAACATCATCTAGAATCTGGCCTCGAACTTCGCGCTTCTTCGGCCTGAAGTCGTCTTCTTCGTCATAGACGAAGACAGGCGCTTCGAAATCGACATTGGCCTGCGCGGCCAGTTCCTCGCCCAACTGGTCGGCAAGCACGCGGCTGCGCACTTCCTCGACAGCGCCTTCCGGCGAGATCGCCGAGCTGGAAGGGGCCGAAGGAAACCCGGATCAGGCGGTTCACCTGAAGGCCGAGATGCTCGAGGATCCGCTTCACCTCGCGGTTCTTGCCCTCGCGCAGACCGATCATGAGCCAGACATTGTCGCCCTGCTCACGCTCCAGCGCGGCTTCGATCGGCCCGTAGTGCATGCCGTCGATGGTGACGCCCTCGGCCAGCTCGTCGAGCGCGGCCTGGTTGATGCTGCCAAAGGCGCGAACGCGGTATTTGCGGAGCCAGCCGGTTTCCGGCAGCTCGAGCACGCGCGAGAGCCCGCCGTCATTGGTGAGCAGCATCAGGCCTTCGGTGTTGATGTCGAGCCGCCCGACGGTGACGACCCGCGGCAGGCCCGGCGGAAGCCGCTCGAAAACCGTCGTGCGCCCCTCGGGGTCCTTCGCCGTGGTCACGAGGCCGCGCGGCTTGTGGTACAGGAACAGGCGCGTCCGCTCACGCGTCGGCAGCAGCTTGCCGTCGACCATGATGTTGTCGCGCTTGGTCACGTCGAGCGCCGGGCTGGTGATCACCGTGCCATTGACGCTGACGCGGCCCTCCTCGATCCAGGCCTCGGCATCGCGGCGCGAGCACAGGCCGGCGCGGGCCATGACCTTGGCGATGCGCTCGGAGAATTCCTTCTTGGTCGGCGCGGCGCTCTTGAAGCTCCTCGCCCCGTCCTCGCGACGTCCACGGAAGGCGCGCTCGCCGCCCTCGTCGCGGCGTGGAGCCGACGGGCGGGCATCGTCGCGCCTCGCGCGGAACGGGCGATCGCCCGGGCTGCCGTTGCGGTCGGTTCCGCCGCCCTCGCGGGCGCGGAAGGGCTTGTCCCCCGATGGGCGGAACGGCTTGTCGCCGGAGCCACCCTCGCGTGCGCGGAAGGGCCGCTCGCCTGCGCCGGAGCGCGCGGGTCCGCTGCGCTCGCCGTCTCGCGACCGGAACGGCTTGTCGCCGCTTGCTGCGCGGGGCGGGCCCTTGCGCTCGCCCTCGGGCTTGCGGAAAGGCTTGTCGCCGCGCGGGGCGGAACCTGGGCCACGGGGGCCGGAACCCGCACTGCGGGAGGGAGGGCGCGCGCCGCGCGATGCGGGAGGACGGCCCTTCGAGCCGCCGCCGCCGTTTTTAGTCTTGTCGCTCATGCCCGGCTGATAGCAGAGTGCGCGCCGCGTTGCGAGCAGGACAGCAGCAAACTCGATGAAGACCAGCAGTTTCGATCGTTCGGACCCGATGAGCCTGGCGCTTGACGAAGCCCGCTCCGCCGCCGCGCGTGGCGAAGTGCCCGTGGGTGCGGCGATCGTGCGCGATGGAAAAGTGCTCGCCAGGGCCGGAAATCGAACTCTCGAACTGCGCGACCCTACGGCGCATGCGGAAATCCTCGCCATTCGCGAAGCCGCCGCGCAGCTCGGCTCTGAGCGGCTGATCGGCTGCGATCTCTACGTGACGCTCGAGCCGTGCCCGATGTGCGCGGCCGCCATTTCCTTCGCGCGCATCCGCCGGCTCTATTTCGGGGCCGGCGACCCGAAGGGCGGAGCCGTCGAGCACGGCGTCCGGCTTTACGCCTCGCCGACCTGCCACCACGTGCCGGAAGTCTATGGCGGCATCGGCGAAAGCGAGGCGGCTGGCCTGCTTACGAGCTTCTTCGCCGCCCGTCGATGACCCGCTTCTCCGCAGCGCCGATCGCGTCATCGAGCTGCCGCTTCAGCAGGTCCTTCACCGGCTCCGCAGCCTGCAGGATGGCTTTCGCCTTGAAGAAGTCGAGCCCGCGAAATCCGTCGACCTGGGGACGAACCAGCACGTCCGGGCGCGCAGGCCTTCAGCTTCTCCGCGACGATAGCTCCCTGCATGATCAGCGATGCGCCGAACAGCGTTTCCATCGGCTCGGGCGGGAATTTAGGCGCCTCCGACCGTGCCGCCGGCCACGTCGACGGCGACGACGATCTCGTTGCCGCCTGCCAGCAGGTCGAACGGCAGCGGATTGACCGCGCCGCCGTCGATGAACACGCGCCCATTGGCGACCACCGGCCGGACGAGACCGGGCATGGCCATGGAGGCGGCCACGCCGGTAACGAGCGGCCCCTGCTCGAACACGGTCTCCGAGCGGGCATAATAGTCGGTCGCGACGACAGGAAAACCGGATGCCGAGATCCTCGAAGAGGTCAGGCACCGCCTCCGGCCAGAACAGGTCCAGCAACTTCTCGCCGTCGATCAGGACGGGGTTGCCGAAGCCCCTCTGGAAGATGTCGGTGATCTTGCCGACGCGCGCCTGCAGCAGGATGCGCCATGACCCGCGCGCGATCCCGCAGCCGGTCCATCGTGTAGCGGCGCAAGTCCTTGGCCGTGAGCCCGCTGGCATAGGCCGCGCCGATGATGGCGCCCATCGAGGTGCCGACGATGCGGGTCGGCTTGATGCCGAGGTCGTCCAGAGCCTCCAGCACGACGATGATGCGCCAGCCCGCGCGCGCCTCCGCCGCCAAGCGCGAGCGCGATGGCGTGATGCTCGACGCGGGGCTTTTTCAAGCGATGCGGCACGGGCGCAGTCTAGCGGATTTCGTGGCGAAGGGGAGGCCGGCTCGGCCTACCGGTTGCGCAGGCGCCGTCGACGCCGCGTTCCAGCGCAAGGGCGGCGAGACCCGGCGCACAGGCCCCAGAAGGCGGAGCCGATGCTGAAGGCGGACACGCCGGACGCTGTCACGACCAGCGTCAGCACGGCGGGCAAGCGCGTCTTCTCGTCGGCCATGGCGCCGCCAAGCGCGCCGACGAGCGGGCCGAACAGGGCCAGCCCGGCGATGGCTGCGAACGAGATCGCCCGGCAACGCCGCGAATAGCGCGACCAGCGACGCGCCGAAGCGCTGCGAAGATCAGGTAGATGCCGCCGTAGAACAGGCCCGTCGGCCAGCGCTTCTCCGGGTCGGGGTGGGTGTCGGGGCCCGTGCAGATCGCGGCGCGTGATGGCTGCGAGATTGGTCGTATGCGCGCCGAAGGGGCGCGGTCAGCAGCGAGGCCAGGCCGGTGACGCGCGAGGATCGGAGCGTGCCGGCGGCTCATAGCCCGGCGGCGCGCAGCACCGCGAAGCCGGGCAGGTTCTGCGACGCCATGGTGACGAGGTAGAGCGGCAAGCCAAGGCCGATGAGCACGACCGGATCGAAGCGCGGGGTGATCAGCGTCAGGGTCGAGAGCTGCACCATGTCGCGGCAAGCGGCCCGACGAGCTCGAGCGCGAAGGCCAGCGCGATGCCCGCCGCGACCACGACGAGCATTCCTCCGGCCGGGCTGACCAGCCGCGCAACGAGGAACAGGCCGATGAGCGGCAGCACGAGCGCGGGCGAGGTCTGCGCGCTCTCGAACACGGCCAGCACGAAGCGCAGCAGACGCCCGCCAGCATGGCGGCCGCGATGCCGGACGGGATGCGCGCGACGAGATCGCCAAGCGGCTTTACGGCCGGCCGTCAGGAGAACCAGCCCGGCCGCGACCATGAACGCGCCGACGGCCGCCTCCATGCCGATCGGGCACGGCGGAGGCCGCGATCAACGCCGCGCCCGGCGTCGACCATGCCGCGATGATCGGCATTTTGTGGCGCCAGCTCAGATACGGCGCTGGCGCCCGCCATGGCGAGGCAGATGGCCGTGACACCCGGACGCGGTCTGCGCCGGGTCGGCGCCCGTCGCTTTCAGCGGCGGCCAGGATGATGGCGAGCGTCCCGCCGAAGCCGACCAGGGCCGCGACGATGGCGGACGTCAGAACGGAAAGTTGCAAGGTGGGAGCTCGCGGAGTGAGGGAAGCGGGGTTAGACAATGGACGCCGCCGCATCGCAACCTGCACATCGGGAATCGATCGTCGGCCGTCCGATCAGCCGTCAGGAACGGAACAGCAGAGCCAGCGTCGCCCCGGGATTTTCCTCCGCGACAGAAGTGGCCGGACTGTCACCGCTCCGCCCTCGATCTGCGGGCGCGAAGCGTGGCGCGCCAGGCGTCGAGCGGGCTCGAACTGGCCGCCGGGATGCCCGAGGCGCCCCAGATGCGCGAGCGTGGGGCAGAGGATGCGTCTTGCCCGCGTCGCGGTCCGCCTGGTCCTGCGCGAGATCGATGGTCGCGCCGGCGCGGTAATCCTCGCAGAGCGCGTGGATGCGGTCGGGATTGTTGAAGAAAGCGCGGTAGTGCGCCAGCGCGCGCGGATCGAACGGCTTCAGCGACTGCGTCCCGCTCCAGCTCGCCAGCTTGTCGTCGTGCCAGGCGATCGGGTCGGCCGCGATCAGGCGCTCCGGCATCGGCGCGGGCTGGGCGAGGAAGGTCCAGTGATAGACCTGCATCGCCCGCGTGGCGTCCATGCTCTCCCACATCGTCAGCGTCGGCATGATGTCGAGGACGGCCAGCCGCTCGACCCGGCCGGGATGGTCCAGCGCCAGCCGATAGGCCACCCGCGCGCCGCGGTCGTGCCCCACCGCGGCGAAGCGCACATGGCCGAGCTCCTCCATCACCTCGACGACGTCGGCGGCCATGGCGCGCTTGGAGTAGACCTCGTGGTGCGGGTCGCTCGCCGGTCGCTTCCGGCGCGCTGGACCAGCCATAGCCGCGCAGGTCCATGGCGACGACGGTGAACCGCTCCGCCAGCTTCGGCGCGACCCGGTGCCACATCACATGCGTCTGCGGGAAGCCGTGCAGCAGGACGAGCGGGCGGGCCGCTGCCGCCGGAGCGCGCGAAGATCCGGCCCGCCTCGGTGTCGATCCAGTGGCTCTCGAATCCGGGGAAGAGGTCGGCGAGGTCGGACATGGCAGGCTCCGGGCAAAGCGATGCGCTATCACGAATGATAGCGGATCAGCCGGCCGGCGGACAGTCGGAGCCCCGTCTCTTCAGTCCCGACGGCCCGCCAGCCGATGTCCCGGCGGCAGAAGCCGCCGGGCCAGTCGATCGCGTCCACGGCCTCGTAGGCGCGCGTCTGCGCCTCGGCGATGGTCGGCCCCGAGTGCCGTGACCGCAAGCACCCGGCCGCCATTGGCGACCAGCGTGCCGTCCGGCGCCGCTCTTGGTGCCGGCATGGAAGACGATGACGCCCTCCAGGGTGTCGGCCGACTCGATGCCGCGGATCGGCGTGCCGGTCTCGCGGCTTGCCGGGATAGCCCTCGCCGCCATGACCACCGTCAGCGCGGCCTCCTCCCGCCAGCCGAGGTCGAGCCGTGGCGAGCACGGCCTTCCACCGTCGCGGTCGAGCAGCGTCGACGAGGTCGCCGAGAAGCCGCGGCATCAGCACCTCGCATTCGGGATCGCCGAAGCGCGACGTTGTACTCGATGAGCTTGGGCCCCTCTGCCGTGATCATGAGCCCGGCGAACAGCACGCCCCGGAACGGCGTGCCGCGCGCGCTTCATGGCGGCGACGGTGGGGCGGATGATCTCCGCCATCACGCGCTCGGCCATCGCGGGCGTCATGACGGGGGCGGGCGAATAGGCGCCCATGCCGCCCGTGTTGGGCCCGGTGTCGCCGTCGCCGACGCGCTTGTGGTCCTGCGCGGAGGCGAGCGCGACGGCGTTCTCGCCGTCGACCAGGGCGAAGAAGGACGCCTCCTCGCCGAACATGCACTCCTCGATCACGACCTCCTCGCCGGCCGCGCCGAGGCCGCCCGAGAACATCATGTCGATGGCGTGCCAGCGCCTCCTCGACGCTGGCGGCGACGACGACGCCCTTGCCGGCGGCGAGCCCGTCCGCCTTCACCACGATCGGCGCGCCCTGCGCCCGGACATAGGCCTTGGCCGGTTCGGGGGACGTGAAGCGGGCAAAGGCGGCGGTGGGGATGCTGGCCTCGCGGCACAGTTCCTTCGTGAAGGCCTTCGAGCCCTCGAGCTGCGCAGCGGCCGCGGCTCGGTCCGAACGCCGGGATGCCGGCGTCCGAGAGATCGTCGACGATGCCCGCCACCAGCGGCGCCTCCGGGCCGACGACCACGAAGCCGATCCCCATCGTCCGGCAGAACTGCACGACGGCGGCATGGTCCGCGATGTCGAGCACCACGTTCGTCGCCGAGCTTGGCCGTGCCGGGATTTCCCGGCGCGATGAACAGCGCCGTGCAGCGCGGGCTCTTGGTGAGCGCCCAGGCCAGCGCATGTTCGCGGCCGCCGGAGCCGATGAGCAGGATTTTCATGGATGGCCTCCGCATTCGACCCAGCACGCTGGCTTCGCGCTGTTTAGGCGGGCAAGCCGCGACTGTCATCCCCCGACGGCCCGGTGTGAACAGACCAGCCGGGCTACCGCCGGTGCGAATCCCGCTTTATGCTGGCGGAATGAGCGAAACAGCACTCGTGAATGCCCCGGAATGGACGGTCAGCGAACTCTCCGGCGCGCTGCGGCGCACGCTGGAGGACGCCTACGGCCATGTCCGCGTCCGCGCGGAGCTTGGCGCGGTGAAGGTGCATAGCTCCGGCCATGTCTACATGGACCTGAAGGACGAGAAGGCCTGCCTCGCCGGGGTCATGTGGCGGATGTCCGCTGCGCGCATGCGCTTCAAGCCCGAAATGGGCATGGAAGTGATCGCCACCGGCAAGATCACGACCTATCCCGGCCAGTCCAAGTATCAGCTCATCGTCGAGACGCTTGAGCCGGCGGGCGTCGGCGCGCTGCTCGCGCAACTCGAGGAGCGCAAGCGGCGTCTCGCGGCGGAGGGGTTGTTCGACCCCGCGCGCAAGCAGCTCCTGCCCTACCTGCCCGAGGTGATCGGCGTCGTGACGTCGCCCACGGGCGCTGTCATTCGCGACATCCTGCACCGGCTCGCGGATCGGTTTCCCCGCCATGTGCTGGTGTGGCCCGTGCGCGTGCAGGGCGAGACATGCGCTGCAGAGGTTTCGGCGGCGATTCGCGGGTTCAATGCGCTGCCCCTGGGCGGCAAGATCCCGAGGCCCGACCTGATCATCGTGGCGCGCGGCGGCGGATCGCTGGAGGACCTCTGGGGCTTCAACGAGGAAGCCGTGGTCCGCGCGGCGGCCGAGAGCGACATCCCCCTGATCTCGGCCGTGGGACACGAGACCGACACGACGTTGATCGACTTCGCTTCGGATCATCGTGCGCCGACGCCGACCGGCGCTGCCGAGATCGCCGTGCCTGTCAGGGCCGACCTGCTGCTCGCCACGATGGATCTCGGGCGAAGGATGGTTGCCGGGCGAGTTGCGGCTCATCGAGCGCAGCCGTGCCGACCTGCGCTCCGCGGCGCGCGCCTTGCCGCGGCCCGACGATCTCATGGCTGCGCCACGCCAGCGGCTCGATCTGGCCGCCGGCAAGCTCGCCAACGCGCTGGTGCTGAACTCGCGGAAGCACGATGCGCGCCTGCAGGAGGCCTCCCGGCGGCTGGCGCGGCTCTCGCCTCAGGCGCGGCTGGCGGGGCTGAACGCGAAGCTGGAAGGGCTGGGCAACCGCCTCGTGGCCGCACGGGAATCGCTGCTTCGCGCCGAAACGATCCGCCTGTCGCAGCGGCGCGAGCGCCTGACGACGCTGGCGTCGCGCGGCGACCTTGCGCTTCGAGGGCTGATCGAGCGGCGCAGGACGCGGGTCGCGAATGTCTGGCAGCTCGCGGAGAGCTATTCGTACCGCAACGTCCTCGCGCGCGGGTTTGCCCTGGTACGCGGGGAGGACGGCCAGCCCGTCCGCAGCGCCGGCACAGTCTCGGCGGGAGCGGTGCTGGAAGTCGAGTTCCACGACGGCAAGATCCGCGCGATCGCGGGGGAGGGCGGAAAAGCCCGCCCGTCCCGGACAAAGCCTGCGGACGTTGCCAAGGCCGGGCAGGGCAGCCTTTTCGGAAGCTGAGATCATCGCCCAGGCGTGCTGCCCACAGCGGGAATTCGCACCCTCTCTGGATTGCCCGGCTACCGCCTGGAGTGTCGCGGAGAGCGCAGCGTGGATGACCGGCGCAAAAAAACTCCGCGTATTGAATCTCCAGCTCTCTTGGACGCCGGAGAGGATGGGTTTACATAACATTCGCGACGATGAGTATTGTCGTCACCTCGAAACGCGAGCCAGACCGCGACCATTCAAGTTCGCGACGAATTCTGTCCACGACAAGGAGATCAGGATGAACCGGTTCGAGCGTCGCCCGATGGTACAGGGCGAAGCAGTCATCGAGTTCCTCGACGGCGATTTCCGGATCGTGAAGCCTGGGGCATTCGTGCGGTGCGCCGTTACGCGCGAACCCATCGCTATCGACGACCTTCGCTACTGGAGCGTGGACCTCCAGGAGGCTTATGCCTCGCGTGAAGCTGTGTTGCAGCGGATGGGCGCCAAGCCCACGACCTAATCCCTTCTGAGATCGCTCGGTCAGCGCCTTGGCGCGATCGCGTTCCGCAACAATTCGGCGATCTCGGCCCGGTCTTCAAACTCCATCGTCACGGGGAGTACGTCGATCCGCGCCAGATCCGCGCCCCCAAGTACGTTCTTGAGGCGAACGCGATCCTTCTCCGTCGTCACGACTGTCAACCCAAGGCGCTCGGCCTCTGCGAGCAGCGCTCGTATAGCGGCGGGATCGTAAGGGTGGTGGTCGGGAAACCCGACTGTCTTGCTCAGGAGCGCGCCGGCCTCCCGGAGAGTTTCGAAGAACTTCTCAGGTCGGCCGATGCCTGCGAAGGCCAGCACGGGCCGGCCCGATAGCCTGGATGAAGCTGCGGGATCGGGCACGAGACGGGCGCGTAGAACCGGGGCGGAGATGCCGGCCGGTGCGGCGCCATTGCCGACCAGAAGCACCATGTCGATGAATTTGTTCTGCACGCGAAGCGGAGCTCGGAGCGGGCCGGCCGGAATGCATAAGCCGTTGCCGACGCCTGCGGCGGCGTCGACTACCGCGATGCGGAAGTCCTTGGCGAGGGACGGATTTTGCAGTCCGTCGTCCATCACGATCACGTCACCATGAGCAGCAGCGAGCTTTGCGCCGGCGACCCGGTCGGGCGAGACGATCGTAGGTGCGTGGGCGGCCAGCAAAAGCGGTTCGTCGCCCGTCTCGGCGGCTCCATGCACGAGAGGATCGACAAGGGTCGGTTCTCGAATTCGTCCTCCATAGCCGCGGGTCAGGAATGCGGGGCGCCGATCCATCCCGCGCAGCAGGTCCGCAATCGCAATGGCGGTGGGCGTCTTTCCCGCCCCACCCGCGACGAGGTTTCCGACGCAGATCACAGGGATGGAAGCTCGGTTGCCTGCTCGCGCCATGCGTCGGCCGGCTATCTCGCCATAAATCCATCCAAGCGGCGCCAGGATCGTCGCCGCCGGGGACGCTGCCGTCCACCAGAACGAAGGCGAGCGCATCAGCGATGATCCTGGCTGGCGAAACGCGTCATCTGCGCAGGGCCTCAGCGCGGCGCATCATGGGCGGCCGCGACAAGGGGCTCGATCGCTTGCATCGTCCGGTCCAGCGCGCCGCCCAGCATCTCGCATGTGTGAAGCGCCGCACGGGACATGGCGCGGATACGGGCTCCGTCAGGCATCAATTCCCCCAGCGCCTGCGCCAGACCCTGCGCGTCATTCACGGCCAATGCGGCGCGATCCCGGTCGAACGCTGCGAACACGTCGACGAAGTTGTGCACATGCGGCCCATGGATGATCGCCGCAGTGCCGAGCTTGCCGGGCTCGATGGGATTGTGCCCGCCTACCGGAGCCAGCGTGCCGCCCATGAACACGATGGGCGCGACGCGGAAGAACAGCCCGAGTTCGCCCATGGTGTCGGCAATGTAGACATCGACCGAGCCGTCAGGCTCGTGCCCACGCGAACGCAACGCCCATCGCAAGCCGTCCTCCTCGGCGATCTCGCCGATTTCCGGACCGCGCTGGACGTGGCGTGGCGCGATGATGGTGAGCAATCCCGGAAAATGCGGGGCCAGCGTGCGATGCACCGCGGTGATGAGCTCATCCTCGCCTGGATGCGTCGACGCCGCCACCCAGACCGGCCGTCCTGCGATCAGCCCGCTCATGCTCGAGACCCGCATGGGATCCGCCGGAGGCGGAGCCATGTCGAATTTGAGATTGCCGATGGAGCCGACCCGTTCCGCGCCAAGCCGCAGCAGCCTGTCGGCGTCGGCGTCTGACTGCGCGAGGCACATGGTGAACCGTCCCAGCAGGGCCGAGATCGTGCCTGACAGTCTCTGCCAGCGGCGAAAACTGCGCTCCGACATGCGCGCATTCACAGATACGAGCGGAATGCCGCGCCGGTCCGTCTCGACGATCAGGTTCGGCCACAGCTCGGATTCCGCGAAGAGCGCGAGGTCGGGCCGCCAGTGATCGAGGAAGCGGCGCACGAAACCGGGCACGTCCAGCGGCACGAACTGGTGGAACGAGCCCGGCGGCAGTCGCCTCTCCAGGAGGCTCGCCGAGGTGACGGTGCCGGATGTGACCATCACGGCGAGGCCGCGCTGCACCAGCCGCTCGACCAGCGGGAGCAGGGACAGAGTCTCGCCGACGCTCGCGCCGTGCAGCCAGGCGAGCGGACCGGGTGGGCGCGGCCGGCCCGGCTCTCCGCGCCTTTCGCCCATGCGGGCGGGATCCTCCTTGCCGCGACGGGCGCGGGCATTCAGCAGGATCGGCGTCAGTGGGCCGAGGAGCCCTGTCGCGACACGATAGGCCCGCAGGCTGGCGTGCAACGATCTCATGCGGCTCTCCGCCGCTGCGTGTCCCGCAGGTTGGCCCCGGGATCCTGCTGTCCGAGCGAGCGCGTAGGCCCGGCTGTGAACCTCGTCGAGGCCGGCCTGCACGGCCTTGCGGGCAGCCTCCAGCGCGGCTTCGTCTGCATCTCGCGAAACGAACACGGGATCGCCGATGGCCAGTACGGCCTCGCCAAAGGGCAGGCCGATGGTGGTGCGGTCCCAGTTCTGGACGGTCAGCTTGCGGCTGGTCACGAGTGCGCAGGGATAGATCGGCCGGCCGGAGAGGCGCGCCAACGTCACGATGCCGAGCCCGGCGATGCGCGGCTTCTTCGGTATGTCGGCCGTCAGGGTCACGCTGTCGCCCTGGTCGAGCGCACGCACCATCTCGCGCAGGCCCTGCACGCCGCCGCGCTTGTGCATTTTCTGCGGCTTGCCGCCAGACGCGCGGATCGGGCGGATGCCGAACTCTTCGCATGCCGCTGCGTTGATGGCGCCGTCGCCATGGCGCGAGATCAGCACCGCGTAGCGATCCTGCGGCCGCTTGCCGAGCGGGATCATGAAATGCTGGCCATGCCACAACGCGCAGATGAAGGGCGCATCCCGATCCAGCCGCTCATAAAGGTCGGGCGGATCGACCCGGAGCCGGTTGGTTCGCTGCACGAGCTTCAGGTAGGACGCGAGCATGCGCCCGAGCGCCCTGTGCACCCAACCGGGACTTAGCATCGCAATCGGCTCGATCTTCGCCGTCAGCCGATCAGCGCTCGGCTGCCGGCCTTGGAATCGGCCGTGGCCCCGGGATCGAGCAGCCGGTGCAAATGAACGATGAAGTAGCGCATATGCGCATTGTCTACCGTCGCCTGCGCCTTGGCCTTCCAGGCCGCGTGCGCACTCGCATAGTTCGGGAAGATCCCGACGATGTCGAGCTTGCGAAAGATCCCGGAAATCCATGCTGTCGAGTGTCTCGAGTTCACCCCCGAATACGAGGTGCGGCAATTGCGGCTTGGTGGTCTCTGTCATGGTGCGTTCTCGAAAAGCTGCGGACGGAAATTGATCGTGTGATTTAGATCTACGACTTGGAGTGCTTGCGCCGGCCCAGGGCACCCGCAAGCAGGTCAATCAACGCCGGTCCCGCCATCGCGATCGCATCGTGCTTGGGCGTCGGCGCGATTATAGCGCGGCGTCTCGCCGCTGGCAGTCGAGGATGCTGCCGCCGGCCGCGGTGAGAATGGCGTGCGCGGCGACGAGGTCCCAGTCATACGGCCCGTTGGCGGCGACGCCCCCGTCTATCGTGCCGTCCGCGACCCGCACGATGCGGAACGCGAGGGAATGGATGCGCGCGGCGCGCTCGAACCGGACGCCGGAGCCCTGGATGGCGTCGAGGACCGGTCGGGGCCCCGCGATCCGCGCTTTGTCGAGAGAGGCGCACGAACTCACCTGGATGGGGTGTCCGTTGAGCAAAGCGGGGCGGCCGGGCGTCGCTTCGAACATCTCGTCGGAAACGGGGGCGTAGACGAAGCCGGCCAGCGGCACGCCGTCTCGCACGAGGCCTACCGCGATCGTCCAGTCGGGATCGCCGCGTGCGAATGACTTGGTGCCGTCGATGGGATCGACGACCCAGACATTGCGCTTCTTCAGTCGCGCAGGGGCATCGGCGGTCTCCTCCGAAAGCCAGCCGAAATCCGGAGCGGCCGTCATGAGCCGATCGCGCAGATATGCGTCGACGAGCAGATCCGCTTCGGTCACGGGCGATCCGCCGTGCTTGTAGTCGATGCCTGCGGTGGTCTGCGATCCGTGCCGGAAATAGGCGATAGCCATGCGCCCGGCCGCTTCGGCCGCCTCGCGCGCCACGTTCAGCGCGCCGGTGGGGATGTCGCTCGGCACGATCGCCATTCGTTTTTTCCTCGGATAACCCGGACTTCTACCCTCGTTGCTGCAATGCGGCAAGCCACGCTCAAGCAGCCCCCGCAGTGACAACGCGCGCATCTGCGCCAATGATCCAGCACTAACGCCTCATCAAGGAAAACAGGCGTTAAGGAACAGATTACGGTAGCTTAACCACGCCCTTTAAGCGTTCACGACATTGAGTAGCGCAAGATGATCCCAATCAGCGCGGAAGAACAAATC
This sequence comes from uncultured Alphaproteobacteria bacterium, assembly GCA_963822165.1. Lineage (GTDB taxonomy): Bacteria > Pseudomonadota > Alphaproteobacteria > Rhizobiales > Beijerinckiaceae > Alsobacter. The sequence continues at coordinate 115,701 of CAWGGK010000003.1, forward strand.
AGTCGCCGCGAACGTCTTTCAGGGAGACGGCATAACATGTGGTCGAACACTTGCGACCAGGTCGCGGGCCGTGCACAACGGTCCGCGGCCAACTCCAATCAGATCTTGGCGAGCAGTTGCAGCGTTGCGCTTGCGGATGGCTCGCGAAACCTCGGCGGCTATGCCGGGCGCGCGACCGGCGTCGTACTCCGGCGCAAGTCCGGCACCCTCGGTCACGATATTTTCGAAGTCGCGATCGTGTTCGGCGCGGACCAGGCCGAGACACCGGTGCATCTGGCAACCGATGACGACACCGTGATTGCGCGCTGGCGTCGCTATGCCCGGGATCTCGGGCTGAAGCTCATCATCGAAGCGCAGGATGGCACCCAGACCGCCTGCTACGAACAGATGGGCGGGGTACGCCTTGGCGACGTTCATTCCCGTCGCCGGATTGCGGCCATGCTGAAGCACCGGCCGCGCTTCCTCACGCGCCGCCGCACCGGCAAGCTGCCGGCTCAGCCCGTCATTCGTCGCGAGCGTGAGATCATCGCGCCGGACTGAGGCTTCAGGCCGCGCGCAGAACCGCGTCAGCGCAAAGACCGGCAAACAGCAGCAGGCCAGCATCGCGGTTCGACCGGAACAGCCGCAGCGCGCCGCCGGGTCGGACAGGCTGACCTTAGCGGTCTGCCAGACGAGATGGATCGACGAACGCTCCGAGCCCGACCCAGGCGAGAGGGCCGGCATGGCCGCCCCAGAGCGCCGCCGCGAGGCAAAAGCCCGCTAAGCCATAAAGAATGCCAATCGCCATCTTCGTCCGCGCGCCGAAGAGCCGCGCCGTCGAGCGGATGCCGGCGATGGCGTCGTCCTCGATGTCCTGCACGGCGTAGATCGTGTCGTAGCCCATCGTCCAGAACACCGCGCCCGCATAGAGCAGCACGGCCGGCCAGCCGAGGCTGCCGAACTGCCCGGCCCAGCCCATCAGCGCGCCCCACGAGAAGGCGAGGCCCAGCACGGCCTGCGGCCAGGACGTGATGCGCTTCATGAAGGGATAGGCCGCCACGACCGCCAGCGAGCCGAAGCCGAGCACGATGGCGAAGGGGTTGAAGGTGAGCAGCACCGCCAGCCCGACGAGGCACTGGCCGACCAGGAAGACGGCGGCCTGCACGGCGTGACCTGCCCCGACGGGATGGGCCGCGCCCGCGTGCGCTCGACCTGCTTGTCGAGGTCGCGGTCGACGATGTCGTTGTAGGTGCGAGCCGGCGCCGCGCATGGCGACGGCGCCGATGAGGAACAGCGCCAGCACGACGGGGGATGGGAAGCCCGCGCCGGCGACGCCCGCGGCCAGCGCGGCCGACCACCAGCAGGGCAGCAGCAGGAGCCACCAGCCGATCGGCCGGTCGATGCGCGCGAGGCGCAGATAGGGCCGCCACGACGGCGGCGCGAGACGGTCGACGAAGTTGCCCGGGGCGCGTCGGGAACGGGGGCGCCGCCGCTGGCAGCTGGGTCCAGCCCCCCGGCCGTCAGAACCCGGCGGCCCTGCTCACAGCGCGCCTTGCGGCATCTTGACCGGACCGCCGAGCAACGTCGCCGCCGCCGCCCAGCGGGCCCGCACCCTGCTGCCGCTGCTGCTGCTGCTTGCGGGCCTGCTGCTTCCATCTTCTTGAACTTCGCTGCGGCCGCGCAGGCATCCGCCTTCGCCTTGGCGATGGGATCTGGTCTGCTGCTCTTGACGCCGGCGATGGTCGGGTCGGGCACATGGCACCACGCGCCGTCCTTCTCGAGCTCGGAACGAGCGACTGCCTGCGTGTTGACTGCAAGCTTGGTGAAGAGCCGAGCAGGCCTGATCAGGCAGTCGACTCTTCTTCTTGCCAAGGCCTGGGCCTGCCCGATCAGCTTCGCTGCAGGTCGCTGCAATTCGACCTTCTGAGCGCGTCGCATTCGGCGCTCTGGGCGAGCGCGGCGCGCGGATCGCGACAAGCATGAGGCCAGCGCGCAAGGCACGGCGAGAGCAATCGCCGCGAAAGCGACGTACGCGACCGCGCGAAATGAACTTGGCGTCATCGAGTCGTTCCCATGCTGGTGCGCGGCAGTGCATAACAGCTTCGGCCATGCTTCGCAATCTCGGTCATGCAGAGCCGGTCGAGCTTCGTGACGCTCACATGCCTCAACAAAACGGCTGAAATCGGTTCAGTCTCGGCCTAGACAGGATGAGTTGCCCTACGACCGGCCGAGCGGCTCACTGCGAGGCAATGAAGGTACCAGATCAGGAGACCAGACTTGGCGGCCTATGATTTCCGCGCGCCGCGCCTGTTCGTCGACGCCGCCTGTCGCAAGGCGAGGCCGTCGCGCTGGGCCGCGAGCAGTCCCACTACCTCGCTGAAGGTGCTGCGCCTGGCCGAGGGCGAGCACGTGCTCGCTGTTCAACGGGCGCGACGGCGAGTGGCTGGCGCGCCTGGCGCCGGGCCGCGCAAGGGCCGCAGTCGTCGGCCGGAGGAGCCGGTGCGCCCGCAGCCCGCCGGCCGGCGACCTGCATTACCTGTTCGCGCCGCTGAAGCACGCGCGGCTGGACTACATGGTCCAGAAGGCCGTGGAGATGGGCGCCGGCCATCCGCCCCGTCGCTGACCCGGCACACCCAGGTGAGCCGCGTCAACCTCGAGCGCATGCGCGCCAACGCGGTCGAGGCGGCCGAGCAGTGCGGCATCCTCGCCGTCCCGGAGATCCGGCGACGGAGGTCAGGCTCGACAGGCTGCTGGCCGCGTGGGACGCCGGACCGCCGCTTGTCTTCTGCGACGAGGACGCCGAGACCGCCGATCCGCTCGCGGCGCTGCGCCGGGCCGGCCGCGGGCCGCTCGCCGTGCTCATCGGGCCGGAGGGCGGGTTTTCGCCGAGGGAGCGCGAGCGGCTGCTGCGCGCTGCCGCGTGTCGTGCGGCTGTCGCTCGGCCCGCGCATCCTGCGCGCCGACACGGCCGCCGTCGCCGCGCTGGCCCTGGTCCAGGCCGTGCTGGGCGACTGGCGCGGCGCCGGCGCCTGACGGCTTGCGCACGCGCCGGACTGCGACTGGCATTGACTTGCCGCAGCTTGCACGTGTGCAAGGCGGCCTCGAGATTGCCACGTCCATGCCGTGCGCTCTATGTAGCTTGCGTCCCGTCGGCAGGCGGGAGCTCTTGCCAAGGACCTCCCATGGCCCGTGACCAGTCCGATCCGACGCCGATCGAAAGCCGGGACGAACTCGTCGCCTGGTTCGAGGCGGGCTGCAAAGCCGGCAGCGGAGTTCCGCATCGGCACCGAGCACGAGAAATTCGGCTTCTACGAGCACGACCTCGCGCCCGTTCCCTATGAAGGGCCGCGCGGCATCGGCGCACTCCTCGAGGGCCTGCGCCGCGCGCATCGGCTGGGAGCCGATCATGGACGGCGCGGCACATCATCGGCCTCTTCGATCCCAATGGCGGCGGCGCGATCTCGCTGGAGCCGGGCGGCCAGTTCGAGCTGTCCGGCGCGCCGCTCGAGACGCTGCACGAGACCGAAGCGGAACTGCGCGCCCATCTCGACGCGGTGAACAGCGTCGCGCGGCCGCTCGGGCATCGCGTTTCCTCGGGCTCGGCCACAGCCCGCACCTGGACGCTCGCGGAGACGCCCGTGATGCCGAAGCAGCGCTACGCGCATCATGGCGCGCTACATGCCGAAGGTCGGCAGCCGCGGCCTCGACATGATGTTCCGCACCTGCACCGTGCAGGTGAACCTCGACTTCTCCTCCGAGGCGGACATGGTGCGAAAGCTGCGGGTCTCGCTGGCGCTGCAGCCCGTCGCCACCGCGCTCTTCGCCAATTCGCCCTTCACGGAGGGCAAGCCGAACGGCTTCCTGTCCATGCGCTCGCGAGATCTGGCGCGACACGGACAACCAGCGCACGCGGCATGATGCCGTTCGCCTTCGAGCCGGGCATGGGCTTCGAGCGCTACGCCGACTGGGCGCTCGACGTGCCGATGTATTTCGTCAAGCGCGGCGACGCGTATCACGACGTGGCGGGCGCCTCCTTCCGCGACCTGCTGGCGGGCAAGCTGCCGCAACTGCCCGGCGAGCGCGCGACGATCTCCGACTGGGCGAACCACCTGTCGACGCTGTTCCCGGAGGTGCGCCTGAAGCGCTATCTGGAGATGCGCGGCGCGGATGCCGGCCCGGTGCCGATGCTGAACGCGCTGCCGGCCTTCTGGGTCGGCCTGCTCTACGACGGCCAGGCGCTGGACGAGGCCGAAGCTCTTGTCGCCGACTGGACGCAGGAAGAGCGCCAGGCGCTGCGCGACGGCGTGCCCAGGACTGCGCTGGCCACGCCGTTCCGGAAGGGCACGGTGCGTGATGTCGCGCGCGACGTGGTCCGATACTCGCCAAGGAGGGCCTGCGCCGGCGCGGCCGGCGTCGACGCGCGGGGACACGACGAAAGCCAATCATCGAGCCCGTCGAGCTTATCGCTGCAGCCGGGCCGCACGCATGCCGAGGCTCTGCTCGCGCTTTATCAGAGAGCGTCGTGGGCGAGGTTCGTCGAGCCGGTCTTCGAGACGGAACGGCTCTGACGCCGGTAGCGCCTCAGCTGTACGGGTCGGCCGCGTCGCGCAGGCCGTCGCCCATGAAGTTGAAGGCGAGCACGACGAGGATCACCGGCACCATCGGCGCCAGCAGCCAGGGGTAGAGGTTCACCGCGGCGAGGTTCTGCGCCTCGTTGAGCAGCACGCCCCAGCTCGTCACCGGCGGCCGCAGGCCGAGGCCGAGGAAGGACAGCGCCGTCTCGCCCAGGATCATGGACGGGATCGACAGCGTGGCGCTGGCGATCAGGTGGCTCATGAAGTTCGGCACGAGGTGGTGCGCGATGATGCGCGCCCGCGAGGCGCCCATCAGCTCGGCGGCGCGCACGAAATCCTCCTCGCGCAGCGACAGCAGCTTGGAGCGCACGGCCCGCGCCAGGCCCGGCCAGTCGAGCAGGCCGAGGATGAGCGTGATGGCGAAGAAGACGAGCACCGGGCTCCAGTTGGCCGGCAGCGCGGCCGACAGCGCGAGCCAGAGCGGCAGTTCCGGCAGGGAGCGCAGCACCTCGATGATGCGCTGGACGGCGGCGTCGACCCAGCCGCCCAGGTAGCCGGCGAGCCCGCCGAGCGTCAGGCCGATGACGAAGGACACGGCGATGCCGATGAGGCCGACCGTCAGCGAGATGCGCGCGCCGTAGATGATGCGCGAGAACAGGTCGCGCCCCAGCTTGTCGGTGCCGACGCAGGAAGAACGTGCCGTCCTCCGGCGGGCAGACGAGGTGGAAGCTCGCCGGTCGTGATGCCCCAGAAATCGTAGGGTGCGCCCTGGCAGAAGAAGCGCAGCGGCTGCGGCGTCGTGCGGTCGACGACGTATTCGCGCTGGAACGTCTCGAGGTTGAAGCTTGAAGCTGTAGGGATAGACGAAGGGCCCGACGAAGCGGCCCTCGTGGAACAGGTGCACGCCCTGCGGCGGGGCCGAGAGGTGGTCGCCGTGGCGCTGCGCGAGCCGTAGGGCGCGATCAACCTCGACGAAGGGCAGCATGACGTAGAGCGGCAGCGAGGAAGATGGCGGAGGCCAGCGCCACCCTGTGGCGCTTGAACTTCCACCAGATCAGCTTGAGCGAGGAGGCGCGGTAGAAGCGCTCCTCGGCCGCCGTCATCGCCTCGGCGGCCGACGGCGTCGAACGGCGCCGGATTGACGTAGTGGCCGGGGGCCAGCGGATCGTGCGTGATCGGCGACGGAGCGCTGCGGTCATGCGTCAGCCCCGCTTGCCGAAGCGGATGCGCGGGTCGAGCACCGCGAGCAGCAGGTCGGAGATCAGCATGCCGACCACGGTCAGCACCGCGACGAACATCAGGATGAAGCCGGCGAGGTACTGGTCCTGCTGCTTCAGCGCCTGCAGCAGCACCGGCCCGACCGTCGGCAGGCTCAGCACCAGCGACACGAGCACCGAGCCCGAGACGAGGTGCGGCAGCAGGTTGCCGATGTCGGCGACGAACGGGTTCAGCGCCATGCGGAACGGATATTTGAGCAGCGCCGGCAGCGGCTTCATGCCCTTGGCCCGGGCCGTGACGGTGTACTGCTTCTGCAGTTCGTCGAGCAGGTTGGCGCGCATGCGGCGGATCATGGCGGCGGTGCCGGCGAGCCCGATGACGATGACGGGCACGACGAGATGCGCGGCGATGGACTGCGCCTTGGCCATCGACATGGGCGCGTTGGCGTATTGTGGCGTCCATCATGCCGCCGATGGACACGCCGAACCAGCGGTTCAGGTAGAACAGCAGGATCAGCGCCAGCAGGAAGTTCGGCGTGGCCAGCCCGATATAGCCGATCAGCGTCGCCGCGTAGTCGCCGATCGAGTATTGCCGCGTCGCCGAGTAGATGGCGATCGGGATGGCGACGAGGTGGATGAAGAGCACCGTCGGCGATGTTGACGAGGATCGTCAGGCCGAGCGCACTGCCCACCACCTCGTTGACGGGACGCTGGAACTCGAACGACCAGCCCCAGTCGCCCTGCAGCAGGCCGGACAAGCCGTTGGGCCCGGGCATGACGCCGATCCAGGCGAGGTACTGCTCCCAGACCGGCCGGTCGAGGCCGTATTGCGCGCGCAGGAATTCCGCCTTGGCCGCTGCCGAGGCGTCGCCCTGGGCGCGCAGCTCGTCGATCTGGTTGGTCAGGTAGTCGCCCGGCGGCAGCTTGATGATGATGAAGACGAGCGCCGAGATGGCGAGCAGCGTCAGCGCCATCGTCACGAAGCGGCGCAGGAGGTAGATGGCCATCGCCATCAGCGCTACGCTCCGAACCAGAATTCCTCGATGCGGTAGATGCCCATCAGCGAGGTGGGCTCCCACGAGTAGAGCGGCCTTCGTCGGGCACGTTGCGCAGCCGCGTGTTGACGACGATCGGCTGCAGTTCGCCGGCCACGGTGCCGATGGTCCAGAATTGCTTCTCGGCGTGGATGCTGCAGCATCTCGCACCAGATCCGGGCGCTCTCCTCCGCGTTCGCCGGTCGCCGAGCCAGCCCTGGTAGAGCGCCAGCAGCTTGCGCGGCCTCGGCATGTCGGGCTCCTCGCCGTTCTTGCCCTGCGTCTCGAACCACTGGCCCCATTTCGGCCAGGCGTAGTGCTCCTGCCGGACCGGGCGCGAGTTCGGTGCGGCGGCATCTGCGCGGTCGGCACGGCGTTGTCGAGGCCGGTCGCGGCGACCATCACGGTCAGGCCCGAGAAGGAGCGCTGGCGCAGGATCGTGCGGTCCTGCGGCTTCACGAACAGCTTGACGCCGACGTCGCGCCACATCTCGCGTGACGAGCTGCAGGGCGTCGATCGATGTCGGCCGACTTCGCCGTCCACCTCGACGATGATCTCGAGCCGTGCGGCCGTCCGGCAGCTTGCGGATGCCGATGGCGTCGCGCTCGCGTCAGGCCGATCTCGTCGAGCAGGCGGTTCGCGAGGTCGCCGGGTCGTAGCTGCGCGTTCAGTCGTGCGGAATGTCGTCGCGTGTAGAGCGGGCTCGTGCGGCAGGACCGTGTTGTTGCCCTCGGTGCCGAGCCCGAACAGCAGCGCGTTGTTGAGGATGCGCCGGTCGATGGCGGCCGACAGCGCCTTGCGGTAGCGCAGGTCGCGGTTGAGCGTTGCGCCAGACCGGGTCGTTGCGTGTTGAGGTTCGGATAGAAGCGCATAGGCCGAGCCGCGCGCGTAGCGCCACAGCAGCGTCGTGTAGTCGTGCAGCGCCTCGCCTTCCTTCAGCACCGGGCGCGTCGTTCATCGACAGGCCGCGCGCCAGCAGGTCGACCTCGCCCGCATTCGCCTTGGCGGCGAACAGGCTGGCCGACGGCGATGTCCACGATGACCCGGTCGATGTAGGGAAGCTGCCGCCCCTCGGGATCGACGCGGTGGAAATAGGGATTGCGCTCGAAGATGAAGCGGTTGGCCGGCGCGGCGGTCATGACGCGCCACGGCGTCGAGCGTCGGCATGGTCCGGGTTGGAGTTCTCGTAGGCGTCGTCCATCCGGTTGTGCAGGGTCGCCCAGGACTTCAGCTTCGCCTTCGCCGCGAGCTGGTCGAGCTCGCGCCTTGTCGCGGTACTTCCGGTGGAACTGCTTGCAGGTAGTGCGCCGGCGCGAAGAGCGTCAGCGGCCGCGGCTGGGCCAGCGCCGGCAGGAAGCGCGGGTTGGGCCTGTCCCAGGAGTAGCGGATGCGCCGGTCGTCGAGGAACTCGACCTTGCGGCAGCTTGCCGTCGACGATCATAGATCTCGGGCGGCCCGGTCGGGCTCAGCTCCTTGTTGAGGGCGATGTCTTCCCAGTAGTAGCGGAAGTCCTCGGTGGTGAACGGGATGCCGTCCGACCAGCGATGGCCCTCCCGCAGCGTGAAGGTGAAGATGCGGTCGTCCTCGTTCTCGACCGTCTCGAGCAGAGGTCGGGCTGCAGGTTGCAGCTTCTCGTCATAGCCGACGAGGCGCGTGTAGGCGTTGGCCGACATGTAGCGCAGGTCGCGCGCCTTGGCCGCGAGGGTGCGCATGCTCGCCGCCATAGCGTGCCGACGCTTGCGGCCGCGCGCGCGCGAAGTCGGCGATGAGCGGCGACTTCGGGCAGGCGCTCGGCCACGGGCGGCAGCTCGCCCTGCTTCACCTTCTCGGCCAGCACGGGGGCGTCCTGGAACTGGAAGCCTGCGGCGAGCGCTGGCCCGGCGACGGCCGGCGCCAGGCCGGCCAGCGCGAGCCGGTCGAACGCGCGGCGGGACAGACCGATGTCGTGCGATCGCGTCATGACGCGGCCCTCAGGAGCGGCGCGGCGTCGTTCCGCGGCCATGCAGACGAAGTGACGGGGGGCGACTTCCACCATCTCCGGGCGCGGTCTGGCCCGGCACGAAGGTGAACGGATGCCGGCCATTCGCCGGGATCGGAGAACCCGCCGCCGCAGACGCGCTCGAAATCGAGCGGGTGGTCGAGGTCGGGGCTCGGAACGGCCGCCAGCAGCGCCTGCGTGTAGGGATGCCGCGGGTCGCGGAACAGCGTCGCCCGCGGCGCCTGCTCGACGATGACGCCGCGGCACATCACGGCGATCTCGCTCGCCATGTAGTCGACGACCGCGAGGTTGTGCGACACGAACAGGATAGGAAAGGCCGAGCGCCGCCTGCAGGTCCTTCAGCAGGTTGAGGATCTGCGCCTGCACCGAGACGTCGAGCGCCGAGGTCGGCTCGTCGCACAGGATCACGGACGGGGTTGAGCGCCAGCGCCCGCGCCAGCCCGATGCGCTGGCGCTGGCCGCCGGAGAAGGAGTGCGGGTAGCGGCGCATCGAGCGCTGGTCGAGCCCGACGAGCGCCAGCAGGTCCTTCACCCGCACGAAGCTGCTCGTCCGCCGTGCCGACGCCGTGGACCCGCAGCGGCTCGGCCAGGATGTCGTAGACCGTCATGCGCGGGTCGAGGCTCGAGAACGGGTCCTGGAACACGAACTGCACGGCCCGGCGGTAGGCCTTCAGCTCCGATGCCCTTGCAGCGCGAACACGTCGCGCGGGCCGGTGCCGTCGTCGAAGCGCACGGTGCCCGCTGTCGGGCGCCATGCGCGCGCATGATGATCTTGGACAGCGTCGTCTTGCCCGAGCCGGATTCGCCGACCAGGCCCACCGTCGTGCCGGCCGGGATCGAGAGGCTGACGTTGGACAGCGCGGGGACGCGTCTCGGTCTTGCCGAAGAAGCGCGCCGGCGCGCAGCGTGAAGGTCTTGCGAGACGCCCGGTGATCTCGAGCACGGTGCGGCCCGCCGGCGACGCGGCTTGACGCTCGCCATGGGCGGCTGCGGCGGCCGCGGCGGCATCGACCTTGATCTCGCGGATCGGCGTCAGCCGCTCGCCGGGCGTCATGTCGAAGCGCGGCACGGCCCGCATCAGCGCCTTGAGGTAGGGATGCTGCGGGCTGCGGAAGATCTCCTCGCGCGTGCCGCGCTCCATCACCTCGCCGCGATACATGACCACGACCTCGTCGGCCATGTTGGCGACGACGCCGAGATCGTGGGTGATGAGCAGGACGCCCATGCCGGTCTCGGCCTGCAGCTCCTTGATGAGGGCCAGGATCTGCGCCTGCGTGGTCACGTCGAGCGCCGTGGTCGGCTCGTCGGCGATCAGCAGCGCCGGCTTGCAGATCAGCGCCATGGCGATCATGGCGCGCTGGCGCATGCCGCCCGACAGCTCGAACGGATAGGTCGTCAGCATCCGCTTCGGGTCGCGGAAGCCGACCCGCTCGAACACGGCCATGGCGGCCTCGTTCGCCTCTTCCTGCGTCGACGTCGCGTGTGGATCTTCAGCGCCTCGGTGATCTGGTCGCCGACCGTGTGCAGCGGCGACAGCGAGGTCATCGGCTCCTGGAAGATCATCGCCATGCGCGCCGCCGCGCAGCTTGCGCATCTCGCTCGCCGTCCGGCGTCGAGCGTGGCGATGTCGACGGGTGCCGGCGCCGCCGGGTCGCGGAACAGGATCGAGCCGCTGACGATGCGGCCGCGCTTCGGCAGCAGCCGCAGCATGGCGTTGGCGGTGACCGACTTGCCGGACCCGAATTCGCCGACCACGGCGAGCGTCCGCCCGGCATGGACGTCGAAGGAGACGCCCCGCACGGCGTGCACGACGCCGGCATCGCCGTCGAAGTCGACGGCCAGGTCCCGGATGCTCACCAGCGGCTGCTGCAAGTCCCGTCCCCTCTGCCTCAGTCTAAAGCTTGATCCGATCGTATCCAATCCGATGGATCGCCCTAGTGATTTTGTTGAATGCGATCCTGCGAGGTCGTTCTGCTTTGTTGCTTCGGCTTTGCAATATGCCGGCAGTCCAGACGCGCATCATCGGATTCAGTCAGCCTTCAGCTTGGCATTTTACGCTATGGATTGCGACGTTTGCGCGTGCGTTGCCGCACAGCCCACGCTTTTGTTCAAGCTTTTTGCGTTCCCTCGCTCGTTTTCTGGACTTCGACTCACGTCGAACGCATTGCGGGCCCGGATGATCCGAACCGCCCCATGATTGGTCAGAATCTGCAGTACATCGTCCAGGAGACGCCACGTCCAGCCGTCATGCACGAGATGATGCGTGAGCAAGCCGAAGGGCTCCCCGGCGTCGGCCGAGCCGGCTCGAAGCGCCTCCGCATAAGCCGCCAGTTCCTCGATCAGGGCGGCCGGGTCGCGCAGGCCGCCGCCCGTTTTTCCACGCGATCGGATCCCAGTGAGTATTGATCTGGACGAGCCCTGCTGCGGGAAACTGGGCTGGACGGGGCTTGAAGGTCGAAAGGCCCGCAAAGCCAAGTGACGGCAGTTTCGTTACGAGAGCGGCGTCGATCCGGTTCCAGGGCGGAACGAGGACCGGGAGCAGCCGTTCGCCGAACAGAAGCTCCCAGGCGGGCCTGGCCTTCAGCAAGCCGATCCTCGATGCCTGGCGCATCGTCCCGCAATTCGCATTTCTTCTCGCCTGCGGGCGCAAGATTGGTGTGCGACCAGCCGTGCTGAAGGATATCCACGTCCTGCGCGCCGGCGATGCGGGCTGCCAGCCCTTCCGTTGCTCCGGCCGGGACCACGGCTAGCGACAAGGGGGCATTAGCTTCGCCGCCAGCTCGAGCAGCCTGTCCATTGCAGGTGAACTCTCTACCGCGTCGTCGTCCCGCCACCAGATCGGCCACGTGATTCCCGCCCGGGCAAGCTGGTCGAGCGCCGCCTCCAGCCGCGCTGTCGCTGTTTCGCAGCGAACCCGGTCGGCGGCTGCCGCTTCGATGGCTCGAACTGAATTGGCCAGCCCATCGACGCTCATGGCCGAGCGATCGGGACGAGGATGCCGGAGCCGTTCGCGGACGGCGGAGGCCAGGGTGTCCGCCGAAAGGCGGCCTCTGGCACGACACTGATCAGGCCGGCCTTTTCGAAGCACGCCGCGCGCAGCGCCTGCTCCTCCTCGCGTCCGGCCTGGAACGGCACGACGACGGCGCGGGCGCGGGCCTGCGCGAGCTCGACCATCGTGTTGTATCCGGCCTGGCTCACGGAGACCGCGCAGCGGGCGAGCAGGTCGCGAAAGTCGGCGCGGGCGCGCTCGACCGTCACATGTCCGCGGAGCCAGGCTCGCGAGCCGGTCGAAATCGACCGCTGGCACGCCGTGGCCAACCAGCACACGCCAAGGACGCGGGCGTCGGGGTCGGCTTCCGACCCGAGAATGCTCGCCGCGCCAAGCGCAGCCTCGTAGACGGGAAGGCTCGCCGCGCTTCCGCCGCCGGAGACGAGGATTTCCTCCTCGCCGGGCCCGTCGCCGGCGAGCGGCATGGCGGCCTCGGCAATGTAGCCGGTGTAGATGAGCCGTCGCTCCAGCGCGGGCGCAACGGGCCAGGAGGCGGAGAGCGGCACGTGCGCTTCGTCCCCGTGGACCAGCACGCCGTCGTAAAACGCGCCGAGGCGCGGCGAGCGCCTCGTCGGCACGCGAGGCCTTGGCCGGCGGGTTGAGGATGTCGCGAATGGAGGCGAGCACGGCCGGGCGCGGCCGGCGCGCATGCGCTGCTTCCAGCAAGGCCGTGTACTCGCCCGCAAGCTGGCGGCGGCCGAACGGAAACAGCTCGGTCACCACCACGTCCGGCTCCGCGTCAGCGAAAGCCGTCAGCAGAAGGCGGGTGCGTTCCTCCAGAAGGTCGCCGTCCACCTCGTCGCCATCAGGTCCAAGCAGAGTGCGAAAATCGGTGCCGACACAATGAACGGGCGGCAATTGGACGAACCTGACGCGAATCGGCCCTGAGAGTAGGCACGGTGCGGCCGCCGCTGACGAGCGTGACCCGATGGCCGGCCGCGGCCAGAGCACGGCCCAGCGCGGCCATTCGCGAGAGATGACCAACTCCCAGCAGATGCGTCACCGAGATGAGGACGGCGAGCGACGGCCCGCTCAACGCGCAGCCCCGTTCCTGACAAGGCTTCCGATGACCCGCTTCAGCCGCGTTGCGGCGCACTCAAGCGATCCATCCGTCCGCACGAATTCCGCTGCATTGCGGCCCAGGCGTGCCAGCGTTTCCCTGCGGCTAGCGAGTTCACGGATCGCTTCGGCGAAAACGGCTGCGTTTCCCACCGGAACGAGGACGCCAGTTTCGCCGTGCTTCACGACGCCCGGCACGCCTCCAGTATCGCCGGCCAGGGCAGGGCAGCCTTGCAGGGCAGCCTCCAGGAACACCATGCCATAGGCCTCGTTTTCGGCGGGCCAGACCAATAGATCCGCATTGGAATACAGCGCAGCAAGAGTTTCGCGGTCTTCAACGAGGCCGAGCATGTTCACACGCTCCCCGAACGGAGCGAAAAGCGCGGATACATACTCGCTCGCCGGCCCGTCCCCGGCGATGTCCAGCGTCCATTCCGGCCTGGGTCCAAGCCGGGCCAGAGCGCTCGCAAGCGTGCGGTATGAATCGAACTTGGCGCCAGGCCGCATCATTGCGACCGCGAGGAGCTTGAGCGGTGTGTTTTCTTCGCGAGGCGCAGGTGCGGGCGCTATAGGCCATGCCTCGACATCGAGGAACGGAGGGAGCCTGATGAGGCGTTGCCCGAACGGCCGGGCGCGCTCAAGCATCTCGTGATCGTTGTCGTTCATGAACAGAATGGCATCGGCCGCGTCGAGCGCCCGCTCGGCCAGCACATGCCCTCGTGACCAGCGGCCGTTGGCTCGCTTTGGCGCCCGAGAGCCCTCCGCAACCACATAAGGTACGCCAAGCCCTTGCGCCAAACGAGGTCCGACGACATCGGGCGCCTTGTAATGTACATGATAGGTGAATACGGCGCGGGGCCGCTCGGAAGAGGCGGCGTTGTTCCAGGTTCGGAGCAGCGCATCGGCCTGCGCTCTCGCATGGGCCGCCAGGTTTTCGGTGAACGTGGAATTGCCCTGCGTGTCCAGCATGCGCAGATTTGATGCGATCTCGACCTCATAACCCGCACGGCCCAGTGCCTTAACCAACTGCCGAGCCATCTCCCGATCCCCTGACGGAACCGGATGATCAGGCGGCTTCATCGGCGCGATGAAGGCGATGCGTGTCATTCCGCGGCGACTTTCTGCGATGCCGGAGTGGACGTCACCACGATAGCTTTAGGCGCGGATGTAAACCGCCGCAATACGTCAGCTATCCCGGACTCAAAAGAAAAGCTGTCCCGGACTCGTCGAAATGCGGTTTCACCCAAGATTTGGCGTAACGTTGAATCGCGTATAAGTTGAGTTAATTCTACCGTCAGGGCTCTGGGATCGCCGGGGGAGACGAGTAAACCTTCCCGTTGATGGGTGATGAATTCCGGAACGCCGGCGAAATCGAGTGGACAGGATCGGCAGAGCCTGCGTTGCCGCTTCCATGACGACGTTGGGAAGGCCGTCCCGGTCGCCCTTGTCGCCTTCCTTGCATGGCAGGACGAAGATGTCCGCCTCGCGCATGGCGGCGATCACGGCGTCCTGCGCCTGGCCGCCGCGCCACTCGATGCGGTCCGTCAGGCCGAGGCGGTCAGCCTGGGCCTTCAGTGCGTCTCGCAATTCGCCCGATCCGATATGGACGAACCGCCAGTGCAGTTCGGCGGGAACACCGGCCAGCGCCTCGAGCAGGTCGTCAAAGCCCTTCTTCGCCACGGCCCGCCCGACCGACAGGATGATGACCGGCGTCGCCGGGTCCGACCCGTCGCGAGCCGGGCGGTTGGCCGGCGGCGCCGGAAAGCGGCTGAGGTCCAGACCGTGATAGACGAGAGAAACCCGGCCCGGATCGTCGGGCGGACACAGCCGGCGCAGTTCGTCGAGACCGGCCTGCGTGCAGGTGACGCCCCAGGCTGCGTCGGCGATCTTCTCGCGCTTTTCCCAGTCCGGCGTCGTCCAGATGTCCTTGGCGTGGGCCGAGAAGCTGAAGCTGCGGCCGCTCAGGAGCGCCGCGTAGCGCACCACGGAGCAGGGCGTGTGCAGGTAATGCACATGGATGTGCCGGATGGCCGGATCGAGCTCGCGCGCGAAGACGAAGGCCTGGCCGAGCCGGCGGCCGCGGTTGGGCGTCGGATCGCGCCGGAAATCGCGCCAGAACATCCGCATGAGCCGGCCGAAGCCCGGCTTGAAGAGTGCGGCCGCCGCGCCGCGCAGCACGCGCAGCGGCTCCTGGTAGAGATACTCCGGCAGGTAGCGGGCCGTCGCCGGATCGCGCGGTTCAGCGGATGAACGGCCTTGTCGGTCGGATGCCGCAGCGCCCAGATCTCGAGCGGAACGCCCCGCGCGCTGCAGCGCCAGCATCTCCTGCGCGATGAAGGTTTCGGAGAGCCGGGGATAGCCCTTCACGACGACGGCGATCTGAGCCGATGGGCGCCGGTCGATGCGGCCGACGTTCATTCCGCCGCGACCCCGACGCGGCCATCGCCGTTACGGCGCGCCGCTTCGAGCCATGGCTTGGTGATCGCCTGGATCCGGTCCAGCCCGTCAAGCAGGCCGGGGACGATGGCCTCCGAAGGCCTTGGCTGGGTTTGCAGGGCGTGGATCGCCCGCGCCATCTCCATGGGATCGTGCGCCTTGTCAGGCGCATCGAGCCCGTCGAGCTGGTGCACGAGGCCAAGCCGCTCGGCGCAGCTGGCGCGGATCGCCTGCTCCAGGCGGGGCGACTTGCGCGGCACGATCAGGGCCGGCTTGTCGAGCGACAGGATCTCGCAGAACGTGTTGTAGCCGCCCATCGCGACGATGGCCGTGGCCTTCTTCATCAGGTGCTCGATCTTGGCGTCGAACATGATGGCGTCGACATTGTCGAGCTTGGCGATGCGGTCCAGGAAGCCGCGCCGTGTCGCCCGTGCGATGAACGGACCGAACACCACGAGCGCCGGCAGCGGGATCGTGCGGTCCTTCTCGTAGGCCGAGATCACCCACTCCAGCAGGTCCTCGCCGTCGCCGCCGCCGCCGGTCGTGACGAGCACGAAGGGGCCGCGCGTGAGCTTGGGGTAGCGGGTCAGATTGGGCTCGTCCGGCAATTCGCGGCGCAGATAGCCGGTGTAGATCATCCTGGCGTGGGTCTCGGCCGGCAGGTCCAGCGCGACGAGCGGCTTGTAGAGCTCCTCCAGGCCGTAGATCCAGATGTCGTCGTAATAGCGGATCAGCGCCTCGACCGCGCCCTTGCGCTCCCATTCGGGAACGAGGAGCGCCGGCTCGTCCATGACGTCGCGGATGCCGAGCACCAGGCGCGCGCCCCGCGCCTTGGCGGCCTCCAGCGTCGGGATGATCTCGCCGCGAAAGCCCGTCGGCTCCTTGTCGACGATGATGAGGTCCGGCTTCAGCATCGCCGCGGTGTTGCGGATGATCGCCTCGCGCAGCGCGACGGCCTCGTCGAGCTCGAGGTTGAGGTTCAGGCTGGTGTAGTCGCCGTTCGGCAGCTTCACGACGCCGGGCACGCGGACGAAGTCGACGCCGTTGCCGAACTCGAAGCTGCCGATGACAGGCGAGCCCGAGATGATCACGACGGACGTGTCAGGATCGGCCTGAACGATCGCATTGGCGATCGCTCGCGACCGGCGCAGGTGGCCAAGCCCGAACGTATCGTGGCTGTAGATGAGGACCCGCGGCTTGCGGGGACCTTTGGGCCCCACCTTCCAGCCGACGGAGCCCGGCTTCAACACACCCATCACGCACGGACTCCCATGCCCGCGAAGAAAATCAGCGGCTGGAAATGATAGTGTTTCGCCCATGGCGCCGTGATCGACGCACAAACGACAGCCCCGCTCCGCCCCAGAGCTGTTTCACCTAAATCAGATGATATCTGCTCATGACGCATTTGGCACCTTCAATTTACGGGCGACAAATGTAAACCCTCGTACCGAGCCATCGCTTCGCATCAGTCTGGAACTGTCAATCCGCGAGATCGCGCCCACGCTCAAACAACACCGTCTGGTTGCTTTCGCAAGCGAGTTCGAGCGCCGAGCCGGGTTTCCTCTCCGCCTTGGCTTCCAACGCCGTCGCTCGAAAACCGTTCAGGACTGAGAATACTCGTTCGGTTTGCTTGCGGATGGCATGCGGCTCCACGCCGGCCTGCCTCAGGATTTCCGGATGGAAAGCGACCAGCAACGCATGCGCATGTGCCGGAAGCGCGGCGGCGAGTGCTGGGATGAAATCGTACTCGCCACCTTCGATGTCGACCTTCACCAGCACGTTATTCCGCCGCGGGCAACAGTGCGACGAGTTCAGCCGGAGTGATGGCCTCCACGTCCCAGGCGTTGTCGAGACCGGCGAACACGACGCTGCTCATGCTGTCGCCCGGCTTGCGGGGCGCGCCGAGCCGAACCGAGCCGGGGGAGGCGGAGGCTGCCCTGGGAACGACCGTGATGCGCGAGGCAAGGTCGACGTTTGCTGCGATATTGACCGCCAGGAGAGCCTGTGCGCGCGGATCCGCTTCGACCGCCAGCACCCGCGCACCCAGGCTGGCCGAGTAGAGCGCGGTGGGACCAACCCACGCCCCTATGTCGAGGACGGCATCATGAGGCCTGATCAGGTGCTCGAGAGCATCGAGCGTTTCGGGTTCCCAGGCGCCGTTGCATGCCCGCTCCCAGAAGGTTGGCTTGTCATCCGCTATGTGCAGCACGTGGCCGCGGAGTGTCATTTGGCGCGGAAGATCTTCGCCCGGCCCAACGGGGCTCCGATCGAAACTTCCGAGATCCGGGGCGAACAACGCGGGCACTTATCGTTCCTGCTCAGGGGCTGGTCATGGCCAGGATGGCCAGACTTGGCATGGCTTTGAGTGCTCGCGCAAGGGTTGGACCCCCTCACCGCCTCCGGCATTGGCCTCAAGATGCGACGCCGCGTTCACTCGTTATTGACTCTTGTCGAAGGTCGGCAACGTGAAGGCGTCCATCTGGAGGACTTTTCATGGGAATAGCATCATTCTGTTAGGGCTTGCATGCGATCACGATCGTATCTGATGCGGGATCGATGCCATGCGCAGGATTGCAAGAGCTTTTCGAACGGATAAACGTGGTGCGACCGCCATCGAATACGGGCTGATCGCGGCAGTCGTTTCCATGATCATCATCGGTGGGTCCGGCTCGATCGCGAGCGCGCTGAAAGATAGCTTCTCCACGATCTCGGGAAGCGTCGCGACCGCCAACGCCGGCGGCTAATCTACTCCGCTGCGATCACGCTATCGGCGGAAGCAGACCCCTTCAGGTTGTCCAGACTTGAAATGATGTGCCCTGCGAGCGCGTCCGCGAGTAGCGAGGGCTCATGACGGTTGCGCACCAGCGCGATCTTGCAGGAGGGAAGCGTGGGGAAACCCTCCGACGGCCCCAGGACGCGCATACCCTGGCGCACCGCGCTCTCCGGAAGCACCGCAACCGCCAGTCCGGCAAGCACCGCTGCACCTACAGCGTTTGAATTCCAGCTCGAATACAGCACGCGATAATGGCGGCCTGCGGCTTCGAGTCGCTCGGTCGCAGCCCTGCGCCAGTTGCAGGTTGGGCGGCCCAGAGCCAGCGGCACCGGCACTTCCTCGTGCACGGCATGGCGCAGTGACGACACCCAAAGCAGCCGCTCCTTGCGGATGACCTCAGCCGGTCCGTGCCGTTCGACATGCGTGATGATGGCGAGGTCGAGATCGTTTGAGTTCACCCGATCAACCAGCATGGGCGTGGGCTCGCACATCACGGTGACTTCGACCTTGGGGTTGGATCGCGAGAACCGCGCCAGGATTTCGGGCAGATAGCGGTCGGCGTAGTCGTCGGGTACGCCAAGGCGCACGCGACCCGCCAGTTCGGCCTCGGCGAAGCTGGCCAGGCAGTCCATGTTGAGCCGCAGGATGCGGCGCGCATAGTCCAGCAGCCTCTCGCCATCCTCGGTGAGGCGCGAGGTGCGGCCGTCGCGCTCGAAAATCGGCTTGCCCAGCCGTTCCTCCAGCCGCTTCATCTGCATCGAAACGGCGGACTGGGTCTTGTGCACGACGTCGGCGGCGCGGGTAAACGAGCCCGTATCTGCGATCGCGACAAAAGTCTTCAACTGGTCGACATCCAGCAGGTTCATGGCATGCACCACAGTGGAGCGCCCCGCAGCGGGCCACTCTCGGAGACAGATTGATCGTAATCTGTGATGTTGTCCATCATGAACATTCGTTTTTGTGATGTGAGAGGGAGGCGTATGGTCCCCAAGTGAGCCGCGAAGGACGCGCCCCCGGATCCCCCGAACGCGATCCTCCAGCCGATGGAGACTGTTATGAGCCGCCCGACCGAAGTCCTGACCCCCACCGCTACCGCGTCGTCGGTCCTGCAGGTGCAGGCCGGCGTGCTCAACCAAATCGCCGCGCTCTGGACCCTGGTCAAAAACCGCCGCGCGGTTTCAGAACTGCTCTCGCTGGACGATCACATGCTCCACGATATTGGCGTGTCCAGGGGCGACATTTCAGAAGTTCTCGCCGCGCCGGGCGATGCATCTGGGCATCTTGCCGCCCGCGTGCTCAGGCAGCGGGTCGAGGAACGCGCCCAGCCTGCGAGACCGTGTTCGCCTTGTACACCGGTTGAGCGAGGCGACCGCCCAGGTCAATGAAGCGAATTCCCGATCGGAATCGCGCGCCGCCTGAGCGGCCCCACCTACAAGTTCGGGCGCGCCTCGCTTTTCCGCAATTCGTGCTCAAGCGGCCTCGCCCGACCCCTCCGGCGAACCGCACACTGGCCCCGCCCGCAAGGTGGGGCCTTTTTTGTTGGCGTCAGGACTTTTCGGTCTTGGTCAGTATCTGGTTGAAGATAGCCTGCATGGCTTTCATCTGCTGGTCCTGCACCTCGCGACCGGTCTCCACCATCTGGGTCAGCGCATCGAAGCCAAGTTCGCCCGGCGTGGGCGGCGGCGGGGGTGGCGGTTCAGGTTCGGGCTCAGGCTCGGGGGGCGGGGGGGCGACGCCCATCATCCTGCCCATCAGCTCGGCAAAGCCCGCCGGATCGAAGGGGTTGGGAGCAGCCGGTTCAGGCTCCGGTTCGGGCGGGGGTGGGGGCGTCGGTAGGGCCGCGTCCATCATCTTCCCCACCATGTCCTGATACGCGGCGATCCCTCCGGTCAGGCCGTTTCCGAGTCCGCCCTGCGGCGCGCCCGCCCCGAAATTGTTCATCATCGGGGCCAGAATTCCGGCAAGTCCGCCCTCGCTGAAGC
The DNA here is from genome assembly GCA_963822165.1 of uncultured Alphaproteobacteria bacterium. Classification (GTDB taxonomy): domain Bacteria; phylum Pseudomonadota; class Alphaproteobacteria; order Rhizobiales; family Beijerinckiaceae; genus Alsobacter. The sequence continues at coordinate 135,803 of CAWGGK010000003.1, forward strand.
TCTTCATCATGCCTGCCGTGAGCATCGACGCCATCGCCGGCAACATCTGCTGGAGGATCTGCGGGCTGATTCCCGATACGGCAGCGGCCTGCGCAGCGACGGCGCGGGTGATCTCGCTGGAACCGAAGAACGCACCCAGCATGTCGCTGCCAGATGCCGGTTGGCTGCTCTTGTCGGGGTTCATGGCCGTCGCGGCAGCCGTCATCATTGCCTGCTGCTGGGCCTGCGCCATAGTGCCGAACAGGCTCATCATTGCCTGGGGATCCTGCATCTGGCGCTGCAGGGCGACGGTGAAAGCGGGAAGCAGAGCATCCATGGCGCTCTCGGCCTGCGGCGGCGACAGGCCGAACTGCTTGGCCATGGCCTGGACGGCCTCCCCACCCTGCGATTTCTGCATCAGTTCGAACAGGTTGAACATCGCAGTACCTCTCCCGGCTGGACGCGCGGAATAGAGCTTAGAGCATGCAAGGCCAAAGTGGGAATTGCGGAATATTAGGCCGGCGGAACAGCCTGCTGAACCTTGCGTGTGAGCTTCGCTACAACCCAGTAGGCCGCCGCCATGGAGGCGATGCCAAAGAGCACCGCGCCGGCCGCCTGGCCGACAAGTGCTCCCTTCGCGCCACCCATCTGCGCGCCGGCCATGGCGAAGGGGATCGTGCCGATCGTCGCCTTGGCCCAGTTGAAGCCAGTCGCCAACAGCGGAGCGCCGAGATTGTTGAAGGCCGAGTTCGCCACATAAAGCGCACCGTGGAAGATCCAGCTTCCAGCCACCACAATGCAGAAAAACCTGACGAGTTCTGCGGTTTCGCCCGTGGCGGCGAACATCGTGACGATGCCGTCGCGCGAGACGAACAGGATCGCCCAGGCCGTGACCACGCAAGCCATCGAAAAGATCAGCCCGTTGGTCAGTGTCTGGCGAACCCGGTCCATGAGCCTTGCGCCGAGGTTCTGGCCGAAGATGGGGCCGACCGCACCGGTCAGCGCGAAAACCGCACCAAAGGCGACGGGCGCAAGGCGGGTCATGATGGCGTTGGCGGCGACAGCCGCATCGCCGAACGGCGACATGACAGCCGTCATGAAGCCGTAGGCGACAGGGGTCGCCACATTTGTGAGAATTGCCGGCGCAGCCACGCCCATGATGGGCTTCAGATCGTCGAGCGTGTTCGAAAGGCTTGGCCGTCCGACGAGCCGGTGCACCCGGATCGCTCCATGGTAACCGACCACGCAGAAGACCACGCGTGACAACACGATCGCCCAGGCCGCGCCGTCGGCGCCCAGGCCCGCCCAGAAGATCAGCAGTGGATCGACGACGGCCGTCGCCAGTCCGCCCGCCAGGGTGACATACATGCCGCGCTTCGCATCGCCTGTGGCTCGCAGTACACCGCCATAGGCCATGCCAAGGCCCATAAGCGCGTTGGCCGGCATGCAGATCATCAGGAAGCGCCAAGCGACGTCATGTGCCTGACCCGTCGCGCCAAGCACAGTTAGTAGCGGATTCAGCCCGGCCATCATGGCGAGACTGACCACGCCCGCGAGTGCCATCGCGATGGTGCAACCCGAGGCCGAGAGACGGCGCGCCCGGTCCATCTCGCGTGCGCCGATCGAGCGCGATACGACCGCGGAAACCGCGATCATCATCCCGATATTGGTGGATGTCGAAAGGAAGAGCACCGTCGTGGCGTAGCCCACGCCGGCGGTGACGTTGATGTCGCCGAGCCACGAAATGTAAAGCAGCGACAGCAGGTCGACGACGAAGATCGCCATCAGCCCAATGGTGCCCGTAGCGGACATCACCGCGACATGCCGCATGGTTGAGCCGGTGGTGAAGACGGCTTGCTGACGTCCAGCTGCGGGAGCGGGCCGGGACGAGTTCGGGTCCGTGGATGCGGGCTTGCTGGGAGCGTTCATTCGGCAGCCTGGTTCGTACCCACCACGTCGCGGGTCTCGGCCGATAGCGGCCGGTAAGGGGCGAGCGGCTGCGACAGCGGCTCGGGCGTGAGGCGAGGTCCGGTCTTGACGGTGGGCGGCAGCACCGAGCCGGATGTGCGCTGCTCGACGAGCCGCTGCTCGTCTCGCTCCTGCACGCGCGCCAGCACCTCCGCGGCTTTTTCAGGCTCGATCCCAAGTCCCACCAGCGTCTCCCGGCCGAATTCCAGCGCCGACCGCACCGTTTCCCGGAGCTGGAAGTCTACTCCGGCATTGAGGAGGTCGATCGCGTGGATCCGGTCATAGGCGCGCGCGTGAATCTTCGCGAGCGGAAAGTGACCGCGCACAAGCTCCGCGATTGTGAGCGCAGCCGCCCGGTCATCGACGCAAACCGCGACGATGCGTGCGTTCGGCGCGCCTGCCGCCCGCAAGACATCGAGCCGCGTGCCGTCTCCATAATAGATCTTGAATCCGAACTTCGCCGCCGCCTGGATGCGCGCGACATCCTTGTCGATGACGATCACGTCAACACCTTGTGCGAGCAGCATCTGCGTCGCGAGCTGGCCGAAACGTCCGAAGCCAATGACGAGAACGCAGCCGGACGCGTCCGCAAAGCTGTCCGGGTCGAACTCCGCGACGGGCCGGCGGGCGGCGTGACGCACCAGAGCGATTTCGAGACCCTTCGCCACGACAGGGCCGAGCACCATCGTCAGCGCCGCCAGCGCCAGCGCAAAGCTCGTCTGCGCCGGCGAAAGCAGCAGCATCGTGCCGGCCAGAGGCAGCAGGACGAAGGAGAACTCGCCGGCCGGCGCCAGCAGGGCCGCGCTTCGCAGCGCATCGGACTGTTTGGAGCCGAGCGCGCGCTCAAGCCCATACGCTATCGCGATCTTCCCGGCGACAAGCGCTGCTGCTGCAAGCGCCAGCCACCCCGCGTTGGCGAGGATCAGCGTTGCGTCCATGCCCATGCCGACGCTCATGAAGAACAGGCCGAGCAGCAGCCCCCTGAAGGGCTCGATATCGGCCTCCAGCTGGTGCCGGAAGTTCGATTCGGCGAGCAGCAGCCCCGCCAGGAACGCCCCCAGCGCCATGGACATGCCGGCAAACTGCATCGCCACGGCAGCGCCGAGAACCACCAGCAGCGCGGCGGCGGTCATCACCTCGCGTGCGCCGGTCAGCGCCAGAAGGCGGAAAAGCGGATTCAGCAGATAACGTCCCGCGAGCACGATCACCGCAAGTGCGGCAAGCGCGATCCCCGTAGCCTTGAGCGCCGGGAGCCAGCCTCCGCCGGCTTCTCCCGCACCGGGCGCCAGCAGTGGCACGAGCGCGAGGATCGGCACGATCGACATGTCCTGGAACAGCAGAACCGCGAAGGTTCGCTGGCCATGGGTCGTCTGCAGCGTGCCGCGCTCGTCCAGCAACTGCAGGGCGATGGCCGTTGCCGACATCGCGAGCGCCACGCCCACGATGACCGCACCGCCCGGCGCCAGCCCAAGTGCGGCCGCCACGAGGCCTATGACGATGGCAGAGGCCGCGAACTGCGCCAGCCCCAGCCCGAAAATATCCTTCCGCATCGCGAGGAGACGACTCAGCTTCAGTTCCAGACCGATGACGAAGAGCAGCAGGACGATGCCGAGTTCGGCCACCGCCCGCACCGTGTGGGCGTCCGTGAACAGTTTGAAGCCGGATGGCCCGATGGCGATTCCGGCAAAGAGATAGCCGACGACGGCCCCCAGACCCGCCCGGTTGAAAACCGGTACGGCAATCACTGCGCCAGCGCAGAAGATAAGGATCGGGATCAGGAAGCTCGCTTCGGCGTGTTCGGTCATGCGGTCCTGCGGCGTCTCGGGGGTTACGCTTTCACGCGCACGTTAATGGTTGGCGGCGCAGCAATCGAGTGGGGCGGCGCAAGATGACCCTTGCACGAACTCGGCCAGGCTCGTGTTCTCCGCAAGGGGACTGCAAGCGGACTGCAAGCCGCCCGACCCTCAGGAGACCTGCGCGGCCGATTGCAATCCCCCAAAGCTCGCTTGACCTTGCCGCCCGTCCGCCACACAAACGCTCGTCGCCGCCGAAATACAGGAATCCACAACCGCCGATGAGCGCCGCCGACCTCCCAGCATCGAAGCCGCGCCTTGATGTGCAACTGTGCGCGCCCCGGGGCTTTTGCGCCGGCGTCGTGCGGGCCATCGACGCCGTCGAGCAGGCGCTGCTGATCTACGGACCGCCGGTCTATGTGCGCCACGAGATCGTGCACAACAAGTACGTCGTCGAGGGCCTGCGCCGGAAAGGGGCGGTGTTCGTCGACGAGCTTGCCGAGGTGCCTGCCGACCGGGGCGCCCGTGATCTTCTCGGCCCATGGCGTGCCGAAGTCGGTGCCGGCGGAGGCGGGCGAGCGCAAGCTGTTCGCCATCGACGCGACCTGCCCGCTGGTGACCAAGGTTCATCGCGAGGCCGAGGTCCATTACCGGCGCGGCCGCACGGTCGTTCTCGTCGGCCATGCGGGCCACCCCGAGGTCGTGGGCACGATGGGCCAGTTGCCCGATGGCGCCGTCTTCCTGGTGGAGACGATCGAAGATGTCGCGCGGCTCTCGCCGCCCGATCCCGAGAAGCTCGCCTTCGTGACGCAGACGACGCTGTCCGTCGACGACACGCGCGAGATCGTCGAGGCGCTGCGCGCGCGCTTCCCGGGGATCGCCGCGCCCCACAAGGAAGACATCTGCTACGCCACGACCAACCGGCAGGAGGCGGTGAAGGCCGTTGCGCCGCCGCGTGGACGCGATGATCGTGGTTGGCTCGCCCAATTCGTCGAACTCGCAGCGGCTGAAGGAGGTCGCCGAGCGCGCGGGCTGCCGCGTCTCCCGGCTGGTCCTGCGGGCCGACGACATCGACTGGTCGCTGTTCGGGAATATCCGCTCGCTCGGCGTCACCGCCGGGGCCTCCGCGCCGGAAGTCCTGGTGGAAGAGATCATCGACGCCTTCGCCGAGCGCTACGAGGTCGCGGTCGAGACCGTCTCGACGGCCGACGAGAGCGTGTTCTTTCCCCTGCCGCGCGAGCTGCGTCGGCCGACACGCAGGCGGCGGAGTAGATCGTGGCCGTCTACACCGAAGTGTCCGACGAGGAGCTCTCCGCCTTCGTCGCCCGCTACGACATCGGCCCGGTGCTCGCCGCCAAGGGCATCGCCGAAGGGCGTGGAGAACTCCAACTACCTCATCCACACCGGCACGGGCTTCTACATCCTCACCCTCTACGAGAAGCGGGTGAAGGAGGAGGACCTGCCGTTCTTCATCGGCCTGATGGAGCATCTCGCCGAGCGAAGGGCCTGAACTGCCCCCAGCCGGTGCGCGACCGAACCGGCGAGGCGCTGGGCCGGCTGCGCGGGCCGCCCGGCCGCCATCGTCACCTTCCTCGACGGCATGGGCGTGCGCCGGCCGGGCGTGGATCATTGCGGCGCGGTGGGCGAGGCGCTCGGCCCGGCTGCATCTCGCCGGAGCGGATTTCGCGATGCGCCGCGCTCAACGCGCTCTCGGTGCAGGGCTGGCGGCCGCTCTACGAGGCTGCGCGGGAGCGCGCCGACACCGTGACGCCGGGCCTCGCCGAGGCGACGGCAGCGCGCGCTGGGCGAGCTGGAGCGCGGCTGGCCGCCAGTGACTGCCGCAGGGGGTCATCCATGCCGATCTGTTTCCCGACAACGTGTTCTTCCTCGGCCCGCGGCTCTCCGGCCTGATCGACTTCTACTTCGCCTGCACCGACGCGCTGGCCTACGACCTCGCGGTCTGCCTCAACGCCTGGTGCTTCGAGACGGACGGCTCGTTCAACCTCACCAAGGGCCGGGCGATGATCGCGGGCTATGAGCGGATGCGCCCGCTTCGCGCGCGACGAGGTCGATGCGCTGCCGCTGCTTTGCCGGGGCGCGGCGCTGCGCTTCATGCTGACGCGGCTCGTCGACTGGCTGAACGTGCCGCCCGGCGCGCTGGTCAAGCCGAAGGATCCGCTCGAATACTACCGCAAGCTGCGCTTTCACGAGCGGGCGGCGAGTGCGGCAGACTACGGGCGCGACGCATGACCCGCTTTCCTGCCGATCCTCCAGCCGCCAATCCTCCTGCTGCCAAGGCTGCTTCGCGCAAGCCTTCCGCAACGAGGTCGGGGTTGGCGGACAGTGCCGCTCCCTCCGTCTCGCCGAACCTCGATCGCGTGACCATCTACACGGACGGCGCATGCTCCGGGAATCCCGGTCCCGGCGGCTGGGGTGCGTTGCTCGTCTTCGGCGACAAGAAGAAGGAGATCAGCGGCGGCGAACCGCAGACCACCAACAACCGCATGGAGCTGATGGCAGCCATCATGGCTCTGGAGGCGCTGAAGCGGCCCTGCGTGGTCGATTTGTGGACGGACAGCCAGTATGTCCGCCAGGGCATCACATCCTGGCTCTATGGCTGGAAGGCCAACGGATGGAAGACTGCGGACAAGAAGCCCGTGAAGAACGCCGAGCTCTGGCAGCGGCTCGACGCAGCGCCGGCACCAGCACGAGGTGCACTGGCACTGGGTGAAGGGCCATGCCGGCCACACCGAGAACGAGCGGGTCGACGGCCTCGCGCGGGAGGGGATGGCGCCGTTCATGCCGGGAAAGCGGCGCAAATCCGGGCCTTGAACAAAAATGGCCGGGCGAAGGCCCAGCCATTTCAGTCAGATCGCGTGTGAGATCACAGGTCCCGCAGCAGGGCCTCCGCGCCGGAGATGTCGGCCTTGGAGGGCGCATCCTCGACGTTCAGCGCCGTGACCACACCGTCGTCGACCACCATGGAATAGCGCTGCGAACGGATGCCGAGGCCGAAGCCCGTGCCATCGAGCGCGAGGCCCAGCGCCTTGGCGAAGTCGCCATTGCCGTCGGCGAGAAACTCGATCTTGCCCTAGCCGCCGGTGGACTTCGGCCCAGGCGTTCATGACGAACACGTCGTTGACGCCTGTTACGGCGATGGCGTCTACGCCCTTGGCCATGATCGCGTCGCAATGGGCAAGGTAGCCGGGCAGGTGGTTCCGGTCGCAGGTCGGCGTGAAGGCGCCAGGAACCGCGAAAAGTACGACCTTGCGTCCCCGAAAATCTCGTTCGAAGTCTTCGGCGCAGGCCCAGTTTCGGTCATCACGCGGAAAGTGGCGTCGGGAACGCGGTCGCCTACAGCAATCGTCATCGTCAATTCTCCTGGCAGATCAAGGCGGGACGAAAAATCCCGGTGGTGCAAGTCCGGAAGACTTAGGGCGTGGGCTGCCCCGCGTCGAGCCTGACCGACATCTCGACCGCAGCATCATCGGCCGTCATCGTCAGTTGGACCGGCAACCCGTTTAATTCCGCGCCCTTGGGCATCTCGTCAACACCGATGCGGAATCGCATCATTCGGGTCCCGGACCCGTGCTTCATGGTCGAGATCGGCATCGGCGCTGCGAACACCCACCCGTCCGGACCCTCGGCGAAGATATCGACGATGTTAGCGGCGTCGGGAACAAGTGCATCCACCAGCAGTCCCTTGCCGCCGCTTGCAATGCCGATGAAGCGGATTGCAGGCGGAGTATTGTCACCCAGGCGCGCGGGGATCGGCACGCGCGCCTCGGCTTCCGCAACGGCCATCGAATTATGCGTCGACAGTCCGGCATTCGACAAAACCAGTCGAGCCTCGCCCTTCACGGGAATGCAGATCTTCTCGCAGACGGCATAGTCGAGCTGCAGCACCAGGACGACCGGTCGCTTGGGATCGGCGGCCGTGACCTTGACCGGGAAAACGACGCGATCCTTGTAGCCGATCGACGCTCCGGCGGTGTCCTCGAACCGGTAGGGCGCCGGCCACAGCACCTCGACGTTGGCCACGTTTTGCGACTGCGACCACTCGAACATCGGAGGAATGCCGGAATCCCCGGGCGTGCGCCAATAGGTCTTGAAATGCGGATCGAGCCGGATCTCGACTCCGGCCTTGAAGGTCCGCCCGCTCCTGTCGTCAGGTCCGCCGTCAAGAAGGCGCATCGCCGCGTGGAGGCCGGGCGACCATTCCGACGCGCCAGCCGTGGCCGCAGCAGCGCGGATCTCGCCTGTCGTCGCCGCGAGCAGCGCCCCAGCCGCCAGCGCAAGTGCGATCATGCGAAGACGGAGATGGTGTCTGAATTCGATGTGTCTCATGCTTGGTTCATGCACGAAACGATGGCTGATGACCAAGTGAAGAGCGCGTGAAAGCGGACCAAACGAGGTGACAAGGGCGTGACATTAACGTGATGGGAACAAGCCACTTCACCCGGCGTTTGGTTCGCGGGTGCAAAGAGGCTAACATGATCATCATCGACACCTTGAACGTCGCAAATGAGATGAGCTCACGCGGATTCCTCGATGGTCAGCTTCTTCTCGCCATGCCGGGCATGCCGGATGAGCGATTTACACGAGCTGTAGTCTATATCTGCGCCCACTCGCCCGAGGGGGCAATGGGTTTGATCATCAACCAGCCCGCGTCCAACATCGAATTCCCCGCTCTTCTGGACCAGCTAGAAATCACGCCGAAGAGCATCCGCCTGCCGGAGGCTGCCGAGAAATTCCCGGTCCTGAAGGGTGGTCCCGTCGAGACCGGTCGTGGTTTTGTGCTCCATTCGTCCGATTTCTACATCGACAAGTCGACTCTGCCCATCGACGAAGGCATCTGCCTGACCGCGACCGTCGACATCCTGCGCGCCATTGCGAATGGCGAGGGTCCGCGCAACGCGGTGCTGGCTTTAGGCTATGCCGGATGGGGAGCTGGACAACTCGAAACCGAAATCAACGAGAATGGATGGCTGCATTGCCCGCCTGATCTCGACCTTGTGTTCGACGGCCGGTTCGAAACCAAATACGACCGCGCCTTGCGCAAAATCGGCATTGATCCGGCCATGCTGTCTTCCGAGGCGGGTCACGCGTAGAGGCATTCACCCCGATAACGAGACTAGGTGAACCAACTCACGGCAGCCCGGAGGCTGTCACGCTCCGCCGATCTCCTCGATCACGACGCCCGTTCCACCGCAATCGGGGCAATCCGTCCCGCTTGGGTCCTTGCCGGAGCCGGCGCATCGGCGGCAGACGTTCTCGCCAGCTCCAGGAGTGCCCGGCCGTGCCTGATCGCCGGGGTTCGAGCCGAGCGATCCGTCATCTTGCCGGGATGGAGCCGAGCTGGACTTCGGTTCAAAGCGGTGCTTCGCGGACCCGCCTTGGCTCTTGTCGTCGTCCCGAGACATCATCACCGCCTACTGCGCCATGTCCGGTTCAGGGACCGGAAACGCATCAGGCTTCGGCAAGTTCGCTGTTCGGATCTCCCGATCCGGTCCAGTGGCGTTGCCGTGATGTCTTCAACCTGGAATCGCAGCGTCTTTAGTGTGTCCGGGCGATGCAGAAGTCCACAGCCTCGATCAGCGCGTCCTTCATCTCATCGTCGGGAAATAGCGCCAGCGCGTCGCGCGCCATCGCGCCGTAATGGCGGGCGCGCTCGATCGTGTCCTCGATCGCGCGGTGCTTGCGCATGATGCCGACGGCCTGTTCGAGGTCGCCGTCGACGATCTCGCCTTTTTCGAGGGTGCGCTTCCAGAAGACGCGTTCAGCCTCTGAGCCGCGCCGGAACGACAGCACGACGGGAAGGGTGATTTTGCCTTCGCGGAAATCGTCGCCGACCTTCTTGCCCAGCGTTGCGCTCGCGCCGCCATAATCCAGCGCATCGTCGACGAGCTGGAATGCGATGCCGAGATTGGCCCCATAGCTTCGGCATGCAGCCTGCTCGGCCCGTTCGCGCCCGGCGATGATCGGACCCACTTCGCATGCGGCGGCGAACAGGGCCGCGGTCTTGCCCCTGACCACCGCGAGGTATTCGTCCTCTGTCGTCGCCGTGTTCTTGGCGGCAGAAAGCTGCATCACTTCGCCTTCCGCGATAACGGCAGCGGCGGTGGAGAGAACGTCGAGTGCATGCAGCGAGCCGACTTCCACCATCATCTTGAAGGCCTGGCCGAGCAGGAAGTCGCCTACCAGGACGCTGGCTTCGTTACCCCACAGCATGCGGGCGGCGAGCTTGCCGCGCCGCATTTCGCTGCCATCGACCACGTCGTCATGCAGCAGCGTCGCCGTGTGCATGAATTCGACCGAGGCCGCGAGCTTCACGTGCCCTTCGCCCTTGTGGCCGCAGAGCTCGGCCGTCGCCAGCGTCAGCATGGGCCGCAGCCGTTTTCCGCCTGAATTGATGAGGTGGCTCGCGATCTCGGGGATGAGAGCTACGTCCGAGCCGACCCGGTGGAGGATGAGTTGGTTGACGCGGTCCATGCCGGACGCGGTCAGCCTCACCAGAGGATCGATGCTGGGAGTGGCGGATTTCGCGCCCTCCAAAGGAATAACGAGACCCACGTCGAAGACCCTCACGCCCCCGGGCCGCCGTTAAGGGCGGTCCAATTGGCGCAAACTGCCACTGGGTCGCCTTTTCTGCAACTCAACAGGTTGCCGCACGCTCCCGGGCGTCGCAAAGTCGTGCGGGAGGCGCCGTGATCACCATCGTTCGCACGAATGACATCGTCTTGATATCTTTGATCGAGAGTTTGCTCGCGGAACACGGCATTCCAATTTTTGTCGCCGACAGGCATGTCAGCGCAATGGAAGGTTCGATCGGGGCCTTCCCCTGCAGAATCATGGTGCCGGAGGACTGGCAGATCCAGGCGCGCCGCTTCCTGGCGGAGGCGGGCCTTGGCCATGAACTCGTTCCGGAAAAGGCATGATGACCTTATCAGTTGCGGATGAGGCGGCGTGGAAGGAGGATCGGCTCCTCGCCGGCAAGCTCGCCCTGAGGCAACCGGTTCGCGGTCATCGCGCCGGCACGGATGCGATTCTGCTGGCTGCCGCCGCGCCCGCCGATTTTGCGGGATTGGCCGTGGATGTCGGATCGGGTGTCGGGGCGGTGGGGCTGGCAATCGCTATCCAAGCCGAGCATGCCCGCGTGAGGCTCGTCGAAATCGACCCCGAGATGGCGCAGGCAGCGCGCCACAACGTCGTCCTGAACGAATGCTCCGCCCGCGTCGAGACGATAGAGGCTGATGTGCTGGCGCGGCGGAGTGAACGCGTTGCGACGGGGATAGCGGGGGGCGAGGCCGATCTCGTTCTGACAAACCCGCCCTTTGCCGAGGAGGGGGCAGGTCGCGCCTCGCCTGATACGAAGCGCGCAAAGGCGCATGTGATGGCTCGCGGCGCGCTCCACGATTGGATCAAGGCATCCTCGGATATGCTGCGCCCGCGCGGCACCCTGATCGCCATCCATCGCGCGGACGCCCTGCCGTACCTGCTCGACGCCATGGACCGGCGTTTCGGCGCGATCGCTGTCCTGCCGGTCCATCCCCGACTCGGGGCAGATGCGGTAAGGATCCTGGTGCGCGGTATAAAAGGCAGCCGCGCGCCCTTTTCGATCAGGCCCGGCCTCATTCTTCACAAAGCCGACGGGCGGTTCACTGACGAGGCCGAAGCGCTTCACCGGGGCGAGCGCCACCTGGCCTGGTAGGCTGCGTCAGTAGCGGCGCGTGCACACCCGCTGCGGTCCAAATGCCGTGTAGCGTGTCCGGCAAACGACGCGCGGCCCGCGATATCGACCATACGCGTAGCCGCGGTCGCCGTGATAGGGGCGATAGCCATACCCGTAGCGGTTAGGTCCGCGGTAATAGCCGCGCCGTGGCTCGTAGTACTGAATCGATTGCGTCAGGTTCTGGGCGTCTTGGGTCAGGGCAGCCGCAGTGCTCGGTTGCGCGGGCGTCGCTTGTGCCGGTGCGGCTGAGAAGAGAAAAGCAGCGGCGATAGCGGCCAAGGCTGTTCGTAACAATCTCATCGATTTTCTGCCTCTTGCTCGTTTCATACAATCATAACGTGTGTCGCGCCTTTTGGACGCAGCGCAGTTGCCCAATGCTTAACCGGAGCTATTGGTTGCGAGCAGGCAGGTCTCCGCCTTGACCCATGCCGGGGCCGCTTCTAGGGTGCCGCGCCTTTTACCAGCCGCCCGGAATCTGCCGAGAAAGTCTTGAAATGACCGACGCCCTCAAGCCGGAACGCTCGTTCCAGGGCCTGATCCTCACGCTGCACCGCTTCTGGGCGGAGCAGGGCTGCGTCATCCTGCAGCCCTACGACATGGAGGTCGGCGCGGGCACATTCCACCCGGCGACGACGTTGCGCTCGCTCGGGCCAAAGCCGTGGAAGGCCGCCTATGTGCAGCCCTCGCGCCGGCCCAAGGACGGGCGCTACGGCGAGAACCCGAACCGGCTGCAGCACTATTACCAGTACCAGGTCATCCTGAAGCCTTCCCCGCCGGACCTGCAGGATCTCTACCTCCGCTCGCTCGCCGCCATCGGCATCGACACGAAATTGCACGATGTGCGGTTCGTGGAGGACGACTGGGAGAGCCCGACGCTGGGCGCGTGGGGGCTGGGCTGGGAGTGCTGGTGCGACGGCATGGAGGTGAGCCAGTTCACCTATTTCCAGCAGGTCGCGGGCGTCGAGTGCTCGCCTGTCTCGGGCGAACTGACCTATGGGCTCGAGCGTCTCGCCATGTACGTGCAGGGCGTCGAGAACGTCTACGACCTGAATTTCAACGGCGGCGAGGGCGCCGACAAGGTGACCTATGGCGACGTCTTCCTGCAGGCCGAGCAGGAATATTCGCGGCACAATTTCGAAGCCGCGAACACCGCCATGCTGTTCCAGCACTTCAAGGACGCCGAGGAGGAGTGCAAGTCGCTCCTCGCGCACGGATCGGCCGACGGCGAAAACAGCAGGCACCTCATGGCCCTGCCGGCCTACGACCAGTGCATCAAGGCCAGCCACATGTTCAACCTGCTGGATGCGCGCGGCGTCATCTCCGTCACCGAGCGCCAGAGCTACATCCTGCGCGTCCGCGAACTCGCCAAGGCCTGCGGCGCGGCCTGGATGCGGACGGAAGCCGGCGGGTTCGCCTGACATCCCCGAGCTTGCGCGAAAGCACGGCTGCCTTGGCTCAACTGCAAAGCCAAAGCCTGGATTGATCGCTACAGTCTCGCCCGGCGCGGCATTCGCGCGCGTTCAGAGGGATCGCATTCCATGACCAAGGCAGTTGTAGCAGGCACCGCGCCCATCGCGGTCGAAGTGAAGGCGGGCGAGAACTATTTCTGGTGCTCGTGCGGCCAGTCCAAGAAGCAGCCATTCTGCGACGGCTCGCACAAGGGTTCGGAGTTCACGCCGCAGAAGTGGACTGCCGACGCGGACAAGACGGCCTATTTCTGCGCCTGCAAGCAGACCGGCAACTCCCCGATGTGCGACGGCAGCCACAAGTCGGCCTGAGCAGCTGATTGGCGGGCCATCGAGGTCCGCACGAGGCTTCAGCAGCCCCGCTGAACGCCATGGTTCTCGACAGTCCGCCCCGCGCCCCTTAAAGCGGAGCGGACTTTGCCGAAGCCGCTGCACCCCCGAGGTGCGGCACTGCACCCCCTGGGGTGCAGCAACCATCGCGTTGACCGAGCCATGCCCGACCTGCTGATCGAACTGTTCTGTGAGGAAATCCCGGCCCGCATGCAGCGGCGTGCCGCCGAGGATCTGAAGAAGCTCGTCACCGACGCGCTGGTGGAGCGCGGCTGCCTCTACGAGGGCGCGCGCGCCTTCGCGACGCCCCGCCGCCTGGCGCTGCATGTCGTCGGGCCTGCCCGCGAACCAGCCCGACGTGCGCGAGGAAAAGAAGGGCCCGCGCGTCGGCGCGCCCGATGGCGCGATCCAGGGCTTCCTGAAAAGCGCCGGGCTCACCGACATCGCGCAGGCGACCATCCAGTCCGATCCCAAGAAGGGCGAGTTCTACGTCGCCATCGTCGAGAAGCCCGGCCGCCCCGTGCCCGAGGTGATCGCCGAGATCGTGCCCGGCATCGTGAAGGGCTTCCCCTGGCCGAAGTCGATGCGCTGGGGCGCAAGCTCGGCCGCTGCAGGCTCGCTGCGCTGGGTGCGCCCGCTGCAATCCATCCTCTGCACGTTCGGTCCGGAGACCGAGACGCCGGAAGTGGTGCGCGTTCGAGGTCGACGGCATCCGCGCCGCCGACGTCACGCGCGGCCATCGCTTCATGGCGGGCGATCTCATCCTCGTGCGCCGCTTCGAGGATTACGAGGCCGCCTTGCAGAAGGCGTTCGTCGTGCTCGACGCCGACCGCCGCAAGGAGATCATCCTGGCCGACGCGCGCAATCTCGCCTTCGCGCGCGGGCTGGAGCTGGTGGAAGACGAGGCCCTGCTCGAGGAAGTCGCGGGCCTCGTGGAATGGCCGGTCGTGCTGGTCGGCTCGTTCGATCCCGAATTCCTCGCCATTCCGCCCGAAGTCGTCCGCGCCACCATCCGCGCCAACCAGAAGTGCTTCGTGCTGCGCGATCCCGTCACGGGCAAGCTCAGCAACCACTTCGTCCTCGTCGCCAATATCGAGGCGAGCGACGGCGGAGCCAAGATCGTCGGCGGCAATGAGCGGGTGGTGCGCGCGCGCCTCTCCGACGCCCGCCATTTCTGGGACACCGACCAGCGCGACCTGCCCGATTACGCCACGCCGGAAAATTCAGGCAAGCCGCTGGACCAGCGCCTCGCCAAGCTGAAGAAGCTCGGCATCATCTTCCACGAGAAGCTCGGCACCCAGGGCGAGCGCGTCGAGCGCATCACCGCCCTGGCCCGCGAACTCGCGCCGCTGGTCGGCGCGGATCCCGACCTCGCCGCCCGCGCCGCGCAGCTCTGCAAGGCCGACCTCGTCACCGAGATGGTCGGCGAATTCCCCGAAGTGCAGGGCCTCATGGGCCGCCGCTACGCCGAGCTGCAGGGCGAGCACCCCAGCGTCGCCGCCGCCATCGAGGAGCACTACAAGCCGCAGGGCCCGTCCGACCGCGTGCCGACGGACCCGGTGTCGGTGGCCGTCGCGCTGGCCGACAAGCTGGATACGCTGGTCGGGTTCTGGGCGATCGACGAGAAGCCGACGGGGAGCAAGGACCCCTACGCGCTGCGCCGGGCGGCGTTGGGCGTGGTGCGGCTGGTGTTGGAGAATGGCCTGCGAGCTTTATCGCGCGAAGGCAATTTCGCGACAGCGCACGGTGAATGGTATTCAAGCGCGAAAAGCTCAGGACTTATCCTGAGGTCGCACCTGATCGGCCGACACTTCTCTCCATTTTTCCACGACCGCCTGAAGGTCTACCTACGCGACAGGGCGCGCGGCACGATCTCATCGACGCTGTGCTGCATCTTGGACCGGCGCGTCGAGGACGACCTCCTCATGATCGTCCGCCGCGTCGAGGCCCTCGGCCGCTTTCTCGAGACCGAGGACGGCAAGAACCTGCTCGCGGGCTACAAGCGCGCGGCGAACATCCTGCGCATCGAGGAGAAGAAGGACGGCCGCTCCTACGCCGATCCTGTCGACGCGCACATCCTGCGCGAGCGCGGACTGCCGGAGGAGAAGGTTCTCGCCGAGGTGCTCGACGTCGCCGAACGCCACGCCAGGGAGCATGTCGCAGCGCGAGGATTTCGAGGGCGCGATGACCGCGCTGGCGCAGCTTCGCCCCGCCGTCGACGCGTTCTTCGACAAGGTCACCGTCAACGCCGACGATGCCGATCTGCGCGCCAACCGCCTGCGCCTGCTCTCGCGCCTGCGCGAAGCCACCCGCACCGTCGCTGACTTCTCGCAGATCAGCGGTTGAACGCCATGCCTGCCTCCCTCAAGGCCCCGCCGCTCAAGCCCGTTCCCCTCAAGGGCATCCTGTTCGACAAGGACGGGACGCTCATCGATTTCGACAAGACCTGGGGCCCTGCGGCCTTCGAGGTCATGCGCATCCTGACCGGCGGCGACGAGGCGCAGTTCATGCGCCTGGCGGAAGCGAACCATTTCATCATCGAGGAACGGCGTTTCCTGCGCACCTCGCCGCTGGTCGCGGGGTCGTCGGAGAGCTATGGCGCGCTGTGGGCGCAGGTGCTGGAGCGCTCCAACCTGCCGGCGCTGAAGACCGAGATGGACGAGCTCTTCAAGCATTGGGGCCTGCAGATGCTCTCGCCCATCGGCGAGCCGCTGGCCGTCATCGCCGAACTCGCGAGGGACGGCTACCGGCTGGGCATCGCCACCAACGACGCCGAAGCCTCGGCCATCGTCCAGGCCGAGGCGATGGGCCTCGTGCCGCACATGGATTTCGTCGTCGGCTATGACAGCGGGCACGGCGGCAAGCCCGAGCCCGGCATGGTGCTGGCCTTCGCGGAAAAGCTCGGCGTCACGCCCGCCGAAGTCGCGCTCGTCGGCGACAGCACGCACGATCTCCACGCCGCGCGCGCGGCCGGCGCGGTCGCCATCGCCGTGCTCACCGGCCCCGCCCCGCGCGAGGAGCTGGAGCCGCACGCCGACCACGTCGTCGCGTCCATCGCCGAATTGCCGGCCTATTTGCGCAAGCTCGCCGCGAACGCCGCGCCGTCGGCCAGCCCGAGCCGGTAGGCGTCGCGGATTCCATCTCCATCAGTGACCGCGAACTTGTTGACGCGGATCGGCTGCGAGGGCTGCACATACACCCTGTTCGGCACCTCGGGCAGCGCCTTGTAGCGCCGGGTCGCCAACACCAACGTCCGCTCGCCCGCCGCCTCGAAAGCCGCCAGCGGACTGACCGGCACATTGTCGACGAGCCCGCCATCGAGCGCCGCCGCGCCGGCCACTCGCCCCACCGGCATGAAGGGCGGCACGGACGCGCTGGCGCACAACGCCGCGACCAGTTCCGCCGTGTCGCGCACCGCATGCGTGGAGACGAACTCGGCGCGAAAGCCGAGCCGCCGGCCGATGCGCGGATGCACCCGGTTCGTGGCGAGCTTCTCCAACTGGTAGCCGAGCAGCCCCGCCGCCGTCGCGAGCCCGGCGGGCATGGAGGCGCGGAGGGCGGGCGATCTTGATCAGCAACTCCGGGCCGGCACGCAGGCGCGCCAGTTCCGCGTCGCCGAACACGGCGGTGAGCAGGGCCGGATACATCTCGCCCACGGGGAAGATCGAGCGGCCCTGCAGCAGGCGCGCCCATTCCACATTGCGTGGCGTGGTGCGGCAGGCCTCGTCCACCAGCGGGCGCACGCGTTCGCCGGCGCCGGCCAGCGTGAACGCCGCCTGGAACGCACCGCCGCTGACGCCGACCACGAGACGCGGAACGAAGGGATGGGCCGCCCACAGCGCTTCCAGGAATCCGCCCTGCCAGTAGCAGCGGTTGCCGCCGCCCGCGAGCGCGATGGCCGCGAAGCTCACGCCGTCAGGCCTCGCTGGGCGGCATCGCCCGGATGCGGTCGCGCCAGGCCACCAGAAGCCGGTCGAGCGCCGCGACGTCGGCGCCCGGCAGTCCGCCCAGCGTGGCGGCCACGAGGCTGCGCTGCAGCGCCATGCCCTTCTGCGTCAGCGCCCGTCCCTCGGCCGTCAGGAACAGCGCGTTGGAGCGGCGGTCGCCCGCCAGCGCACGGCGCTCGACGAGCCCCTGCGCGGCCATGCGATCGATCAGCCCCGACACGTTCCCCTTGGTGACGTAGAGCCGTTCGGCGAGCTCCTGCTGGCTCTGGCCTTCCTGTTCCGAAAGCGTCGACAGCACGTCGAACTGGGGAATGGAGAGCCCGATCCGGCGATATTCCTGCGTCGCTCGCGCTGTGATGCGCCGGTGCAGGCGCAAGAACCGGAAGAAGGTGCGCAAAACCGCCGCGCTCGGGTCGGCTGCATCGCTTGCGCCAGCGGGCGCCACAGGGGCCGCGGCTGGGGTGACGGCTTCGATCATGAGGCATTCTCGCCAGGACCAGGGGGATCAGATCGTTCGGATGCAAACTAAACGTCGGCATCCATCTTCCGCAAGCCGCTGTTATCGCTAAACTCCGTCCCAGGCGGACCCAAGAGCCGCCTCGATACGGAGGGGATCTGCCGATGATGGGGTTGATGCAGGATTGGCCGCTGCTGATCCACAAGGTGATCGACCATGCCGGGCGCGAGCATGCCCAGCGGAAGGTGATTTCGCGTTCCGTCGAGGGACCGATCGTCGAGACCACCTATGGCGCTGTGCGACAGCGCTCGCTGCAGGTGGCGCAGCAACTGGCGCGCGAGGGCATCGGCCTTGGCGACAGGGTAGCCACGCTGGCGTGGAACACCGCGCGTCATCTCGAATGCTGGTACGGCATCACCGGCCTCGGCGCGATCTATCACACCGTCAATCCGCGCCTCTTCGAGGACCAGATCGTCTACATCATGAACCACGCCGAGGACCGGCTGCTGTTCCTGGACCTCACCTTCGTGCCGCTGATGGAGAAGCTGGCCCCGCGCCTCCCCAGCGTGAAGCGCTACGTGGTGCTGACGGATGCAGCGCACATGCCCACGACCAATTTGCCCGGTGCGGTGCCCTACGAGGAGTGGCTTGCCGAGGCCGACGGCGATTTCACCTGGTCGGAGTTCGACGAGAACACCGCGGCGGGCATGTGCTACACCTCGGGCACGACAGGTCAATCCGAAGGGCGTTCTTTACTCGCACCGCTCCAACGTGCTGCATTCTATGATGGCAGTCATGCCCGACGTGCTCGGCCTGGCGATGCGCGATGTGGCCATGCCCGTAGTGCCTCTGTTCCACGCCAATGGCTGGTCGTTCGCCTTTTCGGCGCCGATGTCGGGCTCGACGCTGGTCATGCCCGGCCCGAAGCTCGACGGCGCCTCGATCTACGAGATGCTGGAGACGCAGAAGGTGACCGTCACGGCCGCCGTGCCGACGCTCTGGCTGGCGCTCCTCGCCTACCTCGAGCAGAACGGCAAACCCCTCACATCACTGAAGCGCGTCATCATCGGCGGCTCGGCCTGTCCGCGCGCCATGACGGAGAAGTTCGAGCGCAATTACGGCGTGACGGTCCTGCATGCCTGGGGCATGACCGAGATGAGCCCGCTCGGCACGGTCTGCAGCATCAAGCCGGACTACGACGAACTGGAGAACGACGCGCTCTACGACATCAAGGTGAAGCAGGGCTTCGCTCCGTTCGGCGTGGAGATGAAGATCACCGACGATGCGGGCGCGTCCATGCCGCATGACGGCAAGACCTTCGGTCGCCTGAAGGTGCGCGGCCCCGCCGTGAGCAAGAGCTATTTCAGGGGCGAGGGCGGGCAGATCCTCGACGAGGACGGCTGGTTCGACACGGGCGACGTCGCCACCATCGACGCGTTCGGCTACATGCAGATCACCGACCGCGCCAAGGACGTGATCAAGTCCGGCGGCGAGTGGATCTCGTCCATCGATCTCGAAAACCTGGCGGTGGGCCATCCCGACGTGGCGGAAGCCGCCGTCATCGGCATCGCGCATCCCAAATGGGACGAGCGCCCATTGCTCGTGGTGGTGCCGAAATCAGGCACGAACCCGACGCGCGAGAGCCTGCTCGCCTACATGGAGGGCAAGATCGCGAAGTGGTGGATGCCCGACGATGTCGTCTTCATCCCCGAAATCCCCCACACCGCGACCGGCAAGATCCAGAAAATGGCGCTCCGCGACCAGTTCCGGGACTACCGGCTGCCGGGGACGTGATCGGAACGCAGTGGCGAAGCGCCCGGTAGATTTGTAGAACGAGTGGCATGCGCCGACTCGTCGTCGAACGTCCGCCCTCGCTTGCCGCCCTGTGGAGCCGCAGGCTGGGGCTGTTCGCGCTGGCGGTGATGGCGATCGCCGTCGCCCTGTCCTGGCTGGGGCGGATCGATCCGGCGGCGGCGCTGGCGGTGCTCGGCCTGGGCCTGCTGCTCGCAACCATCGGCGCGGTGCTGTCGTTCGTTGCGTTCGTGGCCATCTGGAACGAGGGGCGGCCGGGCTTCGGCAAGGCCGTTGCGGGCCTGATGCTGGCGGTCCTGCTGGCCGCGTATCCGGCTTTCCTCGCCGTTCAGGCGCTGCGTTTGCCGCGCCTGAACGATATCAGCACCGACATCGCCGACCCGCCGTCCTTCTCGCGCTCGCGCCGTGCGCTTGATCTTCGGGCCGGGCGCGTGCCGCCTGAGGTGCCGCAGCCAGTCCGCGCCGCGCAGAAGGCGGCATATCCGCAGGTGCAGCCGGTGGTGCTGGACCTCACGCCGCAGGAGAGCTTCGCCCTCGTGCAGAAGGCGGCCAGCCAGCGCGGCTGGCACGTGATCGAGACCGCGACGCCCGGCGGACGCGTGGGCACGGGCAGGCTCGAAGCCATCGACCACTCGCTCGCCATGCGGTTTCCCGAGGACGTGACGGTGCGCCTGCGCCCGACCGCTGCAGGGACGCGGATCGATATCCGGTCAGCGTCACGCTTCTCCATCCACGATTTCGGCGCCAACGCGCGCCGCATCGCCGCCTTCGCCGAGGCCGTCCAGGAACTGGCCGACGCCCGTTAGGCGTTCATGCGGGCCGGTAGCGCGCGTTGAGGGACGCGGGGCCATCCGCCGTCACCAAACCGCGCTCCACCAGATCTTCCAGATGCGCCAGCACGGACATCGCAGCCGCTCCGTGCAGGGCGGGCGCCAGGCCCTCGTAGAGGCGCGGGACGATCGCCGCGATGGTTTCATCCCCCGCCGCGAGGCGCTGCAGGATCGACGTTTCGCGCTGGCGGCGATGCGAAAGCAACGCCCGCACGAACCGCGACGGTTGCGTCACGGGCCCGCCATGCCCCGGCCAGTAGACGCTCTCGGTGCGCTCACCGAGCTTAGCCAGCGAGGCCATGTAGTCGGCCATGAGGCCGTCCGGCGGGGCGACGACGGTGGTCGACCACGCCATCACATGGTCGCCGGAGAAAAGCGCATTCTCCTGCGGCAGCGCGAAGGCGAGGTGGTTCGCGGTATGGCCGGGCGTCGTCACGGCCTCCAGTGTCCAGCCCGGTCCGGCGATACGGTCACCATCGTGCATCAGCTGGTCCGGCACGTGCTCACGGTCGCCGCTGGCGTCCATGCGATTCGTCTCATGCTCGTGCAGTGCGCGGGCTGCGCGATGCGGCCCGGCTCCTACGATGGGCGCCCCTGTAGCCGCCTTGATGGCGCGGGCGGCCGGGGAGTGGTCGCGGTGGGTATGGGTCACCACGATGTGGCTCACCGTTTCGCCCTTGATCGCGTCGAGCAGGCGCGCGACGTGGGCGTCGTCCTCAGGTCCCGGATCGATGATGGCAACCGTCCCCTTGCCAACGATGTAGCTGCACGTCCCGGTGAAGGTGAACGGGCTCGCATTGCCGGCCACGATGCGGCGTATCAGGGGGCTCACCTGTTCGAGCGTGCCAGCCGGGCTGTCGAAGCTTCGGTCGAAGGGGATCTCGTCGCTCATCGGTCTACTCGATCCGTTGTCTGCGCGCCCCGGCGGCCTGCTTTGGGGACCACTTTCGGTCAACCGCCGCGATGGTCTGATGCGGCTGCTCTTGTCGCCTGTCGCGGGAGACCCTATAGGGGGAAAGATGATGTCGAAAAGGGGAGTCTCGTCCTCCCTAGTCCTGCAGAAGGGGAGGCTTGCCTCCCGCAGGCTCCGAACAAGGTGCGCGAATGGCCGTACAACAGTTCCCGACTACGCTTGTTTCCGCCGTCTGGCCCGCGCGCGCCGACCTGGAGGGCCGAGGACTGACCTCCGGCCTGCGCATGGCGCTGCTGGCGATCGTCGGCACGGCGCTTCTGACCGCCTCCGCGAAATTGAGCGTGCCATTCTATCCGGTGCCGATGACGATGCAGACACTGGTCGTGCTGGTTCTTGGCGCGGCCTATGGCTGGCGTCTCGCCGCGGCGACCGTAGTGCTCTACCTGGTCGAGGGCGCGCTTGGCCTGCCGGTCTTCGCGGGAACGCCGGCTCTGGGCATCGGCCTTCCCTACATGATGGGTCCGACCGGCGGCTTCCTTGTCGGATTCGTCGCCGGTGCGGCCCTCGTCGGCTGGCTCTGCGAGCGTGGCCTCGGGCGGTCCTTCGCCGGGATGGCGCTGGCCATGCTGCTGGGCCACGTCGCGATCTTCGCGTTCGGCTATGGCTGGCTGGCGACGATCGCAGGCCCGCAGGTCGCCTGGACGGCAGGCGTCGCGCCGTTCTTCCTCGCCACCGCGCTCAAGACCGCGCTCGGCGCGGTCCTCGTACCCGCTCTCTGGTCGCTGGCCGACCGCCGACAGGGCTGAAGCCAGGCTTCAATCGGATTGACGCGAACGGCGCCCCTGGGCGCCGTTTTGCATTGCAGGTCCGCACGGCGGGCGTAGCCGCCGTCACCCCGGGGTAAGAAACGGCGTGCTATTTGCGTGGGAACGCTTCGATTCGCCTCGATCCCCGCAACGCGCCGCTCCCCTTTGGGCCCCGATGAACGCCCGCACCCTCACCCGCAACGATGTGACATGGGCGGCTTACGCCCTTTCACTCATGTTTACCCTGCTGCTGGGCTTCATCGGCCCTCTACTGCCGCATCTGCGCGCCGAACTCGGCATCAGCTACGGGGTGGCTGCGCTGCACACAAGCGCATTTGCGGTGGGGATGGTACTGGCGGGTTTCGTCGGTGAACGCGTCATCCGAGAGATTGGGCGCCGTGCGACCGTGTGGACGGGCGTCGTCGGGCTCGCGGTGGGACTGACCCTTATGGGCTCGGCCCAGGACGCCTGGCTCAGCATCGCCGGGTGCCTCGTGATGGGCCTGCTGGGCTCGCTCATGGCCGTCGTCTGGCCCGCCGTGCTGGCCGAAATACACGGCCGGTCCAGGGGCCTCGCCTTCGTCGAGCAAAGCATCATTGCCTATGTCGGTGCGCTGGCCGCGCCCGTCATCATCTGGGCGCTGGTGGCATCGGGATCGTGGCGGACGGTCGCCATGGTCGGCTGGCTGAGCGTGGTCGTCTGCGTGATTGCATATCGCAACGTCGTCTTCGCGCCGCCACCGCAGGGCGTCGCCGGTCGAGGTGGACGGCTGCCCGCCTCCTATTGGGCGTACTGGAGCGCGCTCAGCGCCATCGTCGCGGCCGAATTCGCGGTTCTGGTCTGGGCCTCGACCTTCCTGGAAAGCGAGCGGGGCCTATCTCGCGAGGCAGCGGTGCTCGCTGCAGCCATTTTCCCCACGGGCATGATCCTCGGCCGGTGCACGGGCGTGCTGTTGCTGCGCCATTTCGTCGAGGCGCAGGTCGTGCTGCCCTCGATTGGACTCGCCGGCTTCGGCTTCTGCCTGTTCTGGGGCATCCCCTTCCCGATTGCCGCGTTCATCGGCTTGTTTCTCACGGGCGTCGGAATCGCGAACCTCTACCCTGCGGTACTGACGCTTGCGATGGACGCTGCGGGCTCCGCGACTTCGGCGGCGGCAGCGCGCACACCGCTCTCCGCCGGCATCGCCATCATCGGCGCACCGCTCGTTATGGGCACGCTCGCCGACATCGTGGGAATGCGCGCCGCCTATGTCGTGCTGCCTGGTTTCCTGGCGCTTGCGGTAGCCTGCTTTCTCATGGGGCGGCGCACTGTTCCTGCCCGCAAGATGGGCAGCAGCTCCGAAATTGTCTCGCCCGAGGTCGTCCGCTAAAAAAAATCACATCGCGGGCGCTCTGGAGCCTCGTAGCTTCTGGACACGATGGTGTCCGATGTGCCACTCGAGTCGTCTCCCAACGACCCCAGCGGCTGACGATGAACAAAGACCGGAATAACTGGGAGCGGCGTCGCCGCTCATTCGACGAAGAGAATTTCGCCCCGAGCCGCAGCAGCGACACTCGTGGGCCTTCCTCTGGCGGCTTCGTGCCGAGAACCCCGGTGCCGATGGGCCCCGAGGTTGGCGCGACCGTGAAGTGGTTCAAGTCCGACAAGGGCTTTGGTTTCGTGACGTGCGACGATGGCTCGGGCGACGCGTTCCTCCCCGGCCGCGCCGTCGAGGCGGCTGGATACAGCACGCTGGAATCCGGCACGACCCTGCGCATCAAGGTCGGCCAGGGCCAGAAGGGCGCTCAGGTTACCGAGATCATCAGCGTCGACACCTCGACGGCTGAAGCGCCGCGCGCGGGTGCAGGAGCGGGTGGCTTTGCGCCGCGTCGCGATCGCGACGACTTCCGCGGCGGTAGCGCTGGCGGCGGCGGCGGTGGTGGCGGTTTCGCCCCTCGTGGCGGCGGCGAGACCCATAGCGGCACGGTTCGCTGGTACAATGGCGAAAAGGGCTTCGGCTTCGTGCAGATCGATGCCGGCGGCGGCAAGGACGTGTTCGTCCATGTTTCCGTCTTGCAGCGCGCGGGCCTTCGCGACCTGGTCGAGGGCCAGAAGGTGAAGGTCACCGTCGTGCAGGGCCAGAAGGGTCCGCAGGCCGACGCGATCGAACTCGAAGACTGAGCCTGGCAGGGCGTAAGCCCGGAGGCGTGTTATCAGGGGGCTGCCTTCGCGGGCGGCCCCTTTTCTTTGGAGCCTGGCCTCGGCCCTCGCAGGCAGGCCGCTCTGCTTCAACGGGGGATCGTGAGATGCAGCGTCATGCCTTCAAGATGTTTCTGAACCCGGGCCAGGAAGCGGAATACCGCCGCCGTCATGACGAGATTTGGCCGGAGCTCGCGGCGCTCCTGCGCGAGGCTGGCATTTCGAACTACTCGATCTTTCTCGACGCCGAGACGAACGTCCTCTTCGGCTACCTCGAGCGCACGAGCGATCACCGCATGGACGAATTGCCGGATCATCCGGTCATGAAGCGCTGGTGGCAGCACATGAAGGACATCATGCGGACCAACCCGGACGGCTCACCTGTCGCTGTGCCGCTGAAGGACACGTTCCACCTGCCTTAGCCTGCGTTCAGAGCGGCTGGGCAGAGCCAAGCGAGGCGATGCGCTACGCGGCCTCGGTGGTTGCCGCACCCACAAGCTTGCGGGCTTCCAGCGCGGTCATCGGCGGACCGAAGGCGTAGCCCTGCGCGTATTCGCAGCCGAGTTCGTACAGTTCGTTCGCGTCAGCCTCGGTCTCCGCGCCTTCGGCGACCACGTCCATGCCGAGATCGTGCGCCAGGCCCACGATCGAGCGCAGGATGATCGGGCGCGCACCCTTGGAATCCGGCCGCACGAAGGTCCGGTCGATCTTGATGGTGTCGAACGGGAAGCGCTGCAGATAGGCAAGGGACGAGTACCCGGTGCCGAAATCGTCCAGCGACAGTCCCGCTCCGAGATCCGCGATGCGGTTGAGGATCTGCGTCGCGTATTCCGGGTTTTCCATCACCAGGCTCTCGGTGATCTCCAGCTTCAGCGTACCGCGCAGCACCTGCCAGCGGTTCATCACCATCTTCACGTCCTGCAGCAGGTCGTGTCGCAGGACCTGCCGGCTGGACACGTTGACGCTCGCGAAGATCGGCGGGTCGACGTCGAGGGCCGCCTGCCAGGCCGCCAGTTCCTGTGCGGCGCGCTCCAGCGCGAACATGCCGAGTTCGATGATCAGCCCGCTTTCCTCTGCGATGCCGATGAACTCCTGCGGGCCGAGCCGCCCATGCTTGGGATGATCCCAGCGCATCAGCGCCTCGAATCCCGCGACGGTCCGGTCCTCAAGCCGCACGATAGGCTGGAACAGGATCTTGATCTCGTTGCGCTCGAGCGCGCGGCGCAGGTCCATTTCGACGCGCGAGCCTGTCGGTCCGCTGCGCGCGCATGGCCGAGCGGAACACCTCGATCCGGTCTCCGCCTTGCCGCTTGGCGTGCATCATCGCGATCTCGGCGTTTCGCAGGATGTCCTCGCCGCGACTCTGGATCGTGGGATCGGGCAGGGCGATGCCGATGGAGGCTGTCAGGAAGATCTCACGCTCTCCGAACACGACCGGCGCGGTGAGCACCCGGCGCACCGTGTCGGCCAGCATGGTGATGCGATCGGGCTCGCGCTCGGATAGCAGAAGCAGGGCGAACTGGTCCCCGGTGACGCGGGCCAGCGTGTCCTGCGGCTTCAGCACCCGTCCGAGGCGCCGCGCCATGGCGAGCAGGATGGAATCGCCGGTCGGCAGCCCCACGGATTCGTTGATCTGCTTGAAGCGGTCGAAGTCGAGCACGATCACCGTCGGGCGCACAGATTCCTCGGTGCGCGACATGGCAAGCGCGCCGTCGAGCCGGTCGAGGAACAGGCGCCGGTTTGGCAGGCCGGTAAGGTTGTCGTGCACGGCGTCGTGGAGGATGCGCTCCTCCGCCGTCTTCATTTCGGTGACGTCGCCCAGCGTGCCGACCACGCGCACGACTTCGCCGTCCGAGCCCACGACAGGCCGCGCCTTCAGCGCGTACCAGTAGTAATGGCCGTCGGTCGTCTTGAGCCGGAAATCGATCTGCACGCGGCCGCGCCGCTGCTCGAGCACGGCGTCGAGCGTGGCGCGGAACCGGTCGCGGTCGAAGGGGTGCATCACCTCCAGCCAGTTTGCGGCCGGACCTTCCAGCGCGCCGCGCTTGAAGGCGAGCTGCGTCTCGATCTCAGGGCTTACATAGACCTTGTCGGCCACGACGTCCCAGTCGAAGACCGTGTCGCCGGAGCCGGCAAGCGCGAGCGCCTTGCGCTCGCTGTCGCTGACCAGTCCTTGCGCGATGGCGCCGCCCGCGAAGGCGTGCTGCATGACGGTGAAGCCGATCAGCATCACGATGAGGACGAGGCCGCCCAGCATGGCAGGCGCCACGAGGTCGTTGGTGAGTCTGGCCGGAGACCGCGAAGCCCGCCGCCACGACCCAGGCCAGCAGCAGGAACCAGGTCGGCGTCACCATGACAGCGCGGTCATAGCCGTGCGTGGAGAGGTAGATCACCAGGATGAACCCGATCGCCGCAACGGCTGCGATGGAGATGCGCGCCACGCCGGCTGCTACAGCCGGGTCGACCACGGCGAGCCCGATCAAGGCCGCCAGGAACACCAGCCACGCGCCGGTCACGTGGCTGTAGCGCACGTGCCAGCGGTTCAGGTTGAGATAGGCGAAAAGGAACACCAGCAGCGTCGCAGCGAGCACCGCCTCCGCGACGGCGCGATAGACGCGCTCGCCCTCCGGCGGTGGTCGGCACGATCTTCTGCCAGAAGCCGAAATCGATGCAGACATAGGCCAGCACCGCCCAGGCCAGCGCCGCCGCTGCGGGGAAAATGACCGCGCCCTTTACGACGAAGACGATGGTGAGGAACAGCGCGAGCAGCCCGGCGATGCCGATGACGATGCCGCGGTAGAGCGTGAGCCCGTTGAGCTTGTCCTTGTAGTCGTCGGGGTTCCACAGATAGAGCTGCGGCAGGCGCGGATTGGCGAGCTCGGCGATGTAGGTAACGGTCGCGCCTGGATCGAGGATGATCTCGAAGATATCGGCCTCGGCGTTTTCCTCTCGGTCCGGGCTCTCGCCCTGGCTGGCGGTGACAGCGGTGATGCGAGTCGCGCCGAGATCGGGCCAGACGACGCCCGAATCGACAAGCCGGAAATGCGGCGCCACCAGCCAGCGCGTGAGCTGCTCGTTGCTGTCGTTCTTCAGCGCGAAGACGATCCAGTCCGGTCGCGATCCTTCTTCCTTCGCCTTGATGGCGATGCGCCGGACGATGCCGTCCGCGCCGGGAGCTGTGGAAATCTGGATCAGGTCGCCGTCGGAGCGCGATCGCTGAACGAATCGCTGCAGGTCGATCGCAGCGCTTTCGGATCGCACTGACACAGGGTCGAGAGCCCAAGCAGGCGCTGTGCCGCCTGGGAAACTCCCGAGCAGCAGGGCGAAAAGGAGTAGAAAACCTGTGGTTCGCAACGAAGGCAGACCTCGACGACGGGGCCCGTGAGGCTCTTGGAATTTTTGGTGCGTCAGTGGTAGCCGTCACAGCGGTGGAAGGGCAAGGCGCTGTGGCAAGGCGCGTGGGAACGACGCAGAATGCCCGGGGATGATTTCCTCGCGCCGGATCAAGGCGATCCTGTGTCGCTCGCGGAATTCGTCGCGCAGCAAAGCGTAGAGAACGTGGTCCTGCCAGGTGCCGTTGATGCACAGATATTGCCGGGCGAACCCTTCGCGCTTGAAGCCGACCTTCTCGAGGAGGTGCATGGAGGCCTGGTTATAGGGAACGCACGCGGCCTCGATTCGGCGCAGGCGCAAGCTGTCGAACGCATAGCCCGCCGCTGCCCGAACCGCTCTCGTCATGTGGCCCTTGCCGGCATGCGGCGCGCCCATCCAGTAGCCCAGCGTCGTCGCCTGCGCGACGCCCCGCCGGATCATGCCCAGCGTCAATCCGCCGAGCAGCGCCTCGTCGCTTTCCCGAAATATGAAGAACGGATAGGCGAGGTCCTCGTCGATCTCGCGCTGGTAGCGCCGGACGCGCCGTCTGTATGCGGAGCGCGTCAGGTCGTCTGCCGGCCAGATCGGCTCCCACGGCCGCAGGAATTCACGGCTCGCCTCGCGAAGCCTCGCCCAGGCCTCGTAGTCGTCGGGCCTGGGAGGGCGCAGGAAAAGTCCACGGCCGCGCACCAGTGGCGGATCGTCCGACGCCAGGGAGAGCCGGAAGAAGGCCATCGCCAATCAGCTCGCGAGTTTGGTGTGCGGGACGATGATCGTGGGCGCACCCGGCGCGCGCGAGCCCAGGTGGCTCGCGACACGGCCAGCGTCGAGCATCTTCTTCACAGGCCCGACGGCCGCGATCGTGGGCGGCGTTTCCAGCATGGCAAGGCCGACGCGGCTGACATCCTCGATGGTGATGGCGTCGATGGCGGCCACGATCTCCTCGCGCGGCACCACGCGGCCGAAGGCGAGGACGTGGCGGGCCATCTGCTCGGCCCGGCGCGCGCAGGATTCCAGCCCCATCAGCAGCGAAACCTTGATCTGCGCCTTGGCGCGGGCGACCTCGGCCTCGTTCGGATGCTCGGCTGCGGCCCGCACGCAATCCAGCATCACGGGCATGAACTCGCCGAGATCCTTCTCGCCGGTGCCGCCATAGATCGGCGAAGAAGCCGGTGTCGGAGAAGGGCTGGTGGAACGAGTAGACTTCGTAGCAGAGCCCGCGCTTCTCGCGGATTTCCTGGAAGAGCCGCGACGACATTCCACCGCCCAGCAGGTTGGAAAAAACGTGCAGGGTGTAGTGGTCCTGGTCGTAGAACGACCGGCCCTCGAAGCCGAGCACGAGGTGGGCCTGCTCCAGCTTGCGTACGTTGCGCTCGTCGCCTCCCGTGTAGGGACCTGCGACCGGCGGCGTCGCCGCCTCACGTGAGATCGACGCGAAGCGGCGCTCGGCCTCTTCCACGACCTGGTCGTGATCCACGGCGCCCGGCGGCGGCGAGCACCATGTCGGGCCCCCGATATTGCCGGTCGAGGAAGCCTTGCATCGACGCCGGGGTCTGTGCCCGCACAGTCTTTGGCGTGCCGAGGATGCGGCGGCCGATGGGCGCGCCGCCGTAGGCTGTCTCCATGAACATGTCGAACACGACCTCGTCGGGCGTGTCCTCGCAGGCCCCGATCTCGGACAGCACCACGCCCTTCTCGCGCTTCAACTCGCCTTTGTCGAAGGCGGGTTCGGTGAGGATGTCGGAGAGGATGTCCAGCGCGAGCGGCACGTTTTCGCCGAGCACGCGGGAGTAGTAGGAGGTCCGCTCCACGCTGGTCTCGGCGTTGAGGTCGCCGCCCACCGCCTCGATCTCCTCGACGATCGAGAGCGCCGAGCGCCGCCTCGTGCCCTTGAAGGCCATGTGCTCGAGCAGATGCGCGAGACCCTGCTCGCCCTGCTGCTCGTGGCGTGTGCCGGCTGCGATCCATACGCCCAGCGCGGCCGTCGACAATTGCGGCATATGCTCGGTGACGACCCGCAGGCCGTTCGTCAGGGTCGTGACCTGCACGGCCTCGCGCGCGAGGCTTGGCGGTATTGTCCGTACGGGCATGGGACGGGACGCACTCATGCGGCACCTCTCCTAGCGGCGCGTCCATGGTTGCGCACGAAGCGCTCGACAGCGACCTGGTCATTCGGCAGCACGGAGAAACGCTCCGTGCGCTCGTAAAGGTCCGCAAGGTGGGCAGGTAGCGGCGGCTCGACGCCGGTCGCGGCCTGCACGGCGGCGGGGAACTTGGCGGGATGGGCGGTGCCCAGCGCCACGACCGGCACTGACGGATCAGCCTTGAGCACGCCACGCGCGCTGGCCACGCCGATGGCGGTGTGCGGGTCGAGCAGATAGCCGGCGTCTCGCCATGTCGCTCCCATCTCGGCTGCGACGGCATCCTCCCGCACCGCGCTGGCGCTGAAATCGCGCCGGAGCGCCGCCATGGGGCCGTCCGCGATGGAGAAGGACTTGCTCTGCGACAGCGAGGCCATCATGCGCCGCACCGCCGCGCCATCCCTGCCGTGCGCCTCGAACAGCAGCCGTTCGAAGTTCGAGGACACCTGGATGTCCATGGAGGGCGAGGACGTCGGCACCACGCCGGTGATCTCGTAGCGACCGGTTTCGAGGGTGCGCGCCAGGATGTCGTTCGTGTTCGTCGCCACGTTGAGCCGGCCCATCGGCAGGCCCATCTGCTTGGCGACCCAGCCCGGCCAGCACGTCGCCGAAATTGCCAGTCGGCACCGAGAACGACACCGGCCGGTGCGGTCCGCCGAGGCTCACTGCCGCGGTGAAGTAATAGACGACCTGCGCCACGATCCGCGCCCAGTTGATCGAGTTGACGCCCGAAAGCCCCATCTCGTCGCGGAAGGCGTGGTGATTGAACATGGCCTTCACGAGCGCCTGGCAATCGTCGAAATCGCCTTCGACTGCGATCGCGTGGACGTTCTCGTCCGCCACGGTGGTCATCTGCCGGCGCTGGACCTCGCTGACGCGGCCCTGCGGATAGAGGATGAACATGTCGACGCGCTTCAGCCCGCGGAAGGCCTCGATGGCCGCGCCGCCCGTGTCGCCGGATGTCGCGCCCACGATGGTGGCGCGCTGGCCACGCTTCTCCAGCACGTGGTCCATCAGCCGCCCGAGCAACTGCATCGCCACGTCCTTGAACGCGAGCGTCGGGCCGTGGAACAGCTCCAGCACGAACAGATTGTCGCCGATCTGCACGAGCGGGCAGACGGCGGGATGGCGGAACGAGGCATAGGCCTCGTCGACCATCGCGGAGAACGCCGCCGTGTCGATCTCCCCGTCCAGGAACGGCCCGATGATGCGGCGCGCGACCTCGGCATAGCTGAGACCTGCGAGGTCCGCGATCGCTTCGCTGGTCAGCGTGGGCCACGCTTGCGGCATGTAGAGGCCGCCATCGCGGGCAAGTCCGGCGAGCAGGGCGTCTGCGAAGCCGAGAGCGGGCGCTTCGCCCCGGGTGGAAACATGCAGCACGAGCAGGGATCCTTGTTTGCTAGGAAGGTAGGAGCCTCGCGCGAGGCTGACAAGCGCCTGCCCCGTTCAGCCAGCGTCTGCGCTGGGCCGCGGCCGCATCCGGCTTGGGATCATGAAGCTTCGGATCGTCCTGCCCGCGCGCGATCTGCTGGCGGGCGAAGACGCACAAAGACGCCGATCAGGCAAAGCGCGATCGCAAACCAGGTCAGCGCGTATTGCAGGTGATTGTCCGTGAACGTGACGCGGGTATTGCCTCCGAGCGGAAGGCCGCCCGGCACCGGCGTGGAGTCGGCCTCGAGCACGAAGGGCGCCACCCGGCCAAGGCCTGCGTACCGCGCCATGGCCTGCGGGTCGCGAGCGAACCAGCTATTTTTTGCGGGGTCGTCATCGGGGATGAACCAGCCACGGACTTCCGGCGAACGCAGGAGCCCGGTGACGGTCTGCACGCCTTCGACCTGTCCCTCGCGACGCGTCGCCGGGTCCGCCTTTTCGGCCGGCACGAAGCCGCGGTTCACGATCAGGATCGCGCCGTTGTCCAGCACCAGCGGGGTCAGGACATAGGTGCCCAGCAGCGTCTGCGCCGGCGGCGGCCGGTCGAGCAGCCCGTGCAGGTGGAACTCCTTGTCGTGCAGGAAACGGCCCTGAACGCGCACCTTTCGATACTCGTAAGCCTTCGGCTTCATGCCAGGCCATTCGGCTTCCGGAGGCAGGGACTGGGGAGCGCCTTTCAGTTCCTGCTCGACGCGGGCCATAAGCCGGTGCTTGGCGCCCATGCGCTCGATCTGCCAGAACCCGAGCCCGACGAGGATCGCCACGCCCAGGAGCGTGAAGAAGCCGGGCAGGAGCAGCCGTCGAACGGTCTGCCGGGAGAGGCCCTGCGGAGAGGGGGATGGGGCGATCCGGGCCGGCATCAGCGCTCCAGTCGGCCTTGCTCGGCCTTGTGATGATATTGCATTGCGATCATGAGGCCCTTCAGCGGGCGGAGAAATCCGAGGCTGAACACGACGGTCAGCGGCAGCCAGATGATCGCGTGGACCCAGAGCGGCGGCTCATACGCGACATCGACGACGACGACACCGCCCACCATCAGGAACCCGACGAACAGCATGATGAACACGGCTGGCCCATCGCCGGAGTCGGCAAAGGCATAATCGAGCCCGCATTCCGTGCAGGCGGGCCGCAACGCCAGGAAGCCCTGGAAAAGGCGCCCCTCGCCGCAATGCGGGCACCGGCCTCGAAGCCCCGCCCAGAACGGCGAGGCGTTCGGCTGGTCCGCGTGGCGCGTGCTTGCCGTCCAAAGCGTGGTACTCCTGACGCGACTCCCGAAATGACAAAGGGCGGCCGAAGCCGCCCTTTGCGCGAATTGCGGCGGCTTAGTGCGCCCCGGCGGCGGCCCCGACCGCGGCGCCCCAATTGGAGCCCCAGAGATAGATCGCGACGAACAGGAACAGCCAGACCACGTCGACGAAATGCCAGTACCAGGCGGCGAACTCGAAGCCGAGATGCCGCTCGGGCGTGAAATGGCCGTTCAGAGCGCGAATGAGGCAGACCAGCAGGAAGATCGTGCCGATGAGCACGTGGAAGCCGTGGAAGCCCGTCGCCATGAAGAAGGTGGCGCCGTAGATGTTGCCCTTGAAGGCAAAAGCGGCGTGGCTGTACTCGTAGACCTGCACCGATCGTGAAGATCGCGCCGAGAACGACCGTCAGGATCAGGCCCCACTTCAGGCCCTCGCGGTCGTTGTGCAGCAGAGCATGGTGCGCCCAGGTCACCGTGGTGCCCGAGGTCAGCAGGATCAGCGTGTTCAGGAGCGGCAGGTGGAAGGGATCGAAGACGTCGATGCCCTTCGGAGGCCAGTGACCGCCGAGCACGTCGAAGCGCGCGAACTGCTTTGCCTCTCCGGCGAAGAGGCTGACGTCGAAATAGGCCCAGAACCACGCCACGAAGAACATCACCTCGGAGGCGATGAACATGATCATGCCGTAGCGATGGCTGATCTGGACGACGCGGGTGTGGTAGCCGCCATATTCGGCTTCGCTTGGTCACGTCGGTCCACCACGCGATCATGGTGTAGAGGATGCCGATGAAGCCGAGACCGAACAGCACCGGGCCGGCATGCATCCCGCCGATCGGCATGCTCTTCATCCACATGATGGCGCCGACCGCCATCACGAACGCCGAGACCGAGCCGATGAACGGCCAGGGGCTCGGATCGACGAGGTGGTAGTCGTGGTTCTTGGTGTGGGCGTCCGCCATCTGGTCGCTCTCCGTTCATACTCCGCGTCAGGCCGATCAGGCCCCCGCGAACCCCCGTTAAAGTCTCGGCTGTCGCTGCCGTCCTTAACTGCCAGCGAGGGGCTTTGGCGAGCCCTTTGCCGGGAAGAAGGAGTAGGACAGTGTGATCGTGGTCGCCGCTCTTCAGGTCCGCGTTCTTGTCGATCTCGGGATCGATGAAGAACACGACCGGCGCTTCCATGCTTTCGCCCGGCTGCAAGCGTGATCTCGTTGAAGCAGAAGCACTGGATCTTGTTGAAGTAGCCGCCCGTCAGTTCCGGCAGCACGTTGAACGACGCGATGCCCGTGTACGGCCGCGTGACCCGTATTGGTGATCTTGTAGAACACCGTCTGCGTCTCGCCGACGCGGGCCTGGACGGTGGGCTGCTCCGGCTCGAAGCGCCAGGGCAGGCCCGGCGCGCACGTTCGCGTCGAAGCGCACCGTGAACGCGCGCTCGCCCTGTCTGCGTCGATGCATGCGGTGGCGACGCGCGGCGTGCCGCCGAAGCCGGTCACCTTGCAGAACAGGTCGTAGAGCGGAACGGCCGCGTAGGCCGCGCCCAGCATCGCCGCGGTACCCGGCCACGCAGGCGATCGCCGTGCGGCGGATGCCGCGCTGGCTGGCCGTGCTGGTCTTGGAAGCGGATCGGAGCGTTCATTGCGCGAGGAGTATCAGAGCGGACGGTTGAGGACGTTGCCGCCGAGCTTGGCGATGCGTGACGACGAAGAACAGGACGGCGAGCGCGGCCAGCACGAGGCCCAGCGCGACCGAGCGCGAGCGCCGGCATCTCGTCCTCGCTCGGGGCCGGGACCGGCGCCTTGGTCGGGTTGATTGGCCATCATGCCGCTCCGCCGACGCATCCGCACGGCCGCGGAAGCCACCCAGGAAAGCCTGTCCAAGCCCGACGATCTGCTCGAACAGCAGCACCGCGAAAAGCAGGAAGAGATAGAGGATCGAGACAGGAACAGCGTAATGGCGGCCTTGCGGGCAGCATCGCCCTCGCGCGCGCGGTAGACGCGCACGGCAAGCGCGATCATCCACGCGCCACGTGCGGCGGCGACCACGCCGTAGAGCGGGCCTGCGAAGCCCATGATGGCGGGCAGCACCGCGGCAGGCGCGAGCACCAGCGTGTAGAGGAGGATCTGCAGCCGCGTTGCGTCCTCGCCGGCCACGACAGGCAGCATCGGCACGCCGGCGCGGCGGTAATCGTCGGACTTCAGCAGCGCCAGCGCCCAGAAGTGGGGCGGCGTCCACAGGAAGATGATCGAGAACAGCACGAAGGTCTCGATGATTCACGCGTTCCCGTCGCCGCGGCATAGCCGATCATCGGCGGGAAGGCGCCGGCCGCGCCGCCGATGACGATGTTCTGCGAGCGTCCAGCGCTTCAGCCACATCGAGTAGACGACGGCGTAGAAGAAGATCGTGAAGGCGAGCATCCCCGCCGCGAGCCAGGTTCGACGTCAGGCCGAGGAAGGCGACCGAAGCCGACCGAAAGCGTCAGGCCGAAGGCGAGCGCCTCGCCGGGCGTCACCTTGCCGGCGGGGATCGGCCGCTTGGCGGTGCGGCCCATCATCGCGTCGATATCGGCATCGTACCACATGTTGAGGCAGCCGGACGCGCCTGCGCCCACGGCGATGGCGAGGAGCCAGGCGAAGCCGAGCACCGGATTGACGTGACGGAGCGAGCATCATGCCGACGAGCGCCGTGAACACGACGAGCGACATCACCCGCGGCTTGAGCAGCGAGAAGAAATCGTCGGCCGAGCCGGTCGAGAGCCGCCGAACGGGCTCCATCGCTCGATGCTGTCGCGTCGCCAGAGACATCGCGTCTCGTTTCTCCAGTGTGGGTCAGGCCTGCGATCCCAAGCCGGGATATC
This sequence comes from uncultured Alphaproteobacteria bacterium, assembly GCA_963822165.1. Classification (GTDB taxonomy): domain Bacteria; phylum Pseudomonadota; class Alphaproteobacteria; order Rhizobiales; family Beijerinckiaceae; genus Alsobacter. Next base: position 171,056 of record CAWGGK010000003.1, read on the forward strand.
AGGGCCGGTCCTCGGCGCCGTCACCCGGTGGGTGGCGAGGCGAAGGATCGGGAAGCCGGGCCGGCCGCGAGGGCCGGCCCGCGAAGTAATCAGTGATCCGAGCCCGTGATGCGGGGCAGCGTCTCGAACTGGTGGAACGGCGGAGGTGAGGGAAGGGTCCACTCCAGCGTGGTCGCGCCGTCGCCCCACGGATTGTCGCCGGCCTTCTCCTTGCGAGAGAAGGCGACGTAGATGCCGTAGAAGAACACGACCAGGCCGAGCGCGAAGATGTAGGAGCCGTAGGAGGAGATCCGGTTCCAGCCCGCGAAGGCATCCGGATAGTCCACGTAGTGGCGCGGCATGCCGGCCAGGCCGGTGAAGTGCATCGGGAAGAACAGCACGTTGGCGCCGATGAATGCGATCCAGAAGTGCAGCCGGCCGATCGCAGTCGGGGATCACGTAGCCCGTCATCTTCGGGAACCAGTAGTACCAGCCCGCGAAGATGCCGAACACGGCGCCCAGCGACAGCACGTAGTGGAAGTGCGCCACCACGTAATAGGTGTTGTGCAGCGCGCGGTCGACGCCAGCATTGGCCAGCACGACGCCGGTGACGCCGCCGACCGTGAACAGGAAGATGAAGCCCACGGCCCAGATCATCGGCGCGGTGAAGCGGATCGAGCCGCCCCACATCGTCGCGATCCAGGAGAACACCTTCACGCCGGTCGGCACCGCGATGACCATCGTCGCGAACACGAAGTAGCGCTGCGTGTCGAGCGAGAGGCCGGCCGTGTACATGTGGTGAGCCCACACGACGAAGCCGACGGCGCCGATGGCGACCATGGCGTAGGCCATGCCGAGATATCCGAAGATCGGCTTCTTGGAGAAGGTCGAGATGATGTGGCTGACGATGCCGAAGGCCGGCAGGATCATGATGTACACTTCGGGGTGTCCGAAGAACCAGAACAGGTGCTGGTAGAGGATCGGATCGCCGCCGCCGGCGGGATCGAAGAACGTCGTGCCGAAGTTGCGGTCCGTCAGCAGCATCGTGATGGCGCCGGCCAGGACGGGCAGCGACAGCAGCAGCAGGAACGCGGTCACCAGCATCGCCCAGGCGAACAGCGGCATCTTGTGCAGCGTCATGCCCGGCGCGCGCATGTTCAGGATAGTGGTGATGAAGTTGATCGCGCCCAGGATCGACGAGGCGCCGGCCAGATGCAGCGACAGGATGCCGAAGTCGAGCGCCGGGCCGGGGTGGCCCGAGGTGGACAGCGGCGGATACACCGTCCAGCCGCCGCCGAAGCCGTTGGAGCCGGGAGCGCCCTCGACGAACAGCGAGATGAGCAGCAGCGCGAACGAGGAGGGCAGCAGCCAGAACGAGATGTTGTTCATGCGCGGGAAGGCCATGTCCGGCGCGCCGATCATGATCGGCACGAACCAGTTGCCGAACCCGCCGATCAGCGTCGGCATGACCAGGAAGAACACCATGATCAGGCCGTGGCCCGTCACGAAGACGTTGTAGGTCTGCGGATTGGTGAAGTACTGCAGACCCGGTTCCTGCAATTCGAGGCGCATGGCGATGGACAGCGCGCCGCCGATCAGGCCGGCCATCAGGCCGAACAGCAGGTACATCGTCCCGATGTCCTTGTGGTTCGTCGACAGCACCCACCGGCGCCAACCGGTTGGATTTGCATGGTGCTCGTCGTGAGCATGTAGCCGCATAAGCCATGATATTCTGTCCCAATGGGCTGAAGTTGGTGCTTCCGGTTTCGCTTACTCAGCCGCCGCATTAGCGGCGGCGACCTTGACCTTTTCATCGGTCGTCGAGGCGAACTTCTTCTTCGCATCGGCAAGCCATGCCGCATATTTCTCTGGACTGACGGCGCGGACCGCGATCGGCATGTTGTAGTGGTTCTGGCCGCAAAGCCGCGAGCACTGCCCGTAATAGAGGCCCTCGCGATCGGTCTTGAACCAGGTCTGGTTCAGCCGGCCGGGGACCGCGTCCATGCGGAAGCCGAGGGACGGAACCGAGAACGAGTGGATCACGTCGTTGCCGACGACCTGAAGGACCACGTTCGTGTTGGTGGGAACCACCATCTCGTTGTCGACTGCAAGCAGATAGGGCTGGTTAGCCTTAACTGCGTCGGCTTTCTCAAGGGGATTGCTGTCGAACTTGAAGCCGCCGCCTTGGTCTGCCGGGTATTCATAGGACCAGTACCACTGGTTGCCATACACCTTCACGGTAACGTCGGGCTTGGGCAACTCGACCTGGAACTTGAGCAGCCGGAAGGAGGGGATCGCGATCCCGACCAGGATCAGCACCGGGATGATCGTCCACGCGATCTCAAGGCCGGTGTGGTGCGTCGTGCGCGAGGCAACCGGATTGGCCTTCTCGTTGAATTTGACGACGATGGCGATCAGCAGGGCCAGCACGAACAGCGAGATCAGGGTGATGATCCACACCAGCGCGGTGTGAAGATCGTGCGTCGCGTTAGCGACCGACGTCACCGGCGCTTGCAGGTCCATCTGCCAGGGGGATGGCTGCCCGACGCCGGCTAGCGCGGAGCTGCCGTAGCCGAGGACGAGAGCCGCCGCGGCGAGCGCTGAACGGTTCCAGAAACGAGTCATACCTTCCGATCTCCCGAATTTGCCCCCAAGCCCGCGCGCCATAAGGAAAATTGGACGCCGGCCGGTCTGTCCCACGCCGAACTTGGCGCGTCACCCAACCCTGTGGAGTTTGACTCAGCGCAAAAACCACAAAGACGCGTGGAGCGCAACGTCGTCAAAGGGCGAAAGTTGTGCGGCAAATCCACGCCCGGCCCTCGATAAGCGCAATTTCGAGCAAGAATTTCGATCATTGCCGCAGCGAATGTTCCCTTCAGGCTCATATCCGGGGTGGTAAACGCGCCTCTCTCCGGTGGTCAACAGGTCAACTCGCTACCAGCACCGCATACCCGTATCTTGACAGCCCTGCTGCGTCGTGGTCCCAACGAGACGTTGATGCTTGACCCTTATACGTTCGGGGTTCAGCGGTCCCTTGAATCTTCTTGGTCGGCATTCTGCGCGGTCGTGAACAGCCACCTATGCCGGGAGTTCGAATCCAGTGCGATTTCCCAATCGTTCCTACAGATCCGCCATTGGCGCAGGTTTTGTCGTCGCGATCCTCGCTTTGCTCGCCGTGACGCTCGGCCCGCTGCAAGCTGCTGCGCAGGGCGCCGTGAAGAGCACGGTCGGCGACTGGCAGATGCGATGCGAAACGCCGGCCGGCGCGAAGACGGAGCAATGCGCTCTCGTTCAGAGCGTCCAGGCCGAGGACAAGCCAAATGTCACACTGGTCGTTATTGTGCTGAAGACCGCGGATGGGCGGAGCCGGCTGTTGAGGGTCATCGCCCCGCTGGGCGTGCTGCTTCCTTCCGGCTTGGGGCTGCGGATCGACCAGAACGATGTCGGTCGTGCGGGTTTCGTGCGCTGCCTGCCGTCGGGCTGCGTCGCCGAGGTGGTCATGGACGACGACCTGATGACGAAGCTTCGCAATGGCCAGGCCGCGACGTTCATCGTGTTCCAGACCCCGGAAGAGGGAATCGGCATTCCCGTTTCGCTCGCTGGGTTCGGCAAGGCCTTCGAATCCCTTCCCTGAGTTCTTAGGGAGCCGCGACAGGTCGCGTTTGCTTCGCTTTGCCTCTTTTCGGCCACCGGAAGCAGGCTCTTATTGCCAAGCCCCCACTCCTGGGCCTTTATTCACGCCCGTTCATTGCCCTGTATCGCCAAGCCCGCCCGCAGGCCCTTCCGCCAGGAGTTCCCGATGTCCCGCACCGAGTCGTTCCGGCCTGTGGCCAGCCGTGTCGTGGTCCTGGCGGTGGCAGCGGCCGCGCTCGCGGGCTGCGCGAGCGATCCGGCTCCCCCGCCGAGCGGCAGCGCCGACAACCCGGTATTCTCCCTGTTCCGCTCCGGTACTGTCTTCGCCGCACCTCCGGCTGGAGCCACCGCAGCCGCAGAGGGCAAGGTGATCGAGGACATCGAATGCCCGATGGTCGAGGTTCTCGACGGCGGCGCGGCGCTTCGCACTGAGTCGGGCGGCACTGTCCGCTCACAGTTGAGCATGGGCCAGACGGCGCGCGAATGCACACTGGTCGGAAACCAGATCTCCATCAAGATTGGTGTCGAGGGCTTGGCGCTGCTCGGCCCCACAGGAACTCCCGGCACCTTCTCCGCACCAGTGCGGTTCGTGGCCAAACGCGGCGACAAAGTTGTCGCATCGCGCTTCCAGCGGACATCGGTCACCATTCCCCCGGGCCAGGCCCAGGCGAGTTTCATCGTGGTCGAAGACAATATCCTCGTGCCTGTCGACGGCCCCGAACTGACGCTCATCGTCGGGTTCGATGCGCAGGGCCGCGCAGCCGAGACGCCGCGCAAGAAAAGATCCTGAGCGGCTGCTTTCGGCCGGTCCTTCCCGGTTGGATGTGCATACATCCCGCTTGCGATGCGACCCTCATTGACTTGGTTGCGTCGCACACCTAATCAAATCATGTCGATGATCCCCGCGGAAGAGTCCGGCGGGAGCCGTAAGCTCCAGTCGCCGGCGCCGAAGGCGCAACCGCCCCGGAAACGCTCAGGCCGAAGGACCGCGGGGAGCTGACACTCTGGAAAGCGGCATTTGCCAAGGGATCGTCCCGAGGTGAGTGCCCACCGACGGGCGTAACCCCGTTCGCCGGCGACGGCTCGGGGGAAATCTCTCAGGTCCATGGACAGAGGGGGCAGCGAATTCCGGCCGCAAGGCGCGGGATCGTGCATGCTCTGACCGGGGACCCGAATGACCGATCTCGCCGCCAGCACCTCGACAGCCGAAACACCGGCATTTGCCAGTCCTGCATCGATGCCGCCGGCCGAATCGGCTGCGCCGCTTCGCACGACGCCGCTCCATGCGCGCCATCGCGCGCTCGGCGCCCGCATGGTGCCGTTCGCCGGCTACGACATGCCGGTGCAGTACCCGACCGGCATCCTCGCCGAGCATCTGTGGACGCGCGAGAATGCCGGCCTGTTCGACGTCTCCCACATGGGCCAGGCTTTCCTCGTCGCGGCCGACCACGAGACGGCGGCCCGGGCGCTCGAGGCGCTTTGCCCGGCCGACATCGTCGGCCTGAAGCCGGGCCAGCAGCGCTACACGCAGCTCCTCAACGAGGACGGCGGCATCCTCGACGACCTCATGGTCACCCGCTCCGCCGACCCGGCGGAGGACGGCGTGCTGATGCTGGTCGTCAACGCCGGCGCGCAAGGAGGCCGACTACGCCCACATCGCCGCGCGGCTGCCCGTCGGGCGTGCGGCTGATGCGGGCCGAGCATCGCGGCGCTGCTGGCCCTGCAGGGGCCCAAGGCGGCCGAGGTGCTGGCCCGCCACTGCCCCGATACGCGCCGACATGCCGTTCATGACCGGCAAGTCCACCACTGTTCGACGGCATCGACGGTCCACGTCTCGCGCTCCGGCTACACCGGCGAGGACGGCTTCGAGATCTCGGTCAAGGCCAAGCGCCTCGAGCAGGTCGCGGACGCGCTGCTGGCCGAGCCCGAGGTGAAGCCGATCGGCCTCGGCGCGCGCGATTCGCTGCGGCTGGAGGCCGGGCTCTGCCTCTACGGCCACGACATCGACACCACCACCTCGCCGGTCGAGGCCGCGCTCGTCTGGTCGATGCAGAAGCGCCGGCGCGAGGAGGGCGGCTTCCCCGGCGCCGACCGCATCCAGCGGGAACTGGCCGAAGGCCCCGCGCGCATGCGCGTCGGCCTGCTGCCCGAGGGCCGCGCGCCGGCCCGCGAGGGCACCGTCGATGACCACGCCCGACGGCCGCGCCGGTCGGCGTCGTCACGTCGGGCGGCTTCGGCCCCAGCGTCAACGGCCCGATCGCCATGGGCTATGTCGAGGCCGGCGCATTGCCGCCGCCGGCACGGAACTGGCATTGCATGGTCCGCGGCAAGGCGCTGCCCGCCCGCGTCGTGCCGCCATGCCCTTCGTGCCCCACCGCTATCCCGCAAACCCGCCTGATCCCGACTTTGCCCGCAGGAGCATTCCATGGCCGAGACCCGCTACACCAAGGACCACGAATATATCCGCGTCGACGGCGACACCGGCACGGTCGGCATCACCGACTACGCCCAGAGCCAGCTCGGCGACGTCGTGTTCGTCGAGCTGCCCGAGGTCGGCAAGGCCGTCGCCAAGGGCGGCGAGGCGGCCGTCGTCGAGAGCGTCAAGGCGGCGAGCGAGGTCTACGCGCCGGTCTCCGGCGAGATCGTCGAGGTCAACACGCGACCTCGAGGACGCGCCGGCCACCGTCAACGAGGACCCGCAAGGGCCAGGGCTGGTTCGTGAAGCTGCAGCTCGACGGACGCCGTCCGAGCTCGAAGGCCTGATGACCGAGGACCAGTACAACGACTACGTCGCCAACCTGTGAGCGCCGACGCGTGCGGCCCGCCTTCCGGGCCTGAACTTCCAGCCGCGATCTGACGTCGCGGCGACAGGTCAGACCCATCACACTTCGTCTCACCCAATGAGGCTCGACCCACCGATGCGCTATCTGCCCCTCTCCGACACCGACCGCGGCGACATGCTCGCGCGCATCGGCGTCGACTCCATCGACGCCCTGTTCGCCGACATCCCCGCCGACAAGCGCCGCGCGGGCCTTGCCGACCTGCCGCGCCGCAAGAGGCGAGATGGAGGTCGAGCGCCTGCTCGGCCGCATGGCCGGCGCGCAACGTCGCCGGCTGTCGTCGGTGCCGTTCTTCGTCGGGGCCGGGGCCTACCAGCACCACGTGCCGGCGACGGTGGACCACCTGATCCAGCGCTCCGAGTTCCTGACCAGCTACACGCCCTACCAGCCCGAGATCGCGCAGGGCACGCTGCAATACCTGTTCGAGTTCCAGACGCAGGTCGCCGCGCTGACCGGCATGGAGGTCGCCAACGCCTCCATGTATGACGGCTCCACCGCCTGCGGCGAGGCCGTGCTGATGGCCCACCGCGTCACGCGCGCGCCGCAAGGCCGTGCTCTCGGGCGGCCTGCATCCCGCACTACGCCGAGGTCGTGCGCACGCTCTCGCGCATGGCCGGCGACGACGTCGTGACGCTGCGCGCCCGACGTGATGGCGACGCGAGGACCTGCTGGCCGCAGATCGACGGCACGGTCTCCTGCGTCGTCGTGCAGACGCCCGACGTGTTCGGCAATCTCCGCGACCTCACGGCCATCGGCGAGACGTGCCACGCCAACGGGCGCGCTGCTCGTCGCCGTGTTCACCGAGGCGGTCTCGCTCGGCCTCGTCGAGCCGCCCGGCGCGATGGGCGCCGACATCGTCGTCGGCGAGGGCCAGTCCATCGGCAACGCGCCTCATTTCGGCGGGCCCTATGTCGGCCTGTTCGCCGCCAGGTCGAAATATGTGCGCCAGATGCCCGGCCGCCTCTGCGGCGAGACGGTGGACGCCGAGGGCAAGCGCGGCTTCGTGCTCACGCTCTCCACCCGCGAGCAGCACATCCGCCGCGACAAGGCGACGTCGAACATCTGCACCAATTCGGGCCTGTGCTGCCTCGCCTTCACCATCCACATGACGCTGCTCGGCCAGGCCGGCCTGCACGCGCCTCGCGCGCATCAACCACGCCAACGCCGTGAAGCTCGCGGACGCGCTCGCCGGCGTGCCGGGCGTCGAGGTGCTCAACGGCGCGTTCTTCAACGAGTTCACCGTGCGGCTGCCGCGGCCCGCCGCCGAGGTCGTGGAAGCGCTGGCCGCGCGCGGCGTGCTGGCGGGCGTGCCCTGTCTCGCGCCTGCTGCCCGGCGCTGGGCTCGACGACCTGCTGCTCGTGGCGAGCACCGAGGTGAACACGGACGAGGACCGCGCCGCGCTCGTCGGCCGGCCTGAAGGAGGTGCTGTGATGCTGAACCGCCAGGGACGCCCCACCGCCGCCGGCGATGCCGGATCCGTCGAGCGCCACACCTTCACCGGCAATCGCGCGCTGCTGCAGGAGGAGGCGCTGATCTTCGAGATCGGCCGCCTCGACACGACCGGCGTCGACCTCGACGAGCCGGAGCCCTTCACGCCCCGCCTCGGCGGCCTCGAGCGCAAGGGCGAGATCGGCCTGCCGGGCCTCTCCGAGCCCGAGGCGATGCGCCACTACGTGCGCCTGTCGCAGAAGAACTACGGCATCGACACCGGGCTGTTTCCGCTCGGCTCGTGCACGATGAAGCACAATCCCCGCCTCAACGAGCGGATGGCGCGGCTGCCGGGCTTCGCCGACGTGCATCCGCTGCAGCCGGTCTCCACCGTGCAGGGCGCGCTGGAACTCGATCGACGACGCTGGCCAGCTGGCTGCTCGAGCTGACCGGCATGGCCGCCGTCGCGATGTCGCCCAAGGCGGGCGCGCATGGCGAACTCTGCGGCATGATGGCCATCAAGGCCGCCATCGAGGCCAAGGGCGAGGGCGCGACGCGCAACGTCGTGCTGGTGCCCGAATCCGCCCACGGCACCAATCCCGCGACCGCCGCGCTGATCGGCTTCGAGGTGCAGGCCGTTCCCGCCCGCGAGGACGGCACGGTCGATCTCGCCGCGTGAAGGCGATGGCTGGGGCCCGACGTCGCCGCGATCATGCTGACCAACCCCAACACCTGCGGCCTGTTCGAGCGCGACATCGTGGCGATCGCCGACGCGGTCCACGCGGCCGGGCGCCTACTTCTACTGCGACGGCGCGAACTTCAACGCCATCGTCGGCAAGGCGCGGCCCGGGCGATCTCGGCGTCGACGCCATGCACATCAACCTGCACAAGACCTTCTCCACGCCGCATGGCGGCGGCGGGCCGGGCTCCGGCCCGGTGGTGCTGTCGGCGCGCCTCGCGGCCTTCGCGCCGCTGCCCTTCGTGACGCCGGGACGGCGACAGGCTGCACGCTGGTCGAGAACGCCAGCGAAGCCGGGGACGCGCAGCCCTTCGGCCGCATGACGGCCTTCCACGGCCAGATGGGCATGTTCGTGCGCGCGCTGTCCTACATGCTGTCGCACGGCGCCGATGGCATGCGGCAGGCGTCGGAGGACGCCGTGCTCAACGCCAACTACATCCGCGCCTGCCTCGCGGACCTGATGTCGCTGCCCTTCGGCGACCGGCCCTGCATGCACGAGGTGCTGTTCGACGACACCTGGCTCAAGGGCACCGGCGTCACCACGCTCGATTTCGCCAAGGCGATGATCGACGAGGGCTACCACCCGATGACGGTGTATTTCCCGCTGGTCGTCCACGGCGCGATGCTGATCGAGCCGACGGAGAGCGAATCCAAGGCCTCGCTCGACCTGTTCATCGCCACGCTGCGCGATCTCGCGATGTCGGCAGTCGCGGGCGAGACGGAGCGCTTCACCGGCGCGCCCTATCTCGCGCCGCGCCGCCGCCTGGACGAAACGCGCGCCGCCCGCAGCCCGATCCTGCGCTGGACGCCGCCCGTCACCCGTCAGCGAAGCGGCGGAGTAGCGCAAGCGCGGCAATCCAGAGTACGATTGTGCAACCCTTGGCGGTGCAGGCGCATTGAGCTGAACGCCTGAACTATGGCTTGGCAGGGCGGTGGCGCGAGGCCGCCTCGCGCCTGCGCCGCGCTTCACGAACGGTGCACGCAATGCGTTGGGACGATCTGAGGACTTCCGAGAACGTCGAGGACCGCCGCGGCCAGGGCGGCGGCTTCGGCGGTGGCGGCCGGACTTCGGCATCGGCGGCGGCCGAGCTCGGCATCGGCACCGTCATCGTGCTCGGCCTGCTCGGCTGGGCGCTCGGCATCGACCCGGCGGTCCTGATCGGCGGCGCCGAGATGGTGGCCGGCCGCGGCGCCGACGCAGCAGACGTCAGGCGCGCACCGGCGCGCCGCCCGCCGAACGACCAGATCGGCACGTTCGTCGCCAAGATCCTGGGCGAGACCGAGGACGTGTGGTCGCAGGTGCTGCCGCAGCAGGCCAACCGCCCCTACGAAGCGCCGCGCCTGGTGCTGTTCTCCGGGGCGACGCAATCGGCCTGCGGCGGCGCGCAGTCGGCCATGGGGCCGTTCTATTGCCCGATCGACCAGAAGGTTTACCTCGACACGGCCTTCTTCAGGAAATGCAGCGGCGCTTCGGCGGCGGCGGCGATTTCGCCTACGCCTATGTCATCGCGCACGAGGTCGGGCCACCACGTCGAGAACCTGCTCGGCATCCTGCCGAAGGTGCAGCAGGCGCAGCGCCGCGCCGGCGGCGGGGCCGAGGCCAACGAGCTCTCCGTCCGCGTCGAGCTGATGGCCGATTGCCTCGCCGGCATCTGGGCCAACAAGATGAACGCAGCGCCACAGCAACATCACCGAGCCGACGTGCGCCAGGCCGTCGCCGCCGCCTCCGCCATCGGCGACGACAGGCTGCAGCGCCAGGCGCCAGGGCCGCGTCGTGCCCGACAGCTTCACGCACGGCTCCTCCGAGCAGCGCGTGCGCTGGCTGACGACCGGCCTGCAGCACGGGCAACGTCGACAGCTGCAACACGTTCCAGGCAGCGCAGCTCTAGCTGCCTGCTCGGCTATGAGTCGCAGAGCCGCTGCGCCATCGCGCGCGGTCGTGACGTATGCGGGCTCTGACCAGGCGCCGCCGATGCCGGTTGTACATCGGGCTCCGCAGCCTGACGCTGCGCCCGATGGCGCGAAGCAGCCGTGATCGCGCGGCGCGATCAGGCCCTGCGGCGGCCATGATCTGCCGAACAGGTCCGTCTGCAGGCTGACGAAGGTTCGGCCACGCCCCAGCCCTTGTCGGCACGAGCGTCAGCACGGCACGCCTGGGCTTGGCGGCGGGCTGCGCGGTTCCTGGCGCGCCACGAAATCCGCGACGTCCGCCATCCAGTCGCCGCCGGGCGCGAAGCCCGGCTCGATCACGAAGATCCAGGGCGATTTCATGCGGCACGCGCACCCGCGAAACGAGCGCTCCGCGATCGTTCGGCCCCTCGACGAGCTCGCATCCCGCCGAATCGGCGACCGTGCGCAGGAAATCGTTGGGCTCGGGCGTCGCCAGCGCGACGTCGCGCACGACGCCCTCCGCCGTCGCATGGACGAGCGAGGCAAGCGTGTCGAGCAGGGCGGGCTCCTCGCCCCAGGCCGGGATCACGATTGAAAGCATGGCGATGTCGTCTAGCACGGACCGTCGCGGCCATAGGAAACGGGGATTGCAGGAAGCGCTTGCGCTTCGCCTGAAACGGTGTTTTGTTCTTGTTATGTTCAGATCAGGCATCGTCGATCCCATGCTGAAACCGAAGCCCAGGCTCACTCCGCAAGCGACAGGCACGCTGCGCCCCAATCAGCCGCCGCCTTCGCGCGGCCCGCCAACCGCCCGGTCAATTTCCAGATCGGCGACGGGCAGGGGCGGCCGCGATGGACGCTCGTTCGGGCTCCCCGGCCCGCAACATCCTTGGACGGCCGCATGCCGCCTGCAGGGCGAGCCATCCGCGACGGAGTTCGTGGACGGGGACCGCAGGCGCGGCCGGGGCACCGTATCGAACCGCAGCGGCCGCTACGAGCCGCAGGCCCGGGTCGTCGAGGATGACGGCTGGGGCAGTTCGGCGCGAACTGCCGCCCTTCAAGACGGAGGTGACGCTGGAGAAGGCGAAGTCCGTCATCACGCGCAACGATTCGCCCGACATCTCCTTCGACCGCTCGATCAATCCCTACCGGGGCTGCGAGCACGGCTGCGTCTACTGCTTCGCGCGGCCCACGCACGCCTACATGGGCCTGTCGCCGGGCCTCGATTTCGAGTCGAAGCTGTTCGTGAAGGCGGGCGCGGCGGCGCTGCTGGAGCGGGAGCTGGGCGCGCCGGCCTATCAGCCCCGCACCATCGCCATCGGCACGAACACCGACCCCTACCAGCCCATCGAGCGCGAGCATCGCGTGATGCGCGAGATCCTCGAGGTGCTGGCGCGCGCCAACCACCCCGTCGGAATCGTCACCAAGTCGGCCCTCGTGACCCGCGACATCGACATTCTCGGCCCGATGGCGGAGCGCGGGCTCGCCAAGGTCGCCCTGTCGGTCACGACGCTCGACCCCAAGCTCGCCCGCACCATGGAGCCGCGGGCCAGCACGCCCGCCAAGCGCCTCGACGCCATCCGCCAGCTTTCGCAGGCGGGCATTCCCACGACCGTCATGGTCGCGCCCATCATCCCCGCCGTGAACGATCCGGAGATCGAGGCGATCCTGGCCGAGGCGCACCGTGCAGGGGCGAGGGAGGCAGGCTACGTCATGCTGCGCCTGCCGCTCGAGGTCCGCGACCTCGTTCCGCGAATGGCTGCTGGAGCACCACCCCGACAAGCTGCGCCACGTGCTTTCGCTGGTGCGGTCTATGCGCGGCGGCAAGGATTACGACGCCAAATGGGGGGAGCGCATGACCGGCGACGGCCCCTATGCGTGGATGATCGGCCGCCGCTTCGAAATCGCCGCCCAGCGGCTCGGCTTCAACAAGGAACGCCGCAAGCTGCGCACGGACCTGTTCACGCCGCCGGTGCAGCCTGGCGAGCAGCTCAAGCTGTTCTGATATGTCGATGCTACTGAGTGATCGGCCACTGCGCTGAATGTCCGTGCGATCGCCGATCCCTCAGGATTGAGCCGGGAGTTCAGTGCGCATCGAGCAAAGGGAGGTAGCGGCATGGCGATCGAACCGAGGGTCAACCTGATCACGCTCGCGGTGACGGATATCGCCCGTGCAACCGCGTTTTATCGGAGCGCTGGGCTGGTCGTTGTCGTCGGCGAGCACGCCCGGAGGTCTCGTTCTTCGACCTGAACGGCGTCGTGCTGGCGCTATGGACGCGCGCGGAACTGGCCCATGACGCAGGCGTCGCGGTCGGCGTACCCGATCACTCCGGCTTCGCGCTGGCGCAGAACCAGCCCGATCGCGCAACGGTCGACGCGGTGATGGCCGAGGCCGTGGCGGCGGGAGCCGTCATCACGAAGCCGGCAGCCCCAACCGAGTGGGGCGGCTATTCAGGCTATTTCTCGGACCCGGACGGCAATCTCTGGGAGGTCGCGCACAATCCGTTCTGGCCGCTCGATGCCCACGGCCGGCTTCAACTGCCTTAGTAAGGGAGTCCTGGGCATCGGACCTGCTGGATCGGACCAGAGGAACTCGTTCAGGCGATGAGAACAGGCGGATTGGACAAGAGCAATACACGGCCGCTGAATCCAGGCGAGCCTGATGGCCGGCGTGACAGCTCCGGTTCTTGAATTGGCCGTTGGGCGGCCGGGCATTGTGCGCAGCGGGGATAGCTTCGAGATCGTACTTGCCTGCGGGCGCGCGGCGGGCAGCATGGGACATGGCCCGAATCGCAGCTCCGAAGCCGTCCACCCAGAAAGCCCGAAATCCCGGATCGGGCGCCGACGGTTCCGTTTCGGTCAAGGCGGGCCGGAAATCGTCCGGCAACGGCGTTGAGCCGGGCAGCCGTGAGGGCGGATCGGCGCGAGCGGCACAAGAGCCCCGGGCATGGCCTGATTTCCTGCGCGAGGCGGCGCTGATGCGCCGGGGGATTTTGCCCATAGCCGGCGTGGACGAAGCAGGCCGGGGTCCGCTGGCCGGGCCAGTCGTAGCAGCGGCGGTCGTGCTGGACCCTGACCGAATTCCCGAAGGGCTCGACGATTCCAAGCTCATCCCGCCCGCACGGCGCGAGGAGCTGTTCGACGCCATCGTCGCCACCGCCGATGTCGCGGTGGCATCGGTTTCGGCCGCGCGAATCGACATCATCGACATCCGCCAGGCGACGCTCGAGGCGATGCGCCGCGCCATCCGCGCGCTCTGCCGCCCGCCCGCCTTCATCCTTGTCGATGGACGAGACCTGCCGGGATGGCACGGCCCAGGCGAGGCCGTCATCAAGGGTGACAGGCTGGTCGCCTCCATCGCCGCCGCCTCCATCGTCGCGAAAGTCACGCGCGACAGGATGATGAGCCGTCTCGGCGCGCATTATCCCGTCTACGGGTTCGAGCGGCATGCCGGCTACGCCACGGCCGCGCATCGCAGCGCACTGGTGAGCCAGGGACCGTGTCCCTTTCACCGCATGACCTTCGGCATGCTCGACGCCGAAGTCGATAACGAAGATTAAACGAAAGCTAACGCAGGCGTTAATCTCCAGCAGGGCAATAATTGCCTAGCCTGTCCATTAACAGGACAGATTTATTTGCTGCTGGAAACCACCTCTTTACCTTACCCTATCCATAGTGATCACCGTTCTGTTGCGTAACGGTGCTGCACATGGGTATCCCGCGTACCGATGCAGCCGGTGTCGAACCCCGGATTCATGTCTCGCGTACCGGGCGTTCCACACCGGTTGTTCGGAGGGAGCATTTAGCTCTCCCCCTCGACCAAATCCTCCTCGGCGACTGCGTCGCGGAGTTGTCGAAGCTTCCCGAAGCCAGCGTCGACCTGGTGTTCGCGGACCCTCCCTACAATCTGCAGCTCGAAGGCGCGCTGACGCGGCCGGACCATTCGCTGGTCGATGCCGTCGACGACGACTGGGACAAGTTCGCCAGCTTCGCCGATTACGACCATTTCACCCGCGCGTGGCTGCTCGCCGCGCGTCGCGTGATGAAGCCCAACGCCACGCTCTGGGTCATCGGCTCCTACCACAATATCTTCCGGGTCGGAGCGATCCTGCAGGATCTCGGCTTCTGGATCCTCAACGACATCGTGTGGCGCAAGGCCAATCCGATGCCGAATTTCCGCGGCCGGCGCTTCACCAACGCGCACGAGACGATGATCTGGGCCTCCAAGGGTCCCGACGCCAAGAATTACGCCTTCAACTATGACGCCCTGAAGGCCGGGAACGAGGATCTCCAGGTCCGCTCCGACTGGTTCATCCCACTCTGCACCGGCGCCGAGCGCCTGAAGGACGCCGACGGGCGCAAGGTGCATCCGACGCAAAAGCCCGAGGCGCTGCTCGCCCGCGTCATGCTGTCGTCCTCGGCGGCGGGCGACGTGGTGCTCGACCCCTTCTTCGGCTCGGGCACGACGGGCGCGGTCGCGCGCCGCCTCGGCCGCAACTTCATCGGCATCGAGCGCGATCCCGTCTACGCCAAGGCGGCGATGGAGCGCATCGAGGCCGTCATGCCGCTGGACCCATCCACGATCCTGGCCTCGCCCGAAAAGCGCAGCGAGCCGCGCATCCCGTTCCTGTCGGTGGTCGAGGCGGGGCTCATCACGCCCGGCGCGATCCTCACGGACGAGAAGCGCCGGTTCGAGGCGATGGTCCGCGCCGATGGCGCGCTCACCTTCGGCAATCTGGTGGGATCGATCCACAAGGTCGGCGCGCTCGCGCAGGGGCTCCCGGCCTGCAATGGCTGGACCTTCTGGCACACCCAGGATCGCGGCGCGCTCGCCCCGATCGACATGTTCCGCAAGACCCTGCGCCAGCAGATGGCCGACGCGGCGTAGGCCTGCGCGGCATAGTCCTGCCGCGTGGCCGCCCCGCTCCCACCTGAGCATCTACCGCCCCAGCCCATGCGCGATCACCTTGCGCATGACGTTGGGCAGGGCTTCGCCGTCGACATCGGCCAGCGCCACCCAGCGGCAGTCGCCCGGGGCTGGCGTCCCGGCCGGGATCTCCGCGACGAACACCGTCAGGTGCAGCGGAAAATGCGTGAAGACATGCTCCACCACCCCCGGCCGTGATTGCCATTCGGCGGGCAGCGGGGCATCCGTGATCGCGCCGCTCGCCTCGTAGTCGGCCCGCCACACGCTGCCGGGCACCTCGGCCATGCCGCCAAGAAGGCCCTTGGGCGCGCGCGTGCGCATGAGCAGCATGCCGTCGGCTCTGACGGCGAGAAACGCTGCTCCACGGCGCAGCTTGCCCTCGACCTTCTTCTCCTTGCGCGGAAACGTCTCGGCCGTGCCCTCGATGCGTCCCCGGCAGGGCTCGCGCCACGGGCAGAGCCCGCAGGCCGGGCTCTTGGGCGAGCATAAGGTCGCGCCGAGATCCATCATGGCCTGCGCGAAATCGCCGGGCCGCGCATGCGGCGTCAGCGTGTCGGCGAGCGCCTTGATGGCGGGCTTGGAACGCGGCAGCGGGTCCTCGACCGTGAAAAGCCGCGTGATCACGCGCTCGACATTGCCGTCGACGACGATCGCGCGCCGGTCGAACGCGATCGAGGCGATGGCCGCCGAGGTATAGGCCCCGATGCCCGGCAGCGAGCGCAACGCCTCCTCTTCGGCGGGAAACTGCCCGCCGAATCGCTCCACCACCGCCTTGGCGCAGGCATGCAGGTTGCGGGCGCGCGAATAATAGCCGAGGCCCGCCCAGGCCTTCATCACGTCGTCGGTGGGCGCGTCCGCCAGGGCATGCACGGACGGGAACAGGGCTCACGAACCGCTCGAAATAGGGCTTCACCGCGCGAACGGTCGTCTGCTGCAGCATGATTTCGGACAGCCAGACGCGGTAGGGATCGGCCGTCTCGCCGGGCTTCGCGCGCCAGGGCATCGTGCGGCGGTTGCGGTCGTACCATTCCAGCAGGGCCGCCGGATCGGGCCGGGCCGGATCTGCGGCGCGGTGTGGATCGCGGCGCTTTCGCTCTAGGGCGGTGAAGGTTATCATGCCCCGAGGCTTAGCCTGCCCGGGCGCGGGCGTGAAGTGACGCCAAGCCGCATCCGCCGCGTCCACCACAGGGTCATCGTCGTGAAGAAGCCCAGGCTCCGGCCCCTTGCCGATCTCGTCGGCCAGTGCATCGCGCCGGTGCTGGCCGCGAAGGGATTCGCCGCCACCGACATCATCGTCGCCTGGCCCGATATCGTGGGCGAGCGGCTGGCGCAGTATTGCGAGCCTGTGAAGATGCAATGGCCTCGCCGCCCCGCTGGCCTCGTCGACGAGAGGCAGGAGCCCGCGACGCTGGTGATCCGCGTTGAAGGCGCGTTCGCGCTGGAATTCCAGCACATCGCGCCCGTGCTCATCGAGCGCGTCAACGCCCATTATGGCTGGCGCTGCGTGGGCAAGCTGTCGTTCCGGCAGGGTCCGATGGAGCGCGCGGTGGAGCGCCCACGTCCGCTCGTGTCGCTGGACCCCAAGGCCATCGAGGAGGCGAGGGCGCTCGTGCAGGGCGTGCAGGACGAGCCGCTCCGCGAGGCTCTCGCCCGTCTCGGTGCGGGAATTCTCACGCGAAAGGCGGGGTAGCGCGCCCGAATTCCGGCCGCCGCCTCCAGCTTTCGTGAACGGCGTTCGCGAGTGCCGGCTTGCAACAAGCGGCTTCTTGCCACAATTGTCGGGCGATGAATTGAAGATGACGTCGGAACCGGAGCAGTACCGGTCGCGACGCAGGACCGCAGGAGAAACCGAATGCTGACCCGTCGTACCGTGATCCAGGGCCTTGCCGCCGCCGGCGTACTCGCCGTGGTCATGCCTGGCCTGTCCGTGCCGGCATCCGCGCAGAGCGTCTCCGTGTCCGATCTCGCCGTGCCGGGCCCGCTCGGCGACGTGGTCCTCGGCAGTCCCGACGCCAAGGTCACCATCTACGAATACGCGTCGATGACGTGCAGCCACTGCGCCACCTTCCATGAGCGCACCTGGCCGACCCTGAAGTCGAAGTATATCGACACCGGCAAGGTGAAGTTCGTGATGCGCGAATTCCCGCTCGATCCGCTGGCGACGGCCGGATTCATGCTGGCCCGCTGCGCCGGCGACAGCAAATATTACGCGATCATCGACCTGCTCTTCTCGCAGCAGAAGAACTGGGCTTTCACCGACAAGCCGGTCGAAGGGCTTTCGAAATTGGTGAAACAGGCCGGATTTACACAGGAATCCTTCGAAGCCTGCTTGAAAAACCAACAGATCTATGACGGCGTAAATGCCGTGCGGGATCGTGGCGCGAAGACCTTCGAAATCAATTCCACGCCCACCTTCTTTATCAACGGCCAGACGCAGCGCGGGGCCCTTTCGGTTGAGGAACTCGACAAGATCCTCGCTCCTCTCGTTGGGAGCTGAGCGGCGCTCGCTCCAGCCTGAGGGCAGGGGCGCGAGGGATCGCGCCCCATGAAGCTCACGCGCCTCCGGCTGGTCGGCTTCAAGTCCTTTGTCGAATCGACCGATTTCCTCATCGAGCCGGGCCTGACGGGCGTCGTCGGTCCAAATGGCTGCGGCAAGTCGAACCTGGTCGAGGCGCTGCGCTGGGTGATGGGCGAGAGCTCGTACAAGAGCCTGCGCGCCTCCGGCATGGACGACGTGATCTTCGGGGGCACCGGCAACCGTCCGGCGCGCAACACCGCCGAAGTCGCGCTCCACGTCGACAATCGCGACCGAACCGCGCCTGCCGCCTTCAACGACGCCGACCAGCTCGACATTTCCCGCCGCATCGAGCGCGAATCCGGCTCCACCTATCGCGTCAACGGCAAGGAAGTGCGCGCCCGCGACGTGCAGCTCCTGTTCGCCGACGCGGCGACCGGTGCGCGCTCGCCCGCCATGGTTCGCCAGGGGATGATCGGCGAAATCATCGCCGCCAAGCCCCAGGCTCGCCGCCGCATCCTGGAGGACGCCGCCGGCATCGCCGGGCTGCACTCTCGCCGGCACGAGGCGGAACTGCGGCTCACGGCGGCCGAGGACAATATCACCCGCCTCGACGACGTGCTGCAGCAGCTCGACGCCCAGATCGACAGCCTCAAGCGACAGTCGCGGCAGGCCTCGCGCTATCGCTCGCTGGCGTCCGACATCCGCAAGGCCGAGGCGCTGCTGCTGCTGATCGGCTGGCGCGAGGCGCGCGATGGCGTGCTTGCGGCCGAGCGCAAGGTCGAGGCCGATCTCGGATTGGTGGCCGACCGCACCAAGGCGCAGGCCGAAGCGGCCACGAGGCAGGCTGTCGCGGCTCATGTGCTGCCTGCCTTGCGCGATGCCGAGGTGGCCGCCGCCGCCGCCTTGCAGCGCCTGACCTTGGCCCGCGATTCGCTGGAGGCCGAGGAGAAGCGAGCCCGCGAGCGCGCCTTGGAGCTGGAGCGCCGCAGCGTCGAGCTTGCCAGGGACATCCAGAGGGAAACGACCCTGATCGAGGATGCCGGCGGCGCGCTGGGCCGGCTCTCGGGCGAGGAAGAACAGCTCCTGGCCGATGGCGAGACGGCCCGCGCCGCCGACGGCGAGGCGCGCGAGAGGCTGGCCGGGCTCGAGACCGCGCTTGCCGCGTCCGAGGCGGCGTTGGGCGAGGCCCAGGCCGCCGTCGCCGACCTCAATGCCCGCCGCGCCGCCGTGGATCGCGCCATTCGCGAGGAGACCGACCGCGCTAACAGGCTTTCGGCCGATCTGGAGCGTGTCCAGCGCGACCTTGCCGCCATCGAGACGGCGCTGGGGGCGGATGCCGACGTCTCGGGCCTTCGCGCCGAGATCGAGGCCGGTTCCGCCGCCGCGGCCGCCGCCGACGAACAGGCCCAGTCCGCCCGCACGGCCCATGCCGCCGCCCGCGACGCGGAAGCGCGGCTGCGCGGCCCCGTCCATGGAGGCCGATCGCACGGCCCAGCGGCTGGAGACCGAGGCGCGGACGCTTGCCAAGCTTCTCGCCAGCCCCTCCGGCGACAAATGGCCGCGCATCATCGATGCCGTGAAGGTGTCGCGCGGCTTCGAGATCGCGTTCGCGTCCGCGCTCGGCGACGATCTCGACGCCTCGACGGACCGCGCCGCCCCGGCCCATTGGGACGATACCGGCTCCGGCGACGGCGATCCGGCGCTGCCCGAGGGCGCGCGCCCGCTCGCCGAAGTCGTCGAGGGCCCTGCCGCGATGCTTCGCCGCCTGCGCCAGGTCGGCGTCGTCGCCCGTGCAGACGGCGAGCGGCTCCGGACGCTGCTCGCGCCGGGGCAGCGGCTCGTCTCGAAGGAGGGCGATCTCTGGCGCTGGGACGGTTTGACCAACGCCGCCGAGGCGCCGAGCCCGGCCGCGCGCCGGCTGGCCGAGAAGAACCGACTCGGCGAGCTCGAGACCTCCGCCGCCGCAGCGCGCAAGGCGTCCGACGCGGCCCGCGCCGAGCTCGATGCCGCCAGCGCCGCCGTCCGCACCGCCGCGCAGGACGAAACCCGCGCCTTCGACGCCGCCCGCATCGTCCGCCGTGACCTCGATGCCGTCAGGCAGCGCCTCGCCGCGGCCGAGCGGCGGCAGGCCGAGGTCGCTGCCCGGCGCACCGCGCTGGAGGATTCGCGCAGCCGCGTTTCGGCCGGCCTGGACGAGGCGCAGGCCCGCCGCGCCGATGCGCTGGCCCAGCGCGAGGCCCTGCCGCCTGCGGGCGACGCGGAAGCGCGCCTCACCGAGGCCAGGCTGCAGGTGGCGCAGGACAGGCAGGCGGTCAGCGAGTTGCGCCTGCAGGTCCAGGGCCTCGCCCGCGAAGCCGAGATCCGCGCCCGCCGCCTCACCGCCATCGTCGCCGAGCGCGCGGCGTGGGAGGAGCGGCGCACGCGCGCCTCCGGCCAGGTCGGCGAGATCGAGCGGCGGCAGGCCGAAATCGAGGTCGAGCGCGAGGCGCTCCGCGAAGCGCCCGATACGTTCCTGATCCGCCGCCGCGCCGTCCTGTCGGAGATTGCGGAGGCCGAAATCGCGCGCCGCAACGCCGCCGACGAGCTCACACAGGCCGATACGACGCAGAAGGCGGCCGATGCCGCGGCGAGCGAGGCGCTGGCCGGACTGTCCGCCGCGCGTGAGGAGAAGGCCCGCTCCGAGGCACGCCTCGAGGCCGCACGCGAGAAACTCGTCGAGACCGTCCGCAGCATCGAGGAGCGGCTCGAGACGACCCCCGACGGTCTCCCCGAGATCGCCGGCGTGCAGCCCAACGCGCCCGCCCCCGACATCGACGCCGTCGAGAAGCGGCTGGAGGCCTTGCGGCAGGATCGCGAGCGGCTTGGCGCTGTCAATCTTCGCGCCGAGGAGGAGCTGACCGGCTTCGAGACGCAGCGCGACGGGCTCGTCGCCGAGAAGGAGGACCTGACCGAGGCCATCAAGCGCCTTCGCGCCGCCATCGGCAGCCTCAATCGCGAGGGACGCGAACGCCTGCTCGCCGCCTTCGCCATCGTGCAGGGCCATTTCGAGCGCCTGTTCACGAGCCTCTTCGGCGGCGGCACCGCGCAGCTTGAGCTGGTCGAATCGGACGATCCGCTGGAGGCGGGGCTGGAGATCGTGGCGCGTCCGCCGGGCAAGAAGCCGCAGGTCATGACGCTGCTGTCGGGCGGCGAGCAGGCGCTGACGGCCATCGCGCTGATCTTCGCGGTGTTTCTCACCAATCCCTCGCCGATCTGCGTGCTCGACGAGGTCGACGCCCCGCTCGACGACGCCAATGTGGAGCGCTATTGCGACCTGCTGCGCGAGATGGCCAAGACCACCGAGACGCGCTTCATCGTCATCACGCACAACCCCATCACCATGGCCCGGATGGACCGCCTCTTCGGCGTCACCATGGCCGAGCGCGGCGTCAGCCAACTGGTCTCCGTGGACCTCGAACAGGCCGAGCAGTTCCTCGAAGCCGTGTGATTCGGGGCTTCTCGCGGCGGTGAGGCCTGGCCCCCCCAACGTCCTATATCCCGCCACCCTCCAGGGTGCGGGGCTTGGCTGGATGTGCCCTGCGAGCCCCGATGGAAGGGCGGCGCGGAACGGCCTGGTCTCCCGATCCCTTCGCTCGCGCGGAGGATTGGGAAATGTTTCTTCAGCGTCAGGCCGGGGTGCCCGGCCGTTCCGCGCACGGTGTTGGAGGCTTGCTTCGCAGGATCCCGGGGGGCAGACACTCACCCCGTTTGGTCCGATAGCCGCGCGGCCCTGGCCGGCCCGTAACCGCCTTCCGGGTTTTCACGCCCGGTCAGGCGGCAAGGGGCCGCAAATGGAACCGAACAGCCCGGGTTGCTGACCGGCTGCCGGCCGGCCAAACCCTGCGACTTGGGCCGCCGCACGAGCGAGGGAGCGTGACTCCCCTCCTCCCGCCGGCCACCGTCCCCCACCCGCATCAGCACGCTGCAGACGCCCCTTCCCCGGGTGGAGACGGGAGGTATATAGGCATATTTTCCGGATTGTGTCAAGCTGATTCTGATAAAAATCCTATTTTAACCCGCGATTTCCTGTTTCCGCCTCTCCGTAGTCCAGTCGCACTCTCTCCGTCATCCCGGGCACCGACCCGGGATCTCCCGCCTCCCCTGATGGAGTTGAGATCCCGGCTCTCCGCTGCGCTCCGGCCGGGATGACGGGGTGAGGTGGAAGAAGCAGGGCGATGCGCCACTGCCCAAAGTGCCGCTTGCGGCACGTTCCCGGAAAGGTGCAGCGCAGCGGAACCTTGTCCTAGTTACAGCACAACGAAGCGCCGCGCAGCGGCACATCGCTCGCCTTAAGACTTGATGGAAGCGCGCTTCGCGCGGAGTTCCTGCGCTGGACCCCGGACCCCCTTTCGCTGCGCTACAGGGTTCCGGGGACGTGCGCAGCCGCACTTTGGGGTTCCGGGGACGTGCGGCAGGCCGCACTTTGGGGCTCCGGGGACGTGCCGCAATAGCGGCACTTTGGGTCCGGCTCTCCGCTGCGCTCCGGCCGGGATGACGGGGTGGCGTCCTGAGAGGTTGAACGAGCCTCTCCCGCACCTTCACGCTCCCCGAGCGGGAGAATGAGTCGCACGCGCTCCGTGCGGCTGGCCCCTAAACGACATCCGGTTCAGCCTGCCACGACGCGCTTGCCCTGGCAGGGGAGTCGCGCATCGTGGGCTCCGCATTCGCGAAAGCGGATACATCCCTTCGTCTAGGGCAGCAAATAACGTGCAAATTCAGTGTGTTAAACCTTCCTCCACCATCCTTGACACCTGCAGGGCCAAAAACTATGGTGCGCCCGACTTCAGGGGGGTGTCGGTCGACGCTCCGGGTTCATGCGTGCGGGTTGATCGCCATGGCGAATGACGGATCGCACAAGAGACCCGGTTCGGATTCCCAAGCCTCCAGAAGACGCCGAACTCTCCGAAAGGCTCAAGCGCCTTGGAACGCGCCTCGATCAGGTTCGAGACGCCGCTCCGCAGCGCAAGGGTCCCGACGGAACCAGCCCGTCGTCCGAACCGTCGCCAATGGGCAAGGCCTTCCGGCTCTCGTCGGAATTCATGGCCGGGATCATCGCCGGCGCCGGGCTTGGCTGGGGTATGGACACGTTTCTGGGCACGAAGCCGTGGGGCATGATCGTGCTGACGATGCTGGGCTTTGGCGCTGGCATCTGGAACGTGATGAGGGCGTCCGGCTTCGTTCGGCCGCCTGGGGATTGAGGGTGCGGCTGGGGCGCAGGGTTCTGCCTTGCATGTCCTGGTCGTTGATTGTGGAATTTGCCGCCGCGGCGGCACGAGAGAGAGAGCCTGACCGGCCATGGCCGATCCGATTCATCAATTCCAGCTCGTCAAGATCGGGCAGCCGCTGTTCAAGCTCGGCGCGACCGAGATCGTGCTGACGCAATCCTCCCTCTACATGATCGGCGCTGTCGCGTTCATCACGCTGTTCATGATGATGGGCACCGCGGGCCGCGCCATGGTGCCGGGCCGCCTGCAGTCCATGGTCGAGATGACCTATGAATTCGTCGCCAACACCGTCCGAAGTTCGGCCGGCCATGACGGCATGAAATTCTTCCCGATGGTCTTCTCGCTGTTCATCTTCATCCTGGTGCTGAACCTCGCGGGCATGATGCCCTACGGCTTCACCGTCACCAGCCACATCATCATCACCGCGGCGCTGCGCCGCCTCGTGATCCTCACCGTCATCATCTACGGCTTCGCCAAGCACGGAACGCACTTCCTCGGCCTGTTCGTGCCGTCGGGCGTGCCCGGCTGGCTGCTGCCGCTGCTCGTGGCGATCGAGGTGATCTCGTTCATCTCGCGTCCCATCAGCCTGTCGGTGCGTCTGTTCGCCAACATGCTGGCGGGCCACATCGCGCTGAAGATCTTCGCGGGCTTCGTCGGCACGCTGCTGGCCGCCGGCGCCTGGGGCATCCTGTCCCCGCTGCCGCTGGCGCTCACCGTCGCGCTCACCGCTCTCGAGTTCCTGGTCGCTGTCCTGCAGGCTTACGTCTTCGCGACGCTTGACCTCGATCTACCTCCACGACGCCCTGCACCCGGGCCACTAGGCCCGGATCACGCAGCACGGTTTTCCCTGCCCCACACGATCAGCACACGATCAAACCTAAGGAGTTACGACTATGGGTCCTGAAGCTGCAAAGCTCCTCGGCGCAGGCATTGCCTGCCTCGGCATGGCTGGCGCCGGCATCGGCCTCGGCAATCTCTTCGGCCAGTTCCTCGCGGGCGCCCTGCGCAACCCGTCGGCTGCCGACGGCCAGCGCGGCACGCTGCTGCTGGGCTTCGCGCTGACCGAAGCGCTCGGCATCTTCTCGCTGCTGATCGCGCTGCTGCTGCTGTTCGCCGTCTAAGAACAAGCCGGCCGCCTGCTGATCGTTGTTGGTTGCGGAGCGGCGGGTGCCGCTCCGCGCTGCGTATGGTAAGCAGTTCTGACTGGATGAGGTAAGGTCATGGCGACGACGACCACTGCTTCGACGGCGCATCCCGCCGAGGCGCACGGCAATTTCCCGCCGTTCGACAGCTCCACGTTCGGCTCGCAGCTCGTCTGGCTCGCGCTGGCGTTCGGCGCGCTGTATCTGCTGATGTCCAAGGTCGCGCTTCCGCGCGTCGCCTCCATCCTGGAAGAGCGGCACAATCGCGTGTCGAGCGACCTCGATCAGGCCGCCAAGCTGAAGGCCGAGACGGACGCCGCGATCGAGGCTTACGAGAAGGCCCTGGCCGACGCCAAGGCGAAGGCCCAGGCCATCGCCGGCGAGACCAATGCCCGCCTCGCGGCCGAGACGGACGAACGCCGCAAGGCGCTCGAGGCCGATCTCAACGCCAGGCTGGCTTCGGCCGAGGCGCAGATCGTCGCCGGCAAGACGAAGGCCATGTCGAATGTCCGCGGCATCGCCGTCGACACCGCCACGGCCATCGTCGAGCGCCTGATGGGCTCGGCGCCTGCTTCGGCGGAAGTCGATGCGGCTGTCGGGCAATCGCTGCCCGCCGGGACACAGTGAGGACGAACGATGTTCTTCGAAGCTGAATTCTGGGTCGCCGTCTCGTTCTTCATCTTCATGGGCATCGCCTGGAAGATGGGCGTGTTCACGACTGTCGCGAACGGTCTCGACAAGCGCGGCGACCGTATCCGCGCCGAGCTTGAGGATGCGCGCGTGCTGCGTGAGGAAGCCCAGCGCGTGCTGGCCGACTACCAGCGCCGTCGCAAGGAGGCCGAAGCCGAGGCGGACGAGATCATCCGCGCCGCCCGCGTCGAGGCCGAGCGCCTCGCGCAGGAGGCTCAGGCCAAGCTGGCCGATTTCGTCGCCCGCCGCACCAAGATGGCGGAACAGAAGATCGCGCTGGCTGAGGCGCAGGCCACGTCCGACGTTCGCGCCGCGGCTGCCGACGCCGCCGTCCGCGCCTCCGAGCAGATCCTGCGCAAGCAGGTTTCCGCAGGCGCCGGCGACCGTCTCGTCGAACAGGGCCTTGGCGAAATGCGCGGAAAGCTCAACTGAACGCGCGCTGAGCTGGACTTCTTTAATTCAGGCCGAAAGGCCCGCCGCGGCCGCCCCTTGGGCGGCCGTTCGCGTTTTGGAGGCACGGTCCGGGCGTCCGTGCAGAGACCGCTCGGCGAAGTCACCGGAGTCGGGCGCTTGCCGGGAAAGGATAAATATCCTGGCTAAGCTTCTGGAATTTGCGGAAGCGCCCTGGGGGACCGCCGGCACATCCCGGGAATTCGGCAGAGGTCTGGACGAAACCTTGGGAGTCCCTTGAGAAAAAGAACCGCGCCCTGCAATCGTTCCACGCGCTAACCCTCTTCCAGCGCCTTCCTGATGGCCTTCAGGTCTCGCCACGCCAGACGCTTCTGCAGCGGTTGGCGCAGCAGGTAGGCCGGGTGCAGGGTCGCGATCGCGCGGATCTTGCGCGTCCCCGTATCGTATTCGCTCCAGCGGCCCCGGGATCTGGTGATCCCGTCCTTCAGGCCCAGCAGCGCCTGGGCCGAGGGCCCGCCGAGGCACACCAGGATGTCGGGGTCGGCGAGCTCGATCTGGCGCTCGATGAAGGGCTGGCACACCGCCGCTTCCTGCGGCGTCGGCGTGCGGTTGCCGGGCGGCCGCCAGGGAATGATGTTGGCGATGTAGACGGCTCGTGCGGTCGAGCCCGATGGCCGCGAGCATGCGGTCCAGCAACTGGCCGGAACGCCCCACGAAGGGCACGCCCTGCCGGTCCTCGTCCGCGCCGGGGGCTTCGCCCACCAGCATCACGCGTCCCGCCGGGTTGCCGTCCGCGAAGCACAGGCTCTTGGCGGTGGCCTTGAGGGCGCAGCCCTCGAATGCGGCAAGAAGCGTCTGCAACTCGTCGAGGCTCGCCGCGGATCGCGCAAGCAACCGCGCCGAGCGCGGCCATCTCGTCGGTCGAACTGGCGGCGGAGGCCGGCGCGAGGACGGGCGCGGCCGGCCGCTCGGCGGGAGCCTTGGGCCGCGCCTCCTCGAACCGGTCGCGCGGAGCCTCGTCCAGCGCGGTATCGACGCCCATTTCGGCATACCACTGCACGAGGGCAGCGGCCGCGATGCGCGGATCGGTCAGAGGTGGCTCCATGCCCATCATTTAACGGCCCGCGCGCGCAGATGCGAGTCGCCAGGGGCGGAGCTGCGCGAATCTGCTCCACTTCCATCCGTTCGACCGGCTTGCGGCCATCCGGGCGGTGGTCCATACGAGAAACCTCGAAAGATGGTCCGAAGCGGCGGGAGATCGTGACGATGGAACTGGCAGAGGCGCTCAGCACCCCGCGCGAGGGCATGGATTTCGACGTGGTGATCGTCGGCGCGGGCCCCGCCGGCCTCGCCGCGGCGATCCGCCTCAAGCAGCTCGATGCCGATCTTTCGGTCGTCGTGGTGGAAAAGGGCTCCGAGGTCGGCGCGCATATCCTGTCGGGCGCGGTGGTCGACCCGATCGGGCTGGACAAGCTGCTGCCGGATTGGCGGCAGGATCCGGACGCGCCGCTGCGCACGCCCGTCACCGACGATCGCTTCTACGTGCTTGGCCCGGCGGGCTCCGTTCGCCTGCCGAACATGCTGATGCCCAAGCTGATGTCCAACCACGGCAACTACATCGTCTCGCTCGGCAATGTCGCGCGCTGGATGGCCACGCGCGCCGAGGCGCTGGGCGTGGAGATCTATCCCGGCTTCGCGGCGGCCGAAATTCTGTACGGCGAGGCCGGCGAAGTCGTTGGCGTGGCCACCGGCGACATGGGAATTTCCAAGACCGGCGAGGTGAAGGACAGCTTCACCCGCGGCATGGAGCTGCGCGGCAAATACGTGCTGTTCGCGGAGGGCGCGCGGGGCAGCCTGTCGAAGCAGCTTATCCGCAAGTTCGAGCTCGATGCGGGGCGGGACCCGCAGAAATACGGCATCGGCCTCAAGGAGCTCTGGCAGGTCGCGCCGGAGAAGCACCATCCGGGGCTGGTGCAGCACTCCTTCGGCTGGCCGCTCGGCAATTCGACCGGCGGCGGGTCGTTCCTGTACCACCTGGAAGACAATCTCGTCGCGGTCGGCTTCGTCGTGCACCTGAACTACTCGAACCCGACGCTCTCGCCCTTCGACGAATTCCAGCGCTTCAAGACCCATCCGCTGGTGCGCGACACCTTCATGGGCGGCAAGCGCATCTCCTATGGCGCGCGCGCCATCACGGAAGGCGGCTGGCAATCCGTGCCCAAGCTGTCCTTCCCCGGAGGCGCGCTTGTCGGCTGCGCGGCGGGCTTCGTCAACGTGCCGCGCATCAAGGGCTCGCACAATGCGGTGCTGTCGGGGATGCTGGCGGCTGAGCATGTCGCCCAGGCGCTCGCGGCAGGCCGGGCGAATGACGAGCTGATCGCCTACGAGAACGCCTGGCGCGCCTCCGAGATCGGGCAGGACCTGAAGCGCGTGCGCAACGCCAAGCCGCTCTGGTCGAAATTCGGGACAGCCGTCGGCGTGGCGCTGGGCGGCCTCGACATGTGGACGAACGAGCTGTTCGGCTTCTCGTTCTTCGGCACGATGAAGCACGGAAAGGCCGATTTCGCGACGCTGAAGCCGATCGACCAGGTGCAGCCCATCGTCTATCCCAGGCCCGATGGCGTGGTGTCGTTCGACAAGCTCTCCTCGGTGTTCCTGTCGGCCACCAATCACGAGGAAGACCAGCCCGCCCATCTCAAGCTGGCCGATCCGAGCATCCCGATCCGCATGAACCTGCCGCTCTACGGCGAGCCGGCGCGGCTCTATTGCCCGGCGGGCGTGTACGAGGTGGTCTATGCGGATGCGGAGGCCAAGAGCGATCCCCGTTTCGTGATCAACGCGCAGAACTGCGTCCACTGCAAGACCTGCGATATCAAGGACCCCGCCCAGAACATCAATTGGGTGACGCCGGAGGGCGGCGGCGGGCCGAATTACCCGAATATGTGAGCCCGGTCGTGGCAGATCGGCGTGCATGAGCCGGGAGTTCACGAAGAAGTTGCCCTGATTCGATAACGAAATAAGGGTGCGGCTTCGCCTCGGCTTGCCGCACAACCCCAAAAACGCCATGTTGCGGTAGCGATTCAGAATGAGACTTGCCGCCGAGCCGGCGGCCGACAGAGAGCGGCATAGCGTGAAGCCATCGAACCTCATTCCGCGGCCGGGCCGTGTCCGGCCTTTGCTGCTTGCTGCGATGCTCGCCGCGAGCGCTGCCCTGTCGCCTGCCTCGGCCACCGATTCCTATACGGACACGATCGACGCCGGGGACACTCTGGCCGGCAATTTCCTTGCCGCCGTGGTGGCAGGAGCGGCGCGCGACACCAGCGCCGCGGCGTTCTTCTACCGCGAGGCGCTGCGCGACGACCCTCGCAATGCCGAACTGAACGACCGGGCATTCGTTTCGCTGATGGTCGAGGGCGCCTATCCCGAAGCGGCCCGGCTCGCGGAACGGATCGTTGCGCGGGAACCCGCCAGCCCGTTGGCGCAGCTCACCCTCGCCGTGCGCGACCTGCAGGCCAAGCAATATGCCAAGGCCCGCACGCGCCTTTCCAAGGGCGGCAAGAACAAGACCGCCGATTTCACTTCGACCTTGCTGCTGGCCTGGTCCTGGGTGGGATCTAACAACCCGAAGAAGGCGCTCGAGACGATCGACGGAATGAAGGGCGAGGCGGCGCTTGCCGTATTCCGCGACTATCATGCCGGGTTGATCGCCGACATTGCCGGAAATTCCGCCGAAGCCGAGAAGCGCCTGAAGGCGGCCTACACCGCGGAAAGCAAGACGCTGCGCATCGTCGATGTGTACGGCCGTTTCCTGTCGCGGCAGGGCCGCAACGAGGAAGCAAAGCGCGTCTATCGCGATTTCGAGAAGGTTCTGCCCCGCCACCCAGTCGTCACGAGCGCTCTGGCGCAGCTCGATGAAGGCAAGACGCTGGAAAGCGCGGTTCCGAACGCTTCGGCCGGGGCGGGCGAGGTGCTCTACGGCATCGGGTCGGCCAGCAACCGGACGGGCGACGAACTCGCCGCGATGTTCTACCTGCGTCTCTCGCTCTGGCTCGCGCCCCAGAACGGGCTCGCCACCATCACGCTCGCCGATATCTACGATCGGCTGAAGCAGCTCGAGCGCGCCAACGACACCTATGATTCGATCGCCGAGAACTCGCCGCTGCGCCGCAGCGCCGTGGTCCAGATCGCGCTGAACCTCGAGCAGCTCGACCGCAAGGACGAAGCCGTGGCGAGGCTCGAGGCCATCGTGTCCAAGCGGCCCGACGACGTCGAGGCTCTCACGGCGCTGGGCAATGTCTACCGGTCCCGCAAGGATTTCGGCAAGGCGAGCGAGGCTTATAGCCGCTCGATCGCCTTGGTCGGCGACAAGCTGGACGCCGGTCATTGGACCTTGTTCTATTTCCGCGGCATCGCCTACGAGCGCACGAAGGAGTGGCCCAAGGCGGAGGCGGACTTCAAGAAGGCACTGACGCTCGCACCTGACCAGCCGCTGGTGCTGAATTATCTCGGCTATTCATGGGTCGACCAGCACATGAACCTCGACGAGGCGTTCGCGATGCTGAAGCGGGCGGTGGAGCAGCGGCCCACTGACGGCTACATCGTGGACAGCCTTGGCTGGGCCTATTACCGCCTTGGCCGCTTCGAAGAGGCCACCCGCATCCTGGAGCGGGCGATCGAGCTGAAGCCGTCCGACCCCGTCATCAACGACCATCTGGGTGATGCCTATTGGCGCATTGGCCGCAAGCTCGAGGCGACGTTCCAGTGGAACCACGCACGCGACCTGAAGCCCGAGCCCGAGGATCTGCCCAAGATCCTGGAAAAGATCCGGAACGGCCTGCCTGACGAGCCCCGGCCCGCATCCGCGGAAACGGTGGAATCCAAGGCGAATGGCGGGTGAATCCGGCGGTCCGTACGCGGGCTGAAACTTCGCGCCTCTGCTGCCTGATGCTGGCCCGGTTCGCATGAGGTCCGAGATCAGGATGAAGGCGCCGGCCAAGGTCAACCTGACCCTGCGGGTTCTGGGCCGACGACATGACGGCTATCACGATCTGGAAAGCCTCGTCGCGTTCGCGGGGGCTGCCGATACGCTGACATTCACGCCCGAGGCCGCGTGGTCGATCGAGGTGGACGGGCCGACCGCCCACGACGCCGGCGTCGATGCCGACAATCTCGTCCTGAAGGCGGCGCGCGAACTCGCCTCGCGTGTTCCAAGCCTGCCGACGGGCCGGTTCCGCCTCACCAAGCGCCTTCCCGTCGCGGCTGGCCTTGGTGGCGGATCGTCGGATGCGGCGGGGGCGCTCCGCCTGCTGGCGGCTGCCGCCGGCCTTCCACCGGGCCACGAAGCGGTGTTCGAAGCCGCCCGCGCAACCGGAGCCGATGTGCCGGTGTGCCTCGATCCCCGCGCGCGGATGATGGCCGGCATCGGCGAGCGGATCGGGCCGGTGCTCGGCCTTCCGCCGCTGTTCGCCGTGTTGGCGAACCCCCGCGTCGCGGTTCCGACCCCGATGGTATTCCGCGCATTGGCGCTTGAACCCGGGCAGGCCCTGGCGCACCCCCGCGACGCCGGCCGGGCGTTGACGCAGCCTGCCTTCTCCAACGAGCCCCCTCGTGACCGCGCGGGACTGATGGCATGTCTTGCCGAGGGCCGGAATGACCTTCAAGGACCGGCTTCGGACATAGCCCCAGCCATTGCTGAGACGCTCGCAGCGATTGCCGGAAGCGCCGGTTGCCGCCTCGCGCGAATGTCAGGGTCCGGCGCGACCTGCTTCGGCCTCTATGACGATTGCCATTCCGCCGCCCGCGCCGCCCGTGCCCTGCGGATTGCCCATCCCGGCTGGTGGATCACGCCGACGCTGCTTCGGTAGGAAGAGGCCGTAACGGCGGCCTGTTCGCGGATCGTGTGTTCCTGTAAAGCTCATGCTATCCACTGCGCATTGCGGGAGACCGGCGTCGTGCAGGATCCATAGCGTGTATGGAGCCGGCCCAAGTCGATGGCGATACTCCTGCAGGTTCTGGATGTCGGCGATCATAGCGGCTGCGCTGATGTCAGCATGGATGTGGTGGAAGGCGAGCCGGCAGCGCATGCGCCGCATCAGCCGGCGGGAGGAGCTTGACGCCGCCGATATCAACCGGCTCGTCACGGCGCTGAACCGGACGCAGATCCTGAACGCCCGTGCCGCGTTGTCGACGGCGGTCGCAACGGTGCTGGCCGGGATCCGCCTGGCGCTGAGTTGAGCACATGAAGCTCGCGCGATCAGATGCTCGCGGGCATTCGCGGTAATTCGATCCCGGTTGTTGCAAAAAAAGAAAGGCTCCCGCGAAGGGGAGCCTTGTCTCTTGGGAAATTGGTCGGAGCGAAAGGATTTGAACCTTCGACCCCCTCGTCCCGAACGAGGTGCGCTACCAGGCTGCGCTACGCTCCGCCGACTTCACGGGCGGGTTTATAGCCGCCGGTTCCCGATCCCGCAAGCGCTCATCACCGGTGCGCGTCCTAATTGCCCGACGGACCTGCCGCTTGCTGCGTGCCGCTTGCCTCTTGACGAGCCGCTCCCTGCGGCACCTGATACGGGCAGGGGGCGAGCAGCCGCATGGCGGCCAGCGCAGGAGGGGCCATTGCCCTACTACGTCCACTGCCTCGATGCCGAAGCCGGCGCGATGCCCCGCTACGTCCGAGCGACGCCCCGGGTGTTCGAGACGCCGCAGGACGCGAACGCCTATGCCGTCGAGATCGAGCCGGAACGCAGGCCGCTTGTGACGACCGATCCGACCCCCCCGGAACTGGAGCAGGACGACACAGTCGACAACTCCGTCTCCTGAGCCCTATGATGCCCGCAACGGGGCGCAGCGAGCGGACGACATGGCATCTTTTCTGAGTGGGCTTCTGGGACGTCTGTTCGGCGGCGGTTCGACCGCCGCCGCACCTGAAAGCGCGGCCGAGGCGGTCGAGCACAAGGGATTTCGCATCTACGCGACCCCCTTTTCAGAGGGCGGCCAATACCAGACGGCCGGACGGATCGAGAAGGATTTCGACGGCGAAACCAGGGAACACCGCTTCATCCGCGCCGAAAAGCACCCCAGCCGCGAAGACGCGGAAGCCTTCTCCATCTCGAAGGGCAAGCAGATCGTCGACGAGCAGGGCGACCGTATCTTCAAGAGCTGAAGCGGACAGTCGAAGTCCCTGCTGTCGGCGGAGTAAACTAGCCGCGCCGGTCGAGCTTGAACGCCACGCTGCCCAGACCGGGGATTTCGGCGACGAACTCGCCCGGTGCGTCGACCCAGATCGCGCCGCACAGGCTTCCCGTCGTGACGATCTGGCCCGCCTTGAAGCCGCCGAGCGTGTCGCCGGATTTCGTCGCGTAGGCGATCACGGGGGCGAGCGGGTCGATATTGGCGTGGACGGCGGGCTTGTCGTAGACCGCTTCGCCATCCTTACGGAGCACGCAGCGGAGGGCGGCGACATCCTCGAGGGCGGCGAGCGCCAATGCCGGCCCGACGATGTAGGCGCCATGGGCCATGTTGTCGGCGAGGTGCAGCAGGAACGGCGGCTGCGGCGCGAGCCGGGTTTCGACCAGCTCGACGCCGAGATATACGGCCTTGATCGCACTCAGGATTTCGGCGCGGCTGTAGGGCTTCGAGGGGCGCGGCGGCAGGTCCGTTCCGAGCTTGACTGCGAGTTCGATCTCGATGCCGGCCCTCTCGCCCATCGTTGGCTTGTAGCTCACGCCGGGATCGAGCATCGGCCCGAACATCGGCGCGGCGACCGGCAGGTCGTCCGGCCCGATCGCGACCTTCCAGCCCGGCGTCCCGGCGCGGAGAGAGCGGCTGACCTCGCCCTGCACGGCGAAGGCGTCGGCGGGTGTCGCGGGGGTAAGCGCAGTGGAATCAAGGGCTTGACCGCGCTTGCGAGCGGCCAGCAGGGATTCGGCGAGGGGCGAGGAGGAGGTCATTCGGCGATCTCACAATGCGGGGGTTCGGTGGCAGGGAGCTGAAAATGGCATTGGCGGGTGGGGGGAAGACCGGGGCCCGGGACGATCATCCCGGCGAGGGCAGGGCGGCGACATAGCGGACGGTCACGCCGCCTTCCTGGAGGATGATCGCGGATCGCTCGAAGTGAGAACCCCATGAAATGTCAGCGAAATCCGGCTCCATCGTGTCGAGGCACGCGAAGCCGGCGACGACGATGGCGCGGGCGCAATCGATGCAGGGGTGGTAGGTCGAGGTGATGTGGGCGCCCTGCGTCGCGATGCCCTGCCGGGCGGCCTGGAGGATGGCGTTGCGTTCGGCGTGCTCCATCCAGACGAAGCGGCCATCGCCCTCGTGGCGCTCCGGGAGATCGCGGACGCCCTCTGGAAAAGTGTTGCAGGCCGAGATGCTTAGCCCGCCCCGGGTCGTGATGACCGCGCCCACCTGGCGCACGCGGTTGGGGCTCGTGCGGGCCACGGCCACGGCTTGCGACCAGGTGAAACCCGGGATCGGCAGGTCGTCCATTCTTTTGCACCGGGCGTTCGAATCGGCAGTCGATAAGGCGGATCCTCGATGCCGAACAGGACCCGAAATCCACCTTGACCCCTACTTCGACCCGAACAGCCATTCGGGTCAACCGGAGCGCGTCCGAAAGCGCAGCCGGGCGCGCGCAAATTGGCTCCGAGCGAAACCGGCCTGGACCCGCGCGGCCGGTTTGCATTCAGGCCCAACCATGAGATCGTCCGGGTCAGCTACCACCCGTCAAAGTCCGGCCGCCCCGATGCCGGGCGGGCGGGCTCAATCCCGATCCAGCGTGAGTGCCATGGCCCGCATCCTCGTCATCAATCCCAACAGCTCCACGCAGACCACGGCGGCGATGGAGGAGGGGATCGCCTCCCTCCGCACGCAGGGCGGCGCGGCGATCGAATGCGTCACCATGGCGGAGGGTCCGCCGGGAATCGAGACGCAGGAGCACGTCGAGTCCGTCGTGCTGCCGCTGGCGAGGCTCATCGAGCGCGAGCCCGCCGCGATCTACGTCATCGCGTGCTTCTCCGATCCGGGCATCCACCTCGCCCGCGAGGTCGCGCGGGCTCCCGTGATCGGCATCGCGGAATCCGCGTTCCTCCTGGCCATGGGCCTCGGGCAGAAATTCGGGATCGTCGCCATCCTGGAACGCTCGATCCCGCGCCACATGCGCTATGTCCGCCAACTCGGGCTGACCGGCTTCCTGGCGGGCGACCGGTCGATCAACAGCGGCGTGGCGGGGCTTTCAGGGCCGGGCGTGATCGAGCGCATCGTCGAGGTGGGCCGCCGCCTGCGCGACGAGGACGGCGCCAACGTCCTGATCCTCGGCTGCGCCAGCATGGGCCGCTACCGCTCCGCCATCGAGGACCAGCTCGGCATGCCCGTGGTCGATCCGGCGCAGGCCGCCGTTGCGCGCGCGCAGATGCTGCTGGGGCTCGGCTACGCCAGAGTGGGGTGATAGCGGCGTCGGGCGATGCCGTTCAGGACTGCTGTCGCGCCGCTTCCATGAGCGACCACACACGCTGCGGCGTCGCGGGCATGTCGACATGCTCGATCCCGAGGGGGCGCAAGGCGTCGACCACTGCGTTGATGACGGTGTGGGGCGCGGCGATAGCGCCGGCCTGGCCAGCGCCCTTGACCCCGAGCGGGTTCGACGCGGTTGGAATCTCCACGAAATGGATCTGGAGATTCGGCAGGTCGGCTCCACGCGGCATGGCGTAGTCCATGAACGTCGCGCTGACGATCTCACCGGATTCAGGGTCGTATAGCGCGTGCTCCATCAGGGCCTGGCCGACGCCCTGGGCGATGCCGCCGTGAATTTGGCTCTCGGTGAGCAGCGGGTTCACCAGGGTGCCGTAGTCGTCGACGGCGACATAGCTCACCAGCCTGACTTCGCCCGTGTCCTGGTCGACCTCGACTTCGGCGACATGGCAGCCGTTCGGGAAGGTGTAGAGGTCGCAGATATTGTCGCCGTGCCCCTCGACGTTTTCGTCCCCGCCCGATGCGGCGAGCACGCGCCCGAGTTCCGGGAGATCGATGCTGCGCGCAGCGTCATCCGGACCGGTGCGGAAGGCGCCGTCCCGATAGGACACCACATCGATCGGCGCCTGCAGCAGCCGGGCGGCAACGGGGCGGGCCTTGTGCAGGAGATCGTCGAGCGCCAGCGTGAGGGCCGTGCCGCCCATGTGGAGCGACCGCGCGCCCCCATGCCCCCCGCCCCGCGGCACGGCCTCTGTGTCGCCCTGCACGAGGCGAAACGTCTCCAGCGGCAGGCCCAGCCTTTCCGCTGCAAGCTGCACGAAGCTCGTCTCGTGGCCCTGTCCGTTGGATTGGGTGCCGACGGCGAGCACGATGACGCCGTCTGGGGTAAGCCGGATCCACGCCTCTTCGTTTGGCTGTCCGCGCGACGTTTCCAGAAAGCAGCCGATCCCGATGCCGCGCAGCTTGCCGCGCTTCAGCGCCTCCGCCCGGCGGGCCGGGAAGCCGGAATGGTCGGCGGCCGCGAGGGCACGGTCGAGATTCGCGACCGGCTCGCCGCTGTCGATGGTGAAGCCCATCGCGTTCACATGCGGCAGCGCCTGAATGAGGTTCTTGCGGCGAAGCGCGGCGGCATCCATCCCGAGCCGACGTGCGGCGAGATCGACGAGGCGCTCGATGACATAGTTCGCCTCGGGCTTGCCGGCTCCCCGGTATACGTCGATCGGCGCCGTGTTGGTGAACACGCCGCGGACATCCATCGCGACGAGCGGAATGTCGTAGAGGCCGCCCATGGCCGGGGTCGGCGCGGTGGTGGAGCTGCCGGGGCCGAGCGTGCTGGCATAGGCGCCGAGATTGGCGATCGTCTCTACGCCGAGTGCGAGGAAGCGTCCGTCGCTGTCGAGCGCCAGCCTGGCTTTCGTGACGTTGTCGCGAGCGTGAACGCCGCCCGTGAAATCCTCGATGCGTTCGGCGACCCAGCGTACCGGCGCACCCAGGCGCCTCGCCGCCCAGAGCACCAGGGCGTATTCGGGATAGGTCACGTTCTTCATGCCGAAGCCGCCCCCGACATCCGGACAGGCGACATCGATCCGCTCGAGCGGAATGCCGAAAGTTTCCGCCAATTCCCGCCGGATCAAGTGGACGGAGGCTCCGCTGACGAGCAGGCGATAGCGGCCGGTCGCCTCATTCCAGAAGCCGATGGCGGTGCGCGGTTCCATCGCCGCTGCCGCGATGCGATTATTGACGAGGTCGAGTTCCACCACGTGCGCGGCCAAAGCGAGGGCCGCTTGCGTCCCCGCTGCATCGCCGCGCCGGTAGTGGAAGGCGAGGTTGCCGGGAGCCTCGGGCCAGATCCGCGGGGCGTCGTCATCTCCGGCATGCGCGGGGTCGATGACCGGCCGCTCGACCTCGTAAGAGGCTTCGATCCGTTCCAGCGCGTCCTGCGCGAGGTCTGGCGTGTCGGCCAACACCACGGCCACGGGATCGCCGACATGGCGGACCCGGCCCCGGCACAATGGAAAGCGCGGAGGCACGACAAGGCCGTCGCCGGCCTCGAGCTTGAGGGAGCAGGGCATGTGGCCCATTCCGTCGTTCAAGAGATCGTCGGCAGTGAACACGCCGCGCACGCCTGGCATCGCGGCGGCAGCCGCCGTATCAATTCTCCCAATGATGGCGTGGGCGTGTGGAGACCGCAGTACGGCCATGACGATCTGTCCGTCGCGCGGCTCGTCGTCGACGTAGCGGCCCTTGCCGGTGAGGAACCTGACATCCTCCAGCCGCCTGACCGAGCGCGCATCGCCCGCCGCCGCCACAAGCTCCCGTCCGTCACCCGCCACGCGTTCGAACCTGTTCATGCCAATGCGAAG
The DNA here is from genome assembly GCA_963822165.1 of uncultured Alphaproteobacteria bacterium. Taxonomy (GTDB): domain Bacteria; phylum Pseudomonadota; class Alphaproteobacteria; order Rhizobiales; family Beijerinckiaceae; genus Alsobacter. Next base: position 208,349 of record CAWGGK010000003.1, read on the forward strand.
TCCTGAAGCGGCTCGGAGCGGGTTTGAAGAGCCAGCCTGAGATAGCACGGTCCAGCCGTGTTGGAAGCCCAACGGCGTCCCCTCGGTCGCCAGATCGACCGGATGGGATGCAACGCGCCCACGCCGCTGAGGCCGCGGTCAACCCGTCCTTATATTCCGAGGGGGACGCAGCTAAAGAACCGACCAACGGGCTGGATCGCGCTGGATTTTGGCTGGGGCGGGAGGATTCGAACCTCCGTATGGTGGAATCAAAATCCACTGCCTTACCACTTGGCGACGCCCCAATGCCGACGGCGCGCCGTCGCGGCGCAAAATAGAGAGGTGAGTGCGTCGGCGCAACCGCCTTGATGGTCGCGGGGAGCACCGTTGGCGGGATCTTTCGCGCCCGCTCCAAATCGGGTGCGAGGGAACCAATGGGCGGTCCGGGATGCGCGGCCCCAGGCGGGCAGTCTCCCGCCGGCCTGACCGCACATTTCCGGGCTGACCGTTGAGCCGGCCGGGCTGCCGATGCCCGGCTGCCGAAAGCCCTCGGGTGCGGCGCGGCCGGGGATGGGCCGCGCTGCGGGGGTCGGGATCAGCCGAGCTTGGGCTGGGTCGCCTGCATCGACGGGCGGGCCGCCATGCTGTCCCACCAGGATTTGAGGCCCGGGCATGGCGTCATCAGTTCCGCCATGTCTGATGTCATCGAGAGATAGGCCATGATCGGGGCGAGGTAGAGGTCGGCGAGGCTGAGGTCCGGGCCGGCCAGGAAGGGATCGCCGCCCTTGATGCGCTCGAACTCCGACAGGCAGGTCTCGACCATGGGCCGGGCGTCCCGCACGATGCTCTCGTCGCACTGGCCGCCCAGCATGGGCGTGATCAACCTCTGCCATACGAGCTTCCCGACGATCGAGCCGTAGGCGTAGGAATTGATGATGCCGATGATCTGGTTCATGCGCGCCGCCCGTCTTGCATCGGACGGTTGCAGCTTCTTGCCCGGGAAGACCTGGTCGACATAGCGGACGATGGCGGTCGCCTCGTAGAAGGCGAAGCCGTCATGCTCGAAAGCCGGCACCTTGCCGAAGGGGTGGCGGCGCAGATGCGCCGGCTGCTTCGTCTCGCCGCCCAGCATGTGGACGGATTCGAGCCTGTATTCCGCGGGCTTTTCCGCGAAAGCCAGCCGGACGGTGCGGACATAGGTGCTGTAGTCGGGACCATAGACGATGGGAGTTGCCATTGATCTTTCCTTCCCTGCGTTGGCCCGCGCGGACTGGCGGGCATGCGGCCGGTTGGCCCGGTCTCATCAAAGTCGGATGCTGGGGCCGACCTTCAAGGCCCCCACACCGGCAAGCTTCCGCACCGGCATTGATCGACTAGCGAGCGAATTCCGGCTCCGATCGCGACAGGATCCGCTTAACGCTTTCAAGATGCAACCGCGCGCTTTCCGCGTCGCCCTCGCGCATCTGCTCGTAACATTTGCGGGCGATGTCGGGGGAGACGGGCTTCAGCGCGCGCCCGGTGCTCATGGCCTTGAGCTGCACTTCGGCGGCGCGCTCGAGGTAATACAGGTCGTCCCAGGCCTCGGCGATGCTGGGGCCCACCACCATGACGCCGTGGTTCTTCATGAACACGATATCGGCCTCGCCCATGGCGGCGGCGATGCGGTCGCCCTCCGTCTCGTCGAGCGCGAGGCCGTTATAGTTCTCGTCGACGGCGGTGCGGCCGTAGAATTTGAGCGCGGTCTGGCCGGCCCAGACCAGCGGCTCGCCTTCCACCATGCTGAGCGCGGTGGCGTTGGGCATGTGGGTGTGGAAGGCGGCGCGGGCGCGGGGCATGCGCATATGCAGGCGGGCGTGGATGTAGAACGCCGTCGCCTCGGGCTTGCCGGACCCTGCGACCACATTGCCCTGGAAATCGCAGACCAGCAGGCTGGTCGCCGTGATCTCCTCGAAGGCGAGGCCATAGGGGTTGACGAGGAACAGGTCGTCATGGCCCGGCGCTACGGCGGAGAAGTGGTTGCAGATGCCCTCCTGCAGGCCGAGGCGGGCGGCCATGCGGAAGCATGCGGCGAGATCCACGCGGGCCTGATGGACGGCTTCGTGGTCGAGGCGGCTGTTGCGCAGGATTGCGCGGGTGCGGCGCTGGCAGGCTTCAGTTCATGGGCCATGGGAGTGTCTCTCGAACGGGCAATTGGCGCGCAGGCCTGCGGAGCGGCGTGTCCCGCGCTGCGCTGCTGCTGCAACCACCCTAGCATCGTTCCGGGACGGGCCGGAACCGTGCGCCGCTTCAATCGAGCTTCAGCTTCATGCCCTCGTGGCTCGCGGTGAAGCCCAGCCGCTCGTAGAACCGGTGCGCGTCCTTGCGGGACTTGTCGGTGGTGAGCTGGACGAGGGTGCAGCCCCGGCTGGCGCATTGCGCGATGGCCCAGCGCATCATCGCCTCGCCGCGCGCCCCGGCCGCGCTCGGACGACGCGATGCGGACCGCCTCGATCTGCCCGCGCCACGAGCCCAGGCGGGAGAGGCCGGGGATGAAGCTGAGCTGGAGGCAGCCGATCACCCGCCCGCCGCGGTCGGCCACGGCCAGCAGCTGGTTGGGATCGCGCGCGATGGCCTCGAACGCGGTGACGTAGCGGGCGTCGAGCGGCTCCGTCACCACTTCGCGGCCCGCGCCGAGCTGGTCTTGCGCCAGCAGCGCGATGATCGCGGCGAGGTCGCCTGCCACGGCCGGGCGGAACACGATGTCGCTCATGGCTGTTCTCCATGCCTGGCGCGGTGCGGCGCCGGCGCTCGGCCGATCCGGCAAGGCGAGGCGGCGGGCGCGTTCGGGCCGCGATGTCCCATACTTGCAGGATCGCGGCAAGCCGTAGGCCTTTGTGGATAATTGCAACCCTTGCGGCCGCCACTTGACCGACCGCACGTTTGGTTGCACCAAACAACACGATTGGCGCCATTGACTGCGCCGTGGCCTTGCTCACCTGCCGGATCTCTCGACAGGCCCGTGTTTGGAGACAGTGATGAGAGTGCAACCGACCCGCCGTCCCCACCGCCGCGCCGCCGCCGCGCTGCTCGTCCTCGCGGCCCTCGCGGTGTCGGGCTGCGTGCAGACGCGGGAGCAGCGGCAGGACCAGCGCTTCGGCAGCGATTACGGCGGCTTCCGCAACGATAGCGGCGCGCTGGAGCCTTTCAGCACCGTGCCGCAGTCGTTCGGCAGCGGCCGCTGAACGCTCTGCGCGCTTGACCCCTAGGCCAGCGTGACGTCACCTCCTCCGGTGCGGCGATGCGGCCGTGGCGGAGCGGGGAGGGCGGCATGGCCTATGGGCGGACGTTCACCAGCCATGCGATGGCGGTCGAGCTGGTGGAGCTGTTCCGCCGGCAGCTCGAGATGTGCCGGCTGAAGCCGGGCGAGCTGTGCCTGTGCGTCACCGACGCTGCGTGGAACCCCGCTTATGCGGCGGCGTGCATGGGCGCGGCGCACGCGCTGGGGGCGGAGGCCTACGAGATCGTGCTGCCGGTCGGGCGGAAGCTGCCGGCGCGCTCGCTGGGCGCGGCGTGGCGGGAAGCCGACCTCATCGTCTACATGACCTCGCACAAGCTGCATTACCGGCCCGAGATCCGCGCCGCGCTGGACGCCGGGGCGCGGGTGCTGTGCGCGATGCAGCCGCTGCACGTGATGGAGCGGCTGACGGCCGATCCCGAGGTGAGGCGGCGCACCAGAGCGGGCGCGGCGCTGCTCGACGCCGCCCGCATCATCCGCATCACCTCGGCGGCGGGCACGGATCTCGTGATGGACAAGACCGGCCGCCCCGGCCTCGCGCATTACGGCGCGGCGGACGAGCCGGGCCACCTCGATTTCTGGGGCGGCGCGATGGCGCAGGCCGCCCAGCTCGAAGGCACCACGCAGGGTACGCTCGTGCTCGACACCGGCGATTGCTGCTTCCACCTCGGCCGCATGGTCGAGCGGCCGGTGGCGATCCGGTTCGAGGGCGGCCGGGCCGTGTCCTTCGAGGGCGGGCTCGATGCCGTGCTGATCCGCGAGGAGCTGGAGGCCGGCGGCACGGAGCGCCTCGTTCATGGCCGGGCACATGGCCTGGGGCACGGACCACCGCGCGCGCTGGTTGCAGCCGCTGGTGCAGACGCCGGACGCCGGCGGCGGCGGGGCCGACACGGAAGGCTTCCTCGGCAACATCCAGGTCGAGATCGGCAGCAATGACGACGTCGTCTTCGGCGGAAAGAAATTCCACGCCGACGCATCTGGGCCTGTGCCTGCGCAACGCCAGCCTGTCGCTGGACGGCCGCCCCATCATCGTCGAGGGCCGGTTCGTGGTGGACGAGCTGATGCCCCGCTGACGGCTTGCGCCGGTTCCGACCGCTGCCTCATCCGCCGCTCTCCGGCTCCCGCTCTTTTCCGTTCCATCTCGCTCCGTCATCCTCCCCTGGCGCGTCGTCCCGAGGAGCAGGCCAGTGCAACGCTTTCAGATGACGATCTGCGTACCGACCTCGACGGCGCGGCTCGTCGGGATGCGGAAATACAGCGAGGCGTCGTTGGCGCGTCTCGCGAGCCAGATGAACAGCTTGTCCTGCCATGCGGGCATTTCGGACCGGGCGGACGGTCGCAAGGACCGGCGAGACAGGAAGAACGACGTCTGCATCGCGTCGAACTTCACGCCGAATTCACGGCAGGACGGCAGCGCCTGCGGGACGTTCGGATCTTCCATGTAGCCGAAACGAAGCCGCACGGATGTGAAGGTATCGGAGACCTTGGCGACGACGGCGCGGTGCTTCAGATCGACGCGCGGGGCGTCCACGGTCTCGACACTGAGGATGATGTTGCGCTCATGCAGCATCTTGTTGTGTTTGAGATTATGCAGGAGCGCTGTCGGGACGTTCTCGGGATGGCTCGTGAGAAACACCGCTGTTCCCGAGACGCGCTCCGGCCCTCGTTTCTCGATGGAGCGCACGAAGGCGTCGAGAGGCACCTCGGTGCGACGCGTTCTCTCCGCCAGCAGACGCGAGCCGCGTCTCCATGTGAGCATGACGACCAGGAGCACGCCGCCCACGAGGAGCGGCAACCAGCCGCCCTCGACAATCTTAAGCGCATTGGCGGCGAGGAAGACAAGGTCGATCACAATGAACGGAGCCATGAGCAGGGCCGCGCTCCATACCGGCCATTTCCAGCAGCGCCACGCCACCACGAAGGCGAGAATCGCGGTCACCACCATCGTCCCGGTAACCGCGATGCCGTAGGCCGCCGCAAGGGCGCTGGAAGAGCGGAAAGCCTGCACGAGGAACAACACCGCGAGCATCAGCAGCCAGTTGACCGAGGGAATGTAGATCTGGCCCTTTTCCGTCTCGGAGGTCGGCCTGATGTCGAAACGAGGCAACAGCCCGAACTGAACCGCCTGCTGCGTCATCGAAAACGCGCCGGTAATGACCGCCTGGCTCGCGATGATGGTGGCGAGCGTCGCGAGCACGACCATGGGCAGCAGGGCCCATTCGGGATAAAGCCGGAAGAATGGATTCTCCATGGCCTGAGGGTTGCCGAGCAGCATCGCGCCCTGGCCCATATAGTTGAGCGCAAGCGAAGGGAACACGAAGCCAAGCCATGCGGTGCGGATCGGCCCGCGCCCGAAATGGCCGAGATCGGCATAGAGGGCTTCGGCGCCGGTCACCGCGAGGAAGACGGCGCCCAGGGCCAGTAAGCCCGCCATACCGTGCTGCGTCAGGAAGCGGATACCGTTCACCGGGTTCACCGCCGCGAGGATATCAGGCCGCTCCACAATATGGACGAGTCCGCCCAACGCCAGCGCCACGAACCAGATCGCGGTGATCGGGCCGAACCAGGCCGCCACGCTGGCCGTGCCCCGGCTTTGGACCGCGAACAGGCCGACGATGATCGCGAGGCTGATCGGGACAATGAAGGGGTCCAGCGCCGGCGTGACGAGGTTGAGGCCCTCGATGGCCGACAGGACCGAGATCGCGGGAGTGATCATGGCGTCGCCATAGAACAGGGCCGCGCCGACGATCCCGAGGATCGGAATGAGTGCAACCTTGTGGCCGATGGCGCCCTGGGCGAGCGCCATCAGCGTCAGCGTACCGCCCTCGCCGGCGTTATCGGCGCGCAGCACGATGAGCACGTATTTCAGCGTGACGATCAGGATCAGCGCCCAGATGATAAGGGAGAGGACGCCGAAGACCATCTCAGGCGTCAGCCCGCCTCCACCCGATGCCGCGACAAGGGATTCCTTGAGAGCGTAAAGCGGGCTGGTGCCGATATCGCCGTAGACCACGCCGACGCTGCCCAGCGTCAGCTTCCAGAAGTTCTTGTTATCGGCAACGGGCAGGAGCGGCTGGCTCGTCGAGCCTACGACAGCGTTCATGATGGCACCCGCAATCCATTGATGGCGATGCCCTGCAGATCGGTCTTTCGGCATAAGGAAGCGATATTGAAATCGGGGTTCTCGCATAAGGAATTCATAAGGATCGGCGAGCGGGCCATCATGGCCATCGCAGCGCTCGCGCCGATGCGCTAGCCTGCAGAGGAGATGGTCCAGTCCAACGGAATGCAGCCGGGCGCTCGGAAAGACATCGCTGGCAGCCGGGCGGCCCGTTCGGCGGGGCTGCTGGCGAGCCTGCAAGTCGTGTTGCTCGTCGCCCTGGCTGTCCCTGCGGGCTTGCTCCTGACCCGCTTCCTTCCCGCGCACAACGTGCCTTTCGTCTTCCTGGTCGCTGTCCTGCTCGCGGCCGTGCTGCAAGGCGTCCTGGCCGGCGTGCTGGCGGCGGGACTTTCATTCCTCGCCTACAACTTCTTCTTCATCGCGCCGACCTACACCTTCACGGTTGCCGATCCGCAGGAGGTCTTCGCCCTCCTCGTGTTTCTGGTGGTCGGGGTGTTGACCGGCAGCCTTGCCGGCCGGCTGCATGAGCAGGCCGAAGCTGCCCGCCGCCGGGCCGAAACCGTCCAGAGCCTGTATGAATATGCTGGGCGCCTCTCGGGCGCGACCAGCCGCGAGGCCCTGTTCCAGACTGTCGGCCAGCAATTGCATGCGACCCTGGGATTGCAGACCGTGGCGCTCCTGCGGTCGGAAGAGGACCTGACGGTGGCCGGTGCCTGGCCCGCCACGGTGGACCTCGATCCCTCGGACTGGCAGGCCGCATCCCTGGCTGTCAGGACCGGCCGTACCGCGGCGCGGGCCGCGGATTTCGGGCCGGATGCCAGGTTCGAGTTTCACCCGGTCTCGACATCGGCGGGACCTGCCGGCGTGGTCGGCCTGGCTGGCCCGCCGCATGGGCCTTCGTTCGAGTACGACCAGGTGATCGGTGCGGTGCTGCGTCACGCCGCAATCGCGCTGGAGCGCATCGAACTCACCGACGAGACGGCGGCGGCCCGGGCCGAGGCGGAAACGGAGCGCATTCGCTCCGCGATGCTGTCGTCGCTTTCGCACGATCTGCGAACGCCGCTGGCGTCCATCCTCGGCGCAGTGACTAGCCTGCGGCAATTCGGGGACCAGCTGCCGCCAGCCGATCAGGCGGACCTCCTGTCGGCCATCGAGGACGAGACGCGCCGGCTGTCGCGCTTCGTGGCGAACCTCCTCGACATGACCAAACTGGAAGCCGGCGCCCTGGAAGCCCGGCGCGACTGGATCGATCTTCCGGACGCGATCCGGGCCGCGGTGCGGCGGGCACGCAGCGCGCATCCGAACGCGTCCTTCGTGCAGGAGTTCGGGGAGCTTCCGCTGCTGCGGGGCGACGCCACCCTGGTCGAGCAAGCGCTCTTCAACATCCTCGACAATGCCGCCAAGTTTTCGGGCGCGGGCGCTGTCAGGGTCGAGGCCAAGGCGGCCGGCGCGGTTGCGGAGATCGCGGTGACCGACGAGGGCCCCGGCATCGCAGCCGCTGACCTCGAGCGCATCTTCGTCAAGTTCCAGCGTTCGACGCAAGGCGACCGTACGGTGGCCGGTACAGGTCTCGGCCTCGCGATCAGCAGGGGCATGATCGAAGCGATGGGCGGCACTGTGCACGCTGAAATGCCGACGGAGGGCCGAGGAGCGCGGTTCGTCATCCGGCTGCCTATCGAGACCGGCAAGGCGGGGAGTCATGCGTCATGAATTCGGGCTTCCGGGTTCTCGCCGTTGACGACGAACCGCAGATCCAGCGGTTCCTCAAGCCGAGCCTGACGGCGGCGGGCTATGACGTCGCGCTGGCGTCGACGGGTGCCCAGGCGCTGCGTCTTTTCGATACATGGGAACCAGCCGTCATCATTCTCGATCTCGGCCTGCCCGACATCGACGGCAAGGATGTGATCCGCCGCGTGAGAGAGGCATCCGAGGTGCCGATCATCGTGCTGTCGGCGCGAGACCGGGAAACGGAAAAGATCGCAGCGCTCGATCTCGGCGCGGACGACTATGTCAACAAGCCGTTCGGCATCGGCGAACTGCTCGCCCGCATCCGGGCCGTCACGCGGCAGAAGCGCTCATCGGCTCCCGAGGCGACCTCATTCAGCCTTGGAAACGTTCACATCGACACGCTCGCCCACCGAGTCGTGCGCGACGGCGAGACGTTGCGTCTCACACCCAAGGAGTTCGAACTCCTTGTCAGCCTCGTCCGCCACGCCGGTCGCGTCATGACCCATCGCCAGATCCTCACCGAGGTCTGGGGGCCGGCCCATGGTTCGGACACGCAATATTTGCGCGTGTTCATCGGCCAACTCCGCCAGAAGCTTGAGGACGACCCGTCGAGCCCGCGGCTCATCTTGACTGAGCCAGGCATTGGCTACCGGGTCGCAGACCCGGACTGACCGTGAAGGGTGTGGACGCGTGCCTGGTCTCACCCCCGATGTCGCGCACCAGCGTCTGCGCGCCGAAGCCGATGGCAATGCCGACGATGCCGGCACCCGCCAGCAGGGGCCCGGTGTCCACGCCCATCGCGCGAAGCCCTGTCAGCGTGACTTCCCTCCTCCCGCTGGCCACCGTCCCCCACCCGGGGCAGTAAAGCCGGGGAGGGGCTTGCGCCCGATTCCGCTGCGATCCGGCTTGGTTGGCAATCTAGCCGGCGTTCGCGCTTCGCCAAGCGGTCGGACTCGTCCCGCTCCATCGACGGAATGCCTGGGCGAAAGCCGAATGGCTGGCGAAGGCGAGCGGCTTCCGCGATCTCGCCCACCGGAAGGTCGGTCAGGGCGAGGAGCTCGCGCGCCGCGTTGAAGCGGACTTCGTCGCGGATCGTCTCGAAGACAGCGCCTTCGGCGGCGAGCTGCCGGCGAAGCGTCCGCGGTTCCAGGCCGAGAGACCGCGCCATGCCGGCCATGGACGGATCGCCCCGCAGGAGTTGCGGGCGCACCAGATGCCGCACGCGGGCCGAGATCCGGCCCACGGGCACTCCGAGCTTCTCGGTGATCTGGGCGAGGACGTGCTCACGACGGGCGGGATCGGCATCGCGACGGGGAAAGTCGATGTCGTCGCCGGAGACGATGAGGCAATACTGGCTCTGGTTGAAGCGGACGGGCGCGCGCAGGATGCGCTGGTAGATCGCGGCATCCTCCGGCCCGGCGTGGCAGACATGGACCTCCAGCGGCTGCGACCCGCCCACCTGTCAGGTCGCGCAGCATGTCGCAGCCGATGGCGAGGACCGCATCGTAGAGTTGGCGGCTGCCGGGCGAGGCGCGGTCGTAGATGCCGTAGCCGAGCGCGAAGTCCTGGCCGACACGGTGCAGGTAGACCACCGCGCCGCTCGTGTAGCCGAGCTGCCAGCCGACGAAATCCTGAAGGGCCTCGCGAAGCGTCGGGGCCTCCTTGCGCCAGAAGGTGGATGATGCCGTGCTGGGCCCACCGGTATTGCGCGCCCATCAGCAGCCCGACATGGGCGCAGCCTGTCTGCTCGGCGGCGCGCTCGAGCAGGGTGAGGCAGTCGGCGAATGGCAGGAGATCGTCGGGAGCCAGCGCATCGAGGTCGACGCCGAGCCCGGCCGAGACGTCGGCCGGCGATCCGCCGAGACCGCGCACGACGGAGGCCAGGTGCACGAAGGCGCCGGCTCGCTGAAACGCCGAGGAGAACGTCTGTCGCAAGGCCCTGTGTCCCCAAAACTAAAGCAGCTGTGTTCTAGCTGCTCTATCATCTCCGGTTGAAACACCGCCACGTCGAAACTCCCCGGAGCTCGCCGTCATGATCGCTGTCCACCGTCTCCTCCTCGCGGGGCTGTTCGCTCGCCGCAAGCCTCGCTGGGCCGGCCCGCGCACAGGTGCTCGACGGACCGCCGAGCAACCCCGCCCTGAAGTTCTCGACGCAGCGCCCCTCCGGCGTCTATTCGCCCGACAAGGTCGAGACCCGGCTCGGCACGCTGAAGTTCACCGACGGCTTCCCCGACAAGGACACGGCCAGGACGCTGCTCGACAACCTCGATTTCCAGCGCGCCGTGCAGGCCTATCTGCTCGCCCTTCCCGCCGTGAACCAGGTCGGCAACCGGAACGCCATCCTGAGCCTCGGGCCGGTGAACGCCACCGTTCCGATCTGGGAGGAGATGGTCGACGCCAGGACGGTCGAGCTCACCGCCAACGACAACACGCCCTACACCTGGTTCTGGATCGACCTGCGCAAGGGACCGCTGGTCATCGAGGTGCCGCCCAAGGTGCTCGGCCTCGTCAACGACCTCTGGTACCGCTGGGTGTCGGACGTGGGCATCACCGGTCCCGACCACGGCCAGGGCGGCAAGTTCCTCGCTGCTGCCTCCCGGCTACACGGGCGCGGTGCCGGACGGCTACCACGTCGTGCGGCCCGCCACGTTCAGCAACCTCGTGATCTGGCGCAGCTTCGTCGTGGACGGCAGCCCCAAGCCGGGCGTCGACGCGGTGAAGGCCGCGACCACGAGATCTATCCGCTCGGGCCAGGAGGCGAGCCACCAAGGCGCCGACCTTCGTCGACATGTCGGGCAAGCCGTTCAACATGGTGAACCCCGCCGACTTCCGTTACTGGGAGCTGCTGAACCAGGCCGTGCAGGAGGAGCCCAGCGACTCGCTCGACCAGGTCCGGCTCGGCTTCTGGGCGTCCATCGGCATCGAGAAGGGCAAGCCCTTCGCCCCCGACGCGCGCATGAAGGCGATCCTCACCGAGGCCGCCGCCGTCGGCGACGCAACGGCCCGCGCCGTCGCCTTCCACATGCCCGCGTCCGAGGATTACTACTACAAGGATGCGTACTGGCAGCTTCCCTTCATCGGCGGCTACAAGTTCCAGTCACAGCCCGGCGTGCTGAACCTCGACGGCTACATCTTCTATTACTTCATGGCGACGGGCGTAACGCCGGCCATGGAGGAGAAGATGGTGGGCCTCGGGTCGCAATACGCCTGGACGGCGCGCGACGCACAGGGCGACGCTCTCGACGGCGGCAAGTTCTACCGCCTGCGCCTTCCCGCGAACGTGCCGGTGAAGGATTTCTGGTCGGTGATCCTCTACAGCAACCAGACCCGCTCGATGATCCAGACGGACCAGCGCTTCCCCAGCGTCAGCAGCCAGACCAAGGGACTGCTCAAGAACGCCGACGGCACGATCGACGTGTTCTTCGGTCCGAAGCCGCCTGCCGGCAAAGAGGCCAACTGGGTCCAGACCGTGCCCGGAACCGGCTGGAACACCATCCTGCGCCTCTACGGTCCGCTGGAGCCCTGGTTCGACAAGACCTGGCGGCCCGGCGACATCGAGCCCGTCTCGGACGACTACACGGAGAGCCTGATCGAAAAGATCGACGGCCGCGTCGCCAAGATCGCGGACTGCCGCAAGCAGGCCGAAGCCCGGTCGCTCGACTTCGCAGCGAGGCTGCGTTTCGTCGAGGGGTGCGTCAACTGAAGCGGCTGTGGGGCCGTCCGGCGAGAGCCTCTGCGGGGCCGACGGCACCATTGACGTCGCTCGCCGCTCCAAGCATCCGGCCGGCTGACCCGGCGCTAGAAGGCGCTGCGTCAGCCGGAGCCGAAACGCCGGCAGCCGCAGTGCTCTCATGGGCTCGGCAACGGCGCTCCGCAGAAGGAAGATGAGCCACTTCGTCGGCCAAGCGGCTATGGCCCGGAGCCTGCTTCCAGAACGCCCAGCTGCTGGTCGATCAAGGCTTTAAGCGTTCGTAAGCAGTTCCCACCTCACCCCCGCTTGCGCCGTTCCTTCGCGGCTGCCGCGTCCTGCTCCATGTCCTCGACGACGGTTTCGGCGGCGGCGTGGGCTAGGGCGTTCGGGTCGATGCCGTTGGGATCGACGGCGGCGGTGCGGCCGCCGGGCATCTGGACGGTGACCTGCGGGCGGGCGAAGTCGATGCCGTTCTCTTCGAAGGCGTCGCGCACGCGCTGGTAGACCTCGCGGCGCAGGATGAACTGCTCGCCCGGCTTGGCCATGAACTTGATGCCGACGACGATGCCGATCTGCTCCATGCGGCGCACGCCCTGCGACTTCACGGGCTCGAGGAAGAGGGGGCCGTATTCGGGGTCCTCGAGCAGCTCCTGGCCGATCTTCTTGACGATGTTCTTCACCTTCTTCAGGTCGGTGTCGAAGGCCAGCAGGAATTCCAGCTTCAGGATGATCCAGTCGCGGCTGTAGTTGGTGAGGCGCTGGATGGTGCCGAAGGGCACGGTGTGCACCGCGCCGCGATGATGGCGGATGCGCATGCTGCGGATGGAGATGCCCTCCACCGTGCCGCGCGTCTGGTCGATCTCGACATATTCGCCGAGGCGGAAGGCGTCGTCGAAGAGGAAGAACACGCCCGACACGATGTCGCGCACCAGCGTCTGCGCGCCAAAGCCGATGGCGATGCCGACGATGCCCGCGCCCGCCAGCAGCGGCCCGGTGTCGACGCCCATCGCGCGCAGCCCCGCCAGCGAGGCGATGAGCAGCAGCACGACGAACAGGAACTTCTCCAGCAGCGGCAGGAAGGTCTGCACGCGGCTGGCGGGCTGCTGGCCGTCCTCGCCCGGCATGATCGGGGCCGTCCTCGCGGTCTCCGAGCTGGCCGCGCACGACGGCCTTCACGATCTCCCACGCGACATAGGCGAGCAGCACCACGACGAGCACATTGGCGAACGCCCCCGCCACGCGCTCGCCCAGGCGATCGCTGGCGAGGCCGACGGGGTCGATCTGCCAGATGCGGGCGAGCAGCGCGCCGGCGGCCAGCGCACCCGCCCACGCGCGCGCAGCGGATGAACGCCACCGCCCACAGCGCGCGGGGGGACCGGCTGTCGCCCTTCGGCACGCCGCGCTTCAGGGCCGCCGTCACGAAGCCGATGAGGACGGGCGCGTAGGTGAGCACCAGCGCGGTGAGCACGCCGGTGCGCAGCTCGCCTATGCCCGTGGCGAGCGCGGCGAGCGTCGTCGCGCCCCACAGCAGCAGCGTGGCGGCCAGCGCGATGCCGAACCAGTGCCCGCGCAGCCAGGTGATGACGAAGCCCTCGCTCACCTCGCGCGAGGGTTCGTGCGCCGCGGTGAGCGGCCGCAGCCGCGCCAGCGCGCCGATCGCGACGCCGCAGAAGGCCGTCCATAGCAGCAGGCCGACGAGCAGGCGCAGCTCGTAGTCCGCCCGCGCATGGCGCAGCGTGGTGAGCAGCAGCAGCCCGAACACGACGATGACGTGCAGTACCGCGAAATGCGTGGCGGCGAGGCGGTAATGCAGGCGCAGCCCACGCTGCGGCGCATCCGGAAGGCGCGGCCCAGGTTCCCCGGCATCCGCCGGGCGCGGCCCAAGTCGCCGTGCGTCTGGCGGGCGCAGCCCAAGTTCCCGTGCGTCTGGCGGGCGCAGCCCGCGGCCTTTCGCGTCTGGCATCAGGATGTCGAGCGCCGTGAGCGCGAAGGCCTGCGCGAAGCGCACCGCGACGACGCCCGCACCCAGCGCGGCGACGACCTGCAGCAGGCTCGGCTCGACCACATCAGCGGCGATGCCGATGCCGGCGCCCACCGCCACCGCGAAGGCGAGCACGGCCAGCCCGCGCGCCGCCAGCGTCCGCCGCAGCCTGATGCGGCCTGCAAGACTTCCATTTCTCGCGAGGGCTTTGCGCCGGGCTCGCGCGCGGCGGGACGAGATGACGCGCACAAGGGCCTCGACGCCCGCGGCGAACAGCACGATGGCGGCCAGCGCGCCCGCGATGGGGGCGAGGTCGGCGGATGTAATACCGAGATAGCTGAAGGCGAGGCGCAATGCGTCGGGCGCTTCGCCGATGGAACGGCCGAGCGTGGCGAGGCGGCTGCCCGCCTGCCGGGCCGTGGAGGCGGCGGCTCCGAAGACGTCGCCCAGGCTGTCGGCATCCTCGGCCTTGCCGGTCGCCGCGCGCTGGCCGAGCGTTTCGAGCAGCACGGCCCGGGCCTGGCGATCGTCCAGTCGGCTCACGAAGTCGGGCACCTTGTCGGGCTGGCTCGGCGGCGCGGGGGTGGTGGACGATCCTTGCGGGGTCAGCGACGGCAGGACGGTCGCGGCCTGCGGCTTGGTCTGCGCATGCGCTGACATCCCCGGCCATGCAAGCAGGGCGAGGTTCAGCGCGGCCATCGCGAGGATGAACGCGAGCCTTGGCGTCCCGCGTCGGCAGGAGAACGATTTCACGCGATGAGCCGATTCCAACCAAGCGCTGCCTGGCATGCCCTCCGACCTTGCATGGCCGGAGCCGATCCGAACGTCCGGGCCGTGCGATAACGTGGACGCGGCGGGAGGAGTTCCAGAGGAAGGTTCCGCGCCGGGGTGCGCGATGGCGTCGCAGGACCGCTAAACGGGCGCGCTTGACGCAACGCCCGGTTCCGGGCTTCAGAGTGCGCGTGGCCAGCCTGGCCCGCTGAACCGACCGGACGCCCATGAACATCCGCCCCGCCACGCCTGCCGATGACGACGCCATCTGGGCCATCCTGGAGCCCACGACCCGCGCTGGCGACACCTTCGCCCTGCCGCCCGACATGACGCGCGAGGACGCGATGGCCTATTGGCTCAGCCCCGGCCATAGCGTGTTCGTGGCGGAGGAGGAGGGCGTCGTGCTCGGCTCCTACTATATCAGGGCCAACCAGAAGGGCGGCGGTGCGCACGTCGCCAATTGCGGCTACATGACGCTTCCGCAGGCCCGGGGCCGGGGGATCGCGCGCGCGCTGTGCGCCCATTCGATCGACGTCGCGGTCGCGCAGGGCTATCGCGCGATGCAGTTCAACTTCGTGGTCAGCACCAACGAGCGCGCCGTCGCGATCTGGCGCGATTTCGGCTTCGAGGTCGTGGGCCGGCTGCCCGGCGCGTTCAGGCATCCCGAGAAGGGATTCGTCGACGCACTCGTTATGTTCAAGCCGCTAACGATTGGTGCCTGATTGACCGATGCCGGGCAGGTCGACGCGCCTGCCGCATCAGCCTGTGACGGAAATCATTCGGGGATTCCGGCCCATCGCTCCAGTTACCGCTAACTTTGACAAGCCCGGCGGATTTTGCCCAGAGTTGCAAATTCCAGGAGTATTGTTTTGGCGTTGGTCGATCCAATTGAAGCCGTGGTGTCGAAGAGGTCGTGGCACCGCGAGTTCGGATCGGGCCTTTCGGTTGCGACAGTCAGCATCCCGGCTTCGCTCGCCTCGGGCGTGCTCAGCTTTTCGCCGCTCGGGCCGTCCTATCTGCTTGCGGGCGCCGTCTTCGGGCTGCTGACGGGGGCGATTTCCGCGCTGCTTTCGGGACTGATCTTCCGGACCAACACGGTCGTGGGGCCGGTCTCGAGCGTGTGCGTCACGCACGCCATCATGATCACCTCCCTGACATCGCATCCCGCCCTCGCCGACGATCCCGGCCGGATCATCGCGCTGATGACGGCGTGCGTGCTGCTCACCGGCTTCGTCCAGTCCGGGCTTGCGGTGCTGAAAGTGGGTCGGATCATCGAGCTCACGCCCTATCCCGTCATCGCGGGGTTCCTCAACGGCGTCGCGTTCCTCACCATCGGCTCGCAGGTGCTGTTCGTCCTGCACCGGTCGTCTTTCCGCGATCTCGTGACACGGCCGCCGGCCGGGCTGGCTGAGTTCGCACCGCTGATCTTCCTCGTCCTGTTCGTCGCCATCGGCCTGAAGCTGCCGCGCCTTGCGCCGCGCCTTCCCGCCGCCGCTGTCAATTTCGCCGCTGGCATCGCACTCTATTACGCTGCGCTCCTGGTGTTTCCCGAGCAATGGCTGGGGCCACGTCTCGCGGTATCGAGCGGCGTCATGGAATTCGCCGTCACAGGCCCGGTCGAGGTCTTCACGGCCTTCACCGGCCTGCCCAGCTTCATCGTCGGCCAGATCGTGCTCAGCGCCCTCACCATCGCCGCCATCGGCATCATCGAGATGAGCATGGCGGCGCGAGTTGTCGAGAACGCGTCGCACCAGCGCGTCGACAAATCCAACCTGCTGATGTGGCTTGGACTTACCAACATCCTGGCCGCGCCCATGGGCATTCCGTCCAGCGGAAGCATGTCCCAGACCGCGGTGCGCTGGCGGGCGGGCGGGCTCGGTCCGGCAGGGGACCTCGTGCGTGCGTCGGCGATGCTCCTCATCGCAACTCTTGGCATCTCACTCCTGAACTACGTTCCCGTCCTGGTCGTCAGCGGCCAGCTCGTCCTGGTCGGCATCGGCGTGTTCGACACCTGGAGCGCGCGGCAGGTGATCCGGATGGCGCGCTCGCCGAACGAGGCGTCCCGGCACGTGGCAAAGCGCAGCATCGCCGTGATCGCGATCGTGATGATCGTCACGGCCTCGGGCCACGTCGTGCTCGGGGCGGCGCTCGGCGTCGTGGCTGCGTGCTGGATCTTCATCGCGGATTCGGCCAGCCCGCTGATCCGCTCGCGCCTGTGGGGCGATGTCGCGCTGTCCAAGAAGACGCGCCCGATGCGGGATGTATCTTATCTGCGCGAGCATCGCGACGAGACGCTGGTGCTGGTGCTGCAGGGGCCGGTCTTCTTTGGCAATGCCGTCGAGCTGGGGCGCGAGATCGACCGCCTCGATCCCAGGACGGAGAACGTGATCCTCGATCTCCGGCGCGTTACTTCGGTCGACGTTTCCGCCATCGCGACGATCGGCGCCATCTCGCGCCGGGCGAGGGCGTCATCGCGCGTGTTGGCCCTTTGCGGTGTGCCCGCCGGCCTTGCCTTCATGTTCGACGAGCTGAAGGGCCATGATGCGGAAGCCGAGCAGCTTCTCTTCGTCGACCGCGACGCCGCGCTCGAATTCTGCGAGGAGTGCAGGCTCGCCCGGCGCGCGGGCAGCACTCAGGCCGACCTGGCGACGACGCTTGAACACGCGGACGTGACGCGCGGGTTCAGCGAAGCGCAGCTTGGCAAGCTCGCACGGCATTTAACCTCGATGAGATTTGAGCGCGGAGACCTGCTCTGCCGCGAAGGCGACGAGGGCGACATCATCTGGATCGTCGTGCAGGGCTCCGTGAGCATCTGGGTCAATGTCGGCGGGCACGGAAAGGCGTTCCGGGTCGGCAATCACGGCGCCGGCACGGCGGTGGGGGAAATGGCGTTCCTTCAGGGCACGCGCCGCACCGCGTCGATCATCGCCGACGGTCCGGTCGAATGCCTCGGCTCTCTCGCGGCCGGACTTCGATTCGCTGAGCCGGGAGGATCCCTGGCTGGCGACTTTGTTCTTCCAGAACGTCGCGCGCATCCTGGCTGACCGGCTGCGCGTGACGACAGACCAGATCCGGGCCAGCGAGGAGTTCGTGAGCGGGCTGCGTCCGCGCGGCGAAGCTGTTATGGAAGCAACCCCGCCGCCCTCGCGAGATCCGTCCATGCTCTGGCGTCACTACCCCGATCGCGCCGCGCTCGATGCGCAGTTCACGTTGGATTTGGTCCGCGCCCTGCCGGAGATCATGGAGCGGAGGCTGGCATTGTCGGCGCAGGCCCGCGCGACGACGCGGCATAGCCTGAAGATGCCATATGGAACAGGGCCGGACGCGACGCTCGACTTGTTCTATCCGGAGGCTGGGGCTGCGCCTGCCCCCGTCCTCATGTTCATCCATGGCGGGTTCTGGAAGGCGCTGGACGCCTCCGTCTTCAGCTTTGCCGGCGGAAGCTTCGCGGCGGCCGGCGCGCTGGTGGCCGTCATCGACTATCCGCTGATCCCCTCGGTGCGGATGGAGGGGATCGTCGATCATGTGGGACAGGCGCTGGGATGGCTCCACCGCAATGCCGGAGATCACGGCGGCGATCCCGCGCGGCTGCACGTTTCGGGTCATTCGGCGGGCGGGCAGTTGACGGCTGTCGCGATGGACCCGGCGTGGCAGGCCGCATACGGCGTGCCGCCGGGCGCGGTGCGCGGTGGGACGGCGCTATCGGGCGTTTTCGAGCTGGAGCCGCTGCGCCGTTCGTTCCAGCAGGACACACTCGGCTTCACGCCTGGAGGAGGCGGAGCGCTGGAGCCCGATGCGGCACATCCCGCGCAAGGCCCCGCCTCTCGTCGTCGCCGTGGGCGGGGGCGAGACGCAGGAATTCGTGGACCAGTCGCTGGAGTATGCGGCGGCTTACGCCGGGGCGGGCCACCCGACCGAGCTTCACGTGGTGGCGCAGGCCAACCACATCGACATCCTCACGTCGGCCTTCGCGCAGCCCGGCGCGCCGCTGCACACGGCGGTGCTGCGGCAGATGGGGCTCGCGCGATAAATTCTGCGAGGGGGGGTGCCGCCGCGCCGGGGGAATGCGCGGCGGCTTGTCCTCAGGAGCGGTCGAACTCGTCCTCGGTAGGCAGGCGTCCCTGCGGGGTGAGGCCGTCGACAGCCCTGGGCACCTCGCGCGAGAGGCGAGCCACCAATTCCTCGCGCGAAAGGCCGGTTTGCTGAGACAGGGTCGCCAGCACGTCCGGGCCGATGGCGCGTTCGATCTCGTTCGGAGGCAGTTCCTTGTTCGGGCCGGTCGAAACCCACGAATCCGCCGCTTCGGTGTGGCCGCTCTGGCGGAAGCGGTCGATCAGCTCGCCCAACCCGCCGGTCAGCAATCCGCCCGCGGTCGCGCCGCCGAGACCGCCCAGCAGGCCACCAAGGCCGCCACCGGATTGGGTGGTCGTGCCACCCTGGCCAAATCCGCCTGGTGCCCGGATGCCACTTTGGCCGAACCCGCCTTGGCCGGGCTGGCCGGAGCCGCCGCCGGATGCGCGCCACGCAGCATTTCCGCGATCTTGTCGCGGTTCTGGAACCCGGCGACGGCAAGAAGCCCCAGCAGGGCCGTCATGGAAGGTAATCCGCGTGCCATTGTCGTCTCCTTCTGAATTCGCCGGACAGCAACCGCGGGCATGCGGGTTAGGTTCCGGCTGCCCTCTGGCGCAGGCCTCGCGCAGCGACTGTCCCGGCGAAGCTGCCGGCGGGATGGCCCATCCGGACATGCGTTTCCGGCTGGCTGCGGCGGTTGGCCGAGGTAGGCGGATAAGCGTAAGCACGACCTTGTGATTTCAGCGGTTTTAAGGTGAAACTCAGCCGTAGCGAATCCATTGCGGCCCCTTCCTCCATGTCTCTCGCGACGCTCGATCCCGTGAAGCGGCTGCCGGCCTTCGAATGGCCCACGCTGGCGCTGTTCGGCGTGATCTACGCGTCGTGGCTGGCGCTGACCTGGTTCCACGACAGCCTGCCGCTCTGGCTCTGGCTGCCGCTCGCGGCGTGGACGGCGGCGTGGTGGGGCTCGGCCCAGCACGAGGCGCTGCACGGCCACCCGACGCGCAATCGCGCGCTCAACACTGCGCTCGCGAGCTTCCCGATGTGGGTGTGGCTGCCCTTCGAGAGCTACCGCACGTCCCACCTCATCCACCATCGCGACGAGCGGCTGACCGACCCGCTCGACGATCCCGAGAGCCGCTATTGGACGCCCGACGGTTGGAAGGAGCTTGGCCCGATGGGACAGGCGCTCGTCGATCTCCAGACGACGCTTCTGGGGCGGCTCATCATCGGTCCGTTCTGGTCCATGGGCCGGTTCTGGATGGACGAGGTCCGCGCCATCAAGGCCGGAGACCGCGCGGTGCTGGCGGTCTGGGGCTGGCACTTCGCGTGGGTCGCAATCATGCTCGGCTGGGCGGTGGGCGTCTGCGGCCTGCCGCTCTGGCAATATCTGCTCGGCTTCGTCTATTGCGGCACGTCGCTGGCGCTGGTGCGGTCGTTCGCCGAGCACAAGGCGCGCGACAACGTGGAGCAGCGCACGGCCATCGTGGAGCGCAGCCCGGTCTTCGGCCTGCTGTTCCTGCACAACAACCTGCACGTCGTGCATCACCGCTGGCCGACGCTGCCCTGGTATCGTATCCCCGCCGTCTATGCCGCGAACCGGGAGGCGGTCCTCGCCGAGAATGGCGGGCTCGTCTATGACGGCTACCTCGCCGTGTTCAGGCGCTATTTCCTGTCGCGCTATGACGGCCCGGTGCACCCGCTGGGCCGCGCGCCGATGCGGGACGAGGACTGACCCGAAAAAGGCTAGCGCGGCACCGGGTAGCCGGCGGCCTTCGCCTCGCGGTCCCAGGCGAGCGTCGGCGCGAAATCGTCGCGCGTCACGGCCGCGAAACCCTGCAGCAGCAACTGCTCGCGGAACGGGGCGAACCACGGGCGCGACGCCGCCTCCGAGAACGCCGTCCTGAGCGCGTCCACGGCGTCGCGCGGGCATGGCGGGAGCCGCGACGAAGGCGGGCATCGGCGCGGTGTCGGTGGACTCAAGCACGCGGATGCCGGCGGTGAGCGCGGGCATGTGCCGGGCGATCAGCATGTGCCAATAGGCATCGAGCGGGCCGATATCGATGGAGCCGTCGAGCACGCTGTCGAGGATGCGCGCGGGCGGTGACGAGGTTGCCGGTCATGCCCGCATAGACCTGCGGCCGCGCCGGCGTCGACATAGCGCAGCAGGTGGTGGCGGAAGGCGTTGAAGCCGGAATGCGAGTGCTCCACCGTCCAGCCCGCACGTGCCTGCGAACGTGTCCTCCAGCGTGCGATAGGGCGCGTCCTCGCGCACGATGAGGTCGCGAGCGATAGACCGCGCGGCCCTGCGCCCAGTCCGGCATCCGGGATCGGCGCGGCGATGGGGATCACGTCGGCCAGTCCGAGCGCGATCGGGATAGCCGCACATGAAGACGCAGCCGAGGTCCGGCCGGCGTCCACAGCTCCTCCAGCGGCTGCGGCGCGGGATAGGGCAGGTAGTCGAGCTCGACGCCCGGCTTCGGCGGTGACATGCGCCGAGCAAGCCGCGCCAGGCGGCTTCCGCGTCAGGCGTCACCGCATACATGCGGGCGTTGATGATGAAGCGGCTCACGCCTCGCCTCGCGCGATCTCGTCCTTGCGCCTGCGCGACATAGGCGTCCAGCGCTTCCCGGATGGCGGGATCGAGCGGCGGCGGCACGAACTCGTCGCGCGCTCTTCTTCCAGAGGTCGTGGGCGCGTTCGGTGGCGGTGCGCGATCCGGCGTCGCGCCAGTTCTCGAAGTTCGACCAGTCCGACACGATCGGGCGGTAGAAGGCGGTCTCGTAGCGCGCGAGCGTGTGGGGCGAGCCGAAGAAATGCCCGCCCGGCGCCACGCCCTTGATGGCGTCGAGGCCGAGGTCGTCGTCGGTGAAGTCGACGGGCTTCAGGATCGCCGCCCAGCCGCGCAGCATCTCGGCGTCGATGACGATCTTCTCCATCGATGCGGAGAGCCCGCCTTCCAGCCAGCCCGCGGCATGGTTGATGAGGTGGCTGTGGCTGAGGATGCAGGCCTACAGCGAAAAGCCGGTCTCGTAGGTGGCCTGCGCGTCCACGGTGGGCGAGGCGTTCACGGCGCTGGCGCGCACCGGCAGCTTCAGCCGGCGGCCGATCTGCGCCGTGGCCAGCGTGGCGTTGACGTATTCCGGCGTGCCGAAGGCGGGCGAGCCGGTGCGCATGTCGACGTTCGAGGTGAACCCGCCCATCACGCAGGGCGCGCCGGGGCGGATCATCTGGCACAGCGCGATGATGGCGAGCGCCTCGGCCGTCTGCTGCACGAGCGCGCCCGGCCAGCGTCACCGGCGCCATCGCGCCCATCAGCGTGAACGGGCGTGATGACCACGCACTGGCCGTGCGCGGGCCATGATCATGATGTTGTCGAGGATCTCCTCGTCGACGCCGGCGCGGCGAGTTGACGTTGGTGACGGTCATCAGGGTCGGGCGTCCCGCCAGCGCCTCGATGCTCGTGCCGTGCTCGATGGCGGACATCGCGATGGCGTCCGCGCGCCTGCGGGCCGCCGACGCCGCGCGCCGCCCAGACGATGTCGGAGCACTCGATATGGGCGCGGTACATGTCGAGATGCCGGGTCGGCACGGGCAGGTCGACAGGCTCCACCACCACGCCGCCCTGCCAGTGCAGCACGCCGAGGCGGTGCGTGACCTTCAGGATGTCGCGGAAGGCGGCGATGTCGCCGTAGCGCCGGCCCGCTCTCCAGGTCGGTGATATGCGGCGCGCCGTTGACGGGGCCGAAATTCACGACGTTGCCGCCGACATGCAGGTCGCGCGCGCGGGTTGCGGGCGTGGAGCACGAATGCTCGGGCGCGCTGTCGAGGCAGCTTTCGACGATGTCGCGGCCGATGCGCACCATCTGCGTCGCGTCGTCCACGATCGCGCCGTGGCGGGCGAAGATGGCGCGCGCGCCCGGCGCTGCGGATCTCCAGGCCCGCTTCCGCCAGCACGCGGAACGCGCCGTCGAGGATGCGCTCGAGCTGCTCGGGCGTGAAGATGTCGAGCGGCGCCCAGCGGTTCGTCAGTCGGGGCAGCGCGTCGTTGGACGGGCCGGTCGAGCGCGGCGGGCGGGTGCGGTCCCGCCTGCCGCGTCGGCGCGGTGTTCTCGGGCGATGCGGCTTCAGGTGGCAGGTTGTCGGGGGGCAGGTTGTCCAGTGGACCGCTCATGACCGCAGCCTTGCGCCATCGGGGTCGTGCAGCGGACGTGCCGTGATGACGGCGCGGCATTCCTGGCCGAGGATGTCGATGGCGAAGACGCCGCCGTCCACGGCCAGCGACGCCGGCACGTAGCCCGCGGCGAGGCTCTGTGCCGACCCAGTGGCCGTAGCCGCCCGAGGTGACGTGCCCCACGGGCTCGCCGTCCTTCAGCACGACCTCGTAGCCGACCACGTCGGCGTGGGGCGCATCGACCGCGAAGACGACGAAGCGCTTGGCCGGCCCGCGCTCCTTCTCGGCCAGCACGGCGGCGCGGCCCGTGAAGTCGACGTTCTTGGTGAAGTCCACGAAGGCGTCGAGCCCGGTCTCGGCGGGCGTGTAGTCGGGGCGGAAATCCTTGTTGAAGGAGCCGTAGTTCTTCTCCAGCCGCAGGGACGAGATCGCCCGGCCGCCGTAGTGCGCGAGGCCGAGATCCTCGCCCGCGGCCAGGATGTCCTCGTAGAGCTGGAGCTGGAAATCGGGCGTGACCCAGATCTCGTAGCCGAGCTCGCCGGTGAACCCGCAGCGCTGCACGATGGCGGGCGACATGCCGACGGCGCCCTCGCGCACGGCGAAGAACTTGAACGCCTCGTTCGACACGTCGAAATCCGCCAGCCGTTCCAGCAAGGTGCGGGCCTTCGGGCCGGACAGGGCGAAGCCCGTGAGCGTGGAACAGGCGCTGCGCACGAACACGTCGTCGGGCGGATTGGACTGCCAGAACCAGCGCATGTGGAACGCTTCCGCGAAGCCGGAGCCGACGATGAGGTAGCGGTCCTCCGCGATGCAGGCGATGGAGAGATCGCCCATCACGCGGCCGCGCGCGTTGAGCATGGGCGCGATCGCCATGCGGCCCGGGCGCGGGATGCGGCAGGCGAAGACGCGGTCGAGCCAGGCCCGCGCGCCTTTGCCCGTGATCTCGTACTTGCCGTAGTTCGAGGTCTCGTAGATGCCGACGCCCGTGCGCACGGCGTGGCATTCGGCGCGGACATGGGCGAAGGCGTTGGACCGGCGGTAGGTGGGATCCTCGACGGGCTCGACGCCCGGCGGGGCGAACCAGAGCGGGCCTTCCAAGCCCGAAATTCGCGCCGAACACCGCGCCCTTGCGCCTTCAGCCGGTCATAGACCGGGGTGCGCCGGAAGGGCCGGGCGGCGGGCATCTCCTCGTTGGGATAGAGCAGGCGGAAGCGGCGCCGGTAGTTCTCCTGCACCTTGATGCTGGTGTATTTCGGCGTGGCGAAGATGCCGTAGCGGGCCGCAGTCCATCGCCAGGACGTCCTGCCCCGGATCGTTCTCCGCGATCCAGCGCGAGAGGACGAGCCCGATGCCGCCGCCCTGGCTGAAGCCGGCCATCACGGCGCAGGCGTTCCAGTAGTTCGGCAGGCCCTTCACCGGGCCGACCAGCGGGTTGCCGTCGGGCGAGAAGGTGAAGGGGCCGTTGATGATCTTCTTGATGCCGACGCGCCCGGCGGCGGGGAAGTGGCGGAAGCCCGCCTCCAGCTCCGGCGCGATGCGATCGAGCTCGTTGGGGAGAAGCTGGCTGTGGAAGTCGTCGGGCGTACGGTCCGGCGACCACACCTTGCAGTCCTGCTCGTAGGTGCCGAGCAGCACGCCCTGGCCCTCCTGCCGCAGATAGATCTCGCCGGTGAAATCGGACGTGTTGATGATCTCGCGCTCAAGCCCCGCCAGTTCCGGCACGGGCTCGGTGACGATGTAGTGGTGCTCCATGGCGAGCACGGGCAGGCTGAGGCCGACGAGCTTGCCCACCTCGCGGGCCCACAGCCCGGCGGCGTTGACGACGTGCTCGGCGTGGATCGTGCCCTTGTCGGTGACGACGTCCCACGAATGGTCCGGCCGCTGGTTCAGCGCCTCGACCTTGGTGAAGCGATAGACCTCGGCGCCCATCGCCTTGGCGGCGGAGACATAGGCCTGCGTCACCAGCCACGGATCGACATAGCCGCCATCCTCGCGCCAGAGCGCGCCCTTGAAATACTGCTCGTCGATGAGGACGTTGCGCTTCTTGGCCTCGGCGACCGAGATCATCTCGGTGTCCATCTTCAGGTAGCGGGCGCGCGAATGGATGAGCCTGAGGAAATCCATCTGGCCGTCGCTGGCCGCGAGATAGATGCCGCCATTGTGGTGGATGCCGCAGGACTGGCCGGTGGCCGCCTCGAGCTCGCGATAGAGGTCGAACGTGTATTTCTGCAGCTTCGAGACGTTGGCGTCGGAGTTCAGCGTCGTGACGCCGCCCGCGGCGTGCCAGGTGGAGCCCGAGGTCAGCTCGTTCTTCTCGACCAGGACGACATCGGTCCAGCCGATCTTCGCGAGATGATACAGCACGGAAACGCCGACGACGCCGCCTCCGATCACGACGACGCGGGCAGAACTCTTCATGGCCGATAGCTCTCTTTAAGCGGGGCCGGATCGCTGGGCCCGAGGCCGCCGAACCGGGCGCGGCACGGGTGACCCTAGGCGCTCCGCGGCCCGGCAAATCAGGTGCGAACGGTGCGATGGCGCGCGTCCGGGTGCAACGGTTATTTGGACCGCCATGCCGAAATTCCACGATGCGCGATTCAGTTTTCGTCCTGCGATCGATGGCGGGAATTCATCGTCGCCGCCTTCGTCACGCGCGCCTCGAATGCTGGCATCACGCAGTTGCCGATCGCTGTTCCGGGTCGGTGATTAGACAACCTGAAGTTGTAGTATTCGGCAGATTTTCGCGGCTGCGGAAGTGGCCGTCTTAAATAAGCGATACCGTAAAGCGAGGAGCAGCCGCCGCCCACCATTGCAGGACACGCAAAAAGGGTACACGCCAGATTTGTTCGGTCGATAAAATTTTACTTAATTCTTTGCCGTGCTAAGCTCTCGCTGCGGCGGCAAGAGTGGCTACGATGCAGAGCTACAATCTCATCGAGAAGGTCGGGCATGGGGTCTGCACGAGCCTGACTGAATCGGCGGCCTGCTACGATGTCTCCACCGTATCGCTGGTCGGATATGCTGTCGTGATGATGGGTTTGCTCCTGATGATGGGAGCGATTTTCGTCTCGCGGGGCTGATTTTTACCTCTGATTGAGGGTATATTTGATCGCAACTAATGCAGGCAGAATTCGTTAAGACATACGCTGTAACGTGATCGTCGGTTTTACTGCTTGGCACTGATGCGCGTGCCGAACACTTGGAGAATCGACATGGTTACTTACGCCACTCTGGTTGCGATGTTCGTTTGCGGCGTCTGGTTCTACCAGAACAACTTCACGTCGAAGAAAGCCCTCTGAAGCCAGCATCTCTGGGCCCTGAAAAGGGCATCGGTTCAAAACCCTCGTCCTTCGAGTGGCCTGCGTCGCGGGCCCTCGGGACGGGGGTTTTTGTTTGCGCGGCCCGGATGACGGGCCTTTATCGCGTCCGGATCACGCGCCATCCATCTCGGCGATCACGGCCCGCATCGCACGCACGCCCATCGCGTGGTCCTCGAACTGGGTGAGCCCGCTGATCGTCACCGTGCCCACCATCCCGGTACGCCTGACGATGACGGGGACGCTGCCGCCGCTGGCGGCATACTCGGACGGCGGCAGGGCGTAGCGCTCGAAACCGCGGCCCTGTTCGGTGCAGAGCGTCGTGATGTAGAGCGAACTGTGCTGGAACCGCTCCGCCGTCGCGCGCTTGCGGCTGACCCAGCCTGCATTGTCGGGGCTGGCCCCGCGCATGGTGCAGAAGAACAGGCGGTGGCCGCTCATCGCCACCTCGATCGCGACCGGCAGCGAGGCCTCGAAGGCCTGCTGGCGCAGCAGCGAGCCGACGCGCCAGGCCACGTCCGTATCGAACCATGGAAACTGGACCTCGGCTTCCTCGGCGAGAAGCATCGCTGTCGTGATCGGCTCGGCCATGGGTTCCTCCAGAGACTTGTTCTTGCGGTCTCGCGGACGCGAGCTTGCATCGGTTTTTCCGCCAACCGGTATCTGCTTGGCGCGATGATGCCCTACAGCGCGACCACGTCGACATCGCCACGCAGATGACGCTCCGCAGCATCTACCACATAGCGGTGATGGGTGAAGAGGATCGGCTGCACCGTGGCGCCGATGGCCGCGAGGGCGGCAAGGCCGTTCTCGGTGCGCCTGTCGTCGAAGGTGGCGAAAAGGTCGTCCCCGATGAAGGGCGCGGGCTCGGCGCGCGTGGCGTAGTCCTCGAGATAAGCGAGGCGCAGCGCGAGATAGAGCTGGTCGCGCGTGCCTTCGCTCATATCGGTCACGCCGACCTCCTCGCCAATGCCCCGGCCCGGCGCGCGGCGGCCGATGAGATGCGGGACGTCGTGATCGTCGAAGCTCTGGCCGAGGCCGGTGAAATCCCCGCCCGTCAGGGTCGAGAACAAAGTGCCGGCGCGCGCCATCAGCGGCTCCTGCCTGTTGGCGCGCTGCCGCTCGATGGCCTCGCCGATCATCATCGCGCCGAGACTGAGCACGGCCCAGTTGCGGGCCTCCAGGATGATCTCCGCCTCGGCATTGCGCCGCTGCTGCAGGGCGAGTTCCGCGCCGACGCCGTCCTCGAGGCTTCCGAGCTGGCGTTCCAGGTCGCGAAGCGCCGCGAACGTCTCCTTGCCCTCCGTGTCGAGCCGCTGGTCCTCCTCCGCCAGTTCCGCGATCGCCGCATCCGACGCATCGGGGTCGTGGGCTGCGAGCGCGGTGCGCAGCGCGGCTTCGTCCAGCCCGTCGGCGGCGTGAACGAGCTGCTCGCGCTTGTCGCGCAGGGCCTTGCGGAGCGCGTCACGCGTGGCGAGCTGGCGGGCGAGCGCGGCGAGATCGTCCGGTCCCATCTCTTCCGGTGCGCGCCCGTCGCTCCAGAGCGAGGCAGCCGATGCGGCCAGCGCCGTCACGGCATTCCCCGCCCGGGCGAGCGCCGCACCGGCGCTCTCGATCTCGGTGCGCGCGCCTGCGACCTGCTTGTCCATCTCCTCGCGGCGCGTCTGCGTCTCGCGCGCCTTGGCGAGGCGCTGCTTCAGCGTGCCGACGGCGGCATCGGGCGACAGGCCCGCGAGGTCGGAAGCCGAAGCCGCCACCAGTGCGCCGACCGCGGCCTCGAAATCCTGGAGATCGCGGCGGATGCCCGTGGCGCGGCGGGTGCGGTCGTTGCGCTCCTTCAGGCAGGCGGGCACTTCCTTCCAGGCCTTCAGCGCTTCGCGCGCCTCGATGGCGGTGGCGGATTCCGGCAGGCCGATGGCGGGCGCGGCGACGCGGAAACGGTCCTGCCAGTCCGCGAGTTCGCGGCTCGCGGCCTCGACCGAGGCCTCGGCCTCCGCGACACGGCGGGACGTGTCGGCGAGACGGGTCTCGGCATCGCGCGCGGCGTCCCAGCTCTCCGCGATCCGCTGGATTTCGGCGTTGAGCCGTTCGGCGCGGGCCTTCGTCGACAGACCGGCAACGGGGGACAGGCCCATCTCGCCGGCCAACGCCGTGAGAGGCGCGTCGATCGCCATTGCATCCTGCGCGGCGCTGTCGATCTGCGCCTGCCTGGCGAGCAGCTTGCCGCGCCGGTCCAGCAGCATGTCCGCCTGCCCCAGCCAGCCCAGCATCTCGGCCGGCGCGAGCGGCTGGATGCCGGCCTTGGCCCAGAGCGCCTGCCACTCGGCTGCCGCCCGCGCGGCTTCGGCCTTCACCGCTTCGAGTTCGCGGGACTTTTCGGCATGCTCGGCCTGCCGCGCCGCGAGATCGCGGACCGCAAGCGCGTGACCGGCGACGCGGGACGCATCCGCGATGGCCTCGTCGCGCGAGCCGGTCGGCCAGCGCGGTATTGGATTCCAGGCCGACGATGGCGCCGGCGAGCTGGCCGGCCGAGAGTGCGGGCGTCTCGCCGAGCAAGCTGGCGCGCAGGCCGGTCCAGGCTTCGTCGCGCGCGGCGCGGCTGGCCGCGATGCGTTCCGCCGATGGCACCGGGCGGCCCGCGTCGAGCTCCGCCAACTGGCTTTGCAGCGCGCCGATGTCGCGCTGCAGGGCGGCGAGGGCTTCGGTGCGGTGCCGTATGTCGGCGTCGAACCTGTCGAGCCGCTGGCGGGCGGCGGCGATGGTTTCGCGCGAGGGCAGGGCGACGCTGGCCAGCACGTCGAGATCCGCGATAGCGGGCGAGAGGCGGGCCGAGGCTTCCGCGAGCGAGCGGCGCTCCGTCGCGGCTTCGACGGCCAGCTCGTCCGCCGCTTCGATCCGCTTCAGCGCGCCGGCCATGGCGGCGAGCCGCTCGCGAAGCGGGCGGGGATCGCGCAACGTGCCGCGGCCTTCGCGCTCGCGCTGCTGGTTCGCGAGGTCCTGGCGTTCCGCGGCGAGCTTGCCTTGCGCGGCGGCGAGCGTGGCGTCGCGCCGCGCCGCTTCGTCGAGCAGCGCTTCGAGGCGGGCGCGGTCGGCGTCGCTGGGCTGGCGGGAGAGCACGGCATCGGCATCGGGCAGGCCGAGCCGGATCGCCAGCGCGGCGAGATCGGCGGTGAATCCATCGGCCTCGCGCTGCACGCCGGGCAGGTCGGCGCGCGCCTTCAGCCACGCGCCCGATTGCGTGGACAGCCGCTCGATCTCGTCGGCATGGGCGAGCACGGCGGTGTCGGGGGCGAGGCCCGCCTGGGCGGCGATAAGCTGCGCTTCTGCGCGGACAGATGTCTCGCTGCGCGCCCGGCACGCGGCCAGCGCCTCCAGCGCCGCCGAAAGCTCGGCGGAGAAGCCCTCGGGCACGGCGGGGAGCGGGCCGAGCGCGGCAAGCTCCGCCTCCGCCGCGTCGATCAGCCGGACGATGGGCGCGGACCGCCTGATGCGCTCGAGGCGGGACTTCTCCGTCGCGATCTCGATGCGGCGGGCCCTCGTCGCCTCGTGCGCGCGGGACTGCTCCTCGATGCCGTCGCGCAGCTTCTTCAGCGCGCCGCTGCGAAACTCGCGTTCGCGCAGCGCGGCGCGCGCGTCCTCGTACCGGTTGAGGCCCTGGTAGAACGTGCGGTCCTTCGAAGCGCGCTGGGCGAAGATGCCGTCGGCCTCCTTGTCGAGCGCCGCGCGGAGGTCGTTGAGGCCGCGCAGGCCGGATGCGGCGGAGAACAGGGCGGAGCCGAGCTCGCCGTCGCTCTTCTGCAGGTCCTTGCCGCTGGCGCGCAGGGCTTCCGCGTCGAGGCCGAAGGCGCGGCAGAACACCTCGCGCGTCAGCCCGCCGAGGAACGGCGCGAGCGCGTCGTCCGGCAGGGCCGCGTCGCCGCCGTCGATCAGCACCGGCTTGTTCTTGCGGCGGCGGAAGGCGAGCGTGCGGCCGGCGCGGTCGGCGATGGTCGCGCCGATGCGCAGGTCCTTGCCGGCGTGGACGAAATCGAAGCGCGTGCGCGTCTCGATGCCGAAGAAGAGGTCCGTGACGGCGGCGAGCGAGCAGCTTTTCCCGGCCTCGTTCGGGCCGTAGACGATATGCAGCTTCGCGTCGGGCCGGAAGGCGAGGCGCTTGCCGGTGAACGGGCCGTAGCGTTCGAGATCGAGTTCGAGGAGGCGCATGTCAGCCGTTACCGTCGACGGCGCGGCCGATGGCGAGCACCCGCGCATCCGCGAAGAGCGCATCGAGATCGCCGCGTGAGCACGTCGCGGTCCTCGATGGCGCCGGGGATCTTGGCGAGGATCTGCTCCATCAGGGTCGCGGCGCGGGCGCGCATGGCGGGGTCGTTCTCCAGCCCCTCCAGCAGGGCGGCAGGATCGAGCGCGATGCCCTCGGGCACGAGCGGCCTGGAATGCGGCGGTTCGCTGGTCTCGATGCGCAGCCGCTCCAGCCACACATCCTCGCGCTGGTGGTCCGCGAGCGCCTGGACATCGTCGCGAAATCGCGGCGTATCCGCCTTCAGCCGCCGGTGCAGCGGCGTGGCGCCCGAGAGCGTGACGCGAAGTGCGACGAGCCGGTCGCCGGCCTCGTCCAGCGGCGTCCGCAGCGCCTCGCCGACGCAGGCGCGGAACGCCGCTTCGTCCGCGACGCCCGCGAGGTCGACGGCGACGTTGGCCCAGCGCGCCTTGTCGACGATGAGCGGCCGCACGCCGGTCGACGTGGCCGTCCGCGACGTCGACCAGCACCGCGCCCTTGGGTCCGCATTCGCGCACGCTGCGGCCCTGGAGATTGCCGGGGAAGACGATCCACGGATCGCGCGACAGCACCTCGAACTCATGCACATGGCCGAGCGCCCAGTAGTGATAGCCGCGCGATGCGAGGTCCTGCACCGAGCACGGCGCGTAGGTGGCGTGGGGCGGGCGGCCCTCGCACGAGGTGTGCAGCAGGCCGATATTGAACCAGCCTTCGACCGGCGGCGGGTAGGCGAGGGCGAGATTTTCGCTGGCCACCCGGTCCGCGAAGCTGCGGCCGTGCACCGCGACCTTCAGGGCTTCGAGCCGCTGGGTCGTCGCCTTGTTCGACGGGAACTGGAACACGCTGGAGGGCAGCGGCACGGCCTTGGTGACCTCGCTCTCCGCGTCGTGATTGCCCTTGATGACGAAGACCGGGATGTCGGCCCGGCTGAGGCGCGCGATCTCCCTGTTGAAGAACAGGCCGATGCGCGTGTCCTTCCACTCGCCGTCGTAGATGTCGCCCGCGAACACGGCGAACGCGACATTCTCCTCGATGGCGCGGCGTGACGAGCTCGCTGAAAGCCTCGCGGCTCGCGCCGGCAAAACGCCGCGCGATCTCCTCGTCCTTGAGCGCGAGGCCCGAGAACGGGCTTCCAAGGTGCAGGTCGGCGGCGTGGAGGAAGGTGAATGCCATCGTCTACGAGAGCCTTTCAGCATGCGGGCATCGGTTCGTGAACTGCCAAGATCACGCACGATTTAGGAGCATGGACGGAGGGTAGCAGACTTATGGCCAGCAACCCCCGCCGCGTGGCGTACGCAGCGCGCTGTCCACAGGCGGCGGCACGTACGAAATCGCTTCGCTCAAGCTGCTTTCGGTGTATTCGCTTTAGCGAGTGTGTTAATCGATCAACTCAATTCCGTTTATTTTTAACATGCGATCGAGGTGAAAACGGATGGGGCTGACGCTGTCCCTTCGGCTGCGCCTTCTCCTGCTGACGCTTGCGGCCCTTCTGCCGACAGTGGCCGTGCTCGCCTACGTGCAGATCAACATAAGGGAGTCCCGCACGCTCGAGGTGCGCGAACTGGCCTTGCGCAGCGCGACGTTGGCCGCCTCCGAGATCGAGCGGATCACCGAGGGCGTGGGCGCTGTCATGCGGGCCGTGGGGCAGGCGCCCGTGGTGCGCCAGTTCAACGAAGCCGACTGCACGGCCTATCTGCGCGACCTCTTGCCGGCCCTCCCGCAATTGGCCGGCATCACCGTGCTCGATCCCGCCGCGAAGCTGCGCTGCGGCTCCACGCCCCGCGCCGCCACGGATTTCAGCGACCGGCCCTATTTCAATGCCGCGCTGGCGAGCTCCGACGTGGTGGTCGGTGAATTCACCATTGGCAGGACGACGGACCGCAGGGTCCTGCCTCTCGCTTTCGCCATGCGCGAAAAGGACGGCAAAGTGCTGGGCGTGATCGTCGCGTCCATCGATCTGGACTGGCTGGGCCGCCGCCTGCGGGAGCGCCGGCTGCCCGAAGGCGGATCGCTCACCGTCGCCGACAGGAACGGCGTGATCATGTCACGCGAGCCCCTGCCGGAGCGCTTCGTGGGCACGCGCATCCCCGCGGACTTCCTGAGCTCGTCACTGCGCCGGAGCCCGGCACGACGGACGTCGTGAGCCAGGATGGAAACAGGCGCGTCCTCGGCTACGTTCCGGCATCCGCTCCCCTGGGTCTCTATGTCAGCGCCGGCCTTTCCTCGGAGGCGAGCTACCAGGCGGTGGAGCGCGCCACGCGGGTCAGCGCATGGATCGCGGCGGGGGGTGCGCTGCTGGCGCTGCTGCTGGCCTGGCTCGTGGGCGAGCGTACGCTGCGCCAGCCTATCCGGGCTCTCACCCTGACGCTGGAGCGTTGGCGCAAGGGCGACTTGCGGTCAGGACGGGCGCGAGCCCATCGATCCGGTGAAATCGGAATGCTCGGCCACTCGCTCGACGAGATGATGGACGAGATCACGCGCCGGCAGCACGACCGCGAGCTGCTGTTCAACGAGCTCGACCACCGGGTCAAGAATACGCTCGCCACCGTGCAGGCCATCGCGATCTCGACGTTCAATACGCCCGAGCGCGGCAAGACGGCGGTGCCCGAGTTCTCGGCGCGAATCGTGGCGCTCGGCAAGGCGCACGACGTGCTGACGCGCGAGAAATGGCAGGGCGCGCATTTGCACGAAATCGCGACTCGCGTCGTGGAGCCCGTGACCGGCGGCGACAGGCAGCGCTGCGTCATCGAGGGTCCGGACGTGTTCCTCGAGCCACGGCAGGCGCTGGCCTTCACGATGGTGCTGCACGAGCTCTGCACCAACGCCGCGAAATACGGCGCGCTGTCCGATCCATCGGGCACGGTGCGGGTGACATGGGAACTCGGCGCGGAGCTGACCCGCCCCCTGCTGACGCTCACCTGGAAGGAGCATGACGGGCCGCCCGTGATGACGCCGGAGCGGACGGGCTTCGGCTCGCGCCTCATTCGCCAGGGCTTCGCCCGCGAGCTGGGCGAGGTGGCGCTGGACTTCGAGCCCGATGGCGTCAGGTGCGTGATCCGGACGAGGGTCGAGCCCACCGGCGCGG
>CAWGGK010000004.1:0-56302 GCA_963822165.1 uncultured Alphaproteobacteria bacterium
CTCATGCCCTCGATCCTTCGACGTCTGCTTCGCTTCCGCAATCCTCCGGTGATCTGGGCCGACAGAGAGCCCGTCAGGGGAGAATTGTTTGGCATTGATCGGCTCGAGAACCATGCAGCGTCGCTGGCCGCATCTCAGCCAGTCTCCCTGCGCCCACCCAGCGTAACCCCGCTGCGTGACCGGCTCGACGACAATGCGGCGATCTTGCTCAAGGCCTATCGCGCAAGCGCCGCGGAGGTCGAGGGCGGACGGGGCGTCGTGCCCGCGGCAGAATGGCTGCTCGATAACTATCACCTCGTCGAAG
The DNA here is from genome assembly GCA_963822165.1 of uncultured Alphaproteobacteria bacterium. Classification (GTDB taxonomy): domain Bacteria; phylum Pseudomonadota; class Alphaproteobacteria; order Rhizobiales; family Beijerinckiaceae; genus Alsobacter. The sequence continues at coordinate 305 of CAWGGK010000004.1, forward strand.
CGCAGATCCGGGAAATCCACACCGACCTGCCGCCGGGATATTACCGGCAGCTTCCCAAGCTCGCCGATGGCCCCTTCGCCGGCTACCCGCGCATCTTCGGCGTCGCCTGGGCCTACGTGGCCCACACCGACAGCCATTTCGACCCGGAGACCTTCGAGCCGTTCATCGTCGCCTATCAGCGCGTGCAGCCGCTGACGATCGGCGAACTGTGGGCCATCGCGATCACCGTGCGGATCGTCCTCGTCGAAAACCTGCGGAGGCTGGCCGACCAGATGACCGCTGGCCGCTAGCACGGGAGAGCGGACACGCTGACGGGCCAGCTGCTCGCCTCCGGGCGACGTCGCCGGCTCTGGATGCCGAGATCGCTTCGCGCAAGGCCGGGCCGCTCTCGGAGAGCTTCGCCGCGCAACTCGCCAAGGGGCTCAGGGACCAGGACCCTCTCACCACCCCCTCGCTGGAACGCTTGTCCGAGCGACTGACGCGCGCAGGGCTCCTCAATCGAGGCCGTCGTGCGCATGCCCAGCAGCGCCAGGGGGCCTCGAACGTGACGGTGCGCAACATCATCACGAGCATGCGGCTCATCTCGGATACCGATTGGGCCGATTTCGTTCGAGAGGATCAGCCTCGTCGACGAGAGGATGCGCGACGCCAGCGCGTTTGCCAGATGGATTTCCCGACGCGCAATCTCTATCGCAGCGCAATCGAGATGCTGTCCCGAGGCTCGCGCACACACGGAACTCGACGTCGCCGATGCCGGTCTCGCGGCCCGCCGGCGGCGTCGACCGGAGCGGACCACGCCCAGGCCGAGCGCGAACACGATCCCGGATATCATCTGATCTCAGATCGGCGTCGCTCGCTCGAGCGGACCATCGGCTTTCGGCCGTCGCTTAGGCTGGCGTTCAGCAGGTTCACGTCCGGGCTCGGGATGAGCGGCTATGTAGGATCGATCGTCGCCCTGACCGTTGCGCTCGTCGGTCTGTCGCCATGGCTCCTTCAGTCGTCCCAGGTTGCACCGGGCTGGCTCGCTGTCTTCGCGTTCGCAGCAATTCTTCCCGCAACGGAGCTCGCCACCGCGATCGTCAATCGCGCCCTGACCAGGAGTCGGGCGCCAAGGCCTGCCCGCGTCGAATTCGCCTCCGGCGTACCCGAGGGATGCCGCACGATAGTCGCGGTGCCCACCTTGCTCACGAGCGAAGCCGACCTGCTGGAGCAGATTGATACGGCTGGAGGTGCACCACCTGTCCGGCGCGGGCGGCGAACTCTCGTTCGCGCTCCTGACGGACGGCATCGACGCCGATAGCGGGACGTCGAACCAGATGGCCCAGTTGCTCCTTGCAGCGGCCAGAATAGCACGCCCTCAATGCGTCACGGACCGGGCCCGACCGGCGACCGGTTCTTCCTCCTGCACCGTCGGCGCGCCTTCAACGCCAGCGAAGGCGGCTGGATGGGCTGGGAGCGCAAGCGCGGCAAACTCCACGAGTTGAACCGGTTGCTGCGCGGGAGCGGACGACACGAACTTCGTCCCTCGACGGCGGCGCCCCCTGCCCGCCGGCGTCCGATACGTCGTGACGCTGGACGCCGACACCCGGCTGCCGCGCGACGCGGCCATCCGGCTGATCGGCAAGATGGCCCATCCTCTCAATCGTCCGCAGTTCGATCTGCGGTCCAGGCGCGTCACCGGCGGCTACGGCATCCTCCAGCCCCGCGTGACGCCGTCGCTGCCGGTCGGCCGGGAGGGTCCCTCTACCAGCGGGTGTTCTCCGGACCCGGCGGGATGGACCCCTACGCCGCGGCGGTCTCCGACGTCTACCAGGACCTCTTCGGCGAGGGGTCCTATACCGGCAAGGGAATCTACGACGTCGATGCGTTCGAGGCCGCCATGGCCGGGCGGGTTCCCGATAACACGCTGCTCAGCCATGATCTCTTCGAGGGCGTCTTCGCCCGCGCCGGACTGGCCTCGGACGTCGAGGTCGTCGAGGAATTCCCGTCCCGCTACGACGTCGCGGCGCGTCGCCAGCATCGCTGGACGCGGGGCGACTGGCAGCTGCTGCCCTGGATTTGGCATCGGGCCCACGCGGCGGACCTTCCGCGGTCGGCCGCGGGAAGATGCTCGACAATCTGCGGCGTTCGCTGCTGGCGCCTGCGACGCTCGCATGCTTCGTCGTGGCTGGCTGCTGCCGTGGCCGGCGACTTCGCGGCGACGCTGCTCGTCCTGGCCGCGATCGCCATTCCGGCCTTCCTTCCCAGCCTCTTCGGCCTATGCCGCAGACGGCCGGATGTCCGCCTGCGATCCCATGCGCGCTCACTGGCGGATGAAGCCTTGCGCGCCCCAAGCGGATTATCTGACACTCGCGCTCCTGCCGGACCAGGCCGGGCGGATGGCGACGCGATCGTCCGGACGCTGTCGCGCGTGCTCCTCGCATCGCCATCTCCTCGAGTGGACAACGGCCGCAGCGGCCAACGCGGGCCGCGGCTGACTGGCTTGGATTTTCCCGGGCCATGGCCACGGGAACGATCGTGCTGCCCTGCTGGTTACGGCCGTGCTATCGTCGCGCCGGCATCCTGGCCGGTGGTCCTGCCCTTCGCGCTGCTGTGGCTCGCGGCTCCCGCCGCGTCTACCGGGCAAGCCGCGCCCCGCGCATCGACGTCGCGGAATCGACGACTCCGGCGCGACGGAACTGCGCGGCATTGCGCGTCGGACCTGGCGCTTCTTCGAGACGTTCGTGACACCCGGAGACAACATGCTGCCTCCCGACAACTTCCAGGAAACCCCGAGCCGGTCATCGCCCATCGAACGTCGCCGACCAATATCGGCCTTTACCTCCTCTCCACCGTCGCCGCCCACGATTTCGGCTGGACCGGAACGCTCGACACCGTTGAACGGCTGGAGGCGACGTTCGGTCGATGAAGACCATGGCCCGCTACAAGGGCCATTTCTTCAACTGGTACGGGACGCGCGGACCTCGCCGCCCTCGGCCGGCCTATGTCTCGTCCGTCGACAGCGGCAACCTCGCCGGCCATCTGATCGCCCTGGCGAATGCCTGCGAGGAATGGATGCGCCCGGCGCGCCTGGATCCCAGCGCGGCATGCTCGACGCGCTTGGCCTGGCCAGACGCTCGCTGCCCTCGTCGATGCCCTCGGGCAGGCCGCACCATGCTCGTCGCCGCTGATCGACGAGATCGAAGGCTTGCTCGACGGCCGTTGTCCCTCGAGACCCTGTCGCCGCCCTGCTGCGGCTGCTCGAGAAGGCCGCGGCCGCGCGCGACATCGCTCCCGTGGGTCAGCCCGACGACACCTCGGACCTCGCATACTGGCTCGGAGCGATCGAGCGTCGCGTGCTCGAAGAAGGCCGTCGACCGGGACGCAGAACGAACGCGTCCGGCCCTCGCCACGGCTCAGCGTCCTTGCCGAGACCGCGCGCGCGATGGCGCTCGCGATGGATTTCGCCTTCCTGCTCGAGCCGGAGCGCAGCCTGCTCTCGATCGGCTACTCCCTGGCCGACAACGGGCAGGATCCCAACTGCTACGACCTGCTGGCGTCGGAGGCCCGTCTGGCCAGCCTGTTCGCGATCGCCAAGGGCGACGTCGCCGACGCGCCACTGGTTCCGGCTCGGCCGTCCGCCGCCCGCTGGGCAACGGCTCGGCCCTGATCTCCTGGTCGGGATCGATGTTCGAATATCTGATGCCGTCGCTGGTGATGCGGGCGCCGGCCGGCAGCCTGCTCGAACAGACCAACCGGCTCGTCGTGGAGCGGCAGCAGGCCTACGGCCGGCCCGGCCGTCCCATGGGCATCTCGAATCCGCCTACAACGCCCGGGACATCGAGTTCACCTACCAGTACTCGAATTTCGGCGTCCCGGCCTCGGGCTCAAGCGCGGCCTGTCGAGAACCTCGTGATCGCGCCCTACGCGACCGGCCTCGCGGCCATGGTCGATCCAAGGCGCGCGTCGGAATTTCGCGGTACTGCACGGCATGGGAGCCCTGGGCCGCTACGGCTTCTACGAAGCCATCGACTTCACGAGGCTCCCGACTGCCCGACGGGGACATTCGCGGTCGTGAAGACGTACATGGCCCATCACCAGGGCATGACGATCGTCTCGATCGCCAACGCCCTGCAGGATGGTCGGATGCGGTCGCGCTTCCACCGCGAGCCCATGATCCAGGCCTGCGAACTCCTCCTGCAGGAGCGGATGCCGCGCGACGTCGTGACGGCCAGCCGCGGGCCGAGGAGGTGAAGGCCTCGCAGGCGAAATGCGTCAGGTCACGCCCTCGGTTCGTCGCCTTCTTTCGGGCACGGACGGTCCCCCGAGACGCATCTGCTGTCCAACGGCCGCTATGCGGTGATGCTGACCGCCTCCGGAGCCGGCTACAGCCGCTGGCGCGACATGGCGGTCACCCGATGGCGGGAGGACGCGACCCGCGACGATCGGGCTCGTTCATCTTCCTGCGGGATGTGCAGACCGGGCAGACATGGTCACCCGGCCGGTCGACGCGCAGGCGAGCGGACCGCAGCAGACCGTCGTCTTCGGCGAGGACCATGCAGAGTTCACGCGTCGGGACGGATCGCTGACGACGTATGGAAGTCCTCGTGTCGGGCGAGCAGGACGGCGAGGTGCGTCGGGTGTCACTCACCAACAGCGGACGCCGGCCCCGCGACATCGAGTGACGTCCTATGCCGAGCTCGTGCTCTCGCCGCCTGCCGGCCGATGCGGCCCATCCGGCATTCTCCAAGATGTTCGTCCAGACCGAGTATCGCCCGAGTTCGGGGCCCTGATCGCGACGCGGCGGCGCGATCGCACTCCGAGGAGGCCGTCTGGGCCGCCCATTTCGCCGTCGTCGAAGGCGAATGGTCGCCGATCCGCAGTTCGAAACCGATCGTGCCCGTTTCATCGGGCGGGGTCGGACGATCGCGGACCGCAGCCGCGCTCGACGGAGACACGCGCTGTCGAACACGGTCGGGACGGTATTGGATCCGATCTTCTCCTGCGCCGACGCGTCCGCGTCCCGCCGGGCAAGTCAGTCAGGGTCGCCTTCTGGACGATGGTAGCATGGTCGCGCGAAGAGCTGCTCGACCTCGTCGATAACCATCATGACCGCAGCGCCTTCGACCGCGCGCGGACGCTGGCCTGGACACAGGCGCAGGTGCAGCTCCGCCATCTCGGCGTCGAGCCGGACGAGGCCGCCGACTTCCAGCGCTTGCCGCGCCGATCCTTTATGCGGACCGGCGTTTCAGGCCGTCCTCGGAGCGATCATCCGCGGCGCCGGATCGCAATCCGGCCTGTGGTCGAGCTCCATCTCCGGCGATCTGCCGATCGTGCTGCTGCGCATCGACGACATCGGCGGATATGGCCCAGGTGCGCCAGATCCTGCGTGCGCACGAATACTGGCGGATGAAGCGGCTGGCGTCGATCTCGTCATCATCAACGAGCGCGCGTCTTCCTATACGCAGGACCTCCAGATCGCGATCGAGACGGCCGTCCGCAGCAGCCAGTCGCGCCTGCGCCAGGAAGGCGAACAGTCCAAGGGTGCGGTGTTCGTGCTGCGCGCCGACCTGATCAGCGCGGAAACCCGCGCGCTGCTTATGTCCTGCGCCCGCGTCGTCCTGGTCGCCCGGCAGGGCAGCCTTGGACAGAGGCTCGCATTGTTGCCGAAGCCTGAGGCCGTGAAGGCTCCTCCCGCCGCGCCACTGCCGTCGCACACGGGTTCATTGCCCGTTCCGCGAGGGACTCGAGTTCTTCAACGGCATTGGCGGGTTCGACAAGGACGGACGGGAATATGTCGTCGTTCTGGCGGACGGGCGCACGACGCCCGCGCCTTGGATCAACGTCATCGCCAATCCGGGCTTCGGCTTCCACGTCTCAGCCGACGGGGCGGCTATACCTGGGCAGAGAACAGCCGGGAGAACCAGATCACGCCATGGTCGAACGATCCGGTTTCGGACCCGGCCGGAGAAGCGATCTACGTCTGCGACGAGGAAACTGGGGAGGTCTCGACCGCGACGGCAACTCCGATCCGCGACCGTGGGACCTACGTCGCGCGCCACGGATTTGGCTATAGCCGCTTCGAGCACGAGGCGCAGGGTCTACATCTCGAACTCGTCCAGTTCGTGCCGCTTGCCGATCCGGTCAAGATCTCGCGCCTGACGATCCGCAACATGTCGGACCGGCCCCGCCGTCTTTCCGTGACAGCCTACGCCGAGTGGGTTCTCGGGACATCGCGGGGCGCTTCTGCTCCATTCGTCTCGACGTCCATCGACCAGGCAACCGGCGCAATGCTGGCCCGAAATCCCTGCAGCATAGCCCTGTCTGGTCGCGTCGCGTTCTGCGATATGGCTGGCGCACAGGAGAGTCTGGACAGGCGACCGCGCCGAGTTCCTGGGAACGCAGGGACGCCTCGCTCTTCCGGAGGCCCTCGCCGCGCGGCGACGGCTGACGGGGGCGACTGGCGCGGGGTTCGATCCCTGCGCCGCCCTGCAGCGGACGATATCGCTCGGCATCGGCGAGAGCATCGAGGTCATCGTGTTCGTCGGCCAATGTTCGGATCGCCGAGCAGGTCCGCGACTTGCTGGGCCGGTACCGGGCCTTGGACCTGGACACTGTGCAGGCGGTAGTCGAGGGCCACTGGGCTGGACTGCTCGGCGCCGTGCAGGTCCGCACGCCCGACCGCGCCATGGACATCATGCTCAACGGTTGGTTGCTCTATCAGACCATCGCCTGCCGCATCATGGCGCGCTCCGCCTTCTACCAGTCGAGCGGCGCCTACGGCTTCCGAGACCAGCTCCAGGACGGAATGGCCCTGTCCTTCGCACTTCCCGGCGAGGCGCGCGCCCATCTTCTGCGGGCTGCCGCAAGGCAGTTCGTCGAGGGAGACGTGCAGCATTGGTGGCTGCCCCATTCCGGACAGGGCGTTCGCTCCCGCATTTCCGATGATCGCGTATGGCTCGCCTTCGCGACGGCCACCTATGTCGACAGGTCGGGCGACGAAGCAGTGCTCGATGAAATTGTACCCTTCCTTGAAGGGCCTGTGCTGCGGCCCGGCGAGCATGAGTCGTTCTACCCCACGATGGTGGCGGACGAGCCTGCTTCCCTGTTCGAGCATTGCGCTCGTGGAATCGACCAGAGCATTGCCCTCACCGGCGAGCACGGCCTGCCCTTGATGGGGACGGGAGACTGGAACGACGGCATGAGCCGCGTCGGAGAAGGGGGGCGCGGGGAAAGCGTCTGGCTCGGCTGGCTGCTCATCCGTACGCTCGCCATGGTGATCCCCTGGGCGCAACGCCGAGACCTGGCCCGGGCCGTCCGATGGCAAGCCCACGCGACTTCAGTCCGCGCGGCCTTGGAACGGGAGGCGTGGGATGGAGACTGGTACAGGCGGGCGACATTCGACGACGGCACGTGGCTGGGCACTCATGCGGCGAACGAATGCCGCATCGATTCCATTGCGCAGTCGTGGGCCGTTCTCTCCGGCTTCGCGGATCCTATCCGGGCCGCCCGGGCGATGGCGTCGGTGTCGGATGCCCTGATCCTGGACGAGCCGGGGCTCGCCCTCTTGTTCACGCCGCCTTTCGACAAGACGACGCATGATCCCGGGTACATCAAGGGCTACCCGCCTGGCTTGCGCGAGAACGGCGGCCAGTACAGCCACGCGGCGATGTGGGCCGTCCTCGCCTTCGCCAAGCTGGGAGACGGCGACAAGGCCGCCAACATGCTTGCCATGCTCAATCCCATCAACCACAGCCGCTCAGCGGATGACGCGGCGCGCTATCGGGTCGAACCCTACGCTGTGGCAGCCGACATCTACTCCGTGGAACCGCACGTTGGACGCGGCGGCTGGACCTGGTACACGGGCGCGGCCGGGTGGATGTACCAGGCAGGACTCGAAGGAATCTTGGGCCTGCGTCGACAGGGAGATCGGCTCCTCGTCGAGCCGTGCATCCCATCGTCATGGCCAGGGTTTACCCTCAGCGTGACCGTCGGATCGTCAGTCTACGCGATCTCCGTGACCCGGAGCGATGGCCTAGGCGCCGCCGCCGGTTGCATGCTTGACGGAGCATCGATCGACTGGTCGGAAGGCCGGAGGCACGTGCCGCTGGATGGAAGGTCCCATACCCTTTCCATCAGTCTTGCCGGCGCAATGCATTGATCCGGACCAGGCGAAACGACGCATCCATCCAAGTCGCTGGCGGCCTCGGTGCGCCTGAAGTCTCGCTTGTGAGTGACCTGCAAGAGTGAAACACTTGAACTTCGAGCAAGCACCGAGATGGTTCACTTGGCAGCGCGCCCACGAACCTGCGAACTTCGGGCGAACGGTCCGAGATTTTAGCAAGGTTCCTTCAATTAGAACTGGACATCCGGCGAGCGGATCGTTGCTGCGGCCATGGCGTTGGGCTTCGAGAATGAGGCAGGGTTCCACTCCAACCTCGGGGAGGCGAGGGCGGGATCGCATCGTATGAGCCCGGGCATCGCCCCCATCGCATTACGAGTCAGGTCATGTCTGCTGTCGCCTTCAGACTGTTCGTCACTTCGATTGGTCGCTGTGGTGTCGCTTGGGCAAACGAGAAAATCGTTGCGACGCATCTCCCGGAGAAAAGCGATGACGAAACCTGTCTACGGCTCGCCAAGCGCGCGCTGAACGCGGCGCAGGGCGATCCACCGCCTGCCGTCGAGCGTGCCATTGATGCAATTGCGGCGTTGCTTTCTGGGGAGCGCGTCGATCTCTCATTCGTTCGGTGCGACTTCAGCACGCTCGATTCCTTCAAATTGCGAACCTATGAGGTCACCCGTACGATCCCTGTGGGCGAAACGCTCACCTACGGCGATATTGCGCTGCGTCTTGGAGATAAGCGACTGGCTCAGGCCGTGGGCAAGGCGCTTGGCCAGAACCCATTTCCTATCATTGTGCCCTGTCACCGGGTCTTGGGCGCAAATGGACATCTGACCGGATTTTCGGCGAATGGCGGGATCGATACAAAGCTTCGCCTGCTCAGCATCGAGGGGGCGGCGATCGGCGACGCGCCGACGCTTTTTGAAAGCCTGCCGCTCTCTGTTAAAACAGCCCGGCCCGATTGATTCTCCCGCGATGGGCGTCGGCGAAAATGGACTTCGCCTGCAGATCGAGTGGGTTACAGCGAATCTGGCAACGCGGGCTTAGGTCGTCGGCTGGCGGTCGACGCCTCCCGTCGGCACCGGGGAGTTGGAGAAACTGAGCCGCTAAACCAACGCCCAATTCGCGGCCAAGACCCGATGCCTGCACCCAAGCGACATAGACGCGGTGCTCAAGCAACAGCCTCAGGGCGGATGTGGATTAGCTTCAATAATGGAACTCGCGCCGACAGTCCGCGCAAACAACGCTGGTTGCGCGGCCTTCGACGACAGTTCGGTAAAGGTGGTTGCGCGTCCCCGCATTGAACCTGCGAACGGCAGGCCGCTTGGCCGCAATCTACCGCGCCTCCCGCGAGATAGCACTGGACTGTGCCGGCGAAGAGAGCGTTGCTGTGCTCAAGGCGCCGCGCTTGCGGAATGCGGCCAGCGCTCCTCCACCCCGCGGGCGTGAGCCAATGGCGGGGTCGCGTCAGTGACGGCGACGGTGCCGTCTGACGCAGGAGGTCACCATGACCATCAAGACCGTCGAGACCACCAGCCTGAGTGAGGCGCAGCTTGCGCTTCTGTCGACGGCGGCTCAGCGACGCGACAAGGGCGTGACCCGTCCCGAGGCGATGAACGAGCGGGCGTTTGCGCGGGCCGTGAACAGCCTCGTCAAGAAGGGGCTCCTGGAAACGGCCGGCGAAGAATTAGGCCAGGCCGACCGGGCTGACATCGGCGGCGGCGCGGTGCTGACGATCACGGACGCCGGCCTCAACGCGATCGGCGTGACGCCCGAGCCTGAGCCGGAGTCCAACGGGGCGTCGCAGACTGCCAAGGGTTCAGGCCGGCGGCGCAAGGCGTTCGCTCCCGAGCCCCAGCCGGAGCCTGCAGCAGCCCCGACCCGGCCGGCGACCAAGCGCTCGCAAATCATCGCCCTGTTGTCGCGCCGGAACGGCGCGACGCTGGAGGATCTCATCGCCGCAACCGGCTGGCTGCCCCATACCACCCGAGCGGCGCTGACCGGCCTGCGCCAGAGCGGCCTGCAGCTCGATCGGTCGCGCGACGGGGACGGCAGGGCGCTCTACCGGATCGTCGCGGGCGTTGAGACCGCCTCATCGCGCGGCAGGGCGGCGTGATGAAGCCCGCTCGCATAGGAGCGGAGCCCCTCGAGGGCCGGACCGCGCCCGCGCACCTCCCCAAGCACCTGCTGCTGCGCCTTCTGGCCTATCGCCTGCAGGCCGACGCCCTCGGCGATCTCGACAAGGCCAGCCTTCGCTATCTCGACAAGCTGGCCAACGCAGGGGGAGCGGGGCAGGACCGGGCGCAATCCCCTCCCCTGCCCGGCGCTGGGAAGGTCAGGCCTGGCACACTGATGATGCGCGAATGGGAGGGCGTGCAGCACCGGGTCATGGCGCTCGACGAGGGCTTTGCCTGGAACGGCACCACCTATCGCAGCCTGTCGCAGGTCGCCCGCGCCATCACCGGCACACGCTGGAGCGGGCCGCGCTTCTTTGGCACTGGGCAGACCAGCGCGAGGGAGAACCGGGCATGAGCAAGCCCCAGCCCCGGCCCCGGCGCCTGCGCTGCGCCATCTACACTAGGGTGTCCACCGATCACGGGCTGGAGCAGGACTTCAACTCGCTCGACGCCCAGCGCGAGGCGGCCGAAGCCTATATCAAGAGCCAGGCCCATGAGGGCTGGATCCTGATCAAGACAGCCTATGACGATGGCGGGTTTTCGGGCGGCTCGATCGAGCGCCCGGCGGTGCAGCGGCTGCTCGCCGACATCCGCAGCGGCCGCATCGACATCGTCGTCGTCTACAAGGTCGACCGCCTCACCCGCTCGCTGGCCGACTTCGCCAAGCTGGTCGAACTCTTCGATGCGCATCAGGTGTCGTTCGTCTCGGTCACCCAGGCCTTCAACACGACCACCTCGATGGGACGACTGACCCTCAACGTGCTGCTTTCCTTTGCCCAGTTCGAGCGCGAGGTCACCTCCGAGCGCATTCGCGACAAGATCGCCGCATCGAAGAAGCGCGGCCTGTGGGTCGGCGGCATGGTGCCGCTGGGCTATGTCAGCCAGGACAAGAAGCTGGTCATCGTGGAGAATGAGGCCGAGCGCGTGCGGCTGATCTTTCGCCGCTATCTCGCGCTCGGCAGCCTCGACAAGCTGCTGGTGGAGCTGCGCGGCACCGGCATCGTCACCAAGGTCCGGAAGCTGTCGACCGGGCGCACCATTGGCGGCATTGCGTTCACGCGCGGTCCCTTGGCCTATTTGCTGCGCAACCGCTTCTACATCGGCGAGATCGTCTATCGCGGCAGCGTCTGCCCGGCCGAACATGCGCCGATCCTCGAGCGCGAACTGTTCGAGGCGGTGCAGGCCAGGCTGACCACGCAGCAACGCAGGATGATGGCGACCCGCAGCACCTCGCAGGCGCTGCTGAGGGGCAAGCTGTTCGACGACCGCGGCAACCGGATGACGCCCACCCATGCGCTCAAGCGAGGCACGCGATATCGCTACTACGTCAGCTGCGCCCTCAACCAGGGCCGACCGAGCGAGATCGGATCGGTGCCCCGGGTGGCGGCCGCCACGATCGAGGCCGCCATCATCGCCGCCCTGCGCGCCCGCTTCTCCAGAGTTGGCCGGCCTGGAGCCCGCCGCGCTAATCGAACGCCAACTCCGCCGTGCGGTGCTGACGAGGCACACGATCGAGATCCAACTCACCGCCCACCACGCCGCACCAGTAGGGTCCGCGGCCGACAACCATCCTGATGGCGATGATGACGACGCTCAACCAAGTTTGATCGCCATCCCGTTTGATCGCGCGCCAACCAGGCGGGCCCGCGAGATCCTTGTCCCGGCGAGTCCCGACCCTGCTCGACACCAGGCCAATCCGGTCCGAGACCCGCGCCACATTGGTGCGCTCGATCGCCTTGGGACGGCGATGGCTCAACGAGATCGTCACTGGCTCCGCCACCGGACCCGAAGCCATCGCCATGCGCGAGAGCTGCACGCCGCGTCACGTGACCAAGCTGATGTCGCTGGCCTTCCTGGCCCCCGATCTCGTCCAGGCCGCCATCGACGGCCGTCTGCCCCGCGGCGTTGGCGTGTCGCGTCTCACCGATGCCCCGATCGAGTGGTCGCGGCAATGGGACATGCTGGGGCTCTGACTTGCTGACCGGCGCCCGCACAGTCTGACCGATGCAGTCGGTCTTCTCGAGTTGGAGACGCGGCTCAACCGGCTGCATCCGCCGGCCTCGCCGCAGCGTTTGAGCACCGACGCGCCCGAGCCGAACTGCCAAAGATCCGAATCGCTGCCATCCGCCAGCCCGTCTCCAGACACCTGCAAACCAGTCCCCGTCCGACGCTCGCCATCCGCGCCAGGAACAGGAATCGAAGGCGCGGAGACTGGCGGGTCAGAGACCCCCTATGAGGCCCGAAATGAAGAGCGGAGACGGCGAGTTCGTCGGTCTCTGGCAGCTAAGCCACAGATATATCGCGCACTTCCGCCGCGTCTCAGTTTGCCGCGGTTCGAGTGGAGTGGCTGGTGGTGGACGCAGTGGACACGAACCCGTCTCTGCGGAAGACCTCGTCCAGGATTTGCGGCGCATTCCCTGTTTTCAGGGAAATTAGCAGGGAAGTCGCTCAAATATGCCGGCGCGGCGGTCTTTTGGCACTGACCAAGTCTCTGACAAAACTGCCTTATTCTGTCCCGGAGTGCGGCAAATTCCCTAAACGTCCTTGCAGGGAATATCAGGGAAACGCGGGAATTCGGGCACGCTCGTTGAACTCTAACAAGACCACATCTTCGCGAGCCCTTGAGGCCCGCAGGTGTCCTGAGATGGGGGCGCCGCGCTGGCCTTCGGCGCACCGGCGAATATCCAAAAAGGGCGCCTGATTCGGAGTTTTACGCGCCGGCCAACTCGTCCCTTTCGAGCTGCGAAGACCGGCAGAGCGTCGCCAAATGCGAGGGCTCGAAAGTTGACAGTCCTTGGGCGCCAGGACAGCGCCCAAGGACTGTCAACTCCAAAGTTCAAGCTGTCAACGGGGGTGGACATACGGACTGTACCACCTGCAACTTCAAGGGCTTGACGGGCGGCCGACGACCGGCGACGCTTACGCATTCGATCTCGTCTGCGCCCTGGGCCGGAGAGATTCGAGCGAGCCCTGGAGACCAAGGAGGGTCAGGACGGGATCGGCTGTAGGTGCACCGCCACGGGGCGGCGAGCATTGACAGGCGGTCTCGAACCCGACCCTCGCTTGAATGTCTCCGGCTCCGATCGCGGAGGGGTCACCCTCGTATCGGAGCCCGTCCCATGGTTCGTAAGCCACCGTCAAAAATTCCGGAAGAGGCCGCCGGGCTTTCCGCTTTTCTGTCGCAGATGTCCCGCGACCGCCGGCGGACGTTTCAGAAGCTCACCGAGATCGCGACCCACGTGCTGGCCGCGCCGCAGCGCAACGATTTGCTGCCGCCGCTGCAGCTGATCAGCATGCCTGTTTCGAGCCTCAAACCGGCGTCGCGGCGGGTGCGCAGGAGCGAGCCGGCCCAGAAGGCCCGGATTGACGCCAGCACCACCCGGTTCGGCTATTGCCAGCCCATCCTCATCGATCAACACAACACGATCATCGACGGCCATCTGCGCTGGGAAATGGCGAAAGAGAGAGGCTGGGCCGAGATTCCCTGTATCCGCGTCGATCATCTGACGGACGACCGAAGTGCGGATGCTGCGGATCGCGCTCAATCGCATCGGCGAGCGAGGCTCCTGGTCCACCGACGACCTGAAGATCGAAATCCAGCAGCTGACCTTGATGGGCGAAGACGTCGTGCTCACCGGCTTCGATGAAGCCGAGGTCGACATTCTCCTGCTCGAAGAGTGCTGCGACGTCGGAGAGACTGACGAGGACGGCATCGGTCTGGGGTCGGCCGAGACCTGTGTCTCGCGTCCGGGCGACATCTGGATCCTCGGCGCGCATCGCTTGCTGCAGGGCGACGCGCGCGATCCTGTCAGTTACGAGCGCCTGATGGAGGGTGAACAGGCGCGCCTGGTTCTCACCGACGTGCCCTACAACGTGCCCAATGTCGGTCACGTCACCTCGGACGGGCGGCACCGCGAATTTGCCATGGCGGCCGGCGAGATGAGCGCGGCCGAGTTTGCCGCGTTCAACCGGCAGTGGATGTCCTCGGCGGCGAGCTTCTGGTCGACGGCGGCCTGATCGGGACCACGATCGACTGGCGCAGCGTCGAGATCATCCTGGCCGCCGGCCGCGAGCTCGGGTTCGATCTCCTCAACCTGATCGTCTGGCCCAAATCGAATGCGGGCCAGGGCAGCCTGTATCGCAGCCAGCACGAGCTCCTGCCGCTGTTCAAGAAGGGCAAGGCGGCGCATGTCAACAATGTCGAACTCGGCCGCCATGGGCGTTGGCGCTCCAACGTGTGGGACTATCCTGGGGGATCCAGCCTTGGCTCGGACGCGCGCGAGGGACTGAAGGACCACCCGACGGTCAAGCCGCGCGCGATGATCGAGGACGCGCTGCTCGACGTGACCCATCGCGGCGACATCGTCGTCGACTGCTTTGCCGGTTCGGGCACGACGGTGCTGGCGGCCGAGGCCACCGGGCGGCTCTGCCGCGCCATCGAGATCGACGGGCCCTATTGCGATGTCATCATCCGGCGCTGGCAGGCGATGACCGGCGAGGACGCCGTTCTTCTGGGGAGCGGCGAAAGCTTCGAGGTGGTGAGGCAGCGCCGGCTTGGCGCGGCCGCGACCGCTGTCGTCGTTGACGATCAGGCTGACGACGAAGGGGAGAGCGGCGATGGCGAGTGAGCCGAAGCCCCCATCGCCGCCGCCTGCCACGTACGCTGTGGGATACGGCAAGCCGCCCAAGGCCAGTCAGTTCAAGCCTGGCGTCTCAGGCAACCCCAAGGGCAAGCCGAAGGGGCAGCCCAGCTTTGGCGAGATCCTGCTGCAGGAAGCGGCCCGTATCGTCAAAGTGAAGATCGGCGACGAGATCGTGCAGGTGCCCAAGCAGCGCGCCCTCGTGCGCAAGCTGTTGGACATGGCGATGCAGGGCGATATCGCCGCCGCGCGCTTGATCCTGCATCAGACGCAATTGGCTCAGGCCGATGCCGAAGCGGCGCCGCCGCCCGAACTGCC
The DNA here is from genome assembly GCA_963822165.1 of uncultured Alphaproteobacteria bacterium. Taxonomy (GTDB): domain Bacteria; phylum Pseudomonadota; class Alphaproteobacteria; order Rhizobiales; family Beijerinckiaceae; genus Alsobacter. The sequence goes on from CAWGGK010000004.1 coordinate 15,541, forward strand.
CTTGACGCCGGAAGAGTTCGCCATTGCCGCGATCATCGCCAAGCAGGCAGGTGCGCCATGAACGCTGATCCCAATGCAATCCGCGCGATGGTGCGTCAGGCTGCGCGAGCTCATGCGCGCGACAACTTCTACAGCTTCTATCGCATGATCTTTCCGGTGCTGGCGCCGGAAGCGACGTTCCAGGAGGCGTCGCATTTCCGGGCAATGGCGGTGGCGCTGCAAAAGGTCGTCACGGGCGAAAGCAAGCGCCTGCTCATCGCCGTGCCACCCCGGCACGGCAAGAGCCGGCTCGGCTCCGTCGCCTTGCCAGCCTGGATCCTCGGCCTCCAGCCCTCGGCGAAAATCATCTGCGGCTCCTACGGCGATGATCTCACCAAAGATTTTGCGCGCCGGACGCGCGAGCTGCTGACGTCGACGATCTACACCGACATCTTTCCGGAAACCGTACTGGAAAAGGGTGGCATGGCGCTCGACGAACTGCGCACCACGGACAAGGGCTATCGCCTGGGTACGTCAATCAACGGCGTCGTCACAGGCAAGGGTGCCAATTACATCATCATCGATGACCCGATGAAGGCGGTCGATGCCAACTCGGAGGTCACCCGCAATGCCGTCTTTGACTGGTTCAAGACATCGTTGATGTCGCGCTTCGACAAGCCGTCCGAGGGCCGGGCCGTTGTCCTGATGCAGCGCCTGCACATGGACGACCTCATGGGGAGGCTGCGCGATGAGGGCGGCTGGACAGTCCTGGAAATGCCCGGCGAGGCTCTCACCACGATGCGGTTCGATATCGGCCAGAACGAAGTCTGGGAGATGGCACCCGGCGAACTGCTCTACCCCGAAATGTTCGCCAAGAAGGATCTGGAGCAGCTTCGCTTCGATCTGGGCGAGGCAGCCTACAGCGCCCAGATCCTGCAGCAGCCGACGCCGCCCGGCGGCGCCCTGTTCAAGATGAAGCACTTCCAGCGCTACGACGTGGCCCCGGCCTGCTTCGAACTCATCGTGCAGAGCTGGGACCCCGCCATGGTCGACGCCGAAACCGCCGCCTTCACCGTGTGCACAACCTGGGGGATTGTCGGGCGCAAGGTGTACCTGCTGGACGTGTTCCGCAAGCGTCTCGACTTCTACCAGGTTGCGCCGGCCATCCGCTCCATGCAGGCCAAGTACAAGGCGGATTTCGTGATTCTCGAGATTACCGGGCTCGGCACGCCGATCGGCAATGCCCTGTGCCAGCCGCGACCGACCCTGGCTCATGACGACCGATCCCGACCTCGGCAAGGTCGAACGCGCCATGGCGGAAACACCCAAGATCGAGCGCAAGCGCGTCTACCTGCCGAAAGAGCCCCTGGCTTGCGACCTTCGAGGCCGAGGTCGCCGCGTTTCCCTTCACCAAATACGCCGACCAGGTCGACTCCATGGTGCAGTTCCTCCGAGCCTTCAACCTCCGTAACAGCATGACCAACAGGCTTAGCGCCATGAAGCGAGTGGCCCAAGCCGCTGTTGTAGGCCGATGCTGACCGAAGGCGTCGCGGCCCCTTCGAACTTGATCGATTTGACTTATGCTCAAACTGAGCAATAGTCGGATCATGACCCGCACACCCCAGTCGCTCAGTCCCAGAACCAGCCAGTCCCACCCGCTTGAGATCGCCACCATCGCGTGCGGTCCGGGGCTGGGCCAGATCGGCGTGACCTTCGCGCCCGGCAAGACCCAGGCTGACGCCGCCAGTGGCGCCTGGCACCGGGACCTGGCGGCCGACCTCGACGTGATCGCCGCCTGGAATGCCGCGGCGGTCGTGACCTTGATCGAAGATCATGAGCTTGCCGATTTGCGCATCACCGCGCTCGGGCCAGAGGTGCGGCGCCGGCACATGGAATGGCACCACCTGCCCCTTCGCGATGTCAGCGCCCCCGACGTCCGCTTCGAGGCGCAATGGGTGGTCGCAGGGGAAGCGCTTCGGGCTCTGCTGCGTGCCGGCACGAACGTCCTTGTGCATTGCAAAGGCGGCCTTGGCCGGGCTGGGACGATCGCCGCTCGGCTGCTTGTCGAACTCGGCCAGGCTCCTGATGACGCCATCACCGCGCTCCGCACCGCGCGGCCGGGCGCCATCGAGACCGAGGCGCAGCGGGCCTGGGTCGAAAGCGGGCGCAGCGTTCCAGAGCCCCTCCCCTTGCACACCGAGGAGGCCCGTCGCGACCGCGCCATCGGCGCGCTCGTCGGGCTTGCCGTGGGCGACGCCATCGGCACCACGCTGGAGTTCACCGCCAAGCCGGACTTCGCCAGCCTGAGCGACATGGTGGGTGGCGGTCCCTTCCGCCTGGCGCCTGGCCAATGGACCGACGATACCGCCATGGCCCTGGCGCTGGCCGAAAGCCTCCTGCACGACCCCGGTCTCGATCCCGCTGATCTGATGACCCGCTTTGTCGCGTGGTCCCAAACCGGCCAGTACTCCTGTACGGGCACCTGCTTTGACATCGGCACGACCATCCGCGCCGCCTTGGCCCGCTTTGCGCAAACCGGCGATCCCATCGCCGGCTCGACCGATGCCTTCGCCGCCGGCAATGGCGCTCTCATGCGGCTTGCCCCGGTCGCCATCCGGCACGGATCCGACCCCATCGCCTGCGCCCGGATCGCTGCCCTGCAGACCCGCACCACCCACGGGGCGGAAGAGGCCATCGCGGCCTCGGTGCTGTTTGCCTCGATCCTGTCCGATGCGATTGCCGGAGCGCCCCGCTCGACCGTCCTGCAGGCCCGCCCGGGTGCCTTCGCCGGTGGTGTTGCGGCGCTTGCAGCCGGGTCCTGGCGCGGTCGCCATCGCCGGACGATCCGGGGATCGGGCTATTGCGTCGCGGCACTCGAAGCGGCGCTCTGGGCTGTGGCCCGCACGACGTCGTTTCGATCAGCCGTGCTGCTGGCCGCCAATCTCGGCGAAGATGCCGATACCACCGCGGCCATTGCCGGGCAGCTTGCAGGAGCGCTCTACGGGGTCGCTTCGATCCCGTCAGGAATGGCGGGCGAGATTGGCATGGGGCGACCACATTGAGGGTCTGGCGGAACGCCTGCACCGCGCTTAGCCGCGTCTGGACAGAACTGGCGCGCAGATCCCGTCCGGAAGCAGATGCTTCACCATTAAGTGGATCTTTGCGGCTTGGTCGGGGCTGGCACCGCCTCAAAGTAAACGCGATTGCGCTCTGTCGTCGTAGGCTGGTCGCCCCGCACGCGGAGCAAGCCATGAGACGGATGAGCAAAGAGGAACTCGCAACCTGCCGCCATGAATTCGAAAGCGGAATGCCGATCGCGGCAATCGCCAAGAAGTATGCGGTGTCATACAACGCGCTCTGGCATTGGAAAAAGAAGGCAGGCTGGAAGCCCTGGCTCCGACCTTTTGACAGCAGCGTGGAAGGGGCCAAGGCCAAACCGGCCAAAATGTCAGCCGCGAAGGTCTTCAGGAAAGACGACCGGGATGATCTCACGCTCATCGATAGCCACCTGTCCGAATGGCGCACCGTCCGCCGCATGCTTCAGCAAGGTGTGGACCGGAACGATCGAAGTCAGGTCGATTTCGTCCAGGCCTGCGCCAATATCATTGCGACCGTGCAGGATCGCGAACGCGAGCTTCGAGCCCTGCGGACGAAGGGCCGGTTGAAGGTTCTCACGCTTCGTCCTCCACCGGCCGAGAACAAGGCGGCGCCAAGTCCGGGACGATTTACACCCAAGATCCGAAGACCGGGACAGGTTCACCCCAGTATGGCGACCTCGATCATCAGCATGGATGACCTCCTCAAGGTGTGGATGCCGTCCGATCCACCCGCGAGCGCAAGTCATCGACGCCACTGGATCAGCCATATCGAAGCGTTCTGCGCATTTGTGGGCCACCGCGATCCGCGTCTCGTGACGCGAGACGATGCCTTCCGCTGGCGGGACGCTTTGATCCAATCCGGCTTGACGCCGCGGACGGTCCACCAGGGCCGCATCGCGGCGATGCGCGCGCTGTTTCAATACGCTGTCCACGCTGACGTGCTGTCGGACAACCCGTTCGCCAACGTTGTCTATCGTTACGATCCCCGGCCGTTTCATCGCCGCGGGTTTTCCGCAGCGGAAGCGCGAACCATTCTCGCCGCCACGTTGCACAGCTTCGCCCGACAGCAGTCGCACACCAGGTCCGTGAGACGCTGGGTTCCCTGGGTCTGCGCTTTCACTGGCGCACGCGTGGGCGAGGTCATGCAATTGCGAAAGTCAGACATCAAGGTAATCGACGAGATCCCGGTGATGGTCATCGACCCGGAGGCCGGCCCTGTGAAGGGCTATGTCGGGCGGACGGTGCCGCTTCACCCTCAATTGCTCGAGCAGGGCTTCCTCGATTTCGTGAAACAGCGACCTGATGGCTATCTCTTCGCTGATGATGCCGGCCGCCTTATCCGCTTTGCCACCGCGCAATATCTTGGCAAATGGATTCGCTCTTTGGGCGTCACGGACCGCAAGCTGGCACCCCTTCACAGTTTCCGGCATCGGTTCAAGTCTATCGCGCGGGAAGCCGGCATCGAACGCGAATATCATGAAGCCATTACCGGCCATCGGGCGGGCCGCACGCGCGGCGACGATTATGGCGAGGTTCCGATCAAGGCGCTCTATCGCGAGATCCTGAAGCTTCCGCGGATCAATCTCGTGCCAGAACCCTAAAGGAACGGGCAAGATATCCGCTGGCATTGCTGCGAATGCCGCCTGGCTTCTGCAGTAGTCGAAGCCAGGCGGTTTCACCACGCGCAGGTACCCTATACGCGCGAAAAAACGCAACTTCTATCGGCTGAGCGCAATCCATCTCATCAATCTCGCCGACGGGTTTGTCACGTCAACGAACAAAGGCCGGCTTCGATCACCCCGTTCAGTTCAGAAGCGTTTCGTTCGTCACTCCCCTGACATCCATCTCGTAATCGAGCACCTCCAGGGGTGGGCGACAGAAATGCCAAGTCAAGCCGCCCTGCATTGCGCCGCGCCGGACGATTTCGGGGCCGACGATGTGGTGGACATCGAAAACTGTATAGAGTTGCGTCGCCGTGGCGTGGATCCAGTCGAAGCCGAGCGCCTGCATGCGGCGTTCCATTTCGCCGAGGACAAAACGCGCTTTTTCCGCGATCCCCTCGGGTGAACGATCGCCAGGCCGTATAGCAAAGTCCCTATAGCTCGCCTTGCCTTCCGGCAATTCACCGCTGCCTGCGACGACGAACGTCCCCGCCCCGCTCGTCGCAGGAACGGTGTAGCAAAAGGCATGGAAGCTTGGTTCAGTAGGTTTGTCGTATTCGGGACAGACATTGCTCCGCGCAATGGGATTAATCCCGTTCCGGAAGATCCCCCACGCCTCCAGCGGCTTGATGTAGCTGCGGTTAAAGGCCTCGAAGCCGGCGTCGTCGAATGGCGCTGGAGAGCGCAGTTCGCAGGCACAGAACGCGCTTACCGGTCGGCCCAGCCCTTCAAGATGGGCCCGAATCCGCGCGAACCCCTCGACAAGAGGTGCGGGGTCGTGGAACCGGGCGCGCCGGATCTCGAAGCCCGGTTCAGCGGCAACCCCTGCCGAGTATTGGAAGACACCCCTGACGAACCGGAAGCCACCATCGGGGAAGCTGAGGACTTCGGCCATGTCTTGCTCTCCGTTTCAGTCGAGACCAATTTGCACCGCCGGCGTTCGCTGTTCGTGTTGGACGCCTGAGGCAAAGCGCGGGGTGAAACAGCAGTCTGGGCGGATTATCTACAAACCAGAAGCGGAATCTTGCCTACTTGCGGACCCGCCTGAGCGTGGCGGATGACGTCAGGCGGGAACCAGTGGCGGGCGTAGGAAATGGGTGTCATGCCCAACCCTATCGTCCTTGTCGGCGGTCGTCAGCGTTGCCGTGACGATGCCGTCACAGCACCTGTTCCGCACGCTGTAACGCGTCACCCCGCCAACAGCGGAAACGTGACGCCGATCGCCCAGGCGAAGGCCACGGCATTGGCAGCGCCCGCCGACCAGCGGGAAGCGCGTGCGGCGGTAGATCCAGACGCTGAACAGCCCGTAGACAAGCATGAACGGGATGATCACCGGCACGATGATCAGCAGGAAGAACAACCGCCCGAAATCGAACGCGACGGCGATGCCGAGCGAGACGAGCGAAGGCCGCTTCGACAGCGCGTAGAGCCCCCTGCCCGCCCCCTCGCCGCGCGTCAGCCATTCGTCGGCGAGGAAGTATGGCAGCGTCCCCGCCAGCAGCGCGAGGCCCAGCACGGCCGCGGTCCGTGTCCGCGACGAAGGACGTGACGAATGCATCGATCGGCCAGAACAGTGCAACCGCCGAGACACAGGAGCGCCAGCTGCGACCGCCGCTGCGAAGGCCCGGGCGTTGACGGCCGCGGTCGGCGGTCAGCCCGTGCCGCCATTTCAGCAGCAGCAGGCAGAGCCCTGTGATGAGCGCCATAGGCGGCGAAGTGGGCGGCAAGATAGTCGCCCACGAGCACCGGCAGGAACTGGGTCGGCACGACGGTCAGCACCAGCGGCGTCGACGATCATCGGGACGGCGAGCGACCCATGCATCCCGCCAGCGCAGCGCGGCGCCAGCCGGGCGCGCCGTCACGACGGGCAGCAAGCGCGACAGCGGCCATGCCAGCGCCACGACGCCCGCCAGCAGCGCGAGGATCCACGGCCCGCGCGCGGCCAGTAGCGGCGGCCCGCTGCGCTGGCACGCCGAAGATCGAGGTCGAGCCAGTCGATGGCGGCGCGCAGGCTCGCCTGGCTGAACAGGACGCCGACATGCTCGACATGCGGGCTGAACGCCGCCCGCCGCGCCGTGCCGGCGGCCGATGTCGCCGTAGGTGACGCCCTCCCGCGCGGCGGCCGGCGCTGCCACGAGCCCCGTCACCCGCAGGGCCTCGGTCTTCAGCATGCCCTCCCAGTCGCCGACGACGACGAGCAGGTTGCGCGGGCTCGTCGCCGTGACGACCGGCGAGAACATCGACACGGCGATGGTGGCCGCCACGTCCGGGCGCGACTGCGCGAAGCGGATGACGATGTCCGACGCCATGGAGTGGCCGAGCACCGCCAGCCGGCCGTCGCCGAGCGGCGCGGCGTAGGCGGCGACGCGCGCCACCTCGTCGACCAGGCGGCGCGTAGCGCCGTCCTCGCGCGAGATGCTGCCGCCGAGCGGCCGCGGGTTGCGGCCGTGGCCGGCGAAGTCGAAGGTCACGGCCGTGTAGCCGTTGCGCGCGAAGGCGAGCGCGAAGGACTGCATGAGCTGCTGCGATCCGGCGAAGCCATGGGCGATGACGACGACCGGGCCGCGGAGAGCCGTCGGCGGGGCGGAAGACGGTCGCCGGCGTTCCTTCGATTGAGACGACCGATGTCGCCACGCCCTCGCCCGCCGCGCGCAGATTCCAAAGCGCAGCGGCGATCGCCGCCACCCCGGCCATCGCGACGAGAATGGCCGGTCCCAGCCGTCCCGACATCATCAGCGGACCTCCTGCAATACCTCGTTGCGCCGCAGGAAGGGCAGTGTCCAGGGCGGGTCGTAATAGGCGTAGGTCGATGGTCCGGCCGGCCTGAGCCCGCGCGCCGACAGGATCGCGGCCAGTCGGTCTACCTGCGCGGCGATTGCCTCATCCGTGCGGAATCCCGAGAAGCGCAGCGACGCCACCTTGCGGCCCGGTACGGCAACGAGCCGGATGCGGGCGTCGGTCGGCTTTGGCAGCGTCGCCAGGGTGAAAGAGGCTGGCATGGTGAACCGCACCAGCCAATCCCCGCCCTTGGCCTGCTGCGTGACCGGCACGGTCATCGCGATCGCCTCACCCTTCTGCTGGGTCACCGGCGCGGTCATCGCGATCTTCGCCCGCGGCTCGTTGCCGCCGAAGATGTAGCCCGCGAGGATTCGGAAGCCGGCGTTCACGGCCTCGTCCCGCGTGCCGCCGACGGAAACCTCGGCGACGATCATCGGCGCATAGGATCGCAGCTCGAAATTCTGGTCGTGCGCCAGCACGGTGTATTTCGGCTGCTCGGTCTCGGCGATGGCGGCGGTTACTCCCTGGATCGCGGCGAAAATCGCGAACAGGATGTTTCGTATCGAAAGGCAGACCGCCGTCATCATGAGGACCAATCGCGACTGGGACGGAAATAGTAAGCCGGTTCCCGTCGCGCTCCTAACGCCGAGTTGCGGTGCAGCAATTGACCTGATTAACGACCAGTCAAAAGGCTTGTCACGACCGCGGACTTGTCTGTCTAAAAACATTATCATATGTTTGCGACCCGCTTGGGCAAGGGCGGCATTGTCACGCCAACGGCTCTGAACTCACAATTCTCACTGTTCCTCGGCGTTACACCGCGGCGGTTGCATTCTGCCACGCTTGCGCTGCCTCCGCCCTGAACAGGCGAAGCGTGCGGCGAGAGACAAGGTGGCGTTGAAGGTTGAACGTGTTGTGAACGGCGGCGTGCATGCTGAGAAAGCGCTGGGCCGATCCGGGCGACTTGAAGCCCTGCATCTTGCGCTCTCGTCGTCGAACCGGCTGGTGTGAATTCTCGGCCCGGTTGTTCTGGCGCAGGCCCTGTTCATGCCGGGCTGAAAGAGCCAGATCTCGCTTCGCGGCGCCATAGGATCGCAGCTTGTCGGTCACCCACACAGCTGGGCGCAAAGCCCTGCTTCCTGAGCAGCTTTCGCATCAGTCGCAGCGCGGCTCGTCTTGTCCCGCCTGGATTGCACCAGCAGATCGAGGACTTCGCCCTCGCTGTCGACCGCCCGCCACAGCCACTGGCGCTTGCCGCCGATCGAGACAACCATCTCGTCGAGATGCCATTGGCCGCTCGGCCGTGGTCGCTTGGCGCGCAGGTTTCGCGCGAACTGCAGCCCGAACTTCAGGACCCATCGCCGGACCGTCTCGTACGAAACATCCAGGCCGCGTTCGGCCAGGAGCTCCTCGACGTCGCGGTAGCTGAGCGTGAAGCGCAGATAGAGCCAGACGGCATGGCGGATGACGTCAGGCGGGAACCGGTGGCGGGCGTAGGAGATGGGTATCATGCCCAACCCTACCGCCCTTGTCGGCCGCCGTCAGCGTTGCCGTGACGATGCCACCCCGCCCGCTTTTACTAAGCCGCTATGAGGCAAGAAGGGTATTCATCACCTTCCCTTTGGCTCTCAGTCGGCAAGAATCTCAATGCCGTAGCGCTCGCAAGCGGCCATGACCCGTCCGATCACCTCGGAAGACGGGACGCCTGCAGGGGGCGCCAAAGTGCCGATCTCCTTGAAGAATTCGACCATCTGCGCCTCCACGATTGCGGTCATTACAGCCGGGCTGTTTCCCCTGTTTGCGTAGCTGTGGCCTATGTGACCAGGCAAAGTCACGACAGAACCGGGCCCAGCCACTACCGTGCGCACAGTACCGTCGTAGAAGAATTCGAAATTGACTTCGCCCTCGGACACGCGAAAGAACTCAGGCGATGCGTGGCGATGCGGAGGTGTCCCTGATCCGGGTGGAACCGTTACGTCGAGGACATGAACATTCTTTTCTTCGACAGCGCCCATGAAACGGATCTCGTCGCCCAAGACCCACAGCCTCGATGCCGATTCCGGCCGTTCAAAACCGATCTTCGCGCTCATTGCTTCTTTCCTCTCCTAATCGTGCCCTGCGTCGAACGGCGGCGCGCAGCCGCGCTAGCCTATCTGTCTGCTCGGGCCAGACGAGCGTCTCGAGCCATTCCATCTGATCAGCGTCATTGACGTCGAGCGGGCTGATGTCCAGGCCGGCGCGCCAAATCACACGGGGTAAACCGAGGCAATCCTTCAGACGAAACTGCACAGTGGCCGATGCTCACGACCTCGCGTTTAGGGCCGGACGAGTTCCGCTTTCACGAAGTGCCTTCGCGATGTCCCGCTGAACGTCAAACTCCGCGCGCCGACACGCGATCTCGTCAGGAGAAAGCCGGGACACGTTCTGGTAGTCAAGCTTCCAGTCCGGACTGGCTGACCAGACAAGCGGCGACTGGACCGTCGTCCGCCCAGGAGGCGCGCCTTCCAAAGCCGCAAGCGCCAGTTCGAACGTAAAGGCCTGTGATTTCGGATCGTTTGGCTTGCCTGCCGAATTGCCGAGCGGAAAATCGGAGAACAAGAACCGCGGCACACCGACATACTCAACGATATCCTTGGCACAACCCATCACGACCGTGGCGATCCCGTTCTCCTCCAGCATCCGTGCGGCGAGACTGACGCTCTGGTGGCAGACAGGACAATTAGGAACCAGAATGGCGATATCGACGCGGTCCGCCTTGCACCGCGCCAGGATCTCTGGGCAGTCGATCTCCAGGCTCGTGCGGTGGCTCCGGTTCGTCGGCAAGCCATGGAAATGGGCAGCCAGAGCGCCGACCCGGCCGCGCGCAACCGCGGCGCGCAATTCGGGAAGCGGGAAATACGTGCCGCTGTCCTCGGCCGTGGTGTGCATGCGGTCGATCGCGACATGGGAGATCCGCAGATCGTGATCCCGGACCGCTTCGCCGGAATAGACGGAATAGAACTTGGCGGAGGCATTGTAGGGGGCCATCGGGCCCTGATCGCCTACGGCCGGATTGTAGGGAGCCGCTGTCGTGACGATTGTCAGGCGGCTTTGGGAGAGTGGCTTGCGCAGCGGCTGAAACGGCACCTGAGCGTAATGGGCCCATTCGTAGGGCGCTCCAAGACCGAGTGCGAGATAATAGTCTCTGGTCCTCTGAAGGTAGGGAACAGGCGCGTCGTGAACGGCTGCAAATCCGGTCGTCCGGTGTTCGCTGCGCATTTGCTTATGCCTTTATCGCAGACCTACGACAGCAGAGCGTATCACAGCCCTGTGAGACGGACAGTCATAGCGTGACGCCGAAAATCAATATACAGACCCGTGAGCTTGACCCGGTAAGGCGTGACGGCGCTGTCTCGCATCATGTGACGACGGAAACTCCATAAGGCGCAGCCGGGTGACGATCAGATCGCGCAAGATCGTTGAAATTGTCGTAAATTCACCAGTGCAATACCGGCGTTTTGACCGGCGCATCCCATAGGCTTGCAGTATCGGAGTCGAGAATACTCACCGTTAGCGAGCACCCGGCCATTTCCAGGGACGTCACATACGACCCGGTGAGATAGCGCACGATGCGCAGGCCCTTTCCGTTTAGGATCCGGCGTGCAGCGTTGACCATCAAATAGAGCTCCATGACAGGCGTTCCACCGAATCCATTGACGAGAAGCAGGCATTCCGAGCCAGCTGGTGCGTCAAGGTCCACGCAGATGGCGTTCAGCATGTCTTCGGCAATGTCGTCAGCACGTCCCAACTTCACGCGACGTCGGCCTGGCTCGCCATGGATGCCGACGCCCATTTCCATTTCGTCGTCTGCCAGCGTGAAGGTCGGGGTTCCAGCGGCCGGAACCGTGCAGGACGTCAGCGCTACGCCCATGGAGCGCGTCCGTGCGTTGACGGAGGCGCCAATGGCCTGCAGAGACGCCAATCCCAATCCTCGCTCAGCCGCCGCGCCGACGATCTTTTCGACGACAAGAGTGCCCGCAACGCCGCGCCGGCCCGTGGACCAGGTAGACTTCTCGACCGCGACGTCATCGTCGGTGATTACGGTGAGCACCTCGCGGCCCGCCATCTCGGCGGCCATCTCGAAGTTCATCACGTCGCCCTCGTAGTTCTTCACGATGAAGAGGACACCAGCGCCAGTGTCCACCGCCTCCGCAGCTGCGACCATCTGGTCGGGCGTGGGCGATGTGAAGACTTGGCCTGGACATGCGGCGTCAAGCATGCCAGTTCCGACAAATCCGGCGTGCAACGGCTCATGGCCAGAACCGCCGCCCGAAACGAGGGCTACCTTGCCGGGCGACAATGTACGCCGGCGGACGAATTTGCGATCTTCGCCGAGCACGACCAACCCCGCATGGGCCGCAGCAAACCCGTCCAGGCTTTCGGTCAAGATGGTGTCGGGCCCGTTGATCAGCTTCTTCATGGTATCCCTCTCTCGCTGGCTTGACGCGGCTCTGTAGCGATCTCTCAGGCTGTCATGCAATTTCGTCGATCACCTGGGCGATGCGCTCAGCAAACTCGGCGACGAGCTGGTCGATGGCGCGGTTCTTTTTCTCGTTGCCGAGATCAGGGATCTGGACAGAAAGGGTACGCAGCCGCGTCGGTGTCCTCACGACCGTGAGGCGCCCCGGATGGGCGGCGCGGTAGTGTGCCAGGAACGCCCGCTTTTCCTCATGCGAGAAATGGCAGACTTCGAACATCGTCTCGATGTGCTGCGCCGGGATCGGCACGGGGTAAGCCGGATTGGCGATCTGCGAAACGAAAGAGCGGTTCTTGCCCAAAGCCGTAGCAAGCCTCTGGCGTGTGCCCGATGGCCTGTTGTCCATTACAAGCTGCAGCAATCGCTTGTAGGCAACGACGGGATTCGAAGCCGCGGAAGGGCTCTTTATCTGTGGCATTCGGAGGCGACGTCACGATGGTGCTTTCAACGAGGACAGGTCGATTTTGCGGATTTCAGCCTTCGTGCGCGCCAAGCGTGCCGGCGGCACGGATACTGAGCGCAGGCCCGCTGCAAGAAGGTGCGGAATGACCTTGGGTTCGGAGCCTGCGTCACCGCATAAGCTGACGGCGATGCCGATTGAGCGGCCATGAGAAGCAATGCCAGCGATCAGACGCAGAACCGCAGGATTAAGCGGATCTGCAAGTTGCGCAAGTTCGCCCACATCCCGTCCGGCGGCGGTAACGTACTGGGTCAGGTCGTTCGAGCCGATTGAAAAGAAGGCTGCCGCGAAGTGGTCGATGGCGATCGCGGCAGCGGGAACTTCGACCATGATGCCGAGTTCCGGAATCCTGACAGAGACACCGGCCTCCTCAAGAGCTTTTGCCTCATCGGCCAGCATCACCCTCGCCGCCTCGAGCTCGGACGGAACGGTGACCATGGGCAACATGACTTGAATGGAGCCGTGAACGGCAGCCCGAGCCAGAGCGCGAAGCTGCACGCGAAACACATCGGGTCGCGCCAGCGATAGCCTGATCCCGCGGACACCGAGAAACGGATTGCTCTCGCCGTCGAACGTGAGACCCGGGACAGGCTTGTCTCCGCCAGCATCGAGCGTCCGGATTGTCACCGGCCGCCCCTGCGACCACTCCGCCAGACGGCGGTAGACCCGGTATTGGGTCTCCTCGTCCGGCAATTCGCGCTTGTCATGAAACATGAACTCGGTGCGTACGAGGCCAATGCCGTCGCAATGCGCCGGATCGAGCGCGTCGAGTTCAGAGGGGTCTGCGATATTCACGTGGACAGCGATCGGCACGCCATCTCGCGTGACGGCCGGCAAAGCGACGCGCTCTTGCGACAGCATGGCGAGCCGCTGCTGCTCTGCACGCTCTGCTTCGAAAGCGCGGCGGCTCTGCTCGGTCGGGTCGAAGACGACCCGGCCCGTTGAACCGTCCACTAGCGCCTGCCCGAACGCCCCCGATGCTACACCAAGCCCGACAACCATGGGCACGCCGCGTGAGCGCGCGAGCATCGCGACATGGCTCATGGCGCTGCCCTCGGACAGCACTATGGCTCCGCCCTTTGACCAGTCGATCGATAGAAACCGCGACGGAGGCAGGTCATGGGCCAAAGCCACAGCACCGGCTGACATCGCAGGTGTGTTGGCATGGCCTGACAGCGCAAGCAGCACGCGGTCCCTGAGGTCTTCCAGGTCCGCCGTGCGGGCCCGGAAATAATCATCCTCCGCATTCCGATAAGTTTCGATCTCCGAATCCAGAGCGTCGCGCCAGGCAATATCGGCGGCAGTACCATCGGCAATCGCCTCGAATGCCGGGCGGCCGAGTTCGTCGTCAGACAAAAGAGCCACCTGGAACCCGAGGATCTCTGCAGCTTCCCCCTCAGCCGCCTCGATCATCCCATTCAGTGCATCGATCCCCTGCTCGATTGCGGCGGCAAGAGCGGCGGATTCGCGAGCGGGATCGCCAGAGGGAACCCGCACAGGAGTCGCGTGATCAAAACGGATGACAGGCCCGGATCCCATGCCAGGCGCAGCAGGTCTTCCAAGCAGTATCCGCTCTGTCATGATGCCGCCTTGGCCTCCCCGGCAGTGGCGTTGTCCTCCGGCTCGTCGAACCGCCGCTCGATCAGCAACACGATTGCCGCCACCGCAGCCGATGCATCCGCCCCCCTTGCCCTGACGTGTACTGCGGAACCACGCGAAGCCTTTACGCGCATGACCTTGACCGGGCTCTTGGCGTCGACCCACGGCCCGTTCGCATCGAGCGCGATATCCACCGCCGCCGCAAAGCTCTTGGCCAATTGTGTGAGCTTGACCGACGGGCGGGCATGCAGGCCGACGGCGTTGGTGAGAACCGCCGAGCCCGTCACTGTCAGATGCGGCATTCGGTCCTCCTGAATTCCGTCTTTGATTTGAGCTTCGCAGTCATTGCGGCGACAACTCTTCTGCCATTCGCTTTACCGTCTGCAGTGTTGAACCACCTGATGCCTCGGCAGCTGCAATTACCGCGCCTTCAACGATGGGCGCATTGCAGACGACGACGAGGGCGCGACGATCGTCGTCGAGCATCTCTATGGCCATTTCCGAATTTGTCTCGGCGCCTCCGAGATCCACGAGGATGGCCACACCCGCGTCCGACCATGCCCGGTCGATCGCTTCCATGATCGCGCTGACGTCGGTGCCCAATCCGCCATCCGCATTGCCGCCGGCGTGCGCGAGCGGCACCTCATCGCCAACCATCTGGCGCACCATGTCCGCCGCGCCTTCAGCCACCTTGGCGGAATGAGATACGATGACGATACCGACGTTGCTCATTGATCTGCACCTAACTCGGCAGCCAACACCGAGATCATCAAGGACGAGGATCGCGCGCCCGGATCCATATGGCCGATGGAACGGTCGCCCAGAAACGACGCCCGTCCGCGGATGGCCTTCATGGGAACAGTTGCCTGTGCCGCACGATGTGCTTCGGCTGCAATGCCACCCACCACACCGCGCGCCAGCGCTGCATGCACCGGTGCCAGCACATCGAGCATGGTCTTCTGGCCAGGCTCCGACTTGCCACGTGCCTTGACGGCCTCGATAGCCGCGCCGAGCGCACGCGTGACGTCTCCGACCGTAGGCGAGTCGGTCCCAATCTCCTTGCCCATCGCCATGAAAAGAGTGCCGTAGAGCGGCCCGGAGGCGCCGCCGACCTTCATGACCAGTGTCGTTCCCATCGTCCGCAAAGCGTCCGGCAGCGGCTTCTCCGCGAGGCCGTCACGGTCCGCCAGCACCGCTTCAAAACCCCGTTTCATGTTGAGCCCGTGATCGCCGTCTCCGATGGCCTGGTCAAGTGCGGTCAGCTCGTCCGCGTTCTCGATCATGGCGCGAGCCAGCGCGCTGATCAGTCGGCCTTTGGTCGTGGAATCCATTGCTTGTGCAGATCCTTGCTGCATTACGAGACCCGCTGCCCCGAAGCGTCAAAAAAGATAGGTCGTACGAACTCGATCGCTACAGCGTCACCTCGCTCCAGGCCGGAATCCGGATCGCTCAGCGTCACGAAATCCTGGTCCTTCAGGGTGATATGTAGGTGGTTCTGGTCCCCGAGGTGCTCGACCCACGATACGATGCCCGTGGCCGACGCGAAGGCGGACGCTTTAGCCTTTCCGATGCGGACATGTTCCGTTCGCGCGCCAATCGATCGAGTTCCCTGCGGCGCGGATAGCCCGGGAACGCTGGAAAGAGGCAGGAGGTTGATGGAAGGGCTGCCAAGCCGGGTCGCCACGTAGCTGTTGACGGGGTTTTCGTAGATTTCACGAGGCGTGCCAATCTGAACGAGGCGCCCCCGGTCGATAACACCGATGCGGCTCGCGAGCGTCATCGCCTCGGTTTGGTCGTGGGTCACGTAAAGGATTGTGGCACCGCGCTGTTCCTGGATTCGTTTGAGCTCGACGCGAAGATCGGCGCGCAGCTTCGCATCGAGCGATGAGAGGGGCTCGTCCATCAGGTAGATTGAGGGCTCGCGCACCAGCGCGCGTCCGATGGCGACGCGCTGCATCTGCCCACCGGAGAGCTGGGTCGCTTTGTTGGCGAGCTTGTCTTCGATCCGCAGCATGCGAGCGACGTCCCGGACCGTCGTCGCGATCTCCGGTTCTGGCACGCGGCGCGCAGGCGAGCGCAACGGAAACGCCAGATTGTCGAACACGGAAAGATGCGGATAGAGCGAATACTGCTGGAATACGAAAGTGACGTTCCGAGCAGCAGGCGGGTCCGCGGTAACATCCCGTCCGCCGATCCAGACGCGGCCCTTCTCGGGCCGGTCCAAGCCTGCCACAAGGCGCAATGTCGTCGTTTTCCCCGCGCCCGTTGGACCAAGCAGCACCACGAATTCACCGTCCGCGACCGTGAGAGACAAGTCACAGACGGCTTCAGTCGAACCGAACGACTTCGTTACGCTGTCCAGGACGATCTCAGCCATGCACGGTCTCCCGCTTCTGGATTGCCTGGTTGTGCAGTTCAGTGCGGATCGCGCGGCCGGTGGATTTGTCGAAAAGCGACAGCTTCTCTGGACGAAAAGCAAGGCCGACCCGCTCGCCGACATGAACGGAAAGGTCCGAGGAAAGGCGTGCCTTCACACGGCCGCATGGCGTAACGAGAGTTACGATCTGCGTGGTGCCAAGATATTCGACGCCGAAGACCTCGCCGCGGTAGGCGGATTGATCAGAGAACCGGACATGCTCGGGCCGAACCCCCAGAACCATCGCGCCACCGGCATTTTCATGAACCTCTGGAACATTGATCGTCGCGTCCTCGATCGTGACGTTTCTCGTACCCCGAGAGAGCTGGCCTTCAAAGTTGAGGAAGTTCATCGGCGGCGAACCGATAAAGTCCGCTACGAAAAGTGAGGCCGGCCGGTCGTAGATCTCGCGGGGACTGGCGAGTTGTTCCACAATGCCGTCGTTCATGACTGCAATCTTGTCGGCCATCGCCATGGCTTCGAGTTGGTCGTGCGTGACGTAGATCGTTGTCGCCTTCAACCTGTCGTGGAGCGCACGCAGTTCGCCACACATGACGTGACGGAACTCCGCGTCGAGCGCGCCTAGCGGCTCGTCCATCATGAATGCCATCGGCCGGCGCACGATGGCCCTACCGAGTGCGACACGCTGGCGGTCTCCGCCCGAGAGACCTGAAACGGGACTATCCAGCAGGTCTGAAATCCTGAGGATACGGGCAGCCTCCTCCACCCGCTCCCTGATTTCCGTGCGCGACACGCCTTGCGAAACCAACGGAAACGCTATGTTCCGCCTCACATTCATGTGCGGGTAGAGCGCAAAAAGCTGGAAGACGAAAGCGATGTCCCGCTCAGAGGCGCGCTTGTACGTCACATCGTCGCCGCCAATGCGAATTTCGCCGCTGCTTGGCAATTCCAATCCGGCGATCATGCGCAACGTCGTCGTCTTGCCACAGCCGGAGGGACCGAGCAGGCAGAAAAACTCGCCGTCGTTCACCGTGAACGTCGAGTCCTTTACGGCGGTGAAAGAGCCGAAGGCTTTGCGAAGGTTGGTGACACGGATTTCAGCCATGATCGACCGCGCGCCTCAATCCGGGAACTTCGACACGACGGTGAAGAGCACCACGCCAGCCAGCGTGGTCGCGAAGGAATAAGTGTAGAGGGCTAGCCAGAATGGCTGCAGCAACATCAGCACGCCGCATGAGATCAGCGCGATGGCCGCAGCCTCCCAGGGCCCGCGCCGGAATATCCGGAAAGGACGAGCTTTGGATTTCGTTATCACAGGAGAATGATGCCCACTCATTTGCGCACCGCTCCGAATGTGATGCCGCGCAGCAGGTGCTTCCGCAGCAGCACCGTGAACACGAGTATCGGGATCAGGAACAGCGTCGTTCCCGCCGCCACCGCCGGCCAATCCTGCCCGCCTTCTCCGATAATGATTGGAATGAAAGGCGGTGCAGTCTGGGCATCGCCCGATGTGAGCAGAACTGCGAAGGCGTACTCGTTCCAGGCGAAGATCAGACAAAATATCGCAGTAGCGGCAATGCCTGTTGCGGCTTGCGGCAGCACGACCTTTCGGAACGCCTGCAGCCGCGTGTAGCCGTCGATCATCGCAGCGTCCTCGTATTCACGGGGAATTTCGTCGATGAAGCCTTTCAGCAGCCAGACCGCGAGCGAGACATTCACGGCCGTATAAAGCAGGATCATACCGAGCTTGGTGTCGGAAAGGCCGAGTTCGCGATACATCAGATAGATCGGGATCGCGACGGCGATGGGCGGCATCATCCGCGTCGACAGGATGAAGAACAGCAGGTCATCCTTCAGCGGCACTTTGAAGCGCGAGAAGCCATATGCCGATAATGTGCCGAGCGCCACGGCACAGAACGTCGATCCAAAGGCGATTATCAGTGAATTCAGGTAGCGCGGGACATAGTTCGATGCGCTCACCACGACCATGTTGCGGTCTCGCGCGATCTGCTCGCAGGTGCTGCTGGCGGGCGGCAGCTTCGCGAGGTAGTCGGCCGTCTGCCGGGATCGCGTGGTGAACAGGTTGCAGTAACCTTCGATGGTGGGCTGGAACACGATCTTTGGCGGATAGCTGATCGAATCCGGCGGTGTCTTCAGGCTGGTGAGAACGATCCAGACGAGCGGCAGCATCGAGATCAGCGCATAGATCACCACGACCCCGGCAGCAATCTGCCTGGAACGGCGGCCGGGCTCGACGACGGAATGGGCGGTGTCACTGACGCTGCTCATCGCTGTTTCACCCGGTTGAGTGCCTTCACATAGATGTTCGCCAGGCCGAACACCGTCACGAACAGGATGATCGCGAACGCGGACGAAAATCCCGTTCGCCACTTCTCGAACGCCTCGCGCTTCAGCGTGATCGACGCGACCTCGGTCGTGGATCCCGGCCCTCCCGAGGTCAGCAGGTTGACCATGTCGAACATCTTGAAGTTCTCGATGCCGCGAAACAGAACCGCCAGCATGATGAACGGCATGGCCATGGGAAGGGTGATGGACCAGAACTGGCGCCATGCGGACGCACGGTCCACTTCCGCCGCCTCGTAGATGTAATCGGGAATGGAGCGCAGCCCCGCAAGGCAGATCAGCATCACATAAGGCGCCCACATCCAAGTATCGACGATGATGATCGCCCAAGGCGCGAGCTTTACCGAACCAATCATCTCGAAAGACGACGGCGGAATTCCCGTGATGAATGATACCGCGTAGTTGAACAGCCCGATCTGCGGTTGGTAGAGGAACCGCCAGAAATTGCCCACGACGGCCGGCGAAAGCATCATCGGGATGAGGATTACCGTGGTCCAGAACCCGTGCCCGCGGAATTTGCGGTCGATCAAATAGGCCAGCGCGAAGCCGATCAGCGTCTGCAGTACGATCGTCCAGAAGACGAAATGCGCCGTGGCCTGCATCGCGGCCCAGATATCCGGGTCATTCAGGATGGATGTGTAGTTCTCCATCCCGACATTGCGCACGGCAGCGTTGGGCCGGTTGGCCCGGTAATTCGTAAAGGAGAGTTAAATCGTCCAGATGAGCGGGAAGATGTTGATGGCGAGCAGTAGAACGATGGTGGGCGCGATGAAGAGCCAGGCGATCGCCGTATCCGATAGGCCCCGAACCTTGACGGCCATCATCGGCGGTGTCGCGGCCGCTGCCCGATGCGCGATCCGTGTCGCGGCGTTGGTGATCGGGCTGGTTTCATTCATGGCACGGACCTGATCTGGGCTTTTCGTCTCCAATCGGGAGAACGTGGCCGCAAGGCCGACAGAAGAATGGCCGCGCCGGGCTATCGCACCGGCGCAATTCCATCCGGCCGTTGTGACCCTCATCCGCCTGTTTCCAAACCGATGCCCGGACGGAAGAAGCGGAACGCCAGCGAACGAGGGTCATTGCACATCTAGCTCAAGGTTAGCTTCAGAGTTTTCCGTCGTCCTTGAAAACCTTCTGCCAATCCTTGATCAGCGCATCGAGCGCCTCCTTCGCGGTACCCTTGTCCGCGACGACGTAGTCGTGGATGCGCTTCTGCTCGGCGAGGAGAAGCTGTGCGTAGGAAGGCTCTGCCCAGAAGTCCTTCACCTGTCCCATGGCGACGAGAAAGTCGGCGGCGAAGGGCGCCGTCTGGGGGAAGCCGGGGTCGTTCAGCACTGACTTGGCTGCCGAATAACCACCGAGGGACCACCACTTCTTCTGGACTTCGGGCGAGGCAAACCACTTGATGTAGGCGAGTGCCTCGTTCTTGTTGGGCGAATACGAGACGACCGAAATTCCCTGGCCGCCAAGCTGAGAGCCCTTCTCGCCTTCGCCCGGGTTGACGAAGAAGCCAATCTTGTTTCCACCGACCTTCTCGTCCTTGGCCAGGCCCGGGAAGAACGCGAACCAGTTCATCTGCATTGCGACCTGGCCGGATTTGAAGGCATCTAGGCCTTCCTGCATGTACGCGTCAGTATAGCCGGGCGGAGTGCAGCACTTGTAGAGGGCCTTGTAGGCTTCCAGGCCTTTCACCGCGCCGGGTGAATTGACGAAACCTTCCATGGCGTACGGCTTCTTCGGGTCTTCGTACTTGAAGCCATTGGGATAAAGGAAGTTGGAGACGCCCATCGTGATGCCTTCCGAGCCGCGCTCGGTAAATATGGCAGCGCCGTAGACTTTCTTCCCGTCGATTTCCTTGCCCTGGAAGAACTTAGCAATATCGACCAGTTCCGTCAGCGTCTTGGGCGGGGCGAGATCACGGTTGTAGGTCTTCTTGTATTCGGCCTGAAGTTCGGGTTTAGCGAACCAATCCTTACGATAGGTCCAGCCAAGTGCGTCGCCCATTGCGGGGAGCGCCCAATAGTTCGGTGTTCCCTTCGGCCACTCCGAATAACCGGTCACGGTCGCCGGCATGAAGTCATCCATCTTGATGCCTTCCTTGGCGAAGAAGTCATTCAGCTTCACGTAGTGGCCGTTCTCGGCCGAGCCTCCGATCCACTGCAAGTCGCCGATCAGCAAGTCACACAATTTTCCCTTTGAATTCAATTCGTTCTGGATGCGGTCGGCAAAGTTCGGCCACGGCACGAACTCGAATTTCATGCCGGTACCGGTTTTGGCTGTGAAATCCTTGGAGAGCTCGACCAGCGCGTTGGCCGGGTCCCAGGCTGCCCAGCAGAGCGTGATGGTCTTGTTCTGGGCCTGGGCAGTTGAAATCGGGAACAGTCGCGAGCGCGGCTAGGGCGCTTGCACCTGCAACTAGCTTATTCATGGACACTTCCTCCCTGGTTGCACACCTGATCGCGAAGCGGGTTGGTCCCGTCGCAACCGACCCCGCATGCGTCACGCAGGCGGACGAGACCGACACGATCCCGAAATGGAGTTCGAACCGGCCGAATTCAGTGCAGAACAACGCTTCCTCGAACCCGAAGTCTTGATCGCTTCAAATTCAACATGTTCAGTGGAACATGCGTTACTGAACATGTCAACTAAACACCGAAGTGAAATATGCTGAGCTGAAGTCCGACCTCGTCGGGTCCGTTTTCAGCCGGTCAGGCCATGCCGATCCGATGCGCGCAGGTCCGGAATATTACTTCGGCCTCCGGCGTGAAGCGGCACGTCGCGAGAAAATCGTCGACGCAGTAGCGGGGATTAGCGCGCCGGATGACCGAGGCGAAGGCGGCGCCCTCCCCGGGGGCGGCACTGTCACGCCAATGGCTCTGAACTCACAATTCTTATGTCGTTGCTCGGCGTCATACCGTGGCGGTTGCGTTCTGCCACGCTTTCGCTACCTCCGCCCGAAACAGGCGAAGCGGCACTGTCACAGCAACGCTGACGGCTGCCGAGCGTGGCGATAGGGTTGGGCATGACGCCCATCCGCTTCGCCCGCCACCGGTTCCCGCCTGACGTCATCCGCCACGCCGTCTGGCTCTATCTGCGCTTCACGCTCAGCTACCGCGACGTCGAGGAACTCTTGGCCGAACGCGGCCTGGATGTTTCGTATGAGACAGTTCGACGTTGGGTCCTGAAATTCGGGCCGGCGTTCGCCCGAAATCTGCGCGCCAGTCGACCACGGCCGAGCGACCGTTGGCATCTCGACGAGATGGTTGTCTCAATCGGCGGCAAGCGCCAGTGGCTGTGGCGGGCCGTCGACAGCGAGGGCGAAGTTCTCGATCTACTGGTGCAATCCAGGAGAGACAAAAAGGCCGCGCTGCGACTGATGCGAAAACTGCTCAGGAAGCAGGGCTTTGCGCCCACTGTATGGGTGACCGACAAGCTGCGATCCTATGGCGCCGCGAGGCGAGATCTGGGACCTTCGGGCCGGCATGAACAGGGTCTTCGCCAGAACAATCGGGCCGAGAATTCACACCAGCCCGTGCGACGACGAGAGCGCAAGATGCAGGGATTCAAGTCGCCTGGATCTGCCCAGCGCTTTCTCAGCATGCACGCAGCCGTTCACAACACGTTCAACCTCCAACGCCACCTCGTCTCTCGCCAGACGCTTCGTCTGTTCAGGGCGGAGGCAGCGCAAGCGTGGCAGAGCGCAACGGCTGCGGCGTAAGCCGGAGAATGCTGGAGCTGACCTGCGCCCGCTCGAACTTTGCCGTGACAACGCCCTTGCGAGGTATCTCGTTAAACTGCCGTGCGAACCTTATGGGTGCCAAACCCAGCAGCCGACCATCTGACGTGGACGCACAGGCGAATGCTTGGACGGAGCCGAGGGTCCGACCGTCTGGTCTCGGGGAAGCAGCAGAATGGCCTGCCGCTTCCTGCAACCGGACTACAACAACATACGGCTTCGGATCAATTCGTACATGGACACAGAGGCCCGGCCGAACTTCTCGATTACGGCAGCCGCTACGCCAATTCGACGCGGACCGCGGAAATGACGAATATAAATTCCGTGAGCATTAGAAGATGCAGGAACGTTCCCAATATTCCCGGGCGGTACACGTCGCCTGAAAGCCTTCGTCGTTTCGCACCCCGACGACTGATTTGCCGAGAGTTTCCTGCCCCCGACAGACGAACCCGCTCTTCTTCTGGCTCTAGCGGTAAAGACCGAGTAGCCTGACGCGATGGCACCGGAAGTTTGCGGGCAACGCCCCTCAATTGCCACCATCCGGCCCGCGTCTGTGGACGATGCGGCGACTATCGCAACGGTCCATGTCGTCAGCTGGCGGGAAAGTTACATCGGATTATTGCCGGAAGCGATGTTGCGTAGGTTATCCGTTGCCGATCGGACTGAGCGCTGGGCACGCATCCTCGATGCGGCCTCCAAGATCGAGGCGACTTCCGTCTTTGTGGCTGAACGCGAGGGCAATATGGTTGGCTTTGCCTCCGGCGGGGCACAGCGGGATCATGACCTTCGGGCCCAAGGCCTGACCGGCGAGATCACCGCCCTCTATGTGCTACAGTGCGCTCAGCGTCAGAACATCGGCCGACGTCTCTTGAAGGCGGTCGGACAAGCGCTGTGCGATCGCGGCCTTCACTCAGCAAGCTTATGGGTATTTCGGGATAATCAGGGAGCCCGGAGCTTTTATGACGCCATGGGCGGCACCGTCATTGCCGAAAAACAGGACCGCCGGGAAGATGTGACGCTCTCCGCGGTTGCCTACACTTGGCCTGACCTCGCGGTGCTCAGCAGTTCACCAGGCTCGGGCTTACAAAACTACGGTGATTGAGCCTGGACCCGATCTAGTACAGCGACGCCTTTCCATCGGGAACCTCGCTTTAGAAAACACGGATCGCTCGACGACGACGTTGTTCAATCGGGACCGAGGGTTGTGGCGGCGACCCTCAAATATGGCGGCTCATCAACACGCCCGGAAACTGCAGGTCCGTCGCCAGGGGCAGCAGCATGTCCCCAATGCGCGTGAAGCCAAGCGCCTGATAGAACTGCTCGCCATTGCGGCTGGAATGGCAATCCAGCCGGAAGACGCCGGCTGCTCGCGCCTCCAACTCGCAGCGCTCGTAAATTGCCCGCCCAATGCCCCGACCGACCCAGTCCGCAACGGTTGCAAAATGCCGGATATGCGCGACGCCGAATTCGCGGGTCTTCGTGCCGGGCTTTTCGAGAGACCAGCCCCCACAGCCCACCGGTTCGCCGCCGGCCTCGGCGAGGTAGTATGACTTGGAGGCGAGCAGATGCGGATTTGCCTTGATCAGGAACGGGAGTGCTCGTTTGAGGAGGTCGGGCTCATAGGCAGGCGCCAAAAGCGGAGGATAAGACGCCCGCAGCACGCGCTCGACCGCTTCGGCGTCATCAGGTATTGAAATTCTAATCTCGAATCTCACGACAAGGCCTCGATCAACACGAGAATGGGTGGGCCGCTTGGCGCACAGCCGGCTGGCGCTGATCATACATGATCGTTCGACGATAGGCTGCACTGCTCCGCCGATAATGACAGCCCCCGGGGGGGCGAACGAACTCACTGGCCCTACAGCACGCTGTACGGATGCGAGAGAATTAGACAGGCCTGCGGCTAGGTCACGCTCACGCCGACCAGATCGGCCCACCGCCGGGTGGATTTCAGGCCCGTTCCGGTCAGGATGAGGACGGTCCTTTCGCTGGACTTGATGATGCCTTCATTCATCAGGGTCACGAACGCCGTCGCGACGGTGGCGCAGGTGGGCTCGACGTAGAGTCCCAGGCGGGCGAGTTCGACAAGAGCAGGGGCGATCTCCTCCTCGGTGACCGTAACCGTGCGTCCTCCCGACCGCCTGATCGCCGCGAGCACCTCCCGAAGCCGCACGGGTTCTGAGATCGCAGTGCCTTCAGCCATCGTCGGTGCAATGTTGACCTCGACCCGATGCTCGACGCCCGCCGCGAAGCTGGCATGAATAGGCGCGCAGTTGGCGGGTTGAACGGCGAATAGTCGAGGCAGTCGTTCAATCTCGCCGTGACGGACCAGCTCTGAAAAGCCGATGTCACAGCCAAGGACGTTGCTGCCTGCGCCAGTCGGGATGAGAATGTTGTCGGGCGCTTCAAAGCCGAGATCTTCCCACAGTTCATAGGCGAGCGTCTTCGTTCCCTGCAGGAAGAACGGATGCCAGTTGTGGCTGGCGTAGAAGAAGCGATCGGATTGACGCACCGCCTCGTCTGACGTGTCCTGCCGGGTCCCGGGCACGAGTTCCACCTCAGCGCCATAGGCGCGCATCTGGACGGTCTTGGCGGCTGGCGTATAGCCAGGCACCAGGATTTTGGCTTGCATCCCTGCGGCAGCGGCATAAGCGGCGATGGCCGCACCGCCATTGCCCGAGCTGTCCTCGAGGATACGTTCGATACGTTGCTGGTGGAGCGCCGAAATCATGACGGAGGCACCCCTGTCCTTGAAGCTCCCCGTCGGTGCAAACCATTCGAGCTTGAAAGAGACCCGAGCCCCATTCATCGCGAGCTCGACGAGGGGAGTGCATCCTTCGCCCAAGGTCACCGGGCGTCCGATGTGGAAGGGAAGGGCCGCGGCATAGCGCCAGATGGATCGGCTGGTCGTGTCGATACTGCTTCGGCCGATACCCGGGAGAGGCGAAAGCATGAGCGGCCCACCCGTGTCGCTCCTCCACCGTGGCTTATCCAGCGGATATTCCACCGCGGTGTCGGGATCGACATACGCAGCGCGGACCATCTCACCCTCTCGCCTCACCATCGGAGCATGCTCACTTCTACAAGTTGGCTCATTGCAAATTGAGCCAGCGCGAGAGCAAGGACAACCATCACGACGATACCTACAATCGCGGTTCGATCGGGCTCGCTCTGCAACGTCGTGCCTCCGGATCCCACACCCTCCGCGGAACGAGCCAGATTGGCCCGCGACACCGGGACCAAAATTGCCGTCTCGCACAGCCCCGCACTCTGAGTAGATTTTGGCCTCCAACCCGAGTCCGCATCTTCAGGATCTCGGTCTGTATGGTCATGCGCTCGAACTTGCGCTCAAGGCATTGCACGCGCTTTCTAGCGGTC
This sequence comes from uncultured Alphaproteobacteria bacterium, assembly GCA_963822165.1. Classification (GTDB taxonomy): domain Bacteria; phylum Pseudomonadota; class Alphaproteobacteria; order Rhizobiales; family Beijerinckiaceae; genus Alsobacter. The sequence goes on from CAWGGK010000004.1 coordinate 41,487, forward strand.
GGACCTGAGTAGCGCCGACCACGCTAATTCAGCGTTTTTCCGCCACTCCCTCACACATGCAATTGGATTCCATTTGGTCGCGGGTCAATTGGCGTCACTCCCCGCAGTCCCAGGATATCCTCAAGGGCCCGTGCGCCGGCTAGCACGCGTCCCTCGTTGCGCAGGCGGCCAACCACCTGGAGGCCAACCGGCCTGCCATCTCGTGTGAAGCCGCAGGGCAGCGACAATGCCGGTGAGCCGGTCAATGTGATCGCATACCCCAACGCCATCCACTCAAGGTAGTTTTGGAAGTGGTGTCCTGCACATTCCGTCACATACCGCTCCTGGACAGGAAAGGCTGCGACGGGGGTGGCTGGACAAAGCAGCAGGTCATACTCGTCCAAAAACGAATTCATGCGCCGGAACATCGCTGCGCGCTGACGCTCGGCCCGGACAACGTCCCTCATGGTGCAGTTCAGTCCCAATTCAAGGTTCCAGATCAGGTCCGACTTCAGCTTATCCCTGTGGTTATCCAGTTTGTCGGCATGGGCCACGGCAAAATGCATTCCTCGGAGAACCTCAAAGGAGGCGTGCGCTTCCGACAGGTCAGGCTCGGCCTCGGCCACCACCGCGCCAATCTCGGCGAAGCGATAAGCAGCGGTGCGGCAGATCCCAGCGATCTCAGGATCAACCGGCGTGATGCCGAGGTCGGCTGAAAACGCCACGCGAGTGGGACGCCATCCCGACCGAGCCGCCGCGAGAAATGTCTCCGTCCGGGGCAAGGAAATCGGGTCGGCGGGGTTCTGGCCCGTCATGGCATCGAACAAGAGCGCAGCGTCTTCGACAGTTCGCCCTATCGGACCCTGCACCCCGAGCAGGCGATCAATCTTGTGGCCTGGATTGGCAGCAATCCGCCCAGGGCTTGGCCGCAATCCGACAACACCGCAAATGCTCGCGGGAAAGCGCACGCTGCCGCCTGTGTCTGAGGCATGCGCGACCCAGGCCATGCCTGTGGCCACCGCTACAGCTGCGCCTCCGGATGAACCGGAGGCAGAAAGCGCCGTGTTCCACGGATTTACCGTCGCGCCAAATACCTCGTTGAACGTATTGCAGCCCGCGCCGAACTCGGGCGTGTTGGATTTCGCGTAGATCACGCCACCTTCTTGTTCGAGGGTTTCGACAAGGATGTCCGACGACGCAGGCACGTGGTTGGAGAAGATCGTTGAGCCATAAGTCGTCCGGACGCCTGCGACGTCGAATAGGTCCTTGATCGGGACCGGCAATCCTGCCAGGAGACCGCGCTCTGCCGGTCGACGTGCCCCCAACTCCCGGGCCTTCTTGCGGGCGCGTTCGAAGCAGAGGGTGGGAAGCGCATTGACCAACGGATCAACCGCCGAAACGCGCCGTTCAATAGCGTCAAGACAGTCAAGGGGCGAGATGTCCCCGTCTTTGAGGAGATCGACGACTTCGCAGGCTGACAGCCTCGTCAGTGGCACATCGGACATCTTCGTATCCACAGTCTGTCGGCGTCTTGGGACGATTAGCCGACCGGGTCACTTCGAAGTAGCCGTGAACCGATATCAAACCTCATGTGGCGCGAAGGTACAATCCCTTCCCTCGCTTTCGCTTCACTGCCAAGCCTTAAGGCCGAGTTCAATCTGGACAGCCATGATCAGCCAGAGATATTTTGTACAAACAGCAAAGCTGTACCGTCTGATCGGCGGACCCACTTCAAAAGGGCTTGTCCTGCAAATCCCCAAGGGGGGTGCTGTGACAAACGAACTGGACCCGCTTCCACTTCCCGATCTTGTGCCGGATGTGCAATTTGCGCGGCTACACGTCTCGAACGACGCCGACGTTGCATTCGCTTACGAGGTCAAACGGGCTGCAATCGGGCCTCACGTGGCCAAACGATGGGGCTGGGATCACGATTTCCAGTGGTCTCTCCATCTGCAACGCTTCACCGATCGATGCTTTTTTCGCATCTCGTTCAATGAGCGGGCGGTCGGAACGGTCGCCCTGACTGAAGTCTCGGGCTACGTCCGTCTGGACGAGTTCTATCTAATACCAGAGATGCAACGACGCGGCTTTGGCACGAGGATCCTCCGGCATATCCTGGCCCATACTGATAAGGCTGGGCTGCCGGTTCGGCTCCAACACCTGCAGTGGAATCCGGCTGGCTCGCTCTACCGCCGGCACGGCTTTATCCGCGTTGGCGAAACTGACAGCCATTTCCTGCTGATGCGATCTCCCTGTGCCACCGGAGACGGCGAGGGCGAGTAACCGTCCCTGTACTTGCCAGGCAACCCGGGTGACTTGAGTTTCCGATCACGCCAACTTGTCTCTCGTTCGATAATCGAAGAAGCTTCTGTCCGTCTGAAGTTCTCGGAGTGCTGTACAGGACCGAGCGGAAATGACCAGTCGTCGCCTCGCAGCCATCCTTGCCGCCGATGTCGTCGGCTACTCCGCAATGATGGAGGACGACGAGGAGCGCACGGCCTCGCGAATGCGAGCACTGCGGTCAGACATCATTGAGCCTGTCCTGGCGCAGCATTCGGGTCGGTTGATCAAGACGACGGGCGACGGCTTGTTCGCTGAGTTTAGCAGTCCTGTTCAAGCCGTCAGAGCCGCCCTGGTCATTCAGAAGCGACTTCTCGCCGCCGAAGGTGGGCTCGGACTACGCATCGGGATCAATCTTGGCGACGTGTTGATCGAGGACGACGGCGACGTACTCGGCGACGGCATGAACGTGGCCACCCGCCTGGAGCAACTAGCCCGACCCGGTGGCGTGTGCATCTCCGGCTCTGTGTACGATCTCCTCGTTGGCAAGATCGACACGTCGTTTGAGTTCGGCGGCGAGCCAATCCTGAAGAACATCGTTCGCCCGATTAGGGTCTATCATTGCGCCGAAACTGACAGGGCACGGTCGATCAAACTTCTACCTCTTCCAGACCGGCCCTCGATTGCTGTCCTGCCGTTCACGAATTTGAGCGGGGAACAAGCTCAGGACTATTTTGCTGAGGGGGTCGCCGAGGACCTCATCATGGCCCTAAGCCGGGTGCGATGGTTCTTCGTCATCGCAAGAAATTCCAGCTTTGCCTACAAGGGGAAAGCAATCGACGTCCGACAGGTCGGCCGGGAACTTGGCGTGCGCTATATCCTGGACGGATCGCTTAAGAAGTCCAGGAATCACGTTCGCATTACAGCTTCACTTGTAGAGGCAGAAACAGGGCGGCAACTTTGGGCCGCCCGGCTTGACGGTGAACTATCCGATATTTTCGATCTTCAAGACAAGATTACAACGGCGGTTGTGTCTGCCATAGAGCCAAGCATCCTGTTGGCCGAAATTGATCGGGCTCAGATAAAACCCACTGGTAATCTGAACGCGTATGACTTCTATCTGCGCGCAATGTCGCATATCTACGCCTATACGAACGATGATTTCGTGGAGGCAGAAAAACTGCTTCAACGCGCGCTCAAGCTGGACGATAGGTTCTCCGATGCCTGGTCGGCCTTGTCCGACTCCATCGCCCGCCGAACAATGGCGGGCTGGCTCGACGACTGGGACGATGGTCGAGACCGAGCCTGTTCCGCATCGGCTCGCGCGGTTGCCACAGACCCCGAAAACGCCCGCGCGCTTGCGATGGCTGCCTGCAATCTGGCGATGCTGGCAGGCCGGAATGATGAGGCGTTGGAACTCGCAGACCGGAGCCTTCAACTTCATCCTAACTCGGTGCCCGTCAGGACGAACTGCGCCTGGGTTTTCATCTACGACGGAAAACCTGATGTCGCACTCCAACATCTCGACATTGCGCGGCGAATGAACCCCGTCGACCCGAGGGGATACCTCGCCTTCAACGCGATGGCGCTCGCACATCTGGTCGCACATCGCTTCGACGAAGCGGACCGCTGGACCCAGCGAGCCCTCGATCAGCGGCCTCAATTTCCAGGCACACTCTTATTCAGGGCAGCGGCACTCGCCAACATGGGACGGCTCGCTGATGCTGCCACCACCGTCAAGGACTTACTGGCAATTCAACCGAAGGCCAGTATCGCCCGAATGGCAAGAGACGGGTTTAGGAATGCCTCCGACCGGGCAATAATCCTTGAGGGATTGCGGACTGCTGGACTGCCCGAATAGAGGCAACCCTCTGTGCTCAAGACAGTGCGTCAATGAACTGGGCGCTGGTCGCCGTCCAAACGAATAGCAGCTGCATCGCGAGCAAGGTTGCCTCATGATTGCTTCTGGGCGCATCCTGCGCGATCGGCTCAGATATGCCATCAGTAAGCAACACGCAATGATAGTCGCGGAAAAACCCGTCCCTAACTGTTGACTTAACGCAAATACTGGTCGTGCAGCCGGTCACGAACAGGTGCTTAATGCTTGCCATTTGCAGTACATCGTGGAGTTCGGTGTCGAAGAATGCACTATAACGATGCTTCCAAAGGCTGATGTCGCTCGGCTGACGCGTCAACGCATCCTCGACCTGCGTTCCCCATCCGTCACGCACCAGAACTCGCCAAGTATGGACGCCTCGGTGACTTGCCACACATTGCCTCGGCGGCCAGGGTGGCACGGAATGCAGGCATACAGGTCGTTTCGAAGGTTTGGAATCGACTGCCGCAGGCTGCGCTTCATTTCTTCGCGTGCGATTCCTGGGGCACCACAGGTTAGAATATCGTGCGGGTATACTGGCAATTTATAATATACGCCTTTTCGAAGTGAGCGAAACGATTTGCGAGGAGCTGACGGGCGGGATGAAAGCCGCATATGGACGCCGCTCATTCAGATCTTGCTGACCCCGCCGCGAAGCAGCGCAGCAGCCGCCCATTTTAGATCGGTAGGCCGCGATCCAGGCGTCCTTGCGTTCCAGAGGACCATGCTGATCACGGTCTTCGGTCGGTCCGACCGGTCTGTGAAGAAGTGCTGAATTCCTGTCTGCGACGGTGTTGTTCAACCGCATTGTCGAATACGCTGGACGGCATTTTCACATTAACGAAGTAAAGGTCGTTTTAGGCAGCGCCGACGCGAAATCACGCCCTTCCAAGTGTTTGAAAATCCTAGTTGCGGCCTCTCCTGATCCGTCCTCCTTGACAAGTAATCCGAGTTCCCGTGACAGAGCCGTCCCTAGTCCTCTGAATGTAGGGAACAGGCGCGTCGTGAATAACTGCAAATCCTGCCGTCCGGGGTTCGCTGGGCATTTGCTTATGCCTTTATCGCAGACCTACGACAGTAGAGCGTATCACGGCCCCGTGAGACGGACAGTGATGGCGACAGGCTGGAGCTTAGATTTAATAACCCGCGCCATAGTCAACCAGTTCTGTACAGTTTCAGCAATTTGCGGAGCGCCGGTTGCTCTGGCCTCACGTTCAGGCGCGGCGCCAATCACGCTTGGCATCGCGACGACCCTAACCGCCCGAAGGTCGCACCAGGAAATAGTAGGTTTCGGTTTCGCCTACCGCGACGAATGTCGCCAATACGGCGACGTAACGGGATTCCGACGAAGATGCTGCAGCCCACGGCAATCCAGCGTCACCGGTGAGCACCATCTCGCCTCCCGCAGATTATCTTGCGACATGGACAGATGGATTATTTAAAATCATTATGGCCTTGTTTGACATCTGTTCCTGTCTGTTTCAGGTGAGGAGCCCGCTCTTAAGAAAGTGCGCTCCTTCCCAATGGTCCACCCAACTCCCCCGGAAGAACCTGGCATCCAGTAGATGCCTGATGACGCTTAACCAAGGGGAACTGCCATGAAGATGTTCGCCAGCCTTATCCTGTCATCTGCATTCCTCTTCGGCGGTGCCGCCCATGCAGGTGACGCAGCAGTGCAGAATCCCATCCGACAGATGATGGAGGGCTTCAACAAGGGCGACATCAAGCTGGTAAAGGCGCTCCACGTTGCCTCGCCGACGATTATCGATGAGACACACCCCTTCGTCTGGTCGGGCCCGAAGGCGTTCGATACTTGGGTCGCCCAGTTGACCAAGAATGAGGCACAAGAGGGTAAGACGGAGGGCGTGGTCTGGTTCGGCGATCCTGTCCGGGAGTCAGTCGTTGGCGATCATGCCTATGTCATCACGCCCTGCACTTACAGCTTCAAGCAGAACGGCCAGGCCATGCGCGAAACCGGCACTATGACGTTCGCGCTGGTCAAGAACCGCAGTGCCTGGAAGATAGCCTCCTGGGCCTGGACCAGTCCGGAAGCCCAAGCGGTCAAATAGCCGCGGTGGACAATGTCACGGTAAAGTTTGAGCGGGCGCAGATCACTTCTGGCGCCCTCCAGGTCACGCCGGGGCGGTCGAATTCTGCCACGCTTGCGCTGCCTCCGCCCTGAACAGGCGAAGGGTGCGGCGAGAGACAAGATGGCGTTGAAGGTTGAACGTGATGTGAACCGCGGCGTGAATACTGAAAAAGCGCTGGGCCGAGCCGGCCGACTTGAAGCCCTGCATCTTGCGCTCTCGTCGTCGAACCGGCTGGTGGGAATTCTCGGCCCGGTTGTTCTGGCGTAGGCCCTGTTCATGCCCAGCTGAAAGAGCCAGTCCTCGCTTCGCGGCGCCGTAGGATCGGAGCTTGTCGGTTACCCACACGCTGGGAGCAAAACCCTGCTTCTTGAGCAGCTTTCGCATGAGTTGTAGCGCGGCTCGTTTGTCCCGCCTGGATTGTACGAGCAAATCCAGGACTTCGCCCTCGCTGTCGACCGCCCGCCACAGCCACTGGTGCCTGCCGCCGATCGAGACAACCATCTCGTCGAGATGCCACTGGCTGCTCGGCCGCTGTCGCCTGGCGCGCAGGTTGCGAGCGAACTGCAACCCGAACTTCAGGACCCATCGCCGGACCGTTTCGTACGAGACATCCAGGTCGCGTTCGGCTAGGAGCTCCTCGACGTCACGGTAGCTGAGCGTGAAGCGCAGATAGAGCCAGACGGCATGGCGGATGACGTCAGGCGGGAACCGGTGGCGGGCGTAGGAGATGGGTATCATGTCCAACCCTACCGCCCTTGTCAGCCGCCGTCAGCGTTGCCGTGACGATGCCGCTCGATGTCCTTGTCCAGTCGAGGCGGAACAAGGCCGCAGCCCGCAGGCTCATGCGAAAGCTGTTGAAGAAGAACGCGATGGTCCCCGATGAATGGGTCATCGACCGCTACGCTGCGTATGGCGCGGCCTTGAGAGATCTGGGCCCGACCACGTCCGTCCACATTTCAGCCAAACGCATGAACAACCGGGCCGAAAGTTCGCATGTGCCGGTTCGACGACGAGAGTGGAAGCTGCAAGGCTTCAAGTCGCCGGGTTCGGCGCAGCGCTTCTTGTCCATGCATGCAGCCACCTACAATACTTTCACCATTCCCCGTCACCTCACCTCCGCCCGAACGCACCGGCTCTTTCGGGCCGAGGCGTTTTCGGCATGGCGCGACGCGGCAGGTGTGTCGGCCTGATCCGACCGACCCCTGCCCTAATCGCGTCCGAACGCCGGAGCCGTGACAAGCCCAGCAGGTGGATATGCGGTTGCGCGCCGCCGAGGAGGAGAGCGCCGACCTGCGCCGCCAGGCGCAGGACCTCGCCGGGCGCCGCAGCGAGATCGAGCGCCAGCGCGACAGCTTCCGCCGCCAGGGCCATGACGGGCCTCTCGGCCAGGGCAACAACGACGGCCTCCTCGCCAGCGTCCTCACCGGCATCGTCAAGGGCGCCGTCGAGGGCGCCGTGCTCGGCGGCGTGCTCAAGGAGAACGCCGGCCGCCGCGCACCGCGCGCCGACAGCGGCTTCGGCGGCTCCGGCGGCTTCACCCTCCCCGACTTCGGCGGCGGCGGGGGAAGCTGGGGCGGCGGAGGCGGCGGTCCACTTTCGTCGGGCGGCGGCGACGGCTTCAGCACCGGCGGCAGCTTCTAGAGCACGCTTCATTTTGACAGTATCGCCCGAGGATGTAGTGATTTTGGGTAGTGCCGAAGCTCGTGTAGCCGAGAAGCGGGGCGGCGACGCGGACGTGCTCGGGATATGGCAAGGTCGTCGCGGCGGCATGTCGGAAGGCGTGCAGGTTTTCGGCAACGCCGAGGGGCACCTTTGTGTGTAGCCTGACGCCGTCGTAGATCGCGCTCGGCGATCAGCAGGCCGTCCGGTACAGGCTGGCGCCCCGGAGTGGCGTGGAGGGGACGGGCAGTGTCAGGTTCGAATCCCGTGGCGAGCGTATGTGATGTGCGCCATTCCTAACCTTTTCGTTTCTGTCAGTGGCCGTCATCGCTCCCGTGACGATGCTATTGAACAAGTTCGCGCTGTCAGTTCGGCGCGAAGGGGCTCTTCCACGTCCCTCGCGCCGGCGGAGCGGTACCTGAAGCGGCGGGAGCGAGCGGCGGGAATGCCTTCTCGAGGTAGTCCAGCACCAGCTTGCGCTCTTCGCCGTGGATCTCGGGCATGTTGTGGCGCTGGGTCATCCAGGTCAGCGATGCCTCCCACTGCTCGCGGCTCATGCCCTGAGCCGCCACGATCTTGAAGCCGTGACAGCCAGTGCAGAAGCCTACTGTTTCCTCCCGGCCAGGATGGGCAGGGAAGGACGCCGGATCGTCCGGGACGGGCGTCTGTGCACCCGCACCGAAGATACCGAGCGAAACCGCGAGGCTGGCGGCCAGGGCCGCCCTCCGCAGCGCCGAATGCTCCATTTCAGCCGACCAGCACGGCGACGCGGCTGATCGGGTTGGCGCCGTAGCCCTGCGGGTTCCAGTTCGCCGGCGACATGCGGCTGCATCCGCCGTTGCTGTCGGTGGCGCGGTACCAGATCTCGAAATAGCCGTCGCGAGGCAAGCGCCAGCTGTGCGGTCCAGCGCTGCCAGGCATAGCGGTTCTTCGGCGCGCCGAGCGCTGCCGCCTGCCAGGTCTGGCCGAAATCGACGGAGACATCGACCGCGCGCACGCCAGGTCGCCGGCCCAGGCCGCGCCGCGCAGTGCGAGCTCGCGCGTGCCGGCCGGCAGGCGCGTGCCGTTGGCGGGGCTGGTCAGGATGCAGCGCACCGGCATGGATGTCCAGGTCGCGCGAAGTCGTGCCGTCGTCGCTGGCGCCCGGCACGATCGGGCTGCACCGGCACGCGGTAGGAGGTGCCGCCCATGCCCTGGCCGTCATGCGGCTTGTCGCGCAGCAGGATGCGCGTGAGCCATTTCTGGCAGGCAGCCCGGCCAGCCCGGCACGATCAGCCGCACCGGCGCGCCATGGATGTGCGGGATCGGCTGGCCGTTCATGGCGACGGCGATCAGCGTGTGCTCGTCCATCGCCTTGTCGATCCGCATGCCGCGCGACAGCGCGTCCTTGGTCGGGTCGCCGGAGAGGTGCGGGTCGGCGCCGTAATGGCCGGTGAAGCGCGCCCGTCCTTCAGCGCCGGCGGCCGTGCAGCACGTCGCGCAGCCGCACGCCGGTCCATTCGGCGCAGCCGACGCCGCCGTTGCCCCACTGGTTGCCGCGCGCCTGCGGCGCGAAGAAGGCGCGGCCGTTGCCGCCGCATTCCATCTGCAGCCGGCGCGTCACCAGCGGAAGCGGCTCTTCAGCTCGCCCAGCGTGAGTCGAGCGGCGTGTTGACCTCGCCGTCGATGCTGATCTTCCAGGCGCCGGCGTCGGCCGCCGCGTCGGGCATCTGCGCCGTTGTTGCGGATGAAGAAATTCGCGGTGGCGTGGTGTCGTCGTCGAGCAGGTGCTCGGGCGTCTCGGCGACCAGCGGGCGATCGCCCAGCACGATCAGCCGCGGACCTTGCCGTGCATGTGAGGAACTGCGGGCCCGGCGCGCTGCGCCGCCGGCGGGAGCCATGGGCCAGGGCCGCGGGCAGCAGCCCGGCCGGCATGGTGGCGGCGAAGGGGATGGCGCCGCCGACCGCGGCGCCCATGGCGGCCAGCGCCGCCCCCTGCAGAAACCCGCGGCGGGGGCGCTGCGCCGACCGAAGGCGAGGGCGTCCGCACGTTCCGGATCGTCCTCATAGAGTTCGCGAAGGCTGCGCTCCCGGGGCAACTTCATCTTCGTCTCCTCGGCTGCGTAAGCCGGTGATTTGGTCCCGGCTCCTTCCAATTCACAGCCTTCTCCGGTTTCCGCGCCCTGTCAAACGGCCAACACCGACCTCCCAACGATCAAGATCGTCGGGAAAATGTCTGACGCGATCACTGAAGCTGGCTTGTCCTCGCCAGAGCCGGCTCATTCCGGGTCTTCCGCTTGTAGACGTCAACCATCATGCGAGGGAGTTCAGGTTTCAATGAATATCCTGGTGCTCAGTCGAACTCCGGGCTGGGGCGCGCCGGTGCTTTTCGAGCGGGAGGCGAACTCGCCGCGACAAGAGCGTGGCTTTTCGAGCGCGATAGGCGGAAGGTGGAGGCGCGCGGACGGCAAAGCTGTTGGCCCGCAGGTCGTAACTGAGGGCTTCAAATGCTGACTCGCCGCCATCTCTGCTGCGCCGCATCCGCTAGTGCTCTCATCTCGTTTACGGCAACGAACGCCGCCGCCGAGGAGTGCATGATTGTTACCCCTGATCGGCAAGCTTCCTTTACACCCGACCAAGCCCTTGTGGAGCTCAAGTCCGGCAATCAAAGGTTTATATCTGGCCAGGCTAGAAACTGCGACCTCCTCTCGCAGGTTCGCGCGACAGCCTCGACGCAGGCTCCCTTTGCGGTCGTACTTGGATGCATTGACAGCCGTGTCCCGCCTGAACTCGTTTTCGATCAGCGCATCGGGGATATTTTCGCGGCCAGGGTCGCCGGTAACATCGTTAACGCCGATATTCTCGGCAGCCTTGAATTTGCAACGAAGCTGGCGGGGGCCAAATTGATCCTGGTCCTTGGCCATTCGAACTGCGGGGCAATCAAGGGGGCTATCGATCGCGCAGAGCTGGGCGAGCTGACCCAGCTCCTGGCCAAAATCGAACCGGCCATCTTAGCCGTGCCAGGCGAACGGACGTCGAATGACAAGACTTACGTGCAAGCCGTCGCCGAACAGAACGTCAAATTTGTGATGCGGGAGCTCGCGGCCAACAAGACGCTCGGCGAACTTGTCGCAAGTGGCGCTATCAGGATCGCCGGGGCCATGCATGATCTCTCGACGGGGGAGGTTTCATTCCTGTCGTGATGTCGAGAAGATTGCGATCTTTAGGGCGCCTGAGTGCAAGTCGTCGTTCGACAAGCACGACGCGACACAAAGAGCGAGAACCGAGAGAATGACTGCAAGCGAGAAAGCCGGAGCTTGTCACGCCCGCGGACTTGCCCGTCGGGAGCCTCCGTCGTAGCAGGTGGGGATGACCCCTCCTTCCTATCGTGGCTACCGCTTCCCGGCCGACGTCATCCAGCGCGCCGTCTGGATGTATCTCCGCTTCACGCTCAGCTATCGCGACGTCGAGGATCTCCTGGCAGAGCGCGGCATCCAGGTCTCCTACGAAACCATCCGGCGCTGGGTCCACGTGTTTGGACCCGGTATTGCGCGTCGACTGCGGGCTCGCCGACCCAAGCCTCATGGCCGCTGGCACCTGGATGAGATGTTCGTCCGGATCGGGGGAAAGCAGATGTATCTCTGGCGAGCGGTGGACGCCGAAGGTGAGGTCCTGGACGTCCTCGTCCAGTCCAAACGAGACAAAGCCGCAGCCCGCAAGCTCATGCGAAAGCTGCTGAAGAAGTACGCCACCGTCCCCGATGAATGGGTCACCGACCGCTACGCCGCCTATGGCGCGGCCTTGAGAGACCTGGGCCTGACCACGCCGGTCCACATTTCGGCCAAGCGCATGAACAACCGGGCCGAAAGTTCGCATGTGCCGGTGCGACGACGAGAGTGGAAACTGCAAGGCTTCAAGTCGCCGGGTTCGGCGCAGCGGTTCTTGTCCATGCATGCCGCCACCTACAACACTTTCACCATTCCCCGTCACCTCACCTCCGCCCGAACGCACCGGCTCTTTCGAGCCGAGGCGTTCTCGGCATGGCGCGACGCGGCTGGTGTGGCCGCCTGATCCCGGCCACCCCTGCCCTTTCCGTGATCGCGCGCCGGCGCCGTGACAAGCCCATCCCCGTATCCCAGCCGCATCACAAATCCCGAGCCATGCGGTCGGAGACGCGCTCCACGTTGGTCCGCTCGATCGCCGTCGGGCGGCGATGGCTGAACGAGATCGCCGATGGCTCAACAGCCAGCCCGGACATAATCGCAGCGCGCGAAGGCTGCAGCACGCGCCATGTCACCAAGATGATGTCCCTGGACTTCCTCGCCACTGATCTCGTCAAGGCAGCGATCGAAGGTCGGCTGCCTCATGGCGTTGGCCTGACCCGTCTCACCGGTGCGCCCATCGAATGGTCCAGCCAATGGGCCGCGCTCGGTCTCTGATCTGCAGCTCTCGCCTTTCCATCACATCCCTTGAGGACGCCACGGCGGCTGCGTCGTAATCGCGGCAACTGAGCTGGTCTCCACGTCAGGAACGACTTTCCGCGAGGCAGAGACGGCGGGGTCGGTTTGGCCACAAAGCGCCGAAGTGGAGACGCAGAGATTGTAAAATCGCAGTCTCTGGTCGCTAACGCACGGGAATATCGAGGCTTTTTGGTATCCGCCACGAACCGCCACTTTGGGTGGACTGGGTGGTGGTGGACGCAGTGGACACGAACCCGTCTCTGCGGTGGCCACGTCCAGAATTCTCGGCGCATTCCCTGTTTTCAGGGAAATTAGCAGGGAAATCGCTCAAATATGCCGGCGCGGCGGTCTTTTGGCACTGACCAAGTGTCTGACAAAACTGCCTTATTCTGTCAGGAGTGCGGCAAATTCCCTAAACCCTCTTGCAGGGAATATCAGGGAAACGCGGGAATTCGGGCTCGCTCGTTACAAGACCACATCGTCGCGAGCCCTTGAGGCCCGCAGGTGTCCTGAGATGGGGGCGCCGCGCTGGCCTTCGGCGCACCGGCGAATATTCAAAAAAGGGCCTGATACGGAGTTTCATGCGCCCGCCAGCTCGGTTCTGTGGAGCTGCGAAGACCAGCAAGGCACTGTCACAGCAACGCTGACGGCTGCCGAGAGAGACGATAGGGTTGCTGTGGCAGGCAGTGGATAGGGAGGGCGAAGTCCTCAATGTGCTGGTGCAATCCAAGCGCGACAAGCGAGCCGCGCTGCGACTGCGAAAGCTGCTCAAAAGGCAGGGTTTTGCTCCCAGGGTGACCGACAAGCTTAGATCCTATGGCGCCGCGAGGCGAGACCTGGGTCTTTCAGCCCGGCATGAACAGGGCTTGCGCCAAGACAACGGTGCCGAGAATTCACATCAACCCGTCCGACGACGAGAGCGAAAAATGCAGGGCTTCAAGTCGCCCGTCTCGGCCCAGCGCTTTCTCAGCATGCATGCGGCAGTCCGCAATAACTTTTCCCTCAAACGCCATCTCGTTTCCCGCCGCACTCTTCGCCAGTTTAGGGAGGCTGCTCAAGCGTGGCAGAAGGCGACCGCCGCAGCTTGAGCCGAAGAACGACAGCGGTGATCTGTGACCGAATGAACTTGCCGTGACAACGCCCTTCCGCGCTCCTTGATGACGCCGCCGAATTTCGGCGGGAGCGGCGGCAGTTGCTGGCCGTCGATCGTCATGGTGGCATTGGGCGCGCCCAATGGCGGCGGGGCGGCGTCCTCAGCGTCAGCAAAGATTGGGAAACGACGAGCGATAATGCGAACAAGCTCGAGAAAAGCAAAATCCGTTCCACGACCGCCTCCAACATACAGTTTTTTAAAAATATTAACGGCGTTTGCGATTTGAATTGACCTGAGTCAAACGCAGCGCTGCCGGGCGGCTTGACACTGCTCTTCCGAACAGACTTTTGGGTCAGGTTTGTGTGCTAGAGAATGCAGCTGATAAAGGGAAGCTGAAATAATGCACCGGAAAGCAGCACTACTGGCCTTAGGATTGCTCATCGGCGTGGCGCCGGTATCAGGCCCCGTCATCGCCGCTGGCGCGACGCGGCCGCCCGTCCAATTGCCGGCACCCCTGCCCGATCATGCCGGCCTGCCGCCCGGAACCAGCCTCGGCATCGCTTCGATCCCGAATCTGCGCGATGCGGGAGGCTACGCCACTTCGGACGGAAGGACGGTGCGGCGCGGCCTTGCCTATCGTGCCAACCAGCTCAACCCGGTCGCCGCAGCCGATCTGGAGCTACTCGCAAGACTGGGGCTGAAGAACGCCTTCGACCTGCGGACGGCGCAAGAGCGCGAGGCACGGCCCGATCAGCTGCCGCCGGGCGTCTGGGACGTCTGGCTGAATGTACTCGAGGACTTGCCCGGCGCGGCGCCGGCGGCGCTCGAGGCATTGTTCAGGGATCCGAAGAAGGCCAATGCCGAGTTGGGCGGCGGCAAGATCGAGACAATGTTCGAGCAGGGCTATCGCGCGTTCATCACGCTGCCGAGCGCGCGGACCAGCTTCCGGACGTTGTTCGTCTTCCTGTCAGACCCGAACCAGCTGCCGGCGCTCTATCATTGCACCACGGGCAAGGACCGCACAGGCTGGGCTTCCGCGGCGCTGCTGTCGCTGCTCGGGGTGCCTCGGGAACAGGTAATGGCCGATTTCCTTCGAAGCAACGATTACATCCTGCCCTTGTATGCCCGGGAGATCGACGCCTTCGTCGACGGCGGCGGCGACCGCGCGATAGCCGAGGCGGTGTTCGGCGTAAAGCCCCGGTACCTTGAAGCCGCGTTCAACGAGATGGAGAAGCAGTACGGCACGATCGAAAACTACTTCGCGGAAGGGCTGGGCATCGATGCCGCCGGGCAGGATGCGATACGTGATCTTTTCCTGAAATGAGCTGGCTGCCATGTGGCATGGCTTGCGCCCTCACCTAGTCGTCATCGGCCCGCCTGTGGCATGCGACGAGGTTCGC
>CAWGGK010000005.1:0-35036 GCA_963822165.1 uncultured Alphaproteobacteria bacterium
GGACCCCGTCGGCGCCGCGCGGGTAGCCCGCCGCGTCCAGCATCGCCTCGGCCGCCTTCGGATCGTAGGGATAGGGCTTCAGCGCGGGGTTGCCGAGGTTGGCCGGGCCGGTCGCCCGGGTGCAATCGAAGGACAGCAGCTGCCGGCAGATGGTAGGGACGTCGACGGCCATGTTGAGGGCCTGGCGCACCTGCGCCTTCTGGATCGCCTCGCCGCCCTTGCGTCGTCTTGAACGCGTCGGCGAAGTTGAAGCCGACGAAGATCCGCCGCGTCCCCGTGACGCCCATCACCATGGCCGCGCCGCGGGCGTTCACCGCCGCCTGCTGATCCGGCGGGATGTTGGTCGCGATGTCGACGTTCCCGGCGATCAGCTCGGCCGAGCGCGTGCTGGCCTCGGGAATGACGCGCCAGACGATCCGCTTGAACTTGGGCTCGGCCGAGCTTGTAGGCGGGGTTGCGCTCCATCACGAGGCGATCGTTCAGCGTCCAGCTCACCAGCCGATAGGGGCCGGAGGCGACGACGGTCTTGGCCGCCTGGGCCTTGTCATCGTCTCGTAGGCGCCTTTGCACTTGATGTAGGCCTGCGCCAGCATGCCCGGCGCGATCGACTGGTATTTCTTCACGATGACGGTGGCGAGGTCCTCCCCGTCCAGCCGCGCATCGACAAAGCCGATGGTCGGGTAGACGAAAGACCCCACATTGCCCTTGAAGCCCAGCGCCGGGTCGACCTGGCGCTTGAGCGAATAGACGACGTCCTCCGCGGTGAGCGGTTCGCCGTTCTCGCAGGTCTGGCCTGCCCTGATCTTGAAAGTGAGCTCGGTGCCCGCCGCATTCCAGCTGTAACTCTCGGCCAGCGACGGCTTGACCTCGCCGTCGGGCGTCACCTGGAGCAGCGTGGCCCAAAGATGGGACGCGATGTTGATGGACTGCGTCGTGTTGAGGTTGTCCGATTCCAAGGACTTCGATATCCACGCCCTGAGCGATGACCAGCGTGTCCTTGTCCGGCGCCTGCGCGAAGCGCCCCGTGAGCGGCCGGAGGCCGCAACCAACGCCGCGCCAAGTCGCAAGATGACCGTGGTCAGCCGTATTTCCATCGCCAACTCCTCTCGACACACGACAGGCCGCCGCCGGCCACGAACGGCGCTCTTGGCGCCGGCAGGACGCAACCGAACTTCCCACAACGCCTTCGCGCCGCCAGAAAGAAACGCCACCGGATCTAATCCGAAGGCGCTTGTCACGTCCAGGCTCGGTCAGTGTTTCGGCACTGTCACGGCAACGCTGACGGCTGCCGAGAGCGACGATAGGGTTGGGAATGACACCCATCTCCTACGCCCGCCACCGGTTCCCGCCTGACGTCATCCGCCACGCCGTCTGGCTCTATCTGCGCTTCACGCTCAGCTACCGCGACGTCGAGGAACTCTTGGCCGAACGCGGCCTGGACGTTTCGTACGAGACGGTTCGACGCTGGGTCCTGAAGTTCGGGCTGCAATTCGCCCGAAACCTGCGCGCCAGTCGACAGCGGCCGAGCGACCGATGGCATCTCGACGAGATGGTTGTCTCAACCGGCGGCAAGCGCCAGTGGCTGTGGCGGGCCGTCGACAGCGAGGGCGAAGTTCTCGATTTGCTGGTGCAATCCAGGAGAGACAAGAAGGCCGCGCTGCGACTGATGCGAAAACTGCTCAAGAAGCAGGGCTTTGCGCCCACTGTATGGGTGACCGACAAGCTGCGATCCTACGGCGCCGCGAGGCGAGACCTGGGACTTTCGGCCCGGCATGAACAGGGTCTTCGCCAGAACAACCGGGCCGAGAATTCACACCAGCCCGTGCGACGACGAGAGCGCAAGATGCAGGGCTTCAAGTCGCCCGGATCGGCCCAGCGCTTTCTCAGCATGCACGCCGCCGTTCACAACACGTTCAACCTCCAACGCCACCTCGTCTCTCGCCGGACGCTTCGCCTGTTCAGGGCGGAGGCAGCGCAAGCGTGGCAGAGCGCGACCGCCGCGGCGTAAGCCGGAGAACGCTGGAGCTGATCTGCGCCCGCTCGAACTTTGCCGTGACAACGCCTGATTAGGCGCAAGCGCAGTTTGATGAACCATCGAGCCAAGCTTTAGAATAAGCTTACCGCACATCACCCCGCTCAGTTCATAGGATATTTCTTTTTTGCATAGACCCCAGCCATTCTTTCGTGTGCTCATGTCTCCTAGGCACTTCTGGAGTCAAGGGAAAGGGGCATCGGCATGGAGGGCCATGGTCTACGAGGAGATCTGACAGTGCACGCCTGCTGGCGTGGCAGCACATGTCATGCTGCTTGCCCTCGCTGACGAGGTGATCGAATGAAGCGGCGGGAGTTTATTGCGTTATTTGGTGGTGCAGTTACCGCGTGGCCGCTCGGCGCGCGAGCGCAGCAATCCGATCGCGTGCGGCGGATCGGGGTGGTGTTGAACTTCCGAGATACCGATCAAGAAGGGCAGGCGCTCCTCGCTGCTTTCCGCGAGTCGCTTCGGGAGCTGGGCTGGTCCGAGGGTCGCAACTTCAAGATCGAGTATCGCTGGTCTCCAGGCGACGCGGCGCAGACCCGGACCTTCGTCGCCGAGCTTCTGGGTCTAGGCCTCGATGTCATTGTGACGAACAGCAATGCTGCGATTGTTGCGCTGCGGCGAGCAACCCAAACTCAGCCGGTCGTGTTCACGCGGGGGTCGATCCTGTTGCATCAGGCTTTGTCACGAGCTTGGCGCGTCCGGCGGTAACATGACGGGGTTCACCCAGTTCGAGTCCTCGATGGGCGGCAAGTGGCTGGATCTGCTGAAGGAGACTGCCCCCCACGTCGACGATGTGCTGGTTCTCGTGAGTCCGGAGAACACAATATCACCGATCATGGTTCGTAGCATCGAGGCCGCCGCCCAGAGAATTGGAGTTCAAGTTACATCTGGGGGCGAACGGGATGCTGCCGGTTTCGAACGCGCCTTGAATGGGTTCGCGCGTGGTTCGAATAGAGGGGTGATCGTTATACCAAATGCATCAGCCTACACCCAGCGTCAGCTGATTGTTGAACTGACTGCCAAGTTTCGCCTTCCGGCACTCTACTCCAGCCGATCGTTCGTTGCAGCGGGGGCTTGATGTCCTATGGAAACGACCCGATCGATCCGTTTCGGCGCATGGCCGGCTATGTCGACCGCATCTTGAGAGGCGAGAAGCCCGGCGATTTGCCGGTGCAGGCTCCCACCAAGTTCAGCTTGGTCATCAACCTCAAGACCGCCAAGGCGCTCGGCCTCACGGTACCGCCAACAATAGTTTATCGCGCCGACGAGGTGATCGAATAGTCGGCCTGCTTGCCGCAACTAACCGACATCCACCGGATGACCTGCTTGTTTCCCGAATCGTGCAGTTGCCGGTGCTTGTCGGCACTGTGGACGTTGCCAGGACGCAGCCCGCAGCGTTCGAGATCGCCGAACTGGTTGAACACGAATAGCGGGTGGTAGCAGGTGCAGGCGTCGTGGCCGTTCCAGACGCTCATCTCCTGGTCGCCGTGGGTGGGGCTGACGCTGGAGTCCATGTCGAGGACCACGCCCCTTGGCGGCCGCCGGGCATGGACCCGGTCGATCCACTGGCCGGAGAGATTGGCGAGCGCTGCGAGGTTCCGCTCGCCGGTCAGCCAGCGCGTCTCGAACGGCCCCATCTGGCTCGGTGATGCCGCAGCGCCCGAGGCCGCCTTGCCGCCGACGATCCAGCGCATCGCCGGGTCGTGGCGCAGGCGCTCGGCGTCGTTCACGTCCTCGTAGCCGGCCAGGCGCCCGAAGACGGACTGGCGCAGCAGGCCGACAAGGGCATGCCGACCGTTCCGGCCCGTGCGCGCGATCGGCGAGCACGTCTCCAGCCATGGCGCTGAGACCGAGGGCATCGTCGAGTTCGCGGTACGCCAGCAATCCGGCATCGGAGGTGATGCGGGAGCCGTGGAACTCCAGCTTCACGCGGCGGTCGAAATCGAGCCGGAGGGAGCCATCGCCTGCTTCACCCGTCGGGTTCGCCATCACGACCTCGCGCGATCTGGACCAACCTATTGATTACGTTATCTGAATCTGTGTTACTTTCGCATCAAATCCGAGCGTCATCCGGTGTATCCGGGCTAAAGTGCGACGACGCCCGCCCTCCTATGACCGCGAACGCCCAAGGCGCCACGGAGATTGCACCGCCCGGCATCTAAAGTCAGGTGAAGCCACCACATCCGTGTGCTGAATGAAAATGGATGATCGACGGGAAGAGCGTGTAGCGATCAACCTGATCGGCTGGCGCCCAAGGGACGTGTTGCCGATTGAGTTTCTTCCTCGACGCTGAAAATTAAGATCAAGCGCGGCCTCGACACGCCTTCGAGTACGCCACCTGCCTTCCGTATTGACCCAGCTCAACCCGGCGGTTCACAACTTTGGCCGATCTGTCAGAAGCTGCCGACGTGAGGTGAGGCATGAGCAAGCTCTTGGCATCCGCGCTTTTCGTGCTCCTCGCCGTTCTGTCAGGTCATGTGCTTGCCGATACGCCAAGGCCGCTGCGCGTCGGCTATATCGTCAACGGACCGCAGAAGTCAGTGTTCGAGGAACAGTTCGAACTCGGCATGAAAGAGCAGGGCTACGTCGTCGGCCGAAATCTGCAGATCGAGTATTACCATCAACTGCGCCCCGATCACGACCTGAGCGACGTAATGAAGTCTTTCGTGGAGCGGCGGGTCGACGCCATTTTCGTTTCGACGCGCGGGGGCGCGCTGGCCGCCAAGGCTGCAACCAGGACCATCCCGATCATCTTCGGTGCAACGCGCGACGCCATCCAGGACGGACTGGTGGAAGGCCTCGCTAGGCCCGAGGCCAATGTCACCGGCCAGTCGTTCCATGCGGGCGAACTATCCGCCAAGCGGGTTCAGCTCATGAGGGAGGCATTCCCGAAGGCAAACAGGTTCGGCGTGGTCTTCAATACCTACTACCCCTCGCAGATCCAGATCGACGAAGCGGCGCGCGCCCAAAAGGCGCTCGGGATCGATCTCGTCTTCAAGGGGATCGCTGTGCCCGAGGGGCTCGACGAGGCCTTCGGCGAACTGAAGCGCGACGGCGTGGCCGCCATTTTCGTCGTCTCGGATGTCTCGACGATCAGCAATCGCGTCAGGATTGGCGAAGTCGCCCTCAAGCATGGCATGCCCATGATGATGTCCAACAAGCGTTACCTGACGGGCGGCGGCCTGATGAGCTACGGGCCGGACATCAGCGAGGGATTCCGCCGCGCCGCCCGGCAACTCGTGCGCGCCGCAACTGGCACGCCGATCAGCGAGTTGCCGGTCGAGAATCCGACACGGTTCGAATTTGTGGTCGACATGCGCGCCGCGAAGGCGCTCGGCTACGACTTCCCGTCTTCATTGCTAGCCGGCGCGGACGAGGTGATCGAGTAAAATACCCGCCAGATTGCAGGCACCTCTACACCGCACCCGTCACGATTACTCGATCACTTCGTCGGCCCGGGCAATGATGGCCTGCGGCACCGGGACCCCCAGGGCTCGGGCAGCCTTCAGGTTGATGATGAACTCGAACTTCGTTGGGAATTCGATGGGCAGGTCGCCGGGCGCCTCCCCCTTCAGGATCCGGTTCACATAGACCGCAGCACGGCGGAACAGGTCCGGCGCGTCTGGCCCATAGGACATGAGGGCGCCAGCGTCGGCGAGCACCTTCTGCTCGGCGATCACAGCAATGCGCAGAGCCGTGCAACTACTCACGATCTCGTCCTTCAGCGAGTGCGTAAGAAAATCGCGGATCACGATGAGGGCGTGCCCCCCGCGCGCGCCCAGGGATCTAGTCAGATCGTTCAATTCGGCAGCAGATTTTGTTCGAAGGCCCAGCCGGACGGGCTCCAGGCCTTGTGCCCGCACAGCTGCTTCGGTTTGCACACCCCAATCGCGGAACACGGGATCGATGGCGTTGTGGAGAACGCCGATGACTCGTGCTTGTGGCATGAGTTCGCGCAGCACCTCGACGCGTTTGGCGGAAAAGTCTTCCCCGAAGGACGAGAACCCCGTCACGCTGCCGCCGGGCTTAGCGACACTGACAAAGAGGTCCTGGTCGCCGGGCGTGGGCGGCAGTCCGATGGCGACCACCGGGATCCGAGTCGCGCGCCGAACGGCCCGCGCGGCCGCCTGCCCTGGAACGAGGAACACGGCGACCGGCTTGCGGATCAGCGTCCCGGATGAGATCTGCGGCGACATTCAGGTCGCCGCCCGCGTGCCGGGTCACCAGCTCGATCGTCTGGCCATGAACGAGCCCTTGCTCGGCCAGCCCTTTTCGGAACGCCTCCACGGCCGGACGGTCCGACTCTTCGGTCGCAAAGCCGAGGAAGGCAACCGCCGGGAGGGACGGAGCGCTCTGCGAAGCGGCACGTGTGCTTACAAGCGACGCGAGCAAAACCAAAAAGTCCCGGCGTTTCATTCGGGCCTCCGAAGGCTGCGCGCGTGCCCGGCCCGGTCAGTCGCCCAGCGCACCCGACCAGACCGTTTCCCCGCTGTCACTGGACGCGCTGCAGGTTAATCAGCTTGGCATTTCCATTAAGATAAACCAACGTAGCGGATGAGGTAACTCGTATAACGGTGTGGTTATCAAGGCATGGTCATCGGCCTGCCCAAGTGCTAGCTGCCGGTCGCCGCGCGAGGTCGCTGAATGACATGGCCCCGGATAGACGCAGGAATGCCAGCCGAGACCGGTTCGGCTTGCCTCGTCGTTGTACCCGCTTCCCCGAGCGGGAACGCCGGATGACCCTGCCCGCAGAAAATATCGCGCGGCTCGGACTCAATCGGGTCTCGCGTGTGCTGCCCACGGCCGTGGCTGGAGGGCTCGCCGCGAAGCTCACCGCCGCCTTCGTGATCCTCGTCACGGCTGTGCTGGCCTTCAATGGCGCGATCAACATGGCCCTGTCCTACAAGGAGGCCACGACGGCGGCCATCGAGGTGCAAAAGGAGAAGGCCCAGGCCGCGGCCGAGCGCGTGCTGCAGTTCGTGGAAGGCATCGAAGGCCAGATGGGCTGGACGACGCGGACCGAGTGGGCCCGCGTCAGCCTCGAGCAGCGCAGGTACGATTTCATCCGCCTGCTACGGCAGACGCCCGCCATCACCGAACTTTATCAGATCGATGGCGCTGGCAAGGAACAGTTGCGCCTGTCCCGGCTAGAGCCGGACATGATCGGCAGCGGCGTCGACTACTCGCAGGATCCTCGCTTCACCGAAGCCGTGGCCAACAAGGTCTGGTACGGCCCGGTCTACTTCCGCCGGGGCTCCGAACCCTACATGACGCTTTCGATCGCCCATTCGGGGCGTAATCCGGGCGTAACCTCGGCGGGTGTCAATCTCAAGCTGGTTTGGGATGTCATCACCTCCATTCGCGTCGGCGAGGCCGGCTATGCGTATGTCACCGACGCGAAAGGCAAGCTGGTCGCGCATCCCGACATGAGCCTTGTCCTTCGTGGCACGGAACTGGGGCACCTGCCTGAAGTGGCGCTGGCCGCCACGGGCACTGGCGGATCGCGGGGCTCGGCCGAGCCGGTCCAGGTGACAGGCCTTGACGGGCGATCCGTGCTGCGCGCGCACGCCGTGATACCCAAGCTCGGCTGGATCGTGTTCGTTGAACTTCCCATCCGCGAAACCATGGCCCCTGTCTGGACCTCGTTCTACCAGACGATGGCCCTGCTCGTGTTCGGCGTTCTGATCGCGGCGATACTCGGGGCCTGGCTCGCTGGTCGCACCGTCGGGCCTATCAAGAAGCTGCAGGCCGGTGCGGAACGGCTTGGGAAGGGCGATCTTTCGCAGCGCGTGGTGGTCGAGTCGAAAGACGAGATTGGGACGCTGGCGCAGCGGTTCAACGCCATGGCCGAGCGCATCCAGGATGCGCAGGAGACGCTGGAGGCAAAGGTTGCGGCGCGCACGCGCGAACTGTCCCAATCGCTCGAGGACCTGCGCGCGGCCCAGGACCGGCTGGTCCAGACCGAGAAGCTGGCCTCGCTCGGGCAGCTCACGGCGGGCATCGCCCACGAGATCAAGAACCCGCTCAATTTCGTCAACAATTTCGCCGACCTGTCCGGCGAACTCGTCGTCGAACTGGAGGAGGCGGCGGCGAAGGCCGGGCCGGCGCTCGATCCGGACATTCGCGAGGAAATCGCGGAGCTGGCGGCCATGCTCAAGGGCAATCTCGCGAAGGTCGTGCAGCATGGACGCGCGCCGACTCCATCGTCAAGAACATGCTGCTGCATTCCCGGGAAGGCGGCGGCGAGGTACGCCCGATCGACCTGAACGCGCTGCGGAAGAGGCGCTGAACCTCGCCTATCACGGGGCCCGCGCGGAAAAGCCGGGCTTCAACATCACGCTGGAGAAGGATCTCGACCCGGCCGCCGGCACCGTCGAAGTCTTCCCGCAGGAGTTCACCCGCGTCCTGCTCAACCTGATCGGCAACGGCTTTCACGCCGCGCACAGGAAGAAGATCGAAGGCGCTGACGACGGATTCGAGCCGACGCTCAAGCTGAGCACGAAGGCTGCCGGCGACAGCGTGAGCATCACGCATCCGCGACAATGGCACCGGGATACCCGACGATGTCAAGGCCCGGATCTTCGAGCCGTTCTTCACGACCAAGCCGGCCGGCGAAGGCACGGGACTCGGCCTGTCGCTGTCGCACGACATCGTCGTCAAGCAGCATGGCGGCGCCATCGACATCGAAACCGCAGCCAGGCGAGTTCACCGCGTTCAACGTCACCGTGCCGCGAAACCAGAACAGCGGGAGGGCGGCATGAAAGTGCTGATTCTCGTCGTCGACGACGAGCCGGACGTGGAGACGCTGTTCCGCCAGCAGTTCCGCCGCGACCTCAGGGCGGGACGCTTCGACATGGAATTCGCCTTTTCGGCGGCCGAGGCGCTGGACCGATTGGCGGTGGAAGATGACCGCAGGCTCATCCTGCTTCTGTCTGACATCAACATGCCGGGCATGAGCGGTCTTGAACTGCTGCCGAGGGTAAAGGCCCTGCGCCCGGACCTGCCGGTCATCATGATCACCGCCTATGGCGATGCCGACACGCGGCGCAGGGCAATGGACGGCGGCGCGGACGGGCTTCTGCCCAAGCCGATCGACTTCGGCGTGCTGCGCGACGAAATCGACCGCCGCCTCGCGAGGCAGGAGACCCGCAACGTGACCGTCCGCGTCCTTGTCGTCGATGACGAGCCCGACCTGGAGGCGCTCATTGTCCAGAGGTTTCGCCGTGCAAGTGACGCGACGGCGAACTCGAGTTTCTGTTCGCCCGGGACGGCGTCGAGGCCCTGGAAATCGTCGCGTGAGAGGCCGGACCTCGACCTCGTGCTGAGCGACATCAACATGCCGCGCATGGACGGCCTGAAGCTGCTGGAGGCGCTGCAGCGAACGATCCGACCTGCTGGCCACCGTCATCGTCTCCGCCTATGGCGACATGGCGAATATCCGCACCGCGATGAACCGCGGCGCGTTCGACTTCCTGACCAAGCCGATCGACTTCGCCGATCTGGAAGCCACGATCGACAAGACTCTCCGGCATGTCGTGGCGCTGCGGGAGTCGCGCGCGCGGCAGTCGCGGCGGAGCGCGCCCATGCCGCGCTGTCGCGCTACTTCTCGCCCAACCTGGCCGAAAGGCTTGCCACCGAGCCTGGCGCAGCCGATCTCTCCGGCAGCCGGCGCGAGGTCGCCGCCATGTTCACCGACATCGCCGGGTTCACCGCGCTGGTCGAAACGCTGGAGCCCGACGTCCTGGCTCCGCTGCTAAACGACTATCTCGGAGGGATGACCGATGTCGTTTTCGCGCACGGCGGCACGCTGGCCAAGATCGTCGGCGATGCGCTGCACGTGCTGTTCGGCGCGCCGGCCGACCAGCCTGACCACGCCGCTCGCGCAGTCGCCTGCGCGCTGGCCCTCGATGCATACGCCGAGGCCTTCCGCCTGCGGTGGCGCGAGAAGGGCGTGCCGCTGGGACGCCACCCGCATCGGCGTCAATGCCGGCTCGGCGATCGTCGGCAATTTCGGCGGGCAGCGCTTTTTCGACTACACGGCTTATGGCGACACCATCAACACGGCCGCGCGGCTGGAGGCTGCCAACAAGCACTTTGGCACGCGGATCTGCGTCAGCGAGAACGTGGCCAGCAGGATCCACGGCTTCAAGGGCCGACCCATTGGCGATCTCATCCTGCGCGGCCGCACCGACGCACTGCGCGCCTACGAGCCGCTGACCGACGAGGCTTATCGGCAGGACGCGGTCCGCGACTATGTGTCCGCCTTCGCCCTGCTAGAGGCCCGCGATCCCGGGGCGATGCAATGTTTCGCGGCGCTGGTCGGTTCCAGGCCGGGCGACCCCCTGGCTAGCTACCATCTCAGGCGACTGCTCAACGGTGAAACGGGGGTGAGAATCGCCGTTGCCTGACCTCTAGAAACCTTAGGATCCGACGTCTTTTCCGTCCGGTTCGGGACCGAATTCGGCACGTCCCGATGATCCCGCCTCGATGGAGTTCCGGCCATGACAGAAAAGGACGCCACCAGCCCCCTGAACTGGCCGCTGACCCGCCGCGGCATCGTCCTCGGAGCACTGTGCTGAAGCTTTTGCCAGGCCGCCTTTGATGAGCGAGATCGGAACTTGCGCTTGCTGCATACCAAGAGTGAGATCAGACTGCTTGAACGTGGGTGCCGGCGGGAAACGAATGAACAGCGTCAGCGCATAGCATGGACAGGCGTCATTTCCTGAACGGATCACTAGCGGCCTCAGCCGTGGCACTCGGGGGCGTGCCTGTTTCGGCACAGTCAACGTTCCCTCGTATCGGTTGGGTGACGGCACAGAGGCGTGAAAGCCTTGAGGACATTATTGAGGAGTTCAGAGGCGGACTTGCCGATCATGGCATCGTGGATTCGCGCAACATTGCAATCCACTATCGCTTTGGTGACGACGACACCACGCGCGTCCCCGACTTGGCACGCGAGCTTGTCCGGGAGGGGGTTTCACTGATCGTGGCCCAAGGTGCAGCAGTAGGGATCCTCGCCCGAATGTCCCTGCCTGTCCCACTCGTCTTCGTGACCAGCGGGGATCCCGTCGTCGCCGGTCTCGCCAACAGCCTTGCCCGCCCCAAGCCGGGGATCACCGGCATTACCTTCATGGCCGCAGAGATGAACGGCAAGCGGCTGGAACTCCTGCGGGAGTTCCTCCCGGCGATGCGGCGCCTTGCCGTGATTGCCAATCCGGATCACCCGGGTGCCGCTATCGAACTCATGTTCGCGCGCGAGAAGGCGAGCAACCTCGGCCTATCCATCGACCTCTACGAAACTCGGAGCCAGAGTGAACTCGAGGCTGCGTTCGCCGCAATCGCCGGGAAGCCCGTTGAGGCCTTCTCGGTATTCGCGGACGGCTTCGTTCTCCAGAACCGCAGGCGGATCATCGAAGTCGCCTCCGCTATGCGGGTTCCAGTTACTTCCGGGTGGCTCGTCTTCGCCCAGAGCGGGGCGCTGCTCACCTACGGACCGCGTCTCTCGGCCTCCTATCGCCGACTTGGAAACTATATCGTCCGCATTCTTGCCGGTGCCCGTCCCGAAAGCCTGCCAATCGAGCAACCGGCCACTTTTGAGCTCGTCATCAATCTAGCGACGGCTCGAAGGCTCGGGCTTCCCGAAGCACTTCCCGTCGTTGCGAGAGCGGATACGATAATCGACGGCTGATTTTTATTGGCTAAGGTTCGGCGTCACGCTTGGCCGATCCAACCAATTCAGAAGCAGCGGCGAGCACGGAGCAGCGAGCTGCATCCGCTATAGCGGCTTTCAGGACAGCCATGGGCTTATGCCCAACCAGCCCGTCCGCATGCAGCCTGCCTTTCTGGCGGTGTACGAGCTGCGGACGAAGGGTCGCCATCGGCGTTGTCACGGCAAAGTTCGAGCGGGCGCAGGTCAGCTCCAGCATTCTCCGGCTTATGCCGCGGCCATTGCGCTCTGCCACGCTTGCGCTGCCTCCGCCCTGAAGAAGCGAAGCGTTTGGCGAGAGACGAGGTGGCGTTGGAGGTTGAAGGTGTTGTGAACGGCTGCGTGCATGCTGAGAAAGCGCTGGGCCGATCCAGGCGACTTGAAGCCCTGCATCTTGCGCTCTCGTCGTCGCACGGGCTGGTCTGAATTCTCGGCCCGGTTGTTCTGGCGAAGACCCTGGTCATGCCGGCCCGAAAGTCCCAGGTCTCGCCTCGCGGCGCCGTAGGATCGCAGCTTGTCGGTCACCCATACAGTGGGCGCAAAGGCCTGCTTCTTGAGTAGTTTTCGCATCAGTCGCAGCGTGGCGTTTTTGTCTCTCCTGGATTGCACCAGCAAATCCAGAACTTCGCCCTCGCTGTCGACGGCCCGCCACAGCCACTGGCGCTTGCCGCCGATCGAGACAACCATCTCGTCGAGATGCCAACGGTCGCTCGGCCGCTGTCGCCTAGCGCGCAGGCTCCGCGCGAATTGCAGTCCGAACTTCACGACCCAACGCCGAACTGTCTCGTAGGAAACATCCAAGTCACGTTCGGCCAAGAGTTCCTCGACGTCGCGGTAGCTGAGCGTGAAGCGCAGATAGAGCCAGACCGCGTGGCGGATGACGTCAGGCGGGAACCGGTGGCGGGCGTAGGAAATGGGCGTCATGCCCAACCCTATCGCCACGCTCGGCAGCCGTCAGCGTTGCTGTGACAGTGCCCTCGCCCGACAAGGCGAAGTCCAGCGTGAAGCGGCCTGCCCGCAGCTCGCGGCGGAACTGCTGGCGGAAGAGGTCGGCGACGTCGGGCTCGTCATCCACGACGAGGATCAGAACGCTCATGCTTCGCCCCCGCGCAGTCCGCGGCGGCGCTGCGCGTGGCAGGGTGATCGTGAATTCCGTGAAGGCGCCGGGCTCGGTCGCCACTTCGATCCGGCCGTCATGCTGTTTCACGACGATGTCGTGGCTCAGCGACAGGCCAAGGCCGGTGCCTTCGCCGGCGGGCTTGGTGGTGTAGAACGGATCGAACATCTTCTGCTTCACGTCGTCGGGAATCCCGGTTCCGTTGTCGCGAACGCGGATCTCGACGGCGTGGCCCAGGTCGCGGGTGGCGACGGTCAGCCGGGGCTCGTAGCCGGGCTCGGCACGCTCGGCCCGCTTGCGCACGGCATAGAAGCCGTTGCCGATGAGGTTGAGGAGCACGCGCGTGATCTCCTGGGGAAACAGTTCGGCCTCGCCCGCAGCGGGATCGTAGTCGCGCTCGAGGGTGACGTTGAAGCCTGCGGTCTCCGCCCGCGCGCCGTGATAGGCGAGGTTCAGGCTCTCCTCGACGAGGCCGTTGACGTCCACCCGCCGGCGTTCTCCCGAGCCGCTGCGCGAGTGCAGCAGCATGTTCCTGACGATGGAGTCGGCCCGTCGCCCGTGGCTCGTGACCTTCTCCAGATTGCCCTTGAGCAGTCCGGAGATCTCCTCGACCTCGTCCCCGCACGTCTTCTTCGAGGGCCACGGGCGCGAGCACCTCCTGGAGCTCGTCGACGAGCTCCGCCGACAGGGACGAGAAGTTGTTGACGAAGTTGAGCGGGTTCTTGATCTCGTGCGCGATGCCGGCGGTGAGCTGCCCGAGGGAGGCGAGCTTCTCGGTCTGGACGAGCCGGTCCTGGGTCGTCGCGCAGCTCCTCGAGCGACGCGGCGAGCTCGCGCGTGCGCGCCTGCACCTCGTCGAACAGGCGGACGTTCTCGATGGCGATCACGGCCTGTTCCGCGAAGGTCTCGACGAGCGCGATCTGCTTGTCGGTGAAGGGCTTGGCTTCGAGCTTGATAGATCGTGATGGTCCCGACGAGTCTCGTCGCCCTTGATCATCGGGACCGAGGCCATCGCCCGGATCAGGTCGCACGTCCCTCGGAGCATAGCTGTAGTCAGGATCGGACTGGACGTCGTCCACCCGAACCGTCTGTCTGTACAGCGCGGCGCGGGCCGAGATGCTGTTGCATCTCCCGGGGCAACCGGGATGTTCGACGAGCGAACTGCCAGAGTTCCGGGCCGACGTTTGAGCCGCCACCGCGTGCGAGGACGTTGCCGTCGAACTGGAAGATCACCGACCTTTCGGCTTCGCAAAGCCGAGCAGCGCTTTCAGCCACCGTATCGAACACTGGTTGCAGGTCGAACGCCGAACGGCTGATGACCTTCAGCACATCGGCCGTCGCGGTCTGCTGCTCCAGCGATTCCTCGAGATCGCGCGTCTTGGCCTGGACCTCTTCGAACAGGCGCGTGTTCTCGATGGCGATCGACGGCCTGGTCGGCGAAGGACGGGTCAGCAACTCGATCTGGCGAGGCGTGAAGGGATCGATCGGGGCGCCGATTGAGCGTGATGACGCCGAGCGGCCACGCCCTCCCGCACGAGAGGGACGGAGATGACGGTGCGCGGCCGTCTGGTCCTTGAAGACGCCTTGGTCGTGCTCGGGATCGCTGGACGTGTCAGGGACATGGATCGTCCGCAGCAAACGCGCACGCGCGCGCGCGTGCGGATCCCGCGCATGTCGGGCGAAATACGTGAGCGAGCTGATGTGGGAATGCCCGGGCCAGTCGTTCGAAAGCTGCAGGCTTGTCGATCTGGTCGAGCCGATACGTCCCCCTCGCGCGAGCATGCAGATGTGGGCATCGTTGGCGACGCAGATCCGCGCCGCTGCCTCGAGCGATCGCGATCGAGCACGGGTCTGAGATCGCTGGGCGAGCGGCTGAAATCACGCTCAGCACATCCGCCAAGGCGGTCTGGACTGGTCGAGCAATTCCTGGAGGTCTCGCGTGCTGTGCCTGCACTTCCTCGAACAGTTGCGCATTGTAGATGCGCGATGACGGCCTGGTCGGCGAAGCGTCTTGACGAGTTCGACCTGCCGCTCCGGAAAAGGGCCGACGCTGGTCTTCGCGACGAGCGACGAAGACGCCGATCCAGCTTGGCCGTCCCGCAGCAGCGGCACGCCCAGGACGGCGCTAGGCTCTGGCCCGCTGCCATCAGGTTCCTGGAACTGATACGTCCGGATCTGCCGCATGTCGGGGATCTGCTCGACTCGCACGGGACAGGACGCGCGGGGAACGATGGTTTCGCGGCCCGGTCGATCCGACGGGTTGGCTGCCGGAACCGCGCCTCGGTCCGCGCGGGCAACTCGACGGATGGCAAGCCCACGGGTACGCATGACCTCGCCGTCCCCGATCGGGATGAACGCCCCTGCTCGGCCCGGCACAGTCGACTGCCGTATTTGGATCAGGGCGTCGAAAGCACGGCTTCGAGGTCGAACGCAGACCGGCTGATGATCTTCAGGACGTCAGCTGTCGCGGTCTGCTGTTGCAGGATTCCTCGAGGTCGCGCGTCTTGTGCCTGACCTCGTCGAACAGCCGCGCGTTCTGGATCGCGATCGCCGCCTGGTCGGCAAAGCTCTGGACCAGCACGATTTCCTTTTCGGAGAAGGGCCTGGCGGGCCGGCGCGACAGACGACCGACCCAACCCCGCGATCCTCCAAGCAGCATCGGCGCATAGAGCACGGTCAGGCCGCCCGACTCGCCGGATCGGGGCCCTGAACCGGTCGGGCAGATCGGGCTTGTCGGCCAGACTCGGGGAAGTGGACAGTGTACGGCGCTCCGCGCGATGGCGAGGCCCGTCGTGCTCTCGGCGAGGGGCGTGACGTCGCGCCCCCAGTCCCCGTAGGACCAGCCGCGGTGGCGCCACGCCCCTCACCATGTCGCCGTCCACGCAGATAGATGGCGACCGCCTCGAGGCCGAACAGGCGCTGGCACGCTTCCAGGATGGTCTCGAAGACGGGCGCTGGCGTCCGACACGCGAGCGGCTGATGACCTGGAGAACCTCGGCCGTCGCGGTCTGTGCTGCTCCAGGGCCTCCTGGGTCTCGTTGAAGAGCCGCGCGTTCTCGATCGCGATCACCGCCTGGTCGCGAAAGGCCTCGGCCTGTGAAATTTCCTTGGCGCCGAAATTGTTGGGGCCGAGCTTCCGACCAGTGCTAACACGCCGATGCAGTCGTCCATCACGAAGCAATGGCAAGTAGAGCGACGATTTGTATTCGCCCATCGTTGATTGAATTTTACGCTCGTGATCTGGCAGATGCAATGACGAGACCAGTCTGGGAAGTGCACGACGCTCCTTTCCGCACGATGCGCGAGAGACGGGAAATTGGCGTCAGGATCGATCGGCACCACGCGTTTGGCGCGAGTTCGGCAACCAGGACCCTGGGTCGTCATCAAGGCCACGAGTGACGAAGACGTCGCCCTCGCAAAGCAGACATGACCGCTGATTTCGCAACGCAGCACGTGCGTGGCGGTTTCGACGATGCGCGATCGAACACTGGCTGCAGCGTCGGTCGGTGACTGGCTGATGACCCGCAGGATTTCCGAGGTCGCTGTCTGCCGCTCAAGCGCCTCCTGCGTCTCGTTGAAAAGGCGCGTGTTCTGGATCGCGATGACGGCCTGATCGGCGAAAGTGCGTAAAAGCTTCACGTCGTCCGCGGCGAAGGCGCCGGCGGCCTTACGCGTAACGCTGATCATTCCGATGGCGCGTCGTTGCTCATCAGCGGCGTGAACAGCATGCCGCGATAGCCGCGCAATCGCGCGAGGTCCCTGATGACGGGCGGCACGCCCAATTCCGCCTCGGTATCGATGAACTGCTGGGTCTCGCCATCGCGAACCAGCAAAAACGGAGGAAAATCAGCGATTGGTCTTGGAAATGCGGCCTGAAGAGCCTCGTCCGCTGTCGGATTCGTCGGGGTGAAGGCGACGAGGTGCAGCGCATCGCCGACAAAGCGGATCACCGTGGTCGAGAAGCCGCAGAGCAGGCGGTTGGCGCTCGCTGCGATCGCGTCGAACACCGGCAGCACGTTCGACGGCGAACTCGCGATGACTTCAAGCACCTCGGCGGTCGCAGCCTGCCGCTCCAGCGCCTGCTGCGTTTGGTTGAAGTGCTGCGCGTTCTGGATGGCGATCACCGCCTGGTTGGCAAAGCGTAGGAGGCGGTCCACCTGCCGTTCGCTGAAGAGACCCGGCTCTGGCCGCGTGAGGACGATGACGCCGACCACGCCGCCGTCGCGGACGAGCGGAGCGGCCAGACAACCGCGATGATCCCCAAGCGGATGCGCGCCGTAGGCGCTGAACCGCAGGTCGTCGGGGAGATCTGCGACGTTATAGATGGCGCCAGTCGATGCGACGCGGCCACTGACGGTATGGGAATCCGGGCCCGGCGAGACGGGATTTGCATGGGAATGGGCGACCCATTCCGAGGGATAGCCGACATGCGCGCCGAGGACGAGCTTTTCGTCCTGCTTCACCCAGACCACGCCTCGCGCGGCGCCGCACAAAGCGATGGCCGAGCGAATGAGTTGTTCGAGGATCGACTCGAGATTGACGTTCGCTCCGTTGATGGTAAGGAGGATCTCGTCCGTGGCGACCTGTTCGGCGCGCGCGTCAGCGAGCGCAGCGAGGAGAACTTCACGCGTCTGTCTTCCGTCCCCTCGACCCCGCCCAGACGCGACGCGGCTCACAACCTCCGGCCCTTCGCGACCGTGTTCCGGCTTTGCCCGACATCCGTCCTCCCCTAGCCCTTTGTCAGGCGCGCCACGGCGGCGCCCGGTTAGATTGCGACATCTCCGCGTTGCACGCAAAATTGAGTTTCGGTCGGAGAACGTCAGCTTCTTACGGACCCACCGATTCCGGCTAAGCCCGACGTTTCGCGAACGGTCGATTGCTGAGACTACGGCTCAGCCGGAGACCATGGACCTGATCGGCTCGATGAACGAGCGGGTCGCGTTTCGACCGCGGAAAGGAGAAAGCTCGGTGCCGTATTCAATGGCTATCTTGCGGTGATTCTGGATTGCTGCGCTGAGGCGCAAGCGGAGTCCGTAAGGGTCAAGCACTCCTTGGCTTGAGGGCGCGAGAAACGTCAACTGCAGGTGGTGCGGGGACGCGAAACCACCGAGAGTTTGATTCTTAAATGTCACGTCTGACATTCAATTTCGGTTGCTGCGTGGACACGAAACTACAGAGAGCTTTAAGGATTTATTTTTAAATGTGCGGTGTAATACGGGATACTGCTTGATCACAACTCGTCCCGAATGAGATTGCTTCGGAAAAACAGGCTTTGTTCGTGCTAATGTCCATCGGCTGTTGATCTGATCGGGCTGGTTAATCGGATTGATCATGGGAAACCAAGACGTGGTGGTGCTCTGCTGCCGAACCGGATTAAATCGGCCAGAACGCCTCTCGGTGTTCCAGCGTTGATTTTACACGGGTAAGGCCCTTGAGAAGCCCTGCTTAAAGCAGTGATGCTTAACTTCCGATTCAAGGTCACAATCGGGCCCTCATCGCAGTCTTTCTCCGCTGCGGGTTTCGGGACCGGAGCGCCGGCTCATTCAATGACGTGGTCGGCGCGAGCCAGGGTGGACGCCGGCACGTCGATCCCGATGCTGGCGGCCGCCCTCCTGTTGATTGCCGAGTTGGAAGCTAACCGGCATTTGGACGGGCAGGTCGCCCGGCTTCTCGCCACGCAGGATGCGATCCACGTAGCCAACGCCCTGCGCATAAAGGTCACGAAGCTCGACGTTGTAACCCATGAGACCACCGAAGTTGATCGCGTAGCCGGGCAGCGTGTACATCGCGGGGACCCTCTCGGTCAGGGCGCGCCTCATGACAGCCTCGGAGTTCAGGGCGAAGAGGCCATCGTCGAGCATGATCGCCGCGCAGCGGGTCGTCAGATTGCAGCGAGTGAAGACCGTCTCGTAGTCGCTAACGACCCTGACATGCTCTATCCGGGTCTCCAGGCCAAGCTGCTGCGCCACTCCCTGGAAAGCGGTCCTGTAACCTGAGACAAATGGCCCTTCGGCGTCGGGATTGTAGACCATCACCACCGTTTGTGTCGTGGGCACGAATTCCCGCAGCAACTCCACCCACTTACCGGCTATCGCCGGGTCCATGTCCGTGAAGCCGGTCACGTTCCGCCCCGGCCGCGCGAAAGAGCTCACGAGCCCACTTGCGACCGGATCGGTGACGTTGACGAAGACGATGGGAGTGGTGGACGTGGCCGAAGCGAGAGCCTTGGTCGAGAGCGTATTCGTAGCCACCAGGACGTCGGCCGGTATCGCGACGAGGTCCCTGGCTTCCATTGCCGCTCGCTGGGGATCTCCCTCGGGCCACCTGAAATCGAGGCGCAAATTATCTGGCCCTCTATCCCAGCCGCGTTTTTTCAGGCCTGCCGCTATCGCGTCGATGCGCCACTGCCCCTGCACTCTGGTTCCTTGCCCCACCAGCACACCGACTATCTTCAGGGATTGCTGGGCGAACACCGGCTGAGGGAAGCGCTGCACTGGCCGCGAAGCCACCCAGCACTGCGCGGCGTAGAAATGCCACTTCTATATTCCGACATGTCAGCCCCTTTGGACCGGCCGAACCCGCACAGCTTGGTTGAGGAGGCTTGGCTGGTCAACATGTCTTGGCCCCGCAGCGCGGCGCGTCCCGCCGTGCCGGCGGTTCGCTCGTATGTCGAGCCGGCGGACGCTCCCAGAGATGCTCACTTATCGCGAAGACGCTCATGCTCGTGCGCACGCGCGCCTTCGGGCAGCGTGAGCATCTTCGCAGTGGGCTTGTCACGGCGCCGGCGCGCGATCACGGAAAGGGCAGGGGTCGGCCGGATCAGGCCGCCACACCCGCCGCGTCGCGCCATGCCGAGAACGCCTCGGCTCGAAAGAGCCGGTGCGTTCGGGCGGAGGTGAGGTGACGGGGAATGGTGAAAGTGTTGTAGGTGGCGGCATGCATGGACAAGAACCGCTGCGCCGAACCCGGCGACTTGAAGCCTTGCAGCTTCCACTCTCGTCGTCGCACCGGCACATGCGAACTTTCGGCCCGGTTGTTCATGCGCTTGGCTGAAATGTGGACGGGCGTGGTCAGGCCCAGATCTCTCAAGGCCGCGCCATAGGCGGCGTAGCGGTCGGTGACCCATTCATCGGGGACGGTGGCGTACTTCTTCAGCAGCTTTCGCATGAGCTTGCGGGCTGCGGCTTTGTCTCGTTTGGACTGGACGAGGACGTCCAGGACCTCACCTTCGGCGTCCACCGCTCGCCAGAGATACATCTGCTTTCCCCCGATCCGGACGAACATCTCATCCAGGTGCCAGCGGCCGTGAGGCTTGGGTCGGCGAGCCCGCAGTCGACGCGCAATACCGGGTCCAAACACGTGGACCCAGCGCCGGACGGTTTCGTAGGAGACCTGGATGCCGCGCTCTGCGAGGAGATCCTCGACGTCGCGATAGCTGAGGGTGAAGCGGAGATACATCCAGACGGCGCGCTGGATGACGTCGGCCGGGAAGCGGTAGCCACGATAGGAAGGAGGGGTCATACCCACCTGCTACGACGGAGGCTCCCGACGGGCAAGTCCGCGGACGTGACAACGCCATGCTGGGAGTTGTTGGCGATCGCGCTCCATTTCCTCGGCAAAGCGAGACCGCATCGCGCGGGCGCATCGTCCGGAGAATGCGTCGGTGACGATGGTGTCGCGATCCGTGGCGCGCCGCAATCGTGCGCGTCGCGCCGCTCCGGTAGCCGTCTCGGGACAGCCCAGAAACGCCGTACCCATCTGCACCCCAGCCGCCCCCAGAGCGAGCGCCGCTGCAATACCTCGTCCATCGCCTATGCCACCGGCGGCAATCACCGGAACTGAGACTGCATCCACGACCTGCGGGACAAGCGCCATGGTTCCGACGCCCTCCCATGGCTCCGTCTGAGTGTGCGAACCGCGATGTCCACCCGCCTCCCAGCCCTGCGCGATGATCGCGTCCATTCCGGCAGCTTCCAGGGACCGGGCTTCGGCCACGTTGGTTGCCGTACTGACGAGCACGATGCCTGCCCGTTTCAGGGCCTCGACGCTCCGCCGGTCCGGGCAGCCGAAGTGGAAGCTCGCAACCTTCGGCTTGAGGTCGAGAAGCAACTCGAGACGCGCATCGTCGAAGCCCGGACCGCACGGCGGAAGCTCTGCAGGCGGATCGCCAAGCCCGAGTTTCGCGTACCATGGTCGCAAACGCTCCAACGTCGCGTCCAGCACGGCCGGATCCGACCCGACCCCTGACCTAATCGCATCCGAACGCCGGCGCCGTGACAAGCCCCTAAATAGACCGGTGCAGGCGGCACGATCAAGCGCGTCAGTTTCTCCTTTGCGCCACGAACAGAAGTCCCCCTGTCTACTCGATTACCTTGTCGGCCCGGGCGATCATGGTCGGTGGAACGTCTTTGCCAATTACCTTGGCGGTCTTGAGATTTATGGCCAACTCAAACTTAGTGGGCTGTTGGACAGGCAAATCAGCAGGCTTTGCACCTTTGAGTATCCGGTCTACGTATCCTGCCGCGTTGCGAAAAATCGCGGGCCAGCTTGGGCCATAGGACATCAGTGCGCCGGCTTCGACGAACACGTCAGCGGGCACCATAGTCGCAATTCGGTTAGCTAGAGCAAGGTCGGCGATTTGCCTGCGTTCGTTGAAATACATTGCGTTCTGCGCAACGACGACAGCACCGAAGTCACCAGCAGCAATTTTTTCAAAGGCGCCTTTCAATTCGGCGGGAGTGTGGGCTTCGAATGCCTGAAAGGACACTTGTAAGCGATCTGCCGTGGGCTGGAGTTCCGAAATCAGCCTATTCGCGTCATTCGGATCGGAGGGATTTACGAGAAGAGCGACCCGCGACAAGGCTGGAATTGCTTCCTTTAGCAGTTGCACACGCTTGGCCGCCAAATCGAAGGCCATCGCGGATAAACCGGTTATGTTGCCTCCTGGTCGAGCGAGGCTCGACACTAGCTTGAGTCCTACTGGATCGGGGTTGGCAACTAAGATGATAGGAATTGTTGAAGTGGCACGTTGGCAGGCGAAGGCTGCCGGGATTGACCCCGCAATCAGGGCATCAACCTTGAGACCAACTAATTCGATGGCGTAGGCGTCGAATCGGTCTTTTTCTTCGGCAGGGTATCATTCTTCGAAAACAATCGTCTTTCCCCTCAACATAGCCAAGGTCGGTAAACCCCTCCTTCAGAGGACGGCTAAATGCGACTTCTTCCTCTGCACTCGCGGCGTGCCATAGAACTCCAACGACAGGTAGCCTTCGCGGTTGTTGCGCTGCGCGCCGCAATGGGCCACACCGCCGCAGCACCGCCTAAAAGTGTGATGAACTCACGTCGTTTCATCGCCAACCCCGTCCCGATATTCTCAACCCGAGCGTAAGCCATTTTTCCACACAGGTCCAAGCAACCCCAATGTCCAGAGTCGGGTCATAAGCAGCCTAAGCTGGCCGGTCTGTTTTGGAGCAGCTTTAGAGAACCGGACACCAGCAGTTCACCCGGGCATACTTAAACTGAACTCAACCCAACCCATGAGCAAATAGGCAAGTCGGCATTAAATTAGACCTGCACAAGGAACAACAGCAGGACCGCCAGCGCCTAATTCAACGAAATATTCAACTCACCGGAATCTTCGGGTCGCACACCTGGGACCGCGATTTTTCCTCGCCTCAATGCCGGCCATGGGAGCATTAGTCGTTGCTTCGGCGGCTCGGGGATTCTAGCGGCGGACCATCCGGTTGTAAACTGGCATGAAGAGTAGCGCCGCGACCCAAGCACCCCTTAAGCTGCCGAGCACGCCTTCGATGAACGTGCGAAAGAGATTGTCGGGATCCGTGGTGAACAGGCAAATCGACAATGTCATGTCTGGACGGCGCCCTTTGATCAAGGGGATTTCTTTGGCGCTGCGAGGATCGTGGGAGCGGTCATGTCTTCGGCCTTTTGGTGCACTTATTTAAGCGCTGGCCCTGATGTTGTCCGCGTCATCCTTGGCCGTAATCACGGTATCGCGCTATTGATGCGCAGACATCACCACGGGCTTGGGGAGCTTGTCACGTCCGCGAACTTGCCCGTCGGAAGCCTCCGTCGTAGCAGGTGGGCATGACCCCTCCGTCCTATCGTGGCTACCACTTCCCGGCCGACGTCATCCAGCGCGCCGTCTGGATGTACCTCCGCTTCACGCTCAGCTATCGCGACGTGGAGGATCTCGTCGCAGAGCGCGGCATTCAGGTCTCCTACGAAACCATCCGACGTTGGGTCCACGTGTTTGGCCCCGGTATTGCGCGTCGACTGCGGGCCCGACGGCCCAAGCCGCATGGCCGCTGGCATCTGGACGAGATGTTCGTCCGGATCGATGGAAAGCAGATGTATCTTTGGCGCGCCGTTGATGCCGAAGGAGAAGTGCTCGATGTCCTTGTCCAATCGAGGCGGGACAAGGCCGCAGCCCGCAGGCTCATGCGAAAGCTGCTGAAGAAGAACGCCACCGTTCCCGATGAATGGGTCACCGACCGATACGCCGCCTATGGCGCGGCCTTGAGAGATCTGGGGCTGACCACGCCCGTCCACATTTCAGCCAAGCGCATGAACAACCGGGCCGAAAGTTCGCATGTTCCGGTGCGACGACGAGAGTGGAAGCTGCAAGGCTTCAAGTCGCCGGGTTCGGCGCAGCGGTTCTTGTCCATGCATGCCGCCACCTACAATACTTTCACTATTCCCCGTCACCTCACCTCCGCCCGAACGCACCGGCTCTTTCGGGCCGAGGCGTTTTCGGCATGGCGCGATGCGGCTGGTGTGGCCGCCTGATCCCGGCCACCTCGGCGCTTTCCGTGATCGCGCGCCGGCGCCGTGACAAGCCCTTCTGGTGGCCCATTGCCGCGGGCGAAGCTGCACTTGGCAAGTACTTCTCTTCTCTAAACAGCGCGGAGCAAGACAAGTTGGCGACAGCCGTGCGCGCCGCCTATGTCGCTGGCCAGCCGGACGGCGCACGGTCGTTCACAGCCACCGCGTGGGCGTGTGCCGGGCGCGTCGAGCAAGCGGAACACGACCGCATCAGGTGAGGATAGATCTGACATTTCCCGGAAGTGAAGCCCTTGTTCACGGGCGATATCAAGGAGCAGGGTCGTAAGCTTGTAGCCACGCTCACCTTCGTAATCGGCGGCCTCAAGGACCATGAGGCGGTGATTCCTGCTGACCAGGCCTTGGCAAAGCGCCACGTCGCCTATGGTGTCATGCTGGCCCATTACGCCCCGGTCGGTGCGGCGCTCCTCTGGACTCTATCAACGGGATTTGGCGAGGCTTTCACTGCGGATGTGGAAGAAGCCTGGCTGGAGGTCTATACCGGTCTCTCGGGTGCCATGATTGTAGCCGCGTATTCGTGACCTACTGAGCGACAATCATTTTTCACCCTATCAGGTGATGCCATGCCGCACGCTCCGTTGACGATCCGAAGCATCACAGCTCGCGCGGTCGTGCTGCAGTTGACGCGTCCGGTTGTCGCGCGCATCGCAACTCTGGCTGAATGGCCTCTGATCCTAATCGACCTGCTCACGGAAGAAGGCATTGTCGGACGGAGCTATCTTGAGCCCTATGTCGCCAAGTCGATGCGCTATCTTGTGCCGGCGCTAAACGACTTGGGTGCGCTGTTAAAGGGACGGCAAGTTGCGCCGGTGGACCTCTTCGGGGCCGCGCGGAAATCGCTGCACTTTGTCGGCTACGAAGGCCTCTCGATGATAGCGGCGTCGGGTTTGGATATGGCAGCGTGGGATGCTCTGGCCAAAGCCGCGGGCCAGCCGCTCTGTGTGCTGCTCGGTGGATCGATAGGGCCAGTCCGATCATACAACAGCAATGGGCTTTGGCTGAGGGAGCCGGAAGCCGTCGCCAATGAAGCGCTCGAGCTTCGCGAGGAGGGCGGGTTTACGGGACTGAAGCTCAGGCTGGGTCGAAGTCGGGCGGCTGATGACTTGGCGACCATCCAAGCCGTTCGGCGAAATGTCGGGGATGAGATGGAATTGATGGTCGACTTCAACCAGGGGCTCGATCTGGCCGAGGCGCTTCAGCGCTGTCATATGATCGACGATTTCGGGCTCGCCTGGATCGAAGAACCGATCGTCTATGACAACCTCGATGGCTATGCCCGTCTCGCGGCCGAGCTCAAAACACCGCTTCAGATCGGCGAGAATTTCTATGGGCCACGAGAAATGCATAAAGCCCTCCAGAAGCAGGCTTGTGATCTTGTCATGCCTGACTTCATGCGCATCGGTGGAGTGACCGGCTGGCAACGGGCTGCGGCTATTGCCGGTGCTGCCGGAATTCCGGTCTCAACCCATCTTTACCCGGAAGTCGCCGCCCACATGATGCGGGTGACTGAGACCGCCCACTGGCTCGAGTGGCAGAATTGGGCAGACCCCATCCTGAAACGACCTTACGACGTCAAAGACGGACTACTTCATATCCCCGATGTTCCTGGTGTTGGAATCGAATGGAACGAAGAGGTCGTTGCCGCTCACCTTGCCTAGCGGTTTCCATCGTGCTTTCCCGCTTCGCGCTTCGGCGATGCTTAGTAGGTCCCACGCCCCCCTGATACGTCGAACACGGCGCCTGTGCTGAAAGTGCAGTCTTCGGAACAAAGCCACAGAATCAGCGCCGCAACTTCATCGACGTGGCCCAGCCGGAGCATGGGACTGCTGGCAATCATGCCGCTTACTACGCTGTTTCCCAAGCTCGTGATGAGATCGGTCTCAATCGGACCGGGTGTCACACAGTTTACGCGAATACCAACGTGAGCCAATTCTCTCCCAAGCGCCTTGGTGAAGGCAATGATGCCCGCGCTGGCCGCGGAATATACGGGCATATTGCGCGCGCCCTCCTTTCCGGCCATTGAACCCAATGTCACGATCCGGCCACTTCCGTCCCGGCGCATGAGCGGCAACACTTGATGACAGACTTCAAAGGTGCCGAGCAGATTGCTTTCAATGATCTGACGCCAATTTTCGCGAGTATGAAGTTCAAACGGCTGGACTTCGCCGAGCCGACCAGCGTTACTAACTAAGATCTCTACCAACTCTGTTTCCTTGGCGACCTGCTTCACGGCAGCGGCGATCTGCACCGGGTTTGTCACATCCACCTGCAGTGATCGAATGCCTTTGAGGTCTAGTGGCACAACATCCCAGACCCAAACGTCGGCACCGCTCTGTTTCAGACGCTCGGCTATGGCCCTGCCTATCCCTTTTGCACCACCGGTTACGATCGCTGTCTGGCCAGAAAAATCATAGCTGACGGCCATGTTTGCCTCCCGATATCGTCAGTGCAGGCCAGCGTACTCTTCGAGCCCCTGCCTAGTTCCACCTGCTCAATATTGGTATAGCGGTCGAGCGTGGGGAGCGGTATCGACGTTCATAGCGGCTTGGACTGCTCATGAGCGAGCCGCTCCATCTGTGATATCGTATCTGGGGTGAACCGCACCTGAGGTGCCGATGGAACGCCGTCTGAGCGCTATTCTGGCTGCTGATGTCGTCGGCTTTAGCCGCCTGATCGGCGAGGACGAACTCGGCACGCTTACGGCGTTGAAGGCGCACCGGGCCGAACTGATCGACGACAGCATCGCCCGGCATCAGGGCCGCATCGTTAAACTGACCGGCGACGGAATTCTGGTCGAGTTTGCCAGCGTGGTGAACGCCCTGAACTGCGCGACCGAGCTTCAGACGGGAATGCGGGAGCGCAATGGACAGACCCCCACGAGGCGGCGCATCGAATTTCGCATTGGTATCAATCTGGGAGATGTCGTCTTTGAGGATGGTGACATCTTCGGCGATGGCGTGAATGTGGCGGCGCGGATCGAAGGCATCGCAAGGCCAGGCGGCATTGCTGTTTCTGGCACGGTGCGCGATCACGTCGGGAACAGGATCGGCGCGGTCTTCGAGGATGGCGGTCCGCAGATGTTCAAGAACATCAGCCGCCCCGTGCATGTATACCACGTGCTCGACCAGGATCAGGACCAGAGCGGAACCGAGAACCCGGCGAAAGCAGGCGAACAGCCGTCGATAGCGGTTCTGCCGTTCGATAATATGAGCGGCGATCCCGAACAGGAATATTTCTCGGATGGGATCACCGAGGACATCATCACCGATTTGTCAAAGCTCTCCGACCTTCGCGTCATCGCGCGTAATTCGGTGTTCGCGTACAAGGGCAAGCCCATCGATATCCATGAGGTGGGTCGGCGTTTCAACGTGGCTGCCGTTCTGGAAGGCAGCGTTCGCAAAGCCGGGCAGCGCGTCCGTATCACGGCACAGCTCATCAGCTGTCACGACAGCAGTCACCTCTGGGCGGACCGCTACGACCGCGACCTGACCGACATCTTCCAGATCCAGGATGAGATCGCCCGCCAGATTGTGGAGCAGCTCAAAGTCCGGCTTTTGCCTGAAGAGCAGGGATCCATCGCCCAGAAGCCCACCGCCGATGTGGGAGCCTACGAACTCTACCTGCAGGCCAGACGATTGCTGCGAGTGCGGACCAGGGAGGCCATCCATTCCGCCCGCACATTGTTCGATAGGGCGATCGAGCGAGACCCGCTCTTTGCGAGAGCCTATGCCGGGATAGCTGACTGCGACGTCTATCTGCGCGCCTGGTACGGCGAGGACGTCTCGGTGGCGACGATCCTGGGTCTCTGCGGTTACGCTCTTGCCCTGGATGAACGACTGCCGGAAGCGGAAAC
This sequence comes from uncultured Alphaproteobacteria bacterium, assembly GCA_963822165.1. Classification (GTDB taxonomy): domain Bacteria; phylum Pseudomonadota; class Alphaproteobacteria; order Rhizobiales; family Beijerinckiaceae; genus Alsobacter. The sequence continues at coordinate 27,575 of CAWGGK010000005.1, forward strand.
GTCGCGCGGCTATGCGCTGCATTTTGCCGGGCGACGGGACGAGGCCACTGCGGCGTTCGAGCGGGCCATTGCGATCGACCCTGATGCCCACGAGGTCTGCTTCGCGTTTGCCCGGTTTTCCTTTGCCTGCGGCGCCTTCGAGCGAGCCGCGGACCTGTTCCACCGGGCCATGACTGTGCAGCCGGACGACTATCGTTCGCCGAACCTGCTGAGAAAGGCGCTGACGGCGCTGGGTCGGTCGGGGGAGGCGGAGGACGCAGCCAGGATCGCTGTTCACAGGGCGACCGAGGCCCTGACAGCGGGGGAAAGTGCTGCCCCTTTGCAGGTGGGCGCAGTGGCGCTTGCCGCGCTCGGGCTCTCGGCTCAGGCGCGCGAATGGATCAGCCGGGCGCTGGCGCTCGAACCGGACGATCACAACGCCCTGTTCAATGCCGCCTGCACCTATGCCCTGCTGGGCGAGACGAGCACGGCCGCGCATCACCTGGCAAACTACCTTCGCCCGCTTGGTCCCGACGAACATGATTGGTGTCGGAACGATCCAGACCTTGCCCGCCTCCACGATGAACCTGGATTGCCGACCCTCACTTCCAAAGCCCCATCCACGCCTCTCTAATCGCAGCCGTCGCCCCTGCCGCATGGTCTCCTGTACAAGGAAGTTCGAAATGAGCGTCGACCTTGCGTTACCTGCTGCCGACTACACGGCACGCTGGGAAGTGGTTCGACAGCTCCTCCGGGACAACGATCTGGACTGCCTCCTAATTGTCGGCCCGGAAGCCCAGTACTGGTGCACCGGCTATGACAGCTATCTCGGTGCGGTGATCCAGCAAGCGCTGATCATGACCCCGGAGCAGCGCGCACCGACTATGATCGTCTGGGACGCTGACGTGGCGATCGCTCGCCAGACGAGCCTGGTCGAGGATGTCCGGACGTTTCGCTTCGGTGTCGATGAGCCCGTGGCGCTCTTCGCGCAAGTCGCGGCCGAAAAGGCACTGCGCTTGCGGCGGATGGGAATCGATCTGTCCAGTCCGGCTCTGCCGTACACGGCGGGGCGCGACCTTCTTTCTGCTTTGGCTGGTGTCGAGGTTGTCGACATGCAGGCCGACCTTGCCCGTCTTCGCGCGATCAAGACGCCACAAGAACTGGGCTTGATGCGCCGCGCCGGGCAGTATGCCGCCGCTGGTCAGGCTGCCTGTCGCAAGCACGCTACGCCCGGCTCAACTGAGGTCGCGGTTGCCGCGGAATGCGAATACGCAATGCGGCGGGCGGGCTCGGACTATTGTTCAATACCCACCGAATTGGCGAGCGGTCGGCGATCAATTCAAGGGCATGGCACGCCGACAGCGCGCGTGCTCGAGCCAGGCGACCTGCTCCACATCGAACTCGGCGGTGTCGAGCGGCGCTACAACGCCATCGCGATGGGAACGATGGTGGTGCCCGGAGCCCCGCCCAAGCGCGCCGCACGGGAGCTGTACGATGTGGCCCTGCAATGCCTGAGGATCGGGCTCAAGCAGCTCCGGCCGGGCGTCCCCGCCGCAGCTGTCGAGGAGCCGGCGCTGTCGCTGATCCGGCAAGTCGGCCGCGGCGATGGCTTCAAGATGCGCTTCGGGTACGGCGTCGGAATTGGCTATCCGCCCAGCTGGCTGGAGGCCCTGAAGATCACGCGCACCTCAACCGACATTCTCTATCCCGGCACCACCTTCGTGCTCCACGCCTGCCTGCTGGATGAAGCCGAGGAGATAGGAGTTTTGGTCGGAGGAACCTACGCGATGACCCCGGACGGCTATGAACTGCTCGCGGGAGGGGGGGATGTCGAGCTCGATGGGGTGAGCACCGATTGCCGCTAGGTTCCATCGGCTTCGGGCTCGGTCCAGCGCTTGTTGGCTCTGGCGTACTTGCCTTCCCAATTCAGCTGCCTAGCGCCCCCCGAGAGGCTGGTCGGCAGTCGATGCTACGTCACCGCTCAGGAGCCTTCATCTCGCCGTGACACTGCAGGTCTGGCCAGGCTTTGCGTGTCTGATCGGGGGCACCGTCCCCGCTCCAGAGCCCCGCCGGAATGCGGCGGTCGATTTCGAACCGCAGGAGATCGGGCCGGGAGTAATGGCCGGCCGCGTCCACTGCCGATTTGGCGGCCAGCACCGCCTCCATCGACCCTTCAGCCAGCAAGATCGTTTCACCCTTTGCCGGTCCCGCGATGACCTCGCCCCTGGGATCGATTATGTAGCTTTCGCCGGTGTGTTCGTAGGTGCACAGCTCTCGATAGCGCTCTGGCACGTGCTCGTTAAGCCGGATGCCTGCCGCCGCAATCACGTAACAGGCCGCCTGAGACGCAAACGCACGCGACAGGAGCAATTGTCTCGGCCACACCACGTCGGGGTAAGCGGGTGATGGCTCAATCTCACGGCCCGGCCATGCCGCGACGTGGATCTGCGTTCCCTGGGCCGCCAAGGCGTAGGTGGGCAGGATGATGTTGTGTTCCCAGCAGTTCAGGCCGCTGATCCGGCCGTAAGGCCGCTGGTGAACCTTGAGGCCGCTGGCGTCTCCATCGCCCCAGACCGCCCGCTCGACATGGGTTGGCTTCAGTTTTCGATGTCGACCCAGGATGGATCCGTCGCTACCAATGAACAACAGGGTGCAATACACGGTGCCAAATGTGTTCGTGTCCCGCTCCACGATCCCGATCACCACGTCGATACCGCCCTCGCGGGCCGCGGCGCACAGCCGGTCCGTCGTTGGGCTTGGTATCTCCACCGCATTGGTGTGGTATTCGGCCATGGCCTGCCAGCTGAGCGGCCGGAAGGTTGCATCGACGAAGAACGGGTAACCTGGAAGCCAGGTCTCGCCAAAGGCGGCAAGGGTAGCGCCGGCGGCGGCTGCCTCGCCGATCAGGCGGCACGCCTTGTCGGTGGCCTTGTAGCGATCGAACAGCACATGCGAGGCCTGGATCGCGGCCAATGTGAAGCGTCCGTCAACCGACATCGGCGATCTCCTAGCTGGAGCGGCGACTGTAGGCTGAAACCTTCATTAGAAAAGCAAATGTCTGTTATGGTGATCACAAGCGTCCATTATGGAAACGATGATGGCCCGCAGAGTCGATATCGTCCTGCTCCGCATGTTCAACGTAGTGGTAGAGTCGGGCAGCCTGACCCGGGCAGCACGTCTCCTCAATCTGTCCCAAGCCGGCGTGAGCCTCCAACTCAAACGGCTCGAAGACACGTTCGGATTTCGGCTGATCAAGCGGGACCGGCGAGGCCTCAGCCTCACACCCCAAGGCGAACGATTGCTGGCCCATGCGCGGCGCATTGTCCGTAACCATGACGATCTCTGGGCGGCGATGAGCGCCCCTGAGTTTGCCGGGGAGGTTCGCCTGGGGATGCCGTCCGATCTAGTTCGGACTTACGGCACCCCCGTTCTAAGGCGCTTCGACCAGGCCTGGCCGCGGGTGCGGGTGTCCCTCATCTGCGATACAAGCGGGCGGCTGCTGGAGCAACTCGAGCGGGGCGACGTGGACCTGACGCTGACTGTCCAGACCCAATGCGGCCCACACGGCCATGCACTCCTGTTTGATCCGCTGGTTTGGGTCGGCGCGCGCAACGGCGCGGCGTTCGAACGCAGGCCGCTTCCGATCTCGACCGGCGACGAAACCTGTCCGCACCGACCTGAGGCGCTGAAGGCTTTAGCTGCGAGCGGCCGTGACTGGCGCTTCATCTGCGAGGTCAGCAGCTTCGAACCGATCTGCGCCACGGTCGAGGCCGACATTGCCGTCTCGCCGATGCTGGCGTCCACGGTGCCGGACAGCTTGCAGGTCTTGGGGGACCGAAGCGGCTTACCGCGCCTCCCGGCTTTCGGCATCAACCTCTATCTCCCGCCTGCGGCAGCTTCACCCATCGCGCTTGAACTCGCCAGGCACATTCGTGAGCAGATCGCGAGCACCAGGCAGTAAGCCGCGCCCGACTGTCGTGGAAGGGGCCCGTCCTTTCAAAGCCCGGGAGAGTTTTGAGCGCGCCAGCGCTTGGGGCTTAGGGCCGGCTCTTCGCGCGCCGGCGCGCCGCCCACGAAGGCCTCCCGTCCTTCGTGGGCTTGCCGATCACTTACAATGCAAGCTTTCGCGGGAACGTGGAGGGCGGATGGAAATGAGTTAATCTAGCTAATCAACAATGGACATCCGGACAATGCCACGCCAACGCCTAAGCCGGCTTCCGTGGTCAATATGGTGTTAAACGGCGTCTAACATTGGGTCTGACCCACTTGCCTTGACGTTCAGGGTGTAGAGAGAAGCCGGGCCTCAAGCTAGTCGATCTTGGCCCGACCAGAAATCTGCCGATTTACAAGCTTTAGCTTCGTGATCTGCCCCTCGGTCTAACCGTTCAACCATAGACTCGTGATCGCCGCCATGACAGCCTACCAGCGCGTGCAGTTCACGTCAGTCGCTGTCACAAAGCTCGGCAAACGTCACAAAATCGACAGGCGATCGTTGCGGCAACAGCAGAGGCAACTTCGCGCGGGGCTATTGCGTCAGCAATCCCTGGATGACGGCTTCAGCCTGCGCGACGACCCGCTCGACGATTTTGCCCGCCGGTGGCAAGTCGTCGATCAACGCACTGCCTTCTCCTGCAAAGACGCCGGCCACGTCGAAGTCGCCCCGTTCCCTCGCTGCGGCGTAGGTTTCGGCGATTTCGTCGATCTGATCCGATAAATCGCTCTCGCGCCCGAGCCAGCGTTCGGTGTGCTTGTTCCGGAGCGCTCGGCCCGTGTAGATGGCCGGCCAATCGAGGCGGCGGGAAATGTCGAACACACTCGAGCGCACGGTTTCACCCGGACCGGACCGCACAATCCGCTCTTTTGCGGCTGGGTGGCCATTTAATTCTTCTGATGCGTAGAAGCGCGTGCCCATGAGGACGCCTTCGGCGCCGTAGGCCATGGCGGCGACCAGACCACGTCCATCGACAATCCCTCCTGCTGCGATGACCGGCGTTCCAGGAAAGCTCTGGACCACTTGGGGAAGTATCGTGAAGAGCGGCGTTGTCTGGCCGTGTCCTCCTGCTTCCGTTCCTTGGGCCACCAAAATGTCGGCGCCCGCGGCAATCGCCTCGTGAGCATGTGCCAGAGACTGGACCTGGCAAATTAGCGTCGATCTTGCTTCCTTAATCGCTGGTGCGAATGGCCGGGGGTCGCCGAAGGACAGCATCACAGCTGCCGGGCGATGCGCGAGAGCACGGTCGAGGACATGCGGGTTCTTGGCGAGGCTCCAGGTAATGAAGCCGCATCCGATCCGGGTATTGCCCGCATTTGCCCATTCCAACTCAAGCCATTCCGCGTTCCCGTAGCCACCGCCTAGCATGCCTAGGCCGCCGGATCGCGTGACCGCCGCAGCGAGCTTGCCGCCCGCGATCGTGTCCATGGGAGCGAGCAGAACCGGATGCTGAATGTTGAGTAAGCGGGTAACGCGGTTTGCAAACGGCATGACCGGACCCTTCTGGAGGTCGTTTCTTTGCAGCGCTTGCTCACGCAGTCGGATGCGCTGCCTCCATGATCTAAAGGTAGCACGGAGGGCTACGAAGCAAACCGATTCCCTGGTGCTGCCGGTAGTTTCCCTATGCTATGAACATTGGTGTGCTGATGCGAAGCGGAGGGCCGCGCCATGGAGTACGACGAGATCATCGTTGGCGCGGGATCGTCGGGAGCGGTGCTTGCCGCACGGTTGTCGGAAGACATCCGGCGCAAAGTCCTGCTGATTGAGGCGGGACCGGATTACACGAGTGTCGGCGAGACACCGCGCAACCTGCTGGACGGCCGCCACCCGGCCCGGGATCATGACTGGGGTTATTCGGCGGAGATGGTACCCGGCCGATCGGTCGGATATCAGCGCGGTAAGGTCGCGGGCGGATGCTCCAGCGTGAATGCCTGCCTTGCGCTGCGCGGCGCCCCGGCCGACTACGATGAATGGGCGGCACTGGGAAATCCTGCCTGGGATTGGGCAAGCGTGCTTCCCTTCTTCGTTCGACTTGAGGACGATCCCGGCGCACCCGGCGACCATCATGGCGTCGGAGGCCCGACGCCGATCCGTCGCTATGAAGACGATGAGCTATGGCCGGCACAACGGGCGCTCCTCGACGCCTGTGTCGAACTCGGCTTCCCGAGGGTTCGCGACCACAACCACCCCGCAGCTTCCGGCATCGGGTCCGGATCCTGGAACCTCGGGCCCGGCGACGTCCGGATGTCGACCGCGATCACCTACCTTCACCCCGCGCGTGGCCGTCCGAATCTCTCGATCCGGCCCGATTGCCTGGTGACCAGGGTCGTGTTCGACGAACACCGCGCCATTGGCGTCGAGGTTGAGACCGCCGCGGGAGCGCGCGCCATCTTTGGCCGACGGATTACGCTCGCCGGCGGCGCGATCGGCTCGCCGGCGATCCTGCTCCGCTCCGGGGTCGGTCCTGCAGACGACCTGCGAGCGGTGGGGATCGAGCCGCGGATTGTCCTCTCCGGCGTCGGCCGGAACCTGATCGATCATTCCTGTGTCGCCATCGGCTGGACCGCGCCGCCGGGGTCGCTCACGGAGGAAAGCCCGTACCTTCAGGTCGTGCTGAGCTTCACTGCGCCGGGGTCACAAATTCGGAATGACAGTCAAGTGATGCTGTACCAGTCACCGGCCCAATCGACGCTGTCGCTGACGTACCACCTGATGAAGCCGCACTCGCGCGGCTCGCTCCGGCTGCGGTCGCACGATGCGGGCACGCCACCCGAAATCCGCCTGAACCTTGCGTCGGATCCCGAGGATCTCCGGCGGCTGGTGGAGGGACTGAGACTATTGGGCAGGCTCGTCCGAACGTCGGAACTGGGGTCGCTAGGCGCGCATACCGTGACCCTGGACGACGGAGAGGTCCTGTCAGCCAAGCGGTTCTGCGACCTGATCGAACAGGACCGGTGGGCGGAACGGCATGTCCGGAATGTTGTAAGCCACTATGTTCATCCCGTAGGGACGGCGCGGATGGGACCTCCGGACGACCCCGGAGCTGTCGTCGATCAATTCGGGCGGGTGCACGGCGCGAGCGGTCTTCGGGTAGTGGACGCATCGATCATGCCGACAATCCCGAGCGCCAACACCAATCTTCCCTGCGTGATGATCGCGGAGCGCCTTTCGGACCAAATGCGCCGACAAGACGACTAGAGGGGCTTGTCACGTCCGCGGACTTGCCCGTCGGGAACCTCCGTCGTAGCAGGTGGCGATGACCCCTCCATCTTATCGCGGCTACCACTTCCCGGCCGACGTCATCCAGCGCGCCGTCTGGATGTATCTCTCCGCTTCACCCTTCAAGCTATCGCGACGAGTTTGTCACGTCCGCGAACTGGCCCGTCGGAAGCCTCCGTCGTAGCAGGTGGGCATGACCCCTCCTTCCTATCGTGGCTACCATTTCCCGGCCGACGTCATCCAGCGCGCCGTCTGGATGTACCTCTGGGGTTG
>CAWGGK010000006.1:0-220871 GCA_963822165.1 uncultured Alphaproteobacteria bacterium
TCCCGGCCAAGTCGCCGACCTCGCGGGTAAAATCCTCCCGGCGACCAAAGAAGGGGCATGGTCCCGAATGGTTCCCTTGCCGCGGCACGAATCAGGACGAGCCCTTATGTGCAAAGTTCAATGCTAGCCGCGTATGCCGCCTGCTCGAGCGCGTACATAGCCCAGCTAATTCAAGTTCAAGCTAGAAAAAAAAGAGCGAGCCTCTTGGCAAAAACATCAAATGACCTGTCCGACGACGATCGAACAACTTGCTCGCGCATGGACTTCATGGGACATGCGGATTTGGAACGAGTTCTCCATCATGTCAGCGACGGCTTCTGATGTCGCCGCTTCGGGACACGAGCCGGTCCGGCCATCCGAGATCTGACTAGCGATGCCCCCGACTGGCGTCACGATCACAGGCAAGCCATGCCCAGGCAAGCGAAACAATCCCTGACTGACTAGCCTCAGTATGGCAGGCCACCATCACATCAAAGCGGGCTGACAATCGATGCGATCTCATCTTCTTTAATCCATCGATTGATAACCTCAACACCAGCCGCCTCAAGACGTTCACGGACGGCGTCTAGATCACCCTCTCCAATGACGGCCGCGTCAAACAAAAGGCCACGATCGCGTAATAGTTCAATTGCACCAACAAAGACGTCGAGACCCTTATAAGGCATGATTCTACCAAAAAAAAGAAATCTTAGTTTGCGTCCAGCTTGCCGTTCTACTGCCGGATAAAATAAATCTGGATGGAACAGTTCCAGAATGCGCTGTTCATGGAAACCTCCGCGACTCAACAACTGCGCGGTGACATGCGGACTTAGCGTTATTACGAAGTCAGCCTGACGGGCATTGGCGATCATGAGACGGTAAGCCCAAGCGGTACGATCGCCGGGGTGGGGCTCGCCATCGTGGACTATAACGGCATGTCTCACACCTAACGAGCGGAACAGCGGACCGAAAAACGGACTTCAAACGTGGCTCATCAGCGTGACGGCAAATCGGATCCGATGCGACTTGATCAGACTTTTGAGCTGACGCTTGATCGCCAGGATGCGGGCAGGCCGAGTAGAGCACCCCAGCCACGCTGGAATGTTTGAACTGGAAAAACGAGAAGGTCGCTGTCCTGGAAAGCAGCGAACGACTTATTCGACTTCAATACCGAAAGGATAGGTTTGAGCGAGCCTCCTGAGCGCAGGGCGACGGCTAAGTCCATCGTAAACTTACCCATGGACCCACGCCTTCCCCAATAGATAAGAAGAGGCGGTGGGGTACCGGCTACTTCAACATCACAAAGACTTTTTTCGTTTCCGATTGGAGCGACATTATTTCGTCGTATCCGCAATTTGCTGAGTCTTTTTCCAAACAGCAGCCTCAATATATAACCATCCAATTAGCTTGCTGCGCTGTGTGACCTCGAATAGCCCAATTTTTCGACATAGGCGATCCCCTGAATTCCCCGGCTCATGTCCTCAGCATCACACACCTTGGCAAGACTTCTCCCCCGTCGCCACAGCAAGCTCTCGGCACCCGGGGATATCCGTCGTCTGAATGAGGCGCCCAGAATCGCATTTTCTTACTCGACATCGGCCACCTTGCTGAGAGATCGCCCGTACGCTGTCTTGCCGTAGAATTCTGCGTGGTGGAGCAATGCGCCTCGATCGATATATCCCATCTGGAAGGCGATCTCCTCCAGGCACGCCACCTGCATGCCTTGCCGGTGCTGGATCGTGCGCACGAACTCCGAGGCCTCGAGCAGGCTGTCGTGCGTTCCGGTGTCGAGCCAGGCATAGCCGCGCGACATGCGTTCCACGTGCAAGGCTCCTGCGCTCGAGATAGGCGCGGTTGACATCGGTGATCTCCAGTTCGCCCCGCGGCGAGGGCTTCACCGCGGCGGCGATGTCCAGCACGCGATTGTCGTAGAAGTAGAGCCCGGTGACCGCCCAGTTCGATTCGGGCTGCTTGGGCTTTTCGACGATCGTAAGGGCCGTCCGCCTCGTCCAGATTCACGACGCCGTACCGCTCGGGATCCTCGACGTGATAGGCGAAGACGGTCGCCCCGGCCCGGCGTTCGCCCGCCCTGCGCAACAGGCCGGTCAAGCCGGCGCCGAAGAAGATATTGTCGCCGAGCACGAGCGCGACATTGTCGTCGCCGACGAAATCGCGGCCGATGATGAAGGCCTGCGCGAGGCCTTCCGGCCGGGGCTGCACAGCGTAGGTGAAGCGAACGCCCGAACTGCTCGCCCGTCGCCGAACAGCTTGCGGTAATTGTCGAGAAACTCCGGCGACGAGATGATCAGGATGTCGCGGATGCCGGCCAGCATCAGCACCGAGACCGGATAATAGATCATCGGCTTGTCGTAGACGGGCAGAAGCTGCTTGTTGATGGCGAGCGTGGCGGGGTGAAGCCGCGTGCCCGATCCGCCTGCCAGCACGATACCCTTCATCGCCAGTTCCCCTGCCCTGTCCCGCGACAACAGCGTCAGTCTGCCCGACGCCTCGAGCTTCAAAGCCAAACCGTCCTGTTACGTCCGCGGCACGAGTCAAATCCCGAACATGTCGCTGCAAAGCAAGGCCGACCTGCCCCGTGCCGCCGGTCACCAGAATGTCGAGCGGTTCAGCCACGCTCAGCCGACCTTGGCTTCGGCGGCGCCGCCGACTTCGGCGCAAACAGGCCCAAGGCGCTCGCCGCGATAGCCGCCGTCCTGGATGGGCCGCCACCAGGCCTCGTTGTCGAGGTACCAGCGCACCGTGTCCTGCAGCGCGCTCTCAAAGTCCTGGGCCGGCGTCCAGCCCAGTTCGGTCTCGGCCTTGGTGGGATCGATGGCGTAGCGCCGGTCGTGGCCTGGCCGGTCGGCGACGAAGGTGATGAGCTTGTCGTGCGGCGCGTTCTGCGGCCGGACCGCGTCACAGGCGGCGCAGAGCGCCTTGACCACCTGCATGTTGGTGCGCTCGGCCCGCGCACCAAAGAGATAGGTTTCGCCGACGCGGCCGCGCTCCAGCATGGCGATCAGCCCGCGAGCGTGATCGTCCACATGGATCCAGTCGCGGATGTTGAGCCCGTCGCCATAGACCGGCAGCGGTTTGCCCGCCAGCGCGTTGAGGATCATCAGCGGGATCAGCTTTTCGGGAAACTGCCGCGGGCCGTAATTGTTGGAGCAGTTCGAGATGAGGACCGGCAGGCCGTAGGTCTCGCCCCAGGCGCGGACCAGATGGTCGGACGCGGCCTTGGACGCCGAATAGGGCGAGCGGGGTTCATACCGACTGTCCTCGGTGAAAAGACCATCCGCGCCCAGCGAACCGAAAACCTCGTCGGTGGAGATGTGCACGAAGCGGAACGCCTTGCGCGCGGCGTCGTCCAGCGTGTCCACTGTACGACCGCGCGGCCTCGAGCAGCGATTGCGTGCCCAGGACATTGGTGCGGACGAAGGCGGCCGGTCCGGTGATGGAGCGGTCGACATGGCTTTCGGCGGCCAGATGCATGATCGCGTCGGGCTTGAACTCGCTGACCAAGGCCCGCATGCGCGGCGCGTCGCAAATGTCGGCCTCGACGTGGCGATGGAGCGGATTGCCCTTGAGCGGCGCCAGCGACAGCGGATTGGCCGCATAGGTCATCGCGTCGATATTGAGCACCTCGTGCCCATGCTCGCGCACCAGCAGGTGGACCAGGGCCGAACCGATAAAGCCGGCCCCGCCGGTCACAACGATGCGCATGGGTGGATCCTCAGTTGAATGCGAGTTCAAGCTGACTCAAGCAGGGTGCGCTCTCATCCTTGCCGGAGACAACGGCGTCTTTCGCAGACACGGGCCACGCAATGGCCAGCGCCGGATCGTCCCAGCGCACGGCCTCGATCATGCGCCGCGCTGTAATAGGCGCTAACTTTATAGGACAGCATAGTGTCGGGTTCCAGAGTGCAGAAGCCGTACGCGAAGCCTTCGGGCACGTAGAGCTGTGTACCCCGCCTCGGCATCCAGACGCACGGCGAGGTGCTGGCCAAAGGTCGGCGATGAGCGCCGAATGTCGACCACCACATCCAGAATGCTGCCTTGCAGGACCCGCACGAGCTTGGCCTGGCGCAAAGGGTGCGAGTTGGAAATGCAGGCCGCGGACGGTCGCCCTTGGTAGCTGAGAAGGATCTGGTTCTCCTGGACCCAGGGTCCGCTCACGCCCGCCTTGGTCAGGACGTCGTCCCGGAAGGTCTCGGCAAACCAGCCACACGCATCGCCATGACGCCTGATTTCAACAAGCCGCAAACCACTCAGGGCAAGAGATGTGACCTGCAACCCGTATCTCCTCTCAATTCAATCTGATCGGCCAGCTGCGAGACCAAGGCGACATCGGCCAAGCGGCGGTCGCAGGCTAGTCGGCCACAGTGCGCCGTATCGCAAGCTAAATCGCATCCTGAGCTTGCACTGCGTCAAACGGCAGACACAATCATTCGGCTGGCACTGCAATTCACCCGCTATTCGGCCAGTGAGCGACGCTGCAGGCTGGGCCGCCTGGGGCTCTGGCCTGTTGTCACCCCGCCCCATCGCCGCAACCAGGCCTGGAACATCAGCACGGTCCAAAGCTGATACTGCCGGTTGTGGCGGCCGGACTGGTGCTCCCTCCAGGCGGCCTGGATGGGAGCAGGATTCAGATACCCCTCCTGCGCCATCCGCACGGGATCCAGCAGATCCTCTGCCCAGTCGCGCAGGGGCCCGCGCAGCCAGTGCTCGATCGGGACGCCAAAGCCCGCCTTGGGTCGATCCGTCAGGCTGCGTGGCACATGGCGGGCGAGCACCTCCCGCAAGAGCCACTTGCCGCGGCCGTTGCGGATCTTGATGCCGCATCGGCAACGACCACGCGAACTCCACGACGCGGTGGTCGAGGAGCGGAACCCTCGCCTCCAGCGCGACGGCCATGCTGGCGCGGTCCACCTTGGCCAGAACATCGTCAGGGAGATAGGTGAGCGTGTCGGTGAATTGCATGCGCTCGGCTGCCTCCCGAAGGCAGGACGGCGCGAGGGCGGCCGCGTAGCTGCCGGCGGGATCGGTCTCACCCGTCACAAGCCGGCCCGGCTCGGCCCATTGCGAGACGAGGCCGCGATAGAGGCTCGGCATCGTCTCGCGCGGCCAGGAGATCGGCCAGCTTGTGGGCCCGGTCCCCCCCCATGGCCGGCCGGCGGGATGCCGGCAAATAGGACAAAAGCCGGTCGATCGCGCCCGGAGGGACGGCCTTGATTCCCGCCGCCGCGGCGGACCGCAGGCCCACCGGCAGGCGCTCCAGCCTGCGCCAGGCCCCCGCCGCGAAAACATGGCGGCTGTAGCCGGCGAAGAGTTCGTCGCCGCCGTCACCGGACAGGCTGACCGTGACATGCTGGCGGGCGAGCGCGGAGACGAGATAGGTCGGAATCTGGGAGGGATCGGCGAAGGGTTCATCAAACCAGGTCGGCAGGTCGGGGATCACGCCAAGGGCGTCCTTGTCGCCGACATAGAACTCGGTGTGCTCCGTCTTGAGATGCTTGGCGACCTCGCGGGCGAAGGGCGCTTCGTCATAGGCGCCTTCGCTGAAGCCGATGGAGAAGGTCTTCACGGGCCGCGCCGACTGGGCCTGCATCAGGGCCGTGACCGTGGACGAATCGATCCCGCCCGAGAGGAAGGCGCCCAGCGGCACGTCGGCCACCATGCGCCGGCCGACGGCATCCATCAGAAGCGCTTCGAGCGCGTCGGTGGCTTGACGGTCGTCCATCTCCGCCGGCGTCTGGCTGCGGGCGTGCTCGACCACGCGCTGCGAGCGACCAGAACGGCGTCGCACGCGCCTCGCCGCCGCCAGGGCAGCGTGAGCACGTGGCCCGGCATCAGTTTCTGCACGCCGGCGTAGATCGAGCGCGGCGCGGGGACGTAGCCGAAGCGCAGATAGGCGGGCAGAACGGCCCGGTCGATCTCAAGCGCGATCGCCGGGAGCCACATGCAGGGCCTTCAGCTCCGACGCGAACGCGAAGCGGCCGTGCTGCAGCGTCCAGAAGAGCGGCTTGATCCCCAGGCGGTCGCGCACGAGGTGCAGCGTGCGCTCCTTGCGGTCCCACAGGGCGAAGGCGAACATGCCGATGAAGCGCTTGGCCGCCTCGGCCACGCCCCAGCGGGCGCAGGCTTCGAGCATCACCTCGGTGTCGGAATAGCCGCGCCAGGCGATGCCCGGCAGGTCCGGCCGCAAGCTCCTCGGCATTGTAGACCTCGCCATTATAGACGATGACGAAGCGGCCATCGGCCGAGACCATCGGCTGCTCGCCCGCGGGCGACAGGTCGACGATGGCGAGGCGGCGGTGCGCCAGGCCCACACCGGCGCCGGCGTCGACGTAAACGGCGCCGTGATCGGGTCCGCGATGGGCGAGCGCGTTGCCCATGGCGCGGGCCTGCACGGCCAGCCAGGCCTCGTCCCCGGCGCGCGTCACGTCCAGAAATCCCGCAATGCCGCACATCAAGGAGCCTCCGCGCCAGTTGGTACTAGACGAAAAGCATCGCGTCCATCAAAGGTCGGCTTCTCTGGATGAGGTCAGATAGATGCCGCGGACGACGCGCCGATGAGTATTACGCGAGAGCGCTCCATGGCTGCCCCGCGCCTGCTCTTTCTCGTGACCGAGGACTGGTACTTCGTCTCGCATCGGCTGCCCGATGGCGCGCGCCGCGCGGGCGGCTGGCTTCGAGGTGCATGTCGCGACGCGCGTGCGCGACCATGGCGATGCCATCCTGAGGGAGGGGTTTCAGCTCCACGCGCTGGATTGGACCCGAACAGGCGCGGTCTCCCTTGAGCCTGATCGCCGAAATTGCCGCCATCAGGCGGCTCTTTTCCCGGCTTGCAGCCGGACGTCGTTCATCAGGTCGCCCTGAAACCCGTCGCGCTGGGCTCGCTGGCAGGTCTGGGGATGGACTTTGCCACGGTCAACTCGATCGCGGGTCTCGGCATCAGCTCGGTGGCCAGCGGCGTCAAGGCGAAAGTCGTGGCGACGGCGGTGGTCCCGATCCTGCGCAGCCTTCTCAATCGGGCCAAGACCCAGACCATCGTGCAAAACCGGGACGACCTGGCCTTTCTCGTAGGCCTGGGCGTCAAGAGCGAGAGCCTCAGCCTAATCCATGGCTCGGGTGTCGATACCGAAGCCTTGCTGCCGCTGCCCGAGCCCGAAGGCACCGTTCACGGTCGGCTTTGCCGCCCGGATGCTCGAATTCAAGGGCGTGCGCGAGTTGGTGGAGGCGCACCAGGCCCTTGTCCGGGAAGGGCGCGACATTCGCCTCCTGCTGGCCGGTGCACCTGATGAGACCAACCCGGGAGCCATCCCGCCCGCCGAATTGCGGGGTTGGGCGGACCTGCCCGGTGTCGAGGTGCTCGGCCATCTGGCCGATGTCCGCGACCTCTGGGGCCGGTGTCACGTCGCCGCCCTGCCCTCGCGCGGTGGCGAAGGTGTTCCCAAAGCACTGCTCGACGCCGCAGCCTGCGGGCGGGCCCTCATTTCGACCGACACGCCGGGGTGCCGCGATCTTGTCCGACCCGGCGTCAATGGCTGGCTCGTCCCGCCGCGCGACCCGGGAGCCCTCGCACAGGCGCTCTCGGACGCCGCGGAGGATCCGGCCGTGCGGCGCGCCTTTGGTGAGGCAAGCCGGGCCATTGTGGAAGCGGAGTATTCATCCACGATCGTGGGACAGGAAACCGCTGCGATCTATCGGAGCGCCCTCGCGGGTAAATCGAAGAAGCTGGCCTGATCCGAGCGGGCATCGTCCCTGCAGCGGTGCTATAAACCTTAAGAGGGGTGCGCTCATTCGTGGTCCGTGCTACGGGACGGTTCATCAGATCAAGCACTTGGCAACCCGGCGGCGGCTCCGCGTGAAAAAAGCGTTCGTCATCCTCCACGATCTGGTGGCCACCATCGTTGCGGTGGTCGCGGCGTTGGCGTTTCGGTTTTCGGGCGCGGAACTCGACGGCAGGATCTGGGCTGTCCTGCCTTTCTTGCCGGTTTGGGTGGCCATCGCGGGGCTCGTCTACTGGTGGGCGGGGCTTTACCAGTCGCGGTGGCGGTTCGCCTCGATCCTGGATCTGTGGGGGATCGCCAAGGCCGTCAGCGTCCTCACGGCCATATTGCTGGTCATCGACTACGCGCTGGTGTCCCAGAACCTGGTCGGCAGCTATTATCTCGGCAAGACCACGCTGGTCCTCTACTGGATCGTCCAGTGCTTCGCCCTGGGTGCGCCGCGCGCGCTGCTGCGCCTCAACCGCATGCACAGGGTGCTCAAGGAAAACGTTGGTTCCGGGCGTCCGAGCCTGATCATCGGCCGGTCCAAGGATGCCGACGTCGTGCTGCGCTCGATGGAAGCGGGGCTGCTGAAGGGGTTCCGGCCCGTCGGCGTGCTCAGCCCGCTGAAGACCGAAGTCGGCGAATCGGTGCGCGGCGTCCGCGTTGTTGGCACCATGGACGCGCTCGACACGGCTCTGGCCGATCTCTCGGCCAAGGGGCTCACCGTCACACGCATCCTGGCGGCCGGGTGACGTGCTGTCGCCGGGCGACGATGCGCTTCAGCTCTTCGCTTCCGCCCGGCGCCTGGGCGTGCCGATCCTGCGGGCCCAGCAGATCGGCGGCGTGGCGGGCGCACGGACCGCGCTTGAGCAGCCGCAGATCGAGGACCTGCTCATTCGCCCCACCGTCGGGATCGACTACGACCGGCTCGAACGGCTCGTGCAGGGCCGTCGCGTACTCGTGACGGGCGGCGGCGGCTCCATCGGCGGCGAGTTGGCGCTGCGCTGCCTGGCCTTCGGCGCGGGTGAACTGACCATCGTCGACCAGTCCGAGCTTGCCCTCCACAACATCGAGGACGCGCTCGAGAAGGAGAATGGCGGCAAGACCGCGATCCGCCTTTTCGTCGCGGATATTCGCGACCGCCCGCGCATTTTCAGCATTTGCGCCGAGGTTCGGCCGGAGATCGTGTTTCACGCTGCTGCGCTCAAGCACGTGCCCTTCGTCGAGGAGAACTGGACGGAGGGCGTCAAGACCAACGTGTTCGGCTCTGTCAACGTCATCGACGCAGCCTTGGCGGCGAAGGCCTCGACCATCGTCAATATCTCGACCGACAAGGCGATCCGCCCGGTGTCTGTGCTGGGGGCGACAAAGCGGTTCGCGGAAATCTACACGCAGGTCTCGAACGCGGAGGCGGCCAGCGGCGGCCAGACGCGGCTCGCTTCGGTGCGCTTCGGCAATGTGCTGGGCTCCAGCGGCTCGGTGGTTCCGAAGTTCCAGGAGCAGATCGCGCGCGGCGGTCCCGTCACGATCACGCATCCCGACGTCGTGCGCTATTTCATGACGGTACGCGAGGCGGCGGAGCTCGTGCTTTCGGCGGCGTCGCACGCCAATGCGGCGGATTCCGCGGTGGAGCGGCCTTCCGTGTACGTGCTGAAGATGGGCCAGCAGGTGCGCATTCTCGATCTCGCCCGGAAAATGATCGAGATCGCCGGCTTCACGCCGGACGAGGACATTCCGATCGTCTTCACGGGCATGCGGCCGGGCGAACGCATTCACGAAATTCTGTTCGAGGACGAGGAGCCTGTGGCGGAGACCGGCATCGCCGGCGTCATGTCCGCCCGCACGCCGCCGCGCGATCCGGCTGCGGTTCAGCGTTGGCTGCGCAAGCTCGAAACCGCCGTCGCCGAGGGCAACAGGCATAAGGCCGAGGCGCTGCTGCGCGATGCGATCCCCACCTTCGCGCCGGGTGGGAACGTCATCCCGCTGCCCACACGAATTTCGGTGGGCTGATCGCCGGTCGCTTATTTGACCGTCTTAAGCACCTCGTCCACATAGCGCGGCTCGACCGCCGGCAGGATGTAGTTGTCGGCACAGACGCGCCAGCCCTCGTGCGCCAGTTTCGCTGCGAGATCAGGGTCGGCCGCAAGGCGTGCGATGGCCTCGGCCATGCTGGCGGGATCGTCGGGCGGGACGAGAAGGCCGGTCGATCCATCGCGCACGATCCTGCGCGGCCCGAGGCACGCTGTGGCGATGACGGGCAGGCTTGCCGCCTGGGCCTCGACGATGCCGATGCCCCATTCCTCGGCACGCGACGGCAGGACATAGAGATCCAGCCCTGCATAGAACGAGCGCTTGTCCTCGATCCAGCCGTCGAAATGCACGAGATCGGCAATCCCCCGCTCGGATGCGAGCGCCCGTAGCTTCGCCTCCTGGCTCCCGCTGGAGCCGATCCGCGTCGTCAGCCGAAGCCCGCGCCCGGCCAGCAGGGCCACCGCCTCGATGAGCGTATCGACGCCCTTGGCCGGTTCGAGCAGCCGCAGCGTACCGATGACAGGATTTGTCGTAGGCGGACGGGCAATGAACGGCGGCATCGTGTCGATGGGAAGGACATTGTCGACGACTGCCACGCGCTCTGCTGGATAGCCGGCTTCGATCAGCGCCATCCGCTGCGGGTCATTGATCGTGATAATCCGGTCGGCGCCAAAGAAACGCTGGATCTTGCCGCCGTGGTAGATCGCCAGGACCGGAATAGAGGTGAGGCGCTTGAGCGGCCGCACGAAGCGTCCATTGTTGAGCATGACCAGGTCGGCGCCGCTCTCGCGCACGACCCGCGCCAGGCGAAGGGACTGCAGCGGAAGGCGCGCGATGCCTCCCATCTCGAATCCCTTGATGGCGATGACGTCCACACCCGATGCCTTGAGGCGATCCATGAAATGGAAGCTCGCCGGCACGACCGCGATGGGCGTGATTCCCCGGCGCGAGAGCATGCCCAGCGCGGTGAAAAAGGATTCGGTCACGCCACCGCCCGTGGCAATTGACGTGACGACCAGGCACTTCATTGGAAAACCTTTTGGCTTGCAGGTTGGAAGTGGGCAGTCAGGCACCTTGGCTCCTCCATGGATCAGTTCGATCGACTTACCAACCTTTGAAGCTCCGGTCGCTGTCCTACGTTGGAAGTACCAGAAACCGCGCGCTGTCCGTCTTCAAGCCCCCCAGGCCATTGGATCTGGCCCGTTGCGAGTGTCCGTAATAGTTTCGCGCCCTACCCGCGCGTCAACAGCGCCTCGGCCGCCATCCAGGCTTTCAGCCCTTCCTCGGGCCTGCTGTGAACGGGTTTCCAGCCGCTCGCGAGCAGGCGCGCGGGGTCAGCAATCTGCGACCCCAGGAATCGGCCAGCCCAGTCCCCTTTGCCTATCAGCGCAAGCGGAGCGCGGATCAGGGCTTCGGGAATGGAAAAGAGGCGCGCGGGCTGGCCGGCCCCTTCGCGCAGCGCGCGGATCATCCCGGGTACCGTCGCAGGCTCCGGATCGGCCACGATCACGGGGCCTCGCAGGGGTGTCTCCGCAGAAAGGGCGTGCAGCACGGCGCCGGCAACATTGTCCAGCGACACGATGGAGCGCTTCCCCGTGAGGCCGGACAGCGGCAGAGGCATGCCTGACAGCGCGACGCGGCGCAGCATGGCCATATTGCCCTTGCATCCAGGACCATAGACCACGACGGGCCGCAGGCTCACAGCGGCCAGATCGAGGCGCGGCCAAGCCTTCCTCGGCGGCCAGCTTGGAGCGGCCATAGGCGTCGGTGGGACGCGCCGCAGCGTCTTCGGTGAGAACGATGTCGCTCGTCGGGCCGCACTGGGCGCGGATGGAGGACAGGAAGACGAAGCGGCCGACCCGCCCGCGCGCCGCCTGCGCCAAGGCCAGGGTCGGCAAGGTGTTGACTGCGCGATACCGTTCCTCGGATATCGCCTCGGTGGCGTGGGCCAGACCGGCGGCATGAACCACGCAGTCGACCCCGTCGAGCAGGCTTGGCCAATCCGCCTCTTCCAGCCCGGGAAAGCGGACCGTCTCGATGACCGGTTCGACGGTTCCGGCGTCATGCGGGTGTGCCACCGCGCCCCGTAATGGCAATTTCACGCGCCAACCCGCGCCGGCGAGCGATAGAGCCAGCGCCCGGCCCACGAAGCCGCTGCCGCCGGTGAGGAGTACGGTGCCCGTCATCCCGCATGTCCCCGCCGCCTGGAGAAGGCTATGAGCACGAGCGCGACCGCTGCAATCGCGCTGGCAAGCGCCAGCCAGCGCACGGCGCCGTCGGCATTCGCGGCGACGAGCGCCAGCGTCGCTAACCCGAGATTCAGCACGAAAACGGTGGTGACGACTGACCGCACGCTCCAGCCATTGTCGGTCGCGCGCTGGTAGAAGTGACTGCGGTGGGCCTCCCACACCTTTTCGCGGCGCGAAAGCCGGGTCAGAAGCGTCAGCGTCGCATCGGCGCCGTAGTAGAGCACCAGGATCGCCGCCGGTACGAGGCCGGCGTCCGCCGCGAGCTCGTAGACGGCGTAGCCGACAAGCAGTCCCACGGGCAGGCTGCCGACATCGCCCATGAAGAGCCGCGCCACAGGCCTGTTATAAGGCGCAAAGCCGAGCAGCGCCCCGAGCAGCGCGGCCGCCACGAGCCCAGCCGCAGGGGAGAGTTCGCCCAGCACTGCGAAAAGGACAAGCGTTGCCAGGATGGGCGCGAAATTCGCGACCGTCATCCAGTCGAGCCCGTCCATGAAGTTGGTGAGGTTCACGAACCAGAGCGCCGCGAGGATGGCGAGGGCCAAGGTGATCGCGGCGGGTAGCACATCGCCCAGGACGCGCGCCTCCGCGGGAACGCTCCAGAGCACCGCACCCACCAGAACACCCTGGACGGCGAACCGCAGGACGGCTGGCAGCGGGCGGATGTCGTCCACCGCTCCCAAGATCGCCAGCCCGACAGCCGCGATGAGCAGAATGCCAAGCGTGCCTCCCGGCCCTGGAACAACGCCCAGCTTCACGCCGAACGCGACGCCGATGAGGGCCGCGGCGACGATCGCGATGCCGCCACCCTGCGGCGTAGGCTTCACATGGCTGGACCGCGCATTCGGCCGCGCCAATGCGTAGCGCCGCAGCACGGGCATGAGCATCGGAATGGCCGCGAAGCAGACCAAACCCGCCAAAATGCAGGACAGGAACAGGGCTGACGCAATGATCGGCATGCAGGTGCTGCTCTTTCCTCATCCGAAAGGGCCACGCGAATGGCCCGGCACTCCTTGCTTTTGACCGACTGCCCGAACGGAGGCAACCGCCATGTGGCGGCGATGGCCGCGACATGCACACCCGCACGCCGCTGCTCGGCCACAAGGCGTGGACGGCACGATGCATCCGAAGCGCTCCCAGGTGCGTTTTAGAATTCGGAGACATGACCGATGCAGTTATCGAGGATGTTCAGCGACTTCGCGGCCGCCGTTTCACGGGCAACCGGCAAACCCGTGACGTTTGCCCTGTGTCTCGCAACAATCATAGTCTGGGGGATAACCGGGCCGCTTTTCCACTATTCGGATACGTGGCAGCTCGTCATCAACACCGGGACTACCATCGTCACATTCCTGCAGGTCTTCCTGATCCAGAACACGCAGAACCGCGACGGCGCTGCCCTGCAGACCAAGTTGGACGAATTGATCCGGACCAGTCATGCGCAAAATCGCTATATCGGCATCGAGCACCTCACCGAGGAGGAACTCGAGGAGCTGCGCAGCCGCTGCGAAACGCGGGCCCGCGCCGCCAAGCTCTCGGAGGCCGAAAAGGCCGGCAACGAGGCCAAGGCCGAGGTGAACGCCCGCGCTGCCAAGGCCGCCAAGGAAGCGGTGGAGTAGGTAGCTGGCTGGGGCTGTGTGCCACGAAGGCTTCCGGCTTTGCCCAACGCCAGCGCCCGCACAACAAGGAGCCTCCGCAGATCTCGACACCCTGGCGCTTGTCTCGCCGCGACGGCGCGCTTATCAGGGGAAGCATCGAGCTTGTGAGGATCAAAACCCGTGCCGACCAGCGTCAGCGACCATCCCATCCTCGTGACGGGCGCGGCCGGCTTTATCGGCTTCCACATGGCGCAGCGCCTGCTCAGCCAGGGCGCTGCCGTCGTCGGCTTCGACAATCTCAACGACTATTACGATCCCGCGCTGAAGCGTGGCGCGGCTGGACGAGTTGGGCCAGGCACGAGCGTTTCACCTTCGTGCGAGGCGCGCTGCAGGACAGGCCGGCCATCGACGGGCTGTTCGCCGAGCACGGGTTCCGCCACGTCGTCCACCTCGCGGCGCAGGCCGGCGTGCGCTATTCGGCCGAAAATCCGCAGGCCTATGGCGATTCCAACCTGACGGGATTCCTCAACATCCTCGAGGCCTGCCGCCGCATCGGGCGTCGAGCATCTGCTCTTCGCGTCGTCCTCGTCGGTCTACGGCGCCAATACGCAGATGCCGTTCTCGGTGCATCAGAACGTGGATCATCCGCTCTCGCTCTATGCCGCCACCAAGAAGGCCAACGAGTTGATGGCGCATAGCTACGCCCACACTTATGGCTTGCCCGTGACGGGCCTGCGCTTCTTCACGGTGTACGGCCCTTGGGGCCGGCCCGACATGGCGATGTGGATCTTCGCCGAGAAGATCCTGGCCGGGCGAGCCCATCACGCTGTTCAACCATGGCAACATGCGGCGCGATTTCACCTATGTGGACGACATCGTGGAGGCCATGGCGCGCCTGGTGCCGCTCGCGCCGTCAGGCGATCCACGCTGGAGCGGCGATGCTCCGGACCCCGCGACGAGCCGCGCGCCCTATCGCATCTTCAATATCGGCAACAACAATCCCGTCGAGCTGATGACCCTCGTCGCCACGCATCGAGGACGCGCTCGGCCGCAAGGCCGTGAAGGAGTTTGCCCCGATGCAGGTCGGCGACGTGCCCGCGACCTATGCCGACGTGAGCGATCTGATGGCAGCGGTCGGTTTTCAGCCCGTCCACGCCCATTACGGTCGGCGTGCAGCGGTTCGTCGACTGGTTTACGCAATATAAGCTCCGCAACTCGTCTGGACTGCACGCCGACGCTCTGCAGCGCGGTTCGAAGACGGGCGGCGAACAGGCGGCGGCCGACTCGATTGCTGAAACCGGCCCCCGGATTTAGCCTCCCCGGCCTTCAGGAGACCGCCTTTTGCCAGCGCACGCCAGAACCATCGCCGTCATCGGGCTCGGCTATGTCGGCCTGCCGGTGGCCGTGTGCATTCGCGGGGGCGGGCTGCGAGGTCATCGGCTTCGATCTCGAACGAGACGCGGATTGCCGAACTGCGCGACGGCCTCGACCGGACGCGCGAAGTCGAGCCGGAGCGGCTGCGCAGCCCGCATCTGCGCTTCACGGCGCGAGCCGCGCGACATCGAGGCAGCGAACTTCTTCATCGTCACCGTGCCGACCCCGATCGACGCGGCGCGGCAGCCCGACCTCTCGGCCCTGCTCAAGGCGTCCGACACGGTCGGCCAGGCGCTCAAGCGCGGCGACATCGTCGTCTACGAATCCACGGTCTATCCCGGCGCGACGCAGGAGGACTGCGTGCCGGTGCTGGAGCGCGCCTCCGGCCTCGTCTGCGGACAGGATTTCACCGTCGGCTACTCGCCCGAGCGCATCAACCCGGGCGACAAGAGCCACCGGTTCGAGACCATCGTGAAGATCGTCTCGGGGCAGGACGAGGCGACGCTGGACATCGTCGCCGCCGTCTACGGTCGGTGGTCACGGCAGGCATTCACCGCGCCCCCTCCATTCAAGCGTGGCCGAGGCGGCGAAGGTCATCGAGAACGCGCAGCGCGATCTCAACATCGCCTTCATGAACGAACTCTCGATCATCTTCCGCGAACTCGGCATCGACACCGGCGATGTGCTCGAGGCGGCGCGCACCAAGTGGAACTTCCTGCCGTTCACCCCCGGTCTGGTCGGCGGGCACTGCATCGGCGTCGACCCCTATTACCTCACCTACCGGGCCGAGAAGGCGGGCTGCCATCCTCAGGTGATCCTCGCCGGGCGGCGGGTCAACGACGCGGTCGGCGAACGCGTCGGGCGCGAATGCGTCAGGCTGCTGCTGGCGGCCGGGCGGGCCCATCCACGCGTGACGGTGCTGGGGCTGACCTTCAAGGAGAACGTGCCCGACATCCGCAATTCGCGCGTCGTCGACATCGTCTCCGAGTTGAAGAGTTTCGGCGTCGCCGTGCAGGTCCACGATCCGCTGGCGGACGCTGCGGAGGCCGAGCACGAATACGGCGTCACGCTGACGGCGCTCGACGCGCTGAGCCCCGCCGACGCCGTGATCCTGGCCGTGCCGCACGCCGATTACGCCGCTGGCGGCTGGCCGCTGATCAGCAGCCTGCTGACCGATGGCGAAGGGCTCCTGATGGATGTGAAGGGAGCGCTGGATCGCGCCTCCCGCCCGCACGCGATCACGCTCTGGCGGCTTTAGCGGCTGAGTGCTAGCCGGAAGGCGGTGCTTTGGCCGCCCCCTGCCCTGCCCAGGCGAACAGAAGCGGCAACGGGGCCAGCGCTGCGATCCACCAGGCCTGCCACGCACCGTAACCCACGAGGGCTACGGCAAGCGCCGTCACCACGCTTGCCGCTGCTGCGGGAACGAGCATCGGCGGCAGGCGGCTGAACAGCATCGCCGTGCGGATCAGAACGAAGCCCAGCAGCACCGCGCCGGCCATGCCGAGTTCGACCCAGACCTGCAGGAGCATATTGTGCGGGTGGCTGTCCCGCAGTCCCGCCTGGATGTCCTGCGGCAGCACGGACACCAGCGGCGACGCGAAGACCTGGTCCGAAGAGCCAAAGCCGAAGCCCAGGAAGGGCTTCAGCCGCACCGCGCCTGAAAAGCCGTTCCAGATGAACAGGCGCTCTTGCGCGTGCCCATCCTTCAGGGCCTGAAAGGCAGCGGGCGTCAGCACTTGGGATATCAGGTCTGTCATCAGGGGCTGAAGCATCACAAGAAGACCCAGCCCCAGCACATAGGCCGGCACGAGCCAGCGCCAGCCGGTCTGGAAGACGGCCCAGACCAGGCCACCCACGGCCAGCCCGAGCTTTGCGCTCTCGCTGTCGCTGAGCAGCAGCGCCAGGGCGACGGCGACAAGGCAAGCGACGGCGAGCATGCTCCCGCTCTGCTGGCGTAACAGCGCCAGCACGGGCCAGGCCCAGATCGCCAGCACGACGGCGGACTGGTTCATCTTGGCGGGGTTCATGCTGGCGCCGAACAGGCGGTGAAGGGCGAGCCCGGTCATCTGCTCCGTCACCAGCAGCGCAGCGGCTAGAACCAGCGCCGCCGCCAGCATCGTGGCGCTCCACGGCGGCGCAAGCGGACGGACAGCGAGCAGAACCATGCCCAGGGCCGGAAAAACGAGCACCCAGGGCAGGAAGGACAAGGCCTCGCGCATATCGAGCGTCCAGCCCAGCGAAACGAGACACAAGCCGCCAAAGCCGAGCAGGCCAAGCACAATCGGCCGGTCGAGCGTGCCGCGCGGGCGCAGCCTCCATGATCCTGCGATAAGCAGCACGGATCCGATCGCCACGATCAGCGGGATGCCGCGATAGCTCATGACCGAGGCGGGCAGCACGAGCGCCAGCATGATCAGCCCGGCATTGCGCAGTCTCGATTCCAATTTGGGCTGCATGATGCGCGGGTGCTGTGGGACAGGACCGGCGGGATCCGGCGAATAGCTCACTAATCGCCGGGGCCGGGAATATCAAGATATTCCCCGGCTCCACTTGATCGACTTGACGTGTGTACTGTTCTCCCAACCGCTTTGTGAGATCTGCCTAGTGGGCTCCCTCAGATGTACCATTCCGCGTGCTCGACGCTGTCGATGAACGAGGCGCCTGCCGGAGCGGCGGCCTTTTCCAGTGTGAGCATGTCAATGGTGAAGGTGCTCTTGGTCGTGTCCCCTGCGCGGTCGAGGTCCACCAACCGCACCATCAAGCTGGTTGCGATTCCGACAACGTCCAAATCGCCCGCAATCGCTGTCCCGGCCTGTAACTTGGTCCAACTCGTGCCGCCATTCGTCGTAAAATCGAATTGCATCGCTTCGCCGTCAGATGCCGCATCGAGGTGCAGCTTGTAGTCGCCAGCGGTAAGGTTGGAGAAGGTCCAGCGCCATTCGACCGCCGCGTAGCCGCCGGTCTTCGCGATGCCTTCCTTGATGGAGACGACATCTCCGCCATCGCTTGCAAGGCCCGCGATCGTACCGGTCACCGAGGGTGCGCCCTTGTAGTTGCCCGAACGCGCTCCGATGCTCGTCGGGGTCACGTCGTTGTCCGCGTTGATGACGGTGACCTGCTGCTGGCCGAAGAGGTCTGTCGCAAAGTTCAACTGATAGGCGATGTTGCCGTCGTCATCTCTGTCGTTCAGACCGGCGACGGAGATGACGGAGGTCCAGTTGTTCTGTTCGTTGAGGACGTAGCTGCCGGTCAAGGCACCCTCTGTGCCATCGAGCCCGCCAACCGTGAAGGAGACGGAGCCGGTCGCGCTGGTAGCGCCCGTGAGCTTGACCGTGTAGCTCGTCGTTCCCCCTGTTTCGCTGGTCGTGCCCGTGCCGCCGGTCAGGCTGACCAGCAAGGCGGGCGGTTGAGGCTGCTGCGGCTGCTGGATGACCGTGCCGTCGTGTAGCTGCCCGAGATCATATACTGGCCGAGCGAGCCATATTCCGTATAGCCCGTCGGCGTCGCCGCGTAGGGATCGCCCGTGCCGACGCCGTCGAGCATCAGGTAATAGCGGCCGCCCGCCAGATTGCTGAGCGAAATCGTGGCGTCGAGCCGCGAAGGATCGTTCCAGACCCCGACCTGGACGCCGTTCTGGTCGTAGAGCCATGCAGCGACGTCGAGCGATGTGAAGGGCGATGCATCGTACGACACCCCGCCGTTGACATAGATCCGCGAGACGGCGCCGATCTGCAGATTGAGCGATCCGCCCGCGGCGACATCGAACACGAAGCAATCGGTGTCGTTCTGCGCGCCCGATCCGCTGATGACGCCGTAGGTCTGGACGTTGAAGGTCGAGCCCGCCAGGGTGCCGGCGAACTGCGAAGCCGTGGCCCGCGTGTTGCCGTAGTCGTCCGTGACGTAGGACACGCCCGAATTCTGGCTGGTGATGATGGCCAGATCGTCCTGCGTCTGGTTCGCCCCGGTATATTCGCCGGCGCTCCACTGGAAGATGTTGGAATAATAGGACGCGCCCATGATCGGCGCCCAGTCGGTCGCGCCCGATGCCGTGCCCGTAATAATAGTCGGTTCGGTGCCGCGTCCGCCGTCGTGAAGCAGGCCCAAGGTATGGCCGACCTCGTGGGCGATAGCGCCAGCGATGTAGAACGGATTGTCGCGAGAGCCTGTCGCTGTAGACATAGGCGGGCGTGTCCGATGACCAGTCGAAGCTGCCGATATAGGCGATCCCGCCGTAGTTCTTGCCGGCTTCGTCGGTGATCACCACGCGGGTGCCGAACGTGTCTCCGGCAACGCCGGAATAGGTCAGCCCCGCGACGCCGGGATCCTGGGTCGTGACGTCGATGTTGAAGGCCGCGAAGGCTTCCGAGACATATTGCCAGATCTGCTGGATATAGGTGAGCTCGGTGCTGTTGAAATCGGACGTTCCGTCCGTGAGCGAGAACGCCGACGAGAAGAACGACGCGGTTCCCCAGTAGTTGTTCCACTGCGTGCCGGAGGTCGTGAAGCCGTCGAAGTCGAGATACACCTTGTAGGGCGATGTCGGGTTGCTGTGCAGGCTGAAGGTGTCGCCGTAGCTGACGCCGATGCCCGCCGTCGGGATCGCTGTCAGCGATACGGTGGCGGAGATCACCGCATCGGGGGCCGAAGCCTGGGATTGCAGGAGCGCTATCGCCGCTGGCAGGCCGCCCGCGCCGAGCGGCCCGGCGGCCCTGATCATGTCCCTGAAGGCCGCTCCATCGAGGTCGAGCGTGTTCATCATGCTGAACAAAGCGTCGTGGAAGGCCGAGGCCGCGCCGTTCAGGCGACCGAGCATGTCATTGCTCAGCGCCGGGTTGATGCACACGTCGCCTTCGCCCTCTTCCGCGCGCAGCTTGATCTTCGCCATCGTCTCGCCCCGTTCACGACTGGTGACACCCGCGCCAAGGACTTGGCTGAGGGCACGTGCCATTCCCATCTTGGTTGACGGGCATTAGACACGCGGGAAGTTACTGTCCGACGAAGCCTAGGGTTGTAGATGGAGCATTCCTGATAACAATTCAGGAACTTAGCTTGCGTCCCGTTAACGACCGCAGGCGCGCGGCATCGAAGCTGCGGTGGTGGCCGGGATGGACGCGACGGACGGCGAGCCCGGCGATCCGCCGCAAGCTCGCAGCGAAATCGGCGCGGCTCGAACCCGGCAGGTCGAAGAACATCGGACCGTCATAGAGTGCGTCGGCGGTGAAGAGGATTCCGCTTTCGGCTTCGAACAAGCCGATCGATCCCGCGGAATGGCCGGGCAGGTGCAGGACCTGCAGCGTCCTGTCACCGAGGTCTATCACGTCGCCATCCCCGACAAAGCGCGTCGCCGGCGCGGGCCGGATCTCGTGAGTGGCGGCGTCGAAACCGAGCCTGGGAAGGGCGGTGAAGCTGTGTGGACCCAGCCATCCCTCGGCCAGGGTCGCGAAGCGTCCGCCCCAGGCCAGGATGGCCGCCTCGGCGGGATGGGCCCAGCGCTCGGCGAATTCGTGCGCGGCGCCAATATGGTCGTAATGGCTGTGCGTGAGGATGCAGAGCGGCTCGCGGCCCGTCAGTCCGAGCATGAACGGCAGCAGCGGGGCAGCGCCGGTTCCGGTGTCGATGAGCAGGTCGCGATCACGACCGCGCACCAGCCACATATTACACGAGGCGAGCAGCGCGGCGTGACGCTCGGTGATCAGCACGATGCCGTCATCCATCTCCCGCGCCTCGTACCAGTCCGCCGCGATGTCCATGTTCGATCAAGCTCCCGTCCGGATCTTGGCGGTCCAGAGCTTGCCGGGCTGGATCTTGCGGATCGAAGCCTTGCTCGCGCCTGTGACGCAGCCTAGCTTTCTGGCCGCCCAGCCGGACCGTCGCGCGATCCCCGCCCGATATGTCCCGCTCCGGAGCCACGCTCGATGATCCCAGCCCCGGACCTTCGCCTTGCCGTGATCTTCGAGCCCGAGGAAGCTGCTGCCGCGCGCCTTCGCGAGGCCGGGTTTTCCGCCGGGAATCGCCGACGAAGTCGCCGTCTATCTTGCGCAGTCCACAGACCTTCCCGCCTTCATGCCCGGCCTGACCCGCGACCTCGCCGCGCAGGGCGTCCTGGCCGAGTTCGTGCCGATCGACGACCTGCTGGGCCGGATCGCCGGCTGGAAAAGCAGCCCTATTCCGACCGTGTTGTGGGCGATGACGGATGGCTTTGCCTATTATCGGGGAAGCGCCGTCGCCGCGCTCGGCCGGCTTGCCGGCCTCCCCGTCTTCGGCTCGCCGCCCCAGGCCCAGCATCTGTGCCAGGACAAGTTCAAATGCGGCATGCTGGCCCGTGCCGCCGGATTGCGCGTGCCCGGAACCGCGCTCTACGAGGGCAGTAACAGGGTAGCCGGCGACGCCTTGGAAGGTCCGGGCCCGTATTTCGTGAAGCCCAACCGCCTCGGCGCGAAGATCGGCATCTTCGCCGACAGCCGCGCCGAGACGCTCGCCGACGCCATCGGGCTGGCGGAGCGGATCGAGCAACGCTATTGCGACCGCGCGGTGATCCAGCGCTTCGTGCCCGGCTACGATGTTCGCGTCAGCTTCATGGAGAGCGGTGGGCCGCTGCGGGCGGCGCTCGGCCTGTCGCGGATGGTCAAGGACATCAGGAGTGAGACCGGGGGCGACTTCCTGACGATGCGGGACAATTCCAGCCTCTCGGGAAGCTGCGACACTGAAGGGACGGTCGGCGGGTTCGGCGCGAAACAGGCTATCGCCTTCACGCCCTCGCTGCAGGATCTGCGCGCCGATGCGGCCGCTGCGCGCGTCGTCGCCGAGATCGAGGACATGGTCGCGCGCGCCGTCGCACTTTTCGATTTGCGCGATCTCTGGTCCTTCGACTTCCGCGTCAACGATGCCGGCGAGCCCTTCTTTCTCGAGTTCGAGGTTTGCCCGGCGGTGACGATCTATGATTTCCAGACCTATCTCGACACGGTGCAGCGCATGAGCCTCGGCGAAGCCTTGGCGCAGGGCGCCCGGCGCGCGGCGGGTCGCATGAGGGACGTGTGAGCCGCTCAGTCGAAGCACAGTGCGAGATCCGCCAGAAAAGGCGCAGTCCGATCCTTGTCGGAGAGGATGGCCGAGCCGGCCGGCACGGGCCATTCGATCCCCAACGCGGGATCGTTCCATCGCAGTCCCCGGTCGTGCGCCGCGCTGTAATAGGCGCTGACCTTGTAGGAGAGCACCGTGCCGGGTTCGAGCGTACAGAAGCCATGCGCGAAACCGGCGGGCACGTAGAGCTGCGCTCCGCCTTCGGCGTCGATCCGGACCGCGACATGACGCCCAAAGGACGGCGATGAGCGTCGCAGGTCCACAGCCACATCGAGGGCGCTGCCACGCACAACCTGGACGAGCTTTGCCTGCGCGAACGGAGGCTCCTGATAATGGAGTCCCCTGACGGTGCCGGTTTGGACGGACTGGGACTGGTTGTCCTGCACGAAGCGCTCGGAAATGCCGGCTTTCGCCATGACGTCTTCCCGGAACGTCTCGGCGAACCATCCGCGAGCGTCGCCGAAGCGGCGCGGCTGGATAAGCTTCACATCGGGAATGGCGAGCGGTTCGATGTTCATTTGCGGCTCCGGTCGGCAACGGCGTGATGGCTGAATTATGAACCCAGGTGATTGATAACGAATTCAGCCATTCGCGAACTCCGGCCGGAGCGTCCGGTACAGTCGCCGGAAGCGCTCGATACGCGGAGCGTAGGCGGCGTGGAGGGCGCGGTCCGGCTCAGTCACGTCGAGCAGCGGGGGCGTGGTGCAGACCAGGGCGGGGTCCTCCCCCGAGAAAGCGATTCGCGCGAGGCGGGCCGCGCCGTAGGCCGGGCCTTTGGCCGAGCCGTCGTAGCGCGTGAGCGGAATGCCGAGCGCGGCGGCCAGGATGCGCATCCAGAAGGTGCTGCGCGCGCCGCCGCCGATCACCGCCGCCTGCGTCACCGCCGTGCCCGACGCGGCGAGCGCGTCGCGCGCATCGACGAAGCTGAAGGCGACGCCCTCGAGCACGGCCTGCATGATCTCGCCGCGCCCGGTGCCGGCCGACAGGCCGAACAGCACGCCGCGCGCATGGGGGTCGTCATGCGGGGTGCGCTCGCCCGAGAGGTAGGGCAGGAACACGGGCGCGGCCGGGCCGGCGAAGCCGCGCTCGGCCTCCTCGAGCAGCGCGGCGATGTCGCCGCCCATCATGCCCGCCGCGAAGGCGAGGCAGCTCGCCCCGTTCAGCATCGCGCCCATCTGGAACCAGCGGCCGGGCAGCGCGTGGGCGAAGGCATGCACCGCCGTCTCGGGCGCGGGCCGGTAGGCCGCGGTCGTCACGAAGAGCTGGCCCGACGTGCCGATCGACAGGAAGGCGTCGCCGTCGCGAGATCGCGCCGATGCCGATGGCGCCGGCGGCCGCGTCGCCCGCGCCGGCCGCGACGACGACGCGCGGCGGCAGGCCCCAGCGCGCCGCCAGCTCCGGCCGCAGCAGCGCCCGCGGGCGCGGCGCTTTCGAGGATGCGGCGGCAGTGCGGCGAAAGGCAGGCCGGTGGCCGCCGGCGGCCTCGGGCTCCAGTGCGCGGCGGGCCTCGTCGAGCCACCAGGTGCCCGGCGGCGTCCGACATGTCGGTGGCCTTCTCGCCCGTCAGCATCAGGCGCACATAGTCCTTGGGCAGCATCACCGTGCGCAGACGCGGCAGGATGCCGGGCTCGTGCCTGGCCAGCCAGGGCATCTTGGGGCCGGTGAAGCCCGCCATCGGCAGCACGCCGACGATGCGCGGGCAGATCCGGGATGGCTGGTGCGCAGCGCCGAGCGCCTCCGCCGCGGCGCGGCCGTCGTTCCACAGCATGGCCGGGCGCAGGGGCCGGTCGTCCGCGCCGAGCAGCACCGCGCCGTGCATCTGCCCGGAGAGGCCGATCGCGCCCACGCCGGACATGGCGGCCGGCTCGTCGCGGGCGAGGCGGTCGAGCAAGGCGCGCCGTGGCGTCCCACCAGGCATCGGGATCCTGCTCGGACCAATCCGGCCTGGGGCGCGAGATCGCCAGCGGCGCCTCGTGCTCGGCCAACACGGCCTGCGCGCTCGTCGACGAGCACGATCTTCACGGCCGACGTGCCGACATCGATGCCGATGAAATGGGTCATTCTACCGGCCAAACCCGCTAGAGCTGCGCTGCCCTGAACCGCGCCAGGAAGGCCTGCAGCCTCGGATTGGGGTAGTCGGGCGCGAAGAGCTGCGCCGGTCGACCTTCCGCGGACACGACACCATCAGCCATAAAGACAACCTTGTCGCTGATGTCGCGGGAGAAAGCGATCTCGTGGGTGACGACGAGCATGGTCATGCCCTCCTTCGCCAGCTGCAAGCACGACGTCCAGAACCTCGCCCACCAGCTCGGGATCGAGCGCGGAGGTGATCTCGTCGAGAAGCAGGATCTTGGGATCCATGGCCACCGCGCGGGCGATGCCGACGCGCTGCTGCTGGCCGCCCGAGAGTTCGGCGGGAAGGCTGTCGAGCTTGTCGACAGGCCGACGCGCGCCAGCCAGTGCGCGGCGATCTCGCGCGCCTCCGCCTTGGGCTTGCCGCGCACCTTGACCAGGCCGAGCATGACGTTCTCGGCGGCGGTGAGATGCGGGAACAGGTTGAACATCTGGAAGACCATGCCGGTCTCCGCGCGCATGCGGGCCAGGTCGCGCTCCGGACGCCGGCGGCGGCGTCTGCACGTCACGGTAGCCGACTTCCTCGCCGTCGATGCGGATCGAGCCGCCATCGTAGGTCTCGAGGAAATTCACGCAGCGCAGCAGCGTCGTCTTGCCGCTGCCCGAAGGGCCGATGATCGTGACCACCTCGCCCTTGTCGACGTCGAGGTCGACGCCGCGCAGCACCTGCGTTCGTGCCGAAGGACTTTGCGCAGCCCCTCGATCGCCAGAAGCGGTGCGGCCGTGCGTGCCGGAGCCGATGCTTGATCCTGCAATGCCATGCGGGTCAGTCCCGGATGTAGGCGTAGCGCCGCTCCAGCCGCCGGCTGAGCGACGACAGGCTGTAGTTGATGGCGAAGTAGATGACCGCGCCGAGGATGTAGAGCGGCAGCGGCTCGTAGGTGCGCCCGATGACCTGCTGGATGGCGTGCATCAGGTCGGACACGCCGAGCAGCGACACGAGCGCGCTGCCCTTCACGGCGTCGGTGACGCCGTTGATCCAGGGCGGCAGGAAGCGGCGCACCGCCTGCGGCGCGATGACGTCGGCCAGCGCCTGCGGGAAGGTGAGGCCGATGGCCTTGGCCGCCTCCATCTGTCCGCGCGGGATCGAGCCGATGGCGCCGCGCACATTCTCGATCACCTGCGCCGTCTTGAACACCGTCAGCGCCACGACGGCCGCGGCGAAGGGCTGAAGGTTCAGCCCGGTCAGCGGCAGGCCGTAATAGATGAAGAAGATCAGCACCAGGATGGGGATGCCGCGCACGATGTCGCTGAAAGCCCGGACGACCCAGCGCAGCGGGGCCGGCCCATAGACGAGGCCGAGACCCAGCGCGCCGCCGACCACCAGCGAGATCGCGACGATGAGCAGCGACACCACGATCGTGATGCAGCAGGCCCTGCATGAGGAACGGGAGCGCGTAGACGATGGCGGCGATCATCTCATCGCCCCACCGCGAAGCGGCGCTCGAGCATGCGCAGGCCGAGCAGGATGGCGTAGCCGGTGACGAGATACATGCCGGTGACGACGAGATAGACTTCGGCGATGCGGAAGGTGTTGAAGTTGATCCACTGCGCGCCGTAGGTCAGCTCCGGCACGGCGATGACCGAGGCCACGGAGGTGTCCTTGAACAGCGAAATGAACGTGTTGGACAACGCCGGCAGCGTGATGCGCAGCATCGTCGGCAATCGGACGTGAACAAGGCGCTGCCACGGCGTCAGCCCGATCGCCTTGCCGGCATCGAGGAGACCGCGCGGCACGGCCGCCAGGCCCGACCGGAAGACCTCCACGAGGTAGGCGCCGGAATAGAGCGACAAGCGTCGCGACGAACGAGGTCTTGGCGTCGTAGGCGATGTCGACGACGGTCGGCAGGCCGTAGAAGACGAGGTAGACGAGCAGGATCAGCGGGAACGTTGCGGATGAACTCGACATAGGCCGCGATCATCGCGCGCGTGATCCGGCCCGCCGGAGACGTGGAGCGACCGCCAGCGCAAGCCCGATCACGATGCCGATCACGATGGAGACACGCGCCAGCTCGAGGCTGAGCAGCAGCCCGCCCCACAGCTTGTCGAAGTGCCGCCAGATCAGGGTGAAGTTGAGAGTGGTAGCCCATGCTGTGACGCGCATCGCTCCGGGCGGCGGCCTTGGCAGGAAGGGCGCCCGGCGTGGGCGCCCTTGCGGCATCAGATGCTGGGGAAGCCCGGCGTGCGCTGCGGCGCGTCGAGGCCGAAATACTCCTTGAACGCAGCGTCGTAGAGCTCGTTCTGGTGGCCGTACATCGCCACGTTGAACGTGGTGTTGACGAAGTTCAGCCAGTCCGGATCGCCCTGGCGCAGCGCGGCCGAGTAGAGCATCGAGAACCACTTCTTGCCGCTGTCGGCATAGCGGTTCGGGTTCTTCGCCACCAGCCAGCGTACCGTCGAAAGGTCGACCGCCGCGGCATCGGCGCGCTTGGACTCAAGCGCCTGGATGACGTTGGCCTGCGTGTCGATCTGCATCACCTGGGCCTGCGGCAGCACCATGTGCACCGAGCGTTCGGCATCGACATTCTGCAGGATCGAGACCTTGGTGTTCGCTCCGCCGGCAAGCAGCTGCGTCGAAGCTCTTGTTCTGCGCGTCAGGCCGGGTCAGCAGCGCGATGCCCTCGACGTAATAGGGCCGGGTGAAGGCGACGAGCTGGGCGCGCTGCGGCGTCACCGTCATGAACTGGATGACGATATCGACCTTGCCCGGTGGTGATGTTGGGGATGCGCTGGGCCGGATCCTGGCGGACGAACTCGACCTTCTTCTCGTCGTCGAACAGGCCCTTGGCGAGAATGCGGGCCATGGTGATGTCCATGCCGACGAGCTCGCCCTTCTCGTTCTCGAAGTGCCAGGGCGCGTTGGTGCTGCCGGTGCCGACGAGCAGCTTGCCGCGGTCGAGCACGGTGCGGAGCAGGCTACCGGGGGCGGACTGCGCCGCCGCTTTCTCGGCCGTCAGCGTTGCAGCCGCGGCACCGGCCAGAAGCAGGCCGGCAGAACCGATTTTCAGGAATTCGCGTCGACCCTTTTCGTCTTCCATCGCTTATCTCCCCTGGCCCCGCCTGGTTCTGCCAGCCGCGCCGGGCGGAGCCTGCCCGTCGGCCAGCCTTATTGTGCGACCGGTTGCATATCTGAGAACCCGATGCCCACCTTTGAACCTTAGCAGGCCCGCGACACCCCGCAAGCGCTCGCATGTATCGGTTGCAGGCGAAGCCAAACGAAAAAAAGCCCGCCTTGCGGGGCGGGCCAAGTCTGGGAGGAACTCCGATGAGGAGCGCTCCTTTGTCTCACATATCTATTAACGAAACTATTTGCGGAATTGCGGACAGTAATTTCCCTCATCAATGCGTGTTCGCTGCGCCGCGAACTGTCCGGGCCGCGCGTTGTTGCGTGCGGCGGCGGCCGGTCGACTTCCATGATGCTTTGCGCTTGCCTCATGCCTGCTGCCCCGAAGCCTCGCGCTCGAGCGAGAGCACGCCGTGGGCGAGGCCCCTCGTGACGCTGCCGGTAGCCGGCAGCAGCGGGATGAGGCACGCCTGCAGCGCGTGGTAGATGTCGGGCTTGCCGAAGAACGGATCGGCGTTGGGGCGCAGCGCATCGTCGAGCTGCGGATGCCAGCCGCCATGCGTGCGGTCGATGAAGCGGGCGGCGCTGAAATTCCAGATGCGGCGATACCAGTCCTCGAACACGGCATCGCCCGTTACCGCGCGCAGCACATGGGCCGCGCCGATGCCCTCGCAGCACGGCCACCAGTAGCGATCGCGGATGCGCGGCGCGCCGGACCATTCGAGCGTGTAGTAGAAGCCGCCCTTCTCCTTGTCCCAGCCCTCGCCGACGGCCTGCATGAACAGCGCGCGAGAGGCCTCCGGCAGCCAGGCGATCCGGCGGGCGCCGAGTTCCCAGAGCTGCAGCAGCAGGCGGGCCCATTCCAGCCAGTGGCCGGGCGTCGTGCCATAGGGGCGGAACATGGGGCTGCCGGAATAGTCGCGGTCGAGGTTCCAGGCGGCATCGAAATGCTCGGGCAGCCGCCAGCCTGTGGCGCGGGCATGCCTGTTGACGATGAGGTCGGCGATGCGCTCGGCCATGCGCAGATACTGGTTGTCGCCGGTCGCCTCGAAAGCCGCCATCAGCGCCTCGGTGAGGTGCATGTTCGAGTTCTGGCCGCGATATGGACCGAGAGGCTTCCAGTCGCGCGAGAATTCCTCGGCGACCGCGCCGTGCCGGTCCTCCCAGAACCGCGACATCAGCACCTCGGAGATGTCGGCGAGGAGCCTGTCGGCGTCCGGATGCCCGGCGACCTTGGCGCTCGACGCGGCGAGCAGGACGAAGGCGTGGCCATAGGCCTGCTTGGTGTCGTCGGTGGGACCGTCATAGCCGACGCCCCAGAGATAGCCGCCATGATCGGCGTCGCGGTGGCCGTTCCAGATAAAGTCCATGCCGTGGTCGATGACGGCGTCCGCGCCGGGCCTGCCCATCAGGTGCGCGATGGCGAAGCAGTGGACCATGCGGGTCGTCGCATGGAGCTGGCGCGCGGGCTTGCTGCCTTCAGGGAATCCCGCGGGCATCGGGCGTCCCGCCGTGTCGAGATCGTGGAAGCCGCCCGAGGGGTTCAGGCTGTCCTGGAAGAAGTCCAGCAGGCTGTTGGCCTGCCCCAGGAGCCAATGCCGGTGCGTCGGCAGCGCGGTCCAGTTGCGGGCGTGTTGCGGGATGGCGGATGGGCTCACGTCGGGATCTCCAGGCGGGACCGAAGATGTACGGCGCGCCCCGGCATGGAGCAAGGGTGCGCGGCTTTTGGCGAGCCCCTGCGTTCCCGCGGCTTTCGCCCGGGGTATGCGGCAGATGAAGACCGAGGGGGCGCGGAGCGCCGGGCCGTCGGTGCTTTAATAAGCGATGGGTGACGACCCGGCGCTCCTCGCTCGGCGATTTTGGGCACTCCCGTCTTGCTCTCCGGCGCGAAGGGTCCGACCGGCATCGGGGCTATTACCCCACCGATCCCACGGGGGAAGGTTGCCCCTCCAGTCACCGGGTTGGGCTTCCATCCGCGAGGACGGAAATCCCTGTCCCGTTGCGCGGTCGTTTCATCCGGCTCCGGCCCGCAGGGTTGCCCCTGTGCTCCGGCGCGGACGAAAGTCCCGCGTCCCGCAAAGCCGAGAGGATTTCACCCCCCGACCTACGCTCCCCGTCGCCCTCTCGGGTCCATAGGGGATCGCCCTTCTCCTCCGCGCCTTACGGCGCTCTCGGACACGGCCCCGGCGTAGTCCAGGGCGGGCAAGCTCACCGCTTCACGCCTCGGGGTGTAACCCGCCGCGCTCGGCCGCTTTCAGGAGGCCTCCCGGGACGGCGGAGCGGTACTCCACCGGCGCAGGCGCCGCCTCCCCACCCCGCCACAGACCGCTCCGGAAGCGTCCCCTCTTGGGTGAAGAGTGAACGCAGGATGGCAGATATAGGAATATTGTCAATAATAATCTGCTCTCTCTCTCTCTCTCTCTCCTCTCCGTCTTCCCACCCCCTCTCCGTCATCCCGGGCTTGACCCGGGATCTCTCGCCTCACCGGATGGGCTGAAGATCCCGGCTCTCCGCTGCGCTGCGGCCGGGATGACGGAGGTGGGGGTTACGGAGACCAGCGCTTGGTCGGCGTGCCCTCAACAAGGAAGTCCCTCACCCCTGCCGCTCTCTCACAAGTGGGAGAGGGAAGACAAAGGGAATCTCAACCCCGCCCCGCATTGACGGAAGGCAGGTTCTGATCCACTATCCCATAATTAGACGTTATATTCCACAACAATGGAATAAAGGGAGGCTCGCGTGAATCTCGATCGCCGCGTCGTACTGAAATCCAGCGTCGCCCTCGCCGGGGCGAGCGTTTTGCCGTTCGGTCCCGCATTCGCGCAGGCCAAGGGCGGCATCATCAATGTCGCCACCGTGGGCGAGCCGCCGACGCTCGATCCGATGGTCTCGACGGCCGACCTCGTCGGGATCATCACGCAGCATTTCTTCGAGACGCTGTTCACCTTCGACAAGAACTGGAAGGTGACGCCGCTTCTCGCCGAAACTATGCCGGACATCTCGGCCGACGGGAAGACCTACACGATCAAGCTGCGGCAGGGCGTGACGTTCCACGACGGCTCGACCATGACGGCCGAGGACGTGGTCGCCTCGCTGAAGCGCTGGATGGAGGTCGCCTCGCGCGGCAAGCAGACGGCGGGCTTCGTGGCCGGCGTCGAGGCCGTCGACCCCGCCACCGTCAAGCTCACGCCTGAAGGAGCCCTACGCGCCGCTGCTGGCGCTGCTCGCCTTCAACAATGCCGCCGCCGTGATCATGCCGGCGAAGAAGATGGAGAACCCGCTCAAGGAGCCGGTCGGCACCGGGCCCTACAAGCTGAAGGAGCGCAAGCCCGACCAGTATATCCAGCTCGTGCGCCATGACGGCTACAAGTCCCGCCCCGGCGAACCCGACGGCTATGGCGGCGCGCGCAAGCAGATCCTCGACGAGATCCGCTTCGTGCCCGTGCCGGACCCCAACACCCGCATCGAGGGCGCGGTCTCCGGCCAGTACGACTATGTCGACGCGCTGCCCGTGGAAGCCTTCGACCGGCTGAAGGGCAAGACCACCACGCAGCCCGTGCTGCTGAAGCCGTTCGGCTGGCCGGTGTTCGTGATGAACACCAAGCAGGGCGTGATGTCGAACCTCGACGCGCGGCTGGCCGTGCGCACGGCGCTGAACGAGGAGGACATGCTGACGGCCGCCTTCGGCAGCAAGGACTTCTTCGCGCTCAACGCCGCCATGTTCCCCAAGGAGCTACATCTGGCACTCGACGGCCGGCACCGAGGGCGCCTACAATATCGGCGATCCCGAGAAGGCCAAGGCGCTGCTGAAGAAGGCGAACTCCGAAGGAAAGCCGCTGCGCATCCTCACCAGCCGCCAGTACGAGTTCCACTACAAGATGGCGCAGGTCGCGGCCGAATACCTGAAGCAGGCGGGCTTCGCCGTCGAGCTGATGGTGGTGGACTGGGCGACGCTGACGCAGCGCCGCACCGACCCCGCGCTGTGGGACATCTACATCACCCACAGCCCGTTCCTGCCCGAGCCCGCGCTGACCGGCATCCTGTCGGAATCCTCGCCCGGCTGGTGGTCCACGCCGACGCGCAAGAAGGTCGTCGACGCCTTCAACTCGGAGCCCGATCCGGCCAAGCGCCCTGCCCTGTGGGCCGAGGTGCAGAAGGCGATCTACGCCGAAGTGCCGGCCATCAAGATCGGCGACTTCAACGCGCTCTCGGCCCAGTCGCCGAAGGTGACGGGCGTCGTGCCGGCGCCCTGGCCCTATTTCTGGAACGCGTCGAAGGCGTGAACCAGGCGGACCCGTACACCGGGGAGCGCGCCCTGCGCTCCCCTTCCCGTTCTGCAACGCGGACGCCGCGCATGAGCCGATACGTCCTGCAGCGCATCGCCGGCATGCTGGCCGTGATGTTCGTCGTCGTCACGGTCGTATTCGTCATCGTGCGCGTCGCGCCGGGCGATCCCGCCTCCGTGATGCTGGGCCCCGACGCCTCGCAGGAGGACGTCGCGACGCTTGCGCGCCCGGCTCGGGCTCGACCGGCCGCTGGCCGTCCAGTACGTGCTGTTCCTCGGCCAGCTCGCGCGCGGCGATCTCGGCGAGTTCGATCTTCCTCAACCGTCCGGTGCTGACCGCGCTGGCCGACCGCGCGGAGCCGACCTTCTTCCTGACGCTGTTCGCGATGCTGATCGCGTCGTCCATCGCCATCCCCGTCGGCATCTACTCGGCCTACCGGCGCGGCTCGCTGTTCGACCAGGTGACGACCACGGTGGCGATGCTCGCCGCGTCGATCCCGAGCTTCTGGCTGGGGCTGCTGCTGATCCAGTTCTTCGCCGTGCGCTTCGGCATGTTTCCGGTGTCGGGCTATGGCGGGCCGGGCGCGAGCCTGGCGCTGCGGCTCTACCACCTCGTGCTGCCCGCGCTGGCGCTGGGCATCGTGTCGTCGGCGCTGATCCTGCGCTTCACGCGCGCCAGCATGCTCGACGTGCTCGGCGACGACTACATCCGCACCGCGCGCTCCAAGGGCATGGGCGAGTTCCGGGTGGTGATGAAGCACGCCTTCAAGAACGCGCTGATCCCCATCCTCACCGTGCTCGGCCTCACCGCCGCGCTGCTCGTCTCGGGCGCGGTCGTGACGGAGACGGTGTTCGGCCTGCCCGGCGTCGGCAGCCTCGTGGTCTCGGCCGTGCTGCGGCGCGACTACCCGGTGATCCAGGGCGCGCTGCTCGTCGTGGCCGGGCTCTACGTGATCATCAATTTCCTGATCGACATGCTCTACCTCGTGGTCGATCCCCGGGTGCGCTACTGATGGCCGCCGTCGCATCCGCCGCCGTCGCCGAGCGCACCGGCATGCTGCGCCAGCTCGTGCGCCGGCGCACGGTCATGCTCGGGCTCGTCATCCTCGGCATCCTCGCGCTGCTCGCGATCCTCGCGCCGCTGGATCGCGCCGTTTCCGCCCAACCGGCTGTCCATCGTGAACCGCCTGAAGCCGCCGAGCGCGACGTTCTGGTTCGGCACCGACGAGTTCGGCCGCGACGTCTTCACCCGCACGCTCTATGCCGGCCGGCTGTCGCTGCTGGTCGGCGCGTCGGTGGTGGTGCTGGCGGGCATCGTGGGCGTAGCGCTGGGGCTCGTGGCGGGCTTCTTCCGCAAGCTCGACACGCCCATCGCGCGCATCATCGACGCGATGATGGCGTTCCCCGACATCCTGCTGGCCATCGCGCTGGTGGCGGCGCTGGGGCCGTCGCTCGCCACCGTCATCGTCGCGCTGGGCATCGTCTACGCGCCGCGGCTCGCGCGCGTGGTGCGCGCCTCGACCCTGGTCATCCGCGAACTGCCCTATGTGGAGGCGGCGCGCGCGCTCGGCGTGCCGACATGGCGCATCATGACGCGCCACGTGCTGCGCAACCTCGTCTCGCCGATCCTCGTGCAGGGCACGTTCATCTTCGCCTACGCCATGCTGGCAGAGGCGGGGCTCTCCTTCCTTGGCGTCGGCGTAAGCCCCGAGATCCCCACCTGGGGCACCATGATCGCCGCCGGGCGGCAATATGTCGGGCAGGCGGACTGGATGACGCTGTTTCCCGGCATCGCCATCGTGCTCTGCGTCCTGTCGCTGCAACTCGTCGGCGACGGGATGCGCGACCTCCTCGATCCGCGTCTCAGAAAGGATCTCTGACAATGATCCCGTTTCCGCCCGAACATGGCCCGCTGCTGATCGCCGGGCGCGACGCCCGTCGCGCTCGGCGCGCATCGGGGCCCCATCGACATCCTCGTCGGCGAGGACGGCTCGGTGCTCGATTCCGGCCCGTCCCTCTCCCCGCCCGAGGGCGTGCGCCGGATCGAGGCGCAGGGCGCGTATGTGTCGCCGGGCTGGGTCGACCTGCACGCCCATGTCTGGTACGGCGGCACCGACATCTCGATCCGCCCGTCGCTGTGCGGCGTCGAGCGCGGCGTCACCACCATCGTGGATGCCGGATCGGCGGGCGAGGCCAATTTCCACGGCTTCCGCGAATACGTCATCGAGCCCGGCGCGCGAGCGCATCAAGGCGTTCCTCAACATCGGCTCGATCGGGCTCGTCGCGTGCAACCGCGTCAGCGAGCTCATCGACATGCGCTCCATCGACCTCGACCGCACGATCGCGGTGGTCGAGGCCAACCGCGACGTCATCATCGGCATCAAGGTGCGCGCCAGCGGCGTGATCCTCGGGGCGTGGGGCATGACGCCGGTGCGCATCGCCAAGAAGGTGGCGCGCGTGCTGAAGCTGCCGCTGATGGTGCATGTCGGCGAGCCGCCGCCGCTCTACGACGAAATCCTCGAAGTGCTCGACCCCGGCGACGTCGTCACGCACTGCTTCAACGGCAAGGCGGGCGGCAGCATCATCGAGGACGCGCACCTCTTCGCGCTGGCCGAGCGCTGCGCCAGCGAGGGCATCCGCCTCGACGTGGGGCATGGCGGCGCGTCGTTCTCGTTCAAGGTCGCGGAAGTGGCGATCGCGCGCGGGCTGCTGCCGTTCTCGATCTCGACGGACCTGCACAACCGCTCGCTCGACAGCCCGGTGTGGGACATGGGCACCACCATGTCCAAGCTGCTGGCCGTCGGCATGCCGTTCGAGAAGGTGATCGAGGCCTCGACGCTCGCCCCGATGAGCGTCATCGGCATGCCCACGCGCGAGCCTGCTGGCGCCGGGCACGCGCGCCGAATTCACGGTGTTCTCGGTCGAGGCGGGCGATCTGCGCATCCGCGATTCCATGGGCGACGAGGCCGTGCTGCGCGAGCTGATCACGCCGCAATGGGCGGTCATGGGTTCGAGCGCGATCAAGGCGAGCCCGTACCGCCCCGGCCACACCGCATGCGGTGACCAGCGCCTGCCCGACCTGCGGCTGGGTGACGGCGCGATGAACGCAGCGCCGGCCGACACGATCCTGCGGGTCGACGACCTGAAGACCTGGTTCGAGCTGGGTTCGCAGGGTCGCGAAGTCGGTCGACGGCGTGAGCTTCAGCGTCGGGCGCGGCGAGACGGTGGCCGTCGTCGGCGAGAGCGGGTCCGGCAAGTCGGTCACCAGCCTCTCGATCATGCGCCTGCTGTCCCCGCCCGGCCGCATCGTCGGCGGGCGCATCCTCTACCGCACCAGCGACGGCCGGGAACTCGACCTGGCGACGCTGCCGGAAAAGCAGATGCGCGCCATCCGGGGCCGGGAGATCGCGATGATCTTCCAGGAGCCGATGACGAGCCTGAACCCGCTCTTCACGGTCGGCGACCAGATCATCGAGATGATCCGCCTGCACGAGAGCGTATCGGCCGGCGAGGCGCGCCAGCGCGCCCGGCGCATGCTGGAACTCGTCGAGATCCCCGCGGCGGACCGGCGGCTCGACGACTACCCGCACCAGATGTCCGGCGGCATGCGCCAGCGCGCCATGATCGCCCTGGCGCTCGCCTGCAATCCGCGCGTGCTCATCGCCGACGAGCCGACGACCGCGCTCGACGTCACCATCCAGGC
This sequence comes from uncultured Alphaproteobacteria bacterium, assembly GCA_963822165.1. Classification (GTDB taxonomy): domain Bacteria; phylum Pseudomonadota; class Alphaproteobacteria; order Rhizobiales; family Beijerinckiaceae; genus Alsobacter. The sequence goes on from CAWGGK010000006.1 coordinate 35,263, forward strand.
GCAGGTGCTGGACCTGCTGCGGCGGCTGCAGGCCGAACTCGGGATGAGCGTCGTGTTCGTCACGCACAATCTCGGCGTCGTCGCGGAGATCGCCCAGCATGTGGTGGTGATGTATGCCGGCCGCGTGGTCGAGGCCGCGCCGGTCGATGCGCTGTTCGAGCGCCAGCGCCACCCCTATACGAAGGGTCTGCTGGCCTGCCTGCCCACCCCGCAGCACCGCGATTTCGAGCTGGGCGGCGAGCGGCCGCGCCTGACGCCGATCCCGGGCAACGTGCCGAGCGTGCTGGCGCTGCCGGAGGGCTGCTCCTTCGCGCCGCGCTGCCCGTACCGCGTCGAGAAATGCATCGAGAACCCGCCGCTGCTGGAGGCCGGACCGGAGCATGTGAGCCGCTGCTGGAGGCACGAGGAGCTATGAGCGGCGGCAACGCGAAGACTTCGCACGCAAAAACCTCGGACGTCCTGCTCAGCGTGCAGGGGCTCACCAAGCGGTTCCCCACGCGCGGCGGCGTGGTGCGGGCCGTGGAGGACATCAGCTTCGACGTTCGCCGTGGCACCATCGTGGGGCTCGTGGGCGAATCCGGCTCGGGCAAGACCACCGCCGGGCGCTGCGTGCTGCGCCTCGTGGAGCCGACCGCCGGGCGGGTCGTGTTCGACGGCGTCGACCTCACGACTTTGTCGGACCGCGACATGCGCGCCTATCGCCGCCGCATGCAGATCGTCTTCCAGGATCCCTATTCGAGCCTCAACCCCCGCCTGCGGGTGGAGGACATCATCGGCGAAGCCATCGACACTCACGGCCTCGCGCGCGGCGCGGCGCGGCGGGAGCGCATCGCCGACCTGCTGCGGCGCGTGGGGCTGGACCCCGAGCACGGACGGCGCTTTCCGCACGAATTCTCGGGCGGCCAGCGCCAGCGCATCGGCATCGCCCGCGCGCTCGCTGTCGAGCCCGAATTCATCGTGGCGGACGAGCCGGTCTCGGCGCTCGACGTGTCGGTACAGGCGCAGGTGCTGAACCTGATCCAGGACCTGCAGAAGGCCTTCGGGCTCACCATGCTCTTCATCGCGCACGACCTCTCGGTGGTCGAGTATCTCTGCGACGACGTGGTGGTCATGTATCTCGGGCGCGTGATGGAGCGCGGGCCGAGCCGCAGCGTCTATGCGAAGCCGCGCCATCCCTACACCCAGGCGCTGCTCTCAGCCGCGCCGGTGCCCGATCCGAAGGCCCCGCGCAACCGCATCGTGCTGCAGGGCGACATTCCGAGCCCGCTCAACCCGCCATCGGGCTGCGTATTCCGGACCCGCTGCCCCTACGCCATCGAGGCGTGCGCCAAGGTCGTGCCGCCGCTCGACCCCGTCGGGCCGAGCCACCATGCCGCCTGCATCCGGTTGAACGACCCCGAAGTGCTGGCGCAGGCCGCGCCGGTTCGAACCTGACCCCGAAGAAGGCTTCTGTCCCGACGAAGACTTTATCCCGAAGAAGACTCGCTAGAAGGAACCGCCCCATGAGCACGCCCTATGATCGCCTGAAGAGCCTCGGCATCGAACTTCCCGTGCCTCCCACGCCGATCGCGAATTTCGTCACCCATGTCGAGGTGAACGGCCTGTTGTTCCTGTCGGGCCAGGGTCCGCGCGAGGCCGACGGCAAGATGCACACCGGCAAGGTCGGCGCGAACGTGTCGGTCGAGGACGCCTACAAGCATGCAAGGCTCACCGGCGTGAACCTGCTGGCGGTGATGCACACCGCCCTCGGCGATCTCGGGCGGGTGAAGCGCGTCGTGAAGCTGCTCGGCATGGTCAACGCCGTGCCCGAGTTCGCCGATCACCCCAAGGTCATCAATGGCTGCTCGGACCTGATGGTCGAGGTGTTCGGCGACGCCGGTCGGCACGCGCGCTCGGCCGTCGGCTTCGGCTCGCTGCCGGGGAATATCACCGTGGAGATCGAGGCCATCGTGGCCATCGCCTGAAGCGCGGCCAGCCCTGTGGTAGCGAGCCTGATGGTAGCGAGCCCGATGTCAGCGCCAGCCCAGCCGCGTCTCGATGCGCGATGCGGCGTTGCGCACCGCGTCCACGTAGCGGGCGCGGTCCTGCAGGACCTTGTGCTCGGGCAGGACGATGGAGACGGTCGCGAGGCACTGGCCCGACGCGTCGCAGATCGGCGAGGCGACGCAGGACACCGAGAAATCGGACTCGCTGATCTGCACGCAGAGCCGATCCTTGAGCGCTTCGGCGCTGGCGCTGGCGAGCGCGCGGGCGTCGGTCTCCGCACGGCCGGTCGGCGACGCCCGGGCGATGCGGCGGAACAACGCCTCCACCTCGCCGCGCGGCAGGTGGCCGACGAGCAGCCGGCCGGACGCAGTCCAGTTCAGCGGCACCCGCGTGCCGACGCGCGAGGTGATGCGGAAATGGCCGGGACCATCCGCCATCGCCAGCACCACCATGTGGTCGCCGTCCCGCCCGCAGAGCTGAACGGTCTCCTCCACCTCGCGGCAGAGATCGTGCATTTCGTGGGTGGCGACGTCGAGGAAATCCAGCGACTGGGCATAGGCCAGGCCGTAGTGATAGAGGCGCGGGCCGAGCCATACCGTCCCGTCCGCCCGGCGCTGAAGGATGCGCTTCTCCACGAGGTCGTCGATGATGGCGTAGACGGTGGACAAAGGCGCGCCGATGTCCTTGGCGATGGCGTAGGCCCCGGCCGGCTTGCCGCCCTCCTGCAACACGTCGAGCACCTGCAAGGCGCGGTCAATGCCGCTCACGCGGACACGGCGGTTCGATCCGGCATCGTGCGGCGTGTCGCCCGCTGTCCCGGCCTTGGCGTCCATGCCCACGCTCCCGTTCACTTCTACAATTGCAACACACGCTCCGTTCGGATGGAATATACCGAATGGCACGCCCAGCCGCAAAGGACATGACAATGGCCCTCGACATCCGCGCGAGCATGGGGCTGCGCCCCATCATCAACGTCTCCGGCACCATGACCTCGCTGGGCGCGTCCATCGTGCCGCCCGAGGTGGTCGAGGCGGTCGCGGCGGTGCTGCCGCAGTTCGTCGAGATCGAGGATCTCCAGAAGAAGGCGAGCAAGGTCATCGCGCGGCTGTGTGGCACCGAGGCGGGCTTCGTCACCGCCTCCTGCTCCGCCGCGATCAGCCTGGGCGTCGCAGGCGCGATGACGGGCTCGGATCTCGCCGCCATCGAGCGGCTGCCCGACACGACAGGCCTGAAGAACGAAGTGCTGATCATGACCGGCCACATGGTGGGCTATGGCGCACCGGTGTCGCAGGGCATCGCGCTCACGGGCGCCAAGGTCGTGCCTGTCGGGCAGGCCACGATGGCGCGGCGCTACCAGCTCGAGGGAGCGATGACGGAGCGCACGGCGGCGGCCGTGTACGTCGTCTCCCATCACACCGTGCAGTTCGGGCTGATCCCGCTCGACGAGTTCTGCGCCGTCTGCAATGCGCACGGCATCCCCGTCATCGTGGATGCGGCGTCCGAATATGACCTGAAGGGCTTCCTCGCCCTGGGCGCGGCGCTCGCGCTGTACTCCTCGCACAAATTCCTCGGCGGGCCGACCGGCGGGATCGTCGCGGGCCTCAAGCCGATGGTCCGCGCGGCCTATCTGCAGAACGGCGGCATCGGCCGGGGCATGAAGGTCGGCAAGGAAGGCATGGTCGGCACGATCGCGGCTCTCGAAGCGTGGGAGAAGCGCGATCACGCCGGCATCCGCGCCCGCGAGACCGGCTATCTCGAACTGTGGACGCGGACGCTGGCGGATCGCCCCGGCGTCACCGTCGTGTGGGAGCCCGACCCCACCTTCAACCCGCTCGACCGCCTGAAGGTGAAGATCGACCCCGCCGCTGCCCACATCACCGCGTGGGACCTGGCCGATGCGCTGGCATCAGGCCCGCAGCCCGTGATCGTGCGCGACCACGAGGTCGAGCACGGCTTCTTCTACATGGACCCCTGCAACCTGCACCCGGGCGAGGAGCGGATCGTGGCGGCGCGGCTGGTGGAGGAACTCGACAAGGCGCGGCAGTCCAACGCCATCATCGCGACATCGCTGGAGCGTCGCCGCAACCGCCGCGCCGAGAACGTACAGTTCTGGCCGGATTGACGACCGGGCTGGATGGACGCGCGCCTCGCTAAACGCGGCTCGGGCTAGGCCCCGAGCCGCCGCAGATAGCGCGCCCATGCGACGAGCCCCTGGTCGAGGCTCGACAGGCGGAAGAACTCGTTCGGGGCGTGGTAGTCCTCGTCCACGGTGGCGAACGAGAAGAACACCGTGTCGATGCCGAGTACGCGCTTGAAGATCTCCCCGATGGGGATCGTCGCGCCCATGCGCACGCGGACGGGACGGCGGCCGAGCACGCCTTCCAGCACGTCCTCAGACAGCGCCAGCCCCGGATGATTGCCGCCGATGGCATAGGACGATGCGCCGCCCGGCTCGATATGCACGTCCACGCGCACGCCCTTGGGGGCATGGCGCTTCAAATGCGCCTCGATCAGCCCCGGGATTCGCTTCGGGTCCTGGCCCGGCACGAGCCGGCAGGTGATCTTGGCGCTGGCGTGGGAGGGGATCACGGTCTTCTTGCCCGCGCCGGTATAGCCGCCGGAGATGCCGTTGAACTCCAGCGTCGGCCGCACCCAGTTGCGCTGCAGGAGCGTGTAGCCCTCCTCCCCCGCGCCCTCGGAGACGCCGATGGAATCGAGATAGGCGCGCTCGTCGAAGGGGATCTCGCCGATGGCCTCGAGCTCCTCGGGCGTAACCGGCGTCGCGCCGTCATAGAAGCCTTCGACCGCGACCGTTCCCTTGGCGTCATGCAGGCCGGCGAGCAGCACGGCCAACGCCTGGATCGGGTTCGCCACCGCCCCGCCGTGGCGGCCGGAATGCAGGTCCTTGCCGGGGCCGGTCACCGTGACTTCCAGCGCGCAGATGCCGCGGCTGCCGACGATGACGCTCGGCAGGTCCGCACGCCATTGCGCGCCATCCGCCGACAGGGCGAAATCGCATTTCAGCAGCTCGGCATTCGCGGCCACGAACGGCTCGAGATGCGCGCTGCCGACCTCCTCCTCGCCCTCGAACAGGAACACCATGTTGACGGGCAGCCTGCCCTCCTGCGCCATGTAGGCCGCGACGACCTCGATGGGGATCAGCATCGGCCCCTTGTCGTCGGCGGCGCCGCGCGCATAGAGACGGTTGTCCCGGATCGAAGCCTCGAAGGGCGGGGACTTCCACATGTCGATGGGGTCAGGCGGCTGCACGTCGTAATGGCCGTAGACGAGCACCGTCGGCTTGCCCGGCGCGCCGCGCCACGAGGCGGTCACGACGGGATGGCCCGGCGTGCGGCGGACCTGCGCGTCGGTCAATCCAGCCTGAACCAGCCGCTCAGCGACGAAGCTCGCGGCCTGCTCGATGCCCAGCTTGTAGGCCGGATCTGTCGAGACGCTGGGGATCGCCACATAATCCCTAAGGCGCTCGATGATCTCGTCGCGCGAGGCCGCAAGGCGCGCCTCGATGGCTGTCGTATCCGCGGTATCAGGCATCACGCTTCCAATCGTCACTTGCAGGGCTCATTTGGCCGGCTCAGTTGCCGGGCTCACTTGCCGCCGTCGACGGAAAGCACCTGCCCGCTGATCCAGCCGGCCTGTTCGCTGGCGAAGAACGCCACGGCGTTGGCGATGTCGTCGACCTTGCCGAGACGGCGGGTGGCGATGCGCGAGAGGAGCTGCTTCTGGCCCTCCGCGCCGTAGCTGTCCCATTGCCGCTCGGTTGTCGGGTTGGAGCGCACGAAGCCGGGCGCCACGCTGTTCACTGTGATGCCGAACTGGCCGAGCTCGTGCGCGAGCTGGCGCGTGAGGCCGATCTCGCCCGCCTTGGCCGAGGCGTAGGCCTGGATGCCGGTGAGGCTGACCGTGATGCCCGCGCCCGACGAGATCATCACCATGCGGCCATAGCCCTTGGCCTTCATGCCCGGCGTCACCGCCTGCGCCAGCAGGAACGCCGCCGTCATGTTGATGCCGAGGATGGAGTGCCAGTCCTCCTCCGGGATCTCCTCCAGCGGCCGGCCCACCTGCCCGCAGACGCCACCCGCCGCGTGGACGAGGATGTCGAACGGGCCATGCTCCTGCACCAGCGCCGTGACCAGAGCCTTCCTGGTGAGATCGCACGCCACAGCGCGGACGCGGCCGCCCTCCGCGCCGTCGAGGGTCGCGAGTTCGCCACCCAGGATGTCCGTACCCACCACCTCGGCGCCGTCGCGCGCCAGCGCCAGCGCGATGCCGCGCCCGATGCCATGCGCCGCGCCTGTAACGAGTGCCTTCCGGCCGGTGAAATCGAGGTTCATGTGTCTCTCCCCTGGGTACGCACTACGTGCGGCGCGACCCGACGCAATCGGTCCGCCGACTCACGTCCGGCAGCTCTCGGCCCATCCTAATCAACAAGGGCGGTCAGCGCGAAGGCGAACCGTGAAACTGCAACCTGCGATATTCAAGCGCGATCCACGCTGCGCGAAGAATGCGCCCTGAGGGCCTACGCGCCGCGCGGCACGGCGTAGGGCGAAAGCCCGCGCTTCAGGAACTCGCCGCCGCCGGGACGGCCCGTCACCTTGCCGTCCTCGAACACGGTCTGCGCCGCGCAGGATCGTGCGCACCGGCCAGCCGGTCACCTCGATAGCCCTCCCAGGGCGTGTAGTCCGCGCCGTGGTGCATCGAGGCTCTGGCGGATCGTGACCTTGCGCGTCGGGATCCCACAGCACGATGTCGGCGTCGGCGCCCACGGCCGAGCGAGCCCTTCTGCGGGTAGAGGCCGTACATCTTGGCGTGGTTGGTGGAGGTGAGCGCCACGAACTGCTCCAGCGTGATGCGCCCCTTCGACGACGCCCTCGGAGAACAGGATCGGCATGCGCACCTCGACGCCGGGAATGCCGTTCGGCACCCAGCGGAAGGAGGTGCGCGCCTTCGGGTTCAGCTTGCCCTGCGTGCCCTCGTAGAAGAACGGGCAGTGGTCGGACGAGAAGGTCTGGAACACGCCGGTCCGGATGCCCTCCCAGATCGCGTCCCAGCTCGCGCGGTCGCGCGGCGGCGGCGAGCAGACATATTTGCCGCCGCTCTCGTCCATGTTGAGGCCCTTCAGGTCGTCGGCGGTGAGCGAGATGTATTGCGTGCAGGTCTCGCCATAGACCTTGAGGCCGCGCTGCTGCGCCCAGCGGATCTGCTCCATCGCCTCGCGGCCGGAGACGTGGACGATCATGATCGGCACGTCGATCAGCTCGGCATGGCTGATGGCGCGGTGCGTCGCCTCGCGCTCGACGATCTGCGGCCGCGACACGGCGTGGTAGTAGGGCGCGGTCTTGCCCGCCGCCTCCAGCCGCTCGGTCATGAACTTGATGGCGTCGTAGCCCTCGCAATGGACCATCACGAGCGCCTTGCTCGCGGCGCGCGCAGTCGAACACCTCGAGCAGCTGGCGGTCGTTCAGGACCAGGTCGTCATAGGTCATGAACACCTTGAACGAGGTGTAGCCGTCGGCCACCAGCGCCGGCAGCTCCTGGCCGAGCACGGTAGGCGGAGGGGTCGGTGATGATGAGGTGGAAGCCGTAGTCGACTAGCGCCTTGCCGTCCGCCTCCTTGTGGTAGTCCACCACGCTCTCGCGCAGCGACGCGCCGCGCGGCTGCAGCGCGAAGGGCATGACGGTGGTGTTGCCGCCCGCCGATGGCCGAGCGCGTGCCGCTCTCGAAGCCGTCGGCCATGCCGGCGCCGCCGGAGGCGGCTGGGCGAGGTGGACGTGGCTGTCGATGCCGCCCGGCATGACCAGCAGGCCCGTCGCGTCGATGGTGCGCGCGGCGTCCGTCACCGCGCCGGCGAGCACGGCGATGCGCCCGTCCTTGATGCCGATGTCGCAGCGCGTGACGTCGGCGGCGGTGACCACGGTGCCGCCGCGGATGGCGAGGTCATAGGTGGACATGCTGGCTCCTGTTTTTCTCAGTTCCGCCGAAGCAAGAGCCGCGCCGCCGGGCGAGAGGCACGCCTCCGCCGGGCGGGCTCAGGCCAGCGCCTCGTCCAGCGCCACGATCAGGCGGTCGACCTCGGCCGAGCGTGTTGTAGTGGACCATCGACACCCGCACGACGCCGTTGCCCTGCGTCAGCCCGAGCCGCTCGACCAGCCGGCGCGAATGGAAGTCGCCGTAGCGGATGCCGATCTTGTGGGCGTCGATGGCGCGGACGAGTTCGGCGCTGTCGCGCCCGTCCACCTTGAACGCGATGGTCGGCACGCGCATCGCCGGTCCGACGTCGCGGTCCCCGACGATGCGCACGTCGTTGCGGTCGCGCAGCCAGGACAGCAGCCGCTCGCCCAGGACTTCCTCATGCGCGGCGACGGCGTCGAAGGCCCTGCACGATGGCGGCGCGGTCGCCGGTGCCGCCGCCCAGCGCGTCGAAATAGTCGACGATGCCGGCGCAGCCCCAGGCGAGCTCGTAATTGCAGTTCCCGGGCTCGAGCTTCATCGGGGACTTTGTCCTTGCCGTAGAACTAGTGGTAGAGCGCCGTCGAGCTCCAGCAGGTGCGTCGTAGCGGCCCCACATGACCGCGAAATGCGGGCCGTAGACCTTGTAGAACGAGAAGACGTAGTAGTCCGCGCCCGACGCCACGACGTCGACCGCGCGGTGCGGCGCATAGGCCACGGCGTCCACGCAGAGCCGCGCGCCTGCCGCGTGCACCCGCTCGGCGATCTCGGGGATCGGGTTGATCGTGCCCAGGATGTTCGAGGCAGTGCGTGACGCAGACGAGCTTCGTGCGCGCCGAGAGCAGCTTGTCGAGGTCGGCGAGGTCGATCTCGCAGGTCTCGGGATCGAGCGACCAGGTGCGGAACACGACGCCGCGCTCCTTCAGCGGCAGCCACGGCCCGATGTTCGAACTCGTGGTCGAAATCGGTGAGCGATCGATCTCGTCGCCCGGCTTGAGCTGGCTCGCCATGGCCGCGCAGAGGTTGCGCATGAGCTGCGTCGTGGAGGGGCCGAGCACGACCTCCTCCGGGCGGCTGGCGCCGATCAGCCGGGCGATCGTGACCCGCGATTCCGTGACGCGGGCCGCTGGCGCGCTGCGAGACGTCGTAGCTCGCGCCGGTCTGCACGCTCGTCGTCAGCAGGTAGTCCGACACGCGGTCGGCGACGCTCTTGCAGCACCTGCGACCCGCCGGCATTGTCGAAAAAGGCCCAGTCTGATTGTCGGCAAGCGCCGGAAACTGCGAGCGGACGAAGGCGAGGTCGAGCGGTGCGGCGGTGGTCATCAGGCATTTCTCCCGGAAGGCTTCTGTTCTGGCTCGTCGGTCACGGCCCCTAGGTCATGACCCGTCGTGATCGGGCGCCGACACCAGCATCGGCGCGGCGATCTCGTGGACTTCGCAATCGGCGGAGGGATCGCCGGTCTCCCACATCAGCATGGCGAAATCGGCGGGCTCGCCCAGCGCGACCATGGGCAGGTGCCACACGCCAGGCGCATAGACGACGCCTTCGCCGCGCCCCCACGAAGGCGCGCGCGCGGGCCATGTCCGGCCCGCCATTCGCATCGGCTGGTGCGACCACGACGAGATAGTCGCCGCCGGTCATCGGCACGAACATCTGCGCGGAATAAGGATGGCGCTCCATCAGGCGCACGGGGACCGGCCAGCGCGAGGCCTGCATGCGGTAGACCGCGAAACTCGGCTGCGAGGCGGGCGTGTCGTGCACCAGCCCGGCAGCGAGGTCGATGCGCAGGCCCCGGCCCTCGTTGACTGGTATGCCGGCGGCGTTACCGGCGGCCAGCACGGCGCCGAATCCGGCGAATTCAGCGGCGTCCAGCGCCTCGGCTGCAAACTCTGATGGGCATGGTTTTCAATGGTGAAGCGCTCATCGCCGGCCCACCGCCCAGCTCTTCTCCATGTGCGCCACGAGGCGCACGAGCGGCAGGAGAATGATGACGTAGATGCCCGCCGCGACGATCAGCGGCGTCGGGTTGGCGGCAAGCGCCTGGGCCTGCGTCGCCTGCTTCAGCAGGTCCGGCATGGCGACGACCGACGCCAGCGCGGTGTCCTTGAGCACGTTGATGGCGTTGGAGGTCATCGGCGGCACGACGATGCGCAGCGCCTGCGGCAGGACCACGCTTGGACATCACCAGCCAGGATGCAGCCCCAGCGCCCGCGCCGCCTCGAACTGGCCCGGCGGGACCGCCTCGATGCCGGCGCGGAGATCTCGGCGCTGTAGGCGGCCGGCCACCATCGAGATCGCCGTGGTCGCCGCGGCGAAGGCCGGCAGCCGGAGCCCCGCGAAGGGCAGCGCGTAGTAGACGACGATCAGCAGGACGAGGATCGGGGATGGCGCGGAAGAAGTCGATATAGGCGATGGCCAGCCAGCGCCATCGGCTGCCGCGCATAGAGCCGCAGCCAGCGCCAGCACCAGCCCGAGCACGAACCCGCATGACGATGCTGGTGAGGCCCAGCAGCGAGCGTCGTCGAGAGCCCGCTCAGGATGAGCGGCAGCGTCTCGATGAAGACCCGGCCGTTCAGGAACGTGTCGAAAATGTTCATGGCCCGTCAGGCGTCCTGGTCGCGGATCGGTCCGGCGTCGTCGATGAAGCGGCCCGCGAAGCGGCAAGCGCCTCGCGGGCCAGACAACTGGCTGCCCCAGATGACCCGGATCCGGGCACGGGGCAAGGCATCCGGCTCAGAGCTTGGGAATGTCGAGCACTGTCGCGGTCGCCATGCCGGCGTCGGGATCGGTGCCGAACCACTTCTTGTGGATGGCGGCGAGCGAGCCGTCCTTCTTCATGGCGGTGATCGTGTCGTTGACCTTGGCCAGGATGGGTGCGTTCTTGGCGGTCATGACCGAGTACTGCTCGGTGGTCTTGATGCGCTCGACGACGGCGAACTGCGGCTTGTCCTTGACGTAGTAGAGCAGCGCCGGGATGTCGGAGATGTAGCCGTCGATGCGGCCGGCCGCGAGGTCGAGCATGGCCGGGTTCAGGCCCTCATAGCGGCGGATCTCCTTGATCTTCGCCGTGGCCTGGTTCTGGGTGGCCCACATGTCGCCGGTGGAGCCGGTGTCGACGCCCACGGTCTTGCCTTCCATGCCGGCCAGGTCGTTGATGCCGCTGAGGCCTTCGTCACGGTCAGCGACTGGTCGCTGTCATAGTAGGGCTGCGCGAAGGAGACGCTCTCCAGCCGCTTCTTGGTGATGGTGATCGAGGAGACGGCGGCGTCGATCTGGCCCGACTGCACGGCCGCGAACAGGCCCTGGAAGGGGATGTTGACGATCTCGACCTTCATGCTGTTGCGCTTGCCGACCTCGTTCATCAGGTCGATCTCGAAGCCGACATTCTTGCCGCTCGCGTCCTGGAACTCCCACGGCACGTTGCCGATGTTGGCGCCGACCTTCATCGAGGTCTGCGCCGAAGCGCCGAAGGACATCCCAAGCGCCAGGGCCAAGCCCAGCGAAACAGTCTTAAACCCACCCAGCATGTTGGATCTCCCCTGCATTCAGATACGAATTTCGTGTGAGCCGGTCTGGTCAGGCCGGTCTGACCAGTGGAGTTGATCTTGCGAAACGCCATCGGTCAAGCTGCTTTGAGGGGCAACCCCGGAGCGATGCTGGGCGGGTTTGATGGAAATTGAGGCAGATCTTTCGGCCACCGCGCTGTTCCGGCCCAGTTTGGATTATTCCGGGGTAGCGGGTCTTATTGCCGCTGATGCGGGCCTGTTCCGGCGGATTAGGGTCGGTTCCGGCGAAGCGTTTGGCCCGCATGCTTGAAAAGCCGCAACGGAGCCGCCACAAGGGTGAGCGGCCAACTGGCCGCCGCCACCCGGGGACGCCCTTGTTCGACGCCTTTTCCGCCGGCAGGAGCCGCCGAACCGCCAATCTGGTTCCGCATGACGCGGCGGCGCGCATCCAGCAGCAGATCCTCGAGGGGACACTGAAGCCCGGCGAGCGCCTCCCCTCGCAGCGCACGCTTTCGGAGACATTCGGCATCAGCCGCGCCTCTTTGCGCGAGGCCCTTTCGGTGCTGGAAACGCTGGGGCTCATCGACATCAAGGCCGGGCTCGGCGTCTTCGTCTGCGACCAGCAGGCGCGCGGCCCGCTCTGGCGCTTCGCGGAGGCCGCATCGGCGCGCGATGTCTATGAGGCCCGCCTTGCGCTGGAGGGCACCGCCACGGCGCTGGCGGCGGAGCGCATGGACGATGCCGGGCTCGCGACCCTGCGCAAGCTGGTGGACGAGATGGCGCAGGCTCACCGCCGGCAGGATATCGTCGCCATGGCCGTGGCGGACGCTGCCTTCCACGATGCGCTCGTCGAGGCCGCGCGCAACCCGCTGATCGCATCCATGTACCGGTCGGCCCGCGACCTGATGGTCGAGACGCAGCGCGCCCCGATGGCCGACCGCGAAACCCTCGCCGACACAGTACGCGAGCACGAAGCCATCCTGGTGCAGCTTGCGCACAGGGACGCTGAAGCGTCCGCCGAGGCCATGCGGACTCATATTCGCGGCTCGGCCCGGCGGCTCGGGCTGAAGCTCTGAACTCGCCTAAGCCTATATCAAATCTTGCCTAAGACCGTTCCAAACGCAACCAATCTAGGCATTTAGAAAAAATTTTGCCGCATGCAAACGATTTGGCTTGCAATATCGCGCTGCACCAATTAGGTAAGTCATCGTGACGTTTCGGCGTCACATGCCCTCTTTGGGCGTTTCCTCCCTTGACTTACAGGCCGCCTCCGGGCGGCCTTTCTTTTTGGCGGGAGGGTTTATGGGCCCGATAGGGTCCGGCTGCGCGGGCCAAAGCTCGCCGTCGATTGCCCTGGCCCCTGCATCGAGAAAGCGCGCGTCAGCCCTCCTCGGCCTCTTCGTCGTCTTCCTCGGTTTCCTTCGCCGGGATCGCGTAGACGCCGTTCAGCCAGCGGGACAGGTCGAGGTCGGCGCAGCGCTTGGAGCAGAACGGGCGGTACTTCATCAGCGCCGGCTTGCCGCACATGGCGCAGGGCTTCCCGGTCGGCGCTTCAGGGCCGGCAGCAGGAGCGTCCGGCGCTGACTCGGGGGCGTTTTCATTATCCGGCGATTTATCAGCCATCATCACAAACTCCCGCCGTCCAGCGGCCTGCCTGTCGCGGTTGCGCCGCGCGGATCGATATCGGCCCCGGCGCTGCGTTCCGCAAGCCCCTATGCAAGGTGGATCATACGGCGTTCAGCCACGATGCGTGCACCGGATAGCCCTCGCCCGAGAGGATGGACATGGTCTCATACAGCGGCAGGCCCACCACGCTCTGGTACGAGCCGACGAGCTTGGTGACGAAAGCGCCGGCCCGGCCCTGGATGGCGTAGCCGCCCGCCTTGCCGCGCCACTCGCCCGAGGCGAGATAGCCCTCGATGTCCTGCGTCGACAGATGCTTGAAGCTGACGCGCGTCTCGACAAGGCGGTCGCGGAAGGCGCCCTTCGGCGTGACCACGGTCAGCCCGGTATAGACGCGGTGGCCGCGGCCCGAGAGCAGGCGGAGGCACTGCGCCGCCTCGTCCACATGCTCGGGCTTGGGCAGGATGCGGCTGCCGCGCGCCACCACCGTATCGGCGGCGACGATGAACGCGCCCGCCAGTTCGGGCCGCGACTTCAGCACCGCCAAAGCGCGCTCGGCCTTTTCGTGGGCGAGACGGCGGGCCAGCGTCTTGGGCCGCTCGCCCTTCAGCGGGCTTTCGTCGAGATCGCTCGGCAACAGGGCGTCCGGCTCGATGCCGATCTGCTGCAGCAGCGCGAGGCGTCGCGGCGAGGCGGAGGCCAGAACGAGCTTGGGCCGCCAGTCCTGGCCAGGCGCGGGAGGGGCCGATGCGGGCAACGCTGTGTTTCCTTAAGGAGGGGGTGCTATAGCTTGGCTATCACACGGGGGCCCGGCCGGTTCGGGCGGACCCTAATCGAAACGGAATTGTTTGTGAACAGCACCGTCCTGGCCACCGGCAACCGTCCTGCACCCCACCTTTCCCGCGATTTGGCTGGATAAAGCACCCTCCCCCATGAACCGCCTTCCCTCCCGCGCCGTCGCGCTGAGCTTTGCAGCATTCGAAACCAGCATCGCCGCCGGCATCACCATCGCCGCCCGCGCGCCCCTGCTCATGGGCGCCGGCCATGCCTCGCCGGAAGCCACCGCGGAGACCCTGCGCATGGTCGCCGAGAAGATGGAGGCAGCGATCGAGGGTGCAGCGGCGGCCAACGTCGCGATGCTGACGCTGTGGACGCGGATGCTGCTCGGGCAGGTCATGAGCCCGGCGAGCCTCGCGCACGGCTTCGCCGACGTCGCCCACGCGGCGACACAGCCCATGCAGGCCCGCGTCCGCGCCAACGCCAAGCGGCTCGGCAAACGGCAAGAACGGATTTTAACGAGCAGGCGCTGCCAGAGGACGGACCGCTAGGCCGGGCCTGGCGCATCCCCGATGGCGGCGCGCGCCGCCGCGTCGGCCTTGACCGATGCCGCCTGCTCGCGCTCGCGACGCCGGTAGGCCCGGACGCCGATCGGGATCAGCGCGAGATAGGCCGCCGTCACCATGGTCAGCACCTCGAAGGTGTGGATGACGAGCAGCGCCACCGCCAGCGAGGCGGCGATGAGCATGGGAACGACCCATTCGCGGGGCACCCGCGTGCCGAGCGTCTTGCCGGCGTAGGTCGGGATCCGGCTGACCATCATCAGCGCGATGAAGAGCAGGTAGGCCGCCTCGATCACCGCGAAGCCCGGCGGCCGCCCGACGCCGTCCAGGTAGAGATAAACCGGCAGCAGCGCGGTGAGGGCCCCGGCCGGCGCGGGAATGCCGACGAAGAAATTCTTCTGCCACTCCGGGCGGCCGGGATCGTCGATCATGACGTTGAAGCGCGCAAGGCGCAGGGCGCACGCCATCGCATAGACCAGAGCCACGATCCAGCCGATCGAGCCGATCTCGTGGAGGCCGAAGGTGTAGAGCACGAAGGCGGGCGCGACGCCGAAGCTGACGAAGTCGGCCAGCGAATCCAGCTCCGCGCCGAAACGCGACGTTCCCTTCAGCAGGCGGGCGAGCCGGCCGTCCAGCCCGTCCAGCACGGCGGCGATGAGGATGGCGTAGACCGCCCTGTCGAGCTTGCCGTCGCCTTCGATGGCGTAGCGGATCGCCGTAAGCCCCGCGCAGAGCGACAGCAGCGTGACGATGTTGGGCAGCAGCATGCGCATGGGCACCGGCTTGAACCGCCGGCGCCGCGGTTCGTCACCGGGCTCGAATGGGGGAAACAGGTCCGTCATGGGGCGCGAGCATAAGCGGGCGTGGTACGCCCCACAAGGACGGGGCGCACGCGCTCAGGCCGTGCGGAACATGCGGGCGGCATCCGCGCCGCGCGCGTCCGCCAGCACGGTCTCGCCGGCGACGGCGCGCTGGCCTTCGCCCACCAGCGGCAGCACGCCTTCCGGCAGGTAGACGTCGACCCGCGAGCCGAACCGGATGAGGCCGAAGCGCTCGCCCTGGCCGATCTCCTGCCCCGCCGTGACCCAGCCGACGATGCGGCGCGCGATCAGCCCGGCGATCTGCACCACGCCGTAGCGCGCGCCTGCCGCCGTCTCGATCACGAGGCTGTTGCGCTCGTTGTCGTCGCTCGCCTTGTCGAGCTCGGCATTGAGGAAGAGGCCCGGCGCGATAGGCGATCTTGGTGATCCGGCCCGAGACACGGGAGCGCGGTTCACGTGGCAGTCGAACACGTTCATGAAGATCGACACGCGCGTCAGCGGCGTATCGGACAGTTCCAGCTCGGCCGGCGGCACGCAGGCGATGATCTGCGACACGCGGCCGTCCGCGGGCGAGATCACGAGGCCCTCGCGCACCGGCGTCGTGCGCGGCGGATCGCGGAAGAAGTACGCGCACCAGGCCGTGAGGATCCAGCCGATCCAGCCCAGCGGACCCCAGATCCAGCCGAGCACCAGCGCCAGCACGGCGAAGATCGCGATGAAGGGCCAGCCCTCCCGGTGGATCGGCACGACCTGCCGCCGGACGGACTGGATGATGGAGGTGGGAACGAGTTCTTTCAGCAACATGGCGAGAGCGTTGTCACGCCAAGGCCTCCGGCGTCAAGCGGCATGGGGCTGTCTATCCGCTCGACCGTCGCGCCGGCCCGCTCGACATCAGCAACTCCCGACGCAACAGCGGCGATGAAGCTCCGGGCGGCGCGCCGGAATTCGACGACGATGCGACCTCCCTGGATCGAGAGCGTGGCATCGTCGCACCCGGCTTCGAAGAAGCCGTCGTCGAAGCCTGCATACTCGTGATCCACGCCCGAGGCCATGATCGTGAAATGATAACTTTTCATTCGCGTATCCGATGGTCGTTGGACCGTACCCTCACACCACGGCCAGCTTCGCCTTGGCGGCTTCCTCGGGCGTGAGCGTGCGCTCCAGGGTTTCGCGGGCCTGGTCGGCCTCGCGCTGGCGGTTCCAGAGCGCCGCGTAGACGCCGCCGAGCTCCAGCAGTTCGCCATGCGGCCGCGCTCGACCACGATGCCCCTGTCGAGCACGAGGATCTCGTCCGCGTTGATGACGGTCGAGAGGCGGTGCGCGATGACGAGGGTGGTGCGGCCGCGCGAGATGCGCTCCAGCGCGTCCTGGATGTCCTTCTCGGTGAAGCTGTCCAGCGCCGAGGTCGCCTCGTCGAGCACCAGGATCGGCGGGCCCTTGAGGATCGTGCGCGCGATGGCGACGCGCTGCTTCTCGCCGCCCGAGAGCTTCAGCCCGCGCTCGCCGACGCTGGTCGTCGTAGCCCTCCGGCAGGGACTGGATGAAGCCGGTCGATCTGGGCCAGCGCCGCGGCCTCCTCCACCTCCGCCTCGGTCGCCTCCCAGCGTCCGTAGCGGATGTTGTAGCCGATGGTGTCGTTGAACAGCACGGTGTCCTGCGGGACCATGCCGATGGCGGCGCGCAGGCTCTTCTGCGTGACGTCGGCGATGTCCTGGCCGTCGATCGAGGATGCGGCCGCCCTGGGGCTCGTAGAAGCGGAACAGCAGGCGCGAGATGGTCGACTTGCCGGCCCCGGACGGGCCCACGATGGCCACCGTCTTGCCGGCCGGCACCTCGAAGCTGATGCCCTTCAGGATCGGCCGCTCGGGAACGTAGGCGAAGTGCACGTCCTCGAAGCGGACGCGGCCCTCGGTGACCACCAGCGGCCTGGCGCGTCGGGCTTGTCGGCGATCTCCGGCGACGCGGTCGAGGATGTCGAACATCTGCTCGATGTCGGTCACGGCCTGCTTGATCTCGCGGTAGACCATGCCCATGAAGTTCAGCGGCTGGTAGAGCTGGATCAGCATCGCGTTGATCATCACGAGGTCGCCGACCGTGTGGCGTGCCGTCGCGGATGCCGATGACCACCATGACCATGCAGATCGTGAGGCCCGCGGTGAAGATCGCCGCCTGCCCCGCATTGAGGATCGGCGAGCGAGACGTAGGCCTTCACGCTGGCCTTCTCGAACTGCTCCATCGACTTGTCGTAACGCTCGGTCTCGCGCTCTTCCGCGCCGAAATACTTCACCGTCTCAAAGTTGAGAGGCTGTCGACCGCCTTCGTATTGGCGTCGGTATCGCTCTCGTTCATCTTGCGGCGGATGCCGATGCGCCACTCGGTCGCCTTCGTGGTGTAGTACATGTAGATCGACGATCATCGCGACCGTGATGGCGGCGTAGCGCCAGTCGAACTGCCAGACGAGCACGCCCAGGATCATCACGAACTCGACGACCGTGGGCACGCCCGTGAGCATCGTCATGCGCACGATGCTTTCGATGCCGCTGCGCCCGCGCTCCAGGACCCGCGTCAGCCCGCCGGTCTTCTTCTCGAGGTGGAACCGCAGCGACAGCCGGTGCATGTGCTCGAACACTTCGAGCGCGAGGCGGCGCACCGCGTTCATCGCCACGGAGGCGAACATCGCGTCGCGCCACTGCGTCAGCAGCGCCATCAGCACGCGCGACAAGCCGTAGATCAGCACCAGCGCGACAGGCGCGGCGGCCAGAGCGGCGATGGGAACGTCGTGCTGGCTCGGCAGGGCACCAGCAGTCGGTGACCCATTTGAACGTGAACGGCACCGTGATGGTGACCAGCTTCCCGATCAGCAGCAGCACCGTCGCCCACAGGATGCGCGCCCGCAGGTCGGCCCTGTCGCGCGGCCACAGATAGGGCCAGAGCCCGCGCACGGTGGAGACGAGCGCGCCCTTGTCGGCGCTGATACGGCGGCGCGACGGCGTTGACGAATTAACGATGGTCATGAGTTCTGCCTTGGATCGAGGCGCTCTATATAGGCCGTGCGGCCGCGCCGTGCACCCCTCGCGTGCATGGCTGCAGGGCGCGGCATGCCGGGCGCCCACCGCCCGCGAGCGGGATCGAGGTCGCAAGCCTGTGCGGCTGAGGCTTCCGCCCGAACCGCGCGCCCTACATTTCCTTTCCGGTGGGCAGCACGAACACCTGCCCGGGATAGATGCGTCCGGGATCGCGGATCTGCTGCTGGTTGGCTTCGTAGATCACCGTGAAGCGCAGGCCCTTGCCGTAGACGCGCTTGCTGATGCGCCACAGGCTGTCGCCGCGCACCACCTGCGTCGAGCGGATTTCGTCCACCGTGACGTCTGAGGACGACGGCGCGGCCGGCGACGTGGACGCGACCTGCGCGCCGCCGCCAGGCTTGGCCGCCGATGCGCCGGGCGGAATTCGGACCGGATGGCGGCGAGGCGGCCACCTTCGGCGCGAAATCGAAGGCGACCTCGGCGCGCGACAGCACCCTGCCGCCCGCGGGATCGACATCGTCGACGCGAACCCGGTAGGACCCGGCCGAAAGGCCCCTGCCTATCGGTGAAGGACCAGCCGCCCTGCGGCGAGGCCGTCGCCGCGGCAAGGAAACTCTCGTTGAGATAGAGCCGGATCGAAGCGCCGGGGGCTGCGACGCCCGAGGCGAAGAACTTGCCGCCGTCCTCGGCTTCGACGGTGCTCAGCACGACCTTGGCGCGCTCGCCGGCGGGCGTGGCCGTGGCAGGCGCGGGTGCGCGGCCGGTGACGACAGACGCGGCGGGCGCGGCGGCTACCGTGCTCGGCTTGGCCAGGAGCTGCGTCGGCTTGCCGGGCTCGACCAGCGCGACGATCACCTCGCCGCTGGGCGCGGCGGGCACTGAAACGGCGATGCTCTGGCTGGAGACGATCGTCGCGCCGTTAGGAGCCGCGAAGCTGAGCGTGAGTTCATGCGAACCCGGCGGCAGCGGCGGCGCGACCAGCGCGAACTGGCCCGCTGCATCGGCGACCACGGTCGCGTGGGGCGCGCCGTTCAGCATCAGCGTCACTTTAGCTCCGGGCGCGGCGCGGCCGGCGATCACGCTGTCGCCATTGGGCTCCACGCGCACGACATCGAAGGCGGGCGGCGACAAAGCCTGCTGGCTCGCTGCCGACGGCCCGGCCGGAACCGTTTCGCCGGGTTTGGGCTGAGGCGAAAGGCTCGCTGAAATCGAGGAATTGGCGGGCGGCGAAGCCGAACCGGCGGGCGCCGCGCTCTGCTGTGGAGCGGTCGGCGCGGCAGGCGCGGCCTGCTGAGCCGGCGCCTGATCCGGCGCCTTCGGGGGAAGACCATACCACGCCACGCCTCCGCCCAGGCCAACAAGCCCGAGCAACAAAAGCGCGATCTTTACCCACATGGCCATCCAATTGCCCCGCTCACGCGTTACCGCACCGAAATGCTAGACTATTTTCATCCGAAGTGGAAATCCGTTCGCGAGAAGAACATGCGTCAAAACAATACGCTACGGCAGAAAACGGATTCTTCGGGCCTGGCTTTTGTTGCATGCCGCGTCCGGCGAGCGGCGCGTGCCGCCCCGGCATGATCGATCCGGCAACCCCTCCGATTGACCGCGGCCTGCTGCGATGCAACAAAACATCATGACCCAGCTTCGTTCGATTTGCGTGTATTGCGGCTCCGGGCACGGGAATGACCCGGCATTCACCGACGCGGCGATCCAGCTTGGCCGCGACATGGCGCGCGCCGGCATCACCCTCGTCTATGGCGGCGGCAATGTGGGGCTGATGGGCGTCGTGGCCCGCGCCGTGCTCGACAATGGCGGCCATGTCGTCGGCATCATCCCGGAATTCCTGAAGGCGCGGGAAATCATGATCCCGGACGCGCAGGAACTCATCGTCGTCCCCGACATGCACACGCGAAAGCGCATCATGTTCGACAGAGCCGATGCCTTCGTCGCCCTGCCCGGCGGCGTCGGCACGCTGGAAGAACTCGTCGAGCAGATGACGTGGGCGCAGCTCGGCCAGCACAAGAAGCCGATCCTGCTGGCGAATGTCCGGAATTTCTGGAAGCCGCTGCTGGTGCTCCTCGCCCATATGCGCGAAGCGGGCTTCATCCGAGAGGATACCGAGGTCCACTACCAGGTCGCGGAGAAGATCGTCGACATCATCCCCATGCTGCGCGCGGGGCTGCCGGTGAGCGTCCTGGAGCCGGTGACGGACGAACTGATCGAGCAGCGTTTCTAGGGCGAACCGCTCCAAGGCGAGCAGGCGGCGCGCAGCCGCGTTCCGAATGCGCGGGAAGGCGACCGGCAAAAGCCGGCCGCCTCTCCGAAATGAAACCTTCCGCTGCGCGTCAGGGACGCGGTGCGGCCGGCGCTGTGGTCCCGCCCGCGGGCGAGGTCGTCGAGGTGCCGCCGGGCGCTGCGGGTGCGGCCGGGGCAGGACCGGTCGAGGGCGTGCTCATCGAGCCCGCGGGGGCCGCCGGACGCTGGACCGTACCCGTGGTATCCACGGCGCTCCGATTATTGGTCGCGCTGGTATTCGTCGTCGTCGTGCCGTCATATCCGCGCCAGACGAAGAAGATAACGGCAATCACGGCCAACACGCCGATAATCGCGCCGATGACGCCTGTATTGCTGGCCGGGCGCGAGTAAGTCGTCGAACCTGTCGTCGTACCGGTCGTCGACCGGTAATCTTCATCCACGATCCGCCGGTTGGGGTCGTTGTTGTCGTATGTCATTGCTGAACTCCTCGCCGTTCGATCCTGGCAGGGAACGCGCGCAGTTCTCTATTGTTCCGTGACAAGCTTGGCCGTCTCGGCGTGGACACTGGACGAACCCTGCGCCACGGCGGATAGTGCAGCCGGAACGTGTGGATTTGCCCGCGTCATCAGGGGGGAACGACAAATGAAGACGAACGTCGCGCTATTTGCTCTGGCCGTCGCCTGCCTTGCTCCTGCACCCCTCCTGGCCCAGAGCGCAACGACCCCTGCCAAGCCAGTTGCCAAGCCGGCTGCCAAAGCCGCCAAGCCTGCGGCGGTCTCGCTCAAGGTCACCGTTACGAACGGCCGCGAGGCGGCGGTGAATACGCTCGCCTTCACGGGCGCCGGCGCAAGCCCGTCCGCGAACCTTCTCAAGACGCCGCTGCAGCCGGGCAAGAGCATCGTCCTGACTGTCAAGACCACGAAGGGGGCCTGCATGTTCGATATCGCCGGCGCTTTCGCCGACGAGCAGGAGATCGCCGGCGAGGGCATCGACCTCTGCAAGGACAAGAAGCTCACTTTGGTGGAATGAGCCGGACCTAGGCGGATCGGGCGCGACCCTGCCCCGCGGCCGGGCGGCGCGCCTTCCTCAGAGCGTCGCCCCGCACTGCACCAGGCGGTAGGTGATCGAATCCGTCAGCGCCTGGAACGAGGCGTCGATGATGTTCGGCGACACGCCGACGGTGGTCCAGCGCTCGCCCGCGCCATCGCCGCTCTCGATCAGCACGCGCGTCACGGCGTCGGTGCCGCCCTGGAAGATGCGCACCTTGTAGTCCAGCAGCTCCAGCGGCGCGATGTAGTGCTGGTATTTGCCGAGGTCCTTGCGCAGCGCAACGTCGAGGGCGTTGATGGGGCCGTTGCCCTCGGCTGCGGAGATCAGCAGCTCGCCTTCCACGCGCACCTTCACGATGGCCTCCGCCACCGCGATCAGCTCGCCGATCGCGTTGTAGCGGCGCTCCACGTTGACCTTGAAGCGCTCGACCGTGAAGAACTCCGGGACTTCGCCGAGGATGCGCTTGGCCAGCAGGAAGAACGAGGCGTCCGCGCCTTCGTAGGCGTAGCCCATCGCCTCGCGCTCCTTCACCTCGTCGAGCAGGCGCGCGATGCGCGGGATCGTCGCGATGCACCGTCGATGCCGAGCCGCTCCAACTCGGCCAGCACGTTCGAGCGGCCGGCCTGGTCGGAGACCAGCACCACGCGGCGATTGCCGACGAGATCGGGCGGGATGTGCTCGTAGGTGCGGGGATCCTTCAGCACCGCCGAGGCGTGGATGCCGGCCTTGGTCGCGAACGCCGAAGCGCCGACATAGGGCGCATGGCGGTTCGGCGCGCGGTTCAGGAGTTCGTCGAGGGCGCGCGCGACATGGGTCAGCGTTTCAAGCGCGCCGGCATCGACGCCGAGTTCGAAACGCTCGGGATAATCGCCCTTCAGGCTCAGCGTCGGGATGAGCGTGACGAGGTTGGCGTTGCCGCAGCGCTCGCCCAGGCCGTTGAGCGTGCCCTGGATCTGCCGCGCTCCGGCGCGGACCGCCGCGAGCGAATTCGCCACGGCGTTGCCGGTGTCGTCATGGGCGTGGATGCCGAGCCGCTCGCCGGGGATGTGGCGCGCCACCTCGGCCACGATCCGCTCCACCTCGTGAGGCAGCGTGCCGCCATTGGTGTCGCACAGCACGACCCAGCGTGCGCCGGCGTCGAACGCGGCGCGGGCGCATTGCAGCGCATAATCGGGATTGGCCTTGTAGCCGTCGAAGAAATGCTCGCAGTCGAGCAGCACTTCGCGGCCCCGCGCGTGGGCCGCCTCGATGCTGTCGGCGATGCCCTCGAGGTTCTCCTCGAGGGTGCAGCCCAGCGCCACGCGGACATGGTAGTCCCACGCCTTGGCCACGAAGCAGATCGCGTCGCAATCGGCGTCCAGCAGCGCGGCGACACCCGGGTCGTTCGCGGCCGAGCGCCCTGCCCGCTTGGTCATGCCGAAGGCCGTGAACTTCGCCGACTTCGTCGCCTTGGTCTCGAAGAACTTGGTGTCCTGCGGGTTGGCGCCGGGATAGCCTCCCTCGACATAATCGATGCCGAGCTTGTCCAGCATCGCCGCGATGCGCGCCTTGTCTTCCAGCGAGAAGTCGACGCCCGTCGTCTGCGCTCCGTCGCGCAGCGTGGTGTCGAAGAGGTACAGGCGTTCGCGGGTCGTCGTCATCGTCATACCGATCAGATCAGGCCGTAGATTTTCAGTGCGACGAGGACGGCGAAGGCGAGCAGGACGAGCTTGATGGCGAACAGCCACATCAGCCGCCTGGGGGGCAATCCACTGTTTTCCCCGCCCCTGTTTCCCCCGCCGCTGTTTCGCCCGGGCTCGCTCACCGCTTGATCTCCCAGCTCGTGGTGCCGTCCTTGTTGTCCATCAGCACCACGCCGAGCGCGACGATCGCGTCGCGGAGCCGGTCGGACTCGGCCCAGTCGCGGGCCTTGCGCGCGGCCAGCCGCTCGGCGATCAGCCGCTCGATATTGGCCTTCAGGTCGGGCGCGACGGTCTCTTCCTCGATGTCGAGGTCGATGCCGAGCAGCGCGGCTCCGCCCAGCAGATTGCCGGCGAGCGCCAGCGCCTCCTCCTCGTCGGCGGGAACGTCGTCGCCCGCGCCGCCGTGGAAGAACTGGTTTACGCGCGCGCCGTAGCTCAGCAGCAGCGTCAGCGCCTTGGGCGTGTTCAGGTCGTCTGCCAGCGCGTCGACGAACTCAGGCGCGGGCTCGGCGGGGCCGGCGCCGTTGCGGCGGATGGTGTTGCGCCAGCGCGCCAGCATCTTGTCGCTTTCCTCCAGCCCGTCGACGGTCCAGTCGATCGGCTGGCGGTAATGCGTGCGCAGCATGGCGAGCCGCAGGGTCTCGCCATCCCAGCGCTTGCCGCCGAAGGTCTCAGTCTCCAGCAGCTCGCGGATCGTGACGAAGTTGCCGAGCGACTTCGACATCTTGTCGCCTTCGACCTGCAGGAAGCCGTTGTGCATCCAGACGTTCGCCATCACGTCGTGGCCGAAGGCGCAGGTGGTCTGGGCGAGCTCGTTCTCATGGTGCGGGAACACCAGGTCGATGCCGCCGCCGTGAATGTCGAAGACTTCGCCGAGATGCTTCCAGCTCATGGCCGAGCACTCGATGTGCCAGCCCGGCCGGCCGCGGCCCCAGCGGGCTTTCCCAGCCCGGCTCGCTCGGGGTGGAGGGCTTCCACAGGACGAAATCCGTCGCGTCGCGCTTGTACGGCGCGACGTCCACGCGTGCGCCGGCGATCATCTCGTCGAGCGAGCGGTTGGACAGCGCGCCGTATTTCGGCACGCCCGGAATGCCGGCCATGGCAGGCACGTTGAAGAGCACATGCCCGTCGGCGGCGTAGGCGACGCCCCTCCCGATCAGCATCTCGATGATCGCGATCATCTCGGCGATGTGCTCGGTGGCGCGGGGCTCGACGGTGGGCGGCAGGTTGCCCAGCGCCGCCACGTCCTCGCGGAAGATGCGCGCGGTCTCCTCCGTCACCTCGCGGATCGTCAGTCACGCCGACTCCGCGGCGCGGGCGTTGATCTTGTCGTCGACGTCGGTGATGTTGCGAACATAGCGGACATGGCTCTCGCCATAGGCATGGCGCAGCAGCCGGAACAGCACGTCGAAGACGATCACCGGACGTGCATTGCCGATATGCGCGAAGTCGTAGACCGTCGGGCCGCAGACATACATCCGCACGTCGGACGGATCGAGCGGGACGAAGTCGTCCTTGCGCCGCGTAAGGGTGTTGTAGAGCTTCAAGGACATGCGGTTCCACCTTGCCAGGCTGGCCGGGAATACCGCTCCGATGTGTCAGAGAACGACGGCTCCAGCCAGCGATGACGCTAGCTGCAAATAAGAATTCGGTCGATCGTGCGCGACGAGGCCATCATGGCGGCACCATGCTCCGCCGCCCGCGCGCCGTCAAGATGCAGCGGGCGACGGACCTGGCCTGGCGCGGTTGCGGCGCCGTCGGCTCTCGCCGGGGCGATGCGCCGGCCCGTGCAGGGAAGCACTGTCGCTGCAACGTCCCGAAGCCGGACGTATGCCAGCCAGGCCATGCCGAGGCCGCAACGTCTGGCCGTTAACGGCAGCCATCTCGAGCACGCCTGCGGATTGTGCGCCATCGCACAACAGCGCAAGCGCGAACCGATTAACCTGATCGTTACGGATAGTACGCATTGATCGTTCACCATCCTCGCCCTCGCCCGGATCTCCGCCATGTCCCTGCGCTCGCTGTCGCTGCTCGCCGTCGCCTGCGTCCTTGTCCGCGGTTCAGCGAGCTCCGGCCACGGCGCGGACTGCGTCCTTCATCGTGCCGGCCAATGACGGCTACGGCGATCGCGGATTGCCTGGCGGAAGGCGGGATCGTGCGGCCGCATGGTGGCGGATGCGTGGTGCGCAGGCGCAGGGCATGGGCAAGGCGGCCTCCTTCGGGCCGTGCCGATCCCATCGAGGTCACCGCCTCGCTCTCGAAGCGCGATGGCGCCGTCGGCCAAGACCTACACGGTCACCTGCAACGAGTGAGCCCCTGCGGCGCGCGAAGTTCGCGCTCCAAGCAGGAATGCGCCGGGCCGCAGCCGGGCATCGAGCGCGGCCGGTCACTTGATCAGGTCTTCAGGAATCCGCGCATCTGGGCGGCTCGCCGACGCGCCCCACGGCATCGAGCGGCACGGCGGACGTCGAGTTCTTCGGCGAACCCTCGATGATCCTGTCCGAATAGACCATGTAGACCAGGACGTTGCGCTTGGCGTCGCAGCCGCGCACGATCTGCATCTTCTTGAAGAACAGCGAGCGCGACTGGCGGAACACCACCGTCGCCCTGCTCGAACTTCTCCTTGATCCGGATCGGGCCCGACCTGCCGGCAGGCAGCGAGATGTCCGAAACCTCCTCGGCAACGCCGAGCATGCCCTTCACGCCGCCGCGCTCGGGGGCCGTGTAATAGCAGGCCACGCCTTCGACGCCGGGGTCGTCGATGCGCGTAGGTCACGAGCTTGTCGTCGGGCGTCAGCATCTTCCACACCGTCGACTTCTTGAAGATGACCTCGGGCTCCTGCGCCTGGGCGGGCAACGCCGTCGCGCCGGCCAGCAGGGCCGTGCCGAGGACCACCCTTGCTGCGAGCTTCGCCAATCCAGGCCGAGCGGCAGGGACGTCTTGGTAGCGGGATCGATTCATCGAAGGCCTCCTTGGTTGGTCATATGGGAAGCCGGGCGGGCCTTCGCCAGAACCGGCCCGGTACGAAGCCGCTCACATTTGTTTAACAAATATCAATTTAAATACGTGTGCCGTCCCGGAATTTCCTCCACCGGTTGTTTTTAAAAGCCCTTTTGAATTGGAAGGTGGTCTCTTATGGACCGCAGTCAGACGCCGGTTCGCCGGCTTCCATCGCATTTCAGAATGCCGGGCGCTCCGGGACTTCGCATTGCAACCCTCGTCATGGTGCTCGGATCGCTTCCCGCGACAGGCGCTCACGCGGGGGCCGGGCACGCCCTGTCGTCCGCCGCCCGCGCCAATCTCGCTAACGCCGGGACCACGCCAGGCGTTTCAGCAGAGGGCATTCTTCTCGCCCTGGCGTTCGCCGGCTTCGCCGTCGTCGGTGGTCTGCTACTTCCCATCTTCCTGAGCGGCCGGGCCGCCCATGCCGGACGCACGGTGGCGGCGCAGGCCGAGCGCAGCCGCACCCATGCGCTCCAGGCCGCATTGGACGCGATGAGCCAGGGCGTGCTGGTCATCGCAGAAGACCGGACGATCACCGTCATCAACGACAGGGCGGTTTCACTGCTCGGCCTGCCGGCCAACGCCGCGGGTTCGCGGCTTTGCCTGGCAGCGGAGGATGAGCCGACGGTCCCGTCGTTCCGCCCGCAGATGCTGGCGCCCGCCCTGCAAGGCGTTTCGACGTACGACTGCGAGACGCCAGAGGGACTGACGCTCGAAATCGAGGCCCGGATCATGCCCCGCGGATCGCACATTGTGCGGTGCACCGACGTGACCGAGCGCAACCGGGCGCGGCAGGACCTCGCAAAATCCGCCGCGACGCGGAATAGCGCGGCGCCGGTGGAATTCCTGACGATGATGAGCCACGAAATCCGCACGCCGCTGAACGGGATCGTCGGCCTCGCCGATTCGATCCTCGACATCCCGCTCGAACCAAAGCACCGGCAATATGTCGATGCGCTGCGAGGATCGGCTGAAAATCTCCTCGACATCGTCAACGAGGTCCTCGACTTCGCGAAGCTGGAAGGCGACCGGGTCGAGGTTGCGGAAACCGAGTTCGAGCTCGACGGCCTGCTGCAGGGCGTCGTGGACATGCTGGCGCCGCGTGCGCAGGCAAAGGGCCTCTTCATCGCCTCGATCGTCGACGCGAGCGTGCCGGCCACGCTTGTGGGCGACCCGGCGCTCCTGCGGCAGGTGCTCGTCAATCTGGTCGGCAATGGCGTCAAGTTCACGTCGACCGGGTTCGTCATCATCGATGCGCGCGCGGTCAAAAGAAAAGGCGGCGTCGAGACACTCGAAATTCACATCCGGGATTCCGGCATCGGCATCACCGATGCAGCCATGCCGCACCTTTTCGAGGAATATTTCCAGGCCGATGCCAGCATCTCGCGACGCTTCGGCGGCACCGGTCTCGGGCTCGCCATTTCCCGCCGCATCATGGAAAGGCTGGGAGGGACGCTCGGCGTCGACTCCTGGCTCGATGTCGGCAGCACGTTCAAGATCGGGATGCCGCTGGGTTCGCGAAGCCAGGCCGACGAGGGAGAAGGAGCCCGGCCCAACCCCGACACGCCGGCCAGGCCGCAGACGCTGGCCGGACACAAGATTTCTCGTCGTCGCCGAAAACGCCGGAGCGCGCGAGATCTATTCGCGCCAGTTCGCGGACGAGGGCGCCGAAATCCGCGTCGTGAGCGGCGGCGGCGCCGCGCTCGGCCTGCTGCGCGAGCCGTCTGCGACGCGCTTCGACGCCGTGCTTTTCGACGAGACCTCGGATACGGAGGCATCGGCTGCATTCGCCGCGGAGTTGCGCATGGACCACGGGCTTGCAGGCATGCGCCTGATCCTGGCCACGGCGGTGATGCAGCGTCTCGACCCATCCGCGCCGCACACGACCCCTTCGACGCGGTGCTCGCCAAGCCGATGCCCGGAAAGAAGCTGGCGCTGGCTTTCGGCGCGCCAGACGTGCGGCCGGTCCAGCATTCGGCCGCGCTCCTTTCCATCGGCAAGGTCCGCGCCGCGCCACCCATCGACCGGGGCATCGTCCTCATCGTGGAGGACGTCGCCACGAACCGCCTGGTGCTCGGAATGCTGCTACAGAAGCTCGGCTACCGCTTCGTTTCGGTGGGGAGCGGCAAGGAGGCCGTCGCAGCCGTCAAGGGGCAGCGCTACGACGCTATCCTGATGGACCTGATGATGCCCGAGATGGACGGGCTGACCGCGACCCGGATCATCCGGGCGCTGCCCGCGCCCGCGTGCGATATCCCGATCATCGCGCTGACCGCGAGCATCCTGGCGACTGACGAAGCATCCGCGCAAGCAGCGGGAGTGGACGATCTCGCGACCAAGCCGATCACCCGCAACCAGCTTGAACAAGATTCTCGACCGCGTGATCGAGGCGCGGAAAGCCGCTGTCGTTCCGAGCGAGGGCGTCTCATATATCGCAAAGGACGCCCCGAACGACGCGCTGGCCGCCCTGATCCGCGAGATCGAGCCCGATTGCATGAGGGCCATGATCGAAGTGTTCGTGGAGGACACCGACAGCCGCATCGTGGACATGCCGCTTCAGGTCGACCATCCCCAGAGGATCAGCCGGCAGGCCCACGCCATCAAGTCGGCGGCGGCGACCTTCGGTCTCGATGACGTCACCCGGCGCGCCGCCAGCCTCGAGCACGGCGCGACAGAGATGTCGCACCCGGCGCTCCTGGCCTCGGTCGACGAGTTGAAGACGGCTTTCGACGACGCCAAGGTTTCGCTGGCGCGCCTCGTATCCTGATGACCAGGCCGATGACCCAGCCGAGGCGAACATCGAGGATCCCCGCACCCGCGACGGCAGGGAACCTGCTGGTCGTCGACGATGACAGGATGCAGGTTCTGCTCATCACGAACATGGCGAGGCGATGCGGGTTCACGGCCGATTCCGCCAGAACAGTGGAAGACGCGATCCGCTGCATCGACAGCCGCGACTACGGCACCGTCATCGTCGATCTCTCGCTCGGCGATCGCGATGGCATCGAGGTGATCCGCCATATCGCCGCAGCAGGCCAGAGCCCCAACCTGCTCGTGATGTCCGGGTTCGACGACCGCATCCGCGACGGCGCGACCCGCTTCGCGCAGACAGCCGGGCTCGCGACGCTGACCGGCCTGAAGAAGCCGATCAACTTCGTAGACCTGCGGCATGCCTTGCTGGAGGCCGCCAGCGCCGTCAACGATCCGGCGGCGGCCTGCGCGATGGTCGGTCCGCGGATCACCGCCGCCGACCTGCGCGGCGCACTCGCAGCCGGCGAGATCACGCCCGTCTACCAGCCCAAGGTCGACATCGCCTCCGGCGCGATCCGCGGCGTCGAGGCGCTGGCGCGCTGGAACAGCCCGAAGTTCGGCGCCATCGCGCCCTCCATCTTCATCCCCATCGCCGAGGCGAACGGCCTCGCGCAGGAACTCACGACTGTCATGCTGGAAGCCGCGCTGCGCGACGCGGCGCGCTGGCGCAAGGTGTCCGGCGATATCGGCGTGGCGGTGAACGTTCCCGCGTCAGGGCTGGAGGACCTCGCCTGGCCCGATGAGGTCGAGCGGTCCCTGATCGATCACGGATTGCCGGCCGGCGCGCTGACGGTCGAGATCACCGAAACGGTCGCGATGTCCGATTCGGCCGTCACCATCGACATCCTGACGCGGCTGCGGATCAAGGGCGTGCAATTGTCGCTCGACGACTTCGGCACCGGATATTCCTCGCTGCTGGCGCTGCTCCGGTTCCCGTTCAACGAGCTGAAGCTCGACCGGTCTTTCATCCAGCACTGCGACCATGACGCCTATGCCTTCAAGATCGTGCAGGCGATTCTCTCGCTTGCGCGCGGGTTCAAGATGAAGACGGTCGCCGAAGGCGTCGAGAGCGCGCCTGTCGCCGCTCTTTTGGAACATGCAGGCTGCGAAATGGCGCAGGGCTTCTATTTTTCGCAACCGCTAACTGCAGACGGACTGATCGAAATACTCGAAGCAGCAAACGACAAGGCCGGACTCGCCAAGACCGCTTTTGCTCCATAGTTTCGTCGGCAATTCCCGGGATGATAGGCCCTCGGCTTCCAGACCGGCTGGCGTCCGCCAAGGGCGCCCGAAGAGATCGGACGATGGTGCTCGTGGTCAGAACCGCATTCCTGCTTGCAGCCTGCATTGTCGCATGGGCTGGCGGCGCTTCGGCGCAGACCGCATCCTGCGACCGCCTGCGGGCCGACATCGCGGCGCTCGACGGGCGCGGCAGCGCGCGGCCGGCAGCAGAGCGCAGGGCGAAACGATCCGCCGCCAGCGTGCGCAACTCGACCGCACCATCGCCTATTCCCGGTCGATCGGCTGCCAACGGCAGCGTTTCCTGATCTTCGGCGCGCCGCCACCGTGCCCAATGCGGGCCGCTCGACGCGCAGATCGAGGAGATGGAATCCAATCTCGCGGCGCTCGAAATCCAGGTCGACCGCTATGCCGGCGGGCCGGTCGAGGCGCAGCGCGCGGCGCTGACGGCGGCCTACAACGCCGAATGCCGGGGCCAGCCTGCCGGCCCGCCGCGCGCCTCCCGAGGGTTGCTGGAAAGCCTGTTCGGCTCCCCGCCCGAGGAGCCCATGCTCTCGGAGGAGCTGCCGCCACTCCAGGGAGCCGATGGCACTTCGCCGACGGTTCGTACAGGACGCTCTGCGTCCGCAAGTGCGACGGCTTCTATTTCCCGATCAGCATGAGCGCGTCGCGCGGCCGGTTCGAGACGGACTCGGCGATCTGCCAGGCCTCCTGCCCCAATTCGGAGGTCGAGCTATTCGTGCAGCCTTCCGGCCAGGAGGCCGAAAGCGCCGCAATCGCTGACCGGCGAGCCCTATACCTCGCTGCCCAACGCGTTCCGATTTCGCAAGGCCTACGACCCGGCCTGCGGCTGCCGCCGGCCCGGCCAGAGCTGGGTCGAGGCGCTGGCCGACGCCGAGCGGATCGTCGGCACGCGGCCCGGCGACATCGTGGTGACGGAGCAGAAGTCGCTCGAACTGGCCCGCCCCGTCGAGCCGCCGAAGCCGAAGGAGCCTCCGCCTCCACGCGCGCAACCTGCCGCAAAGGCCCCGCCCGCGAAGCCAGCGCCGGGATCGCCAGCGCCTGGATCCGCGCCCGGCGGCAAAGCGCCGGCGACGACGCCCGGCCCGCGCGCCGCCACGCCCGCACCGCCCGGGCCTCCAGCCGAACCGGTCGCGCCAGCCCGCAGCGGCGGCCAAGCCCGCAGCCCCGCCGGGCCGCGCACGGTCGCAGGCGAATCCACCACGATCACCCAGCCGGACGGCAGCCAGCGCACGATGCGCGTGCTCTCCACGAATCCGGCGCCGGCTGCGCCGAAGCCTTAAGGGCGTCAGCCGCCCTTGCGCATCGGTGTGCCTAAGGCGCGAGCCGCGCCTTCGCCTGCGCCGCGCCGATCAGCGGCAGCAGCGCCTTCAGCTCCGGGCCGTGGTCGAGCCCCGTGAGCGCGAGCCGCAGCGGCATGAACAGGGCCTTGCCCTTGCGGCCGGTCGCCTGCTTCACGCGCTCGGTCCAGGCGCCCCAGGTGTCGTGCGTCCCACGGCTCGGGCGGCAGCAGCGCGGCGGCCTCCGCGAGGAAGCCGGCGTCCTCCGACGACGGGCTCGATCGGTCCCGTCACCACGCGCCACCAGCCGGCGGCGTCGGCGAAGCGGGCGAGATTGCCGCGCACCGCCAGCCAGAACGGCCTCGCCGCCTGATACGCCGAGCGCCGCGAGGCGACCCGCGACCGCCGCGATAGGGCAGGTGATGCAGGAGCTTGCGCGTTGAGGCTGTCGAGCTCCGCCTCGTCGAAGCGCGCCGGCGCGCGCGAGAGCCGGACGAGGTCGACGAGCCCGGCGAGTTCGTCGAGGCTTGCGACCGGGCGCACCGCCTCGGCCGAGCCGACCAGCACGGCCAGCGCCGCCACCGCCAGCGGCTCGAGCCCGTCCTCGCGCAGCGAGCCCAGCGACAGGCTGCCCGATGCGCTTCGACAGCCCCTCGCCGCTCGCCGTGGTCAGCAGGTTGTGGTGCCCGAAGGCGGGCGCGGCAGCCGCGCCCAGCGCCTCGAAGATCTGGATCTGCACGCCGGTGTTGGTGACGTGGTCCTCGCCGCGGATGACGTGGGTGATGCCGAGGTCGATGTCGTCGACCACGGAGGGCAGCGTGTAGAGATAGGTGCCGTCCGCGCGCACCAGCACGGGGTCGGACAGCGAGGCGCAGTCGACGTGGCGCGTCGCCGCGCACGAGGTCGTCCCAGGCCACCGACGCGGTGCTCGAGCAGGAAGCGCCAGTGCGGCCGGCGGCCCTCGCGCCTCCAGCGCGGCGCGCTCCTGCGCCGGTCAGCGTCAGCGCGGCGCGGTCGTAGACCGGCGGCAGGCCCGCGCGCGGCCTGGCGCTTGCGGCGGCGGTCGAGCTCGTCCTCGGTCTCGTAGCAGGGATAGAGCCGGCCGGCCGCCTTCAGCCGTCTCGACCGCGGCGTCGTAGAGCGCGATGCGGTCGGACTGGCGCACGACGAGGTCGGGCACGATGCCGAGCCAGGCGAGGTCCTCGCGGATGGCCTGCGGCATATTCCTCGCGCGAGCGCTCGCGGTCGGTGTCGTCGAAGCGCAGCATGAAGCGTGCCGCCGCGCCTGCGCGGGCGAGCAGGCAGTTGAGCAGCGGCGGAGCGGGCATTGCCGATATGGATGCGGCCCGTGGGCGACGGCGCGAAGCGGACGACGGGACCGGCCATCTCAGAAGTCCACCACGTCGGTGCGGCGTCTGCGACGCGGCCGCGCAGCAGCGACGCATCGGGCGCGCGCGCCGGCGCCGCCGGGATCGCGGAAGCGGTTGACGATGGGATAGCGCCGGTCGCGGCCGAAATTCTTCTGCGTCACCTTCACGCCCGGCGCCGACTGCCGGCGCTTGTATTCGGCGAGGTAGAGCAGCCGCTCGACCTTCTTCACCGTGTCGAGGTCGTAGCCCCGCGCGACGATGTCGGACACGCGCATCCTCGTTCTCGACCAGCGCTTCGAGGATGGCGTCGAGCACCTCGTAGGGCGGCAGCGAATCCTGGTCCGTCTGGTTCTCGCGCAGTTCGGCCGTAGGCGGCCTTGGTGATGATGTCGGGCGGGATGACCACGCCGTCGGGCCCCAGCGCGCCGGCCGGCTTCCAGCGGTTGCGCAGCTCGCACAGGCGGTAGACCTGCATCTTGTAGAGGTCCTTGATCGGGTTGAAGCCGCCGTTCATGTCGCCGTAGAGCGTGGCGTAGCCCACCGACATCTCCGACTTGTTGCCGGTGGTCACCACCATCGGGCCCGAACTTGTTGGAGACCGCCATCAGGATCGTGCCGCGCACGCGGCTCTGCAGGTTCTCCTCGGTGATGTCCGTCGGCCGCCCGGCGAACAGCGGCGCGAGGCACGCCCTCGATGCCCTCCACGCCGCGGGCCGATCGGCACGATGTCGTAGCGCACGCCGAGCGCGCGCGGCGCAGGCCTCGGCGTCGTCGAGGCTCTGCTGCGCGGTGTAGCGGTAGGGCAGCATGACGCAGTGCACGCGGTCCGCGCCCAGCGCATCGACCGCCATCGCCGCGCACAGCGCGGAATCGATGCCGCCGGAGAGGCCCAGCACCACGCCGGGGAAGCGGTTCTTCTCGACATAGTCGCGCAGGCCGAGCACGCAGGCGGCGTAGTCGGCCTCGTCGCCCTCCTCCCAGCAGCGCCTTCGGGCCGTCGGCGCAGCGCCAGCCGTCCGCCTCGCGCCGCCAGTGCGTGATCGCCGACCTCCTCGCGGAAGGCCGGCAGCTGCGCGGCCAGCGAGCCGTCGGCGTTGAGCACGAAGGAGGCGCCGTCGAAGACGAGCTCGTCCTGCCCGCCGACCTGGTTGAGATAGACGAGCGGCAGGCCGCTCTCGGTCACCCGCGCGACGGCGATGTTGATGCGCATGTCGTTCTTGTCGCGCCAATAGGGCGAGCCGTTGGGCACGAGCAGGATCTCGCCGCCGGTCTCGGCCAGGCATTCGCACGACCGCGTCGGTCCAGATGTCCTCGCAGATCGGCACGCCGATGCGCACGCCCGCGGACCGAGATCGGGCCCGGCATCGGGCCCGGCGCGAACACGCGCTTCTCGTCGAACACGCCGTAGTTCGGCAGGTCGACCTTGAAGCGCACGGCCTCGATCCGGCCGCCGTCGAGCAGCACGAAGGCGTTGTAGAGCTTGCCGCCCTCCGCCCAGGGCAGGCCGACGCAGCACGGCCGGGCCGCCGTCGGCCGGTCTCGCGCGCCAGCGCCTCGCAGGCCGTGCGGCAGGCCTCCTGGAAGGCGGGCTTCAGCACGAGATCCTCCGGCGGATAGCCGGCGAGGAACAGCTCGGGGAACATGCACGAGGTCGGCGCCCGCGCCTGCGCCGCGTCGGCGCGGGCCGCGCGGACCTTGGCGGCGTTGCCGGCGACATCGCCGACGGTCGGGTCGAGCTGCGCGAGGGCGAGCGTGAGCGTGTCGGAGATACGGTTCGGCATGGATTTCGTTTACCCCGACGCCGGTTCAAGCGCCACCCCGTCGCGCCGCCGGCTGGCTAGCGCTCGCCGCGCCCGAGCCGCATGCCAGCTCGCGCGCGAGCTGGCCCGCGGCTCAAGAAGACTCGCGCCAAAGCTGCATTTTTCAACCCGAGTTAACTGAGCGGTAACGTTACCGATTTATCAATGGCTTCATCC
Source organism: uncultured Alphaproteobacteria bacterium (assembly GCA_963822165.1). Taxonomy (GTDB): domain Bacteria; phylum Pseudomonadota; class Alphaproteobacteria; order Rhizobiales; family Beijerinckiaceae; genus Alsobacter. Next base: position 70,226 of record CAWGGK010000006.1, read on the forward strand.
GGTCGCACTCCGTCGACCCCTGAACCGTCACAGACAGGGACGAGCCATGCGCCTCGCCGCTTCATTCGCCACAGCTCTCGCCATCGGGCCGGCGCTCGCCGCCGGAGCAGCGCTGCTCCCGGGCAGCGCCCGCGCCGCCGACTATTACCCCCCGGTGCCGCACTCCTCGATGCCGGCCTTCCGGCCGCGAGCGGACCGCACGATTTCAACTGGGGCGGCCTCTACGGCGGCATCCACGGCAGCTACACCGCGGCGAGTTCAGCTCCACCACGGCCGGCTCCGAACTTCAGCGCCAACGCGACCTACGAGGCCTTTCCGGCCGCACGGCCCCTGCCCGTCTCGCTCCCGCCGATCACCTTCGCGGCCCTCGGATCCGCGCGGCGGCTTCGGCGCATTCCTCGGCTACAACTGGCTGTGGGACGACGTGGTGGTCGGCGTGGAAGCCGACTTCACGATGGCGAACCTCAAGGGCTCGACCACGACAGGTTTCGACCAGCTGTCGCCGACCGGGCAACGTCGCCTACCAGGTCAGCCGGCACGGCGACCAACGAGTTCAAGATGGACAGACTACGCCGTCCTGAAGCTGCGCGCCGGCGCGCCGATGGGCCGGTTCATGCCCTACGCCACGGCCGGCCTCGCCATCGGCGACGCCACGGCCAATGCCAGCTTCGGCAGCACGATGAGACCTATTCCGTCGCGAGCAACGTCGTACACCCCGATCGCCGTCAACAGCCTGACGCCCCAATATGTCAGCAAGAGCGGCACACTGCTCGGCGCGGCGCTCGGCGTCGGCCTCGACTACGCGATCCTCGACAACGTGATCCTGCGCGCCGAATACCAGTTCATCGCCTTCGACAAGCTGCTGGGCCAGCAGGCCACGCTGAACGTCGGTGAAGGCGGGCATCGGCCTGAAATACTGATCCTGACCTGCCGGCCGACATGAAAAAGGGCGGCACAGGCCGCCCTTTTTGATTTCTAGGTGCTCGCTGCGGCGATTACTCCGCCGCTTCGACGTCCGGCCGGCCGCGCGCGAGGCGCTCCTTCTTGAGCAGTCTCGGCGATGAGGAAGGCCAGCTCCAGCGCCTGCTCGGCGTTGAGGCGCGGGTCGCAATGCGTGTGGTAGCGGTCCTGCAGCTCGTCGTCGGAGATGGCGCGGGCGCCGCCCGTGCATTCGGTGACGTTCTTGCCGGTCATCTCGAGATGGATGCCGCCCGCATGCGTGCCTTCGGCCTGCGTGCACGGCGAAGAAGTCGCGCACCTCCGACAGGATCCGGTCGAACGGCCGGGTCTTGTAGCCCGAGCCGGCCTTCACCGTGTTGCCGTGCATCGGGTCGCACGACCACACGACCGACGCGGCCCTCGCGCTTCACCGCGCGCACCAGCGCCGGCAGGTGCTCGCCGACCTTGTCCGCGCCGAAGCGCGCGATCAGCGTCAGGCGGCCCGGCTCGTTCTCCGGGTTGAGGATGTCGATGAGCCGCAGCAGTTCGTCGGGCTTCAGCGACGGGCCGCACTTCAGGCCGATCGGGTTCTTGATGCCGCGGCAATACTCGACATGGGCGTGGTCGGGCTGGCGGGTGCGGTCGCCGATCCAGATCATGTGGCCGGAGGTGGCGTACCAGTCGCCCGACGGTCGAATTCGACGCGGGTCATGCGCCTGCTCGTAGCCGAGCAGCAGCGCCTCGTGGCAGGTGTAGAAGTCCGTCGCGCGCATCTCGGGATGCGCCTCCGGGTCGAGCCCGATGGCGCGCATGAAGTCGAGCGTCTCGGTGATGCGCTCGGACAGCTTCCTGGTAGCGGCCGGACTGCGGGCTGTCCTTGACGAAGCCGAGCATCCAGCGATGCGCGTTCTCGAGGTTGGCATAGCCGCCGGTCGCGAAGGCGCGCAGCAGGTTCAGCGTCGCCGCCGACTGGCGGTAGGCCTCGAGCTGGCGGCGCGGATCGGGCATGCGGGCTTCGGGCGTGAACTCGATGCCGTTGATGATGTCGCCGCGATAGGACGGCAGCTCGACGCCGCCGATCGTCTCGGTCGGCGCGGAGCGCGGCTTGGCGAACTGGCCGGCGATGCGGCCGACCTTCACCACCGGCGAGGAGCCCGCGAAGGTCAGCACCACCGCCATCTGCAGGAACAGGCGGAAGAAGTCGCGGATGTTGTCGGCGCGAATGCTCGGCGAAGCTCTCGGCGCAATCGCCGCCCTGCAGCAGGAAGGCCTCGCCGGCCGCGACCTTGCCCAGCGCCTTCTTCAGCTTGCGCGCCTCGCCTGCAAAAACCAGCGGCGGAAACCCGGCGAGCTGGGCCTCGACGGCCTTCAGCTGACTCGCGATCCGGATAGGACGGCACCTGCTGGATGGGCTTGTCCCGCCAGCTCGTCGGTGTCCAACGCTCGCTCATGACACGTCCCCTAACGCCTGCGCCGGCCGTTCGCAGGCGGTCATCGCAATCTCGATCTGCTCGATCTTGGCCAGAAGCGGGCCTTATACCCAAAGATGGCGGACGATGCCAGCGCGAGCGTCGGACGCGCGATAGAAGCGGCGCGGACTCGGGCGCTGATACGGAGTTGCGCCCCCGGATCGATTCCGGGGTGCGCGGCCGCATTACGAGTCGCAGCCAACCCGTCGCTGCCGCGCGCGCCCACCCGAGGCCTGCCGTGCCCAGCCGCCTATGTCGCCGTGATGCCGCTGCTGGCGGCCGTGTTCATCCTCATCGCCGGCAACGGCATCATCATCGACGCTCGTGCCGCTGCGCGCGACGCTGGAGGGGTTCAGCCAGGCCGAGATCGGCTTCATCGGCTCCGGCTATCTTCGTCGGGCATGCTCGCGGGCACCTGGATGCGCGCCGGCATCGTGCGGCGGGCCGGGCATATCCGGGCCTTCGCGGCCTATGCGGCCATCGCGGCGGTCGCGGCGCTGGCGTTGCGGCGTTCGTGTCGCCCTGGGGCTGGGTCGTCTATGCGCGCCATCTTCGGCTTCTGCTTCGCCGGGCTCTACGCCATCGTCGAGGGCTGGGTGTCGGTCGAAGGCCAGCAACGCCAATCGCGGGCGCATGCTGGCGATCTACAATGTCGTGCATTTCGCGGGCTCGGCGACGGGCCAGCAGATGCTGCGCTTCGCCGATCCGCGGTCCTTCGCGCTGTTCTCGGCCGCGGCGTCGTTCCTGATGCTGTCGCTCGTGCCGATGGCGCTGACACGGGCCGAGCCGCCGCCGCTGCCGCCCAAGGGCCGGCTGGAGATCTTCAGCATGTTCCGCGCGAGCCCCGATCGCGGCGGTCGGCATCGCCCTGGTGGGCTGGGCCAACGGCGCGTTCTGGTCGCTGGTGCCCGCCTATGTCGAGCGGCTGCAGATCTCGACCGGCGCGGTCGCGAGCTTCATGACCGCCGTCATCCTGGGCTCGGCGACGGGCCCCTACCCGCTCGGCCGGCATGTCCGACCTGATGGACCGGCGCTGGGTGATCGCCGGGACGGCGGGGGCGGCGGCGCTGACGGAATTCACGCTCGTCATGCTCGGACGGCCTCGAGCCGTGGCTGCTCTACGTGTTCGGCTTCCTGCTCGGGCTCACCATCCCCGTGGTCTATCCGCTCATCACCGCCCACGCCGTCGACCGCATGGGAACGCGAGAAGGCGGTCGCCATCTCCAGCACGCTGCTCTTCCTCTATTGCTGCGGCGGCATCGTCGGGCCGATGGTGGCCTCGACGCTGATGGAGAAGTTCGGGCAGACACATGCTGTTCGTGCACAACGGCGTCGTGCACACGCTGATGACCGCCTTCGTGGTCTGGCGCATCGTGCGGCGCGCCCCGGCGGTGCGGGTCGACATGCCCGAGGAAACCGCGAAGAAACCGCCGGGCCCGCTGACCTGAACCGGCGCGGCAGGCCGCTGCAGGTCCGCTCGGAGGCCGCGCTCACGCCGCCGGCGGGGACCAGGGCGTGCGCATGGTGACGAGTTCTTCGGCCGCCGTGGGGTGGACGGCCATGGTCGTGTCGAAGTCGCGCTTGGTCGCGCCCATGCGGATCGGCGATGGCGAGGCACTGGACCATCTCGCCAGCGCCCTCGCCCAGGATGTGGACGCCGAGGACGCGGTCGCTCTTCCCGTCGACGACGAGCTTCATCATGGTCCGCTCGTGCGAGCCCGACAGCGTCGCCTTCATCGGCCGGAAGTTGGTCTTGTAGATCACCACCTCGCCGCCCATCGCGCGGGCCTCGGCCTCGGTCAGGCCGATGGTGCCGATCTCGGGCGTCGAGAACACGGCGGAGGCGATGTGCGCGTGGTCGACCTCGACCGACCCGCCCGCCGAACACGCTGTCGGCGAAGGCGTGGCCCTCGCGGATCGCGACCGGGCGTCAGGTTCACGCGGTTGGTCACGTCGCCCACGGCGTGGATCGAGGGCACGCTGCGGCGCCGAGAAGCGGTCCACCTTCACGGCGCCGACGGCGTCGAGCTCGACGCCGGCAGCCTCCGAGGCCCAGGCCCTTGGTGTTCGGCACGCGGCCGGTGGCGTAGAGCACCTGCTCGGCGGCGATGGCCTCGCCGTTCAGGAGCGTCGGCCGAGATGTTGCCGGGCCGCCCGTCGAGCGACGACGAGGTCCGAATTCGAGAGGACCCGGATGCCCGCCAGCGCGAGCTGGGCCATGAGCTCGTCGCGCAGGTCGTCGTCGAAGCCGCGCAGCACCTTGTCGCGGCGGATCACGATGGTGACCTCGGAGCCCATCCGGGCCAGCGCGCAGGCGAATTCGACGGCGATGTAGCCGCCGCCGACGATGACGACGGAGCGCGGCAGCTTCTCCCATTCGAAGACGTCGTTGCTGGTGCCGGCGAGCGAATGCCCGGTATGGCCGCCGGCAGATAGGGGTGCGCGCCGGTCGCGACCAGGATGTGGCGCGGCCGTCACGACCCGGCCGTCGGCCAGCAGGCGCACGGCGTTCGGGCCCTCGACGACCGCGCGGCTGGCGACGATCTCGGCGCCGCTGCGGCCCAGATTGGCCCGGTAGGCGGCCTCGAGCCGGTCGATTTCCTTGTCCTTGGCCGCCTTCAGGGCCGAAAAGTCGAAGCGCGGCGCCGGGATGGTCCAGCCGAAGCCGGCGGCATCCTCGAACTCGTCGGCGAAGCGGCCGGCATAGACGTAGAGCTTCTTCGGCACGCAGCCGCGGATCACGCAGGTGCCGCCGACGCGGTATTCCTCGGCCACCATCACCTTGGCGCCGTGGCCCGCCGCGATCCGGCCGGCGCGCACGCCGCCGGAACCCGCTCCGATCACGAACAGATCCACATCGAACATGACCGGAGTGCTCCTCTGTCGCCGGCGCGTCGGCCGCTCAGAGCTCGATGTTCTTCTTCTTCAGCTCCGCGCGCACCCGCGTCAGCATGAAGTCCGACAGCTTGCGGGACCAGACCTCCATCTCGCCGAACAGCGCGTCCATGATCTTGGGCTGGGAGTCCACATACTTCATGCCGGTCGGCGTCTTGAAGAACGCGGCGACTTCCTTCAGCTCCGCCTCGGTCATGGTGCGCGCCACGATCCGGGCCGTGCGCGCGCCACCAGATCGGCCTTCTGCGCCTCGAACTCGGGCTGCAGGGCGGTGCAGCGCGGCGGCGAGCTCCGTCGCGATCTCGGGCCGGGTCGTCCCGAACATCTGCTTCATCTGCTCGGAAAACTGGGGGATCACGAACTCGAACGAGCGGGTGATGCCGGAGAGCTGCACGACCTCCGCGGCGGCGGCGAGATGGGCAGGCGTGAAGGCCGCGGCGGCAGGCGCGGCCGGAGCCGCGGGTGCGGCAGGTGCGGCGGGCGCGGGCCGGCGGCTTCTGCTGCGCCAGGGCGGGCGCGGCTGCGAGAGCCAGGATCAGGCTTCCAGCGGCGAGCAGTGCGGCCGGACGCGGCATGCGCGGCGAACGGTGGCGCGGGCAGGCGGTTGAATGGGTGCGGATCATCAATTTCGTCTCCTGCGGCGGGCCTGGCCCATGGAAGGCTCCATGACACCGCCCCGCGAATATGCTGTATTGCCGGGTCAATCGGCCTTTCCGATGACCTTCACGCCCTCGGCCGTGGCCAGGATGGCCGCTGAAGCGATGCCGATAAAGAGACCGTGCTCCACCACGCCCGGCAGCCGGTCGAGCCGGTCGGCGAGCCCCTCGGCGTCGGGAATGCGGCCGAGGCGCGGCGTCGAGAATGAGGTTGCCGCCGTCGGTGCGGAACGGCGCGCCGTCGCGCTCGCGGATCGTCAGCGCACCGCTGCAGCCGCTCGCGGCCAAGGCCGCCTCGATGGCCGCGGCGCGTCGCGCCCAGCCCGAACGCCACGACCTCGATGGGCAGCGGGAAGCGGCCGAGCACGTCGACCAGCTTGGTCTCGTCGGCGATGACGATCATGCGGCGCGAGGCGCGGCGACGATCTTTTCGCGCAGATGCGCGCCGCCGCCGCCCTTGATCAGGCGCAGCGCGCCGTCGATCTCGTCGGCGCCGTCGACCGTCAGGTCGAGCTCGGGCGTCTCGTCGAGCGTGGTGAGCGGGATGCCGAGGCGCTCCGCCTGTGCGCGCGTGGCCTCGGAGGTCGGGCACGCCGACGACATCGAGGCCGTCGCGCACGCGTTCGGCCAGCAGGTCGACGAAGTGCCTGGCGGTCGAGCCCGTGCCGAGCCCAAGCCGCATGCCGGGCTGCGACGAGGGCGACGGCGCGGCGCGGCCGCCTCCCGCTTCAGATGCGTCGAGGCTCAACGGCCCGTCCCCGCGGCCGCAAAGGCCCGGCCGGAATCACGATCGCCACGATGATGCGCGTCTGTCTCACGAAAGCCCCATGGCCTGGCTGGACAAGTGCCCGTCGAGACGCATCGGCCGCCGACCGGCGGCTCTCTAGCATGCCTTGGCGGCGAAGGTGAAGCGCGCCGGGTTCGCGGCCTACGGCTTGCGGGTGCTCGAGCCGGCGTCGCCCGTGGTGCCCGCCTTGGCCCCGGCGTCGGCGATCGCGCCCTTCTCCGGCGGCGTGCAGACGACGCGCTCGTCGAAGACGTAGCAGACGCTCATCGCGCCGGTGCGCATGTCGACGCGGAAAACGCCGCCCTCGCGCTCGTGCCGGGAGGAGACGAGGCCGTATTCGGAGGGCTCCTGCTTGCCGGCGCCGTCGCCGGCGGGGAAGCACAGGGTCACGCCGAACGTGCCTTCCTTCTGCCCGTACTGGCAGGCGCCGACTTCGCCGGTGACGCGGTCGATGCGGTAGATCCGGTTCAGGTCGGTCTGCGGCGCGGGCATGAAGTCGAACTGCCCGGCCAGGGCGGGCGCGGCGCAAAACCCCGACGCCAGGAGCAGGGCCGGCAGGCGAGGGAAAGACGGGGCGTCTGCTTCGATCTCATGGCACGTCTCGGGCTGTTCGGTGCGGGATTCGGCAGCTCGACGCTGGCGGCGCGGCCGATTCCGGAAGGGTCGACGTCACTGTGTCTCCGCATGGTTAACAGAGTATGACCGCCGGAACGCGCGACGCTCGGCGGCTCGATGGTTGCATCGCAAGGCTTCGCACGCGAATTGCCCGGGATCGCCGACGGCGGAACCTCGCAATCGTTGACGCCGCCGCAAGGCTCCGGCAAACACGGATCATGTCAGCCGCGAATCAGCCCCTGATCTGCCGACGCTCGTCTTCGATCTCGACGGGACGCTCGCCGACACCGCCGTCGACCTCATCGGCACGCTCAACGTTCTCATGAAGCGGATGGGAGCGCCGGAGGTACCCGTCGACCGCGCCAGGGACGTCGTGGGCGCGGGCGCGCGGGCGATGATCCAGCGCGGCCTCGCCCTTGGCGGCCGCACGGTCTCCGATACCGACATCGAGCGGCTGTTCCGGGAGTTCCTGGTCCACTACGCCGAGAACATCGCGGTCAAGACCGAGCTTTATCCCGGCGTACGGGCGGCGCTCGACCGGCTTGCCCTGGCGGGCTATCGCCTCGCGGTCTGCACCAACAAGCCCGAGGAGCACTCGATCCGCCTGCTCGCGGCGCTTGGCGTGGCTGACCGCTTCGGCTCGATCTGCGGGCGCGACACGTTCGCCTATGCCAAGCCGGACCCGCGCCACCTCACGCTGACGGTGGAAAAGGCCGGCGGCGATCCGCGGCCACGCCATCATGATCGGCGATTCCCGCACCGACATGGACACCGCGCGCGCACGCCGGGCTTCCCGTCATCGCCGTGAGCTTCGGCTACACGGACACGCCGGTCGAAAAGCTGGGGCCAGACCGGGTCGTCGATCATTTCGACGAACTGGAATCCGCGATTCTCGCTTTCCGGCGGCCACTGGCGGACGCCGGCTGAATCCGATCAGTGCGCGTGAGCGCCGGAACTGGTGGCTGCTTGGCGCACCGGCGCCGATTGCCTCGACGTTGAACACCACGTCGACGGATCCCGCCTTCTCGAACACCAGCGTGGCCTTGATCGTCTCGCCCTTGACGAGCGGGCTTCACGAGCCCGATCAGCATCACGTGGAGGCCGCCGGGCTTCAACTCGACCTTGCCGCCGGCCGGAATTTCGATGCCCGCGGAGCGCGGCCGCATCGTCATGACGCCGTTCGCCATGGCCATCTCGTGCAACTCGCTGGCGGGCGACGCTTCGGTCGTCACCGAGACCAGACGTTCGGGCGTCGTCCCCCGATTCTCGATGGTGAGGTACCCGCCGCCAACGGTCGCGCCCGGCGGCGTCGCGCGGGCGAAAGGATGGCCTATCGTGAGATCGCCGAGCTTGTACTCATGGGCGATCGCGGCCGGCGCGAAGCCGATTGCGAAAGCGGCGGCTAGGAGCAGCTTCTTCACGGGAGGTCCGGTCTAAATATTTGAGAGGAAAATGGTGGGCGCGACAGGGATTGAACCTGTGACCCCTCCCGTGTGAAGGGAGTGCTCTCCCGCTGAGCTACGCGCCCTCTCGACGGGCCTTCTAGGCAGCCCGGAAGGGCAAGTCAAGCCGAGCGCCGCGCCGCTGTCCGATCCGCGGCCGGCGGGATGGGCCGGGCTGATCATCGAAGGCCCCGCTTGCGGCAGGCGGCTTGCCGGAAGGGTGTATCTGAACCGCCACTCATGGCTGCAATACACCGGTTCGTGATCGCAGCGGGAGCTTAACGGGTTGAATTTATTAAGGTGGACAGGATAACCCTGACCTGAGCGGCATGCCTGCTGCTCCACAGTCTTACCCCCTTTCGACGAGGCCATTCCGATGCGCCGTTTGGCAATTGCATTCGCTGGCGCCGCCGCAGGTCTTGCGACCTTGATGCCGGGCAGCGCGTTCGCGTACCAGATCGATCCGCTGACCCGTCAGCCGATTGTCGAAACGTTCACCGAGACGCGACCGGAAGCCACCGCCATTCCGCGCTCGACGGTCAGCTATGACGGGAAGTACCGGCCCGGCACGATCGTCGTCTCCACGTCGGAGCGTCGGATGTACTACGTGCTCGGCGACGGCAAGGCCATCCGCTACGGCGTCGGCGTGGGCCGCCCCGGCTTCGAATGGGCCGGCACGAAGACGATCACCGCCAAGCGCGAATGGCCGGATTGGCGTCCGCCGTCCGAGATGCTGAAGCGCCGCCCCGACCTGCCGCGCTACATGCCCGGCGGGCCCGACAATCCGCTCGGCGCGCGCGCCATGTATCTCGGTTCGTCGCTCTACCGCATCCACGGTTCCAACGAGCCGGAGACGATCGGCCAGGCGGTATCGTCGGGCTGCATCCGCATGCTCAACGACGACGTGGTAGACCTCTATTCCCGCGCCACTGTCGGGCGCGCAGGTCATCGTCCTGCAGTGACCGGCGCCGTCGTGCAGCTTGGAAAGGCCGGCTCGCGCCGGCCTTTTTCGTTGTTCCGGCCCTTCAGGCGGTCTTGCGGTAGATCTGGAGCAGTTCGTGGTCGGGGCATCGCTCCAGCGCGCGATCCTGCCGGAGCTGGGCGATGACGGGGACTGCGGAGTCGAAGGCGAACGACTTCGTATAGAACAGCACGTGGCCGCCCGGACGGAGCCTGTCGACCAGCATGGTGGCGACCTCCAGGTCGGTCATTGCGCCGTAGGCGTCGTTCTTCTCGCTGCGGAATTCGCAAAGGTGGAACAAGGCCACCACGTCGAACTCCGGCAGGAGACGCTCATCGAGCTGGTAGATATCGCCGAAGAAGGTCTTGTAGCTTCGCCCCACCTCCGGCCGCTCGATCACGAGCTTGACGTATGTCTCGTACTCCTGCGGCGAGGCCGTGATGCCGAGAACGGCATTGCCGCGGGCTGCATCCGCTTCGTGAATGCCCACATGGTGGTGGCCACCCGTTCCAAAATGGAAGATCGACGCGCCTTGAATGGCGTTCAGCGTCAGCCAGCGCGTGAAATGCACGTCGCACGGGCATTCTTCCAGCCGCAGGTCCCAGAATGCATCCCAAAAATGTAGCAAGGCTCCCCCTCCCCTCATCGGCTCCGGCCGCCCTCAAGCGTGGCGCGCTCCGGACCGCGAATTTTCGATTGCTGTTTGCCCCGCATTCGCCCGGTGCGGCAGGCGCTGGGCCGTTTGATGCTCGACCAGGGTGGCGCCTCCAGGCCCAGCCCGAAGCGTAAGCGTGCGTGTCACGAAACGGCTCAGCCCCGAGGGCTGGCTGACCATCACGATCGTGGCCGCTGCGAGCTGCGTTTCGAGGATCGCGGCCAGGATCCCGGCCAGCGCCTCGTCGAAAGCGGCCGCGACCTCGTCCATGACCACGATGTCAGGCTGCTGAAGGATGAGCCGCGCGAGCCCGAGCCGCTGCCGCTCACCGCTGGAGAGCACCTGTTCCCAGTTCTGCACCTCCGCTGCACGGGACGCGAGATACGCAACGCCGCATTGTTCCAGCGCGGATTGGAATGCGTCCGCGTCGATGCTGTCGGCTGGGTCGGGATAGAGGACCGACTCGACCAATGTCGCCGGCGGCAGGTAAGGCAATGACGGCACGAAGACGCAGCCGGGAGCCCGCGGGGATGCGTACCGATCCGGAGCCCCACGGCCAAAGCCCCGCAATGGCGCGGACCAGCGTGCTCTTCCCGGAACCGGCCTCCCCGGTCACGGCGATGCGCTCGCCGGGCCGCAGGATCGCGTCGGCCCGTCCGACCAGTACCCGGCCGTCGATGGCGGTCAGGCTCAGATTTTCGATGTGCATGAGACCGTCGGTACTCACGCCGACGCCGAGCGTAGCGGGAAGCTCGTCCTGGCGCTCGATGACGTCGACCAGTTCGTGGACGCGCTTGGCGGAGGCGAACCATTCGGCGAGCCGCCAGTAATTGTCGACGAGCCAGCCGATCGCCACCTGAACCTGGGCGAACGCGGATGCAAGCTGCATGACCTCGCCGAGGCTGAGCTCGCCGGTCAGGTATTTGGGGGACGCCAGAACGAGCGGCACCACCGGCACGAGCGCCGTGTTGGCGTTCATGACCCAGGTCACGTTTGCGTGCTGCTTGACCAGTGCGAGCCAGTGCATGACGAGCGTGCCGTAGGTCGCGTCCAGCCTGGCGCGGGAATGCCCCTCGCCGGCGCTGAGGCTGATCTTGTCGGCATTCTCGCGCAGTCGGATCATTTCCGCCCGGAAACGGGCCTCGCTCTCGTTTCGAGCCGCCGCCGCGCCAGCAAGCCTGCGCCCGACGATCGGAATCAGGCACGAGACGATGACGCCATAGGCGATCGCGCCGAGCACCATGAAGGCGGGAATCGTGATCGCCGCATGGCCGTGGCCGATCGTGAGGGAGCCTCCCACCGACCAGAGGATGCCGACGAATGTCAGCGCCGCCAGGAGGGCCGTAACCAAGCCGATCGCGAAGTCGACCAGCGGCTCGGTCGCCATGCGAACGTCATCGGAGATCCGGTATTCGGGATGCTCCATGTCTCCATGCTGCGCGCCGCGCAGGAAGCGGCGGGACAGCCAGCCGTCCAGCAGCCGTCCGGTCCACCATTCCCGCCAGCGTACCTGCAAGCGTCTCCCGGGTGCGCACGATCAGGACACCGACGGCGGCGATGGCCATGACCAGGATCGCGAACGCGCCCACGGCCGTCGCGGCTGAAGCGCCGTCCCGATTTTCCAGGGCGTCGAAGAACCAGCGGTTCCAGCGGTTCAGGGCGACGTCGACCCCGAGGCGAAGGACGAGGGCCGCAATCAGCCCGAACGTCAGCGCCCATGCGGCACGACGCGACGCGCCGGTCCAGAACCCGGCTGAGAACCTCAGGAATCGCTGCGCAATCCGGCTGTCGAAACCCGGGGCATGGGAGTCCAAGGCATCCGGGCGATAGTGCATTGAACGTCCGGCACAACTGAAAAGACGCGAGGTGCCGACAGGGACACGACCGCGAGCTTAGCCATGGCACAGTGCAGCACAAGACAATTGTTCAGAAGAAGAACAACAATTTATGTGCTGCTGATTGGGCCGCAATTACCGGTTTTTTCGTGTGACAGGATCCCTGCTCATGCCCTTGGACGCAAGCTCGTCCAGATAGCTCTGCCACTTATCGTCGTATTTCTCGCCGAGTTCATGAAGGTAGACCCAGGTGAACAGCCCGGTCTGGTGCATGTCGTCGAAGACGAGCCGCACGGCATAATGGCCCACCGGCTCGATCTGCATGATCTCGACATCGCGCTTGCCCGGTACGGTCTTCTTGTCCGCCGCCGAGTGGCCCTGGACTTCGGCGCTGGGGCTCATCACGCGCAGATATTCCGCGGGAAGGTCGAAGCGCGACCCGTCCTCGAAGCCAACAGTGATCGTCCTGCGGTCCTTGGAAAGGCGTATCTCGGTCGGCCAGATGCCGGCGTTGGTCATGAGTTTTCACTTCTCTTGGGTCCGCACCCTCGCGTAACGCGCCGGGACACCATATAAAGGGATGAAACAGGCGTCGCCAGATCGATCGCGCCGGAGTTCCGGCGATCTGTTCCATGGCGACGCCGCCCGGCAGGAAGCCCAGGTCCGAAATGTCGAGTCTCGATCTGTCGTCCACCGTATTGTCGCCCGCCGGCGGGCTTGAATCGCCGCTCGTCGATCCGTTCGGCCGCGCGATCTCCTATCTCCGCGTCTCGGTGACCGACCGCTGCGATTTCCGCTGCGTCTACTGCATGTCCGAGGACATGAACTTCCTGCCAAAGCAGGATCTTCTGACGCTCGAGGAGCTGGACCGGCTCTGCAGCGTGTTCGTCGGCAAGGGCGTGCGCAAGCTTCGCATCACCGGCGGCGAGCCGCTGGTCCGGCGCGATATCATGACGCTTTTCCGGTCGCTGTCCCGGCACCTCGACACCGGCGCTCTGGAAGAGCTGACGCTCACCACCAACGGCTCCCAGCTCGCACGCCATGCACGCGACCTCGCGGCATGCGGCGTGAAGCGGATCAACGTCTCGCTCGATACGCTGGACGAGCAGAAGTTCAAGGCCATCACGCGCTGGGGCGACCTGAACAAGGTGATCGCAGGGATCGACGCGGCGCAGGAGGCCGGGCTCGCCGTCAAGATCAACGCCGTCGCGCTGAAGGGCGTGAACGAGGACGAGCTGGAGCGCATGGTCGAGTGGTCGCACGGGCGCGGCATGGACCTCACCTTCATCGAGGTGATGCCGCTCGGCGACATCGAGCCCGCCCGTTTCGACCAGTACTGGCCGCTGTCGCAACTGCGCGCCCGCCTTGCTCGACACCTACACCCTCGACGACATCGACTATCAGACCGGCGGGCCGGCCCGGTACGTCCGTGTTCGCGAGACCGGCGGACGCATCGGCTTCATCACGCCGCTGACCCACAATTTCTGCGAGAGCTGCAACCGCGTGCGCGTCACCTGCACGGGCACTCTCTATATGTGCCTCGGCCAGGACGACGCGGCGGACCTGCGCGCTCCGCTGAGGGCCTCCGAAAGCAATGAGCGCCTGGAAGCCGCCATCGAAGCCGCCATCGCGCGCAAGCCGAAGGGGCACGATTTCATCATCGACCGCGCGACCTCCCGCCCTGCGGTCGGGCGGCACATGAGCGTGACCGGCGGCTGAATCAGGCCGAGCGGAGGCTCGATGCGAAGCGGTCGATCTCGCTGCGCAGGGTGCTCGACTGGTTGGCCAGCTCCGACGAGCGGCTCAGCATCTCGTTGCCGGAACGGCTGAGCTGATCGAGCGCGGTGCGGACGCTGCGCGCGGCGTCGCCTACCTTGTTCGCGCTCAGCGCCGCATTCTGGGCGCTGCCGTCAATATCGCCGATCGCGGTGTTCTGCTGGCTCACGGCCTCGGCGATCGTGTGGGCGATGCCCGAGACCTGGTTGATCGTCTGCACGATCTCGACAAGCTGGGCGACCGAGCTGCGCGTCGCGTCCTGGATGGCGTGGATCTGGTCGCTGATCTCGGCCGTCGCGCGGCTGGTCTGGGCCGCGAGCGACTTCACCTCCGATGCGACGACCGCGAAGCCGCGACCGGCCTCGCCTGCGCGCGCCGCCTCGATGGTGGCGTTCAGCGCCAGCAGATTCGTCTGCGACGCGATTTCCGCGATCAGGCCCGCCACGGAGCCGATCTGCTCGACGGCGCCGACGAGCCGATGCATGCCGCGATCGAGTTCCGCCACACCGGTCGACGCCCGGTTGGTGACGTCGAGGCTCTTGGATGCCTGCCCGCCGATCTCTCCGATGGCGCGAGACAGCGTGCCCGTGGCTTGCGCCGTTTTCGTGATCATTCCGATGCTGGTGCGCGAGGCTTCGTCGGCGAGATCGAGCTGGGTTCCGGCATAATCCGAGGCGGTGGAAGCCGCCTCCGCGGTCGTTTCGACAGCTTCGGCAGCCTGGGAGATCGCCGCTGACACAGCCTCGGCGCCCGACGTGAACACTTCGATCGCTTGCTCGACGTGGGACCGCCGCTCCTCGAGCGAGCGCTTGAGTTCCGCCTGCTCGATCGCCATGGCGTTGAGCGAATCGACCGTGATGTAGCGCAGCACGGCGGAGCTGTGCATGGCCACCTTGTCCGCCGACCAGCGATGGCGCTTCGAAAGCACCTCAAACAGGTAGGAGGTCAGGATCGAAGCCGTCGCAAGACGGATGCGGGGACCGAACCCGCTCTTCATTTCCCGGGCGATGGTCTCGCGCAGGCGCACGACATAGCCGGCGTCCATCCGGCCATCGAAGATATCGGTGAAGTACTGCGACTGGAACGCGACGTACTCGTCCTTGTGCTGTGCAACGAACTCCGCAAAGCCCGGCAACTTGCGCCAAGTATCGTAATAGCGATTGAGGACCTTGGCCGCGTCCCGGCTCACGACGGGCTGGAGCGAACGCACGCTGCGCTCGACATCCGCGTCAATTCCAAAGGAAATTCTGCGAGATTCGAGGTCGGCCTCGAATGACATTGGCAACCGGCTCCGGCACATCACTTCTGTGATGCGGCGCAGCATCGAACAAAGCTGTTAAGGAAAGCTCAAGCTGGTCTTTTTGAACGCTCATGCGTGAGCGCATGAGCGGGCAATCCGATTTGAGGACCACGACGACAGGGTCGCCAAGGTCATCGACAGGACGATCGCGCAAGATCTTCGCCGACCTTGCCACGGGCCGCGTACCGCCTTACGACCACTCGCAATTCGGCCTGTCGCGCTTCGAGCAAACCTGACAGCGATCCAAGGTCCAGCGATCGGACACGACATGCAACCCGCGCAGCAGCCCGACAATCGTCGCGGCATCATCGCCATGCTGCTCTCGATGGCGTTCTTCGTCACCAACGACGCGCTGATGAAGCTCGCGCGCGAGGGGCTGTCGACCGGGCAGGTGATGACCGTGCGCGGCGTATTCTCCGTGCTGATCACGCTCGCGCTCGTGGCGTGGATGGGCGAGGCCCGCCGCCTGGGCATGGTGTTTCGCGCCGGCATCCTGATCCGGGGCCTGATCGAGCTCACCATCGCAGCCCTCTACATCGTGGCGCTGGGGCATCTGCCGTTGGCCGACCTCACCGCGATCATGCAGTCGACGCCGCTGATCATCGCGCTCTATCTCGCCCTGACCGGCGCCGAACGCATGGGCTGGAGGCGCTGGGCGGCCGTTCTCGTCGGATTCGGCGGCGTATTGCTCGTCGTGCGCCCGGGCGGAGCCTCGTTCGGGATCTTCTCGATCCTCGCCTTCATGTCCGCCATCCTCGTCGCGGTGCGGGACCTGACGACACGCCGGTTCGGCAACGAGATCCCCACCGTCCTGATCCTGACCGCCTCTGTGTCGATGATAGCCGCGGGCGGTGCGGGCCTGAGCCTGCTGGAGGGTTGGAAGCCGATGAGCATCGGCACGGTCGCCATCCTGGCCGGTGCCGCGCTCTTCGTGGTGATCGGCAATTATGCGGCGATCACGGCATTCCGGAACGTCGAGATCGCGGTCGTGTCGCCTTTCCGCTATAGCGTCATTCTCTGGGCCGCGCTCGCCGCGTTCTTCATCTTTGGAGAAACGCCGGACTTGGCGGGGGCGATCGGGGCGGTGCTCATCGTCTGCGCGGGCCTCTACACTGTTCACCGCGAGCGCATCAGGTCCCGTGAAAAAACTGCGGCGGCAGCACTTTCCGCCACCGAAATGTCATGATTGCAGCTGGCAGGCGCTAGCCCGGCCTAAGATCGGGTGCTATACGGCATCCGAAGGTCTGACCCGCGAGAACCGCGTGGCTAAGTCGTAAATTGCGTCCCAAAAGGCATTAGTGGGAGGAATTCGAGTGTCGGCACTTTTGAAATTGAGCCAGCTGATCGACGCCATGAACACGCGCATCGGCCGCTGGCTGAGCTGGCTGATCCTGGTCGCCGTCATCATCTCGACCGCCAATGCGCTCATCCGGAAGATTTTCGACCAGTCATCCAACGCCTGGCTCGAGATGCAGTGGGTGCTGTTCGGCGCGGTGTTCCTGTTCTGCGCGCCCTGGACGCTGCTAGCCAACGAGCACATCCGCATCGACATCGTGAACAGCCTCTTCTCCAAGAAGGCCCGCAACTGGATCGACGTGTTCGGCCACGTCGTGTTCCTGCTGCCCTTCACGATCGTGATGATCATCGTTTCGGTGCCGTTCTTCCTGCGGTCCTACGGCATCAACGAGCAGTCGCTGAACGCCGGCGGCCTGCCGCAGTGGCCTGCCAAGATGCTGATCCCGCTCGGCTTCATGCTCCTGTTCGTCCAGGGCGATCTCGGAGCTGATCAAGCGCCTCGCCATCATCCAGGGCAGGCTTGAGGACACGACGTTCGGGCGGCGGCCACCACGCCGCGGCCGAAGCGGAGGCCGCGCGACTGCTCGGTCTCGAGCAGGCCGCCGATCAGCAGCCGCTCGCGTCCAGCACCCGTGTCTCGGTTTCCGGATTTCATCAATGACCGCCTTCCTCATCCAGAACATGGCGCCGATCATGTTCGGCGGCGCTCGTCGTCTTCCTGCTGCTGGGCTACCCGGTGGCCTTCGCGCTGGCCGCCAACGGCCTCGTCTTCGCGCCTGCTCGGCATCGAGCTCGGCCTGTTCCGGCCGGACTTCCTGCAGGCGCTGCCCGAACGCGTCTACGGCGTGATGAACAACGACACGCTGCTGGCGATCCCGTTCTTCACCTTCATGGGTCTCGATCCTCGAACGATCGGGAATGGCGGAGGACCTGCTCGACACGATCGGCCAGCTCTTCGGCACCATCCGCGGCGGCCTCGCCTACGCCGTGATCTTCGTCGGCGCGCTGCTGGCGGCGACGACCGGCGTGGTGGCGGCTTCCGTCATCTCGATGGGCCTGATCTCGCTGCCGATCATGCTGCGCTACGGCTATGACCGGCGCCTCGCCTCGGGCGTCATCGCGGCCTCCGGAACGCTGGCGCAGATCATCCCGCCCTCGCTCGTTCTGATCGTGATGGCCGACCAGCTCGGCCGCTCCGTCGGCGACATGTACGAAGGCGCCTTCATTCCCGGCCTCGTGCTGTCGCTGCATGTATGCCCTCTACGTGTTCGGCGTGGCGACTGTTTCCCGAAGGCCGCCCCGGGCCTGCCGGTGGAAGCCGTCGGCTTCAAGGAGCCCAACGGCTCGCGCGGCGTATGGCAGCTCGGCGTTCTCGTGCTGTTTTCCGGCCTCGTCGGCTACTACGTGATGACGCAGACCGAGGTGCGCGGCGGAGCGCGACTTCGTCGTGCTCACGATGTCGATCGGCGTCGTCGTGTCGTTCCTCTGCGCGGTCTTCAACCGCACCTTCGGGGCAAAGCGGGTCGCTTTGACCGCTGTGGTCACGCTGGCGTTCATCGTCGGCTGGTACTTGCTGAAGAGCAATGGCTGGGCCAAGACGGCTCTGCTCTCGGAGGCTCTGGCGGCCGGCGCGCTCTACGCACTCGCCGCGGGCGTCATCGAGCGGACGACGGGCCGGCGCATCGTGTCGAGCCTCGCCGAGCAGGTCACCTTCGTGATGGTGCCGCCGCTCGGCCTGATCTTCCTCGTGCTCGGCACCATCTTCATCGGCCTCGCGACGCCGACCGAAGGCGGCGCCATGGGCGCGGCGGGCGCGATCATCCTCGCCATGATGAAGCGCCGCATGACGTTCGACCTGACGCGGCAGGCGGTGGAGTCGACCGCCAAGCTGTCGGCCTTCGTGCTCTTCATCCTCGTCGGCGCGCGCGTCTTCTCGCTCACCTTCTACGGCGTCAGCGGCCACGTCTGGGTCGAGCACCTGCTGACCTCGCTGCCCGGCGGGCAGACGGGCTTCCTGATCATCGTCAACATCATGATCTTCGTGCTGGCGTTCTTCCTCGACTTCTTCGAGCTCGCCTTCATCGCCGTGCCGCTCATCGGCCCCGCGGCGGACAAGCTCGGCATCGACCTGATCTGGTTCGGCGTCATCCTGGGCGTGAACATGCAGACGTCGTTCATGCATCCGCCCTTCGGCTTCGCGCTGTTCTACCTGCGCTCGGTCGCGGCCGAAGGAGCCCTACAAGGACAAGGTCACGGGCAAGACGATGGAGCCGGTCACGACAGGGCAGATCTATTGGGGCGCCGTGCCGTTCGTGGTCATCCAGTGCATCATGGTGGCGCTGGTCGTGATTTTCCCGCAGATGGTGATGCACTACAAGAACAGCGGGCCCGTCGTCGACAAGGAGAAGGCGATGGAGCAGCTCAACAACCTCGCACCGGCGACAGACCTTCCGCCGCTCGATTTCGGGCCGCCGAAGATCCAGTAGACGCTACGCAGCGGTACGAAAAAGGGCGGAGATTACTCCGCCCTTTTTTATTGGCGCGCACGCCTTGGGTGATAGAGGATCGTCCCGCCGATTGGATGCCGATGGTGGGAAAAGGTGCTGCTGAATCAGGAACCTGGAGCAGTCGCCAGGAGGCAATCAGGTTGGTTTCCGCTCGAGGTCGCGAATTGGGCGACAGCCCGGCCTGCGATCCAGGAAAGCCGCATCCAGCTTATTTCCGGCATAGCCATTGAGGCGAACGTCCGGGCTTTCCCTGAAATGGTGGACAGCCAGTCACGTCCCGCCTGAAGTCCGGACCATGCCGTTTTCCAAGCAGATCGGTAAGCCCGCACCGGTCGCATTCTGACCGCAGCTCGTTTTCGAGCCGGTCGGGATCCAGCAGGAAATACGCAGGAGACACACAGGCGCAGCAAGGGCGGCGTAGGTCCGGCCTGCCTCACTGGCGCTTGCCCGCCGGCGGCAACCCCGATTTCCGGCCCCAGGCAGCCAATACCCAGGCAATAAAAAACCCCGGAGGCGAAGCTCCGGGGTTTTCCGTCAATCCAGTGCGGGCCGCTCAGCCCCTTGCGCGGGAGCGGACCATGTAGTTGTCGAAGGTGAACTCGGCAATCTGCCACCACAGATACGCGTCGTTCCGGAAAGCCATGGTGGCGTCTAGCAGCTTCTTGAAGTCGGCATTGTCCTTGGCGATCTCGGCATAGAGCTCAACGGCAGCCTTCTGGCAGGCGTCCATGACCTCGGGCGTGAACGGACGGAGCTGGGCGCCGGCCTGCACCAGCCGCTTCAGCGCGGCGGGGTTGCGGGCGTCGTACTTGGCCTGCATGTCGGCATTGGCGTAACCCGCGGCAGCCGTGACGATCGCCTGGTAGTTCTTCGGCAGCTCGGCCCACTTCTGCGTGTTGATGAAGAAGTGCAGCGCCGCGCCGCCTTCCCACCAGCCCGGGTAGTAGTAGAACGGCGCGACCTTGTTGAAGCCGAGCTTCTCGTCGTCGTAGGGGCCGACCCACTCGGCCGCGTCGATCGTGCCCTTTTCAAGCGCCGGATAGATGTCGCCGCCGGCGATCTGCTGGGGCACCGAGCCGAGCTTCTGGAGCACGCGGCCGGCGAGGCCGCCGATGCGCATCTTCAGGCCGTTCAGGTCGGCGACGGTCTTGATTTCCTTGCGGAACCAGCCGCCCATCTGGGTGCCGGTGTTGCCGCCGGGCAGCGAGTAGATGTTGTACTTCTTGTAGAACTCGTTCAGCAGCTCGTTGCCGCCGCCCTGGTCGAACCAGGCGTTCTGCTGGCGGGCGTTCAGGCCGAACGGCACGGCGGTGCCGAACGCGAAGGTCGGATCCTTGCCGACATAGTAGTACGAAGCCGTGTGGCAGCATCTCGACGGTGCCGTTCTGGACGGCGTCGGCGGCCTGCAGAGCCGGGGACGATTTCACCGGCGGCGAACACCTGGATCTGGAACTTGTTGTCGGTGGCTTCGGCCACAAGCTTTGCGAAGATCTCGGCCGCGCCGTAGATGGTGTCGAGCGACTTCGGGAAGCTCGAGGTCAGGCGCCACTTGATCTCTGGGGAACACTGGGCGATGGCGGGCTTGGCGATTGCAGCAGCGGCTACACCGAGCCCTGCAGCCTTGACGAATTGACGACGCTTCATGGACAACTTCCCTCCCGGAATCTGTTAGCGGCATTGATTGCCGACGACGCCATGCGTTTTTAGCCTAGCGCCGCCTTGAATTCCGCATAGCAATAACCGGGCAGAGTTGGAAAGGCTGTGACGCTGCAATTCGCGGAAAATGGACAGAAATGATCAAGCCCGGAGCCTGAGCCCCGGGCTTTGGTAGTTTTGGACTCGTTTTAGGCAGTTTCTATTCTGGGTTGTCAGCCCCTGGCGCGCGAGCGGATCATGAAGTTGTCGTAGGTGAACTCCGCGACCTGGAACCAGAGATACTGGTCGTTCCGGTAGGCCGTCATGGCGTTGATGGATTTCTTGAATTCCTCGTTCCTGGCGCTGATCTCGGCGTAGAGTTCGTTCGAGGCCTTGAGGCAGGCTTCCAGGACGTCCTGCGGGAAGGGGCGCAGCTGCGTTCCGCTGCCGACGAGGCGCTTCAGCGCGCCGGGATTCTGCATGTCATAGCGCGCCTGCATCCAGGTGTTGGCATAGGTTGACGCCGCCGTGATCGGCCGCCTGGTACGGCTTGGGAAGCGCGTTGTACTTCTCGATGTTGACGAAGGCATGCACCGTCGGGCCGCCCTCCCACCAGCCGGGATAGTAATAGTAGGGCGCGACCTTGCTGAAGCCGAGCTTCTCGTCGTCATAGGGGCCGACCCACTCCGCCGCGTCGATCGTGCCTTTCTCCAGCGCGGGGTAGATGTCGCCGCCGGCGATCTGCTGCGGCACGGCGCCGAGCTTCTGGAGCACCTGTCCCGCGATGCCGCCGATGCGCATCTTGAGGCCGCTCAGGTCGGCGGCGGTCTTGATCTCCTTGCGGAACCAGCCGCCCATCTGCGTGCCGGTGTTGCCGCAGGGAAAGCCGATGACGTTGGATTTCTTGAAGAATTCGTTGAACAGCTCGTTGCCGCCGCCCTGGTACAGCCAGGAATTCTGCTGGCGCGCATTGAGCCCGAACGGGACGGCGGACGCGATCGGCGAATGTCGGATCCTTGCCGACATAGTAATAGGAAACGGTGTGGCACGCCTCGACGGTGCCGTTCTGAACGGCGTCGAGCGCCTGCAGCGCCGGGCACGATCTCGCCGGCCGCGAAGACCTGGATCTGGAACTTGCCGTCGGTCAGGTCCGACACCTGCTTGGCGAACACCTCAGCGCCGCCATAGATCGTGTCGAGCGACTTCGGAAAGCTGGATGTCAGGCGCCACTTGACCTCGGGATTGGATTGGGCAAGCGCGGGCTTGGCGATGGCTGGCGGCAGCGAGCCCCGCGCCCGCGGCCTGGACGAATTGACGACGCTTCATTCTCATTCTCCTGGGGCGATGGGGCGCGCTGCGCTGGCGCGCCGCAAACCGGAGGCTGATCCTGCTCGTGCGGGAACACGCGTTCCGGGAGATTGACGACTGACGTTTGTGGATCAGATGGCCGCAATTCGACCCAAACGGGGCGACCTCCACGAATTCACATGGCATTTCCGCGGTTATTTCGTGCAGAACTGCAACGCCAGCGGCCGCCGCCCCGTTCCAGGGACAGCGGCATGAAGCACCGTTTGATGACGCCGCAGCCGGACGCCGGTCCGGACCAAGCGGAGGCAGCCTGCGGGCGGCGGCCAGCCCTGCAGGCTGGCCTGACGGGTCTATTCGATGACGATGCGCGGAGCGGCGCGCGCGCCCGCCCGGGCCGCGTCGATCCCCGCCCAGACCTTCGCGGCGATGGCCTTGTAGATCGCGGCATGCGGACCGTCCGGCTCGGTCGCGACGACGGGCAGGCCGGCATCGGACTTCTCGCGGATGTCCATGTGCAGCGGCACCTCGCCGAGGAACGGCACGCCCAGCCGCTCCGCCTCGTGGCGCGCGCCGCCATGGCCGAAGATGTCCGACCGCGTCGCCGCAATGCGGGCAGATGAAGGTCGACATGTTCTCGACGATGCCGAGCACCGGCACCTCGACCCGCCGGAACATGGCGATGCCGCGCCGCGCGTCGATCAGCGCGAGGTCCTGCGGCGTCGAGACGATCACGGCGCCCGCGAGCGGCACGGCCTGGGCCATGGTGAGCTGCGCGTCGCCGGTGCCGGGCGGCATGTCGACGACGAGCACGTCGAGCGTCGCCCCACTCCACCTCGCGCAGCATCTGCTGCAGCGCCGACATCACCATCGGCCCGCGCCAGATCATCGGCGTCTCCTCCTCGACCAGGAAGCCGATCGACATCACCTTCAGCCCGTAGGCCGTCAGCGGCCGCATGATCTTGCCCTCGAGGATCTCGGGCTTGTCGTGGAGATCGAAGAGCTTCGGCATCGACGGGCCGTAGATGTCGGCGTCGAGCACGCCGACCTTGAGGCCCAGCGCGGCGAGGCCGAGCGCGAGGTTGGCCGCGGTCGTCGACTTGCCGACGCCGCCCTTGCCCGAGGCCACGGCGATGATGTGCTTCACGCCGGGAACGCCGGCCTTCGCGGTCGCAGCCGCCGCGCGCGGGCCCGGCGAGGCGGGACCCGGACGGGCTCGGCCGAGCCGGGCGCGCGCTCCGCCGTCAGCGTCGCCAGCACGCCGGTGACGCCCGGCAGCTTGCGCACCGCCTCCTCCGCGGCCTTCCGCATCGGCTCGGCGGCGCCGGGCTTCGCAGGGTCGGCTGCAATCGAGAGATAGACCTTGCCGTTCTGGATCGATACGCCCGCCAGCGCTCCCGATTGCGGCAGCGGCGTGCGCCCGTCGAGGCCGGGTACGGCGGCGAGGGCTGCGAGGACATCCTTTTCGGTAGCCACGGCGATGTCTCCAGATGCGCAGGCGCGGGGTTGGGGCGCGAGTGACGCGATATCGTTGCCCGCCTTTGTTTGCGGGCTCTATGGTGTCGTGCACCTTATGTAAAGACGCCCGGAACCGGTTCAATGCGCCAGACGGAACATCAGGCCTGCCGCCGATGAGCATCGGCGAGCCGCAAGCGCGACGGGCCGAGCGCATTCTCGGGGCGATCCTGGCGGGCGGCCTGTCCTCGCGCATG
This sequence comes from uncultured Alphaproteobacteria bacterium, assembly GCA_963822165.1. Taxonomy (GTDB): domain Bacteria; phylum Pseudomonadota; class Alphaproteobacteria; order Rhizobiales; family Beijerinckiaceae; genus Alsobacter. The sequence continues at coordinate 94,011 of CAWGGK010000006.1, forward strand.
GGGCGCGAGAAGGCCTTCGTGGAACTGGACGGAAAGCCGATCCTGTCGCACGCGATCGGCCGCCTCGCCCCGCAGGTCGACGAACTCGTCCTCAACGCGAACGGCGATCCGGCCCGCTTCGCGCCATTCGGCCTGGCGGTGGTGGCCGATGGGCGTGACAATTCGGCCGGTCCGCTCGCGGGTCTCGCCGCCGTCCTGTCTTATGCCCGTGAGCGGGGATTTCCACTTGCGGTGACGACGCCGTCGGACGCACCTTTCTGTCCGCCCGATCTGGTCGCGCGGCTACGAGCGGCGCTTGCGCCCGATTTCGAGGCTGCGATCGCCGAGGGGCCGAGGGGGCTGGAGCCGCTGTTCGGCCTCTGGCGCACCGCGGCGGCCGGCACCATCGCGCAGGCCCTGTCGCGCGGGGAGCGTGCGCTCCACCGGGTTCTCGGCTCGATTCCGCACGCGCGGGTCGCTTTTGCAGACCCTGATGCGTTCATAAACCTGAATACGCCCGAGGATCTGGCCCGCGCGGCGGCGCGGCTCTCCGCGCGAGATTCCATTTCTTCGTGAGCCGAGGGCTGGGGCTTCGGCTTCTATTGCGCCAAGAAGCCGCCATCCACCGGCAGGATCGCGCCCGTCACCATGGATGCGGCGGGGCTTGCGAGGAACAGGCAGGCGCGGGCGACCTCCTGGGGCTGGGCGAGACGACCGAGCGGCGTCATCCGCTCCACTTCCTTCATCAGCGCCGCATTCGCCTTCAGCGCCGCGATGAATTCGGTGTCCACCCATGTCGGCGCGACGGCATTCACTCGCACCCCCTCGCGCGCCCATTCGACTGCCAAAGCCCGCGTCATGTTGACGAGCGCGCCCTTGGTGGCCTGGTAGGAAATGTTGGGATAGAGCCCGCCGCCCGAGAGCCCCATGATCGAGGCGATGTTGACGATCGCGCCGGAGCGCCTCGGCAGCATGAGCCTTGCGGCGGCCCGCGCGCAGAGGAACGCGCCGGTCATGTTGACGTCGAGCACGGTCTGCCAGTCGGCCAGCGACAATTCGGTGGTGGCCTTCCGGATCGCCGTCCCGGCGTTGTTGACGAGGATGTCCACCCCTCCGTGCTCGCTGCCGATGGCCGCGAAGACGGCGTCCACCTCGGCTTCGACGGTGACGTCCAGGCGGTACGCAACCGCGCCGTAGCCGATTTCGGCCGCCGTGGAGCGGGCGGCCTCACCGTCCCGGTCGAGAATCACGACCTTGGCCCCGGCGGCGGCGAACAGGTCGGCGATGGCGCGGCCAATGCCGTTGGCGCCCCCCGTGACGGCGGCGATCTGCCCGTCCAGCGTGAAAGGGCGAAGCGCATCCTCGCGCAGTGTCATTGCAACCTCCCATGGTCGGCCGCGGCGGCCGGAATGCCCGCGACCTGAATAGTTCCCCACGGCGAAACCTGCATCCCTAGAAGTCGAGCTCACGCTTGAACGCTGGGCTGCTACGCAAACGCGGGTAGCGAAGCACTCTTCTCTAGGTCATTTCAGCGTGCAACACTCCCGCCATCGGCAGCTTCAGAAGCCACCTAGGCTCGGGCCGAATTGGGAGTGAGACATGTCCAACGATAGAGATATCGCAGGTACTTCGCGTCGCGATCTTTTCAAGATCGCTTCCGTATCTGCCGGTGCAGCGGCCGGGCTTTTCGGCGGGCTCGGATTCAACCCCTTGATGATGGCGGCATTGGCGAAGGAAGCCGGCCGGTCCACGAAGCCGCTCAAGGCCGCCTTCTCCAACGCCGGCCTGCAGGCGACCTGGTGCGCCCAGGGCAAGCGCGCCGCCGAATACTGGGGCAAGCTGTTCAATGTCGAGGTGACCTGGTTCGACGGTCAGCTCGACGCCACCAAGCAGCGCGCCGCGATCGACAACATGGCCTCGCAGAAATGGGACTTCGTCGCCATCCAGGCCTTCGGCATCGGCACGCTGACGCAGCCCGTCAACAAGATGATCGAAGCGGGCATTCCGGTGATCGACATGGACACGCTGATCGCGCCGCTCGACAGCATCAACGTCCACACCTTCCTCGCGCCCGACAACGAGTTCATGGGCGCTGCCGGTGACGCAGGCGCTCGTCGACAAGATGGGCGGCAAGGGCAAGATCGTCATGACGCAGGGCGCGCTCGGCCACACCGGCGCGCAGGGCCGCGCCAAGGGCTTCGAGTCCGTCGTCAAGAAGTTCCCGAAGATCGAGGTGCTCGACACCCAGCCCGCCGACTGGGACGTCACCAAGGCCTCGCGCATCTGGGAATCGCTGCTCACCAAGTACCCGAAGATCGACGCCGCCTTCTTCCACAATGACGACATGGCGCTCGCCGCCTACAACGTGATGAAGGCGAAGAACCGCACCAACATCCTGATCGGCGGCGTCGACGCCATGCCGCCGGCCATCGCGGCGGTCTCGGACGGGCGCATGTTCGCCACCGTCCGCAACCCGTCCTGCCGCATCCATGGCGGCGCGATCATCGCGGGCGTCGCGGCCGTGGTGAACGGCGAGAAGACCGGCAAGGACATCCCCAAGAGCATCATCACCGACGGCCCGGTCGTCACCAAGGCGAACGCGCCGGGCATGGCCTGGATGCAGGAGCAGTTCCTGATCTGACGACAGGATCGTGAACTGACGCGAGCCCCTCGCCCCCGGAAGCTGAGCCACGCGGCTTCGCCTCTCGCGGGGAGGGGCTCGCACCCTTTAATGGCAGGATTCCATCCTGATGAACGAGCTTGCCGCATGACCGAGCCCGCCGCATGACCCAATCCGTCCCCCTGCTCCAGATGACCGGCATCTCGAAAAGCTTCGGCGGCGTCGAGGCGCTTCGGGACGTCGATTTCACGCTGATGCCGGCGAGATCCACGGTCTCGTCGGCGAGAACGGGGCGGGCAAGTCGACGCTGATGAAGATCATCGCCGGCGTGCACCACGAGTTTACGCGGCAGCATGCGCATCGACGGGCGGGAGGTCCGCTTCCGCTCGGCGCGCGATGCGCTCGCCGCCGGCATCGGCATGGTGCATCAGGAACTCAGCGTCGTGCCGGACCTGACCGTCGCCGAGAACGTGTTCCTCGGCGTGCAGCCGGTGAACCGGCTCGGCATCGTCGACTGGAGCGGCATGACAGAAGGCGGCGGCCGAGCAGCTCGACAGCCTCGGCATCGACGTCGATCCCGGCGTCACGCTGGGCACGCTGCCGATCGGCCTGCAGCAGCTCGTCGAGCTGTCGCGCGTGCTGTTCTCCGGCGCGCGCATCATCATCCTCGACGAGCCGACCTCCGCTCTGTCGCCGCCCGAGATCGAGCGGCTGTTCGCCGTGCTGCGGCGGCTGCGCGCGAGCGGCCGGAGCATCATCTTCATCTCGCACTTCCTCGACGACATCCTCGTCGATCTCGGACACAGGTCACGATCTTCCGCAACGGCCGCAAGGTCGTCGACGGCGCCGGTGACGCCGGCAGATCGACAAGGCCTGGATCATCGAGCGGATGATCGGCACGCGGGCACGAGGAGCTCGAGGAGAGCTATCTCGGCGAGATCACGCTGCCAGCCCCGCCCCGAGGCGCCGGTCGTGCTCGACGCGCACGGCCTCGCGCTTGGCCGCGCCTTCGCGGACGTCTCGCTCCAGGTGCAGGCCGGCGAGGTGCTCGGCGTCTACGGCTTCATGGGCTGCGGGCAGATCGAGCTGGCGCGCACGCTCTTCGGCAAGCTGCGGCCGGAGGCGGGCTCGGATGCGCGATGGGCCGGCAACGCCGTCAGCCTTCGCAACACGGCGGCAGCCAAGCGGGCCGGCATCGCCTTCGTGCCGGAGAGCCGGCGCGCGATGCTGTTCTCCGACGAGCCGGTCTACAAGAACATCTCGATCGCGATCCTGGAGCGCATCTCGCGGCTCTGGCTGAAGCCGCGCCGAGGAGCGCGAGCATCGCACGAGGGCACATCGAGGCGCTGAGCATCCGCCCGCCTGCCGCCGAGCGCGCTGCTCGGCACGCTGTCGGGCGGCAACCAGCAGAAGGTGGCGCTCGCCAAATGGCTGACCTACCTGCCCAAGGTGCTGGTGCTGAGCGAGCCGACGCGCGGCATGGACGTCGGCGCCAAGGAGGACGTCGTGCGCATCGTGCGCGGCCTGCGCGACAAGGGCGTCGGGATCGTCGTCGTCTCGAGCCGAGCCGGAGACCGTGCTGTCGCTGGCCGACCGCATCGTCGTGATGAAGCAAGGGCGCGATCGCCCGCGAATTCGCCGGCGAGACCATCAGCAAGGACCGGCTGCTCGCAGCGGCCTGACCCCGCATCAAACCCAGCGTGGACCAGGACAGAACGCATGACCGCACCCGCCACGCAGGTCTCTCGAGATCGAAGACGACAAGCTGGCTGCGCGACCAGCTGCGCAACATCGCGCCGTTCCTGACGCTGCTGTTCCTCGTCGTGTTCTTCACGCTGTCGCAGCCCGTCCTTCGCGACGGTGGGCAACTCTGGAAACATCCTCACGCAGGTCTCGGTCACCGCCATCATCGCGGTCGGCCTGACCTTCGTCATCCTGACCGCCGAGATCGACCTCAGCGTGGCCAGCCATCGCCAACGCCACCGGCATCGTCGTCGCGTTCTTCACGCTGCAGGAAGCTAGCGTGAACATCGCCAACCTGCCGCTGCCCGGCGTCGTCGCGATCATCCTCGCGCTCGCGCGCCTGCCTGCTGCTCGGCGCTGGTCACCGCCTTCGGCGTCACGGCGCATCGGCATCCCGTCCTTCATCATGACGCTCGCCATGATGCAGATCGGCGACGGCATCTGCGCGCTGCTGGTGCGCGGCCAGATCGCCTACGCCGTGCCCGACCTCATCACCACGCTCGGCGCGGGCTCGATCTTCGGGCGTGCCGTGGATCGTCATCGTGCGCCGCGCTGTCCTGCTCGTCGGCCACCTCGTGCTCACCTACACGCGCTTCGGGCGCTACGTGTACATGGTCGGCGGCAACCGCGAGGCGGCGGAGTATTCCGGCGTCAACGTCAAGCTGATCATCGGCGCGGTGATGGTGATCTCGGCGGTGTGCTCGGGCATCGCCGGCATGCTCGGCGTCGCCTATTTCGGCAGCGCGCAGCAGAACGAGTTCGACAGCTACCTGCTCGACGCGATCGCGGCCGTGGTGGTCGGCGGCACCAGCCTCTTCGGCGGACGCGGCGGCATCGGCAACACCATCGTCGGCCTGTTCGTGCTGGGCGTCCTCAACAACGGGCTCGACCACATCAACATCGACAGCTTCCTGAAGATCCTGATCCGCGGCCTCATCCTGCTCGCGGCCCTGATCATCAACGTCTACGCCGAGCGCCTGCGCGCGAGCGACACGGCCGCGAGCCACTAGCATGCCGGCGGACCGCCGCCGGGCCTGCCGTTCAGGCCGGAACGGCGGCGTCCTGCGCCAGAAGGCCCTCGCCTTTTCAGGTCGGCCCAGAGCGCGGCTGGAATCGGCTGCGCCAGTTCCGCCGCGTTGGAGCGCGGCTCTTCCGGCTTCACCGCCCCGATGATGACCGAGATCACCGCCGGATGGGCGAGCGCGAAGGCGAGCGCCGCGCGGCGAAGCGGGGTGGCGTGGCGCGCGCAGACGGCCTCGATCCGCCGCACCCGCTCCATGATCTCGGGCGAGGCGGGCGCATAGTCGTATTTCGCGCCGGGCACCGCGCCGGTCGCCAGGATGCCCGAGTTGAACACGCCGCCGAGGATGACGCCGATGTGCTTCTTCGTGGCGAGCGGCATGAAGGTCTTCAGCGCAGGCTGCTCCAGCAGCGAGTAGCGCCCGGCCAGCAGCACAGTGTCGAAATCGCCTTCCGTGGCGAACCGCGTGGCGACTTCGGCCTCGTTGACGCCGACGCCGATCGCCTTCGTGAAGCCCGTGCGGCGCAGTTCGTCGAGCGCCTTGTACGCGCCGCCCATCGCCTCGCCGAAGCGCCTCTCGTAATTGTCGCCATGGGTCCAGACGTCGACGTCGTGGATCAGCAGCACGTCGATGCTGCTCAGGCCCGTGCGCAGCATCGACTGCTCCACCGAGCGCATCGCACCATCGTAGGAATAGTCGAACTTGGCGCCGTGCGGGTAGCCGCCGAGGAAGCCCGGCGAATAGACGTTCGGATCCTTGGGGGCCGGCGGCTCGAACGGGTACATCACCCGGCCGACCTTGGTGGAGAACACGAAGCTGTCGCGCTTCAGCCCCCGCAGCGCCGTCCCGCAACGTGCTTCCGCGAGGCCGTTGCCGTAATGCGGCGAGGCGTCGAACAGCGTGACCCCGGCCTCGTGCGCGGTCCTCAGCGTGTCGTAGGCCACCCTCTCGTCGATCAGCTCGAAGAGGTCGCCCAGCGGCGCGGCGCCGAAGCCCATCTCGCTAACCTTGAGTTCCGCGCCGGCGCGCGTCTTGAAGAGACGTGACTTCATGGTTTCCTCGCCCGATCCTGTTCGCCGGAATCCGCCCGGCTTTCCGGGAATATGGCACAGATTTACGGCGTGTAACCCCACTTGCCCGGGCAGGAGCACCATGCGCGCGCCACATGCCGCACAGCGCTCGCAGCGGTTGAAAATCGAACCCGCCGACCGGAATTCACCCGCATTTGCTGCGACTTGCCGCAGATTTCGGTGAAAGTTAGCTGCAGAACGAAGTGTTGCGCTCCTCCGTGGCGCGGTGTCCAATACTGTCAAGCGGAGGGGCAGCCGATGGCTGATCCGCTTCGACGGAACGAAGGAGGAGTTAGGCGTGAAGACATCGATTGGTATCGCAGCCCTTGCGATCGCGGCCCTGGTGGCGGGCGCGGGCATGGCTCAGGCGCAGCAGAAGGAATGGAAGGAAGTCCGCATCGGGACCGAGGGCGCCTATCCTCCCTGGAACAACCTCAACGCCAAGGGCGAGCTGGAAGGCTTCGAGATCGACTACGGCAACGCGCTCTGCGAGAAGATGAAGGTCAAGTGCACCTGCGTCGCGCAGGACTGGGACGGCATCATCCCCGCCCTGCTCGCCGGCAAGTACGACGTGATCATGGCCGGCATGAACGCCACGGACGAGCGCGCCAAGAAGGTCGACTTCACCGCCGTCTACAGCCGCACGCCGATCTCGTTCATCGCCGGCCAAGTCGCGTGACGCGCACCGACATCTCGCCCGCCGCCCTCAAGGGCAAGGCGATCGGCGCGCAGGGCTCGACGATCCACGCCAACTACCTCGAGAAGTACTACAAGGACGCCAGCATCAAGCTGTACCCGACGCAGGAAGAGGCCAACCTCGACCTGAAGAACGGCCGGCTCGACTACATCCTCGCCGACAAGCTCGCTCTGAACGACTTCATCGACGGCCAGGGCAAGGATTGCTGCAAGTTCGTCGCCGACATCAAGCGCGATCCGGCGATCCACGGTCCCGGCGTCGCCGCCGCCGTCCGCAAGGAAGACACGGCGCTGCAGCGCCATGTTCTCCAAGGCGATCGAGGAGTCAGCATCAAGGACGGCACGCACAAGAAGATCATGGACAAGTATTTCAAGGTGAACATCCTCGCCGACTGAACGTCCTCGACATCGCGGGGCGGCGCGATGCGCCGCCCCATTTCCCGGCAGACTACGCCCCCGGCACGTTCCCGCGTGACGTCGCCGACGTCACATCCCGTCACGCCCGGAAAGCGCGGCTCCACGCCCGCATGGACTATTACCTCATCGCTGCTTTCCTTCGGCGACCAAGGCTGGGGCGACGAACTCGCGCGCGGGCGCCTTGATCACGATAGCGCCTGGCGCTCGCGACCCTGCCCTTCGGCCTCGCGCTGGGCCTGCTCGCCGCGCTGCTGAAGCGCGCGGACAGTCCGATCCTGCGCGGGATCAGCACCGTCTACATGACGGTGTTCCGCGGCCTGCCCGAGCTCCTGACGCTCTACATCGTCTATTTCGGCCTGCAGCTCGGCCTGCAGAAGGCCTGGAAGGGCGTCGGCTTCACCAGCAATCTCGAGATGCCCGCCTTCGTCGCGGGCATGATCGCGCTGGGGCTGGTGCTCGGCGCGTTCTCCTCGCGAGGTCTGGGTCGGCGCGCTCAACGCGATCCCCAAGGGCCAGCGCGAGGGCGCCTATGCGCTCGGGCTCTCCAAGGCCCTCACCTTCCGCCTCGTCGTGCTGCCCCAGCTCCTGCGCGTCGCCCTGCCGGGCCTCGGCAACAACTGGATGGTGCTGCTGAAGGAGACCTCGCTCGTCTCCGTCATCGCCCTGCCCGACCTGATGTTCTGGACCGGGCGGGCCAACGTGGTGACGAAGGAGCCGTTCCTGTTCTTCGGCGTGGCCTGCCTCATCTATCTCTGCTTCTCGCTTGTCTCCGCCTACGGGCATCGACACTGCTCGAGCGCCGCACCAATCGCGGCTTCGCGGTCGGGATCGGGAGGCGGGCGATGACCTGGTGCGAGTGTTCCCGGCTGGCTCATCGGCAACGAGGCCATCACGAATTACGGCTGCCGCATCTTCACGCGGGCTCGGCGTCACGCTGCAGCTCGTCGCCATTTCGGTCGTGCTCGGCTGCATCCTCGCCTTCGGGCTGGCGCTGACGCGGATCTATGGCGGGCCCGATCTTTTCGCGCATCGCGCTCGGCTACATCACGTTCTTCCGCGGCACGCCGCTGCTGTGCCAGCTCTTCCTCGTCTACTACGGCGCGGGGCAGATCCGGCCCTTTCTCACCGATATCGGCCTGTGGGGCTTCTTCCGCGACGCGTTCTTCTGCGCGGTCTTCACCTTCACGCTGAACACCGCCGCCTACCAGGCGGAGATCTTCCGCGGCGCATCCAGTCGGTTCATCGCGGCCAGTGGGAGGCCGCGCGGGCGCTCGGCATGCGCTGGAGCACGATCCTGCGGCAGGTCATCGTGCCGCAGGCGGCGATGGTGGCGCTGCGGCCGCTCGGCAACGAGCTGGTCATCATGGTCAAGTCGTCGGCGGTCGCCTCGCTGGTGACGATCTTCGACCTGATGGGCACGACGCGCTTCGCCTTCGCGCGATCCTTCGACCTGACGGTGTACCTCTTTGCCGCCGTGCTTTATCTGTGCATCGTGGAAGCGATCCGCCGCACATGGGATGTGGCCGAGCGCCGCCTGACCCGGCATCTCCACGCGGGCCTGAGCGTCACCGGCGCCTCGCCGGCTTTGGTTTCGCACAGGAGTTTCGTCATGAAAGTCGCATTTCTCGGCCTCGGCGTCATGGGCTACCCCATGGCCCGCCACCTCGCCAGCCAAGGGGCACGAGGTCACCGTCTACAACCGGACATTCGCCAAGGCCGAGAAGTGGGTCGGCGGAGCATGGCGGCAAGGCCGCGAAGACGCCCCGGGAGGCCGCCAAGGGCCAGGAGATCGTGTTCTGCCTGCGTCGGCAATGACGACGATCTGCGCTCGGTGACGCTGGGCCCGGACGGCGCGTTCGCCGGCATGGCGAAGGGCGCCGTCTTCGTCGACCACACCACCGCCTCCGCCGAGGTGGCGCGCGAGCTCAACGCCAAGGCGGCAGAATCCGGCGTTCGCCTTCATCGACGCGCCGGTCTCGGGCGGCCAGGCGGGCGCGGAGAACGGCGTGCTCACCGTGATGTGCGGCGGCGACGCCGAGACCTTCGCCCGCGCCGAGCCCGTCATCATGAGCTTCGCGCGCGCCTGCCGCCTGCTCGGCCCCTCCGGCGCCGGCCAGCTGACCAAGATGGTCAACCAGATCTGCATCGCCGGCCTCGTGCAGGCGCTGTCGGAGGGCGTGCATTTCGCCAAGAAGGCGGGCCTCGACGTCGAGGCCGTGATCGAGACGATCTCCAAGGGCGCCGCCCAGTCCTGGCAGATGGAGAACCGCTACAAGACGATGAACGCCGGCAAGTTCGACTTCGGCTTCGCGGTCGACTGGATGCGCAAGGACCTGGCGATCTGCCTGAACGAGGCCCGCCGCAACGGCGCGCACCTGCCCGTCACCGCGCTCGTCGACCAGTTCTACTCCGAAGTCCAGAAGATGGGCGGACAGCGCTGGGACACGTCGAGCCTGCTCGCCGTCCTGGAGCGCTGAGCTCCTGATCCGGCGCGAAAGGCGTTCCGCGCCTTCGAACTGAACCAAAAAGAAACCCCGGGCGGCCAGGCCGTCCGGGGTTTTTCGATTCAAGTCCTGCAGATCAGCAGGGTGGCTGCCCCGGGTTACCGCAATTCGGGCGGCCGGGTGGCGGCCCGCGCTGCGGCTGGGGAGCAGCCTGCGGAGGCGGTCCCGGCTGCCGCTGCGGCTGCATCTGAGGCGGCGGCGGTGCCGGAGCACGCATCACCGGAGGCGCAGCCTGCGGGGGCGGCGGTGGCGGGGCGCGCATCACCGGAGGCGCAGCCTGCGGCGGCGGCGGCGGCGGAGCCCGCATCACCGGAGGCGCAGCCTGCGGCGGTGGCGGCGGGCGGAGCCCGCATCACAGGAGGCGCGGCCTGCGGAGGCGGAGGCGGCGGAGCCCGCATCACAGGAGGCGCAGCCTGCGGCGGCGGCGGCGGCGGAGCCCGCATCACAGGAGGTGCGGCCTGCGGCGGCGGCGGAGCCGGACGCTCCATTTGCGGCGGCAGACGCTGCGGCTGGATGCGCTGCGGCTGCTCCGGGAATGCTCACGCTGGGGCGCGAGTTGCGGCTGCGGACGCGGCTCGAGCGACCGCAAGCTCGGCGGGGCCGGACGCGGCGGCTCGGTCGACGGCAGGGGGAGCCGGACGCGGCGGTTCGGCGGCAACCGGCGGACGCGGAGGCTGGGCCGGCGCGGGCGGCTGTCCGGGCTCCGGCCGGCGGATCAACGGCGGCTCGCCGGGACGCGGACGCACCGGCTCCGGCGACAGCACCGGCGGGGGCGACCCGGCCGGGGGCTGAGCCGGGCGGATCGCACCGGGAGGCGGCGGACGAACGCCATCCGGCGCAGGCTGGGCGGCGGGAGCTGGAGCTGGCGCCGGAATTGGCGCTGGAGCCGACGGGCCTGCCGATGCGGGCGGCGACGGTGGCTGGCCCGGGCGAATCGCGCCCGGTGCAACGGAGCCCCACCCGGCGCGGGCGCAGGCTGCGCGCCTGGAGCCGGCGGCGCGATCTGCCCCGGCCGCAACTGGCCCGGAGGCGGCGGCGTAGCAGGCGCGCCCGGCGCTGGCGCAGGTATCGCACCCGGAGCTGGCGGACGCGGCCCACCGGGCGGAGTCCCGGCCGGAGGCGGCGGCACGGTGTGCCCGGAGCGGGAGCAGGCGTGCGCCCGGAGCCGGCGGACGCGGCCCACCGGGCGGAGTTCCGCCCGGAGGCGGCGACGGGTGTGCCCGGAGCGGGAGCAGGCGTGCACCCGGAGCCGGCGGACGCGGCCCACCGGGCGGAGTCCCGGCCGGAGGCGGCGCAGGCGTGCCCGGAGCGGGCGCAGGCGCTGCACCCGGAGCCGGTGCGGGCGGAGGCGTCAGCGCCCGGAGCCGGCGAGCAGGCGCAGGCGGCGTACCCGGCGCTTGCACGGGTTGCGTTCCCGACGGCGGCGGCGGGGGACGCTGGCCGCCGGGGAAGGCCCCGGCAGGCATAGGGCCGGCCCTGGATGAACACCGGCGGGGGCGGCGGCGGCGGGCGGCGCGCCCAATTCGGGAACGGCACGGGAACCGGAATCGGCAGGAAGCCGGCGCCGCGCGGCGGGGGCGGCGGGGGAAGGAAGAAATCAGGCTGCCGGCGCGGCAGCAGGTAGACCGGCGGCGGGGGCGGCGGCGGATAATCGTCCTGGATGTACCAGGCATCAGGACGCACGATCTCGATCCCCACCAGCGGCGGGGGAAGATCGTATTCCACCTCGTCGAAGAACCGCGGCGGCTCGATGGGAGCGGACAACCGCGCCAGGCGGCGGTCGGCGTCGCGTGCATGCGGCCCGTCGGGATAGCGGCGCAGATAGGTCCAGTAGGCCTCGGGCGTGTTCCGCGCCAGCGTGCGCTGCCAGAACAGCGCCTCGCGCCGGATGGCGAGGATGCGCTTCACGCGCGCCGAATAGACGGCGTTGGGATAGAAGCGCAGATACTCCTGGTAGGCCGGGAATCGTGTCGCGCTCGACCGCGATGGCGTAGGCCTCCTCCGGCCCGAGATCGGCGAAGGAGCGCGCGCGCGGCGGCGGTGCGGCGGCGACCGGCGGCAAGGGCGCGCCGGCCTCGGGCTCGAAGAACGCGAAAGGCTGCGTGAGCTTGGCCGTATCCCAGGGCGTCTGGCGGCCTTGCGTCGCTTCGTGGACGCGCACGCGCAGCTTGGCGAAAAGCTCGTCCGGCGCCATGCCGGGCTGCCGCATCATCTCGATGAAGGCGCTGGCATAGGCCCCATACGGCCCCGGGCCTTCGTCGAAGGTGAGATCGGGTCCGGTCGAGTACGACAGCAGGAAGCCCTCGGGCGGATCGACGAGCACGAGGCCGGGCGCGATGTCCTGCCTGCCGCGCAGGGCCGGGAAAGGCCGCGCGAGATCCAGCATCACGATGCGCGTGGCCGAGGGATCGCCGCCATCGAGCGGATGAGGTCGTTGAGCCTGAACGCCTCGAACGGAATGTCGGTCGGCCGCGCGATCCGCGCGCCGACGGGGATCATGAAGTTGTCGCCCTCGAACTGGACGCCGTGTCCTGCGAGATAGACGAGCGCCGAGGCGTCCGGTCCCGCCGCCTCGAGCTTGTCGAGGAATTCGCGCACGCTGTTGCGCAGGCCCGCAAGGTCGAGGTCCGCGCCCGCCACCACGTCGAAACCCGCCGAACGCAGGTTCTCGACCATCAGCCCGGCATCGTTGACGGGCGTGACGAGCGTTCCCGTCTCGTAGTTGGCATTGCCGACGACGAGCGCGACTCGTGGCTCGGCGCGGGCCGCCGCTGGTCCCAGGATGAAGAGGGCAAGCGAAGCAAGCAACGGCGAAAAGGCGCACAATCATGTGCGAACCCCCGATCTGGATGTCACGCCCCCCGGCTTATCACGAATTTCTGGGCTGCCGGCGATGAACGACGCATGAACCGATCGCGGAATGTCGTGCGGTGGCGTGGCGGATCAGCCCGGCGGCGTCGCCCAGGGGCGCGCGGCGGCGTCCCGCGCGCGAAACGATTCGATCTCGCCGGCTAGCGCCATCGTCAGGTCGATATCGTCCCAGCCGTTCAGCAACTGCGTCTTCCACACGGGCTCGATGTCGAAAGCAGCGACAAGGTTGCCCGCGGTGATGGTCTGGCTGGCGAGGTCGACGCGGATCGCCCTGCCCTCCCGCACGGCCTCGCTCGCCAGCAGCGCCTCGGCATCGTCCTCGCGGACGCGCGCGGGCAGGAGGCCGTTCTTCACGGCGTTGGACGCGAAGATGTCGCCGAAGCTCGGCGCGATGACGCAGCGGATGCCGTAGTCGGCCAGCGCGTAGACCGCCGCCTCGCGCGACGAGCCGCAGCCGAAATTGCGCCGGGCGACCAGCACCTGCCGCGCCCGCGATGCCTGGCGTCGTCGAGGCAGGCGGCGGGCGCATCCGGGCCCTGGCGCAGGTCGTGCAGCAGGAACGCGCCGTAGCCCTCCGAGCGCGGGCGCTTCATGAACCGGGCGGGGATGATCTGGTCGGTGTCGACGCTGGCCAGCGGCAGGGGGCAGGCGCTGGCGTCGACGGTGACGAGCGGCGTCATGGCGGCCTCCCCGCGCAGCAGGTCGCGTGCGTCGGCGAGATGCCCGGTGACCGCGGCCGCGGCCACCATGGCCGGCGACATCAGATGCGTGCGGCTGCCCGGCCCCTGCCGGCCCTTGAAATTGCGGTTGGTGGTGGAGGCGCAGCGCTCGCCCGGCGGCACGATGTCGCCGTTCATGCCCACGCACATGGAGCAGCCGGATTCCACCCATTCCAGCCCGGCGTCGCGGAAGATGCGGTCGAGCCCCTCCTCCTCGGCCTGCCGCTTGACGCTGCTGGAGCCCGGCGACACCAGCCCCGGAACCGCGGCCTTGCGGCCGCGCAGCACCGCCGCGGCGGCGCGCAGATCCTCGATGCGGCTGTTGGTGCACGAGCCGATGAACACGCGGTCGACGCGCGATGTCGGACAGCTTCATGCCCGGCGCGCAGGCCCATATAGGCGAGCGCGTCGCGCACCGCCTGCGGCGCGCGCCGGGATCGGCGATGCGGTCGGGGTCCGGCACGGTCGACGATCGATCGGCGCGGCGTGCTCGGGGCTGGTGCCCCAGGTGACGGTCGGCGCGATCTCGGCTGCGTCGAGGACGATCTCGCGGTCGAACATGCGCGTCGTCGGTCGCTGGCGAGCGCCGCCAGTCCTCGACCGCCCGCTCGAAGTCGTCGCCCTGCGGGCGCGGAGGGCCGGCCGCGCAGCCAGGCGAAGGTCGTCTCGTCGGGCGCGACGAGCCCCAGCCGCCCGCCGGCCTCGATGGAGAGGTTGCACAGCGTCATCCGCCCCTCCATCGAGAGGCCGCGCACCGCCGAGCCCGCATATTCGATGGCGTGGCCCTGCGCCCCGTCGGCGCCGATGCGCGCGATGATGGTGAGCGCGATGTCCTTCGCGGTGATGCCGGGCGCCAGCGCGCCGTCCACCGCGATGCGCATCCGCCGCGGCTTCTTCTGCCAGAGGGTCTGCGTCATCAGCACGTGCGCGACTTCCGACGCGCCGATGCCGAAGGCGTAGGCGCCGAACGCGCCATGGGTCGAGGTGTGGCTGTCGCCGCACACGATCGTCAGCCCCGGCAGCGTCAGGCCCTGCTCCGGGATCGCGACATGGACGATGCCCTGGCGCGGATCGTCGAGCCCGATCAGCCGGATGCCGTGCCTGCGCGGTGTTCTCCGAGAGCTGCTCCACCATCCGCCGGATCTCGGGACGTCGCGACATCGCCGGTCCCCGCCGCGTCGGCACGTAGTGGTCGGCGATGCCGAAGGTCAGGCCGGGATGCGCGACCGATCGCGCCGCGCTTGGCCAGCTTGGTCGAACGCATGGAACGAGCCCTCGTGCAGCAGATGCCGGTCGATCCACAGCAGGGTCTGCCCGTCCTCGCGGGTCAGGACGGCGTGGCTGTCCCAGAGCTTGTCGATGATCGTGCGGGGCGCGTCGCCCATCGATGATCCTGCCTCCTGACCAGTGCTCGGACGGCGCCTTGACGAACGCTTGACGTGAACGAGTTGTATCATACAGTAGACAAATAGAAGTTCTACCGCCAAGAGGCATCCCAGAACAGGGCGTCTGAACGGAACAGGACACATGGCCGGCGTCGAGATGTCCAAGTCCCGACAGGTGTATCTGGTGCTCCGTGAGCGGATCGCCAGCGGCGGCCTGTCGTCGGGCGACGCGCTGCCGCCGGAACAGGCGCTCGCCGCCGAGCACAGCGTCTCGCGCGATCACGGTGCGCCGCGCGCTGGCGGAGCTGGAGCGCGAGGGGCTGATCAACCGCCGGCGCGGCGCGGGCACCTTCGTCAACCGCGCCCGGCAAGCCGAAATCCATCGTCGCCGACCTCTCCGACGTCCTCAGCAACCTGATGGCGATGGGCCGCGCGACGGACGGTGAGGCTGCTCGCCTTCGGCTACCAGGAGCCCGCGCCGGCCATCGCCGTCAGCGCTGCGGCTCGGGCCGGGACGAGCGGGTGCAGCGCTCCGTGCGCGTGCGCATCATCGACGGCGCAGCCCTTCTCGCTACCTCACCACGCATGTGCCCGAGCGCATCGGCGTCACCTATTCGGAGGCCGAGCTCGCCTCCCGGCCGCTGCTCGCGCTGCTCGAGCGCTCCGGCGTCGAGGTGGACCAGCGCGACGCAGGAGATCAGCGCCGTGCTGGCCACGCCCGACGTCGCCGCCGCGCTCGGCGTGGACGTCGGCTCCGCGCTCATCGCCCTCACCCGCGTCGTCTACGACGCGAAGGGCCGCGGCGTGGAGCACCTGGCCGCGCTCTACCGGCCGGACCGCTACGCTTTCCGCATGGATCTCGTGCGGACCGGCGACGACGACGGCCGCCGCTGGTCGCCTGTCGCGGCGGCGAATGCCGACCGGGCGCCGACGCACGCAACGGCCACCACGCCGCATCGGCGCGGAGCACGTGTCAGAACGGGGCCGCACAAGGCCCGCAACGGTGACGGGAAGTCATCATGAGCATCTTTGACGCAACAGGCACGTTCAACCGCCGCCAGGCCCTGCTGGGCAGCGCGGCGCTCGCCGGCGCGGTCGCGCATGCCGGGCCTAGCCTGCGCGCCCAGGCGCGCGGCGGTCAAGGTCGGCATCCTGCAGCCGGTCACCGGCGCGCTGGCGCTAGGACGGCCAGCAGGGCCAGCTCGGCGCCGAACTCGCCATCAAGGCGATCAACGCCGCCGGCGGCATCAAGTCGCTCGGCGGCGCGAAGCTCGAGATGGTGTTCGGCGACGCCCGCTCGACGCCCGAGGGCGGCACGGCCGAGGTGGAGCGCATGAACGGCCGAGGGCGTGGTCGCCATCGTCGGCGGCTTCGCCAGCCCGATCTGCCTCGCGGCCACCGCAGGCCGCCTCGCGCTACGACCTGCCCTACATCGTCGATGTCGGCGTCAACGACCAGATCGTCAGCGCGCGGCCTGAAGAACACCTTCCGCTTCGCGCCGGGCTTCGGCATCGTCAGCACGCAGGCGCTCGACAACCTCGTCAAGCTGAACGACGCCGCCGGCAAGCCGATCAAGACCGTCATGCTCGTGCATGAGGACGGCCTGTTCGGCTCGGGCCTGGCCCAGCTGCTGCAGGCCGAGCTGCCCAAGCGCGGCTTCGAGGTGATGGAGACCATCTGCGCACCCGACGCCGGCGCGCGACATGTCCAACATCGCGCTGCGCATCCGGGCGCAAGAACCCGGACCTGCGTCATCCCGTCCAGCTACTACGGCGAGTTCGTGCTGCTCGCGCGCACCATGCAGCAGCAGCGCATCCGGCCGAAGGGCATCTACGCCGTGCTGAACGGCGCGGCGTCCAACTTCCGCTTCGTGCAAGGAATTCCCGCGAGGCGGCCGCAGTACGTGATGGACGCGAACCACTGGTCCGATCCGCGCAACGCCAAGGCGCGGAGCTGAAGAAGCGCGTGGAGGCGCAGGGCAAGTTCCTCGCCTACAACGTGGCCGCTGAACTACTCCGGCGTGATGCTGCTGGCGGACGCGCATCGAGCGCGCCGGCCTCGCCGACCGCGCCAAGATCCTCGCGGCGCTGGAGAGCTCCGACCTTCACCGGCCACATCATGCCCTATGGCCCGACGAAGTTCGTCAACGGCCAGAACATGGGCGCCGCGCCGGTGAACACGCAGGTGCAGAACGGCGACATCAAGGTGATCTTCCCCGAGGCCTTCGCCGACGCCAAGCCGGTCTTCCCCGGTCCGCCGGTCTGATCCGGCCGCGCGAGTCTGGCCGGTACGTCCGACCGCGCCCGGAGACGCAGGCGCAGCCGGGTCGCGTCCCGGATGAGGCGTGTCGTCGCAGAAAGCGTCAGGCCGCACTGATGTTCGCCCCCGAGATCGTCCTCGCCGCCGTGCTCAACGGCCTCCTGACCGGGGCGGTCTACGCGCTGGTGGCGCTGGGGCTGACGCTGGTCTACGGCGTGCTGCACATCATCAACTTCGCCCATGGCGCGCATGCTGACGCGGCGATGTTCGCCGCCTTCGTCGCCTGGCAGGCTTCGGCGTCGATCCGCTACGTCGCGGTCTTCGGCGCTGGCGCCGCTGTTCTTCGCGCTCGGCTACGGCGTGCAGCGCTTCGTCATCGGGCCCGCGAGCCACGGCGAGGACCGCAACATCCTGCTGGTCACGCTCGGCCTCTCCATCGTCATCGAGAACGTGCTGCTGGCCGTGTTCCGGTCCGACACGCCGCACCATCGACGTGCCCTACGGCTTCTCGGTGATCGATCTCGGCTTCGTGTTCCTGCCCTGCCCGCGCGTCATCGCCTTCGGCGTCGCCTGCGTCGATCGCGCGGTGCTGCTCTGGGCGGTCCTGACCACGCACCGACACCGGCAAGGCGATCCGCGCGGTGGCGAAGGAGAAGCTCGGCGCGGCGCTGGTCGGCATCGACGTGGCGCATGTCTATGCCGTCACCTTCGGCCTCGGCGCGGCCTGCCTGGCGGTCGCGGCCTGCCTGCTGCTGCCGAGCTTCTACGTCAACCCGCGCGTCGGCAACGCCTATCGTGCTCGTGGCCTTCACCATCGTGGTGCTGGGCGGCATGGGCTCGGTGCCGGGCGCGCTGGTCGGCGGGCTGTTCATCGGCGTGGTGGAGAGCCTGTCGGGCCTCTATTTCGGCGAGAGCCTCGGCCAGCTCGGCATCTTCCTGATCTTCATCCTGGTGCTGCTGGTGCGCCCGACGGGCCTGTTCGGGGCGCCGCGCATGAACCGGTCGCAAGCGACTCTGCCGCCTACGGCCCATCGCTGCTCGTCGCGGCGGTGCTGGCGCTGCTGCCGCTTCGCGACATCGGGCAACACCGTGCTGAACTGCGCATGGTCATCGGCGCTGATCATCGCGCTGGCCGCGCAGGGCTGGAACATCCTCGGCGGCTATGGCGGGCAGTTCTCGCTTCGGCCACGCCGCCTTCTTCGGCACCGGGCGCCTATGCCACCGCGCATCCTGCAGGTGCGCTTCGGCGTGAACGCCTAGCTGGCCTTCGCCGCCGGCGATCGCCGTCGGCGCGGCGTCGTCGGCTGGCCATCGGCTTCCTCAGTCTTCCGCTCGGGCCTGCGCGGCTCCTATTTCGCGCTGGTCACGCTCGCCTTCGCCGAGGTGTTCCGCATCGCTCGCCAATGCGCGCCGCGTTCACCGGCGGCGCGGCGGGCATCCTGATCAAGCTCGACGTGCGGCCGGAGAACTTCCAGTTCGCGAGCCGCGCCGTCTATCTACTGGATCGCGCTGGCGCTGGTCGGCGTCGGTGCTGCGTGGCGACGCGCGCCATGGAGCGCTCGCGCTTCGGCGCGTAGCTCGTCGCGGTGCGGGAGAACGAGGACGCGGCCCGCGCGCTCGGCGTCGACACGTTCGCGCGTGAAGCTGCAGGCGATCACGCTCTCGGCCGCGCATCACCGCCGTGTCGGGCGCGCTCTACGCGCAGTACTTCCTGTTCGTCGACGCCAACATCGCCTACGGCACCTGGATCTCGCGTCGAGGCGCTGCTGGCGCCGATCATCGGCGGGCTCGGCACCGTGTTCGGGCCGCTGGTCGGGGCGCGTCGCGCTGCATGCGCTGGCGAAGGTCACGAAGGCGGTGGCGGGCCGCATCCCCGGCATCGACCTCGTGCTCTTCGGCGCGCTGCTGATCGTGGTGGTGCGCCTTCGCGCCCAACGGCCTGCAGGGCCTGGTCCGGCGTCTCGGTCACGGCCTCGGCTGGGGAGGCGCGATGATCGAGCGCCGACCGCCGCCTTCCTGTCGGTCGAGGGCGTATCCAAGCGCTTCGGCGGCCTGCTCGCCGTCGACGACGCCTCGCTTACGCGCCGTGCAGGGCCGCATCACCGGGCTGATCGGCCCGAACGGCGCGGGCAAGACGACGCTGTTCACGCTGATCTCGGGCTTCGAGCGGCCGACCAGCGGGCGCATCCTGTTCGAGGGCGAGGACATCGCCGCCCTGCCGCCGCATCGAGCGTGCCGCGCGCGGCATCGCGCGGACCTTCCAGATCGTGCAGCCCTTCGCCGGGCTCACCGTGCGCGAGAACATCGCCGTCGGCGCGCATCTGCGCCATCCCGGCCGCGACGAGGCGCTGGCGCGGGCGCGAGGAGGTCGGCGACGCTGGTCGGCCTCGCCGACCGGCTCGACGCGCCTGCCTCCGGGCTCACCGTCTCCGGCCGCAAGCGCCTCGAACTCGCCCGCGCGCTCGCCACCGAGCCCAAGCTGCTGCTGCTCGACGAGGTGCTGGCCGGGCTGAACCCATCCGAGGTGCGCGACATCGTGCCCGTGATCCGTGCGATCCGCGACAGCGGCGTCACCATCCTCATGGTCGAGCACGTGATGCAGGCCGTGATGAGCCTTTGCGACCACGTGTTCGTGCTGGCGCAGGGCCGCATCATCGCCGAGGGCACGCCGGCGGAGGTGGCGCGCGATCCCGCGGTCATCGAGGCCTATCTCGGCCACGGCGCGGCGGCGCGCATCGCCGCGCGCGAAGAGCTGCGGGAGGCGCCGCATGGCTGACGCGTCGCAGGCCGAGCCCCTCCTGCGCATCTCGGGCCTCGCCGCCGGCTATGGCGGGACGCAGGTGCTGCGCGGCATCGAATTCGACGTCATGCCCGGCGAGATCGTCGCCGTGCTCGGCGCGAACGGCGTCGGCAAGACCACGCTCAACAAGACGCTCTCCGGCGTCGTCCGCGCCCGCGGCCGGCGAGATCCATTTCGACGGCCAGCGCATCGACGGCGCTCGGCCCGCCCGCCATCGTGGAGCTCGGCCTGATCCAGGTGCCCGAGGGGCGCAAGATCTTCCCCGACATGAGCGTGCGGGAGAACCTCGAGCTCGGCTCCTACCGCCGCGGCAAGCCGAACCGGGCGCGCAACCTGGAGCGCGTCTTCGAGACCTTTCCGCGGCTGAGGGAGCGCATCGCGCCAGGCCGCCGGCACGCTGTCGGGCGGCGAGCAGCAGATGCTCGCCATCGGCCGCGGCCTGATGGCGGAGCCGCGGCTGCTGATCCTCGACGAGCCCTCGCTCGGCCTCTCGCCGCTGCTGGTCGAGGAGATGTTCGCGCTGGTGCGCCGCCTCAATGCGCGACGGGCTGGCCATCCTGCTGGTCGAGCAGAACGTGATGCAGTCGCTGGCGCTCGCCACCCGCGCCCATGTGCTGGAAAACGGCCGCTTCGTGCTGACCGGATCGGGAGCGGCGCTGTCGCGCAACCCCGAGCTGGAAAAAGCCTATCTGGGAATGTGACCATGATGAGCCAGACCAATCCCCCACCGGGCGGACTGCGCGAGCGCCTCGCGCAGGACCGGATCGTCATCGCGCCCGGCGTCTACGACGCGCTCACCGCCTCGCTCGCCGAGGCGGCGGGGTTCGAGGCGCTGTATCTCTCCGGCGCGGCCATCGCCTACACGCGCCTCGGCCGGCCCGACATCGGCCTCGTCTCCATGACCGAAGTGGCCGAGACCCTCGGCCTGGTGCGCGAGCGGGTCGCCACGCCCATCATCGTCGACGCCGACACCGGCTACGGCAACGCGCTCAACGTGCAGCGGACGGTGAAGCTGTTCGAGCGTGCGGGCGCGAGCGCCATCCAGCTCGAGGACCAGAGCTTTCCCAAGCGCTGCGGCCACCTCGCCGACAAGGGGCTGATCGCACCCGGCGAGATGGCCGGGAAGATCCGCGCCGCCGTCGATGCCCGCGCCAGCGAGGCCACGCTCATCATCGCCCGCACCGACGCGGTCGCCGTGGAAGGCTTCGCCGCCGCCATCGACCGGGCCGGCCTCTACGCCGAGGCCGGCGCCGACGTGCTGTTCGTCGAAGCGCCCCGCACCAGCGCGCAGCTCGCCGACATCGTCACCGCGCTCGGCGGCACCGCGCCCGCTGATGGCCAACATGGTCGAGGGCGGGCAGACGCCGATCCTGTCGGGCCCGGAACTCCAGGCGCTCGGCTTCAGCCTGGTCATCTTCCCCGGCGCGATCGTGCGGGCCATCGCCCGGACGGCGCAGGATTTCTACGGCACCCTGGCGCGCGACGGCACGACCGACGCGTTCCGCGACCGGATGTTCGACTTCGGGCGATCAATGCGATCGTCGGCACCGAGGATGATGCTGGACTCGGGGCAAGTTCTACGAGGACTTCGGATCATGACGATCGATCCCGTCACGCTCGCGGTGCTGAAGGGCCGGCTCGAGCAGATCGCCGACGAGATGGACGCGACGCTCTACCGCTCCGCCTTCAACCCGATCATCGCCGAGGCCCGCGACGCCTGCCACGGCCTCTACCACGCCGAGACCGGCGCCACGCTGGTGCAGGGCACCAAGGGCCTGCCGATCTTCGTCGGCGCCATGGCCTTCGCCGTGCAAGGCCGTGATCGACAAGGTGGCGCGCGACGGCGGGCTCGACGCAGGGCGACACCTTCCTCTTCAACGACCCCTATGACGGCGGCACGCACCTCAACGATTTCCGCCTGGTGCGGCCGGTCTTCCGCGACGGGCGAGCTGTTCTGCTGGCTCGCCTCCGTCGGCCACTGGCTCGATATCGGCGGCAACGTGCCCGGCGGCTTCAATGCGCGGGCGACGGAAAGCTTCCAGGAGGGCGTGCGCATCCCGCCGGTGAAGCTGATCTCGCGCCGGCGTGATGCAGCAGGACATCGTCGACTATCCTCGCCGCCAATTCCCGCGTGCCGCAATCCAACTGCGGCGATCTCAACGGCCAGCTCAACGCGCTCGATCTCGGCGAGCGCCGCCTGCATGGCACTGCTCGACGAGTACGGCGAAGCAACGATCACGGCGGCGCTGCGACGCCTTTACTGCGCGCGCCGAGGCGCTGATGCGCGAGAACATCGCTGCACTGCCCGACGGCACGCTACAGCTTCGAGGACTTCCTCGACAATGACGGCGTCACCGACGAGCCGCTGACCATCGCGCTCGACCTGACCATCGCGGGCGACCGGATGACGCTCGATTTCTCGCGCTCCGCCGCCGCCCTGCGCCGGCCCGCTCAACATCGCCCGCTCGACCGCGGTGGCCTGCTGCTACGTCGCGCTGAAGCACGTCTTCACCGACGTGCCGGCCAATGCCGGCTGCCTGGCGCCGATCGAATTCGTCATTCCCGACAACGACGCTTGCTCGGCGTCAGCGCGCCGCAAGCCGGTGGGCGGCTACACCGAGACGATCCTGCGCGTCATCGGCGTCGTCTTCGGCGCGCTCGGCGAAGGCCATGCCCGACCGCGCCACCGCGGCGCCCTTCGGCACCATCAACGCGCTGTCGCTGGCCGGCCACCGCGACGATGGCCAGCGCTGGGTGATGTTCTCCTTCTTCGGCGGCGGACTCGGCGGCAACCCGGACAGCGACGGGCTCAACCACGGCAACAATCCCGATCTCGACGGCGACCATCCCGCCGGCCGAAATCCTGGAAGCCGCCTATCCCGTGATGTTCACGCAATGGGCGCTGCGCCCCGACAGCGCGGGGCGCCGGGCTGCATCGCGGCGGCCTCGGCGCGATCTACGAGATCGAGGCGCTGGCCCAGGGCGGCGCGGACGTGTTCCTGCTCGGCGAGCGCGGCACGCTTCGCGCCCTTCGGCGTCGGCGGCGGCGGCAGCGCGGCGCTCAACCGCTTCTGCTGGCAGACCGAATGCCGGCGAGATGTCCCCGCCGATGGCCTCCAAGGTCACCGACGTGAAGATCGCCAGAGGCCAGCGCGTGCGCCTCGAAACGCCCGGCGGCGGCGGCTGGGGCGACCCGCTGGCCCGCGATCCCGCCAGCGTCGCCCGCGACGTCCGCCTCGGCTACATCGCGCCGGTCCGCCGCGCGCGACGACTATGCCGTCGTGCTCTCGCCGGATGGCGCTGTCGACATCGCCGAGACGAGGCCCTGCGCGCCCGGAGGGCGGCATGAGCGGCGAGCACGATCGTCGGCGTCGATGTCGGCGGCACCTTCACCGACCTGTTCCTGTTTCGACGAGGCCGAGCGCCGCTTCCGCACCGCCAAGGTGCCGTCCAACCGCGGCGACGAGGCCGTCGGCTTCCTCGAACGGCCTGCGCGCGCTGGGCGGCCGGTCGCGGCTCTCGGCTCCATCGTGCACGGCACCACCGTCGGCACCAACGCGCTGCTGGAGCGCAAGGGCGCGAAGATCGGCGTCATCACCACGCGCGGCTTCCGCGACGTGCTGGAGATGCGCCGCCGCGACCGGCCGCAACACCTGGGGACTGTGGGGCGATTTCCTGCCCATCGCCGACCGCGACATGCGGCTCGAGGTGCCGGAGCGCACGCTCGCCGACGGCACCATCCGCGATGACGGTCGACCTCGACGCGGTCCGCGCCGCGGCGCGCGACCTGCTGGCGCGTGGCGCGCGAGGCGCTCGCCATCATCTTCATCAACAGCTACGCCAACCCGGCCAACGAGCGCGCCGCGGCGGCCGCCGCGCGCGCCGTCTGGCCGAACCCGCATGTCGCGACGTCCTCGCGAGATCCTGCCCGAGATCCGCGAGTTCGAGCGCGCCTCCACCACGGCGCTGAACGCCTATCTGCAGCCGGTCGTCGGCTCACTATCTCGGCAAGCTCGAAGCGGCGCTGGCAGGGCGATGCCTTCGCGGGCGAGTTCCACATCGTCCAGTCGAACGGCGGCGTCATGTCGACGGCGACGGCGCGCGAGCTGCCGGTGCGCACGGCGCTGTCGGGCCCGGCCGCCGGCGTGATCGCGGCGGCGGCCATCGCCCGCGCGGCGGGCTTTCGACAACGTCATCACCGGCGATCTCGGCGGCACCTCCTTCGACGTCTCGCTGATCGCCGAGCGGGCGAGACGGCGCTCGCGGCGCAGACCACCATCGATTTCGGCCTCGTCATCCGCACGCCGATGATCGAGATCACCACCATCGGCGCCGGCGGCGGCTCGATCGCCCATGTCGACAGCGGCGGCCTGCTGCAGGTCGGGCCGGAGAGCGCGGGCTCGCGTGCCCGGGCCCGGTCTGCTACGGCCAGGGCAACACGCGCCCGACGCTGACGGACGCCAATGTCGTGCTCGGCCGCATCAACGCCGAGCGGCCCATCGGCGGCGAGCTCGCGCGGCTCGACGTCGAGGCCGCGCAAGGCCGCCATCGCCGAGCATGTCGGCCGCCCGCTCGGGCTCGACGCGATGCAGGCGGCCGAAGCCATCGTGCGGTCGCCAATGCGCGGATGGCCGGCGCGATCCGGCTGGTCTCGATCGAGCGCGGGCACGACCCCGGCGACTTCGCGATCATGCCGTTCGGCGGCGGCGGCGCGCTGCATGCCGGCGCGCTGATCGACGAGGTCGGGCTCGCAGGCGCGCTGGTGCCGCGCTTCCCCGGCATCACCTCGGCGCTGGGCTGCGTCATCGCCGATCTGCGCCACGACCAGGTGCTGACGGTGAACCTCGCGCTGGACGGGCTCGACGCCGCGGCGCTGGACCGCCGCATGGTCGAGGCGGGGCGGCGAAGCGCGAGCCGTCGTCGAGGCCGGCGGCGTCGCCGGTCGAGCGCATCGACCTGCTCTACGAACTCGACATGCACTATCTCGGGCAGACGCACACGGTGAGCGTGCCGCTGCCGGTCACGCTGTCAGGCGGCACGCACCGGGGTCACCGAGGCCATCGTCCGCGCCGCCTTCGAGGCGAGCCTACCAGACGCCAGTTCAGCCGCCTGCTGCCTGGCATTCCCGTGCGGATCGTGTCGCTGCGCACGGCCGCGATCGGCCGCCGCCCGCATTTCGATCTCGCCGCGCTCGCGCCGCCGGAGGGCGCTGACGCTCGAAGCGGCGCGGCGCGGGCAGCGCGGCAGGTCTGGTTCGGCGGACGCTGGCACGACACGGCCATCTGGTCGCGGCTCGATCTGCCGGTCGGCGCCGTCGTCGAGGGCCCCGCGATCCTGGAGCAGCCGGACGCGACGACGGTGGTCGACCCCGGGCTTGCCGCGCGCGTCGACGCGTTCGGCAACATCGTCATCGAGCGGGAGTGCATGCATGAGCGACGAGCACGCCGATCGCAGAACTGCGCGCTGCTGCTCTGCGACCTGCAGAACGACTTCATCCATCCGCGACGGCGCCTATGGCCGCGCCGGGCAGGCCGCCCCGTCCATCGCCGCGCTGCCCGCGCGCCTGCTGCCGCTGGCGGAGGCCGTGCGCGCGCAAGGGCGGCTGGATCGTCTCGACCCAGTTCACGCTGGTGCCGGGCAAGGGCGGCGAGCCGATGATCTCGCCGCATCTGGCCAAGCTGCGGCCCTTCCTCGACAAAGGGCGATTTCATGCCCGGGCGCATGGGGCCATGCGCTGGTCGACGAACTCGCGCCCGGCCGACCTGGCCGTCGAGAAGATCGCCTACTCCGCCTTCTACATGACGCGGCTCGAATGGGTGCTGCGCAAGGCCGGCATCAGCAAGCTGCTACGTCGCCGGCATCGTCACCAATGGCGGCGTCGCCTCGACCGTGCGCGACGCGCATGTGCGCGATTTCGAGACGATCGTGCTGAGCGATGGCTGCGCCGCCTTCACGCCCGCGCTGCACGACACCGCCATCGCCGCGCTGCAGCGCCGTCAGCCGCATCGCGACCGTCGCGGAAGCCATCGCGGAGGTCGACGCCGCATGAGCCGCGTGCTGCCTGCGCAGGGCATCGCCTTCGAAAGCGTCGTGCCCGTGCTCATCGTCGGCGGCGGCGCGGCGGGGCTCTGCGCCGCGCTGGCGGCGCACGAGGCGGGCGCGGATTGCGTCGTCCTGGAGCGGGACGCGGTGCCGCGCGGCTCGACCGCTCTCAGCGCGGGGCTGATCCCTGCCGCGGCCACCCGGTTCCAGCGAGACCAGGGCATCGCCGACGACCCCGGCAGCTTCGCCGGAGACATCCAGCGCAAGGCGCATGGCGAGGCCGACCCTGACATCGTCGATCTCGTCGCCCATCAATCGGGTCCCACCGTGGAGTGGCTGGCGGATCGATACGGACTGCCGTTCTCGCGTCGTCCACGACTTCTCCTATCCCGGCCATTCCGCCCGCCGGATGCACGGGCTTCCAACCCGCTCGGGCGCGGAACTGGTGGACCGGCTGCGCGAGGCCGTGGAAGCCGCAGGCATCCCGATCCTGACCGAAGCCGCCGTAACCACGCTCTTTGCCGATGCGGACGGGCGCGTGCGGGGCGTCGAACTCGTCCGCCCGGACGGCTCGTCCGAGCGCATCGGCTGCGAAGCCCTGGTGCTCGCCTGCAATGGATATGGCGGCAATCCCGATCTCGTGCGCCGGCACATCCCCGAGATGGATGGCGCGCTCTATTTCGGCCATGCGGGCAATCGCGGCGATGCGGTGCTGTGGGGCGAAGCGCTGGGCGCGGAGCTGCGGGCCATGTCGGGCTATCAGGGTCACGGCTCCGTCGCGCATCCGCACGGCATCCTCATCACCTGGGCGGTCATCATGGAGGGCGGCTTCCAGGTCGACGCGCAGGGCAAGCGCTTCTCGGACGAGACCCACGGCTATTCCGAGCAGGCGGCGGTCGTGCTGCAGAAAGCCGGCGGCGTCGCCTTCGACATCTTCGACGCGCGCATCGCCGGCCATCGCGCGGCAGTTCGAGGATTTCAGGACGGCCGAGGCCAACGGCGCCGTGCTGCAGGCCGACACGATCGAGGCGCTCGGCGACGTCTCTGAAGCTGCCCGCCGAGGCGCTGCGCACGCACGCTCCGATGAGGTCGAGACGCTGAAGCAGACGTCCGGCACCGACGCGTTCGGCAGGAACTTCGCGGGCTCGGCACCGCTCGTCGCGCCCTATTGCGCGGTCCGCGTCACCGGGGCGCTGTTTCACACGCCAGGGCGGCGCTCGCCGTGGATCGTTCAGCCCGCGTCCTGCGGCCGGATGGCTCGGCGCTGCCCAATCTCTTCGCCGCAGGAGGTGCTGCCGCAGGCGTCTCGGGCAACACGGCGGCCGGCTATCTCTCCGGCAACGGGCTGCTCACGGCGACCGTGCTGGGACGCATCGCCGGCGGGTCGGCGGCCGCGCTCGGGACGGACTGAAGCGGATCAGGCCGCCTGCTTCAGGCGACCCACGGCTTCGAGCACCAGCGTCTCCAGCCCCTCGCCGCCTGCCTCGACATGCGCCAGCAGCGTGCGCCGCATGCGGCGGATCCCAGAACTGGCGGATATGCGTCGCCACGCCTTCGACCGCCTCCTCGTGCGGGTAGGAGCGGAAGAACGTCGCGATCTGGTTGGCCATCGTGACCATGCGGTCCTGCGTCATTCCGCGGCCTCGGAAGGCGGCGCGATGCGGGTCAGGTCGCGCTCCTCCACGCCGGTGGCGCTCCTGCCAGTCGGACAGATGGTTCGTGCGCCGCACCTGCACCGCCGTGACCTTGTATTCGGGGCAGTTCGTGGCCCAGTCGGAGTAGTCGGTCGTCACGACGTTGGCGCCGGTGTCGGCGTGGTGGAACGTCGTGTAGACCACGCCCGGCTGCATGCGCTCGGTGACAGCGGCGCGCAGCGAGATCTCGCCGGAACGCGAGGCCAGCGCCACGAGGTCGCCGTCGCGGATGCCGCGGCTCTCCGCGTCGAACGGGTGGATCTCCAGCACGTCCTCGTCGTGCCAGACGACGTTTGTCGGTGCGCCGCGTCTGCGCGCCGACATTGTACTGGCTGAGGATGCGGCCCGTGGTGAGGATCAGCGGGAAGCGCGGCGCCCGTGCGCTCCTGCGTCGGCACGAACTCGGTGATCATGAACTTGCCCTTGCCGCGCACGAAGCGGTCGACATGCATGATCGGCGTGCCCGCCGGGCGCCTTCGTCGTTGCACGGCCACTGGATCGAGCCGAGCTCGTCGATCCGGTCGTAGCTCACGCCGGCGAAGGTCGGCGTCAGCGCGGCGATCTCGTCCATGATCTCGGAGGGGTGGGCGTAGTGCATCGGGTAGCCGAGCGCCTTGGCGAGCGCGACGGTGACCTCCCAGTCGGCCTTGCCGGCCAGCGGCGTCATCACCTTGCGCACGCGGCTGATGCGCCGCTCGGCATTGGTGAAGGTGCCGTCCTTCTCCAGGAACGACGAGCCCGGCAGGAAGACATGGGCGTATTTCGCCGTCTCGTTCAGGAAGAGGTCCTGCACGACGACGCATTCCATCGCCTCGAGCCCCGCCATGACGTGCTGCGTGTTGGGGTCGGACTGGGCGATGTCCTCGCCCTGGATGTAGAGGCCCTTGAACGTGCCGTCGACGGCCTCGTCGAGCATGTTGGGGATGCGCAGGCCCGGCTCGTCGCGAGAGCGGACGGCCCCACATCGCCTCGAACATGTCGCGCGTCGCATCGTCGGAGACGTGGCGGTAGCCCGAGAACTCGTGCGGGAAGGAGCCCATGTCGCAGGCGCCCTGCACGTTGTTCTGGCCGCGCAGCGGATTCACGCCGACGCCGTCGCGGCCGATGTTGC
Organism: uncultured Alphaproteobacteria bacterium; assembly: GCA_963822165.1. Taxonomy (GTDB): domain Bacteria; phylum Pseudomonadota; class Alphaproteobacteria; order Rhizobiales; family Beijerinckiaceae; genus Alsobacter. The sequence continues at coordinate 122,943 of CAWGGK010000006.1, forward strand.
CGGTGGCCATGGCGAGGTTGGCCATGCCCATCACCATGGTCGAGCCCTGCGAGTGCTCGGTGACGCCGAGGCCGTAATAGATCGCGGCGTTTCCGCCCGTGGCGTAGAGCCGCGCGGCGGCGCGCACCTCGGCCGCCGGCACGCCGGTCAGCGACTCGGCTCGCCTCGGGCGAATTGCGCTCCTCCGCGATGAAGCGGGCCCAGACCTCGAAATCGGCGAGGTCGCAGCGCTCGCGCACGAAGGCCTCGTCGACCAGGCCCTCGGTCACGACGACATGCGCCATGGCGTTGATCAGCGCCACGTTCGTGCCCGGGCAGCAGCTGCAGGTGGTAGCTCGGCCTCGACATGCGGCGTCTTGACGAGATCGATGCGGCGCGGATCGGCGACGATCAGCCTCGCGCCCTCGCGCAGCCGGCGCTTCATCCGCGAGCGCGAAGACCGGATGCCCGTCGGTCGGGTTGGCGCCGATGACGAGGATGACGTCGGACTTGTCGACCGACTTGAAGTCCTGCGTGCCCGCAGACGTGCCGAAGGTCGTCTTCAGGCCGTAGCCGGTCGGCGAATGGCAGACGCGGGCGCAGGTATCGACGTTGTTGTTGCCGAAGGCGGCGCGGATCAGCTTCTGGACGAGGAAGGTCTCCTCGTTCGTGCAGCGCGACGAGGTGATGCCGCCGACTGAGTCTCGCGCCATACTGTCGCCTGGATGCGCTTGAACTCGCTCGCCGCGCGGCCGATCGCCTCGTCCCAGCTCACCTCGCGCCAGGGGTCGGTGATCTTGTCGCGGATCATCGGCTTGGTGATGCGGTCCTTGTGGGTCGCGTAGCCCCAGGCGAAGCGGCCCTTGACGCAGGAATGGCCCTCGTTCGCCTTGCCGTCCTTGAAGGGCACCATGCGCACGACCTGTCTCGCCCTGCATCTCCGCCTTGAACGAGCAGCCGACGCCGCAATAGGCGCAGGTGGTCACGACGGAGTGCTCGGGCTGGCCCGTCTCCACGACGCTCTTCTCGATCAGCGTCGCGGTGGGGCAGGCCTGCACGCAGGCGCCGCAGGAGACGCATTCCGAGCCGAGGAAATCCGTGCCGCCGGGCGACACGGCGCTCTCGAAGCCGCGCGCCGAAGATGGTCAGCGCGAAGGTGCCCTGCACCTCCTCGCAGGCCCTCACGCAGCGCGAGCAGACGATGCACTTGGCGGGATCGAACGCGAAATAGGGGTTGGACAGGTCCTTCTCGGCGTCGAAATGGTTGGCGCCCTCATAGCCGTAGCGCACCTCGCGCAGGCCGACCGCGCCCGCCATGTCCTGCAACTCGCAATCGCCGTTGGCGGCGCAGGTCAGGCAGTCGAGCGGGTGGTCGGAGATGTAGAGCTCCATCACGCCCTTGCGCAGCTTGGCGAGGCGATCCGTCTGCGTGCGCACGACCATGCCGGCCTCGGCCGGCGTGGTGCAGGAGGCGGGCGTGCCCTTGCGGCCCTCGATCTCGACGAGGCAGAGCCGGCACGAGCCGAAGGGCTCCAGCATGTCGGTGGCGCAGAGCTTGGGGATCTGCGTGCCCATCATCATGGCCGCCGCCATCACCGAGGTGCCTGCGGGCACCGTGACCGTCTGGCCGTCGATGGTCGAGCGTCACCGTGCGGTCCGCGACGCGGATGGGAGTGCCGGAGTCGAGTTCCTTGATCAGGGCCATGATGGCCTCCTCACTCGGCCGCCCGCAGGACGGGCTTTGCGCCCGCGCCGGCCGGTCGAAATCCTCGGGGAAATGCGTGAGCGCGCTCTGCACGGGCAGCGGCGTCAGGCCGCCCAGCGCGCAGAGCGAGGCGTCGGTCATCAGCGTGCAGAGGTCGTCGAGCACGGCGCGGTTCGCCGCCCGGTCGTGCCCGGCGACGATGCGGTCGATCACCTCGACGCCGCGCGTCGAGCCGATGCGGCAGGGCGTGCACTTGCCGCAGCTCTCGATGGCGCAGAACTCCATCGCGAAGCGCGCCTGCCTCGCCATGTCGACGCGTGTCGTCGAACACGACGATGCCGCCATGGCCGAGCATGCCCTTCACCGCCGCCAGCGCCTCGTAGTCGAGCGGCGTGTCGAGCAGGCTGTCCGGGAGGTAGGCGCCCAGCGGCCCGCCCACCTGCACGGCGCGGACCGGCCGGCCGGACGCCGTGCCGCCGCCGAAATCCTCGACGAGCTCGCGCAGGGTGAGGCCGAAGGCCGAGTCTCGAACAGCCCGCCGCGCTTGACATTGCCGGCGAGCTGCACCGGCAGCGTGCCGCGCGAGCGGCCCATGCCGTAGTCGGCGTAGGCCTGCCCGCCATGCGTCCAGGATCCACGGCACGGCGGCGAGCGAGAGCACGTTGTTGACCACGGTCGGCTTGCCGAACAGCCCCTTCAGCGCCGGCAGCGGCGGCTTGGCGCGCACCTGCCCGCGCTTGCCCTCCAGGCTCTCCAGCAGCGAGGTCTCCTCGCCGCAGATATAGGCTCCGGCGCCGAGCCGGACCTCGAGGTCGAAGCGCCTGCCCGAGCCGAGCACCGACGGCGCCGAGCCAGCCCGCCTGCTCGGCGACGGCGATGGCGCCTCGGACAGCGTGCGGAAGGCGTGCGGATATTCCGAGCGCAGGTAGACGAAGCCCTTCGTCGCGCCCACGGCGAGGCCCGCGATCGACCATGCCCTCGATGAGCATGAAGGGGTCGCCCTCCATCAGCATGCGGTCGGCGAAGGTGCCGCTGTCGCCCTCGTCGGCGTTGCAGACGACGTATTTCTGGTCCGCCGGCGCGTTCAGCACCGTGTTCCACTTGATGCCGGTCGGAAAGCCCGCGCCGCCGCGTCCGCGCAAGCCCGAGAGCTTCGACCGCGTCGACGATGGCCTGCGGCTCCAGGCCCAGCGCCGATCCGCAGGCCCGCGAGCCCGCCATGGGCGGCGTAGTCGTCCAGCGACAGCGGATCGATGATCGCCGCAGCGGGCGAAGGTCAGGCGCTGCTGGCGCTTCATCCAGGCCAGTCGTCCGACCGGGCCGAGCGCGAGCGCGTGCGCGCCGCCGGTCAGGAAGCCCGCATCGAAGAGGCCCGGCACGTCGGCCGGGCGTCACCGGCCCGTAGCCGTGGCGCACGCCGTCGATCTCGACCTCGACCAGCGGCTCCAGCCAGCAGCATGCCGCGCGTGCCGGTGCGGACGAGCTCGACGGGCATGTTGCGGATGGCCGCCTCGGCCATGACGGCCTTGGCGACGCGCTCGGCGCCGACCGAGAGCGCCGCGGCGTCTCGGGGCACGAAGACGCGGATGCGTCACGACAGCGCCCCCTTCGTCTCGTGGACGAGGCCGTCGAGCACGTCCCGGTCCACGCGGCCGACGAGTTCGCCGTCCATCATGGCGGCGGGCGACAGCGCGCAATTGCCGAGGCAGTAGACGGCCTCGACCGTCAGCCGGCCGTCGGGCGTGGTCTCGCCCATGGAGATGCCGTGCTCGGCGGCGAGATGCTCGACGAGGGCCTCGCAGCCCATCGACTGGCAGGCCTCGGCGCGGCAGAGCTTGAGCACGTGCCGGCCGGCGGGTTGCGCGCGGAAGTCATGGTAGAAGGTGACGACGCCGTGGACCTCGGCGCGCGAGACGTTCAGCGCCTCGGCGACGAGCGGGATCGCCGCCGCGTCGATGATAGCCGAAGCGCTCCTGCAGCGCGTGCAGGATGGGCAGCATCGCGCCATCGAGATGCCGGAGCCCCGCGACGATCTCGCGCGCGGCACCGATCTCGAAGGGTGAGCGTTGCGTCTGCCGTGCCGTCATGCGGTTCCCGTATGCACTCTCGTCGTCGGAAGGCCGTTTCTACCTTATCCAGGCAGACTGAATGCCTTGCTAACGCCGCGCTTTCCGCGCCCACGCGGAAACTAGCGCCGTTCCGACATGGATGCACCGTGAATCCAGTACATCTGAATTCCGGGGGATTTGCGGCGCCACAACCTGAGCCGCTTCGCGAGTTCCCGCGACAGGAGCGATCAGGATCTCGCGACCAGCTCCCGCTCGATGGCGGAGAGAATGGCGGGCGCGTTCGGCTCGACGCTGGTGGGGAATACGGCGGCCAGCCGCCCATCCACGCCGACGAGGTATTTGTGGAAGTTCCACTGGGGTACGTCGCGGGGCTTCGCCGAAGCCGCCCATTTGTAGAAGGGATGGGCATTCGGCCCCGAAACGACGGTCTTTGCCGCCATCGGGAAGGTTACGCCGTGCTGGGTCGCGATCTGCCGTGTTTCGGCGGCGCCGCCGGGTTCCTGGCCGCCAAAATCGTTCGAGGGCACGCCGATCACTACGAGACCACGGGACGACAGCGCCTTCCAGACCTTCTCCAGCGTGCCGAACTGGTTGGCGAAGCCGCAGAAAGAGGCGGTATTCACCACCAGGACAGGCTTGTCCGCGAAGTCGGCCAGCCGGATCTGGCCTCCGCCCAGGGCTTCAAAGCTGTAGCGATACGCCGTGACGGCGCTCATTCCGCCCTGCTGCGGCCCAAGCAGGGGGCGCCACCAGCGCGGAGCCGCCCATCGCCAGCATCGCGCGTCGTGAAACCTGCATGGCGGGCCTCGTCATCAGGGGTCTCCTGCCTCGATATGAATCGCGCCGATACGCGCGAAGCTTGTGATCATCTGCCATTCCGGTGTACGGGCAAATCACAATTCCGGTTTGCGTCAGATCCGCGCGGTTTCCAGTTCGGCCCCGGCGCTACTGCCGGACGCTAGGCCAGCGGAGCCGCTGCGTTCGCCCGGCAACAGGAAAGATGGACCATGTTCGTGCTGCGTGCCGCCCTGATCGCCCTTGCCGCGACCGCGATGTCGTCAGGCGTGCTCGCCCAGGGCAAGCCGGTGCAGACCAGACCGTCGCCGGCCAAGAAGCCGCCTGCGCAAGCCGTCACCCGGCAGCAGGACCAGAGCTACCTGTTCCTGCCGCCGTCGTCTGGAAACTCGAGCTATCCGAACTACATGGTCACCGGAACGCGCCACAGCGACCAGCCCTATTTCGGCACCCATGTCGACCGGTTCGGCATGCGCCAGATCGAGCACTGACCTTCAAGAGCATGGATTAAAATCTCTGGAGCCACACCCGGCATCTTCCTGTTCCCCTGCTTTGTGCAGGTAGTTTGCCGGTCGGCCCGAAAGTAAGAAGGATGATCATGAAGCATCTTCGGCCGCGACGGATCGTTTCTTTCGCGACTATGACAGGCATTGCCAAGCTCCGAATGAAGACACGCTGTTCCATCTCCTCAATTCGTTACACAGTTTCAGTGATAAGCTGAGCCGCCATCGGGATCGTGGACTTCTCGACTTGCCAAACTTCATTGGGTTGAAGGCCCTCCGAAATCTTTTCCATCACGAGGCTGAACTGCTGAGCAAGGTCAGCATGATGACCGATTTCGAACAGCCAGTAGTGGTCGAATTGATGCGTGTTTGCTTGGTAGATCGGTCACTTGTCGAGCGTTCGGCAGCTGGCGAAGTTGCGCAGGCGAAAAAGCAAAAGCGATCGCCTGGAGATGTGGCTGGATCTTTCAAGTGGTACGGCCAAATCGTCGACGTCGAACCCGCTATCTTTAATGTGGCCGTCGATGCGTATGAGGCAATCAAAGAGATAGGTATTTCCCCGTGGTCGGTTGCATTCCGAAAGTTTGAAGCGTCCTACGAATTTGAGGAAGACAACGGATTTTCTCATCGTGTGGCAGGACACATTTCCTGCTACGCAGGTGACGCGAGCGATCTTCTTCGCAAAATGTACGCCAACGCTATGGTGCATTTTCGGAAATACGATGAATTATCAGGAACTTAGCCGCGAATTACGCTTCTCCGTCGCGCCGATGATCGACTGGACTGATCGCCATTGCCGCGCGTTCCACCGCGTGATGAGCCGCCGTGCGCGGCTCTATACGGAGATGGTCACGACCGGCGCGGTGATCCACGGCGACCGGGCGCGGATCCTCGGGTTCGATGCGGCCGAGCACCCTGTCGCCGTGCAGCTTGGCGGGTGCGAGCCGGCCGCGCTGGCGCAATCCGCGCGCATCTGCGAGGCGGAGGGCTATGCGGAGATCAACCTCAATGTCGGCTGCCCCTCCGACCGCGTGCAGGATGGGCGCTTCGGCGCGTGCCTGATGCGCACGCCCGCCCTCGTCGGCGAGTGCGTGGCGGCGATGAGCGCGGCGGTGCGCATTCCGGTCACCGTGAAATGCCGCATCGGCGTCGACGACCAGGACCCCGAGCAGGCGCTCGACGACGCTGGCGGACGCCGTGGTCGCGGCGGGGGCGCGAGGCGCTCGTCGTCCATGCGCGCAAGGCCTGGCTGCAGGGCCTCTCCCCCAAGGAAAACCGCGACATCCCGCCGCTGGACTATGACCGCGTGCTGCGCCTGAAGGCGCGGCTGCCGCATGTGCCCGATCGTGCTGAACGGCGGCCTCGCCTCGCTGCGAGGCCGGGGCTCGAGCACATGCCGCCGCTCGACGGGATGATGCTGGGCCGCGCCGCCTATCAGGATCCGGAGCTGCTGATCGGCGTCGATCCGCTGCTGTTCGGGGAGCCCGCGCCCGTTGCCGACGCGTTCGAGGCGGTGGAGGCCTACATGCCCTATGTCGAGGCGCGGCTGGCCGAAGGCTTCCGCCTGCACTCCATGACGCGCCACATGCTGGGGCTCTTCCCCGGCCGGCCCGGCGCGCGGGCCTGGCGGCGGCACCTCGCGACGGAAGCGGTGAAGCCGGGCGCGGGCGTTCACACGCTGCGCGATGCGCTGGCGCTGGTCTCTCGCGAAAAGCCGAGGCGGCGGCCGCCTGAGCTTCCGCAATGCAAGGCTGCAGCTGGAACCATGCATGGCTCCGCTTTCAGGCTCGCTGCCGCTTTCAGACTTGCCCGCGCTGTGGAATTGCACGCAAACGTCGCCCCGCTGCTCTTTCCTCCCGGGATCGGCGCTTTCCGGTCTCCGGCAAGTGCCTGAAGCCGGTTACCCCGTGCGCACGCTTGCGCGCCCGCCACAAGGTTTTCCGCGATGTTTCTTCAGGAATTTGCGACGGGCCAGCTCATCGTTCTGGTGGTGGGATTGCTGGCGGCCGGCGCGGTGACCGGCCTGCTCGCGGGCGTGTTCGGCGTCGGAGGCGGGGCGATCATCGTGCCGGTGCTGTACGAGCTCTTCCGCCTGCAGGGCGTGCCCGAGGACGTCCGCATGCCGCTGGCGGTCGGCACGTCCCTGGCCATCATCATCCCCACCTCGATCCGCTCGTTCAGGGCGCACCAGCGAAAGGGCGCGGTCGACATGAGCATCCTCAAGGCCTGGGCGCTGCCCGTGGTCCTCGGCGTCATCGGCGGCAGCTTCGTGGCGCGGTACGCGCCGGCCGGACCTGTTCAAGATGCGTCTTCGTGGTCGTGGCCGGCGTCAGCGCCATCCGGCTGCTCTTCGGGCGCGATTCCTGGAAGCTCGGCGACACGATGCCGGGCGGGCTCATCATGAAGGCCTACGGCCTGCTGATCGGCGTGCTGTCGTCGCTGATGGGCATTGGCGGCGGCCAGCTCTCCAACCTGTTCATGACGTTCTACGGCAGGCCGATCCACCAGGCCGTGGCGACGTCGTCGGGCCTCGGCGTGCTCATCTCCATTCCCGGCGCGATCGGCTACGTCTATGCGGGCTGGCCCAAGATGGGGCTCGTGCCGGCCGTGCTGCCGCCGTTCTCCCTCGGCTACGTCTCGCTGATCGGCATGATCCTGCGTGATCCCGACCAGCATCCTCGACCGCGCCGATCGGCGTGACGGTCGCCCACCGCCTGTCCAAGCGACAGCTGGAGACGGCGTTCGGCATCTTCCTGCTGCTCGTCTGCCTGCGCTTCCTGTCGGCGTCGTGACCTGATCCGGACCGGCGGGATCAACCCCAGGCCGGCCGGGCGACGAGCACCATCAGCAGCATCGAGGTCGGCCAGCTGCGTCGTCGCGCCGGCGACGTCGCCGGTCTGGCCGCCGATCATGCGGCGGGACAGCCGGCAGACGGGCAACGCCACCAGGGCAGCCAGGCCGATCGCCGAGCACCGCGCTCGGCACGCCAAGGAGGGCACGAGCAGCAGCAGGCGCGATGCCAAGCGCCAGCAATGACGCGATCACCATCGTGCGGTCCGCCGGCCGGCCCACCGACGGCCGAGCGGCCGTCGCGTCCGTGCATTGGGCAGCAGCCCAGACCGGCACGAGACCCGCCGCGCGCGACACCGCGCCGGACGCGATGCAGCGCCAGCGCCGGCAGCGCCCGCGCCCGAGCGCTCGGCCAGACGCCGCCAGCAGCGCGACGCGCAGGAGCAGCGACAGCACGAGCGCCGCCGCCGCCATAGGCGCCGATGCGGCTGTCGCGCATGATCTCGAGCCTGCGCGGCGACCGATGCCCGCCGCCGAAGCCGTCGGCCGACGTCGGCCAGCCCGTCCTCGTGGAACGCGCCTGTCGCGAGCACGAGCACGGCGACGGCGAGCGTGGCCGCCGCCAGCGAGGGCAGCCCCAGCCAGAGCGCGACGCCAAGCGCCAGCGCGCCGGTGCCAAGCCGATGATCGCCCCGGCGACGGGCAGCACGCGGACGACCGTGGTGAAATCCGGCGCGGCGTGCGGATCGGCCTCGCCGGGCAACACGCGGCACGGGCAGGCGCGAATAGAAGCGCAGGCACTGCGCCAACTCGCTCGCGAAGCGCGGCCATGGCTTGCCGGATCCGGGACGCGGCGGGCGGAGGCGGTTGCGTCATGACGTCCAATGGCTCTCGCGGGTCGGTCATCGGCTTGCTCCCGGCTGCGGCTTCACCCGCTATAGCAGGCCGCGACCCGAGAATCGCCCACTCGTCCTCTTTTGCAAGCGAGCCGTTCCATGGCGCAGACCGCGACCGGACTTGCCCTTCGACGACATCCGCAATCTCCTGCCGGCGATGCCCGAGGCCGACGCGAGCGCGGTCGAGGCCGTACGCAGAGCGCGACAGCGCAGCTCACCAAGCCGCCGGGCAGCCTCGGGCGGCTGGAGGAGATCGCCGAGTGGCTCGCGGCCTGGCAGGGCAGCGCGCACGCCCGCGGTCAACCGGCCGCTGGTCTGCGTCTTCGCCGCGCAATCACGGCGTGGTCGCGCCGCGGCGTATCGCCCTATCCGCAGGCCGTGACGCAGCAGATGCTGGAGAACTTCTCCGCCGGCGGCGCGGCGATCAACCAGATCTGCGCCACCTTCGACACTCGGCTTCAAGGTGTTCGACCTCGCGCTCGACCTGCCGACCGGCGACATCACGGCCGAGCCCGCGATGGACGAGAAGGCCTGCGTCGCCACCATGGCCTTCGGCATGGAGGCGATGGCCGGGGGCATGCGACCTGCTCGGCCTCGGCGAGATGGGCATCGGCAACACCACCATCGCCGCGGCCATCTACGCCGCGCTCTACGGCGGCGACGCAAGCGCTTCGTCGGCCGCGGCACGGGGCGTCGACGATGCCGGCCTGGCGCGCAAGGTCGCGGCGCGTGGAGACGGCGCTGGCCACGCATGCCGGCCATCTCGAGCGATCCGCTGGAAGTCCTGCGCCGCCTCGGCGGGCGCGAGATCGCGGCCATGGCCGGCGCGATCCTCGCCGCGCGGCTGCAGCGGGTGCCCGTGGTGCTCGACGGCTACGTCGTCACCGCCGCCGCCGCCGTGCTGCACGCGCTCGACCCGCGGCGCTCGACCATTGCGTCGCCGGCCACGTCTCGGCCGAGGGCGCGCACCGCGAGGTGCTCGAACGGCTCGGAAAGAAGCCCCTGCTCGATCTCGGCATGCGGCTCGGCGAAGGCACCGGCGCAGCGCTGGCGATGGGCGTCATCAAGGCCGCCGCCGCATGCCACCGCGACATGGCGACCTTCACGACCGCCGGCGTCTCGAACCGCTGATCCCTAGCCGTGCGCGGACGTGGCCGTTTCATCCTGCTGCGTTCGGGCCGCGCGTTGTGGACCGGCGTTCTCGTCGGCATGGTCGGGGCGGCCAGCCTGTACATGAGCGGGCTTCGCCGCGAGAACCTGACCGGCCAGGCCTACGCGATCGACGGCGACTCGCTGCGGCTCGGCGGGGTCGAAATCCGGCTGGAAGGGCTCGACGCCCCCGAATACCGCCAGACATGCCAGGTGGGCGGACAGGATATCGCCTGCGGACACGCCGCGCGGGATGCCCTTTCGGGCTGGGTCTCGCGGGGTCCTGTGCTCTGCATGCTGGGCGGGACAGACCGTTACGGCCGCAAGCTGGGGCATTGCAGCGTCGCCGGGCAGGAGATCAACCGCGAGCTCGTGCGTGCCGGACAGGCTATCTCGTCCGGCGACTACCGCACCGAGGAGGCCGAGGCGCGCGCCGCGCGCCGGGGTCTCTGGGCGACCCGGTTCGAAAGCCCCGCCGAATGGCGCGAACGGCATCCGCGGCCCATTCGATAGTCCACAGCATCGCCGTCTTGATCCTGTCACATCCGAACGGGCCTTTTCGGGCATGATTGGACAGGACACATGCGCGGCCCTGCCACAGGCGGACCCGCTGAAGCCGGGGCTAGCAATGCCGTCAGCCGCAATCCCAGGGCTCGCGAAGCTGATCGAGGACATCCGCGCCTGCCGCATCTGCCGCGACACGCCGCTTGGACCTCCCCTGCCGCACGAGCCAAGGCCGGTGCTCCGCATCGGCGCTGGCAGCGCGCCCATCCTGATCTGCGGGCAGGCGCCGGGCACGAAAGTCCACGAAAGCGGCGTGCCGTTCACCGACGCCTCGGGCGACACCCTCCGCGCCTGGCTCGGCGTCGACCATGACACCTTCTACGATCCTGACAGCGTGGCGGTGGTGCCGATGGGCTTCTGCTTTCCCGGGCAGGACGCCAAGGGCAGCGACCTGCCTCCGCGCAAGGAATGCGCACTCACCTGGCATCCGCGCCTGTTCGCGCTGTTGCCCGAGCCTGCAATTCTCATCGCGCTTGGCCTGCATGCGCAGCGCTTCCACCTCGCAAGGCTGGGCCGGCCCGAGCTAATGGGCCGCACCCTCGGCGATACCGTCCGCAACTGGCGCGAGATAGTTTCGCAGACGCGGCTGATGCCAATGCCTCACCCGTCCTGGCGCAACCGGGCCTGGGTTTCGCGCAATCCCTGGTTCGAAGCCGAACTGTTGCCTGAGCTTCGCCGCAGGGTAGCGCTGGCCCTGGATCGGGAAAACCCAGATGTGCAAATCGCAAATGTCGAGCGCTAACTCTGGACGTGCCGGTTTTCATGCGCCATTGAGAGATATGCCAAGCCGGAGGGTATGATGACGCCGAGAACCCGATATCGCCTCGCTGTCACTGCTGACGGCGACCGTCCTGACATGGACCACGGGCGCTATCGCCCAGTCTCAGGCGCCCGCCGTACTCGTCACCCCCGCGGCGATGGCCACGATCACGGACCAGGCCGATTTCCTCGGACGCGTGCAGGCCGCCGACAAGGTGGGGCTCCGCGCCCGCGTCGACGGCTTCCTCACCGAGCGGCGCTTCAAGGAAGGCCAGCTCGTGAAGAAGGGCGACATCCTCTTCGTGATCGACAAGGCGCCGTTCGAGGCCACGCTCGACCAGCGAAGGCAGAACTGGCCGCCGCCGAGGCCGTCGCCAAGAACGCCGAGCTGCAGCTCGCAGCGCACCAAGGAACTGGCCGAGAAGGGCAACGCCCCGCAGGCGACGCTCGACCAGCGCATCGCCGACGACGCGCAAGGCAAAGGCCGACGATCATGCGCGCGCAGGCCGCGTTGCGCACAGCCGAGATCAACCTGTCCTGGACCGATGTCGAAGGCGCCCATCACGGGCGCATCGGACAGGCGCAGGTCACGCCCGGCAATCTCGTCGGCCCGTCGAGCCCGCCGCTCGCGGCATTGGTCAACATCGACCCCATCAACGTCACGTTCCCGGTGACGCAGCGCGAATTGCTGACCGCGCGCAGCCGCGCCGGCGGCGAGCCGGAGCGGATCGCCATTCGGCTGCGCCTTGCGGACGGCTCCATCTACGACCAGGCGGGCAAGGTCGCAATTGCTCGACGTCGAAGGCGAACCACGGCACCGACAGCGTGACCGTCCGCGCCTCCATCCCCAACCCCAAGGGCACGCTGATCGACGGCATGGCCGTGCGCGTCGTGCTCGACCTCGGCGAGCCGGAAAAGCAGCTCGTGATCCCCGGCACTGGCGATCGCCATCGACCAGCAGGGTCCGTTCGTGCTCGTCGTCGGCGAGGGCGACAAGGTGGAGGTGCGGCGCATCGTCAGCCACGGCCAGCGCGGCGGCATGACCGTGGTGGAAAAGGGCCTCGCGGCCGGCGACCGCGTGATCGTCGAGGGCGGCCAGCGCGTCCGCCCCGGCATGCAGGTCGCGCCGACGCTCGCGCCCGGCGGGCCCAAGGCCTGACGCTCACGACGGGGCATCTCCCCGCGCCGCCGCCCAACCGGTTTGATCGCACCAGGGGGCCGCCCAGATGATTTCCGCCGTGTTCGTCGACCGGCCCCGGATGGCCTTCGTGATCTCGATCGTCATCACGATCGCCGGCTCCTCGCCATCGCGCGATCCCGCGTGGCGCAGTTCCCCGACATCGTGCCGCCGCAGGTGTCGGTGAAGGCGAGCTACCCGGGCGCGTCCGCCGAGGTCGTCGAGCAGACCGTCGCGCAGCTCATCGAGTCGCAGGTCAACGGCGTCGACAAGATGATGTACATGAAGTCGACCTCGGGCAACGACGGCAGCTACAGCCTCTCCGTCTCCTTCGCGGTCGGCAGCGATCCCGACCTCAACACCGTGAACGTGCTGAACCGCGTGCAGCTCGCGCTGCCCAAGCTCCCGCAGGAGGTGCAGCGCGACGGCGTCACCGTCGCCAAGGCGTCGTCCGCGCTGCTGCAGGTCGCCGTCCTCTATTCGCCCAAGCAGACGTTCGACGCGCTGTTCCTGTCCAACTACGCGACCATCAACGTGGTCGATACGCTGGCCCGCGTGCCCGGCGTGGGCTCGGTCGCGATGTTCGGCCCGCTCGACTACGCCATGCGCATCGACATGAACCTCGAGCGTCTCACCGCGCTTGGGCTGACGCCGGCCGACATCGATCAAGGCGATCCAGCGCCAGAACGTGCAGGCCGCCGTCGGGCGGGTCGGCGCCGCGCCGCTCACCGAGCGATACGCAATTCCAGCTCACCATCACGACGCTGGGGCGGCTCGACCACGCCCGAGGAGTTCGGCGAGATCATCGTGCGCGCCAATCCCGACGGCAGCACGGTGCGGGTCCGCGACGTCGCGACGGTCGCCGTCGGCGCGCAAGCTGCAGGACTCCAAGAGCTTCCTCAACGGCCAGCCGGGCACCGCCATCGGCATCTACCAGGCTCCGGGCGCCAACGCCGTCGCGGTGGCCGAGGGCATCGACAAGGCGCTGGAGGAGCTGAAGGGCCGCTTCCCCGACGATCTCGACGTCACGGTCGATCTACGACACGACCGTCTTCGTGAAGGACACCATCGACGAGGTGCATCCACACGCTGATGGAAGCCTTCGTGCTGGTCGCCATCGTGGTCTTCATCTTCCTCGGCAGCGTGCGCGCCACGCTGGTGCCGATCATCGCCGTGCCGGTGTCGCTGATCGGCACCTTCGCGGTGATGCTGGCGCTCGGCTTCTCGGCCAACACCGTCTCGCTGCTCGCGCTCGTGCTCGCCATCGGCATCGTCGTGGACGACGCCATCGTCGTGGTCGAGAACGTCGAGCGGGTGATGCACGAGCATCCGGAGCTCAGCCGCCGCGGAGGCGACCAAGAAGGCGATGGGCGAGATCACCGGGCCGATCATCGCCATCACCCTGGTGCTGCTGTCGGTGTTCGTGCCGACGGCCTTCATCCCCGGCATCACCGGCAAGCTCTACCAGCAGTTCGCCGTCGCCGTTTCGGTGTCGATGATCATCTCGGCGATCAACGCGCTGTCGCTGTCGCCGGCCCTGTGCTCGCTGCTGCTGAAGCACGGCAGCAAGCCCAATCGCGTCATCCGTGGATGCAGCGCGGCATCGACAAGGGGCGCGACGGCTATGTCGCGGGGTGCTCGATCCTCGTGCGCCGCGCGCTCGCTGACCGGCGTGCTGCTGCTTGTGTCGCTCGGACTCGCGGGCTGGCTCGGCAAGCTGACGCCGACGGGCTTCCTGCCCGACGAGGACCAGGGCGCGTTCTTCACCGAGCTGCAGCTGCCGGCCGGCGCCTCGGTCAACCGCACGCAGGAGGTCGCCGCCAGGTCGACGAAGATCCTGCGCGGCCGACCCGGACGTCGTCAATGTCCATCGCCGTCCCCGGCTACTCGATGATCGACGGCCTGGCGCTGTCGAACCGGGCGTTGTTCGTCGCCAGCCTGAAGCCGTTCGAGGAGCGGCAGGGCCAGGGAGAACACCGCGCAGGCCGTGATCGCGACGCTGCGCAGCAAGCAGCTCAACACGGTCAACGCCGGCGTCGGCGTTCGCCTTCAACCTGCCGCCGATCATCGGCCTCGGCACCGGTTCGGGCTTCGAGTACCAGCTGCTCGACCTGCAGGGCGCAAGCATCGAGGCGCTGGCCGCAGGTTTCGCGCGGACTGGTCATCGCCGCCAACCAGAATCCCGACCTGCCGGCGTGCGCACGACCTTCGCGGTGTCCACGCCGCAGATCCGCCTCGATCTCGACCGCGAGCGGCTGCAGATGCTGGGCGTCAAGCATCAGCGACGTGTTCGCCGCCATGCAGGCGACGCTCGGCGGCTATCTACGTGAACGACTTCAACCAGTTCGGCCGCACATGGTCCGTCATGCTGCAGGCCCGGCCCGACGACCGCATGGAGGTCGACGACATCTTCCGCGTCAACGTCCGCAACAACAAGGGCGAGATGGTGCCGCTGCGCGCCGTGGCAGCCGGAACGCATGCAGGTCGCGACCGCCGCCTCGACGCGCTACAACAATCTGCGCTCGATCGACGATGCACGGCGAGCCGGCGCCCGGCGTCGTCCTCCGGCGACGGCGCTCGCCGCGATGGAGCAGGTCTCGGCGACGACGCTGCCGGCGGGCTTCGGCTACGCATGGACCGGCACGGCGCTGCAGGAGAAGGAGGCCGCCGGCCAGACCGGCTTCATCTTCGCGCTGTCGGTGCTGTTCGCCTACCTGTTCCTCGTCGCGCTCTACGAGAGCTGGACGCTGCCGGTCGGCGTGATGCTCTCGGTCGGCGTCGGCGCTGGCGGGCGCCATGGCCGCGCTGCTGCTCGCGGGCCTCGACAACAACATCTATGCGCAGATCGGCCTCGTCGTGCTGGTCGCGCTCGCGGCCAAGAACGCCATCCTGATCTTCGAGTTCGCCATGGAGCGCGCGCAAGCAGGGCAAGCCGATCAAGGAAGCCGCGCATCGAGGCGGCGCATCTGCGCTTCCGCGCGGTCATGATGACGAGCTTCGCCTTCATCCTCGGCCTGGTGCCGCTGGTGATCGCGACCGGCGCGGGCGCGGCCAGCCGCCGCGCGGTCGGCACGGCGGTGTTCGGCGGCATGCTCGCCGCCGCGGTGCTCGGCATCTTCCTCATTCCCGGGCTCTACCGCATCGCGCAGGAATTGCGCGAGAAGGTGCACGGCCTGTTCGGCGGCAGCGCCGGCAACGAGCCGACCCAGCCAGCCGAGGTCAAGACTGCGGAGGCCGCTGCGGCGACCACGCCTGCGGCCCACTGAGGCGAGCTCGCCCGAACGAAGCCCGGGACGCAGCCCAGCGCTGCAGAAGTGGGCTTCCCGACGCGGGCTTCAATAGTCATGATGACTGCCTGCGTGGGCTGGTCCTCGCGTTCGAGGGTTCCGCGTGACTGCCACGGTCGACGACACTGCACGGACACAACCCGCTGCCGCCGCGAAGGCGACCGCGGAGCGCACGGTGTTCGGCGTCCTGATCGCCATCAGCATCGCGCATGGCCTGAACGACATCGTCCAGTCCCTCATCCCGGCCATCTACCCGATCCTGAAGGACGAGTTCCGGCTCGATTTCGGGCAGATCGGCATCATCACCCTGGCCTTCCAGCTCACGGCGTGCCTGCTGCAGCCGATGATCGGCATCTATACCGACAAGCGGCCCTTGCCCTATTCGCTTGCCGCCGGCATGGGCTTCACGCTGGCGGGTCTGCTGACGCTCGCCTATGCGACGAGCTTTCCGATGCTGCTGGTCGCAGTGGCGCTGGTGGGAACGGGCTCGGCCGTCTTCCATCCCGAATCCTCGCGCGTGGCGCGCATGGCCTCGGGCGGGCGGCATGGCCTCGCGCAGTCGTTGTTCCAGGTCGGCGGCAATATCGGGCAGGCGGCCGGGCCCATACTCGCCGCCTTCGTGGTGCTGCCGCACGGGCAGAAGAGCATCGCCTGGTTCTCGGTCCTTGCGCTCGGGGGCATGGTCATCCTGGGCTGGGTCGGCACCTGGTATGCGGCCCACCGGCGAGCGGTGGCGTCGGGCGCGCGCCGCGTGCACGAAATCCCGGCTCCCGCCCTGCCCCGCGCGACGATCGTGCGCACGATCGCGATCCTGGCGACGCTGATCTTCTCCAAATTCTTCTACATGGCGTGCCTTGGCACCTACTACACGTTCTATCTCATCGAAAAATTCGACGTTTCCGTCCAGAATGCGCAGCTTCTGCTGTTCGTGTTCCTCGGCTCGGTAGCGGCCGGCGTCATTGTCGGCGGACCGATCGGCGACCGCTTCGGCCGCAAGTTCGTGATCTGGTTCTCGATCCTGGGCGTGCTGCCCTTCACGCTGGCGCTGCCCTATGCCGGACTGACCGGCACCGTGCTCCTGACCGTGGTCATCGGCCTCGTGCTCGCCTCGGCGTCGTCCTCGATCATCGTCTACGCGCAGGAACTCCTGCCCGGCCGCGTCGGGCTCGTCTCGGGCGTGTTCTTCGGCTTCACCTTCGGCATGGGCGGCCTCGGCGCGGCCCTGCTCGGAGAGCTGGCCGATCGCACCAGCCTCGAATTCATGTTCAAGGTCTGCTCGTTCCTGCCTGCGCTCGGGCTTCTGACCGCGCTGATCCCGAACCTGCGGACGAAACGGCGATAGGCTGGCGGCGGTAGACGCGCCGCGCTTGGCCCCTACCGGATGAACCGCTCCACATAGTCAGCGCCAAGCCCGACCGCCGCATAGTGCGCCTTGCACATGTCGATCTTGGTGAAGACGTCCTCGTAGCCCTGCACCTTGCCGTCAGGGTCGACATAGATCATCGCGCCGTTGACCTGGAACAGGGTCATCATCTCCTCGACATGCTCGTCGACGACAAGCGTATGCGTCTCGCCGGGGGCCTCGTAGACATAGCCGCCCTCGGTCGCCACCCAGTCATGCTCCAGGTAGCGCCAGCTTCCCTTGATGACATAGCCGTGCACCGGCTGCGGGTGGCGATGGCGCGAGAGCACGCCGGATTTCCTGACACGCAGGATGTTCTGCCAATAGCCTCGCGACGCGGACAGGCAGAGCGGGCGGAACCAGACGTTCTCCGCCTGCGGCACCCAGATGCGCTCGTCCTTCGGCACGGCGTCGGGAATGACGATTTCCGGCGGCGAATATTCCGGCTGCGGATGCCGGTAGGGCATGCGCTTCTCGTCCTGCGTCTCCGCCATGCCTGCGCGATTGGCTGACGGCGAGGGGTTTTTCGGGTCGATGGCGTTCATGTCGGATCCTCCGTTTCGCCGCAGCATCGTCGCGGCGCACGATGTGAGCAAGCGCGGCGCGTGCAGACCGGCTGCGCGCCCTAGCTGGCGGTCAGGTAGCCGCCATCGACCGGCAGCACCGCGCCGGTGACGAAGCGGGCGGCGTCCGAGGCGAGGAACACCACGACGTCGGCCACGTCGGACGGCTCGCCCCAGCGCCCCAGCGGGGTCCGCGCGAGAATGCCGGCGGAGCGCTCGTCGCTCTCCACCAGTGGCTTGGTCATCTCGGTCGAGATCCAGCCGGGCGCGACCGCGTTGACCCGCACGCCCTCGCCGCCCCACGCCGCCGCGAGCGATTTCGTCAGTTGCGCCACGCCGCCCTTCGAGGCCGCATAGCCGGGCACGAAGCGGCGAGCCGAAGAAGGACATCATCGACGCCATGTTCACGATGCAGCCCTTGCTGGCTGCCAGCTTTTCGTGACCGGCGAGGCACATGCGCATCGTGCCGGCGAGATTGACGTCGATGGTGCGCTGGAAGCCCTCCATCGTGAACTCGACGCCGCCGCGCAGCAAAATCCCCGCGCAGTTGACCAGCACGTCCAACCGCTCGGACCGCTCCAGCGCGGCATCGACGGAGGCCTGCTCCGTTACGTCGAGCAGCAGCGGCTCGACCCGCTCATGGGCCGTGAACGCGCCGATCTCCTCCAGCGAAATCCCTCCCGCGAGCACACGGTATCCCGCCTGCGCCAGCGCGCGCCCGACCGCCTCTCCGATGCCGCGCGTGCCCCCGGTGACCAGCGCCACCTTGCCCGTTCCCTGAGCCGTGCCTTGCGCCATGCCGGCCTCCTCCGCCTGTCGCCCGCAGTTTGCCTACGGTTATGTCCGGGACGACGCCTAGGCAAGCGCTGCGCTGAACTGCCCATTGACACCCGGCCCTCCGCCCCTCTTTGCTGGCTCCGCCGCACCCGGGCGAATCCGGGGCGGGCAATGGGGGCTGCAGGGCGTGCGCTATTCGGTTTTTTCCATTCTGCGGGAGGCCTTCAACGGCCAGCAGGGGTGGCGGCCCGCATGGCGGGAGCCTGATCCGAAGCCCGAATACGACGCCATCGTCGTCGGCGGCGGCGGCCACGGCCTCGCGACCGCCTATTACCTGGCCAGCCAGCACGGCATGACCAACATCGCCGTGGTCGAGAAGGGCTATATCGGCTCGGGCAATGTGGGCCGCAACACCACGATCATCCGCTCGAACTACCTGCTGCCGGGCAACACGCCGTTCTACGAGTGGTCGCTGAAGCTCTGGGAAGGGCTGGAGCAGGACATCAACTACAACGCCATGGTCAGCCAGCGCGGCGTGCTGAACCTGTACCATTCCGACAGCCAGCGCGACGCCTATGCGCGGCGCGGCAACGCCATGCACCTGTGCGGCGTGGATGCGGAGCTGCTCGACCGCGAGCAGGTGCGCGCGATGGCCCCGATGCTCGATTTCGACAATGCGCGCTTTCCCGTCAAGGGCGGGCCTGCTGCAGCGGCGCGGCGGCACGGTGCGCCACGACGCCGTGGCGTGGGGCTATGCCCGCGCGGCGGACCAGCGCGGCGTCGACATCATCCAGAACTGCGAGGTCACGGGCATTCGCGTCGAGGGCGGGCGCGTGCTCGGCGTGGAGACGACGCGCGGCTTCATCGGCGCGAAGAAGGTCGGCCTCGCCTGCGCCGGGCGCACCTCCCAGGTCGCGGCGATGGCGGGCCTGCGCCTGCCCATCGAGAGCCACGTGCTGCAGGCCTTCGTGTCGGAGGGCCTCAAGCCCATGATCGACCAGGTCGTCACCTTCGGCGCGGGGCATTTCTACATCAGCCAGTCCGACAAGGGCGGCCTCGTCTTCGGCGGCGATATCGACGGCTACAACTCCTACGCCCAGCGCGGCAATCTGCCGACCATCGAGGACGTGATGGAGGAGGGCGTCGCGCTCATCCCCTCGCTCGGCCGCGTGCGCGTGCTGCGCCACTGGGGCGGCATCATGGACATGACGCATGGACGGCTCGCCCATCATCGACCGCACGCCCGTCGACGGGCTCTATCTCAACTGCGGCTGGTGCTATGGCGGCTTCAAGGCGACGCCGGCCTCCGGCTGGTGCTTCGCCCACACCATCGCCAAGGACGAGCCGCACCAGTTCAACGCCGCCTACCGGCTCGACCGTTTCGCCACCGGGGCGCTCATCGACGAGCGCGGCTCCGGCGCGCAGCCCAACCTGCACTGAGACCTGCACCATGCGCATCAAGTGCCCGCATTGCGGCGAACGCGGCAACGAGGAGTTCGCCTATCTCGGCGACGCCACCGTCCATCGCCCCGACGACGCGCCCGCCGCGACGCCCGCCGATCCCGCGTTCGCGCGCTGGATGGACTACGTTTATCTGCGCGACAACCCCGCCGGCGCGCATCGCGAGCTGTGGCAGCACATCCACGGCTGCCGGTCCTGGATCGTCGTGACGCGCGAACATCTCGACCCACGCGATCCTCGGCGTCGAGGATGCCCGCGCGGTGGCATCGCCCGCCCTGCCGTCGCGGGAGCCTCGTGATGGTCAAGGCCACGGACGCCACCGGCAGCACGCGCCTTGCCTCGGGCGGGCTCGTCGACCGCAGCACGAACCTCGCCTTCACGCTTCGACGGGCGGGCCTATGCCGGCCATCCCGGCGACACGCTCGCCTCCGCGCTGCTGGCCAACGGCGTCAAGCTGGTCGGCCGCTCGTTCAAGTACCATCGTCCGCGCGGCCTGCTGTCATCAGGGCCGGAGGAGCCCAACGCCCTCGTCGAGCTGCGCAGCGGCGCGCGGCGCGAGCCCAACACCCGCGCCACCGTCGCGGAGCTCTACGACGGGCTTGAGGCCGCGAGCCAGAACCGCTGGCCGTCGCTGCACTTCGACGTGATGAGCGTCAACCAGCTCGCCGCTCCGTTCCTCTCGGCCGGGTTCTACTACAAGACCTTCATGTGGCCGGCTTCGTTCTGGGAGAAGCTCTACGAGCCGCATCATCCGCCGCGCCGCCGGGCCTCGGCCGCGCCGCGACGGCGCCCGATCCGGACCGCTACGAGAAGGCGGCCGCGCATTGCGACGTGCTGGTCGATCGGCGGCGGCCCGGCGGGCCTCGCCGCGGCGCTGGCCGCCGGGCGCACCGGCGCGCGCGTGATCCTCGCCGACGAGGATTTCCGGCTGGGCGGCAGGCTGCTCTGCGAGACCCGGACGATCGACGGCCGCCCGGCGCTGGAATGGGCGGCCAAGGCCGAGGCGGAACTCGCCTCCATGCCGGAGGTCCGCATCCTCCGGCGCACGACCGTCTTCGGCGCCTACGACCACGGCGCTACGGCGCGGTCGAGCGCGTCAGCGACCACCTGCCCGTGCCGCCGGCCGCATCAGCCGCGCCAGCGGCTGTGGCGCATCGTGGCGAAGCGCTGCCGTGCTTGCGGCAGGCGCCATCGAGCGGCCGATCGTGTTCGCCGGCAACGACCGCCCGGGCGTGATGCTGGCCGGGGCGGCGCGCACCTATGCTCAACCGCTACGGCGTCGCCGCCGGGCGCGACGCCGTGATCGTTCTCCACCGGCGACGACGGCCGGCGCACCGCGCGCGAACTCAGCGCCGCCGGCATCGACGATCGCCGCGCTCATCGACGCCCGGCCGGAGGTGCCCGCCGCCCTGCAGAAGGCTGCCGACGCGGCCGGCGCGCGCGTCTATGCCGGCGGCGCGGTCACGCAGGTGCATGGCACGCGGCGCGGTGCAGGCCGTCGACGTCGTCGATGCCGCTGGCTTCAGCGCCGACTGTCGATTGCGACTGCTGGCCATGTCGGGCGGCTGGACGCCCGACGATCCATCTCACCTCCCATCTCGGCGGCAAGCCGGTCTGGGACGACGCGCTGGCCGCGTTCGTGCCCGGGCGCCCTGCCGCCCGGCATGAGCGTCGGCGGGGGCCGCAGCGGGCGCGCTTCGACCTGGCGAGTGCCTGACGACGGCGCAGCGCGGCGGGCCATGCGGCGGCCGCTGCGACGCAGGCTTCACGGATCGGCCGAGCGCTGCCCGCCGCCGACGCCGAGGACGCGCCGACGCGTCGCGCCGCTGCTGGCACGTGCCGGAACGGCAAGGGCAAGGCCTTCGTCGACTTCCAGAACGACGTCACCGTCAAGGACATCGGCTCGCCGAGCGCGAGGGCTTCCGCTCGGTCGAGCACCTGAAGCGCTACACCACGCTCGGCATGGCGACCGACCAGGGCAAGACCTCGAACGTCAACGGCCTCGCGCATCATGGCCGAGCTGCGCGGGCGAGACCATCCGCGCAGACCGGCACCACGACCTTCCGCCCGCCCTACACGCCGGTCGCGATCGGCGCGCTGGCCGGCCACCACACGGGCAAGGCGTTCCGCCCCACCGCCTGCACCGCCGCGCATGACTGGGCCGACGAGAACAGGCGCGTCCTTCGTCGAGAGCGGGCCTCTGGCTGCGCGCCGAATGGTTCACCAAGCCGGGCGAGACCGACTGGCTGCGAAGCTGCAACCGCGAGGTGCGGCGGTGCGCAGCGCGCGTCGGCATCTGCGATGTCTCGACGCTGGGCAAGATCGACGTCCAGGGCCGCGACGCCGCGCAGGCTTCCTCGACCGGCTCTACACCAACACCTTCTCGACGCTGCCCGTCGGCCGGGTGCGCTACGGCCTGATGCTGCGCGAGGACGGCTTCGTCTTCGACGACGGCACCGTCGCGCGGCTGGGCGACGACCATATCTCGATGACCACCACCACGGCCAATGCCGGCAAGGTGATGCAGCACATCGAGCACGCGCTGCAGTGGCTGTGGCCGGACCTCGACGTGCAGGCCGTCTCGGTCACCGAGCAATGGGCGCAGTTCGCCGTCGCCGGGCCGCACTCCCGCGCAGCTGCTGCAGCGTCGTCGTCGCGGCCAGGACATCTCCAACGCCGCGTTCCCCTACATGGCGGCGGCGGCGTGACGCTGTGCCGGCGGCGTGCAGGGCGCGGCTCTTCCGCATCTCGTTCTCGGGCGAACTCGCCTATGAGATCGGCGTGCCCGCCTGCCATGGCGACGCACTGGCGCGCGCCCTGATGGAGGCCGGGCGCGACCTCGGCGTCGTGCCCTACGGGCTCGAGGCGATGAGCGTCATGCGCATCGAGAAGGGCCATGTCGCGGGCGGCGAGCTCAATGGCCAGACCACCGCGCGCGATCTCGGCCTCGGCAAGATGGTGTCCACCAAGAAGGATTTCATCGGCCGGGTGATGGCGGCGACGCCCCGCGCTGACGGATCCCGACCGGCCCGGCGCTGGTCGGGTTCCGGCCGGTCGATCCGGCGCAGCGTGTTTCGGCGGGCGCGCATTTCCTCGATGTCGGCGCCGCCGCGACGATGGAAAACGATCTCGGCCACATCACCGCCGCGGCCTGGTCGCCCTTCACCGAACGCTGGATCGGCCTCGGCCTGATGAAGAACGGCCCGGCGCGCCACGGCGAAACCGTCCGCGCCTGGGACGGCGTCCGCAAGCGCGACACCCTCGTCACGCTGTGCGCGCCCTGTTTCCTCGATCCCGAAGGGGAGCGCCTGCGTGGCTGACCAGATCGACACCGAAACCGCTTTCCTGGGCACCGCGCTCGCGCCCGTCATGGCCGCGCGACGCTCCGCCTTCGCCGGCATCGCCCATCCCGGCCGCTCACGGCCGGCAGGATGGCCCCGCCGGCGTCACCATCGCCGAGCGGACGGGCGTCGCCCTTGCCACAGTGATCGCCCGGAAGGACCGCCAGGCGGACCTCGCCGAGGCGTGCCTGCGCACCTACGGGATCGCGCTGCCTGTCTTCACCGCGCATCGCGGCGAAGGACGGGCTCGCCTTCGTCTGGAGCGGACCGGGCCAGTGGCTCGCCGTGGCGGAGCCGGGACACGCGCTGATCGCGCCGGGCACGCAGGCTTTCGCGTCCACGCTTGCTGATGCCTTCACAGGCCTCGCCTCCGTCACCGACCAGAGCGACGCGCGCGGCATGCTCCGCCTCTCCGGCCCCCGCATCCGCGATACGCTGGCCAAGGGCCTGAACCTCGATCTCCACGACAGGATCTTCAAGCCGGGCGACGCCGCCATGACCTGGTGCTCGCTCATCGACGTCCAGCTCTGGCAGCTCGACGCCACCCCGGCCTACGACCTCATCGTGGCGCGCGGCTTTGCGGGCAGCCTCTGGCACTGGCTGGAGGAGAGCGCGGCGGAATACGGGATCGATGTGGGGTAGCCGCTCGCAGGATCGGGCATGATCTTCCTGCATTTCCGGCATTCTGCCCCTAGATCGCCACGTCCCGCAGGCATAGGCTGGCACAAACGATTGCTTCATCCCGCTTGCGCACGTGAAGCGTTCGATGCCGGAGACCACGATGACCGACGCCCTACCCCCGCATGTCGACGCCCACGCCGGGACCACGGCCGCGCTCACCCGACGCGATGTCGTGATCGGCGCAGGGGCGGTGCTCGGCGCGGCCGTACTGGCGGGCACGCCCGCGCTCGCCCAGCAGGCGCGGGTCAAGCTGCGGCTGCTGGAGACCACCGACCTGCACGTCAACGTGCTGCCCTACGATTATTACCGCGACAAGCCCGACGACACGGTCGGCCTGGCGCGCACCGCGACGCTGATCGCCGCCGCCCGCGCGGAAGCGAAGAACAGCATGCTGTTCGACAATGGCGACCTGATCCAGGGCAGCCCGATGGGCGACTTCGTCGCCTACAAGCGCGGCATGAAGGCCGGCGACGTCCACCCCATGTTCGCGGGCATGAACGCGCTCGACTACACCTGCGCCACGCTGGGCAATCACGAATTCAACTACGGGCTCTCCTTCCTCGGCTTCTCGCTGGGCAGCGCGAAATTCCCCTTCGTCTGCGCCAACCTCGTCAAGGCCGACGGCACGCCGCTGGTGAAGCCCTGGATGATCTTCGACAAGGAGGTGGTCGACGAAGCGGGCGGCAAGCAGCGGCTGCGCGTCGGCGTCATCGGCTTCGTGCCGCCGCAGATCATGCAGTGGGACCAGGGCCACCTCGCCGGCAAGGTGACGACGCCAGGACATCGTCGACGCCGCGCAGCGGCACGTGCCCGAGCTGCGCCGCCAGTGCGACGTTCTGCTGGCGCTCTGCCATTCCGGCATCGAGGGCGGCGAGCGCAAGGGCGGCGAGGAGAACGCCGCGCTGCATCTGGCGAAGGTGCCCGGCATCGACGCCATCTTCACGGGCCATCTGCACAAGGTGTTCCCGGGCAAGGATTTCGCGGGCATCCCCGGCGTCGACGCCGAGAAGGGGACGCTGCACGGCGTGCCCGCCGTCATGGCCGGCTTCTGGGGCAGCCATGTCGGCATCATCGACCTCGACCTCGACAAGACGGACGAAGGCTGGCGCGTAGCCGGCTACCGCACAGAGGCCCGCCCGATCTACGAGCGCAAGGACCGCAACGTCGTTCCCGTCGTGGCCAGCGCCGCCGGCTGTCGCGGAGGCCGTCAAGGCGGACCATGACGGCACGCTCGCCTATGTGCGCCAGCCCGTGGGCGAGGCCAAGAACCCCATCAATTCGTTCTTCGCGCTGGTGACCGACGACCCCTCGGTCCAGATCGTGGCGAAGGCGCAGATCTGGTACGTCGCGCAGCTCGCCGCGACCGATCCCGTCGCTCAAGGGCCTGCCCGTGCTCTCCGCCGCGGCGCCCTTCAAGGCCGGCGGCCGCGGCGGGCCGGACTACTACACCGACGTGAAGGCCGGCCCTATCGCGATCAAGGACGTCGCCGACATCTACCTCTACCCCAACACCGTCCGGGCGGTGAAGATCAGCGGGGCCGAGGTTCGCGAATGGCTGGAGCGTTCGGCCGGCCTGTTCAAGCGCATCGATCCGGCCGTGACCACCGAGCAGGAGCTGATCGACCCCGCCTTCCCGGCCTTCAACTTCGACATCATCGACGGCGTGACCTACCAGATCGACGTGACCCAGCCCTCCCGCTACGGCGAGGACGGCAAGGTGAAGGCGCCGGACGCCCATCGCATCGTCGACCTGCGCTACAATGGCCAGCCGATCGACGACAAGGCGCAGTTCATCGTCGCGACGAACAATTACCGCGCCGGCGGCGGCGGCAATTTCCCCGGCGCGAACGGCAAGACCATCGTGCTCGACGCGCCGGACACCAACCGCGACGTCATCGTCCGCTACATCGTGCAGGAGAAGGTCATCGACCCCGTTGCCGACAACAATTGGCGGATCGCGCCGCTTCCACCTGGGGTTGTCGTAACCTTCGTAAGCGCACCCCAGGCTGCGAAGTCCATCCCCAAGGGATTGCGCGTCAAGCCGCTCGGCGACGCGCCCGGCGGGTTTTCGAAGTTCGAACTCGAAGCGGGCGTATATTCATGACGAACATCGGGCAGTTCGGCGCAGAGGAACTGGTTTCTCGGTATCGGAATTCGGGATCTGTCGCCGGTCGAGGTGGCATCAGCGACGTCATCGCCCGGCGCGACGCTTTCGAGCCCGCCGTCAACGCGTTCTGCGCCACCGACGACGAGGGCCTGCTCGCCGCCGCCAGGGCCAGCGAAGCGCGCTGGAGCAAGGGCGAGCCCTGCGGGGCGCTGGATGGCGTGCCGGTTTCCGTCAAGGATAACATCAACTTAGCAGGAATGACCTGCTTCCGCGGCTCGGCCGTGAGCTCCCGCGATCCCGCCCCGGAGGATGCACCCGCCGTGGCCCGGCTGCGCGAGGCCGGCGCGCTCTTCGTGGGCAAGACCACCATGCCGGAATACGGCTGGAAGGGCGTCGGCGACAGCCCGATGACCGGGATCACCCGAAACCCTTGGAATACCTCACGAAATCCCGGCGGCAGCACCAGCGGCGGCGCCGCGGCCGCCGCGCTCAACCTCGGCGTCATCCATATCGGCACCGACGGCGCGGGCTCGGTCCGCATTCCCGCCGCGTTCTGCGGGGTCTTCGGAATCAAGCCCAGTTACGGCCGAATTCCCGCCTTTCCGGCCTCTGTCATGGGGTTTCTGGCCCATTTGGGGCCATTGACGCGAAATGTCGCCGATGCGGCCCTCGCGCTCTCGGTGCTCGGCCAACCCGACCGCCGCGACATGACGGCGATGATCACGCCGCCGCCGGATTACAGGAAAACGCTCGAAAACGGCCTCAAAGGCCTGCGGATCGCCTGGTCCCCGCGCCTTGGCTACGTGAAACAGGTCGAACCCGACATCGCCCGCCTCACCGAGGCCGCCGCCCGGCGCTTTGCGGAGTTGGGCGCGATCGTCGAGGAAGCCGACCCCGGCTTCGAGGATCCCATCGCGACGCTGAACACGCTCTGGTGCGCAGGCGCAGCAGTGGTCCTGCGCGCCTATGGGGTTGAAGACAAAGCGAAAATGGATCCCGGCCTCGTCCGCTCCGCCGAAATCGGCGAGACGATCTCGGGCCCCGCCTACGCCGAAGCGCTGCTCTTCGCCCGCAGCGCCCTGGCGAACAAGATGGTGGCGTTCCACCAGCGCTATGACCTGCTGCTTACCCCGACCTTGGCCGTCGAAGCCTTCGAAGCCGGCCGAAATACCCCCGCAAACGGCAGTTTCGGCGACGATTGGACCGCTTGGACGCCGTTCACCTACCCGTTCAACATCACGCAGCAGCCCGCGGCCACCGTGCCTTGCGGGCTCACGAGCGGCGGGTTGCCAGCCGGACTGCAGATCGTCGGTCCCTACGGTGCGGACGAGTTGGTGCTGCGGGCGGCGCGGGCGTTTGAAGCGATCTCGGCCTTCCCTACCGTGGATGCGCCGATAGCGCCCTAACCGTCCGAATTCTCAGGGGAAACGGCGCGGATGTACGCGCGCAACGCGGCATTGATCCGCTTCTGGAAGTCGGCGCCGGCAGCTTTGAAATAGGCCAGGTTGGCCGCTTCGATCAGGACTGCCTCGCCTGCAGGGGCGATCTCGGACCAAGGATCGTTCTGCTCCCGTCGAACCGGCGGAGGCACGATCGCCACCTCCTCGGCACGGGCGATCTGTTCTTCCAAGGCCAACTCTTCGACGCTTTCGCCCAAGGCCAACGCCTTGACCTCGCTTGCAAATTCCGGTGACGATGAAGCGGCTCCGGGCTCGGCTTCGAGTTCGGCCTCGACCTTCGGCGCGATCATCGGGCCGTCCCACACCGACGGGAGATGGGGCATCCCACCGCCTTGCGGGCGTGGTCGTCGAACTCAGGCTTTCGATCTGGGAGGCCCATTTTTACTGGTCCGGTCGAACTGGCAGCTCAATACTGGCGAGTAACGCCCGAACTGGCAAGAAAGGTGCTCAATTCGCGCCTGTTTGGGCCAGTTGGCCTGCTTTACGCTCAGCAAGCACCCTGTCCAGGTGAAGCGCCGATTCAACGAGCGCCCGGGCATAGGCATGCTGCGGCGCATCCAGCACCTGGGATGTCGCTCCCTCCTCCACGATCCGCCCCTTCTGCATCACGAGCACCCGGTCGGTGATGGCGCGGACCACCGCGAGATCGTGCGAGATGAACAGGTAGGTCAGCCCGAGGCGCGCCTGGAGATCCGCAAGGAGGTCGAGCACCTGCGCGCGGATCGACACGTCGAGCGCCGACACCGGCTCGTCGAGCACGATCAGCTCCGGCCGGGTGATCAGGGCCCGCGCGATGGCGAGGCGCTGGCGCTGGCCGCCCGAGAACTCGTGCGGGATATTTGCTCGCGTCGTCAGGCGACAGGCCGACCTCGACCAGCGCGTCCGCGACCATGCGCTCGCGCTCGCTCGGCGGCGAGTTCGGCCCCGCAGCAGGTGCAGCGGCTCGGCCACGATCCGCCCGGCGCGGTGGCGCGGATCGAACGATCCGTAGGGGTCCTGGAACACCATCTGGACCCGCCGGCGGAAGGCGCCGCAGACCGGCGCGCGGCGAGTGCCGGCGACGTCCTCGCCGCCGAGCCGGATCGCGCCGCCCTGCACGGGCTCGAGCGCCAGGATGGCGCGGGCCAGCGTGGACTTCCCGCAGCCGGATTCGCCGACGAGCCCGACGCTTTCGCCCCGGCGGACCGTGAAGCTGACGCCGTCGACGGCCCGTAGACGCGGCGCGGGCGCGAACAGGTCGGGCGCGCGGCAGCGTGTAGTCGCGCACCGACGTCGTCGACCGAGCAGCGGCTGGCCCGTCGCCCGGCAGGCGCGGCGGCCGGGCGGGCTTGTGCGACGACGCCGCGCAGCAGCGCCTTCGAGTAGGGATGCCGCATGCTGCTGAAGAAGCGTCGCGGCCGGCCCGGCCTCGACGATCTCGCCTCGCCGCATCACGGCGATGCGGTCCGCCATCGCGGCGACCACGGCGAGGTCGTGGCTGATGAGCAGCAGGCCGGCATCGTCCTGCTGCCACGAGGTCGCGCAGCAGCGCGAGGATCTGCGCCTGCGTGGTGACGTCGAGCGCCGTGGTCGGCTCGTCGGCGATGACCAGGCGCGGCGACAGCGCCACGGCCATGGCGATCACGACGCGCTGGCGCTGGCCGCCCGAGAGCTCGTGCGGATAGCGCGTCGGCGGCACGCGGGCAGGCGGCAGCCCGACGCGCTCCAGGACGGCCGCGCGCCCGGTCCCGCGCCTCCGCCCGGTCGAGGCCGAGGTGGAGCGTGAACCCCTCCGCCACCTGCTCGCCGATGGTCTTCAGCGGGTTCAGGGCCGTCATCGGCTCCTGGAACACCATGCCGATCGTCGCGGCCGCGCACGCCGCACATGGCGCGCTCGGGCAAGGCGAGCAGGTCCTTGCCCGTCGAAGCGGATGGCGCCGCCGGCCACTGCGCCGCGCGGCAGCAGGCGCATCATGGAGAGCGCCGTCATCGACTTGCCGGAGCCGGACTCGCCCGACGAGCGCCCAGCACCTCGCCCGGCGTCGCACCGCCAGGTCGACATGCCGCGCAGGATCGGCGCGCCGTGCGATGGCGACAGGTCGAGCCCCTCGATCGACGAGCAGCGCCACCTCAGCGCTCCCGCGCCAGGCGGGGGTCGAGACAGGTCGCGCAGGCCGTCGCCGAGCAGGTTGAGGCCGAGCACGGTGATGATGATGGCGAGGCCCGGAACCAGCGCCAGGCGCGGCGCGAGCGCCATCAGCGTCTGCGCCTCGTTCAGCATGCGGCCCCAGCTCGGCTGCGGCGGCTGCACGCCGAGCCCGACATAGGACAGCGCCGCCTCGGCCAGGATGCCGAGGGAGAGCTGGATCGTCGCCTGCACGATCAGGATGCCCAGCGATGTTGGGCAGGATGTGCTCGAGCGTGATCGCGCGGTCGGCCCTTGCCCGCGCACGCGCGCCGCCATGATGAAGTCGCGCGTCCAGAGCGGCAGCGCCGCGCCATAGGCGACGCGCGCGAAGACCGGGATGTTGAAGATGCCGATGGCCACCATGGCGTTGATCGCGCCCGGGCCGAACACCTCCCGCAGCATGATGGCGATGAGCAGCGCCGGGAAAGGCGAAGACGAAGTCGTTCAGCCGCATGATCGCCTGGTCGACGCCGCCGCGCCGCTGCCGCCGCGTAGCAGGCCCAGCGGCACGCCGATGCCCGCGCCGATGCCGACGGCGACGAAGGACACGGCGATCGAGGTCACCGCCCCGCGCATGATCATGGAAAGCGTGTCGCGGCCGAACTGGTCCGTGCCCGAGCCAGTGCAGCGGCCGAGGGCGGCTGCAGCTTGAGCGGCGATGTCGATGGCGGTGGGGTCGTGCGGCGTCCACACCAGCGACACGGCCGCCATCAGCGCCACGCAGAGCGACCACCACGGCGCCCGAGCACGAAGCTGCGGATGCCGCAGCGCGCGCGCGGCGAAGCCCTGCGTCGCCGGCGCGGCGGCGCCAGTGCCGGCGTCGCTCATGCGTCGCCTCCGCAGCCGCGGATCGACGACGGCATAGGCGAGGTCGACGAGGAAGTTGACGACGATGACGCTCGCCACCAGCAGCATCACCACGCTCTTCACGACGATGAGGTCGCGCTGGTTGATGGCCTGGAACACGAGCCGCCCGAGCCCCGGCAGGTAGAACACGTTCTCGATGATGATGGTGCCGGCCAGCAGGAAGGAGAACTGCAGGCCGATGATCGTCAGCACCGGGATCAGCGCGTTGCGCAGCGCGTGGCGGCGCAGCGCCTGTCCCTCGGCTCAGGCCCTTGGCCCGTGCGGTGCGCACATAGTCGTCGCCGAGCGTCTCCAGCAGCGACGAGCGCATCACCCGCGCCAGGATCGAGGCCTGCGGCAGCGCCAGCGCGACGGCCGGCAGGATCAGCGCGCGCAGCGCCGGCCAGGCGCCCGCCGACCAGCCGGGAAAGCCGCCCGCCGGCAGCCAGCGCAGGGTGATGGCGAAGAGCAGCACCAGCAGCATCGCGAACCAGAAATTCGGGACGGCGATGCCGACCTGCGTCGCGCCCATGATGCCGAAGTCGACCGCGCTGTTGCGCCGCGCCGCCGCGAGCGCGCCGAGCGGGAATGGCGATCAGCGTGGTGAGCGCGAGCGCAATCAGCGCGAGCGGCAGCGACACCCGCACCCGCTCGCGCGACGAGTTCGGCCACGGCGGTGGAATAGGTGTAGCTGCGTGCCCAGATCGCCCTGCAGCATGCCGGCTGACCCAGGCGACATAGCGCTCGGGCGCCGGGCGGTTCGAGGCCGAGCTTGCGCCCGCAGCGCCGCCAGCGTGTCGGGCCGCGCTTGCGTGCCCAGCATCACCTCGGCGGGGTCGCCGGGCAGCACTTCCATCGCGAGAAAGACGATCGCGCTCGCGAGCAGCCAGCGTGACGGCAAGGCCAAGCAGCCGGCGAAGCGTGAAGCTCAGCATCCCGCAAGGCCCACGCAGTCCGTCGTCACGGCGTCGGGCCCGCCCCGTCGCGCCCGTTTGTCGCGCGCGAAGGGCGGGCCGACCGCATCACTCGTCCCACGAAACCTCCGTGAGGTCGTTCGACGGGGATCGGCGCGTTGTCCCACAGGCCCTTCAGCTTGGCGTTCCACACGCCGCTCTTGGGCAGCAGGAAGAGGAACACGTTGACCGCGTCGTCGGCCAGCATCTGCTGCGCCTTGCCGTAGAGCTCCAGCCGCTTCGCCTGGTCGGAGGTCGTGGACGAGCTCGGCGATCAGCGCCTTGTAGGCCGGGTTCTTGTAGTCGAAGTAGTAGTCGTCGCGCGCGTAGATATCGAGGTCCAGCGGCTCGACATGCGAGATGACGGTCAGGTCGTAGTTCTTGGCCTTGAACACGTCCGAAAGCCACTGCGCCCATTCCATCGGCACGATCTCGACCTCGATGCCGACCTTCTTGAGCTGCGAGGCGATGATCTCGCCGCTGCGGCGGGCATATTCCGGCGGCGGCAGCACCATGCTTGCAGCTTGGTGCCCTCGGCGCACGCCCGCCTCCTTCAGCAGCGTCCTTGGCCTTTGCGGGGTCGAAGGGATACTTGCCCGTCAGGTCGACATAGCCGGGATCCTGCGGCGCGAAGTGCGAGCCGATCGGCTTGCCGATGCCGTACATCGCGCCGTCGATCACCGCCTTGCGGTCGACGGCCATGGACATGGCCGGCGGACGCGGATGTCGTCGAAGGGCTTGCGGCCATTGTTCATGGCCAGGATCGTCTTGCCCTCGGTGTTGCCCGACGACGACCTTGAAGCGCGGGTCGGCGCGGAACTGGTCGAGCGTTCTCGGGCGCCGGATAGATCGGGAAGGCATCGACGTCGCCGGCCATCATCGCGGCGAACGAGGCCTGGGCGTCGCCGATGATCTTGAACGTCGCCTTGTCGAGCTTCACCGGCGTGCCCCAGTAGATCGGGGTTCCTGACGAGGTCGATGCTCGTGCCCTTCGACCAGTTGTCGAACTTGAACGGGCCGGTGCCGATCGGGCTTGGTCTTCGCGTCGGCCGCGCTCGCCGGCGACAGGATCACGGCGGCGGGCCAGCCCATGTTCACAGGAACAGGCCGGTCGGGCGCTTCAGCGTGACCTTGACGGTGGCGGGGTCGACGACCTCGACGGCTCTCGATCGGCTCGAACAGCCCTTTCTGCGGGTTCACGCTGTCGGCGGCGCGGGCGCGGTCATAGGTGAACTTCACGGCCTCGGCGTTGAACGGCGCGCCGTCGTGGAAGGTCGCGCCCTTGCGCAGGGTGAACGTGTAGGTCTTGCCGTCCGGCGAGAACGTCCCAGTTCTCGGCCAGCGCCGGGCTTGACGCCGGCGTTGCGGTCGATCCGCGTCAGGCCCTCGAAGACGTTGGCGTAGACGATCTCGCCGATCGCGGCGGCGGCGCCGGCCGTCGGGTCGAGGTGCGGCGGCTCGAGCCGGACGCCGAGGGTGACGTCCTTGCGCGGGGCCGCCGAGGCCGGCACGACGCTGACGGCGGTGGCCAGGACGATCGAGGCGGCCACGGACGCGGCCGCAAAAACCCTGCGATTCAAAATCATTGGACTCTCCGTGCGGGCCCGCCCTTGCCGGGCTTTACCGTTTGTCATGCTACCCGCAAGCTATGTACGGCGTCGAGGCCATCGGAGAGGTCATGAACCTGCTGTTTGGATAGCAGGAAGCGCTGCGCGGCCACTTGCCTCCCGATTCTGCCGCCAAATCCTGACTCAAAGCTCTTCCCATAAGGCTTGCCTCTAGGTCTTGCCCCAAGCCCGATCGAAGGCCAGAGTGCGCGCGTGGCGACGACCTGCCGGTTTCGATGGCTCTGCTCCTGCCTGTGGACAATTCCATGCGCATGAGGCGGTCGTTCGGAACGGCCGGAACTCGGCGCGCGGCCCGGCGCAGCCGACCAAGGCCGATTCAAGAAACT
Organism: uncultured Alphaproteobacteria bacterium; assembly: GCA_963822165.1. Classification (GTDB taxonomy): domain Bacteria; phylum Pseudomonadota; class Alphaproteobacteria; order Rhizobiales; family Beijerinckiaceae; genus Alsobacter. Next base: position 156,328 of record CAWGGK010000006.1, read on the forward strand.
GTACGGGAGAGAACACATGTCCAACGCCGATCTCAGCGGCACGCCGTTTGAAGTCCTCGACAAGCGCTTCGCCGGTCTCGTCAATGGCGTGGCGAAACTCGAGCGGCTCTACACGGGCTGCCGCTGGGCCGAGGGGCCGGCCTATTTCGCGGCCGGGACGCTACCTTCTCTGGTCCGACATCCCGAACAACCGGATCATGCGCTGGGACGAGACGGACGGCACCACCTCGGTGTTCCGCCAGCCCTCGAACAACACCAACGGCCACACCGTGGACCGCCAGGGCCGGCTGGTCAGCTGCGAGCATCTCGGCCGCCGCGTCTCGCGCACCGAGTTCGACGGCACGCATCACCGTCCTGGCCGACCGCTACCAGGGCAAGCGCTGAACTCGCCCAACGACGTGGTGGTCAAGTCCGACAACTCGATCTGGTTCACGGACCCGGCCTACGGCATCGACTGGGACTACGAGGGCGAGCGCGCCGAGAGCGAGATCGGCGCGCTGCAACGTCTACCGCATCGATCCGCAATCGGGCGAGGTCAGCCTCGTGGCCGACGATTTCGTGCGGCCCAACGGCCTCGCCTTCTCGCCCGACGAATCCAAGCTCTACATCGCCGACACCGGCGCGACCCATGTGGAAAACGGACCGCGCCACATCCGCGTGTTCGACGTCGGTGGACGGCAAGACGCTCAAGGGCGGCGAAGTCTTCGCCACCTGCACGGCGGGCTTGTTCGACGGTTTCCGGCTGGACGAGGACGGCCGGATCTGGACCTCGGCGGCGGACGGCGTGCACTGCTACCACCCCGATGGCACGCTCATCGGCAAGATCCTCGTGCCGGAAGTGGTCGCGAATGTGTGCTTTGGCGGGCGCCACCGTAGCCGGCTGTTCATCTGCGGAACGACATCGCTCTACAGCTACTTCACGCTCGTGCGCGGCGCCAAGACGTATTGAACGCCCAAGTCGTATTGAATTGCTGCACCTATTCAGCGCAGGCCGAAGAACGACAGCACCGCAATGACCACGACGACGAGGCCGACGATATAGATGATATTATTCATGGCTCTGCTCTCCCTTTGAACAGAGCAACAATGCTTGAGTACACCGGCGCGTTCCATGAATGCGCCGGCGCAGCCGGAAAAGCTTGAGCTCGCCTGCAGCTCAGCCGAGCTGCGCCAACGCCTTCGTGAAGAAGTCCTGCGTGCCGAAATTGCCGGACTTCAGCGCCAGCGCTACGGCATGGCCGTCGGCTGCCAGCGTCCAGGGCACGCCGGGATCGATCTCGGGGCCGATTTCGAGCATGGTGACGCCAAGCGCGCCCACGACCGCGCCGGATGTCTCGCCGCCCGCGACGACGAGGCGCGTGACGCCGGCGGCAATCAGGCCGCGTGCGACGTCGCCGAGCAGGCGCTCGACCATCGCGCCGGCTTCGTCGCGCCCGAACCGGTCCTGGACGGCGCGCACGGCTTCGGGCTCGGCGGTCGAATAGACGAGCACCGGGGTGGCTCCGAGGCGCGGCGTCGCCCAGTCCAGGATCTCGACCGCGCTCAGCCGCCCTTCGGCCAGCGCGACCGGATCGATGCCGAATGCGGGTACGCCCTTGTCGATGGCGTCCTTGACCTGCCCGCGCGTCGCCGCCGAGCAGCTTCCGGCAAGCACGGCCGTATGCCCCTGGGGAGCGTTGAATGGCCGCGAGCCGGAGGCGGGCTGCAACAGGCCGGCGCGCCGGAAATTCTCGGGCAGGCCGAGCGCGATGCCCGAGCCGCCCGTCAGGAGCGGCGCGCCGTCGAAGGCCGCGCCGAGCGTGCGCAGATCCTGGTCCGTGATCGCGTCGGCGACGCCGATGGCCGGGCCATCCTTCGCGAGCGCCTCGAAGGCCCCGCGCGTTGCGGCAGCGCCCTTCGCCACCGTCTGGAACGGCACGAGCCCGACCGGCAGGCGCGTCTGCCGCGCCAGCACGCGAACCAGGTTGGAATCGCGCATCGGCGTCAGGGGATGGTCCTTCATCGGACTGTCCGAGAGCAGGACCGAGCCGACGAAGAGGTGCCCCTGGTAGACCGAGCGTCCATTGGCGGGAAAGGCCGGGCACGCGACGGTGTAGGCAGCCCCGAGCCGCTTCATCAGCGCCTCCGCGACGGGGCCGATATTGCCTGCGTCGGTGCGAGTCGAAGGTGGAGCAATACTTGAACAGGATCTGCCGCGCGCCCGCACCGAGGAGCGCATCGCAGGCCGCGAGCGACCATTCGACCGCCTCGGCAGCCGGATTGGTGCGCGACTTCATCGAGACCACGACCGCATCGGCGTCGGGCAACGCGGCTGCGGAGGCCGGAACGCCCACGGTCTGGATCACGCGCATGCCCTCGCGGGCCAGCATCAGCGCGACATCGGTCGCGCCGGTCAGGTCATCGGCGATCACACCGAGCAGCATGGAATCCTCCTACCAGCGCGCCGCGAAACCGGCTCGCAATTCTTCGATCTGGTCTTCGTCGAGAGGCGGCACGGCGGCCCCACGCGTCAGGAAGACGAGCTTGGCCGTCTCCTCTGCCTCTTCCAGTGCCGCGGCCGCGGCCGATACGCTTTCGTGCCAGAAGGTCGGCCCGATGCGCGCCAGCATCACGCCCCGGCATGTCTTCACGAAGGGTGTCACCATATCGGCAACTTCAGGCGCGCCGGGCCGGCGATAGGGGATCAGGGGAATGCGCCCGGCCTTCATCACGTGGTACGGCGTCAGCGGAGGCACGAGGTTGGCGGCATCGGCGACTGTCAGCAGCGACAGGGCCACGAGATGCGTCGAGTGCGTGTGCACGACTGCGCCCACCGCAGCATCCGCCGCGTAGATCGCGCGGTGCAGGCGGATGGTCTTGGAGGCGCGGTCGCCGGAAACCTGCTCGCCAGCGCCGTTCACCTTGGAAAGGCGGGCCGGATCGAGCCGCCCGAGGCAGGCATCCGTCGGCGTGATCAGGTATCCGTCGTCCAGCCTCGCGGAGATATTGCCGGCGGTTCCCACCGTATAGCCACGGGAGAACAGGCTTGCGCCGACAAGGCAGATCTCTTCACGCAGCGCTGCTTCGAGGCTCATGGCGGATGTCCTGTCGCGAGACGAGCAGCAGACTGACTCATAAAGCGGCGTGGGCAAAACGCCACGACGCGTTGAGCCGGGCGAGCGCGAGATCAGAAGGTCAGGAACGCGTGCTCGGGCGCCATGGTGAACTTCCATTGCCGCACCGGGCCCGGCCATGACGTTGAGGTACTAGAGGTCGAACCCGTGCGGCGCGCCGACGGGGTGATATCCGCGCGGCACCAGCACCACGTCGCGATCGTCCGACCGCCATCGTCTCATCAAGGGAGCGGTCGTCCGTGTAGACGCGCTGCACGGCAAAGCCGCCCGGCCGCGCGAGCCGGTGGTAATAGGTCTCTTCCAGATAGGTCTCGTTCGGCGGGTCGTTCACGTCGTGCTTGTGCGGCGGATAGCTCGACCAGTGGCCGCCGGGCGTGATGACCTCGACCACGAGCAGGCTCTCGGCATGAGGCGAGGTGTCCGGCAGGATGTTGCGGACATGCCGCGTGTTCGTCCCTTTCCCGCGGGTTTCCTGCGCCGACCTCATCCGGCGGGATCAGCCGGGCCGGCTTGCCGCCCTTGGCCGGGGCCGCGCAGACGGCCAGTTCGCAGTCTCCTTCGGCGACGACGCGACCAGGATGCATGCGGCGGCACGTAGACCGACCACGGGCTGCCCTCGAAGGGCGACATCCGCCCGCCGATCGTCCCGAAGTCGTGCCCTGCCGCCGCTCGACTGCTGGCTTTGCCTGAGACGAGGACGAGGCAGACCTCCGTCTCGCCGGTGTCCCGCGTCAGGCCCTGCCCCGGCCTTCAGGTCGAAGACCTCGAAGCCGACATAGGTCCAGCCGGCCGAGGCGGCGTGATCGAATGCGACCTGTCCGGACGCGTCCGGAGCCGAGGGGTGTACGAGGAGCTTTGGCATGGCGTGCTGCGTCCAGTTCGACGTGACGGCGTCAGGCGAGAGAAGGGCTCAGGCGAGCCCGGCGGACTTCAACGCCTGCTTCAGATGCGCGACGCCGCGCTTGGCGTAGGCGCAGCGGGTTGGCCTTCTTGGGGTCCTGCTCGGCCTCGACGACGACCCAGCCGGAATAGCCCGGCAGCGCCTTGAAAACGGCGGCGTAGTCGACGCATGCCGTCGCCCGGCACGGTGTAGACGCCGAGTTCGTCGCCCTTGCCGAGGATGGAGTCCAGGAAGCTCCAGTCCCCGGCAGTCGCCTTGGCCATGATGTCTCGCGCGCACGTCCTTGGCGTGGAAATGGCTGATGCGGTCGCGGTAGCGTCGCAGCCAGGCGCGCCGGGTCCGCCCCGCCCCAGGTGGCGTGGCCGGTGTCGAGCAGCAGGTGGACGGACGGGCCGGTCGCGGCCATGAAGCGCGTCGATGTCGGCCTCGCTCTGCACGATGGTGCCCATGTGGTGGTGGTAGACCACGCGCAGGCCCTCGGCGAGGATCCTGTCGGCGAAGGCGGTCATGCGCCGTGCCGAGCTCGGCCCAATCGTCCGCACCCAGACGCGGGCGCTGCGACAGCGGCATCGACCGGTCGCCATGGATGGCGTTCGACGTCTCGGCGATGATGAAGACCTTGGAGCCCATGGCCTTCAGGAGGTCGATGTGGGCGCGGGCTGCCGCGAACTCGTCGCTGCGGCGAGCTGTGTCAGCAGCTCGACCGAGTACCAGCCGGCCGACGCAGGCCATGCCGAAGGGCGCCAGCGCCGCCTTCAGCGCGGCCGGCTCGCGCGGGAACTTGTTGCCGAGCTCCATGCCCTCGAAGCCGGCCTCGCGCGCTTCGGCAAGGCAGGTCTCCAGCGGCGTGTCGCCGCCGATCTCGAGCAGGTCGTCGTTGGACCAGCCGATGGGGTTGGCGCCGATGCGGATGGGCATGTGTCGTGTCCTTGTTCGTTTCTATCGTTCTGCGGCTATCAGCTCGTCGGCCCAGTACCAGCCCGGCTCCAACGGCTGGAGCGCGCGGCTGGCGCAGGGCCGTCAGTCGCCCAGACTCTGTTTCTCGAGCGCGGCCTCGTAGCCGCGCCGGGCCTCGAGCACTTCCGCGCGCTGGGAGACCTCCGGCACCGCGACGTCCCACCAGTGCGCCGCCGGCATCGGTCGAGGCCAGCGGGTCGGTGTCGATGACGATGACGCTCGTGCGGTCGTTCGTTGCGCGCGCGCTCGCAAGCGCGGCCTCGAGGTCGCCGATGCCCGTCACCTTCTCGGCGAGTCGCGCCGAGCGACGCGGCATGGGCGGCGAAGTCGATCTCGGGCAGCGTCTCGTGGCGCGTGTGCTCGGAGCAGGTTGTTGAAGCTCTCGCCGCCGGTCGCGCGCTGCAGGCGGTTGATGCAGCCGAAGCCGCGGTTGTCGAGCACGACGATGGTGAGCTTCAGCCCGAGCATCACCGAGGTGGCGATCTCCGAGTTCATCATGAGGTAGGAGCCGTCGCCGACCATCACGACGACTTCGCGCGCCGGGTCGGCCATCTTGACGCCGAGCCCGCCGGCGATCTCGTAGCCCATGCAGGAGATAGCCGTATTCCAGGTGGTAGCCGCCGGGCGCGCCCGCCTGCCACAGCTTGTGCAGCTCGCCCGGCAGGCCGCCGGCGGCGCAGACGACGACGTCGCTCGCCCGCGCCGTGCGCTGCACCGCGCCGATCACCTGCGCGTCGCGAGGGCAGGTCGGCGTTCGTCGGCGCCGGTGTAGGCGCGCGGCGGTCGTGCGCCCAGGCGGCCTTCTCCTCGCTGCGCGCGGTCGGTCCAGGCCGACGGCGCCTTCCAGCCGCCGAGCGCCTGGTCGAGCTCCTCCAGCCCGGCGCGCGCGTCCGCCACCAGCGGCAGGGCGCGGTGCTTGGCCGGCGTCGAAGGGCTGCGTGTTCAGCCCGATGATGCGGCGGCTCGGGGTTGCTGAACAGCGCCCAGGACCCGGTGGTGAAGTCCTGCAGCCGCGTGCCGACGGCGAGGATCACGTCGGCCTCCTCGGCCAGCGCGTTGGCCGCGCCGGTGCCGGTGACGCCGACCGCGCCCATGTTGAGCGGGTGGTCGTCGGCGCAGCGTGCTCTTGCCGCGCCTGCGTCTCCGCCGACCGGCAGGCCGTGCGCCTCGCAGAACACCTTCAGGCGCTCCTCGGCCTGCGAATAGAGCACGCCGCCGCCGGCGATGACCAGCGGCGCTTGCGCGCCGCTTCAGCAGCGCGACGGCTTCGGCGAGCTCGCCGGTCGTCGGGCGCGCGGGCGGCGCGTGCGTCCAGATCCGCTCGGCGAAGAAGCTCGCCGGGAAGTCGAAGGCCTCGGCCTGCACGTCCTGGCACAAGGCCAGCGTCACCGGGCCGCATTCGGCCGGGTCGGTCAGCACCGTCATCGCGCGGTCGAAGGCCGGAATGATCTGCTCGGGCCGGGTGATGCGGTCGAAATAGCGCGAGACCGGGCGGAAGCAGTCGTTGGCCGAGACGGTGCCGTCGCCGAAATCCTCGATCTGCTGCAGCACCGGGATCGGGCCGGCGGCTGGCGAAGACGTCGCCGGGCAGCAGCAGCACCGGCAGGCGGTTCACATGGGCCACCGCGGCGGCGGTGACCATGTTGGTCGCGCCGGGGCCGATGGAGGTGGTGCACGGCCATCATGCGGCGGCGGCGCGATGGCCTTGGCGAAGGCGACGGCGGCATGCGCCATGGCCTGCTCGTTGTGGGCGCGGAAGGTCGGCAGCTCGTCGCGGACGCCGTGCAGCGCCTCGCCCATGCCGGCCACGTTGCCGTGGCCGAAGATGGCCCAGACGCCGGCGAAGAGCGGCACGGCACGCCCGTCGATCTCGGTCTTCTGCGCGGCCATCGCCCGCACGAGCGCCTGGGCCATGGTGAGGCGGATGGTCTTGGTCATGGACGATCCTCCCTGTCGGCCGCCTGCTTCGGCGGCGGCCATCGGTTCAACGATCAGCGCGGGCCGCTCAGCCTGCCGGACCTGCGCAGCCGCGGACCTGCCGCCACGCCTCGACGAGCTTGCCGAAGCGCTCGGCCATCTCGTCGACCGCCGCCGCGTCGTCGATCTTGCCGGCCAGCCAGGCGCGCGCGGCGTCGGCGAAGATGGTGCGGCCGACGGCGAAGCCCTTCACCGCGGGCAGCGGCGCGCAAGCGCGAAAGCGCGCGGCCAGCTCAGCCTCCGGCGCATCCAGGCCGAGCATCACGACGCCGCGGCACAGCGGATCGTGCGCCTCGATGACTGCCGGCGATGGCCTGCCAGGCCGCGGCGCTCGGCTGCGCCTCCAGCTTCCACCAGTCCGGCTTGATGCCGAGCGCGTAGAGCCTGTCCAGCGACGCGCGCGACCGTGTCGTCGCCGAGCGCGCCCGTGCTTGCGAGGCGATGATCTCGACCAGCAGCTCGCGCCCCACGCGTGCGCGCGGCGTCGAAGACGCGCGGCAGCTCGCGCTCCTGCCGCGCGCTTCAGCTCGGCCGGGATCGTCGGGGTGGTAGAAGCACAGCACCTTGACCGTGTGGATGACCGGCCATTCGGCGAGGTGCGCGCCGATCGCGAGCCGATGCCGTCGATCTCGAGTCCAGCGGCCGCGAGCCCGGCTTCTCGACCGGCCGGCCGATCCAGAACCGTGGTCGGCCGCGCGGAACAGCGCCTCGCGGCCATAGGTGCCGTCGAGCAGCATGCCGAAGCCCGGCCGCCCGGCAGCGACCCGGGCGGCGGCCTCGACGGCCAGGCGCTTGAACGGCGGCGATCCGCTCGCGCGGCGCGCCGACCTGCGTCGGCCATCTCCTCGAACTGCGCGCGATGGTCGATGGCGAGCGCCAGCGAGCCGTCGGCGCTCGCGGCCGGCGGGTCGTCGCCCAGTGGATGTGGTTGAGTCGCCTCGTCCTTGCGCAGCGCGCGGTGCGGCGAGCCGTTGGCGAGGAAGAACTGCAGCTCCGTCCAGGTCGGGCTTTCCGGCGAGCACAGCAGGCGCGAGACGGCGAAGGCGCCGCAGGCATTGGCGTAGGCGCAGCAGGTCGCGACCGGCTCGTCGCGCAGCCAGCCGCGCAGGAAGCCGGACATGAAGGCGTCGCCGGCGCCCAGCACGTTGTAGACCTCGACCGGGAAGCCGGGGCCCTTGATGCCGTCCTCGAGCGACGTCGGGGATCGGCGCCCGGGAACACCACGCAGCCCATCGGGCCGCGCTTGCAGACGATGGTCGCCGCGCTCAGCGCCCGCACATTGCGCGGATCGCCTGCAGCGTGTCCTCGGAGCCGCCGGCGATGTGCAGCTCCTCCTCCGTGCCGACGACGAGGTCGCAGTCCGGCCAGGATCTCCTGCAGATGCCGCGTCACGTGTCGGAGCGCAGATAGCGCTCCTCGCCCGCGCCATGCCCGGCGAGGCCCCAGAGATTGGGCCGGTAGTCGATGTCGAAGACCACCCGGCGGCCATGCGCGCGGGCGATGCGCCATCGCCTTCTTCTGCGCGGCCGCGGAGTTCTCGCCGCGAGAAATGCGTGCCGGTGACGACGATCGCCCCGCGCCGAGCGATGAACGCCTCGTCGATGTCGCTCTCGTCAAGCGCCGCGTCGGCGCAGTCGGTGCGGTAGAAGATCAGCGGGAAGCTCTTCTCGTCGCGCACGCCCAGCACCACCAGCGCGGTCAGGCGCGCGGGATCGGTGTGGACGCCCTTCGTCTCCACGCCCTCGCGCTCGAGCTGCTCGCGGATGAAGCGCCCCATGTGCTCGTCGCCGACCCGGGTGATCAGCGCCGGACTTCAGGCCCGAGCCGCGCCGTGCCGATGGCGATGTTGGCGGGGCAGCCGCCGACCGCCTTCGAGAAGGTCGCCATGTCCTCCAGCCGGCCGCCGACCTGCTGGCCGTAGAGATCGACCGAGGACCGGCCGATGGTGATGACGTCGAGCAGGGGCTCTCCCATGGCGGTCGCCTCAGGCCTTGGTGATCGGATGGCGGGGCGCTGTCATAGGCGCCGGCGACGGACTGGTCGAAGTCGATATTCGCGCCGGTCATCATGCCGCTGTCCGCGGAGGCGAGGTAGGCCACGGCGCGCGCCACCTCCTTCGGGTCGAGCAGGCGGCCGAAGGGCTGCTCGGCGGCGGCCTTCTCGAGCCATCCGTCCTGCGCGCCATGATATTTGCGCATGATCGCGTCCTCGCCGGGCGTCGCCATCCAGCCGATGTTGAGCCCGTTCACCCGGATGCGCCACGGCATCAGGCTGTAGGCGGCGTTCTTGGTCAGCGTCGCAAGCCCGCCCTTCGAGACCGAGTAGGCGGAGATGAAGGGCTGCCCGCCATGCGCCGACATGGACTGGATGTTGACGATCGATCCCTCGATCTTCTCGCGGCGCATGATCTTCGCGGCATCCTGGATCAGGAAGAACGGCGCGCGCAGGTTGACCGCCATCATGCGGTCGTAGAGCTCCGGCGACGTGTCGAAGATCGTGCCCCGGTCCGTATCGCCGGCCGCGTTCACCAGAATGTCGACCCGGCCGAACAGCCGGTCGCGCGGCGCCATGATGGTGGCGGTCTCGTCGGCGCTGGCGAGATCGGCGGTCACGAATTCCGTCCGGCAGCCCTGCGCTTCGAGGTCGCGCGCCACGGCGGCGCCACGCTCGGCGTTACGGCCGCAGATGATCAGGCCTTTCAGGCCGCGCGCCACGAACTCACGGGCAATCGCCTCGCCGAGCCCCTGCGATCCCCCGGTGACGACGGCCACCTTGCCCTCGAGCGACGCAAGCGCGCCTCGTCCACTCATTGCCGAAAGCTCCTGCCCAGCCATGTCGCGCCTCCCGGTGCCGCTTTTTCCGTCCGCCCTGTATCGTCCCAGGCCGGTTGTGCTCGGCCCGATGTCCGGCCGATTCCGCCATGCTACCGGACGGCCCGGCGTCACGCACCGTCGCGCCGTCGAAATGCCATGCGCCGCGGGGATCGATGAAACAAAAATTCGATTAGCGCGTCAATTCGGAATATGTATTCTCCCGCGATCGAGGCTGGCCAACGCGCGGCCCGCGCGGCACATCAAGGGCAGGACAGACAGGGAGACGACGATGATTCGCATGGGCCTTCTCGGGGCTGGCCGCATCGGCCGCATTCACGGCCACAACGTGGCGGCACATCCCGGGGCCGAACTCGTCGCGGTCGCCGACGCCCTGCCCTCAGCCGCCGAGACGCTCGCCGCCGAGACGGGCGCGAAGGTCGCAAGCATCGACGCGATCATCGCCGACCGCAACATCGACGCCGTGCTCATCTGCACGCCCACCGACATGCACTCCGACCTGATCGAGGCCGCCGCGAAGGCCGGGCAAGGCCGTGTTCTGCGAGAAGCCCGTCGATCTCAGCTCGGACCGCATCCGCGCCTGCCTCGCTGTCGTGAAGGCCGCCGGCACGCCGCTGATGATCGGCTTCAACCGCCGCTTCGATCCCAATTTCGCCAGCGCTGAAGCGCCGCGTCGCCGCGGGCGAAGCGGGCAATGTCGAGCTCGTCACCGTCATTTCGCGCGATCCCGGCCCGCCGCCGGTCGACTACGTGAAGCGCTCGGGCGGCCTGTTCCGCGACATGATGATCCATGATCTCGACATGGCCCGCTTCCTGCTCGGCGAGGAGCCCGTCGAGGTTCACGCCGTCGGCTCCTCGCTCGTCGACCCCGCCATCGGCGCAGGCCGGCGACGTCGACACCGCCGCCGTGCTGCTGAAGACCGCGTCCGGCAAGATCGCGCAGATCTCGAACTCGCGCCGCGCCACCTATGGCTACGACCAGCGCATCGAGGTGCACGGCTCCAAGGGGCATGCATCCGCGCCGGCAACGTCCACAAGACGCACGGTCGAAGTCGCGACGGGCGCGGGCTTCATGGCCGACCCGTGCAGAACTTCTTCCTGGAGCGCTACGCCGCCGCCTATCGCGACGAGCTCGACGCCTTCCTCACCGCGATCACGTCAGGCAAGGCCCCGACGCCCTCCGGCGAAGACGGCCTCCGCGCGCAGATCCTGGCCGATGCCGCGACTGAATCGGCGCAAACCGGCAAGGCGGTCCGGGTCGGCTGATCGCTTCGTCGTCGACGGCGGTCAGCCGGCGTCGACACGGTCCTCGAGCCGGAACCGCACGATCCGCAGAACCTGCGCGGTGGCGGTCAGCAGTTCCTCGTCCAGCGTCCCGCCGACCCGGTTCTCGAACGCGGCGAGGATCTGGTGCTTGGTGGCGCCGCGCACGGCAAAGATGAAGGGCATGTCGAAGCGCGCGCGATAGGCATCGTTCAGGGCGGTGAAGCGTGCGAACTCCTCGGGGGTGAGCTGTCCGAGCCCGGCGCCGGCCTGCTCGCTCTTCGACTTCGTCCGTGATGTCGCCGGCCAGGGCTGCCCGGCCGGCAAGGTCGGGATGCCCGCGCAGGAATTCCAGCCTGCTCGGTCCGGCGTCGCGTCGAGGATGGCGCGCTGGAAGGCCCGCACCATCGCCGCGCGGTCGGCAAGGGCCGCGCCGCCGCCGCCGCGCTCGGCAACCCAGGGTTGTGTTCGGCGATCCCGCCGAACTCGGCGCGAAAAGTCCGCGGCGGACAGGGCGTTGACCTCGGAGAGCTTCATCGGCCGAGCGTCTCCGGATCGCATCACCGAGGCTCATTGCTGCGCGAGGAAGGCGCCCAGCCTGGCGCGCTCCTCGTCGGTCATGCCGGTCTCGTTGCCGAGCGGCATGGCCCGGCCCTGCACCGCCTGGGCGATCACCTGCTGGGCGTTGCGGCGCAGGCCCGCCACCGTGTCGAGCATGACGCCCTTGGGCGGCTCGCCGCCCTTGAAGGCCTCGTGCGTCGGCTTGGCCTGGTGGCACGTAACGCAGTGCGTCTGCGACGATCTTCAGCGCCTCGGCCTCGCTGACCGCCGCCGCCGCCGGCGCGGCTCGCGCGGCGCCGTCCAGACGATCGCGGCGACCAGCGCCAGCGCGGCGGCCGGGCATCGCCCAGGCCACCTTGCTCGCGGGCTTCGCCCGCGTCGGCCCGGTTGAGGAAGTGCCGCACCATGCCGCCCGGCGATCACGATCAGCGCCACCACCAGCCACGAGCTCGGATGCGAGTAGAGGAAGGGGTAGTGGTTCGACACCATGAACAGCAGGACGGGCAGCGTCAGGTAGTTGTTGTGCAGCGAGCGCTGCTTGCCGATCTTCCCGTACTTGGCGTCCGGCGTGCGGCCGGCGAGCAGGTCGGCGGTGACGATCTTCTGGTTGGGGATGATCACGCGGAACACGTTGGCCGCCATGATCGTGCCGATCATCGCGCCGACATGGATGAACGCGCCGCGGCCGGAGAAAACATGCGTGAAGATGAAGGCCGCGCACCACGATCAGCGCGAAGACGGCCACGGCGAGCAGGGTCGTGTTGTCGCCGATCGGCGACCGGCAGATGCGCGTCATAGGCGAACCAGCCCGCCGGCCAGCGACACGACCGAGATCAGCACCGCCTCCGGCGCCGGTCATGTCCATGCACGGCCGGGTCGACCAGGAAGGTCGAGGCGTTCCAGTAGTACTGGACGACGAGCAGCGCCGAAGCCGGAGATGAAGGTGAGATAGGCCTCCCACTTGAACCAGTGCAGGTCGGGCGGCAGCTGGGCGGGCGCGACCATGTATTTCTCGACATGGTAGAAGCCGCCGCCATGCACCATCCAGGACGTGCCGGAGACGCCGTCGTTCATGCGCTCGCGGGCGCGAAGGCTGAAGTCGAGCCAGATGAAATGGAAGCTCGCGCCGATCCAGGCGATGCCCACGATGAGGTGGAACCAGCGGAGCGCAGGTTGATCCAGTCGATGGCGAAAACGTCCATGGCCCGAGCCCCCTCAGCTAGTCAGAACAGCCGCCCGGCTTCAGTACGTGATCTTGTCGGCCTTGCCATCCAGGCCGCGAAGGCGGCGGCGGCCTCGGGCGTCGGCATGTGCTCCATGGCGAGCGCGCGCTCGCCGGGCGGCCTTGGGCATCTCGTCGTAGATGAAGGCGTCGTCGAAGCCGATGGCGGCCGCCTCGTCGCGCGTGTTGGAGTAGACGATGCGCGAGATGCGCGCCCAGTAGGCCGAGGCGAGGCACATCGGGCAGGGCTCGCAGCTCGTGTAGAGCGTCGCGCCCTCCAGGCGAGAAGTCGCCCAGCGGCCTGGCAGGCCGGCGGATGGCGGTCACCTCGGCATGGGCCGTGGGATCGTTGGCCGACGTCACCTCGTTCCAGCCCTCGGCCAGCACCTTGCCGTCGCGCACGATCACCGCGCCGAAGGGCCCGCCGAGATTGGCCTCCATCCGCTCGCGCGACAGCTGCGCCGCGCGGGCGAGGTGGATCGAGGTCTTCGGTGTCGGACATGAGGGCTGGTCCGGGATGAGATCAGCGGACGGCAGAGCAGTCAGGCGTCAGCGCGCTTCGAGAGCCACTCGTCGAAGGCGGCGCTCGCCTCCGGCATGGGCACGTGCACGCAGGGCAGCGCCCGCTGCGCCGGCGGCTTGGGATATTCGGCGTAGATCGCCTCGGTCATGTTGCCGATGCGCGTCGCCTCCTCCTTGGTGGTCGCGTAGAGGCAGCGCGACGACGCTTGGCGCCATGTACATCGCGCCCAGGCACATCGGGCAGGGCTCGCCCGAGGCGTAGAGCGTCGCGCCCGAGAGGTCGGCGCGTGCCCAGCACCTTGCAGGCCCGCCGGATGGCCATCATCTCGGCATGGGCGGTCGGGATCCTTGCTGGAGAAGATGCTGTTCCAGCCCTCGGCGACCGGCTTGCCGTCGAGCACCAGGACGGCGCCGAAAGGCTTCCCCTCGCCCGAGCGCATGTGCTCGAAGGAGAGGTCCACCGCGCGCTTCAGGAAAGCGCGGTCGGCTGGCATCAATGTTCATCCGCGTCGTCCATTGCAGTCACTCGCCCCGAGGACGCGGCCCGCGCCGGGCGCAGGCTCGCAGGCTCTTGCTGCGCTCGTCGCCAGCGCGTCCCGCCATTGCAGGAGCTGCGCCGCCACGGACGCCGCGATGACGGCGGGCTCCTTGCCGCCGATGCCCGGCACGCCGATGGGGCACGTGAGGCGCGCCAGTGGCATTGTCCGCAAGCCCGGCCTCGCGCATCCGCTTGACGAAGCGCGCCTTCTTGATGGCGGAGCCGATCAGGCCCGACGCCGCCGAGGTCCGCGCGCCGCAACGCCGCCGTCGTCGATGCGCGAGATCGAGCGGATGGGAATGGGTCATGACCATGACAAGCGCCTGGGCGGGCGCCGCAGCGATCTCCGCCTCGGGCGTCGGCGTGCAGACCGCGACGGCATTGGCCGGGATCAGTGCCGGGAAGGCCTCGTCCCGCGTGATCGATCCAGCGCAGCCGGAATGGCAGCGGCGCGAGCGCGAGCGAAAGCGCGCGGCCGACATGGCCCGCGCCGAAGAGCAGGACCGGCGTGTGGTCGTCGCCGAACCGCTCGATGATGACGCCCCCCGGCCGGCGAAGATCGGTCTGACGCGGGGGCAGGAAATCGGGATCGTCGAGCGGCAGCCGCAGCCTCGCGACCCGGCCCGACTCGTCGAGGGCCGTCTCGGTCTCGAAAGCCGCCGCCAGTTCAGCCGCGGCGAGTTCAGCGATCATCCCGGCGTCGGAGCGGTCGAAGGTCTCGACCAGCGAGGTCACCCGTCCGCCGCAGCATTGGCCGAGATCGGGCCCGAGCGGCCAGTCGCGCACCTGCGCGCGGGCCGCGTCCGGCAGAGAGCGCATCTGCGGGCCTCGCCGGATCAGTTCCCACTCCAGCGCGCCGCCGCCGACCGTTCCCCAGAACCCGCCATCCGGCCGCAGCACCATCCGCGCGCCCGCCTCGCGCGGCGCCGAGCCGGCGACAGCGACGACGCTGACCAGGGCGGCGGCGCCATGCGCGTTCGATCGTCTCCATGCATGCGGCCCCAGACGAGCATCGGCTAACGAACCCCCGGTACCTAAGAACGCGATTCAACATCCTCAAGTTTTGAATCAGAGTCATCAACCCCGGCCAACCTCTTGAACCGCCTTCAGAATGGTCTCGGGCGTCGCCGGCGCATCCAGCGGAACGATACGCCCCGGCGCCACGGAATGCACGGCATCGGCCAGCGCGGCGAACACCGAAATCGCGAGCATGAGCGGCGGTTCCCCCACCGCCTTCGAGCGGTAGATCGATGTCCTCCCGGTTCGCGCCGTCGAACAGGCTCACCCGAAAATCCGCCGGGCACGTCGGAGGCGACAGGGATCTTGTAGGTCGAAGGCGCATGGGTGCGCAGCCGGCCCTCCTTGTCGTAGACCAGTTCCTCCGTCGTCAGCCAGCCCATGCCCTGCACGAAGCCGCCCTCGATCTGGCCGATGTCGAGTGGCCGGGTTCAGGGACCGCCCGACATCGTGGAGGATGTCGGTACGCAGCACCTTGTTCTCGCCCGTCAGCGTATCGATGACCACCTCGGTGCAGGCCGCGCCATAGGCGAAATAGTAGAACGGCCGCCCCTGCACCCGCGCCCGGTCCCACACCACCTTCGGCGTCTTGTAGAAGCCCGCCGCCGAAACTGGACGCTGGCCTGGTGCGCCTTGGCGGCGAGCTCGCCGAAGCCGATGCTCTCATTGCCGGCGAACACCCGGTCGTCGCGGAACTCGACCTCATCGGCCGACGACCTCGAACAGCCCGGCCGCGACCTCGGCCATCCGGTCCCGGATCTGCCGCGCCGCGATCTGCGCGGCCATGCCGTTGAGGTCCGATCCGGACGAGGCCGCCGTCGGCGCCGTGTTGGGCACCTTGTCCGTCATGGTCGCGGTGATCCGGACACGGTCCATGCCGATCCCGAATTCCTCCGCCACGACCTGCGCGACCTTCTGGAACAGCCCCTGCCCCATCTCGGTGCCGCCATGGTTCAGGTGCACCGAGCCGTCCTGGTAGACGTGCACCAGCGCGCCGGCCTGGTTGAGATGGGTCAGCGTGAACGAGATGCCGAACTTCACCGGCGTCAGCGCGAGACCTCGCTTGAGGATCGGCGAGTTCTGCGTTGAAGGCAGCGATGTTCTGGCGTCGGATCCGGTAATCGCTGCTGACTTCCAACTCGCCTCATGATGCGCAGCAGCGACGTCGTGATCCTCGACCTGCATGCCGTAGGGCGTCAGGTCGCGGCCCTCGCCGTAGAGATTGGCGTAGCCGCACATCGAGCGGGTCCTGACCCGATATGCCAGGCCACGGCGTCGATGACGCGCTCCATGGCCAGCATGCCCTGCGGCCCTCCAAAACCGCGAAAAGCGGTGTTGGATACGGTATTTGTCTTCAACCGGCGGCTGGAAATCACCAATTCGGGGAGAAAATAGGCGTTATCGGCGTGGAACATGGTGCGGTCCACCACGCCCTGGCTCGAGGTCGGCCGAGCACCCGCACCGCGCCAGCAGGTCCATCTCGACGCCGGCGATCATGCCCCGGTCGTCGAATCCCACCGACCAGTCGACCCGGAAATCGTGCCGCTTCCCGGTCAGCATCATGTCGTCGTCACGATCGAGCCGGAGCTTGCACGCCCGCCCGGTCACCCGCGCCGCAAGCGCCGCCATCGCTGCCCACGTCGACGCCTGGCTCTCCTTTCCGCCGAAACCGCCTCCCATCCGGCGGATCTCGCAGGTGACCAGCGCGTCCGGGAGGGCGAGCACCCTGGCGCAGATATGCTGGACCTCCGAGGGGTGCTGCGTCGAGGAATGGACGTGAATCGAGCCGTCTTCCCCTGGAATTGCGAGCGCGACCTGCCCTTCCAGGTAGAAATGCTCCTGGCCACCGATCCGGAAACTGCCGCCCAGGCTGTGAGGCGCAGCGCCGATCGCCGCCGCGGAATCGCCCCGCACGAAAGAATAGTCGGGAAGCACGGTCTCGTTGCGCGCCAGCGCATCCTCGACCGTCACGCTCGGCGTCTCCGCCTCGACGACGACTTCTCCCAGACGCGCAGCCCTGCGCGCGATCTCGCGCGTGGTCGCAACGACCGCGAACACGGGTTGCCCGTGGAAACAGGATCTCGGTGTCCGCAAGCAGCGGCTCATCCTTGTGAGTGGGCGAAATGTCGTTGCGGCCCGGAATGTCCGACGCCACGATCACCGCGACCACTCCGGGGAACGACCTTACCGCGTCCAACTTTACCGAGGTGATCCGGCCCCGTGCTACGGCGGCGCAGCCGGTGGCGACATGAAGGGTGCCGCTCGGCTCGGGTATGTCGTCGATGTAGGGCGCCGCGCCCTGCACGTGCTTGGCTGCGGAGTCATGCGGCAGCCGCTGCCGGACATGCCGCAGCGGTGCTTCGTCCTCAAAAATGCGCGCGGCATCATTCGGCGGCAAGTTCGGCCTCCCGGTGGCCCGCGATGCGCGTCGCGGAAGTCGGAGCGCCTGCGATCTCGGCCATGGCCTTGATGATGAGGTTCTTGCCCACCTGCATGCGATAGGCTGCAGAAGCGCGGTGGTCGTCGAGCGGCGAGAAGTCATCCGGAAGCGCGTCGGCGGCCTGACGCCACGCAAGACCGGCGGCGGCCGGCGATCCCATCAGGATGCTCTCGACCGCGTTGGCGCGCTTGGGAATGCCGGCCATCCCGCCGAAAGCCACCCTCGCTCGCGTCACGATCTCATTTTCAACCGTGATGCAGCACGCCATCATGACGGAAGAAATGTCCTCATCGAGGCGCTTCGTGACCTTGAAGATGCGAATGTGATCGTCCCGCCCTGGTCTCGGCACGATCAGCCGGCGCACGAATTCGCCGGGTTGGCGATCCTGCTTGCGGTAGGCGATGAAGAAAGATTCAAGTGGCATCGTCCGTACGACATCGCCCTTGCGCAGTTCGACCGATGCCCCAAGCGCGATTAGCGCAGGCGGAAGATCCCCGATTGGCGATCCATTCGCGATATTTCCACCGACAGTCCCCGACACCCGCACCTGCCGGGATCCGAAGCGGCGCATGAGCTCGCCGAGATCGGGATCCATGTCGGCCAGATATGGCATGGCCCGCGCATGCGAAACCATAGCTCCGAGGCGGAGTTCGTCAGCGTCGTCCTCGATCTCGTCGAGACCCGCGACGCGGCCCAGCCAGATGAGCTTGTCGATAGGTGCGAAGGCCTTGGTCACCCACAGCCCGACATCGGTCGCCCCCGCCAGGATCGTGGCGTCAGGCTGTTCCAGGTAAAGCCCGGCCAATTCGTCTTCTGTGGACGGCGCCGCAAAGAACCGTTTCTCGGACCCACAAAACACGCCTGGCCCGCCCGCGAGCTGCCGTAGCATCGAAAGCGTTTCGCTCTCGCGAGAAGAGAACTGGTCTGCCGGCAGCCCCGAGCACGCCGCCATCGCGGCGTCCACAATGGGCCGGTAGCCCGTGCAACGGCAAAGGTTCCCAGCCAAGGCGTCGCAAATTCCCTCGCGGGTCGGGGTGGGCCCAGCCTCGTGATACAGCGCGAAGAGGCTCATCACGATACCAGGCGTGCAGAATCCGCACTGCGAACCATGATGATCGACCATCGCGGCCTGCACGGGATGGAGTTCACCTCCTAATGCAAGATCCTCAACGGTAACGATCTCCGCCCCGTCCGCCTGGCCCAGCAGGAAGATGCATGCATTGATGGGTTCGTAAACCAGCCGTCCGCCGCGCTCGCGCCCGAGGATGACGGTGCAGGCGCCGCAGTCGCCCTCGGCACATCCCTCCTTCGTCCCGGTGGCACCCTTGGAGAGACGCAGCCAATCGAGAAGCGTGGTGCGCGGATGAAACTCGTGAACTTCGACAACCCGGCCTCGCCATACAAACCGGATCGCCTTCCTCGAAACCATCACCGCACTCAACTCCCCCGGTATGTGGAATAGCTATAGGGCGAAACCAGCAGGGGCACATGATAGTGCGAGTCTTCGGCAATTCCGAAACGGATTGGCACGATGTCGATAAAAGATGGCGATGGCAGATCGACGCCCAAGTTGCGAAAATACGAGCCGATGTGAAAAAGCAGCTCGTAAGCCGAGCCGACCGTTGCGTGTCCCTCGAGCAACGGCTTGTCGACACGCCCGTCCGCGTTGGTTACGGCATCCGCCAGAACGGCCCCATCGGACAGCCGCGTAAGGACGACACGAACTCCGGAAGCCGGGCGGCCGCTCATCGTATCCAAGACATGCGTTGTAAGCTTCATGGGGACCATGATGCAGCAAGCCGACGGCTCGCAAAAGCGCAGAGTTTCGCCACGGCTGCGCGCGATTTGAGCGTCGGCGCTTGGGGCGGCCGCTGCGCACCTGCTTACGGGCTGCCGTAAGTCGCGATCAGATCGTCCGAGATCGCCAAGCCATCTGCGCGCGCCGCTTCCCGCAGCCTCAACCGGCGCGTACCCGAGAGGCGGGCGCCGTCCTGTTCCTCGATCGCAGACGCGAGCGTCGCAATCCGCTCGTCGAACCCACCGCCAAATCCCGCGGGATCGATCGCTAGGATCAACTGGCCAGTCCGAGGAGGGCCTCCCTTGTCGTCGAGGAAGGAGGAGGCTTCGAACGCGAAATGTGCGCCCACCAGCGCGGCCCCCAGAACTTCGACCATGAACGCCAGCGCAGCACCCTTTGCGTCGCCAAGCGGCACCATCGTACCCGCAAGCCCTGCGCTCGGGTCTGTCGTCGGGGAGCCGTCAGGCGCCAGCGCCCAACCTTCCGGAATCACCTCGCCTTTTTGCTTGGCAGTGATCAACGATCCGCGCGCGACTTTTGAGAGCGCAAGATCGACGACGGCGGGAGGGCGGCCGGGCAAAGGAGCTGCAAACGCGATCGGATTGGTGCCGAATACAGCCTTTCCACCACCCCAAGGGGCGATTGCCGCCGGCGTATTGGCGAAAAGCAAGGCAACAAGACCCTGCTCGGCTAGTCTCTCCACATGAAGACCGGCAGCCCCGCAATGGTTGGACCGCCTAATGGGCGCCGCTGCGATCCCTTGGGAACGGGCAATGGCCGGGAGATCGGCGATCGCAAGATCAAGGGCGGGATAGGCGAAGCCGTCGCAAGCATCGATGGCCAGCACCCCGGGGCGCGGACGGGTCGCGACCGGCGTAGCTTTTCCATCAATCTTGCCAGCCTTCAGCATCGCAAGATAGGTCGGGATCCGGGAGAGCCCATGGCCTTTCAGGCCATCAGCTTCTGCGCCCACCAGAGCCCGGGCGACGGATGCGGCATTTTCCGATGTCGCGCCGCCGCGGGTAAAGATGCCGGCAATCCAGGCCTCGGCGCGATCGAGAGAAACCTTCATGGCCGGCTCTCCAGGACACGCAACACGTTCGCGACTGTCACGCCGGAAACACGGACGTTCGACTCCTCCGTCACGCCGGCGATATGCGGGGTGAGGATCAGGTTTGGACAGCCCTCGAACACGGCACCCCGGTCTGCTTTCATCGGCTCTACGTCGAACACGTCGAGCGCCGCACCGCCCAGCGTTCCCGCCTTCAGTGCAGACGCCAGCGCGGGCTCATCGACCACGCTGCCACGCGCCGCGTTGATCAGGATCGAACCCGGCTTCATGCTAGCGAGGGCCGCGCTGTCGATAAGGTTGCGCGTTTCCGCCGTAAGCGGCACGTGCAGGCTGACAACATCGGCTTCGCCGAGCAGGACATCGATTGGCGCGGGGTGAGCGCCGAGTTCGCGCCAGATGTAATGGTCCGGTGCGACGAAGGGATCGTAGCCAATCACCTTCATACCCAGCGCACGCGCTCGCTTCGCCGTTTCGCGTGCGATTGCCCCGAAGCCGACGAGACCCAGAGTTTTGCCCGATATCTCGCGTCCGTTGATCAGCGCGTTGCGCGGCCAGCGCCCTGCGATCACCTGATCGGTCACGGAATAGGCTCCGCGCAGAAGCAGCATCGCCGATGCAATCACGTACTCGGCGACCGAGATGTCATTGGCGCCTGTTGCGGGACAAACTTCGATGCCGCGGAGCTTGCACGCGTCCATGTCGATGTTATCGAGCCCAACACCGAGGCGGCCTACAACCACGAGGTCCGTCGCAGCCGCAAGCAGGTCGCCTCGAACCTGCGTCCGATTGCGGACGATCAACGCCTTGCAGCCCTTCAATGCAGCCAAGAGGTCGTCCGGGCGGTCCACCAGCGCGGCGTCGTACAGCGTATCTCGCCGGGAAGCGAGGTCGGCGACGGCGGCCTCATCCATGAATTCGGTGATCACGATTTCGGCCATGGCAGCGCCCTCAACGAAGGATGAGCAGGCCGCTGAGAACGGCCCCGAGAATGACGGCGGTCGTGCCGCACACGATGGCGACGTGCCGCCAGCCGACCCGCAGGATAGCAGTGACGGATGTGCCGAGCCCGAGCGCCGCGATGGCGATCAGCAAGCCCCAGCGGGATGCCTCGCTGACGCCGGCCCGAACGGGCGCGGGCACAAGGCCCGTGCTGTTGATCAGCACCAGCACGAGAAACACGATGGCGAAGACAGGTACCGGGACCTTGGCGTTCTGGGCGCCGCCCCGACCCGCAAACCACCACCCGATGCCGATGACCACGGGCAAGAGCAGGAACACGCGGAACAGCTTCACGATCACGGCCGTGTTGCCGGCGGTGTCTGAAACGGAATAGCCCGACCCCACCACCTGGGCGACGTCATGGATGGTGGCCCCGAGCAGAATTCCGAGGGTCCGGTCATCGAAGCCAAACAGCGGGCCGAAGGCGGGATAGGCCACCATCGCGACGGTCGACAACGCATTGACCGCCACGACCGTGAACACGGTGTCCGCATCTCGATTGGCGTATTTGGGGAGCACGGTCGCGGTGGCGAGGGCTGCCGAGGCGCCGCAGACCGCGGTCGCGCCGCCCGCGAGCGCCCCATAAGCCGCTTCGCGCCCGAAAAGTCTGGCAAACAGAATCCCCGAGGCGACGGTGAGCGCCATCGAGATCACGACGAGAAAGCCAGTGCCCCACCCCAGCGCGATGATATCCCCGAGCGCAATGCGCAGGCCGAGCAGAGCGATGGCTACGCGAAGCAGCTTTTTGACGCTGAACGCCATGCCGGGTTCGAACAGCGGCCTTGCGGCAAGGCCGTGGAGGATCATGCCGATAATCAGCGCGACAACCACGGCCGGAATCACGATGACACGCCCCGATAGCGCGCCGATGATTTGGCCCGTGATCGGTTCCAGAATGACGGATGCAACTGCGACGGCCGTGGCTAGCGCCAGCCCAGGCAGGAGTTTTCGCACCATTGCGAGCGCGCTCGCGGTACGGATTGCGGTGACCCCGCTGGAGGAGGCGTTGTTCGCCATCGGCGGTCGCCGGGCTCCTGGTCTTGTCCCCGTGGGGATAGCGGCACACTAAGTGCCGGATGAAGCCTCGGAATATCCGCGGCCGGCAGGTCGATCCCCCGCCGGAGCGGGGGATTGAATCGTCATGCGCTGCGATAGAGCTTGGTCATCGAGAATTCGCGATGACCGAGTGCCTCCGCCGCCGTCAGGCGCCCATTCGCAGTACGCACGATCATGTCGATCAACGCATCGCCAGCCTGCGGAATGGTCATCTCGCGCCTGAGAATACCAGACACATCCACGTCGATGTGCTCGCCCATCGTGCGAATCGTCTTCGGGTTCCCGGATATCTTGATCACGGGCAGGATCGGATTTCCGATGACATTGCCCTGACCGGTCGGGAACGTGTGGACGACGTAACCGCCGGCCGCCATGAGCGTCACGCACTCAGCCGCCGCCGAGGATGTATCCATGTAATACAGACCAGGGCCCTTGGCGGGCGCTTCGGCGGGCTGCAGTGCATCGATGAAGCTGGTCGAGTGGCCGATCTTCTCGAGGTTTCCGAGCGCTTTTTCCTCGATGGTCGTGAGGCCGCCGATGATGTTGCCCTTGGTAGGCTGGCTATCGGAAAGATCGTCCGTCTTGTGCGCCTCGATCACGTCATCCTGGTACGACTTCCACATCGCGTACCACTTCTCTGCGATCTCGGGCGTCGCCGCCCGGGCCTTGCAGAGGTGCTCCGCGCCGGTGATCTCGGACGTCTCGCCGAACACGCCGTAAATGCCGCGCGGGATCAGCTTGTCGTACATATTGCCCACGGTGGGGCATGACGACAGGCCTGTCGTGGTGTCCGACTCGCCGCATTTGGTCGAAACCCAGAGGTCGGAGATATCGCACTCCTCACGCTGCAGTTCGGACGCCCACTGAACCATCTTCTTGGCTTCGTAGGAGGCCTTGGCGATGGTGGCGATATCGCCATGCCCTTCAATGCCGAAGCCGATGACGGGTTTCCCGGTCTTGGCGATTCCGTCGACGACGATGCCTGTCCAGCCATCCTCGATACCGACGACCACGACGGCCGCGACATTGGGGTTCGATCCGGTGCCGATGAGGGTACGGAAATGGAGCTCCAGATCCTCGCCGAACTGCAACCGGCCATAGGCATGCGGGATCGCCATCGTGCCCTTGACGTTATTGGCGACCGCCTCGCAAACGGCGTTCGAAAGGTCGTCGAGCGGGAGGATCAGTACGTGATTGCGCACGCCGACACGGCCGTTTTCACGCCGCCAGCCCTTGAACGTGAGTTTGCCGTTCGCGCCGGCTTTGACATTCAGATTCGATGCGGATGAAGCCTTGCCACGGGCCGATGCCTTGCCGCCCTTTGCAGGCGCAATGGCTTTCTTGGCCGATGCCTTGCCCTTGGCTGCTTTGGCTGCCATCGCGTTCACACCCTTTTTCGAGTTCTTTTCAGTCGCCTCGAAGATCGCCTTTGAGGCCTTCTTGCTTGCCTTTGCCATCACGGACTCCTCACCAGCGCTTCGTCTTGACGTTGTGAACGTGCAGGTGTTCGCCCTTCTTGATGTTGGCGATGGCCCGGCCGATATCCTCGCCATACTTCCAGATCGTGTCGCCCTTCTTGATATCGGCGAGTGCGACCTTGTGGCCGATCGGAATGTCGGCTTTCGCCTTCAGATTGAACGTCGTGTCGTTCTCGGTCACGAGGCAGAGCATGTTCGTGCCCGACGCGAGTCCCTCGACGACCACGACCCCGACCGAATCCTTGGGGCTATGGACGAGGCAGTGTGGAATGCTCATGACGTGAGTGTCCCTTGGCGATGCCCGGATGGGCCGATCTCTCAACTCAGGTCAGGCGATAAGACAGCAGCACGGTAGGATACCGGGCCGGCCCTGGATTCGATCCTGGCCTGAACGCAGCACGCAGGCAAAGCCGGTACGGTTTACCAGAAAGCTTCGCGGGCCACGGTCTTGTATAAGATATAAGATGGCGTAGTGTGTCAACGATGACAGCAGATGCAGACCACGAAATTCGCAACGGGCAGAAGCTGGGTTTCCGGCCGCTGTATCAACAGGTCCGGGACATGTTCGTGCAGCGCCTTGTCGAAGGACAGTGGCTGCCGGGGCAGGCTCTGCCCAGCGAGATGGAACTCGCTTCCGAGATCGGAGTAAGCCAGGGCACCGTGCGCAAGGCTCTCGACGCACTTGCGGCAGAAAACCTGGTGGTACGCCGCCAGGGACGCGGCACCTTCGTTGCGGAGCACGACGAAGCGCGCATTCTCTTTCAGTTCTTCAAGATCATTCCCGACAACGGCAAGCCGACCTTTCCCGAGAGCCATGTCGTCGGCATCTCGCAGAGGTACTGCGACGGCCGACGAGCGGCGTTACCTCAAGCTGTCGCAGCGGGCCGACGTAATCCGCGTCAAGCGCGTACGCTCGCTCGCCGGAAAACCGGTGATCTCCGAACTGGTCGTCCTGCCTGCAGCACTCTTCCCGGGAATCGACCGAACGGACGTTCCCAATAATTTGTACGGCCTCTACGCGACCCAATATGGGATCACCGTAGCCAACGCCCGGGAGCGGATGAAAGCCGTGGCGCTCGGGCGCGAGGACGCCGAACTTCTCGGTGTAGCAGCGGGATCGCCCGCCCTCCTGATCGACCGCCTGGCCTTCGCGCTGGATGGCGCGCCCGTCGAGTGGCGGGTCAGCAATTGCCTTACGGATGAGTTCCACTATCTTTCAGATCTGAAGTGACGGCGCAAAGACCGTCTGATCAGTCTGGGAGGGTATCTTGTCGCTCACAGTTCCCCCGCATGCCAATCGTCTGTTGACCGCGCTCGCGGCCCTCGCCCTTTCGGCTGCGCCTGCGCTCGCCCAGAATTATCCCGAGAAGCCGATCACGTTGGTGGTGCCTTACGCCGCCGGCGGTCCCTCCGACGTTATCGGCCGTCTGATCGGGCAGAGCATGTCAGCAACCCTCGGCCAGCAGATCGTCATCGAGAACGTCGCAGGCGCCGGCGGCACCACCGGCGCGGCACGTGTCGCAAAGGCGGCGCCCGACGGCTACACGCTGCTCATCCACCATGTGGCCCTTGCGGCCGGCGCGTCGATGTACAAGCTCAGCTACGACACGAACACGGCCTTCCAGCCGATCGGGCTCGTGAACTACGGCCCGTACGTCCTGACTGCTCGCGCCAACTACGAAGCGAACACCCCTGCCGAGATGCTGGCGAAGATGAAGGCCGATGGCGCCAAGATCAACATGGCCCATGCCGGATTGGGGTCCGGTTCGCATCTGTGCGGGCTGATGCTGACGCAGGCTCTGGGCACGCAGGTGACGTATGTGCCGTACAAGGGCACCGGCCCCGCGATGAATGACCTCGTCGGCGGCCAGGTGGACATTCTCTGCGACCAGACCACGAACGCCATCCCGCAGATCGAGGGCGGCAAGATCAAGGCCTATGCCGTGACGTCCGCCAAGCGCATCGACCAACTCGCCAAGCTGCCGACGCTCGAAGAACTTGGGATGAAGGGTGTCGAGATCACCGTCTGGCACGGCCTTTACGCGCCGGCCGGCACTCCCAAACCGATCATCGACAAGCTACATGCCGCCCTGCAGAAAGCGCTGGCGGATGACAACATACAGAAGCGCTTCACGGATCTCGGGACGTTGACGTTTACCGCGGACAAGCGATCGCCGGAGGCTCTTTCAGCGTATCTGAAAAGCGAAGTGGATCGCTGGGGCACGGCCATCAAGGCGGCAGGCATCAAGCCAGAATGAAGATCTGGCGGGTTCTCAACCCCGCCAGACCGTCTCGACCTGTGGTACGCCGCCTGTCGCTTCGGTGCTAGTGACGGCCGCTCCAAGCGGGATCTCCGCGTCCGCGCGGGCGAACACGGCAAACTCGTCGAGCGCGAGCGTCAGTCGCAGCACGCGACCACCCTCGAGGCTCTCGCCGCCATCGGGAAAACGCCGCCAGCGACCTGCCGGCAGATAGACGACGACCTCGCCGCCGGGCCGCGGGCACGACGCGACGAGCAGGTCGGGGCCGCACATCCACTGTTCTTCGAACGCCCATGCCGCGGGGTCATCGGGACAGGCCAGCACCATCGCGCGCTGCACGGGCATGCCGCTGCGAGATGCCTCGTTCACGGCGGACCACAGGTACGGCAACAGCCGGTAGCGCAGATCCAGCGCCTTCATCACCGCCGCTTCGGCCTCCGGGCCGTAGGCCCAGCTCTCCCTTGGACCGATGCCATGAAAGCGGAGATGGGAGATGAAGATCGCCGCCTGCGTCCAGCGGACATAGAGCTCGGCGTCGCGGCGGTCCTTGTAGAATCCGCCGATATCGCTCGCGTGGAACGGCCCGCCGCTCAAGCCCCAGCAGAGGCCGCCCCGGATCGAGGCCGCCATGCCCTCCCAATCCGACTGGGGATCGCCGCCCCACTGGACAGGATAGCGCTGGCTTCCGGCCCAGCCGGCACGGCCGAACAGGAATGCGCCGGACGCGCAATACACGTTCCGCAGCCTCGTGGACGCAGGCGTTGTAGAGCAGCGGATAAACATTGTGCAGCCGGTCGCCATGGTCGCCGTTATAGGCGACGCACTCGGGCTCCACCTGCTCGCCGAAGTCGGATTTCACCATGTCGACGCCAAGCTCGAACAGCGGCTTGTGCGCGTCGCGCCAGAACGCGTAGGCGTCCGGATGGGTGAAATCGACGAGCCCCGAAGCGGGAAGCTGGGTCAGCACCTGGCCGAAAGGCTCGGGGTCGAAGTGATAGCGATAGGGCTCGCCCGTGCGGCGGTCCTTCAGCAACCAGCCCTTGGCGGCCATGTCGTCGAAGAGCGGCCCGTCGCGGGAGACGAGCGGGTATTCCCAGACACAGATCTTGAAGCCCGAGCGCCTTCAGCTCCGCGAAAACTGGCTTCGGATCGGGATAGCGCTTCTTGTCGAAGTAGAAATGGAACCGCGTATCGGTGTCCTGCCAGGCGCGCCCATCGAAGGTGATGGTGTCGCACGGCATGCCGCGCGCGGCGCACCTCACGGGCGGCGTCCAGGATCTCCTCGGCGGTGCGGTAATAGGCCTTGGAGAGGATCGCGCCAAGCGACCAGTAAGGCGGAACCGGCGCGCGGCCGGTCAGATCGGTATAGACCCGCAGCAGGTCCGCGCCGTCATCGCCGGCGAAGATGAAAAGGTCCAGCGCCGGGTCGTCCACCGCGATGGCGTAGCTGCGCTGCGACCATAGCGGCGACCCGACGGCGTGGGTCACGGTCGCGGGCGTATGGACGAAGAGCCCCCACCCGGAGCGAGACGGCGCGCCGGGCGACCACGCGAACGGCGTGTTCTTGTAGGCCCGCTCGCCGTTCACGCCCAGCGCGTCGAACACCAGCGAGCGCACGAGCTGTCCGCGCTTGTCAGCGGGCCCCACTTCTCACCGAGACCGTAGACCGGCTCCGCCGATGCAAGGTCCAGTGCTGCGAACCAGCCGCCTTCGGCGCGCCGGGCGAACGGCGGCAGTCGATGCTCGCGAACGAAGTGACCGTCGGATGCGCTGCGCTGGACGAGCTTGCCGTCTTTCTCCAGCACGAAGGCCAACGGCTCGCGGCCCAGCGTCAGGCGAAAGCCGCTCCAGGTGAACGCGATCCCGGCCTCGCTTTCGTCGAGCGATCGCGGCCAGCTCCGGCACCTCGCCGACCAGGATCGGGTATTCCGGCAGGTCAGTCGGCCCCAGCCGCAGCCGGACGCCGTCCGCGAACGTGCTGACAAGAAGCGCGCCCTCTGAGGTCGGGACCGAGAAGGAGCCCTTCCGTCAGACGAACGGCTGCGCCCGGTCATCCGGACCGGGGGAATTTTCGACCAGTTCGGCTCTTCCGGCAAAGGCAAGGTGGACGGGCGCGCTCATGTCAGTTCCACCACCGGAAGGCCCAGCTTGGCGGCGGCGGCCCGCAGCGCAGGCCGGTGCTCGCCATAGGCAATGGCGACGTGATGTTCGAGCCCCTGCTCCATCATCGCGGCGGCTACTTCGCCGGCAGTCCGGTCGAAGCGGACGACACAGGATGTGCCGGTGAAACTCATCGGCGCACGCACGACTTCGGCGGCGGCCAGCACCATCTTCGGCTGGTTGAGAGCCTGGCTGATCCGCGCCACCGTGATGCGGCCGGGCTTCAGCGTAAATTCGGCCAGCAGCGGCATGCGCCGGTTGGAATGGATCTGCGCGCGGGGCTGCACGTCAGGATCGGCCATCGAGAGCGGCGCCGAGCCGCAGTGCCAGAAAACACCGGTGTCGCTCGCGCCGTCCATGTCGACGATGTCGACGAGCCAGGAAGGCTCGCCTGCAATCTGCTGCAGCAGCATCGACGTGACAGCGCCGTAGACGTCCGCCTCGCAGGCGCAGGGCACGCCAGCTTCGGTGAGCATGCCCATCGGGCCGCACACGGCGCAGCCATATTCGGTGAACATCTCGGGCCAGCAGCGCACCGCCATTCCCTTGAGATCCTGGCCTTCGGCGATCGACTGGAGCGCCGTGTACATGCGCAGCGACTTGTCGAGCTGCGCTTGATCGACCTCGGCGAGGCCGGAGATGGAGCGGTCCACATCGGCACGCGCGGATGCGACATCGGCATTGTTCGCGGCCTTTGCCTTCTCGAAAACCTGTCCGAGTTGGATGGGCGCAACCGACACGCCGATCAGCTTGTCGAGATCCGCCGGCTCGTAGCGGCACGTGTCGAAGCCCAGCGGGTGCTCGCCGACAAGCCCGATCCGTGAGCCCTTCATGGCGGCCAGCGCTGCGTCCGCAAGGCGTTCCGCGCCTGAGTCCGTGGAGGAGGCGCGAACTACAGGTTCACCGGCTATGCCCTGCCCGCCCCTCACCATAGAGGTCACGTCGGCTGCAGCTTCCGCTGCATCGGGCGCGGCGTAGAGCCATGCAGCTTTCCTGCCGGCTCGGCCCAAGGCATGCTTGGCGAGGTTCAGCCCGCAAAACGCATTCAGCCGAAGGCGGCCGCCGGCGCGCGGCTCGGGGAACGCCCAGATGCCGAGCGGCGCGTTTACGCGCTCGGCGATCTTCACCGTCATGCTCGCATCGGTGAATGTCACCTGGAGGAGCAGGACGAAATCGAGCTTCTCGCTGGCCAAAGCTGCCAATGCGCGCTCTGCCGCCGCAGCGTCGAAAAGCAGTTCGCGCGGCCCGACGGTCTGGATGCCGGCATTATCGAGCGTCGCGAACGCCTTCGCCGCCATCTCCTCCGCGTAGGGAACGTCGAATGTAGGCCGCGCGAGCGGCAGAACGCCGATCCGCATCGTCATGTCAGCCTCCGAAGCCTTTGTAGTGATGACGGAAATCGCCGTCGGCATGCGGAACGCGGACTGATCCTCCGAAGCAGGAATGCGCAAACCAGGGAAGCGCCTTTGCGTCGGTCAGCGCGTTCAGCTCCTTCATGTAGGGAATGCTGTCGCGCCGCAGACCTTCGCGGATGTGGTCCCAATCGGGGAATTGCTGGAAGGGCTTTGCCCAGATCGCGCGGCCGGCGAGATACCCGGACGCGCCCGCCTTGTAGGCGTGGGTCAGCACGTTCTTGAACTCGGCCATTCCGGCGCCGGCGGACAGCATCACCCAGGGTCGTCCCGCAAGCCGGCCCATCTCGTCGAAAAGCGCCTGGACAGCAGTTTCACCTGCATTGCCGACGCCGACGGCGTCACGCGCAGGCACGGGGCTTTCGAGCTTGAAGACGTCGATCCCGAACTTGGGATCGGCGAACGCGCGAACGCTCTCCAGCACCAGTTCGGACTTCTTGTCCGCCATCTCGATATATTGGGTCGTCTGGTTCGCTTCTCCCGGCAGCGGATAGACGAGCAGCTCGAAGAGGAACGGTATGTCGTAGCGGCGCGCAGGCGTCGCCGATCCGGGCCGTGAAATCCTGCTGGGCCTGCATTGACGGCCCTGCCCGCGTCCGGCCGATACCAGGCCAGCACCTTCACCGCGTCGCCGCCGCCCGCTTGATCTTCTCGACGGACCAGTCGTCGATCTCCGAGGAGAGGCGGCCGCCCTCGGTCTCCTGGAAGATCGAGTCCTCGAGCGTGACGATCAGCCCCTTGGCGGGCGACAGCAGCGTCATGCCCCCGGGCAGCGCGTAGTGCGGGTCGAGCAGCATGGCCGAGGAATCGTCCTGGAGTTCCTCGATCAGCATCAGCTTGAAACCGGCCACGTCCTCGTACGGCGCTTCCGGCGTGCCGCGCTTGGCCCTGATGGGGTTCTTGATCGGCGGACGCTGGTCCACCGCCGTCATCTTGAAGCGGCCATGGGCGTCGGCCATGCGGCGCATGCCCCAGAGCTTGCCGGGTGAGAGTTCCATCAGGCCGTCTCCCTTGGATATTGTTCTGCTTGTTTCAGAAAATCTTCGACTTCCGGCCGCCTGGGACATCCCGCCCGGCCGCCGAAACGGGTGCATTTGATGGCCGCTGCCGCCGAGGCGAAACGCACCGCGGCACGGGCCTCCATCCCTTCCGCCAGCCCCAGCGCCAGCGCACCGTGGAAGACGTCGCCCGCGCCAAGCGTGTCGACGGGCTCGATGGGGAACGCAGGTTCGTGAGCGATGCCGCCGCGCTCCGTGAAGAAAGTACCGCGGGCGCTGTCGGTCACGGCAATCCAGTTGGCCGCGGTGCGCGCGAGTTCTGCAAGTCCCTCGCGGGCGTCGTCGACGCCCGTCATCTCCCGCACGGCCTGCGCGGCATAGGCGATGTGGGTGGAAGCCGTCAGGAGCTCGCGGTTTTGCGACGGCCCTGTCGGCGTCCAGCACGCCGAAGCCGCCCGATGCGCGGGCGGCCTGGAACGCGGCGATGCGCGCCGCTCTCCCACCTCGTATCCGCCATCACCGCCCGCACGCCGTCCGGCAGCAACGAAGGCAGATGCGATGCGTCGTCCGGCAAAGCCGGATCGCCATAATTGATGACCATTCGCTCGCCGGCGCGATCGACCAGCACGGCGGATAGCGACGAACGGATATCCTTGTGGCGAATGGTCGGGCTGCAATCGACGCCGTCGGCCTCCAGGGCGCGGACGATCTCGTCGCCGACCATGTCGTCGCCGAGGCGTGTCGCGAGCAAGGCCCGGCCGCCCAGACGAGCGACCGCGACGGCCGCAGTCGCCGCGATCCCGCCACCCACGGCGGCGAAGTCACGGGCGCGGTGTTTTTCGGCTCGGACGGGCATCTCGTCCATTCCGAAAACGAAATCCTGCGTGGCAATTCCCACGCACAAAACGCCCACCATGGCGCCGTCCGATGTTCGAGGCTTGATAAACCGGGTCCGCCAGGCGGCCTCGATCGAGCCGGACCGTAACAGGTCTTGTATCTTTTACAAGACTTCGCAATGATAGCGCCAACGGGGCAGGATACTTTCTTGTTCCGATCCGCTCAGCGGTGCAGGGAGGCAGGCGTGGCAGGAGTCGAAATCCGCAAAGTGCGGAAGTCGTTCGGCCGGGTGGACGTGATCCACGGCATCGATCTCACCGTCAAGGACGGCGAGTTCGTAGTGCTCGTCGGCCCGTCCGGATGTGGCAAATCCACCTTGCTGCGCATGATCGCGGGGCTGGAAGGCGTCAGCGACGGCGAGATCTCACATCGGAGGCAAGGTCGTGAACGACCTTCCGCCACGCAGCCGCGACATTGCGATGGTGTTCCAGGACTACGCGCTCTACCCGCACAAGACGGTGGCTGAGAACATCGCTTTCGGATTGCGCATGCGCGGCACGCCAAAACCCGAAATGGAAAAGCTGGTATCACGAAGCGGCTGACATCCTGCAGATCGGGCACCTTATGGACCGAAAGCCAGGCCAGCTCTCGGGCGGACAGCGGCAGCGCGTGGCGATGGGCCGCGCGATCGTGCGCCGGCCCCAGGTCTTCCTGTTCGACGAACCGCTCTCCAACCTCGACGCGCAGCTGCGGGCCGAGATGCGGATCGAGATCAAGAAACTTCATCAGCGTTTCGGAACCACGATCGTCTACGTCACCCACGACCAGATCGAGGCCATGACGCTGGCGGACCGCATCGCGATCATGAAGGGCGGACATCTCCAGCAGTACGACACGCCCGATACCTGCTACGTGCGCCCGCATAATCGTTTCGTTGCGGGTTTTATCGGCGCGCCGCCCATGAACTTTGCGCAGGTCGCAATCGCAGCGGACGCAACCTCGATCGGGCTCGGAAACGGCGTTCGCGCCACGGTGACCCCGCAGGCGCGGGCCCGTGTGTCAGCCGCGGCAGGTAGAAACGTGACGATGGGACTTCGCCCCGAACATGTTCGCCCCGCTCTTGGCGGAGAGCCGGCCGTCGCGGAGGGTGTGGTTGAGCTGGTGGAACCGCTCGGCGCAGAGACGCTCGTGCTCCTGCGGCTCGGCGACGCACTGATGACAGGGCGGTTTCCGCCTGAGGTAAAACTAAAACCGGGAGACCGCGTGCCTATCAGCCTCGCGCTGGACCACGCGCATCTCTTCGAAGACGAATCCGGCCGTGCGCTCACTGCGGCGGCTTGAAAAAGACGACCCGGACCAACGGGCACGACCGCACCAGTCCAAATTCGAAACGGGAGGAACGGAATGAAAAAGACCCTGATCACGGCGCTGCTCGGCGCCGCCATGAGCATCGCGGCCACAGGCGACCTGCTGGCCCAGACGAGCCTTCGAATCTTCACGGGCGGCCAGCAGCGGCCCGACGTGATGAAGCAGATCGTCGACGTCTACATGAAGCGCAACCCGGGCGTGACTGTCGAGGTCGAGGTCGGCGGCGCGACATCCGAGCAGCAGCAGCAATACCTGAACACCGTGCTCGCCTCGCGCGACAGCTCACTCGACGTCGTGCTGATAGACGTGATCCGCCCGGCGCAGTGGGCCGCTGCTCAATGGGCTGAACCGCTCGACAGCTATCTCGGCGCCGAGAAGGACGCCACGATGGCGCGCTATCTCCCGGCCTATCGCGAAGCCAATATCGTCAACGGCAAGGTCATTGCCCTGCCCTACTTCGCCGACGCGCAGTTCCTCTACTACCGCAAGGACCTCTACGAGAAGCATGGCGTGCAGCCGCCGAAGACGTGGACCGAGCTGCGCGACGGCACCAAAAAGATCATGGACGGCGAGAAGAACCCGAACCTTTCGGGCTTCCAGACCGCCGGCGCGCCGATCGAAGGCACCGTCTGCACCTATCTGGTCCCTCTGTGGGAACTCGGCGGGTCCCTTACCGATGCTACCGGCAAGCTGAGCCTGACTGGCGACATCGCCAAGAAACCATTCGAGCTTTGGGCCGACCTGAAGTCGGCGGGCGTGCTGCCCACCAACATCGCCGAGATCGTGACCGACCGCATGCGCCAGAACTATCAGGCCGGCAATCTGATCAGCACGATGAACTGGGGCTATGTCTGGAACCGGGTGGAGAACGACGCGGATTCCACCGTGAAAGGCAAGACCGGCGTGATCCCGATGCCAGGATTCCAGGCCGGCAAGTCGGCAACCTGCATCGGCGGCTGGCAACTCGCGGTGACGGCTTTCTCCAAGAACAAGGCCGAGGCCGTAAAGCTGATCCGCTTCCTGTCGAGCCCCGAGGTCTCGAAAATGCAGGCGATCATGGCATCGCATCTGCCCGTGTTCCCCGACGTCTATACGGACGCCGAGGTGCTGAAGGCCAATCCCTGGTTCAAGGACGCCCTCCCGGTCGTGCAGACCGCTCGCTCACGTCCGGTGTCGCCGCGCTACACCGAAGTGTCCGAGATCATCCGCACCAACATGAACGCTTTCATGGCCGGCACGAAGACCGCCGACGCCGCGCTGAGCGACATGCAGGCCAAGCTGTCGCCCATCTTCAAGTAAGGCGCAGCCTGCGGACCTGAACGCGTCCGCCGAAACAGACCCGGGACCCTCTCGCGCCGCGAGCGGGTCCCGGTCCACCGGATACCGCGCCATACCCGCCAGGAACCGCAAGGCCAGGAACTACAAGACCTGGAACCGCAAGGCCTGGAACCAGCAACGCTTGGAATCGTGAGCCGCCGCCATGAGCACGACTACGATCGACCAGTCCCGGCCAGCGGTCCGCCGCCGCGCGAAGCTGTCGCCTCTGGAGCGTTCCGAGCGCCGTCTCGGCATTCTCATGCTTGTGCCTGCCGTCCTGCTGCTCGGCACCGTGGTGCTCTACCCCATCTTCGAGCTGCTCACGACGAGCTTGCGCTTTTACCATCTGGCGCAGCCTTGGATGGGCACGCCCTTCGTCGGCCTGGATAATTTCGCCCGCGCGATGAGCGATGAGCGCTTCTGGGAATCCACGCTCAACACCGTGATCTACATCGTCGTCACCGTGCCGGGCGCGGTGCTCGTAGGGCTCGGCCTTGCGCTGCTCGCCAACCAGCCCTTCACCATCAAGTGGCCCGTGCGGCTCGGGCTCCTGTTGCCCTGGGCGCTGCCGCTCGTCTTTACCGGCCTGATCTTCCGCTGGTTCTTCGAATACAATCAGGGCATCGTGAACAGCCTGCTGGTAATGCTCGGCTTTGCTCCCAAGCAGTGGCTCTCGGACCCCTTCCTCGCCTTCGTCGCGACCTGCATCGCCATCGTCTGGAAGTCCTCCAGCTTCGTCGCTCTTGTCTTGCTGGCCGGTCTGCAAACGATCCCGCGTTCGCTCTATGAGGCCGCCGAGATCGACGGCGCGGGCCGCTGGCAGCAATTCGTCGAAATCACGCTTCCGATGCTGCGGCCCGCCATCGTGGTCGCGATGATCTTCCGGACCATCACGGCCATCCAGACCTTCGACATCCCCTACGCCATGACCAATGGCGGCCCCGGCCATTCGACCGAGACCCTGGCCATGTACATCCACAAGACGACGATCGATTTTCTCGATCTCGGTTATGGCTCGGCGTTGGCGGTGCTGATGTTCATCGTCTCGATCATCATGACTTCCGGCTACCTGCGCTACACCAAGCGCGACCCGCGCAAGGAGACCTGAGATGAAGAGGGTTTTCGAACGACGCAGGATGGTCTGGCTGGCTGCACTCATCGTCGCCGCCAACGGTTTCATTCCCGCGATCTGGGTGCTGCTCACCTCGCTCAAGACCGAGACCGAGTTGATGCGGATGCCCATCACCATCCTTCCAGATGCGATGACGGCGCAGAATTACGTCCGCGTCTTCGTCGACCAGCCGATCCTGCTCTTCCTGTGGAACAGCTTCGCCGTGGCGACGCTCTCGACGATCCTGTGCATCTTCGTTTCGTCGCTCGCGGCCTACGCGCTGGTGCGCCTGCGCCTGCCGGCCCCGCGGCATTATCCTCTCGGTCCTGCTCGCCATCGCGATGGTGCCCGCTGATCTCGCTGGTCGTGCCGCTGTTCCAGACCATGCGGACGCTGGACCTGCTCAACACATGGACGGCGCTGGTCCTGCCCTATGCGGTTCTGTCCATGCCCGTCTGCACGATGGTGCTGGTGTCGTTTTTCCAGGACATCCCGAACGATCTCGAGAACGCCGCCATGATCGACGGTTGCTCTCGCGCCGGCGCGCTCTGGCACGTCGTCATTCCCCTCACGGCGCCGGGCGTCTTCACCGCCGCGATCCTGGCCTTCGTCAACGCGTGGGACGAATTCCTGCTTGCGCTGACGCTGTCGTCACGCGTCGTGAAGCGCACGCTGCCTGTCGGCATCACCCTCTACCAGGGCGAGTTCTCGTTCCCGTGGCCGATCATATCGGCCGCGCTCATCGTCGCCATCGTACCCGTCTCGATCCTGATCGCCGTGTTCCAGGACCGGGTCGTCGGCGGACTCACCAGCGGCGGAATGAAGGGCTGAGCTGGGGCGGCTGAATGCGCCGCGCCGCGCCGTTTTAGTTCAGCCTATACTCGCTCACCTGATGGTAGACTTGGCCCGGCCGCAGCGTTGGATCGGGGAAGTGCGGCTTGTTGGGGCTGTCGGGGAAGACCTGCGGTTCGATGGCGATGCCGCCGAACGGACCGTACTTTGCGCCGCCCAAGACCCGGTACGGCTACGTTGAGCTTGCCGCCGGTATAGACCTGGATGCCCGGCTCGGTGGTATGGACCTCCAGAGACACGCCGCTCTTGCGCGAGGTGAGCGACAGAGCGTGGCGAAGCTGCCCCGGCGCTGGACGCGCTCCGGCCAGAACCCAGTTGTGGTCGTAGGCGAACGGGCCATCCTCGCCAGGGAAGCGGATGGAACGCACGGTGCGGAAATCGTAGGGAGTGCCCGCCACAGGCACGATCTCGCCGGTCGTGATGAGATCGCCGTCCACAGGCGTGTAGAAGGCCGCTGCGACCTGCAGATCATGATCGAGGATGTCGGCGGAACCGTCGAGGTTCCAGTAGGTGTGATGCGCGAGGTTGATGAGCGTCGGCGCATCGGTCGTCGCCGTCATCTCCACCCGCAGCGTCGAGCCGTATACGAAGCTGTAGCGGGTGGTCACCGTCATGGCGCCAGGAAAACCCATGTCGCCGTCGGGCGACACCAGCGTCAGCGCAACCGAGCTCTCGTCGGCATGAGCGACCTGCCAGACCCGCTTGCCGAAGCCCTTCGAGCCGCCATGCAGCGTGTGCTTGCCGGCCTGGTTCAGGTCGAGCTGATAGTGCATGGCCGTCGATGGAGAATTTGCCGTGCGCGATGCGGTTGGCATAGCGGCCCGCCGTGATGCCGAAGGATGGCGAGTGCTTCAGGTAGTCGTCCATTGTCTCGAGCCCGAGCACCACGCGCTGTGGCCCCTTCGCCGAGTTGACGACGAGGTCGCGCACCAGCGCCCCATAGCTCAGGATCTTCGCCTCTGCGCCCGTGGCGGAGCGGAGCGTGACCTCATGGACAGGCTGGTCG
The DNA here is from genome assembly GCA_963822165.1 of uncultured Alphaproteobacteria bacterium. GTDB lineage: Bacteria > Pseudomonadota > Alphaproteobacteria > Rhizobiales > Beijerinckiaceae > Alsobacter. Next base: position 193,395 of record CAWGGK010000006.1, read on the forward strand.
TCCACGGTTCCGAAGGTCCTGACGGTCATCTCTCGGCATCTCCCTGTGCATGTTGAAGGCCGGCCTTCGAGGGCCGGCCCAGTGTTCATATCGTCGGTAAGACGATTACCACGATCCCGTGTTCGCCATCGACAGCCAAGGCTCCGCGGGCGCGAGCGGCTTATCCTTCTGCAGGATTTCGAACGAAATGCCGTCGGGCGAGCGAATGAAGGCCATGTGCCCGTCGCGAGGTGGACGATTGATGGTCACGCCGGCCTTCTGCACGCGGTCACAGAACTCGTAGATGTTGTCGACGCTATAGGCGAGATGGCCGAAATTGCGGCCGCCGGTATACTCGTGCTCGTCCCAGTTATAGGTGAGTTCGAGCAACGGAGCCTTCGTGGCAGCCGCCATCTCGACGTCCTCGTTCGCGGCGAGGAAGACGAGCGTGTAGCGGCCCTTTTCGTTCTCGGCGCGCCGGACTTCCTTCATGCCCATCTTGTTGACGTAGAAGTCGAGCGAGGCGTCAAGATTGGCGACGCGGACCATCGTATGCAGATATCTCATCGGCGTTCGTCCCGGATTCGCGGCGCAGCGGTGGCGGGATCGCCTCGTGCGCTCTAGAATGCCCTTTATAGGCCAATGGACAGGCAGGCCAAGACCATGCAGGGCATAGCCGATATCCGCGACGGCCACATGTCGGAGAGACGACGAGGTCGTCAGCACCGTCGATATGCCTGCGCCGTCGCTCGATGCAAGCTGCCTGATCGTCGCCCGGGACGGATCGGTCACCCGGCGTGGCCGCACGCTCGCCGCCGAGGTACCGGTATCGGTCACTTACAACGGCCTCGCCTATGCCGTGATGATGGCGAGCCCGCTCGATATCGAGGATTTCGTCACCGGTTTTCGCTGACCGAGCAGGTGATCGGACACGCCGTCCGAGATCGAGTCGATCGATGTCAGGCCCGTCGAACTCGGCCTCCTCGCCCAGGCCTGGATTCCTGAAGCGCGCGCGCGCAACCTGATGGAGAACCGCCGGAACCTCGTCGGCCAGACCGGCTGCGGGATTTGCGGGGTCGTCGAGCTGGAGCAGGCCGTCCGTCGCTACGGCGAGAACTGCAACCGCCCGAAGCTGGATCTGCCGGCCATTTTCGCAGCCCTCGACGCGCTCGCCCCGCTCCAGCCCCTCAATGCCGCGACCGGGGCGGTCCATGCTGCGGCCTTCGCCGATGCCGTCGGGACGTCTTCTTGCGGTCCGCGAGGATGTCGGGCGGCATAATGCCCTCGACAAGCTCATCGGGCACCTTGCAAGGGCGGCGATCGATCCGTCATCCGGCTTTGTCTTCATGACCAGCCGCATCTCGTTTGAACTCGTACAGAAATGCCTCGCCGCGAATATCCCTGCGCTCGTCGGAATCTCGGCCCCGACCAGCCTCGCCGTCCGGCTGGCGCAGGAACACCGGCTGACCCTCCTCGCACTGGCGCGAAGCGACGGCTTCCAGGTGTTCTCGGATCCGTTCGGCTTTTGGCCGGACATCGCCGATCAGCCCATCATATAGTCTCGACGGCTGCCACCATTGGTTGACCGGAGGGTGCCAGACCGCTACCCGATGCGCTCATTGGGGATGGGTGATGTCGGAACACGCGAAAGCCAAGGAACAGGCTGCCTTCTGGTCGATCGTCGCCAGCGCTACGCTCACGCTCGGAAAGCTGGTCGCGGGCCTGATGTCGGGATCGCTCGCCTTGATCTCGGAGGCCGGGCACGGGCTACTGGACACCGGCGCGACCATCCTGACCTATTTCGCCGTACGCGCCGCCGATAAGCCTGCGGACGAGGAGCATCATTACGGTCACGGCAAGATCGAGGCCGTCGCCGCTCTCATCGAGACCGGCCTCCTGATGGTGCTCGCCGGCTTCGTCCTGTTCGAAGCCGTGCGCCGGCTGATGGGACACCCGGCAGCAGTCGAGGCCACGCCGCTCGCATTCGCCGTGCTCGCCATCTCGATCGTCGTGGACTTCTATCGCTACCGCGCCCTTTCCCGCATCGCCAAGGAGACGCGGAGCGACGCGCTGGCCGCGGATGCCCTCCACTTCTCGTCGGATCTCGTTTCCTCGGTCCTCGTTCTCATCGGGCTCGCCGCCACCAAGTTCGGCTTTGCCCAGGGAGACACCCTGGCCGCCATCGGCGTCGCGCTCTTCATCGGGGTCGCCGGTTGGCGTCTCGGCCGGCGCACCATCGATACGCTGGTCGACGCTGCGCCGGCAGGGACGGCCGAGCTGATCCGGGGCATCGCCACGGAAACGCCGGGCGTCGTGGCGGTGGACAGCATACGCGTTCGCCCCGCCGGTGCGCAGACCTTCGCGGAATTGACAGTGCATGTCGCCCGCACGCTGCCGCTGGACCGGGTCATCCTGATCAAGGAAAGGCTGGCCGATGCCATCCGCAACGCCATTCCGGACGTGAACGTCACCGTGACCGCGAACCCGGTGGCGCTCGACGAGGAAACGGTGCTCGAGCGCGTGCTGCTCATCGCGGCCAAGCGGCGCGTTCCGGTCCACCATGTCACCGTCCAGGATCTCGGCGATCGGCGTTCCGTCAGCCTGGACATCGAGGTGGATGGCCGCATGAGCCTGGCCGCCGCGCATATCGTGGCGACAAGGTTCGAGACGGCGATCCGTGACGAGCTGGGCCCAAGCACCGAGGTGGAGACGCATATCGAGCCGCTGGTCGTCGCCAGCCTCGACGGACGCAATGCCGACGAAGCCACGGTCGAGCGGGTCCGCAGTTCGCTCGCGCAGCACGCAGCGACTTCGGCCACGATCACCGACGTGCACAATGTCCGGGTGCGCGAGACGTCGCACGGGCTGGTCGTGAACTATCACTGCCGCGTCGATCCCGCGCTTGACGTCGCAACGGTGCACGAACACGTCGACCGGCTGGAGCATCTGGTGCGCAGCGATGTTCCCGAGATCAGCCGCATCGTGAGCCATACCGAGCCGGTGCGCGCGCCTGCGTGACAGCCAATGCCGCAGGCGAGGGTTGAGGCCGCACTCCGGGCGCGCGATAACAGCCCCATGCGGTCCGCTCAACAGGCGCGGACCTGTTCGCGATTAGGAGATCGGACATTTGAATGCGCACCGACAACGCAAGCGTCATCCGCCTGGAGGATTATCGCCCGACGGACTGGCTGATCGACACCGTCGACCTCAGCGTCAGCCTGCACCCGGTGGCGACCAAGGTGGTGGCGCGGCTCGCGGTGCGGCCGAATCCCGCCGGACATCGCGGACGCTCCGCTCGTCCTGGACGGCGACGAGCTGACGCTGGTTTCGATCGCCATCGACGGATTGCTCCTGGCCGCCGACGCCTACAGCGCGACGTCGCAGGGCCTCACCGATTCCGCATCCTCCGGCCGGGCCATTCACGCTGGTGATCGAAACCCTGCTCAATCCCTCGGCCAACACCAAGCTGATGGGGCTCTATCGATCCTCGGGCGTGTACTGCACGCAGTGCGAGGCCGAGGGCTTCCGCCGCATCACCTACTTCCTCGACCGGCCCGACGTCATGGCCGTCTACACCACGCGGATCGAGGCGGACGAAGAGGAAGCGCCCGTGCTGCTCGGCAATGGCAACCCCGTCGAGAGCGGCAAGCTCCCCGGCGGGCGGCACTTCGCCGTCTGGCACGATCCTCATCCCAAGCCCTGCTACCTCTTCGCGCTCGTCGGGCGGCCGGCTCGGCCAGATCGCCGGCACCTTCACGACCCGCTCGGGCCGGAAGGTGCAGCTCGGCATCTATGTGGAGCCGGGCAAGGAGGACCGCGCCGGCTACGCCATGGACGCCCTCATCCGCTCGATGCGCTGGGACGAGAAGGCGTTCGGCTGCGAGTACGACCTCGACGTCTTCAACATCGTCGCGGTGTCCGACTTCAACATGGGCGCGATGGAGAACAAGGGCCTCAACGTCTTCAACGACAAGTACGTGCTGGCCAGCTCCCAGACCGCGACCGACGCCGACTACGCCCATATCGAGGCGATCATCGCCCACGAATATTTCCACAACTGGACCGGAAACCGCATCACCTGCCGGGACTGGTTCCAGCTCTGCCTGAAGGAAGGGCTGACCGTCTTCCGCGACCAGGAGTTCAGCTCGGACGAGCGCTCGCGGCCGGTGAAGCGCATCGCGGATGTCCGCAATCTGCGGGCGCAGCAGTTCGCCGAGGATTCAGGGCCGCTCTCGCATCCCGTTCGCCCTTCGGCCTATCGCGAGATCAACAACTTCTACACGGCGACGGTCTACGAGAAGGGCTCCGAGCTCATCTCGCATGCTCAAGATCCTGCATCGGCGACGATGCCTTCCGCGCCGGCATGGATCTCTACCTGAAGCGCTGCGACGGCACCGCCGCGACCGTCGAGGATTTTCTCGCCTGCTTCGCCGAGACGAGCGGCCGCGACCTCGCGCACTTCTCGCTGTGGTATCGCCAGGCAGGCACGCCCGACATTGCTCGCCAAGGGCCGCTACGATGCCAGCGGCCCGCACCTACACGCTCGACTTCGCCCAGACCACACCGCCCACGCCGGGGCAGGACACCAAGAAGCCGGTCGTCATTCCCGTCCGCCTCGGGCTCATTGCCGCCGACGGGACGGAGATGCCGCTGCGCACTGTTGACGGCACGACGCCTGGAGGACGGCGTTTTCGTGCTCGATCGGATTTCGTCGTCGATCACCTTCACCGGACATTGCGAGCCCGCCGACCCCGTCGCTGCTGCGCGGCTTCTCGGCTCCCGTGAAGCTGCAGATCGATCTCGACGAGGACGACCTGCTGCGTCTCTTTGAGCACGACAGCGATCCCTTCAACCGCTGGCAGGCGGCGCAGACCTGTGCGATGCGGCTGCTGACAAGCGCGATCGACGACATCAAGGCGCAGCGCGCCCCGGCCTTCAGGCCGCGCTTTGCCGAGGCGCTCGTCGGGCCTGCTCGCAGCGCACGGACGACCATGCCTTCGCGGCGCAGGTGATGGCGCTGCCGAGCGAATCCGACATGGCCCGCGAATCGGGCACGGACATCGACCCGGACGCCATACTCGCCGCCCGACGGGCCCTGCGCGCGGCCGTCGGCCGCCGGATCGCGAGGCAGGCTTCGCGAAGTGTATGACAGCCTGCTCTCGAGCGCGCCCTACAGCCCGGACGCAGCAAGCGCCGGCCGGCGCGCCCTTCGAAACGCCGTGCTCGACCTCTTCGCCGCCGGCAATCCGGACGATGGCGCGACGCTCGCGGCGGAGCAATTCGACGCGGCGCGACAACATGACGGACCGGTTCGCCGCGCTCGCGGTGCTGGCCCTCATCCCCGGCGCGGAGCGCGAACAGGCGCTCTGCCGACTTCGCCGCTGATTATGCCGACGATCCGCTCGTGCTCGACAAATGGTTCGCGCTTGCAGGCCTCCATTCCCGAAGCGGCCACCCTGGATCGCATCAAGGGCCTGATGCAGCATCCCGCGTTTTCGCTTTCGAACCCGAACCGGACCCGCGCTCTGATCGGCAGCTTCGCGATGGGGAACCTGTCGCAGTTCAACCGCGCGGACGGCGCAGGCTACGCCTTCCTGGCGGATATCGTGCTGCAACTGGACGGCACCAATCCGCAGGTCGCGGCGCGGCTTCTGGGCGCCTTCCGGACGCTGGCGATCGCTCGAACCAGGCCGCCGTGCGAAAGCCGAGGCTGAGCTTCGCAGGGTTGCCGCGAAAGCCGGACTTTCCGCCCGACGTTGCAGACATCGCCGGACGGCTCGCCTGGCCTGAGGAAAAAGCAATAATTCCAATGCTTTTGCCCAGGTAATAGTGTGATCTGTCGACACACCGTCTGAGTTGTTGTAACAATTTGGCATCAAGAGATCATTAACCTCTTGCCAAATCAGGCAGCTGGAGATTCAGATCACGTTGATTCGGGTAGATGCGGCACGTCTTCCGAATGGGGCGTAGGGAATCCGAAAGGGGCTAGGATGGCGCGTTCGCTCGCGGCCATAGCGTCCGCTGCGCGCGGATGCGATTCCAGGAATAGCGCGACCGCTCGCGCCTCCTGACCTATCTGCGGATCCGTCGACGCCGAACCGTGGTTGCGGATCGTTGTTCCCGCAATGATGGTCGTTGTTTCTCGCTGGCGCTGGGCAGCATGGCCTGGATCCACGCCACGAGCACCCGCGCCGAAACGATGGACGACGCCTTCGGCGACATCGACGTCCTCGCTTCCCTGCTGGCATCGGAGCTGCGCACCCGCCTCGACGACGGGAAGCGCGCCGGAACGGCTCGCGCAGATCGTGCCGGACCACGCCTTGAAAGACCGGCGCATCATCCTGCTGACTGACGAGAACGGCTCGATAACGGCGAGCCTCCCTGCCGGGACCGCCCTGCGCACCACGCTGGTCGACGTGCTCGGCACTGCCCAGCCGCTGACGACTTTCGCCGAGCGGGCCGGCGTCATGCTCGTCACCATTCCCGGCAACGTGCAGGCCATCGCCACCGTGCGCAATCTGCCCGCTCCGTTCGGACAGGTCGCGGTGGTTCAGCCCGTCGACGGGCGCGCTGGTGAGCTGGCGCAGCCAAGACCACATCGTTCTGTCTTGCTGCTGGGCGCCGCGGGCGCTCGTGCTTTCAGGCATCAGCACCGCCTATTTCTGGCAGGCCTGGCGCGCCCGCCATGCGGACGCGATCTGCGACAAGGTCCGCAAGCGGCTCGACACCGCGCTCTCGCGCGGCCGCTGCGGACTGTGGGACTGGGACATCGCGCGCGGCACGATCTACTGGTCGGACTCGATGTACGAGATGCTCGGCTACGACCGGCAGAGCGAGTTCATGTCCTTCGGCGACGTCAATCGCCTCGTCCACCCCGAGGATGGCGACCTCTATGCGCTGGCCGACCAGCTGGCGAGCAGCGAGGCGACCAACGGTCGACCACGCATTCCGCATCCGCGCCGCCACAGGGCGACTGGGTCTGGCTGCGGGCCCGCGCCGAACTGGTCCGCGACGGCGAGAGCCGCGATCCGCACCTGATCGGCATCACCATCGACATCACCGAGCAGCGCCGCCTTGCCGCAGGAGACCGCCACCGCCGACATGCGCCTGCGCGACGCCATCGAGACCATCTCGGAAGCCTTCGTGCTGTGGGACTCCGAGAACCGCCTCGTGATGTGCAATTCCAAGTTCCAGGTCCTGCACAACCTCGCGCCGGACCGCGTGACGCCCGGCACGCCCTACGATGCGCTCGCCGCGAAGCACTGACGCCGCCCGTCGTGCAGAACCGGCTCGGCGGATGATCCGCCAGGCCGATGCCGGCGCGCGCAGCTACGAGGCGCAGCTTCCCGACGCGCGCTGGCTGCAGATCAACGAGCGCCGCACCAAGGATGGCGGCTACGTTTCGGTCGGCACCGACATCACCACGCTGAAGCGTCAGGAGGAGCATCTCCTCGACAGCGAGCGCCGGCTCACCGCGATGATCCCCGACCTGAAGCGCTCGCGCCAGACGCTGGAGCTGCAGGCCCAGCAGCTCGCCGACCTCGCCGAGCGCTACCTGGAGCAGAAGGCGGAGGCCGAGAGCGCCAACCGCGCCAAGTCCGAATTCCTCGCCAAGATGAGCCACGAGCTGCGCACGCCGCTCAACGCCATCCTCGGCTTCTCCGAGATCATGGAGGCCGGCATCTTCGGCTCGCTCGGCTGCGACAAGTACACCGACTATTGCCGCGACATCCGCCGCAGCGGCGAATTCCTGCTCGGTCTCATCGCCGACATCCTCGACATGGCCGAACTCGAAGCCGGCCATGTCCGCATGGACCGGCGGACCATGAGCCTCGCCGACGCAGTCGGACGCCGCATTGGCCGATTTCAGCCCCGAGACACGCGCGCGCGGCCTGGTGCTCGACTCGGACGTCCTGCCCGAGACGATGATCCACGCCGACGGGCGCGCGATCGGAAAGATCCTTCGCCACCTTCTGTCGAACGCCGTCAAGTACACGCCGGAAGGCGGCCGGATCGCGGTGCGCGCCCGGCGCATCGGCGACGCCGTCAACCTCTATGTCGAGGACACCGGCGTCGGCATTCCCAAGGACGCGCTGCCCAAGCTGGCGCGGCCCTTCGAGTGGGTGAACATGGACGCATCCAAGCCGACGGAAGGCTCGGGCCTCGGCCTCGCCATCGCCCGCTCGCTTGCCGAACTCCACGGCGGCGGCCTGCGCATCCGCTCCTGCGAGGGCACAGGTACCATCGTGCTCGTACAATTGCCGGTGAAGCCGCAGACAGGCCTCGAGATCGTTTCAGCGGGACGGCACTAGGCCGCCCGGATCGACTGGATCAGACCGCCGACATCCAACGCTCGTAGACGGCGCGCACCCTCTTCCGCGTGTCGGTGAGATCGCGGACGAGCACCTTGAAGTCGGGCAGGCCGACCACGGCGGCCATGCGCCGCTTGAGGCCGGGGCCGGCGGTCTCGGGGTCGAAGCCCCCGGCGATGCTGAGGCGTTGCCACTGGAAGAGGTCGCGCATCAGCGCATAGCCCTGCCGCAGCACATCGCGCGTCATTGGGCTCTAGCAGGCCGAGGCGCTGCGGCCCGCGCGAGGACCTCGCCGGTGTTGTCGGCGATGATATCGGGGTGTTCGTGCGCGTGGATCAGCACCAGCGTCTGGGCGATGAACTCGATGTCGAGCAGGCCGCCCGCGGCGAGCTTCAGCTCCCACGGGTCGCCCTCGCCCTTCTCCTGGGCGATGAGACGGCGCATCTCGTGGGCATCGCTTGCGAACGCGCGCGGCGTCGCGCAGGCTTCGTCAGCACCTGCCGGATCGCGTCTCCCGCATCGGCGATCAGGCTGTCGTCCCCGGCCACCGGTCTGGCGCGCACGAGCGCCATGTGCTCCCACGTCTCCGCCTCTTCCCGCTGGTAGGAGACGAAGCCCTTGAACTGCGTCGCCGCCGGTCCCTTGTTGCCGGAGGGGCGAAGCCGCATGTCGACGGCGTAGAGGTGCCGCGTGCGGGTCGGCACCGTCAGCGCGCTGATCAGGCGCTGCGTGAGCCGGCCGTAGTAGACGACGGCGTTGCAGAGGGCGCGCGCCGTCGCTTTCGGGATGGTCGTCGTCGAAATCGTAGAGCACGACGAGGTCGAGGTCGGACGTCGCCGTCATCTCGCGCGAGCCGAGCCGCCCCATGCCGAGCACGGCCATGCGGCCGCCGGGCACGCGCCCATGCTCGACCACGAAGCGGCGCTCGACCTCCGCCAGCGCGAGGCGGATGACGGCCTCGGCCACGTCGGCGTAGGCCGCGCCGGCCTGTTCGAGCGACAGCGCGCCGGAGAGCGCGCGCGCGCCGACGAGGAAGATCTCGTGCTGGCCCGCCTCACGCAGGCGGTCGAGGAAATCCTCCAGAAGCTCCGGCTCGCCGACCGCCGCCGCGATCCGCGGCTTCGATGGCGCGAGCATCGGGGGCCGGCGCGCTGAAGGTCGGGTCGATGATCGCGTCGAGCAGATGCGGCCGGCTGGCGACGATCTCGGCCAGGCGCGGCGCCGAGCCGAGGATGTCGGCGAAAGCGCGAGCACGCGGCTTGTGCGACTTCAGGATGGAGAACAGCTCCACCGCCGCCGGCATGCGGCCCAGCGCCCGGTCGAAGGCCGCAAGCGCACCGTCGGGGTCGGCGCTGCCGGCGAAGGCGCTCAGCAGCGAGCGGCACCAGTTCCGTCAGCACCTCGCGGGCACGCGGCGACGTCACCGCCTGCCGCCGCCCGAAATGCCAGCCGCGCACGGTCTCCGCCACTGCGCGCAGGGTCGGTGAAGCCCATGCGGCGCAACGTCGTCAGCGTCTCGGGGTCGTCGGTCGTGCCGGTGAAGACGAGGTTCCCCTCGTCGGAGGTCAGGTCGCGCCGCTTCCTCGAAGAGCCGCGCATAGTGCTTCTCGACCAGCCGCGCCTGGTCGGTGAGCGCCTTGGCAGAAGCGCCGCACGTCGGCATAGCCGCAGAACCGCGCAAAGCGCGACAGGCGGCCTGCGTCCGCAGGAAGGCGCTGGCGTCTGCTCGTCGGCCACCATCTGCAGCCGGTGCTCGATCGTGCGCAGGAACCGGTAGGCCTCGGCCAGTTCGGTCTCGGCCTCCGGCGAGATCCAGCCATCGGCGCGCAGCGCCGAGCAGCATGTCGAGCGTCCGCCGCCGCGCAGGGCCGGCCGGCGTCCGCCGAAGACGAGCTGCTGCGTCTGGACGAAGAACTCGATCTCGCGGATGCCGCCGCGCCCGAGCTTGATGTCGTGGCCGGCGACCGCGATCTTCTCGTGCCCGCGCACGGCATGGATCTGCCGCTTCATGGCATGGATGTCGGCGATGGCGGCGAAGTCGAAATACTTGCGCCAGATGAAGGGCGCGAGCTCGCGCACGAACGCCTCGCCGATCGGCAGGTCGCCGGCGACCGGCCGCGCCTTGATCAGCGCCGCGCGCTCCCAGTTCTGCCCGACGGTCTCGTAGTAGGCGAAGGCCGAGGGCAGCGCGATGGCGGTCGGGGTGGAGGCGGGGTCGGGCCGCAGCCGCAGGTCCGTGCGGAACACATAGCCGTCCGCCGTGCGCTCCTGCAGCAGCTTCACGAGCCCTTTGACCAGGCGCACGAAGAAGGGCGCCAGGCTCGACATGCGGCGGCGAGCGGCGCGCGTCTCGGGTCGAAGAAGACCACCACGTCGATGTCGGAGGAGTAGTTCAGCTCGCGCGCGCCGTGCTTGCCGAGCGCGAGCACCACCATGCCGCAGCCCTGGGCGGGGTCAGCGGGATTCTGCGGCAGGTAGCGTCCGGCCTCGGCCGCGTGCATCAGCAGCCAGCGCACGCAGCACGCACACGGCCGCGTCGGCATAGGCCGCGAGCGCCTCCGTCACGCGCTCCAGCGACCACGCCCCGCCGATGATCGGCGAGCGCGACAAGCAGCGCGAGCTCCTGCTTGCCGAGCCGCAGCGTGCGCATCAGTTCGCCTTCGTGCGGCTTCCCGCCACGCAGTCTGCGTGCGGGCGATCAGTTCGGCGAGCCGCGCATCGGGATCGGCCGTCAGGAGGGCATGCAGGCGCGCGGGATCGGCGACGCAGAGCCGCCAGAGGTACGGGGAGTGATCGGCGAGGGCCAGTCAGCAGGGCCCGTGCAGCCGGATGGGCTTCGAGCAGCGCCGAAAGGCCTTGGGCACGCGTCGCGCACTCAGTCCGGCCTCGGCCAGGAACTCCGCCAACTGGCGGTTTGCCGCCTTCGCGTCGGCGACGCGCGGCGCGGTCTCGATTGCTCGATCAGCGTCGATCGCGCCGCACCTGTCGATGCGGTGGCCGCCTGCGTCATGACCGCCTCTCCTCCCATTCTCAGGGGTGCCGCGTTTGCCGCGTCATCTCCGCCCGGCACATTCGTTCCGTCTCGACCACCTCATTACACCATGCGATGGAAGCTCGTCTTGACGACCTCAGCCAGTCTTGACGACCTCAGCCCGATTTGGCAGGGCGTATGACATCCGCGCGAAGCGGAACAGTGAGAATGGCCCGCAGCCCGGGCGATTGTCCTCCAGCCGCAGCGCACCGCCATGCAGCCGCGCGACCGCCGCCGCGAGCGACAGGCCGAGCCCGAAGCCCGGGCGCGACCGCGCGCTCTCCAGCCGGACGAAGCGGTCCAGGACCCGGCCGCGGTCCGCCTCGGCGATGCCGGGGCCGCGATCGGCCACGATGATCTCGACCGCGCCGCCCACGCGCATCGCGCTGACAGTCGCCAGCTCGCAGCGCCGTCGCGGCTCGCCGGGCTGCCGGACCTGCCGCGCTTCGGCGGCTGCCCTCGGGCGTCAGGTCAGCGGAAGCGTCCGCTCCGCCGCGGCGGCGCGCGAATATTTGATGCGCGTTGTCGACGAGGTTGGCGAGCGCCTGCCCGACCAGCTCGCGCGAGCCGTGCAGCGGCAGATCGGCCCTGGACATCGACGGTCAGCGGACACGCCGGCCTCCTCGGCGACCGGCTCGTAGAGGTCCGCCACGTCGCGGGCGACATCCGCCACGTCGAAATCCGCCATGCCCTCGCGCGCGTTGCCGGCCTCGGCGCGCGCGATCATCAGGAGCGCGTTGAACACGCGGATGAGGTTGTCGGCTTCCTCGATCGTGCCTTCCAGCGCGCGCCGGTATTCGATCCGGGATCGCCGCGGCCGCGCAGCGCCTCCTCGGCGCCGTTGCGCAGGCGGGTCAGCGGCGTCTTGAGGTCGTGCGCGATGTTGTCGGAGACCTCCTTCAGCCCTGCCATCAGCTCCTCGATCCGGTCGAGCATGGCGTTGAGGTTGCCGGCCAGCCGGTCGAGTTCGTCGTTCGCGCCGGCGATGCGAGGCGGCCGGAGAGGTTGCCCTCCATGATGCTGCGCGGGTCGTCGCCGTCATGGCGTCGATGCGGCCCGAGCACGCGGCGGGTCACGAACCAGCCGCCAAGCAGCGCGAGCACCACGACGAGCGACAGCGACCACCCGAAGGCGCGGCGGATGACGAAGCGCAGCCGGTCGGCTTCGCCGAGAGGTCGCGGCCGACCAGCAGGCTGCAGCCCGCCCGGCAGCTCGAAGACCTGCACCAGCGCCTGCTGCGGGCTCGGGCCGCCCTCGTCCTCGCTGGTGATATAGGAGATCTCGCGCTAGCCCGGCCGGTTCAGCAGGCCCTCGGGGCAACCGGCTCGACATTGCCGGCCAGCCGTCTCGCCGCGCGGCGACGCAAGCAGGTAGAGCGAGGATCCGGGCTGGCCCGAGCGCCGCTCGATCGTCGCCGACCAGCCGCCGCAGGCCGCCTGCTCGCATACTGCTCGGCCAGGCCCTGCGATCTCCGCCTGCACGGTCGCCGGCGACCTGCTCGGCGATCAGCCGGCGCGCGTTCCACGCGACGTAGCCGAGCAGGAACGACCGCGAACAGCGTGAAGATGACGAGATAGGCCGCCGACAGCTTGAAGGCCGTCGTGCGGAAGAGCTTACCGAGCGCCGTCACGGACCATGTATCCCGCGCCGCGCACCGTGTGGATCAGCGGGCGGTCGAACCCCTTGTCGATCTTGCCCGCGCAGCCGCGAGAGGTGCACGTCGATGACGTTGGTCTGCGGATCGAAATGATAGTCCCACACGTTCTCCAGCAGCATGGTGCGCGTCACCACCTGCCCGGCGTGCTTCATCAGGTATTCGAGCAGCCGGAACTCGCGCGGCTGCAGGTCGATCGGCCTTTCCGGCGCGCGTCACGCGGTGCGACAGCCGGTCGAGTTCGAGATCGCCGACGCGGTAGCGCGTCTCCTCGGCCGGGCCGGCGCGCCGCGCCGGCGGGCGAGCACCTCGACGCGCGCCAGCAGCTCGGAAAACGCGTAGGGCTTGGCGAGATAGTCGTCGCCGCCGGCCCGCAGTCCCTTCACCCGGTCGTCGACCTGGCCGAGCGCGGAGAGGATCAGGACGGGCGTGTCCACCTTCTGCTCGCGCAGGCCGTGGATCAGCGACAGGCCGTCGAGCTTGGGCAGCATCCGGTCGATGATCAGCACGTCGTAGTCGCCCTCGCGCGCCATGGCATAGCCGTCCAGCCCGTCGGCGGCGTGGTCCGCGACATGGCCCGCCTCGCGGAACGCCTTGACCAGGTAGGCGGCGGCTTCGCGGTCGTCCTCGACGATGAGCAGCTTCATGGCCATGGAACCTACTCCAATCAGGCGACCGTGTGAAGCGCTCCCGGCAACCATCCTGGGCGCACCTGTGCAAACAAAGAACGGCAGGCCGAACGGGGCGTTCGTCCGGCCCTGCCGGCAGGCGGTCCCGGCGGAAGGGGGCTGAGAGTTTCCGCCGGACCCGATGGAGGTCGGCTCAGCCGCGGTGCGTCGCGTCCTTGGGGAAGGCGAGCGCCACGAAGCGGGACTGGTCGCCGCTCTTCAGGCGCATCAGGACGGCCTTCGGCCCTCCTTGCGCGCCTCGGCCGAGCGCCTGCTTGACCTCGGACGGCTCGGACACGGCCTTGCCGCGCGACCTCGAGGATCACGTCGCCGGCCTTGATGCCCTGCTGCGCCGCCGGCACCGTCCGGATCGACCTGCGTCACGGCGACGCCCTTGTCGCCGGCGCCCTTGACCGACTTCGCGGGAGCCAGCGACAGGCCGAAGCTCGCGCCTTCCCGTCGACGTCCTGTCGCCGGTGTCGGCCTTGGCCTTCTTCTCGCCGGCAGCGCGCCGAGCTTCAGGCACAGCGTCTGCTCCTTGCCGTCGCGGATCACGGCCGAGCTTCACGTTCGAGCCCGGCTTCTTGGCGCCGATCTCGCGGGAGAGCTCCTCGGGCCGGCCACGGCTTGCCGTCGACGGACACGATCGTGTCGCCCGCCTTGATGCCGGCCTCGGCCGCCGGGCCATCCTTCGTCGCCTCGGCGACCAGCGCGCCCTTGGTCTCCTTCAGGCCGAGGCTGTCGGCGATCTCGGGCGTGACAGGCTGGATCTGCACGCCGATGAAGCCGCGCGAGACCGAGCCGGTGTCCTTGAGCGACTCGATCACGCCGTCGGCCGTGACCTCGGCCGGGATGGCGAAGGCGATGCCGACATTGCCGCCCGACGGCGAGTAGATGGCGGTGTTCACGCCCACGACCTCGCCGTTCAGGTTGAAGGTCGGGCCGCCCGAGTTGCCGCGGTTCACCGCCGCGTCGATCTGCAGGTAGTCGTCATACGGGCCCGAGCCGATGTCGCGGCCGCGCGCCGAGACGATGCCGGCCGTCACCGTGCCGCCGAGGCCGAACGGGTTGCCGACCGCGATGACCCAGTCGCCGACGCGCGGCTGCGCCTGCGGCGAACTTCACGAAGGGATAGTTGCCCTCCTGCTTCACCTTCAGCAGCGCGAGGTCGGTCTTCGGGTCGGTGCCGACCACCTTGGCGTCGAGCGTCCTGCCGTCGTCCATGGTCACGTGCACCTCGACGCGCGTGCTCGACGACGTGGTTGTTGGTGACGACGTAGCCGTCCTGCGAGATGAAGAAGCCCGGAGCCCTGCGCCTGGCCGAACTGCTTGCCGCGCGGGGACTGCGGTCCGTTCTGGCCGAAAGGCGAGCGCTGGCCGATTCTGGCCGGGCTGGCCGAACTCGGCGGAAGAACTTCTCGATGCCCGGGCGGCAGGCCCGGCGGCAGGCCCTGCACGCCCTCGCCGTCGTCATCGGCGGACGCCGTGCCGCCGAGACTGGAGGCGGTCTCGACCTTCACCTTCACGGATACGACGGCGGGGCGCACCTGGTCGACGACATCGGCGAACGAGGCCGGCGCACCGGGCTGCACTGCATTGGCCAGCGGGGCGGTCTGGGCGTGGGCGGGCGTTGCGTTGAAGAACACGTTCTGCGACACGCCCGCGCCTACGACACCGAGCGCGCAAGCGCCGGCAAGCAGGGTAGCGCGCAGCTTGCGCGACGTCGGGATTTTGCTGTTCGTCTCGTAAGACATTGATGGACCTCCTTGAGCTCAGCGTCTGCTTCGCTTGCCAAGGACAATTGGCCACGCCGGCTTACGGGCGCTTCACGGGATCATGAAACTTTGGAAAGGTGGGGGTCATTGGCACAGGTTCTCGGCTTTGCCTGACGGCCGAACATATCGACCTACCGCCCCACCACCTCGTCGAGCGCCCGCTTTTCCTCCGCGCTGAGCGGCGTCGCGGCGACGGCGACGCGGCGGCGATTGGATGTCCACACCACAGCATGCCGCCCAGCAGCACGGCGAAGGGGCCGAGCCAGAGCAGCGCGGTGTGCCAGTTGAAGGGCGGGCGCAGCAGGACGAATTCGCCGTAGCGGTCCACCAGGAACCGGCGGATGTCGCTGTCGCTCGCGCCAGCCTTCAGCTTCTCGCGAACGATCAGGCGGAGGTCGCGGGCCAGGGGCGCGTCGCTGTCGTCGATGGACTGGTTCTGGCAGACGAGACAGCGAAGTTCCGCCGAAATCGCCCTCGCGCGCTGTTCGAGCACGGGGTCTCGCAGCACTTCGTCGGGCTGCACCGCGAAGGCTGGCGCGATCGGCGCGAGCGCCAATGCAATCCCCACCGCGATAGCGGCAGAGGTCCTCGCAATCCAGCGGACCGCACGCATCGCCGTCACTCCGCCGGAACCGCTGCGCCGGTTCGCGCCCGCACGGGCGCGCCGATGCGGGCTCGCCGGTCCAGCAGCGACATCGCGCCGCCAAGCGCCATCACGACCGAACCGAGCCAGATCAGCAAGACCAACGGCTTCCAGTAGATGCGCAGGCCTACGGCACCGGGCTCGATCTCGCCGACGCTGGCGTAGATCTGGCCGAAGCCGACCGTCATGAGCCCTGCCTCGCTGGTCGGCATGGTTCGCGCGGCCAATACGCGCTTGCCGGGTTCGATCACGCCGATCACGTCGGCCCCGCGCTGCACGCGCAGGCGCGCGACGGTCTCGCGATAGTCGGGGCCGTTGCGAGGCGTCACGGCCTCCAGCGTCAGCGTGTATGCGCCGATCGGCGCCTTGTCGCCGGGCTTCATGGTGACGATGTTCTCGACGCCCCAGGCCGTCGCGGCGATGCCGATCACGGTGACGCCCATGCCCGCATGCGCGATGGCGGTGCCCCAGGCCGAGCGCGGCAGGCCCGCGGCCCGGCGCAGCATGGTCCCGACTCCCGCGCCTGAGCGCCAGGACCGCGTGACGATCTCCGTCAACGAGCCGAGGATCAGGTAGACGCCGATGCCCAGGCCGACGGGGGCCAGCACCGGCCCGCCGACCGTCAGGGCCAGGGTCGCGATGGTGACGACGACTGATATGGCGATGGCCGCCGAAAGCCTCTGCGCCACGCCGAGCAGGTCGCCCCGCTTCCAGGCCAGGGATTGGCCGAACGGCACCGCCAGCAGCAGCGGGATCGCAAGGGGGATGAAGGTCGCGTTGAAGAACGGCGCGCCGACCGAGATCTTCGCGGGGTTGCCGGGATCCAGCCAGCCCGTCACGGCTTCGAGCGCGAGCGGATAGAGCGTGCCGACGAACACGGTGGCGCAGGATGTCGCGAGGAGGAGGTTGTTGAACACCAGCGCACCCTCGCGCGAGACGGGCGCGAAGATGCCGCCCTGCCGCAGCATCGGCGCGCGCCAGGCGAACAGCGCAAGCGCTCCCCCGATGAAGAAGATGAGGATGCCGAGGATGAACACGCCGCGCGTCGGGGTCCGATGGCGAAGGTGTGGACCGAGGTCAGCACGCCCGAGCGAACCAGGAAGGTGCCGATCAGCGACAGCGAGAAGGTGAGGATGGAGAGCAGGATCGTCCACACCTTCAGCGCGTCGCGCTTCTCCATCACGACGGTGGAGTGCAGCAGCGCCGTGCCGGCGAGCCAGGGCATCAGCGAGGCGTTCTCGACCGGATCCCAGAACCACCAGCCGCCCCAGCCGAGCTCGTAATAGGCCCAGTATGAGCCCATCGCGATGCCGAGCGTCAGGAAGCATCCAGGCCATCGAGCGTCCAGGGCCGCACGAAACGCGCCCAGACGGCGTCGATGCGGCCCTCGATCAGCGCGCCGACGGCGAAGGAGAAGGCGATCGAGAAGCCGACATAGCCGACGTAGAGCAGCGGCGGGTGGATGGCGAGGCCGGGATCCTGCAGGATCGGGTTCAGGCCCTCCCCCTCGAACGGCGCGGGAAAGACCCGCGCGAACGGGTTCGAGGTGAGCAGGATGAACAGCAGGAAGGCGCCGGCGACCGCGCCCTGCACGGCCAGCACGTTGGCGACCAGCCGCACCGGCATCCGCCCGCCCCGCAGGGCGACCAGGCCGGCGAAAAGCGCAAGAATGAGCACCCAGAGGAGCATGGAGCCCTCATGGTTCGCCCATACGCCCGAGATCCTGTACGCCGAGCGGCTTGGGCGAGTGCGAGTTCTGCACCACGTTCATGACGGAGAAGTCGGAGCCGACATAGGCCATGGTCAGCGCGCCGTAGCGATCGCGACCATCACGAAGAGCGCCAGCGAAGCCGGGCCGCGCAACGGCCATCAGGGCCTGGTCGCGCACCGCCGCGCCCCAGAGCGGCACGATCGCGAGCACCAGCGACAGCGCGAAGGCGAGGACGAGTGCGTAATGGCCGGCTTCGACGATCATGGCTTTCGCCCTGTTCCTGTGTTGCCGGCGCTTGCGGCCCGGAAGAGCCCTCCCGGCATGCGTTCGGTCCCGCTACGGCTTCGGCGCCGCCGTCTTCGTAGCGCCTTCGCCCTTGTCGTGCTGCCAGACGCCCTGCTTCTTCAGCGCGTCGGCCACCTCGCTGGGCATGTAGTTCTCGTCGTGCTTGGCGAGCACGCTGTCGGCCCTGAAGCCGCCGTCGGCCTCCAGCACGCCCTCCGCCACCACGCCCTGGCCCTCCCGGAACAGGTCCGGCAAGTGGCCACGATAGCGCACCGGCACGGCCTTGATGGTGTCGGTCACCTCGAAGCTGACGCTCTGGTCCGGGCCGCGCTGCAACCAGCCTTCCTTCACCAGCCCGCCAATGCGCAGCCGCGTGCCGGGTTGCACGCTCTTGGCCGCGATTTCGCTGGGTCCGTAGAAGAAGACGATGGAGTCGCGCATGGCGAACAGCACCAGCCCCACCGCCAACGCGAGCACCGCCAGCGCTGAACCGATGAGCGTGAGCCGTCTCTGCTTGCGCGTCATGGATCAGGAGCCCCCGATGTTGAGTTCGCGACCCAGCGCGTCGAGCCGTTCGCCGGCCGGTGGTATCGGCGGCCAGCGCCGCCTTGCCGCGCGCAAACGCGTCGCGCGCCTTCTGCGCCTCGCCGAGAACGGCATAGGAGCGCACGAGCCGCAGCCAGCCCTCCACGTCGCCGCCATTCTGCTCCAGCCTCGCGGCGAGCGTCTCGACCATGCCGCGAATGGCGGTCATGCGGTCGCCTTCCGGCAGAGCGGCGATCGCGGCCCCGGCTGCGGAGCCAGGTCCGGATGCGGGAGCCGCAGACGGAACAGGGACGGGCTGAACGGGCGGAGCGCCCAGTTCGGACGAGCCGCTGCTCCAGCGTGCTGGCCAGCGCGCTGCCGGGCGGCGCATCGGCGGCCATGCTGCGATAGGTGGCCACGGCCGTGGCCGTGTCGCCCTCCTGCTCTGCCGCGACCGCCCGGTAGAAGCGCGCCTTGACCGCCTTGGGGTCGAGCTGCAGCGCGCGCTCGAACGCCTTGCGGGCGTCGGCGGTCACGACGCCGCTCGGCTGCGGCCACCAGGGCCTCGCCGTAGTTCTCCAGCCGGGACGGCGTCTCGCCGAGGATGCGGATCGCGCGGCAAAAGCGCGCACGGCGTCCTCGTAGCGGCCCGCGTTCATGTAGACCGGGCCGATCACCTCGTAGCCGCGCGCCGTCGTCCGGGTTCTTGGCGAGGTGCGCCTCGATCCGCGCCATCGCCTCGGCGAGATCCATCGCGGCCGGATCCTTGGCGCGGTCGGTGCGCGAGGCGAGCGGCTGGTCCGGCAAGATCGGGCTGGCCGACCGCGAGGTACAGCGGGAGGCTGACGAGCGGGATACCGATCACCGCGATCAGCGACGGCGATCTTGCGGCGGCGCAGGGACTGCGTGCCGACACTGGCCTGCCGCTCGCGGCGCGTGGCCGCCAGCAGCCGGCGCGCGGCTTCCACCCGCGCCGTTTCGGCGTCGGCAGGGTCGATCAGGCCGCGCTCCGCGTCGCGTTCGATCTCGGCGAGCTGGGTCTTGTAGAACGCAGCGTCCGTCGCGGTCTCGTCGGGGGCGTCACCGGCCGGATCGGCGCGCGAAAGCGGCAGCAGGACGGCGAGAACCGCCGCGCCCGTCAGCAGAGCCAGGGCGATCCAGACGAGCATGATGATCGACTTACCCGCGCTTTGCGGCAAGGTCACGCCCAAAGTGCCGCAATCCCCGTCCGTCGGAGGCCCGGCGGGGTGCGACGGAGCGTCCCGGCCCGCCGGCCGCCTCAGCTTACGATCTCCCAGGCGCCGTCGGGATTGCGGCATGCGGTGCCGGAGCCCTGCTGCGGCCGCCCATCGATGTAGATCGTGTGGGTGTAGCGCCGGCAGGTGCCCTGTGATTGTCGACATAGACGGGGCCCGGATCGACATAGCCGTAGGCGCCGCTCGGCGCGCGCCACTCCGAGCGCGTACCGCTGTTCAGCGCGGCATATTGGGCATCGTAGGCTTCCGCGCCTGGCGTTTTCGTCCATGTTCCGGCCGATCGGTGTTGCCGAGGAACCCGCCGACCAGCGTGCCGGCCACGATGGCGGCCGCCTTGCCGCCGCCCGCTGCCGAAGCGCGCTGCCGACCAGGCCGCCGGCCACGGCGCCGAGCACGGTGCCGCCCGCCTCGTTGGGGCCGGTCGTCTGCGAGCAGCCTGCCGCGCCGAGCCGAGATCATGGCTACGGTCACGCAGCCGCGATTGTCTTCATGTCATGGTCGGAAATCGCTCCGGTTGAACTTGACGGTGCCAGCGAAGATGCCGCGGGCAACCTGTCAAGCACGACCTGGAGCTTAATCTGGCCGGGAACATGGCAAGTTCGGCCGCCCGCCCGGGCTAAACGGCGGGAAGGACCAGTTCCGCTCGCAGTCCGCCGAGGGGGCGTCCGCCAGCTTGAGGCCGCCGCCATAGAGGCCGGCGAGGTCGGCGACGATGGAGAGGCCCAGGCCCGAGCCGGGCTTCGATTCGTCGAGCCGCGCGCCGCGCCGCAGCACCTCTTCGCGCTGGTCTTCCGGCAGGCCCGGGCCGTCGTCGTCGACCGTGACGCAGAGATAGGGCCGGTCGTCCTTGCGGGGCGCCGGCCGTCACGGTGACGAGCACGCGCGTCATGGCCCACTTTCCCGCATTGTCGACGAGGTTGCCGACCATCTCCTCCAGATCCTGCCGCTCGCCGCGGAAGCGCAGGTCGGACTCGACCTCGCGGTCGAAGGCGATCGCCGCGGTCGCGGTGGATCTTGGCGGATGTCCGCAGCGATGCCCGTCGATCGACCGGCGCCGACCTCGGTGGCCGCGCCGACCGATCCGGCGCGGGCCGCGGCGCGGGCGCGCTCCAGGTACCAGTTCACCTGGTCGCGCATGATGGCGGCCTGCTCGCGCACCTTTTCGGCGAGCGGGCCGGGCTCGCGATCCCGCCTCGTTGACGATGACGCTCAGCGGCGTCTTCAGCGCATGGGCGAGGTTGCCGACCTGGGTGCGGGCGCGGTCGAGGATCTCCTGGTTGGCGTCGATCAGCAGGTTGACCTCGGCGGCCAGCGGGGCGAGGTCGTCGGGATAATGCGCCCTCGACCCGGTCGGCCTGGCCGCGCCTGATGGCGCCGACCGCCGCCTGACAGCCGCGAGAGCGGCTGCAGGCCGAAGCGCACCTGGAACAGTGTCGTGCCGACCAGCGCCAAGCGCCAGCAGGCCGAAGGTGAGCGCCGAGCGCCCAGCGGAAGCGTCGATATGGTGGCTTCGATCTCGGCGGAGTCGGCCGCGACCTGGATCAGGAAGCGGCCGTCGTCGCCGAGGTCGATCACCCGCTCGACGATGCGCAGCCTGCGCTCGTCGGGGCCGGTGGCGTAGCCTTCGCGCAGCTCGCCCGACGCCGGCGCTCGCGCCGGCCTGCCGCAAGTTGCGGCAGCCGGCCGCCGAAGAGGGAGGTGGAGCCGCGCGATCTCCGGCGGCGTGCTGGTCGATCCGCGTGATCTGCCAGTACCAGCCCGACAGCGGCAGGTCGAAGCGCGGCTCGCCGAGGCTGAAGGGGTCGGTGCGCTCGCTCTCGTCGGGCGAGGCGACGGCCGCCACCAGCGACTTCAGATAGACGTGCAGGCGCTCGTCGAAGGCCCGCTCCGTCGTCCGCGCGGTAGATGGCCGACAGGATGACGCCGGCGACGAGCAGGATGACGAGGCTCCAGCGCCGCCGAGGAGACGAACAGGCGGCGTGGCGATCGACTGGTCGCTGCAGCGGACGGCCTGCCCGCAGCCTGCTCAGCGCGCCGCTGCCGCCCGAGGCGGCCGGGGGCTGCAGGATGTAGCCGAGGCCGCGCACGGTCTGGATCACGTCGACGCCGAGCTTCGTGCGCAGGCGGCCGACGAACACCTCGATCGTGTTGGAATCGCGGTCGAAATCCTGGTCGTAGAGGTGCTCGACGATCTCGGTGCGCGACACGACGCGGCCGGCATGGTGCATCAGGTAGGCGATCAGCCGGTACTCGTGCGAGGTCAGCTTGACCGGGTTGCCGTCGACCGTGACGCGGCCCGCGCGCGTGTCGAGCCGCACCGGCCCGCAGGCGAGTTCGCTGGTCGCATGCCCCGCCGCGCGGCGCAGCACGGCGCGCACGCGGGCCAGGATCTCCTCCATGTGGAAGGGCTTGGTCACGTAGTCGTCGGCGCCGGCGTCGAAGCCCTGCACCTTGTCGCTCCAGCGGTCGCGCGCGGTGAGGATGATCACGGGCATGGCGCGCCCTGCCGCGCCGCCAGGCCTGCAGGACGGCCACGCCGTCCATCTTGGGCAGGCCGAGATCGAGGATCACGGCGTCATAGGGCTCGGTGTCGCCGAGGTAATGCCCTTCCTCGCCGTCGAAGCGCGCGGTCGACGGCATAGCCGGCCTGTTCGAGCGCGGTCACGATCTGGCGGTTGAGATCCTTGTCGTCCTCGACGACGAGCAGGCGCACGGATGCGCTCTACCCGCTCAGTTCCGGCCGATGACGCTTGCCCGGAGGCGGCGTCGACGCAGCACGCGGACGACCTTGCCGTCGCGCTTCAGCGCGGTGATGGAATAGACGAGCCCGGCTTCGCCCCGGCAAAGCCGCGCCCGCACCGCCTCGCCGCCCGCCGCGGCGCGCGCGGCGCGCAGGGCCGCGACCTGCGGAACCACGCGCCTGGCGGCGACCTCCTCGCGGATTTCGGCCTCCGTGAGGCAGGCGCCGACCTTCGCCTGCACCTTCTCCGCGGCGACGGCGAGGCCGGGCGACGATCCGAGGGACGAGCCAAGGCCCGAACCAAGTGTCAACATGAGGGCTAGAACGGTCATGGAGGAACTTGCCATGCTTGCATCATAGCATCGCTTCGAATGAACCGATGCTGAACGTGCCGATGCGAGGCGGAGTTTTCCCTGGCGCGCCGGCCGCAGGTCGCCTTCGCCACGGCAGGTCCCGGCGCGGGCAGCGGCCCGATGAGCACAGCGTCGATTTTGGACGCCCGCCTCAACGCACTGTCAGTTACCGGGCTCCTGCGCGCGCCCGCAGACCAGGCAATTGCGACCAATTCCCGTGTTGATCGAAATCGATGGGGCCGTGCTCAGCCCGTGTGATGTGTCGCCTGCAGGCCGCAGAACTCTCCCGGGCGGCCGGATAAGTGCGCGCAAGCTTGCCGCCAACCAGCGCAACACGCAGCGCTCGCGTGAGGGCCGCGGGGGCTGGTCCGGCCCGATGCGAGCGCTGGCTCAATACAACAGCTATCGCGTCTCCCATTACGAGGCAGGTCCTGGAACGGGAATTTCCCTGAGCTGAGGGAAATCTGCAGGGAAAACCCCGGCCGCGTGTCTGACCTTGCGAACGGACCGACACAGCCGAATGACCAGCCGGACCCGACTCCAATCCAATTCTCCCTGGTAACAGCGAGCGGAACAGGGAAAATGGCGTGGCGGCAGTCCCCGCCCCGCCCAGAGGCCTGATTGTCACTGTGATTCAGCGACTTAGCTGATTTTGACCGCTTGCCGGATCAGGGAGCAAAACGCATCGCAGCAGGGAGCGTCGGCCGTAAACTGGGAGCGGTTGCATGATCGACGATGGCGAGCCTGCGCCTGGCACGATCACATGGCCGTTTCGGCAAGAAGCGTCTGCGCCGGGCAAAGCGGCACACATGCTGTGCTGCGCGACCCGGCGGCAGCGCTCGTCATGAATAGAGCTGACGGACAATTCATTTGTATACACGACAATGCCTGGCAGATTGCTCGGGGGCATCCAATGGCTATCGCAATCGTTAAGAAGCCGAAGAAGAAGCGAAAGGCTGGCCAGCGGGCCGGCATGACGCCCGAGAGAATTGCGGTGCAGGCGACCAAGCAGTTCGCGTGGTTCGGGCCGGACAAGTTCAGCATCCGCGCGGTGGCAAAGGCGCTGAACGTTGGTCCGACGACCATCCACGCCCATTTCAAGGGCGGCCTTGCCGACCTGCGACGTGCGGTGGCCCGGAATTTCCTGGAGGCTTGGGTGCCGGCTTACCAGCCCAACCAGAGCGCGCAGGCCTACCTGCAGGGCGTCTTCAAGGCTGCGTCTGCATCCTTCCGCAAGCATCCGCATGTAGGCCGTCTGGTGATCTTGGAGCTGAGCGATGACCCCTGTCTCAGCCTGATCGCCGCCGACCGGCTGAGCGCCACGCTGGTCAGCCTCGCCCCAACGATCAATCCCGGCTGGGCTTTGGACCTGCTTGTCGGCCGGCTGGCGGCGTTTGTGCTGATGGAGACCGGGTCGTGGGCGCGCGGCAACGAGGCCGCGAAGGCGCAATTTGCCGCAGCGATGAAAGAGTGTCCCGACGCGGCCTTTCCCACGCTGAAGCCGGCGAGGCAGGCGCTGGTCGAGGGCCTGTCGATGCGGGCCGATGAGGCCAAACTTGGCCCAGCGAAGCGAAGCGGCGGCCGCGGCGCTCATCGGCGACCTGCCAACGGCCCCCCAGCTCAATAGGGACGGCCAGGCGAAGGCCCGCCTCGTCTCATACCGTCGGGCTGCGCCTATGCCGCGACGTCAAACACCGGCAATAGCGGGCGGCCGAACGGTGGCGGCGTTCGGAGTGACCGGCGCGCGGCAGCGGGTGCACACGTGCTCGCGCCGAAATGATGCCCACACAATTGAATAGTTCATCAGTCAATTGGAGGGTTCAGTTAGGGAGGGTGGCACAGATCCTAGTCCACTGATTCACTTCGATCTTTTTATTTTCTTTGGCAGCGGACATGGTCGCCAACCAGAGACGCGGGCCGCTCAGGTCCGCGTCGGTCAGCCGGGGAATCGCACCACGCCTCGGCCCTGACCTGTCTAGGGCGGTGCAAAGGTGCCGGCGGCGGGCCGCGGCGTTTGGGGGCCGATCGATGTCAAAGGATGATGAAACCAAGCCGCCGCAGGGCAGCCAGGGCGGTGCCTATGAAGTGGGCCACAAAAAGCCGCCCAAGCACAGCCAATTCAAAAAGGGCCAGTCCGGCAATCCACGCGGCCGGCCCAAAGGGCGCCGAAGCTTCGATGACGCGTTGATGGCGGAGCTCCACAAGGTCGTGCACCTCACCATCAACGGGAAGCCTGGCAAGATCACGAATGTCGGGGCAATCGCCCAGCGCCTCGTCAGGGCCGGGATAACAGGCAACGCAGCACAGATGGGACTGGTGTTGCAGACCATCGAGAAGGTCGAAGCCCGAGATGCCGCGCGCACGGCGAAAGCCAGCCACACACCGCAACCCGTCAGTTGGACCGAGGAGCAAGAGGAGCTTTTTCGCCAGCTGCAGGGGGTTGAATACTCGGCCATCTCTGGCGGATCCAAGGACAAATAAACCCTGCCCGACCGGCGCGGCCACAGCCGACCAGCGGCTGAATGCAGACCGTTGCAGTCGCGCCGGCACGATCTCCGCCACCTCCTTAAACCCAGCACGGTGATCGGCAAGCGGACACGGCGATGCGGCTCGCATCGACCGGTCATGGCTGACCCGTGATCACCCAGAAGGACCTCTGACCCATGGCCAAGAACCCACTCGGACGCCGCGCGCATCGAGGCTCACTGAAGGACCAGCTGAAGGACAAGAGCCGGCGGCGGCGCGACACTTTGGACGATCTCGCCGCGCCCGCGGCAGCCCCGCGGGCGCGGCGCAACGACCTGCGGCCCACGCTCGAGCTCGTCGAGGTGCCGATCAACGTGCTGCGCTATCCGGCGCGCCGTCTCACCAAGGTGGATCCTGCGCTCGTGGCTGAGGTCGCCGGATCCATCTCTGAACTCGGCGATATCATGCCGATCCTGATTGGCAGGGACAATCTGGTGCTCGACGGCCGCGTGCGGGTCGACGCCGCCAAGCTGCTCGGTCTGGACACCATACGCTGCATCCGGGTGGATCATCTCAGCGAGGCCGAACAGCGCCTCGCGACGCTCGCGCTCAATCGCATGGCGGAAAAGCGCACCTGGGATCTGGCCGAGCTGAAACTCGAATTCGACGAGCTCGTGCTGCTGCGACGCCCCGATCGAGATCTCCGGCTTCTCGCTCGACGCAGATCGACCATATCCGGCTGGCTGAGCCCGGCAGCATCGGCGAGATCGGCCCGCTTGCTGCTGACCGGGATGCCCCGCCGATCGCGCGTCCGGGCGATCTGGTGCGTCTGGGAGCGCACTGCGTCATCTGCGGCGACGCCACCGATCCCGCCGTCCTGGAGCGTCTGCTGTCGAGCGCCGCGCCGGTGCGGCTGCTCCTGACCGACGAGCCCTACAACGTCCCGATCGCCGGCAACGTCACCAAGCTGCAGCACCGCGAGTTCATGATGGCCTCGGGCGAGATGAGCGAGCAGCAATTCGCCGTCTTCAACGAACGCTGGCTGAGCGCGGCCTTGCCCTACATGGTCGAGGGCGGCGTCATCGGCACCTTCATCGACTGGCGCGGCCAGTTCATCGTCCAGGCGGCGGCCACCCATCTCGGCCTGACGCCGCTCAACTTCATCGTCTGGGCCAAGACCAATGCCGGCATGGGCAGCCTCTATCGCTCGCAGCACGAGCTCCTGCCGCTGTTCAAGAAGGGCAGCGCCGCCCACGTCAACAACATCCAGCTGGGCAAGCACGGGCGCTGGCGCTCCAATCTGTGGACCTATCCCGGCGCATCCTCGGTCGGCTCCGATGCGCGGCGCGGGCTCGTCGAGCACCCGACCGTCAAGCCGACCGCCATGCTCGAGGACGCGCTGCTCGATCTCACCCATCGCGGCGACATCGTGCTCGACCCGTTCCTCGGCTCAGGCTCGACGCTCATCGCCGCTGAGCGCACAGCCCGGATCTGCTACGGCGTCGAGATCGACCCGCTCTATGTCGACGTGATCATCCGCCGCTACGAAGCCGTGACCGGCACAAGGGCCATCATCGAGGAGCAGGAGCCCATCCGGCGTGATCGCGACGAGGCGCAGCATGCGTCCGGCGGCGCGGTGGTGCTGCGGCGGCCTTGAGCGCGCGCCACCCTTCTGCGGCGGCGATGCCGGCGTCAGCCGCCGCAAGCGGCTGACGCGGTCGCTTGAAGCGCTCGCATCCACGGGCGCGCGACCTCTCTCCTGGGCAAGCATCCGCCGGTCGGAGTTCTTCTGCCACGAGTGACAGTACTTTCCTCTGCATCATACGTCTATTCCACTCGACTACTGTCGCACACAGAGCAATCGTCCAGTGCCGCGCCGCGGCGGACTGCCGAGAGGATCGGTATGACTGGAGGATTACTCGTGATGAACACGATTCCGCATCCCACCCACGCCGTCGTCCAGGCTGCCTGGCCCAATGCCGCCGCAGAAGACGTCACCCCGGACGACTTGGCCAAGCACGACTTGGCCAGGGATGACTTGGCCAGGGACGACTTGGCCAGGGACGACTTTGCCAGGGA
>CAWGGK010000007.1:0-682500 GCA_963822165.1 uncultured Alphaproteobacteria bacterium
ATACAGCGGCAGGGAACCAGAGACGACTGTTTGCCACACCGCGCAATTTTTCTGATTACGACTCTGCGGGCGGGCAATTGCCGGCAAGGCGCCACCCCGTCATGATTGATCGTAACTCATCCGAAGCTGAAATCAGTGTCGTGAACGACGATCACTATTGTTTGCTGAATGTACGGCTCGAGGATGGGTTTGAGTATGATGGCGAGACGGTGATCGCCACCCGCACGTCGTGCCATGCGCTCGAAATCAAAGCTGGCAGGATTACGGCGCTGCATCCCGTCAGTGCTGCCCTGCCGGCGGGCGTGCCCTGCTATCAGGCGAAAGGCCAGATCGCCCTTCCGGCGATGCGCGACATGCACATTCATCTGGACAAGACCTACTATGGCGGACCGTGGCGAGCGCCGCGGCCGCGGCAGGGCAAGACGATCCTCGACATGATCGCGCTGGAACAAGAGCTGCTCCCGTCATTGCTGCCAACATCGCAGCAGCGTGCGGAGGCGTTGATCGCCCTGCTGCTTTCCAACGGCAGCACCGTGGCGCGCAGCCATTGCAACATTGAACCGGTTAGCGGCCTGAGAAGCCTTGAGCATCTGCAACGCGCGCTGGAAAAACACAGCGATCATTTCAGCTGCGAGATCGTTGCGTTCCCCGCAGCACGGTCTCCTGCATTCGAAGGTGGAAGGCCTGATGCGCGAAGCGATGCAGATGGGCGTTGCGTTCGTTGGCGGACTCGATCCTTCCAATATCGACGGCGCGATGGAGAAATCGCTCGACGCCATGTTCCAGATCGCCCTCGATACCGGGAAGGGTGTCGACATCCATCTGCACGAGACAAACCCGGCAGGCGTTGCTGCGATCGTTTACATGATTGAAACCGTGGCGCGGAACGCGGCTCTTCGGGGCAAAGTTACGATCAGCCATGCTTTCGCGCTGACCACGTTGCCGCCCCCTGCCGTTGCGGACATCGCCTCACGCATGGCCGCAGAAGGGATCGCTATCGCCTCGTCGGTCCCGATCGGTCGGCTCACGATGCCGCTCCCGATCTTAAGGGAGAGAGGCGTTTTCGTGATGACCGGCACCGACAGTGTGTATGATCACTGGTCACCTTTTGGGCGTGCCGACATGCTGGAGAAAGCCAATCTCTATGCTCAACTCTATCAGGGGAGCGACGAATTCAGTCTGTCTCGGGCCTTGGCGATTGCCACTGGTGGCGTACTACCACTGGACGATGATGGTAAGCCTGCATGGCCCCAGGTTGGTCACAGTGCAGACTTCACGCTGCTGCCGGCGAGTTGTTCGGCGGAGGCCGTGGCTCGCGTGCCTGCACGCACTGCAACATTCCGCAAAGGCCGGCTGGTGTCGGGCAGCGTCAGGGCAGCCTGACCCGCAGGGTCATGGGCCAATGCACTAGAGGGGATAACCCAGGCGACGTCTTGTATTGAGGCTCGCTGAATGCGGGACTGATCGCCTCAACGTGAAAGGATCAAAGCGAGGACGGCAACCACCGAGAGTTGCCTCTACAGTGCACGGTGGGCTCTACATCCCAGACGTTACGGGTGTCGGTCTTGATTGGAATGAAGAGGGCTGCTGCTCACCTAGCGTAGCTTGCGCATCAGCGCTGCCTACTTTTTTGAAAACATTAGTGGGTCCCCGACATTGGTGAAATCACCGGCCAGGTGCGTTTCCGTGACAAACAGTCATCCGTAATGGCATACACCCACGGTGCTCGACAGTAATGCAGCCGTGATAATCTTGGTCAGCTCGCAGCATGGGGATGTGCAATCTCCAACACAGACTGGGTTCAAGGCATGCGACTTGAAAGTGCGTCCGTCTCGTCGCATCGACCGTTCGAGAGCCCGGTTCGACTGCGGGAAGTCCGGCTTGTTTCAGGCCTTGTGCTCGGCGCCTTTCTCGTTACCCATTTCAGCAATCATGCGCTCGGGCTCGTCTCGCTCGAGGCGATGGAAAGCGGCCGCCGCTTATTCAACGTTGTATGGCGTAATCCGGTCGGCACAGTTTTGCTCTACGGCGCCCTCCTGGTTCATTTTGCCCTGGCGTTGCAGGCGATCTACCGGCGCCGCACGCTGCGGATGCCGATGCGGGAGGCAGCGCAACTCGCGTTCGGCCTGGCACTGCCTTTTCTTCTGATCCCCCACGTCGTGACCACGCGCATCGAGCTCACTGTGATGGGGCACGATTCGAACTACAGCGAGGTCTTGCGAACATTGTGGATTGTGGCGCCGGAACTCGGTGCCCGCCAAGCCGCAACCCTGCTCATCGCCTGGCTGCACTTCTGCCTGGGCATATATTTCTGGCTCCGATCGAAACGCTGGTTCGGGCGGTTCGGCCTTGCCCTGTATACGGGCGCGCTGCTGATCCCTGTTCTGGCGCTGCTTGGCTTCGCCGAAGCCGGCGAAGAGATCGCGCGGCTGCCGCCCGGTCCTGCGGAGGCACCGCCGGCAGAGATCCTCGCCGAAATCAAGTTCGGGCCTGTTCGTCGCATTCAGCGCTGCGATCGGGGGCGCGTTCGCCGCGAGGGCGACCCGCATTGCGTGGAACTGGTCCACTCGTCTGCGTGTCACCTATCCTAACGGAAAGGTCGTGACCGTCCCGTTGGGCTTTAGCGTGCTGGAGGCGAGCCGAACAGCCGGTATCCCGCATGCCTCGATTTGCGGCGGACGCGGTCGGTGCTCGACCTGCCGGATCCGGGTTCTCGAGGGACACGATCAACAACCGACGCCTACTCCCCAGGAGGCTGCAACGCTGCGCCGGATCAAGGCGGAGCCCCACGTCAGGCTTGCCTGCCAGCTTCGGCCCAGCCACGAACTTACGGTCGTGCCGCTGGTGTCGCAGAGCGTCGTTCAACGCCGCGGCGTCAGCGGACGTGCTGATAGAAGTCATGAGCGAGACATCGCAGTGCTTTTCTGCGACCTCAGGGGCTTTACGGCACTGACCGAGAAGCGGCTACCGTTTGATACCGTCTTCCTGCTCAACCGCTATTTTGACGTCGTCGGTCACGCCGTAGAGCATTCGGGTGGGCACATGGACAAGTTCGTCGGCGACGGTGCCCTGGCGCTGTTTGGCCTTGAAACCGACGCCGCTACCGCCTGCCATCAGGCGCTTCGCGCTGCAGCCCGGATCCGTGACGGCGTCGCCCAACTAAATTCAGATTACGCCAGCGAACTTCATAGCCCTCTGCAGATTGCAATAAGCCTGCATGCAGGCCCCGCAGTCGTGGGGCGCATGGGCTACGGCGATGCCATGACGCTCACCGCTATTGGTGACACGGTCAACGCGGGGAGCAGGCTTGAGGGCTTGGCCAAGGAGCTCGATGCCGAACTGGTGGTTTCAGATAACTTGGCCCGGCTGGCCGGCGTAGAAGTGTCGGCTTTCGAGCAACGGACGCTAGCTCTTCGAGGACGCACCCAGCCGATCAAAGTCTGGATCGTTCGAGAGACTGGCGATCCCCAAAGCATCACCGCGTCGCCTTGAAGGCTGCACCGGTCCTTGCTTCAGCCAAGAGGACGTACCCCAGCTCGAAGGACCCGGGAGTCGAGAACAACTATCGTTCGCCCCGCGCAACCGCCTCTCTGAGCTGCAGATTAACTGGTTGCCTATGCGACGCGACCATGATTACGGGGTGTAGCCGAAACACCCGATCCTCAGATCTGCAGCTATTTCCGAATATTGGCCCCGACGCTTGTTCGGTAAAGGTGGTTGCGCGCCCCCGCTTTGAACCTGCGAACGTCTGGCCGCCTGTCAGACGATTCAGCGAGCCTCCCGCGAGATAGCACTGGACTGTCCCGGCGAAGAGAGCGTTGCTGTGGGCATGGCGCCGGGCTTCGGGAATGAGGCCGGCGCCCCTCCACCCCGCGGGCGTGAGCCGATGGCGGGGTCGCGTCAGTGACGGCGACGGTGCCGTCTGACGCAGGAGGTCACCATGACCAGCAAGACCAGCAAGACGGGCAAGACCGTCCAGACCATCAGCTTGAGCGAGGCGCAGCTTGTGCTTCTGTCGTCCGCGGCTCAGCGACGGGAAAGGGCGTGACCCGACCGGAGGCGATGAGCGAGCGGGCGTTCGTGCGGGCCGTGAACGGCCTGGTGAAGAAAGGGCTCCTGGCGACGGCCGGAGACGGATCCGGCAAGGCCGACCGGGCCGGTCACGGCGACGGCGCGGTGCTGACGATCACGGATGCCGGCCTCAACGCGATCGGCGTGACGCCCGAGCCTGAGCCGGAGTCCAGACGGGGCGTCGCAGACTGCCAAGGGTTCAGGCCGGCGGCGCAAGGCGTTCGCTCCCGAGCCCCAGCCGGAGCCCGCAGCAGCCCCGACCCGGCCGGCGACCAAGCGCGCGCAGATCATCGCGATGCTGTCGCGCCGGAACGGCGCGACGCTGGACGATCTCATCGCCGCCACCGGCTGGCTGCCCCACACCACCCGAGCGGCGCTGACCGGCCTGCGCCAGAGGGCCTGCAGCTCGATCGGTCGCGCGACGAGGACGGCCGGGCGGTCTACCGGATCGTCGCGGGCGCTGAGACCGCCTCATCGCGCGGCAGGGCGGCGTGATGAAGCCCGCTCGCATCGGAGCGGAGACCCTCGAGGCCGAGATCGCGCAGCTGCGCGGTCTCGGCCTCGAGGGCCTGCGCGCGCGCTGGCGCAGCGTCGAGGGCCGGACCGCGCCCGCGCACCTGCCCAAGCACCTGCTGCTGCGCATTCTCGCCTATCGCCTGCAGGCCGACGCGCTCGGCGATCTCGACAAGGCCAGCCTTCGCTATCTCGACAAGCTCGCCGGCGCAGGGGGAGCGGGGCAGGACCGGGCGCAAGCCCCTCCCCTGCCCGGCGCCGGGCAGGTCAGGCCCGGCACACTGCTGATGCGCGAATGGGAGGGCGTGCAGCACCGGGTCATGGCGCTCGACGAGGGCTTTGCCTGGAACGGCACGACCTATCGCAGCCTGTCGCAGGTCGCCCGCGCCATCACCGGCACACGCTGGAGCGGGCCGCGCTTCTTTGGCACGGGCAGACCAGCGCCAGGGAGACCCGGGCATGAGCAAGCCCCAGCGCCCGGCGCCTGCGCTGCGCCATCTACACCCGGGTCTCCACCGATCACGGGCTGGAGCAGGACTTCAACTCGCTCGATGCCCAGCGCGAGGCGGCCGAGGCCTACATCAAGAGCCAGGCCCATGAGGGCTGGACCCTGATCAAGACGGCCTATGACGATGGCGGCTTTTCCGGCGGCTCGATCGAGCGCCCGGCGGTGCAGCGGCTGCTCGCCGATATCCGCTCGGCCGCATCGACATCGTCGTCGTCTACAAGGTCGACCGCCTGACCCGCTCGCTGGCCGACTTCGCCAAGCTGGTCGAACTCTTCGATGCGCATCAGGTGTCGTTCGTCTCGGTCACCCAGGCCTTCAACACGACCACCTCGATGGGCCGGCTGACCCTCAACGTGCTGCTCTCCTTCGCCCAGTTCGAGCGCGAGGTCACCTCCGAGCGCATCCGCGACAAGATCGCCGCCTCGAAGAAGCGGGGCCTGTGGGTCGGCGGCATGGTGCCGCTGGGCTATGCCAGCCAGGACAAGAAGCTGGTCATCGTCGAGGAGGAGGCCGAGCGCGTGCGGCTGATCTTCCGCCGCTATCTCGACCTCGGCAGCCTCGACAAGCTGCTGGGGGATCTGCGCGACAAGGGCATCGTCACCAAGGTCCGGCCGCTGTCGAACGGGCGCACCATCGGCGGCATCCCGTTCACGCGCGGTCCGCTTGGCCTATCTGCTGCGCAACCGCTTCTACATCGGCGAGATCGTCTATCGCGGCAGCGTCTGCCCGGCCGAGCATGAGCCGATCCTCGATCGCGAACTGTTCGAGGCGGTGCAGGCCAGGCTAACCACACAGCAGCGCAGCATGACGGCGACCCGCAGCACCTCGCAGGCGCTGCTGATGGGCAAGCTGTTCGACGACCGCGGCAACCGGATGACGCCCACCCACGCGCGCAAGCGGGGCACGCGGTATCGCTACTACGTCTCCTGCGCCCTCAATCAGGGCCGACGCGAGCGAGGTCGGGTCGGTGCCCCGCGTGGCGGCCGCCACGATCGAGACCGCCATCATCGCCGCCCTGCGCGCCCGCTCTCCAGAGCTGGCCAGCCTGGAGGCCGCCGCGCTGATCGAACGCCAACTCCGCCGTGCCGTGCTGAAGCGGCACACGATCGAGATCCAGCTCACCCCGGAGCACGCAGCACCAGCAGGGACCGCGGCCGACAATCATCCTGATGACGATGACGACGACGCTCAACCAAGTTGATCGCCATCCCGTTTGATCGCGCGCCGACCAGGCGGGCCCGCGAGATCATCATCCCCGCGGGACCCGACCCGGCTCGACACCAGGCCGATCCGGTCCGAGACCCGCGCCACGTTGGTGCGCTCGATCGCCTTGGGACGGCGATGGCTCAACGAGATCGTCACTGGCTCCGCCACCGGACCCGAAGCCATCGCCACGCGCGAGAGCTGCACGCCGCGTCATGTGACCAGGCTGATGTCGCTGGCCTTCCTGGCCCCCGATCTCGTCCAGGCCGCCATCGACGGCCGTCTGCCCCGCGGCGTCGGCGTGTCCCGTCTCACCGATGCACCCGATCGAGTGGTCGCGGCAGTGGGACATGCTGGGGCTCTGACCTGCTGACCGGCGCTCGCTCACTCTGACTGATGCAACCGGTTTTCTCGAGTTGGAGACGCGCACAACCGGCTGTATCCTCCGGCCTCGCCGCAGCGATTGAGCACCGACGCCCTTGAGGCGAGCTGCCCAAGATCCGAATCGCTGCCAGTCGAAAGACGAACTTCCCAGATTGCAGAACGGCGCTCTGCCGACGCTCGCCATCCGCGCCAGGAACAGGAATTGAAGGCGCGGAGACTGGCGGGTCAGAGACCCCCTATATGGCCCGAAATGAACAGCGGAGACGGCGAGTTCGTCGGTCTCTGGCAGCTAAGGCACGGATATATCGCGCACTTCCGCCGCGTCTCAGTTTGCCGTGGTTCGAGCGGAGTGGCTGGTGGGCCCGGCAGGACTCGAACCTGCAACCAGACCGTTATGAGCGGCCGGCTCTAACCATTGAGCTACGGGCCCGGGAGGGTGGAGCAATCCTTGCCCGCCGGCGGGTGCTATTAAGCGCAAGAGGGCCGCGTGCGCAATGACCTGTCTGCAGCGGCAGCCGGCCTGCGCGTTCCGGCGAGCGGGTCGGCATGCGCACGCGACATGGGCTACGCATGGATTCGGCGTGTGGACAGCACTTTCAGCCCAAAAGACGGAACATCGGACGTGCGATGAAACGGGCGACCATATCGCCGATAAGCTCCAGCATAATTTCGATCGCGTCGATCATGATGTCCTCAATCACCTGCCGCCAAGGCCGTGCTCCCAAAATCAAGGCCGATTGCGGCGAGACTTCGGAACATTCGAGGCGCGGGCGCGACCGATTGCAGGATGCGGCCTGCATGGTTGACGGAGTGTTTCCGGGCAGCCCGACCGGCGTGCCGAAATCGGACGATTGGGAAGCCGGCGCCGCCTGAAACCCTTGCTCAGGACAGGGGCCGCCGCTACATAGCGCTCAACCAATTCCGACATCTTGAGAAGCAGGAAGGGCGGCCATGGCCTCCTATCAGTACGTCTATCACATGCAGGGCCTGACCAAGACCTATCCCGGCGGGAAGAAGGTCCTCGACAACATCCACCTCTCCTTCTACCCGACCGCCAAGATCGGCGTGCTCGGCGTCAACGGCTCGGGCAAGTCGACGCTGCTGCGCATCATGGCCGGCATCGACAAGGAGTTCGTGGGCGACGGCTTCGTCGCCGAGGGCGCGCGCGTCGGCTACCTGCCGCAGGAGCCGCAGCTCGACCCGAGCCAAGTCGCGTCCGCGAGAACGTGATGCTGGGCGTGGCGCCGCAGAAGGCGATCCTCGACCGCTACAACGAACTCGCCATGAACTACTCGGACGAGACGGCGGACGAGATGAGGCGCCTGCAGGACGAGATCGACGCCAAGGGCCTGTGGGATCTCGACAGCAAGGTCGACCAGGCGATGGACGCCCTGCGCTGCCCGCCCGACGACGCCGACGTCGCGAAGCTCTCGGGCGGCGAGCGCCGCCGCGTGGCGCTGTGCCAGCTGCTGCTCGCCCAGCCCGAGATGCTGCTGCTCGACGAGCCGACCAACCATCTCGACGCCGAGACGGTGGCCTGGCTCGAGGGGCATCTGCGCACCTATCCCGGGCGCGATCCTGATCGTCACCCACGACCGCTACTTCCTCGACAACGTCACGGGCTGGATCCTCGAGCTCGACCGCGGCCGCGGCATTCCCTACGAGGGCAACTATTCCTCCTGGCTGCAGCAGAAGCAGAAGCGCCTGCAGCAGGAGGGCCGCGAGGACGAGGCGCGCCAGCGCGCCCTGGAGCGCGAGAGCGAGTGGATCTCGGCCTCGCCCGCGCGCCCGCCAGGCCAAGTCCAAGGCCCGCATCCAGCGCTACGAGGACCTCGTCGCAGAAGCAGAACGACAGGGCGCCCGACGACCGCGCAGATCATCATTCCCGTGGCCGAGCGCCTGGGCAACAACGTCATCGACTTCGAGGACCTCTCGAAGGGCTTCGGCGACCGTCTGCTGATCGACGAACCTCTCCTTCAAGCTGCCGCCCGGCGGCATCGTCGGCGTGATCGGCCCCAACGGCGCGGGCAAGACCACGCTGTTCCGCATGATCACCGGGCAGGAGAAGCCGGATGCCGGCTCCATCGCGATCGGCGCGAGCGTGAAGCTCGGCTATGTCGACCAGTCGCGCGACGCGCTCGACGACAAGAAGACCGTCTGGGAGGAGATCTCGGGCGGCAACGACATCATCTATCTCGGCAAGCGGGAGATCAATTCGCGCGCCTATTGCGCCGCGTTCAACTTCAAGGGCGGCGACCAGCAGAAGAAGGTCGGCATGCTCTCGGGCGGCGAGCGCAACCGCGTCCACCTCGCCAAGATGCTGAAGTCCGGCGCGAACCTGCTGCTGCTCGACGAGCCGACCAACGACCTCGACGTCGACACGCTGCGGGCGCTGGAAGAGGCGCTGGAGGATTTCGCCGGCTGCGCCGTCATCATCAGCCATGATCGCTTCTTCCTCGACCGCATCGCGACCCACATGCTCGCCTTCGAGGGCGACAGCCATGTCGAGTGGTTCGAGGGCAACTTCCAGGACTACGAGGAAGACAAGAAGCGCCGCCTCGGCATCGACAGCACGATCCCGCATCGCATCAAGTACAAGAAGTTCGGCAGGTGAACTGGGCTGGACCGCGCCGCTGCCTTGGCGGCGCGGTTCACGACCTTGCGATTGTGGAACTGGCAGTTCGACGCGCCCGCGCACGGGATTTGTGGTGCGGCTGCAGCCTCTGACGGCAGACGTTCTTTGACTTTGTGCGTCTCCTCGGCGTATCTGGCTGAGGAAACGTAGCGAGGTCCATTTCGTGTCAGTTTCCACCGTCGATTTCTCCCGATCCTTTGTCACCGTGGCCACGCCGGAGGAAGCGGTCGACGCGCTTGAGGCGCGCTACGCATCGGCGACCTCCGCCTTGCGGTCGGCGGTGGACCGTTTCCTTGAAACGGGGGTACCGCCTTCGAGCGACGACCGGGCGCGTTTTCATTATCCGGAGTTGCGGCTCACCTACGCGCCAACGGGCGTCCCACCGACGAACCGGCGCGCCTTCGCCAAATTCGCGGAACCCGGCGTCTACACCACGACGGTCACGCACCCGAAGGCGTTCGGGCACTATCTCCTCGAGCAGTTGCGGCCGCTCTGCCAGGAGTTCGGCGCCACGATCGAAGTCGGCGTGGGACCGCAGGAGATACCGTATCCCTACGTCTTCGAGCGTGGCGATGAGCTGGGCCGAGGCGGCGTCACGGCCGCTGAACTTGCCCGGTTCTTCCCGACGCCGCACCTCGCATCAGTGGGCGACGAGATCGCGGACGGAACCTACGATCTGGCTCCCGGGGAACCGCGTCCACTGGCGCTGTTCGACGCCGTTCGCGTCGACTACTCGCTTCGCCGGCTCGTCCACTACACGGGCACTGATTGGCGGCACGTTCAACCGTGGATTCTGCTCACGAACTACCACCGCTACGTCGACCAGTTCGTCCGCTGGGGCGTCGAGCAACTGGCGGGCGACGGGCCGTATGAATCCCTCGAATTGCCGGGCGGAGGCAAGATTGTCAGGGGCATGGCGACCGAGCAGATCGAGGAGTTGATCGCCGCCGCGCCGTGGCACCGCTTTCAGATGCCTGCATATCATCTCTGTGCGCCGAAGGGCCGAGGCGTGACCTTGGTCAATATCGGTGTCGGTCCCTCCAACGCCAAGAACATCACCGACCACCTCGCCGTGCTGCGTCCCCATGCGTGGCTGATGGTGGGACATTGCGGCGGCCTGCGCCAATCCCAGCACATCGGCGACTATGTGCTGGCCCATGGCTATCTCAGGCAGGATCGGATCCTCGACGCGCTCGTGCCAACCGACATGCCGATTCCCGCCCTTGCCGAAGTGCAGGTTGCGCTGCAGGAAGCGGCCGCCCAGATTACCGGCGACCGGGGCGAAGCGCTGAAGCGGCGGCTGCGCACCGGCACCGTCGTGACGAACGACGACCGGAACTGGGAGCTTCGCTGGACCCAGGAGCGCCGGCGGATCAACCTCTCCCGCGCCATCGCCGTCGACATGGAGAGCGGCACTATCGCCGCGCAAGGCTTCCGGCTGCGGGTGCCCTACGGCACGCTGCTCTGCGTGTCCGACAAGCCACTGCACGGCGAAATCAAGCTGCCCGGAGCGGCCAATGCATTTTACGAGCGGGCGGTGAGCGAACATCTCCGCATCGGTCTTCAGGCGCTCGACTTGCTGCGGAGCCAGCGCGAAAGCCTGCACTCCCGCAAGCTGCGGAGCTTCGACGAGCCGCCCTTCAGGTGACCGCCGGCCGCGGAAGCTTCAACCCACCCTGGCCACGCTTGCACAAGGCTCGCCGATGCCTGTCCGCCTGACGATCGAAGAACTGGCTCCGCGCTTTCCGGACTTTTCCGTTGCCTCGGTCGTGGCCGAGAAATCTTGCGATACCCGCGCAGAGGCCGGCCGCCCTCGAGGCGGCGATCCGCGAACGCGAGGAAGCCTGCCGGGCGCAGTGGGCCGGAACCGACCTGTCGGCGATCCCAGGGATTGCCGCATGGCGGGCTGCGTATCGGGCATTCGGGATCAAGAAGACGAGCTATCGATGCTCGGCCGAGCGCCTCGTCAAGAACGTGCTCGCCGGGCGCGAATTGCCGCGCATCAACGCTTTCGTCGATGCCTACAACGCGGTGTCGCTGGCGGCGATGATGTGCGTAGGCGCGGACGATCTCTCCAAGGTTCAGCCGCCGCTGGCGTTCCGTTTTTCGCGGGATACCGACAGCTTCATCGACATGGCGGCAGAGGCAGGGGAGGATCCCAACGATCCACCGAAGCCGGGCGAAGTGGTCTACGCGGACGAACGGCATGTGCTCTGCCGCCGCTGGAACTGGAGGCAGGACGCCCGGACGCTGGTGTCGACAGAGACAAGAAGCGCGATCGTCACGGTTCAAGCGAACGGAGTCGGTGATGTCGCCGGCGCCGCGGCGGATCTCGTCGATCTCCTCACCCGATATTGTGGAGCGTCGTGCCGGGCGGCAGTGGCATCGCGGGAAACCCCTGTTGTGGAGCTTTAGGCCTTCTTCCCGATTCTGTGTGCAGATCGAGCCGGCGCTCAGGATGAGGCTTGCCCGAGTTGACAGACGGATATAAAGATATCTTTATATCACAAGTCGTTTACCGGGTACCCAATGCAAGCTTTGGATAGAAAAAGCTCCCTGCTGCTTGACACCGCTGTCGCCGCTCTGCGCGCGGCGGGGGAGGAGACGAGGCTGCGCGTGCTTGCGCTGCTGGCGGAAGGGGAACTCAGCGTTTCCGATCTGACGGATATTCTGGGACAATCCCAGCCCCGGATATCCCGGCACCTTAAGCTGTTGGCGGAAGCCGGCCTGATCGAGCGCAATCGCGAGGGATCCTGGGCATTCTTCCGAATTGCCGATCGTGGGCCTCAAGGTCTGCTGGCGCGGAACCTC
Organism: uncultured Alphaproteobacteria bacterium; assembly: GCA_963822165.1. Lineage (GTDB taxonomy): Bacteria > Pseudomonadota > Alphaproteobacteria > Rhizobiales > Beijerinckiaceae > Alsobacter. The sequence goes on from CAWGGK010000007.1 coordinate 12,126, forward strand.
GTGAACGGCCTCGACGGCGCCGATCCCGTGCTGGCAGCCGACCGGGGCAGGCTGGCCGCCGTCCGCAACGCCAGGGCTGCTGCTGCTCAGGTCTATTTCGATCGCCACGCGGTGGAATGGGATCGCATCCGCTCCCTGCATGTACCGGATGACGTGGTGGAAACCGCGATACTCGACAGCATCGGCCCCGAAAAAGTGTCGGCGCTGCTCGACCTGGGGACAGGAACGGGCCGCATGCTCGCGCTGCTGTCCGACCGGGCGGGCCGATTGGTCGGCCTGGATTCCAGCCACGCCATGCTGGCGGTTGCGCGCGCCAATCTTGAGCGGGCCGGCATCCGCCGTGCGGAACTCCGGCAAGGCGACATCTATGCGTTGCCCGTTGAGCCCGGAGCCTTCGATCTCGTTCTGATCCATCAGGTGCTTCACTTCCTGGACGATCCCGCACGCGCCATTCGCGAGGCTGCGCTTGCGCTGGCGCCGGGCGGCCGGTTGATCGTGGTGGATTTCGCGCCGCATGCCCTCGAATTCCTGCGAGAGCAGCACGCCCACAGGCGGCTGGGCTTCGAGCACGAACAGGTAGCCCACTGGATGGCCGAGGCCGGCATCCAACCAACCGAGCACCGCATCCTGCAGACGCCCGACGACGGCGGCGACACGCTCAACGTGTCGCTCTGGGCCGGGCGGAACCGCCGTGCCTCTGTTGACCGTCCAGCGAGAGAGGTCGCGTGATGTCCTATTCGCCGGTACGCCTGAGCCGCCATGTGGGACCGCGCTCCCTCCGGGTGTCGTTCGAGTTTTTTCCTCCCAAGAATGCCGAGTCCGAGGCGGTGCTGTGGGAGTCCATCGAGAGGCTTGCGCCCTTCCGGCCCGATTTCGTTTCGGTGACTTACGGCGCCGGCGGGTCGACCCGGGAGCGTACACACAACACGGTGGCCCGGATTGTCCGCGACACGAATTTGCAGCCTGCCGCGCACCTGACTTGCGTGGGAGCGAGCAAAACGGAGATCGACGCGGTTTTGCGCGATTTCGCAGCCGCCGGCGTACGGCACATCGTGGCGCTGCGCGGCGATCCGCCTGGTGGTGTCGGAGAGCCCTACCTCCCGCATCCGGAGGGGTACAAGAGCACGGCCGAGCTCATTGGCGGAATCAGAGCCGTCTCGGATTTCGAAGTCTCGGTGTCCGCCTATCCCGAGAAACATCCCGAAAGCGCTTCGATCAATGCGGATCTCGATGTGCTGCAGGCCAAGATCGATGCCGGCGCGACGCGCGCGATCACCCAATTCTTCTTCGATAACGACGTCTATTTCCGCTATCTCGACCGTGCCCGCTCGCGGGGGATCGACATCCCGATCATTCCAGGCATCGTGCCGGTCCAGAACTTTCGGCAGACTGCATCATTCGCCAAGCGCTGTGGGGCAAGCATTCCGCAATGGCTGGCGGACCGCTTCGAGGCGCTGGACGACGATCCGGCTACGCGCCGTCTCATCGCGGCGGCGGTCGCGGCCGAGCAGGTCATCGACCTTCTCGATCGCGGCGTCCGCGACTTCCATTTCTACACGATGAATCGCGCCGATCTCGTCTACGCCATCTGCCATCTGCTGGGACTGCGGCCTGAAACGTGCCAGGCCGCAGCTTGATCTGGCCGAAGGCTCAGGCCTGGCCCTGCGCCCTTGTGGAGCGGAAGCGCTCGTAGACATCGCGGCCGCCCGACTGCTCGCGGGCCAGGAAGGCGCGGAACGCGGCAACCTCGTCCTCGAGCTTCAGCCGTTCAGCCTCGACACGGGCCCACTCCTCACGAATATGGGTGTCGAATGCCTCGTTGCCCGTGGCAGCGGGCGCACCAGACGTCGCGGCGTTCTGGCTGAACGACGCCATCATCGAGTCGAACCCGGCCTGCAGGCGATTGAGCCCGCCCCGGATGAGCTGCTCGAGATCCTGCGGGTTTGGCTGGCGATCGTTCCAAAGCTTCCAGACCAGCACGGCGAGGCCGAGCGGCCAGAAGATCACGAACGCGATCACGATGACCGCGATGTCGACCGGCTTCCAGCGCCAGCCATAGGAACCCCGGCCAGCATTGTTGGGCCCGAATGGACCCTGGCCGTACTGGCCTTGTCCCGGATCGTTCGGGTTGTAGTGGGGAGTCGTGTTCACGAGAGCCTCCTGCAAACCGGCGTGATGCGAGCCAACCTCTGGCGCGAGCCGTCTTGGCATCGCAGATGGGAACCGATTGCGGCGCTCGCAAGGCGGCAAGGGCCGCCACGCGGAAATCGTACTCACCTAGCTGGGCACAGCCCGGATCAGGTCACGCAAGGTCGTCAGCGTGGACGCATCCGCGATGCCATCCACCAAAGCCGGCCTGAAATGGCGCTGGAACGCGCGGACCACGGCTTCGGTCTGCGCGTCGTAGACCCCGGAAATCTCGACGCCATATCCATAGAGACCGAGCATCGCCTGGATGGCCTGGATCGGCTGGCCTTCCTCGCCGGGACCAAAGGCGCGGCCATCACCCAGGGGATGCGGATCGACCCAGTGGCCGACGCCGGCTGCGTGCAGCGCACGCCATGGAAATTTCTCGCCAGGATCGGCCTTGCGGCGCGGGGCGATGTCGGAGTGGGCCAGAACCCGCTGGGGGCGGATGTTCCAGCGTTCGCAGATGTCCTTGCACAAAAAGGTGGTCGCATCGACCTGGACCGCAGGAAAATCGGGGTAGCCGCCGTCATGGCCGGGGTTGACGATCTCGATGCCGATCGACGCCGAGTTGAGGTCCCTTTCGCCAGCCCAGTTGGATTGGCCGGCATGCCAGGCGCGGGCAGCCTCGGGCACCAGTTGGAAGATGCGTCCGTCCTCGAACACCAGGTAGTGCGCGGAGACCTCCGCCAACGGATTGCACAGGCGATGCAGGGCGGACGCGGCGTCGGCCATGCCGGTGTAGTGCAGCACGATCATGTCCGGGCGCCTGGCGTCCTTGCGCTCGCCGTGGTTCGGCGACGGCACGACCTTCACGGCGAGGCTGCAATCAGGCGCGGGCGAGGACATCAGCGGATGCCCCGCTCCCGGGCCACGCGATCCCACGCCGCGTTGATGGTGGCGAGACGGTCGCTGGCGATGCGCACGGCCTCGGGCGGCAAGCCCAGGGCGATCTGCCGGTCGGGGTGGTTATTGGCGACGAGGCTGCGGAAATGGCGCTTGAGACGATCGTCGTCCCAGTCCCGCGACGCGCCGAGGACCACCTAGGGATCGGCCTTGTTGATGACGTGGCGCGCCTCGATGCGGGCGTAGTCTTGGTCGCTGAAGCCGAAGAGCTGGGCGACACGGGCGACGTAGCGCTGCTCGGCCTCATGCACCGCGCCGTCCGCCTTGGCGATGTGGAACAGCCCGTCGAGCACATCCTCCAGAAGTTCCTGCTTGCTGGAAAAATGCTCGGCGATCTGGCGGGCATAGGCTTCGAAGCCGTCGGAGGTCTCCTTGGCGAGGTCGAAAAGGCTATGGACGCGCTTGGCCTCGGCTTCAGGGACGTCCACGATCTGCCGGAAAGCCGCCATCTCGTCCCTGGTGACGACGCCGTCGGCCTTGGCCATCTTGGCGGATAGTGCGATGAGGCCCGTCGTGAAGACGACCTGCGGGTCGTCGGCCAGGAGGCCGCTGTCGCTATCCATGACGTAATGTCCGGCAAGCGCGCCGATGAGCGCGCCCAGCGGACCGCCCAGCGCGAAGCCCAGGCTCGCGCCGCCGATCTTTCCCCAGATGCTGACCCGGTCGTTCATGGCAGGTCCGATGTGGAAATGTCCGTATGTGGAAAGTCCGTTGTGGAAATCCGATGATGAGCCCGCGCCAATTTTCGGCGCGAGGCTTCCGATTGACAGTGATCCATAACGCACGACGCCGGCGCAGGGCCGGCGTCGGCTTACAGCGGGTTGAGGCAGGCCTCAAGAGTTTGCGTTCAGCCCGGCCTTAATAGTTGCGCGAGCATACGCGCCGGCCGTCGGAGCGATACCAGCATTTCTGCGGAGTCGTCGCGGCCCCTATCATGGCGCCGCCCGCCGCACCGATCACGCCGCCCGCCACCGCGCCGCCGACGCTGTTGGAGGCAAGGCCACCGATGAGCGCGCCGCCTGCGCCGCCAACCGCGGCGCCCGTCAGGGCGCGGTCACCCTGCCGTGTGCCCGTTCCCGAGCACGCCGCCAGGGACAGAACGAGCGCTACAACCGTGAGCGCCTTATGGACCAATGTCATTTTCAAGTGCCCTCTCATTGTACCTCACGCATCCTAAGCGGGCAGCCTGCTCGTTGCCAACCTGAACTTGCATCAGTCAATGATGCACAATAATCGTGGAAAAAATTGCTTTTGAACATCTTCAAGCTGAAGCTTAGAGTATTCAATCGTAAAGAATTCGTTAAAGTAAATTTCCATAGGAATAATCAGCAATACAGGCTGATTTTCCGTATATCTTAAGCTGCCACATCTTGGCCTCATTTTGTGTTAGTTTGTCGACCTCAGCCGAAGGGAGGGGTTTCAACGGTTGTTGTGGGGCGTAGTTCGAAAGGAGTAGCCATGAAGATAGGTGCACGCAGGTCCTTGTGGGGGACCAGCCTTGCCCTGGCCGTGGTGACGGGGGCTTCCGTTCAAGCTGCGGAGACCAACCAAGGCGGCATCCGCGCGATGATCGCGCGCCATGCTGCCGAGCAGGGAATACCGCCTGCCCTGGCCGACGCCGTGGTTCGCGTCGAAAGCCGCTACAACCCCAGTGCCCGAAACGGCAGGAATATCGGGCTGACCCAGATCAGCTATTCGACTGCGCGGGCGATGGGCTATTCCGGCACGCCGGCCGGCCTTATGGACCCGGATATCAATTTGCGGTTTGGCATCACCTATCTCGCGCGCGCCTGGCGGCTCGCCAAGGGCGATACGTGTATCACCGTCCTCAAGTACCAGGCCGGGCATGGCGCCCAGAGCATGACGGCTGCGGCGCGCAGCTACTGCAGCAAGGTCAAACCCCAGATCGCTTCGGCGACCTGATTTTCGTCCCTGCCGGATCACGGGCGGGGCACGCAGGAGCGTGCGCGTTCGCCGGCAGTCCCGGCTGTCCTCATCGGTCCGAAAAAGCGGCTGATCGCCCGTCACGCGTGGCGAGGACGGCCATCGCGGATGCCGCTGAAGGCATCCACTTGGCGGCGTCGATGCTCGAAGAGCGCGCGCCGCATTCCAGCGTGGAGCATGTGAATGAACGTACAGCCTTGTGAAGCCGGATTTTCCAACACGGGATCTTATAAGACGGGATCTTGGAAAGCGCGCTTCAGGTCCGCGGGTCTCCTGTCGGTCTGCGTTGCCGGAGCGCTTGCAACGACCGCCTTCCCGGGCGGCAGCGCAAAGGCCGAAGGTGGCGATGGTCTCGCCGGGATGGCGAGCATGATGAGCAAAATCCAGGATGCCGGAAAGACCGAGCCCGAAACGACAGGCAGCCTCGGCAAGGCGGCAGGTGGATCCTCTCGAGACGCAGGTAGATCCTCCCGTGACAAGGCATCCGGCCTTTCGGCTGAATCGATCAGGAAGAGCGCCAACGGAGCCCTCGGCTTCGAGACGGACAAGCGATCGCGCTTCGCCGATCTCATCGCCCGCCATGCCCAGGAGAACGGCGTGCCGGTCGCGCTGGCCGACGCGGTGGTGCGCATCGAAAGCCGGTACAATCCCGACGTGACGAATGCCGGGGCGATCGGCCTCATGCAGATCAAGACGCAAACGGCGCGCGGGCTGGGTTACGATGGCGGCGCGGCTGGCCTGAAGCATCCCGAGACCAATATCCGCTACGGCATGAAGTATCTCGGCCAGGCCTATCGCATGGCCGGCGGAGACACGTGCGGCACGGTCATGCGTTACCAGAGCGGCCACTACTCGACCCGTCTCAGCGGCGCCAACCGGACCTATTGCTCCAAGGCCCGCAGCATCATGGCGGCCAAGCTCGCCTCCAACTGAATCGCCGCGATCTGCCCTCCGCTTCGCCATCACGGCCGGATCTCCTTGACCCGGCCCGCCATGCCGCCTAACTCACGGCTGCCAGTCGGCCGGACGGCCGCTGCCTGAAAGGGTGGAGGAAAGTCCGGGCTCCATGGAAACACGGTGCCGGATAACGTCCGGCGGGGGCGACCCCAGGGACAGTGCCACAGAAAGCAAACCGCCTTCGGCGCCCTGCGCCGGAGGTAAGGGTGAAAGGGTGCGGTAAGAGCGCACCGCGCGGCCGGCAACGGTCGCGGCACGGCAAACCCCACCGGGAGCAAGACCGAATAGGGGCGATGGCGGCGGGCAACCGCCGCGGGGGCGTTTCCAGCCCTTGTCGCCCGGGTTGGTTGCTCGAGGCGGTCGGCAACGATCGTCCCAGAGGAATGGCCGTCACGTGCGGGGCAACCCGCGCCATACAGAACCCGGCTTACAGGCCGGCTGGCATTTTTTACCTATGGGCCGGGGGTTGGTAGGCCTCGCTCGGTTCAATGGTTCAGGCTCCTGGTGCGGCTCATTCTCTTCGGCATCTGCCATCTCTCGGTTACCATGAGTCGCTCCGTCATCCCGGGCCTCTCTCAGTCACCCCGCCCACTCTCAGTCATCCCGGGCCCCGACCCGGGATCCAGGCTCACTCCCGTCGCGCCTGGATCCCGGCTCTGCGCTGCGCTTCGGCCGGGATGACGGAGGTGGGTCGGAGAAAAAGCGTCGCGAAGGATGAGAGGATCGGTGTCCTATCGTGATAGGGTGAAGTTCCCGGCTCTCCGCTACGCTCCGGCCGGGATGGCGGGGGGGCGGGGATAGGCGCTTTCCTGCCATCCCTAAGCAAGTAAGCCCTCACCCCTGCCCCTTCCCCAGGGGGCGAGAGGTTTTCGAATCCCGGCGCGCTGCGAGCCTCACCCGCCCTGCGGCGGCTTCCAACCGGCTGACGGGATGGTGTTGATCATCCACGGGACGCCAAACCGGTCGACCAACGAGCCGAAGCCCGGAGACCAGAAGGTCTCGCTGAACGGCATGACCGGTTTGCCTCCTTCGGAGAGCTGGTCGAACCAGCGCTGGGCCTGAGCTTTGTCATCGGTGTGCACGGAAACGTCGAAGCCGTTCTTGGGCTTGTCGATGTTGCGGGCCCAGGCGACGTCCATGTCGGCGCCCATCAGCGCCTGGTCGCCGACTTCGAGCCAGCAATGCATCAGCCAGGTCTTGTACTTCTCATCGGTGATCGGCATGCCCGGAGGGGCATCGCCGTAAGGTATGGCTGCTTTGATTTTTCCGCCCAGAACCCTGGCGTAGAATTCGAACGCTTCGCGGCATTGGCCCTGGAAGCTGAGGCTGGTCACAATCTTCATTGTAGCGTCCTACTTGTCGGTGCCGGGGAGGCAGACATTGAAATCGATCGGCACTCCCTATATACGTTGAATTCAACGTAATTAGTTTCGAGGCTGTCAACCGTTCCATGCACGCGCCTGACGAGCTCACGTTCGGAACCACGCTTCTGGTGCGTGATACCTGCCTATGCCTGCACGCACAGCGCGCGGCGCGGGCTCTTGCGCGGCGCTTCGATGAGGCGCTTAGGCCTGTCGGCCTGACCAGCGGGCAGTTTTCGCTGCTGATGTCGCTCAACCGGCCGGACCCTCCTCACCTTGGCAGCGTGGCCGCGCTCCTCGCGATGGACAGGACCACCCTGACGGCCAATCTCAAGCCGCTGGAGCGGCGCGGCCTCGTCGAAATCGCGACGGACGAAAAGGACCGGCGCACGCGGCGCCTGCGGCTCACCCCGGCCGGCCGGACGGTTCTGGCCGGCGCGGCGCCGATCTGGCGACACCTGCACGCACTGATCGAGACGGAGTTGTCGGATCCGGATCACCTGCGGTCCGAACTGCGAGTTCTGTCGCGGGCCGAAAACCAGAATGCTGGAAGACCAGAATGCGCCGAGATAAGCTAACGCGAGCGGCGCGCGCGCACCGCATCCGGAAGGCCGTCGTGCCCACCAAGCGCCCGCGCGGGGGCATCGGTCCACAGGTCCTCCCTGTAGTCCTTCCGATCCGGGTTGAGGGGATACAGGACCTTGTTGTCGGGGCGCGCCGTATCGCCGACGACAAGCAGCCGAACCTCCGCGCCGGTGTTGTTGATGAACGTGTGGCAAAGGCCCGTGCCCGGCGGAAACCCTACCCCGTCACCCGGGCGCAGCCTGAACAGGCGTCCGTCGAGCCAGACGTCAGGCTCTCCGGCCAGAACGTAGACGAACTCCTCCTCGGTGCTCTCGGCGTGCGGGTACGACGTACGCCGACCCGGCAACAGGCGCAGATGATGGATACCGAGCCGCCGCAAACCGAAGTGCGCTCCGAAGGGCGAGCCAATGCCCATCAGCTCGTCATCGCCCGCGTAGTGGGAATCGTCCGCGCCTTCGATCTCGGACCAATGAACGACGCAGTCGGGACGATCGGGTGCCGCCATTTCTGTCTCCCTTGGGCCAACTCGCCCATGACCCGGCGAGGCGTTGCGGCGGCCGGCCAGCGAGCCCGGAGCCGCTCAGTTCCACCAGTGCCGCACGCGGTCCGCCGAGAGCGGCACGACCCGATAATGGAGCATAGGGCAGAAAATCAGCCTGCAATATGGCCCCAAGATCCAGACCATGGTTCAGCCGCATACGGCTTTTACTCCAAGCCATGCCGAACGGCCCCCGGCCGGCGACGCCCGCGCTTGCCGGTTTCTCTTTCGCTCAACGAAGAGGTTCAGCACCAATGCCCAGCACCATTCGCCTGCACCGCGTCCTGACCACCACTCCGGAGAAAGTCTATCGAGCGTTCCTTGAAGCGGATGCGCTGGCGAAGTGGCTGCCGCCGAACGGCTTCACCTGTACGGTGCACCACCTCGAGCCGAAGGCGGGCGGAACGTTCAGGATGTCCTTCCGAAACTTCACCACGGGGCAAAGCCACAGCTTCGGAGGCGAGTATGTGGAACTCGTTCCCGGCGAAAGGCTGCGCTACACGGACAAGTTCGACGACGCCAACCTGCCCGGCGAGATGCAGGTGACCGTAACGCTGAAGAAGGTTTCGGTCGGCGTGGAGGTGGATATCGAGCAGGCCGGCGTGCCGGATGTCATCCCGCCGGAGGCCTGCTATCTCGGCTGGCAGGATTCGCTGAAGAACCTTGCCCGGCTGGTGGAGCCGGACATCACCCAATAGGCGCGGATGACCGGTCGCGCGCCGCGGGCCATGCGGCTTGGGCGGTCTGAGCCGGCAACGCGTCTCACCCTGGCGCTCAGCCGGCAGAAGCCTTCGGCACGCCGGCCGCCTTCGCCGAAAACTGGTCGAAGGCCTCTATTGCGTGGCTGGCGTACATCACGGACGGGCCCGCGCCCATGTAGATCGCCATGCCCAGCGCCTCGAGAACTTCGTCCCGGCTCGCTCCGCTTTGCAGCGCGGCCTTGGAATGGAAGCCGATGCAGTCGTCGCAACGCAGCGCGACGCTGACGGCGAGCGCGATCAGCTCCTTGGTTTTGGTGTCCAGCGCTCCGGCCTTCAGCGCCGATTGCGCCAGGCCCGAGAAGTTTCGCATGACGTCGCCCTGCCCGGCTCTCACCTGGCTCAGTGGATCCTGAAGCCCGCCGATCAGTTCGTGCCAGTTCAAGTGCATGCCGTTCTCCTGCTCTCATCGATTGGCGATCTTCGCCGGGGCGCCAGGAAGATCCGGCGACCTCGGCTGTCATCGAGCCGGGCTGGACGGCACGATCGTCGCCGGCACTGCCGGCCCGGGGCGGCTCTGCTGCCCCGCCCCGCCCCCTGACTGGAAAGCGCGGCATGCCCTCAAGGAGCCCGCCGCGCAAGGGTCAGGTCGAACTACGCACCGGGCAGGTGCTGAGCCCGATGAGCTTGTAGGCCGGGCAGAAGCCCACGACCGCCGTCACGAGCGGCACGATGCCGATATAAGCCCACGCGCCGAGATATCCGGTCACCGCAGCCCCGATCAGGGCAAGCCCGACGACGACGCGGAGAATGCGATCAAGTCCGCCGACATTTGCGTCCATCTGCTGTTCCTTCGTTCAAAGCGTCGATGGGACCGGATTGTAGGCCTGGCGCGGCGGCGCCGACATGATCTGTGTCATCCCGGCAACCCTCACACGGCAACGAAAATCGGGACTGAATGCGGGCGGGCCAGCATCGAATCCAGCTTTGTCATAGCGGCGTCATTGCAGACCGCCATCAAGGGCCGACGACTGGCTTTACTGGCCCTAAACGGATCATGACATCGGTTTGACACGCGTTGCGTGCAGGAACATTCTTGAGTTCAGACGCGCGAGTGCTCATCGGCCGATCGGGCGAAGCAGCCAGAGATGCGTCAAACGGCGGGCGGGCAGCAGTCCCGGCCTGCAAAGGGGAGAGATGATGAAACACCTTTCGATGGTCGCGGCAACGCTGCTTGCAGGAACGATATTGGTCGGGGCGACCGCCGCGAGTTACGCGGAGGAGATCGTCGTCAAGATGTGGGCTCGCGCCGACCGCTCGGGTCCGCTGCGCGCGGGCAACATCGTAGCCGCCGCCGAGCCGCTGAACGCCGCCCTGAAGGCCGCCGGGTCGGACAAGACGGTCAGGGTCGAGGTGTTCGAAGGCCCCGCCGCGGGCTACGACGCCGACGCGCTCGACATTCTCAAGGCCTTCGCGGTCGACAAGGGACCGGACGTCTACGTCGCCGCGCACGAATGGGTCGGCGAGTTCGCGAAGTCCGGCTATGCGATGGACCTCGAAGCCTTCGTCAAGAAGAACCCGTGGGCGTTCGCCGACGTGATCCCGGTTCTCTGGGACTCGACGAAGTACAAGGGCAAGATCCACGCGATCCCGCAGGATTCCGAGATCCGGATGTTCTTCTACAACAAGGACATGCTGCGCAAGATCGGCAAGGACGAGGCGTTCATCGAGGGCCTGCCCGCGATGGTCGAGAAGGGCGAGTTCACGATGGAGGACCTTTCCAAGCTCTCCAAGGAGGTCGTGGACAAGGGCGCCGCGCAGATGGGCATCGTCCATCGTCCCAATGCCGGGCCCGACTACCTCATGGTGTTCTCGGCGTTCGGCGCGAAGTTCATCGACGAGCAGTCCGGCCAGCTGCTCCTGCCCAAGGCGGAGATCCGCAAGGGCCTCGAATGGTTCGCGTGGAACGCCGCCAACGGCGTGACGCCGAAGAACAACACCGCGATGAACTGGGACGAGATCCAGGGCGCGTTCAAGACCGAGAAGGCCTTCATCTACCACCAGGGCGTATGGGCCGTGGGCGAGTGGATGCTCGGCGACGCCAAGGGCGCGAACTGGCCCAACGGACAAGGAGTTCTACTTCAAGAAGGTCGGCTGGCTCCACGCTCCCGCGGCGGTCAAGGGCGGCCAGCCCTCCAACCTGTCGCACCCCATCGTCTACGTGGTGAACCCGAAGTCGAAGAACGCCGAGCTGGCCGCGCAGCTCGTCGCCTACGCCACGCTGCCCTACTACAACACCAAGCACGCGGTGACGACGGCGCACACCGCCATCCTGAACGGCCAGCGCTCGATGCCCGACTATGCGGGCGCCTGGTACCTGGAGGCGGCGACGCCGATGCTGGCGCGCTCGACCTTCATCCCGAACCATCCGGACTTCGGCCGCTACAACGGCGTGCTGTTCAAGGCGCTCCAGGGCGTCGAGACCGGCCGCCTGACGCCGGCCAAGGCCATCGAGTTCCTCGAGGACGAAATGACCAACGAGCTCAAGGGCAGCGTCAAGGTCGTCGAAAAGCTGAACTGAACCGAACGAGGCTCCCGGACTGAAACCGGCGAGCCTCGTTCACTTGCGCTTCGCGCCATCGATCGGCTTCCCGGCCCGCATGTCCCATTCCGCTCCATCACGAGTTCTGAAGTCACGAGCGCGAACCCGGATCGACCGCGTCCTGTTCCTGGGGCCGGCCGTCGTTCCTGCTGCTGCTGTTCTTCGTCGTGCCCGTGCTCGTCGACATCGGCATCGCCTTCACGGACATGGGCCGGAACCTGAAGGTGACCGGCTTCACCACCGAGAACTTCACGCGCATGCTCGGCGGCGACAGCCGCCTCTCCGGCATCATGGTGGTGACGCTGACCTACGTGCTGTGCACGCTGGCGATCTTCAACGTCGGCTACGGGCTGCTGCTCGCTTTGCTGACGACCGCCCTGCCCGACCGCGCCGGCGCGCTTCTTCCGCGCCGTCTGGATCCTGCCGCGGATGAGCCCGTCCGTGGTCTATGCGCTGCTGTGGAGCTGGGTCGTCGCGCCGACCGATTACGGGCTGCTGAACCAGGTCCTCGCCGGGATTGGGCTTGCCGCCGCTCGATCTCAAGAGCGACGCGCCGATGCTCATCGTGATCCTGGCGAACGGCTTCATCGGCGCTTCGTTCGGCATGATCATCTTCACCAGCGCGATCCGCTCGATCCCGCGAGCACCTGTTCCACGCGGCCCGGGTCGACGGCGCCGGCGAGCTTGCGATCATCCGGCACATGACGCTGCCGGCGATCCGCTGGCAGCTCAGCTTCGTGACGATCTACCAGGCGCTCTCGCTGCTGGTGAGCTTCGAATACATCTGGCTCATCACCAATGGCGGGCCGTTCTACGACACGACCGTCTACGCGCTCTACGTCTATCGCCGCGCCTTCGAGAACGGCCAGTACGCCTATGGCGCGGCGCTGGCGCTGGGCCTCGTCGTCGTCGGCATCGCGCTGGCGCATGGTGCTGTGGCGCTTCTTCGACATGCGGGCGCTGCTGCAGCGACCGCGGATCGAGACGCAGTGATGGATGCCGCCGTCGCTGACAGCCCGCAGCCATCGCGCGAAGACTGGGATCGCCTGGCCCGGCGCGCGGCGCGACGCGCCGCCGCACCACGAACGTCCTGCTCTATGCCGTGCTGGTGCTCGGCTCGCTGCCGATCGTCGTCCCCTATCTCTGGCTCTTCACCGTCTCGGTCTCGGGCCGCACCGGCGCGACGCACCGTGGTGCTGTGGCGAACGCTGGCCATCCTCCTGCCGGCGCTCTTCGCCTGGTCGGTGCTGCGGTCGCCTCGTGGACGACGCGACGCGGCTGCGCCGTCTCGAGCTGGCGCTCGCCGCGCGTCACGCTGCTGGCTCTCGCCGTCGTCACCGGGCCCTACATCTGCACGCGCAGAACTGGCGCTTCCTGTGGAACACGCAATATCGCCGACACGCTGAAGGGCGCGGCGGGCGTCGGCGGAACCTATCCCAGCGTCTGGACCGCCTTCGGCAACTCGCTGATCACTGGCCCTCGTGCAGATGGTGCTCGTCGTCACCGTCAGCACGCTCGCCGGCTACTACCTCTCGCGCTTCGAGTTCCGGGGGCGGGCGGCGTACCTGAAGGGTCTGCTCGTGCTGCACGCGTTTCCGGCGATGACGCTGATCATCCCGATCTTCCTGCTGATGTACTGGATCGGGCTGCTCGACACGCTGACCGGCGTGATCCTCGTGATCGTCGCGCTGGAACTGCCCTTCGCGATCTTCGTCATGAAGGGCTTCTTCGACGCCGTGCCCTGGGACATCGAGATGAGCGCCATGACCGACGGCGCCTCGCGGCGGCAGGCCTTCTTCATGGTCGTGCTGCCGCAGGTGAAGGTCGGCATGATCGCCGTCGGCGTCTTCGCCTTCCTGCGCGGCTGGGAGGAATATGTCTTCGTCCGCACGCTCCTCTTCGAGAAGGCGAACTGGACGATGAGCCTCTATCTGTTCTGGATGTACGAGGACGTGATGGGCACCGACTACGCGCATGGTCTCGGCCATCGGCGTGTTCTACGTGCTGCCGTCGATCGTGCTCTACACCATCGTGCCAGAAATACCTGACGCAGATGTCCATCGGCGGGATCAAGGGCTAGACCATGTCGAGGATCGAACTGCACGGCGTCGCGAAGCGATGGGGCGACGTCACCGCCGTCGAGCCGACCGATCTCGTCCATCGGCGACGGCGAGTTCGTGGCGATCCTCGGGCCCGTCGGGCTGCGGCAAGTCGACGACGCTGTTCATGCTCGCCGGCATCTACACGCCGAGCGACGGGCGAGATCCGGTTCGACGGCGCCGTCGTCAACGAGGTCGAGGCGCGCGACCGCAATGTCGGCATCGTGTTCCAGTCCTACGCGCTCTACCCGCACATGACCGTGCGCGAGAACATCCTCTTTCCCCTGCGCTTCAAGAAGGTGCGCGCGCGACGAGGCCGTCGCGCCGGGCCGAGGCGGCCGCCGAAGCTGGTGCAGGTTCAGGAACTGCTCGACCGGCGGCCCGCGCAGCTCTCGGGCGGCCAGCAGCAGCGCGTGGCGCTCGCCCGCGCGCTGGTGAAGGAGCCGCAAGCTGCTGCTGCTCGACGAGCCGCTGTCCAACCTCGACGCCTCGCTGCGCCTGACGATGCGCAGCGAGATCCGCAACCTGCAGCGCAAGCTCGGCGTCACCACGATCCTCGTCACCCACGACCAGATCGAGGCCACGACGATGGCCGACCGGGTGATCTGCATGAGCAAGGGCCGCATCGAGCAGATCGGCACCGCCGACGACCTCTACCACCGGCCGCAGAGCCTGTTCGTCGGCGAGCTTCATCGGCTCGCCGCCCATCAACCTGCTGCCGAGGATCGGCCGAGGCCGGACGCCTCGCGATCGGCGAGGCGACGCTGCTGCTGGCGGGCCCGGCGCGGCGGGCAAGGTCGTGCTCGGCGTCCGGCCCGAAGCGGTCACGCCTCGGCGACGGGGCCGCACGCAGGGCGCGCATCGACGACCTGGAGCCGCATGGCCGCGAGACGATCTACCACCTCGACACGGCGCTCGGGCCGCTGCGCGCGCTGGAGCCCGGCGCGCGTGGCGCGCTTTCGCGCTCGGCGACGCCGTGCCGTTCGGCCTCGGCGCAGGCGCTGCTGTTCGACGCCGCCACCGGCCGGCGCATCGACGGCTGCACGCTGGAGCCGGTGCGCAGTGACTCGGCGGCACGCCGCGGCTGAAATGGCACATGCTGCGGCGCAGGGCGACGATCCGGCGTTCCTGCGCGAAAACCTGCGCGCCGCGCTGGCGGCCGGCGCGGCCTGCGAGGTGGACATCGTGCTGCACGGCGGACGGCCATGGCCTTCTGCCTGCACGACCTCGACGCTCGACCGCGAGACGACGGGCACCGGGCCGGTGGCCGCCGGCCACGCGCGCGCGAGATCGAGACGCCTGCGCCAGCGCGGCACCCGACGGGCGCGGCGCTGGACGAGCCGCCGCTGTTCCTCGACGAGATCGTCGGCCATCGTGCGCGAGACGGGCGCGCAGGCGCCGGCGCCTCGTGCAGCTCGACATCAAGGCTCCGCCCGAGCGCAGCTCGACGCGCCGGCGCTCGCGCGGATCGGCGAGGCGCTGGGCGACACGGCTCGTGCCTTCGTCGCCGGCGGCTACGAGTGGGAGGCGATCGAGCGGCTCGCCGACGCCGCGCCGGGCCTGCATCGCGGGTTCGATCCGCTCGCCTTCTATCCGCGCGACTGCGCGCTGGACGCCGACGCGTTCCGCGGCTTGGCGAGCAGCACGCTTCGCCACCGCGCCGGGCGCGGACATCTTCTACCTCGAAGCGCGACCTCGTCCTGGCCGGGCTCGGACCGGGGCGTCAATCTCGATCGAGATGGTCACGGCGCGCGGGGCCATGGTCGATGCCTGGACGATCGACGCCGAGCGGCCCGGCCTGCGTGAGGACATCGCTGCGCCGCTGATCGAGGCGGGCTGCACCCAGATCACCACCAACGATCCCGGATGCGCTCTCGCCCATGATCAAGGAGATCGCCGCGTGCTGACTGCCGCCTCGCCGAACCCGGCCGCTCGTGACCGCACCGTGGAGCGACTGACCTTCCTTCGCTCGCCGCGCGGCAGGCGATCATCGACGCGCCGATCACGCCGGAAGCCTTCGCCCGGCTTTCGCGCGACTCAGGCCGTGCTGCACGTGGTCGAGCAGTGCCGCCGGCCGCGTCCGGCCGACCCGGTGCGCGACGGCGCGCATCGTCTTCTGGAACGCCGAGCGGCTGAAATATCTCGGACCCGTCGATCGCCATGCTCTCGGCGGCTCGAGCGCCGACGCGCTCGTGCTCTGCGAGGTGGATGTCGGCATGGTCCGCTCGGGCGACCGGCACACGATCGGCGATGCTCGCGGACGCGCTCGGCGCCGGCTACGTCTTCGGCGTGGAGTTCGTCGAGCTCGGGCCTCGGCGATCTGCGCGAGCGCGCTGGCAGTTCGCGGGACGGCAGAACCACGGCGGGCTGCATGGCGCGGGGTTCGTCTCGCGCGCCGCGCTGGAACGGCCGGCGCTGGTGCGGCTGGAGACGTCCGGCCGCTGGTTCGACGGCGCGTTCCACGAGCGCCGGGTCGGCGGGCGCATCGCCATGTTCGCCGAGATCGACGTTGCCGGCGGTCCGGTGCTGCTCGTCTCGCGCCCATTACGAGAGCCACAGCGACCCCGCCGATCGCCTGCTGCAGACGACGCGTGATGCTCGACGCCATCGACGCGCCATGCGCCCGGACATGCCGGTGCTGATCGGCGGCGACTTCAACACCAGCACGTTCGACCTGGCGCAGAAGCAGCGACGCCGAGCATGTCGCGGCGGCGCTGGCGGCGGATCCGGATCGCCTGGTGGCGCCGATGCGCTACGAGCCGATGTTCGCTGCTGCTGCGCCGAGCGCGGCTACGACTGGGACGAGCTGCAACGTGCCCTCGCCGCGACACGCAGCGGACGCGGCCCGACGGGACGCCGACAGCCGCCCTTCGGCAAGATCGACTGGTTCTTCGCGCGCGGCCTGCGCTGCAGCGATCCCGCGATCATCCCCGCGGTCGACGCGGCCGGGGTCGCGATCTCCGACCACGAGGTGCTCGCCGTCACGATCGCTCCTGCCTGAGGCGCCATGGCCTATCGCCCGCTCGCCGCCGAGGCCGGCTTCGTCCATGTCTGCGCCCATCGCGGCCACAGCGTCGGTGCGCCTGAGAACACGATTCCGGCGCTTGACGGCCGCCGCGCGCGCTCGGCGCCACGCGTCTGCGAGATCGACGTCGTGCTGACGCCGCGACGATGAGATCGTGCTGCTCCACGACGAGATCCTCGACCGCACGACGATCGGCAAGGGCCGGGCAGCGCGTCCGACACGCTGGCGAGCTCCAGCGGCTCGATGCCGGGGCGTGGTTCGAGCCCGCGTTCGCCGGCACGCGGCGTGCCGACCTTGCGCCGAGGCGCTGGCCGACAGCGCGATCCCTCGGCATGGCGCTGCTGGTCGAGATCAAGGAGCGGCAGCGCGCCGATCGTGCTGATCGACCGGCTCGCCGCGGTGCTGGCGGAGACGGGCGCGGTCGACGACGTGCTCGTCATCTCCTTCGACCACCCCTCGCTGCGTGCGGGTCGCAGGCGCGCATCCCGCGATCGCGCACGGAGATCATCACCCATGCCCGCCATGTCGACATCGCCGCCGTCGCCTGGCGCGCCGGCGCGGCGTCCGTCGCGATCGAGTGGGACATGTTCCACCCCGAGCGATGCACAGGCGCTGCACGCCGCCGGCATCGCGACCCGCGTCACGATCCCGCGTCCCGAGCGCATCGCGCTGCGTCGCGGCTATGGCCTGGACCCGCTCGCCGCGCGTCGACGACGCGCTGCGCGCAGGGCTGATCGACGTGCTCGCCGGCGACGACACGGCCGCGGTGGCGGAGCTGGTGCGATCGTCGACCGGCGCGCGGGTCAGGGCTTCGAGGCCAGGCTGACACCAGCGACATTCCTGATCATCCGACTCACCTCGGAATGATAAAGACCGGCTCGCGGCGATCATCGATCGCGTTGCGGCATGGGCGGCGGGAGAACTCGTGTGACCGACAAGGCGAGCCGCCTGCCGGCGACGCGCAGCTACTGGGCGGGCGCGCTGCTGGCGCTTGCTGGCGGGCACCATGTGGAGCTTCGGCGGCATCACCGTGCGCTACGCACCGGACTCCGATCCCTGGCAGTACCTGATCTGGCGTTCCATCGGCCTGTTCGTGGCCGTGGAGGCCTGGAACCTCATCCAGGGACGCGGGACGCTGATCCGCCGCTTCCTCACCGGCGGATGGCTCGGATTCTGGGCGTCGGTCTGCATGTCCTTCGCGGCGATCTTCTTCGTCTTCGCGCTGAAGGAGACGAGCATCGCCTACGCGATCTTTCTGGCTTCGGTCACGCCCGCTGATCAGCATGGTGCTGGCGCGCGTCATCCTGGGCGAGAAGCTGACCTGGGCTTCGGTGCTCGCCATCGCGCTCGGCCTTGCCGGCCTCGCCGTCATGGTGAGCGGCGCGGGCAGCGAGGTCGACAGGCCGCCGAGCCTGAAGGGGAACATCGGCGCCCTTGGCTCGTCGCTCTGTCTTTCGCGCTGTACTCGATCTGCGTGCGGCTGGCGCCGGGGCGGGATTTCTCGCCGTCGCTGCCCGGGCTGGCGCTGCTGACTTTCGTGGTCTGCGTGGTCGTGACCTTGGCGCAGGGCAAGACCCTCGTGCCGCCGCGGCAGGACATCCTGATGGCGATGCTGCACGGCGCAGTCTTCATCGGCATCGGCATCGCGTGCTTCAACGCCGCCGCCTCGCAGGTCCCCGCCGTCGGGCTCACGGTGCTGGCCCAGACCGAGACGCTGCTGTCGCCCGTCTGGGCCTGCTCATCCTCGGCGAAGATTCCCTCGGGCTACACGCTGGCCGGCGGCTTCCTGATCCTCACCGGAGTGCTGGTAAGCGCGATGGCGGGGCCGCGGACCGCGCCGGTGAAGGCACCGCCCTCCCCGGTCTGAACGTGGTTGCCTCGACGATGAACCGAAAGCATCGGCCGCCGCGCCCTCAGGCGCTGCGATCCGCCGTGTCGACGGTGATCGAGCCGCCCGCGACGCGCGAGACGCAGGTGCAGAGCTTGGCGTTCGCGGCCTTTTCCTCATCGCTGAAGAACACGTCGCGATGGTCCACGATGCCTGCGGTCTCGATGATGGCAGAGCGCGCACAGGCCGCACTCGCCCTTCCTGCAATCGGAGATCATGGCGACGCCCGCGGCCTCCAGGGCTTCGAGCATCGACTGGTCGGCGGGAACGACGATCTCGAGACCCAGCCGCGGGATCTTCACCTCGAAGGCCGATGTCGCGAAGCGGCCGCTATTGCCGAAGGTTTCGAAGCGGAGCTGCTCCATCGGGCGGCCGCGTCGCCTGCCACGTGCGCTTCGCCGCCTCGAGCATGCCGATCGGCCCGCAGACATAGACCTCGCCGCCGGGCGCCAGCGCCGCGAATTCCGCCGCAAGGTCGATGCGGGCTCCCTCGTCGTCGACGAAGCAGCTGCAAGCCGGTCGCCGATGGCGGCGCGCAGATCGTCGGCCAGCGCGAGGTCCTGCCGCCGGCGGCAGGCATAGAGCACGCGGAAGTCCGCGCCCGATTTCGCCAGCGCGAGCGCCATGGAATAGATCGGCGTGATGCCGATCCCGCCCGCGAGCAGGAGATATTGCGGACGGCCGCGGCCCAGCTCGAAGTGATTGCCGGGGGTCGAGACTGTCAGCCGCGCGCCCGGCGCGAGGCTCCACATGTAGCTGGACCCGCCGCGGCTGTCGGGCAGCAGCTTCACCGCGATGCGATAGCAGCCCGTCCGTGCAGGGGCCGACGACCGAATAGGAGCGCGTGTCGGCGCGGCCGCCGATCTGCACGGTGACGTTGATATGGCTGCCGGGCGTCGGCGGCACGAACTCTCCCGCCGGCTCGATCTCGAACAGCCGGATATCGGGCGCGAGGTCGCGGGTCGCGCGGAGCACGGCGGCCCGCCATTCGATGGGAGCGGCCACGGCGCGCTACTCGGCGGCCTGGTTGTGCGCTGCCGGCGCAGGCGCGTGCTCCTTCGCCAGGAGCCCGTCGATCAGCCGCCGCGCCCAGAGCGCGCCGGCATCGATGTTGAGGTTGTAGAAGGGCATGCGCGGGATTGCGGTCGATGGCCTTCTGCTGCGCCTCCAGCACCGTGTGGTCCTGGTCGTAGACGCCGTTTCCGTCGTTGACGTGCGCCTTGGTGATGTCCCGCGTGAGCTGCTCGTCGTCCGTCCTGAAGGTGCGGACGAAGTTCCAGAAATAATGGCAGGACGTCTCGGTTTCGGGCGTGATGGCGGCGAGGAACGCGCCGTTGACGCCCTGCGAGCGGTCGCCCTGCGGCGCGCCCGTGCCCGTCACCGCGACGCCGACGTCGCCCACGATGACGGACGGCGCCTGGAAGTAGATGATCTGCCAGCGGTCGACATGGTGGCCCGGCCGGTCGAGCTGCTTCTTCCAGAACGGCGGCGGGTCGATGTCGATCATCCAGCGCGTCACCGTCGCGGTGCGGTCGGTGTGCGTGACGTCGAAGGGCGAACTCGTGATCGCCTCGTCGCCGATGCTGCCGGCATGGACATAGGTCTCGTGGGTGAGGTCCATGAGATTGTCGATCACCAGCCGGTAATCGCATTTCAGGCTGTAGAAGCGTGCCGCCCTCGCCCGACCCATTCGGTGCCGTCGTTCCAGTGGAAATCGGGCACCAAGGCGGGATCCGCGAGCGCGGGATCGCCGGGCCAGACCCAGACGAGCCGGTGCTTCTCGACGATGGGATAGGCATGCACGCAGGCCGACGGATTGATCGTCTTCTGCGCCGGCATGTAGGTGCAGCGGCCCTCGGCGTTGAAGACGAGGCCGTGATAGCCGCAGACGACCTGGTCGCCCTGCAGGCGGCCCATCGACAAGCGGCAGCAGCCGGTGCCAGCAGGCATCCTCCAGCGCCGCGACCTCGCCGTCCGACTTGCGGTAGAGCACGACGTCCTTGCCGCAGATCGTGCGGGCCGCGAGCTCGTGCCTGATCTCATGGCCCCAGGCGGCGGCGTACCAGGCGTTCATCGGGAACGGCTTGTTCTGGTTCATGGCTCAACTCCGTCGGCACTCTCGGGTTGGGCAAGGCGGGCAGCCGGGCCCGCGAGCCCGAGCCCGCCAGCCTCAGCCCCAGACCTCCTTCGCGACCTCGACGATCATGCGAGCTTGGCCCATTGCTCGTCCTCGGCCAGCACGTTGCCCTCCTCGGTGGAGGCGAAGCCGCACTGCGGGCGAGAGGCAGAGCTGGTCGAGGTCGACGAACTTCGAGGCCTCGTCGATGCGGCGCCGGATGGCGTCCTTGCTTCTCCAGCGTGCCGGTCTTGGAGGTGACGAGGCCGAGCACCACCGTCTTGCCCTTGGGCAGGAAGCGCAGCGGCTCGAAGCCGCCGGCGCGGTCGGTGTCCCACTCCATGAAGTAGCCGTCGACCGGCATGCCGTTGAACAGCACGTCGGCGACCGGCTCGTAGCCGCCGGAGGCGATGAACGTGGAGCGGAAGTTGCCGCGGCACAGGTGCATGGTGATGGCGAGGTCGGCGGCTTGTCCTTCAGCGCCGCGCGGACCATGCCGGCGTAGATCTCGGGCTGCTTCTCCGGATCGTCGCCGCGGTCCTTCAGCATCTGGCGCTGCTCGGGATCGCAGAGATAGGCGAAGGAGATGTCGTCGAGCTGCAGGTAGCGGCAGCCCGCGTCGTAGAAGGCCTCGCACGGCCTTGCCGTAGGCCGCGCCGACATCGGCGTAGAACGCCGTCCATGTCGGGATAGACGCCCGGTGTTGATCATCTTCCGGCCGCCGCGGTAGTGCAGCATGCTCGGGCCCGGGATGGTCATCTTGGCGGTGCGCGAGGTGTTGTCCTTCACGAAGCGGAAGTGGTCGATCATCGGGTGGCCGCGAAAAGCCGACCTTGCCGGTGATGCGCAGCGCCTTGGCTGACGCCGACGCCGCCCTTGAAGTTCATGCCGCTGTCGCCGGTCGACTGGGGTCACGCCGTCGAGCTGCTCGAGGAAGTCGAAGTGCCAGTAGGCGCGGCGGAACTCGCCGTCCGTCACGGCCTGCAGGCCGATCTCCTCCTGCTTGCGGATGATGGCGCGGATCTCCGCGTCCTCGACCGCCTTGAGCGCCGTCGGCCGAGATGGCGCCCGCCTGATGCTTCTCGCGCGCGTCCTTCAGGGGCTGCGGTGCGGAGCAGGCTGCCGACCATGTCGGCGCGGAACGGGGGCTTGGTTCGCTTCATGGCGCGTTTCCTCTGCGTAACTTCTGAATCAGGCCGTGGCGGCTGCCCGTCCGGCGACTCCGAGATGCGTCTCCAGCGCCTCGCTGTCCTCGCCGAAGCGCCGTGCTCGATCCCTCGCCATACGACCGATGCCGCGGTCGAGGATGACGGCGTCGTCGGTCATGCCGAGGATCTTGCGGGCGTTCTGCTCGACGACGATGGCCGACAGCCCCTCCTCGCGCAGCGATGCGGCGCAGCGCGGCCAGCAGCTCGTCGACGATGATGGGCGCGAGGCCTTCGAGTCGGCTCGTCGAGCAGCATCAGGCGCGGGTTCAGGACCAGCGCGCGGCCGAGCGCCAGCATCTGCTGCTCGCCGCCGGAGAGCTGGTTGCCGAGGTTGCGCCGCCGCTCCTCCAGCCGCGGGAACATGCTCGTAGACCCGCGCGCACGGTCCAGGGCCCGGGCCGGGCGACGGCGGTCATGTTCTCCTCGACCGTGAGCGAGCGGAAGATGTTGCGCTCCTGCGGCACCCAGCCGATGCCCGCCGCCGCGCGCTCGGTCCGGCCGCAGCCGGGTGATGTCGCGCCCGGCAAGCCGGATGCTCCCGCCCTTGCAGGTCGTCAGGCCGACGATGGTGTTGATCAGCGTCGTCTTGCCCGTGCCGTTGCGGCCCAGCAGCGCCAGCGAGCGGCCGTCGCCGAGCGCAAGGCTGATGCCGCCGAGCACCGTCGCCTCGCCATAGCCGGCGGACGAGGTTGTCGAGCACCAGAAGCTCAGCCATCGCCGCCCTCCCCGAGATAGACGGCCGCGCACGCGCGGATCGCGCGGCGATCTCGTCGGTCGTGCCCTCCACGAACAGCCCGCCATTGACGAGCACCGAGATGCGATCGCGCGAAGGAGAAGACGAGGTCCATGTCGTGCTCGATCAGCAGCACCGTCACGTCGCCGGCAGCGCGGCGACGATGGCCAGGATCTCGTGGCGCTCCTCCTCGGGCACGCCCGCCGCCGGCTCGTCGAGCAGCAGCACGCGCGGCTTGCAGGCGATGGCGACCGCGATTTCCAGCAGGCGCTGGCGGCCATAGGGCAGGACGTGCGTGCGCTCGCCCATCACGTCGGCGAGCCCGAAGCGCGCGAGGATCTCGGCGGCCTCGTCGATCACCTCGGCGCTGCGAGCCCGCGACCCGCCACCATTGGCTGCCATAGCCGAGCCGCTCGGACACGGCGAGGCCCACCGTCTCCAGCGGCGTCAGGTCGGCGAAGAGCTGGTTGATCTGGAAGGTGCGCGCCAGCCCGCGCTGCACGCGCTTGTGCGGGCGCCAGCCGCGTGATGTCCTCGCCCTCGAGCAGGATCGCGCCCGCCGTCGGGCGCAGCACGCCGGTCAGCAGGTTGATGAAGCGTGGTCTTGCCCGCGCCGTTGGGGCCGATCAGCGCGTGGCGCGCGCCCTGTCTCGAGCCTGATGGAGACGTTGTCGGTGGCCAGCAGGCCGCCGAAGCGCTTGCACCAGGCCGCGCGTCTCCAGCGCGATGTTCGGGCGGCGCTCATGCGGCGCCTCCCTTGCCGCGCAGCCGCGCCGACCGAGCGAGCCGCAGATCTCATGCGCGCGCTGCGTCATCGCGTTCGCGCCCCGCGAGCACCAGCGACCACCAGGATCAGGCCGATCCAGAACTGCCAGTATTGCGGCGTGATGGAGCGATCAGCACGTCCTGCATCACCTTGAAGACCACCGCGCCGACGATGCCGCCGTAGAGGTAGCCGACGCCGCCGATGCACCAGCACCAGCAGCACGTCCGCCGAGCGGTGGAAATCGAGCACGTCGAGCGAGACGAACTGCGTCGTCTGGGCGCAGCAGCGCGCCGGCGATGCCCGCATAGGCCGCCGACAGCGTGTAGACGCGCCACGAGGCGCGCGCTGACCGAGATGCCGATGGAGCGGGCGCGGAGCGGGTTGGCCTTCACCGCGCGCAGCGACAGCCCGAAGGGCGAGTGGACGATCCGCCGCGCGAGCAGGAACAGCACGAACAGCACGGACAGGCTGTAGGCATAGGCCGTGCGGCCGAAGAGGTCGAACGCGAAGAGGCCGAGGATCGGCGCGACCGTAATGCCCTGCAGGCCGTCCGCGCCGCCGGTCAGCCAGCGCCATGCGGTTGGCGAGCTCGCCGAGCAGCAGCGCGATGCCGAGCGTCACCATCAGGCGCGTGAGGTCGGTGCCGCGCAGCAGCAGGAAGCTCGTCGCGAAGCCCAGCACCGCCGCCAGCACGGCCGGCGACGCCGAGGCCGAGCAGCGGGATCGCCACAGCCGTGCTTGCGCGAGCAGCCCCGCCGAGTAGGCGCCGAGGCCGAAGAAGGCCGCGTGGCCCAGCGAGACGATGCCGGCATAGCCGAGGATCAGGTCCAGCGAGAGCGCGAACAGCGCGAGGATGGCGATCTCGTTGAGCAGCAGGGATGCCGCGGCAGCAGGAAGAGCGGCGCGCAGCGCGAGCGACCCAGAACAGCGATCTCCGCAGGCCCTCCAGCGGCCGGACGCCGCGAGCAGCTGCGCGGCGACGTGGCGCACCGGCTCGGCGCCCGGGAGCGTGGCGTCGATGGCGGCCTCGCTCATCGTCGCCGTGCTCCGGGCGAAGAGGCCCTGCGGCCGCACGATCAGCACCAGCACCATGATCGTGTAGATGATGAACGCGCCGAGCTGCGGCACGTAGTACTTGCCGGCGACGTCGGCGATGCCGAGCAGCAGCGAGGCCAGGAACGCGCCCGGTGATGCTGGTGGTGCCGCCGACCGTCACGACGATCAGGAAGTAGATCATGAACTTCAGCGGGAAGGTCGGGTCCATGCCGAGCAGGTCGGCGCCCAGCGCGCCGCCGAGCCCGGCGAGGCCGGAGCCGGCCGCGAAGGTGATGCGCGAAGACAGGCTGACATTGATGCCGAGCCCGCGCGCGACGCGCGGGTCGTCGACGGCGGCGCGCAGCCGGCTGCCGAAGCGCGTCAGGCTCAGGATGATCTGCAGCACGCACCGTGAGCACGCCGCAGACGGCGATGATGAACAGCCGGTAGACGCCGATGCTGCCGCCGAGCAGCTCGATGCGGCCCTGCAGCGAGGGCGGCAGCGTTGATGAGCTGCTGCTGCGAGCCCATGCGTGTAGTCCACCGCCGCCACGGACATGAAGACGAGGCCGATGGTGAACAGCACCTGGTCGAGATGGTTGCGGTCGTAGAGGTGGCGGTACAGCGTGCGTTCCAGCAGCGCGCCGATGCAGCGCGGCCACGATGAAGGCCAGCGGCAGGCACAGCAGGAACGGCACGCCGTAGCGGTTCATCAGGACGGCGGTGACATAGCCGCCCGCCATGGCGAAGGCGCCATGCGCGAGGTTGACGAAGTTCATCAGCCCCAGCGTCACCGACAGCCCGCAGCGCCAGCACGAACAGCAGCATGCCGTAGGCGATGCCGTCGAAGAGGATGGTCATGCATCGGAGACCTCCCGCTCGTGTGCGCCGCTGGAGCGGGGCGCCGCCGTGCGGGCGGCGCCCGGTCGCGCTGGTCCGGCTTACTGGGCCTTGGCGGCCTTCACCGGATCCTTGACGTTCGGCGATGGTGGCGAACTCGACGTTGAAGAGCTCGCCGTTCACCTTCT
Source organism: uncultured Alphaproteobacteria bacterium (assembly GCA_963822165.1). Taxonomy (GTDB): domain Bacteria; phylum Pseudomonadota; class Alphaproteobacteria; order Rhizobiales; family Beijerinckiaceae; genus Alsobacter. The sequence continues at coordinate 37,802 of CAWGGK010000007.1, forward strand.
CGACCTTGCGGATGTAGATGTTCTGGATGATGTCGCGCGTCTCCGGGTCGATCGAGACCGGACCGCGCGGGCTCGTCCAGCTCAGGCCCTTCATGGCGTTGACGAGGGCTTCGCCGCCCTGCGCCCTTGGTCTTCTTCAGCGCCTTCGTAGATGGCGTTCATGCCGTCATAGCCGCCCATGGCCATGAAGTTCGGGCGCATGCCGTTGTTGGCCTTCTTGAAGGCCTCGACGAAGGCCTTGTTCTCGGGGCTGTCGTGGGCCGCCGAGTAGTGGTGCGAGGTGATCGACGCCGAGCGCGACGTCGCCGATGGCGTTGAGGAGGTCGTCGTCCGTCACGCTGCCTTCGGCGATGAAGCTTGATGCCGCTCTTGTCGAGGCCGCGCTCGACGATACTGCTTCATGAACTGCGAGCCGACGCCCGACGGCACGAAGACGAGGAGCGCGTCGGGCTTGGCGTCCGCCACCTTCTGCAGGAAGGGCGCGAAGTCGGGGTTGGCGCAGCGGCACGCGCAGGTTCTCGACCGTGCCGCCGGCCTTGGTGAAGGTCTCCGTGAAGGCCTTCTCGACGTCGATGCCCGGGCCGTAGTCGGAGACGATCGTCACGACCTTCTTGATGCCGTTCTTGGCGGCCCACTCGGCCAGCGGCACGGTCGCCTGCGCCGCGGTGAAGCTGGTGCGCACGATGAAGGGCGACTGCTCGGTGATGATCGACGTCGCGGCCGCCATGACCACCTGCGGCGTCTTGGCCTGCGTCGGCGAGCGGCGCGGTGGCCAGCGCCAGCGGCGTCAGGCCGAAGCCGGCGAGCACGGTGACCTTGTCGTTGACGATCAGTTCCTGGGCGATGCGCTTGGTCACGTCGGCGACGCCGGTGTCGTCCTTGAGGATCGAGCTGGATCTTCTTGCCGGCGACGGTGTCGCCGTTCTGCTGCATGTAGAGCTTGGCCGCGGCCTCGATCTGCCGGCCGGTCGAGGCGAACGGGCCGGTCATGCGGCAGGATCAGGCCGATCTTGACGGCTCCTGCGCCTGCGCCTGCGTACCGAGGCCCGCCGTGACGACGGCCGCGCCGGCAATGCCGAGTAGTGTTCTGCGTAACATGGGTTTCCTCCCTGACATCTCTAAGTTGAGGCCTTGCTTGTTTGGGAACCTGGCGCGTTTCGATCGGGATCGATCCGGCGCAGGCTCCATCGTTCCTTGGCTGGCCAGGCCTCTTTGGAGTGCGGGGCCCTTATTCCAGGCCCCGCCTTCCGTTCGTCAAGTCGTACGCGTGAGCGGGTCGATCCTGCCCGCCTGGAAGCGGGAGGCCATCGCCATGATCTCGATGCTCTCGACGATGCCGGCGCGCGCGTATGGATCGCTTTCGGCGAACGCCATCGCGGCCTCCCGCGGCGGCGGCTTCCAGCACGCCGAAATTGCCGATCGGCGGTCTCAAAATCGTCCTGCGTCAGCGCGCTGCCGGTGAGCACGCGGGCGACGCCGCCGCCGCCCGATGCGACATGGGCGCGGTGGGCCTCGCGGTGCGCGTCGCGCAGCGCCTCGACGCCGGGCTGTGACGGCAGATCATCAGCCAGTAAGCCATGTCAGGCCGCCGCCCGGCTCGGTCGCGGCGGCGCTGTTCTCCAGCACGATCATGCCTGCGCCCGTCATCGAGGCCGGCACGAAGTAGTGGGTGTGCAGGACCTCGACGTCGCGATCCATTGCGCCGCGCATGACGAGCCACATCATCAGCTCGGCGCCCTCGCTGCCGAACATCTCGACATATTGCTCGCGCGACATGCGCGGCGAGCTTGTCCGGGTCGGTGGCGATGTCGCGCAGGAAGGCCCGGTCGGCGGTCGGGTTGACGAAGCCGGCGCGCGCGCCCTGCAACTGGTGCGACAGGCCGCCGGTGCCCAGCACGACGAAGCGCTCGTCGCTGTCATAGCTCTCGATCGCCTTGCGCAGCACGCGGCCCATCTCGTAGCAGCGGCTCGGCAGCGGGATCGGATACTGGATCACGTTGACGAAGATGGGCACCACCTTGACCGGCCACTCGGCCGGGCGGCCCCAGAACAGCTCCATCGGCACCTGGATGCCGTGGTCGACCTCGATCTCCTGGCAGATCATCGGGTCGAACCGGTTCTCCACCAGCGTGTCGACGAGATGCCACGAGAAGTCGACGGCGCCCCGGAATGGCGGGATCGGGCGCGGGCCCCAGCCTTCGTCGACCGGCTTGTACTCCTCGGCGCAGCCCACGGCGAAGGTCGGCACCTTGTCGAGGAAGAACGTGTTGCCGTGGTCGTTGAAGATCACCACCGCGACATCGGGCTTGTGCTCGCGCACCCAATCCTGGCCCGGGATATAGCCGTCGAAGAAGGGCTTCCAGTCCGGCGTGTCCCGCAGGCCCTTGTCGATCGCGGCGGCGATCGAGGGCACGTGGGATGTCCCCAGTCCTCCGATGAGCTTTGCCATGCTTACTTCTTTCCCAATCGATCGCGCAGGAAGGCGTCGTGGTCCATGCCGGCCTGGTGTGCGCCGATCTCGGTGATGCGGGCCGGGTCGATGGCCGAGATCTTCAGGATGAAGAACACATTGCCCCCGAGCCGCACCATCTCGCGCCAGTTGCGCGTCCATGACCGCTTCCTTCTCCTCGGCGGTGAGGCCGAAGCGGTCGAGATAGGCGCTCTCGTCGGCCGGAAGGCATCGCGGTTCTCGGGCTTTGACGAGGCCCATCGCCATCTTGTTGATCCGGTAGCCGCGCAGCGACCTCTGGCGGTCGAAGAGCGGGATGTCCGGAATCGCGGTCGTCCGGGCTATCAGTCGCCATCACCGTACTCCTGCCGCAGCATTCCGCGCGGGAACCTGGCCGAGCCAGGATAGCAGCGCCGGCGTCACCTGTTCAGGCTGTTCGACCGGGCGTCATATGGCCGCTGTCCTCGATCACGACGCAGTTGCGCTCCGGGGATGGCCGCAGCCATTTCCTCGTGCTGCGCGAGCGGGCTCCAGCGGTCCTGCCGGCCCACCATCACGAGGGTCGGGCACGCTGATCGACGGCAGAAGCGGGCGGGCGTCCGGCCTGTCGAGCAGGGCCTTGATCTGGCGGTGGTGCTGGGCCGGCGTGGCGCGCTGCACCATCGCGCGCAGCGGGTCCATCAGGGCAGCGTCGTCGACGCGGGCTTCATGCACCATGGGCGGAAGCCAGCGATCGGCGAGCGCCGCCATGCCCTCGCTGGTCCGCGAGATCGAGCAGCACCTGCCGGGTTACCTCCTCGCCTTCGCGGCGGGGAGCGACGCCCGTATCCATCAGCACCAGCTTCTCGACACGCTCGGGCGCAAGCCTGACGGCCTCCATCGCGACGCGAGCTCCCAGGGAGTGACCGATCACCACCAGCGGCCCGTCCCGGAGCGCCAGCGCGGACCGCGCCATGGCTGTGATGGAATCCTGCGTCGAGATATCGGCGACGGCAACATCGGCGAACGCTTCAAGCGCCGCGACCTGCGCGGTCCAGACGGTCTGATCGCAAAGCAGTCCAGGGATGAGGATGATCTGCAAGGTTCAGTTCTGCCCCAAGGTCCAATTGTTCCCGTTGCCAAAGCGACCCCTACATGCCGGAGATGCAAATAGTGAAGCAAATGATTTCTTTCGGCACGTTTCATGAATTTCTTGCACTGTCCGGGGGAGAGCCGGAGCTTCAGGGCCGGTTCGAAAATCCTGCAACGAGCGGCCTGCCTGACTGCACATTCAGGGCTCAAAGCAAGGCTTGACCGTTACGTTCGGCGCCGCGCGGCAGATGAGGGGCCCGCGACAAATCATCCGCCGTTCCCCCTCCCATCAGCGAGCCCGGCAACAGGACCCGATGCCGCCACTGATGCAGGAAGCTCAGTAAACCCGGAATTCAAATCATTTGCTTCATAGCGGGCGGAGACATCAGGTTGCGCACCGATGCGAACCCTGGGCGAGGCAACCCGAATGCAGCAGCCGGTCAGATGCATGATGATGCGGGGCGGCACCTCGAAGGGCGCTTATTTCCTCGCCGAGGACCTGCCGTCCGAGGCGGGGGCCCGCGATCGCGTGCTGCTGGCGCTGCTCGGTTCGCCCGATCCGCGCCAGGTCGACGGCATTGGCGGCGCGCATCCGCTCACCAGCAAGGTCGCCATCGTCTCGCGTTCGGCTGATCCCGGCTGCGACGTGGACTTCCTGTTCTGCCAGGTCGGGATCGACAAGCCCATCGTCGACACCACCCCGAACTGCGGCAACATCCTCGCCGGCGTCGGGCCGTTCGCCATCGAGCGGGGCCTCGTGCGCGCATCCGGCCCGCAGACCCGCGTGCGGGTGCGGACCATCAACACCGGCACCATTGCCGATCTTTCCATCCAGACGCCCGGCGGCATCGTCCGCTACGGCGGCGACGCCCGGATCGACGGCGTGCCAGGCACCGCCGCCGCCATTCCCATCGATTTCCTCGATGCGGCGGGGTCGGTCTGCGGGTCGCTGCTGCCATCAGGCAACGTGGTGGACAGGGTCGCGGGGGTCGACGTGACGCTCATCGACAACGGCATGCCGGTCATCGTCATCGAGGCGTCGGCCCTGGGCCGGACGGGTGCGGAAAGCCGCGAGGCGCTCGACAAGGACACCGAACTCAAGGCGCGGCTGGAAGAGATCCGGCGCGCCGCCGGGCCGCTGATGAATCTGGGCGACGTCTCCTCGAAGGTCGTGCCCAAGATCGCGCTCGTCTCCGCCCCGCGCGCCGGAGGCGCGATCTCGACGCGAAGCTTCATCCCCATCGAATGCCACGCCTCCATCGGCGTTTTCGCAGCCGTGACCGTGGCGACCGCCTGCGTGCTGCCGGGAACGCCCGCCGCGCGCGTCGCCAACGTCCCGGCCGGGCGCGAGAAGATCATGTCGGTCGAGCATCCCACCGGCGAGTTCACCGTCAGGATCGAGGTCGGCGGAACGCCGGAGCGTCCGGTGGTCGAGCGCGCCGGGCTGCTGCGCACCGCGCGAAAGCTTTTCGACGGGCAGGCCTTCCTCCCTGAAACGGTGGAATTCGTCCTGCCCTAGGCGGGTGCAACGCCTGATCGTCGGGCTTGGTCCAGTCGCGCGGCGGACGGATTTTCACGGCCCTCGCCGCGCCGTCATCCCCTAGCGATCCGAAGCAGGCGCTTGCGCTCGCGCTCGTCCGCCTTAGCCCAATCCGCGGCGTCGACGCCGGGCGGCGCGTGGACCTGACGTGGCGGCGGGGGCGCCGGCGCCGGCGGCGGCGGCGATTCGTCGGTCCAGATCACCGAACTGTCCCGCGCACCACATGTGCAGCGAAACCGGCCGCCGACGGAATCCCAGTCGTCAGCCCAGGCACGGCGGCGGAAATAGTCCGCCATCTCCCTGACCGCGAAAAAAGCCAGGCGGCCGCAGCGCCTGCATTCGACCCTCAGTGAGCCGCCATGACGTGAAAGTTCGCGAAGGGACCGGACCGGCTGAACCATGCCGTAAAAGAACAGATGAGGAACAAAAACACAAGGCGTCACTGATCTGTCATGAGACGGCCGTACTTAGACCAGGCATTGATCACGAGGCTGAAATGACCCGCACCAAAGCCATTATTTTCGTCGCACTCGCGTCGGTTCTCAGTCAGGCGGCCCAAGCCCAGGAGCTGGCCCCGCCGTCAAGCAGCGGCCTCGTGGCAGTGGGCCGCCTTCCCGCCAATCTCAAGGACAAGTTCAGCGAGACTTTCGGCTCGGGTTCCGGCATGGCCGCGATCCCTGGAAGCTGGAAGCGCGCGGAGGGCGGGTTCACCGGCGAACTCTGGCTGTTGCCCGACCGGGGCTACAACGTCGAAGGCACCACGGACTACCGCACCCGTCTCAACCGTTTGAGCATCAAGCTCCTGCCCGGCGCGTCCGGTGCGATGGGGCGGATCGAGGCCAGCCTGGCCGACACCATCCTGCTCACCGACGAGGCAGGCGTGCCGATGAGCGGGCTCGATCCGGTCGCCAAGCGTTCTGAAAAGGACGGATGGCCGGCCATGCCGATGACGGCCGGCGGCAAGATCAGCCTCGATCCGGAAGCGGTGGTGCTGCTGCCGGATGGCGGCTTCATGATCAGCGACGAATACGGCCCGGCGATCTATCGCTTCGCTGGGGATGGCAAGCTCCTTTCGACGACCCAGCCGCCGGCCGCGCTGCTGCCGAAGCGCAAGGGAGCCGTGGACTTCTCGTCCAACAATCCTGCGCCTGGCGCACCGGTGCCGAGCCCCAAGGACCCGGAATTGGGCCGCCAGAACAACCAGGGCTTCGAGGGCATGGCCCTGTCGCCCGACGGCAAGGAACTGACGGTCGTGCTGCAAAGCGCTGCGCGACAGGACGGCGGCGACAACGCGGCCACGCGCCAGCACACGCGCGCCCTGGTCTACGACGCGTCCGACGTGAAGAACCTCAAGCTGATCCACGAAGCCGTCGTGCCCCTCCCGACATTCGTGGACGACGGCAAGACGAAGGTCGCCGCCCAGAGCGAGATCGTCTGGATCGGCCCGCGCCGCTACCTGATGCTCTCCCGCGACAGCAATAACGGGTATGGCCAGAAAGGCGCGGCGTCGCTCTACCGCCAGATCACCGTGCTGGACCTCAACGGCTCCACCAACATCGCCGGCACGCAATATGACGTCGCCCAGCCGATCGCGCCCAAGGGCGTGCTGGCGGACGGCATCAAGCCCGCCGCCCTCTCGCCCTTCATCGACATCAACGACGCAGCCGAGCTGGCCAAGGCTGGCCTCCACAACGGAGCGCCCAACGATCGCACGAACCTGTCCGAAAAGTGGGAAGCGATGACCCTGTTCCCGACGCTTGAGCAGGACCGGCCCGACGAGTTCTACCTGTTCGTCGCGAATGACAACGACTTCATCACGCAGGACGGCTTCCAGGTCGGCGCGGCCTACAAGGATGCGAGCGGGGCAGACGTCGACACGATGTTCCTCGTCTACCGGGTGAAGCTGCCGGGCGCCGCGAAGCGCTGACACGGACGAGGGTGCTGCAGCCGCCTCGAACGTCCAGCGTGGCCGCCCCCTCGCTCGCGGCCCTTGCTCACAGCGTCGATCTGCGGGTGATCAGGTCCGGGCGCTTGAAGACGCCCGGCTGCAGTTCGAGACCAAGGCCGGGCCCTTCCATGGGGTACACGTAGCCATCCTTGATGACGGGCATGGTGGTGACGAGCTCGTTGTACCAGCCCCGGTAGAAGGCGCGGACGGATTCCTGGATCAGCGTGTTGGGCTGGCTGAACGAGGTGTGGACCGCCGCCACGAAGCCGACCGGGCCGATGCAGTCGTGCGGCGCGAAGGGGCGATGGTAGGTCTCGGCCATCGACTGCGATCTTGCGTCCCTCGGTCAGGCCGCCGGTCCAGCACAGATCGACCATGACGACGTGGACCGCGTCGCGGTCGAGCATGTCCTTGTAGGGAAAGCGCGAGCCCAGCGTCTCGCTGGCGCAGACCCAGACGTCGGTCGAGCGCGGCGAACTCGGCCAGCGCCTGCGGCGAGTTCATGCGGATCGGGTCCTCGTACCAGGTCGGCTTGTAGGGCTCGAGCGCCTTGGCGATCTGCATGGCCGCCGGCAGGTTCCACAGCGAGTGGAACTCGACCATGATCTCCATCTTGTCGCCGACCGCCTTGCGGATCTTCTCGAACGGCTCGATCGCGGCCTTCATCTGCGCGGCGGTGATGAAGAGCCCCTCGTTCTCCTTCGCCGCGGGATCGAACGGCCAGATCTTCATGGCGGAGATGCCCTCCTCGAGCAGGCTCTCGGCGAGCGCGTCGGCATGGTTCATGAAGCCGTCAGGTCCTCATAGGGGCCTTCGGCCTCGCCCATGTTCCAGTTCGACACCGGGCTGATGTTGTTCGAGCGGACATATTTGTAGCCGGCGCAGGTGTTGTAGATGCGCTGCTTGTCGCGGCATAGGCCGCCCAGCATCTGGTGCACCGGCTGGCCGCAGACCTTGCCGAAGACATCCCACAGCGCGATGTCGACCGCCGAGGCGGCGCGATACTCGACGCCGGTCGACGACTGCGCCATGGGCAGGTTCACCATGTCCCGGTTGATCGCCTCGATATGCAGCGGATTGCGGCCGAGCAGGCGGACTGGCGAGCGTGTCGTGGATATGCGCCTCCACCGCGCCCGCGCCGTAGAAGGTCTCGCCCAGTCCGATCGAGGCCGGCGTCGGTGTGGACGCGAACCCACAGGACGTTGGCGAATTCCTCGGCGCGCAGCGTCTCGATCGCCGTGATCTTCATGGCCTTGCCCCTCCCCTTCACCGCCGCATTCGCAATCCGCGATGCCAGGCTTTGTTGTTCCACTCGCCGGATGCCTGCCGGATCAGGCAGGCGCATCCACCCGGATATGGGCCGCGAGGTTACCCCGGGCCTTGAGCACGATAGCATCGAGACCCAGCCATCGCGCCAGCCGCCACAGCTCGTTCGCGGCCGCCTCGCCAACACGGCCCAGGTCCACGCCTGTCTCGGCGTGCGCGGATTGCACGACAAGGACCCGTGCCTGCCGGTCCGCCTTCAGGTCGAAGCGGCCCACGATCCGGTCGCCGAGCAGGAAAGGCAGCACGTAATAGCCATGCTCGCGCTTGTGCTCCGGCGTATAGATCTCGATCCGGTAGCGCACGCCGAACAGCCGCTCCGTGCGGTCGCGATGCCAGAGCAGCGGGTCGAATGGAGACACCAGCGCCTGCGCATCGACGGAGCGGGGCCGCCGCGCATCGGCCGCGAGATAAGCGGGCTGGCGCCAGCCCTTTACGCTGACGGGGATGAGCGCGCCCTCCTCCACCAGTTCGGGCAAACGCTCCGCGGCGGACGGGCCGAGGCGGAAATAGTCGCGCAGGTCCTGCGAGGTCGCCACGCCGAGCGCGCGGGCGGCGATGCGCAGCAGTTCGCGGTGGGAATCCGCTTCGCTCGGTGTCGGCACGTCGAGCACTTTGCGCGGCAAGACGCGTTCGGTGAGATCGTAGACACGCTCGAAATTGCCCCGGCGGCTCTGCGTCGTGATCATGCCCGCCCAGAACAGCCATTCGAGCGAGCGCTTGGTATCGCTCCAGCCCCACCAGGAGCCGCTGCCGCGTTCGCCGCCGAGATCGCGCGCGCTGCTGGGGCCGCGTTTCTGCAGTTCGTCGAAGAGCGCCTTAATGGCGTCGGCGTGCTCCATGCCGAAGCGGGCGAGGTTCTTGTAGATCCCCTCCCCGCGCTCGGCCCGCGCCATGCGCCAGCGCAGCAGCGGCTGGATCTCGCACCGGATCAGCGAAGCCTCGTGGCCCCAATATTCGAACAGCTTGCGGCCCCGGCCCGCCTGCTCCAGCCACTCCGGCTGATAGGCTCCCAGCCGCGAATAGCCCGGCATGAGGTGCGCCCGCGCGAGCACGTTCACGGAATCGATCTGGATGAGGCCAAGGCGGCGAATGACGCCGTCGAGATGCGCGCGGGACGCCTCGTCCGGCCGGGCGCGGCCGAAGCCCTGCGCCGCCAGCGCGATGCGGCGGGCCTGCGCGGCGGTCAGGCTGATGCCTGCTGGCGCGGCGCTGTCGGTGATCGCGGATGAGAAATTCATGCGCACGCAGATCATCGCAAGTCGGATTAATCCGCAATGACCATTTGCGTCGCCATACCCGGCGGCGCGCGGGGGCAATCTTGACGGCATCGTCTCCAGCGGGTCTGCTTGGCCTCTCAAGAGGCGCGCACCACGGTGCGGGCAGGCCGCCGGGGGCAGGGATGGGCGATCAGGTTATGGACGAGCCGCGCGGCGAACTGACGGTTCGCACCATCGCGATGCCCAGGGATACGAACGCCAATGGCGACATCTTCGGCGGCTGGGTCATGTCCCAGATGGACCAGGCCGGCGGCATCGCAGGCGTTGAGCGGGCGCGCGGGCGGGTCGTGACCGTCGCGGTGGACGCGATGACCTTCATCCGTCCCGTCGCGGTCGGCGACGTCCTGTGCGTCTACACCGCGATCGACAGCGTGGGCCGCACGTCGATGAAGGTCCATGTCGAGGCCTGGGCACGCCGGTTCCAGACGCATGTGCGCGAGAAGGTCACGGACGGGACATTCACCTTCGTGGCCATCGACGACCATGGAAAGCCGAGGCCTGTGCCGCCGGCGTGAGCGGCCTGCCATTTACGCGCAGCAGCCCTGATCGCTCAAGGCAGCAAAAACCAGCACCGGCGGCAACTAACCTGCTTACTATGGCGCTGCCATCGCAAGCACTCCGACGGCAGAAAAAAGCATGCGGGGGAAACGAACATCAATGCCCAGGGAAACAGCAATGACTACGTCTGAACAGGCTCTCGACCGGGTCAACACGAATTCGAAGCCGTCCGAGCTGCGGATCACCGACGTCAGGTTCGCGGATATCGTGGGCGCGCCCTTCACCTCATCCTTGATGAAGATCTACACCAACCAGGGCATCGTCGGCCTGGGCGAGGTGCGCGACAACGGCAGCAAGACCTTCGCCCTCATGCTGAAGAGCCGGCTGCTTGGCGAGAACCCCTGCGACGTCGACCGCCTCTTCCGCCGCGTCAAGCAGTTCGGCGGGCATGGCCGCCAGGGTGGCGGCGTATCGGCCGTCGAAATCGCGCTGTGGGATCTCGCCGGCAAGGCCTACGGCGTTCCGATCTACCAGATGCTGGGCGGCAAATTCCGCGACAAGGTCCGGATGTATTCCGACACCGACGCCGAGGTGCCGAGCGGGACGGAGACCGGCAAGCGGCTGAAGAAGCGCATGGAGCTCGGCTACACCTTCCTGAAGATGGACCTCGGCCTCGCCCAGATCATGCACGAGAAGGGCACGGTCTCCGCACCCGGGGGCGTCCTCGAGACCTTCCGGACACATCCGCGCCGGGCCCAGCCGAAGTCGCTCGACGATCGCCGCAGGCTGAACGCGATCTACGACGTGCACAATGTCCGCCATCCCTTCACGGGACTGCATTTCACCGAGAAGGGGCTCGACCTGCTCGAGCAGTACATGGCGGAGGTCCGCGCGGTCGTCGGAGACGAAGTGCCCATCGCGCTCGATCACCTCGGCCACATCTCGCTGCAGGATGGGATCAGGCTCGCCAAGCGGATCGAGAAGTACAATCCGGCATGGCTGGAGGACGTGCTGCCCTGGCAGTACACGGACCAGTACGAGCAGCTTTCCAAAAGCACTGCCGTGCCCATCTGCACGGGCGAGGACATCTACCTGAAGGAGGATTTCATGCCCCTCCTGAAAAGCGGGATCGCGGTGATCCATCCCGACCTGCTGACGAGCGGCGGCATCCTCGAAACCAAGAAGATCGGCGACGCCGCGCAGGATCACGGCGTCGCGATGGCGATCCACATGGCCGAAAGCCCCATTGCGGCAATGGCCGCCGCTCACGTCGCTGTCGCGACCGAGAACTTCCTGGCCCTCGAGCAGCACGCGGTCGACGTTCCCTGGTGGGACGACATCGCGAAGGGCATGGACGGCCCGATCGTGAAGAACGGCTTCATCGAAGTCTCCGACAAGCCAGGCCTCGGCATCGACGATCTCAACGATGAAGTTCTCAAGGCGCACCTGCAGCCCGGCATCACCGGGATCTGGGAGCCGACGGATAGCTGGGACAACGAGTATTCCTGGGACCGCACCTGGAGCTAGGGCATCGTCCCGCCGGGGGGATGCCGGCAGGTTTGCCCGGTCACGGGTAGAACGTCATGGCGGCGCGGCAGCCAAGCCGCGCTGCCGCCCGGTTCAGTGCGAGCCGCCGGGATCGGTGAGCGGGTGCGCGATGCTGCGGGCCGGCGCGAGGTCCGAGCTCACCCACCCGGTCTGGCGCTCGATCATCCGGCGAACCCGGGGCGGCTCCGGCCCTTGGTGAAGCGCGCGCAGGCTCTCCCCGATCACGGCGTCGGCCTTGGTCATGCGCTGGTTGTGACGCACATATTCCAGCCAGGTCGGATTGTGGTACCGCTCGACCCAGATTCTGGGGTCGGCGAGGTCGCGCAGCAACGTCCAGTGGCGTGCGCCGTCGCGGCGGCGGACGCGCCGCCTGTCTGCCATCGCCCTCAGGAATGCCAGTTCGTCCTCTTCCCTGATGATGTATTCGATGGTGATGACGATCGGCCCGCTGCGCGGCCTGATGTCGAGCGCCACGTCCGGCTCGATCCAGCGGCTCAACGGGTCGAGATTGGCCGATGGCGCCTCGGGCAGCCGCATGATGAAACCGAGCGCGGCTCCGGCGAGCAGCACGCCGCTCGTGATGAGCAGCGCTTCGGATGTGCCGATGCGTCCGGCGACGAGGCCCCAGGTCCAGCTCCCCACGGCCATCCCGCCGAACGTCGCCATCTGGTAGAGCGCAAGCGCGCGGCCGACCACCCATCGCGGCGCTGAAAGCTGCACCGAGGCGTTGAAGCTGGAGAGCGCCAGCACCCAGCTCGCTCCTCCAAACAGCATGCCCGCCATCGTGAGCGGCGCGCTCCTGCTCAGGGCGGCGACCGTGGCGCAAAGGGCAAAGCAGCAGAACGCGAGGCGTACCAGGCCCTCCACCGACAAGGCCTCGCGCAGGCGCGTACTGAGCACGGCTCCTGCGACCGCGCCGACGCCGAACGCGCCCAGCAGCAAGCCGTAAGTCGCCGCGCCGCCCAGCAGGAGATCCCGCGTGACGAGCGGCATCAGCGCCTGCACGCCAATTCCGGAGAAGCCGAAGATCGCCCCGCGCACCAGCACGACCCCGATTTTCGGCGACATCGCCACGTAGCGCACGCCTGCCATCATCGCATTGCCTAGGGATTCCGGCGGCAGCGCGCGGGGTGTCACCGCCGGCGACCAGCGCGCAAGCACGACGATCAATCCGATATAGCTGACGGCATTGATGGCGAAGGCCGTGACAGCGCCCGCCGCCGCGACAATGGCTCCGCCCAGCGCCGGCCCCACGCTTCGCGCCAGGTTGAAACCCATGCTGTTCAGGGCGATCGCCGAGGGAAGATCGGACCGCGGCACCATCTCCCCGACGAGCGACTGCCAAGCCGGACCGTTGAACGCCGTCCCGCAGCCCATGAGAAAAGTGAATCCGAGCAGAACCCAGGGCGAGATGAAGCCGAGATAGGTCGAGAAGGCCAGCAGCACGGAAATGCACAGCAGGTAGATCTGCGCGCCGAGCATCAGCTTGCGGCGGTCGAAATTGTCGGAAATCGCCCCTGCCGCGAGGGAAAACAGCATGATCGGAAGCGTGGTGGTCGCCTGCACGAGCGCGATCTGACCGGGCGTCCCGCCGATGGACGTCATCAGCCACGCAGCGCCGACCGACTGGATCAGCCCGCCGAAGTTCGACGCGAGACTTGCGATCCAGATATTCCGGAAGATCGCGTGCTGGAATGGCGCCAGTTGGGATGGTCTCGTCATCGCCTTTTATTCTCGGGCCCGCACGGCTTCCCACGCGCCATCGGGGCCGCGGAGCCCTTTGACCGGTTTCGAGCCACCGTACGGGCGTCCGGAGAATGGACCAACTGGCTTTTTTTGGCCCCTGCTATGGCGGGGTCGCATGGACCAGCCTGAAAGGCCTGCTCATTCGACCGGCGGCGTGCCGTGCGTGTGGAAGGACTCGACCGTCTTGAGGCCCCACGCCTGCCCCTTCGCCCGCTCGGCCTGCGTCCAGACGATCGGCTTCCAGTCCGGCGCGAGCATCAGCCGCGCACCGGCATTGGCGATCTCGACGCGATTGCCGCCGGGCTCCCAGACGTAGAGGAAGAACGTCTGCTGCACCGCATGCTTGTGCGGCCCGGTCTCGATGAAGACGCCGTTCTCGAGGAAGATGTCGGCGGCGCGCAGGATGTCCTCCCGGCTGTCCACGGCGTAGGTGACGTGGTGGAAGCGGCCTGCGGTGCCCGTATTGTCCTTGGTGAAGGCGATGTCGTAGGTCTTGTTCGTGCAGGTGAGCCACGCGCCCGCCTCGACGCCGCTGTCGAGCACGATCTGCTCGGTCGTGCGCATGCCCAATCCCTTCTCGAGGAAGGTCCGCGTCTCCGCGACGTCGAGGACCAGCAGGTTCAGATGGTCCAGCCGCCGCACGTTGCAGCCGCGGGCGGGATAGCGCTGGGCCTGGTTCTTCAGCGCCGGGCGCAACTCCGGCGGAGCCTCGTACCAGCGTGTGTCGTAGTAGAGTTCGAACTGGTGGCCGTCGGCATTGCGGGCGCGAAAGGCGCGTCCGTGCCCAAGGTCGCCGTCGACCCAGCCGAGCCCCGCTCCCATGTCCTGCAGCACCTTCACGCGGCGCTCCAGCGCCTGCGGGCTGGCCGTGCGGAAGGCGACATGGCCGATGCCGGAGGTGCGGTGCGCGGTGAGCTTCAGCGTGTGGAACTCGTAGTCGTCCCACCCGCGCAGATAGACGCTGCCGCCCTCCCGGCCGCTCTCGGTCATGCCCATCACGTCGACGAAGAAGCGGAGGCTCTCGTCGGGCTTGGGCGTGAACATCTCGACATGGCCGAGATGGGCCAGATCGCGGCAGGGCTCGTCTGGGGTCATCGGCGATCTCCGGGCGGTCGGTTCGTGCGCCTCGCATTGGCGCATGCGGCGTGATGAGGTTCACGCGAGGAGGCCACCGGAGCGACGTTTAAGCAAATCGAATTTTCGACCCTATTGCTGAATCCCATACAGCAATGGTTCATTGCTGAAAGGGAGTCAGCAAAGGCCCCGTTCTTGTCATTTGAGCCCGGCGGCCCTCTCCTCCATCGTCCCGCCGGGGTTTGATCATCTTGCCTGCCACCGGAGCGCGAGCGTTATGAAGATCGGGATCATCGGCTACGGCGAGGTCGGCACAGCCTTCGCGAAAGACCTGAAGGCGAACGGCGCGAGCTCCGTGGCGGTCTTCGACATCCTGTTCGAAAACCCCGCGGCAAAGCCGCAGATGGCGGCGCGGGCCGAGGCCGACGGGGTCCGCGTGGCTACAAGCCTGCAGGACGTGATCGCAGGCGCGGACATCGTGTTTTCAGCCGTCACGGCCGACGCCGTGGAAGCCGTCGCGGCGGAGGCCGCGCCATTCCTCTCGGCGGGCCAGGTCTTCCTCGATGTGAATTCAGCCTCGCCTACGACAAAGCGCCGGGCAGCCGCACTCGTGTCGGCATCGGGTGCGGACTATGTGGAAGGCGCCGTGATGGCGCCCATCGCCGAGCCGCGCCTTCGGGTTCCCATTCTCGGCGGGGGGCCGGCTGCCGCCCGCACGGCCGACGCGCTGAACGCACTGGGCATGAACATTCGCCCGGTATCGGAGGAGATCGGCAAGGCGTCGGCGATGAAGCTGTGCCGCAGCATCATGATCAAGGGCATCGAAGCGCTCATCATCGATTGCGCTGCGGCGTCGCGCGCCTGGGATGTGCAGGACGAAGTCTATGCCAGCCTGACGCAGACCTTCCCCTCCATCGACTGGCCGAAGCTGGCCGAGATCATGTCCGCACGCGTGAAGAGGCACGGCAAGCGGCGCGCAGCCGAGATGCGGGAGGCCGGCGACATGATGGCCGACCTCGGCTTCGATTCCGGCCTGTGCCGCGCCATCGCAGACCGCCATGACGCCCACGCGGGCTGATTACGCGCACTGGTGAACGAGGGCCCGGTCTAGCGGAACGTCGAGAGGTGGATGCTGGTTTCGGTGGCGTGAATGCCCTTGATCAGGCGGATGCGCTCCAGGATCGCGGACAACTCGGCCATCGAGGACGCGCGCAATTCGGCCAGGAGATCCCACCGGCCGTTCGTGTCGTGCAGGGCCTCGACGCCGGGATCGCCGAGCAGGCGCGTCACAACCTGCCGCGTCTGGTTCCCTTCCACCTGCACGCTCATCCAGGCGCGGATGACGTTCGGCTCCGCCTCGGGCCGGATCACCGCCGTGTAGCCGCGGATGACCATGTCCTTTTCGAGCTTGCGGATGCGGTTGGTGATGGTGCCGCGCGACACGCCGAGCGCCTTCGCGAGATCCGCCACGCTCGTCCGGGCGTCGCGGCGCAACAGCGCGATCAGCTTGTAGTCGGTCTCATCCATCTATCATTCCGCCAGTCAGGCACGACATTTCGCTAGAACGAGACTGAATATGGCACATTTCTGGCGATTTCCACTACCATCGCCGCGGAGCATCATGGGCCATCGATCTCGCAACCGAGAGATGGCCATGCACGCGAAGCCCCAGACATTGTTCCTGAGCACCGGCGACGTCATCGCCATCGTTCGCCGCCGCGGCCTGCCGGTCTGCCTCGCCGCCATGGCCGCCCGCATCGAGCGCGACTTCTCGCGATGGAGCCAATTCGCCAAGACGCCCCGGATCGCCAGCCATTCGCGCGACGGCGTCATCGAGCTGATGCCCATCGCGGACGCCGAGACCTACGCCTTCAAATACGTCAACGGGCATCCGAAGAACACGCAGCTCGGCTTGCCCACGGTCATGGCCTTCGGCGTGCTCGCCGATGTCGACACCGGCATCCCCACGCTGCTCAGCGAACTGACCCTGACCACCGCCATCCGCACTGCCGCGACTTCGGCCATGGTGGCCCGCCACCTCGCGCGGCCGGAAAGCCGGACCATGGCGATCATCGGCAATGGCGCGCAGGCCGAATTCCAGGCGCTGGCCTTCCACCACCTGCTCGGGATCGAAAAGGTCCAACTGTTCGACACGGATAGGGCCGCGTCCGAGAAGCTCGCGCGCAATCTTCGCGCCGTCAGCACCTTGTCCGTCGAGATCTGCGCGAGCGCCCGGCGCGCCGTGCGGGGCGCCGACATCGTCACCACGCTCACGGCGGACAAGACGAACGCCACCATCCTCACCGCCGACATGCTGGAGCCCGGCATGCACGTCAACGCCGTCGGGGGCGACTGCCCCGGCAAGACCGAGCTTGCCGCCGACGTGCTGCGCGCAGGCCCGGTCTTCGTGGAATACGAGCCGCAGACGCGCATCGAGGGCGATCTCCAGCAGATGCCCGAGGATTTCGCGGTTACGGAATTCTGGCGCGTTATCGCCGGCGAGGCCGTGGGCCGGCGGGATGCGCAACAGATCACGATCTTCGATTCCGTGGGCTTCGCGATCGAGGACTTCTCCGCCCTCCACGTGATGGGCGAAGCCGCGCGCGACCTCGGCATCGGCCAGACCATCGACCTCATCGCCGCATCGGCGGACCCGAAGGATCTGTTCGGTCTTCTCGGTATGGACGCCCTGGCGCTGGACAGCGCCGGCCGGCAGGAAGCCGCCTGAAAAGCGGCTTCTAGGGCATGTACGCGCCGCCGTTCACCCACAGGGTCTGGCCCGTCATGTAGCGGCTCGCGGGGCCGAGCAGGAACAGGATCGGCCCGACGATGTCGTCGGGCTCCGCGATCCGCTTCAGCGGCACCATCGCGCCATAGGCCGTGATGTCGATCGTGCTGGCGGCGTCCTCGTCCGGAGCGGCCCGTGCCGCCGCGCAGGAACGCCGTATCGACCGCGCCCGGCGCGACGACATTGGCGCGCACATGCGGCGCGTGCTCCAGCGCCAGCGTCTTCGTCAGCGCGATCATGCCGGCCTTGGACGCGGCATAGGGCCCGTAATGCGGCCGGATGAAGTGCGCCAGCCCCGAGGCGATGTTCACGAGGCTCGGCGCGTTGCCCTTCGCCAGCAGCCGCATCGCGGCATTGCCGGCCAGGAACGCCGTGCGCAAATTGCCCTGCACCGTCGTGTCGAAGATGTCGGCGGTCGTCTCGGCAAGCGGGCGCATGCCGATCATGAACCCGGCGAGGTTGACGAAGCCGTCGAGCCCGCCCCATTGCGCATCGAGCGCCTGGAACGCCTCGCGCAGCGAAGGCCTCGTCGCTGGCATCGACGGCGAGCGCCACGCACGCCCGCCGGCGGCGGATGTCTGGCGAGTGACGCCTGCGAGATCGAGCACGGCCACCGCGTCCCCCTGCTCGAGGCAGCGCCGCGACCAGGCTGCGGCCAATGCCGCCGCAGCCTCCCAGGATTGCGATCCGCCTCGCGCTCATGCGCAGGGCCTCCGGTTCGCCGGGCTCAGCCCTGCGGGCATTCGTCCGCCGCGTGCTGGTCGAACAGGTTCCATTTCAGGTCCTTGATCTCGATGACGAAGCCCGGAAGCTGCGCATCGCGCGCGGCGTTGAAGCAGGTGTTGTCGCCGGTCACGCCGGTGAAGCGGATGCCCTTCATCGCGTCGCGGATGGCGGTGCGCTCGGCGGCCACCTTGGCCGGATCGCCGGTCACGCCTGCCTTCTCCATCGCCTGCTTGAGCAGGTAGACGATGTCGTAGGCCTGCGCGTCGGTGTGGTGCGGGATCTTCTTCGTCGTCAGGCCGCGCTTGGCGTTCTCCTCGGCGAACTTCTTGGTGAAGGCGCGCGTCGAGGTCGTTGCGGTCCGACCAGTAGCCCGCGACGATCAGCAGCCCGTCGGCATCGCGGCCGAAGAGCTCGAGCGCGTTCGGGTCGGCGAAGATCTGCGAGCCGATGACGCGGCCCTGGAAGCCCTGGCGGCGCAGCTCCTTGATCACCTTGCCGGCGCTGTCGGGCGTGGCGGCCAGCGCCACCACGTCGGGATTGCGCTGCGAGCACCTGGGCGACCTGCGGCGACACGTCGAAGCTCTTGTACTGGAAGGCGATCGGCTCGCCGAAGGCGATGTTGTTGGCCTTGAAGATCGCCGGGTAGAACTGCGTGCCCGAGATGTTCGAGACGCGCTCGTCCGAGACGTAGATGATCTCGGCCTTGTCGATCTTGATGTTCTTCTTGCGCAGCGTGGCGATGAGCCGGTTGAACTGCTTGCCCTCGTCCGCCGTCAGGCGCCAGGCATAGCTGAAGTTGCCGGTGAGGCCGGGCGTGCGAGGCGGCGTTGGGCATCTGCACGATGCCGAGGCGCTCGCCGACCGGGAAGGCGACCGCGGCTTCGCCCGAGGAGAACGGGCCGACGATGGCGAGCGCGTTGTCGTCCTGCGCGAATTTCTGCGTCGCGGTCGCGGCCTGCTTGGGGTCGGAGCCCGTGTCGAACTTGATCAGCTTGATCTTCTTGCCGTTGATGCCGCCCTTGGCGTTGATCTCGCCGACGGCGATGTCGACCGAGGTCTCGGTCGCCTCGCCCACGGTCTTCAGCGGACCGGACTTCACCATGGCGAGGCCGAGCACGATCTCCTGCGCCATGAAGGCGTCGCCGTCGCAAGTCCCGCCACGGCCAGTCCCGCCGCGGCCAGCGCCGCTAGCAAACGTCCTGTTCACAATGCTGCTCATGATCCCTCTCCCGTTTTCCGATCGTTCGGCTACGCGTGACCCAGATAGGCGGCAGCGAGGCGGTCGCTCTGTCGAAGTTCGGCGGCGGGTCCCTCGATGCACGACCCGCCCCAGTTCCATCACGAGCCCGCGCGCGGCGACCTCGAGCGCCATGTGCGTGTTCTGCTCCACGAGCAGGATGGCGAGGCCGTCGGCGTGCAGCGCGCGGATCAGGTCGAACAGCCGCTCCACCAGCAGCGGCGACAGGCCGAGCGAGGGCTCGTCGAGCATCATCAGCTTGGGCCGCGCCAGCAGCGCGCGGCTGATCGCCAGCATCTGCTGCTCGCCGCCCGACAGCACGGACGCCGGCATCGACCGGCGCGCGCCGAGATTGGGGAAGCGGTCGTAGATGCGCGTCGATGTCGCGCAGCACGTCGCCGTCGTCGCGGCAATAGGCGCCCATCAGCAGGTTCTCGTGCACGGTCAGGCTGATCACGATCTGCCGGCCCTCCGGCACGAGCGCGAGCCCGCGCCGCAGCCGCTGCGGGCGGCGACAGCTTCGTGATGTCGTGCCCGTCGAAGACGATGCGCCCGTCCGCCGGCCGGCACGAGCCCCTGCAGCGCGCGCAGCAGCGAGGTCTTGCCCGCGCCGTTGGAGCCCAGCACCGTGACGATCTCGTCCTGCGCCGACGCCCAGCGACAGGCCCCGGACCGCATGGGTGCGGCCGTAGCGGACATCGAGCTTTTCGACCTCAAGCAGCACGGCCGGCTCCCTCGGTCTCGACGCGGCGCGTGCCCAGATAGGCCTCGCGCACCGCCGCGTCGTCCTGCACGCCCGCGGGTCGGGCCGTCATAGATCAGCCGGCCGAAGTTCAGCACCACCGTGCGCTCGCAGAGATCGTGCACGAAGGACATGTCGTGCTCCACGACCAGCAGCGTCAGCCCGTCCGCCGCGACGCTCTTGAGGAAGGCGGAGAGCTCGGCCGTCTCGCGCGGGTTCAGCCCGGCGGCCGGCTCGTCGAGCATCAGCAGGCGCGGCCGGCTCATCAGCGCGCGCACGACCTCGATCTTCTTGCGGACGCCGTAGGGAAGGCCCGAGACGGCCGCATCGGGATCGACGTCGAGCCCGGCCTCGCGCAGCCGCTCCTCGGCCATGCGCCGCCACGGCCGCGCGCGCTGCCAGGCGATCGGGCGTGAGCAGGCTGCGCAGGTCCGGAGGCCTGCGCGTGCTGGCCGAGCATCACGTTCTCGACGACCGACAGATGCGGCATCAGCCGGATGTTCTGGAACGACCGCGCCAGCCCCGCCCGACGCGCTTGCCGCGAGGGCAGCGCGTCGATGGGCTGGCCGTCGAGCGTGATGCTGCCGCCATCGATGCGGATAGACGCCGGAGATCAGGTTGAAGAGCGTCGTCTTGCCCGCGCCGTTCGGGCCGATCAGCGCCATGCTGCGCGCCGCGCGGCACGTCGAAGCAGATGTCGTCGATGACCGTGAGCCCGCCGAAGCGCTTCACGACGCCGGCGAGCTCCAGGATCGGCGTCAGCCAGGCATGCGCGCCTCCCGGCGCTGGCCGGCGGCCGGGCCACCAGTTGCGGGGCGACAGCCGGGCGACCAGCGCGCGCGTGACGATGCCTTCGGGCCGCACCACCATCATCAGCACGATGGCGACGCCGAACACGACATAGCGCCAGGACCCGCCGACGCGCAGCAGCTCCGGGATGAGCGTGAAGAACAGGCTGCCGACCAGCGGGCCCCAGGCCGTCTGCGTGCCGCCGATCAGCACGAAGAGCAGCACGTAGATCGACAGCAGCGAGTTGAAATACTGCGCCTCGACGAAAGCTGAAGTGATGCGCGTAGAGCGCGCCCGACAGCCCCGCGAGCGCGCCGCCGAGCGTGAAGGCCGCGACCTGCACGGCCCGGACGTTCACGCCCATGATGGTCGACACGGCCTCGTCGTCGTGGATCGAGCGCATGGCGAGGCCGAGCCGCGTCGCCATGAGGTAGAACACCAGCAGCGTCGACAGCACGCGCGCGACGCGATCAGCACGGGCACGCCGACATAGTCGGGCACGACCATGCCGATGGCGCCGCCGAACACGGTCGAGCGCAGGAGGTAGCCCGGCCACGACCTCGCGCGAAGGCGAAGGTGGCGAGCACCATGTAGACGCCGCGCGTGCGCAGCACCGGGAAGGAGATGAGGAAGCCGACGAGCGCCGGTGATGAGCATCGCGGCCGGGATGGTCACCCAGACCGGCTGACCAGCGACGCTCGACAGCCACGCCGCCGCATAGGCGCCGATGGCCTGGAAGCCGGCGCCGCCGAGGTTGAGCTGGCCCGCCGCGGCGGTGACGAAGATGCCGTAGGCGAAGATGAGGTTGATGCACAGGATCGCGACGATCCCGGTCACGTATCCGCTCATGCCCGCACCGCCGGACTCGTGGGAACGACGCGCATCACATCTTCCCCTTGCCGATGCGACGACGTGCCGAACAGGCCCTGCGGCCGCAGGATGATGACCGCGAGCAGCAGGCCCCAGACGGTCATCTGCACCGAATCGCCGCCGAGGAAATGGATCGACAGCGTCTCGGTCAGCCCCACCAGCAGGCCGCCGGCGATGGCGCCCCAGATCGAGCCGATGCCGCCCAGCACCATCGCGGCGATGGCCTTGGTGCCGACATGGTCGCCCATGAAGGGCGAGACGTCGCTGTAGTTGACGGTGAACAGCGCGCCCGCCACGCCCGCCAGCAGGCCGGTGAGGATGAACACGACCGGCACGATGCGCGTCACGTCGACGCCCAGCAGCGAGGCGGTGTCGGGGCTTTCCGCGATGGTGCGCAGCGCGCGGCCCGTCCGCGTCTGCTTCAGGATGAAGGTCAGCACCGCCGACGACGGCGACGGCCAGCCCGAGGCTGGCCAGCTGCGGCAAGCCGATCACCAGCCCGAACAGATGCAGGTCGGCCTTGAACGGCACGCGTGAAGCGCTGCGCCTCCGAGCCCATCGCGATCAGCACGAGGTGCTCGAAGATCAGCAGGAAGCCGAGCGAGGAGACCAGCGGGATCGCGTGCTCGGTCGCGTCGCCGTGGCGCGTCTTGAGGTAGCGGAAGGTGAAGCGCTCGACGATGAGCGAGGCGACCACCGTCACCGCGATGCCGGCGATGCAGCGCCAGCAGCCAGCCCCAGCCGCCGGCGAAGGCGAGCCATGCCGCGCGAGGTCGAGCCCCCACGCGACCATGCCGGTCAGCATGAACAGGGTCGGGATGGTGAAGTTCAGGAAGTTCAGCACGCCGATGGTCAGCGTGAAGGCCATCGCCACCGTCATGTAGATCGCGCCCAGCATCAGGCCGGAGACGATCTGCTGCGCGATCACCTTGCCGCCGAACGCGACCGCTATGGCGAGCGCCGCGACGATGGCGAGCGTCGGCGATAGCCGGCCGGCCAAGCTTGACCCGGGGCGAGGGCTGGCACGGTCGCGTCGGTCATGTCGGCGCCGCGCGGGATGTGGGTCTCGTGCTGGCCGCGATAGCAGGCGGCGACCTCCTCGCGGCTGGCCCACCACACGCCGTCGAACTGCTTGGCGTAGGCGAGGAACTTGCTCAGGAGGCCGGCGCGGTGCGGGACGCCGATGACATGCGGGTGCAGCCCCACATTCATCATCATCCCGGTCTTCGCGCCCTCTTCGTAGAGCACGTCGAACTGCTCCTTCAGTGCAGTCCAGCGCCGCGTCGTTGGTCAGCCCGCGCCGCTGCAGCAGCGTGAAGTCGTTGATCTCGATGGAATAGGGCAGCGCCGACGATCGGCCCCTTCGCGGTGTCGATCATGTAGGGCTGGTCGTCGTTCATCAGGTCGCACCAGAACTCGAGGCCGTTCTCGGCGAGGATTGCGGCGTGTTGGTCGTGCCGCGCAGCGAGGACGAGAGCCAGCCCTTGGCCTTGCGGCCGGTCGATCTGCCTCGTAGACGCGCAGCGTCTCGCCGATGACGCGGCGCTCCTCGTCCGGCTTGTGCTGGAGGTGGCAGAGCAGCTCGCCCTGCTCGTAATTGTGGGGGATGAGCTCGAAGCCGCGCTCCAGCGCGCCGTCGATCACCGCGCGGCGCTCCAGCGCCATCTTGGCGTTCATGGTGCAGCTCGCGCGCACGCCCGCCTCCGAGAAGGCGTCGAACAGCCGCCACACGCCGACGCGCTGGCCGTATTCGCGCCAGGACCAGTTCGGGAAGTCGGGGATGTTGCCGGGCAGCATGTCGGGCAGGATGGGCGGGCCGCCGGCGTAGTAGGGCGCGCGCGTTTCCTTCAGCAGGTCCCAGTACTCGAGATTGACGGTGACGATCAGCGCAAGGCGCTTGCCGTCGGGCCAGTCGCAGCGGGCCGCGCGATGGTAGGGGGACGAAGGGATAGTGCATGGCTCGCTGTGTCCTCTGTGCCGGCCGGCTCAGACGCGCTCGATCCGCACTTGTCGGCCGCGCCGAAGCCGGTCATGGTTGTCCGGACAACTCCATGATGACCGGCCTGCGCGGCCTGTCAAGGAAGCCTCTGCGGAGCCCACGATGAACAACACTGTCCTGATCGTCGGAGCCGGCCCCGTCGGCCTCGTGGCCGCCTGCCTGCTGGTCGACGCAGGCGTGCCGGTGGCGCTGTCGAGGCGGCGGACGACCTGCCGCACGACCTGCGCGCCTCCACGTTCCATCCGCCGACGCTCGACATGCTGGAGCGCTTCGGCGTCGTCGACAGCATGATCGCGCAGGGGCTGATCTGCCCGACCTGGCAGTTCCGCGACCGCACGCGACGGCGTCGTCGCCACGTTCGAGCTCGCGCGGCTCGCGGGCGAGACGAAGCATCCCTACCGGCTGCAATGCGAGCAGTGGCGTCTCGGCGACATGCTGCACGAGCGCCTGAAGGGCAACCCGCTCGCCGACGATCCGCTTCGGCACGAAGGCGCCTGCCGCGCGCCAGAGCGCCGACGGCGTCGAGCTCGACGTCACGAATCCGGACGGGTCGGCCGAGACGCTCGCAGGAGCCTTCTGCATCGGCGTCGGACGGAATCGGCAGCGTCGTCCGCAAGTCGATGGGCGTCGGCGTTCGACGGCCAGACCATCCCGGAGATCTTCCTGACGCTGTCCACCACCTACGATTTCCGCGAGGCGATGCCCGACATCGCCAACATCTCCTACATCTCCGACCCGCACGGAATGGTTCGTCCTGATCCGGACCGCGCAGCGTCTGGCGCGCGCTGTTTCCGGTGGATCCCACCCTGTCCGACGCCGACGTGACCTCGCCGGAGCGCGCCGAGAGGCTGCTGCAGGGCGCGGTGGCGCGCAGCGTGCCCTACGAGGTCCAGCACCGCACCGCCTACCGCGTGCACGAGCGCGTGGCGTCGAACTACGTGTCCGGGCGGCTGCTGATCGCCGGCGACGCCGCGCATGTGAACAACCCGCTGGGCGGCATGGGCCTCAACGGCGGCATCCACGACGCCTTCAATCTCGCGGAGAAGCTGATCGGCCGTGCTGCGCGGCGCGCCCCTCGACACGCTCGGCCGCTACGAGCGCCAGCGGCGCAAGGTCGCGCTCGACGTCGTCCAGCAGACCACGCTGCGCAACCGCGCCATCCTCAACACCCGCGAGCCGGCGGCGCGCCAGGCCTATTACGACGACCTGCGCGCGCACCGTGGCCGATCCCGTCGCCCACAAGGCCTATGTGATGCGCACCTCGATGATCCAGTCGCTGAGGGACGTGACGAGCGTCGACTGACGACGCGCTCGAGCTAGGTCTTCAGAACTCGCAGGCCGTTCAGAAATCCGACAGGAGCCGGCCGAAGCCGTCCATCTGGTCGGCGATGCCGTTGGCGCGCAGCGCGTGCCAGTAGGTCGCCGTGTTGATGGCGATCACCGGCTTGCCGAGCCACATCTCGGCCGCCGCGGCGAGGCGCACCATCGAGAGATTGGTGCCGACCTGCACGATGGCGTCGACGTCGTCGCCGTCGAGCTCGCGCAGCGCATCCGCGCAGCGTCGCCGTCGTCGACCTCCGCGATCGCCGTCCAGGACCGGCACTGCAGCGCGATGTCGCGCACCGACTCGAAGCCCATGTCGCCGAAATAGCGCGCGACCTCGGTGTTCATCACCGGCCAGTAGGGCGAGAGCACCGCGATGCGCTTCACGCCGCCATAGGCGTTCAGCGCCGCCGTGCAGGCGTGGCTGCCGACGCTGATCTTCACGCCGGCCTCCTCCTCGACCTTGTCGACGAAGGCGTCGGCGCCCTTGGCGCCGTCGAAGAAGGTGACGGCCGACATGCCCATCACGAGATAGTCGGGCGCGCAGGTCATCACGCTGCGCACCGCGTCGAGCACGTTGGAGGCGATGGTCTCGGCCCCGGCGCGGAAGCTCTCGTTGCTCACCGCGTTGGCGTTGGGCGTGTAGATGCGGCTGTAGTGGTTGGTGACGCCGCGGGGCCGCATGTCGTCGAAGTCCGGCTGGACGATGGTGTTGGTGGAGGGCCCCAGCACCCCGAACTTCCTGCGCCAGCCCTGCGCGTCGGCCATGTCGAACTCCATCGAGCCTGTGGTTGCGAGTCACGTCCGGGGCGCGGTCGCCGCGATCACGGCCTCGCTCGGCATCAGGTCGGCATATTTCTGGCCCATGTCGAACAGGTTGGCCTCGTGCGGCCCCATGGCGCGGTCGCCGACGCAGTCGGTCACGACGATCGTGCGCATGTTGTGCCGACACCGCGTCGACGACCGTGGCGCGCACGCAGCCCGACGTGGTGCAGCCGGTCACGAACAGAGTATCCACCCGGTTCCACGCGAGCCAGCCCGCGAACTCCGTGCCGAAAAAGGCGGAGGCCTGCCGCTTGCGCAGCACGAGCTCGCCGCGGAACGGGAGTGAGCTCCTTCGACGATCTGGCTCAGCGGGCTCGTCTCGGTCAGCTTCAGCAGGCCCGGCGCCTTGCGCGTGAAGGCGCCCGCGTCCGATCCGTCATCCGCATAGACGACGCGTGGTATGCGCGATGGGCCAGCCCCGCTCGCGCGCCACGGCCAGCAGACCGACCGTCTGCTGGATCGCCGTCGCCGATATTGCCGCCGCCGAAATGCTCGGGGTCCGTGAAGCCAAGGACGAAGTCCACGATGACGAGCGCGGGCCGCTCCCCGATTCCCACGCTCTGCGCGAAGCCTTGCTTGGCGTAAATGTCGAGTTCGCTCATCGGTCTTCCCGCACGCTATTGGCAGACGGCGACAGGCTGGCACAGAAAACCTGTCCGGACAAATTCCGCATCAGAAAACCCGGCTCGCATATAGCGCTTGATTCCCGGCATATGTCCGGACAAGTTGGGTTTCCGAAAAACGAGCCGGCAGGACCCGCATGGCCGATCCCGCACTTCGCCAGCATCTCGAAGCCAGGAGCTTCATCAGCGCCCCCGGCGTCTACGATCTCATCTCCGCGCTGATCGCCGACCGCATGGGTTTCAAGGCGCTCTACGTCACCGGCTACGGCACGGTGGCGTCCTCGCTCGGCCTGCCCGATGCCGGGCTCGCGACCTATACCGAGATGATCGAGCGCATCGGCCGTATCGCGCAGATGGCGAAGACGCCCGTCATCGCCGATGCCGATACCGGCTATGGCGGCCTGCTGAACGTCCGCCACACGGTGCGCGGCTACGAGAAGGCCGGCGTGTCCGCGATCCAGATCGAGGACCAGGAATTCCCCAAGAAGTGCGGCCACACGCCGAACCGCCGGGTCGTGCCGATGGAGGACATGGTGCGCAAGATCCGCGTCGCCTCCGACAGCCGCTCGAGCGCGGACTTCCTGATCATCGCCCGCACCGATGCGCGCACGTCGCTAGGGTCTCGACGAGGCGATCCGGCGCGGCGTGGCCTATGGCGAGGCGGGTGCGGACATCGTCTTCATCGAGTCGCCGGAGACCGAGGCCGAGATGGCCGAGATCGCCCGGCGCATCGACAAGCCGCTGATCGCCAACATGGTCCATGGCGGCCGTACGCCCATGCTCCCGGTGTCGCGCCTCGCAGGAGATCGGCTACGCCGCCGCGATCTTCCCCGCGCTCGGTTTCCTCGCCACCGCGCAGGCGCTGACCACGGCCTACCAGGACATGAAGGATCACGGCACGACGTCACCTGACGTGCCGATGTTCTCCTTCGCCGCGTTCAACGAACTGATCGGCTTCAAGGACGTCTGGGAATTCGAGAAGCGCTACGCCGAAACGGAATGATCGCACGCCCGCGAGGCTGCGGGCCCAAAGGTTAGGCCGAGGGGCTAGGCCAAGGGGTTAGGCTGAGCATGGGCATCGAGACGCCGCGCTATCTGCAGATTCTCGAGGTCCTGCGCCGCCGTGTCGAGGAGGGCGCGTACCCGCTCGACTCCAGCCTTCCCACGGAAAGCGAGCTCTGCGAGGAGTTCGGCGCCAGCCGCTACACGGTCCGCGAAGCCCTGCGCCGGCTCGTCGACCAGGGCATGGTGCATCGCCGCCAGGGCGCGGGCAGCGTCGTCGTCGCCGCCAAGCCGCAGGCGCGCTACGTGCATTCGCTCTCCTCGCTGGCGGACCTGTTCCAGTTCGCGCTCGACACGCATTACCAGGTGCTCTCGCGCAGCAAGGTCGCGCTGCCGCCGGAGCTGGCGCAGGGTGTCGGCGGCGAGCCCGGTTCGCGCTGGGTGCTCGTCAAGGGCATCAGGCGGGACAAGCCCGGCGGCAGCGTGGTCTGCTACACGCACTCCTACATCCCGCATCGCCTGCAGCGCTTCGTGCGCGAACTGCCCGGCTGCGTCGGGCCGTTCTACGCGCACCTCGCCGAACGCTCGGGCGAGGAAATCATGGAGGCCGACCAGGAGATTCGCGGCGAGGCGATGAACGAGGAAATCGCCACCCACCTGGAGCGCCCGGTGGGCACGACCGCGCTCTGCGTCGCTGCGCCGCTACACCTCGCGCCAGGGCACGCTCATCACGTCGCTCAACTGGCACGTGGCAGAGGATTTCCGCTACCGGATGAAGCTGCTCAAGAACATCTGAGCTTCGCCCGGGCGAGGATCAGGTTCTTTTCGAGGACGCGCCGAATTCAACGCTGGAGCGTTGTAGCACCGCTCCGCTTTCGTCGACGACGAACCTTGCGCGCGTCGAGCCGTGGAAGAAGGTCAGCCGGTAGCGTCCTTCGTCAGCATCGGTTCCCTTCTCCATGACGCTGGTGATCCGCCCTGCCCTCATTTCCGCCAGCGCGGTTTCAGGCGGCAACCCGAAGGCGCGCGCGACGATATCAAGAGGAACTTCCACGTCGCCACTGCTGAACGTGACGGCGTTCTTGTCCGGCGATGAGGAATTCTCAGCCATGAAGATCTCCTGGGCATTTTTGAATTCCGGCCTGCCCCCGCGGCCTTGCGATCGATCAGGGTCGCCAGCTAGACCGGCAGGCCCTTCATGGCGGCCACAGCGGTCATCACGCCCCTGATTTCGGCAAGGCCCTTGAGCCTCCCGATCGCCGAATAGCCGGGGAAGCTGCCCTTTCCGACATCGTCGAGAAGCTCGTGGCCATGATCGGGGCGGAAGGGCAGCCGCCAGTCGGCGCGGCCCGCGTCCCGCCGCGCCTTCTGCTCCTGGAGCAGCACGTCTACCACCGCCACCATGTCGGTGTCCCCACCCAGATGATCCGCTTCCATGAACGATCCGTCAGGCTCCTTCGCGACGTTGCGCAGGTGCACGAAATTGATCCGGTCGGCGAACCGCTTCGCGATGGCAGGCACGTCGTTCGCAACCCCCGCCCCGAGGGACCCCGTGCACAGCGTCAGCCCGTTCGCGCGGGACGGCACGGCATCGAGGATGAACGCGATGTCGTCGGCGTTGGAGACGACACGCGGCAAGCCCATCAGCGAGCGCGGCGGGTCGTCGGGATGGATCGCCATGCGGATTCCGACCTCTTCCGCCGTCGGGATCACCTCGCGCAGGAAGCGCGCCAGGTTCTCGCGAAGCCGCTGGGCGGAGATGTCCTTGTAGCGCGCCAGCATCGTGCGCAACGCCGGGATATCGTAGCGGTCGAAAGCGCCCGGCAGGCCGGCCATGATGCTGGACAGCAAGGTCGCCTTCGCGCTCTCCGACGCTCCCGCGAACCACGTCCTCGCCCGGTCGACCACCGCCGGCGGATGATCCGCCTCCGCCCCCGCGCGCTCCAGCATGAAGCAGTCGAAGGCCGCGAACTCGTAGGCGTTGAAGCGCAGCGCGGACCCGCCGCCGGGCAGCGTGTGGCGCAGTTCGGTGCGCGTCCAGTCGAGGACAGGCATGAAGTTATAGCAGATCGTGGTCACGCCGCAGGACGCGAGGTTGCGCATGGACTGCCGGTAATTGTCGAACAGCTCGGTCTGGTCGCCTTCGTCCAGCTTGATGCGCTCATGGATCGGGAGGCTTTCGACCACGTTCCAGCGAAGCCCGAGCGACGGGTCGGCGGCGATCAGCGCCTTGCGCTCCTCGATCTCCGCGACGCTCCAGACCACGCCGTAGGGGATCTGGTGCAACGCTGTCACGACCCCGCTTGCACCCGCCTGCCGGATGGCGTGCAGTGGAACCACGTCCCCCGGCCCGAACCAGCGCCAACTCTGTTCCATCGTCTCCCCCGGGCCTCGTATCTCGCTGAACGGAATGATACTCCGATCCACGCGAGGGTATAGAATGCAGATAACGGTTATGTCTGCTCAGTCCCGCGATGACCGCCCCGTTTGAAGGAGAACGTCATGCCCCATCCCGCCTTGCAAGCAGGCCGCGTCGCGGTCGTCACGGGTTCGTCCTCGGGCATCGGCCTCTCGGCGGCCAAGCGCTTCGCCGCCCTCGGCATGAAGGTCTGCATGGCCGACATCAACGCCGAACGGCTGGAACAGGCCGCCGCCGAAGTCACGGCAGTCGCTCCCGACGGGGCGGCCTCGGTTCTCGCCGTCCCCACGGACGTTGCCGACGTGGAGAGCGTCATCCGGCTGATGGGCGCGGTGCGCTCACGCTTCCACCACGTCGACGTGCTCATGAACAACGCCGGCATCCAGCCCGGCAGCGGCATGTTCGGCCCGCCCGACGCCTGGCATCGCGTCATCGAGGTCAATCTCTGGGGCGTCATCAACGGCACGCATGTCTTCGTGCCCGGCATGATCACGCACAACGCGCCGGGGCTCGTCATCAACACCGGGTCCAAGCAGGGCATCACCACGCCGCCCGGCGATCCCGCCTACAACGTCTCGAAGGCCGGCGTGAAGGTCTTCACGGAGGCGCTTCAGCACGAGCTGCGCAACGTGCCCGGCTGCAAGATCACGGCGCATCTCCTGATCCCGGGCTTCGTCTACACGCCCCTCACCGCCAAGAACCGGACCGAAAAGCCGCCGGGCGCGTGGACCCCTGACCAGACCGTGGACTACATGATGAAGAGCCTCGAGGCGGGCGATTTCTACATCCTGTGCCCCGACAACGACGTCTCGCGCGAGATCGACGAGCAGCGGATCGCCTGGGCCGCCGCCGACATCATCGAGAACCGCCCGCCGCTCTCGCGCTGGCACCCCGATTATGCCGAGCGCTTCAAGGAATTCCTGCGCAAGCATATGCCGGGTTGAGCCAAGGCCTGTCTGAGCTGAACTCCGGCCCGTCCGGCGAAGCTCAGACGGGGATGGGATTCGGCTTGGCGAAATGGCAGGCCACGGCGTGCCCGGCCGCGGCATCCGCAAGCTCCGGCCGCACCTGGCGGCAGATGTCCTGCGCCAGCGGGCAGCGTCCGCTGAAGCTGCATCCCGGCGGCATGTTGCGTCGGGCTCGGAACGTCGCCCTGCAGGATGATGCGCCTGGATGGCCGGTCCGGATCGGGCTCCGGCGCGGCCGATAGCAGCGCCTGCGTATAGGGGTGGTGCGGCGCGCTGTAGATGCGGTGCTTGGGGCCCATCTCGACGATGCGCCCCAGATACATCACCGCCACGCGGTCGGCGATGTGCCGGACGACCGCAAGATCATGCGCGATGAAGAGGTAGGACAGGCCGCGCTGCGCCTGCAGGTCCTGCATCAGATTGATCATCTGCGCCTGCACTGACACGTCGAGCGCCGAAACCGGCTCGTCCGCGACGATGAAGCTCGGGTCCAGCGAGATCGCCCTTGCGATGCCGATGCGCTGGCGCTGGCCGCCTGAGAACTGGCGGGGAAAGCGATCCATGAAGCTGGGAGGCAGGCCCACCTGGGTCAGCAGGTCGGCCACCTTGTCGCGTCTTTCCCTCGCATTCTTGCCGATCCCGAAAACCTGCATCGGCTCGGCGATGATGTCGGCGATGCTGCGGCGCGGGCTGAGCGATCCGTAGGGGTCCTGGAAGATCATCTGCACGTTGCGCGCGCATGGCCCGCATCCGCGAGGCCGACAGCGACGTCAGGTCCGTTCCCTCATAGCTCACGCTGCCGGCGCTGGGCTCGATCAGCCGCAGCATGCAGGCGGCCCAGGGTGGACTTGCCGCAGCCGGATTCGCCGACGACCGCCAGCGTCTCGCCTTTCCTCACCTCGAGCGAAACGCCGTCGACGGCGCGCACGTCGCTTCGCTTCGCACCTAAGCCGAGGCCCGCTTTGCTCGAAAACACCTTCGCGAGCCCGGAGGCGCGGATGAGCGGCTCGCCCGCTGTGCTCGCGATCATGGCGCAAGCTCCGCGGCGCGGGACGGGGCCGCATTCGCCGATGCCGCCTCGCCCGTCACCCAGCACGCCGCATGGTGCGTCGGGCCGAAGGCGAAAGCGGGCGGCCGCTCCGTGGCGCACCGTTCGATCCGCAGCGGGCAGCGCGAGCGGAAGGCGCAGCCTTCCTTGATGGAGCCCGGCGAGCGGCACCGTGCCGGGGATCTGGTACAGCCGGTCGCGGTCGTCCTCGACGCGCGGGATCGATTGAGCAGCGCCGTGCGTGTAGGGGTGCGACGGCCTGCGGAAGATCGAGCGGACATCGCCGTCCTCCACCACCCGCCCCGCATACATCACGACCACGCGCTCGCAGGAATCCGCGATGATGCCGAGATCGTGCGAGATCAGCAGGATCGCCGTGTTCAGCCGCTTGCGGATGTCGCTTCAGCAGCGCCAGCACCTGCGCCTGGATCGTCACGTCGAGCGCGGTGGTCGGCTCGTCCGCGATCAGCAGGCGCGGATTGCAGGCCAGCGCCATCGCGATCATCACGCGCTGGCGCATGCCGCCGGAGAACTGGTGCGGATAGGCGTCGATGCGCGACGCCGGATCCGGAATGCCGACGAGCCGCAGCATCTCCAGGACCTTCTCGCGCCGCTCGGCCCGGCTCATCGGCCGGTGCAGCATGATCGCCTCGGCGATCTGGTCGCCGATGGTCATCACCGGGTTCAGCGAGCTCATCGGCTCCTGGAAGATCATCGCGATGTCGCGGCCGCGGATGTCGGGCATGTCGTTGCGCGGCAGCGTCCAGCAGGTTCACGCCGTCGAACAGGATGCGTCCGTCGGCGATCGCGCCCCGGCGGTTCGGGGATCAGCCGCAGGATCGACAGCGACGTCATCGACTTGCCCGAGCCCGACTCGCCGACGATGCCCGACCGAGCTGCCGGCCTCGACCTCGAAGCTGACGTCGTCGACCACGCGGATCGGATTGGACGACCGGGCCGAACTCGACGCAGAGCCCCTCGATCTTCAGCAGCGGGCGCGCTCACGGCGCTGTCTCCGGATCGAGCATGTCGCGCAGCGCGTCGCCGAAGAGGTTGAAGGCCAGCACCACGCAGGTGATCGCGAAGCCCGCGCCGATGATCGGCCAGGGCGAGCCGAACAGATTGTTCAGCCCGTCGCGGATGATGTTGCCCCAGCTCGGATTGGGAGCCTGCGTGCCGATGCCGAGGAAGCTCAGCGACGCCTCGAGCCGGATCGCGGACGCGGTCCACAGCGTCGTCAGCACGACGATGGGCGCGGCGATGTTGGGCATGATGTGGCGGAGGATGATCACCGGCGTGCTGACGCCCGACGGCGACCGCGGCCTCGACATAGGGCTCCTGCCTCACGGCCAGCGTCTGCGCCCGCGCCACGCGCGCGAAGCCCGGCACGAAGGCGGCCGAGATCACCACCACGATGTTCCAGAAGCCGCCGCCCAGCGCCGCGGCGATGATGATCGCCAGCAGCAGCTCGGGGAACGACGAGCAGCAGGTCGACCAGGCGGGAGATCACCCGGTCGATGATGCCGCCGAAATAGCCTGCGATGACGCCGAGCGTGGTGCCGCACGATCGCCGCGATCGCGGGCGAGAGCAGGCCCGAAGATCAGCGAGTTGCGCGAGCCGTAGATCATGCGCGAGAGCACGTCGCGGCCGAACTGGTCGGTGCCGAGCCAGTGCGCGGCGGACGGGTGGCTGGTTGATCTTGATGAAGCTCTGCGCCAGCGGATCATAGGGCGCGAGCCACGGGCGCGAACGCCGCCACCAGCGACGAAGACGCAGGATCACGATCGCGGCGGCCATCGTGGCGGGCCGGCCGAAGATGACCGCGCTGGACGAGCTCGAAGCGGCCTGGCGCCGGCGCGAGGGCTTCGGCGGATTCCGCCGCGATGTCGCGTCATTGCACCCGGATGCGCGGGATCGACCACGATGTAGGCGAGGTCGATGGCCAGGTTCACCGACGACGACGAAGAAGCGCGAACACGATGACGCCGCCCTGGATCACCGCGATAGTCGCGCTTGGCGATGGCGCTGATCAGCAAGGTCGCCGATCCCGGGCCGGTTGAACACGAGCTCGATCGCGACCGAGCCGGACAGCGTGGCCAGCAGGCTGAGGCCGAGCCCGGTCGTCACCGGCAGCAGCGCGTTGCGAAGCGCGTGGCGGTAGATCACCCGCGGCTCGCGCGCGCCCTTGGCGCGCGCGGTGCGCACATAGTCCTTGCCGAAGACTTCCAGCAGCGAGGTGCGCGTCAGCCGCCCGATGAAGGCCGACTTGAGGAAGGCCAGCGTCATCGCCGGCAGGACGACGTGGTACATGCGGTCCCAGAAGCCCTCGCCGCCGCCATTGATCGGGAACCAGCCGAGGTTGAGCGCGAAGGCGATCAGCAGCAGCGCGCCGAGGTAGAAGTCCGGGATGGCGTAGCCGACCAGCGAGAAGAGCCGCACGCCGGAATCCGGCCAGCCGGTTGCGGTGCGTCGCTGCCAGCACGCCGAGCGGAATGCCGGCCGCCACGCCCATCAGCGTCGCCACCAGCGTCAGTTCGATCGTGTAGGGCAGGTTCTCGGCGAGAAGCTGGACGACGGGCGTGTTGTTGATCAGCGAGCGCCCGAGGTCCAGCGTCAGCATGCCCGCAGGAAGTTCAGGTATTGCTGCCAGAGCGGGACGTTCAGCCCCATCTTCTCGCGGAACAGCCGCGAGCTGATCGGGCGGCGCATATGTCGCCCGAGCGCGGCGAGAGCGGGATCGCCCGGGCAGAATGCGCATGCGCGACGAAGACGAGCGTCAGGACCAAGCAAGACCGTCGGCACCGCGTCGACCAATCGCCAGAAAATATAACGTCCCACCCTGCCGGTCCCTCCCGCTCAGGCCGTCTTCGTCGCGCGATGGAAGCGCCAGCGGGCGTAGCCACCCTTCACCGGGTAGCCGAGATCCACATTGCCGCGCCGCGGCCACACGTAGGACAGCGTCGACAGGCCGATCAGCGGCAGGTCGCGCAGCACCTGCATCTCGATCTCGCGGCAGGTCTTCTCGTACTCCTCGAAGTCGGTCGGCCTTCAGCGCCTTGTCGAGCAGCGCATCGATGCCCGGCATCGCCACGCCGTAATGGCTGTAGTTGCCGCCGCCGTTGCCGTCGGCCTTC
Source organism: uncultured Alphaproteobacteria bacterium (assembly GCA_963822165.1). Classification (GTDB taxonomy): domain Bacteria; phylum Pseudomonadota; class Alphaproteobacteria; order Rhizobiales; family Beijerinckiaceae; genus Alsobacter. The sequence goes on from CAWGGK010000007.1 coordinate 72,773, forward strand.
ACCTCCGAAGCCGAGGCGAGCTGCTGGAAGAAGGGCTGCGTCGGGATCGGCGGATAGCTCGACGAGTGCATCGCCAGCGTGTTCTTGTCGCGAGCGGTTGTCGGCGTGCATAGGCCGCGTGGTCGATGATCTTCAGGTCCATGTTGATATTGGCGAGCGCGCAGCTGCTCCTGCATGATCAGCATGGTCGAGGCGTAGTCCTCGCGCTGGCTGCACAAGGCCGTGAAGCTGATCGCCGTTCGGGAAGCCTGCCTCGGCCAGCAGGGCCTTGGCCTTCTGCGGATCGTAGGGATACTGCAGCTCCTGCGGCAGGTCGGATGCCTTGAAGCCGGCCGGGAAATCGGCGGGCTGCAGGCAGGCCAGCACGCCGCCCATCGGGGCCAGCGCCTGCGCGACGGCGTCGTTGTTGATGGCGTGGATGATGGCCTGGCGCACCTTGAGCTTCGTCGAAGGGCGGGCGCGTCAGGTTGATGTGCAGGGTGTTGAAGCTGAACCCGGCGCGGTCATGTCGATCTTCAGCTTGGGATCGCGCTGCAGGATCGACGCGACCCAGCCCGGCGCGCGCACGGCTTCGATCATGTCGATCTTGCCCGACAGCAGCGCCAGCGTGCGCGCGGTCGTGTCGGCGATGTAGAGGCATTCGACGTTGGCGATCTTCGCCTTCGCGCCCCAGTACTGCTCGTGGCGCTTCATGAACATGCCGGCATTCGGGTCGAACTTCACGAGCTGGTACGGACCAGTGCCGACGGCGTCCGTCGTGAACGCCTCGCCCATCTGCTCGGACGCCTTCTTGGAGACGATCGAGGTGTTGTTGTTGAACACGCTGCTGCCGATGAACAGCGGATCGGGGTCGCTTCAGGGAGATCGTGACGTCGTAGGGTCCGTCCGCCACGACGGCTGCGATGTTGGCGAGGCACGTCGTGTTCGTGCCCGTCTTCATCGGCGCGGGTGAAGGAGAAGACGACGTCCTCCGACGTCATCTCGCCGTAGCCCTTGTGGAACTGCACGCCCTGGCGGAGCTTGAAGGTCCAGGTCTTCGCGTCGGCGGAGTTCGTCCAGCTCACCGCGAGCGTCGGCAGAAATCCTTCCGGCGTCACGCGCGAAGGTGCCGTCCTCGGGCTGCACGAGCTGTCGAAGATCTGCTCGGTCGCCCAGTTGTCGCCGATCCCTGCGTGGTGAGGTTCGGGATCGCTGTGGCGCGGACGCCCGCGCGGCGATGCCGATCCGGATCACGTCCGTTTCCTGGGCGATGGCCGCGCCGATGCGCCGGCGAGCGCTCGCGGCGGCCGCCGCGGCGCCAAGTCTGCAGCACGTTCCGTCTATCGATGGTCAGCATGCATTCCTCCCTGAGATATCGGCCTGTTCGTCAGACCGCGCTTGCGCGATTTCCGCTTCGTCGATTTCGAATGCCGAGCCCGGGCGCCGTCGGTATCTGGAACGGCCGTCGACCGGCTTGGCGGATCGACTTGAAGCCGATGTCCATCCGCGCCCGACGGGTCGGCGTATTTCGACCGGCTTGGTCAGGTGCATGATGGTCGCCAGCACGTGCAGATTGGCGAGTTGGCCGATGGTCGGCTGGGTCTGGTGCGGCACGAGTTCGACGCCGTGCGCGAAGCAGAGCGCCGCGCACTGCATCAGGCCGGTGATGCCGCCCATCTTCACGATGTCCGGCTGCACCATGCGCACGCCGGCATTGATCAGGTCGCTTGAGGCGCCTGCAGCGTGTAGGTCTGCTCGCCGGCCGAGACGGTGATGTCGAGCCGCTGCGCGACCTCGCCCATGCCGCGACGTCATAGTGCTGCACCGGCTCCTCGAACCAGAGATAGCCAAGCTCCTCCAGCGCGCGCCCGACGCGGATCGCGCCGCCGACCGAGTAGCCGTTGTTGGCGTCGAAGCCGAGCGGGAAGTCGTCGCCCACCAGCTTGCGCACGGCCTTCGCCTTGGCGATGTCGCCGGCGATGTCGACGTCCTGCTTGGTGCGGTCGCCGTCCCAGCGGATCTTGATCGCCGCGGGCTTCTCCTTGCGGAACGCGCGCTTCGACCACGCGCACCGTCTCGTCCACGGTCCGCCCGGCATTGCCGCCGATCGAGGCGTAGAAGGGCAAGCTCGTGCGCCACGCGCCGCCGAGCAGCTTGTAGACCGGCAGGCCCAAGCACCTTGCCCTTGAGGTCCCACAGCGCGATGTCGATCGCGGCGAGCGCGCCGGTCACCGCGCCCTCCGGTCCGAGCTTGATGTTGCGATGGAACAGCTTGTCGTGGATCACGGCCTGGTCGAACGCGTCGGCGCCGACCAGCACGGGCGCGATGTCCCGCTCGATGATGCCGAGCGAATGCAGGCCGCCCTGCATGGGCGAGGCTTCCCCGTAGCCGACCACGCCGTCGGTCGTGGTGACGCGCACGAACGCGGTGCGGCGGCCCGGCGCGTCGCCCGGCGTCCAACTGACCTGGAAGGGCTCGATCGACTTGATTTTCGCGGATGCGGTCAAAGGCTGGCCTCGTCTATTGGGTTGGAAGGCGCTGCGGCGGCGGAGGCACGCGCAAGGTCAGCCATGATGCGGCCGCGACGCGCGGAATGGCGCGATGCCCGGCGCGCCGGGCCACCTGATGGGGCGCAGCCATGCGGGTCCGCTCGCCTGGCGGGTCTGTTGGTTGCCGGCAATCCGCTCAGCACGCCGGCCGCCACGGGCCGTCGTTCAGGCCTGTCATCACGTTTCACTCCCCAGCGCGGATCTCGGCCCGCTTCGGATTTTGGCCCGCTTTGGTTGCTTGCGCAACGATACGCGAATTGCATCCGGATGCAACACGACAGTCCATGCATTCGCGTGATCACTCCGATGCGTAGATGGACGTGCGCACGAACCGGGCGACAACTTCCGCATCGTCGGCGATCATGAATTCCTCGCTCTCGAAGTAATGGCGGCCGCGCCTCACATAGGCGGCGCTCACGATGCCCGAAACGCTGAGCTTCTGCCCGGGGTGGACGAGCCCGTAATGCTGCGTCTCGCAGCCGACGAGAACGACCGGCGAGGGAAATCGGAAGCTGCCGTTCATGTCGAACATCGAGCGCCGCATCAGGCATCCCGAATGCACGAAGCCGGGATCGGCGTAGATCAGATGGCGCTCATCGAAGGCGTCGAGCGAGGCCTTGAAATCATCGGCGGTCAGGATCGCCATCGACGAACCGCCGCGCATTCCCACCTGCATCTGCCCCGGGGCCACCGATATGGGTGGGTCCGGCATCGGCATGACCGGCAGGTCGGCAAGGGCGGGCGGCCGCGCGGCGGGGTTCGGCTCGCCCAGCCAGCCTACGGCGACGACCTCGCCGTCCTCGTTCTCCGCCGTGATGGAGGAGCGCCTCGAGCCGTCCTCCCCCTGCAGGGCCGACGAGGAAATGGTGATGACGTCTCCATTGTAGACGGGCTTCGTGAAGCGGATCTGCATCGAACCGCATCGTGCCCAATCGGCGCCCCACGCCTCGATGGCGACGCGGCTCACATGGCCGTAGACGAACGCGCCCGGTACGAGCGCGGCCTTGAAGCCCATGCGCCGCGCGACCTCGTCGTCATGCGTGGACCCGCGATAGCGGGGGTTGTCGTCGAGCCGGATGCGAACCTGCATCGTCCCGGGGAAGGCGTCGGAACCCTGCATGTCAGCCTCCCGGCAGCGGAACGTCGGTGGTGGCGCGCCTGTCCCAGGCCTTGCGAATTTCGTCCGGACCAAGCCGCAGGATGCCCTTCAGCACGAATTGCGTGTCGCCGCCGAAAGTCGGCGCGGCGCGGCGCTGTCCGCCCGGTGTCACGCTGAGGCGCATCGGCAGTGTCGGATGGGGATGGGAGCCGGCATCGGGATGGTCGAGCCATGTGAAGAAGCCGCGATGCGCGAGATAGTCGCTCTTCGCCAGGTCCTCCGGCGTCTGCACCGGAGCCGCCGGCACGCCCGCCGCCTGCAGCAGCCGCGCCGCCTCATGCTTGTCCCGCAACCTGCTCCAATCCGAGAGGATCGCCGTCAGCGCGTCCTCGTGGGCCTTGCGCGCGGCAAGCGTCGCGAAGCGCTTATCGCGCGCCAGCTCGGGCATTCCGATCGCGCCGCAGAGCGCGGCCCACTCCGCCTCGTCGCGCGCGGCGATGACGAGCCATTCATCCTCGCCACGCGCCGGAAAAGCGTCATGCGGCGCAGCCAGCGGCGTGCGATTGCCGTCCCGCTCGGGATCGATTCCGGTCTCGATGGCCGAGAGGATCTCCGCGCCGATCAGGTGCATCGCCGCTTCCACCTGGGGTATCTCGACATATTGCCCTTCGCCGGTCCGCTGCCGGTGCAGCAGCGCGGTGAGGATGGCGGATGCGGCGTTGAAGCCGCCGATGGGGTCGAGATAGGACGGGCCGGTATTCTCCGGCTGGCCGCCCTTGTAGCCGATCAGGCTCGACATGCCCGCCGCCATCTCCATGGTCGGCCCCAGCGCGGCATAGCGTGACATCGGCCCCCGGGAGCCGAACGCCGGGAGCTCCGCGACGATGATGTCGGGCTTGATGGCGCGCAGGCTCTCGAAGTCGACGCCGAGCTTGGCCAGGGTACCCGGCCGGAAATTGCAGATCAGCACGTCCGACACGGCCACGAGCTTGCGCAGCAGCGCCCGTCCCTCCTCGGTCTTCAGGTCGAGGATGCAGGACAGCTTGTTGATGTTCTGGGAGTTGAACAGGAACGAGCGGTCGAACGGCCTGTCGCCCGGCTCGCCGCCGGGGAAGTTGATCGGATTGGGCGTTTCCTTGTTGAGCCGCCATGAGTTCACGCGGTTGGGCGACTCCACGTGGATCGACTCCGCGCCGAGAAATCCGAGCACCCGCCCCGCCATGGGGCCCGCCCACGCCGTGGTCAGCTCGACGACCCGCACACCCTGCAGCGGCATCGCTACAGACCGATGCGGCGGGGATACCCACCCGCGGTCTTTGGCCGGCGCGAGCAGATCGATGCGATCGTTGTCGGCTCCGAGAGCCGGCGCGCCGCGCGTCGCCTGGCGCGGCGTTCGCGAAAAGCGATAGGCTGGCCCCAGGATGGTTCCGCCGTCGCCGGGCAGCGTCTCCCAGTAGCCGCGCTCCGCCAGATGGGCGTTGCGCCACAACTCGGTGAGCCGCTCGGATTTGGCGGCGATGACCTCGGCGCGCTGCAGCCGCGCCACGAGTTCCTCGGCGTCGGCATCGACGACCTTGGCCTGGATGAGCTCGAACAATGTCGTCCAGTTGTCCCGCCGCGTCGCTGGCGCGGCGAAGCGCGGATCGTCGATCAGATGGCCGAGATCGAGCGCTTCGCAGACCGCCTTCCATCGATGATTGTAGATCCAGATGCAAACCCAGCTGCCGCTGCACAGCACCTGGCCCGCGGGGATCGCGAGGTCGGCGCGGCTTCGCTTGGTTCCGCTGTAGATGTGCTGGAACAGATAGGGGAAGCACATGGCCGCCGCCGTCTCGGCCTCGTCGATCGACACGTGCTGCCCCGCGCCGATCGATGCGCGCGCATAGAGCGCCGCGGTCACGCCGATATAGGCAGCCAGACCTGCCGAGAAGCTGGCGCGATGACCGCATCCATAAAGCGGCTCGCGCCCATGCGCGCCATTGTTCACCATCATCCCCGAGAGTGCCTGGAGCACGATCTCGGGGCCTTTCCAGTCGGCGAGCGGGCCATCAAGGCCGAACGGCGTGATGGTCGCCGTGATGCAGAGCGGGTTGACCGCGGCGACCGTCGCGGGATCGATATCGGGCGGCAGAAGCACCACGTCGGCGGCCGCGCAAAGCCGGGAGAATGCCTCGTGGCCGGCCGGAGTGGTCCGTTCCAGGCAGACCGAGGACTTGCCGATGTTGAGGTGATGGAACAGCAGCGAACGGTCCGGCCGTGCGGTCGACATGGGCTCTGCTTTTCGCAGCACCGAGCCGTCCGGCGGCTCCAGAAGCGTGACCTCGGCTCCATGATCGGCCAGCAGCCTTGCGCAGTACTGTCCGGCGATGCCTTCCGAGAGATCCACGACGCGTAGGCCGGACAAGGCTTGATCGGGCACGAGCGCTCCCTTTGGATGGAGCAGGCTTGTCTCCGGCGGCCTCGCATCGCTGCCCGGATAGGCGGCTCTGGCCCTTCCGAACATCTGGCGTTGCCGCCGGGCGTTTGCCGCTCCGACGTTTTCCATCCCTTGCTCCAACTCGTAGCTTCGTTTGCATCCGTATGCAAGAAGGCTCATATTGCGTGCGATCGAGGTAACCTCGACCTTCACAGCCGGCATGCGGCCGCATGTACGAACAGCGCAAAAGACGCTAGTCGGGCGGGGATGGAACAAGCGAGACGACATTGATTCCGCACGAGAACGGAAAGTCGATGACGGCGAGGGACCTCGCCAAGCTGATCGGCGTCAGCCAGTCCGCGATCTCGCGCGCGTTCACGCCCGGCGCTTCGATCTCAGGCGAACTGCGCGAGCGGATCCTGTCCTCCGCCCGCATGCTCGGCTATCAGCCGAACGCCATCGCCAGCATCCTGTCGCGCCGCAAGAGCGACATCGTCGGGCTGGTCATCTCCGACCTGCGCAACCCCTACTACCCGCCACTCCTCGAAAAGCTTTCGCGGGGGCTGCAGCAGCTCGGCCAGCAAAGCCTGCTCTTCAACATCACGCCCGGCGTGGACGTGAAGCAGCAGCTCATGGCGCTCCGGCAATATAATGTGGATGCGCTCGTCATCGTCTCCGCGACGATCCTGTCCGGCGAGGAGCTGAACCTGGCCGCGGAAGGCCGCCGCGCCGTTCTCGTCAATCGCATCGCGCCCGATACGAAACTCACCAGCGTCATCTGCGACAACGCGGTGGGCGCGCGCGCCATCGCCGATCATTTCTACCAGCTCGGCCACCGCCGCGCTGCTTTCGTGGCGGGCCTGCCCAACACCATGGTCAACCGCGAGCGGCAGCATTCCTTCATCGCACGTCTCGCCGAACTCGGCATGACGCTGAGCGCCTGCACCGGCGGCGGCGACTACAGCTACGAGGCAGGGTATCGCTCCGCCCTCGAGATCGCCCGCCGCGGCTCGACGGACGCCATCTTCTTCGCCAACGACATCCTCGCCATCGGAGGGATCGACGCGCTGCGCGAGGAAGCGGGATTGCGCGTTCCCGAGGACATCTCCGTCGCGGGCTTCGACGACATCCCGATGGCAGCCTGGGCGCGCAACGGGCTCACAACCTACCGCCAGCCGCTCGACGCCATTGTCGAAACGACGCTCCAGCTCCTCACGGCCCCGGCGACGCCGCTTCCCGATACACCACGGCATCATCTGCTCGAGGGAGAACTCGTGGTCCGGAAATCGACGGCGCACCGGAGCGGGTAGCGACTTCCAACGGCAATGGACTGAACGTTTCCGGTCGAGCCGGATTAGAACCCGGCAGCCCGCCCCCACTCATAGAAGAACAACATTCGAGGAATCGTCATGACCAAGCGCATCCTGTTCACCGGAGGCACCGGCAAGGCCGGCCGGCATATGCTCCCCTGGCTGCAGGCGCAGGGCTACCAGATCCTGAATTTCGACCTCAAGCCCTTCGACGATCCCGAGATCCCGACGCTTGTCGGCGACATCACGAATACCGGCCAGGTCATGAACGCGATGACCTCGCACTTCACCACGTCGGAGCTGAAGCTGGGCGCGAATGCGCCGGGGCCCGTCGATGCCGTGGTGCATTTTGCGGCCGTGCCGCGCATCCTCATCAATACCGATGACGAGACGTTCCGCGTCAACGTGATGGGAACCTACAACGTCATCGAAACCGCGATGAAGCTCGGCATCCGCAAGGTCATCGTGGCGTCGAGCGAGACGACCTACGGCGTCTGCTTCGCCGAGGGCGACAAGGACTACAAGCAGTTCCCGCTGGACGAGGATTACGACGTCGATCCGATGGACAGCTACGGTCTCTCCAAGGTCGTGAACGAGAAGACCGCGCGTACATTCGCCACGCGCTTCGGCGCTGACATCTATGCGCTGCGCATCGGCAACGTCATCGAGCCGAACGGGTATTCCCGCTTCCCCGGCTTTGCCGCCAATCCGCCGTCGCGCAAGCGCAATGCCTGGAGCTATATCGACGCGCGCGACCTCGCCCAGATCGTCCATCTCTGCCTGCAGAAGGACGGCCTCGGCTACCAGGTCTTCAACGCCGTAAACGACACCATCACCGCCGACCAGCCGACGGCGGAATTCCTGCAGAAATGGTGCCCGGGCGTGCCGGTCACGAGGGCGCTCGAAGGCTTCGAAGCGCCGCTCTCCAACAGGAAAGCCCGCGAAGTGCTCGGCTTCAAGGAGCAGCACAACTGGCGCGACGAGATCGCCCGGAGGTAGGGCCTCAGAGCCTGGAGCGTCAGGGCCCGGCCTTCTCATTCTGCCGCTTCAACCCGGTCGTTGGGACGAACCCGGCCGGCGCTCATGCGATGAGTGGCGCTGGCGGTCGGCCTCGAACAGCTCCGCGATGCGGGAGGCTAGTTCCGCCTGCCTGAACGGCTTCGTCAGGCGAGGCAGGTCGATCCCCGTTCCATGCGGGAAGTTCGCATAGCCCGTGACCAGCAAGGCGGGAATATCGGGCTTCACCCGCCTTGCCTCCGTCACCACGTCGGCGCCGTTCATGACCGGCATCAGGTGGTCGCTGACGATCATGTCGATCTGTACTGAGCCGGAGCGCAGGATGCCCAGCGCCTCGGCCCCCGACCCCACCTGCACGACGGCATAGCCGAGATCCATCAGCATCTCGGCCGTGCCGACGCGGACGATCTCCTCGTCGTCGATGAGCAGGACGGTCGCAGAACGCGAGGCGGGAACCGCTTCGACGTGTGGCTTGTCGTTGACCGCTGCCTCCTCCTTCGCCGTCGGCAGCCACAGCTCGGCCTGCGTGCCGACCCCCTGCTTGCTCGACAGGAACAGCGCGCCGCCCGATTGCGCAGCGAGACCATGCACCATCGAAAGGCCCAGCCCGGTGCCCTTGCCCAGGCCCTTGGTGGAGAAGAACGGCTCGATGGCGTGCGCCAGAGTCGCGGCGTCCATGCCGATGCCGTTGTCGGACACGCGAATGCGGATATAGCGTCCGGGCTGGAGCCGTTCGCCGCGAGGCTGGCGAAGCTCCTCCACGTCGACGTCGATGACGAGCTCGCCGCCCTCGGGCATGGCGTCCCGCGCATTGATGGCGAGATTGAGGATGGCCAGCTCCAGTTGCCCCGGATCGACCATCGCCGCCGGCAGATCGCCCGGCGCATTGACCTTCACCGCTACGGTCGGGCCGATGGACCGCGTGACGAGATCCTCGATGTCGGCGAGCAGGCTCGACACGTCGATCGCCCTCGGCTGAAGATCCTGCCGCCTCGCGAACGCAAGCAGCCGCTGCACCAGCGTCGCCGCGCGGCCCGTCGCCTGCAGCGCGTTCTCCACGAGCCGCCGCGACCGGGAATCGCTCTCCGGCAGCCTGCGCCGCAGCAGGTCGAGATTGCCCATGACCGGCGTCAGCAGATTGTTGAAGTCATGCGCGACGCCGCCGGTGAGCTGCCCGATGGTCTCAAGCTTCTGCGCCTCGTGGAGCTGCGCCAGCGCCTCTTCCCGCTCGCGGGTCCGGTCCGCGACAAGCTGTTCCAGTTCTTCGACCGAGCGGGCCACGACGTCCCGCGCCTCATACTGCCTGCGCCTCGCATTCAGCGCCGAGCGCACGGCGCGGACCAGGCTTTCCGCGTGCAGCGGCCGCTCCAGCAGCACGACGTTGCGCAATTGATCGAGGGTCTCGAACGCGCGCGCGGAACGAACGCCCTTGTGCCCGTTGGCGAGAACGACGAACGGGAAGTCCGACCACGGCGGCTGGCGTGCAAGCCAGTCCGTGAACTCGAGGCAGATCGTCGGCGGCCAGCGCCTCTTCCGCGACGAGCGCGGCGCCGGCGCCCTGCTCCAGGCAAACGGAGAGGGCATGCAGGGAATCGCATTTCTTGGCCGGGATACCATTCCGTTGCAGCAGCTCCACCGCGACAGCCGCATCGCGTCCGTGCGGGGCGAGCACGAGGACGCTGTTATTCATCATTGATGCCGTTGCTGCCCTGCCCGAGGGCGTGAGAAGCCGCGTCCGTATTGAGCAACGGCGTCGTGTCGCCGCGATAGACCGGCGCGCCTGTCAGGATGCCGTTGAAAGCCCGCAGCGGCGCGCCGATGCTCAGCCCGCCCGCATCCACCCGGAACTCGCGGATGGTCCGCTCATGATCGGTGGTGCGCGTCTTCACCACCGAGATCGCCTTGCGCACCTCCCCGTTCGCCTCGAAGAACCTCATCAGCAAGACGGTGTCGGCGAGATAGCTGAGATCGACATCCGACCTGATGTCGCCGACGAGTCCGTGCTGGCCGAGGATCATCAGGGTGATCACGTCCTGCTGCCCCAGATAGGTCAGCAGCTCATGCATCTGCAGCGTCAGGTGCCGGTCCTCGGGCATCGCCTGGAGGTAGGCGTTGAGGCTGTCGACCACCACGACCTTCGCGCCCGCCGTCTCGACCGAGTTGCGGACCGCGATGGCGAATTCCCCCGGCGACAGCTCGGCCGGATCGATCTGCCGGATATTGAGCATGCCGCTCGCGATATGGGGTCCGAGATCCATGCCGAGAGCGGCGGAGCGCTTCAGCAAGGTCGGCAGGCGCTCGTCGAACAGAAAGAACGCCGCCCGCTGTCCGCGCCGCAGCGCCTCGACCATGCACCGGATCGCCGCCGTCGTCTTGCCCACGCCCGCGGGTCCGCTCAGCAGGGTCGTCGTCCCCGCCACGAGGCCGCCGCCCATCAATGCGTCGAGTCCCGTGCACGCCGGTGGGCTGGACTTCACCCCCCACCGGGCCGGGATGTGCGGAGGCGATAAGGCGCGGATAGACCGACAGCCCGCCCGTGCCGATCGCAAAATCGTGGTAGCCGCCGCTGTAGCGGATGCCGCGCATCTTCACGACGCGCAGCCGGCGGCGTTCCGCGCCAAAGCCCGTAGCGGCCTGTTCGAGCGAGATCACGCCGTGCGCGATGCTGTGCAATTGCAGGTCGCCGGGCTCGGAGGTCCGGTCGTCGAGCACCAGCACCGTGCAGGCCCTGCTCGAAAAGAAGTGCTTCAGGGCCAGTATCTGCCGGCGGTAGCGCAACGGATTCTGGGCCAGCAGGCGCAGCTCGGAGAGGCTGTCCAGCACAACGCGCCTGGGATGCACGGCTTCGACGCGCTGCATGACGCCGCGCACGGTTTCGCCCAGCTCCAGTTCGGAAGGATGCAGAAGAGTTTGTTCCTGGTCCTGCGCGAACTCCCCTTCGGGAACGAGTTCGAACAGGTCGAGCCCCTCCAGCGTCCATCCATGGGTGAGCGCCACGGCTCGCAGCTCGGAGGCCGTCTCGGACAGCGTGATGTAAAGCCCGCGCTCGCCATGCCGCAGCCCTTCCATCAGAAACTGGAGGGCGAGCGTCGTCTTGCCGGTGCCGGGCGTTCCCTCGACGAGGTAGAGCCTGTGCGGCGTGATCCCGCCTGCCAGGATATCGTCGAGCCCTTCCACGCCCGTCGCGGCGCGCGGCGCATCTGGCATTTCGGCTTGGAGATGCTCCATGTGTCGACCTTTGGGATGGCCCGCCACGCCAACAGCCAAATTGCGCCAATTAGCGCGGCCGGACCGATCGGCGATGAACCCATGACACGGACCCTCCTCCCGGGACGGGAGGATTCCAGACTTCAAACGCGCGCGCCAAGCTTGCGGTTCCCGGGATTTGCACGCCGCTCCGCGAAATGCGGGCTGCCATGGAAACAACGCCATTCAGTGGGATTTGCAGCTTTTGCCGCGCCGGAGCGGCGTCCGGATTGCAGGGACGGCATGCAACCTGCACATATTCTTTGCTGAACAATATGACTCATTTCAACTGAGCCATCGCAATTGTTACATTATGTTACCGGGCAGCCCCGGACTCGCTATGTTCCTGGCCATGGTTTAGCTTGCCAAGTCTATTAGCGACTGCCCCAAAATTCTGCACATACTTCAGATTTGCGCCCCACCGCAAAGCTAAACAGCATCATTCCGATGAAGATCATCAGGCACGTCAGGGACATTCTTCGAAAGCGGCCGGATTCCGAGCATGAAATGACGCTCAACAGAAGCGTCTTTGCGACGATCACGCTCCTCTACCTCAGCCTGACAGCTCCCTATATCGAGAAGTCCGAGCAACTGCTGAATACGACGCTCTGGACCTTCTTCCTCTATTACGCGGTTTCGGCCGGCATCTTCCTTCACATCGTCAGGCATCCCTGCAAGTCCGTTGGTCGGCGGCTCTTCGCGATGGTCCACGACTTCACGATGATCTCGTGGATCGCGATTGCGGCCGGCGAAACGGCGGGGCTGCTCTACCCGCTCTACCTCTGGACAATCCTGGGCAACGGCTTCCGCTTCGGCGCGCGCTACATCTACACCGCAGGCGGCATTGCCCTGGTGTCCTTCGGCGTCGTGCTGTGGATGACCGGCTTCGGGCAGTTGCACCCCGAGCTTGCCGTCGGCCTCTGGCTCGGTCTGCTGGTGCTGCCGCTCTACGTCTCGCGCCTGCTGCGCCAGCTCTCCGAGGCCACGCGGCAGGCCGAGCAGGCGAGCCGGGCCAAGAGCGCCTTCCTGGCCAGCGTCAGCCACGAATTGCGGACCCCCCTCAACGCGATCATCGGCCTGAGCGATCTCCTGCGCGGACAGGAGCTCACCCGCGAGCAGGTCGGTTCAGTCGCGCTGATCGGCAGCGCAGGACGCTCCTTGCTGGGGTTGATCAATTCGCTTCTCGAGTTTTCACGCCTCGAGGCGGGGCGGATGCCGGTCAATCTCGTCCAGTTCGACCTGTTCGAGATGGCCTCGCAGATCCGTGCGCTGCTGGCGCCGCAGGCTCGCGGCAAAGGCCTGCGCCTCGCGCTTCAGATCGAGCCCGGCACGCCGCGCCTGATCGAGGCCGACCGCAAGCACATCGAGGAGATCATCTTCAATCTCGTCGGCAACGCGATCAAGTTCACGACCTCCGGCCATGTCCTGATCCGCATGGGATCGGCGGTACCGTTGTCCGGGGACGCGGGAGCACGCCTGGTCCTGACCGTGTCCGACACGGGCGCGGGCATTCCGCCGGAGGCGCAGTCCCGCATCTTCGAGCGCTTCTCGCAGGCCGACGAGACGATCGTGGACCGCTTCGGAGGCACGGGCCTCGGCCTCGCCATCTGCAAGCAACTGGTCGAACTCCAGGGTGGGACGATCGGGGTGACGAGCGTTCCCGGCGAGGGGAGCACCTTCACCGTCGAACTTGATGTCCGCGAGGGCGCCGATCACGCGCCTGCTCCGGTTTCGGACCGCGTCCTGACGCTCACCGACGACCGCCGCTTCATGGCCCGGCTCGCCGCGAAGGCGCCCGTCGTCGAAGAATATGCTGACCTGGCATCGTTGCTGGATGCGGCGAGGTCTCGGGGCGAGGCGCCCGCGATCGCGTTCATCGATGGCCGCCGGACCGCCGCTGGAGTCGAAGACGAATTTGCCCGGCATGCCGTCGCTCAGACGACCGATACGCTGGCATTGATCCGGATCGGGGACCGCGAGGATCCCGGTGATGGAGTCCTGCCCATCCACTATGTCACGCAGGTGAGCCGGAAGGCGTCGCCCGGCGATCTGGCTGCCGCTCTCGCCATTGCCGAGGCTTGTCTCGGTCTCGGCCGTTCCGCGTCGGAACGCTTCACGCTCAAGCAGGCCACACGGCCGCTCGCGGTGCTCGTGGCAGAAGACAACCCGACGAACCAGATCGTGGCCCGCACCATCCTCGAGGGGGCCGGCCACTCGGTCGTGGTCGTCGACGACGGCGAGAAGGCCCTCGACGCACTGACGGACACTGAATTCGACGTCGTGCTCATGGACGTCAACATGCCCCTTCTCAATGGGCTGGAGGCGACCAGGCTCTACCGGTTCAGCGTGCCGGGTGAGGTCGAGGTTCCGATCATCGGACTGACTGCCGACGCCACCCCCGAGATGCAGGATAAATGCTTGGCGGTGGGCATGGCGGCGTGCGCCTCCAAGCCCATCGAGGCCGCGCGGCTCCTCGAACTGATCGAGGAGGTCACCGCGAGGCCCCGCCCCGCCGATGCCTCCGGCCGGAAGGTCGCGCTGCCCGAGCCGCCGGACGCGCCTCCATTCAATGCATCGCGGGTGCAGGAGCTCGCGCGCATCGGCGGCGCAAGCTTCCCCGGGATCTCATCAGGGACTTTGTGCCCCAGGCGGGCGAGGTGATCGACGCCATGCGCGGCGACCTGCTGCGCCGCGACCTGAAGGGCCTGCGCAGCCGCGCGCACTTCCTCAAGAGTTCCGCCGGCGCTGTCGGGGCCGACCGCATCGCCAGCCGCTGCGCCGTGCTCCAGAGCATCGGCCCCGCCCAGTTCGCGCCGATGCAGGAAAGCACCATCGACGACATCGCCGAGGACCTGCGCGCATTCCGGCATGATGCCGATTGCTGGTTCGGCAACGCGCCCGCTCCATAAAGCCCGCTGTCAGTATGGGTCGTCAGGCCGGCCTACAGCCGAAATCGACCTGACTGCACCGGGTCGCCCGCTCCAGGTTCCTTTTTCATCATCGTCTTGATGCGTAGAACCGGCAGCCGATCGGCGGAATGATGCTCTAGCCGTGAACCTTCGTCAGCCGCCTTGTCTGGGCGGTCTGCAGGCGTTCCATCCGGCGCAGATCCTGCGGGCCGAGCTGCATCGTGATGTCCACCCAGATTTCGGTGACGTCGCGCAGCTCCGCCAGCGTCACCGCATTGATCCGCTGCCGCACCTTGAAGATTGCCTGGCGAACCCGCTGAAGCCGCTCCCCCGCGTTGATGTAGTCGAGCACGGCCTGCTCGCCGCACCCGTCATCGACGACGTAGTCGACCACGCCGAGGTCGCACATCTCCTGGGCCGAACAGACCCTTCCCTCGAAAATCATCTTCTCCGCCGCCGATGTGCCGATGCGCCGCGCGAGGAAGCTGTAGGCGCCCATTCCCGGGAAGGAGTTGAAGAGAATTTCGGGCAGTCCCATCCGGGCGCTGCGTTCGGCGAAGATGACGTTGCAGCACAGCGCCCCTTCCAGCCCGCCGCCCAGCGCATCGCCCTGCACGAGGCCGACAGTGACGACCCCGCAGTCGAACCCCACCGCGATGTCGTACACGGCCTGCACGCAGCCGAGGGCGTAGGCCCGGACGGAATCGCGGTCGCCCCTGCGGATGCAGTCCGTCAGGAAGGACAGGTCGCCGCCCATGTTGAAGATGCCGGGAATGCGCGAGCCCTGCACGTAGTACTTCATTGCCGCGCGGCTCGCGGGCGATCCCGCAATATTGGTGCGGATCAGCCGGTGAAGGCTGTTCAGCTCGCGGACCATCGAGGGCGTAAAGCTTGGCGGCCCCTCGGGATCGAGATGACACCACAGCGTTTCAACCTGCGCGTCCAGCCTCAGATCGAGCTCCCGAAAGGAAGATTGCTGCAGGCTGAAGGCAAGCGCGGAACCAGCGGACAGTGGATCTTGCGTCAAGCCTGCTTCAGAAACACTGAAATCGACGATTTCCTGTGCCGCGAAGGACGATTTTAGGTTGGACTTCATCTTGCCGCCCGTGTTGTCATTTGTTTCCGAAGATGACGTTTATCAAAGTCTGAACATCGATTTTGTTGAGACTCTGATATTTTCGCGTTGATTATATTTTATTCTGCGTTGTCACGAATATACTACTTACTGCAAAGTAATCGTGGACGATGAACGGAACGTTATACGAAACGGAACGATCTGACAGATAGGGGAACACCGCACTTCCGTGGACGCGGCGGCGAAGTCAGAGAATCTCGAATGACGATCCCGGGACCGGAACACCCGGCCAGGCTTTCATTCGAAAGCCGGCCATTCGCCTTACTGTCGGGCAGTTAAGGCAAGGTGCCGTGAAGAGGCGGCTTTCTGGACACGAAACGCGCGGAATCTTGGCGCGGGCAAGCACGACGTCGAAGACTCGCGGCATCCGATCTCCACGCGAAGGGCCGGCACGGCCTTCTGCTTTATTGTCTACTTGGATCGGCGCCACCAGCGGTTGTGATGTGCTTGGCTCTTGGCTTGCTTGGCTGGCTTGGCTGGCTTGGCAAACCGTGGCGAAGTGACGCGATGCAAAAAAGTCTCTCGGCGAGCCCCTGTTTACTCCGCTGAACCAGATACAAAGTCACCGGAGAGATGACATTGCAAATAACTCAGAGTTCTGATCATGAACTGAAGGAGGCCACGGTCAGCAGCAGTCCATTCTGACAGACCCGCGCTAACGTGTATTTTTCAATCGAGTTTTCCAAATTCTGAGACAATAGGACATCGTTAGCGTGAGTTTTTGCTTTATTCAGGCGACGTCGCGCACTCTGTGTCTCCAGCAAGAGCTACGACCACGCCACCTTACCCACAACCCATAATATTTGGCGAACCTACCATAGGTCGCGCAACTTTTTTGCTGCGTTACAGATTTAGTATCTTGAATTATTCCGCGAAATGTATGAAAGGTCTTTGCACGGACCCAAATTTCAGACGAAAGAACTCCGATTATGGACCAGACGCAGTCACCCCTGAACGTTGTCGAACTCGCCGCGGATATCGTTTCGGCCTATGTCAGCAACAACTCAGTTTCTTCGGCCGAATTGCCCGGCCTTATCGGTGAGGTTCACCGCGCACTCGCGAAGTTGCAGAACGGTGCGCCCGAGCCTGTCGCTCCTGAACTGAAGCCGGCTGTACCCGTCAAGAAGTCAGTGATGCCTGATTACATCATCTGCTTGGAGGACGGCCGCCAGTTCAAGTCACTCAAGCGTCATTTGCGGACGTCTTACAATATGACTGCTGACGAGTACCGCACCAAGTGGGGTCTTCCGAGCGATTACCCCATGGTTGCACCAAACTATGCAGCCGCTCGCTCCGCCCTTGCCAAGAGCATGGGTCTTGGCCAGCAGCGCAAGAAGACCGCCAAGACGCGCGCAAAGAAATAATCAGCGCCAAACAATATTGGAACGTTAAAAGCCGCCGATAACCCGGCGGCTTTTTGCGTAGCAGGTCGCCTTGACCGGATGACGCAAGGTCCGGGCGATCAATCCATCAGTTCGGTGATCAGCCGGTCGCCTTCGAGCCGGGCCTGAACAGGCTTGCCATGAAGCTTCGGGTCCAGCGCATCGGCCGCGAGATAGCGACCGTCGATGGCCAGGAACTCCGCCTCGAACTTGCGGCAGAATATCCGGGCATTGCCATGTCCGGACACCCCGGCGATGGCGCGCCCGCGCAACGCGCCATGCACCGTGATCGAACCGCCCGCCACGATCTCCGCGCCGGACTGGACCGCGCCGACGACGGTGACGTCGCCCCTGGGATGGTAGATCGCCTGCCCCGATCGAACTGAAGATTCTATCAACAGGGAATTCGGCTCCTGTTCGGGTAGAGGACCTGCCGATTCGACACGGATTTCGGAGGGGACTTCGGCTTTCGAACCCACGAGACTGGCGGGGATCCCGAGGCCAAGCCATTCCACTTCGGCGCCGTCGATACCCATGACCCTGACGTTGCGAGCCTGGAGTTGGGCCACCAGCGCAGCAATTCCCGCCTTGTCGAGCCGGACTGCCGCGAGGTCGAGAATGACGGGCCGCCCCATGAAGAATGCCGGGGCCCGCGCCAGCCAGGCATCGAGATCCCCATACCAGTTCTCCAGCGGCGGATCCGGCGCCACTACGAGAGCAAGGAAGTTCCGGCCCCGAAAGCGGATGGAGGGACGAGGGTCAGACGAACTGCTCAATGCTGTGTCCTGCCAAGGAGTTACGGTGCCGATGCTGCCCCGGCAGCCGGCTTTCCGCCCCTCGGCCGCATCGGAAAACCGCGAATCTCAAGGAGCGTGATTCCTTCAGGAACACGTTCCAGGCCGCATCCGCAACCCTGCGGCTTACCCTTTGCCGCAACAATCTGAGCGGACGGCCCTTCAGGAGCCCCGCACGCGACCCACTCCCCGCTGCAGAACCGAGCGGCCAAACAGGCTTCCGGTCAGTTCCGTCACGGCGCGCGCGCTCTTGCCGCGATCGTCGAGATAGGGGTTGAGCTCCACCAGATCCAGCGAGCGAACCAGCCCGCTGTCATGCAGCATCTCCATCACAAGATGCGCCTCCCGATACGTCGCGCCGCCGGGAACGGCGGTCCCCACGCCCGGCGCCAGCTCCGGGTCGAGGAAGTCCACGTCGAAGCTGACATGCAGGTGCGTCGTTTCAGGATCGAGACCGTCCAGGATGCCCCGCAGGAGAGCGGACATGCCGAATTCGTCGATCAGGCGCATGTCGACGCAGTTCACGCCCCGGTCCGCCAACGCGCGGCGCTCGTCGGGATCGACCGACCTGACGCCGAAAACATGAACGTTTCCATGCGCTACGGGGACGAATGGCCGTCCCCCGAGCAGCGGCATCAGCGACGGCTCGCCGCATAGGAACGATACGGACATGCCGTGCATGTTTCCGGATGGCGAGGTCGCCGGCGTGTTGAAATCGGCGTGGGCATCGAGCCAGCAGCACGACGAGCTTGCGGTCCGTCTCCCGGCAGAAGCGGGACACCGCGCTCACCGTGCCCATCGAGATGCTGTGGTCCCCGCCGATGAAGATGGGCAGCGTCCCCTCGCGCAGCAGGTCCAGCGCGCGGTCGTGGATCTCGCCGGTCCAGGCGCCGACATCGCCCAAGGTTCTTGCAGCTCAGCGCGAGTTCGCCCGGGTAGGACGCATGGATCGCCGTCGGAAGCGGCATGTCTCCACGGTCGATCACTTGGTGCCCCAGCGACGAAATCACCCCCGGCAATCCGGCGGTCCGCAATGCAGCCGGACCCATCACCGTCCCTGCGACGCCCGCTCCAAGCTCCAGCGGAACCCCCAGCAAGGATATCGTCTGCCCTTCGCCTGCCTGTTTCACGCCGTGCTCCCTGCCGCTTCGCGATTGATGGTGGCGCGTAGCATCGTCCGTATGCGGAATAACGAAAAGCCAGCATTCGGCCGGCTTTTCGCTAATCCCCGACCATATTGCACCATCGTGAACGCAGAATGGCAGAGTTTGCGGGTCACCTCATCCTGCCAAGTCCAGCCCGCCTGCGGCTCTCGACGAGCCTTGCCAGTTCCGGCGTCGGGTCCACGTCGCGCGGCAGAGCCGACGCATTGGCGATGTCCTGGCGCATCAGGCCGATATCCCTCAATTGCGCATCGTTGAGGGCTGCCAGTTCCGCAAATCGCGCCCGCGCGCGATAGAACCGCACTGGCGTCAGTACAATCCTGAGCAGCATCCGGCCTGTCCGGCTGGCCAAAGCGGCAACGGAGGTGGACCGCTGATCGCGGAAGCACGCGTCCGATGCCGTCCCGGGGTTCACGCTGTAAGCAGCCATGGTCCGTCTCCCTGCTGATGAGTTCGGCGCCACCGGGCGCCGCTGTTGCAACAGCTTCGGGCGAAAGGATTGATCGGTCCAACGAATGATTGTAATCTCAACAATCATGAAACCGGATGAATGCCATGCTAGACACCGACCAGCTCCGAAGCTTCGTCGCCATCGTCGACGCCGGCAGTTTCACCAGGGCCGCCGAGCGCGTGAACAAGACGCAGTCCGCCGTCTCGATGCATGTCCGGCGGCTCGAGGAACAGCTCGGCCGGCCGCTGTTCAATCGGCAGGGACGCGGCGTCAAGCTGTCGGAAGAAGGGCAGCAACTGGTTGAATACGCGCGGCAGATTCTCGAGATCGAAGCCACCGCGCTGGCCAGCATCTCGCGACGGGCGCTGGCGGGACGCGTTCGCTTCGGCATCCCGGACGATTACGCGGACAGCTTCCTGCCCGATATCGTGACGCGCTTCGTGCGTCGCCATCCCCTGGTCGAGGTATCGGTGATCTGCGAGGGATCGATGGTCCTCTCCGAGCGGATCGGCGCCCGCGAGGTCGACGTCGCGGTCGTGACGTCGTGCGCCAATGTGCACGGCGCGGAGATCCTGAGGGAAGAGCCGCTTCGCTGGATGATCGGCGCACATTCCAGGGTCCATGACATGCGTCCGCTGCCGCTGGCGCTGTCCGGACCCACCTGCGACTGGCGGCGGGCAGCACTTGAGGCCCTGCAGGCGGCCGGCGTGCCCTGGCGGCAACTTCTCGTTTCGGCCAGCCACGCGGCGATTGCCCCGGTTGTGCAGGCCGGCCTCGCAGTGACGGTGCTCCCGGGCAGTGCTGCCAGCAACGGCATGCGCATCATCGACGAAGACGAGGGCCTTCCGGCCTTGCCTAATAACCGCGTCGGGATACTCGAAGCCTCCGGCAAACGCTCGCCCGAAGCGCTCGCACTGGCCGAGGAGGTCCGAAACACGATCCGCCTCGGCCCCTCGGTTCGGGACCTCTCGATCATGCGCCAGAACTGGTCGCCTGCGATGGAGCCCAGCCCCAATCCGCGCGCACGCGACCGGGGGATCAGGCAGGCTGGAGCCCACCTGAAGGCCGTGCCTTAAGAGCCCGCTTTTTCGGAGCCGGGCTCACCGGGCACGGTCGTCGGCTCGTCCAGCACTTCCCGGACGTAAAGCGCTTTCACGAGGACGTAGACTACGACGGTCAGCGGTACCGCCAGGATCACGCCCAGGAAGCCAAAGACGGCGCCCGATGCGATGACCGCGAACAGCAACAGCGCCGGTGGGATCTCGACTGCCTTGCGGGTGATAATGGGCTGGATCACGTTGGATTCGATCTGCTGGATGGCGAGGAATGCGACGATGGTCCAGACCAGCGTGGAAGCGTCCATCGATGCCGCAGTCAGCAAGGCCGGCACTGCTCCAAGGAACGGCCCAACCAGGGGAATGAACTCCAGCACGCCCGCGATCAGGCCGAGGCCCGCCGCCGCCGGGAGCCCGATCATCCACAGCGCAAGGCCGGTCAGCACGCCGGTCACGACCATCGCGAAGAGCTGGCCGAGCAACCAGAGCTTCAGGGCCTTGCCCGCGGCATCGAAGGCACGTGCCGTCTTCTCCCGCGCAAAGCCGGGGAGCAGCATCACCACGCCGTCGCGGTAGAGCCTGGGATTCACCGCCAGGTAGACGCCGCCGAACAGTACGATCAGAAGATCGGCCGTGACGCCTAACGCTGCTGTTCCCAACGTCGTGACATGGCCGAGGACGTTGGCGCCGGCCACGGCTTCGATCTGTTTCGCGATGATGCCTTCCAGATCGGCGACACCAAGATATTCGCCGAGCGCGGGGAGGGATTTCTCAACCGCCTCGACCGCCTGAAGCACCTGTCCGCCCATCTGCGCGCGCAGCAGCCAGACGGTTCCTCCGACGACCGCGAGAATGATCAGCGCGGACAAGGGAAGCGCCCATGTTCGCGACAGCGGTGTCCGCTTCGCGATCGGGTCGCCGATGGCATGCAGGATCGTCGCGACCAGGACCGATCCGAAGATCAGCAGCAAAATCTGGCTCAGCTTGAAGAGCAACGCCGCCAGGGCGACGATTCCGATCGCAATCACGACCGCGAGGGCTACCCGCCGCGCAAACTCGACGGGCGGCGGCTGCGGTTCGCGCAACTCGCCTGTGGATGCGCTGACTTCGGCTTTCCGGGGCGCGACAGGCGCGCGAACGCTGCGACCCGGCCGGGCATTCCTGGTCGAAGCTTCACTCACATCGCACTCCCGCAGGGTTCACACGGAACCCGCATCGTGAACGCGACGGCGGATGGTCCTGTTCCCGGTTGGAACGCCATCGCCGGACAGCCGTTACCTCTATGCCGCAAGCTGGGCAGGGACGGTTTGAACCTCGATGCGATTTCTGGACAGGCCACTCGATCTGAAAGCGCTTCGCGCGGTGCTCGGCGCCATGTCGCAAGCCGCCAGCTCGACCGACGCGGCGTTCATCGTCGTCGAACTGGAGATCCTGGTGGAGGAAGCGCAGCGCGCGTTCAATCCCGCGCCCTGGGAAGACCGGATCATCGATCGCTGGAAGGCGTTGGAAGAGGCCCTGCGAACCCGCAATTCCTGATGGCCGTCTGAAAATGCCGCCATCCGGGATGGCGGCATTGGGTCGCTAAGTTGGGGTCGATGATTGGGGTCGCCTACTTGGTCTGTGTCACCGTCGTGGGGCCAGAGCCGCCTCGGGTCGCGCCGGCGGCCAGCGGGGCCAGGATCATGATCGCCGCGAGCGCGCCGGCCACGATATCCATCACTGAAAAGCGGGGCATTCTGGGTCCTTTCATGCTGATTGTGCGAATTGCTCCCTCGCAACGGAATTCGCCGCGCGAATGATTGTTCCAGCTTGCTGCGCCCTGGGCACAGGCGTTGTATGACTTCGCCGTCGCAGCCGAGACCCTCGCCCATGCCGCCCAGCGCCCCCGCCGCCCCACTTGCCCGCTACGCCGCCTTCAAGCGGATGGGCGATTTCGTGTTCCTCTCGGGCATTATCGCCGTCGATCCCGCCCGCATGCTCGTCGTCAACGGCTACGACGACATCCCCGAGGAGGCACAGCGTCTGCTCGGCCGGACGCGGCGAGATGTCCGTGGACGTGAAGGAAGGTCCGATACTGGCCCAGAGCTGGTACGTCCTCGACCGCATCCGCGCGACGATCGAGAGCGCCGGCGGCTCCATGGCCGACGTCTTCAAGCTCGTCCAGTACTTCCGGGATCTCAGGGACTATCCGCACTACAACCGGGTGCGGAAGACGTTTTTCCCCACCGATCCGCCCGTCAGCACCGTCGTGCAGGTCACCGCCATGCTGCCGGACGAGCGGGTGCTGGTCGAAGTCGAGGCGACGGCCTACCTTCCGCTGAAGCGCTGACTCGGCATGATCCCTGCTAGCGCATGACCGAACGGCGCACAGGGGAAAACATGGCGCAGACCTACGACATCGAGGGCCTCAAGAAGCGGCTCGGCGGCATCAAGACCGAGGACAACCCGGCGCTGGTAAAGCAGAAAAGCCGCGATTTCTTCTGGTACTCGCCGATCCTCAAGCGCCAGCTCGAGCATGTTACAGGAGACATCATCGTCTCCCCGGTCTCGGAGGCCGAGGTCGTTCAGACGCTTGGCTGCTGCCTTCGAACTCGGCATCCCCGTCACGCCGCGGGGCACCGGCACCGGCAATTACGGGCAGGCGATGCCGCTTTCGGGCGGCATCGTGCTCGATCTCTCGGGCTTCAACACGGTTCGGGATGTCCAGCACGGCCGCGTCGTGTCCGATCCCGGCACGGTGCTGGCGCGGATCGACGAGGTCACCCGGCCCACCACGCAGCAGGAACTGCGGCTGCATCCCTCCACCTACAACACCGCGTCGATCGGCGGCTTCATCGCCGGCGGCTCGGGCGG
The DNA here is from genome assembly GCA_963822165.1 of uncultured Alphaproteobacteria bacterium. GTDB lineage: Bacteria > Pseudomonadota > Alphaproteobacteria > Rhizobiales > Beijerinckiaceae > Alsobacter. The sequence goes on from CAWGGK010000007.1 coordinate 96,132, forward strand.
CGTCGGCTCGATCCGCTGGGGCGGGCTGCGCGACTTCGGCAATGTCATCCGCCTGCAGGTCGCGACGATGGAAGCCAGCCCGCGCGTGCTGGAACTCACCGGGCGAGGACCTGCAGAAGGTCAGCCACGCCTATGGCACCAACGGCATCATCACGCAGGTCGAGATGCCGCTGGGCCCGGCCTATCGCTGGGTGGACGTCATCGTCGGCTTCGACGACGCTCGAGGCCGCGACGGCCTACGCCAACGCGCTGGGCGAGCAGGATGGGCTGCTGCTGAAGAACCTCGCCGTCGATCGCGGCGCCCGTGCCGCACGACTATTTCCCCCGCCACCGCAAATACATGCCGCGCGAGCAAGACGATCGCCATCGTCACCATCGCCGATTTCGCCGTGGGCTCGATGCTCGCCTTCACGCGCCGGCAGAAGGGCGCGGAGGTGCTGCTGCGCAGCGACCTGCTCTCGCCCGAGGAGCGCGAAGGGCTTGCCGCCGGGCTTCGAACTCGCCTGGAACCACACGACCCTGCGGGCGCTGCGGGTCGATCCCGTCGATCACCTATCTGCAGGTGCTCTACCCGTTCCCGAACCAGGTGGAGCTCGTCAGCGAGATCCACGCCCGGTTCGGCGACGAGGTCCCGGCCCATCTGGAGTTCGTGCGCTTCGACGGCAAGATCACGTGCTTCGGCCTGCCGCTGGTGCGCTTTACCACCGAGGAGCGGCTCGAGGAGATCATGCGCATTCACGAGGACATGGGTGCGCCGATCTTCGATCCGCATCGCTACACGCTGGAAGAAGGCGGCATGAAGCAGACGGACGAAATCCAGCTCGCCTTCAAGCGCGAGGCCGACCCCAAGGGCCTGCTCAACCCCGGCAAGATGATCGCCTGGGAGGACCCGGACTACGATTTCCGCTCCGGCAAGACGTTCCTGTTCAAGGGCTTGGCCGGTGCGGACGCTGCCGCCTGATGCGCGTCCTGCTCGTCTACTGCCATCCCGACCCGGAGAGCTTCACGGCCGCCGTGCGCGACAGGGCCCTGGCGGCCCTGCGGGAAGGCCGGGCACGAGATACGCCTGCTGGATCTCTACGCCAGCGGCTTCGATCCGTGATGGGCATGCAGGAACGGCGCGACTATCACACGCCCGGCCTCAACGAGGAGCCCGTGGCCGAGCAGCTCGCCGAGCTGCGCTGGTGCGAGGGGATCGTGTTCGTCTACCCGACCTGGTGGTACGCGCAGCCCGCCATGCTGAAGGGCTGGCTCGACCGCGTCTGGATCCCGCACGCCACCTTCACGATGCCGGAGCCGCGACAAGCCCATCGGCCGCGTGCTGACGAACATCCGGAGCATCGCGGTCGTCACCACCCTGGGGTCGCCCTGGTGGTGGTGGACCATCGCCATGGGCGCGCCCGGCCGCCGCATCCTGCTGCGCGGCTTCAGGCCGCTGGTCCACCCCGCGCTGCCGCACGAAATGGGTCGCGCTGCACCGGATGGACGCCGTCGGGCAGGCTGAGCGGACGGCCTTCCTGGAGCGGGTCGAGCGTGAGATGACGGCGTTGTAGAGCGGCGGTGACTTCCTTCTCCCGCCGGGAGTAGAAAGGGCGTTCTCTGCCTACCTCACCAAAGGTGACTTCTCTGGGTGGTGCCTGAGCGGAGAAGGCGACGGCGCCGCCACTGCTCCCTACAGCCCCAGGACCTCATCCAGTTCGCGATAATCGGGCAGCGTGGTGTCGATGGCTTTGCCGGCGCGCAGCACCGTGCGGTCCATCTGCGGCCGCGACAGGAACTCGGTCCAGCTGCGGGCGCGCAGGAGCACCAGATCAGCTACAGCGCCACACCGTCAGCAGGCCCGAGTCGAGCCCCAGCGCCTTCGGCGGGCGCGGATGTAACGGCACGCGGCCAGTCGCCGACCGGGTGGTCCAGATGCGCGATGCGGGTGGCCTCGCGGTAGACCTCGACGAGGTCGAGATCGCCATAGGCGTAGAACGGGTCGCGCGTGTTGTCAGACGCGACCAGGACGTTCACGCCCCGCGCGGCAAGTTCGTGCAGGAGCGTCACGCCGCGATTGCGCGGGGTCGTCGCGGTGCCCCGGCTCTGCAGGTACATGTTGCACATCGGCAGCGACACGACTGAAATTCCGGCTTTCGCGACAAGGTCCATCGTGCGGGCGGCATCGTCCTCGGGCTGGACCGAGAGCGAGCAGCAATGGCCCACCAGGATATTGCCCTGGAAGCCGAATTCGAGTGCCTGTCTCGCGCAATGAGCCTGAGTGAGGCGGCGCTGGGATCGAGCGTCTCATCGACATGGAAGTCGAGGTTCCAGCCCTTCTCGGACGCAAGGCGGAACATCGCGGCGAGGCCGCCGGAAGCTCCGGGCAGGCATAGGTGACCGCGCCGATGCGTCTGGCCGAAACGGCCCACCATGGCGGTGATATCGGCCATGTGGCCCTCGTCGAGCGCGAGATCGATCGAGAACAGCGGCGTCGCCTGCAACGCGATGCGCCCAGCCCATCTGTCGCGCATCTCGCCGAAAACCGGCCAGGAGATGCCGGTCTGATCGTAGCGGCTGTCGAGATGCGTGCGGATCGCCACCGTCCCGTGCGCGTAGGCGCAGCGAAGTGCGAAATCCATCCGCGCGGCGACGTCGCCGGCGGACCAGTTCGCCTCGCGGTCCGCCATGACGGCCGTGAGCGCGCCCATGAACGTGCCATCGGGATTGCCCCGGCGCGGCGCGATATGGCCCTTGTCCAGATGCGTGTGCGCGTCGACGAAACCCGGCCAGACCATGCCGTGGTCGGCATCATACTCCGGCGACATCAGGGTCGCTCGCCAACATGCCTGGTGGCGCGATGGCCGCGATGCGACCGCCCGCGATCGACAGATCGGCCCGCACCAACCCCTCGCCTGCCCGGGGAAGCTCCACGCCGTCTACAAGGGCAGCGGGAAGCGTCGCATGTCGGATCAGGAAGGCCCCGCCCTGGGGCACGGCGGCATGGCCGGTCGAAGGCATCGGGAACTCCGGATCAGTTTTCGCGCTTCACGGCGCTCTCATGCCAGCGGCGAAGCAGCAGGTGCGCGATGTAGCTGGTGACGAGGAAGATCGCGACGCCGGACGCCGAGATCAGCAGGAGGGCCGCGAACATGCGCGGGATCTTGAGCTGGTAGCTCGCCTCGAGGATGCGATAGGCGAGGCCCGATTCGTTGCCGCCCGAGCCTGCCACGAACTCCGCCACGACTGCGCCGATCAGCGCCAGCCCGCCGGAGATCTTCAGCCCTCCGAGGAAATAGGGCAGCGAGGCCGGCAGCTTCAGGTAGCGCATCGTCTGCCAGCGTGTCGCGCCATAGAGCTGGAACAGGTTGACGAGATTGTGGTCGGCCGAATTCAGGCCAAGGATCGTGTTCGACAGGATGGGAAAGAACGCGACGATCCATGCGCAGATCAGCAGCGACAGGTTGATATCGCCGACCCAGATGATGATCAGCGGCGCGATCGAGACGACCGGCGTGACCTGCAGCACCACAGCATAGGGAAACAGCGATTTCTCCAGCCATTTCGACTGCGTGAAGACGATGGCGAGCGACACGCCGACCGTTACGGCGGCGATCAACGCGGCGAACGTGATGCGCAGCGTGATCCACAGCGCGCCCGACAGCGTGCCCCAATCCTTCCACAGCGTCTCGGCGATCAGCAGCGGGCCCGGCAGGATGTAGGAGGGTATGCCCTTGATCCGGACCAGCATTTCCCAGCCGACCAGCGCAAAGACGCCGATAGCGAGCGGGGCGAGAATGCCCGGCCACGCGCTGACGGGCAGGCCCAGGACACGTTTCTCGACGAGGAATACCGGGCGCGCCTCGGCGTCCGTGCCGTCGTGAATCATGCCGTCATGAGCGGCTGCGGGGAGCGCGGTCTCGCTCATAGGGCGATGGCCTTCTTCAGCGTTTCCGAGGCGACCCGGCACAGATGCGCATATTCGGCGGACGTGCGGAACAGATCGTCGCGCGGATAAGGCGCATCGACGGAGAGGTCCGCCATCACCCGCCCCGGCCGCGCCGCCATCACCACGATGCGCTGCGATAGATAGACGGACTCGAAAACCGAGTGCGTGACGAAAACGGCCGTAAACCGCTGGTCCCACCACAGGCTGAGAAGATCGTCATTCAGCTTGTGCCGGGTGATCTCGTCCAGGGCCGCGAAGGGCTCGTCCATCAGCAGGATGCGCGGGCGCGTCACGAGGGCGCGGGCGATGGAGACGCGCATCTTCATGCCGCCGGACAATTCGCGCGGATAGGATTTCTCGAAGCCCTTGAGCCCGACCAGCGCCAGCATCTCGGACGCGCGGTCCTCGGCTTCCTTGCGCTTCACGTGCTTGAGGATGAGCGGCATGCGTCACGTTGCCGAGCGCGGTCGCCCACGGCATCAGGGTCGGATCCTGGAAGACGAAGCCGAGATCCCGCTCCGGCGTGCCCATCGCGTCATGCGGGGCGGTGGGCCAGTCGATCTCGCCGGCGCTGGGCGCGCCAAGCCCGGCCACCATGCGCAGCAGGGTCGACTTGCCGCAGCCCGAAGGCCCGAGCAGGCTCACGAACTCGCCCGGGGCGAGGTCCAGATTGACATCGCGGACCGCGAGCGTGCCGTTGGCGAACTGCTTGGATACGCCCCGGACCGCGACCAGCGGTTTCGGACGCGCCGGTGAAGGCGCGTCCGCATTGATTGCCACGCTCATCAGGCCTTGCCGACGCCCTTGTTGACGAATTCGAGGCTGAACGCCTTCGACACGTCGATGCCCTTGTCGAAGGCGCCGGCGGCGGCCATCGTCTCGTAGAACGACTTCCACCGCTCCGCCGACATCGCGCCCACGCCGCCCTTGATGGAGTCGCCGGAAAAGACGATGCCCTTCTCGGTCATCACCTTGACGGCGTAGTTGATCTTCTCCAGATCCATGTCCGGATTGTCCTTCATGATCAACGCATTGGCGGCCGCATTCTCCGGCCCGGCCTTCATGTACGCCGCCCAGCCCTCGGCGGTTGCGTTGACGAAGCGCTGAACCAGGTCCTTCTTCTCGGCCACCATCTTGGCGGAGATGTTGATCGTGGTGTTGTAGCTGTCATAGCCGTTGTCGGCGAGGAGATGCACCACGGGGTTGACGCCGGCCTTCTGGATCACGAAGGGCTCGGACGACAGGAATCCCTGCTGGGAAATGTTCTTGTCGGCCAGGAACGGTGCCATGTTGAAGGTGTAGGGGCGGATCTGCTCGTCGGTAAAGCCGAACCTCGCCCGCAGGAAGGGCCAGTAGCTCGTGCGCCCGCCGGCGGCGATCAGGATCGGCTTGCCCTTGAGAGCGGCCAGCGTGTCGTTGCCGACGCCGGGATGCGAGATCAGGACTTGCGGGTCCTTCTGGAAGATCGACGCAATACAGAGGAAGGGCAGCCCCTCCTTCGCATAGTTGATCGCCTCGAACGAGTTGGACATGATCATGTCCACGCGTCCGCCAAGCAGTAACTGCGACGGATTCTGCTGCGGACCGCCCATGCGGATGTCGGCGTCGATGCCGTACTTCTTGTAAATGCCATTGGCGACCGCGTAATAGAAGCCGCCATGCTCGGCCTGGGCGCGCCAGTTGGTCTGGTAGCTCACCTTGTCCAGCGTCTGCGCGTTGACGCGCGACCCCGGAACCGGGATCAGGAGCGATGCTGCGGAACCGCCAATGAGGCCGAGGGCGGCGCGGCGGTCGATCCTGTACTTCATGCTGGTCATGCGAGTGGCTCTCCTGCTCCGGATACGGCTCTTGATGGTGGCCGTCGGTCAATCGGCTCCAGTGCAATGACCGTGCCGACGGACAGCCAAGCCCGGCATCGACATCCTATACTATCTGCCTGTAACTTGGGCACGCCCGCCTAAGATAAAGGCAAAAAGCTGGGGGAAACTGCCAGGTCTAAGCCGAAGTTCAGGCCGAAATGGTCGTCGAGGCCTGTATCCTCGGCATTGAAGATCGCCTTGATCCGATGTTCGGTCCGAACAGCCTTTCGAACACGCCCCGAGCCTCGCGATCTGCCTCAAAGCGCTCGCGCCGGCCGGGGTACGCTTCTTGCTCCGCCATGTCGTCATCCCCCAAGAGGTCGCCTTTCATGTCGTCACCCAGGCTCGCGCCGTCCCCCGCCTTCAGCCCCGCGATCGAGGCCGTGCTGGCCGAGTTGGGCGACGTGCCCGTGATCACCGAGGCCAAGGTCGTCGGCAAGCGCTCGCGCGACTTCTTCTGGTACAGCCCGATCCTCAACGAGCAGCTCAACGGCAAGTCCGCCGACATCATCGTCGCAGCGCGGGACGAAGCCGACGTGATCAAGGTCGCGGCGGCGTGCGCCCGGCACCGGGTGCCGCTGACCCCGCGCGGCGGCGGCACCGGCAATTACGGCCAGGCCGTCCCGCTGCATGGCGGCGTGCTGCTCGACCTCACCGCCCTGTCCGCCATCGAATGGCAGAAGCCGGGCCTGGTGCGCGTGGGCGCCGGGGCCAAGATGCACGACATGGACGCCCAGACCCGGCCCAATGGCTGGGAGATCAGGCTGCATCCCTCCACCAAGCGCACCGCGACCATCGGCGGCTTCGTCGCGGGCGGTTCGGGCGGCGTCGGCTCGGTGATGTATGGCGGCCTGCGCGAGCCCGGCAACATCATCGCCGTGCGGGTGGTGACGGTGGAGGAAACCCCGCGCGTGCTGGAATTGCGCGGCGACGCGGCGCAGAAGGTCAACCGCGCCTACGGCACGACGGGCATCATCACCGCGCTTGAGATGCCGCTCGCCCCGGCCTGGGACTGGATCGACGTCATCGTCGCCTTCGACGATTTCCACGATGCCGCGAAGGTCGCCTACGAGGCCGCGCTGGCGGACGGCATCATCAAGAAGCTGCTGTCGCCCATCGCCTCGCCGATCCCGGATTATTTCGGCCAGCTCAAGCCCTTCTGCCCCGAGGGCAAGAGCCTGCTGATCGCCATGATCGCCGAACCCTCGCTGGAGGTGTTCAAGGACCTGCTCGGCACGCGCGGCGTCGTCACGCTGGAGCAGCCGTCGGACGAGAGCCCCGGCAAGGTGCCGCTCTACGAATACACCTGGAACCACACCACCCTGCAGGTGCTGAAGGCGGACCGCGGCGTCACCTATCTCCAATGCCTCTTCCCGGCGGACCGCGTGCTCGCCTCCGTCCGCGAGATGCAGGAGATGTTCCCGGACGAGGTGCTGCCGCATCTGGAATTCATCCGCTTCGGCGGCAAGGTCACGTGCAGCGCGCTGCCTGTCGTGCGCTACACGACGCCTGAACGGCTCAACGAGATCATCGCGCTGCACGAGGCCCACGGCGTCATGATCGCCAACCCGCACGTCTATACGCTGGAGGACGGCAGCCGGCACAAGCGCGTGGACGCGGACCAGATGGGCTTCAAGCACGAGGTCGACCCCATGGGCCTCCTCAACCCCGGCAAGATGCGCAGCTTCGTGCCGGCGGCGTAAAGGCATGCCGCCGCTCAGCCCCGATCCCGCCGCTCCGCTCGGCGCGTTTCGATCCCGCTCCGATCAGGCGCCCGCCCGATGAAGGTGCTCTACCTCTATTGCCACCCGCTGCCCGAGAGCTTCCATGCGGGCATCAGGGCGGAGGCCATCGCCGCGCTCGAGAAGGCCGGGCACGAGGTCGACCTGTTCGATCTCTACGCCGAGGGCTTCGATCCGGTGCTGTCGGAGGAGGGCCGCCGGAACTATCACGACACCACCCGCAACCGCGCCGGGCTGGAACCGGCGATCGAGCGGCTGATGCGCGCGGAGGGGCTGGTCGTCCAGTTCCCCACCTGGTGCTTCGGCTTCCCCGCGATGCTGAAGGGCTATTTCGACCGGGTGTTCATGCCGGGCGTCGGGTTCGACATTTCCGATCCCGCCCACGTGAAGCCGCTGCTCGGCCATATCAGGCACGTCGCGGGCATTTCCACCTATGGACGTCCGCGCTGGCGCGCGATCATGATGGCCGACCCGCCGCGCAAGATGGTGAAGCGCTATCTGCGCTGGTATGTCGGCCCGCGGGCCCGGGTGGACTACCATGCGCTCTACCACATGAACGTCGCCACGGCCGATCAGCGCACTGCCTTCATCGGCAAGGTGCGCAGCGCCATGGAGAAGTTTTGAAGAGCCTGAAGAGCGGTTTCCAGCCGCAAGCAGCGCCAATCGCAGGCGGCCCAAGCTGCAGACGTACAATTTGATCGAGGAGCCTTCCGATGCCGAGCCGTTTCTGGGGTGAGATGACCACCCTCGACTTCCGGGGTCTCGATCCCGAGAAGACAGTCGCTTTGTTGCCCATCGCGGCCATCGAGCAGCACGGGCCCCATTTGCCCGTCTGCGTCGATACCGCCATCGCCGACGGCATGGTGAAGGCCGTGATGGAGCGCGTGCCCGACGACCTCACGGTGCTCGTGCTTCCCACCCAGGCGGTCGGCAAGTCGAACGAGCATCTGCGTTCGCCCGGCACCCTGACCCTCACGGCGCAGACCGCGCTCGCGGTGTGGAACGAGCTCGGCGACAGCGTGGCGCGGGCCGGCGTGCGCAAGCTCATCATGATGAACTCGCACGGCGGCAACTCGGCGCTTGCTGGAGGTGGTGGCGCGCGAGCTGCGCATCCGCCACCAGATGCTGTGCGTCCACGGCGCATGGCGGCGCTTCGGCATTCCCGCGGGCCTCTACTCGGCGCAGGAAGATGCCGTCGGCATCCATGCAGGCGATATCGAGACCTCGGTCATGCTGCATTTGCGCCCTGACCTCGTGCGCATGGAGCACGCGGCCGATTTTGCGCCCACGACCATCGAGATGATCAAAGAGTTCGAGATCCTGCGCCCGACCGGCGTCAACGCCTTCGGCTGGATCGCGCCCGACCTCCACCCCTCCGGAGCCGCCGGCAACGCCGCCCTCGGCACCGCCGAGAAGGGCCGCCTGACGGTGGAGCATCAGGCCAACGGATTCATCAAGCTGCTGCGCGACGTGACGCGCTTCTCGCTCGATAGGCTGGCGTGAACGGCGAGCGTGCGCCATCCTGGTGCAGCCTCCCCGACCCCGGCTTGATCCGGGACGATGCCTGAGGATGGCGTCCCCCTTGCGCCGGTATCGCCAGCGGGGCCATAAAGCGCGCGATGTCCGGGCCGGTTAGGGCTTGGGCGCATAGGCCGGGGACGACTGGCGGGGATAGTTGGATGACCACACCACGTGGCGGGGTTGAGCTGATGGCGCGCCTCAGGGAGCTGGCGCGGTTTTCGGCCGAGCCCGACGCCATGACCCGCCTCTATCTGACGCCCGAGCACAAGCAGGCCGCCGCGCAGGTGGAAGCCTGGATGCGCGAGGCCGGCATGAGCGTCCATATGGATGCCGTCGGCACCGTCGTCGGCCGTTACGACGGCCCGACCCCGGACGCGCCGGCGATGCTGCTGGGCTCGCATATCGACACCGTGCGCAACGCCGGCATCTACGACGGCAATCTCGGCGTGCTCGCGGCCATCGAGGCCGTCCACCGGCTGAACGCGGCGGGCGAGCGCCTGCCGTTCGCGATCGAGGTGCTGGCCTTCGGCGACGAGGAGGGCGTGCGCTTTCCCGTGACGTTGACGAGTTCGCGCGCCATCGCGGGCATTCTCGACATGGCGACCCTCGACGCCATGGATGGCGATGACATCACGATCCGCGAGGCGCTTGTCGCCTTCGGCTGCGACCCCTCGGGGATCGCCGCCATCGCCCGCGATCCGGCGAAGGTGCTCGGCTATGTCGAGGTGCATATCGAGCAGGGGCCGGTGCTGGAAAGCCAGGACCTGCCGGTCGGCATCGTCACCGCCATCAACGGCGCGAGCCGTGCGGTCGGTGAAGGTGAAGGGCGTGGCAGGCCACGCCGGCACGGTCCCGATGGCGCTGCGCCACGACGCCGGCACTGCGGCGGCCGAGATGGTGCTGGAAGTCGAGCGCCAGGCGCGGCTGACGCCCGATCTCGTCGCGACCGTGGGACGGCTGAAGTTCCAGCCGGGCGCGGTGAACGTGATCCCGTCCGTCGGCCGCTTCCTGCTGGATTGCCGCAGTTCGGTGGATGCCGTGCGCGTCGCCGGGATGGCCTCGCTGCGCAGGGCGTTCGAGGACATCGCGAAGCGCAGGGGCGTGACGGTGAACGTGCGCGCCTCCTACGACGAGCCCGCGGCGGTCTGCTCGCCCGTCATCGTCGAGGCCCTCGAAGCCGCTGTCGCCGCGCAAGGCGTGCGGCCGCTGCGCTTGCCCAGCGGCGCGGGGCATGACGGGTTGGCGATGGTGGCGCTCTGCCCCATCGGCATGCTGTTCGTGCGCTGCAAGGGCGGCATCAGCCACAACCCCGCGGAATCCATCACACCCTGGGATGCCGGCGTCGCCGTCGACGTCCTCGTCGACTTCCTCCGGCGCTTCCAGCGCTGAACGTCTTTTCTCCAGACGAGAGACACGACATGACAGCAGCGTCCGACGCCGTTCACCACTTCCTCGCAGGCGAGCATGGCCGGCAGGAAGCCTTCCTCGCCGAGCTGGTGAAGGTGGAATCCGACAACCCGCCGGGCGATTGCGATCCCCACGCCGCGCGCGCCGCGGCACTTGCTCGAAGGCCTCGGCTTCACCGTGGAGCGGCACAAGGTGCCGGACGCGCTGGTGAAGGCGAACGGCATGATCTCCGCCACCAACCTCGTCATCCGCCAGCGCTTCGGCGACGGGCCGGTCGTCGCGCTCAACACCCATGGCGACGTGGTGCCCCCCGGCGAGGGCTGGACCAAGGATCCTTTCGGCGCGGAAATCGTCGACGGCTGGATGTACGGGCGCGGCGTCGCCGTCTCGAAGTCGGACTTCGCGACCTATGCCTGGGCGCTGCTCGCGCTCGAAGAAGTCCGGCGCGAAGCTGAAGGGCACGGTCGAGCTGCACCTGACCTATGACGAGGAAGCCGGCGGCGAGATCGGCCCCGGGATCCTGATGTCCGAGAAGATCTCGAAGCCCGACCTCGCGCTCGGCGCGGGCTTCTCCTACGCCGTCGTCGAACGCGCACAATGGCTGCCTGCATCTGGAGGTGGAGGTGACCGGCCGCTCGGCCCATGCCGCCAAGCCCTTCACCGGCATCGATGCGCTGGAAGCGGCGAACCACGTGCTCTCGGCACTCTATGCATGGCGCAAGTCGCTCGCGGCGCGCACCTCCGCCGTGCCGGGCATCGGCAGCCCGCAGATGACGGTCGGCCTCATCGAGGGCGGCATCAACACCAACGTCGTGCCCGACCGCATCACCTTCCGGCTCGACCGGCGCATGGTGCCGGAGGAGAACCCCGCCGAGGTCGAGGCCGAGCTGCACGGCGTCATCGAAGGGGCCGCGAAGGCCTTCCCCGCCGCCAAGGTCGCGATCCGCCGCATCCTGCTCGCCGAGCCGCTGACGCCCCTCCCCGGCTCGGAGCGCCTCGCCGGCCTGCTCTGCGAGCACGCCACGCGCATCATGGGCGACGCCTGTGACGACGAGCGGCGTGCCGCTCTACACGGATGCGCGGCACTACTCGGCGCACGGCGTGCCGATCGTGCTCTACGGCGCGGGCCCCCGCACGATCGAGGAAGCCAACGCGCACCGGGCCGACGAGCGGCTCTATCTGCCCGACCTTCACAAGGCCACCGAAGTGGTTGCGCTGACGCTGCTCGACCTGCTGAGCTGAAGCGGCACGACCCGGCGCGGCCCGGCCCTCGCAAGGCGGGCCGCGCACCCTCGTTCCGATGGCGTGTGGACGGCGTTCGCGCGCCGCGCTACGCAGCGGTGTCACGAACCGCGGAGCCGCACCGTGCAGAACCACCTCTACGACCTGATCCGCAGCCGCGCGCCCGGCGACGACCGCACCTTCATCGAGCGGCATGACGGGTCGCATCATCACCTATGGCGATCTGTGGAGCCTCACCGGGCGCATGGCGAACGCGCTGCGGGCGCTCGGCGTGCAGCAGGGCGACCGGGTGGCCGTGCAGGTGGAAAAGAGCCCCGAGGTCGTCGTGCTGGCGCTCGCCTGCGCGCGGGCGGGAGCCATCTTCCTGCCCCTGAACGCGGCCTACACGCGCGGCCGAGATCGAGTATTTCCTCGGCGACGCCGAGCCCGCGCTGTTCGTCTGCGATCCCGGCCGGCAGGCGGCGCTGCTGCCGGTCGCGGCGCGATGCGGGGTGCGCAAGGTCGAGACGCTCGACGCCGACGGCAAGGGCACGCTGTCCGATCTGGCCGCGTCCGGCCCCGCGCCGTTCGAAAACGCCGCCTGCGGACCCGACGACCTCGCCGCGATCCTCTACACCTCAGGCACCACGGGCCGCTCCAAGGGCGCGATGCTCAGCCACGACAACCTCGCCAGCAATGCGCTGACCCTGGCCGAGTACTGGCGCTTCACGCGCGACGACGTGCTCATCCACGCGCTGCCGGTGTTCCATACGCACGGCCTGTTCGTGGCGACCAACACGATCCTCATGGCCGGCGCGTCGATGATCTTCCTGCCGAAGTTCGACCCCGCGCAGGTCATGGCACTCGCGCCCCGCGCGACGTGCCTGATGGGCGTGCCCACCTTCTACACCCGCCTGCTCGGCTATCCCGGCCTCACGCGGGAGGCGGTAGCGGGCATGCGGCTGTTCGTATCGGGGTCCGCGCCGCTGCTGGCCGAGACGCATCGCGAATTCCAGGCCCGCACGGGCCACGCGATCCTCGAGCGCTACGGCATGACCGAGACGAACATGAACACCTCCAACCCCTATGACGGGGACCGGGTGCCCGGCACCGTGGGCTTCCCCCTGCCGGGCGTGGCGCTGCGCGTGGTCGACCCCGAAACCGGGCGCGAGTTGGCCGCCGACGAGGTCGGCATGATCGAGGTGAAGGGCCCCAACGTCTTCAAGGGCTATTGGCGCATGCCGGAGAAGACGGCGGCCGAGTTCAAGCCGGACGGGTTCTTCATCACGGGCGACCTCGGCAAGGTCGACGCCCGCGGCTATGTCCACATCGTCGGGCGCGGCAAGGACCTCATCATTTCAGGCGGATACAACATCTATCCCAAGGAAGTGGAGAGGCGAGATCGACGCGCTGCCCGGCGTCGAGGAAAGCGCCGTCATCGGCGTGCCCGACGCGGATTTCGGCGAGGCCGTGGCGGCCATCGTCGTCAGGGCCAAAGGCTCGGCGATCACCGAAGCCGAGATCACCGCCGGCGCTGAAGGACCGCCTCGCCCGGTTCAAGCAGCCCAAATACATCTTCTTCGTGCCCGAACTGCCGCGCAATACGATGGGCAAGGTGCAGAAGAACGTGCTGAGGGAGCAGTATACGCCGAGGCTGTAGGGCGGGAGCTTTTGGCCCTGAATTACGTCTTGCTGCCCTGCGTCACATACTTGGCGAGGACGCGCGCGACATCGGCATCAGCTGCAAATCTGCCCTGATCGGCCTCGGCCAGCCCTGCCCTGATTTCCGAGACTTGCCAATCTTCCTGAGCGAGATGCCGTCGGCAGGCTTCCCGACTTTCTCGTCATCCATTCGGAACCCTCGCCGATTTGAGGTGATGGATCCTGCATGGTTCCATCAGGTTCTTCAACCGCTCGCGCGTCCAATCCCATGTTGTTCCCGGCATGGCTCAGGCGTACATTCCTCGCGCCGGTCGCTTCCTTTCGAGAGGAGTGAGCCATGAGTGGACGTCACGTCGTACTGGCATTAGCGGGCTGTGCCGCAGTCGTCTTTTCGCTGCCCGCGATTTCCTCACCCGCCTTGGCACAGCACAAGATGGGCAATATGAGCGACAAGCAGATCATCGCCAGCGCTGTGAAGGCCGCGCCGAAATCGGTCGCAAAGGGCGCGGGCGTCGTCGCCGTCAACCCCGATGGAACGATGCGGGTCGTTCGCGAAGGCAAGAACGGCTTCACCTGCCTCGCCGACAATCCCGCCACGCCGGGCTCCGACCCCATGTGCGGCGACAAGAACGCGATGGATTGGGCGCAGGCCTGGATCAAGCACCAGACGCCGCCTCCCAACAAGGTCGGTTTCCTCTACATGCTGGAAGGCGGCACCGACGCCAGCAACACCGACCCCTATGCGGAAAAGCCGACCTCGGGCAATCACTGGGTCAAGACCGGGCCGCACGTCATGGTCGTCGGCGCGTCGACGATGATGGAGGGGTATCCGCGCAGCGCGGACCCCGACACCTCGGGTCCTTACGTCATGTGGCCCGGGACGCCCTACGAGCACCTGATGATCCCGATCCGGTGAGCCTGAGCGCCTGCCCTGACCGGCGGGCGGGCGCAAGGCTGGAACCCGCTACGGCCGGGATCAGAACCAAGGATGGCAAGTGCGCCCGCAAGCACCTATCTTAGGGGTGTTGCGGGAGACCGGGTTCGTGACCAAGCCGACGCCTTTTTCGCGGATCGCATGCCGGTCCGCACCCTTCGTGCTGGCCCTGCTGGCCTGCGTGCTGCTGGCGCCAGCGCCGGGCCAAGGCGCAGGATTGCACCTGGGGCCAGGCCGGCTACCGCGACTGCGTGGAAGGCAAGATCGCGCGCCAGCGTGAGCTCGAAGCCCAGAACAAGCCGCGCGAGGTGATGAAGACCGTGCCGGCCAACAAGCGTCCGGGCACGCTGACGCCGCTGCCTCCCCCGCCCCCGGCCATGGTGCTGCCGGACCTCGACATGAACGACGGCAGGGCCGCCAACGCGCGCAACCAGCGCCAGTTCAACGCCAACCAGGCCCGCATCCGCCGCGACGCGGGCCGCGACCCCATCATGCCGCTTCCGACCTATCCGCTCCCCATGCCCGGCCAGATCTGCCCCAGCGGCGGCTGCTGACCCCAAGAACCGCGGACGGGCCGGCGCACCATCACGCGATGACTGCTTCGCGGATTTCGCCCGTGCCGCCGTCGGTGAGGCCGAGATCGGTGAGGTGCGGACCGGCGTTGCAGGCGAGGCTCGCGCCGACGAAGGCCTTGAACACGCGATAGGGCGGCTTCCACTCGGCCACCGCGTCGCACGCGTCCTTCACGGCGCGGAAGCCTGCGGCGATGTCCTCCGGCGCGTCCTGCGAGACGAGGCCGCAGACCGGCAGCGCAGCAACGCCGTGACCACGCCGTCCTTCGCCACCGCCATGCCGCCGCCGCACGCGATCAGCGCGTTCGCCGCGACGGCCATGTCGGCGGGGTCTCGGCCGAAGACCGCGAGGTTGTGGCTGTCGTGGGAGACCGTCGTGGCGAAGGCGCCCGTGAACGTGCCCCAGTCCTCCATCAACGCGAGCTGCGGCACGCCGGGCGCGCGGCCGTGGCGGTGGACCATCGCCATGACGGACACGCCATCCGGCAGCACCACGCGCCCGTCCCTGACGGATGTCTCGACCACGGACCACGCCGTGAAGCGCGCGCCACGGATGGCGTTGAGACTGACAGGGCCGTCCGCCCGTCCCGCGGACGCGGGGCGCGAAATCGTCAGCCGCGAGCGGGGCGAGGCGCATGGTGGCGGTCGGGCGGCGCGACGGGGTCCGGCCTCAGCTCCACGAGCAGGCGGCCCTGCTCGGCGACCGGCTCGCCATCGGCCAGCACATGCCGGACGCCTAGGGCGGCGAGATCGTCGAGCACGATGAGATCGCCGCGCCTGCCCGGGCCGACGAGGCCGAGATCGTCGCGCTTCAGGCGCATGGCGCTGTTCAGCGTGGCGGCGCGGATCGCCTGCACCGGATCGAGCCCGTAGCGCACGAGGCGGCGAAGGAGGTCGATCATCCCGCCGCGCTCGACGAGATCGTCGGGGAACACGTCGTCGGTGCAGAGCACCAGGTCTGCGGGATCATGGGCAGCGCGTTGAGCGCCGTCACGCAATCGGGCAGCAGGTAATCGTGGCTGCCGCGCAGCTCCACGGTGAGCCCGGCGCGCAGCTTGGCGAGACAGTCATCCGCCGAGACGAGCTCGTGGTCGGAGCCCACGCCTGCCGCCGCATAGGCCGTCAGTTCGGCATCCGCGAGCCCCCGCGCGTGGCCGCAGACGAGCTTGCCGCTCGCAAGCCCCTCCCCGACGATGG
Source organism: uncultured Alphaproteobacteria bacterium (assembly GCA_963822165.1). Classification (GTDB taxonomy): domain Bacteria; phylum Pseudomonadota; class Alphaproteobacteria; order Rhizobiales; family Beijerinckiaceae; genus Alsobacter. Next base: position 112,175 of record CAWGGK010000007.1, read on the forward strand.
CGCGCATGCGGGGCGAGCCGTCGAGAACGCCGCGCATGTCCATCACCTCGGCGACCCCGGCGACCTCGGGCCAGGCCAGCATCTCCCTCATTTCAGGGCCGTCGAAATCCGCGCCCGACAACTCCAGCCCGGGCGCGGATGGCACGCAGGACGGCGCAAGCACCAGGCACCGCAGCGGCAGGCCGCGGCTCGCCTCGATGGCCCAGCGCACGCCCGCCAGTCCCAGCACGTTGCCGACCTCGTGCGGGTCCCACACGACTGATGTCGTGCCCTGCGGCACCACAGTCCGCGCGTAGATGCGGGGCGTCATCATCGAGCTCTCGATGTGCATGTGCGCGTCGATGAGGCCCGGCGCGACATAGCCGCCGGAGGCATCCACAATCCGCGCCGCGTCGGTGCGTTCGCCACGCGGATGCACGCTCGCGATCAGCTTGCCGACGAGGCCGACATCGGCCTCCCGCAGTTCGCCGGTCGCGACGTCGACCACCGTGCCGCCGCAGATGAGCACGTCGAACGGACGGCGGCCGAGCGCGGCGTTGACGGCCTCGCGGCGCAGGGCGGGATCGGCGAGATCGGCGCTCATGGAATTACCTCGATCTATATCAGGAGCCCGCCGCGCACCGGGCGAACGCGTCGTGCATCAGGCCCAGCACGCGGGGCGCGTCGGCGTGGCGCGCGACATGGGCATTAGGCGTCGTCTTGTGCATGCGGAACTCGCACACGGTCATGCCGCGCGTGAGCCCTGCGGCGCGCTCCACCTCGATGCGCGCCGGCGCGGTGGCGACGCTGTCGGGCGAGACAAGGGCGGCAGCGGCCACGGGATCGTAGAGCGCCATCGGCCGCCCCCTGGCAATGCGCACATAGCCCTCGGTGAGGTCGGCGAGGATTTCCGCGCGCTCCCCACCGAGTGCGCGGATCGCCGCCACATGCTCCAGCGACACCGGCACGGTGCGGCACGCGTCGAGCCCCACCATCGTGAACGGCACCCCCGACTCCAGCACGACCTGCACGGCGTCGGGATCGCACAAGGCGTTGAACTCGGCGGCGGCGGTGTGGTTGCCCGCCCCCGCGCTGCCGCCCATCCAGACGATGCGGTCGAGACCCGCCGCGATCGCCGGGCGCGCGAGCAGCGCGATGGCGATGTTGGTGAGCGGGCCAAGCGCGAGCACGGACAGGTTGCCGGGCCTCGCGGCGCGTCTCCAGCGCGTCGAGCGCGCCCGCGTCCGACAAATTCGCGCCTTGCAGGGGGAAGCGAGCGCCCCGCGCTCACCATCGCGTCGTCGCCGAGGATGGTCTGCGCGGTGATCGCCTCGCCGATCAGCGGGCGGTCCCGTCCTGCATGAAGCGGAGCGCTCCAGCCGAAGAAGGCGCTCATGCGCGCGGCATTGTCGATAACGACGGATAGTGGCGCGTTCCCCGCCACGAGCCCCAGCCCCTCGATCCGCCATGCCGGATCGGCGGCGACCATGGCGATGGCTGCCATGTCGTCGAAGCCGCAATCGGTGTCGATCCAGACGCGATTCATCGGGTGGATTTTTTCATGGGGCCAGGTCTTTCATGGGGAAGAGTTCTCTCATCATGCGCCGCACGATAGGACGGCGGCAGCCCCGGCGGCAACGCCGCTCAGCCCCATGGCGCGCCACGGCCCTGGGGATTACAACTCTGGGAACGGATGGCGGCCGCAACGATTGGCCCGGACACCAGGGAGGTCCGCATGACGCTCGACGAATTCGTGGACACGACCGGAAAGCAGACGCCGCCCGCCGGTCTCGACGACGTGCTGCTCTCGCTGTGGTGGGACAGGAAGGGCGACTGGGAAAAGGCGCACGAGCACGCCCAGGCGGCCGAGACCCGCGACGGCTCGTGGGTCCACGCCTATCTCCACCGCAAGGAGGGAGATCTCGGCAATGCGGGCTACTGGTACGCCCGCGCCGGGCGGCCGCTCAGCCCCCTGTCGCTCGACGCGGAATGGTCCGAAATCACTAGCGAGCTGCTGGTCCGGGGCTGAAATCAACCGACGCTGCGCCGCTCACTCGCGGAAGCCTGCCGGTCGGCGAAGGTCAGTATCAGATCCGCGAGCCCGGGCTCGTCGACCAGTTCGGCCGCTTCCGCGGGCGGTGTCCAGCGAAGCTCTCGCTGGCCTTTCTCGCGCCACTCCGTGCGCTGGTTCTGGACGGCCAGCGGAAACAGCCAGACGTGGCACAGCACGAAGCTGCCCTCGAGCCGCTTCCAGTAGACGAACGCGCCCAGAGGCTTCTTGCCGATCTCGCCTTCGAGGCCGGCTTCCTCCAGCGCCTCGCGGGCGGCTGAGCGGTGCGGCTTTTTGCCGGGAATGGGCCAGCCCTTCGGCACGACCCAGCGGCCTGTCTCGCGCGACGTCATCAGCAGCACCCGAAGCTCGCCCGCCTCGAAGCGATAGGGCAGCGCCGCGAACTGCACGCGCGCGCCATCGATCGGTTCGGCCTCGGCCTTCAGTCGGTCATGCGCGGTCATCGGGGGAACGGCCTCCAGCGCGACTTGCACCCCCGCCATCAGTAAATAGCGCGGGAAAACGCATGATCCCGCGCCTGCGTTTACGGACCGTTAACGCTGACCTGCGCAGCCACGCGCGGTCGCCACGGCCACGCGCCAATTCGTGCGCGGAGTCATCAGCGCGCAGCCAAGGAGCGGATTGATGCCGCTTGATGAAGGCTAAGTCGTTTTCAGCGAGCTTCCATACCGGGGCGCAATCCGCCGGTATTGCTTGAGCCTTGCGCCCTCACGCCGTTGCGACAAGGAACCGGCAGCTTGCCCCGATCCTGAACGATCCATCGGCCCGGCGGAACGGCGCCAGAGCTGCACGATGCGCGGCGTCCACGGCGTCCGCGCCCGACATTGCCGCAGCCCGCGCGGCGACGCCCGAAGAGGCTAGCCCTCGCAAGGCAGTGCTCTCGTCAGGATAGCTCCATGGACTATCCACATCGACGACATCTTCTGCGATCAACCCGGCGGCTTCGGCGAAGTCCCGCAGCTTGGCTTCCTCGGACAAGGCGAACGGTCCCGGTGCGCCCGGCGGCGGCGGCGGCAGAAGCGGCCGGAGCGCCGCGACGATCGCCGCGGCCTCCATGCCTTCCGGCCGTCCCCAGGTCATGATCGCGACCTTTCCACCAGGTCTGGTCATGCGCCTTGCCTCTGCAAGAGCACGAACGGGATTGCCGGCGAACTGGAAGGAATTGAAGCCGGTGACGACATCGAAGGAGGCGTCATCGAACGGCACGTCCTCGAGGTCCGCAACGCGGAAATCGCCAGCAGGTACGCGCTCTCGTGCGATGGCGAGCAGAGCCTCCGCGGCATCGAAACCCGACACCTTCGCTCCACGGGACGCCGCGAGCTGGGCGGCCATGCCCGCACCACAACCGGCATCCAGATAAACTGTCTTCGGGCCCACGCCGCAATGCGCGAGGACAGCCTCATAGCCAGTCTTGAACTGGCCTTCCTGAATTGACGCCCAGTCTCTGGCGGACGAGCCCCACAATGCGCCGTTCACCTTGGCAGTTCCAGCCGTCGGACTGTCGGTCGTCATTTTCGTTCCATCCCTGTTACTGTCATGGGATTAGATGAACAATTTTCAGTTTGCGAAGCAACGAGAATACTGGATTTCTATTCTTGGCTTTTCTGCGCCCTGGTGACGGTAAGCAATCATGGCCGCTTTTGCCCCCGGAAGCGGACATAGGTGCATGACCAGCCATGCCCCGTTTGCTGCAAGGGGGCCGGCGGCGCGACCGCCAGGTTCAGGACCGCTCAGGCATCGCGTTCGCGTGGGCCATGGCTCTCGAGAGGAGCGAGGGCGCGAGCTTTTCGGGGACGTTCTCGTCGCTGGCGACAGCGAGTGCCGCCGCGACCTGGCCGGCCCTCGCGGCATTGATGAGATCGGCCCCGTCGCGCAGCGCCCAGATCAGCGCCGCCAGGCCGACGTCACTGCCGGCAGACATGTCCATCGACTGTTCCGAATGCGCCGGCAGGCGGACCCGGCCTTCGCTGGACGAGACGAAGATGCCCTCGGGTCCAAGGCCGACGACGAGCCGCGCCACGCCCTGCTCATGCAGGCTGTCCGCTCCCTTGACCACGTCGTCCATGTGCACGATGCGATGGCCGGTGAGCGCGCCGAGCTCGTCCCGGCTCGGCGTGATCAGCGCGATGGGCAGCCCTGCCGCGATCAGCGGACGGATGCGCGCGGACTTGGCAACCGACACCGGCTCGATGACCAGCGGAACGGAATGCCGCTCCGCACGCTGCCCCAGCGCGAGCAATGTCTCGCTGCTGATATTGGTGTCGGCAACCACGACCGCCGCCTCTTCGATCGTGCGCTCCACCTCGGCGATCTCGCAGGGCCGCAACTGGCCCACCGCCGTCATGTGCGATACGCCGATGACCAGTTCGCCGTCCGAGCCGAGCGTCGCGATGTGAATGCCCGTCGGGCCGGGAATGCGCCGCACGTGGCGGCAATCGATACCGACGGCCTCGCAGGCCGAGAGGAGCTGCTCGCCGTGCTCGTCGTCGCCGACGGCGCTCAGCAGCGACACGCGTTCACCCAGCAGGGCCAAGGCGTGCGCGATGTTGCGTGCCACGCCGCCCGGAGCCACGGTGACGACGCCGGGATTCGAACTCGCGGACATGACCCGGCCGGCGATGCGCGCCCTGATGTCGAGATTGGCGCCACCAACGGCAAGGATGAGACCCGGACGCGTAAAGCCCCCCAGATCCCCCCATGCGTCTTGCAGGTCCTGCAAACTCGACGCTCCCCCTTGCACCGGTTCGACGCGCGGATTTTTTCCGCGTCACCGCTCCAATCCAGTCCGTCCGTCGCGTCGACGCCCTTCGATCCGGCCAGGGCAACCGCCGCGCGGGGAATGCTGGATCCATCGCCAGCGTAACACGACTTGGCACAGGCGCCACACGTGATTTGGCCCGTTTCGTACGTTGAATTTGCGACGGCCAGCCGCCGCGATTGCCTCAGGCCGGCTTGTCGAAATCCTCGACGCGGCCGACGCGCGGGGCCTCGGTCTTGCGCAGCCGCCTGCCCGTGCGCTCGACCTCGCGGAACACGCGCGTGAGATTGCCCGAGGCGATCCCCGCAATGGCGTCGTCCGACCAGCCGCGGCGGATAAGTTCGGCCAGCAGGTGCGGAAAGCGGCTGACATTTTCCAGCCCGTCAGGCGTGCGACCGCCATAGAAATCCGAGCCGATGCCGATATGCGCGAGGCCGGTGCGCCCCACCAGATATTCGATATGCCCGCACAAATCCTCGAGCGTCGCCTTGGGCGGCGGGCCGGTGCGCTTGACGTGATCGGCGATGGGATCGCCGCCCGCGCTCGTCGGGAAGGGCGCCTTGCCCCAGCGGTCGCTGAGCGGGCGATACCAGTCGCGGATGCCCTGGCTGATGAAGGTCGGCACGAAGGTGGCCATCACCATGCCGCCATTGCCCTTCACCCGGTCGAGCACGTCGTCGGGCACGTTGCGCGGGTGATCGCAGAGGCTGAACGCGTTGGAGTGCGAGAACACGATGGGCGCGCGCGTGATATCCAGCACCTGCCGCATCACGTCGTGGGAGACGTGCGCGAGATCGACGATCATGCCGAGGCGGTTCAACTCCAGCACCACGGCCCGCCCGAACGCGGTGAGCCCGCCATGGCGGGGCGCATCGGTGGCGCTGTCCACCCAATCGAGCGTCTCGTTGTGGCAGAGCGTCATCAGCCGCGCGCCGGCGGCGTTCCACACGCGCAGCGGCGACAGGCTGTTCTCCAGGCCCACGCCGCCTTCGATGGCGATGAAGGACGCGATCTTGCCGGCCTTCTTGGCGCGCGCGATATCGGAAGCACGCCGCGCCGGGAGGAACGTATCGGGATAGGCGTCCGTCAGGCGGATGATGATGTCCACCACCTCCATGACGGTGCGGCCCGGTTGGGGCGTGAGCGTCGGGATGAAGGCGGCCCAGAACTGGGCGGAGACGCGCCCCTCGCGCATGCGGGGTATATCGGTGTCATGGTCCTGCCGCAGGCGTCCGGGATCGAACACCGACACGTCGCCCTTGGCCTGCCGGTCGTCGTGGATGACCCAGGGCAGGTCGTTGTGTCCGTCGACGAATGGCAGGTTTTCGAGCAGGGCGAGCGCGTGGTCGAGCGCTGCCGAAGCGCTCATCGTCGAACCGGCGCGGGCTTTCAGTGAGCGGGATTCTATGGCGGAAGTGGCTGGCATCGCGTTCTCCGCCCGGATGAACGGGCTTTCGGACTCACATCGGGGAAGGTTGGGGCTAAAAGGCCGCCAGGTCGAGAGTGGTAAAGCCCGGAGCGGGCAGCAAATTGTTTAGCTTGTTGTCCAGGCGCGTGGAACGGTTCGTCCGCATCGTGCGTTGCAAGGCCATGATTGACGTTGTTCCGCCCTCCGCATGCCTAATCTGAAAAACCTCCGCGTCCTGGTTGTCGAGGATGAATTGCTCATCGCGCTGGCGCTGGAGGATATGCTTCAAGGCTTCGGTTGCAAGGTGGTCGGCCCATTCTCGAACCTCTCCGAAGCCGAACGGGCCATCCGCTCCGAGCCCATCGACGCTGCCTTGCTCGACGTGAACGTGCGCGGCCAACTCGTCTACCCTCTCGCGACGATGCTGAAGGAGCGCGGGATTCCAGTGATCCTGTGCAGCGGCTATGCCGCGAGCAACATGATACCCGACGCGTTCAAGCAGACGCCTCAGATCGCCAAGCCGTATGACGAGGTTATCCTGCGCCGGATGCTGGACCGCGTATTCCCCAAGCCCCCGGACGCTTCTAATGCGGAGCGGCGTTCTTCGGGATCATCAGGCTCAGGCTTTCGCGCCGGAGCCAGCGCTGCATCATGAGAACAGCGACGACGGTCAGGCCCGCCGCCAGCCCGATCCAGATTCCTGAACCCTTCAGATCGGTCCAGAACGCGAGCCCCGCGCCGAGCGGCAGGCCGATGCCCCAATAGCCGACTGCTGCGTACAGCATCGGCATGCTCGTATCGTGCAGGCCCCGCAGCATCCCCGACGCCACGGCCTGCGCGCCATCGGCCACCTGGAACAGGGCGGCGTAGAACAGGAACACCACCGCGAGGTCCACCACGATCTGGTTGGCGGGGTCGCTGATATCGAGGAAGGCCCCCACGAGCATGCGCGGCGCGACGACCATCACCGTCGCCGTCAGCACCATGAAGCCGACGCCGAGCGCGAAGGATGTCCAGCCCGCCAGCCTGATGCCCTCGGGATCGCGTGCGCCGTAGGCCCGCCCGACGCGCACCGTCACCGCCATGCCGAAGCCCAGCGGCACCATGAACACGAGCGACGCGATCTGGATCGCAATGGTGTGGGCGGCCAGCGCATCCTTGCCGATGATGCCCATCAGGAACACCGCGGCATTGAAGATGGTCACCTCGAAAGCGAGCGTCGCGCCGATCGGCAGGCCAAGCCGCCAGTAATCGCGGAAGCGCTTCCAGTCCGGCCGCCAGAAACGGCCGAACAGGCGATAGCGCCTGAAGCGGCGGTCCAGCAGCAGCACCGCCGCAACCCCTGCGAACAGCACCCAGGAGGCCAGCGTGGTGGCGAGGCCGGATCCCGGCAGTCCCAGCGCCGGGAAGCCGAGATTGCCGAACATCAGCACCCAGTTCGCGAAGATGTTGAACAGGAATGCGATGGCGACCGCGGCGATGGCCCAGCGCGGCCGTTCCATGGCCGCGAGATAGGACCGCAGCACGAGGTAGCCGAGGAAGGGCAGCATGCCCCATTGCAGCGTGCGCAGGTAGGAACCCGCCAGCGCCGACAGATGCGGGTCCTGCCCCAGCACCAGCAGGATCGCCTCCCCGTGCCACAGCACGAACCAGCTCGGCACGCTGATCGCCAGCGCCGCCCAAAGCCCCTGGCGCACCGTGCGGCGCACCTCGCGGACCGCGTGCCTGTTGCGGCCGCGCTCGGCGGCGATCAGCGGCGACGCCGCGCTCATCACGCCGATGCCGAAGATGAGGATGGCGAAATGCACGTTGAAGCCAAGCGAGCCGGCGGCCAGCGCCTCCGGCCCCAGGCGGCCCATCATCACCACGTCGGTCGTGGTCATCCCCGTCTGGGCGAGGTTGGTGAAGATCAGCGGCCAGGCGAGCGCCAGCGTCGTGCGGATCTCGTCGATCCACGCCGCCAAGCCTCGTGCGGGTGGAAGATCGACTTCCTCCGCGATGTCGCGTGTTCGCTCGTGTTGCACGGCGGCGTTGTATCGCGCATGCGCGGCGAGGGCCATAAGGAAGCGCCCGCATTACCGTCTGGCTGCGATGCAATCGATGTCGCGACCGGCAAGCCAGGCCCAATCCCGGCCGGGCCCCCGCCCCTTCGCCGGTAATCGGCCGGGGAAGAGGGCGAGGGCGTTACCGTCAGGGAGTCGTGCTGGGCGCCGGGGTGCCAGTTCCCGGAGCCGTGCTGCCGGACGTCGCCGCCTTGGCGCGGTCCATCAGGGTGGTCGTGGCTTCGACGCAGGACTTCATCGTCTCGCCCGCGCCGCAGCGCACGATGATCTGCATGTCGCCGGAGCGGAAGACGAAGCCTGGGTTCTGGCGTGGCCCGCCCAGGCCGCCCCGCATGCCCCCGTCCCGTCCGCCGCCCATGCCGCCGCCCATGCCGCCACCCATGGAGCCCATGCGCTCCATCATGCGCTCATGCATGCGCATCATCCGCTCGTGGTCATGGTCGTCGTCATCGTCGTCGCGCCGGTCGGCGTAGCGCCCGCGTCCGTCGCGGTCGCCGTAGCCGCCATGGTCGCGGTGATACCGGTCCGAGCCGTCACGGTCCGAGCCGCCACGGTCCATGCGGTCCATTCGTCCGCTGTCGCGATCCGACCCGCGATCCCGCTCCTGCGCGAATGCGCCGCCCGAAAAACCAATTGAAAGACACGCGACCGTCGCGGTCAGGATGATGGTCCTGCGCATTGTCGACCTCCCCGTTTGTAGGTGACGCGTGCAAGCACGCGGGCCCGTTGTAGGTGACGCGTGCAAGCACGCGCGATCGGGCCGGACGGCCCGCCACCACGGAAACGTTACCCTGCGCCTGCGCGTTCCGCGTCATAAATCCGTAAGATGCTCCTTGTAGATGTATCGATGCGACCCCATCTTGGGTTCACGGCGGTCCGTCGAGCTGCAAGGCTCCGAGACCGCAACGCCCGCCACGCGCTATCGAAGACGCCGGATGTACGCGCTTCGACTGCTCCGTGGCGGTTTGTGTTTCAGGGACACTTTCCGACCGCGGACGCGTCAGCCCAGCATCAGCCGCATGAAGCGCGTCCCGGCGACGGGCGTATCGTAATAGGGCGCGATCTCCTCGAAGCCGAGCTTGCGGTAGAGCGCCATCGCGCCGGTCATCGTCGGCAGCGTGTCGAGCCGAATCTCGCGGTAGCCGATCCGCCGCGCCTCCTCCGTGAGGAAGGCGACCAGCTTTTCCCCGATCCCCAGTCCCCGCCCTTCCGGCGCGACATAGAGGCGCTTCATCTCGCAGCTTCCTGCCGGCTCGATGGGACGAAGCGCGACGCTGCCGACCGGCGTGCCGTCTGCCAGCCTCGCCAGCAGCAGGCATCCCCTCGGCGGCGCATACTTGCCGGGCATGCCCCGCATTTCCCCCTCGAAGTCCTGGTAGGCGAGATCGACGTCGAGCGAGGCGGCATAGGCCCTGAAAAGGCCGATTGCCGCGGCAAGTTCGTCCGCCGTGCTGACCGTCGAAATGGTGAAAGGCGACTTTTCGGGCATCGGCGTCGTCAGGCTCTCTCGCGGTTCAACCCGCACCAAAGCTAACGCCGCCGCGCCCGGCCTGCCACCCCAACGAACGGAGCGGGCAGCGCTGATGGTCCGGGCGAGCCGAAAAGCTCGCAATAGTTGTGGGTAGCCGGTCCGGCTGACGCAAATCCAGCACACGGCGCTGCGGCCCCGTGTCATGCAGGCAGGGAAGTTGATACCGGGCGAACCGGCGGTACTGTGCCCCGCCACTCGCCCGAGGAGGACGCCGACATGGAAGAGATCCCCACCCTCGAGCGGATGACCCAGATCTTCTCGAATGCCACCGCGCCCGCGTTCTTCCTCGGCGCGGTCGCCGCCTTCGTCTCGCTGATGACGAACCGCCTGGGCGTGGTCCGCGACAGGGCCTCGAAGCTGCAGCCGGGAACGGACGCGCGCGGCAGGCGGCTCTATCTCGCGTCGATGAAGCGCCTGATCAAGCGCGCAAGGCTGCTCAACGACGCCATCCTGCTGACCTTGTGCAGCGGCATCGGAGCCACGCTGCTCCTGACGATCCTCTTCGTGGCGCAATTCGTCGGCGTGCATCACGCCTATGGCGCGGCTCTCCTGTTCACGCTCGCGACTCTCTTCCTCAGCGCGGCCTTGTTCTACTTCTTCCGGGAAGCCTGGCTCGCCCGCTCCGAGACCGATGACGAGATCCTCGCGGCGGCCGCCAATCTCGCCGCGCTGGACGACGACTGAGCCGGCCGGCTCTTTCGGGAATGAACGTTTCAGGCCCTGGAAACGCAAAAAGCCCGGCGTGGTGGACGCCGGGCTTTTCAGGTCTGGGAGGCCGGCGTCGCCGGTCTGCGATCAGTTATCCAGGAAGCTGCGCAGCTTGCGGCTGCGGCTGGGGTGCTTGAGCTTCCTCAGCGCCTTCGCCTCGATCTGCCGGATGCGCTCGCGGGTCACCGAGAACTGCTGGCCGACCTCCTCGAGCGTGTGGTCGGTGTTCATGCCGATGCCGAAGCGCATGCGCAGCACGCGCTCCTCGCGGGGCGTGAGCGAGGCCAGCACGCGCGTCGTCGTCTCGCGCAGGTTGGACTGGATCGCCGCGTCGATGGGCAGGATCGCGTTCTTGTCCTCGATGAAATCGCCGAGATGCGAATCCTCCTCGTCGCCGATGGGCGTTTCGAGGGAGATCGGCTCCTTGGCGATCTTGAGGACCTTGCGCACCTTCTCCAGCGGCATGGCCAGCTTTTCCGCCAGCTCTTCCGGGGTCGGCTCACGGCCGATCTCGTGCAGCATCTGGCGCGACGTGCGGACGATCTTGTTGATCGTCTCGATCATGTGCACCGGAATGCGGATCGTGCGGGCCTGGTCGGCGATCGAGCGGGTGATCGCCTGGCGGATCCACCACGTGGCGTAGGTCGAGAACTTGTAGCCGCGGCGGTACTCGAACTTGTCGACGGCCTTCATCAGGCCGATATTGCCTTCCTGGATCAGGTCCAGGAACTGCAGGCCGCGGTTCGTGTACTTCTTGGCGATGGAGATGACGAGGCGCAGATTGGCCTCCACCATTTCCTTCTTGGCCTGCCGGGCCTCGCGCTCGCCCTTCTGCACCATGTGGACGATCTTGCGGAACTCCAGGATCTCGAGGCCCGTCTCGGCCGCGAGGTTGTGGATGTCCTGCCTGATGTCCTTGATGGCGTCCTTGTCCTGGGCGACGAAGTCCTTCCAGCCGCGGGTGCCGAGCTTGGAGACGCGCAGCAGCCATTTGGGGTCGAGCTCGGAGCCCTGGTAGTTCTTCAGGAAGTCCTCGCGCGACACGCGATAGCTCTCGGCCAGGCGCATCAGGCGGCCTTCGAGGCCGATGAGGCGCTTGTTGATGTCGTAGAGCTGCTCGACGAGCGCCTCGATGCGGTTGGCGTTGAGCGACAGGGACTTCACGTCCGTGACGATCTCTTCCTTCAGCTTCTTGTACTTGCGCTCCTGGGCCGGCGAGAGCGACGTGTTCTGCAGCTTGGACTCGACGTTCTGGTCCTGCAGGCGGCGCAGCTTCTTGTAGGCGTCGGCGATGCGGTCGAAGGTCTCGAGAACCTTCGGCTTCAGCTCGGCTTCCATGGCCGACAGGGAGACGTTGTTCTCCATGTCGTCTTCCTCGAGGTCGCCCTCGGGAATGGGCGGCTCGGCGCCGTCGCCCTCGGCCGCGCCCGGCGCAAGCGCCACGGGCTCCTCTTCCTCGCCCTCGGGCTTGGGTCCGCCCTTGCCTTCGGGGCCGGCATAGGTGGCCTCGAGGTCGATGATGTCGCGCAGCAGGACCTTGCCGTCGTTCAGCTCGTCGCGCCAGATGATGATGGCCTGGAAGGTCAGCGGGCTCTCGCAGAGCCCCGCGATCATCGCCTCGCGGCCGGCCTCGATGCGCTTGGCGATGGCGATTTCGCCCTCGCGCGACAGCAGCTCGACCGAGCCCATCTCGCGCAGATACATGCGAACCGGATCGTCGGTGCGGTCGGTCGGCTCGGCGCGTTCCACCTTGGCCGGAACCGCGCGGGGCGCCGCCTCGGTGAGCTCGCCGCCCTCTTCCTCTTCCGCCTCGTCGGCAGCCGCGGGCTCGGCGCGATCGGCGTCGGCCTCCTCGGACTCCACGACATTGATGCCCATCTCGTTGAGCATGGCGAGGATGTCCTCGATCTGCTCGGAGGTGACCTCCTCGGAGGGCAGGACTTCGTTCAGCTCTTCATAGGTCACAAACCCGCGCTTCTTCGCGAGCTTGATCATGCGCTTTACGGCCTGATCCGTCAGGTCGAGAAGCGGGCTGTCCGTCTGCGGAGCATCCGCGACGTCGCCTTCGGCCTTCTCGTTTGCTTTAGTCGCCATTGCCTGATCGCTCCAAGCCCGCTTTCGACCCGGGCCAGCCCAACGCCCGGGTGAAATACATCGTTCACGCAGAACGGGCGGCAAGGGACACCGTCCCGCCACCCCGTTCGATTCTCTCATTCGATAAAGATCGCGAAGTGCTTAAGTCACCCTTAACCCTACGCGATCGGAACCGGGGAAAATCCGCATGGCCACTTGCGAACCGGCCCCTCGAAGGCTCCACTCAACATGCCTGCCGGGGCAGACACTCCTACTTTCAACACCGCAATCAGCCCGATCAGCCGCTAAACCCGGCCAATCCGGCCCCAAACATCCAATTTGGACGTCCAGTCCTGCCAAGAGGCAGGGAGGCCGTCCAAAACACGCAAACGTCCACAAGACGCAAATGAGGCCGGACCGACTCCGGCCAGCCTTATCGATCCTGATCCGCAGGCCGCTTCCCGGCTGAAGCGATCGATTTCCGCCTCCGTCCCGTCGAGCGCCGAGAGTTGCGACACGAGATCGCGAATCCAGGCCAGACTTGCCTCGCTCTCGTCCTGCGCAAACGCCGATCTCGCCAGTCCGAGTTCGTTATGTAGCGTCAGCGCGCGCCGATGCAAGGTCATCGCCTGTTTTAGGCTTTCCCTCACTTCGTCGGGATCGGCCGCGGAGTCAAGGCACCAGCGGTCCCCATGCCGCACGACGGCCTCCAGCCGGGCGAGGACGTCGCCGAGCCCGGACGCCACGATTCCAGCATGCGCGTCGCTTTCGCCGTCGCTCTCGCGGTGGGCATCGAAATCGACCAGCGCCTGCCTGATGCGGCGGGTGTCCGCATGGGCGAAGTCGAGCCCCGCCAGCATCTCGGCCTGCCCCGCCAGCAGCCCCGGATGGGCGACGAGGGTCAGCAGAATGAAGGCCTCCCTGGGCGAAACCGCCGAAGGCGTGGCGAAAAGCGGGCTCCTCGCGAGGCTCGCGCTCGCCCGCATCGGTTCAGGGGCCTGGAAACCGCCCGCGCCGCGCTGGCCCCGCGCCCGCCCGGATTGGCCGAAGCCTTGCCCGAAGCCTTGCCCGGATCCTGCCCCCTGCCGCCTGCTGTCCTGGTAGTTCTGCCGGGGCCCGCCGCGCCCGCCGCCCTGCGCGGCAGGCATGAGCGTGCGCAGCCGCATGTCCATCTCGGCCTTGTAATGACGGCGCAAATCCTCGTCCCTGATCGTCGCGACGACCTCGCGCATGCGCCTGTCGAGCAGCGCCCGGCGATCCGGCGTGTCGAGCGGCCCGGCCTCGATCTCGCGCATCCAGAGCAGGTCGACCAGCGGCATCGCGGCGTCGAACACGCGCTGCAGCGCCGCCTGCCCGCCCGAGCGGGCGAGATCGTCGGGATCCTGCCCTTCCGGCAGCAAGGCGAATCGGAGCGACTTGCCCGGCTCCAGCGCCGGCAATGCGACGTCGATGGCGCGGTAGGCGGCGCGGCGTCCCGCCTTGTCGCCGTCGAAACACAGGATCGGCTCGCCCGCCATGCGCCACAGCAGGGCAAGCTGCTCCGGCGTGAGCGCGGTGCCCAGCGGCGCGACCGCGTTGGGAAAGCCCGCGAGGGTCACGGCGATGACGTCGACATAGCCCTCGACCGCGATCACCGTGCCCCGGTCATGGGCCGCCTTGCGGGCGTTGTGGTGATTGTAGAGCACCGTGCCCTTGTGGAAGAGCGGCGTATCCGGGCTGTTCAGGTACTTGGCGGAGACGTCCTTCTCCAGCGCGCGGCCGCCAAACGCGATGGGCCGCCCCCGCGCGTCGAAGATCGGGAACATGATGCGATCGCGGAACCGGTCATAGGGGACGGCGACGTCCTCGCGCTCCACCAGCAGCCCGGCCTCGATCATGGCTTCGGCGGGCACGCCCTTGCCGGCGAGATGGTCGCGCAGCGCATAGCGGTCGGCGGGCGCGTAACCGATGCCGAAATGGCTGCGCGCGTCGTCCATCAGCCCGCGATTGTCGAGATAGGCGCGCGCCTTGGCGCCCGCGCGGCCCTTCAACTCCGCCTGGAAAAACGCGGCGGCCAGCGCCATGACGTCGACCAGCGACTTGGCCTGCCGCTCCTGCTGCTCGGCTTCCTCGGAGATCTTGGGCAGGGTGACCCCGGCGATGCCGGCCAGCCGCTCCACCGCCTCGGGGAACGGCAGGCCCTCCGTCTCCATCACGAACGCGAAGATGTCGCCATGCTTGCCCGACGAGAAGTCGTGGTAGAAGCCCTTCTGGTCGTTCACGAAAAACGACGGAGAGCGCTCGGCGTTGAAGGGCGAGAGCCCCTTCCACTCACGCCCCGCCTTCTGCAGGCGCACGCGCTTGCCCACGACCTCCGAAACCGGAAGCCGGGCACGGATCTCATCGAGAAGGCCGGGCGGGAAGCGCATTGATATCGATGTATGCCGACCGGGGCTCAAAGCCAACCGGAGATGCTGCAGGCTTGACGACCTCTCCGCCAAACGTATATACAAATGACATTACAGTTCAATGAATTTCGAGTTACGTTCGCATTTGAAAGCCATTTCTGAATGCCGATTTTCGAATGGGACGAGCGCAAGCGAAGCTTGAACCTCGCTTTGCATGGCATCGACTTCATACAGGCCGTCCAGGTCTTCGATGGGTCGCCTCTGGTGAGCAGGTCCGATCGAAACGGCGAGGTTCGGTGGGTGGCGATCGGGCCGCTGAGGAACGGACGGACCGTCGCTATCGCTTTCACGCGCCGGGAAGAGGCGATCCGCATCATTTCAGTGAGAAGGGCAAGGCCCGATGAAGAAGAACGATACGGAGACCATCGTGCAGTTCGTCGGTGAGATCGACGACAAGCGGTACGTGGTCCGACATGCCGACGGGCATCTCGAGATCAAGGAGGACCAGACCGACTGGGCCCGCGTCGACGCGCTCACCGATGAGGATATCGAGCGCTCGATCGACGGCGATCCCGATTGGGAGCCGTTCCGAGACATCGATTGGTCCAAGGCGGAGTTCATCGTCCCGACCGAGCCCAAGACGCCGATTTCCATCCGGCTGGATGCTGACGTGCTGGCCTTCTTCAGGGAGCAGGGGCCCGGCTACCAGAAGCGGATCAACGCCGTGCTGCGCGAGTTCATGCGGTCCGCGCAGAGCCACGGCAAGGCGAGACGGGCGCGCGCCGGCAAGGCGCCCCGGACGAAGCCGACCGAGGCCGCGGAGTAATCCCCGCTATTCACAGCCTGTGGACAACAGGTCATGACCGCTCGGAGACGGATTTCGCCAAAACGAACGGCCGACGCGCTCCCTTCTCCCCTCGGGAGAAGGTGCCCCGAAGGGGCGGATGAGGGTGACGCGGGCCGAAGTCAGGATCGAGCACCCGGCATCGCGGCCCTCATCCGTCGGCTCCGCCGCCACCTTCTCCCGCAGGGAGAAGGACGCTGGATCGCGGCCGCCCGGACCTCAGCCGCCCCGCTCCTCGTCATCGCTCCTCGTTATAGCTCCTCAGCCCCGCCCCTCGTCATCGCCCCTCAATCCCACTTCCCCAACCCGCGCCGTGCCGCTTCCTTCTCCCCTCGGGAGAAGGTGCTCCGAAGGGGCGGATGAGGGTGACCCGGGCCGAGGTTAGGATCGACCGCCCGGCATCGCGGCCCTCATCCGTCGGCTTCGCCGCCACCTTCTCCCGCAGGGAGAAGGACCGCCGCGACGCCGCGCGCGCTCACCCCGCCGTGAGCCGCGCAGCCGCGCGGTCAGCCCGCGCTCAGCCGGGCCTTGATGGCGGCGCTTGCCTTGCCGAAATCCATCTGGCCGGCGTGGCGCTCCTTGAGGGCGGCCATGACCTTGCCCATGTCCTTCATGCCCGCAGCGCCGGTTTCGGCGACCACCGCGTCGATGGCGGCGGCGACCTGCGGCGTCGTCCATCTGCCGGGGCATGAAGCCCATGATGATGGCGATCTCCTCGCGCTCCTGTTCGGCGAGCTCGGGGCGGGCATTGTCCTCGTAGATCTTCATGCTCTCCTGGCGCTGCTTCACCATCTTGGTGAGGAGGCCGAGGATCTCGTCGTCGCTCAGCGGCTCCTTGCCCAGCGCCGCGCTGCTCGATGTCGCGGTCCTTGAGGGCCGACGTGATCAGGCGAACGGTGGAGACGCGGCGCTTGTCGCCCGCCTTCATGGCTTCCTTGAGCGCATCTGAAAATTGCTGGCGCATGGCGCTCCTGCCTCGTGTTGCGGACCTTCGCGCGACCGCCCGATTCGGGCTGTTCGCGCGATGAGGATCCAAGTACCTGAAATTAAACGTGAATATACAGCGTCGCCAGGGTTGACGCTGCGTCCCGCTCGTCATAGTTTCCCGGCCCGAAGCCCGGCGACACCGGGGCGTACCCGCACGGCACGACGCGTGCGCGGAGCCCTGTCTATCACCGCTTCTGCCGGGCGGCAGGATTTAGGACGAAAATGGCGACGCTTCAAGATCAGGCCCCCATGGCGGCTGCCGGAACCGGCGCGACCCAGCTGATTCCTGGTCCGACCCCAATATCTGGTCCGATCCCAAGACCACGGCACTGCTGGTCCTCGCGGACGGCACGGTGCTGGAGGGCTTCGGCGTGGGCGCGACAGGCGCCGCCACCGGCGAGGTCTGCTTCAACACGGCGATGACCGGCTACGAGGAGATCCTCACCGATCCCTCCTATGCCGGCCAGATCATCACCTTCACCTTCCCGCATGTCGGCAATGTCGGCACCAACGAGGAGGACGTCGAGACCGTGAACATGGCCGCCGCGTCGGGCGTGCGCGGCGTCATCGTCCACACCGGCATCACCGAGCCCTCCAACTGGCGCGCGACCCGCCATTTCGACGCCTGGCTGAAGGCGCGCGGCATCGTCGGCCTCGCCGGCATCGACACCCGCGCCCTCACCGCGCTGATTCGCGAGAAGGGCATGCCCAACGCCGTCATCGCGCATGAGCCCTCAGGCGTCTTCGACGTGCGAGGCCCTGAAGAAGCAGGCCGCCGGCCTTCCCTCCATGGACGGGCTCGATCTCGTGCCGATGGTCACCTCCGCCCAGCGCTTCGGCTGGGACGAGACGAGCTGGGCGCTGGGCGCAGGCTATGGCCGCCAGGGCGCGCCGCTTCGCCATGTCGTGGCGATCGACTACGGCGTGAAGCGCAACATCCTGCGCCTGCTGGCGGACCGGGGCTGCAAGGTCACGGTCGTGCCCGCCACCGCCAGCGCCGACGACGTGCTGGCCCTGAAGCCGGACGGCGTGTTCCTCTCCAACGGCCCGGGCGATCCGGCCGCGACCGGCGAATACGCCGTGCCCGTCATCCGCGAGCTGCTGTCGCGCAACGTGCCGACCTTCGGCATCTGCCTCGGGCACCAGATGATGGCGCTGGCCGTCGGCGCCAAGACGATGAAGATGCACCAGGGCCACCACGGCGCGAACCACCCGGTGAAGGATTTCACCACCGACAAGGTGGAGATCGTCTCGATGAACCACGGTTTCGCCGTGGACCGCGACACCCTGCCGGCCAACGCGAAGGAGACGCATGTCTCCCTGTTCGACGGCTCCAATTGCGGCATCGCGCTCACGGACCGCCCGGCCTTCTCGGTGCAGCACCACCCCGAGGCCTCGCCCGGCCCGCAGGACAGCCATTACCTCTTCGACCGGTTCGTCGAGCTGATGGACAAGAGCAAGACCGACCCGCCCGGCCTGACGGCCGGAGTCTTGCCGCAGCGCGCGGTTCGATGCGGCAGGTTGCTGCGGCGGGTTGCTGCGGGATCGATTGGGCTGCACCATCGCAATCCCCCGATTCGCCAGGGCATCATCCCGCCAGAGTGGATGCCGGCTGGCGGAAAGTTGATGCTGAACCAGGAACCTGGAACGGACGGCCTGATGCGGTCAGGCTGGCGTCCGCTCCAGCACGGAGGGCTTCATGTCGATCGGCAAGGTGCTGGGCTTCTCGCTGACGGCGCTCGTGGCGCTGGGCTCGCAGAACGCGTTCGCGGCGGGCAACGTCAAGCGCGGCGAGGCTCATGGCCAAGGCGAATTGCAGCGCGCTGCCATGCCATCGGCCGGCGTGGCGCGAGCCCCAATCCGAAATCCCCGCCGTTCCGCACCCTGGCGGAGTTCTACCCCATCGAATCCCTGCAGGAAGCGCTCGCCGAAGGCATCAGCGTGGGCCATGAAGGGATCGAAATGCCGGAATTCCAGTTCAGCCCGGCACAGATCGACGATCTCACGGCCTATCTGAAGTCCATCAACAGGAAGCGCTGAAGCCCCGCGCCATTGCCGCCCCGGCCGGTCTGGACCATCTTGCAGAAAGCGCGAGCGAAGCAGAAGCGGGCGATGAGCGGCAATTGGCTTGAATTCTGGAACGGCGAGCACTCGATCTACGTGAACGAGCGCCACAAGATGCTGCACGACCGGCTGGTGGCGCGCGACGTCGCGGCCCTCGTGCCATCAGGAAAGCCCGTCGTGCTCGATTTCGGCTGCGGCGAGGCGAGCGAGGCTCGCGACGGTCGCCGAGCAATGCGGCACGCTCTATCTGTCTGACGCAGCCCCCGCCGTCCGCGCAAGGGTCGAGCGCGCGCTATGCGGGCGACCCCGTGATCTCGGTGCTCTCGCCCGAGGAGGTGGAGGCGCTCGCCGACGGCTCGCTCGATCTCGTCGTCGTGAATTCGATCCTGCAATATCTGTCGCGTGACGAACTCGGGCGCTGGCTCGCCGTATTCCGCGCCAAGCTGAAGCCGCGGCGGGCGGCTCGTCATCGGCGACGTCATTCCTCCCGACGTGAGCCCCGTCACGGACGCGGCCGCGCTGCTGCGCTTCGGCATGGAAGGCGGCTTCCTCTTCGCCGCGCTGGGGGGCCTGGTGCGCACGCTGCTTCTCGGACTACCGCAAGCTGCGCGCCCGGCTCGGCCTCGCCACCTATGACGCAGCCCGACATCCAGATCATCCTGGAGAGCGCAGGGTTCTCCGCCGAGCGCCGCTATCCCAACATCGGCCACAACCAGGCGCGGATGACCTTCGTGGCCAGGCCGCGCTAGGTTTGCTCCGCGCTAGAGTTGTCTCGGCGCCAGGCTGCCTCCGCGCTAGGCTCCCTCCGCGCTAAACCGGCCGGAACGTCCAGAACCGGTTCGCCCCGAAGCTCCAGAGCAGCACCACGCCGGTCGTCAGCACCTGCGCCGGCAGGTAGGGCAGCCCCAGCGGCCGTTGAACAGCGCCATGAGCAGCGCCGGTCAGGACAAATCCCACGCCCGCCACCAGCGCGAAGCGCCACGTCGCCTCGCGGTGCGGACGGTCGCTGCGGAAGGCGTAGCGCCGGTTCAGCGCGTAGGAGACGATGCCGCCGAGCACATATCCCGCCAAGCGTCGCCGGCACCGGCCCGGCACCGGCCCCCTCCACCAGCCCGATCAGCGCGCCGTAATGCACGACGGCGGCGACGAGGCCGACGCCGGCGAAGGCGGAGAACTGGCGGACGAGGCGGGCCAGCGGGCCGGCTGGCGGGAGGGTTCGCGCATTCCTGCTTGTCCCGCCCTGGGCCTTCCGGTCAACGCGGTGGCGGCGAGCCGTCGCCGGATGCCGGGGATGGCGGCCCGCTCCGGGCTGCTACCCCTTCCCTCCCCGGCGATTCTCGTCTAGGAACTCCCGACTTCAGCAGGAAGTCGACAGCGCGCGCCCGCTCGATGCCTTCATCGATTCCTGAGCGAGGGTGCGCCGACCGCGAAGGCCGGTCGAGCGGCCTTTTTTTATGCGCGCGTCCAGGACCGGGCTTTCACGGCCTCTCGCGGTCCGGCGCGGACTGACGGATCGAAGGGCGACATGCCGAAGCGGACAGACATCGCCACCATCCTCATCATCGGCGCGGGCCCGATCGTCATCGGCCAGGCCTGCGAGTTCGACTATTCGGGCACGCAGGCCGTGCAAGGCGCTGAAGGAGGAGGGCTACCGCATCGTCCTGGTCAATTCGAACCCGGCGACGATCATGACCGACCCGGACCTGGCCGACCGCACCTATGTCGAGCCGATCACGCCCGAGATCGTGGCCAAGATCATCGAGAAGGAGCGCTACGCCGTCCCCGGCGGCTTCGCCCTGCTGCCGACCATGGGCGGCCAGACCGCGCTCAACTGCGCGCTGTCGCTGAAGAAGATGGGCGTGCTGGAGAAGTACGACGTCGAGATGATCGGCGCGACGGCCGAGGCCATCGACAAGGCCGAGGACCGCGAGCTCTTCCGCGACGCCATGACGAAGATCGGGCTCGACACGCCGCGCTCGCACCAGATCAAGACGCTGGCCGGCGCGCTCGAGGCGCTCGACCGACATCGGCCTGCCCGCCATCATCCGCCCCTCCTTCACCATGGGCGGCACCGGCGGCGGCATCGCCTACAACAAGGCCGAGTTCATCGAGATCATCGAGCGCGGCATCGACGCCTCGCCCACCAACGAGGTGCTGATCGAGGAGAGCGTGCTCGGCTGGAAGGAGTTCGAGATGGAGGTCGTCCGCGACAAGGCGGACAACTGCATCATCGTCTGCTCCATCGAGAACATCGACCCGATGGGCGTCCACACCGGCGATTCCATCACCGTCGCGCCCGGCGCTGACGCTGACCGACAAGGAATACCAGATCATGCGCGACGCCTCGCTGGCGGTGCTGCGCGAGATCGGCGTCGAGACCGGCGGCTCCAACGTGCAGTTCGCGGTCAATCCCGAGAACGGCCGCATGATCGTCATCGAGATGAACCCGCGCGTGTCGCGCTCCTCGGCGCTGGCCTCGAAGGCCACCGGCTTCCCCATCGCCAAGGTCGCGGCCAAGCTCGCCGTCGGCTACACGCTGGACGAGATCGCCAACGACATCACCGGCGGCGCGACGCCGGCCTCCTTCGAGCCGACGATCGACTACGTCGTCACCAAGATCCCGCGCTTCGCCTTCGAGAAGTTCCCCGGCGCCGAGCCCACGCTGACCACCGTCGATGAAGTCGGTCGGCGAGGCCATGGCCATCGGCCGCACCTTCCAGGAATCGCTGCAGAAGGCGCTGCGCTCGCTGGAGACGGGCCTCACCGGCCTCGACGAGATCGAGATCGAGGGCCTCGGCCAGGGCGACGACAAGAACGCCATCCGCGCCGCGCTCGGCACGCCGACGCCGGACCGGCTGCTGCAAGGTGGCGCAGGCCATGCGGCTCGGCTTCGACGTCGAGCAGATCCACCAGGCCTGCAAGATCGACCCGTGGTTCCTCGAGCAGATCGCAGGGCATCGTCGACACCGAGGACGAAGGTGCGCGCGCACGGCCTGCCGACGACGCCGGGCGCCTTCCGCCAGCTGAAGGCGATGGGCTTCTCCGACGCGCGGCTCGCCGTGCTCGCCAGGCTGTCGCGAGGCCGAGGTCGACGCGAGCGCCGCCGGGCGCTCGACGTGCGGCCCGTCTACAAGCGCATCGACACCTGCGCGGCCGAGTTCGCCTCGCCCACCGCCTACATGTACTCGACCTACGCGCCGCCCTTCGCCGGCAAGCCGGCCGACGAGGCGCGCGCCGACCGACCGCAAGAAGGTCGTCATCCTCGGCGGCGGGCCGAACCGCATCGGCCAGGGCATCGAGTTCGACTATTGCTGCTGCCACGCCTGCTTCGCGCTGTCGGACGCCGGGCTTCGAGACCATCATGGTCAACTGCAACCCGGAGACCGTCTCGACCGACTACGACACCTCCGACCGCCTCTATTTCGAGCCGCTGACGGCCGAGGACGTGCTGGAGATCCTGCGCAAGGAGCAGGAGAACGGCACGCTGCTCGGCGTCATCGTGCAGTTCGGCGGCCAGACGCCGCTGAAGCTCGCCAAGGCGCTGGAGAAGGCCGGCATCCCGATCCTCGGCACCTCGCCCGACGCCATCGACCTCGCCGAGGACCGCGACCGCTTCAAGCGCCTGCTCGACAAGCTCGGCCTGAAGCAGCCGCGAGAACGGCATCGCCTATTCCGTCGAGCAGAGCCGGCTCGTGCTGCAGGAACTCGGCTTCCCGCTGGTCGTGCGCCCGTCCTACGTGCTGGGCGGCCGCGCCATGGAGATCATCCACGACGAGGCGACCTTCGACCGCTACCTGCTCGGCACCCTGCCCGAGCTGGTGCCCAACGACATCAAGGCGCGCTATCCCAACGACAAGACCGGCCAGATCAACACGGTGCTCGGCAAGAACCCGCTGCTGTTCGACCGCTATCTGTCCGACGCCATCGAGGTCGACGTCGACTGCCTGTGCGACGGCAAGGACGTGTTCATCGCCGGCATCATGGAGCACATCGAGGAGGCCGGCATCCATTCGGGCGACAGCGCCTGCTCGCTGCCGCCGCACTCGCTGAAGCCCGAGACGATCGCCGAGCTGGAGCGCCAGACGCGGCGACTGGCGCTGGCGCTCAACGTCGGCGGCCTGATGAACGTGCAGTACGCGATCAAGGACGGCGACATCTACGTGCTGGAGGTCAATCCGCGCGCCTCGCGCACCGTGCCCTTCGTCGCCAAGGTCATCGGCGAGCCGATCGCCAAGATCGCCTCGCGCATCATGGCGGGCGAGAGCCTCGCCGAGCTTCGGCCTGAAGCCCAAGGCGCTGGACCATATCGCCGTGAAGGAGGCGGTGTTCCCCTTCGCCCGCTTCCCCGGCGTCGACATGCTGCTCGGGCCGGAGATGCGCTCGACCGGCGAGGTCATCGGCCTCGACCGCTCGTTCGGCGTCGCCTTCGCCAAGAGCCAGCTCGGCGGCGGCACCAAGGTGCCGAAGTCGGGCACGGTGTTCGTGTCGGTGCGCGACGGCGACAAGCCGCGCATCCTGCGACACGATGCAGCTGCTCGCCGGACCTCGGCTTCAAGATCGTCGCCACCAGCGGCACGCAGCGCTTCCTCGAGGAGAACGGCGTGCCGCGCCGCGAAGATCAACAAGGTGCTGGAAGGCCGGCCGCACGTCGTCGACGCCATCAAGAACGGCGAGATCCAGCTCGTGTTCAACACCACCGAGGGCGAGCAGGCGCTGACGGACAGCCGCTCGCTGCGCCGGGCGGCCCTCTTGCATAAAGTGCCGTATTACACCACGCTAGCCGGCGCGGTTGCGGCGGCGCAGGGGATCAAGGCCTATCAGGGCGGCGATCTCGAGGTGCGGGCGCTGCAGGACTACTTCGGTGGCTGACGCGGCTGAAGTCGCTCGCGCGCGGACGCGCTGACCGTGCAGTTGACGATGCGTTGCCGGCCGGCGGTGCCTCGGACTCGGGCCGCGGCCGTTTCGCGTTGTCCCACGTGTTTGCGAGCAACGGAAGAGCACTGATGGACAAGATTCCGATGACACCCGGGGGCTACAAGGCCCTCGAAGAGGAGCTGCGCTCCGCCAGCAGGTGGAGCGGCCGCGGATCATCGCGGCGATCGCCGAGGCGCGCTCGCACGGCGACCTGTCCGAGAACGCCGAGTATCACGCCGCCAAGGAGCAGCAGTCCCTCAACGAGGGCCGCATCGCCGAGCTCGAGGACAAGCTGTCGCGCGCCGAGATCATCGACGTCACCAAGCTGTCCGGCTCGACGATCAAGTTCGGCGCCACGGTGAAGCTGATCGACGAGGACACCGAGGAGGAGAAGACCTACCAGATCGTCGGCGAGAACGAGGCCGACGTGAAGTCGGGCAAGGTCTCGATCTCCTCGCCGATCGCCCGCGCGCTGATCGGCAAGAAGACCGGCGACACCGTCGAGGTGAACACGCCCGGCGGCGGCAAGAGCTATGAGATCGTGGACGTCGCATTCGTCTGACGCTGGTGTGAGCATATCCGGCCCGGATCGCTCGATGCCGCTTCGCATCGCCGGGGCAGCCTTGATGCTGGCCCGTCTCGCTCGCGAAGGCGTGCTGGGGCTTCTGCCGGCGCGTCTGCTGCTGGCGCGCTTCGCCATTCTGGGCCTTGTATCGCTCGCCGCCGCCGGCTGCGTCTCCACCCCTCCCGTCCAGACCCCGGCGCGCTACAAGGGCGTGGTGGTGGACGTGTCGTATCTTCGCGCGAAGGGCCTTGGCCTCTACGCCGACCGCGTCCAGGGCGCGATGACAGCCTCCGCCGCGCGCATCTTTGCCGGTTTGGTCCATCCCGAAGACCGCACTGCGCCGACGCTCGTGCTTCAGATCACAGCCATCCAGTTCACGGAGCCGATGGCCGACTGGAAGGGCGCGTCAGGCCAGACGACCGACTACATGGAAGGCGCGGGCGTCATCGTGTCAGGGAACAAGGTCATTGAGCGCGTCCCCATGATGGGCGGCTACACCAGCCACTGGACCCCGCAGGTGCTCGTCACCCCCCGACAACCCCTACCGCCTGCAGGCCCTCTGCGATTTCTGGGCAGGCTGGATGCGCGAAGAAGCTGGGCGGCTGAGGGCTGTTCGCACGAAGGATGCGAAGCCCCCTCTCAAATCGGCGCGATCGCCTCGTCCTTCACCTTGTCCAGCGCAACCGCTGTCCTGATGGTGCGGACATTGGGCAGGCCGGTGAGGTCGCCGACCAGCGCCTGGAAGGCCCGCAGGTCCGGCGCGACGCCCTTGAGGATGAAGTCGATATCGCCCGACAGCGTCCAGCATTCGCGCACCGCCGGCCAGTTGCGGATCTGCGTGCGGAAGGCGGCGAGATCGGCTTCGGCCTGGCTCGACAGGTGCACGAAGGCGAAGAACACGATCTCGAAGCCCAGGGTCTTCTCGTCGACCAGCGCCCGATAGCCGGTGATGACGCCCGCCTCCTCCAGCGCGCGCACGCGGCGCAGGCAGGGCGGCGCGGACATGCCGACGCGGCGGGCCAGCTCGACATTGGTCATCCGCCCGTCCGCCTGGAGCTCGCGGATGATCTGCAAGTCGATATCGTCGAGGCGTAGGGGCAATTCGGTCCGATCCTGGGCGCGCGGGGCGCAGTCTGTTTAGACGTGAACGCGGGCATGGGGAAGGCGCGAAAGCGGCTGTTCGAACCGTTCATGGCGTCGGGACTGCCTAATCTCGCCTGCACGGCATTGCTTTCCAGCCTGAGCGCCACCAGATTGCGAGACGTCAGGCGGCCGCACGAGCCGCCAATCAAGTTCTGGGGTGGGCCGTTTCCGATGAAGATGATTGAGTGGCTGCGGCAGCAGGAAGTGGCGCACGGCGTGACGACGCTGCTGCAGACGATCATCATCTTTGCCGTGCTGTACTATACCGGCAGCGGGCTGTGGTCCGCCATCGGCCTCGCCGCCGCGATGGGCGTGATCATGCTGCTGGGCAGGAACCCGCAGCTCTACATGAAGAAGAAACCGCCGAAGTAGAAGCTGCCGCGAGTTGCCGGGGCGGCAAGAATCGCCTCCCTGCTCCGCATCCCTCGCCCGGTTCCCTCGCCCGCTTCCCTCGCCCGCTTCCCTTGCCCCGTCGCCAATTCCGTGCGACGCGCGGTCGTTTCCGCTGGATCGCGCCACCATGCTAGCGCCCTCGACCACGTGCTGGGTCCTCACCGACGGCAAGGCCGGCGACGAGGTCCAGTGCCTTGGCGTCGCCGAGGCGCTGGGCCTGGCGCCGCAGATCAGGCGCGTCGCGCCGCGCGCGCCCTTGGTCTGGCTGATGCCGTGGGGTCCGGTGGATCCGCGCGAAGCCCCGGCGCGGCCCGGCAGCCCCCTCGCGCCGCCCTACCCCGATATTCTCGATCGCCTCCGGACGCCGCACCGTGCCCTATCTGCGCGCGGTCAAGCGCGCCTCGGGCGGCCGGACCTTCACGGTGTTCCTCAAGGATCCGCGCACCGGCGACGGCGCGGCGGACTTCATCTGGGTTCCCCAGCACGACCGGCTGCGCGGCCCCAACGTGCTGGCCACGCTCACCTCGCCCCACCGCGTTTCGGCGGAGCGCCTCGCCGAGGCCGCGAGCAGCCTCCGCCCCGAAATTGCCGCGGCTGCCCAATCCGCGGGTCGCGCTGCTGCTCGGCGGCGACAGCCGGCAACCACGTGTTCACGCCCGATGATATCGAGCGCCTGTCCGGCATGGTGAAAAGCCTCTCCTGCGAGGCGCGGCATCATGGCCACGGCCTCCCGCCGCTCGCCGCCGCGCCTGACGGCCAGCCTGCGCGAAATCGTCACGCAAAGCGGCGGATATTGTGGGACGGGGCCGGAAAGAACCCCTACCTCGCCATGCTGGCCGCCGCCGATGCGATCGTCGTCACGGCCGATTCGGTGAACATGGTCGGCGAGGCCTGCGCCACGGGCAAACCAGTTCTGGTGTTCGACCTCACGACGCGCCATAAACGCCGGCGCCGCGGAAGATCCAA
Source organism: uncultured Alphaproteobacteria bacterium (assembly GCA_963822165.1). GTDB lineage: Bacteria > Pseudomonadota > Alphaproteobacteria > Rhizobiales > Beijerinckiaceae > Alsobacter. The sequence continues at coordinate 139,029 of CAWGGK010000007.1, forward strand.
GCCTTCCTGAATGCACTTATTGAGCACGGAGCTGTGCGTTTCTTTCAGGGGCACCTTGAAAGCTATGCATACGCGGCCTTAAATTCCACGCCTCTGATCGCGGCGGCCCTTGCCGATGCATTTGCGCGGCATCGCGAACTTCCCAATCGGAAGAACTGAGCGTGCCGCCGCGCGCGCCCTAAGGACCTGTTCGATGTCGAGCCTGCACGCCAAGCTCATCATCCTCGGCTCCGGCCCCGCCGGCTACACCGCCGCCATCTATGCCGCGCGCGCCATGCTGGAGCCGGTGCTCATCTCGGGCTACCAGCCCGGCGGCCAGCTGATGATCACCACCGACGTGGAGAACTATCCCGGCTTCGCCGACGTCATCCAGGGCCCCTGGCTGATGGAGCAGATGCAGAAGCAGGCCGAGCATGTCGGCACGACGATGATCTCCGACCACATCGTGCAAGGTGGAACTCGGCCAGCGCCCCTTCCGGCTCACCGGCGACAGCGGCGACGGTCTACACCTGCGACGCGCTGATCATCGCCACCGGCGCGCAGGCGCGCTGGCTCGGGCATGCCCTCCGAGGAGGCGTTCAAGGGCTTCGGCGTGTCGGCCTGCGCCACCTGCGACGGCTTCTTCTTCCGCAACAAGGAGGTCGTGGTGGTCGGCGGCGGCAACACCGCCGTCGAGGAGGCGCTCTACCTCGCCAACCTCGCCTCGAAGGTCACCGTCGTGCACCGCCGCGACAGCTTCCGCGCCGAGCGCATCCTGCAGGACCGCCTGTTCGCGCATCCCAAGGTCGAGGTGATCTGGGACAGCGCCGTCGACGAGATCTGCGGCACGCAGCGGCCCGCCGGCGCGTCACCGCATGTCCGGCTGAAGAACGTCAAGACCGGCGCGCTGAGCGACGTGAAGACCGACGGCGTGTTCGTCGCCATCGGCCACACGCCGGCCACCGAGCTCTTCGTCGGCCAGGTGGCGATGCGGCCCTCCGGCTACATCGACACCGCGCCCGGGCCGCACGACCACCAACATCCCCGGCGTGTTCGCGGCCGGCGACGTCACCGACGAAACCTACCGGCAGGCCGTGACGGCCGCCGGGCTCGGCTGCATGGCCGCGCTCGAGGCGGAGAAGTGGCTTGCCGGCCACGCCCTCGAACGCCAGGCCGCGGAATAATGCCCTTGTCCATGCTTCAGTCGTCCCTGGACTGGGACAAGGTCCGCATCTTCTACACGGCCGCCGAGGCGGGCAGCTTCACCCATGCGGGCGACGCGCTGGGGCTCAGCCAGTCGGCGGTCAGCCGGCAGGTCGGCGCGCTGGAGCGCGACCTCGGCGTGCCGCTGTTCCACCGCCATGCGCGCGGCCTCATCCTCACCGAGCAGGGCGAACTGCTGTTCCGCACCGCCAAGGAGATGATGCTGAAGCTCGAGGCGACGCGCGCGCGCCTCACCGACAGCCGCGAGCGCCCCAACGGCGAGCTGCGCGTCACCACCACGCTGGGCCTCGGCGCCAACTGGCTGACGCCGCGCCTCGGCGAGTTCCTCGACCTCTATCCCGAGGTGCGGCTGCAGGTGCTGCTCACCGACGAGGAGCTCGACCTGTCCATGCGCGAGGCCGACGTCGCCATCCGCCTGCGCCAGCCGGTGCAGGGCGACCTCATCCAGCGCCGGCTCTTCACCGTGCACTTCCACGCCTATGCCTCGCAGGACTACATCAAGGGCCACGGCCAGCCCAAGGACATCGCGGAGCTGGAAGAGCACCGCATCCTCACCTACGGCGGCGTCACGCCCGTCCTATCTGCTGGACGTGCACTGGCTGACGACCGTCGGGCCGCGACCCGAAGCACCCGCGCCAGGCCGCGCTGACGGTGAACAACATCACCGCCCTGAAGCGCGCGGTCGAGCGCGGCATCGGCATCGCGGTGCTGCCCGGACTATCTCGTCGAGGCGGATTCCGGCCTCGTCCAGGTGCTGAACGTCGGCCGACATGCCGTCGCTGGACAGCTATCTCGTCTATCCCGAGGAGATGAAGAGCGTCGCGCGCGTGCAGGTTTTCCGCGACTTCCTCGTCAGCAAGGCCCAGCGCTGGACCTACTGACGCGGCAAGTTGCCGCTAAAGCAGGGCACAGACAGCGCTCGTGTCGTTGCCGTTAAGCTGTTCATTCGCGCGCGCAACGCATGCCTGTTATGACATCATCTGCGTTGCCCGCAGAGGGCGTCCCGCATAAAAGGAGTCGGTTCCGGTCGTGGTCTCCGCCTTCCCCTCCCGGTGTTGAGGCCGCGTTGGACCGTTCCCCTCTGGACGGTTTTCGGGTTTCGATCCGGAACGACTCCAATCGGCCGGGTGCCCTTCGGCATGCCCGGGCTCTTTTTTTTGCGCCGCATCCCGCCGGGCGGCGGAGCCGCCCGGCCTGAGGCCGAGACGGCTGCTCGCTCGCCTCAGTGCGCCGGGCAGCCGCCCCGCTTCGACCACGGCCTCGGCCGGCTTGCCGGTGAGTTCGGCGAGATGGTCGAGGCTGGCGCGGTAGCTTCCCACGCCCGAGGTCGCCGACCGCAGCTCGACGATCAGGTCGCCGATCTCGGATTCCGGCATGAGCGCCTTCAGCACGTCCCAGCCGTCCCAGCCCGGCCGCGCCGTCATAGCCGAGGATCTGGCCCCGGCGGCCGGAGACGATGGCGCTCGCCTGCGACATCGCGTCGGTGGGGATGGCGATCTCCACGCGCGTGGATCGGCTCCAGCAGCACCGGGCTGCGCCTTGGGCAGCGCTTCCGCCATGGCCAGCCGCGCCGCGGCGCGGAACGCCATGTCCGAGGAGTCGACCGTGTGGTAGGAGCCGTCGGTCAGCGTCACCTGCACGTCGACCACGGGGAAGCCGAGCGGGCCCTCGTTCAGCGCCTCGCGCACGCCGTGCTCGACGGAGGGGATGTACTGGCGCGGCACCACGCCGCCGGTGATGCGGTCGACGAACTCGAAGCCCGCGCCGCGCGGCAGCGGCTCGACCTCGAGCACCACGTCGCCGAACTGGCCGTGCCCGCCGGTCTGCTTCTTGTGGCGGCCGCGCACCGACACCTTGCTGCGGATGCGTCTCGCGATAGCCGACCAGCGCGCTGGCGGCGGTCCACCTCCACGCCGTAGCGATTGGCCAGCCGCTCCAGCGCCACCCGCAGATGCACCTCGCCCTGGCCGGAGCAGCCGCAGCTCCCCGCCATCGCCGCTGTGCTCGACGACGAGCGCCGGGATCTTCCTCGCCGAGCTTGGCGAGCGCGGCGTTGAGGCGCACGTCGTCCTTGCGGTCCTTGGTCGCGATGGCCGTGGCGAAGACGGGCTCCGGCGGCGCGATGCGAGGCCACCGCCGCCGGCGGCGTGCGCCCTGTCGGCGAAGGTGTCGCCGGTCTGGATGCCCTCCAGCCGGCCGAAGGCGAGCGACGTCGCCTTCGCCGGCCTCGGTCTCGCGCACGCTCGCCGAGCCGACCAGCCGCTGCAGGCCGCCGATGCGCGTCTCGCCGCCGCGCGAGCCGAGCACGATGTCGCCTTCCGGAAGGCGCCGCGCAGCACGCGGGCCAGCGGAGAGCTTGCCGCCATGGGCCGTGTGGATCGTCTTCATCACATGCGCGAGCGGCGGCCCCTCGGCGGGGACGCCGAGCCGGTCGCGGGTCGCGGCGACGGCCGGCGCCTCGTGGCGCAGCGCCTTCAGCAGCCGCGTGATGCCGTTGCCGCGCTCCGCCGAGCCGAACAGCACCGGCACCGCGTGCCCGTCGCGCAACTCCTTGCGCAGATCGTCGAAGACCTGGTCGCGCGGCGGCTCGATCTCCTCGATCAGCTCCTCCATCAGCGCGTCGTCGTAGTCGGCCAGGCGCTCCAGCATGGAGAAGCGCGCCTCGCGTCTCCGGCGCCGAGCTCGTCGGCGGGAATGGCGACGACCTCGCTCGGCGCGTGCTCGCGGTAGATGAAGGCGCGCTCCAGCGCGAGGTCGATGAAGCCGACGGCGATGCCGCTCTTCCAGATCGGGATCTGGCGCAGCAGCAGCGGCGTGCGCGACGCGGTCTGCAGCATCGCGAGCATCTCCCGCACGCGCCGCGTCGGCGTGTCGATCTTGTTGAGGAACAGGAAGCGCGGGATGCCGGCCTCCTCGAGCTCGCGCAGGATCGACCTGCAGCGCCGGGAGCTTGCGCTCGTCCGCCTCGCAGACGACGATCGGCCGCGTCGCAGGCGGGCGTGACGCCCCGCATCTCGTGCAGGAACTCGACCGAGCCGGGGCAGTCGACGAAGGTCAAGCGCTCGTCCGAGGAAGCTGGTCGGTGGCGACGTTCAGCTCGACGCCGTGCCCGTGGGCGCGCGCCTCGGCGCTGCTGTCGCCGACGTGCGTGCCGTCGGTCACCTCGCCCGGCGCGCTGCAGCGCGCCGGTTCGCTCGAGGATGGCTTCGAGCAGCGTGGTCTTGCCGCTCTGGAAGGGCCCGACGATGGCGATGCATCGCGGACCCGCGAGACTTCTACTTGTGGATTTTTGCTCCGCGCCAGACATACCCGTCATCTCCTCCCTGGAGTGGGTGTTGGCCGTACAAGTCCGCCGGCCAACTGTCATCGTGACTGCTTGGTCTCCGCCGAAGTCATGATGCTCCGCCTCCGGGCCAGCGGAAGCAAGCGGAAATCGTAGACACGAAGAAATGCAACCGAAGTTGACGGTGACCCTCCCCCAAGTCGCGCCTGCCCCGGCCTGTGACCGAAAGCCGCGCCTCAGTTGGCTTTTACTTGAGGCCGGGCAGCACGCTTACTGTGCGCCACGCCAGATCATGGCAAGATTGTGGCAGCGTTGTTTGCCAGCAATTTGCATAGGTGCCATGTCGAGCTTGAACTTAACCACTCGTTCATACCTCGGGAAGCATAGAGACGCCGAAGATTGTTCTTCATTGCGTAAGGAGTTGTTGACTATGAATAAGTTCATGCTGGCCGCCGCGGCCTCTGTCCTGCTGGCCGGCTCGGCAAGCGCCGCCGACCTGCCCTCCAAGAAGATGGCCCCCGTCATGACGCCGGTTGCCCCGGTGTTCACCTGGACCGGCGCCTATGTGGGCGTGACCGCGGGCGGCGCCTGGTTCAACAGCAATGGCAGCGACACCGGCTTCGTCGGCGGCGGCACGCTCGGCTACAACTACCAGCTCGCCAACAACATCGTCATCGGCGTCGAGGGCGACCTGAGCTGGATGCCGCTGCAGCGCGGGGCATCCTCCTCGTTCACCTATAACGGCGTCAGCGCCAACTACAGCAAGGTCGATGCGACCTGGCTCGGCACCGCCCGCGCCCGCGTCGGCTACGCCTTCAACAACGTCCTCGTCTACGCGACGGGCGGCGTCGCCGGCTCCGACGTATCAGGCAGCTCGCGCGCGGCCTGGACGGTGGGCGGCGGCCTCGAATACGGCTTCACCCGCAACTGGTCGGTGAAGGCCGAGTACCTCTACGTCGGCATGGAAAAGCAGAACGCGACCGTCGTGAACGCCGCCGGCGCCGTGATCGGCACGCAGAAGCGCTCCGCCGACTTCAGCGTCGCCCGCGTCGGCCTCAACTACCGCTTCTGAGCGGCAGGCTCGCCTCAGGAAGGCTTGCCCAGGGCAGGCCTGCCTTAAAGGCAGCATCGAAACAAAAGGCCCCGCCGGTTCGCCCGGCGGGGCCTTTTTCATTCTCACTCGACCAATCGCGAGAGCCTTCGAAGGAGGCCCCGGCTACCGCCCTCAGCGCAGGCTGGCGCAGAAGCGCTGGATCTTCTCGCAGGCCTGCTCGAGCAGGTCGTTCGAGGTGGCGTAGGAGATGCGGAAGTTCGGGCCGAGGCCGAAGGCCGAGCCGTGCACGGCCGCGACGCCTTCGGCCTCCAGCAGCTCGGACACGAAGTCCTCGTCCGTCTCGATCGACCTTGCCGGACGGCGCCGTCTTGCCGATCAGCTCGGCGCAGGACGGATAGACGTAGAACGCGCCTTCCGGCGTCGGGCACTTCAGCCCCTTGGCCTGGTTCAGCATGGAGACGACGAGGTCGCGGCGCTCCTCGAAGACCTTGCGGCTCTGCGGGATGAAGTCCTGCGGCCCGTTCAGCGCCTCGACGGCCGCCCACTGCGCGATCGAGCAGGCGCCCGAGGTCTGCTGGCCCTGCATCATGTCCATCGCCTTGATCAGCTTGTCCGGCGCCGGCGCCGATAGCCGATGCGCCAGCCGGTCATGGCATAGGCCTTGGACACGCCGTTCATGGTCAGCGTGCGGTCCATCAGGTTCGGCTCCACCTGCGCCGGCGTCGTGAACACGAAGTCGCCATAGGTCAGGTGCTCGTACATGTCGTCGGTCAGCACCCAGACATGCGGGTGGCGCATCAGCACGTCGGTGAGCGCCTTCAGCTCGTCGCGCGTATAGGCCGCGCCCGAGGGGTTGGACGGCGAGTTGAGCACCAGCCACTTGGTGCGCGGCGTGATGGCGCGGTCGAGATCGGCGGCCTGCAGCTTGAAGTTGTTCTCCAGCGTCGTCGGTCGACGAAGACGGGCGTGCCGCCGCACAGCAGCACCATGTCGGGATAGCTGACCCAGTACGGCGCGGGGATGACGACCTCGTCGCCGGGGTTCAGCGTGGCCATGAAGGCGTTGAACAGCACCTGCTTGCCGCCGGTGCCGACGATCGTCTGCGTCGGCTTGTAGTCGAGGCCGTTCTCGCGCTTGAACTTCGCGGCGATGGCCTCGCGCAGCGGCGTGATGCCGGACACGGGCGTGTACTTCGTCTCGCCGCGGCGGATGGCGTCGATGGCCGCGTGCTTGATGTTGTCGGGCGTGTCGAAGTCGGGCTCGCCCACGGAAAGGCTGATGATCTCGCGGCCCTGCGCTTTCAGCTCGCGCGCCTTCTGCGTCACCGCGATGGTGGCGGAAGGCTTCACGCGGGAAAGGGCGTCGGCGAGGAAGGCCATGGCAGGGCTCCGGATTAGCTGCGAGAAACCCTCAAATTGCTGTTGCTGAGGGCCGCGCGGAACCTAGTCCCACGGCCGCGGCAGAGCAAGCCGAAAGCCGCTCGTCGCGATCCTGTGCGCAGGCGCACATCGGTCGCGGAACGGCAAAGCCCATGGTGCGTTCAGGACGGTATTGCCCTTCACCCGCGTCCTTCGCCTCTCACTCCCTGCGAGTTCCCCATGTCCCCGAACCTTCCGCGTTCGATCCTGTCCGCCCGTCCGACCGACGAACCGATGCGCCTTGCGCCGCGCGCGGCCCTGGCCCGCGTCGCCGTCCAGCGCGAGGCCCGCCGGCAGCTCCACCTGCACCGTGCTGATGCTGCTCGCCGCCTGCGCCAGCCTGCTGTTGCTGATCCCGCACTGATCGCCGAACGGTTGAACGCGCGTGCCGGTTGAACCGCCGCGCGGCGTCCATACATGGCTCTGAGCGTCATTCTCGCAGGAGCCACCATGCGCGCCGACCCGCTTTCCACTCGCGCCGGCTCGTCCTGGCGCCTGCGCTTCTCGCGCTGCCCTGGCGCTAGCCACGCCCGCCGCAGCGCAGCGCTTCGACGACGCAGGCGGGGCCCGTGACGGTCGAGACCGTCGCCTCGGGGCTCGAGCATCCCTGGGGCATCGCCTTCCTGCCCGGCGGCGGGACCCTCGTCACCGAGCGGCCCGGCCGCATGCGCATCGTCAGCGCCGAGGGCGAGGTGTCGCGGCCCATCGCCGGTGTCCGCCGAGTCGCGACCGGCGGCCAGGGCGGGCTGTTCGACGTGGCGCTCGACCCCGGCTTCGCCACCAACCGCGGATCGTGTATCAGCTATGCCGAGCCGCGCGAGGGCGGCAACGGCACGGCCGTGGCCCGCGCGCCGCCTGTCGCCGGACGGCAGCCGGCTGGAGAATCTGCGCGTCATCTTCCGGCAGATGCCGACCTTCAAGTCCAACGGCGCATTTCGGCGTCGCGGCTGGCCTTCGCGCCGGACGGCGACCTGTTCGTGACGCTCGGCGAGCGCTTCTCGGCGTGGAGAAGGCGCAGGATCTCTCGACCCATTTCGGCAAGATCGTGCGCATCCGGCCCGATGGCGCGATCCGAAGGACAATCCGTTCGTGGGCAAGGGCAATGCGCAGCCGGAGATCTGGTCCTACGGCCACCGCAATCCGCAGGCGCTCGCCTTCCACCCGCAGACCGGCCGGCTGTGGGAGATCGAGCACGGCCCGCGCGGCGGCGACGAGATCAACATCCCCCAGGCCGGGCCGCAACTATGGCTGGCCCGTCATCAGCTACGGCGTCGATTATTCCGGCGCGAAGATCGGCGCGGGCACGGCGAAGCACCGGGCATGGAGCAGCCGGTCTACTTCTGGGATCCCTCCATCGCGCCCTCGGGCATGGCCTTCGTGACGTCGGACCGCTATCCCGGCTGGAAGGGCAACCTGCTTCGTCGGCGCGCTGGCCGGGCAGATGATGGTGCGCCTCACGCTCAAGGGCGAGGCCGTCGCGGCCGAGGAGCGCATGCTGAAGGGCCTCAACGAGCGCATCCGCGACGTCAGGCAGGGGCCGGACGGGCTGATCTACTTCATCACCGACAGCCCCAAGGGCCGCCTGCTCCGTCTCGTCCGGGCTGATCTTCAGCTCCGTCGCGGGCTGATCTTTCAGCTCCGTCGCGGGCTGATCTTCAGCTCGCCCGGGCTGATCTTCAGCTCCGTCGCGGGCTGATCTTCAGCTCCGCCCCGGGCTGATCCCTCAGCCCCGGCCGTGGAAGACGAAGAACGCGCCGGCGGCGATCAGCGCGAAGCCGACGGCGTGGTTCCAGCCGAGCGGCTCCTTCAGCACCAGCACCGAGAAGCCGGCGAAGACCACCAGCGTGACCACCTCCTGGATCGTCTTCAGCTCGGCCGCGGAATAGACCTCGTGGCCGATGCGGTTGGCGGGCACCGCCAGCCAGTACTCGAAGAACGCGATCCCCCAGCTCACGAGCACGACGAGCCACAGCGGCCTGCCGGGGAATTTCAGGTGCCCGTACCACGCGAACGTCATGAACACGTTCGACGCGACGAGCATCAGCACGGGCAGCACGAAGGGGGACGACAAGGCAGGCATGGCGACTCGCTGGGCTCGGGGCGACGGCGTTCATACCTAATGGGCTGTCAGGGCCGGGCAAGCGCAACTCGCAAGCGCAGTCCTGCAAGAACCCTCGGCAAGGGCCTTCGTACGCCACACCCCGGCATGCTATGTCTCGCGAATGATCCGCACCCTTCTCGTCATCCTGGCCATCGCAGGCTTCGGCCTCGCCGTCATGCGCGTCTTTCCGAAGGGCCCGTTCGGCATCGACCGGCTCTGGACAATGTTCGGCCCGGCGGACCAGGGCGCGGTGGATTTCACCCGCCTCGCGCGCCGCGTCTCGCCCAACGACGCGCTGGCCTGTCCGCCCGGCCTGTGCGCCGCCGCCACGCCGGATCATCGTTTCCCCGATCTGGGACGTGCCCTATCACGAGCTGCGCGAGCGCCTGCGGGCCGCCATCCTCGCGTCGAAGGGCGAGGCCGTGCAGGTCGCCGAGGCGATCCCCGGGCGCGGCGACCGCTTCGTCATCCGCACGCCGCTGATGCGCTTCCCCGACACCGTCGACGTGATGGTGCTGCCTGCCGAAGGCGGCAGGTCCACGGTCGCGATCTACTCCCGCAGCCTCATCGGCGCGGTCCGATCTCGGCGCCAATCTCGCGCGCATCAAGGGCTGGCTCGCGGACCCCCGCGTCGCCGCCGGCTCGCACGCTCAGCCATAGCGCAGCTTCATCGCGAAGATCGTGCCGATCAGGCAGAAGCTCACGAGGTTCGCCCAGATCACCGGCTGGCTGCCCAGCGCAACGCCGTAGATCACCCAGAGGACGATGCCCACCAGCAGCGAGCCCTGCGACCACACCGATATGGCCCGCGTGTCGCGCGTGCGGATGACCCGCAGCGCCTGGGGAATCCAGCACAGCGTCGTGATCAGAGCGGCGATTGTGCCGATCGTCTCGATCATGAAGGGGGACATGGGGATTTCCGGTTGCGGCGCGGACGCGTGAGCGTGATGGCCGCGCCGGGAGTTCGTGTCAATGCGGGGAAACGCTAGCCGGCCCCTTCGCGCGAAAACCCCCGCCGTCCTAGACCAGCAGGTCCCTCACCGGAGCCACCGCGCCCGAGTCCGGGAAACACCTTCGTCCCGAGCACCGCTGGCGACAGCCCGAGATGGTGCGCCAGCACGCCCTTCATCACGCGCCCGCAGATCGGTGGTCGGCTTGAGGTCGCGGCCCTCGTAGAGACTGCGCCGTCTTCAGGCCCGGCCAGTCCGCGATCACGCGGCCGCCCTTCACCGCGCCGCCGGCGAGGAACGCGACGGTGCCGGTGCCGTGGTCGGTGCCGACGGTGCCGTTGACCTGCGCGCGGTGCGGCCGAATTCGGTGACGACGAGCGATCGCGGTGTCGCGCCAGCGCGGCGCCCAGCGCCGTTCTCGAACTCCGCCAGCGCGCCGTCGAGGCCGCCGAGCAGCTGCGCCAGCCGGCCCGTCGCGCCGCCTTCGTTGGCGTGCGTGTCCCAGCCGTCGAAGGCGAGCGCCGCGAGGCGCGGGCCGTCGTCCTGCGCCAGCAGCCGCGCCGCGCCGCCGCGCCGCCAGCTGCATGCCCTCGACGCTGTCGGCGCCGCCGCGCGGCTTCGCGGCGTCGCCCGCAGGCCGGAGCGCATCGCCATGCGGTCCGTGTCGAGCCCGCTGCGTCAGCGCCTCGCCAGCGCGGGATCGCGATGGCGGTAGAGGTCGAGCACGCGCGCCGCGAGTGTCGTCGTCGGCCTTGCGGCAGCGCCTGCGGCGCCCAGCCGAGCACCGGCGCCGCGCCGCGCATCACCAGCGGCGTGGTGGGGCCGACGCCGAGACCGCCGCGGATCGCGACCCGCTCGCCCTTGGGCAGCGCCTGCAGCGCGCGGTTGATCCAGCCGCTGTCGACCCGGCCCGGCGCCGGCGAAGCCGCTTTCCAGCACGTCCTGCCCGTCGAAATGCGAGCGGTCGCGATAGCGGCGTCGCCACGGCGTGGACCACCAGCGCCTGGTTCGGCCTTGTACAGCCGCGCGAAATTCGGCATCGCCGGATGCAGCGCGAAGAAGCCGTCCAGCGGCAGCGCCGGCTTGTCGCCGCCGAGCGACAGCGCGATGCCCTCGCGCAGCGCCGCATAGTCGGGATCGCCGACCGGCGCGACGGCGGAGAGCCCGTCCAGCGCGCCGCGCAGGATGATGGTGACGAGCCGCGGGTCGCGGCCGTCGCGCCGCGCGCGCGAAGCTCGGCATGTAGGCCCAGGCCGCAACAGCGCGCCGCACGCGCCGAGCAAGGCGCGGCGCGACAGGGATCGGGCGTTTCGCAGAGATCGGCGTCATGACTGCGCCATGCGTGCTCATCTCCGCTGGAATTCCGGCGACATCAACAGGATCGCGAGGCCCTGCTGCCGGCTTTCCGCGCGCGCGACGGCCTGCCGCGTCTCGGGCGACGCCGCCGGGCCGAGCACGGCGTCCAGCAGCTCGTGGGGTTCGAGGCCGCCGTTCAGCCGTGCCCCATTGCGCGGCGACATCGAGCCGCAGCTCCATGCCCTCCGGCGAGGCCCACGCGTCCGTGCGTGTCGGGAAAGCCATTCGGCCCGGGCGGCTTCCACAGCGGCTGGCCCAGCGCGTTGAGCGCGCCGAGATAGCGCCTGCGACTTCGGGAATCGCGCCCGGTGGCGCGCATGCCGGCGACAGCGAAATCCTAGCGGCGTGCGCATCTTGGTCAGCGGCGCCGCCCAGGCCTCCGGCGCATCGACCAGCGCACGCGTCACGGCCTCGAGGTCGCCGTCGGTGTCGCGTGAAGACCTTGGCCAGCCGCTCCACCAGCGCCGGCGGCGGATCGTCGGCCACGAAATGGCGCGCGAGCTTGCGGGCGATGAACCGCGCGGTCGAGGGATGGCGCGCGAGATCGTCCAGCACCGCCTCGCCCTGCTCCACGCCGTTCGCCGCGATAGATCTGGCCGAGCACGCGTCTGCGGTCGCCGGGCTCGTGCGCACGGGCGCGAAGGTGAAGCGCCCGCCATCAGATCGCGTCGTCGTCGGGCGCATGAAGGTCCAGCCGGTGATGATGCTGCGCGAGCGCGGTGACGTCGGCCTGCGTATAGCCGCCGCCGACGCCGAGCGTATGCAGCTCCAGAATCTCGCGCGCGAGATTCTCGTTGAGGCCGCGGTTGCGGTTGCGCCCGGCGCGCGAGTTCGGGCCGATCGACATGCTGGTTGTCGAGAAAGAACAGCATCGCCGGATGCTGCTCGACCGCCTGCAGCATGTCGGCGAAGCGGCCGAGCACATGCGGGCGGATCGCCTCGCGCTCGAACGGGCCGGCCAGCACGCGCAGCAAGTTGCCCTTGCTGGCGAGACCGCGAAATGATTGGACCAGAACATCACCAGCCGCTCGACCAGCCCGTTGTCCGTTGTTGCGAGGCGGCTGAAGCGCGCGGCGGCTTCGGCCCTGAACAGCGCGACCTCGGGCGGCGGCGGCGGCGGCTTCACCGGTCCTTGCATGGGAGCGGCCGCGCGGCGCGCCAGCCATGCTCCCGACATGCCGCTGCCATCGGCCATTCCGCCGGCCATGCCCCCGGTCATGCCGCCCGCAGGCTGCGGCAGCCGGCGCGAGGCTGGCCACGCGGGTGCGCTCCGCCTCGCGGCCGAGTTCGAACATCCGCATGGTGCGAAGGGCGGCATCGCCCGGCGGAAGCGAGGCATCCAGCGCCACGACGGGCCGGACGATCTGGTCGCGCACGAAGCCGCGCGGATCCGCCGACGCCTTCGCCGCGTCGCCGGGGCGCCCGCCAAGCCCGAAGCGGTTCAGCGCCACAAGGGTCTTGAGAGGGTCCGCCGCCATCGCATTCTCCCTGCCTGGCTCGCCGCGCCTTGCGACCAGCTTGCCAGAGTTGCATGATTTGTAACGTGGAGTTGTGCAGCCAATATGGCTGTTTCACATTGAAACGGCAAAACTGCGAAGCTTCCGTGAAGGCATTGCCGTGGTTTCGAGCGGTTCGGGGCCTGCAATGCCGCCCTGCGGCCTTGCCGCCGCCATGGACTCGTCCCATGTTCGGCCATGGCGAAATCACCAAGAAAACCGGCGCCGGCAGACGCGCTCCAAGGCGTCGAAGCCCGAGCTCAAGCCGCTGGACGAGCATCTCGCCGCCCTGCTCAACCCCGCGCTCAACCGCGAGCGGGCGGAGGAGGCCGCGCGCGCCAAGGCCCGCGACAGGCGCAGGCCTTGCCAATCGAGCGAGGCGCGGCTTCGGCGAGCGCCGCAGGCGGGCTACGACCCGGACGACGTCGAGAACATCGATCCCGAGCTGGCCCGCAAGCTCGGCCTGCCCGTCTCCGGCACCGCGAAGGCCTCCGAGCCCGAGCCGCTGCATCCCGGCAACCGCAAGCGCGACAAGGGCCTGTCGCGCGACGACATCCTCAAGGCCGCGCCCAAGCGCGTGCGCCAGGGCAACGTGCTGCGCGACGAGGACGACGACGACCAGGTGCGCGGCAACGGCATCGTCGGCGCCAGCGCCACCATGGACTCGCTGAAGGCCCTGCTGGAGCAGGGCGACCCCAACCTGCGCGAGACCGAGCTCTGGGCGCCGCACCGCCCGCCGCGGCCGGAGAAGTCCGAGGGCGGCATCGCGCTTCAAGCTCGTCTCCGAGTTCGAGCCCAAGGGCGACCAGCCCACCGCCATCGCCGAACTGGTCGACGGCGTGCAGCCGCCACGAGCGCGACCAGGTGCTGCTCGGCGTCACCGGCTCGGGCAAGACCTTCACCATGGCGCAGGTCATCGCGCGGACCCAGCGCCCGGCGCTGATCCTCGCGCCCAACAAGACGCTGGCCGCGCAGCTCTACGGCGAGTTCAAGAGCTTCTTCCCCGACAACGCGGTCGAGTACTTCGTCTCCTACTACGACTACTACCAGCCCGAGGCCTACGTCCCGCGCACGGACACCTACATCGAGAAGGAATCCTCGATCAACGAGCAGATCGACCGCATGCGCCACTCCGCCACGCGCGCGCTGCTGGAGCGCGACGACGTCATCATCGTCGCCTCGGTGTCCTGCATCTACGGCATCGGCTCGGTCGAGACCTACACGGCGATGACCTTCGCCATCAAGGTCGGCGAGCGGATCGACCAGCGCCAGCTGCTCGCCGACCTCGTGGCCCTGCAATACAAGCGCGCGCATGGGCGACTTCCAGCGCGGCACCTTCCGCGTGCGCGGCGACACGGTCGAGATCTTCCCGGCCCACTACGAGGACCGCGCCTGGCGCATCACCCTGTTCGGCGACGAGGTCGAGTCCATCCAGCGAGTTCGATCCGCTCACCGGCACGAAGACCGCCGACCTCGAATTCGTGAAGGTCTACGCCAACTCGCACTACGTCACGCCGAAGCCGACGCTGCAGCAGGCGGTGAAGAGCATCAAGGAGGAGCTGAAGCAGCGGCTCGACGAGCTCTACCGCATGGGCCGCCTGCTGGAGGCGCAGCGGCTGGAGCAGCGCACCACGTTCGACATCGAGATGATGGAGGCCACCGGCTCCTGCGCCGGCATCGAGAACTATTCGCGCTATCTCACCGGCCGCAAGCCGGGCGAGCCGCCGCCGACCCTGTTCGAATACCTGCCCGACAACGCGCTCGTCTTCACCGACGAGAGCCACGTCACCGTGCCGCAGATCGGCGGCATGTACCGCGGCGACTTCCGCCGCAAGGCGACGCTGGCCGAATACGGCTTCCGCCTGCCCTCCTGCATGGACAACCGCCCGCTGCGCTTCGAGGAATGGGACGCCATGCGCCCGCAGACCGTGCACGTCTCGGCCACGCCCGGCGAGCTGGGAGATGGAGCGCACCGGCGGCGTCTTCGTCGAGCAGGTCATCCGCCCCACCGGCCTCATCGACCCCGTGGTCGACATCCGCCCGGCCCGCGCGCAGGTCGACGACCTGCTCGGCGAGGTGCGCGAGGTCGCCGCCGCCGGCTACCGCACGCTCGTCACCGTGCTCACCAAGCGCATGGCCGAGGACCTCACCGAGTACCTGCACGAGAACGGCGTGCGCGTGCGCTACATGCACTCCGACATCGACACGCTCGAGCGCATCGAGATCATCCGCGACCTGCGCCTCGGCGCCTTCGACGTGCTGGTCGGCATCAACCTGCTGCGCGAGGGCCTCGACATCCCCGAATGCGCGCTCGTCGCCATCCTCGACGCCGACAAGGAGGGCTTCCTGCGCTCCGAGACCTCGCTGATCCAGACCATCGGCCGCGCCGCCCGCAACGTCGACGGCCGGGTCATCCTCTATGCCGACCAGATGACCGGCTCGATGGAGCGCGCCATCGCCGAGACCAACCGCCGCCGCGAGAAGCAGCAGGCCTAGAACGAGGCCAACGGCATCACGCCCGAGAGCGTCAAGCGCAACATCGGCGACATCCTGGAGAGCGTCTACGAGCGCGACCATGTCCGCGTCGACACCGGCGTCGCCAAGGAAGGCGCGCTGGTCGGCCACAACATGAAGGCCACCCTCGGCCGACCTCGAGAAGCGCATGCGCGAGGCCGCCGCCGACCTCGACTTCGAGACCGCCGCGCGCCTGCGCGACGAGATCAAGCGCCTGCAGGCGACCGAGCTCGCCATCGCCGACGACCCGCTGGCCACGCCAGACCGAGGTCGACGACAAGACCGGCGGCTATCGCGGCCCGCGCAAATACGGCCGCCGCCGCCAACATGCCCGGAAGACGCCCCGCCCGCGCGCGCAAGCCCACCCTCGACGAGATGGGCCCGCACAATCTCGGCGGCGGCACCGGCCGGCCGCTGGGCGCGGAAGCGGCCGGCCGCAGCAAGGCCGGCAAGGGCGGGACGCGGGCGTTCAGGGGCGGGCGGAAGGGGTAGAGCTTCGGCCTACGGGAAGCTTTCGAAGGCAGACATTGTTTTAGATTTCCATAGTATCATTTTCTGGTATCATTATGAATGCATCGCACCGGCGGACTTCTGCAGGCCGTTTTTGACCTGCCAGTTCGCGCCAATGTCAGGTGGGCCGACATCGAGGCGCTGTTCATCGCATGCGATGGCGTCGTTTCGGAGGGACGCGGATCCCGGATCCGTGTCGTGCTGAACGGGGAGGAGGCGGTCTTCCACCGTCCTCACCCACGGCCTGAGACGGACAAGGGCGCCCTCAAGGCGGTGCGGCGCTTTCTGGAGTTGGCAGGGATAACGCCATGACCACGATGACCCACGAAGGCTACGTCGCCACCATCGAGATCGACGAGGATACCGGCCAGTTCAGCGGCGTCGTCCTCAACACCCGCGCGACGCTGCACTTTGCGGGGCGCACGGTCGACGAATTGCGCGCCGCCTTCGCCGATACCATCGCCGACTACCGCGAGTGGTGCGCGGCGGAGGGACGCGAGCCGGAGAAGCCCTATTCCGGCAACCTTTCGCTGCGGCTGGACCCTGAGCTGCATGGCCGCGTCGCCATTGCCGCCGCGCGGTCGGGCAAGAGCATCAACGCCTTCATCGGTGAAGCCCTGGAGAAGATTGCCTGATGCTACGCCCCACGCCCCTTCCGCCCGGCCCCGGCCAGGAATCCGTCTGGGATTTCCCGCGCCCCGCCATCGTCAAGCCCTCGACGCGGCATGTGGTGGTGCGCTTCGGGGGCGTGGTCATCGCGGATACGCGACGGGCGTGGCGGGCGCTGGAGACGAGCCATCCGCCAAGCTGGTACATGCCGCCGCAGGACGTGCGGATGGAATATTTCGTGCCGCTGCCCGGCGTGGGCAGCGTGTGCGAGTGGAAGGGCCCGGCCGTCTACTACGACATCGTCGTCCCCCCGCACGGCGCGCATCCCGGCGGCGTGGCGCGCAAGGCGGCGTGGGCCTATCCGCGCCCGACGCCGGCCTTCGCGCCCATCGCCTGCCACATCGCGCTCTATCCGGGAATGATGGACGAATGCACCGTCGACGGCGAGCGCGTGCGCCCGCAGGAGGGCGGCTTCTATGGCGGCTGGATCACCGATGACGTGACCGGCCCGTTCAAGGGCCCGCCCGGCACGATGGGCTGGTAGCAGCCGCGCTCAAGCATGCTGCGAAAAGGTGGAATCCGGCTTTTCGCGAAAAGCATGCGACCACCAAGGAAACGAGAGCATGCTGCGTTTCCTTGGAAACGCAGCCGCGCTAATCCCGCCCGCGCGCCGCGATGCGCTGGGCCACCATGTGCTGCAACTGCCAGAGGCCGCGGTCGTGGATGCCGCGCTCTTCCAGATGCGCGACGGTGTTGAGCAGATATTCCGCGCCCGAGCCGAGATAGCCGCACGCCACGGCGAGGTGGTCGGCGATCTCCTCGGGCGGCAGCTTGCCGCTATAGCTGAAGCCCCTGCGGTTGAGCACGAAGGCGAGGGCGCGCACGCGCTCGGGTTCGCCGCGCGGGCCTGTCGTGTCGACATGCAGCCAGCGCGCGAGATAGGTCGGCTCGCCCTTGAGCGTCTTGATCGGCAATTCGCGGCGCAACAGGCGCTCGAACTGCGCGTCAACGTCCTCGGCCGCGATGCGGTAGAGCACGCCCTTGCACTGGCCGCCCCGGTCGAGGCCCAGCATCAGGCCCGGCTGCTCATGCGTGCCGCGCCCGCGCGTCAGCCGCATGCGGAACGAGCGGTGCCAGCCCCTGGCGGTGCCGATGCGCTCCTCGGCATGGTCGACAGCCGGCTTCCAGATCAGCGAGCCATAGGCGAAGATCCAGGCGTCCCGCCCCGCCTCGTGCCGCGACAGCACCATGCGCAGATGCTCGGCGATAATCCTCGTCGCTGGGATACCCGAACTGCGCGTCGGGGCCCGGGTTCGCAATGTCGCGATGCACCCGCGCCACATGCGCCGCCGTCAACGAAATCTGCCGCGGCCTCCCGGCCATCCCACTCCCCCAGGGGTATCGAGCTTCAGGTGGGGCGAGGGTACAATGGATGGGGGTTGGATGCGATGGGGATGGGGGCGTAGCTTAAAAGGATCGATGGGTGTCCACACACGCTTGAGGGTTGATTTCACCCCATCCACTAAGTCATAATCCACGTCGTTCGGAAAATTAGATAGCAATTTTCAGTTTTTTAGGCGTATCCATATTCCTAAACTTCATTTCTCGCGAAAATTCCTTACTGTCGTGATCGGAAAATTATGTCTAGGTCATCAATACATCAAGGCTCTAAGCTGAGCGATCGAGAAACGTACAGTTTTTTGACCAATTTGATCCGAAACTGGACTGGAATGACGTCCACTTAAACTATTCGGATGGCATAGTACTTTCAAGAAGCGACATCACTGATTCTATATGGTTCAAGATGCCGGAAAATCTCTCAGATCTGGATATATCATAGTATATTACAAACGGGGAATAACAAAAAACTTAGATAATATAAACATAAGAACACCGTCGCCGTATTTTGATGAAATTATCGTAGAAACATCACCTGGGAATGCGATTCCAAAAGATATATTGTACATTTTAGAGCTGATAAATCAATTTTTAAAGCCCTTCACGCTCGGCTCAGTTCCTCCTAGCGAAGACGGCGCAGTCGGTCTGCTGCAAGCGGAACTTTCGGCGTTAACCAAACTACATCGAAACATGATGGCCGATGCGGTTAAGTTTCGCAAAGATAATGAAGTGGAACTACGAGCGCGCCGGGAGGAGCTTGAAACAGAAACCATACAAAAAATTCAATCTATTGAGTTAAAGGCGGCTCAGGAAGAATCTCGAATTTCTGATTCTCAAGAAGAATTAGACAAAGCGCGTCAAACGATTGATGACCGTAATCATATGCATGTTCGAAGAGCATTAAGGGAAAATATAACCAGTGGAATCACGGAACGTATTAAGACTGGGATTATCGAGCCTAAAAGTGCAATACAGAGCTATTTGATTTTATTTCTTGCTTTTCTTTCGAGTGGATTTGCTGGCTTTTTTGCTTACGAGAGTTTCGACACCTTCAAAACTCTCGCGACTTCGGATATTAAAATTATCCGAGATTTCAATGTCGGATTGCAGGCCGAGAAAAATATTGATTATTTAATGTGGATGTTTGCACTGCGAGCTGTATTCGGCTCGTTTGTTTGTGTTAGCTTCCTGATTTTTGGATAAATTGGCTCTCGAAAAACATACCTCGACAATGTCAAGATGAACACGGACCTTCATCGATACGCACTGGATATAAATCGGGCTAGCTGGACCATTGAAACAATAATGGAAACAACTTCAAAGGAAGGCTCAGCGTTACCTGAGAAATGGATAGAAGGCGTCTGCTATGGCCTATTTGAGACAGGCGATCCCGTTAGGCGAGCCGTCTCGCCTCTTGATGCTTGGGGCACTCTCCTCAATATGTCCGGCAACGCCGAGATAGGTCCAGAAGGCCCTAAACTCACGATCGCGAAAGGCGGTTGGAAAAAGGCAACGTCTTAACAACTAAGAAAATAATCCTTGACACCCGCCGCATCCTCCTGCATCCGGCAATCACTCTTCACCCAAGAGGGGAACGCTTCCGGAGCGGTCTGTGGCGGGGTGGGGAGGCGGCGCCTGCGGGGGAGGAGTACCACTCCGCCCTCCCGGGAGGCCTCCTGAAAGCGGCCAGCGCAAAAGGCTAAGTCGCCTTTGCGCGGGCTGTGAGCTCGCCCGCCCTGGACTACGCCGGGGCCGTGTCCGAGAGCGCCTTAAGGCGTCGAGGAGAAGGGCGTTTCCCTATGGACCCGCTGAGGGTGACGGGGAGCGTAGGTCGGGGGAAACCCCGGCTTTGCGGGACGCGGGATTTTCGTCCGCGCCGGGATGCAGGGGCAACCCTGTTGGCCGGGGCCGTACGGGACGCCAGCGCACCGGGACGAAGGGCCTCCTCCCCTCGGGGTGGGAGCGCCGAGCGGTCCGGTGAAAGGAGGGGCAACCTTCCCCCGTGGGACCGAGGGGTAACAGCCTCGGCCTCGATCTGACCCGCGATGCCGGAGAGCGAGACGGGAGCGCCCAAAATCGCCGAACGCGGAGCGCCGGGTCGTTTTCACTTGCCGCACTACGGATTGACGGCCCGGCGCTCCGCGCTCCCCTCGATCTCACATCTCCAGCCCAAACCCTGCGCCATCGGCGCGGGGGGCCTGCGCACGCCCGCACTCCCTAGGGAATGGGGCCGGGCCGAGGGTTTCGCCGGCTTCCAGACCTTCCTTGGGACGCCGGATCTCCAGACCCACCTTTGCCGCCCGTCTTTGCCCACCTGTCTTTGCCCGTCCGCCCTTTGCCGACCGCCTTTGCCGCCCTTGCCGCCTTGTCCATCCCCTCCCCGCCGCCGACAAAGGAGAAGTCCATGCCTCGCAACAAACGCCCCGCCGCGATGCGGCCTTCAGGGATTCAGGGAACGGGAAGCCCGCCAGGGTTTCGGCACGCACGATAGCGGCGGGCGAGACTTCGATGGGCGGGACGTCCCAAGCGAAGTCTTTGCAAGCCAAGGCTTCGATCGCGACGGCTTCGATGGCCAAGACTTCGATGGCCAAGACTTCAATGCTCAAGACATCGATGCTCAAGTCTTCGATGGCCAAAGCCTTGCCAGCCAAGTCGACGCCAGCCAAGCCCACCCCAGCCAAGCCTTGCGCCGCCACCCTTTCGCAACCCAAGGCCATACAAGACGAGTTCTGGCGCGAGCCGTCCGAGCCCGAGCCTGAGCGCGGCTCGCTGTCGCCGCAGGAGTGGCATGCCCGCAATGTCGAGCGTCGGCGAGAGTTTCGGGTGCTCTGGCGCAAAATTCTCAGCGTCAGCCGCATCTGGATGCTGTGCCAGCGCGAAAACTGCCGTCGGTCGAAAGCCTGCTGCGGCCTTGGCGATACCGAGCCGTGCTACGACATTCCCGGCGTGCGCGAGCACATGCAGCAGGCGCTCCGGAAAACGCTGAACGAGGTGGCCTTGCGCAATGCCGCCAAGGCCTCAGCGCCCGCCCAGCCGGAACCACGCGGCGGCGCATAAAGCCTCAGCCCGGGCGCAGGCGCGGGACGCCGCTCCCCCGGGCGAAATTCCCCCTGGGGGACGCGCCGTCAGAGTTCGCGCACCTCGACGAAGGCCACGGGCTCGCAGGCGGCGAGCATGGCGTCGATGACCGCCTGGTCCTCGCCGTCCTTCACCTTGGGGAAATCGTCCGGCGCGGCATAGACGATGTAGCCGAGCACGTTGTTGAGGGCGGCGCTGGGATGCTCCTCCATATAGCTGCGCTCGTCCTCCAGCGTGAGCTGGTCGAGCCGCCGGACGGCCTCGAGCGGGCTTTCCTCGCGCGGGGGGCCGTCGAGATCCAGCGTGTCGGCCATGATGGAGCCCGTGACGTTGTCGAGGATGATGTAGCGCGGCATGGGCGGCTCCGGTGGGTTGCAGTGCTGGTGTCGCACGAAGCCGGGGGTTGAGCCAAGAGATGGATCAAAGGGCGCGCATCGAGCGGGGCTGCGACAACGACGCCGGGAACGCCGCGCCGCCCCATCGGTTCTCGGTGTTCACTCCCTCACATCAAGGAGACCGCCATGACAGATATCCATGACGCACGCATTCTCATCATCGCCACCGACGGCTTCGAGCAATCCGAGCTGGAAAAGCCGCTTTCGAAGCTGCGCGAAGCCGGCGCGACCGTCACCGTCGCCTCGCCTGACAAGACCATGTCGCCCGGCAAGATCCGCGGCTGGGACCACCACAACTGGGGCCGCGACGTGCCGGTCGACAAGACATTGGCCGAGGTCGACCCCACGCAGTATGACGCGCTGGTGCTGCCGGGCGGCCAGATGAACCCCGACATCCTGCGCATGGACCCCAAGGCCGTGGAGCTCGTGCGCCGCTTCGTCGCCGACGGCAAGGTCGTCGCCGCCGTCTGCCACGGGCCGTGGCTGCTGGTGGAAGCCGGCGCGGCGCGCGGACGCCAGATGACCTCCTGGCCCTCGCTGCGCACCGACATCGCCAATGCCGGCGGAAACTGGGTGGACCGCGAGGTCGTCTCCGACCAGGGCATCGTCACCAGCCGCAACCCCGGCGACCTCGACGCCTTCTGCGCCAAGATCGTCGAGGAGATCGGCGAGGGCCGCCACCAGCGCCGCCCCGCGGCCTGAGCGGCATTGGCCCGCGGGCGCGGGTCAGGCAAGGAGAGCAGATAACCGGAGTGCAGGTCCCCGAATTATAGGTCACCGGAGGCCAGGCAACGGAGAGCAGGTGAAGGTGGCGCGGGCGTTGAAAGTTCAGCCGCGCCGCCTCGCAGGCTCTCCACAGGCGATGTCGATCGTGCTATGCTGAAGCATGGTCAGGGTCGCCGCATTATCGGCTGTGGTCTTCGCGTCGCTCTCGGCGGCCGCCGGTGGTGCGGCCGCGCAGGAGAGCAAGTTCGCTCCCATCCCCCGGGGCCCCCTCCCGGACCCGGTGCCCTGCACCTGCCGCTCCGGCGGGCAGACCTTCGAAATGGGCGCGACCATCTGCCTGCGCACGCCCGAGGGCTCCCGCATGGCCCGCTGCGTGATGGTGATCAACAATCCCTCCTGGGAGGCGACGGGCACGAGCTGCCCCTCCGCCGAGATCGCGCCCTTCTCGCCCCGGCTGCGGGGCTGATCGGCGAAAAGGCGGGCAGCTGGGAGCTGGGCTTGCGAAGACATGCGGCTTGGCGGACAAGCGATCTGGCAAAGGGTGCAAGCCAAACGAGCCGCAAAGCAAACGTCCCACAATGGGAGCGTCCGGGACGAACTCAGCTTGACAATCGAGGCGTTCCGGCAAGAGTAGGACTATATTCAATACGCGGCGGCGTGGCTTCCGTTTGGACCGTGGGTGCCTCCCGACCATGCCGGCGCAGTTTTCGATTTCGCCCCCGCTGATCTTTCCCACCCGGCCGCCGGCCGCGATCGGGATTGCGGAAGCCGAGACGCACCCCCACCCCGATCGCGCTGCCGATCGGGATCGTGGGACCGGGGCTCCCGCCACCCCCCCGGGAGGTCACTCGCACCCGCCTTTTGCCTGTCCGGCAGCTCGCCCTGCCGCCACATCGGCGCGCGCCGCAGGCCTCCTGTCCGAGAACTCCGGTCAGCCGACCGGCCTGCCGCTCGCCCACTATTCGCAACCCGCCACCTCGATGCAGGCCGCTCGACGACGGCGGCTTCGGCTCCTGCCACCTGGCTTCCTGCCTGCCCGGTGCCTCCGTCCGCCTCTCGCCCGGCCTGCCGCCTCGCACTCCGCTGCCTGCCGCCTCGCACTGCCTGCCGCCTCGCACTGCCTGCCTCCGGTCGCCGACCCCGCAGCCGGAGGCCTCCCGGTCCCGGCGGCATCTCGCGACTGGTGGGGTCTTGCCGTCGCAGAAGTCTGGCGCACGCCGGCATCTTGCCCTCGGTGGGGAATTGCCCCTGGCTTCGTCTTGTCTCCTGCCCCGGCGGCGTTCTGCGTCGGGGCGTCCCGCACTCGCAGAGTCTTGCCATGGCGAAGTCTTGCCACGGCGAAGTCTTGCCACGGCGAGGCCTTGCAACCGGCGATCAACCGGGAGTCTTGCAACCGGCGAAGTCTTGCAACCGGCGAGGCCTTGCAATCGGCGAGGCCTCGCCCGGCGGCGGTTTGCCCAAACAAAAAGCCGCCGGTTTGCACCGGCGGCCAAATCACGTGCGTATCGACTGGCTCGAGGCTTATACGCCTCTCAGAACAGCCCGAACACAACAGCACCCACGAGGGCGAAAGCCGCGAGCATGGCCATCATGTTCAGCCTCTGGGTTACCTCCATGGGGGGCCTCCTTTGGCTCGTTAACGCGCGATTAAAATTACCACCTTTTCTGCCATTCGCAAGCAGTCTCTTTTGCTGCGTTGCAACATATACCAATAATTTTAAGCTTTGTTCGTCACCTGTCCGTTACTTCAGCCAGATCGTAGTCTACTTCAAGTATTTGCTACCCACTTCAACGCAAATGGAAGGTTTCAACAGTCATGGAATGTTTTCTTCCATGCGCAGGGGATGGCGCAATTCGTCCGTCTTATAGAAGAGTTGACCGCGACGCACCCTCCACGAAGGCGGCGGCGCGCAGGGCCTGGGCGTCCCGGCCGAACGGCGCCACGACCTGCACGCCGACAGGCAACCCGGCGGCGGAGACGCAGCCCGGCACGTTTACGCAGGGCACGCCCAGCATCGTGAACAGCCGGTTGAAGCGCGGCTCGCCGGTGGAGGAGCGGTCGGGCGCGGCACCCGGAGCCGAGTAGGTGAGGATGGCGTCGACGCCATGCCCGGCGAAGAACTCCTTGGTCGCAAGCCGCGCCCGCCGCGCCACGCCGCGCACGGCGTCGTAATCGGCGGCGGTGATCGACTGGGCCTCCTCCAGCAGGCCCCGGATCAGCGGCGGCAGGTCGGCGCGGCGCTCGCGGAACTCCCACGCCATGGAGAGCGCGATCTCGAAGTTCTGGATGATGGGGTGGACGGCCCAGGCCTGCGCGAAGGGCTCCGGCAGGTCCACCTCCACGATGGCGGCCCCGGCCTTCTCCGCCGCGCGGGCCGCCTGGTCCAGCGCCGTCTCACCCTCCGGCGAGGCCTCCCCGGCGAAAAGCTGGCGCACCAGGGCGATGCGGGGCGCGCCGGGGGCCGTGGCGGGCAGGCGCACGTCCCGCCCGCTGATCGCCGCCAGCGCCTCGGCGCAATCGGCGACGGTGGCGGCGAACAGGCCGAGCGTGTCGAGCGTCCAGGCGGAGGTCTTCAGCCCCACGGTCGGCAGCAGCCGGAAGGAGGGCTTGATCGCCGCCACGCCGCAGAAGGCGGCCGGGCGAATGACCGAGCCGCCGGTCTGGGTGCCTACAGCGAGCGGCACCAGCCCCGCCGCGACCGCCGCGGCCGAGCCCGACGACGATCCGCCCGGCGTATGCCCGGCATGGCGTGGGTTCAGCGTCGGCGCCGGATCCAGGAAGGCGAAGGCGGTGGTCTCGGTCTTGCCCACCACGGTGGCGCCCGCCATCTTCGCCATCGACACGATCGCGGCGTCCGCCTTGGGCCGCCAGCCCCCGTATATGGCCTTGCACCCCATCTCGGTCGGCATGTCGGCGGTGTCGACGATGTCCTTCACGCCGACGGCGATCCCGGCGAGCGGCCCCTGCCCCGGCGCCCGCGCCGGGGTCCACGCTCACAAACGCCCGCAGCTCCGCGTCGCGCTCGCGGATGGCGTCGAGCGAGGAGCGGATGGCCTGCGCGGCGGTGATCTCGCCGGCATCGATGCGGCGGCGGATATCGAGGAGTGACAGCACGGGTTAGGTCTCTCGCGTCAGGGCGTGGAAGTGTGCCGGGCCAGCCCGGCGCGTCAAGGCCTGCGCGTCAAGGCCTGCGCGTCAACGCCCGCACGGTTCCCGTTTGGGACACCGCCAAGGCGGCAGCGTTTAGGAGAGCTTAATCGTAAAGGTCGCATCCTCGGGAAATGCGACGCATCAGCGCCTTGTTGGCCGTATTCACCGGCGTCCTCGTGCTTTTGTCGGGCTGCGGGCTGTTCAATTTCGAGCGCCGCGCCGCATGGCGGGACGAGGCGGAGCAAGCGTGCCTGTCCGCGAAATCCGTCAGGATCACCGAGTATGTCGAGCCTGCCAGGGAAATCTCCGGGCCGGGCGCGTGCGGCATGCTTCAGCCGTTCCGGGTCTCGGCCCTGGGCGATGGAACGGTCGGCCTCACCAGCAAGGCCGTGCTCGCCTGCCCCATGCTCTCGGGCGTCGAGCAATGGCTGGCCGAGGTCGTGCAGCCCGCCGCCGCGCTCTACTACGGCGCTCCGGTGGCGGAACTCCGGGCTGGCTCCTATTCCTGCCGGGGCGTCAACAACCGCATGGGCGGCCCCAAGTCCGAGCACGCCTTCGGCAACGCGATGGATGTCATGGGCTTCCGCCTGGCGGATGGCCGCGAGATCAGCGTCGAGAAGGGCTGGCGCGGGCAGCGCACGGAGCAGGAGTTCCTGCGCGAGGTGTTCGTCGGCTCATGCCGGCACTTCACAACCGTTCTGGCGCCGGGGTCGGATGCCGAGCACTACAACCACCTTCACATCGACCTCGCGCGCCACAGCAAGGGCCGGGTGATCTGCAAGCCCGTCATCAAGTTCGAGCCGCGGCTGGACGCCCTGGCCGCGCGGCAGGCGACGCCGAAGCCGCAAGCGCCGCCGACGCTCTATCCCTCGGTAGCCCGGGGAAATCCGATGATGCTCGCCCAACCCTCGGACGACGGCTACGAGAGCGACGGCGAGCCCGAGATGGACGAGCCCGTGCAGCCTGTCGGTCCGCGCGGCTTCGATCCGTTCGCACCGCGGCCGCCGGCGAAGGTTGGTCGATAGCCGGCGGAGCCGCCGTTGGCGGATCATGTTCCCCGCCTGGCCTTGTCCCCGAACCCGCCGCCGGTCGGCGTGATCACGGTCACGGCCTCGCCTGCCTTCAGGACGGTCTGGTCGCACGCCGCGAGTTCGTCGACGCGCCCGTCCAGCCGCCGCACCAGGGTGCGGCCCAGCTCGCCGGGCTCGCCGCCCTCGATGCCGAACGGCCGGACCATGCGGTGCGAGGAGAGGATCGCGCATTCCATTTCCTGCAGGAAACGGATGGTGCGGCTGGTGCCGTCGCCCGCGTTCCACTGGCCCTTGCCGCCGGAGCCCGGGCGGATGTGGAAGTCCTCCAGCAGCACCGGGAAGCGGTATTCCAGCACTTCCGGGTCGGTCAGGCGCGAATTGGTCATGTGGACGTGGACGCCCGGCGTGCCGTCGAAGCCCGGTCCCGCGGGCGAGCCGGAGCAGATCGTCTCGTAGTACTGGTACTGGTCGTTGCCGAAGGTCAGATTGTTCATCGTGCCCTGCGATGCCGACATCGCCTTGAGCGCGCCGAACAGGCAGTTCGTCACGGCCTGCGACACCTCCACATTCCCCGCGACGACCGCCGCCGGGTATTCGGGCGAGAGCATGGATCTGCGGCGGGATGACGATGCGGATCGGCCGCAGGCAGCCCGCATTCATGGGGATATCGTCGTCCACCATCACGCGGAACACGTAGAGCACGGCGGCGCGCGTCACCGGCGCCGGCGCGTTGAAGTTGTCGCCGCGCTGGGGCGAGGTGCCGGTGAAGTCGACCGTCGCCTCGCGCTTCGCCTTGTCGACGGTGATGCGAACCTTGATGGCGCAGCCCTGGTCCATCGGATAGGTGAACTCGGCGTCGTGCAGCCTGTCGAGCACGCGGCGCACGCTCTCGGCGGCGTTGTCCTGCACGTGGCCCATATAGGCCTGCACGACGGGCAGCGCCGAACTCCGCCACCATCTTGCGCAGCTCGCGCACGCCCTTCTCGTTGGCGGCGATCTGCGCCTTGAGGTCGTTGACGTTCTGCACCACGTTGCGAACCGGCCAGCGCGCGCCGGTGAGCAGCGCCACCGTCTCGGCCTCGCGGAAACGGCCGTGCTCGACGATCTGGAAGTTGTCGATGTAGACGCCCTCCTCCTCGATCGTCGTGGCGAGCGGGCGTCATCGAGCCCGGCGCGACGCCGCCGACGTCGGCGTGATGGCCGCGCGAGGCGACCCAGAACAGGATGCTCTCCTGCGCATCGTCGAAGACCGGCGTGCAGACCGTGATGTCGGGCAGATGCGTGCCGCCATTGTAGGGCGCGTTGAGCATGTAGACGTCGCCCGGCCGGATCTGGCCTTCGTTCATCCGGATGATCGTCTCGACCGATTTGTCCATCGAGCCCAGATGCACGGGCATGTGCGGCGCGTTGGCGACGAGCGTGCCCTCGTGGTCGAACACAGCGCAGGAGAAATCCAGCCGCTCCTTGATGTTCACGGAATAGGCCGTGTTCTGCAGCGTCACGCCCATCTGCTCGGCGATGGACATGAAGAGGTTGTTGAAGATCTCCAGCATGACGGGATCGGCCGAGGTGCCGACGGCGCTGCGCTGCGGAAGCGCGACCACGCGCGTCAGCACGAGGTGGTTCTTGGCGGTCAGCGCGGCCTGCCAGCCGTCTTCGACGATGATGGTCTGGTGCGGCTCGATGACGAGCGCGGGACCGCGCACGGCGTGGCCGGGCAAGAGCTGGTCGCGCGTGAACACCGCCGCCTCGTGCCAGCGGCCCTGCGAATAGAAGCGGGTCTGCTCGGCGGGCGCGGGAAGCTCGGATGGCGCGGCGGCGTGCACCTCCTCATGCGATTTCGCGCCGCCGCCGACCGCTTCCACGGACACGGCCTCGATGACGAGCTCCTTGCTCTCGTCGATGAAGCCGAAGCGGGCGCGGTGGGCCGACTGGAAATGAGCGCGCATCGCATCGAGACGCGCGGGCGCCGTCGCCCGCGACGACGGATCGACGGGCACTTCGAGCGACGTGTCCGTGCCGGCATAGCGCACGTGGGCCCGCACGTGGATGGTGACCTCGCCGGGGTCAACGCCCTGCCCGACGACTTCCGTGCTGCAGACGGCTCCGAGCCGGTCCGCCTCGCGGCACAGATTGGCGAGCGCGGGCTCGCCGAACGGCTCCTCGACAGCCTGCTGGCGCGTGGCGCGGATGTCGGCGAGGCCCATGCCATAGGCCGAGAGCAGCGACGAGAACGGGTGGATGAGCACCGTCTTCATCGCCAGCGCGTCGGCCACGAGGCAGGCATGCTGCCCGCTCGCGCCACCGAACGCGTTGAGCGCGTATTGCGTGACGTCGTAGCCGCGCGCGACGGAGATCTTCTTGATCGCCTCCGCCATGTTGGCGACCGCGATCTGCACGAAGCCGTCGGCCACCTGCTCGGGCGTGCGCGCCTCGCCGTCGCGGCGCTCACCTCGGCCGCGAGATCGGCGAAGGCGGCGCGCACGCTCTCGACATCGAGCGGCTCGTCCTGCCGCGGCCCGAAGATTGCGGGGAACCAGCGCCGGGTCGAGCTTGCCGAGCATCACGTTGGCGTCGGTGACAGCCAGCGGGCCGCCGCGCCGGTAGCATTTCGGCCCGGGATTGGCGCCCGCGGAATCCGGGCCCACGCGGAAGCGCGAGCCGTCGAAATGCAGGATCGAGCCGCCGCCGGCCGCGACGGTGTGGATCAGCATCATCGGCGCGCGCATGCGCACGCCCGCGACCTCGGTCTCGAAGGCGCGCTCATACTCGCCGTCGAAATGGGCGACGTCGGTGGAGGTGCCGCCCATGTCGAAGCCGATGACGCGTGAGAAGCCGGCCTCGCGCCCCGTCTCGGCCAGTGCGACGACGCCGCCCGCCGGGCCGGAGAGGATGGCGTCCTTGCCCGCGAAGAGATCGGCCGCGGTGAGGCCGCCCGACGACATCATGAACATCAGCCGGGCGCCGGAGCCGCTCCGGATTGGCCTTGTCCACGCCGAGTTCGTCCGCCACCTGCGCCACGTAGCGCGCCAGGATCGGCGAGAGATAGGCGTCCACCACCGTCGTGTCGCCGCGCCCGACGAGCTTGATGAGCGGGCTCACCTCGTGGCTGACGGAGACCTGCGGGAAAGCCGATCTCGCGCGCCAGCAGCGGCAACCTGCCGCTCGTGCTCGGGAAAGCGGTAGGCGTGCATGAAGACGATGGCGACGGCCTCGATGCCGGCCGACCTTGCCGCCTCGAGCCCTCGCCGGACCTCGGCGAGATCGGGCTGCTGCTCGATTGTCGCCGTCGGCGCGCACGCGCTCGGCCACTTCGAGCGACGTCGGAATAGAGCTGCTCGGGCTTCACGATCTTCTTGTCGAAGATGCGCGGGCGCGCCTGGTAGCCGATGCGCAGCGCATCCTGAAGCCGCGCGTGGTGACCAGCAGCGTGCGCTCGCCCTTGCGCTCCAGCAGCGCGTTGGTGGCCACCGTCGTGCCCATGCGGACGTCGCCGACGACGCCGGCGCGGAATGGCGCTGCCCGGCGGCGAGGCCGAGCAGGTCGCGGATGCCCTGCACCGCGGCGTCGCGATAGGCCTCCGGATTTTCGGAGAGGAGCTTGCAGGCATGCAAGCTTGCCTTGCCGCATCGCGCCCGATCACGTCCGTGAAGGTGCCGCCGCGATCGATCCAGAAGTCCCAACGGATCGGCGCGCCATGGTGATTTCCCCGCGGCGCGATTGCACGATGAGAAAACATCGATAAATCGTCGAACGTTTCGTTGACAAGGAAGCTTTGCCAATTACGATCTGAATTATTGCGCCTCGAACGGCTGAGGATGCAGGCTCTGGATAGATCAGGGATGTGCACCATGCAAAGGTCACGCACCTCGGACAAGCCGGCCGTGCCTGAACCGGAGCGACCCTGATGCGCAAGGCGCTCGATGCACTCTACCTTTTTGCCGGCTTTGCCGCCGGCGGCTTCCTCGTCCTCATCTTCCTGCTGATGATGGGCCTGTCGCTCGGCCGCGAGATCGGCATCAACATTCCCGCCGGCGACGATTTCGCCGTCCTGGTGCATGGTGGCGATGGCCTTCCTCGGCCTCGCGCACACGTTCAAGCGGGCGAGATGATCCGCGTCGGCCTGCTGATCGAGCGGCTCAAGGGCCGCCCCAAGCGGATCGCTCGAGATCTTGTCGCTCGGCGATCGCGCACGGCCTTCATCGGCTATCTTCGCCTGGCAGGCGGTGACGGCTCGACCTACGATTCCTGGCGCTTCAACGACATGTCGCAGGGCGTCGTCGCCGTGCCGCTCTGGATCCCGCAGCTCGGCTATTGCCGGCGGGCTGGTCATCCTCTTCATCGCGATCGTCGACGAGTTCGTGCAGTCGTTCTGCAGGGGCGACGGCCGACGCTACGAAAGGAGCCCGCCGCGACCGCCCGAGGAGGTCGATCGAGCGCATCGCGTCCGGCGAGCGGAGTCTGAGCCATGTCGCGACGATCGCCATCCCGAACTGGCGCTGATCCTGCTCGGCTTGCTCGTCGTGCTGCTGGCCGGCGGCGTCTGGATCGCCATCGGCCTCAGGCCTGCGGCTTGGTCGGCCATGCAGTTCTCGACGGCGGACATCCCGATCGGCCGGTGCTCGCCACCACGTCTGGGGCGCGGCGTCCTCGTGGACGCTGGCCGCGCTGCCGCTGTTCATCTGGATGGGCGAGATCCTGTTCCGCACGCGGCTGTCCGAGGAGATGTTCCGCGGCCTCGCGCCCGTGGCTGCAATGGCTGCCCGGCCGGCTGATGCACGTCAACGTGCTCGGCCTGCGGCATCTTCGGTTCGGTCTCCGGCTCCTCGGCCGCGACCTGCGCCACCATCGCCAAGATCGCCCTGCCCGAACTGAAGAAGCGCGGCTACGACGAGACGGTGAGCCTCGGCTCGCTGGCGGGCGCCGGCACGCTCGGCATCCTGATCCCGCCCTCGATCACGATGGTGGTCTATGCGGTGGCGGCGAACGTCTCGATCATCCAGGTGTTCCTCGCCGGCTTCCTGCCCGGCCTGCTCGTGATGGCGCTCTACTCGGGCTACATCATCGTCTGGGCGCTGCTCAACCCGGACAAGGACGCCGCCGCCCGAGCCGCCGATGCCGTTCCGCGAGAAGCTGCGGGAATCGGCCAAGCTGATCCCCTGCCTGCTGCTCATCGCGGCGGTCTTCCTGTCGCTGCTGCTCGGCTGGGCCACGGCGACGGAATGCGCGGCCTGGGGCGTGCTCGGCTCGCTTCGGCATCGCTGGTGGCGCGGCACGCTGACCTGGAAGGCGCTTCTGGCGAGAGCGTCATGGGCGCGACGCGCGCTGACCTGCATGATCATGCTGATCCTGGCCGGCGCGGCCTTCATGTCGACGTCGATGGCCTATACGGGCATCCCGGCGGCGCTGGCGGATTGGGTCGAGGGCCTGGACCTCCGCCCCATATGCGCTGATCGCCGCGCTGACCTGCATGTACATCGTCCTGGGCATGCCGCATCGACGGCATCTCGATGATCGTGCTGACGACGGCGATCGTGCTGCCCGATGGTCAAGCAGGCCGGCTTCGATCTCGTCTGGTTCGGCGTCTTCCTCGTCTTCGTCGTCGAGATGGCGGAGATCGTCGCCGCCGGTCGGCTTCAACCTCTTCGTGCTGCAGACCATGAGCGGCAAGGATTCGATACACGGTGGCGCAGGCGGCGCTGCCGTTCTTCTTCCTGCTGCGTGTCGCCGTCGCGATCATCACCGTCTTCCCGCAGATCGTGATGGTGCTTGCCGCAAGCTCGCCTTCCCGGACTGAAGTCGCCGCTACCATCGAGACAACAAGCAGGACGAGGAAAACCATGATGAACCGCAGTGACGCTTTGCCGCCGCCGCCTTCCTGCCGCTGGAGCCCTGGCGCTCGCCGCACCGGCGTCCGCGCAGACCAAGTGGAACCTGCCCACGGCCTATCCCGCTCGACAACCTCCACACCGAGAACATCCTGCAGTTCGTGAAGGACGTGGAAGCGGGCACCGGCGGCAAGCTGACGATCACCGTCCACGCCAACGCCTCGCTCTTCAAGGCGCCCGAGATCAAGCGCGCGGTGCAGACCGGCCAGGCGCAGATCGGCGAAGTGCTGATGTCGATCCACGAGAACGAGGACCCGATCTTCGGCATCGACGTCGTGCCCTTCCTCGCGACCAGCTTCTCCGATTCGAAGAAGCTGTGGGACGCCTCGCAAGCCCGGCCGTCGAGAAGAAGCTCGGCGGCGCAGGGGCTGATGCCGCTCTACGCGGTGCCGTGGCCGCCGCAGGGCATCTACGCCAAGAAGGACATCAACACGGTCGACGACATGAAGGGCCTGAAGTGGCGGTCCTACAATGTCGGCACGGCGCGGATCGGCGAACTTGTCGGCGCGCAGTCGGTCACCATCCAGGCGGCGGAACTGCCGCAGGCGCTCGCGACCGGCGTGGTCAACTCGTTCATGTCCTCGGGCGCGACCGGCTACGACAGCAAGGTCTGGGAGAGCCTGACGCACTTCTACGACACCCAGGCCTGGCTGCCGAAGAACATCATCTTCGTCAACAAGGCGGCTTTCGACGCGCTCGACAAGCCGACCCAGGACGTCGTGCTGAAGGCCGCCGCCGCCGCGCAGGAGCGCGGCTGGAAGCTCTCCGAGACGAAGACCAAGTGGTACCTCGACCAGCTCGCCGCCAAGAGCATGAAGGTCCAGCCGCCGAGCCCCGCTCTCGCCAGCGGCTTCAAGCAGCTCGGCGAGCAGCTCACCGCGGACTGGCTGAAGAAGGCCGGCGCGGAAGGCCAGGCCGTCATCGACGCCTACAAGAAGATGTAAGCACCCGACGTGCAAACCGCCGCCGGCCCGATGGCCGGCGGCGGACTGCCTTCCCCGATCTGGAAACCGATGCCCGAGAAACGCAAGACGCCGCCTGCGCAACGGACCTGCACAGACCGACCCGCGTCGGACCGATCTGAGCAAGCCGCGCCTGCGCCTGGGCCGACGCCGCTCGGGCCGATCGTGTCCTCGGCTCATCTGGCCGCCGGGGCCATGCCGGCCCTGTCGGAGCTGGAGTTCGGGCTGATCATCGCGTCCCACGCGTTCCACCGCTGGATGGTCAGGGCCATGGCCGCCGCCGGCTATCCCGACCTCTCCGCGCTCGACGTGCTGGTGCTCCACAACGTCAACCACCGCGGCAAGGCCAAGCGCCTCGCCGATATCTGCCTCGTGCTGAATGTCGAGGATACGCACCTCGTCAGCTACGCGCTGAAGAAGCTGGAGCGCCTGAAGCTGGTGAAGAGCGGCCGCGCGGGCAAGGAAAAGACCGTCGCCATCACGCCCGCGGGCGAGCAGGCCTGCACCCGCTACCGCGACATCAGGGAGGCGCTGCTGGTGCGCGGCGTCAAGAGCACCGGCCTGGCGAACTCCCCGCTCTCCGACATCGCCTCGCTGCTGCGCGCGCTCTCGGGGCACTACGACCAGGCGGCCCGCGCGGCCGCCGTGGTGTGAAGGGCGCGAGCAGCGCCCTTCAGGCGTCCGCCCGGTTCAGGCGGCCTCAGTTCGCGAAGCGGAAATGCAGGACATCGCCGTCCTGCACGACGTATTCCTTGCCCTCGAGCCGGAACTTGCCCGCGTCGCGCGCGCCGGCTTCGCCCTTGAAGCGCGACGTAGTCGTCATAGGCGATGGTCTCGGCGCGGATGAAGCCCTTCTCGAAATCGGTGTGGATGACGCCGGCGGCTGCGGGGGCCTTGGTGCCCTTGGTGATCGTCCAGGCGCGCGCCTCCTTGGGGCCGACCGTGAAATAGGTCACGAGGTCCAGCAGGTCGTAGCCGGCGCGGATCACGCGGTTGAGGCCCGGCTCGTCGAGGCCGACGGCTTCCAGGTACTCGGCCTGCTCCTCGGCCGAGCAGGACGGCGATCTCGCTCTCGATCTTGCGCCGAGACGACGACGGCGACCGCGCCTTCCTCCTTCGCGCGCTCGAAGACCTTGGCCGAGAAGGCGTTGCCGTCATGCGCGGCGGCTTCCTCGACGTTGCAGACGTAGAGCACGGGCTTGGCGGTCAGCAGGTTCAGCATCTGGAAGGTGCGCTCCTCCTCGGGCTTGCGCTCCACGACGCGCGCGGGCTTGCCCTCGCGCAGCAGCGTCAGGCAGCGCTGCACCATGTCGAGCTGCTCCTTCGCCTCCTTGTCGCCGCCGCGCGCCTTCTTCTCCAGCGACGTGACGCGCTTCTCGAGGCTCTCGAGATCGGCCAGCATCAGCTCGGTCTCGATGGTCTCGATGTCGGCGATCGGGTCGATCTTGCCCTCGACATGGGTGATGTCGCCGTCCTCGAAGCAGCGCACCACATGGGCGATGGCGTCGACCTCGCGGATGTTGGCGAGGAACTGGTTGCCGAGGCCCTCGCCCTTCGACGCGCCGCGCACGAGGCCGGCGATGTCGACGAAGGTGATGCGCGTCGGGATGATCTGCGCCGAGCCGGCGATGGCCGCCAGCTTCTCGAGGCGCGGATCGGGCACGGCGACGTCGCCGACATTCGGCTCGATGGTGCAGAACGGATAGTTCGCCGCCTGCGCCGCCGCCGTCTGCGTCAGCGCGTTGAAGAGGGTCGACTTGCCGACATTCGGCAGGCCGACGATGCCGCATTTGAAGCCCATGGGTGGTCCGGTCCGATAATTGAATGCGTTGGCCTGCCTTGTCGTCGGGAATGGCCGAAAAGGCAAGAAGCGGTCAGTGCGCCATTGCCGGGATTGCGATGAACCGAATCTATTGTCGGCGGGCCGAGGGTTGATCAATCCCGCTCCTTGATCCCCTTCACCTCGCCCCAGCCCCGGCCTTCCATGCGAGGTGGACCTTGTTCTGGAAGCTCGCGATCGTCGCCCCTGCGCCAGCAGCGGCGGCGTGTCGGCGCAGGCGCGGCAGAGGTCGTCGACCCAGTCGCGCTCCGCCTTGGCGAAGTCGCTGAGCACGTAGGGGTGCACCAGCGCCTTGTCGCCGGGGTGGCCGATGCCGAGGCGCACGCGGCGATAGTCGTTGCCGCAGAGCGCGGTGATGGAGCGCAGGCCGTTGTGCCCGGCATTGCCGCCGCCGGTCTTCACGCGCAGCTTGGCGGGCGCCAGGTCGAGCTCGTCGTGGAACACCACGACGTCGCCGAGCGGGATCTTGAAGAAGCGCATGGCCTCGGCCACCGAGCGCCCGGACTCGTTCATGAAGGTCTCGGGCTTGAGCAGGATCGCCCGCTCGCCGCCGATGGTCGGCTTCGGTCGCCTCGCCCTGGAAGCGGCGGCGCCACGGGGCCGGCCTTGTGGGCGCGGGCGATGCGCGTCCACGGCCATGAAGCCGATATTGTGCCGGTTGCCGGCATAGCGGGTCCCCGGATTGCCGAGGCCGACGAACAGCAGCATGGCGGCGGTTTCCCAAACGAAAGCCAGGCGGAGCGGATAGCGCCTCGCGTGCCGCCCGTGCAATGGCCTGGACGCGAAAAGAGCAGCTCGGCCCACTATGAAAAGAGCTGGGGCCGATACGAAAGAGCCCCGCGGCGCGGGCCGCGAGGCTCTCATGAGGACGCGAGGTCCGCTTACTTCTTGGCTGCGGCAGCCGGGGCGGCGGCCGGAGCGGCGGCGGCCGGGGTGGCCTCGACTTCCTTGAGGCCGGACGGCGCGACGACCGTGACGACCGTGAAGTCGCGCTCCGTGATCACAGGACGGCAGCCCTCCGGAATGGTGATCGCCGAGATGTGCAGGGAGTCGTCGATGTCGAAGCCCGTCAGGTCGGCCGTGAGGCTGCCCGGGATGTTGTCGGCCGGCACCAACATCTCCACCGAGTGGCGGACGATGTTGAGCGTGCCGCCGCGCTTGAGGCCCGGGGAGGCTTCCTGGTTGATGATGTGCACGGGCACGTCGACGCGGATCTGCTGGCCTGCCTTCAGGCGCAGGAAATCGACGTGGAGCGGGAAGTCCTTCACCGGGTCGAGCTGGTAGTCGCGCGGAAGAACGCGCGTCTTCTCGCCCTCGACGTCGATCTCGAACTGCGTGGTCAGGAAGTGACCGGCGAAGATCAACTGGTAGGTGGACTTGTAGTCGAGCGAAATGGCGACTGGCGCTTCGCCGCCGCCGTAGATCACGGCGGGGATGCGGCCCTCGCGACGAACGGCGCGTGCGGCCCCCTTGCCACCCTGCGCCCGCTTCGAAGCCTGGATCTGCTTCACTGCGGTGGACATGGTTGTATCCTTTAGTCGTTGTGGAACTGAAAAGGCCGCCAGCGGCGGCCCATTCCCGGTTCCGTTTCCACGCCCGTGCCTCCAAGGGTGTCGGCGGACGCGAGCGGGTGACTACCAGAAAAGGCGTCAGAGGCAATTGCGCGGGCGCATGGACGTTCCGCTAGCCGTCGAGCCGCTGCCATCCGCGCGTGCAGAAACTCTCTCACCGCCAGGTCGTCCGCCAGCAGCGGCGGCGCGGGAGTAAGCCGCCCGCGCGCCGGCCTTGTCGCCCAGGCCGCGCCAGCAGATGCGCCCGCAGCGCCCAGGCGGGCTGGTACTCCGCAACGGCGTCCGCCGGCAGTTCGTCCAGCGCGGCCAGCCCGGCGGCGGCCCCGGCATGGTCGCCCAGCGCGGCCGCCCGGCCCACGAGCACGCCGATCGTGGGCGTCATCCCGGCCAGCGCGTCGTAGAGCATCGCCAGGGCCGCGGCGTTCGTCTCGCCCGTGATGCCCCGCCTTGCATGCACGGACTGGATCGCCGCCTCCGTCTGGAACGGCCCGGGCCGGCCCATCGCCGCGGCGCGGGAGCAGGAGCGCTCGGCCTCGTCGATCATCGCTGCCGTTCCACAGCGTCACGTCCTGCTCGGACAGCGGCACGAAGCGCGCCCTCCGGGTCGCGCCGCGCGGCCTGGCGCGCCTCGCAATGCAGCATCAGCGCCAGCAGGCCCGGCGGGCTCCGGCTCGTCGGGAAGCAACGCGACGAGCACGCGGGCGAGGTCGATCGCCTCCAGCGGCCAGGCCCTTGCGCTTCGGGTCGGTTCCAGACGCATCGTCCCACCCGCTGCCATAGGCGGCGTAGATCGCGGCCAGCACGGCGTCGAGCCGCTCGGGGAGTTCGTCGCGGCCGGGCACGGCGAAGGCGATGCCGGCATCGCGGATCTTGCCCTTGGCCCGCACCAGCCGCTGGCCCATCGTGGCCGGCGGCACGAGAAACGCGGAGGCGATCCGCGCCGCATCGAGCCCAAGCACCGTCTGCAGCATCAGCGGCGTGCGCGCGGCGGGGTCGATGGCCGGGTGGGCGCACACGAACATCAGCTTGAGCCGCTCGTCCGGGAAGACGTCGCGCTCGGCACAGGTCAGGCATTTCGGTCTCCGCCTCCCCGAGATGACGCAGCATCTCGACCGCATGGCCGTGCAGCGCGGCCCGGCGGCCGGCTGGATCATGGCGCGGCGGGCGACGGTGAGCAGCCAGGCCTCGGGCTTGTCGGGAATGCCGCGCGCGGGCCAGGTCTCGAGCGCCGCGCGGAACGCTTCGGCCAGCGCGTCCTCGGCAGCCGCGACGTCGCGCGAGCGGGCGGACAGGTAGGCCACGAGCCGGCCATAGGAGTTGCGCGCCGCCAGTTCGGCACTGCGGCGCGCGTCTCCCGTCATCGCCTCAGTCGCGCCGCATGGTCGGAAGCACCGGGCGCACTTCGACCGACCCTGTCGCGGCGCAGGGCGCCTTGGCGGCCCAGGCCAGCGCCGTGTCGAGGTCAGGCGCTTCGATGATGATGTAGCCGCCGAGCTGTTCCTTGGTGTCGGCGAACGGGCCGTCCTGGACCAGCCTCTTGCCGTCGCGGATGCGGACGGTGGTGCCCGTATGCGGGGGCTGAAGGCCGTTGCCGCCCTTCGACAGGCCGGCCTGCATCAGCGCCCCGATATATTCGACCCACGCGCCCATGCGGGTCTTCGCCGTCGCCGAATTCGGGTCGACGCGCTCCGCAAAGTCGTTCTCGCTCTCGTTGAACGCCAGCATGTATTCCATCGCATCCTCCTGTTTGCAGGGTGTCACCAGCTCCGCGAGCCGTCCAGCGGCCACGGCTGCAATCCGCGAATTGCGGATCTGGACGGATGAGGATCGGAGACTGGGGATTTCGACAGACGGGCAAAAAATAATCTGCAGCCGGCCGATGCGGCCGGTTCGATTGAAGGTCTGGCCGACGGCAACCGGGCTGCAATGGCTCAGTCGAACAGGCTCGACACGCTCTCTTCGAGGGCGGTGCGGCCGATGGCTTCGCCGAGCAGCGAGGCGACGGAGATGACGCGGATGTTGCGGGCGACCTTCACGGCCTCGGTCGGCTGGATCGAGTCGGTCAGGACCAGCGTCTTCAGCTTGGACGCCGCGATGCGGGCCACGGCGCCGCCGGAGAGCACGCCGTGCGTGATGTAGGCGTGCACTTCCTGCGCGCCGTTCTTCAGCAGGGCCTCGGCGGCGTTGCACAGCGTGCCGCCGGAATCGACGATGTCGTCGACGAGGATGCAGGTCCGGCCTTCCACGTCGCCGATGATGTTCATGACCTCGCTCTCGCCGGCGCGCTCGCGGCGCTTGTCGACGATGGCGAGCGGGGCGTCGATGCGCTTGGCCAGCGCGCGGGCGCGCACCACGCCGCCGACGTCGGGCGACACGACCATCAGGTTGCCGAGGTCCATCCGCTCCTTGATGTCGCGCACCATGACCGGCGCGGCGAACAGGTTGTCGGTGGGGATGTCGAAGAAGCCCTGGATCTGGCCGGCATGCAGGTCGATCGTCAGCACGCGGTCGGCGCCCGCCTCGGTGATCAGGTTGGCGACCAGCTTGGCCGAGATCGGCGTGCGGGGGCCGGCCTTCCGGTCCTGCCGCGCATAGCCGAAATACGGGATCACCGCCGTGATGCGCCGCGCCGAGGAGCGGCGCAGCGCGTCGATGATGATCAGCAGCTCCATCAGGTGGTCGTTCGCGGGGAACGACGTCGACTGGACGATGAAGACGTCCTGGCCGCGGACGTTCTCCTGGATCTCGACGAAGACCTCCATGTCGGCGAAGCGCCGCACCTGGCATTTGGCCAGCGGTACCTCGAGATAGGCCGCGATCGCTTCGGACAAGGCCCGGTTCGAATTGCCCGCTACGAGCTTGATCGCGGCTTTCATGGGGTCCGCTCCGGGGTTCTGCAGGCCAAGGGCAACACCGGACTCGGCGCCAGCGACGCCGCCCGATGCGGGCTCTTAGCAGCCTGAATGCGCGCGAACAATATGACGTCGCAACGACATGCACACCTAATCTGTGGAATCTGCGTCGGAGAGGATGCCGTAATCCGTCCCCGGAAGGGCGTAGTCTCTCCGCGCCCTACTGGACGGCGCTGAAACCGAGGGCCCGCGAGGTCGCGCCGCTGCGCGCGCCGGCATCGCCCGCCTCGGCCTGCGGCTGGCCCGTGGCCAGGAAGGCCGCGACGTCGTTCATGCTCTGCGACGCGGCGGTCGCGATCTGCTTTTCGCCGATCTGCTCCCAGGGGTCGGAGGACTGGCCCTTGGCGATCGTCGTGGTGCTGACGCGCTGCGCCCGCTTCTTCGAGGAGTCGAACACGTCCCAGACGAAGGCGAGAGCAGTCTCGCCGTCCTCGGTGGAATAGGCCGTGAGATAGCCCTTCAGCCTGTAGCGGGGCTGGCTCTCGCCGGAGACGAGCTCGATGCGCCGGGCCGTCGCCTGGGAGTTGACCTCGGCGCTGACCTGGCTGAGCACCGCGTCGGGAGCGCCTTCGATGGTGTCGAACGCGACAGGCACGCCGGGCGCGTCGACCTTGCCCGCGGACTGCAGGCCCTGCTGGCAGGCCGCAAGCGCCAGGCCGCCTAACGAGACGGCGACGATGCGGAGCTGGTGGAAATGGCTGGACCGATGCTTCACAACCCCTCCCATCTCGCGCGCCTCGCTGTCGCAATTCCTTAAAATCTTAACGGAAGCTTACCGCTAACGGCTGTCGAGGTCCAGTTTCGACGCATTCATGGTTAACGCACGCGGGCTGCCGGAATGCTGGGCCTCGGCGGACATGCTGGGGAAGAGGCCGGATTAGCGCTTCCCGTCGGCGGCCCGGCACCCTAAATCTGCGGCATGAGCCGGCCGCCCAAGACGCACCCCCCAAAGAACCTGACCGCCGGAACGGACGCGCCGCCCGGTTCGTTCGAACTCGATGCCGAAGACCGGGTCGAGGCGGTTCTCGATGCCGAGGATGCGTTCGAAGAAGCCGATTCGGGCGCCGATCTCGGGTTCGACGAGGCTGCCGGCGGGGCGCGGCTGAAAGCGGGCGTCGCCGTTATCAGGCACTTCTGGCAGACCCTGCCGAACGGGCCGGGCGTCTACCGGATGATCGATTCGGCCGGCGACGTCCTCTATGTCGGCAAGGCGCGCAGCCTGAAGAAGCGGGTCGCGTCCTACACGCGCGGCATCGGCCACACCAACCGCATCGCCCGGATGATCTCCGAGACGGCGGCGATGGAGTTCGTCACCACGCAGACGGAAACCGAGGCGCTGCTGCTGGAGGCCAACCTCATCAAGCAGCTGAAGCCGCGCTTCAACGTGCTGCTGCGCGACGACAAGTCCTTCCCCTACATCCTGATCACCGGCGACCACGTCTCGCCGCAGCTCACCAAGCACCGCGGCGCGCGCAACCGGCAGGGGGATTATTTCGGCCCCTTCGCGAGCGTCTGGGCGGTGAACCGCACCCTGAACGCCCTGCAGCGCGCCTTCCTGCTGCGCAGCTGCACCGACAGCTACTACGAAAACCGCACGCGCCCCTGCCTGCTGCACCAGATCAAGCGCTGCTCCGGCCCCTGCACCGGCGAGGTCGGCCATGTCGAATACGCACGCCTCGTCGCGCAGGCGCGCGACTTCCTGCGCGGCAAGAGCCAGGGCGTGAAGCAGGCGCTCGCCGGCGAGATGCAGCGGGCCTCGGACGAGCTGGAGTTCGAGCGCGCCGCGCGCTACCGCGACCGTCTCGCCGCGCTCTCGGCCATCCAGGCGAGCCAGGACATCAACCCGCAAAGCGTTGAGGAGGCGGACGTCTTCGCCCTGCACGAGGAGGCCGGGCAGTTCTGCATCGAGGTGTTCTTCTTCCGGAACTTCCAGAACTGGGGCAACCGCGCCTATTTCCCCAAGGCGGACCGCTCGATCCCGACCGGGGAGGTGCATGAGCGCCTTCATCGCCCAGTTCTACGACGACAAGCCGACGCCCCGCCTCGTGCTGCTCTCGCACGAGATCGAGGAACGCGAACTGCTGGCCGAGGCGCTGAGCGCCCGCGCGGGCTACCGGGTCGAGGTCGCCGTGCCCCAGCGCGGCGAGAAGCGCGACCTGGTGGAGCACGCCTGCACCAATGCCCGCGAGGCGCTGGGCCGGCGGCTCGCCGACACCTCGTCGCAGCACAAGCTGCTGGCCGCCATGGGCCAGGCGTTCGGATTGGACGGACCCATCCGGCGCGTCGAGGTCTACGACAACTCGCACATCATGGGCACCAATGCCGTCGGCGCGATGGTCGTGGCCGGGCCGCAGGGCTTCTCCAAGCCGCACTACCGCACCTTCAACATCCGCTCGGACGGAACTCACGCCCGGCGACGATTTCGGCATGATGCGCGAGGTGCTGACGCGCCGCTTCGCCCGGCTGATGAAGGAGGCGCCGAGAGCGGCTGCCGTCGACACCCCTGAGAGCCCGCCCGCGCACGTCAGACGGAGACCTCCGAGATGCCGGCCTGGCCCGACCTCGTGCTCATCGACGGCGGGCGCGGGCAGCTCGACGCCGCGCGCACGGCTGCTGGCCGAGCTGGGCGTGGCCGGCGTGCCGCTCGTCGGCGTCGCCAAAGGGCCGGATCGCGACGCCGGGCGGGAAACCTTCTTCGTGCCCGGCCGCGAGCCGTTCAAGCTCGCCCCGCGCGATCCCGCGCTTTATTTCATCCAGCGCTTGCGCGACGAGGCGCATCGCTTCGCCATCGGCACCCACCGGGCCAAGCGCAAGCGCGAGTTCACGAAAAGCCCGCTCGACGAGATCTCGGGCATCGGGCCGGCCCGAAAGCGCGCTCTGCTGCTGCATTTCGGCACGGCCAAGGCCATCGCCCGCGCCTCGCTGGACGATCTCGCCACCGCGCCCGGCGTGAACCTGGCGACCGCGCGGGCGGTCTACGATTTCTTCCACGAGGGGCGGCCATGACGCGCTCACCTGCGGCAAACGACTGTCACGGCCAGCCTGCCGTGCATTGCGGGCGGTTGACGGTGCATGCTCCGGCATGTTCATTCGACACCCCATGACCCTGGCGACGAACATGCGGCGGGCTAACCCCTTCAATCTTCCGAACGTCCTGACTTACGGGCGGGTCGCTGCCGTGCCCATCGTCGTGGTGTGCATGTTCTGGCCGGATGAGTTCTGGATGCGCTGGGTTGCGCTGGGCATCTTCGCGGTTGCAGCCATCACCGACTTTTTCGACGGCTATCTCGCCCGCGTCTGGTCGCAGCAA
This sequence comes from uncultured Alphaproteobacteria bacterium, assembly GCA_963822165.1. Lineage (GTDB taxonomy): Bacteria > Pseudomonadota > Alphaproteobacteria > Rhizobiales > Beijerinckiaceae > Alsobacter. Next base: position 181,785 of record CAWGGK010000007.1, read on the forward strand.
TCGACGCTGGGCAGGATGCTCGATCCCATCGCGGACAAGCTGCTCGTGGCCGCGACCCTGCTGATGCTGGTGGCCGACCGCACCATCAATAGCTGGTCGATCTGGGCCGCCATCGTCATCCTGTCGCGCGAAATCCTCGTATCCGGCTTGCGCGAATACCTGGCGGAGCTGCGCGTCAGCGTGCCTGTGTCGACCGTGGCCAAGTGGAAGACCACGCTGCAGCTTGTCGCCATCGGCTTCCTGATCGTGGGTCCGGCGGGCGAACATGTCCTGCCCGGAACGGTGATGATCGGCCTCGTGCTGCTCTGGATCGCCGCGCTGCTGACGCTCTATACGGGCTGGGATTATTTCCGGGCCGGCATTCACCACATCGTCGACCACGGCGCCTGAACCGGTCGGGAGAGCGCCATGAAGCTCGTCTATTTCGCCTGGGTGCGCGAGCGAATCGGCAAGACGGACGAAGAGCTCACGCTTCCCCCCGAGGTGAAGACCGTCGCGGACCTCGCGCGCTGGCTCGCGGGACGCGGCGAGGAATACGCCTACGCCTTCGAAAATCCCGGCGTCGTGCGCGCGGCGATCGACCGCAAGCACGTCAAGCCGGACGCTTCGATCGCCGGCGCACGCGAGATCGCCTTTTTCCCGCCCATGACCGGGGGCTGAATCGCCTCATGAGCGAGACTTGCCCGATTACCGTCCGGATCCAGCCGGGTCCGTTCGACGCCGCCGCCGAAAGCGCGAAGCTGAGCGTCGGGCGAACCGATATCGGGGCGATCGTCACCTTCACGGGCCTGTGCCGCGCCGAGCAGGGCCGCCTCGCCGCGCTGGAGCTTGAGCACTATCCCGGCATGGCCGAGGAGGAACTCCAGCGCGTCGCCGAAGACGCCGCGCGACGCTGGCCGTTGATGGGCATCACCGCGATCCACCGCTACGGCCGCATTCCGCCGGGCGCGGACATCGTGCTCGTCGTGACAGCATCGTCCCACCGCGCAGGCGGCATTCGAGGCCGCCGAGTTCATCATGGACTACCTGAAGACCCGCGCGCCTTTCTGGAAGAAGGAGCACGGCCTGGACGGTTCTGAAGGCGACTGGGTGGAAGCGCGGGACGAGGACGACCGCGCCGCCGATCGGTGGACCCGCTAGACGCCTCCGCTTTCGAGAAGCGCCCTGAGCCTGCTGCGCGTAATCGTCGCAGTTGCGCCAGTGCCGCGCCGCCTCTTCCGTTTCGCCGAGAGCAGCTAGCCGCCATGCTCGCCGCGCCAAGCTGGAACGCCAGCGTAGCAAGGCAGCAGGAACTCGAGCAGCTTGGCCGAGACGGCATGGCCGGACTCGTCCGCGACCGCGCCGCATAGCGCATCCACCTCGCCTTGCGTCAGCTTGAACTCGATCGCCGCCCCCGCGACGTCCCATGCGATGTCCTGGCACCCGATCAGGTCATGCGCCTCGCAATGGTCGAGCGCGTCGGCCTTCAGCAGGCTTCCGTCCGGGAGGGCGAGCCATTCGTGCGCATGCATCCGGTTGTCGGTCTCGACGCGCCGCACGCAGCGCTCCAGGTCCGGCAGCAGCGGAACGAAGCGCTCCAGCATTCCCGCCGCATCCTCCCCCAGTGCAAGCGAGGTGTTGCGCCTGCTCATCTCGAGCAAATCGCGAAGCGACGCGCCGCTGCCCGCTGCCGCCGGAAGCGCCTTCGCGCGAAATCCAAGATAACGGCCGATATGGCTGATCAGGGCTGCGCGGTCCCGCTGGGCCGTTTCGAGCGGGCGGGCCTCGCCGTGCCAGCGCTCGACCAGGAAGCCATGCCGCAATCCCACGGGCTGCGGCGCGAGGCCAGCCTCGGCGAGCTTGCGCGCGCGGCGGAGCTTGCGTTCGCCGGTCTCGCCCAATCCCGCGAATTTCGACCAGCCAATCGCCTTGGGCTGTATGGAACAGATATTTGCGGCGCTCCTGCTGGACGTTCGCCGCAGGCCAGCCGCCCTCCCCCCAGGTCCGGTGCGCGCGCCAGTGCCCACCCGAGATGTCGGTCGAGCGGACGCACGCCGACCGGAATGAGATCGCTGACCCAGCCGGCAGACTGCGGCAGGATCGCCTCGTCGAATCCCGTGACATGGCGCTGGTATCACCGCCCAGCGATCGCGATGGCGCGCGCTGACCGCGAGGCCGAGCGGACCGTCATGGCCCGGAAAGGCGTGGATGCGATCCCGCGCGACGCCGTGGTCCTCCAGCCAGTCCGCGACGCAGCCGAAGGAACTCCCTGAAAGACCCGGCCCTTCGTCGACGATCGCGAAGCGGGCCTCCGCGTTCGAGAGCACGAGGTTCGTCAGTTCCGGCCCCGGCACCACCTTGCGGGCGAAGGGATCGCCATGCGGCCGCAGCGTGAGCGACCTCGCGCCAAGCGCCGCCGCCACCATCGCCGCCAGCCCCGTGCCGATACTGCGCAGGCCAATGACGAGCGTGTCAGGGCCGAGGCCGGAGCAGCGTGCGGCCAGGGCGTAGGTTTCGGGATAGAGCGCATAGAAGGCATAGCCTTCGGCCTGCTTGCAGGTCACCGCCGCAGGAAGTCGCGCATTTCGCAATCGCTGGAAACCCTCTTCTATGTCGGACGATGCGCCCGCGTCGGCGCGCTTGTCGAAGCCGCTGTCCCAGGATCGCATCACCTCGCGGGCCATGGCTTCGAGCAGCCGCGTCGCCGCCTCAACCGCAGGGTCGGGGTCGTCGCAGCCTGCGGCATCGAAGGCGGCGTCGCCAAGGCCCTGGGCGAGTTCCGCCATGGCAATGAAGCCCGATACCAATCGGGCGTGGCGCTCCAGACCGGAGGCGCCGTCGGCGCTCGCTCCAGATCCGCTCTGCCGCAGCGAGTGCGGCATGGGCCGGGCGGGTCTCAGCCTTGTCGCCGAAGACCAGCATTCAGCCGGTCCTGGCCAGATCGTGGATTTGCACGGGCGGGCGTTCCCTAGGGGAGGAGGCCTCCCACAACGTCACGCGCCGCCCGTAGTTGCTCTGCTCGTCCTGCCACGCCGTGCGGGACGACCTTCGGGGCTGCTAGGCAGCCTTCGCCTTCGGATTCACCTCGGCCGAGTAGTCTTCCACGAGCGTGCGCGAGAGCGCAGCGGGTGTGAACTTGTAGGGTCCGATCTCGGAGACCGGGCTCACCTCGGCGGCGGTGCCGCAGATGAAGCATTCTTCGAAGTTTGCCAGCTCTTCCGGCATGATCCGGCGCTCGACCACTTCGATGCCACGGCGCTTGGCAAGCTCGATCACCGTGCGGCGGGTGATGCCGTCGAGGAAGCAGTCGGCGATCGGGGTATGGATCACGCCGTCCTTCGTGAAGAACACGTTGGCGCCGGTGCACTCGGCCACGCGGCCCTGCCAGTCGAACATCAGGGCGTCGGCGTAGCCTTTCTTCTCGGCCGCGTGCTTGGAGAGCGTCGCGATCATGTAGAGGCCCGCCGCCTTGGCGTGGCACGGGGCCGTCTTCGGGTCAGGACGACGCCATTCGGCGATATCGAGGCGGATGCCGCGCATCTTCTGCGCGACGTCGAACATGGACGGCCATTCCCACACCGCGATGGCGACGTGGATCTTCGAATGCTGAGCGGCGACGGCCATCATCTCGCTGCCGCGCCAGGCGACGGGGCGCACATAGCAGTTCACTAGACCATTCTTCGCGATGGTCTCGGCCTTGGCGGCGTCGATCTCGGCGACCGAATACGGGATCTTGAAATCCAGGATTTCGGCGGAGCGGTGAAAACGCTCTGAATGTTCCGTGCTCTTGAAAATCGTCCCGCCATAGGCGCGTTCGCCCTCGAACACGGATGATCCGTAGTGAAGACCGTGCGAGAGTACGTGAAGCTTCGCGTCCGCCCAGGGCAAGAGCTTGCCGTTGAACCAGATAAATCCTTCGCGCTGATCGAACGGGATGACGGACATGGGTTTCGCTCCTTGGTCGGGCTCCGCGGCTGTTGCGGTTCTTTCCTTTCGCCGCGAGGCCTTGACGAGTAACAATCAAGCTGAAATATGTCAACATCGCTGACATAACCGAGGAAACTGCTTAAACGCCATGCAGACCACCCTCGAAACGCACAGGCCGGCGGCAGGCGCAGCAGCGCTGGACCGCCCCCTCTACGAGCTGATCGAACTCCTGTTTTTCGCCTATCGCGACTTCGTGGGCGACCCCGACAGGATTCTCGAGCAATACGGCTTTGGCCGGGCGCACCACCGGGTGCTGCACTTCGTCAACCGCAATCCCGGCCTCACCATCGCGGCCCTGCTGGATATCCTCAAGATCACCAAGCAGAGCCTCAACCGGGTGCTGAAGGAATTGCTGGAGCAGGGCTATGTCGAGCAGCGAGCCGGCTCGAACGACCGGCGCCAGCGGCTGCTCTATCCCACGGCGCAGGGCAAGGCGCTGGCGCTCGAACTCGCTCATCTCCAGACGATGCGCATAGCGCGCGCCCTGGACGAAGCGGGCCCGGCTGCGTCCGACGCCGCGCGCCGTTTCCTCGAAGCGATGATCGAGCCGGCCGAACGCCCGGCCGCGGAGCGTCTTGTCCACGCCGACGACCTGCATGGCGCCGACCTGCATCGCCGCACGACCTGCCGAACGGCGCCGGAGACGCCTCGTGAACGCCGCGCGCCCGCGTCCGACGCCGGCCGATGATGCGCCCCACGTGCTCGTGGTCGACGACGATCGCCGCATCCGCGATCTGCTGTCGCGCTTCCTCGCCGAGCATGGCTATCGCGTCACGACGGCAAAGGACGCGCTGGAGGCCAGGAGCCGCATCGCGAACATCGTCTTCGACCTCTACGTGCTCGACATCATGATGCCCGGCGAAAACGGCTTCGATCTCGCGGCCTGGGTGCGCACGACGTCGACCGTGCCGATCATGATGCTCACGGCCCGCGCCGACGGAGCCGACCGGGTGCGAGGCCTCGAGATCGGCGCGGACGACTACCTGTCGAAGCCATTCGAGCCGCGCGAACTGCTGCTGCGGCTGAACAACATCATCAGGCGCAATGCACCTGCGGCGCCGGCCTCGGCAACACCCGAGTTCGTCCGCTTCGGACCGTTCATCTACCGCATCGAACGCGGCGAGCTGAGGCAGGGCGAGGAGATGATCCGCATCACCGAGCGCGAGCGCGAGATGCTCAGCATATTGGCGGCCTGCCCCGGCAACACGGTGCCTCGCGAGGCGCTTGCTGGATCCGGCGACGCCTCGAACGAGCGAACGGTCGACGTGCAGATCAACCGGCTTCGCCGAAAGATCGAGCGCGATCCCGCAAATCCCCTGCATCTGCAGACGGTCCGCGGCATCGGTTACCGGCTGCAGGTGGATTAGAGACCGGACATGCGCGCCAACGCCATCATGAAAAGGCCGGCCGCGCTCTACCGCAAGCTGGGCCGGTGGGTGGCTGGCAGGATGCCCAAGGGCCTGTTCGCCCGGGCGCTGATCATCATCATCGCGCCGATGGTGATCCTGCAATCCGTCCTCGCCTACGCCTTCATGGAACGCCACTGGCAGACGGTGACGCGCCGCCTCTCGGCGGCGGTGACGCAGGATATCGCGGCGCTCATCGACATCGCCGAGAGCTATCCGCAGGACCGGAATTTCGAGACGCTCTCGCGCATCGCCGGCGACAGGCTGAACCTCGATATCGAGATGCTGCCGCCGGGTCCGTTGCCGCCGCCCGGGCCAAAGCCGTTCTTCGAGATCCTCGACAGCACGCTCTCGCGCGAATTGCGCCAGCAGGTCGGCCGGCCGTTCTGGATCGACACGGTGGGGCGCTCCAACATCGTGGAGATCCGCATCCAGCTCGATCGCGGCGTGATGCGCATCCTCACCCGCCGCTCCCAGGCCTATGCGTCGAACTCGCATATCTTCCTGATGTGGATGGTCGGCACTTCGCTCGTGCTGCTCGGCATCGCGGTGATCTTCCTGCGCAACCAGATCCGGCCCATCCTGCAGGCTGGCCGAGGCGGCGGAGAGCGTTCGGCAAGGGGCGCGAGATCGACTTCCACCCCCGTGGGGCGCGCGAGGTGCGGCAGGCCGGCCATGCCTTCATCGAGATGCGCCGCCGCGTCGAGCGGGCCTTCGAGCAGCGCACGGCGATGCTCAACGGCGTCAGCCACGACCTGCGCACCATCCTCACGCGCTTCAAGCTCTCGATCGCGCTGATGGACGAGGAGACGCCCGAACTCGAGGACGTCAAGAAGGACATCGACGAGATGAGCCGCATGCTGGAGGCCTATCTCGCCTTCGCGCGCGGCGATGCCGGCGAGCAGGCCGCGCCCACCGATATGGGCCTGCTGCTCGAAGAGCTGAAAGCCGACGCCGAGCGCGCCGGACACGCGACCGAGGTCACCGTCAGCGGCGATCCCGTGGCCACCGTCCGGCCCGACGCATTCAAGCGATGCGTCGGCAATCTCGTTTCGAACGCCGTGCGCCACGGAGATCGAATCGCCATCACCGCCGTTCGCGATCCGCGCTGGCTGACGATCACCGTCGACGACGACGGCCCGGGCATACCCTCAAGCCAGCGCGACGAGGTGTTCAAGCCCTTCGTGCGGCTCGACGAAGCCCGCAACGTGGACGAAGGCGGCACGGGCCTCGGCCTCGCCATCGCCCGCGACATCGCCCGCTCGCATGGCGGCGACATCATCCTGGGCGAAAGCCCGATGGGCGGCCTCAAGGCGAGCGTGCGCGTTCCGGTCTAGAGCATCCGATCTGACTGCATCAGATCGGATGCTCCATGTTTCTGATTCGACGCATTTTCTTCACGCGAACCGGTATCCACTTCGCTCGAAAATGCTCTGGCCGGCGCGACCGCTCAGTACATCCGCCCGCCATCGGGCACTTTGCGAGCGGGGCCGATCAGCATCACCTCGCCGTTCGCGTCGGGAAGCCCCAGGGTCAGCACCTCGGACATGAACGGCCCGATCTGGCGGGGCGGGAAGTTCACCACGGCCAGCACCTGCTGCCCGACGAGGCTTTCGAGCGTGTGATTGACCGTGATCTGCGCCGAGGATTTCTTCAACCCGATCCCGGGCCCGAAATCGATGACCAGCTTGAAGGCCGGCTTGCGCGCCTGCGGGAACGGCTCGGCCTGCACGATGGTGCCGACACGGATGTCGACTTTCATGAAGTCGTCGAAAGCGATCGTCGGGGCGGCAGGCTTGTCGGTCATGGCGCGTCCGTGGGGTGGCGAGGTTCTTTGGAAGGACCCGCCACCCCATAAGCCAAAGCTCGCCTACCGTCACCAGCGGCAGGTTCCCAACGGGGGATTTGGATCGCGCCGTTCCGTTCGCGCGGCTCAGGCCCGCGCGTAGTCTCCATCGTCCTCGACGTCCCGGTCGTCCATCCGCCGGGCGCGCCGGCGTTCGCGCATGCGGCGGCCGTCTTCCGCGACGCGGCGGAACAGCGCCGTGAAGGGAGCGGCCATGCGGCAGATGTCGTTGAGCCCGGTGATGAACTGCCCTCCCCGGCGCAAATCGCTGTCGAGCGCCGCCATGGTGCGGGCGAGCCCGGGGTCGTCGTCCTCGAACCAGGTGTCGAGCGTTCGCGCGTAGATCAGCACCGCGCCCTGCAGCTTCACCATGCCGACGGGGCCGTCCGTGTCGATGCCGGCGGCGGCGAGCATGAAGCGCTGCGAATTCAGCTGCCATCTGGTTGAGCGCGGCCATCGTCAGCGGATCCGTGCGCACGGCGCGGACGATCCGCTTCAGCGCCTCCTTGTAGGGCGACATCGCGTCGAGCCTGCGCATGATCACGTCGAACAGCCGCTCGCGGACGGGCTCGCCCTCCAGGTCGTCGGTCGTGCCCTCGAGCACGATCTTGTCGATGCGCTTGGAGAAGCGCAGCGAGAATCGCTCCCTTGGAGGGAAACAGGTCCCGGAATTCGGACAGGGATACTCCGGCGCGCATCGGCGATGTCGCGGATCTCGATATCGTCCCAGGGGCGTTCGGCGGCGAGTTCCATGAGCGCGTCGATGACGCGATCGCGCGCGCTCGATCCGGAGCTGCGGGCCGAGATCGGCTCAGCCGGAGCTGTGAGTTTCGGGCGTCTCGGCGGCGCGCCTGCCGCGTCCCTTGCTCACGGACGCCTTGCCGGCTGCGGGCTTGGGCTCGGACTTCCTGGCCATGAAACACTCCCTCGATCCTGAATGTCTCCCATAGATAGGGCTGGACGCGGAAGAGTTCCACGGACGCAAGCGCGCAGGCGCGTTCAGCCGGACAGTTCTTCCGCGCGGCGGCGGGCCGCGAGCGACCGCATCGCGGATCAGCGGGTCCATGCCCTCGGGCGCCATCAGCACCGCCAGCGCCGCGGCCGTCGTTCCGCCGGGCGACGTCACGTTCTCGCGCAGCGTGCCGGGCGCCAGGTCGGAGCGGTGCAGCAGCTCGCCCGCGCCTTCCACGGTCGCGCGGGCCAGGCGTTCGGCGAGATCCGGCGGCAATCCGGCGGCCGCCCCCGCCCGCGCCAGGCACTCGGTGAGATAGAAGACATAGGCGGGGCCGGAGCCCGGACACCGCGGTGACGGCGTCGATCAGGTGCTCGCCGTCGACCCACTCGACCCGGCCGACGCCCGACAGCAGCGTATGCGCGAGCTGTCGCGCTGGGCGGGCGTCGTCTCTGCGGCTGGCAGCCGCGCCGGTCACGCCCCGCTGCACGGATGCCGGCAGGTTCGGCATGGCGCGCACGATCGCGCCAAGCGCCGGGCATGCCGGCTGCGCAGGTCGCCGATGCGTCTTGCCGGCGAGGATGGACACGACGAGCGTCGCGGGACCCACCATGGCCCGCAGGCTCGAGGCGGCGTCGTCCAGCATCTGGGGCTTGATGCCGAGCACGAGAACCTCGGGCGGGCGGATCGTGTCCGGGCTCGGGTTGAGCGCGATGCCGTGCTGCTCGCAGATCGAGACGAGGTGCAAGGCGGCGTGAGGATCGACGATGGTGATGCGGTCGCCCTTCAGCCCCATGCGCAGCCAGCCCTCCAGCATCGCGCCGCCCATCTTTCCGCAGCCGACAAGGATGAGCGATGCCGGCAGGGAGGATGGATCTACGGTCATGAAGGAGGTCATGGCAGGGCTCCCGGATGCGAACGCGCGGCGCCACCGCGCACCCGGCATTCAAGAGCATGAGGCAAGCGCCCTGTCGAGGCCGGCGGGCGTCTTCGCCTCGCCCGGCGGGCGGTTTCGCCTCGCCCGGCGGGCGCTTGCCTCGCTCGGCGGCAGGCGTCGGATGCTTACGCCTCGCCGACGGTCTCGAACATCGCGCCTTCCATTGCCTCGCGCGGGGTCTTGCCCGCCCAGAGCACGAACTGGAACGCCTGATAATAGCGGTCGCACGCGTCGATCGCGACCTTGAGCAGGCTTTCGCACTGGCTCCCGTTCGGCTCCGCGCCGCCGGCCAGCAGCAGCGAGTGGCGGAACATCACCACGTCCTCGGTGGTCCACAGGTCGAAATGGCCGACCCAGAGCTGCTCGTTGATCAGCGACACCAGCTCCAGCAGGTCCATGCGCCGTCTCGCGGGCACCCGGAGGTCGAAGGCGCAGGCGACGTGCAGCGCCTCCATGTCCTCGAGCCAGGTGAACGCGACATGGTATTCCGCCCAGCTACCGGAGACCGAGACCGAAATCTCGTTCTCGTCCGCCCGGTCGAAGGACCAGTCGTTCACGCTTGCGAGGCGCTCCACCACATCGAGCGGATGCTCGGTGCGTTCGATCGACTTCAAGTTCAATGGCGGACATGCCGTTCCCCGGCTCGTGTGGCAGGTTCCGTGATACGCGGTTCGCACACACTCGTCGGAACTCGACCCGACCTGGACGCAACGCATCCGGGTTAAGCCCGATACTGCCGGTACCGAAGAGGGCTCTGATAACCCTCTGCGAATCCCGGCGAATCACCTGACCTTCCGACGATAGCGCGTGCAAGTCGCGCCGCACAACGAGCGAGTTGGACCGTCCGGGATTCGCCCCCCGGGTACAATCGCAAGTGGGAGTCCATCCACAGGCATAGGGGGTATGCAGGCGCGGGCCTCGGGCCGAAATCGTGCCGGATCGAGGCGGCGCCTCAGATGCAGGGCGACCTGAGTCAGATCGTCGCGGCAGGGTCCTCGGCGGCCTTGACGCCGAGCTTGGCCTCGAGCGCCGCGATGCGCGCCTCGAGCCGCTCGTTCTGTTCGCGGGCAAGGATGGCCATTTCGCGGACGGCCTCGAATTCCTCGCGGCTCACGACGTCCATGTCGCGGATCAGCCGCTCGAACTGGGCCTTCACGACGCCCTCGGCCTCGCGGCGCACGCCCTGCGCCATGCCGGCCGCATCGGTGAAGAGGCGGGCGAAATCGTCGAGCAAACGGTTCTGGGCCATTTTGGGTCTCCTTTGTTCGTGCGCGGCGGCGCTGTTCGGGTTTCTCCTATCATGGCGCGCGATGTCTGGCACCCGTGTGGCCGCCCGCTCCGGCAGCATGAACGGCGCGGTCGGGCCGGCGGTTGTGAAACCGGCTGCGCTTGACGCGATTCCGGCCAGGGCGCATTCACGTCAGCGCCTCATCGACGGTGCAATGTGCTGCCTTTCGCAGATTGCCCCGAAACGCCGGAGAACCGATGCTTCCGATGCCAGCCGTCCTTCCGGCGCTCGTGATCCCGTTCCCTATGATCGACCCCGTCCTCGTGCAGATCGGGCCCTTCGCGATCCGCTGGTACGCGCTGGCCTATATCGCCGGGCTGCTCGGCGGCTGGTGCTATGCGCGGCGGCTCGTCGCGACGCCGACGGCCTCTGGGCCGGCGAAGGCCGCGCCCGACGCACGAGATCCTCGACGACCTGCTGGTCTACGCCGCGCTCGGCGTCGTGCTCGGCGGGCGGCTCGGCTACGTCCTGTTCTACGATCTCGCCTTCTTCATCGCAGAACCCGCTCGAGATCCTGCAGGTCTGGCGCGGCGGCATGTCCTTCCATGGCGGCCTGATCGGCTGCGCGGTCGCCACTGGTCTGCTCGCCCGCAGGCGCAGGCTTCCCATCCTGTCCCTCGTCGACGTCTGCGCCGTCGGTCGCGCCCATCGGCCTGTGCTTCGGCCGCATCGCCAACTTCATCAACGGCGAGCTCTGGGGCCGCGCCACGACGTGCCCTGGGCCATGGTGTTCCCCAATGCGCGGCGCCGTAGCCGCGCCATCCGAGCCAGCTCTACGAGGCGGCCTGGAAGGGCTCGTGCTGCTCGCGTCATGCTCGTCGCTGGCCAACAGGCTCGGCGCGCTGAAGCGGCCGGGCCTCGTTGGCGGGCCTGTTCGGCATCGGCTACGGCTGGCGCGCATCGTCTCGGAGTTCTTCCGCGAGCCCGATCCGCAGCTCGGCTACCTGCTGGGGCGGGGCGACGATGGGCATGCTGCTGTCGCTGCCGATGCATCGTCGTCGGCATCGTGCTGGTCGTCTGACGCGCCTGCGCGGCGCCCGCGCGGAGCGCAAGGCCGCGTGACGCCGCTCGGCAAGAACCCGCTCGCCGCAGAGATCGCCGCGCTCATCGCGGCCGAGGGGCCGATCAGCGTCGCCCGCTACATGGCGCTGTGCCTCGGCCATCCCGCGCCACGGCTACTACATGACGCCGCGATCCCTTCGGCGCAGGCGGCGACTTCGTCACCGCGCCCGAGATCTCGCAGATGTTCGGCGAGCTGATCGGGCTGTGGTGCGTCGACACCTGGAGCCGCATGGGCGCGCCCGCCGCGCTTCGTGCTCGTCGAACTCGGTCCCGGACGCGGCACGCTGATGGCCGACGCGCTGCGCGCCGCGCGCATCCTGCCGGCGTTCCTGGCAGCGGCGCGCGTGCATCTCGTCGAGACGAGCCCCGTGCTGCGCGAGCGGCAGCGCGAGACGCTGGCACAGGCCGGCGTTGCCGGTCGCCTGGCACGACGACTGCTCGAGACGCTGCCGCCACGGCCCGGCGCTGTTCGTCGCCAACGAGTTCTTCGACGCCCTGCCCGTCCGCCAGTTCGTGCGGACCGGGCGAGGGCTGGTGCGAGCGGCTCGTCGGGCTCGACGCCGGAGGCCGGCCTCGCCTTCGGCCTCGCGCCGGAGGCCGAGCCGGCCCTCGAGGCCGCCGCGCCGCAGGGAGCGGTGATCGAGGTCGGCGGAAGCAGCCACGGCACTCATGCCGGACGCTCGCCGGCCGCATCGCCGCGCAGGGCGGCGCGCTGCTCGCCATCGACTACGGCCATGCCCGGTCCGGCTTCGGCGACACGCTGCAGGCGGTGAAGGCGCACGCCTTCGTGCGACGTGCTGGCCGATCCCGGCGAGGCGGACCTCACCGTCCATGTCGATTTCGCCGCGCTGGCGCGCGCCGCGCAGCGCGCCGGGCGCCGCGGTGCATGGCCCGGTGACGCAGGGCGCGTTCCTGGCCGCGCTCGGCCTCGCGCGCGCGCGCCGACGCGCTCGAGCGCCGGGCATCGCCCGAGCAGGCGCAGCCGCCGTCGACGTCCGCGCGTCGAGCGGCTCGCCGGCGCGCAGCCGGCCGGCATGGGCGAGCTCTTCAAGGTGCTCGCCGTCAGCGCGCCCGGAGCTCGCCGGCCGGCCGGGTTTGCACAGGCCGGCCTCTCCCGACCCTGCGCCGAGCCTGCCGAATCGGAGCCCTGCGCCGTGATCCCCACGATCCGCTCGCCCGATCTCGACCTGCCCGGCATCGCCCACGCCTTCTTCACCGGCGAGGGCGGCGTCTCCGGCGGGCATCTACGCGAGCCTGAACGGTGGGCAGGGCTCGGCCGACGAGCCGGCGAACGTGCTGGAGAACCGCGCGCCGCATGGCCGCGGACCCTCGGCGTCGTCCCGGAGCACTTCGTCAGCGTCACCAGGTGCACTCGCCCGACGTGGTCGTCGTCGAAGGGCCCTGGCCGGGCGAGCGGCCGCAGGGCGGACGGCATGGTGACGCGCACGGCCGGGCGTCGCGCTGGCCGTCCTCACGCGCCGATTGCGGGCCCGTGCTGTTCGCCGACCGCAGGCGCGGGCGTCATCGGCGCCTGCCATGCCGGCTGGAAGGGTGCGTTCACCGGCGTGCTGGAGAGCACGCTGGAGGCCATGGAGCGGCTCGGCGCGGACCGCGCCCGGCATCGTCGCGGTGCTCGGCCCCACCATCAGCGGCAGCGGCCTACGAGGTCGGGCCGGAATTCGTCGGCGCGGCTCGTCTCGGCCGAGGCCCGGCCACTCGCGCCGCTTCTTCGCCATCGCCGCGCGAGGGGCATGCGTTGTTCGACCTGCCCGCCTATATCGGCATGCGGCTCGCGAGCGGCCGGCGTCGGCCGCTTCGTCGATCTCGGGCTGTGCACCTATTCCGACGAGAGCCGCTTCTTCAGCTACCGGCGCACGACGCATCGCGGCGAGCCGGACTATGGCCGCCTGATCTCGGCGATCGCCCTCCGGGCGTGAGCGCCGGACGCGCCCTGCTCACTTCTCGATGATGTCGGGCGTGCGCCAGCCGATGTGCTGGCCGCCGTCGACCGCGATCATCTGGCCGGTCACGCTGCGGCGCGCGGGCGAGATAGAGCACGGCTTCGGCGATCTCGCGCGGCGTCGACGGCCGTGCTCGAGCGGCATGCCCGCCGCCTCCTTGGCGCAGCCCCGCCTCGCCGTCATGCACGTTGGGCAGCGGTCGGGCCCGGCCCGACGGCGTTGACGCGGATGCGGGGCGCGAGCGCCTGCGCCATGGTCGTCGTCGCGGCATGAAGCGCCGCCTTGGTCAGCGTGTAGGAGAAGAACTGCGGCGTCAGCTGCAGCACGCGCTGGTCGACGATGTTGACGATGGACGGATCGTCCGCCTGCGCCGCCTGCGCGGCGAAGGCCTGCGCCAGCAAGACCGGCGCGCGGAGATTGACCGCGAAATGCCGGTCCCAGCGCGTCGGAGCTCGAGATCCTGCAAGCGTGTCGCTCTCGAACAGCGAGGCGTTGTTGACGAGCAGCGTCAGCGGACCGAGTGCGCCGCCGCGCGCCTCGACCAGCGCCGAGCAGACCGCCGGCGTCCCGAGATCTCCCGCCACGACCGCGGTCCGCGCACCGCCCGCCTGCCAGATTCGGCCGCGAGCGCGTCCGCTTCGGCGCGCGAGGCGTTGCAGTGGATGGCGACCGCCATAGCCTGCAGCCGGCAAGCCGCGCGACGATGGCCGCGCCGATGCGCTGGGCGCCGCCGGTGACGAGGGCGACGCGGGCGGATCGCTCATGGCGTCGGCCTCGCCCGTTGCGCTGCTTCGAGCCGCTTGCGCCTCGAGGTGCTTGGCGACGCGCAGGTAGCGGTAGAAGGCGAAGTTCATGGCCGTCATGAAGCCATAGGCGCCGCGCAGGAAGTGGCGGCGGCCGATATAGGCCTTGATGAAGTTGGCCGGGAACTCCAGCACGAGCCGCGAACACCGAGAGCTCTCGCCGCGCGCCTCAGGTCGGCCACGAGCGCGTCGGTATAGGCGTTCAGCTTGGCCATCTGGTCGCCCAGCGAGCGCACGGAGAAGTGGTGGATCGTGCCCCGCAGCTTCGCCACCCGTGCGCCGGGCACGAGGTCGACCCGGTCGTGCACCGGCGAGGGGTTGTAGCGCCCTTGTCGCGCCGGTAGAGCCGGACGGGCGACAGCGCATAGGCGAAGCGGTGCGGCGCGCCCTCGCCGGGGAAGATCTCGGCGATGCGGATGCGGTAGGCGTCGGCGTCGGGCTCGCCCTGTCCGCGAAGAGCGCGCGGATCTCTGCGGCGAGGTCGGGCGGGATCACCTCGTCGGCGTCGATGTTCAGCATCCAGTCGTGCCGGCACAGCGGTCTCGGCGTACCGCTTCTGCGGCCCGTAGCCCGCGAAAGGGATGCTCGACGACGCGCGCGCCCGGCGTCGGCCGCGACCGCCTGCGTGCCGTCGGTGGAACCGGAGTCGACGACGACGATGTCGTCGGACAGGTCCGCGCACGGCCTCGATCGTCCGCCCGATGCGGTCCGCCTCGTTCTTGCAGATGATGAAGACCGAGAGAGGGACGGGGCGCTGCGGGGTCATGTCTCGATCCGATGCGCAGCCATTGCCACGTCCGGGAGGCGGCTACAAGGGCCAGGTGAGCCGCGATCCCTAGCGCATGGGCGACGATGGCCTTGCCATTGCGCATGAAAGAGGTGTTCAGCGGCGAGCCGGAAGGCCATCGATACAGCGTGGGCGATAGTCAAAGCACGTGAGCCCGACGTTTCATTGGGCCATCGCAAGCAGATGCCGTGTTTAGGGATTGGTTACCTTACGAAGCGGTTAGGGTTAAAGAAGAACGATAACACGGCTACAACATCTCGAGACCGGCGGCATCGATGCCGCTCCAATCCGGGTGTTGCCATGTCGTACCTGAATTCAGGCTCGTTTGCTGCTCTTGCGCTGCTCCTCGGCGCATCTTTCGCTCAAGCATCCGATCTGCCGCCGCGGACGGACCCGTATTCGGCCTCGACCTCCTACGGCACGCCCGCCGCGAACTGGCAGGGCGCTTATCTCGGCGTTCATCTCGGCGGCGGCTGGGGTTCGATGGGCTCGCTCGACACGTCGGGCTTCATCGGCGGCATCCAGGGCGGCTACAATCTGCAGTACGACCGCGTGGTCATCGGCGGCGAACTGGACTTCAGCGGCTCGAACGATGAGCAACAAGTCCGGCAACGAGAAGGCGTCGCAGGATTGGCTCGCCACCGCGCGCGGCCGCCTCGGCTACAGCTTCGGCAACATCATGCCTTATTTGACGCTTGGCCTGGCCATGAGCAATTCGGAGTACAGGACGCCCTACGGCTCCACCAGCGACACCAATGCCGGCTGGACGTTCGGCGCGGGCGCGGAAATGATGATCATGCCCAACATCACCCTGCGCGCCGAATATCTTCGCTACGAACTCGGCAACGTCGATTATCCCTCGGCCACCGGCCTCAGCAAGGTCGACAACACCGCCAACGTCATCCGCGGCGGCGTCAACTACAAGTTCTGAGCTGGCGGGCGGACCCGGTCCGCCCCCGATCTCGTTCAGGTGGGCGGACGCGTCGCGTCGTAGGCTGGCACCTTGGCCGCGAAAGCGTCGAGCCAGGCGACCAGGCGCGGATGCGTGGCGCGCCATGCGCCGGCGAACCGCAGGTCCAGATACCCGAGCGCGCAGGCCAGCGCGATGTGGCCCGCATGGGGCTTGCCTCCCAACGCGGGCGGCGCGGCCTCGAGGGTCGCGAGCGCCCGTTCGATCTTCTCGGCCTGGTGAGAAACCCAGCGCGGCTCGCGCCTGTCCTCCTCGCGGAAGCGGGTTTCGTAAACCTGCAGCACGGCGCTTTCCATGATGCCGTCGGCCAGCGCGTGCAGGCAGAGCCCCTCGAAACGCTCCGGGCCGGCCGGCATCACGCCGCCGCCGCCGATGTGATCGAGATACTCCACGATGACGCGTGAATCGTAGAGCACCTTGCCCATCGTCCAGAACGAGCGCCGGGATCTTGCCGAGCGGGTTTTGCATTCGCAGGGGATCGGCAGGATTGAGCGTGTCGGCAGGCACGAAATCGATGCGGTCCTGCAATCCGAGCAGGTGCGCGGCGATGACGACCTTGCGCACGAACGGCGAGGCGGGCGAATAGCGAAGTTGCATGCGGGCGGCTTTCGGCAGGGAAAGCGTGAGAGCTACGCCCGGCGTGGACGTGGCGCAAACGCAAGGTTTCGGACCTGCGATGTCTACCGCACGGGTTGCGCTGTCAAGTTGGCGTCCTGGCAAGGCCGCGCTACACCGCGCGATATGCCGGCAGCGCCGTGCTCAGCCTTCGGCGAGAATGACGATGTCCACGGCTTTAGGGCCCTTGCCCTTCTTGTCCGGCTCGACCTCGAACGACACTTTCTGGCCCTGGTCGAGCGACTGGAGACCGGCCCGCGACACGGCCGTGACGTGCACGAAGATGTCGCGACCTCCATCATCCGGCTTGATGAAGCCGTAGCCCTTGTCCGAATTGAAGAATTTGACCACGCCCTGCTGTGGCATACTCACCGCTCCCGCATCGGGCCTACCGGACCCGCTCCGTCACGCGCGACCTCCGCGCAACATGCGTTCCAAGCCCGCAGGATCTGTATCAGCCGGTCCCGTTCCCTTCCGGAAGGTGGACCTCTGCCACGTGGCAGGCCAAGCGCATGCTCATAATTTGTCCTTTAACTTGAAACGATATGCAACAGGAAACCAAGTGTTCGATTTCGAACAACCTAATGTCAATTAACTCGTCAATTAACCGAGGCAGATCTGGAAGGCAGGATTTCAGCCCGGCCCCGCCAGCCAGTCGCATCGCCCATGGGCCTCGGACTGCTGCCCAAGGGTTGCGGCGAGCCAGGGAAGCAGCAGTTCAACATCGTCCGCCAGCATCCAGGGCGGGTTCACCACGATCAGGCCGCAGCCGTTGAGCCGCGTCGCATCGGCGCCGCCCGTCAGCATCAGTTCGATCCGCAGCATCTTCTCAAAAGGACCTGCGGCAAGTTCGGCCGCGAAGGCGTCCGTGTCTCGCCGGTCTTTGATCGGATACCACATGGCGAAGATGCCGGTGCGCCACTTGCTCCAGGCCGCCGTGACGCCGCGCGCCATGCGGCCGAGTTCGCCCGCCTCCTCGAACGGAGGGTCGATGAGAACGAGCCCGCGTTTTTCCGGGGGCGGCACATAGGCCTTGAGCGCCGTCCAGCCATCCAGCTCGACGACCTTGACCCTCGCATCCCGCTTCATGTTCGCCGCGAGCAAAGCCGCATCGTCAGGGTGCTTTTCGATGAGCACTACACGATCCTGCGCTCGGGTCAGCCGGCGCGAAATCTCGGGCGATCCCGGATAGATGCGTCGGGCCATGAGCACGGCGAACATCCCCGACAACGGTCAGATAAGGTGCGAGCCGCTCGGCGATTTCAGCGGGGATCTCGGCTTCGTCCAGCCGCCCGATACCGCCGCGCCATTCGCCCGTCCGGCTGGCCTCGTCTCCGCCGAGGTCATAGAGGCCGATACCGGCATGCGTGTCGATGACGCGGAACGGCGTGTTCTTGCGCGAGAGGTGCGAGAGGATCAGCGCAAGTACGGCGTGCTTCAGCACATCCGCGAAATTGCCTGCGTGAAAGGCGTGGCGGTAGTTCATGGCGCCAATAGAGCCACCGCGCCGCCGGCGTCAACCGCGTCATCCCCTTGCGGGGTCAGCGCACCGGCGGAACGGTGATCTGCCTTGCCCGGCATCCCCGGCGGTCGACTTCCGGGCAAGTCTGGAACGAGCGCATGTCCTTGGTGAAGCAGATGCGCACCTCCTGCAGCACCTCGCCACGGCAGGCCACGGACATCATATCGGCCCGCAGGCCGGGATTGCTGGCGACGAAGGCGCGCTCGATATCGGGCGCGGTCCAGGTCTGCTGCTGCTTGGCGGCGAGGAAGGCGGGCGGCACGACGATTCTGTCACGCGCGGCGCGGACCTCCCCGAAGTAGTCGGTCGGGCTCTTTCCGGAGCACGTGCCGTGCTTCCGCCACTGGTACCGCGCCAGGCCCTCGTCCGGATAGACGCCTGCGACAGCGTCGAGCGCGATGCGCGAGGGTGTGCGGTTGGCCGGGTTGCATTCGGTGGGGAAACCGCGCTCGCCCTGCGGCCAAAGCCCATGCACGACGAAACCGAGCTCGGCTCCGGCCCGGCACTGGTCCCGGCCCTTGCCGTCGCCGCCGCCGGCCGAGCAGAAGCCCGGCGACCAGGAGAGCGCGAACACGTAGAAGTCGAACTCGCCCGGCGAAGCGCCCCGGCGTTCGCCCGATTGTGCCCATGCGGCGGACCATGAAGTCAGGACCAGCAACCCCGCCATTAAAGCTGCAGCGAGGCTTCGGCTGAAGGTCATGCCAGGACCCCGGCCATGCTGCCGCGAGAGGCCGTACTGGCGCGAGAGACTGCGTGCGGGCAAATCAGGCCCTCAATGAAAAGCAGTTTGCTGAAATACGAGGCGGAGCTGAAACGAGCGGATCGGCAACGTGCGCGCCCCAAACGTGCGCGCCTCGCCGTCAGGGGGCGGCCTGCTTGCAGCCCGGCGCATACGCGAGCTGGCGATCGAGTCCGGCGACGCACCACTGCACGCCCCAGCCCCAGCCGATGATCCCGGCATCCTCGATCACAGAATACTGCACGTTCCGACGCTTGCCGTCCGAGGTTGTAGCGACGCCGGAGCAGAACCGGCGCGGGATATAGTCGAGGCCCCATGGACGGAAGGCCACGGGCCTGACGCTGTCGATGGCCACGATGGTGAGCGGAGAGGCCCAATACTCGGATTCGGTCTCCGCGAACCGGCTCTGGATGGTCGACAGGACATCGGGCGACTCGCAGGCCGGTACGGCCGTCGGAGATGCATTGTACGGCTTTGTCCAGTTTTCGGCGGGCATACGGTCTTGAGCCGAAGCCGCCGAGGCCAGCGCCGTGGCGGCAAATGCAATGAGCGCCAGCAATTTCATGATCGGAACTCTCCAGCTCGCAAACTTTCTGAACGATGCGCATCAACCCTGCATTGGTCAAGTGCAAGCCAGCTACACTGGAGGAAAATCGCACAACGCTGCCGCCAGCGCCCTGCCGGGCTGCGTTCCGGGCCGTTTCAGGTTGATCTTGGCCCGGCCATGCCGATAGATCGGCATCGTTTCGCAATATTCCGAATGGTCCCAGAAGATGCCTGGACTTGCCTTCGAAGACTTCGTGCCCGGAACGGTGACGACCTACGGCGCCTACAAGGTCACGCGCGAGGAGATCATCGCTTTTGCAAGCCGTTTCGACCCGCAGCCGATGCATCTCGACGAGGCGGCCGGCGCAGCGTCGATCCTCGGCGGGTTGGCCGCATCAGGCTGGCACAGTTGCTCGATGATGATGCGGATGCTGGCCGACAATCTGCTTGAGGGCTCGACCGGCATGGGCGCGCCCGGCATCGACGAGCTGAAATGGCTTAGTCCTGTTCGTCCCGGCGACGTGCTGAGCGTCCGCCAGACGGTGCTGGAGGCGCGCCCATCCGCCAAGCGGGCCGATCGCGGCTATGTGCGCTTCCGGTTCGATATGCTGAACCAGAAGGGCGACTGCGTGATGCGCCAGGAGAACAGCATCATCTTCGGCCTGCGAAATCCGGGAAAAGCGGCATGATGGGCTTTTTCGAGGATCTCGAGATCGGCGAAACCGAGCAGCTTGGCGCGCACAGCTTCACGGCCGAGGAGATCAAGGCCTTCGCCGCCGCCTATGACCCGCAGCCCTTCCATCTCGACGAGGAAGCGGGCCGGCAGAGCCATTTCGGCGGCCTCTGCGCGTCCGGCTGGCACACGGCCGCGGTCTGGATGGGGCTGATGATCGCGCACGCCAGGCGCTTTGCGGAGGAAGCCGAGGCTGCCGGCCGGCCCGTGCCCGAGCTTGGCCCCTCCCCCGGCTTTCGCGATCTGCGCTGGCTGCGCCCGGTCTATGCGGGCGACACGATCACCTACAGCTCGACGCTGGTCGACAAGCGCATGTCGGCGAGCCGCCCGCGCTGGGGCATCGTCAGCCACCGCAATGTCGGCGTGAACCAGAAGGGCGAACCCGTTTTCGAGTTCGTCGGAACCGCCTTCTGGGAACGCCGCCCCGCCGGTTAGGCTGAGCGAAGGCGCTTCGCCCAGATGCTCAGTGGCCCTCGAACGCGATCAGCGTCCGAACGGGAACGTCGAGGGCGCGCAGCTTGTCCGCTCCGCCGAGGTCGGGCAGGTCGATGACGAACACGGCCGCCACGACCTCGGCGCCCGATCCGGCGCAGGAGCTTGCACGGCGGCGGTGGCCGTGCCGCCGGTGGCGATGAGGTCGTCGACCAGGATCACGCGCTCGCCCTGGGCGCACCGCGTCCTCGTGCATCTCCATCTCGTCGAGGCCGTATTCCAGCGAATAGGCGATGGAGACCGTGGCGTGCGGCAGCTTGCCCTTCTTGCGGATGGGCACGAAGCCGGCCGAGAGCTGGTGCGCCACCGCCCCGCCCAGGATGAAGCCGCGCGCCTCGATGCCGGCGATCTTGTCGACCTTCAGTCCCGGCATAGGGCTGCACCAGCTCGTCCACCGTGCGGCGGAAGGCCCGCGCGTCGCCCAGCAGCGTGGTGATGTCGCGGAACATGATGCCGGGCTTGGGATAGTCCGGAATGGAGCGGATGGCGTCGGCGAGGCTCGAAGGTGTCGACATGATGGGCTCGTTCGCTTGGATCTTGGGCTCAGGCTTAGACTTGGGGCTCGGCTTGGGCCACGGGGGCTGATAGCCTTGGGCGGGCGAAGGCATCATAGTCACCTCCCGGCCGATCCACTCCCATCCCGTCTGAAAGGCAAAGCCATGAGCGCACCCCAGAGCGGCCCGATCCAGACGGCCCGGAACACGACGACCGTGGCCGGCGTCACGATCTCGGACATCGACATCCCGTTCGGGCGGCTCGTGATGTTCTTCGTCAAGGCTGGGCTGGCCGCCATCCCCGCCACGATCATCGTCTGGTTCATGATGGCGTTCCTGGCCATGATCTTCGGCGCCATGCTTCGGCTTCGGCGGAGGCCGGGGCTGGCATGATGATGCGCTCAGAGCGCTCAGCCCCGCAGCACCCGCCCCGCCACCGCGTCGAGCTTCGCCAGCAGCGCCGGGTCGCGCGCGGACGGGCGCGGTCATGATGGCGTAGTCCAGCGCGCGGTGCGAGCCCGACGGGACACTCCTCCCGCTCGGCCGGGAAATCGCGCGGCCAGCCGCGCCACGATGCGGCGGGCCTTCTCGATGTTGCCGTGCATGACCTCGATCACGGACTTCACGTCCACATGGTCGTGCTCGGGATGCCAGCAGTCGAAGTCCGTCACCATGGCGAGCGTGGCGTAGGTGATCTCCGCCTCGCGGGCGAGCTTGGCCTCGGGCATCGCGGTCATGCCGATCACGTCGTAGCCGAGGCCCTTGTAGGTCATCGACTCGGCATAGCTGGAGAACTGCGGCCCCTCCATGCAGACATAGGTGCCGCCCCTGCGCATCGCGACGCCCTCCGCCTCGGCCGCGGCGGCGAGGCGCTCCGCCAGCGCCGGGCCCGACCGGATGGGCCATCGACACATGGGCCACGCAGCCCGTGCCGAAGAAGTCGAGCTTTCGCGCCGGTGCGTGCGGTCGACGAACTGGTCGACGAGCACGAAGAGGCCCGGCGGCAGGTCGGGCTTGAACGAGCCGCAGGCCGAGAGCGAGACGATGTCGGTCACGCCGGCCCGCTTCAGCGCGTCGATGTTGGCGCGGTAGTTGATGTCGGACGGCGGAAAGCCGGTGGCCCCGCCCGTGGCGGGGCAGGAAGACGATCGTCCGTGCCGCCGATCCGCCCGAAGCGCAGCACGTCCGACGGCTCGCCCCAGGGGCTCGCGACGGCCTCCTCGCGCACGTCCTCGAGGCCCGGCAGGTCGTAGATGCCGGAGCCGCCGATGATGCCGAGAACTGCCTTGCGTCATGCCGAGGCTCCCTCCGTGTGCCGCGCCAGACGTACGGGGCCACGCCTGGCCGATCAAGAACGCCGCGGGTTGCCAGTGCGCGATGCGCCGAGCGCCTGTGATCGCGGCCGAGCCGCAACCGAACGAAAAAGGCCCCGTCTCCGGGGCCTTTCGGATGCGTCTGGTGCAGACGACTCAGGCGTGGGCGTGGCCTTCGACCCGCGACCAGATGCGCTTCTTGGTGAAGTAGAGCAGGCCGGCGAAGACAAGCAGGAAGAGCAGCATCTTGAAGCCCGAGCTCCTTGCGCGCCTCGAGGTGCGGCTCGGCGGCCCACATCAGGAACGCCGACACGTCCTTGGCGTACTGAGCGACCGTCTCCGGCGCCTGCGGCCGGCCGTCGGCGTCCTTCGGGATACTCGACCTGCCCGTCGCTGAGCGGCTGCGGCATCGAGATGACGTGGCCGGGGAAGTACTTGTTGTAGTACTTGCCGGCCGGCACGCTCGAAGCCCTGCGGCGGCTCCTCGTAGCCCGTGCAGCAGCGCGGTGATGTAGTCGACGCCCTGCTCCTGGAACTGGGTGAAGATGTCGAACAGGAACCAGGGGAAGCCGCGCTCATAGGTGCGGGCCTTGGCGATGACCGAGAAGTCGGGCGGATAGGCGCCGCCATTGGCGGCCTGCGGCGGCCTGCTTGTTCGGGAACGGCGAGGGGAAGCGGTCGGCCGGGCGGCCGGGCCGCTCGAACATGTCGCCGCGACTCGTTGGGGCCGTCCTTGACCTTGTACTCGGCGGCCAGCGCCTTGACCTGGCCTCGGTGAACTCGGGGCCGCCCTCCTCGGACGAGGTTGCGGAAGGCCAGCAGGCTCGATCGAGTGGCAGTCGCGCAGACCTCGCGGTAAACCTTGAAGCCGCGCTGCAGCTGCGTGGGGTCGTAGTGTCCCGAACGGGCCCGGCGAAGGTCCAGCGTCTGCGCGGCGGCTGCACCACTGTCGCCGGCGGCCGAGGCCGGAGCCGCGGCACGCCGCGAAGAGCGCGGCGGCGAGCAGGCGCGGCGGCGAGGCGAGCGTCTTGATGGTCATGATCATCGATCATCCCCGTCGCCCGCTCAGCCCTTGGTGTTCGGCGAGGCCGCGGCCGCCGGCCGCCATGGCGTTGGCCGAGCCCTGCTTGCCGAGCACCGCCTCCGCGATCGATCCCGGGATGCGCCGCGGCGTCTCGAACAGGCCGAGCAGCGGCAGGATGATCAGGAAGTGCGCGAAGTAGTAGGCCGTGCAGATCCGCGCCGCGATGACGTAGCCGCCCTCCGGCGGCTTGGCGCCGAGCCAGCCGAGCACGACGCAGACCACCGCGAACACCCAGAAGAACTGGCGGTACAGCGGCCGGTAGGCGGCCGACTTGATCTGCGAGGTGTCGAGCCAGGGCAGGAACACCAGGACCGCGATCGAGCCGAACATCGCGAGCACGCCGCATCAGCTTGTCCGGGATGGCGCGCAGGATCGCGTAGAACGGCAGGAAGTACCATTCCGGCACGATGTGCGCCGGCGTCACGGCCGGGTTGGCCGGGATGTAGTTGTCGGCATGGCCCGAGGTAGTTCGGGATGTAGAAGACGAACCACACGAAGAACATCAGGAACAGGACGAGCGCGAAGCGCGTCCTTCACCGTGAAGTACGGGTGGAAGGGCAGCGTGTCCTTCTCGGTCTTCTTCTCGACGCCGGCCGGGTTGTTGGAGCCCGGAACGTGCAGCGCCCAGATGTGCAGGATCACCACGCCGGCGATCATGAAGGGCAGCAGGTAGTGCAGCGAGAAGAAGCGGTTCAGCGTCGGGTTGTCGACCGAGTAGCCGCCCCACAGGAAGGTCACGATGGTCTCGCCGACGACCGGGATGGCCGAGAACAGGTTGGTGATGACGGTGGCGCCCCAGAAGCTCATCTGGCCCCACGGCAGCACGTAGCCCATGAAGGCGGTGGCCATCATCAGCAGGAAGATGATCACGCCGAGGATCCAGAGGATCTCGCGCGGCGCCTTGTAGGAGCCGTAGTAGAAGCCGCGGAAGATGTGGACGTAGACGGCGATGAAGAACATCGACGCGCCGTTGGCGTGCAGGTAGCGGATCAGCCAGCCGTAGTTCACGTCGCGCATGATGTGCTCGACGGAGTTGAAGGCGAGGTCGGCGTTGCGGCGTGTAGTGCATCGCCAGCACGACGCCGGTGACGATCTGCGCCACCAGCATGAAGGCGAGGATGCCGCCGAAGGTCCAGAAGTAGTTCAGGTTCCGCGGGTTCGGGAACACGACGAAGGAGGAGTGGATGAGGCCGACGATGGGCAGGCGGCTCTCGAACCACTTCCCGAAGGCGCTCTTCGGAACGTAGGTGGAATGTCCGCTCATGGCTTTATCCTGCGACTGGCGTCCCGGCGGGAGCCGCGCTGCGGGCTCAACCGATCTGGATCTTGGTGTCTGAAAGGAAGGCGTAGGGCGGAACCGGCAGGTTCGTCGGCGCCGGTCCCTGCCGGATGCGGCCCGGACGTGTCGAAGACCGAGCCGTGGCAGGGGCAGACCCAGCCGTGGAACGCGCCTTCGTTGCCGAGCGGCACGCAGCCCAGATGGGTGCAGTTGCCGTAGACGACCAGCCACTGGGCCTTGCCTTCCTTGACGCGGGCCGAGTCGGGCTGCGGGTCGCGCAGGTCGGCGAGCGTGCACGTCCTCGGCGTCCTTGATCTCCTTCGGCCGTCCGGTGGCGCACGAAGATCAGCTTGCCGCGCCAGAACAGCTTGACGATCTGGCCCTCGGCGACCGGCGCGAGGTCGAAATCGACCGGCGCGCCCGCGGCGACGGTCGCCGCGTCGGGCGCCATCTGGCTGATGAAGGGCCAGATCGCCGCGGCGACGCCGACGGCGCCGACGGCGCCCGTCGCGATGAAGAGGAAGTCCCGCCGGGTCGGTTCGGCCACAGTTGTCGTCGCCACGTGTCGTCATCCTCGCAACCTACGCGCCCCGACGCACGACCGGCGGGTCGCGGACGGTCTCGATCGATCGGTCTCGGCTGTCCCGGCCGATATGCGCGCAAGGACAAGCGCTCGCAATGCGACCGGGCGTCGCCGCGCGGCGGGTGTTTCGCACGCGCGGCAAGGCTTGTCTATAGTGCGGAATGCTGATCAGACGGGCTTCGCGCGCGTTTGCCGCATCGGCCGCATGAAGCCGTAGCCGCTTCGCGCACGCTCGACGCCAGCGTCTGCGCCTCGCCCTGTTCCAGCCCGACATCCCGCAGAACACCGGCACGATGCTGCGCTGGCCGCCTGCCTGGGCGTCGCCGTCGACATCATCGAGCCCGCCGGCTTTCCCGTGTCCGACAGGGCCTTCCGCCGCGCCGGCATGGACTATCTCGACCAGGTCGCCATCGAGCGGCACGTCTCCTGGGCGCGCTTTCCGAGCCGCCCGGCGGGCGCCGCGCGGGCCGGCGCCTCGTGCTGGCGACCACGCGCGGCGCCGTCGCCCTACACGGACGTTCGGCTTCCGCGCCGGCGACGTGCATCCTGCTCGGGCCGCGAATCGGCCGGCGTGCCGGACGAGGTGCACGCCGCGGCGGACGCGCGCATCGTCATGCCGCATGCGCGCCGGGCCTGCGCTCCCTCAACGTCGCGGTCGCCGCCGCGATGATCGCTGGGCGAGGCCTTGCGCCAGACCGGCGGCATTTCCGAAGCTCCGCCGCCGGAGCGAGGAGGCACCGACCGCGTGACCGCCGCATCCGCACTCGCCGTTCACGACCGCCTCGCCCCTGCCCGACGCCGGCGACGCTCGACGCCCGCAAGGCGCGAGGCCGCCGGCCTGGTTCCGCAGCCTGCGCGACCGGATCTGCGCCGCCTTCGAGGCGCTCGAGGACGAGGCCGCCGGCCCCTTCGATCCGGAGGCGGAGCCGGCGCGGCCGGCCGCTTCGAGCGCAAGGCCTGGAGCCGCACCGACCACTCCGGCGCGCCGGGCGGCGGCGGCGAGATGAGCATCATGCACGGGCGCGTGTTCGAGAAGGTCGGCGTGCACATCTCCACCGTGCACGGCGAGTTCGCGCCGGAGTTCCGCGGCCAGATCCCGGGCGCGGCGGAGGATCCGCGCTTCTGGGCGTCGGGCATCTCGCTCATCGCCCATCCCTGGAACCCCTTCGTGCCCACCGTGCACATGAACACGCGCTTCGTGGTGACGACGCAAGGCCTGGTTCGGCGGCGGGGCGGACCTGACGCCCGTGCTCGACCGCCGGCGCGACGCAGGACCACCCGGACACGCTCGCCTTCCACGCCGCCATGCAGGCGCGCCTGCGACGCCCACGCCGCGATCGCGCCCTACGCCACGCTACAAGGCGTGGTGCGAGGAGTATTTCTACCTGAAGCACCGCAACGAGCCGCGCGGCATCGGCGGCATCTTCTACGACTGACCACGACAGCGGCGACTGGGACGCCGACTTCGCCTTCACCCGGGACGTCGGCCTCGCCTTCCACCGACGTCTATCCCGCAGATCGTGCGCGCGCAACGTCGCCACGCCCTGGACCGACGGCCGACCGCGAGGAACAGCTCGTCCGCCGCGGCCGCTACGTGGAGTTCAACCTGCTCTACGACCGCGGCACGATCTTCGGCCTGAAGACGGGCGGCAATGTCGAGAGCATCCTGTCCAGCATGCCGCCCCGGGTGCGCTGGCCGTAGCAGGGCGTCCGGAGGGCGGGAGCGAACGGCGGCGCCGGGCGTTTCATCTCTTTAGAGGCGTTTCGTTTAGAGCCGTTGCCGGCCACGCCAGACTTCCGATCCACCCCCTGCAACACGAGCGCACCCCATGACCCGCTATTCGATCCTGGACCTCGCGCCCGTCCCCCAGGGGCTGCGCCCCGGCGACGCCATCCGCAACACCATCGACCTCGCGCGCCATGCCGACGGCATGAGCTACACGCGCTACTGGCTGGCCGAGCACCACAACATGGTGGGCATCGCCAGCGCGGCGACGGCTGTCGTCATCGGGCAGGTGGCGGCGGCGACGAAGCGTATCCGCGTCGGTTCGGGCGGGATCATGCTGCCGAACCACGCCCCGCTCGTCATCGCCGAGCAGTTCGGCACGCTGGCCGAGCTGTTCCCCGACAGGATCGACCTCGGCCTCGGCCGCGCGCCGGGCACGGACCAGCAGACCCTGCGCGCCTGCGGGTCAATCCGATGGAAGCCGACAACTTCCCCAACGACGTGATGGAGCTGCAGGCGTTCCTCGCGCCTCCGACCCCCGACCAGACCATCCGCGCCGTGCCCGGCTTCGGCACGCAGGTGCCGCTCTGGATCCTGGGTTCGAGCCTTTACGGCGCGCAGCTCGCCGCGATGCTGGGGCTTCCCTACGCCTTCGCGTCCCATTTCGCGCCCGATGCGCTGATGCCCGCTCTGCAGACCTACCGCCAGATGTTCAAGCCCTCGGAGCAGATCGAGGCCTCCTACGCCATGGCCTGCGTCAACGTGTTCGCCGCCGATACCGACGCCGAGGCGCGCCGCCTGTTCTCGTCGGCCCAGCAACGCAGCCTCGCCATGATCCGCGGCGCGCGCGGCTACCTGCCGCCGCCCGTGGACGACATCGAGGCGCTGTGGAGCCCCATGGAGAAGGCGCAGGTCGGGCGCATGCTGTCCTGCTCGTTCGTCGGCTCGCGCGACACGGTCCGCGCCGGATTGGACCGGTTCATCGCGCAGACAGGGGTGGACGAGGTGATGGTCGCCTCCGCCATCTTCGACCATCAGGCCCGCATCCGCTCCTACGAGATCCTCGACGAGATCGCGCCATCCATCCTGGCCGCCGCCTGAGGCGGTGCGGATGAACGCGCGCAGGAAGCGCTTGCAGGTGAAGTCCCCGCGCCAACGCGCTATATGACGCGCATGACCAATGGCGGCCGCCCGACCTCGCCTCCCGCGCTCGACAGCCTCACGGCCGGCGTGCAGTCGGCTGCGAAGAAGGGGCCGCCGCCCGTCCACCTCTGGAACCCCGCCTATTGCGGCGAGATCGACATGCGCATCGCCGCCGACGGCACCTGGTTCTACATGGGCACGCCCATCGGCCGGCCGGCGCTGGTGCGGCTGTTCGCCTCCGTGCTGCGCAAGGATCCCGAGCGCTTCGTGCTGGTCACGCCGGTCGAGCGCGTCGGCATCGTCGTGGAGGACGCGCCGTTCGTGGCCGTGGAGATGCAGGTCGAGGACCACGAGGCCGGGCGCACGCTGCGCTTCCGCACCAATGTCGACGACTGGACCACTGCGGACGCCGCCCATCCGCTGCGCTTCGAGCGGGAGGCGACCGGCGGGCTGCGGCCCTACGTGCTGGTGCGCGGCGACCTCTGGGCGCGCGTGGCGCGGGCCGTGTTCTACGATCTCGTCGCGCTCGGCGAGGAGCGCGACGTCGACGGCGTGAGCGATGTTCGGCGTCGCCTCGGCGGGCGCGTTCTTCCCCATGGCGCCGGCGAGCGAGCTGGCCGGCATCGATCGGCCCGGAGCCGGCGCATTGAGCGGGCCGTCCACCGTCGTCGAGCACGTCCTTCTCGCCCGAGGCGCTGGAGGCGCGCGCGCTGGCGCGCCTCTCGCTCGCCGTGCCCGGACGCTTTCGTCCCGCCGCCAGTGCCGCAGCCGTGGCGACCATCAGCTCGATCCCGAGCTCGGACCGTCGGATTGCGCCCGGCGCGGTCCACCGGCCTGCCGCCGTGCTGATCCCGGTCGTGGCGCGCCGCGAGGCGAGGCGACGGTGCTGCTGACCCGCCGCGCCTCGCATCTGCGCGACCATTCCGGCCAGGTCGCCTTCCCCGGCGGCAAGATCGACGCGGCCGACGCCTCCCCGCTCGCATGCCGCCCTGCGCGAGGCGGAGGAGGAGATCGGGCTCGACCGCCGCCTCGTGCGGCCGCTCGGCTATCTCGACCTCTACCTGACCGGCACCGGCTTCCGCATCCTGCCCGTGCTCGCCATCGTGGACCCGGCGCTACGACGCTCGCCATCAACCCCGAGGAGGTGGAGGCGGCCTTCGAGGTGCCGCTGGCCTTCCTGATGACGCCGGAGAACCACCAGCGCCATCGCGCGGGAGTGGAAGGGCGCGCTGCGGCACTATCTATGCGATGCCCTATCGGCGAGCATTACATCTGGGGCGTGACCGCCGGGATCCTGCGGAACATGTATGAAAGGCTCTACGCGGCATGACGCGTGCCCTGTCCGAAGAACTCCTGCTCTTCCTCGTCCCCTTCGTCCTGTTCGCCCTCTGGCTCGCGGTGCGCCGCCGCACGCCGTTCGCCCGCGTGCACTGGGACGGACACGTCTCGTGGCTGGTGATCGCCGGCCTCGTCGTCGCCCTCGGCTGGCTCGTCTGCACGGGCCTGACCGCCCAGCGCGGCACGGGGGCCTACGTGCCCGCGCACATGGAGAACGGCGTCTTCGTGCCCGGCGCAGATCGAATGAACGCGCCGCCGGCAGCGAGCGCGGCTTCCGCCCGGCAGCTTCATCGACGGCCCGGCCGGTGCAGGCCGTGCTCGGCACTGCTCGACCGCGACGGCGAGCAGGCCCGCGTCGTCGGCGGCGCCGTCCGCAACGCGCTGCTGGGCCTCGCCCCGGCGACATCGACATCGCCACCACCGCCCTGCCCGAGATCGTCACGCGAGCGCGCCCGCGCGGCGGGCATCAAGGCCGTGCCGACCGGGCATCGAGCACGGCACGGTGACGCTCGTGCTCGACCGGCACGCCCTTCGAGGTGACGACGCTGCGCGAGGACGTCGACACCGACGGCCGCCGCGCCACGGTCGTCTTCGGCCGCGACTTCTCGCACGACGCCCGGCGGCGCGACTTCACCATGAACGCGCTCTATGCCGACCGACGACGGCGACGTCGAGGACCATGTCGGCGGCCTCGCCGACCTCGAGGCCCGGCGCGTGCGCTTCATCGGCGATCCCGCGCACGCGCATCCGGGAGGACTATCTGCGCATCCTGCGCCTGTTCCGCTTCCACGCGTATTACGGCGCGGGTCCGCTCGACGCCGACGGCCCTGCACGCGGCGATCCAGCTTGCGCGGCGGCCTCGCGCGCCTGTCGGCGGAGCGCGTCCGCGCCGAGCTGCTGAAGCTGCTCGTGTCGCGCGCAGCGCCGCCGAGACCGTCGCGGAGGTCGCCGAGGCAGGCTTTCTCGACCGCATCCTGGCGGGGGTCGGCGACACGAGGGCCTTCGCGGCCCTGGCGATGCAGGATCTGTTCCGGCAAGACCCTTCCCACCCTGACCGGTTCCAGCGCGACCCGTCTTCCGCCTCGCCGCGCTGGCGCTTTGGACGGGCGACGACGCGGCGCGGCTGCACGAGCGGCTTCGCCTGTCCAATGCCGAAGGCCAGCGCCTGCCTCAGGACGGGCCAGATGCTGGAGCGCCTGCATGGCCGCTTCGGCCAGCTCGATCGCGCGCCTGCTGCGCGAATGGGGCTACCGGTACGGCAACGCCATCGTCCGCGACGCGCTGGCGATCGCCGCCGCGCGCCGTCGCAAATGGCCGTGGCCGGACGATCTCGCCGCAGCCGCGCGGTGCTGGACGACCCCTGCCCCGGTCTGCCCGTTCGGCGGCGCCTCCGTCCTCGCACGCGGCATCGCGCCCGGCCCGGTCGTCGGCGCCATCGTGGCGCGGGCCGAGGCGCTGTGGATCGAGGCAGGCTTTCCCGAGGACGCGGACATTCGTGCAGGCATCCTGGAGCGGCCATGGCGGCGGCTGCTGGCGAAGTGAGCCCCCGCTGCGGCCCCGTGGCCGAGCCTCACGCCTTTCGACTCCCGTTTGCCCGCGCTCCGGGCTACGATGCCGGGGATTGCAGGGTTCCAGCCCGAGGTGTGAGGCGTTTCCGATGAGCTCGACAGCCGCTGCGTCCGGCCGACATCGCGCACAGGCTTGCCGACACGAAGCCATGCGCAACAGGCCGCGCCAGTCGACAGGCGGCGGCTGGCAGCGCGACACCTTCACGCTGCCGCGCCAGGAAGCGCGGGAGAAGGCGCGGGAGTGGTTCAACCGCTTTCCGAAGGCCGCCTACATGACCGAGATCGAATGGTGGCGGGAACTCGACGACGGCCGGATCGAGTTCACCATACGCCGCCTGCCGAGCGCCGACTGAGTCCGCGCGGCCAGCAAACCGTCCGCCACTGTTTCGCCCCAAGCTGCGAACACGGTCAGGTTCGTTCTCGCCGATGGTCGCTCCGGGCCGGGCGCGCGCTCGCCGGCGCGTCACCGACTGCGACGATGCACCCCACGAGATCGTGTGGAGTAAGCCGCGAATGAGCAGGCCGCCGGGCTTGAGGCCGACGCGAGTCCGGAGGACACTGGCAGGAATGATGCATCCTGCGATGGTGCATCGTGAGCAAGGTATCTTGGACGGGAAGAACCGGCAGGCCGGAACACATGCAAGACGGCCGGAACGCGTAGAGGCCGAAAGGCCCGGAAACAGGACGGGGTTACTCCATGAGCGCTGAGACCTCGAACGCCACCAGTCTCGAGCCGCCATCGTGCGCTCCGCCGAAGCGGCGGTGGAACAGATCGCCAGGGCGCGCGAGGCCATCGCCACGGTCGTGTTCGGCCAGACGCAGGTGGTCGAGAACGCCCTCGTCACCATCCTGGCCGGCGGCCACGGCCTCGTGGTCGGCGTGCCCGGCCTCGCCAAGACCAAGCTGGTCGACACGCTCGGCACCGTGCTGGGCCTCGAGGCCCGCCGCATCCAGTTCACGCCGGACCTGATGCCCTCCGACATCCTGGGCTCCGAGGTGCTGGAGGAGGCCGCGGGCGGCCGGCGCTCCTTCCGCTTCATCAAGGGCCCGATCTTCGCCCAGCTGCTGATGGCCGACGAGATCAACCGCGCCAGCCCGCGCACCCAGTCCGCGCTGCTGCAGGCGATGCAGGAATACCACGTGACCGTCGCGGGCGAGAGCCACGACCTGCCGCGGCCCTTCCACGTGCTCGCCACGCAGAACCCGATCGAGCAGGAAGGCACCTATCCCGCTGCCGGAAGCCCAGCTCGACCGCTTCATCATGCAGATCGACGTCGGCTACCCCGATGCGGCGACCGAGCGCCGCATCCTGCTGGAGACGACGACCGACACGACCGTCGAAGCCGAAGCCGGCCATGACGGCCGAGGAGCTGATGGCCGCGCAGCGCCTGATGCGCCGCCTGCCGGTCGGCGAGAGCGTCGTGGAGGCCATCCTCGACCTCGTGCGCGTCGGCCCGCCCGGGCGAAGGCGGCGCCGCCGATCGCCAGCATCTCGCCTGGGGCCCCGGCCCGCGCGCCGGCCAGTCGCTGATGCTGGCCGTGCGCGCCCGCGCCCTGCATCCAGGGCCGCCTCGCGCCCGTCGCTCGACGACGTCGTCGCGCTGGCCGAGCCCGTGCTGAAGCACCGCATCGCGCTCACCTTCGCCGCCCGCGCCGAGGGCGAGACCGTCGACGGCCTCATCCGCCGGCTCGTCGGCACGGATCGGCTGAGGCAGGAACTGATGATCAAGGTCCGGGTTCTCGACGCAGACGGAGCGGACGGCCGGGCCTCGGCAGGCGACCGACGCGCTCGACCTCGCGCGCCGCCTGCCCCGCATCGCCATCGAGGCGCGGCGCATCGCCGCCACCGCCGCCCACGGCATCCACGGCCGCCGGCAGGCCGGGCCGGGCGAGGCGTTCTGGCAGTTCCGCGCCTTCACCGCCGGCGAGCCCGCCAACCGCATCGACTGGCGCCGCTCCGCGCGCGACGACCGCTACTACGTGCGCGAGCGCGAGTGGGAGGCGGCGCACACGGTCTGGCTGTGGATCGACCGCTCGCCCTCCATGGCCTATCTCCTCCTCGCTCGCCCTGGCGCCCAAGGTCGAGCGCGCGCTGGTGCTCGGCCTCGCGCTGGCCGACATCCTGGTGCGCGGCGGCGAGCGCGTCGGCCATCATGGGCCTCACCAACCCGATCGCCTCGCGCGCGCATCGTCGACCGGCTGGCCGAGGCGCATCGCCGCCGACCGGCCGCCCGCCGACCTGCCGCCCGGCTCCGCCCCTGCCGCCGCTGACCGAGGCCGTGCTGATCGGCGACTTCCTGACCCCCGCCGCGCGGGTGCGCGAGGCCATCGAGCGGCTCGTCGGCGCGCGGCGCGCGCGGCCATGTGCGTGCTGGTCGTCGACCCGGTCGAGGAGACCTTCCCCTTCGAGGGCCAGGCCGTGCTGGCCGACCTCGAGGGGCCCGACACGCTGCGCGTCGGCGACGCCGGCTCGTTCCGCGACGCTGTATCTGGAGCGCATGCGCGACGCATCGCGACGCGCTGCGCGAGGCCTGCGCCCGGCGGGGCTGGAGCTTCGCCGTGCACCGCACCGACCGGCCGGCTTCCGAGGCGCTGCTGGCGCTCGCCAGCCGCATCGCCGACCGCGACGGCGCGGGCGGCGCTCCGTCGCTGGCCGCGGGGAGCTGACGCATGTTCGAGGCCCTGCCCCTCGGCTTCTCCACCCCGGCCGTCCTGCTCGCGCTGGCCGCGCTGCCGGCGCTCTGGCTGCTGCTGCGCGTGACGCCGCCGCAGCCGCGGCGCATCGACTTCCCGCCGCTGAAGCTGATCCTCGACCTCGTGCCGCGGCAGGAGACGCCGGCGCGCACGCCGTGGTGGCTGCTGCTGCTGCGCCTCATCGTCGCCGGGCTCGTGATCCTCGCCATGGCCGGCCCGGTCTGGAACCCCGCCAAGGACGCGGCCGCGGGCAGCGGGCCCGCTGGTCCTCATCGTCGACAACGGCTGGGCGGCCGCGCCCGACTGGGCCGAGCGCGTCGACGGCCGCCGAGGACCTGCGTGCGCGGCGCCGCCCGCGCCGGCCGGCCCGTCGCCGTCGTCGCGACGGGCGAGACCGTCGCCGGACGTCGCGATGGCCGATGCCGGCGCGGCGCTGGAGCGGCTGCGCGCCCTGCAGCCCGCGCCCCACACGCCGGACCGGCTGGCCATGCTCGCTGCCGCTGCAGCGCTTCCTGGCGCGCGAGACGGCGGCCGAGATCGTCTGGATCAGCGACGGCGTGTCGCGTCGACGCGCACCGGCGACTTCGCACGGCGCTCAAGGCGCGGTCGCGCAGGACCGCACGCTGACGGTGCTCGCCGGCCCGGCGGCGCGGCCGCTGGCGCTCGCCGGCGTCGACAACACGGCCGCCGGCCTGACCGTGCGCGTGCTGCGCGCCGAGCCCAACGGGCGCGACGCGCGGCATGCGTCCGCGCCACCGACCGGCGCGGCCTGCCGCTGGGCGAGGCGCCGTTCGCCTTCGCCGCCGGCGCGACGGAGACGACGGCCGCTGATCAAGCTGCCGGTCGACCTGCGCAACGACATCGCCCGCCTCGACATCGCCGAGGAGCGCACGGCCGGCGCCGTGGCGCTGGTCGACGAATCCAGCCGCCGCCGCCGCGTCGGGCTCGTCTCGGGCGCGCACCGTCGACACGGCGCAGCCGCTGCTGTCGCCGACCTATTACGTCGCCAGGGCGCTCGCGCCCTTCGCCGACGTGCGCGAGCCCCGCATGGGGCCGGTCGAGGCGATCGCGCACGCTGCTCGACGAGAAGGTGCCGATGCTCGTGCTGGCCGACATCGGCACGCTGCCGCCCGACCTGCGCGAGCGGCTGCGCCCAGTACGTCGACGAGCGGCGGCGTGCTGCTGCGCTTCGCCGGCTCGCGGCTCGCCGCGGCGGCCGACGACGACCTCGTCGCCGGTGCAGCCTGCGCCGCGGCGGCCGCGCGCTCGGCGGCGCGCTGTCCTGGGACAGCCCGCGCACGCTGGCGCCCTTCGACCGCGCGAGCCCGTTCTACGGCCTCGACGCTGCCCAGGGACGTCGGCATCACCCGCCAGCTCCTCGCCGAGCCCGACGCCGACCTCGCCGCGCAAGACCTGGGCGGCGCTGGCCGACGGCACGCCGATCATCACCGCCGAGCGGCGCGGCCAGGGCCTGGTCGTGCTCGTCCACGTCACCGCCGACACGACCTGGTCGAACCTGCCGCTCTCCGGCCTGTTCGTCGAGATGCTGCGCCGGATCGTCGGCGCTCGCCGGCACCGGCGACGCGCAGGCGCAGGCGCCGGCCGGCGGCGGCGCGCCGGTGTTCGCCGCGCCGCTGCGCACGCTCGACGGCTTCGGCGTGTTCACGCCGCCGCCCGCGACGGCGCGGCCCATCGCCGTCGGCGGCGACCTCGTCGGCCACGCGCGACCATCCGCCCGGCTTCTACGGCTCGCCGGACGCGCCCGCTCGCCGTCAACACGCTGGCCGCCCGACGCCGTGCTCGCCCGCATCGACTTCGCGCCGCTCGGCGCCCGTGTCGAGCCGATCGTGCGCGAAGCCCGCGCCGTCGACCTGCGGCCCTGGCTGGTCGGCGCTCGCGCTGTTCGGCTTCGCGCTCGACACCATCGCCGTGCTCTGGCTCGCCGGCCGGCTCGGCTTCATCCGCAGCGCCGCGCCGCGCGGCCGCCTCGATCGCGCTCGCGGTCGCCTGCGCTGGCGCTCGCGCTGGCGGGCGCGCCCGGCGACGCGCTGGCCCAGACCGCCGCCGCCCGCCGCCCCGCCGCCCGCGGCGGAGCGCCCGCCGATCAGCCCCAAGGAGGCCGACGCCGCGCTCGCCACCCGCTTCGCCTATGTGCTGACCGGCGATGCCGCCGTCGACGAGATCAGCCGCGCGGGCCTCGCCGGGCTCGGCAGCCTTCCTCTCGGCCCGCACGGCGCTCGACCCGGCCGAGCCGGCCGGCGTCGACCCGGCGCGCGACGAGCTCTCGCGTCTATCCGCTGATCTACTGGCCCATCGTCGCCGGCCGGCCGATGCCCGGGCGACGCCGCGATCCGCAAGCTCGACGACTTCATGAAGAGCGGCGGCACGGTGATGTTCGACACGCGCGACGCGCTGCCGCCGCGCCCGGGCGCGCCGCCGACGCCCGAGACGCGCATCGCTGCGCCAGATCCTCGCCGGCATCGCCGTGCCGGAGCTGGAGCCGGTGCCGCGCGACCACGTGATCACCAAGGCCTTCTACCTGATCGAGAACTTCCCCGGCCGCTACGCCGACGGCCAGACCTGGATCGAGGCGCTGCCGCGCGAGGGGCCCGACGCCGAGCGCCCGGCCCGCGCGGGCGACGGCGTGTCGCCGATCATCATCACCTCGAACGACCTCGCCGCCGCCTGGGCGACGGGCCGGCGCGGCGAGCCGCTCTACCCGCTGGTGCCCGGCGCGCCCCGCCAGCGCGAAATGGCCTTCCGCGCCGGCGTCAACATCGTGATGTACGCGCTGACCGGCAACTACAAGGCCGACCAGGTGCACGTCCCGCCCTGCTCGAGCGGCTCGGCCAGTGACATGGACCCTCGACTGATCGCACTCGACTGCATCCCCCTCTGCCGCTGCCTGATCGTCGCTGGTCGCTGGCTCGCCGGCCGCGCGCCGCCATCCTGGCGCTCGTGTGCGCCAGACGCGGCTCGGTGCTGCGCGCGCTGGCCGTGCGCGCTCTTCATCGCCGCGCTGTTCAACCCGTCGCTTCGTGCGCGAGGAGCGCGAGCGGCTGAAGGACGTCGTCGCCGTCGTCGTCGACCGCTCGGCCTCGCAGGCGCTCGTCGAAGCGCGCCGGCGCAGACCGACGCCGTCGCGCGCCGCCGTGCAGCAGCGCCTCGCGGCCCTGCCCGACGTCGAGGTGCGCATCATCGAGGTGCGGCGAGGCCGCCGGCGGCGCGCGACGGCACGCGCCTCTTCTCGGCGCTGCAGTCCGGCCTCGCCGACGTGCCGCCGGAGCGCGTCGCCGGCGCCATCATGGTCACCGACGGCGTCGTCCACGACATCCCCGAGCAGCGCCGCCGCGCTCGGCTTCAAGGCCCCCGTGCACGCGCCTGGTCACCGGCCACGCCGGCGAGCGCGACCGGCGCATCGCGCTGCTCGACACGCCGCGCTTCGGCATCGTCGGCAAGGACCAGACGATCCGCCTGCGCGTCGACGACCCCGGCCACGACCGAGCCCGTCCGCGTCGTCGTCCGCCGCGACGGCGAGCAGGTGCTGGAGCGCCAGCGCCATGCCCGGCGAGGTGCTGCGCCTGCCCGTGCGCATCGACCATGGCGGCGCGAACGTCGTCGAGATCGAGGCCGAGGAGGCCGCCGGGCGAGCTCACCGCCTTCAACAACAAGGCCGTCGATCCCGATCGAGGGCATCCGCGAGAAGCTGCGCGTGCTGCTCGTCTCCGGCCAGCCGCATGCGGGCGAGCGCACCTGGCGCAACATCCTGAAGTCGGACGCCAACGTCGACCTCGTCCACTTCACCATCCTGCGCCCGCCGGAGAAGCAGGACGGCACGCCGATCAACGAGCTGTCGCTGATCGCCTTCCCGACGCGCGAGCTGTTCGAGACGAAGATCGCCGAGTTCGACCTGATCATCTTCGACCGCTACGCCAACCAGTCGATCCTGCCGTCGCGTCTACTTCGCCAACATCGTGCGCTACGTGCGCGAGGGCGGCGCGGTGCTGGTCGCGGCCGGTCCGGAATTCGCCGGCCGCACCGGGCCTCGCCGGCACGCCGCTCGGCGCGCGTCATGCCGGCCCAGCCGGACGGCCGCATCGTCGAGCGCGCCTTCCTGGCCGCAGGTCACCGACACCGGGCAGCGCCACCCCGTCACCCGCGCGCTGCCCGGCTCGGAGGGCGAGCGCGCCGCAATGGGGCGAGTGGCTGCGCCAGATCTCCGCCGACGTGCGCACGGGCTCGGCCGTGATGTCGGGCGCGGACGACAAGCCGCTGCTGGTCCTCTCGCGCGAGGGCAAGGGCCGCGTCGCGCTGCTGCTGTCCGACCAGGCCTGGCTCTGGGCGCGCAATTTCCGCGGCGGCGGCCCGCATCTCGACCTGCTGCGCCGCCTCGGCCACTGGCTGATGAAGGAGCCGGACCTCGAGGAGGAGGCGCTGCGCGCCACCGCGCGCGGCAACCGTCGTCACGATCGAGCGCCAGACGCTGGCCGACACGGTCGAGCCGGTGACGCTGACCGCGCCCTCCGGCGCCACCGCAGACCGCGACGCTGGCCGGCGCGAGCCCGGGCCTGTGGCGGGCCACCGTCGGAGGTCGACGAGAGCCGGGCCTCTACCGCCTCGACGACGGCAAGCTCACCGCCTTCGTCAGCGTCGGCCCGCCCAATCCGCGCGAGTACCAGGAGGTGCTGTCGACGCACCGAGACGCTGCGCGCCGCTCGCCGAGGCGACGGGCGGGTCCGTCCGCCGCGTGGCGACGAACGCCCGGACGACACGCCGCGCGTGCCGAGCATCGTCGCGCTCTCGCGGCGCGTCGCGCTTCTCCGGCGGCGACTACATCGGCATCCGCGTCACCGACTCGTCGGTGGTCCGCGGCGTGGGCGTGCTCGCCGATCTTCCTCGGCTTCATCGGCCTCGTCCTGCTCGCCGCGAGCCTGCTGGCGGCGTGGCTCGGCGAAGCCCGCCTGGGCCGCGCCAACCGGTCCGCCTAGGGCATTTTCGAGCGAAGCGAATCCGGTCGCGCGGAGAATGCGCAGGTTAGACCTGAGCATCCGATCTGATGCAGCGATCGGATGCTCATGCTGCCCCACCAGATTGCGCCTCAGGCGGTCTCGGCCAGCACCGATTCGGGCGCACCGGCCCTTGGCCCCGGCAAGGCGCCCGGCTCGAGTTCCAGCGCAAGCAGCCGGGCGGGGTCGACCGGGCCGGGCATCTCGAGCTGGCCGCGCGGCACCTTGAAGCCGGCGCGGCCTGTAGAACGGCTCGTCGCCGACGAGCAGGACAAGCGTGTGCCCCTCGCTCGGTCGCCGCCGCGAGCGACCGGCGCACCAGCGCCATGCCGATGCCGCGGTTCATGAAGGCGGGCTCGACCGTGACGGGCCCGAGCAGCAGCGCCGGCACGCCCGCCCGCGACGATGCGCGTCAGGCGGATGGAGCCGACGAGCAGCGTGCCGACCAGCGCGGTGAAGGACAGGCTCGTCTCGTGCGGCATGCCCTCGCGCAGCCGATAGGCCGTGCGGGCGAAGCGGCCGGGGCCGAAGGCGCGCTCGTGCAGCTTGTCGATGGTATCGGCGTCGGCGTCGGCCTCGGGCCGGATGGAGAGGGAGAGGTCGGTCATGGCTGGCTTCCGGAGCGGCCCGCCTGCGAGCGCCGCTTGCTGCGGGCCTCATCGGGAGCCGTGGGATGGGCGAACCGCAACGCGGCTCGGTTCGAAGGGCAAGTTTGTCGCAGGGCAAGGTTGTCGCAGCGCAAACGTTTCGCAGGGGAGGCGTGTCGAACAGCGGGCCAAGGGCGTACGTGTCGAACCGCAACCATACGAAAAGGCGCAACTCCAGCCGCGCCTCCCAGGCCGCGGCCTACCGGCCCGGCCTCCTGCGTCGTCGCTCATCCGCCTGCGCATCAGCGCGTCGCTCCGTTCAACCGCCCGCGCAACATCGCGCGCTCCGGGCCAGAACGTTCGCTACACGCAAACTTGCGCGGCGTCCACACCCGCAAGGTGCCCGCCCCGCCAAAATGCCGCCGTGGCAAGTCGCCGGAACCCGAAGTACCGCCCAGCGGCACGTCCCCGGAACCCAAAGTGCCGCAAAGCGGTACTTCGGGCTGAGCGCCAATGCGGCACTCCTCAGCCCAGCATCTCTCCAGCCCACACCCCGTCATCCCGGCCGAAGCGCAGCGGAGAGCCGGATCCAGGCGCGGCGGGAGTGAGCCTGGATCCCGGGTCTAGCCAGGGATGACGGAGAGAGTGAGGGATGACGGGAGGCGCAGCTGATGAAACAGGAGCGAGTGATGACAGATCCGGGCATGAACCGCCGCCTACCACCACGCAGAGATCTCGGCGGTTCCCTCGATTTCACGCAAGCGGGCCAGCGTGCCGGCGTCGTTCCGTCAGGCAGGCTGTCGAACCGGAAGAAGCGGGCTTCGACGATCTCGCGATCGCTGGAACGGTCGGCCGTCTGGTGGAAACGCCTGACGACATAGACCGCGACATGGTCGCGGCTCGAGGCGTGCCGGTTAGGAACAGGCCGTGGAGAACGGGCGGTTCGTCGAAGGCGATGTTGCCCTCCTCCGCGCATTCGCGGGTCAGCGCATCGAGCACCGTCTCGCCGGCTTCGACCCCGCCGCCGGGCATGTGCCAGCCCGGCGTGTAGCTGTGGCGGACGAGGAACACGCCCTTGGCCTCGTCGATCAACGCGGCGCGCACGCCCAGCGTCATCGGCCGCGCAAAGCGCCAGTAGACATGCATGCCGCGCTGGATGACCGCCGCAATCCGCGCACGCCGGGATACGCCAGGTGCTGGAATTCCCCGTCAACTGTCCGGCCTCCATCCGGAACCCGGGTCGATGGCCCGGGCCGTTCGACTGGATCGCGGACCAAAGGCTAGGCCCGACCCTTGGCCGACCATTGGCCGAACCCTTCCCCGGCCCCTTGCCGTCGTGCGCCAATAGATTAGAATTATTCCAAACATAGTCTGCAGGAGACCGACATGGCGATGAAGACGCTTCCCGAGCTGACCGAGCGCGAGGTCCTCGCCCTGGCCATCGCCAGCGAGGAGGAGGATTCACGCATCTACCAGACCTTCGCCGACCAGCTGCGCGAGCGCCTACCCGCATTCCGCCGTGATGTTCGACGAGATGGCGGAGGAGGAGCGTGGCCACCGCACCATGCTCTATGCCCTCTACCGCGAGCAGTTCGGCGAGCATCTGCCGCCCATCCGGCGCGAGGACGTCGAAGGGCTTCCTGAAGCGCCGGCCGATCTGGCTGACGCCAGAACCTCAGCGTCGACAAGATGCGGCAGGAAGCCGAGATCATGGAGATGCAGGCCGCCAAGTTCTACGAGAAGGCCGCCGCCCAGACGCTGGACGTGGCGTCCGCGAGCTGCTGACCCGCCTCGCCGAGATCGAGCGCGGCCACGAGAAGAAGGCCGGCGAGCTCGACCGAGACGCACCTCGCCGGCGACGCCAAGGCCGAGGAGGAGGCCACCAAGCGGCGCATGTTCGTGCTGCAATACGTGCAGCCCGGCCTCGCCGGCCTGATGGACGGCTCGGTCTCGACGCTGGCGCCCCTCTTCGCCGCCGCCTTCGCCACCCACAACAACTGGGAGACCTTCCTCGTCGGCCTCGCCGCCTCGATCGGCGCGGGCATCAGCATGGGCTTCGCCGAGGCGCTGTCGGACGACGGGTCGCTCACCGGGCGCGGCGCGCCCTGGATGCGCGGCTTCGTCACCGGCCTGATGACGACGCTCGGCGGCGTCGGCCACACGCTGCCCTTCCTCGTGCCGGACAGCGTGCCGAACGCCTTCTATGATCGCGACGTCGCATCGCCGTGGTCATCGTGCTGGTCGAGCTGTGGGTCATCGCCTGGATCCGGGCGCAGCTACATGGACACGCCCTTCCTGCAGGCCGCCTTCCAGGTCGTGCTCGGCGGCGTGCTCGTGTTCATCGCGGGGATCCTCATCGGCAGCGCTTGACGCAGAGCGCGCCGCTCGGGGAACAGGTGGGTCAAAGGACGCGATGTTTCGCCTCGCCCACCTCTCCGATCCGCATCTCGGTCCCCTGCCCCAGCCCCGGCTGCGGGAACTCGCGGGCAAGCGGATCACCGGCTACATGAACTGGCGGCGCGGGCGCGACCGCATCCACGACATGGCGCTGCTGGAGCGCCTGCTGGACGGACATGCGGGCGCAGGAGCCCGACCACATCGCCTGCACCGGCGATCTGATCAACATCGGCCTGCACGGCGAGTTCCAGGTCGCGCGGATGCTTCCTCGAGAAGCTGGGGCCGCCCGACCGCGTCAGCTTCGTGCCGGGCAACCACGACGCCTACGTACGACCACGCATGGGCGACATCGAGCGCTATCCTCGGACCCTGGATGACGTCCGACAATCGGCCGGTTCGAAGGGTTTCCCTATGTCCGGCTCGTCGGGCCCATCGCCATCGTGGGACTGTCCTCGGCGGTGCCGACCGGGCCCTTCATCGCCTCGGGCACGCTGGGACGCGAGCAGCGCACGCAAGCTCGCGAACGTGCTGGCGTTCCTCGGCCAGCAGCCGCTCGCCCGCGTGGTCTTGATCCACCACCCGCCCGCACGCGGCGGCGCCAAGGCCGGGCGCGGACTGACGGACGCGGCCGCCTTCGAGGAGATCATCGACAAGGCGGGCGCGGAGCTGATCCTGCACGGCCACAACCATGTCACGTCGATTAACCGGATCGTGGGGCCGAAGGGCTCGTGCCGATCGTCGGCGTGCCTTCCTGCTCGGCGGTGCGCGGCACGCTCACCCACCGTGCCGGCTATCACGTCTTCGACATCGACCTCACTGAAACGGGGATCACGATGTCCGGCCGCACGCGCGGCCTGATGCAGGACGGAACGATCGGGGACCTCGGCTCGCTTCCCCTCTAGGCCCGGCCAGTATCAGCCGCCGGCCTTGCGGAACAGGCCCACAACCGAAGCAGCGTCGATGACGCCCGTTTTCCAGAGGATGATTCCATAGAGCGCAGCCGCCCCCACCAGCATGCCGATGGCAAGCATGAACACGAGGTCACTCGCCTTATAGCTGCGCCCCGCGCTGACGGGCGCCGCTTCCGGCTGAACCGGGATATCCGGCACGCCAGCAATGTCGTCGCCCAGGCTCGACAGCGCGCGCTCGCGCTCAACCAGGCGGCGACCGAGGTAGCCTGTGACAGCCTCCGCGATGGGATCGACCTTGTCGCCCTCGGCGATCAGCACCCGGCCGGCCCGCGTCTCCTGAATGAAGCGGAACGTCCGCCGGTCGCGCGACATTTCGACGAAGGCCACCATATCGACGAAGAGCCGCGGCTTTTCACCCGGGATCAGGCCGAGATCGAACAGCTCGGCCTCCTTGGGCAATTGCAGGAACACCGGCTCGAGGACCTCCTTTAGCATTTCCAGGCGCGCGATCTCCGCGCCGCGCAGTTCAGCTGTCACGTCCGAGCGCTCCGCGTCCTCGATCCGGGCACGGCGAACCGCCGCCTTCAGATCGAGCTGGGCTCCTTTGGCTGGCTGCGGGAAGGGAAAGACGGGGTCTTCCTTCATGCGATGACCTCCCCCGAGGGCTGGAATCGGCAGTCTGGCCTCGGGCTGACGAACCGTAACCGCGCCACCGGGGCCGAAGAAGGGCGAAGGCATGTTATCCACGGCGTTCGGGTCGCCGCCCGTTGTGCGCCGCCGCACATCGCCCCGGCAGGAACCGGAGTACAAAGGAACAGACCGGAGCTTCCTCCGATCGACCCCCCAATCACCTTCAAGCCCCGTTGGTCGCGGGGCTTTTTCTTTTGCAGCCGTCGCACTCCGCCGGGCCGTTCAGATGCAGCGCCCGCCATCGACCTGCAGGACCTCGCCGGTCACCATTTCGGCGTCGTCGGAACACAGGAACAGGGCTGCGTTGGCGATGTCCTGCGGCGTCGAAAGGCGGCCCCAGGGGATCGAAGCCTTGAAGGCGGCACGCTTCTCCGGGGTATCCTCGCCCATGAAGGTCGCCAGGAGCGG
Organism: uncultured Alphaproteobacteria bacterium; assembly: GCA_963822165.1. Classification (GTDB taxonomy): domain Bacteria; phylum Pseudomonadota; class Alphaproteobacteria; order Rhizobiales; family Beijerinckiaceae; genus Alsobacter. Next base: position 225,631 of record CAWGGK010000007.1, read on the forward strand.
CGTCTCGCCCGCCACCGGCGCGATGGCGTTGACGCGAATGCGATCGGGCGCAAGCTCGACCGCCATGGACTTGGACAGCAGGTTAACAGCGCCCTTGGTGGCATTATACCATGTGAGCCCCGGCCGGGGCCGAATGCCAGCCGTGGAGCCGATATTGAGAATCACGCCGCCGCCGCGCTGCCTCATGTGCGGGATGGTGGCCTGCGCCATCAGGTAGATCGATTTGACGTTCACCGCGAAAACCCGGTCGAACTCTTCCTCGCTCACATCGAGCATCGGCTGGTTGCGATGCGAGATGCCGGCATTGTTGACCACAATGTCGAGCTGGCCAAACGCATCCAAAGTGGCCTTGAACGCGGCCTGGATGTCAGCGGCCTTCGACACGTCTGCCCTCACGGCGATGGCGGACTGGCCGAGCCCGGCAGCGACAGCCTGCGCCTGCGGCAGGTTGATGTCGACGACGACCACCTTCGCGCCTTCCCGCACGAAGGTTTCCGCGATGCCCTGGCCGAAGCCCTGCCCGGCGCCCGTGACGAGCGCAACCTTACCCGCAAGCCTCATCGATCCGCCCTTCCTGCTAACGGGCCCTCGGGCCTTGGTTCTCTGACGCCTGCGGAGTTTAGCCGGACAGGAGCGCCGCGCCAGTGCGGCGCGCAGGCAGGCTGCAATTCACTCCTTGCGCAGGTCGTCGTCATCAAGGATCCGGGCGGCGGCGCCGTCGAGATCATCGTACTGGCCGCTCTTCAACGACCACAGAAATGCGCCGAGGCCGAGCAGTCCGAGGCCGAGCGCGATCGGAAGGAGATAGACGAGGACGTTCATGCCGCCACCGTCCGCAGGCTGCCGTGGCGGAAGGGCGGCATGGACGTGTTGCCGGTGTCCGGCGCGGCTGACGCGACCGGCGCCCGCCACGGGCCCGCAGCGCGTTGAGCGTGACGATGACCGAGGAGCCCGACATCGCCGCCGCCGCGATCAGCGGCGTGACGAAGCCGGCGATGGCGAGCGGAACCGCGACGAGGTTGTAGAGCACCGCGATCCAGAGGTTCTGGCGCATGATCCGCGACCGCGCGACGCGAGATCCGCGACCGCTTCCGCGACCGGGCGCGAGGCGCTCTCCAAGGAAGAGCGCGTCGGCGGACGCCTGCGCCAGATGTGCCGCCGTCACCGGCGAGATGGAGGCATGCGCGGCGGCCAGCGCCGGCGCGTCGTTGAGGCCGTCGCCGACCATCAGCACCTTGCGGCCCTCGAGCCGCCATGGCCGCGAGCGCCTCGATCTTGTCCGCCGGCTTCAGTCCGGCGCGCGCACGTCTCGATGCCGAGCAGCGCAGCGACCTGCGCGACGGGCCGCTCACGGTCGCCGGAGAGGATGGCGAGGCGGTAGCCCGCCGCTGCCAGCTCGCTCGACGACCGCGACCGCGTCGGGCCGCAGCAGCCTGATGCAGCAGGATGACGGCGCTGTCCGCTCCCATGGAGAACGCAGATGACCGTCGCATCGGGAAATCGCGCAAGCGCCTGCGCGGCCTCCGCCTCCGCATCGCAGAAGGCGGCGCTGCCCAGGCGAGCTTCCATGCCGTCGACGATCGCGGACACGCCCTGGCCGGCCTGCTCGCTCGCGTCCGGCGAAGGCCGCTACGCCGCGCGCCTCGACGCGAGCGCTGCAGCGAGCGGATGCCGGCTGGACAGGGCGAGGCGCGCGGCGAGTGCGAGAGGCTCGGGATCGATTCGCGCGGCGTTGACGACGCGCGGATCGGGCGTCGTGAGCGTGCCCGTCTTGTCGAAGACGATGGTGTCGCACTGCGCCATGCGCTCGATCGCTTCGCCCGACTGCAGCAGCACGCCGGCGCGGAACAGGCTGCCGGAGGCGACGACCTGCGTGGCGGGAACCGCCAGCGCGAGCGCGCAGGGGCAGGTGATGATCAGGACGGCGATGGCCGTGATGATGGCCTGGTGCAACCCCGCGCCGGCGAGCGATCCAGCCGATGGCCGTCGCGCAGCGCCGTCACGTGCACGACGGGCGAATAGATCCGCGCCGCGCGATCGGCGAGGCGCAGATAGCGCGAGCGAGCGCTCGGCGGCGGTCTCGACCAGGCGGTTGACCTCCTGCAGCAGCGTGCCCTCGGCGGCGGCGGTGACGCGCACGGTGAGCGCGCCGCTGACATTGACCGTGCCGGCATAGACCGGCGAGCCCGGCGCCACGGTCTCGCGCGCGGTCTCGCCTGTGACGAGGCTGGCATCGACCTCCGAGCGCGCCTTCCAGCACTACGCCGTCGACTGCGATGCGGTCGCCCGGGCGCACGAGCACGAGGTCGCCCGGCTTCACGGCCTTGACCGGGAGTTCGCGCGGCGCGCCGTCCGGGCCGAGGACGACGGCGGTCTCGCCGCGCAGGGCCAGGAGGTTGCCGGCGACGGCGCGCGTCTTGCGGCGCATCACCTGGTCGAGCACGCGGCCGAGCAGCAGGAAGAACAGCAGCATGACCGCGCTGTCGAAATAGGCGTGGTGCGCGTGGTGGACGGTCTCGTAGAGCGACATGCCGAGCGCCAGGCAGACGCCGAGCGAGATCGGCACGTCCATCGTCATCGAGCGGTTGCGGATGGCGCGCGACGCGTTGCGGAAGAAGGGCTGGCCGGCATAGGCGGCCGCGGGCAGGGCGATCAGCGCCGAGATCCAGTGGAAGAGGTCGCGCGTCTCGTCGGTGATGTCGGTGGCGTTGCCGGACCACACCGAGACCGACAGCAGCATGATGTTCATCGCCGCGAAGCCCGCGACGGCGAGGCAGCGCAGCAGGAAGCGCATCTCGGCCTCCTCCCGGCTCTCCTCGCGCGAGGCTTCGAAAGGATGGGCCTTGTAGCCGAGTTCAGCGAGCCGGGCGACGACGGCGGCAGGGTCGAAGTCCGTGGCACGCCAGTCCGTCGGCGAGACGGCGATTGGTGTAGTTCAGCCGGGCGCGAGTCAAGGCCCGGCAGCGACGCCAGCCCGCGCTCGATATCGCCGATGCAGGCGGCGCAGGTGATGCCCTCGACCGCGAGTTCGAGACGGTGGCGAGCCGTCTCGGCGGGTTTCGACAAGCGCGGAGTAGTCGATCACGGGGGCCATCGACGGGTTCCTCTGGATTGCAGCTCTAGCGCAGGATCATGCTGCTTGCGCGAGAGGAACAGCCCGCTCGCCGCCGCGCTTCAAGCTCGACGACGACGTCCCATTGCCCCGGCGCAACGTTCTCGATGGCAGCGGCGTAGCGGCCCGGGGCCAGTCGCGGCGAGTGTCGCCGCTCAGGTCCGGCGGCGGTCGGCCGGGCGCTCCAGGCGAACACGTTCCGTCGAGCCCCGAGATGGCCCGCCTTCCGCGTCCCGTGCATCCAAAGTCGATGCGGGCTCCGCCGTCGGCATCGCGGAGCAATGCGTGCATCGACCTTCCAGCCGAGCTCGTCCTGGCGTCGGGCGGCCTCGATCTCGGTGTTGTAGGCGAGGCCGTCCTTGTAGGGCGATGTCGCTCTCCACGCCGCTGAAGGTGGCGACGCCAGCCGCATCATCGTGAAGTTCACGGCGAAGACGACGCCGAAGAACGCGAGGAGGCATCGACCAGCACGTGCCGGCCGGTGAGGCGAAAGCCGCTGTCCATCGGTCGTTCAGCCGCGTTGGCTCAGTTGCTAGCGCCATGGTCTTTTCCGTTGCGCTCTTCGGGTCCCTTGAAGAAGTCGTCGGCATAGGCGGTCGCGCCGCTCACGACGTCGGTGAGCCGGAACCGGATCGGACGGGATGCAGGTCGATCGCCCTTCGGCACGGTGACGCAGCACGCGCAGCTCGCGGGTCTGGTCCGGCCCGACGTCGAGCAGCGCGGACTGTTCGGCCGTATGCGGCTCGCCGACCACGTCCAGCGTGACCTCGGGCAGGCCGAGCACCTCGAGGCGGAACGGCCGCGCCTCCAGCGTCTTGTTGGTCAGGCGGACGGTGAAGGCGTTGCGCAGCGAGCCGTCGGCCAGACGCACGAAGACGGGATTGCGGTCGTGCAGGGCGCTGACGCCCAGCGTCGTGCGCGTTGCAAGCGTATAGGTCATCAGCGCGCCGACCAGCACGATGAGCGCCGCGTAGAGGATCGTCCGCGGCCGGACGATCCGCACGACCGGCTCCTCGCGCGCGATGCGCCGCTGGACGTTCATCTCGGTGTCGTAGCCGATCAGCCCGGTGGGCCGGCCGATCTTGGCCATCACGTTGTCGCAGGCGTCGATGCACAGGCCGCACTGGATGCAGCCGAGCTGCGCGCCGTCGCGGATGTCGACGCCGGTCGGGCAGACGTCGACGCACTGGCAGCAGTCGACGCAGTCGCCGGCCGGCTCGCGCCTTGGCGCGCGCCGCCTCGGCCTTCTTGGCCGACATGCGCGGCTCGCCGCGGTCGTAGCGGTAGGTGACGTTGAGCGCGTGCTCGTCCGTCAGCGCGGCCTGGATGCGCGGCCACGGGCACATGTAGAGGCAGACCTGCTCGCGCATGAAGCCGGCGAGCGCGTAGGTCGTGAAGGTGAGGATGCCGATCCAGACATAGGCAACGACCGGCGCCTGGAAGGTGACGAGCTCGCGCACCAGCGTCGGCGCGTCGGCGAAGTAGAGCACCCAGGCGCCGCCGGTCCACCAGGCGATCATCAGCCAGAGCGAGTGCTTGAGCACCTTCTCGGAGACGCGCTCCAGGTCCCAGACGCCCGCTGTCCTTCTTGCGGATCTGCTCGCGGCGGTCGCCCTCGATCAGGCGCTCGACGGCGTAGAACAGGTCGGTCCACACCGTCTGCGGGCAGAGATAGCCGCACCAGACGCGGCCCGCGACGGCGTTCATGAGGAACAGCACCAGCGCCGCGAGCACCAGCAGGCCGGTGACGTAGTAGAGTTCCTGCGGCCAGATCTCGATGAAGAAGAAGTAGAAGCGCCTGTTGGGCAGGTCGATCAGCACCGCCTGGTCGGGCGCGTTCGGCGCCGCGGTCCCAGCGCAGGAACGGCAGGAAGTAGTAGATGCCCAGCGTGACGACGAGGATCGATCCACTTGATCGTCCGGAAGCGGCCCTTCACCGCCTGCGGGAAGATGTCCTTGCGCGCCTCGTACAGCGGGACTGTCGTCCGATCGGTCGGCGGTCGACGGCCGGCGACGTCGGCTGTGCGCCTGTCGGCGGCTGGCCATGGCTCGAATGCCTTCGAAGGGGCTCGTGGGGCCATGCTGGTCCCGGCGCGCCTTCGCGCGCCGGATCTCGGGACCGCTGCCGGACGGCACTCCGACGGTCCGCGCCGGCAGCTGGAGGCTTACTGGCCGCCGCCCAGCGTGTGGACGTAGACGGCGAGCGCCTTGATGGTCGCCGGCGTCGAGGCGCCCGGCCCAGGCCGGCATGACGCCGCCGCGGCCGTTGGTGATCGTCTCCTCGATCGTCTTCTGGTCGCCGCCATAGAGCCAGATGTTGGAGGTCAGGTTCGGCGCGCCGACCTCCGGATTGCCCTTGCCCTGCTCGCCATGGCAGGCGGCGCAGTTCTCGGCGAAGAGCTGCCTTGCCCTTGGCCAGGTCGACCTGCGCCTTCCGGCTTGCGGCCGGACAGCGTGACGACATAGGCGGCGATCGTCGGGATGTCCGCCTTCGGGATGATGCCGTCCTTGCCGAAGGCCGGCATGTGGCCCTGGCGGGACTCGCGCGTTGTCGTTGCGGATGCCGTACTGGATGGTCTGGTGGATCTGGTCCAGCGTGCCGCCCCAGATCCACTGGTCGTCTCAGGTTCGGGTAGTCCCTGCGCCCTGCGCCACCCTGGCCATGGCAGGGCGCGCAGTTGGTGCCGAACGCCGCCTTGCCGATGCGCGCGGGCGACCGTGAGCATCTGCGGGTTCTTCTCGATGTCGGCCAGCGAGGCGGCTTCGATCTGGCCGACGACTGGCGCCGCGCTGCGTCTTGCAGCGCGGCCATGTCGGCCTCGATGCTGTCGCGGCTGGCGTAGCCGAGCAGGCCCTTGGTGTAGCTGGAGACCAGCGGGATCGCCGGGTAGGCGATCACGTAGCCGATGCCCCAGACGATGCAGGCGTAGAACAGCCACAGCCACCAGCGCGGCAGCGGCGTGTTCAGCTCCCGGATGCCGTCCCATTCGTGGCCGGTGGTGGCGATGCCGGTGACGGTGTCGACTTGAGTTCTTCTCGGCGGACATCGGTTCAGTCCTTCTCGAGCGGGAGTGCGGGCGGCCTCGTCGAACGCGCTCGCGGTTCCTCGGGTTGAGCGCGTAGACGCAGGCACCAGGACGAACAGGGCGACGAAGCCGACCGTGCCCCAGGTCTGGGCGAAGCTGGCCATGATTTCATAGGTCAGACATGATCGAGCCTCCTCAGCGGACGTTCGCCTTGCGGTCGTAGGTCTTGAAGTCGACCAGCGTGCCGAGCATCTGCAGGTAGGCGATCAGCGCATCCATCTCGGTGACCGCGCCGGGGTTGCCGTCGAAGTCGCGCGCCAGCGGCCTTGGGATAGCGCTTGGCGAGGTCGGCCGCGCCGGGATCGTCCGACGTCGCCTGGGCGGCGAGGTCGGCCTGCGCCTTCTGCGATCATCTCGTCCGTGTAGGGCACGCCGAGCATCTGCTGGACCTTCATGTCCTGCGTCGATGTGCGTCGTCGTCGAGCGTCGTCTTCGCCAGGAAGGGATAGCCCGGCATGATCGAGCCCGGCACGACCGAGCGCGGATTGATCAGATGCGCGCGCTGCCATTCGTCGGAGTACTTGCCGCCGACGCGGGCGAGGTCAGGCCCGGTGCGCTTGGAGCCCCACTGGAAGGGGTGGTCGTACATGCTCTCGGCCGCCAGCGAGTAGTGGCCGTAGCGCTCCACCTCGTCGCGCAGCGGGCGGATCATCTGCGAGTGGCAGTTGTAGCAGCCCTCGCGGACGTAGATGTTGCGGCCCGCCAGCTCGAGCGGGGTGTAGGGACGCACGCCCTCCACCGTCTCGATGGTGCTCTTCAGGTAGAAGAGCGGGGCGATCTCCACGAGGCCGCCGATGGCGACCACGACGAGGATGCCGACGAGCAGGACGATCGAGTTCTTCTCGAAGACCTGATGCTTGGCCCAGACGGACATGGTGGCCCCCTTACTCGGCCGGCAACGAGCTGGGGACGGCTGGCCGGCGCTCGCTGCGAGCTCCGGCGACCGTGATCGTCATCCAGATGTTGTAGGCCATGATCAGCGCGCCCGCGAGGAACAGGCCGCCGCCGAGCGCGCGGATGACGTAGAACGGGTGCATCGCCTCGCGTCGTCTCGATGAACGAGTATTCGAGGAAGCCGAGCGCGGTGTAGGCGCGCCACATCAGGCCCTGCAGGATGCCGGACACCCACATCGCCGAGATGTAGAGGACGATGCCGAGCGTCGAGACCCAGAAGTGCCAGTTGACGAGCTTCAGCGAGTAGAGCCGCTTGCGGTTCCACAGCCACGGCACGAGGCAGTAGATCGCGCCGAAGGAGATGTAGCCGACCCAGCCCAGCGCGCCGGAGTGCACGTGGCCGATGGTCCAGTCGGTGTAGTGGCGACAGCGAGTTCACCGCCTTGATCGACATGAGCGGACCTTCGAAGGTCGACATGCCGTAGAAGGCGACGGACACGACCATCATGCGCAGCACGGGATCGGTGCGCAGCTTGTCCCAGGCGCCCTGCAGCGTCATGAGGCCGTTGATCATGCCGCCCCAGGAGGGCATCCACAGCATGATCGAGAACACCATGCCGAGCGTCTGCGCCCAGTCGGGCAGCGCCGTGTAGTGCAGGTGGTGCGGGCCGGCCCAGATGTAGATGAAGATCAGCGCCCAGAAGTGCACGATCGACAGCCGGTAGGAATAGACCGGGCGATCGGCCTGCTTGGGCACGAAGTAGTACATGATGGCGAGGAAGCCGGCGGTCAGGAAGAAGCCCACCGCGTTGTGGCCGTACCACCACTGGACCATCGCATCCTGCACGCCGGACCAGACGATGTAGGACTTCGGCGAGAAGATCGAGACCGGCATCGTGGCGTTGTTGCCGAGGTGCAGCATCGCGATCGTCACGATGAAGGCGAGGTAGAACCAGTTCGCCACGTAGATGTGGGGTTCCTTGCGCTTCCACAGCGTGGCGAGGAAGACCAGCAGGTAGACCACCCAGACGACGGTCAGCCACAGGTCGGCGTACCACTCGGGCTCGGCGTATTCCTTGCCCTGGGTGATGCCGAGCAGGTAGCCCGTGCCGGCGATGAGGATGAAGAAGTTGTAGCCCAGGATCACGAACCAGGGCGCGATGTCGCCGGCGAGCCGCGCGTGGCAGGTGCGCTGCACGACGTAGAAGGACGTCGCCAGCAGCACGTTGCCGCCGAAGGCGAAGATCACCGCCGAGGTGTGCAGCGGCCGCAGGCGGCCGAAGTTGATGCAGGCGAGATCGAAGTTCAGCAGCGGGATAGGCCAGCTGCAGCGCGGCGATCGAGGCCCACCGTGAAGCCGGCGATGCCCCAGAACATGGCGGCGATCGTCGCGAACTTGATCGGCCCGTAATTGTAGTTGGGCTTGCCGTCGATCTCCTGCGGCACCGGCTCGGCCGGCGCGCGCGAAGTAGCGGTTGAAGATCGCGAACACCGCCGCGACGCTGGCCGCCGCGAACAGGTAGGCGTGGAACGCGTATGCCGGCGTCCAGGCCTTGGCGGCGATGATGATGCTCAGGACGGCGAGCGCGGCGAAGCGCGAGCGCGGTGCCGCCCTCCCCGATCGTCATCGTCTTCTTGATGGCCGCTGGCTTGCGCCATGACTTCCCCCTGCAACCGGGCGGTCCGGACCCCAACCCGCGACAATACGCGGGACGGCCGGGCACGAGTCTCCCGACCAGTTCAGCGCAACCATTGGAGCAAGGCGGAGGTGGGGACGTTGACCCACATCAATGGGAGAGGCCTCACGCAGGAAAAACAGCGCTTTCCGGCCGGCTTTTTTGTCGCCAAACCGTTCGAACTTAGACAAAATACGTAGGCTCTCGTGCGTTTCGGGGGCCAGACGGGCGGGAATCATCTAGGACTGGCGCTCGCAGGGAGCCGGGCAAATCGGATGCAATGGTCGCCGCAGCAGGACGAGGCGCTTGGGCCGGGTGGCCGCCTGGCTGAAAAGCGGGCGGCCGCAGGTGTTCCGCCTGTTCGGCTATGCCGGGACGGGCAAGACCACGCTCGCGCGCCATTTCGCGGAGGGGCTCGACGGCGAGGTGGCCTTCGGCGCCTTCACCGGCAAGGCCGCCCACGTGCTGCGCAGCAAGGGCTGCGACGACGCCGCCACCATCCACAGCCTCATCTACCGGCCCAAATCGGTCGAGGAGGAGGACCCCTCCTTCGTCATCAACCGCGAGGCGGCGGCGTCCAAGGCCGACCTCATCGTCATCGACGAATGCTCGATGGTCGACGAGGAGCTCGGGCCGCGACCTCCTGTCCTTCGGCGTGCCGGTGCTGGTGCTGGGCGACCCGGCGCAGCTTCCGCCCGTCAAGGGCGGCGGCTTCTTCACCGACGCCGAGCCCGACATGATGCTGACCGAGGTGCACCGGCAGGCGCGCGACAACCCGATCATCCGCATGTCGATGGCGGTGCGCGAGGGCGAGCGCCTCGACGCTCGGCGCGCATGGCGAGAGCCGGGTCATCCGCCGCGCCGACATCGACGCCGCCGCCGTGCTGCGGACCGACCAGGTGCTGGTCGGCATGAACCGCACGCGCCGGCTCTACAACAAGCGCATCCGCGAGCTGATGGGCCTGCGCGATCCCATGCCCGCCGCCGGCGAGAAGCTCGTCTGCCTGCGCAACGACAAGCAGAAGGGCCTGCTCAACGGCGGCATCTGGACGGTGAAGAAGCTGCGCGAGCCGCTGAAGGGCTTCGTGCGCATGGAGCTCACGCCCGAGGAGGAGCAGCAGCCGCAAGGCGGTTCGCGTGAAGGTGCTGCGCGAGTTCTTCGAGGGCGACGGACGAGGCCCTGCCCTTCCTGATGCGCCGCGAATCCGACGAGTTCGACTACGGCTACGCGCTCACCGTCCACAAGGCCCAGGGCTCGCAATGGGACGACGTGGTGCTCTTCGACGAGAGCTGCGCCTTCCGCGAGCACCGCGACCGCTGGCTCTACACCGGCCTCACCCGCGCCGCGCGGCGGATCACCGTCGTCGTGTAGGCGGTGGATCACGTCACGCATTCGGGCTGCTTGTTCGCTCGGTCGTGCCTTTATCTCTCCTCTCTCTCCCTCCATCTCCCGGTCATCCCGGGCAACGACCCGGGATCTCTCACCTCGCCGGATGGGGTGAAGATCCCGGCTCTCCGCTGCGCTCCGGCCGGGATGCGGAGATGGGCGGCTTGAAGGTGCGACTGCGCTGGTTGGCCGGCACACAAGCCTCTCGTTCCCGCGGCTTTCGCCCGGGGTATGCGGCAGATGAAGACCGGGGGGCGCGGAGCGCCGGGCCGTCGGTTGCTTTAGATAAGCGATGGGTGACGACCCGGCGCTCCTCGCTCGGCGATTTTGGGCACTCCCGTCTTGCTCTCCGGCACGAAGGGTCCGACCGGCATCGGGGCTATTACCCCACCGATCCCACGGGGGAAGGTTGCCCCTCCTTTCGCCGGGACGCTGGTCGCTCCATCCGTGAGGGCGGAGTTCCCGTCGTCCCGGTGCGCAGTCTTCCATCCAACCCCGGCGCGCAGGGTTGCCCCTGTCATTCCGGCGCGGACGAAAGTCCCGCGTCCCGCAAAGCCGGAAGGACCTAGGCCCCCGACCTACGCTCCCCGTCACCCTCAGCGGGTCCATAGGGGAACGCCCTTCTCCTTCGCGCCTTAAGGCGCTCTCGGACACGGCCCCGGCGTAGTCCAGGGCGGGCAAGCTCACAGCCCGCGCAAAGGCGCCTTAGCCTTTTGCGCAAGCCGCTTTCAGGAGGCCTCCCGGGACGGCGGAGAGGTACTCCACCGGCGCAGGCGCCGCCTCCCCACCCCGCCACAGACCGCTCCGGAAGCGTCCCCTCTTGGGTGAAGAGTGAACACAGGATGGCAGATATAGGAATATTGTCAACAAAATCACACTCGCTCATCCCCGGAGTCATGCGGCTTCGCATGGCGTCTCGAGGACGGGGATCCAGCCGGCTGCCCCATCGCGGCCGCATCACCGCCTTCGAGACGCAGACCCAGCGGGCCTGCTCCAGGCTGAGGGCGCTACCGGACGGCGATAGACTGGCTATCGCTGCGTGCGGCCGGGATGACGGAGTGGGGAGAGGATGCCGCACTGCGCTCACCGAAGTGCCGCCCTGCGGCACGTTCCCGGAAAGGTGAGCGCAGCGGAACCTTGTCCGGGATCCAGCGCAACAAAGCGCCGCGCAGCGGCTCGTGACTGCCTTCAGACAGGATGGAACCGCGCTTCGCGCGAAATCCATGCGCTGGACCCCGGACACCCTTCCGCTTCGCTCCAGGGTTCCGGGGACGTGCGGCTGGGCCGCAATTTGGATGTGCTGCGAGCCGCACTTTGCGTCGGGCAGCATCTTGGCTCAGGCAGCAGTTTGGTTCAGGCAGCACTTGGCGCGAGGCGCACTTGCCGGGCCGTTAGAATGGCGCCCAGTCCATTCCCCCCCTCACACCACCCCATTCACCAACCCCGCCTCCCCCCGCCACAGCCGGTCGAGATTCTCCAGCAGGATATCCGTGACGTTGTCCTCGTAGCGGCGGGTTTCGCCGGCGGAGTGGGGGGTGACGAGGACGTTGGGGAGGGACCAGAAGGGGGAGGTGTCGGGCAGGGGTTCCTCGTGGAAGCAGTCGAGCCCGGCGGCCGAGAGCGTGCCGGAGGAGAGGGCGGCGAGGAGGGCGGGTTCGTCGACGACCTTGCCGCGCGCGACGTTGATGAGGATCGCGCCGGGCTTCATGCGCCGCGAGGGCGGCGGCGTCGATGAGGCCTTCGGTCTGGGGCGTGAGGGGGCAGGTGAGGGCGACGATGTCGGCCTGGGCCAGGGCTTCGGGCAGGCGGTCCTGCGGGAGGACCTGTCGGCGACGCCGGGCATCGTCGCCGGCGCTGCGGCGCACGCCGATGACGCGCATGCCGAAGGCGCGGGCGAGGCCCGCGAGGCGCTGGCCGATGCGGCCGAAGCCGACGATGGCGAGGGTCTTGCCGCCGAGCTCGTCCTCGCGGATGGCGCGGTCGCCGAGCATGCGGCCGCCAGTGGCGGCGGGCCTGGTTGTCGCGGGCGAGGTGGATCTGGCGCGTCAGCGCGAGGATGAGGCCCATGGCGTGCTCGGCCACGGCGCGCTCGTTGACGCCCTGCCCGCTCGCGAGCCGGACGCCTCGCGGCCTGGAACAGCGCGCGGTCGTACTGGTCGGTGCCGGCGCTCAGCGACTGCACGAAGCGCAGGCGGGGCGCGCGGTCCAGCAGGTGATTGCGCCACAGGCCGGAGACGACGAGCACGTCCGCCTCGCCGATGCGCGCTTCCAGCTCCTCGAGCGAGCGCACCTCGAAGCTGCGCAGGCCGGTGTCTCGCGCGGCGAAAGCGTCCTGCATGCGATAGGCGACATGCGCGAAGCCGATGGTGATGTCGGCGCGGCCGGGCAAGGCGGAAACGGTCATGCGGGCTCCCCGTCTGCGCGCCCTGGCTTGGGCGCGGATGGAGGAGTCATACTCGCCTGACCGTCCCGCGTCTCCTGCCGCGTCCCGCGTCTGCGTCTGGGACCCGGGTCTCCTTGGGGGAAGGCCTGTCAGCCCTGTCGCCCTGGCAGGGACGCCGGAAGCCGCGGGCGAAGCCCGGCCGGCGACCGGCGCCGTGTGGGTTTCAGCCGAACATGAACGCCAGCGCCGGAGCCGCCACGATCGTGCCGATCGCGAACCACAGCGCCGTGTCGAACCGCGAAACGGGGCTGGCGATGCGGTGCACGCCGCGCGCGACCTTTCCCGCCGACATGCTCCAGCCGTTCATGCACGAGCAGAGCAGGCGGTGGGCGTCGTCCTCCGACATCTCGAAGAACTTCATGGCGTCGCCCAGGCGATCGCTGGCAAGGCCTTGCTCACGAAGCACCTTGTCCTCGAACGCGATCGTCAGCGGCGAGTCGGGCGACCGCATCAGCAGCCGTTCGGCGGGCGCTTTCGTCTCGATCTCGCCGAGCGAACGGAGCCGCCGCGAAGGATCGCGCTCGAGAAGCTCGGCCCAACGCTCCAGCCGCTCGCGGCGGGTCATGGTGCGCCGTTCCGCAACGCGCACTTCGGCGACGTCGCGGAGTTGTTCCACGCTCTTATATTCCATTGACCTTCTCCCATCGGGTGAAGATCTGGCGGTGATCGGCCACCGCCGATCTTCGACGAGCCCCTTCCCGTCTACCGATCCCGAACGCTAGAGCGTCATGGCGGCAAATTTTGGGATGCCGGAACGTCCCTGGCGTCGTCTTCTCCACATCCACGGCGGACCCTGTCCACCGGTCAGGTCTCCCCGGTCAGCGCCCTCAGGCGGTGATGTGCGGCTTGGCATTGTGCTCCTTGCAGCACCATGCCCGTCGCGGTATCGATCTCCTTCAGCAGCACGTCGTAGCCCCAGAGATCGGCGAGGTGCTGCAGCACGCGGCCGGCGTCGTCGGTCGTCCAGCAGTGATGCGGTTCAGCGACGTTGTGGTGCAGGATCAGCCGGCGGTCGCCGGCGAGGTCGACGTCCACGACCTGGATGTCGGGGTCGATGCCAGGCCGACGTCGTATTGCCGCGCCAGCGCGCGGCGGATGCGGCGGTAGCCGCGCTCGTCGTGGATGGCGTCGACGCGCAGCTCGGGCTCGCCTGTCGTCGTCGAGCAGGTGGAACAGCCGCCAGCTCGCGGATCAGCGCGCGGGCTGAGGAACTGCATGATGAAGCTCTCGTCGCGGTAGTTGGCCCAGACGTCGCGCAGCACGGCCATCGGGATCGCCGTTGCCGGCGAAGTCGGGGAACCAGTCGCGGTCCTCGGCGGTCGGGCTCGGTCGCGATGCGCTCGATGTCGCTGCATCATGGCGAAGCCGAGCGCATAGGGGTTGATGCCGTTGTAGCGGCGGATCGTCGAAGCGCGGCTGGAACACGACGTTGGTGTGCGAGTGCAGGAACTCCAGGAAGTGCGCCGTCGCTGATCCGCCCCTGCTCGTGCAGGCGGTTCATGATGCGGTAGTGCACGAAGGTGGCGCAGCCCTCGTTCATCACCTTGGTCTGGCGCTGCGGATAGAAATACTGCGCGATCATGCCGGACGATGCGCAGCATCTCGCGCTGCCAGGGCTGCAGCCGCGGCGCGGTCTTCTCGAGGAAGTAGAGGATGTTCTCCTGCGGCAGCTCCAGCAGCGCGCGGCGGCGCGTCCTCGCTCGGCGCTCGGCCGCGCGCTCGCGCTTGCGCGGCCGGCACGGTGCGCCAGAGGTCGTTGAAGATGCGCTCCTCGTGCTGCGCGGCGCTCGCGCTCGCGCTTCTCCTCGCGTGCGCAGGTCGGGCTTGCGCTGGCGCGGGATAGCGGATGCACGCCGTGGCTCATCAGCGCATGCGCGGCGTCGAGCAGCGCGCTCGACCGCGGCCTGGCCGTAGCGCTCCTCGCACTCGGCGATGTAGCCCTTGGCGAAGTCGAGATAGTCGAGGATGCCGTCGGCGTCGGTCCACTGCTTGAACAGGTAGTTGTTCTTGAAGAAGTGGTTGTGGCCGAAGGCGGCGTGCGCGATCACCAGCGCCTGCATCGTCGCGGTGTTCTCCTCCATGATGTAGGTGATGCAGGGGTTGGAGTTGATGACGATCTCGTAGGCGAGGCCGCTGCAGCCCTTGCGGTAGAGCGCCTCGTGCTGGGCGAAGTGCTTGCCGAAGGACCAGTGCTGGTAGAACAGCGGCATGCCGATGGAGGCATAGGCGTCGAGCATCTGCTCGGCGGTGATGACCTCGATCTGGTTGGGGTAGATGTCGAGCCCGAGCTCGCTCGATGCGCGATCTCCTCGCATGGCGTCGTAGATGCGCCGGAGCGTGGCGAAGTCCCAGTCGGCGCCCTCGAACAGCAGCCGCTCGGCCGGATCGAGCTCGACATCATGCCCCCGCCCTCGCAGCCGTCGCGCTTGCTGGAACAGCTCGCGGAACACGGGGAAGATGTCGCGGCGGTGGCGAACCTTGCGCATCGCGAAGCGCGGCTCCGTCGTCCCGCAGCGCCTCATAGGTGCGCCACAGGTCGCTCGGCGCGCATGCCGAGGCCGAGCGAGGACGGCTCGTCCTCGGCGCCCGACTTCGAGATAGGCGAAGTACTGGCAGACCGGCAGGATCGCGTTCGTCAGCAGCGCGGCAGTGCGGTCGTTGTCGTTCGGCGCGTTGTCGCCGTCGGAGGCCTGCGCGGCGTAGATGTTCCAGTCCGCCGGGCTGGAACGCGCTCCGTCACGATGCGATGCATCTCCTCCAGCGCGGTCGAGACCACCGTGCCGCCGGTCTCGGTGGAGTGGAAGAAGGTGTCCTCGTCCACCTCCTCGCGCCTCGTGGGTGTGGCGGATGAAGACGATCTCGACGTGCTTGTAGCGCCGCTTCAGGAAGAGGTGGAGCAGCATGTAGAACCGCTTGGCGAGGTCCTTCATGTGCTCGGTCATCGAGCCGGAGACGTCCATCAGGCAGAACATCACCGCCTGCGCGACCGGCCGCGGATACGGCTCGAACTGGCGGTAGCGCAGGTCGATCGGATCGATGAACGGGATGCGCCGGCGGCGCTGGTCGAGCAGCGTCGAGCGCCTCGCGCAGCAGCGCCAGCCGGTCCGGGTCGCCGCCCGGCTCTTCGAGCCGCGCGATCTCCGCCTCCAGCTCCACGCATCTCCTCGCGGCTTGCGGCCGCTTCAGCGCGATGCGGCGCGACAGGCTGTTGCGCATGGTGCGCGGCAGCGCGAGGTTGGCGGGCGAGCCCGGCGACCGAATAGCCGGCGCGCCGCCAGCTCGACGTTCTCGACGCCTCGCCAGCTGCCGCTTGGCGAGGTCGGGCAGTTCAGGTCGTCGAGGAAGAGGTCGAGGAACTCGTCGCTGCGACAGCGCGAAGCGGAAGTCGTCCTCGCCGCTCGCCGTCCGGAGCGCCTTCGGAGCCGCCGCGCCCGCCGCCGCCGTCGCGGGCGCGGGATGGTGTCGCCTTCGACGAACTCCTTGTTGCCGGGCAGCACGATGCTCGCGCCGGCCGCCCTGGCCGCGCGGCGCAGCGTCGGCTCGCGCACGCCGTCGGCGGGGATCGAGACCTCCCCGCCCTTCTCCATGTCGCGGATGCCGCGCTCCTTGCGAGCTGTCGCGCACCGCGCGCCGCACCAGGGCCTGGGCGCGGCGCAGGAAGCGCTGGCGGTTTCCGAGGCTCTTGCCCCCGGGGTTCAGACGGCGGTCGACGATGTACATGCGCATGCGTCCGCGCGTCCGACCTCAGCCGGCCTGCTTCACCCGCATGTACCACTCGACCAGGCGGCGGACCTGCCGCTCGGTGTAGCCGCGCGCCATCATGCGCTCGACGAACTCGCCGTGCTTCTTCTCGGTGTCGCTGTCCTTCTTCGAGCCGAAGCAGATCACCGGCAGCAGGTCCTCGACCTGGCTGAACATCCGCTTCTCGATGACCTCGCGGATCTTCTCGTAGCTCGTCCAGGACGGGTTCTTGCCGCCATTGGCTGGCGCGCGCGCGCAGCGCGAACTTCACCACCTCGTTGCGGAAGTCCTTCGGGTTGGCGATGCCGGCCGGCTTCTCGATCTTGGTCAGCTCCTGGTTCAGCAGCTCGCGGTTCAGCAGCTGGCCGGTGTCGGGATCCTTGAAGTCCTGGTCCTCGATCCAGGCGTCGGCATAGTCGACGTAGCGGTCGAACAGGTTCTGGCCGTAGTCGTGATAGCTCTCGAGATAGGCCTTCTGGATCTCGTGGCCGATGAACTCGGCATAGCGCGGCGCGAGCTCGCGCCTTGATGAACTCGAGGTAGCGCTTCTCGGTCTCCTCGGGCAGCTGCTCGCGCCGGATCGCCTGCTCCAGCACGTACATCAGGTGCACCGGATCGGCCGCGATCTCGGTCGTGTCGTGGTTGAAGGTCGCGGCCAGCACCTTGAAGGCGAAGCGGGTGGAGATGCCGTCCATGCCCTCGTCGACGCCGGCGGCGTCCTTGTATTCCTGCAGCGATGCGCGCGCTTGCGGATCGACCTCCTTCAGGCTCTCGCCGTCATAGACCCGCATCTTGGAGAAGAGCGTTGCGAGTTCTCGTGCTCGCGCAGGCGCGACAGCACCGAGAAGCGCGCCAGCATCTCCAGCGTCGCCGGCGCGCAGGGCGCGCCGGCGAGCTCGGAGCCGCGGATCAGCTTCTCGTAGATCTTCTGCTCTTCGGTCGACGCGCAGGCAGTACGGCACCTTGATGACGTAGATGCGGTCGATGAAGGCCTCGTTGTTCTTGTTGTTCTTGAAGCTCTGCCACTCCGCCTCGTTGGAGTGCGCCATGATGATGCCCGGTGAACGGGATCGCGCCGATGTTCTCGGTGCCGACGTAGTTGCCCTCCTGCGTCGCGGTCAGCAGCGGATGCAGCATCTTGATCGGCGCCTTGAACATCTCGACGAATTCGAGCATGCCCTGGTTGGCGCGGTTGAGGCCGCCGGAATAGCAGTAGGCGTCGGGATCGTTCTGCGCGAAGCATCTCCAGCTTGCGGATGTCGACCTTGCCGACCAGCGAGGAGATGTCCTGGTTGTTCTCGTCGCCCGGCTCGGTCTTGGCGATGCCGATCTGGCGCAGCCGCGACGGGCTGCAGCTTGACGACGCGGAACTTGCGAGATGTCGCCGCCGAACTCGTCGAGCCGCTTCACGCCCACGGGCTCATCAGCCCGGTGAGGCGGCGGCGCGGGATGCCGTAGCGCTCCTCGAGCATCGGCGCCCATGCGTCTCGGGATCGAACAGGCCGAGCGGGCTTTCGAAGATCGGGCTGATCTCGTCGCCGGCCTTCAGCACGTAGATCGGATGGACCTCCATCAGCGCCTTCAGCCGCTCGGCGAGCGACGACTTGCCGCCGCCGACCGGGCCGAGCAGATAGAGGATCTGCTTGCGCTCCTCCAGCCCCTGCGCGGCGTGGCGGAAGAAGCCGACGATGCGCTCGATCGTCTCCTCCATGCCGTAGAACTCGGCGAAGGCCGGATAGACCCGGATCGTCCGGTTCATGAAGATGCGGCCGAGCCGCGCGTCCTTGGCGGTGTCGATCAGCTCCGGCTCGCCGATGGCGGCCAGCATGCGCTCGGGCGCGCTGGCGTACATCATCGGATCGTCCCGGCAGCCCTCCAGATAGTCGGCGAGGGTCATCTCCGTCTCGCGGCGGGCTTCGTAGGTCTTTGCGAAGCTGGCGAAGAGTTCGTTTTCAGGAAACATCGTGATCCTGCCGGGATTGTCAGCCTACGCTGATAACAGCGTGGACAGGCCAAGGGTTGCGTCGAACCCCGGTGGATGCCGGGGGTAAAGCCCAAGCGAATCCTGCAATGTCGAATTTCTAGGGGCTCAGCCCACCGGCTCAAGAATGTCCAGCTCGAAAGCTTGATGAGTGCTTCCAACCGGAGCAACTTCACGCCGTCAGGGATGGCCTCGACTGCTTTCAGTCTTCGACATCCAAGTTTCAGCTTATACGTTCACACGTGATTCGGGCATTGGTTCGTTCAAATCCACACGTTTTTGTGAAAGAGCAGAGCATAAGGTCGCAGGTAGACGCACAGCGAAGCCCTGTGACTTCGCAGGCAGGGCTTGTAAATTCACAGCTAAGACTTGGGGTTTGTAGAATTGGAAACATTTCCTGAAGCAAAGACCGTGGTCGAGTTCTGGCGAAATGCCGGTCCGGAGCGCTGGTTCAAGAAGGACGACGCCTTCGATGCCGCCTGCACGGAGCGGTTCAAGGCAGCCTGGGACGCCGCCCGGACGGGAGCGCTCGACCACTGGGCGGAAACGCCCGAGGGCGCGCTGGCGCTGGTCATCCTGCTCGACCAAATGCCCCGCAACATGTTCCGCGGCGATCCCCTGACCTATGCGAGCGACGAAAAAGCCTGCGCCATCGCGGACGCCGCGATCGCACGCGGCTTCGACACGCAAGTTCCGGCAGAGCTCAGGCGCTTCTTCGCCCTGCCTTTCATGCACGCCGAGACTCTGGCTGGGCAGGACCGTTCCGTCGCGCTGGCACAGGCGAGCGGCGACCCCGACGTGCTGAAATGGGCCCGCCACCACCGCGACATCGTCGCCCGTTTCGGGCGGTTTCCTCATCGAAACGCGATCCTGGGACGCGAGAGCACGCAGGAAGAACGCGACTGGATGGCGCAGGAGGATGCGTTCAAGGGATAGAGCGGGCGGCTCGCCGGAGCCGAGGGCGGCTTAGCCGCGCAGGTCGGCCTCGCGAGAGCCAGAACACCTCGCCTTCGCTCTCCTGCGAGTCGAGCCAGAGGAACGGCAGGTTCGGGTAGTCGGCCTCCAGGATCTCGCGATCCGTGCCGATCTCGCAGATGAGGCCGCCGCCCGGATTGAGGCGGCGCGCGGCGCCGTCGATGATGCGGCGGACGATATCGAGCCCGTCCTCGCCGCCGGCCAGCGCCATCTCGGGCTCGTGCCGGTATTCCGGCGGCAGCATCGCCATGGTCTGCGCGTCGACATAGGGCGGATTGGTGACGATGAGGTCGTAGCGCTTGCGCCCGAGCGGGCGAATACAGATCACCCTCGAAAAGCGTGATGCGCTGCTCCATGCCGTGGTCGGCCACGTTGAGCCTCGCCACCTCGAGCGCGGCGGGCGAGAGATCGACGGCATCGATCATGGCATTGCCGAAGCGCATCGCCGCGATGATCGCAAGGCATCCGGAGCCCGTGCACAGCTCCAGCACGCTACGCACCGCCTGAGGGCCCTCGGGCAGGAGATCCTCGCCCTCGAACATCTCCGACAGCATCATCTCGCCGAGATAGGAGCGCGGCACGATGACCCGCTCGTCGACGCGGAACGGGATGCCGCCGATATAGGTGCGCCCCAGCAGATAGGCGGCGGGCTTGCGCGTGGTGACGCGTGCATCGACGAGGCCGATCAGGCGCTGCCGCTCCGGCGTGGTGAGGCGCGCATCGAGGAAGGGCTCGAGCTGGTCCACGGGAAGATGCAGCCCTTCCAGCACCATGAACGCCGCCTCGTCGAGCGCGGTCGTCGTGCCGTGGCCGAAGAACAGCCCGGCCTCGTTGAACCGGCTGATCGCCCAGCGAAAGATGTCGCGCACCGTGACGAGTTCGGCGGCAAGGCTTGAGGTGACAAGATTGTGGCTGGGAGGTTTGAGGTGGGCAGAGCTCGAAGAGGCAGAGCTTGAGGCGGCGTGGCTTGTGGCGGCTGCGTCTGTCACGATTTTCTCCTGCTCCCGTCCGCTTACGGGATGGCGGTGCTGGGGACAAGCACGCCGCGCCGTCTGAGCCTTTTCCCGCGAACAGGAGCGGCTGGCAGCATTCAGGCCGGATTGCCGCCGACCCACGTGCCCAGCACGTCCAGCCCCGGCCCCACGGCGACGAGATCGGCGCGGTAGCCCGGAGCCACGCGGCCCAGTTCACGGTCCAGCCCGAGGAAGGCGGCGGGGGTGCGCGAGGCCATCGCAAGGGCCTGCTCCAGCGTCGCGCCCATCATCGTAACCGCGTTGCGGACGGCCTCGATCATGGTGAGGTGCGCGCCGGCGAGCGTGCCGTCCGCCGTCGTCAGGCGGCCATCGTGGCAGCCGCACTTCGCGGCCCATCAGCATGAAATGGTCGGTTGCGGCGCCCCGACCGACGACATGGCGTCGGTGACCAGCATCAGCCGCTCCGGGCCCATCGCCCTGAACGCCGCGCGGAGGCAGACCGGGTCGACATGCAGCCCATCCGCGATGATCCCGGCGAACAGGCCGTCCTGCGCCAGCGCCGAGCCGACCAGCCCGGGCGCGCGGCCCTGCATCTGCGACATGGCGTTGAAGAGGTGCGTGACGCCGGTGAGGCCCTCGCCCGCGGCGCGCTGCATATCCGCTGCGGTCGCCTCCGAATGCCCGGCCGAGACGCGAATTCCCGCGCGCGCCAGTGCGCAGATGAAGCCTGGCGGCATGAGCTCGGGCGCGACCGTCACCATCGAGCGCCCGACGCCCTTGAGGCGGAGCAGCATGTCCCGGGCGGCATCGTCGGCGGGCACGATGTAGTCCGCGCGATGCGCGCCCTTGCGGGCCGGGTTGATGAAGGGACCCTCGAAATGCAGCCCGAGCACGCCCGGCATGGCTGACGATCGCAGGGCCGTTCGCCAGCGCGCGTCTCCATGACGTCGCGGCTATCGGTGATCAGCGTGGGCAGCAGGCCCGTCGTGCCATGCGCGCGATGCGCGGCGAGAATGGCGGCGACGCCCTCGACGTTGGGCTCGTCGTTGAACATCACCCCGCCGCCGCCATTCACCTGCACGTCGATGAAGCCGGGGGCGAGAAGCGCGCCTTCGGGCAGGCGCTGGAGCGGAGTGTCGGCGCGCAGGTCGGCTTGGGCAGAGCCCGCGTTGCCGAGGACGCCCGTGACCCGCCCGTCGCTGACAAGCACGACGGCGTTCTCGCGCATGCGCTCGCCATCGAAGAGGCGCGGGGCGAGGATGGCGAAATGCGCAACGGATCGGCCGGTCGCGCTTTGATCCTGTGGCGTCATCGGCGCGGCCTCCGGGGTTGCTGGCCCGCATGCGCGTCACGCGGTTGACAAGACCAATAGTGTACCACTTAGTGATCTTCAAGCGGCGCGACCACGACGCGCATGACGGGACAACGCCATGGAACGACTGCTGATCGAAGGCGGCCACCGGCTGGAAGGCACGGTGCAGATCTGCGGCGCGAAGAATGCCGCCCTGCCCCTGATCGCATCCTCCCTTCTCTCCAGCGCTCCGCTGACGCTGACGAACCTGCCCGACGTCGCCGATATCAGGAGCATGCTCACGCTGATGGAGCATTACGGCGTTGCGATCGGCCATCGCACGGCGCACGCGGTGACGCTGGATGCGGGGCCGGCCCGCAATATCGAGGCGCCCTACGACATCGTGCGGCGGATGCGTGCGACGATCCTGGTGCTCGGCCCGCTGCTGGCGCGCTTCGGCCATGCCCGCGTGTCGATGCCCGGCGGCTGCGCCATCGGCGCGCGGCCGGTCGACCTGCACATCAAGGCGCTCGCCACCCTGGGCGCGACCATTTCGCTCGACGCCGGCACGATCGACGCGAGCGCGCCGAACGGCCTCACCGGCGCGCGCATCGTGTTCGGCTCGCTCCTCCGTCGGCGCGACGGTGACGACGATGATGGCGGCGACATCAGCCAAGGGCGAGACCGAGATCATGAACGCGTCGCGCGAGCCCGAGGTCGCCGACCTCGCGCACTGCCTCGTGGCGATGGGCGCGAAGATCGAGGGCGCGGGCACGCATCGCATCCTCGTCCAGGGCGGCGCGACCTGCTCCGCCGCCCGCCACGAGGTGATCCCGGATCGCATCGAGGCCGGCACCTACGCCATCGCGGCCGCCATCACGGGCGGGCATCTGGAGCTGACCGGCGCGCGGCTGGAGCATCTTTCGGCCGTCGGCGCAGGCGCTGGAAGCGGCGGGCGTGCAGATCTGGCCGACGGATCGCGGGCTGATGGTCTCGCGCACGGGCGGGCTCAAGGGCGTCGACATCACGACCGAGCCCTATCCCGGCTTCCCGACGGACCTGCAGGCCCAGTTCATGGCGCTGATGAGCATCGCGCAGGGCGCCTCGATGATCCGCGAGACGGTGTTCGAGAACCGCTTCATGCACGTGCCCGAGCTGTCGCGGCTGGGCGCGAACATCAATCTGCAGGGCACGGCGGCGCTGGTGCGCGGCGTCGAGAAGCTGCACGGCGCGCAGGTGATGGCGACGGACCTTCGGGCCTCGGTGAGCCTGGTTCTCGCCGGCCTCGTCGCGGAAGGCGAGACGGTGGTGAACCGCGTCTACCATCTCGATCGCGGCTACGAGGCGCTGGACAGGAAGCTCGTGCGCTGCGGGGCGCGCATCCAGCGCCTGGGAACGTGAGCACGGCCATGACGCCACAGCCAGCATGGGTGCGGAACTCTACATCGGCGTGGACGGAGGCGGCACGGGCTGCCGCGCGCGCGTCGAGGACGCCGAGGGCAACGTGCTCGGCTCCGGCATATCGGGGCCTGCCACGACGCGGCTCGGGCTCGACAAGGCCATGGCCTCGATCGAGGCCGCGATCGACGCGGCGGTCGGAGGAAGCCGGGCTCTCCGCCGCAGGCTTGGCGGGCATCCATGCGGGCATCGGCCTCGCCGGCATCGGCCGCAAGGGCGCGTACGAGGCGCTGACGGCCCTGCCCGCACCCCTTCGCCTCGATCAGCTTCGCGAGCGACGGCCTGATCGCCTGCATCGGCGCGCATTCCGGGCAGGATGGCGGCATCGTCATCGTCGGCACCGGCAGCTTCGGGCTGGCGCGCGTCGGGCGGCAAGGAAGTGCGCGTCGGCGGCTACGGCTTCCCGATCTCCGACGAGGGCAGCGGCGCGGATCTGGGGCTGCAGGCGATCCGCCTTGCCCTGCGCGCCTCGGACGGGCGGCTCGACACGACGCCGCTGCTCGACCGACGTGCTGGCGCGCTTCGAGCACGACCCTTTCGAGGCGGTCGCCTGGATGGACAAGGCGTCGGCCACCGACTACGCGACCTTCGCGCCGCTGGTGATGCGCCATGCCGACAATGGCGACCCCGCCGGGCGGCGGATCGTGCAGGGCGCGGCCGAGCAGATCGACGGGCTCGTGCGCGCGCTGGTGGAGCGCGGCGCGCCGCGCATCGCGCTCATCGGCGGCCTCTCCAGCGCCATCGAGCCCTGGCTCGCGCCCGACGTGCGCCGCCGCCTGAAGCCGCGTGGATCGGCGACGCGGTGACCGGCGCGATCCTGATGGCGCGCGAAGCCTCGGGCCGGCCCGCCTCGAAGCACGACAGGTGCACAACCGGTCTAGCTTTTGGGCGCAAAGGCATTAGACTGGTATCTGAATTGGTATTATCCGCAGGACGATACGCCATGGCCACCGAAGACATCAGCGCCCGCTATGTCGACCTCGACGGATGGCCCACGCTGCGACGCCGTCGAGGCCATGTACGAGGGCCAGCTGTCCGCCGTCGCCGCCGTGCGCCCGGCGCTCGCCGCCATCGCCCGCGCCGCCGAGGACGCCGCCGACGGGCTGCAGGCGGGGCGGACGGCTGGTCTATGCCGGGGCCGGCACGTCGGGCCGCGTCGCGGTGCAGGACGGGGCGGAGCTGCCGCCCACCTTCGACTGGCCGCTCGACCAGCTCGTCTTCGCCATGGCCGGCGGCGATTCCGCGCTGATCCGCAGCGCCGAGGGCGCCGAGGACGACGAGAAGGACGCCGTCGCCAAGATGGACGCGGCGGGCGTCGGGCCCGAACGACGTGGTGATCGGCCTCGCCGCCAGCGGCACCACGCCCTACACCGTCGCGCTGATCCGCCGGGCCACGGAGCTGCGGCGCGGTCACCATCGGCGTCGCCAACAACCCCGATGCGCCGCTTGCTGGGCGTGGCGCGCCATCCCGTGCTGATCGAGACCGGCGCGGAGGTGGTGGCGGGCAGCACGCGCATGAAGGCGGGCACGGCGCAGAAGGTCGTGCTGAACCTCCTCTCCACCGCCATCATGATCCGGCTCGGCCGCGTCTATCGCGGGATGATGGTCCACATGCAGGCCACCAACGCCAAGCTGCACCGGCGCGCCGCGATCATGGTGGCGCTGATCACGGGCTGTCCCGAGGACGAGGCCGACGAAGGCGCTGCGCCTCTGCGGCTTCGACGTGAAGGCCGCCTGCTGATCGTCGGCGGCCTGCCGCCGGACGAGGCGGGCGCGCTGCTCGACAGGCACAAGGGCAACCTGCGCGACGCGCTGACGCGACCTCGGCCGAGATCGGCGCTTCATGCTGAACCCCGGCCGCATCGCGCTTGATAGCGCCGAGCCCGACGCCGCTCTATCTGCAGCTGGCCGAAGGATCTGCGCACGCTGATCAACGAGGGCGCGGTGCGCGTGGGCGAGGCGCTGCCCTCCGAGCGCGAGCTGAGCGCGATGACGTCGATCTCGCGCGTCACGGTGCGCAAGGCCATCGACACGCTGCTGCGCGAGGGCATGCTGTCGCGCCGCCCGGGCTCGGGCACCTACGTCTCGACGCGCATCGAGCAGCCCGCCTCGCTGCTGGCCGGCTTCTGCGCGGACATGGCGAACCGGGGCAGCAGGCCCGGCTCGATCTGGATCGAGAAGGTGCTGGCCAATCCGACGCCGGAGGAGGCGATGACGCTCGCCGTCTCGCCGGACGAGCAGGTGGTGCGCATGACGCGCGTCCGCACGGCCGACGACGAGCCGCTCGCCATCGAGCGCGCGGTCGTGCCGGCGGGGTTCCTGCCCGCCGCTCGAGGAGATCGGCGAGTCGCTCTACGGCGCGCTGACCAGCCGCGGCAACCGCCCCGTGCGCGGCCTCCAGCGGCTGCAGTCGTCGCTCGCGACGCCGGCGGAGGCGCAACCTGCTGACGATCCCCGTCGGCGCCGCCATCCTGCGCATCGAGCGCCGCTGCTATCTCGCGGGCGGAACGCCGGTGGAGTTCACCCGTTCGGCCTATCGCGGCGACCGCTACGACTTCGTCACCGAGGTGCGCGACCCCGGCATGCGCACGCCGGACGAGCCCCGCTGAAACCGACAGGCGCTGCCTGCCTGCTGAGGAAAACCGATGACCACCGCATGGCGCGTGAAACGGCGGAGATCCCGGAAGCCGTCGACCGGCTGCTCTCGGATGCCGTCTCCCTTCCAGCGCGCCGCCGACCGGTTGCGCGCGGCGCCGCCTGCCCTTCGCCGTGATGTGCGGACGCGGCAGTTCGGGCCATGCGGGCGTGCATCTGCGCTACCTCATCGAGACGCGGCTCGGCATCGCGGTGTCGGCCGCCGCGCCGTCCATCGTCACGAACTACCGCAAGCCCTCCGCGATGGCCGGCGCGCTGTTCGTCGTCATCTCGCAATCGGGCCGCAGCCCGGACCTCGTCGCCGCCACGCAGGCCGCGCGGGAAGCGGGGGCGATCACGCTGGCGCTGGTCAACGACACGACGTCGCCCGTCGCGGCGGCCGCCTCGGCTCGTCATTGCCGTGGCCGCCGGGCCGGAGCTGGCCGTCGCGGCCACGAAGTCGGTGGTGAGCTCGATGCTGGCGTGCGCGCGGTTCGTCGGCGAACTCGCCGATGACGAGGCGCTGGTCGCGGCGAGCGAGCGCATGCCCGCGCGCCTCGCGAACGCCCTCGAGCTCGACTGGTCCGCCTGGCGCGAGAGCCTGCCCGCAGCCCGGGCCGCCTTCGTCGCGGCGCGCGGCTACGGCTTCGGCCCGGCGCGCGAGATCGCGCTGAAGCTGTCCGAGACGGTGCGGCTGCCGGCGCTTGGCTACAGCGCCGCCGAACTTCGCCACGGCCCCCGCGCCGCCATCGACCACGACACGCCGGTGCTGGCCCTGCGCCAGCAGGATGCGACGGCGGATACGGTGGACGGCCTCGTGGCCGATCTGAAGGCGGCGGGCGAGAACGTGTTCCTCGCCGGCGGCCCGGCTTCGACCCTGCCCTGGATGGGCGACGATCACCCGGTCTGCGACCCCGTCGTGCATGCTGGTGCCGGCCTACCTCGCCATCGAGCGCATGGCCCGCGAGGCAGGGCTCGACCCCGACAGCCCGCCCTTCCTGAAGAAGGTCACGGAGACGATGTAGCGTCGGGCCGGACGCTTTTCACGCCGGAAGCTTTTCGCCGCCTCATCTCTTTGCCGCCTCAGCGCGCTTCTTCGCCTTCGCCGCCGCGAAGCCCTGGCGCGCGTTTCTCGTAAAAGACGAACGCCCGCGTCCGGCCCAGGAATTCGCGTTCGTAGCTGCGCGCGAGCGTCCATCCGTGCCGCTCGTAGAAGCTGCGCGCGGAGCGGTTGTCGCGGAAGCATTCGAGTGTGCAGGTTCCCCTCGCCTCGGCTTCGCGCAAGCAGGGCCGACCCCACGCCGGCGCCGTTGCGCGGCGGGATCGATGAACAGCATGTCGAGATGGCCGGCGGTCACCTTCGAAAATCCTGCGATCGCGCCGTCGATCTCCGCCACGGTCACCAGCGGCAGCGACGCGGCGAAGAGCGGCGCGAACGAACGCGGCGTTGCGGACTGCCAGCTCCTCCGGCGACAGGATGCCGGCGAAGCCGCTGGCATAGGAGGACGCCGCGACCGCTGCGAGGGCGGGAATGTCCGCCTCGCGCGCCGGCCGCACGATCACGGCTGCCCTCGCAGGCGCGGATCGAGCGTGTCGCGCAGCGCGTCGCCGAGCAGGTTGAGGCCGAAGGACAGGAAGAGGATGGCGAGCCCCGAGAAGATGGCGCTCCACGGCGACAGCATCAGGAAGTTGCGGCCTTCCGACAGCATCAGCCCGAGGGAGGGCGTGGGCGGCTGGGTGCCGAGGCCGAGGAAGGAGAGCGAGGCCTCGACCAGGATCGCGGCGGACAGCAGCAGGCTCGTCTGCACCAGCACGACGCTGGCGAGATTGGGCAGCACGTGCATGAAGATGATGCGCGCATCGGATGCGCCGATGGCGCGCGCGCCGGTCACGTAGTCGCTCTCGCAGACGACCAGCGCCGGGCCCGCGCAGCAGGCGCGCGAAGATCGGCGTGTAGACGATCGCGATGGCGATCGCCGCCGTGGACGTGCGCGGGCCGAGCACCGCGACGATGCCGATGGCCAGCAGCATGACCGGGAAGGCGAAGAGCACGTCCATCACGCGCATGACGATGCGGTCGGTCCAGCCCCGGTAATAGGCCGCGACGAGGCCGAGCGTTCCGCCCACCAGCAGCGCCGCGCCGACCGAGCGACAGCCGAGACGGCCAGCGACGCGCGCCAGCCATGGATGATGCGCGACAGGATGTCGCGGCCGAACTGGTCGGTGCCGAGCCAGTGCGCGGCGCTCGGGCCCTTCATGCGGCGCGATCACGTTCTGCGCCAGCGGGATCGTAGGGCGCGATCCAGTCGCGCGAAGATCGCGACGAGCACCTGCAGCGACGACGAACGCGACGGCGAAGGCGAGCAGGCGGTGGCGGCGGAGCGCTGCATCGTCATGCCCGCACCCGCGGGTCGATGGCCAGGTAGAGCAGGTCGACCAGCGAAGTTGACGAACACGAAGCCGCAGGTGACGACCAGGATCGTCGCCTGCAGCAGCGGGTAGTTGCGCTCGGCGATGGCGCCGAGGATCAGGCGGCCGAGGCCGGGAATGGCGAAGACCTGCTCCACCACGATGGCGCCGCCGAGCAGGTAGCCGGTCATGATGCCGACGCTGGTGACGAAGGGGATGAGCGCGTTGCGCAGCGCGTGCTTGTAGAGCACCGCGCGCTCGCTCACGCCCTTGGCGCGCGCCGTGCGGATGTAGTCCTGCCCCAGCGCGTCCAGCATCGCCGAGCGCACGAGGCGCGACAGGTTGGCGAGGATGGGCAGGCCGAGCGCGAAGGCGGGCAGCAGCAGCGCGTCCGATATTGCCCAGCGGGTCCTGCCGGAACGGCACGTAGCCCAGCGCCTGGACGCTGCGGCGCGAGCGTCGCGAGCGGCCAGGATCATGACGATGCCGAGCCAGAAGGACGGGATGGTGAGGCCCGGCGACGGTGACGACGCGCATCACGCCGTCGGCGGCCTGCCGCGCAGCCGCGCCATGAGCACGCCGGCGGGCACCGCCAGCACCGCGCCGATGACGAGCGCCAGGATGGTGAGCTGCAAGGTGGGCCAGACATGCGCGCCGATTTCCTCGATGACCGGGCGGCCGGTCCACAGCGAGGTGCCGAAATCGCCGCGCAGCGCCTTGCCGGCCCAGCTGCGCGTATTGCTGCGACGATGGGCAGGTCGAGGCCGATGCCGTGCGCGCAGCTCGGCGATGCGCTCGGGCGTGACCTCGGTGTTGGCGCCGAGCATGATCGCCACGGCATCGCCGGGGATGAAGCCGGATCATGCACGAAGACGATGACCGACACGCTGAACAGCACGACGCGAGATCGAGCGAGGCGCGTGGTCGACGAGGCGTCGCGATCATGCGGATCAGCGCGGGCGTCGAGGCCCCGCTCACCTTCGCGCTTGTCCCGCCGCGCTTACTTGGCGACTGATGTCGTCGCCAGCGTCGAACAGCGAGCGGTTGGCGATGATGTCGAAGCCCTGCGACGTTGCTGCGCAGCGCGGTGAAGAGCTGGCCATAGGCGAGGTGGGCGATCGGGCCCGTCGCAGGCGAGGATCTTCTGCACCTTGGCGTAGTCGGCCTTGCGCGCCGCCTGGTCGACGGTCGGCGCGGCCCCTGTCCAGCAGCGCGTCGACCTCGGCGTTCGAATACTTGAACACGTTGGTCGAGCCGCCGGTGCGGAAGGTGCGGAAGAAATAGTCGTCCGGATCCGGGCTGCCGGCGTTGGTGGAGGCGAACAGGTCGAAATTGCTGTTGCGCCAGTCCTGGATGAACTGGCCGAGCTCCGGCGTCTTCAGCTCGACCTTGAAGCCGGCCTTGTTGAGCTGCTGCTGCACGACCTGCGCGATGTCCTTGATGTCCTGGCGCGGCAGCACGATCATGGTCACGGCGACCGGCGTCGCGACGCCCGCCTCCTTCAGCAGCGCCTGCGCCTTGGCCGGGTCGGGCTTGTAGCAGGGGAACTCCTTCACATCGACCGCCCAGTCCTTCAGCGCCGGCGACAGCGGCCCGCCGGGCACGCCCGCGCCGAACAGCGCGGCGGCGATGATCTCGTCGCGGTTGATGGCGTAGTTCAGCGCCTCGCGCACCTTGGCGTTGTCGAAGGGCGGCTTCGACGTGTTCATGCCGATCGAGCGAGTAGGCGAGCTCCAGCGTCTCGGCGAGCTTGACGCCCGGCTTGCCCTTGAGCTGCAGCGCCGTCGCCGCGTCGATGTTCGGCAGCATGGCGTACTGGCCGCTGGAGATGCCGACCTGGCGCGTGGCCGATTCCGGCACGATGTTGAACTTCACGCCGTCGAGCTTGGGCAGGCCCTTCTTCCAGTAGCCGTCGTGCTTGGCGAGCTGGATGAAGCCGTTGGGCTGCCACTCCTTGAACTTGAACGGGCCCGGTGCCGACCGGCAGCTTCTGCAGCGCCGTCCTTGTCCGCCTCGAAGGCTGCGGGGCACGATGGCGATGGTGGCGAGCGAGGTCAGCAGCGGCGCGGACGGCTCCTTCAGCTTCAGCTCGACGGTCAGCGGATCGGTGGCGGTGATGGTGTCGACGGCCGCGAGGCGGCTGGCCAGCGGCGAGGCGATGTCCTTGGCGAGCACGCGCTTGAGCGACGCCACCACGTCCGCCGCCTCGACCGGCGCGCCGTTGTGGAACGTCACGCCGGGGCGGATCTTGAAGGTGTAGGTCTTGCCGTCGGGCGCGACGGTCCAGGACTCGGCGACGCCCGGGCCGACGCGCAGGTCCTTGTCGATCGCGGTCAGGCCCTCGTAGATCGTGCCGTTGACGACCATGAAGGACGCGAAGGCGGTGATGATGTGCGGATCGAGGCCGGCGGGCGACTGGTCGATCGCGACCTCCAGCACCTGCGCGAGGCTGGGAGCGGCCACGAGGGCGAACGCCGCCGGCAAGCAGCGTGGAGCGAAGCGAAGACGCGAGCCATGACTGACCCCTCCCGTAGACATCTTTGGTATTGCGCAAGGCTAGGCCGGTATAATACCAATTGCAAGCCGCAAACCCGGAGTGAGCCGCGATGGATTCCACAGGCTCTGAAGACCGCGATCGGCGCCATCAGCGGCACGTCGATGGACGGCATCGACGTCTCCATCGTCGAGACCGACGGCGACACCGTCGTGCGAGCCGGGACCGGGGCGGACCTACGCCTACGACCCCGCCCTGCGCGCGCGAGCTGCTGGATCTGCTGGCCGATCCCGTCCGTGGCCGAGACCGATCCGCTGGCCGAGCTCGAGGCCAAGGTCAGCGACGCCCATGCCGACGCCATCCTGCGCGTTCATGCGCGACTTCGCCATCGACCGCGCCGACGGTCGACGTGGTCGGCCTGCACGGCCAGACGGTCTGGCACCGGCCGGAGACGCCGCTTCACGCGCCAGCTCGGCGACGGCCCGCGCATGGCCGCGCGCACTCGGCATCGACGTGGTCAACCGCTTCCGCCATGCCGACGTGGCCGCAGGCGGCGAAGGCGCGCCCTTCGCGCCGCTCTATCACCGCGCGCTGGCGGCGTCCCTGCCCCAGCCGGTGATGGTGCTCAACCTCGGCGGCGTCGGCAACGTCACCTATATCGACGGCGACACGGTGATCGCCTTCGACACCGGCCCCGCCTCCGCGCTGCTCGACGATTTCGTGCTGAAGCGGCTGGGCCAGCGCTTCGACGAGGACGGCGCGCTGGCGGCCTCAGGCACGCCCGACGCGGCGCTCGTGGCGCGGCTGATGCAGCACCCCTATTTCCAGCGCCCCGCGCCGAAGTCGCTCGACCGCAACGACTTCCACGCCTGGGCCGCCGCCGTCGAAGCGCATCGACGACGCCGACGGCGCGGCGACGCTGGCGGCGTTCACGGTCGACTCGGTCGCCGACGCGCTGCGCCATGTGCCGAGCGCGCCGCAGCGCTGGCTGGTGACCGGCGGCGGCCGGCTCAACGGCACGTTCATGCGCATGCTGCGCCGCGCGGCTCGGCGTGCCGGTCGATCCGGTCGAGGCCGTCGGCTGGAACGGCGACTTCATCGAGGCGCAGTGCTTCGGCTACCTCGCGGTGCGCTCGCTGCGCGGCCTGCCGCTCAGCCTGCCGACGACCACGGGCGTGCCGCAGCCCGATGCCCGGCGGCGAGTTCTGGAAGGCGGCGTGAACGACCACGTCCTCAGCCGTCGAGGGCCTCACCCTCGCGGTCGGCGCCGCGCGCGCTTGTCGAGGATGTGACGCTTCAGCCTCGAGGCCGGGCGAGATGCTCGGGCTCGTCGGCGAATCCGGCTGCGGCAAGACGCGTGACCGCGCTCGCCATCATGCGCCTGCTGCCGACGCCGCCCGTCGAGATCGCCGGCGGCCGCATCGTCGTCGACGGCGCGGACGTGCTGTCGCTCGATGCCGAAGCCGCTGCGCAGGCTGCGCGGCGACCGCGTCGGCATGATCTTCCAGGAGCCGATGACCTCGCTGAACCCGGTCTTCACGGTCGGCGACCAGATCGCCGAGGTGCTGGAGATCCATCGCGGGCTGAGCCGCGCCAGGCGCGCTGGACCGGGCCGCGGAGCTGCTCGATCTCGTCGGCCTGCCCGGCCGCCGCGCGAGCAGCTCGACCGCTATCCGCACCAGCTCTCCGGCGGCCAGCGCCAGCGCGTCATGATCGCCATGGCGCTGGCCTGCGAGCCGCGCGCTGCTCATCGCCGACGAGCCGACGACGGCGCTCGACGTGACCGTGCAGGCGCAGATCCTGGCGCTGATCGACCGGCTGCGGCGCGACCTCGGCATGGCCTGCCTGCTCATCACGCACGACCTCGGCGTCGTCGCCGAGGTCTGCGACCGGGCGGCGGTGATGTATGCCGGGCGCATCGTCGAGGAGGCGACCGGTCGGCGAGCTGTTCGCCGCGCCGCGCCACCGCTACACGCGCGCGCTCATCGACACGATGCCCGCGATGCAACCCGCCCGGCGCGCTGCTGCCGTCCATCACGGGCATGGTGCCGCCGCCCGGGCGCGCGCGGCACGGGCTGCGCCTTCGCGCCGCGCTGCTCCGCGCCGGTGGCGACCGTGCCGCACCGAGCGCCCGCCGCTCGACGGGCGACGCCGGCCACCGCGCCGCCTGCTGGAACCCGGCCGCATGAGCGCGCTCCTCGAGGTCCGCGGCCTGACCAAGCACTATCGCGGCGCAGCACGGCCGCACGCTGCAGGCGCTGGAGGACGTCAGCTTCACGCTGGAGGCCGGCGAGGTGCTCGGCATCGTCGGCGAATCCGGCTGCGGCAAGTCCACGCTCGGCCGCGCGCTGCTGCGGCTCGTCGAGCCGACGTCCGGCGCAGGTGCTGTTCGAGGGCGAGGACCTCGTGCCGCTGCCGCGCCGCGCGATGACGAAGCGCCGCCGCGACATTGCAGATCGTCTTCCAGGACCCGTTCGGCTCGCTCAATCCGCGCCACACGGTGGCGACGCGTCGTCGGCGAGCCGCTGGTCGATCCACGGCCTGCCCGACGTGACGAAGCGCGTGGCCGAACTGCTCGACGATGGTCGGCCTCGCCGCCAGATGCCGGCGAGCGCTACCCGCACGAATTCTCCGGCGGCCAGCGCCAGCGCATCGCCATCGCCCGCGCGCTCGCGCTGTCGCCGAAGCTGCTGGTCGCCGACGAGCCGGTCTCCGCGCTGGACGTGTCGATCCAGTCGCAGATCATCAACCTCATCGCGGAGCTGCGGCGCAGGCTCGGCCTGTCCATGCTGTTCATCAGCCACGACCTCTCGGTCATCCGGCATGTGAGCGATCGCATCGCGGTGATGTATCTGGGGCGGATCGTCGAGATCGGCGCGGCCGACGCCATTTTCGACCAGCCCGCGCACCCCTACACGCAGGCGCTGATCTCCGCCGTGCCGACGGCCCCCGGACAGCCCAGGCGCGAGCGGATCGTGCTGGAGGGCGACCTTCCCGACCCCTCCGCGCCGCCGCCCGGCTGCGCGTTTCATGGCCGCTGCCGCCATGCCATGCCGCGCTGCTCGGCGGACCGGCCGGAGCTCGCGCCGCGCGCCGCCTCGGGCGACGCCGTTTCGGTCAACGCTGCCTCAGTCAACGCCTGCCATCTGCACGAGCTGCTATGAGCGCATCCCTCGAAGCGCTGGCCGACGCGGCTTTCAGCCCGGTTCTCGACGCCATCGCGGCGGGCCGCATCCCGGGCGCCGTGCTCGGCATCGTCGACGGCGGATGGCGCGCGCGCAGCGCGCGTCGCGGGCCTTGCGCAGATCGAGCCGGTGCACGATGCGATGCGGCGCGACACCGTGTTCGACCTCGCCTCGCTCACCAAGGTGGTGTTCACGACCACGGCGATCCTGCGCCTTGTCGAAGCGGGCGCATCGGGCTCGACGATCCGCTCACCGTCGCGATTCCCGATCTCGGCAATACGACGTCGCCAACGCCGCCGAGCGCAGGCTGACGTTCCGCCAGTGCCTGCAGCACCAGACGCACCTGCCCGGCGGTCGAGCCGCTCTACAGCTACGGGCAGGATCCGCAGACCCTGCGCGCCTTCGTGCTGCAGCGCGAATGGCGGGCCGGGCCGCCTGTCTATTCCGACATCAATTTCATCCTGCTCGGCATCGCGATCGAGCGCCTGACGGGCAAGCCGCTGATCGAGCAGCCGCTGCGAACCGGGCTTCACCTTCCGGCCGGACCCGGCGCAATGCGCGGCGACGGAAGCGCTGCACCTGGCGCGGGCGCGTGATGCGCGGGCGAGGTGCATGACGAGAACGCCTTCGCGCTCGGCGGCGCTTCGGGGCATGCGGGGCTTTTCGGCACGGCGGACGCCCTGCTCGATTTCGCCGGCCGCATGCTCTCCGGGACGCTGCTTCCGCCTGCCGCGATGGCCGAGCTTCGCCGCCGCCAGACGCCGACGCGCTCGCTGGGCTGGGAGATGGCCTATCCCGGCTGGTCCGGCGGCGATGCCTGCGGCGCGAACACGCTCGGCCATACCGGCTTCACCGGGACGGGGCTGTGGATCGATTTCGACGCGGGCCGGGCCTGGACCCTGCTCACCAACCGCGTGCACCCGACGCGGCATAGGGATAGCGGCATCGTGGAGCTGCGCCGCCGCGTGGGCGAGATCGTCGCGGCGTCCTGACGCGTTCTGCTTGCGTCGGAAGAAGGCTTCGGAAGCTCACGCGCCCGTGTCGCTTGGCTCCCGCGACGGCGTGCCGACCTTGCGGAGGATGTGCTTCAAAACGCGGTCGACCGCGCCGAGGTCGGCTGCTTCGACGCCCTCGGTCAGGCGCGCTTCATAGGCGCGGGCCATCGGGATGATCGCTTCATAGATCTTGCGGCCTTCGGCGCTGAGCTTGAGAAACGCCTCGCGCCGGTCCGTCTCGTTGGCGCGCCGGTCGATCAGGCCCCGCTCGACAAGGGTCGCCACCGCGCGCGAAACCTTGGTTTTGTGCATCCGGCTGTGAATGCCGATGTCCCGCGCCGTCATCTCGCGCTGCTCGCCGAGCGCCGCGACGATGCGCCATTCGGGAATGACGATGCCGAACGCCTTGGAATATTCGCGGGCGAGCCCCTCGGCCACCAACTGGGCCAGGACATTGAGCCGGTAGGGCAGGAATTCATCGAGCGCGAGCGACTTTTCCTTGCGAGCGGGGCGCTCTTTCGAAGTCAGGGGCTTCGATGCAACCTGTGTCATGGGCTTCTGTCGCGATCAATTGACTGATTTTCGGGCGAAGAACCGCCCGGGGCTATCGGGGGCCGACTCAGTCGCAAATGTCAATCTCATCTCGTCCGCCAATCCCGCGATCCCGGAACGACAGAGTGGAAGATATCAAACCCTTCGATATCTGGGGTTGCACTTCTCCGGCTCGGCTGACTAAAGCTAAGCACTATGTTGCCCTGCTTCGGGGCACGGCCCGGGGAACGCCCATGAACATCACGGCCCGCCTCATCGCATCATGCTGCATCGCCGCGACTGCGGCCCTTGCCGGTCCGGCTCTCGCGAACGAGATGCCGCCCGAGGTGTCCGCCGCCAGCCTGCTGCGCGGCAACGAAAAGGGGCCGAACTACACGGTGCTGTCGCCGGTGCAGAGCGACGGCCTCATGCGCATTTTCCAGGTGGAGACGCCTTACGGCACCTACCGCGTGCATGGCGACGCCCAGCTCAAGACGCGCATTCGCGAGCTCGCCGCCGTTCGCCGGCTCGAAACCATGAAGGCCTCCGACACGTTCGTGAAATCGCTTGGCCAGGCCGCCGCCGCGCCGCTGAAGTACGGAGCCGACCTCATTACCGATCCCAAGGAGACGCTGACCCGGTCGGTATCAGGAATAGCCAATATGTTCGACCGGATCGGCTCGGGCGTCCGTAACCAGGGCGCCAGCCGCGACAACGTCGCCACCAGCCTCTGGGGATCGATACCGCGCGCCGCCACCTTGCCGTCGAACTCGGCGTCGACCCCTATTCCGACTTCCCGCCATTGCAGAAGCAGCTCGAGGAGGTGGCGACCGCGGCCGGTCTCGGCGGCCTGTCGATCCAGGCACTGACAATGGCCATTCCCGGCGGAGCTGGCATTGCCGTGTCCTCGGTCGCGAGCGCCAACACGTTCGCCGACACGCTGAAGCAGAAAACGTCGTCGCAGATTATCGACCAGGTCAGCGCCACGCTGAAGCGCCTTGGCGTGCCAGACGCGACGGTGCTGGATTTCGTGCGCAACCGGTCCTATTCGCCGGCGGACCTGCTGGCGATATCCATGGCCCTGCAGCAGCTCAACGCCAAGCGGAGCAGCATCTTCATCGCAAAGGCGGCGGACGCGACGTCCGCCGACGAGGGCGCCTTCCAGACGCAGCGCGCCGTGACCATCGCCCGCAACAGCGCGATCCTGGGCGGCATCCGCAGCTTCGTCGATGTCGGCGGGTTTCCGCTGAACCTCACCGCGAACGGCCGCCTCGTCGCGGTATTTCCGCTGGACGAACTCGCCTGGACGGACCGTGTCGCCGGCATGGTGACGCGGCTCGACGCTGCGCGCCCCAAGGATGGCCCCGCCCCGATCCTTTCCACGAACGCGAAGATCTCGCCGATGGCGGCGGCCGAACTCACGAAGCTCGGCTGGACGCATCAGATGCTCGCGCCCTGACCAGACATGAAAGAGCCGGCCAAGGCGGCCGGCTCTCTCGGTTCGATCAATCGCGGAGGGTATCGCGTCTATGCAGCGCGTCAGCTTGGGAAGAACGAGAAGTCGTTCTGCACGAGCGATGTCTTGTTGACGTTGGCGAGCCAGATCTCGTCCGCGCCGGCATGGATGACGGTGCCGCTGAAGGTTCCGCCCAGCGGCGACGTGACGTTGCTGACCTGCTCGGCCGCAGCCATCACCGCATCGAAATTGGCGAACTGGCCGTGGAACTCCACGACATCGGAGACGGCTGATCCGGCCGAGAATCCGCCGATGACATCCTTCCCGAACGCGCCCGCGTTGAACACGAAGGTGTCGTTACCGGCCTGTCCGTTCAGGCTGTCATTGCCGCCGTCTCCGGTGATCCGGTCATTGCCGTCGCCGCCGAGGATCGTGTCATTTCCGGTGCGGCCGGTGAGCACGTCGTCGCCTGCCCCGCCGTTCAGGCGGGAGGCCGTCGTCGCGCCGATGATCGTGTCGTTGAAGCCGGAGCCCTCGACGCCTTCGATGCCGTTCAGCCTGTCGCCGATCGCATCGCCGGCCGCGCCAGCCCATGTCGGGTTGTTCATGTCGATCGCGATGCCCGCATTCGACGAGACATAGCTTGCGAAGTCGAGCCCCGCGCCGCCGATCAGGCTGTCCGCGCCGCCATCGCCGATCAGGGTGTCCGATCCCGCGCCGCCGTCGATCGTGTCATTGCCCGCGACGCCGTTCAGCCGATCGTTGCCGAGATCGCCGATCATCGAATCCGCATTGAGGGTGCCGGTCAGGTTGTCGTCGCCCGCGCTGCCGACGATGGCGCCGGTGCCGCCCGGAATGGTGCCGGGGGCCGGCGGTGCGGGGGGCGCCGTGAGTTGATAGGT
Organism: uncultured Alphaproteobacteria bacterium; assembly: GCA_963822165.1. GTDB lineage: Bacteria > Pseudomonadota > Alphaproteobacteria > Rhizobiales > Beijerinckiaceae > Alsobacter. The sequence goes on from CAWGGK010000007.1 coordinate 263,255, forward strand.
GGTGAAGTCGAAATCATCGGCATTCAACTGTGCTTTGCTGACGCCCGCGAGCCAGATCTCGTCCGTGCCGTGCGTGATGACCGTGCCGGTAAAGGCAGTGCCGAGCGGCGAAGTCACGCCGGACCGGTCCGAGGTCGCGGCCAGCACTTCGGTAAAGCTCGCGAACTGGCCGTTGAAGGCGAGAATATCGCCAGCGCCCGCGCCGGCCGTGAAGCCTACGAGCAGGTCCTTGCCCGATCCGTCGACGAAGTAGAACGTGTCCGAACCCGCCTGCCCGAGCAGGCTGTCATTGCCGCCCCAGCCGATGACGAGGTCGTTGCCGTCGCCGCCCTGGATGGTGTCGGCGCCGTTGCGGCCTTCGAGCTGGTCGTTGCCGGCCAATCCGTTGAGCCGGCTTCCCGACGGCGCCGCGATGACCCAGTCATTGAAGGCAGATCCTTCGAAGCCTTCGATGCTGACGAGTGTATCGCCCACCGATTCACCGGTCGCGCCGGACCAGGCCGCGTTCGCCATGTCGAGCGCGACCTTGCCTGTCGCGCTGCGGTAGGAGACGAAATCCAGGCCCGACGCGCCGTACAGCGTATCCGCGCCGAGACCGCCATTGAGCGTGTCCGATCCGTTGCCGCCGTCCAGGCTGTCGTTGCCGTCATAGCCGACCAGCATGTCGTTGCCATCGAAACCGGAGATGGTATCGACGCCCGTCGTGCCTGTGAGGTTGTCCGCTCCCGACGTTCCCGAAACAGTTGTTCCACCCGGCTCGCCGGACGGCGGAGTGTCGGGCGGCGGGGTAGAGCCTTCCACCACGTCTCCGACGAAGATGGTCATGTTGCGGCTGAAGCTGAGGCCGTCCTCGTTCGTGCCCTGGATGGCGATCTGGTAGGACTTCGTGGTCTCGTAATCGAGCGGTTTGGCGAGCGTGAGCACGCCGCCTTTCAGCTCGAACACGCCATTCGCATTGTTGGTCAGCGTGTAGGTCATCGCCTGGGTGAAATCGGGATCGACGCCGATGAAGGTTCCGACATCGGAGCCGACGGCGGCCGTCTCGGCCACCGTATCGGACGAGATCTTGATGCCTGTCGGCGCCTGCTTGGCATCGGCGGCGCCGAGCACGAAGTCGGTGGCGCTCAGGGACGTCGGCTTCACGTTCTCGATCGTGATCGTCTCGTTGCCGTAGGTCAGGACCGCGTAGCCCGACGCGTTAGCCTTGAGCAACGGCTGGATCTGCGTCCAGCTCGTGAGGCCGAGGTCGCGCAGATCGATCTGGTCCTCGCCGATACGGAACGTGCGCACGAGATCGGAGGACGCTGCCGCCGGACTTGCGAAGATGTAGCGGTCGAAGCCGGTTCCGCCGACCATCGTGTCGTTGCCGCCACCGCCGTACATCCAGTCGTTGCCATCGGCTCCCAGCAGGCTGTCATTGCCGAACCCGCCGCGGATGGTGTCGTCGCCGCCGCCGGCATTGATGGTGTCATTGCCCGCGCCGCCGATATAGAGGCCCTGGAGCGGCGTACCGACGATGCTCTGGTTGCCGGTTCCGGTGAAGATCACGCCCTCGACATTGCCGGTCATGGCGTATGTCGGGTTGTTGGTCATCACGAGATCGAAGCCGGAGTTGGCGCGCTCGTAGACGTTGTCGCCGGTATCGATGACGAACAGGTCGTTGCCGCCCCATCCCTCCAGCGTATCCGCGCCGGCGTTGCCGACGATGGTGTCGTTGCCGGTATTACCGATGATGCGGTCGGCGCCGTCTCCACCCGAGATGGTGTCGTCGCCCTGCCCGCCCATGATCGTGTCGTTGCCGAGGCCGCCGGAGATCGTGTCCGCGCCGTCGCCGCCGGAGAGGGTTTCGCTCGCGGTGGTTCCTGTCACCGTGAGGGGCGTGAAGGCCGAGGCGTCCTGGAACACCTTGATGTAGTCGATCTGGTAATTGTTGGGGAACACGGTGGAACTGTCGGGATAGCCCACCCAGTCACCGCCGACCGAGAAGTCGGCGATCAGGTACATCGGCGCCTTCACCAATTCAGGCGTGACCATCGATCCCATCGCCTGGCCGTCGAAATAGAAGGTGATGCGGTCGGGCTGCCAGTCCACGCCGTAGGTGTGGAAGTCGGCGGAGAGGTCGGCGGGCACGATGCTGCGGACCGTCTTGTCGATCTGGGTGTACTGGCCGTTCCAGTAGTGGACGCTCGAGAACAGGTTGTGCGGCCACTGCGTCACGTGCTCGTTGATGTCGATCTCGCCGAGCTGCGCCTGGTCGGTCCGCACGAGGTAGAACGTGCTTTCCATGCCCTGCCCGAAAGGCAGCTTCGCCCGCATCTCGGCATAGCCGTAGCGGAAGTCGAACATGTTGGCCGAGTTGATATGGCCGGAGGTGTACTTGGTGGGAATGTCGTCGGCGTACTCCGCCGGCGTGCGGTCCGCGACGATCTTCAGGATGCCGTCGCCGGGCTCCGTGGGGTCGGCGATCATCTGGTGCGGATTGATGCCCGGCTTCACGCCCGTGGGCGCGACGTAATCTGCCTCGATAAAGAGCTGGCTCTGATGGAAATAGGGCTGGTTGCGAGCGCCCCACGGGAAAAACGTCATCCAGTTATAACCGTCGCCGTTCAGGGTAGCGCGATCGAACTCGTCTTCGAAGGTCAGCGTCATTCCGGGACGGGGCGGATAGGTGATCGACATCAAACAAGCTCCATGGAGACCGCTCCCACGAGCGGTTCAGCGCTGCTGCAGGCGGCGAAACAGTGAATTACGGTGGAACAACTCTTCACGATGGGGGCATCCGTCGCACCTAAGAATACCCCGCAGCGAACATCGTTCCGAAATAATCGTCACAAATTGACAGGAATGTGTCGCAATAACTTTGACTTGGCTTGATATGGAGAACAAAAAAGATCGCCAACCCGGATAAGTTGGCGATCTAAGCTTGACTATACGATATCGTGATCTACGCAGCGCTTGATGATCAGCATTTGTTATTAGCAATAATGTCGACGGCCGTCCCGTCCGACGTAGGTACCCGTCGCGGGATTGTAGGACCTGAAGCGCGTGCAGGAGACCGTGCCACGGTTCTGCTGCGACAGGGCCCCACCGATAATCGCGCCGGTGGTCAGGCCGATGATGCCGGCGGCAGCGGCGGCGCCCGCATCGGAGCGGCGCTCGCGATAATATCCACGATCACCATAGTAACCACGGTCGCGATAGTAACCGGGGCGGTCGTAATAGCCGCGATAGCCGTCATCATCGCCGTAAGTGCGTCGATAGCCGTAGCCGCCATAGCGATAGGTAGGCCGCGGCGAGTAGACGCGGCCATCGACGGCGACGCTGCCGTCGCGCCATTTGCCGGTGCTGGCGCCCGCCTCGGCGAGCGGGGCGGCGAGAGTAAGCCCAGCCGTCAGCGCGACGGCGGCGGCGAACACGGTGTTCCTGGTTCTAAGCATGTGAGCCTCCCGTTCTGGACGGTTCTCGTTGATGGGAGGTCAACGCGCAGTTTCGGCTTTTGATCCCAGGGGCCGATCTTCACAAGGGGATGCTTCCCCCAACCCCACATTGCGTCCCCCGGCGTTCCTATGCCCCATACCCGGATTTGAGTTGCGCACCTCAGCAGGCTATGGGATGACCCTTTCAAGGATAAGCGATTCAATGCTGGCAACGGCGTGGAACAATCGTTCAAAGCTTGGGAGGACTGAAGATGGCGAGCAACGTCAAGGGCCCGGCGATTTTTCTCGCGCAGTTCGCGGGTGACGACGCGCCGTTCAATTCGTTCGATTCCATCTGCCGCTGGGCGGCGGGGCACGGCTACGAGGGCGTGCAGGTTCCCACATGGGACGCACGGCTCATCGATCTCGCCAAGGCGGCCTCGTCGAAGACCTATTGCGACGAGCTTGCGGGCGTGGCCGCGTCGCACGGGATCGCGATCACCGAGCTATCCACCCATCTGCAGGGCCAGCTCGTGGCCGTGAACCCGGCCTTCGACGAGGCGTTCGACGGCTTTGCGCCTCCCAATGTCCGGGGGAATTCGAAGGCCCGCCAGGCCTGGGCGGTCGACCAGATGATGCAGGCCGCCAAGGCCTCGCGGAACCTGGGGCTGGACGCCTCCGTGTCGTTCACCGGCGCGCTCGCATGGCCCTTCGTCTATCCCTGGCCCCAGCGGCCGGCCGGCCTGATCGAGACCGCGTTCGAGGAACTCGCGAAGCGCTGGAAGCCGATCCTGATGCCTATGACGCGGTCGGCGTCGACGTCTGCTACGAGATCCACCCCGGCGAAGACGTGTTCGACGGCGCGACTTTCGAGATGTTCCTCGATGCGCTGAAGGGCCACAAGCGCTGCAACATCAACTACGATCCCTCGCATTTCCTGCTGCAGCAGCTCGACTACCTGGCCTTCATCGACATCTACCACGAGCGCATCAAGGCGTTCCACGTGAAGGACGCCGAGTTCAATCCCGACGGCCGCCAGGGCGTCTATTCGGGCTACCAGTCCTGGATCAACCGCGCGGGACGCTTCCGCTCGCTGGGCGACGGGCAGGTCGATTTCGGCGGGATCTTCTCCAAGATGGCGCAATACGGCTATGACGGCTGGGCCGTGCTGGAATGGGAATGCGCAATCAAGCATCCCGAGGACGGCGCGCGCGAAGGCGCGGAGTTTATCCGGAGCCACCTCATCCATGTCACCGAGAAGGCGTTCGACGATTTCGCCGGCGGCTCCGTCGACAAGGCGCAGATCAACCGGCTTCTCGGGCTGGATTGAAGGCCGGGGGCCGGCAACGGAATAGAACGTAGGCCGGCCCGTTTCGCGGGCCTTCGGATGCATCAGGGATGACGCCATGACCTACCTCGCCGCCGAAGACCGCTACCGCGCCATGCCCTATCGCAGGTGCGGGCGAAGCGGCCTGATGCTGCCTGCGATCTCGCTGGGGCTCTGGCAGAATTTCGGCGGCGTCGACACGTTCGAGACAGGCCGCGCCATCCTGCGCCGGGCGTTCGACCGGGGCGTCATCCACTTCGACCTCGCCAATAATTACGGGCCGCCGCCAGGTTCCGCCGAGGAGATGTTCGGACGGGCGCTGGCGCTCGACCTCGCCCCCTACCGTGACGAGCTGATCATCTCGACAAAGGCGGGCTACCGCATGGGGCCGGGGCCGCATGGCGAGTGGGGCTCGCGCAAATACCTGCTGTCGAGCCTCGATCGAAGCCTCCAGCGCATGGGGCTCGATTACGTCGACATCTTCTATTCGCACCGGCTCGATCCCGACACGCCGCTCGAGGAGACGATGGGCGCGCTGGCATCGGCCGTCGCGCAGGGCAAGGCGCTGTATGTCGGCATTTCCAATTATCCCTTCGACAAGACGCGCGAGGCCGCCGCGATCCTCAGATCGCTGGGGACGCCCTGCGTCATCCACCAGCCCTCCTATTCGATCGTGAACCGCTGGATCGAGGATTCGCTGCAGGCAGTCCTGGCGGAGGAAGGCATCGGGTCCATCGCGTTCTCGCCGCTCGCGCAGGGCTTCCTCACCAACAAATATGTCGGCGGCGTGCCGGAGGGATCGCGGGCCAGCCGCGCCGGAACCTTCCCCAAGGCGCTGCTCACCGACGACAATATCGGGCGGCTGCGTGGCCTTGCCGAAATCGCCGGCAAACGCGGCCAGACCCTGGCGCAGATGGCGATCGCCTGGATTCTGCGCGGCGGCAAGGTCACCTCGGCTCTCGTCGGCGCGCGCACGGTTGAGCAACTCGACGATACGCTGAAGGCGCTCGACAACCTGGATTTCAGTGCCGGGGAACTTGCCGAGATCGACCGCTTGTCGCTGGTCGAGGGCCGCGACCTCTGGCGCAGCCTGGGCCTGCTGAATCCCATCCTGCGCTGACGCGCAACCTGCCATCCCGCGCTGGCGCAACCCTGCGCGCGCGCCGCTTCACCCGGAGGAATTCCAATGTCCGCATCGACGAACCGCCCCGTGGCCTGGGGCATTCTCGGCGCCGCCAAGATCGCGACGCAGAAGGTCATCCCCGGGATGCAAACCAGCCCCGACATACGGGTCGCCGGCATCGCCTCGCGGGATATCGCCAAGGCGCGTGAGGCGGCCTCCGCGCTGGGCATTCCAAAGGCCTATGGCAGCTACGAGGAGATGCTCGCCGACCCCGAGATCGAGGTCGTCTACAACCCGCTGCCGAACCACCTGCATGTGCCCTGGACGATCAAGGCGATGGAGGCCGGCAAGCACGTATTGTGCGAGAAGCCCATCGCGCTCACCGCCGAAGAGGCAGCCGCGCTGATCGAGGCGCGCGCCCGCACGGGCAAGCTCGTGGCGGAAGCCTTCATGATCCGCTTCCATCCGCAATGGCGTCGAGCGCGCGAGATCGTTCGCAGCGGGGAGATCGGCGAACTGCGCAGCATCAACGTGCTGTTCTGCTACAACAATGTGGACCCCACCAACATCCGCAACATGGCCGACATCGGCGGCGGTGGTCTCTACGACATCGGCTGCTACGCAGTGGCCTCGTCCCGCTTCATCTTCGAGGCGGAGCCGCAGCGGGTCGTGTCGCTGCTCGATTTCGATCCCGTGCTGAAGACAGACCGCGTCTCCGCCGGCCTTGCCGATTTCGGCGCCGGCCGCCAGCTCACCTTCAGCGTCTCGACCCAGACCACGCCCTACCAGCGGGTCCAGATCCTCGGATCGAAGGGACGGGTCGAGATCGAGGTTCCGTTCAATCCCGTTCCAGCGCGCTCGACGCGCATCATGGTCGATGACGGGCGCGATCTGTTCGGCGGCGGGATCCGCGGTGGAGGAATTCCCGCCATGCGACCAGTACGGCTTGCAGGGAGAGGCATTCTCCCGGGCGGTGCGCGGCCAGGACACGTTCGGCTGGCCCATCGAGGACGCCATCGCGAACATGCGGGTCCTGGATGCCCTGTTCCGCTCGGCGACTTCAGCAGCGTGGGAGCGTCCCTGAGAGGTCCGGAAATTCGCGCATGCCGGGATTGGGGCTGGCGGGACTGGGATGGGAAGCCGTGCGGATGCCTCTTTCCGGGGCATGCGGCCTTAAGCCAGAGCGACCGGCCTGAGGTGAATCAGGCCGGAGCGCGCTCTAGAAATTTTGCTTCTTCTCGCTCCAGCGCTCAACCATCTCCGTTTCGCCTGTCACTTTCGAGGCGTTGCTGTACCCGGCGTCGTTGTCCGGGAGATTTGCGAGCGGCTGGCTGTAGACGACCTGGATCGCCTTGCTGAGCTTGTCGGCGGAAAACGGCTTGAGCAGATAGCCCGCCGCCCCAAGTGCCTTAGCCTTGCTGAGATGGCGCGGGTCGTAGCTCGCGGTCATGAGCATTACCGGAATTTTCGAGGTGCGCGGGTTCGCGCGAATGGCTTTCAGCAGGTCGAGACCGCTGATCGGCACCATCTCGACATCGGCGATGACGAGGCCGATCCGCTGCTGCTGCAGGATCTCGAAGGCATCGCTGGCGTTCTCGCGGTCGAGCACGTCGGAGATGCCAATGCTGTCGAGGAGCTTCGCGACGATGCGACGCGCGGTCTTGCTGTCGTCAACGACCAGCACACGGCCCGTGCGGCGGGCGAGCGAGGCCGAAGGTCGGTTGAGGAATTCCTTAAGGTCCATACGCGCCCCGCTTCCGGGGGTCTAACTGACCACCGTCTATGGGTTCAACCTCGGTCAAAACGTTTAAAATAACGTTCACCAACTCAATCTGATGATTAGCTCAACAGTTGATTTGACGGAAGATAGGGCTGACCCTTTCGTCAGCAACGCTGATATATCTGCTGTGCGATTCCGCACTTCGCCTCCGCCACGGCCAGAATATGCACAGTGCCGCTCGACGGCATTCAACAAAGACCAATGCAACCTGGGTGGAGGATTTCAATGCGCCGCATCGATCGTTATTTCCTGCTGCTATCGTCTGTTTTCCTGATCCTGGGCGTATCCTTGGGAATATTCATGGGTATCGTACACGACTTCCAGTACGCGCCCGTCCACGCCCATATCAACCTGCTCGGATTCGCATCGATGGCCGTGTTCGGAATCGTCTACAGGCTCTATCCGGAACTGGGACGTTCCAAGTTGGCGACGTTCCATCTGGGCCTGGCTGCGCCGAGCGCGCTGCTGTTTCCGGTCGGGATCTATCTCTCCATCGCGCACGGTAATCCGGGGCTTGCCATCGTGGCGTCCCTGATGTGGTTCGCCGGAACTCTGCTGTTTTTCGGCAATCTCGTTCGCGGATTCGTCTTCGCCAAGGACGAGCTCTCTGCCGGCGGAGCCATGGCGCAGGATCTTCGACACGCCTGACGGCGAATTCTCGCTCGCAAAGGCCGCCCCTGTACCTGGGGCGGCTTTCTTGTTTCTGCGTCAGCGCGCCAGAAGCCGCCGCTGATTGGCCCGCACGATCTTGCGGTAGGACGACACGGTGCGCTCCATGGCTACATGCCCGCGCCCGGTCCAAAGATCCGTCGCGATCTGCACGTGCGCCTCGGCCATCGCCTGCATCTTCTCGCTGACCATCCGCTCCGCCTCCGTGCGGGCGGACGCGCCGCCCATGGCGAGACGCATCACGCGAAGGCCGATCACGCTATGGGATTCCATCCCGAGCATGGCCGCGGAGTGCGCCAGATTGAACCACGAAGTCATGTCGTCCCTTTCCGATCTGTCGAGCGGTCTTAATCGAGATTGCGTACAGATTGTTCCTGATGGCTTCGAGACATGCGCGAGCCGCTTGGCTCCATCGAGCACTTCGAAGGTTGGCGATTCACTCGTTCGCCGATAGAAAAGCCCGCTCGATGAACGGTCGCTGAACCAATTGGTCCGCATCCGTTCAGCTTCGTTCTGGCAAAACCGGCGCCATTACGAGACCCGTCCCCCCGCAAGTCTCTCGAGGAACGGCCATGACGCGCCAGGCGAGCACGCTGAATACTGCCATCATTCTCCAGCAGGCCATGGAAGCGCCCGAGGGCACCGTGACCATTGCTATCAATGGCCGCGAGCCCGGCCCGCATTATCCCCAGGATCCGCATGCCAGCGAGCTGACCCGGAAGGGCTTCCTGCGACTTCGCGTCACAGGCCCGTACGCCATCGACGCGACCGTTTCCGAGTACGAGATCACGCATTCGGGCCGAGCCGCGTTGCGCTGGCGATTGCTGGAGCGGCATATCGCCTGAACCTTTTCAAGGCGTCACAACCACTTCGAGCCCGATTTCGGCGGCGAGTTCCGCCATTTCCTGCGTCGCCTTGGCATCCTGGGGACGCAGCTCGAACACCGCGAGCCCGGCGGTTGCGGCACGCGAATAGGATTTGCGGTTGCCGAGGCTGGCTTCCAGCAGCTCGACCGCTGGCTGGCCCCGGATGATTCCGGCCGCCGCCGCGTTTTCCGCGCCGGACGCGTCGGCCCTGTTCAGGAACGCGCAGGCGCGGAAATCGGGATTGTTGATTCGCGCCTCGTCGATGAGCCCGGCAACCTTGTCGAGGGTCCATACGTCGAACGATCTCGGCGCGAGCGGCACGAGATAGAGGTCGCACACCGCCAGCGCGCCGCGCTGGCTGTTCACATTGCCGCCGCCGACATCGATGACGACGTCCTGGTATTTCGGCGTGAGCCGCCGGATTTCGGTGACGACGGCCCGCCCAGTGAGCGAAATGCACGTATAGCCGGCGCCATCGGGCCGATTCGTGTTCCGCATATTGGTGAAATCGGTCGACGTCCCCTGCTCGTCGGCATCGACCAGCAGCACGTCCCTCCCCGAGGTGGAGAGCATGACGGCGAGATTCGTGGCCACCGTGGACTTGCCGGTTCCACCCTTGGTACCCCCGACGCAAATGATCACGGTGTGTCCTTTCTCCAGCCTTGGCGGACAAGATCCATGTTGCAGTGCAGCATGACCAGACCTGCCCTCACGTCAAGCTTCATCGACTCATACGATCGGCCACCTATGCCTTGAGGATCCCGCAAGCCGCGCCGCCTCAGCGCTGAGGATGCCGGGCATTCCAGCTTTCGGCATAGTTCGAGGTGGTTGCGTCGAGGATGGCGCGGTCCTGGATACCGCCGGGGTTGGCGCGGCTGGGGCCCGCGGCCTGGAAAGGCACGTAGCGCTGATGGGCCACGCGCCACAGCCGCCGCAGTTCGACGAGCGGCTCGGCATGGTCGTCGACCCTGATGTCGATGGCGGGGAACACCTCCGTCGTCCAGACGCGGATGGCCGCGGATTGCTTGCCCCGCTTGTCGCCACCGGCCTCCTGCCCCGCTTCGAGCGCCGTGAGGAGCCTGTCGTCAAAGTCGAGGCCGGGATGGGCGAGGTAGGTCGCCAGGGTCCGCTCGACGACCTGCGGCCCCACCAGCATGTTGCCGGCGACGGACACGTCCTCGCCGGCCACCGACCCGCACCAGTCCACGCATTCCGCGCCCGTGAAGGCCGCGATGCGGCCGTGCCGGTCCATCACGTGGACTTGGCGCTGCGCCGATGCCGGATCGCCGAGGCGGACGAAATCGATGCACTCCTGCGCCGAGCGGCCCTCCTGCAGGTAGCGCAGGCCGTCGATGCCGTAGAAGGGGCTGACGAACGATTGCGTCGCGATCGCGCCCACCTGCCCGCATCCGTACGGCACCCGCGCCCCGACCGCGAAAGCGCAGGTCGTGACAGCCACGGCGAATGCGCCCGTTGCCGGGTCACGGGCGACGATGGACCACGTCATGCGCTGTTCTCCGATTCACCGGAGACGATTTTGCCGATCGGGACGGCGATGTCACCGTGAAACGCACGGGTCCGGCGGCTTGCGCTTACGGATTGAACCGGCCCGCGACGACCGAAAGCAGCTCTTCCATCATGCTGAAGCGGCCGCGCAGGCCGCTGACCTTGGTCGGAACGGGTTCATTGGCCGGATAGGAGCGGCGAACCGGGATTTCACAGGTCCGCAGCCCGATCTGCCCGGCTCGCACCGAGAGATAAAACAGCAGTTGATAACGGTCGAAGCTGTCGCGGAAGGGCTGCACACGCGGGTCCAGCAGATAGCGCCGCGAATAGCCGCGAAACCCGTTCGTCGTGTCGGTGTACCAGGCGCGCCCTGCCAGGCTGATCAGCGGGGCATGGATCAGGCGTCCCGCCAGCGTCCGGTCGAGCGGCGTGTTGACCGCCTCGCCGCCCTTGCGATAGCGGGAGCCCTGGACGTAGTCGTAGCCCTGCTCCAGCTTGTCTACGAAGCGGTCGATGGCCTCGACGCCGTCCTTGCCGTTGCCGTCGATGGTGACGATGCCGGAATAGCCCTCGTCGAGGCACCACGCATAGGCCATCCGCAACTGTGCCGAGAGCTTGCCGGGTCCGGTCTTCGTCAGCACGGCCCGCACGCCGACGCCGCTGACGAAATCGCCGTCGAGCGAGCCGTCCGTCGAGCCTCCGTCGGCGATGACGATATCGGTTCGCGGTGCGAGCGCCGCAATACGGCGGAGCTGCTCGCGGATGCGCTCGCCCTCGTTGATGACAGGGATGACCAGCGCGTGGTCGTAAACCCGGGGACCGAACAGCTCGGTGCGGAACGCCGGAAGCTCGCGCGTCGCCTCGTCCATGCTCATGCCGGGACGAGCCCCGGATAGGTTGCCCGAACGAGCGAAACGGCATTCCGCAAGGCGTCCTCCCATTCCGGCACGGCGCGCATCTCGATGGAAATCCAGCCAGAATAGCTCGATCGTTCGAGCGAGGCCGCGACGGGGCGGTGGTCGACGCCGGACGTTCCCGTCGGCGCGAGGTCCGGCTCGCTGACATGCATGTGCACGGCGTAGGGAGCAGCCTGCATGAGGACGCCGGGGTCGTGGTCTTCGAGAAAGATCGTGCCGGTGTCGATCTGAACGCCAATGCCCGCCGTATCGGCCTCGCGCACAAGGGCAACGGCCTCGCTCGTGGTCGTCACGAAGCGGCACCCGTATCGCTGCGCGTTCGCCTCGAAGGCCAGCGCGGAGCCTTCCGCGGCGAAGATCGGCCCCACCTGCTTCAGGAACGACACGGCCTCGTCCCACGCCTGCGTGCGGGTGAGGTCGCCCGGATCGCGGCTGCGGGGCGCGCCATAGACGCAGGCGCCGGCGCCCAGAACTCCTGCCAGGCGCGCCACCTTGCGACAATGCGCGACCATCGCCTCGCGAGCCGCATCGCCACGAAACAGCGCGCAGCCGTCAACGCCGAAAAGCCAGCCCTGCAGCGCCGGGACGGAGAGGCCGCGCTCGACCAGGCGCTCCCGCAGCCGGGCTGCCTGCGTGTAGATGCCGGGGCTCCAGTCCGAGAATACATTCAACGGAGCGATCTCGAGCCCTTCGACACCGAGTTCGCAGAGCAGGTCGACGGCGCGATCGTGCGCCTCGCGCGGCCACGCGATGTTGGACACCGCGAGCCGCCTCCGCGGCGCGGCGCGACGGTCAGGGCCAGTCGTTTCAGGGATCTTCTTTGCAACGTCCGGCACAGTCACGGCGTTGCCCTGCGAGCGCGCCGGAACGGCCGGGCGGATATGGGATCAAGCTGCATTCCGATAGGTCCAGAGATTGTGTCCGACGAAGTTGAAGGCGGGCACCGTGACGAGAATGATCAATGCGATCAGCAGGTAGTGAAGTCCGATCGAGTCCAGCGCGTATGCGATCGCCACGTTCAGACCCAGCCCCGCAAGCGTGACGGCTAGGAATTTCCGGGCGCTCGAAGCGTCCCATTGCGCCTCGAACGACCACATCGTGTTGCCGACATAGGAGACCGCCGTGCCCACGCAGAACGCCCCGATCGCGCCCACGGTTGCACTCGTGCGCAGGCCCTCGACCAGCAACGCCATGGTCGCGACGTAGAAGAGGCTGGAAACCACGCCGACGACCCCGAAACGGACAGCCTTCCGCACCAGACCGTTTTGCATGGCGCGATGCAGGCGGGCCCGAATTCCCGAGGCGGCGTGACGCCGCGAGGAGGGTCCGGTGGCCGAGACGTGTGTTGAAAGTGATGTCGACGTGGATTTGTCCATGGCCTGTCCAGTTGCCATGCCGCCAGGCAAAGCCGGAATTTGAGACATGATGCTGGTGGTAAGTGTTGGATGCCTGTTCCTGTTCCTTCTGGCGTTTACGGGCGCGGCCGCGCTAGCGCGCGGGACAGGCCTTGCGCCATCCAGAGAGACGCACGGGATCGGTTCCGATGCGATACTGGGTGCGGCGCTGGTGGTCTTCGCATCGGGCCTGCTGATGATGGCTGGCATTGCGACGGCGTGGATCACCGGCGCGATGCTAGCCGGCCTTGCCTTGCCGGGCGCGGCGAAGCTGGTGCTGACGCACCGGAATAGACCTCCCGGACAGAGGGCATGGCCGGTGGGACTTGTGCTCGCCGGCGCGATCCTCGCGGCAGCGCTTCTCGTCGTGCTCGCGCTTCCGCCTTCCTTCAACGCCGTTGACGACGGCTTCGCCTACCTTGCTCTTGTCAGGGACGTGGCGGTGGATGGCGTGGGTGCGTCGCAGCCCTTCAGCGAGCGGCGTTTGTTCACCTATGGCGGCCACTGGCCGATGGCGGGCATCGTCGACCAGACGCTTGGGCTGGATGGTCTCTCGCTGATCGATCCCGCGTTGGGGCTCGCCCTGCTGGGGCTCCTGATCATGGAACGCGTTCGCCGCGGGGCCATGCCGATCAACGGCAGGCCTTGCCGTGCTCGCTGTCCTTGCTGCCGTGCTGACGGTTGCTTCTCCTGTCAAGAACACGATCCCCATCCTGCTGCCGCTCGCCTTCGCCACGCTCATGCTGCTGCGGATCCTGGAGCCTTGGAAGCAGAAGGCGGCCGTAGGTGGCGGCGGAATCCGCGAAGCTGTCGAGATGGGACTGCTCGCCGGGGCCGCCACGACGTTCCGCGCGACGGCGCTTCCTTTCACGCTGCTGCTCCTGGGAACATGGTGCCTGCTGGCCGCCTTGCGAGGCCTTCGCTCACACACGTCTCTTGGCCGCGCCCTGCTCGCCGCCTGCATCGCTCCACTGACGATGGTGGCGCTGCTGGCGCCTTTTGCCGTCGTTCTGCATCACTCCAGCGGCACCGCCCTGTTCCCGCTTCTCGGGCCCGGCGTGCATGTCTCCCGGACTCGATGCCGAAGCGTTCGCGGCGGGTTCTCCGCTTGCGAGGTTCATGGCGGCCCTGCCCCTGATGGCGGTCGACCCTGGCTTGCCCCTGATGACCGTCGCGGCGGCGGTAGGCGCGGCGTTCGCCTTGCGCGAGCATGAGCGAGACCGGGCAGGCCGGATCGCACTCGCCTGGTTTGCCCTGTTCGTCGCCACGAGCGCGGTCGGGTACGCGACCGAAGGCATTGCACTGTATCGCTACAGCTTTTCCTTCACCTTCGCGCTGCCAATCGCGCTGCTCGCGACGGCGCGAGGCCCTGGCATCGGAAAGCCTCGCGGATGGAATGTCGCGGTGTTGCCGTCGTGGACCCTGCAGCTCCTGCTCGTGGTTGCCATGGCAGCGGGGGTCGCGGGCTACCTCCTCGCCGGATCGCAGAAGGTGGCCGCGCGGATCGAGGCGCGCCTTGCGCCGCGCCTGATCGCAATTCGAGCCACCGACGACGAGATCGCCACTGCCGGCAAGATCACGGCGCTTGTGCCGCCCGGCGCGACGATCCTCACATTCTGGCCGCGCGCTTATCTTCTTTCGCCTGCGCGCAACATCATCCTTCTCAACGACCAACCGCTTCGCGCCGGGCCGGACCCGTTCTGGCCTGCGTCCGGTGACCCCGAGGCCATCCGAGAATATCTGCGCGGCGCCGGTGTCGATTTCGTGCTGTCAGCGGCCGTTCTGCCGCTGGGCGACTGCTCGGACCTGAGCGAGCAATATCAATGGTATCGGCGGATGTACGAGGCCGAGTGCAGCTTCAAGCGCTTCGTCGAAAGCCCTGCCATGCGGGACCGCGTACGCCTGAGCAACGACAGCGCGACCCTGCTTGATCTCCGATAAAGCGCCACGCGCGATGGGTCCAAATGCCCGCTCGTGCGTTGTGGCCGAAACCGGCGCCGCGCATCGGCGCCGGGGGTTTGGCTGCGGCGATCAGAATGGCGGCCCGCGCTTGTGCGCGGGACGCCCAAACTACGGGGTTATGATGCGTTCAGTCGACGCGGTCGTTATTGGAGCGGGCTTTTTCGGCTGCAAGGTCGCCATCGCGTTGCGCGGGCTGGGCCTTGGCCGCGTGCTGCTGGTGGAGCGCGAGGGCGACATCATGCGGCGGGCTTCGTTCGTGAACCAGGCACGCGTTCACAACGGCTACCACTATCCGCGCTCGTTCCCGACAGCCCAGCGCGCTCGCGAAAACTATCCCCGCTTCTGCAAGGACTACGGCTACGCCATCGACCCCGGCATGAAGAAATACTACGCGATCGCCCGCGGCTCCAAGGTGACTGCGGATCAATTCGTTCGCTTCTGCGAAGGCATCGGCGCGCCCTGCCGCCCGGCCTGGTCGAGGCTGTCGTCGCTGTTCGATGCTGACTTCGTCGACGATGTGTTCGAGGTCGAGGAGCTCGCATTCGACGCCAGTCTCATCGCCGCCCGCCTGCGCGTCGAGCTCAAGGAAGCGGGCGTCGACACGCTGTTCGGCGTTACCGCCCATATCGACGAGATCGACGACCCGATCCGGCTCACCTTGTCGGGCGAAAGGTGCATCGCCAGCACGGTCTTCAACTGCACCTATGCCGATATCGACCGCGCCGGGTGCCGCGTCAGCACCCCCGTAAAGCGCGAGCTTGCGGAAATGGCGCTGATCGCACCGCCGCCGGAGCTCAACGGCATCGGCGTGACGGTGATGGATGGACCGTTCTTCTCCGTGATGCCGTTCCCCGCCGCCGGGCTCCATACGCTCAGCCATGTACGCTACACGCCGCATGCGTCCTGGAGCGCGCCAGGCGATGCGAGGCCGCAGCCCCGGCGCTCGAATGCGGAGCTCATGCTGCGCGATGCGCAACGCTACATGCCGTGTCTCGGCAATGCTCGCCTGCGCGGTTCGATCTTCGACATCAAGGCCGTGCTGAGCCGCCATGAGGACGACGACGCGCGCCCGGTCCTCTACGAGGCCGATCCGCGCAACCCCCGCATGGTCTCGATCCTCGGGTCGAAGATCGACAACATCTACGACGTGATCGAGACGGTCGAGACAAGCGTGCTCCAGTTCGGCGCGAGCCAGCCCGGGCGTGCCGCTGACAGGCGGATCCAGACCACGAACCAGACGCCGCGATGGACCACGCCATGAACGTAATGCCACGAACCACCCCGATCGGGGCATCCGTCAGCGTGGTAATGCTGGTCGAGACGGCCACTCCGGCTCCGGAGCTTCTGGAGCGCATCGCGGAGGTGCTGCTGCTCTACTTCACCGACGTCGAATTCGTCATCGTCGGCAATGGCGTGTCCGACGATGTCGCCAGAAACCTGAGCGCCACGGTGAACGCGACGCCCGATTCAGCCGCCCTGTTCCTGGCCCAGCGCGTGGATCCCGATGTCGCGCGGCTCATCGGCATGGAGAACGCCGTCAGCGACTTCGTGCTGCTGACCACGCCCAATGACGCAGAGCTGTCGGTTTTGGCGTCGCTGCTCGACCGCTATGTGCCAGGCAACGAAGTGCTGATCGGGCAAGGGCATCGCCCGCCGCGCGGTAAGCCGGTGTATCGCGTGCTGCAGAACCTGTTCTACCGGATCTATGACCGGATCAACGGCACGCATGTGGAGCCTCGCCCGGCTCCGTTGCGGCTCTATTCCCGCGCCGCCTGCATGCACCTGATCAACCGCTTCGACGGCGAGATGCTGCTGAAGTCAACGATACTCCCCGGCGGCTATCCGACCGAGATCGTGGCCTGCGATTATCAGGATACGACCGACACGGGCCGCTCCCTGAGCGATTCAGGGGCGAAAGCCGTCAGGCTTTTCCTGCAATCGAGCACGGTGCCGCTGCGCGTGGTGACGCTGCTCGCCATCTTCACCTGCGGGCTTGGATTTCTCTACACGCTCTACACCGTGGGCATCTATCTGTGGCGGCCCAACGTCCAGCCCGGTTGGACGACGCTGTCACTTCAGAACTCGTTCTCGACGATGCTGCTGTCGCTGATGTTCGGGCTCCTCTCCGAATATGTGCTGCAGATCCACGGCGCCTTGTCGCCTAGGCGGCGCCATGTCGTCGCTCGCGAAATCCGCAGTCCGCTGAGCCGCCGTACGGCGCGTCTGAATGTCACCGACCAGCATGGCGAATACCGGCTGGGCGCACCCGCTTTCGCACGCAAGGAGGCCTGACATGACGCAGTTACGCGAGCCGTCCGTCCGCCGGGCCTTGATCGGCTATACCGGCTTCGTCGGCTCCAACCTGGACTGACCCCTTGCGCTTTTCCGCCCGGTTCAATTCGCGTGATATCGGCGAGATCGAGGGACAGTCGTTCGATGAAGTCGTCTGCGCGGGCGTCTCGGCGAAGAAGTGGATCGCCAACAGGGAACCGGACGCGGACTGGGCCGCCATCGCGTCGCTCATCCGCAAGCTCGAGACCGTCGAAACCAGCCATTTCATCCTGATCTCGACGATCGACGTGTATCCCGATCCGCAGGCCGAAGTGGATGAGGATTTCGACCCCGCCTCCGCGCCCAACCATGCCTATGGGACGAACCGCCTTCGTCTCGAGCGCTGGGCTTCGGAGCGGTTTGCGCGCACCACCATCGTGCGCCTCCCCGCCCTCTTCGGACCGAACCTCAGCAAGAATGCGCTATTCGACCTCATGAACGGCAACATGGTCGACAAGATCAACCCGAGTGGGTCGTTCCAGTGGTACCCCGTTCGCCGCCTGTGGCAGGACATCGCGATCATACGCAAGACCGGCGTGGGGCTGGTGAACCTGTTCACCGAGCCGATGGCCATGTGGGAGATCGTCGACCGCTTCTTCCCCGGCGCACCGATCGGCAAGGCCAGCGAGCCTGCGCCCAGCTACCGGTTGCGGACGCGGTACGCTGAGCTTTTCGGCCGCAGCGGCCCGTACATGATGGGCAAGGCGGACGTTCTCGGCGAGATGGGACATTACATCGCCTCGAAGCGTTGATAGGGGCAAGGCTCTGGAGACCGGAGCGGAAGATCGGGAGGGCGTGTTGGCGTCGGCAGCCGAGATCCGCAACGAACAAACCGCTGCGCCCGCGCCAATCGCGGCCGCGCCGCTACCGTCAACCGCGCCCGAATTGCCGCGCACGCCGAGCGAGACCATCACCGTGCTCGCCCACTATCACCGCGCCGAGATCGCCCGGATGGCAGGCTGGCGCGACCGCATCGACCGGACGACGAACTGGGCCATCACCGTGGTGGCTGCAATGCTGTCCGTCTCCCTGTCCACGCCCACCGCCCACCACGGCGTGCTGCTGTTCGCGATGCTGCTGGTCCTGCTGCTCCTGATCATCGAAGCGCGGCGCTACCGGTTCTTCGACGTGTACCGGGGGCGCGTCCGGCGGCTCGAGCGGAACTACTACGCCCAGTTTCTGGCTCCGCTGCCGCAGACCGACAGCGACTGGGCGCGGGTGCTGGGCGAGGATCTCCGCCGGCCCTTGTTCCTGATCTCCCGGGGACAGGCTTTTTCCCGCCGGCTGCGGCGCAACTATGTGTGGCTGTTCCTGATCCTGCTGCTCGCCTGGGTGCTGAAAATCACGTCCTCGAAGCTGCAGCCCGGCGCCGGCCAGGCGGAATTCATGCAATCGCTGGACGACGTCCTCGCCAACGCGGCGCTTGGCCCCCTGCCGGGATGGAGCATCATCGCGGCCGTCGTGCTGTTCTACGGCTGGCTGATCTACGCCTGCCTCAAGCGCTACGAAACCGGCGGCGAGCTTGCCTATGGGGATGTCCATGTCTGACGCGCAGGTCGGACTTGCACATCTAACGTGCGGGTCTGACGCGCAGGTTTGACGCGCCGCCGCACGCTCGGGATCAGTACCGGTTTGCCTGATGCTTCTGCTGCGGCGGACCCCATCGATCCACCAGCGCCTGGTCAAGCGGCCGCAGCGCCGAGGCGACAACCGGCAGGCCGAACAAGCAGAAGGCCAGCGCCGCAAGATAGGCGACGAGCATCATCCTTGCCCGGAAGAAGCCGCCCCGCACCTCGCCGCGGTCCAGGTCCGCGCCGGGCGACGTCATTTGCGTAACCCTAGCGATGCCCGGCCTCTTGCCGCGCGATCCAAAGCCCTGTGATCGAGCCACCCTGCCTCCTCATATCCAGCCATCCGAAGAACCCTAGAACGACGCGCGAGCAATATCGTTCACGGCCCCGATCTCGTTCACGAACACTGCACGGGTCCGATCCGGAACCGGGGTCACGGCATGACCGTTGCCAGAACGGGTGGAGGCACAGGCCATGAGCATGCCCCTTTTCGACAAGCGCGATGTCGTCATTCTCGCTCGGGACCTCGAGCATGACGGCGTGGTCTTCCCTGAAGGCACCGAGGCCGTTATCGTCGATTTCGCCGACGACGGTTGCTACCGGATCGAACTCTTCGAGCCGAAGCCGGTCTCCGTCTGCGTGGAGCCGTCCTGGTTGACTGCCGCCAATCCATGAGAACCGCATGCCCGAGCAGTCCCTGCCGCGCTCCAATATCTCGACACGCTCCGCTCGCGCCAACATCTCGGCTTTCGCGATCCGCCCGCTAATCCCGGCGGAATGGGCCGCCTTCGAGGACCTGTTCGGCCCCGATCGCGGCGCAAGTTCCGGGTGCTGGTGCATGTGGACGCGCATGCCCCGCCCGCAATGGAAGGCCATGCCGCGCGACGACAGGAAGGCCGCCTTCCGCGCCATCGTGGAGAGCGGACCCGCACCCGGGCCTGCTGGCCTTCGACGGCGACAAGGCCGTGGCCTGGTGCGCCATTGCGCCACGGGCGGACACTGCGAAATATGACGGCGCGAAGGTCTCGCACCTGCCCGACGAATTCCGGGACGAACCCGCTCCGTTCTCGATCACCTGCTTCTACATCCGCGCAGGCTATCGCAATCGCGGGCTGATGGGTCTCCTCGCGGAGGCGGCCGTCGCCCATGCGAGGTCGCGCGGCGCATCGAGCGTCGACGTGTGCGCCATCGAGACGGATCGCAAGCTCATGTGGGGCGAGGGCTTCGTCGGCATCGCCTCGGTGTTCCGCAAGCTCGGCTTCGAGGAGATCGCACGCCGCACGCCCACGCGGCCGTTGATGCGGCTGTCCTTCTGACCCGGCCTCAGTACCCCTGCCACAGCCCGGGCGTGGCGAGTTCCAGCGCGTGGCCGTCGGGATCCCTGAAATAGAGGCTGACGCCGCCGCGCGGCCACGTCGCCCGGCTCTCGATTGCGACGCCGTGGGACGCGAGCGCCTGCTCCCAGCCCGGCAAGTCCTCGGCGGTGATCGAGAAGGCGATATGAACCGGCCCGCTTCCGTCATGCGGAGGTATCGCGCCGCCGGGCATCTCGATCCTCTTGAGCGATTGCCCCTCGACAAACAGGAGCAGGACGCCCGCGCCGTTGACGTCGAAGGCGGTCATGCGCTGATCGGCATAGAGGGTCGCAAGGCCAAGCACGTCGGCATAGAACCTGCTCGCCCGCTCAAGGTCGGAGACGTAGAGCACAGTTTCCAGCACGCGCTGCAGCTTGGGCAAGCCTGCCTCCCCCGGTAGGCTGTTTGCGTCAGGCGCTCATGCCTGCGGCGGTGGGCGCCATCGCCTGGGCCGCCATGAAATCGCCGAGCGCGGCCCGCTGTTCCACGCTGAGGCGCAAGCCGAGCTTGGTGCGACGCCAAAGCACGTCGTCGGCCTGAACGGCCCACTCGTTTTGCATGAGGTAAAGCACTTCGCGTTCCGTCAGGTCGGCCCCGAACACGCGGCCAAGATCAGCCATCGAGCCCGCGCCCGAAAGGATCGTCTCCGCCTTCGTCCCGTATGCGCGCACCAGCCGCGCCGCGAGCACCCGATCAAGCCAGGGCCGCGCGGCCAAAGTCGCCGCGACCTGCGCCTCGTAGCCCGTCTGCGGGAAGTCGCCACCCGGCAGCACCGGGCCGGCGGTCCATTTCGGCTGCGAAGCCGCGGGCAGGATGCCCTCCAGCTTCTCCATCGCGGATTCGGCCAGGCGGCGGTAGGTCGTGATCTTGCCGCCGAACACCGAGAGCAACGGCGCCGCGCCATCCGGGGCATCGAGCGTCAGCACGTAGTCGCGCGTCGCCTCCTGCGCCTTGGACGCGCCGTCGTCGTAGAGCGAGCGGACGCCCGAATAGGTCCAGACCACGTCCTCGCGCAGCACGGGTCTGCGAAAATATTCGCTGGCGGCGTCGCACAGATATGAAATTTCCGCCTCGCTCGCGACGACGCCGGCGGGATCGCCGACATAATCCTGGTCGGTGGTGCCGATCAGCGTGAAATCGCGCTCGTAGGGAATAGCGAAGATGATGCGGTTGTCCGCGTTCTGGAAGATGTAGCACCGGTCGTGCTCGAACATGCGCGGCACGACGATGTGGCTGCCCTGCACCAGCCGGACCGAAGCCGGCGCGTTGGCCTTCACCACGCCGCCGAGCACGTCGCCCACCCAGGGGCCTGCGGCATTGACGAGCACCTTGGCGCGGACCGCCTCCCGGCGGCCATCCGCATGCTCGGCGGTGATCAGCCAGTGACCGTTTTCCCGCACGGCGCCGATGACGCGCGTTCGCGTGTGGATCGTCGCGCCGCGATCCGCCGCGTCGCGGGCGTTGAGCACGACGAGGCGCGAATCCTCCACCCAGCAGTCGGAATACTCGAACGCGCGGGTGAAGAGCGGCTTCAGCGGCTTTCCCGCCGCGTTGGTCGTGAGATCCAGGGACGTCGTACCGGGCAGCAGCCTGCGGCCGCCGAGATTGTCGTAGAGGAACAGGCCGAGCCGCAGCAGCCACCACGGGCGCAGTCCGTCATGATGAGGCAGCACGAAGCGGAGCGGCCAGACGATATGGGGCGCGAGCCTCCACACGACTTCGCGCTCCATCAGCGCCTCGCGCACGAGCCTGAATTCGTAATGCTCGAGATAGCGGAGACCGCCATGGATGAGCTTGGTGGAGGCCGACGAGGTTCCGCTGGCAAGATCGTTCTGCTCGAACAGCACGACGGATGCGCCGCGTCCCGCAGCGTCGCGCGCGATCCCGCAGCCGTTCACGCCGCCGCCGATGATCGCGATATCCATGATCTGGCCCGACAAGACGTCCCTCCGAAGCAGGCTTTGCGATGCAGGCTTCACGAAACATGCCTCGCGCGGCCCTGGACAGCATAAGCCCATATCGAACCCTGCGGTTTCGAACAAATCAAATGCGCAGGGCGGCCGGAACTGCTCAAGCCTTGACGGCCCGGACCCATAGCAGCAATCGTGGGTTGTAAATACATGGCGCAGACACAGTTGCCTGTCGGTGCGCAGGCCAGAGGAGCCACATCATGGGACTTTTCGAGTTCGTGAAGAATGCCGGAGCCAAGCTCTTCGGCGGCGGCGACGCCAAAGCCGCCACACCGGAAGCCATCCAGCAGCAGGTGCAGGGGCATGGCCTCAATACGAAGGATCTGAAATTCGACGTGCAGGGCGACAAGGTGAAGCTGTCGGGCACGGCGATGACGCAGGAGGAGGCCGAAAAGATCATCCTCTCGATCGGCAATACGATCGGCATCGCCCAGGTCGACACGAGCGACCTGATCGTGACCAAGGAGACCCCGCCCGCCAAGATGTACACGGTCCAGAAGGGCGACACGCTCTGGGCCATCGCCGAGAAGTTCTACGGCAAGGGCCAGGGCGCCAAGCACACCGACATCGTCAAGGCAAACTCGCCGCCGGTGAAGAACCCCGACCTGATCCAGCCCGGCTGGGTGCTGCGCATCCCGCAATAGCGGGTGGATGTTGCGTCGTCATGGTCAATCGGCTGGCCGTCAATTTGGGGCGGCCGGCCGGAATGCCACCCGAGACGAAACCGCGCTGCATACCGGATAAATCACGAAGATCGGCATGACGACCTGATGACGCATGAAATCGCGGCCCGGAAAACATCCGGCCTGCGAGACCCTTTTGCCGAAGTAATCAGGATTGCCGGAATGTCTGGAATGCCGGGGAAAGATGGTAGCGGAGGACGGAGTTGAACCGCCGACACAAGGATTATGATTCCTCTGCTCTAACCAACTGAGCTACTCCGCCCCAGCGTCTGGCGGCACTCGAAGGAGCCGCGCGAGGCGGGAGGGGTATAGGACGGGGCGGAAGCAGGTGTCAAGGTTGCGCGGGCATCTCTGCGTGCGCCACGGCACCGTTGCCCGGCTCTGCGGCGAGACG
This sequence comes from uncultured Alphaproteobacteria bacterium, assembly GCA_963822165.1. Taxonomy (GTDB): domain Bacteria; phylum Pseudomonadota; class Alphaproteobacteria; order Rhizobiales; family Beijerinckiaceae; genus Alsobacter. Next base: position 286,519 of record CAWGGK010000007.1, read on the forward strand.
GCGGATGCGCACGAGGGTGAACAGGGAGGCCGGGGCGAGTTCCCGCCGTTCGACAAGCTCGACACCGCCGTGCCGGTCGATCCAGTCGCCGATGACGGACCACGGAAATTCCGGCCGCCAGCCCAGGCTCGCGCTGCGCCGGGCCAGCCAGCCTTCGACGCGGGCGCGCAGGCCGGTTTGCGCGCCGATGTGGTTGACGAGCACGATCTCGCCGCCCGGCCTGCACCACGCGCGCGAACTCGTCCAGCGTGCGGCCGGGCTCGGGCACGACGGTCATGACATAGGGCGCGACGACGACGTCAACGCTCGCGTCGGGAAAGGCGAGGCGCGTGGCGTCGATCACGAGGAGGCCGGCGACCCGGCCCAGCCCTTCCCGCTTCACGCGGGCCTGCGCGCGGCGCAGCATCGGTTCGGAGAGGTCGACGCCGACCACGGTCGTCGCACCTGTGAAATAGGGCAGTTCAAGGCCGGTGCCGACGCCGACGTCGAGGACCAGGCCTCCGCACCCGTTCGGCGGCTTTCACCGCGGCTTTGCGGCCAGGCGCCATCATCGCGGCGAAGACGAGATCGTAGACCGGCGCCCAACGCGCGTAGGCCGCCTCGACGGCGCTGTTGTCGAGCTTGTCGCCGGCCGCCATGTCAGCCCTGCGACAAGGCCGCGGCGCGAACCGGGGTCTCGATGCGCAGTGCAGCCGCCGGACGGATCACGCCGCCGCCCAGCACCCGGGCGCGGGGATCGATCGAGTCGTAGAAAACGCAGGCCTGGCCTGGCGAGACGCCATACTCGCCTTCCGCAAGCTCGATCTCGGCCTCGCCGTCCGACAAGCCGGAGCGTGGCCGCCTGCGGAGCGCGGGTGGAGCGCACGCGAACCGCGATCTCCATGCCGTCGGGGCCGAGGCGGTCCAGTTCGCCGTCGCCGAGCCAGTTGACCTCGCGCAGCCGGACCGTGTGCGTCGCCAGCGCCTCGCGCGGGCCGACGACCACTTGCCCGGCGTTGCCGTCGATGCTGCACGACGTAGAGCGGCTCGCCTGAGGCGATGCCGAGGCCGCTGCGCTGGCCCACCGTGTAGTGCATCACGCCGGCGTGCCGGCCGAGCACGCGGCCGTCCAGATGCACGATCTCGCCCGGCGACGCGGCCTCGGGCTTCAGCTTCTCGATCACGTCGGTGTAGCGCCCGGTGGGCACGAAGCAGATGTCCTGGCTGTCGTGCTTGTCGGCGACCGACAGGCCGAGCTCGCGCGCCAGCGCGCGCACCTCGCTCTTGGGCATCTCGCCCAGCGGGAAGCGCAGCAGCGAGAGCTGCTCGGGCGTCGTCGCGTAGAGGAAATAGCTCTGGTCGCGATCGGCGTCGGCGGCGCGGTAGAGTCCGCGGCCGCCCGCCGGGGAGCGCCCGGCTGGCGATGTAGTGGCCGGTGGCCAGCGCCGCGGCGCCAAGGTCGCGCGCCGTGTCGAGCAGGTCGCGGAACTTGATCTGCCGGTTGCACTCGATGCAGGGCACCGGCGTCTCGCCCGCGAGGTAGCTGTCGACGAAGCGATCGATCACCTCGTCGCGGAAGCGGCTTTCGTAGTCCAGCACGTAATGCGGGATGCCGAGCGTCTCGGCCACGCGGCGCGCGTCGTGAATGTCCTGCCCGGCGCAGCACGAGCCGGCCCGATGCACGGCCTCGCCATGATCGTAGAGCTGCAGCGTCACGCCGACCACGTCATAGCCCTCGCGCTTCAGCAGCGCGGCGACCACCGAGCGAGTCGACGCCGCCCGACATGGCGACGACTACGCGGGTGTCCTGCGGACGTCCCGGCAGATCGAGGCTGTTGAGCATGGGCATTGCATTCCTATCGGGCCCCGCACGAGGGGCCGGTTTGGTCGGCACTTTACAGAAACCAGACCCGCGGTGCCAGCGCGGGCCTGTCGAACCCGGCAAGATCTGCCGGGCACAGGAGCCATTTAGCCGCTGCCAGCCGCCAGTTCACTCTGCTGCCATTGATTTTGCAGCGTTTTTTGCGCCCTACGAATGGCTCGACGCTTGCAGATAGTGACGTGCGTTCAAGGATTTCAAGTCATGTCATCTCAATCCGTACCTTTGCCGGCTCAAGATCCCCGTCTGCTCACGCAAGAGAGCCGGCCGGTTCAAGCAGCCCAGCGGGCAAGTGGCCGCGCGCAGACAGAAGGCCCAGGCTCGTTCTCGCAGGTCTTGCGCACTACGACCGCGGAACCCGCCCCCAGTCCGGTGCGCGAACGGCCCGGCCTTGGCCGCGCCGACGCGCCAGGCCAGCGGGTCGAGAACCATGGCCGGATCCGCAGCGCCGAAGCGCACGAGGCCGCTTCTGCCCGCAGGGAAGCGCGGGATGGCGGTCTGGCCGAACTCTCCGGACCTCCGTCCGATACGACCCCACCCGCAGCGACGGCAAACGGCAGCGCCGACACGCCGCCCTCACCCGGCACCGCTGAAGGCGCGACGGGGCCTGACAGCTCAACCCTGGGCTCCTTTGCCGACGCGGCCGCCGCCGCTGAGGCCAATACTGCAGAACAGGTGGCGGGTGAAAAGCCTGCCGAGCCGGTCGACATTCAGACGGCGACAAGTGCGCCGGCAGCTCAGGACGCGACGGAAGCAACCGAATACGCCACGGATGCCAGTCAGGCCGCGAACGATCCCGTCCAGGTCGCAAACGATGCCGCCCAGGCCGCGAAGGATGCAACCCAGGTCGACGTCGCAGTGGATGACGTCGCGGCAGCAATCGATGGCGCTGCGCCGGCGCAGCCGGCCGTGCCGGCGACCACTGCCGATGTGGCGGCGCAGCAGCTTGCACTGGCCGCAGTCATTGCGCCGGCGGCCGATGCAACGCCGGCCGAGAGCACAGGACCCGGCGAGGGGCAGAACGCACCCCGGGCAACGCCTTCATCGAGATCAGCCGCATTCGCCGGCCCGCCAGGATTGCTGAAGAAGATCGCGGACAGCGGCGACGCCACCGCCGAAGTCGACGCGCAGGCGGCAGCGCCGGGCGCATCGGCTTTCGCACGCGCCGTGAAGGCGACGAGCCACGAGGCGGCGGAAGCTGCCTCCGGGGGCCAGGAAATCGCTACACCGGAAGAAGGCGCAGGCGAGAAGCCCGCCGCCGGCCAGGAAGCGTTCAAGGCGATCGTCTTCGATCTGCCGCCGCCCTTGCCGACCCAGGCTGCACCCGCCCAGGTTTCCGGCTCGGCCAGCGTCGCTGACACCCCCGTCCTATCGGACAGCCTGCGCCCAGGTACTGCCCAGGCCCCTCCCACGCCCCTTGCGATGCTGCCGGTCGAGATCGGCATGCGGGCCCTGGAAGGCGCGCAGCGCTTCGAGATTCGGCTTCACCCTGAAGAGTATGGCCGCGTCGACGTCCGGCTCGATCTCGACAATGACGGAGGGGTGAAAGCGCACCTTCTGGTCGATCGGGTCGACACGCTGGCCATGCTGCAGAGAGACGCGAAAACGCTTGAGCGCGCCTTCGAGCAGGCCGGGCTCAAGACAAGCGACGGCGCGTTGCAGTTTTCCCTCAGCCAGGGAAGCGACCAGGGCCAGCGCGAGGGTCGCCAACAGGCGAACACACCTCCGCCGATCTGGCAGGAACAGGCCGCCCGCAGCGACCTCCAGGCTGCGCTGCGCAGCATCACGGCGCCGACCGGCGCCGTGGACATTCGAATCTAGCACGGAGGCACGGACATGGCCGTGAACGGAACGAGCGCGACGTCAGGGACCGCTGCCAGCAGCGCGGGCACCGACCGCAAGATGCTGGCGAACAATTTCGACCAGTTCCTGACGCTGCTGACCACCCAGCTCAAGAACCAGAATCCTCTTGAGCCGCTGGATACCAACGAGTTCACCCAGCAGCTCGTCCAGTTCGCGTCGGTCGAGCAGCAGATCAAGTCGAACACCACGCTCGCATCACTGCTGCAGGCGACAAAGGCATCGACCGCAACCAACGCGCTGGGTTTCGTCGGAACCGAGATCCGCGCCGACGGCGCGACCACGAAGCTGAGTAACGGCAAGGCGGAGTGGAGCCTCAACTCGCCGCGTGCGGCTTCCAGGGCGACGCTGGCGATCCGCGACGCCTCCGGCGCGACCGTCTATACGGAGAACCGGACCTTGAGCGCGGGCAACCAGACCTTCGCATGGGACGGCAAGCTCAGCTCGGGCGGCTCAGCCGCCCTCGGGAGATTACACCATCAGCGTCACCGCAGCCGACCTGGCCGGCGCGCCGGTGACCGTCACCACGGAAATGGTGGGCATCGTCGACTCTGTCGATCTGTCGGGTGCAACCCCTATGCTGGCGATCGGCTCAGTGCGCGTAGAAATAGACAAAGTGAAATCCATGCGCAAACCGGGGGTGTGATGATGACTGAAGATGGGTTTACCCCAAAAAATGACAAATCCGCTTAGTCAATTCTTAAGCGGAGCGCCCCTATGGTCTGGGTAACTAAGGTCAGTCGAGTTTGTGTGAGCGTACCAATGACCGAACCCTACCGTCCCAGGGTCAAATACGTGATCGGGCCTGATGGCAGTCCGTTAACGATCGCAGACCTGCCCCCGGCGAACACCCGCAGATGGGTTATCCGTCGCAAGGCCGAAGTTGTCGCTGCCGTGCGCGGCGGCCTGCTCAGCCTCGAGGAGGCGTGTACCCGGTACACGCTGACGGTCGAGGAGTTCCTGTCATGGCAGGCCTCGATCGACCAGCATGGACTCGCGGGTCTGCGAACGACGCGGATCCAGCAATACCGCCATTAGGACGAGTCTTCTTATCCTAACTGCAACCCTAGATGACAAAACGCCGGCATCCTCCGGCGTTTTTTCATGTTTTCGGCTTTCAGCTCGCCGCCGTTAACGCTTCGCTAACCGTGTGCCCGGCAATTCTTGCCTAACAGCTCGTCCGTGTTCCGGAGAGCGAGTCTGGCTCAGTCCGAGGTTTCGCGTTGAACGGCCTTGTCGACCTCTTCACAAAGCTCGGTCCGGCCCGCATCGCAGCGATGGGGGCGGTGACGCTCGCATTGCTGGGTTTCTTCGGAATCCTCGCCTCGCGCATGTCGCAGCCCAGCATGGGCATTCTCTACACGGACCTCAGCAGCGAAGACGCCTCGGCGATCATGAAGGATCTCGATACCCGCGGCGATTCGCTACGAAATGCGTGACGAGGGCCGGACCCTCTCCGCGCCGAGGTCCGACATTCCCAGGCTGCGCATGGACCTTGCGAGCAAGGGCATGCCTTCGGGGGGCAGCGTCGGCTACGAGATCTTCGACAAGAGCGACAGCTTTTCGGCAACGAGCTTCGTGCAGGGCGTCAACGCGCTTCGGGCCCTGGAAGGCGAACTCTCCCGGACGATCCGGTCATTATCGCGAGTCCAGTCCGCCCGCGTTCACCTCGTGCTGCCCGAGCGCAGGCTGTTCGAGCGTGACCGTGAGCAGCCGCGCGCCTCCATCGTGCTGAAGGTCAGCGGCGAACTGGATGCCGGCCAGGTCCGCGCCGTCCGCCACCTCGTCGCTTCGGCCGTCGACGGCCTGAAGCCGGAGCGGATCTCGATCGTCGACGAACGCGGCCGGCTGCTGGCCGATGGGGCTCAGATCGGAGAAGGGGAGCCAGGTCGCGCTGCGACGAAAAGCAGCTCGCCTTCGAAAGCCGCGTCAAGGCGCAGATCGAAGACATCGTCGCCAGCGTCGTCGGCCAGGGACGTACGCGTATCCAGGTGTCCGCCGAAATCGACATGAACCGCGTGCAGCAGACGTCCGAGACCTTCGATCCGGAAAGCCGGGTGGTCCGCTCGACACAGACCCGTACGGAGAGCCAGGCCACAACGGAAGGCAACGGGCAGGTCACCGTCGGCAACGAGCTCCCTGCCGCGCAGGGCGCGACGCCTCCCGCCGCCGGCCCGAAGGACGCGTCGAACAAGAACGAAGAGATCGTCAACTACGAGATTTCCAAGACCACGCGAACGGAAGTGGTCGAAGGCGGGCGGGTGAAGCGGCTGTCGGTCGCGGTGCTCGTCGACGGGATCTACGCCAGGACCGCCAACGGCGAGACCAGCTATCAGCCCCGCCCCCAGGATGAACTGGACAGGATCGCTGCGCTGGTCCGCTCGTCGGTGGGCTTCGACGGCAAGCGGGGCGACCAGATCGAAGTCGTCAATCTGCGCTTTGCCGAGGCGCCCCTGGCCACCGATACCGGCCCGGCAACGAGCCTGATCCAGACCTTCCTGCCTACGCGCGACGACATCATGCGAGGGGTCGAGCTGTTCGTTCTCTCGATCCTCACGATCCTGGTCTTGCTGGTCGTGGTACGTCCGATGGTCAGGACCATCCTGGCGCCGGTGAAGGGACCGGATGTGAGCCCTCCGGCCGGCTACTTGCAGGTCCAGGATTCTTCGGAGATGCCCCAACTGCCGGAATCCGAAACCGGTCGAATGATGGAGATCGCGCGCGTCAACGGACAGGTGCAGGCCAAGTCCATCGAGAAAATCGGTGACATGGTCCGGGAGAACCCGGTTGCGACGGCGACGATCGTTCGCCAATGGATCCATGAAGGAACCTGACGATGTCCTTGGCAGAACTCCGCAACACCACGGGCCCGGAACGAGCGGCGATTCTCCTGCTTGCCCTCGGCGAGGACCATGGCCGCAGCGTCTGGGAACTACTGGATGACGAAGAGATCCGGACGATCTCGACGGTCATGAGCCAGTTGGGGATAGTGGATGCAAAGCTGGTCGAAAGCCTGCTGCAGGAGTTCGTCACCAAGTTTGGCGGCACCGCCGTCACCGGCGATTTCGACCGCACCGAGCGCTTGCTCGGGAGACTTCTGCCCAAGGACCGCGCCGAACTCATCATGGAAGAGATCCGCGGACCCGCGGGCCGGAACATCTGGCAGAAGATCTCTAACGTGCCGGACCAGGTGCTCGCGTCGTACCTGAAGCAGGAGCATCCTCAGACCGCCGCGGTCGTACTTTCGAAAATCCAGAGCAACCAGGCCGCCCGCGTCATCGAATTGCTACCCCATGACTTGGCGATCGACATCGTGAACCGGGTCCTGATCATGGAGAATGTTCCAAAGGATGCGTTGAACCGCATCGAGCACACGCTCCGCACCGAATTCATTTCGAACCTGTCCGCCAGCACGCGCCGGGACTCCCACGAGCGGATGGCCGAGGTTTTCAACGCGTTCGACAGGCAGACCGAGGCGCGCATCATGGCCGCGCTCGAAGCAGTCAACGAGAATTCCGCCGAGCGCATCCGTTCGCTGATGTTCGTGTTCGACGATCTTACAATCCTTCAGTCCACCCACATGCGCGTCCTGATCGGCAGGTGCCCGAACGACCTGATTGCAAAGGCGCTCAAGGGTGCATCGGACAGCGTCCGCAGCGCCTTCTTCGACAACATGTCGGCACGAGCCGCGAAAATGGTGAGGGACGAGATCCAGGCTCTGGGACCACAGCGTCTTCGCGACGTCGACAAAGCGCAGCAGGATCTCCTGAAGATTGCCCAGGACCTGGCCAATGAAGGCGCAATCATCATCGCCAAGGGCGGTAGTGAAAACGAGATGCTGATCTGATGAACCGCGTCGTCGAAAAATTCCTGTTCACCGATGATTTCGACAGCGACCCGCGGTCCGCTTCAAGACGTCGCGGCGTGGACGAGCAGGCGTTGGCGGCAGCTGAGCAGAACGGCTTCGCACGCGGCGTTTTGGACGGCCGCAGGCAGGTCGAACAGGAATCCGCCCACCGCATGGCTGTCGCGATCGAGCAAGTCGCCCAGACGGCCCAGGCGGTTCTGGCTCACATCGAAAACGAGACACCGAGGTTCGAGCAGGAAGCGGCGTTGCTCGCCATGGCGTTCGCCCGCAAGCTCGCGGGGGACCTGATCGCGCGCGAACCGCTGGCTCAGCTTGAAGCCGCCGCCGCTGACTGCTTCCGCCACATCCTGGGCGCGCCACACGTAGCCATCAGGGTTGCGGACAACCTCGTCGACGTTGCGAAGACCACTCTCGACAGGCTTGCGGCCGATCGTGGCTTTGCAGGCAAGCTCATCGTGATCGGCGAGCCTGACATGCCCCTCGGCGACTTTCGGCTGGAGTGGGCGGATGGCGGCATGGCCCGGAATGAGGCCAGGCTCAATGATCTCATGAGTTCGGCGATCGCGCGCCATACGGGCGCTACGCCGAGCCAATCGCCCCAGTAAGCGGAGTACATGACGATGGCCGGCCAGGACGACGTGCCGCTTCCAAACCTGCGAAGCGGAACAGACCTAGACCTCGATTTTGCGGATGCTAACTCTGGATCGCAGGCGGCCGAGCAGACATTTTCGGTCAAGGGCGCCCACGATCTCGAGCACGTCTTCGATGTTCCCGTGAACGTTTCGGCCGTGCTTGGACGAACGCGGCTGGAGATCGGGGAACTGCTGCGGCTGGGCCAGGGCACGGTGCTGGAACTGGACAGGCGCGTCGGCGAGGCCATCGACATCTTCGTCAATGACCGTCTCGTCGCGCGCGGCGAGGTGGTCCTCGTCGACGAACGCCTCGGCGTGACCATGACCGAAATCATCAAGGCTGACCGCTGAAGCGGAGGACGAATCCATGCGGCTTCTCATCATCGGCGCACTCAAGGGCCAACTTTCCGTAGCAACCAGGATCGCGATGGATCGCGGCGCGGCCGTGACCAACGCGGAGACGATCGAGCAGGCGCTGGCGGTGATGCGCAGCAAGGGCGCCGATCTCGTCATGATCGACGTCGTGCTGCCGGTCCACGAACTGGTCACAGCAGTTCGAGGCCGAGCGTATCCGCACGCCGGTGGTGGCCTGCGGCACGGGAACGGACACGCGCGCCGCCGTGCTGGCGATCCAGGCCGGCGCGCGGGAGTACATCCCGCTTCCGCCCGATCCGGAGCTGATCGCCGCCGTCCTGGAGGCCGTCTCGCGCGACAACCGCAGCCTTCGTCTTCCGCGACGAGACGATGGCACGCGTCGTGCGCCTGGCCGAGCAGATCGCCCGTTCGGAAGCCTCCATCCTCATCACGGGCGAAAGCGGCACCGGCAAGGAGGTGATCGCGCGGTTCGTGCACGCCAAGTCGAACCGCAAGGACAAGGCGTTCGTCTCGGTCAATTGCGCCGCCATCCCCGACAACCTCCTGGAATCCGAGCTGTTCGGCCATGAGAGGGGCGCCTTCACCGGCGCGGTCGCGCGCCGCATCGGCAAGTTCGAGGAAGCGTCCGGCGGCACGCTGCTGCTGGACGAAATCTCCGAGATGGACGTGCGGCTCCAGGCGAAGCTTCTGCGCGCGCTGCAGGAACGGGTGATCGACCGGGTCGGCGGCGGCAAGCCCGTGCCCGTCGACATCCGCATCATCGCCACGTCCAACCGCAACCTCGCCGACGCAGGTCCGCAGCGGCGACTTCCGCGAGGACCTGTTCTACCGCCTCAACGTCGTCCACCTGAAGGTGCCGCCGCTGCGCGAGCGCACACAGGACATCCTCGAACTCGCGAGCCACTTCATCCGCAAGTATTCGGACCTGAACGGCGTGCCGAGCCGGCCGATCTCGGCCGACGGCGCGCCGTGCGCTGCTCGCCAATCCCTGGCGGGGCAATGTGCGCGAACTTGAAAACACGCTCCACCGCGCCGTACTCCTCGCCACGGGGCCTGATATCGGCGTCGACGCGATCATGACGCCGGACGGCGAATCGCTCGACGCCTGCGTCGCGCGACACGGCGGCACGTGCGCTCGAGACGGCTGAAGTCGTCGGGCGCGCGCTGGTCGGGCGAACCGTCGCGGAGGTGGAGCGCGGGCTGATCCTCGACACGCTCGACCATTGCCTCGGCAACCGGACCCATGCGGCCAAGATCCTCGGCATCTCGATCCGCACACTGCGCAACAAGCTGAACGAATACACGGCCGAAGGCGTCGCCGTTCCGCCGCCCGGCGAGGCCCGCGACGCAGGGATGTAGCCGCCAGGAAGCACGCTGATCGAAGCGCAGCGCCGGCCCGATCCGCATCGGACCGGCGCTTTCACTTTCATCCGGGATCTAGGCCGCATCCGGGACCGGGGCCGCGCTGCATCGTTTCGATGGATCGACCAGGCCCCGCGCCTGCCACATCTTCGCCTCGCATACGAACAAATCCTTACAGCTCCGTTTGTGCTGTTAACCGCCCGCTAACCATGCACCCGGCAAAATATGCCGATTGCAGGGACTGGCTTGTCGCCCCGTCCGACAGACATCGATCAAGTTCTTGAAGGTGGGGGCGAAGGCACCATGAGTGACGTGACGCTGGCATCCGGCCAGCCCGGTCCCAGCCGCGCGCCAACGGGCATCCCCAGCTACGGCATGATCGCCAAGAAGCTGCTTCGGTCAGACATTGGTCTGGCCGTCGCGGTCATGGGCATCCTCGTGGTGCTCATCGTCCCGCTGCCGCCCTTCCTGCTCGACCTGTTCCTCGCGCTCTCGATCATCCTCTCCGTGCTGATCCTGATGACGGCGCTGTTCATCGAGGAGCCCCTGCAATTCTCGTCGTTCCCGACAGTGCTGCTGATCGCGACGATGCTGCGGCTTTCGCTGAACCTGGCGTCCACCCGGCTTATCCTGTCGCACGGCCACACCGGTCCTGGCTCCGCCGGCCACGTGATCGAAGCTTTCGGCAGCTTCATGATCGCCGGCAACTTCGTCATCGGCCTCGTGGTGTTCTTCATCCTGCTGGTCGTGAACTTCGTGGTGATCACGAAGGGCTCCGGACGCATCGCCGAGGTCGCGGCGCGCTTCACCCTCGATGCCATGCCTGGAAAGCAGATGGCGATCGACGCCGATCTCAATCGCAGGCCTGATCGACGAGCAGGTCGCCAAGACACGGCGCAAAGATCTTGAAGACGAATCCTCCTTCTTCGGCGCCATGGACGGCGCGTCCAAGTTCGTGCGCGGCGACGCGATTGCCGGCCTGCTGATCACGTTCATCAACGTGGTCGGCGGCATCATCATCGGCGTCATGCAGCAGGACATGACGTTCTCCGCCGCGGCAAAGACCTACACCCTGCTGACGGTCGGCGACGGCCTCGTCACCCAGATCCCCGCGCTGATCGTCTCGACCGCCGCAGGCCTGCTCGTGTCGAAGGCAGGCGTCTCGGGCTCGGCGGACAAGGCCATCGCACGCCAGCTCGCCACGATGCCGAAGGCGCTCGGCATGGCCGCCGCCGTCATGGCCGCGATCGGCTTCCTGCCTGGCATTCCGCTGATCCCGTTCTTCGGGCTTGCCGCCGGAGCGGCCTACATGGCCCGCCACCTCTCCCGGCTGCAGAACGCAGCAACAGCGCGCGAAAATGCGGACCCGAAGGCCGTGGCCGCCGCCGCCGCGGCCGCCGATGCAGCCAGGGAAGAGCCCATTACTGAAGTCGCTGCGCATCGACGACCTCAAGATCGAGATCGGCTACGGCCTGCTCCCGCTCGTCAACAGCCCCGACGGATCGGATCGGCTGACCGAACAGATCAAGGCCCTGCGCCGGACGCTGGCGGGCGAAATGGGCTTCGTGATGCCCTCCGTTCGCATCCTGGACAACGTCCAGCTCGAAGCGAACGCCTACGTCATCAAGGTCAAGGAAGTCGATGCCGGCCAGGGCCAGGTGTTTCCGGGCCAGTTCATGGCGATCGATCCCATGGGCGGGATGATCCAGCTCCCGGGCCAGCATACGATAGAGCCGACCTTCGGCCTTCCCGCGACGTGGCTCGACGCGTCGCTCCGCGAAGAAGCGCAACTGCGGGGCTACACCGTCGTGGATGCGGCGACCGTCGTGTCCACCCACCTGACCGAGATCCTCAAGACGAATGTCGGCGAGCTGCTCTCCTATGTCGAGCTGCAGAAGCTCATCAGGGAACTGCCGAAGGAGCACACCGAACTCGTGAAGGACATGGTGCCGGCCCAGATCGCGATGACGGGAGTCCAGCGCGTCCTGCAGTCGCTGCTCGCCGAACGCGTCTCGATCCGCGACCTCGGAACGATCCTCGAAGGCATCGCGGATGCGGTCGGCAGCACGCGCAATCCGCGCGACATCACCGAGATCGTGCGCCAGCGGCTCGCCCGGCAGATCTGCGCGCAATACTCGGCGCCGAGCGGCCAACTGCCGATCATCACGCTCTCGCCGGCGTGGGAATCGATCTTCGCGGAGTCGATCGTGGGACAGGGCGACGAGCGCCATCTTGCGATGCAGCCGTCGCGCCTCCACGACTTCGTCACCAGCGTTCGCGACCGGTTCGAGGACGCCGCGAAGCAGGGCGAAATGCCCGTCCTCGTGACGTCAGCCGCCGTGCGGCCGTTCGCGCGCACGATCATCGAGCGGTTCCGCCGGGAAACGCCCATCCTCTCGCAGGCGGAGATTCATCCGCGCGTCCGGCTGAAGACCGTCGGCAGCATCTGACGGGTCAGCGCTTGCGCAGCCAAAGGCTCGACTCGGCGACGCCCGTCCGCAGCGGAAGGTCTGCGGCAGCGCCCAGCGAAGCCGACATGCGCGTCGCGGCATACCGGCTCGAGAACACGATCTCGTACCCGCCGCCCTGCAGCAGCGCGCCCACGACGATCTGCTCATTGTAGCCCCGCCAGTCCCAATCGGCCGGATAGGCGTCCGGAAGCAGCATGTCGTGCACATGCACGAGGGTTCCGGAAGGCAGACGCGGCAGGACGTCCAGAAACAGCCGGTCGACGTCGGTGCCGGGCATGGCGATGTGGCTGGAATCGATGAACAGGATGTCGCCCGCGCCAAGCGCACCGATCACGGCGGGATCCGCCTGTGCGAGCACCACCGGCAGATGCTCGACCGTCAGCGCCTGCACCGATGCGCGGGGCGCGGGATCGATGCAGGTGATCGCAGTCGCAAGGTGGCGGTCCGCGACGGCTTGCGCGAGGAACCGTGTCGAGTGGCCGGAGCCAACCTCGACGATGCGCGACGGCTTTTCGCGCGCGACCAGCGCATAGGCGGCGGCAGCGTCCAGCCGGGGAAACCAGTCCTGGTCGATCGTGGCGTGCCTGTCCCGGCCGTCGAACGCGGCCAGCCGTCCGGCATGGCGTTCGATCTCCCGCAGGACGGCAAGGAAGCTCGGCTCCGCCGATTTGAACAACGGCTCGAGCGCCGGATAGGGCTGCGGCGCCACGGAGCTTGCGTAGCGATAGGGAATGAAGAAGCCCTGGCGCGACAAGCCCGAGAACTGTCGCCAGGCCCATGCGGACAGTCCGCCGGAACGACATCGCCGGCCGTCAGGTCGTCGGCGGAAGATGGGCCGGCGGCAGCTTGGCGGCGCGCGCCACTTCCGCGAGACGCCAGCGTTCGAAGCCGAGCACGATGGGGAGCGACAGCACCAGCGGAATGATCAGGTAGAACAGCCGCCAGACCAGCAGCGCGGCAAACACCGCCGGCGCCGGCATCGTCGGCATGATCGCCAGAAACACGGCCTCCATCACGCCCACGCCGCCCGGCACCTGCGACAAGCAGCCCGGCGGAGAACGACATGAGGAAAGCGCCCAGCACGATGAAGAAGCCGGGGTTCCCCGCTTCGGGCAGCGCGAAGTAGATGATGCCGGCGGCGCCGATCAGCTCAAGCGGAGCGGCAACATACTGGCGCGCCACGATGGGCATGCGCGGATAGACGATCTCGAACTTGCCGATCTTCAGCGGCTTGAACTTCAGCCACGCGCCGATCGTGTAGAGAGCGCAGAACGCCGAGCATCCCGATGCCGATCACGCGCGCCGTCGTCTCGCTGATCTGGAACCAGTGAGACAGGCTCGACAGGGGCTTGAGGATGTACGGCTCGCCGACCAGCACGAGGCCGAGCAGCAGGATCGTCCCGAAGGCGAAGGTGAAGGAGCACAGCGCGACCAGCATCGCGACCTCGGCCGCCGTGAGGCCTTTCGCGGTGTAGGCGCGGTAGCGGACCATGCCGCCGGAAAACACCGACGCGCCGATATTGTGGGACAGCGCGTAGGTGACGAAGGAGCAAACCGCGACGTAGATCCAGGAAACACCCTTCGCCTTGCCCAGGTGCTGCAGCGCGATCCGGTCGTACCAGGCCAAGCGCGGCGTAGGCGAGCAGGGTCGAGAGCCCGGCGAGCAGGTAGCCGTCGGGCGGGATCGCCGCGATCTTCTGGCCGATGACCAGCGCGATCGTCTTGAGGTTGGACCAGACCGTACCCTGCTCCAGCAGCGCGCTGACCGACGGATCGACGGCCGCTTCGGCCTTGAGCTTCGTGTAAAGCGCGTGAACGGACAGCACGACCGCCGCAAGGCCGATCAGCGGCCAGACATAATCCATGATGCGCTTCATGCTTGACGGACTGCGCCGCCCCCTCGTCCGGGCCAAAAACTCGGGCATCACTGCACGAGGGACGTGACAAGGGCAAGGCAGATGACGCAAGACCGGCCTATCCTGCGTCAATTCCTTCAGCTTGATCTGTAGGCAGGTTCAGAGCTCGGGGTTCGAATGAGCGAAAATGCAGCGTTCAAGCTTCCCGACGGCTATATTGACTTGCCTCCCGGCAAGCTGGCCTCGGTCGTGACCTATCTGGAAATGACGGCGCCGCCGCCTGCCATGTCCACCACCGAATCGAACGGATTGAGCATCGAGCGGCTCGGCTCCGGGGACGAGGAGCGCTACCGGCAGGTCTATCGCAGGATCGGGGAGCGATGGCTCTGGGTATCGCGGCTCGGAGCGTCGGCGCAGGCCATCGCCGAGGTTCTGTCCAAGCCTGGCATCGAGGCCTATGTCCTCGTCAAGGAGGGCGTGGCCGAGGGGCTGGTCGAAATCGACTTCACCCAGCCCGGTGAAGCCGAGCTCTACTATTTCGGAATCACCGAGAGCCTGATCGGCCGGGGCGCCGGGCGCTGGCTGATGGCGCAGGCGCTGCAAATCGCCTGGTCGCGCCCCATCCGCCGGTTCTGGCTGCATACCTGCACGTTTGATCACCCGGGAGCGGTGGGGTTCTACCGGCGTTCCGGGTTTCGCCCCTACAAGCAGGCCGTCGAAATGATCGACGACCCCAGGGTCACGGGCGCACTGGACCGGAACAGCTTTCCGGACCTGCCGATCACAGCTTGATTCAGGGCGCGCCGAAAGCCGCTTTCCGAGTTCGGCTAGGCGCGGGCCAGGCCGCGCTTCATGTCGGCTAGGCGCGGGCGAAGCCGCGCATGGCGAGGCCGATGCGATCGAGCTCGACCTGCTCGCGCACGCCTTCGGCCGCGCGCTCGCGAGCCTGCTCGCGATCTTCGAGGATCTCGAACTTCTTCAGCTCCTCGAACGCTTCCTCGAGTTCGAGCCGGGCTTCGAGCAAGCTGGCCTTTCAGTTCGTCGGCGGAGCGGACGAGGTTCTCCTTCCGCTGCATCGCCGCCCTGGCATAGGTCGGATAGGCGAAATGAGCCTTGTCCGAGATGCCGGCGCGCTGTTCCTCCACCGCGATCTCGCGATCGAGGTCGGTGGCCATGCGCTCGAAATCGGCGATCATCATCTCGATCTGCGCCACCCGTCGACGCTTCTCGTCGACCTGGAAGCGCTTGAGGCGCATGACGGTTTCACGCGATTTCATATCGGTGTACCCACAACTTGGAAGGTCGGATCGGGGCGGCCTGGATCCAGGAGATGTCGATCAGGGCCTCAGGACGAGGCCATGATCTCCGCGAGACGGCGATAACCATCGCGCAGTGAGGTTGACTCTTCCTTACCTTGGCGCAGAAATTCGTCGAGTGGCCCATTAAGACGTATCGCTGCGTCCACTTCGGCAGAGGATCCGGCCCGATAGGCGCCAAGCCTGATCAGTTCCTCCATGTCCGAATAGGTGGCCATCGTCTGCTCGCGCCGCCTGCACCGCGGGCCAGTAGGCGGGATCGCAGGAGCGCGGCATCGTGCGCGACACCGACTTCAGCACGTTCACCGCCGGGTAGCGGCCACGCTCGGCGATGGCGCGCTCCATGACGATGTGGCCGTCGAGGATGCCGCGAACCGCGTCGGCCACGGGCTCGTTGTGGTCGTCGCCATCGACCAGCACGGTGAAGATGCCGGTGATGGTGCCCTGCCCGATCCGCCCCGGCCCTGCCCGCTCGAGCAGCCGCGGCAACTCGGTGAATACGGTCGGCGTATAGCCCGCGCGTGGTCGGCGGCTCGCCGGCCGCGAGGCCGATCTCGCGCTGGGCCATCGCGAAGCGCGTCACGCTGTCGATCATGCAGAGCACCTGCGCGTCCGTCGTCGCGGAAATGCTCGGCGAGAGCCAGCGTCAGGAAGGCGGCCTGGCGGCGCATCAGGGCGGGCTCGTCCGACGTCGCGACGACCACGACCGAGCGCGCAAGGCCCTCGTCGCCGAGATCCTCCTGGAGGAACTCCTGCACCTCACGGCCGCGCTCGCCGACGAGGCCGATGACGGCGACGTCCGAGGCGGCATTGCGCGCCAGCATCGAAAGAAGCACGGACTTGCCGACGCCCGAGCCGGCGAAAATGCCCATGCGCTGGCCACGGCAGCAGGTGGCGAAGGTGTTGAGCACGCGCACGCCAAGATCGAGGGGCTCCCCGACCCGGCTGCGCGAGTGGGCAGGAGGCGGATCGTTGCGCAGCATCGTCAGGCGAGGACCGGCCGGCAGCGGACCCTTTCCGTCGATGGGCTCGCCCATGCGCGTTGACGACCCGCCCCAGCCATTTTTCGGTGGGGCGCACGCCACCGGGCGCGCTTCGCACGACAGCCCGGCAGCCACGGCGCAATGCCGTCGACCGTGCCGAACGGCATGACCAGCGCGCGATCGCCGGAAAAACCGACGACCTCGCGTGCAGACGGTGCGTCCCGGCGCGACCTCGAGATCGACGAGCCCGCCGACATGCATCGCATGGAGCGGGCCCGGCCACCTCGATCATCAGGCCGCGCACGCTCGCGACGCGGCCATAGACGATGACCGGATCCAAGCCCTCCACTTCCGCATCAAGGCCCGAAAGCCGTCCCCGTTCGCGCTCACCCATGGGGGTTCATCGTAACGATTCGTTTACGCCTCTGGTTAACAATGCGCTGATCACCGCTGCAATTCACGGGCGGCCTTCATATTGATGAAGGACCCTTGAGTCGTAAGAATCGGTTATCCGATTTTCTTCATGTAAATTCTTAGAACAGAAAAACCTGATTCCCTATGAATGACAATTATTTAGGGCGATTCGTGGATGTTTTCACAGATCACGCTTGCCCTAGCAGAATCAGAGTTTGTTAACCATTGGCCGTTAACGTTGCGAGTCGGAACGGGTAGCAACCGCTGGGGTTGTTCGTGGGGCCGCGCCGGGTTACACCGGTCGAGGCCACGGTCTTGGACCAAGGGGCGAGCTTGGAGAGCTGAAATGCGCGTATTGCTCATTGAAGACGACAGCGCTACCGCGCAGAGCATCGAGCTGATGCTTAAGTCCGAGAATTTCAACGTCTACACGACGGATCTCGGCGAGGAAGGCATCGACCTCGGCAAGCTCTACGACTACGACATCATCCTGCTGGACCTGAACCTCCCCGACATGTCGGGGTACGAGGTGCTGCGCAGCCTGCGCGTCGCGAAGGTCAAGACGCCCATCCTGATCCTCTCCGGCCTCGCCGGCATCGAGGACAAGGTTCGCGGGCCTCGGCTTCGGCGCCGACGACTACCTCACCAAGCCTTTCCACAAGGACGAGCTGGTCGCGCGCATCCACGCCATCGTGCGCCGCTCCAAGGGTCACGCCCAGTCGGTCATCACGACCGGCGACCTGGTCGTCAACCTCGACCAGAAGACGGTGGAGGTCGGCGGCGCCCGCGTCCACCTGACCGGCAAGGAGTACCAGATGCTGGAGCTCCTCAGCCTGCGCAAGGGCACGACGCTCACCAAGGAGATGTTCCTCAACCATCTCTACGGCGGCATGGACGAGCCGGAGCTGAAGATCATCGACGTGTTCATCTGCAAGCTGCGCAAGAAGCTGGCCAACGCCTCCCAGGGCAAGAACTACATCGAGACGGTCTGGGGCCGCGGCTACGTGCTGCGCGAGCCGAACGAGACCGAAGAGCGCATCCCGGCCTGATCGCTCCTTCCAGGTTTTCGCGAAAAACCCTGCCCCGCCCGGCGGGGTTTTTTGTTGTTCACCGTGTGAGCAGCGCGCCTCATCAATACGGAATCGGCCGACCGCTGCCCAGCGCCGACGGGGGCTGCTGCGTGCGCAAGCCGCGAAGATATTGCGGCCGCATGTATATGCCCCGGTTGTCGGGATCGGGACGCGAGCTTTTCCAGTGAGGCCGATCAGGGATTCCGTGGCGCCAAGCACCAGGAAGCCGTCATCGGCCAGTTGCGTCACCACTCGATCCAGGGCATCGCCCCGGCGCGACTGCTCGAAATAGAGCAGAACGTTGCGGCAGAAGATGACGTCGAACGGCCCGATCGCAGGATATTCGTCGTTCAGGTTGAGGACGCGGAAATCCACGGCGCGCGCGCATCTCGTCGGAGATCTGCCAGTCCGTGCCTTCCGGTCGGAAATGCTGGAGAAGCGAGCGCACAGGCACGCCGCGCTGGACGTCGAAATGCGTGTAGCGCCCCTGTGCCGCCGTCGCGATAATGTCCTTCGACAGGTCCGTCGCGACAAGCTCGACGCGCCAGCCCGCAAGAGCCTGCGCATGGTCGGCGAGCATGATGGCCAGCGAGTAGGCCTCCTGGCCCGACGAAACGGCGGAGCACCAGATGCGCAGCCGGCGCGTCGCGGCGCGGCGCGCGATGAGCGCCGGCAGCATCACGGTCTCGAACTGCTCGAACGGCTTCACGTCCCGGAAGAAGGAGGTCTCGTGGGTCGTCATCGCAGCCATGACCATCTGGTCGAGCGCAGGATCGTCACGCATCTTCAGCTTCGCGATCAGCGCGGGAAGGCCCTTGAGCCCGAGGCGCTTTGCCAAGGGCTCCAGGCGGGCATCGGCCAGATATCGCTTCTCTGACCACAGGGCCATGCCAGAAGTCCTGGCGAGAAATTCCTGCAGGAATGCGAGGTCGCTGTCATCCATGCGAACCTCCTTTCAAGCAGCAGGACGGCTGAACGGCCGCCGTGCGTCACAAATGGAAAAATGCGCTGGTAGGCGCGTGAAAATAACGGGGATAAGCACCGTCAGCCAAAGCCGACCTGCTGCATTTTCGCCGTCAGGATCTCCCTGTCGAACGGCTTGATGATGTACTCGTCCGCGCCCGCGTGAATGGCGCGCGCAATATGGGCCACGTCATTCTCGGTCGTGCAGAAGACCACCTTGGGCTTTTTGCCGTCCGGCATCGCGCGCAGCATCTTGAGGAAGTCGTAGCCGTCCATGACCGGCATGCTCCAGTCGAGCACGACCAGGTCGGGCATCCGCTGGGCGCATGCGTCGATCGCCTGCCGGCCGTCGCCGGCCTCGTCGATCTCGAATCGAAAGGCCCTCGAGAATGCGCCGCGAGATCTTCCTGATCACGGCGGAGTCGTCGACTAGGAGGCAATAGTTCATGACGCAATTCCCTTCTGGAAAACCGGCATTTCATTGAAATAGCTTGCCTGGCGCGGACCAGCCGCGGCGGGTTGGCTGATGGCGGCCTCGACGTCGAGCACGACGAGGAGCCCCTCCGCGAGCCAGTAGACGCTACTGGCGAACCTTGCCCAGCGCGGATCGAAATTGGATGGAGCCGGCTGGCCGTCCGCGATCGGCAGGCTCAGCACTTCGCCCACCTTGTCGACCAGCAACCCGAATGACTCGCCGCCTAGCTCGATGCCGACAACCATCCGGTTGATGTCCGGCGCGGCTGGCAGCCGCAGCAGCCTGCGCAGGCAAAGCGCCGTGAGCACGCGGCCCCTCAGATTGAGCAGGCCGGCGACTTCGTATGGCGCTAGCGGCACCGGCGTGATCGCGCCAACGTGAAAAACGTCCTGCACGCAGCCGATCGGGAGCCCGAAAAGCTGGTCGCCGACGAACACGGTCACGAACTCAGTGGACGCGACGGGTTGTCCGCCGGGCTTTGCTCGCTGGAACATGGTCATGCAGCCATCTCCCGATGCTGCAAGGCTTCGGCAAGCGCAGCCAGCAGGCCCTCCCGGTCGATCTTGGCGACGAAGTCGAACAGGCCGACCTGCTGCGCGCGCAGGACGGACTCCGGCGATGGCCGCGAGGCCAGGCCGATGATGGGCTGATAGCGGCCTGCGGCGCGCCGCGCGAAGGCTTTCGGCGAGATCGAAGCCGTTGCGCCCGGGCGCCTCCAGGTCGGCTACGATGACGTCGAAGGCGTCGCCATCGCCAATGAGCGCGAGCGCGGAATCGGGATCGGCCATCGCCACGACATCGTAGCCCGCGGCCTTGAGCACCGGCACCAGCATGCCCCGGAAGAAGGGGGTCGCCTCCATCAGCAGGATACGGCTGGCTCGGGAACTGCCGGCCTGCGTGTCCGCGTCGAACCAGTCGGGACAGGCCAGCGGAAGGTAGTGGGCGACGTCGATGATCTCGGTCGCCCGGCCGTGGATGACGGCCGTGCCGATGACCCCGCTGCACTTGCCGATCGGCCGGACCTCGAGGTGATCCTCGACGATGTCGATCACTTCGTCGACGGCGAGCCCGGCCAGGCGTCCCCGCTCGGAGAACACGAGCACCGGCTACGGGAGCTCCCGTCCCTGGCCGGGACGTCAGCCCCGATTGAAACGATGGGAAGCAGGTCGCCGCGATACTGGACGACCATCCGGTCGCCGATCCGCTCGATCTCGGAGATGTCGAATTCTTCCAGCCGCGTCACGGCCGCCAATGGAACGGCACGCGGCTCGCCGTGTCCGGCGCGGAAGATCAGGAACGAGCTCTTCTCCTCATGGATGCGCTTGCGGGCCGCCGGTGCGGTCGGAAGCGCTCGGCTCAGCCTGCTGCGGAATGGGCATGTCGCCCATCATGCCGGCGAGCCCGTTCGGATCCAGGATCAGGATGACCGTTCCGTCGCCCAGAATGGTGTTGCCGGAGAACAGCGGAACGCCCTTCAGCACGCCCGACATCGGCTTCACGACGATCTCCTCGGTGTGGAAGACCGCGTCCACGACCACGCCGAAGGTTCGCTTGCCGATCCGCATCACGACGATGAAGCTGTCTTCGAGCGCAACTTCGCCGGAGGGACGCTCGATGCCGAGCACGGCCGACAACCTGATGATCGGCAGGGTCAGGTCGCGCAGCAGCAGCACGGGCCGTCCGTTCACCGTTTCGAGGCGATGCTCCGATGACGTCTTGGCCTGGACGAGCTCCACAACGACCACCTGCGGGATGGCGAAGCGCTGCCCGGCCGTCTCGATGATCAGCGCCGCCACGATAGCGAGGGTCAGCGGAATCTTGAGCGTGAAGACCGAGCCCTCGCCGGGGACCCAGCGCACGTCGACGGAGCCGCCGATCAGCTCGATGTTGGTGCGAACGACATCCATGCCGACGCCCCGGCCGGAGACGTGGGAGATCTCGGCGGCGGTCGAGAAGCCGGGCTCGAAGATGAACCGCGCGATAGCCGTCTCGGGCATGCCATCGAGTTCGGCCTGCGTGACGAGACCTCGCTCCAGCGCCTTGGCGGCGATGCGCGTGAATATCGAGGCCGCGCCCGTTATCCGCGACTTCGATGGTGATGGTGCCGCTTTCGTGCGCGGCCGAAACCGTGATCGCGCCGCGCGGCGGCTTGCCCGCCTGCCGCCGCTCGGCCGGCGTCTCGATGCCATGGTCGGCCGCGTTGCGAAGCAGGTGCGTCAACGGATCCTTGATCAGTTCCAGCACCTGGCGATCGAGCTCGGTGTCGGCCCCGGTCAGGATGAGATCGATATCCTTGCCGAGTTCGGCGCAGAGGTCGCGCATGAGCCGCGGCAGCTTCTGCCAGGCCGTGCTGATGGGCTGCATCCGCGTCTTCATCACGCGCGCCTGAAGCTCGGCCGTCACGGTCGAGAGACGCTGCAACGGCGCCTTGAACTCGGGCAGTTCGACGCGGCGCGACAACTCGATCAGCTGGTTGCGGGTGAGCACCAGCTCGGAGACCATCGTCATCAGCCCTTCCAGCGTGTCGAGCCCGACACGGATGGAACGGATTTGCGGCACGGCCTGCACGCGGGACATCGGCTGGCTGCGGGCCCGATGCGGGTGCGAGACAGGAGCTGATGCGACGTCGGCGGCTGGCTTCGGCGGCTCCGGATTGCGAGCCTTCCCTGCCACCGACGCTGCCTGGGGAGCATGCGGGGCGGGCGGCGATTCGACGGGCGGAGCAGATGACGTTGCGTCAGCGGAAGCCGGACTGAGCTCCGCTGTCCTGGCGAGTTGGATTCAAAGCGGCGATCAGCGCCTCGTCGCTTCCTTCGGGTTCCTGCTCGGAGTCCTCGAGCGCCTTCAGGATGACCTTGATCTGGTCGATCGTGGCCAGGATGATCGAAACGGCCTCGGTCGTAACCGGTGCCCCTTCCCGGAACTGCGACATCAGCCCTTCGGCCGCGTGGGACAAGGTCTCGAGGCGGGACAGGCCCAGGAAGCCGCACGTGCCCTTGATCGTGTGCACCAACCTGAAGATGTGGGACAACACCTCTAAGTTGTTAGGCTCACGCTCCAAACGCACAAGTTCACGATCGACGTTCTCGACCGTGTCGGACGTTTCCGCCAGGAACTCGCGCAGGATATCGTCCATAAGGCCTTCCGGATGCTCGTACCGCAGTCTCCAGTAAAGGCTATAAACCATTTACGATCAGTTGAACTGAACGTAGAGAGGGCACAGAAAAGCTGCACGCCTTGTAATTCAGGCGGCCTTTTGAGTAGCGCGGATCGTGACTGAATCGCCTTCCAGCGTCATGCTGACGTCCATTCCGCGGCGCGGGCGATAAGGCCTGTATAAAATGGCTGGATCGCATGGGCGTCGACCGTCCCGGACTCCGGGGCGCCGGCAAGCAAAAGTGGCACCGCAGCCGGGATGCGGGCATTCGGGCCCTTGGTCACGACCTGGAACTCACCCTGCTCGTTGGCGACCGTCAGCGTGACCGCGATCGTGCCGCCGCGCGGCACCGTCGTCATGCGCGATCAGGAGCAGGTTCAGCAGCAGCTTCACCTGGTTCTTGGGCAGCAGCACGCGCGGCGCGGTCCAGGTCAGGGTCGTCCGATCATCCTGGATGAAGCCGCGGGCTACCTGCTCGGCGTCGCCCGTGTCGATGGAGGCGCCCGCCGATCCGGCCGCGCCGAATGCGAGTCGCGCGAACTGCAGTCGGGCCGAGGCCTGGTGAGCGCTCTTCTTGATGAGATCCTGCGCGAAACCGCGCATGGACTCGTCCTTTTCGTCTTCAAGGACTTCCAGGCCGTTCACGATCGCGCCGACCGGGCTGATCACATCGTGGCAGACGCGGCTGCAAAGCAGAGCAGCGAGATCGAGAGCATCCAGGGTGATGGCCGTCATGTAAGCCTCCGCGGCGGCGCCTCGCTCCGAATCGCATAGCGTAGGCCCGATTCGCGAATTACACTGCGAAACCGCGCCATGAAAGCATGGTTAGCCGTCGAGGCCAGCGACGACACGTTCCCAGAGGGGATCGGCGGCCTTGGCTCCGCCTTTCTCTTGGAAGATGGACGCGTGCCTCGACGCTCCGGAACAAGAACAGGCGGTCGCGCTCGATCATGAAGAATGCCGGGTCCGGCAGGACGGGGACGCCACGAAGGATGCCCTCCGCGTCATAGCCGCCATAGGCTGGTGCGAAACCGGGCGGGATCGCGCAGGAATGCGGCGAGATTGCCCTCTGACGAAAATCGCCAGGGCGCATCCGCCCAGATCGAGCTCAAAGGCGGGACGTCCCGCCCTGGCGCGGCCTTCGACCGTGTATGCAACCGGATCATAGCCAAAAATGGCGAGCCCGGATTGCGGATCCCGCGCCACACGACTCCGTGACCGACAGCACGCGCTGGTACGGGAATCGCCGATTCGCCAGGCCGACAATCGCGCCGATGAGAAGACTTCGCCTTGCAAGCGTCACTTTCAATCCGGATTGTTTTGCGAATGGGTCGGTGATTCGAAGTCGTCCGTCGAAACGGGTTGTCGCACGTTAGCGGCGAACGCTTTCACGAATATTGACGGCGAGTGAGCGCGTGGCCGGAGTGGAGACTCGACGATGCGGACGGGTCTGATGGGATTGAGCGGCGCCGCCACGATGCTGGCCGCGCTCGTAATGATGGCGATGCGCCGGCGTCGGCGCAGGCGGACTTGCCCAGCAAGAAAGACTGCCCAGCAAGAAACGGCGCTGCGGCTCCGGAAACGTTTTCGAGCGACGAACTGGTGAACTCCGGGCACCGTTTCTTCGGCAACGTCTCGCGCGGTCTTGCGATGGCGATCGAGGAGGCGACCCGCAAATGGGGACAGCCCAACGGCTATATCCTGGGCCAGGAGGGCGGAGCGCCTTCGTCGGCGGTCTGCGCTACGGCGAGGGCAAGCTCTACACGCGCAATGCCGGCGACCGGCGCGTCTTCTGGCAGGGCCCGTCGGTCGGCTTCGACTTCGGCGGCGACGGCTCGCGCACGATGATGCTCGTCTACAAGCTGCCGTCGACGGATGCGATCTACCAGCGCTTCGGCGGCGTCGACGGTTCGGCCTATGTCGTCGGCGGTTTCAGCATGACGGCGCTCGTCGCCAACGACATCGTCGTCGTCCCGATCAGCTCCGGCGTCGGCGCGCGGCTGGGCGTCAATGTCGGATATCTCAAGTTCACGCCGGAATCGACCTGGAACCCCTTCTGACATCACCGATCGGTCAGGAGCTAAGTCCCCGGTTACAAAACTGCGCCCTTTGAACTGCTGCGCAGGTCGTGCCACAGTGTCGCTCCACTGATTTGACCGCG
Organism: uncultured Alphaproteobacteria bacterium; assembly: GCA_963822165.1. GTDB lineage: Bacteria > Pseudomonadota > Alphaproteobacteria > Rhizobiales > Beijerinckiaceae > Alsobacter. The sequence goes on from CAWGGK010000007.1 coordinate 311,340, forward strand.
AGGATCGTCCGCCGTGATCGATCTGGTCATGGTTTTCGCCATGGGCCTCCTCACGGCCGGGCTGCTCGCCCTGCTGATCCTTCCCGGCCTTTCGCGCGCGCGCCGAGCGGCTGGCGCGCCGCCGTATCGAAGCGCGATTTCCGCGGTCGATGGCCGAAGTCGCGGCCGAGCGCGACCAGCTTCGCGCCGAACTCGCCGTCGACGCTCGCAAGGTCGAACGCAAGCTCGACGCGCTCGCGGCCCAAGCATGCGATCGGATCTCGCTGAACTGGGCCGCCGCGCCGTTCGTCGTCGCCGACCTCGAACGCGAGCTTGCCGAACGGTCTGCTACACTGGCCGAGACCATCGCCACGCTCGCGGAGACCCGGTCGAAACTCGAGATCACCAGCGAAATCCTCGAGCGCACGACCCAGGAATTGCACGATACCGGCACGAGACTGACCGCCCGCGACGCTGAGCTTTCCGATCTACAGGACGCCCATACGGGCTTGCGCTCGCAATCGGAAGAACGCCGGCTGGTGATCGCTTCCCTCGAAACCACGATGGAAGGGCTGCGGGCGAGGGTCTCGGACCTGGAGCGGCAGGCGAGCATGCTTCGCACCACGCTTGAAGATCGCGACAGGCGCATCATTGAGCTCGAAACAGACAAGAGCTTGCTCGAGCACCGCGTTACGGGCCTGCAGCAGGACCGGGAGGATCGCGACAAGCAGCTCGAGGCCTTGCGCGCCGAACGCGGCGTGATCGCAGCCAAGCTGACGCATGCCCTCGAAGAGGTGTCCTCGATCGAGGCGCGGCACGAGGCCGAGACGGCCAACGCCGCAGACTTGGCGCGCAGGCTCGAACTGTCAGAGCGCCAGTCCCACGAAGCGATCGACCAGCTTGCAACCCAGTTGGAGGCGCTTCGCACCGAGAAGGCCTCCGCTGAAGGAGCCCTGTTTTCAGCCCGCGCCGAGCGCAAGGCGCTGCAACAGGAAATCGCGAAACTCCGGCATGCCGGGGCGCCGAACGGGTCGGATGTCGGTGCGAACGGCGAGGCACTGCTCGCCGAGCCGGAGCAAATGCCCGGTGGCGTCGCACCGGACCCGGTACAGCCAACGTCCGCAGCGGAGCGTTCCGGCACCAGGCGAGCACAGCGGGGCACGAGCCGGACGCCTGTCTGATCCAGTTCACCCGCGCTGCAATCTCTGAATTTGCTGACCCATTTGCGACATCGATGTCGCAAATGGATTGACGTTGCCGAGTTTCCGTCCAACTCTGCACAGCATTGGTCGCAACTGGAAAAGTTCGATGCTGCGCTTGCCCGCCGTTTCCCCAGTCAGCGAGCTCGCGCCCGAGACAGATCCCGCGCCGGCATTGGCGGGCAGCGTGCACACCTTCGGCTTCCTGATGGTGCCCGATTTCTCGATGATCGCCTTCACTTCGGCGCATCGAGCCGCTGCGGCTTGCCAACCGGTGCTGCGGCCGGCACGATCTATGGCTGGCGCATCTTCTCGCCCGACGGGCAGCCCGTCGCCGCGTCCAACGGGGTCGCCATTGCGGCGAACGGATCCTATGCCGATGTCGGGCCGATGCCTGCCGTCGTCGTGTGCTCGGGCATCGACGTGCAGCGCTTCGACCACCGCGAGCTGATCGCAAAGCTGCGAACCCTCGCTTTCTACGGCGTATCGATCGGCGCGGTCTGCACGGGCACCTATGTGCTGGCGAAGGCGGGCCTGCTCGCCGGGCGCAAATGCACGATCCACTGGGAGAACCACGACAGCTTCCGCGAGGAATTCGCCGACATCGAGGTGACGCAGGAATTGTTCGAGGTCGACCGCAACCGGTTCACCTGCGCCGGCGGCACGGCGGCCATCGACATGATGCTGTCGATGATCGCCAAGCAGAAGGGCCCGGAGATCGCCGCGCAGGTCACCGACATCCTGATCCACCACCGCATACGGGACGCACACGAGCGCCAGCGCATGGAATTGCGGTCGCGTCTCGGCGTCGCCCATCCCAAGCTGCTGGCCGTCGTGTCGGAGATGGAGAAGAGCCTGGAGACGCCGCTCTCCTGCGCCGAACTCGCCGAGGAAGTCGGCCTCTCCACGCGTCAGCTCGAACGGCTTTTCCGCCGCTACATCGGCGAGGCGCCGACCAAGTACTATCTGGGCCTGCGCCTGAAGCGCGCGCGTTATCTGCTGCGCCAGACCTCGATGCCGATCCTGACCATCGGGCTCGCATGCGGGTTCGTCTCCGCCTCGCACTTTTCCAAGTGCTACAGCGAGCATTTCGGGCGCACGCCGTCGCAGGAGCGCCGCACCACGCCCCTCCCCGCTTCACCCAACCGGCACGCTTGACGCATTTGAGCCAGAACAGGCCGCATCGGCCTCTGCGCTGCCGCTCAGGCCTGCCATCCTGAGTTGAAGCCGGGCTTCCCGGAATCAAACCATCCCGGGAGCAACGATGCCCACCGACATCGAGATTGCAAGAGCGGCGCGCCTGCGTCCTGCCACGGACGTTGCGCGCGCTCTGGGCATCCCCGACGACGCGCTGCATCCCTATGGCCGCCACATCGCCAAGGTCGACTACGACTTCATCGACACCTTGGCCGAACGTCCCTCGGGCAAGCTCATCCTCGTCACCGCCATCAGCCCCACGCCCGCAGGCGAGGGCAAGACGACGACGACGGTGGGCCTCGGCGACGGCCTGAACCGCATCGGCCGCAAGGCGATGATCTGCCTGCGCGAGCCTTCGCTCGGCCCGTGCTTCGGCATGAAGGGCGGCGCCGCGGGCGGCGGCTATGCCCAGGTCGTGCCGATGGAGCAGATCAACCTGCACTTCACCGGCGATTTCCACGCCATCACCGCCGCCAACAACCTGCTCGCGGCGCTGCTGGACAACCATATCTACTGGGGCAACGAACTCGGCATCGATCCCCGGCGCGTGACCTGGCGCCGGGTGCTCGACATGAACGACCGGGCGCTGCGCTCGATCGTCAGTTCGCTGGGCGGCGTATCGAACGGCTTCCCGCGCGAGGACGGCTTCGACATCACCGTCGCCTCCGAGGTGATGGCGGTGTTCTGCCTCGCCAGGGACCTGGCCGACCTCGAGGAGCGCCTCGGCCGGATCGTCGTCGCCCAGACGACGGGACAGGAAGCCGGTCACGGCCGCGGACCTCAAGGCGGCCGGCGCGATGACCGTGCTGCTGAAGGACGCGTTCCAGCCCAACCTGGTGCAGACGCTGGAAGGCAACCCCGCCTTCGTCCACGGCGGCCCCTTCGCCAACATCGCCCATGGCTGCAACTCGGTCATCGCGACCAAGACCGCGCTGCAAGCTCGCCGACTACGTCGTGACCGAGGCCGGCTTCGGCGCGGATCTCGGCGCCGAGAAGTTCTTCGACATCAAGTGCCGCAAGGCCGGGCTCGATCCAGCCGCCGCCGTGATCGTGGCGACGGTCCGGGCGCTCAAGATGCACGGCGGCGTCGCCAAGGATCATCTCGGCCCCGAGAACCTCGAGGCCGTGCAGAAAGGCATGGCCAATCTCGGGCCGGCACGTCGCCAATCGTCCGCAAGTTCGGCGTGCCCGTCGTCGTCGGCATCAACCGCTTCGGAACCGACACCGCTGCCGAGCACGAGCTGATCGCAGCATGTCTGCCAGACGCAGTTCGGCGTCGACGCCGTATGTCTGCAGCCACTGGGCCGAGGGATCCGCCGGCATCGAGGCGCTGGCCCGCAAGGTCGTCAGCCTCGCCGAGGGACGCAGCCCCCTCAACGGCCATCGGTTTCCGCACCGCTGTACGCCGACGAGATGCCGCTCTGGGACAAGATGCGCCTCATCGCCACCGAGATCTACGGCGCGTCCGACATCATCGCCGACCAGAAGGTCCGCAACGAGTTCCGCGACCTTCAGATCGCGGGCTACGGCAAGCTGCCGATCTGTGTCGCCAAGACGCAGTATTCCTTCTCCACCGATCCGAATCTGCGCGGCGCGCCTTCCGGCCATGTCGTGCCGATCCGCGAGATCAGGCTTTCGGCCGGCGCGGGCTTCGTCGTCGTGATCTGCGGGGAGATCATGACCATGCCCGGCCTGCCCCGCGTTCCCTCGGCGGAGCACATCAGGCTCGATGTGAACGGCGACATCGAGGGGCTTTCCTAATCGGGATCGCCTATCGGATTTCGCCTAGTCAGGATTTTGCAATGCCGGCTTCGGCCGAAAGCTTTGATTTCGTCATCGTGGGTGCGGGTTCGGCGGGTTGCGCCATGGCCGCCCGTCTCAGCGAGGACGGCGCGCATAGCGTCGCCGTGCTGGAAGCCGGCGGCAGCGATCGCTCGGTCTTCATCCAGATGCCGAGCGCGCTTTCGATTCCGATGAACTCGCCCAAGTACGACTGGGGCTACGAGACCGAGCCCGAGCCTCATCTCGGCGGACGCCGCCTGCACTGCCCTCGCGGCAAGGTCATCGGCGGATCATCCTCGATCAACGGCATGGTCTATGTCAGGGGCAATGCGCTGGACTTCGACGAATGGGAGGCCGAGGGCGCGGCCGGATGGGGCTACCGCAACGTCCTGCCCTACTTCAAGCGCGCGGAATCGCGAGCCGAGGGCGGCAATGAATGGCGCGGCTCTGACGGCCCTCTCCATACCGCCTACGGCACCCTCGACAATCCGCTGTACCGGGCCTTCATCGCAGCCGCCGTGCAGGCCGGCTACGCCGAGACCGACGACATCAACGGCTTCCGTCAGGAAGGCTTCGGCCGGATGGACCAGACGATCCACAAGGGCCGGCGCTGGAGCGCGGCCAACGCCTATCTGAAGCCGGCGCTCAAGCGGCCGAACCTCTCCGTGCATCTCGCATTCCCACGCGACCCGGATCGTCTTCGAGGGACGGCGCGCGGTCGGCGTCGCATACAGGCAGGGTGGCCCCGGCGGGGCGGAACGCATCGTCCGCGCGCGGCGCGAGGTCATTCTCGCGGCCGGCTCGATCGCATCGCCGCTCCTGCTGATGCTGTTCGGGCATCGGACCCGGCGCGGAACTCGCCAAGCTGGACATACCGGTTGTCGTCGACCGCCCGGGCGTCGGCGGGAATCTGCAGGACCACCTCGAATTCTACTTCCAGGTGGAGAGCAGGAAGCCGATCACGCTCTATTCGGTGATGAACCCCATTTCGAAGGCGCTGATCGGCATGCGCTGGCTTGCGCGGCGCGACGGACTGGGCGCGACCAATCACTTCGAGAGCTGCGGCTTCATCCGCAGCCGGGCGGGCGTGAAATGGCCCGACATCCAGTACCATTTCCTGCCCGCCGCCATCGCCTATGACGGCAAGTCGCGATTGGAAGGACACGGCTTCCAGGCCCATGTCGGACCGATGCGCTCGAAAAGCCGCGGGTCCGTCCGCCTCGCATCGCCGGACCCGTTCGAGAAGCCGCGCATCCGCTTCAACTACATGAGCCACGAGGACGACTGGGCGGAGATGCGGGCCGGCGTGCGGCTCACGCGCGAGATTTTCGCGCAGCCCGCCTTCGATCCCTATCGCGGGCGCGAATTGCAGCCCGGGCGCCGGACATCGTCAGCGACGAAGCCATCGACGCCTTCATCCGCGCAGCGCGTGGAAAGCGCCTACCATCCGTGCGGGACATGCCGGATCGGCCGGACCGACGATCCGCTTGCGGTGGTCGATCCGGAACTGCGCGTGATCGGCATCGACGGCCTGCGCGTCGCCGACACGTCGGTGATCCCCACGATCACGACCGGAAACCTGAATGCGCCGGCGATCATGATCGGCGAAAAGGCGTCCGACATGATCCTCGGCCGTCCGCCTCTCCCGGCGTCCAATGCGCCGTCGTACGTCGCGCCGGACTGGGAGACGAGGCAGCGCTGAACGCTGCGCTCTATACTCGCTTCAGTGGGTCGCGTCGGGCATCGAGGCCTTGCGGCGCTCGATATACTCGCGAAGCGCCTCGTCGATGCCGGCGTCGATGGGCGGCGGCTCGTATTCGGCCAGCGTCTTCTTCCAGATCTTGTTGGCGCGCTGCGGCGCATCGAGGCGGCCTTCGGCCTCCCACTGCTCCACGGAGTTGTTGTCGGCGACGGAGGAGCGGTAGAACGCCGTCTCGAAATTGGCCTGCGTGTGGCGCGCAGCCGAGGAAATGCCCGCCCGGCGCAACCTCGCGGAAGGCCTCCATGGCCTGGCCGTTCTCGCTGAGGTCGATGCCCTTGGCCAGCACGTGCATCATGCCGAGCTGGTCGCAGTCCATGACGAACTTCTCGTAGGACGAGGCAAGACCGCCCTCCATCCAGCCCGCTGCGTGCAGCACGAAGTTCGTGCCGGCGTGGATCGTGGGCACCAGCGTCTGCGCGCTCTCATAGGCCGCCTGCGCGTCGGGCAGCTTGGAGGCGCAGAGCGAGCCGCCGGTGCGGAACGGCATCTTGCAGCGCCGCGCGAGCTGCCCCGCGCCGTAGATCGCCAGCGCCGCCTCCGGGCGTGCCGAAGGTCGGCGCGCCCGACTGCATCGACAGCGTCGAGACGAAGGTGCCGAAGATCGCTGGCGCGCCGGGCCGCACGAGCTGGACGAACGAGACGCCCGCCAGCACCTCGGCCAGCACCTGCGCCAGCGTGCCCGCCACCGTCACCGGGCTCATCGCGCCGGACAGGATGAACGGCGTGATGATCGTGGCCTGGTTGTTCTGCGCGTAGACATCGGCCGCGCCGAGCATCGTCGCGTCCCACACCATCGGCGAGTTGGCGTTGATGAGGCTGGTGCAGACGGTGTTCTGCTGGATGAACTCCTCGCCGAACAGGATCTCGCCAGCCGCACCGTATCCAGCGCGCGCTCGGGATGCGTGACGGAGCCCATGAACGGTTTGTCCGAACAGCCGCATGTGCGCATAGACCATCTCGAGATGGCGCTTGTTCACGGGCAGGTCGACCGGCTCGCAAACCGTGCCGCCGGAATGGTGCATGAACGGGCGTCGCGTAGGCGAGCTTCACGAAATTGCGGAAGTCCTCGATCGTGCCGTAGCGGCGGCCCTGGTCGAGATCGTGGACGAAGGGCGAGCCGTAGACCGGCGCGAAGACCGTGGTCGTTGCCGCCGATATGCGACGTTGCGCTCGGCGTTGCGGGCGTGCTGCACGTAATCGGACGGCACGGTCGCGATGAGCTGGCGGGCGAGGCCGCGGGGAAAGCGAACCCGCTCGCCCTTGATGTCGCAGCCCGCGGCCTTCAGCAGCTCGAGCGCGCGCGGGTAGTCGCGGAACTCGATGCCGATCTCCTGCAGGATCGTCTCGGCATTGTGCTCGATGATTTCGAGCCCCTCCTCGGCTGAGGACCTCCGTGATCGGGATGTTGCGGGTGATGTAGGGGATGGACAGCCCGGAGCGCTGCTGGCGGGCTGTCCGCCGCGCCTCGCGTCCGCGTCGCGCCTCGCGGGGGGCCGGCTGCAGGTCTTCGCTCATGTCGCATACTCCCGGCGCCCTTCGAGGGCGTGAGACCTTTCTCACGAACAGACTAGGCCGGCCGTAGGACCGCCACTCCCGCCGTTGCGCCGGGAAGTTGTCGACCCGCGTCACCGCCGCCCCTCGACGTCATCGGCTGCGGCATGGCGCGCAGCCGACACTGCGCGTCGCCACCCGGTGAGAGGCCGGGCTTCGACCCTCTGCACAATGAGGCGTCGTGAAGAGGGGATTTCGCGGATGAGAACGCACGCGCGCGTGGTGGTGATCGGCGGCGGCGTGGTGGGCGTGTCGACGCTCTATCACCTGGCCAAGAAGGGCTGGTCGGACGTCGTCCTCATCGAACGCAAGGAGCTGACCTCGGGCTCCACCTGGCACGCCGCGGGCCTGCTGCCGCTCTTCAACATGAGCTACTCGGTCGGCCAGCTCCACAAATATTCGGTGGGCCTGTACCAGACGCTGGAGGCCGAGACGGGCCAGAATGTCGGCTTCCGGCAGGTCAGCAACATCCGCCTCGCCCGCACCAAGGACCGCTGGGACGAGTTCATGTACTACGCGGGCGTCGCCCGCACGATCGGCGTCGACCGTCAACATCCTGACGCCCGAGCAGGTGAAGGAGATCTGGCCGCTCTGCGACACCGACGGCATTCTCGGCGCGATCCAGCATCCCGATGACGGCTATATCCAGCCCGCCGATCTCACCCAGGCGCTGGCGCGCGGGCGCGCGCAGTCGCGGCGCGGAGATCATACCGCTACACGACGGTGACTGGGCATCGAGCGCGTGCCCGGCGGCGAGTGGCTGGTGCGCACCGACAAGGGCGACATCGCCTGCGAGCACGTCGTCTCCTGCACCGGCAATTTCGCGCGCGCGCACGGGCGCGATGGTCGGGCTCGACGTGCCGGTCATCCCTGTCGAGCACCAGTACATCGTCACGGAGCCGCACCCCGCCATCGTGGAGCGCCACCGGCAGGGCCTGCCCGAGATGGGCGTGCTGCGCGAGGCCGACTCCTCCTGGTACATGCGCGAGGAGGCCGGCGGCCTCATCCTCGGTCCCTACGAGAAGGGCGCGCCCTGCTGCTATGTCGACGGGCCCGACAAGGAGAGCGAATACGAGCTCTTCCAGGAGGATCTCGAGCGGCTCGAGCCGCATATCGAAACGGCCATCGCGCGCGTGCCCGCCTTCGGCGAAGTCGGCATCAAGAAGGTCTACAACGGCGCCATCGCCTATACGCCCGATGGCAGCCCCATCGTCGGGCCCGGCCTGGGGCTGCGGAATTTCTGGCTGAACGAGGGGCACTCCTTCGGCGTCACCGCCGCCGGCGGCGCGGGCTGGCAGCTCGCCGAATGGATCGTCGACGGCGAGCCCACCATCGACATGATGGGCGTCGACCCTCGCCGCTTCGGCCCCTATGCGACGCGCGGCTACCTGCGCGCCAAGAACGAGGAGGCCTACGCCAACGTCTTCACGCCGCATTATCCCGGACGAGGAGCGCACGGCGGCGCGGCCGCTGAAGACGACGCCCAGCTACGAGCGCATGAAGGCGCTCGGCGCGGTGTTCGGCTCGGTCTATGGCTGGGAGCGCCCGAACTGGTTCGCGCCTCCGGGCTACGAGGTGCCGGCGTCGGAACTGAACGTCGACGACGTGCTGCTGAACGAGAACCACGCGCCCGCCAGCCGACGACGGCAAGGTCAAGGAGCGCTGGAGCTTCCGGCGCTCCAACTACTTCCCCTTCGTCGGCGAGGAGATCAGGAACGTCACCGACGAATGTCGGCCTGCAGGACATGTCGCCCTTCGCCAAGGCGCTCGTCTCCGGGCCTGGCGCGCGCGACTGGCTGGAATCCATCCTCGCCAACCGCATTCCCAAGCAGCGCGGCCGCATCGCCCTGTGCCACCTGCTGTCGGCCAATGGCGGCACGCGGGCGGAGTTCACCGTCTACGAGCGCGCGCCCGGCCAGTTCTACCTCGTCTCGGCCGGCGCGCTGGAGCGGCACGACCACGACATCCTGCGCAAGCTCCTGCCGAGCGACGGCAGCGTCGACTTCCAGCCCGATCACCCAGGCCTACGGCGTGCTGATCGTCGCCGGGCCGCGCTCGCGCGAAGTGCTGCAGGGCCTGACCGACACTGACCTCTCCAACGCCGCGTTCCCCTGGCTGACCGGCAAGCCGATGTCGGTGGGGCCGTGTCGGCGTGGACGCGCTGCGCGTCAACTTCGTCGGCGAGCTCGGCTGGGAGCTGCACCACCCCATCGAGATGCAGAACGCGCTTTTCGACCTGCTGATGAAGGAGGGCGCGCGGTTCGGCATCAAGCCGTTCGGCATCCGCGCGATGATGTCGATGGCGCTGGAGAAATCCTACCGCCTCGTCGGGCGCGAGCTGTCCATCGAATACGCGGCGCTCGAATCCGGGCTCGACCGCTTCGTGCATCCGAACAAGGGCGAGTTCCTCGGCCGCGACGCGCTCGTCGCCTGGCGCGAGCAGCGGCTTCGCGAACCGCTTCGTCACGCTGGAGGTGCACGGCGTGACCGACGCCGACGCGCGCGGGTCCGAGCCAGTCTGGCTGAAGGGCGAGACTCGTCGGCCGCACCACGTCCGGCGGCTATGGCTGGCGCGTCGGCAAGTCGCTGGCGCTCGCGCATGGTGCGGCCCGACCTCGGCGAGCATCGGAACGGAACTCGAGATCACCATCCTCGGCGAGAAGCACCGGGCGACCGTGATCGAGGAAAGCCCGTTCGATGCAGCCAATGAGCGGTTGAGGGCCTGACGGCACTCGTGCGACACAGGGCCCCCCCGGCGGAGCAATCGAGCCCTGCCGACGGCCCCCGGAATTCCGTTTGATATGAACACAGCCGCGACCCACCGTTTCGCCATCGGCATCGATACGGGCGGCACCTATACCGACGCGGCCGTCATCGACACCGCGACGCGCACCATCGTGGCGACTGCGAAGGCGCTGACGACCAAGGGCGACCTGGCGATCGGCGATCACCGAGGCGCTGGAGCGCGTCCTCGACGGCGAAGGCGGGCCCGGCGTGCACGCAGCCCTCATCGACGGGGCCGAGGTGGGGCTCGTCTCGCTCTCGACGACGCTTGCCACCAACGCCATCGTCGAGGGCCACGGCTCGCCCATCGCCGTCATCCTCGTCGGCTTCGACGACGCGATGGCCGCGCGCACCGAGATCGAGACCGCCCTGCCCGGCACCCGCATCCTGCGCGCGGCGGGCGGTCACGACCACGCCGGCAACGAACAGCAGCCGCTCGATGTCGCAGCCGATCGAGGCGTTCCTTGCCGAGACACGGGACACCGCCGACGCCTATGCCGTCGCGTCGCAATGGTCCGTGCGCAATGCCGTCACACGAGCACCGCGTGCGCGAGCTCGTCGAGGCGCGGACGGGAAAGGCGGCGACGGTCTCAAGCGACCTCGCCCATGCACTGGACGCGCCGAAGCGCGCGCTGACCGCCGCGCTCAATGCACGCATCATCGCCCGCATCACCGCGCTCATCGCGGCGATGCGGCAGGCGATGGAGCGCCATGCCATCGCGGCTCCGCTGATGATCGTGAAGGGCGACGGGACGCTGGCCTCCGCCGAGGCCGTGGCGCTGCGCCCCATCGAGACCATCCTCTCCGGGCCCGCCGCGAGCGTGATCGGCGCGAAGTTCCTGTCCGGGCTCGAAGACTTCGTCATCGCCGACATCGGCGGCACCACCACCGACATCGCGGTTGTCGAGAAGGGCTGGCCACGGCTCGACCGCAACGGCGCGCGGGTCGGCGGCCGGCAGACCCTCGTCCGCGCCATCGACATGCGCACCTTCGGGCTCGGCGGCGACAGCGAAGTGGGCTCGCACGGCGCGGGCGAGCTGGTGCTCCTGCCGGGCCGCGTCGTCCCGTTGTCCCTGCTGGCCAGCCGCTGGCCGGTCGTGCTTGCGGCCATGCGGGCTGCCCTTGCCGATCCGGAAGGCGAGCCGCACGCCGGCCGGTTCGTGGTGCGGCCGTTCGGCGCTGGCGGAGCTTTCGTCCGCCGGACTGTCGAACGCGCGAACAGGAGATGCTGGACAAGGTGCAGCCTCGACCCGCGCCCCATGGTCGCGGTGGCCCACGGTCCATCGCAACAGAAGATCCTGCAGCGCCTGGTCGGGCTGGGCCTGCTGGCCGTCTCCGCCTTCACGCCGAGCGATGCGGCCCATGTCCTTGAGCCTGCAGGGCCAGTGGTCGCGAGAGGGCGCGGTGCTTGGCGCGCTGCTCATGGAAAGGCGCATCCGCATGAGCCGCCCGCTCGGCGAGGCGCAGGCCGACGCCGCCGCGCGGCGCTTTGCGCAGGAGGTGTTCGACCTCACGGTCGCGAAGACCGGACGCGTGCTCATCGAAAGCCTCGCGGGTGCGGCGTTCGAAAGTGAAAGCGCCAAGGGCGTGATGGAAGCCGCCACCTCGGGAACCGGCCGGTTCCGCCACCTCGCGGTGTCGCTGCGCCCTGTTTCGCCGCTTGTCGCCGTCGGCGGGCCGGCGCGCGTGTTCTATCCCGAGGTCGGGCGGCGGCTCGGGTGCGAAATCGTGCTGCCCGCGAATGGCAGCGTCGCCAACGCCGTCGGCGCGGCCGTTGGGGTCGTCAAGGTGCAGGCGGTGGTGGAGATCTCGTCCGCCGGGCCCGGATCGTTCCGGATCCATGCAGGTCGCGAGCCGATCCGCGTCGACGATCCCTGGCGAGGCGCTGTCGCTGGCGCGCGAGATGGCCGCGCGCCCGGGCGCTGGAACGGCAGCGGCGCGAGGCGGAGCGGAACCGCATGTCGAAATCCATGTCGACCGCGTCGACATCCCCGGCCTGCCAGGGGATTCCGGCCTGATGGCGGCTACCGTGATCGCGGAATGCTGGGCGGCCCCAAGGCTCTGAAGGAACCCCTTGCGGTGCAACCCCGCCTGCCGCACCTTGCGCCTCATTGCGCAGAACAGGCTCGCCCGGTGGTCGAGCCATTCGATCAGGAGACTTGATTGGCCGTCCATCTCGAACCAATTCCGCCGATGGTGCAGGGCGCGGGCGCGCTGGACGAAATTGGCGAGCGCGCCTCCGCCATCGCTGGGGCTGGCTCGAGCGTGCTGCTGGTCGCCGATCCCGGTCTTCGCGCATCGGGGATGATCGATGCGGCTGCTGCCTCGCTGCGCAAGGCCGGCCTCTCCGTTGCGGTTTTCGACGACATCAAGAGCGATCCCAGCGCCAGGCAGGTCGATGCCGGTGCGGCCCTCGCCCGCGAGGTGAAGGCCCGTGCCGTCATTGCGCTCGGCGGCGGCTCGACGATGGATGCAGGCAAGCTCATCGCCGCCGTCGCGCCCTCGGATGCGCCCGCGATGAACTACGCGCTTTGCGCGGCTCCCTTCGCGCCGGGAACGCTCCCCAAGATCTGCATTCCCACCACGTCGGGAACAGGCTCGGAGACGACCCGCGTCTGCGTGATCGGCGACGATAGCGGCGCGAAGCAATGGTTCTGGGGCGCGGAGCTGCGCGCCCAACTGGTCGTCCTCGACCCAGAGTTAACGGTCGGCCTGCCGGCGCACCTGACCGCCGCGACCGGGATCGATGCGCTCGTCCACGCCATCGAGGCCGCGACCAACGCCAATGCGAACGCCGCCAACGACGTCTATTGCCACGCCGCCATCCGGCTTGCGGTGCGGCACCTGGAACAGGCCGTGGCGCATCCGCGCGATATTGCGGCGCGCGCGGGCATGCAGCTAGCGGCGGCCTTCGCCGGCGTGGCCATCGACAATGGCGGCACGGCGATCGGCCACAATATCGGCCATGCGCTCGGCTCGTTGCGTCCCATCCACCATGGCCGGGCTGTCGGCGCCGCCATGGTCGCGACGTTGCCCTGGAACGTGGAGGGCGATGTCGGGCACTTCGCCGGCGTGGCGGAGGCCATGGGCGAAGGCCCCGATGCCTCGCGCGTTCCCGCCGCGTTCGAGCGGTTGATGCGCGCCACCGGCGTCCGGATCTCGCTCGCCGGCGAGTTCGACGGCATCACGCCCGCGCAGCTGGCCGCCCAGATGCGCAGGCCGGAAAACGAGGCCATGCGCCGGTCGAACCGCCGGGCGGTGGCGGATGCCGATATCGCACGGTTTGCCGAGATGGTGCTGGAGCAGGCGTGACGGGGCGCGAAGACAAGGCCGGCTTCAGACCGGCGGGGAGGATGCCATGAAGATCACGTCCATCGAAATCACCCAGCACCGGTTTCATTTCGACCCGCCGTTTCACGCGAGCTGGGACACGCGGCCCCGCACCTTCTGGGACGCCACCATCGTGCGCGTGCACACCGATGAGGGGTTAACCGGCATCGGCTCCGGCGACCTCATGGTTGGCTTTGCCGGCCATGAGCACCTTTTCGTGGGGCAGGATCCGCTCGATATCGAGCGGCACTACCGCGTCATCAACAATATCCAGTTTCACTATGGCCGTTGCTGGCCGCTCGACCTCGCGCTTTGGGACCTTGCAGGAAAGATCACCAACCAGCCGGTCTACAAGCTGCTCGGCGGGCTGACGGACAGGGTGCGCGCCTACGCCTCCTCGGGAACGCTGCGCGATCCCCAGCAACTCGCCGACGTGGCCGAGCGCTACATCGCGCAGGGCTTCAAGGCGATGAAGATCCGCTTCCACCGGGGCGATTGGCGCAAGGACGTGCAGGCGCTGGAGGCCGTGCGCGCGCGCGTCGGCAACAAGCTCGAACTCATGGTCGACTGCAACCAGGGCTGGCGCCTGCCGTGGGACACCTATCCCGCCTGGTCGCTCAAGGATGCGGTGACGGTGGCCCGCGAAATGGAACGCGTCGGCGTCTACTGGATGGAGGAGCCGCTGCACCGCGGCGACCGCGAAGGCATGCGGCGGCTGCGCGAAATGACCTCGGTTCGCATCGCCGGCGGCGAGATGACCCGGGAACTCTACGAGTTCCGCGACCTCATCGCCGATCAATGCCTCGACGTCCTGCAGCCGGACGCGGCCCTCGTCGGCGGCATCACAGGGCTGCGCAAGGTCGCGTACATGGCGCAGGAGCACAATCTCGTGTTCACGCCGCACACCTGGACCAACGGCATGGGCGTGATGGCCAACGCCCATCTGGTCTGCGGCACCGACGGAAGGGGTCTTTCTGGAGTTCCCCTACGACCCGCCGGAGTGGGGCCTCGACCGCCGCGACTACATGATGGCCGAGCCTTTGCGAGTAAATTCAGACGGTTACTTGTTATGCCCTCGCAAGCCGGACTTGGTTACTCGCTCAACGAAGAGACTGCTCGCAAATACACGTATTTAATATCGGTGTTTTTAATGCGTCGATATCAGCGCATGAATTGTACGCTTTAGCACTCTATCCAAAACGTTTCTGTACGGTAAGTATCATTGGGCTTGTCTCTGGTCTCGGACTCCACCACGCGCAAATGAGACTGGGCTCTGCCTCGTCAACGAGTTCCACAGGGCGTTGGAGGTGCGTCAGTTCACTGGCGCACCTCCCTCCTTTGTACGAATGCTGACGAAAGCCGCAATTTCGTCGGCTGACGCCGGGTCCATCGACGGCATTTCATATTCGGCGATAGCGCGTTGAGCGATGATAGCGGCACGTTGCGTCGCGTCCTGCGCTCCGTCGGCTTTCCAGGCGTCGAAATTGCGCCAATCCGAGAGCAGCGGCGCGTAAAACGCGGTTTCGTAGCGATCAAGCGTATGCTGTGTCGCGAAGAAGTGGCCACCCGGCCCGACATCCTCGATCGCCTCCAGCGCCAAAGCCGCATCGTCCACCTTCTCGGGCTGGAGGAACGATGCGAAGAGCTGAAGCATTTCGATGTCCATCACGAACTTCTCGAAGCTTGCGGTCAGCCCGCCCTCAAGCCAGCCGGCCGACTGGTGCAGGAAATTCACGCCACCCATCACGGCCGACCATGTCGCCATCATCGACTCGTAGGCCGCCTGGGCATCGGGCGCGTTCGACGTGTTGATGTTCGAGGAGCGGAACGGCAGGCGGTAGCGCCGGGCCAGTTGCCCCGAGATGATCGCGGCCTTGGCGTATTCAGGGGTTCCGAACGCGGGCGCGCCGGTCTTCATGTTCACGTTCGTCGTGAATGCGCCGTAGACGACAGGCGCGCCGGGCCGGGCGAACTGGCTGACGGCGATCCCCGCGAGCGCCTCCGCATTCTGCTGCGCAAGCGCGCCGATCAGCGTGACGGGCGCCATGGCGCCCGACAGCGTGAACGGGGTGATCACCGTCGGCTGGTTCATCCGGGCCATCTCGACGATGCCCTCGGCCATGGCCTTGTCGAGTTGCAGCGGTGAGTTCGTGTTGATGATGGCGAAGGCGACGTGTTCGCGCTGAAGCTGCTCTTCGGATCGGCCCGATGCGATGCGAATGATTTCCAGCGCATCCCTGGTCCGCTGAAGGTTGTGGCAATAGATGCGCGGCGCCTTGTCCGTCAGCGTCACCATGGACTGCAGGCCCACGAGGTGGCGGACCGGCACCGGCACGTCGAGCGGTTCGACCGGATATCCGCCGATGACGTGGACCATGTTGAACACCTGCGCGAGCCGCAGGAAATCCTCATAGTCCTTCATCGAGCCTGGCCGACGGCCGCCTGCGAGGTCGGAGCAATTCGGTGGCCCGCTCACGGTCGAGAAGGCGAGGTAGCCGTCGCCGATGCGGATGTCGCGCTTCGGATTGCGGGTCGAGAGCGTGAACGCGGACGGCGCCGTGGCGAGCGCGGCTTCGATAAGTCCGCGGTCGAACCGCAACCGCACGCCGTCGCCCATCGGCTCGGCGCCCTTCTCGATACAGAGCGCGCGCACGGTGTCGGACTGGACGGAAATGCCTGTGGTTTCGAGCACCTTCAGGGAGGCGAGATGGATCGCCTCCACGGCGTCCGCCGAGATGATCTCCATGGGGCGATAGACGTTGCGCAATTGCTGCCAGGGCAGTTGCCGGTCGCCGATCGCGCTTTGCCGGTTGCGAGGCGCACGGTGTCCTTCGCGGCGCTGGCGCGCGGCGGGAACGGTATCACCATCAGACATGATCGACCCTCTTGCCTGTAAGCCGCGCCGTGGATCGGCTTCAGGTTATGCCCGCATCTTGGCGCCTTCGGGATCGAACAGCGGCTCGGCGATGCGGCGTCGCCTTGCGCCGCTCGCCGATGATCTCGATCTCGAAGCCGCTCGTCTGCGCCGGCCAGCTCCTTGGGCACGTAGCCCAGCGCGACCGAGGCCTTCGACCAGTGGGCGTAGCCGCCCGAGGTGATCCAGCCGACGACCTTGCCGTCGTGCCAGACCGGCTCGTCGCCGATCGTAGTCGGCGTCCGTCGGCGTCGACGGTGAACACGACCAGCCGCAGCTTGCCGCCGCTCTCCTTCTCCGCCGCAGCGCCGTCGCGGCCGATGAAGTCGTTCTTCTTCAGGTCGACGAAGCGGCCGAGCCCGGCCTCGAGCGGCCCGTAGATCGGGCGGTACTCGCGGGCCCAGGTGCCGAAGCTCTTCTCCAGCCGCATCGAGTTCAGCGCGCGGCCGCCGAAATGGCCGATGCCGAACTCCTGCCCCGCTTCCCAGATCAGGTCGAACAGCGCGCGCTGGTACTCCGGCGCGCACCCAGATCTCGTAGCCGAGGTCGCCCGTGAAGGTGATGCGGCCGACGATGCACGGGGATCGGCCCGAGGTCCATCTCGCGGAAGGCCATGAACGGGAAGGCCGCGCGTCGAGAGATCGACATGCGTCAGCTTCTGCAGCAGGTCGCGCGAGCGCGGCCCGGCGACCGAGAGGCCCACCAGCGACTGCGCCGCAGGCCTCGACGCGCACGCCGCGGCTCGTGCTGCTGCTGCAGGAACCAGCGCATGTGGTAGTTCTCGGCCGGCCCCGAGCCGAACACGAGGAACCGCTCCGGCCCGAGCTTGCCGACCGTGAAGTCGCCGATCAGCTTGCCGCGCTCGTTCAGCATCGGCGTGAGCACGATGCGGCCCTGCGCCGGCATCTTGTTCGGCCATGCATGCGCGACAGGAAGGCCTCGGCGCCCTCGCCGCTCACCTCGTACTTGGCGTAGCTGGAGATCTCCATCAGCCCGACGCGCTCGCGCACCGTCGCGCACCTCCTCGCGCGACATGCGGGAAGGCGTTGGAGCGGCGGAAGGTGATGTCCTCGACCGGCTCGTCGCCCTTGGGCGCGAACCAGAGCGGGTGCTCCAGCCCGTAGCTCTCGCCGAACACGGCGTTCTCGGCCTTGAGCCGGTCGTAGATCGGCGTCGTGCGCAGCGGGCGCGCCGGCGGCCAGCTCCTCGTTGGGGAAGCGGATGCGGAAGCGGCGGGAGTAGTTCTCGCGCACCTTGGCGTTGGTGTAGGCGAGCGTCGCCCAGTCGCCGTAGCGGGCGACGTCCATGCGCCCAGACGTCGAAGCCGGGGTCGCCGTTGACCATCCAGTTGGCGAGCGCGAGGCCGACGCCGCCGCCCTGGCTGAAGCCGGCCATCACGCCGCAGGCGACCCAGTAGTTGCGCAGGCCCCGGATCGGGCCGACCAGCGGGTTGCCGTCCGGCGCGAAGGTGAAGGGGCCGTTGATGACCTTCTTGATGCCGGCGCTGCTCGAGCGCCGGGAAGTGCTCGAAGCCGACCTCGAGCGAGGGCGCGATGCGGTCGAGGTCGTGCTGCAGGAGCTCGTGGCCGAAGTTCCACGGCGTCTCCTTCTCCGACCACGGCACGCCGGCCCGCTCGTAGGTGCCGAGCAGGATGCCGCCGCGCTCCTGGCGCATGTAGATCTCGCCCTCGAAGTCGACGACGTGCAGCATCTCCTTGCTCGGCGTCGACCGAGCTCGGGCATGTCCTCGGTGATGAGGTACTGGTGCTCCATGGCGAGGACGGGCAGCTCGAGCCCGACCATGCGGCCGACCTCGCGCGCCCACAGGCCGCCGGCGTTGACGACGTGCTCGGCGTGGATGGTGCCCTTCTCGGTGACCACGTCCCAGCGTGCCGTCCTCGCGCTGGACGAGGTCGGTCACGCGGGTGTGCTTGCACGATCTCGGCGCCGCCGATCTGCGCGGACTTGGCGTAGGCGTTGGTGACGCCGCAGGGGTCGACATGGCCCTCGATCGGGTCGTAGATCGCGCCGACGAAGTACTTCGGGTCCATCAGCGGGAAGAGCTTGTGGCCTCCTCGACGGAGATGATCTCGAGGTGCATGCCGAGGTAGCGGCCGCGGGCATGGGCCATCTTCAGCCAGTCCATGCGCTCGCGCGTGCCGGCCAGCATCAGCGCCGCCGGTCAGGTGCATGCCGCAGGACTCGCCGGAGATCGCCTCGATCTCCTTGTAGAGGTTGACCGTGTACTGCTGCAGCTTGGCGACGTTGGGATCGCCGTTGAGCGTGTGCATGCCGCCGGCCGCGTGCCAGGTCGAGCCGGAGGTGAGCTCCGACCGCTCGATCAGCATCACGTCGGTCCAGCCCGCCTTGGTGAGGTGGTAGAGCACGCTGGCGCCGACGACGCCGCCGCCGATCACGACGGCCTGGGCATGGGACTTCATGGCAATCCGTGGCCGTCTGGTCTTGGTGCTCAGTAATCCGTGGGCACGCCGCCCTCGGCCTTGCGGCGGGCGACGAAGGCGTCGAGCTCCTCGCGGATGGCCGGGTCCATCGGCGGCTGCTCGTAGGCGGCGAGCCGCTGCTTGTAGAGCCGGTTCGCCGTGTCGTAGGCCGTCGGCGAGCCCGCCTCGCGCCAGCTCTCGTAGTTGCGCCAGTCCGAGATCATCGGCGCGAAGAAGGCGTTGCGGTAGCGCGCCTGGGTGTGGGCGCAGCCGAAGAAGTGCCCGCCGGGGCCGACCTCGCGCATGGCGTCGAGCGCCAGTTCCTCGTCGTCGACCACCACCGGCCGCAGGAATCGGCGACCATGTCGAGCAGGTCGGCGTCGAGCACCATCTTCTCGAAGGAGGCGTGCAGCCCGCCCTCCATCCAGCCGGCGCCGTGCATCAGGAGGTTGACGCCGCCCATGATGGCGCCCCACAGCGAGAACACGCTCTCATAGGCCGCCTGCGCGTCGAGCGTGTTGGCCGCGTTGGCGTTGGAGGAGCGGTAGGGCAGGCCGTAGCGCCGCGCGAGCTGGCCGCCGAGCAGGCAGGCCTTCATGTATTCGGGCGTGCCGAAGGCCGGCGCGCCGGACTTCATGTCGACGTTGGAGGTGAAGCCGCCATAGACGAACGGCGCGCCGGGCCGCACGGTCTGCGTGAAGACGAGCCCGGCCAGCGCCTCGGCGTTCTGCTGGGCGACCGCGCCGGCGACCGTCACCGGCGCCATGGCGCCCGCCAGCGTGAACGGCGTGAGCACCGTCACCTGGTTGCGCGCGCGCCATCTGGATGATGCCCTCCAGCATCGGCCCGTCGAGCCGCAGCGGCGAGGACGAGTTGATGATGGTGAAGAGCGACGGCTCGCGCTCGAGCGTCGCGTCGTCGATGCCCCGCGCGATGCGGGCCATCTCCAGCGCGTCGAGGTTGCGCTCGCGTCCCAGCGAATAGGCGTGGATCGGCTTGTCCGACAGCGTCAGCATGTCGAACAGCGCGTCGAGGTGGCGGATCGACGCGTGGATGTCGGCCGGCTCGACCGGATAGCCGCCCCATAGATGCACCGCGTCGAGCGCCTGCCCGAGCCGGATCAGGTTCTGGAAGTCCGGCGCGGTTGCCGGGCCTGCGTCCGCCCTCGCGGTCGGCGACGTTGGGCGCGCTCGCCACCGAGCAGAACGCGAGCGCGTTGCCGCCGATGGCGAGGCTGCGCGCCGGGTTGCGGGCATGCAGCGTGAACTCTCGCGGCGCGAGCCCGATCTGCGACTCGACCAGTTCGCGCGGGAAAGCGCACGCGCTCCGAATTGGGCTCGACCTGCGCGCCCGGCGTCCTTGCAGGATCTGGCGCGCACCGGCATGGAGGAAGTCCATGCCGATTTCTTCGAGAACCGTCAGCGATGCCTGGTGGATCGCCTCCAGCTCGTCGCTCGATACCGCCGGCACCGGCTGGAAGGGCAGCCGCGGCTGGGTCTTCGGCTTGGCGGAGCCGCCCGATTGGGCCTCGCTGCGCTCGCCTCGCCGCCCACGCCGGCCTCGCGCCTCGGTCGACTCCATGATGTCTTGCTCCCTTGGGCGCCCGGTCGCAATTTCCGGCACCGCCCTACCGCAGGCTTGCCACGGCGAGGCTTCAGTCTCTGTTATCGCATCCGGCCGGAATGGCCAATCCGCGACCGATGCTGTTCCGATTATGACGTAGGCATCCGATCTGATTGCATCGATCGGATGCTCAGTTTGATCAGCATCATCCTCCGCCAACCGGTATCCACTGCGGGATGATGCTCCCGGCACAGCGCCAGGCGTTACGCCGCGGCAGCCGGACCCCTCGGCTGGCGCAGGTTTTCCATCCCGCGGAACTCGACGAATTTCGTCATCGCTTCCCAGAGATGGTCGCCATAGCTGACCGGCGTGAAAGCTCTCGCCTGCGCTTTGCGGCCAGGGGCACGATGACGGCGTCGACACGAGGCTCGTAGAAGAACGGGATCGAATAGCGCGTGCGGCCCGGCGCCGAGCACCCGGTGCTCCGTCGCCTTGATCCGCCCGCCCGTCCAGCGTTGCAGCAGCTTGCCGAAATTGACGGCCAGCGTGCCGTCCACCGGCGGCACATCGATCCACGCGCCGTCGACGGCGCGGGCCTGCAGGCCCTCGACGCCGTCCTGCGCCAGCAGGGTGACGAAGCCGGAATCGACATGCGCGGCGCCCGTGACGTAGCGGCGTTGCCCCTCGATGCTCCACATAGACCCGGGCCTCGTCCGCGCCCTCGAAGCTGTCCGCCTCGCGGATCGGATAATGGATCAGGCGCAGCGTCGAGATGCCGTTCTCGAAGGCCGCATCGAAGCTGTCCTCCGGCAGGCCGAGACCGCGCGCGATGGAATGCATCAGCACCTGGCCGAGCCGTTCCATGCCCGCGTAATACCGGGCGACGGCGTCGCGCCAGTGCGGCAACGCAGCCTCGTCCGGCAAGGGCGTCGGTTCGAGCAGCGGGTCATCCGGCGACGACGCTGCAGGGCGCAGCACGTCCGGACCCATGTCGATCCCCTCCTTGTAGGTCGCCCCACCCTTCTGCAGCGGGAAAAAGCCCGCGATAGACGTTCGGCCGGCTGGGATCGAAGGTCCGGCGAAGCAACTTGCGCTTCTCGGCATCGGAGAGGCCGAACAGGCGCAGCAGGTCCGCCCTCACCGCCGAGCCGACAGGAACATGGCCGTCGAGCCCGGTGATGGTCATGAAGCCGGAGCCGGCGGCAGCCTCCATGATCGCGGCATCCGCAGCGTCCCGGGCGGCGCAGGCGGGCCGAACAGCGCGGACACGTCGATTCGCGGAATAGCGTTCGTGCTCATGGCGGCGTCCTCGATCAGTATGGCTCGACCGGCGTAACTCGTTCTTCACGCGACAAATGTCATGATTGTGTCGCTGAGGTACGCGGATTTGGCCTTGATGCGACGTTCAGCTGCTTCGTGAACGTTCGTGGTGTCGCATCGATGTCGCATCCTGCGCATCCGGTGTCTTTGGCACGATAATGCGATATATCGAACGGCGACAAGGTGAGTGACGATGCTGGTCCCCATTCGACGACCGACCGGCGGCGTCGATGCTGGAGACTGGTGTAAATGGCTGGCGCTGACGATCTCGACCTGAACTCCCTCTCCGACGACGAACTCGTCGAGCAGATGCACGACGACCTCTACGACGGGCTCAAGGAGGAGATCGAGGAGGGCGTGCGCATCCTGCTGGGGCGCGAGTGGACGCCCTACGAGGTCCTGACCAAGGCGCTCGTCGAGGGCATGCGCATCGTCGGCGAGGATTTCCGCGACGGCATCCTGTTCGTGCCCGAAGTGCTGATGTCCGCCAACGCCATGAAGGCCGGCATGTTCATCCTGCGCCCGCTGCTGGCCGAGACCGGCGCGCCGAAGATCGGCAAGATGGTCATCGGCACCGTGAAGGGCGACATCCACGACATCGGCAAGAACCTCGTCTGCATGATGATGGAAGGCGCCGGCTTCGAGGTCATCGACCTCGGCATCAACAATCCCGTCGAGAACTATCTCGAGGCCATCGAGAAGCACCAGCCCGACATCCTCGGCATGTCGGCGCTGCTGACGACGACCATGCCCTACATGAAGGTCGTCATCGACACGCTGAAGGAGAAGGGCATGCGCAACGACTATGTCGTGCTGGTCGGCGGCGCGCCGCTGAACGAGACCTTCGCGAACTCGATCGGCGCCGACGCCTATTGCCGCGACGCCGCGGTGGCGGTCGAGACGGCAAAGACCTTCATGGCGCGCCGCCAGGGCTCGGCCGCCGCGGCGACCCGCTGACGTGAATTGGACGAACGGGAGCCCAGGATGACCGCGCAACCGCGCACCCTCGTCATCGCCTGCGGCGCGCTCGCGCGCGAGCTTGTCGCGGTCATCGAGGCGAACCGGCTCGATCGCGCTGGAAGTGACCTGCCTGCCCGCCATCCTGCACAACCGTCCCGAGAAGATCCCCGAGCGCGGTGCGGCGCAAGATCCGCGCGAACCGCGACCGGTTCGACGACGATCCTCTGCCTCTATGGCGATTGCGGCACGGGCGGCATGCTCGATGCCGTGCTGCGCCGAGGAGGGCGTGGAGCGCATCGAGGGCGCCCATTGCTACGAGTTCTTCATGGGCACGCCGGATTTCGACGGCGCTGGCCGACGAGGAACCCGGCACGTTCTACCTGACCGACTATCTCGTCCGCCACTTCGACCGGCTGATCATGAAGGGCCTCGGCCTCGACCGCTATCCCGAGCTGCGGAACGACTATTTCGGAAACTACACGCGCGTCGTCCATCTCGCGCAGTTCGACGATCCCGCCCTGACCGAAAAGGCGCGGCTGGCCGCCGACCGGCTGGGCCTCGCCTTCGAGCGGCGCTTCACCGGGCTCGGCGGCCATCGGCGCACTTCGTCACCCCGACGCAACCACATCCAGCCCGGAGCCTGACCTATGGCCCAGCTCATCGTCGTCTACTGGCGCGACATCCCCGCCCAGGTGATCGTCAAGGCGGGCCGGCAGACCGCCAAGCGCGAGTTGCCCGAGCGCTTCATCCAGGCGATCGACATGGCCGCCATGCGCTCGGGCGCGGCGGCCACGGACGACTATCTCGCCGACTGGCGGCGCGCGCGACCCGGTGCCGTGCGGCGACGACCTGGAGGCCGAGGCGGACGCCGCGGCGGCGCGGCTCGAGGCCGAGTACGACAAGGCTCGCATCATCGAACTCGTCGACAACCAGGGCCGCGCGCCGGCTGACGGACTGCACCATGCGACACCCCGCCGCCTTCGAACCCGCGCGGCAAGCGCCCGCCCATCGCCGGTTCGTGCCGGCTGCGGTTCTGTCGCGATCCGCCATGCGCCGCGCCTTGGAGCGCTTCTATGCGATGTTCGAGAGCGCTCTCGTCGCGCTTGCACCCGCTTTTCGAGCGCATCGGCTACGAGCCGGCTGAGCGGCCGGTCGCGTTCGTCGAAAAGGCGATCAAGGGCGCACTGTTCGATTGCCGCATGTGCGGCCAGTGCATCCTGTCCTCGACCGGCATGTCCTGCCCGATGAACTGCCCGAAGGGCCTGCGCAACGGGCCCTGCGGCGGCGTGCCGGCAGGACGGCAATTGCGAGGTCTACCCGAGATGCCCTGCGTCTGGGTGAAGGCCTGGGAAGGCAGCCGCCAGATGGCGGAGGGCGACGGATCGCCGAGGTCCAGCCGCCGGTCGACCACCGCCTCAAGGGCACGTCGTCCTGGCTGCGGATCGTGCGCGAGAAGCGCGAGGACCCGCGACGCCAGCTGCGAAGCATTGAGGACGGCACGGGCATGACCCCCCATCCCGACGACATCGGCCCCGAGCCGCACGCCCCGCTTCCGCCGCTGCCCGGCCACACCTCGCGCGGGCGGCTCGAGCGCGTGCTGCGCCGCGGCGAGTTCGCCGTCACCGCGGAACTGAACCCGCCCGACAGCGCCGATCCCGAGGACGTCTACGAGCGCGCCGCACATCTTCGAGGGCTGGGTCGACGGCATCAACGCCACCGACGGCTCCGGCGCGCACTGCCACATGTCGAGCGTCGCGATCTGCGCGCTGCTGACCCGCATCGGCTATTCGCCGATCATGCAGATCTCCTGCCGCGACTACAACCGCATCGCCATCCAGGGCAACGTGCTGGGCGCGGCCGCGCTGGGCGTCTGCAACATCCTGTGCCTGACCGGCGACGGCGTGCAGTGCGGCGACCATCCCGAGGCCAAGCCGGTCTTCGATCTCGACTCGACCTCGCTGCTGCAGACGATCCGGACGATGCGCGACGAGCAGGCGCTTCCTGTCCGGCCGCAAGATCACGTCCGCCGCCGCAGATGTTTCCTGGGCGCGGCGGAGAACCCCTTCGCCCCGCCCTACGATTTCCGCCCGATCCGCCTCGCCAAGAAGATCGCGGCCGGCGCGCAGTTCTGCCAGACGCAGTACTGCTTCGACGTGCCGCTGCTGAAGCAATTCATGACGCAGGTCCGCGACATGGGCCTCGACGAGCACTGCTTCATCCTCGTCGGCGTCGGCCCCCTCGCCTCCGCACGCACCGCCCGCTGGATGCGCGCCAACGTCGCGGGCGTCCACATCCCCGACGCGATCATCGCCCGGCTGGAAGGCGCCGCAGAACCAGAAGGCCGAGGGCAAGCGGATCTGCATCGAGCTGATCCAGGAGATCCGCGAGATCCCCGGCGTCTCCGGCGTCCACGTCATGGCCTACCGCCAGGAGGAATACGTCTCCGAGATCGTTCACGCAGTCGGGCGTGCTGCGCGGCCGCACGCCGTGGCGGCGCGACTTCCAGCCCAGCATGCAAGCCGTCGAGACCATCGGCGCATCATAGCCGACGATTGACAAACCGGCCCGAACCGTACTCTTCCCGCACGTTTAACTGGCCAGCCTGCCCCGTCCCCAGGAGGATCGCATGACCGAGACGGTAATCACCTCCGAGAAGGGAAGGTCGTCATCGGCTTCGACCATCGCTTCGTCATGATCGGCGAGCGCATCAACCCGACCGGCCGCAAGCTGCTGGCCGAGGAGATGGCGCGCGGCGACTACAGCCGCGTCCTCGCCGACGCGGTGGCGCAGGTCGAGGCCGGCGCGCAGATGCTCGACGTCAACGCCGGCATCCCGCTGGTCGACGAGCCCGCGATCCTCGCCGAGTGCATCAAGCTGGTGCAGGACACGGTGGACGTGCCGCTCTCGATCGACAGCTCCATCGTCGCCGCGCTCGAGGCCGGCCTCGCCGTCTACCGCGGCAAGCCGCTGGTCAACTCGGTGACCGGCGAGGAGGAGCGGCTCGAGCAGGTGCTGCCGCTCGTCAAGAAGTACGGCGCGGCGGTCGTCGCCATCTCCAACGACGAGACCGGCATCTCCGAGGATCCCGACGTGCGCTTCGCGGTCGCCAAGAAGATCGTCCAGCGCGCCGCCGACTTCGGCATTCCGCGCGAGGACATCGTGGTCGATCCGCTGGTCATGCCGGTCGGCGCCATCAACGATGCCGGCCGCAAGCTCATCCATCTGCTGCGCCGCCTGCGCGAGGAGCTGAAGGTCAACACCACCTGCGGCGCGTCGAACTTCTCCTTCGGCCTGCCCAACCGCCGCGGCCTCAACGCCGCGTTCCTGCCGATGATGATCGGCGCCGGCATGACCTCGGCGATCATGAACCCGCTCCACAACGAGGACATCCAGGCCATCCTGGGCGCGGACGTGGTGATGGGCACGATCCCAACTGCGGCGCCTGGATCCGCAAGTTCCGCGAGCCGGCGCCGGAGGGTTCCGCCGAACCGCTGCCAGCCGCGAAGGCCGCCGCCGTACGCGCGGGCTGAGGACAGCATCTTGACCGACCACCTCGTCGTCTTCACCCCCTCCGGCAAGCGCGGCCGGTTTCCCGAGGGCACCAGCGTGCTGGAAGCCGCGCGCCAGCTTGGCGTGGATCTCGATTCCGTCTGCGGCGGGCGCGGCATCTGCGGCCGCTGCCAGGTCGAGGTTGGCGAGGGCTCGTTCTCCAAGCACGGCATCGAGTCGCCGGGCCGACCATGTGACCGCCTGGAACGCGGTCGAGGACGCGCTACGTCGGCAAGCGCGGCGCGCTGGCCGGCGGCCGCCGCCTCGGCTGCCAGGCGAAGGTTACGCGGCGACCTCGTCATCGACGTGCCGCCCGACAGCCAGGTGCACCGGCAGGTCGTGCGCAAGCGCGCCGAGGCGCATCCCATCGAGATCGATCCGGTCGTGCGGCTCGCATATGTCGAGGTCGCCGCAGCCCGACATGCACGACCCCGCCAGCGATTTCCGCCGCCTGCAGGCCGCGCTGGCCGCGCAGTGGCAGTTCGAGGACGTGACCGCGAGCCTCCCGGTGCTCGTCGGGGCTGCAGAAGACCCTGCGCGCGGGCGACTGGTCCGTGACCGCCGCCGTCCGAGGCGCGAACGGCGCCCGCGAGATCGTGGCGCTCTGGCCCGGCCTGCGCGAGCGGGCCCACGGCCTCGCCGTCGACATCGGCTCGACCACCATCGCCGCTCATCTGACCGATCTCATCACGGGCGAGGTGGTCGCCTCCGCCGGGCTCGATGAACCCGCAGATCCGCTTCGGCGAAGACCTGATGAGCCGGGTCTCCTACATCATGATGAACCCGGGCGGCGACCGGGAACTCACGGCGTCCGTGCGCGAGGCGCTCGACAACGCTGGTCGGCGAAGTCGTCGCGGAGGCGGGGATTGCCCGCACCGACGTGCTCGAGATGACCGTGGTGGGCAATCCCATCATGCACCACCTCTTGCTCGGCCTCGATCCCGTCGAGCTCGGCGGCGCGCCCTTCGCGCTGACCATCGACGCCGCCTACGAGGTTCCCGCCCGCGATCTCGGCATCTCGATCGCGCCCGGCGGCTATGTCTACGTCCTGCCCTGCATCGCCGGCCATGTCGGCGCCGACACCGCCGGCGTCGTGCTCTCGGAAGGTCCCTACCTGAAGGACGAGCTGACGCTGCTGGTCGACGTCGGCACCAATGCCGAGATCGTGCTGGGCAACCGCGAGCGCCTGCTGGCCTGCTCCTCGCCCACCGGCCCCGCCTTCGAGGGCGCGCAGATCTCCTGCGGCCAGCGCGCCGCGCCGGGCGCGATCGAGCGCATCCGCATCGACCGCGAGACGCTGGAGCCGCGCTACAAGGTCATCGGCTGCGACCTGTGGTCGGACGAGCCCGGCTTCGCCGAAGCGACCGCCTCGACCGGCGTCACCGGCATCTGCGGCTCGGGCATCATCGAGATCATCGCCGAGATGTGGCTCGCCGGGCATCATCACGCAGGACGGCGTGGTCGACGGTTCGCTGGCTGCCCGCACGCCGCGCATCGAGGCGACGGGCCGAACCTTCTCCTACCTCATCCGCGAAGGCGAGCCGCGGCTCGCCATCACGCAGAACGACGTGCGCGCCATCCAGCTCGCCAAGGCGGCGCTCTATGCGGGCATCAAGCTGCTGATGGACCGCTACGGCGTCGACAAGGTCGAGCGCATCACGCTCGCCGGCGCATTCGGCAGCCATATCGACGTGACCTACGCCATGGTGCTCGGCCTGATCCCGGACTGCGACCTGGCCAAGGTCGCGTCGGCCGGCAACGCTGCCGGCACCGGGGCGCGCATCGCGCTTCTCAACGCCCGCGCTCGCGTCGCGAGATCGAGCAGACGGTGCTGCGCATCGAGAAGATCGAGACCGCGCTGGAGCCCGCGTTCCAGGAGCATTTCGTCAGCGCGATGGCGATCCCGAACAAGACGGATCCCTTCCCCGAACTCTCCAAGGTGGTCGCGTTTCCTGCTCCGAAGGCGTTCGATCCGGGCGAAGAGGGTGGCCGTCGCAGGCGGCGGCGCGACGGCTGAGAACCAAATTTCAATTTTATTGCACTGCAATAGTGCTGTAAATCCTTCCTATTTCCTTGGGTAATTAGCTGACCCAAGCAGGTATTTTGCGGCAGTGCGGCAACCATGCCGCACCCTTGTGAGTTGAAGCCGAACAACAATCTTCAGAGCTGGCCTGAAGTTCGTTCGAGCGGGCCGTCACACTGAGTTTCCGGGGAGTAGCCACATGGTTTCCGAGCTGATGCAGACCCTCGACGCCACGTTGCAGTCGGCGAACAATCGCCTGTCTTTCGTCGTCACCGAGGTGCCTTCAGCCGAAGATCACATGACGTTGCTTCTGGACGGTGCGCTCTCCGCCGCCCGGCGGCACGGCACTCCGCTCGTCGAAATCCAACTCGCCATGGACCAGTATCCATCGATGGGATCGCAATACTGGCACGTGCCGGTCACGGATTCAGGCGACCGCAACATCGTTCGCCTCGTATTCGAGCCCACCAGCCAGCGAACGGCTGCGTGACGCAGTTTCAGAGATTGGGCACCGTTTTGCGGCGCGGGTCAGTTTGGCTCGGCTGGGCATGCGTTTTGCTCATCGTTGTCTTGTCCTGGCTGCCGGGAAGCGAAATGGTTCGCACCGGTATAAATCCGCGGCTCGAGCATGGCTTTGCCTATATGTGGGCTGGCCTGTTCCTCACCTTCGGCTATGCCGGACGGCGGCCCGCGCTGCATGTGATAATGGGCCTTGCCCTCCTCGCCTGCGCCATGGAACTCGGCCAGTATTTCGTCGAGGAGCGCCATCCCGCGGTTTTTGACGCGATCGCAAGCGCCTCAGGCGGAGCGCTGGGCTGGCTCGCGGGCCTTGTCATGGTCTTCGCCGAAAGCCTGCTTCAGGGCAGAGCCAGTATTGGCGCGGCAAAAAAACACGAATTTTCAGAGCCCTAGCCGGATCAATCCCGCTCAGGACGCCGCAGGTCGGCGACACAGGACTGTGCCTGCCTCCACCGGCGGGCTTTTTTTCGTGCGCTGAACCTTCGAGACAGCGCATACTAGGCAAGTTCACCGGCAGGCCCTAAGCATAGCTCAAGCTCCTTTGTGTCGCTCGGCACCGTAGGCAAGGATCAACGCATGCTTCGTTCTTGGTTGCTCGCGCTCGCCGTTGCGCTCACGTTCTGCTCGGCTCCGGTTGCCTCCATCGCACAGACGACTGGAGCGCCTGCGGGCATGAGCAAGGAGCAGTTCGATCAGCTCGTGGACGCCATCAGCAAAGCCGTCGTCCAGAAGCTGAAGGATGACCATTCGATCCCGGACAAGCCCAACGGCGCTGCTCCGCCAAAGCCTGCTGCGGCTGAACCGGAGGTCGCCGACGGCATGGCGCGTGAGATGGGCGATTTCGTCGATCGCGGCGAACGCGTGCTTTCGGCCTACCCCGGCTTGTGGCGCAACCTGAAGCTCATCCCGAGCGCGCTCGACGGCGGACCTACAGGTCGTGGGCTCTTCTTCTACCTGATCCAGCTTGGACTTGCGGTAGCGCTTGCCGTCGCCGCCGAGGGGCTGACGCGGCGCTTCTTCGCCAAGACCAGGAATCGGTTGGCGGCCGGTTCGGTGGTGGCCCGCAGGGTTCGTGGCCTGACGTCTCTCGCCGGCCTTGCCGCTTTGGACCTGATCGGCCTGGCCGCGGTCTGGCTGGTCAGCTATGGCGCGATCGGCGCGTGGTTCCCGGGCTCGGATCCGCAGGCGCGGCTTGCCGGCGCCCTGCTCGCCAGCATCTTCTCGTGGCGGCTTTACCTTTTCGCGTTCCGGATCGTGCTGCGGCCCGATGAACCCGAAGCCCGCCTCGCAAGCATGTCCGATTCCGAGGCGGCGCGATGCTTCTCGCTGTTGTCGAACGTCGTTATCACCGTGATCGGTCTGGGGACCGTGCTGCGAATCCTGATTGCGATCAAGACGCCCCAGGAATCCGTGGCAGCCGGACAGCTTGTTGCGAATGCCCTGATACTCTGGGTGTTCATTGCGGCGGCACTGAAGTCCCGCGATGCGGTGGCGCATTGGCTCAGTGGTCTTGCCACCCCGGGCAGTCTGGCGTCGAAGATCGGCCAAAACTGGCTGGTGATCGCCATCCCGTTCTTCTGCCTGCTGGTTGCGGCGCAGATCTTCGGAGCGATCACGGCGCGGTTCTATGTTCCTGCAGCGATGCTGCTGACCCTGAACACGGTCATCGCCCTGCTCTTGATCGAGACGCTGATGAAGGCCGTTCTGGCGCGCGTCCACGGGGAGCCAGTGCCGGTCACGGAGCAGCCGGCAGCAGGCGGGGCGGCGGCGCCACAGCCCGCGGCCCACGCGGCACCCCGCGTCGCGGATGTCGTCGCGCGCTGCATTCGTGTTCTCATCCTGATCGGAGCAGTGCTGACGGTCACGCAGACCTGGATCGTGAACGTGCTTGGCCTCATCGACGCAGGCCAGTGGAAGGAACTGACGCGCGCTTCGGTCCGCGCGGGCGCCACCTTGTTCTTCGCGTTCGTGGCGTGGGAGATGGTGAAGCTCATCAGCGACCGCTACGTCGCCCGGCATCCCGCCGGGGCCGTGCATGACGAGGATGCCGAGCATGAGCCCGGTTCATCGCGCCTTGCGACCCTCATGCCCCTGATGCGCGTGGCGCTCGCCATCGTCATCGGCATTCTCGCGGTCCTGATCGTGCTCTCCGAGATGGGCGTCAACGTCACGCCGCTCATCGCAGGCGCTTCGGTCTTCGGCCTCGCCATCTCGTTCGGCAGCCAGACGCTGGTGCGCGACATCGTGTCGGGCATTTTCTACCTCACCGACGATGCATTCCGGATCGGCGAGTATATCGACTGCGGCAAGGCGAAGGGCACGGTGGAAGGCTTTACCTTGCGCTCCCTGAAGCTGCGGCACCAGAATGGGCAGGTCCACACCATTCCGTTCGGCCAGCTCGGACAGATCACCAATTTCAGCCGCGACTGGACGACCGTGAAATTCAACCTGCGCTTCGCCCGGGATACCGACGTCGAGAAGCTGCGCAAGGCGACCAAGAAGATCGGCGTGGAGATGATGGAAGATCCGGAGATCAAGCCGGAGATTCTCGAGCCGCTGAAAATGCAGGGCGTGGCCGACATCGCGGACCAGGCACTCATCGTGCGCTTCAAGTTCACCGTGCGGCCAGGAAAGCCCTCCTTCATCCAACGCAACGCCATCAAGCGGATGGTGAGCACGTTCCCGGAAATGGGTATCCAGTTCGCGAACGCGACGGTCTCCGTCCAGACCTTCGGGGGCGCTCAGGATCAGGTCGCAGGGGGTGCAGCCGCGACGCTGGCGCGCATCCAGGCCGAAGCCGCGGCCACCGCGAACGCCTGAGCGCGGCCACAAGGCAGGCGGGCGGCCTCAGCCCTCCTGCGAAGCTGCTTCGTCCGTCTCGGGACGCCCCGTGCGGAAGACGATGTCGCATTCGACGCCTGCCGGAATGAACCTCAAGTCGACCTTCATGAGGCTGGCCGCCATTCCGCCCTTCAGCAGCCGGGAACCAAGGCCCTGGCGCTCGGGAGTGGTCACGGGAGGTCCCCCCTCCTCGCGCCATTCCAGCGTGGCGGATCTATCCAAATCTCCAGCGCTCAGCCGGCACCGTATTTCGACGTGCCCCTCCGGAGTGGAGAGCGCACCGTATTTCGCGGCATTGGTCGCAAGCTCATGCAGCGCCAGGTTGAGGCTGATGGCCGTCTCAGGTGAAATGGACACGGCATCGCCGACGAATGAAATTCTGTCGTAGGGCGCAAGCGTCTGCCGGATGAGATCCTCCAGCATCGCACCTTCCCAGGACTCCGTCATGAGCAGGTCGTGAGCCCGCCCCAGCGCTGCGATGCGCGCCATCAACGACTCGCGATAAGTCGCTGCGCTACCTTCGGCGGAGGTGAGACGCGCCAGCGACATCGCCATCATCAGCACGTTTTTCACGCGGTGATTGAGTTCCCGAAGCAGGACATTCTGCTGATTGATGGTCTGCTTGGATTCGGTGATATCGCGGAACGTAATGGCGAGCCGGTCGGCATCGATCCGGGCGGCGACGTTGTAGACCCAACGCTGGCCATCTTCGTACAGGAACTCGTCTGCGGCTGGCTCGCCCGTCGCGAGGACTTTCAGGTAGCGTTCGAAGAGCCATCGCCGCGCTGCCGTGGGGGAGGTTGCGAGATAGCGCTTGCCTACCAGCTCCTTCGCCGGGCCGATCATCTTCTCGGCGGCCCGGTTCATGAAAATGCGTTCGAGATCGATCGGCGTCCCGCTCGCATCCCTGATCGCGCGGAAGATCACGAAGCCATCGAGCGCCATCTGCTGGACGACGCCGAACATACGCTCGGCCTCCTTGCGATCGGCCCGGGCCGACCGCGTGGCAACCCCAAGCGCCACGATAAGGGACGCCGACAGTGCAAAGACGAGAAGATTGACGAGGTCGTCTGCCCTGAGAGGAGCCCAGGATCCTCCTGGAAGAAACAGCAGGGATGAGATCAGGGCGCTTCCTGCCATGGCCAGAAGCCCCGGCCCCCATCCCCCGACAAGCGCACTGAGCACGACGGCGGGGAAGAACGTCCCGAAGGTCACGACATGGTCGAACGCCATCCCGAGTATTGCGCGGAGCGCAGCCATTGCCAGCACGCTAGCAATTGCCAGCGCATATGCTTCGCGGGCCGGGCGCGACGCGATCAGCCACCGCCCAAGGCGCACAAGGGGATGAGCCTGCATTCCAATTCCCGAACAGCGCACGGCTGCAGGCCGCGCGAACCGTCGGATTATCTTATCAAGGAACGATCCTTGAATGCCACTGGAGGTTGCAATTTCAACGTCTTCTGTTGACGCTGTAGGTCAGCGCGGCCGGTTGACGATGACCTTGCGGCGTGGACTGCGCTCAACGACAACGACATGGCCCGCTGAGCGCCGGCCCATCACCGAAATCGTTTCAGGCCGCGGCTTCGCGGTAAGCTTGCGAAGCTCCTCACGGACTTGCTCGACAGGCAATCCCATCAGGTTGGCCGCAATCTCGGCCTGCTCATCGATATCGGTGCTCAGGTCGCGGGCCGCTTCGATGGCCTCGTTCAGGTCGGGCGGGCTCTGCTTGACGCGCCTCTTGCCGTACTTCGTCTCCCAAACCGGCCCCATGGCCCTCTCCCGAACGTCTTGATCATTTCTCACGTGGCAATTCCTAGCACATTTTGTTGCACCGCAACATAAGTAGTTTGGGGAGGATTGCGAGCCCCGTTCGAGCAAATGTGTCATGCGGCCAATGGAAGATAGAGCGTGTCTGCTATGGCGACGCCTGGGTGCCGCCTCGCGAAACTCGCGATGAACGGGCACCCCTTTGCCGACTGGCGGGGAGCGCCGGCGGCCGGATCATGATCGGCTGCCCCGTGGGCGAGACGTGACCGGTCATGACAAAGCCGAACGAGCGGTACCAGGATTCGAGACCCTCCTGGTCCAGTCCGTCTCCGTCCGGGGCAAGGCAGTAGGGCTGCAACCGAACCGGAACCCCGAACCGGTCGGCAATGCCGAGCACATCCAGCATGATTCGCGTGCCGATGCCTTTGCCGCGCAGCTCCGGTTCGACCTTCAGGAGGTCGAGCCCGATCACGTCCTCCTCGAAAGCGACCACGAGCATTGCCTCGGCGCGCACTCGCGTCCGCAATGCTCGCACGGCGAGGCAAATTGCGTGTTCGATCGGACCCGCTCCGTCATGCTGCATCGCTGTACCCCACGGACGGGTCAAAACGTGCAACTTGAGAAACGGTTCGATGGTCTGACGTCCGCAGTTCGAAGCGGATCAATAAAGGCGTGGTTCACGAGATAAATCAGTGAGCCAGGGAGAATTCCTCGCGCAAACGCCACTCCGTGATGGCCAAGGTCCAGCCAGCTCCAGGCAGAGGCTCCGGCCCGAGATCAAAATCCGAAATCGTCCAGTCGTCGACGCCCTTGCGCTCGATCCGCAGCGCCGTGAGCGATTTGCAGGACGGCTGCTTTTGTAGTTCCGAGAACACCAACGCGGTCAAATCATTATGATTGAGAAATTGCGGCATCATTTTTTCGCCCCTTTGGAACAAGCCTCGGCGGCGGCTCAAATTGTGGCCGGTCGTTCGAAACGCGTGGGCACGGGTTGTGTTCCCGCAGGACAGAAATCGACCGTGGTCAAAGGCTTCTTCCCGCTGGCCCAAATTCGTGGCTGGCCCAAGCTTGACCCGCCATCACTCACCTGAATATGTCGAGGGATGAACATTGATGCCGCCATCCTTTCGGCCGCTGCCGACGAGGCAAGCGAGTTCCTCAAATCGCTGGCCAGCCCGGTGCGCCTGCGCATCCTGTGCTCGATTGCAGAGAAGGAAGCCTCCGTGGGCGAACTCGCCGGCCTCCTCGGCGTACGCCAGAGCGTCGCATCCCAGCATCTCGCCTTGTTGCGAAAGGATGGTCTCGTCATGTCGCGGCGCGACGGCCAGACGATCTATTACTCCCTGGCCGACGACCGTGTGATCAAGGTGATCCACGTGCTTCAGCAGGCGTTCTGCCCGACGCCGGCACTGCCGACTCGAAGCGGCGCCGGCGGCGAACCGCCGGAAGCAAAGAGCCTAGCAGCCGTTCGTTTAACCGCTGGACGCGTCCCAGGTGCAATGGTGCGCCGTTTACCGCCGGACGCGAAAGGCTCGCGATGGCGAGAGACCGCGAGCCCAATGCGTCCGTGAGCGCATGAACCTCAGCGCGTCGTCACGTCGAATCCATCGGAATCACGGAAGGTCTTGGGACCCAGCCGTGTCCAGGTCGAGCAATTCTCCTGGCCCGCGCGAAGCTTTTCCCACGTCACGCACATGCGATTGCCTCGCATCGTCCAGGTGCCCTTGTCCTCAGGACCAGTGCTCAGGTTGGAGTTCATCAGCGCCGCCGTTCCGTCTGTATAGAAGACCATCGTGCCGGACTGCGTCGAATCCGAACTGGTCCACTGGAGAGGCCTGCCCAGCAAGTCCTTGCGGATGGAGGACCCTGACAGCGCTGAAGCCTTGGCGGTCCGCCCGGTTTGCACTGACGCCGTGTTCTGCGGAATGCCCAGCACACCCTTGACGCCGCCGACGACGCCGCCGGTCACTCCGCCGACCGCGCCACCAACCGCTCCGCCGACCGGTCCAGCGGCCTTGTTGCCCACCGCCGCGCCTTCCTGTGCTCCCTTCACGATACCCTGAGCATTTGCGCCCGTGCCAAACGCACAGAGCGTTACGAAAGCGAGCGCTGCGCTCGTCATAAGAATTTTCATTGTCAACGATCTCCGGGACATATCGGCGCCTTAAGGCGCTAGGTACAACCATCCAGCGAAGGTTGCGTTCCCCGGTCCGCGCACATGAGTTCTCGAGCGCCTGAATGTTGATCCAAGCAGCGCCGCCCGTTCCCTGATCTGCTCGATCCGGCAATGACGGCGCAAGGCTCGCTCAGGCTGTCCGCCGGATCGAACGCCTCGCGGTCAGCCGGGAATGCTCCCGAACGCGCGGGCAAGCAGGAAGCCGCCCGCAGCGGAGATCGCCGTGAGGATCGTACCCCAGGCCAGGTCGATGGATGCGATCGTCAAGGTGTAGCCGCGCAGCGTTGCGAGATTGGTGAGGTCGTACGTTGCATAGGCCATGAAGCCGAAGAGCGCCCCGTAGACGACCGCGGTGGTCACCTCGCCCGATTGGACCGCCGGTCTCACCGCGAAGACGACGACGCCCACCACGTAGACGAGGTAAAATAGTACAGCGGGAACGATCTCCGGCCGGTCGAGCAGAAGCCCGCCGATCTCCCTGCGGTAGACCGTACGCGCGACCACGCCGAGCCAGAGGAGATCGAGCGGCCACATCACGAGGGCGGTGCAAAGGTAAAGGATCGCAGACTGCTTCATTCGAGGCGCCTTCCGGTGGCCGGGACCCCCACCTGAACCCTTACGTCGGCATCTGCCAGATGGATCGGATTCAAGGCGTGGCGCGATCCGAAGCGCTGAACATGCGCCACCGTCGCCTTTCTACAAAGGCGCTTATCCGACGGTTCGTTGACGCTTCACGCCAACGACCACCTAAATCGCTGAAATGATTGGCGCTCCCAAGGGGAATCGAACCCCTGTTTTCGCCGTGAGAGGGCGACGTCCTGGACCGCTAGACGATAGGAGCGGAGGGCGAATGGCCGGAGGCCTGAAGATCGCCGCTGGGGCACCGTATAGCCAACCCTGGCGGTGGCGGCAAGGGGTGTCATACGTTTTGCGAGCCGCGCGAGTTCGCCGTCTTCGCGTTTCCCGCGCTACGGGCCGGGCGCCAGCACGATACGGCCGGTTTCGGCGCCGGTGGCGACGTCGAACAGGATCGTGATGAACCTGCGATCGGCCTCGACCGTCACCGCGAGGCGGCCTTCGCCGATCGCGGTGGCGATCACGCGCGAGCCCGGCGGGATGCTTGCCAGCACCGGGCTCTGGCCGGAAGCGGCGGCCCGGGTAGCGGAAATCGCGCTCGCAGCGGCTTGCTTTTCACCACTGCCCTTGACGGCGCGGACGATCAGTGTGGAAAAGACAACCAGCGCCAACGCGACAAGCACAACGCCAAGACCGACCACTACGATCTTGAGGTTGCGAATTCGCGCCAGTTCCCGGGCCTTCGCCTCTTCCGAAAGCGGCGGGGCATCGAGGGGCGTAGGATCGCTGGCGCTCATGAGGAAAGGTATTCCGTGACCGAAGACACGCCCATCCAGGGCAGGATCGAGCTTCTAGCCCGGCCCGAGGACAAAGGCGAGCGGCTGGACCGGTTCCTGGCGCGCGACATCCCGGCGTTTGTCGCGCACGCGGCTCAAGGCGCTGGTGCTGGAGGGCCGGGTCACGATCGGCGGCACGGCCGTCAGGACGATCCCGGCCGAAAGCTCGAGGCGGGCGCGACGTCGTGGTCGACGTGCCGCCGCCGCGTGCCGCCCGAGCCCGAGGGCGAGGACATTCCCCTCGACGTCGTCTACGAGGATGCCGACCTGCTGGTGATCGACAAGCCGGCCGGGCTCGTCGTCCATCCGGCGGCCGGGCACGAGACCGGCACGCTGGTCAACGCGCTCATCGCCCATTGCGGCGACAGCCTGTCGGGCATCGGCGGCGTGCGGCGGCCAGGCATCGTGCACCGGCTCGACAAGGACACGACGGGCCTGCTGGTCGTCGCCAAGAACGACCGCGCCCACAAGCGGCCTCGCCGACGCAGTTCGCCGACCATGGCCGCACCGGGCCGCTGGAGCGCGCCTACCGCGCGGTCGTCTGGGGCGTGCCGCCGCGCAAGCACGGCACGATCGACGCGCAACCTGGACCGCTCCGACGCGCCACCGCGACCGGATGGCAGTGGTGTCGCGGGACCGGGGCCGCGAGGCGATCACGCATTACGAGGTCGAGCGAGGTCTTCGCCGGGCTCGAACGGCGAGCCGGTGGCGAGCCTCGTCACCTGCCGGCTGGAGACGGGCCGCACGCACCAGATCCGCGTGCACATGGCGCATCTCGGCCATCCCCTGCTGGGCGACGCGGTCTATGGCGGCGGGTTCCGACCAAGGCGACGCCTGCTCGCGGCCGAGGCGCGGGAGGCGTGGAGCGCTTCCGGCGCCAGGCGCTGCATGCCGCGGTGCTTGGCTTTCAGCATCCGGTCACGGCGACGACATCATGCATTTCGAAAGCCCGCTGCCGGCGGACCTGCTCGAATTGACCACGGCCTTGAGACAGCGCGCCTGACGGCAACCTCGACGTTTCACGCGGCGTTTGCATGGCTGTCGTCCGCAGGTTTCGCTTCGCAAACTGCCGTTGGATCGCCAAGGTGTTCAATTAACGTCGTTCTGCCTGCCCTCTTTCGGCCAAGGTCCGGCCGATGATATGTTCCGCTGTCGGTCGGCATGTTGCGGCCGCAGTCCGGCCTGCTCAGAACGAGGGGCCAGAAGGAGGAAAGAATGGCTTCCGCCACCTGCCCATCATTGCCGCCGAAGGCGGCCTGTCGCGGTATCTCGACGAGATCCGCAAGTTCCCGATGCTGCAGCCGCAGGAAGAGTACATGCTCGCCAAGCGCTGGCGCGAGCATGAGCGATTCCGACGCGGCGCACCGGCTCGTCACCTCGCATCTGCGCCTCGTGGCGAAGATCGCCATGGGCTATCGCGGCTATGGCCTGCCCGATCGGCGAGGTGATCTCCGAGGGCAATGTCGGCCTGATGCAGGCCGTCAAGCGCTTCGAGCCCGACAAGGGCTTCCGCCTCGCCACCTATGCCATGTGGTGGATCAAGGCGTCGATCCAGGAATACATCCTGCGCTCGTGGTCGCTCGTGAAGATGGGCACCACCGCCAACCAGAAGAAGCTGTTCTTCAACCTGCGCAAGGCCAAGAGCCAGATCTCCGCGCTGGACGAGGGCGATCTGCGTCCCGACCAGGTCAAGGCCATCGCCACCAAGCTCGGCGTGCACGAGCAGGAGGTGATCGAGATGAACCGCCGCCTCGGCGGCGACAGCCTCGCTCAACGCGCCCATCCGCGCCGATGGCGACGGCGAGGCGGCGAATGGCAGGACTGGCTGGCCGACGACAGCGCGAGCCAGGAGAACGTGCTCGTCGCGCAGGAGGAGGCCGACAATCGCCACCTCGCGCTGCGCGAGGCGCTCGGCGTGCTCAACGAGCGCGAGCGGCGCATTTTCGAGGCGCGGCGGCTGGCCGAGGATCCCGTGACGCTGGAGGAACTGTCGGCCGAGTTCGGCGTCTCGCGCGAGCGCGTCCGCCAGATCGAGGTGCGCGCCTTCGAGAAGGTGCAGAAGGCCGTGCGCGAAGCGATCGCCAGGCGCGAGGCCGGCCCCCTGGCGCTGAGTTCAGCCTCGCGTTGAGAGAAAGCCTGAGGCGGAAAACGTCTCCGCGCATGAACAGCGTCACGACTGGAAAGGCCGGAACTTCCGGCCTTTTGCATGCGCCCTTCCCTGTTGCCAGGCCTGCAGCGCGTCGACGACCGTCCGCTCTCCGGTGACGCCCTTCTCGAACAGCAGAATCGCGCGGCGGCCATTGGCGAAGCGCAACGGGACCATGAACCAGTTGCGGGTTCGAATGCAGCTCGACATTCCGC
This sequence comes from uncultured Alphaproteobacteria bacterium, assembly GCA_963822165.1. Classification (GTDB taxonomy): domain Bacteria; phylum Pseudomonadota; class Alphaproteobacteria; order Rhizobiales; family Beijerinckiaceae; genus Alsobacter. The sequence goes on from CAWGGK010000007.1 coordinate 350,770, forward strand.
TGTACGTCGCCGGGCAGGCTCGACAGGCCGATCAGGAACAGGTTCTCCGTTACCGGCACGGCGATGCCTGCCAGCGGCGTGCCACGCTTGTCTTCGTCCTGGCGCATCTCCGGCACAGCCACGTCGCGAATGCCGCCATTCGGCTCACCGCCGGACGAGAACTTCAGCTCGAGCGTGTGGGAGGCCGGAAGCGCGCGCGTCGCGGTTCTTGCGGATCAGCACGCCCAGCTTTCAGGCCAGCTTCGGGGATGTCGACTTCGGCGCGAACAGCGGCGTCGAGCGGCTGTCCCGGACCGCCGGAGACGTTGTCCAGCCGCCAGTGACGCGCCCAGCCGTCTGGTTCAGGCTCTGGCTTCCGTCGGGCGGTTCCTCCACCAGCATCGCGCGCTGCACGAGCGCCGCGCCTAGAGGACCCGGCGCGGGCGCGGGGGCGGGCGAGGCGTTCTGTTGAGCGGGCGCCGTATCTGAGCTTGTTGAGTCGAAGGCGCCTGTGCCGGAACGTTTGGAACGGCACGGGCGCCTGCGCGAGCGGCGATGGAGGCGGCGCATCGCCCGGCAAGCGTTCCTGGAACTTGCCTTCGTGTCGCCCGGGCGGCCAGATGTGGGCACAGGCTGCGCGAAATCCGACGGCTGGTGCTTCAGCATGATCGCCGCACCCGCCGTCAGCCCGACGACCACGGCGATTGCGGCCCCGATCACCGCCGCGCGCACCCAGCGGCGGTCCCGCGTCTCGGTGCGCGGGGCGAGAGGGCGAGCACGGTCGGACGCAATCGAAGTTGCATCCGGGCCGGACCGGTCGCTTTCGGCGGCGGGCGCCCTCTCGTAATAATCGGAGCCGACAGCCGGGTCGGCCGGTCCGGCCACGATTCCTGCTGAATGGACTGCTGCTGGGAAGATTGCTGCTGGGCAGGCTGCTGGCCCGCACGCCACGCATGCAACGATGTCTGGGGCTCGGGCATCCCCTGGGCCTGCGGCTGAGTTACTTCCACAGGCTCCAGCAGGTCACGGTCGACCCCGCCGGCGATATCTGTCTCGACGCGCGATTGCATCCTCGAGCGACAGCCGCTCGCGGTCGATCTCGTCGTCGGGGATCGGCGGATCAGACGAACGGAGCTGCGCCAGAAGTGCATGCGTGGCCCTGGCATAGAGCGCCCGGCGCTGGTCTGGCGTGCTCGTCCCCAGATTCGAGACCGCACGGGAAATCAGCGGGTAGTACTCGGCCATGTCGCCTCAAAAAGTCATGCCGGCCCTGTCAGGCCTCGAACGGATTGTGGACGAGAATGGTGTCCTCGCGCTCTGGGCTCGTTGATACCAGGGCTACCGGCGCGCCGATCAGCTCCTCGATCCGCCGGACATACTTGATCGCCTGCGCCGGCAATTCGGCCCAGGAGCGGGCGCCGGCGGTCGAGCCCTTCCAGCCCTCGATGGTCTCGTAAATCGGCTCCACCCGCGCCTGCGCGCCCTGGCTGGCGGGAAGATGGTCGATCTCCTTGCCGTCGAGCCGATAGCGCACGCAGACCTTGATCTCCTCGAAGCCGTCGAGAATATCGAGCTTGGTCAGCGCGATGCCGTCGATACCCGACGTGCGCACGGTCTGGCGACCAGCACGGAGTCGAACCAGCCGCAGCGGCGCTTGCGGCCTGTCACCGTGCCGAACTCACGCCCGCGCTCGCCGATGAGCTGGCCGATCTCGTTGTCCTGCTCGGTGGGGAACGGCCCGCCACCCACGCGCGTCGTATAGGCCTTGGCGATGCCAAGCACATAGCCGATCGCGCCGGGCCCCATGCCCGATCCCGTGGCGGCCTGGCCGGCGACCGTGTTCGACGAGGTCACGAACGGATAGGTGCCGTGATCGATGTCCAGCAACGCGCCCTGTGCGCCTTCGAACAGGATGCGCTTGCCGGCACGGCGCTCCTCGTCCATCAGCCGCCACACGATGTCCATATAGGGCAGCACCTTGGGCGCGATCGAGGCGAGTTCGTCGAAAATGGCGTCCGGCCGAAAACTCTTCGAGCTGGAGCCCGCGCCTCAGCGCGTTGTGGTGCGACAGCAGCCGCTCGATCTTCTCGGGCAGGCTTTCGAGATCGGCGAGATCCATCAGGCGGATGGCGCGGCGGCCGACCTTGTCCTCGTAGGCAGGGCCGATGCCGCGCTTCGTGGTGCCGATCTTGGTGCCGGAATTGGCCGATTCGCGCAGCGCGTCGAGTTCGCGGTGCAGCGGACAGGATCAGCGGCACGTTGTCAGCGACGCGAAGATTGTCCCGCGAGATCGCGACGCCCTGGCCCTGCAGCTTCTCGACCTCGGCGGCCAGCGCATACGGGTCGAGCACGACGCCGTTGCCGATAACGGCCAGCTTGCCCGGCCGCACGACGCCCGACGGCAGAAGGGACAGCTTGTAGACATTCTCGCCGATGACCAGCGTATGGCCGGCATTGTGGCCGCCCTGGAAGCGGACGACCGTGTCGGCCTGCTCGGACAGCCAGTCGACCAGCTTGCCCTTGCCCTCGTCGCCCCACTGGGCGCCAACCACGACTACGTTCGCCATCTCTCAACACTCCGCGCGGGCCGCTACGGTCGTGACCGCTGCCTCAAACGAAAAACCCCGGCATATCCGCAAGTCGGACATCCGGGGCTTGCGCCGGAGTGTTATCCAATCGCGGCCGGAGCGTAAAGGACGCAACGCCTCCGCGACCATATCACTGGAGAATTGGCAGGCACGGTCCATTGCGAGCCAGGCGGCCGGGAGGTTGCCCTCAGGGGCTTGATGCACCCAGCGCCGTGCGGACGAATCGGCCCAGGTTCTTGAGGATGGCGTACGTCGCCTGCCGCTCCTCGAAGGTATTCACGATCTGGCTCCGGCGGGCAGTGTAGTAGGAGTTCTGGACGTCCAGGAGTTCAGCTCCGGTTCCGCCGTCGAGCTGGTCGCTGCTGGCGCCGCCGGACAGGCTGTCGTCCGCGCCTCCGCCGGCGAGGCTGTTCGCCTGTTCCGTACCCTCGATTACGTCATTGTAGTTCGACCCCGTTGCATCCTCGATCGAACTCAGACGGTCGGATCCTGCGCCGGTCGCGGTTCCGGCGACGAGGTTTACGACCACGCCTGCCGAGGACCGGCTGAAATCCACCATGTCGCGGTCTTCGCCGCCGATCAGTGTGTCGCCTCCGTCGCCGCTATACAGGACGTCGTTCCCGCCTGCGCCATCGAGACGCGACCCGGCGTCCGCAGCGAAGAGCGTGTCGTCTTGCCGGGATCCGGTGGCATTTTCGATCGCGATCAGCAGGTCTGTCGAAAGCGAGCCGGCTTTCGACATCGCGCCGGTCTTGAGGTCGATGCTGACGGCCACCGACGTCGTCGAGTAATCGACGGTATCGACGCCGCCCCCTCCATCGAGCGTATCTGAACCATCGCCGCCGCGCAGCGTATCGGCGCCATCAAAGCCCTCGAGCTTGTTGTCGCTCGTATTGCCGCTGATCAGATCGTCCTGCGATGTCCCCTTGATGCGCTCGATGCTCGTGAGAATCTGAAGTTCGCCGCCGAAAGTGACAATCCGGCTGGCGAGGTCGACGACGATGGCCTGCGTCTGGTTGCTGTAATCGACTTCGTCCGACCCCAGTCCACCGTCAATGCTGTCCGACCCGAGCGTGCTGACGATGGAGTCGTCGCCGCCCAGGGCCTCGATGGAGTTCGCTCCCGAATTGCCCGTGATCATGTCGCCTTGGCCGGAGCCGCGGACATTCATGATATCGAGGAGAAGGTCGGTGCCCGCCGATACGCCGACGGCGGAACCCGCGGCCACGTCCAGATCGATCGTCACGAACGCCGTCTCGCCGGAATAGTCGGCCGTATCGGATGCCAGGTCGCCGCCGCCCTTGCCTTCGAGCGTGTCGTTTCCGGCCCCGCCGACGAGCGTATCGGCGCCATCAGCGCCCCTCAGCAGGTTGTCGCCGGCGTTGCCGGTCAGAAGGTCGGCAAAACTGCTCCCGATGACGTCCTCGATGCCGATGATCGTATCGCTGCCCGCCAGGGCCAGCGACGAGGCGAGCTCGGTTGCCAAATCAACCGAGACGCCGCTTGTCAAAGCTGCATAGCTCAACGAGTCGCGGCCGCTGCCACCGTCGAAATAGCCGTTCTCCGTGCCGGCGGTCATCACGTCGTCGCCGTCATTGCCGAACAGGCTGACTGCGGCCGATCCGCCGATGAGCGTATCCGCGTTGTTCGAACCGATCACGATTTCCATGTCGGAAAGAGTGTCGCCATCCGCGTCGCCGCCGGTCGCACGTCCGGTGACCAGGTTCACCGTGACCCCGAGGCTCGACCCGAGATAGTCGACGGCGTCGATGCCGCCGCCGCCGGCCAGACTGTCGGCCCCGGCGCCGCCGCGAAGCGTGTCGTCGCCGAGGTCACCCCGCAGCGTATCGTTGCCGGCAGCGCCGATCAGCACGTCGTCCCCGCCGCCGCCTTTCAGGACGTTGGCTGCGTCCGAGCCCGTCAGCGTGTCGGCGAATTCCGATCCGGCCGCTCCCTCGAATCCGGACAGTCTGTCTCCCTGGGCATACCCGCCGGTCGCGGTTTGATCCGAGAGATCGATCACGACGCCAGACGTCGATCGCGCGTAGTCGACCACGTCGCGTCCGGCTCCGCCGATCAGGGTATCCGCGCCGCCGTCGCTGAGGATCGTGTCATCGCCGGTGAAGCCGTCGAGTTCGCTGCCGGTGCTTGCCGCCGCGAGCCTGTCGTTTCGACTGGACCCGACGACGCGCTCGATGGACACGAGCGTGTCGCCGGCCGCATCGCCCGAATAGCCCGCGCCTGCGGCGAGATTGACGTCGACCGCGGTCGCCGAACCCTCGTAGTTCGCGGTATCGATTCCGCCGCGTCCGTCCAGCCTGTCGGCGCCACCTCGGCCGATGAGGACGTTGTTTCCGGAATCGCCCGATAGAGTATCCGAGTAGGCGGACCCGGAGAGATTCTGGAAATTGACGAAGGAATTGCTCCGCGCGAAACCGCCCGATGCCGTTCGGGCGTCAAGGTCGACCGCGACGCCGCTGTTGGACAACTCATAGGAGAGCTGGTTCGTGCCCGTGCCGCCATCCAGCGTATCTGCCCCGCCGCCGCTCCGAACCGTGTCATCCCCACCCGCTGCAAAGACATTCGACCCGGGAGGATTGGCCCAGAGCACAAGGGTGTCGGTGAGGGTTTTAGCGTCCACGAAGACGGCGTCATCCGCCGACAGGACATCCTTGATGCCGAGCTGCTGGGTTCCGCTAATCGCCTTCATATCGCCTTCCGGCGTGGTGGCGACAACCCTCAGATTGAGCTGGAAGGTTTCGTAGAAGCCGTCCTCGTCCTTCGCGGCTCCGGTGTCGGGAAGCTGGTACTGCACCTTCACGTAGATGCTCGAAGGTGTCGAAGGATCGATGCTAAGCATGTAATCCTGGCTTGTCCCGATCCGAAGGCCATTCAGAATGGTCAGGCCGGCTGGAACATTCGAAACCGTCGCGCTGAAAGCCTTCCAGTTCTCGTAGCCCTGGGGGTACACGATATCGAGCCGCATTTCCCTGGCCCAGCCGCCCACACCCGCTAGCTGGCTGGAAGCCGCTTCCAGGAGTTCGCCGCGATCGTCGCCGATCAGTTGGGTCGTGACGCTCTGGGCGGAATAGTCCGGATTGGTATCGGCCGGAGATGTCGCCAGAGCGCCGCGACGGACCGGCGTGCCGTTTTCCATAAGCTCGGAAGACGTGGTGAGGCCAAGCAGTGTCGCCTTGAAAGCCAGCACGACCTCGTTCGATATGCCGGTCTTGTCGTTGAAGGCATTGTTGGTCGTGAAGTCCTTGCCCGCCGGAGCCGACGACGAGTTGACAGCGGGGGGCGAATAAACCGCGTTGTACTGGTTTAAAGGACGCGCGAAGACCTCGTCGGCTGTCGTTGTTTTGGCGGGCACCTGGGCAAGAGGATTGACAATGGGCCGCGCGGGCTGGGCCGGAGCTTCGTCGGCAGCCTCTGCAGGCTTGGCTTCCTTCTCGCCTACTTCCAGGCTGGTCAATTTGATCTGGTTGACCGTCTCGGAGATCTTGATGTCGCTGAATTGTGCGAACACCGATTCCGCTGAAATGCTCCCATCGGTGAAGTGCAGCGGCGGAGCATCGGCGTCCATCAGCCTGAGGGCGTAACCGGGAATGATAAGACGCGCGCCATCGGGCAGGAGAATGATGAGATCGACATCGACGATGACGATCTTTGCGTCGGTCAATGGGAAATCGAACCGGACGTTTCCGTCATGGGTCTGGACGATCTGGACGGTACCTGCCGGCGGTCTCGTGACCACGATGGCGGACGGATCAGCACCTTCAGAGGGCTGGCGCAGGCCCATCGGGCCCGAGGCAATTGACTGCACCATGGCAACACGCCCAACCGATTGTCGCGTCATCCACTCCCGCTGGCTGCAGGAGAGATCGAGGCGGGGAAAACAAAACGGGGCTCCCAAAAAACAAAGTGGGTCCCGTAGTTGAATTCTTATCCGCTAAAGGAAAACAGAGTCTTGACGCTTAGCATCGGTGAAATCGGATATAGGCATTTTGAAATCGATATTAATCAATCGTAAGTTACTGAAATATAGTTGTACATCTTTGACGGGAATATCAGGCTCGTCCGCGCCGCGACTGCTCGGGCCGGACTTTCGCGGCAATGAAGTTGCGCAATTCAGTTAACCTTAGCGCCTCGTCGAGCACCTGTTCATCGAGGCCGAAACGCCACGCGAGATCCAGGCGGGTGGGTTCGCGGTGGAGCGCGGCGAGATCGCGGACATAAGCGGCGTGGTCCTCTTCGCTTTTGGAAAACCCTTCACCGATCAGCAGTGCAGCGCGCCTGCCGAGAATGACCGATAATTCAGCCAGGCTGAGTTCCGGATGATACTGGACACCCCACATCACTCCGCCCTCGTGCCGGATCTCGGCGGCCTGCACGGGCGTCGAGCTGTTGCTGGCAAGCACCGTTATATCGTCAGGCAGTCCAGTGATCAGGTCGAGGTGGATCGCAGGCGCATCCCAGGCCGCGGGCCGTCCTGCCAGCAGCGGATGATCCGCACCGGCCTCTGTACGAACTAGCCGCCGCGCAAATCCGACTTCACGGCCTGCCGCGTTCGGTCCCACGGCGCCACCGGCAGCCAGCGCGCCCATCTGGATGCCCCAGCAGGATCCAAACATCGGCGTGCGGGATTTGAAGACAGCCCGCGCAAGCTCGATCTGCCGCAACGTCTCGGGCTCGGCGTGGTAGGCGTGCAAGGCCGAGCCGGTCAGGAACACGCCGTCATAGCTTTCGAGCCCTGCCGGGTCTGGAAGGTTGGCTCCCTCGTCGGCCGGAAAGGCGATGTCGCATACCGCATCCGGCGCCAGGGTCTCCACCACGGTGGCATAGGATTGGGACGGCGCCATGCCATAGGTGGCGACATGCTGCTGGCGCGCATCTCGCGTGTTGCCCTCGACAACCAGAAAACGTAAGGCCATGCGATCATCCAAAGCTTGCCCGCGGGTCGCGGTGAAGCGTCCTGATTATCATTCCCGGAGGACACCGCAACGTCCGGTGCGCGTGCCTGCAAGGTTGGGCTGGAGAACGACGTGATCAAATCCGCCCGGCAATGGCTGAATGGCCAGGCCTATGTCCTGCTCGCGCTCACCACGTTGATGTGGGCGGGCAATGCGGTGGCGAGCCGCTTCGCCGTCGGGGAAATCTCGGCGATGGGCATCACGGCGGGCCGCTGGGCCATCGCGCTCGGGATTATGATCGTGCTCACGCGGCACGATCTGAAAAAATCCGCGCCGGTCATCGCGGCATCCTGGCGGCAGATCGCCTTGATGGGCACCATCGGTTTCACCGCCTTCAACGCCCTGTTCTATATCGCCGGCCATTTCACCACCGCGGTCAATATCGCCATTACGCAGGGCTCCTTCCCGGTCTTCGTTCTGCTGGGCAGCTTCGTGGCGTTCGGCTCCCGGCCAACGCCGATGCAGGTCGTCGGGGCAATGGTGACGCTGGTCGGGATCGCGGTGCTCGCCAGCCACGGCGACTGGGATCGGCTTGTCAGCCTCACCTTGAACCTCGGCGACGTGCTCATGCTCGTCGCGTGCGTGTTCTATACCGCGTACACGATTGCCCTTCGAAAACGCCCGCCCATTCCGCCGCTGGTCTTCTTCACCGCGATGGCTGCGGCAGCGTTCGTCACATCGGTCCCGCTTCTCGTCGCGGAGATCGTGGCCGGGGCTTCGCAATGGCCGACACCAGCCGGGCTCGCCACGCTCCTGTTCATCGCGATCTTTCCGTCCCTGCTGGCGCAAATGCTGTTCATGCGCGGCGTCGAACTGATCGGACCGAACCGTGCCGGACTTTTCATGAACCTGACGCCGGTCTTCGGCGCGGTGCTCGCGGTCGTAATGCTCGGCGAGCCGTTCGGCTATTCCGAGGCGATTGCGCTGGCCCTCGTGCTCGGCGGCATCTTCATCGCAGAGAGACTTGGACGTCCCTCAAGAGCCTGAGCCCGTCGCTCTCCGGCTCAGTCGCTGAACGAACGGCTGCCCCGCCCGTCCACGGAGGGCCGGCTCGACAACGGGCTCCCGCGGTCGTCGAACTGATGCGTTCGCAGGTCCATGTACCCGCCCTGGCTTCGGCGCTGCGCTGAATCCGCATCACGCCGCATGCGGTCCTCGGATGATCCGCGTTGACCGGAGAGATCGCGATCGCTCCGCCATTGCGGAAGCGATCGGTCTTTCTCGAAACGGCGATCATAGCCGTAATCGCGAAGTGGCAGCTTCGTCTGCGCCAACATGGGCGAGGCCGAAGCCACGCAGAGGAGCGCAACCGTGCAGGCAGTGGATCCGAGGCGAGGCAAGAAACGCATGATCACCTCCATGGCCAGCTTCAACAGTCTCACATCAACGCGTGACCCGCCTTGACCTAAACCAACGAAATACGCCCCGGAATGCTCGCGCACGCCGGGGCGACTTTCATTCAAGAGAACGTGACGGTCAGAAACGCAGCGCCTTGGCCTGCTTCACGCCCGCAATGGTCTGGATGCGTGTCGAGCACCGTCGGCCGGCACGTCGCCGTCCACCTCGACGAGCGCGATCGCCGAGCCGCCCTGCGCGTCGCGGCCCAGCGCGAAGGTCGCGATGTTGACGCCGGCATCGCCCAGCAGGCTGGCGAAGCGGCCGATGAAGCCGGGCTTGTCCTCGTTGGTCACGTAGATCATCGAGGGGCCGAACTCGGCGTCGACCTTGATGCCCTTGATCGCCACGATGCGCGGCTTGCCGTCGTGGAAGACGGTGCCGGCGACGGAGCGCTCCTGCTTCTCGGTCACGACACGTCAGCGTGATCAGCGACTCGTAGTCGCCCTCCGCCGCGCGCGTGGTCTCCTCGATGACGATGCCGCGCTCCTTGGCGACGATCGGCGCGGACACGACGTTGACGTCCTGCAGCAGCGGGCGCAGCAAGCCCGGCGATGGCCGAGGCCGTCAGCGCCTTGATCTTGAGGCCGGCGACCGCGCCCTCATAGGTGATGCGGACCTCCTTGATGCCGCTCTCGGTGAGCTGGCCGGCGAAGGAGCCGAGCTTCTCGGCCAGCGCGATGAAGGGCTTCAGCTGCGGCGCCTCCTCGGCGGTGATCGAGGGGAAGTTGATCGCGTTCGAGATCGCGCCGCGGATCAGGTAGTCCGACATCTGCTCGGCCACCTGCAGCGCCACGTTCTCCTGCGCCTCGGTGGTGGAGGCGCCGAGATGCGGCGTGCAGACGACGTTGGGCAGGCCGAACAGCGGGTTCTCCTTGGCCGGCTCCACCGCGAAGACGTCGAAGGCCGCGCCGGCGACATGGCCGCTCGTCGAGCGCGCTCGGCGCAGCGCCGCCTCGTCGACCAGCCCGCCGCGCGCGCAGTTGACGATGCGCACGCCCTTCTTGGTCTTGGCGAGGTTCTCGGCCGACAGGATGTTCTTCGTCTGCGCCGTCATCGGCGTGTGCAGCGTGATGAAGTCGGCCCGCGCCAGCAGGTCGTCGAGCTCGACCTTCTCGACGCCGAGGTCCAGCGCGCGCTCGGGCGACAGGAACGGATCGAAGGCGATGACGCGCATCCGCAGGCCGATGGCGCGGTCGGCGACGATCGAGCCGATGTTGCCGCAGCCGATGATGCCCAGCGTCTTGCCGGTGATCTCGACGCCCATGAAGCGGTTCTTCTCCCACTTGCCGGCCTGGGTGGAGGCATCGGCGGCGGGGATCTCGCGGGCGAGCGCGAACATCATCGCGATGGCGTGCTCGGCCGTGGTGATCGAGTTGCCGAAGGGCGTGTTCATCACGATCACGCCCCTGGCCGTCGCCGCGGGGATGTCGACATTGTCGACGCCGATGCCGGCGCGGCCCGACGACCTTCAGCCGCGTCGCCGCTCTCGAGCAGCTTGGCGGTGACCTTGGTGGCCGAGCGGATGGCGAGGCCGTCATAGTCGCCGATGATGGCGGCGAGCTCGTCCTTGTCGAGGCCGGGCTTGACGTCGACCTCGACGCCGCGCTCCTTGAAGATGGCGACGGCGGCGGGCGAGAGGGCATCGGAAATGAGGACGCGAGGTGCCATGGATGCGTCTCCTTCGTCCCTCCGCTGCGGGAGGGGCGGCGCGGGGCGCCGGATGAACTGCGATCTGATCGGCTTGAGAGACCCGCCGATCCGCCTCCGCCCGCGAGAAGGCGATGCGCGCTGGGCATCGGCGTCTCGAAGGCGGGAGCTGCGTGAGCGGATCCTCGATGCTGCGTCAGGCGGCTCAGGCCGCCTTGGCGAGGCCGGCCTTGGCCTCGGCATAGGCCCAGCCGAGCCACTGCATGAGCGCGGCGACGTCGGACGGCCTCCACGGTCGCGCCGCACCAGATGCGCAGGCCGGGAGGGGCGTCGCGATAGGCGCCGAGGTCGAAGCCGACGCCCTGCTTCTCGAGCAGGTCCGACGAGCGTCTTGGCGAACGCGGCCTGCTGGTCGGCGGGCAGCGCCTTCACGGCGGGATCGGCGAACACGAGGCAGACGCTGGTGTTGGAGCGGGTCGCCGGATCCTTGGCCAGGAAGTCGAGCCAGTCGTTCGCCGCCACGAAGTCGGCGATCGCCTTGGTGTTGGCGTCGGCGCGCGCGATCAGCGCGTCGAGCCCGCCGATCGACTTCGCCCAGTTCAGCGCGTCGATGTAGTCCTCGACGCAGAGCATGGAGGGCGTGTTGATCGTCTCGCCCTGGAAGAGGCCCTCGGTGAGCTTGCCGCCGGAGGTCATGCGGAAGATCTTCGGCAGCGGCCAGGCCGGCGTGTAGGTCGTCAGCCGCTCCACCGCGCGGGGCGACAGGATCAGCATGCCGTGCGCCGCCTCGCCGCCCAGCACCTTCTGCCAGGAGAAGGTGACGACATCGAGCTTGGCCCAGTCGAGCCGCTGCGCGAAGGCCGCCGAGGTGGCGTCGCAGATCGTCAGGCCCTTGCGGTCGGCCGGGATCCAGTCGCCGTTGGGCACGCGCACGCCGGAGGTGGTGCCGTTCCAGGTGAAGACGACGTCGTTGTCGAAGTTGACGCGTGGCGAGGTCGACGATCTCGCCGTAGCCCGCCTTGAGGACGCGCGCGTCCTTCAGCTTGAGCTGCTTGACGACGTCGGTGACCCAGCCCTCGCCGAAGCTCTCCCAGGCGAGCAGGTCGACGCCGCGCGCGCCGAGCAGCGACCACATGGCCATCTCGACGGCGCCGGTGTCGGAGGCCGGGACGATGCCGATGCGGTAGTCGGCGGGGACCTGGAGCACCTCGCGGGTGAGGTCGATGGCCTGCTTCAGCTTGGCCTTGCCGACCTTGGCGCGGTGCGAGCGGCCGAGCGGAGGCGTCCTTGAGGGCCTCGAGGGACCAGCCGGGGCGCTTGGCGCAGGGGCCGGACGAAAAATGCGGATTCGCCGGCCGCACGCCGGGCGTCGCGTGTCGTCATCGCTGTCTCCATCCTTGCAGATGGGCGCTCCGCGTTGGGGCGGAGTGTCCCGCCGCCGGGCGTTAAGCGAAGCCGGTCGTCCCGTCAAAGGAAAAGTCGCGAGGCCTGCACCAACGCAAAGGGCAAACGGCGCATGGCGTCGGCCGCCTGGAGCACGACGGAGCGCGTCCGTCAGTACTTGCGGACGAGCGGCGGGGCTCGTAGTAGACCGGCTCGGCCGAGGCACCAGCGCAGGCCGAAGCGGATGTCGTGCGGACGCCGACGTTCCTGATCTTCCGTCGAGCGCAGTCGCCGCCGCCGGGGCAGATCGCTGGCGCCGAGCTGGGCATCGCCGAGGTTCAGGTAGCGGTAGCCGAGCTCGAAGCGTCAGGTTCGGCGTCGACGGCGATAGCCGACGCCGGCCATGAGCGCCCAGGCGAAGTTCCAGCTCCGGCGCCGGTGATCGCAGCCGACCGCCAGCGTCTGACGGGCCCGAAGTCGTAGCTGTTCGGCGACGTCGGTGTAGCCGGTGCCGAGGCCGGCGCCGACATAGGGCGTGAAGCCGGCCCAGGTGCCGAGGTCGACATAGCCGTTGGCCATGAACAGGCGCTCGAGAGCAGTGTCGCCGTCAGTAGATGTCGTCGCACGACCGCCACCGGCGCAGAACGCGGTCGTAGTAGCCTGCGATAGCGCGCCGCATCTTGGCGCCCCAGCGATACTCGCCGGTGACGTCGGCGCGGAACCAGCTGTTGAACTGGTAGCCGACGCCGGCGCCGACGAAGCCGGCATTGCCGAGCCTGCTGCGTGTCCACGAAGCCGTGACGGCGCGCCTGGACGATCGGCGCTGTGCGGACAGCTGCCGCTGGTGTAGATGCCGACGCCGACGTCGCCGCGCAGATACCAGCCGCCGAAGGCGTCCGGCACGGTCGCGGGCTCGGGGACGGCGGCGGAGGTCGGGCAGGTCGGCAGCCGCGGGCTTGCCCGAGCGCCGAGCGCAGCGCTCGCACTGCCATGCGCGACGTGCCATGACTACGCCATGACGGCATCGCTCGCATCACGGCGGGTTCCCGATCGACCGACCGCGACTCTGATGACTTGACACGGGCTCGTTACACCGGGTTAACCTTGACGCTTAACCACGACGATTAACGGCACGATGTAACCCTAAGGCCCGGACCTCTGTACCGGGCCTCGAAAGCGCCGGCGACTCGGTCAGGCGTCAGGCCGCGACGGCCTGTGAGCGCCTCGACGACGTCGTCCACGACGCGCTCGACGAGATCGCGGTCGTCGCCTTCGGCCATCACGCGGATGACCGGCTCGGTGCCGGACGGGCGGATGACCAGGCGGCCGCCGGCTGCCGAGCCGCTCGCGCGAGGCCTCGATGGCCGTGACGACCGCTGCCCTGCTCCAGCGGCTTGCCCTTGCGCGAAGCGCACGTTCTTGAGGATCTGCGGCAGCGGCTCGAAGCAGTGGCAGACCTCGCTGACCGGCCTGCCGCTGCGTCTTGACCACGGCCAGCACCTGCAGCGCCGCGACCAGGCCGTCGCCCGGTCGTCGCGTAGTCGGACAGGATGATGTGGCCGGACTGCTCGCCGCCGACATTGTAGCCATGCTCGCGCATGTGCTCGAGCACGTAGCGGTCGCCGACGGCCGTGCGGGCCAGCGACAGGCCGAGGTCGCCGAGATAGCGCTCGAGCCCGAGGTTGGACATGACGGTCGCGACGATGCCGGGCCGCGTCAGCCGGCCGTCGTCGCGCCAGCTCCTGCGCGACCACGGCCATCAGCTGGTCGCCGTCGACCAGATGGCCCTTCTCGTCGACGATGACGACGCGGTCGGCGTCGCCGTCGAGCGCGATGCCGATGTCGGCGCGCAGCTCGCGCACCTTGCGCGACAGCGCGTCGGGCGAGGTCGAGCCGACGTCGCGGTTGATGTTGAAGCCGTCCGGCTCGACGCCGATGGAGACGACCTCCGCGCCCAGCTCCCACAGCGCTTCGGGCGCCACCTTGTAGGCCGCGCCGTTGGCGCAATCGACGACGATGCGCAGCCCGTCGAGGTCGATGTTGCGCGGCAGCGTGCGCTTGGCGAATTCGATGTAGCGGGCGTGGACGCCCTCGATGCGCTTGGCGCGGCCGAGCCCGCGCGAAGGCGGCGAGGCGCGTGCCGAGGTCGCGTGTCGATCAGCGCCTCGATCTCGCGCTCGGTCTCGTCGGACAGCTTGTAGCCGTCCGGCCCGAACAGCTTGATGCCGTTGTCCTCGTAAGGGGTTGTGCGAGGCCGAGATCATCACGCCGAGGTCGGCGCGCAGCGAGCGCGTGAGCATGGCGACCGCCGGCGTCGGCATCGGGCCGAGCAGCAGCACGTCCATGCCGACCGAGGTGAAGCCCGCCACCATGGCGTACTCGATCATGTAGCCGGAAAGGCGCGTGTCCTTGCCGATGACGACCCGGTGCGGATGGTCGCCGCGCTGGAACGCCAGGCCCGCGGCCTGCCCCACCTTCAGCGCCAGCTCGGGCGTGATGACGCGGTTGGCGAGCCCGCGGATGCCGTCCGTGCCGAAATACTTCCTGCGTCATGCCTGCTAACCTCGTCGATCGCGTCCGCGGCCGATGCCTCGACCTACAGCTACAATATACACGCATGCACCCATTGCACATTGCGTTCACATCATTAGTTGCCGGCATCGTGCAACACCGATCGGCTGCGAAACGCAAACGCCCGGCGCGAGGCCGGGCGTCCTGTTCGAAGTCTCGTAGCGCGAGGCCGGTCAGGCCTGCGGCTGCGGCTCCATGCCGCGCATCGGGCTCCTGGCGCGGGCGGCCCTTGCCGGCCGTCGGCACCACCGGCGGCGGAGCGGCTCGGCGGCTCGTCGCGCGATGTCGCGCACCGGCGGCTTGCCGTTGAGCAGGTCCTTGATCTCGTCGCCGGACAGCGTCTCGTATTCGAGCAGGCCCTTGGCGAGCTTCGACGAGGTCGTCGCGCTTCTCGGTGAGGATCCGGCGTGGCCTCGTTGTAGCCGTCCTCGACAGGCGGCGGACCTCGGCGTCGATCTTCTGCGCGGTCGCCTCGGAGATGTTCTGCTGGCGCGAGACCGACATGCCGAGGAACACCTCGTCCTGGTTCTCGCCATAGGCGACCGTGCCGAGTTCGTCCGAGAAGCCCCAGCGCGTCACCATCGCGCGGGCGAGCGTCGTCGCCTGCTCGATGTCGGACTGCGGCGCCCGAGGTGACCTTGTCCTTGCCGAAGATGATCTCCTCGGCGACGCGGCCGCCCATCATGATGGCGAGGCGCGAGGTCATCTGCTCGTAGCTCATCGAGCAGCTTGTCGCGCTCGGGCAGCTGCATGACCATGCCCAGCGCACGGCCGCGCGGGATGATCGTCGCCTTGTGCACGCGGATCGGTCGGCCGGGACGTTGAGCGCGACGATGGCGTGGCCGGCCTCGTGATAGGCGGTCAGGCGCTTCTCCTCCTCGGTCATGACCAGGGTGCGGCGCTCGGCGCCCATCATGACCTTGTCCTTGGCGTCCTCGAACTCCGCCATCGTGACGATGCGCTTGCCGCGCCGCGCCGCGAGCAGCGCCGCCTCGTTGACGAGGTTCATCAGGTCGGCGCCGGAGAAGCCGGGCGTGCCGCGCGCGACCGTCTTGAGGTCGACGTCGGGCGCCAGCGGCACCTTGCGGACATGGACGCGCAGGATCTTCTCGCGGCCGATGACGTCGGGGTTCGGCACGACGATCTGGCGGTCGAAGCGGCCCGGGCGCAGCAGCGCGGGGTCGAGCACGTCGGGGCGGTTGGTCGCGGCGATGAGGATGATGCCCTCGTTGGCCTCGAAGCCGTCCATCTCGACGAGCAGCTGGTTCAGCGTCTGCTCGCGCTCGTCGTTGCCGCCGCCGAGGCCGGCGCCGCGATGGCGGCCGACCGCGTCGATTTCGTCGATGAAGATGATGCAGGGCGCGTTCTTCTTGGCCTGCTCGAACATGTCGCGCACGCGGCTGGCGCCGACGCCGACGAACATCTCGACGAAGTCCGAGCCCGAGATCGTGAAGAACGGCACGTTGGCTTCGCCGGCGACGGCGCGGGCGAGCAGCGTCTTGCCGGTGCCGGGCGGGCCGACCAGCAGCACGCCGCGCGGAATGCGGCCGCCGAGGCGCTGGAACTTCTGCGGATCGCGCAGGAACTCGACGATCTCCTGCAGGTCTTCCTTGGCCTCGTCGACGCCGGCGACGTCCTCGAACGTCACGCGGCCATGCGCCTCGGTCAGCAGCTTGGCCTTCGACTTGCCGAAGCCCATGGCCTTGCCGCTCGCGCCCTGCATCTGCCGGGACAGGAAGATCCACGCCGCGATGAAGACGATCAGCGGCATCCAGTTGACGAGCAGCGCCAGGAACCAGGGCAGGTTCTCCTGCAGCGGCTTGGCCGAGAAGTTCACGCCCTTCTGCGGCGAGCTTCTGCACGAGGCTCGGGTCGTTCGGCGAATAGGTCTGGAACTGGCGGCCGTCGGACAGCGTGCCGTGGATCTCCGGTCCCTGGATGACGACGTTCGACACGCGGCCCGACATCGACCTCGTTGAGGAACTGGCTGTAGTTCATCTCGTAGGACGCGCTGCGCTGCCCGGGATTCTGGAACAGCGTCACGAGCGCCAGGACGAGCAGGAAGATGATCACCCAGAGGGCGAAATTGCGGACGTTCGGGTTCATTACCGATCGATCGCCTTGGTCAGGCCCGGGCGCGCGATGAGGCAGCGCCGGACGGGTTGCATGATCTCAATCTAGGTCCGCGCACCCCGTCTGCCAAGGGAACGCAGGCGATCGCGCCACGGGCAGATCGTGCCATTGTGCACCGACTACCGGCATCGATCCCACGATCACGATCGTTTCGGCGTCGATGACAGATCGTTCGCAACGCGTCAAGCCGCGGCTCCGCGCCGCCTGCGCTTTCGCGCGCGATCGTGACCTGACCAAGGCCGTCGAGCGATCACGATCGACACCCGGCGACGGTCCGGCGCAAGGCCGTCGCCTCGGCTGCAGCGGCCGCGACAGCGCCGCCGCCAGCCGCTCCACCCGCTCCAGCCGCGGCCGGCGTCGCTCCCGGCCAGCGCGGACGCGGCAGGACGCGCAGCACGATCTCCTCCGGTTCGCCGAACAGCGCCGGGATCGCAGCGCCCGGCCGTCGCCGGCTTTCGATGCGCTGCCGGCGCGAGAGCGGCATCGCGGCCACCGCGTCGAGCGCGGCGTCGGCCCGTGCGGCGCGCCGGGCGAGTCGCGAGGCGCTCGGGCGTCAGGCCCTCGGCGGCCAGCGCCGGCATGGCGACGCGCAGGCGCGCCCGCCCGAAGCGCGGATCGGCGTTGGAGGGATCGTCGAAGAAGGCATGCCCGGCCGCCTCGCAGTGGCGTCACCAGCCGGCCTTCGGGATGCCAGGAACGGCCGGACATGGACGCACGCCGTCGCCGCAGTGCGCCGCGACGCCATGCCCGCGAGGCCCGTCGAGCCCGCTGCCGCGCAGCAGGCGCATCAGCACGGTCTCGGCCTGGTCGTCGGCATGGTGGGCGGTCCGAGATGGCTCGCGCCGACGGCGTCGGCGTGCTCCGCGAGCAGCGCGTAGCGCGCCTCCCGGGCGGCGTCCTGGATACCGGCGCGGGCTTGGGCCCGGTCCAGCGCAGCACGGCGTGCGGAACGCCGCAGCGACCTGCGCCATCGCCGCCACCGTCTCGGCCTTCTTCAGCCGCCTCCGGCCGCAGGCCATGGTCGACCGTCGCGGCGATACAGCGCGGGCAGCGTCGGGCGGCGGCGTCCCGCCAGCGCGCGGCGAGGTGCAGCAGCGCCATCGAATCGGGCCCGCCGGACACGGCGAGCAGCAGGCCGACGCGTCGCGTGCGGCCGTCACATGTTGCGCGAAGAGCGACGCCGCGGCCTCGTCGGCGCGTGACTGGCGCACGCCGGGTCACGGCGATTCGCGCGCGTTCAGCAATTGCCGCGCTTCTGCTCGCGCTCCACGCCGAGCCTGCGGACGTCGGCCGGAGGCGTCGGGATATTTGCGGTCGATCTCGGCCAGCGTGGCGCAGGCCTGCTCGGGCTGGCCCATGCCGCGCAGGGACAGCGACAGCTTCAGCAGGCTGTCGGGCGCCAGCCGCGAATGTGCCGAAGGTCTTGTAGATCTTGAGATACTGCTCGACGGCGTCGGGGTAGCGGCCGCGCCGGTAATAGGTCTCGCCCAGCCAGTAGGTGGCGTTCGGCACCATGCGGTCGCGCGGCTAGGTCTGCAGGAACTGGCGGAAGGCCATCTCGGCCTGATCGTACTGGCGCTGCAGCACGAGGCCGTAGGCGAGGTCGTAGTCGTCCGCGGGCGAGGCCCGTGCCGGCCATCGGCGACCGCGACGGCGCGGTGCCGGTCGCCAGCGGCGCGCTCGGACGCGGCGCGGCCTGCTGGCGGCGGAAGCGCCTGCGGCGGCAGGCCGGGTGCCGGCAGTCCGCCGGCGCTCCGGGCTACGGTCGAGAGGTCCAGCGGGCCGCGCGGGCCGTCTCCGTCGAGCGATCGTCGTCGAGCCGCCTCGATGGCCGGCAGACCGCCGGCGATGCGGCGGAAGGCCTGGCGGAAGGCCGCGCGCCGAAGCGGCAGGATCGCCCGCGCAGGTGCCGAGCGTGCGGGGCGCGCCGGGCGCATTGGGCTGCGCGCGGGGTCGAAGGCGTCGCTGCGCTTCTGCGGCGCTGGCTGCGGCGCGGGCGGCAGTGCGGCGGGGCGCTGCCGGCGCGGCCGTCGCGGGCGTCGCGCCGGACGTGGGCCGCGCCGCCGGAGCCCTTCAGCTCCTGGAAGCGGAACTCGACGTCCTCCTGGAATTTCTGGAGCTGGTCCTCGAGCTTGCGGTTCTGGAACTGCAGCTGCTCGATCTGGCCGGAGAGCTGCCGCACCTGGCCCTCGAGCCGGTTGACCCGACCAGCAGCTCCGCCGCATCCTGCGCGCGGGACGGCGGCAGCGGTCGCGATGGCGAGCACGACGGCGGTGACGGCGCGCACAAGCGAAATGACGGATCATGGCACCGGTCTTCTGCGATCAGGATGGGAGACCGGCCTTTAACATGGGACGCGGCACGGGCCAAAATGTGGCTGCATCCGCAGGCTAAGCGTGGCCGCTGAGCTCGCCCTCCGCTGCGTCGGAGGGGAACTCGCCTGCGAGCGCCTGTTCGGCCTCAGGATGCCGGCGGCGCCGCCGAGCACGGTGACCGCGCGGCGGTTCTGCGACCAGCAGGAGATGTCGTCGCACACCGCGACCGGCCGCTCCTTGCCGTAGGAGATCGTCTTGATGCGCGAGGCGTTGACGCCGCGCGAGGCCAGATAGTCGCGCGCCGCCTGGGCGCGGCGGGCGCCGAGCGCGAAGTTGTATTCGCGGGTGCCGCGCTCGTCGGCATGGCCTTCCACGGTGATCGGCGTAGCGCGGGTACTGGTTCAGCCACTGCGCCTGCTTGTCGAGCGTGCCGGTCGCCGTGGGGGTCAGGTCCGACGAATCGGTCTCGAAGAACACGCGGTCGCCGACATTGACGACGAAATCCTGCGCCGAACCGGGCGTCCCGCCCCGCCTGCGCCGCACCCATGCCGAGGCCGCCGGGCCGCCGCCGGCGCGCCTTCCGCGGCCTTGTTGGACGAGCAGGCGGCCAGCGTGAGCGCCGCCCCGAGCGCGATTGCGAGCTTCGCGACATGCGCGGCCGCGAATCGAAACCCGTCATGGAAAGCTCCTTGTGAATTCCGAATGATCTTGGCGGGGAACCCCGCCGTTCTTCCCTGAGCCATAAGCCGGCTTGGTTAAGCGAAGGTTCCGTCAACCTTTCGGAGGTTTCCGAAGCATGTTGCATTCGAGCGATTGCCGGCATGGTTAACCGGCCGTGAATGGCCAAACTGGGCGCGGAGCCGGTGGGCCGAACGCAATTTCGGCCATGCCTCTGACAAGCAAAATGGCCGGGACAAGCCCGGCCATGCATCGACTGCGAAGATGAGGACGCGGAAGCCTACTCGCGGGGTCTTCAGCTGCTTGAGCTTGGCGAAGACGGAGTCGGCGTCGATCGCCTCTTCGTCTTCTTCCTTCTGGCGCGGTGAGCGTGGCGAACGGCGCGGCGACGGGCTCCTTGGCCGTGGTCACCTCGGCCGGCAGCAGCGTCTGGCTGCCCTCCTCCACGGGACCGGCCGGTCCTTGGCGGCGCGCGCGACCTCGAAGTCGAGGTCGATCTGCGAGCAGAGGCCGAGCGTCACCGGGTCCATCGGGCGTCAGCGTCGCGGCGTTCCAGTGCGTGCGGTCGCGGATCTGCTGGATCGTGGTCTTGGTGGTGCCGACGAGGCGCATGATCTGCGCGTCCTTCAGCTCGGGATGGTTGCGCAGCAGCCAGAGGATGGCGTTCGGCCGGTCCTGGCGGCGCGACAGCGGCGTGTAGCGCGGGCCCTTCTTGCGCTTCTGCTCGGGCAGCCGGACGGTCGAGACGGCCAGCTTGAGGCGGTGGTCGGGTCCTTCTCGGCCTTGGCGATCTCCTCGCGCGTGAGCTGGCCGGCGACGACGGGATCGAGCCCCTTGATGCCCGCCGCGACTTCGCCGTCGGCGATGCCCTTCACCTCGAGCGGGTGAAGCTTGCAGAAATCGGCGATCTGCTCGAACGACAGCGAGGTGTTGTCGACGAGCCAGACGGCGGTCGCCTTGGGCATCAGCGGTCCAGTGCTCATGATCGTTCTCCTTGGCGAAGGCCTCGCGTCGGCGAGGCCAAGGCGCTCTCGTGCTCCGACCGGGCCTTCCGGCCGGAGCCCCGACGTCACCAGACTGAACGGGGATGGCGCGTCATATAGGCCGTCCGCGCGCGCCGATGCAATTCACAGATTGCATCCCGGCGACCACGTGTTCGACCGTCGGATGAGCCTCGTTCAGCCGCCCGTCAGCACGATCTTGCCGATATGCGCGCTGCTCTCCATCAGCGCATGGGCCTGCGCGGCCTGCGCCAGCGGCAAGGTGGCGTGGATCACCGGCCGGCAGCGGCCCGCCGCGACGAGCGGCCAGACCTTCTCCTCGAGCGCCCGCGCGATCGCGGCCTTCTCCGCGACGGAGCGGCTGCGCAGCGTCGATCCGGTGTGGGTCAGGCGCTTCAGCATCAGCCGGCGGAAGTCGACCGTCGGCGGTCGACGGCCCCTGGAAGGCGATCTGCACGATCCGGCCATCGACGGCGGCCGCCTCGTAGTTGCGGCCGATATAGTCGCCGCCGACCATGTCGAGGATGACGTCGACGCCGCGCCCGCCGGTCGCGGCCTTCACCTCCGCGACGAAATCCTGCGTGCGGTAGTTGATGGCGACGGTCCGCGCCCGAGCTGCGACGCAGGCCGCGCATTTCTCGTCCGGACCCGGCCGTGGTGAACACCGTCGCGCCGAACGCCTTGGCCAGCTTGATCGCCGTGGTGCCGATGCCGGACGTGCCGCCATGGACCAGGAAGGTCTCGCCCGCCTTCAGCCCGCCGCGCTCGAACACGTTGGTCCAGACGGTGAAGAAGGTCTCGGGCATCGCGCGCCGCCTCGACGCATGTCGAGGCCGTCGGGCACCGGCAGCGCGTTGCTCTCGTGGACCGGGCAGTACTCCGCATAGCCGCCGCCGGCCACCAGCCCGCAGACGCGGTCGCCGAGCTGCGACAGCGCGTGGCGCCCTCGCCGAGCGCCACGACCTCGCCGGCGATCTCGAGGCCGGGAATGTCGGACGCGCCGGGCGGCGGCGGATAGGCGCCCTGCCGCTGCAGCACGTCCGGCCGGTTGACGCCGGCCGCCGCGACGCGGACCAGCACCTCGCCCGGACCGGGCCTCGGCACGGGCCGGGTCTCCGGCACCAGCACCTCGGGCCCGCCCGGCGCGCTGGATCTCGATCGCGGTCATCGTCGGCGGGAAGCGGATCGCTCATCGTGGTCTCCTGCGTGCGCGCTGCGGAATCGCGCCGCCCGCGCGACGCACTTGAGGGGCCGACGCCGCTATCCTTACTCGCTGGCGCTGCGTGCCAGTTCGGACGCACCGTTGATCGATCCACGAGGAGAACACGCCATGGCCGACCCCTTCGCCGAGGACATGCCCCGCCCCAAGCCCAGGCCGCACGAGCTCGGCCAGGATCTGTCCACTGCTGTCGGTCGACGAACTGGACGAGCGCATCGAGCAGCTGCGAGGCGAGATCGCCCGGCTGGAGCAGGCACGCGGGACGCGAAGCTGGCGTCGCAAGCGGGCGGCGGACAGCTTCTTCAAGATGCTGACGGCCTGCCGATCCGCGGCGTCAGGGACGGCAAGACGGACTCTGCGCGATGGTTGATACAAGATCAGATCGATTGCTTAACAGTTGTTGTTTTAACGAGATGTTAAGCTTTCGAAGCTTATGAATGAATGTCCAGAATTCTTCTGGATCGAGTGGCTCCTGTCCACTCTGTTTGACGCCTCCCTGTTTACCAACTTCAAAAGCCGCCTTCGGGCGGCTTTTTTTCGTGCGATCCTGGCGCTCGCCGTGCGGCCGCATCGCGATGCACGCGCTGGCCAATTCGCACTCGTCCACCGATCTTTCGCCACGCGTTAAGGTTAACCAAACGTTACGCGGGCGCGGAGCCCGCGCCTGACGCGCTAGTTTGCAGTCGGTCCGCCGAGAGCGGGCGTCGGGCGAGCCGATCACGCTCGGCCCGCTGCGACGGTGGAGGCGATGGAGAATGAGTGACATGCAGTCGCAGGCCCCAGCGTCGATCAGCCGGTCTCCTTCGCGGAATCCTTCGTGACGTCGGACGCGTTCCGCGACGCTGTTCCGCGAGGGCATGGGGCTCGTCGAGAGCCACCGCGGCCTATCTCGACGGCCCCGGCCGCGAGCGAGTCCAAGGCCCTGCCGCGCATGCTGGCCCTGTCCTATGCCAGCGAAAGCATGCGCCTGACGACGCGGCTGATGCAGCTCGCATCCTGGCTGCTGCTGCAGCGCGCCGTGGCGGAGGGCGAGCTGACCGTGCCGACAGGCCAACGCGCAGAAGGACAAGGTGCGCCTCGTCCAACCAGGACTCCGATCAACGGCCCGGACGGCATGGACGCCCTGCCCGAGCAGCTGCGGGACCTGATCGCCCAGTCGCTGCGGCTGCAGGCGCGCATCATGCATCTCGACCAGCTGATGGCTGGCAAGGCCGAGCCGCTCCATGGCCCAACCCCGTCGGATGCAGCACCGCCTGCTGCGAGGCGTTCTCGGCCTGACGCGAGACATCGCGCCCGGCCTCGCCGGGACGCCGCTCCGTTTCACAACGACATAAGCGCGTGACAGGCCTGCGCCTGCCGAGAGCGCTCGCATTCGCAATGCCGGTCACGCAGCATCGCCGCGACTGCAGGTCAGCGGCACAACGCAAAAAGGCCCCGGCATGCCGGGGCTTTCTCGCGTGCGCGAGTGCGAGCGCCGGCCGTGAAGCCGGCGGCGCGGCTTACTTCTTGGCGAGGCCGAAGCTCTCGAACTGTTGTTGAAGCGCGACAGGCGGCCGCCGCGGTCCATCAGCTGCTGCTGGCCGCCGGTCCAGGCCGGGTGCGACTTGGAGTCGATGTCGAGCTGCATCACGTCGCCTTCCTTGCCCCAGGTGGAGCGGGTGGGGAACTCGGTGCCATCGGTCATCACGACCTTGATGGTGTGGTAGTCGGGATGGATGTCGGCCTTCATGAGTAGTCCTCGCAGGTCGCCGCGGCGCCCCGTTTTCGTCTATAGAGCCTTGAGAAGAGGTGGCGCCCCTATAGCGCAGCCGCGCGCATCGCGCACAAGGCCGCACGGCTGAAGCTGGCGCGCGCAGGACGGTCACGACATAGGCAGACGGACCAGACGATTGCGCATGACCGCAGCGGACCGCAGGACGGTGCCGCGCGGCGACGAGCGGCGAGGCCGAAGGCGAGCCGACCGCACCTCGCTGAGGGCGCTGCTGCCGCTGCTGCCCTTCGCGCTGCGCTATCGGGGCCGCATCGCCGCGGCGCTGCGTCGCCCTGGTGGTGGCGTCGGCCGCGACGCTGGCCGTGCCGCTCGCCGTGCGCCGCATGGTCGACTACGGCTTCTCGGCCGAAGGCGCGGACCTGATCGACCGCTATTTCGGCGTGATGATCCTCGTCGTGGCCGTGCTCGCGCTGGCCAGCTCCGCCCGCTACTACCTCGTGATGACGCTCGGCGAGCGGGTGATGGCGGATGTCCGCACCGCCGTCTTCGCCCATCTCACCAGGCTCGATCCCGGCTTCTACGACACCGTGAAGTCCGGCGAGATCGTCTCGCGCCTCACGGCCGACACCACGCAGATCAAGTCCGCCTTCGGCGCCAGCGCCTCCGTGGCGCTGCGCAATCTCGTGCTGTTCCTCGGCGCCGTCGGCGATGATGGTGGTCACCAGCCCGCGGCTCTCGGGGCTCGTGCTGCTCGCCATCCCCGTCATCGTGCTGCCGCTGGTGGCCTCCGGCCGCTCCGTGCGCCAGCGCTCCCGCCTCGCGCAGGACCGGCTGGCCGACGCCTCCGCCTTCGCCACGGAGGCGATCGGCGCGACGCGCGTGATGCAGGCCTTCACCGCCGAGAAGCCGCACGCTCGCGCACTTCGCGCGCGCGGCGGAGGAGGCCTTCGACGCCGCCCGCGTCGACCACGCTGGCGCGCTCCATCCTGACCGCCGTCGCCATCTTCCTGATCTTCTCCAGCGTCGTCGCCGTGCTCTGGTACGGCGCGCAGGACGTGCTGGCCGGCAAGATCACCGGCGGCCGCCTGTCGCAGTTCGTGCTCTACGCCGTGTTCGCGCGCGGGCGCGCTCGGCGAGCTCTCGCAGGTGTGGAGCGAGGTCAGCGCCGCCGCGGGCGCGGCCGGCCGCATCGCCGAGATCCTGTCGGTCGAGCCCGCGCATCAAGGCGCCCGACGAACCCGCGCGCCGCTGCCCGAGCCCGCCGCTCGGCACCGTCGCGTTCGAGAACGTCCCCTTCGCCTATCCCACGCCGCGCGGACGCCGATGTGCTGCACGGGCTCGACCTCGACGTGGCGCGCGGGCGAGCGCGTGGCCATCGTCGGGCCGTCGGGCGCGGGCAAGAGCACCATCGTGCAGCTCATCCTGCGCTTCTACGATCCGCATGCAGGGCGCGTGCTGGTCGACGGCGTCCCGGCCCGCGAGGTCGATCCCGCAGGCGCTGCGCCGGCGCATGGCCTTCGTGCCGCAGGATCCGGTGGTGTTCGGCACGACGCGTCGCCGAGAACATCGCGCTACGGCCGGCCGGACGCCAGCCGACGCCGAGATGGAGCGAGGCGGCCGCGCTCGCCGCCGCGGACGACTTCATCCGCGCCTTGCCGGAGGGCTACGACACCAAGCTCGGCGAGCGCGGCGTGACGCTTTCCGGCGGCCAGCGCCAGCGCATCGCCATCGCCCGCGCCATCCTGCGCGACGCGCCGATCCTGCTGCTCGACGAGGCGACCTCCGCGCTCGACGCCGAGAGCGAGACGCTGGTGCAGGCGGCGCTGGACCGGCTGATGGAGGGCCGCACCACCATCGTCATCGCCCACCGGCTCGCGACCGTCCTGAAGGCCGACCGCATCCTCGTGATGGATGGCGGCCGCATCGTCGAGGAGGGCACCCATGCCGAACTCGTCAACGCCGGCGGCCTCTACGCGCCGCCTCGCGCGCCTGCAGTTCGAGGCGGGCGCCGCGGCGCTTGCGGACCGCGCGGCGGAGTAGCGCGGGCCGGCGGCAGCTCGGGCCGGCTAGCCCGCGATTCCGCCCAGCGGTAGTGATAGGATCGGCAGGCCCGAGCGCGGGCTGACGCCTTCGCCGATCTGCACGAAGCCCTCGCGCTCGTAGAAGCGGACGGCGCGGGGATTGTCGAGGTTGACGTGCAGTTCGAGGCCGGTCGGGCGATGCGCGCCTTGGCATGGCCGAGCAGTTCCAGCGCGAGCCCCGAGCCCCATGCGTCCAGGGCGACGGCGAGCTGGTCGAGATAGCCGGTTGCCGGGATGCAGCGACGACGAACCCGACGCGGCTTCCGTCAGGCGGCCGCACGGCGACGATGATCTCGGCGCCCTCGGCGGCCGAGCTCCGCCAGCCGCTCCGCCAGCCATGGCCGCCGCTCCGCGAAATCGATCGCGGAAGCGCCGTGCTCCAGCTCGCGACCCAGAGATCGGCAAGGCGGGGAGGTCGGCTGGCTGCAACGGGCGCAGGACGAAGAGCGGGGGCGACATCCAGGCGTCCCGCCCTACCGCTCCGTGAGCTTCAGCTCGATGCGGCGGTTGCGGCGATAGGCCTCGTCGCTGTCGCCCAGCTCCAGCGGCTGGAACTCGCCGAACCCGGCCGCCACGAGGCGCTGGGGCGGCACGCCCTTCGTCGATCGAGATATTGCACGACGGCGATGGCGCGCGCCGCGGACAGGTCCCAGTTGCGACTTGAACTGGCCGGAGCCCGAGAGCGGGCGCTTGTCGGTGTGCCCGTCGACGCGCAGCACCCACGGAATGTCGGACGGGATCTGCTTGTCGAGATCGACCAGCGCGGCGGCGAGCTTGTCGAGTTCCTGCCTGCCCGGCCGGATTCAGCGCCGGCCTGGCCGGCATCGAAGAACACCTCCGACTGGAAGACGAAGCGGTCGCCGACGACGCGGATGTCGGGCCGGTTGCCCAGCACCTGCCGCAGGCGGCCGAAGAACTCGGAGCGGAAGCGCGCCAGCTCCTGCACCTTCTGGGCCAGCGCCACGTTGAGCCGCGAGCCGAGGTCGGCGATGCGGGCCTGCGATTCGCGGTCGCGCTGCTCGGACGCGTCGAGCGCGTCCTCGAGCGCGGCGAGCTGGCGGCGCAGCGCCGCAGATCTGCTGGTTGAGGATCTCGACCTGCGACAGCGCGCGCGCGGAGACCTGCTTCTCGGCGTCGAGCTGCCCGGCCGAGCGTGCGTCGGCCTGGCCGCCGGACGTGGCCGCGCTGGCGCTGCTGGAATCGACCAGGCCCTGCAGGCGCGCCTTCTCGGCCTCGGCTCGCCTTCAGCGTGTCGCCGAGCAGCGAGAGATTGTCCTCGAGCGTCTTGCGGTTGATCTTCTCCAGCGCCAGCAGGTCGGTGAGCTCGGAGATCTGGCGGTTGAGGCGCGTGCAGCGCCGTGTCCTTGTCCGTCACCTGCTGGCTCGAGGAAGAACTGCGCCAGCATGAACACCGTGAGCAGGAAGACGATGGCCAGCACCAGCGTCGACAGCGCGTCGACGAAGCCCGGCCAGTAGTCGATGCCGCGCTGCCCGCGCCGCGTGCGCGGCGCCGCTCACAGCCGGTCAGGCTCCGGCGCCAGGCGCTCCAGCACGCGCTTCATGTCGGCCTCGCGGCCCGCCTGCGCCTCGACCCAGTCGCGGATGAGCTGCTGCTCGGTGCGCATGTGCTGCACGAGCGCCTGGATGCCCTCGGCGAGGTTGGCCAGCGCCGCCGTGTTGCGCGGCCGCCGCCCTGCTCCGGCACCGCAGCGGTGAGCCGGTCGAGCGCCGCCCGCAGGTCGCGATGCGCCGTCGAGCGGCGGCAGCGTGTCCGTGCCGTGGCTCGATCACGGTGGTCGACAGCCAGTCCTCCAGCTCGTTGTAGAAGCGGTTCTGCGCCTGCCCGGCCTGCAGGTCGAGGAAGCCGAGCACCAGCGAGCCGGCAAGGCCGAACAGCGAGGACGAGAACGAGATGCCCATGCCGGCCAGCGGCGCGGCGAGGCCGCCCTTCAGGTCCTCGAACATGCAGCGCGGCGTCGGCGCCGCCCTTCATGGTCGTCGATAACGCTTGCCGACCGAGCGTCACGGTGTCGAGCAGGCCCCAGAACGTGCCGAGCAGGCCGAGGAACACGAGCAGGCCCGGTCAGGTAGCGGCCGATGTCGCGCGCCTCGTCGAGGCGCATGCCGACGGAATCGAGGATCGAGCGCAGCGTCGCGGTCGATGACGCCCGCGCGGCCCTGGCGGTTGGCGAGGAGGGTCGCCATCGGCATCAGCAGCACCGGCGGCTCGCGGCGGCAGCAGGCCCGGCTCCGCCATGCGGAAGCGCGTTGACCCACCGCACCTCGCGGAACAGGCGGATCACCTGCCGGAAGGCGAGCAGGATGCCGATCAGCAGCACGCCGATGATGACGCCGTTCAGCCCGGGGTTGGCGTGGAACGCGGTCGAGATCGGCGCGATAGAGGATGAGCGCCAGGAAGCCCGCCAGCACGACGAACACCGCCATGCGCACGCAGATAGATGCGGGGCGGCGACAGGCGGTGGGTATCGAGCGGGGTCAGCCATGAGGCCTCACGATTCTCCGACGCACGCGCATGTTCGCCGTGCGCACGCGACCAGCAAGCAAGCGGCTGCGTTGTGCGGCGAAACCGACTGGAAAGCGGCAATTCCGCGACATCAGGCGACGGCCCGGGCCTCCTTGAGCATGCCCAGCAGCGCCGCGTGCATCGTCTCGTTGCCGGCGACGATGGTGTCGGCGGCGAGAACCTCGTCCTTGCCGAAGGCATCCGAGACGAAGCCGCCGGCTTCGCGCACCATCAGCGCGCCGGCGCACATGTCCCACGAATTCAGGCCCTGCTCCCAGTACGCGTCGTAGCGCCCGGCGGCGACGTAGGCCAGGTCGAGCGCGGCGGCGCCCATGCGGCGCACGCCCGACGTCTGCATCATCACCAGCGCGAGCTGCTTGAGGAAGCCGGGATGGTCGCGCCGGCCGATGCTGGGGATGCCGGTCGCGAACACGGCGTCCAGCACGTCGCTGCGCTGCCGACACGCGCATGCGCTTGTTGTTGATGAACGCGCCCTTGCCGCGCTCGGCGATGAAGAGCTCGTCCTTGGCGGGGTCGTAGATCACGCCCGCGACGATCACGCCGTCGCGCTCCAGCCCGACCGAGATCGCGAAATGCGGCAGGCCGTGCAGGAAGTTCGTGGTGCCGTCGAGCGGATCGATGTGCC
Organism: uncultured Alphaproteobacteria bacterium; assembly: GCA_963822165.1. Classification (GTDB taxonomy): domain Bacteria; phylum Pseudomonadota; class Alphaproteobacteria; order Rhizobiales; family Beijerinckiaceae; genus Alsobacter. The sequence goes on from CAWGGK010000007.1 coordinate 379,617, forward strand.
AGCGGTGGCTGGCGGTCCTTGCCGACGACGATGCCGCTCTCTTCCATGACGAAGCCGAAATCCGGCCGCGCCTTCAGCAGCGACTCGCGCATGACCTGCTCGGCCTTGTGGTCGGCGGCGGAGACGAAGTCGCCCGGTCCCTTGCGCGAGACCTGCAGGTTCTCGACCTCGCCGAAGTCGCGGCGCAGGCCCTTGGCGGCCTTCATCACGGCGTCGACCATGACGGTCATCAAGGGTGAGCGGATCATGGTTTCTCCTGCACGTCGTCGTCTGGTCGCGGCCGCGAGGGCCGGAATGGCGGGGCTGGCAGCGGCGCTGGGCGCTGCGGGGGGCCGGGCCGCTCATCAACGGCATGGCGTCCCGCGCGTCAAGTCGCGGCAGCCAAGTCGCACGGCGGCCCTTGCTATCTCTCCTGCCACTGCGGGCAGCCTCGTCGGCCTTGGCGCGTTCGGCCGGGGTGAGCGCCTTCAGGGTGTCGTCGAGCCACGGATCGGGAATGCCTCGCGCGGTGGCCAGGACGTGCCACTTGCCGGCCTCGACCAGGTCCTTCGGCAGCCCCCGCCCCGCGGCGAAGATGCGCGCCACGCGGTTCTGCGCCACAGGATTGCCCTGCTCGGCGGCGCGCAGGAACAGCTTCGCGCCCGCGGCCTCGTCCTTCGCGACGCCGTCGCCGTTGAACAGCATGACGGCATACTCGACCTCGGCCGCCGTGATGCGGTTCTTCGAGGCCAGCGCCAGCCACTTCGCCGCCTCGGCCAGGTCGCGCGGCACGCCGCGGCCCTGCTTGTAGAGCACGCCCATCGCGTATTGCGCCTCGGGCTCCGATGCATCCGCCGCCCGGCGGAACAGCTCGACGGCCCGCTTGTCGCCCTCGGCGCTGCCCTGCTGCAGCGCGAGAAGGCCCAGATTGTAGGCCGCCGCCGGCACCTTGGCCGACGGCCGTCTCGAGCAGGCGCCGCCCGGCGGCCGGGTCCTTGGCCGTGCCGCGGCCGTCCAGCGTCAGCATGGCGAGCGCATAGGCCGCCTGCCCATCCCCGCGCGCCGCGCCGAGGCGATACCATTCCGCCGCTTTCGCCCAATCCTGGCGCACGCCGAAGCCGTTCGCGTAGAGTTCGCCCAGCAGCGTCATCGCCGCCCCGTCCTTGGGGTCGGCCTCGATGCGCTTGGTCGCCTCGGCGAAGGCGGTCAGGTAGAGCCCGCGCTGGAATGCGCCATAGGCGATGTCGCTGGCAGGCCCGTAGGTGCCGGGCTTGGTCGCGCCCGCAGCCGGCCCGCCCGGCATCATGGGCACTTGCTGCCCGGCGTTCGAATCGAAGGACTTCGGACCCGCGAGGGCAGGTGCGCCCTCTGTCGCCTTGGGCTGGAGCAATTGCTGCGCCGCAGCCGGCGCGATGGGCGCAGCCGCCTGCAGCAGAGCCGCGATCAGCGCGGCACCAAGAAGTCTGGCCGCAAGACCTTGGACAACAAGACCTTGGGCAACAAGACCTTTAGCGGCGCTGCGCATCGTCACGACTTCTGAGCCGCGGCCTCGCCGATCGCCGCCAGCGCGGCCTTGACCGCTTCCCCTGGCCCGCCCGGATGCTGGAACGCCGCGTCGCCCACCGCCACGAACTCGCAGCCCGTCGCCGCCATCTCCCTGACGTCGGCGAGATCGGCGACATAGCCGACGCAGGGAACCTGGAACACCTCGGCCCACCAGCTCACCCGGTCCAGCACCGCGGAAAGCGGCGGCGTCGTGCCGTCGTCGCGCGGCTCGCCGAAGAGCACGTAGTCGCAGCCGACCTCCGCCGCCTCCATGGAATCGTGCCGGGCGCGCAGCCCGCCCACGCCGACGATGCGATCATGCGGCTTCAGCGTTTCGAGCGCTTCCTTCAGGCCCTCCGGCTGGGAGGTGTGGGCGCCGTCGGCCCCCGAGCGCGCGACGATCAGGGGCGCGTCCTCGAGCAGCGCCGCCGCGCCGTGCTCCTGCACCAGCGCGACCACCGGCTTCAGCAGCTTGATCAGGGCGCGCTCGTCGAGCTTCGGAAGCCGGATGATCACGGCATCGACGCGCCCGGCCGCGAGCGCCTGCTCCAGCGGGCCGGTCAGGTCGGCTGGCCAGGCGGCGGCATCGCCAACCCGAGGCGTCATGAGCACGAGACGGGCGCGGTCGATCATGGTCCTTCGATCTTGCTGCGGACGTCGGTCCGAATGTGAAAACCCCCGCCGTTGCCGGCGAGGGCGGGAATATCAGGCGAGCCGGTTCGCCGCAATGGCAGGCAGCGCAGGCCGCCGCCTACCGACTGCGCCGCCGGGATCTACTCCGCCGCCTTCGCCGTGCCGAACTGCGGGTCGAGCGCGCCGGACATGTAGCGCTTCGCCATTTCGGCAAGGCGGCAGGATCTTGCCGATCTTCGAGGCCTTGCCCGCCGTGCCGAACTCCTCGAGCCGCTGCTTGCAGAGCTTCGTCATCGCGTCCATGGCGGGCTTCAGGTACTTGCGCGGGTCGAACTCGCCGGGCTGCTCGGCGAGCACCTTGCGGATCTGGCCGGTCATCGCCATGCGGTTGTCGGTGTCGATGTTGATCTTGCGCACGCCGTGCTTGATGCCGCGCTGGATCTCTTCGACCGGCACGCCCCAGGTCTGGGGCATCTTGCCGCCATACTGGTTGATGATGTCCTGCAGATCCTGCGGCACCGACGACGAGCCGTGCATCACGAGGTGCATGTTGGGCAGCAGCCGGTGGATCTCCTCGATCACGTTCATCGCGAGGATCGCGCCGTCGGGCTTGCGCGAGAACTTGTAGGCGCCGTGCGAGGTGCCCATGGCGATGGCGAGCGCATCGACCTTCGTGGCCCGCACGAACTCGACCGCCTCGTCCGGGTTGGTGAGGAGCTGGTCGTGGCTCGAGCTTGCCCTCGGCGCCGTGGCCGTCCTCCTTGTCGCCCATGCCGGTCTCGAGCGAGCCGAGCACGCCGAGCTCGCCCTCCACCGAGATGCCGCCCAGATGCGCCATCTCGACGACGTGGCGGGTGACGCCGACATTGTAGTCCCAGTCGCCCGGGGTCTTGCCGTCTTCCTTGAGCGAGCCGTCCATCATCACGGAGGTGAAGCCGGCCTGGATCGCGGTCATGCAGGTGGCGGCGTTGTTGCCGTGGTCCAGATGCACGCAGACGGGAATGTGCGGGTAGATTTCGGTCACCGCGTCCATCATGTGCTTGAGCATGATGTCGTTGGCATATTGCCGCGCGCCGCGCGAGGCCTGGATGATGACCGGGGCGTCGACGGCGTCGGCCGCCGCCATGATGGCGAGCGCCTGCTCCATGTTGTTGATGTTGAACGCCGGCACGCCGTAGCCGTGCTCGGCCGCGTGATCCAGCAACTGCCTCAGGGTGATGCGAGCCATCGTGTTCCTCCGAAAATGCCTATAGCCAATCTGGCGCGTCTTCGTGTCTATAAGGTGTTCTGAACGCAACCAAAATAGCTGAAATCGGCGAGGGTGTCAGACTTTCAGGTGGGGCTGCGGCGCGATTTAGGCAACCCGCCGCCGCTCGCGCGGAAATGCTCAAGACCGGCAAACTCACTGCGACCATGAGCTGACCACCCTCCGGCGAGAACGCGTTTTGAGCCGATGCGTTGCTTTGGTCCGTTGCATTTGCGGCCGGAACGAGGGCGGTTAAAGCCCAGTGGGATCCCTGGGCTTCAGGCCCGCAGGATCTCGACGCCCGGCAGCGGCTTGCCTTCCAGCCATTCGAGGAACGCGCCGCCCGCGGTCGAGACATAGCTGAACTCGTCGGCCACGCCGGCATGGTTCAGAGCGCGAGACCGTGTCGCCGCCGCCCGCGACCGACAGAAGCTTGCCGGCCTTCGTCAGCCGCGCAGCCTCCTGCGCAACGCTTGCTGGTGCCGGCGTCGAAGGGCTCCAGCTCGAACGCGCCGAACGGCCCGTTCCACACCAGCGTCTTCGCCCCGGCGAGCTTCGATTTCACCGTCTCGATCGACTGCGGGCCGATGTCGAGGATCATGTCGTCAGGCCCCACGCCGTCGACCGGCACGACCCTGTTCGCCGCATGCGCCTTGAACTCGGAGGCGACAGACGCATCGACGGGCAGCACGATCTCGCAGCCGGCCGCCTTGGCCGTGTCGAGGATGGCGCGCGCGGTATCCAGCAGGTCCTTCTCGCAGAGCGACTTGCCGACCGCCTTGCCCTGCGCGGCGAGGAAGGTGTTCGCCATGCCGCCGCCGATGACGAGGATGTCGACCTTCTTGACGAGATTGCCGAGCAGATCGAGCTTGGACGACACCTTCGCGCCGCCGACGACCGCCAGCACCGGGCGCTGCGGCGCGTCGAGCGCCTTGGCCAGCGCCTCGACCTCGGCCTGCATGGTGCGTCCGGCATAGGCGGGCAGCACATGGCCGAGACCTTCGGTCGAGGCGTGGGCGCGGTGCGCGGCGGAGAAGGCGTCGTTGACCCAGATGTCGCCATTGGCGGCCAGCGCCTTGACGAACTCAGGGTCGTTCTTCTCTTCCTCCGGGTGGAAGCGGGTGTTTTCCAGCAGCAGCACGTCGCCCGGCTTCATCGCGTCCACGGCCGCCTTGGCGAGCGGCCCGATGCAGTCGTCCGCGAAGCGCACCGGGCGTCCGAGATGTTCGGCGACGACAGGCGCGACCGGCGCCAGCGATCCTTCGAGGTCGCGGCCCTTGGGCCGTCCGAAATGCGCGAGCAGGATGACCTTGCCGCCCTTGTCGGCGATCTCGCGGATCGTCGGCAGCACGCGCTCGATGCGCGTGGCGTCGGTCACGCGGCCATTCTCCATCGGCACGTTGAGGTCGACGCGCAGCAGCACGCGCTTGCCTGAGACGTCGGCCTGGTCAAGCGTGCGGAAGGTGGTCATTTGGCAAGGAGCCTTGTCAGGGTAAAAATCAAAAGGCCCGACCCGAGCGCCCAGGTCGTGAAGACCAGACCGAGAGTAGTCCAGGTGGACGGGAGCGCGCCGACGCGGGCCGCAACCTCACGAACGTCGCCCCTCAGCTTTTCGCTCTCGAGGCGGGCGTCCGCACGGGCGCTCTCAAGGTCGCTGCGCTTCGCGCCCGTCAGCAGGATCTCGGTGATCTTGGGCTCGAGACGTTCGAGGATCGTCTTGATCTTGGAAACGTCACCTTCAAGAACTGCTACCCGTTGCTCGAGCATCCGATCCTCCGGAGTGGCGCTGCCGGCTTCACTGTCCTGCTTGTAAAGGACCTGAACCAATCCAAACATCTTTACCTCGAAATCATTGATCGTTCGCAATGAATCGAGGCTAACACGCCGGCCGCGTGCGGAAAGGCCCTTGTGAACGTCTGAAGCAGCAGGCGGAGGCGCGTTGTGCACGCGCTCCGCCTGCGTCAGATCAGATCAGCTTGCCCATCGCCACGGCCGTGTCGCGACATGCGGTTCGAGAAGCCCCACTCGTTGTCGTACCAGGACAGGATCGACACGAGCGTGCCGTCCATCACCTTGGTCTGGTCCATGTGGAAGATGGACGAGTGCGGGTCGTGGTTGAAGTCGATCGAGACGTTCGGCGACGTCGTGTAGCCGAGGATGCCCTTCAGCGGGCCTTCGGCCGCCGCCTTGATGGCGGCGTTGATCTCGTCCTTCGAGGTTGCGCGCTTGGCGATGAACTTCAGGTCCACGACCGAGACGTTCGGGCGTCGGCACGCGGATCGCGAAGCCGTCGAGCTTGCCGTTGAGTTCCGGCAGGACGAGGCCGACGGCCTTGGCCGCGCCGGTCGAGGTCGGGATCATCGACAGCGCCGCGGCGCGGCCGCGATAGAGATCCTTGTGCATCGTGTCGAGCGTCGGCTGGTCGCCCGTGTAGGAGTGGATCGTCGTCATGAAGCCCTTCTCGATGCCGATGGCGTCGTTGCAGCACCTTGGCGACCGGGGCGAGGCAGTTCGTCGTGCACGACGCGTTCGAGATGACGAGGTGGTCCTTCGTCAGCTTGTCGTGGTTGACGCCGTAGACGACCGTCAGGTCGGCGCCGTCGGCAGGGGCCGAGACGATGACGCGCTTGGCGCCGGCCGTCAGATGCGCGGCGGCCTTGTCGCGCGACGTGAAGATGCCCGTGCACTCCAGCGCGATGTCGACGCCGAGTTCCTGGTGCGGCAGCTGTCGCGGGATCGCGCGACCGCCGTCACCTTGATCGGGCCGCGGCCCGACGTCGATCGTGTCGCCCTCGACCGTCACCTTGTGCGGGAAGCGGCCATGCACGCTGTCGAAGCGCAGCAGGTGGGCGTTGGTCTCGACCGGGCCGAGATCGTTGATCGCGACGACCTCGATGTCGGTGCGGCCGGACTCGATGATGGCGCGCAGGACGTTGCGGCCGATGCGGCCGAACCCGTTGATCGCGACGCGGACAGTCATGATTCTTCTCCCTCGCAGCTCTGAGCGCTTCAGCAAACCTGCCAACCCTTGCGCAGGTTGCCCGTGAAATCAGTCGAAAGCGCGATGCCCGGCCTCAGAGCCCGGCAAGCGCCTTTTCCGCGACCGCTTCCGCGGTGATGCCGAAATGCGCGTAGAGCTCCTTGTAGGGAGCGCTGGCGCCAAAGCCGGTCATGCCGACGAAGACGCCGTCCGACGCCGATGATCGCAGTCCCAGCCCATGCGGATGCCCGCCTCGACCGCGACCTTGACCGGCGCGTCGCCGATGACCGCATGCGCGGACGGCAGCGGGCTGGGCCGCGAAGAGCTCCATGCACGGCACCGACACGACCCGCGCCGGGACGCCGCGCTCGGCCAGCAGTCTTGCGCGCCGCCATGGCGATCTCGACCTCCGAGCCCGAGGCGAACAGCGCCACCTTGGCCGCGCCGCCCTCGGCGGGCGCGAGTCTCGTAGGCGCCCTGCGCGCAGAGGTTGCCCTGCGCTCGCCGTCGGTGCGGAACGGCACGAGGTTCTGGCGGGTCAGCGCCAGCAGGCTCGGCGTCGCGGGCGCGCTCCAGCGCGAGCTGCCAGCACTCGGCGGTCTCGACCGGATCGGCCGGGCGGAAGACGTTGAGGTTCGGGATGGCCCGCAGCGCGGCGAGATGCTCGACCGGCTGGTGGGTCGGGCCGTCCTCGCCGAGGCCGATGGAGTCGTGCGTCATGACGTAGATGACGCGGATGCCCATCAGCGCGGCGAGGCGGATGGCCGGGCGGCAATAGTCGGTGAACACCATGAAGGTCGCGCCGGCCGGGATCAGCCCGCCGTGCAGCGCCATGCCGTTCATGGCCGCGGCCATGCCGTGCTCGCGGATGCCGTAGTGGATGTAGCGGCCGGAGATAGTCGCCGGGCGACACCACCGTCAGGTTCTTCGTCTTGGTGTTGTTGGACGGCGTCAGGTCGGCCGAGCCCAGCACCAGCTCGGGCACGGCCTCCGTGATCGACCTCCAGCGCCAGCTCCGACGCCTTGCGGGTCGCGATGGTCTGCGGCTCGGCCACGAGCTTCGCCTTCAGCGCCGCGATCGCGGCGACCGAGCGCCGGCGGGAAGGTCGCCCGCGCATGCGGCGCTCGAACTCCGGCGCGTTCGGCCGGCATCGAGCGCCGGCGAGCCGCTCGCTGCCAGGCCCTGTGCGCGCCGGCCGCGAGCGCGCGGCGGCGCTGCGCCAGGCGTCCAGCACGTCCTGCGGCACCGAGAACGGCTCGGGCGAGAGGTTCGAGCGCGGCCTTCGCGCCCGCCAGCTCCTCCGCGCCGAGCGGTTCGCCATGCGCCTTCGAGGTGCCGGCGCGCTTGGGCGCGCCGAAGCCGATGATGGTCTTGCAGGCGATCAGCGACGGCCGGTCGGACGCGTGCGCCCGCTCGATGGCGGCGGCGATGCGCCTCGGGATCATGCCCGTCGACGCGCTCGGCGCGCCAGCCGGCGGACTCGAAGCGCTTCACCTGGTCGACGCTGTCGGCCAGCGACAGCGGCCCGTCGATCGAGATGCCGTTGTCGTCGAGCAGCACGATCGAGGCGCGACAGCCGCAGGTGCCCGGCGAGCGCGATGGCCTCCTGCGAGATGCCTTCCATCAGGTCGCCGTCGGAGGCCAGCACATAGGTGTGGTGGTCGACGATGCCGGCGCCGAACTGCGGCCGCCATCAGCCGCTCGGCGAGCGCGAAGCCGACCGCGGTGGCGATGCCCTGGCCGAGCGGGCCGGTGGTCGTCTCGACGCCTGGCGGTGTGGCCGAACTCGGGATGGCCCGGCGTCTTGGAGCCCAGCTGGCGGAAGCGCTTCAGCTCGTCGAGCGTCATGCCCGGCGTGCCGGTGAGGTAGAGCAGCGCGTAGAGCAGCATCGAGCCGTGGCCGGCCGACAGGATGAAGCGGTCGCGGTCGGGCCAGCGCGGCGTCGGCGGGATCGAACTTCAGGAAGCGCGTGAACAGCACCGTCGCGATGTCGGCCGCGCCCATGGGCAGGCCGGGATGGCCGGACTTGGCCTTCTCCACGCCGTCCATCGCGAGGGTGCGGATGGCGTTGGCCATGGGCGTCATGCTGTTCGCGGGAAATCATCATCGGTGTCCAGGCTCAGGGGGCGGCGCGACTGATAGCACCTCGCCCCCGCGAGTCAATGCAACGTCCCGACAATGGCAATCGCGTCGAAACCCGCCCGCAGCGGCCGTTTCGGGCCTCTTTCGGATCATTTCGGCGCGAAAGGCGCAGTTCCGCCCTTTCCCGGACCCACCGCTCCGCTCCGGCGGCGGTGGACGGAGCCTCCCGCGACGTTGACGCGCCGATGATCCGGCCTCTAGGTTTTGATCCGAACCGTCTGTCGGCGCGTTGATTCTATGCTTCGGCAGCCCGCCGGCCTTCAAGGACGTGAAGCTTGATGCAACAGTCCCGGCCCACCGCCATCGAGCAGGCGCTAGCCCGGCTTTCAGCCTCGCTGAGCGTGCTCGAAGCGGCGGCGTCGCGTCATCTGGAGACGGACCGGTCCAAGGGCACGCTCGAGACCGAGCTGGCCCTGATGCAGGACGACCGCGCCCGGCTGGCGGTCGAGCTCGACGGCGCGCTCGCCCGCGCCAATCGCCTGGAGGGCACGGCCGAGGAACTGGCCCGAGCGCATCGACCGGGCCATCGGGTCCGTGCGCGCCGTCCTGGAATCCGACCAGCGGGGCTGAGATCCCGCCCTGGCCGCGGCCGGGTCACTGGTGGAGAATGAAGTGGGTCAGGTCACCGTCACCATCGCCGAGAAGGTCTACCGCATCGCCTGCGACGACGGGCAGGAGGAGCATCTGCGCAGCCTCGCCTCTGATGTCGACGCCAAGATCGAGGAGATGCGCAAGGCGTTCGGCGAGATCGGCGACAACCGCCTCACCGTGATGGCCGCCATCACCTTCGTCGACGAGCGGCAGGAGCTGCGCTCGCGCCTCGCCCGGCTGGAATCCGAGGTCGCGGAGCTCAGGTCCCGCAACGGCCAGATCGAGACCTCGCTCGGCCAGACGGAGGCGGACGTCACCCGCGCCATCCTCGACGCGGCCGACCGCATCGAATCCGTGGCCCGGCAGCTCGCCCCCGTGCAGCACGGCTAAATCCCACCTTGCCCTAAATCCAACCTTGCCACTGGCAATCCCCGCGCGACCGCCTTATCTTGTTGACGCGGGGCTGCGGGGTGCGTGAGGACAATGAATCCCCGGGGCCTTATCGATCCTAACGGGAGCTGTTCCTGCCCTTGTCCGTGGACTTGGGCAAACGGCGCCCACCTACGCTGTAGGTTTCCCGGGATCGATCGTCCCACGGCCACTGTGGCTCCGCACTTCTCATGACATCCGGAATGGACGCGGCCCCCAAGCCTCACACTGAGGGCAAGCCGGGCACCGCAGACAAGCCGGGCTCCGCCAGACAAAGCCGAGCTGCGCGCCGCCGCCCTGGCGCGGCGCGATGCGCTGGAGCCCGCCGCCCGCCACCGCCATTCCATCGCCCTCGCCCATAATGCGGTATCGCTGAATTGGCCGGACGGCCCGGTGTCAGGCTTCTGGCCGATCCGCAGCGAGATCGACCCGCGCCCGCTGATGCGCCTGCTCGCCGAGCGGGGCCTGCCGCTCGCCCTCCCCCGCGTCGAGCGTCACGGACTGTCGTTCCGCCGCTTCACGTTCGAGGACACGCTGATGCGCGCCGGGTTCGGCCTGAGCGAGCCGCTGCCGCATGCGCCCGAAGTCCGCCCGCGCCGCGATGATCGTCCCGCTCGCCGCCTTCGACCGGCGCGGCCACCGCATCGGCTATGGCGCCGGCCATTACGACCGCGCCATCGCCCGCGCGCTGTCCGACGGGCATCCGCTCCTCACCGTCGGCGTCGCCTTCTCCGTGCAGGAAATCCCTTTGATCCCCGACGAGCCCCATGATCGTCCGCTGGACTGGATCGTCACGGAGTGCGAGATCATCGCGACCTCCGGGAGCCCGCAGGCCACGCAAAACTCCGAGCAAAGCAGAACCTGATGCGTCTTCTCTTCCTTGGCGACGTCGTCGGCCGCCCCGGCCGCAACGCCATCGCAAACCGCCTTCCCGGCCTCCGCGACGCGTGGAAGCTCGACTCGTCGTCATCAATGGCGAGAACGCGGCGGGCGGCTTCGGCATCACCGAGGCGATCTGCGACGAGTTGCTGGAGGCGGGCGGGGATGTCGTCACGCTCGGAAACCACACCTTCGACCAGCGCGAGGCGATGGTGTTCATCGAGCGCCAGCCCCGCCTGATCCGCCCCGCCAACTATCCGGCGGGCACGCCGGGACGCGGCGCGGCGATGGTGGAGGCCCGCAACGGCGCGCGCGTGCTGGTGATGAACGTCATGGGCCGCATCTACATGGACGCGCTGGACGATCCCTTCGCCTCCGTCGAGCGCGCCTTGCACGACTGCCCGCTCGGCGCGGGCTGCGACGCCGTGCTGATCGACGTTCACGCCGAGGCCACCTCGGAAAAACAGGCGATGGCCCATTTCGTCGACGGCCGCGCCAGCCTCGTCGTCGGCACGCACACCCATGTGCCCACCGCCGACTGGCAGATCCTGCCGGGCGGCACCGCCTATCTCACCGATGCCGGCATGTGCGGCGACTACAATTCCATCCTCGGCATGTCCAAGGAGGAGCCCATCCGCCGCTTCCTGCAGAAAACGCCGGGCCCCCGCATGGAGTCCGCCCTGGGCGAAGGCACGCTCAGCGGCATCGCCGTCGACATCGACGACCGCACCGGCCTCGCCCTCGCCGTCTCCCCCGTGCGGCTCGGGCCGAGGCTGGCCGAGGCTACTCCGCCATTCTGGGGTTGACTGCAAACGCCACTCCCCGGAACCCAAAGTGCCGCTTGCGGCACGTCCCCGGAACCCTGAAGCGACAGCGGAAGGGTATCCGGGGCCCAGCGCATGAATGTTGCCGCGAAGCGGCGCAACCCTGGGTTTCTGGTTCGGACAAGGCGATCGCATCAAAATGACGGATGCATGTCGGTGATCAGATCGCGTTCGTCTATATTCTTGCGAGCAAGCGAAACGGCACGCTCTACATTGGATCGGCGGTCGATCTGAACCGCAGGATTTACGAACACCGCGAACGGTCGCTACCAGGCTTTTCCTCACGATACGGGGTTGTCCTGCTCGTTTATTACGAAGCATTCGGATCAAGCCTGGATGCCCGCGCAGCCGAATATGCCATGAAGAAATGGCGGAGGGCCTGGAAGCTGAAGCTGATCGAATCCTTCAATCCCGACTGGATCGATTTGTATCCGTCCCTCCATTTCTGATTGCGGCGCTGCTTTGCAGCAGGTCCTTGCGCTGGACCCCGGACAAGGTTCCGCTTCGCTCCACCTTTCCGGGGACGTGCGGCGGAGCCGCACTTGGACGCGGCGGACAAACGCGACACCCCCCAATCACCGCCTTCCTTGATGCACGGCCCGCCGCGACGTATAAGCCGCGCCATTCCTTCAATCGGGGCCGGCGAGCGCGCTGATGCGACGCCGCTGCGCCCCGCAGATCGACCCGGGGACACGCCATGGCCGGCCATTCACAGTTCAAGAACATCATGCACCGCAAGGGCAAGCAGGATGCGGTCAGGTCCAAGCTGTTCTCCAAGCTGGCGCGTGAAATCACCGTGGCGGCCAAGATGGGCCTGCCGGATCCGAACATGAACGCCCGGCTGCGCGCCGCCATCACCGCCGCCCGCGTCGAGAACATGCCCAAGGACAATATCGAGCGCGCGATCAAGAAGGCGTCCGGCGCCGACAGCGAGAGCTATGACGAGGTGCGCTACGAGGGCTACGCGCCCGGCGGCGTCGCGCTCATCGTCGAGGCGCTCACCGACAACCGCAACCGCACGGCGGGCGAAGTGCGCTCCTTCTTCACCAAGGCGGGCGGCGCACTGGCCGAGACGGGCGCGGTGTCCTTCATGTTCGACCGCGTCGGCCTCATCGAGTACGACGCCAAGGTCGCCTCGGAGGACGCGATGATGGAAGCGGCCATCGAGGCCGGCGCGGACGACGTGTCCTCGTCCGAGGACGGGCACGAGATCATCACGTCGCTGGAAGGCCTGCGCGATGTGCAGAAGGTTCTCGAAGCCAAATTCGGCGAAGCCCGCAAGGCCGCCCTGGTCTGGCGTCCGCAGACCAACATCAAGGTCGACGACGAAGCCGGCGAGAAGATCCTGCGCCTGATGGATTCCCTCGACGACAATGACGACGTGCAGAACGTCTATTCCAATGTCGAGTTCTCGGACACGCTGATGGCCAAGCTGGGCGACTGATCGCCCGGCCATACGCCCGCAGGACCGTTGTGCCGCTGCTCAGGCCTCCCCGGAATTCTCCGGCGCGATCCGCACCAGCACCTTGCCCCTGGCCTTGCGGTCGGCGATCAGCCGGATCGCCTTGCCGGTCTCCTCGAGCGAGTACGCCGCCGAGGCGTGAGCGCTGATCTTGCCTTCGGCCGCCCATTGGAACAGGCGGGCCACATTGGCCGCGTTCGCTGCCGGCTCCTTCTCGGCGAACGCGCCCCAGAACACGCCCAGCACGTCGCAGCCCTTCAGCAGCACGAGGTTGAGCGGCATTTTCGGGATGTCTCCGGCGGCGAAGCCCACCACGAGGAACCGGCCTTTCCAGGCGATGGAGCGCAGCGCCGCCTCGGCCAGCGCGCCGCCCACGGGATCGTAGATCACGTCCACGCCCCGCCCGCCGGTGAGGCGCTTCAGGCCGTCCTTCAGATCCTCGGCGGAATAATCCAGCCCCTCGTCCGCGCCATGCTCGCGGGCCAGCGCCAGCTTCTCGGGCGAGGAGGCGCAGGCGATGACCCGCGCGCCCATGAGCTTGCCGATCTCCACCGCCGCAAGCCCCACCCCGCCCGCCGCGCCGAGCACGGCCAGCGTCTCGCCGGGCTGCAGCCGCGCGCGGTCCGTCAGCCCGTGCAGGGTCGTGCCGTAGGTGACGGACAGCCCGGCCGCCGCTTCGTCGGACAGCGCCTCGGGCATGCGGACCAGCTTGTCGACCGGCGACGGCGAGCCTGGTGCGGCACGCGCCCCAGCCGACATAGGCCGCCACCCGCGCGCCGAGCCACGAGGGGTCCACGCCTTCGCCCAGCGCCGAAACGCGCCCGGCGAATTCCGCCCCCGGCGAGAACGGCAGCGGAGGCTTGAACTGGTATTTGTTCTCGATGATCAGCGTGTCGAAGAAGTTCAGCGCCGCGACAGCGACATCGACCACGACCTCGCCGGGCCCCGCGACCGGATCAGGCAAATCCTCGACCGTCAGGCTCTCGGGCGGACCGAAGGCCCGGCATAAAACGGCGCGCATCGAAGGCTCCCTGCGTGAGATTCTCGATCGGGTGTCCGGCACTGGCGCAGGCCAGCCAGGTCGACCTATCCCGCCTCCACCACGCCCTCGGCCTCGAGCTGACGCCGCAATCGCGTGAAGGCCAGCCGGATCCGCGACTTCACCGTGCCGAGCGGCAGATTGACCTTCTCGGCGATCTCGCTGTGCGACAGCCCGTCGTAGAAGGCCAGGCGCACGAGGCTGAGCTGCTCGGGGGGCAGGCTCTCCATGGCGTGGCGCAGCCGCTCCTCGCGCTGGTTGAGGTCGAGGATGCGGTCGGTCTCGGGATCCTCGCCGACATCGTGGGCGTTATCCAGCGGATCGAAGAAGTCGACGCGGTCGCGCCGCAGCCCGTCGATCCGGCGGTTCCTCGCGATGCGATAGAGCCAGGTCGGCACGGAGGAGCGGGATGCGTCGAACTGCTCCGCCTTGCGCCACAAAGTGACCATCACCTCCTGCGTCAACTCCTCGGCCAGCGTGGCTTCGGTGCCCAGGCGCTGGAGGTAGGCGATGAGGCGTGGAGCGAAATGGTCGAAAAGCTGGGCAAACGCTTCGCGGTCGCGTCTCTCCGCGACCGCGGTCACAAGGGCCGCGAGTTCGGCGTGAGACGTCAATCGGCAGCCCTCAAGTGCAAGTTCCCGCCTCGCATTTCGACATCCGGGGCGAACTGTTTATCCGCGGGAACCCGTATTGTCTCGCCTGATATGGTCGCATGTCCTGCTGCACGGCGAAACCACATCACGCTGCGTTCAGGGAAATTTTACCATATTGGCTCTGTCTGGTGAGACCGGCATCAACAATCCCCGCATGGCGCGGCCGCCGCGCCGGAGTAAGAATAGGCTCATGATTCGCTCGCTCCCTTCCCGCTTCGTCCTCGGCGCAGCCGGGGCGTGCATGGGCCTCGTGCTCGCCGCCCAACCGGCTGCCGCGCAGACCCAGCCCGCCAAGCCCGCGGCTCCCGCCGCCGGGCAAGCCCGCCGCCGCCCGCCAAGCCGGCGGCGACGCCCGCCAAGCCCGCGACAGCCGGCCGCCGCGGCAGCCAAGCCGGCAGCGGCGGCCAAACCGGCGGCGGCAGCGGCTAAGCCGCTCGCACCGGGCGGCGGCCAGCCCGTGCAGCTCGCCACCTTCGGCGACTGGGGCGCCTACGCGTCCGACACCGCCAAGGGCAAGGTCTGCTACGCGCTGGCTCAGCCCAAGGAGCGCCTGCCCAAGACGCTGAGCCGCGACCCCGGCTACCTCTTCATTTCCAGCCGCCCCGCCGAAGGCGTGCGCAACGAGGTCAGCTTCGTGCTCGGCTTCCCGTCCAAGGACGGCGGCGAGGGACAGGCCAGCTTCGGCAACGCCAATTTCGCGCTCGTGACCAAAGGCCCCGCAGCCTGGGTGAAGAACGCCGCCGAGGACGCGGCTTTCGTGGAAGCCATGCGCCGCGGCGCAGACCTTGAACGTCAAGGTGAGTTCCAAGAAGGGCAACGAGTCGACCGACCGCTACACCCTCGCCGGCGCCGCGCAGGCGCTCGACCGGGTGCGCAAGGAGTGTCCCTGAGCCTGTTCGGGCGGTTCGAAAGGTTCGCAGAGACCGGATTCGACTGAACAATCCGATTCGGAATTCAGTTCGGCGTAGAGGATCGTTCGATTTGACGCTGTTCTAAGCGGTTCTAAATGGAATCCGGGTGTCCGGTTCGGGTCGCCATAGGCGCGCCACGGTCTGCGTGTTATGGAGCGCGCTGAAGGAAAGACACTCCGATGCCGCCCGTTTCACTCGACACCGCTCTGCAACCGCTTCAGTCGGCCCCGCTGGCCGGCGACCTATCCACGGTTGCGGAAGCCCGCCTCCCCTCGCTCGCCGGCATTACCCGCCCGGGCCTCGCCAAGGCGCTCGCCGACATCGGCGTGCCCGAGCGCGAGGTGCGCATGCGCGCCGGCCAGATCTGGCACTGGATCTATCATCGCGGGGTCGACCTCCTTCGAGGAAATGACCAATGTCGGCAAGGGCCTGCGCGCCGAGCTGATCCGCGCATTTCAGCCTCGACCGCCCGCAGGTCGTCTCCGAGCAGGTTTCCAAGGACGGCACGCGAAAGTGGCTTTTGCGCATGCCCTCGACCGGAAAACACGACCGGGGGGCCGAAATCGAGGCCGTTTACATCCCGGAATCCGATCGCGGCACGCTGTGCATCTCCTCCCAGGTCGGCTGCACGCTGACCTGCACCTTCTGCCACACGGGCACCCAGAAGCTCGTCCGCAATCTCACCACCGCCGAGATCGTGGCGCAGTTGATGGTGGCGCGCGACCGCCTGGGCGACTGGCCGGGCGGCGTCCGGCCGACCGACGGCCTGGTGCCGGATGCCGAGCGGGCCATCTCCAATGTCGTCCTGATGGGAATGGGCGAGCCGCTCTACAATTTTGAGAACGTACGCGACGCGATGGATGTCGTCTCGGACGGCGAGGGCCTTTCGCTGTCGAAGCGCCGGATCACGCTCTCCACTTCGGGTGTCGTGCCCAATATCGAGCGCGCCGGCAACGAGATCGGCTCCATGCTCGCCATCTCGCTCCACGCCGTCCGCGACGACCTGCGTAACACCTTGGTTCCGCTCAATAAAAAGTACCCGATCCGCGAATTGCTCGACGCCTGCCGCAATTATCCCGGCGTCTCCAACGCCCGCCGCATCACCTTCGAGTACGTCATGCTGAAGGGCGTCAACGACAGCCTCGCCGACGCCCGCGAACTGGTCCGGCTGCTCAAGGGAATCCCGAGCCAAAATCAACCTGATACCGTTCAATCCCTGGCCCGGAACGCAGTACGAATGCTCGGACTGGGAGCAGATCGAGGCGTTCTCCGAGATCGTTTTCCGCGCCGGCTACGCCTCCCCCGTCCGCACCCCGCGCGGCCGCGACATCCTCGCCGCCTGCGGCCAACTCAAAAGCGAAACTGAAAAACTCCGCGCCCGCGCCAGACTGATGCAGGAAAGCGGAATCGGGCCGGAAGGCCTTTTCGTCTCGTCGGAGGCCTAGATGCGGCGGATGTTCGTCGTGGTGGTCGGATTGGCGCTGGCAATGGCTGCCGGCCTCGTATTTCTGGCGGTAGGCGGGCTCATCGTGCCGGCAACGCGAGAGTTAGCGGCCGATGTCTCGCTGGGCGGCATCCTGGCGCTGCTCTCGGCCCTCGCAGGGTCGGATGCCCCGGACCGGGTCTGGTCGGCGGTCGCGCTCGCGTTCTGGACCCTGGCAGCCGCGCTGATCGTCCTTCCACCCCTCGTGGCCGCAATTGTCGGCGAAGTTGCCGGATTGCGCTCCTTCGTCTGGTATGGCGGCTCCGCGGGCGTTCTGACGGCCGCGATCGCGTGGCTTGGGCACGCCGCGTCGCATGGTCCAGATCCCACGGAAACCAAGCTCCTGCTTCTACTCTTCCTCACAGGCGCCGTCGCGGGACTGGTTTATTGGGCGATTGCCGGGCGAGACGCAGGAGAGGTCAGCGCACCGGCAAAAGTCTAGTCCTGCTACCGGCGAGCGGGTGAGATCAGAGCTTTACCGCCAGCGCCGCCGCGATTTCGTCGAGAACCGCGGGATCATCGATCGTCGCCGGCATGGCCCAGTCGTCGCCATCCGCGATCTTCTTCATCGTGCCGCGCAGGATCTTGCCCGAGCGCGTCTTCGGCAGGCGATTGACGGTGATGGCGATCTTGAAGGCCGCAACCGGTCCGATCTTGTCCCGGACCAGCTTCACGATCTCCTGTTCGATCTCCAGCGGCGATTTCGTCACACCGCTCTTCAGCACGACGAAACCGCACGGCTGCTCTCCTTTGAGCGCGTCCTTGATGCCGATCACCGCGCATTCCGCGACGTCCTGATGGGAGGAAAGAACCTCCTCCATGCCGCCTGTCGAGAGCCGATGCCCCGCGACGTTGATGATGTCGTCGGTGCGGCCCATGATGAAGAGGTAGCCGTCCTCGTCCACGAAGCCCGCATCCGACGTGTTGTAGAAGCCCGGGAAAGCGGAGAGATAGCTTTCCTGAAACCGGTCGTCGGCCTGCCAGAGCGTGGGAAGGCAGCCGGGCGGCAACGGCAGCTTGACCACGATGGAGCCCATCTTGTTGGGTCCGACCGGCTTTCCGCCCTCGTCGACGATCTGCACGTCATAGCCGGGCATCGGTACCGTGGGCGAGCCGTGCTTGACCGGCAGCGCGCCGAGGCCGAGCGGATTTCCCGCGATGGCCCAGCCTGTCTCGGTCTGCCACCAATGGTCGATGACCGGCGTGCCCAGGATCCGCTCGGCCCACTGGACCGTGTCGGGGTCGGCCCGTTCGCCGGCGAGGAACAGCGCCCTGAAGCCGCTCATGTCATAGCGCTTCAGGTGCTCCGCGTTCGGATCTTCCTTCTTGATCGCGCGGAATGCCGTTGGGCGCTGTGAACAGGATCGATACGCGATGCTCCGAGATGACGCGCCAGAACGCGCCCGGGTCGGGCGTTCCGACCGGCTTTCCCTCGTAGACCATGGTCGTGCAGCCGATCAGCAAGGGCGCATAGACGATGTAGCTGTGCCCGACGACCCAGCCCACGTCCGATGCCGCCCAGAACACCTCGCCGGGCTTGGCGCCGTACAGGTTGGTCATCGACCAGGCGAGCGCGACCATGTGCCCGCCATTGTCGCGCACCACGCCCTTCGGCTTGCCCGTCGTCCCGGACGTATAGAGAACGTAGAGAGGGTCGGTCGCGGCCAGGGCGACGCAGGGGGCTGCCTTCCCGGCCGCCTTGGCAGCATCGGCGAGAGCGGTCCAGTCGTGATCGCGGCCCGCGATCATCGACGGCTTGCGCCTGCTTGCGCTGCAGAAGCACGACGGCCTGGGGCGGCGATGAGGAGAGTGAAATGCTTCGTCGAGCAGCGGCTTGTAGGCGACAACCCGGCTAGGCTCGATCCCGCAGGAGGCAGTCAGAATCAGCTTCGGCTTCGCATCGTCGATGCGGGTGGCCAGTTCCTTCGCGGCGAACCCGCCGAATACCACAGAATGGATGGCTCCGATCCGGGCGCAGGCCAGCATCGCTACGATCGCTTCAGGGATCATCGGCATGTAGACGATGACGCGATCACCCTTGGCGACGCCGAAATCCTGCAGGACCGCCCCAAGCGTTTCCACCTGCGAGAGCAACTGGGCGTAGGTGATCGTTCTCTTGTCGCCAGTAACCGGGCTGTCATAGATGATGGCGGGCTGCGCGCCACGGGTGGCCACGTGCCGATCGACCGCGTTCCAGCACGTATTGCACACTGCGTCTGGGAACCAGCGGCCATACGCTCCGAGGCTTGCATCGAATATTGTCTTGGGGGGCTTGATCCAGTCGATTGCTGTCGCGGCGTCTCGCCAAAAACCTTCAGGGTCCCTTTGCCAATTCTGATAGGTGTCGCGATAACGACTGGCTGCCTGTGCGGTCATGGATCGCTCTCCCTCGCTGCCGTCGCGGTTTCCTGGAACAACGCAACCGGCTTTATCCTGCTCGTAGCACCGCCGCCTCGCCTCGTCAGGAGCGACTTTCGATGATGGTCCTTCGTCGACCACTCTCCCGAACGCATGAGCCATGCGCCCATGCGTCTTGAACCGAAACGCCCAGGCACGCTAAATCGCGCACACCTCGACGGATCGGCCAGTGTTCCCAATCATCAGCGACACCTCCTTTTACATGGCTGCAATCCCGGCCGTGATCCTGATGGGATTTGCGAAGGGCGGCTTTGCGGGCCTTGGCCTCTTGAGCATGTCGCTTCTTTCGACGGTGGTATCGCCGGTGAAGGCGGCTGCGATCATGCTGCCTATCCTGATCGTGCAGGACGTGGTCAGCGTCTGGTCGTACCGGAAGACGTTCGATAAGCGCCTTCTCGTCATCATGCTTCCAGGCTCGATCCTTGGCATCGTGTTCGGCTGGCTCATAGCGGCTTATGTCAGCGAAGGGGCTGTCAGGCTGATCGTTGGCGCGATCTCAGTGATATTCGTCGGGATGTTCTGGCGGCGCAGGACGATCGCGGCCCAATCTGCCGAAGTGACGGGCACGAAACCAGCAGGCGTGTTCTGGGGCGCGGTTGCCGGCTATACGAGCTTCGTCGCACATGCCGGGGGGCCTCCGTTTCAGGTCTATGTCATGCCGCTCCGGCTGAAGCCGGCGTACTATGCCGGCACGAACACTATGTTCTTCGCAGTCACGAATGCCTTGAAGACCATTCCCTATCTGGCTCTGGGACAATTCTCGTCAGAAAATCTATCGTCGTCTGCGGCTTTGTTCCCGGTCGCCATCTTGGCTACGATCGGCGGCGTATGGATGGTTCGCCGCATCGAGGTCGCTCGTTTCTACAATATCGTTTATGCGCTCACGCTTGTCGTCGGCCTGAAGCTGATCTTTGATGGCTTGCGGACCCTGCTCTGACCATTCGACGGCTCTGCCGGAGTCCGTTAGCTATTCAAGCCATTGCCGGTTTCATCGCCGCTCACTAGGGTTTGACCGGACAAGGGAGGCCCTAGCTCATGGCAAAGTCGCCATACGATACCGATCTCGACCGAAATCCAGCAAATTTCCAGCCGCTGACGCCACTTTCGTTCCTGGAGCGCTCGGCTCAGGTCTACCCCGAAAGGACCGCGATCATCCACGGTCCGATGCGGCGGACCTACCGCGACTTCTACGCCCGTTCCAAGCGGCTCGCGTCGGCTCTTGCGGCCCGCGGCATTGGTCGGGGCGATACGGTTGCCGTCATGCTCGCGAATACGCCTGCGATGCTCGAGTGCCACTATGGCGTACCGATGACCGGCGCCGTGCTCAACACGCTCAACACGCGGCTTGACGCTGCGATCATCGCGTTCTCGCTCGATCATGGCGACGCGAAGGTGGTGATCATCGATCGCGAATTCGCCAAGACAATGCGCCCCGCCCTCGAAATGGCGAAAGTGAAGCCCTTCGTCATCGACTACGACGATCCGGAATATGCCGGAGACGGCGAATTGCTCGGGAGCATCGAGTACGAGGACTTTGTTTCCGGCGGGTCACCTGACTTTGAGCGCGTTGCGCCGAACGACGAATGGGACGCGATTTCCCTGAACTACACGTCGGGCACGACTGGCAATCCGAAAGGCGTCGTCTACCATCACCGTGGCGCCTATTTGCTCGCACAAAGCAATGTCGTGACCTGCGGCATGGAAAAGCACGCTGTCTACCTCTGGACATTGCCAATGTTCCACTGCAACGGCTGGTGCTTTCCCTGGTCCATATCGGTCGGCGCGGGAACTCATGTCTGCCTGCGGCAGGTTCGTGCGGCCGCTATGTACGACGCGATCGCCGAGCACAAGGTTACTCATCTCTGCGGCGCCCCGATCGTAATGTCGACTTTGCTGAACGCGCCGGATGCGGAGAAAAAGCCGCTCCCGCATACCGTTGAATTCTACACGGCGGCTGCCCCTCCGCCCGAGGCCGTGCTGGGGGCGATGAAGGAAGCTGGGTTCAATGTCACGCATCTCTACGGCCTGACCGAGACCTACGGCCCTGCGGTAGTGAATGATTGGCACGCGGAATGGGACACGCTCGATCTCGCGGCCCAGGCAGCAAAGAAAGCCCGGCAGGGTGTCCGGTACCTCGCCCTCGAAGCCTTGGACATCATCGATCCCGTGTCGATGCAGCCCGTCCCGGCGGACGGCATGACGATCGGCGAGGCGATGTTCCGCGGTAACGTCGTGATGAAAGGCTACCTCAAAAACGCCAAGGCTAGCCAGGATGCATTTGCAGGCGGCTGGTTCCACTCCGGCGATCTCGGCGTGAAACATCCCGACGGCTACATCCAGCTAAAGGACCGCTCCAAGGACATCATCATCTCGGGCGGCGAGAATATCTCGTCCATCGAGGTCGAAGACGCCTTGTTCAAGCACCCTGCTGTTCAAGCTGCCGCCGTGGTGGCCAAACCTGATGACAAGTGGGGTGAGACCCCTTGCGCGTTCGTCGAATTGAAGCCGGGGACGGCCGCGACGTCCGAGGAGTTGCTGGCATGGTGCCGACAGCACCTGGCGGCGTTCAAATGCCCGCGCTACATCGTCTTCGCAGATCTGCCCAAGACGTCCACGGGCAAGATCCAGAAGTTCAAACTCCGGGAAATGGCGATCTCGGTCTGAAAGCCCGCCAAATAAAAAGCCGCCGCGTGACCGCGGCGGCTGATACCTTTGAAAACACGAATTGCTGTTCGACGAAGCTAGTGCAGCGTTGGCTTCGGAATTCCATGGCGGATCTTTTCGATCTCGTCCTTCAATTGCAGCTTGCGTCGCTTCAGTTCTGCAAGCCGAAGGTCGTCTGCGCCGGGACGCAATGCTTCATGCTCAATCTGTTTCTCGAGAGCCTGATGTCGACGCTCGAGTTCCGCAAGATGGGACTGCAAGGCCATGCGAAACCTCCTAATGGTTGCTCGCGGAATCAGTTTGCCATAGCTCCTGAACCGGCGAAACCGAATTTGCTGCGCTGTCACAATTTTGTTGCGCTCAAGATGTCCGAAAGAGGTGGTTCTTTCAGACGATTGTTCCGATGATTGGGATAGCTTGCCGCATGCGTTTCGGCCCGCCATATTGGCTCTATCCGGGTGATCCTATCCGGTGCGTAAAAGCAGCGAAGATCCATGTCAGATGTGACGACCGACCCGCAGGAAGCCCAGCTCGTGTCGGAGCTTGCATTGTTGCGTATCGAGCACAGGGATCTCGATGTGGCCATCAACGCGCTTGAGGGCATCACGGCGGCGGATCAACTTCAGATCCAACGGCTGAAGAAGCGCAAGCTATGGCTCAAGGATCGGATCAGCGTGATTTCGGACCAGTTAACGCCAGACATCATCGCTTGACGTACAGAAGCGGGCGATCACGCCGATATTCCTTGGCGGAGTAGAGGCTCCTATCGGCCATTTCCAGGATATGCTCGACCGGAGCGTCGCCCGTGAGCGGGGCAAGGCCGATGCTGGCCTCGATTTGAATCATGCTTTCTTCGACGGCCACCCGGGCCTTACCCAGTCTTTGCTGGAGTCCTATCATGCTCTGCGCCGCAGTTGCGGTGTCGGCATGAAAGAGAATCAAGGCGAACTCGTCGCCGCCAATTCGCGCGACGACATCCGAGCCTCTGACGCTGCTGACCATGACGCGAGCGACTTGTACGAGCACTGCATCACCGACGGGATGCCCGTGTCGATCATTGATCTCCTTGAAGCCGTCAAGATCCAAAAGAACGAGCGTGACCGGGATCGAATAGCGCTGAACGTATGACGCCGCCCGGCTAAGCTCACGAAGAAAGCCCCTGCGATTGAGAATCCCGGTCAGCTCATCGACATGAGCGAGATTTTCAAGGTAGCGGATTCTCGCCTCGGCATCCCTGAGTGCGGCGGTGAGTTCCGCAATACGCTTGTCCGGGTCCGCGGATCGCGTCACGGATTGATCAATCAATTTGCCTCCAGACACAATCGTCCCGCCCTGGGCGCCTGCTTGCCTGCGCAGTGCCGCACTTTATACTCCTCGCTCTTTTTTAGCGATCGTGCCAGAAGCACGTCAAATGGAGACGGGGCATGAGCGTGGCCGGAAAGCCCGTGGCAATCATTATGGGCAGCCAGTCCGACTGGGCAACCATGCGGCACGCCGCCGAGGCTCTGAAAGCCATCGAGATCGCGTACGACGCCTCATCATTTCGGCTCATCGCACGCCCGACCGGCTTACCAGTTCGCAAGGGAGCGGAGGAGAAACGGATTCAAGGTGATCATCGCGGGTGCCGGCGGTGCTGCACACCTGCCGGGCATGGCTGCCGCGATGACCCGGCTGCCGGTGCTCGGCGTTCCCGTGGAATCAAAGGCTCTATCCGGCCAGGACAGCCTTCTTTCTATCGTCCAGATGCCGGCAGGCATTCCTGTCGGCACTCTGGCCATCGGCAGGGCGGGCGCCGTCAATGCTGCTCTGCTGGCGGCTGCAATCCTGGGCCTGTCCGACCCAGGCATCGCGGAAAGGCTGGAAGGATACCGTCGCCGGCAAACGGAGTCTGTTGCCGAACGCCCGACGGACGACGCGTAACATGCTGAAACCTGGCGACGCGATCGGAATTCTGGGCGGTGGGCAACTTGCGCGCATGCTCGCGCTGGCGGCTGCGCCATTAGGTCTCGATGTCCACATTTTCTCGTCCTGAACCGGACGGCCCGGCTTTCGAGTGGCGGCGCAAGCATGTGATCGCCAACTATGGCGACGAGAATGCGCTCGGCTGAGTTCGCGGCCCAGGTTTCGGTCGTGACATATGAGTTTGAGAACGTCCCTGCGGAAACGGCGGCGTTCCTCGCGCAGCGCGTTCCGGTCTTGCCCGGTCCGCGTGCTCTAGCCATCACGCAGGACCGCCTCAGCGAAAAGAACTTCATCAACGAGATCGGGCTGGCGACGCCGGCATATCTGCCCGTCGACGATGCGGACATGCTCGTCGAGGCCGTGGCCACAATCGGAAGGCCCTGTGTCCTCAAGACGAGGCGCATGGGCTACGACGGCAAGGGACAGGCGATGATCCGCCCCGGGACGGACCTCGCCGACGCATGGCAGGTCCATCGGCAAGCAGCCTGCGATCCTCGAAGCCTTCGTGCCGTTCGAGCGGGAGATATCGGTTCTGGCAGCACGCGGACAGGACGGCGCCGTGGCCGCCTTCGACGTGTGCGAGAACATTCACCGTCATCACATCCTGGCATCGACCCTGGTGCCCGCTGCGCTAGGTCCTGCGGCGTCGCATGCTGCAATCGAGCACGCGGCGCGCATTGCGGCACGGCTCGATTATGTCGGCGTGCTCGCGGTCGAGATGTTCGCCCTGGTCGAAAGTGGTCGGGAACGGGTCCTGATCAACGAGATCGCGCCGCGGGTCCACAACTCCGGTCACTGGACCATCGAGGGGGCTGAGACGTCCCAGTTCGAGCAGCATATCCGCGCCGTGGCAGGATGGCCCTTGGGCTCGCCCGCGCGACTTGGCCGAATCGAGATGGATAACCTGATCGGGAACGATGCTGAGCGGTGGCTGAATTTTCTGGCCGATCCTCACGCGCATCTGCACCTCTACGGCAAGCACGAGGCGCGCGAAGGCCGCA
The DNA here is from genome assembly GCA_963822165.1 of uncultured Alphaproteobacteria bacterium. GTDB lineage: Bacteria > Pseudomonadota > Alphaproteobacteria > Rhizobiales > Beijerinckiaceae > Alsobacter. Next base: position 404,460 of record CAWGGK010000007.1, read on the forward strand.
AGATGGGACACGTGACCCGCGTTTTCAGGGGCTGATTGAGGGATTGAAGAGCTTTAGCCGCAGCGCTGATGCTTTTTTATGGCTTCGACGTGGACACCGCTTTCGCTTTCTGCTATCCGACCGGTTCTTGGATGAGCCGCTCTTCTAGGGCGCGCCACCCTTTTTGCTTTCAATTCCAGATACGGGAAAAACGCGTGCAGGTTCTCGTTCGTGACAACAACGTCGATCAAGCCCTCAAGGCCCTCAAGAAGAAGATGCAGCGCGAGGGCATCTTCCGCGAGATGAAGCTCCGCGGGCATTACGAGAAGCCGTCCGAAAAGCGCGCTCGTGAGAAGGCGGAAGCCGTCCGCCGCGCCCGCAAGCTGGCCCGTAAGCGCGCCCAGCGCGAAGGTCTGCTGCCTGCTCCTAAGCCGAAAGTTGCCGCGCGCTAAGGCGCCCGGGCAACTGCCCAATGGTCTACAGTACCTGCCAGGCGCCCCGACCACCGGTCGCTGGGCGCCTGATCGTTTGAATAAAACATCATAGGCCTGCGCAGTGCGCTAACGGAAACGGACCGAACGCGATGCAAAGCCCCGCCACGCCACTCTTACCGAGCCGAAACGCTACGGAGCGTCTCCGGGTGGTATCGTCTCTACCGGTGTTGGCGTTGCGTCTTGCAGTTGTCGGGATTGGGCTTGGCCTCGCGGGCTGCGGCCCGATGGGCGGCGCTGGCGTAAGCGCCGGGCAGGGCATCGCGCCCGTCATCGATGATAAGTCCGGTGCCCAGGCAACGAACATCGCGGCGTTGACCGAGGTGATCAAAGCTAATCCTGGAGATCCGAACGCATATAATACCAGGGGTGCGGCCTACGCTCTGATCGGGCGATTCTCCGACGCAATTGCGGACTTCTCTCGGGCGGTCGAGCTTAACCCCAATTATGCTGCGGCCTACACGAACCGCGCGCTGGCGTTGCGGCAGACCGGCCGGAACGATCAGGCCCTGGTCGACTTCAACCGGGCAATCCAGGCGAATGCGAGCTACGGCCCGGCCTATCTCGGCCGCGCAAATCTCCTGCGCACACAGGGCAACTTCGACGAGGCGTTCGCCGATCTCTCCCAGGCCATCAAGCTCAGTCCGGAATCGGCGCAGGGCTACCATGCCCGTGGGCTGATCTATCAGCGCCAGGGACAGCATCCCCAGGCGATCAACGACTTCGATGCCGCCATTGACCGCGATCCGTTCGCCGGCGCCCCCTACCAGGCGCGCGGACAGAGCCTGGTCGTCGTCGGCAAGCTTGATCAGGCGATCGAGGATTTCAATGCGGCCTTGAACGTGGATAACCGCAATGCCGACGGCTGGGCCGGGCTTGGCCTAGCTTACGAGAAGAAGGGCGATCGCGCGAAGGCAGTCGAATCCTACCAGCGGGCAATGGCGATCGACCCGAACAACGCGGCAGCCCGTTCGGGCATGTCGCGGCTCGGCGCGGGAAGTCGGAGCATCTTCTGAACCTGCTCTTGACCCACGTTTGAATTTCCAACGAAAACAGCCGGGAATTGCTTCCCGGCTGTTTTGATTCCGACGAGCGCTCGAGCCTTGCAGGGCGTCAGTGCGCCATCGCCTTGTTGATGTCGTCGACCATCTTCTTCGCGTCGGCGAACAGCATGAGCGTGTTGTCCTTGAAGAACAGTTCGTTCTCGACGCCGGCGTAGCCCGATCCCATCCCGCGCTTGATGAACAGGACGGTCTTGGCCTTCTCGACGTCGAGAATGGGCATTCCGTAAATCGGCGAGGTCGGGTCGGTCTTGGCGGCGGGGTTGGTGACGTCGTTCGCGCCGATGACGAAGGCCACGTCGGCCTGGCCGAACTCCGAGTTGATGTCCTCGAGCTCGAACACCTCGTCATAGGGAACGTTGGCCTCGGCCAGGAGCACGTTCATGTGGCCGGGCATGCGGCCCGCGACCGGGTGAATGGCATACTTCACCTCGACGCCTTCCTTCTTCAGCAGGTCGGCCATCTCGCGCAGCGCATGCTGGGCCTGCGCCACCGCCATGCCGTAGCCCGGCACGATGATGACCTTCGAGGCGTTCTTCATCATGAAGGCGGCGTCGTCGGCCGAGCCCTGCTTGACGGGACGGGTCTCCTTGGCGCCTGCCGCCGGCCCTGCGCTTTCACCACCGAAGCCGCCCAGGATCACCGAGATGAAGCTGCGGTTCATGCCCTTGCACATGATGTAGGACAGGATCGCGCCCGAAGAGCCGACCAGCGCGCCGGTGATGATCAGTGCGAGGTTGCCGAGCGTGAAGCCGATGCCGGCCGCGGCCCAACCCGAATAGGAGTTGAGCATCGAGACAACTACGGGCATGTCCGCGCCGCCGATCGGAACGATGATCAATACGCCGAGCACGAAGCTCACCAGCACGATGAGCCAGAACAGGGCGTGGCTCTCGGTGTTTACGAAAAGGATGATCAGCAGCACCAGCGCAGCCGCGAGGGCGGCATTGATGACGTGGCGCTGCGGAAGCATGATCGGCTTGCCGCTCATGCGCCCGTCGAGCTTCAGGAAGGCGATGACCGACCCGGTGAAGGTGATCGCGCCGATGGCGACGCCAAGCGCCATTTCCACAAGGCTCGCGCCATGGATGAGGCCGGGCTCGCCGATGCCGAACGCGCGCGGTGCGTAGAGCGCCCCGGCGGCCACCAGCACGGCCGCCATGCCGACGAGCGAGTGGAAGAACGCCACGAGCTGCGGCATCGCCGTCATCGGGATGCGCTTGGCGACGACCGCGCCGCCGCCGCCGCCGATGGCGAGGCCAACCACGACGAGCGCCCAGCCCATGAAGCCGGAGGGGGGCGAGACCAACAGCGTGGTCACCATGGCGATGCCCATGCCGATCATGCCGTAGAGGTTGCCCTGCCGGCTGGTCGCGGGTGAAGACAGGCCGCGCAGCGCGAGGACGAACAGGACGCCCGAAACGAGATAGAGAAGGGCCGCGATATTGGCGCTCATCGTGCTCAGCCCTTCTTCTTGTACATTCCCAGCATGCGCTGGGTGACCAGGAACCCGCCGAAGATGTTCACGCTGGCGAGGATCAGGGCGAAGAAACCGAGCACGCGCGCCCAGAGCGGGCCGTCATTGCCGATGCCGCCTGCGTCCACGCCCACGGACAGCAAAGCTCCCACGACGATCACTGAAGAAATCGCGTTGGTCACCGACATCAGCGGGGTGTGCAGCGCGGGCGTGACCGACCAGACGACGTAGTAACCTACGAAGACGGCGAGAACGAAGATCGCGAAGCGGAATACGAAGGGATCGATGGCGCCGCCGGTGACGGCGTGGGCAGCCGCACCCGCGCCCATAGCGAGTTGGTCGGCATAGCCCTGCGCCGCGTCGGCGGCATCCTTGGCCAGCCTTGCGGCAGCCTGGGCCTTTTCAAGGAGTTGCTGAGGCGTCTCGTTGGCCATTGTCGTCTCCCGTCAGGCTGCCGGCTCGGCGATCTTCGGCTGGAAGTTCGGGTGGACGACAGCGCCATCCCGGGTCAGGTTCGTCGCCTTGACGAGTTCATCGTCCCATTTCACGTCCAGAACCTTGGCGGTCTTGTCGATCATGGTTTCGAGGAAGGCGAAAAGGTTCTTGGCGTAGAACTCGACGCCGTCGCCGCGAGGCGGCCAGGGACATTGAGATGTCCTACGATCTTTACGCCGTTCGGCGTCGTCACGATCTCGCCCGGCTTGCCCAGCGCCACGTTGCCGCCGCGCTCGACCGCCAGGTCGACGATCACGGAGCCAGCCCGCATGGAGGCGACCATGTCCTCCGAGACCAGCTTCGGCGCGGGACGGCCCGGGATGAGGGCCGTCGTGATGATAATGTCCTGCTTGGCGATGTGGGTCGCGACAAGGGCGGCCTGTTTCGCCTGATATTCCTTGGACATTTCCTTCGCGTAGCCGCCAGCCGTCTCGGCCTGCTTGAACTCGTCGTCCTCGACGGCAACGAACTTCGCGCCGAGCAATTCGACCTGTTCCTTGGTGGCGGGGCGCACATCGGTGGCGGTGACGACCGCACCCATCCGGCGGGCCGTCGCAATCGCCTGCAGGCCTGCGACGCCGACACCCATGATGAAGATGCGAGCCGCGGGAACCGTGCCCGCCGCCGTCATCATCATCGGCAAGGCGCGGCCATATTCCGCAGCAGCGTCAACCACCGCGCGATAGCCGGCGAGATTGGCCTGCGAGGACAGCACGTCCATGACCTGCGCGCGGGTGATGCGCGGCATCAGTTCCATCGAGAAGCCCGCGACGCCGGCATCCGCCATGGCCTTGAGCGCATCCTCGTTGCCGTAGGGGTCCATGATCGCAAGGACGATCGCCCCGCGCTTCATGCCCTTGAGTTCGGCGGCGTTGGGGCGGCGGACCTTGAGAACGACGTCAGCGCCGGAAAGAGCTTCCTTCGCCGTCGGTGCGAGCGTTGCGCCAGCCGCCTCATAGTCCGCGTCCACCACGCCGGACTTGAGCCCCGCGCCGACCTGGATGACGACTGAGGCGCCGAGCGCGATCAATTTCTTGACCGTTTCCGGTGTCGCCGCGACGCGGCCTTCAAGCTTATCGGTCTCGGTGATGACGGCGATGCGCATCAGCAGCTCTCCGCGTCAATGGCGCAACCAAGCGCGCTCAGGAGGGGGAAGAAGGCGGAGGCCGCCGGCAGACAATCAGATCAGGAACAGCGCCATGAAAATAAGGATGCCGACCACCACGATGCTGCCCCACTTCGTGAAGGTCACGAACGAGCGGTAGGTCCGCTCATGCTCGGGATAGTCCATCGCCGGATGGCCGCCGTGGGCCGTCTTGTGATCCGCCATTGCAAGTCCTCGTCCAGACATTCGTTTCCGATCACGGGCTTTATCGCAAGCGGGGCGATGGCGCAATCCAGCGCTGGGGAACATCCGGTGGGAGTTGCAGCATTTTCAAGCCGTTCCTGCACGCAGCGCGGCAGCCGCTCCAAAGGCGCCTATCACGATGGAAAGCAGGCTGAGCGCGCATAGCACCAGGAAAGGTGTGAGAAACGGGATCGTGCCTCCGGTAGCGGCGTTGGCGGCGGAGACGCCGAAGATCAGGACGGGGACCATCAAGGGAAGCACCAAGATGGACAGCACGAGCCCACCCCTCCGCAGGCTGGCCGTGAGTGCCGCCCCGACCGTCCCTATGAACGTCAGGGCGGGAGTGCCGACGAGGAGCGTCACGGCGACGCCACCCATGGCATCCGGGCTCAAGGCAAGCAGCAGGCCCAGCAGCGGGGCGGCGAGTGCAAGCGGAAGGCCGGTCGCCAACCAGTGAGCGAACCCCTTCACAAGCACAATGAGCTCCAACGGTGTCTGGCTCATCATGAGGAGATCGAGCGATCCGTCCTCTGCGTCGGCCTGGAAGAGCCGGTCGAGACCCAGCAGCGTGGCGAGCGTGGCGGCGATCCATAGGATGGCAGGACCGATCCGCGACAGCAGGTTGAGGTCGGGCCCAATCGCGAACGGCACGATCGTGACCAGCATCAGAAAGAAGACGAGACCCATCAGGCCGCCGCCTCCGATGCGGACGGCGAGCCGGATTTCACGGGTGAGAAGGGAGCGGAGCGGGCTCACGATGCCCCTCCCAGGCGCAGGTTCAGCGCGTCAGGGATTCCGAGCGGAACATGTGTGGCGGCAACGACGATGCCGCCTGCCGTCAGATGTTCGGCCACCAAGGCGGCGAACGTCTCCTGAGAAGCAGCATCCAGCGCCGAGGTCGGCTCGTCCAGCAGCCAAAGCATTCGCCTCGATACGAGCAGCCTCGCCAAGGCAAGGCGGCGGCGTTGCCCGGCGGATAGATAGGCAGATGGGAGGTCCGCGGCGTGGTCGAGCGACATTCGTTTCAGAGCGTCCGACGGGGTCAGGTTTGGCGCACCGAGCATGGACTGCCAGAACTCGAGACTTTCGTGCGGCGTCAGAGCCGGCTTCAGGGCATCGCGGTGGCCGACATAGTGGGCGAGTTCGGGCAAGCTGCATTCCGTGCCATGGCCCTCCAACTCCATCCGGCCGCCGGCCGGCTCCAGCAATCCGGCCAGCATGAGCAGCAGGCTGGACTTGCCGGCGCCGTTGCGGCCGGTCAGAACCAGGGCTTCTCCGCCATTCACGTGGAAGCTGACGCCGGAGAAGACCGGGCGGCCGGAGCGCTGGCAGTCGAGGTCCGCGACGGTGAGGCGCATCAACCTGAAATCATGTTTGGAACAACTACTTTCGTTCGTGTAGCGGCTTCGCTTGAAATTATCTATAAGGCGTCTCGGCTGCGCCGAGCGCTTTATCCAGCGCGGGGATCCGGGCACTCCCGGGGCGGCGCGCGTGCCCACGCATTCTGGCCGTCTGCCACCCGAACCCCGAGAGGATTTTGCCCGTGACGATTTCACTCGACAGCTTCAACTGCCGCAAGAAGCTCAAGGTCGGCGCCAAGACCTTTTTCTACTATTCCCTGAAGGACGCCGAGAAGAACGGCTTGAAGGGCGCTAACGCCCTGCCCTTCTCCCTGAAGGTGCTGCTGGAGAACCTGCTGCGCTTTGAGGACGGACGCACAGTCACCAAGGAAGACATCCAGGCCACCGTCGACTGGCTGGCCACCAAGGGCAAGTCCGAGCGCGAGATCGCGTTCCGTCCGGCTCGCGTGCTGATGCAGGACTTCACCGGCGTCCCGGCCGTCGTTGACCTCGCAGCCATGCGCGACGCGATGAAGCAGCTCGGCGCGGATCCCAAGAAGATCAACCCGCTCGTTCCCGTCGACCTCGTGATCGACCACTCGGTCATCGTCGACGAGTTCGGCACCCCGAAGGCCCTGAAGCAGAACGTCGCGCTCGAATACGCCCGTAACGGCGAGCGCTACAATTTCCTGCGCTGGGGCCAGAAGGCGTTCGAGAATTTCCGCGTCGTTCCGCCCGGCACCGGCATCTGCCACCAGGTAAACCTCGAATATCTCGCCCAGACCGTCTGGACGAAGCGCGAGCGGGTTCGCAACGCCAAGGGCCGTCTCGAGGTCCAGGAAGTCGCCTACCCCGATACGCTCGTCGGCACGGACTCGCACACCACGATGGTAAACGGCATGGCCGTGCTGGGCTGGGGCGTGGGCGGGATCGAGGCCGAGGCGGCCATGCTGGGCCAGCCGATCTCGATGCTGATCCCCGAAGTCGTCGGCTTCAAGCTGACCGGCCGCATCCGCGAGGGCGTCACGGCCACCGACGTCGTGCTGACGGTGACCCAGATGCTCCGCCGCAAAGGCGTGGTCGGCAAGTTCGTCGAGTTCTTCGGCCCGGGCCTCGGTTCGCTGACGCTGGCCGACCGTGCGACGATCGCCAACATGGCGCCGGAATATGGTGCGACCTGCGGCTTCTTCCCCGTCGACGGCGAGACGCTGGACTTCCTGAAGACATCGGGCCGCCAGCCGGGCCGCGTCGCGCTCGTCGAGAAATACGCCAAGGCGCAGGGCATGTTCCGGACCCGCGCCACGCCTGACCCTGTGTTCACGGACACTCTGGAACTCGACCTCACGACGGTTCAGCCTTCGATCGCGGGACCCAAGCGTCCGCAGGATCGCGTCCTGCTGACCGAAGCCAAGCCTGGCTTCGCGGAATGCCTAGAGGGCGAGTTCAAGAAGCCCGCCGCCGATCTGGGCAAGCGCTTCAAGGTCGAGGGCAAGAATTTCGACCTCGGCAATGGCGATGTCGTCATCGCGGCGATCACCTCATGCACCAACACGTCCAATCCCGGCGTGATGATCGCGGCGGGCCTGCTCGCCCGCAACGCGGTCGCGGCGGGGCTTACCGTGAAGCCGTGGGTGAAGACCTCTCTCGCGCCGGGTTCGCAGGTCGTGGCGGAATATCTGGCCAAGGCCGGCCTGCAGAAGTCGCTCGACAAGCTCGGCTTCAACCTCGTCGGTTTCGGCTGCACCACCTGCATCGGCAATTCCGGCCCGCTGCCTGCCGAAGTGTCGAGGACGATCAACGACAACGACCTCGTTGCCGCCGCGGTCCTCTCCGGCAATCGCAACTTCGAGGGGCGCGTCAATCCTGACGTGCGGGCGAACTATCTCGCCTCGCCGCCGCTGGTCGTCGCGTACGCGCTGGCCGGCTCGCTGCAGGTCGATCTCACGAGGGAGCCGCTCGGCACGGACAAGAAGGGCAAGCCGATCTACTTGAAGGACATCTGGCCCACATCCAAGGAAGTCGACGAGACGATCCGCAAGACGGTGACCAAGGCGCTCTTCAAGTCCAAGTATGCCGACGTCTTCAAGGGTGACGCGAATTGGCGGAAGATCAAGGTCGAGGGCGGCCTCACCTATACGTGGGACAACACGTCCACCTATGTGCAGAACCCGCCTTACTTCGACGGCATGACCGCGACGCCTAAGGCGATCACGGACATCAAGGGCGCTCGCATCCTCGGCCTGTTCCTCAACTCGATCACGACGGACCACATCTCGCCCGCCGGATCGATCAAGGCTGCTTCGCCCGCGGGCAAGTACCTGATCGCCAACAAGGTGGAGCCGGCCGACTTCAACCAGTACGGCACGCGTCGCGGCAATCACGAAGTCATGATGCGCGGCACGTTCGCCAATATCCGCATCAAGAACCAGATGGTGCCCGGCGTCGAAGGCGGGGTGACGGCCTACTATCCCGGCGGGAAGCAGATGCCGATCTACGACGCGGCGATGCAGTACAAGAAGGCCAAGGTGCCGCTCGTGGTGTTCGCGGGCAAGGAGTACGGCACCGGTTCATCGCGCGACTGGGCGGCGAAGGGCACGACCCTGCTCGGCGTCCGCGCCGTGATCGCCCAGTCCTTCGAGCGCATCCACCGCTCGAACCTGGTCGGGATGGGCGTGATGCCGCTGGTGTTCCAGGATGGCGAGTCCTGGCAGACCCTGGGCTTGAAGGGCGACGAGACGGTCTCGATCAAGGGCCTGTCCTCCGGCCTGAAGCCGCGCCAGACGCTGGAGGCCGAGATCACCTCGGCCGACGGCAAGACCCGGACGGTGAAGCTGATCTGCCGGATCGATACGCTGGACGAGCTGGAATACTTCAACAATGGCGGGATCATGCAGTACGTCCTGCGCGGCCTGGCAGCCGCCTGATTTCCATCATTTCTGTGTGAGACGAAGCCGCCGGGGCATTCCCGGCGGCTTTTTCGTGCGTGTCTCAACCCAACGTGAGTTTGCGTGAAGGCTTTGCAGGCGTAGGGTCTTTCCGTTTTCATTCATCCGTCGGCAAAACATGACCCTTTCGAAAATCCTGGCTGCCGCATTCGCGGCCACTCTCGCCTCGGGCGAAGCAGTAGCCGAATCTCCCCGTGCGGTGGTGGAGCTGTTCACGAGCCAAAGCTGTTCGTCCTGCCCGCCCGCTGACAAGCTGATCGCCGAGATCGCATCCGATCCGGGCGTGCTCGCGATATCGTTCCCGGTCGACTACTGGGATTACCTCGGCTGGAAGGACACGCTGGCCGACAAGGCGTTCTCCGCGCGGCAGAAAGCTTATGGTGAAACGCGCGGCGACAGGCATGTCTACACGCCGCAGGCCGTGGTGGACGGGATGGGCCACGCCGTCGGTTCGGACCGCTCGGCCCTGCTATCGGCGGCGAAGGACGGCACGGCGCATGGCGCGCTGACCGTGCCGGTCTCCGTCGAGGCCGGGCCGTCGAGCATAAAAATCAGGCTTCAGGCAGCGGCCCAGCCGTTCCATGGCCCGGCGACCGTGCTGTTCCTGCCCGTGCTCAAGCGGATAGAAGTCGCGATCGGCCGTGGCGAAAACAAGGGCCAGACCGTCACCTACACGAATGTGGTGCGCGAGGTCGTGTCGCTCGGGCCGTGGGACGGCACGGCGCGGACCTTCGAAGCGCCGGCGTCGCTCGCCAAGATCCGCAACGCCGACACCTATGTCGTCGTGGTCCAGCAGGGGACGCCGGAGCGCCCGGGGCTGATTCTCGGCGCCGCCAAGGGCCCGGGTCTCTGAAGCCAGGTTTCTGAAACCGTGCCTCTGAAGCCGCGTCTCTGAAGCCGAGCCTGCCAGCCCTCCGCCGCGCTCAGTTCAGGAGCGGCGACCAGGCCGGGTCCGACGCGTAGCCCGGCGATGGCACCGGCACCTCGACGCGTCCCGTGGTGTCGACCATGAACATCCGCGCGCCCGAATTGCCGCCGGCGTCCCGGAAGAACATCAGGTAGCGGCCATTGGGAGCCCAGGTCGGCCCCTCGTTATGGAAGCCTTCCGTGAGGATGCGCTCGCCCGAACCATCCGGCTTCATGATGCCGATGGCAAAGGTTCCGGCCTTCTGCTTGGTGAAGGCGATGTAGTCGCCGCGAGGCGACCAGACCGGCGTCGAATAGCGGCCTTCGCCGAACGAGATGCGCTTGGCCGCGCCGCCCGCGCCCGACATCACGTAGATCTGCTGCGTACCGCCGCGATCGGATTCGAAGGCGATCTGGCTGCCGTCGGGCGAATAGGAGGGGGACGTGTCGATGGCGGTGCTGTCGGTGAGCCGCGTGGTCGTGCGCGAGCGCAGGTCCATTGAAAACAGATTGGTCGAGGACCCTTGGGACAAGCTCATCACGATCTTCTGTCCGTCGGGAGAGAAGCGCGGCGAGAAGGTCATGCCGGGGAAATTGCCGACGACTTCGCGCTGCCCGGTCTCGATGTTCAGGAGATAGACCTTCGGGTCCGCCCCGCCGAAGGACATGTAGGTGACCTCCTGGCTGTTGGGCGAGAAGCGCGGCGTCACCACGAGATCGTCGCCGCGCGTGAGGTAGCGGACGTTGAAGCCGTCCTGGTCCATGATGGCGAGGCGCTTCTTTCGGTTCTCCTTCGGCCCGGTCTCGTCGACGAAGACGACCCGTGAATCAAAGAAGCCCTTATCGCCCGTGAGACGCGAATAGATCGCATCCGAGATGATGTGTGCGACCCGGCGCCAATTGTTTGGATCGGTGAAATATTGCTGGCCCATCAATTGCTGGCCGGCGAGAACGTCCCACAGGCGGAACTCGGCCTTGAACCGGCCAGAGGCGTCGCGGGTAATGCGGCCCGTCACCAGCGCCTGGGCGTTGATGACCTTCCAGCTATCGAACTGGGGCGCGACATCGGGGTTCGACGTCTTCTCGACGAAGGCCTTCTTGTCGATCGGCGCGAACACGCCGGACCGCTTCAGATTGTTCGTGATCACGCCTGAGATCTGGCTTCCGAGGTTGGGGTCCGATCCGCCGAAATCCGTGATGGCGATGGGCAGCGGCTGGAAGGTGCCCCGGTCCAGAGTGATCGAAATCTCCGCCCGCGCCACCGGAGCCAGCGCGGCGAAGACGCCCGATGCGACGAATGCGGCAGCCATTACCTTTCCGATCGACCTGGCGAAGCGGAAGGATGCCGGTCGCGCGAAGGACCGTACGGAGCAGAGGGTTCGGTTCATCGATTGGGCCGTCATCGCAGGAGAGGGAGGGAAGGAAGGCGAGATAGACAGGAAAAAGATCTCATAGGTCAGGACGACTCGACCCAGTCCAACCGCACCGTTCTTGTAGCGTGGCGTCGCGGCGAAACCATGTCAGCCCAGCAGGTCCTTGGGATCGAAGGTGATGTTCCAGTCCCGCCAGTCTTCGTAGAACGGCATGAACTGGGCGGGAATCTTGTAGGGCGAGCAGCGCTTGATGGCACGGCGGGCGCTGTCGGCCAGCGCCTGGAAGCGAACGTCGCCGGAACTGCTGACCAGCACCGGCTCGGCGACCAGCGAACCGTCGGCATTGAGCTGCATCTTGAACTTCGGGGCCAGGTTGGTACTGGCGTCGATCCCGGGCGGCGGGCTCCAGCAGGCGTGCAGCTGGTCCTTGAGAATCTGGCCGATTGCGTCGCGCTGGCTCATGCTGAGCTTCGGCCCCGCCGCGTTCGGCGCGCCGATGGAGGCGGTGCGGTTGACCTCCTTGCCGGTCGAGGGCGCCTGCTGCGGCTTCTCCTTGGAGGTGAGCAGCTTCTCGATCTGGGACGGGTCGAACTTCGTGTCCGTCCTGGGCTGGGGCTTGGGCTGAACCGGCTTTGGGGGTTCGGCGGCGAGCGCGGCCAGCTTCTTGGCCTCCTCGGCCTTGGCGCGGGCATCCGCTTCCTTCTTCTGCGCCTCGGCTTCGGCACGCGCTTCCGCTTCGGCCTTTGCCTTGGCTTCGGCGCGAGCCAACGCGTCTGCCTTCGCCTTGGCTTCCCGAAGTTTCTGCTCCGCGAGCGCCTTGGCCTCGCGGGCCTTCGCCTCGGCTTCGGCCTTGGCCAGAGCTTCCGCCTCGGCCTTCTCCTCGGCAAGCCTGGCTTCGGCGTCGGCCTTTGCCCTGGCCTCGGCTCGCGCCCTGGCGTCGGCGGCCTTGACTTCCGCGGCCTTGGCTTCGGCAGCCTTGGCGGCTGCTGCGGCGGCCTGCTCCTCGGCAGCTTTCTCCTCCGCAGCCTTGGCTTCGGCCTGCAGATCCCTCGGCCGCTCGGGGGGCATCGGCAGCGCCTCGGGCGCGGCGGCCGGCGTCGGAACGTCGCGCTTTGGATCGGGGGTGGGCGGCTTGATCTCCTGGACTTCGGCCACCTTGTCGGCGCGGGGCTTGGGTTCAGGCTTGGCGGGCTGCCTGGCCGTCGTCTCGCCCTTGGTCATCTGCGACAGCTCGCTCGCCGAGATGACGTCGACCGCCACGGATTCCTGCACGTCGTCAAACTTCCGGGTGTCGCTGAACGCAACAAGCGTCGCGACGAGCATCGCCGCGTGCGCGACGCCCGATACGATCATGCCAGGCTGTGACCAGTCGACTTTCACTGGGCGGCTACCCGTCTACTTTTTCGGCTCGGGCTCGGTGACGAGCGCGACCTTCTTGTACCCGGCGGCATTGATCACCGACATGACTTCCGCGACGCGTCCGTAATTGGTCGCCTTGTCGCCGCGCACATAGATGCGGTCGTCCTGTCCGGTCTTGGAGATGGCCTGAAGCTTGGGGACGATCTCGTCCATCCCGATGGCGGTTTCCATCAGGTAGATCTTGCCGTCCGCCTTCACCGAGAGCGTGAGCGGCTGCTTGTCGATGTTGAGCGCCGCCGCCTTGGTCTGCGGGAGATCGAGGGGAACGCCGACCGTCAGCAGCGGCGCGGCCACCATGAAGATGATGAGCAGCACGAGCATGACGTCGATGAACGGCGTCATGTTGATCTCGGACATCGGGCGATGACGGCGCGCGCCGCGGCGGCGGCGGCCGCCCGATGCACCGGCTGCGGCAGTGGACATGGCCATGGGCAGGTCTCCTGTCAGCCGGCCCTCAGGCCGCGATCCGCTCGTCGATCTGGCGCGACAGGATCGCGGAGAACTCGTCGGCAAAGCCCTCGAGCCGGGCCTGCTGCTTGGCGGCTTCGGCCTGCAGCTTGTTGTAGGCGATGACCGCCGGAATGGCGGCGAAGAGACCGATGGCCGTCGCGAACAGCGCCTCGGCAATGCCGGGGGCGACGACCGCGAGCGAGGTGTTCTTCGAGGCCGCGATGGAGCGGAACGAGGTCATGATGCCCCACACCGTGCCGAACAGGCCGATGAAGGGCGCTGACGATCCGATGGTGGCAAGCACGAGAAGCTTCGATTCGAGCCGCTCGACCTCGCGGTTGATGCTGACGTCGAGCACCTTGTCGATGCGCTGCGACAGGCCCGCGAAGGCGCGGCTCGATCCCTCGAACGAGCGCTTCCATTCGCGCATGGCGGCGACGAAGACGGACGGCCATGCTGGTGGTCTGCCTGTCGTTGAGCATGCGGTAGAGCTCTTCGAGCGACTGGCCGGACCAGAACACCTCCTCGAACTTGTCCATCGACTTGCGGCTGCGCGAGAACAGCAGGGTCTTGTCGATGATGATCGCCCAGCACCAGACGGATGCGGCGAGCAGGCCGAGCATGACGAACTTGACGACGAAATGCGCGCCCCAGAACATCGACCATAGCGAGATCTCGGTCGAAACCGAGCCCAGGCCCTGGGTCATCACATCAGTCGGGTTCATCGGCAAGGGTCCTTTCGTCCTGAGGCCGGGGCCGATCCGGGCAGCCAGCCCGGGAGCACAGCGCACGCGTCTGCCGGAAATGGCGATGGCGACGGGAAGCTTGCGGCTGTCCCGTCTCAGTCACCCCGGAATCCGGCGAAACAAGGGCGTGGTCGCCATCGATGCCGTCGCGCCCGGCCGTTTCCCGGATATCACCTCAGTTAAGGGGTCATCAGGGTTAACGGGGCGTTACCGGCGGCATGCTTTGCCCTCATGAAAGGCCTGCTTCGCCCTGATCGGCGGGAGATGCGGACGGCGTGAAGGGAGCCAGCGCCAGCCTGACGGAGGGAGGAAGCCGCGCGGGCCGGCCGGCGACGACGCCCACCACCAGAACGTCCGCCGTCAGCAGCACCTCGCCGCCGCGCAGCACGCGCTGGACCATGACCAGCGACGCGCCCTTGATCTCGCTTGGCCGGGTCTCGACCGTGACGATATCGTCCATGCGCGCAGGCTTCAGCCAGTCGATCGTCATCCGCCGCACGACGAAATGAAAAGCTTCCGCGCCATGCAGGTCGCCCTGCCCGATACCTGCTTCCCGCAGCATGTCCGTCCGCCCGCGCTCCAGAAACCGGAGATAGGACGCGTGATAGACGACGCCGGTGAAGTCGGTGTCCTCGTAGTAGATGCGGATGGAAAGGGTGTGGGTGAGGCTCAATGGGAAAACTCGTCGTGCAATGCTGGAAGAATAAGCTATTTTTCCTAGATCAGCAAGCGCGCTACTCGTCACCCTCCGTAAACAGGCCGAACTGCGCCGCCGCGCTGGCGGGTTCGGCGAGACCGAGATGGCGGAAGGCGAGCGGCGTCAGCACCCGGCCCCGTGGCGTGCGCTGCAGGAAGCCCTGCTGCAGCAGATAGGGCTCGATGATGTCCTCGATCGCGTCGCGCGGCTCGGACAATGCGGCGGCGATGGTCTCGATGCCCACGGGGCCGCCGCCGAAATTGACGGCGACGAGGTCGAGATAGCGCCGGTCCATCTGGTCGAGGCCGATGGAGTCGACGTCGAGGAACTGCAGCGCGCGGTCGGCGATGGGGCGGGTGATCGTCTCGACCCCGTCCACGACGGCGAAGTCGCGCACCCGGCGCAGCAGCCGGCCGGCGATGCGGGGCGTTCCCCGTGCGCGCCGGGCGATTTCGTTCGCGCCATCTGGCGTCATCGACACGCCGAGCACCCGCGCGCCGCGGCTCACGATCAGCTCCAATTCCTCGACCGTGTAGAAATTCAGCCGAATTGGGATTCCGAAGCGGTCGCGCAGAGGCGTGGTGAGCAGCCCGGCGCGGGTCGTCGCGCCGACGAGGGTGAACTTGGCGAGGTCGATCTTCACCGAGCGGGCGGCCGGGCCTTCGCCGATGATCAGATCGAGCTGGTAGTCCTCCATCGCGGGATACAGGATTTCCTCGACCGCCGGGTTGAGCCGGTGGATCTCGTCGATGAACAGCACGTCGCGCTCTTCCAAATTGGTGAGTTGCGCCGCCAGATCGCCCGCCTTGGCGATGACGGGGCCGGACGTAGAGCGGAAATTGACGCCGAGCTCGCGGGCGACGATTTGCGCCAGCGTGGTCTTGCCGAGGCCGGGCGGGCCGACGAACAGCACATGGTCCAGCGCCTCGCCGCGCGCCTTGGCTGCCTCGATGAACACCTTGAGATTGGCGCGCGCGGCGGCCTGCCCGACGAAATCGCCAAGAATCAACGGGCGGATCGAGGTCTCGAGATCGTCTTCCCGCTTCTCGGGCGTAATCAGGCGGCGGGGCGGCGGGGCGCTCACTTGGCCATCTCCTTCAGCCCGAGCCGGATGAGCTGCGGGGCCTCGGCGCCTTCACCCGCCACACGCAGCGCGGCAGCGACGGCGGCGGAGGCCTGCGCCTGGGCATAGCCGAGGTTCATGAGGGCGGACACGGCATCCGTGACAGGCCGGGGCGCGCTGCGATCCTCCACCTGGCCGGCGAGGCGTGCGACCAGCGGGTCGACCTGGCCGAACGCGGGGGCCTTGTCCTTCAGCTCCGCCACGATGCGGGCGGCGAGCTTGGGGCCGACGCCGGGAGCGCGGGCGACCATGGCCTTGTCCTGCGTGCCGATGGCGGTCGCGAGCCCGCCGGGATCCATGATGGACAGCAGCCCGAGCGCCACCTTCGAGCCGACGCCCTGAACGGTCTGCAGCAGGCGGAACCACTCGCGCTCCGCGTCGCTGCGAAAGCCGAACAGGCGGATGGCGTCCTCGCGCACCTGGGTCTCGATGGACAGCACGGCGGCCTCGCCCGCAGGCGGAAGGGCAGTCAGCGTCTTGGCCGAGCACAGCACGACATAGCCGACGCCGTGCACGTCGAGGATCACGTGGTCCTCGCCATAGCTGTCGATGACGCCCTTCAGCTTGCCGATCATGCCCGCTCGCCGATCATGCCGATTCCCTGATCATGGCAGATTCCCGATCATGACTTGCCCTTCGCCACGAGGGCGGCCATGGCTTCGGCCTCCCCGCTCCCGATCTCCGACAGGCCTTCGACCACGCCGGCCCTGTCCGATTCGTTGCGATTCTGGCTGGCTTTCCATTTGCCGTCGATGGCGGTGAGCACGATCTCGATGCCCACGATGCCCTTGACCTGCGAGGCCAGGAAATCGGCGGGCGCGTCGTCCACGGCCCAGGGCTCGGCGCGGCGGGCTTCCATCATGTCGGTCAGGCCGCGGATCTGGCGATGCAACCAGGCGGGGTCTTCGATGGCGGTCGCGGTGCCGCGGGCCTGCACCATCGCGTAGTTCCAGGTGGGCACGACCTTGGCGGTCTCGCGCTTGGTGGCGTACCAGGAGGGTGTGACGTAGTGCTCCGGCCCCTGGAAGATCACCAGCGCCTGGCACCCGCCGAGGCAATCGCGCCACTGCATGTTGGCGCGGGCGAGGTGGCCGCGCAGCGTGCCGAATTCCGACCCCTCGGGGTCGATCAGGAACGGGATCCCGTTCGCCATCAGCCCGCCTGCCCCGTCGGTGACCAGCATGCCGAAGGGATGCTGCCGGATGAGGGCGTGCTGGCGGGCGAGGTCGGTCTCGCGGAAATGGGGCGGCTGGTACATGACGGTTTCCCGTTGGTGATTGACCGGCAGGCTGGAAATTCGGCCTCACGGCCTGTCCCGGGAACCCTAGAGCGGATTTGGGCCGGAGGGAATCCGGGGCTATCGGATCAGGTTCTATCGGGCCTTGGCCAGCAAAGCCCTTTCCAGTGCCTTGATGCCCCGGTGCTGGGCGTGGGTGAGCGCGATGGCGAGTGCGTCGGCGGCGTCGCTGGTGCGCGGATCGGCGCGGGGCAGCAGCACGCGGACCATCATGTGGATCTGGTCCTTCTCGGCATGGCCGGCGCCGACGATGGTCTTCTTCACGAGATTGGGCGCGTATTCGGAGACCGGCAGGCCCGCCTGCGACGGCACCAGCATGGCGATGCCACGGGCCTGGCCGAGCTTCAGCGTCGCGCGGGCATCCTTGTTGACGAAGGTCTCCTCGACCGCGACCTCGTGAGGCATCTGCGCGTGGACCACCGCGGTCAGCCCCTCGTGAAGCTGGCGCAGGCGGTCGGCGAGGTGCAGGTCGCCGTCGGAATGAACGGAGCCGCAGGCGACGAAGGACAGCCGCGTGCCCAGCACCTCGATCATGCCCCAGCCTGTGTTGCGCAGGCCGGGGTCGATGCCAAGGATGCGAATCGGTGCCGGTATCATGCGCCAAGGCATAGCCCCGTTCGCGTAAACAGCGAATGAGCGATTGAAACGGCGGCCGTTCGGTTGGCTCTTCGCAAGCGCAAGCTTCTTCGTTCCCGCGGCTGTTCGCCCGGGGTATGCGGCAGATGAAAACCGAGGGGGGCGCGGAGCGCCGGGCCGTCGGTGCTTTAGATAAGCGATGGGTGACGACCCGGCGCTCCTCGCTCGGCGATTTTGGGCACTCCCGTCTTGCTCTCCGGCGCGAAGGGTCCGACCGGCATCGGGGCTGTTACCCCCCGATCCCACGGGGGAAGGTTGCCCCTCCTGTCACCGGGCCGGGCTTCCATCCGCGAGGACGGAGTTCCCTTCGACCCGTTGCGCAGTCGTTTCATCCGGCTCCGGCCCGCAGGGTTGCCCCTGCATTCCGGCGCGGACGAAAGTCCCGCGTCCCGCAAAGCCGAGAGGATTTCACCCCCCGACCTACGCTCCCCGTCACCCTCAGCGGGTCCATAGGGGATCGCCCTTCTCCTCCACGCCTTACGGCGCTCTCGGACACGGCCCCGGCGTAGTCCAGGGCGGGCAAGCTCACCGCTTCACGCCTCGGGGTGTAACCCGCCGCGCTCGGCCGCTTTCAGGAGGCCTCCCGGGACGGCGGAGCGGTACTCCACCGGCGCAGGCGCCGCCTCCCCACCCCGCCACAGACCGCTCCGGAAGCGTCCCCTCTTGGGTGAAGAGTGAACGCAGGATGGCAGATATAGGAATATTGTCAACACAAAAATACAGCAACCCTCATCCCCAGGGAGACATGCGGCTTCGCATGGCGTCTCGAAGGACGAGGGATTTCAGCAGGCTGATCCATCGGGGCCAGCGCCACCCTCGTCCTTCGAGACGCAGACCCGAGCGGGTCTGCTCCTCAGGATGAAGGGATTGTGATCCTATTCTGATAGGGCTGAGATCCCGGCTCTCCGCTGCGCTGCGGCCGGGATGACGGAGGTGGGTCGGAGAGATGCAGGATTGGGCCATATCGCCCCGAAGTGCGGCACCGCCGCACGTTCCCGGAAAGGTGCAGCGCAGCGAAACCTTGTCCGGGATCTAGCGCAAAGAAGCGCCGCGAAAGCGGCACATGACTGCCTTCAGACAGAATGGAAGCGCGCTTCGCGCGGAGTCCATGCGCTGGGCCCCGGATACCCTTCCGCTATCGCTGCAGGGTTCCGGGGACGTGCCGCAAGAGCGGCACTCTGAATCCGGGGGCGTGCGGCGGGGCCGCACTTGGGTTCCGGGACGTGCGGCGGGTCCGCACTTGGGGTTCCGAGGACGTGCCGCACTGGCGGCACTCTTGGTTCCGGGGACGTGCCGCGAAAGCGGCACTTTGGGTTCCAACAACGCGGCGCGAGCGGCGCTTGGGGCGAAGCTTGGCGACGCCGAAGCTTGCCAATTGAGAGTTGTGTCGGCAATCTCCGCCCGGCAAGACGACCAGCGGTTGCATGCCGGTGTTTTCTCTGGCAGGGCAAACCGGCTTTATCTTTCAGCAAGAGCTTGTCTGGCAACAACCTATGGGGAAAACCAGGATCATGATCATGGACGATGGATTCGCCGCTGCCCGCGAAGTGAACGAGGGAACCCGGCCGGGGCTCCGGTCGGTGCGTCTGGACCGCCGGTCGTTTCTGTGCGGCTCCGCCGCCGGTATCAGCGCGCTGGGACTGGGCGGCTGCGTGTCGTCCGACGGCATGAGCCGCACCGAGGCGGCGATGCTCTACGGGCCGCTGCCCAACGAGAAGTTCCCGGTTCCGGCGGTCGACGTCAGCAAGGTCGATCCGAAATATTACCGCCGGACCGTGCGCTACGACAGCAAGGAAGCGCCTGGCACGATCATCGTCGACCCCAAGAATTATTACGTGTACCGGATCGAAGGCGACGGGAACGCGACCCGGTATGGCGCCAATGTCGGCCGCCAGGGGTTCCTGTGGAGCGGTGACGCCTATGTCGGGCGCAAGGCCGAATGGCCGACCTGGACGCCACCCAAGGAAATGATCAAGCGCCAGCCGGAGGCGGCCAAATATGCCGGGGGTATGCCCGGAGGTCTCGATAATCCGCTCGGCGCCCGCACGCTCTATCTCTACCAGAACGGCGCCTACACGCTTTATACGATCTACAGCACCATCGCCCCTGAAACGATCGGGACCAACCTGACGAGCGGTTGCACCGGTCTTCTCACGCAGGACATGATGGATCTCTACGAACGGACGCCTGTGAAGACAAAGGTCGTCGTCCTGCCGGCATAGGCGGGCGGCGGCCGCGGCCGTTCGGTGTCCCAAGGCAAGTGCCTGAAGCTGCCTGAGCGGGAGCCGGCTGGAGCGTGACGTGACCTGATAGCCTCAGGTCGTCCACTCAAGGCTCCCGTTCGGGAATCAACTTTTCCGCCCGCCGGATTCCGATGGGCCCGAAGCCGGTTAGCGTCCGGCGATCCGGTCCATGGCTTCGGCGAGCTCGATGTCGAGGGCGGTCAGGCCTTTCGCGTCGTGGGTGGTGAGCGTCACCTCGACCGTGCGGTAGACGTTGGACCATTCGGGGTGATGGTCCAGCTTTTCGGCCACCAGCGCCGCGCGGGTCATGAAGCCGAAGGCTTCGTTGAAATCGGTGAAGAGAAAGCGCCGGCGGATGGCGTCGCGGCCATCCACGAGAGACCAGCCGGCCAGCCGCCCCAGCGCCTCGGCGCGTTCGGTGTCGTCGAGTTTCGTCGCCATGCGATCCTCCCCTCGTTGCCAGCGGCAAGGCGGCGCCTTGCAAGGTGGCGCTGCCTGGGAAGGTGGCGCGCGGCGGCCGCCGCGTCCAGTGGCGGGTCTCGCGATCCGCGCCCGATGCCCTGAGACTATCCGAGCGGAGGTGACCGCCGGGATGGCTACAGACGCGGCGACGACAACTTTCCGGGCGGCTAGCGCCCGGAATGGTCCAGCGGGTACGCGGCTTCGACGATATAGGGTCCGCCGCCGGTGGAGGCCCGCGACGAGAACAGCACGAAGCGGCTGGCGGTGAAGGTGCGCGACGGGAAATGGCCGCGCGCGCTCATGAAGTCCGCCACGTGCCAGGGCGAGGTGTCCCGCAGGCGCGCCAAGGTGACGTGGGGCGTGAACTTGCGCTTGTCGGGCGGAAGGCCGACGCGGCGCACGAGGCGCTCCTGCTCGGCCTGCAACTCGACCAGCGCCGGCGTCGGCGCGATCCGGGCGACCAGCGCGCGGGGCTTGTCGCCGCCGAAAATGTCCAGCCCCTCGATCTTGAGGGTCAGGGGCTTGCGGCGGACATGGCCGAGCAGGGAATAGACGTCCCTGGCGTAGGATTCGTCGATGTCGCCCATGAAGCGGAGCGTCACGTGGTAGTTCGCTTCGTCGATCCACCTCGCGCCGGCGAGGCCGCCGCGAAGGATGGAGAGAGACGAGGCGATATCGGTTGGGACTTCCAGACCGGTGAAGAGGCGGAGCATGGCCCTTTCCCCTTTCATTCGGGCGCGCCGGACAATCGACGGCCCCGAAGACGCGGGATCGAAGCGCCTGAAGCGACGCTCCGACCATGTGCGGTCGCAATAAACATGCCGATGGCAATGTTGATTCTCAATCCCCTTGATGGCGCTCCGGTTGCCGGCTCCCCATCATGCTTAACTCAGCCATATACCGTACGGAACTCCGGTCGGAGGCGATCCGGCTGGAAACCTGACCGCTTGGCGAGGCTGCGTGCCACAGTTCAGGGGCAAGGAATCAGGGGCAGGGATTCAGGTGCTGCTGGTGGATGGCGTCGATGCCGGCCTCCAGCTCGGGCGAGATCGTCACGTCGACCGAGGCGATGTCCGTCCGCAGCTGGTCCATCTTGGTGGCGCCGATGATGGTGGACGTCAGGAACGGCCGGGAATTGACGTAGGCGAGCGCCATCTGCGCGGGATCGAGGCCGAAATTCCTGGCGAGGTCGATATATTTGATGATGGCCGCGTCCGTGCCGACGGTCTCGTAGCGCTGGCCGCGGTTGAACAATGTCGCGCGAGCGCCCTCCGGCCGGGCTCCGCCGAGATACTTGCCCGTGAGCGAACCCTGGGCGAGCGGCGAGTAGGAGAGAAGGCCGACCTGCTCGCGCATGGCGATCTCGGCGAGCGCCGTCTCGAAGGTGCGGTTGAGCAGGTTATAGGCATTCTGGATGGAGACGACGCGCGGCAACCCGCCCGCCGACGCGTGCAGGAAGCTCATCGTGCCCCATGCGCTCTCGTTGGAGAGGCCGACATGGCGGATCTTGCCCTGCCTTCACGAAGTCGCCGAGCACGTCGAGGATCTCCGGTATCGGGTTCTCCTGGATCGGGTTCTCCGTGACGCCGGTGTAATCCTTGGTGCGGTACACGGTGGGGTTGGCGCCCCAGGGCACGGCGCGATCCGGCCAGTGCAGCTGGTAGAGGTCGATGTAGTCGGTCTGCAGGCGCTTTAGGCTGCCTTCGAGCGCCTCGGTCATCTGCGCCCGGTTGAGCTGTCCCGGCGACTTGTCCTCGCGGAACCAGTCCATCGCCGTGCGGCCCACGACCTTGCTGGCGAGGATGACCTTGTCGCGGTTGCGGCGGGCCTTGAACCAGGTGCCGATGATGCGCTCGGTCGAGCCCTGCGTCTCGGCCTTGGGCGGGATGGAGTAGAGTTCGGCCGTGTCGAGGAAATTGACGCCCTGGTCGAGGCGCGTAGTCCATCTGCTCGTGCCCCTCGGCCTCCGTGTTCTGCTGGCCATAGGTCATGGTGCCCAGGCAGATCAGGCTGACATCGAGGCCGGTTCGGCCGAGGCGGCGGTATTTCATGGGGGAAGGCTCCGGAACGATAGGGTCGGGACGCCTCAAAGCATGCAACGAGCCGGTTGGCTAGGGCTGTACGAGAAGCCGGACGCGCGACCCAAGCAGCACGGCGGCCCGATCCGGCCCAAGACGATCCGGCGGGGCACCCACTGCGCGAGTGCGGTGAAGCCCCTTGTTCGAACTCAGCCGCTCTTCACCAGGCTGCCCAGGAAGGCCTGAACCGCGGGCAGGATGCGGCGAAACGATGATGCGCACGCCCTCCGGATTGGGGTGCATACCGTCGCCAGGTTGTATTTCGGGTCGCCGACGATGCCGTCGAGGAAGAACGGATAGAGCGGCACGCCGTGCTTGGCGGCGAGTTCGGGATAGATGCTGTCGAACGCGCGGACGTAGTCGGCGCCGAGATTGCGGGGCGCGTAGCATGCCGGCCAGCATCACCGCGATGCCGCGCGCCTTGAGCCGCGTCACGATCTGCGTCGAGCGCCGCGCGTGTGCCGGCGGGATCGAGCCCGCGCAGCGCGTCGTTGGCGCCGAGCTCGACGATCACGGCGTCCGTGCCGTCGGGAACCGACCAGTCGAGCCGGGCGAGGCCCTGCGACGCGGTGTCGCCGGACACGCCCGCATTGGCGATCTCGACGGGCATGCCCTTGGCCTTCAGCGCCTTCTCGAGCACGGCCGGGAAGGCGGCCCGGACGCGGGCAGCATGGTAGCCGGCGGTGAGGCTGTCGCCGAGCGCGACGATGCGCAACGGTCGGTCGGCTGCCCAGGCCGGACCGAAGTCGACGACGATCGACATCAAGAGCACGAGACCTGCGGCAAGAAGGCGCGAAAACGGGGCGCGCCTGCCCGAGTACGGGCCAGAACCGAGCTCGGCCGCGGATCGGGGTCGCTGGACGCGGCCGATATCGTCCCCATATGCGGGAACGCGCGCCGAGAGGCCGCCATGATGTCCCGGGCTCGCGTTTCTGGGGATGCTTGCGATTCCTGGGCTGTCATGCCCGCTAGCATCGGGTCGGAAACGGAATGGTCAAGGCGATCGAACTTCACGACGTCGATTTGAGCCTCGGGCGGGGCGCGGCGCGGGTTCACATCCTGAAGGGCATCTCGCTCGCGGTGGAGCGCGGCGAGGCGATCGGCCTCGTCGGGCCGTCGGGCTCCGGCAAGTCGACGCTGCTGATGACCATGGCGGGACTGGAGCGGCCCGGATTCGGGCTCGGTCCGCATCGACGGCGAGGATCTCGGCCCGCATGGACGAGGACGCAGCTCGCGCGGTTTCGGGGCCGGCGCATCGGCATCGTGTTCCAGTCCTTCCACCTTCTGCCGACCATGACGGCGCTGGAGAACGTCGCCGTGCCGCTGGAACTGGCCGGCGCGCCGAACGCCTTCGCCCGCGCCGAGGCGGAACTGCAGGCCGTCGGCCTCGGCGAGCGGCTGACCCATTATCCCGCCCAGCTCTCCGGCGGCGAGCAGCAGCGCGTGGCGCTGGCCCGCGCGCTGGCGCCGGACCCGACGATCCTCGTGGCCGACGAACCGACCGGAAATCTCGACGAGAGCACCGGCGGGCAGATCGTCGACCTGCTCTTCGCCATGAAGCGCGACCGCGGCGCGACCCTGGTGCTCGTGACGCACGACGCCTCGCCTGGCCCGGCGCTGCGACCGGACGATCGCGCTGCGATCCGGCGTCATCGACGCGGCGGCATCGAGCCAGCCCGCCATGCAGCCGGCGACGGCGTGACGGCATGACCGACCTTCCCGCGATGGGCAAAACCCCGCCCGCCATCGGCAATGCCCCGGCTTCCGCCGCAGCGCCTGCTCCGGCTCCGCCGCCGCGCCCGTCCAATCTCGCCATCACCCTGCGCTTCGCCCTGCGCAATCTGCGCAGCGGCCTCAGGGGCTTCGGCATCTTCCTCGCCTGCATCGCGCTCGGCGTCGCGGCCATCGCGGGCGTCGGCTCCGTGGCGCGGTCGCTCGTCGGACGGGCTCGCCTCGCAGGGCCGGCTGATCCTCGGCGGCGACGTCGCGGCGAGCCTGCTGCAGCGCGAGGCGACGCCGGAGGAGCTGGCGTTCCTGAAGGCGCGCGGCCAGGTGACCAGCGTCGCGACGATGCGAGCCATGGCCCGCACGCTGGACGGACGCAGCGCGCTGGTGGAGCCCAAGGCGGTCGACGCGAACTATCCCTCGCGTCGGCACGCTCGTCACGCGAGCCGGCGCTGCCGCCCGGCCGAGCTCTTCGCCGACAGGAACGGCGCGTTCGGGGCGGTCGCCGATGGCGCGCTGTTCTCGCGGCTTCGGCCTCAAGGTCGGCGACCGCGTGCTGCTCGGCGACGCCACGCTCGAACTGCGCGCGCAGCTGGAATCCGAGCCGGACAAGCTGGCGGCGGGCATCAATTTCGGTCCGCGCATCCTGCTGAGCCAGGACGCGCTGCGCGCCAGCGGCCTGCTGCAGCCCGGCAGCCTGGTGCGGTGGACCTATCGCCTGTCGCTGCCCGCCAACGCGTCCGACGACGCGGCGCTGACCCGCTTCACGCGAGGATCTGAAGACGGGGCTGCCCGATTCCGGGTTCGAGACGCGCTCGCGCGTCAACGCCGCCCCGCAGTTCCAGCGCAATATCGAGCGGTTCGCGCAGTTCCTGACGCTGGTCGGGCTCGCGGCGCTCATCGTGGGCGGCGTCGGCGTCGCCAATGCGGTCGCCGCCTATGTCGACCGCCGCCGCGCCTCGATGGCGACGCTGAAGAGCCTCGGCGCGACCGGCGGACGCGTCTTCGCCATCGCGCTCGTCGAGATCATGGTGATCGCCCTGCTCGGCACGCTGATCGGGCTCGCCGTGGGCGCGGCGCTTCCCTATCGTCGTCTCGGCCACGGCGGGCTCGCTGCTGCCGGTGCCTGTCGAGCCGCACGTCTACGCCCGCGAACTGGCGCAGGGCGCGCTCTACGGCCTGCTCACCGCGCTCGCCTTCGCGCTCTGGCCGCTCGGCCGGGCGCATGACGTCCCGGTCTCCGCGCTGTTCCGCGACCAGGTCGAGCCCGACGCGCACTGGCCGCGCAAGCGCTACATGGTCATGGTCGCGCTGGCGGTCGTGGCGCTGGCGGGCAGCGCCATCCTGCTCTCCTTCGACCGCCGCATCGCGGTCGCCGCCGTGGTCGGCACGGCCGCCGCGTTCGTGCTGCTGCGGCTGGTCGCGTTCGCGATCACCGGCATCGCCGCGCGGCTGCCCCGCCCGCGCCGCACCGAGCTGCGGATGGCCGTGGCGAACATCCACCGCCCCGGCGCGCTGACGCCGTCGCTGGTGCTGTCGCTCGGGCTCGGCGTGACGCTGCTGGTGACCCTGGCGGTGATCGACAGCACGATCCGCTCGCAGCTCAGCCGCTCCATTCCGCAGAAGGCGCCGAGCTTCTTCTTCCTCGACGTGCCGAGCACCGAGGCGGAGCGCTTCGACGCGTTCCTCGCCAAGGAGGCGCCCGGCGCCAAGGTCGAGCGCGTGCCGATGATGCGCGGGCGCGTCGCTGGCGGTAAAGGGCGTGCCGGCGAGCGAGATCAAGGCCGCCGAAAACGCCGCCTGGGTGCTGGAAGGCGATCGCGGCATCACCTATTCCGCCACCGTGCCGGAGGGCTCGCGCGTGGTCGAGGGCGAGTGGTGGCCCGCCGACTACACAGGGCCGCGGACTGGTCTCGTTCGACCAGGAGCTGGCGCAAGGGCATCGGCCTCGCCATCGGCGACACGATCACCGTCAACGTGCTCGGCCGCTCGATGACCGCGAAGGTCGCCAATCTCCGGCGGGTGGAGTGGCAGTCGCTGGGCATCAACTTCGTCATGGTGTTCTCGCCGTCGACCTTCGCCGGCGCGCCGCACACCAACCTGTCCACGCTCACCTTCCCCGGCGGAGCGAGCAACGAACGCGAGAGCGCGCTGCTGGCCGCGGCTGGGCGCGAATTCCCCAACGTCACGAGCGTCCGCGTGAAGGACGCGCTGGACGCGATCAACGACGTGGTCGGGCAGCTCGCTGTCGCGATCCGCGGCGCAAGCTCGGTGGCGCTCATCGCCAGCATCCTCGTGCTGGCGGGCGCGCTGGCGGCCGGGCACCGCTCGCGCGTCTACGACGCGGTGGTGCTGAAGACGCTGGGCGCGACGCGCGGGCGGCTTCTCGCGGCGTTCCTGCTGGAATACGGCATATTGGGCGCTCGCCACGGCCATATTCGGGGCGGTGGCCGGCACCGCCGCCGCGTGGTGGATTCTCACCCGGCTGATGAAGCTTGGCTTCGAATGGCACATGGCCGGCCCGCTCGGTGTCGCCGCTGTTGCGATTGTCGTTACAATTCTACTCGGGCTGGTGGGCACGTGGCGTATACTTGGGCAGAAGCCAGCGCCTTATCTACGAAATTTATGAGTATAATTATGCTGAAGACTGTCCAGCCGGTCCAGAGTTCTTCCTTTTTATTCCGGCGCTGACAGAGAAGCTTGTTGTCTCGCATTCGCGAGATTTCAAACGGCTCTTGTTTTCCGGCAAGCGCCACATCATATTCGTCTCAACCCCGGGAAACCGGTGGGAGGGAAACACGAATCCGCTCTTCGAGAGGACTCAAATGTCTGATTATCAACACCAGGCCTCGCCGTTTGGGCGCGTCGCCCGGGCCGGCACTGTCGAGTACGATCTGGGCCTTCGCGCCTATATGCTCGGCATCTACAATTATATGACGCTGGCGCTGGCGATTTCGGCGCTGGTGGCGTTGGGCGCGTTCAAGCTGGCCGTTGCGGGCGATGCCTCGCAGGCGGTGGCGAAGTTCGGCTCGATCCCGCTGACGAGCTTCGGCGTGGCGCTTTACGGCAGCCCGCTGAAGTGGTTGGTGATGCTTGCGCCGCTCGGCTTCGTCTTCTTCCTTTCGATGCGTTTCGAGAGGATGAGCCAGAGCGCGCTGATGGGCACGTTCTTCGCATTCGCGGCGACGATGGGCCTCTCGCTCAGCACCATCTTCCTCGTCTACACGACGGCCAGCATCACGCAGGTGCTGTTCATCACGGCAGCCGCCTTCGGCGCGTTGTCGCTCTATGGCTACACCACGAAGCGCAGCCTCTCGGCCATGGGTTCGTTCCTGGTCATGGGCGTGTTCGGCCTGATCATCGCCAGCCTGGTGAACATCTTCCTGCAGAACTCGATGTTCCAGTTCGTCATCAGCGTCCTGGGCGTGCTGATCTTCGCGGGCCTCACGGCCTGGGATACGCAGCAGCTCAAGGAACAGTATGACTACGTCGCCGGCGACGCCACGGTCATGGCCAAGGCCTCGATCATGGGTGCGCTGACGCTGTACCTGGACTTCATCAACATGTTCCAGTTCCTGCTGTCCATCTTCGGCAACCGCAACAGCGAATAATCCGGATCACATGATCCAGATGGAAAAGCCCCGGCTCGCGCCGGGGCTTTTTTCGTTGGGGCATTGCGGCATGCCGGAAAAGCGGCATTCGCAAGAGGCGGAGCCAGCCAGAGCGGCAGAAGGCGCCGCGTCTCCCACTCTTCTCTGAAGTTCCGGCGAGCCTCCGCTATTTCGGCTGCATGCGCAGGGCGCCGTCGAGGCGGATCGCAGTGCCGTTGAGCATGTCGTTGTCGATGATCGCGGCGACCATGCGGGCATATTCCTCGGGACGCCCGAGGCGGGACGGGAACGGGATGCCCGCTTCCAGGTTCTTGCGGAATTCCTCGGGCACGCCCTCCAGCATCGGCGTCTGGAACAGGCCCGGCATGATGGTCATCACCCTGATGCCATGGCTCGACAGGTCGCGCGCCACGGGAAGGGTGAGCCCGACCACGCCCGCCTTCGACGCGCCATAGGCAGCCTGGCCGATCTGGCCATCTTCCGCCGCGACCGAGGCCGTGCAGACCACGACGCCCCTACCCCCGTCCTGCGTGACGGGTTCGAGCCCGGCCATCGCGGCCGCGCACTTCGCGATCATGCGGTAGGTGCCGACGAGGTTGATCGCGATCACCTTGTTGAAAAGGCCGAGATCATGCGCCACGAGTTCGCCCGTATCGCGCTTTTTCGAGACGGTCCGCATGCCCGGCGCCACGCCCGCGCAGTTGACCAGCACCCGCTCCACGCCATGCACCGCGCGCGCTTTGACGAGGGCGGCATCGACGGAGGCGTCGTCGGTGACATCGGCCTGGCAGTAGAGCGCGCCGATTTCGGCCGCGACCGCCTCGCCGCGCTGCTGGTTCATGTCGAGGATCGCGACGCGGACGCCTCGCCCGGCCAGCATGCGCGCCGTGGCCTCGCCCAGCCCGGACGCGCCGCCCGTGACAATGGCCGCAATGGATCGATCGAGCTGCATGGCATCCTCCGTGGTGTCAGGAGAGGTGTAGCAAGCGGGAATGGCAGCGGGAAGCTGACCTTGGTGGGAGATGGCCTTGGGTGGGAGCCGGCCTTGGATGGGTCCGGCCTTGTCGGCCCGCCTCGCCATCGCCATCTTGGCAGGCGATAGAGGAACCGCATGCGCCTGCCGCGGCTTGAACATGGACCAGTCCGCTTCAGGCGGCAGGCTGGCGCGTGCTGGAGGATTCGATGACCCCGTCTTCCGATGAACCGTTTGTCCGCCCGCTCACGCCAGAGGAGATGGAGCAGATCCGCCGCGCGACGAAGGACGAGAAGCGGCTGCTCTCCGACACCTGGGCGTTGCTTCGCCGTGTCGGCCGCAAGCTGCCCTTCGCCGAGGACGTGCTGGCCGCCTATTACTGCGCGCTCGACCCCAAGACCGACGAGCGCGTGAAGCTGACCATCCTGGCCGCGCTCGGCTATTTCGTGATGCCTTTCGACGTGATGCCGGACCTTTTGCCGATCATCGGCTTCACGGACGACGCCGCCGTGATCGCAACGGCCATCGCGTCCATCGCCAATGCGATCCGCCCGGACCATCGCGAAAAGGCGCGCGAGGCGCTGCAAAAGGAAGTCTAACGGGCGGGCCAGGCGCGCAAGCGCCCCCTTGGCCCACTCACGCGGCAGCCAGCGCCGTCAGCTCACCACCAGCTTCAGCGGCTTGTCGAGCACCCGTAGCACGCGGGCGAGCTCGTGGCCGCGCTTGAGGACGAGGCCCGTCGCCGCGATAACCGCATAAGCGCCCTGCCGGCGGGCCAGCCTGGGATTCTTCTCGATGCGGTAGAGCGGAAATTCGTTCGATCGGCGAAATACCGAGAACACCGCCCTGTCCTTGAGGAAATCCATGGCGTAATCGCGCCATTCTCCTTCAGCCACCATGCGCCCGTAGAGATCGAATATGGCGCGCAGCTCATGCCTGTCGAAGGCGATCTGTGCGGGGTTCGCCGCGAGCCCGGCCGTTCCGGCAGGCTCGCGCATCCTCGCCCCGCGCTGGGGCTCCGACATTTCAATGTCGCTCATCGCGCCTCGCTGTCATGCGAATGTCTCGAAGCAGTCTGGCACGGTTCGCCTGCGTGCGAAACCGCGTTCGAGCCCAACGCGCCACGGCGGGCATGGGTCCGCCGGCACCGCCCGCGACGGACCCGAAAAGAAATTCACGCCACCGTGATGGGCCGCCATGATTTCGGCCTTTCCTGCAACAATCGCCCGCCCCAGTGACAGGCGATAACGGCACCGTTGCCAAGGATCCGGTCGCCGGCCAAGGTTTGATCAGCCCCCCAGCCCCCCTGACCGGTGGTCGGATCCGTCTCAACACCCTGTACAGACGAGAGTACCCTTGGGGTCGGCTTGCGCCGGCCCTTTCTTTTGCGCACTCGCTTTGTCCGGCGGCGCGGAGGCCAGGAATAATGCACAGAGCCCTCCGGTAAATACTCGATCAGCCTTGAAATCCGGCGCACCGACCTCGATATCGAGGCCGGGAGCGGAGCCGTGCGGCTTCGCCCCGCTCCACGATCCCAACCAGCCGCGGCTTCCCGAGCCGCAAGCCAGACGAGGCCTTCCGTGGCAACGACAGAATCGACGCACAAGCCGGCCAAGAGCCGCAAGACCGGGCCGCAGGACGCGGCCCATAAGGCAGCCGAGAGCCGTCCGTTCGAGGCGGATGTCTCGCGCCTTCTCCACCTGATGGTTCACTCGGTCTATTCGGACCGCGACATCTTCCTGCGCGAACTTGTGGCCAACGCCGCCGACGCCTGCGAGAAGCTGCGCACGCTGGCGCTGCAGGACCAGGCGCTGCTCGGCGACGACCCCGATCTGCGCATCACGCTTTCCGCCGATCCTGAGGCGCAAGACGCTGACCGTGTCGGACAACGGCGTCGGCATGAGCCGCGACGACCTCACCGAGGCGCTGGGCACGATCGCGCGGTCCGGCACGCGCGCGTTTCTGGAGCAGCTCGGCGACAAGGGCGACGGCTCGCGCCTCATCGGCCAGTTCGGCGTCGGCTTCTACTCCGCCTTCATGGTGGCAGGGCGCGTCGACGTGCTTACCCGCAAGGCGGGCGAAAGCGAAGCCTGGCTCTGGTCCTCCGACGGGCAGGGCTCCTACACCATCGAGCCCGCCGGTAGAGGATGCGCCCGCGCGCGGAACGCGGGTGGTGCTCCACCTCAACGAGGGCAGCGAGGACTTCGCGCAGGCACACACGATCGAGCGCATCGTGCGCGAGCACGGCAGCGCGGTCCCGGTGCCGATCGACCTCGTGGTGAAGCCGAAGGAGGCGAAGCCGAGGACGCGACGACCCGCCGCATCGGCGACGGCGCCGCGATCTGGGCCAAGCCCAAGAGCGAGATCACGCCCGAGGACTACACCAACTTCTACCAGTCGGTGAGCGGGCAGTTCGACGATCCGGCGCTGACGATCCACTGGCGCGCCGAGGGGCGGCACGAATATTCCGTGCTCGCCTTCGTGCCGTCGACCCCGCCCTTGCGCTCTTCGACCCGCTGCGCAAGGGGCGCATGAAGCTCTATGTCCGGCGCATGTTCATCGCCGACGACATCGACATCCTGCCCGGCTATCTGCGCTTCGTCTCCGGCATCGTCGACAGCGCCGACCTGCCGCTCAACCTGTCGCGCGAGACGATCCAGGAAAGCCCATCCTCGGCGCTATCCGCAAGGGCGTCACCAACCGCGTCATCTCCGAGCTCGAGAAGCTCGCGGACAAGGAGCCCGAGCGCTACGCCAAGGTGTGGGAGGCGTTCGGCCCCGTCATCAAGGAAGGGCTCTACGAGGACTATCGAGCGCCGCGACGCGCTCTACAAGCCCTGGCGCGCTTCGCCAGCTCGACGCATCCCGAAGGCGGGCGCTCGCTGAAGCAGTACATCGAGGCGCTGCGGCCCAACCAGACGGCGATCTGGTATCTCGTGGGCGACGACGCCGCCCGGCTGAAGGCGAGCCCGCATCTGGAGGGCTTCCGGGCGCGCGGCATGGAGGTGCTGCTGCTGTCCGACCCCGTCGACGCGTTCTGGGTGCAGTCGGCCATCGGGTTCGAGGGCAAGCCGTTCAAGTCCGTGACGCAGGGCGCGGCGGACATCGCCTCCGTGCCGCTGGCCGAGGGCGCGGCGGAGCCGGCTTCGACGGAGATCTCGCCCCGGTCGCGACCGTGCTCGCCTTCATGAAGGACAACGCTCGGCGACGCCGTGGCGGACGTGCGCCCCTCGACGCGGCTGGCTGAAAGCCCGGCCTGCCTCGTGGCGTCCGAAGCCGGCCCCGACCGCGGGCTGGAGCGGCTGCTCGCCGCGCATGGCCGGATCAAGGAGGCCATCGAAGCCCGTGCTCGAGATCAACCCCGGCCACGCGCTGGTGGTGAAGCTCGCCGAGCATTTCGGCTCGGGCGGGACCGCGACATGGTCGAGGACGCGGCCTTCCTGCTGCTCGACCAGGCCCGTGCGGCCGAGGGACAGCCGCCCGCCGACGCCGCAGCCTTCGCGGCGCGGCTCAGCCGGGTGCTGGGCAAGGCGCTCGGCTAGCGAGCCGCCACCAATGCGGGAGGGCCGCTTAGCCGCCCTCCCGGCAGACTCTCCTAAGGCGAGTTCTACCAGGCCAAGGTCTTACCTGGGCAAGGTCTTACCTGGCCATGGCGTGGTATTCGGCGTTCGGCCGCATGTCGACGGCCGAGGCCATGCGGTTCGACATGTTGTAGAACGAGGCCACCGCGGCGATGTCCCAGATGTCGCGGTCGCTGAAGCCGGCGTCGCGCAGGGCGGCGCGGTCCTCCTCCACGATCTCGTGCGAGGCGCGGGTCATCTTCACGGCGAAGTCGAGCATGGCGCGTGTGGCGGGGCGAGAGCTCCGCCGCGCGCCAGTTCATGACCATGAGCTCGCCCAGCGCGGGATCGCCGGAGAGCTGGCGCACGGCGGCGCCGTGGGCCGTGAGGCAGTAGAAGCAGCGGTTCTCGGCCGACACGACCACCGCGATCATCTCGCGCTCCAGCTTCGACAGGCCCGAGGGCGCGAGCATGAGGTCGTTGTAGAAGGCGGCGAAAGCCTCCAGCTTGGCGTTGTCGTGCGCATAGGCCTGCAGCACGTTGGGCACGAAGCCGATCTTCTCGTCGCACTTGTCGAAATAGGCCTGCATGCCCTGCGAAAGCTCGCCGCGCGGCAGATCGAGCGCCATCGGGCGGCGAATTGAGCTGCCTCGCGGGCTTTTCCCCGATCTCGGGGCTGATTTTTGCCATTTTCCTCTCCTGAAGCGCGATCTTCGTCATGGTTTCGTAGGCTGTGGCTTAGTACCATGCAGCAGATCACATGGGGCACACCATGGATCGGGGCAGGATGCCCGTCTAGGCCGGGAAGGGATTGCACGATGCTGATGCGCACGCAGGATGAGCGGAACGCGCTCTTCGCCACTGTCGTCGATGCGATGGCGGCCGGTCGACCGGTCGGTTCCGCCCGATTTCGTCGAGGCCCTGTTCGGCCGCGTGGCGATGGAGGATCTCAGCCAGTACGACGCGCCGACGCTGGCGCGCTTCGCGATCTCCGCCTTCGCGCATCTCGCAATCGCGCACGCCCGGCCACGAGGATATCCGGCTCACCGACATGACGGTGCCGATCGGCGACCGCATGCAGCGATGTGACGGTCCTCGAGATCGTCAACGACAACATGCCGTTCCTGCTGGATTCGACGCTGGCCGAACTCACCGAGCGCGGCCTGGAAATCCGCTTCGTGGCCCATCCCATCCTGGCGGTCGAACGCGACGCCTACGGCAAGCTGGTGCGCTTCGCGGGCGAGGCGCTGGGCGGCACGCAGCCGGGCACGCGGCGCGAGAGCCTGATCCAGGTGCATCTCGACCGCACTCGACGACGAGCCCGAGGCCGCGCTGGTCGAGACGCTGGACCACGTCTACGCCGACGTGCGCGTCGCCGTGCGCGACTGGGCCGCCATGCGCGGCCGCATCACCGAGGTCGTGCACGCCTACCGGTCCAACCCGCCGCCGCTGCCGCAGGACGAGATCAACGAGGCGGTCGCCTTCCTCGACTGGCTGGCCGCCGACAATTTCACCCTGCTCGGCGTGCGGGAGTACCGCGTTCCCGGACGGCGACGTCGTCGGCCGATCCCGTCGAGGGCACGGGCCTCGGCATCCTGTCCGATCCCACGGTGAAGGTGCTGCGGCGCGGGCGCGAGCTCGTGGCGATGACGCCCGAGATCCGCGCCTTCCTGCAGGAGCCGGTGCCGCTCATCGTCACCAAGGCGAGCGTGAAGTCGCGCGTCCACCGGCGCGTCCATCTCGACTATGTCGGCGTGAAGCTGTTCTCGCCGGACGGGTCGGCTGGCCGGCGAGCTGCGCATCGTCGGGCTGTTCACCGCGAGCGCCTATACGGAGCACGACGTCCGCGATCCCCTATCATCCGGCACAAGGTGGCGCAGGTGGTGCGGCGCGCCGGCTTCGACCCCGCCAGCCATTCCGGCCGCGCGCTGCTCAACGTGCTGGAGAACTATCCGCGCGACGAGCTGTTCCAGGTCGACGTCGACACGCTGCTCGTCCTTCGCGACCGGACATGCTCAGCCTCTACGAGCGGCCGCGCGTGCGCGCCCTTGCGCGCACCGACCGGTTCGACCGCTTCGTCTCGGTGCTCGTCTACATCCCGAAGGACCGCTACGACACGACCGTGCGCCAGAGGGTCGGCGAGGTGCTGGCGCAAGCTCTACGAGGGCCGCTTCTCCGCCGCCTACCCGGCCTATCCCGAAGGGCCGCTGGCGCGCACGCACTACATCATCGGCCGCGACGGCGGGGCGACGCCGCAGCATCGACCGCGCGACGCGCTGGAGGCGGCGGTCAACGCCGTCGTGCGCACCTGGCCCGACGCGCTGCGCGACGCGCTGGGCGAGACGACCGATGCCCGGCGCGCGCCCGCGATGCTGGCCGACGCGCTATGCCGGCGCGTTCTCCGCCGCCTATCGCGAGGCGTTCACGCCCGCCCAGGCCATCGCCGACATCGCCGTGCTCGAGCGGCTCGACGACGATCACCCGCGCGCCGTGCGCATCGAGCCGCCGCGACGGCGACGAGGCGAGCCGCGTGGCGCTGATGGTGTTCAGCCGCGGGCCGGCCGATGCCGCTGTCGGAGCGGGTGCCGCTGCTGGAGAACCTCGGCTTCCGGGTCGTCAACGAGCGGACCTACCGCGTCGCGTGCCGGCACCGGGTGACGCCGACGACCTGCGCTGCACGACATGGCGCTGGAGCGCGCCGCGGGCGGCGCCATCGACGCTCGACAAGCCTGAAGCGCAAGATCGAGGCCGCGCTGATGGCGCCTGTTCGCAGGGCCGCACCGAGTCCGACGGCTTCAACGCCCTCGTGCTGGAGGCCGGGCTCGGCTGGCGCGACGTCGCCATCGCTGCGCACGCTCTCGCGCTACCTGCAGCAGGCGCGCGTGCCCGTTCAGCCAGGACTACATGTGGGCGACGCTGGTGAAGCATGCCGGCCTCTCGCCGCGCGATCGTCGTCGCTGTTCCACGCGCGCTTCGACCCGCGCGCCGAGGCCGAGAACGGCCGCGGCCGAACAGCAGGCGGCGATCCGCGCCGAGATCGAGGACGGCGCTCGTCGGCGATCGACAGCCTCGACGAGGACCGCATCCTGCGGCGCTTCGTCAACCTCGTCGAGGCCGCCGTGCGGACGACGCTTCTTCCAGCTCGCGCACGGACGGCCTGCCGCGCCGGACCATCGCCGTGAAGTTCGAGAGCGCGCGCGATCGACGGGCTGCCGCTGCCGCGTCCGCTCTACGAGATCTTCGTCTATTCGCCGCGCGTCGAGGGCGTGCATCTGCGCTTCGGCAAGGTGGCGCGCGGCGGGCTGCGCTGGTCCGACCGGCGGCAGGATTTCCGCACCGAGGTGCTCGGGCCTCGTCAAGGCGCAGCAGGTGAAGAACGCCGTCATCGTGCCGGTCGGCGCGAAGGGCGGCTTCGTGCCCAAGCGCCTGCCGCCCGCCGACCGACCGGCAGGCCTGGATGGCCGAGGGCATCGCGGCCTACAAGGAATTCGTCGGCACGCTGCTCGACCTCACCGACAACCTCGACGGCGAGCGCGTCGTGCCGCCGCCGAACACCGTGCGGCACGACGGCGACGACCCCTATCTCGTCGTCGCCGCCGACAAGGGCACGGCGACCTTCTCCGACATCGCCAACGCGCTCTCGATCGAGCACGGCCACTGGCTGGGCGACGCCTTCGCCTCGGGCGGCTCGCAGTCGGCTACGACCACAAGAAGATGGGCATCACCGCCGCGCGGCGCGTGGGAGGCCGTGAAGCGGCATTTCCGCGAGATGGACGTCGACATCCAGACGACGCCGTTCACGGTGGCCGGCGTCGGCGACATGTCCGGCGACGTGTTCGGCAACGGCATGCTGCTGTCGCCGGCGACGCAGCTCGTCGCCGCCTTCGACCATCGCGACATCTTCCTCGATCCCGATCCCGACATGGCGGCGTCCCTGGCCGAGCGCCAGCGGCTGTTCGACCTGCCGCGCTCCTCCTGGCAGGACTACGACAAGAGCCTGATCTCGAAGGGCGGCGGCGTGTTCCCGCGCTCGCTGAAGAGCATCCCGCTCTCGCCGGAAGTGCAGGCGCTGCTCGGGCTCGAAGGTCGAGGAGGCCACGCCCGCCGAGGTGATGCGCGCGATCCTGAAGGCCAGGGTCGACCTGCTCTGGTTCGGCGGCATCGGCACCTATATCCGCTCGTCGGCGGAAACGGACGAGCAGGCCGGCGACCGCGCCAACGACGCCATCCGCATCACCGGCGCGCGAGATCGGCGCGAAGGTCGTCGGGCGAAGGCGCCAATCTCGGCTGCACCCAGCTCGGCCGCATCGAGGCGGCGCGCCGGGGCGTCCGGCTCAACACCGACGCCATCGACAATTCGGCCGGCGTGAACACGTCCGACGTCGAGGTGAACATCAAGATCGCGCTCGTCGGTGCCCGAGCGCGAAGGCAGGCTGGACGCCGGAGGCGCGCTCGACGCTGCTCGCCGAGATGACCGACGAGGTCGGCGCGCTGGTGCTGCGCAACAACTACCTGCAGACGCTGGCGCTCTCGCTCGACCGAGCAGCGCGGCCTGGAGGACCTCGGCTTCGCGCGCCGGCTGATGCAGACGCTGGAGGCGGCAGGACGGCTCGACCGCGGCGGTCGAGTACCTGCCCGACGAGGCCGCGCTGACGGAGCGCGAGCGGCGCGGCGAAGGCCTGACGCGGCCGGAACTCGCGGTGCTGCTGGCCTATGCGAAGCTCGCCCTGCACGACGCGCTGCTGGCGAGCCCTGTCGTCGACGACCCCTACCTCGTCCGGCGAACTGGTGCGCTATTTCCCGCAGGACGCTGGCCGAGCGGATGCCCGACGCCATCGAGCGGCACAGGCTGCGCCGCGAGATCGTGGCCACGCAGCTCGCCAACGCCATCATCAACCGGGGCGGATCGACGGTCGTCGTGCGCCTCGCCGACCAGACGGGGGCGGACGCGCCGACCATCGCCTCCGCCTATGCGGCCGTGCGCGACAGCTACGACCTGATCTCGCTCAACGGCGCGATCGACAAGCTCGACGGCCTGGTGCCCGGCGCAGTCCAGTTGCGGCTCTACCGGTCGAGCCAGGACCTGATGCTGTCGCGCATCGTCTGGTTCATCCGGCATATCGACTGGAGCCGCGAGACGCTCGAGTCCGTCGTGACGCGCTACAGGACCGGCATCCAGGAGGTTGCGGCCAGCATCAGCGCCACGCTGGAGCCGGTGTTCCTGGAAGCGCTGGGACGCCGCGCGGCTGCGCTGATGGGCGAAGGCGTGCCCGAGGACCTGGCGGTGCGCATCGCGACCCTGCCCGCGCATCAGCACCGCGCCCGACATCGTGATGGTGGCGGCGGAGACCGGCCGGCCGGTTCCCGAGATCGCGGCCACGCATTTCGCGGTCGCCTCGCGGTTCAAGCTCGCCGAGATCGTCGCGGCTTCGCGCGACGTGCCGGT
Source organism: uncultured Alphaproteobacteria bacterium (assembly GCA_963822165.1). Lineage (GTDB taxonomy): Bacteria > Pseudomonadota > Alphaproteobacteria > Rhizobiales > Beijerinckiaceae > Alsobacter. The sequence goes on from CAWGGK010000007.1 coordinate 442,340, forward strand.
GGCCGACTACTATGACCGGCTGGCGCTGGACCGCGCCCTGGCGACCATCGAGGCGGCGCACCGCGCGCTGACGGTCGAAGTCGCGGCACGGGGCGAGGGCTCGGGCACGGCGGCCGTCGCCGGCTGGGCCGCAAGCCGCGGCCCCGCGATGGCGCGCATCGTCGCGAGCGTCGAGGCCATCGCGGCGTCGGGGCTGTCGCTGTCGAAGCTGACCGTGGCGGCGAGCCTGCTGGGCGACCTCTCGCGCGGCTGACCGGCACGGGAGAGACGAGCTGACGAGGCGAAGTCAGGCGGGCTTGAAGCCCGCTTTGACGACCGAAACTCAGGCGGGCTTCAGGCCCGCTTTGGCGAGCGCCTTCTTCTGCCGCGCTTCCACCTTGGCCAGCGAGAAATCCTCGATGGCCGAGTTGAACAGGTCGGTGGAAGTTCAGCTCCGCCCGCGAGATGCAGGAACACGCCGCCGAGGCCGATGGCGGCGCGGTCCATGAACACGAACTCGCGCGGCACCGTGACCGGGCCCTTCTTCTTCAGCGCCTGGTGCACCGTGAAGGCCTCGCGCCGGCCGTATTCGCCGGGGCTCACGCCGTCGGCGATGGTGCGGACGCGGTCGTCCAGCAGCGGGCCGTAGATGAACCGCGCCCAGATGTTGAGGACGTCGATCAGGTCCTTCTTCAGGCCCTTGAAGCCCCATGTCTCGTAGGCATGGACGATGCGGTCGTCGGTCGTCCTCGAGCAGGCCCTTGTAGAGGTCGACGACGCCGCCGACGAAGCTCGGCGGGAAGATGCGGATGCAGCCATAGTCGAGCAGGTTGATGCCCTGCGGCTCGCCGTCCTCCGAGAACACCGTGTAGTTGCCGAGATGCGGATCGCCGTGGATCACGCCGAAGCGGCTGAACGGCAGCCACCAGGCCTTGAACATGGCGGTCGCGATGCGGTTGCGCTCCTCCAGGCGTGTGCTGCTTGAAGGTGAGCAGCTTCTCGCCCTCCAGCCAGTCGAGCGTCAGCAGCCGGGCGGTGGAGAGCTCCGGCCAGACGCGCGGGCACGCGGACCATGCGGCTCGTCGCGCCAGCATGTCGGCATAGAGCGCGGCGTGCTTGGCCTCGCGCCGGTAGTCGAGTTCCTCGCGCACCCGCGCGCCGATCTCCTTGGCGATCTCGCGCGTGTCGATGGCCGGGATCCATGCGCCGGTGCAGCGGCGAAGAGGATTTCGAGCTGGCTGCAGGTCGGCCTCGACGGCCGACTGCATGTCGGGATATTGCAGCTTGCAGGCGAGCAGGCTGCCGTCCTTCGCGCGTGGCGCGGTGGACCTGCCCGAGCGAGGCGGCGGCGGCAGGAGCGCAGCTCGAAGGAGCCGAAGCGGCTCTGCCAGTCCGGGCCCGAGCTCGGCCATCATGCGGCGCTTGACGAAGGCCGGCCCCATGGGCGGCGCCTCGCTCTGCAGCTTCGACAGTTCCTCGGCGTATTCGGGCGGCAGCACGTCGGGGATGGTCGCCATGAGCTGGGCGACCTTCATGATCGGGCCCTTGAGCCCGCCCAGCGCCTTGGTCAGCGCGGCGGCGTTCGACGGTCCGCGCCCTCCATGCCGAACAGCCGCGCTCCGGCGATGCGCGCGGCCACGCCGCCGACATTGGCCCCGACCCGGGCATAGCGCGAGACGCGCGCCGACATCCGGTTCCGTTCGTCGTCTCGCTCAGCCATGCCGTGCATATGGGGCGCGGGCCCACCGATGTCGATGGCGGCGCGGGTGAAGCTGCGGCTTCAGGCGGCAGCGTTTAAGGATAGCTACGCCTGCTCCATCCCCTCCAGCTCCACGATCATCCGCTCGATCAGCGACAGGCCGATCTGCCAGAACGGCGGATCGCGGGCGTCGAGGCCGAAGGGGGCCAGCAGCTCGGAGTGGTGCTTGGTGCCGCCGGCCGAGAGCATGGCGAGGTAGCGCTCGGCGAAGCCGTCCTGCGCCTTCTCGTAGACGCCGTAGAGCGAGTTCACGAGGCAGTCGCCGAAGGCATAGGCGTAGACGTAGAACGGCGAATGGATGAAGTGCGGGATGTAGGCCCAGAAGGTCTCGTAGCCCGGCCCGAGCCGGATCGCCGGGCCGAGGCTCTCGCCTGCACCTCCAGCCAGATCTCGCCGAGCTGCTCGGCGGTGAGTTCGCCGGCCGTGCGCGCGCGTGTGGACCTCGCGCTCGAAGGTGTAGAACGCGATCTGGCGCACCACCGTGTTGATCATGTCCTCGACCTTGGCGGCGAGCATGGCCTTGCGGGCCGCGGGTCGGTGGTGCTGTCGAGCAGGGCGCGGAAGGTCAGCATCTCGCCGAACACGGAGGCGGTCTCGGCCAGCGTCAGCGGCGTCGGCGCCATCAGCGCGCCGTTCGGGCGCGGCGAGCACCTGGTGGACGCCGTGGCCGAGCTCATGCGCCAGCGTCATCACGTCGCGCGGCCTGCCCTGGTAGTTGAGCAGCACATAGGGGTGCGCCGACGGCACGGTCGGGATGCGCGAAGGCGCCCGGCGCCTTGCCGGGCCGCACCGGCGCGTCGATCCAGCGCCCGTCGAAGAAGCGGCCGCGCGATGTCGGCCATGCTCCGGCGAGAAGCCGCGCATAGGCGTCGAGCACGGTGTCGCGCGCCTCGTCCCAGGCGATGGTGCGCTGCTCGACCTTGGGCAGCGGCGCGTTGCGGTCCCAGTGGTTCAGGCGCGTCGACGCCGAACCACTTGCGCCTTCAGCGCGTAGTAGCGGTGCGACAGGCGCGGATAGGCCTCGCGCACGGCGCGAGACGAGCGCGTCCACCACCTCGCGCTCGACCCGGTTGGACGAGGTGGCGGCTATCGGCCACGTCCTCGAAGCCGCGCCAGCGGTCGGAGATCTCCTTGTCCTTGGCGAGCGTGTTGGTGATCAGCGTGAAGACGCGCAGATTGGCGCTCAGCGTCGTCGCCAGCGCCTCCGCGGCCTGCCCGGCGGACCTCGCCGTCGGCGTCCTGCAGCATGTTGAGCGTGGGCTCGAGCGTCAGCTCCTCGCCGCCGACCTTGAAGCGCAGCGACGAGATCGTCTCGTCGAACAGCCGGTTCCAGGCGGCGCGGCCGGTGACCGACTTCTCGTGGAAGAGCTGCTCGATGCTGGTCGTCGAGCTGGTAGGGCTTCTCCTTGCGGATGTCCTCGAGCCAGGGCCGGTAATGCGCCAGCGGCGCCGTCGCGGCGAGCGGCGTCGAGCGCGCGCGTCGTCGAGGCGGTTCAGCTCGAGCTGGAAGAACAGCAGGTCGGACGAGGCCGCCGTGAGCCGCTCCTGCGCGTCGCCGTAGAACTTGGCGCGCTGCGGGTCGGTCGTGTCGCCGGCATAGACGAGGCCGGCATAGGAGATGATGCGGCCGAGCCGGTCCTCGAGCGCCTCGTAGCGGCGGATGGCCTCGTAGCAGCGCCTGCTCCGGCTGCTGGCCCGTCAGCGATGGCCTCGAGCTTGCCGCGATAGGCCTCCGCGAAGGCCTTGCACTCGGCCTCGGCCGCGCGCGAGGTCCGCGCGCGAATTCGGGCGAATCCATGCCGGGATAGAGGTCGGTCAGGTTCCACTCCGGCAGATGGCCGAGCGAGTCGCTCGTCGCCGGCGGAGCGCGGCCTTTTTCGCAGGAGCGCTGAAGGCAGGCAGTGATTCGCGGCATCGGGATCATCGAGTTCGGCATTGGGCGGCAGGAGCAGCGTCTTCAGACACCTTCTGTCATATCGGTGAAGGCGCCGCAAGGATCAATGGCGTCGTTGCGCATCGAAAACTTGCATGTGTTCTCCGAGGCTTGGCCTCAGCCGTTAAAGCGGCGTTTACCCTGTGCGGTCAGGATCGCCCCGAAACGGGACACCGCCGACGGCGAGACTACGCGCGGGACGACATGAGCAGCACCATCCTGATCGTCGACGACGATCCCGTCCAGCGCCGTCTGCTCGAGAACATGGTCCAGCGGCTCGGCTATCGAGCCGTGCTCGCCGACGGCGGCGAGGCCGCCCTCGCGCAGCTCGCCGGCCCGAACGGACGCGACATCGACCTCGTGGTGCTCGATCTCGTGATGCCCGACCTCGACGGCATGGGCGTGCTCGGCCGCATGCGCGCGCGCCGGCGACACCCGCCGGTCATCGTGCAGACCGCGCATGGCTCGATCGAGACGGTGATCTCGGCGATGCGCGCCGGGCGCGGCCGACTTCGTCGTCAAGCCGGTCGGCGCCGAGCGCCTGGCGGTCTCCATCAAGAACGCGCTGCAGCGCCGGCGCGCTGGAGGACGAGATCCGCCGCATCAACGCGGCAGCGCGGGCACGCTGCCTTCCGGACCTCGTCACCCGCAGCCCCGAGATGGAGCGCGTCATCCGGCTCGGCCGAGCGCGCCGCGCAAGTCGAACATCCCGGTGCTGATCGAAGGCGAATCGGGCGTCGGCAAGGAGCTGCTGGCGCGCGCCATCCAGGGCTCGTCGGACCGGCGCGGCAAGCCGTTCGTCACCGTCAATTGCGGCGCGATCCCCGACAACCTCGTCGAATTCAGTCCTGTTCGGCCACGAGAAGGGCGCGTTCACCGGCGCGACCGAGCGCCATGTCGGCAAGTTCGTGGAGGCGCATGGCGGCACGCTGTTCCTCGACGAGGTCGGCGAACTGCCGCTGGACGCGCAGGTCAAGCTGCTGCGCGCGATCCAGGAGGGCGAGGTCGACCCGGTCGGCGGCCGGCAGCTCGGTGAAGGTCGACATCCGCCTCATCTCGGCGACCAACCAGAACCTGATCGAGCATGGTGAAGCAGGGCCGGTTCCGCGAGGACCTGTTCTACCGGCTCAACGTGTTCCCGATCACGCATGCCGCCGCTGCGCGTCGCGGCGCGAGGACATCGCCGAACTCGCGCGCCGCTTCATCGCGCGCTTCGCGGCGGAGGAAGGCAAGCGGATCCGCGGCATCTCCGCCCGAGGCCGCGGCGCTGCTGACGAGCTATGACTGGCCGGGCAATGTGCGCCAGCTCGAGAACGCGGTGTTCCGCGCGGTCGTGCTGTGCGACGGCGACGAGCTCGGCGTCGCCGAATTCCCGCAGATCGCCGCGCAGGTCGGCGGCTTCGACGTGCGGGTGCCAGCCCTGCCCCGCGTCCCGCATGGAGTCTGCCGCCGCGCACCCAGCGACCAAACGCATGACATAGCGATGCGGGATCCGGCGGTCCTGCGCCTGCTGGCCGAGGACGGCGACATGCGTCCCTTGGCCGAAATCGAGGAGCAGGCGATCCGCTTCGCGCTCCAGCACTACCGCTCGCACATGACCGAGATGGCAAGAAAACTCGGAATCGGACGGTCCACTCTATACCGGAAATTGAGAGATCTCGGGCTAGATAGCGAGAACGCCTCGGACATTGAGGCGGCCTGAAAGCGTCCTTCGCACAACACGAGCGAATATTCGACCATCTCCGCCCGAGCGCCGCGCCGTTTCGACACTCGAACGTCTTGTATTTAGCCCTTTGGATCTCGACAAGTGACCGTCAAACCGCCGTCCAACCCAATCCCGATGGAGAACTTCATGCGTGCGCTGGACTGGCGGGCGTTGCTGGCCGGTGTGTCACTGGCCGTTCTCGCCCATGTCCAGGGCCCGGGCCCGGCCTTGGCCGATGACGCGGCGGTTCCCGCTATCGTGATGCCGGAGCTTCCGCCGGACGAGCCGCTCGCATTCAGGGGGACCGACGCCGCCGAAGCGCCTGCGCCTCCGCAGGCTTTGCCTCAAGCCCAGGACGCCACCGCGCAATCCATTCCCCTGCCCGAGCCGCCGGCCGCGACCCTGATCGTGGAAGACGTGGTGCGCGAGGCCGCGGCGACGGCGAAGGCGGCCGAAGTCGACCTACCCCCGCCGGACCTGCCGCCCGTGACCGTCGTGATCGATGTCGCGCCGCCGCGCGATCCGGTCGCCCTGGCGCTGCGCCAGCAGATCGAGGCCGAGCGGCCCGGAATCCCGGCGCTTGCCCAGCTTGGCCGAAAGGACCGCGAAGCCCTCGCTACACTTTATGCGGCGCGGGACGACAAGCCGTTCTGGATCGCCGACGGCCAGCCGACAGCCGCCGCCCGGGCCCTGACCGCGCAGCTTGCGACCGCCGAAGAGGACGGGCTCGATCCCGATGCCTATCTGACCATCAAGGTGCAGGCGGATGCGAGTGCCGCCGAACTGGCGCGCGCCGAGCTTTCGCTCTCGTCTGCCGCGTATGCCTATGCGCGGGACGCAAGGGGCGGACGCGTCGACCCGCCGCGCCTGTCCAAGCTGCTGACGCCCCCGATCGACATTCCCGCCATCGTGGACGTGCTGCCCGCTCTCTCGCAGGCGCCGGACGCCGGCATCGCACTCGCCTCCTACCAGCCTGCGCATGCGGGCTACCGGGCGCTCAAGGCCCAGCTTGCGGCGATGAAGGATGCTACCGGCGCTGCCGCCCCTCACTCCGACATTCCGGGCGGGCCGGCGCTGAAGCCGGGCATGAAGGACGCGCGGGTGCCGGCGATTCGCGAGCGGCTTGGCCTGCCCGCCCAGTCCGGCCTGATCTATGACGACGAAATGGCCGACATGGTCGCCGAGATGCAGCGGTCGCGCGGGCTGAAGGCGACAGGCCGTTTCGATGAGAGAACCGCAAGCGCCTTCAGTCGCGAAGGGCGCGCGGCGGGCATTTCGCCGGGCGACATCATCGCCAACATGGAACGCTGGCGCTGGCTGCCGCAGGATCTCGGCGCACGGCACATCTCCGTCAACGTGCCCGACTTCTCACTGCGCGCTGGTCGACCGTGACCGCGTGGTCCACACGAGCCGCGTGATCGTCGGGAAGCCCGAGACGCCGACGCCCGTGTTCTCCCAGGCGATGCAGTACGTCATCGTGAACCCGTACTGGAACATCCCGCCGTCGATCCTGCGCAAGGAGATCCTGCCCGGGTTGGCGCAGGATCCCGAATACGCGGCCAAGCGCGGCTATGAGGTGATCCGGCGCAATGGCTCGATCTCCGTGCGGCAGCCGCCGGGGGAGCGCAATGCGCTGGGCTTCATCAAGTTCATGCTTCCCGAACCAGCACTCGGTCTACCTGCACGACACTCCGTCCCGCCGCCTGTTCGCCAACGAGCGGCGCGCCTATCAGCCATGGCTGCGTGCGCGTGGACCAGCCCTTCGCACTGGCGGAGTTCGTGCTGGGCCAGCAGGGCTACGACGAGGAGCGCATGCGCGGAATGATCGGCAAGGGCGAGCGTACGATCAGGCTCAAGACCGAACTGCCCGTCCACCTCACCTATTTCACCGTTTTCGTCGACGAGAACGGCCGTTTGCAGCGCCGTGAAGACATTTACGGCTACGACGGACGCGTCAAGACCGCGCTCGGACTCATCGGCGGACGGCCGCCGCTACGCGCACTTGCGCTGAAGCTTAGAGCGGCCCCTCGAAAGCGAGGGGTCGCCAAAGCAGCTCGTTTCTGGCAGGGTGCCCGCAAAAGACGTGGCCAAAAAGGCCGATCTGCTGCGGGGGCGTAACGTGCCGTTAACCCAATTCAGCAAGGTTGAATTCAACCCCCTTGTGAGGTGCCGCAAGGTTTGCGCGCCTTCTGACAAGAAGAGTTGAGTCCTTTGCGTTCATTGATCTCGCGCTGCGCGACGGCACCCGTCGCGATGAGCCTGCCCAGGATCCTCGCATCCGGGATCGCTGCGATCGCCCTTCTCGTGACGGGAACCGGCACGGTCGGCAACGCTATCGCCAACGGCGAGACGCGGACGATCGACATCTACCATACGCACACGAAGGAATCGGTCTCGATCACCTACAAGCGCAACGGCTCGTTCGATGCCGCGGCGCTCGAGAAGCTGAACTGGGTCCTGCGGGACTGGCGGCGCGACGAGCCGACCCGCATGGATCCGCGCCTGTTCGACATCGTGTGGGAAGTCCGCCGCGAGGTCGGTTCGGATGAGCCGCTTCAGATCGTCTCGGCCTACCGCGCGCCCGAGACCAACGCCATGCTCCGCCACCGTTCGCGGGCGGTCGCCAAGCACTCCCAGCACATGGAGGGCAAGGCGATGGACTTCTACCTGCCCGACGTGCCGATGGGGAAGGTTCGCGAGATCGCGCTGAGGCTTCAGCGCGGCGGCGTCGGCTATTACCCCACCTCGTACAACCCGTTCGTGCACCTGGACGCCGGCAGCGTGCGCCATTGGCCGCGCATGACCCGCGACCAGCTCGCGCGCCTGTTCCCTGATGGCAAGACCGTCCATATCCCCACCGACGGCAAGCCGATGGAGCGCTACGACGAGGCTTTGGCCGAGATCGAGGCGACGGGCGGAGTCGTAAGCGCCTACGCCGATGCCGGCGATAGCGGCGGCATCTTCTCCAACCGCAAGGGCAAGAGCTTCTTCGCGGCCCTGTTCGGCGGCGAGGAGGACGACGAGGCGGAAGCAAGACGTCCGTCCACCCGCAGCGCCCGGGCCCCGGCGCGCACGCAGGTCGCCTCAGTGGCGCCCACCGCGCAACTGGCCTACGCGCCGCAATCGTTCAATGGCGAGGGTGAGCGCTCGGCGCCCTATTTCGGCAACACCACGATATCGCCGTCACGTCCGGGCACGAGGCTTGCGCCTGCGCCGGTGCGCCAGGCCGTTCAGCCCGAGCCCGCTGCGGAGCCCGTTCCCGTACCCGTACCCACCGTGGTCGCTGCCCGCAGCGAGCCGGCGCAGCCGCAATTCGTGTGGAACCAGGGCGTCGCCGGTACTCCCCGGTCGCCCGCCGCCGCACTCGCCGAAGCACCGCCGCAATTCGCGCTGGTTCCGGTGCCCCTGGCACGGCCGGCCGACCTGATGCCGCCGATTTTTGCGTCCGTGCCGGTGCCGACGCCCCGGCCGGTCCTGCTTGCCTCCGCGGGGCCGGGCTTTGTCCTGCCGCCAGACCGCCGCCGCATCGCCGGCTCCGGTCGAGACCACAGCCGCGATCAGCCCGCCCGCCGCGTCCGCTCTCGTGTATGCCGCAGTGCCCCTGCCGATTGCGCGTCCCGCCGGAATCGGCGGCGCGAAGATCGCGATGCAGCCGCCCGCCTCCGCCGTGACGGCCGCGGTCGCGATCACCGCACAGCCGCACGCCGATTCTTCGCAAGCCGCTGCCTCGCTCGACCGCTCGGGCATCAAGGCGCTCTTCGCTCACGCCGCGACGGCTACGGTTCCCGCGCCGGGCGCCGCGGTGAAGATGGCCATGGCCAGCGCGAAGCCGACCGACAAGGATCTCGCCCCACTTACCGTGAAGCCGGTACAGGCGGTCGCGATGCGATTCGACAATCGCCCGGCGGGGGACCTGCAAACCGACCGCTTCGCCGGACCCGCCGTGAAGGCCGTACCGGTCGCGCGTTTCGCGCCGGCTCAGTAGCTGGCGACGTCAGCGACCTGCATCGCGCACTGACACGAAGAAGGCCGGGAACTCCGCTCAGGAGCGCCCGGCCTTCATCATTTTAAGCGCGGTAATTGGGGGCGTCGGCGCAGCCGCAGCCGGTGCATCCCGCCCGTGGCAGAAGCTGCCCCTGCGGCTCAGGCCATGCCGAGCGCTTCGAGGTACAGCTCCATGATGGCCTCTTCCTCCTTGCGCTCGGCGTGGTCCTTCTTCCGGAGCGCGACGATCTTGCGGAGGATCTTGTTGTCGAAGCCGTTGGCCTTGGCCTCGCCGTAGACATCCTTGATGTCATCCGCGATGGCTTTCTTCTCTTCCTCGAGACGCTCGATGCGTTCGATGATGCTCTTGAGCTGATCGGCCGCAACCGAGTTGGTGTTGTCCATGGTCTCGCGCCTCGCGGAATCGGAAAATTCGGAGTGGCAGGGTGTCGGGCAAAGCGCCCGCAGGGTCAAGGCTTGGCACGCCCCGCCGTCCACAGCCTGTGGATGTCGGGCATGACGGGATCAGGACTCATCCGGATGCCACGCGGCGCGGTGGCGCGTGGCGGTCCGCGTTTCGTAAAGGACGGCGCGGTGCTGGGCGGGATCGGCCAGGATGGGACGCAAGGCCCGCGCAAGCCGCTCGCCCCAGGCGATCGAGCCTTCCCGAGTTGCAATAAGGTCCTGGCGCACTTCGATGAGCACGTTGGACAGGCCATGCAGGGTTGCGTGCCGGTTCATGGTGTCGCCCGCCAGCGCGCCGTCATAGGGCTCGTTGTCGCCGACGACGAGGCCGGGCTCGCCGGCGAGCGCTGCGATGAGCGGAGCCGGAAGGCGCGGATCGCAATCCCACAGCACGGTCACGTGCCAGGGGCGCGCAACCCCTTTCCAGAACGGGGTGAAGGAGTGGAGCGAGACGATCGCGGGCGGATTGCCGGTGGCCATGGCCCGCGCCACCGCATCGCCCACCGCCTCGTCGTACGGCCGGTAGAACCGGGCCAGACGGCGCTCGACCTCCAGGGCATCGGCCTTCGCATTTCCCGGCACGACAGCGCCGTCCGAGAGCTTCATCACCAATGTCGGGTCGTCCGGGCCGCGATTGGGATCGATCAGCAGGCGTGAAAAGGTGCTGAGGACCGCAGGCGCGCCCAGTTCCCGGGCCAATGTGCGCGCCGTTTCCGCCGCGCCGATATCGTAGGCGATGTGACGCTCGAGCTCCGCCGGGGGAAGGCCGAGGGAGGCATATTCCGGCGGCATCGCATTCGACGCGTGGTCGCAGATGACGAGGACGCCGCTGGCGGGATCGCCCGCCACGAGTTCGACAGGCGCTTTCGGTGCGTCAGGCGGCGTGATGGACATGAGCAGGAGATGTTCTGGGAAGGAGACGAGGCGCTGGCCGGTTGGGCCCGGGTCCGGCGAGCATAGGGGTGAGCCGCATGCTGCGCCAGACTGATGATATCCGCGACCGGCCGGAACCACGAATACGCCTCAGTTCAGGGAAGCTTAGACTTTGGTGCAAGGCTTTGGTTGACAGTGAGGGTTGCGTTTAGGCAAATCGGCGCGGCGCTGCTTCGTTTCGCGCGCAACGGATTTCAACACGGCTGGTAAATCCCTCGGTATGTTTCGCATTGTTCTCGCCCTTTTTGCCCTCGCCTGCCTTGCGGTCATGGATGCGTCGCCTGCGCGCGCCGATCTGCGCCTGTGCAACATGACGCAGAGCCGCATCGGCGTCGCGCTGGGCTACCGCGATGCACAGGGCTGGCAGTCCGAGGGCTGGTGGAACCTCAAGCCGAACGATTGCGAGACGATGCTGAAGGGCCCGCTTTCCGCGCGCTTCTATTACGTCTACGCGCAGGATTACGACCGCGGCGGCGAATGGGGCGGCAAGACCTTCATGTGCACGCGCGACAAGGAATTCACCATCCGTGGCACCGAGGACTGCCTTGCCCGCGGCTTCGACCGCGCCGGCTTCTTCGAGATCGACACCGGCGAGCAGAAGAACTGGACCGTGCAGCTCACCGACCCATCCCGCCCGGCGCCGCGCGCGCCGTGAGGCTGCGCGACCCATTGCTCGTGAAACCGTAAGTCCGATTCTCCCACGTCCCTGATAGGCCCCAGCCGACTTGCCCTAGCCCGAAAGGCCGCCCCATGAGACGCCTGCGCCGCGTGAAGATCCTCGCCACGCTGGGCCCGGCCTCGTCCGATCAGGCGACGATCGCCCGGCTGTTCGAGGCCGGCGCCGACGTGTTCCGCATCAACATGTCCCATTCGACCCACGACATGATGCGCGAGCGGGTCGCCACCATCCGCGCGGTCGAGAAGCAGTTCGGCCGGCCGATCGGCATCCTCGTCGACCTGCAGGGCCCGAAGCTGCGCGTCGGCGAGTTCAAGGACGGCGGCGTGATGCTGGAGAAGGGCCAGACCTTCATGCTCGATTCCGACAAGGCGCCGGGCGACGCCGACCGCGTCCACCTGCCGCATCCCGGAAATCCTGCGCGCGCTTGAGCCGGGGCACGCCGTGCTGATCGACGACGGCAAGGTGCGGCTGACCGTGCTCGGAGGCCAACCCCAAGCGCGCCGATCACGCGCGTCGAGGTCGCCGGCAAGATCTCCAACCGCAAGGGCGTGAGCCTGCCCGACACCGAAATCCCGGTCTCGGCGATGACGCCGAAGGACCGCTCCGATCTCGAAGCGGCGCTGGATGCCGGCATCGACTGGGTCGCGCTGTCCTTCGTGCAGCGCCCCGAGGACGTCGCCGAGGTCCGCAAGATCGCACGCGGCCGCGCGCTCGTCATGTCGAAGATCGAAAAGCCGCAGGCGATCGCCCGGCTCGACGAGATCATGGAAATCTCCGACGCGCTGATGGTGGCGCGCGGCGATCTCGGCGTCGAGATGCCGCTGGAGAAGGTGCCGGGCCTGCAAAAGCACATCACCCGCAATGCGCGGCGGCTCGGCAAGCCGGTGGTCGTCGCGACGCAGATGCTGGAATCGATGATCACGGCGCCGGTGCCGACCCGCGCCGAGGTCTCCGACGTCGCGACCGCCGTGTTCGAAGGCGCGGACGCGGTCATGCTGTCGGCCGAATCGGCCGCGGGCCAATTCCCGGTCGAGGCGGTCGCGACGATGAACCGCATCGCCGAGGAGGTGGAGTGCGACCCGATCTACCGCAGCATCATCAACGCCCAGCGCTCTCCGCCCGAGGCGACCGGCGCCGACGCCATCGCCGTCGCGGCGCGCGACGTGGCCGAGACGCTCGACCTCACGGCCATCGTGGCTGGACGGCATCGGGCTCGACCGGCCTGCGCATCGCGCGCGAGCGGCCGCAGCCGCCGATCCTGGCGCTCACGCCGAACATCGCCACCGCGCGGCGCCTCGCGCTGGCGTGGGGCGTGCACGCCGTCGTCACGGCCGACGCGCGCGACGCGGACGACATGGTCGACCGCGCCTGCCGCATCGCGTTCGCCGAGGGCTTCGCCAACGCCGGCCAGCGCGTGATCATCGTCGCGGGCGTGCCGTTCGGCACGCCGGGCGCGACCAACATGGTGCGCATCGCCTTCGTCGGCCCGGAAGGGCAGCAGCCCTGAACAGGTTCAGCGAGAATGCGCGCGCAGGGACTCGGCTGCCCTCCCTGATAACTCCGCGACGCGGTCGACCTCGCTCGCCACCAGTTCGGGATGCGTGTAGTGCGGCATGTGCCCGACGCCGGGCAGCATGATGAGCTTGGCGCCCTCGACCTGCCGCGCAATGGCCTGCGAGTGGATGAGCGGCGAGACCGTCAGGTCGTCCTCGCCGTGGATGATCGTGGTCGGGACTGAAATCTCGCCATAGCGCGGAAACTGCGCCTGCACGAAGCCGAGCAGGTCCTGCACATCCTGCGCATTCGCGCGGAATTCGGCGGGCCGCAGCACGAGCCACGCGCCGCTCCGTTCGGCATAGTCCGCCGGCGGGGCATTGGGGTGGAAAACGCCCGCGATGGCAGGCTTCAGCACGGCCGAGCCGATGGGCGCGGCCAAGAGGCTGGTGAAGGCGGTTCCCACGACGGCGCTGGAGGCGGGACCGTAATACCAGGTGACTCCTCCCGGCCAGGGATGGGTGACGGGAGCCAGCAGCACGAGGCCGGCGACGACATCGGCGTGATCGAGCGCGAGCGCCGTCGCCAGCGCGCCGGACCAGGAATGGGCCACGACGATGGCGCGCGAGACGCCCAGCCCTGCGAGCGCCTGCACGATCAGGCTTGCCTGCCGCGCGGGCGAAGCATCGTCCCGGCCTTCCGGCCTGTCGCTCCAGCCATGGCCCGGCCTGTCGGGCGCGACGATGCGATAGCGGCCGGCGAGGCCGGCGCCGATAGAATTCATCATGTCCTGGGCGTTGCCGGACGCCCCATGCAGCAGCAGAACGACCGGAGCGGACGCATCTTCTCCGGATTTCTCCAGCAGATGGATCCTGCCGCCCTCGACATCGACGAAGCGTCCCACAGGCGGAAACGACCGGTCGGCCCACACGACGAACGCAGCGGTGTAAAGGCCGCCGGCGACCAGAACGCCCGCGGCGAGCGACGCTATCCATGCAAGCAGGGTCATGTGGCGAAGAGGCTCATGCGGCGTGCAGGCTCCGGCGGCCAGTCGTGACCTATACGGTCAGAACGCCCGACCGGCTCACCCTGGCGCATGGCGAGAGCGCGGCGAATGCGCGCGGATGAAGATGTCAGATGTCGCGGCCTTCGACTTCGGGCGCCATTCGTTCGACTGCCTGGCGCACTTCCGGCATGAAGGGATTGATGGCCAGCGCCTTCTTGAACGCCTCGTAGGCGCGCTTGTCGTCGCCATTCCCGCGCATGATGATGCCAATCCCGGCCAGGGCGCCGAAATGCCGCGGCTCCAGCGCCAGCACTTCCTGCAGGTCCTTCATGGCCCGGGAGTTGTCGCCCATCATGAAGAAGATCGTGGCGCGCTTGTTCCAGCCTTCGGCCCAGCCGGGCTGCAGCGTGACGACCCGGTCGAGCAGTTCGATGGCGAGCGGCTGGTCCCCGCCCTCCTGAGCTTCGAGCGCCCGCGTCATCAGGAGATCGGCGGTATCGCTGCCCGAGCGAAGCCAGCGCCGCTCGATGGCCCCGGCGATGCCCTTGGCCTCGACCTCGTCCTTGGTGCGCTGCAGGCGGGCGAAGAGCTCGTCGAGCGTGGTCGGGCGCGTCGGCGCGGGCTTGGCCTTCTCGCCGGCAGGGGGCCGGGCCGGCGCGCGCTCCGACTGCGCGGACGCGAAGCTGGGCCATGCCACGGCTGCCACGAGCACAGCAGCGAAAAGCGGGGCCAGAACCGGCGCATCGCGGAAACGGATCCGTGTCGGACTTTGTCTCATGCCCTTTAGTTTAGAGCGCGCTGGCCGACTGTCAAAAGGGATCGCGATCACGGATCGGAGATCGCACATGAAAATCAGGACAAACGAAAACAGGGCGCCCGGAAGGCACCCTGCCCGTCAGAACCTCAGAAAGCGTGGTACGTCGGGCCTTAGCCCTGACGCGCCTTGTAGCGCTTCTGGGTCTTGTTGATGATGTAGACGCGGCCCTTGCGGCGCACGATCTGGTTGTCGCGGTGGCGCGTGCGCAGCGACTTGAGAGAGTTGCGGATCTTCATCGGTGCGATCTCGTGTTCAATCCGGCCGCGGGGGCCGAGGCATTCGTCGGGCTCTTCTAGGGAGACAAGCCCGCAAAATCAAGCCGCAAAATCGCCCTGCGGCCCGCGGCCCTGCGCTTGCCCCCTAGCGCATCGCCGCCGTCTTGTCCTCCGGACGCTGCCAGACGCGGATATAATCGATCTGAAAGCGGGCTTCGTCCGGCGTGTTGGAATTGGTCGGGCCCGGCCATTTCCCGCCAACCGCGAGGTTCACCAGCAGGTACATCGGACCCTTCAGCCCCGCCGGGGTGGGCGCGGAGCCCATCTCCTGGCCGTCGAGATAGACCGTCACCTTGTCCGGGGACCAGTGCATGCCGTAGGTGTGGAAATCCTCGGCAAGATCCGGGGTATCCTTGCGTACCAGCTTGATGGTGCCTGTTTCCGGCGTGTGGATCGTCGAATTCAGGAAATTTGTGCGCTGCCCGAAGACCTCGAGAATGTCGAGTTCGCCGAGCTTGCCCTGGTCGCGCCTGAGCATCCAGACGGCTGGCCACATCGAGCGCCCGCGCGGAACCTTGGCGCGAAACTCCACGAAGCCGTAGCGGAAGGTGAAGGACTTGTAGGTCGTCAGCAGGCCCGAGGTGAACCGGTGTCCCTCGAGATCGGGCACGAGGCTCTCGGGCGCTCGGCGGGCGACGATGTTCAGCACGCCCTTGTCGATCTCGAACGGGTTAACGCCGGGCTTGCCGCCCGATTTCGAGGTGTAGCCGGGGTCGACATAGAATTGCTCTTCCTGGTTGGTCGCCATCGTGCGCGCGCCCCAGAAATAGGTCGTGCTCCATTTGCCCGCACCTCCGGCCGCGACGGCGGGGCCATCGAACTCATCCTGGAAGGCGATCTGCATCTGCCCGGTGATTGCGGGGTTCGACGATGTGAATTCGGCGGGCTCGCGCGGCGCGGGCGGCAACGCCCTTCCAGCGGGGTTGGCCTGGGCGAGCTGCATGATTGCAGGCGGCTCCATCGCAGGCTTCGCCATGGCAGGCATGGGCAAGGGCAAAGGCATGGGCAGGAACAGGTCCAGCATCGTGATCTCCCGATGTCAGGGGCCGGGCGGCGGCGCGAGGGCCGGGTCCGGCGAGGACGCCGTGGCGCCATGGATGGTATCGTATTCACGGCTCGAAAAGCCGAGCAGGCCCGCGAGCATGCCCGCGCCGAACGCGACGTCGAGCAATCCCATGGCGACCTTGTGGCGACCCCGGGGCAACGCGAGCGCGGTCTTGGCTGCGCCGAGGCCCATGCGGGCCACGCCCTTGGCGGCACGCACGGCGACGGCGCGCGGACCGTCCCGCTCGATTCGGGCGACGAGCGCGAGGGTCGCTCCGACGCGGAACTGCCGCCGCGCCAGGTAGCGCAGGGTCGCGCGGCTTGATGGGACCCTTTCATAGGCGATCGCTTTGGGAGCCGTATGGATGACGCAACCCGCGCGAAGCGCCTTGATGAAGAAGTGCTGGTCCTCCCCGCCCGAGCGGTCGAAGCGCCCATCGAAGCGCAGGTTCAGGCGGCGCAGCATCGGCGCAGACAGCAGCACGTTGCCGCTATAGCCCCAGCCGAGCGTCTCGCCCTCCGGAAACGGGCCGAGATCGAGGAACCGCCCCGCCCTCACCCAACCAGGCGCACCCTCGTCGAAGCGCGACAGCACGGGACCCTGCACGATTTCGGCATGCTTCTGGCGCGCCGTCGCAACAAGTTCGTCAAGCCATTGCGGCACGGGGCTTTCATCGTCATCGATGAAGGCCATGTAGTCGGCATCGGCGGGGATGAGGTCGAGGCAGCGATTGCGCGCGCTGGCCACGCCCTGCCGCGTCTCGCACGCATAGACGAGGGGAAAGGGATAGCTGGGCCGCAAGCGCTCGACGAGTTCGCGCATAGGCGCGGCCGCGTCGTTGTCGACGACGATCACGACGGGCTCAATGTCTCGATTGCGCACAAATACCTGTGCGGCGATACCGGCCAGGGCGCTCGTCGCGCCCTCGGGACGGCGGAAGGTCGTCATGCACACCGCGACCTTGCACATCGCGACGTCGCGGACCGGATTTCCGGGAAAAGCCATCAGCGAAGCGCCGCATTCAGCGCGAGCGGACGCGACCGCGCGCCGATCCTCACGCGCACCTGATCGGCGAGCATGAAGCCGACGGCCATGAACACGGTCCAGATCAGGTCGTTTCTGAACAGGATGCGGGACTCCGTGATATTGGCGATGATGAAGAAGACGAGGAAGACGAGGGGAAACGACGTGTAGAACCGCCGCTCGCCGCGCATCAGCAGCGCGAAAGCCCTGACGAAGGAGGCCACGAGCGCCACCAGTACGATGCAGAGCAGCACGATGCCGCCGTTCAGCAGGGTTTCGAGAACGCCGCTGTGCGAATAGAACGGCCGGTAGCGCACGACCGTCTCGATGAATTCCACCTGCGAGGAAAACGGCGACCAGAAGGCTTCGTACCCGAAGCCGAGCCATGGCCGCGTCTTGACGTATTGCAGCGTCATTTCCCACAGCGGAAGCCGGCCCGAGATATCAGCGTTGCGGCCGAGAAGCTCGAACAGGGAATCGAGCCCGTTCGAGACCAGGAACTCGAGAATTCCCAGCGCCAGGAGGCCAAGTCCCGCGACGGTGAGCGGGATGGTCGTGCCCGGCCATTTCTGGGCCATCCGCGACCAACCGGCCACGAAGAACAGCGCCGCCACGTTGACGACCGCGGTGGCGGAACGCGACTGCAGGAGAGCCAGGAGCGTGGCCAGAAGGCCGGCGATGAAAAAGACCTTCAATGGACCGCGGGTCAGAGAGATCGCGTAGATCAGCACGAGCGTGCCGATGGCGGAGCCGGCGCCAAGGCTGTTCTTGTGGACGTAGAGCCCGTTCCACGCTCCAGCCCAGGCCGCGGTGCTCATCACGCCGATAGCAGGCGCGAGCACGGCGACCAGCACGCTGCCGATGCCGGCCAGAGCATAGACGATGCCGAGAACCACGATGAACTGGCGAAGATCGAACCGGGCGGCGAGATAGAGCCCGACGAGGCTCGTGCCGATAACGGCGATGGCCGGCGTGAGAGTCTGCCCGCGATTGACCGACCAGTACCAGGACAGCAGGGGAAAACAGAGCAGGAGCACGAAGACCGGCGACGTCTTCGCCAGGGCAAGGAGCGCCTTGCGCCGGCCAACCGCCAGCACGGCGGTGGCGGCGTAGAGGGCAGCGAACACCATCGCGGTGGCCGGCGATGCGTTGGTGCCGTTCGGATCCAGATCGGCGCGCAGCACGATCTGCAGGAGCTGCGTCGCAAGCGTCAGGCCGCAGACCACCAGGAACGCGAGTTCGAAGGTGCTTACGCCCTCGCCCCGCGCTGGGTGGGCCGGCATGGCTTGCGCGCCGTAGCTCACGCTGCACCGGCTGTCGCGCTGCGAGGTGCGGATGCGCGGGATGACGGCGAAGCGTCCGATTGGCTGGGTCTATCGCGTCCGGGAAGCGGAATCATGCTGGAAGGTTCGGTTCGATTCGATGTTGAAGCGCCATCCCCGTTGCCGGAAGCCCCAGCAAGCCATGAGATAGAGGGCATGGAAATTGGTGACGAGGTAACGCCGGAAGAGGCGGCGGGGTTCAAGCCAGATGCGCCAGGCCCATTCGAGGCCTGCTTTCTGGAGGAAAGCCGGGGCGCGCATGTTCTTGCCGGATAGCCAGTCGAAAAGGCCGCCGCAGGTCTTGATCCAGGTCACCCGCGGCAGGCGGTCCCGCGCCAGCACCGCGAAGGCCTGCTCGCGGCCCACGCCCAGACCGATCCAGAGAACGTCAGGCGCGAAGTCGCGGATATCCTCGATGATGTCGCTGGTTTCGTCGTCGCTGAAGAACCCGTCCCTGCCAGCGACGGTCAGCCCGGGATAGAGCGCGCGCAACCGCTCCTGCGCCAGGCGGTTTTCCTCACGCCCGGCCCCGAGCAGATAAAACCGCATCCCGAAGCGGGCGCCAACGCTGGCGGCGTCATGCACGAAGTCGGTGGTGGCCACGCGCTCGGGGATCTCAGGCCCCGGCTGCAGGCGGGAGGCGAAGACGATCGACATCCCATCCGCATCGACGCTATCGAACCGGTCCACGAGTCGGCGGAACTGCCGGTCGGAGGCGTAGCGCGAAAGCACGTTGCCATTCGCGGACGTCAGGATGCGGGGCGGCAGGCCCATGCGCCGCCGGTTCGACCAATCCTCGAGCAGAACCTCTGCCCATTCGGCACGCTTAAGCGCTGTGATCCACAGGCCGCCGACGCAGGCCTTGTCAGGATCGCGTCGCGGAAGCGGGAACGGGGATTTCGAAGGCGGCGCTTCAGCCATGGGTCGCCAAATTCCTTCCTTTGAACGGACATGCAGCGATCCCGGCGCATGTGCGTTGTTGGCGCGGGGAATGGTTCGAGGTTCGTACTTTTCCGCCTTTCAATTCATGAGGCGGCGTTTCGTCCCATCAAAAAAAGTTGCCCCCGAAAAACCGGTTTGGGCGCAAGCAAGGAACTCCAATGTCGCAGGCGACCAGTGGACCAATCCAAAAATCAGCTTCAGCGAACGGGACTGCTCAGCTTCCGAAATCGCCTGAAAACAGATCACCTCGGGTGAGCGTGGTTACGGCCGCCCGCAACGTTGCGGACTTCATTCGCGGAACGCTCGACAGCGTCATCGGCCAGACCATCGCGGACATTGAAATCATCGTGGTCGACGATGGTTCCACCGACTCCACCGCCGAGATCGTGAGTTCCTTCGCCGATGCGCGCATCCGCCTGATTTCCATCGCCAACCGTGGCGTGAGCGGCGCGCGCAATCGCGGACTGGCGGAATGCCGCGCGCCCTACGTACTGTTTCTGGATGGAGACGACCTGCTGACACCGGACGCGCTGGAGCGGATGGCTGCGGCGCTCGACGCCAATGCACGCGCGGTGGCCGCCGTGTCGCTGCTGCGGAAGATCAACATGACCGGAGACCCGATCGGCGGACCTCCGGATCCGGCCCGCCTGCCACGCGACAACGTGCTTCACCACCTCGTTGCGAGGAACTTCATCGTCAATGGCGGCGCGATCTGCATGCGGACGGACGCAGTCCGGGCAGTCGGCGGCTTCGATCCCAGGCTGAAGTTCGGCGAGGACTGGGACCTGTGGTGCCGGATGGCCGCCCTGGGGACCTTCGTCATGCTGCCTGACCTTGTCTCCGTGCTCTACCGGGTGAGAGAGACCGGCGCCAACGTCCAGCTTGCCGGCACGGTCTTCGAGCCGAATTTCGAGGCGGTCGAAGCCGTCTTTTCCCGCCCGGAAATCCGGACCCATTTCTCGACCGAGGAACTGCTCCGCCGAAGAAGGCTCGCCGAGCTCAACGTCTATTGGAGCGAGGCGCGAAACGCCCTGGTCCAGCGCAAGACGATGCGTTTCCTCGTTTATCTCGGGGTTGGGCTCTGGCGTTATCCCGACAGCCTGCTCCAGGGCAGGCTCATCGCGCGCTATGTCGCGGGCGCCTTCCAGACATCGCGGTCCTGAGCGGCGCCATGCTGAAGAGCAGCCTGATCTATCTTTTTGGACGCTACGGCGCGTCCGCCATCACCCTGCTGGCCATCTCGCTCTATACGCGGCTCGTCAGCCCGTCCGAGTACGGCGTCTACTCGCTCACGTTCACCGCGGCGACGCTGCTCTACAGCGCGTTCCTGTTCTGGCTGCGCGACGCGCTGCTGCGCTTCATGCCCGTTTATTCCGATCGGGAGAACCTGCTGATTTCGCAGGTCGCGGCCGGCTATCTCGCCGTTGCCGCGATCTCGCTGCTGATGCTGCTTGGCTTCGCCTTCGCGCCCGTATCGGCGGAGACGCGCCGGCTCGTGATGCTCATCGTGCCGCTGTTCCTCGCGCTCGCATTTTGCGAGATCGGGCTCGCTCTGCTGCAATCCCGCTTCCAGCCCGCCCGCTATGCGGCGCTTTCGCTCATGCGGACCAGCGTGGCGGGGACAACCGCTTCGGTCCCTGGCCTGGGCCGGCTGGGGCGCGGAAGGCCTCGTCCTGGGCACCGGGCTCGGCTATCTGCTCTGCGGGTTGCCGATCCTGTGGCGTGCGCGGCATGAGATCGCCTGGCGCGATGTCGAATGGCAGCGGATCAGGCAGATCGGCGGCTACGGATTGTCCTTTTCGCTCGCGGGCGCGCTCGTCGCGTTCATCGCGTTCATCGACCGGTACATCATCGCTTGGATGCTGGGCACGGAGGCGGCGGGCTTCTATGCCGCGCCCTACGATCTCGCCTCGCGCAGCCTGCAGGTGCTGATGCTGGCGGTGAACCTGGCCGGAACGCCGATCATCTTCAAGGCCTATGAGCGCGGCGGCTTGCCCGAGGCCGAACTGGCGCTCCGCCGGCAATTCGTGCTGCTGCTCGGCGCGAGCCTGCCGGTCGCGACAGGACTGGCCGTCATGAGCAACTTCGCGGCGGACGTGCTTCTCGGCCCGAAGTTCCAGCACTGGGGCGCTGTCCTCATGCCCTATATCGCGGCGGCGACCGTGCTCCAGGGGCTGGAGACATTCTTCTTCAGCTTTGCGTTTTCGCTGACGCGCAAGCCGCTCGGTCAGACCCTCGTCCTTGCCATCGTGGCCGTCCTGAACATCGGCCTCAACCTGATGCTCATCCCTGCGTTCGGGCTTGTCGGCGCTGCAATCGCGACGGTGCTGACCTATGTCTTCGGCATCGCCGGAAGCTGGATGGCCGGGCGACGCATCATGCGGCTGCCGGTTCCCATCGTGGATGCTGCAAAGATCGTGATGGCGGCGCTGGCCATGGCGGCGGTGCTTTGGCCTTGGCGATACAGTACCGGCCTGGAGGCTCTGGCCTGGAGCGCGGCCGTGGCGCTTCCGGTTTACGTGCTGATGCTCGTGGCGCTCAACCCCGGCGATCTCAGGGCACATGCGAAGCTTGCCATGTCCCGCAGGCGGACAATGCCTGAAGAACAAGCCCCGGAGATCGCCTGAGCGATCAGCCGTGGACGAGCATGGTAACGGCGAGAACGATCAACAGCGCGGCAAGCGCGAGCAGGTTGTCGAGGACACGGCGGCTTTTCGTCAGGAGCATGTCAACCTCCGGCGATCTGTCACGATGCCATCATGTTGACCCATCTGATCAACATTAGCAAGTCGTTAACCGAAAGGGGCCGCCACAGAGCCCTTCAGGCCGCAGAACTCGGGCTTCAGGGCTGGCGCTCCCGGCTCGCCATCCGTGTTCACGAGATCGGCGAGCGAGGCCTTCTCGAGTTCCACCAGCATGGCCTCGTAGGTCCTGGCGAAGAGGTTCCGCAGCGCGCATTTGGCCTCGTCCGCGCAGTCGTCGCATTTGCGATACGCCGTCTTCGAGAGACAGGGCAGAGGCGCGACGGGCCCGTCGATCAGCCGCAGCACGGAGGCGAGGTTCATCTCGCCGGGCGGCTTGGCCATCAGATAGCCGCCGGCCTTCCCACGCCGGCTGACGACCAGTCCCGCCCGCTTCAGGTCCAGCAGGATCTGCTCGAGGAAGGGCTGCGGGATCGATTCCGCCACGGCGATATCCCTGATCTGCAGGGGCTGGCCGGCATGTCCCTGAGACAGGCGGAACAGAGCCTTGAAGGCGTAGCGTGCGCGCTGGGAGATCATCGCAGTTTCATCGCAAACGGCAGCAAGGTCATCTCTGACAAAGAAGGACAGCGCCACGGAACGGCAGCAACGTTCGACGTTTAGGCCCCGCCGGCCTGTCTTGGCAAGCAAGTCAACCAAACCGGGTCTTAGGCGTTGAAGAGCGTTGCAGTGCACAACCCATTGATCAAGGACGGCAATGTTCGACGAAATACGCCAGATACTCGGCTACGCCCGCCTCAGCCAGCTTCCTCGCTATGTAGGCCGCGCGTTGTCCCGCCCCACGGCCCAGACCGGCGATTTCATCTTCCCGCAGAGCGCCGACGAGCGCGAGCATCTGGCTTCGCTGGTCCGAAGCATTCGCGGCGAAGGCGCACGTCCGGCCGTGTTCGTCCACGGCGTGCTGCCGCGCTCGGGCACGAATTATCTCGCCGACGTCCTGGCGCTGCACCCCGATCTCCAGCAGGATCCGGGCCGCCTCTGGGAGTTCCCGCTTCTCTACGTGGCTCCGGGCGCGGATGCGCTCCAGCGCGAATTCCTGTTCATGTTCAAGGAAAACACTGAGGTGATGAAGCGCTACGAGATGCTGGCGTATCTGGCGGGCGGTTGGATGGCGTCGCTCCAGCAGCGCAATCCAGACAAGCGCATGCTGCTGAAGAGCCCGCACATGCAGAACATCCAGCTCTTCCCCTCGCTGTTTCCCGATGACGTCGCCTTCCTCTGCATTCGCGACGGACGCGATGTCGTGGAATCCAGCATGAAGACGTTCGGTGGCGGCATCATGCGCAAGAGCTTCGGCGCGCTCGCCCGCGAATGGCAGCTTGGCTGCGAGGCGGCCTTGAGCTTCGGCGAAGGCGGCGCGAACGCCCACCCCAACGTCAAGGTCGTTCGCTACGAGGATCTCGTCGGCGACACCGAGGCGACGGTGCGCAGCCTGCTTGCCCATGCCAAGCTCGACCCGGCGCGCTACGATTTCCAGGCCCTCCAGGCCTTGCCGGTACGAGGGTCTTCCGCCAGCAAGACCGACATGTCGCAGAGGTGGCAGCCGGAACAGAAGACCGCGGGCTTCAACCCGGTCGGCAGATGGCAGAACTGGCCCGAGGCGCGCAAGAAGCGCTTCAACGAAATCGCCGGCGCGACACTGCAGCGCGCCGGCTATCCGACGACGCATCTAAGTGCGTCAGGCGGCGCAGCGCGGGTCCACGAGCGCCGCGCTGGACGCCGCGATGAACGGCCCGTTGCGGAAATCCTGATCCACCTTGGCGTAGAGGAACGGGCGTGCCATCGGGCTGTAGCACCACGCCGCCGGCGGCGAGCACGACGGCATGCCCGGCCGCCGTGTCCCATTCCATCGTCGGACCGAAACGCGGGTAGATGTCAGCCGCGCCTTCGGCGATGAGGCAGAACTTCAATGACGAGCCGGCGGAGCGGACGTCCGTCACGGGAAGGCGGGCGAGATAGGCATCCGTCTTTGCATCGCGGTGCGAGCGGCTGGCGATTGCGGTGAGCCCGCTCACTCTATTGTTGACGCTGATCGTGCGGCGATCCCGCGCCGCGCGCCGCTGGCTCGCCGGGCGAGAGGGTCATGCACTCCGCCTGCGAGCCGCCCTGCCAGACCCGTCCCATCCAGACCCGGCCGATTGCAGGCGCAAGCACGACGCCGGTCACCGGGACGCCGAGCACGACGATGGCGATATTGACGGTGAACTCGCCATTGCCGGACAGGAATTCCTTGGTGCCGTCGAGCGGATCGACGAGCACGAAGGTTTCCATCTCGCGCGGCACGAAGCTGTCGGCGCTCTCCTCGGAGAGGATCGGCACTCCCGGCAGGAGCCGCGCGAGACCCTCGCAGATGATGTCGTCGGCCGCCTGGTCGGCGATGGTGATGGGGCTGCCATCGGCCTTGGATCGGCTGTCGCAAGCGCCGTAATACTGCATGATCGCAGCACCTGCACGCGAGGAAAGATCGACGAGGCTCTCGAGGAGCGCTGGATCTCGGAACTCAGGCAAACGGCTCTCCAGGCGGGACCTTGGCGCGGCGGGCGGGGGCTTGGCGTATGCGATCGAGGGTGCGCGATCAGTGCGCACCGCCCCCTTTGTACCCTTTTGCGATGAGGAAGTTTACCACCCTCGTGGCAAGCTCCTCCGGCGCCGCGGATTCGGTTTCGAGCCGGAGGTCGGGGTTGTCAGGAGCCTCGTAGGGGCTGTCGATCCCGGTGAAGTTCTTGAGCTGCCCCGCCGCCGCCTTCGCGTACAGGCCCTTGGGGTCCCGCGCACGGCAGACATCGATGGGCGTGTCGACGAACACCTCAACGAATTCGTCGTCGCCGACCAGCTCGCGCGCCATCTCACGTTCGGCCCGGAACGGCGAGATGAACGAGACGAGCACGACGAGGCCAGCATCGGCGAAGAGCCTGGCGACTTCGGCGACCCGGCGAATGTTCTCGACGCGGTCGGCCTGCGGTGAAGCCGAGATCCTTGTTCAGGCCGTGGCGGATGTTGTCGCCATCGAGCAGATAGGTATGGACGCCCTGCGCGTGGAGCTGGCGCTCGACGATGTTGGCGATGGTCGACTTGCCCGAGCCTGAAAGGCCGGTGAACCAGAGCACGGCAGGCTTATGGCCTTTCTGTACCGAGCGGGCGGCCTTGTTCACGTCCGTCGCCTGCCAGGCGAGGTTCGTGGCGCGACGAAGGCCGAAATCGATCATGCCCGCGCCCACCGTCTGGTTGGTGAAGCGGTCGATGACGATGAATCCGCCCGTCGTGCGGTTGTCCCGGTAGGGATCGAAGGCGAGCGGCTCCGCGAGGCTGGCGTTGACGACGCCGATCTCGTTCAGCCCGAGCGTGCGGCCGGCCTGATGCTCGAGCGTGTTGACGTCGAGCTTGTATTTGAGCTGCGTGAACGTCGCGGTGACCGTGCGCGTCGCAGACTTGATCAGGTACTGGCGGCCCGGCGTCATCGGCTGCTCGGCCATCCAGATGAGATGGGCCGCGAACTGGTCGCTGACCTCGGGACGGCTGCGCGGATCGGCCAGGACATCGCCACGCGCAATGTCCACCTCGCGCTCGAAGGTGAGCGTGACGGCGTCGCCGGCTTCGGCGGTATCGCGCTCGCCGTCATAGGAGACGATGGATGCCACGCGGTTCGACTGGCCGGATCGGGCCACCACGACCTCGTCGCCGGGCCGGATGCTGCCCGAGGCCACCGTGCCGCAATAGCCGCGGAAATCGGAATTGGGACGGTTCACATACTGCACCGGCATGCGGAAGGGAGCGCCTCGCGCGTCGCGTTCCACGTCCACGGTTTCGAGATGGCGGATCAGCGTCGGCCCGGCATACCAGTCCATGCGCAGGCTGCGCTCCGCGACATTGTCGCCGAAGCGGGCCGAGAGGGGCACGGGCACGATCTCGGAAAAGCCGAGCGACTGCGCGAAGCCATTGAAGCTTGCGACGATGTCGCGGAACACGCCCTCGTCATAGTCGACGAGGTCCATCTTGTTGATGGCGAGAACGACGTGCCTGATGCCGAGCAGCGACACGATGGCGGCATGCCGCCGCGTTTGCGTCAGGACGCCCTTGCGGGCGTCGACCAGCAGGATCGCGAGATCGCAGGCGGAGGCCCCGGTGGCCATGTTGCGCGTGTACTGCTCGTGGCCGGGCGTATCGGCGACGATGAACTTGCGGGCCGGCGTCCCGAAGAAGCGGTAGGCGACATCGATCGTGATGCCTTGCTCACGCTCGGACGAGAGGCCATCGACCAGCAAGGCGAGGTCCATGTCGTCGCCCGTGGTTCCGAAGCGCTTGCTGTCGGCTTCCAGCGTCGCGAGCTGGTCGATGAAGATCCGGCGTGTGTCGTAGAGCAGACGGCCGATCAGCGTCGACTTGCCGTCATCGACGGAGCCGCAGGTGAGGAAGCGCAGCAGGCTCTTGCCATCATTGGTCTGGATTTCCTGCAGGAGGCGCGGGGACAACTGGTTCATCAGAAATAACCTTCGCGCTTCTTGGCTTCCATGTTGGCGGACTCGTCCCTGTCGATGAGGCGGCCCTGCCGTTCGGACGAGGTGGCGGTGAGCGCCTCTAAGACGACATCCTCGACGGTGGCCGCGTTGCTCTCGACCGCAGCGGAGAGCGGATAGCAGCCCAGCGTCCTGAACCGGACGACGCGCTTTTGAGGGTTTTCGCCGGGCAGAAGCGGCAGGCGCTCGTCGTCGACGACGATGTTGGCTCCGTCCCGGATCACGACGGGGCGCGGCTTCGCGAGGTAGAGCGGCACGATCGGCACGCTCTCAAGATAGATGTATTGCCAGATGTCGAGCTCGGTCCAGTTCGACAGCGGGAAGACGCGGATCGTCTCGCCCTTGGCGACGCGGGTGTTGAACGTGTTCCACAGCTCCGGCCGCTGGTTCTTCGGGTCCCATCCGTGGCTGCCGGAGCGGAACGAGAAGATCCGCTCCTTTGCCCGCGCCTTCTCCTCGTCGCGGCGGCCGCCGCCGAACGCCGCATCGAAACCGTGCTGCGTCAGGGCCTGCTTGAGTGCGTCAGTAAGCATGGACCGCGTGTAGGTGCCGACGTCGGACGTGAGCGGCGAAACGCCCTGTGCGAGCGCATCCTCGTTGGTGTGCACGATCAATCGCAAACCGTGCTCCCGAACCATGCGGTCACGGTGCTCGATCATCTCCCGGAAGTCCCACGTCGACGCGATGTGAAGAAAGGGGAAGGGAGGTGGTGCTGGATAGAACGCCTTCAGGGCAAGGTGCAGCATGACGCTGGAATCCTTGCCTATGGAGTAGAGAAACACCGGGTTGCGGAACTCTGCCACGACCTCCCGCATGATGTGGATCAACTCGTCCTCGAGCCTTTTGAGATGACGCGGCAAGGTCTGCATCGTGCGCTCTGATTCCGCCATTAAGGGAAATAATCGCGGGGTTAATCGAGCGGCGGACGACTTCGTTCCATCGCCGATGCCGTGATGAATTTGGCATTGCCGCGCATCCAACAAAGAGTTTGCTGCAATGCAAAAACCTTGGAACCCAATGGGACCGAGGTGCTTTTAGGAGGGTCCGATACGGCCAGGCGTCCCGTCTTTGCGTCTTGGCAGCCCCAGTTGCCTGAGCTGAACTTGGGTGATCGGCACGAGTGAACTTTGAAGGACGACAGTTTTGAGGAGCCTTGCCTTGGGACGGAGCCCAGCCGGAACGACCCCGGACCGCGCTGACGGGGATGGGCACGTGCCAATCGAGTTCGTGGCCCGCAACCGACAACCTGCAGCGCGCCTTTTCAATGAAAAGAGATGTGACGCTGTTCCCCGCGCGACCCTACCTTCCCCGCCCCGAGGAATGGCGTGTCCGGCACGCGGAGTGGTATGCGCGCCACCGCCTTACCCTCGTGACCAAGCGCGCCATGGATATCGGCGGCTCGCTCATCCTTTTCGTCTTGCTCGCGCCCCTGCTGGCCGGCATCGCTCTAGCGATCAAGCTGACGTCACCGGGCCCCGCGCTGTTCCGGCAGCCGCGGTACGGAAAAGACAACGAGCTCTTCCTGATCTGGAAGTTCCGTACGATGCGCCCCGATGCTCAGGATCCGTCCGGACGGGTGCAGACGGTCGAAGGTGATACGCGCGTGACGTCCATCGGCCGCTTCCTGCGCCGGACGAGCCTCGATGAACTGCCCCAGCTCTTCAACGTCCTGAAGGGCGAGATGTCGCTCGTGGGCCCGCGCCCGCACGTGCCGGGGATGCTTGCAGGCGGCATGCTTTACGAAGAGCTGGTTCCGGCGTACTTCCAGCGCCACCGCGTCCGCCCCGGGATCACAGGGCTGGCACAGGTGCGCGGATATCGTGGTCCGACGACCGACGCCGGCCATGCGAGACGCCGCGTCGCGTGCGATCTCGCTTATATCGACAAGCTCTCGATCGGCCTCGATCTGCGCATCCTCTGGGATACTTTCGTCTCCGAGTTCCTCGGCGGTTCGGGCGTCTAGGGCCAAGCTGGTTCGACCCCAGCTTCCTTCCTGGCTGAAACTCCGCTTTCTCGCTCCCCCTCGTACTTGTCCGTACAGCTCTAGCTAGCTTTGTCCGGCTACGCTTGCACGCATGCAATCGATGACTCCGATTCACTGCCAATATCTGGCATGAATGAGCAGACCGCATTTCTGTTTAAAAGTAATCAAGAAAGGTAAGTTGAAGGATCATGTCTTATAACTGGTTTGAACACTTATGTTTCTGAATAGTAATTCAGTAAAATACTAAAAGTACGTACTTGGCCCAAACTTGCTGATGTCTCAATTAAAAGGTTCCTAGTCCTGCGCGTCACATCAAACGTGAAGCATGTGACGCAGCAAGATGGGGGAACCGAAAATGTCATACGTTGCGCCGACCTCTGCCACGCCGGCGACCGGAAAAACGATGGTCGTCACCGACGAATTCGAGCGGGCGAACGTCGCAGGCTATATCTGGGGAACGACCTTCCCGTGGGGTGGGCGTCTGCTCAGCACCAATGGCGAGCAGCAGCTTTACATGGACGACAACTCAACCACGCTCCCCTCGGGCGCCGTGATCAAGGTAGACCCATTTTCCCTGTCGGATGGCGTCCTGACGATCAGCGCGAACCCGACGCCGGCTGACCTGCTCACGACGATCGGGAAGCCATACACATCCGGCCTGATCAGTTCCGGCAACAACTTCGAATTCAAGTACGGCTACATCGAGATGAGCGCCCAATTGCCTGCGGGCCAGGGCCTGTGGCCCGCATTCTGGCTGCGCTGGGCCGATAGCGGCCGGTATGGCGAAATCGACATGTTCGAAGTGCTCGGCAATAAGCCAAACTACATCTACCAGACTGTTCACTGGAGCGATCCCAGCGGCACGTTCACGAACAAGACGGTCCGTTCAACGGTGGCAGACATGTCCGCCGGCTTCCACACCTACGGGATGGACTGGAACGCCTCCACCATCACCTTCTATTTCGACGGCAAGGCGATGGGCTGGATGACCACGCCCGAAGCGCTGAAGATGCCGATGTACATCATGGCCAATATCGCCGTGGGCGGCACATGGTCGGGAGCGCCCAATTCCACGACTCCGTGGCCGGCCGAGATGAAGATCGACTATATCAAGGTGTGGCAGGACGAATCGGCGTTGACGGGGAAGTCGGTCAACGGCACGGCGGGGGCTGACTTCTTCAGCGCCACCGACGGCAACGACGTCGTCCAGGGCCTGGACGGCTCCGACACCATTATGGGCGGCCGCGGCGACGACCTGATCCTGGGCGGAAGCGGGCTCGATCGCCTGCTCGGCGGACAAGGCAACGACACCATCGACGGCGGCATCGGTGGCGACGCCATGCTCGGCGGAGCCGGCGACGATCTCTTCATCGTGGACAATACGGGCGACTCCATTCTGGAGCTCGCCGGCTACGGCTTCGACACAGTGAAAACCTCGCTGTCGTCCTATGGGCTTGCCGGCCCACTCGAGTCGCTGGTCTACACGGGGTCTGGCAATTTCTCCGGGACCGGCAACTCGCTGGACAATCGTCTCGAGAGCGGCACCGGCAATGACACGCTCCTTGGCGGCGCAGGCAATGACACCGTGCTGGGCGGAGCCGGTGCAGACAAGCTCAACAGCGGTATCGGCGACGACCTCATCGTCGGCGGCGCCGGAAACGACACGATCACCGGCGATGCCGGGCGCGATGTCTTCGCCTTCCTCGCGGGCACGGCGGGCACGACCGATCTCATCACCGATTTCCAGCTCGGGCTGGACAGGCTGGATGTCGCCAGCCTCGGCCTGACGAGCCTGCCCTCGGCCATGGCGGGCGCTTTCATGAATGGCCAGGGAAACCTGGTGCTGTCCCTCGCGGATCAGTCCGTAATCATGCAGGGCCTGAAGCTCGCCAGCCTCGCGGCGGGCGATTTCATCTTCTACACCGAAGCAGTCGCGCCGCCGCCCCCACCTCAGCCTCCCGCGACGGGTGTCATCACGGGAACGTCGGGCAACGACCTGATCAAGGGAACGGCCGGCAGCGATACCATCGACGGCCTGACGGGCGCGGATACGCTGGTTGGCGGGGCGGGAGACGACACCTACCTCGTCAATGTAACGGGCCAGGTGATCACGGAGCTGGCGACTGGCGGACGCGACACGATCATTACCTCGCAGACCGGCGTGACGCTGTCGGCCTATGTGGAGAATCTGATCTACACCGGGTCCAGCGCATTCAAGGGGGTCGGCAACTCGTTCGACAACATGATCACGGGTGGGAGCGGCAGCGACCAGCTCGCAGGAGGCGCCGGAAACGACACGCTGAACGGCGGGCAAGGAAACGACAAGCTCTTCGGCGGCCTTGGTGACGACCTGCTGCGCGGCAGTCCGGGCAGCGACACGCTGATCGGAGATGCCGGAAGCGACACGTTCGTGTTCAGCGGCACGGGCGGAGGCCAAAGCTTCGTGACGGATTTCCAGCTCGGCATCGATCGTCTGGACGTCAGGGAAATCGGTCTCGCGTCCTGGACGGACGTTCTCGCTCACGTCACCGCCAACTCAGCAGGGTATGCAACGATCGCCAACTCCGGCGAGGTCATCACGCTCCAATACGTAAAGCCTGGAGATCTGCAGGCCACGGACTTCCTGTTCTGACACGCGGGCTCGCCGATTTTCGGTGAGCTCATGCCTGGCCTGCTGCAATGCCGCAACCCCGACCGGCCCATTGCGTTTATGGTGGGCCGGTCGCTGCGTCGGTCAGGATTTCCTGACCCTTGGTCCAGTTCGAGACACCGGCTCGGTTCCAAGTACCTTGACCGGACCTCCCCAGCGGTGTGTCCTGCAAGTCACGCTGAGGAGAGGTCATGTCCAGTCCCGCGATCACCAGTCCTGCCAGGAGCCCGAATGGGGTGGCTGCAGAACGTTCGCTGCGGGAGCGGGTAACCCCGGCCGATACGACCGCCGTCTCGCAGGCGGCGTCGGTTTCGCTCGACGCCGACCGGTTCGGAAAGCTTTCGATCGCGGTAGTGATCCCCTGTTTCAACGAGGAAAGGAGCATTGCGGGGGTCATTGCCGATTTCCGGGCAGCTCTGCCCGGCGCGGCGGTCTACGTTTTCGACAATGGCTCGACCGACGCGACGCGGCAGGTGGCGGCAGATGCAGGGGCTATCGTGTTCAGCGAACCCCGCCGCGGCAAGGGCAATGTCGTGAGACGCATGTTCGCGGATGTCGATGCGGATGTGTATGTCATGGCCGACGGCGACGGCACCTATGACGCGTCCGCTGCACCTCTGCTGGTCCGCAGCCTTGTCGACGAGCGCGTCGATATGGTCGTGGGCACGCGCAGCGGCGTGACTGACGATGCCGGGCGAAAGGGCCACGCAGTCGGAAACCGGATCTTCAACCTGCTTTACGGCGGGATGTTCGGGTTCGACTTCAGCGACATCTTCTCGGGCTACCGGGTCATGTCGCGACGTTTCGTGAAGAGCTTTCCCGCACTCTCGGCGGGGTTCGAGATCGAGACCGAGATGTCGGTCCACGCCAGTCAATTGCGTATTCCGACGCTGGAAGTGTCCCTCCCCTACGGTCGCAGGCTGGAGGGTTCGCCGAGCAAGCTGAAGACATTCCGGGACGGATTTCGCATCCTTCGGACGTTCCTGTTTTTGCTGAAGGAGACGAGCCCGGTGCTGTTCTACGGCGGGTTGGCATCCCTTGCGGCGCTGATCGCCGTGGTGCTGGCCATTCCGCTGGTACAAACCTACATCGCGACAGGGCTGGTGCCGCGCATCCCGACGGCGGTGCTCATCACGGGCCTTATGGTCATCGCCGCGCTGCTGGCGACCTGCGGGCTCATCCTGGACTCGCTCGCGTTTTCGCGCCGCGAGCAGAAGCGCATTCTTTATCTCAGCATACCCGCGGTCCATTCAGACGGCAGCGGAAAGACGTGAGAACCGCGTTGGCGGCCGCGCCAGGACTCCGCGCCAAACTCCGGCAGATCGCCAAATTCGGCTTGGTGGGTGGGACTGGCTTTCTGGTGGATGCCGGCCTCCTCG
This sequence comes from uncultured Alphaproteobacteria bacterium, assembly GCA_963822165.1. GTDB lineage: Bacteria > Pseudomonadota > Alphaproteobacteria > Rhizobiales > Beijerinckiaceae > Alsobacter. Next base: position 474,990 of record CAWGGK010000007.1, read on the forward strand.
CCCTGTTGCTCCATGGCGGCCTGACGCCCCTGCCTGCGCGCCTCGTTTCAATTCTGGTCGCCCTGACCGCCACCTGGCAGCTCAACAGGCGCGTCACATTCTCGATGGGCGGCGCAGGTTCGCTGGGCGAGTTCGGGCAGTATCTCGGCCTGGGTGCCGCGACGAGCGCGCTCAACTACGCCATTTACGCCGCGCTGCTCGCGTCCGGCGTGACGAATTCACCCTTCGTGGCGCTGATGGCGGGATCGGCGGCAGCAATGGTCGTGACATTTGTCGGGCTCGACCAGGTGATCTTTCGAAAAAGAGCTGGCCCCGGCTGAGTGTGGGGCGGAACTCCCGCCCGACGTGATTTCCTGGCGTTCAGAAAAGCCGTCCGATCAGGTAGACTGACATCACCACGGTTCCGATGCTCGCCGAGACCAGGGCTCCCTTGAGCATCCGGTCCCGCGCCGTTTGGGGCCCGTCGGGGCTGTCGAGAACAGTGACGCTCGAGGCCGTGGCTTGCGCTCCGGCCACGCTTTCGCTGGCCTGCCCGGCCAAAGGCGGGATGGCGGATTGCGTTACGGTTGATGAACCGAGGCTCTTGGCGATCAAGTGTTCGGATCCTGCAAAGCGGACCCGACCTATACTATAGATCCGTAAAAGAATCGAACCTGTTATGGAACGATTCCTACGTAGGGGAAAATGCTGAGTACGGGGCGGCAGGGAGCTCTTGCCGCCTGCCGCTGCATTCAGGTCAGAAGATGAAATCGGACGCGTGAAGCTCGGCGACCGTCACTCCGTGCAGGAGAATGGTTTCATTTCCCGCGGAAATCTGCGCAAAGCCTTGCGCGTTATTGATGGCGTGGCTCAGCACGGAGGTGAAGCTCGTCAGCCCTAGGCCGCCGACGGCAAGATGATCTACGCCCAGTTCGAAGTCCGAGATATGCGCCTGGGATGCCGTGGATGACGCCGTGAACACGAAAGTATCCGCGCCTGTGCCGCCGATCATCGTGTCGTTGCCGGTGCCCGCATTCAGCCGGTCAGCACCCGCGCCGCCGTTGAGCCAGTCATTGCCGGCTCCGCCATTCAGCGTGTCGTTGCCATATGCACCCGAAATCTGATCCGCACCGGCGGTTCCGTTCAGCAGATTGGCGTTGCTGTCTCCCGTCGTCGAGCTTGTGCTCGTCGAGGTCGAGGTGGTCGAAGACACGGGCGTTGGCATCGCCGCTGTCTCGACCGAGGAGGTTGACGTGCCCCAGACAAAATCACCCGCCGTGAGTTGGCCGAGCTTGATGGCCTGCATCACGACCGTCTCGCCGTTCTTGGCGAGATACAGATTGCCCTGGCCGTTCATCGCCGAGTGGCTGGTCACATCGGTGAAGCTGGTGAAGCCGAGCGCCGAGACATTGATTTTGTCGATCCCGCGCTGGAAATCCGCGACGAGTGTGCTTCCGGCGCCATCGCGCCCGTTGATAACAAAGAGGTCCGAGCCGCCGTCGCCAAGCAGCGTGTCATTCCCGCCGCCTGAATACATGACGTCATTGCCAAGGCCGCCATTCAGCTTGTCGCTGCCGGCGTTTCCGATGAGCGTGTCACTGCCTGCGCCCCCGATCAACGTGTCGAGACCCGCTCCGCCGACGATGCGATTGTCGACACCGGTGCCAAAGCCCTTGAAGTTGCCGGCGCCCTTGAACACGAGCCCTTCGATGGTGCCGCCAACGCCCATGGAAAGCAGGTTGGTCTCGACAGTATCGAAGCCTGAGCCGGGCAGGTCGATGATGACGTTGCCGGTATCGTTCATCACGTAGGTGTCGTTACCGCGTCCGCCCTCGAGGGTATCGGCTCCGGTGCCGCCCACGAGCGTGTCCGCGCCCATGCCGCCCAGAAGCCTGTCGGCGCCGTTGCCGCCGTCGACCAGATCGTTGCCGCGGGAGCCCAGGATGACATCGTTGCCATCGAAGCCGCGCAGAACGTCGTTTCCGTCTCCACCGGCCATCGACTCGCTACCGGCAGTACCGGACTTGGTGACGGCAATCGATGCGGCGGCGTCCTGCCAGACCCTGACATAGTCGACCTTCATGGTTGCGGGCCAAGGAGTGGAGCCATCGGGCTGTCCGCCCCATGTGCCGCCCACCCCGATATGGGCGATCATGAACATCGGCGCCTTCAGCGAGTCCGGCGTCGCCATGCTCCCCATCGCAACGCCGTCCAGATAGAAGGTGATCCGCTGCTCCTGCCAGTCGACGCCGTAGGTGTGAAACCCCTTCGACAGGTCCACCGGCAAAGCTGTGCGGACGACCTTGCCGACATCGGTGAGCCCGGTGCCGCTGGTGGAATAGTGAACCGTCTGATTCAGGTAGCTCGACTTCGAACCGGGAAGCTCGAAGATGTCGATCTCGCCAAGCTGCGCCCGGTCGCTTCGAACCATGTAGAAGGTTGGGAGCAATCCCTGTCCGGTCGGGACCTGTGCGCGGATCTCGACATAGCCGTATTTGAAATCGAACGCGCCGCCGCCGGTGTTTACCATCCCGGAGGTGTATTGCCAGCCGCCAACCGAGCTGAGGAGGGTGCTGGGGGTCGGCTTCGCCTGGATGTTCAGGACGCCGTTGCCGATCGTGAACGGATCGATGTTGACGGTGGTGGAGCCCAGGACGGTCTTGCCGTCATCGAGGAAAATCTGGTCCTCACCCAATTGGGGAAGCACGCGTCCGCCGCCCGGGAACGTTGTATTCCATGCCCTGTCGGGACCGGAATTGAGAATGCTGCTGCTGGTGAAATCATCGTTGAAGATAATATTACCGGTGCGAAAGCCCATTTAATCCCCCTTGGATCTGGCTAATTCATCAGTATATGACCGGACAAAACAGACGCTGCTTAAAACACAAAACGTACAGTCGATTGCATCCGGTCGGAACGCGATGAGGATTAGGCAGGGGGACGCGATATGTCGATCAGTTGAACTGCGACATTTTGCTGAATAGATTTTTATCAATCAAGAAATCGGATCGCGATTGCTGTTGCACGGCATCCATCGCTGTTGCCGAACTGCACCAGAAACGGAAAGCATCTACTTAGCTGAGGGCGGGGGAATTGCCCCGAAGCAAGACCTCGACAATAAGGCCCAGCAATGCTTTTCAGCGGATCAGCGCGCGGCTGCCGCGATGATCGGCAGCGTCTCGCTCTTGGTAAGATTTGTTGTCAAGTGTCGTTGCGGAAATTCAATATGCAGAACTCCCATGGCTCATGCAGCAAAGTACAATAATGATTATTGCTCATCAGGCGATCCTGATTGAAAGTAGATGATAACCAAGTACCGCGATTTTACGGATAGCGGGCAAGAGATCTAAACTGATCAATTTCAGATATGCAGTTGCTCGATCAACGTATGCGCCCGGCGCATGCCACTTCAGCGGCGAATCACCTGCATCAGGCCGCTTGGAAGCGCATGGGTTTCGGTCTGCGCAGGCGACCGATCTAGTTTGCGATTACTTGGAAATGGCCCGACAAGATCTAGCTGGCTGAGCCTCGAACCGGGCGGAGGTCCGGCTCGCGTGCTGCTTTCTCCACCATGACTTCGCGCAGTTGGTTGGCGCCCGGCTCGCGGCTCCGCATTGAAGCAAGCAGGTCGCGCTCCATGCCAGCGTGAAGCTCCGCGACTTCCGCCCGAACGGCCTCGCATTGCTGGCGCAGGCGGGAGAGCTCGATCATGCGGCTCTGCTGTACCAGGACGAGCGAAGCAAGCATGCCGATCGCCAGGAGCGACGCGTGTTGAGATCCCGGATCGATGCTCAACAGCCAGGCCGCGGCGAGCACGAAGGCCATGCTTATGAACAGTGCAAGCTTCACGATCGCCCGCCGGTTGACGAGCGCCGCCGTGAGAGCCGGAAGCAAGATGACGAGGAACACAGCGGGCGATTGCAGGAGGGCCGATCCGGCAGCCGTCAACGCCGTGATGGATGAGCCCCACTCTGTCAAAGGTCCGTTCACGTCCGTCCTCGCTGAATCCATGCACGCGCCAGAGATGTCCAGGGAACCACCTTACATACCGCTGGCTCCCGGGAACGCCCGAGCGCGCTGGTTCGTTCAAATCGGTTGCGCGCGAGGGCGAGGCGTGGATCGGCGTCGGGTTTGACCCGAGGACGCCGGAAGGAACGCCTACGCTGTCTTGATCGTTGTGGGGCTTGGATGAGTACATCCGCTCATCCCAGTTTTGGCCCAACGAGGGACAATTCCACAGGTGAAACAAACCGTTCCGCGCCGCGCGCCGGAACCAAGCAGGACATCTCTTCGCCAGACCGTGGCGCGTTGCTGACCGTTCGACATGCTTTCCGAAAGCGGCATGGCTCAGGGACAAGCCGGAACTCCAACAGGGCCAAAGATGCACAACATTGTCGATCGATCCATCCTGAACCGGCCGGTCAACACGGCGCCGGGAGACAGCAGCGTGGAGTTCGACCTGTCGGGCCTCATTCAGCTTCTGCTTCGGCAGAAGCTGATCATTGGCGCGGTTGTGGCAGCTTGTCTTCTGGCCGGAATCGCCTACCTCGTCGTCGCTACTCCGAAATACACCGCTGAAGCATCCGTCATTCTGGACTCGAAGCGTGTGCAGATCGTCCAACCCACGAACGAGATGCCGACCTCGGAAGGCCTCGTCGATGCAGGGCTGGTCGAAAGCCAGGTCGAGACGATCCGCTCCGAGCGCATTGCCCGTGCAGTCGTCGAGCGGCTCAAGCTTACCGAGGACCCCGAATTCGTGGGCGCCGGACCAAGCCTCATCCGGCAGGTGAAGGATGCCATCAAGAGCGTGCTGGGTATGCTCGACCAGCGCGAGTTGGGCGATAGTCCCGAGTTGCTTTCCGCGCTGGACACCTTCTCGACGAACCTGAAGGTGCGCCGGGTTGGCGTGAGTTTCGTCGCCAACGTGGCGTTCACGTCTGAAGATCCCCGCAAGGCCGCGGAGATCGCCAACGCGATCGCGGCCGCCTACATCGACGACAAGCTCACATTCCGGGCAGATACCATGCGGAAAGCCTCGGTATGGCTGGAGGACCGCATCAAGGAGCTGCGGGCCCAGTCCGTAACCGCGGATCGCGCGGTAGAGGCCTTCAAGAACGAGAACGGCATCGTCGATGCCGGCGGCAAGGTGCTGGCTGACCAGCAGATCGCGGATCTCAGTTCGCAGCTCGCCATCGCCAAGTCGGATGCCGCCGCCGCGCGCGCCAAGGTCGACAGGATCGAGGAGCTGAACAAGAACGGATTGCAGGAAGCCGCCCTGCCCGAAATCCTGCGCAGCGAAGTCATCACCAAGCTTCAGCAACAATATGACGACGACGTGCGCCGCGAAGCCGACTGGTCGGCCCGCTATGGCGCCAACCATCAGGTGGCTGTCGCACTGCGCAATGAAATGACGCAGCTCAAGAAGGCGATGCAGGACGAGCTGCGCCGCATCGGCCAGGTCTACCGGAGCGAGTTCGAAATCGCCCGGAGCCGCGAGGAAGGGCTCAGGAACCAGCTCGACAAGATGTACCAGGAGGCCGCCGGCACGAGGCAGGCGCAGATCAAGCTGCGCGAACTCGACAGCTCCGCCCAGACCTACCGGTCGCTGCTCGACGTCTACATGCAACGCTATGTCGGCGCGGTGCAGCAGCAATCATCGCCCATCACCGAGGCCCGGATCATCAGCGAAGCGCTTCCGCCGCGCGACAAGAGCTGGCCGAAATCGAGCGTCGTGCTGCTTGGCGCCTTGTTCGGGGGACTGTTCCTCGGAATGGGCACCGCCTTTGCGCGTGAAAAGCTGGACACCGTCGTTCGAACCTCAGCCCAGGGTGAAAAGCTGCTGGGCGTGGAATGCCTCGGCATTCTCCCGGAGCTGAATATCGCCAACGTACCGGTGCCCGGCGTCGTGGCGGATGGATCCGATCCATCGCAAACCCGGGTCTTCGCGGCGGCGGACCAGACATCCGGCTACGTCCTGACAGCGCCTTTCTCTCAATTCACCGAGACCCTCCGGTCAGTGAAGATCTCGATGACCAACAAGGGGCCGGACGGCTGCCAGGTCGTCGGCATCATCTCGGCGCTCCCGGGCGAAGGGAAAACCACGATAGCGACGAACCTAGCTCTGCTGATCGCGCAGACCGGCAGCCGCGTGCTGCTGATCGATGCCGACCTGCGTACGACGTCGATGACGGAGCGCCTGACGCCGAACGCCCAATCGGGCCTGCTCGAAGTCCTGACCCGTCGCGCCACAATCGCGGAATCGGTCTGGCAGGATACGACCACGACGCTCAGCTTCCTGCCGTCGGTGAGCCGTACCTCCATCGCCCACACCAATGAGGTGATTTCATCGGTGCCGATGGCGGAAATGCTGCGTCAGGCCCGCCGGGAGTACGACTACGTCATTCTCGATTTGCCTCCTCTCGCTCCAATTGTCGACGTGAGGGCGGCGGCGCGGCTCATCGACGAATTCGTGCTCGTCGTGGAATGGGCGAAGACACCCGAGGGCGTTCTGTCGCGCGCGGTATCCCGTGCCGAGATGGTTCACCCGAAGATCATCGGGTTCGTGCTGAACAAGGTCGATTTCTCGACCTATCGCACGCTCGAAGGGGCGGGTGGCCTCTACTACCAGACGAAAAAATGGGAGCGGTACGGCTACGGCCCAACATGATCCTGGCCCGGCGCAAGCGGCATGCACCGTCGATCGTCAGGCTTGAATCGCTCCATCGCGTCCTATTCCCCCCGAGCACATCGGCGCACTGGCGCAGCTTAGGCCGTGGCTACGCACCAGCATGGAAGTCTGCATGACTATCATTCGCCCGTTTCTTGCGCGCATTCCCGGCCTGGTTGCCCTGTCTGCCGTCCGTGGCGGCGGCCTCTCTCCTTCTGATCTACGCGGCGAGCTATGCGGTTTTTGGTATCGGATACGACGCGCTTGCGGGCGGAAATCGCGGCGGCGTTTTCCAGTGGAGCGCTGCTTCGGGATCCCACCGACCTGCCAGACCGGCGCATCGGCTCACTGACCTATAATGACTGCCTGATCCTCACCATGGCCGCGAATACCTCGCAGCCGCGCCTGCTGAAGACGGTGACGCCGGCGGCCATCGAGTCGCCGAACAACAAGGTTATCGCATCCAACACGTGCGAGATGCTCTACGAATACATCGTCGAGAACCGTGTCGGTGAATTCCGGAGTTGGCCGTATCACCGCTACATCGACGCTTTCGTCGCGCCGATCGCGGCCCTCGTGCCGGCGATAGGGGTCGAAGGCACACGCAATCTCCTGAAGGCGATCAACTACGCGGCGTGCGCCGCCATCGGCATAGCGTCCGCGCTTCTGCTCTACCGGCGACGAGAGCGAGGCGGCCGCCGATCCCCGGCTCGTCGCGGGCTGCATCGTCAGCCTCACGCTGCTCGGCTTTTTCGGCATGGAGTTCTATTCGCAGAATCTCTCCATCGGCCTCGCCGAGCCGGTCGTGTTCGCGCTGATGGCGGCCTTCATCTTCGGGGATCCGCTGCGGTGGCGGCGGTGGCGCCTGGCGCTTGTTACGAGCATCGCATTCGCGCTGATTACCGCGCTGGAGTTCTGGACCGGGCAGATCCCGTTCGCGACAGCCGCCGGGCTCGGCTTGCTCGGCCTCGGTATCTCGTGCCGGGACGACATCCCGACGGCGGTATCCCGAGGGCTCGACTTCCTTGCGGTGGCGGGCACGACGGTCGTCGCGATGTTCGGCTTGAAGATCGCAATCGCCAGCATCGTGTTCCAGGAAAACGTGCTCGCGAACTTTCTCAACCAGCTCGAGATCCGCGTAGCGGATGGAAATTTCAGCCTCCTGGACCTGATCCTTCACATGGCGGGTCGGGCCGATCACATTGGCCAGGGCTCGCTGGTGCTCGGACTGGTGAGCGGGCTTGCCGCACTATTGGCGCTCGCCGTTGGCGCCGTCCGCCTGTTCGGCTCGAGCTCTCCATCCAGCGAGGACGCCGTGCTCGCCCGCGCGCGGGCCGCGTTCCTGCTGATCTCGATCGGCATCATCGTCTTCTGGCACCTTCTGTTCCGGAACCACTCGACAATCCATTCAGAATTCATGATCCGCACGTTCACTTGGGCGATCTCGGCTTGCTGGATCCTGCTCGCGGAAGCGCTGAGGGTTCGCAGCGAGGCGCGCCTTTGGCGGCGACCGCCAAACAGCGGCGCGGCGGCGGGGTGGCGACGCGGCCCGGCGTAATGCTAGGCTGGCGCTCAGGAGACGCCACACTTGAGCATTCAAAACCAGCGCCCGCGTGCAAGCGAGGCCGCGCCAACCTCCGATATCGAGGGCCGCTATGCGTGGCTGCGCCTCGCCGTAGCCGTCTTGCTGAGCACCATCGGCGGCGTCGGCATGTGGTCGGTCCCGGTGGTCCTGCCCACCTTGCAGGCCGAGTTCAACGTGGCGCGGGGCGACGCCTCGCTGCCCTACACGCTTGGCATGGTCGGCTTCGCCTTCGGCGGCGTCTTGATGGGCCGCGTGGCCGACCGCTTCGGCGTTATGGTCCCATCGTGTTCGGCGCTCTCGCGCTGAGCCTCGGCTACGTGATCGCCGGCTTCTCGACGAACCTCTGGCAGTTCGCCATCGCGCAAGGCTTGCTGGTCGGTGCGCTCGGGAGCTCGACGACGTTCGGCCCGCTCATCGCTGATGTCTCCTACTGGTTTACGCGCAGGCGCGGTATCGCTGTCGCGATCTGTGCTTCGGGCAATTATTTCGCCGGAACATTCTGGCCGCCCATCGTCCAGCACTTCATCGAGACCGTGGGTTGGCGAACGACGCACATCGGGATCGGCGTCTTCTGTGCTGTGACGATGCTCCCGCTGGCCCTCGTCCTCAGGCGGCGAGCGCCGCGCCAGCCGGTTGCTGCGGTCGGGGCCGTGTCGGCGGGAACCCGCGGCTCCCTGGGACTGCCTCCCAATATGCTCACCGGCCTGCTCTGGGTGGCCGGCCTCGCCTGCTGCGTCGCGATGTCGATGCCCCAGGTGCATATCGTGGCCTATTGCGGGGACCTCGGCTACGGGGTCGCGCGCGGGGCGGAAATGCTCTCGATCATGCTCGCTTTCGGCATCATCAGCCGCATCGGATCGGGCTTCGTCGCCGACAGGATCGGCGGGCTCGCCACGCTTGCTGATCGGCTCGACGCTGCAGGGCGTAGCGCTGCTGCTGTATCTGTTCTTCGACGGCCTGACGTCGCTCTACATTATTTCGGCGCTGTTCGGCCTGTTCCAGGGCGGCATCGTCCCGAGTTATGCGATCATCGTGCGGGAATATTTCCCGCCGGGCGAGGCCGGGACGCGCGTCGGTATTGTGCTTGATGGCGACTTTGTTCGGCATGGCGCTGGGCGGCTGGCTATCCGGCGTCATCTTCGATGCCACCGGTTCGTATCAGGCAGCGTTCGCGAACGGGATCTTGTGGAACCTCGTGAATGTCGCCGTCATGTCGTGGCTGATGATGCGCGCGACACGCCGGCTGGCCTTGGCCCCCGGCTAGAGCGTATCCCGCGATGCGGCAAACATTCGAGCCCGCTATCGAAACGCAATTCTGCAGCTAAGTTCTTGAGAATTCGAGGGAAACGGATGGTGGGCGATACAGGGATTGAACCTGTGACCCCACCCATGTCAAGGGTGTGCTCTCCCGCTGAGCTAATCGCCCATCCGTCCCGTTCCGGAGCCCGAGGGATGGGCGCCGCAACCTGATGTCGCGGGATATAGCGGCTCGCCGACGGCATGGCAAGCCGCTGAATTCAGGGTTCTGTCAGGCCGCCTGCAGCAGCTTCTGCACTTCCGTTACGAGATCGCGCAGATGGAAGGGCTTCGACAGAACCTTGGCATCCTTCGGAGCCTGCGAATCGGGGTTGAGCGCCACTGCGGCAAAGCCGGTGATGAACATGACCTTGATGTCGGGGTCGAGCTCGGTCGCCTTGCGGGCCAATTCGATGCCGTCCATCTCGGGCATCACGATATCGGTCAGCAGGAGTTCGAAGGGCTCCTCGCGCAGCCTGTTGTAGGCGGACAGGCCATTGTCGTAGGACGAGACCTGATAGCCTGCATTCTCGAGCGCCTTGACGAGAAAACGACGCATGTCGTTGTCGTCCTCGGCCAGGAGAATTCGGGTTGAGATAATCGCTTCAGGCACCATGATGAACTCCAGTCCTCGCAACCTTATGCAGGCATGGGAGTAAAAAAGCCGTGAAAGGGTTAAGACTGATCGCACATGGACAGGCGCGGCCGCCGCAGGCACACTCGACATTCTAGATGAGAGGTCACGCGCCGCGATGTCTTTTCCCATCGCCGACGAATTCGATCCGCCCTTCGAGGTCTCGGAGCCGGCCGGCCATGCCGTGCCGCTGGTCTTCAACTCGCCCCATTCCGGCCGGATCTACCCCGCCTCCTTCGTGAACGCCTCCCGGCTCGACGCGATGACGCTGCGGCGCTCCGAAGACTTCTTCGTCGACGAGCTCTTCGCCGGCGTCACGGGTCGCGGCGCACCGCTGATGCGCGCGAATTTTCCCCGCGCCTATCTCGACGTCAACCGGGAGCCCTACGAGCTCGATCCCCGGATGTTCGAGGGACGGCTGCCGCCCTTCGCAAATACGCGGTCGATGCGCGTTGCGGGCGGCCTCGGCACGATTGCGCGGGTTGTCGGCGACGCGCAGGAGATCTACGCGCGGCGGCTTCCGGTGGAAGACGCGCTGCTGCGGATCGAGCTGCTCTACAAACCCTACCACCGTGCGCTGCAGAGCCTGCTGCACCGGACCCAGCGGCGGTTCGGGCTGGCGCTCCTGGTCGACTGCCACTCAATGCCATCCGCCCATAGCGTCAGGGACGAACATCCCAAGGCCGACTTCGTCATCGGCGATCGCTACGGAACCAGCGCCAGCGGCCTGTTCGCCGATGCGATCGACCATGCGCTGCGTTCGCGCGGCTATGCGGTGACGCGAAACAAGCCCTATGCCGGCGGCTTCATCACGGAGCATTACGGCAACCCGGCGAATGGGTGCCACGCGATCCAGATCGAGATCAATCGCGGGCTTTACATGGACGAGAGGCGGTTGGAGAAGCTGCCGGCTTCTCGAAGATCGCATCCGACATGATGGCCATCGCTGACGTCCTGGCGATCGAAGCCACGGATCTCCTGAGCGGCGGCCGGCTCGCGGCGGAATAGCGGTAGATTGCTAAAGAAAGAGGCCGCCTGGCGATGCCGGCGGCCAAGTCAAGGGAGGAAACGCCCAAGGAGGGCTGTGTGGACGCGAAAGCGCGTACCGCACTGCATCAATATGACACCGCACTGCACAAAAGGCAAGTGATGCTGACTTATATGCGCTGGACAGATTGACGCACGGCATTTTGCTGTTTCGCCAGAACATCAATCTCATCCGCGTCCCACGTCATGACGCCTAGATCTATCCATCTCAGTACGATTGCCATCTTGCTGGGCCGGTTGACTATGCAGCGATTGAACATGAGCTTTCAGCCTGGGACATATCCATGACGGCCGTCGATTTCGCTGCATTCGTGGACGACCTCGCCACCGTCTCCGGGCACGGCCATCCTGCCGTTCTTCCGCACCGCCATCGCGGCCACCGACAAGTCCGCCGCAGGCGCGTCGTTCGATCCGGTGACCGAGGCCGACCGGGCCGCGCGAGGCGACGATGCGCCAGATGATCCGCCGCACGTTCCCCTCGCACGGCATCATCGGCGAGGAATATGGAGACGAGCGCACGGACGCCGAGTTCGTCTGGGTGCTGGACCCCATCGACGGCACGAAGGCCTTCATTTCGGGCCTGCCGATGTGGGGCACGCTGATCGGCCTGCTCCGCAACGGCGCGCCCTGCTACGGCTTGATGCACCAGCCCTTCACGCGCGAGCGCTTCTTTGGCGACGGCGGCTCAGCGACTCTGGCGCGGGCAGAGCGGCCAGCGCGAGCTGCGCACGCGCACCTGCGCCTCGCTGGCCGAGGCGACGCTGTCGTGCACTTCGCCGCGCATGTTCAAGGACGCGAAGCTGGAAGCCTTCGAACGGGTCGAACGCGAGGTGCGCCTCGCCCGCTTCGGCTGCGACTGCTACGCCTATTGCATGCTCGCCGCCGGCCTGATCGACGTGGTGATCGAGACCGATCTCAAGCCCTACGACATCGTAGCGCTGGTGCCGATCATCGAAGGCGCGGGCGGCATCGTGACCACATGGACCGGCGAGTCCGCTGCCAAGGGCGGCTCCATCGTCGCGTCCGGCGACAGGCGCCTGCACGACAAGGTGCTGGAACTGCTCAACCGCTGACCTCCTCGCTCGGCCAGATCTCGGCCGGTTCGATCCAGCGCGTAATCCGCCGTGCCGGGGATGAACGCGTCGAACGCCGCCCAGAACAGCGCCCGGATGTCGTCGCGTTCCATCAGCAGTTCGTGCTCCGCGCCGGCAATGACGATGGCGCGGCCGGCCTTCAGCCGCGCCGCGAAGCGCTCCGCCGCCGGGGTCAGCGTCACCCGGTCCAGCGCCGGAACGAGCACCAGCATGGGCGTGACGAGGTCGAGCGGATAGTTCGGATCCTCGAACTCCCGCATGGCCCTGAAGGCGGCATGCACCCAGCCGATCGTGGGGTCGCCGAGTCCGAGAGCCGGCGCGGCCTCGATGACGGCTCCCGCCCGCGCGTAGCGCACCGGATCGCGCGTCAGCGCATTGCCCGCAAATGGCCGGGTCGGGATTGCAGTCTCGCCGCCGCCTGGGATGAACGATCCGCCGAAGCCGAGCACGTCGAGCGAGGCGGCAAGGAGCCGCGCGCCCTGCGGGCGATCGAGCCCGGCAATCGCGATCATGGGCGAGGTCAGCACGGCGCGCGCGAACAGATCGGGCTTACCGCGCAAGGAGCGCAGAAGGATTGCGGCGCCCATCGAATGGGCGAGCGCGAAATGGGGCGGCGGGCAGTGCCGCTGCACGACCTCTCGCATCGATGAGTCGAGATCGCGCCCATAATCGTCGAAATCGTCGACATGGCCCTTGCGTGAATTGAGGAGCGGCCGGTCGGAGCCGCCCTGCCCGCGCCAGTCGAACGCCACGACGGCGAAGCCGCGGCCGGCGCAGTTCGGCGATGACCTCGAAATATTTCTCGATGAACTCGCCGCGCCCCTGCAACACGCACGACGGTGCCCGACTGCCGGCGGGAGGTCGGCCGCCAGCGGGCAAAGCGCAGCTTCAGCCCTCCGGCGCTCGTAAGCGCGCCGACGACGGGCTGGGATGGAATTGGCAAGGCGGGAGTAGCGACGAGTTCCAAGGAGATGCCGACCTGAATCAGTGGCTGTCCAGGCATTCTACAGCCGCATCTTGACGAAATGATACGGCTTGCCGCCGGCCGGCAATCAGAAGCGGACGACCGAAGCCCGTGGCGGGATCGGCGGACCGTCGACCGGCTTCAGCCCGGTGATCTCGCCACTCGCCGCATCGACGACCGCCAGCATCCTACGCCCGTCCGGCCCGCTGGCGCGGGCCACCCAGATCGCGCCCTTGCGCCTGAGGCCGCCGACATCCCGGAAGCCGTGCTGCGCCAGCACCATCTCGACCTCTCCCGCGTCAAGCGCCCTGGCATCGAGCGCCCCTGCTTCTGCGGCCCGCGCCAGGCGAGGTTCGGACAGGGCAAGCGTGAACGCCAGCACGGGGGACCCGAACAGGAAGAGCAACGCGAGAACGGCGGGACGACATGACGAGCCTCGGGAACCGGGGGTCCACGGTGCCCTTCTTGCAGGGTTCCGGCTGAACAGGGCCGGAAGCCGCCGTTCACGCCGCATTCATCGCGAGCACCGCGCCAGCTCTTGAGGGGGTCTTGAACGGCCGAAACGCCGTTCCTACATCCGCTTCAGCGCAGGCCATGATGGCTGCGCGGATGGGTTCACGGTCCGGCCATGATGGCGGACCGGCCCGCATGTCGCTTCAAGGAGGATATGCCATGCGTCAGTTCGATCTTTCTCCCCTCTATCGTTCGACCGTCGGTTTCGACCGCATCTTCTCGATGCTCGACCAGATGAGCGCGCCCGAGGGGACCAACTCCTACCCGCCCTACAACATCGAGCGGACAGGCGAAAACGCCTATCGCATCTCGATCGCCGTGGCCGGGTTCACCGATCGCGACATCGCGATCGAGGTGAAGGAGAACTCGCTCTGCGGTGCGCGGCGAGCGCAAGGGTAACGGCGAGGCCAAGAAGCACCGAGGTGCTCTACCAGGGGATCGCGGCCCGCACGCTTCGAGCGCCGGTTCCAGCTTGCCGACCACGTCCAGGTGACGGGCGCGAGCCTCGAGAACGGCCTGCTCCACATCGATCTCGTGCGCGAGATCCCGGAGGCCAAGAAGCCCCGGCTGATCCCGATCAACGCCGCTGCGCAGGCGAAGGTGATCGAGAGCAACGCCAACCAGCCGGGCGCCGACCAGCCGAAGGCCGCATAACTCGGCCGCGATTCGAGCCGCTACGACGAGGGACGCCCGAAAGGGCGTCCCTTTTTCGTATGGACGCTTCAATGTCGAGGACCGCGGGCGGCACCATGGGCGTCGTCGCCCGAGGGACGCTTGCGCGTCGTCGAGGGGGGCCACAGGAACGCTGGAGCCTGCGCCGGTGGGCTTGCCGGTCTTCGGATCGATCAGCGGCTCGGGAATGCGGGTCGCCGTAGACGGCGCCGCCTGCTTCACGCTGCCGACCTCGCGCGGCTGGGCCGGTGCGGGGCTTGCGGGCCGAAGTGCGGGCGGCGCAGCGGCCGCAGGAGCCTGCGCGGGTGGCGGCCTCACGGCGGCCGGCTTTTCAGCCGGAGCTTCGGCGGGAGCACGGGCGGCGGTGGAGGCCGGCGGATCCAACGGCTTGCGCTCGACAGGAACGACGGTCGGGCCGGTTGGGAGCGCGGCGGACGGAGCCGGTGCCGCCGGATCGGTCGAGCCGGCCTGCGGTATCGCGGCATTCGGGAGCGTCGAAGGATCGGGCCGGCGGACCTGCCGTTCCCGCGAGGGCTGTGCCGGAGCTCGCGGATAGGTTCTCGGGGCGACCCCGGGATCGTAAAGCTCGGCCGCGGGCGGCTCGCCGTAAAGCGGCGCACCCGGACGCGGAGCCCTGCCCATCGGGATCGAGCCCGGCGGAATGGGTACAGGGGCCTCATACGCGCCCAGCATGGCCCGCTCCAGCAACTTGGCCGTCGAAGGCGTCGACCGTGTACCGCACACGCTGGCCACGCCGGTCGATGGCGTCGGCCTCGTAGACGCACCGACAGCGGGCGCACGAGGATAACCCGCGCGACGCCATAGCGGCTGTACAGGATGTCGACGATCTGCGGGCTGCTCAGGCGGGCGGTCCGGACGACGGTCCGGCTCGGGCCGAACGGTCCGCCGCTGGGGAAGAATCCATCAAACGGACCCGCCCACGCTGGTCCCGGCGCAAAGCGCCAGTCCCGCCGCCAACGCTATCAGAGGAAGAGCGCTCCCTGCCGGCGAAGCAGGGAGGCGAAACGGGACGCGACGCATGACGCACTCCGGACGAAACGGGTTTAACTGATCGTTAACGCCCGAATGCGGCTTCCGTTGGGCTTCAGGTCGCACCAGCAGCGGTGATCAGCGCGTCGATCTGGTCCTGGCGCGTATCGAACGACGTGACGAAGCGGATGAAGCTCTCATCCGCGCCGATCTCGAAGCCGACGGGCAGGCTCAGGCTCGACCAGGCCGCGCCGCTTGAAGCCCGCCGCCTTGACCGCGCGATCCAGCCGCGGCTGAAAAAACGACGAAGACCTCGTTCGCCTGCGTCGGCCAGGCCAGTCGCGCGCCCGGCAGCCCGGCCAGCCCGCGCGAGAGGCGCTGCGCCATCGCGTTGGCATGGCGGGCATTGGCGAGCCAATGGCCGTCCGCGAGATAGCCCGCAAGCTGCGCGCCGAGCAGGCGGCCCTTCGATACCGTGTGCCCGCTGCGCTTGCGGCGGTACTGGAAGTCCTCGGCCAGCGTCTTGTCGAAGAAGACACGGCCTCGCAGGCGAGGCAGCCATTCTTCGTCGCGCCGAACGAGACGACGTCGACGCCCGCCTTCCAGCGTCATCTCGGCGGCGGAGCAGCCGAGCGCCACCATCGCATTGGCGAAGCGGGCGCCGTCGAGGTGCATCCGGATGCCCGCGCGCCTTGGCGACGGCGCGACAATGGCGTCGAGTCTCCGCCAGGCGAATAGAGCGTGCCGGCTTCCGTCACCTGGGACATCGGATACGGCAGCCGGCTGAACGGCCTTGACCACGCCACGCGGGAAGCGCTCCAGCGCCGCCTGAAGTCCGTCCGGCGTGAACTTGCCCGCAACGCCCGTGATGCCGATCGAGCTTGGCGCCGTCGGTGAACATTTCCGGCGCGCCGCACTCGTCGTCGATGACGTGGCTCTCCTCGTGGCAGAACACGGCGCCCCAGGGCGGCGTCAGCGCGGCCAGCGCCAGCGCGTTCGCGCCGGTGCCGGTGCGCGACCAGGAAGACTGAAACCTCGTGCTCGAACGCCTCGGCCAGCATCGCCTCGCGCGCGGCGCGTATGGCTGTCGATGCCGTAGGCGGCCTCGGCTCCGTCATTGGCGGCGATGAGGGCTTCGAGAACCTGGCGGCTGGCCCCGACGACATTGTCACTGGCAAAATTCATGAGGCATCCCGTTCGGCGTAAGAGTTCGAGCGCTCGTTTGCAGACAGCACGCGTTGCGATCGTTTTCAAGCCAGCCAGTGCAATGCAGCCCGCCGACCCGGGGTCAGGACGCTGACCCGCGAGAGCATGCCGACTTTCCATTCGTTGCGCGGGCGCGACCGACTTACTTCAACAATCTTGCAAGAAAGCCTGTTTTGGCCACTTGTGTCGCCTTCCGAAATCTGGCAATGTCCGGCCACATTAGGACAGTCTTGCTGTCCCAATTGGCGGGCCACGGCCCACGATCTCGGACGACCGCATTGAACAAGACCGGCACGAACACAACTGCGACGCGCGACTGGCCATTGGCCAAGCGCGATCGTAAACGTGCCGCTCGCAAAACGCGGGCCTGACGGGCGCATCCCCGGTCGATAGACCGGAGGCGCCCGCGAGGAGCGGGCGCAAGACGGGGCGCGACCGAACCTCGACGAAAACACCGGCTCCGGAGACAGTGCTCCAGCAGGCGCAATTGGCTTGCCGCTTGCAGGGAGCGCTGAAAAAGCGCGCAGGCTGAAAGCCGGCGCGGATGACCGCGGCAAACGCGGAACCGGGTGAACGGACGAGGCGACAATGGGCCAGCGTACAGGGCACGCAGACACCACGCAGCGCGACGAGGGCGCCAGTGCTCCGGCGAAGGCCGCCGACGCCTGCGCGACGTCACCTCCAGCACGACCGTGATGCGCGATCCCGGCCTGCCCGACGCGCAGGGCCTCTACGACCCCGCGCAACGAGCACGATTCCTGCGGCGTCGGCTTCGTCGCCGACATGAAGAACCGGAAGTCGCACGCCATCGTCGCGATGGGGCTGCAGATCCTGCTCAACCTCGACCATCGCGGCGCCGTCGGCGCGGACCCCAAGGCCGGCGACGGCTGCGGCATGCTCGTCCAGATCCCGCATCGCTTCTTCCAGGAGGAGTGCGCCGCGCTCGGCATCGCCCTGCCGGACGCCGGCGGCTACGCCGTCGGGCATCTCTTCCTGCCGCGCGATCCCGACGGCCGCAAGCTCTGCGAAGCGATCGTCGAGAAGGTCGTCGCGGACGAGGGCCAGACCTTCCTCGGCTGGCGCGACGTGCCCGTCGACAGTTCGGGCCTCGGCGAGAGCGTGAAGCCGACGGAGCCGGCCCAGCGGCAGATCTTCATCGCGCCCGGCAAGGGCCTTGCCGACCGCGGACGATTTCGAGCGCCGGCTGTTCATCCTGCGCAAGGTGATCTCGAACACCATCTACGACATGAAGGACCCGCGCACGAAGGGGTTCTACCCCGTGTCGCTGTCCGTCGCGCACGATCACCTACAAGGGCATGCTGCTGGCCGGCCAGCTCGGCGACTACTTCAGGGATCTCACGGACCCGCGCTTCGAGTCGGCGCTGGCGCTCGTGCACCAGCGCTTCTCGACCAACACCTTCCCGACCTGGTCGCTGGCGCATCCCTACCGGATGGTCGCCCACAACGGCGAGATCAACACGCTGCGCGGCAACGTGAACTGGATGGCGGCGCGCCAGGCCTCGGTCGACTCGCGAGTTGTTCGGCACCGAGATCTCGAAGCTCTGGCCGATTTCCTATGAAGGTCAGTCGGACACGGCCTGCTTCGACAACGCGCTCGAGTTCCTCGTGCGCGGCGGCTACTCGCTGGCCCACGCGGTGATGATGCTGATCCCCGAGGCCTGGGCGGGCAACCCGCTGATGGACGAGGACCGGCGCGCCTTCTACGAATACCACGCCGCGCTCATGGAGCCGTGGGACGGCCCCGCCGCCGTGGCCTTCACCGACGGCCGCCAGATCGGCGCGACGCTGGACCGCAACGGCCTGCGCCCCGCGCGCTACCTCGTCACCGATGACGGCCTCGTGGTGATGGCCTCCGAGTTCGGCGTCCTGCCGATCCCGGAGGAGAAGATCGTCACCAAGTGGCGGCTCCAGCCCGGCAAGATGCTGCTGATCGACCTCGAAGAGGGCCGCATCGTCTCCGACGAGGAGATCAAGAGCTCGCTGTCGCGCGCCAACCCCTATCGCGAATGGCTGAAGCGCGGCCAGATCATGCTGGAGGACCTGCGCCCGGTCGAGCCGCGCCAGTCGCGCACCGACGTGTCGCTGCTCGATCGCCAGCAGGCCTTCGGCTACACGCAGGAAGACCTCAAGCTCCTGATGGCGCCGATGGCCGTGACCGGCCAGGAGGCCGTCGGCTCGATGGGCACGGACACGCCGATCTCGGCGCTGTCGGACAAGTCGAAGCCGCTCTTCACCTACTTCAAGCAGAACTTCGCGCAGGTGACGAACCCGCCGATCGACCCGATCCGCGAGGAACTCGTCATGAGCCTCGTGTCGTTCATCGGGCCGCGGCCGAACATCTTCGACCTCGAGGGCTCCTCGCGCCGCAAGCGGCTGGAGGTGCGCCAGCCGATCCTGACCAACCAGGATCTCGAGAAGATCCGCTGCATCGGCCATTTCGAGGACCGCTTCGACACCAAGACGCTCGACATCACCTACCCGTCCGAGCAGGGCGCCGGCCGGCATGGCGGGCGCGCTCGAGCGGCTGTGCGAGCGCGCCGAGGCGGCCGTGCATGGCGGCTACAACATCATCATCCTGTCCGACCGCATGGTCGGGCCGGACCGCATCCCGATCCCGTCGCTGCTCGCGACGGCGGCGGTGCATCATCACCTGATCCGCAAGGGCCTGCGCACCTCGGTCGGCCTCGTCGTCGAGACCGGCGAGCCGCGCGAGGTGCATCATTTCTGCTGCCTCGCCGGCTACGGCGCCGAGGCGATCAACCCCTATCTCGCCTTCGACACGCTGGCTGGCGATGAAGGGCGACTTCCCCGAGGAGGTCGACGACGACGAGATCGTCAAGCGCTACATCAAGTCGGTCGACAAGGGCATCCTGAAGGTCATGTCCAAGATGGGCATCTCGACCTACCAGTCCTATTGCGGCGCGCAGATCTTCGACGCGGTCGGGCTGCGCTCGGACTTCGTCGACCGGTATCTTCTTCGGCACCTCCACGACGATCGAGGGCGTCGGCCTCGACGAGATCGCGGAGGAGACGGTGCGCCGCCATCGCGACGCCTTCGGCGACGCGCCGGTCTATCGCACCGCGCTCGACGTGGGCGGCGAGTACGCCTACCGCATCCGCGGCGAGGACCATGTCTGGACGCCCGACACGGTGGCCACGCTGCAGCACGCCGTGCGCCTCAACGCGCAGGACCGCTACCGTGAATACGCCCGGCTCGTGAACGAGCAGGAAGGCAAGTACAACACGATCCGCGGCCTGTTCCGCATCAAGACCGGCGGAAGAGCGCGGCGCGACGCCCGTGCCGCTCGACGAGGTCGAGCCGGCGGCGACGATCGTGCGGCGCTTCTCGACGGGCGCGATGTCGTTCGGCTCGATCTCGAAGGAAGCGCACGAGACGCTGGCCATCGCCATGAACCGGATCGGCGGCAAGTCGAACACCGGCGAAGGCGGCGAGGAAGCCGACGCGCTTCGTGCCGCTGCCGGACGGCCGCTCCAAGCGCTCGGCGATCAAGCAGGTCGCCTCCGGCCGCTTCGGCGTCACGGCGGAATATCTCGTCAACGCCGACGTCATGCAGATCAAGATCGCGCAGGGCGCCAAGCCCGGCGAGGGCGGGCAGCTGCCCGGCCACAAGGTCGACGCGGTGATCGCCAAGGTGCGGCACTCGACGCCGGGCGTCGGCCTGATCTCGCCGCCGCCGCACCACGACATCTACTCGATCGAGGATCTCGCGCAGCTCATCTTCGACCTGAAGAACGTCAACCCGGCGGCCGACGTCTCGGTGAAGCTCGTCTCCGAGGTCGGCGTCGGCACGGTCGCGGCCGGCGTCGCCAAGGCGCGCGCCGACCACATCACCATCTCCGGCTTCGAGGGCGGCACGGGCGCGAGCCCCCTCACCTCCCTCAAGCACGCGGGATCGCCGTGGGAGATGGGCCTCGCCGAGACGCAGCAGACGCTGGTGATGAACCGGCTGCGCGGCCGCGTCGCGCTGCAGGTCGATGGCGGGCTGCGCACGGGCCGCGACGTCGTCATCGGCGCGCTGCTTGGAGCCGACGAGTTCGGCTTCTCGACCGCGCCGCTGATCGCGGCCGGCTGCATCATGATGCGCAAGTGCCACCTGAACACCTGCCCGGTCGGCGTCGCGACGCAGGACCCGGTGCTGCGCAAGCGCTTCAAGGGCACGCCCGAGCACATCATCAACTACTTCTTCTTCGTCGCCGAGGAAGTGCGCGAGCTGATGGCGCAGATGGGCTTCCGCGACCTTGGACGAGATGGTCGGCCGCTCCGACCTGCTCGACAAGGAAGCGGCCGATCGAGCCACTGGAAGGCGAAGGGCCTCGACTTCACACGCATCTTCCACAAGCCGGACGTCGGGCCGGACGTGGCGCTGCGCCATGTCGAGCGCCAGAACCACCCGATCGACGACGTGCTCGACCGCAAGCTGATCGCCGAGGCCGCGGCGGCGATCGAGACCGGCGACGCCGGTCTCGATCGCGCGCCACGATCCGCAACACGGACCGCACCACCGGCGCGATGCTGTCCGGCGAGATCGCCAAGCGGTACGGCTATGACGGCCTGCCGGACGACACGATCAACATCCGCCTGAAGGCACCGCCGGGCAGAGCTTCGGCGCCTTCCTGGCGCGCGGCGTGACGCTCGATCTCGTCGGGCCAGGCCAACGACTATGTCGGCAAGGGCCTTTCCGGCGGCAAGCTGATCATCCGCCCGTCCGACAAGGCGGTGGCCGTGGCCGAGAAGTCGATCATCGTCGGCAACACCGTGCTCTACGGCGCCATCGCGGGCGAGTGCTACTTCCGCGGCGTGGCCGGCGAGCGCTTCGCCGTGCGCAACTCCGGCGCGGTCGCGGTCGTCGAGGGCACCGGCGACCACGGCTGCGAGTACATGACGGGCGGCGTGGTCGTGGTCATCGGCCAGACCGGCCGCAACTTCGCGGCCGGCATGTCGGGCGGCATCGCCTACGTGCTCGACGAGGACAAGACGCTTCGCCAAGCGCTGCAACCTCTCGATGGTCGATCTCGAGCCGGTCGAGGAGGAGGAGGAGCTGATCGAGCGCCTCCACCACCATGGCGGCGACCTCGAGACCAAGGGCCGGATCGACGTCGGCGGCGACATGTCCCGCCACGACGAGGAGCGGCTGCAGCAGCTGATCACGCAACCACCTCGCGCTACACCGGCTCGAGCCGCGCCAAGCACATCCTGGACAACTGGGCCGACTACCGCACCCGGTTCGTCAAGGTGATGCCGGTCGAATATCGCCGCGCCCTGCGCGAGATGGAGAAGCTGCGGACGCTGCAGGCGGCGGAGTGAGCCATGCGCATCTACGGCGACATCGGCGTCCGGCAACTGCCTGAAGGTGAAGTACACCGCCGACCATCTGCGGCTGCCCTATGACTGGGCTGCCGTCGATGTCACGCGCGGCGAAAGCCGCACGCCGGAGTTCCTGGCGATGAGCCCCATGGGGCAGGTCCCGATGGTGGAGTTCGACGACGGCCGCGTGCTGGCCCAGTCGAACGCCATCATCCGCTATCTCGCGCGCGGCAGCGCCTTGCTGCCGGACGATCCCTTCATGCAGGCCAAGGTCGACGAATGGCTGTTCTGGGAGCAGAACGGCCACGAGTTCTTCGTCGCCGGCTGCCGCTTCCAGATGGTCTATCTCGGCAAATCCAAGGACGAGCGCGAACCCTGCGCGTCGCGCGCGGCGAGCAGGCGCTCGATCTCATGGACCGGGCGCTGGAAGGACGGCGACTACCTCGTCGGCGACGACCGTCACGGTCGCCGACATCGCGCTGCTGGCCTACACGCGGCTGGCGGGCGAAGGCGGATTTGATCTTTCAACGCGGGCGAACGTGATCGCCTGGATCGGACGCTGCGAGAAGGCCCTCGGCCTGCAGCCGGTCGAGAACGGCACATCAGGCGGGGCGAACATGGGCAAGGTCACAGGCTTTCTCGAGTTCGACCGGCAGGAGCAGAAGTATCAGCTCGCCGGCGACCGCATCCGCCATTTCCGCGAGTTCACGCTGCCGCTGGACGAGAAGGACGTGGGCCGGCAGGCCGCGCGCTGCATGGATTGCGGCGTGCCCTATTGCCATTCCGGCACGGGCTGCCCGGTCAACAACCAGATCCCGGACTGGAACGACCTCGTCTACTCCGGCGACTGGCAGGAGGCGGCGCGCAACCTGCACTCCACCAACAACTTCCCGGAGTTCACCGGCCGCATCTGCCCCGCGCCCTGCGAGGAAGCCTGCACGCTGAACCTCGAGAACATGCCCGTCACCATCAAGACGATCGAGCAGTCGATCGCCGACAAGGCCTGGGACGATGGGCTGGGTCAAGCCCGAGCCGCCGGAGAAGCTGACCGGCAAGCGCGTCGCCATCATCGGCTCCGGTCCGGCCGGCCTCGCCGCGGCGCAGCAGCTCGCCCGCGTCGGCCATGACGTGCACGTCTTCGAGCGCGAGCCCCAGCGCCGGCGGCCTGCTGCGCTACGGCATCCCCGACTTCAAGATGGAGAAGCGCCATATCGACCGGCGCGTCGCGCAGATGGAAGCCGAGGGCGTCGCGCTTCCACTACGGCGTCAACATCGGCGTCGACCAAGCCCTTCTCCGAGCTCACGCGACGAGTTCGACGCCGTGCTGCTGGCCGGCGGCGCGGAGGATCCGCGCGATCCCAAGCTGCCGGGGCAGGACCTCGACGGGCGTTCACTTCGCCATGCCCTTCCTCGTGCAGCAGAACCGCCGCGTGGGCGGCGAAGACGTCGCCGGACGAGGAGCCGATCCTGGCGAGCGGCAAGCACGTCGTGGTCATCGGCGGCGGCGACACCGCGTCCGACTGCATCGGCACGTCGTTCCGCCAGGGCGCGCTGTCGGTGACGCAGCTCGACATCCGGCCCGAAGCCGCCGATGCAGGAGGACAAGCTGGCGGTGTGGCCGTACTGGCCGACCAAGATGCGCACCTCCTCCAGCCAGGCCGAAGGCGCCGAGCGCGAGTTCCAGGCCGCGACGCTCGGCATCGAGGGCAAGAACGGCAAGGTCACGGGCGTGCGCTGCGCCCGCGTCGACGAGAAGCGCGAGCCGATCCCGGGCACCGAGTTCGTGCTGCGCGGCCGACCTCGTGTTCCTCGCCATCGGCTTCGCCGGTTCGCAGGTCGAGGGCATGATCGCCCAATCCGGCGTGAAGCTCGACCGGCGCAACAACGTCGTCGCCAACGAAGCAGGACTACCGGACGTCGCAGGACAAGGTGTTCGCGGCCGGCGACATGCGGCGCGGGCAGTCGCTCGTGGTGTGGGCGATCCGCGAGGGACGACAGGCGGCACAGCGAGATCGACACTTTCCTGATGGGCGCGACGATCCTGCCGCGCTGATCGGCCTCAAGGCGAAGGCTGCGGCCAGCGGAAATCGTCGGATCGGCCGGGCTTTGGTTCGGGCGTGCGTCCCTGCACGAGCACCTGCTCGATCAGTTGTCCGGCCTCCCCGAAACCGCGGAGCGGCCCTCCCGTGATGAGCCGCGCGCCCGGCGCAGCTTCCGGCTGCGTCAGCGGGAGGATCGGCCCTGCGATCGGCTTTACGGGGATCGAAAGCGGCAGGGGCGGCAATCCATCCAGCCCACGCCGCACGGCGTCGTCGATGAGGCGTTCGACCCCTCCGGGCTGGAGCGGCGGGTCCTGCAGAGCGGGGTCGGCAGCGCCGGATCGGCGGCATCGGTCGAAGGCATGGCGATCACCGTCGGTGGCGGCCGGCCGTCGATGAGCCGCTTGATCTCGATCTCGACGAAATGGGCCGCCTTGCGGGCGCCCAGCTTCGTGAAGTGCACGCCGTCGCCCGCACGCAGCTTCCCGATCTCGCCGGTCAGCGCCGGCCCCGTCGCGGTGTAGCGGTTCTGCGGGTCGGCGAAGGCTTGCCAGATATCGATATAGGTGCCGCCTGCCTTCAGCACGCGGGCGCGCACGATCTCGTTGATGGCGAGCATGTCGGCCGCCATGCGCGGGTTTTGCATGATCGGCATGCCGACCCAGAGCAGCGGGATGTTCCTCTCGGTGAACGAGCGGACGATGTCCTCCACGCGCTGGCCGTAGTCCTCCCGCCAGGCATCGCTGATGGGGTCGAGCAATACGCCGTTTGCATTGCGCAGCGCCTGACGGTCGTTCGACCCGACCATCATCACAGCATGGGTCACCTTGTCGGCGTCTGCCGCGATGTCGCGCGCGCCCTTGCGCCAGTCATAGAAATCGTCGCGGACGAGACCGCTGTTGTTGCGGGTGCGGCGCAGCACCTGCACGTCGGGGTTCGCTTCGAACGCCTCGACCAGTCCGCCGGCGAGCAACTCGCCAAGCGTGTCGCCGAGCACGGCTATGAAGACCGTTGGATCCGCCTTCGGGGGACGGTGTGTCGGTGACGACAACCGGCGGCTGAACCGGCGGGCGTTTCCGCACGACCGCGGGGGCACGGTCTGCGGCGAGGCTGCGGCTGCGGCTGGCGGCGAGAAAAGCCTCAACAGGTCCGAGATGGGATTGTGGAACACCGGGGGAGCCGGCGCGCGCTGGACGTTTGCAGGAGGACGCGGCGGCTGCTGCGCGCTCAATTGGACGCTTCCCGCTGTGAGCAGGAGCAGCAATCGCACCAAGAATGGCGGCGAGCGATCTGGACGTCATTGGAACCGGTTCCGGATGAAGCCGCGCAACGGGTCGGCTTATCCTAGCACGTCACCGCCCGCCGCGCAGCGTCTCCAGCAGAGCCACGGTGGCGTGACCGTCCGGCACCAGGCCGCGGCGTTCCTGGAAATCGCGTACGGCGTCGCGGGTCTTCGAGCCGAGCTTTCCGTCGGGCTCGCCGAGATCGTAGCCCAGGCTCGCCAGCCTGCGCTGCAGCTCGAAGCGCTGCTCGCGGTCGAGCTGGCGCTCGTCGACTGGCCAAGCCGCCTGGATCGGCTCGCCGCCATAGATGCGGTCGCCGAGGTGGCCGACGCCCATCGCATAGGCGTCGGAGCTGTTGTAGGCTTGATGACAGCGAAGTTCGAGGTGATCAGGAAGGCCGGCCCGCTCGCGCCGGCCGGCAGGAACAAGCGTCGCCTCGCCGTTCCGCGGCATCGCCTCGCCGTCGGCGCGGCGGAAGCCCTGGCCGTGCCCAGGTCGAGAACGACGCCGACCGGGTCTTCCAGTCGAAGCCCTCCGGCAGTTCGCACCTCGAAGCCCCAGGGCAGACCCGGCTGTCCAGCCCTTCTGGCGCAGGTAGTTGGCGGTCGAGGCCAGCGCATCCGGCACCGACGTCCAGATGTTCTTGTGGCCGTCGCCGTCGGCGTCGACGGCGAAGCTCATGAAGCTCGACGGCATGAACTGGGTCTGGCCCATGGCTCCGGCCCAGGAGCCCTTCATGTCCTCGCGGTCGACATGGCCCTGCTGCAGGATCACGAGCGCCGTGAGGAGTTCGTCGCGCGAAGAAGTCGCCGCGGTAGTTGAGGTGGGCGAGCGTCGCGAGCGAGCGGATGACGTCCTTGCCGCCGGTGAACGAGCCGAAGTTGGTCTCCATGCCCCAGATGCCGAGGATGACCGAGCGGTCGACGCCGTAGCGGCTCTCGACGGCGGCGAGCGTCGAGGCGTACTGGCTCGCGATCTCCTGGCCCGCGTCGATGCGCGGTTGGCGGTGACGGCGCCGTTCACATACTCCCAGATCGGCTTCACGAACTCGGACTGCTTGCGCGTGAGCTCGGCGATCTTCGGGTCCGGCGTGACGCCCGCGAAGGCCGCGTCGAAGGTGGCGCGGGTCACGCCCCTGGCCTGCGCGGCGGGCCAGAGGCGCTCGACGAAGGCGCGGAACGAGCTGGCCTTGGTTCGGCCGCTGGCATGGCGTCCGACGCCTTGGCGCTCATGGCGGGCGCAATCGATGCGGTGGTCAGCGGCGACCGGGCGGGCTTGGCCGTGCTTGCGGCGGCGGATGCAGTCACGGGCTTGGCTGCCTGGACCTTCGACGCCGGAGGCTTGGCCGCGCTGGTGGCGGCTGCTTTGCCGGCGGGTGACTTCGCCGCCGTTGCCGTCGACTTCGGCGCACGCAGGCTTGGCAGCAGGCTTGGCTGACGTCGCCGTCGGCTTCGCTCCGGCTCACGGGCTGGGCTTTCGTGGACGCTTGTCTTCGTCGCCGCAGGTGGCTCGGCCGGCGTTGCGAAGGCCGGGCGACGCCGAAAGCAACGCGCAGAAGACCAGTGCGGCTCGCTCCAGTGGCGAAACGCTGGATCTGCGAAATTCCCGAACCCCGAACCATGAGCGCTCCCATTCCGGCGGCACTCATGTGGCCGACGACAGGCTCAAGTCTATAGCGCTTATGGTTGGCGAATTCTTAAGCCCTGTCCAGTCCGGCTGTCCCCGGAGGCTTCGCTTCAGACCGTTTCGAGCGCTATGTCGCTTCTCCCAGGCCAGCGCGTGGCGAGACGATCGTCTCCAGGTCGTCGAAGGCGGCTCCCAGCCGAGCTCGGTCGCGAACCTTCTCGCCCGTGGCGACGATGGCGGCAGGGTCGCCGGCGCGGCGCGGCGCCAGCCGGACCTCGAAGTCGACGCCCGAGACGCGCTTCACCGTCTCCACCACCTCCAGCACGGAGTAGCCCTGGCCGTAGCCGCAGTTGAGCGTGAGGTTGTCGCCGCCCCGCGCAGGTGGTCGAGCGCCGCGATGTGGGCCCGTGCGAGATCGGTGACATGGATGTAGTCGCGCAGGCAGGAGCCGTCGGGCGTGCGGGAAGTCCGTGCCGTAGACCTCCAGATAGGGCCGCTGGCCCAGCGCCGCCTGGCAGGCCACCTTGATGAGGTGGGTCGCGCGCGGCGTCGACTGGCCGGCGCGGCCCGCCGGGTCGGCCCCCGCGACGTTGAAGTAGCGCAGCACGACATAGCGCAGGCCGTGGCGCGGGCCGTGTCCTGCAGCATCCACTCGGTCATCAGCTTGGAGCGGCCATAGGGCGAGACCGGGATTCGGTCGGCGTGTCCTCGGTGACCGGCATCGACCTCGGCTCGCCATAGACGGCGGCGGTGGAGGAGAAGATGAAGTGCTTGACGCCGCTCTCGACCGCGGCCTGCGATGCAGCGCGCGGGACTTGACCGTGTTGTTGAGATAGTACCCCAGCGGTTCGGCGACGGAGTCCGGCACGACGATCTTCGCCGCGAAATGGGCGATGGCGTCGATCCGGTGCTCCTGGATGACGGCCGGCGACCAGGGCCTCGTCGCCCATGTCGCCTCGACCAGCGGCACGCTAGTGCGGCACGGCGGAGGCAAAGCCGGTCGAGAGGTTGTCGAGGACGACCACGCTCTCGCCGCGGTCGACGAGTTCAAGGACCATGTGGGAGCCGATGATAGCCCGCTCCGCCCGTCACCAGCACCGCCATGCCCCTCCCAACGTTGCTGCCTCGATCGGAAACGAAGAGAACCCTAATAGGTTTCGAGCGTTGTGACAGGTTTCCGCCTGCCGCGTTCGCGATCTATATTAACGATCGGCGTATCAAATTAAGCAGTCTGTCTCGTTTGCGGTACTCCTGGTCCGGCAATCGAGACGTCCCATCGTCCTCCCAGCCATCGAGCCGACCCCAGCTCATGACAAAAACCATTCGCAAGGCCGTCTTCCCCGTCGCCGGTCTCGGCACCCGGTTCCTTCCCGCCACCAAGGCCATCCCGAAGGAGATGCTGACGGTGGTCGACCGGCCCGTCATCCAGCACGTCGTCGACGAGGCGCGCGCGGCCGGTATCGAGCACTTCGTGTTCGTGACCGGCCGCGGCAAGGCGGTGATCGAGGATCATTTCGACATCAACTTCGAGCTGGACCGCACGCTGGCCGAACGCGGCAAGACGCAAGGAACTGGACGCGCTCAAGGGCGACCTGCCGGGCGCCGGGCAGACCAGCTTCACGCGCCAGCAGGCGCCGCTGGGCCTCGGCCACGCCGTGTGGTGCGCGCGCGACATCATCGGCGACGAGCCCTTCGCCGTGCTGCTGCCGGACATGCTGCACCTGGGCCGTGACGCCTGCCTTGCAGGCATGATCGAGGATCACGGCAGGCACGGCGGCAACATCATCGCCGTCTACGAGGTGCCGGACAGCGAGACGCACCAGTACGGCATCGTCGGCGTCGAGAACGGCAGCGGCGGCTCGATGGGCATCACCGAGATGGTGGAAAAGCCGGCCAAGGGCACGGCGCCGTCGAACCTCGCCATCTCCGGGCCGCTACATCCTGAGCCCGAGATCTTCGACATCCTGGCGACCCAGGAGCGCGGCGCGGGCGGCGAGATCCAGCTCACCGACGCGATGATCACGCTGGCCAAGCGCGCAGCCCTTCTTCGCCCACAAGTTCGAAGGCCAGATCTACGACACCGGCTCGAAGCTCGGCTTCCTCATGGCGAACATGGCCTATGCCCTGGCGCGCGAGGATATCGGGCCGGCGTTCCGGGTCGAAATGGACAAGCTGATCGGGCTCTGACCGACACCGTATCTGTGCAGCGCCGGGCGGGCGGGGTTTTCAAGGCGTTGCGGCGCGTGATAAGCCCGCTCGCATGTCAGATCGAGCCTCCGCTTCGCTCACCCGGCCCGCAACCCGCGACGCGATCAAGTCCGCACGACGGACATTCGAGGCGGAGGGTACCGGTATCGCGGCGCTGCAGGCCGCGATCGGGGAACGGTCTGGGCCAGACTTCACCGCCGCAGTCGCGCTGATCGCGGAGGCGAGCGGACGCGTGATCGTGACCGGCATGGGCAAGTCCGGTCATGTCGGGCGCAAGATCGCGGCGACCTTGGCATCGACCGGTACGCCTGCCTATTTCGTCCATCCGGCCGAGGCCAGCCATGGCGATCTCGGCATGATCCGGAACGAAGACGTCATCCTGGCCCTCTCCTGGTCGGGCGAGACGGCCGAGCTCTCCGACATCGTCGCTTATTCACGACGCTTTCGGGTCGGATTGATCGGGATTACGTCGAATCGCGAAAGCGCGCTGGGCCGCGAGGCCGATGTTTGCCTGTGCCTGCCCAAGGCGAGGGAGGCCTGTCCCAACGGCGTCGCGCCGACGACATCGACGACAATGCAGATCGTGATCGGCGATGCCCTGGCGGTAGCGCTGCTCGAAGGTCGCGGCTTCACCAGCCAGGATTTCCGCGTCTATCACCCCGGCGGGAAACTGGGCGCACAGTTGAAGCAGGTGCGCAGCGTGATGCATGCCGGAGATCGCCTGCCCCTCGTGAATCTCGGCTCGCCAATGGCGGACGCGGTCGCGACAATCAGCGCGAAGGGCTTCGGCTGCGTGCTGGTGGTGGACGATCGCGGAATGCTGGCAGGAATCGTGACGGATGGCGATCTACGGCGACACATGGCGGCAGACCTGCTCGACCAGCGTGTGGAAGCCATCATGACGCCGCGTCCGACTGCGATTCCGCCGGATACGCTCGTCGCCGAAGCGCTCGAGATGGTCGAATCCCGCAAGATCGCCGCGCTGCCGGTCGTGGAGGACGGGAAGCCCGTGGGCATTCTGCACGTTCTTGACCTGCTCCGGGCCGGAGCGGCCTAGCGCCACACTGGGCCTTCAGGCGGGGGCCACCTTCAGCAAGGTGCCATCAACGCCTGTCACGCGAACCGTCGAGCCGGGCGGCAGGTCGGGACCTTCGATGCGCCAGACGGTGTCGTCGACCTTGACGCGTCCCCGGCCCTGCTCGATGGGCTGGTCGAGCACGAAGGTACGTCCAACGAGCTTGGCGACGCGATCGTTCAGCGCTGATTCGCCTTTCGGTTTGGATCTCTCCATCAGAACCCGGCGGCCTATCAGCACGGACACGATCGAAAGCACCGCGAAGACGACGACGGAACTCTGCCAGGACAGGGTGACGGCGATCGAAACGAAGCCGGTCGCGATCGCCGCGAGCCCAAGCCACAGCATGAACGCGCCCGGCGCGAGCACTTCGAGGCCCATCAGAATCAAGCCGGCGATGAACCAGCCCCAGGGACCAAGCTTCAGGATGTCATCGGCGCTCATTGCTTGCCCTCAGCTCCGCGGCGTGCCGGTCGGATGGCACTGTGAAGCGGTTCTGCTGGGTGCCGCCGCCCTCGAACGCCGATTTTGCGATTTCGGCGATGCCGGCGAGCGATCCGATGAAAGCGCCGGTTTCGACCGGCATGATCAGCACCTTCTGGTTAGGCGCGGATGCCATGGCCTGCAGCGCCTTCACGTATTGCTGCGCGACGAAGTAGTTGATCGCGCCCATGTCGCCGCGCCCGATGGCCTCGCTCACCACGAGCGTCGCCTTGGCTTCGGCCTCGGCAGAGCGCTCGCGCGCCTCGGCATCGCGGAACGCTGCTTCCTTGCGGCCTTCGGCCTCCAGGATCTGAGCAGTCTTGTGTCCTTCCGCGCGGAGCACCTCCGCCTGGCGCTGGCCTTCGGCCTCGAGCACCAGGGCCCGCTTCTCGCGCTCCGCCTTCATCTGGCGGGCCATGGAGTCGACCATGTCCTTGGGCGGAACGATGTCCTTGATCTCGATGCGGTTGATCTTGACGCCCCAGGGACCTGCGGCAGCGTCGACGACCCGCAGCAGGCGGTCGTTGATCTCGTCGCGATGGGAGAGGAGCTGGTCGAGGTCCATCGAGCCCATGACGGTTCGGATGTTCGTCATGGTCAGGGTGAGGATCGCTTGCTGGAGGTTCGAGACCTCGTACGAGGCGTGCGCCGCATCCAGGATCGTGTAGAACGCCACGCCGTCGGCGGTCACGGTGGCGTTGTCGCGCGTGATCACCTCCTGGCTCGGCACTTCGAACACCTGCTCCATGGTGTTCACCTTGGCGCCGACGCTCTCCAAATAGGGAATGATGAGGCCAAGCCCGGGGCCGAGCGTGCGCGAGTATTTTCCGAAGCGCTCGACCGTATAATTGTAGCCCTGCGGGACGGTCTTGATGCCCGCAATGAGCGTGATCAGGACAAACAGGGCCAACACGATCACGAAGATCGTGAAACCGGAAACGTCCATCTGCAGCCCCCATGCGAAAACCGATGTGACAATGATCAACTAGCAGCTTGATCACCGCAAGACGTGTTTGTCTTTTCTCCACCACGGTACGAATTCAGGGTGGATTTAAACTTACTTCGTTGATCTCCAGAGCATCATCCCGCCAAGTGGATACCGGTTGGCGGAAAAAGTGATTCTGAATTAAGAATCTTATGCGGACGACCTGATGCAATCAGCTCGTGTCCGCTCTAAGGCGAGGTCTTCGGCCTGACCCAGCCCATGCAGCTCGCGTTCGACGACCGTCTGGATCACGTCCATACCCTCGGTCGAATCGTTCAGGCAGGGCACATAGGCGAACTTCTCTCCGCCATGGTGCATGAAGTGCTCCATGTTCTCGCCCTCGATCTCCTCAAGCGTCTCGAGGCAATCGGCCGAAAAGCCCGGCGCGATGACAAGCACTTTCTTCACGCCCCTCCCCGGCAACTCGCCCATCGTGTCGATGAGGTAGGGCTTCAGCCACTCCGCCGGTCCGAAGCGGGACTGGAAGCAGACCATGAACTTGTCCTTGTCCAGGCCGAGCGCTTCGCGCAGCAGCCGGCCCGTCTTCTGGCACTGGCAGTGATAGGGGTCGCCCTTCAGGAGGTATTCCAGCGGAATGCCGTGGAAGGACTGCCACGAGCATGTCGGGCTCGAAATCGATCTCGGCGAGCTTTGCGCGCACTGTCTTGGCGAGCGCGTCGATATAGACGGGGTCGTCGTGCCAGGGCGGCGCGACGCGGACGGCGGGCTGCCAGCGCATCGCCATCAGCGCCTCGAACGCCTTGTCGCAGGCCGTCGCGGAGGTCGCCGCGCAGGACTGCGGGTAGAGCGGCACGAGCAGGATGCGGTCGCAGCCCTGTTCCATCAGCCACTTGATGCGGGAGGGCGTGGACGGGTTGCCGTAGCGCATGGCCCAGTCGACCACGATGCGGTCGTCCAGCCCTGACAACCGCTCGGCCAGCTGCTCGGCCTGCGACCGGGTGATGGTCCGCAGCGGGCCTTCGTTCAGCTCCTTGTTCCAGATCTGATCGTAGTCCTTGCCCTTCGGCCCGGGCCGGACGCGTGAGGATGATGAGGTTGAGGATCGGCCACCACAGCAGGCGGGGCGTCTCGATGACGCGACGGTCCGAAAGGAACTCCTTGAGGTAGCGGCGCATGGACCAGTAGTCGGTCGCGTCGGGCGTGCCGAGATTGAGCAGCAGCACGCCGATCTTGCCCGTCTTGACGGGAGGGTGCCCGGCGGGAAGCGGACCTAACGCGCGAAACGCCGCATCGGGGCGGGGCATCAAATTCATCTTGGACTAACCTCTTGCCGACGCATCTCTAGCAGATAGATGCGCCGCCTGTCCTCCG
Source organism: uncultured Alphaproteobacteria bacterium (assembly GCA_963822165.1). GTDB lineage: Bacteria > Pseudomonadota > Alphaproteobacteria > Rhizobiales > Beijerinckiaceae > Alsobacter. The sequence goes on from CAWGGK010000007.1 coordinate 508,015, forward strand.
GTGCTGCGACTTGCGCCGCAAAAAATGAACATGCCGCATGCCGTCGGAACAAATGCCCGACGCGCATGCGGCTCATTTACGCACCTGCGAGAACTTCGGACCACACCACCCCGCTACGGCAAAGAGGTGGTGAGCCGAACAATATTCAGATCCAGCGTCAGCGGATGACGATGCGGCCTTCAATCTTGGCGTCGACATTCTGGATCTGGCGGACGTAGGCCATGACCTCGTTGGCGAGAAGCTTGCCGTCCGTATCGCCGATCAGCACCTTGCCCTTGCCCAGCGAGATGTAGCCGTCACCGCCCGCCAACATGAAGTTGTTGGACGCGACCTTGTACTTCTTTGCCGGATCGAGCGGCGCGCCGCCCACCGTGACGGAAACGACGCGCGAGCCGACAGGCGCCTTCGCATCGACCTCCATCTTCAGCCCAGAGACCTGGGGGAAGCGGCCGGCGCGATTCTCCATCTGCGAAACGCCGTTTTCCAGCGCCGCCCTGATGTCCGCCCCCGTGACCTCGACCATGACCGAAGTATTGCCGAAGGGCAGTTCGGAGAGAATGTCACGGCGCGTCAGCTTCGCGCCAGCCGGATACTGCTTGTTGGCGCGGATGCCGCCGCCATTGGTGATGGCGACGTCAGCTCCGGTTGCGGCACGGATCGCGTCGGCGATGAGGTTGCCGATGGCCGCTTCCTGGGAGCGCACGATGGCCGAGCGGCTGTCGAGTTCGCCGACAGTCGAGCCGATTTCGACGTCGAGTTCCTTGCTGAGCTTGTCCTCATAGCTTTTGACGGCGGCGGCGACTTCCGGGTCGGGATCGACCGTCGAGGAATCATGCACGCGGAAGCTCGGCGACCAGGCGACCTTGCGGTCCTTGCCCTCGCCGGTCACCTGCGTGACGAAATCGATCGCAGTGACGAAATTGCCTTCCTCGTTGCTCTCGACGGCCACCGTCTTGCCGTCAAAGCCGATCCAGAGGTCGTGGTCGTGGCCCGACAGCAGGACGTCGACAAGACGGGACCGGACGATGGCGTTGTCCATGTCGCGATCGGTATGGGCCACCGCCACGAGGATATCAGCGCCGGCCTGGCGCAGCTTTCCTGCCGCCGCACGAAGCGTTTCCAGCTCGTTCGAGAACTTGAGATCGCCCGGCTGCGACATCTGCGGCGTCGTGGCGAGGGCCAGCCCGATCACGCCGACCTTGACCTGCCCGAGCGTGAAGATCTCGGAATCCTTCATGCCGGGGATCGGCGAGCCGTCGGCCTGGCGCATGTTGGCGCCGAAATAGGGGAATTTCGAAGCTGCCATCAGCTTCATGTAATTGTCCTTGCCGAAGTCGAACTCGTGATTTCCAGGCACGAAAACGTCCGGCTTGATCAGGTTGGTCAGCTCGACGATGTGCGCGCCCTGGTCGAAACCCGACATCAGCGACGGCGAGAACGTATCGCCCGCGTGGCAGAACAACATCGGCACGCCCTTGGCGCGTTCCGCCTTCACGATAGCCGCAAGCCGCGGGAAACCGCCGCGCCCCTTGTCGCCTGACATCTTGTAGATGTCGTTCACCAGAAGCAGCGAGAAGCTCGTATTCGCCGGCGCTGCGGATGCCTCTTCGGACGAGCCGGACAGCATCGTTACCGAAAAACCGGCCGACAGGCCGAGGCCGAGAGCGGAGCGGCGGGAAACGTTAGACATTGTCAGTCCCTTTATTGGTTTTAATCATGTCCCATCATGCGGCCTCGAACGTGGCCCGACAAGACCATGCCGCGTCGATGAGCTTTGGATAATTGACCGATTCGACTATTTTGCCCCTTATCCGCCTCGTTTCGATGACATCGCTCGACGCCGCGATTTCCAGGAGCCTGCATGACGTTTGTGCGCACCATCCTGTCAGCCGCCTTGGCCCTGGCGATCACGGCCACCGGTGCCTTGGCTCACCCTCACGTCTGGGTCGTCGTAAAGGCCGAACTACTCTACGAGCCCGGCGGCAAGGTCACTGGCGTGCGCCATCACTGGACGTTCGACGAGGCCTATTCGACCTACGCAGTGCAGGGTTTGGATGCGAATGGGGACGGCGTGTTCTCTCGCGACGAACTGGCGGAACTCGCCAAGGTCAACGCGGAATCCCTTTCGGAATTCGGCTATTTCACTTCGCTGAAAACGGACGGCAAGCGACAGGAACTCACCACGCCGGTCGAGCCCTGGCTGGAGCATGCGGCCGGACAGCTCACGCTGCATTTCATGCTGCCCGTGAAGGAACCCAGCGTCGCGAGGCGCACCCTGATCCTCGATGTGGCGGACCCGACATTCTTCGTCGATTTCTCGTACGCGGACGATGACAGCGCGATCACGCTCACGGGCGCTCCAAAGAACTGCGTGACCCAGGTCACCCGGCCCAAGAAGCCCGATCCGGTGCAGCAGAAGCTGAGCGAGGATTACTTCGCCAACGCGAACATGGGCCTCCAGTTCGCGTCCAAGGTCATCGTCGCCTGCCCGTGACACCTTTCCCAGCATGAGCACCGTCATCGCGCAACCGACGAAGTCTGTGGCCGGGAGCAAGGCGAAGCGCTTGATCGGCACCTTTCTGATCGCGCTGGCCGCGCTGGCCGTGGTTTTCTTGGCCGGCGCTCTTCTCTCATGGACTTTCGACAGCCCCGCACCTGCCGCGCCGCCGCCGAAAAACCCGTTCGGTGTCGGTATCCGCGAAGGTGGCGGGCCCTCCCAAGGGATTGTCGGCTGGATCCTCGCGACGCAGAGCGACTTCTATCGGCAGCTCACGACGGCGATCCGCGCGCTCGCCAGCGGAAGTTCCGCGGCTCTGGGGCTCGCAGCGCTGAGCTTTGCCTACGGCGTGTTCCATGCAGCGGGCCCCGGCCACGGCAAGGCCGTCATCTCGGCATGGATCCTGGCAAACGAGAGCGACCTCAAGCGCGGCCTCGCGATGTCATTCGCGGCGGCGCTGCTGCAGGCCATCGTCGCCATATCGATCGTGGCCATTCTCGGCAGCGTTCTCCGCGTCACCGCGATGAGGATGACAGGCGTCACTCAGTCCATCGAACTCGTGAGCTTCGCCGCAGTGGCGTTGGTCGGCGCCTGGCTGCTATGGCGCAAGGCGGGTAGCTTGGCGCGCGCACTTGCACCAGAAGCAGGCCATGTCCACGCTCCCGGCGAGGCATGCGGACCGGATTGCGGTCATCTGCACATGCCCGGACCTGAGTTCGCGCGCAGTTCCATGGCCTCGATGGCAGCCGCCGTCTTCGCGGCGGGCGTCCGGCCCTGCTCCGGCGCGATCATCGTGCTGGTGTTCGCGCTCGCGCAGGGCGTGTTCGCCGCCGGTATAGCGGCCGCGTTCGCGATGGCCATCGGCACCGCCCTGACAACGGGTGCGCTGGCCGCCGTCGCCGTGCTGTTCAAGGCGCAAGCCCTGCGGCTCGCCAGCGCTCGCGGCAACTCCGGCGCGCGACTGATCGCGGGTGCCGAGGTACTGGCCGCCGCGTTCGTGTTGGCGTTCGGCCTGGCGCTGCTCGCCGGGATCTGGGGCTCCGGCGCCCCCGGCTAAACCGCGCGCAAGCTTAAAGCGGATGGACCATGAAAGTCGCACCCGGCCCATAGAAGAGGAGCCGGGCTGTCAATTCGGTCGTGGCGACCGCCGCAAAGCCCTGCCGCCGCCAGAATGGCCCCGACCCATAGACCGAGACGAGCGAGACGCTGGGCACTGCGTCCGCCCGCGCTTCGTTCAACAGCCGTTGTACGATCTCCGAGCCCGCCCGCTTCGCGCGTGCGCTCGGAAGCAGTGCGAGATCGTGGATGTAGCGGGTATCCTCCCGACGCGGCAACTGGCCGATCAGGCTATCGAGGGGCGGGATGGACAGCGCGCGCCAAGGATGGGCCACGACATAGCCCGCGACACCGTTCTCACCATCGAGCACCAAACAGCCGCGCGGGAAAAGCGAGAGCCGCTCGGCGAAGACCTCGACCCTCTCGGGGAGGTCGGGGTGGACGATAGCGGCGATGCTCATCACAGCCGGGAGATCGCCCGCTTCCATGTCCCGCCACGCCGACAAGGTGCTCAATCCCTGGCGCCATGCCGTGCGGGATCGGCGTCGAGCGTAATCGGCATCCCGTGAGGCGTTGCCCGGGCGGCGCGATCCCACGCATCCCGCCGCTCGGCAAGAGCATGGCTCGTCGCAGCGCCCTTGCCGACGACGAGCCGTTCGAGCGCGGCGAGCCAGTGGACATAATAGGTTTCGCCGGTATCGGGATCACCCGCCGATTGCGCCGCACGGATTTCGGCCGCCAGCGTGTCCGCCCACTCCGTCCAGGTGAACAGCCCCCGGCTATGCAGCGACACGGCGAGCGCAAACGCCTGCGCTTCCCAGGGCTCCCGGAAGACCGGCCCGTCCGTATCCCGTGGGATGGACGGCAGTGCTCCGAGTGCTCCGGAGACGTCGCCGGTCATGGCGGCGGTAATGGTGGCGCTCATGGCGCCGGCTCCAGATAGGGTTCCCAGCAGTCAACATTGACGATGAGCGAAGGATCGGCGCCCTCCCCCCACAGTTCTTCGCCGGTAAAACGTACGCTGTAGCACCATTGTGGATTTTCGCCCTGCCCGTGGGCGTTCGTGTCGGGGAAGACGAACCCGCCATGCACGCGCTCGACCACGCCGATGCGACCGCGTGCATAGCGTGGCAGGCGCGTGTGGCCGGTCGGGTTGATATTGCGTGTCCGGACCTTGTCGCCCACCTGGAACCGGCACGGTGTTGTCAACCGGCCGATCGCACGGTCCACCCCGCGCAAGCACGGCCGCAACTGCGTCGGCGGCAAGGGCCGGACGCCGGGTTGGCGGGGCGTGGCGCAGCGAATGGCCGGCAGCAAGTTCGTCCCTTGCGACGAGACCACGCGATTCGAGCAGCTTCAGCAGCCCCTTCGTCCAGATCTCGTAATAGGTCGACGTGAGGTATTCTGGGGGAGGCAGCGTCTCGCGCGCGTGCCTGCTGATATCGATGTTCCACTCTCCCAGCGCCCCGCAGGCGAAGGTTACGGCGAGAGCCCGCTTCTCCCATTCCGCATGAAAGGGCGGCTCATGAGGCTCGGGGACGACAGGACCGAACCCCATCATCCCGCCGAGATCCTGCGCGCCGTTCATGACGCAACCTGTTCCGGCGAGAGCGCCAGCCCGGTGCCGATCATGCTGTCGCGCGTGACGAGACTGGCTAGGCGGTCCTCGCTCCAGCCCTGCGTTCCCTCGGGCCGCATCGGCAGGACCAGGTAGCGCAACTCGGCTGTCGAATCCCAGACGCGAATCCGCATGCCGGCCGGGAGGGTCACACCGAAGTCGGACAGGACGCCGCGCGGATCGATGACCGCGCGCGAGCGGTACGGCGCGGACTTGTACCAGACCGGCGGCAGGCCCAGCACTGACCACGGATAGCAGGAGCACAGGGTGCAGACGACGAGGTTGTGTTCGTCCGCAGTGTTCTCGACCACGAGCATGTGCTCGCCTTGCCGCCCGCTGTGACCGAGTTCGGCGATCGCGGCCGTGGCGTTGGTCATGAGACGGGCCTTGTAGGCCGCGTCGGTCCAGGCCTTGGCGACAACCTGCGCGCCGTTTCGAGGGCCGATCTTCGTCTCGTAAGTCTCGACGATAAGGTCCAGCGCGGCGGGATCGACCAGGCCCTTTTCGGTCAGGATCGACTCGAGCGCGCGAACGCGCAGAGCCGTTTCCGATAGCTCGGAGTGGTCATGGTCATGATCGCCATGATGCTCATGGTCGTGGTCGTGCGGATGACTGGTGCCGGCGGACATTTTGCGCTTCGTGCCGTCTGGGTGCCAAGGGGTTTGGCGATGACCCATCCTATCCGCGCGGGCGGCCGTCGGCCACCCCCTTGCAGGTATCGATCAGCTCAACAGCGAAGCGGCGTTCGCCATCTGCACGATGGCAAGCGCTGTCAGTCCGGCGACGATCACCACGTCGATCAGGCGGTAGATCTTGAGGTGGCGAAGACGACCAAGCGCAATCACGGACACGGCATTCCCTCCCGGCGTTTTGCGTGGTGCGGCTGATCAGATACCGATCCACAACCTGGAGTTTAGTTGCCGCGTCTGAATTGAGCGTTGTCCCGGTGTCGATAATTTAACCGATCAGGCGATCTGCAACGCGCCGGCCTTCGCAATCCGTCCCGCCAGGCGAACCAGGGAGAGGTCCGAACCGGGAGGGCCGATCAGGGACAGGCCGAAGGGCCCACCGTCGTGAATTCCGGCGGGAATCGTGACTTGCGGGAACCCGGACAGGCCGGAGAGACACAGAAGCCGCAATGACTGGCCCCGCGAAGCTTCGAGTTCGGCGTCGGTCGCCTTCAGCAACGGGGCCGGGCCGGGTACGGTTGGCAGGATCAGCACGCCGTCCGAGCCCAACAACTTCGCCATATGGGCGCGCTGCAGCTTGCGCGTCGCGAGCGATTCCTTGACCTCGGCCTTACTCACGAGCCGTCCATACTCAAATCGTGTGCTGATGCCCGGATCCAGCGCGGGTCGCCACCGCGTGACGAAATCGCCGTGGGAGGCCCAGGATTCCACGCCTTGCAGACGGCGGAATGCCCAATACAGGGAGTCGAAGCCCGGACCTGCGGCCGTTACGCCCTCCATCGGAGCGAACATCCGGTCGATGCGCTTGACCATGGCGTCGAGCAGGCGAGTCGGACCCTTTTCGGCCAGACCGAAGCAATCTTCAGCCTGAAGCAGCCGCGGCATGTCGGGCAGCGGATTGGGATCCACGCCGAGCACAGCGGCTCCTACGCGCTCGAAAATCCGGTGATCCCTCGCAAACCAGCCCGGCGTATCGAATGAGGCTGCAAGCGGCATCGTGCCATCCAGCGGCAACCGGTCATGCGTCGGACGGATGCCGAAAAGACCGCAATAGCTTGCGGGTCCCCGCACTGAACCGCCTGTATCCGAGCCGAGGCCGATGTCGGCGAGCCTCGCCGCCACGGCCGCCGCCGAACCCGACGACGAACCGCCCGGCACCCGGTCAGGCGCCGCCGGGTTGATCGGCGTGCCGAAGTGATTGTTGATCCCGTTCAGGGAATAGGCCAGTTCCACCGTGTGCGTCTTGCCCACAAAGCGGGCCCCCGCATCGAGGAACCGCCGCACGATCGGAGCGGTCGAGGTCTTGATGCCGGAGAGGGCCAGCTTGGTGGGCTGCCCGCAGCCGGTGGGATATCCGGCGACATCGAAGATGTCCTTCACGGCAAGCGTCAGCCCGCTCAGCGGCCCGCTCGTCGCGCAGGCAACGTGAGCCGGCGGATAGGGCACGAAAGCGTGGACAGGATCATCTTCGGTCATGCTCAGCATTGGCTCAATTCCCCCAACCCGTGGCCCATTGCGAGCCTGTCATCAAAGTCCGGCCGCGCCGCCGTCGGAGCGCGGATCGTGCGTCGCCGCCACCGATCCCCTGCGCGCATCGCGCAAGAGCATGCCGGCGTGGCCCAGAGTGTCGGAATAGGCATCAGGCAGGATTTCGACGGCATGTCCCGCCTTTTCCAGAGCGCGGATCAGCGTGGGATCGAAACGGTTTTCCAGCTTCAGGCTCACGCTGGCCGATCCCCAGGTCTTGCCGAGCAGCCAGCGCGGCGCATCCACAGCCTCGGCGAGGCCCATCCCGAACGCCTGGCGGGTAAAAATAGCAGCCTGGAACTGCGGCTGTCCGTCCCCGCCCATGCTGCCATAGGGCATGATGCGGCCATCGTTGAACAGGGCCATCGCCGGGTTGAGCGTGTGGAATGGCTTGCGACCCGGCTCGAGCGGGTTCAGTGCGCTGGGATCGAGCGAAAACGAAACGCCCCGGTTCTGCCAGAGCACGCCGGTGCGCGGCAGGACGCAGCCTGATCCGTACTCCCAGTAGATCGACTGGATGTAGGAGACCGCCATGCCGGTCGCGTCGATCGCGCCCATCCAGATGGTATCGCCATCGCCCCATGCGAGCGGGAACTCTCCGGCGTTCGTCCTGGAGATCGCTTCGGCCTCGCGCTGCAGGCGCTCCGGCGTCAGGAAGTCCTTGGGATCGAAATCCAGCCTTGAAGGGATCCGTCACCACGGCATCGCGCACGCGGAAGGCCCGCTTGGTCGCCTCGATCAGACCATGGAGATGCTCGAAACCCTCGCCCCTGCTGACGCCCAGCCGTGAAAAAATACCCAGGATCATGAGCGACGCGAGCCCCTGCGTCGGCGGCGGCATGTTGTAGAGATCGACCCCCGGCAGCGCGACGGTGAGCGGCTTGACGGTGCGTGCACGATAGCGCCGGAGATCCTCGCGCGTGACAGGCGCGCCGATGCGTTCGAGATCGCCAGCGATTTCCCGTCCGACATCGCCCCGGTAGAAATCGTCGAGCCCGGACGCGGCGAGGTGGTCGAGCGTGGCGGCCAAGGCGGGGTTGGTCTGGATCGCGCCTGCCTTGGGAATCTCACCTTCGACAAGGAACGTCTCGGCGAAACCCGGCGCTTTCTTCGCGGACTCGAACTCCATGGGAACGGTCCTGGCCTGCGACGGACTGACAGGCGAGCCCTCCCGCGCCGATGCGATGGCCGCGTGCAGCAGGTCCCGAAGCGGCATGGACCCGCCGAATGCTTTCGCCATCTCCAAGGCGAGGTCCCAGCCACCGATAGCGCCGGCCACGGTTAGAGCCGCATCGGGTCCACGCGCCGGGATCGTCTGGAATTCCTTTTCGCGATAGCGCGCCCTGGTGGCCAGACTGCCTGCCGGCCCGCAGGCCTCGATGCCGTGCATCTTGCCGGTCTTGTCACGCACGAGCCAAAACCCGTCCCCGCCCACCGCGTTCATGTGCGGATAGACGACTGCGATGCTCGCCGCCATCGCTACCATCGCCTCGATCGCATTGCCGCCCTCGGCCAGAATGGCTCGACCGGCCTCGGAGGCGAGGCGATGCGGCGCCGCTACGGCAGCCTTGGAAAACACTTCCGTATTGGACATTGGACGCTTACGCCTGATTCTGTCTGGAGCGGCATCCTTGCATGCGGGCCAGCGCCGTTATAGTGCAGAGCGTGCAAGTGACGACGGAGAGAACTTTGGCCACCAAGGGCGCCATCAACACGAAGAACCTGCTGACAGTCGTCAGCGTCGCGATTCTCGTGGGCACGGAACTCGTCGGCCTCGCGCTCGCTGCGGGCTGGGCGCTGGCAGGTCTATTCCAGCTCGGGATTGTGGTCGAGCGGGTGCTGATGGCCCTGTTCGGTGCGGCCGGTCTCTATGCCCTCTACCACTTCGTGCAGGGTGCGCTGCGGGTCGAACCGATCAGGGACTGATATCGGCGCAGGGGCTCAGGATCACCGGATCGGCCTGCGGATCGATAAGCTCACCCATCAAGCGGCAGCTTCCGCTGACACATAACCGCCAATCGGCTGTTGCGCCCGAGCGCCGCAGCACGATCTCCGGCAATGGAGGCAATGCAGGCTTCCACCGCCAGGCTCCATCGAAGAAAGTTGCTTCTGGCGGCGGGTCCATGCCTGCACCGGAGCCACGCACCCTGGCTTCATGAAGGACGAGGCCGACGGGCAGGACCAGCCAGTCCTCCTCCCAGGCGATCTTCTCGACCGAATGCGTCCAGGCGAGCGTGAACGCGGCTACACCCGCAAGCTTGGCAGCCATCAGGCCGCCGGAAAACAGGCAGAGCCCGGCCACCGCCGGCGCCGACGGGTTATTTCAAAATGCCCTTTTCACGGAAATAACGCTCCGCACCCGGGTGCAGCGGAATCGGCATTCCCGCCAGCGCACCGGCCAGGGTGATCTCCTTGCCTGCGCTATGGGCAACCGCCAGCTCGGGCAGATTGTCGAACGTGCTCTTCGTCATCGCGTAGACGACATCGTCCTTCAGGTCGGAACGCGTCACGAGATAATTGACCACTGCCGCCGTTTCGACGGGCGTGGTCTGGCCCGAATAGGTGTTCGCGGGAATGGTCGCCTTCACATAAGGCAGCCCAACCTTGTCCACAGTGGCGGCGGGCACCTCCACGACGACGATTTCAACCGAGGACGATAAATCGCGGATCGACGACACGCCGAGCCCTGCCGACTGCAGCGTCGCGTCGAGCTGGCGGTTCTTCATGAGGTCGACCAATTCGGCGAACGGCAGGTATTCCACCTTACCCAGGTCCTTGTAGGACAATCCTGCGCCATGGAGGATGGCGCGGGCGTTGAGTTCCGTGCCGGACTTGGGCGCGCCGACCGACAGCCGCTTTCCCTTGAGATCGGCCAACGTCTTGATGCCGCTTTCCTTCGACGCGACGACCTGAATGTAGTTCGGGTAGATTGCGGCGATTCCGCGCAGTTTCGTCAGCTTGGACTTGAAGCCGGCTTCCTCATTGCCTTCCCAGGCGAAAGCCAGGCTATCGCCCAGGGTGAAGGCGATCTCACCCTTGCCTTGCTGCAGCAGGTTCAAATTTTCCACCGAGGCTTTCGTCGCCTGGACGGAGGGGCGGGAGCCCGGAATCTTCTCGCCATAGATGCGCGAGAGGGCCACGCCCATGGGGTAGTAGACGCCGGATGTACCGCCCGTCAGAATCCCCAAAAAGTCCTGCGCTTTGGCACCCGCGCCGGATAACATCGAGGCCGATACTACAATCGCTGCAATGGCCCAGCGCCGATAACGATCCGACATGGTTTCCTCCGTGCGGCTGGGGCGATTGATCCTCCAGCTCATTTGAACTTCCGACAACCGAATCCAGTGATTATCGTTCACGTCTAGACGATTGGAGACACCGTTTCCATCACTCATAATGCGTCTTTTCTGTTGAGCCGTCCGTAAACCGCGCGCCTTGCACGTCGACCTCTTCGTGTGACTGCATCAATTCCGCCAGCACTCCGCCACATTCGGTAGCCATCAAGCAGCAAATCCCTGTTCATCCCTCGCCATGGCGGTTGCGGAATTGCGCTCGCCAGCCAATATGCCTGTCCCATGAGCCTTGACCGTCGTCACTTCCTTCAACTCGCCGCGGCCCTCAACGCCGCAGCCTTGCTTGGCGCCGGTAGCGCTGCCGCGCAGGCACCGCCGACGCTGCGCTTCGGGCCCGCCGAGCCTTTCAGCTTCGACGCGCTGAAGCAGATGGCCAAGCAGCGCGCGGCGCAGCGACTACGTTCCGCCGCCGCGGCCCAATCCCGACATCGTCAAGCAGATCGACTACGACGCGCACGGCAAGCTGCGCTACAAGCTGGAATCGGCGCTTTGGGCCGATGGCGGCAGCGCCTTCCCCGTCAGCTTCCAGCATGTCGGCATGTACTTCCCCAAGACCGTGCGGATGCACACGGTCGAGAAGGGCATGGCCCGCGAGGTGCTCTACACGCCCGACCTGTTCATGGGCGGACCCGACCACGTCGCCACGCAAGCTGGCCGCCCGAGCCTTCGGCCTTCGCCGGCTTCTGGGTGCACGAGACGCGCACGCGGCCAGGGCTGGAAGAAGCTGGAGCCCTGGGCGACCTTCCTCGGCGCGTCCTATTTCCGCGCGGTCGGCGAACTCGGCCAGGTCGGCCTTTCCGCGCGCGGCGTCGCGCTGGCGCCAGGCACGGCCAGCCCGGAGGAATTCCCCGACTTCACCGAGTTCTGGTTCGAGCCGGCCGCTGACGGAAAGCGACCCGATGCTCGTGAACGCCCTGCTCGACGGGCCGAGCCTCGCCGGCGCCTACCGCTTCGCGCTGCGCCGCACCAAGGGCGTGGTCATGGACATCGAGGCCGCGCTGTTCCTGCGCAAGCCGATCGAGCGGCTGGGCATCGCGCCCGCTGACGTCGATGTTCTGGTACTCCGAGACCGTGAAGCCCACCGCCGTCGACTGGCGGCCCGAGATCCACGATTCCGACGGCCTCGCCATGTGGACCGGCACCGGCGAGCACATCTGGCGGCCGCTGAACAACCCGTCCCGGATCATGGTGTCGAGCTTCACCGACACCTCGCCCGCGCGGCTTCGGCCTGTGCCAGCGCGACCGCAACTTCGATCACTACCAGGACGGCGTGCGCTACCATCTGCGGCCGACCGCCTGGGTCGAGCCGCTCGGCGACTGGGGCAAGGGCGCGATCCAGCTCACCGAAATCCCGACCGACGACGAGATCCACGACAACATCGTCGCGATGTGGGTGCCCGCCGAGCCTGCCAGCGGCTGGTGGCAGCGTCGACCTCAAATACCGCCTGCACTGGATGGCGGACGAGCCCTTCCCCTCGGCTCTCGCCCGCTGCATCGGCACGCGGCTCGGCAATGGCGGCCAGCCCGGCCAGCCGCGCCCGAAGGGCGTGCGCAAATTCATGGTGGAGTTCAAGGGCGACGTCATGTCCAGGCTGCCCTTCGGCGTGAAGCCGGAGCCGGTGCTGTGGGCCTCGCGCGGAACATTCTCCTACATCTACACCGAGGCCGTGCCGGACGACGTGCCCGGCCATTGGCGCGCCCAGTTCGACCTTGCCGTCGAAGGCACCGAGCCGGTGGAGATGCGCTGCTTCCTGCGTAACGGCGACCAGGTGCTCAGCGAGACCTGGCTGTACCAGTACCATCCGTTCTGAAACGCGGATCAAGGCTGTGTTATAAGGTAACATTCGGCTTGCCGTGGCGGACTGTTACATTATAACAGTGCGGACCGAGGCATCCTGCCTTGGAATGAATTCCGCGGTAGCCGACATGTCCGAGCACCATCACGCACCAGCATTCGCATGCGCCGCAGGCCGTCGACGTTGCGCCGTCGCTCCTGCGGCTTTCCGCGATGCAGCGTCTGGCCGGAGCCGGATTGCTGTCGGCACTGCTATGGGCACTTGTCTATTGGGCTATCGCATGATTTCGGTGCAAGGGTCCGCGATCCGCTTCGACGACCTGACGCTCGGCTATGACCGGCAGCCGGCCGTGCACCACTTCAGCGGCACGTTCGCGCCAGGCAGCCTGACGGCCGTCGTCGGTCCCAACGGCGCGGGCAAGTCGACGCTCCTGAAGGGGATCGCCGGCGCGATGGCGCCGATGGCCGGGTCCATTGCGGTCGAGAAACGGCGCGAGCGCGTGGCCTATCTGCCGCAGGCGGCCGATATCGACCGCTCGTTCCCCATCGGCGTCTACGACCTCGTCTCGATGGGTCTGTGGCGGTGGTCCGGCCTGTTCGGCAGCATCGGCCGCGCCGATCGCGTCCGTATCGAGGAAGCCCTCTCCGCCGTGGGGCTGACCGGGTTCGAGCGCCGTCCTATCGGCACGCTGTCCGGCGGCCAGATGCAGCGCGCGCTGTTCGCGCGCCTTCTGCTGCAGGACGCAGGCGTGATCCTGCTGGACGAACCTCTCACCGCCATCGACGCACGCACTGCGGCGGACCTGCTCGAGCTCGTGCGCCGCTGGCATGGCGAGCAGCGCACCGTCGTTGCGGTGCTGCACGACATCGACACCGTGCGCACGGTATTCCCGGAGGCGCTGCTGATCGCCCGCGAGGCCAGTAGCCTGGGGCGCCACGGCGGATGTGCTGACGCCCGCCAACCTGCTGCAGGCGCGCCGCATGCTGGAAGCGCACGATCCGCATGCCGCAGCCTGCGCGCGAGCGGCCTGATACGCGCCCAGGCTCAGGCCGGGACGCCGCAGGAACGATGAACCCATGATCTATGACACCTTGATCGCGCCGTTCGCCGAGTTCGAGTTCATGCGGCGTGCCCTGGTGGGCGCGATTGCGCTGTCGCTGGGCGCCGGCCCGATCGGCGTGTTCCTGATGCTGCGGCGGATGAGCCTGGTCGGCGACGCCATGGCGCATGCGATCCTGCCTGGAGCGGCATTGGGCTATCTCGTCGCCGGGCTGTCGCTCGGCTGGATGACCGGCGGCGGCATGCTGGCAGGGTTCGCCGTGGCGCTGCTGGCAGGGGTCGTGGCGCGCGCCACGGCGCTGCAAGGAGGACGCGTCGCTGGCGGCGTTCTACCTCATCTCGCTCGCGCTCGGCGTGACGCTCGTTTCGATCAAGGGCTCGAGCATCGATCTCCTGCACGTCCTGTTCGGAACGGTGCTGGCGCTCGACGACGCCACCTTGCTGCTGATCGCGGGCATCGCGACGGTGACGCTGGGCGTTCTGGCCCTGATCTTCCGCTCGCTCGTTCTGGAGAGCGTCGATCCCGGCTTCCTGCGCTCGGTCAGCCGCGGCGGCGGGCCGACGCACCTCGTCTTCCTGGCGCTGGTGGTGCTGAACCTCGTCGGCGGCTTCCACGCGCTCGGAACGCTTCTGGCGGTTGGGCTGATGATGCTGCCCGCCATCGCCGCGCGCTTCTGGACGCGTGACCTCTCGGGCATGATCGCGGTCGCGACACTCATCGGGATCGGCTCCAGCATAGCGGGCCTGCTCCTCTCCTATCATGCCGGTCTGCCAGCCGGCCCCTCCATCATCATGGCCGCGGGGGCGGCCTACCTCCTTTCGCTTGCTGCGGGTCCGGAAGGCGGGCTGCTCCACCGCCTTGTTCCCCGACGCCATCTCGAAGCCTGACATCGACCCGCTGGAGCACCCATGCTGAACCGCCGCACATTGCTGCAGACTGTCGCCATCCCTGCCGCGGCTGCTCTGCCGGGATGGTCATACGCGCAGGAGGCCAAGGCGAAGCTATCCGTGGTGGCCAGCTTCTCCATCCTGGCCGACCTCGTCCGCCAGGTGGGAGGCGAGCGCGTCGACGTCACCTCGTTTGTCGGACCGGACGGCGATGCCCACGTCTATCAGCCCTCCGCGGCCGACGCGAAGCGCCTGGCGGGCGCGAAGCTGGTCGTCGTCAACGGTCTTGGTTTCGAGGGCTGGATCGACCGGCTGGTCAAGGCTTCGGGCACCAAGGCACCGCTGGCCGTGGCGTCACGTGGCGTGAATCCGTTGAAGCTGCGGCGGATGCTCACGACATGGCAGCACGAAAAATGCGGCCCCATCGGCCCCGCCGGCCGATCCCCACGCATGGCAGGACGTCGCGAACGTGAAGATCTATGTGGCCAATATCAGGGATGCCCTCGTGGCCGCTGATCCCGACGGTGCAGCGACGTACGCCGCAAACGCGGCCGCCTATACGGCCAGGCTCGACTGCGCTCGATGCCGAGATCCGGATCGCCGTCAGGCCGCATCCCGGCGGATCGCAAGCGGATCATCACGTCGCACGACGCCTTCGGCTATTTCGCGGCTGCCTATGGACTGACCTTCATCGCCCCACAGGGCGTGTCGACCGAGGCCGAGGCCTCCGCGAAGGATGTGGCGCGGATCATCCGGCAGATCCGGGCGGAGAAGATCCCGGCCGTGTTCCTCGAGAACGTATCGGACCCGCGCCTGATCGAGCGGATCACCCGCGAGACTGGCGCGAAGATCGGCGGCCGGCTCTATTCCGACGCGCTTTCTCCGCCCGACGGTCCTGCGGGGACTTACATCGACATGATGAGAAACAATATAAGGGAGCTGAGCGCAGCTCTCGCGAGCTGACCTGCACCATCATTTCGCGGTCGTAGTGCCCCGGCTGACTTGTCCGGGCCATCGACGACCTGCCTTTGGAGACCACGATGTCCGAGAAGATCCCCGTCACCGTCCTCACCGGCTATCTGGGTGCGGGCAAGACCACCCTGCTCAACCGCATCCTCACTGAGCCCCACGGCAAGAAATTCGCCGTGATCGTGAACGAGTTCGGCGAGATCGGCATCGACAACGATCTGGTCGTCGGGGCGGACGAGGAAGTCTTCGAGATGAACAACGGGTGCATCTGCTGCACCGTGCGCGGCGATCTGATCCGCATCATCGAGGGCCTGATGAAGCGGCGCGGCAAGTTCGACGCCATCATCGTCGAGACCACCGGCCTCGCCGATCCCGCACCCGTCGCGCAGACGTTCTTCGTCGACCAGGACGTCTCCGACAAGGCCCGGCTCGATGCCGTCGTGACTGTCGCCGACGCGAAGTGGCTCGCCGCCCGCCTCAAGGATGCGCCGGAGGCGAAGAACCAGATCGCGTTCGCCGACGTGATCATCCTCAACAAGACCGATCTCGTCACGGCCGAGGAACTGGCCGACGTGGAGGGCCGCATCCGCGCGATCAACCCCTACGCGACGCTGCACAAGACGCAGCGCGCCGCCGTGCCGCTCGACGCCGTGCTCGGCCGCAATGCCTTCGACCTCGACCGCATCCTTTAGATCGAGCCGGCTTTTCTCGAGGAAGGCGACGGGCACCATCACCACGACCACGACCATCGCGCACGGCGAGGACTGCGCTCCCGATTGCGGGCATGACCACCACGACCATGGCGGGCTGAAGCACTATCACGACGAGGACATGCAGTCGGTCGCGCTGAAGCTCGGCGAGGTCGACCCCGAGAAGTTCATGCCCTGGATCAACGACCTGACCCAGCGCGACGGGCCGAAGATCCTGCGGTCGAAGGGCATTCTCGCCTTCAAGGACGAGCCGAAGCGCTTCGTATTCCAGGGCGTCCACATGATCCTCGACGGCGACCTCCAGCGCGACTGGAAGGCCAGCGAGACGCGAGAATCCAAGATCGTGTTCATCGGGCGCGACCTCGACAAGGAGGCCATCAGGAAGGGCTTCGAGGCTTGCGCGGCGTGAGCGGTCCGTTCACCCCGCCTGCCGCGCCGGCGATGACCTCGCTGACGCAGCACGTCACGGCCCTGGAGACCGGGGCGCATGTCGCAGCGGCGGCTTTCATCGGCGCCGTTCCAGCCCTCGCTTTGGCGGACGGCGCGGTCCTGCTTTCGCCGGGCGACGATGAACGGCGTATCGAGGCTCATCCCGACGCCGGTCTTCTTGTAGCCGCCTGCGACGGCTCCGCACTGATCACCGGCGGCGACGACGGACGCATCATGCGGATCGCCGGGGACGGCGCGGCCGAGTGCATCGCGGACGAGAAGGGCCGCTGGATCGACGCCGTCGCCTGCGGGCAAGGCGGCGCAATGGCGTGGTCCACCGGCAAGCGCGTGACGGCGCGCGACGACAAGGGCCGCACCAAGAATTGGGACGCGCCCTCGACCGCGCAGGGCCTCTGCTTCGCGCCGAAGGGCTACCGCCTCGCGGTGAGCCACTACAATGGCGTCAGCCTCTGGTTCCCGAATGCCGACGCCGCCCCCGAGAAGCTGGAGTGGAAGGGCTCGCATCTCGACGTGACCTGGTCGCCCGACGGTCGCTTCGTCGTGACATCCATGCAGGAAAGCACGCTGCATGGTTGGCGGCTTTCCGACAAGAAGGACATGCGCATGTCCGGCTATCCGTCCAAGACGCGCTCCTTCTCATGGTCGCATGACGGGCAATGGCTCGGCACCTCAGGCGCGGACGCGGCGATCGTCTGGCCGTTCTCGAGCAAGGACGGCCCCATGGGCAAGGCGCCGCGCGAGTGCGGCATCCGCCCGGCCAAGGTGTCACGCGTTTCGTTCCATCCCGGCGCGCTGGTGATCGCGATGGGATACGAGGACGGCTTCGTGCTGCTCTGCCGCCTGACCGACGCGGCCGAATTGCTGGTCCGCAAGGCGGATCCTGGCCAACGGCGCCATCACCGCGCTGGCCTGGAACAAGACGGGTCGCGAGTTGCTGTTCGGTACCGATGGCGGCGCGGCCGGCCATCTCAAGCTGCCGGCATAGGATATAGCCCGCGTGCGCGATGGCCCGATCTCACGCCTGCTGGACCGGTTCCGACCCTCGAAGATCGATCCCGATGCGTCCGAACGGATCAAGCGCTGGACGCGCCAGGCACTGGCGCTCACGGATGATGCGGCGATCACCGTGAGCGAGATCAGTTGCGACGATCCCGCCTGCCCCGGCCTGGAGACCGTCATTCTCGTGATGAGCGAGGGCGCGAAGACCCGGGCCTACAAGGCCCGGGGAAGCGCGCTCGTGCAGACGCGTCCCCAGATCGAGGCCGCGCTGCTGAAGCCGTGAGCGTCAGCGAACCAGCACGTTCCTGAACTGCCAGGGGTCCTGGGTGTCGATATCCTCGGGGAACAGGCCCGGACGGTTCTTCAGCGGCGTCCAATCCGTATAGGCCCCGATCACCGGGCCCAGATAGGGCATCTGGATCTCCAGGCAGCGGCGGAAATCCATGTCGTCGGCTTCCACGATGCCGGCCTTCGGGTTCTCCAGCGCCCATACCATTCCGGCGAGCACTGCCGACGTGACCTGCATGCCGGTCGCATTCTGGTAGGGGGCGAGCATGCGCGTCTCATCGACCGAGAGCTGCGAGCCGAACCAATAGGCGTTCTTGGCATGCCCGTAGAGGAGCACGCCGAGTTCGTCGATCCCGTCGACGATCTCGTTCTCGTCGAGAATGTGCCAATGCGGCTGGCGCTCGCCTTCCTTCCCGAACATTTCGTGCAGCGAGAGGACGGCGTCGTCGCACGGGTGGTAGGCGTAGTGGCAGGTCGGCCGGTACACGGCAGCCCCGGCGGCATCACGCACGGTCAAGAAATCAGCGATCGAGATCGACTCGTTGTGCGTCACGAGAAAGCCGAACTGCGCCTGCGCGGTTGGCGTCCATGAGCGAACGCGCGTGTTCGCGCCGGGCTGCATCAGGTAGATGGCGGACTGGCAGCCGGTCTCGTGCGTGCGGCCGTTCTGCGGAAACCACTTCTCGTGAGTGCCCCATCCGAGTTCGGCGGGCTGCAGGCCCTCGGACACGAAGCCCTCGACCGACCAGGTGTTCACGAACGTCCCGCGCGGCTTGGGATTTCTGGCGCGCTGCGTGTCGCGCTCGGCGATGTGGATCCCCTTGACGCCGAGCGTCTGGGCCAGGGCCGCCCAGGCCTCGCGGCTCGTGGGCTCGTCGGCGGCGACGCCGAGATCGGTCTTGAGATTGAGCAGCGCCTGCTTCACCAGCCAGGAGACCATGCCCGGATTGGCGCCGCAGCAGGAGACGGCCGTGGTGCCGCCGGGGTTCTTGCGGCGCGCGGCCAGCACCGTTTCGCGCAAGGCGTAGTTCGAGCGCGCCTCAGGGCCCTTCGACTTGTCGAAATAGAAGCCGAGCCACGGCTCGACGACCGTGTCGATGTAGAGCGCACCGATTTCGCGGCAATATTCCATGATATCGAGGGACGAGGTGTCGACCGAGAGGTTGACGCAGAAGCCCTGTCCCGGCCCGGCCGTCAGCAGCGGCCCGAGCAGATGCTTGTAGTTGTCCCGCGTGACCGGCTGGTGGACGAAGTTCACCCGGTGCCGTTCCAGCAATTCGCGGTCGGTGTCGACGGGGTCGATCACGGTCAGCTTCGTCTTGTCGTAGGCGAAGTGCCGTTCGATCAGCGGCAGCACGCCTCTCCCGATGGAGCCGAAGCCTATGATGACGATCGGACCGTCGATACGCCCGTGAACGGGATGGGTCATTCAGCGATACTCCTGATACAACGATAGCGCCCCTGCATGACGAGACGTTGAAGCCTTAGCCCTGCCTTAGAACCGAGGCAGGGCAGCTGCGTCAACTCTGGCTCAGGCGATGTAAGGGTTGCTCACCCGCTCCTGGCCGATCGTGCTGGTCGGGCCGTGGCCGCAAATGAACGCGATGTCGTCGCCGAGCGGAAGCAGTCGCGTGCGGATCGGATTCCATCAGCGCGTCGTGGTTTCCGCCGGGCAGGTCGGTCCGGCCCACCGATCCCGCGAAGAGCACGTCGCCCATCAGCGCGAAGCGCGCATCCTGGTTGACGAAGACGACGCTGCCCGGCGAATGGCCCGGGCAATGCAGGACGTCGAATGTCAGCCCGCCCACCGTGACCTTGTCGCCCTGGTCGAGCCAGCGGTCCGGCGTGCAGTTCCGGGCGCCCTGAATGCCGTAGTTGAGGCCAGTCAGCCCGAGCGTGTCGAGCAGGAACTGGTCGGCCGTGTGCGGTCCCTCGATCTTCACGCCGAGTTCGGCGGCGAGTTCGGCGGCGCCGCCGGCATGATCGATATGGCCGTGGGTCAGAAGGATCTTCTCGACCGTCACGCCCAGCTTGCGGAGAGCTTCGCGGATGAGCGGAAGGTCGCCGCCGGGATCGACGACGGCACCGGTCATGGTGTCGGCATCCCAGACAATCGAGCAGTTCTGCTGGAACGGGGTGACAGGCACGATGGCGGCCTGGGGCTTCGGCATGGTGACGCTCCGGAGGTGGTGCGAGCAGGGTCAGGCGTCCACTTAGCGGAGGGGAGCCGCCGGGTGAAGCCCGATCGGGCGCTTTGCGTTCCGGCGTGGCACCTTCAAGGTCGAGCACCCGGCGATTCGCCGCCTCCCCGCCACGGTTCCAGCCGTCATGCTCGCCGAACTCATCCTCAGAGCCATCACGCCAGCACCGCGCCCGATCCGGCGCATGGGGCTCGTCGGCGCGAGCATCGGGCTCTGGTCTCGGGCCGGGCGGCGCGGGAAGGATTGGGCGCCGCACGAGGAACGGTGCCACGCAATCGTTCGCCGCGCGATGGACGGCCTGCCGCAGTATCGCACCGTCCTTGTGCTGGGTTCGGGGCTTGTCCGCGACGTGCCCTTGCCCGACCTGCTCGCCCTCTTCGAACGGGTAGTGCTGGTCGATGCCGTGCATCTTCCCGCCGTGCGGTTGCGGACGATGTTCGAGAGGCACGTGGAACTCGTGACCTGCGATCTCTCGGGCATGGGCGACTGGCTTGCGGGCACGGCAGAAACGCGGCGCGATCCGATGTCGCGGTTCAGGAGTGACGAGACGATCGACCTCGTCATCTCCGCGAACCTCCTGTCGCAAATGCCGATCGGGGTCGAGACAGCCCTCGAACGCAATCCCGAGCGCGCAGCCAAGCTGCCGGACGACCTGCCTGCCCGGACAGTCCAAGCCCATCTCGACGACCTCGACACGTTCAAGTGCCGGGTCTGCCTGCTGACCGACGTCGAGATGCACGAGCGGGACAGGACCGGTGCTGTCACGGACACGCTGGACCTGCTGCACGGCATCGCGCTGCCGGAGCCGGACGATGGCTGGTCCTGGACCGTCGCGCCCTTTGGGGAAGCGGAGCGCGATTTCGAGTACGTCCATACGGTCCGCGGATACGCGAATTGGCGGGCGGCCCTTACGCGGTAGCCCTTCCCCTTTCACAAAACGACAGCTATATTGACCTATACGAAAGTCGGCCCGTGCCGCTAGGATGGATTGGGAGAGTCCGAATGGACCCCCGCCGCCTGATTGGGCGTTGTCGCTGTGGAGGATTTCATGACGGACCAGCCGCCGCTGCGTGACGTCTCGCTCGACGACAAGTACGACCTTGCCAAGGAGCACGTGTTCCTGACGGGAACACAGGCCATCGCACGCCTGCTGCTGATGCAGCATGAGCGCGACCGGCGCGCAGGGCTCAACACCGGCGGCTTCGTCTCGGGTTACCGGGGATCTCCGCTCGGCGGGCTCGACCAGCAATTGCTGAAGGCGGGCAAGATCCTCAAGCCCCGCAACATCGTCTTCCAGCCAGGCCTGAACGAAGAACTCGCGGCCACGGCGTGCTGGGGCTCCCAGCAGGCCGAGATGCGCGGCGAGGGCAAGTTCGACGGCGTCTTCGCGCTCTGGTACGGCAAGGGTCCGGGCGTCGACCGCTCGGGCGACGTGTTCCGCCACGCGAACATGGCGGGCACCTCGCCCCATGGCGGCGTGCTCGCGCTGATGGGCGACGACCATACGGCCGAGAGCTCCACGACGGCGCACCAGTCCGAGTTCCATTTCGTCGACGTCATGATCCCGATCCTGAACCCGGCGGGCGTGCAGGAGATCCTCGACTTCGGCCTCTACGGCTACGCCATGAGCCGGTTCTGCAGCACCTGGGTGGCGCTGAAGTGCATCAAGGACACGGTTGAAGTCGACCGCCATCGTCGATGCTTCGCTCGACCGGGTGAACATCGTCCTCCCCGATATTCCGATGCCGCCGGGCGGGCTCGGCATCCGCCCGAAGGACGGCATCCTCGACATGGAGGCCCGCCTCCACGACTGGAAGCGCGACGCCATGGTCGCGTTCGTCCAGGCGAACGGCCTCAACCGCATCATCACGACGGGCGGCCCGAACGCCGAAGATCGGCGTGATCACCGTCGGCAAGTCCTATCTCGACGTGCGCCAGGCCATGGACGACCTCGGCATCGACGAGGTGAAGGCCAACGACCTGGGCCTGCGCCTCTTCAAGATCGGCTGCCCGTGGCCGCTCGATCCCGTCGGCCTCAAGGACTTCGCCCGCGGGCTCGATCTCATCATCGTCGTCGAGGAGAAGCGCTCGCTCATCGAGGTGCAGGTGCGCGAGGAACTGTACGGCACGCCGGACCAGCCCGCCTGCATCGGCAAGAAGGACGAGCGCGGCAACTGGCTGTTCCCGGTCAAGGGCGCGCTCGACCCCAACGACATCGCGCATCGCCATCGGCGAGCGCCTGCTGAAGCTGCACGCGAACCCGGATCTGCGAGGCCCGCGTCGACCGGCTGAGGCAGGCGCAGGCAATGCTCGCCGAGACCAAGGACGTCGTCGACGCGCACGCCCTATTTCTGCTCGGGCTGCCCGCACAATTCCTCGACCAAGGTGCCCGAGGGCATGCGCGCCTATGCCGGCATCGGCTGCCATTACATGGTCGCAGTGGATGGACCGCTCCACCGACGGCTTCACGCAGATGGGCGGCGAGGGCGCGAACTGGGTCGGCGAGGCGCCGTTCTCCAAGCGCGGGCACGTCTTCCAGAATCTCGGCGACGGCACCTGGAACCACTCCGGCGTGCTGGCGCTGCGCTTCGCCTCGCGAGCAAGGTGAACATCACCTACAAGCTGCTCTTCAACGACGCCGTGGCCATGACGGGCGGGCAGCGCCACGAGGGCGGGCTGACGGTCGACGCGCTGGCACGGCAGGTCGCCGCCGAGGGCGTGACGCGCATCGCGCTCGTCTCCGACGATCCCGACAAGTATCCCGCCGGCACGCATTGGCCGGCGGGCATGACGTTCCATCATCGCGACGAGCTGGACGACCGTGCAGCGCGATCTCGCCGAGATCCCCGGCGTCACGGCGATCGTCTACGACCAGACCTGCGCCGCCGAGAAGCGCCGCCGCCGCAAGCGGGGCGAGATTCCCGATCCCGACAAGCGCGTCTTCATCAACACGCTGGTCTGCGAGGGCTGCGGCGATTGCGGCGTGAAGTCGAACTGCGTCTCCGTGCAGCCGGTCGAGACGGAGTTCGGCCGCAAGCGGCAGATCGACCAGTCGAACTGCAACAAGGATTTCTCCTGCGTCAACGGCTTCTGCCCGTCCTTCGTGACGGTGGAGGGCGCGACGATCCGCAAGGCCGCGCCGGCGGCGGAGAAGGCGGCCGAGGCCGGCTCCGACGGCGATTGGGGACCGCTGCCCGAGCCGAAGGTTCACTCGCTTGCGCAACCCCTACGCGATCATCGTCACCGGCGTCGGCGGCACGGGCGTCGTCACCATCGGCGCGATCCTCGGCATGGCGGCGCATCTCGAGGGCAAGGGCTGCGGCATGATCGACATGGCCGGCCTCGCCCAGAAGGGCGGCGCGGTCTACAGCCACGTAAAGCTCGCCGAGCGGCCCGAGGACATCCACTCGATCCGCGTCGCGGCGGGCGAGGCCGACCTCGTGCTCGGCTGCGACCTCGTGGTCACCGGCACCCGGAAGGTGCTGGCCGCCGTGAAGCAGGGCGAGACGGCAGCTCGTCGTCAACACCGCCGAGGTGATGCCGGGCGACTTCGCCCGCAACGCCGACTTCTCGCTGCCCGCCGAGCGGATCAAGCGCGCCGTGCTCTCGGCCGCCGGGCGACGACACAGTCGCTTTCATCGACGCCACCCGCATCGCGACGGCGCTGACCGGCAATGCCATCGCCGCCAACATGTTCATGCTCGGCTACGCCTTCCAGATGGGCCGCGTGCCGCTCTCCGCCGCGTCGCTGGAGCGGGCCATCGAGCTCAACGGCGAGGCGGTGGCGATGAACAAGGCCGCCTTCACCTGGGGCCGCCGCGCCGCGCTCGACCCGGCGCGGGTCGAAGCGCTCGTCGCGCCGCGCTCGGCGCCGTCGGGCGACCGGCTCGTCTCGCACCTCGCTGGACGAGACGATCGAGCGGCGCGTCGCGTTCCTGACCGCCTACCAGGACGCGGCCTATGCGCGCCGCTATCGCGACCGGGTCGAGAAGGTGCAGCGCGGCCGAGCAGGCCAAGGCGCCCGGCAGCACGGCGCTGACGCGAGGCGGTGGCCCGCTATCTGTTCAAGCTGATGGCGATCAAGGACGAGTACGAGGTCGCCCGGCTCTACACCGACGGCGAGTTCCTGAAGGCGCTGCGCAGCCAGTTCGAGGGCGACCTGAAGCTCACCTTCCACCTCGCGCCGCCCATCCTCGGCAGGCGCGATCCGGCGACGGGGCTGCCGGTGAAGACCACGTTCGGCCCGTGGATGATGCGCGCCTTCGGCGCTGCTGGCGCAGCTGCAAGCGCCTGCGCGGCACGTGGCTCGACATCTTCGGCCGCACCGACGAGCGCCGCACCGAGCGCCGGCTGATCGGCGAATACGAGGCGCTGCTCGACGAGATCATCGAGCGGCTGACGCCCGGCAATCACGCGCTCTGCGTCGGCGCTGGCGTCCATCCCGAGAAGATCCGCGGCTTCGGCCATGTCAAGGAGCGGCACCTCGTCGCGGCCAAGGCGGAGGAAGCCGCCCTGCTCGCCCGGCTGCGCGAGCCGGAGGCCACCCCCGCGCTGGCCGCCGAGTAAAGCCTGACGAGGCGACGATGACCGAGACAAAGCCTGCCGCGCCTCTCGCCGTGAGGGCCGAAGAGGTGGCCCCGCGGGTGAAGCCGTCGAACTATCCCGAGCCGTTCTTCAGCCGCATGAGCCGGCGCGAGAAGCGGCAGCTCGGCGACGTGTTCGGGCTCAGGAACTTCGGCGTGAACCTCACGACGGCTCGCGCCCGGCGGCGAGTCCGCTCTGCTTCACCGCCACAGCCGGCAGGACGAGTTCGTCTACATCCTCGAGGGCGAGCCGACCCTGGTCACCGACGAGGGCGAGGTGCAGCTTTCGCCCGGCATGTGCGCCGGCTTTCCGGCCCAGGGCATCGCCCACCAGCTCGTCAACCGCACCGGCGAGGAGGTCGTCTATCTCGAGATCGGCGACCGGACCCCCGGCGACGAGGGCTCCTACCCCGTCGACGACCTGCAGGCGAAGCTCGGGCCGGACGGACAGTGGATGTTCACCCACAAGGACGGCCGCGCCTACTGAGCGGCCTCCCTCGGGAGCATACGGCCTTGCGGCCGAACGTCGCGGCTCAGGGCGAGATGACCTCGACATGCACCGTCATGCTGCGCTCCAGCGTGGCCTTGCCCGGGCGCATCGGAACCGGAACGGTCGGCGGCGGCGGCGCGGCGGCGTACGCCTTCATGCGGGCCGTCGACATGTCGGGGCGCGCGACGGCGTAGGGCTGCGAGTCGACGATGGAGAGGATCTTGCCGGGCTTGCCGCCCGCCGCCTCGATCAGCGCGCGCGCCTGTTCCATCCCGCTCTTCACGGCTTGCGCGCCGAGCTTGCGCTCTTCCTCGTCCTCCTTCGACACGGCGAATTCGGCCGGCGACAGCAGCGCCCCGCTCTCCGCGATCGACGCGAACAGCTTGGGCGCACGCTCGAGGTCGCTCAGCGTCACCCTGAGGTCGATGATGCCCGGTGAAGCCCGCCGGCACGCGCCTCTCGCGCGTCTCGTTGCCGGTCTTTTCCCGCTGGATCTCGTAGCGGACGGAGACCATCGGCCCTGAAATGACGATGTCGTTGTCCGCCACACCGGCGAGCTTGAGCATGTCGAGCGCGCGCGTCGTCTTCTGCGCCAGCTCCCGCGTCACGCCTTCGGAAGACGCGCCATCGGTGGAGAACTGGAATGGCAGGGTGACGCGGTCATAGGCGAAATCGGCCTTCGCCGTCACCGTGACCTGCACGAAGGGCACGGCGGGCCGGCCGCGCTCCTGCGCCCACGCGGCTGGCGCGGCGGCCATCAGGGCTGCGGCGAGCGCGAGCGGAACGAGCGAAATACGCGACATTTCAGGGATCTCCCGGGATTGATGCACTGAGGTTCCACTGCAAGGGTGACGCTTGTATGGCTGGATCGCGGCGCAAATCTTCGTTCCCGCGGCTGATCGCCCGGGGTGTGCTGCAGATGAAGACCGAGGGGGCGCGGAGCGCCGGGCCGTCGGTGCTTTAGATAAGCGATGGGTGACGGCCCGGCGCTCCTCGCTCGGCGATTTTGGGCACTCCCGTCTTGCTCTCCGGCGCGAAGGGTCCGACCGGCACCGAGGCTATTACCCCACCGGTCCCACGGGGGAAGGTTGCCCCTCCTGTCACCGGGCCGCCTGACACGTCCACCCCGAGGGGCGGAGGCCGTTCGACCCGTTGCGCGGTCATTTCATCCAACTCCGGCCCGCAGGGTTGCCCCCGAGTGCCGGCGCGGACGAAAGTCCCGCGTCCCGCAAAGCCGGAGAGGACTTCACCCCCCGACCTACGCTCCCCGTCACCCTCAGCGGGTCCATAGGGGATCGCCCTTCTCCTCCACGCCTTACGGCGCTCTCGGACACGGCCCCGGCGTAGTCCAGGGCGGGCAAGCTCACAACTTCGCGCAAAGCGTTGCCCCCCCACGCCCTTAGCCTGCGCTCGGCCGCTTTCAGGAGGCCTCCCGGGACGGCGGAGCGGTACTCCACCGGCGCAGGCGCCGCCTCCCCACCCCGCCACAGACCGCTCCGGAAGCGTCCCCTCTTGGGTGAAGAGTGAACGCAGGATGGCAGATATAGGAATATTGTCAATAATAATCTGCTCCCTCTCTCTCCGTCATCCCTCCCTCTCTCCGTCATCCCGGGCCCCGACCCGGGATCTCTCGCTTCACCGGATAGGGTGAAGATCCCGGCTCTCCGCTGCGCTCCGGCCGGGATGACGGAGTGGGGTGGACGAGGCAGTGCAAGGCGAAACCGCCCTGAAGTGCCGCTCTGCGGCACGTTCCCGGAAAGGTGCAGCGAAGCGGAACCTTGTCCGGGATCCAGCGCAACGAAGCGCCGCGCAGCGGCTCGTGGCTGTCTTCAAGACACGATGGAAGCGCGCTTCGCGCGGAGTGCCTGCGCTGGACCCCGGACACCCTTCCGCTGCCGCTCCAGGGTTCCGGGGACGTGCCGCAGGGGGGCACTTTGGGTTCCGGGACGTGCCGCAGGGCGCCACTTTGTTCTCTGGATTTCGGGGACGTGCCGCAGGGCGGCACTTGGTGAGGAGGCACGCCAGCGGGCGCGCGGCGTGAGGAGCCCACACCAAAGTCGACTTGCGTTCGTCGCTTGACGGGATAACGTCGAATTTGCCGGAAGGGGGCTTGCCGGTCATAGGCCTTGCCCCATTTTCCCGGCAGGGAACAAAGAACATCTGCGACGAAGACGGTCTGGAGACCGCAGGAGCGCAGTAGAGGCCTTAACGGCCCGGATTGAGGGAGGAGTGCGTGACGGCCGTACAGGCTTCACGGGAGGACACGTTTCCGAAGCTGCTGGCCCGCAATGCGTCCGTTCGCGGCGCTCGCCCTGCCATTCGGCACAAGGATCTCGGCATCTGGCAGACGTGGACCTGGTCCGACGTCAATGCCCAGTGCCGCGCGTTCGCCGTCGGCCTTGCGCGATCTCGGCGTGCAGCGCGGCGACACCGTCGCCATCGTCGGCTCCAACCGTCCGCGCCTCTACTGGTCCATGATGGCCGCCCAGATGCTCGGCGCGGTCCCCGTGCCGGTCTACGCCGACGCGTGGCCGAGGAGATGGCCTATGTGCTCGACCATGCCGAGGTCAAGCTCGCCGTGGTGCAGGACCAGGAGCAGGTCGACAAGCTGCTCTCCATCGCCGAGCGCGTGCCCAAGCTGCATCGCATCCTCTATGACGAGGAGCGCGGGCTGCGCGACTACGACCACACGCGCCTGCACCCGCTGACCGAGATCATCGCGCGCGGGCGCCGACAAGCTTCGCACCGATCCCGCCGCCGCCAAGGCGCTCGACGACGAGCATCGCCGCCGGCAAGGGCTCGGACCTCGCGATCATCCTCTACACCTCGGGCACGACGGGCCGGCCCAAGGGCGTGATGCTGACGCAGGACAACGTGCTCATCTCCGCCCGCAACGGCTGCACGTTCGACCATCTCGACGAGACCGAGGAGGTGATCGCCTATCTGCCGCTCGCCTGGGTCGGCGACCACATCTTCTCCTACGCGCAGTCCATCGTGGCGGGCTTCTGCGTCAACTGCCCGGAGAGCCCCGACACGGTCGTCGAGGACCGCCGCGAGATCGGCACCGACCTACTTCTTCGCGCCGCCGCGCGTGTTCGAGAACCTGCTGACGCTGCATCATGGTGCGCATGGAGGACGCCGGCCGCGCTCAAGCGCAGGATGTTCCACTATTTCATCGGCGTGGCGAAGCGCTGCGGCGAGAAGATCCTGAACGGCGAACGCGTGCCGCTCGGCGACCGGCTGCTCTACGGGCTCGGCGAAGTGCTGGTCTACGCGCCGCTGAAGAACCGCTCGGCTTCTCGCGCATGCGCGTCGCCTATACGGCGGGCGAGGCGATCGGCCCGGAGCTGTTCCGTTCTACCGCTCGCTCGGCATCAACCTGAAGCAGCTCTACGGCCAGACCGAAGCCTCGCGTCTACGTCACCATGCAGCCCGACGGCGAGATCCGCGCCGACACCGTCGGGCCGCCCGGGCCCGACGTCGAAGTGCAGCATCGCCGAGGACGGCGAGGTGCTGTTCAAGTCGCCCGGCGTGTTCCAGGCCTATTACAAGGACCCCGAGGCCGACCGCCGCGCACCAAGACGCCGGACGGCTGGGTGCATACCGGCGATGCCGGCTTCTTCGACAAGACCGGCCACCTGAAGATCATCGACCGCGCCAAGGACGTCGGCCGGCATGCAGCGACGGCTCGCTGTTCCCGCCGAAATACATCGAGAACAAGCTGAAGTTCTATCCCGAACATCAAGGAGGCCGTGGCCTTCGGCGACGGGCAGCGACTTCGTGCACGGTCTTCATCAACATCGACCTCGTCGCGGTCGGCAACTGGGCCGAGCGCAACAACGTCGTCTACGCCTCCTACCAGGAACTGGCCGGCCATCCGCTCGTCTACGACATGATCGCGGCGCATGTCGACGAGGTGAACCGCTCGCTCGCCGGCGAGCCGATGATGGCGCGGCGCGCAGATCAGGCGCTTCCTCGATCCTGCACAAGGAACTCGACGCCGACGACGGCGAGCTGACGCGCACCCAGAAGGTGCGCCGCGGCTTCATCGCCGAGCGCTACGCGCCGCTGGTCGACGGCGCTCTACGACGGCTCGCAAGCGAGGCCGACATCTGCGACCGAGGTGACCTTCGAGGACGGCCGCAAGGGCGTCATCGCCGGCGCGCGTCAAGATCCGCGACATGCAAGACCTATCCGGTGGCCGGACGCCGTCAGACATGGAGGCGGCGGAATGAGGGCGCCGGGCGGAGACAAGGCCCTCGCGGCCGGCGACGTGCTGCTCGCGGTCGAGAACGTGTCGCTGTCGTTCGGCGGCGTGAAGGCGATCACGCGACGTGTCGTTCGACATCCGCAAGGGCGAGATCCGCGCCATCATCGGCCCGAACGGCGCCGGCAAGACGTCGATGCTGAACGTCATCAACGGCTTCTACCATCCGCAGCAGGGCCGCATCACCTTCAAGGGCGAGACGCGCGCGAAGATGCGCCCGCACGAGGCGGCGT
The DNA here is from genome assembly GCA_963822165.1 of uncultured Alphaproteobacteria bacterium. Classification (GTDB taxonomy): domain Bacteria; phylum Pseudomonadota; class Alphaproteobacteria; order Rhizobiales; family Beijerinckiaceae; genus Alsobacter. Next base: position 537,688 of record CAWGGK010000007.1, read on the forward strand.
CGCAGGGCATCGCCCGCACCTTCCAGAACGTCGCGCTGTTCAAGGGCATGACGACGCTCGACAACATCATGGCCGGCCGCACGCTGAAGATGAACGCGGCTCTTCTTCTGGCAGCTGCTTCCGCCACGGCCCGGCGATGCGACGAGGAGATCGAGCACCGCAAGCGTGGTCGAGGAGATCATCGACTTCCTCGAGATCCAGGCACATCCGCAAGACGCCGGTCGGCAAGCTGCCCTACGGCCTGCAGAAGCGCGTCGAGCTCGGCCGCGCGCTGGCCATGGAGCCGGACCTGCTGCTGCTCGACGAGCCGATGGCCGGCATGAACCTCGAGGAGAAGGAGGACATGTCGCCGCTTCATCCTCGACGTGAACAACCAGTTCGGCACCACCATCGCGCTGATCGAGCACGACATGGGCGTGGTGATGGACCTGTCCGACCGCGTCGTCGTGCTCGAATACGGCCGCAAGATCGCCGACGGCACGCCGGACGAGGTGCAAGCGCGACCAGGCGGTGATCGACGCCTATCTCGGCGTGGCGCATTGACCGCGCCTGCCTTCACACCCATTTCATTCGAGGGAGAGCGGCATGAGCGCCATCGAGGCGCGCGAAACGCGCCTGCACCTCACGACCGGCGCATGGGCCTGGATCGCGGTCGGCGCGGCCCTGCTGCTGTTCGTCCGCGTCGACCGCGGGATGGTCGACCCCAAGAACATCGCCTATCACGATCTTCATCGACCCCTTCGTGCAGATGGGCACGGCGCCCGACCTGCTGCGTGCAGACGCTGTGGGAGGGGCTCGTCTCCGGCGTGCTCTACGCGCTGATCGCGCTCGGCTTCGTGCTGATCTTCAAGGCCTCGGGCGTGTTCAATTTCGCGCAGGGCATCATGGTGGTGTTCGCGGCGCTGACGCTGGTCGGCCTGCACGAGATGGGCGTGCCCGGCCTTTCTCGCGCTCGCTGCTCACCATCGTCGTGATGTTCGTGCTCGCCGTCGGCGGTCGAGCGCGTGGTGCTGCGGCCGCTGGTCAACCAGCCCGACATCATCCTGTTCATGGCGACGTTCGGGCTCACCTATTTCCTGATCGGCTTCGGCGAGCTCATCTTCGGCGGCAACCCCAAGGTGATGATCACCGACGCAGCTCTATCTGCCCAAGGGCGCGATCGACGTGCAAGATGCTCGGCGGCTTCGTGTCGCTGCAGAAGATCGACATCGCCGCCGCGGTCATCGCCGTCGCTGATGGTCGCGGCGCTCGCCTTCTTCTTCCAGAAGACGCGCATCGGCCGCGCGCTGCGCGCCGTCGCCGACAGCCACAAGGCGGCGCTGTCGGTCGGCATCTCGCTGAACCAGATCTGGGTGATCGTGTGGTTCGCCGCCGGCATCGTCGCGCTCGTCACCGGCATCATGTGGGGCGCGCGCTCGGACGTGTCCTTCGCGCTGTCAGATCATCGCGCTGAAGGCGCTGCCGGTGCTGATCCTCGGCGGCTTCACCTCGGTGCCCGGCGCCATCGTCGGCGGCGCTGATCATCGGCATCGGCGAGAAGCTCGGCGAGTTCTACTGGGGCCCGCTGGTCGGCGGCGGCATCGAGAGCTGGCTCGCCTACGTCATCGCGCTCGGTCTTCCTGCTGTTCCGGCCGCAGGGCCTGTTCGGCGAGAAGATCATCGAGCGGATCTGAGGGGGACGCACGTGTTCTACCGCGAGGCCGGCCAGTTCAAGACGAGCTACGCCGCCGACATGGCGATCTTCCCGATCCGGCAGGACCGGATCGGCATCGCGCGTGATCCTGCTCGTCGCCTTCGTCGCGCATCCCGCTGCTCGGCAACGAGTTCTTGCTCGCCAGCGGTGATGATCCCGATGCTGGTGTTCTCGCTGGCGGCGATCGGGCTCAACCTGCTCACCGGCTATACCGGCCTGATCTCGCTCGGCACCGGCGCCTTCATGGGCGTCGGCGCCTATGCCTGCTACAAGCTGACGACGCATCTTCCCCGGCGTGAACATCATCGTCTGGATCGTCGCCTCGGGCTTCGTCTCGGCCGCGGTCGGCGTCGCTGTTCGGCCTGCCGAGCCTGCGCATCAAGGGCTTCTATCTCGCGGTCGCGACGCTGGCCGCGCAGTTCTTCCTGTAGTGGTGCTTCGTCCGCATCCCCTGGCTCTACAACTACAACGCCTCGGGCGCGATCGAGGTGCCGACGCGGACCGCTGTTCGGCATTCCGATCACCGGCCCGAACGCGACGCCGGTGACGCGCTACTCGTCGTGCTGTCGCATCGTCGTCGTGCTGACCTGGTTCGCCTCGAACCTCGTGCGCGGCCGCGATCGGGCGCACGTGGATGGCGGTGCGCGACATGGACATCGCCGCCGAGCTGATGGGCATCCGGCTGCTGCCGACCAAGCTGCTCGCCTTCGCGGTGTCGTCGTTCTACTGCGGCGTCGCCGGCGCGCTGATGGTGTTCCTGTGGTACGGCGGCGGCGAAGCCGACGACGCCTTCAACATCAACCAGTCGCTTCATCATCCTGTTCATGGTGATCATCGGCGGGCTCGGCAGCCTGATCGGCTCGTTCTTCGGCGCGGCGTTCATCTCGATGCTGCCGATCGTGCTGAAGTTCGGCCTGCCCGCGCATCGGCATCCCGCTCGGCCGGCGCGACGGTCGAGCACCTGACCTTCATGATCGTCGGCGCGCTGATCATCTTCTTCCTGATCGTCGAGCCGCACGGCCTCGCGCGGCTGTGGCAGATCGGGAAGCAGAAACTGCGGGTCTGGCCGTTCCCCTACTGAGGGCGGCCGGACGCCGCATACGGGCGGGGCGCAGTGCCTCGTCCGGGAAGCAAGATCCCGGAAGCGGAATCCCGCTCCGGACGATGTCATGGGAGGACGTCGAATGAGGATGCGTTCAGCTTACCATCGGAGCCACGCTGGCTCGCTGCCTTGCCGGAACGGCGCTCACGCCCACCGCCGGCGTCGGCGCAGGACTCGATCTACGTGCCGCTGCTCACCTACCGCACCGGCCCGTTCGCCGGCTCGGGCATCCCGATCGCCAACGGCATGGACGACTATCTGCGCATGCTCAACGAGCGCGACGGCGGCATCGGCGGCGTCAAGCTGCGATCGAGGAATGCGAGACCGGCTACGACACCAAGAAGGGCGTCGAGTGCTACGAGTCGGTCAAGGGCAAGAACCCGGTCGTCGTCAATCCCGTACTCGACCGGCATCACGCTGCAGCTGATCCCGAAGGCCGCCGTCGACAAGATCCCGATCCTGTCGATGGCCTACGGCCTGTCGGCGTCGGCGGTCGGCAACGTACTTCCCGTGGGTGTTCAACCCGCCGGTGACCTACTGGGACGGCGCTGTCCGCTGTTCATCAAGCACATCGGCGGCAAGGAAGGCGGCCTCGACAAGCTCAAGGGCAAGAAGATCGGCTGCATCTATCTCGACGCGCCGCTACGGCAAGGAGCCGATCCCGCTGCTCGAGCAGCTCGCCAAGGACTACGGCTTCGAGCTGAAGCTCTATCCGGTCGCCGGCCGCCGACATGCAGAACCAGCGGCTCGCAGTGGCTCAACATCCGCCGCGACCGGCCGGACTGGATCTACATGTAGGGCTGGGGCGCGATGAACCCGACCGCGGTCAAGGAAGCGGCCAAGAACAACTACCCGATGGACAAGCTCGTCGGCGTCTGGTGGGCCGGCGGCGAGGACGACGCGCGGCCGGCCGGCGAGGGCGCCAAGGGCTACAAGACGCTCAACTTCCACGCGCGTCGGCGCCGAACTTCCCGGCCATCCAGGACATCCAGAAGCACGTCGTCGACAAGGGCAAGAGCACAGGCGCCGAAGGAGAAGGTCGGCGAGAACCTCTACAATCGCGGCGTCTACAACTCGATGCTGATCGCCGAGGCGATCCGCACCGCGCAGAAGATCACCGGCAAGAAGGTGGTCACCGGCGAGGACGTGCGCCGCGGGCTCGAGGCGCTGAACATCACCGACGCCCGGCTGAAGGAGATGGGCATGGACGGCTTCGCCGCGCCCGTGAAGGTCACCTGCGACGACCACAACGGCCACAACAAGGTCTATATCGCGCAGTGGGACGGCACCAAGTGGACGCAAGGTCTCCGACTGGATCGACGCCGATGAAGGACAAGGTGCGCCCGCTGCTCGAAGCCGGCGGCCAAGGACTACGCCGAGCCAGAACGCCGGCTGGCCGAAGCGCACCGAGGCCTGCGACAAGTGCGTCGTGAGCGCGCGAGCCCCTCGTCCCGACGCGCGCCGCAAGGGGCGCGTCGCGAGCGACGAGTGGCCGCTCCGCCTCGTCCGCACTCCGCGACGGGCGCGGCGCTCTGCTCGGGATGACGGACCTGCAGAGACCGAGATCGCCATGAGCGCCGCCGACACCAGCGCGCCCGGCCGGCGGCCGACACGATCCTCTCGGTCAACAATATCGAGGTCATCTACGACCACGTCATCCTGGTGCTGAAGGGCGTGTCGCTCGACCGTGCCGAAGGGCGGCATCGTCGCGCTGCTCGGCGCCAACGGCGCCGGCAAGACCACGACGCTGAAGGCGATCTCCAACCTGCTGCACGCCGAGCGCGGCGAGGTCACCAAGGGCTCGATCGTGTTCGACGGCGAGCGAGGTGCGACCGCTGTCGCCGAACGAGCTGGTGCGGCGCGGCTGCATCCAGGTGATGGAAGGCCGGCACTGCTTCGGCCATCTCACCATCGAGGAGAACCTGCTCACCGGCGCCTTCACGCGCCGCGACGGCAACGCCGCGATCACGCGCGACCTCGAAGGCGTCTACGGCTATTTCCCGCGCCTGCAGCGAGCGCACGGGCGTCGATGGCCGGCTACACCTCCGGCGGCGAGCAGCAGATGTGCGCGATCGGCCGCGCGCTGATGTCGCAGCCCGAAGATGATCCTGCTCGACGAGCCGTCGATGGGCCTCGCGCCGCAGGTCGTCGAGGAGATCTTCGAGATCGTCGAAGACGCTCAACGCGAAGGAAGGCGTGTCCTTCCTGCTCGCCGAGCAGAACACCAACATCGCGCTGCGCTACGCCACCTACGGCTACATCCTGGAGAACGGCCGCGTGGTGATGGACGGCGAGGCCGACAGCGCTGCGCGAGAACGAGGACGTCAAGGAATTCTACCTCGGCGTCGCCGGCGACGACCGCAAGAGCTTCCGCGACGTGAAGCGCTACAAGCGCCGCAAGCGCTGGCTGGCCTAGCCTCAAGTTCCCGAGTGATCGAGATGACCGATCATTACGACGCCCTCGAAACGCGCGATGCCGGCGGAACGCGAGGCGGACCTGTTCGCGCGGCTGCCCGGCCCTGATCGCCAAGGCGATGACGCGCGCCGGGCTGGGCGAAGCACCTGCACGGCGTTCGACCCGGCGGCGGTCGACTTCGCGCGCGGCGCTGGCGCTGCTGCCGGTGCTGCGCAAGTCGGATCTGCCGGCGCTTGCAGAAGGCCGATCCGCCCTTCGGCGGGTTCCGTCGCGGCGCCCGTCTCGAGCTTTGCGGCGGCTGTTCACGTCGCCGGGCCCGATCTTCGAAGCCGGAGGGCACGCGCACCGACACGTGGCGCACGGCGCGCGCGCTTTGTTCGCGGCGGGCTTCCGCGCGGGCGACATCGTGCTGAACACCTTCACCTATCACCTGACGCCGGGCGGCTTCATCATGGACTCGGGCGCGCGGGCGCTGGGCTGCCCGGTCATCCCGGCCGGGCCGGCAATACCGAGCAGCAGCTCGACGCATCGCCCATCTGCAGCCGGTCGGCTATCTGCGGCACGCCCGACTTCCTGAAGATCGTGCTCGACGCGGCGCGAGAAGGCGGGCAGGCCCGCGTCCTCGATCAGGCAAGGCGTTCGTCTCCGGCGCGGCCTTCCCGGCCTCGCTGCGCGACGAGCTGGCCGGGCGCGGCGTCGCGGCCTACCAGGCCTATGCGACGGCCGATGTCGGCGTGATCGCCTATGAGAGCGACGGCGCGGCGAGGGGCTCATCGTCAACGAGGACATCATCCTCGAGATCGTGCGGCCCGGCACCGGCGACCCCGTGCCCGAAGGCGAGGTCGGCGAGGTGCGTGGTGACCTCGCTCGATCCGCACTACCCGATGATCCGCCTCGCGCTCGGCGATCTCTCCGCCGTGCTGCCGGGCGCCTCGCCCTGCGGCCGCACCAACATGCGCATCAAGGGCTGGATGGGCCGCGCCGACCAGACCACCAAGGTCAAGGGCATGTTCGTGCGCCCCGAGCAGATCGCGGAGCTCGACGCGCCGGCATCCTGAAATCGACAGAGCTGCGCCTCGTCGTGACGCGCGACGACGAGCAGGACGCGATGACGCTGCACGCCGAAACCGCCGACCTGTCCGACGCGCTCGCCGCCGCCATCGGCGAGACCCTGCAGGCCGTGACGAGGCTGCGCGGCAGCGTCGCAGCTCGTCGCACCCGGGACGCCTGCCGAACGACGGCAAGGTCATCGCGGACGAGCGGCCGGTGAGCTAAGCTCGACGTTGAAAGAGGGGGCTCGCGATGCGTCTCATGCAGTTGATCTACGGCTCGACGCCGTTCGGTTTCGACCAGGCTACCCTGAACCGGATCCTGGTCTCGGCCAGGCGTCACAACAAGGAGGACGGGATCACCGGCGCGCTCATCTGCCGGGCGGACCTGTTTCTCCAGATGCTGGAAGGCCCGCGCGACAAGGTGACCGCCGCCTTCACGCGCATCGCGCAGGACGACCGGCACCTCGATGTCAGGCTGATCTGGTCGGGCGACGCGGAGGAGCGGCTGTTCCCGGATTGGGACATGCTCGACGACCCCGCCCGGTCCTGGATGTGGTCGCAGAGCCAGGTCGACGCGGGCGCGATCGACAATGCGGCGATGGAGGAAGCCCGCTCCATCTTCACGCGCCTCGCCAGGGAGGTCGCGCAGAAGAGCTGAGCGGCGTCAGCCCGGGACGCTGCCGGGCGGAGACGCCCTCGCCCGGCGAAGTCGGCCTTATTCGGCCACCTTTGCGTCGTTGCGGAGATAGACCTCGACCGGCCCCGAGAGCTTCACGGTCACGAGGTTGCCGGCGCGGTCGCGGGCGGTGCCGGCGGTGAGGCGGACCCAGCCTTCGCTGACGCAATATTCCTCGACATTGTTCTTCTCGACGCCCTTGAAGCGCACGCCGACGCCCCGCTCCAGAAGCTCCTCATTGTAAAAGGGGCTCTTGGGATTGGCGCAAAGACGGTCGGGCAGTGCCGGGGCCGGAGAATTGGGCGGGGAAACGGACGAAGATTCGGGCGGCATGTCGGTCATGGGTTCAGCCTTGGTCATACGGTGCTGGGCCGCAGACATAACCGCACTGCCGGGGATTGCAACGCCCTTGGGTAATCCCTTGCACGACACGTTGGAGAAACGCCGCCCGCCTCACGCAAGGTGAAGCGGGCGGTGCGATGCGATCAGGCTGCGCGGCGGAGCGCCTCGGAGAAATCCGGCGCGGCGGCGGCGGCGACGAGATCGGCCCAATCCGGCTGCGGCGCGGCGAGGCCCGTCGGGCTCACCAGCCCGCGTGCGCCCGATAGCGCGCCCTCGCGGAACTCGACTCCGAGGAACCGCTCGCGATCGACGGGGCCGGGCAGCCAGAGACCTTCCGTCAGCGCCGAGGAGAAGCCGAAGCGCTCGTAGTAGGGCGCGTCGCCGACCAGCAGCACCGCCTTGTGGCCCATGACGGAGGCGCGGTTCAGCGCGGCGCGCATCATGCGGCCGCCGAGGCCCTGCGAGCGCAGAGCGCCATCGACCGCGAGCGGGCCGAGCAGGAGCGCGGCGCGGCCTGGGCCGGCGCTGACGTTCCACAGGCGTACGGTGCCGACGAGCCGGCCCGACTCGTCCTGCGCGACCAGCGACAGAGCGGGTAGCCGCCCTTCGCGCAGGCGCTCGCAGGTCTTCTCGAAGCGGGCATCGCCGAACGCGGCGTCCAGCAGCGTCTCGCGGGCGGCGATGTCGGCGGGCGTCTCAAGGCGGATCTCGGTCATGGTCGTGCTCCTTCCCCGCCGGGCAAGAGCCGGCGGTTCGAATCCAAAGGGGTTCGGGAAGCTGGGTCCGGCAAGCCGGACCCGAGCCGCGGGCGCGGGCGCTTGCTCGAATGCAAGGCTGCGCGCCAAGGCGCTTCCGGCCGAGGCCGGAAGGCCCACCATCGGAGCGGCGCGAACGCCGCTCCTGTGTGCTCAGATCACGTAGGACCGGAGCGGGGGGAAGCCGTTGAAGGCCACCGCCGAGTAGGTGGTCGTATAGGCACCCGTGCCTTCGATCAGCACCTTGTCGCCGATCGAAAGGGACACCGGGAGCATATAGGGCTCCTTCTCGTACATCACGTCGGCGCTGTCGCAGGTCGGGCCGGCGAGCACGCAGGGCGTCTTCTCTCCGCCGTCGCGAGGGGTGCGGATGGGGTAGCGGATCGCCTCGTCCATCGTCTCGGCGAGACCGCCGAACTTGCCGATGTCGAGATAGACCCAGCGAACCTCGTCCTCCTCGGACTTCTTCGAGATGAGCACGACCTCGGACTCGATGATCCCCGCATTGCCCACCATGCCGCGACCCGGCTCGATGATCGTCTCGGGGAGACGGTTGCCGAAGTGCTTGCACAGCGAGCGGAAGATCGCCTCGCCGTAGCTCTCCACCTGCGGCACCTTCTTCAGGTACTTGGTGGGGAAGCCGCCGCCGAGGTTGACCATCTGCAGGCTCATGCCGCGCTCGGCGCACTCACGGAAGATCGCGGAGGCCGAGGCGAGCGCCTGGTCCCACGCACCCGTGTTGCGCTGCTGCGAGCCGACATGGAACGACACGCCATAGGCCTCGAGGCCCAGGCGATGGGCATGCTCGAGCACGTCGGTCGCCATCTCGGGCACGCAGCCGAACTTGCGCGACAGCGGCCATTCGGCGCCGGCCCCATCGCACAGGATGCGGCAGAACACCTTGGAGCCGGGCGCGGCGCGCGCGACCTTCTCGACCTCGGCCTTGCAGTCGACCGCGAACAGGCGGACGCCGAGTTCGAAGGCGCGCGCGATGTCACGCTCCTTCTTGATCGTGTTGCCGAACGAGATGCGGTCGGGCGTCGCGCCAGCCGCCAGCGCCATCTCGGCCTCGGCCACCGAAGCGGTGTCGAAGCACGAGCCGAGCGAGGCGAGCATGCTCAGCACTTCCGGCGCCGGGTTCGCCTTGACGGCGTAGAACACCCTGGTGTCGGGGAGCGCATGCGCAAACGCATGGTAGTTGTCGCGAACGACGTCGAGGTCGACGACAAGGCACGGGCCGTCGTCACGTCGGGTGCGAAGGAATTCGCGGATCCGTGCGGTCATGGCACGATCTCCCCCAAGGTCAGTGGACGGCGCACAGCCGTCCGGATGTTGAGCCACGGGCGACGGTCCCACGACGCGGCGCGATGGAGACGCCAACGTCGGGTGAGGTCACCCTATGAAGCTGCCTTGGATTGGATCGGGAGAGCCCCGTTCCGCACGACTGGCAAGATGGACAAGCCTCTTCGGTGACTCTGCCTTTGGAGGGCAGAGAGAGACCAAAAAAGCCCGTTCCGTCGTTGCTTTAAGTCGCGTCCCCTGGGGAGAGCAGGGTACACCGGTTTTCCCTCCGGCTGCTGGTCAGGGTTCGGAACGCGGCATTGCTGCCGGGATCATCGCCATTGGGGTTCCCACCCCAATAGTCCCGATCCTGTCCCGGGCGGCTGTCCGGCCTCTTGTCCGGATGCCCACCGACCAGCACGCGACCACAGGCACGTGCGTAATTGGGCGAGGAGTTAGATAGGGCTGTTCCCCCCCAATTCAATAGTTTTTTTCAGCCGGACGCGAAATCCCTACAAACGCGACTAAGTCTCTGATAACGAGGTAAAAAGGCCGTGACACCCGTGGCCGGGAGCAGAGCTGGCGGCGCTGGCTCCTCTTGTTCGCGGGCGCACACTCGGCCAGCGTCCGATTCAACTGTCCCGGCGCGCGTCCAAAATGGCGCCGCGCCGTCTGATTCCCACCATCCCGCGCCGGTCCCCGGGCCGCCGCCACTCTGTAGAGTTTGCGTCCGATGCTTCTCGACCGCCGCACCTTCGTCGAACGCCTGGGTGGCCTTGCCGCCGCCCTTCTGGCTGCCCCCGCCGCCGCGCAGACGCCGCCCGCGCCGAATCAGGCCCCGCCATCCGCCGCGCCCGCCGCCGCGCGGTTCGGCTATGACGACGTCGTGCGCCGCGCGCGTGAGCTTTCCGCCCTGCCCTTCGACGCGGGCCAGGCGCCGCTTCCCGAGCAGCTCGCCAAGCTCGACTTCGACGCCTACCGCGACATCCGCTTCAAGAGCGACAGGGCGCTGCTGGGAAGTGCGGGCGGCGCTTTCAGGATGCAGATGTTCCATCCGGGGTTCCTGTTCAACAGCCCCGTCACGGTGAACGTGATTCGCGACGGCATTCCCGCGCCGGTGCCCTATTCGGCCACGCTGTTCGACTATGGCCGCAACAAGTTCGAGCGGCCGCTGCCGGTGAACCTCGGCTTCGCGGGCTTCCGCCTGCATTATCCGCTGAACGATCCCAAGGTGAACGACGAGCTCATCTCGTTCCTGGGCGCGAGCTATTTCCGCTTCCTCGGCCGCAAGCAGCGCTACGGCCTGTCCGCGCGCGGCCTGGCTATCGGCGTCGGCGCGAAGGAGACGGAGGAATTCCCGGTCTTCAAGGAATTCTGGATCGAGCAGCCGCAGCCCGAATCGGAGCGCGCGGTCATCTACGCCCTGCTCGACGGCGCCTCCCTCACCGGGGCCTACCAGTTCCTCGTCTATCCGTCGCAGCAGACGGTCGTCGACGTGACGATGACGCTCTTCCCCCGCCGGCCCATCCCGCGCATCGGCATCGCGCCCCTGACCTCGATGTTCTATGTCGGCGAGAACGACCGGCGGTTCCACGACGATTTCCGCCCCGAGCTGCACGATTCGGACGGGCTGATGGTGCATACCGGCTCCGGCGAATGGATCTGGCGGCCGCTGCGCAATCCCAGGGAGATCAGCTTCTCCGCCTTCCTGGACAACAACCCGCGCGGCTTCGGCCTGATGCAGCGGGACCGGACGTTCGAGCACTACCAGGATCTCGACCTCGGCTACGAGGTGCGGCCCAGCTACTGGGTGGAGCCGCGCGGCAATTGGGGCGAGGGCCGGATCGAGCTGATCGAGATCCCCACCGGCGACGAGACCAACGACAATACGGTCGCCTACTGGACGCCCAAGGCCGTGCCCGAGCCGGGGCAGACGCTCGTCTGGGGCTACCGCATCACCGCCGTCACGGAGGATTTCGCGCTGCATCCGGGCGGCGCGGCGCAGAATACGTGGCAGACCACCCCGCGCGCGCTCGGCTCCGCCGAGCAGCCGGACCCCAACACCCGCCGCTTCATCATCGATTTCGCCGGCGGGGACCTGCAATATTACCTCGCCGATCCCGAGCGCGTTCAGATCGTGCCGAGCATCTCGAACGGCCGCATCCTGCGCACCTTCCTGGTGCCGAACACGCGCACCGAGGGATTCCGCGCGGGCATCGACGTCGCCGTCGAGAAGGGCCAGTCGGCGGACCTGCGGGCCTTCCTGAAGGCCGGGAACCGCGCGCTCACCGAGACGTGGACGTTCCCCTGGCGGCCCGAATAGAGCATCCGATCTGACTGCGTCAGGCCGGATGCTCTATGTTTCTGAGTTCACGCATTTTCTTCACGCGAACCGGTATCCACTTCGCTCGAAAATGCTCCATCGGCTCAGGCCGCGGGCGGCAGGGTCGAGCTCCTCACGACCAGCCGGGGCTCCAGCATCACCCGCTTCGCCGGCGCGTCCGGCTCGGCGATGCGGGCGACGAGCATCTCGGCGGCGAGCCGGCCCATCTCGGCCTGGCGGTTGTGGATGGTGGTCAGCGCCGGATACCACTGCGCCGCCTCCTGCACGTCGTCGCAGCCGACGATGGAGAAATCCCGGCCCGCCTCGCGCCCGAGATGGCGCAGGCCGAGCATCGCGCCGAAGGCCGCGAGGTCGTTGAAGCAGACCGCGGCCGTCGGCGGGTTCCGCAGCGCCAGGGCCGCCTGGATGCCCTGGAGCCCCATGTCCCTCGTGCCATAGCCGGGGAAGACGAGATCCGCGTCGAATGCGATGCCGTGCCGCGCCAGCGCCTCGCGATAGCCGCGATGCCGCTCGCGCCCGGTCGAGATCAGCTCGGAGCCGCAGATCATGGCGATGCGGCGATGGCCGAGGCCAATGAGATGGCCCACCGCGAGCCGCGCGCCCTCGGCGTCATCAGCGCCGACGAAGTCGAGCTCCATGCCGTCGATGGAGCGGGACAGCTGAACCACCGGAATGCGGGCGGCGCTGAGATGCGCGACGTCGGCGACTTCGGTCCCGCCCGCCGCGCACAGGATCATGCCGTCGGGCCGATACTCCTTCAGCGTCCGCAGCACGCGCTCCTGCCGCTCGAGGCTTTCCCCGTAGGTGCCGAGCAGGATGGTGCGGCCCGTCGCCATAGCGGCATCCTCGATGGCCGCCAGCAGCTCCGCGAAATAAGGGTTCGTGATGTCGTGGAAGCCCACCGCGACCATATTGGTGCGCGCCGTGCGCAAGCTGGCCGCGCTGCGGTTGTAGATGTAGCCGAGATCGCGGGCGAGACGCTGCACGCGCTCCTTGGTTTCGAGCGCCACGACGGGGCTGTCGCGCAGCGCCAGTGAAACCGTCGCGGTGGATACGGCGAGTTCGTCGGCGATGACCTGCAGCGTCACGCGGCCGCGATCGGCGCGCTCGGTCCCCACCTCCCCCATCACCATCGTTTCACGCTTTCCGTGCAAGGCGCACCATGTTAGCTGCGTTCCAACGAACGTCGCCCGGACGCGTCCGCCGGTTCAAGCGGAAGCCGGGCGCAGCAGAGCGGGAGGATATGCCGGTGTCAACGGATTCCACAAACGAGCGGATCGGCTTCATCGGCGTCGGCCTGATGGGCCACGGCATGGCCAAGAATATCGTCGAGAAGGGCTATCCGCTCACCGTGATGGGCCACCGCAACCGCGCACCCGTCGAGGACCTTCTCGGACGGGGCGCCGGCGAGGCCAAATCGGCGAAGGACGTGGCCGCTGCGTCCTCCATCGTCTTTATCTGCGTCACCGGTTCGCCCGAGGTGGAGGCCATCGTGCGCGGCCCCAACGGCCTGAAGGACGGGCTGAAGCCCGGCTCGATCGTCGTCGACTGCTCGACCGCCGATCCGAACTCGACACTTGCGCTCGCCGCCGAGCTGGCCGCGATCGGCGTGACCATGGTCGACGCGCCTCTGTCACGCACGCCGAAGGAGGCGTGGGAGGGCACGCTCGACACCATGGTCGGGGCCACGCCCGAGATCTTCGCCCGCCTGAAGCCGGTGCTCGACACCTGGGCCGGACGCGTGATCCACATCGGCGACACCGCCGACGGACACCGCATGAAGCTGCTCAACAACTTCATCGCCATGGGCTACGCGGCGCTCTATTCGGAGGCGCTCACGCTGGCGCAGAAGGTCGGCATCACGCCCGAGCGCTTCGACAGCGTGATCCGGGGCGGCCGGATGGATTGCGGCTTCTACCAGACGTTCATGCGCTGGACGCTCGACCAGGACCGCGACGCCCACAAGTTCACGCTGCGCAACGCCTCCAAGGACATGCGCTACCTGGAGTCCATGGCTGACGCGGCAGGGCTTTCGAATCCGATGGGGAACGCGGTCAAGAACAGCTACGCGCTCGCCGTGGCGGCGGGCGGCGCTGACGACTACGTGCCCATGCTCGCCACGGCGGTGGCCAAGCTGAACGGGACTACGCTGCCGCCGAAGGGGAAGTAAGGCCGCTTCCCCGCGGGAGCCTCAGGATATGCAGCCGGCGGATGAGACGGGGCAGCCCGCTACCGCCGGCGGCGCTCGAACGAGAGAAGATAGAGCCCCGACGCGATGACGATGAGGCTGCCGGCCAACGTCCAGCGGTCGGGAAGGTCGCCGAAGAGAACGTAGCCGAGGCCGATCATCCAGACGAGCTGCGTGTACATGAAGGGCGAAAGGATCGCCGCCGGCGCCCGCTGATGCGCCAGGATCAGCAGGTAATGGCCCACGGACGCATAGACGCCCATCGACACCATCAGCGCCCAGGTGAGCGGGGATTGCGGGCTCACCCAGAACAGCGGCAGCATCGGCGTGAGCACCACGACGCCGGCAAGGCCTGAATAAACAAGCGTCGTCTCCGGCCTGTCATGCGCGGCCAGCATGCGCGTGAGGATGGCGTAGAGCCCGTAGCAGAAGCATCCCGCCACCGAGAACAGGGCCGCGGGATGGATGCCGCCGAGCCCCGGACGCGTCACCAGCAGCACGCCGCAAAAGCCGACGATGATGGCGCCGAGCCGGCGTGGGCCGATCCGCTCGCCCAGGATAGGCAATGCGAGCAGCGCCACGATCAGCGGCGTCATGAAGGTGATGGACGTCGTCTCGGCCAGTTGCAGATAGCGCACGGCGAGGAAGTTCAGCAGCGTGGAGCCGAACAGGAGGCAGGACCTGACGACCTGCAGCATCGGCTTCGACGTGCGCGCGACGCCCGGCTTCGTCCACGGGTTGAGCACCGCGAGAACCATCAGCACGTTCGCGCAGTAGCGGGCCCACACGATCTGCGGTGTCGGCAGGTCCCGCGACAGCCATTTCGCCGTGGCGTCGAGGCCCGAGAACAGCAGCACGGCCCCGCACATCAGCAGGATGCCGACGAGGCGTTCCCTGCGGGCGTCCTTCGCATCCCGCGCCGACAATTCTCCGACTGCCTGTTTCATGCCTTCTCCGGCGCGCGGCTGAAATTCGCGGCCGCAGGACAGCTAAATCATGCTGCCGCCGCTTCTGCCACGCCGAAGCGGCGGAGCACCCCTGCATTCGCGCGGTGCGGCCGCCCGCTATCCCGGTCCGGCAACGGGAGATTGACAGGCCTGCCCGGCTGACCTTTACTCCGGCCCATGGGGATTGCGATCTCCCCACGAGGCGACATGCCGAAGAATCGCGTCCAGCTCAACACACGCAGGGACGCAGCCATGTCGTCGACCATCTCCATTCCAGTGGACAAATTCTCACGCCTGATCGGCACGCCGAAGGCGCCCGTCATCATCGACATCAGGACGGACGAAGACTTCGCATCGGATCCGCGCCTCGTGCCGGGCTCGATCCGGCGCAGTCATGCCGACGTCGCGGATTGGGCGGGGCCATTCGCCGCGCAATCGGCGGTCGTGGTGTGCCAGAAGGGGCTGAAGCTCAGCCAGGGCGTGGCGGCGTGGCTTCGGCATGCCGGGGCTGAGGCCGAATCGCTCGAAGGCGGGTTCGAGGCCTGGCGCGACGCCGGACAGCCGCTGGTGCCGGTGGCGAAGCTCCCGCCCCGCAATGCGCAGGGCAGCACCGTCTGGGTCACGCGCGCCCGGCCGAAGGTCGACCGCATCGCCTGCCCCTGGCTCATCAGGCGGTTCGTCGATCCGTCGGCTGTGTTCCTGTTCGTTACCCCGTCGGAGGTCGAGGCCGTCGCCGAGAGGTTCGGCGCTGTGCCCTTCGACATCGACGACGTGTTCTGGAGCCATCGCGGTCCGCTCTGCACGTTCGACGTGATGATCGACGAATTCGGCCTGGCGACGGCTGCGTTGCTGCGGCTCGCCACCATCGTGCGCGGCGCCGACACGGCCCGGCCCGATCTCGCGCCGGAAGCGCCGGGCCTGCTCGCGGCTTCCCTCGGCTTGTCGCGCATGTACGCCGACGATCTCGCCCAGCTCGAAGCGGGGCTCGGCCTCTACGACGCGTTCTACCGCTGGTGCCGGGACGCGACCGGCGAGACGCACAACTGGCCCAACCGGAAAGCCCCGGCATGATCGGCGCTGAGACAGCGAAGACTTCGCCGCCCGGCCTGCGCCGTCTTGGCGGGGATGGACCGATGCCCACCCTCGGCGAGGCGACGGCGCTGTGGCTGAAGATCGGCTTTCTCTCCTTCGGCGGCGCGGCGGGGCAGATCGCGATGCTGCACCGCTCCGTCGTCGACGAGCGCAAATGGCTCGACGAAGTCAGGTTCCTGCACGCCCTGAACTTCTGCATGCTGCTGCCGGGGCCGGAAGCGCAGCAGCTCGCGACCTATATCGGCTGGCTGCTGCACGGCGTACGCGGCGGGCTGATCGCGGGCCTGCTCTTCGTGCTGCCGGGCGCGCTCGTGATGCTGGGCCTCAGCCTCGTCTACGCGCTCTACGGGCAGGTGCCGCTGGTGGAGGCGGCGTTCTTCGGGCTGAAGGCCGCCGTCCTCGCCATCGTCGTCGAGGCCGTGATCCGCATCGGGCGGCGCGCGCTCAAGACGCGGGTTGCTGCTGGCGCTGGCCGTCGCCTCGTTCCTCGCCATCCTCGCGCTCGACACGCCGTTTCCGCTGCTGATCCTGACCGCCGGCCTCGTGGCCGCGTGGTACGGCCCCACGCATCCCAAGCTGTTCGCGCTGGGCCCGGCGCAGGACGGCGAGGCCGCGCCGCCGCCGGTGCGCATGGCCGACACCGTCACCACCGTGCTGGTGTGGGCCTGCGTGTGGGCCGCGCCCATCGCCATCGCCGCGCTGCTGCTCGGGCCGTCGCACATCCTCGTCGATATCGGCCTGTTCTTCGCCAAGCTCGCGGCGATCACGTTCGGCGGGGCCTACGCCCTGCTCGCCTGGCTGGCGCAGGCCGCCGTGGAAACCAAGGGCTGGCTTGAGCCCGCCGAGATGGTCGACGGCCTCGGCCTCGCCGAGACCACGCCCGGCCCCACTATCCTCGTGACGCAGTTCGTGGGCTTCATCGCCGCGTTGCGCACGCCGGCGCCGTTCTCGCCCGTGACGGCCGCCATCCTCGGCGCGGCGATGACGACTTGGGTGACGTTCGCGCCGTCGTTCCTGTGGATCTTCGCCGGTGCGCCATACGTCGAGATCCTGCGCGCCAACCGCCGCATCTCGGCGGCGCTCGCAGCCATCAGCGCCACGATTGTGGGCGTGGTCGCCTATGTCGCGTTCTGGTTCGGGCTGCACGTGCTCTTCGCCAGCGTAAGCGAGGGCCAGTTTGGGCCGCTGCGCTACCTCGCGGTCGACCCGGCGAGCGTGCGCCCCGACGCGCTGGCCTTGAGCCTGGTCGCCTTCGTCATGCTGCTCGTGCTGCACCGCGGGCTGATGACGACCGTCGCGGTCATGACCGTGCTCGGCATCGTGGTGCGGACGGCGTTCTAGTTTCGCGTCCGCGCGCTCGGGTGCCAGCGCCGCAGCAGCAGGTGGCAGGCGACGGACACGGCGGCGTAGATCAGAACGCCGGCGATGCAGATGAGCGTCACCGCGGCGAACAGGCGCGGCACGTTGAGGCGGTAGCTCGCCTCCACGATGCGGTAGGCGAGCCCGGCATCGGCCCCGCCCGTACCCGCGACGAACTCCGCCACCACCGCCCCGATCAGCGACAGGCCGCCCGCCGTCCGCACGCCCGCGAGGATGAACGGCAGCGCGGAGGGAAGCTCAAGCAGCGCCAGTCGCTGGACTTGCGAAGCGCGGTAGAGCGCGAAGAGATCGGCGAGCCCCGCTTCCGCCGACCGCAGGCCGACGATGGTCCCGGCCAATACGGGGAAGAACGCGACGAGGAAGACGGAGAGGTAGACCGTCGCCGTCACCCCCGCGTAGATGACGAGGATGGGCGCGACCGCGACCAGCGGCATCACCTGCAGGATCACCGCATAGGGCGAGAAGGCCAGCTCGGCCCAGCGCGAGCGCGTGAGCAGGATGCCCATGGCGACGCCGCCCACGACTGCCGACACGAACCCCGCCACGGTGAGCCGCATCGTCACGCCCAAAGCAGGGGCGAGGAACGGCCAGTCCGACGCGAGCGCCCGCAGGACCGCGCTCGGCGCGGGCAGCTTGTAGGGCGGGATGGCGTTGACGCGCACGATCGCCTCCCACGCCAGCAGCGTCGCCGCGAGCACCGCGACGGGAAGCAGCAGCGCCACCACCCGGCGGGCGGGACTGCCTGCGCGTCCGCTCACGCGCGCTCGCCTGCGAGCGAGCGCTGCAGCGCCGCGGAGGCTTCCGCGCACAACTCGAGATAGCGCGGATCGCGGCGCATTGCGTCCGACCGCAACTCGGGCAGATCGATGGCGATTTCCTTCAGCACCCGGCCGGGCCGTTCCGTCATCACGGCGAGCCGCGTCGACAGGTACACGCTCTCGTAGACGGAGTGCGTGACGAAGACGATGGTGCAGCCCATCTCCCGCGCCAGCCGCAGCAGGTCGTCGTTGAGCCGGAAACGGGTGATCTCGTCGAGCGCCGCGAAGGGCTCGTCCATCAGCAGCAGGCGCGGCCGCGTCACCAGCGCGCGGGCGATGGCGACGCGCATCCGCATGCCACCCGACAGCTCGTGCGGCAGCGCCTTGGCGAAGGCCTCGATGCCGACCAGCTCCAGCAGCGCGTCGATCCTCGCCTTGGCGTCGGCGCGCGATACGCCCGCGATGCGCAGGGGCAGCCAGATATTGTCGGCGACGCTCGCCCAGGGCATCAGCGTCGCGTCCTGGAAGACGTAGCCGAGCCCGCCCTCCTCGGGCGAGAGCGCGCTGCCCTCGATGGAGCCGCCGGTGGGCTCCGAGAGCCCCGCGATCAGCCGCAGCACCGTCGTCTTGCCGCAGCCGGACGGGCCGAGCAGGGACAGGAATTCGCCCTCGCGCACGTCGAGGTCGAGCCCGTCTAGCGCCACGACGCCGTTGTCGAACGCCTTGCTGACGCCGCGCAGCGAAACCAGCGGCGCTGGTGACGGCAGGGCCGTGTCGCCTCGCGCTGCGGCGGCCTGGCTCATGGCCTCGGCCTCAGGTCCAGCCCGACGCCCTTGTTCACGAAGGCCAGCGAGTAGGAGCGGGAGATATCGAGCCCCGGCTTGACGATCCCCGCCTTCACCATGCGCGCGTAGAAGCTTGCGATGTGCTCGTGCGTTCATCGCGCCGATGCCGGATTTCAGCGTGTCGCCGGAATCGACGATGCCGAAGCGCTTCATGCTGGCGGTCGAGAACGCGATCAACTCGTCGGAGATATCGGGGTTGGCGGCCTTGATGGCCGCATTGCCCTTGCTCGCGTCACCGTAGAGATAGGTGTACCAGCCGATGATCGACGCCTCGACGAAGCGGCGCACGAGATCGGGGTTTTTCTCGACGAGGTCGCGGCGCGTCTCGATGGTCGTGGCGTAGGTGTCGAAGCCATGATCGGCCAGCAGGAACACGTTCGGCTTGAACCCGCCCTGCTTTTCGACCGTCAGCGGCTCAGACGTGACATAGCCCTGCTGGGCCGAGCGCTTGTCGGCGATGAACGGGGCGGCGGAGAAGGCGTAGGGCTTCACCTGCTCGTCCCTGAAGCCCCATTCGGATTTCATCCACTGGAAGGTCGAGGCGACCGTCTGCTTCGACAGGAAGAGCGTCGCGCCCTTCAGCGATTCGAAGGTGTCGAAGCCCTGGCCGGGATGCGACAGCATCACCTGCGGGTCCTTCTGGAACATCGCGGCGACCACGAGCGTCGGGATGTCCTGCTCCACCGCCGCGAAGGCCTGGATGAGGTTGCCGCCCATGTAGAAATCGAGCTTGCCCACCGGGAGCAGCAGCCGGTTGTTCACCTGCGGCCCGCCGGGCACGATCGAGACGTCGAGGCCGTAGCGCTGGTACGTGCCGTCGGCCAAGGCCTGGTAGAAACCGCCATGCTCGGGCTGGGCCACCCAGTTCGTGCCGAAGCTGACCTTGTCGGCAGCACGTGCCTGCCCGAGGCCCAGGCCGAACGGCGCGGCCATCGCGAGCAGGGCAACGAGGAGCCGCAGGCTCATGGCGCTGGCGTTCGGCGAAATCAGGGGGATGGGGAAGGCCAAGCACGTCTCCGCCGGTTCGTTTCACGCGACGTTTATCCCCGCGACGCGATAGTGTCACGCGAGGCGGATGACCGCGGCGGCCGGGCTTGGCATGATCAGCCGGTGGAACGCGGGCCGGGAAGGCCCTGAAGCGGGAAGGCCCTGAAGGATGTTCACATGACCCTGCCCCGCCATTGGAGCGAGTTGACGCGCGGCGACATCGAGGGCGGCGCGCTGGCTGACGCCGTGGCGGTGCTGCCCGTCGCCGCCGTGGAACAGCACGGCCCGCATCTGCCGCTGGGCGTCGATCTCATGATCATGGAATTCTACATCGCCCAGGTGCTGGCGCTCATGCCGGCCAATCTGGAGGCTGTGTTCCTGCCGGTGCAGGCGGTGGGCTGCTCCGACGAGCACCTGGCCTTTCCCGGCACGCTCACGCTGACCCCGTCGCTGGCGGTTCCGGCATGGACCGCGCTGGGCGAGGGCGTGCATCGGGCGGGGTGCCGGCGCGTGGTCATCGTCAGCTCGCATGGCGGCAACACGCCGGCCATGGAGCTCGTCGCGCAGCAGCTCAGGGTTCGCCTCGGCATGGTCGCCGTCACCACGTCCTGGTCCAGGCTCGGCACGCCGCCCGGCCTGCTCGCTCCCGCCGACACGGCGCATGACTGGCACGGCGGCCTCGTCGAGACCTCGCTGATGCTCGCCGCCCGGCCCGAGCTCGTGGCGATGGAGCATGCGGCGGACTTCCGCTCGCGCGGCGCGGCGCTGGAGGCGGACTACAAGCACCTGCGCGCCACCCGCCCCGCCGGCTTCGCCTGGATGGCGCAGGACCTGAACCAAGCCGGCGTGCTGGGCGACGCCTCCCGCGCGACGCCCGAGATCGGCGAGGCCGTGGTCCGGCATGGCGCGGCGGCCTTCGTCGAGCTGCTGCAGGACGTCGCCCGCTTTTCGCTTTAGGGCTTCAGGCGTTCGCGATCCGGCGCAACACAGAAAATCGGCCTATGGCCATCAAGATGCCTTGAAACAGCGAGCCGGGCGCGCTTGTCTGCCTCACCCCTGATCGACGGGAGACCTCGATGACCGAGCCTTACGCACGCGACATGACCGGCTATGGCCGAAACGCGCCGGACCCCCAATGGCCCGACGGCGCGCGCATCTGCGTGCAGTTCGTCATCAACTACGAGGAAGGCGGCGAGAACAACATCCTGCATGGCGACGCCGCGTCCGAGGCGTTCCTGTCGGAGATTGTCGGCGCGGCGGCGTGGCCCGGCCAGCGCCACTGGAACATGGAGTCCATCTACGAATACGGCGCGCGCGCCGGCTTCTGGCGGCTGTGGCGCATGTTCACCTCCCGCAACGTGCCCGTGACGGTCTATGGCGTAGCCACCGCTTTGCAACGCTCGCCGGAGCAGACGGCGGCGATGAAGGAAGCCGGGTGGGAAATCGCCTCCCACGGCTTCAAGTGGATCGAATACAAGGACATGCCCGAGGATCAGGAGCGGCTGCACCTGCGCGAGGCGATCCGCATCCATACCGAGGTCACCGGCAAGCGCCCCACCGGCTGGTATCTCGGCCGCTGCTCCATGAACACGACCAAGCTCGTGATGGAGGAAGGCGGCTTCGCCTACTCCTCCGACAGCTATGCCGACGACCTGCCCTATTGGGTGAACGGCCCCGGGCCGGGCGGAACGACGGCCCCGCACCTGATCCTGCCCTACACGCTCGACAGCAACGACATGCGCTTCGCCACGCCGCAGGGGTTCAACACCGGCGAGCAGTTCTTCACCTACCTGAAGGATTCATTCGACGTGCTCTACCGCGAGGGCGGCGAGGGCGCGGCGAAAATGCTCAATATCGGCCTGCACTGCCGCCTCGTCGGCCGCCCCGGCCGCGCCGCCGGGCTGGAGCGCTTCCTCGACTACGTGCTCTCGCACGACAAGGTCTGGGTGACGCGCCGCATCGACATCGCCGACCACTGGCGGAAGGTGCATCCGGCGGGGTGAGACAAGAGCATCATCCCGCCAAGTGGATACCGGTTGGCGCAACAAGATGATGCTCGAATCAAAAACTGGAGCGGATGACCTGATGCAATCAGGTCGGTTTTCGCTCTACTCCTTCATCCCCGCCAGCCCGCGATAGATCTCCACGACCTGGCTGTCGTCCTTCGCCCCGAGGCCCTGCGGCGGAGGCGGCGAGGAACATCTGGTGGGCGAGTGCCGCCAGCGGCGTCGCGACCTTCGAGGCGCGCCCGGCGTCGAGGACGATGTCGAGGTCCTTCACGAAGATGTCGACGGCGCTGGAGACGACGCGGATCGTCCTCCAGCATGCGCGGCCCGCGGTCGTGCAGCATCCAGCTCGACGCCGCCGCGCCGCCCAGGATCTTCGAGCGCGACCTTGCCGTCGATGCCCGCCTTCTCGGCCAGCGCCAGCGCCTCGGCGCAGGCGGCGATGTGGACGCCGCACAGCAGCTGGTTGACGGTCTTCACCGCCGCGCCCTGCCCCGGCGTCTCGCCGACATGGAACACCTTGTCGCCCAGCGCGTCGAGCACCGGCTTGGCGCGGGCGAAGATCTTGGCCGGCGCGGCGGTCATGATGGTGAGCGTGGCCGCGGTCGCGCCCTTGACGCCGCCCGAGACCGGCGCGTCGACAAGCGCGCAGCCGGCCTGCGAGACGCGTTCGGCGAGCGCCTGCACCGCCGCCGGGCGGGCAGGTCGCCATCAGCACGACGAGCGCGCCCGGCGGCAGCGCCGCCAGCGCGCCGCCGCCGAACAGCACGGCTCTCCGCCTGCGCGGCGTTGACCACCATCAGGATCAGCACGTCGGCGCCGCTGGCGGCCTCGGCCGCCGATGGCCGCGGCCGTGGCCGCCGTCGCGCGACAGCGCCTCCAGCGCCTCGCGCCGCATGTCGAAGCCCTGCACGCGGAACTGCTTCGCTCACGAGGTTGCGCGCCATGGGCAGCCCCATGGCGCCCAGGCCGACGAATCCGACTGTGGTCATGCTGCTCATTCCTTCACCGCGCCGGTCATGGCCGACACGTAGTGCTCCACGAAGAACGAGTAGAGGATCACGAGCGGCAGCGAGCCGACGAGCGCGCCCGCCATCAGCGCGCCCCAGCGATAGATGTCGCCGTCCACGAACTCGCTGACGATGGCGACCGGCACGGTCTTGTTCTGCGTCGAGGACAGGAAGGTCAGCGCGTAGATGAACTCGTTCCAGCACAGGGTCAGCGAGAAGATGCCGGCCGAGATCAGGCCGGGGATCGCCAGCGGCAGGATGATCTTGGTCAGGATCTGCCAGCGCGACGCGCCGTCGATCAGCGCGCACTCCTCCAGCTCGTAGGGGATGGTCTTGAAGTACCCCATCAGCAGCCAGGTGGAGAACGGGATCAGGATCGTCGGATAGACGAGCATCAGCGCCATCGGGCTGTCGAACAGGCCATAGGCCTGGATGATGGTGGCCAGCGGGATGAACAGGATCGAGGGCGGCACGAGATAGGCGAGGAAGATCGCCGCGCCGACCCATTGCGCGCCCTTGTAGCGGATGCGCACGATGGCATAGGCGGCCAGCACGCTGGCGAAGAGCGACAGCGACCGTCGCCGCGACCGACACGTACATCGTGTTCCACAGCCAGAGCGGATAGGCCGACTCGAACAGCAGCTTGTTGATGTGCTTCAGCGTCGGCCCGACCACGAAGAACGGGTTGTACGTGTCCATGTCGATGAGCTGCTCGTCCGGCTTGATGGCCGTCAGCGCCATCCAGTAGAACGGGAAGATCAGCACCACGATGATCACGAACAGCGGCAGGTAGACCGTGCACGATCTTGCGCGGCAGCGTGTCGAGATAGGCCATGCCCTCCGAATGCATCGGTGAGGTGCGGCGCGCCCGGCTGTCGTCTCAGTCATCGCTGGCCTCCCTGCTGCCATTTGCGGCGCTGCAGTCCGAACCACGAGATCATGATCGCGAAGAGCAGGAACGGCACCATCGCGGTCGCGATGGCGGCGCCCTCGCCGAGGTTTCCGGCGAGGATGGCGCGCTGGTAGGACAGCGTCGCCATCAGATGGGTGGAGTTCACGGGGCCGCCGCGCGTCATGGCCCAGATCAGCTGGAAGTCGGTGAAGGTGAACAGCACCGAGAAGGTCATCACCACCGCGATGATCGGCGTCAGCAGCGGGAAGGTGATGAAGCGGAAGTTCTGCCAGCGCGACGCGCCGTCGAGCGTCGCCGCCTCGTAGAGCGAGGGCGACACCGTCTGCAGGCCGGCCAGCAGCGTGATGGCGATGAACGGCACGCCGCGCCAGATATTGGCGAAGATCACCGCCGCGCGCGCATTGTTGGGATCGCCGAGGAAGTTGATGTTGTGGTCGATCAGGCCCATGTGGCGCAGCGACCACGAGATGATCGAGAACTGGCTGTCGAAGATCCACCAGAACGCGATGGCCGACAGCACGGTCGGCACCACGAACGGGATCAGCACGATGGAGCGGATCAGCGCCTTGAAGGGCAGGTTCTGGTTGAGCAGCAGCGCCAGATAGAGCCCGACGCGCGAATTTCACGCACGGACGCGACCGCCGTGTAGAGGAGCGGTGTTGAACACCGACAGCCAGAACACGTTGTCGCTGTCCTTCCACCAGGGCAGGCCCAGCCACTCGTAGTTCTCGAGGCCGATGAACTGGCCCGCGCGGCCGATCTTGGCGTCGGTGAAGGACAGCCAGACGCCCTTGCCCAGCGGATAGGCGAGGAACAGGATCAGGATCAGGCCCGCCGGGACCATGAACCAGAAGCCCAGCCAGTTCCTGTTGATCCGGAGCCGGTCGTAGAAGCCCGGCCGCTGCGCTGCGCGCCGAAACGACCTGCGGTGCTTTCGCGTCATCGCGATACTTTCTCCTGCGGAACGCCCCGGCGCTGATGGCGCCGGCGCCTCGGAAACGAAGACGGCCGCACCGCGCGGGTGCGGCCGTGTCCCTGATCGCGACCTCAGCGGAACAGGCGCTTGGCCTGGCGCTCGGCCTGTGCGATCGCGCCCTTCACGTCCTCGCGGCCCGTGCAGTAGTTGGCGACCATGTCGACGAGGATGAAGTCGGAGATGGCCGCGGCCGACTTCTCGGTGACCGGGCCGATGCCGCTGGCCGGCAGCGTGCGCTTGCCGGCGTCGCGGAACACGGTGTTCTTCGGGTCCTTCGTCCAGACCGGGTTGTTGTCATAGGCGTTCAGCGGCTGCGTGAGGTAGCCGGCGGCCGCCTCCAGCCACGGATTGTAGTTCTCGGCTTCCAGCAGGAAGGCCGTGAACGCCTTGCAGGCGTTCGGGCACTTGGTGAAGTTGAAGGTCAGCAGCGGGAAGCAGAGCTGCAGCTCCTGCGGCTTGCCGACCGGACCGACCGGCCACAGCGCGTGGTTCATGTCCTCGGCGATGGCGGTCATGTTCTGCGCCTTGGCGGTGGCGTAGATCGAGATGCCGTTCGCGGTGAGGTAGAGCTCGCCGGCGAGGAACGCCTTGTTGTTCGACGAGTCGTTCCAGGACGCCGTGCCGGGAATGAAGGTCTCGTAGAGCTGCTTGGCGTATTCCAGCGCCTTCGCCGTCTCGGGCGAGTTGATGATGACCTTCTCGTCCTTGTCGATGAGGTAGGAGCCGTGGGACCACAGCAGCCAGTGGACCCAGCCGTTGCCGTCGCCCGAGGCGTGGCCGAGCGCGAAGCCGGCCGGCGTGTTGTTCTTCTTCAGCGCGCTGGCACAGCTCGAGGAAGCCGGCCGTGTCGCTCCGGGAACTGCCTTGAAGCCGGCCTTCTCCATCGCCGAGATGCGGTAGTTGATGTAGCCGCCGTTGAAGGCGACCGGGATGCGCGATCCACTTGCCCTTGCTCTTGCCGGTGGCCTCGGCCGCGGGAACCCAGCCGCCATACTTCTTGCCGAGGTAGTCGGCGACGTCGCCGACCTCGAGGCACTTGTCGGGGAAGAGGTGCGGCAGCGAGTGCAGGCCCCACACCATGTCCGGGCCCTGCCCGGTGTTGGCGGCCACGGACGCCTTGGGCTGGATGTCGTCGAAGGATTCGTTGGAGACGTTCACCTTCACGCCGGTGGCCTTGGTGAAGGCCTCGACGATCTTCAGGAACTGCGCGTCCTCGGCTTCCACGAAGCGCTTCCAGCGCAGCATGTTGATCGTGGCGTTCGCCTCGGGCTTGAAGGGCACGGTCTGTGCCCAGGCCTTGGCGAAGTCGAGCAGCCCGGCGGCGCCGGCGACGCCCAGCGTGGCGCCGCCCTTGATCACAGTACGACGATCAATGTTGAACATGTCGGTTT
The DNA here is from genome assembly GCA_963822165.1 of uncultured Alphaproteobacteria bacterium. Classification (GTDB taxonomy): domain Bacteria; phylum Pseudomonadota; class Alphaproteobacteria; order Rhizobiales; family Beijerinckiaceae; genus Alsobacter. The sequence continues at coordinate 563,842 of CAWGGK010000007.1, forward strand.
CCTTCCCGGTGGCTTCTGGAACCGGCGCGGCATCGAGGCCCGACCGGCGTTTCAAGAAAGGCCGCGCGGGGGCGCCGCGCGGCCTCGGAACTCAGGTCAGGCGCTTGCCCGATCTCGGCGTCGAAGAGTGGATCAGCTTGGGATCGGGAGCGATCATGATCGTCTCGCCCGGGCCGGCCGTGATGCGCTCGCGGAACACGCAGACGAGCTCCTGCCCGCCGACTTGCGCGACCACCTGCGTCTCCGAGCCGGTCGGCTCCACCACCACGACCTCGGCCGGCCAGGCCGTTCGGGGTCGAGGTGGATGTGCTCGGGGCGGATGCCGTAGACGACCGGGCCGGCCGTCGGAGCCCTGCCGGCACCGAGGCGACGCGGGAAGTGCGCCGCCGCCATCCGTACTCGAACGTCGGCGGCGTGCCGGCGCGGACCTTGCCCTTGCACGAAGTTCATGGCCGGCGAGCCGATGAAGCCGGCGACGAAGAGGTTGGCCGGGCGGTCGTAGAGCTCGAGCGGCGCGCCCATCTGCTCGACGATGCCGTCATGCATGACGACGATCTTGTCGGCCATGGTCATGGCCTCGATCTGGTCGTGGGTGACGTAGACGGTGGTGGTCTTGAGGCGCTGGTGCAGCTCCTTGATCTCGGTGCGCATCTGCACGCGCAGCTTGGCGTCGAGGTTGGACAGCGGCTCGTCGAAGAGGAACACCTGCGGATCGCGCACGATGGCGCGGCCCATGGCGACGCGCTGGCGCTGGCCGCCGGAGAGCTGGCGGGGATAGCGGTCGAGCAGCTGCTCGAGGCCGAGGATGCCGGCCGCCTTGTTGACGCGCTGCGCGATCTCCGCCTTCGGCGCGCCGCGCAGCTTCATGGAGAAGGCCATGTTGTCGGCCACGGTCATGTGCGGATAGAGCGCGTAGTTCTGGAACACCATCGCGATGTCGCGCTCCTTCGGCGGAACGTCGTTGACGACGCGGTCGCCGATGCGGATCTCGCCGCCGCGTGATGTTCTCGAGGCCCGGCGATCATGCGCAGCAGCGTGGACTTGCCGCAGCCCGACGGGCCGACGAGGATGACGAACTCGCCGTCGTCGATGTCGATGTTGACGCCGTGGATGACCTGGGTCGAGCCAGAGCGCTTTCCGCACGTCGCGGATTTCAACAGATGCCATTCGATTCCTCCCATGCCCGCCACGGGCCATGCCACGTTTCGGTCGAGCGTATGATGTTTTCGGACGGAGGGCGCGCGGCCGAGCGGTTGCCCGCCACCCGCGTCCGCGTGCATCATTGCATGACGCGCGGCGAAATCAAAGCGAGCGGCCGCTTGAACCGATTGAAACGGCGTGAAATGACACGGTCGCAGAGCGCGCCTGGCGAAGCGCCCAGTCCGGGAGGATGGAACTTGAAGAGCATCGAGATTCTGGCCACCGGCAACGATGATGCCGTTGATCATGGAGCAGCTCGAAGCCACCTTCACGCTGCACCGTCTGCCTGCGCCGCAGGCCGCGACGCCTTCCTGGCGAGCGTCGGCCCGCGCATCCGCGGCGTCGCCACGGGCGGCCACTGCCAAGCTGGACGAAGCGCTGATGTCAGCCGCCTGCCCAAGCTCGAGATCGTCGCCAATTTCGGCGTCGGCTACGACTCGGTCGACGCCGCCTGGGCCGGCCAGCACATGGCATCGATCGTCACCAACACGCCCGACGTGCTGACCGAGGAAGTCGCCGACACGGCGCTGGGCCTGCTGCTGATGACCGTGCGCGAGCTCTCGCGGTCCGAGCGCTATCTGCGCGCCGGCCAGTGGGTCGGCAAGGGCGCGCTACCCGCTCACGCACATCACGCTGCGGGACAAGACGGTCGGCATCCTCGCGCTCGGGCCGCATCGGCAAGGCCATCGCCAGGCGCTGCGAGGCGTTCGGGCTCAAGATCGCCTATCACGGCCGCTCGGCGCAGAAGGACGTGCCCTACCGCTACTATGCCAGCCTCGTGGAGATGGCCGCGCGACGTCGACATCCTGCTCAGCGTCGCGCCGGGCGGGCCGGAAACCTTCCACATCATCGACGCCGAGGTGCTGCGCGCGCTCGGTCCCCAGGGCATCCTGATCAATATCGGCCGCGGCAGCGTCGTGGACGAGGGCGCGCTGATCAATGCGCTGAAGAACAAGGCCATCCACTCGGCCGGGCCTCGACGTGTTCGAAAACGAGCCGCAGGTGCCCGCCGAGCTGATCGCGATGGATCACGTCGTGCTGCTGCCGCATGTCGGCTCGGGCTCGCGTCCACACCCGCCGCCTGATGGGGCAGCTCGTCGTGGACAACCTCACCTCGTGGTTCTCGGGCAAGGGGCCGCTCACACCGGTCGCCGAGACACGCCTGGCCGAAAAAGCGCTGAAAAAGGCGAGCGATCACACATCTTTGAGCTGTTTCGAACGCAGAATAATTGCTTTTCGGCGGACAGCAGCAAAAGGATGTGAGAGGCGGATCGAATCTTCAGGAGACGGAATGAACAAGGCGGCGGGAATGCCTGAACGGCTCGCGGGACGGGCGGAGCCGGCTGCGCCCGAGGTTTCGTTTGCCAAGGTTTCGGTCGCCATACGGTGCTTCTGGCGGCTGCGTTCGCAGGCTGGACGGCAGCCGCTCGGCGCAAACGGTCGCGGGCGGCCGCTGTCCCAGCGGCTCCTGTCGCGGCAGCTCCCGCTTCAGGCTCGCCTCGCCGACGCGGTGCACGGTCGCCGGCGTGTGGGAGCTCGCCGAACGCCAAGACCAACCGCTCGTGCCGGATCAGCCTGGGCGCCGGCAAAGCGGCGCCACGGATTCGTGCTCGGCGCTCCGCCGGCCTGCCGCGCGGCAATCGCGGCGATGGTCGGGGTCACGGGGTGGACCATAAGCCCGGATCGCACCATCGCCTTCCTCGACGCCGGCGGCGCTAACGATCGCTCGACTTCAAGGCCGACAGCACGGGACGCTTCGTCTCGGCGACGCCGGAACGCATGATCATGGTCGTCCCGTGGCGCGCGCCGGCCCAGCGGCACGGACCGCACCACCGCGGTCTCCAACGCCATCGCCAGGGCCAACACGCCGGACCTTCCGCCGCTCGCGGCTGAAGGCCTGTTCGGGCTCTACGGCGTGGCGCGCGACAAGAACAGGCCGATCTGCTCGATCGAACTGACCTCCCGCCCGGCGGCGAGGCGCGGGCAGTACGTCGCGATTCTCTCGGGCGGCTGCATCGATTCCGGCCTGAAGATGTTCGATCCCGTCGGCCTGGCGCACGGACGGGGCCGGCTCCACCTCGTGGCGCGCAAGGGCCACGAGCAGAGCTTCGCGCAGACGCCGGACAAGGTGTTCGAGAAGAACCCGCCGAGCGGCGCGCAGCTCTATCTCAAGAAGCAGTAGGCCGCAGGGGCCGGGCCTGGACGGGCCGCAGCGCGGACGCTCCAGCGCGACTGCTCCCGCCTTCGTTTCGCCCGACGGCCCCGTCGGCCGTCCGGTTAGCGCGACCGTCGTACGCGGTATTGCGCTTAAGCGATCTTGCCGCCCAGCTCGTCGTCGAGATGCACGTGGATGATCTCGTCGAAGGTCGATCTCGGCCTTGAAGCCCAGCGACGTCGCGCGCCTGGGGTCGAAGTTGCGCGGCCAGCCCGCGACGATCTTCATGATCGTCGGCATCGGGCTCGCGGCGGATGCGCGCCACGACCTTCTCGCCCGCCACGCGGCGCAGCGCCTCGATCTGCTCGCCGACCGTCACGGAGAGGCCCGGCATGGTGAGGTCGCGGCGCGGGCCGACGATGGCGGTGTCGATGCGTCGCGGCATGGAGCAGGAAGCCGACCGCCGAGCGCGGCGAGGCGTGCCAGTGGCGCACGTCCTCGGAGCACCGGCAGCACGGCCTCGTGGCCGGCCAGCGGCTCGCGGATGATGTTGGAGAAGAAGCCCGACGCCGCCTTGTTCGGCGTTGCCCGGCCGCACGCAGATCGTCGGCAGGCGGATGCCGACGCCGTCGAAGATGCCCTTGCGCGAATAGTCGGAGAGCAGCAGTTCGCCGATGGCCTTCTGCGTGCCGTAGGAGGTCAGCGGCGTCGTGAAGAACTCGTCGCCGATCGCATCGGGGAACGGCGCGCCGAACACGGCGATGGACGAGGTGAACACCACGCGCGGCTTGTAGCCGTCGCCGATGGCGCGGATGGCCTCGAACAGCTTCCGGGTGCCGTCGAGATTGATGCGGTAGCCCTTGTCGAAGTCCTGCTCGGCCTCGCCCGACACGATGGCGGCGAGGTGGAAGATCACGTCCGGCCGGCCGGCCACCAGCTTGGCCGCCTCGCCCGGCATCGAGAAGTCCGACGCCATCGTCTGCGACGGCGAACGGCGCGCCCGGCGGGCGCTGCGGGCTCGATGACGTCGTGCAGCGTCGCCTTGGCGATGGCCTTGCCGCCGAGGCCGCCGTCCTTGGCCAGCCGCTCGCGTCAGCTTGCGCCCGACCATGCCGGCCGCGCCGATGATGAGAATATGCATGGGTGTTTCCCCGTCTCTTGTCATTCGATCAGGCAACGCATTCAGGCGCGCTGCCGTGGGAAGACGCAAGACCCTTGCGTCTTCCCTTCCAGTCTTCAGAGCGCGAAGCCGCCGTCCACGAGGAAGATCTGCCCCGTCGTGTAGGCGCACTCGTCGCCCGCGAGATAGACCGCCATCGCGGCGATTTCCTCGGGCTTGCCGAGGCGGCCGATGGGCTGGCGGTCGATGAAGGCCTGGCGCACCGTCTCGACCTTCTGGCTGGTCTCGCGCGCGAGCGTCGCGATGCGCTGGTCGAGCGAGGGCGATTCGATGGTGCCGGGGCAGATGGCGTTGGCGCGCACGCCCTTGCGGATGAAGTCCGCCGCGACCGCCTTGGTGAGGCCGATCACGGCCGCCTTCGTCGCGCCGTAGACGTAGCGGTTCGGGATGCCGCGCACGGAGCCCGCGCCCGAGGCGATGTTGACGATGGAGCCGCCGCCCTTCGCCAGCATGCCCGGCAGGAACGCCTTGATGGTGCCGGTGCATGGAGCGGACGTTGAGGTCGAAGGAGAAGTCCCAGGCCTTGTCGTCGCACTCCAGGATGGTGCCGTGATGGACGTAGCCCGCCGCGTTGCACAGGATGTCGATGGGGCCGACCTTCTCGGCGAAGGCCTGGCACCTGCCTGTCGGAGAGCACGTCGAGCTTGCGGCGCTTGGCGCGCGCCAGCCCGTCCAGCTTGGCGACGTCGAGGTCGGTCGCCCACACCGTCGCGCCCTCGGCGACATAGGCCTCGGCGATCGCCCGGCCGATGCCCTGCCCCGCGGCGGTGACGACCGCGACCTTGCCCTTCAGACGCCCCGCCATGCCCTGTCTCCCTGTTTCACGGCTCGTCGCCGTAGTGACCCTACGCATGAGCCGGCGGTCCGCCAGCTCCTCGATATTTCAGCCCTTAATCCCGGCGCGGATCGCGGCCAGGCTGCGCACCTGCGCGCCATCAGCGTCGAAATTGGCGGGATCGAGCCACGCCTCGAAGGCGGCGCGGATGACCGGCCAGTCGGAATCCACCATCGCGAACCACGCCGTGTCGCGGTTGCGGCCCTTGATGATCATGTGCTGGCGGAACAATCCCTCGTAGCTGAAGCCCAGGCGCACGCCGGCGCGCTTCGACGGCGCGTTCAGGTCGTTGCACTTCCACTCGTGGCGGCGGTAGCCGAGGTCGTCGAAGACATGGCGGGCGAGCAGGTACTGCGCCTCCGTCGCCCCGGCGCTGCGCTGCCAGCAGCGGACGAATAGAGCACGTTGCCGACCTCGATCACGCCGTTGGCCGGATCGATCCGCATCAGCGTCTGAAGCGGCCGACTGCCCTGTTCGTGGCCTGGTCGACGATGGCGTAGAAAAGCGGGTCCGCGACACGCCTTCCATCCGCTCGGCCCAGGCGATCACCTGCGCCGGCGATCTCCGGCGGCGGGTCGCGCAAATAGTCGTAGAGCGAAGCGGCATCGCGGGCCCGACAGCACCGCGCCGAGCTCCGCGCCATGACGCGCGGCGGCCAGCCGCTCGAGCCGGACATGGCGCCCTTCGAGGGTGCGCCCGTCCGGGAGCGGCCGGGCCGTCCAGGTGGAGAGATCGGTCATCGGCGTGTCCGGGGAGAAGGCGGGCCTGGATGGCCCGCGCTCGCTTAGTGGTTGTCGCGCGCCCTTAGTGGTTGTCGCGCGGCATGCCCTTGGTCTGGGCGACCTTCTGGTACTTCACGGCCGGCTTCAGCACCATGCCGCTGCCGAGCTGGTCGACCATGCCGCGCTGGATCTCCTGCCACGGCGTCTGGCTGGCCGGGATACTTGTAGCCGCCGCGCTTCTTGGCAGGTCGGCGCGGCGCTTGTGCGAGCTCCTCGTCGGAGATCAGGATGTCGGCCGTGCCCTTGCTGCAGGTCGATGCGCACGCGGTCGCCGGTCTTCAGGATCGCGAGCCCGCCGCCGGCCGCCGCTTCCGGCGAGGCGTTGAGGATCGAGGGCGAGCCCGAGGTGCCGGACTGGCGGCCGTCGCCGATGCAGGGCAGCGAGTGGATGCCGCTTCTTGAGCAGCGCCGCCGGCGGCTGCATGTTCACCACCTCGGCCGCGCCGGGATAGCCGATCGGGCCCGGTGCCGCGCATGAACAGCATGCAGTGCTCGTCGATCTCGAGCGCCGGATCGTCGATGCGGTGGTGGTAGTCCTCCGGCCCGTCGAACACGATGGCGCGGCCCTCGAAGGCTTCGGGATCCTTCGGGTTCGACAGATAGCGGTCGCGGAATTCCTGCGAGATCACGCTGGTCTTCATGATCGGCGTTGTCGAACAGGTTGCCCTTCAGCACGAGGAAGCCGGCGTCCTTCACGCAGCGGCTTGTCGATCGGCTGGATCACGTCGTCGTCCTGCATCGGCCGTGTCGCGGCAGTTCTCGCCCATGGTCTTGCCGTTGACGGTCAGCGCGTCCTCGTGGATGAGCTTCTGCTTCATCAGCTCGTTGCACCACGGCCGGCACGCCGCCGGCGCGGTGATACTCCTCGCCGAGATACTCGCCGGCCGGCTGCAGGTTCACCAGCAGCGGCACCTTGTGGCCGATCTTCTGCCAGTCCTCGATGCGTCAGGTTCGACGCCGATATGGCGGGCGATGGCGTTGATGTGGATCGGCGCGTTGGTCGAGCCGCCGATCGCCGAATTGACGACGATGGCGTTCTCGAACGCCTTGCGGGTCAGGATGTCGGAGGGCTTCAGGTCCTCCCACACCATCTCGACGATGCGCTTGCCGGTCTCGTAGGCGATCTGGCCGCGCTCGCGGTAGGGCGCGGGGATGGCGGCGCAGCCCGGCAGCGACATGCCGAGCGCCTCGGCCAGCGAGTTCATCGTCGAGGCCGTGCCCATGGTGTTGCAATGGCCGACCGACGGCGCCGAGGAGGCCACGATGTCCATGAACTCGTCGTAGTCGATCTCGCCCGCGGCCAGCCGCTCGCGCGCCTTCCACACGATGGTGCCGGAGCCGGTGCGCTCGCCCTTGCACCAGCCGTTCAGCATCGGCCCGCCCGACAGCACGATGGCCGGGATGTTCACCGTGGCCGCCGCCATCATGCAGGCCGGCGTGGTCTTGTCGCAGCCGGTGGTCAGCACCACGCCGTCGAGCGGATAGCCGTAGAGCACCTCGACCAGGCCGAGATAGGCGAGGTTGCGGTCGAGCGCCGCGGTCGGGCGCTTGCCGGTCTCCTGGATCGGATGCACCGGGAATTCGAACGCGATGCCGCCGGCTGGCGCGGATGCCGTCGCGCACGCGCTTGGCGAGTTCGAGGTGGTGGCGGTTGCAGGGCGAGAGGTCGGAGCCGGTCTGGGCGATGCCGATGATCGGCTTGCCGGACTGCAGCTCCTCGCGCGTCAGGCCGAAATTGAGGTAGCGCTCGAGATAGAGCGCGGTCATGCCGGGATTGTCGGGATTGTCGAACCAGAGCTGCGAGCGCAGCAGCCGCCTGCCGGTCGCTTCCGCGGAAGCCTTCGGCAGCGGCGCGACCTTGATGGAACCGCCCTTGGCGGCCTTGGCGCGTGGCCTTGGCTGTCCTGCCTTGGCTCCTTGGCCTCGGCGACCTTGGCTACGGCACTTAGCTACCGCAGCCTTGGTCCCGGCCTTCACGGCCTTCTCGTTGACGCCGCCTTCGCGGCCTTGCCGACCTTCTTCGATCCATTGCCCTTGGCCATCGACGGTTCCCCCTGCATGCGCATGCTTGGCACCGGTTCAATCGAACCGATTTGATTTCGGCGGACCTCATCCTAAAAGCGCGGCGAAATCAATCGTCCGGTAAAGCCGAGCGTTGATCTGGACGCATGCCAGACCGCGAACGGCGAATGTTCCGGCGGTCCCAGGGGGAGATCGCCATGCTGCACACCGTATCGTCGCCTTCGACCGGATCGGCGAGGAGAACGCCTTCGCCGTCCTCGCCCGCGCCACCGAACTTGCAGCGCCAGGGCAAGCGACATCATCAATCTCGGCATCGGCCAGCCCGATTTCCGCACGCCCGAGCACATCGTCGAGGCCGCCATCAAGGCGCTGCGCGACGGGCACCACGGCTACACGCCGGCCACCGGCATCCTGCCGCTGCGCGAGGCCGTCGCGGCCGACCTCCACAAGCGCTTCGGCGTCGACGTGTCGACCCGACCTCGTGCTGATCGTGCCCGGCGGCAAGGTCACCATGTTCATGGCGATCCTGATGTTCGGCGAGCCCGGGCGCGGAGATCCTCTACCCCGATCCCGGCTTTCCCATCTACCGCTCGATGATCGAGTTCACCGGCGCCAAGCCCGTTCCCGTGCCGATCCGCGAGGAGAACGGCTTCGCCTTCTCCGCCGAGGAGACGCTGTCGCTCATCACGCCGCGCACGCGCCTGCTGATCGTCAACTCGCCCGCCAACCCCACGGGCGGCGTCACGCCGAAGGAGGAGATCGACAAGCTCGTCGCCGGCCTCGCGCGCTTCCCCGACGTCGCGATCATGTCGGACGAGATCTACGCGCAGATGACCTATGACGGCCTCGCCCACCAGACGCTGCTCGCCTATCCGGAGATCCGCGACCGGCTGATCCTGCTCGACGGCTGGTCCAAGACCTACGCGATGACCGGCTGGCGCATGGGCTACTCGGTCTGGCCGAAGCCGCTCTACGAGAACGCGCGCAAGCTCGCCGTGAACTCCTATTCCTGCGTCAACGCTCCGCGCAGTTCGCCGGGCTCGCCGCGCTCACCGGCCCGCAGGACGAGGTGCACAGCGATGGTCGCCGAGTTCGACCGCCGCCGGCAGGTCGTGACGGCGGGGCTGAACGCACTGCCCAACGTCTCGGCAGCAGTGCCCAAGGGCGCGTTCTACGCCTTCCCCAACATCTCGCAGACCGGCTGGAAGGCCAAGAAGCTCGCCTCCGCGCTGCTGGAGAAGGCAGGGGTCGCCACCATCGGCGGGCCGGACTTCGGCGTCCACGGCGAGGGCTACATCCGCCTCTCCTACGCCAACTCCACGGAGAACATCCGCAAGGCGCTTGGACCGCATGGGCGAATTCCTCGATAGCCACGAAGCCGGAGTGACCTTGCCGCCACGCGCGGCGCGAACCGACTCTGCCTGTTCATTTCAGGGGCGACACCGCCTTCCCCACCGCCCGGAGCCCGCGCGTGCCGCTCTTCCGAGTCCCTCGCGCCCGCCCGCATCTTCCGTATCGCCGTCGCTGCCCTGGCGGTCGCCGTCGTGGCGGGGCCGGCGTGCTGCCCAGTCCGGCCGCAAGCCCCCGGCGCAGCCTGAAGGCCTGGGTGTCAGCATCGAAGGCCGGAGCAAGCCGACGCTCTGCGCGGAGGACGACAACGTCTACCTCACCTTCACCAATCCGAGGGTGCGCTACTTCCGGATCGAGGCGCGGCCGCCGGCCGTCATCGGCTCGATCGTCGTCGACTCGACCGCGCCCGACTTCACCGATTGCACGATCCAGGACCAGCCCGTCGGCCCCGAGGACAAGCAGGATCGCGTCGTCCTGCACGAGGACGACAGCATGATGCTCGTCGGCTACCGTCACTCGGAGTTCTGGCGCAAGGGCGACGTTCCGCTGACCGTGGGCAACAGCGAGGAGCGCGCGCTGCATCTGGTGCAGCTCTTCGTGAAGACGCCGCAAGGGCCCCTACGAATACCTCGTGCTCTATCCGCTGGACGGCTACTGGCGCGCTGCGGCCCCTCCCGCCCGCGCGCCTCGACCGAGGTGGCCTACGGCACGTCGTTCCTCGTCGGCCCGGTCGAGGAGAAGGAAGCGCCCGTTCGTGGCGCTGAAGTCGGTGCGCTTCGTCCCCGGCATCAAGAGCTTCGAGCTGACCTTCGCCAAGGGCGAGACGCGGCACGGTGCGGGTCGCCGAGCTCACCGAGAAGGCCGCCGCCGTCGAGGTGAAGTTCGAGGCCGGCGCACGCGGCCGGCCCTTCGCCGCGCTGCGCTCCATGTTCGTCACGCGAGGACAACGCCGACAGCGCGCATGTCGCCTGGCGCGCGCCCCGCGCCAAGGGGTGGACCTCACGGCCGGTGATGGATTTCCGGGGCGCCTACGGCACCGAGTTCTGGCTCGGCCGCTACGTCGCCGTCGCGCCACAATACGAGCGCGCCGGACACGGTGCTGAAGCAGTTCGCGCCCGAATAGATCAGGCCGGGCGCTGCACTTTCGCGGCCTCGGCAGCCGCGTCGATCTGCAGGACGAGGCCGGGATCGAGATTGAGGCGCTGGCCCAGTTCGGTGAGGAAGGCGCGCTCCGTCGGCTCGTCGGGGTCGATCGCAAGCCGCGCGGCGGCATAGACTTCCGCGCGGACCTCCGCGCTCGGCGCTGCGGCGGCGAGGGCCTGCGGCGTGGCGGGCGCGGCGAATTCGTTCTGCAGGAAGCGCGCGGCCTCGGCGTCGAAGCCGAGCTGCTGGACATTGCCCACGATATGCGCCCGTTCGGCCTCGTCGACGATGCCATCCGCCGAAGCGGCGGCAATCATCGACCGGAGCAGCAGGAGCGCGGTCGCGTTGTCTCGCTCGGAGTCGCCTGTGGTTCCGAAGGGGCTGGCGGCGGGAGCCTCGAGCAGGGCCGGTTCGGCATTGCCGACCTGCAGCGGCGGCTTGCCCTGCTGGTAGTTCTGCCAGGCCTGGTAGGCGAGGCCGCCGACAAGGGCGAGGCCGCCAAGCTTGGCGGCGTCCACGGCAAGTCCGCGTCCCGCCTTGCTCCCGAGGAGCAGCGTGGCGAGACCGCCGAGCGCCGCGCCTGAGGCGCCGGGGTTCTGGCTCAGCATCTCACGCGCCTTCGCGACGAGATCCGCCGGGGTCTTGCCGCCGGTCATGCGGCCAATCGCATCGCCAGCCGCCGGTCCCACGCCCGATTGCTGTGCCGCGCCCTTGAGTCCCGATGTCGCCTGCCCGAGAACGGACCCGAGAATGCCGCCGATCCCGCCCTGCAGTCCGCCACCGGATTGACGTCCCGCACCCGCGCCGGGGGCCTGCTGCGTCGCAATCAGAGCGTCAAGAAGCTTCTTCGCGTCGAACATGTCGTCCTCCTGCCTGAACCTGTGGCTCTCATGTAGGAGGCCGCATGCGAATTTTTGATGGCAGGTTTAACAATAAATCAGCGAGCGAGCCTGGACGCCTCGTGCGCGAGGCGCGTGACGGTGGCCCAATCGCCCGATTTCACCGCTGCGGCGGGCGTGACCCACGAGCCGCCGACGCAGATGACATTCGGCAAAGCGAGGTAGGACGGCGCCTTCGCCGCGTCGATCCCGCCCGTGGGGCAGAAGGTGAGGTGCGGCAGCGGCGCGCCGAGCGATTTGAGGTAGTTGACGCCGCCCGCAGGCTCCGCCGGGAAGAACTTGAGCACGTGATGGCCCATCTCGACCATCGCCATGGCCTCGCTCGCGGTCGCGACGCCGGGAAGCAGGGGCGCGGGACCGGCCGCGGCGGCCTCCGCCAGCTTGCGCGTCGCGCCGGGGCTGACCAGGAACTTCGCGCCTGCCGAAACCGCCTCGTCGACCTGCGACGGCGTGAGCACCGTGCCCGCGCCAACGACCGCGCCCGGTACGTGCCGTGCGATCGCCTCGATGGCTTCCAGCGCGCCGTCGGTCCGCAACGTCACTTCGAGCACCGGCAATCCGCCCGCGACGAGCGCATGCGCCATGGCGACGGCGACTTCGGCGTTATCGACCGTGATTACGGGGACCACGGGCGCGAGGCGAAGCGTTGCAAGGAGGAACTGCGTACGGTGTTCGGACATTGCGGGGTTCCGTTTCTGAAGCATGACGCCCGAGCGGCGACAGGATTTCACGGCGGGCCAGCGAGCATGACACATGCCCGCGCGGACCTGGCATCTGGTGCCGGGAGGTGTGCAGCGAGATCGCCGCCGCGTCAATCGCAGCGGCAATCCACGCCTTTATTCCGCTGCCGCAGGTGCGCCCTGCCCGCCTGCTCCGGCGAGCCTCGCCTTCGCCGCCTTCTTCGCCATGCGCACATCGCGGCGGGCCTGCCGGGAGACCCGGCGGCGGGCGCGCCAGTCCGAGAAGTTGGCGATGGCCATCAGGGCGGCCGGCGTCACGATCAGCGTCAGCACGGTCGCAAAACCGAGCCCGAACACGATGGCCGTGGACAGGTGGACCCACCACTGCGTCGAGGGTGCGCCCATGAACACTTCGCGGTTGACGAAATCGAGGTTGATGCCGAACGCGATGGCGAGCACGCCCAAAACCGCCGTGACAGCCGTGAGCACGACCGGGCGCGCGCGCTCCCGGCAGGTCTCGATGATTGCGTCATAGGCGTTGACGCCCTCGCGCCGGAGACGGTCATAGGTGTCGATCAGCACGATGTTGTTGTTCACGATGACGCCCGCATTGGCGATGATGCCGATGCCCGTCATGACGACGCCGAACGCCTGCCCCATCACCATCAGGCCCGATGAGCACGCCGATGGTGGACAACACGACCGCCGAGAGCACCAGCAGCACGCTGGTGAACTTGTTGAACTGCGCCAGCAGGATCGCGAAGATCAGGAACATCGCGGTGCCGAACGCCTTCACCAGGAAGGCGCCGGCCTTCTCGCGCTCTTCGTCCTCGCCCTTCATGCGGAAGGTGACGCCGGGGCCGAGATCGACGCCGGCCAGTTCCTTGATCAGGGCCTGCTGCACCACCGCGCTCTGCACGCCCTCGGCGAGATTGGCCGAGACGGTGACGACGCGCTGCCCCGCGACACGGTTGATCTGGCCGACGCGGGGCGTGGCGACACGCTCGACGAAATTGCCGATCGGCACCGAGCCGACCGGGGTGTTCATGCGCAGCTCCTCGAGTTCGTCGAGATTGCGCATGCTCTCCGGGAACCGCACGATCAGGTCGACCGACTTGTCGGTGTCGTTCGGCCGGTATTCCGTGATCTTCAGGCCGTTCGTCACGAGCTGGACCGCGGTGCCGACCGTCGCGGCGCTGGCCCCGTACTTGGCGGCCTCGGTCTTGTTGACGCGGATGGTCCAGTCGATGCCCGGCAGAGGCAGGCCGTTGTCGAGGTCGCGCACCTCGGGCCTCGCGGCGAGGATGGATTCGACCTTCCTGGCGGCTGCCGGAAGCGCGTCGGGATTGTAGCCGGTGAGCTGCACCTGGATCGGCTTGCCCGTGGGCGGGCCGCCCTTCGGCGCGGTGACTTCCACGCTCACGCCGGGGATGTCGGCCGATTTCGCGCGGATCTCCTCCATGATGGCGTGTGCGGGCCGGCGGTGCTGCCAATCCACGAACTCGAACTGGATCGTGCCGATCGTGTCCTCGGAGATCTCGTTCGAACCCTTCTGGCCCTCGCCCGCCCTGGCGTAGACGGTGCGGATCTCCTTCATGGGCAGGATCCGCTCTTCCACCGTGCGGATCAGCCGGTCCTTCTCGGCGAGCGAGAGATTGCCGCGCGCATGAAGCTGCACGAGGCCGTAATCGGGCTCCACATTGGGGAAGAACTCGACGCCGTTGCCGAACTTGCCATAGGCGTATTGCACGCCGACGAGCAGGGCTACTGTGGCGAACAAAGTCATCACCGGGCCGCCGCAGCGTGGCGCGCACGATGGCCATGTAGACGCCGCGCTCGGAGGCGCGCTCGTCATGCGGCTTGTCGCTGGCGCGGCCCAGCAGCGCGCCCAGCGTCGGCGTGAAGAACAGCGCCACCACGAGCGATGCGGACAAGGTCGCGATCAGCGTCAGCGGCAGGTACTTCATGAACTGCCCGACGATGCCGGGCCAGAACATCAGCGGCGAGAATGCCGCCACGCGCGTCGCCGTCGCCGCGATGACCGGCCCCGCCATGCGCCGTGCAGCGAGCGAGTACGCGGCCTTGGGCTCCATGCCCTCGGCCATGCGGCGCTCGGCGTATTCGGACACGATGATCGCATCGTCCACCAGCATGCCCACGGCGAGGATCAGGGCGAACAGCACGACGATGTTGACCGTCAGCCCGGCCATCTGCAGGCCGAGGATGCCCGTCAGGAACGAGGCGGGAATGGCGATGCCGATGAAGATCGAGGCGCGCCCGCCCAGCACCACCAGCATGATGACGAAGACCAGCAGGACCGCCGTGATCACGCTGTTCTGCAACTCGTGCAGCATGTCGCGGATGGTGGTCGACTTGTCCTGCGTGAACGACACGTCGATGGTCGCGGGCCACGCCTGCTTGAGCTGGCCGACGACATATTTCACGAGGTCGACCGTCTGGATGAGGTTCGCGCCCGTGCGCTTCGAGACCTCGATGGCGATCGCCGGCTTGCCGTTGACGCGGGTGATCGAGGTCGCGTCCTTGAAGGTGGGGCGGACCTCGGCCACGTCCCCCAGCGCCACGCTCGCGCCGGCGGTCGCGGCGATGGGCAGCTTCAGCACGTCCTCGGGCCGCTCGATCAGGCCGGGGACCTTGACGGCGAAGCGGCCGCTGCCGCCTTCCAGCGCGCCGGCGGCCACGAGCGTATTGCCCTGCGTCGTGGCGGCGATCAGTTCCTGCAGCGAGATGCCGTAGCTCTTCAGCAGCATCGGCTCGGCGATCACCTCGACGACCTCGTCGCGCGCGCCACGCAGCTCGGCGGACAGCACGCCGGGGATCTGCTCGATGGCGTTCTTGGCGCTGCGGGCGACGCGCAGCAGCGTCCGCTCGGGCACGTCGCCGGTCAGGGCCACGACGAGGATGGGAAAGAGCGAAAGGTTCACCTCGCGCACGGCGGGCTGGTCGGCGTCGCGCGGCAGGTCGCGCTTGGCGTCGTCCACCTTGGCGCGCACGTCGGCCAGCGCCTTGGACGGGATTGAACCCGGCCTCGAATTCCAGCAGCACGAAGCCGCCGCCCTCGAACGCCGTCGAGCGCATTTCCTTGACGTTGGCGACGGACTTGAGCTGCGTTTCCATGGGCCGCAGCAGCAGGCGCTCGGAATCCTCGGGGCTGATGCCGCGCTGCGAGAGCTGCACGTAGACGATCGGCACCTGGACGTCGGGCTCGGCCTCCTTAGGGATCGTCAGGTAGCTCGAGAAGCCCGCGACGAGCAGGAACAGCAGCAGCGCCAGCGTCAGCCGCGAATGCGAGATGGCGTAGTCGACGGGATTTTTCATCGTGCCGGCCTACGACGCCGGCTGCGGGGCCGCGGGAACCGGCTCGACAACCTGGTTCTCGCGAACGAAATCCTGGCCCTGGACGATGATGCGCACGCCCTTGGGAATCCCGGCCACCCAGAGAAAGTCGGCCTCGTCCTCCACCAAAGTCACCGGCAGGAACGCGACCTTGTCGCCCTCGCCGACGATGCGGACGCCCAGCTTGCCCTCCGACGAGAATGTCAGCGCGGAACGCGCCATGCGCGTCGCCGGCACGGGCGCGAGCCACAGGGACACCTCCGCCGTCACGCCGTCGGGAATCGCGCCGTCCTTGTTGGGGATGCGGATCTCCACCCTGTAGGTGCGGGTCTGCTGGCTGGCGCGGTTCGAGATGAAGTGCACCACGCCGTCGACCGCGGTGCCCGTGGCCAGCCGCACCTGCGCCTTGTCGCCGGCCTTCACGCCGCCGAGACGACGCTCGGAAATCTCCACCACGGCGAGCATGGGATCGAGCGAGATCACCTCGGCCACGTTGCCGCCCGGCAGCAGGGCCTGGCCGAGCACGGCCGGAACCTCGTTCACGATGCCCGAGATCGGCGCGAGCACGGTGCCGCGGTCACGCTCGGCGATCGCCTGCGCCAATGCCGCTTCGGCGGATTTGAGATCGGCTTCGAGCTGCACCAGATTCAGGCGCGGCAGGTTGCCGGCTTCGATGAGTTTGCGCCGCGCGTCGAACTCCGCCGCCCGCTGTTCCACGCGGGCCTGCGCCTGCGACACGTTGGCGACGCGCGCCTCGTCGGACAGCACGGCGAGGGGTTCGCCCTCCGCCACGCGCGAGCCGCGATGCACGCGGATCTGCGTGACGAAACCCGCAGCGCGGGCCACGGCCATCGTGCGCTGGTCCGCCTCGGTGCGGCCGGACAATGTCAGGCGGCGGGCGCGGTCCACCACCTCGGCATTCACCACGGAAACCCGAAACGGCCGTGCCTGCGGCGCTTCCGAGATGGCCGTCGCCGGCGCGGGCCGCTCGGCCTTGCCGATACCGTAGTGCCCGGACGCGATCCAGGCGCCGGCGGACAGCACCAGCATCAAAGCGATGAGACGGCTCCAGGTCATTGCGCGTTCCAGTCCAGCCGGCAGGGTCGCCGGACCGGCAGACCGCTACACTATTTCGCGGCCGGGGGCACGTGCTCAGGGCAGGGCAATCGACCAGGAATTCGAGAACAATTGCGGAACAAACCTGAGGAGTCAAGCAGGTCGAGCCCATCGCTGCCTGTGGAACAAGCAAACGACGGCGACGTTTGCAGGCGGAGCGCCACAGCGACACATGCGGGCAACATCGATGACCGACCGACGCACACGACCCCTCCCATCGTTCCGGTTCGGCTTCCGCCTCCGGCGGCGGGAGGCCGTCGGTTGTGCGCTCGCTGCTCACGTCGATGATGGTCGGCCTTGGCGCGGCGGCCCTCTTCTCGCGCAACCGGCCCGGGGCTGCGCAGCGTGGCCGGGATGGACGGACCCGCGGGCGGCGCGGATCGGACGGCGTCGCGGGCCAGCATGACCGGGGGCGCTCGGCGACCGCCCCGCAGGAGATCCCCGCGAAGGGCTGGAAGGACATTCTCTGGCGCGTATGGGGCGAGATCCAGAAGGACCGCATTCTCGCCGTCGCGGCTGGCGTCACTTTCTACGCCCTGCTCGCGCTGTTTCCCGCCATCGCGGCGTTCGTGTCCATCTACGGCCTCGTCGCGGATGCGGCCACCATCAGCCAGCATCTCACCAAGCTGTCCGGCCTGCTCCCGGGCGGCGCGCTCGACGTGATCGGCGAGCAGGTGAAGCGCATCTCGAGCCAGGGCAGCCAGACGCTGAGCCTCACGCTGGCGGGCAGCCTGCTCTTCTCGCTGTGGAGCGCCAATGCCGGCATGAAGGCGATGATCGACGCGCTCAACATCGCCTACGAAGAGGACGAGAAGCGCGGCTTCATCAGGCTCAATCTCGTCTCGCTCGCGTTCACGCTGGGCGCGATGCTGTTCATGATGCTGGCCGTCGCGGCGATCGTCGTCATTCCCATCGTGCTCAAGTTCATCGGGTTGGGGAGAATAGCGGAAGTGCTCGTCAGCCTGTCGCGCTGGCCCTTGATGCTGGTCGCCGTCGCGGTCGGGCTTGCGCTGCTCTACCGCTTCGGCCCGAGCCGCGCGCGGGCCCAGTGGCGCTGGGTGACCTGGGGCAGCGGCGTGGCCGCCGTGCTGTGGATCGTCGTCTCCGTGCTGTTCTCCTGGTACGCCGCGAATTTCGGAAACTACAACGAAACCTACGGTTCGCTCGGCGCGGTCATCGGCTTCATGACGTGGATCTGGATCTCGACGATCGTGATCCTCGCGGGCGCGGAGCTGAACGCCGAGATCGAGCACCAGACGGCTGTCGATTCCACCACGGATGCCCCCAGGCCGCTCGGCGCGCGAGGCGCGGCGATGGCCGACACGGTCGGCGCGGCCCAGGGCTCATGAGGGCCCGCCAGGAACCATCCTGCACAAGCACGGTTTGTGGATCAGCTACTTAGCTGGTGAACCCCGTCGGTAAGGAGACTGCGATGCTGCGCTGGGCCCTCATTTTCTTCGTGATCTCGATCATCGCGGGCTTTTTCGGCTTCTCCGGGGTCTCGGCGGCGACCGCCCGCATCGCGAAGATCCTGTTCGTCATCGCGCTCATCCTGCTGGTCGTCACGCTCGTGATGGCGCTGATCGCGGGGCAGGCAGTGTTCTGAGGCAGCGCAGAACAAATTCAGTCAAATACGCTGCTCACCAAGCAGAAACGGCAGCGCGAAAGTGTTGGATACGGCGAAGCCCTGGAACTTCGTCCATCGTGTCGAGTTGGTCTCACAGATCACAAGATGAGGTGTTCGGATGGGACTCGGTAAATCTGCCCTGCTCTGGCTCGTGGGCGTGCCAATTCCAATCATCGTCGTCCTTTGGCTGTTCATGCGGTGATGCAGCAGGATGCGGAAGTTCCGGAACGTCCCGCCTTTGCAGTCTCGGGAGTTGCAGACGTGCTCGACGACAAACTGACAACGCATAAATTCGAGGTCGGACAGGACGTCCGGATCGTGAGTTCCACGGATCTGCGCCTTCAGATGAAGCTCAGCCGGTTCAAGGTTATCCGCCTGCTTCCGGAAACAGCGGAAGGCCAGCCGGAATATCGCATCAAGGGCGAACACGAGGCCTTCGAGCGCCTCGTGCTGGAGCGCGACATCGCGGCATGTTGAGCCGCCCTGCCTGACGGGTCCGCGCGACCGCAAGCCGCCCGGCGCACGCCGGATCGACCAGGAGGGTCAACACATGTCACACACCACAGACACGCTCGAACTGGCCATGCGCGAAGCCGAACGCCACGGCCGCGGCGATGCGGAGGCGGGCGCGAAGATGCGCACGGCCGACGCACTGTTCGAAGTCATCGATCACTCGGACGCCGGGCCTGTGGCCTCGGGCGACCGTGACCGGGTCTATGCGAGCTATACGTCCATCTACAAGCGCATCTGCAAGCGCGAGGACCTGGTGGACGCCGCATCCGAGATGTCGTTCCCGGCCAGCGATCCGCCATCCTACATGGGCGGGTCGTCAGTCGTCGGCACGCCGGATCACAACACGCCGACGGAACATCCCCTCACCAAGGTGAGCGACCGCGAGACGGTCAAGGAAGTGTCTCCGACCGACGGCACGGGAACCGGCGGCCAGACGCAGGGCAACACCGTCAGGAAGACCAAGCCCTAGCCGATTTTTGGAGGCGGGCCGACCTCGTCCGCCTCCGCGCCCAGCACGTCCTTCACCCACCTGAATGCGGCGTTCGCCGCCGGCACGCCGGCATAGATCGACGTCTGCATCAGCAGCGCGCGGAGCTCCTCGAGCGAGACGCCGTTCTTCAGCGCCGGGCGGACATGGAGCTTGAACTCCTCCTCCCGGTGCAGCGCCACCATCATCGCCAAAGTCACCAGCGAGCGCGTCTTGCGGGGCAGCGTGGGATCGCCCCACATCTCGCCCCAGGCGGCGCGCGTGATGAAATCCTGCCAGGGCATCGCGAACGGCCCGGCGTTCTGCATCGAGCGCTGCACGTGTTCGACGCCCAGATTGGCCTTGCGGTTGGCAAGCCCGGCGGCGAAGGCCGAGATGCCGTCCACGAGGCGCGTCCGCCCGCGCGTCGAGAAAGGCGGCCAGCAGGGCGTTGGTGTCGTCGGGCCGCTCAACCGCGATCAGATGCGCCGCATTCGGGCACCACCTCGAAGCCTGCGCCCGGGATGGCTCGCGCCAGGTCTTCGCCCATCTCCACCGTCGTGACGGGATCGTCCGAACCCGCAACCACCAGCGTCGGGGACGCGGATGGATGCGAGCTCGTCCCGCAGGTCCGCGTCGCGGA
Source organism: uncultured Alphaproteobacteria bacterium (assembly GCA_963822165.1). Classification (GTDB taxonomy): domain Bacteria; phylum Pseudomonadota; class Alphaproteobacteria; order Rhizobiales; family Beijerinckiaceae; genus Alsobacter. The sequence goes on from CAWGGK010000007.1 coordinate 583,807, forward strand.
TGGCAAGGCAGCAATCGGCATATCCGTTCGCGTCGATCAGCCGGAAGCGGCGCTTGCAATCCTGGACGGCGGGCGTCGGGTCGGCTGCGGTCGCGGAGCGTGAACCAGCGCGCCAGCACGGCGTCGGCGATCGCGCCCATGCCCTTCTCGCGCACGAACCTCGCGCGCGTCTCCCAATTCTCGGGTGGAGGAAGCGCCGGCGCGGTCGCCATCAGGACGAGGCTCTCGACCCGCCCCGGATGCCGGATGGCGAGCGCCTGGGCAATGATGCCGCCCAGGGACAGCCCCACGACATGCGCTCGCTCGATGCCGAGCGCGGCCAGCAGTCCCTCGAGGTCGTCGGCCAGCGTCTCGATGGTGACGCTCCCGCCCGTCGCAGGAGAGCGGCCATGCCCGCGCGTGTCGTAGCGCAGGACGCGCCACCGCCCGGCGAGCGCCGCGACCTGCGCGTCCCACATTTCGAGCGTCGTTCCCAGCGAGTTCGAGAACACCACAACGGGCGCGTCCGCCGGTCCCGTCTCGTCGTAGAACAGCGTGGTTCCGTTGGCTTGGATCAGCGGCATGAAAGGCTCCGGTACATCTCGCGCTTCAGGCGGTCGGACGGCGCGGTTCGCGCAGAGCGGCGCGGATCGCCTGGGCTTCCTTGCAGGCGCGGTCGACGAAGCGGACCGCCGCCGAGATCGAGGGCGAGAGGTCGAAGGCGGCGGCGAGCGCGGCCCTGTCGAAGCCTGCCGGCACGTCCGGCGACGCCGCGAGCACGGCCTGCAGGGGCTGGCCGGTGTCGCGGACGATGGAAGTCGCGTGCTCCACCGCGTCGTGGGCCTTGGCGCGCCCCATGGTCTTCGCCAGCACCGCGGCGGCCGCATCGGCGAAAAGCATGCCGTGCGTCAGGTCGAGATTGCGGGACATTCGTGCCGCATCGACCTCCAGTCCCTCCGCGAGACGGCGGGCCTCCGCCAGCGCCCCCGAGGCGAGGCCGAACAGGCTCGGCACCGCGCTCCATTCGGCATGCCATGCGCCCGCCGGACGCTCATGCGCCGCGACCATCGAGGCGAGCATGGTGGAGACATGCGCGGGCGCGCGATGCCGCAGCCGAGAGGATGATCGTCGCGGACACGGGGTTGCGCTTGTGCGGCATCGCAGTGGACCCGCCGCGTCCCGGCACATGCGGCTCGGCCACTTCCGCCACTTCGGTGGAGGCGAGGCTCGCCACGTCTCCCGCCATCTTGCCGAGCGCGCCGATGAGGATCGCGAGCCAGCTCGCGGTTTCGGCCATCGCGGCACGGCGCGTGTGCCAGGCAATGGACGGCGCGGCGAGCCGGAGCTCCCACGCGAATGCGTCGAGCACAGCCGGGCCGTGCTGGCCCATGGCCGCCAGCGTGCCGACAGGCCCGCCGAGCGATGCGCCGAGGACGTTCGCGCGCACGTCGCGCTTGCGTGCGGCGGCCTGCGCGATGCCCGCCAGCCAGACGGCAGCCTTGAAGCCGAACGTCACGGGCGCGGCGTGCTGGCCATAGGTCCGCCCCGCGCACGGCGTGGCGCGATGGGCCTGCGCCATCGCGATCAGCCCGGCGAGAACGGCGTCGAGATCGTCGTGCAGCAATTCGAAGGCGTCGCGCATCTGCAGCACGAGCGCGGTGTCGAGAATGTCCTGCGTCGTCGCGCCCTTGTGGAACGCCGCTTCCAGCTCCGCCGGAAGCAGCTTCTGCACCGCCTTCACGAACGGGATGGCCGGAACGCCCGCCAGCGCGGTCGCCTCTCCCAGACCGGCGATATCGAGCGCGGCGGGATCGATCGCCTCGATGGCCGCCGCCAGCGTCTGCGGCGCAAGGCCCAGCCCGGCCTGCGCGCGGGCCAGGGCGGCTTCGGTGCGCAGCATCGCCGCCAGCCGTGCCCTGTCGGAGAACACGGCGCGCATCCGCTCCGTTGCGAAGAGCGGACCGGTCAGGCCGGAATCGAGCGACGAGAAGGCCATCGAACGGTCTGCTCCCGAGACGCCCCGCACAGGGCGTCACTGTTCATCTAGCATCATCCCGCCATGTGGACACCGGTTGGCGGAGATGATGCTGAAACAAGAAGCAGCGTGGACGACCTGATGCAATCAGGTCGGATTCCGCTCTAGCATTCGAAGAAGACGGTCTCGCCATCCCCATTCCCGTCCGCATTCCCGTCCCCTTGGAGCCGGATGTCGAAACGATAGGTCGTCTCGCCGCCGCCCGCCACCTTGTGTGCGATCAGCGTTTTCCGCCCGGCCTCGTCGGGCACGAGCGCCAGCACCGGATCGTGCGCTGTCGACGCTTCGTCGGCGAAATAGAGCCGGGTGATCTGGTGGGTCAGCAACCCGCGCGCCAGCACCGTCACGTTGATGTGCGGCGCCTGCGTCGTCCCGCCGGGGCCGGGCACGGGGCCGGGCTTCACCGTCGAGAAACGGTACACCCCGTCGGCATCGGTCGGGCTGCGGCCAAAGCCGATGAAGCCGGTATTCGCCTTCGGCCTGCTGTCCGCGGGATGGGCATAGCGGCCTTCGGCGTCGGCCTGCCAGATCTCGATGACGGCGTCCGGCACCGGCGCGCCGTCGCCGTCGGTGACGCGGCCCTCGATGCGGATGCGCTCGCCCGCGAGATCGGGACGCGTCAGGTCCGCCGAAAACAGCGGCCGGAAATCGTAGTCCTCTGGCGTGAGGCAATAGGCGAAGAACGGCCCCACGGTCTGGGACGGCGTGATCCCGTCAGTCATGGTGCGGCTCCTCCATGGGTGTCGCCTCGCGTCCGCGCAGGACGATGTCGAAGATATAGCCCAGCGCCCATTCGGGCTCGGTCGTGTCCATGTCGAAGCGCGAGATCAGCCGGTTGCGGGCCTTCTCGTCGGTGATCGAATTGAAGATCGGATCGAACGGGAACAGCGGATCGCCGGGGAAATACATCTGGGTCACGAGGCGGGTCAGGTAGGACGGCCCGAACAGCGAGAAGTGGATATGCGCCGGCCGCCACGCGTTGCGGTGGTTCTTCCAGGGATACGCGCCGGGCTTCACGGAGGTGAACCTGTATCGCCCCTCGGCATCGGTCACCACGCGGCCCGCGCCGGTGAAATTCGGGTCGAGCGGGGCTGGATGCTGGTCCTTGACGTGGACGTAGCGCCCGGCGGCATTGGCCTGCCACACCTCGAGCAGCGTGTTGGGCACGGGGCGGCCGTCCTCGTCGATGACGCGGCCGGTGACGATGATGCGCTCGCCCAGCGGCTCGCCTTCATGCTGGCGTGGTGAGGTCGTTCTCGCCTGCCATCACCGACTCATGCCCGTAGACCGGCCCGGTGAGCTCGGACAGCGTCTCCGGCAGGATCACGAGAGGGCGCTTGGGGTGGCGCTTCTCGGTGCTGCGATAGCCGGGAAACGAATTCCTGGGATGCGCCAGAAGGCTCTCCCGCGGATGCACAATGCTCATGATCCCTGCTCCCCGCCTTTAGTGTTCTCAGATCCGCGCCAGCGCCAGCGCGACGCCCTGCCCCACGCCGACGCAGAGGGTGGCGAGGCCCAGCTTCGCATCGCCCTTTTCCAGCCGCCGGGACAATGTCAGCGCAAGGCGTGCGCCCGACATGCCGAGCGGATGGCCGAGCGCGATGGCGCCGCCATTCGGGTTCACGATATCGGAATCCTCTGCGATCCCGAGCCCGCGCAGCACCGCCACCGCCTGGCTGGCGAACGCCTCGTTGAGCTCGATGGCGTCGAAGTCCGACACGGCCACGCCCAGCCGCGCCGCGAGCTTCTGCACCGCCGGCACCGGCCCGATGCCCATGATGCGGGGGTCGACGCCGGCGCTGGCCATGCCCAGCACCCGCGCGCGGGCATGCAGGCCGTGCCTGCGCACCGCCTCGGTCGAGGCGAGGATCACGGCCGCCGCGCCGTCGTTCACGCCCGAGGCATTGCCGGCCGTCACGGTGCCGTCCGCGCGCACGATCGGCTTCAGCTTGGCGAGCGTCTCGGCGGTCGTGTCGGCGCGCGGATGCTCGTCCCTGTCGACCACGACCGGCCCGCCGCGCCCGCCGGGTACCTCGACCGGCACGATCTCGCCCGCGAAGAACCCGTCCGCCTGGGCCTTCGCCGCCCGCTGCTGGCTGCGCAGGGCGAAGGCGTCCTGGTCCGCGCGCGACACCTGGAAGTCCTGCGCCACGTTCTCGCCGGTCTCGGGCATGGAATCCGTGCCGTAGCGCTCCTTCATCGGCCTTGTTCACGAAGCGCCAGCCGATGGTGGTGTCGTGGATTTCCGCCTGCCGGCCGAACGCCTCCGGCGACTTGCCCATGACGAAGGGCGCGCGGGTCATGCTCTCGACGCCGCCGGCGATGGCGAAGTCGATCTCGCCGGCCCGGATGGCGCGCGCCGCCGCCCCGACCGCATCGAGGCCCGAGGCGCAGAGCCGGTTCAGCGTGGTGCCCGGCACGTCTTTCGGCAGGCCGGACAGCAGCACGGCCATGCGGGCCACGTTGCGGTTGTCCTCGCCGGCCTGGTTGGCGCAGCCGTAGAACACCTCGTCGAGCTGCGCCCAGTCGGCCTCGTCATTGCGCGCCATCAGCGCCTTGATCGGCAGGGCGGCGAGATCGTCGGTGCGGACCTTGGCAAGCGCCCCGGCGTAGCGGCCGATGGGCGTGCGGATCCCGTCGCACAGAAATACGTCGCGGGTCATGCTGCGCCTCCGTGGGCTTTGCTGGTGCGGGCCTGAATGTCGCGCAGCACTTCGAGCTCCTTGACCGTCGGCTCCGGCGTCTCCTGCACGCGCGTCAGCATAGCGGACCGGCCAGCCCGTGTTGTCCTGAATCTTTTCGCGCGTCACGCCCGCGTGGATGGATACCACGCTCATTTCGCTCGTATCGGGGTCTGGCTCGAACACGCAGAGATCGGTGATCAGGCGCGTCGGGCCCTTCGTCCGCACGCCGAGCTCGCGGCGCTCGCGGCCGGTGCGGCCATGGCCCATCGAGGTGATGAAGTCGAGCTCGTCGACGAAGGATCGCGGCGACTGCGCCATGGTGATGAAGATCTCAGCCGCAATTGGTGGCGATTTCGGGCGCGCCGCCGCCGCCCGGCAGCCGCACCTTGGGGTGGTCGTAGGGGCCGACGACGGTCGTGTTCAGGTTGGCGAACCGGTCGATCTGCGCGCCGCCGAGGAAGCCGACGGTGATGCGCCCGCCCTGCAGCCAGTAGCGGAACATCTCGGGCACGGACACGGTCGTCAGCGCCGTCTCGCACAGCTCTCCGTCGCCGATGGACAGCGGCAGCACGTCCGGCTTCGTGGCGATGGTGCCGCTTTCGTAGATGAGCGTGATCTTCGGCGCATGCGTCAGCCGCGCCACGTTGCAGGCGGCGGAAGGCGCGCCGATGCCGACGAAGCAGACATCCTCGTTGCGTCAGCGCGCGCGCCGCGGCGATCGTCATCATCTCGGTGGGGGTGTAGGTCATCGTGCCATGCGGCCATGCTCCTCACGCGGCATTGCGCTGGCGGCCATGGACGGCGAAGGCGTCCGGCCCCTTCTCCAGCACGTTCGTCTTCATCCAGGCGAGGAAGCTGTCGCGGTCGCGCGCGATCTTGTCCCACGCGATGTAGAAGCCGTTGTCGCTGCTGTAATAGCCATGCGCGTAGGACGGATGCGCGCCGCCCGGCACTGCCGCCACCGCCGTCACGGTCCAGTGCGGCAGGATCACGGCGTTGCGCGAGAGCGGGCCGAAATCGTCGACGATCTCCTCCACCGTGACGATGGAGCGCTTGGCGGCGAGCACCGCCTCCTTCTGCACGCCCGTGATGCCTTCGAGCAGCACGTTGCCCTCCCGGTCGGCCCGCAGGGCGTGGATGACGGCCACGTCGGGCCGCATGGCCGGCACGGCGGCGAGCACCTCGCCGGTGAACGGGCAGGTCACGGACTTGATGTTCGGGTTCACCTTGGGCAGGTCGACGCCGAGATAGCCCCGGAGCACGGCGAAGGGCAGGTTGGAGGCTCCGGCCTCGTAGGCATTGGCCATGGCGGCGTGGGAATGCTCCTCGATCTCGAGCCGGTGCGGCCAGCCATTTTCCACGGCGTCCCTGAACCGGTGCAGCGAGCCGACGCCGGGATTGCCGCCCCAGGAGAAGATAAGCTTTTCGGCGCAGCCCATGCCGATCAGCTGGTCGTAGATGAGGTCCGGCGTCATGCGCACCAGCGTCAGGCGGCGGCGCTGCTGGCGGATGACCTCATGGCCCGCCGCGAACGGAATGAGGTGCGTGAAGCCTTCCATGGCGACCTTGTCGCCATCGCGAATGCACTCCTCGACCGCTTGCTGGAGCGTGAGTATCCGAGCCATCCGGCGCCTCCTCCATTTGTGCGATAAGCGCACAACATTATGGATATCGCACAAACTAAAGCTTGGGGCAGGTATGCGTCAACCTGCCGCCGCTAGTTTGGGCCATGACGCCGGGCGGTCAAGACACGCGTGCCGGACGAGCCCGCGCCCGTCCGGCACGCCGCGACGCTGTTATTTCTTGGCGGCCTTCACCGGGTCCTTGACCTGCTCGATGACGGCGAATTCCTGGTTGTAGAGCTCGCCATTCACCTTCTCGACCTTGCGGACATAGATGTTCTGGATGATGTCGCGGGTCTCGGGGTCGATCGTGACAGGGCCACGAACGCTCATCCAGCTCATGCCCTTCATGGCGGCGATCAGCGCGTCGCCGTCGGTCGAGCCCTTCGTCTTCTCAAGCGCCTTGTAGAGAAGCTGCATGCCGTCATAAGCGCCGACGCCCATGAAGTTCGGGCGGAAATTGTTGGCCTTCTTGAAGGCTTCAACGAACGCCTTGTTCTCGGGCGAGGGGTGCGAGGCCGAGTAGTGGTGCGTGTTGACCACGCCCAGCGCCGCGTCGCCCATCTCGGGCAGCAGGTCGTCGTCGGTCACGTCGCCGGTGGCGATGAGCTTCACGCCCGCCGCGGCCAGCCCGCGCTCGGCATACTGCTTCATGAACGTCGCGCCAAAGCCCGAGGGAACGAACACGAACACGGCGTCCGCGCCCGAATCCTTCACGCGCTGGAGGGATGGCGCGAAGTCAGGCGCGCGCAGCGGCGTGCGCAACTCGGCGACGACCTCGCCGCCCATCGACGTGAACTTCTCCTTGAACGCCTTCTCCGCATCGATTCCAGGGCCGTAGTCCGTGACCAGGGTCGCGACCTTCTTGATGCCGTTCTTGGCGGCCCACTCGGCCATCGGCACCGTGGCCTGCGGCAGCGTGAAGCTGGTGCGCACGATGTAGGGCGACTGCTCGGTGATGATGGCGGTGGCCGCGGCGGTGACGATCTGCGGCACCTTGGCCTGCGTTGCGATGGGCGCGACGGCCAGGGCGAGCGGCGTCAGGCCGAAGCCCATGAGCACGCTCACCTTGTCGTTGACGACGAGTTCCTGCGCCAACCGCTTGGTGACGTCGGCCGCGCCGGTATCGTCCTTGACGATCAGCTCGATCGTCTTGCCGGCGACCTTGTTGCCGTTCATCTGGAGGAAGAGCCTGGCGGCCGCCTCGGCCTGCTTGCCGGTTGAGGAGGACGGTCCCGTCATCGGCAGGATGAGCCCTACCTTAACGGTGTCCTGAGCCGAAGCGGGAAGCGCGGTCCCGGCCAGCGCCAGCGCTCCGATGCCTAGTACCAGATGCCTTCTGATCATCGATCCCTCCGTCTGTGTTCGCTTTGCGAACATCGTTTTGTATTACGCACGATACTGTTCGACACGGAAGAGCGTCAAGAAAACCACTTCAGTATCCTGGATCCGTCAAGGCTCAGCTTGCGGGCTTGTCGCCGTCGTCGCGGTCTCCGACCAGATCGGTATCGAAGCGCGTCAGGACCGAGAAGATCACTGCGGTGGACCAGCCCAGCAGCATGATCCCGTTCATCGCCGTGGCAGGCCCGATCAGGCGCCACTCAGGCGCAAGCACGGCTTCGCCGGATCCCAACGTCGCGAAATTGAGGAATGCGAAATAGAACGGGTGCGCGTCGCTCCGGAGGACGTCCAGCAGGTGATAGGCCACCGCCCACACGCCGATCTCGGTGAGATGCGCGATGTTGAGCACCGCAACGACCAGGATCATGCGCAGGGCCAGCCCGTGCATGGGCCAGAGATTGAAGGCGAACAGCCTGTTGCGGTTGTCGACATAGACGACGCCGGACATCGCATAGGCGTGGATGGCGATGTTGATCATCGTCACGACCGAGGCGACGAGAAGCTGGGTGACCATCGGATGACCTGAAGGGCAGAGGACGCCTGCCGGACGTCCGGCAGCACGAGCGTAGCGGGAAATAGCTGGCGTATGAAGCTCCTAAGCGCCCCTGCAGGCCGTTACCGGCCCGGCAGGCACGCCGGGCCGATCGGCTCGAAGGTCTTGTAGGTGAGGATGAACTCCTGGTGGCCGAGCTCCTCGGACTTGGTCGGCGCGCCTGCGGCCACGTGCCGAGCACCAGGTCGAAGATCTCGCGGCCGACCTCGTCGAGCGTGCCCCGCCCTTCGAGGATGCGGCCGGCGTCGACGTCCATGTCGTCGCTCATCCGGCGGTAGGTCTCGGGGTTGGCGCAGATCTTGATGACCGGCGAGATCGCCGAGCCGACGACCGAGCCGCGGCCGGTGGATGAACAGGATCACGTGGCAGCCGCAGGCGATCAGCTCGACGATCTCGGCGTTGTCGTTGATGTTGGGGAAGCCGAAGCGGACCTCGCCGTCGGGGACGACGTCGAGCAGGTAGAGCCCGCCGCGCGGCGGGCACGTCGCCCGGCTTGATCAGGCCGGCGATCGGCGAGCGCCCGCTCTTGGCGTAGGCGCCCAGCGACTTCTCCTCGATCGTGGTCAGGCCGCCCTCGGCGTTGCCGGGCGCGAAGCTGCCGTGGCCGAGCGTGGCGTAGTAGCGCGCGGCCTTCTCCACGCAGGCGATCGAGCTCGCGCGCCGAGTTCCGGGCGTGACGCGCCCGCTCGGCCATGAGTGCTCGCAGCCGATCAGTTCGCCCGTCTCCTCGAAGATCGCAGGCGCCGCCGTCGGCGACCAGGCAGTCGAAGGCGCGGCCGACGGCCGGGTTGGCGGTCAGGCCGCTGGTGGCGTCGGAGCCGCCGCAGATCGTGCCGACGACCAGTTCGGACGGCGGCCATCGGCACGCGCGGCGCATCGCGTCGAGCGCGCCGAGCGCTGCTCTCGACCCAGGCGCGGCCCTCGTGCGATCGTCGTGCGCGTGCCGCCCGCCTCCTGGATGACGATCAGTGCGCACCGGCCGGCCGGTGTCGCGGATCGCGCTCGTCGAGCTCGTGGCGGTTGAAGCTCTCGCAGCCCAGCGAGACCAGCAGCACCGCGCCGACATTGGGGTGCGTGCAGAGCTGCTTCATCATCCGCGCGGCATAGGCGTTCGGGTAGCAGCCGGGGAAGCCGATCAGGTGCACGCCGCGCTCGCGGAACGGCGACTGCGATCTCGCGGGCGACGTGGTGGGCGCACTCGACCAGATAGGCGACGGCGACGGTTGCGGATGCCCTTGCGGCCGTCCTGGCGCAGATAGCCCTGGATCATGTCGGCCTCCGTCTTGGTCGATTCCCGCGCCGCGTCGAGCGTGATAGGTCGGCGATGTAGTCGCTCTTCATATTGTGCGATGTGGACATACTCGCCCGGCGCGATCGCCTGCGGTCGCCGAGCCGATCGGCACGCCGTACTTCACGATCTTCTCGCCCATGGCGATGGGTCGCACGGCCACCTTGTGGCCGGTGGCCGTCGCGCGCTCCAGCGTCAGCACGAGGCCGTCGAGAATGACGATCTCCCCCGCCGCGAGGTCGGCGGTGGCGACCGCGATGTTGTCGCCGGCGTCGAGCATCAGCAGGCGCGGATATTCGGCCATCAGCGCAGCATCCCGCGCGCGGGTATCGGCAGTTCTCCGATGATCTCGCGTCCCCTGACGGTCACGTAGCGGTCCTGCATGTTGACGACGACGCAGACATGGTTGGGCACGATGCGCACGATGTCGCCCACCTTCGGCCGGTCGTTGCAGGCCGCGAGATCGAGAAAGCCGTGCTCCTCGGCGAAGCGCGCGATGCTGCGCCTGCGGGTGCTCGAGGATCAGCCCGAAGCCGTCGAGACCGCCGCCGGTGTCGCGCGGTCAGCGTCTTCGAGCCGGCATCGAGGATGCCGCGCTCCGGCCCGGCGCGGCTGACGACCGTCGACAAGACGGTGAGCGCGCAGTCGTCCAGCGTCGCCGACGCCGGCCGCGCATCATCATGCGGTCGTTGAAGATGTAGGTGCCGGCGCGGTGCTCGGTGGCGCCCTTGAGCTTGCCGAGATTGGCGAGGTTGGGCGTGCCGCCGGTGGAGACGATCTCGGCATCGAGCCCGTGCGCGCGGATGCCGGCCAGCGCCTCGTCGAGGAAGGCCTGCGTCTCGGTCCATGCGCGTCTTCGGGCGGGTAGAACATGAAGCCCGGCGAAGCTGCAGGCCCGGCCGGCGCGGCGATGTCGCGCGCCAGGGCGATGGCCTCGCGCCGGCGTCTCGACGCCGGCGCGCTTGCGGCCGGTGTCGCACTCCACCACGACCGCGCAGGGCCGCCCGGCGATCGCCGGCCGCGCTGCGGCAGGCCGGCGACGGTCGTGGGATTGTCGGCCGCCACCGTCACGTTGCGCTGGCGCAGCAGCGCGCCGAGGCGGCCCATCTTCTCCTCGCCGAGGAGGTTGTAGCTGATGAGGATGTCGTCGAGCCCGCCGTCGGCCATCACCTCGGCCTCGCCGAGCTTCTGGCAGGTGATGCCGCGCGCGCCCGCCGTCGCTGCTGCAGCTTGGCGAGCACGGGGCTCTTGTGCGTCTTGATGTGCGGGCGGTTGGCGACGCCCGCGGCATCGCAGAGCGCCTGCATGCGGGCGATGTTGCGCTCGACGATGTCGAGGTCGATCACCAGCGGAGGGCGTGCCGTAGGTGCGCGCGATCTGCGCCTTGAACTCTTCTGGGGTCATTGTGCGCCGGTCCTCCGAAGTAGGGAACGGAGCATGGCGGCTTGCCGGGATCAAGCACCCGATTGGAAGCGCCGCACAAATCCGGCCTCCCAAATGAAAACGCGCGCCCCGGGTAAGCGGGCGGCGCGCGTCTTTCGATCGGCCCGGCGACGCGTATCGCGCGGCGGCGGGGCCGCAGCCTCAGCGGGTGCTTTTCTTCGCGGCGTCCTTGACGTCGCCGACGGCGCTGCGGGCCGCGCCCTTGGCCTTGTCCATCTTGCCTTCGGCCTGCATCTTGTCGTCGCCCATGGCCTTGCCGGCCGTCTCTTTCACTGCGCCCTTGGCCTTGTCCATGGCGCCCTTGGCATGCTGCTTGTCCATTTGGAAAACTCCTCCGTTCCAGCCTCAGGCCAAGAAACGTCGAGACCCAGCCGGATGTTTCCGAGGGAACATTCGATTTTTTGAAGCACGCACTTATTCGTCGTGAATCTGCCCGCCATCGTAGCCGCAGGCGATGCGCCCAAGGGCGGCGCGGCCTGCTTCGTCCGAAAGCGAAGCCGCCAGGGCTGCGATCCCGGCATCATCAGTGATGCCCCGCGCCCGGCCCAGCAGCGCGGCGAGGAGACGCGGATCGAGGTTCGGCAGGTCCGCCCAGAGACCGCGCGCCAGATCCTTCGCCATCGCATGATCGGGGTGCAGCGCGTTCTCCGGCGCGCGGCCGATTTCGTACATGTGGCGCACCGCGCCCCAGTCCGCCCGTTCGCGCGGGAAGCGGGCCAGGATTTCCGCCTGCTCCTTCGCGACGTAGAACCGGTTCAGCGTGTCGAACAGCACGAACTCGTAGCCCTGTTCCAGCAAGGCCGGCTCCCAATCCGCCCAGTTGGGCTCGTTGGTGCCGGGCGCGATGGCCTCGGCCAGGATCACCTTGGGCCGGTAGCGCCGCCAGTCATTGCCAGCGAGCACGTCGCCCTCCGCGCCCTCGACGTCGATCTTCAGCACGTCGATCTCGCCGGGCGCATGCCGGGCGCAGAGCTCCGCCATCGTGATGACCGGCAGCTTCAGCGTCCGGTAGTCCGCCCCGAAGTTTTTCGCGCCTGCAGCGTTCTTCTCCACCGTGGTCGAGAAGCCGTGCAGCCTGTCCACCACGTGGAATTCGATCTCGCCGGTCTGCCGCCCGATGGCGCTCGTGACCACCGTGTCGCGCGGGCGCAGCCGGCCATAGAGCGCAGCCAGGTCGGCCTGCGGCTCGACGGCGATCCCGTGCCAGCCGCGCTCATACAGCCAGAACGTCACGTTGTCGGCGATCGGGTGCCCAGCTCCCACGTCGATGTAGAAGCCGGTCGGCTGCCCGCCGAAGGCCAGCCACAGATGATAGTCCTCGAGGTTCTGCGCGTAGGAAAGGTTCATGAAGGTCTCGATCGAAGCAAAAAGGGCGCGCTATTCGGCCGGAGCGGGCGCGGGCATGGCCTGCGGGCCGGACCGCCGCCGCGCGCGGGTGAAGCGCGCATGCAGGCGGTCGAAGAGGATGTAGACGACCGGCGTCGTGTAGAGCGTCAGGATCTGCGAGACGAGCAGCCCGCCGACGATGGTGATGCCGAGCGGGCGGCGCAGCTCCGAGCCCGCGCCGGTCGCCAGCACCAGCGGCAGCGCGCCGAGCATGCGCCGCCAGCGTCGTCATCAGGATCGGCCGGAACCGCTCCAGGCACGCCTCGAAGATCGGCGTCCTGCCGGCGTCAGCCCGCGCTGGCGCTCCGCCTCCAGCGCGAAGTCGACCAGCATGATGCCGTTCTTCTTGACGATGCCGATCAGCAGGATGATGCCGATGAACGCGATGAGCGACAGCTCGGTGCCCGTCGCCTGCAGCGCCAGCAGCGCGCCGAGCCCCGCCGCGGGCAGCGTCGAGAGGATCGTCAGCGGGTGGACCAGGCTCTCGTAGAGCACGCCCAGCACGATGTAGACCGTCGACCAGCGCCGCCAGGATCAGCAGCGGCTGGTTGTCCGCCGACTGCCGGAAGGCGCTTCGCGTCGCCGCGCGAAATCGGCGCGGACGATGTCGGGCAGGTGCAGCTCCCCCACCGCCTGGCGGACGCTGCGCGACGCGTCGTCCATCGCAGGTGCCCGGCCGCAGGCCGTAGGTGATCGGTGACCGAGGGGAACTGGCCCTGGTGGTTGACCGAGCAGCGGCGCGAGCGCCGCGCTCCACCTTCGCCACGGCCGAAAGCGGCACCTGCCTGCCGTCGGCCCCGGTCACGTGGATCGCCGTCGAGGTCCGTCGGGATCGCGGCGGAACTGCGGCTCCACCTCCAGCACCACGCGGTACTGGTTGCGCGGCGTGTAGAGCGTCGAGATCTGCCGCTGGGCGAAGGCGTTGTTCAGCGCGTTGCTGATGTCCTGCATGCGCACGCCGAGCCGCGCCGCCGTCGGCCGGTCGATGACGACGTTGGCCTGCAGCCCGCTGGGCTGGCGGATCGCGTGTTCACGTCGACGAGGCCCGGCATCGCCTTCAGCTGCGCCTCGACCAGCGCGGCCGGCTCTTCTGCAGCTCGCTCGAAATCCTCGCCCCAGAGCGTGAACTGGTAGCGGCGAGCGGCCGCTGCGCGCCGCCGATGCGCAGATCCTGCACGGGCGACATCCACACGCTGATGCCGGCCACCGGCGCGCAGCGGCTTGCGCAGGCGCTCGATCACCTGGGTCGAGGTGAGCTTGCGCTCGGCCGGCGGCTTGAGGCTGATGCACATGCGCCCGGTGTTGACCGCGCCGCTCCAGCCGCCGCCGCCCACGGACGAGCCGACGCCTGCCACGGCGGGGTCCGCCATCACGATCTCGGCGCGCGCTGCTGCAGCTCCGCCATGGCCGGGAACGAGATGTCGGTCGAGGCTTCCGTCCAGCCGAAGACGAGACCCGTGTCGTCCTGCGGGAAGAAGCCCTTCGGCGTCACGATGTAGAGCTGCACCGTCGCGACGAGGGTCGCCGACGAACACGAGCATCGTCAGCGAGCCTGTGGCGCAGCGCGACGCGCAGCGTGCGGGCGTAGAAGCCGCAGCAGCCCGGCCAGCGGCGCCCTCGACGAGCCGGTCGAGCCAGTTGCCGCGGCCTGGGCGACGGCCGCAGTCCAGTGCGCGCAGATCATCGGCGTCAGCGTCAGCGACACCAGCGTCGAGATCGGCGATGGCGAAGGCCAGCGTCAGCGAGAATTCGCGGAAGAAGCGCCCCATGCACGCCGCCCATCAGCAGCAGCGGGATGAACGCGGCGATGAGCGACAGGCTGATCGCCACCACCGTGAAGCCGATCTGCCGCGACGCCCTCGATGGCGGCGCGCATCGGCGTCATGCCCGCCGCGATGTTGCGGTCGATGTTCTCGATCATCACGATGGCGTCGTCGACGACGAAGCCCACCGAGATGGCGAGCGCCATCAGCGAGAGATTGTCGATGCGAGTAGCCGACCGCCCACATGCCCGCGAACGTGCCGGCGAGCGACAGCGGCACGGTCACGCCCGCCGCGATCGTCGGCGCTGAGCCGGCGCAGGAACACGAAGACCACCATCATCACGAGCGCGATGGTGGCCGATGAGCGTCCACTGCATGTCGTCGACGCTGGCGCGGATGGTGCCGGTGCGGTCGGTCGAGGACGGAGACCTCGATGCCCGCCGGGATCCAGCGCTTCAGCTCGGGCATCAGCGCGCGGATCTGCGTCGACCGTCTCGATGACGTTGGCATCGGCCTGCTTGGTGATCGTTGAGCAGCACCGCGGGCTGGCCGTTGTACCAGGCGGCGGAGCGGCGTGTTGCGCACGCCCTCCTCGACGCTGCGCCACGCGCGGACAGGCGCACGGTGTTGCCGTCGCCGGTCTTCGCACGACGAGGTTGCCGAAATTGCGGCGGGCGGCGGAGCTGCTCGTTGGTGCCGAGCGACCAGGCCTGCTCGGGCCCGTCGATCGCGCCGACCGGGCCGAGCGCGTTGGTGTTGGCGATGGTGGTGCGGATGGTCCTCCAGGCTCAGCCCCATCGCCGCGAGCTGGCCGGGGTCGACGCGCACGCGCACGGCGGGCTGCTCGGCGCCGCTGACGCTCACCTCGCGCGACGCCGGGCACCTGCGAGATGCGCTGCGCGATGACGGTGTCGGCGACGTCGTAGAGCGCGCTCGGCTGCAGCGTCGGCGAGGTCAGCGCCAGGATCAGGATCGGCGTCGAGGCTTCGGGTTCGCCTTGCGGAAGCGTCGGCAGGGTCGGCAGGTCGCACGGCAGGTCGACGGCGGCCGCGTTGAGCGCGGCCTGCACGTCGCGCGCCGCGCTCGTCGATGTCGCGGGACAGGTCGAACTGGATGTAGATGCCCGTCTGGCCCAGCGAGCTCGACGACGAGATCTCGGTCACGCCGGCGATCTCGCCGAGCCGGCGCTCCAGCGGCGCGGCGACCGTGGCCGCCATCGTCACGGGGTCGGCGCCGGGCCGGCTCGCCGGACACGTGGATGGTCGGCAGCTCGACCGACGGCAGGCTCGCGACGGGCAGGAAGTGATAGGCGACGAAGCCGAGCAGCATGATGCCGATCGCGAGCAGCGTGGTGCCGACCGGCCGCCTGATGAAGGGCTCGGAGAAGCTCATCGGCCTACTCCGCCGCGCTCTGCGGGCAGGCGACGGCGGCGGTCGCGGCATCGCTCGTCCGGCTCGTCAGCCGGGTGCAGCGTATGGCGCGGGACCGCCGAGGCGCACCTTCAGCCGCTCCATCGCGAGATAGATCACCGGCGTCGTGTAGAGCGTCAGCAACTGGCTCAGCAGCAGGCCGCCGATGATGGTGACGCCGAGCGGCATGCGCAGCTCGGAGCCCGTGCCCTGTTCCGAGCGCCAGCGGCAGCGCGCCGAACAGCGCGGCGAGCGTGGTCATCATGATCGGCCGGAAGCGCAGCAGGCAGGCCTGCACGATGGCGTCGTGCGGGCGTCAGGCCCTGCTCGCGCTCCGCCTCGAGCGCGAAGTCGATCATCATGATCGCGTTCTTCTTCACGATGCCCATCAGCAGCACGATGCCGATCAGCGCGATCACCGACAGGTCGAGCCCGCACAGCATGCAGCGCCAGCAGCGCGCCGACGCCGGCGGAGGGCAGCGTCGACAGGATCGTCAGCGGATGGATCGCGCTCTCGTAGAGCACGCCCAGCACGATGTAGATCGTCACCACGGCCGCGAGGATCAGCCAGGGCTGGCCCGCCAGCGAGCGCGCGAACTCCGCCGCGTCGCCCGTGATAGCGCCCGATGACGCGTGTCGGGCATTCCGATGTCGCGCTCGATCTGCCGCGATGGCGCGCACGGCCTCGCCGAGCGAGGCGTCCGGGGCGAGGTTGAAGCTCACGGTGACGGCCGGGAACTGCTCGTCGTGGCCGATGACCAGCGGCGCGGTGATGCGGCTCACCGTCGGCGAAGGAGCGCAGCGGCACCTGCGCGCCGCCGCGTCGCGGCGACGTAGAGCTGCGGCCAGCGACGCCGTGTCCTGCTGGTAGCGCGGCTGCGCCTCCAGGATCACGCGGTACTGGTTCGACTGGCCGTAGATGGTCGAGATCTGGCGCTGGCCGAAGGCGTTGTTCAGCGCGTCGTTGACCGCCTGCACCGACACGCCGAGCCGCGCGGCCTTCTCGCGGTCGATCTTGCACGAACAGCCGCGCGCCGCCGTCCTGCGCCTCCGAGGCGACCTCGCGGAGCTCCGGCTCGCGCCCCAGTCTGCGCGGCGAGCCTGTTCGGCCCACTCGCGTCGACCTCGGCGGCGCTCGGTGCCCGTGAGGCTGTACTGGTACTGCGCGCGGCTGGTGCGCGTGGTGATCTGCACGTCCTGCACGGACTGGAACGTCACCGTGACGCCCGGGATGCCGCGTCACCAGCGCTCTGCAGCCGGGCGATGACCTGCGGCGCACCGGCCGCGCGCTCGCTCGCGCGGCTTCAGCACGATCGTGAGCCGCCCGGTGTTGGCCGTCAGGTTGGAGGGGCCGACCCCGACCACCGAGGCGACGGCCGACGACGTCGGGATCGCGCTGCATGCGTGTCGGCCACGCGCGTCCTGCAACTCGCCGCATCTCGGTCGAAGGAGACGGTCGGCTCGGCCTGCGTCACGGCGGTGATGAGCCCGGTGTCCTGCACCGGCAGGAAGCCCTTGGGCACGATGCACGTAGAGCCAGACCGTGGCCGCCAGCGTCACCAGCATCGTGAACATCATGAAGGGCTGGTGCCGCAGGGTCCATTCGAGGCTGCGCTCGTAGCCCCGCGATCACCCGCTCGAACATGCGGTCGAACAGGCCGAGCACGCCCCTGTCCTCGTCCTCGCGCACGGACCGCAGCAGGCGGGCGCACATCATCGGCGTCAGCGTCAGCGACACCACCATCGACGCCACGACCGCGATCGTCAGCGTCAGCGCGAACTCGCGGAACATGCGCCCGACGATGCCGGTCATGAACAGCAGCGGGATGAACACGGCGATCAGCGACACCGTGAGCGAGATGACCGTGAAGCCGATCTCGCGCGAGCCCTTGAACGCCGCCTGCATCGGGCTTTCGCCCTTCTCGATGTGGCGCACGATGTTCTCGATCATCACGATGGCATCGTCGACGACGAAGCCCGTGCCGATGGTCAGCGCCATCAGCGAGAGGTTGTCGACGCTGAAGCCCAGCAGCCACATCACGCCGAATGTCGCGATCAGCGACAGCGGCAGCGCGACGCCGGCGATCAGCGTCGCCCGCGCGGTGCGCAGGAACAGCAGCACCACGAGGACCACCAGCCCGACGCTCAGCGCCAGGGTGAACTGCACGTCGTGGATGGAGGCGCGGATCGTGCCGGTGCGGTCGTGGACCACGTCGAGCGTCACGCCCGACGGGATCATCCGCTCCAGCCTCGGCAGCTCGCAGCCGGATGCGCTCCACGGTCTCGATGACGTTGGCGCCGGGCTGGCGCAGGATGTCGAGGATCACCGCGGGCTGGCCCTTGTACCAGCCGCCGACCTTGGTGTTCTCCAGCCCCTCCACCACGTCGGCGACGTCGGAGAGCAGCACCGGCGCGCCGTTGCGATAGGCGATGACGATGCCGCGATAGGCGTCCGCCGCGCCGATCTGGTCGTTCGCGGCGATGGTGTAGGACTGGTGGACGCCGTCCAGCGTGCCCTTCGGCCCCGCGACGTTCGCGCCCGTGATGGCGGTGCGCAAATCCTCCATGCCGATGCCGTAGCTGGCGAGCCGCGACAGGTCCGCCTGGATGCGCACCGCCGGGCGCACGCCGCCCTGGATCGAGACGTGTCCGACGCCGGTCACCTCGCTCAGCCGCTGCGGCATCAGCGTATCGGCGATGTCGCTGAGCTGGCGCAGCGAGTAGGTGCGGCGATGTCAGCGCGAGCGTCACGATCGGCGCGTCGGCCGGGTTCACCTTGGCGTAGGTCGGCGGGTAGGGCAGCGTGCGCGGCAGCGTCGAGCCGGCCGCGTTGATGGCGGCCTGCACGTCCTGCGCGGCGGAATCGATGTCGCGCCCGAGGTCGAACTGCAGCGTGATCTGGCTGATGCCGAACGCGCTCGACGAGGTCATCGACGTGAGCGACGGGATCTGCCCGAGCTGGCGCTCCAGCGGCGCGGTGACGAGCGACGCCATGGTGTCGGGATTGGCGCCCGGCAGCTGCGTCGTCACCTGGATCGTCGGGAAGTCGACCTGCGGCAGCGACGAGACCGGCAGGCAGCCAGTAGCCGATCAAGCCCGCCGAGCATCACCGCGATCCCGAGCAGCGATGTCGCGATCGGCCGCCGGATGAAGGGGCCGGACACGTTCATTGCGCGGCGCTCTGGCGCGGGCGCTCGCGGCGCTACTGGCGGGAGCCGCGCTGTCGGCCGGAGCGGGGTTGCGGCCTCTGCGCGGGTTCCGCTGCCGCCGGCGACGCCGCGCCGGCAATGCTCGCCGGCTGGCCGGCCGCCCTGGGCGGAAGGCGTCTGCACGGCGGGCTGGCCCGCGGCTGGCCGCCGCCGCGCTGGCCCTGGTTCGCCTGGTTGTTCTGGCGCTGCTGACGCCTGCGACACCGGGGCCTGGACGCCCGGCTCCGGCGGCGGCTCGGGTTCGGCCACCTTCACCTGCGTGCCCTCGGCGAGCCGCGCGAAGCCGGTCGTCACCACGCGGCTCGCCGCTCTCCAGCCCCGCCGTGACCACGGCGTGCGTATCGTCCTGCTGCGTCACGCGTCACCGGGCGCACCGTGACGGTCTCGTCGGGCTTCACGACGTAGACGAACGTGCCCTTCGGCCCGCGCTGCACGGCGGCTGTGGGAACCACGATCACGTCGCGCAGCGTATCGACGAGCAGGCGCACATTGGCGAACGCGCCCGGCCACAGCGCCAGGTCGCGGTTGGGGAACTCCGCCTTCAGCCGCACCGTGCCGGTGGTCTGGTCGACGAGGTTGTCGATGACCTGGAGCACGCCCTTGTCGATCGGCGGCCTTGTTGTCGGCGTCCATCGCCTCGACGGGCAGCGGCCCGACGCCCACGCCTTGTTGATGCGCGGCAATTGCTGCTGCGGCACGCTGAACACGACGGCGATGGGCTGGATCTGCGAGATGCTGACGAGGCCGTTGGCGTCGGACTGCTTGACGATGTTGCCCTCGTCCACGGCCCGGATGCCGGTTCGCCCGTCGATCGGCGCGACGATGGTGGTGTAGGCGAGCATCGGCGCGCGCATTGTCGATGGCGGCCTGGTCGGACTTCAACTGCGCCTCGAGCTGCGCCACGGCGGCGCGCTGCGTGTCGGCCTGCTGCTTGGTGACGGAGTTCGTCTCGGCCAGCCGGGTGTAGCGCTCCAGGTCGCGCCTGGCATTCTCCAGCAGCGCCTCGTTCTGCGCCTTCTTGGCGAGGGCCTGGTCGAGCTGCGCCTGATACGTCGCGGGGTCGATGTTGGCGAGGACGTCGCCCTTCTTGACCTCCTGCCCATCCCTGAACATCAGCTTCTGGAGCTGCCCGTCGACCTGCGGGCGCACGGTGACGGCGGTGGCAGGCCGCGCCGTGCCGACGCCCGTCGATATAGACGGGCACGTCCGCCACGCGGGCGCGGCGTCGCGAGCACGGACACTGGGATCGGGCGCCTCGCGCCGCCGGTTCTGGCGCTGCGGGCTCACGGCCGTGTCGACGAAGAGGGGCGTCAGCAAGCCGCCCATCACGACGAGCGTGATCAGCGGCACCGTGAAACGCCATCGCCTCGACTTGGACATTCACCCTCCGGGTAGACAAACACCGCACCCTCCGGGCGTACAATCCCGTTTATCCCTCGAACTCTAACGATAGATCATGGCCGCGACTTGTCCGCAGCCGTCGCGGCAGCCGCCGTTACGGCCGGCGACGTCCATCCCCCGCCCAGCGCCTGGTAGAGCGAGATGGCGGCCAGGAACCGCGCGAGGCGCACCTGCGTCAGCGCGTCTTCCGCCTGGAACAGGGTCGTCTGCGTGTTCAGCACGGTGATCAGGTCCACCGTGCCTTCGCGCAGCCGCTGCTCGGCGATATCGTAGGCGCGCCGCGAACTTGCAAGGGAATCGCGCTGCAGGCGCTCCTGCTCGGCGAGCTGGCGCACGGCGATCAGCGCCCTTTCGACGTCGGCGAAGCCGTTGATGACGGAGCTGCGGTAGTTCTGCGAGCAGTTCGGCCTGGCGTCCCTGCTGCTGCTCCAACTGTCGCCTCGAGGCGGAAACCCTCGAAGATCGGCTGCGTCAGCCCTGCCCCGATGGCGTAGAACGCCGCGCCTTCGTTGAACAGCGAACGCAAGCGCCAGGCTCTCAAGCCCGCCCTGCGCGGTCAGGCTGATCGTGGGAAAGAACGCCGCGCGCGCCGCGTTCACATTGGCGTGCGCGGCCTCGAGCTGGGCTTCGGCTACGGCGATATCGGGCCGCCTGGTCAGCAGGGTCGAGGGCACGCCGGGCGCGATGCGCGGCACGACGAGCGGGTCCATGCTGCTGCCCGGCCACGCGTCAGCCGCTCCGGCGCGCGGCCGAGGAGGACGGCGAGCGTCGCCGTCTCCTGCGCGATGATCTGCTCCAGCGGAGGGATGTTGGCGCGCAGATTGGCGACCACGCTCTCCTGCTGCGCCAGGTCCAGCGCCGTGGCGGTGCCGACCTCGAGCCGCTCGCGGATGATGGTGAGCACCCGCGTCGCGCTTTGCAGGTTCTGGTTGGCGATGCGGCGGCGGTCCTTGGCGGCGAGGATGCGCACATAGGTCGTCGCAGTGGTCGCCGCGACCGTCAGCGCCACGGTGTCGCGGTCGAAGCGCGTGGCGAGCGCGTTCTGGTCCGCCGCGGCGCGTATGGACTGGTTCTTGCCCCAGAAATCCAGCTCGTAGCTGGCCGAAAGGCTCGATCCGAAGCGGTTGCTGCCGTTCGTGCCTCCCCGTCCGGAAAGCGCCGCCGAGCGGCTGCGGGCGGTCGATGCCGAAAGATCGACCACGGGCAGCAGGGCGGACCCGGCGATCTTGGCCTGCGCATCCGCCTGCTGGATGCGCGCCACCGCGGCGGCGATATCGAGGTTTTCCGCCTCCGCCGCCTGCACCATCCGGGTCAGCTCGGCCGAGCCGAACGCCTTCCACCAGTCCGCGCGGGGCGGCGCGGCGGCCCGGTCTCGCGGCGCATTGCTGAAGGCCTGCGGCACGTCGAGCGCGGGGTCGGGCCTGGGCGTCTGGATGCAACCCGTCAACGCAGGCGCTGCAAGCGCCAGCGCCAGCAGCGCGGAAAGGTGACGGGATGGCTTCATCGGGGAAGGCGATATCCGGGCGTGAGCAAGATCAATGACGCCCCGCGACGCCAGGGGCAAGCCCCGCGCAAGCCACGGCACAGCTTCTCCCCATGCGCTACGCGCGCACGCTGCCCGCCATGAGCCGGCCCCCTGCTATGCGGTAACGGCCCGCGCCCGCACCTGCCGCTTCACCGCGACGGCGCTCACGACGGTGGCCACCAGCGCCCCCGCGATGAACGCGAAGGCGGCCGGGATCTGGCCATGATCGACGAACAGGCCGATCACCAGCGGGGAAATGGTCGCGCCGATGTCGAGCCCGGAATAGACGAAGCCGAACACCTTGCCGGTCGCGCCCGGCGGAGACGCGGCGCGCACCAGCATGTCGCGGGAGGGGATCGTCATGCCCGTCAGGAACCCGGCGAGCACGACTGCCGCGACCAGAACGGCCGGGGCCAGCGGTACGAAACCGAGGATCAGGCTGAGGATGCCCGCAGCCAGCAGGCCCGCGCCGACAATGCGCTCATGATCGCCTAGTACGGTCCGCCAGCCAGCCGCCGACCAGCGCGCCCACCGCGCTGCCCGAGAGATAGATCGTGGTCGCCGTCGCCGCGAACGCATAGGTCACCGCCTGCGTGCCCGGCAGCAGGGTGGGCAGGAAGTTCTGCGTGCCGACCTGGGCCAGCGAGAGCAGTGCAAAATAGAGAAGGCAGGCGAGGATCGGCGCGCTCATCAGCAGCGCCCAGTTGGACTTGCCCGAGCCGGGCGCGGGCCGTCCCGTGCTGCCGACCGCCAGTTCCCGCCGGTCGAAGGCGACGAGCGCCGCCACGGCGAGGCCCGCGACGCTGACCTGGATCAGCGCTGTGCGCCAGCCGAAGGTGGAGGAGAGCAGCAGCATGGTCACGGGAGCCGCGGCCCAGCCGATGGTGCCGGTGACGGTGTGGACGCTGTAGGCCCGGCCTATCCGCTGCGGCGAGATGCGCGCCGTCATGACCGCGTAATCGGCGGGATGGAAAACGCTGTTGCCGGCTCCCGAGATGGCGGCCGCCGGCAGCAGCCAGCCATAGCTGGGCGCAAGCCCAGCGAGCAGCATGCCGCCCGCGAGCATCGCGATGCCCACAGGAAGCACGATCTGCGGCCCGAACCGGTCGACCACGAAGCCCGCGATCACCTGCCCCACGCCCGATGTCGCGTAGAAGATCGCCAGAACCAGGCCAAGCTCCGTGAAGCTGACGCCAAGGTCGGCGCGCATCAGCGGGAAGACGGGAGGCAGGACGAGCTGGAAGAAATGACTGATGAAATGCGCGCCGCCGACCAGCGTCATGACCCGCAGGTCCCGCTTCGCGCCTAGTGCCACGTCGCTCATGCCGTCTCCTCGCACGCCAGCCGCAATCGGGCCCGCACGGGCACGTCTCGCGGCGTGCCTCTTTCGCAGGCGGTTCTAGTGCAGCATGCGACGGCGAGCCATGCGAATTGTGCAGAGCGGCTGGTCGGCAAAGTCTCCGTGTTCACAGTCTCGTGCATTGGGCCACGTCCACGCAACTCCGCCCTGAGCGGCCGCGTTTTCGCGTCGTGGGGTTCCCTGGGGGATACAGGGAGAAAATCCATGCGTATGTTCCTCGCGCTTGCTGTCCTCCTTTCGCTCTCCGCCTGCATGGAAAGCACAGGCACCATCCAGCGCCCCGGTTATAATCTTTGCCAGGAAGCGACGCCTTGCTGATCCGGAAAGGCCTTTGGCCAACTCCTGCGTGCGTGCTGCCTTTCCCGTCTTTGGACTGAAAGGCGCGTCGGACCGGACGCCAGGGGTCACCGCGAACTGACGTTGCGCACCCCGTTGGCGCGCAACCCTCCACCAGCTCAGAACGCCATCGGCGGCGCGAACAGGCAGATCAGCGGTCCCAGGAAACGCTGTTCCTTCCAGCTTCCCTTCCGGCACAAATGGAAGTCCCGGTCCTCGGAGCGCAGCGCCTCCCGGTAGGGCACGACTTCGCCGGTTTCGACCACCATCCAGCCCTGCGGCGTCGAGCGCACGGCATCGGATGTGACCGGCTTGCAGTCATCCACATTGCAGCACGGCTCGCCCGTTCGGGGGTTTGAAAAGCCGGTGTACCAGTCGTGAGGAAGAGCGGGGGAGACGATCGTCAGTTGCAGCATCAGCGACGCGGCCATGGCAGCCGCGACCGAACGTCCCATCGCCATCCTCCCTGCGGCGGCGGCGTTTGCCGCTCGCCCCGGCGGCTGCACTTGCCGCTCGCCCCGGCGGCGGCACTTGCCGCTCGCCAATTGCCCGTCGCAACAAAAGGTAGCGCAGGGAACAAGGAATTGCGAGATGACCGCGCGGCGTGGCATGGATCGGCAGGCGCCCTTCGAAGATTTCAGTCCCGCCCGGCTCCGAAGCTGCCGCGCCGCGTGACGCCAGACTAGTTCTTGGCAGAACTAGTTTTCCTACCTATAACCGGACGCAAGCCATCAGGCTTGCCGCCGGAACACGGTTGGTGGGAACGGTTGGAAACAGCCCATGCCGGACATCGCATCGGAGGATCGCAAGAGCACGGAGGCGTCGCCGAAGCGCACCCGCGCCGCGCGCCGGTCCGCGCTGCCCGATCTCGCGAGCCTGTTGCGGCCGGATCCCGTGATGCCGGTCATCACGCGCATCAACGTCATCGCCCGCAATTTCTCCGATCCGCTCTATGAGTGGGTCCAGCAGGAATTCGGCGTCAGCCGGCCCGATTACGTCACCGTCTACAATGTCAGGCGCACGCCGGGCATCACGGCGCAGGACATTTCCGTGCGCACCGGATTCAAGAAGAACACGGTCAGCGCCGCCGTGCATCGCCTCGTGAAGCTCGACATGCTGCGCCGCGTCCGCGACGACGAGGACGACCGCCGCTACCACCTCTTCCTGCGGCCCAGAGGCGAAGCGCTCTACGATGCGGTGAACCCCCGCTTCAAGGCCGCCGAGGACGCCGTGG
Source organism: uncultured Alphaproteobacteria bacterium (assembly GCA_963822165.1). Lineage (GTDB taxonomy): Bacteria > Pseudomonadota > Alphaproteobacteria > Rhizobiales > Beijerinckiaceae > Alsobacter. The sequence goes on from CAWGGK010000007.1 coordinate 608,436, forward strand.
TCGCTGGCCTCTCCGAGCCCGAGCGGCGCACGCTCGAGCGCCTGCTCGGCACCGTGCTCGATACGCTCATCCGCTCCCGCCATGCAGAGGCTGCCGGCCCGGCGAACGCGACAACACCGGAGACACGATGAAACCCGTTCTCGTCATCCACGGCGGCGCCGGCACCATCCTCAAGGGTGAGGTGACGCCCGAGCGGGAAGCGATCATCCGCGACGCGCTCGCCAGCGCGCTGGCCGCCGGCTCGGCCGTGCTGGACCGGGGCGGACCCGCGCTGGACGCGGTCGAAGCCGCCGTGCGCAGCATGGAGGACAGCCCCTGCTTCAACGCCGGACGCGGCGCCGCGCTGACCAGCGAAGGCGGCATCGAGCACGACGCAGCGATCATGGACGGCCGCAACCGCGGCGCGGGCGCGCTCTCGGGCTCGACGCGGATCCGCAATCCGATCTCCGCGGCGCGCGCCATCATGGAGAAGACGCCGCACATCCACCTCACCGGCGACGGACTGGACCTGTTCGCCCGCGAGCACGGCATCCCGCTCGCCGCACAATGGTATTTCTTCACGCCCGAGCGCCTCGCCGCGCTTGAAAAGGTGAAGGCGGCAAAGGCCGGCAAGGCCGCGGTCTCCGAGCGCGACAAGCACGGCACGGTCGGAGCGGTGGCCTGCGATGCGCACGGCAATATCGCGGCGGCCACCTCGACCGGCGGCTATTCCGACAAGATGCCGGGCCGCGTCGGCGACACGCCGGTCATCGGCGCGGGCACCTATGCGGACAACGCCACCGTCGCGGTCTCGGGCACGGGGCACGGCGAGAGCTTCATGAAGGTCGTGCTCGGCCATCGCCTCGCCTGCATGGTCGATCTCGCGCACCTGCCGCTGGCGGATGCCGCGCAGCGCGTCCTGGAGGAACTGGGCGCGATCGGCGGCACCGGCGGCTTCATCGCGGTGGACGCGAGCGGCGCCGTCACGACGCCCTTCAATACCCCCGGCATGTATCGCGGGCTGGCCCGGGACGGCCGGCAATCCGTCGCGATCTTCGCCGACGAAACACTGGACGCCTGAACAAACCCGGACTTTGGAGAAGCCGCATGCGTATCGTTGACATGAACTGGATGCAGGTCGAGGCCTACCTGAAATCCGACGACCGCTGCGTGCTGCCCATCGGCTCCACCGAGCAGCATGCCTATCTCTCGCTCGGCGTGGACCTGATCCTCGCGGAGCGGATGGCGATCGAGGCCGCCGGGCCGCTCGGCGTGCCCGTATTCCCCGTCATGCCCTACGGCGTCGCGCCCTATTTCGCGGCCTTCCCGGGCTCCATATCGCTGCGCGCCGAGACGCTGCTGGCAGTGGTCGAAGACCTCATCCGCTCGGTCCATCGCGCGGGCTTCCGGCGGATCCTCATCGTCAACGGCCACGGCGGCAACCAGCCGATCGCCGCCAAGGCGGGCGACCTGATGATCGAGTACCCGGATACCTCGATCAAGTTCCACAATTGGTGGAACGCGCCGAAGACCTGGGCCCAGGGCCTGAGCATTTCAAAGGACGGCTCGCACGCCAACTGGATGGAGAACTTCCCCTGGACGCGGCTCGGCAACGTCGCGATGCCGCGCGAGGACAAGCCCGCCTTCGACCGCGAGATGCTGAAGGCGGCCCCGCCGCGCCAGGCGCGCGAGATTCTTGGCGACGGCTCTTTCGGCGGCGCTTATCAGAAGTCCGACGAAGACATGCAGTCGCTGTGGGACGCCGGCGTGCTGGAAACCCGCGAGCTCCTGGAGACATCATGGCCGAAGCTTTGAGCGACACCGCAGCCCTTCACGCCGAAGCCGCCAGCCTCGGCCCGATCCTCGTCTGGGGCGCGGGCGCGATCGGCGGCACGCTGGGCGCCGCCTGGGCGCGCGCCGGTCACGACGTGCTCTTCGTCGACATCGACGCCGACCACGTCGCCGCCATGAACCGCGACGGCATCGAGATCGAGGGACCCGTCGAGCAGTTCGTGCAGAAGGTGCGCGCTGTCACGCCTAACCGAACTCAAGGGCACGTGGCGCTGCATCGTGCTCGCCGTGAAGGCGCATCATACCGAGCAGGCCGCCAAGGCGCTGCTGCCGCATCTCGCCGACGACGGCTTCGTGCTGTCGGCGCAGAACGGCCTGAACGAGCTCGTCATCGGCAAGGTCGTAGGCGAAAGCACAGGGTCTTGGGCTGCTTCGTCAACTACGGCGCCGACTACATGGCCCCCGGCCGGATCATGCGCGGCAATCACGGGGCTGTTGTCGTTGGTGAACTCGACGGCAGCGTCACGCCCCGGCTCAAGGCGACTTACGCCCTGCTCAGGGAGTTCGAGCCCGACGCCATCATGACCACCGATATATGGTCATATCTCTGGGGCAAGCTCGGCTATGGCGCGCTGCTCTTCGCGACGGCGCTGACCAACGAGTCCATCGCCGACGCGCTGGCGTCCGAGCGGCACCGGGGCATCTTTCTCGCGCTGGGCCGCGAGGTGATGGCCGTCGCCGCCGCAAGGGGCGAGAAGCCCACGGGCTTCAACGGGTTCAACCCTGCCGCGTTCGCGCCGGGGGCCGACCCTGCCCTGCTCACCGCCTCCATCAAGGAAATGGTCGCGTTCAATCGCGGTTCGGCCAAGAGCCATTCCGGCATCTGGCGCGACCTTGCCGTCCGCAAGCGCCGCACCGAGGTCGACGCCCAGATCGGCATCATCGGCGAGACCGCGCGCGGCATGGGCCTGCAAACTCCGGCCCTCGACCGTCTCGTCGGCCTGATCCACGACATCGAGGACGGCAGGAAGCCCCTCGCCTGGGCCACACTCGACGAGATGCTGCCGGTCGCCGCGAAAGCCTGATCCGGCACTCCGGTACGAAGCAATTCGGGCCGATCCAGGCGTAGGCGTGGCTCGAATGCGCTGGCCAAGGCCGGCGCATTCATACCCGTGTCCCCAGCCCGCCCGCCGCGTGGCGCGCCCCTTGCAGTGTTCCCGCTCATAGCCACCTTGAAGGGCTAACGCCTTCAAGAGGCGAGTTGCGCACGCTTCGTCGCAGCCCCCGCGGGCCTGCGTGGGCGAGGCGGCGTCGCCCGCGGCATGGGCGGGTGCTCAGGAACCCATGCGCCGGGTCAGCGTTGATTGATTGTTAATCTCGACCAGTGGAGTCGACATTAAACCAGGCGATCCCGGACGGAGGAGACAATGATCCAATCGAGCTGTCGACGCCACCACATCCTGACGCCTCATACGGCTTAATTTACGTCGTATTTTGTGTTATATAAATTATTCGCGGAAATTTCTGTATTTCTGTTGCCAATGTCGACTGAGTTAGTCAACATTAGGCGGTCCGACGAACAGACCGGAGGCAGAACATGACACATCTCACCCGCCGACGACGCGTGCTCGACCATGTCCTGGCGTTCGGCGCGCTCCTGCTGATCCTGATGATCACGGTGACCGCGCACGCACAGACCACGCTGCTGAACGTGTCGTACGATCCCACCCGCGAACTCTACAAGGACATCAATCAGGCCTTCGCCGCCGACTGGAAGGCCAGGACAGGCGAAACTATCACCATCCGCATGTCGCATGGCGGATCCGGCAAGCAGGCTCGTTCAGTGATCGACGGCCTCGACGCCTCGGTCGTCACTTTGGCGCTGGCGGGCGATATCGACGAGATCGCCTCCGCCACGAAGAAAATCCCCGCCGAGTGGCAGAAGCGCCTGCCCAACAATTCCTCGCCCTACACCTCGACCATCGTTTTCGTCGTGAAGAAGGGCAATCCCAAGGGCATCAAGGACTGGAACGACCTCGCCAAACCAGGCATCGAGGTCATCACCCCCAATCCGAAGACGTCGGGCGGCGCGCGCTGGAACTACCTTGCTGCCTGGGGCTACGCGCTCGAGAAGAACGCCAACGATCCCAAGGCCGCGCAGGAGTTCACGACCGCGATTTTCCGCAACGTCCCCGTGCTCGATACCGGCGCGCGCGGCTCCACGGTCACCTTCGCCCAGCGTGGCCTGGGCGACGTGCTGATCGCCTGGGAGAACGAGGCGTTCCTGACGCTCCAGGAATTCGGCGCCGACAAGTACGAGATCGTCGTCCCCTCGGTCTCGATCCTGGCGGAGCCGCCGGTCAGCCTCGTCGACGGCAATGTCGACGCGCGCAAAACCCGCGACGCGGCCCAGGCCTATCTCGACTTCCTCTACACCGCGCCGGCGCAGGCGCTGATCGCCAAGCATTTCTACCGTCCCTTCAAGCCGGAATTCGCCGCCAAGGCCGACCTCGAAAAACTGCCCCAGATCAGGCTGTTCACGTTGGATTCGGTGTTCGGAAGCTGGGCCAAGGCCCAGGCCGATCACTTCGGCGATGGCGGGATCTTCGACCAGATCCAGCAGGCCGTGGCGCGCAGGAAATGAGCGCCCCGGCCCTGACCGGCCCGGTTTCCGGAGCCGCCATCGCGCGGCCCCGGAGCCGCTTTCCGGAGCCGAGCGCCCTGCCGGGCTTCGGCCTCACCATGGGCGTGACGCTGGGCTGGCTGGCGCTGATCGTGCTGTTGCCGCTGGCCGCGCTTGTCGTGAAATCGTCGGGTCTCGGCATATCGGGCTTCACGCGGGTGCTGTCCGATCCGCGCGTGCTGGCCGCACTTCGCGTCACCTTCGGCGTGTCGCTCGCCGCGGCCTGCATCAACGCGGTCTTCGGCGTGCTCGTCGCGTGGGTGCTGACCCGCTACACCTTCCCCGGCCGCCGCCTGCTCGATGCGGCGGTCGACCTGCCCTTCGCCCTGCCCACGGCTGTCGCGGGCATCGCGCTCGCCGCGATCTACGCACCCAATGGCTGGATCGGCGGGTTCTTTGCATCCTACGGCATCAAGATCGCCTTCACGCCGTGGGGCATCCTGATCGCGCTCATCGCGGTCGGCCTGCCCTTCGTGGTGCGCACCGTGCAGCCCGTGATCGCCGAAAGCGACCGCGAGCTCGAGGAGGCCTCCGCGACGCTCGGCGCGTCCAGGCTGCGCACCTTCGCGCGCGTGCTGCTGCCGCCGCTCATCCCCGCCATCCTCACCGGCTTCGCGCTGTCGCTGGCGCGCTGCGTCGGCGAATACGGCTCGGTCATCTTCATCGCCGGCAATTTGCCCTACGTGTCGGAGATCGTGCCGCTGCTGATCGTCGTGAAGCTCGAGGAATACGACTATGCCGGCGCGACGGGGCTTGCGGCGATCATGCTCGGCATCTCCTTCGTGCTGCTGCTGATCATCAACCTCATCCAGGCCTGGGCGCGCAGGAGGACCGGCGATGCATGAGCCCGCCCCCGCACCGCCCGCCCGCGACAGCGTCGTTACCGAACCCGCAGGCGCGCGCATCGCGCTCATCGCCATCGCGGTCACGTTCCTCGCGCTGTTCGTGCTGATGCCGCTGCTGGTCGTGTTCACGGAGGCGCTGCGGCCAGGCCTCGCCGTATTCGCCAAGACGTTCCAGGACGAGGACGCCATCGCCGCGATCAGGCTGACATTGATCGTCGCGGCCATCTCGGTGCCGCTCAACGCGGTGTTCGGGGTCGCCGCCGCCTGGGCCGTGGCGAAATTCAACTTCCCCGGCAAGAGCCTGCTGGTCACCCTGATCGACCTGCCCTTCTCGGTCTCGCCGGTCGTCTCCGGCCTCGTCTTCGTGCTGCTCTTCGGCGCGCAGGGCCTGTTCGGCCCCTGGCTGCGGGCGCACGATGTCGAGATCATCTTCGCCGTGCCGGGCATCGTCCTCGCCACTGTGTTCGTGACGCTGCCCTTCGTGGCCCGCGAACTCATTCCGCTGATGCAGGAGCAGGGCAAGGCCGACGAAGAGGCCGCGCTTACCCTGGGCGCAAGCGGGCTCAGGGTGTTCCTGACGGTGACCCTGCCGAATATCCGTTGGGCGCTGCTCTACGGCGTCCTGCTCTGCAATGCCCGCGCCATGGGTGAATTCGGCGCGGTTTCCGTGGTGTCGGGCCACATCCGCGGTCTCACCAACACCATGCCGCTCCATGTGGAGATCCTGTACAATGAATATAATTTCGCAGCCGCCTTTGCCGTCGCATCGCTCCTCGCTGCCCTCGCCCTCGTCACTCTGGCAGCCAAGAGCATCCTCGAATGGCGCTATGCCGATGAACTCAACGGAGCCCGCCGCCACTGACGCCGGAGCTGCCGATACCAGTCCTACGCTGCGGCTCACTGGGATCGGCAAGGCGTTCGGCGCGCAGGCGGCGTTGCAGGACGTCAATCTCGACATCGCGCAGGGGCGAGCTGGTCGCGCTGCTCGGGCCGTCGGGCTCGGGCAAGACGACCCTGCTGCGCATCCTCGCCGGGCTCGAGCATGCCGACACCGGCACCGTCCTGCTCGACGGGCAGGACGCGACGCATCTGCGCGTGCAGGACCGGCATGTCGGCTTCGTGTTCCAGCACTACGCGCTGTTCCGGCACATGACCGTGTTCGAGAACATCGCCTACGGCCTGCGCGCGCGGCCCCGCAAGCTGCGCCCGTCCGAGGCGCGAGATCCGCCGCCGCGTGATGGACCTGCTCGCGCTCGTGCAGCTCGACGGGCTGGAGGGGCGCTACCCGCCGCAGCTCTCCGGCGGCCAGCGCCAGCGCGTCGCCCTCGCCCGCGCGCTCGCCATCGAGCCCCGCGTGCTGCTGCTCGACGAACCCTTCGGCGCGCTCGACGCCAAGGTGCGCAAGGAGCTGCGGCGCTGGATCCGCGCAGCTCCACGACGACACCGGCCACACCACCGTCTTCGTCACCCACGACCAGGACGAGGCGCTGGAACTCGCCGACCGCGTCGCCATCCTCAACAAGGGCCGGCTCGAGCAGGTCGGCAGCGCGGACGATATCCACGACCGGCCCGCTTCCGCCTTCGTGACGACCTTCGTTGGCGAGACGGCGTCGATCCCGGTCATCGTGGCGCGTGGACGCGCCATGCTCGACGGCCGCGATATCGGCGTCGCCGCGCAGGGCTGCGCCGATGGCTCCGCCGCACTCTATCTGCGCCCCGTCGATCTCGGCATCGGCGATGCAGGCACGGCGGGCCTGACCGGCCGCATCGTTGCGCTGCGCCGCACCGGAGCGGGCCGCCGCGCGGAGGTGGCCGTCAACGACAAGGGCGACATTATCGAGCTCGACCTGCCCGTGACCACGCCGGTTGCCGCAGGCGAAATCATCCCCATCAGGATCGGTCGCTGCTGGGTCTTCGCCGACGGCGTCTGACGGCAACGGAAACCGCCGGTTGCGGTCGTTTTCCTAGCCCCAGGAGCGCGAGCCGAGCGGCAGCCGGCCGCCCTGCGCGCAGGCGAGACTTTGCGATGGTAATACATATTTAAGGTTGTTGATTGAAAAATATCAATTCTAGGATGTATTGATTCGTACAAATGATTCGCTGCGAACGGGGTTTGCCACCATGCTTTTCAGAACCAGCGCCTTCCGATCGAAGACCGCCCGCCTCGCGCAGCTCAGCGCAAGCCTGGCCGCCCTGACATTGCTGGCCAGCTTCCAGCCGGCCGGAGCCGCCGACCCGAAGGGCGCCAAGTCTCCCGCGGCCGCGCCCGCCGAGGAGATCCCGCAAGTTCCCGGCGGCGACCTCTTCGGCTTCACCAGCGCGACCGACGTCGGCGATCCAGGCGGCAAGGGCATCGGCCTGGAGACCACGACCCGCATCGGCAAATCGGGCGGCGGCACGTTCGTCGTCCCCACGCTGAAGACGCAGTTCGGCTGGACGGTCGCCGAGGATTTCAGCATCGCGGCATCGCCGTTCCTGACCGGCGTCAACATCAATGGCGTCCCCGGCGTCGAGGACAAGTCGTTCATCGGCTTCGACGGCCTTTCCGCCGAGGCGTCCTACCGCATCCTGAAGCGGGCGGTGAACAATCCCTGGGCGATCACCCTGTCGACGGAGGCGCGCTGGGCGCGCATCGACGGCGCGACCGGGGCCGCCACGGACGGCCGCGCGATCACGCTGAAGGCCTTCGTCGACCGACCCATCATCGCGGGCAAGCTCTACGCCGCCTTCAACGCCAACCTCACGACGGGAACCTCCCGCCTCAAGCACACGCCCGGCGCGGAATGGGCCGACGCATCGGGAAGCGACCTGTCCGCCGCGCTCACCTGGCAGGCGAGCGAGGCGCTGTTCTTCGGCGCGGAGACGCATTGGCTGGAATCGTTCAGCGGCTCGACGCTCGACACCTGGCAGGGCCGCGCGATCACCATCGGACCGACGGCGCTGTGGAAGGTCTCGGAATCGGTCGCGATCAATTTCGGCTGGCAGGCGCAGGTGTCGGGCCATGCCACCGGCTCCGGCAAGCCGCTCGACCTCACCAATTTCGACCGGCACGCGGTGCGCCTGAAACTGGCCATCGCCTTGCCCTAGGGCATGCCGGGCCGCTCCGGGTCCGTGGAGATCAGAACTCGACGTCGAGTTCCTCCATCTCCTCGGGCTCGGCCATTGCGCCGGCGATCCATTCCTGCATCGGCTTCCAGTCCAGGATGCGGCTGCAATAGGCGGCGCTGACACGGTCCAGCGGCACGTCATAGGTGGTGAAGCGCGTGCAGACCGGCGCGTACATCGCGTCGGCGACCGTGGGCGTCTTGCCGAAGAGATACGGCCCGCCATAGGTCTTCAGGCATTCGCGCCAGATCAGCAGGATGCGGTCGATATCGGGCTGCGCGCCCGCCCAGATCTTGAAGCCCTGATAGCTGGCCTTGAGGTTCATCGGCAGCGCCGCGCGCAGGTTGGAAAACCCCGAATGCATCTCGCCCGACACCGCGCGGCAATGCGCTCGGGCGATGCGGTCCGCCGGCAGCAGCCCCGCCTCCGGCTTCAGCTCGGCCAGGTATTCCGCGATCGCCAGCGTATCCCACACCTTCGCGCCCTCATGGGTGAGGCACGGCACCAGGAAGGACGGCGACAGCAGCAGAAGCTCCGCGCGCGCCGAGGGATCGTCGATCGGAACCGGCGTCTCCTCGAAGTCCAGGCCCGCCATCCGGCACAGCAGCCAGCCTCGCAGCGACCACGAGGAATAGTTCTTGCTAGAGATCGTGAGCGTCGCCTTGGCCATCGCGGGCATCCTTGTTCGCGGCTCTGGTCGAAAGCGGAGCCGTCGGTCGATCATCTCGCAGCAGGCCGTTCGATGCATGCGCGTTTTTTGAGCGGCGCATGCGGAGAATGACCAAAGATCGGACTGTTCGATGCTGTATATGGCGTACGAAACCAGCGAACGTGTTCTCTCGACCCACCGGGAAGCGGCGCGCTGGGCGTTGGGCGCCTTCGCGCCGATGCTCGGCGAGGCCGACAGCGCGTCGCTCGGCAATCTCGTCGCCGCGTGGGAGCTGATGGAGCGCTCGGGCCTCACGCACGCCTCCCCGCCCTACGGCATCGACAGCGTCCGCGTGGGCAATGCCGAGGTCGACGTGACGGAGGTCGCGACTGAAGTGACACCCTTCGCGACCCTGCGCCATTTCAAGAAGGACACCGGGGTCGCGCAGCCGCGCGTGCTGGTCGTCGCGCCGCTGTCCGGCCACTTCGCCACGCTGCTGCGCAACACGGTCAAGACCCTGCTGCAGGACCACGACGTCTACATCACCGACTGGCACAATGCCCGCGACACGCCGCTCTCAGCCGGCCCGTTCGGCTTCGACGAATATGTCGCGCACGTCATCCGCTTCCTGGAGACGATCGGCCCCGGCGCGCACGTGCTCGGCGTCTGCCAGCCCTGCGTGCAGGTGCTCGCCGCCGCCGCGCTGATGGCCCAGAACGGCAACCCCGCCGCGCCCCTGAGCATGACCTGATGGCCGGCCCGGTCGACACGCGCGTCAATCCCACCAAGGTCAACGAACTCGCCATGGGCAAGCCGATGTCGTGGTTCGAGCGAAACCTCATCGCCTCGGTCCCGATGTGGTACACGGGCGGCGGCCGCCGGGTCTATCCCGGCTTCGTGCAGCTCCTCGCCTTCATGTCGATGAACCTGCAGCGCCACATCAAGGCCCATCTCGACCTGCACGGCCACCTCTCGCGCGGCGAGATCGAGCAGGCCGAGACGATCAAGACGTTCTACGACGAGTATTTCGCCGTGCTCGACCTGCACGCCGAATTCTACCTGGAGACCGTCGACCGCGTGTTCCAGCAGGCGCTGCTGGCGAAGGGCGAGCTCGTCGTCGCCGGGCAGAAGGTCGAACCCTCCGCCATCACCCGCACGTCCCTGCTCACGGTCGAGGGCGAGCGCGACGACATCTGCGCCATCGGCCAGACCTCCGCCGCGCACGATCTCTGCTCGCGCCTCAAGCCCTACCGCAAGCGCCACCATCTGCAGGCCGGCGTCGGCCATTACGGCGTGTTCAGCGGCAGGCGCTGGGACAGCCAGATCTATCCGCTCGTCCGCAACTCCATCCTCGCAAGCGAGTAGATGCAGTTCCTCGATCGCTTTGCGCCGATTAAGATTTTGGTCTCTTTCTGCAATTACACACAGCCGCTGAACACGCATTATAGCTGTCGAGTACGAATTTTCTTTCTGCTGGTATATCCCGATCGGAATATCCGGCTATCTATTTTCAAATGCAGCAGTAATATTAACATCTATAATTGCAAAGTGTACTATCGAATTTCAGAATTGTCTATAATCGAATTGCCCAATTTACTGCGTTAGCAGCGTCTCCGGAGCTGAAGCTTGACTTGAAAATGCGGGATCGCAGCGCAGTCGCAGGTGCGAAAACGTGTATCGGCTCACCGGGCCGAATTTCAAGTGTCATGCTTCTTGCTTGCATGAAGCGGCTCAAGATCGCTGGATAACGAAAGCCCCCGAAGGACCCACTGTTATGTCCGCCCAAAGCTCCACCCCCGCGCCCGTCCTCGCCATCCAGGCCGACAAGGACCAGCAGCTTCTCGACGACACCCGCCTGCTCGGCCAGATCCTGGGCGAAACCGTGCGCGAGCAGGATGGCGAGACCGCGTACGAGCTGATCGAGGCCATCCGCCGCCTCAGCGTCGCCTTCCAGCGCAATGCCGACGCGCAGGCCGGGCGCGATCTCGACACGCTGCTGAAGCGCCTGAGCCCGAACGAGACGGTCTCGGTCATCCGCGCCTTCAGCTTCTTCTCGCACCTCGCCAATCTCGCGGAGGATCGCCATCACGTGCGCCGGCGCGCCGTGCACGAGGCGCAGGAGGAGGACCATCAGGGTTCGCTCGCCAGCAGCATCGCCACGCTGAGCGCCGCCGGCATCGACGCCGACCGCATCGCCCGCACGCTTTCCTCCGCCTATGTCTCGCCGGTGCTCACCGCGCACCCCACCGAGGTGCAGCGCAAGAGCATCCTCGACGCCGAGCGCGCCATCGCCGACCTGCTGACCGCCGCGCGACACGCTGCGCAGCGAGCGCCAGCGCCGCGCCAACGAGAGCCCAGCTCCGCGCCCGCATCACGCAGCTCTGGCAGACCCGCATGCTCCGCTATACCAAGCTCACCGTGCTCGACGAGATCGAGAACGTGCTGAGCTATTACCGATCGACCTTCCTGCGCGAGATCCCGCGGCTCTATGCCGAGCTCGAGCATCAGCTCGGCCGCCCGCGTCGCGCCCTTCTTCCGCATGGGCAACTGGATCGGCGGCGACCGCGACGGCAATCCCAACGTCAATGCCGGAACGCTGCGCATGGCGCTGCGGCGGCAGGCGGAGACGGCGCTACGCTACTACCTCAACGAGGCGCACGAGCTCGGCGCGCGAGCTGTCGATGTCGCGCACGCTCGTCGGCTGCACCGGCGACCTGCAGTTCCTCGCGGACCTCTCGGGCGACGGGAACGCCCATCGCGACGACGAGCCCTACCGCCGCGCGCTGATCGGCATCTATGCCCGGCTCGCGGGCACGCTTCGCGAACTGACCGGCACGGAGGCGCTGCGCCACGCCGTCACGCCCGGCATGCCCTATGCACGGCCCCGAGCGAATTCCTCGCGGACCTCCGCGTCATCGCCGATTCGCCTGCGGCGCAACCACGGCGCGGCGATGATCGGCACGCGGCTCGGGCCGCTGATCCGCGCGGTCGAGGTGTTCGGCTTCCACCTCGCCACCACCGACCTGCGCCAGAACTCCGACCGGCACGAGGCCGTGCTGGCCGAACTCCTGGCCATCGCCCGCATCGAGCCCGACTATGCCGCGCTGCCGCGAGGAGCCAAGCAGCAGCTCCTGCTCTCGCTGCTGCAGGATCCGCGCGCCCTGCGCGTGCGCACCGCCAGCCTATTCAGCAGAGCACGGCCAGGGCGAACTCGCCATCTTCGAGACCGCGCGCGAGCTGCGCGCACGCCTTCGGGCCGCAGGCGCCATCCGCCACTACATCATCAGCCACACCGAGACGCGTCAGCGACCTGCTGGAAGTGCTCGTGCTGCAGAAGGAGTGCGGGCTGATGCGCGGCACGCTGGCGCCCGCAGCGAGGCCTCGCGCGCCAAGGCCGACCTCATCGTCGTGCCGCTGTTCGAGACCATCGAGGACCTGCGCTCGGCCGAGCCGATCATGCGCGCCTTCTACGACCTGCCGGGCGTCGAGGCGCTCATCCGCGCACTCCGGCGGCGGAGCAGGACGTGATGCTCGGCTATTCCGACAGCAACAAGGACGGCGGCTACTTCACCTCGAACTGGGAGCTCTACCGCGCCTCGACGGCGCTGGCCCGGCTGTTCGAGGCCAAGCCGGGCCTGACGCTGCGCCTCTTCCACGGGCGCGGCGGCACGGTGGGCCGCGGCGGCGGACCGAGCTACCAGGCCATCCTCGCCCAGCCGCCGGGCACGGTGAAGGGGCAGATCCGCCTCACCGAGCAGGGCGAGGTGATCGCGGCGAAATACGCCAATCCCGAGATCGGCCGCGCGCAATCTCGAGACGCTGATGGCGGCGACGCTGGAGGCGACGCTGCTCGCCTCGCGCACGGCGCCGCCGCGCAGGAATTCCTGGACGCCGGCCGCGGAGATCTCCGCGCCACAGCATGGCGGCCTATCGCAAGCTCGTCTACGAGACGCCGGGCTTCACCGACTTACTTCTTCGCCGCCACGCCCATCGCCGAGATCGCCGAACTCAACATCGGCTCGCGCCCCGCCTCGCGAAAGGCGACGCGCCGGATCGAGGATCTGCGCGCCATCCCCTGGAGCTTCTCCTGGGGCCAGAGCCGCGTGACGCTGCCGGGCTGGTTCGGCTTCGGCTCGGCGGTCGAGGCGTTCATGGCGGCGGACCCGGAGCCGCGCCTCGCACTGCTGCGCCGGATGGTCCGCGAATGGCCGTTCTTCCAGACGCTGCTGTCCAACATGGACATGGTGCTCGCCAAGGCCGACCTCGACATGGCCCGCCGCTATGCCGACCTCGTGCCCGACCGGGCACTGGGCGCGATCAATCTTCGGCGCGATCGAGGCGGAGTGGCGCCGCACCGTGCAGGCGCTGGAAGACGATCACCGGCGAGACGCCGCCGCCTCGCCGACAACCCTTCCCTGGCCCGCTCCATCGCCCACCGCTTCGCCTATATCGCCCCGCTGAACCATCTCCAGATCGAACTGCTCCGCCGCTGGCGCGCCGGCCAGGTCGACGTGAAGGCCCAGCACGGCATCCTCATCTCCATCAACGGCATCGCCGCGGGGTTAAGGAATTCGGGGTAGCGCGGCGACTTTCCCGCTATCCGCTCAATAGCCGACCGTGAACCGCTTGCGCGAATGCCGGGGCTGCTCCAGCTCGTCCACGAGCGCGATGGCGTAGTCCTCGAAGGAGATGCTGCTGCCGGTCTCGTTCGTCAGCAATTGTTCGCCGCCGGTCCGAAACTTCGTCGTCCGCTCGCCGGGCACGAACATCGCGGAGGGCGACAGGAAGGTCCAGTCGAGGTCCGTCTCGTCCCTGAGCATGTCGAGGAAGACGCCGCCGGCCTTGGCCTCGGCCAGGTACATCACAGGAAAGGCCGGCGTGTCGAAGAGCTTCACGCCGGGCGCGACTTCGAGGCTGCCCGCCCCGCCGACGACCGCGTAGCGCTTCACGCCGGACGCGCGCACCGCCTCGATCAGCTTGCGGGGGTCGCTGGCCGAAAAGTGGATCGAGCTGACCACGGCGTCGTGCCCCTTCAGAAGCGATGCGAGGCCCGCCTCATCGGCGGCATCGCCCTGCTTCGCGGTGACCTGCGGAGAAGCCTGGATCTTCTCGGGATTGCGGGCGATGGCCGTGACGAGGTGGCCCCGGCGCACGAGCTCAGCGAGGATCCGCGAGCCCGCATTGCCGCTGGCGCCGACGAGAGCGACTTTCATGGTGATCTCCGTTTTCGTTGGGGGAATGAATGTGGTATCGATTTGATACCAGCTATCGATCACGCGCCCTGGTGTAAAGAAGGCACCTTGCAGTCACCAGGTTACCTCGAGGGAACCATGAACGCGCCGAACCCCTACCTTGCCGCATGCCCGACGCGGATGATCCTCGACCGCGTCGCCGACAAATGGACCGTGCTGATCCTTGGGCTTCTCGAGAAGGAGCCGATGCGTTTCAACAGGCTCCGCCGCGAGATCGACGGTCTCTCGCAGAAGATGCTGTCGCAGACATTGAAAAGCCTGGAGCGCGACGGCCTGATCAGCCGGACGGTCTTTCCGACCGTGCCGGTAACGGTGGAATATGCGCTGACGCCCTTGGGGCGGACGCTGACCGAGACCGTCGAGGCCCTGCGCAACTGGGCTGAGACCCACATCGCGGACGTTCTGCAGGCTCAAGGCCGCTACGACGGAACTGCCAGGCGCTAGCCCGATGGCGCGCGCCGACAACCCTTCTTTGGCCCGTCGCCCACCGCATCGCCTACATCGCCCCGTTGAAGCCTCGCACCTTCTCCGCCCCACACCACGATCCTTCATCCCTGATATGACCCGGGATCTTGAACCTCTCAGGTGAGGCGGAAGATCCCGGGTCATATCAGGGATGACGGGTCTGGTCCGACTACAAGCGGGCTACCAAAAACAGTGCTGGCATCCGCAAGCTCGCAGTCGCAGCGACGGCAAGTTGGCTCACGTCCGCGAGTTGCGCTTCTTCTTGCCCTTGGGCCCGCCCGCCCGCTTCTTGCGCGAAGGTCCGCCCGCCTTCTGCTTGGCCTTGCCCCCGGCGGCTTTGCCGGACGCCTTCGGCTTGGCGGCGGCTTTCTGTTTCGGGGCGGCGTTGGCCTTAGACGCCGAGTTGGGCTTCGTCCGCGACACCCTCTGTCATCCCGGGCTTGACCCGGGATCTTCCGCCTCAACGGAGAGAGGCGCGGTCCCGGGTCAAGCCCGGGATGACGGGTCTGCTCCGACTACAAGCGGAGACCAAAAAGTGTGCCGGCACACGCAAGCTCGCAGTCGCAGCGACGGCAAGTTGGCTCACGTCCGCGAGTTGCGCTTCTTCTTGCCCTTGGGCCCGCCCGCCCGCTTCTTGCGCGAAGGTCCGCCCGCCTTCTGCTTGGCCTTGCCCCCGGCGGCTTTGCCGGACGCCTTCGGCTTGGCGGCGGCTTTCTGTTTCGGGGCGGCCTTGGATGCGGACTTGAGCTTGCCCGCAGCCTTGGGCTTACCCGCAACCTTGGGCTTCGACGCAGGCTGGGTCTTCGAAGCAGGCTTGACCTCAAAAGCAGCTTCGAAGCTTCTGACGTCCTCGAAGGCGAAGACAGGTCTTGAGCGCGGGTTGGACTTTGCTTTCCCAGGTTTCCTGGATTTCGTTTTCCGGCCCTCCGCCGGGACTTTCGCCTCCGCAACAGGATGCAGATCGACAATGACAACGGGGGGCTTGATGCCTTTCCGGGCGGGCGCCTTCTTGCCCTTGGCCGGAGGAGACTTCTTGCCCTTCGCTGGTGGAGCTTTCTTGCTCTTCGCGGCCGCTGCCTTTTTGGGTTGCGCAGATTTCTTGGCGGGCTTCTTGGCGGGTTTCTTTGCTGGTTTCTTGGCGGGCTTCTTGGCCGTTTTCTTGGCAAGCTTCTTGGCGGGCGCTTTGGCGGGGGGCGCTTTGACGGCCCTCTTCTTCCGCCGGGGCCGGGGAAGGTCCGTCAGTCCGGGTTCGGCGTCGCAGCGGCGGATGATCTCGCCGAGCACGGCCTCGTCCACGAGAGCCTCTGCCGCGCCGGGGCTGAACCACTCGCGCTTGCGCTGGCGGCGCTCGGGCCATTGGGCCAGTTCCTCGTGGACCTCGAACGGAAAGACCTCGACCGTGCAGAGCAGCCGCTTGCCGGCGATGATCTTCCAGTAGGTGTATCCGCCGATCGCGGCGCGGCCGACCACGCCCGTGATGCCGGCTTCCTCGTAGGCCTCCCGGGCGGCGGCGTCGGCGGGGCTCATCCCCGCCATGGGCCAGCCCTTCGGCACGACCCAGCGAGCGGTCTCGCGGGAGGTGACCATCAGGATCTCAAGCACGCCGTCCCGCCGGCGAAACGGGAGGACGGCATATTGCATCGCGGTCATCGGGGGATGTCGCCCGGGCTGGATTATCGGCCGGGGCGCACCGCCCCGATCGTCACGTCATAGTGTCATAAACATGTAACAAACGGTTTCGCTCAAGCAAAACTGCCCGCGGCGCGGACAGTGCATCCGGCTTATTTCCCGCCGCGCCTGTTGGCCGCCTTCTGCAGGTCCTCGATGCGCGCCAGCTTGTCCTCGATCTTGTCGAGCTTGGCCAGGATCTGCGTCAGGATATCGGGCACGACCCGTCCGTAGTCGACCGCTTCCCTGCTGGCCTTCGCGGTCGCCTGCGACGCCTCGATGAGCGCACGGACGTCCTCGGCCGTAAGCCCCGCGCCGGCGCCGGGCGTCGCCGTCTGCGCGATCGCGGCGCTGGTCCAGACCGGCATGCCGGCGCCGCCGAGAAGCGGCAGGCCCACGACCAACCCCGCCGTCATAACTCCAACCCTGATCGCCCGCCGCATGAACCCCTCCGGTGATTCGCCAAATCCGACGCAACCATGGGACGAGTTTCACGAAAGCGGCAAGGGCCGACGCGGGGTTGAATCCGACTGAACAAGCCGATTCGACGGCCCGTCACCGAGCGCTCCGCGAACTCGGATAATCGCGGCGATGTTCGACATCGAGGATCGCGGCTTCAAACCCCATCTCGGGTTCGAATCGAATGCGCAGGCGGGCTCGCGCGGCCGCAGCCGGACCGCCGGAAACCAACCCGGCCGGCCCTCAGGCCTTCGGCCTTTTTCGCCGCGCGAGGATGATCGGCAGCACGTTGCTGAGCGCGATCAGCACCGCCCCGACCAAGGTCGCGGGCCTGATGGGATCTGAAAAGATGAAGTATCCCAGCACCGCCGCAAACACGAAACGCGAATACGGGTACGGAGCCAGCGACGATGCCTCGGCCCGGCGATAGGCCTCGACGAAGAGGTAGGTGGCCATGGTACCGGCCAGCGACAATCCCGCCAGGAACGCCATGTCCCTGATTTCCATGGGTTTCCACGTCACGATCGCCTGCGGGACGGCGCTGACGAAGACCACGCCGGCCAGATAGAACATGATCGTGTCGGTCCGCTCCGTGAAGGTCAGCGACCGGGTGATCAGGATCATGATCGCCCCAAGGAAGGCGCTGGTGAGCCCATACGAGACCCGCCAGTCCAATCCGCTGGGCTTCCACATCTCCAGCGCCACGAGCACGCCCGACAGGCCCAGCAGGGTCGCCGCGATACGCGCCGGCGTCACGCGTTCGCCCAGCATCGGCCAGGCGAGCACCAGCAGAAACAGCTGCGAGGAAAAGCTCAGCGTCGTCGCCAATGGCAGTTCGAGCGTGCGGAAGCTCATGAAAGCGCACCACCACGCGACAGAAGCCAGGCATCCGCGGCTCAGATGACCCCAGATGCGCTTGGTCCGCATCACGGCAAGACCACTGCCGCTGAAGACCCCGGCCAGTAGCGCGACCAGCAGAACTTGTGCGCCGGCGCGAAACAGAAGAATCTGTCCAAGCGACATCTGCTCGCCGATCAGGCGGATGAACACTGTCTCCAGCGTGCCGAAGAGCGACGCGCCGACGAGGAGCAAGGGTGCGATGCTTCGCATCTATTGGCAGAGCCGTGGGACAGGGTGCACCGACGAGACTCAGCCGGACCCAATCGCAATAACCCGAAACGAACCCAGCCGAAAGCCTCGGCACGCCTGTTTGCCGCCGGGGAAGGTTGGCGCAACCGGGCTGCTTCGCACGGCAAATTGTGGGATGCTCGCGCCACTTGGCTTAACGCTCAAGCTCGTCAGCCGTGCGAACTGCCCGGCCGGGCTTCAAGAGGAAACAATCGCGTGACGTACCCTAAGCTTGAACCGCTCCCGGCAGGAATCCTGGACCGCCTGAAGAACGTGACCAGCGGGTCGATGACGACGGAGTTGTTCCGCCGCGGCTTCAAGCAGTGTTTCCTGGTCGGCCTCAAGCCGATGAACCCGGCGGCAACGCGGTTTGCCGGCGAGGCATTCACGATGCGCTTCATTCCCACACGGGAAGACATCGATACCTATGCGACGCTCACGCCCTATCCGAACCCCGACAACCTGCAATGGGAAGCGGTCGAGCAGATCGGTCCCGGCCAGGTGCTCGTGATCGACAGTCGCAATGATTGCCGCGCCGCTTCCGCAGGCAACGTGCTCCTGACGCGCATGATGGTGAAGGGCTGCGCCGGCGTCGTCACGGATGGCGCGTTTCGGGACGGCCAGGAGATTGCGACGATGAACTTCCCGGCCTACGGGCGCGCCGTGGTCGCCTCCACGCGGTTGTCATACCACCACGCGGCGGACCTTCAGGTCCCGATCGCCTGCGCCGACGTGGCGGTTTATCCGGGCGATATTCTCGTGGGAGACGGAGACGGGGTCACCGTCATTCCCCGCCATCTCGCCGTCGAGATGGCCGATGCCTGCGAAGCCCGCGACCGGTTCGAGAATTATCTCGTGCGCCGCATTGCGTCCGGCGAGCCGCTCTACGGCGTCTACCCGCCGAACGACCAGACCAAAGCCGACTATCAGGCCTGGCTGCAGGCTGGCGCAAACGAGGCGGACATCGGCACGATCAGGGCGAACCCCCATGACTGACATCACGCCAGCTCATATGGAGGCGGAGATCCGCCGCTACTTCGCCGCATGCAATGCCGGGGACTACGACGCGCTCGTCTCCTGCTTCACGCCGGATGCGGTTCACTATTTCCCTCCGGGGCTGCCCGACATTCCCTGGCGGACGGCTGACGTGATCGCGAAAAAGTGGGTTTGGTGCGTCGAGAACCTGGGATCCCAGTGGACCATCGAGAAGGTGCTCTGCTCGTCGACAGCACCGGAGGCCGTCATCGAGTGGACGCACTGGAAACGCAAGGCAGGCACGGCGCTGCGCGGGGACGAGTGGTACATATTCGACGCGCAAACCGGGCTCATCAGGGAAATCCGCGCCTATTACGCATCACCCGCTGACAATTCGGTGGCAATCAGCGAGTTGCTCGATTTCGACTACGCCGGACGCGGCTACCACCTCCGCCACGACCACGAGACCTGAGGACAGCTCGCGGCCCGGTGGGGTGTCGGCGCGCGAACCCTGGCGTGAAAGCTCCGTCTAATCGGACCATGCAATTGCGCATGCGCCGCTCGACGGAGCCACTTTGCTACGACTCCAGCCGGGGTCGCCGAAAAGCCAGCGACGGACAGCCTGTGGTGCATTGACGTCAGATGCGTCCAAGCAGCACCAGAACCACGATGATGATCAGCACCACGCCCAGCGCACCGACGCCGCCGTGACCGTATCCATAGCCGTAGCCGCCAAAACGGCCACTGAATCCGCCAAGCAGAAACACGATAAGAAGAACAATCAGGATAGTTCCGAGCATGGGATAGTCCTTTGGACAATTTGTTCTTGCGAACGGGTGCGGATCGACATCAGGTCTTCACGTGAACCAGGCCGCCGGCGGGCTATTTCTTCTCGATCGAAATGCCGCCATTACCGACGCTGATCTCGATGCCGTTGGGCTTCTGCCGTTCCTGGTAAAGCTGGAAGCTGAAGACTCCAGCCGCGACGGCAAGCACGCCAATAATCGAGTAGAGGACAGTTCTGTTCATCGGACTTAGCCTCGTTGGGTCGATGCAAAGGGAATACGCTCAAGCAGCCAGTATCGGCCGGAACAGATGTCCCGGTTGCTGAGCGAAATCGTGTTGGTGTGGAAGTCGCGCGAGACAGCGTCCCGCTCGATAGCCAATACGTCCGTAAGCGGCAGCTTTACAATGAGACAACCCGCGAGCTCAGGTTAAGTTCCATCCTATTCGCATGCACGGACCGCATTTCGAAATTGTGCCGTCGCGTCGGTATCCGGATCTTTCTGCTTGGATTTAGGCGGCTCGGCCTAAGGCTTGTCTATGACTGAGAAGATCTCGAACCTCCGTGATGGAGGCTCATCCTCGAATGGAATTCATCCCGAAACCGTCATCGAACAGCCAGACATCGGACGAGTTCGAGTTTCCCCTTGCCCTTCAGCTCGACGAGGCCCCGCGCGCGGCCCTGGGAGACGCCGCCCAGGAACGGCCAGGTGGCGCCGGTCACGAGCAACTCGCCGGGACCTGCTTCAGCTGCGACCCGGGCGGCGATGTTCACCGTGTCTCCCCAGAGGTCGTAGACGAAGCTCTTGCGGCCCATCACGCCCGCCACGACCGGCCCCAGATGAACGCCCACGCGGACCTTCCATCCGGAGGGTCCCTGCATCGCGGCATCGATCATGGCGAGGCCGCAGCGGACGGCGTTCAGCGACGGGTTTTCGACGTGTCCCAGCAATCCCGCGGTCGCCATGAAGGCGTCACCGATCGTCTTGATCTTCTCGAGCCCGTGTTCCTCAACGACAGCTTCGAATGACGTGACGAGCGATTCGAGCTCCTTCACGACCTGCTCCGGCGGATTCCGGTCGCAGTATTCGGTGAACCCGACGATATCGCAGAACAGGACGGCGACGTTGTCGTGCCGTTTCGGCTGGGGACGATCGGAAGACCTGAACTCGCTGACGACTGAGCGCGGCAGGATGCTGTGCAAAAGCTGGTCGACGAACGCCTTTTCGACCTGCAGTTGCCGGATGAAATGACCTTCCTGGTCGCGCAGCCGCTTGCGATCCAGCGCCGCTTCGACGCGAGCGCGCAGGAGTTCCGCGTTGAACGGCTTCTGCACGTAGTCGTCGGCGCCGAGCCTTATGCAGTGCAGCACCGTCTCGAAATCGTCGACGGCCGACACCATGATCACCGGGATGTCGCGCAGCGACATGTCCGCCTTCACGATACCCAGCAGTTCCACCCCGCCCATCTCGGGCATCTGCACGTCGAGAAGCACGAGGTCGAAGGGCTGCGCCTCAAGCAAAGCCAGCGCTTCCCGGCCGTTCCCGGCCACCCCGATCTCCCCGTCGACGAACTGCCTGAGGCGGCGCTGGAGCGTGAAGACGTTGTCGTCCGCGTCGTCGACGATGAGGATGCGCGGACGGAGCTGTCGCATCAGCCTGCTCCTGGCTGAACCAGCCGGCCGATCTTATCCAGCAGACATTCCATGTTGATCGGCTTGGCCTCGAAATCGTCGCAGCCCGCGTCGAGGGCGCGCTGGCGCTCGCCGTCAAGTGCATGAGCCGACAGCGCGATGATGGGGATGGATGCCGTCGAGGCCTCGTTCTTGAGAAGCCGGGCGGCCTCCCAGCCAGAAAGCACCGGCAGGCTCAGGTCCATCAGGATCAGGTCGGGCATCTCCTGCCTGGCCGCCTCGATGCCTTTTGCACCGTTCTCAGCCACAAGAACGGTATGCCCGCGGGCCTTCAGCCGCCGGCTCAGCATGTAGACATTGTCTTCGTTGTCCTCGACATAAAGGATTCTAGACACGCGACTGCTCCACCGGACCCGGCCGCAGAACCCGCCTCAACTCGGCGGCGAGTTCCTCCCGGCTGTGCATCGATTTCCTGAGGACCGCCCTGGTCTTGCTTGCGAGCCGCAGCCGCTCATCCTCCGAGAGGTCTTTTGCCGTCAGCACCACAATTGGGATGCTGTCGTGACCCGGGCGGCCGCGCAGAGCTTCAAGGAACGCAAATCCGTCCATTCCGGGCATCATCAGGTCGAGCAGGATGATGGCCGGCCGCGCCCGTTCGATGCTGTCAAGCGCGGCACGGCCATTGTCGGCGAGGTCGACATCGCAGCCTTCGCGCACCAGCATGGCGCCGATCTGGCGCGCGATAGCCTCGTCGTCCTCGACCACGAGGGCGCGGATGCGCGGACCGGCGGTTCGATGCGCATCGAGCACCGCCCTGAGGCGCTCGCGATCGAACGGCTTTGTCAGGTATTCCGCTGCGCCGAGGGCAAAGCCTTTCTCGCGTTCATCGAGAATGCTCATCATCACGACGGGAATGCCCGAAAGCGCGGGGTCTGCTTTGATCTGCCTGAGCACGGCCCAGCCGTCCGTTCGCGGCATGACGACATCGAGGGTAATCAGGATGGGATCGCATTGGCGCGCGAGCCGCAACCCGTCGGCCGCGTTGGCCGCGGTCAGGGCATCGAAGCCTTCATGCGCCAGGAACCGGCGCATCAGGTCCCGCGCGTCCGGATCGTCGTCGATCACGAGAACCGTCCGGCCTGACGGAGCCGACACGCCGGCGCCCTGGTGTGGACGCTCCTGTTCCGGCGCGGCCCGTCCGACCGGGAGCCAGACCTTGAAGGTCGATCCCTGGTCCGGAACGCTCGTCGCCTCGATGGTGCCGCCCATCATCTCGACAAGCCGCTTGCTGATGGCGAGCCCGAGACCGGTTCCGCCATAGCGGCGCGTCGTAGACGCATCGGCCTGCGTGAACTCGGAAAACACCTTCGCAAGCTGATCCGGCGTCATGCCGATGCCGGTATCGGCGACGGCGATCGTCAATCCCGCCACGTTCTCCCTGTCCGACGGCGCGACGCTCAAGGTGACGACGCCGTCCTCGGTGAACTTGCACGCATTGCTCAGGAGGTTGAGCAGCACCTGACGGACCCGCATCGCGTCACCGTGGACGATGATCGATGCCGGGGCATTATCGAGGACAAGCCGGTTGTGGTTCTTCTCGGCCAGCGGCTGCGCGGTGACCATGAGATCGCGAACGAGTTCAGCGATCTCGAAATCCTCCTGATGCAGTTCGATCCTGCCCGCCTCGATCTTCGAGATGTCGAGAATGTCGTTGATGAGCTGCAGCAGGTGCTTGCCTGCCCGGTGGACACGCTCGAGCGGTTCGACGAAATCCTTGAAGGCAGGGCCTTCCGCCTCCTCGCGCAGCATCTCCGTGAGGCCGATGATGGCGTTAAGGGGCGTCCGCAATTCATGGCTCATATTGGCCAGGAACTGCGACTTGTGCTGGCTTGCGACAACCAGTTCCTGACTCTTCTGCTCGATCTGGCTGAACAACCGCGCATTTTGAATGGCGAGGACCGAATGGGTCGCGAATGCCTCCAGCAGCTTGATCGTGGATTCCGGAAAATAGCCTGGCTCCCGCCGTCGGACGACAAGCGCGCCGATGATCGCTCCGGGCCGCAGCAGCGGAACGACGAGCAAGGCGCGATATCCGGCCTCCACGATGATATCCCGCATGGAAGCCGACGGCTCGTCGTTGAGATCGGGCACCTGGATCGACCGGCGCTGCTGCGTCGCGGCCCCGATATAGGCCTGGTTGAGGTCGAGCGTTTGCTTGCCGATGACGTCGATCAGCTCCTGGCTCATGCCATGCGTGGCGCGTAGCTTGAACGTCTGGCGCAGACTGCTGAAGACGTAGATCGCGCCCGCATCCGTTGCCGAGAGCTGCACGGCCTTGGTGACGATGGTGTCGAGCACGGTCTTGAGGTCGAGGGTGGAATTCACGGCGTTGCTGACGTCGCTGAGCGCCTGCAGCTCGTTGACGGACCGGGCGAGATCACGGGTCCGGGCCTGGACCTCCTCGAACAACCGGACATTCTCGATAGCGATGACGGCCTGGTCCGCAAAGGTCGCGATCAGCTCGACCTGCTTTTCGGTGAACGGTTCTACCCGATTTCGGGTCACCACCAGCGCCCCGATCGTCGTCCCGAAGCGCACCAGCGGCACGCCAAGCAGGCTGCGGAAGCCGGCAAGCTTCTTGGCTTCCTCCCATGTGTAGTCGGGATCGGCCGCCACGTCCTCGATGTGGATGATCTTGCCTTCCACCAACACGCGGCCGGTCGCCGAACTCCGGTCCAGGACGACAGGGCTGCCCTTCAGATAGGCCGTCGCCTCGGGCGAGTAGCCGTGGACGGCTGCACGGGAATAACCATCCTCCTTCTGCCGCGTCACCGTTGCGCTGTCGGCGTTGCACAGGCGCACGGCGGACTCGACCAGCGTATCGAGAACGGTCTGCAGGTCGAAGGTGGAGCGGCTGATCACCTTCAGCACGTCGGCGGTCGCCGTCTGCTGCTGCAGGGCTTCGCTCAGCTCGGCCGTCCGGGCCCGCACCTCCTCGAACAGGCGTACATTCTCGATGGCGATGGCGGCCTGGTCGGCGAAGGTGGTGATCAGTTCGATCTGACGCCCTGTAAACGGACTGGGAGTCGTCCGGCCGATGGCGAGGACGCCAAGGGCGCCTGTGTCGCCCTGGATGGGAACGGCGAGGTGACTCCGAAAGCCGCCGAAAATCGCGGGATGCATGTCGGTGTAATGAGGGTCGGTCACGATATCGGGCATGTGAACGACATCGCCCGACTGCAGGGCAAGGGCCACGATGGAGCGTCCTTCCGGCCTCAACCTGATGCGCTCGAGCATGTCGGTGAAATCCGTCCGGGTTCCCGCGCTCGCCGCCGCCACGTAACGCCCGTCGTCCGGTCGCCAGATGGTAGCGCCGTCCGCATCGCATAGCCGGTTGGCCAATTCCACGATCGCCTTCAGCACCGGAGCCAGATCGAATTTCGACCGGCTGATCACCTGGAGCACGTCGGCTGTCGCCGTCTGCTGCTCGAGCGCGTCGGTCAGCTCCGCCGTGCGGTGCTGCAACTCCTCGAAGAGCCGGGCATTCTCGATCGCGATGACGGCTTGCTCGGCGAAAACGTTCACGACCTCCATCTGCTTCGGCGTGAAGGGATCGACGGTATTGCGGACCAGGCTGATGACGCCGATGGCCACTCCATCACGCAGAAGCGGCACACCGAGCATCGACCGGAATCCCCCGATGCGCTGGTATTCGAAGGCACTGAATTCGGGATCGGCCAGGCAGTCCGGCAGATGGACGGTTCGCCGTTCCAGGGCGGTGCGGCCGATCAACGTTTCGCGACCCGGTTTGACCGGGTGCGCCCGGGCATACTGGATCAGCGCCGTCTCCGCATTGTTGGCGGCCGTGAGGTGATACCGGCCCTCGCTCAAGCGGAACAGCACGGCCCATTCGGCCCGGCAGAGGCGCGCCGCTGTTTGAACGATGGCGTCGAACACGGACTGGAGATCGGCCGGCGCCTGGTTGATGACGTTGAGCACATCAGAGGTCGCGGTCTGGTACTCCAACGATTCCTGCAGCTCTCGTGACCGGGCCTCCACCTGTTCGAAGAGCCGTACGTTCGAGATCGCGATGACGGCCTGGTCCGCGAAGGTCTGCACCATCGCCATCTGGTCGTCCTGGAACGGACGCTCCTCCATCCGCCGAAGCACGATGGCGCCAAGGGCATTGTCATCCTGCAGCATCGGAATGGCGAGAACGGTTCGGTGGCCGAACCTGCGCGCCAGTTCAAGGCTCTCGGGAAAGTCCTCGGCCTCCACCAGGTTTCGCAGGTGGATGGGCCGGCGCTGGATCATTGAGCGGCCGCTTGCCCAGTCCGGCGAGACAGGACGCTCCGTTGGATTGAAACCTATCGGCCCGCAATGGGCCACGGTACGAAGGATATCCCCGTCGCGCAGCAGGATGACGGCGTCGTGACAGTCGCACAGCCGCCTGGCCGTCTGTGCGATGGTCTCGAGGACCGGCTCCAGAGATGAGGGCGACCGGCTCAGCACGCTGAGCACGCCGCTGATGGCGGTCTGGTAATCGAGAGACGACTGAACCTGCCGCGTTCTGGCCTGCACCTGACTGAAGAGATCGACAGTTTCGATTGCGATAAGCGCCTGGTCCGCGAAGGTGGTGACCACCTCGATCTGGCGCTCGTTGAAGGGTTGAACATTGGCCCGGGCCAGCGCGATGACGCCCTTCACAACGCCATCGCGAAGGAATGGGACGCAAAGGAACGTCCGAAACCCCGATATCGCCAGCCACTCCGGCCAGCGATATGCGGGGTCCAAATTCGCGTCGGGCACGTGCAATGTGCGCCGCTCGACAGCGACACGGCCCGTCAGGCTGCCATCCCCGGGCATAGGCGGATGCGCGACGAGAAAATCGACCAGGTCACGGCGGGAAGGATCCGCCGCGGCGAGATGGTAACGGCCATCGTTTTCCAGCTGGAAGATGAAGGCGAAGTCCGCGGAGCAGAGCCGCCCCGCGGTTTCGACAATGCAGTCGAGGACGGGTTGAAGGTCGCTTGGCGAGCGGCTGATGACGGCAAGGACTTTACCGATCGCCGTCCGGTATTCGCGAGCTTCCCGCAGCTCTTCGGCAAGCCTCCGCACCTGCGGGACGAGCCCTGCATTCTCGATGGCTCCAACCGCCTCCGCCTCGGCCGGTGCAACCTGCCTCGCCTTGGCGCCGGCGAGGTTCTTGTCGCGCGCCACCGCTTCGCGGATCAGCCGCGAAGCCAGCACCGCCGCAGCGCACTGGTCAGCCATTGCCCGGAGCGTGCGAACCTGGGCGTCACTGCAGGATGATGCGCTGGAGCGTACGACGAGGATCGCACCCACGCCGATGCCAGCGCTGACGATGGGCACGGCGCAGAGGGAGCGTGGAGTGCCTGCGTCGTTCACGCCCTCGTGGCTGACGTTCGTAGCGGCCTGGATAGGAACGCTGCGTTCAATCGCCTGCCGGGCGATGTCCTCAGCCTCGGCCGGCCAGTCGTCCCGCCTAAGCTTGTCCCGGGGCCGAGGATAATGTGCCGCGACGCTGATTTCCCCGTCCTCGAGGAGCAGGACGAAGGCCATGGACGCATCGCACAGCTTCGCGGCAAGCCTTGTCGCGCCTTCAAGCACCCTTGTTGCGTTGCCTGGCGCAGCCGCGGCGATACGGGCAAGTTCGACGACGGCCGAATGCAGCTTGTCGACACGGCCGTGCGGTACCGATGTCCTCGGCGGACGTTGAGCAAGCCTCGCATTGGGTACGACACGCGAGGTCTGAGACATCTTTGTCTCCTGCTCGATCGCGCATCAAGCATACTATAAATACGTGCCAGTAGAAAGCGGGGCTTTGCCCCCGGAGACCTGCTTTACTTGCGCGCACCGCATTGGACGCTGGCTTAACGGCTCAGCTTTTCCAGCTCCTGGATACCCACGGGCGGCAGCGACCGCCAGCCGACGATGTAGGACCGTTTGGCCAGCGTCGCCGTAACCCGCTCGATCTGAACCCGCTCCCGCGCCAACCGGTTGTGCAGGAGCGGATCCCGGGTGCCGGCCACGCATAGGCACCGGTTGATCACCCAGGCGAACGGCTCGATGTGCGCGCGGCGCAAGTCTTCCTGCAGCGCTGCAGCTTCGGAAACGGGGGTCGTCTCCGGCAGGGTGACCAGGACGATGCGTGTGTAGTCGGGGTCCTGTAGGCGCATCAGCGGCGTAACGATCCGGCCGGGGCCGGAAGGATCGAGCTGGTGCAGCATCTGGCGGTGATAGGCCCCGGCCGCGTCCATCAGCAGAAGCGTGTGTCCGGTGGGCGCCGTGTCCAGCACCACGAAGGCGCTGCGGGCCTCGGCCACGATCCGCGAGAACGCGTGGAAGACGGCGACCTCCTCCGTGCAGGGGGATGCAAGGTCTTCCCGCAGCAGGTCCTTGCCCTGTTCGTCCAGATCCCGGCCGCGGGTCGTCATGACCTTGTCGATGTAGCGCTGCGTCTCTGCGACGGGGTCGATCCGATCGACCGTCAGGCCATCCATCGCGCCGTCGAGAACGCCTGCGACATGGGCGGCGGGGTCGGTCGTGCTGAGGTGGACCGCAAGCCCGCGCCGCGCGAGGCCGACAGCAAGCGCCGCGGCAATCGTTGTCTTGCCGACGCCTCCCTTCCCCATGACCATCACCAACCCGCGCCCGGCGGCAGCGAGGTCCTCGACGAGCCGGCCGAGGCGAGGCAGATCCGGCGGGACATCGAGCCTCGGATCCTGCACGCCCTGCGGCCGCATGGAGCTGGCCGACAGCAGCATGCGAAGCGGCTCGAGCCCGACCATGTCGAAGCCCTGCAGCGGCACCTCGTCCTGCGGCAGACGTGCCAGCTCGGCAGGCATGGCCGCCATGGCCTCGGCCTGTTCGTGTTCCAGGGCCGCCGCCACGGGATCGCCGGGATCGGTGGCATGGAACCGGCCGTTGATCGCAAGATGCTGATTGGCGAGGCCGAGGTTCCGCAGCTCCGCCGACGTCCGGGCCGCCTCGCGAATGGCGCCTCGGTCCGCGCGGGTAACCAGCACGATGATGGTTCGGGCGGCATCCCCAAGCGCCGCGAGGGCCGTGCGGAAACGTTCCTCCTGCATCTTCAGGCCGGAATGCGGGCCAAGGCACGACGCGCCCCGGTCGTTGCCCTCCAGAAACCCGGTCCACGCCTTGGGCAGGCTGAGCAGCCGGAGGGTGTGTCCGGTCGGCGCCGTGTCGAAGACGATGTGATCATAGCCGGGCCTGTCGCCGGCGAGCAGCCCGACAAACGAGTCGAAGGCGGCGATCTCGGTCGTGCAGGCGCCAGAAAGCTGCTCGCGCACCGTGGCCCGTTCCTCATCGGTCATCGACGGGTCGAGCTGCTGCAGGACGCGGGTCCGGTAGTCCTCGGCCGCGGCCTCCGGATCGATGTTCAGGGCAAAGAGGCCGGTGACGCCGGGCACCGGCTTTGGCGTGTCGTCGAGCGCGATACGCAGCATCTCGTCGAGATTGGAAGCCGGATCAGTGCTGACCAGCAGAACGCGCCGTCCACGATCGGCCAATCCGATGGCCGTCGCGCAGGCAAGGGACGTCTTTCCCACGCCGCCCTTTCCCGTAAAGAACAGGAAAGGCGTGGGTGCGTCGAGGGGCCGAAAAGGACGGAGAGAGTGCGGATCTTCGATCATGCCGCACTCTAGCTTCCTCGGCGACCGCTCACCTTGATCTGTGACATGCCAAGCTAGACAGGACACCCGGCTTCGAGACGCGCGACATCACGGTGAAAGCGGATGGATCAGCTTGCCGTGGTGGAAACGGTCCATCTTTTTCTGCGCAGCGCGCTGGCTCCAGTTTCGCATCACGGCAAGGCGGCTCTCGGCTCCAGGCAGGCCCGGCGAGGATGAACATTCCTTCAGAAGCAGACCAGCCGCGTCTAATGTCGCGGCGATGCGCAACCATTCCGCCGTGGCCTCGCGATAAAGTCCAAGTTCGATCCATAAATAAAAATCGTCCCGCAATTCTTCGCTGCGATCGAGCTTTAGCTCTGCGCTGGGCAGGTTGCAGGCAATAGCTGGAGCGGCGCTCATCAAGATCATGACCGCACTCAGCAGGTATCGGGATCCGGGCCGCATCGTTCAATATAGCACGCCAACGACCGAGATGATTGAGGGCGGAGGTCCGACCAAGCAGTGGCGGATCAGCGGACCTCCAGTCGCACCTGCTCCAGACGGCCCTGGAACGCGAACGGCGCGCGATAGTCCTTCGCGACGGCGGAGACGGTGTCGCGGCCGACGTCAAAGGGCTCCGTGCTATAGCGGAACGGCGCGGTGCGGGGCACGCGGCCGCTGGCCACCTGCTTGCCGTTCACGAAGAGCGCCACGTCCGCCGGCTTGCCAAGCCCAGGCGCCACCGGGGTGACGTCGACGCGCACGCTGGCTTTTCCCTTCGCCAGGGCCTCGGCGGATGCGACCCGCGTCTCCTCGACAGCAAAGAAGTTGTAGGTGAACGCCGGCTTGCCATCCTTCAGGTAAAGCGACCAGCCGCATGTCGTGCCGCCGATTGCCGCCAACACGCCGTCGCCGCCCGCGTCCCCGATCTCCAGATCCGCAACGATCGAGAACGGCACGCCATGCGTGTTGAGCACCGCCATCTCATTGAGGCCGCTGACGCCCGGCCCGTAGATCATCCTGGTCAGTCCCGCCAAAGGGTTGGGCCGCAGGCTCATGTCGAAGCGCTCGGACAGCCGGTCGTCGAGCGGGAGGACGTCGTGCTTGCGCGCCTCCGCCAGGAAGGCGGACTGGAGTCCCTTCAGCTTCTCCGGATATTTCGCCGCGAGGTCGTTCGCTTGCGAAAAATCGCGCGTGAGGTCGTAGAGCTCCCAGGGATCGCTGGCGAAATTCCCCGTCGCCGCTCCGGCCATCTGCCAGGGCAGCCTTCCGTGCCGGGCTGACGCGAGCCAGCCATCGCTGTAGATGGCGCGGTTGCCGATCATCTCGAAATACTGGACCGTCCGGCGCGAGGGCACGCCGGCATCGGCGAAGCTGTAGAGCATGCTGACGCCATCGACAGGCTTCTGCTCGACGCCGTTCACGACTTTCGGCGTGGCTATGCGCGCGGCGTCCAGCACGGTAGGTGCGATGTCGATGACGTGATGAAACTGGCTGCGCACCTGCCCCGCCGGCGCCATGCCCTTAGGCCAGCGGACCACCATCGGATTGCGCGTGCCGCCGAGATGCGACGCGACCTGCTTGGTCCACCGGAACGGCGTGTTGGCCGCCCACGCCCAGGCCGCCGGCACGTGAGGCTCCGTCTCCGGCCCGCCGATCTCGTCGAACTTCGCCACGAGGCTGGCGAGACCGAGTTGCACCCCGTTGACGCTGGCGACCTCGCTGACGGTGCCCTCGAGCCCGCCCTCGCCGGACGCGCCATTGTCGCCCACGATGTAGATCACGAGCGTATCGTCGAGCTTGCCGCTGCGCTCGATGGCCGAGATCAACCGCCCGATCTCGACGTCCGTGTGCTCCAGATAGGCGGAATAATTCTCCATCAGCCGGGCGTAGACGCGCCGCGCCTCTGCGGGCTGGTCGGACCAGGCCGGCAACTCGGCCGGACGGGGCGTGAGCACCGTGTCGTCAGGTATCACGCCGAGTTGCTTCTGGCGCGCGAAGGTCTCCTCGCGATAGGCGTCCCAGCCCTTGTCGAAGCGGCCCAGATACTTGTCGCGAAACGCCTTCGGCGCGTGGTGCGGCGCATGGACCGCGCCCGGTGCGACATAGAGGAACCAGGGCTTGGAGGGATTGGTCGCGTTCACCTGGTTCAGCCAGGAGATCGCCTCGTCGACGATGTCCTCAGTCAGGTGATAGCCTTGCTCCGGTGTTTTCGGGGCCGCAACCGGGTTCGTGCCGCGGTAAAGCGTCGGGTAGTACTGGTTCGATTCCCCGTTCATGAAGCCGTAGAAATACTCGAAGCCCCAGGTCTTGCCTGTCGGCCAGCGGTCGAACGGGCCTGCGGGTGAAATCTCCACATCGGGCGTGTTGTGCCACTTGCCGACGGCCGCGGTGGCGTAGCCGTTCTGGCGCAGGATTTCGGGCAGGGCGGCCGCGCTGTTCGGTGCGATGCCGGTATAGCCCGGGAAGCCAGTTCCCATCTCGATGACGACGCCCGTCCCGACGCTGTGATGGTTGCGTCCGGAGAGCAGAGCAGCGCGGGTGGGTGAGCAGAGCGCCGTGGTGTGGAACTGGTTGAAGCGCAGGCCCTCGCGCGACAGCCGGTCAAGCGTGGGCGTCGCGGCAGCCCCGCCGAACGTGCCGGCATGGCCGAAACCGGTATCGTCGAGCAGCACGACCAAAACGTTGGGCGCGCCGGCGGGTGCGGTGACGGGCGCAGGGTAATCTGGCGTCGAGTCCCTCGCCGTCTCAGCGATACGGCCGCGAAACGAGGGCTCGGGCCGCGGCAGCACGTCCTGAGCGGAGCCTGCGCTCACGGCGGCCACGACCAGTCCGGCTGCAAGGCTTGCCGTCGAAAGCAGCGAGACCGCGAAATTCCTGGATGCCATGAGACCTCTCCACCGTCAGGGATCAGATGCGGCCAGTCGCTGGGGACCCAGAACACGGCCAGACTTCCGACAGACCAAGGCGGCGCGAACGTCGCCCGACGGGGGATCACAACCTAAACATAGGCATTGCTTTTGCCGATGCAAGCACTCGACGACGACTTACAAATATTCGAAAGCAAATTTCTCCGTACGATACCCGCCCAGAATGTTTCGCTACCGTACGGACTGCAGTTATACGAATTGATGATTGGAAAACAGATTTACGCCTGACGCTTTCTGTTGCAGATCACGTCAAGCGCCCGGAGGCGAGAGCGATGGGCAGCCGAGATCGGTGCGTTCCCAGTCCGGGTTCATCGGATTGGCAGATCGTTGGCACCCCCCCCCGCATGGACGGACGACGTCCGGTCGATCCGGGCGTGTCGAGGGTGTCGGAGAGCTTGTCGTCACGGTAAGCTGACGCAGGCAGGCGAGCCGTCTGCCGCCGCAAGGAGGCATGCTCGATGAATTATCCCGCCGATACCGTGCTGCAATTGATGGACAGGGGCGACGGGGCAAGTCCCGCAATCGGCGCGCCCGGACGGCCGGCGCTGACCCATGACGGATTGCGCACTCTCGCCCGCAACACCGTCGCTGCGCTGAACGGCATGGGGATTGGCCGGGGTGACCGCGTCGCCATGGTCCTGCCCAACGGGCCGGAAATGGCAGCGGCCTTCCTTTGCATCGCCTGCGGCGCAACTACCGCACCGTTGAACCCGGCCTACAAGGCCGAGGAGTTCGAGTTCTACCTTTCGGACCTGAACGCCAGGGCGCTGGTCATCCAGCGCGGCATGGACAGCCCGGCCCGGGCCGTCGCGACGGCGCGGGGTATCCCCATCGTCGAACTTGTCACGGACGATGCGGGCCCGGCGGGGGCCTTCACACTCATTCCCGAGAATCCGCTGGGCGGCGCGCCTGCCCAGGGCGGACCGGCTGATGCCCAGGACGTCGCCCTCGTGCTGCACACCTCGGGCACGACCTCCCGGCCCAAGATCGTCCCGCTCAGGCAGATCAACATCACGGCGTCCGCCTACCACATCGGACGCACGCTCGCGCTGACGCCCGAGGATTCCTGCCTCAACATCATGCCGCTGTTCCACATCCACGGCCTCATCGCGGCGGTTCTTTCGTCCGTCGCCGCCGGCGGGTCCGTGAGCTGCACGCCAGGCTTCAACGCCTTCAAGTTCTTCGGCTGGTTCGACGAGGTGCGGCCCAGTTGGTACACGGCGGTGCCCACCATGCACCAGGCCATCCTGGGCCTCGCCCCGCGCAACGCCGCGATCATCTCTCGCGGGCGGCTGCGCTTCATCCGGTCGTCGTCGTCCTCGCTGCCGCCGCAGGTGATGTCGGCGCTGGAAGCAGAATTCTCGGCGTCCCGGTGATCGAGTCCTACGGCATGACCGAAGCCGCGCACCAGATGACGTCGAATCCCTTGCCGCCCCTTCCGCGCTTCCCCGGTTCGGTGGGCATCGCCGCAGGTCCGGACGTGGCCATCATGGACGACGAGCGGGGTGCTCGTTCCGGCCGGCGGGCTCGGCGAAGTCGTGATCCGCGGGCGCAACGTCACGGCGGGATACGAGAACAACCCCGCCGCCAACGCGACCGCCTTCAGCGATGGCTGGTTTCGAACAGGCGACCAGGGCATCATCGACGCCGATGGCTATCTGCGCCTCACCGGCCGCCTCAAGGAACTCATCAATCGCGGCGGCGAGAAGATCTCGCCGCTCGAGGTCGACACCGTGATCATGGACCACCCCGCCGTGGAGCAGTGCCTCACCTTCGCGATGCCCCATGACAAGCTCGGCGAGGAGGTCGCCGCCGCTATCGTGCTGCGGCAGGGACAGAGCGCGACGGACGCGGAGTTGCGTGAGTTCGCGGGCAAACGGCTCGCGGCCTTCAAGGTGCCTCGCCGTATCGTGTTCCTCGAGGAGATCCCCAAAGGCGCGACCGGCAAGCTGATGCGCATCGGCCTTGCCGAGAAGCTTGGGCTGTCGTGATGCGGATCGCCATTTTCGGGGCCGGAGCCATCGGCGGGTTGCTCGGCGTGAAGCTGGCGCAGGCCGGCGCGGACGTGACGTTCATCGCGCGGGGCCCGCACCTCGCGGCCATGCAGAAGAACGGCGTCACGCTGGTCAGCGGCGGCGATCGCGTCACCGTCCACCCCCGCTGCGTCGCCGACACCGCCGAGGCGGGCGTGCAGGATTATGTCATCGTCACCCTGAAGGCCCACGGCCTGCCGGCGGCCGCGCCCGCCATCGCCCGCATGATGGGTCCGGATACCGCGCTGGTGACCGGCATCAACGGCGTGCCCTACTGGTATTTCTATGGGCTCGAAGGCCCCTGGCGCGACCGCCGCGTCGAGAGCGTCGACCCCGGCGGGACGCTGTGGACTCTGCTGCCGCCGTCCCAGACCATCGGGTGCGTCGTCTATCCCGCCGCCGAGGTGATCGAGCCGGGCGTGATCGAGCACGGCTACGGCGACAGGTTCACCCTGGGCGAGCCCGACGGCTCGCGCTCGCCGCGTGCCGAGGCGCTGTCGAAGCTGATGATCGCGGCCGGCCTGAAGGCGCCCGTTCGCCCCCGCATCCGCGACGAGATCTGGGTGAAGCTGTGGGGCAACATGGCGTTCAACCCCCTTTCGGCCTTGACCACGAGCACGCTCGACCGCCTCGCGGGGCAGGACGATCTGCGCGCCGTCGCCCGGGCCATGATGACCGAAGGCAAGGCCGTGGCGGAGGCGCTCGGGGTCCGTTTCGCTATCGACATCGAGAAGCGCATCGACGGCGCGGCCGAG
Organism: uncultured Alphaproteobacteria bacterium; assembly: GCA_963822165.1. Taxonomy (GTDB): domain Bacteria; phylum Pseudomonadota; class Alphaproteobacteria; order Rhizobiales; family Beijerinckiaceae; genus Alsobacter. The sequence goes on from CAWGGK010000007.1 coordinate 643,224, forward strand.
GTGGGCGTGCACAAGACGTCGATGCTGCAGGACCTCGAACGCGGCCGCCCGATGGAGATCGACGCCCTGCTCGGCGCCGTGGTGGAACTCGGGAGCATCGTCGGACAGGACATGCCCATGAGCCGTGCCATCCTCGCCCTGGTCCGCGAACGGGCGAGGCGGGCCGGCTGCTATTGAGGGCGCCGCAGCGTTTGCGCGCGAAGGCCTGACTAGCAGTTCAACAATTCGGTTCAGGCGGGTTGCAGCCTATATCTCTGGTAAGTCGCGCGCGGGGTTCCCGGCTGATTAATAGATCCGGCAGAGTTCTACCGAGTTTACGCCGGCTTCATTAGAACTTCAGGTGGTCTCATTCCATCCTCACTATCTTTGCTGAGGGACGGGATGCACCCGACCACCAAGTCTGAAGCCCTGGACGTATTCGAACGATATGGTCAGCAGGTCAGCCGCTTTGATCAGGCGAGAACTCCGGCGGGCGTGGCGGACACTTGCGTTCAAACATCATCCCGACCGCGGCGGAGATGTCTCCGCGTTCCAGGATATCAACATCGCATACGATATCCTGATCAGGTCGCTCGATGCGCCGAACGCCTGCGACATGACGGCGGCGCCTCACTCCAAGAAGGGGACAGCGGCGCGTAAGGGCGGATATCAGGCGAGCAACCGGCAAGATAGATCCGCTGAACGAACGCGGCACCAAGCGCAGTTCATAGGGACAGCTCACCTGCTGCAGCGCTTTTCCACCGCCTGGGCAACATTGCCCCTCTATGCCCAGACCGTCGCTATCGAGACGATCGGGTTCGCTGTTCTCTACAACAGAAACTCTCTGTTCGGGTTGGACGGATCGGCCGTCAGCTTTGTCGGCTTATTGATCATCCTGGCAGGTGTGATCCGCGCAGCGAGCCGGATCGTGACCGGATTCCAAATCTTGCCTGCGGTCACCTGGCTCGCGGCCCGGTTCCCGGACCTCACGCGAAGAGCGGTGCCCGACACGGGGATCACCGACGATGTTGTCACAGCGGCCAGATCTCCAGAGCCCCCCGGTAGATCATCTCGACAGCCACGTAGAGGATGACGGCCAGACCCACATAGGCAATCCAGTGGTGCTTCTGGAGCAGGCGGGCAATGAAGCTGGCGGCGAGCCCCATCAGCGCAATCGACAGGATCAGGCCGAAGATAAGGACGACTGGATGATCCTTGGCCGCCCCTGCTACCGCCAGAACGTTGTCGAGTGACATCGATACGTCCGCGACGACGATTTGCCAGGCCGCCTGGCGGAAGGTCTTGCGCGGAGCATGCTCGGCAATCAGCCCGTCGCTGTCCAGGTCGCGGTCGGCCAGGGCCTCCTCGGCCTCGAGATCCTTCTCCGCATGACCGGCCCGCAGCTCCCGCCACATTTTCCAGCACACCCAAAGCAGTAGAATGCCGCCGGCCAGCAGCAGACCCACGATCTGGAGGAGTTGGGTTGTCAGGCCCGCGAAGAGGATGCGCAGGACAGTGGCCGCAATGATGCCGATCAGGATCGCTTTGTTGCGTTGGTCCTTGGGCAGGCCGGCTGCCGCAAGTCCAATCACCACGGCATTATCGCCTGCCAGAACCAGGTCGATCATGATCACCTGGAGCAAGGCCGAAAAAGCCTCCGTCGTCAGAAGGTCGCTCATCGGCCCATCTCCTGCTTGAATGTGTCGAACCCACGCCGCCGGACGTCCGAGGCCTGGTCACGATCCATACAACAGCTTTCCTGAATATCGCTCATCGGATCATTTCCTGGAGCTTTATCTTCGAACCCGCCGGACCATATCCAAGGGCCTTCCTTTGCGATGCGCGGCGAGGAGGCTGCTGAGCCTCCATCCCGCGTCCCGGCCGCTCTTCTCTCGCCAAGGATAGTAGATCGTGGGTCACCTCGAATGACCAGAGCTGCTCGTGCTGTCTTCTCGTCCGGCCAAGTTGTTCAGTTCCGGATCAAATCGGTGGTGTTTAAATCCGTTCACGCAGGGCGCGGGCCAAGGGCGGCCACGCCATATTGCGAACACGGAACCCTTGGCCTGGAACTCAGTCCGCCACGATGTCCGGATGGCGTGCAACGCGGCCATCGGGGCTGTCGAGCGCGTCGATGCGGGCGATGTCCTCGGCATCCAGGCGGAAGGAGGCCGCACCGAAATTCTCCTGGATGCGGCCGGGGTTCGATGACCGTGTGACCACGGCCAGGCCCTTTTCGAGATGCCACCGCAGCACGATTTGCGCCCAGCTCTTGCCATGCTTGGCCGCGATCTCTCGAATGGCGGGAATATCAGGGAGACGTCCGCGCCCCAGCGGGCTCCACGATTGCGTCACGATGCCGAGCGGCTCTTCATAGCTGCGCAATTCGCGCTGCTGGAACCGGGGATGCAGTTCCACCTGGTTCAGCACCGGCACGACCCCTGTCTCGTCCAGCACGCGCTGCAGGTGCTGCGGCGTAAAATTGGAAACCCCGATCGAGCGGACACGCCCTTCCTGCTTCAGGCGGGCCAGTGCACGCCATGTCTCGACGAACAGGTTCTTCGACGGCACCGGCCAATGGATCAGGTAGAGATCCAGGTAGTCGAGCCCCAGTTGGTTCATGCTGACGTCGAAGGATTTCAGGGCCTGGTCAAAGCCGTGTTCGGAATTGCGCAGCTTGGTGGTGACGAACACCTCGTCCCGCGGCGTGGGGCTATCGCGCAGACCCTCACCGACCTGCTTCTCGTTCTCATAGCCGGCTGCCGTATCGATGAGCCTGAACCCCACCTGCAGCGCGGCGCCGACGATCATCCGCGTCTCTGCGGGCGCAACCTGCCACACCCCGAAGCCCAGGCTCGGCATGGAGCGACCATCGTTCAACGTCTTCATTTCATTCATAGGCTTTGACTCGCGTGGAGATTGGAGTGGAGGATTCCGAAGGGAGCCTCGCCTGGACGTTGCTCCTCTGGCCCATAGGACCTGCTCAGGCAGGGGGGCATGAGATCATCACCCGCGGGTCCTGGCGACAAGTTTCTCCTTCTACGGAAGATACAGCGCACCGATCATCCCATGATGAAGCAGGCTGCGGCTATTCTCTTCGGCCTCTCACGACCGGCTTCTTCATCGCGATGGTGCTTCTTGTCGTCGGCTGCTTTCACGATGCAATACCGGCAAGCTCCAAGCTTGGGGCTTAGCAGAGCGCTACGCGCGCCTCAAACCCATCTGAGAAGCCAATGGCCGGCGAAGCCAGCGTCAGCTTGGTGCGCGCGCCCCGGGCGATGGCGTCGACAATAGCGAGGCCGAGCCCCGTACCGCGGGCGCTGGTTTGGCCCCGCTCGAACGGCATGGTCAGGGTTGCGAGATGTTTCGCAGGCACCACGGGCCCATGGCTGACGACGCTCAGCAGGCCGTCCGTCCCGAGCGTAAGGCGAACCGGCTTGCCGGCATCGCCGTGACGAGCGCCGTTCTCGACGAGATTGCGGACCAGGATCGACAGGGCATCCGGGTCCATCCGCGTCAATACCGCCGCGTTCGGTATCGTGACCAATAGCCTTTCGCCGAGCCCTGTCGTGCGCCTCAGTTCATCGACGATCACGCGAAGCACCGGCACGCAATCGGCGGGTTGCTCGGTGAGCAGGCGACCGCCTTCGGCGCGGGCGAACTGCATCAACTTCTCGGCGAGACGCGCGAGCCCGCGCAGCGTCTCCTCGACCTGCCTGGCGCGCTCCACCGTCCTGGGATCCTGCGACTCGGCAAGCACCCGCTGCGTCTGGGCCAATGCTGCGGCGATCGGGGTGCGCAGTTCATGCGCGCTCTTCGCCGCGAAATTGCGCTCGGAATCGAGCGCGCGGCGCAGCCTGTCCATCAGATGGTCGACAGCAGCCGCGATCGGCTCGATCTCGGAGGGCAGGCCGCGGGCCAGCAGCGGCCGCAGATCGCCGCCGCCGCGCGTCTCGATTTCGGCGCAAAGCCCGCGCACTGGCCGCATGCTGGCGCGCACGAGCAGCCACGCGCCCAGGAAGCTCAGCGGCACCAATGCGAGCAGAGGCGCGGAGAGAGCCCGGGCGGCCTTCCACACCGCTGCGCGCCGGGCGCGCAAAGGCTCGGCCATGACGATGGTGAGCGTGCCCTGGACGGCCGCTTCGGCGTAGAGGCGTTGATCGCCGGTCGAGGAGAAGCCCGGCGGGACATGCGCGGGAAAGGCCGCGGGATCCGCGTCGTGGGACTGGAGAACCGCCTTGCCGTCCTCGTCGCGGACGACATAGGCGATGCGTTCGCGATGCGGGCGCGCCGCCGCGACGCGCTGCTCGCCATCTTCGCCTCGATCGATGATTTCCATCACGGCGAGCGGCAGGATGCGCTGGGCGGTTTCCTGCAGCGAGCTGTCGAAAACCTCGTCCATCTCATGACGAAGCACGTACACCGCCATCGCGCTGGCGACGATCCACATCGAGGTCAGGCCGAGGCACAGCCACAGGGCAAGGCGGAACTGGATGGCGTGCGTGCGGATCATGACGCCGCGAGCCTGTAGCCCATGCCCCGCACGGTTTCGAGGATTTCGGCCCCTAGCTTCTTGCGCAGGCGGCTGACATGCACCTCGATCGCGTTGCTGTCGATGTCCTGGTCGAAGGAATAAAGCCGCTCCTCAAGCTGCGGCTTGGACAAAATCGCGCCCCGGCGCTGGACGAGCGCTTCGAACAGCGTCCACTCGCGCGCGGTCAGGGTCACCTCGACCCCCGCCTTGCGCACGCTGCGGGCGGCGAGGTCGATGGCGAGATCACCGATGTGAAGCTGAGGGTTCGGGTTGCCGTGATAGCGGCGCGAGACCGAGCCGATGCGGGCCGACAGCTCCGAAAGGTCGAAGGGCTTCACGAGATAGTCGTCCGCGCCTGCATTCAGCCCCGCGATGCGGTCCGAAATCTGGTCGAGCGCAGTCAGGATGACGACCGGCGTGGCGTTGCCCCCTCGCCGTATCTCGCGCAGGAAGTCGAGCCCGCGTCCGTCCGGCAGCATCAGGTCGAGCAACACGAGTTCGTAGTCCGCGAGCCCCAGATGATCACGCGCAGAGTCGAGCCGCCGCGACCAGTCGACCGAATGTCCGTCGGCCACGATCTGGTCGCGAACGGCCGAGCCCAGCACCTCGTCATCCTCGATCAACAGGACTCGCAAGATCTTCACCCGCTTTCGCGCCACTGCGCGCGACACTGATCCATCAAACTGACGGGAAGCTGACGCACAAACTGAAAGGGCGTCAGGTTCCCGTCAGCCTGGCCTGCCAATTTGCACCCGACCAAATAAGCCGGGAGACGGATTATGAAAGCAAGGTCACTGATCGTCGGGGTTGGGCTCGCAAGCCTTGCCGGACTCGGCGCAGTGCTGGCCGACGAGCGCTGCAACGTCCGCGTGGCGGATTGGCAGCCGCGCAGCGCCGTCGTGAAAATGGCGGAGGGCCGGGGCTGGACCGTCCAACGCATCAAGACGGACGACGGCTGCTACGTCATCCAGGCCCAGGATCGTGACGGGAAGGAGATCCGCGCTCGGGTCGAGCCCGCCACGCTGCAAGTCCTGTCGACCCGCGTCGCACGCGAGCGGCGTGGCCATGACGAAAACGAGGACGACGACAGCCATGGACGCCACGGCGAGCGTGGACGCAATGGCTCGCGTGGCGATAACAGCGTCGGTCAGACGACTCCGGCCGACCCGAACGCACCTGCGCCCGTACCCAAAAATGGGCTGCTCAACGGTCGTCCGCAGGTGCAGGTGCAATAACGCAGGCTCGCAAGGCGAGGCTAAGCAAGCCTCCTTCCGAACATCCGGGATTTAAAAAAATGCTGCGCATTCTTCCTGCCGCCATCGCGGCAACCGCCTTCGCTTTGCCGTCGTTGGCCTACGCACGGCCCGTGACTTTCGAAACGAAGCTCAAGCCCTACGGCGGAGATGGGGCCTACCTCGTGCTCTACGTCACCGACAAGGCGGGGGCCTACAAGGGCACCCTGTGGATGGCAGGCGGCAAGGCCAAGTATCACCGTCACCTGAGCGACTGGCAGAAGTTGTCCGGGGGCGCGGCTGGCGAGATCGACGGAATTACCGGGGCGAGCGTCGGGGCCGGCCGCACGCTCACCATCACCGTGGACCTGGCCGACACGCTCATCGATGCCGGTTTCGAGGTGCGCGTCGACACTTCGGTCGAGAACATGCGCGACAATCCCTCCGAGGTGGTCGCACCGCTCACGACCGCCGGAGCGGGCAAGCCAGTGCGCGGGCGCGGCTATGTCGAGACATTCACCTACAAGCTGCCCTGAGCCCAGCCATGCTGCGTAACCTCCATTCTGCCCTTGGGCTGGTAGCCGCCATACTCATCGTCGTGATGGCGGTCAGCGGCGCGCTGCTGTCGGTCGATGCCCTACGCGACCAATTCGCCGCACCGCCTGCGGCCTCTGCTGGACTGACTGCAGCAGATGTCGCCGAGGCGGCGCTGCGCGCCGCGCCGGGTGTCGAGCGTATCGAGCGAAAGCCCTCCGGCGCCTTTGTCGTCACTGCTTTTGCGCAAGATCGCCCGACAATGTCCGTGATCGATCCCGCCACGGGCGTGCTGTCGCCGGCGCCGGAGCCCTCCGCATTCATGCTGGTGGTGAGAAACCTGCATCGCAAGTTGCTGCTCGCCGATGCAGGCCGGGCAGTCGTTGGGTTGGGCACTGGCGCGATGCTGGTGCTGAGCCTGTCGGGCCTGGTGATGCTGGCTCGCCGGCTCGGTGGATGGCGGCGTCTGGTCGGGCCGATGCGCGGCACGACGATGCAGCGGCTCCATGGCGAGGCAGCGCGCGCCGCAATCCTGGGCCTGCTCCTTTCGGCGGCGACGGGCATCGTCATGTCGCTCACGACGTTCGAAGTGCTCCCGGACGGGTCGCCGGCCCAGGCACCGAGCGCGCGCTCCGGCGAGGGGCCGACCTTGCCGCCTTCAGCGATCGCGGCGTTGAGGCAGGTTCCCGCGTCGGATCTGCGTGCGCTCGGCTTTCCCGATGCGGACGATCCGACCGACGTGTACCGGCTCGCGACAGCCAGTGGCGAGATCGTCATCGACCGGACCTCCGGCACGGTGTTGGCGGAGGCCGGCAACACGGCTTTCCAGGCCGCGTATGATCTCGTGTATCGGCTTCATACGGGCGAGTTTGCCTCGCCGTTGACCCTGCTGCTCGGCCTTTCCTCCGCCGCTGTTCCACTGCTGGCCGGCACCGGCTTCGGGATCTGGCTGGCGCGCCGCCGTGCGAGGCCGCGCATCCCCCGCAACGCGGCGGCCGCCACCGCCGAGACCGTGATTCTCGTGGGCAGCGAGGGGAACACGACGTGGGGCTTCGCCGGAGCACTCCATCAAGCGCTGACGCAGGCCGGCCATCGCGTCCATACCGCAGCCATGAACGAACTGGCTTCCGCCTATCCTGCCGCGCGCCGCCTGTTGCTGCTGACGGCCACCTATGGTGAGGGCGAGGCCCCGGCCTCCGCCAGCCGCTTCCTGGAGCTTCTGCCTCGTCTTCATGCGCAGCCGGATCTGGAATTCGCCGTCCTGGGTTTCGGCGACAAGCAGTTTCCCCGCTTCTGCGGCTTCGCGGACGTTGTCGAAGCGGCCATGACGGCAAGGAGCGTGCGGCAACTGCTGGCGACCGGACGGATCGACCGCCAATCGCCGCAGGGCTTCGCGGACTGGGGCAAGTCGCTCGGCAGCGCGCTCGGGATAAGCCTCGAACTCGCTTACGTGCCGGCCCCGCCCAAGACCATATCGCTCCGCCTCGTCGAGCGGATCGACTACGGCGCCGAGGTCGGCGCGCCCACGGCGGTGCTGTGCTTTCGCGCGGGCCAGCCCTCGGGCCGGTTGGCCCGGCTCTTCGGCGCGCGGCTGCCGCGCTTCGAAGCGGGAGACCTCGTCGGGATCATGGCTCCCGGCGCCGACATTCCGCGCTTCTATTCGCTCGCCTCATCGCGCCGCGATGGCGTGCTGGAGATCTGCGTGCGCCTGCAGCCGGGCGGATTGTGCTCAAGCTTCCTGCATGGGCTGCGCAAGGGCGATGCAATCGAAGCCTTCATCCGCCCCAACCCGGCATTTCGTCCCGCGCCGGGCCATGCGCCGGTGATCCTGATCGGGGCGGGCGCCGGCGTAGGGCCGCTCGCCGGGTTCATCCGCGCCAATGCCGCGCGCCGGCCCATGCACCTCTATTTCGGGGCGCGCGACCCAGCCTCCGACTTCCTCTACGAACGGGAACTGAAGGGCTGGCTCGGCGACCGACGGCTGACGGCGTTGCGGCCAACTTTTTCGCGCGCGCAGGATCGCGCCCACGTCCAGCATAGGCTGGCGGCGGACGCGGAAGCGGTGCGCGCCCTGGTCGCGCGTGAAGCGCAGATCCTCGTCTGCGGCGGCCGCGACATGGCGCGCTCCGTAGCCGAGGTGCTGGAGGCCATGCTGGCCCCACTTCACCTGACAGTATCGGACCTGAAAAGGCAGGGGCGCTATGTCGAGGACGTATACTGACTCTGCCGCACCGGAGGGACGCAGCGTGCGGCGCTACAGCCTGAGCGGCTCGACCATGGGCACGCGCTGGACGGCCATGCTCCACGCGTCCGACCCTATCGACGTCCCGGCGCTCGCCGACAACCTTGCTGCGGAGGTCGGCCTCGTCGACCGGCAGATGTCGACCTGGAACGCCGGCTCCGACCTCATGCGCCTCAACGCCGCGAAGACGGGAGCTTGGATTTCCATTCCCCGTGAACTGGCCGAGGTGATGGCGGCTGCGCTGCGCATTGGCCGGCTCAGCGGCGGGGCATTCGACATCGGCGTGGGCAGCGTGGTGGCGCGGTGGGGTTTCGGGGCGCAGGCGGATGCACCAGGCAAGCTGCCTCAAGCCAGCAGCCCGGGACTATCGATTGACCTGCTGGAGGTCGACGAGGCCCGAGGGCGTGCTCGCAAGCATGCGCCACTCGCCCTCGACCTTTCCGGAATTGCGAAGGGCTATGGCGTGGACCGCCTCGCGATGTGCTGCGACCGGTATGGCATAACCTCCTACCTCGTCGGCATCGATGGAGAATTGCGTGCGAAGGGGACCAAGCCCGACGGTCAGCCCTACGCCGTGGCGCTGGAGCGACCCGACCCCGATTGCCGCGCCGTCCTCGGGGTCGTCGAGATCGCCGACTGCGCCATCGCGACGTCCGGAGACTACCGCCAGCGCCGGAAGGTCGGCGGCGCATGGGTATCGCACACCATGGATCCGCGCAGTGGCCAGCCGGTGCGCGACGGACCTGCTTCAGTCACGGTGCTGGCCGGGACGGCGATGGAAGCCGACGCGCTTGCCACTGCGTTGCTCGTAATGGGCATACAGGAGGGGCCGGCCCTCGCGCGCGCCCTGAACCTCGACGCGCTCTTCGTAGCGCGAACGCCGAAGGGATTCTGTGCAAACCGGTGTTGGCCGGCTCGCGTAAGAAATTCGCTCATGGCTCGATCGCATGCCGCAAGCGCCTGATGATCTTGGCGCGGCCCTTCTCGTCCGCGGCGGACCGGACCGCGGCGTCGATGTCGAGAATGAGACTGGAGAGATCGTTGTGCCAATCGAGGTGCCCGAGCTTGCTGGAGGACATGCGCGCCGGACGGTCACTTTCCATGGGGATGGCTTTGCCGGGTTCGAGTTCGAATTCCTGGTCGAGTTCCGGCATGACGACCGCGCCCGGGCTTAGCAATCCGGAAAGTCGTGCCGCCATGGCGTTCATGGCGTTCTGTTCTCCGTGGACCAGGAACAATTTTCCTTCGATCGGGAGGCGACCGCGGACCCACTGAAGCAATTCGGCGCCGTCCGCGTGACCGGAATAGATGTCGAGCGACCGGATCTGCGCCCGCACCTCGATTTCCTCGCCCATGATCCTGACTCCGGTGGCGCCATCCTGCAGGATGCGCCCGAGCGTTCCCTGGGCCTGATAACCGATCAGAAGCACGGTCGCTTCGGATCGCCACAGCCAGGATCGCAGATGATGTCGGATCCGTCCTGCCTCGCACATGCCGCTGGCCGAGATCACGATGTGGAATCCGCTCACCCGCGCAATGGCCTTGCTCTGCTCGGCCGTTTCAGTGAAACGCACCATCCGGTAGTTCATGGCCCTGACAAGGCTCTCACCCGCCTCGATCTCGCTGGCGTGCGCCGCGAAGATATCGCTCGCCTTTGAGGCCAGCGGCGAGTTGATGAAGATCGCGGCCGATGGAATCGACCCTTCCTCCATCAGGCTGACGATATCTGTCAGGACCTCCTGCGCCCGCTCCACTGCGAAGGAGGGAATGAGCAAGGCTCCCTTCCTTCGCGCAGCCGCCTGCACTTCGGAGAGCAGGAGCTTCCTGCGTGCGTCGGTCGAGACAGCCGGCCTCTCGGTGTCTCCGTAGGTGGACTCGCACACGATGTGGTCGAGTCCGTGCGGGCCCTCGGGATCGCGCTCGAAAAGCTTGGTATCCGGACCGATATCGCCGGAGAAGAGAAGGCGGACGGGTTTGCGGCCGGCCCTCGCGGCCTTCGATCTCGATCGAACTCGAACCCAGGAGGTGACCAGCCCGCCACAACCTCGCTCGAAAACCCGTCGCTACCGTGAACCAATTTCCGAGGTCGACGGGGCGAAATTGGGTGAGGCTCAGCATCGCGTGTTCGCTGGTATAGATCGGCTCGACGGCGGACTTTCCGCGACGCGCATTCCGCCTGTTGAGCTGGTCGACCTCCATTTCCTGGATATGGCCTGAGTCCGGCAGCATGATCGAGCACAGGTCGATGGTGCCGGGCGTTGCGAAGATCGGTCCCGCAAAGCCGTCCTTCACGAGCTTCGGAATGAGGCCGCTGTGGTCGATATGGGCATGGCTGAGCACGACAGCGTCGATATCCGCCGGACGAAACGGGAAGGGCCTGTAGTTGAGCTCCTTCTCCGTCTTGGAGCCCTGCACCATGCCGCAGTCGACAAGAACCTTGGCCGTATCGCTTTCCATCAGGAAGCAGGAGCCGGTCACGGCGCGACAGGCCCCATGAAAGTGCAGGCGCATGTCACTTATCCTCCCATTCGCAGGTGCATTCCTCGCGCGTCCGTACGTACAAGCCTACGCGCGCAACCAGGGCGAGCCTACATTCATTTTTGACCTCCGACGCTATGGCAAGGACAGGATCTTGCGGCTGCTCGAATCCGTGGGGCGCTAACGACGTCGCCCCACCTAGCGATCTGATCGATATCAATGACGTCCGCCGGCGGAAGCGCGATCCAGGTTGTTGTCGGTGTCGAAAGCCTGCCAGCCCCACCGATCAGGAGGCGTCACATGCACCCGCTCCATCGCGAAAGCCACCTTATCGAACGGATCGGCTGGCTGCGCGCCGCCGTGCTCGGCGCCAATGATGGGATTATCTCCACGGCGAGCATCGTTGTGGGTGTGGCCGCCGCTTCGAACTCGGCCAGCGAGGCATTGGTCGCCGGCGTGGCCGGTCTTGTCGCCGGCGCCATGTCGATGGCCGCAGGAGAATACGTCTCCGTAAGCTCCCAGTCCGACACGGAGGAAGCCGATCTCGCCAAGGAACGGAGGGAACTCGCCGAGCAACCGGAGGCGGAGTTGAACGAACTGACGCAGATCTACGTCGCCAGAGGTGTCGAGCCCGCATTAGCCAGGCAGGTTGCGGAGCAGATGACGGCCAAGGACGCTTTCGCAGCCCATGCCCGGGACGAGCTAGGTCTGTCCGCGCATATCGTCGCTCGACCGGTTCAGGCGGCGCTGACGTCGGCAGCCATGTTCGCGGTCGGGGCCGCGGTACCGCTCGTCATTGCCTTCCTGTCGCCAGCGGACAAGACCGCTTGGACGGTTTCGGCCGGATCGCTGGTTTGCCTGGCCGTATTGGGGGCTGCCGGTGCAAGGGCGGGAGGCGCAGGCATCCTGAAGCCCACGATACGGGTGACGTTCTGGGGCGCCTTCGCCATGATAGCGACGGGGGTGATCGGCGCCCTGGTCGGCCATGCGGTCTAGGCCAAGCTCGTTCAGTTCCCAAACGCCTGGCACCACTTTGTCGGAGGCGCGTCACGATCAGCCGGAAGAGCGCGATCGACGTTCCATTTGGAATGTTGCGGCCCTTTTAGTTTATTTGTCAGCGACAATGGCTATGTCGAAGGGGCATCCATTGAGTGTGCACGTCCTGGAACTGGCCCAAGCCCTGCTGCTGATCACTGTCGCGAATGGTGTCCCGGTTCTCGCGAGGAGGCTTCTTGGTGACAGGTGGTCGTGGCCGCTGGACTGCGGCCTCGTTCTGCGCGATGGCCAGCGTGTGTTCGGAAGGTCGAAAACGATACGGGGCATCGTGCTTGCCGTCCTATCCTCGACGCTCACGGCTCACGCCCTGGGAATTGGCGCAGGAGCTAGGGATTATCGCCGGACTCGGAGCCATGACCGGGGACCTCGTGTCCAGCTTTACCAAGCGGCGCATGGGACTTGCGCCGAGCAGCATGGCGCCCGGCATCGACCAGGTGCCGGAATCCGCGCTACCACTATTGTTGTTGATGGATCCGCTCGGACTCTCGGCCTTGGACCTTGTCCTTGGGGTTGCGGTCTTTTGGATTGGGGAACTCGTCCTCTCCCGGCTCCTTTTCCAAATCGGAATGAGAGACCGTCCCTACTAAATTCACGGTCGCCGCAGTTCGTGCAGCGTAATCTCGGGAGGACAGTTCAGGCGCACGGCAACCACGCTGGCTCCGCAGCCGACGGAGGTGTAGCCGGCCATGCCCTCGTAGACCCACGCACCCGCACCGTAGGTCCGGGGCAGGTTAGAGCTCAGCGTGATCGGGACCGAGCCCGGGAGACAGATTTGCCCGCCATGAGTGTGCCCGGCCAGCATCACATCAAAGCCGGCATGGGCGGCCTGCCTGAACACCTCGGGCGTGTGGGACAAGAGGATCGTGAAGGCTTCGTCGGGGATGCCGTCGGCGGCCTTTTCGATATTGTCCACGCGATAGAAATGGGCATCGTCGATTCCCGCGAGGTAGATGCGCGCGCCGCCTCGGTCGATCGCCACGCTTTCGTTGAGCAGCATGTGCACCCCCATATCCTCGAGCCCTGGCACCATCCGGATGGAATCGTGGTTGCCCAGCACTCCGAAGACGCGCGATCGCACTTTCGAGACGACTTGGCCGGTACCCTCGAGCGCTGCACTGAACGAGCCGAACGTCTTGCCGCGGTAATCGCCGGTGAGCACGCAGAGGTCGTAATCGAGACCCGCCGTGAGCTCCGCGACCCGCTCCATGGCCGGACGGCTCATATCGGCGTGGAGGTCGGTGAGATGCAGTATCCGGAAACCATCGAAGGCTTCCGGGAGCCTTTTCGACACGATGCGGTTCGTGCGCAGTTGGACCTGTGCCGCATTGCGGCTGCCACGCTTGTAGAGGCCCACGAACCGCAGGCCGTTCTTGATCACCGAATGGATGGAATACCAGTTCTCCAGATGGAAAAAGTTGAGTCCCTGGCCGAAAATCTGGGCCTCGTGAGCCTCCTCGATCCCCATTCTCTGCCGGGCATGGACCCGGCCCAGGCGATCCCCCAAGCGTCTGGCGATCGCGTCGTCGGCGTCGTGGGTTCGCCTTGTCATCCTTGCGCCTTGGCCAGCATTATCGGTCGTCCTCGATCCGGATCCGTGCACCGTCGGACAGTGCTCCGAGCGGGACAGCACTACCCTGTCCCCCGGCAAAAGTCCGGACGCGATAGCTGCAGCCCGCGGTCGACTTCACTAACTTCAACGCCGATGGGGCCCGGCAGGTAAGCCCGAGCCAAGATGCCCCCAACTGCGCTGGTAAGTACGAGGCAGGCAGGATGAGCTTGAGTGGAGGCATGTCAGTCACGCGCCTTCAGGACGGCAACGATATGGAGGCGGTCTACCAAGGCGGATTTCCCTTCGCAATGCCGAGTAGGGATCAGCGCAGGGGGCTCGCTGCCCTAATTCGCGCTGGGGTGACACCTTGCGTACGTCATCCACAGCCGCCCTGCGTGGCAGATGACGTCATGCCTTTTACAACCGGCTGCCCAGTGGCGACATCTACCGGACGCCCCTCGCCATCAACACGTCGCCAACCAGGATCGCGGCCGGATAGAGAACGTCCTCCTCGGTCCGTGCGTGCATGGCGAGCCGGTCGGCGAAAGCCACGACGTCCGAATTTCCCTCGCTTCGCGCGGCAGTTGACAGTTCGCGCAGCGCGCCCTCGATAGCCCGGTGCTCGGCGAGCATACGGGGCAGTTCCGTCCTCAGGCGCTGCGACATGGCCAGGATAGATGCCGCGTCGGGCAGCGTCTCGCCCCGGGCGAGGGCCGCGAGCGCGCCGAGCGGCGGCATCGCGAACGCTTCCTCCTGGACGAAGTGGGGATGAAGCAGATGGGCCACCCTTTTCGCCGCGGCGGCGGTGCCACCGCCTGCCTGGGTGGCTTTCACGAGATCCGCATGCAAGTCGTCGTGCTCACGCTTTAGTGGTTCCGGAATGGTCGTCATGGTCATCCTCCTGCGTTTGCGGCGGAGATCGTTATCGTCTCCATTAGACCCTGAACCGTGGGACAGGCCGCGTCGTTGCGCCTTATCAACCAATGCAAACTGCACCTCGACGGCCACTGCGTGCGCGGTCGGGCCGGCGTCAGGTGCCGGCGACCCGAATGAGAGATGATGTGGGTTGGAAAAGGCTTTGAACTATGGATTAGCATCAACGAACAGGGTGCCTCGATCAATCAGGGTCACGATAGGCCACAGGAGGCTGATTACAGACGTGTGGTCGGACTCGCTGGCGTGCTCGAAGCGATAAGGGATGTCGTGCCGCCGCCAACTCAGTTGCGGCAACGCTAGCGAAATCACCCAAGTGTAGGACCGTCTTGTCCTGCCTCGGAAGGGTCCCTGTTGTCGGCCACCGGCACCCTCTCGGCGCGATCGGCCTGGTCGGACAGTTGCTTTGCCTTGCAGTATCGCCGCCGCAACGCGGGTTCGACGCGTTCTCGAAGTTGACCCGCTGCTCAGACATGTGAGCTGGTGCAATTCTTGTTGCGCCAGCACAAAGATCGGATCGGAAATGTGAGGTGTTGTGCGAAAATCGGGAGGTATTCCAAATGGCTCATGCTTATGCCGCTGGAACGATCAGGTCTCGCATTTCGGAATGGCTGCTTCGTCTCTTGAAGGCCCGCCGCCTCAGGGCTGAGTTCGACACCTTTTCACGCCAGGAGCGCGTCGCTGCGCTCCACGAAATGGGTCTTTGCGAGACCGACCTTTCGAAGCTGATCAATGGTCACATGAGCAGCGGTTATATCGAGCAGATGCTGATCAAGACTGGTAATTCACCTGCCGAGATCAAGCTGCGTTCGCGGTCGCATTGGATCGCGCTGGAACGCAATTGTCTGCTTTGCGCGGATTGGCGGAAGTGCCGACAATTCCTGGAAGACAGCGGACCGCGCGTCGATCCTCCCGGCTATTGCGAAAACAGGGACGAGATCATGGTGCTGTCCAAGCCCGGACTGGCATAGGCAAATCGTCCTTCACCCCTGCGTTGTATCATGCCGCACCTGCGGCACCGGAGTGGCCTTCTCAGTTTCGGGCTCGCCACCCTGCGGGGGAGTTGGCTCAGCGGCTGCCACGCTGAAAGTCCGTGCCCCGCGAGCGCCGCCGTGTTCGCTCCGCCGTGCAGGTCGCGGTCGGCGAAGCAGGTCCGCCTAATGACAGGCGGCATTTCTGCATAGCCGTGGCTGTGCGCCCTTTGCCGAGCGCGCGACGCCTGACGGCAGGTCCATGCTCGGAATCAACTTGAATGTGTAGAAGCGATCGACCTTACTAGGCGTCATTGTTCCGATCGATGGCGCGGGTCGGTAGCTCACAATTGAGATCTGCGTGCCATCACGTCGGCCCTTGATCCAGCTCCCAGAGGCCGATTATGAGCCCTAAGCCCCGTGCACGAGATCTTGGGCTGCCTTTTCCCGGTCAGCCAGGGCCGTGGAACGCCATCACCGATGTTCCGGGCCTTGAGGTTGGCCTCACCACGCTCGTCGAGGGATCAGGTGCGGACGCTATTCGCACGGGTGTGACGGCAGTCCTGCCGAGAGGCCGGGCAGGAGGTGCTGGCGGGGTGTGGGCCGGCGCGCATTCCTTCAACGGCAATGGCGAGATGACCGGGTTGCACTGGGTCGCGGAGGCCGGTTGGCTGCGCGGGCCAATCCTCTTGACCAACACGCATTCCGTCGGCATGGCGCACCACGCCGCTGTCGGCTGGATCCGGAGACAAGCATCGGCTTTCGACGACTTCCGGTTTGTCCTGCCGGTAGTGGCCGAGACTTGCGACAATTGGCTGAACGCGATGGACCGGCGGGCCGTGACCGAGGCGCATGTCCTGGCGGCGCTGGACAGCGCGACGAGCGGCCCAGTGCCGGAGGGCAATGTCGGCGGCGGCACGGGCATGATCGCTTACGAGTTCAAAGGCGGCACGGGCACCGCGTCCCGGGAACTGGCGCCCCTTGCGCCGCGCGGGCGTGCCTTTCGCGTGGGTGTGCTCGTGCAGGCCAATTTCGGCCGCCGGACAAACCTTACCGTGCTTGGCGTGCCGGTTGGCCGGTTCATGCCGGAAGGGGTCATCTTTTCGGGGGACCAAGGTTCGATCATCGGGATTCTCGCCACGGACGCGCCTTTGCACCCGCTGCAGCTTCAGCGCCTGGCCCGGCGGATGGTACTCGGCATGGCGCGAACAGGGACTTACGGCGGCAACGGCTCGGGCGATATATTTCTGGCGCTGTCGACCGAAGGTGATCCGCTCCAGCCTGGCAAACAAGGTGTGGCGGCCCTGGACTATGTGCCAGACCCCGCCCTGGATCCTCTCTTTATCGCCGCTGGCGAGGCCACAGAGGAGGCCGTCGTGAACGCACTCGTAGCCGCCGAAACCATGGAGGGCTGCGAAGGTCGCATCGTCCATGCGATCGATGCGCAAGCCATGACAGGGCTGGTTCTGCGCAGCTATGACGGATTACAGGCCGGAAAGTAAGGCCGGCCACGACCGTGGGCTCCCTGCCGCTCTCCGAACGAGCTCAGCGGCCATGCTACGAGCAGGACTGATCAGCTTCAATTTGGCAGCGCGCTCGTGCCCCGCGTCCAGGCCCGCCAGGGGCAGCACTCGCGTCATTTGGTGCAGCGGTCCCGCAGCTTGTCCAGGCCCACTCACGGATGCAATTCAAAATGTGCCGACACGATGCGAACCATCCACAATGCATCGTTCGGGTCCTCCAGGCAGGCCGTCTACACCCTACGGGTGAGAAGTCCGCTTCCGGCTTTCCGCAGAACAGCCGCTGCTGGTGCTCAGCAGACTTCGTTCGCGATCTGCTCAAGACACCTGGACCTGTCTGCAGCCAAATTTGGGGCTTTTCATCGGCTGCCTTTCCCGGAATTCTAGCCGGCAGTTTCAGCAAAGGACCTGACCATGCGCGCTGTGATCTACGCCCGGTACTCGTCGAGCAAGCATCGAGCAGGGTCGTTGCTGGCCCGAGGAGTACCGGGGCAGCAATTCCGAGCGTCCTTTTACAGGAGTGGGTCGTTTCCACGGGGCGGGTGAGCGCGCCGGACCAGTCGAGATACGCACACGAGGGCGTGCTCACGAGCGCGACCGGAGGCTCACGCTATGACCCGATTTCGAACGTCGTGCCTCGCCACTTCCGCTATCCTCGTGATGAGCACGAAATCCTGGGCGCAAGACGCAGCAATTGCGGCATCGAGAGCTTCACCCAAAGACGTGACCAAACCCATCCTGGAATGGGCCGCTACTGGAATCGAAGTGGTCGGGGTCGCGGTTATTCTAATCGGAGCTGTGGCCGCTACCGTTGTGTTCCTGATGGGCGGCTTCAGCCACGACGGCTGGCCGCAGGCTTTCCGGAACTATCGTGCCAACCTCGGGCGCGGCATCCTGCTTGGGCTTGAGCTTTTGGTTGCAGCCGACATCATCGGTACGGTTGCCGTCACGCCATCCTTGGAGAACTTGGCCGTGCTGGCGGTGATCGTCCTCATCAGGACTTTTCTAAGCTTTTCACTTGAGGTGGAAATTGAAGGCCGATGGCCATGGCAGCGAAATCCAGATTCCGGACGAAGCGCCTGACAAGACAGCCGCCGCGATCATCCTCATGCTCTCTGTATTGCATGCATCTCAGATCTCAAGGCCACAATCTCAGCCCGAAGCGCATCAACATTGGTTCGCGCCAATTTTTCCGATCGTAGTGAAGTCGCGTCACGCGCGAATGGCGCAAGTCGGTCATTTATGGGGGCAGTTGGTAAAAGCGATGGCTCAATCCGTGTAACCTGAATGGTTTACATTCGAATTACGCTATGCAATCAATTCAACGAGTTTTTCTTGCATACTTGGAAAACGCCGTGCTGAAACTTGTCTCAGAGCACGTAGGTGGGTTTCAGTATTTTGTCTTCTGTGCCGAAGACGATGGAACGATTAGCAGCAAGCCCATCGATCTGAGTAGTGGGGTTGGGAACCTCGTTCAAAGGGCGGCTTTTAGTTTGGCGAAAGATGGTGAACATTATTTCGCCTTCTCTGAAGCAACGATTTCGCTGCTTCCCGGCATAAGGCGGGTTAGAACGAACCTATCCGTCGTAGAACTTAGCGTCTTCGAATTTATATCGATCCCTTCGCTCAATGGTCGGGAATCGATAACGCCCAATTCGTCGTCGTCGCTGAAACGTTTGGCCTTGAGCGGTGAAATTGCGATTGTAACGATCGTGGGAACGTTTCCGTTGAATTTCAGTACGGCTATATTTTCCCTGAGAGCCAATTTTTCGAACCGAAATCTGGTTGATATCGGCAATGCATGGAAGAAGAATGCTGAAGAATATCTAATATGTAAGCGAAAGTTTGGATCTAATATTGTGTACGCCGAGCCGAAAATAAAAGCTGTTATCACCTCTGATAAGGAAAATATAATGACCGCACCGGCGTCAGAAACTGCTGTCCAGCTAGAACTTCTAAACGCAAAGGTGGCAGCACTTACGAATGAAATTCAATATTTGGCCGCCACTGTCGCTGCGTTGAGTTCAATAACACAGGACGTTCCCAACCTCCTAGATTTGCCGATAACAGAAGCAAGCAAACGGATCGAGAAAATACTGGGTCCTGACGCTACCGTCGAACAGAGAGCGAAGGCCTGTTCTATATTTGAACAGTTACAAAGGCGTGCCCAACAGAATATGAGATCGCCCGAAAATTTGCGCTGATGATACTAAGCAGCGGATTGCTTGCTATTCTGGATCGCGCGCTTTTTGGCTTGGGCTATAACAATTTCCGGTCCGATGGGTTTCATCAGAAGAGGGTGCAAACTCGTCACCGAAACGGGCTTGCTGAATAAGTAGCCCTGGATCGCGGTAATGCCCAGCTTTTGGATCAGGTCGAGCTGCTCCATAGTTTCAACACCCTCGGCAACCAACTCGATGCCCAGGTCGCGACTGAGCTGCGCAATTCCCTTGACGACACAAAATGCTCGCGACGACTCGATGCTTTGAGTGAACTTCCGGTCTATCTTCACCTTGGAGAAGGGGAAATCGACCAGATAAGCCAGCGAGGAAAAACCCGTTCCAAAATCGTCCAACGAAAAGCCGACGTCTGATTCTCGCAATTCTTCCATAATGCTGATCGCCGCAGAATTATCTTCGATCAGGACAGACTCGGTGATCTCAAGGTCAAGTCTATTGCCCGGCAGCCCAAACTCCTCCAGAGCGTGCCGCACAGTCTCGACAATTTTCCGTCCATCTTTGAATTGAATTGGAGATAGATTCACTGCGACTTTTATATTGTAGGTCCAGCTCATGGCGTCCTTACAAGCCGTCTTGAGAACCCATTCGCCGATATTGATGATCATTCCTGTCGATTCGGCGATCGGAATGAACTCCGAAGGCGATACCATGCCTCTGGTTGGATGGTTCCAGCGGAGAAGAGCTTCGCAACAGACCACTCGCCCGTTTCTGGGATCAACAATGGGCTGATAAAAAAGCTCCAGCTCGTGATTTTCGAGCGCCTTCTGAAGATCATGCTCCAGAGAAATCCGTTCTTGGTAGGACCTGGACAGGAGCGGCGAATAGTGGATTAGTTGCCCGCGACCATGATGTTTTGCCTCGTATAACGCGAGATCTGCATTGCGAAGCAACTCATCAAGCGTCGTACCTGTCTGATCCGCATTGGCGAGTCCGGCGCTGGCCGCACAGGATACAGATGTTCCACCAACGGTGAACCGCTCCGCAAGCTTGTTCAGTATCCGCTGGGCTACGGCTTCCGGTCTTTCCTGACCTTCACCGGAGATTGCGATCAAGAACTCGTCGCCGCCGATCCTCGAGGCACTATCTGCTTGCTGTATGACAGAACTGATGCGCCGCGCGGCTTCCTTCAGGACCTCATCGCCTGCCGGGTGCCCAATGGTGTCGTTCACATCCTTAAATCGATCGAGGTCGATCGCGATCAGCGTCACCGGACAACCAAATCCCGCGTTGTTGGCGAGGCGGCGTTCGAGTCGCTGCATGAATGCGCTACGGCTTAACAATCCTGTTAAGGAGTCAAAGTGTGCAATTCTTTCCAACTCGGCGTTTGCCCGATAACGCATAACGATATTCTCGTGCATTGATCGAGCCATGACGATCGTGCTGAGGTAGAGAAGTGAGATGAATATTGCTAGCGCAACGTGAACTGTATCAAGCCGAGCGAGCAGTCCAAGCGTGAAGGGAATACAAATCGCGCTGATTTGACCGATGGTGATGGCGGGGCGACTAGCATTTCTAGAAGAAATACCAGCAATGTATCCGATCACGCAGCAGTTAATCATGGTTTCGACATCGGTGCTGGGGTGAACCAAGATCGTATAGGCACCGATCAAGCCGCTTAACCCGGAAAAGGCCCAAGCTCCTATGAGGGCGACGAACTCCCACCTTCTCAGGGCGGAAATGTCGCTTTGGGCCGGTTCATGACAGCGATACAGCCATATGGCAATGCATCGAAACGCAGCTATTATTGTGAACCCGGCCAAGAACAATACATAGGCCACGTCCGCGGTCAGAAAGGCTGCAATCACCAGGAAAGTCATTGCAACAAGGCTGGCGACGAGGACCGATTTTGGTGTGCTAAAAAGAACGCGTACGAGCTCGAAATAGAGTCTGTCGTCGACGGCGGAACCGTACGGCTTTGCTTCGACCAGGTTCACAATTGTCATTCGAGCCGTTCCGCCGACTGAGAGTTATTCAGTAAGCGTGATATTTAGACCATTATTTGAACAGGACGTTTACGAAGCTAAATTCAGGCAAAAATCCATCTATGATGATGAATGATTTGTATTTCTGTACATCGAATAACTCCCATAGTCTTAATCTATATAAATAACAGATATCTTTAACCACCTCTGTCTATTGGGCCGCAATGCGATTGATGCTTTCGTCATTGTCGAGATATTCGATCTCCTGCTCGGCGGAGGCATCGGTTAAAATCGTAAGTCCGGTGCTTTTATTCAACTCAAGATAAACAATGTGGTCGACCGATCGACCGTCAAAATCTGAAATCCGCAGCTTGATTCGATGGATTGGATCGCTGCTAGCTTCTGCCCAACGGGACGCAACCAGTTTGCGTCCTCGTATTATAAAGCAACCTTTAGAGTCATCTATCAGCGAGAACTTCGATGCTGGCGCGTTGGGGACCGCGATCGAGAGATTATGCGGTACTTGCTCTTGCGCCCTTGCATGGAGTCCGTACCAGATACCTCCCATGATAAAACTCACTCCGGCAAACACCCAGGCGTCCAAGGGTTCGCCGTAGAAGAACCAGCCAATAATTGCAATGAGCGGCACCCGCAAAAAGTCTAGCGGCATTACCTTCATCGCTGAACCGATTTGGAGCGCTCTCGATAGACACAGTTGGGAGCAGATGCCGGCAATAACGAGCATCCCCATCGCCATGAGGGTCTCGGCGCTTGGCGAAATTGCAAATCCCGATGGAGCAGGCACAAACAGGGCGCCGGCAACGTTGATCGGGAACTGGATCACCATCATCCAATAAAGAACGGCGAATACTGTCTGTGTTTGGATCAATTTTCGTGTAAGCAGGACCGAAATCCCAAAGCAAAACGCTGCTCCGACCGGGATCAGCGCCACGATGTCAAACGTAGCCGGAGAAGGACGAAGTATAAGGACAACACCCACTAGGCTGGCAACGATGCCGAGAACTGCTCGCCGGCTTATCCGTTCGCCGATCAGAGGGTAGGCGAGAAGCGCTGCCCAGGCCGGGGCGGTAAATTCGAGAGAGAATACCGTCGCAAGTGGTAGAAGTGTAATTGAGATCGTCCAAAGTATTCCGCCGAGGGCATGCGCTACGTTTCTTAAGAGATGTTCAGTGAATCTGCTGGTCGTTACGCTGGCTCGCAACGTCGGCCATTGCCATAGTGCTAGACTGAGCACGACGAGGCCGCCACCAGTCCGAACGGCACCGATTTCAAAGGCATTGAATTGAGCGCCGAGGTTGCGGATCGAAACTGCGGCAAGCACGAACGCGCCTAGTGCCCCGGTCATCCAAATGATGATCGAAAGCGTAGTCGCTGTTTCTGACGCAGATCAACTCGTCATCCCAGATAGTTGCCTGTTAACGCGCGGTCCAGAACCGCCATCCGCATGAATTTTGAAAGCCGAACCTGTTCAAAATACATCGCATTTGGCAGATCATCGCAGGACGGATCTATCTCATCATGCCTGGGGAGCGGATGGTAAAGCAGGGCCTTCGAGTTCGTCTGATAGATGCGCTCGGCGTTTATCACATGGCTCTTCGGAGAAATGCGCGGCGATACATAATCGGAGCCGGCAGCTTCCCCGATATCCGACATGTCGTACGGAGCCATCATGATCGCGTCGCATTGCGTCAGCGCGTCCCCGATATCTGCAACTGTGCGCACTCGGATCTGATTGTTCGAAAGAGCCGCGAGGATGTCGCCTGGGATCTCGACGCCGATTGTCGGGCAGAACACGACTTCACTTGGCGACTCGTGACGTAGAAGCTGTGCCAGTGAGCGAACCGTGCGTCCTCGAGGGTCGCCACCGAATGCGATGCTCCGCCCGCGAATTGTCCCAAGGCCGCGTCGAAGGGCAAAGATGTCGATGAGCGCCTGGGTGGGATGTTCGTTCCACCCATCGCCCGCGTTGATGATGGTCGCCTTCGACTTCGCTGCCATCCGTGCGGCCGCTCCGGTTTGATGATGCCTTACAACTATCGTGTCGCAGAGCCGTGAAACGACTGCCGCGCAATCTTCCAGCGATTCCCCGGACCGAGCATTTGAGCGGGATGCCGACATGTCATCCAGTCCGATCGCATGGCAACCCAGCGTGAGTGCCGCGACCTCAAATCCAAGTCGCGTTCGTGTGCTGGGTTGGAAGAACAAGAGAGCAACGGTTCTTCCCGCATGGCTCATTTGTGGGTCACGACCATCTTCATACGCCTCCGCAAGTTCACAAAACGTGTCGACATCGTCGGCACCGATTAAACGCGCGGTAAGAAGATGGGGCAGCACGGATAGCTTGCCCTTATAGGTGCGAGTAAGCACCGAGGAATTCTCGATTGAGACATATGCCACAAGCATCTCCTTCGAAGCCGGAACAGGGTTAACGTTGTATTAACACTATGCGAGAAAGAGCGTCCGGCGCACAGCTATAGGTTAATTCTTGGTTAATTTATTCAGTCGAATTCTATCGATATGAAAGTTTGGCCGCCTTCGCTGGAGGGTCCAATGGCGGGGCAGTGCCTGCCGTGATAGCGCCTCGGACCCGAGCGACGACGGTGCGGTTGGCTCCAGTGCGACCCCCAATTCCAGGGACGATCAGTCGATCCAGTGGCCTGCGCGGGCGAGACAGACTTAGACGGCAAAGCTCGCTTCGGCGTGCCGCCGGGGCGCTATATGACCAGAGGCCTCGCCTCACGGGGCGGTCTGATAATTGCGCTCCTGATCTATACCTCAGCGGTGCGGCTGCATCCCAACCTCGCCGCGCTCTACCGTCTGAAGGTTTATACCCTGCACGAGGCATTGGATCACGAGGCCAGGCGGGCCGAGGCTTTCGAGATCCTGCGCACGCTGATCGACAAGGTCGTGGTCCACCCGCAGGCATTAGGCGGCTTCGAGATCGAGATCGTGGGCGAGATTGCGGCCATGGTCCCGGTGGTGATGGACGGCCCTGAACGCAAAAGCGCCGCCCTAGGAGGGCCGGCGTTTGAACGTCGATGGTTGCGGGGACGTGCAACCGGCGTTGTTTGCAGCCTCTTACCTCGCGAGTGCCGCGTGTCTGGTGTTCAAGGAATTGGGAAGCGGCACGGCACGCGGACGTTGGAGGCCTTTGCGCCAACACGCGGCCAGATCGTCAGGCATTGACGCAGTGTACGCGAAGGTGTCGAGATCGTGGCCGAGTGCCGTAGCGGGAACGTTGCCTAAGCCCTCCCAGGTGCATACCCAATGAGCGACGATCAGCCGTTTTCGCCAAACCCCCGTTACGATGTCGTTGCAGGGATGACGGCCGCAGCCGTCGTGCTGCCGAAGGCGATGGCGTATGCAACGGTTGCGGGCCTTCCCGTCGCGGTGGGGCTCTACACCGCCTTCGTCCCAATGATCGCCTATGGCCTGCTTGGCTCATCGCGCGTCCTGAGCGTCAGTTCGACGACAACGCTGGCGATACTCACCGCCAGCAACCTCGCCCTTGTCGTACCCGACGGTGATCCACTGCGGCTCATGACAGCGACGGCAACGCTCACCGCACTCGTCGGATTGTTGCTGATAGCGGCGCGGCTCCTGCGCCTCGGCTTTGCGGCCAATTTCATCTCGACGCCCGTGCTGACGGGATTCAAAGCTGGAATCGGCCTCGTGATCCTGCTCGACCAGGCGCCCAAATTGCTGGGCGTACATATCGACAAGCAGGACTTCTTTCACGACCTCGTCAGCATCGTCCGCCACATCCCGGGCACTTCGCTGTCGACCGTGGCGGTAGCGGCGGCGACATTCGCCGTCCTGCTGGGGATGGAACGAATGTGGCCCCGTTCGCCCGCGCCGCTTGCGGCAGTCGCCGGCGCCATTGCAGCGGCCTGGATCTGGAGCCTCGGCGACCATGGCGTCGCACTGGTCGGCTACATTCCCCAGGGTCTCCCTGATATCACATTGCCTGATGTCACATTGGTCCAGACCCTGCTTCCGGGCGCGCTCGGCATAGCACTGATGAGCTTCACCGAGAGCATCGCCGCAGGCCGCGCGTTTCATCAGCAGGGAGAGCCCACGATCGACGCCAACCAAGAGTTGGTCGCAATCGGCGCCGCTAACCTCGGCGGAGCCCTGCTCGGTGCGATGCCGGCCGGCGGCGGCACGTCGCAGACCGGGGTGGTCCGCGCCACAGGCGGGCAATCCCAATTGGCCTCCCTCATCACGGCAGCCGTGGCGCTGGCGACGATGTTGTTGTTGGCTCCGGTCCTTGGCTATCTTCCCAATGCGACATTGGCCGCCATCGTCATCGTCTATTCCGCCGGATTGATCCAGCCCAGGGATTTCAGGGCGATCCTTCAGGTTCGCGGCCTTGAGTTCTGGTGGGCCATTGTCGCCGCCTTTGGCGTGCTGCTGTTCGGCACGCTGCAGGGCATCGTCGTCGCCATCATTCTATCGCTGGTCAGCCTCGCCAGCCAGACGGCCCATCCTCGTGTATCGGTGATCGGGCGCAAGCGGGGCGCCGATGTGCTGCGGCCAGTGTCGCCTGATCATCCCGACGACGAGACCTTCGCCGGGCTTCTGATCGTGAGGCCCGAGGGTCGGCTTTTCTTCGTCAATGCGCAGAATGTCACCGATCAGATCACGGCGCTGGTCGCGCAGTACAAGCCCCGCGTCCTGGCGATCGATATGAGCCGAGTGCCCGATCTCGAATATTCCGCGCTCGAGATGCTGAAGGCAGGAGAAGAGCGTGCCGTCGCGAACGGCATCACCTTCTGGCTGGTCGACCTCAATCCCAGCGTGATGGACGTCGTGCGCAGGGCTGGATGGGACAAGCAACTCGGGCCGGACCGGCTGCTGTTCAATGCGCGCGTGGCTATTGCGCGATATAGCGAGCTTCAGGAGCGGGAGGCATCTGCCGCCGCGGCACTGTCACAGCGACGCTGACGGCCGCCGGGAGAGACGATGAAGCCATTCTGCTGCGCACGCACCTGGCGTGAGACAGGACGGCACACTGCACGGCTGATTACTCTGGCCGCTCAGCCACTGTCGCCTGGCGCCCGAATTTCGGGTGTCGTCCTAGAAGTTCACCTTGTCCGCGCCCTTGAGCTGGAGCATCGCCCGCGCATCCTCCGGCGTGGCGATCTCCAGGCCCATCGCCTCGACGATCTGGCGGGCTGCGCGGACCTGGTCGGCGTTGGATTTCGCCAGTTGGCCCGGCCCGAGCCACAGCGAATCCTCGAGCCCGACACGCAGATTGCCTCCCATCGAGACCGCCTGCGCCGCGATGGCGAGTTGGTGGCGCCCCGCGCCGAGCACCGACCACTGGTAATCCGAGCCGAACAGCCGGTCAGCGGTGCGCTTCATGTGCGCCACATCTTCGGGATGCGGTCCGATCCCCCCGAGGATGCCGAACACCGACTGGACAAAGAAGGGAGGCTTGACGAGACCGCGCTCGGCGAAATGCGCCAGCGTGTAGAGATGGCCGATGTCGTAGCACTCGATCTCGAAGCGCGTGCCGTTCTCGGCGCATGTGGTCAGGATATTCTCGATATCCGTGAACGTGTTCTTGAAGATTCGGTCATGCGAGCCTTCAAGATAGGGCCTCTCCCAGTCATGCTTGAACTCCTTGAAGCGGCCCAGCATCGGGTAGAGCCCAAAGTTCATCGACCCCATGTTGAGGGACGCGACCTCCGGCTTGAACAGCGCGCAGGGCCGGAGCCGCTCCTCCACCGTCATGGTCGGCGCGCCACCCGTGGTGATGTTGATCACGGCCGAGGAACGTTGCTTGATGACCTTCAGGAAGGGCTCGAAAGCCTCGGGCGACTGGTCGGGCCGCCCCGTGATGGGATCGCGAGCATGAACATGCACCAGGGCCGCTCCGGCCTCTGCGGCACCAATGGCTGCGTCGGCGATTTCGCTCGCGGTGATCGGAAGATGCGGCGACATCGAGGGCGTGTGTATCGCGCCCGTGACGGCGCAGGTGATCATCACCTTGCGGTTCCTGGACATGCTTGGTGGTCTCCTGCGTTCAAGTCGGCTTGCGGGCGGCCGCGTGCTTATGGGCTTTCAGCGCGGCCAGCCTCCGGTCTCGCCAGTCGCTCAGTCGCTTGATCCGCTCGGGTGTCTGCGGCTCCGGCCATTCAGCCATGATCGCGTCAGTCGCGGCCTTGGTGAATGCGGGCCGACCGTCCGACTGCTTCACCATCGCGTCGAGCGAAGCTGCGTAGCGGCCGGCATAATCGGGGATCCCACCCGGCGCATTGAGTTCGATCGTCTCGAAAGGCCCCATGAACGACCAGCGCAGGCCCAGCCCATCGCGGATCGTCTTGTCGAGGTCCTTGGGTGAGCACACGCCGTCCGCCACGATGCGAAAGGCCTCGGCCAGAAGCACGGCCTGAAGCCGGTTGAGGACAAAGCCGGGGCTTTCCTTCTTCAGGATGATAGGGACCTGACCGGCCCTCTCGTAGAGGCGCCGCGCCTTAGCCACGGTGGCAGGATCGGTCCAGGGCGCGGGCGCGATCTCGACGATGGGCACGAGATGGGGCGGATTGACTGGATGCGCGACGAGGCAGCGGGCGCGTCCCTTCAAGCCCTCGCTGAACAGCGAGGCCACGATAAAGGACGTGGAGGAAGCGAGGATGCAGGCCGGCGGCGCAAGTGCGTCCATCTCAGCGAACAACGCCTTTTTTGCCTCGACGGTCTCCGGCCCACTCTCCTGCGCAAGCGCGGCGCCCTTCAGCGCATCGGCGAGGTCGGCTGCGACGCGGATGCGCTTCAACGACTGTGCCGGATCGTCCACCAGTCCATGGCCGGCGAGTTCCTTCAGGTTGCGCCCAATATGCGCCCGCGCCGCCTTGGCCACGCCCGGCACGGCGTCATGCATGGCCACGTCGAAACCGTGACTGGCGAAGATCGTGGCCCAGGCGCGGCCGATCAGGCCCGAACCGATGATTGCGATCGCGGTCATCTGCGGACGCTCCGTGCGCCGACATCGCCCGAACCGCCTCTAATGGAGATCTTCACATCCACAGCACTTTTCTCCTCAGGTCGAGATCCGCGATCTTCGCGAGAATCTGGAATTCACTGGCGCCTTCCAGTCGCGCCGCCTCGAAAAGCTCGTTGGGCAACGACACGATGAAATTCGGAGAAAAAGTGTCGCGAAGCCTGTCTGGAATGCCGTGTTAAAGAGAATGAGCGCCCAGACCGTACCATAGGTACCAAGCCTAACCATCATGTTCCTGGCCCGGATCATCAAGATCTGGCTTGGCACGAAATTCCAGGCGACGGTCCGGAGCTCGACTTCGCCAGCCCTTCCCTAGCCGAGAGTCGCCCGTGAAGGCAGAACGCCGACCACTTTCTGGGCATATCGCGGCAGAGCCTTGCGTGTAGCAGACGGCACCTGCGTCATTTCGGAGGGTTGTGGACTGGGTGCTTAGTACGAGAAGGTGACGTCCAAGAACTATTGTCGGGTGGAAGCGTAGCGAGGACATTGATGGTTCGTCTGAATGTGAACGGGAAGTCGCACGAGGTCGATGCGGATCCCGATACTCCCCTGCTTTGGGTGATCCGGGAACTGGTTGGACTGACCGGCACGAAATATGGATGCGGCGTCGCGCCATGCGGGGCCTGTACCGTGCATATCGACGGGGTGGCGACCCGCTCGTGCAGCCTGCCGGTGCGCGAGGTCAAGGCCGACCAGAAGATCGTCACCATCGAAGGGCTATCGCCCGACGGTATGAGCCACCCGCTGCAGAAGGCGTGGATCGAGCTCGACGTGCCCCAGTGCGGCTATTGCCAGTCCGGCCAGATCATGGCCGCGGCGGCGTTGTTGCAGAATACTCCCAAGCCGACCGACGAGCAGATCGAGGCCGAGATGACCAACATCTGCCGGTGCGGAACATACAACCGCATCAAGGCCGCCATTCGCGTCGCCTCGGGCGAACCGACACGCGGCTGATCCGGACATCGGGAGAAAACCATGACATTTGCGCTCGAGACTTCGCGCCGCCGATTTCCTGATCGGCTCGGCCGCCGCCAGCGCCGGGCTTTCGCTCGGCTTTCACATCCCTATGGGCTCGGCCGATGCGCAGGCCGCAGACGACGCCGGAAATCAATGCCTGGGTTATCGTCAGGCCGGACGAGACCGTCGTCGTCCGCATCGCGCGCGTCGAAATGGGCCAGGGCACGCTGACCGGCCTCGCCCAGCTCGTCGCCGAGGAGCTCGAAGCCGACTGGTCGAAGGTGACGACGGAGTACCCGACCCCCGGCCAGAACGTCGCGCGCAACCGGGTGTGGGGCAATTTCGGCACCGCGGGCAGCCGCGGCATCCGCGATTCCCACGACTACATGCGCAAGGGCGGCGCTGCTGCCCGCATGATGCTGGTGCAGGCCGCCGCCAACCAATGGGGCGTTCCCGCCGGCGAGTGCAAGGCGGCCAAGGGCGTCATCGCGCACGCCGCCTCCGGACGCAGTCCGTGACCTACGGGCAAGCTGGCGGAGGCCGCCGCCAAGCTGGAGGCGCCGAAGGACATCGTCCTGAAGGACCCCAAGGACTGGACCATCGCCGGCAAGCCGCTGAAGCGGCTGGACACGGCCGACAAGACTCAACGGCAAGCAGGTCTACAGCATCGACATGAAGCTGCCGGGCATGCTCAACGCCGCCATCAAGGACTGCGCCTGTCTTCGGCGGCAAGCTGAAGAGCTTCGATGCCGCGGCGATCGCGGGCATGAAGGGCGTGCGTAAGGTCATCAGGTGGGCGACACCGCCGTCGCGGTGGTCGCCGACACGTGGTGGCAGGCCAAGACCGCGCTCGACGCCCTGCCGATCGTCTGGGACGATGGTCCGAACGGCAAGGCGTCGACTGAGACGATCAACGCCATGCTGAAGGAAGGCCTCACGGCCGAGCAGGCTTTCGTCGGCAACCAGGCCGGCGACGTCGAAGGCGGCCATCGCCGAAGGCGGCGAAGGTCGTGGAGGCGACCTACTCCTTCCCGGCACAGCACCACGTAACCATGGAGCCGATGAACGCCACGGCGCTGTGGACCGCGGACAAGTGCGAGGTGTGGACCGCGACGCAGAACGCCGAGGCGGCGCTTGCCACGACGGTCCAGGCATCGGGCCTGCCGATCGGCAAGTGCGACGTGTACCGCCTCAATCTCGGTGGTGGATTCGGACGGCGCGCGACGAGCCACGATTTCGTGCGCCAGGCGGTGCTGATCGCCAAGGAAATGCCGGGCACGCCGGTGAAGCTCATCTGGTCGCGCGAGGAGGACATGACGCACGGGCACTACCACCCCGTGACGATGTGCAAGATGACCGGCGCGCTCGACGAGAAGGGCAATGTCACCGGCCTGCACATGCGCATTTCCGGCCAGTCGATCCTGGCGGCGCGTGAACCCGCAGGGCCTGCAGAACGGCAAGGATCCGGCTGTCTTCCAGGGCCTGAATGCTGGCGGGACCGAGGGCGTGTTCGGCTACACGACGATCCAGAACCTGCTCATCGACCATGCCATGCGCAACACCGCATTTGCGGCCCGGCTTCTGGCGCGGCGTGAACAACAACCAGAACGCGCTTCTACCTGGAGAGCTTCATCGACGAGATGGCCTACGCCGCCGGGCAGGATCCGCTTGCGTTCCGCCAGAAAGCTGCTGGCGCAAGAGCCCGAAGCACCTCGCCGTGCTCAACGCAGTGGCCGAGCGGGCCGGCTGGGGCAAGCCCGCGCCCGGCGGGCGTCTATCGCGGCCTCTCGCCAGCATATGGGCTACGGCAGCTATGTCGCGGCGTGCGCCGAGGTGTCGGTCGATGACAAGGGCAGGCTCAAGATCCACCGCATCGTGGCGGCGACGGATTGCGGCCATGCCGTCAATCCGCAGCAGATCGCGGCGCAGATCGAAGGCTCGCTTCGCATACGGCCTCAGCGCGCTGCTGCATGGCGAGATCACGGTCAAGGACGGCAGGGTCGAGCAGGAAAACTTCGACACCTATCCCGTCATGACGCATGGACGAGATGCCGAAGGTCGAATCCATCGTCATGCCCTCGGGCGGCTTCTGGGGCGGGGTGGGTGAGCCGACGATCTTCGTGGCCGCGCCTGCAGTGCTCAACGCCATCTACGCGGCCACGGGCAAGCGCATTCGCGGCGGCCCGCTCAGCAGGGCGGACCTGCGGAAGGCGTGACGGCAAGGCAGGGCGTCATGGCGCAGCGGAACATGGCGAAACCGGCGCGGGCGGCAGCGGTAGCGGGACTGCTGCTATTGCCCGGGTCCGCTCCGGGGCTTGCCGAAACGCTGGCCGCACCACCGGGCGCGTCCGCCTGCTCCGGCTGTCACGGACCTGCGTCCCTGTCCTCGTCGGTCCCCTCGCTGCAGGGGCAGCCGGCGCCGGCGGTGGCGGCCGCCATGGCGGCTTTTCGCAACGGCGAGCGGCCGGCGACGGTCATGGACCGTATCGCGAAAGGCTTCACGGACGAGGAAAGCCGGGCCATCGCAGCCTGGCTTGCCGGCAGATCCTAGGACCCGGCGGCGAGGGTCATGCGAATTCCATCTTCTAACCAGATCACCGGACCTACGCGCCGGACCGTGCTGTCAGGCTTGGCGTCGGCACCGATCGATGGCGCTGGCGCGGCCTGCCCTGGCGCAGGGCTCGGCGCGTGTCGTGGTCGTCGGCGGCGGCTTCGCGGGGGCAACGGCGGCGCGGGAGCTGGCGCGCGCGGGCCTGTCCGTCGCGCTGGTCGAGCCGGAGGCCACCTACACCGCGTGCCCGATGAGCAACGCCGTGCTTGCCGGTGTGCGGCCACTCGAAGCGCAGCAATTCAACTACGATGCCGTTGCGCGATCCGGCGTGACGCTGGTGCGCCAGCGAGCTGAGCGGGTCGGACGCCGCGGCGAGGCAGGTGGTCCTGGGGGACGGGACGCAACTGCCTTATGACCGGCTGGTGATGGCGCCGGGCATCGATATCCGTTTCGACGCGCTGCCCGGCTATTCGAGAGGCTGCGGCGCAGTCGATGCCGCATGCCTGGAAGGCGGGAGAGCAGACCGCTGCTGCTCCGCCGGCAGCTCGAGGCCATGGAGGATGGCGGCGTCGTCGTCATCGTCGCGCCGGCGAACCCGTTTCGCTGTCCGCCCGGCCCGTACGAGCGCGCCAGTCTCATCGCGCATTACTTCAAACGCGCCAAGCCGCGCTCGAAGGTGCTGATCCTCGACGCCAAGGACAGCTTTTCCAAACAGAAGTTGTTCCAGGCGGCATGGGCGGAACTCTATCCCGGCATGATCGAATGGGTGGCGCTGTCGGATGGCGGCAAGGTGACCGAGGTGGACGCCGCCACGCGCGAAATGGTCACCGAGTTCGGACGTCATAAGCCGGCAGTCGCCAATGTCATTCCCCCGCAGCGGGCCGGGCGGATCGCCCAGATGGCGGGCGTCGCCGACCGCAGCGGCTGGTGCCCGGTCGATCCGGTACAGCTTCGAATCGAAG
This sequence comes from uncultured Alphaproteobacteria bacterium, assembly GCA_963822165.1. Lineage (GTDB taxonomy): Bacteria > Pseudomonadota > Alphaproteobacteria > Rhizobiales > Beijerinckiaceae > Alsobacter. The sequence goes on from CAWGGK010000007.1 coordinate 675,908, forward strand.
CTGCTGCCCGGCATTCACGTCATCGGCGACGCGGCGATCATGGGCGGGATGCCGAAATCAGCGTTCGCGGCGAATGCACAGGCGAAGGTTTGCGCTGCCGCGGTGGCAGCGATTTTGCGGGGCGAAGCGCCTGGAGCCACCAAGCTCATCAATACCTGCTACAGCCTCGTGTCGCCGGACTACGGAATTTCGGTCGCCGGCGTCTACCGGCCGCTGAACGGCCAGCTCACCGATGTCGAGGGAAGCGGCGGCGTAAGTCCCATGTCCGCGTCCCACGAATTTCGCGCTGAGGAAGCGGCCCATGCCGATGCGTGGTTCAAGACGATCACGGCGGAAGTCTTTGGCTGAGCCCGCTGCCGGCGGCCCGGCAAGTCCTCGCGTCCCGGCCCGCCTGGCGACCCTCGCGCTGGCGCTGGCTGCAGGTTTCTCCGCCGCTCCCAGAACGGCACAAGCGGATCCACTCGTTTCCTATGAGGTGATCGGCGACGCCATCCCGAAATCGCTGACGGGCGGCACGGGCGATTCCGCACGGGGGCGAACCATCATCGTCGACCGCCAGAAAGGCTTTTGCCTGATGTGCCATTCCGGGCGCTTTCCCGAACAGCGCTTCCAGGGCGATCTAGCGCCCGGTCTCGACGGCGTCGGTGCGCGCCTTTCGGCGGGACAATTGCGGCTGCGCATCGTCGATCCCGGCCGGCTGAACCCGGGAACGATCATGCCCTCCTACTACCGGACGGACGGGCTCGTGCGGGTGGCGCGTGCTTTTTCGGGCAAGCCCCTGCTATCGGCCGCTGAAATCGAGGACGCGGTAGCCTACCTATCCACCATGACGAAGGAGCCTGGTCCATGAAGGAGCCGAGCATGGCGGCAGATGTAACGTCCCACACCGATGCCGGGACGCTTCCAACGGTGACCCGTCGCCATGTGCTCGCCGGCGCCGCGGCGGCGAGCGCGGCGATCCTTGTCCGGCCAGCCCGTGCCAGCACGCCGGCCATGGAGACCGCCATCGCGGCGTTTGCCGGCAACGGCGCGGTGCGCCCGGGGCGGGTGACGCTGGACATTCCCGCGCTTGTCGAGAACGGCAATTCGGTTCCCCTGACCGTAAAGGTCGACAGCCCGATGTCGCCGGCCGACTTCGTCAAGGCCATCGCGGTTTTCAACGAGAAGAACCCGCAGCCCAACGTGGCGGTGTTCCACCTGTCGCCGCGTTCCGGCCGGGCGGTCGTTTCAACGCGGATACGACTGGGAGATTCGCAGAGGATCGTGGCGGTGGCGCAGATGGCGGACGGGACGTTCTGGTCCGGCGAGGCCGAACTCGTCGTCACGCTGCCTGCCTGCGTGGAGAACTGAGCCATGGCGCGCGCGCTCATCAATGTCCCTCCCAAGGCCAGGAAGGGCGACGTCGTCGAGATCAAGGCGCTGCTGCCCCACCCCATGGAGACCGGGTATCGCAGCAATCCGGATGGCTCGCTGATCCCCCGCGACATCATCAACCGCCTGCTCGTCACCTATGACGGGCATGAGATTTTCAGCGCGGAGCTCTTCCCGGCCATAGCCGCAAATCCGTTCTTCGCCTTCACCACGGTGGCAACCGTGAGTGGAACGATCACCTTCCGCTGGTTCGACGACAAGGGCGGCGCGCAAGTGGAAACCGCAGGGATCGTGGTCGAATGAGGGACTTCCGCGGCGTCGTGGTCCTGCTTGCGGCCGGCCTGGCCGTCGGCGCTACTGGTCCGCGGGCGGGTGAAATCGCAGCAGCAGACAAGCGCTCGTCATTCGATCTGATGAGCCCGTCAACGCAGGCCATGCAGCGCGACGACAGCGCCAACCCCGGCATGCTCTGGGTGCTCGACGGCGAGGCGTTGTGGAGCGAGAGGACGGGAGCGGCCAACCGGTCCTGCGCGGATTGCCACGGGGATGCAACCGCGAGCATGAAGGGTGTCGCGACGCGATACCCGGCCTACGATCCGGCGCGGCAGGGGCCTGTCGACCTTCAGGGCCGCATCGATCAATGCCGCACCGAGCGGCAGCATGCGGACGCGCTGGCCTTCGAAAGCCGCGACCTGCTGGCGCTGACCGCGTTCGTCGCCAGGCAATCGCGAGGGCTGCCGATCGAGCCGCCCGCGGACCCCAGGCTCGCCCCGGCGCGCGAGAAGGGCCGGGCGCTTTTCGAACAGCGGCAGGGGCAGATGAACCTGTCCTGCGCCCAGTGCCACGACGAAAATTGGGGCCGTACACTTGGCGGCGCGCGTGATCCCGCAGGGCCACACCACCGGCTATCCGCAATACAGGCTGGAGTGGCAGGGCCTGGGCTCGGTGCAGCGGCGCATGCGTAATTGCATGATCGGGGTGAGGGCGGAGCCATTCCCCTATGGATCGCCCGATTATGTGGCGCTGGAGACCTACCTCATGGAGCGCGCTCGGGGCATGGCGCTGGAGGCACCGTCCGTCCGTCCCTGACAATACCCGACTCAATTGCGAGTTCGACAGTGAGAACAGTCCAATCAAGCTCGATCGCTAGGTCACGCGTTCGTGAAACAAAATCCGCTACGCAAATGCAGCCTCCGCAATACATAGCTTTGGCGGTTAGAAACAAGCGGAGTACAACATGACAATTATTACGCGGCGCGGTGTTCTTGCCGGCGTTTCACTTGCGGGAATGGCGGCGTTCTCGGGAATACCGACCGCCTCTGCGAAGGCGCCCCTGGGCGGTCAGCAGGCACCGGGTTTCAGCCGGTTCAAGGTTGGTTCGTTTGAAGTGATAGCGCTGCATGACGGCATGGTGCTTCGGGACATGCCGAAGGGCTTTGTCCGCAATGCGTCAGACCCGGAGGTCGCCGCCGCAGCCGCGGAAGTCGGCATGCCCGCCAACAAGCTGGCTATCACCTTCACCGCGCTGGCCGTCAACACCGGCGACCGGGTAATTCTCATTGATTCCGGCAACGCCCCGGGCGGGACCGCCGGAAGGATGGCCGACAACCTCGCGGCGGCCGGGATTGCCACAAAGGATGTCGATCACGTCCTGATAAGCCACTTCCACGGTGACCATATCGGCGGTGTCCGCAAGGCGGACGGCACTGCGGTTTTCGCCAATGCCGAACTGATGGTGCCCGACGCCGAGTGGGGCTTCTGGATGGACGATGCGCGGATGAGCGCCGCGCCAGAGGGCATGAAGGGTGCCTTCGCCAATGTCCGCCGCGTGTTCTTGCCGGACGCGGCAAAGGTGAACCGGTTTGCATGGGGCAAGGAGATACTTCCGGGCATCACGGCCGTCGAGGCCGGCGGCCATACGCCCGGACATACTGCCTTCCTCATCGCATCGGGGAACGACCGCATGATGTTCGTCGCGGATATCACCAATCACCCCGGGATCTTCGTGCGCCGGCCGGAGTGGCAGGCCGTCTTCGACATGGATCCAAGCCAGGCCATCGCCACGCGACGGCGCATTCTCGACATGGCGGCGGCCGACAGAATCCGCCTGTCATTCTATCACGCGCCATTCCCGGCGACAGGCTTCGTGATCAAGGACGGTGCCGGCTACGAGTTCGTTCCGGCGCTCTGGAATAACGCGGTCTGATCCGTGCCCTTCGCACCCCGGTGGTGGCCTCGGTCTGCACCACTCTCTTCATCATCCCGGGCCAGGCCCCGGGATGATGGCCTTGTGCGAGTGGAACCGTGATCCTAGCTCGCTATCGCCATAATCGGTTGTCCAGCTTCGCGTCACGCCGCGACGGCTAGTTCAAGCGCGGCCGTCTTACTGCGCGGCTGTGACGCGCCAAACCGCATTGCCCAGATCGTCGACGACGAGAAGAGCTCCCGACTTGTCGATGGCGAGGCCGACAGGGCGGCCATGTGCCCCGTCCTTTGTCACGAAGTTCGTCAGGACGTCCTTTGGCTGGCCTGACGGGCGCCCGTCCTTGAAGGGTACGAAGATCACCTTGTAGCCGTTGAAGTGATCACGGTCCCAGCTTCCATGCTCGGACACGAAGGCCCCTTCCCCTAGAACTCCTGTCAGCGGCCCGTCAGTCAAGAACGCCACGCCCAGCGGCGCGACGTGCGAACTCAACGCGTAATCGGGCTTGATCGCCTTTTGGACCATGTCGGGCTGCGTTGGCATGACCCGGGGATCGACATGATCTCCATAATAGCTGAATGGCCAGCCATAGAACGCGCCGTCTTTGACGGAGGTGAAATAGTCCGGCACGAGATTGGGTCCAAGCTCGTCGCGTTCGTTGACGACGGCCCAAAGCACATTCGTCTTCGGCTCGAAGCGCAGCCCGTTAGGATTGCGCAGTCCGCTGGCGAAGACGCGCGACCGACCGCTTTCCCTGTCGACTTCCCACACGGCTGCACGGCCCTTTTCCGCCTCGAACCCGTTCTCTACGATGTTGCTGTTCGATCCCACTCCCACATAGAGCAGCTTGCCGTCCGGGCTCGCCGTCAGGCTTTTTGTCCAGTGATGGTTGATCGGTCCCGCCGGAAGATCGAGCAGCTTCTGGCCCGTAGCCTCGATCGTGGTCTGCCCCTCGGTATAGGGGAACCGCATCACCGCGTCGGTGTCGGCCACGTAGAAATCATTGCCGACCAGCACCATGCCAAACGGCGATGACAGGTTCTTCAGGAAAACGGTACGCGTTTCGGGCACGCCATCCTTGTCGGCATCCCGCAGCAGCGTGATCGTGTTGGCGCCCTCGACCTTGCCATGCGCGTAGGACAGCACCCAATTCAGAACGAACCCCTTGGGGCGGGTTATCGGCTCGGGCGGCGGACCGCTCGGCTCCGCCACGAGAACGTCGCCGTTGGGCAGGACATAGACAGTCCGAGGGTGTTGCAGCCCGGTTGCGAGGGCCTGGACCTTCAATCCCTTTGCCGCTGTCGGCGCCTGCCCGTTGTTCCAGCCCACCGGCTGGGCGATCTTCATCGGCGGAATAAAGTATTGCTGGGGTGGCGGAAGCTTGGGGTCAGGCCCGATCTGCGAAGCCACATCGAAGTTCGAGTCGTCCTGGCAGCTTGCAAGACCGAGAAGGCCGATGGCGAGCACCGCCGTGCGGGTCGGCTTCATTGCGCAACTCCCACCCTGTGGCGGTAAACGAGCGAGCCGCCGAGCCAGCCGGTCACGAGCATGAGCAGGACGACAACCCCCGACAATGTCATCCCCCACGGCACGACGGAGGTCCAGCCGTCACGGGCGTGAACAAAGGCGTTCAGGAGCGAGAGGCCAAGAACGACGGCGTTGCCGATGAAGTGGGGCCATGCCGGCGCCTGGGCGCGGATCCTGCTGTTTCCGACGAAGTCGACCAACCCCGCCAAAGCCGCAAGGGCACCCATGAACAGCCCTGCTGCAATCAGCCAGGACGAGAAATTGCTCCACATCAGATCGGCCGTGCGCCAATAGACAAGGTCCGTCACAAACGCGAATGCAAAGAAGGCAATTGGAAAAGGCACCAGCATCGGGTGGATGGGATGCCCTGCGACGCGGGCCACGGACGCAGGGGGTACTCTGGTGTCGTTCCAACCTTCGAGGCTGCGATCCATTTCATGTCTCCCGTCAAATGTCTCCCGTCGTCGTTAACCAGCCCTGTGTTTATGACGTTCGCGCGCGAGCCTTGGTTCCGGGCCCGCTCCAGCGGATGTCGTCAGGGTCCGAGGTCAGGTCGTCGCACCAATCCGGAGAGCGCTGACGGAAGCCGGTATCGACCTTCTCATCTCCACGCGCGTCGTACATTTCCAGATTGAGGAGACCGATGGAACCGTGCCCGCCAGCGCGAGGACTGGCCCATGGGAGAGGACCCGCCGAAGCCCCGACATCTGAACGAAATCAAAACCAAACGCGCAAGCCATCCCGAACGGTCGGACGCAGGGTGAACGGCGAACTTGCATCCGAACTGTCCGGAATGATGTGGAGCGGTTGGGGGGAACTTGGTCGCGTGCTGCTCGTTGGCACGCTGACGTACATTGGCGCATATCCTGCTGTTGCCCGGCGCAGGGCAACAGGCCCTGGCCAAGATGACGGCCTATGGCTTGGGGGCAGGGTCGCTTCTGGCGCTGGATAGCATCGTTGGTAAGGCGTGGATGGCGCCGAGGCTCGACCCGCTGCTAAAAATAAGGGAAACCCCGCCGGCGACCGAGTAATAGATGTGGACCCGGGACCTGTATGCTGTACAGGCCCCGGTCGACGTCAGGAGACTCGGGGAAGTCGACCGGCGTCGACCGGCTTGTCACGGCGATTGCGGGCGGCCAGCGAGCGTCGGGCCTGCAAGCGTCGGGCCTGCAAGAGCGCCTTGATGCATTGAGTCTGAGAAGCCCTAAAGCAGGCAATTCGTGCTCGGCCATCTTGCGATGCGGCTGCATCCGCACCCTGCCGCGCTCAACGGCCAGAAATTGATGCCATTCAGGCGGCAATGCACCACCAGGCTACGCGGCCCGAGGCCCTGGAGATCCGTGACATGCTGAGCGGCAGGCTTGTCGTCCACCTGCGGGCAGAAGGTGGCTTCGATATCGAACTCGTGGGCGAAATCGCGGCCATTAGTCCGGTTGGCAATGGACGACCCTGAACGCAAAAACGCCGCCCTGGGAGGGACGGCGTTTGAACG
>CAWGGK010000007.1:690000-1479085 GCA_963822165.1 uncultured Alphaproteobacteria bacterium
GGACATCGTTCTCGACGATGCAGGTCACCTTCTCTACCGAGAACGTGACGATCAAGGAGAAGACGCCGCGCCCCGAGAGGCAGCTTGCACCGACGACCGAGGAGAAACTTGTCACGGTCCGGCGCAACGAGAACTTCGAGCAGGTCCTGCGAGCAAACGGGGCAGGCCCGAACGAAGGCCGCTCGATCGTCTCGGCCTTGTCCGCTCGCCTGCGCGACGCGCCTGTCCGCGAGGGCAGCCGGCTGAAGCTGCTGTTCGGCATGTCCGCCGACGGAAAGCGCACGATGCAACTGCTCAGGGTGATCGTGCTGGATGGCGAGACCGTCACCGCCATCGCGGCGGTGGATGACCGGAACACTTTCGTCTCGGTTGCTCCCCCCAGCTCGAGAGTCCTGCCAACGCCGACGAAGACGACGAGGAGACACAGGAGGCCAGTGGCGGCTTGCGTCTTTTCGACAGCATCTACGAGACCGGGTTCAAGCACGATATCCCACGCCCGGTGCTGGACCAGATCATCAAGGTCGCGTTCTACGATTTCGACCTGCAGAGAAGAGTGTCCGGCGGCGATTCCTTTGAAGTCTTCTACGCCGAGGACGACGAGAACGAAGCGCGGCCCGACGTGCTCTACGCATCCATCTCGGTGGGCGGGCTGGCGAAGCATTACTACCGCTTCCAGACGGGTGACGACGGCATCATCGACTTCTTCGACGAGACGGGGAAATCGAACCGGAAGTTCCTGATCCGCAAGCCCATCTCGGACGGCATCCTGCGGTCCACCTTCGGCATGCGCTACCACCCGATCCTGCGATACTCGCGGATGCACACCGGGATCGATTGGGCCAACAAGGTGGGCACGCCGATCATCGCAGCAGGCGACGGCCGCATCCGGTTCGCGGATTGGGAATCCGGCTATGGCCGGCGGATCGAACTCGAGCACGCCTATAATTTCGTGACCACCTACAATCATCTGTCCGGCTTCGCGCGCGGCATCCGCGAAGGCGTCCGTGTCCGGCAGGGGCAGGTCATCGGCTATCTCGGCAGCACGGGGCTCTCGACCGGCCCGCACCTCCATTATGAGGTGATGATCAACGAAAACCCCGTCGACCCGCTATCGGTGAAAGTGCCCCGTAACCGCGATCTCGACACCCAGCAGCTCCTGGCTTTCAAACGCGAGCGCGAGCGTATAGACGACCTGATCAGCAAGGCGCCCACCGCGACCCGTCTCGCTGAGCGCGCTCGCTGATTCCATCGCGATCCGCCTGGTCGGTTAGAGCCGCGAACTAACCCGCAACGACGGTCCGCGCGCCCGATGCTGCACGTTCTCACCATTGTCCTGCCGGTCTTCGGCCTGATCGCCCTTGGCTTTGCAGCGCGACTCTCGGGGCTTGTCGGCGATCGCACGGGTGAAGGCCTTTCCGATTTCGTCTTCGCCATCGCCGTTCCCGCGCTGGTATTCAAGACGCTCACGGCGGCGGCGATTCCCGCGGCCCAGCCCTGGGGCTACTGGTTTGCCTATTTCATTGCGGTGGCGATCGTCTGGGCGCTCGGCACATGGATCGCCAGGCGGTATTTCGGGGTCGATAATGTCACCGGCATCGTTGCCGGCTTCTGCTCCGCGCAGGCCAATACGGTTTTCGTGGGCGTCCCGCTGATCCTGGAAACCTATGGCGCCGAGGGCGCCGTGCCCCTTTTCCTGCTGATCGCCATCCATATGCCGATCATGGTCACGGTGGGGAGCATCTTCTCGGAAGGCCGGTCGACGCACTTGCCGCGCCTCGCACGCCAGCTCGTGACCAATCCCATCCTGCTCGGCATTTTCGTCAGCGTAGCGGTGCGGCTGAGCGATGTGACAGTGCCTGGGCCGCTGAAGAGCATGATCGACATGCTTGGCGATGCCGCCAGCCCCTGCGCGCTGTTCGCGCTGGGAATCGCGCTGAAGCGCTACGGATTCGGCCGGCATCTCCAGCTTTCAGGCGTGATGACGGCGCTGAAGCTGCTGCTGCATCCGCTGCTCGTCTATATCCTCGCCATGCACGTGTTCACTATGCCGCCGGTCTGGGCGGGAGTGGCCGTGCTGTTCGCCAGCGCGCCGTGCGGGCTCAATGCGTATCTGTTCGCTGAGCGCTACAGGTCCGGCGTCGCGATCACCGCCAGTGCGATCTCCCTGTCAACAGCGCTTTCGATCTTCACGACGACGTTCTGGCTGGCGGTGCTGCGCGTTCAATAGCGCCGTCCGTTCCGTTGGAAGCCGCAGCCCATGCGGAACGAAACGCCTCGAGACCAACCTGACGACGGACCCAACCGGGCGTCTTGCCGTCCGCCCTCCATTCGCGGAGCGGCTTGGAGTTCGCACTTTTGGCGAGCTTGTTCCCGTCCTCGTCCAGCAGCAGCCGGTGGTGATGATAGATCGGCGACGGCAGCCCGAGCAGGCGCTGCAGGAGGGCGTGCACGCCCGTCGATGCGGCCAGGTCCGCTCCGCGCACGACATGGGAGACGCCCTGCAGGGAGTCGTCGAGCACGACGGACAGGTGATAGCTCGTCGGCACGTCCTTGCGGCCGAGGACGACATCGCCCCATGCTTCAGGCGCAGCGGCGACTGGCTCAACGTTACCGGTTCCGGGGTTCCAGGATAGCCAGGACAGGCCTGCACCGGCCTCCCGCAGCGCGCGATCCATGAAGAGACGCCAAGCATGCGGCTCGCCGGACGCGATGCGCCGCCCTGCCTGCGCCGGGTCGATATCGCGACACGCTCCAGCGTGATGCGGGGTTCCGTCCGGGTCCACGGGCCAATCTGGACCGCGCTCCGCAACGGCGCGCCTGAGGCCCGCGCGCGTGCAGAAGCAGGGATAGACCAGGCCTCGGCTTTTCAGCCCATCCAGCGCCGCGGCGTAGCGGTTCATTTCGGCTGATTGCCGGAGCACGGGCTCCTCCCACCGGAGCCCGAGCCAGGCGAGATCCTCGTATATTCCCGCTTCGAACTCGGGGCGCGACCGCAACGGATCGATATCCTCGATGCGAAGCAGCAGCCTGCCGCCCAGCTCATGCGCGAGGTCCGCATTGAGGAGCGCCGACAATGCATGGCCGAGATGCAGCCAGCCGTTCGGGCTCGGAGCGAAGCGGAAAACGGGTTGCGTCGGCACGCGGCGAATGATCCCCATCCTGATCAGCATTCGATATCATGGGTTGTGAGGCGCGGCACAGCGCGCCGCATACAACGACGGAGTTCCTGTTCGATGCTGGACAGTGATGAGGCGCTCGACAACGCGCTGGCGCAGTTGCTCAGGATCGATCCGGCGCTGGAGCCGCTCCTTGCGGTGGCTGGCCGGCCGCGCGTTGCGCAAACGCCAGCCCGGATTCGAGGGTCTGGCGATGATCATCGTGTCGCAGCAGGTCTCGGTGGCGAGCGCCGCCGCCATCTGGAAGCGCGTGCGCGCGCGGTTCGAGCCCATGGAGCCGGCCGCCATTCTCGCGGCGACCGAGGACGATCTGCGCGCCTGCGGGCTCTCCGCGCCGAAGATCCGGACCATGCGGGCCGTCGCACAGGCGATCCACGCCGGCGAGGTGCCGCTGGCGGAGCTTTCAGGGCTTCCCGCCGATGAAGCGCACGCCCATCTCGTGACGATGAAGGGCATCGGCCCGTGGACGGCGGACATCTACCTGCTGTTCTGCATCGGCCACCCGGACGCCTTCCCCGCAGGCGACCTCGCGCTGCAGGAAGCCGTAAAGCTGGGCTTCGGCCTCGACGAGCGCCCATCCGCCAAGGCGCTGGCGGAATTCGCGGAACGCTGGCGGCCCTGGCGCGGGGCGGCGGCCAAGCTGCTCTGGGCCTATTACAGCGCGATGAAGCGCGGAACCGATGCGACGCCCCTGGCTGCGGACAGGAATATATGAGCCGCCCGTCCGGATACGGCCTGCCGGAGACGGTCTTCCGGAGATGGTCTTCCGGCGATGGTCTTCCGGAGGCGTCGGCAGTGCCGCTACGATGCGACCGGCGGACATTCATCCCCAATTCCGGCTCATCCTGCGAGATTGCGATGCCGAGTACTGACCTACGCCCCGTGCGACACGCGCATTCACTCCCACCAGCCGGAATCGCCTCGGGGCGACTGAACACACGATGACCGGCCGCGCGACCCGCACGAAGCGCGCCGACTACCGGCACTTCCTCGCCATTCCGACCCGCTGGTCGGACAACGACGCCTACGCCCACGTCAACAACGTCGTCTACTATGCGTGGTTCGACACGGTCGTGAACCGCTGGCTGGTCGAGAACGGTTTGCTCGATATCGCTTCGAGCCCGGTGATCAGCCTCGTCGTCGAGACCGGCTGCAGCTATTTCGAGAGCGTCGCATTTCCCGATACGGTCCATGCCGGACTGGCCGTGGAACGCCTGGGCTCGAGCTCCATCATCTATGCAATCGGCATCTTCCGCGAAGGCTCGGACGATGCCGCCGCGCAGGGGCGTTTCGTCCACGTGACGGTGGATCGCGTCACGCAGCGGCCGGTTCCGCTCCCCTCCAACATGCGCGACAAGCTGCAGGGGTTGATCCGCTAGCGGCCGTCCAGCAGGGTTTCGACGGCACGAACTCTAGTTTCGTGGGCTCGTCGTGACGATCCAGACGCCGCCGAGGATGATGGCCGCCCCCGCGAGTTCGCGCAGCCCCACCGTCTCGCCCAGGAAAGCCACCGCCAGCATGGTCGCCCAGACCGGCATCAGATAGCCCAGCATCGCCGCGCGGGTCGGCCCGGCGCTCAGCACGATGGTCATGAAGACGGTGACGGGAATGGCCGTCGCGAGGAGCCCCAGCGCCACGATCGCCGGCCAGACCTCCGCGATCTGGCCGAAGGCCGGCATTCCGACGATGAGGGAGGCGAGGAGCAGCCCGGCCGCCGCGGAGACGGTCTGCTGCCCCAGTGCGAGGCGCTCGGCCTCGAAGCCATGGATGAAGCGGGCATAGATGTTGCCGAGCGCGTAGCTGAACGCGACCGAAGCCATGGCCAATACGCCCAGCAGCCCTCCGTCCGTGCCTTGCAGGGCGGAGGGTCCGATCAGCACGATCATGCCGAGGAAGCCAAGAAGGACGCCGCCGGCGCGACGCAGTGTCAGCCGCTCCTCCGCGAACGCGAAATGCGCCATGACCGCCACCATGAGCGGCCCAGAGGCCTGGATCATCGAGCTGAGGCCGGCGGGGATCTGGGTCAGCGCAAAGGCTGTGAGCACGTTCGGCATCCAGCCGTTCAGCGTGCCCAGCACCAGCCATGGCACGACTTCCCGGCGCTGAATCAGGGGGTTGCGCCCACGCATCAGGAACCAGAGGCTGAGCGCCACACACGCGATGCAGGCGCGGCTGGCGGCAAGCACCCATGGCGACGCGCTGCCCGCGAGCTTCATGAACAGGAAGCCGCTCGACCAGGCGATCGAACACACCAGCATCCGGACGATCAGCCCGGACTGCGACATCGAGGTACGCGCGATCATGGTGGCGTCAGCCGCCCCCGATCAGGTCGATCAAGGGCGGGATCAGGGGCTCGTCCGCGGGGGGCATCGGGTAGTCGCGCAGCGCCGTTGGACGCACCCATTTGAGCGCCTTGTGCTCCCTGGCGATCACAAGCCCGTCCCAGCGGCGGCAGACCCAGAGCGGCATCAGGAGCTGGAACGTCTCGTAGGTGTGGCTCGCGAAGGTGAGCGGCGCGAGGCAGGGCTCCTTCACCACGATGCCGAGTTCCTCGTGCAGCTCGCGGATCAGCGTCTCCTCCGGGCGTTCGCCCGGCTCCACCTTGCCGCCGGGAAACTCCCACAGCCCCGCGAGCTGCTTTCCCTCGGGCCGCTGGGCGATGAGGATCCGCCCGTCGGCATCGATAAGGGCGCAGGCTGCGACGAGAACAAGCTTCAAATCCGCGAACTCACCCGTGAAGGAGTTCTGTCAGTGGCCCGACAGAATCACCTTGGCCTTCTCTCCAGGCTTGACGGTGACTTCTTCCATCACGGACCCGCCCTGCCACAAGATTTCGCCGGCATTGCGCCACACGATGACGCAGGTGAGGTAATACCGTCCCGGCTTGACGTTGTCGAAAACAAACTTGCCCTCGTGATCTCCCTTTGTCGTGCGTGTCAGGGCCGAATAGGTCTCGTTCGACGGCGCCATCGTACCGCCAGTGGCCGGGGAGAACTTGCCCGGACCATAGATCTTTCTCATCCGCTCGTCGGCAAAGGGCGTAGCCGGAATGAGGTAGATGAGCTCGCCGGCGGCCTTGAGCGAGCGCCAGGTTCCCGGGCGAAGGAATGCCTCGCCCTTGATGGTCGCGTCGCCAGGCTCCAACTGCCTGGCAGCCTGCTCCTGCATGGCCTCGTCGAACTCGGTGTCGATCTTGGCCACCGTGACGCAAGCCGTCAGCGCGAAGGAAGCGACAATACATACGGCCGCAGCGCGCATGAACGCGCCGATCGAAATCATCGACATGAAATCTCCCAAGCAACGAAACGCTTCTTAATGCAGCGTCAGCTTAGCAGATCGATCCGGCAAGGCGAGGACTGTATTCGGCGCGTTCAGCTCCGGTAATCGCCGTTGATCTCGACGTATTCCTTGGTGAGATCGCACGTCCAGATTGTAAATCGGCCCTTGCCGAGACCGATGTCGACACGAATGTCGATGTCCTGGCCCTTCATGTAGTCGGAGACCTTGGCCTCGTCGTAGGCCTGATCCCGCGCGCCCTTCACGGCCACGCGGTGCGGGCCGAAATGGATCGCGAGGCGGTCGCGGTCGGCCGGCTCGCCGGCCTTGCCGACGGCCGCGACGATGCGGCCCCAGTTCGCGTCCTCGCCTGCGATGGCGGTCTTCACCAGCGGCGAATTCGGCGATGGACATGCCGATGCGCTTGGCCGAGGCCGCGCTCGACCGCCCCGTCCACCGTGATCGCCACGAAATGCCGCGCGCCCTCCCCGTCCTTCACCACCTGGTGCGCGAGGTCGAGAAGCAGGCCGTCGAGCGCCTTGCGGAAGGCGGCGAGACGCCGGTCGGACGCCGTCGCGATGACAGGGCAGCCGCGCTTGGCGGCCGCGCCGGTGGCGAACAGCATCAGCGTGTCGGACGTCGAGGTATCGCTGTCGACCGTGATGGCGTTGAACGACGTCTTCGTGCTCTTCGACAGCATGGCCTGCAGCGCCTCGGCGGCGATGGGGGCATCCGTGAACACGAACGACAGCATGGTCGCCATGTCAGGCGCGATCATGCCCGCGCCCTTGGCGATACCCGCGATCGTGACCTCGACGCCGTCGATCATCACCTTGGCGGACGCGCCCTTGGGATAGGTGTCGGTCGTCATGATGGCCTTGGCCGGCTCGCTCCAGGAGCCTGCCGTCGCGCGCTTGGCGCAATCGTCGAGCACGCCCTCGAACTTCGTCGCGTCGAGCGGCTCGCCGATGACGCCGGTCGAGGCCAGCACGATCTCGCCGGGGCGGCAGCCCAGCGCCTTGGCGGCGATCTCCGCCGTCAGCTTCACCGCCTGCGCGCCGGTCTTGCCCGTGAAGGCGTTGGCATTGCCGGAATTCACGACCAGTCCCCGGGCCTTGCCGCCCTGCAAGGCCTTGCGGCACCAGTCGACCGGGGCGGACGGGCATTTCGACCGCGTGAACACGCCGGCTGCCTCGTGCCCTTCGCGAGGGCCACGAGCAGCACGTCGGTGCGGTTCTTGTAGCGGATGCCGGCCGCGGCGGTGGAGAACGTCACGCCGTCGACGGTTGGCATGTCGGGGAATGCTGGCGGGCGCGAGCGGAGAGACGGCGGTCGCCATGGCGGACCTCGGCGGGTGGGCGGATGAATGAAGGGAGCGGCTGAGGCAGGAAGCGGGTGAGGCGGGAAGCAGGCGAGGCATGGGCACGGCGGACGCACCGCCATGCCTATGTTGAAAACCCGGTCTGTCCGCTGTGGACAGGCTGGGGAAAAGCCGTGATCGGCCTGGGGACGAAGCCCCCGCCGGTTCAGGGCTTCGGCGCGGCCGGAGCAGGCGTGGCCGCGCAGCAGGAGTTGCCGGGGCTGCGGCGGGTGCGGGCGTATCGAGCCGCTCGACCTTGCCCTTGGCGCGCAGCGCCACGATCAGAGTCGGTCTGCGCCTTGCGCGTGAGGTACTGCGCGATCTGGTCCTTCACATCGTCGAAGGACGGCAGCGGCTTGGCGCGCAGGTCCTCGAGCTTGATGACGTGCCAGCCGAACTGGCTCTTCACCGGGTCGGACACCTCGCCTGGCTTCAGCTTGAAGGCGGCTTCGGCGAATTCCGGCACCATGCGGTCCTTGGTGAACCAGCCGAGATCGCCGCCTTCCTTGCCCGAGCCGGGATCCTTGGACATCTCGGCCGCGACCTTGGCGAAGTCCTCGCCGGCCTTCAGCCGGGCCACGATGGCCTTCGCCTCGTCTTCCTTCTCGACGAGGATGTGGCGGGCGCGCGCCTCCTGCTCGGGCGTGATGCCCTTGACGGATGTCGTCGTAGAGCTTCTGCATGGCCTCGGGCGTGGCCGCCTTCTTGGCCTCCGCGCCGAGGTAGTCGTCGAGCAGCAGCTTGTCGCGTGAAGAAGGCGAGCCTTGCGCTCGAAGTCGGGATTGGCGTCCAGCTTGGCCTCGCGCGGCTGCGCGGGCGCCGAGCTTCAGGTCGGACGACGTAGCCGACGAGATAGTCGCGCTTCTGCGCGTCGGTGATCTGCGCGGCAGGCTTGCCCGCCACGTCCTCGGCCGCGATATCGAGGTCCTTCTCGGTGATCGGCATGCCGTCGACCTTGGCGACGACCTTGTCGGTGCTGGCCGTCTGCGCGGACAGGCCGGGTGCGGCCAGCAGCGATGCGGCGGCGGCGACGGCCGGCCAGCGCAGCCGGGCGCGTAGAGTTTGAGCATCTGATCGATCATCGTGGCTTGTCCGGTGTGGCGCGCCCTGGAAGGGCCGTGGGAGCGAAGAAGTGGACGCAAGGCGTGTGTCGCTGGCAAGGCCGCTCTGACGGCGACCGTTTGAAAAATTGCGTGATCGTGACCCCATGTTTCGATGTCGCTCGGACCAAGCAACGAAGCGGCGCATTCGAGCCGCGGCCGTGCGTCCGATGCCCATGAAAGGGCCGTGCGTCCCGCAGACGGATGGCGCTATAAGCCCGTTCGACACTGCAACTCCGTACCGGCGCGAGCCTCGGGTCGCTCGCGTCGGCTTTGAAGAAGGTTTCTCGATGTTCGGCGCACTTGCCAAGAAGGTGTTCGGCTCGGCCAACGACCGCCGTCTCAAGACCTACAAGCCGAAGGTCGCGGCCATCAACGCGCTCGAGCCGGAGGTCGCCGCCTCTCAGCGACGAGGAACTGCGCGCCCGAACGGAGGAGTTCCGGGACCAGATCGCCGCCGGCAAGACGCTCGACGACATTCTCGTCCCCGCCTTCGCCACCGTGCGCGAGGCCGCCAAGCGCACGCTGGGCCAGCGCCACTTCGACGTGCAGCTCATCGGCGGCATGGTGCTGCACGAGGGATCGATCGCCGAGATGCGGACCGGCGAAGGCAAGACGCTCGTCGCCACCCTGCCCGTCTATCTCAACGCGCTCGCCGGCAAGGGCGTGCACGTCGTCACCGTCAACGACTACCTCGCCCGCCGCGACGCGAGTGGATGGGCCAGATCTACAGGTTCCTCGGCCTGACGCGTCGGCGTCATCGTGCACGGCCTCGACGACGACGAGCGCGCCGCCGCCTATGCCGCCGACATCACCTACGGCACGAACAACGAGTTCGGCTTCGACTATCTGCGCGACAACATGAAGTACGAGCTGGGCCAGATGGTCCAGCGCGGACACAATTTCGCGATCGTCGACGAGGTGGACTCGATCCTGGTCGACGAGGCGCGCACGCCGCTGATCATTTCCGGCCCGCTCGACGACCGCTCCGAGCTCTACAACTCCATCGACAAGCTGCTGCCCAAGCTGCGTGAAGGGCGACTTCGACGTCGACGAGAAGCAGCGCGCCGTGTCCCTCACCGAGGCCGGCAACGAGCACATCGAGGAGCTGCTGGAGGAAGCCGGCCTGCTGCAGGAAGGCACGCTCTACGACGCCGCCAACGTCACGCTGGTCCACCACGTCAACCAGGCGCTGCGCGCCCACACGCTCTTCCAGCGCGACAAGGACTACATCGTCCGCAACGACGAGGTCGTCATCATCGACGAGTTCACCGGCCGCATGATGCCGGGCCGCCGCTATTCCGAGGGCCTGCACCAGGCGCTCGAGGCCAAGGAGCACGTCCAGGTCCAGCCCGAGAACCAGACGCTGGCCTCGATCACCTTCCAGAACTATTTCCGCCTCTACAAGAAGCTCGCCGGCATGACCGGCACGGCCGCGACCGAGGCCGACGAGTTCCTCGACATCTACAAGCTGGACGTCGTCGAGATCCCGACCAACCTGCCCGTGTCCCGCATCGACGAGGACGACGAGGTCTACCGCACCGCCGGCGAGAAGATACAAGGCGATCGTGCGCGAGATCGAGGCCGCCGCCGAGAAGGGCCAGCCGATGCTGGTCGGCACGACCTCGATCGAGAAGTCCGAGCAGCTCGGCCGAGTTCATGGTCAAGCACGGCTACAAGCTGATCGACTTCAACGCAGCCCGACGCGCTGGAGCCGCTCTACGAGGCGGCGCAGCGACGGCAAGCCCTCGAAGATCTTCGCGGTGCTGAACGCCCGCTTCCACGAGCAGGAGGCCTTCATCGTCGCCCAGGCCGGCGTGCCCGGCGCGATCACCATCGCCACCAACATGGCCGGCCGCGGCACCGACATCCAGCTCGGCGGCAACGCCGACATGCGCATCCAGCACGAACTCGACCGACATCGAGGACGGGCCCGAGCGCGAGGTCCGCATCGCCGAGATCCGCGACCGAGGTCGCCGAGCTTCAAGCAGAAGGCGCTGGCCGCCGGCGGCCTCTACGTCATCGGCACCGAGCGCCACGAGAGCCGGCGCATCGACAACCAGCTGCGCGGCCGCTCCGGCCGCCAGGGCGACCCCGGCCGTTCGAAGTTCTACCTGTCGCTGCAGGACGACCTGATGCGCATCTTCGGGTCCGAGCGCATGGACGGCATGCTGCAGAACCTCGGCCTCAAGGAGGACGAGGCGATCATCCATCCCTGGATCAACAAGGCCATCGAGAAGGCGCAGCAGAAGGTCGAAGCCCGCAACTTCGACATCCGCAAGAACATCCTGAAGTACGACGACGTGATGAACGACCAGCGCAAGGTCGTCTTCGAGCAGCGCCGCGAGTTCATGGCCGAGGAGACGTGCGCGCCACGATCGACGACATGCGCCACGGCGTCATCGACGACGTCGTCGCCAAGCACATTCCCGAGGGCGCCTATCCCGAGCAGTGGGACATCGCCGGCCTCGACGAGGACGTGCAGCGCTTCCTGGCCCTCGAGCTTCCCGATCGCCGACTGGGCCAAGGAAGAGGGCATCGCCGACGAGGAGATCCGCGAGCGCATCAAGTACCGCCGCCGACGACGCCTATGCCGAGCGGATCGAGAAGAACACGCGCCGAGGTGATGACCTACATCGAGAAGCAGGTCCTGCTGCAGATGCTCGACCATCTCTGGCGCGAGCACCTCGTCACGCTCGACCATCTGCGCCAGGTCATCGGCTGGCGCGGCTACGCCCAGCGCGACCCGCTGAACGAGTACAAGCAGGAAGCCTTCGAGCTCTTCGACAACCTGATCACCCATCTGCGCGAGCAGGTGACGGCGCAGCTGATGCGCGTCGAGGTGATGTTCGCGCCGCCGGAGGAGCCGGCCCTGCCGCCGATGCAGGCCTCCCACATCGACGCCACGACCGGGCATGGACGAGTTCGCCGGCCTCGGCGTGGGCGAGCCCGCGCCGGCCGCCGCCGCTTGGCTTCTACGGCCGACGATCGCGGAGAGCCGCAGCCTGTCGCGCGATCCCAACGACCCGTCGACCTGGGGCCGCGTCGGCCGCAACGAGGCCTGCCCCTGCGGCTCCGGCAAGAAGTTCAAGCACTGCCACGGCCAGTTCGCCTGAACTTTGGCCTCGGCCTGCGCCGATGGCGCGATGCTGGACCCGTGACATGAAAACGGCCGCCCCGAGGCGGCCGTTTTCAATTGCAGGCTCTGCGTTTCTGCAGCTTGTCCCTTCGTAGGGCCAAACGCTTCTGGCAGCTATTGCGGCGTCGTCATCGCGATTTGTGCGTTCGCGGGCGCCTGAGCCTGCCGCTTGGGCGGCAGCGGCACCTTGGCGGGCAGCGGGACGGCGGCCGGCTCGACGGCCAGCATCGGTCTCGCCGAAACCAAGCCAGCGCTTGTAGAACGGCGCGTTCGCCGCGGGCGCAGGGGCTTGCGGCGACGGAGCCGCATTGGAGGCCGTTGCAGTTGGGGCCGCGGCCGGCTGCGCCGATCCGCCGAACAGATTGCCGATCATGCCCAGCCCGAAGCCGCCCGGCTTGGTTGCGGTTTCGGGCTTGGCCACGTTTTCGGACTTGGCCACGCTCGACGTGCTCACGACCGTGGAAGTGGAAGCCGAGGCGACGACCGTCGGCGCGGCAGGGACCGAAGCCGCCGCCGGCACGGCCGCAGGCGCCGCAGCGACAGCGACCGGCGCGGCCTTCTGGATCTTGCGCTGGCCGGTCTCGTCGACGGCGAACTCTTCTGTCGCGCCGATGGCCTCGGGGCGGCTGATATCGCCGAGATCGCGCTTGGGCGCGGCGTTGTAGGCGAGCGGCGTCATCATCGGGCTGTCATTGCCCTGGTCGAGATAGGCGACAGCGGTCGTCCGGAAGGAAGGATGCTGGCTGCCGTCCGAATACTGCACGCGCACGGCGGGCGTGCCGCGGTGGATGTACTCGGCCACCTTGGCGTCGTCCGCGCGAGCCTTGCTCGCCACGGCGGAGGCCAATTCGTCGTCGGTCTTCAGCGCGGGGCACGGGGCGGTCGGATCGAGGCGGCCATTCACCGGGTTGGCGTTGAACACGTACTTGCCGCCGCAATAGCCGACCGCGGGCTCAGCCTTGGTGACCTCGAAGTGGTCGTTGCCTTCCTTCAGGTTCTTCCAGAAGGGCATGTTGGGATCGTGCCGGAACTTGGCGATGTTCTCGGCCGTCATCCGGAACGGGTAGGACTGGAACTGAACCTGCTTCTGGCCGCCCTGGAAAGCCTCGCGCATGACCGCGTAGATTTCCTCGACCTGCTCGTTCGTCATCGCGAAGCAGCCGCGCGACGAGCAGGTGCCGTGGACCATGATGTCCCCGCCATTGCGGCCCATGGCGCGCTCGAGCTGGTTCGGATAGCCCACGTTGAACGACAGCCAATAGGCCGAGTTCGGGTTCATCTGCGGCGCGGCGACGGTGTAGAAGCCCTCGGGAACCTGGCGGTCGCCCTCGCGTGTCTTGGGACCGAGCTGGCCGGACCAGCGGCAGACCGGATAGGTCTTGAGCAGGACGTACTGGCCGTTCGTGGCCTGCTTCCAGATCTCGATCTCCGAATCTTTCTTGTAGGCGCGGACCAGCACCGGCGCATTCCGGTTCGTGCCCTTCTGCGCCATCAGCGAAAGGGTGTCGCTCGGAATGGGCGCATAGGCGCGCGCGGGATAGCGGCTCGATTCGGCATTGCAGCCGGCGAGGGTGGCGACGGCGACCGATGCGAGAGCAAGACGGGTCCAGGCAATAGACATGCTGAGTTCCTCGAGACCTTGGTCCTCTGGGACATCACCGGTTTACGACCGTCAACCTTTACCGAACCTTACCGGACGTGGCCAGCTACCGCCAGTAGAGTAAATCAACAGTTAACACCGAGGGGTGGCGACCGTCGTCCACACGCCACTATAGGTCTTCCGATCCAGGGGCGCGCGCTTTTAGACCTTGCGGCCGATGGCAAGGAACTTCTCGGCCCGCTTGTTGCGGACCTCGTCGCGTCCCAGGCCCGCCAGATCGGCCAAAGCGGCCGCCAGGGCGTCGCCAGCCGCGTGCGATCGCCGCCGAGGGATCGCGATGCGCGCCTCCGGCCGGCTCCGGCACGATTCCGTCGATGACCCCGAAACGAAGCAGGTCCTGGGCCGTGATCTTCATGTTCGTGGCGGCGTCCTGCGCCCGGGCCGAATCACGCCACAGGATGGAGGCGGACGCCTCGGGCGACGCCACCGTGTAGATCGCATGCTCCAGCATGAGCACGGTGTTGCAGCTCGCGATGGCGACAGCGCCGCCGGAGCCGCCTTCGCCGATGACGAGCGCGCAATTGGGGACGCCGAGCGAAAGGCAGCAATCGGTCGAGCGGGCGATGGCCTCGGCCTGCCCGCGCTCTTCGGCGGCGATGCCCGGATAGGCGCCCGCCGTGTCGACGAAGCTGAGCACCGGCACATCGAAGCGGTCGGCCAGTTCCATCAGGCGAACCGCCTTGCGGTAGCCCTCCGGCATGGCCATGCCGAAATTATGCCGCAGGCGGCTCTCGGTGTCGGAGCCCTTTTCCTGGCCGATGATGCAGACGGATTGCCCGCGGAAGCGCCCAAAACCGCCGACGATGGCCTGGTCTTCGCCGAACTTGCGGTCGCCGGCCAGCGGCGTGAAGTCCTCGACCAGCGCTTCCAGATAGTCGCGGAAGTGAGGCCGCATCGGGTGGCGCGCCACCATCGTCTTCTGCCACGGCGTCAGCGCGGCATAGAGTTCGCGCAGCTGTGCGTCGGCGCGGGTCTCGAGAGCCTCGATTTCCTTGGCGATCGCGGCCGAGCCGCTGCTCTCCGCCACCCCGCGCAGCTCGTCGGCCTTCGCCTCGAGCTCGGCCACGGGTTTTTCGAAATCGAGATAGCTTCGCATCAGGGGCTTTGGTTTTGCACCGATTGGAAGGCAAGGACCCCGGGTATCAGGGACTTGGCCTTCAGCCAGAAACGGACCCCGCAAATAGGGCAGCGGGCCGCGGATAAGTGACGCGGCAAGGATGGTTAGTCAAGCGAGTGTCTGGATGAAGCCCGCCGGGAGGCCGCCCGCCCGCATTCCAGCCGGCCCGGGAACGACCGATCCACGCCGGCGGTTGGCGGTGAGCGCGTGGACAGTCCAGGCGGCATCCGGTAAGCAGCCTTCATGTCAAACCGCCTTTATCAATGGACGATGTCCCTTGCGGAAAGTCCGCGCGCCGCTTGGGGACTTGCGGCAGTTTCCTTCGCCGAAAGCTCGTTCTTTCCCATCCCGCCAGACGTCGTGCTGGTGCCGATGTCGCTCGCCAAGCCCAAGATGGCATGGCGCTACGCAGCCATCTGCACCATCGCTTCGGTGCTGGGCGGCATCGTCGGCTACGCCATCGGCGCGCTGCTCTTCGATACCGTGGGCCAGTGGCTGATCAACCTCTACGGCTACGGGGCCAAGATGGACGCGCTGCGCGAGGCCTACGACAAGTGGGGCGCGCTGCTCATCCTCATCAAGGGCGTCACGCCCATCCCCTATAAGCTTGTCACCATCGTCAGCGGGTTGCTGGCCTACAATTTTCCGCTGTTCGTGGCGCTGTCCATCATCACGCGCGGCGCGCGCTTCTTCCTCCTCGCCGCGCTGCTGAACCGCTTCGGCGACCAGGCCCGCGGTTTGCTTGACCGCTATTTCGGCTGGTTCATGGTGGTCATCGTGGCGTTTATCGTCATCGGTTTCATTGCAGCGGCAAAGCTTGCGTGACCAGAACGTCGTGGATGTCATGAGCGAAAGCATAACGGTTTCGAACGCGGCAAGCGGCATTCCGGCCTGGGCGACCCCCACACGAATTCTGCTGGCGCTGACGCTGGCGGCGCTGGCCACCATCTTGGGCGCGCTGTTCATCGAGCACGTGCTCGGCGTAAAGCCCTGCGAGCTTTGCCTGAAGCAGCGCATTCCTTACTACTCCGGCATCCCGCTCGCCCTCGTGGCTTTCGCACTCGCTTCCCGAAGGCCGCACGCGCGCTCGACGACGCTGCTGATGGTGCTCGTCGGCCTTGTATTCCTGGTCGGTGCGGTGATGGGCGGATATCACAGCGGGGTCGAATGGGGGCTATGGGCAGGCCCGGCGGATTGTACCGGCGCCATCGAGAAGCCGGCCGCGATGGGCGACTTCCTGAAGCAGCTCCAGACCGTGAAGGTCGTGCGCTGCGACGAAGTCGCAATGCGCATCCTCGGCCTTTCGCTGGCCGCGTGGAACATGATCATTGCCGCCGGCCTCGCCGGACTGGCATTTCTCGGGGCGGCGCTCTCGTTCCGCCGCACGGCCTGACGGCGCTGGTTCAGGAAGCGATCGCCCCGGCTCTGCAGGAAGGACCGTCCTCACAGCCGCAGCTTTTCCTTGAGCCGGTCGATGCGCCTTGATGCCTCGGCCTTGTCGAGATTTGCATCGAAGGCATCCGGGTCGTGCGCCTCTTCAGCGAGCGTCTTCAGATAGGACGCTTGGGCCCCGGTCATGGGCTCGTCGCCGCTCACCCAATCGTCAGGATCCTTGATTCGATTGCTCCCGCCTTCATCGGCGGCATCGGCAGGCTTCTTGGGATTTTCGCCGACGAAAGGATGGTCCTGCGGATTGCGCCCGTGCGTCTCGCGAGTTTCGGGGCGCTGACCGTCCTGCCTGTTTTGTTGGGGTGTGCTCATGCGCTGCGTTCCTTTTTCGTTCGCCCTAGGAACGGCGTCTCGGCCCCATTGTTCCCGCTACACCGGGCTTTCCGTTCACGAGAAAACAGCGCTACCCTGCGCTGCCGGACGGGATTTCGATCGAGGGGATGACAAGTGAGCGAGATCGAGGGCCTCACGGCCGTTGAACTGGTCAATCTCTACCGCCGCAAGGCGCTAAGCCCTTCGGAAGCCGTCGACGCCGTCATCGGCCATATCGAACGGCGGGAGCCGGCGCTGAACGCGCTCTACGCTTTCGATCCCGCAGCCGCGCGCGAGCAGGCGGCGCAATCCACAAGGCGCTGGGCGGCAGGCGAGCCCTGCAGGCGAACTCGACGGCGTGCCCGTGACCATCAAGGAGAATATCGCCACCAAGGGCGTGCCGGTGCCGGTCGGCACCGCGGCCGCCGACATGACGCCCTCCCCGGTCGACGCGCCGCCCTCCGCGCGCTTGAAGGAGGCCGGCGCGGTCGTGCTCGGCAAGACGACCATGCCGGATTACGGAATGCTGTCCTCGGGCCTTTCCAGCTTTCACCCGCTGACCCGCAATCCCTGGAACACCGCCCTGAATCCGGGCGGCTCCAGCGCGGGAGCGGCGGCGGCGGGAGCCGCTGGCTACGGTCCGCTTCATCTGGGTACCGATATCGGCGGCTCGGTGCGGCTGCCGGCCGGCTGGTGCGGACTGGTCGGCGTCAAGCCCAGCCATGGCCGGGTGCCGATCGACCCCGCCTATCTCGGCCGCATCGCGGGCCCGCTCACACGCACCGTGACCGATGCCGCGCTGATGATGTCGGTCCTGTCGCGCCCGGACTGGCGTGACGCGACAAGCCTGCCTCCACAGGACCTGCCCTGGATGGACCTCGATTTCGATCCCGCCGGGTTGCGGATCGGACTCATGCTGGACATCGGTGCGGGCATGGCCCTCGATCCCGAGGTCGAGCAGGCTGTCGTGGCCGCCGCGCGGCTGTTCGAGGAGGCCGGCGCGTCCGTGGAGATCGTCCCCGCCATTCTCACCCGCGAGATGCTGGACGGCCTCGACGATTTCTGGCGCGTGCGGGCCTTTGAGGAAGTATCGCGGCTCCCGCCGGCCCGGCGCGACAGGATCTTGCCCTACATCAGGGCCTGGGCGGAATCCGGCGCCACGCGCTCGGCCCTCCAGGTCATCAGGGGCTATGGCCGGACCTTCGAGATGCGCAAGGCGGCCGCGCTGCTTTTCCGGGATTTCGACTACGTCCTGTCGCCCACCGCCCCGGTGGCGGCCTTCCCGGCCGAATGGGCGTCGCCCCTCGACGATCCCGAACGGCCGTTCGAGCACATCGGCTATACCGTCACCTGGAACATGGCCGAGAACCCTGCCGCGAGCATCAACTGCGGATACACCCAAGGCGGGCTGCCCATCGGGCTGCAGATCGTGGGGCGGAGATTCGACGATCTCGGCGTTCTCAGGATGGCGAAGGCCTATGAGGACCGGCGCCCCCCGCAAAGGCCGTGGCCCATCTGAAGTTCGGCCCGAGGCCTCCCCCGCCGCGGCGCAACTTTCTTCAACGTTAGGAGACTTGCCCGGGCGCTGGAAGAACTGCCCCTCGCGCGAATCACCGGCGCGGCGCGGGAAGGACTTGCCCGGCGGCTCACTGCTACGGCTCGAGTTCCGTATCCCAGTAGAGATAGTCCATCCAGCTCTCGTGCAGGTAGTTCGGCGGAAACAGCCTGCCGTTCTGGTGCAGGTCGTTCACAGTCGGCGCGAAGGGATGCTGGTGCGGGAACATCCCGACCTCGCGCGGCATGCGGTCGCTCTTGCGCAGATTGCAGGGCGAGCAGGCGGCGACGACGTTTTCCCAGGTGGTCTGGCCGCCTTTGGAGCGCGGGATCAGGTGGTCGAAGGTCAGATCGTCGCGCGATCCGCAATACTGGCAGGTGAAGCGGTCGCGCAGGAACACGTTGAAGCGCGTGAATGCGGGATGGCGGGACGGCTTGACGTAGGTCTTCAGCGATACGACCGAGGGCAGGCGGATCTCGAAGTTGGGACTTCGAACCGTCGTGTCGTAGAGCGACACGATATTCACGCGGTCGAGGAACACCGCCTTGATGGCGTCCTGCCAGCCCCACAGCGACAAGGGGTAGTAGCTCAACGGGCGATAGTCCGCGTTGAGGACAAGGGCCGGACAGGCTTCCGGCGATACCGGCTGGTGAACGTGAATCGTCACCCCGGCCTCCCTCCACCGATCAGAGCGATCGAATCCGCTCTGACCGATAGTCTACAGGTGTCGTGACGCAGTTGTGAAGCCTTCACGGCAGACCTGTGTCATTCAGGCTGTCACCGCTCGAAAAGCCTCGCAATTGCCAAGCTGGCGAGACGAGCGGTCCCGCTCAGGCTCTCCTGTCGACCACCATGCCTGTGCCGGGCGCGGCGGGAGGCCCCGCGGATTGGGCCGCGCGTTCGAGCATGGCGACGAGGTCGAGGCTCTGCTGGTTCTCCTGCCGCATCATCGCGATCGAGACGCGCGTCAGCGCCGCCTCCTGCTGGGCGGCTACCATCGTGGCGGCAATGTCTGATGTGGAGATCGGGTTCATCGCACGTCTAGCGTGCACGAAAAACCTTACCGGCCCGTTTCAAGGCTTTCGGCCGAAGGCTTGGGCGGCTGGACCGAACACCTGGCAGTCCGCCGGGCCGAATCTCCGGCGGGCCGCCCGGCCTGCCGAATTGACGACCTCAGCGCGTCGGAACCGGCTTCTCGCCGCGATAGTCGTAGAAGCCGCGCTTGGTCTTGCGGCCGAGCCAGCCGGCCTCGACATACTTCACCAGCAGCGGGCAGGGGCGGTACTTGGAGTCGGCCAGGCCCTCGTGCAGCACCTGCATGACCGAGAGGCAGGTGTCGAGGCCGATGAAGTCGGCGAGCTGCAGCGGGCCCATCGGGTGGTTGGCGCCGAGCCTCATGGCCGTGTCGATGGCGTCGACCGAGCCCACGCCCTCATAGAGCGTGTAGATCGCCTCGTTGATCATCGGCAGCAGGATGCGGTTGACGATGAAGGCCGGGAAATCCTCCGCCACGGTCACCGTCTTGCCGAGCGCGGCGATGAGGCGCCTTGCGCGGTCTCGAAGGTCGGGTCCTCGGTGGCGATGCCGCGGATCAGCTCGACGAGCTGCATGCGCGGCACCGGGTTCATGAAGTGGATGCCGATGAAGCGCTCGGGCCGGTCGGTGACCGAGGCCAGCCGCGTGATCGAGATCGACGAGGTGTTGGAGGCGATCATCGCGCTCGGCTTCAGCACCGGGCAGAGCGCCGATGAAGATCTTGCGCTTGACCTCCTCGTTCTCGGTGGCGGCCTCGATGACGAGGTCGCAGTCGCCGAGATCCTCGTAGCTGCGGCGCGGCGCGAGATGCGCTCCAGCGCCGCGCGGCGGTCGGCCTCGTCGAGCGTGCCCTTCTGCACGAGCTTGGCCATGTTGCCGTTGATGGTGGCGAGCCCGGCGTCGATGCGGTCCTCGCTGATGTCGTTGAGGGCGACGTCGTAGCCCGCCGAGCGCGCAGACCTGCGCGATGCCGTTGCCCATCTGCCCGGCGCCGATGATGCCGATCTTGCGAATCTCGATGGACATGGTTCCCGCCTGGCGCCTGCGCCGCCGTCCTGCTCAGCATCTCGCCGCGGCGACGAGTGTTCTAGTCGGTCGCGACAGGTCGAACGCCCGGTGCGACGCGGCCGCCTGCGACAGGCCCGACGTTAGCTGCTGGCTTGGCGAGTTCCTTTTCGAGCTCCGGCAGGACCTGGAACAGGTCGCCGACGAGGCCGTAGTCGGCCACCTGGAAGATCGGCGCCTCCTCGTCCTTGTTGATGGCGACGATGACCTTGGAGTCCTTCATGCCGGCGAGATGCTGGATGGCGCCGGAGATGCCGACGGCGATGTAGAGGTCCGGCGCGACGACCTTGCCGGTCTGGCCGACCTGCCAGTCGTTCGGCGCGTAGCCGGCGTCGACCGCGGCGCGCGAGGCGCCCATCGCCGCGCCGAGCTTGTCGGCGACGGGCTCGATGTAGGTCTTGAAGTTCTCGGCGTTCTGCATCGCGCGGCCGCCGGAGATGATGATCTTGGCCGAGGTGAGCTCCGGACGGTCGGACTTCGACAGCGCCTCGCCCTTGAAGGTCGACAGCGCCGGGTCGGCCGCGGCCGGCACGGCCTCGATCGGCGGCCGAGCCGCCCGCGCCCGCCGGCCTGGAAGGAGGCGGTGCGCACCGTGATGACCTTCTTGGCGTCGGTCGACTGCACGGTCTGGATGGCGTTGCCGGCATAGATCGGCCGCTCGAACGTGTCGGGCGAGACCACCTTGATGATGTCGGAGATCTGCATCACGTCGAGCAGCGCGGCGACGCGCGGCATGACGTTCTTGCCCGTCGAGGTCGAGGCCGCGACGATGCGCGTCGTAGGGGCCGGCGAGGCGACGAGCAGCGCGGCCGAGCGGCTCGGCCAGGCCGTGCGCGTAGGCCGGCGCGTCGGCGAGCAGCACCTTGTCGACGCCCTCGAGCTTCGCGGCGGCCTCGGCCGCGGCCCTGGCAGCCGGCGCCGGCGACCAGCACGTGGACCGGGCCGCCGAGCGCGCGGGCGGCCGTCAGCGCCTTGGCGGTCGACGTCCTTCAGCGATGGCGTTGTCGTGTTCGGCGAGGAGAAGCGTCGGCCATCAGATCACTCCCGCTTCGTTCTTCAGCTTGCCGACGAGTTCGGCGACGGAGCCCGACCTTGACGCCGGCCTTGCGGCCCGGCGGCTCGGTCGTCTTCAGCACCTTCAGCCGCGGCGCGGTGTCGACGCCGTAGTCGGCCGGCGTCTTCTCGTCGATCGGCTTCTTCTTGGCCTTCATGATGTTGGGCAGCGAGGCGTAGCGCGGCTCGTTGAGGCGCAGGTCCGTGGTGACGAGGCCGGCAGCTTCAGCTCGACCGTCTGCAGGCCGCCGTCGACCTCGCGCGTCACCTCGGCCGTGCCGTCGCCGAGCACGACCTTGGAGGCGAAGGTGCCCTGCGGCCAGCCCAGCAGCGCGGCCAGCATCTGGCCGGTCTGGTTGCAGTCGTCGTCGATGGCCTGCTTGCCGAGGATGACGAGGCCGGGCTGCTCCGCCTCGACGACGCCCTTGAGGATCTTGGCGACCGCCAGCGGCTCGACCGCCGTCGTCGGTCTTCACAGGATGCCGCGGTCGGCGCCCATGGCGAGCGCGGTGCGGATGGTCTCTGCGCCTGCGCCGGGCCGATCGACACCACGACGATCTCGGTGGCCTTGCCGGCTTCCTTAGGCGGATCGCCTCTTCGACGGCGATCTCGTCGAAGGGGTTCATCGACATCTTGACGTTGGCGAGTTCGACGCCCGACCCGTCCGGCCTTGACGCGGATCTTCACGTTGTAGTCGACGACCCGCTTGACCGGCACAAGAATTTTCATCAGCGCACCTCTGAAACCTTGCCGGGCGGCTTCATGTCCCTTCAGACACACCCAGCCGCGACGCCGGGGGACCGTAATCGTCGCCCGGAAGCGTTGTCAACGCAGCCGAACGGCGCAGACGGGCGAAGAACTGGCGTTGATCGGTTCAGCGATGAAGCCTCCGCGATGAAGCCTCAGCGGTTCTTGCCCGGCACCCAGAGCACGTCCGCCTCGCCGTTGTCGTTGGCGGTGCGCGACGCGACGAAGAGGAAATCGGACAGCCGGTTGACGTAGCGCAGCGCCGGGCCGCCCACGACCTCGCCGGGCTGGCGGCGAGCTCGACCATCAGCCGCTCGGCGCGGCGGCTCACCGTGCGGGCGAGGTGCAGCGCCGCCGCGGCGGGGCTGCCGCCCGGCAGCACGAAGGAGCGCAGCGGCTTCAGCGACGCGTTGAGCTGGTCGATCTCGCGCTCGAGGCGCTCGACCTGCGCGTCGATGACGCGCAGCGGCTCGTAGTCCAGCTTCTCGCCCGTGTCGGGCGTGCACAGATCGGCGCCGAGATCGAACAGGTCGTTCTGGATGCGCGCCAGCATGGCGTCGAGACAGGATGGTCCGCTGCGGTATGCAGGCGCGCGAGGCCGATGGTGGCGTTGGTTTCGTCGACCGTGCCGTAGGCTTCGACCCGCAGGTCGTATTTGGGACGGCGCTCGCCGGTGCCCAGCGCCGTGGTGCCGGCGTCGCCGGTGCGGGTGTAGATGCGGTTGAGTACGACCATGGTCCAAGCCCTTCGGAGATCACGCCGCGCGCGGCGGACCCTTATATAGGGCGCTCAGAAGCTGTAGCCCAGCCGAACCCCGGCATTGGTCAGCCCGCGATTTTGCGAGCAAAGCCCGGCATTGGAGTAGTGCTCCACCGTCGCCATCACGCTGATCTGCGGCGTGAACCGGTAGCCGAGCGAAGCCGATTCGCGAAACAGCGGCGAACAGCCCAGCGAGGATTCGCCCTGGCCGGCTGTAATCGCCCGTATAGCCGTTGTGAACCGCGCCGCCGAGCGACCCTCGATGAAGACGCTGGGCAGAAAATCGTAGGACCATGTGAGGCCCGCATAGGCCGCGCTGGTCTTGCCCGCCGTGTTCGCGGTGCCGCCGACGTGGAGGCGGGGATAGAGGACGGCCCAGGACGAATCCGCCGCCGAACCAGTTTCGGGAACAGGATCTCGCCATTGATGTCGACGCCGCCGCTTCTCGGGGCTGCCACGGATCGTGCGCGAAGATGCCGAGCCGCAATTCCGTGGTCAGCGGAGCCTTGGGAAGCGGTGCGGCCGTAGCCGCCGGACGGGGCGGCAGGTCAGCGGCGAGGGATGGGTTTGCGAGGATCGACGCCGAGACGAACGCCGCCAGCCCTAACAGCGCGGCCGTCGACGACGCAAAGCGGTTCCGGCCGTTCCAGGATTCCGGCGTCTTAAAGTGAAGCATGGCGTCCGATGCGGTAGGAGGCGGCACGACCAGAGCGTATTATGGTCAACGAAGTGTTAATTCTCGCTATAGTTGCAAGCAGAGTTGACACCATGCGTGGCGCATCGCGCAACCGGGAACCGTTAAATACCGGAACGCTGTTGCGCGGGAGACACGCGCTTTTTATTCAATTTCCGCCGCTGCGCGCCCAGATCACGGCCAGCACGAGCAGGATGGCCAGAAATTGAAGCCCGACACGCCAGCGCATGAGTTGCTGCGACGTGTTGGGGCTGCCGCCGCGGAACATGTTGATCAGGCCAAGCACCAGCACGAGCACGACGGCGCCCATGGCGAACGGCACGATTGAATTCAGGGTGGCGGCCATTTCGGCTCCGGGTTCTGCCTGGGCGGAGCCGTCGACATAGCGCTTGAAGCGGCCCGCACCAAGGGGGCGCCACGGTGCTGCCCGCTCCAAGCTGACGGAACCGGGACGCGATGCCTCAGTCGACGAACGCGTCCCAGAACGCCCGCGCTCAGTTCGCCGGCAGCAGGCGCTGGAGATAGTCGAGTTCGTCCTGCGGACGCGCGGGATCGCCCAGGCGGCGGCGTAGCTCCTCCGTCACCTCGCGGGCGCGCTGCTCCAGCGTGCCGCCCTTGCCGCCCGGCGGAACTTCGAGCGGTCGCCCGCCTCGGTCGTCGGCGTCGGCCGGCCCAGCGGGTCGTCGTTGGGCTCGGTGGACTGGGCGCGCCGGTTGCCGGGCTGGCCGGGCTGCCATTCGGGTCGCCATCGGCCTGCTCGGTTGCCGCTCGCCCTGCTGCATCTGCTGCGCCATGCCCTGCGCGCCGCGGCGCAGGCCCTCGAGCGCGCGGCCCTGCGCGTCGACGGCCTGGCCGTCCTGGCCCTGGCCGAGCGCGCCTTCGGCCTGCCGCATGGCCTCCTCGGCGTCGTCGAGCCCCTGCTCGCCGTTCATGCCGAGTTCCTTCATCCGGCGCTTGAGCTGCTCGAGCTGCTGGCGCAGGGCCTGCTGGCGCTGGCCGAGGCCTTCCATGCCCTCCTGGCCCTCGCCGTCGCCCTGCGCCATCTCGTCCTGCTCGTCCTCGCCCTGACCCTGCTGGCCTTGCTGGCCCTGCTGGCCCTGCTGGCCCTGCTGGCCCTGCTGCCCGCGCTGGCCCTGCTGGCCCTGCTGGCCCTGCTGCTGCGCGCTGCTGGCCCTGTCGCGCCTGGTCGCGCTTCTTCTGGCCCTCGCGGAAGGTCTTGTCGCGCAGCTCCTGCTGCTCGCGGGTCATCTTGTCGAGCTCGTCGAGCGACTGGTCCATCTCGCGCTGCGCCTGGTTTGCTGGCTGCTGGCCGGGACGGGCCGTCTGCAGGTTCTCCATCATGTGGCGCAGCTCGTCGAGCATGCGCTGGGCGTCGTCCATCTTGCCGTTGCGCGCCATCTGCTCCATGCGGTCGAGCATGGACTTCAGGTCCTGCGGCGTGATGGTCCGCATGTTGCGGTCGTTCTGGCTGTCCTGCTGCGGATTGTCGCGCTGCTCGCGCAGCATGCCGTTCGGCGAACTCGCGCAGGAACTTGTCCATCGCCTGACGCAGATCCTGCGATCAGGCTGCGGATCTCCTCGTCGCTGGCGCCGCGTTCGAGCGCGTCGCTTGAGGGCTCCTGCGCTGCGCGCAGCGCCTTCTCCGCGTCGGACAGGTCGCCGTCCTCGATCTGCAGCGCCATCTCCCAGAGGTAGTCGGCGACGCTCGATCAGGTCCTGGTCGGTGCGGGCCGCGCGCAGGCGCGTCGTGGCGGTGCGCAGGCCGAGATAGACGCGACGGCTCCGGCGTGAACTGGGCCGGCGCGATCATCAGCGCCTGCAGCGCCGTCATGATGCGGCCGCGGCTGGCCGGGATCGAGGATCAGGTCGCGGCGCTGCTCGACCAGCGCCTTGGCCAGCGGCTTGGTGAACGGGCGCTGCGGCAGCGTGACGTGGAAGCGGACGCTCTCGCCCTCCTGGCCGAGCTCGTCGCGCGCCGACCAGCGTCATCTCGACGCGGGCGCCGGCCCAGGGGTGCGACGGACAGGTCGGCCGTGGTGCGGCCCTCGCCCTCGCGGTTGTCGCCGCCGGGCAGCATCAGCGGGACACGGGCGGCGCGGCACCAGCGGCGGGCGGCGCGTCCTCGATCGGCTTGCCGTTGCGCATGGGCTTGCCGAAGCGCGCCTCGGCGGAGACGACGCCGTAGTCGTCCTTGCATCTCGTAGGTGAGCGTCAGCGCGCCGCCGGCAGTCGGCCTGCGGCTCGCCGAGTGGGCTGGATGGCGGGGGCCTGTCGGGGATGGCCGCGATGGTGACGGTGCCCGAGCGTCTCCGCGCCGCGCCGCACGGCGAGCGACGCCGTCGCCCTTGATCGTCCAGCGCGCTTCGAAGCCCGGCTGGGGCCGGCCTGCGAGACTTGCCGTCGGCGGCGGCGGGCGCACCGGCGGGCCGGGCTGTCTGCGACGGCCGACTTGGCGCGGCCTGGGCCTGCTCGCCGGCTTGCGCGCCTGCAGGCTCGGTCCTTCCTCGGCGGCCAACGCCGCCCGTCGGCGTGACCGTGACGCCCGCGGCGTCGGAGCGCGGACGCACCAGCGCGGACTTGACGGGCACCTGACCGTGTCGCGGCGGCCGGCGCCGTCCGGCCGGCTGCAGGTCGAGCAGCACGGGCGGGAACCTGGGTGTAGGCCGGCGGATCGATCCAGCCGTCGATGCGGAACGCGGCCGCCTCGGCGCGCGCGGCCCGACCAGTCGAAGGCGGCCAGCAGGCGGGCCTCCCGCTCCGCGCCGGCGACGAAGAAGGCGGCGACGGCGGCGAGCGCCGCGGCGAAGCGCAGCGCCCACGGGTCGCGCTCGGCAAGCCGGGGCCGTGGCGGCGCAACCTTCAGCCGCGCGGCCTGCTCCAGCACGCGCGCGCGATGCGCCTCCCACAGCGCGCGCGTGCCGGGGTCCTGCGTGATTGTTGGCGAGTTCGTCGGTCGAGCGCGGTCGCGGGGCGGTGCGGCAGCGCCGGAATCGCGGTCGAGCCGGTCAAGGCGCTCGCGCCAGGTCGGCACGGGGCGTCAGCACGGCGGCCACCGAGCGACGGCCGCCGAGCGCCAGCCGGTGACGGCACACCGGCGATGCGCGCCCAGACCGGCGCATGGCGAGCCAAAGGCCCAGCCAGGACGACGGCGAGGAACAGGCGCAGAGCGATGACCAGGCCAGCGGCAAGCGGCGGCCAGAGCCGCTCCCAGATGCAGCGCCACCGCCGGCCTTGCGGCCGAGCGTGGCGACGCGTTCGGCGGCGCGCACGGCGCGTTCGGTGGGCTGGTGGCCGGCGGAACGCCCGGCGCGTCGTCGCTCATCGCGGTCATCCTCTCGCGCATCCGCCAGCGCCCCAGATCGAAAGGTAGCACGCTGCGACGCGCTGGCCACCCCCGGTCCGCGACAGGCAGCGTTCCATGCCTGCGTGAAAACGCCGCCGTATCCTAAGCGCGGACGCCGACGGGCAGTGTCCGCACCGCGAGCCAGGGCGGAAGCCGGTCGAGGCCGATCAGGTCCTCATAGGTCTGGCGCGGCCGGACGACCGCGAAAGCCGCGCCGGTGACCAGCACCTCGGCGACCAGCGGGCGGGAGTTGTAGGTGCCGGCCTGCACCGCGCCATAGGCGCCGGCCGTCATGACGGCGAGCAGGTCGCCGGCCTTCGGCTCGGCCATCTCGCGGTCCAGCGCGAGATAGTCGCCGGTCTCGCAGACCGGGCCCGACGACGTCGGCCACGATCCGCGGCGCGTCCGGCGGCCGGCAGCGACGACCGGCTTGATGTCGTGATGCGCCTCGTAGAGCGTCGGGCGGATCAGGTCGTTCATCGCCGGCGTCGACGATGACGAAGGTCTTGCCGTCGCCGTGCTTCACGTAGACGACCTGCGGTGACGAGGATGCCGGCATTGCCGACGATCAGCCGGCCGGGCTCGAACACCAGCGTGCAGCCGAGGTCGTGCGTGTTGCGCTTGACGATCTCGGCATAGCGCTCGGGATGGGGCGGCGGCTCGTTGTCCTCGCGATAGGGAATGCCGAGGCCGCCGCCGAGATCGACATGGTCGATCGGCGTGGCCGTCGGCGCGCAGCGTCGCGCACGAAGTCGGCCAGCAGCGCGAAGGCGTCGTCGAAGGGCTGCAGGTCGGTGATCTGGCTGCCGATATGCATGTCGACGCCGGTGACCCGGATGCCCGGCAGCGTGCGCGGCGCGGGCATAGACCTCGCGGGCGTGCGAGATCGGGATGCCGAACTTGTTCTCCGACTTGCCGGTCGAGATCTTGTGGTGGGTCTTGGCGTCGACGTCCGGGATTGACGCGCAGCGCGATGCGCGCGGTCTGGCCGCGCGCGGCGGCGACCGCGGACAGCACCTCCAGCTCGGGCTCGGACTCGACGTTGAAGCAGAGGATGTCCTCGTCCAGCCCGAGCGCCATCTCGCCGCGCGGTCTTGCCGACGCCGGAGAAGGTGATGCGCTGGCCCGGCACGCCGGCCGCGCGCGCGCGGCGCAGCTCGCCTTCCGAGACCACGTCCATGCCGGCGCCGAGCCGGGCCAGCGTGCGCAGCACGGCCTGGTTGGAGTTCGCCTTCATGGCGTAGCAGACCAGCGACGGCACGTCGGCGAAGGCCTCGGCGAACACGCGGTAGTGCCGCTCCAGCGTCGCGGTGGAATAGCAGTAGAACGGCGTGCCGACCTCGCGCGGCGATCGTCGCGCAGGTCGACGTCCTCGGCGTGCAGGACGCCGTCGCGGTAGTCGAAATGGTGCATGGCCGCGGCCTTCAGAGAATCGGGTCGAGGATGAAGCTGTCCTTCGGGCGCCGTGATCGGCTTGCCCTTCTGTGCCGGTGCCGACAGGGCTGACCGATGCGGCACCAGCGTCTCGACGCCGGGCGTCGCCGTCTCCTCCAGCTTCGTCAGCGTGTCGGGCTGCGGCGTTCGGCCGCGCCGGGCGGCGGCTCGAGCGGCCCCTTGCGGCCGCAGCCGGCCAGGGCGAGGACGACGACGCCGCCGATGAGCAGCCAGCGCACGGATCTGCGACGGCGACATGGGCGAAGACGGGGACTGGGACAGCTTGGACAAGGGCGGCACTCCGGAAACGCGCGCATCATAGCGAAAGCCGGGCGGGCGCGGAAGCGCGCGCGCAGCGCGCCGGGCTCTGCGTCAGGCCGATTCGCGTTTCAGCCGCGCCAGCCAGCGCTTCGCCTGCCGCCGCACTTCGGCGGGCGCCGTGCCGCCATAGCTGGTGCGGCTGCGCACCGAGCGCTCGACGCCCAGCACCGCGAAGACGTCCTCGCGTGATGCGCGGCTCGACGGCCTGCATCTCGGCCAGCGTCAGCTTCTCCAGCCCGACGCCGCGGTCCGAGGCCAGCGCCGACGATGCGGCCGGTGACGTGGTGCGCCTCGCGGAACGGCATCTTCAGCGTGCGCACCAGCCAGTCGGCGAGGTCGGTGGCGGTGGCGTAGCCGACGCCCGCCGCCTTCTTCATCACCTTGAGCTCGGGCTCCATGTCGCGGACCATGCCGGCCATCGCGGCGATGCAGAGCGACAGCGTGGCGCAGGGCGTCGAACAGTGCCTTCCTTGTCCTCCTGCATGTCCTTGGCGTAGGTCAGCGGCAGGCCCTTCATGACGATCAGCAGCGCCGTTCAGCGCGCCGATGACGCGGCCGGCCTTGCCGCGCACCAGTTCGGCCGCGTCGGGATTGCGCTTCTGCGGCATGATCGACGAGCCGGTCGTGAAGCGGTCGGAGAGCCGCACGAAGCCGAACTGCGGCGTCGTCCAGATGACGATCTCCTCGGCGAACCGCGACAGGTGCATGGCGCAGATCGAGGCCGCCGCCAGCGCCTCCAGCGCGAAGTCGCGGTCGGACACGCTGTCGAGCGAGTTCGCCGTCGGCCGGTCGAAGCCCAGCGCCTGCGCCGTCGTGTGCGCGGTCGATCGGGAAGGAGGTGCCGGCCAGCGCCGCGGCGCCCGAGCGGGCACTCGTTCATGCGCCTGCGGGCATCGTGCAAGCGGCCGCGGTCGCGGCCGAGCATCTCGACATAGGCCAGCAGGTGATGGCCGAAGGTCGACGGGCTGGGCCGACTGCAGATGCGTGAAGCCGGGCATGACGGCGCCGGCGAAGGCCAGCGCCTTGTCGGCCAGCGCCTGCTGCAGGTCGCGCAGCTGCGCGTCGAGCTGGTCGACCGTGTCGCGCACCCAGAGCCGCATGTCGAGTCGCGACCTGGTCGTTGCGCGAGCGCGCGGTGTGCAGCCGCCCGGCCGCCGGGCCGACGATCTCGGCCAGCCGCGACTCGACGTTCATATGGATGTCCTCGAGCGCGCGCGAGAACGTGAAGGTGCCGGCCTCGATTTCGGCTTCGACCGCTGCTAGACCCTTCGCGATGGCATCGGCGTCGGCCTCGCTCGACGATGCCCTGCTTCGCCAGCATGGCGACATGGGCGCGCGATCCGGCGATGTCCTGGCGCCAGAGGGTCTTGTCGAAATCGATGGAGGCGTTGATCTCCTCCATGATGGCGTCGGGTCCGCTGGCGAAGCGGCCGCCCCACATCTTGTTGCTCATGCGTCCAACGCCCCTTGCGCACCAGCCGGAAACACCGACCTGTAAGCCGATGACCAGCCCGAACCCAGATCCCGCGCCCGGCGCGATCGAAGCGCCCGGCCCGGCCCGCCGCTCGCTGCGATGGCCCGCCTGGCTGGCCTCGCGGTCGCAGTCACGCTCGGGCTCGCGGTCCTATACGGGACGAAGGGGGGCTTCGGCAACGCCGCAGGCGAAGACAACTGCGCTGCCGGCCCGGCACGATCGCGACCGCCATGCGGCCGCTCGCGCGCGGCGAGGTCGCCGCGGTGCAGGTGGCCAAGGAGCCGAAGCCCGTTGCCCGACGCTGGCGTTCACCGGCGCCCGACGGCAAGCCGATGACCCTCGCGGACTTCCGGGGCAAGACGGTGCTGCTCAACCTCTGGGCGACATGGTGCGTGCCGTGCCGCAAGGAGATGCCGGCGCTCGACGCGCTGCAGGCCAAGCTCGGCGGCGACGATTTCCAGGTCGTCGCGATCAACATCGACACGCGCAACCTCGACAAGCCCAAGGCCTGGCTCGCCGAGAACGGCATCACCACGCCTCGCCTATTACGCCGACCCCGCCGCCAAGACGTTCCAGGAGCTGAAGTCGGCCGGCAAGGCCTTCGGCATGCCGACGACGCTGCTCATCGACGCCAAGGGCTGCGAGCTCGCGACGCTCGCCGGTCCGGCCGAATGGGCCAGCGAGGACGCGCTCAAGCTCGTCATGGCCGCGCTCGGAAAATAGACGCTGGCCTGCTGATCCCTGCCCGACCCGGAGCCCGGCCTTGAGCCGGGCTTTTTTGTTAAGCGGCCCGGCGGCCAACCCTTCCAGCAAATCCCGGAACGAACGTTCCGGATGTCGCGTTCTGGTCGCGATTGAAAATTGGGTCGGGACCGGGTGGGCCTGCCGCCGGACGAGAACGCAACTCGGACATCCTGCCCACTCGAAACGCGTTACCAGGAAGGAGACAGGCTGGTGCCGGACAGCATTCTGATTACCGGCGGCGCCGGCTTCATCGGCAGCCATCTCACGACAGGCCCTGCTCGAGAAGGGCCACAGGGTCAGGGTCCTCGACAGCCTCATCGATCAGGTGCATCCCGGCGGCGAGCCGCCTGCCGACTTCCCTGCGGATGCCGAACTGATCGTCGGCGACGTCAGGGACGAAGCGGCGCTTGAACGCGCCCTCAAGGATATCGACAAGGTCGTGCACCTCGCGGCGGAGGTCGGCGTCGGCCAGAGCATGTACGCCGTCGAGCGCTACGTCTCGGTCAACGATCTCGGCACGGCGAGCCTCTTCCAGAAGCTGATCGACAAGCAACGTCAGCCGCGTCGTCGTCGCGTCCTCGATGAGCATCTATGGCGAGGGCCTCTACCGCACGCGGACGGCCGCCCCGTCGAGGAGGCCATGCGCGCGCCTCGGCGCCAGCGCCGACGCGACCTGGGATCCGCTCGATGCCGATGGCAAGCCGCTGATTCCCATGCCGACGCCGGAATGGAAGCGGCCCAACCTCGCCTCGGTCTACGCGCTCACGAAATACGTGCAGGAGCGGCTCACGCTGACGCTCTCGCCCGGCCTACGGCATCGAAGGCGTCGCGCTGCGGCTGTTCAATGTCTACGGGCCCGGCCAGGCGCTCTCGAATCCCTACACCGGCGTGCTCGCCATCTTCGCCTCGCGCCTCCTGAACGGGCAGCGCCCGATGGTGTTCGAGGACGGCCGCCAGCGCCGCGACTTCGTCCACGTCGACGATGTCGCACGCGCCTTCGTGCTCGCGCTGGAACATCCCGGCGCGGCGGGGCAGGTGTTCAACGTCGGCAGCGGCGAGGACCGCTCCATCCTGCAGATCGGCGAGATGCTCGCCGCGGCGATGGGCAGGCCGGAACTCGATCCGGAAACCCTCGGCAAGGCCCGCATCGGCGACATCCGCCATTGCTTCTGCGACATCAGGAAAGCGCAGGAGGTGCTGGGCTTCAAGGCGACGCAGGCACTTCGGCGACGGCCTCACCGAACTCGCCGAATGGGTGGCCCGCCAGACCGCGCACGACCGCGTCGACGAGGCCCGGCAGGAACTCGAGAAGCGGGGACTGGTGGCATGAGCGCAGCCCCGCAGCAGCAGCATCGGCAGCCCGGCGATACCGTGTCCCTGACGGGGCCGGTTCTCGTCACCGGCGGTGCCGGCTTCATCGGCTCCAACCTCGCGGACCGGCTCGCCTCGGACGGCCACGACGTCGTCGTTCTCGATGCGCTGGCCCGGCCCGGCGTCGAAGCCAATCTCGACTGGCTCATGCGCCGCCACGGAAACCGCGATTCGCGCGCGTGCAGGCCGACATCCGCGACCGCGCGGCGGTCGAGGATGCGGTGCAAGACGCCGCAGCCGTGTTCCACTTCGCCGCCCAGGTCGCGGTGACGACCAGCCTGATCGACCCGCGCGAGGATTTCGACATCAACCTCGGCGGCACCTTCGGCCTGCTGGATGCGCTGCGCCGGCGCGGCGAGCCCGTGCCCTTCATCTTCGCGAGCACGAACAAGGTCTATGGCGATCTCGCCGACGTGGAGCTGGAGCGGACCGCCAACGCCTATGTGCCAGTCGACCCTGATATCCGCGACCACGGCATCGGCGAAAGCCGGCCGCTCGATTTCCACACGCCCTATGGCTGCTCCAAGGGCGCGGCGGACCAGTACGTGCTCGAGGCCGCCCGCAGTTTCGGCCTGCCCTCCGCCGTGCTGCGCATGAGCTGCATCTACGGGCCGCGCCAGCGCGGGACCGAGGACCAGGGCTGGGTCGCGCATTTCCTCATCCGCGCGCTCGCGGGCCAGCCGATCACACATCTACGGCGACGGCTGCCAGGTCCGCGACGTCCTCGACATCGACGACTGCGTGGAGGCCTATCTCGCATGCTGGCGCAACATCGAGGCAGTCTCGGGCCAGGCGTTCAATCTCGGCGGCGGCCCCGCCAACGCCGTCAGCCTGCGGCAGGTGATCTCCTGCATCGAGGACGTCGTCGGCCACGAGGTCGAGACCGTCGCGTCCGGCTGGCGGGCGGGCGACCAGCGCTACTACGTCTCCGACACCAGCCGGGCCATGCACGCGCTCGATCTCCAGCGTCCCACGCCGTGGCGCGAGGGGCTGGCGCGTCTCGCCGATTGGCTCAGGCAAGACCGTGGCGAACCTGGGTCCCGCAGCGCGGAGGCGGCGGAATGAGAGTCGCCCTCGTCAACCCGCGCTGGACCTTCGACGCCTCGATCTATTTCGGCTGCCGCGAGCCCCATCTGCCGCTGGAACTCGGCTATGCCGCGCTCTGCTGCAGGCGGCGGGTCACGAATGCCTGATGGTCGACGGCCATATCTGCGACATCGACCATACCGACGCTCGCCGACGAGGTCGCGGCGTTCGCGCCCGACATGACCGTGGTCACGACCGCGCCGACCTATCTGTTCTGGCGTTGCGCGCAGCCTGAACTGCGGGTCCCGCGCGAGTTCATCGTGGCGCTCCGGGGGCGCGGCGGCCGCACTGTCGCGGTGGGTCCGCACGGCTCCGTCACGCCGGAGACGACCTTGCGCAAGCTCGGCGCCGATGTCGTCGTTCGCGGCGAATGCGAGGAGATCGTCGCAAGGCTGGCCGAAGGCGGACCGCTCGCCTCCATCCCCGCCCTCGCCTTTCGGGAGGGGAGCGAGATCAGGGTCACCGGCGGCCCGCACGCGAGCCGCTTCGTCGACCTTCCGGCACTGGAATGGCCGGCCGAATGGGTGGCCCGCCATCACCACCATCACCATCGCTTCGAAGCGCAGCCGGACGGTCCCGGGGCCGAGGTCGAGGCGTCGCGCGGCTGCCCCTACACTTGCAGCTTCTGCGCGAAGATCGACTTCCGCGACAAGTACCGCCGGCGCGAGCTGGAGCCGCTGCTTGCCGAGATCGACGGCCTGATCGCGCAGGGCGCGCGCTACCTCTACTTCATCGACGAGATCTTCCTGCCGCAGAAGGCCCTGCTCGAAGCGCTCGTCGAGCGGCCCGTCCAGTTCGGCATCCAGACCCGCATCGACCTGTGGAAGCCCGACATGCTCGACCTGCTCGGGCGCGCCGGCTGCGTCTCGATCGAGGCCGGCGTCGAAAGCCTCACCGTCGAAGGCCGCGCCGCGCTCGACAAGAATTGCCGGCTCTCGACCGACGAACTGTCGGACCGGCTGATCCACGCCCGAAAGCGCGTGCCGTTCGTCCAGGCGAACCTGATCGCGATGGCCGACGACGATGCCGGCCTCGTCGCGGAATGGCGCGAACGGCTGCAGCGCCACGGCGTGTGGGCCAACGATCCCGTGCCGCTCTATCCCTATCCGAGCTCGCCCGACTACCGCCGGCTCTGGGGCGAGCCGGACGCGCACGCCTGGGAGCGCGCGCACGAGCATTACCTCAGCCAGTTCGACCGGTTCAGCGACATCCAGAACCAGCGCCCCGCTGCCCTCCCGCAACTCGAGGCCGCCTGCCGGCACGCGTGACACGATGGCCCAGCTCCGCATTCTCATGACCACTGATGCCGTCGGCGGCGTATGGACCTATGCGCTCGACCTCGCCCGCGGGCTCGCCGCGCTCGACATCGAGACGGTGCTCGCGGTGATGGGTCCGGACCCCGACGCTGCGCAGGCCGATGCGGCGCGCGAGGTTCCGGGCCTCACCCTCGTCGCGACCGGCCTGCCGCTCGACTGGACAGCCGGGCATCCGCGGCGAGCTCGTCAGGGCCAGCGCGCGGCTGGCCGGGCTGTGCACGGACACCGGGTCGGAGCTGATCCAGCTCCATGCGCCCGCTCTGGCCGCCGGCGCTCCGTTCCCCGTGCCCGCCGTCGCGGTGCATCACTCCTGCGTCGCCACATGGTGGAGCGCGGTGAAGCCGGGCGAACGCCTGCCCGCCGATTTCCGCTGGCGCACCGAGCTGACCGCGCCAGGGCCTGTCGGCCGCGGATGCGGTCATCGCTCCCACCGCCGCCTTCGCCGAGGCCGTCGCGGCGACCTATGGCCTGCAGGCGCCCCCTGCGGTGGTGCGCAACGGCCGCAGCCTTCCGCCGGCGCGCCCACGCCAGGCGTCCGGAAGCGCCAGCCCGGTTCGTGCTCGCCTCCGGCCGCCTCTGGGACGAGGGCAAGAACATCGCCGCTCTCGACCGCGCGGCGGCGCGCATCGACGCGCCCGTCCTCGCCGCCGGCCCGCTCCGCGCGCCGCATGGAGGGACGGTCGAACTGCGCCATGCGCGCCCGCTCGGCTCCCTCTGCGAACCGGTGATGCAGCGATGGCTCGCCAACGCTCCGGTCTACGCGTCGCTGGCTCTCTACGAGCCGTTCGGCCTCGGCGTGCTCGAAGCGGCCCAGGCCGGCTGCGCGCTCGTCCTCTCCGACATCCCGACCTTCCGCGAGCTGTGGAACGGCGCGGCCCTGTTCGTCCCGCCCCACGACGACGCCGCCATCGCCGAGCGCTCTCGACAGCCTGCTCTGGGACGACGCGCTCCGCGACCGCATGGC
Source organism: uncultured Alphaproteobacteria bacterium (assembly GCA_963822165.1). Classification (GTDB taxonomy): domain Bacteria; phylum Pseudomonadota; class Alphaproteobacteria; order Rhizobiales; family Beijerinckiaceae; genus Alsobacter. The sequence goes on from CAWGGK010000007.1 coordinate 725,551, forward strand.
GCGCAAGGCGCGCGAGCGGTCGGCCCGGTACACCGTCGAGCGCATGGCCGTCGGCATGGCCGCGCATTATGGCCGCCTGCTCGGCCGCGAACTCGCCGGAGCGGTCACGCAGGATCTCGACGGTCCGCCGCGCCGCGCCGGCACGCGCCGCAACGGCCGCTCCGGCGGCCGGTCCAACGGCGACGGGATCGCGGCATGAAGGTCGCCTATTTCACCCACTCCCTCGCCTCATGCTGGAACCACGGCAACGCGCACTTCCTGCGCGGCGTGCTGCGCGAACTGGTCCACGCCGGACACGAGGTCGAGGTCTTCGAGCCCGAGATTCGTGGAGCCGCGAGAACCTGATCGCCGAACATGGAGCGGCGCAGGCCGATGCGTGGCAGCGATGCCTACCCCGAGCTGAAGTCGCATTCCATTTCGGACGAGTTCGGCATCGAGGATCGGCTCTTCGACGGTGCCGATCTCGTGCTCGTTCACGAGTGGAATCGAGCCCGCTCTCGTGGCGCGGATCGGCGACATCAGGCGGCGCGGCGCGCGCTTCAGGCTGCTCTTCCACGACACCCACCACCGCGCCGTCAGCGATCCCGAGGCCATCCGCCACTTCGATCTCGACGCCTATGACGGCGTGCTCGCCTTCGGCGAGGCGCTCGCGGAGGTCTACCGCCGCTGGGGCTGGGGCGAGCGCGTCTTCGTCTGGCACGAGGCGGCGGACATCAGGCTTTTTCACCCGCCTTTTCATGAGGTCGAACGGTCCGGCCTGGTCTGGATCGGCAATTGGGGCGACGGCGAGCGCACGCAGGAATTGGCCGAATTCCTGCTCGAGCCGGCCGAGGCGGCGGGACTTCGGCTCGACATCCATGGCGTGCGCTATCCCGCAGGAGGCGCTGCGGATGCTGGACCGCCACGGCGCGCACTACCGGGGCTGGCTGCCGAATGCCGAGGTTCCCCAGGCCTTTCGCCGCCACCTCGCCACCGTCCACGTCCCCCGCCGCTTCTACGTCGACGCCCTGCCCGGCATCCCCACCATCCGCGTCTTCGAGGCGCTCGCCTGCGGCATTCCGCTCGTCTGCGCGCCCTGGAACGACGCCGAGCACCTGTTCACGCCGGGCGAGGACTTCCTGGTGGCCCGCGACGGCGCAGGAATGACAAGGCATCTCAAGGCCTTGGCCGCCGATCCGGCGCTCCGCGCCGAGCTGGTCGGGCACGGCCTCGCCACCATCCTCGCCCGCCACACCTGCGCGCACCGCATGCACGAACTCCTCGATATCGCCGGGTTCCTCGGCGTCCAAAGCCGGGAGAAGGTCCCGATGGAGGCCTGCAAATGAAGATCGCCTTCTACGGCTCGAGCCTCCTGTCGTCCTACTGGAACGGCGCGGCCACCTATTATCGCGGCCTGCTCAAGGACTTGGCCCATCGCGGCTACGAGGTGACGTTCTACGAGCCCGACGCCTACGACCGCCAGAAGCATCGCGACATCGACCCGCCGGACTGGGCGACTTCGGTCGTCTACCCCGCGACCGAACAGGCGCTGCGCCTCGTCATCGCGGAGGCGGCGCAGGCGGACATCGTGGTCAAGGCGAGCGGCGTCGGCGTCTTCGACGACGAGCTCATCACCGGCCTGATGCAGGCCGCCAGGCCCGACGCCATCAGGATCTTCTGGGACGTCGACGCCCCCGCCACGCTCGCGGAACTGCGCGGCTTCCCGCATCATCCCGCTGCACAACGCGTTGAAATCGCTCGACCTTGTCCTGACCTACGGCGGCGGGCCGCCGGTGGTCGACGCCTATCGCGGCTTCGGCGCGCGGCGCTGCGTGCCGATCTACAACGCGCTCGATCCCTCGACGCACCACCCGGTGCTGCCGGAGGAGCGCTTCGCCGGCGACCTCGGCTTCCTCGGCAACCGCCTGCCGGACCGCGAAGCCCGCGTCGAGGAGTTCTTCCTGCGCCCCGCGGCGCGCCCTGCCCGACAAGGCGTTCCTGCTCGGCGGCGCCGGATGGGAGGACAAGGCGATGACGCCGAACGTCCGCCGTCTCGGCCACGTCTACACGCGCGAGCACAACGCCTTCAACCGCTCGCAATCTCGCCGTGCTCAACATCGCCCGCGACAGCATGGCCGACGAATGGCTTCTCGCCCGCGACCCGCGTCTTCGAAGCCGCCGGCGCGGGCGCCTGCCTGATCACCGACGCCTGGGAGGGCATCGAGCATTTTCTCAAGCCGGGCCATGAGGTTCTGGTCGCCCGCGACGGGCAGGACGTCGTCGAGCACCTGCGCGGCCTGACGCCGGAGAGGGCTCGTGAGATCGGACGCCACGCCTTCGCCCGCGTCATCGCCGAGCACACCTACACCCGCCGCGGCGGGCAGGTGGACGCCATCCTGCGCGAGGAATTCGCCGCCCGGCGCGAAAGGAGCGTCGCGTGACAGGATCGCAGCGCAAGCCCGGCGCGGACCACGCCAGGCTGAACGTCGTCGTACTCGGGCTCAGCCTGTCCTCGTCCTGGGGCAATGGCCACGCCACGACCTACCGGGCGCTGCTGCGCGCCTTCGCCGCAGCGCGGCCACGACGTGACCGTTCCTGGAGCGCGACCAGCCCTGGTATGCCGGCAACCGCGACCTCGCCGATCCCGCCTGGTGCCGCCTCGCCTTCTACGAGTCGGTCGGCGAACTCGAACGCTGGCGCGACGTCATCGCGCACGCCGACGCCGTCATCGTCGGGTCCTATGTCCCCGACGGCATCGCCGTGGGGCGGTTCGTGCAGCGGACTGCCGGCGGAGTCACGGCGTTCTACGACATCGACACGCCGGTCACGCTCGCCGCGCTCGGAGCGCGGCGACTGCGCCTATCTCACGCCCGACCTGATCCCGGGCTACGACCTCTATCTCTCCTTCACCGGCGGCCCCACGCTGGACCGGCTGGAGCTCGATTTCGGCTCCCCCGCCGCGCGCGCGCTCTACTGCTCCGTCGATACGGACCTGTACCGCCCGCTGGACTGCGCGAAGCAGTGGGACCTCTCCTATCTCGGCACCTACAGCCCCGACAGGCAGCCCGTCCTCGAACGCCTGCTGCTGGAGCCGGCACGCAGGGCGCCTCACCTGAAATTCGTCGTGGCCGGCCCGCAATATCCCGCCGAAATCGACTGGCCGGCCAACGTGCAGCGGCTGGATCATGTCGGGCCTTCGCAGCACCCCGCCTTCTACGCAGCCAGCCGCTGGACGCTGAACGTCACCCGGGCCGACATGGTGCGGGCTGGCTTCAGCCCCAGCGTGCGCCTGTTCGAGGCGGCCGCATGCGCGACGCCCATCATCTCCGACAACTGGCCCGGCCTCGACACGCTGTTCGAGCCTGGAAGCGACATCGCCCTCGCCGCTAGCGCCAGCGACGTGCTCGACCTGCTGCATAGGCCCGAGGCAGCGCCGCCGGCGCCTGGGCCAAGGCGCGCGATCGCGGATCGAGGCCGCGCATTCCGCGCATCACCGCGCTCGCGAACTGGAGGCCGCCATTCTTGAATCCGAAGCCGTCCGGCACAGCCAAAGGCGCTCGGCCGCAGTTGCCGGGGCCTAAGAAGCATCGAACCGGCAGGTCCAATCCAGACCGCCAAAAAAGATGAACCATCAACAAACACCAGCGTTGCCCGCCCAGAAACCGAAGAGGTCGGACATGAAGAACGGTAAGCGGCACGTGGTGCTGGTCGCGGGAGGCGCGGGGTTTCTCGGCTCGCATCTGTGCGACGCCTTGCTGGCCGATGGCGCCGATGTCGTTTGCCTCGACAATTTCCGCACCGGGCGCAGGCGGAACCTGCGCCACCTCGAGCGGGAGCCCCGTTTCGAAGTCATCGAGGGCGACGTCGTCGATGCGCTGCCCGCACGGTTCAGGCAACAGCGCGCCAGGTTCGACCGGATCTTCAACCTCGCCTGCCCGGCATCGCCGCCGCACTACCAGGCCGATCCCGAGCACACCATGCTCACCAGCGTCGTCGGCACGTGCAACCTGCTGCGGCTCGCCGAGCGCACGGGCGCGCGCTTCCTCCTCGCCTCGACCAGCGAAGTCTACGGCGACCCCGAACGTCCATCCCCAGCACGAGGCCTATTGGGGCACACGTGAATCCGAACGGCCCCCGCGCCTGCTACGACGAAGGCAAGCGGGCCGCCGAGGCGCTCGCCTTCGACTATGCCCGCGGCCAGCGCGCGGAAGTCCGTGTCGCCCGCATCTTCAACACCTACGGCCCCCGCATGGCCGCCGACGACGGGCGCGTCGTGTCCAACGTCGTGACCCAGGCGCTGGCCGGCGACGACATCACGGTCTACGGCGACGGCAGCCAGACGCGGTCCTTCTGCTATGTCGACGACCTCGTCTCGGGCCTCGTCAAGCTGATGGACCATGACGCGCCGCTTCCCGGTCCCGTGAACCTCGGCAACCCGAACGAGCTCAGCGTCGGCGATCTCATCCAGCGCGTCCTGGCGATGACGGGCTCCAGCTCCACGGTCGTCCGAAGGCCGCTGCCGGTCGACGATCCGCGCCGCAGGCGCCCCGATATCTCCCTTGCCGCGGAGCATCTGGGATGGCGGCCGGTCACGCCGCTCGACCAGGGCCTGCAAGGCGACGGTCGCCTGGTTCGCGGCGGAGATGAACCGCGCCCAACGCAAGAACGCTCCGGTCGAGCGGGCGGCCCGCGTCTGAGGGAGGGATCGAGCCCATGACGAGACGGAAAATCCGCGTTGCAATCGTGGGCGTGGGCAACTGCGCCTCCTCCTTCGTGCAGGGCCTCACCTACTACCGCGACGCCGATGCCAACGAGCCCGTCCCGGGCCTGATGAACGTCGAGCTCGGCGGCTACCACGTCAGCGACATCGAGATCTCCGCCGCCTTCGACATCAACGCCGCGAAGGTCGGCAGGGACGTGTCCGAGGCCATCTTCGCCGAGCCCAACAACACGCAGCGCTTCGCCGTGCCGCCCAGGACGGGCGTACGGGTCGAGCGCGGGCCGACGCTCGACGGCATCGGCAGATATCTTCGCGACGAAATCGTGGAAGCCGAAGCGCCGGTCGCCAATGTCGCCGCGATCCTGGAGGCCACCAGACCGACGTGCTCGTCTCCTATCTGCCCGTCGGCTCGCAGCAGGCGACCGAGTACTATGCCGAGCAGGCGCTGGAGGCCGGCTGCGCCTTCGTCAACTGCATGCCGGTCTTCATCGCCTCGAACCCCGCCTGGCGAAGCGCTTCGAGGAGCGCGGGCTCCCGATCATCGGCGACGACATCAAGAGCCAGGTCGGCGCGACGATCGTCCACCGCGTGCTGGCCAACCTGTTCCGCGAGCGCGGCGTGCGGCTGGACCGCACCTACCAGCTGAATTTCGGCGGCAACACCGACTTCCAGAACATGCTGGAGCGCGAGCGCCTGGAGTCGAAGAAGATCTCCAAGACCCAGGCCGTCGCGAGCCAGCTCGACGTGCCGCTCGAGCCCGGCGACATCCATGTCGGCCCGAGCGACCACGTGCCGTGGCTCACCGACCGCAAGTGGTGCTACATCCGCATGGAGGGCACCACGTTCGGCGGCGTGCCGCTGAACCTCGAGCTGAAGCTCGAGGTGTGGGATCAGCCGAACTCGGCCGGCATCGTCATCGACGCCGTGCGTTGCGCGAAGCTGGCGCTGGACCGCGGGATCGGCGGCGCGCTGACCGGCCCGTCCAGCTACTTCATGAAGTCGCCGCCCCAGCAGTTCACCGACGCCGAGGCGCGCGAGCGCACGCTGCGCTTCGTTGCCGGGACAGAGTGAAGGCGAGCGGCGCCGTGAGCACGATCTTTCATCTCGTCCGGCACGCCGCCACGACGTCGTCGGAACGACGCTGGTCGGGCGAGCGCCGTTGTATCCGCCTGTCCGCGGAGGGCCGAGTCCCAGGCCGACTGGCTGGCCCGGCGTTTCTCGCGCGAGCGGATCGCCGCGGTCCACGCCAGCCCGCGCGAGCGCGCGCAGGAGACAGCCGCGCCGATCGCCGCGCGCTCGGCCTGCAGTCCCGGACCAGCGACGCGCTCGACGAGCTCGACGTCGGCGAGTGGCCGGGCCGCCGCTTCTCCGACCTGGCGGACGATCCGGCTGGCAGCGCTGGAACGCCGCCCGCAGCCTCGCGCGGCCGCCGCATGGAGAGAATCGGTCCTGGAGGCTCAGCGCGCGCATGGTCGCGCACGTGCTGGATCTCCGCGAGCAGCGGCGCGAAGGCGCCTTCGTGCTCGTCAGCCATGCCGAACCGATCCGCGCTTTGCTCTTGTACGTGCTCGGGCTTCCCTCGATGCGTGGGCGCGCATCGAGTGCTCTCCGGCGTCGGTCAGCACGCATCGCAATGGACGGATGGGGCGCGCAGGTCACAGCGCCTCAACGAGGCTCCGTCATGAAGATCGTGGTCTTCGGGCTCACCGTCTCGTCCTCCTGGGGCAACGGCCACGCCACGCTCTGGCGCGGCCTCATCGGCGCGCTCGCGGCGCATGGGACACCGGGTCGTGTTCTTCGAGCGCGACGTGCCCTACTACGCCGAACCGCGACCTCACCGAACTGCCCGGCGGAACGCTGTGCTCTACGCCGACTGGGCCGACGTTCGGAGCCAGGCGCTCGCCGCGAACTGTCCGATGCCGATGTCGCCATCGTCACGTCGTTCTGCCCCGACGGCGTGGAGGCCACGGAGCTGATCCTCGATGCGCCGCGAGCCGCTCGCCGTGTTCTACGACCTCGACACGCCGGTCACGCTGTCCCTGCTGGAGACCGGCGAGGACAGTCGTCGGCCATCGGCCCGCGCGGCCTGAGGGATTTCGATCTCGTGCTGAGCTACACCGGTGGCGCGGCGCTGGATGCGCTGAAGCGCAGGCTCGGCGCGCGCCGCGTCGCGCCGCTCTACGGGCATGTCGATCCCGGCATCTACAGGCCTGCCGACCCGGACGCCGCGCTTCGCCTGCGACCTCTCCTATATCGGCACCTATGCGGCGGACCGGCAGCGCGGCGCTCGAGCGCTTCTTCGTCGAGCCCGCGCGGCAGCGGCCGCAACGGCGCTTTCGTTCTGGCAGGCGCGCAGTATCCGCCGGACTTCCCGTGGACAGCAGAACATCCACTTCGTCCGCCATCTGCCGCCGGCGGAGCACCCGGCCTTCTACGCCTCGTCGCGGCTGACGCTCAACGTCACGCGGCAGGCCATGGCCGCGATGGGCTGGTGCCCGTCGGGCGGCTGTTCGAAGCCGCGGCCTGCGGGGCGGCGGTGCTGTCGGACGGTGGGAAGGGCTGGACGCATTCTTCGAGCCCGGCCGGGAGATCCTGGTCGCCGCGCAGCACGCAGGATGTCCTCGCCGCGCTCGACACGTTCGCCGGACGACCTGCGCCGCCATGGGCCGGCGCGCACGCGAGCGCGACTGCTGGCGGAACACACCTCGGCGCACACGCGCCCGCGAATTGCTCGGCCCTGCTGCGAGGCGCGACAGCCGCCGACATGACGCCGCGGCAGCCGCACGAACCTGGAGGCTTGAGCATGTGGGGAATCGTGCCCGCGGCAGGACGTGGCAGCCGCATCCAGCCGCTCGCCTTCTCGAAGGAACTGCTGCCCGTCGGCAGCCGCCTGGACGGCGACACCGAGCGGCCCTGCGCCGTCAGCGAGTACCTCGTCGAGCGCATGCTGCGTGGCGGCGCGGACAAGATCTGCTTCGTCATCTCGCCCGGCAAATCCGACATCCTGGAATATTACGGCGCGCGGCTACGGCTCGGCGGCCATCGCCTATGTCGTGCAGCCGCGCGCCGAGCGGGCTGTGCGACGCGATCTTCCGCGCGCTGCCGCTGGTCGCGCCCGACGAGCCCGTGCATCGTGGGCCTGCCCGACACCGTCTGGTTTCCCGAGGACGCGCTGGCCGCGCTGCCGGACGACATCCTGTCCTTCCTGCTCTTCCCGGTCGAGCGGCCCGAACTGTTCGACGCGGTCGTGCTCGACCGAGACGGCAGCGTGCCGCGAGATCCAGGTGAAGCAGCCGCAGACGCCGGCACGAACTGGATCTGGGGCGCGTTCAAGATGCCGGGCCGGGTGCTGGCCGAGCTTGCACGACCTCTGGGCAGCGGCGCAACGGGCGCGACGAATATATCGGCACGCTGGTCAATGCCTGGCTCGCCGAAGGCGGCCGCGCCGTCGGCGTCCAGGCCGGCACGCGCTACGTCGACGTCGGCACGCTCAACGGCTATCGCGCCGCGATCGGATTGCTCGGCGAGAACCCGACCGAGGGCGATGCCGAGAGCGGCGCGCGTCCCGGCCTCGGCATGCCCGGAGGGCGGGCCTTCGACGGCTTCGCAAGGGATGGGAGGACGGCACGATGAGCCTGTTTGGGGACCGCAAGGCGATGGACGGCATCTCCCAGCGCAACGGGCCGCCAGCGAGCCGCTTCGGCGCAGGACGAGATCCGGCGCCGCGTCGTCGACGCTCGGTCCCTGGTTCCACAACATCGACCTCGATGGCGTCGAGACCGCGCCGGAGCACTTCCTGGGCGACTACCCCAGCGTCAAGTGGCGCGGCTTCGCGGACGCCCTCCCGCCGATCTCACGGGCAAGAGCGTGCTCGATATCGGCTGCAATGGCGGCTTCTACTCGATCGAGATGAAGCGGCGCGGCGCGAGCCGCGTGCTCGGCAGTCGACTTCGACGAAGACTACCTGGAGCAGGCCCGCTTCGCGCCGAGGTGCTCGGCCTCGACATCGAGTTCCGGGCAGCTTTCAGTCTACGACGTCGGCTCGCTCGGCGAGCGCTTCGACATCGTGCTCTTCATGGGCGTGCTCTACCATCTGCGCCATCCGTTGCTCGCGCTCGACCTGATCCGCGAGCATGTCGCCGGCGATCTCATGGTGTTCCAGTCCATGCAGCGCGGCAGCAACGGATCGAGCCGCTGAACCCGGACTATCCGTTCTCCGACGACCGAGATCTTCGACCAGCCCGGCTAGCCGAAGCTGCATTTCGTCGAGCATCGCTACGCGCAGGACCCCACGAACTGGTGGGTGCCGAACCGGGCCTGCGCCGAGGCGATGCTGCGCAGCGCCGGCTTCGAGATCGTCGGCCACCCCGAGCAGGAGGTCTATCTCTGCCGTTGCGCGGAGCCGTCGCGATGGGGCGGCGCGGTCTATCCCGCCCGCGGCGAAACTCACAGGAGCAGCACGCGATGATCGAAGCCGCGATGATCTGGAACGAACCCAACAACAAGTCCCACTGGGATCCCGCGCTCGATCCGGACTGGGAGCTGTTCGCCCGCATGGCGACCGCCGCCGCACAGGCGATCCGTGCCGAGAACCCGACCCTTCCGCGCGTCCTCGGCGGCATGTCGCCCATCGATCCCGGTTTTCTGAGGAACCTCGAAGGCAAGGGCGTGCTGGACCACATCGACGTCGTCGCCGTGCACGGCTTCCCGCTCGACTGGAACCTCTGGCCGATCCACGAATGGCCGGCCAAGATCGACGAGATCCGCGCCGTGACGGACAAGCCGATCTGGGTGTCCGAGGTGGGCGTCTCCACGTTCGGCGCGGAGGAGGTGCAGGCCTGGGGCCTCAAGCGCACCGCCGAACTGCTGATCGGCAAGGCGCCGCGCATCCACTGGTACAGCCTCTACGACCTGCCCCGCGCCTGGCCGGCGACGACCCGCCATCGCGAGGCGGAGGGGTCCTCCTACTACCGGCATTTCTACATGGGCCTGCTGCGCGAGGACGGCACGCCCAAGCCCGCCGCTGACGTCTTCGGCGACTACGCGCCGGACCTGGGCCTCTGCCAGTGGTTCCACTTCGAGGACCACCGGCTCGACGACGCCGTCGCCTGGATGAAGCGGCTCGGCGTCCGCCACCTGCGCACCGGGCTCTCATGGGCGGACAGCTTCCGCCCCAACGCGCTCGCCTGGTTCGACCGCCAGATGGAGGCGCTGCAGGATTTCGACGTGACCGTGACCTTCTGCTTCACGCCCGAGCATCGCGGCATCGAGCCGCACCACACCAGCCCGCCGCTGGTGAACGAGGAGTTCGCTGAATTCTGCGCCGAGATGATCCGGCGTTACGCGCCCGGAAGCTCGCGGACCAACCCGGCTTTGGCGGCCGCCGAGGCCTGACGGAGCATCGCATTGATCGGCGTCGTCGACAGGGATCTGGAGCGGGCGGAGGCGCTGCTCGGCGCGCTTTCCGAGGAGGAGCATGGTCCTGTCGACGCGTCGCAGATCCTGGTCGTCGTGGCCCATCCGGACGACGAGACGTTGATGCTCGGGGCACAATTGCCCCGTCTTTCCGGCATCCGCATCCTGCACGTAACCGACGGAGCGCCGCGAGACGGAGTCGATGCCAAGAGGCATGGCTTCGATTGCGCCGACAGCTACGGCCAGGCGCGGCGGCGCGAACTCGAAGCGGCGATGACGCTGGCCGGCGTGCCGCTCTCCGCACTGTCCCAATTGCTTGTTGCCGACCAGGAGGCCTCCTCGGCCATGGGCTGGATCGCCCTGCATCTGCGCGACCGCATGGACGGCACACGGCTCGTCTTCACGCATGCTTTCGAAGGCGGGCATCCCGATCATGACGCCACGGCGCTCGCAGTCCACATGGCGGCCGAACTCATCGGCTCGCAAAGCGGCGAGCCGCCGACCATCGTCGATGCTCCCCTTTATCGCGAGGGACCGGACGGATGGGAGTTCAGGAGCTACGGCGATGAAGCGGCTGCCAAGGTCTGGCGTTTCGCGTTGTCGCCGGCACAGATCGCCCTGAAGCAAGCGCTCGTCGCTGCGTTCGTCACCCAGCACGCGACCCTGCACAACATGCCACTTGATGCGGAGCTGTTCAGGCTCACTCCCACCCCGGATTTTGCGCGTTTGCCCAATGGCGGGCGGCTGCTCTACGAGCGATACGATTGGGGCATGACCGGCGAGCGCTTCCTGGACCTGGTTCGCGATGCGCGCCGTCTCGCCGGACTGCCGGACGCGCCGCGATGACGATGACGATCCTCTCGGTGGCCTATCCACTCGCGCCTGTCAGCCCGGACGCCGCAGGTGGGGCGGAGCAGGTGCTCGGACATATCGACACCGCGCTGGTCGCCGCGGGGCATCGCTCGCTCGTCATCGCATGCGAGGGCTCGAAGGTGGCGGGCGAACTCATTCCGGTTCCCGCCTACGCCGAACTCACCGACGACGTCCAGGTCAGGGCGAGGCTGCGGCATCGCCATGCCATCCGCGAGGTCCTGCATCGCGAGCGTGTCGACCTGGTCCATTTCCACGGCGTCGATGCGTTCGAATTGCTGCCGCCGCCCGGAACGCCCGCGCTGGTTTCGCTGCATCTCCCCGCCGCGTTCTACCGGCCCGAATTCCTCGCGCCCACCCGCCCGTCCACGTTCCTCCTGCCGGTGTCGCAAGCACAGCGCCAAGCGCTGCCGCCCAGCCCGGTGCTGCTCGATCCGATCGAGAACGGCGTGCCCGTCGAGGATCTCGGCGCGGTGCGCCACGCGCGGCGCGGCTTTGCGCTTTTCGTCGGGCGCATCTGCCCCGAAAAAGGCGTGCACCTCGCGATCGAAGCCGCGAAGCGCGCGGACGTAGCTCTGCTCATCGCGGGCGAGGTCTTCAGCTATCCCGCCCACCGCGCCTATTTCCAGGACGCGGTGCGGCCGCAGCTCGACACGCGTCGACGCTTCATCGGCGCGGTGGGATTCGCGCGGAAGCGGCGGCTGATGAGCGCCGCGCGCTGCGTGCTCGCGCCGTCACTCGTGCCTGAAACCAGCTCGCTCGTGGCGCGCGAAGCGGCGGCGTGCGGCACCCCGGTTATCGCCTTTCCGAACGGCGCCTTGCCGGAGGCGGTCGCCGATGGCGTGACCGGCTTTCTCGTCGACGACGTCGCCGCCATGGCGAAGGCCATCGCACGCGCCGGCGACATCGATCCGGACGCTTGCCGCGCCCGTGCGCGCGCCCGCTTCACGCTTCAGAGCATGACGGGCCGGCATCTCAAGCTCTATGAGCGCCTGATCGAGACATCGCAGGCGAGTTCCCGGCGCTCAATGGTCGGCCTATGAAACCCGCCTCAGCCCGCGTGGGACCTGAACTCACGACCCGGATCATCGGCGAGACCGACGGCCTCCTGCGCATTGAAGGGGACTGGTGGACGCTGTGGCGGAACTGCCCGAATGCGACGCCGTTTCAATCCCCGGCTTGGCTCATTCCGTGGTGGCAGTCCTTCGCCCCAGGCCCACTTGCGACCGCTGCAATCTTCAGAGGTGGCGAGCTCGTGGCGCTTGCCCCCCTTTACCTTGAGCGCGGTCAAGACCCACGACTTCTGCCCGTTGGCATATCGCTCTCCGACATGCAGGACATCCTGCTGGAAGCCGACGACCCCGAGCTTCCCGAAGCAATCTTCCACGGCATTCACGAAGCCGCGGCAAGGTCGGGTGCGCGGCGTGTCGATTGGCCCGACGTGCCGCCCGGGGCCTCGCTGGAGGCGCTGCCCGCTTCGTCCCGCTGGCGCGCGGTCTGGGCAGACGACGAGGCTTGCCCCGAGCTCGATCTCTCCCGCGGCATCCAGCGCGTGCCAGCAGGCAAGAGGCGCAAGCTTCGGATGGCGTGGCATCGTGCGCAAGCACGAGGTGATGCCGAGATCCGCGATGCGAATGAAATCGGGCTTGAAAAATGGCTCGACGCATTGTTCGCATTGCATGGCGCACGATGGCGCTCGAGGGGCGAGGACGGGGTCCTGGCCGACGACACGGTCCGTGCATTCCACCGCCGCGCGGTGCCGGCTCTCGCCTCGGCCGGTTTGCTGGATGGACGCGCCTTGCTCATCGATGGTCGGATCGCCGGCGTCTATTACGGCCTGACGCATGGCGGGCGAGCCTACGCCTATCTCGGCGGGTTCGATCCGGCCTTCGTCCGTGAAAGCCCCGGCACCATCCTGATGGGCGACGCCATCGAGCAGGCCGCCGCCCGTGGCTGCATGCATTTCAGTTTCCTGCGCGGGCGGGAGGCCTACAAATACGAATGGGGCGCCGCCGATCGTCCCAACCGCGCTCTGACGCTGACACGCATGGCCGATGGCGATGAGTGACCCTCTTCATCGCGCGATGGACGACGCAGTGGGAGGGGCCACGCCCGCTCCGCTCGCCTTGATGCGCCTGATCATGGCTGCGGGCTCCGCCTCCGAATTGCAGTCCGCACTCGCCGAGTGCGAGGCGGCACATCCACCGGGCTCCCGCGAGCATCGCCGGGCACTGTCCCTGATGCGCCTTTGGTCTTCTCAACCCGATGCCTGGAACCGCGTTCACGGCGTCCTGAAACAGGCTGTCCACGACCAATCCTCCAGCGGGGAAGATCCCGTCGCACGGTGGAGGCGTATCTTCGACCACGCCGCCGAAATTTCGCCGCACGCGGCAGTGGCTCTCTACTCTCTCGGGGATGAAGCATTGCTCGATCTCGCAAGCGGCGAGCTCGTGGATTGGCTCGATGAGCAGGGCCTGATCCACGATGGCCAGGACGTTATCGACCTGGGGTGCGGAATAGGCCGCATCACGCAACGCCTCGCTCCCGGCGTTCGCTCGGCCACGGGCGTCGACGTGTCGCAAGGCCTTCTCGCTCACGCGAGGGCTCGTTGTCATGGAATGTCCAACGTGCTGCTGGTTCGCGGTTCCGGTCGCGACCTCGCCTTCCTACGCGACCGCTGCGCAAGTCTGGTGCTGGCGATTGACGTGATGCCTTATTTGGTCGCGGCCGGATCGGAGCTGGTGACGAGCCATGTGAAGGAGGCCTGCCGCGTGCTTCGCCCCGGCGGCGTTCTTGTCGTCATGAACTGGTCGTATCGAGGCGACCACGCCTTGGACATCGCCGACGCGGACAACAAGGGGCGTGCGGCGGGGCTCAGGCCCGTGCTGCGAGGCGAGATGCCTTTTTCGCACTGGGACGGCCGGGTGTACTCGTTCGAGCGACCATTCTAGCAGGCCGCTTGCGATCGTCATTTGCTTTGACGCCGCCGCCTGCTCTGGCCTTGTCACCCTGCTAGTCGCGATTCCAGCTCCCGGTTCAGCCTGCGATTTCAGGAGAACCAGCAGGGCCGCCTCCTCCGGCTTGAGCTTCTCAAGATCGTCGCGCAGCTCGGCGTCGACCTCCTCCTGGATTTCCTGCATGAGCGTGCCATCCAGATAGGCGTTCACGACTTCGGGGTGGACGTAGCATTTGCGGCAGATCGTCGGGGTATTGCCGAGCCGGGCGGCCACCCGCTCGATCGCGGCCTTGACGTTCTTCTTCGTGCGGGCGGAACTGTCGAGCGTCTCGAATTCCTTCAGGGCGATGGCTGCCAGCACCGTTCCGGCCCAGGTGCGAAAATCCTTGGCGGTGATGTCGCGGCCCGTGGCTTCGCGGAGATACGCGTTTACGTCCGAGGAGGTGACCGGGCGGCGTTGGCCGTCCTCGTCGAAATATTGGAAAAGGTGCTGACCCGGAATGTCCTGGCATGCCTTCACCAGCCGGGCGATCCGCCGGTCTTCGACATGCAGCTTCCAGGTCTTGCCGGACTTGCCCTTGAACTCGAACCGGAGCTCCTTGCCGGAAATCTTGACATGCCGGTCGCGCAGCGTGGTCAGGCCATAGCTCTTGTTCTGCCTGGCGTAATCGGAGTTGCCGACGCGGATCAGCGTGGCCTCGAGCAGGTGGACGACCGTGGCCAGAACCTTCTCGCGGCACAATTCGGGCTTCGCCATATCGGCGTCGATGCGTCTGCGCAGGGCCGGGAGCGCATGCGCGAATTCGAGCATGTGCTCGTACTTCGAACCATCGCGGACCTCACGCCACCGCGGATGGTACCGGTACTGCTTGCGGCCCTTTTCGTCGCGTCCGGTTGCCTGGATGTGGCCGTTCGGATCGGGGCAGATCCAGACGTCCTTGTAGGCGGGTGGGATCGCAAGCGAGCGTATCCGCTTCAGGATGATCGGGATCGCGAACCGTCGTCCCTGAGCCATCCACATACGAAAAGCCGGACCCCGCCTTCTTGCGCCGGATGCCCGGCTCTTCATCCGAGACATAGATGAGGCCGGCGGTTTCAGCGGCTTCGCGCTGGTCGACGATGACAGAACCATCGGAGATCTGGGCCGCGACGTCAGGAAGGTCTTCGATGGAGGTCGTCATCATCGCACTGCTCGCGCCGGTGGATGATGCAACCCACGGCGCAGACGCGGGTTCCCGTTTCGGGCGCCCTTTGGCAGCATGGCCCAGGCGGCCCTGGGACCCGGCCTCCTCGCAACTCCGGATCACCGTTGCCATATAGGAGCATGATGCTCTCTCGCCGCACCCTTTCCCAACTTGAGCTGGGTTCGATCGTCAGCCTGCTGGTTGTCGCCGGCGGCCTGTTCGGGTTCATCTCGATCGCCGACGAAGTGCGCGAGGGTGAAACGCATGCGTTCGACAGTGCGATCCTTCTCGCCTTGCGCAGCGCGGCGGATCCCGCGGACCCGATAGGCCCGCATTGGCTGGAAGGCATGATGCGCGACATCACCAGCCTCGGCGGAACGGCGGTTCTGACGTTGGTCACCCTTGTGGCGGTGGGATACCTCGTCATCGAGCGGAAAGGCCACGCCGCAATGCTGCTGGCCGTCGCGGTGGGCGGCGGCACTCTGCTCAGCTCGCTCTTGAAGATCGGCTTCGACCGGCCGCGTCCGGACCTCGTCTCCCGCCTCGTCGATGTGCAGACGCTCAGCTTCCCCAGCGGTCACGCAATGCTGTCGGCGGTGACATACCTGACCATCGGCGTCCTGCTGGCCAGGACAAGCGAACGCCGCCGGGTGAAGTCGTACATCCTTTTCGTTTGCATCGCCCTCACGCTGATGATCGGCGTGACCAGGATCTACCTCGGCGTCCACTGGCCAACAGACGTGCTGGCCGGGTGGTCGGTTGGAGCGGCATGGGCCGTGCTGTGCTGGCAGGTAGCTCGTTACATGCAGAAGCGCGGGCAAGTGGAAACGCCAGCGATGGAAATGCAGCCGAACGAAATACCCGGCGAGCCGAACCGATCGGACCCGGAAGCCGAAGCACCCCGTTGAGGACGATGCCGCTGCGCGCAATGCTGATCGTAAATCCCGGCAGCCGCTCGGGCGAAGCCTCGCTGGAGCCCGCGCTCCGGCGGCTGGAGGCTGGCAACGTCTCGATTGTCCGCCACTGGCGGGCCTCGCCTGCAGGCATTCCAGCTTTCATCGGGGAACATCGGGAATTGATCGACGCCGTGATCGTGGGTGGAGGCGATGGAACGGTCAGTGCGGTCGCAGGCGTGCTCGCTGGCAGCGACTTGCCGCTGGGCGTGCTGCCGATGGGGACAGGCAATGATTTCGCCCGCACAGTGGGCATCCCGCAAGATCTGGCCGCCGCGGCAGGGATCATCGCCGCAGGCGGCACGACGCTGGTCGATGTCGGCGACGTCAACGGCATCGGCTTCCTCAACGTAGCGAGTATCGGAATCAGTGCATCCCTTGCGACCGAAATCACGACGGAAACGAAGCGGCGCTTCGGGCCGCTCGGCTATGCGCTCGGAACGTTGCGCGTCCTGCTGCGGGCCCGCCCGTTTCGCGCGACGATCAGGAGCGCTTCCGGCGACGCCCGCGTCGCGACGCTCCAGATCGCAATCGGCAATGGCCGGCACTACGGGGGCGGGCTGACGATTGCGCCGGATGCCAGGATCGATGACGGACGGCTTGATCTCTACAGCCTTGAAACGCGGCGGCTCTGGCGTCTTGCCGTTCTGGCCCCATCGTTCCCGTCGGGCGAACATCGCGCCGCGCCGGATGTCCGGGCCGATCGTGGCGACTGGTTCGAAGTGACGACCACGCGGCCGCGCCCCGTGAATGTCGACGGAGAAATCCGGACCATGACGCCAGCGCGCTTCTCGGTCCGGCCTGCCGCCCTCCGGATCTTTGCGCCGGCGCTATGACCGTTTAGCATTCAATGTGAACATTACTAATCACATTAAGTAGACATAAACTCTGTTGTATCGATCCATTGGTGTGTGTGCCCGTCTGTACAACTCTCAGTAACAATTAGGGCCTAAACCCTATGCACACGGGGTTGAACACAGATCGCAGCAAGCGAAACAACCTCGGCGGGTAAATGACAGGAGCACAGCACATGACCTCGATGATCAAGCGTTTCGTTCGCAACGAGTTCGGCGCAACTGCCATCGAATACGGCCTCATCGCCGCCATTATCGCCGTTGGCCTCATTGCGTCGCTGCAGACGCTGCGCGGCAATCTCCAGACGACCTTCAACGACGTCGGCACGGCCGTCGCGACGGCCAAGAACTGATCGCTCCTTCGGAACGAACGTTCTGAATACATGGCTCCTGGTCCACCCGGATCAGGAGCCATTTTCATGTCTGGAACCCCATCCCCGATCCGGCATTGAAGCGAATTGGCTCAGGCGAGATCGGATGTGTCGCTTCCCCTGACGAGCCTTGCATCCCGCGATCCGACCACCGGCGCAGTCGTTGCGGTGGTGGAAACACCTCGCGCAAGCCGAAACAAGTTCATTTACGACCCTGATATCGGTGCTTTCCGGCTAAAACGCGTTCTTCCGCTTGGCAGCACGTTTCCTTATGACTTCGGCTTTATCCCGTCGACACGCGCCGCCGATGGCGATCCGCTCGACGTCCTTCTGCTCGTCGACGAACCCGCGCCGGTCGGCTGCGTCCTGCAGGTCCGTCTGCTCGGCGTGATCGAGGCGGATCAAAGAGAGCTCGACGGGCGCTGGGTCCGCAATGACAGATTGATCGCCGCCGGGATCGACGCTCATCTGCATGCGGATATCCGCAGTATCAGGCAGTGCCCGAAGCGGATGCTCGACGAGATCGAGGCGTTTTTCGAACACTACAACAGGCTTGGCGGCAAGGAGTTCAAGCCGCTGCGCCGTCGCGGGCCGCGCCGGGCCTCAGCCTTGCTGAGACATGCGTCCGCCGCTTACCGGCAGTCTTGACGAAGTATTCATCACGTTAGAGCAAGAAAAGCAGATTAACCTGCGGTGGCGCGGATCATTGCGCCGTCCAGATCATCGCGCTTTCCAGATTATTGGGCCTTCCAGCTTATTGCGCCTTCATGGCCTCCAGCGGCGCCATCGGCAGCGCGACATCGACCACGTCTCCCGGCTGGAGTTCGGTGCTCTCGTCGGCAGTCAGCTTCTGGCTCGAACCGTCCTGTCCCTTTCGGTAGACGATGATCTGGGGGTCTTCTCCCTGACCCCGCACGACCTGCGACTTGATCGCTCCCGTGTACAGCAGCTTCTCGGCAACCGAACTGAGCCGCGCCCTGGTTGTTGCAAGGCTCACCTGTGAATTCTGGATGTCCGCCAGAATCTCGAGGCGGCGCTGGTCGTCGACCTTGGTGATTTGCCGGTTGATCTCTTCGACCTGCCTCTCGCTCTGGGTTTTCTGAACGGTTGTCTGGAGCCACTGCGTCGCGGAAAGCAGGCTGTTCCGGCGAGCTTCGGTCATCCGCGTCGTCGGCACGGTCCCTTTTTGGAGAAGGTCGCGCATCCGCTCCGCCTCGACCCGGTCGGCCTCCAGCCCCTCGGCCTCCTTGTTCTGCCTGTCGGCCAGCAAGGTCACCGCCTGCTGCAGCCTGTCGCTTGGTCTCCCCGAGATAGGCCTTTTCCTTGTTCATATCGCCGGCACGAACTTGCAGTTGTTCTGCCTCGACCTGGGCGATTTGCTCCGCCACCCGTTCGGGGATCGGAGCTTCCAGGCCGACAGGCTTCGGCATTTCGGAGTTTCCGTTGAGCTCAGCCTGAAGTCGCGAAATTCGAGTCTGAGTTTTGGCGAATTCGAGCCAGAGGCCGTCGTATTCGGATCTGAGATCGGCTGCTTCAAGGAACGGATTGCCCATCCTGAAGCGCATGATGTCGAAGCCACCGGCGAGCGAGATAGCCTGGCGAACGCTGAGGCCGGGTCGGAACACCTGCTCCCCGGGCTTGGCAACGTCGCCCCGCAGGTAGATCGGCCGGTACTCGACAATGCTGACCGTCACCTCCTCCGCGACAATCTGGACGGAAAATACGCGGCCCTCGGGGGTCCGCTGCTGATAGATGCGGGTCGGAAGAATCGTCTTCAGCGTATCCCGGGCCTCGCTGATCGGCATGCCAGCGACCTTGATCTGGCCGACCAGCGGGAACGAGATCTCGCCGTCCACGCTCACGGGAACTCGTTGCTTAAGCTCAGGAATTCCCGCGACGGCCACCTCGAGCACGTCGCCTGTCTGGATGCGGTACTCGGCCGTGGCCGATCCGGCAGCGACCGACGTCAGCAGGATGCCCGACAGGACCAGCAGACCTGCCTTGCGAAGACCACGCTTTCTTGGGGAATAAACCAAGGATCGTTCCCTCTCACTCATGACAGGGATGAACGCCACGGTGAGGACCGAGTTCCATAGGCGTTGGCTCCGCCTTACCGAAACTCCGAAATTCGCCGACTAGCACGGCCCGGCCTGGGAGCCTCATCGGCTCGGCACTTGCTTCTGCCGCCTTATCCCCAGGCCTGAGCGATGCTTTGCCGAACCGCCGCATCACTCGTTCCGTCAGGGCCAATGCCCGTCCTGACCTGATCGAAGGGTCGCGAGGTAGATCGCCGCCTCAACGGCACGCTCCAGGGTCAAGCCAAACAGCTTAGCGTGCTCGCGGCTTACACTCCCGGGTCTTCCCGTCGAAGCTGCGGTAGGTCTGGGTCGCCGGATCATAGCTCTTGTAATTCTGGCATCCGGCGGCGCCTCGCGCCGCGCCGGTTGGCGACGCCACGTCGTCGGGCTCCGCAGGTTCCGTCTCCTGTTCGCGCGCGAGCAATGGGCGGGTCGCGGGTGCGGCGGGCCTGGCGTCGATTGGCTGGGCGCCACCCGGGCCGATGGTCGGAGTGACGATCAGGGGTGGCGGTTCGCCCGATGGAGAGACGGTCGGCTGGGTGCGAACGTCACGCCCGACCCGCCCGGTCGAAGTTGCCGGCGCCGGAACTTGCGGCTGAAAAGCCGTGGCGGTGGTTGGCTGAACCGTCGGCCGGCTTCCGGCGGGTTTCGAGGCTGACGCGCTTGGCGATTGTGCGGGCGACGGACCGGGCATTGGCGCAATTTCGAGTGGCTGCGCCGCCGGCTTAGCCGTTGCCTGGGGAGCTGGCGGCTTTTCCGGCGCCGGTGCGGAGGCCTGCCACACGTAGACATTCGCAGCCCAGAGCAGGGGCGCCACTATCGCCGCTCCGCCTACAAGCCTAACGAGTGCCGGAATGCTGATCATGCGTTGTCCGTTGACGGCCCGCTGAGTCATCGACTGCGAGAAAGCGGCGAAAAAAGGGAATCCTTCGCCACTTTCGAAATCGATCCTAGCATGAGCCGAGCCATAAAGCAGCTTGGGACTGTGCCGGATGAGCGCCGACCCTGCCTTCAGCGGCTAGGCGGGTCACCTGCAAAGAGCGTCTTATGAAGGTAGCCTGCCAGGATGGCTCCAGTAATTGGAGCCAGCCAGAAGAGCCAGAGTTGCTGGATTGCCCACCCCCCCACGAACAAGGCTGGACCGGTCGAACGTGCTGGATTCACTGATTGATTCGTAACAGGAATCCCAACCAGGTGGACCAGGGTCAGGCCAAGCCCGATCGCAATCGGCGCAAAGCCGGGCGGAACGCGGCTCTCTGTGGATCCAAGAATGATAAGCAGGAAAAAGCAGGTCAGCACGATCTCAAGAATGAGGGCAGAAAGCAGCCCGTACTTGCCCGGGGAATGGTCTCCGTAGCCGTTCGCAGCAAAGCCATCCGCAGTCGTGAAGCCCGCCTTCCCCGAAGCGATGAGATAAAGCACACCAGCCGCAAGCACAGCTCCAGCCACCTGTGCCAGGGCATATGGAACGAACGTGCTCCAGGGAACTCGTCCCGCCGCCGCGAGACCCGCGGTTACCGCCGGATTGAAGTGTCCACCGGAGATCGGTCCCACGGTGTACGCCATCGTCAGCACACTGAGGCCGAACGCCAGTGAAACGCCGAGCAGCCCAATACCCACTTGCGGAAACGACGCCGCGAGAACTGCGCTGCCGCATCCCGCGAACACCAGCCAGAACGTCCCGAAAGCCTCTGCAACAAGCTTCTTCTGCATTCCACACCCCCACCTGATCAAGGATCTATATTTAACCGATTAGCTTAAGCATACAGCGAATGCGCAATGTCAAACATGGTGAATTTGGTTATTAACATACAGATTGCAGCTCATCATCTTATCCGCGGGTAGCGATGCGCTGACCTCATTCGGGCATAACGAAATCGCGCCTGCCGTTCCCGCTGGGCGGGATGCCCGAACAGCCAGAATTATCGAAAAAGATGCGGCCACAGTTCAGCCGCGCTCGAGCGTCAGTGCTCTGAAGGCCAGTTGCGGCTACCCTCGAAGGCAAATTCCCACACCTCGGGCAATCGGCTACAACCAGACCAAGGGCGCGTATTGCCCCTGCGAGGTTTCATATGACGCTGCCGTTGCACGGGGTTCGGGTGCTCGACCTTTCGAATGTGCTTGCGGGGCCGTTCTGCGGATACAATCTGGCGCGGCTTGGCGCACAAGTCGTCAAAATCGAAAATCCTGGAGGTGGCGATCTCGCGCGGCGGCTGGGAGCAGATCCTGCGATGTCCGAGCGGCTGCTCGGGCTCTCATTCATTGCCGTAAATGCAGCAAAGCAATCGGTCGCAATAGATTTGAAGGCGCCGGCTGGCAGGGAGGCATTCCTGCGTCTCATCGACCACGCGGACGTCGTCCTTGAGAACTTTCGGCCGGGTGTCATGGAGCGTCTCGGCCTTGGGCCCAAGCTCCTGACCGCACGCAACCCTGCGCTCATTTACTGTGCGATCTCGGGCTTTGGGCAGGACGGCCCCTGGGCGACGCGTCCAGCCTACGATCAAATCATCCAGGGGCTTTCGGGCGTGATGAGCGTGACCGGGGACAAGGAAAGTGCTCCGCTGCGCGTGGGATTTCCGATTTCCGATACACTCGCGGGATTGACCGCTGCGTTCGCGATCTCTGCCTCGCTTGTGGATCAACGCTTGTCGGGCCGCGGAAGGATCATCGATGTCTCTCTTCTCGAGGCGACTTTGGCCGCGATGGGCTGGGTCGTCTCAAATCACCTGAACGCCAATCAAATCCCCGAACCGATGGGCAACGAGAATTTCACCGCCGCCCCTTCCGGGACATTCACGACCGGTCAGGGCCCGCTGAACATTGCTGCGAATGAACAGAAGCAGTTCGAAACGCTTTGCGATCTCATTGGTCGCCCCGACATCGCGGTGGACCCAAGGTTCACGGACCGCCAATCACGGAAGATGCACCGTGGAGCACTCAAAGCCGAAATCGAGACCTCGCTGATGGCGCGCGGTGCAGCCGAATGGGAAGTGCTGCTGAATGCCGCCGGTGTTCCCGCGGGGCAGGTACTCGATCTGCCGGGCGCACTCGCGAACGATCAGATTGCCGGCCGGCGTTTTGTGGAGACGCTCGAAGCCAGGAACCATTCCGGCCAGCATTTGCGGGTAACGCGACCTGGCTTCCTGCTGGAAGAGCCATACGCGACGCCCTCGCCGCCGCCGAGCCTCGGCCAGGATACAAAGGCGTGGCTCTTGCGGGCCGGATATTCCGAAAGCGAGATCGAGCAGCTCGCGGTTGGAGGCGTAGTCAAAATCGCGCCGTCGGGAGACGCCGTGGAGATCGGAGGGTTCACGTGAATCAAGGCGACGACGCCCGAGCCGAGGCCGGCCGCTACTGGCGCACATCGATCTGCGATATTTCGCCGGGCAAGATCGCGTTCAGGGGCTACGCGATCGAGGATCTGATCGGCAACGTCTCGTTCCCCGCCATGATCTGGCTGATGCTGCGCGGCGAACTGCCGACACGCGATCAATCCGCGTTGCTGGAGGCAACGCTCGTCGCGTCCGTCGATCACGGCCCGCAAGCGCCGTCGATTGCAGCAGCGCGTATGGCCGTAAGCTGTGGCCTCCCGCTGAATGGGGCGATGGCCTCCGCGATCAACATGCTGGACGACGTCCACGGCGGCGCGGGTGAGCAGGCCGTAGAACTGTATGACGACGTCATATCGAGGCAAGACGCGGGACGAACGGTCGAGGAGGCTGCCGCTGAAGCCATCGACCGGCATACCGCAGAGAATGGAAAGTATTTGCCGGGCTTTGGACACCGGTTTCATCCTATCGATCCGCGAACTGGCCGGCTCCTGACCCTGGTTGCGGAGACGGTGCAGAGAGGCGGCGTCGCCGGGCGGCACCTTGCGGCCGGCTGCGCGATCGAACGCGTGCTCGCGACGAGGAAGGGCAAGTTGGTCCCCATGAACATCGACGGGGCGACCGCCGTGATCTACGGCGAACTCGGCTTCGCTCCTCCTTTGGCCCGGGGCGTTTTCTGCCTGTCTCGCGCTGTCGGAATCCTCGCGCATGCATGGGAGCAATCCGGTCGAGGCGAACGCAACAAGGGTCCGTTGCCCCGCAGCTTCCCGGTCCAATATGAAGGTGAGCCGCCTCGACCCCTTCCCGACGATGCCACGCCTGTGCCAAGTATCGCAAAGGCATAGGCGCAGAATTTTGTTGTCTTGCGACGATAAAACGATCCATCGAAGTCGGATGTATTGATTTACAACCGGTTGACGTTCATCATTCCAGAATCCTTTGGCTGGCACTCTCCCTAGTGCTGAATTTTGCACTTGGAGAACAGCCTTGGGCTTTGTCACCGCCGGGGGTTCTTATGTCGCTTGTGCTCTGTGCCGCCGTTGATGGCGGCCCGTTAACCGGTTCGGTGATCCATGCCGCCCTTCAGTGCCGCGCGGCGACCCAGGGCTATCTCAAGGCCTTTCACGTTCGTGATCGTTCCGCGTTCGTGACCACAGCCTTCGGAATGCTTGAAGCCCCTCCAATCCTGGACGACCGGTCCGGATCGATCGTCGACGAACGTGCGGCCTTGGCGGCCAAGCTCTGGGCCGAGCATAACGACGCGGGTGACGCTGGCGCATTCCACGACGTAACCGGCGACGAAACCGCAATTCTGACTGCGAATGCGCGAGTGAGCGATCTTTCGTTCGTACCGCGGCCAGGTAGCGATCCCGATCGGCAGGAACCCGCCTATGTCAATGGGTTGTTGTTTGAATCGGGCCGCCCCGTTCTTGTCGTACCCCCAAGGGTCGGTGGAAATTGGATGAACAATGCCGTCGTCGTTTGGAACGGCTCGGCACAGGCCGCGCGCGCTCTCGCGGGCGCCATGCCTCTGCTCAAACTCGCAAAAGAGGTCACCGTGGTTTCGTTCGGGCCGGAAAAGAGCCGCGCATCGATCCTCGCGGTGATGGCCTACCTTGCGCGACACGGCATCCGGGCGAAGGGCGACGGCGTTAATCCGGGAAGTGTATCCGCGCGTGGTCGCGGTCGTGCGGTGATCGAGTACGCAGAAAAGGCCGGGGCGGGACTGACTGTCATGGGCGCCTTCGGCGAATCCGGCGTCATGAGCTTCCTCGGCCTCGGAGGCGCCACGGGCAAGGTGATTACCGGTACGCGGACCCCGCTCCTTCTCGCTCATTGAACGCCCGTTCCGGGCTGCCAAATCCATGCGATAGATAGGGTGTGGGCAGCATTGCCGCCCGCGGCATCAAGGGGGTTATGCCGATCTCGCGATTGCTGCGCCAGGGCGTCTCGCGACCGCATTCATGGCGGCGCCAAGGTTCGGCGCGGAGAACGGTTTCAGGAGAAAGCCTGTCGCATTGCTCTGCTTCGCATCGACGACGTGTCGGTGGCGCAGGCTCGCGGTCATCATCAGGACGGGCAAATGGCGCAAGCCGGTTGTCGACCGGATAGCCCGCAATAACTGCAGGCCCGAAAAGGGCTCCATCTCGATATCGGCGATAACGAAGTCGATTTTTCCGTCTTGAAGAATAGTGAAGGCTGCTGCCGCGTCGGTGCTGATCACAACGTTGCTGATGCCGAGTTGGGCCAGGAAATAGCAGACCACATTGCAGGTCGTTGCGCTGTCATCGACCAGCAGGACGCGGCCGGCGCGCTTGGCCAATCCCGCGTCCTGATCGCTGAGAAACCGTTCGATATCCATTTCGGAAAATTGATCTCTCTCAGCCGCAAGCACGCACTGATTG
Source organism: uncultured Alphaproteobacteria bacterium (assembly GCA_963822165.1). Lineage (GTDB taxonomy): Bacteria > Pseudomonadota > Alphaproteobacteria > Rhizobiales > Beijerinckiaceae > Alsobacter. The sequence goes on from CAWGGK010000007.1 coordinate 750,665, forward strand.
CAAGTCAGGCATATCAAACAAAGGGTTGCAGTATTGTAAACCGCCGGGAGAGGTTGCCCTGAACCAGACTACTCGGCCGCAAGAGGAAGCGAGTGCTGATCAGGAGCAATAGCCTCCGCCTGCGCCTGCACCTGCGCCTTCTTTGCAGGCACTCGGAACCAGAGCGCATAGAGGGCAGGAAGGAAGAACAAGGTCAGCAGCGTTGCGCAAAGCAGGCCGCCCATGATGACCATCGCCATTGGGCCCCAGAAAACCGATCGGCTCAGCGGGATCATTGCCAGGATAGCAGCCAGGGCCGTGAGGACCACGGGCCTGGCGCGCCGCACTGTCGCTTCGATGATGGCGGTTCGCCGATCATGCCCATCGGCGACGTCGGACTCGATCTGGTCCACGAGGATCACCGTGTTCCGCATGATCATTCCCGCGAGCGCGATCAAGCCGAGCAGCGCGACGAAACCGAACGGGGCGCCGAAGACGTTTAGCGCCAAGGATGCGCCTATGATGCCGAGCGGCGCGGTGATGAGGACAAGCGCCAGGCGTGAAAAGCTCTGGAGCTGGATCATGAGCAGCGTCAGCGTGATCAGGATCATGATCGGAAACATCTGGAACAGCGAACCATTGCCTTTTTCGCTTTCCTCGATCGCGCCGCCGGTTTCGATCCGGTATCCGGCCGGCAGCGACGCCTTGATCGGAGCCAGCGACGGGATGATCGCATTCGTCACGTCCGGCGCCTGAACGCCGTCCCGGATATCCGCGCGGACTGAAATCATCAGGTCCCGGTTCCTGCGCCAAAGAATGGGCTCCTCATTTGCCACCTCGACGCGGGCAACCTGCGAAAGCGGAACCGGCACGCCGTTTCGTGTCGCGACCGTCAGCTCCCCGACACGAGCCGGGTCCAGTCTCTCCTCCGGAACAGCTCGCGCAACCACTCCAACCAGGTCGTTGGCCTCACGCATCTCCGTGACGGTCAGGCCGGATAACAGGGTCTGCAACGACTGGGAGATGTCGGCTGGTGTCAGCCCGATTGCGCGGGCCTTGTCCTGATCGACGACGAGGCGGATCGAGGGCTTGGTTTCATTCCATTGAAGGTGGGGATCGCGCACATCGGGATTGGCTCGCATGGCCTCGCGCACGCGTTCAGCGATCCGCCTCAGTTCATTTGCATTCTTGCCAATGACACGAAACTGTACCGGGAAGCCGACGGGAGGACCGAAGTTGAACCGGTCGACACGCGTGCGCGCTTGCGAGATGGCGCCTCCGGCCAGAGCAGCTTCGAGACGCGTCTTGATACGCTCGCGCGCGGCCGTATCGTTCGAAAGGATCACGATTTCGGCAAAGGCCGGGTTCGGCAGCTGCGGGTTCAGTCCCAGCCAGAATCGCGGGCTGCCATTGCCGAGATAGGCTGTTGAATGGACGATATCCTTGTCGGCGGCCAGAAGCGCTTCTGCCTCGGCGACGGCGTTCTGCGTCGCGGCCATGGACGAACCTTCCGGCAACCGGAGTTGCAGAAACAGTTCGGGCCGCTCGGACAAGGGGAAGAATTGCTGGCTGATACGTCCGAAGCCTATCACAGCCGCCACGAAGCAACCCGCTGTCGCGATGACGACCAGCATCCGCCAGCGAACACACCATTCGACGGCGGCTCGCAGGCCACGGTAGATCCGCGTCTGGTAAACAGCGTCGGAATCGGCATGGGCGCCGTGTCCGGGACGGGTGAAATTCGGCAGCAGCTTGAAGCCGAGATAGGGTGTGAAAAGCACCGCGACGAACCATGATGCAACGAGGGCGATCGCGACGACCCAGAAGATGCCGCCAGCATATTCGGCACGGATGAGGCTGCAAAACCGACAGGGATGAAGCCGGCGACCGTAACCAGCGTCCCCGTCAACATCGGAAAGGCCGTAGACTTCCACGCGAAGGCTGCTGCTCGCGTCCGATCCCAGCCCTGTTCCATTTTGACGACCATCATCTCGATGGCGATGATCGCATCGTCGACCAGCAGGCCGAGCGCAATGATCAGCGCACCGAGCGTGATCCGGTTGAGGTCCATCCCCATGAAGGCCATGACGATGAAGACAATCGCCAGTACGAGGGGAACGGACAGCGCCACGATCACGCCGGTCCTGAAGCCCAAGGACAAGAACGATACCAACAGGACGATCGCGAGCGCCTCGACGAAGCTCGTGACGAATTCGCCGACCGATTGCGACACCACGTTCGGCTGATCGGCGATCTGGTCCACAACGACGCCCGCCGGCAAATCGGCCTTGATCTGCTTCATCGTGACGCCGACATCTCGACCGAGCTCGATGAGGTTGCCGCCCTTCGTCATCGAGATGCCAAGCCCGATTGCCGGTTTGCCATTCTGCCTGAGCAGGCTGCCCGCCGGATCCTCGAAGCCACGCCTAACGATCGCGATATCGCCCAGGCGGAAGACTCTCCCTCGGATGCCACAGGGATCGCTTCGACAGCCGCCACACCATCCAACGCACCCGTTACCCGGAGCGGTATCGAGGTCGAGCTCGTTTCAATGGTTCCGGCCGGCGCAATTGCGTTCTGCCGCGACAGGCTGTCAAACAAGGCCTGCGGGGTTACGCCTAGCGTCGCCAGCTTCACATGGCTGAACTCGACGAAGATCTTTTTTTCTTGAGTGCCGAACAGATCTACTTTGTTGACGTTGGCGAGTTTCAAAACGTCCTTGCGGATGTCCTCCGCTATATTCTTGAGCTCACCGACGTCGAGGCCGTCGGCCGTCAGCATGAACATGATCGAGTAGACGTCGCCGAATTCGTCATTGATCTGCGGGCCGATGACTCCATTCGGCAACTGGCCCCGGAGATCGGTCAGCTTCTTGCGGAGCTGGTAGAATAGCACCGGCACTTGCGCGGGGGGCGTCGTATCCTTGAACACGACTGTCGCGGCCATGAAACCGGACCGCGTATAGGTCTCGACCCGATCGAAATAGGCAAGTTCATGCAGCTTCTTTTCGATGCGGTCGGCAACCTGATCCTGCATCTCGGCTGCGGTCGCGCCCGGCCACGCGGCCGTCACGATTGCAACCTTGATGGTGAAGTTCGGATCTTCGGCACGCCCAAGCCGGAGATAGGATAACGCGCCACCGACAGTGATGATCATCATGAAGAACAGGATGAGTGCCGGGTGCGCGACTGCCCAGCGCGATAGGTTCAGGTTCTTCATGGCGCAGATCCTCAGTCGTTATTCGCGACGATGCGAACACGCTGTTGCTGATCGAGCTTATGTACGCCGAGCGTGACCACCTGATCGCCTTCCGCAAGACCGGATCGCACGAGCACCTCCTGCGCCCCGATCCCGGCGATCTCGACCGGCTTGTTGAGTAGCGATCCGTTTTCGGTGACCCAGACCGTCGGGCCGGAACCGTTGTCGTAAATCGCGCTGAGCGGCAGGCGCACGACGGTCGGGCCAGCCTGCTGCGTGAGCGCGACGATTGCGGTCATGCCCAGCGCTACCGATTCATCCGCTTCTTCGATCGTGAAACGCGCTGTGAAAGTCCGCGTGGCAGGATCGGCGAGTGGGCTCAACTCCCTCAGGACCGCACGGCGCTTACGGCCCGGCTCCGACCAGAGTTCGACCGTCGCGCTTTGTCGGCGCAGGCCGGCGACGGCGGATTCGGGAATTGAAACGACGGCTTCCTTCTCACCCAGCTGCGCCATTCCCACGACTGGATCACCGACTTTGACGACCTGCCCGGCTTCGACAGATGTCGACGTCACCACGCCGTCGGCTTCCGCCTTGAGCGAAACGTAGGACAACTGATTGAGTGCCAGGTCTACGGCGTGCTGGCCGCGCAGCACGCGGCTCTTTGCTTCGTCCGTCATCGCGATCTGCCGGTCTGAATTAGCATTGGTGGCCCAGCCCTTCTTTTCCAGCGTAGCGATACGCTCGAGTTCAGACTGCGCCTGGGCCAGGGCCGAACGGGCCGCGTCGAATTCTGACCGCGCGGACGCCAGCCTCAGTTCGAAATCGCGGTCGTCCAGCCGTGCGATCTCCTGGCCTGCCTTCACGACGTCGCCGACATTGACGGAACGCGAGAGAACCTTGCCCTCCAGGCGGAAGCCAAGCTTTGTCTCGATCCGCGCCTTTACGACGCCGGAATAGGTCCGTGTGACCGGCCTGCTTTCAAAGATGGCAGTCTGCACCCGAACCGGCCGGGCTTTTTCCGGCTGGGTCTCAGCCTTGACGACAGGCTGGCAACCACCAAGGGCGAACCCCGCGATCATAGTCGCGGTTATTGCACTCACGCGGATTGAGCGGGACGGATGAAGGCGAGCCATGATGGGGCGTTCCTGAAGGATCTCCAGGCACCTTTTCCTGATTAGTGACGATTGTCAATATTCGTCAGCGAATATATATCAGAGATCAGTTCTAAAATTTTGAGGGGTTCCGGGTCGAGAAACCGGCGAAACCCTGATATGTTGAGGCATGCCGATAAAGCGGGAGCATATGTGAATTGAGTGCAAGAGCGGGCAACGAAGCTTCAGGCGGACTCGAAACGCGGCAGCGGATCGTTGAAACGGCCGAGCGCCTCTTCCGCCAATACGGATTTCAAAAGACGACGGTGGCTGACATCGCCGCCGAACTGTCCATGTCGCCCGCGAACGTGTACCGGTTCTTTTCGTCCAAGAGCGAGATCAATGAAGCCGTTGCAAGCCTTTTGACGGGAGAGGTCGAGGCGATTGCCCGGGCTGCGGCGACAACTCCTGGCCTGCCCGCACCAGAACGGCTCGCGCTGTTTGTCCATGAAACCTACCGCGCCACCGTTCAGCGCTACATGGCGGACAAGCGCATGCACGCGATGGTGCATGCCGCCATCGAGGAGAGCTGGGACGTCGTTGCCGCTCATAAAATGAGGATGGACGAAATCCTCGTCGATCTCGTCAGGGATGGCGTGTCCAAGGGTGAGTTCGTGCTGGAAGGCGACGTGGAAACGGCAGCAAGCTGCGTGCGGATGGCCGTTGTGGTCGCATGCCATCCTCAACTGATCGAACATTGCATGCGGGCGCAGGAGAATGTCGAAGCCATGATCGACCCGCTCGTGGACTTCTGTTGCCGCGCACTCGGATCGAAGACGGTCGCACACCGCGCTGGGAGTTGATGAGGCGGAACTATTTCTGCGTGACTGCCCAGATACTGTCCCAACCAACCGCCGGCGGATTGACCTCGAACGTCTCCAGACGTGCAAGCATTGTTGACGCTGGACCATCGCCCGGGCGGATCGCGAGGCACTCTACTGAAACCTGCCGCGGCACTGTTCCAGTCGCCCGATCGGTAGGCTGCAAGGCCGCCTGAATAAGCCGAGATCAGCCGGGCCGTGTCCGGAGGCAAGTCGTCCGCCCGGCCCATCACCTCGAACACGGTCACCGGCGCGTCGCGGCCTGGCACCCTGACTGTATCGATTTCCCGCATGCTGATTTCGGGGCCGGCCAAACGGGCCGTGCTCTCCGAGATCAGGACGGCGGTACCATAGTGCTTGTTGAGCCCCTCGAGCCGGGACGCCAGGTTCACGGCATCGCCCATGACAGTGTAATTCATCGCGACATCGGACCCGACATTCCCGGCGATGACTTCTCCCGTCGCGATGCCGATCCGCAGGCCAACATCGGGAGCATAGCTGCGAATGCCGGCCAGTTCCGGCAGCTCGGACTTGAACGCAGCGAAGCGATCGATTTGCGCCACGGCGGCTTCGCATGCCAGCCTCGCCTGCTGGGCCTCGGGCACGAATGGAGGCCCCCAGAACGCCATCACGGAATCGCCGATGTATTTGTCGACGATGCCATTCCGCGCGCGGACTTCCTCTGAGAGGACTGTGAGATAACGGTTGAGAAGCGTGACGAGCAAGGCCGGCGTCACCTCTTCCGACAATGCGGTAAAGCCCCTCATGTCCGCGAAGACAACGGTCATCAGACGCCTGTTGCCGGAGTTTCCCGAAAGCTCGGGCCGTTCCAGCAGGCCTGCGACCACCTTTGGATCCATGTAGCGGCCAAACGTGTCGCGGATCTTCGCCTTGAGCCTGAGATCCGCGAGCATGGCGTTGAAAGCCCGGGAAAGACTGCCGATCTCATCCTGCGAGGTTACCGGGAGTTCGGTGTCGTAGTGTCCACGCTCGACCGCCTCGGTCGCCACGACCAACCGCCTGATCGCGCTGACGACCCGGCGCGTGAGCCAGAACGCCATCAGCAGCCCCAGCAAAATGGCGAAGGCAAGCATCAGAAGCGTGAGCCGGACGACATCTCGCCCGCTCTCCTGGGTGAGTTCGACGGCATGGGTCGCGAAGGCGAGGCTCTCGCGCCGGGTCTGCTCAAAATGTTCGTTCTGCTGGTCGCGAATGGCATCCAGCTTGTCGAGAGCGAGTTGGGCGGCGCGGATGTCCTTGGCCTCGAATGCGGCCACCAACTCGGCCCGCTGCCGGTCGTAGCGTACGCGTTCCTTCACCGCCGCTTCGATTTGTGCGTCCAGACGCCCGAGTTGCACGCGATCGTCGACGCCTATTTTGTCGCCGGCCCGGACCGCGACGGCACTGCGCGCGTTTGCCAGTTCTTCGACGACCTTCGAGCCCGCTGCAACCTCTTCGATGAGAAGAGCCTGAAACCGCTGTTCGTCTTGCGAAAGCATGCTGATCGCGGCCTGGCGAAGCGCCAACGATTGTTCGAGAGAGCGAATATGAGCGCGCGCCAGCATCCCGTAGACAGGCACATAGGTGCGGCTAATTGCGCCTACCAGTTCGCCGACCCGCATCGACATCGTGGTGTTGAAAGCGGCTACTATGGCCATCAACGCGATCAGTATCCCCGCAAGCGCGAAGATCGTATTTCCAATGGATGGTTTCAGGCGAAAGCGCATCAAAATCCGTTGCCGTTGCAATGCAGCGAAGCTTAATCACATGAGGCTCGGAGGGCCAGCGTAACCAATTTCCTCCTGGCGATGCAGCAACGCCGGTTTTTGGCGCTCATCGCGGCCCCGCAGGCGCTCGGGCGATGTATGAAACCCTTGTGCGGTCCGATGATTGCATGAAGGTTCTCACGCGACAGTCGCCGCACTCCCTTCCCCTCTTACAAAGAGACGATCTTGAGCATCGGATTAGTTGCACTCCTGGATGATGTGGCCGCAATCGCAAAGGTCGCGGCGGCCTCGCTCGACGATATCGCCGGACAGGCCGCGAAGGCTGGCGCGAAGGCCGCCGGCGTGGTCATCGACGATGCCGCCGTCACTCCACGCTATCTGGTCGGCTTCGCGGCGGACCGCGAACTTCCCATCGTCGCGAAAATTGCAACGGGCTCGCTGCGAAACAAGATCCTTATCCTGCTGCCCGGCGCGCTGGCGCTCAGCTTTTTCGCCCCATGGGCGATCACGCCGCTGCTCATGCTCGGAGGCGCGTTTCTTTGCTATGAGGGAGCGGAGAAGGTCTATGAGGCGTTCTTCCCGCACGAGGCCCACGAGCACGAAGCGGGGCTCGTGAACGGGACCGGCGACCCAGCGGCGTTCGAAGACGCGAAGGTCAACGGCGCAATCAAGACAGACTTCATCCTGTCGGCCGAGATCATGGCCATCACCCTGGCCGCATTGCCCACCGGCAGCTTCTGGATGCAGGCGACGGTGCTTGCAGTCGTTGGAATCGGAATCACTCTCGTCGTTTATGGCGGCGTCGCGCTGATCGTGAAGGCGGACGATCTGGGCGTTGCGCTGGCCCGCAACGGACTGGACTCATTCGTGGGTCGCGCCCTCCGCGCATTCGGCCGCGGACTCGTGCTGAGCATGCCGGTTTTCCTGAGCGTCCTTGCAATAGTCGGTACGGCCGCGATGATCTGGGTGGGCGGCGGCATCATCGTGCATGGACTCGAAGTCTATGGATTCTCATGGCTCGCGCACGCAATTCACGATGTCGCCGCAGCGGTAGCCCATACGGTTCCGGTCGCTACCGGACTGGTCGAGTGGCTGATCGGGGCAACCGGATCCGGCATTGTCGGGCTCGTGATCGGCGGCTTGCTGATCCCACTTGTTGGATTTGTCATTGCGCCCGCCTGGAAACGGACCAAGGCGCTCGTGAAGGGCCGCTGACCCGCTGGGGCAAGTGTCGCTATCGATTTCCGCGCAAGCCGGATACCGACGAATGCCGCCGTCAGCCGGTCACGATCCCGGATTCAATGGGCCGTAGCGGCTGGTCCATGAACTGGGCCTTGGCCAGCGCGGCGAAACGGCCGCCCTTCGAGACCAGCTCGTCGAAGCTGCCCGCCTCCACGATCCGGCCCTGGTCGAAGACCAGGATGCGGTCCGCATTGCGGATCGTGGCGAGGCGGTGCGCGATGACGAAGGTCGTCCGCCCGGCCATCACCTCCTGCAGCGCCTGCTGGAGCTTCACCTCCGTGCCGGCGTCGAGAGCCGAAGTGGCCTCGTCGAGGATGAGGATCGGCGGATCCTTGAGCAGCGCGCGCGCGATGGACAGGCGCTGGCGCTCGCCGCCCGAGAGGGACCGGCCGCGCTCGCCCACGATCGTGTCGAGCCCGTCGGGCATCCGGTGGATGAACTCGGCGGCCTGTGCCCGCTCGATGCGCGTTCTCGATATCCTCGGCGCGTGGCGTCGGGCCGGCCGACGCGCAGGTTCTCCTCGATCTGCGCGGGCGAACAGCATCGGCTCCTGGAAGACGACGCCGATATTGCGGCGGAGCGAGACAAGCGAGACTTCGCGGATGTCGTGGCCGTCGACGAGGATGCGGCCCGACTTGCGGATCGAACGCGCGATGCAGCAGGCCGAGCGTGGTGGACTTGCCGGAGCCGGTCGCGCCGACGAGCGCGACCGTCTCTCCGGGCTGCACCGTGAAGCTGACATCGGCCACGGCCGCACGCTTGCCGTCATAGGAAAAGCTGACGTTCTCGAAGCAAACCTGCCCATCGACCTTCGTCGAGTTCCTTGGCGCTCGGAACGTCGCGGACGGCCGGCACCGTGTCGATGACCTCGAAGAATTCGTTCAGCTTGGGCACCTGCAGCAGCATCGTGTTCATGAAGCTCGACGACCTGTTCCATGCGGCCGATGAGCATGGTGGCGAGGCTCATGAACGCGACGATCTCGCCTACGGTGGCCTGGCCGCGCAGGTTCAGCCACGTGCCGAGCAGGAATATGGCGAGGATGGTGAGCGTGGCCGAGGCGCGCGTCGCCACGGCAGCCAGCGCCCACCAGGACAGCACCGGGAGCTGGGCGGCGAGGAGCTGGTCGATGATGCCCCGCAATTGCGCGCGTTTCCTGCTCGACGCGCGTGAAGCTCTGGATAACCGGCACGTTGCCGAGCGCGTCGGACGCGTGGTCGGCGAGGCTCGAGTGAAACAGCTCGACCGATCCCTGCATCGTCTCCGTCTTGCGCAGCACCATCGCAGTGAGGACGGTGAAGACGAGGAGCAGCACCACCAGCAGCAGGCCTAGCTGCCAGTTGATGAAAAGCGCTCAGCGGCAGCAGCACGACAAGCGCCACGAAGGACGCGAAATGCTCCCGGAAGAACGAGAGCAGCAGTCCCTGGATGCCGGCGGCGCCGTCCAGCATCACCTTCAGCACGCGGCCCGAATGGGTCGTGGCATGGAACGAGAGCGGCAGCGTCAGCACGTGCTCGAAGAAGCCGGCCATGATCGCGAGCCGCCGGCGATGCGGCGAGCCGGTCGGCGTGCAGCGCCACGAGCGACGCCGCCGCCGATCGTGAACAGCCCGAAGCCGACCCAGGCCGAAGCCAGCGGTGGCCAGATCCGCCAATTGCGGGGGAACGCCCGTGGCCTGCGCCTTGCGAAAGCAGGTCGACGATCCTGCCGAACAGCACGGGCTCGGCGAACTGCGCGATGGCGAGGAGCACGTTGGCGAGCGCCAGCAAGACGCCCAGCCGCGACTCCGGGCCGAGTTGCTTGAGCACGCGCATGTAGAGGCGGATGAGGTTCATGGCGGTGAGGTGGCTTCCTGCGTGGCGGATTGCAAACGGGTCGATAGGTCTGGAAGGCTTCGGTTTCGGCCAAGATCATAGTCAGAATATCGGCAAGAGGCAGCTTAACCGTTCTTTCAGCATGGCTTCCCTATTGTTGCGGCCTTGCTGGAGCGCAGAAGCTGCTCGAGGCAGCGCAGGACGCGGGACGCTCTCCTATGGATTTCGCGACCGTCTGTCGGCCTTATCATCGGGTTCGGCGTCGTCTTCGCTTTGATCGCTGATGGGCGGAAGCTTCTCCCTCTTCTACGACATTCACGCCGTCATCGTCATCGGCGGCGGCTGCACGGCCGCGACCATCATCCGCTTTCCCGTTCGGCGCGCTTGATGCACGGCTTCCCATGGGCATCAAGTATCGCCTTCACGATGCGCAGCATGCATCCGCGCGAACTGATCGACGAAGATCACCAAGGTCGCCGAGACGGTCCGGCGAAGCGGGCCGATGGCGCTGGAGAACGTCCAGGTCGACGACCCGTTCCTCGCCCAGGGCATCCGCTATCATCGCCGACGGTTACGACCGCGAGTTCATCAAGCGACACGATGGAGCGCGACCGCGACAACTTCCTCCTGCGCCTCGACGAGGGCCAGAAGATCTACCGGTCCATCGGCGACGCCGCTCCGGCCTGGGGCATGATCGGCACGCTGGTCGGCATGGTGCAGATGTTCGCCAACATGGAGGACCCCTCGAAGCTCGGTCCGTTCATGGCCATCTCGCTGCTGGCGACGCTCTACGGCGCGCTCGTCGGCAACCTGATCTGCCTGCCGATCGCCGACAAACTGAACCTGAAGCTCGAGGAGGAGGACATCTCCCGCACGCCTCATCATCGACGGCATCCTGCAGATCCGCGACTGCCAAGAGCCCGACCGTCGTGCGCGAGATGCTGCTGGCCTACCTGCCCGACCACCACCGCCACGAAATGGCCGAAGCGGCCTGATCGGGAGCGGGACGCGATGGCGCGCAAGAAGGGCGGCGGACAGCGGCGGACACGGCTGGTTCGTCACCTTCGCCGACCTGATGGCGCTGCTGATGAGCTTCTTCGTGATGCTCACCGCCATGTCGACCCAGGACCAGAAGAAGCTGCAGATCGTCGCAGGCTCGATGCGCGACGCCTTCGGCACCCAGCGCGAGTCGCGCCTGTCGGGCATCGTCGAGTCCGACGGCATCCCCGTGCGTCCCAACCTGAAGAACATCCAGCCAGGCGCCGCCCGAGCAGGGCTCGGATTTCACCGCCCCGAGCCAGTTCGACCGGCCGGACGACGGCGTGGCGGTCACCGTCCTTCGACCGCGCATTCGCGCTGGCCGCCGTCTCGCTGCGCCAGGCCATGCAGGACATGCCCGAGATCTCCGAGATCTCGAAGAACATCATCGTCGAGGAGACCAAGGACGGCCTGAACTCTCGCCATCGTCGACCAGGACGGCCGGGCCATGTTCGCCGACGGGTCGCGCGAACCCTACGAGCGCACGCGCAAGATCCTCGAAAAGCTCGCGCCGACCTTGCGCCGGCTGCCCAACCGCATCTCCATCACAGGCCATACGGCGGCGCACAAGGCCAGGCACGCGGCCGGGTTGGCCGGCATCTGGGAAATCTCCACGGGACGGGCAATGGCTGTGCGCGAGATGCTGGCGGCCAACGGCGTGCCTGACGATCGCTTCGCGGCCGTGACCGGCAAGGCGGACACCGAGCCGATGTTCCCGGACAATCCCTATCTCGCCGCCAACCGGCGCGTGGGCATCCGCTGCTGCGTGAAGCGCCGCCGCTTCCGATTGGGAAATACTGATGCCGCTATGCCGTTCGCGACGGGGTCTTGACCATTTCAGCCGGCGGGACCGGCGACGATGAGGTCCCAATAGACCCGGTACTTCGTCCCGGGGCGGTCGACGGCAGCGATGCCAAGCCGGGTTCCGCCTGGCGCCAGCATCACCTTGTTATGGCCAGGGGAATCCCGCCAGCCTGAAAAGGCCTCGGCCAGGGTGCGATAGCCGGCGGAAACCCTCTCTTGCCGCATGCCTCCGTCGCCGGTCGATGCGCGGGTAAGCGTCGGCACCTCGCCCCAGGTCGAGGTATCTGTTTCAGCGACACGAGCCGGCGCGGGCGCGCGCCTGTGCGGACAACCCCGGATCCAGCGCCAGTGGACCGAGGCCGTTGCGGCTTCGCCACGCGTTGATCATCGACAAGGCTGCGGCTTCGTCCAGCGACGATCCCTGGTCGAGCCGCAGGTAGAAGCACGGGCGTTCCATCGGAGGCCGGCTGGCTCGTATTGCAGCCGGCGAGCAGGGCGGCGCACAGGGCTAGCGCCGAGGCGCGGCCGATCAGGCGGAAAGATTTAGCGCGCATCAGCATTCGCCGTTCCACTCTCGTCCTGTTTGGCGCCTGGCGAGCCTTCAGTTTCGACGGCATCGCCGCTCGCCAGTCGCGCCCGGAGGTCGGCAACCTCCTTGCGAAGCTCATCGAGCCCGGCCAACTCCAGCTTGGCGGGCCCCGGCGCGGGCCAGCCGAGACCTGCAGCAGTGAGCCTGCGATAGACGGCGAAGGTGAGATCGCTGGAGACACGCGCGATCGTATCGACCTCGCCCACGAAGCAGATCAGGTCGAAGCTCATCGAGCCGTCGTTGATGGCCTTGAACAGCACGCGCGGCGGCGGGTCTTCGAGCACGTCAGGGTTGCCCAGCGCCACCTCGCGCATCACGGCGGCGACCTTGTCCGGATCGAGGTGCTTGGCGATCGGCACCGTGATCAGGACGCGGCCGACCCGGTCCGAGTGGACCCAGTTCTTGACGTTGCCCGAAACGAGGCTGGAATTGGGAACGATCAGGGTGGCGCGGTCGAAGGTCTCGATCTGCGTGGCCCGGACATTGATTTTTTTCACATAGCCCTGCTCGGTGCCCACCACGACCCAGTCGCCCACCCGGATCGCGCGTTCCGCGAGGAGGATGAGGCCCGAGACGAAATTGTTGACGATGGACTGGAGGCCGAAACCGATACCGACGGAGAGCGCGCCGGCGACGATGGTCAGCTTGTCGAGGCTGAGGCCGACATAGGAAGCCGAGAACATCGCGGCGAGGACCACGCCGAGATAGCCAAAGCCGGTCGTGATGGAATTCCGCAGCCCGGCGTCGAGCTGCGTGTGCGGCAGGTAGCGCCTTTGCAGCCAACGCTGGATCGCCCGCGTCACCGCCATGCCGCGCGATGAACACGACGATCGCCGAAGATGATGTTGGACAGCGATAGCGTGACGCCAGCAATCGTCACGCCGAAGAATGCCGAGCGGACGGACGCCAAGACGTCCCCCGACTCGACGCCCCAAGGCGCGAGCAGCAGCAGGACGGTGATCCCGATCAGCGTCACCCTGACGAGGCCGGAAACCAGGATGCCGATCTGCTCCAGCGCCTGACGCGAGAGGCCGACACTTGCCTGGAGGGAGCGCGACATCCGCGCGTTGGACGAGAACGCCGCCGTGATCCACTCATCGGCGAGGATCAATAGCAGGGACAGGATGGTCAGCAGCAGCGATGCCCAAACCACCTGGTCTGCGAGGAACCCCGCGAGGGCGACGTAATCCAAGCACGGCGGCTGCGATCACGGCCGAAGCCAGGAGCCAGCCGATGCCGCGGATCGCACCCGTGAAATCCGCCGTGTCGGAGACATGGGGTCCGAACGCCGCCTCGTCCTCTGGCGACGACGCGGCGGATCAGCGGAAGGGCATTGGCGACGGTGACCACGATCAGGATCGCGAAGACGGCCTCGGTCGCAACGGTAAGGTGGATGCCGGCGGCGATGGCCTGGTAGACAGCCTCCAGGATCCTGTTGGCCACGAACAGGAAGGCGGCGAGCGTGGCGAGCCGAAGCAAGGCGCGGGCGTTATCGTCCGATATGGCGAACAGCCGCCAGTTCGCGCGGGCCGGGTCGGGCGCGAGAATGCCCCCGGCGAGACCCCGCACGAACGCCACGAAGGCTACTGCTCCGACGAGCGTCCGGACGCTCTGGACCATCCGGGGAGGCAAAAGGTCCAGACTGCCGATCGCCTGCACAAGGATCCAGGCCGCGAGGGTCGGCACGACAGCGCTGACCAGCGTTATCGACGCTGCCGCCGTGGCGCGCTGCAATCGGCTCGGTTCCCCGCCCAGGCGGTCGCGTTGCACGAACGCGCGCGCGAACCGGCGGACGGGCAGCATCAGGATCAGCGTGAGCAGGATCGCGCCCAGAACGACCATGGCGCCGACCAGCGTCAGGCGCTCGACCGCGCGCTCCGTCACGCCACCCGCGACCGTTGTGAACGCTCGCAGATCGTTCGGGAGATCCTGGCCGACCGCATACCAGAGCTTTGGGGAGAGCACGCTCGATGTGGATTCGAAAAGGCGGCTGGTGAAGAGGTTGCGGCGCCGGTCCGCGATCCCCTGCGAAATCTGATCCGCCTGGACCAGCAGCGAGCGGGAGAGCCGCAGCGTGTCGTCGTACTCGTTCAGCTCGGCCTGGCGTTCCTCACGCTCCCGCGTAACCTCGACGCCCTCGGATGGGGACTTTTCGTCAGGCTTGGGACCGAGCTCCTTGAGGCGCATCCGGATGGCTTCCGCACGCGGCGTCAGCTCGGCGATGACTTCCCGCGTGCCCGTCGCCAAGGGCTCGACCGTCTGCCTGATGGCCTGCAGCGCTTCGTCCGACTTGCCTCGGCGGTCGATCCCCGCCTCGGTCTGGGCGAGCTCGATGCGGATGGCTTCCAGCTTGGCCCGCTGTGCAGCGATGATCGGCGAGGGCTGCGCCTGATTGGCGGACGGCGTCAGGGACGATGCGGGAGGGTGAGTCTGGGCCACCGCCCGCGTCTGCACGCCCAGCAGGACCGTCGCCAGCATCGCCAACGCCGCCAGCCAGGCCCTCAAAGGCCGCGCAAGGGAAATGGAACGCAGCATGAGCCCCCGATCCGTCAATAGCGGCGGGCAAGCCGCCGATTTGCATTATGCCGGACTTTGCGGGCGGATGCGTCGAGATCAAGGCGTCGTGGCGGCTGCCGATCAGCCGCCTGATTGGCGATACGGCCGTTCAGCCCTTCGCCTTCTTGGCGTTGTGCCGTTCGATGCCTTCGAGGATCAGCTTCTTGGCCTCCTCGGCATCGCCCCAGCGAATGACCTTGACCCACTTGTTGGGCTCGAGATCCTTGTAGTGCTCGAAGAAGTGCTTGATCTGGTCGATCGTGATCGAGGGCAGGTCGGTGTAGTTCGCCACCTTCTCGTAGCGCTTGGTGAGCTTGTTGGCGGGAACGGCGATGATCTTTTCGTCGCCGCCTGCCTCGTCCTCCATGAACAGCACGCCGACGGGGCGCACCGCCATCACCGCGCCGGGCACGATGGCGCGCGTGTTGGCGACGATGACGTCGCACGGATCACCATCGTCCGACAGCGTGTGCGGGATGAAGCCGTAGTTCCCGGGATAGCGCATCGACGTGTAGAGGAACCGGTCGACCACCAGTGCGCCGGAGTCCTTGTCCATCTCGTACTTGATGGGCTCGCCGCCGATCGGCACCTCGATGATGACGTTGACCTCTTCCGGAACGTTCTTTCCGACGGGGATTGCGTCGATGCGCATGGCTGGTCTCCAGGACGTCCGGTCGATAGGCCGGAACGAGATCGCCCGGCGCAGGCGCGTTTTTAGGGGCGCGCGCTCGCGGCGGCAAGGACGACTTTCCGACGATAAGGGATGGATTGGCGCGAATCCGGTCGGAACGCCGCGTCTCAGACCCAGCCGAACGCGTGCCGCTGACGCGTTTCCGAGCCGAAGCGCTCTTCCATCTCGCGGACCTTGATGCCGCCGAGATGTTCGTAGAAGCCGCAGGCGCGCTCGTTGTCCGCGAGAGCCCAGACGATGAGGCCGCTGAGCCGGTTGCCGGTGAGGTCGCGCCGCGCGGCGTCGAACAGGCGGCGGCCGAAGCCGAGGCCCTGGTACTCGGGCAGCAGATAGAGCTCGAAGATCTCGCCGCGATAAGGCGACACGGCAAGCCTGTTGCGGCCGTAGCTGACATAGCCCCTGATGCCGTCGTCGAATTCGAGCACGGCGACCCTGCCGCCGCGCTCGATGATCGTGCGACCACCAGGCCGGGCCGCGGCGCTGCACCATCCGCTCGAGTTCGCGGCCGGGGATGATGCCGCGATAGGCCTCGCGCCAGGCATCGTCGTGCACGGCAGCGACTGCTGCGGCGTCGCGCGGTCTGGCAAGCCGGATGGTGATGGCGGCCTGTGTCATGCGGATGAAGTTTGGACCCAGTCCGCCGCGGCGTAAAGCCCTTCGCTCCGCCCCTGGGCCGCGTCAAAGAGTCAGCATCGCGGAACTCATCCGATTGCCCCAGCCGGGCGCGGCTGCTATGGCCCCTGCCGAAACCTTGATCAGGACCTGCGTGTTCAAACTTCCGCCCCCGCCCCGAGCCGCCGCTTCGAACGCCGCATGGCGCGCATCGCGCGTTGGGACCGCCCCATCGCCGGATCCTGGGACCGGTTCAAGGCATGGTCCAACATGCTGCTCACCGATCACGGCGTGTTCCGGCTGGTCTACCTCAACCGGCACCGGGTCACGCCGAACTTCTGGCGCGCCGCCCAGCCTGCGCCGGGCGATATCAAGGCCGCTGCGGAAGCGGGGGTGAAGACGATCGTCAATCTGCGCGGCGGCCGCGAATACGGCTCATGGCCGCTGGAGCGCGAGGCCTGCGACGCCGCCGGCATCAAGCTGGAAGATTTCGTCGTGCGCTCGCGCGGCGCGCCGGAACGCGAGACGATCCTGGAGGCGAAGCGCTTCTTCGACCGGCTGGATTATCCCGTGCTGGTGCATTGCAAGTCGGGCGCCGACCGGGCCGGCTTCATGGCCGTGCTGTATCTGCTGATCCACGAAAATCGCCCGCTGGACGAGGCCATGAAGCAGCTTGGCCTGCGCTACGGCCATTTCCGCTTCGCAAAGACCGGGCATTCTCGACGCGTTCTTCGAGCGCTACCGGCGGGAGGGCCTTGCGCGCAAGGCATGCCGTTCCTGGAATGGGTCGCAACAGTCTACGACCCCGAGGCGCTCGAGCGCGATTTCAAGCCCGCACGCCCTGTCCGACTTTCGTGGTGGACAGACTGCTCAGGCGCGAGTGAGGCCGAACTCCAGGCCTGTCTGATCCGCCACGCCCTCACCGCCGGTCTGCAGGCGGTGCATGCGCGCGTAGATGCCCCCCCGCCGCCAGAAGCTTGTCATGCGTGCCGCTCTCGGCGACGCGTCCCTTGTCGAGTACGACGATCAGGTCCGCCGCCCGGACCGTCGAGAGGCGGTGGGCGATGACGAGGCGACGTCCGTCCCTGTCGTGAGACGGGCCAGCGCGTCCTGCACCAGCCGCTCGGACTCTCGAGTTCGAGCGCGCTCGTCGCCTCGTCGAGCAGCAGGATCGGCGCGTCCTTGAGGATGGCGCGGGCCAGCGCGACCGCTGGCGCTCGCCGCCGGACAGGCGCGAGCCCCTGTCGCCCAAGCCGCGTTTCGTAGCCCTCCGGCAGGCGCAGCGATGAAATCGTGCGCCGCGGCGGCGCGGGCTGCGGCCTCGATCTCCGCCTGCGTGGCGTCCGGCCTGCCGAAGCGCGATGTTGGCCCGCACGGTGTCGTCGAAGATGATCGGCTCCTGCGTGACGATGGCGATGCTGCTCGCGCAGGCTGCGCAAGCGTGACGTCGCGCAAATCGGTTCCGTCGATCAGGACCGCGCCTTCGCTGGGATCGAACAGCCGCGGCACCAGCGACATGAGACTGCGACTTGCCCGAGCCGGACCGCCCGACGAGCGCCGTCATGCGTGCCGCCGGGCACCGTGAGGTCGATGCCCCTGAAGCGCTTCGGCTTCCTCGCCATAGCGAAGCGACACGTTCCGGAAGGCGATTTCGCCCGATGTCGACGGCGAGCGCCGGAGCATCAGGCTGTTCGCCGATCACGCGGGGTCTCGTCGAGCACGCGCGAAGACCCGGTCCAGCGCCGACGCCGCCTCCTGCAGCACGGCGTTGAGATTGCCGAGCGTGCGCATGGATTGGGCGGCGAGCAGCAGCGCCGTCACGAAGCCGGTGAAGTCGCCGATCGTCGTCTGGCCCTTGACGATGCGCCAGCCGATGAAGACCAGGACGCCGGCGACGGCGATGCCGCCGGCGATCTCCAGCAGCGGATCCAGCCGTGCGCGCTGGTTGGCCGCCTTCATCTTGAGGCGGCGGATCTGGTCGAAGGACGCGCGGGCGCGGCCCTTGAGGTAGTCCTCCATGCCGTAGGTCTTGGCGATGCGGGCGCCGCCGAGGCTTTCGGCGACCATGCCCGCCATCAGCGCCGGTCTGCTCCTGCGTGAACTGCGCCGTCCGGCGCAGCTTGCGGCCGATCCTGGCGATGGCGGGCGCGACGATGGGCAGAACGAGGAGGGCCAGCAGCGTCACCTGCCAGTCGATCCAGAACATGACGCCCAGGAGCGCGAGGCCGGTGGCGATGTCGCGCAGGAACACCGTCGAAAGCCGTGTGAGCGCCTCGCGGATGATAGGCGAAATCGGTCGTGAAGCGCTGCGTCAGCGCCGCCGGCGTCTCGCGCGATAGTCTGGGCGAGGTCGGAATCGATCAGGTGGCCGTAGAGCGCCGCCTGCATGTCCGCCTCGATCCGCGTGACGACCCGGTTGGTCAGTACGGCCTGGCGCCAGCATGGCGAAGCCCTTGACCGCGGTGACCAGCGATGACGATGAACGGGATGAGCTGGACGAGCGCGCTTGTTCTGCTTGTCGAACGCGTCGAACGCCGTCTTGATCACGACCGGATACAGGCTGAAGCCCCAGCCAGCAGCGCGACGATGCCGACGATCGCGGCCAGTTCACGCCAATGCGGGCGCATCCAGTCGCGCCACAGTCGCGATACGAGCGGCAGCATGCCGCTCTCGACCAGCGCGAGCGGAGTCTTCACGACCATGCGCGGCCCATCAGGGATGCCGCGGCGCAGGCTTTAACGGCCGAAAATGCCCTTGAAGATCTTGGCGAGCGAATTGCGCTTCTTCTTGCGCTCGAGCTCGCCTGCGTCCCTGACCCAGGCGACCTGCACGACCTTGCGCTCGCCAGCGAACGGCTTGTGGCCATGCCACGAATTGTCGGCGCGCAGGAAGGCGAAC
Source organism: uncultured Alphaproteobacteria bacterium (assembly GCA_963822165.1). Lineage (GTDB taxonomy): Bacteria > Pseudomonadota > Alphaproteobacteria > Rhizobiales > Beijerinckiaceae > Alsobacter. The sequence continues at coordinate 769,787 of CAWGGK010000007.1, forward strand.
ACCGTTCCCATGGTCGGCGGCACTTCGAGGACCATATCGTCGAAATCATCGGGGCCGTTTAGCACGCGCAAGCGGCCCGCGCCATCGTCGGTCCAGGCGTCGTTCATATAGACGAGCAGCGTCATGACCTTGGCTTCGCCGTCCGTGTGGATGCGGCCATCCTTCAACTGTGAGATCTTGCGAATGGTCGTAAGGCGCGGGAACGGGTGCAGGTTCAGTCCGAACTTCTGCGAGAGAGCCTCGGTCAGCTCCGGACCTTCCAGTTCGTCGATGAGCTGCTTGAACCGCCCCTTGATCTCGACATCGTCGACCGTGAGGAAGCCCGGCTTGGTGATATCGGGAAATTCCGCACGCAGTTGCTCCACGGCCTCTGACTTCAGGAACCCGTCGCCCATGAAGAACGAGTAAGGCTCGCGCGCGACGGACGCGTTGCGGATGACGTCGAGATCGAGAACGGGAGTGCCTGCAGCCATCTGCGTCTCCTGCTGGACAGTTTAGGACAGCAATTAAGCGTGTGCGGCTTTTAATCCGTGCATAGGCCCTATGCAACTGATGGTCGCCGCACAATTCGCCCAACTGTCGCGACAAACGCCAAATTGACGCACTCCGCTCCCCGGAACTGGAAATTTCCTCTGACGTTTCAGGGGCATTCAGGGCGCCGGACGCAAAGATCGGTCGGACCGGGTCCTCAGTGCGGGAGCTGAAGATGAAAGCCGTCAACATACTCGCCATGATCCTGCTGATCGTCGGAGGCCTGAACTGGGGCCTCGTCGGCCTGTTCAATTTCGATCTCGTGGCTACCCTCTTCGGGCACGGGACGACGCTTGCGCGCATCGTCTATGTCCTGGTGGGCATCGCCGGACTTTGGGGTCTTTATATGCTCGCGCCGCTCGCCCGGGGCAGCGAGGAGCGGCATCTGGTCCGAAGCTGACCGGCGATAATCGGGATATGAAACGGGACGAATAGACGGGAGCTGGCGACAGCTCCCGTCTTGCGTCTGTCAGGATCTGAAAAGGTCGGCTCGGGTCGATGGCAGGCCGGCCGGGCCGCGCGTGCGCTTCGAAGCCAGCGTCTGGAAGATGCCGACAGCGCCGCGTTCGAAAGCGAGCGAGCATCCGGCGAGGTAAAGCAACCACATTCGCGTCTTCTCAGGCCCGATCTCTGCTTCGGCGGCCGCCCGGTTCGCGATCAGGCGGTCGTGCCAGATCCGCGTCGTGCGCTGATAGTGCTCGCGCCAGCCCTCGACATCGTGCACCTCGAACCGCGCCCGTTCCAGATTGGCGACAGACATTCCGAGGTGGTCGAGCTCTCCGCCGGGAAAGATGTAACGGGTCAACGCCTTGTACTCGGCCCGCATCTTGCGGAACGCCTTGTCGTCGCCCTTGGCCGGGCGCGCGATGGTGTGGTGGAGATACAGCCCTCGCGGCCTGAGCAGCCGGTGGATCGTGGCGAAATAGGCCTTGTGATTGTCGATGCCAACCTGCTCGAACATTCCGATGGAGGCGATCTTGTCGAACTCGCCTTTGACGTCACGATAGTCGATCAATTCGATCGTGACGCGATCCGACAGACCGCGAGAAGCTGCTTTCTCCCGTGCGAGCGCTGCCTGTTCCTCCGACAGTGTGACGCCGTGCGCCTGGACGCCATAATGCTCCGCCGCGTGGCAGACGAGCGCCCCCCAGCCCGAACCGATGTCGAGAAAGCGATCGCCGGGTTGGAGTCGAAGCTTCCGGCATATCATGTCGAGCTTGTCGCGCTGCGCCCGGGCTATGTCCTCGTGCCAGTCCGGCTGGAAGTAGGCGCAGGTGTAGACCATGTCTTCGTCGAGGAAGAGCTTATAGAACGCGTTCGACACGTCGTAATGGTAGGCGACGTTCCGTTTGTTGACGGCTGCTTCTCCGGACCGCGCGTCGGCGTTTTCCTTGATCACGTCGAGAAATCCCGGTGGGCTTTTTGGGGCGCCCCAGAACTGGATGCCTGTTCGCAACAGCCTGAAGACGCCGAGCTTGCGCAGCACGCGCCCGATCTTGCCGTCCGGCCGCTTCTTCGCGATGTCGAACAGCGTCCCGTTCTCGACAATAAGCCGCCCGGACACATGCAGGCCGATCACGGTGTCCAGCGTCGGCCGGCGCACGAGGCTGGCGATTACGCTTTCATCGGCGATGACCACCCGCATACCGTCTTCGGGCCAGTCGGCCGGCACGGTCGAGCCATCCCAAAGCCGAAAGCCGAAGTCCAGGCCGAGCGACGACCGCGCATCGCCAAGGAGCTTGCGGAAGCCGTCGAGGCGTCGCTGGTAGCGTGGATCGTTCGAGATCTGGCTGCCGACGTCACGATTGGCGCTGGTAGTATCCATGTTCATTCAGAGGTCCTGGCGCAGACGGCGCTTCAGACACACAAACAGGAGTTATGCCGAACGATCAATACAAGCCTTGCAGCTTTTCGGACGCAGGAATGAGGAATTTAGAAGAGGTGCGTTTGCGTTCCGAGTCGCTGGAATGGGCCAGCTAAGCTTCGCGAACCGCTCGCGACTTAGAAGTCAGTGGTCAAACCTTTGATTTCCCAGTCGCCATAGCGAACCGGTTCCAGTCCCCCCCGGCCGGCTTTTTCGGCCTGTGCCGTTAGCTCGGCTGCCTTCGCGTCAATCTCGGCCCGGCGCGCAGCCGCTTCGGCCAGCGCGCGTTGAGCCGCAGGGGAAAGCTCGCGCTTGGGAAATCCGTCCTCCGCTGGAGAATCGACGCCGGCTGATTGGTCCGGGGTTGCGGGCAATGGGGCGGCAGGAGTTGGGCGGTGCATGGGCGGCAGTCCGTTTTGCATACTGCGAGAGTTGAAACCCTGCTTCCGACATAAAGGGCCGGGTAGGCCGGATTGCAAGAGGCCGGAGAATTGGGTGCCCGGCCGGATGTCGATTTGGACGTGGAGCCGCTCATGCGCTATCGGACAGTTCGAGCCGCTGCATGAGGATGCTGTCGGAACGCATCGCAGAACCGCATCCTGGCGGCACAAGGGATTCATCATGGATCGACCCCGGCCCGGCAATCGCCCTCCCCGCGACACATCCGGCAAGGCGCAAGCCAAGCCTCGCAAGTCGGCGTGGGGCGGCGGAGCCGAAGAGCAGCAGGGCGCGGATCGCCCTGTCGTGCTCGATGCGCCCGGCCTGCCGGCACGCAAGCTCGCCGTTACAGCCATCGCGGCCGTGGTGGACGAGCAGCGCGCACTGGACGACACGCTCGAGCGGCTGATCGCCAGTCCCGAAGGCCAGGCGCTGGAAGAGCGCGACCGTGGGTTGGTGCGCGCCATCGCCATGAGCGCGATCCGCCATTTCGGCACGATCCGCCGCGTGCTGCTGGAGCGCATGGAAACGGGCATGCCCGACAGGTCGGGCCCGTTCGCCTCCATTCTCGTCGCCGGCGCGGCTCAGATCCTGTTCCTCGACGTTCCTGACCACGCCGCGGTGGATCTGTCGATCCGCCTGATGCAGACGAACCCGCACTCGGCCCGCTATTCCAAGCTCGCAAATGCGGTGCTGCGGCGCATCGTGCGTGAACGCGAGCAGATCGTCGCCGGCATCGATCCACTGGCGCATGACACGCCGACGTGGCTGCGCAGGCGCTGGACACAGGCCTATGGCGAGGCGAACGCGCGGCTGATGGCGCAGGCCCATGCCCGCGAAGCCGCGGTGGACCTGACGGTCAAGAGCGATGCCGCCGGATGGGCGGAGCAGCTCGACGCCGTCCTTCTGCCAACGGGGTCCCTGCGCCTGCGGCAACGCGGCGCTATTGCCGGCCTGCCCGGCTTCGCGGAAGGGGCATGGTGGGTGCAGGACGCAGCGGCCGCTCTCCCGGTGCTGATGCTGGCGCCCAAGCCCGGAGAACGCATCGCTGATCTTTGCGCTGCCCCGGGCGGAAAAACGGCACAGATCGCGGCGGCGTCGGCATCCGTACTTGCCGTCGATCGCTCCAGGGATCGCATCGAGCGGCTGAAAACCAACATGGCCCGGCTTGGCCTGAGTGTCGAAACGCTTGCCGCCGATGCGCTCACCGTTCAGGAAACGGGCTTCGATGCGGTGCTGGTCGACGCCCCTTGTTCCGCCACCGGCACGCTGAGACGCCACCCTGACGTCGCCTGGACCAAGTCCGAGGACGACCTTGTCCGGCTCACTGCACTGCAGTCACGCTTGCTGGCCAAGGCGTTCGAGATGCTGAGGCCAGGCGGGCGGTTGGTCTTCTGCACCTGCTCGCTCGAGCCGGAGGAGGGCGAGGCGCAGATCGAGGCTTTCCTGGCGCGGGAGGAGCGCGCCGCCCGCGATCCCGTTCGACCCGAAGAGATCGGCGGCCTCGCCGAAGCCATCAACGACCGTGGCGAGTTGCGGACCCTGCCCTTCATGCTCGCCAATGACGATCCCCGGCTGGCAGGCATGGACGGCTTCTTCGCGGCTCGGCTGATCCGGAAAAGCTAAGCAAAAATTAACTATAAAAGGGGGAGATGGAGCAGTCGGCTCGACTTGTGCCGGCGCTCAAACTTGAGGGCGGCTTCCGTCGCCTGGGGATGCCAAATTGACGACACGGGCGATCGGAGATCGCTGGCGGCTCGCCTGGCTGATCGCAGCGCACGGGCTGCGGCGCCTCGGACGCGTGTTGTCCACTCCGGTGAGGGTTGTTTCGGCTGGCCTCGGCAGCAGCACGCCCGACCGTCTGATCATAGCCATACAGGACCTGCGGACCACCGATCCGACAGTCGCAAGCGATATCTACGCGGGATATTTCGTTTTTGCGGGCAAGGTGGTGACGCCATCCGGCCAATCGCCGTTCCAGGCCGTTGCGCCTTCGGAGGCATGGTCGGAAGCCCTGATGGGCTTTGGATGGCTGCGGCACCTGCGTGCGGCCAATTCAGCGCTGGCCCGGGTCAACGCGCGTGCCCTGGTCAATGACTGGATCAGCTATTGCGGAACGCCCCACCCGTGTGTGGCGTGGCGGCCGCCGGTCGTCGCCCGGCGGCTGATATCCTGGCTCAGCCAGTCGCCGCTGATCCTGGAAGGCGCGGACCGCGCGTTCTACAAACGTTTCCTGCGAAGCATTGCGCGGCAGGCGAACTGGCTTTCCCGCACGCTCGGCAGCGCCGATCTGGCGGAGGACAGGCTGGTCGCCGCCATTGCGCTCGCCAGCGTGGCAATCTGTACGGGCGCGTCGGCCGGCGCGTCCAGGCGGACACTCCGTTTGCTCGCCGAGGAGCTCGATCGCCAGATCCTGCCCGACGGCGGGCATATCGGCCGCAATCCGCAGACGCTGATCGACCTGTTGACGGATCTGCTGCCCCTCAGGCAGGCCTATGCCAGCCAGGGGCTCGAGCCGCCTCAAGCCGTCATGAACGCGCTCGACAGAATGATGCCGGCCTTGCGGCTCTTTCGCCATGGCGACGGTTCGCTCGCGCTGTTCAACGGCATGGGGGCAACTTCACACGACCGCATGGCCACTCTGCTCGCCTACACCGATGCGCGATCCACACCGATCGAAAACGCCCCGCATTCGGGATATCAGCGGCTGCAGGCGCGCGGGACGCTGGTCATCATCGACGCTGGCGCGCCGCCGCCGCAGGCCCATTCGGGTCGTGCGCACGCCGGATGCCTGTCATTCGAGTTGTCCGAAGGGATGCACCGCATCGTCGTGAATTGCGGCGCGCCACCCCCGGGCGGCGACCCCTGGCGGCAGGCTGCGCGCTCCACGGCGGCGCATTCCACCCTTGTCATCGCCGACACGTCGTCCTGCCGGTTCGTGGCCGCCGATGGTATCGGAGCGATGCTCGGCACGCCTATCCTTGCGGGGCCGGAGCGTGTCGACGTTCATCGGGAAATAATTCGTGCGCCCGATCAGCCGGCGATCGGCGTGCGAGCGTCGCACGATGGCTACGTTTCGGAATTCGGCATCGTGCACGAACGCCGCCTCATGCTGGAGCAGACCGGCAATGTACTGCGCGGTGAAGATCGCTTGAACGTGACGCATGCGGGCAGAGCAAGGGACGCCCCGGACGCCTACGCCATCCGCTTCCATCTGCATCCGTCGGTCAGGGTCAGCCGCACCTCCGACGGACTTGGCGTGCTCATCCTGCCGCCGGCAGGACGCGGTTGGACCTTCAGCGCCGGCGGACTGCCGATCAATGTCGAGGAGAGCATCTTCTTCGGCGCGCCTGACGGGGCACGAAAGTGCGAACAGATCGTCGTTTCCGCAAATTATCGAGACACGCCCATCGTGGCTTGGTCGTTCGAGCGGGTGCGGGACGAGACGCCGCGCCCGCCTGCGGTCCAGGAGCCGGAATTCTTCTAAATCCCATAGCTCTGCCGCACGATAAGCATTGGGATGCGGCCTGGCGGACGATTGGACCGGTACCATCCGCCGCCACTTCGTGATAATCGCGCCGCCAGATGCGTGAATCGCGCCGTTCGGCGCTGGAACAGGTGACCCAATGGCAAGCGATCTCCGGCGCGTAACACGCGCGCTCCTGTCCGTGTCCGACAAGACCGGGCTGATTGAGTTCGCCAGCGCACTTAGCGGTGCCGGCGTCGCACTGGTCTCGACCGGCGGAACCCGGAAGGCGCTTGCCGACGCCGGCCTGCCTGTCGTGGACGTTTCCGACGTCACCGGCTTCCCTGAAATGATGGATGGCCGGGTCAAGACCCTGCACCCCAAGATTCATGGGGGCTTGTTGGCCATTCGCGAGAACCCGGAGCACGAGGCGGCGATGCTCGCCCATGACATCGGCGCGATCGACCTTCTCGTGGTCAATCTTTACCCGTTCGAGCAGACGCTTGCCGCAGGCCGTCCGGCGCATGAGTGCATCGAGAACATCGATATCGGCGGTCCCGCGATGATCCGCGCGGCGGCAAAGAACCATGATGACGTGGCCGTTGTCGTCGATACCGCCGATTATGCGGCCATCCTGGCCGAGCTCGATCAGACGGGCGGCATGACGACGCTCAACACCCGGCGCCGGTTGGCGGCCAAGGCCTATTCGCGGACTGCCGCCTATGACGCAGCGATCTCGAACTGGTTCATGAGCGAGATTGGTGAAACGACGCCGAAATGGCGCGCGCTGGGCGGCCTTCTGGCCGAGCCGATGCGCTATGGCGAAAATCCGCACCAGGCGGCCGCGTTTTATCGCACGCCCGAGCAGCGGCCCGGCGTCGCCACCGCGCGGCAAATCCAGGGCAAGCAGCTCTCCTACAATAACATCAACGATACGGATGCGGCCTTCGAGTGCGTGGCCGAGTTCGACCCGGCGGCATCGGCGGCGGTCGCGATCATCAAGCACGCCAATCCCTGCGGAGTGGCCGAAGGAGCGACCCTCGCGGAGGCCTATGCCAAGGCGCTGCGCTGCGATCCCGTATCTGCGTTCGGCGGCATCGTCGCACTGAACAGGCGGCTGGATGGCGACGCGGCGCGCGCGATCGTCGAGATTTTCACGGAGGTGATCATCGCGCCAGACGCCGATGAGGAAGCCATCGCGCTGATCGCGGCCAAGAAGAACCTGCGTCTGCTCGTGACCAACGGCCTGCCCGATCCGCGCGCCGAGGGTCTCGTCATGCGGACCGTCGCCGGAGGCTTTCTGGCGCAGTCGCGCGATAATGCCGTCGTCGACGACATGGAACTGAGGGTCGTTACGCGTCGCGCACCTTCCGCGCGCGAACTGGCCGATCTGCGCTTCGCATTCCGGGTGGCCAAGCACGTCAAGTCGAACGCCATCGTCTATGCCCGGGACGGCGCGACGGTCGGGATCGGGGCCGGGCAGATGAGCCGGGTCAATTCATCCCGGATTGCGGCGTGGAAGGCCGGCGAGGCTGCCCGGCAGGCGGGGCTCGGCGAATTCATTGGCGCAAGGGTCGGTCGTCGCGTCGGACGCGTTCTTCCCGTTCGCCGATGGGCTCCTCGCGGCTGCCGCGGCCGGCGCGACAGCCGTGATCCAGCCTGGCGGCTCGATGCGCGACAACGAGGTGATCCAGGCGGCGGATGAAGCCGGTCTCGCAATGGTGTTCACCGGACACCGTCATTTCCGGCACTGACGCCAGGCTTCAGCGCCGGACGCTGACGCGAAGGATCAGAAAAAGCCCGATCGAGAAGAAGGCGACAAGGACGGTCATGCCCGCGCGCTGGCTTGCGCTGATGGCCGTCACGACGCCGACAAGCGTCGGACCGATGAACGAGGTCACCTTTCCCGATAGCGCGAACAGGCCGAAGCACTGGCCGACGCGGTCTTCGGGGGCCAGCCTGATCAGCAGCGTTCGGGACGCAGCCTGCAGCGGACCCGCGACAACCCCGATCAGGATGCCGAGGGCGACGTAGACCCGCTCTGCGGTCGATGCGAAGAGCGGGCCGTCCGCCTCCGCCGGCGCGACCGGAATGATGAAGAAGATCGTGTCGCGTGTCGTCGATAGGATCGAGACAGAGGCGAAGATCAGCAGCACCAGGGCGCCTGCGATGACCGGCTTCGGGCCAAGCCTGTCGTCGAGGCGTCCGCCTGCATAGGCGCCAAAGGCACCCATCAGCATGATCAGGATGCCAAAGATGCCGATCTGGATCGTGCCCCACCCAAATATGCCTGCGGCGTAGATGCCGCCAAAAGCAAAAAGTGCGACAAGGCCGTCCGTGTAGACCATGTTGGCCACGAGAAACCGGGCCAGATCGCGTTGTCCGCGCAAGCCGCGGATCGTGTCCTTCAGGCTGGCAATGCCGCTCCGGACCGCTTCTCCCATTCTCTTGCCGGTCTTCGCGACGTCAGGCGTCAACAGCATCATCGGGAGCACGAACACGACGAACCAGGCCGCCGATAGCGGTCCGACGATCCGGTCTCCGGCGCGGCTGGCGGCATCGAGCCCGAAAGCCGGCGCCAGCCCAGCGATGGTCTTGCCCGTCTCGGGCGATGCAGCGACAAACCCGAGCGTCAGCGCGAGCGATACCAGCCCGCCGGCATAGCCCACCGCCCAGCCAGTGCCGGAGAGTTTGCCGAGTTTCTCGGGCGGAGCCAGCGTCGGCATCATCGCATTGTTGAAGACCGTGGCGAATTCGGCGCCGATCGTTGCCACGAACAGGCCCGTCAAAGCGATGGCGATGGCATACTCCGCTCCGGGCCGTGCGAACCACAACATGACGCAGCCGACGACGATGAAGAGCCCGAACAGCGCGATCCAGGGCTTGCGTGGTCCTAATTCATCTGCGACCGCGCCGAGTACAGGCGAGGCAATTGCAATCGCGAGGCCTGCCGCCCCCGTCGTGAAGCCCCAGAGAGCCTGACCCTGGGCCGCATCGGCCGCCAGGGCGGAAGCGAAAAATGGCGCGAAGACAAAGGTGGTTACGAGCGAGAAGAAGGGCTGCGTCGCCCAGTCGAACATGATCCAGCCGATTCGCGCCGTAGCGGGGGGCCAGTGACGTTCGTCCGGGCGCGATCCCGGCGTGCTGACGGACGTGATCGGCGAGGCGATCTTGGTGGTGCTCATGTCGGCAGTGTGGGCAAGGGCCGCGATTCTCGCCAGCGAGCCTGTTGCGAGGTGCAAATAAAGACGGCCGCAGTCCTGCTTCGCGCGACTGCGGCCGTATCCTTGTGTGCCTTCCGGTCGAGGGCGGATCCCTTCCGAACGCACTAACATTCCAGGTTAAAAAGAACTGCTAAAACCTATCGAAAACTTAAAATATAAGATCAGGTGACTTGATTAGATTAATCTAGTGACATGATCTAAATCAATGTTTAAACGAAACCGTACAGAGATTCTATCGGTTCCGCGCATGCCAATTCGGTTTGGCGCAAAACTGCCTTGCTTCGAAAAGGCTCGAGAATGCCGGCGATAAAGCGTTTCGGTTTCCGCAGTTTCGACGAAGCCGATGCGTCCATGCGGCAGCGATTTCCTACAATCCGCGCGGCCGGGCCTCTCGGGCACAAGCCCTACCATCACACCGTCGAACACCTCGATCTGGGGCAGGCCTCTCTCTCACGAGCTCAGCATACCGGCTACTGGGCAGAGCGCGGCGCCACGGACGATTGGAGCCTGGCTTTTGTCATCTCAGGCGGAATCGCGTTCGAGAGCAGGCAGGAGCAAGCATCCATCAAGTCGGGCCGCGGCATGCTCATTCCGCCCTCTCAAGGCCGTTCGATCACAAGCGAGGGCTATTCGGGCGTATGGGGCCGGTTCAGTTCAGACATAATCGAAGCGTCGCTCGGGCAACTCGCAGAGGCACGCATCCGGGATGCTGCGACGATCGACCATGCGATCGTGAGTCCTGTGCTGATGCACCGCCTCGAGCAGCTTGCCACGATGTCCTTCGCAGCCTTCGAGCGGACCAGCGTCCCGGTCGCGGCGCTCGCGCGGCTCACGAAGCTCTATGAGGAGCTGCTGACACTCGAGGTGGCCAACGCGCTGCTCGGGCCGGGCGGACCTCCGATGACAGCACTGGACTCACGTAAACTGAAGCGTGCGGAGGAGTACATGGCCGCGCATCTGGCGGAGGCAATCGGGCCGGATCAGATCAGCCGGGCTGCCGGCATGTCCATCCGGGCCATGCAATATGCCTTCCGCAAAGCTCACGGGACGACCCCTGGCGCCTTTCTCAAGGCCATGCGTCTCGACAGGGTGCGGGCGCGCCTTTTCGTTGCCGACGAGAAGATCCGTGTCGTCGATGTCGCCTATGAATGCGGATTCAATCATCTCGGTGAATTCGGCGCAGCCTATCTCGCGCGGTTCGGCGAACGTCCGTCCGAGACGATAAAGCGGCGCAAATAGCAGTGTCGCTGCTTTTGGTGCGTCCACTGCGATGCTGCGGGAATCTCTGACCCCATCCGATTGCGGCACCTGATTGACGCACCTGATTGACGCACCTGGGCACGGTCGCATTGCGGGCGCGATGCTGGGCCTTTAAAAGAACCGGGATGCTTCGATTTGCGAACCCGACCCGTTTTCTTGCGCTTGCCGGCTGGCTGATCCCGGCCTTCTCCGCCGTTGCGGCGTTGACCGGCCTTGCCGGGCTATGGCTCGTCTTCGCGGTCGCGCCCGCCGATTATCAGCAGGGCGAGACGGTCAAGATCATGTACATCCACGTCCCTGCGGCTTGGCTGGCGATGGGCTGCTACACGCTGATGGCGCTGTCCGCCCTGGGAACGCTCGTCTGGCGTCACCCCCTCGCGGACGTTTCGGCCAAGGCCGCAGCACCTTTGGGAGCGGCATTTACCGCGCTCTGCCTGGTCACCGGCTCCCTGTGGGGCAAGCCGATGTGGGGCACGTGGTGGGTCTGGGATGCCCGGCTGACATCCGTGCTGGTGCTGTTCCTCATGTATTGCGGCGTGATGGCGCTTTGGAATGCGATCGAAGATCCTGCTCGTGCCGGACGTTCGGTGGCGATCCTAACCCTGGTGGGCTTCATCAACATCCCCATCGTGAAGTTTTCGGTCGATTGGTGGAATACGCTCCACCAGCCGGCGAGCGTGCTGCGGGTCGGGGGTCCGACAATCGACAGCGCGATGCTCTGGCCGCTCCTGGTGATGGCTGTGTCATTTACCGCCCTCTTCATGGCGCTGCACCTGGCCGGCATGCGCAACGAGATTCTTCGACGCCGCGCCCGTACGCTCGGCCTGATCGCCGCGCAACAGGGCGAGGACCGGACAGATGCAACCCTGGAGCCGGCATCTTGAGCGGGCTCGGCAATCACGGCGGCTATATCCTGGCCGCCTACGCGCTTGCGGCGTTGGTGATCGCAGCGCTGGTCCTGCGGGCGTGGCTCGACTACCGGGCCCAGCGCACCGCGCTTGACCGGCTTGAAGCACGCGGCATCCGCCGCCGATCCGACGGCTGACGCGATGACCGATACACGAGTGCCGGAGCAAAACAGGCTCGAACCCAAACGGCCGGCGATAGACACGCTGCCGGATGAGAGGCCGGTCAATCGCCGCCGGTGGCCGGTCGTCATTCCGCTGGCCGTGTTTGCGGTGCTTGCAGGCCTCTTCCTCGTTCAACTCTTCCGGGGCGATCCCTCCAAGCTGCCGTCGGCGCTGATCGGCAGGCCTGCGCCGGAGTTCGTCTTGCCGCCGATGGAAGGCCTGGGCCGCAATGGAGCGCCGGTCCCCGGTCTGTCCAAGGCGGATCTCCTGGGGCGCGTCACGGTGGTCAATATCTGGGCTTCATGGTGCGTGCCCTGCCGCGACGAGCACCCGCTGCTCATCGAACTCGCCCGCAATCCCGATATTCGCGTCGTCGGGATCAACTACAAGGACCAGGCCGAGAATGCGCGGCGTTTCCTCGGCTCGCTCGGCAACCCCTTCGCCGCCGTCGGCGTCGACACCGCGGGACGCGCGGCGATCGACTGGGGCGTCTACGGGGTTCCGGAAAGCTTCATCATCGCGCCTGACGGCACCATCGCCTACAAGCACGTAGGGCCCCTGACGCCGCAGGCGCTGGCGGGGCCCTTCGCCGAAGCATTGAAGCGAGCCGCCGCCGCGAAGCCGGCGGGCTGAACTCGCTGGGTCTCAAGCCGCGTCTTCCGGCTTGGCGGGTTCGTGCCGCAGGATCAACGGCGTCTGCGCCAGCGCAAACGCGATGGTGATCGGCATGATTCCGAACACCTTGAAATTGACCCAGAAATCCGTCGTCTGCGTGCGCCAGACAATCTCGTTGAGCCCGGCGAGGACGAAAAAGAACAGGCCCCAGCGGAATGTAAGCTTCCGCCACCCCTCCGGCGTGAGCTGGAACACGGTGTCGAGCACATACGGCAGAAGAGGCCGTCCGAAGGCGAGCCCGCCAAGCAGCGTCGCACCGAAGAGCGAATTCACGATCGTGGGCTTCAGCTTGATGAAATGGTCATCCTGGAGCCAAAGCGTCAGGCCGCCGAAGACCAGCACCACCACGCCCGTCACCATCGGCATCATCGGCAAGTGACGCGTCAGGGCATAGGATACGGCAAGCGAGGCCACGACAGCCGCCATGAACAGCGCTGTCGCCATGAAGATCCCGGCGCGCTGGTTCGCGAGGAAAAACACGACGAGAGGCCCCATTTCGAGCGCCAGCTTCAGCAGCGGATTCAGCGCGCGCATTTGCGGCCCCTCGACAATTCCGCCGTTCCCGTTGGCCGGCTTCGCCGATGCCCTGTCGTCCATGGAGATCCCTTTGCTTCAGCACAGGAGTAGCGCAGCCCACGCAGGCTTGCGCGCCGTCCGCCGTTCATGTAGCGCCAAACCGGTTTAGCAGACGACGCATCCCGCGCGCCATCCTGGCGAGCACGGATCGGCGCACGAAGACGCAGGCAATACCCTCATGTCCCACTACGCCATCGACATCGAGCCCCGCCCCGCCCTGCCGGTCGCGGGATCCGACCTGACATTCCCGGTACGCCGCGTCTACTGCATCGGCCGCAATTACGCCGCCCATGCTCGCGAGATGGGTGGCGACCCCACGCGCGAACCGCCCTTCTTTTTCAACAAGACGGCGGATGCGTTGCAGGTCGTGCCGGCCGGGCAGACCGTCGCGCACCCCTACCCGCCCATGTCGAGCAATTATCACCACGAGATCGAGATGGTCGTGGCGCTTAAGTCGGGCGGCAAGGACATCCCTGTCGAGGACGCGCTCAGCCACGTCTTCGGCTACGCAATCGGTCTCGACATGACCCGCCGCGATCTCCAGGACGAGGCCAAGCAGCTCCGCCGCCCCTGGGAAACCGGGAAGAGCGCGGATCTCTCCGGCCCGGTCGGCCCCATCCACCCGGTGTCCAAGGTGGGCCATCCCGCGAAAGGGCCGATCCGCGTGAGCGTCAACGGCACGCCCAGGCAGAGCGCGGATCTCTCCGACATGATCTGGTCGGTCGCCGAGCAGATCTCGATCCTCTCGCGCTTCTATGAGCTCAAGGCGGGCGACGTGATCTTCTCCGGCACGCCTGAGGGCGTCGGAAAAGTCGAGCGCGGCGACGAGATGGTGGGTGAGATCGCCGGTTTCGGGCGAGATTCGGCTGAAGGTCGTCTGAACATCGGCAGCTTCGGGCCGTCTCGATCTTGAACTCGCAAATCTTCGGGTTACCTTGAAGCAGCACTTCAGGGAGGATCACGATGCCCAAACGTCTTGCGGTCCTGTCTCTCGCCTTCATCGGGTTTGCCGGCGCCGCCCTGGCCCACCACGGCTGGGGCAGCTACGACGCGGCGAAAACCTTCACCATGACCGGCCCCGTCAAGATGATCGAATGGGGAAACCCGCACGCTCATATCATGATGGATTATCAAGGTGCGTCCTGGGAGGCGACGCTGGCACCGGTGTCGCGGATGCAGGCTCGCGGGCTCACCGAGGACATGCTGAAGCCCGGTACGATAGTCAGCATCGAGGGCTATCCATCGACCCGTACGCCGCATGAGATGCGAGCCGAACGCATCAGCGTCGGCGGCAAGACGTTCGAATTGCGCTGAATCCATGATGCCCGATGGCCTTCTCGCGCTTGAGATGTCGGCCCTCGGCCATGCCGTGCGCAGTTCGGTCTGGATCTACCCTGTCATGAACATCGCCCATGTGCTCGGGGCGGCGCTCCTGCTAGGCGGAATTGCCGTCTTCGACCTGTCGGTGCTGGCTCGGATGAAGGGTTTGCGTCAGACGGCGCGCGTTGCGGTGCCCCTCGCGGCGCTGGGACTGGTCATCCAGATCGCGAGCGGCGCCGTGCTGTTCATGCCGGAGGCCTCGCATGTCGGCCACAACCCGGCATTTCTCTTCAAACTGGTGCTGATCGTACTGGGATTGATCAACATCGCCATCTTCCATAACCGCTTCGGTTCCGCCGTCTGGCAGGACAAACCATTGGAAGGCGCGCGCACCTTGGCGCTCGCGTCCTCTGGTGTGCTGGACGTGCGTGCTGATCGCGGGCCGAGCCATCGCCTACGTCTAGGCTCAGTCGATTCCGGCGATGGCCTTGGCAAAATCCGCCGCCTCGAATGGCTCCAGGTCGTCGATGCCCTCGCCCACGCCGATGAAATGCACCGGCAGGCCGAACCTCGCAGCGAGCGCTACGAGAATGCCGCCACGCGCCGTACCGTCGAGCTTGGTCATGACGAGGCCCGTCACGCCCGCAATTTTGCCGAAGATCTCGACCTGCGAGAGCGCGTTCTGGCCGACCGTGGCGTCGAGCACGAGCAGCACGGCATGGGGTGCGCCCGCGTCGACCTTCCGGATGACACGGACCACCTTCTCAAGCTCGGACATGAGCTCGACGCGGTTCTGCAGCCGTCCCGCGGTGTCGATCAGCAGGACGTCGCGTCCCTCCTCGCGAGCCTGGGTCAGTGCATCGAACGCCAATCCCGCGGAATCCGAGCCTTGGGGACGGGCGACGACCGGCGAGCCGGTCCGCTCGCCCCACACCTTGAGCTGTTCGATCGCAGCGGCACGGAACGTGTCGCCCGCCGCCAGCATCACCGAGCGGCCCTCCGCGCTAAACTTGGCCGCCAGCTTGCCGATGGTGGTCGTTTTGCCCGAGCCGTTCACGCCGACCATGAGGATCACGAAGGGCTTGTGAACGGCATCCACGACGAGTGGTTTCGCCACCGGCATAAGAGTTCGCTCGACCTCCGCGGCCAGGATCGATTTCACCTCTTCAGGCTCGATGTCCTTGCCGTAGCGGCCGCGCCCGACCGCTTCGACGATACGCGAGGACACTTCGACCCCGAGATCGGCCTGGATCAGCACGTCTTCCAATTCGTCCAGCGTGTCGCGGTCCAGCTTGCGCTTGGTGAAAAGGTCGGTGATGCCGGTCCCGATGGCTGAGGACGAGCGGGACAGACCGGCCCTCAGCTTTTGCCACCAGGAGACGCGGGGCGCCTCCGGGACAGGTTCGGTTTGCTCCGACGCCGGCGCGACGCGCTCTGCTTCAGCAGGGCGCGGCTGCTCGCGTCCAAACAGACGGGATAGGAATCCGGGCTTCTTGTCGTCGTCGCTGCTGGGCATGCCTGGGGCGGTCCGGTCTCTGCGGCCTTCTCGATAACGGTTTCCCCGGAAGACCGGAAGCTTTAAGCGGGAGGGATGCGCCCTGTCCCCGATCCCTTCCGCACTCCGCTTGATCTGCAATCGCGCCTGCTCTACCGCGACGCCCTGATGCTGGTGCTCGACAAGCCGGCCGGCGTGCCGGTTCATCGCGGGCCGAAGGGCGACCGCCCCGGCGAGATCAACCTCGAGCAGTTCTTTGGCCAATTGACCTTCGGCCTGCCGCGGAATCCGGCGTTGGCCCACAGGCTGGACAAGGATACCTCCGGTTGCCTTGTTCTCGGACGTCATCGCAAGGCGCTCGAGCAGCTTGGCCTGATGTTCAAGCAGGGCAAGATCTCCAAGACCTACTGGGCGGTCGTTGAAGGCGGCCCGGAGGGCGACGCTGGCCTGATCGACAAGCCGCTGGGCCGCCGCGATGCGTCGCGGGGCTGGTGGATGAAGCACGACGAGGAGGGCCTGCCGTCCCAGACCCGCTGGCAAGTGCTCGGTCGTGGGGTCGATCCGGCGTCGAACCATCCCCTGGCATGGCTTGCGCTCGAACCCCTGACAGGCCGCACCCATCAGCTCAGGGTTCACACGGCCGGTGAAGGCTGGCCCATTCTCGGCGACCCCATCTATGGCTCGGCGCCACGTGAGGGTGGCCCGATGCTGCATCTTCATGCGCGGGAGATCGTCGTGCCGATCTACAAGAACCGGGATCCGGTGAAGGTGGAGGCACCCGTGCCGGAGCACATGCGCGGGCGGTTGACGGCATGCGGATGGACGGCTGAACCTATTCCGCCCGAAGCGCCCGTCCGTCATGAGCCGTTACCATGATGTCGAGCAACTGGCCCGGCGCGGGCGCAGTTTCGAACCTCACGGGCGTGAAGCCAGGCGTCCGTCCCATGGCGCCCCTCTCGGTGAGCACGCGGTGTGTTCGGCCGATCGCAGAATCGAGATGATGCGATAGAGCGGCTTCGCCATGCTCGCGAAGCCTGCGCGCCCGGTCCTTCACCACGTCACCGGGCACGGCCGGCATTCTTGCGGCAGGGGTGCCGGGGCGGGGCGAAAACGGGAAAACGTGCAGGAAGCTCAGCGAGCATTCGTCCACGATTTCAAGGGACCGCTCGAACATCGCCTCCGTTTCGGTGGGAAAACCGGCGATGATGTCTGCGCCGAAGACGATCTCCGGCCGCAGGCGCTTGACCTGCGCACAGAAGGCGACGGCATCCGCGCGCGAATGACGGCGCTTCATGCGCTTCAGCACCATGTCGTCCCCCGACTGCAGGGAGAGATGGAGATGCGGCATCAGGCGGTCCTCCGTCGCAAGCGCATCGATCAGGTCGGCGTCGGCTTCGATGGAATCGATGGAGGAGAGCCGCAATCTCCTCAGCTCCGGCACCTGCCTCAGAACGGTCTTGACCAGCGTTCCGAGCCGGGGTTCGCCGGGCAGGTCGGCGCCATAGCTGGTGATGTCGACGCCCGTGAGCACGATTTCGGCATGGCCGGTTTCGACCAGGCGCGCCACCTGCCCGACAACGGCCGCCATAGGCACCGACCGGGAATTCCCGCGGCCGAACGGAATGATGCAGAACGTGCAGCGATGATCGCAGCCATTCTGAACCTGCACGAAGGCCCGTGTGTGCTTCTCGACACCGTCGAGCAGAGGCGCGATAGCCTCCCGGGCAGTCATGATGTCCGAGACCTGCACGCGTGGCGAATTGCTCGCCGGGTCGGCCAATGCCGCCCAGCTTCCGCGTTCCGCCTTCTCGGTGTTGCCGAGAACGGTGTCGACTTCCGGCATCTCGGCGAAGCGTTCGGGCTCGACCTGCGCGGCACAGCCGGTGACGACAATCCGGGCCGCGGGGCGCTCGCGCTTGAGCCGCCGGATGGATTGCCGCGCCTGGCGAGTGGCTTCGGCGGTTACGGCGCACGTGTTGAAGATGACGAGCCCGTCATGACCCGCCTCCAGCGCAGAACGCCGCATGGCTTCGGATTCGACGGTGTTCAGCCGGCAGCCGAAGGTGACGACATCGACACCCATTACGCGGCCTGCCCGGGCTCGCCTTCGAAGACCGCTGCGGCGAAGACGCCCTCGTGCTCCAGTTCCACCGCGCCGCTCATCAGCACGTGGCTGTCGCTCTCACGCCAGTAGATCGAGAGGTCGCCGCCGGGGAGACTCACCCTGACCTTGCGGCTGGTGAGATTGAGGCGAACGGCCGCCACCACGGCGGCGCATGCCGCCGAGCCGCATGCGCGCGTGAGGCCTGCGCCACGCTCCCAGACCTTCAGGATCATCGATTCCCTGGAGGTGACCTGCGCGAGCGAGATATTGGCGCGCTCGGGAAATAGCGGGTGGCTCTCGAGCAAAGGTCCGATGCGGCCCAGATTATGGGCGTTCACGTCATCAACCCAGAAGATGGCGTGCGGATTTCCCATATTCACCACAGATGGCGTGTGCAGGACCGGGGCATCTATGGGCCCGATCTGCAGTTCGACGCCCGTGGTGTCGACGAAGGGCTCCGAAAGGGGGATCTCGTCCCACCGCAGCTTTGGCGGGCCCATGTCGACCGTAAAGGCCAGGTCGCCGTCGCGGTGGGTGGGAAGGAGCCCAGCCTTGGTTTCCAGCAGCAAATCCTTACGGTCAGTTCCGCGCAGGAGCGCCCAGCCGACGCAGCGCGTGCCGTTGCCGCATGCGCCCAATTCCGAGCCGTCGGTGTTGTAAATGCGCATGAAAGCGTCGGTGCCGTGTGACTTCGGGTCGTGGAGCACCATGAGCTGATCAAAATGCGAGTCTGGAGCGCGGGCGATGGCGCGGGCTTCCGCCGCATCCACGCGGATGGACGTTCCACGCAGGTCGAGCACGACGATCTCGTTGCCGATGCCGTTCATCTTCAAAAAGGGGCGGCCGGTGAGTGCGCTCATGGTCGCGGGCGTCCATCTTGCGGTCCCGCTGGCTGGGGACGTTCCGAGGCTCATATACAGCGTGGGATGGCGGTTCGCGAGTCCGCCGGGCAGGGCGCTTGAGATCAGCCAGAGTGCGGAGCATTCCCGGCGCTATCGAATTGGTCCGGCGGGCTTTATGCTATTGGCCGGTCAGGCGGGCGATTCGTGAGTCAGGTCTCGCGGGCCGTCCTCCGAATGAGGCAAACGATGCGGAATTTCGATACAGCGGCCGGCGCGATCCCGTGCGAAGCCCCCACGGGCTGCCTGCGGCTTGGCAAGTCCTTGTCCGCGCTCGCCTTTCTGGCAAGCCTTCTTCTCGCTACGGTTGGACCTCCGCCGGCGTTGGCGCAGCAGGAGGTGGTTACGCTTGCGCCCGCGCCCGCGGATCCGACCACTCCGGACGAGGTTACGCTGCGTTCCCGCCCCGCGGCGGCGATGCAGGGCCAATCGAGTTGGGATGAGGGATACGACACCCTGATCAACGCCTTCGCCACGCTGAAGAGCGAAATGGGCAAGGCTTCGATACGGGTGACCGGCGCGCCTTTGGCGACCTTCCTGGAGACGGACGACCAGGGGTTCAAGTTCGAGGCTCTGTTGCCCATCGACGCCGCTCCGGCGTCCCGTCCTGCCGGACTTCCGGCAGAGATGACGTTCGGCGCGACCCCGGCCGGCCGTGCCATTCGCTTCGTCCACCGCGCGCCTTATGACGACATCAATTCCACCTATGAGGCGATCTCGGCTTACCTCGATTCCAAGGGCATCGAGGTCAAGGAGAGCTTCACGGAAGAGTATGTCCAGCAAGGCGCGAATGCCGGTGACACGGCGCTCGACCTGAACATCTACGTCCAGCCCAAGTAGCTCGGAAAGCTCGATATTCCCCCGGAATCCGCGATGATACCACCCCTCCCGGCGCGCCCGCGCGCGCTCGTCTTCGACCTTGACGGAACGCTCACGGACCCCAAGCCCGGCATCACCGGCTCGGTTCAGTATGCGCTGGCGAAGCTCGGACGTCCGGTGCCCTCGCAGGACGAGCTGGAATGGGTCATCGGACCGCCGCTGAAGGGTGCCTTCGCCCGGCTCCTCGGGCCCGGCGGCGATGTCGACGAAGGCGTCCGGCTCTATCGCGAGCGGTATTCCGTCACCGGGCTGTTCGAGAACGAGGTGATATCAGGCATCCCGGAATTGCTGGATAACCTGTTGGCGGACAACAGAATTCTCTACGTCGCGACGTCAAAGCCGAGGGTGTTCGCCCAGCGCATCCTCGACCATTTCGAGCTCTCCCGCCGGTTCGCCGCGATCCATGGATCGGAGCTCGACGGGACGAGGGCGGACAAGAAGGATCTGCTCCGCTTCGTGGTCGACACCGAGGGGCTGGACCCGGCTTCCGCGATCATGATCGGGGACCGGGAGCACGACGTCTTTGGAGCCCGGAGTGTCGGAATCGGCACGATCGGGGTGCGCTGGGGCTATGGATCGGATGCCGAACTGACCGCGGCCGGCGTGGCGGCGCTGGTCGACTACCCCGCCGAGATCGGCGTGCTGGCCGGCATGGTGGAAGCCGCGATCACCTGAATCGACCCTGAAACGGTCTTCGAAGGCGCGATCCTCTACCCCGAACATCGCCGCGACCCCGGAGTTCGGGATCACGCTTCAGCCATGCGCCTTCGAAGGGGGCACATCCCGCGCATCGCCGGACCGGAGCGGTTGGCGGGAGCGGCGTGGGCCCGAGGCTGCCTGAATCGACTGCCGAGATGCCCTTAGAAGCCTCGATCCTCTAGCCCGAACATCGCCACGACCCCGGAGTTCGGGATCACGCCTCAGCCATGCGCCTTCGACGCGGGCACATCCCATGCTTCGCCGGGCCGGAGCGGCCGGAAGCGATCGACCGGAACCCCGTGCTCGCGCAGCGCTGCATCCAATGCGAGCAGCGGCCGCTCGATACCCTCGTCCGTCAGCTTGAATGTGCCCCAGTGGTGTCCCGCCGCCCAGCTTGCGCCGGTGAGCTTGAAGCCGCGCACGGCCTCGTCGGGATTCATGTGCTGGTCCTTCATGAACCAGCGCGGCTCGTACGCCCCGATGGGCAGGATGGCGAGCCGCGGCGGACCGTGCTTCCTGCGGATCGCGGCAAACTGCGCCTCGTCGAAGCCGGTATCGCCGACATGGTAGACCGGCCCGCCGGGGCCGTCGATGACGAACGCCGCCCACAGCGCCTGCAGCCGGTCGAACAGTCCGCGCGCCGACCAGTGCTGCGCGGGCTCGAAATGGACCGTGAGCCCATCGCCCAGCGCCACGACGTCGCCCCAGTCATGGGCGGACATCTCACCCTCGACGCCGGCCTGCCGCATGATCGTGTCGTTGCCGAGCGGCGTGATGAAGCGTGGCTGGTGCGCCTGGGCCAGGCGGCGCAGCGTCTCGGCATCGAGGTGGTCGTAATGATTGTGCGTGACGAGCACGACGTCGATCTTCGGCAGGTCCTCGAAGGCGATGCCGGGCGCGTTGACGCGCTTGGGTCCGGCGAAGGAAAACGGCGAGGCGCGCCGCGACCAGACGGGGTCGACCAGCAGGTTCAGCCCGGCCGTCTGGATCAGGAAGCTCGCATGGCCCACCAGGGTCACTCGAAGCTTAGCCCCGCCAACCCGCTGCGGAGGCTTTCCGGCGAAGGGGCTCGGATAGGTTTCCGGCCAGGGTTCCTTGCCGTCGCGCGACAGGTTCCATTTCAACAGGTCGCCTGCGGACTTGTTGAAGGCGCGGCCCGGGTTGAAGAACACCTCGCCGTCGAAATGATCCGAGGGCGGGCCGTTATAATAGAAGTTCCCCTTCGACCGCGCGGCCGCCGCACCCCCGAAGGCCGCGCCGATCAGGGGGAGGGAGGCAAGCTTGAGCAGCGTGCGTCGTTTCATGGGGGATGACCGTTTCATGCCCTCAGACATGGGGCGGCTTCGGCGCAAGGGGAAGGGGCTGCCGCTGCGGGACTCCACTGAACGAGGTTTTCCCGGGATGAAGTCTCCCTCCGGAAAGTAGGCGCGTCTTCCTTCTCCCTGCGGGAGAAGGTGGCGGCGAAGCCGACGGATCAGGGTCGCGATGCCGGGCGTTGGCCAAACATCGATCCTGATTTCGGGCCGAGCTACCCTCATCCGCCCCTTCGGGGCACCTTCTCCCGGGGGGAGAAGGGCGCGCGGAGAGAGGGCGGGAGGGGGATGAAAGCACCGAGATTGCGGGAGGGGCGAGGAGCGGGGAGTGGGGAGTGGGGCGGAGAAGTATCTCCTACGCCCGGGAGGATTGTCCCTCTGAAAGGTAAGGCGCGTCTTCCTTCTCCCTGCGGGAGAAGGTGGCGGCGAAGCCGACGGATCAGGGTCGCGATGCCGGGCGTTGGCCAAACATCGATCCTGATTTCGGGCCGAGCTACCCTCATCCGCCCCTTCGGGGCACCTTCTCCCGGGGGGAGAAGGGCGCGCGGAGAGAGGGCGGGAGGGGGATGAAAGCACCGAGATTGCGGGAGGGGCGAGGAGCGGGGAGTCGGGGAGTGGGGCGGAGAAGTATCTCCTACGCCCGGGAGGATTGTCCCTCTGAAAGGTAAGGCGCGTCTTCCTTCTCCCTGCGGGAGAAGGTGGCGGCGAAGCCGACGGATGAGGGTCGCGATGCCGGGCGTTGGCCAAGTCTCGATCCTGATTTCGGCCCGAGCTACCCTCATCCGCCCCTTCGGGGCACCTTCTCCCGGGGGGGAGAAGGACGACACACGACGACTGAGCGGGATATGGGGAGGCGCGGCACCCTCACATTGACTCGCGGCGTCCCTTCGCCTACTTCCACGAGCATCCATCAGCGTTGCCTTTGGCCGCGCGCCACGCTCAGGCGATGGCGATCCCAATGCGTAATCGACCGATGGACCTGAGGTGCGCCCGAGGCGCGGCCTTGGGCGATGTCCGTCTCAACAGAGAGAAACCTGATCCGTATGGCCGCCTTTACCGGGAACAAGCTGGAAGACCGTCTGGAACGTGCGAACGCCGCGAAGCAGGCGTTGCTGGAGCGCTTCAAGAAGCGTCCGGCGGAAGATGATCCGGCGATGATCGCCATGCGCGAGGAGCGCAAGCGGGTCGCCGAGGCGCGCGCAATCCGCGACCAGGCCCGCGCCGTTCGCGAGCAGGAGCGCGAGAAGGCCAAGGCCGAGGCCGCCGCTCTGAAAGCCATCGAGGACGCCGAGCGCGTCGAGGCCGAGAAGCTGGCCAAGGAAGAAGCGGCCCGCCGCGTCATCGAACTCGCCGCCGAGCAGAAAGCCGCCCGCGACGCCCGCTACGCCGCCCGCAAGGCGCGCAAGTAGGCTGCAAGTATATGGAGAGACGGATTTCGATCCGTCTTTCTCACCTTGGGTGAAGGTGGCCGCGGCCCATTAGGACGAGCGGGCAAGGCTTGACGCCGGTTCGCCCCTCGTATCCGGGCACGCATCACCTCCTCGCGCGCAGCCATTTGTCGGCTTCCATCACGGCCAGCACAGACAACGCAAGTCCTGCGAGCAGCGCCCAGAGGGCGGGCGAGATGGGCGCGATCTGGAGTACGTCGCGCAGGCCGGGGATGAAGGCCGCGGCGATGTGGACGAGCTGCGCACCGATGACCGCCACCACGACGGGCCAGTTGTTGGCCAGCGGAATGCGGAAGGCCGAGCGGGTTTCCGAGCGGCAGTTGAACACGTGCACGTTCTCGAACGCCACCATCAGGAACAGGATCACGTTGCGGGCCTCGAACTCGCCAAAGCCGGCGGCAAGCGCCCAGGCGAAGACGGCGTAGGCCAGCGCGCCGGTATAGAGGCCTGAAATGGCGATCTGGCGGATCATCAGCCTGTCGAGGATCGACTCGCCGGGCGGGCGGGGCGGCCGGCTCAGGAGGTCGGGATTCCGCTTCTCGAAGGCGAGCGCCACATCCTGCCCGCCATTCGTGACGAGGTTGAGCCAGAGCAGTTGCGTGGGCATCAGCGGCACGGGCAGGCCTGTCGCCAGCGCGAGCGCGAACAGCGCCACCTCAGCCGCGCCCGTGCTGAGCAGCAGGTAGACCACCTTGCGGATGTTGGAATAGGCGGCGCGGCCCTCCTCGATGCCTGAAACGATCGAGGCGAAATTGTCGTCGGTGAGCACGAGGTCTGCCGCCTCGCGCGCCGCATCCGTGCCGTCGCGTCCCATCGCGACGCCGAGATCGGCGCGCAGCAGGGCCGGCACGTCGTTGACGCCGTCGCCCGTCATGGCGACGACATGCCCGGCGGCCTTCAGGCCCTCGACGATCTGCACCTTCTGCAGCGGCTCGACGCGGGCAAAGACGGTGGCAGCCGCGATCCGCGCGGACAGGGCCTTGCCGTCCCCCGCCAGCTCGCGCCCGGTCATCACGTCTTCAGGGCCCGAGGCGATGCCGAGGTCGCGGGCGATGGCGAGCGCGGTGACCGCGTGATCGCCGGTGATCATCTTCACCGCCACCCCGGCGCGGCGGCAGCTCGCCACGGCGTCGCGCGCCTCCGGCCGCAGGGGATCGATGAAGCCGACGAGCCCGTAGAAGGTGAGGGCGGAAAGCTCGGCCTCGATGTGGTGCGCGGCGCCCCCGATCTCGGCGGCGCGGTGCGGCTCGATCCGCTTGCCGGCGACGGCCAGGACGCGATACCCCGACGCGGCCATGGCCTCCGCCGTCGCGATGATGTCGGCTTGCGGTCGAGCGCCCAGGCAAAGCGGCGCGAGCACCTCGACCGCGCCCTTCACATGCAGCCAGTGGATGTCCTCGTGGTGCGTCAGCGTCGCGGCATAGCGCCGCTCGGCGGCGAAGGGCACCTCGCCGACGCGGCGTGCCTCGGTTCGGACGCGGCCATAGTCGAGGCCCGCCTTGGCGGCGAGCACGAGAAAGGCGAGGTCCACCGTGTCGCCGGTGCGTCCCTCCGGGCCCAGGTCGGGATCGAGGCTCGCATCGTTGCAGAGCGCGGCCGCGAGCGCGAGCCGGTCGAGATCCCGCTGCACATGGGGCGAAACGTCCCGGCCCGAAACGTCCCTGCCCTCGAACCGCACGTCGCCGGAGAGGGCGTAGCCCTCGCCGCCCAGCTCCACCGTGCCATGGTCGGGAAGCCAGACGCGGCGGGCGGTCAACTGGTTCACGGTGAGCGTGCCCGTCTTGTCCGTCGCGACGACGGTGCACGAGCCCAGCCCCTCCACCGCCGGCAGGTGGCGGATGATGACGTTGCGCCTCGCCATGCGGCGGGTCGCGATGGAGAGGGCCACCGTCACCGCGACGGGCAGCCCCTCGGGAATGATGGACACCGCGAGCGCCACGGCGACGAGGAAGGTTTCGCGCACGCCCGCCCCCGACGCGAGCTGCACGGCCACCAGCGCGCCGACGATGCCGAGGGAGGCCACGCCGAGCAGCCGGGTGAACCGCTCCAGCCGCCTCGTGAGGGGCGGCGGGAGCGCCGGCGCGTCGAGGGCGCGGGCGATGGAGCCGAACTGCGTTGCCGCGCCCGTCGCCACGACCGCGCAGAGGCAGCGGCCGCGCCGCAGCGTCGAGCCGGCGTGCAGCATGGTCAGCCGGTCGGCGACCGGGGTCGGCAACGGCAGCTTCCCGCCCACGGCCTTGTCCACCGGGAGCGACTCGCCCGTCAGCGCGGATTCGTCGGCCTGCACCTCGGCGGCCTCGAGCAGCCGCAGATCGGCCGGCACGCGATCGCCCGCCTCCAGGAGCACGATGTCGCCGGGCACGACCTCCCGGCCGTCGATCCTGATCGCGGATCCGTCGCGCAGCACGCGCGCGCTGGTGCGGATGGCGGAGCGCAGGGCGGCGGTGTTGGCCTCGGCGCGCCCCTCCTGGATCGCGCCGATGGCGGTATTGATGACAAGCACCAGCAGGATGAAGCCGGCGTCGTTCAGATCGCCCAACGCGAGCGAGGCGGCGCTGGCCGCAAAGAGCAGGTAGATGAGGGGGCTGTTCAACTGGCCGAAGACGATGGCGATCCAGGATCGGCCGGGCTGCGCGGGCAATGCGTTCGGCCCGAAGCGCCGCAACCGGCCGGCAGCCTCGGCGGAGGACAGCCCGTCCGGCGACGTGGCGAGGCGGTCCAGCGTGTCCGCGATGTCAAGCGCGTGCCAATCCGCCGCCGGCGCGGCGGAGTTCGCCGGGCGCATTTCCCCTGGCGGCGACGGGGGGCGGATCCGGGCGGTGGCCATATTCTCCTTGGCGCCAGGCGTTTCGCGGTCGCGGGCCGGGTGCATCGCATCATCCTCCCGCGTCTTTCCAACCACCAGAGCCCGCGCCCCTCCCATTCTCTAGAGCGCGCGAACCGTTGCTGCGTTGAGGGTGATCAAGGGGCGAGGCGGGCGGGGATGCGCGCGCAGGGTGCGGTCCGCGGGACGGATTTCTTGACTCCGGCCGCCCTTTCGCCTATCCGCTCACGACTTCAACGGCGAATTTCGTCCTTGAGCCACCGCCCGGGCCGCGAGCCCGGAGGTCCACGTCCGACAGCGCGTTGCGCCCTCGGGCGCTTTTGGCGATGCGTTGGGGGATGTCGTCCCCGGCGCAACGGGATCAGGGGCCGCTTCGGCGTGCAAGCGGACTGATGGAACGAACGGAATGGCTGACATCATGGGCGAAGCCCTCGATATCGACGACGCGGTGAACGAGACCTGCCCCTGGTCGGGCAAGGCGATCTCGGCTGACGCGCTGACATTGTATCGCGGGTTCGTGGTCGGGTTCTGCAACCCCGGGTGCCGGGACAAGTTCGAAGCGGCCACGCGCCATTTCGAAGCCGCACTCGCGGATTACGAGCCTGACGAGATGCCGGCGGGGGAAGCCGGTGGCGATCCGATTTCAGGCGGCCGGGCGGAGTAAGAGATGTTCGAGGGTCTTTCCGACAAGCTTTCCGGCATTCTCGACAAGCTCACGCGCCGTGGCGCGCTGACGGAAGAGGATGTCAACGCGGCGCTGCGCGAGGTTCGCCGCGCGCTGATCGAGGCCGACGTCGCGCTCGAAGTGGTGCGCTCGTTCACCGACAAGGTGCGCGCCCGCGCCGTGGGCGCGGAGGTGGTGAAGTCCGTCACCCCCGGCCAGATGGTCGTCAAGATCGTCCACGATACGCTGGTGGAGACGCTGGGGTCGGATGCCGATCCCGATCAATCTCGACGCCGTGCCGCCCGTCGCCATCCTCATGGTCGGCCTGCAGGGCTCGGGCAAGACGACCTCCACGGCCAAGATCGCCCGCCGCCTGACGGACCGCGAGAAGCCGCAAGGTGCTGATGGCCTCGCTCGACACGCGCCGCCCGGCCGCGATGGAGCAGCTCGCCGTGCTCGGCCAGCAGGTCGGCGTCGAGACGCTGCCGATCGTGGCGGGGCAGAGCGCGGTGCAGATCGCGCGGCGCGCCATCGAGGCGGCGCGGCTCGGCGGCTACGACGTCGTGATGCTCGACACCGCCGGCCGCACCACGGTCGACGAGGCGCTGATGGCCGAAGTGGCCGAGGTGAAGGCCATCGCCCAGCCGCACGAGGTGCTGCTGGTGGCCGACGCCCTGACCGGCCAGGACGCGGTGAACACCGCGCGCGCCTTCGACGGGCGGGTCGGCATCACGGGCATCGTGCTGACGCGCGTCGACGGCGACGGGCGCGGCGGCGCGGCGCTCTCCATGCGCGCCGTCACCGGCAAGCCGATCAAGCTCGTCGGCACCGGCGAGAAGATGGACGCGCTGGACGAGTTCCACCCCGCGCGCATCGCCAACCGCATCCTCGGCATGGGCGACATCGTGTCGCTCGTCGAGAAGGCGGCGCAGTCGATCGACCAGGAGAAGGCGCTTCGCATCGCCGAGAAGATGCGCAAGGGCAAGTTCGACCTGGAGGACATGCGCGAGCAGCTCGGCCAGGTCGAGAAGCTGGGCGGCCTTGGCGGCCTCATGGGCATGATGCCCGGCATCGCCAAGATGAAGAACCAGATGGCCGCCGCCAACATGGACGGCAAGGTGCATCGGCCGGCAGATCGCCATCATCAACTCGATGACGCCGAAGGAGCGCCGCAACCCCGACGTGCTGAAGGCCTCGCGCAAGAAGCGCATCGCGGCGGGCTCGGGCGCGAAGGTCGAGGAGGTCAACCGCCTCCTCAAGACGCACCGCCAGATGGCCGACATGATGAAGATGATGGGCCAGGGCGGAAAGCGCGGCCCCATGGCCGGCCTCGCCAACATGTTCGGCATGGGCGGGGGAATGGGGGGCGGCGGCATGCCCTCGCCGGAAATGCTGGCCCAGCTCAAGGACAAGCTGCCTCCGGGCACGCTGCCGGACATGCCAGGGTTGCCCCGGCGGAGCCGGCATGCCCTCCGGAACCGGAATACCCGCGGCTCCGCCGCCGGGTCTCGTGAATGCCCCGAAAGGACCGGCCCTGCCCGGCCTCGGTGGACCGAAGCTGCCCGGCCTTGGCGGGCTCGGCGGTTTCAATCCGTTCGGGGGGAAGAAGAAGTGAAGCGGGCCGCGCATGCGCAGCCTGGTCCATGTTGAAACGCACTTGAATCACTGAAAAAGGAAATCGAAATGTCCCTGAAAATCCGTCTCGCCCGTGGCGGCGCCAAGAAGCGTCCGCATTATTCCATCGTCGTCGCCGACAGCCGCTATCCGCGCGATGGCCGCTTCATCGAGAAGCTCGGCACCTTCGACCCGATGCTCCCCAAGGACTCGGCCGAGCGCGTCAAGATGCGACATGGAGAAGGCCAAGGCCTGGATGGTCAAGGGCGCGCAGCCGACCGACCGCGTGGCCCGCTTCCTCGACGCCGCCGGCGTGCTGAAGCGCGAAACCCGCAACAACCCCGAGAAGGCCCTGCCCAAGAAGAAGGCGCAGGAGCGCGCCGCCGAGCAGGCCAAGGCCGCAGCGGCAGCGGAGTAATACCGTCCGTCGCGATGGAGGTGATCCGTCGTGGTGGAATGATCTAAGGGCGGTCCTCTCGCGAGGATCGCCCATCCTCTCGATCCTTCGTTCATGGGGCGGTCCGCTGGACTGCTTTTGAGGGTGCGGAATCGGGCAGGACACGACCTGTTTCAGCAACGTCCTTTCCGCCGGCGGGCAGCCGCTTGGCGGGATGATGCCCTGGCTCACGACCCAACCCACCATTCAAGGCGCAGCCATGCCCAGCGACCTGATCCTCGTCGGCGTCTTCGGCGCTCCGCATGGGGTGCGGGGAGAAGTGCGGCTGAAATCCTATACCGAGGACCCGATGGCCATCGCCGGCTACGGGCCGCTCAGCGATGCCGCGGGCAAGCGCCACTTCGTGCTGAAGGGCGCGCGGCTGGTGAAGGACGACATGCTCGTCGCCCGCGTCGACGGCGTGAACGACCGCGAGGGCGCCGCCGCGCTCACCAATGTGAAGCTCCACATCCCGCGCGCGAAACTGCCGCCGCCCGAGGATGAGGACGAATTCTACCATGCCGACCTGATCGGCCTGCGCGTGGAGAACGCCGAGGGCGAGGTGCTGGGCACGATCGGCGCGGTGCTCGATTTCGGCGCGGGCGAGATTCTCGAAATGCTGCCCGCCAATGGCGGACGCCCTGTCATGCTGCCCTTCACCAAGGCCATCGTGCCCGTCGTGGACCTCAAGGCCGGACGCGTCGTCGCCGAACCGCCCGTCTTCGTGGAGGGCGACGAAAGCGAAATACCCGGGGAAGCCGGCTCGGCGGAAGCGGGCTCCCGGGACGATCCCGGTTCGCGCGCATGAGCTGGTCGGCGAGCGTCCTCACGCTGTTTCCCGACATGTTTCCCGGCCCGCTCGGGCTGTCGCTGGCAGGCGACGCGCTGAAGCGCGGCCTCTGGTCGCTCGCGGCGCATGACATCCGCGAGCACGGGCTCGGCCGGCATCGCGCCGTCGACGACACCCCGGCGGGCGGCGGGGCGGGCATGGTGCTCCGCGCCGACGTGCTCGCCGCCGCCATCGACGCGGTGTCTCCCGCAGACGATCCCCGCCCGCGGCTGCTGATGAGCCCGCGCGGCAGGCCGCTGACGCAGGCGCGTGTGCGCGAACTGGCCGCCGGGCCGGGCGCGGTGCTCGTCTGCGGCCGGTTCGAGGGCGTGGACGAACGCGTGATCGCGGGCCGCCGGCTCGAGGAGGTCTCGATCGGCGACTACGTGCTCTCGGGCGGGGAACTCGCCGCCCTCGTGCTGATGGACGCCTGCGTGCGGCTGATCCCCGGCGTCATGGGCAAGGAGGCGTCGGGCGAGAGCGAAAGCTTCGAGAACGGGCTGCTCGAATACCCGCATTATACGAAGCCGCGCGAGTGGGAGGGACAGGCGATCCCCGACATCCTGCTGTCCGGCGACCACGGCAGGATCGCGAAATGGCGGCGCGAGCAGGCGGAGCGCATTACCCGCGAGCGGCGGCCGGATCTCGCCACCAGGCGATAGCGGCACATTGCGCCGCCGCCGGCTCTTGCGGGTATGATTTGCCCGCTTCCGGAGGAGCATCCCTCGACATGCCGGCTCCGCTCGTGTATGGAGCCGCGTCCAACTGAAAACAGCGGAGCCGAACCGCTCGCCAGTTTCACGGGCAAGTTCCCGCGGCACAAAGGCGCAAACGGCAGGAGAACATCATGGATATCATTCAGCAGCTCGAGAAAGAGCAGGCCGAGAAGCTTCTCGCGCGTCGTCCGATCCCGGATTTCCGTCCCGGCGACACCGTGCAGGTCAATGTGAAGGTCGTCGAAGGCGAGCGCTCGCGCGTTCAGGCCTATGAAGGCGTCTGCATCGCCCGCAACGGCGGCGGCATTCAGGAGAGCTTCACCGTCCGCAAGATCAGCTATGGCGAGGGCGTGGAGCGCGTGTTCCCGATCTACTCGCCGATGATCGACTCGATCAAGGTCGTGCGCACCGGCAAGGTGCGGCGCGCCAAGCTCTATTACCTGCGCGACCGCCGCGGCAAGTCC
This sequence comes from uncultured Alphaproteobacteria bacterium, assembly GCA_963822165.1. GTDB lineage: Bacteria > Pseudomonadota > Alphaproteobacteria > Rhizobiales > Beijerinckiaceae > Alsobacter. Next base: position 800,595 of record CAWGGK010000007.1, read on the forward strand.
GCCCGCATCGCCGAGCGCAAGGACGCCCCCAAGGGCGACAAGGCCAAGGCCGCGAAGTGAATTTCTGACGCATTGCGTCGGGACTGGACTGCGAAAGCCCGGCTCACGCCGGGCTTTTTGTTGTGCGGGGCGGTCAAAATCCGCTTATCGCACGAACCCGCCATGCGCCGCGCCGCGTCCTTCTCCCCACGGGAGAAGGTCCCCCGAAGGGGCGGATGAGGGTGACGCTGGCCGAAATCAGGATCGAGCACCCGGCGTCGCGGCCCTCATCCGTCGGCTTCGCCGCCACCTTCTCCCGAGGGGAGAAGGAAGACGCGCCTTACCGTCCGGGAGGAAGACTCTCGCCCGGGCGTAGGACGTACTCCTCCGCCCCGCTCCTCGCTATCGCCGCCTCATCCCCAACCCCCACCGCGCGCACCCCTTCTCCCCCCGGGAGAAGGTGCCCCGAAGGGGCGGATGAGGGTGACGTGGTTTCTACATGAGGCGCGAAGCCCGCGCTGCGCCTCGGCATCTATCGCCATCCAGAAGGTGCAAAGGTCAGTCGAGCCGGGGGTGGGGCGGACGCGGGGGATTGGCCCTGGCGATGTCCAGCATCCGGAGGATTTCCTGAACGACCCAGGGAAGCCGTTCCGAGACGTCCCGGTTGGAAAAACGGATTTCCATGAGACCGTGCGCCTGCAGCGCCTGCGTCCGGGCCCGATCGCGATCGATCTGGTCGTTGTGATGGACGCCATCCACCTCGATGGTCAACCGGGCTTCCGCGCAATAGAAATCCGGTACATATCCGAAGGCGGGGGACTGTCGCCGGAACTTCCAGCCGCCGAGACGCCTGTTGCGCAACTGGGCCCAGAGTAGGTCTTCGGCCGCGGTCTGCTCGCGGCGAAGATGTCGTGCAAGGTCGACAAGTCGCGGTGCCATGCGGCCAAGCGTATCGGCGCTGCACGGACAGGCCCACGATCCAGCGCGTGCATGAGAGCAGGCAGACAAGCCTGGCGTGTGCTTTCTTGTCCCGTCGGGAGAGTGGCAGCACGCTGTGTCGTGACCCTCATCCGTCGGCTTCGCCGCCACCTTCTCCCGCGGGGAGAAGGAAGACGCGCCTCACCTTCCCGAGGTAGCGAAATGCGCTTTCCGCGCCATCTTCGTGCACACCCCTTCTCCCCGCGGGAGAAGGTGCCCCGAAGGGGCGGATGAGGGTACGCGGGCCAAATTCAGGCTCGATATCTATGGGCTCCGCCCGGCATCGCGGCCCTCATCCGTCGGCTTCGCCGCCACCTTCTCCCGCGGGGAGAAGGAAGATGCACCTCTCCTTCCCCGGGAGCGGGAATCCGCCGCCTGAATCTCGCCCCCAAATCTCGGCCCTTCCATCCCGGGCCCAGCTTCGCTAAATGATGCGCCGACACCGCATTTCTAACCGGGTATCCGCCATGGCTCCGCGCACTCTGTACGACAAGATCTGGGACGACCACGTCGTCGACACGCAGCCGGATGGCACGTGCCTGCTCTATATCGACCGCCACCTCGTGCACGAGGTGACGAGCCCGCAGGCGTTCGAGGGGCTGCGCATGACGGGCCGCAAGGTCCGCGCGCCGAAGAAGACGCTCGCCGTGGTGGACCATAACGTGCCCACGTCCGACCGCTCGCACGGCATTTCCGATCCGGAAGCCGCGACGCAGGTCGCGGCTCTGGCCGAGAATGCGCGCGAGTTCGGCATCGAGTATTTCAACGAGCTCGACCGCCGCCAGGGCATCGTCCACATCATCGGGCCGGAGCAGGGCTTCACCCTGCCGGGAACGACCATCGTCTGCGGCGACAGCCATACCTCGACGCATGGCGCGTTCGGCGCGCTCGCCCACGGCATCGGCACCTCGGAGGTCGAGCACGTGCTCGCCACGCAGACGCTGATCCAGAAGAAGGCGAAGAACATGCGCGTGACCGTCGACGGGCAGTTGCCGCCCGGCGTGACCGCGAAGGACATCATCCTCGCCATCATCGGCGAGATCGGCACCGCCGGCGGCACCGGCAACGTCATGGAATATGCGGGCGAGGCCATCCGCGCGCTGTCCATGGAAGGCCGCATGACGGTCTGCAACATGTCCATCGAGGGCGGCGCCCGCGCCGGGCTGATCGCGCCCGACGAGAAGACCTACGCCTACCTGAAGGGCCGGCCGATGGCCCCCTCGGGCATGGCCTGGGACATGGCGATGAAGTACTGGGAAAGCCTCGTCACCGACGAAGGCGCGCATTTCGACCGCGAAGTCCGGCTCGACGCCGCCAACCTGCCGCCCATCGTCACCTGGGGCACATCGCCCGAGGACGTCGTGTCGGTGAGCGGCTTCGTGCCGACGGCGCAGGCCGGGCATAGCGACCAGAAGAAGGCCGCCATCGCCCGCGCGCTCGACTATATGGGCCTGAAGGGCGGCGAGAAGATCCAGGACATCACGATCGACCGCGTGTTCATCGGCTCGTGCACCAATGGCCGCATCGAGGATCTTCGCGCGGTTGCGAAGATCGTCGAGGGCAAGACCGTCAACGCCAACGTCAGCGCCATGATCGTGCCGGGCTCCGGGCTGGTGAAGGAACAGGCGGAAGCCGAGGGCCTGGACAAGATCTTCAAGGCCGCAGGCTTCGACTGGCGCGAGCCGGGCTGCTCCATGTGCCTCGCCATGAACGCCGACAAGCTGGCGCCGGGCGAGCGCTGCGCCTCCACCTCGAACCGAAATTTCGAGGGCCGGCAGGGCTTCAAGGGCCGCACCCACCTCGTTTCGCCGATCATGGCGGCCGCCGCAGCGGTGGCCGGGCGCTTCGTCGACGTGCGCGAGTGGCGCTGAATGGGAGATTTGGTTTCCGTTTATTATCGGCATATTCTCAAGTATTATTAGTATTCCGCTGTTTAACTTGCACCGTGTCTCGCCCTTCTCCCCTCGGGAGAAGGTGCCCCGAAGGGGCGGATGAGGGTGACTCGGGTTAAAGCCAGGATCGATATTTGTAGGCAGCGCCCGGCGTTGCGGCCCTCATCCGTCGGCTTCGCCGCCACCTTCTCCCGGGGGGAGAAGGAAGTCGCGCGTTACTTACGGGGAGACTTTCCTCACGGGAGCAGCAAGAGCTCCCCCGCCCCGCTCCGCTCCTAGCCCCGCAATCTGAGCCCCTTCCTTCCAGCTCCGCGCGTCCTTCTCCCCCGGGAGAAGGTGCCCCGCAGGGGCGGATGAGGGTGACTCGGGTTAAAGCCAGGATCGATATTTGTAGGCAGCGCCCGGCGTTGCGGCCCTCATCCGTCGGCTTCGCCGCCACCTTCTCCCGGGGGGAGAAGGAAGTCGTGCCTCTCCCTCCGGGTGTAGGAAAGGCTCCCACGCGCACTGTTGCAGTATCAATCAATGGAGACATTCGAGAACTCCGGCCCGCCGAATGGTTCTGGTTTACCAGCAGCGACGCACCGGCCGCGTGGTCCAGCCGCCGCGCCACTCGTTCCAGTGGCGGACATAGGTCGTGCGGCACGACTGGACGCGCGGGCCGTAGAAGCCATGCGGGCGTCCGTAGCCGTAGGCGTAGCCAGGCCCGCGCCAGCCAGACCCGCCCCAGCCATGATTGCGGCGATAGCCATACGCATTGCCGTGGGGCGGGCCCCACTCCACATTGGTGAGGAGACTGGCGTCGCGGGCGAAGGCGCCGGCCGTCACCGGCATGGCGGGGGCGGCTTGCGCGGGCGCTGCCAGAGCGAGGCCGGCGACGGCGAATGTCGCGAGGGCGGTGGCGCGGACGGCAGAGGAAAGCGTGGCGGAGACGGGGGAAAATCGCATGACGATCACTCCTGTTCTTGCCGGTCCTGGGGTCGTCTTCGACCGGCTTCCCCGTGGTTTTAGGGCGACGAGCCTGAACGCAGGCCGAATTGGACGTTCACCCGGCGTTCAACTAGATGGGGCTGCATCAAGATGAACTGACATGCAGGGCCGCTTCGGCCCCGGAGGCGACATGCCCGGACAGCGACTGAGCGACGAGGACGCGGAACGCAAGGCGGAGTCCGACCGCATCCTGAAGCGCGCCTCGGCGGATTCCGACATGCTCGGCACGTCCGCGCTGGCGCGGGCGGCCAAGCATTTCGCGGGCGCCGACGCGCCACAGGAAGACCGCATCGAGCTATGGGGCCGCAGGGTCGGCCGCATCCTCGCCGTCATCTTCGCGATCTATCTTGTCATCATGCTCGCCGAGCATTTCACCCGCTGAGCCAGCCGAAACGAGCAACCGACCCGTGACCGACACGCCCGCGCTTCGCCCCGTCGCCCGACTGGAGCGCCGCCACCTCTCCAACCCTCGCCGACTTCGAGAGGATGGCCGACGCCGCCTTCGCACGCCTGCCGGAGGAGTTCCGCGCCCTGTGCGAGGGCCTCGTCATCCGCGTCGAGGATTTCCCCGACGACGAGACGCTCGAGGACATGGAGTGCGAGACCGAGTTCGACCTGCTCGGCCTCTTCAGGGGGCGGGGCCTGGCGCAATCGGGCGCGACGCCCTTCACCGGGCAATTCCCCAACATGGTCTGGCTCTACCGCGTGCCGCTGCTGGTCTACTGGGCCGAGCACGAGGAGACGCTGGGCCATCTCGTCACGCACGTCCTGGTCCACGAGATCGGCCACCATTTCGGCTTTTCAGACGAAGACATGGAGGCGATCGAGGCGGCGGCGGGCTGAGCCACGCGGCGCTACCATCGGCCGCGCTCCTCTGCTAAGAACCGCCACGACAGGTTTCCAGCCACCGCCCGGAATTGACCATGCAGCCCTTCACCACCCTCACCGGCGTCGCCGCACCGCTCGAGATGATGAATGTCGACACCGACATGATCATCCCCAAGCAGTACCTCAAGACGATCAAGCGCACGGGCCTCGGCACCGGGCTGTTCGCCGAGATGCGCTTCAACGAGGATGGCACCGAGAACCCGGATTTCGTGCTGAACAAGCCGGCCTATCGCAAGGCGCAGGTTCTCGTCGCGGGCGACAATTTCGGCTGCGGCTCGTCGCGCGAGCATGCTCCGTGGGCGCTGCTCGACTTCGGCATCCGCTGCGTGATCTCCACGTCCTTCGCCGACATTTTCTACAATAACTGCTTCAAGAACGGCATCCTGCCGATCACGCGTGTCGCAGGAAGACCTCGACAAGCTGTTCGACGACGCAAGGCGCGGCGCCAACGCCACGCTGACGGTCGACCTGGAGACGCAGGAAATCCGGGGGCCGGACGGCGGCGTGGTGAAGTTCGACATCGACCAGTTCCGCAAGCACTGCCTGATGAACGGTCTCGACGACATCGGCCTGACGATGGTGAAGGCCCCGTCCATCGACACCTACGAGCACAAGGCCGCCGAAACCCGCCCCTGGCTGTAACCGGGGCACATGCCGCTCGCCGGCGGTAGGATGATGCTAGGCGGCCTCGACCTGCGGGTCGGGGACGCGGCATGCGAAAGCCGGGCTTCGCGCAGGATTCCCTGAATCCGCCGCGTCCTGTAGCATCGGGCCATGCTCCGAATCGCGCTCCCCATTGCCTTCGCCGCCGTGCTCGCCGCCTCGCCGGCTCTCGCCCAGTCCGATTTCCGCGCCTGCCTTTCCGGGCTGCGCGGGACGGTGACGTCGGCGGGCGTGTCCGCCGCAACGTTCGACAGCGCGACCAAGGGCCTCGAGCCCGACATGAAGGTCGTCGAGTTCCTCAACGACCAGCCCGAATTCAAGACGCCGATCTGGGACTACCTCGCCGCGCTCGTCGACGAGGAGCGCGTGGCCGACGGCAAGGCCATGCTGCGGCAATGGTCGTCTGCCCTCGCAGTGGCCGAGCAGCGCTACGGCGTCGACCGCTACACCATCGTCGCGGTGTGGGGCGTCGAGTCCGATTTCGGCAAGTCGATCGGCAAAAGGCCGCTGGTGCAATCGCTGGCGACGCTCTCCTGCTACGGACGGCGGCAGGCCTATTTCCGCACGGAGTTCACCTCGACGCTGAAGATCCTCGATCGCGGCGATGTCGACCCCGGGCATCTCACCGGGTCATGGGCCGGGGCTTTCGGCCACACGCAGTTCATGCCCTCCACCTTCCTGCGCCTCGCGGTCGATCTCGACGGCGACGGGCGGCGGGACGTGGTGGATTCCATCCCCGACGCGCTGGGCTCGACCGCGAACTATCTCGACAAGTCGGGCTGGGTCTCGGGCGGCACATGGGGCTTCGAGGTGAAGCTGCCGTCAGGCTTCAGCGCCGCGCAGGCGGGCCGCACCAAGAAGAAGGGCTTCGACCAGTGGGCGAGCCAGGGCGTGCGCCGCGCCGACGGCCGGGCCATGCCCTCGGAAGGCAATGCCGGGCTGATCATCCCCGCCGGCGTCAACGGGCCGGCCTTCCTCGTGACCCGGAACTTCGACGCGATCTACGCCTACAACGCCGCCGAGAGCTATGCGCTGGCCATCGCGCATCTCTCGGACCGGCTGCGCGGCGGCGGCCCGTTCGTGACGCCCTGGCCGACCAATGACCGCGGCCTGTCGCGGGCCGAACGGCGCGAGTTGCAGACGCTGCTGCTCAAGCGCGGCTACGACATCGGCACGCCCGACGGCGCGGTCGGCACCAAGACCCGGCAGGCCATCGCCGATGTGCAGGGCAAGCTCGGGCGGGACAAGGACGGCCGCGCCTCCGGCTCCGTGCTCGACGCGCTGCGCGCGGGGCGGTGATCGACTAAGCCTTGCACGCCTAGCCCATGCGGGCGATGGCCTCTGATATCGCGACGGTGCGCTTGCCCATTTCGGCGTGGAGCCGTTCCACCATGCGGCCGTCGAGCTGCAGCGCGCCCTTGTCGCGGTTTTCGGGGAGGGCGAAGGCGTCGATGATGGCGCGGGCGCGTTCCACCTCCTCCGCCGAGGGGGCGAAGACCTCGTTGGCGATGCCGATCTGGCCCGGATGGATCAGGGTCTTGCCGTCAAAGCCGCAATCGCGGCCCTGCTCGCACTCGGCACGGAAGCCCGCTTCGTCGGAGATGGTGTTGTACACGCCGTCGATGATCTCCATGCCGTAGGCGCGGGCGGCGGCCAGGCAGTTCTGCAGCCACGGCAGGAAGGCCGCGCGGCCGGGCACGAGGCGGGCGCGCGTCTCCTTGGCGAGATCGTTCGTGCCCATGACGAAGCATTCGAAGCGGTTGGCGGGATCGGCGGCGGCGATCGATATCGCCTGCACGTTCAGCATCGCGAGCGGCGTTTCCATCATCGCCCAGAGGCGGGTCGAGGGCGGAGCGCACGCAAGCGCCATGGCCGAGGCGGCGCGGCTGATATGGGCGGGTGACGACACCTTGGGCACCAGAATCGCATCCGGCGCGGCAGGCCCGATCGCCCGCAGATCGTCGGCGCCCCAGGGCGTATCGAGCCCGTTGATGCGCACGATGACCTCGCGCGGACCAAAACCGCCTTCCTGGACGGCTGCGAGCACCTGCTGACGGGCGAGCAGCTTGGCATCGGGCGCGACGGCGTCCTCGAGGTCGAGGATCAGGCAGTCGGCGGCGAGGGTGCGGGCCTTCTCCAGCGCCCGGGCGTTCGAGCCGGGCATGTAGAGGACCGAGCGGCGCGGGCGGACGGTGCGGTTGGGCATCGGAGTCTCATCCAGCTTGCGTCAGCGTTTGCCTGGGCGGCAATGTTGCGCCGCAGCGTAGACCGAAGCAAGTGCGCGCGCCATCATGGACGAAGGTCGCATGGAGCAGGCAAATGGCGTGGGTTGCGGGGGTGGACGGCTGCCCGGTCGGATGGATCGCGGTGCTGCTGGACCTCGACGGGCAGTCCTCGCCCAGGGTGGTGCTGGCGCTGAACTTCACGGATTTGCTGGAGCGAAATGGCCCGCTTCAGATCGTCGCCGTAGACATGCCCATCGGCTTGCCCGAGCAGGTCGGCGCGGGCGGGCGCGGGCCCGAGGGCGCGCTGCGGCCCCATCTGGGCGCGCGGCAGAGCTCGGTGTTCTCGATGCCGGCACGCGCTGCAGTGGAAGCGGGCGATTATCGCGCCGCCTGCGATGCAGCGCTCGCCACATCGCAGCCGCCGCGCAAGATCTCGAAGCAGGCGTTCTTCCTGTTTCCCAAGATCCGCGAGATCGACGCCCTGCTGCGGGCCGACCCTGCCCTCGGCGCGACGGTGCGCGAGAGCCATCCGGAGGGCGTGTTCATGGTGATGAACGGCGGCCAGCCGCTGAAGCATCCCAAGAAGGTGAAGTCCCGCATCTGGCCGGACGGCATGGCCGAGCGCCGCGCCCTGCTCATGCAAGCGGGTTTCACCGCGGAGTTCCTTTCGCAGGCCCCGCCGCGTGGCGCGGCAGCGGACGACTTCCTCGATGCCTGCGCCTGCGCCGTCGCGGCACGCCGCATCGCGCGCGGCGAGCATCGCAGTTTTCCCGACGCGCCGCAGCGCGATGCGCACGGTCTGCTCATGGCCATCCACGCCTGACCGGGCGCATGTGCGTTCGTAGCGGGTGACAGGGCGCGCGGGCGGGCCTAAAGGTCGGGCCTGATCTGTGGAAAGAGCCCCCCGATGTCCACCACGCCTTCCAGCCTGCCCGTGACCCGCGACGATATCGCCGCCGCCCATCAGCGCATCCGCGCCTATGTCCGGCGGACGCCGGTGATGGCCGCCGACGCGACGTTGGCGCCTGGCGCGCATGTCAGCTTCAAGCTGGAGTTGACCCAGCATGCCGGCTCGTTCAAGACGCGCGGCGCGTTCAACAACCTGCTGTCGCGCGACGTGCCCGAGGCGGGCGTGACGGCGGCGTCGGGCGGCAATCACGGCATCGCCACGGCGCTGGCCGCGAACCGCCTCGGCCACAAGGCGCGCATCTTCGTGCCGGAAATCTCCTCGCCCGTGAAGATCGCGGGGATCCGTGCGCAGAATGCGGACGTCGTGGTCGGCGGCGCGCGCTACGCGGACGCCCAATTGGCGTGCGACCGGCACCATGCCGAAACCGGCGCGCTGCTCGTGCATCCCTTCAATTCCGCCGCCACGCTCGCCGGGCAGGGCACGGTGGCCAAGGAATGGGAAGAGGACCAGGCGGCATTGCAACTCGGCGCGCTCGACACCGTTCTCGTGGCGGTCGGCGGCGGCGGTCTCATCGCCGGCATGGCCGCGTGGTGGGCGGGCCGGGTGAAGGTCGTCGGCGTCGAGCCGGAGGGATCGCGCGCCCTTCACGCCGCGCTGGAGGCGGGAGGCCCGGTGGACGTGAACGTCGAATTCGATTGCGGCGGATTCGCTCGGCGCAAAGCGCGCGGGATCGCTCGTCTATGATGTGGCGCGCCAGGCGGTCGACCATGTCGCGCTGGTGCCGGACGAGGCGATCCGGGCCGCGCAATTGCTGCTGTGGCGGGATTATCGCCTCGCGAGCGAGCCCGGCGGGGCGGCGGCTCTGGCCGCGCTCATCTCCGGCCGCTACAGGCCCGCTCCCGGCGAGCGGGTCGGCGTACTGCTTTGCGGGGGCAATGTGGATCCGGCGACCCTGTCGTCCTCAATGGGGATAGCATGATGACCCTGCCCCCGAATTTCCCGCCCCGCCTGATGGAAGGCTACCAGGCCTTCGTCGGCGGACGGCTGCGGCACGAGCGCGAGCGCTACGAGGAACTGGCGGCGACGGGCCAGAAGCCCGAGGTGCTGCTGGTCGGCTGCTGCGACAGCCGGGTCTCCCCCGAAGTCATCTTCGACGCGCGGCCCGGCGAGCTTTTCGTCGTGCGCAACGTCGCGAACCTGGTGCCGCCGTTCGAGACGGGCGGCGACTACCATTCCACCAGCGCGGCGCTCGAATTCGCGGTTCAGGCGCTGCGCGTCAAGCATATCGTCGTCCTCGGGCACGGACGCTGCGGCGGCATCCGCGCCTATGCCGACGACCAGAGCGAACCGCTGTCGCCGGGCGACTTCATCGGCAAGTGGATGAACCTCGTGAAGCCCGCCGCCGACAGCATCGGCCCGCGCCCTGCGCACGAAACGCTCGATACCTACGCCGAGAAGCTCGCGTTGCGCTCGGTGCTGAAAAGCCTCGAGAACCTGATGACCTTCCCGTGCGTGCGCATCCTCGCGGGGCGCGGCAAGCTCCAGCTCCACGGCGCTTATTTCGAGGTCATGACCGGCGTGCTGCGCATCCTCGATCCCGAGACGGGGAACTTCGAGCCGGTCACCGCCGATCCGCTCGGGCGCGTCTCGCTGATGGGCTGCACGGAAGCCTGAGCGGCGGGGCCTCATGATAAAGGCGGAACCTTGCGGCTCCGCCTTTGCCTCCCGTGAATACTGGCCGCAAGCCGGCCTCAGGCCGCCTTCTGCTTGGGAACCAGCAGCTTGCGGTTGATGATGGCTTCGGCGATCTGGATGGCGTTGAGCGCCGCGCCCTTGCGGAGGTTGTCGGAGACGATCCACATCGCAAGGCCGTTCTCGACCGTGATGTCCTCGCGGATGCGGGAGATGTAGGTCGCGTCCTCGCCCGCCGCCTCGTGCGGGGTGATGTAGCCGCCGGGCTCGCGCTTGTCGATGACGAGGCAGCCGGGAGCCGAGCGCAGGATCGAGGTCGCTTCCTCGGCGGAAATCGGGTTCTCGAACTCGATGTTCACGGCTTCGGAATGCGAGATGAACACGGGCACGCGCACGCAGGTCGCGGTGACCTTGATCTTGGGGTCGAGGATCTTCTTGGTCTCGACGTTCATCTTCCACTCTTCCTTCGTGTACCCGTCCTCCATGAACACGTCGATATGGGGGATGAGGTTGAAGGCGATGCGCTTCGGGAACTTCTTGGTCTCGACGTCGCGCAGCGAGTAGAGCGCCTTGGTCTGGCGATCGAGCTCGTCCATGCCGTCCTTGCCCGCGCCCGATACCGACTGGTAGGTCGAGACGACGACGCGGGTGATCTTGGCCTTGTCGTGCAAGGGCTTCAGCGCGACCACGAGCTGCGCGGTCGAGCAGTTCGGGTTGGCGATGATGTTGCGGCGCTTCGGGTTGGCGAAGTAGTCCGCCAGCACGTGCGCGTTCACCTCGGGCACGATCAGCGGGACGTCCTGCTCGTAGCGGTAGAAGGACGAATTATCGATCACGAGGCAGCCCTGTGCCGCGATGCGCGGTCCCCAGGTCTTCGCGACCTCGGAGCCGGCCGACATGAGGCAGATGTCGGTGTCCGAGAAATCGTAATGATCGATGGCCTTCACCTTGAGGATGCGATCGCCGTAGGACACCTCGGTGCCCTGGCTGCGCGTGGAGGCGAGCGCCACGACCTCATCGGCGGGAAAAGCGCGCTCGGCGAGAATGTCGAGCATGGCGCGGCCCACATTGCCCGTGGCGCCTACAACGGCGACCTTAAATCCCATGACTGAAGTTCCTGTCTGTTAGAAACGTCTCCCCCGGGGATCATGACCCGCGATCTTGCGGGGTCCCATCCCCCGCCGGGGGAGGATCCGGAGCGAGGACAAGCGTCAGCGCGTCGTGCTGCCTTTGGCAGCAGACGTTTTCATCGTCGTTTTTTTCGGCGTCGCCGAAATCACTGACATGACGAAAGACATCGCGAGACACTATCCCCGGCGTGAATGCCGATAGCGGAGGAAAAGCACGGGTTGCGGCGGAAAGTCAATGAACCTTTAGCGGAACGCGTCGCTGCGGATAGCTCGCCACCCCGCCGTTAACCGTTTCGCCTAACCCGCTGTTGACCCTTCCGGCCGATTCCCGGGGCTTGGTAACCAACGGCTTATCCCGGTCGCTCAAAGTGCGCGCTCCAAGCCAGGGATCCGGTGAGCTTATGCCCATCGACATCCGCGTGGCCATGGGGAGACGTGAATGGTCGATCAGACATCGGGCGCGATCGGGGGAGAATTCAGGCGGGTATCCCGCCCGATCCTCGACCTTCCGAGGCCCTACGGCGTCGAGACCCGGGACGAACCCAAGGGCTCGGTGCTCAGGTTCGCGCCGGGCGTGCTCGGATTCATCTTTCTGGCCTGGCTGACGCTTCCCGCCCTGCTGACGGGTGTCCGCGACCGCGGGGCTCCGGAGGGGCAGGCCGCGCCGGCGGCGTTGCCGATGTGGCAGGAGACAGCGGGGGCGACGCCCGCCTTCGTGCTGGATGCGCCGATGTTCGCCAGCGAGACCGTCGCCTTCAGCGCGCGCGGCCACACCAAGGGCGGCCGCGAGGATATCTTCACTTTCGGCGTTCCGGGCGGCGCGCAGGCTCGGATGGTGGCGTATCGCCCGGGCGGCGAAGCGGCTCCGGCCGGAACCTTCTTCCTCGAGACGGCACGGCGTGCCGCCGAAGCCGGCTATGCGGTCGTGCGGAGCGAGTTGCCCTTCGCGGTGGGCACGCGCTTTGGACCTGCGGAAGCGGCGGACGTGTCGCTGACGTCGGGCGGAGAGCCGCAATCCTGCCTTGCCTTCCGGCTCGCGCTGGAAACGGCCGATATGCGGCTGTCGGGATGGCTGTGCGGCGGCGCGCGCCGGCCCGACAGGGCGCAGCTCGCCTGCTTCATCGACCGGCTGGACCTGGCGGCAGGAACCACCGACATGCTGCTGCGCGCGGCCTTTGCGGGCAAGTCCTCGTCCTGCCCTCCGGCCCGCCCGGCTGCAACGCGCGGCCGCATCGGCTGAGGGAAACATCAGCCTTCGGCGGCATTGATACGGTACGCGGCGGCGGCCTTCGCCTCCTCGCCGTGCTCTTCGGAGCGAAGTCATGAACAGCATCACGACCTGTCGCGCGCTGGCCTGCATCCTGGCGCTGTGCGCGGCCTTGCCGGCCGACGCCCAGACGCGGCGAACCCCCAACGAAATCGTGGTGACGCGGCGATCCTATTTCGACGCGGGCACGCTGGTGCGGCCGGGATCGCAGGGCTCGCTCAACTACGTCTATGCGAGCACCATCTGGCACCAGCCCGACTATTCGAACATCGCCACGCGCTACGGCGCCGAAACGCTGCCCCGGCGCTTCGAACTGCCGAATTGCTGCGGCGTGACGATGGACATTCCCGCCGGGCCGTTCGGCAAGGGCGGGGCGTTCGGCGGGCGCGATTGAACGCCCGCCTCATGCGCGCCTGATCAGCCGGCGAGCGCCTGCATTTCCTTGACGATGGCGTCGCCCATTTCGGTGGTGCTGACCGAATTCTGGCCGGCTTCCGCGATGTCCTTGGTGCGCAGGCCCTGGTTGAGGACGTTCGCGATCGCGGTGTCCACGAGATCGGCAGCTTCGAGCAGGCCGAACGAGTAGCGCAGGGACATGGCGAACGAGCCGATCATCGCGATCGGGTTGGCCATGCCCTTGCCGGCGATATCAGGCGCGGAGCCGTGCACGGGCTCGTAGAGCGCCTTGCGCTTGCCGGTCGCCGGATCCTCGGCGCCGAGCGATGCCGAAGGCAGCATGCCGAGCGAACCGGTGAGCATCGCCGCGATATCGGACAGGATGTCGCCGAACAGATTGTCGGTGACGATCACGTCGAACTGCTTGGGCCAGCGCACGAGCTGCATGGCCAGCGAGTCGGCCAGCTGGTGCTCGAGCTGCACGTCGCCATATTCCGCCTTGTGCAGCGCCGTGGTCACCTGGTTCCACAGGACGCCCGACTTCATGACGTTGCGCTTTTCGGACGAGGTCACCTTGTTGCGGCGCTTGCGGGCCAGCTCGAAGGCGACGCGGCCGATGCGCTCGATCTCGTGGGTCGTGTAGACCTGCGTGTCGACGCCGCGCTTCTCGCCGTTCTCAAGCGTCACGATCTCCTTCGGCTCGCCGAAATAGACGCCGCCGGTGAGTTCGCGCACGATGACGATATCGAGGCCCTCGACGATCTCGCGCTTCAGCGACGAGGCGTCGGCCAGCGCCGGATAGCAGATGGCGGGGCGCAGATTGGCGAAGAGGCCAAGGTCCTTGCGCAGCCGCAGCAGACCCGGCCTCGGGGCGCGCGTCGTAGGGCACCGCGTCCCATTTCGGCCCGCCGACCGCGCCGAACAGCACGGCGTCAGCCGACTTGGGCGCTCTTCATGGCCGCGTCGGTGATCGCCACCTTGTGGGCGTCGTAGGCCGAGCCGCCGACGAGGTCCGTCTCGGTCTCGAACGACGCGACGCCCTGCTTGCCCAGGAAGTTCACGACCTTCTTGACCTCGCCCATCACCTCGGGGCCGATGCCGTCGCCCGGCAGGAGAAGAAGATTGAACGACGCCATGTGAAACCCCCGTGAACCGCAGCCGGTGAAAGTGGCGGAGGTTTAGGGGGCGAACGGGTCGTCTGGCAAGCGGAGTTTGGGTGTAGCCTCAAACACGCCGCGTGGCCCGCCGTCTCGGCGCGGCTCGCAGAGCGGGCTTGTGCGCGTCCGGCCGTGGCTCGCCCGCCGACTTGCCCACGATCCTGACGATATCGGCCATGATCGTGTCGATGACGTAGTCCTTGGGCGTGTAGACGGCCGACACGCCGATATTGCGCAGCACGAGCTCGTCGTCAGGCGGAACGATGCCGCCGACGACGACGGGGATATGGCCGAGCCCTTCGAGGCGCATGCGGGCCATGACTTCGCGCACCAGCGGCACGTGCGAGCCGGAGAGGATCGACAGGCCCACGACATGCGCCGCCTGTCGCGCGCGCCTTCTCGACGATCTCGGCGGGGGTCTGGCGGATGCCGTCATAGGTGACGTCGAAGCCGACGTCTCGGGCGCGGAGCGAGATCTGCTCGGCGCCGTTGGAATGGCCGTCGAGGCCGGGCTTGCCCACCGTCAGGCGCGGCGTTTCGCCGAGCTTTTCGGCCAGATCCGACACCATCAGGCGCACTTCGCGCTCGGCGGCGTCGGTGCGGGTTTCCGGCGTGACGCCCGTCGGGGCGCGGTACTGGCCGAAGATCTCGCGCAGGGCCTCGCCCCACTCGCCCGTGGTGATGCCCGCCTTGGCGCAGGCGATCGAGGGCTCCATGACGTTGCGGCCTTCCTGCGCGGCGGAGCGCAGGTCCGCCATCGCGGCGGCCACGGCCTTGGCGTCGCGGCCCTCGCGCCAGGCGCGGATCCGGCCGACGGCCTCGATCTCGACCTCCTCCGGCACGGTCATGACGGAGCCTTCGCCCGCCGTGAGCGGGGACGGCTCGGTCTCGCGCCAGCGGTTGACGCCGACGACGACCTGCCCGCCGCCCTCGATGCCCGCGATGCGGCGCGCATTGGATTCCACCAGCGCCCGCTTCATGAAGCCGCTTTCGACGGCGGCGATGGCGCCGCCCATCGCGTCGATCACGGCGAGTTCGGCGCGGGCGGCCTCCTTCAGCTCGTCGACCTTGCGCTGGACTTCCAGCGAGCCGTCGAACAGGTCGCCATATTCGAGGAGGTCCGTCTCGTAGGCCATGACCTGCTGCATGCGCAGCGACCATTGCTGGTCCCACGGGCGCGGCAGGCCGAGCGCCTCGTTCCAGGCCGGAAGCTGCACGGCGCGGGCGCGCGCGTTCTTCGACAGCACCACGGCGAGCATCTCGATGAGGATGCGGTAGACGTTGTTCTCGGGCTGCTGCTCGGTGAGCCCGAGCGAGTTGACCTGCACGCCGTAGCGGAAGCGGCGATGGCGCGGGTCGGCGATGCCGTAGCGCTCAAGGGTCAGTTCGTCCCACAGCTCGGCGAATGCCCGCATCTTGCACAGCTCGGTGACGAAGCGCATGCCGGCGTTCACGAAGAACGAGATGCGGGCCACGACTTCGCCGAACGCCTCGTCGGTGAACGCGCCCGAGGCCTTCACCGTGTCGAGCACGGCGATCGCGGTGGCGAGCGCGTAGGCGAGCTCCTGCGTCGGCGTCGCTCCGGCCTCCTGCAAATGGTAGGAGCAGACATTGGTGGGGTTCCATTTCGGCATCTCGGACGTCGTGAACAGGATCACGTCCTTGACGAGGCGCATGGAAGGCGCGGGCGGGAACACATAGGTTCCGCGCGACAGATATTCCTTGATGATGTCGTTCTGCGTGGTGCCCTGCAGCCCGGCGCGCGGCGCGCCCTGCTCGTCGGCGACCGCCGCATAGAGCGCCAGCAGCCAGGCGGCCGTGGCGTTGATCGTC
Organism: uncultured Alphaproteobacteria bacterium; assembly: GCA_963822165.1. Taxonomy (GTDB): domain Bacteria; phylum Pseudomonadota; class Alphaproteobacteria; order Rhizobiales; family Beijerinckiaceae; genus Alsobacter. Next base: position 816,592 of record CAWGGK010000007.1, read on the forward strand.
ATCGAGGTGTTCATCTCGACGAGCGGAATGTCCTTGAACAGCGCCCGCATGTCGCCGAGATGGGCGATCGACACGCCGACCTTGCCGACCTCGCCCTTGGCGAGCACGTGGTCGGGGTCGTAGCCGGTCTGGGTCGGCAGGTCGAAGGCGACGGACAGGCCCGTCTGCCCCTTGGCGAGGTTGCCCCGGTAGAGCTTGTTGGATTCGGCCGCGGTGGAATGGCCGGCATAGGTCCGGAAGATCCACGGCTTGTCCCGCTCGGGGCGCTTGGGGTCCATCGTAGGGTTCTCCGGCACGGCTCCCGCCATGATGCTGCATTGCATCATAATGCGGCAAGCCCCATGCCGGTGACAGTTAGCCGATGGTCTGGACGAACGCTTTCGGCGGCCCGGTCAGGCCAGCGCCCTGCGCAGGCCCGCGCAGGTCAGCAGGCATCCGAAGGCGGAGGAGGTCGCGATCGCGATGATCTGCAGGGAGCTGGTCACCTGCAGGGAGATGTAGAAGTTCCACATCACCAATCCGCTCACCATGCCCAGGAAGCAGAGCACCACGTTTCCGGCGAGGCCGAAACCGAGCTTTTCCAGCAAGGCGTCCGCGATCCAGCCCATCACAAGGCTCGCGCAAAGGATAACCACCATGATCCAGCCGAGCGTCTCGGCGGAATAGAGGCCTAGGCCTAGGAAGCGGACGACAGACATATCCGTTCTCCCTGCATGTCCATTCTCCTGCGACGCCGGCGCTTCAGTCAGCAAAGTGCCGGATTGGTCGCCCCCATCACGCAGAATGCGCTCAACCTGAAAATGGGTGATTAATTAAATACATCTAATGCGAGCAATGCCGCCTTGCTGTCTGGGACAAAGGGCTGAATTGCGCACTGCAACATGAAAGTGGATAATCCCTGGATTGCGGGAGGCAAGCTCGCGAGGGAGGACTCATCGTGTCAGCAGCACAGGCCGGTTCCAAGGGTGCCCCTCTGAAAGACCTCTACGATATCGGCGAGATCCCGCCGCTCGGTCATGTCCCCGCGAAGATGTGGGCGTGGGCGATCCGCAAGGAGCGCCATGGACCGCCGGAAAGCGCGATGCAGCTCGAGGCCGTCCCCACCTGGACCGTCGGCGACGACGAGGTGCTGGTTCTCGTGATGGCCGCGGGCGTTAACTATAACGGCATATGGGCCGCGCTGGGCGAGCCGATCTCGCCTTTCAACGGCCACAAGCAGCCTTTCCATGTCGCCGGATCCGATGCCTCGGGCATCGTCTGGGCGGTCGGCAGCAAGGTGAAGCGCTGGAAGGTGGGCGACGAAGTCGTCGTGCACTGCAACCAGGACGACGGCGACGACGAGGAATGCAATGGCGGCGACCCGATGTTCTCGGCCAGCCAGCGCATCTGGGGCTACGAGACGCCGGACGGCTCCTTCGCGCAGTTCTGCCGGGTGCAGTCGCGCCAGCTCATGAAGCGGCCGCCGCACCTCACCTGGGAGGAGGCGGCCTGCTACACGCTGACGCTCGCCACGGCCTATCGCATGCTGTTCGGCCACGCGCCGCATACCATCCGGCCCGGTGACAACGTGCTGGTCTGGGGTGCGTCGGGCGGGCTCGGCGTCTTCGGCGTGCAGCTCTGCGCCGCCTCGGGCGCCAACGCCATCGGCGTCATCTCGGACGAATCCAAGCGCGACTACGTGCTGGGGCTGGGCGCGAAGGGCGTCCTCAACCGCAAGGACTTCAACTGCTGGGGCCAACTGCCCAAGGTGAACTCGCCCGAGTTCAACGCCTTCATGACCGAGAGCCGCAAGTTCGGAAAGGCGATCTGGGACATCACTGGCAAGAAGGACGTCGACATCGTCTTCGAGCATCCGGGCGAGCAGACCTTCCCGGTCTCGACCTTCGTCGCCAAGCGCGGCGGCATGATCGTGTTCTGCGCGGGCACCACGGGCTTCAACATCACCTTCGACGCCCGCTTCGTGTGGATGCGGCAGAAGCGCATCCAGGGATCGCACTTCGCCCATCTGAAGCAGGCGGCGGCGGCGAACCAGTTCGTCATCGACCGGCGCATCGACCCCTGCATGAGCGAGGTGTTCCCGTGGGAGCAGATCCCGCTCGCGCACACCAAGATGTGGAAGAACCAGCACGCGCCCGGCAACATGGCGGTGCTGGTCAACGCGCAGCGGCCCGGGCTGCGCAGCTTCGACGACGTGCTGGAGGCCCAGCGCTAGGGCATCGTCCCGCCAGGCGGATACCGGTTGGCGCCAAAAGGTGATGCGAATCAAGAGCCTGCAGCGGACGGCCTGAAGCAGTCGGGCGGGTGTCCGCTCCAGGTCAGGCAGCGGCCTCTGCCGCTCCGTTTTCCGCATCCTTCGCCGCTTCCTTGGCGGCCTCCTCCGCCTTCAGCCGTTCCGCCTTCATCTTGCGGCGGTGCATCAGGACGGCGTTGAATTCGCCGCCGAAGATGAAGGTGGCCGCGATGGTGTAGAGGAACACCAGCGCGATCATGAACGAGGCCAGGCCCGCATAGGTCGTCACATAGGTCTGGCCGGCCTGCGCGAGATAGCTGGCGAAGGCGAGCGCGTAGCCCAGGGACAGCACCACCGTGATCAGCACGCCGGGCATGATGTCCTCGATCCGGCGCGTGCCGCAGGGCAGCCATTTGTGGACGATGGTCAGCGCCACGATGATGAGCAGCGTCGCGATCACGAGGCGCAGGACCGTCACCGTGCTGGAATAGGGCAGCAGGGCCGGCACGTAGTCGGTCAAGGTGCCCCAGAGGAACGGTCCGAGCACGACGAGGAAGGCCAGCGCCAGCACGGCGATGGCCGCGACCACCACGTAGCCGATGGATTCGAGCCGCGTCAGCCACCAGGGCCGCAGCTCCTTCAGCCCATAGGCGCGGTTGAGCGCGATGCGCAGCGCCTCGATGCCGTTCGACGAGAAATAGAGCGCCAGGACCGCGCCGACCGTCAGGATGTCCCGGCGCGAATTGGTCAGCACGCTGTGGATCTCGCGCGCGATCGGCCCCGCCACCTGCTGCGGCCAGGCGTCGAGGATGAGATTGGCCGCTTCGTCGGCAAGGTTCTGCGTGCCCATCGTGGCCGCCAGGGCCGTTACGAAGATGAGGAACGGAAACAGCGACATCAGCGCGGACAGCGCGATATGGGACGCGATGGCCCAGCCATCGTCGTCGACGAACCGCCAGTAGGCGTCCCAGAGGATGCGCGGAAACTTCATCATCGTCCGCAGGAACTCCGGCGTGTTCTCGGCGCGATGCGAGGGTTCGGTCGCTGTGGTGTCCGTGTTAGCCATCTCCCGTCCTGAAGGTCAAATCGGCCTCACGTCGCCGCACGGGCCTGTGCGTGACGTTAAGTGTCATCAGGAGATTGAGTTTCCGGCCAAATGTCGAGCCAAGTTCAGCTCGGCTGGCCGTTCATTCGTCCAATCCCAGGGGCAATGGAGAAGCGAACGGCAGCAGTGACCGCTCGACCGGCTCAACGTGCCGCGCTATCAGGACGTTCCGGCAGCCGGTCTGCCCGCCCCGACAGGTTTGCCGACTTGGTGAATTCTCCGCTCCTGCTGCGCGCCGCGCCGATCATCTTCGTGCTGATCTGGTCTACCGGCTGGATTTCGGCCCGGTACGGCGCGCCCTATGCCGATCCGCTCACCTTCCTGGCGATCCGCTACGTGCTGGCCGGGTTGGTCTTGACCGTGCTCGCCGTGACGATGCGCGCATCCTGGCCGGCGCGAAGGGCGGATTACGGGCACGCCATGATATCAGGCGTGCTGCTGCACGCGATCTATCTCGGCGGCGTCTGGTGGGCGATCCGCCACGGCCTTCCGGCCGGGATCTCCGGGCTCATCGCGGCGGTGCAGCCGATCCTCACGGCCCTGTTGGCCCCGATGATCCTGGGCGAGCGGATCTCGCGCGCCCATTGGATCGGCATTCTCCTGGGATTCGCGGGCATCGCGCTCGTGCTGGAGCCGCAGCTCATCGGCCTGACCGGCGAGGCCTTCGTCGCGACGCTATGGCCCATGGCGATCAACGTCGTGGCGATGATCTCGGTGACGGCGGGCACCTTCTACCAGAAGCGATTTGTCGCCACCGGCGACCTGCGCACGGTGACGGTGCTGCAATATGCCGGCGCGACGCTCGCCACGCTGCCGGTGGCGCTCCTGACCGAGAACATGCACATCGAATGGAACACGACCATCATCCTGACGATGGCGTGGTCCGTGCTGGCGCTTTCGATCGGCGCGATCGGACTTCTCCTGCTCCTGATCCGCAGGGGTGCGGTGTCCAAGGCCGCCGCGCTCATCTACCTGGTGCCGCCGAGCGTGGCGCTGGAGGCGTATTTTCTCTTCGGCGAGACGATGACGCTCCTGCAAATCGTGGGAATGCTGATCACCGCGGCTGGCGTGGCGCTCGCGACCCGGCGGAGCTGACCGGGCGATCCGGCCAATGCCCGGCGCGTCTGCATGCCGCACGGCGTCACATCGCGGCGGGGAATGCCTCCGCCTTTCTCCCCATTGAATGTGCGTTGCGAAGGAGACATGCTGCGCTGCGAAATGGCCTGAACGGGCCGTGAATTCGATTCCACGTTTCGGAACGCCGATTTTCGGAGGCCCCAGCATGAGTGTCGCCCCCGCCGCTTCGCATTCCAGCCCCGCCTGGCTGCCTCTCGTCGCTGAAGCCGCGCGAGCCATCGACGCGCTTGGTGGCCGACGCCACGCAGGCCGTGCGCAGCCGGGTCGTCGCGGAGGGCCGCATTTCCAGTGCGCTGATGGAGGCCGAGCAGCATGCCTGCCATGGCCTCGCATGGCTCGCCACCTACGCCGAAACGGTTCGCGAACTTGCCGCCTATGGCGAGCGGCTGTCGGCCGAAGGCCGCTATGGCGAGATCGAGGAATTGCTCGTCGCAATCGGCGCGGGCGAATATCTGGCGCAGATCTTCGGCGGCATGCCGATGAGCCAGGGCGAGATCGTGCGGCTGCCCGCGCTCGGCCTCTCGCCGCAGCAGATCGCCGCCCGGCAGAACGCGGCGGTGACCACCCTGATCGCGCAGGGCAACACACCCGCGCACCGCGCCCGGCTCGTGGACCTGATGCGCCGACAGCCAGGGCGCCGCGACCACCGGCGATCCCGGCCTCGACGAGACGCTCGAGGCGATCCGCGAGGAAATGCGCAAGTTCGCGGCGAGCGAAGTGCTGCCCCATGCCCATGAATGGCATCTGAAGAACGACTACATCCCCCTGTCCGTGATCGATAAGCTCGCGGAACTCGGGGTATTCGGCCTCACGCTGCCGGAAGAACATGGCGGGCTTGGCCTGTCGAAGGTCTCGATGTGCGTGGTGTCGGAGGAATTGTCGCGCGCCTATATCGGCGTCGGCTCGCTCGGCACGCGCTCGGAAATCGCGGCGGAGCTGATCATCGGCGGCGGCACCGAGGAGCAGAAGGCATCCTGGCTGCCGCGCATCGCGTCCGGCGAGGTGCTGCCGACGGCGGTGTTCACCGAGCCCAATACCGGCTCCGATCTCGCCTCGCTGAAGACACGGGCCGTCCGCGACGGCGATGTGTACCGCGTCACCGGCAACAAGACCTGGATCACCCACCCCGTGCGCGCCGACGTGATGACCATGCTGGTGCGCACCAATCCCGAGGAGCCCGGCTACAAGGGCCTGTCCATCCTGCTCGGCGAGAAGCCGCGCGGCACGGACGCCGAACCGTTTCCCGCAAAAGGCATGTCCGGCGGCGAGATCGAGGTGCTCGGCTATCGCGGCATGAAGGAATACGAGCTGGCCTTCGACAATTTCGAGGTCCCGGCCGCGAACCTGCTCGGCGGCGTCGAGGGGCAGGGCTTCAAGCAATTGATGCAGACCTTCGAATCCGCCCGCATCCAGACTGCCGCGCGGGCGGTGGGCGTGGCGCAATGCGCGCTCGACCTCGGCATGCGCTATGCGCAGGAGCGCGTGCAGTTCGGCAAAGCCGCTGATCGAATTCCCGCGCGTCGCCGACAAGCTGGCGATGATGGCCGTCGAGGTGAACATCGCCCGCCAGCTCACCTATTTCGCCGGCCGGGCGAAGGACGAGGGGAAGCGCTGCGACGTCGAGGCCGGCATGGCCAAGCTGCTCGGCGCGCGGATCGCCTGGGCGGCGGCCGACAATGCACTGCAGATCCACGGCGGCAATGGCTTCGCGCTGGAATACGAGATTTCCCGCGTGCTCTGCGACGCGCGCATCCTCAACATCTTCGAGGGCGCGGCTGAGATCCAGGCGCAGGTGATCGCGCGCCGTATCCTCGATGGCGCCAACTGAGCGGCAGAGAAGTCACGATTTCGTACATTTGGTATGAACCTATTGTCGAGCTTGCAACTCCGCCTTCGCCGTCACACCTTCAACCCTAGGGTGTGAGCCCTCCCCAGGGGGGGCGCGAGGTCAGTGGAGGTCCCGATGGCCGACTTTCTCGTTCCGCATGGCGCACTTGTGCTGGTCGGCGATGGCCGCAAGGCGCTGTTTCTGCGCAATGACGGTCAGCTGGACCGGCCTGCGCTGACCGTATTGCGCGTACTCACGCACGAGAACCCGCCGACCTCGGAACAGGGTTCGGCGCCTCCCGGGCGAGCCTTCTCCAGCGCCGGCGCCGGCCGCAGCGCCTACGAGCAGGCGGACTGGCATGAGCTGGAAGAGCATCGGTTCGCCGAGGAGATCGTCCGTGGCCTGACTGGCCTGGCCGGCTCGGGCGACCTTCACGCCGTGGTGTTGATTGCCCCGGCCAAGGTGCTGGGCGACCTTCGCGCCGCGATGCCCAAGACCTTGCGGGCCTTGATCGTCGGCGAGCTCTCGAAGGATCTGACCAAGCATCCCATCGACCAGATCGAGCGGATCCTCGCGGAATGAGTGGTGGTTCGCTGGCGGAGCGAAGGGCGAATGTCGGCTTGCGCACTGCACAAACGGTGCTGCAGGTGCAATAACAGGGCAACTTCCGGTCAGGATGCTGCCTATGCCGTCACCCACGCCGCCGCCCAAGCCCGTGCCCATGCCCGTGTCTAAGTCGAACGCCGTCGCTGAACTCCTTTCAATCCTGGATCTCGAGCAGCTCGAGACCAACCTGTTTCGCGGCAACAGCCCGCAGGTTGGATGGCAGCGCGTCTTCGGCGGGCAGGTGATCGGGCAGGCGCTGGTGGCCGCCACGCGGACCGTGGAGGGCCGCAAGCCGCATTCCCTGCATGCCTATTTCATGCTGCCCGGCGACCCGACGGTCCCGATCATCTACGAGGTCGAGCGCATCCGCGACGGGCGGCAGCTTCACCACGCGCAGGGTCAAGGCCATCCAGCACGGCCAGGCGATATTCGCGCTGTCGGCCTCCTTCAGGTCGACGAGGAGGGGCTGGAACACCAGCGCGCGATGCCGCCGGTGCCCCGCCCCGACGCCTGCCCGGCGAGGCCGACATCCGCACGCGGGTGATGCCGATGACTGCCGGACCCGTGCGCGCTATTTGGAGCGCGAGCGGCCCATCGAGATGAGGCCGGTCGAATCTGAGCGCTACATGTCGCCGCGAGACGCTGCGAGCCCGTCTTCAACATCTGGATCCGTGCGACCGGTCCGCTGCCCGACGATCCCGGCCATCCACCATGCGTGCTGGCCTATGCGTCGGACATGACGCTGCTCGATTCCACCCTGATCGCGCATGGCCGCACCGTGTTCGATCCGGAGATCCAGGCGGCGAGCCTCGATCATGCGCTGTGGTTCCATCGGCCCTTCCGCGCGGACGAATGGCTGCTTTACGCGCAGGACAGCCCGTCGACCGGCGGCGCGCGGGGCTTCGCGCGGGGCTCGATCTTCACGCGCGACGGCCGGCTGGTCGCTTCGGTTGCACAGGAAGGCCTTATCCGCTCAGGCGATAGCGCACCAGACATGATGTGCAATTTGCATAATGACTGTTATTTGCCTGAGTTTTTAGGCTGCAAGCTGCGTGACTCGGCTTCTGCCAGTCTTTGGTCAATTTCTAGGCCACGCCGCGATCCGTAAAGACAATGTTCTCCGCCGTGAACTGGCACGGCGCTTGATTACTCCGGTTCCTCGGCTCGAACCGCGCGGCAGGCGCGCGGATGGCGTAACGAGGAACCAGGATCCATGAAAATCGTGATGGCCATCATCAAGCCGTTCAAGCTCGAGGAGGTGCGCGACGCGCTGACCGCCTCGGCGTGCACGGCCTGACCGTTACCGAAGTCAAGGGCTACGGCCGCCAGAAAGGGCACACCGAAATCTATCGCGGCGCCGAATATGCCGTGAGCTTCCTGCCCAAGCTGAAGATCGAGGTCGCCGTTGCCACCGACTCGTCGCACAAGGTGATCGACGCGATCATCGGCCGCCGCCAAGACCGGCCAGATCGGCGACGGCAAGATCTTCGTCTCTCCGATCGAGCAGGCCGTCCGCATCCGCACCGGCGAGAGCGACGCCGACGCGCTCTGAGCCGCTGAGCTCGACAGGAGTTAATCGCAATGAAACTTCATGCTTCACTGAAGGCGGGCGCTCGCGGGCGCTCGCGCTCGGCCGGCGTCTGCCGCCGTCGCCGCCTTCGCGCAGGACGCCGCCGCCGCGCGCGCCCCGGTGCCCAACAAGGGCGACACGGCCTGGATGCTGGTCTCGACCGTCCTCGTGCTGCTGATGACGGTTCCCGGCCTCGCGCTGTTCTACGGCGGCCTGGTGCGCGCCAAGAACATGCTCGTCCGTGCTGACGCAGGTGTTCGCGATCGTCTGCCTCGTGGCGATCATCTGGGTCGTCTACGGCTATTCGCTGGCCTTCACCGACGGCGGCGGGCTCAACGCCTATCGTCGGCGGCTTCTCGAAGGCCTTCCTGACGGGCGTCGACGCAACGACCGTGGCGGCGACCTTCTCGAACGGCGTCGTCATTCCCGAACTGGTCTACATGGCCTTCCAGATGACCTTCGCCTGCATCACGCCGGCGCTGATCGTCGGCGCCTTCGCCGAGCGCATCAGTTCTCCGCGCGTGATGCTGTTCGTCGTCCTCTGGGTGACCTTCATCTACTTCCCGATCGCCCACATGGTCTGGTACTGGGCCGGCCCGGACGCGATCGGCGATGCCGCCAAGGCCGTCGCCAGGCGCCGCCGACGCCGCCGCCAAGGCCGCCGCCGCAGGCCAAGCTCGACGAGGTCAACGCCGACGCCGGCCTGATCTTCCAGTGGGGCGCGCTCGACTTCGCCGGCGGCACGGTGGTCCACATCAACGCCGGCATCGCCGGCCTCGTCGGCGCGCTCATGATCGGCAAGCGCATCGGCTACGGCAAGGACCTGATGGCGCCGCACTCGCTGACCATGACCATGATCGGCGCCTCCCTGCTGTGGGTGGGCTGGTTCGGCTTCAACGCCGGCTCCAACCTCGAAGCCAACGGCACGCGGCGCTGGCGATGGTCAACACCTTCGTCGCAACGGCCGGCGGCGGCCGTGGCCTGGCTCTTCGTCGAGTGGGCGGCCAAGGGCAAGCCGTCGCATGCTCGGCCTCGTGTCGGGCGCGGTCGCCGGCCTCGTGGCGGTCACGCCGGCGTCCGGCTTTGCCGGCCCGATGGGCTCGATCGTCCTCGGCGTCGTCGCCGGCGCTGGTCTGCTTCTTCTTCTGCTCGACGGTCAAGAACGCGTTCGGCTACGACGACACCCTCGACGTGTTCGGCATCCACTGCGTCGGCGGCATCGTCGGCGCGCTGGCCACCGGCATCCTGGTCAACCCCGCCCTCGGCGGCGCCGGCATCCCCGACTACATCGCCAAGCCCGGCGAGCTCGCTGCTGGCCGACTACGTCTTCGGCACCGCCGTCATGGCGCAGATCAAGGCGCGTGCTGTTCACCCTGCTGTGGTCCGGCATCGGCTCGCGCGATCCTCTACAAGATCGTCGACATGATCGTCGGCCTGCGCGTCACGCACCGAGCAGGAGCGCGAAGGTCTCGACATCGCCGAGCATGGCGAGCGCGCCTACAACTACTGATCGTTCCGCGCAGGCTCGCCGCTGCGCACGGGCGCGGGCGTCCCGCCGGTTTCCTCCCTGACTCGGGCGGCCGGCTCCGGCCGCCCTTTTTCTTGTGCGCGCCAGCCGCACCGGGACCGGCTCAAGGTTAAGAGCCCTTAACCGCCCGCTCCCTACCGTGCCTGCAGGTTCCGCAGTCTGTTGCGCCCGGGCACGCCATTCACTGTCGGGATCCGTGATGCGCACTAGGGCGGGCGAGCCGTTCGGGCTTCGAGCAGTTCCGGAATCCTCCGGACTTCCTCTGGCGTCGCGCGGCCGAGATCGCCGGCCTTGGCCATGCTGGCGCTTTCGGGCGCCTGCGGCCTCGCGCTCGTGACGTGGTCGGTCCAGGATCCCAGCCTCAACCATGCCACGAGGGCCCGGTCCGAAACCTGCTCGGGCCGCCCGGGCGCCGATCGTTGCCGACATCCTGATGCAGATCATCGGGCGTCGCCGTCCATCGCGCTGCTCGCTCCGCCGGCCCTGGCGGGCGTGCGCCTTCTCGGCGGACCGCCCGCGCGTGCGCGCACGGCTGCGGCTCGCGCTCTGGTCTCGGCGCCTCGCCGCGGCCGCCGTCGCGCCGCCTGCCGCACGACCGCGCGCTGGCCGCTGCCGACCGGGCTTGGCGGCGTCGTCGGCGACTGCGTTTCTCGCTGTTCCATCGCGTCACTGGCCGGCCAGGCCCGATGCGGCTCGTCGCGACGCTGGCGCCTCGCGGCTGTCGCGATCCTCGGCCTTTCCGCGGCTTCGGCGGCTTCGGCTTCGACCACGCCGAGGCGAAGAGCGAGCCGCGCGAAAGCCGCCCGGCGAGGCTCGAGGACCTGGAGGATGACGACCGCGACGGCGAACCGGGCTCGGCATCGTCTCCGTCGGCGCCATCATCCACGGCTTGCTGGCATCCGGCGCGCGCCTCGGCCGCCGCATGGCGCGCCGGCGCGCCGAGCGCGATGCCTTGATGCGCCCGCCTCCGCCAGCATCGTGGCGGCCCGCCGGCAGAGGCCGATCCGCTGGACGGCCTGCGCACGACGACGCTCGATCGCGCGCGAGCCCGGCTTCGCCGCCCGCCCCGAGCCCGCTCCGCTCGCCGCGCCGCGCCCGATGCCCCGAGCACGACGAGGACGAAGACGAGCTCGCGCCACGAATCGACCGCGCAAGGCACGGCCAGCATGCCGGCACGGCGTCCAGTCCATCGGACGCACGGCGCAGCCGCGCGTCGCGCCGCGCGCGCCCGCGCCGCAGCCCGGCAAGCGCCTCGCCGGGAAGCGCAGCCCTCGCTGCTGGAGGCGGACGGCTTCGAGCTGCCGCCGCTGGCACTGCTGGCCGAGCCGCGCAAGCCGCTGCCGACGCCAGCCGTGTCCACCGAGGCGCTGGAGCAGAACGCCCGCCTGCTGGAAGGCGTGCTCGAGGATTTCGGCGTCAAGGGCGAGATCATCCATGTCCGCCCCGGCCCGGTCGTCACGCTCTACGAGCTCGAGCCCGCGCCGGGCATCAAGTCGTCGCGCGTCATCGGGCTCGCCGACGACATCGCCCGCTCGATGAGCGCGGTCGTCCGCCCGCGTCGCCGTCGTGCCCGGCCGCAACGCCATCGGCATCGAACTGCCCAACCAGAAGCGCGAGACCGTCTATCTGCGCGAACTGCTGGCGTCGGAGGACTTCGAGAAGACCAAGCGCAAGCTGGCGCTCTGCCTCGGCAAGACCATCGGCGGCGAGCCCGTGATCGCCGATCTCGCCCAGATGCCGCATCTGCTGGTCGCCGGCACCACCGGCTCGGGCAAGTCGGTCGCCATCAACACCATGATCCTGTCGCTGCTCTACCGGCTGACGCCCGAGCAGTGCCGCCTGATCATGATCGATCCGAAGATGCTGGAACTCTCGGTCTATGACGGCATCCCGCACCTGCTGACGCCCGTCGTCACCGATCCGAAGAAGGCCGTCGTCGCGCTGAAATGGGCCGTGCGCGAGATGGAGGACCGCTACCGGAAGATGTCGAAGGTCGGCGTGCGCAACATCGACGGCTTCAACGCCCGCGTCGCCGAGGCGCAAGGCCAAGGGCGAGGTCATCACCCGCACCGTGCAGACCGGCTTCGACCGCGAGACCGGCGAGGCGATCTACGAGGACGAGATCATCGATCTCGAGCCGCTGCCCTACATCGTCGTCATCATCGACGAGATGGCCGACCTGATGATGGTCGCCGGCAAGGACATCGAAGGCGCCATCCAGCGCCTCGCCCAGATGGCGCGCGCCGCCGGCATCCACGTCATCATGGCGACGCAGCGTCCGTCGGTCGACGTCATCACCGGCACGATCAAGGCGAACTTCCCGACCCGCATCTCCTTCCAGGTCACGTCGAAGATCGACAGCCGCACCATCCTCGGCGAGCAGGGCGCCGAGCAGCTGCTCGGCCAGGGCGACATGCTCTACATGGCCGGCGGCGGGCGCATCCCCCGCGTCCACGGCCCGTTCGTCTCCGACGACGAGGTCGAGAAGGTCGTCGCCCACCTCAAGATGCAGGGCCGCCCGCAATACCTCGAATCCGTGCTGCAGGACGACGAGGAGGCGCGAAGCCGCCGAGGCCGAGGACGGCGCCGTCTTCGACAAGGGCGAGTTCGGCGCGCCGAGCGGCGACGTCTACGACCAGGCCGTCGCCGTCGTGCTGCGCGACAGCAAGGCCTCGACCACCTACATCCAGCGCCGGCTGCGATCGGCTACAACCGCGCCGCCTCGCTGATCGAGCGCATGGAGAAGGGGGCATCGTCGGCCCGCCGAACCATGCCGGCAAGCGCGAGATCCTGATCGAGCAGCCCGCGCGGCCCGAAGCGCCCTTCGACGACGACTGACGGGCGGAACCCGCGGGCCGTGCAGCTCGCGTTTGGCCGCCTGACGACGTAAGCGAGTGCGACAGGGATCCAAGTTCCTTGTTGTTCGTTGTGCTTTCACGATACTGAAGCCAAGCAGCTTCACGCCATTTTCATGGCTGGGATCTGCGCGAGCGCCTCATAAAGCGCCTCGAAGCCGCGAAAGCGCCACACGGAAGGGCTAACTCGCCATTGATGAGACGTTTTAGCCTGACTTCCCTTGTCTCCGCCCCGGCCGTGCTTGCCGTCTCGCTTCTCGCGAGCGCGGCGTCGTTGGCCCAGACCGGGCAGCCGCTCCAGCTTCGCCCGCCCGGCGCGGTTCCCGGCGCGGCCGCGCCGCGCGCCGCCGTTCCCGCGCCCTCCGCCGGGGCTGCCACCGCGAAGCCGGCGACGCCCCGCATTCCGTTGCCGCCGCCTCGTCCCGCCGAGTTGACCAGCCTTGAGCCCCGGCAGCCTGCGGCCGTCGCGCCGCCGTTTCGGCACCCGCGTGCTCCGGCACCGGCCGTTCACGGCTCCGCCCGTGCAGCAGTCCGTTCCGGCCCGCCCGATCCCGTCCGCAACGCCCGCGCCCGCGCCCGTCCAGCAGGCCGCAGTCGACCTGTCGCCGCGCGCCGTGCTGGAGCGCGCCAACGCCTCGCTCAACGCGATGGGCATGGCGTCGGCCGATTTCGTGCAGGTCGGCGGCAATGGCCGCCGCGCCGAAGGACGGCTCTATCTGCAGAAGCCGGGCAAGCTGCGCTTCGAGTACAAGCCGCCCGCCACCCTCGAAATCGTCGCGGACGGAAACTCCGTCGTCATCCGCGACAGCAAGGTCGGTACGCAGGACCTCTACGGCATCGCCCAGACGCCGCTGAAATTCCTGCTGAAGGAGCAGCTGGACCTGGCGCGCGACACCAAGGTCGTCGACGTGCAGTCCGCGCCGGATCTCGCCTCGGTGCTGATCGAGGACCGCGCCACCTTCGGCGGCACCTCCCGCATCGAGCTCTTCTTCGATGCCCGCACCTTCGCCCTGCGGCAATGGACCGTGGTGGATCCTCAGGGATACCAGACTACGGTGAACCTGCGGAACGTCGACCTGGCGCACCGTCCGGATCCGGCCCTGTTCCAGATCGACTACACGAAGAGCATGCCCGGAGCGTCTCCGGGCAGCGTCAAACCGCTAGCCCGGACGATTTCGCACGGCTGCAGCGGGCCGGGAAGCGGGCGGAAGCAAGTGGACGCGGAATGATAGCCTCATGACGGCTCATTCCCTCGCGTTTCGTACGCCGCCGCCGGCTCCCACGCCGCGCGATCGGCCCTTGGGAATGGCGGGATTGCTCTATGCGCTGATGACGGACCCGCTCAGGGTCTGGACCAAGGCGCATTATCGCGAGCCGGTCATGTTCATCGAGTCCGTGCTCGGGCCGTCCTGCGTCGTCAGCGATCCCGACGGCATCCGCCACGTGCTGCTCGACAACGCGGCGAATTATCGCCGCGACGCGCTGGCCCGCCGCATCCTGTCGCCCGGGCTCGGAACCGGGTTGCTCACGGTGGAGGGGCAGGCCTGGCGCACGCAGCGCCGCATCCTCGCACCGCTCTTCAACGCGCGCACGACCGAGAGCTTCGCACCGGCCATGGCGGCCGCCGCCGGAGCCTTGGCGGATCGCTGGGCGCGCCGGCGGGACGGCCAGCCCATGGATGTCGCCCCTGAGATGACGCGCGTCACGCTGGACGTGCTGCAGCGGACGATCTTCACGAGCGGCCTCGCCACGGGGCCCGACGAGCTGGCCTCCGCCATCAACGCCTATTTCAACAGCTTCGGCCGGGTCGATCCGATGGATGTGCTGGGCGCGCCTGACTGGATGCCCCGCATCACGCGCCTGCGCGGCGGGACCTCGCTCGGGCTTCTTCGACCGCATGGTGACCGAACTGATCGCGAGCCGCCGCGCGCTGCTCGCGTCCGACCAGCCGCAAGCCGCCCCGCGCGACTTGCTGACGCTCCTGCTCGAAGCGTCCGATCCGGAAACCGGGCAGGGCCTGAGCGAGGACGATGTCCGCGCCAATGTCGTCACGTTCATCGGCGCGGGCCACGAGACCACGGCGAATGCGCTGACCTGGACGCTGTTCCTGCTCGGCGCGCACCCGGAAATCCGCTCGCGGGTCGAAGAGGAGATCGACCGGGGATGGGATGGTTCGCCCGCCAGCGTGGAGCGCCTGCCCCTGCTGCGCGCCGCGCTCGACGAGTCGCTGCGGCTCTATCCGCCCGTGCCGTCCATCACGCGCGAGGCGATCGAGGCCGATACGGTCTGTGGCCGCGAGATTCCGGCGGGCACCCGCATCGTGGTGTCGCCCTGGATCGTGCATCGGCACCGCACGCTCTGGAGCGAGCCGGACTATTTCCGGCCCGAGCGCTTCCTGGGCGAGGCGAAGGCTTCGATCCCGCGCTTCGCCTATCTGCCCTTCGGCGTGGGCCCGCGCATCTGCATCGGCGCGGCCTTCGCGCTGCAGGAGGCGATGATCGTTCTGGCGACGCTCCTGTCGCGCTTCCGGCTGGAGCTGGTTCCGGGCCAGGACGTGATGCCCCGGCAGCGCGTGACCCTGCGGCCCGCCGATGGCCTGCGCATGACGATCCACCGGCGCGAGCGGGCGCCGAGCTCGTGAGCCTGCCAAGAGTTGGAAACGAAAAAGCGCCCACGGGCTGGCCGGGGCGCTTTCCAAATTCTCTCCGAATGGGACGGCGCTCAGTCCTTGGCGCGCTCCACGTAGGTGCCGTCCTCGGTCATGCACGACGATGCGCGTGCCGGCGGCGATGTGCGGCGGCACCATGATGCGCGCGCCGTTGGAGAGCATGGCCGGCTTGTAGGAGGAGGAGGCCGTCTGGCCCTTCACGGTCGGCTCGGTCTCGGTGATCTCGAGCGTGACGCGGGCGGGCAGCTCGATGGCGACGGCGACGCCGTCGTACATGCTGAGCATGCAGCTGCATGCCTTCCTGCAGCCAGATCGCCTGGTCGCCGATCACGTCCTCGGGCACGGTGATCTGGTCGATAGGTCTCGGCGTTCATGAAGTGGTAGCCCTCGCCGTCCTGGTAGAGGAAGTTGTAGTCGCGGTCCTCGACGAAGGCGCGCTCGACCTGCTCGGTCGTGCGGTAGCGCTCGGAGACCTTCACGCCGTCGGAGATGCGGCGCATGTCGAGCTGGGTCACCGGCGTGCCCTTGCCGGGGTGGATGTTCTCGGCGCTCAGGACGACGTAGAGCTTGCCGTCCTGTTCGACGATGTTGCCCTTGCGGAGCGAGCTGGCGATGACCTTCACGGCGATGTCTCTCTCTGGTCGGATGCAGTCGACGGCCGCGGATCGAGGTCTTGCATCAAGCGCATCGCGGCCGGCGCTGGTTCGAACGGGCTCGCCGGAGCGATCATGCGCGATCGCCGGCAGTCGCCGGGCGCGGCCCTGCGACTGAGGCCAGCCTTTCAGCACGGAATGCACGAAATGACCAGCCCCCCGCAGCGCCTCGCCCTGGTGGCAGCCGCACGTCCACGCCGACCGCCGGCCCTTCCTGCTCGCGCGCAACCGCATCGCAGGCGGCCCTGCGCGCACTGGTTCGAAGCGGACGGCTTCGTCGAGGTCGAAGGCGCGATCCTGCAGGTCTCGCCCGGCAACGAGGCGCATCTGCACGCCTTCGCCACGAGCGATCGCTGTCCGACGGCGGCGAGGCGCGCCGCTCTACCTGCACACCTCGCCCGAATTCGCCTGCAAGAAGCTGCTGGCGGCGGGCGAGGAGCGGATCTTCGACTTCGCCCGCGTCTTCCGCAACCGCGAGCGCGGGCCGCTGCACCATCCCGAATTCACGATGCTGGAATGGTATCGCGCCGGCGAGCCCTACGAGGCGCTGATGGACGACTGCGCCGCGATGCTGCGCCCTCGCGGCCGAGACCGCGGGACGCGCGCGCGCTGCGCTGGCGCGGCGCGCGACGGCCGATCCCTTCGCCGAGCCCGAGCGGCTGACCGTGGCCGAGGCCTTCGCCGCTTCGCCGGCATCGACCTGCTCGCGACCGTCACGCCTGACGGCGACCGACCGCGACGCGCTGGCCGCGCGCGGCCAGGGCAGCCGGCATCCGCGTCGCCGCGGACGACACCTGGGCCGACATGTTCAGCCGCGTGCTGGTGGAGCGCATCGAGCCGCAGCTGGGCTTCGGCCGGCCGACCATCCTGTGCGAATACCCGGTCAGCGAGGCGGCGCTGGCGCGGCCCAAGCCGGCCGATCCGCGCGTCGCCGAGCGCTTCGAGCTCTATGCCTGCGGCGTGGAGCTCGCCAACGCCTTCGGCGAGCTGACCGACCCGGCCGAGCAGCGCCGGCGCTTCGTGGCCGAGATGGACGAGAAGGAGCGCGTCTACGGCGAGCGCTATCCGCTCGACGAGGATTTCCTGGCCGCGCTCGCCGTGATGCCGCCGGCGAGCGGCATCGCGCTCGGCTTCGACCGGCTGGTCATGCTGGCGACCGGCGCGAGCCGGATCGAGCAGGTGATGTGGACGCCGGTGGCCGAAACGTGAGAGGGAACGGCATGACGCGCCTGCCAGCCGCTCGACCCTGCCCACGATCCCGGCCGTGCCCGCCCGGACCTGCCGGCGCGCACGCTGCGCAGCGCGCCGACCTCGTCGCCGCCGGGCCTCGTCGGACCTGATGCCGTCGGGCCGCTCGACGACGGTCGGCGCAGCGCTACGCCGTGGCGGTGACGCCGGCGATGGCCGCGCTGATCGACCCGGCCGATCCCGACGACCCCATCGCCCGCCAGTTCGTGCCCGACGCGCGGGAGCTGGAGGCGCGGCCGGAGGAGCGGGCCGACCCGATCGGCGACGACGCGCACAGCCCGGTCGAGGGCATCGTCCACCGCTATCCCGACCGCGTGCTGCTGAAGCTCGTCCATGTCTGCGCCGTCTATTGCCGCTTCTGCTTCCGCCGCGAGATGGTCGGGCCGCCGGGCTCGGGCATGCTCGTCGCCGGAGGCGCTGGACGCGGCGCTCGCCTATATCCGGGCGCATCCGGAGATCTGGGAGGTCATCGTCACCGGCGGCGATCCGCTGGTGCTGTCGCCGCGCCGCGCTCGGCGAGGTCGTGGACGACGCTGGCCGGCGATCCCGCACGTGCGCGGTGCTGCGCTGGCATACGCGCCTGCCGGTGGTCGCGCCGGAGCGGGTCACGCCGGAGCTGGTCGCGGCGCTGACGGCGTCGGGCAAGACCGTCTATGTCGCGCTCCACGCCAACCACCCGCGCGAACTGACGCCCGAGGCGCGCGGCGGCCTGCGCGCGGCTCGTCGACGCCGGCATCGCGCTGGTCAGCCAGACCGTGCTGCTGAAGGGCGTCAACGACGACGTCGAGACGCTGGCGGCGCTGATGCGCGCCTTCGTCGAGGCGCGGGTGAAGCCCTACTACCTGCACCAGGGCGACCTGGCGCCCGGCACCTCGCACCTGCGCACGACGGTCGAGGAGGGGCGCGCGCTGGTGGCCGCGCTGCGCGGCCGGGTCTCCGGCCTGTGCCAGCCGCACTACGTCCTCGACATTCCCGGGCGGACACGGCAAGGCGCCGATCGCGCCGGACGCGCTGTCGCCGAGCGGGACGTCGGTGACCGACTATAGGGGCGTGGAGCACGCCTATCCGCCGCCCGCCGATTCTCAATAGGTCATGATGGGCGCGAAGAAGCAGCGGCGGCTGCCGTCGGCACGGCGGCAACGCCAGTAATCGTGGTCTTCCGAGACGTAGGCGTCCTCGAAGGGCACGAGTTCGCCGCCCGTCCAGAAGGTAGCCGTCCTTGACGATGGTGATGCGCGCGGGGCTGATGGCGGCGCAGTCGTTCGGCCCGCAGCAGTGCACGCCGTTCACGCGGTCCTTGTAGCCGCCATTATTGATCCAGAAGTCATGACCCTCAGCCGGCATCGCAACAATCATCGTCGCGACGGCGGCCAGCCTGAACATCGCAAGCATGGCCGTGTCCTGTCGTGCAGAACGGATGAAACGTTCGAAGCAGGCCGGAGTTGCAGAGCCCGGGAGTTGGAGGAAGGCTTGGCAAGCAGGTCACGACGCGTTGCAAATCGAAACCCGGCTGCAGGGTCGCGGGCCTGTCATGTCGGCGCGAGTCGCGTTAGACTGCGCCGAGCGGACGGAGGGCGATTGGTGCAAGGCCGCAAGCACGTCCAGCATGGCGCGCATGACAACGAGGATGCCGAGTACGCCGATCGGATGACGGCGAACCTGCTCGCCATGATCGTATGCCTCGTGCTGCTTGGGGCCGGGCTGTTCATCGTCGAGGGACTGGACCGCGCCAAGAAGATCCAAAACTGCTTCGAGGCGGGCCGAAAGATCTGCACGACGCCGGGCCTGAGGCCCTGAATTCCGGACAGCGGGGCCTGGGCTGGCCAATCTTCCGTCATTTCAGCAGTGAATTCCTGGCAATCCAGCAATGCGTTGATCGTTAGAGCTCTCGACGAACATGTTGAGTTGTGGCACGTTTTCTGCCTGACCGGCTGCACGGTCGGACGGAAACATGTCGGCTCATCCTTCGCGCATCCTCATAGTCCTGCATCAGGAGCACTCGACCCCCGGCCGGGTCGGGAGGCTGCTCGCGGAGCGCGGCTACAGCCTCGACATCAAGCGCCCTCCGCTGGGCTGCGTGCTCCCCGACTCGCTCGACGATTATGCCGGCGTCGTCGTCTTCGGCGGCCCGATGAGCGCCAATGACGAGCACGACTGGCTGCGCCGGCAGACCAACTGGATCGGGGATGTGCTCAAGTCGGGCACTCCGTATCTGGGCCTCTGCCTGGGCGCGCAGATGATGGTCCGCCAACTCGGCGGCAGGGTCGATCCGCATCCCAAGGCCATGCCGAGATCGGCTATTATCCGCTGGCGCCGACGGCGGCCGGCGTCGAAGCGGCCAAGGATTTCGGCGTGCCGTGGCCGGCGTGGGTCTATCAATGGCACCGCGAGGGCTTCGACCTGCCGTCGGGCACGGTGTCCCTGGCGACCGGCGATCTTTTCCCCAACCAGGCGATCCGCTACGGCCGTAGCGCCTACGGGCTGCAGTTTCACCCCGAAGTCACCTACGCCATGATGTGCCGCTGGACCACCAGGGCTCACGAACGCATGGCGATGCCGGGCGCCAGGCAGCGTCACGAGCACCTGGACGGATGGTACCAGCACGACCGGCATGTCCGCCGCTGGCTCGACGGCTTCCTCGACCACTGGCTCGCGCAGGCCGAACACAAGCGGCCCGTCGCGATCCCCGCTTCGGACCTCGCCGCCTGTTGTGCCGAGACGCCTGTCGCCGGCGAGCGGTATCCAGCAAGGCCAAGGCGCTCGCCTGAGCGCAACGTGATGCCAAATCCGTGATGACCCCGGCGTCGCTCGGCGCTTGGCATTTGCCAAGGACGGTTTAGGCTTTCGGCATCCCGTCATGAATTCCGGAGGCTTCAGCCGTGACACGATCCGCGCTCATGCGCACAAGGTGCGCGCTCCTCGCCCTCACAGCATCCGGCTTCGTTCTGGCGTCCGGCGCGGCGTGGGCCGATTCCATCGACGGCAACTGGTGCAACGACAAGGGCAAGCAGCTCTCGATCGAAGGCACCACCATCCTCACGCCGGGCGGGCACAAGACGACCGGCAGCTATTCCCGGCACAATTTCACCTACACCGTCCCCGATCAGGAGCCTGATTCCGGGCTGGCCGTATCGATGCAGCTCGTCAACGAGCACACGATCCGGGCCACGACCGGCCAATCGCCGGCGGCGATCATCTGGAAGCGATGCGAGCAGGTGAGCTGAACGCCTGCATAGGTCGGCAGCGCACGGGACGGCCCCTGATTTTCGGTCGGTTGCTTAAGGCCATGTCTATGGCGTTGTTGCCCTGTGGTGGTATCATTTGAATTGTAGCAGGCCCGAACCAGGTCGAGATTCACATGAAAACCGTTTTCGTTCCGCTTGACGACCCAGAGGTGTCTCGGCCGATCATCGAGACGAGCCTGCTTTTCGCCCAGAAGTTCGGCAGCTACGTGGAAGGCGCCGCGACGCTTCCGGTCCTCGATAACTACATCGTCGGCGAGATGGTGCCGCTCTGGCCGCCGCAACAGCGCAGCATGGGCGACATCGCCCGCGAGGCGTACGAGCTTTTCAGTTCCGCGATGTCACGCCACAACATCCCCCCGCGCGAGCGCAGCCCGAACAGCGGCGTGAGCCAGGGCTGGCACGAACCGGCCCTGCTCGGCGACGGGGCGGTGGCCAGCCACGCCCGGGTTTTCGACGTGACGGTGGTGGGCCGTCCGGTGTCCGGAGCGTCCGGCCCGCGCCTCTCCCTGCTCGAGACGATCGTGTTCGAAAGCGGCCGCCCCATTCTCATCGCACCACCCGTCACGCCCACGAAGATCGGCGAAAACATCGTCATCGCCTGGAATTGCAGCACCGAGACGGCGCGCACGACAGCGATGGCGATGCCGCTGCTGCACACGGCCAGGCGCGTGACGGTGCTGACCGTGGAAGAGGGAACGGTGCCGGGCCCGAGCGGCCAGGAACTCGCGCGGATGCTGCGCATCAACGGCATCGACGCGGAACCTGTGACCATTTCGGCGAAGAGCAAGACGGCGGGTGAGGCCGTGCTCGACTTCGCGGAGGGGCTCGACAGCGACCTGCTCATCAAGGGCGCGTATACCCAGAGCCGGCTGCGGCAGATGATCTTCGGCGGGGTCACCAGCCATATCCTGGCGGCGGCAAAGCTTCCGGTCTTCATGACGCACTGATTGCGCGGGGGAATTCTTCCCGGCACCTGCAGTTTGCCCGGTCGCAACGAAGCAGCTCAGAGCTGACGCGACACACCGCGACCCCGGCGTTCGCCGTCGGGCAGCCTCGCCGCGCCTTGGCGACACCCAGGCGCTCAAACGGCGTCCGAGGCTGACCGGCGGCCGGTCAGCGTCCGCGTGGCTGGAACTTATCAGCGCCACAATTGTTGAGCCTAAGGTTGCATCAACCTCCCGCCGTTCCGAATCGAATATGAACGCTGGACAACAGTTGGTTCAGACATGGTTCACGAGGTCGAGGCTAAGGTTGCGCCAACCTGATCGAAGGAGATCGAAATGACCCCCGCCAAGACCGCCGTCCAGACAATTGCCCCGCTGAAGTCAACATGCCGCAAGGCGTTCGTTGCAGGACTGGCGGCACTGACGATGGCTTCCGGCATGATCGTGGCCGCCCCCTCGGCCCAGGCCAAGGATGGACGCAACGCGGCCCTGATCGGCGGGCTCGCTGCCGGCGCGATCCTCGGCGGAGTCATTGCCCAGGGCGCTCGCTCACCCGCTTACGCCGCCCCGGCATACGGCTATGACAACGCTCCCGCCTATCGCGGCCAGACCTATTATCCCGCCCAGCGCGGGACCTACCCGGCGGGCGGGGGCTACTACCCCGCAGCGGGCGGCTATGTTGCCGGCGGCTACTACGAGGAGCCGGAATACGTTCAGCAGTGCTACCGCGAACGCCGGCCCGTCATGGACCGCTGGGGCAATGTCGTGGGATTTAGACGCGTCCAGGTCTGCCGCTAACAAGCTCTGCCGCTAACAGGTCTGACGCTAGTAGGTCTGCCGCTAAATCAAGCCGGCGTTCTCTAGCAGTGAATCAGCCCCCTGGCGCACTCCGCCCGGGGGCTTTTCTCGTTTTGGGCCCGAAGCGATCAGGCCCCGGCGTTGAGTATGCGCGGGTCAGCTTGCCGCTGCGCGCTTGGCAGCTCGCGCATACAAGGCCGTGTCGAACAGCCCGTCGGTCTTCGGCGCAGCGGGAAAATCGCCGAGTTCGACCTGGTAGGCCAGCAGGGCGGTGGTCGCCTCCGCGGTGATCCGGGGGTCGGTCTCGAACTTTACCGCCGGGGACTTGAGCGCCGCCGCCATCAGTTCCTCGCGCACCAGCCCGCCGCCAAGCACGGCGTTGACGTAGGGCGCAGCCTTGTCCGGGGACGTTTTGATCAGCTCCGTGGCGCGAATAGCTTGCGCTACGAAACGCTCGACGGCCTCGGGCTGTGCCTTCAGGAAGGCTCCGCTCACGGCGATGACCACGCCCGGAATTTGCGGGAACATCTCCGTCGCGACCGCGATGCGCTTGATGCGCGGGTCGCGGTCCATCACGATGGTGACCGATGGCTCCAGCAGGGTGCCGCCGTCGACAGCGCCGGCCAGCATGGCCTGCTGCACCGCTTCGATGCCCATGGCCACGATCTGCACGTCCGCCTTGTCGACCTTGCCCACCTTCCAGAGCCAGTGATGCAGCGCCACCGTGGGCACGCCGCCCGGGGGAAGCGTGCCCAGCTTGGCTGGCCGACCGGTCGCGGCCCGGAAGCCGGCGAAGGCCTTGGCCGGATCGCCGCCGGCGTCCTTGAACGCCTTGTCCAGCGCGGGACCCGCCACGAAGGCCGAGCCGCCGAACGCGCCGGACGCTGCAACCGAGACGTCGATCCCCTTGGATTTCGCCACCGCGATCGGCGCAACGCCGATCACCATGATGTCCAGCGTGCCGGACGCGAGCGCCTGGATGGCATTGGGACCCGAGTCGAACTTCGTCAGCGCAAGCTTCAGCCTGTCCTTCTCGGCCATGCCGCTCGCCTGCATGACATAGAGCGCGCTGGCGCCGATGACCGGCACGAAACCGACGCGAACGGGCACGGCCTCCTGCGCCAGCGCCGGGATCGCGGGTGTGGCGAGCAGCAGGCTTGCCGTCGAAATCATCATGGTGCGGCGGTCAATGGTCACAGTGGCGTCTCCGATCGGTTGGTGTCCCCTCCCCCGTATCCGGCTGGCGGCAGGATATGGCAGGATCATCCAGCCTGCTACTCCCCGCAGGGCGTAGCAGATGGAATGACCGATCGATGCGGGAGAATTGACGATGGCGCGCTTCATCTGCGTCCAATGCGGAACCCAATACCCCGAAAGCGCCGCCCCGCCCGCGGCTTGCCCGATTTGCGAGGACGTCCGCCAGTATGTCCGGTGGGAAGGCCAGGCGTGGACCACGCTCGAGGAACTCACGACGACCCACTCCGTGACCTGGGAGGACGATTGCGGCCTCATCGGCATCGGTTCGAAGCCGTCCTTCGGCATCGGGCAGCGCGCGCTGCTGGTGCAGACCCCCGATGCCACCCTGATGTGGGACTGCACGGCGATCTTCGACGCCGCCACCATCGACCGGATCAAGGCGATGGGCGGCCTGACCGCGATCGCGATCTCGCACCCGCATTACTACACGACCATGGTGGCGTGGTCGGAGGCGCTCGGCGGCGTTCCCATCTACCTCCACGCCGACGACCGTGAATGGGTGCAGCACCCGAGCCCGTTCATCCATTTCTGGGAAGGCGAGACGCTGGCGCTGGCACCCTCGCTCACACTGTTGCGCTGCCCCGGCCATTTCGCCGGAGGAACCGTGCTCCATTGGCGTGACGGTGCCGATGGGAAGGGCGCGCTGCTGGCGGGCGACATCCTGCAGGTCACCCAGGACCGCCGCTTCGTCAGCTTCATGTTCAGCTATCCGAACCTCATTCCCGTCAATGCGTCGACGGTCCGGCGGATCGCGGCGAATGTCGAACCTCTCGCTTTCGACAGGCTCTATGGCGCATGGTGGAACCGCAATATCGAGAGCGGGGCGAAGCAGGCCGTCCGGGCGTCCGCGGAGCGCTACATCCGGGCCATCAGCGAGGGATAGATCGTCATGGACATCAAGGCCGCCGGAAGCCGCCCCACCAAAAGGGCCCCAGCCGACGCGTTCACGGGCACGGTGTGGCAGGATCCGCTCATCGAGACGCCTGCGCCCGCCAATCTGAGGGCCGTTCGCGTGACCTTCGAGCCAGGCTCGCGCACGGCCTGGCATACGCACCCCCTCGGGCAGACGCTGTACGTGCTCTCGGGTATCGGCCGGATCCAGAGCTGGGGCGGTCCCATCACCGAGATCAGGCCCGGCGACACGGTCTGGATCCCGCCGGGCGAAAAGCACTGGCACGGCGCGTCGGCCACCAATGGCATGGTCCACATCGCGATGCAGGAAGCCATCGATGGCAACCACGTCACCTGGCTGGAAAAGGTGACGGACGAGCAGTACGCAGGCTGAGCGCGGCCGGAGTGATGTTCTAGACCGCAGGCTCGCTCAGCCCCCGCCTTGCGCAGGCAGCGGTCAGCGTGTTCGCAAGCAGGCACGCGATCGTCATGGGGCCGACGCCGCCGGGCACGGGCGTGATCGCGCCCGCCACCGCCATGGCGTCCTGCGTATCGACGTCGCCCACGAGCCGCGTCTTGCCGTCCCCGAGTTCGGGGGCGGGAACCCGGTTGATCCCGACGTCGATGACGATCGCCCCCGGCTTCACCCAATCGCCGCGAATCATCCGGGGCCTGCCCACGGCGGCGACGAGGATGTCGGCGCGCCGGCACACGTCCGCGAGATCCCGGGTGCGCGAATGGGCGATGGTGACCGTGCAGCTTTCGGCCAGCAGCAGCATCGCCATCGGCTTTCCCACGATGTTGGAGCGGCCGACGACCACCGCTTCCAGCCCCGCCAGATCGGGCTTCAGAGCCTTCAGCAGCTTGATGCAGCCAAGCGGCGTGCATGGAACCAGCCCGCCCGTTCCGGTGGCGAGCCGCCCGGCATTGACGGGATGGAAGCCGTCCACGTCCTTGGCGGGGTCGATCGCCTCGATCACCTTGTCGGCGTCGATCTGGGCAGGCAGGGGAAGCTGCACGAGGATGCCGTCCACGTCAGGGTCGGCATTGAGGCGCGCGACCAGCGCCAGCAGATCGGCCTGCGTCGTCTCCACCGGCAGCTTGTGCTCCATCGAGCGCATGCCCGCTTCCGCGGTCTGCTTCGCCTTGGAGCGGACATAGACCTGGCTGGCGGGATTTTCGCCGACGAGCACCACGGCCAGCCCCGGCGTGACGCCATGCGCCGCCTTCAACCCCGCGACGGCAGCGGCGATGCGCGCGCGGAGCGTTGCGGCGATGGCCTTGCCGTCGATGATGGTCGCTGTCATGGCGGCTCCTGCGTTCGAAAATTCATGCCCCGCCGGCAAGGCCGAGGAATGCGGCAAGCGAGGCTGCCGCGGCAGTCGGATCTGCCTCGATCCGCACCGTCTTCAAGCGCGAAGTGGCGCCGGACGTCAATGCCACGCGGCTTGCCGGAACGCCGCAGGCTTTCGCGATCAGCTTGATCAGCGCGGCGTTGGCCTTGCCGTCCTCGGGCACGGTCCGCACGCGGGCCTTCAGGACCCGCGCCCGTCCGACAGCGTCTCGATGCCGTCGAGGCCGTCCCGCCCGCCTTTCGGCGTGAGCCTGACAGCCACCGTCAGCGCGCCCGCCTCGGCGCGCCAGGGCAGCGCGCCGCCGGTCATCAGAACACGTTGGGGTAGATGTAGTAGACGATGATCCGCTGGATCAGGAATACGCCCAGCAGCAGCACGATCGGCGAGATGTCGATGCCGCCCATGTCGGGCAGCCGCCGCCGTATCGGCGCCAGCACCGGTTCGGTGAGCTGGTAGATGCCGTTCCAGATCATCCTCACCACGTTGTTGCGGATATTGATGACATTGAACGCGATCAGCCAGCTCAGCACGGCGGATGCGATGATGATCCAGGTGTAAAGATCGAGGGCAAGCAGGATCACGTCGAGAATGGCGCGCATCAGGCGTCTCCGGCGGCAGGAAGCGGCAAGGTTTAACGGTGCGGCCCGCCAGCCACAAGCCCGGCGGTTACGGCTGGGCGGCTCCCGGCGTCCACTTCGACCGATCCAGGGCAGATTCGACTGACCGGAAGACCGAATCCGCATTGACAGCCGAAGCCCTCGGGCCCTACAAGGCCCGCACCCGGAATGGGGCTGTAGCTCAGTTGGGAGAGCGCTGCAATCGCACTGCAGAGGTCGTGAGTTCGAATCTCATCAGCTCCACCAGGGTGCTCCATTTCGTTGGGGCCGCCTAAGCATCCAGAAAATATGCGACTTGGACGACCCCCTGGTACACATCGGGGTCGCGTCGCACGAACAATCAGCATCTCCAACGCTGCGGTGACGACGACTTATCTGTCTCGCGCGGTACCGAACACGCGTGCGCGAGCGGCAGGAAGGTTTGTCAGCCCCTGGCCCCAGTTCCACGCAGACTAGGCGTTTGCGCGAGAGGCGGCATTTTCGTCGTGACCAAGATCGATCGACTGCCTCGATCGGTTATGCACCTCAATGAAATTGTCTCCCTGTTTCAGCTCAAGCGTTCGCCGCGGATCGATTTGCTGGGCTTGGGATGCCTCATCGACCTGTCGGTTGAGGCGGAAATGGCGTGCATGATGCACTAAAATCGCGCAACCGCTGCTACCGTAGGTGTTTATTTTACACCAAAGGACTGTGATCGCGTTAGATACAGCCCTTAGTTGAGACGAGCGATCCTCAAGGCCAAGTCGTTCGACGAGAACGGAGAAGGTGTAATGACATTCGTACGAAGACTGACTTTGGCATTATCTGTACTTGGTGCATTTGCGTGTGGAGGGCCTGCATGGGCCCAGACGAGCCCTAAACAGCCCAATATCGTGATCATCTGGGGCGACGACATCGGACAGTCGAACGTGAGTGCTTACTCGCGTGGCCTGATGGGGTACCAAACCCCCAACATTGATCGCATTGCCACTGAAGGCATGATGTTCACCGACTACTATGCCGAGCAGAGTTGCACTGCGGGACGTGCGTCGTTCATTACAGGCCAGTCTGGTTTGCGGACGGGCCTGACCAAGGTCGGCTTGCCGGGCGCCGCGGTGGGCCTTCAAAAGGAAGATCCAACAATTGCCGAACTCTTGAAGGCACAGGGCTACGCAACTGCTCAGTTCGGAAAGAACCATTTGGGCGACCGCAACGAGTATCTGCCCACAGTGCACGGTTTCGACGAGTTCTACGGCAGTCTTTACCATTTGAATGCCAGTGAAGAGCCTGAACTGCCCGACTTTCCGAAAGATCCCGACTTTCTTGCGAAGTTCGGCCCCCGCGGCGTGTTGGACTGCAAGGCTTCGTCCACGGACGACCCAACCGTTGATCCTCGCTTCGGCAAGGTGGGCAGGCAAGTCTGCAAGGACACTGGCGCCCTCACCAAGAAGCGCATGGAGACGATCGACGACGATACCGCCGACCGGGCCGTGGAGTTTATCCAGCGGCAGAACAAGGCCGGTAAACCTGTCTTCATCTGGGTGAATTTCACCCACATGCATTTCCGTACCCACACTAAGCCTGAGAGTGTTGGTCAAGCGGGTCGCTGGCAGAGCCAGTACCATGACGCGATGATCGATCACGATAAGAACGTCGGCACGGTCCTCAAGGCTCTGGATGACCTGAAGATCGCGGACAACACGTTCGTCATGTACTCGACCGACAACGGTCCGCACATGAATTCATGGCCCGATTCAGGGATGACGCCGTTCCGCAGTGAAAAGAACACGAACTGGGAAGGCGCTTACCGTGTACCGGCGATGGTCCGCTGGCCGGGTCAGATCAAGCCGGGCAGCATCTCGAACGACATCATCGCCCACCTTGATTGGCTCCCGACATTTGCGGCCATGGCGGGCGATCCTGGCGTCAAGGACAAGCTCGCCAGCGGCTACAAGGTCGGTGACATGACCTACAAGGTGCACCTCGACGGTGACAACCTCGTCCCATACCTGACCGCAAAAGCCCCGAAAAGCCCGCGGGAGTCGTTCCTGTACTTCAACGACGACCAGCAGCTGGTGGCCCTGCGCTATGACAACTGGAAGATGGTGTTCATGGAACAGCAGATGCCCGGGACTCTAATGATCTGGGCAAACCCGTTCACCAATTTGCGCGTACCGAAGATATTCAACCTGCGCCTTGACCCCTACGAGCGCGCTGACATCACGTCCAACACCTACTTTGATTGGATGATTGATCATATTTTCCTGTTGGTGCCCGCTCAGGCCTATGTCGGCCAGTACCTTGCAACCTTCAAGGACTACCCGCAGCGACAGAAGGCGGACAGCTTCAACCTCGATGCCGTTCTTCGGAACCTGCAAGGCGCCTCAAAGTAGCAGCTGGGGAGCGGCGGGACGTTCAACGAAACGCCCCGCCCACCCCTTGGTGACTGGAACGAGAAATGCTGAAAAGCTTGATGCTGAAGTCTCTGGCCGTATTGCTGCTGCTCGGCAATGCAGCGTTTGCGGCCGATCCGCTCCCGTCCTGGAATGACGGTCCAGCCAAGCAGGCGATCATCCGTTTCGTCGAAAAGGTCACCAAGCAGGGTGCGCCAGCCTACGTGCCGTCGTCGGAACGGATCGCCACCTTCGACAATGACGGCACGCTCTGGTCCGAGCAGCCCGTGCCTGTTCAGTTGTATTTCGCGCTCGACCGCGTGAAGGCGCTCGCTCCGCTGCATCCGGAGTGGAGCACACAAGAACCATACGCATCGCTCCTCAAGGGCGACGTGCAACCTCTGCTCGCCGGTGGCGACCATGCAGTGCTTGATCTGTTCATGGCCACGCATGCCGGCATGACCACCACAGAGTTCGAGCAGATCGTGAAGGACTGGATCGCCACGGCGCGAAATCCTAGAACTGGCAGGCTCCACACGGAGATGGTGTATCAGCCGATGCTTGAGGTGCTGGCCTACCTGCGCGCCAACAACTTCAAGACCTACATCGTCTCGGGCGGCGGGATCGAGTTCATGCGGCCTTGGGCGGAACAGGTCTACGGCATTCCCCCTGAACAAGTCATCGGCAGCAGTATCAAGACCAGGTTCGAGATGCGCGACGGCAAGCCCGTGCTGTTTCGCCTGCCCGAATTGAATTTCAACGATGACAAGGGTGGCAAGCCAGTCGCCATCAACCAGCACATCGGCCGCCGCCCGATCGCAGCCTTCGGCAACTCCAACGGCGACCGCGAGATGCTGGAATACACGCAGGCGGGTAGCGGGGATCGCTTCGAGCTTTTGGTGCTGCACGATGATGCGACGCGTGAGTTTGCCTACGGCCCGGCCCTGGGTTTGCCGGACGTGAAGCTGGGCGCCTTCACGCAGGCGCTCTACGACGAGGCGCAGAAGGGTGGCTGGACCGTCGTCAGCATGAAGGACGATTGGAAGACCGTCTTCTCGTCGGACATTGTCGCCGTCGACATCCTGCTGCAGCCGGACGCCGTCATGCTCCAGCAAGCCGCCGTCAACAATGCCCGCTTGCTCGGTGTTTACCCAAAGGGCTTCGCTCTCGATGAGGCACACACGCCGCATATCACGATGCTTCAGGCGTTTGTGCGCAGGTCGGACCTGCCCAAGCTCTACGCCGCCCAGGAAAAGGTGCTTGCCGCCGCCAACGTGAACGCGATGAAGTTGGAGGCCTCCAAGCTTTACTACCTCCCCGCGGGGCGTGGCCTGGGAGTTGCGGGCATCGTCGCAAAGGCCACGCCGGAACTCCGCAAGTTGCAGGCCGACATCATTGCCGCCGCGAGGCCGTTCAACCTGAGAGCCGGCCCTATCGGCGCTTTCACCGCGCCGCACGACGATCCCGCCATCGACGCCGCGATCATCGATTACGTTTCGAAGTTCGAACAGATAGGGGCCGGTGAGAACTTCAATCCTCACGTCAGCACCGGCAATGCGCCAACCGCGTATCTCGATCAGATGGTCGCCGAACCGTTCGCGACGTTTACCTTCTCTCCCGCAGGCGCGGCTGTTTATCAGCTTGGCCCGTTTGGAACGGCGACCAAGAAGCTCAAGGAGTGGGAGTTGAAACAGTAGGGCACTGGCTAATTGAGTCGTCGCCGGCGCCATTCGGACGGGGTCATCCCGCTCCAGCGGCGGAAGGCCGTGGTGAGATTACCCGGCGAGGCTGCACCAAGTGCTTCGGATATGTCGGTGATCGGAAGGTTCGTCATCTCGAGCAGTTCGCAGGTTATCGAGAAGCGCAGGCTGTCGCGCAGCCCCCGGAACGTGAGTCCCCTCGTCCGCCAGGCGCCTCCGCAAGGTGCGCGGATGAAGGCCCAGCTTTTCCGCGGCCTCCGGCATCGAGTCCTTGCCGGCATGGAGTAGCGGACGCAGGGCCTGCCGCACGCGCGCGGACGTCTGTCTGAGCATGGGCCCGATGGCCGTATGCACTTCGGCAAGGGCTTCGCGCCGCTTCGCCGGGTCCGAACCGGGCAAGCGCATCTTCATGGCGCCGGAGTTGAGGATGATGCAGGTCTGGTGCTGGTCGAACCGCAGCGGCGCCTTCAGCAGCCGGTTGTAGATCGCGAGATCCTCGGGCGGACGGCGTGAGAAGCGAACCCCGTCCGGCCTGACCCGCCCGTCACTCAGTTCCTGAAGCATGCGGAGGCCGATGGTGACGACGGCGTCATAGAGCTGCAATGTGCCCGGCGAAACCTGGTCGTGCGTACCGTAGCCAAACGCAAACTCGTCGCCCAGACGGATCAGATACACGATGGCGCCGCTGGAGTAGCCGGGCTGCCAGCTCACGAAATCGTCGAGCGCCTGTTGCAGCGTCGGGGCGTGCCTCATGAGGCTCCCGATCAATCCGTGATGGGCCAGATCGAAGCGCTGTCCGAGAAGCAGCCCGATGTGCGGACTGGCCGTTGCATGGGCAGCCCGGTCCAGGACGGTGAGGATCGCCCGGAACGGAATTCTGTCGCTAGCCTGCAGCGTTTCCGGGGCAACGCCGGTGTCTGCAAATAACGGCAAGGGATCTACGCCCAGCTCGCGTATCAGGGCCGGCAATTCCGAGAAAACGCCTGCTCTCTGCATCGCTGTCGTTTGCTTTCCGGTCACTTCAAGTTTGTCCTCAAAACAGAAGTCAGCACGGAACTTCTCGCGTATCAATGTTGCGCTTAAAATTAACCTGGGAACGCAACATGCGGCTGACACGACGCGACGCGACACTGGCAGGCCTGGGGCTTCTTGCAACAGCGGGGCTTCCCTCGCACGGCGTCGCTTTCGATGGCTTGATCGCCGACGCGGTGGAGGACGTGGAAGGCTTCAAGATCGCCTCCGACGCGTACATCTACGGCTATCCTCTCGTGACGATGGAGATGACCCGCCGGGTGATCACCAACGTCGTCTCGCCGGAAGGCACCCGCGCGCCGATGGGTCACATCATCAAGCTGCGCCAGTACCCCAACGCCTCATTCCGCGACGTCACCGCGCCCAACGCCGATACGCTATACACCACGTCGTTCTTCGATGTGGGCGACGAGCCTTGGGTGCTCGAAGCCCCCGACATGGCGGGACGCTACTTCCTGCTCCCCATGCTCGACGGGTGGACCGACGTTTTCGAAGTCCCGGGCAAGCGGACCACCGGCACGAAGGCCGGCACCTACCTGATTTCAGGGCCCAACTGGACCGGCGCCGTGCCCAAGGGCATGACCCAGTTGAAGTCGCCGACGAGCATCGTCTGGCTCCTGGGTCGCATCTACTGCACCGGCACGCCCGAGGACTACGCTGCGGTCCATGCGCTGCAGGACAAGTTCAAGCTCTATCCGCTCAGCGCGGCCGGCAAGTCCTGGTCGCCCCCGCCCGGCAAGGTCGACCCCTCGATCGACATGAAGACGGCCGTCCGCGATCAGGTCAACCGGATGACGGCGACGGAGTATTTCACGCTTCTCGCCGAACTCCTGAAGCGCAATCCGCCCTCGCCCAAGGATGCGCCCGCGCTCGCCCGCTTCGCCAAGATCGGCCTTGTCCCGGGCAAGAGCTTCGATTCAAAGGCTATCGACAGCAAGTGGGAGACGCGGATCCCCAAGCTCTCGTTCGACCGGATCATGCTTCACTTCAAGTTCAGCGACGGCGACATCAAGAACATCAACGGGTGGGGCTACACGACCAAGGCCGGCCTCTACGGCACGAACTACATCCAGCGGGCGCTGGTCACGGCCATCGGGCTTGGCGCGAACCGTCCGCAGGATGCGGTCTACCCCACCTCGCTGAAGCCCTCGACCTTCGAATCCTACGAAGGCTCGAAGAAGTACGTCATGCGCTTCGCCGCCGGCCAGCTACCCCCGGTCAAGGGCTTCTGGTCGCTAACGATGTACGACGAGAACTATTTCTTCGTCGCCAACCCGATCAACCGATACTCGATGAGCCTTCGGACGAACCCGAAGCTGGAGAAGGATGGATCGCTGGTGATCTACATCCAGAACGAGTTCCCCGGCGCGGACAAGGAAGCCAACTGGCTGCCGGCGCCCAAGGGCAAGTTCCTGCTGATGCTCAGGCTCTACTGGCCGAACGAGGCGAAGCCTTCGATCATCGACGGTTCATGGGTCATCCCGCCTGTCACTAAGGTGTAGTCAACCGGCGAGCCCGGACTTGTGCCCAAAGCCCAGATCAGGCGTCAAGCAACTGGTAAGGAGCGAAGCATGTTGACGAAGCGCGCGTTTCTTAGTTCTGCGGCACAGGCTGCAATGACCGCTGTGATCGTAAAATCCGCCGCTGCGCAGGCGCAGACGAGCGCTGAACGCCCAGGATTCATCAAGGCCAAGGACATTGCCGAGGCAGGGTTCATCTATGGGCTTCCTATCGTGATGAACTACGCGGTCATGTATGAATACGCCATTGACCGAAGCTCAGGGCAGTTTAAAGCGCCGTTCAATCAACTCAAAAACGAACCCAACGTCTTTACCTACAAAGACACGGCCATCGTCACTCCCAACAGCGACACGCCTTATTCGTTCGCCTGGCTGGACTTGCGGGCTGAGCCTATCGTTTTGTCCATCCCGGCGGTCGATCCGAAGCGCTATTACTCCGTCATGCTTTGTGACGGGAATACTTACAATTATGGCTATATCGGCACCCGCGCTACAGGAAGCGAGGCAGGCGAATACATGGTCGTTGGGCCCGACTGGAAGGGTGCAACTCCGCCCGGGATCAAGAAGGTGTTCCGGTCAAGTACACAGTTCTCGTTGGTGGGATACCGCACTCAGCTCTTCAACTCAGACGATCTGGATGGCGTGAAGAAGGTCCAGGCCGGGTACAAAGTGCAGCCGCTTTCGAGCTACCTCAACAAGCCGCCGCCACCACCCGCTCCGGCTATCGACTTTCCCAAGATCGACAAGGAACTCGTGAAGACGAACTTCTTCGAGTATCTCGACTTTGCGCTCCAGTTCGCTCCTCCCGAAGCGAACGAAACCGCAATCCGAGCGCAACTTGCGCGCATCGGGATTGGTCCGGGCAAGACCTTCAACTTCAAGGACCTCTCACTGGAAGACAAGTTGGAGGTCGGCTTGGGCATGAAAGAGGGCCAGCGCAAGATCGATGAGGCCGTCGCCAACGTCGGCAAGAGCATCAATGGCTGGCGGATCAGCTCGCTGCCGGGCGACAGCGCCCACTACAATGGAGATTGGCTGAAGCGCTCTGTCGCCGCTCAGGCAGGCATTTACGGCAACGATGCCGTAGAGGCGATGTACCCGCTTACACGCCTAGACGCCGAGGGTAAGACGCTCGACGGAAGCAAGCACAACTATACCTTGACGTTCCCCCCGGGTCAGCAACCCCCTGTGAATGCGTTCTGGTCATTGACGATGTACGACGGCAAGTCCCAGCTCCTGATCGAAAACCCGATTAATCGCTATTTGATCAATTCGCCGATGCTGCCCGGGATGAAAAAGAACGCGGACGGATCGTTGACGCTCTACATCCAGAACAAGTCGCCGGGCGCGGACAAGGAATCTAATTGGCTGCCTGCGCCGAACGGCGAAATCTATCTTGTAATGCGACTGTACTGGCCGAAGACAGAGGCGCCTTCGGTACTGCCGGCGGGCGATGGGACCTGGCAGCCGCCTGGTGTGAAGATCGCCTCATAGACTGAACCAAGTTGAGAGCGGCTCCGGCGGGAATGGAAAGCAACTGGATGCAGACCATCCCGGACAAACGCTGGTTCATGATCTCTGCCTCTATGGTCCGTTGGAACCGTGGCTCAACAAGACCTGGCGGCCGGGGAAGATCGAACTGCTGCAATAACGAGGCTGAACGAGAATCAACGGGTGCTCAATGATCATGTCTTCCTCGTTCTGGCCGGGCTGCTACAAGCAAGGTAGTAACAGGCGCGCAAGCCGCGTTGCGGCGTGCTGGCTCGTTGCGTTCGCGGCGTTCGGGCTTGGCGTGGTCCCCACGCGAGCACAGACCGCCGATCCGCCGAAGGCCAAGACGACAAGTTCCAAGGCGACGAAGTCCCAGGCCAAGAAAGCCGCCGCAGTGCCAGCCGCCGCGCCAAGCGCCGCCCCTGCGGCCCCGAAGGCCGAAGATACCGACGAGTTGCGCAAGGCGGCCCAGAACCCGATCGCCAACATGATCAGCGTTCCATTCCAGAACAACACCAATTTCGACGTTGGGCCCTATCACCGCCCCCAGAATGTCCTGAACTTCCAGCCCGTCATCCCGGTCCGCCTCACTGACGATTGGAACCTGATTACGCGCTGGATCACGCCGATCATCTACCAGCCCAGGATGTCGCCCACTGAGGATGCAGAGTTCGGGCTGGGAAATCTCTCGCCCGCGTTCTTCCTTTCGCCGGCGAACACCGGTGAGATCATCTGGGGTGTCGGCGTGCAGACCTGGCTGCCGACCGCGACCGACAAGACGCTGGGGGTCAATAAATGGGGCGCGGGACCCACCGCCGTCGCACTCACGATGCAGGGGCAGTGGGTCTATGGCGCGCTCGTGAACAATGTCTGGGCGGGCACGACGAACCAGCGCGTGAACACCCTGACCGTGCAGCCCTTCCTCAACTACAACCTGCCGAAAGGCTGGTACCTGACGTCCTCGCCGATCGTCACGTCGAACTGGCTGGCCGATTCCGGCGACCGGTGGACCGTGCCCGTGGGCGGCGGCTTCGGGCGGCTTTTCAAGGTCGACAAGCTGCCGATCAACGCGCAGCTCCAGGCTTTCTACAACGTGGTCAGGCCCACCAATGGGCCGAGCTGGACGCTCCGTTTCCAGATCCAGGCCTTGTTTCCGACCCTCTAGCAGCGCTGCCCCGCCGAATGAACCGCGATGCGGGTCCAATGACCGCACATCGCACTGTTCCAACCGAGGAGGTCGTCAATGACAATTCCGCGCAGGTCCCGTCTCGTTCTGCTGGCAGTGTCCATATTGGCTTGCTCGACATCTGCCTTCAGCCAGGATCAGGCCAGGAAGCAGCATGTCCCGCTACAGAAGACCATTGGGGAGGCATATTCCAACAGACCCGTCCCCTCGCTGGCGGTCCTGAATGCCGCCGGCGCCAAACTGGACGGCGGCAAGTTGATCCTCACCGGCGTCTCGCCGAACACGATCGTCTTTGCCGACAGGCCCGTTCGCGCCGCAGGCCATGAAACCACGCGGCAGTTCCTGATGCAGTGGGACGAGGGCAAGGGGACGTTCAGCAAGGATCCGCCGAACGCCACAGTGTCCGTCCTTGGCGCCAACCCGGGCGAAGTGTCCGACGCCGTGCTTGTTCTCAAGACGCCGAAATTCGAAGGCGGAACGCTCACATTCGACGTGTCGGTCCTGGAGGGCAGCCTTGAGACCGGCGGACCGGTCGCCGTCTTCATCGACGCCTTCGCCGTTCGTGGCCCCTATGGCGGCGGCTTTGCCCATGCCGGTGGCTGGGGCGGCGCGACGGTCGTTCGTGGCGGGGGCTATTACCACGCTCCGGTCTATCATGGCGCATGGTACGGCCATCCGGCCTACGGCGTCGGCGCCTTCGCCGCCGGGGCGGCAGTCGGAGCGGCTGCAGCGCATCCCTATTACGCGCCTCCCGCCTGCGGCTACTACCCGTATCCGCCCTGCTACTGAGAGGGCTGGCAACATCCCGTCCCGTGACTTTCATCCCGTGAAATAGCCGAAGGGGGTTCGTGATGCCTTTCGTATCGACGCGTGTGGTGGGGCGGATCGCCGCCCTCGTGCTTGCCGGTCTTTGTGCCGGTTGTGTCAGCGCGACGCCGGGGACGACGTGCCAGCCCGAGGCCTCGTCGTTCGCATTCGGCATGAATTCGAAGTGGCTGATGGTGGTCGGCCCGGCAGGCTGCAGCGACACGCTCGACCTGACCGGCGGCATGCTGCTGAACTCGGCCATCGTCCAGCAGGCGCAGAACGGCACCGCGTTCGTGCAGGGTGCAAGCTACGGCTACACGCCCCGGGCAGGGTTCACCGGCCGGGACCAGTACGTCATGTCGCTGACCGGGCAAGGCAATGCCGGAAGCGCGACGTCTCTCGTGACCGTTCAGGTCAACGTGAAGTAAAGCCGGCCAATCCCGGCCGGTTGTCTGTCGAAGAAGGATCATCCCATGAAGAAGCTGCTGATCGCTGCCGCCATACTGGGCGGCCTGTCCGTGTCGAGCGCCCAGGCGCAGGTCGAACTGAAGACCTACGCCGACGCCAACGGCTATATCGACGTGCAGAAGCTCACCTGCGCCCAGCTTGCCGGCACCTTCCAGGAAGACGCCGATCTTCTGACCACCTGGTATAGCGGCTGGTACAACGGCCTCGGCAAGAAGCACTTCATCAACATCGCCAGGTCCAAGGAAGCCGAGCACGAGGTTATCGTATTCTGCAAGGCCAACCCGAAAGTGACCGTCATCAAGGCCATCGGCGGCGTCTTCGACAAGATGCGCAAGGAACAGGGCATCGTGCTCGCGAAGTAGTAGGCACCGGCGCACCGGCCGCGGAACTGTCCCGCCGGCTATCGCAGCCACCCATGGACTGCGTTTCCACCGCGGGTAACCCGCGGTGGAACTCGCTCAACGTGATTCAGCTCCTCAGGCCAGGAGCCTCTTGGCCCGTGCGCGCCACGTATTCCGTGTAGCCGCCGCCATATTTATGAATGCCGTCAGGCGTCAGCTCCAGCACGCGGTTGGACAGGGCGGCCAGAAAATGGCGGTCATGCGAGACGAAGAGCATCGTGCCCTCGTACTCCGACAGGGCCTTGATCAGCATTTCCTTCGTGAACATGTCCAGATGGTTCGTGGGCTCGTCCAGCACGAGGAAGTTCGGGGGGTCATAGAGCATCCTGGCCATGACCAGCCTCGCCTTCTCGCCGCCCGAGAGAACCCGGCACCGTTTCTCGACGTCGTCGCCTGAGAAGCCGAAGCAGCCTGCCAGCGCACGAAGCGAGCCCTGCCCCGCCTGCGGGAACGAGTCCTCCAGGGACTGGAAGACCGTCCGCTCGCCGTCGAGCAGCTCCATCGCATGCTGCGCGAAATAGCCCATCTTGACGGTGCCGCCGACGGCCACCGTCCCGCCGTCGGGTTTCGTTGTGCCTGTCACCAGCTTAAGCAGGGTGGATTTGCCTGCGCCGTTGACGCCCATGACGCACCAGCGCTCCCGGCGGCCGATCTGGAAATCCAGCCC
Organism: uncultured Alphaproteobacteria bacterium; assembly: GCA_963822165.1. GTDB lineage: Bacteria > Pseudomonadota > Alphaproteobacteria > Rhizobiales > Beijerinckiaceae > Alsobacter. The sequence continues at coordinate 854,771 of CAWGGK010000007.1, forward strand.
CTCGTAGATGCTGCGGTCGCCATAGCGCTTATGAACGTTCTTCAGGTTCACGACGTCGTCGCCCGAACGCGGCGCGGGCGGGAATTCGAAGGACACGGTCTGACGCCGCCGGGGCGGTTCCACGCGGTCGATCTTCTCCAGCTTCTTGACGCGGCTCTGCACCTGCGCGGCATGGGACGCCCGCGCTTTGAACCGCTCGATGAACTTGATTTCCTTGGCCAGCATCGCCTGCTGGCGTTCGAACTGCGCCTGCTGCTGCTTTTCGCCCTGCGCGCGCTGCTGCTCGTAGAACTCGTAGTCGCCCGAATAGGCCGTCAGCGCGCCGCCGTCGATTTCCACCACCTTGGTGACGATGCGGTTCATGAATTCGCGGTCGTGCGACGTCATCAGCAGCGCGCCGTCATAGCCTTTCAGGAAGGCTTCCAGCCAGATCAGGCTTTCGAGGTCGAGATGGTTGCTCGGCTCGTCCAGCAGCATCGCGTCCGGCCGCATCAGCAGGATGCGGGCCAGCGCCACGCGCATCTTCCAGCCGCCGGAGAGCGCGCCCACGTCGCCCTCCATCATCTCCTGGGTGAAGCTCAGCCCGGCCAGGATTTCCCGCGCGCGGCCATCGAGGGCGTAGCCGTCAAGCTCCTCGAAACGAGCCTGCACCTCGCCGTATCGCTCGATGATGGCGTCCATCTCGTCCGCGCGGTCGGGATCGGCCATTGCACCTTCGAGATCCCGCAGCTCGGCCGCGACGCTGCTGACCGGCCCGGCGCCGTCCATCACCTCGGAGACGGCGCTTCGGCCCATCATTTCGCCGACGTCCTGGCTGAAATAGCCGATGGTCACGCCCCGATCGACGGCGACCTGGCCTTCGTCGGGTTGCTCCTGGCCCGTGATCATCCGGAACAAGGTCGTCTTGCCGGCTCCGTTGGGTCCGACGAGGCCGACCTTCTCGCCTCTCTGGAGCGCGGCCGATGCCTCGATGAAGAGGATCTGCTTGCCATTCTGCTTGCCGATATTGTCGAGACGAATCATGTGCTGAGCGAACCTGGTGGCGTTTGGGCGGCCTTATGCCATGTGTTGCGGATTGGGAGGAGTCGCGGCGCGAGGCGGGTATCCGCGACGTGCGCTTCCGCCTTAAGCGGGAGCCAGCGGCTCGGAAGCCGGGCGGAAGCGTTTCATGGCCGCGAGATAGACGACCAGCATGATCGCCGTGATCAGCACATGCGAGAGGATGACCACCTTCGAGGCCTCGGGAAAGCCGTTCGCGGAAGCGACAAGCAGCGCGATGCCGGGGTTTCGCAGGGCGCAGATGACCGCTCCCGCCGTGCGGGTCTCGCGCGACGGTCCGCAGGCCCAGTGGCCCATCGCAAGCGCCGCCATGGTGATGACGACCGAGGCGATGGCGGCGTGAAGGGGTTCGCCGAGCAGGGCGCGCCAGACCTGCGACACGATCAGCACCGCCAACAGCAGCAGCATGATGCTGCTGGCGCGCAAGAGCGGGCCGGCGATCCGCTTGGCGAATGCGGGCGTCCAGACGGCAAGGGCGATGCCGCAGGCCAATGGCAGGATTTGCGCGATGAAGACCTGTTTCGCCAGGATCGCCAGGCTGATGCCGGCCTCCCTGCCATAGATCGCGCCGAGGATCATGATCCAGGCCGGCACGGCGACGATGGACAACAGCGCGACGGTGACTTGCAGCACGGTCGAGAAGCCGGCTTCCCCGCCGGATTCGCGGGACTTGCGTAGCGCCAGCGGCGCGCCCGGGCTGATGCCGACGAGGAGGATTCCCACCAGGGCTGCGCTTTTGAGGTCGAGGATCCCCGCCACGAGAAGCGTAACCAGCGGCACCGCCACGAGTGCGAGCGCCACGGCCGCCCCGACCCGCCACCGGTGAGCAGCGGACAGATTAAGTCGCGCCGGATTCGTGCCCGCGCCGAGCCCCGCCATTGCCATGAAGACGCAGACGAGCGCGAAGACGCCCACCACGTCGAGGGGCAGGATCAACCTTATAGTTTCCATCGTTGCCCCTCCGCGACAACAGGCGAACGCCCCTGCTCAAAGCGACGCGGTGATTCCCCCGTCGACGTAGAGAACGTGTCCGTTGACGAAGCTGGACGCGTCGGAGGCGAGGAACACGCAGGCGCCGACGAGCTCCTCGACCTTCCCCCATCGCCCGGCCGGCGTGCGCTTTTCGAGCCAGGCGGAGAAGGCCGGGTCGGCGACGAGCGCGGCGTTGAGCGGCGTATCGAAATAGCCGGGCGCGATGGCGTTGCACTGCAGTCCGTGCTTCGCCCAATCCGTCGCCATGCCCTTGGTGAGGTTGGCGACCGCGCCCTTCGTCGCCGTGTAGGGCGCAATCGAGGGCCGGGCGAGGGCCGATTGCACGGAGGCGATGTTGATGATCTTGCCCCGGCCGCGACCGATCATGTGCCTGGCGACGGCCTGCCCGACGTTGAACACGCTCGAGATGTTGGTCTTCAACAGCAGCTCGAAGGCGTCCGCGGGAAAGTCCTCCAGCGGCGCGCGGTGTTGCATGCCGGCATTGTTGACGAGGATGTCGATGCGTCCGCCATTCGCCTCGAGCGCATCGACCGCGGCGCGCACGGCGGCGTGGTCAGTCGCGTCGAAGGACAGCGTGGACACCGCCGCGCCCTCCGCCCGCAAGGTTTCGGCAGCCGCCGCGAGTTTTGCCGTGTCGCGCCCGTTGAGGATGACCGCCGCGCCGGCCTGCGCCAGACCGCGCGCCAGCGCAAAGCCGATCCCCTGGGAAGAACCCGTCACGAGGGCGCTGCGCCCGCTCAGATCGAACAAACCCGCCACTGGCCAAGTCCTTTGCATTCACAGGGCACCGGATCGCATGGATAGCATAAGGAGCGCCGGACAGTGAAAGCGCCGGGATATTCACATTTCAGCGGACGCAGGACAGCGCGGATCATGCCGTAAACCGTGACGGGGCTTGCTCAAAACCGTCTTACAGGGTACGGGGTCGTGGCGCGCCGGCTGCCTTCTCCAGGCTGCACCCGATTGCAGCGGGATCGAAGACCCGGCGCATATACGCAATACTGCTCCGCCGAAACCTGGCCAACGTCGGAGCGTTCGAGATGGGACGCCGCGCAACCCTGCGCGTCTTCCGTTCGAGGAAACCCCGCGCGACGCCGCGCGGATGGCCGACGACCGCTCCGCGGGAGGATACTGGATGGCCAAAGAGGAAGTGATCGCCTTCGACGGACTCGTGACCGAGATCCTGCCGGATGCGCGCTATCGTGTGCAGCTCGACAACGGCCATTCGGTGGTCGCCTATACGTCGGGCAAGATGAAGAAGAACCGCATCAAGACCCTGACCGGCGACCGTGTCACCGTCGAAATGTCGCCTTATGACCTCGACAAGGCTCGCCTCGTGTTCCGTCACAAGGACGAACGCGCAGGTCCGCCGCCCGGCGCAGGCCAGCGCCCGCCGATCCGCCGCCGCTGAGGCGGACGGTACGTCCCTCAATCCAGAACAAATCGGCTAAACAGGCTTTCCGATGGAAAGCCTGTTCCAGAAGTGGTTTGATCCCCGGGCGCTGATGAGCAGCGAACCGGACACTTTGCCATGCCTGTGGAACCGATCCCGCGCGATTTCGAGGGCTTCAAGGCCTTGCTGGCCTCGCGCCGCGAGGAATTGCCGAGGCGGCTGCAGCAGGTGGCGGCGTTCGCGGTCGATCATCCCGACGAAGTGGCGTTCGGCACGGCGGCGAGCATAGCCCGTCTCGCGGACGTCCAGCCCTCGACGCTCGTTCGCTTCGCCAAGGCCATCGGCTATGCTGGATTTTCCGACCTCCAGGGCGTGTTCCGCAACCGCCTGCGCGACCGCTGGCCCGACTACGAGGAGCGGCTGAAGACGCTCAACGACACCGGGGACGTCCATCGCGACCCGATGCGGCTGCTGTTCGGGTTCTCGGAGTCCGCCACATCATCGCTCGAGCGCATGCGGCAGAGCATATCGAGCCTCGACCTCGAGGCAGCCGTCGACGCGCTCGCCAGGGCCGATACGATCTATCTGCTCGGCCAGCGGCGCGCCTACCCCGTCGCGGCATACCTCGCCTATGCGATGCCCAAGTTGAGGCTGCGCTCGGTGCTGGTGGACAACGTCGCCAATCTCGGCCCCGAGCAGATCGCCAATGCCGGGCCGCACGATGTGCTGGTCGCGATCAGCTTCACGCCGTACACGCCGTTCACGGTGGAGCTGGCCCGCACGGCGGCAAAGCGCGGCGTGCCCGTGATCGCCATCACCGACAGCGTGTTCAGCCCCTTGCGCGAGCATGCCGACCTCTGGTTCGAGATCGTCGAGACCGATTTCGCTGCCTTCCGCTCGATGTCGGCGACCTTCTGCCTCGCCATGGCCCTCGCCGTGGCCGCCGGCGAGCGGCGCGCCAAGACGCGCGCCGAGGAGGAGGAAGCGCCTGGCAGGCGGCTGCCGGGCGCCAAGGAGACCCTTGGCAAGCGGCTCACCACGTGACGTCGCGCCGATCCAGGATTCGCCCCTCCAGAAAGCGCGGATCGATTATCCGCGGCCGACGAACGGCATCTTCGTCGCCATGACGTTCATGAACAGGATGTTGGCGTCCAGCGGCAGGCTGGCCATGTAGGCCACCGCCCCGGCCACGTGAGCCGGGTCGATCCGCGGCTCTACCGCCATGCGCCCATCGGCCTGCATCACGCCCGCCGTCATGCGCTCGGTCATTTCGGTCGCAGCGTTGCCGATGTCGATCTGGCCGCAGGCGATGTCGTATTTGCGTCCGTCAAGCGCGGTCGAGCGCGTCAGGCCACTGATGGCGTGCTTGGTGGCCGTATAGGGCGCGGAATTCGGGCGCGGCGCATAGGCCGAGATCGAGCCGTTATTGATGATGCGTCCGCCGCGCGGCGTCTGGTCCTTCATCACGCGGAACGCCTGCTGCGTGCACAGGAACGGCCCGGTGAGGTTGGCGTCCACCACCGTCTTCCACTGCGCGAAGGTGAGATCCTCGAGCGGAACGGCCGGCGCCCCGGTGCCGGCATTGTTGAAGACGACGTCGACGCGGCCGAATGTCTCCACCGCCTTGTCGAACAGCGCCTTCACCGACGCAGGGTCGGAAACGTCGGTCGGCACGGCGATGGCCTGCGCGGGCGCGACAAGCCGCACCGTTTCTTCGAGCGGCTCGGTCCGGCGGCCGGCCAGCACCAGCGCGAAGCCGTCCTTCGCGAGAGCCTTGGCGGTTGCCCGTCCGACGCCGCTGCCCGCACCCGTGATGATCGCAACCTTCGCCGCACCCGCCATGCCCGTCTCCTCGCATTCCATTGTCGGTCGCCGGCCTTGAACGGCCGGCCTCAAGCCGGGCGACACTCTGGCCGCGCCGCCGGCTCCGCGCAAGGGCGCAGCGCCATGGGCAGGCATGCCCGCCAGGGACCCCCAGGGGGATCCACAAGGCACCCCCAAGGCGAACCGCAAGGGGAACCGGCACGCCGTCAAGCCTGTTGATGCCGTGAGCCCGGCAGCTCCGGCCACTCCGGCCACGCCGACAGGAGGGACCGCATGCAGACCGTCCGCACGTTCCAAGCCGGCATCCTGGCAGCCTCCGGCGCGCTGTTGCTCGCCGCCGCGACCCCGGTCCTCGCGCAGGCGATCCAGCCCCAGGATCAGGTGCGCCCGCCCGTGCTGCCGCAGCAGCAGCCCGGCAGCCCGCAGACGACCATTCCGGAGAAGATTGATCCCCCTTTGGGCAAGAACGACACGACGGGCAGCACGGGCCCTACGCTGTCCGATCAGCTCGAGGGCAGCAAGGGCGTGATCAGGCCACCGTCGAATGTCGATCCTGAGATGCGGATTCCCGCGCCGGATGTCGGCCGGACGCCCGTCATCCCGCCGCCCGGGACCCCGGGCGCCAATCAGGACGTCCAGCCAAAATAGTGCGAGCCTCGCAGCTTCGTTCACCAGGGGAGGACGACATGAAGGCGCCAGAAGACCGCGGCAAGAATCCGCAAGGACGAGCTTCCCATCGACGAGACCCAGCGGCTGATCGCGTCAGACAAGGTGGAAGGCACGCACGTCTTCGATCCCCAGGGGCACGAATTGGGGACCGTGCTGAATTTCATGGTCGACAAGTACACGGGCAAGGTCGCCTACGCAGTGCTCAGCTTCGGCGGGTGGCTTGGCCTGGGCGAGCGCTACCATGCTTTGCCCTGGAGGACGCTGCGCTACGACACCGAGCTGAGCGGCTACGTCACCAAGCTCACGCGCGAGCAGCTTCAGCGCGCACCGAGCTACAAGGCCGCGGATTCGCCCTGGTCGGACCCCAATTACGGACGCCGCGTCCACGATTACTACGACGTGCCCTGGTACATGTGACCGGTAATCCTTTGCAAACCATCGGCCGGAATTCGGCGAATTCAACCGCCACTTTGCATAAAACTTGAATGAATTGGCTCACCGTCTGAAGGCAGGACGGCTCGCATGATCATCCCATCGAATGGGGTGCTCTCATGCCTAGCCGCCTGCTCTTTCCGTTGGCCTTCCTCGGTGCTGCTGCTGCCGCAGCCGCCACGCCCGCTTCCGCGTCGCCGGAGCGGTTCTCCTTCCTGCCCGCGATGACGTCGACGGTTGCCATTGGCGACTCGGCGCGGCCGATCGCGGCGTGGGTGGCTTTTTGCGACCAGAATCCCGATGAGTGCAGGACCGACCTCTCGGAACCCGACACCATCGTGCTCACGCCGACGGTGTGGCGCCTGGTCAACGGCGTGAACACCATCGTGAACCGGATCGTGACGCCCGTCACCGATCTCGATCACTGGGGCGTCGTCGACCGCTGGAACTTCGCCGAGGACGGCATGGGTGATTGCGAGGACATTCAGCTTCTCAAGCGCAAGCGCCTGGTGGAAGCGGGTCTGCCGCGCCGCGCCATGCTGATGACGGTGGTCCTCGACGAAAACAACGAAGGCCACGCCGTCCTGATGCTCCGCACCGACCGCGGCGATTTCGTGCTCGACAACAAGCGCGACGAAATCCGCGCCTGGAACCGCACGGACTACGTTTTCGTGAAGCGGGAAGGCCAGGACTCCAGCGCCTGGGTCAGCCTCAACCGCAGCATGGGCGTGACCACGACGGCGACACGGCGCTGATCCAGGACGAGAGCGAGAGCATCGTCCCATCAAGTGGATAAGATGGTGCTGCATCAGAAAACTAGAGCGGCCGACCCGATGCAATCAGGTCGGTTTCCGCTCTGGTTCAGGACGAGAGCCTATCTCCAACAAGGTCCGGCAGGCTCAAGAGATCGTGCACCTCGGTGCATTCGAGCACCCAGCCATATTCCCGGGGCGCGCGGGCGCGGTTGACCCAGACGACCTGGAAACCGTGCTGCGACGCCGCGGCCGCGTCCCACGTGTTGGCGGATTGGAACGAGATTGCGCCGGGCGCCACGCCCAGCCTCTCGGCGGCATGGCGGTAGACGCGCGGAGCGGCCTTGTAGATGCCGACTTCCTCGACCGAGATCGTCGTGTCGATCAGCTCCGCGATCCCGGCCGAGCGTAGCGCGGCGTCGAGCATCGCCGGGGTTCCGTTGGAGAGGATCGCCGTGCGCATTCCCCGCCGCTTCAGCGCCTGCAGCATCGCCGGAACCTCGGGAAAAGCGGCCAGCGTGTCGTAGGCGTCGAGCAGGGCGGTCCGGAGCGCCGGATCCGCGATGCCGTGGCTCGCGAGCGCGAAGTCCAGGCTGTCGGCCGTCACCACCGCGAAGTCCGCGTGCCGGCCCATCAGGGCGCGTATCCAGGTGTATTCGAGCTGCTTCTGGCGCCAGAGGCGGGACACCGCCTCATGCCGAGGGCCGATGGCGGCGGAGTGCCGCGCCATCGCGGAATGCACGTCGAACAGCGTGCCGTAGGCATCGAAAATGCACACCTGCACCTTTTCCTGCCGGATTGGTGCGGCTTCGGGGCCGTGGCTTGCTGTAATCATCGCATCGATCCTCGCGTGCGCTCGCCTCAGCCGGCCGCAAGGCTGCTCGATTGGACGGCGCACGCGGCACGCTCGTCAAGAGATCCCCGATGGACTAGCTGGCGGCGCGTGACGAGCAGGCGAACGCCGATGCGTTTGTTTCAAGGTCTGCGACAGGCGCTCCTTGCCCCCGGAAGCTTTCTGGAAACCGTGCGAACGCTCGCGGGGAATGACAGCTAGCCCCGCATCACTGCATATATTTTAAGCAAGTTTTTACAACCGTTAGTTTAATCAATACCAAGTTGAAACCGTTGATAGCAGCCGCCAGGCGAACCGCCGGTCCTGCCTTTCATTGCACCGTGTTTTTTCCACGGCCAGACACACCGTCCCTATCCAGCATTGCAAAAACCATATTTCAGGACATCACCATGATCGCATTTCGATCCTTGCGCACCCAGGCCGCGGTGCTCGTCGGCGCCATCTGTCTCGCTACGGCCGCCGGACTCGGTGGCTTGGCCAGCCTGGAGATCATCAAGGTTTCCAACCACGCGCTGCGCATGAACGCCGAAGCCGCTGGGGATAAGGCAGCGGAAAGCCTGAAGAGGATAGGCGATCGCGTCAACGCTTATGCCGGGCTCGCGGCGCGCGATGGCGAAATCCTGGATGTTCTGCGCGGCGCGGACCCGGTCCGCCGCAAGGAGGTTTTCGTCAAGGCCTACAAGGATCTCGTGGCCCTCGATCCGGTTGTCGGCTCGCTGGAGGCAACGGATGCGAACGGCAAGATCCTGATCCGCGGCCACAGGCCCGAAAGCGCGGGTGACGATAAGCGCGGCGACAGCCTCGTGAAATCCGCTCTGGGCGGCAAGGCCGCAAGCGGTTTGACGGTATCCGCATCCTCGGGTGAGATGGCCGAAGGTTCCGTCTACCCCGTGTTCGTCGACGGCAAGATCATCGGTACCTTCAAGATCGGCGCCTATTTCAGTTCGAAGACGGCCGATGACATAAAGCACGCCTCGGGGGCCGAGATCGCGTTCTTCCACAAGGGCAAGGTCAGGACCTCGACGCTGGGCGCGAACACCCAGTTCGATATTCCCGAGGCGGCGGCCCAGGCGGCGCGCACGACCGGGAAGGCCACGGCCGAGCTGGTGATCGGCGATCGAACGTTCGAGACCGCGCTTTCCTTCGTGAAGACGCTGGATGGCGACGGCGTCCTGATTGCAGCCATGATCGATCGTGCGCCCACTGTGAGCGATCAGCGCTCATTCATGACGTGGTTCGCCATCGAGGTCGCAGCCGCCCTGGTCGTGCTGATGGGTGTCGTGATCTTCATCACCGGGCGCGGCGTGCGCCGGCTTGAGGATGTCGTCGGCGTGCTCAGGCGTTTTCGCGAGGGCGATTTCGGTTCCGCCATACCTCATGTCGGGCTGCCGGACGAAATCGGTGAGATCGCCCGTGGCCTCAAGCTCTTCCAGGCGCAGGGCGCCCAGCAGGCGCTGACCATCGCCGCGATCAACGGCTCCGATTCGATGCTCATGATCACCGACGAGCAGGAGCGGATCGTATTCATGAGCCGCCCACTCATCAGCTTGCTACGCCACATCGAACCGACGCTGCGCAACGCCGATCCGAAATTCTCCGTCGACAAGATGCAGGGGGAGCATATCGATTGCTACCGCGTCAATCCGGCGCTGCAGCGGGAAGTCCTGTCCGACGACCGCCAAAGCCGCCGCGTCCGCTACGTCGTCGCCGGCGAAACGCTCGCGGTCGACTTGGCCTATGTGCGGGGCGCCGATGACCGCGTCATCGGCCACAATCTGATCTGGCGGAACGTCACGGCCGAGCTGGAGGGCCAGAATCAGGTTGCGGCGGTCGTCAACGCCGCCGTGAACGGCGACTTCACCGCGAGGCTCACGGTGGACGACAAGACCGGCTTCGTCCGCGACATCGCGGCGGGGCTGAACGACATCTCCGGTCTGGTCGAGGCATCCATGCGCGACTTCGCCGACGTGATGGGCGAACTCTCGCAGGGCAACCTCACCCGCCGTATCGAGAACAAGTATCGAGGCGTGCTCGGCGAGATGAGCGACAGCATCAACACGACGGTGACCCGGCTGGCCGAGACCGTTCAGACCATCCAGTCGACGACCGTGGAAGTCAGCTCGTCCGCCCGTGAGATCAACGCCGGCGCCGACGACCTGTCGCGCCGCACCGAGGAGCAGGCTTCGTCGCTGGAAGAGACGGCGGCGACGACGGAGGAACTCGCGGCGTCCGTGAAGGCCTCCGCCCAGTCGTCGCGGCAGGCCGCCGACCTCGCCCAGGAGGCGACGAAGGTCGCCGCGAACGGAGGCGCCATCGTCACCCAGGCCGTCGCCGCCATGGCCGCGCATCGAGCAGGTCGAGCCAGAAGATCACGGACATCACCTCCGTCATCGACGACATCGCCTTCCAGACCAACCTGCTGGCGCTCAACGCGGCGGTGGAGGCGGCGCGCGCCGGCGAGGCCGGCAAGGGCTTCGCCGTGGTCGCATCCGAGGTGCGCACGCTGGCGCAGCGCTCGTCCGAAGCCGCCAAGGACATCACCGGGCTGATCAACTCCTCCACCGCGCGAGGTGGCGCAGGGCGTGCAGCTGGTCCGCTCGGCCGGCGAGGCGCTCGGCAGGATCGTCGACGCCTCGCAGAAGGTGGCCGGGACCGTCTCCGAGATCTCGCGCCGCGAGCGAGCAGGCCAACGGCATCGACGAGATGAGCCAGGCCGTGGCGCACATGGACGAGATGACGCAGCAGAACGCCGCCCTGGCTGAAGAGAGCGCGGCCTCCGCCGCCGCCCTGACCGACCAGATCGAGCGGCTGAACGATCTCGTCGCGACCTTCCGCACAGGCAAAAGCGAGATGGGTGGGCACGGGCATCGAAATGAACCCGAGCGCCTGCGCGAGCGCGCCGCCGAGGCGTTCAAGGGCGGCCGGCAAAAGCCGAAACTGCGCCGCGCCTGACCGCGTCAGGCCTTGTATCGCGGCAGGCCTTGTATCGCGGCAGGCCTTGTATCGCGGCAGGCCCTTGGATCGAGGCAAAGCCTGGATCGGCCGCCCTGAAGGCGGGAGCGGCGGATGCGTGTTGCCCTCCCGCGCCCGCTCCCGGCTGACCCTTCGTTCATTTTGTACCAATCTGCACCATTTTGTCGCACCCATGTAGAACCTACGGCCTCCCGCAATGCTTGCTCCTGTTCGAGGCGGAGGCGACGAGATGCAGACGGGCGGCGACGACGGTCACGATAGCGGGCCGGACAATGAGAGCGCGAAGCGCCTTGAGGCGGGCGCAGGCGGCCGGAAGGGCGGGCTGACGCCGGTCACCTCGCATCCGCAGGACGACGAGTGGCGGCGGATCAGTCTGGGTCTGCGCGTCCTGCTGGCCGGGGCGGTCGCGGAGCCCCTTCCCGTCGAGATGGAGCGCGCCTTGAGCCGGTTGGCGGAAGCCGAGCAGGGCAGGCCGCAGCCCGAGCAGCCCGAGCGCTAAATCTGAACGTCGGATCGCGAATAAATCGGGAAGGCGTAGTGTCGAGTACGCTCGAACACGGCGGTATTGACGCGCCCCTGTGTTCCTGATTTGTTCGGCTCGATGACCCGCACCAAGCGCCTCTTCTCCGAAGCCGATTCTGCTGCCCTGTTGCTCTCCGTGCGCGAGTGCCGGCAGGCGGCCGTCATGGCGCTCGCGCGGGCTCCCATCCATTCGGAAGGGTACAACGCGATCAACGACCTGATCGACGCGCTTGACCGGATCACCGGCGCGCTGACGGGAGACCGCGAGCGCTTCTGGGCCAAGCTGCATTCGACGCCGAGAACCGCCAAGGGCGGGTAGATGGCGTGCGCCGAACCCTATTTTTTGCAGCCCTGCCCGACCGGCCACCGGCCCGCAATGCACGCGAAAATCCGCAGGGCGGACCGTCTGGCCAACCCCTGTTGCAAGGCCGCTTTCTCAAGCCTGCTGCAAGTCCTGTTTCAAGTCCTGTTTCAAGTCCTGTTTCAAGGCGTGTTTCGGGGCCTGTTTCAAGTCCTGCCGCAGGACCGGAACCTCGCGCGTTTCACGCGTCGTGATACGATTCGGCCTGCGCGAGGCACTTGACAGCCATGCGCAATTGCGACACTTGTGAAAATAAGAACGTTCCAAATTCAGCGTTTGGAACATAAATCATACAAAATCCGCCAAACGTGCGGTCGGCGCCGGAAACGGCGCTGCTGGGAGAAACGCCGATGGGCGACCCGAGGACCGGCTCCGGCCGGCCGATGACGATCGTCGACATCGCACGCGCCGCCGGCGTGTCGAAGTCGACCGTGTCGCTCGTCCTCAAGGGCTCCAGCCTGGTCAAGGCCGAGACGCGCGAGCAGCGTCGAGCAGGTCATCCAGCAGTTCGGCTACGTCTACAACCGCGGCGCGGCGAATCTGCGCACCGCGCGCTCCCACTTCGTCGGCATGGTCATCAGCGACCTGACGAACCCCTTCTTCGCCGAACTCGCCGTCGGCATCGAGGAGGCGCTCTACAAGCTCGGCTTCGTGCCCATCCTCGCCAACACCAACGAGGACCTCGAGCGCCAGGCCCAGGTGCTGCGCTCCATGCGCGAGCATGGGGTCGCCGGCATCATGATGAGCCCCGCGCGCGGCACGACGCGAAGGCGCTCGCGAGGCTGCCGGCGCGGGCTCGATGCCGATGGTCATCACCATGCGCCGCATCCTCGGCAGCCCGCTGCCCTATGTCGGGCCGGACAACGTCTCGGGCGCGCGGCGCGCCGTGGAGCATCTCATCGGCCTCGGCCACCGGCGCATCGCCTTCCTCGGCGGCTACGCGACGCATGACGACGCAGCAGGAGCGCATCGGCGGCTGGCGCGACGCGCTGTCGCCAGGCCGGCCTGCCCAGCCAGACGACGCTCGTGTTCGAGACCGCGCCGACCCGCGACGGCGGCAAGGCAGGCGCTCGCGCGCGGCCCTCGCCTGCCGGACGCCGCCGACGGCCGTGCTCTGCTACAACGACATCGTGGCGATGGGCGTCACGCGCGGGCTCGCCCAGCATGGCCTGAAGCCGGGCGTCGACGTGGCCGTCGTCGGCTTCGACGACATCGCCGAGGCCGAGCACAACGCCCCGCCGCTCACCACCGTCAACGCCGACACCCGCGAACTCGGGGCCCGCGCCGCGCAGAGCCTGCTCGGCGTCATCGACGGGCAGGACCCCGCCACCATGTCCTATATCGGCGCGAGCCGCCTCGTCGTGCGCGAGAGCTGCGGCGCAGCCTACCGCTCGCCACGCGCAACCAGCAGCACGACGACAGCCGCGTGAGGACTTCCGCATGAAGACCTCTCGCATGACCGCTTTCGGTTCAGCACACGGGAGCACCGGTCGATGAGCACTAAGCCTGTCCGCTGGGGGCTCGATCGGCGCGAGCACCATCGCCGCCAATCGCGTCATCGCCGCCATCCGCGCGGTGGGCGGCGAGGTCGTGTCCGTGATGAGCAGCGACGCGTCCCGCGCGCGCGGATTACGCCGCGACCCACTCCATCCCGCGAAGCCACGGCCTCTCTCGACGCGCTGCTGGGCGGCGATATCGACGCCGTCTACATCTCGACCACCAACGAGCTGCACCGCGACCAGGCGCTCGCCGCCGCGAAGGCGGGCAAGCACGTGCTGTGCGAGAAGCCGCTGGCCATGTCGCTCGCCGATGCCCGCGCGGATGGTCGCGGCCTGCCGCGATGCGGGCGTGGTCATGGGCACCAACCATCATCTGCGCAACGCCGGCACGCACCGCGCCATGCGCGAGGCGATCGCGGCGGGCCGCATCGGCAGGCCGCTGTTCTGCCCGCGTGTTCCACGCCGTCTACCTGCCCGCCGCACCTGCAGGGCTGGCGCATCACGACGCCGTCGGCCGGCGCGGGCGTCGTCATGGACATCACCGTCCACGACGCCGACACGCTGCGCTTCGTGCTCGGCGACGAGCCCGTCGAGGTCACCGCCTTGACCCAGAACGGCGGCATGGCGCAGCGAGGGCATCGAGGACGGCGTCATGGGCACGGTGCGCTTCGCGTCCGGCCTGCTGGCGCAGTTCCACGACGCCTTCACGACGAAATACGCCGGCACGGGCTTCGAGGTGCACGGCACGGACGGTTCGCTGTTCGGCATCGACTGCATGACGCAGGACCCGATGGGCGACGTCGCGCTGCGCACCGCCGCGGGGCTGGAGACGCTCGCCGTCGACCGCACCGAATCTCTACGAGCGCGCGACTCGCCGCCTTCCATGCCGCCATCCGTGGCGAGGGCGCGCCGGCCGCCACGGGCGAGGACGGCGTGCGCTCGATGGCGCTGGCGATCGCCGCGGCCGAATCCGCCCGCAGCGGCCGTGCCGTCGCCGTCGACCCCGGCCTCTGAGACGGACACAAGAACAGGACAAGAGAACAGAGATGGCTTTTCCCCGTGTCATGACCGCAGACGAAGCCGCCGGGCTCATCCCCGACGGCGCGGTCGTCACCGTGTCCTCGTCCTCGGGCCTCGGCTGCCCGGACGCCGTGCTCGCCGCCATCGGCCGGCGCTTCGACGCGTCGGGCCATCCCCGCGACATCACCACGCTGCATCCCATCGCCGCCGGCGACATGTGGGGCATCAAGGGCATCGACCACATCGCCCGGGACGGCTTGCTGTCGAGGGTGCTGGCCGGCTCCTATCCCTCCGGGCCCGTCCTCCAGCGAGCCGCCGCTGATCTGGCAGATGGTCATCGGGCGACCGCATCCCCGCCTACAACATCCCCTCCGGCATCCTGTTCGACATGCACCGCGAGGCGGCCGCGCAAGAGCCCGGGCGTGCTGACCAAGGTCGGCCTCGACACCTTCGTCGATCCCGACCGCGAGGGCTGCGCCATGAACGCACGCGCGGCCGCCGAGCCGATCGTCCGGCAAGGTGGACTTCGCCGGCGACACCTGGCTGTTCTTCCCGACCATCGTGCCGCAGGTGGCCATCATCCGCGCCACCACGGCGGACGAGCGCGGCAATCTCAGCTACGAGCACGAGGGCGGCTATCTCGGCCCGCTCGACCAGGCGCTCGCCGTCCGCAACAATGGCGGCATCGTCATCGCGCAGGTGAAGCGGCTGGCCAAGAGCGGCACGCTGAAGCCGCATGACGTGTTCGTGCCCGGCATTCTCGTCGACGCCATCGTCGTCGCGCCCGAGCAGATGCAGACGACGCAGACCGTCTACGACGCCGCCATCTCCGGCGAGGTGTTCCGGCCGCTGTCGTCGCTTCGAGACGCCGGAATTCAACATCCAGAAGGTCATCGCGCGCCGCGTCGCGCAGGAGCTGCGCTATGGCGACGCCGTCAATATCGGCTTCGGCGTCTCCGCCAACGTCCCGCGCATCCTCATCGAGGAAGGCCGGCACGGCGACGTGCACCTGGGTCATCGAGCAGGGCGCCGTCGGCGGCGTTCCGCTGCTGGATTTCCAGTTCGGCTGCGCGTCGAATGCCGAGGCGATCGTGCCCTCGCCCTACCAGTTCACCTATTTCCAGGGCGGCGGCTTCGATGCCTCGCTGCTGTCCTTCCTGCAGATCGACAGGGACGGCTGCGTCAACGTCTCGAAGCTCGGCGTCCGCCCGCACGTGACGGCCGGGGCCGGCGGCTTCGTCGACATCACGGCGCGGGCGAAGAAGATCGTGTTCTCGGGCTTCTTCACCGCCGGCGCGGATCTCGCGGTCGAGGATGGCAGGCTCGTCATCCGCCGCGAAGGCAAGGTGAAGAAGCTGGTCGAGGCGGTGGAGCACGTCTCCTTCTCCGGCCGCCGCGCCGTCGCGCAGGGCCAGCACATCACCTACGTCACCGAGCGCTGCGTGATGGAGCTTCGCCCCGACGGCGTGACCGTCACCGAGATCGCGCCGGGCGTGGAGCTGGAGCGCGACATTCTGGCGCAGGCCGGTTTCCCGCTGCAGGTCGCGGACGACCTGCGCACCATGGATGCCGCCTTGTTCCAGCCCGCCCTGATCGGGCTGCGACTCGCCGGCGCAGGCGTGGAGCGCGCGGCATGAGCCCGTTCATCCGCCTCGACTTCGAAGGCCCGCTCGCCATCATCACGCTGGCGCGCGCCGAGAAGCTGAACGCGCTCGACGCCGGCCATGATCGACGCGCTCGGCGCGGCGGCGCACGCCATCGACGCGACATTCCGACGTGCGCGCGGCCATCATCGTGGGCGAGGGCAAGGCTTTCTGCGCCGGCGGCGACATCGCGGCGTGGGGCGGGCTGCCGCCCATCGAGATGTGGCGGAGCTGGACCCGGGCCGGCCACCGGGCCTTCGACGCGCTGGCGCGGTTGCGCGTGCCGCTGATCGCGGTGCTCTCCGGCCACGCGCTGGGCGGCGGCCTGGAGCTGGCCGGAACGGCGCGATTTCCGCATCGCCGAGCCCCAGGCCAAGCTCGGCCTGCCCGAGACCGGCATCGCCATGGTCCCGGGCTGGTCGGGCACGCAGCGCCTTGTGCGCCGCTTCGGGTCGGGTACGATCAAGCGGCTGGCGCTGACCGGGGAGATCGTCACGGCGGAGCGCGCTTTGTCGCTGGGCCTCGTCGACGAGGTGGCGCAGGCGGGCGAGGCCATGAACCGGGCCCGGGATATGGCGCTGGCGATCGCAGGCCGGGGACCGGCCGCTGTCGCCATCGCCAAGCAGTTGATCAATGCCGCCGAAGGCGAGGGGGACGCTTCCGCGACCCTCGAAGGGCTCGCGGGTGCGCTCGCGGCCTTCACCGAGGACGGCAAGGAGGGCGTCGCGAGCTTTCGCGAGAAGCGCGCGCCCCGCTTACGGGAACAGGTGAGGTGATGCCGGATGACAGCACGCCCCGCCCCGAGATTTCACTGCCGTCCACGGGCCTCCCGGCATACGTCCGGGCCGTGGACGCCGCAGTCGAAAACGCCGCCGGACGCATCCGGCAAGATGAAGACTCTTTGGGAGGAATTGGCATGAAGACATTCGGAAAGGTGCTCGCGGGCGCCCTGCTCGCGACGACCATGCATGACCGGCGCTGCGCTCGCGCAGACCAAGGGGAAGTGCAGATGCTCCACTGGTGGACGTCGGGCGGCGAGGCCGCCGCGCTCAACGTGCTGAAGGGCGATCTGGCCAAGGAAGGCTATCGGCTGGAAGGACGTGCCGGTCGCCGGCGGCGGCGGCGACGCGGCCATGACGGCGCTGAAGGCGATGGTCGCGGCGGGCAACTACCCGACCGCGTCGCAGATGCTGGGCTACACGGTGCTCGACTATGCCGCCGCCGGCGTCATGGGCGACCTCACCGAGACGGCCAAGAAGGAAGGCTGGGACAAGGCCGTTCCGGCTCCGCTGCAGAAGTTCTCGGTCTACAAGGGCAAGTGGGTCGCCGCTCCGGTCAACGTCCACTCGGTCAACTGGCTGTGGATCAACAAGGCCGTCATGGACAAGATCGGCGGCACCGAGCCCAAGACCTTCGACGACCTCATCGCCCTGCTCGACAAGGCCAAGGCGGCCGGCGTGATCCCGCTCGCTCTGGGCGGCCAGAGCTGGCAGGAAGCGACGATGTTCGACAGCATCGTGCTCTCGACCGGCGGCGCCGAGTTCTACAAGAAGGCCTTCAACGACCTCGACGAGGCGTCGCTGAAGTCCGCCACGATGAAGAAGGCGTTCGACAACCTCGGCAAGCTCAAGGCCTATCGTCGATCCCAACTACTCCGGCCGCGACTGGAACCTCGCCACCGCCATGGTGATCAAGGGCGACGCGCTGGTGCAGGTCATGGGCGACTGGGCCAAGGGCGAGTTCGTCGCCGCCAAGAAGGAGCCCGGGCAAGGACTTCTATCTGCTACCGCTTCCCGGGCACCGACGGCACGGTGATCTACAACTCCGACATGTTCGGCATGTTCAACGTGCCGGCCGACCGCCAGGCTGCCCAGGCCGCGCTCGCCACGGCCACGCTGTCGAAGAGCTTCCAGTCGGCGTTCAACGTCGTGAAGGGCTCGGTTCCCGCCCGCACCGACGTGCCTGACACGGCCTTCGACGCCTGCGGCAAGAAGGGCATCGCCGACCTGAAGGCCGCCAACGAGAAGGGCACGCTGTTCGGCTCGCTCGCCCAGGGCTACGGCGCTCCTCCGGCCGTCGCCAACGCCTACAAGGACGTCGTGACCAAGTTCGTCCACGACCAGATCAAGACCTCCGACCAGGCGGTCACCGAGCTCGTCAAGGCGATCAACGACGCGAAGTAAGAACGATCCGGCCGGGCGCGGGGGCAGTCGCCTCCGGCGCCCGGCCGGACCCAAGGCGCATCGCTACAGCAACAGGGGAGATCGGCCATGAGTACGATCGTGACCGGCGAGGTTGGCCGGCCCGCGCGCCAGAACGCCGCGCACGCGGCGTCGGCATGCGCGAGCGGCATGCAGGACATCCTGCCGAAGATCGTGCTCGCGCCGAGCTTCGCCGCCGTGCTGGTCTTCGTCTACGGCTTCATCCTGTGGACGATCTACCTGTCCTTCACGAACTCGAAGACCTTCCCGAACTACACGCTGACCGGCGGCCGCGCCTATGAGCGCCTCTGGGGCTGGACGTTCGACGTCGACCCGCCGTCGAGCTGGTACACCTCGATCACCAATCTCGGCATCTTCGGCGTGCTCTACATCGGCATCTGCCTCGCGCTCGGCCTGCTGCTGGCGATCCTGCTCGACCAGAAGATCCGCGGCGAGGGCGTGCTGCGGCCGATCTACCTCTACCCGATGGCGCTGTCCTTCATCGTCACCGGCGTCGCCTGGAAGTGGTTCCTCGATCCCGGCCTCGGCCTCGAGAAGACGCTGCACCAGTGGGGCTGGACGAGCTTCCAGTTCGACTGGATCAAGAACAAGGACCGCGTGATCTACACCGTGGTCATCGCCGGCGTCTGGCAGGCCTCGGGCTTCGTCATGGCGATGTTCCTCGCCGGCCTGCGCGGCATCGACGGCGAGATCATGAAGGCCGCGCAGATCGACGGCGCGACGACCTTGCAGCTCTACCGCCGGATCGTCATCCCGATGCTGCGGCCGGTGTTCCTGTCGGCCTTCATCGTGCTCGCGCACATGGCGATCAAGTCCTACGACCTCGTCGTCGCGCTGACCGTCGGCGGGCCGGGCGGCTCGGCCTGGCTGCCGTCGAACTTCATGTACGAGTACACCTTCAAGCGCAACGAGATGGCCGTCGGCTCGGCCAGCGCGGTGATCATGCTGATGACGATCTCCGCGATCATCGTGCCCTACCTCTACTCCGAGCTGAGGGAGAAGGGCCGATGAGCGCCGCTCCAGCGCACCTGCCGTCCCGGCCGCGGCAAGCCGCGGGCTCGCCATCGCTCGACGGCCGCGATCGTGCATCTACGGGCTGCTGCTGCTCTTCGCGGTCATCTACCTCATCCCGCTCTTCGTGATGCTGGTGACGTCGTTCAAGACGATGGACGAGATCCAGTCCGGCAACATGCTGGCGCTGCCGCAGCGACCCGACGCTTCGAGCCGTGGGTGAAGGCCTGGGGCGAGACCTGCGTCGGGCTCACCTGCGCCGGCATCAAGGGCTACTTCTGGAACTCCATCAAGATGGTGGTTCCGGCCGTCGCGATCTCGACGCTGCTCGGCGCGCTCAACGGCTACGTGCTGACGAAGTGGCGCTTCCGCGGCCACAAGCTGGTGTTCGGGCTGATGCTGTTCGCCTGCTTCATCCCGTTCCAGGCGGTGCTGCTGCCGATGGCGACGATCCTCGGCTCGCTCGGCCGCTTCGGCAACTCGCTGACCGACATCTTCGGCACGTCGTTCGGCTTCGGCAATCCGACGGTGAACCTCGTCTTCGTCCACGTCGTCTACGGCCTCGGCTTCACCACGCTGTTCTTCCGCAACTACTACGAGGCGTTCCCGACCGAGCTGGTGAAGGCGGCGCAGATCGACGGCGCGAGCTTCTTCCAGATCTTCCGCCGCATCCTGCTGCCCAACTCCGCTGCCGATCATCGTCGTGACGGTGATCTACCAGTTCACCAACATCTGGAACGACTTCCTCTTCGCCTCCGCCTATGCGGGCTCCGGCGACGTGATGCCGATGACGGTGGCGCTGAACAACGTCGTCAACACGTCGACAGGCGTCGTCGAATACAACGTCAACATGGCCGCCGCGATCATCGCGGCCCTTCCCACCCTGTTCGTCTACATCGTCGCCGGCCGCTACTTCGTGCGCGGCCTGATGGCGGGCGCAGTGAAAGGATAATCGCCATGGCGTTCCTCGAAATGGTCGGCCTGAAGAAGCGCTTCGGCGATGTCGAGATCCTCAAGGGCATCGACATCGACGCTGGAGAAGGGCGGCTTCCTCGTCCTCGTCGGCCCGTCCGGCTGCGGCAAGTCGACGCTGCTCAACACCATCGCCGGGCTGGAGACGATCACCTCGGGCGAGATCCGCGTCGACGGGCAGGCGATCAACGACCTGCACCCCTCCAAGCGCGACATCGCCATGGTGTTCCAGAGCTACGCGCTCTACCCCAACATGACGGTGGGCCAGAACATCGCCTTCGCGCTCGAGATGCGCGGCGTGTCCGAAGGCCGAGCGCGACAAGGCGGTCGCCGGCGTCGCCAAGACGCTGCAGATCGGCCATCTGCTCGACCGCAAGCCGAGCCAGCTCTCCGGCGGCCAGCGCCAGCGCGTCGCCATGGGCCGGGCGCTGGTGCGCGATCCCCGCATCTTCCTGTTCGACGAGCCGCTGTCGAACCTCGACGCCAAGCTGCGCGTCGACATGCGCACCGAGATCAAGCGCCTGCACCACGCCACCGGCACCACCATCGTCTACGTCACGCACGACCAGATCGAGGCGATGACGCTCGCCACCAAGATCGCCGTGCTGAAGGACGGCGAGCTGCAGCAGGTCGGCACGCCCGCCGAGATCTACAACCGCCCGGCCAACCTCTTCGTCGCCGACTTCATGGGCAATCGCCGCCGATGAACCTGATGGAGGCCAGCGTCGCGCGACGGCATGGCCGCTCGCTGCTGTCGCTGGCGCGCGCGAGCGAAGGCGACATCCGCCTGCCCGTGCCCAGCTCCGTGCGTGACGGGCAGGGCTCGGCGATGGCCGCAAGGTCATCCTCGGCATCCGCCCCGAGGCGATCACCGACCGCGACGGCGCCGACCGCAACTCCACGCGCTGTCGAGATCGTCGAGTCCATGGTCGAGGTGGTCGAGCCCGCCGGCTCCGACACCTTCGTCGTCACCCACATCGCCGGCAAGGAGGTCATCGCGCGCATGCGCGCCGACGCCGACGTGAAGGCCGGCACGCGCATGCCCTTCGCCTTCAACCTCGACAAGGCCGTGCTGTTCGATCCCGCCACGGGCCTGCGGCTGTAGGGCGCCCGGACGTCGCGCTGTCCTGCGGTGAGAGACGCGGCGGTTGCGCCGGGTGAACCCCTTGCCGTTCAACACGTCCGGATTGGATGATCAGAGCTTCAGATGGCCATCGCTTCCACCTCGCCCGACATCCTGATCGTCGGCTCCGGCATCGGCGGCGCGACGCTGGCCGCCGGGCTCGCGCCATCGGGCGCGCGCGATCGTCATCCTCGAGCGCGGCGAGCAGCTCGCCGACACGCCGCAGACGCGCGACACCGCGGCGATCTTCGTGCGACGGGCATTTCCGGCCCAGAGGAGACCTGGCTCGACGCAGGCGGGCCAGCCCTTCAATCCCGGCAACTACTACTATGTCGGCGGCAACTCGAAGTTCTACGGCGCGGTCATGCTGCGCTACCGCGAGCGAGGACTTCGAGGCGCTCGAGCATGCCGAGGGCGGGATCTCGCCCGCCTGGCCCTTCTCCTATGCCGAGCTCGAGCCCTGGTACGCCAGCGGCCGAGCAGCTGTTCGAGGTGCGCGGCGCGCTGGGGCAGGACCCGACCGAGCCGCCCGCACTCCGGGCCCTATCCGCACGCGCCCGTGCCCGGACGAGGCGCCCATCGCCGCGCGTCGCGCGAGCGGCTGGCGGCGGCCGGGCTGCAGCCCTTCTCGCTGCCGCTCGCCGTCGACATCGAGCGCTGGCTCGCCCGCGCGCCGCACGCCGTGGGACGCCTATCCCGACACCCGCACCGGCAAGTTCGACGCCGAGACCGCGTCGCTCGCCCGCGCGCTGCGCTATCCCGAATGTCAGCCTCGTCACCGGCACGCGCGCGCTGCGCCTGCTCATGGCGCCGGACGGCAGGCGGGTCGAGGGCGTCGAGGTGGAGCAGGGCGGCGAGCGCCAGCGTGCTGCGCGCCGGCACCGTCGTGCTCGCGGCGGGCGCGGTGAACTCCGCCGCGCTGCTGCTGGCCTCGGCGAATGGCGCCAGCCCGGATGGCGTCGCCAACCGCTCCGGCGTGGTCGGCCGGCACTTCATGAACCACAATTCACGGCGATGCTCGCCGTCGATCCGCGCCTGCCCAACCGCTCCGTCTACCAGAAGACGCTCGGCATCAACGATTTCTACCTCGACGACGGCAAAGGCGGGCCGCCGCTCGGCAACGTCCAGCTGCTCGGCAAGATCACCGCGCCGATCCTCAAGGCCAACATGCGCTGGGCGCCCGATGCTCGCGCTCGCCGCGCTCGCCGCCTACAGCTTCGACTGGTACCTGATGAGCGAGGACCTGCCCGATCCCGACAGCCGCGTCCGGCTCGACGGCGACGAGCATCGTCCTGCACTGGCGGCGCACCAACATGAGCGGCGCACGGCCGGCTGGTGGCGCGCATGCGCGAGGTGTTCCGCGCGGCCGGCTTCCCGATCGTGCTCGGCCGGCCCTTCGACAGGCGCACGCCCTCGCACCAGTGCGGCACCGTCCGCTTCGGCACCGACCCCGCGACATCGGCGCTCGACGTGTTCTGCCGGGCCCACGACCACCCCAACCTCTACGTGGTGGACGCCTCGTTCCTGCCGACCTCGGCCGCCGTCAACCCGGCGCTGACCATCGCCGCGCAGGCGCTGCGGGTGGCCGACCATCGTGGCGCGGCACGCGATGGCCGCGGCTGCCGCGCGCGAGCACGGAGTCCGCGCCATGCGCCGAGCCGCCCCGTCGCCGTCGTCACGGGTGCCGGCCGCGGCATCGGCCGCGCCATCGCGCTGGAACTGGCGCGGCGCGGGCTTCGACCTCGCTCTGCCGCTGCTCGAACCGGACGGGCGACGAGGCGCGAGGCGTCGCGCGCGACCTCGAGTCGCGCGGCGCGGCCGCCCTGCTGCTGACGTCCGACCTCGCCGACGTCGCGGCGCATCGCCGCCACGGCCGCCCGGCATCGCCGCCGCGCTTCGGCCGGCTCGACTGCCTCGTCAACAATGCCGGCATCGGCGCGCCGCAGCGCGGCGACGTGCTCGACCTCACGCCCGAGAACTTCGACACGCGTGATGGGCGTCAACCTGCGCGGCACGCTGTTCTTCACGCAGGCCTGCCTGCGCGAGATGCTGGCGCGCGCGGCGACACGGGCCATGCCGCGCACGCGTCGTCACCATCTCCTCGGTGTCGGCCGAGATGGCCTCGCCCGAGCGCACCGACTACTGCATCTCCAAGGCCGGGCTCGCCATGGCGATGCAAGGCGCTGGCGCTGCGGCTCGCGCCGGAGGGCATCGCCGTGTTCGAGGTGCGGCCCGGCATCATCCGCACGCCGATGACCGCCGCCGTCGCGCCGCAAATACGACGCCCGCATCGCCGACGGCCTCGTGCCCGCCGGCCGCTGGGGCGAGCCGGCGGACGTCGCGGCCGCCGTGGCCGCGCTGGCCTCGCGGCCGCCTCGGCTTCGCCACCGGCAGCGTCATCGACGTCGACGGCGGGCTCGCCATTCCGCGGCTGTGACGGCGCCAGGAGGTCGCCGCATGACCTACGACTACATCATCACCGGCGCGCGGCCCGGCCGGCTGCGTGCTGGCCAACCGGCTGAGCGAGGATCCCGCCGTCACGCGTGCTGCTGCTCGAGGCCGGCGGGCGGGACCGGCATCCGCTCTTCCACATGCCCGCCGGCTTCGCCAAGATGACCAAGGGCATCGCCAGCTGGGGCTGGTCGACCGTGCCGCAGGCGCATCTGGACGGCCGGGTGCTCTGGTACACGCAGGCCAAGGTGATCGGCGGCGGCTCCTCGATCAACGCGCAGATCTACACGCGCGGCAACGCGCAGGACTACGACGCCTGGGTCGTCCGAGGCAGGCTGCGAGGGCTGGAGCTACGCGCGAGGTGCTGCCCTACTTCCGGCGCGCCGAGGACAACCAGCGCTTCGCCAACGAGTACCACGGCTATGGCGGGCCCATCGGCGTCTCGCGTGCCGATCAACCCGCTGCCGATCAGCGAGGCCTTCCTCCGCGCCGCGCAGGAATACGGCATCCCCTACAACCCCGACTTCAACGGCGCGCGAGCAGGACGGGCATCGGCCACTACCAGGTGACGGTGCGCAACGCGCCGCCGCTCCTCCGCCGCCGCGCGCCTACCTGAAGCCCGGTCCGCGACGCGCCCGAACCTGACCGTCTGCACCGGCGTCGCAGGTGATGCGGATCATCGTCGAGCACGGCCGCGCGGTCGGGCGTCGAGATCGCCGGGCCGACGGCGGCGCTCGAGCCGTCCGCGCCGCGCCGCGAGGTGCATCGTGTCCTCGCGGCGCCATCGGCTCGCCGCGCCTGCTGCAGCTCTCGGGCATCGGCCCGGCCGATGCAGCTGCGCGCGGTCGGGCGTCGATGTCGTCCACGACCTGCCGGGCGTGGGCAGCAACCTGCAGGATCATCTCGATCTCTACGTCATCGCCGAATGCACCGGCGACGCACACCTATGACGGCTACGCCCGGCTCGCACCGCAGCGTCTGGGCGGGCATGCAGTACCTGCTGTTCCGGCAAGGGGCCGGTCGCCTCGACCCTCTTCGAGACCGGCGGCTTCTGGTACGCCGACCGGACGGCGCGCTCGCCCGACATCCAGTTCCATCTCGGGCTGGGCTCGGGCATCGAGGCCGGCGTGGCGAGCTCTGAAGAACGCCGGCGTCACGCTGAACACCGCCTTCCTGCGCCCGCGCTCGCGCGGCACGGTGCGCCTCGCCAGCGCCGATCCCGCCGCCATGCCGCTGATCGACCCGAACTACTGGGCCGACCCCTATGACCGCGCAGGTGGCGCTCGACGGCCTGCGGATGGCGCCGCGAGATCCTGCGGCAGCCGGCGCTGGAGCCCTTCATCCTGGCCGAGCGCCTGCCCGGACCCGAGGTGCACGAGCGAGGAGGAGCTGGCCGCAATACGCCTGCCGCACCTGCAAGACCGACCACCACCCCGTCGGCACCTGCAAGATGGGCATCGACGCCATGGCCGTCGTGACGCCCGACCTGAAGGTGCGCGGCCTCGAGGGCCTGCGCGTCTGCGACAGCTCGATCATGCCGCTGCTGGTCTCGTCCAACACCAACGCCCCCACCATCATGGTCGGCGAGAAGGGCGCCGATATCATCAGGGGCTTCCACGCGCTCCCCGCCGTTGAGCTGCCCGGCCACAACGAAGCCGCCATGCGGCGACGCAGCGGATTGTTCCCGGCCGCGGGCGGCGTTAGGACTGGTGCGCTCTGATCGTCCCGCAAGGGAGATCAGCCGAGGACGTTCCGCTGACTGAAATCACTTTCAGGACGTCCCATCCGGACTTCCCTGCGCGGGAGTTCCCCGCGTAGGACTTGCCCAGGTCAGAACTTGTCTGGGTCAGAACTAGACGACCGAGGACTTCACGATGCCCGCCTCATCCGCCAGCCCCGCACCTCCGGTCGACATCCTCATCGCAGGGGGCGGCGTCGCAGGCCTGTCGCTGGCGCTGGCGCTGAAGACCGCGCTGTCGGGCATGCTGAGCGTGACGTTGTGCGACCCGGCGCTGGCCTCCAAGGGAAAGCGGGACGACCGCGCCTTCGCCATCGCCGCCGGTCCCCGCCGCATGCTGGAGGCGCTGGGCGTGTGGGAGCCGGTCTCGGCCGGCGCACAGCCCATCCTCGAAATGGTCATCACCGATAGCCGCGTCAGCGATCCCGTGCGGCCGGTGTTCCTGACCTTCGGCGGCGAGGTCGCGCCGGGCGAGCCCTTCGCGCACATGGTCGAGCACGCCGCCCTGCTCGAAACGCTGACCGAGGCCGCCCGCGCCGCCGGCGTCGATCTCCGCCCCACCCGCGTCACCGGCACGGCCGAAGGCGATGTCGCGACGCACCGTGCAGCTCGCATCCGGCGAGAGCATCCGCGCCCGCCTCGTCGTCGCCTGCGACGGCGCGCGCTCGCCCTTGCGCGAGGAGGCCGGCATCGGCGTCGTCTCCTGGGCCTACCCGCAGTCCGGCATCGTCGCCACCATCGCGCATGAGCGGGATCACGAGGGGCGTGCGGAGGAGCATTTCCTGCCATCCGGGCCGTTCGCGATCCTGCCTTTGAAGGGCCGGCGCTCGTCGATCGTATGGACTGAACGTTCGGATGCGATTTCGGCACTTCTCGGCATGGAGGATGACGACTTCCACGACCATGTCGAACGCCGATTCGGGCTACAGCTCGGCGCGATCAGGCTGGAGACGCGGCCCGTCGCCTACCCGCTCTCCTTCGCCATCGCCCGCCGTTTTTGCGCAAATCGCCTCGTTTTGGTGGGCGATTCGGCCCACGTCATCCATCCGATCGCCGGACAGGGCCTGAATCTCGGCTTTCGCGACGCCGCCGCCCTCGCGGAGGAAGTGGTGGAGGCCGCAAGCCTCGGCCTCGACCCCGGCGCCCCCGACGTGCTCGAGGCCTACCAGTCCGCCCGCCGCTTCGACACCGTGCTCATGGGCGTCGTCACGGACGGTCTCAACCGCTTGTTTTCAAACGATATTACGCCAATCGGAATGCTGCGCGACCTGGGTCTTGGCGTGGTCGATCGCCTCCCGGCGCTCAAGCAGCGCTTCATCGGCGAAGCCGCAGGCCTCGGCGGTCCGGGCCCCCGGCTGCTGCGCGGAGAGCCTCTAGCCTCTAGTCGTCGATGCGCCTGGCCTCTTCGGGCAGCATGATCGGGATGCCGTCGCGGATCGGATAGGCGAGCTTGGCCTTGCGGCTGATCAATTCCTGGCGCGCCGCGTCGTATTCGAGCGTCGTCGGGTCAGCGGACAGACCAGGATTTCCAGGAGCTTAGGGTCGATCCTGCGTCGCCGCCGTGCTGATGCGGCTGAACCAGTTCGGGCGTGTCCTCGGTGCCGTCGACATCGGATGCTTCCCGGCCCTATTGCAGCGGCGCGTCGGAGCCGTCCGCCCCGCGCCAGCTCCATCTCGGTGATCGCGATCAGGATCTCGGCCCGGGTCTTCAGGTCCGGCGCCTCCAGCAGCGCCTGCTTTTCCCGCGGCTCGAACGGGCTCATCATCGACAGCGCATTCACCAGCGCCTCGTTCGACGCCTCCCGGATGCCCTTCCAGTCGATGCGGAGTTCGTTGGCTTCCACGAACAGCTTCAGCGTCCGGATCACGCCGTCCCGGTCCACCTGATCCTCGCCCGCGCGGGCCTCGAAATCCCGCGAAAACGGGCCAAAATCAACGCGGCATTGCCGATATGGCGTGACGGCGGGCAGTTCGTCGACAACGCGAAAGCGCGCGATGCCGGTCAGCGTCACCAGGTAGCGCCCATCGCCGGTCTCGGCGAATTGCGTGATCCGCCCGGCGCAGCCGATCGAATGGAGCTTGGGCACGGAAATCATCCCGCTCGCCGTTCTCCGCGTTCGGGCTGGATCATGCCGATCACGCGCGTCCCCCGCAAGGCGTCGTCGATCATCGCGACATAGCGCGGCTCGAAGATGTTGAGCGGCATCTCGCCGCGCGGCAGCAGCAGCGCGCCGGGCAGCGGAAAGACCGGGATGACGGACGGGCAATCCGACGGACCGCGATAGTCGCATTCATGCTCATGGCCCTTGGTCCCTTAGCCATTCGAAAGCCAGCAAACCTGAATTGATCAGCGTCTTCAACGGAAGAGCACCGCGAAAGCTTGCGCCGCCCCGCCACCGTCATGTCGTCCATCGGGCCCCAGGCCTCGAAGAACTGCAGGAGCTGCTTGCGCGCACCATCGTCGTTCCAGGTTCGGTCGCGCTTGATGATCTCCAGAAGGTGGTCGGTCGCCGCCTCGCGGTCGCCCTCGGCGGCGAGCGCCAGCGCGAGGTCGAAGCGGGCCTGATGATCCGCGGGATTGGCGGCGACCTTGCCTCCAGCTCGGCATGATCGCCCAGCGAAGCCGCCTGCTCCGCCAGGTCGATCGCGGCGCGGACGCCGGCAACGGCGGGATCGGCCGCCTTGTCGGCCGGCAGCCATGGCGAGCAAGTGCTTCGCGGCCTGCCAACTCGCCGAGATCGAGCTGGAGCTTCGCCAGCGCGGCGATGGCGCGCGACTTCTCGGGCTCGTGCTGCCAGCACCTCGCGAGTAGAGCTCGGCCGCCCCGGCAGTCGCCCGCTTGCGCGAGCGCGTCCGCCTCGGCGAGGAGCTCCTCGATCGGGCCGGGCCCGACGGGCCTGCGACGCTGGTCGATGAAGGCCTTGATCTGGCTCTCCGGCACGGCGCCCATGAAGCCGTCGACCGGCTGGCCGTTCTTGAAGGCAATGACGGCGGGGATCGACTGGATGCCGAGCTGGCCGGCGATCTGCGGGTGCTCGTCGATGTTCATCTTGACCAGCTTCACCTTGCCGCCGGCCGGCCTTGACGGCCTTCTCGAGCACGGGCGTGAGCTGCTTGCAGGGTCCGCACCAGGGCGCCCAGAAATCGACGAGCACGGGCTGCTGTCATCGATTCCGTCATCACGTCCTGCCGGAACGTCGCGGTCGTGGTGTCGGAAATGAGGGCGTCACCGGCGCCGCCAGTCGCGAGCGAATCAAGAGACATGGTGTTCTTCTCCCAAGCCTTCAGGTCTGGCTTGCTGGTTCCGGCGACACTGCGCCTGTTCTCGAGCGGTGGCGCGCTGTCATCGCCAAGATGGGGCGGTCCTGTCTGGATTCTGCAATCGTGACAGTGCCGTGTGCCAGCGAATCCGTCACTCCGTCGAGGGGAACGATCCGCGGCTCGTGGCCCGTTGAGGCCAGGAAGCGCACAAGGTCGTCGCGCTGGACACCCGTCGTCATCGTGTTCACAAGAGGATGAACGTTGATGCGTTCATAGTCCATCAGCGCTCATCCAGGACCACGGTGACGCGTCCCGCCGTGTCGTTGATCGCCGCAAGCGGCGTCACAGAGCCGGGCTCTACGCCGAGAACCTCCCGCAGCAGCTCGGCCGAGCCGAATGAGACCCGGCCAGAGCCGCCGATTAGTTCGTGGACCTTTTTCAGGTCGATCCGCGTGTCCTCGACTGCCGAGATGAGGAAAAGCCGGCTCTTCTTGTCCTTGACGAAGAGGTTCTTCACGTGAGCGCCGGGCAATTCGCCCCGGAGGCGCTTCGATCTCCTCAACCGTGAACACGGCAGGGTGCTCAACGGTCTCATGCGAAATGCCGAGCGCGGCGAGGCTGGCGAAGAGTTCGTGAGGCGTGGAGGGCATTTCGAACGCTTTCGAAGCGGTTACGTCGGTCCCGGCCTTCTACGCGAAAAACCGTCCTGCGGCAACACAAGGGGCGAGCTGGCAATCCGGGGGACGGGGGCGCGCGCAAGACCGGCCAAGACCGGCAGAACGCTGTTGCATCCCGCTTCGAGTTGCGGCATATAGCGCCGGTCCGTCGCGCAAGCGGCTGAACTCCAGGATGCGGGTGTAGCTCAGGGGTAGAGCACAACCTTGCCAAGGTTGGGGTCGAGGGTTCGAATCCCTTCGCCCGCTCCAAATTTCCCTCTTGATTAAGAGGGTTGTAAGAAGCCGCCGCAAGGCGGCTTTTTGCGTTTCGGGCTAGGGCAAGCGTAGTCGTTCATTCGCTGCGTTGGCGGCAAACCCCGCGCCGTCGCTGGCACAAACGACTGCAGTCGCTTCCGTGACTGTTTAAGCGCCAATGATCACCGCGGTGTCAGCTGGATTACAGGCCGTTTGCGCCTGCGCTCACCTTGCGAATGTCAATGCCCTCAGGGCCGGGACCAGTTCGCTTTACCGTGATGCGGTCCTCAGGCCCGATGACGCCCAGCTGAACATCTCTGTCCGGCAGCACGGCGGTCGCCGACTTGTTCAGAAAAACGATCACGTGCCGCTTTTCTTCCAATGCTGCTGCCGCCCAGCGCTTGATCTGGTCGTAGTAGGGCGCAGCCTTCCAGGCGCTCGGCTGGCCAGGGTCGACCTGGATCAGGAGGTTTTGCGTTGCTGGATCGACACTGAGGACGAAGCGGCAGCGCTCCGGCTTCCACTCCGGACCGAGAAAATCCGATGTCATCCAGAAGCAATGGAAAGACCGGCAATGCTGCGGTCGCGTCTCGTGAATGCCGCAACCCTGGCCCGGTTTGCAGTGCTGGCACCACTTACCGGCCGGCTTTTCCAGCGACGGGACGTCGTAGACCTTGCAGCAGAGCGTGCAGGTACCGCAACTGCGCCCTGGCGCAGGGACCGAAACAACTAGAGCGGGATCGTACATGCGCCATCTCGTGCGGGTCCCGGCACCCGGCGTGCCGTTGGCGCGAACAAAACTATAGGCGGCCGGTCGCGTCAATCATCGACGAGGCTGTCGGTATGTTCGCTAACGGAAATGCGCCCGGACAGAAGCACTGCCCGGGCGCATCGATAACGAGGGTCGTGATCAGGCCGAGCGCTTGTTCTGCCGGTTGTCGATCAGGTCGTCGACGACGCCGGGATCGGCGAGGGTCGAGGTGTCGCCGAGGTTGCCGAACTCGTCCTCGGCGATCTTGCGCAGGATGCGGCGCATGATCTTGCCGGAGCGGGTCTTGGGCAGGCCGGGCGCGAACTGGATGAGGTCGGGCGTGGCGATCGGGCCGATCTCCTTGCGCACCCAGGCGACGAGCTCCTTGCGCAGCGTCCTCGGTCGGCTCCTCGCCGGTCCTTCAGCGTGACGTAGGCGTAGATGCCCTGGCCCTTGATGTCGTGCGGGTAGCCGACCACGGCGGCCTCGGCGACCTTGGGATGGGCGACGAGCGCGCTCTCGACCTCGGCCGTGCCCATGCGGTGGCCGGAGACGTTGATCACGTCGTCGACGCGGCCGGTGATCCAGTAGTAGCCGTCCTCGTCGCGGCGGCAGCCGTCGCCGGTGAAGTACTTGCCGGGATAGGTCGAGAAGTAGGTCTCCACGAAGCGCTCGTGGTCGCCGTAGACCGTGCGCATCTGGCCGGGCCAGCTGTCGGCGATGACGAGATTGCCCTCGCAGGCGCCCTCCAGCACCTTGCCCTCGGCGTCGACCATCTCCGGCTTGCACGCCGAAGAAGGGCCGCGTGGCCGAGCCGGGCTTCTGGGCGATGGCGCCGGGCAGCGGCGTGATCAGGATGCCGCCGGTCTCGGTCTGCCACCAGGTGTCGACGATCGGGCAGCGGCCGTCGCCGACGACGCGGTAGTACCAGAGCCAGGCTTCGGGATTGATCGGCTCGCCGACCGAGCCGAGCAGGCGCAGCGAGGCGCGCGAGGTCTTCTTCACCGGCGCCTCGCCGTCGCGCATCAGCGCGCGGATGGCGGTCGGCGCGGTGTAGAAGATGTTGACCTTGTGCTTGTCGACGACCTCCCAGAAGCGGGAGGTGGCCGGATAGGTCGGCACGCCCTCGAACATCAGCGTCGTCGCGCCGTTGGCGAGCGGGCCGTAGACGATGTAGCTGTGGCCGGTGACCCAGCCGACGTCGGCCGTGCACCAGTAGATGTCGCCGTCGTGGTAGTCGAAGACGTACTGGTGCGTCATCGCGGCGTAGACGAGATAGCCGCCGGTGGTGTGCAGCACGCCCTTGGGCTTGCCGGTCGAGCCGGAGGTGTAGAGGATGAAGAGCGGGTCTTCGGCGTTCATCGGCTCGGCCGGGCAGTCGGCCGAGACGCTTGGCGGCGGCCTCGTCGTAGTAGACGTCGCGGCCGGCCTTCATGGCGACCGCGCCGCCGGTGCGCTTGCACGACGAGCACCGTCTTCAGGCACGCCGACCTTGTCGGCGGCCTCGTCGATATTGGCCTTCAGCGGCACCTTGCGGCCGCCGCGCAGGCCCTCGTCGGCGGTGATGACGACGGCCGAGTCGGCGTCCTCGATGCGGCTCGCGAGGCTGTCCGGCGAGAAGCCGCCGAACACGATCGAGTGGATCGCGCCGATGCGGGCGCAGGCCAGCATCGCGTAGGCCGCCTCCGGGATCATCGGCAGGTAGATCGTGACGCGGTCGCCCTTCTTGACGCCGTGCGCCTTCAGCACGTTGGCGAAGCGGCAGACCTCGCTCGTGCAGCTCGCGGTAGGTGATCGTCTTGGAATTCGTCCGGGTCGTCGCCTTCCCAGATGATCGCGACCTGGTCGCCGCGCTTGGCGAGGTGGCGGTCGAGGCAGTTGGCGAGACGTTGGGGTGCCGTCCTCGAACCACTTGATCGAGACGTCGCCCGGCGCGTAGCTGATGTTCTTGACCTTGGTGTAGGGCTTGATCCAGTCGATCCGCTTGCCGTGCTCGCCCCAGAAGGCGTCGGGATCGTTCGACGGAGGCCTCGTACATCGCCTTGTACTTGGCGTCGTCGACCCAGGCGCGCTTCGCCCACTCCGCGGGCACGGGGTAGATTTTCTCGGCCGACATGACGCTTCTCCCTTGGATCGGGCCGCGCTGAAAGCGGGTCGCGAGCGAATTCCTGCGAGCTTTCCCTGCTGCGCAAACGTGCAGCGGGGCCTACCCGTTCGGCTCTTATTATGAGAAGGGTGCCCTGCAGCGGCAAGGCGCAAGCAGCTGTGCTTTGGTCGCGTAGCCTTTGGATGGCGGCGGCGAGGCCGGCCTCAGTCTACATCCCCGCCATCTCCATCACCACGGCCCATTCCGCGTCCGTCACGGGCTGGACGGACAATCCGCATGGACGTGACGAGCGACATCTTGGCAAGCCTCGGCTCGGCTTTGACCTCGGCAAGCGTTACGGGCTTCTTAAGCGGCTTCACGGCCTTGAATCGACCACGACCCAGGGCGAGCCCGGCTCGGCCGTCGGGTCGGGATAGGCCTCCCGGATCACCTCGACGATGCCGACGATCTCCTTGCCCTCGTTGGAATGGTAGAAAAAGCCCCGCTCGCCCTTCTTCATCGCCATCAGGTTCAGCTTGGCCGAATGGTTTCGGACGCCGCTCCAGAATGTCCCCTTTGCGCCGGCGGCGACCTGCTCGTCCCAGGACCATCCGGGGGTTCGGATTTGTAGAGCCAATGGGCCATTCGATGCTCTCGCGGTTCGGTTGCCGGCTAGATGATGGTGATGGCGGCCAGGTTCAAGCTTCCGCCTTGAGCGGACGCGACATGAGCATTTCGATCGCGGCGTCGATGCGGATACGCGCCTGCCAGTACAGCGTCGACGGCGTGCGCGAGCGGCATGTCGACGCCGCGGGCCGCGGCCATCTCGGCGAGGCCCTCGCCGTTAAGACGCCTTCGGCGAGCTTGCCCCGCCGGCCTCGGCCAGGCAAGCCCCGGCCAAGATCATGCCCGAAGGCGAAGTTGCGCGATTTCAGCGAGCCGCAAGTGAGGATGAGGTCGCCCAGGCCCGGAAAGGCCCATCAGCGTCTCCGGCCGCGCGCCGTAGGCCGTGGCAAAGCGGGACAGCTCGGCAAAGCCCCGTGTCGTCAGGGCCGCCTGTGCACTTTCGCCCAGTCCCAGACCTGAGACGATGCCTGCTGCGATGGCCAGCACGTTCTTGGCTGCGCCGCCGATCTCGACGCCGCGCATGTCTGCGCCGTGGTAGACGCGAAACGACTTCGAGCTGAGCGCTGCCGCCAGCGCCTCGGCCACCGGCTCGACGGGGCGGCAAGGACGACCGCCGTTGGCAACCCGCGCGCTACGTCGTGGGCGAAGCTCGGGACCCGAGAGAATGGCGGGCATCGCGCCCGGCAAGGTTTCCGCCACGATCTCGCTCATGAAGAGCCCCGTGGCGCGCTCGATGCCCTTGGCGCAGATCACGACGGGCAGGCCCTGCTTCATGACGAGCGCCAGAGCCTCGGCCACGCCGCGCAGAGCCTGGGCCGGCACGGCCAGCAGGATGGCCCGCGCCTGGCTGACGTCCTGGAGGGAGGCCGTGGGCTCGACCGAACCGGCCAGCGCCACGCCGGGCAAGCGTCGCGCATTCTCGCGGCTTGCCGCCATCTCGGCGGCGTGGCCCGGATCGCGCGTCCATAGGATCACCCGGCGGCCCGCCCAGGGCGGCTGCATTGGCCAGCGCCGTTCCCCATGCGCCGCTGCCGACGACGGCGATCGGGTCGAAGGGTAGGGAGCGCTTGGTCATGTTCCGCTCCGCTCAGGCCGCACCGGGGGCGAGCGCCAGCGGCCAGCGGGCGCGCGGCGCGAAGTGATAAGTCGTCGATCATGCCCCGGCGCAGACGCTCGATGCCCGCCCAGGCGATCATCGCGCCATTGTCGGTGCATAAGGCCGGCGGCGGCGCGGCGAGTCGCAGGCCCGATTCGACGCGCGAGTCGCTGGAGCGCGCGGCGGATGGCCTGGTTGGCGGCGACGCCGCCTGCGACGACCAGCGCGGTCGGGATGGCCCGCGGTCTGGCGGAAGAGCTGCAGTGCGACCCGCGTGCGATCGACCATCACGTCGACGACGGCAGCCTGGAACGAGGCGCAGAGATCGGCGACGTCCTTGCCGGTCAGCGGCGCGATGCGCTCGGCTTCCAGCCGCACGGCGGTCTTCAGGCCGGAAAGCGAGAAATCGGGTGCGGGCCGGCCGCTCATGGGGCGCGGCAGCGCGAAGCGCTCCGGATCGCCGCGCTCGGCCTCCTTCTCCACCTGGGGGCCGCCGGGATAGGGAAGGCCCAGCATCTTGGCCGTCTTGTCGAAGGCCTCGCCGATGGCGTCGTCGATGGTGGTGCCCAGGCGCACATAGTCGCCGACGCCCTTCACCGCGACGAGCTGCGTGTGCCCGCCGGAGACCAGCAGCAGCAGATAGGGAAAGGCGATGCCGTCCGTCAGGCGCGCGCGAGAGCGCATGCGCCTCGAGATGGTTCACCGCGATCAGCGGCTTGCCTGGTCACCAGCGCCAGCGCCTTGGCCGTCGTGAGCCCCACGATGACCCCGCCGATGAGCCCGGGCCCGGCAGCGGCGGCGACGCCGTCGATATCGGCAAGCGTGACGCCGGCGTTGGCGAGCGCGCGCTGCACGATGCGGTCGATGCACATCGACATGCGCCCGCGCGGCGATCTCCGGAACCACGCCGCCATAGGCCGCGTGCTCGGCGATCTGGCTCAGGATCTCGTTGGACAGGATCTCGCCCCGGCCGTCCTGCTGCGGACGACACGACCGCAGCGGCCGTTTCGTCGCAGGTCGTTTCGATGCCGAGAACGCGCATGGCTTGATCGGGAACCTGCTCGGTCCGCGCCATCGCCGGCGAAGCGGCGAATGGTCGCGCCCGCCGCTTTCACGGGCTGACCGACACCCTATAGTCCGCGCCGAGCGCCGAAGGAAACGGCCGATGATAATGGCGTGATGGTCCTGAACGGACGCGGAATGCGGGGGCGCGTGGCATGGCGGGTGACGGCTTTCGGATCGGTACGCGCGGGAGCCCGCTGGCGCTGTGGCAGGCCAACGAGGTCGCAAGCTCGGCTCGCTCGCGGCCCATCGGCTGGCCAGAGAGCGCGTGTCGAAATCGTCGTGATCAAGACCTCCGGCGACATGATCCAGGACCGCGCGCTGTCGCAAGCCGGCGGCAAGGGGCTCTTCACCAAGGAAATCGATGCCGCGCTGCTGGACGGCGGCGTCGACATCGCCGTGCATTCCGCCAAGGACATGCCCACGCGCCTTCCCCGAGGGCATCGACATCGCCGGCTATCTGCCACGCGAGGACGTGCGCGACGCCTTCATCGGCGCGCGGCGCCAAGACCCTGATGATCTGCCGCATGGCGCCGTTGTCGGCACGGCAAGCCTGCGCCGGCAGGCGCTGATCCGCCGACTTCGGCCGGACATCACCACAACGCTGCTGCGCGGCAACGTCGAGACACGCCTGCGCAAGATCGCGGAGGGCGAGCTCGACGCAACGCTGCTGGCCTCGCCGGCCTGAAGCGCCTGGGACTGGCCGACCGCGCGGCCTCCGTTCTGGACGTCGACGAATTCCCGCCCGCCGTCGGCCAGGGCGCGATCGCCATCACGGCGCGTGCCGGCGACGAGCCGCACGGCTGCAGCCCTCGCGGCCATCTCCCACGGACCGACCGGCATCGCGCTGGCGGCCGAGCGCGCGTTCCTCACCGTGCTCGACGGCTCCTGCCGGACGCCCATCGCCGGCCATGCGGTCGTCGACGGCGCGCCGTGCGTTTCCGCGGGCTCCTGATGCGCACGGACGGGAGCGAAACCTTCGAGGCCAATCGTGAGGGCAGCGCCGCGGATGCCGCGCGACTCGGCGCGGACGCCGGCCGCGAGATCCTCGCCCGCGCCCCCGCCGACATCCTCGCTCACTGACGGCCTGTGCGGGTCGTCGTCACCAGGCCGCAACCCGACGCCGACAGGACGGCCCGGCGCTTGGTTGCGTCCGGCTACCAGCCGCTCGTCGCGCCGCTGCTGGTGACCGTGCCGCTCGATGTCGACCTGGCGGTGGCCGACGATGTCAAGGCCCTGACCGCGACAAGCGCGAACGCTGTGCTGGTCCTAAAGGGCGGATTGCCCCGGCTCTATTCGCGGCTGCCGTTTTTCGCTGTCGGCGCGCGAACGGCTGAAGCTGCCCGGCTGGCCGGCGCGACGCAGGTGCGCAAAGGCGCCGGTTCAGCGCAGGATCTCGTCAGCCTCATCGCAGCGGAAGTACCAGCCGGATCCCATATCCTTTATCTCGCCGGACGGGTCCGCAAGCCTGATATCGAGCGGAATCTCGAGGCTTGCGGGCTGATACCCGTCGTCCGCGAGACCTACACGGTGCAGGCCGTAGACACATTGCCGGTTGCATTAGCCGATCTGCTGCGTTCCCACGAGCCGGCCGTCATGCTCCATTATTCCCGGCGTAGCGCTGAATTGGCGATCGAACTTGCCGCGTC
Source organism: uncultured Alphaproteobacteria bacterium (assembly GCA_963822165.1). Taxonomy (GTDB): domain Bacteria; phylum Pseudomonadota; class Alphaproteobacteria; order Rhizobiales; family Beijerinckiaceae; genus Alsobacter. The sequence continues at coordinate 891,724 of CAWGGK010000007.1, forward strand.
GGCAGGCCTGACCGAGGCTTTTCTAGGCCTTTCGCACAAGGCGCTCTCGAAGGACGTAGCGGAGCCCCTGCAACGGGCTGGCGCAAGGAATGTTATCGTGGCGGTCCTGCCGGACGAGGATTCGTTGTTTGCCACGCTTCCGCCGCGTGACTGATGCCGAATGACGTGCCGCGAAGCGGCCTTGCGTTTATATGATTCGAAGCAGCCGCCCTGCGGTGCTACCGAGCGGAGTCCCATGTCGGACGACAATAAAACGGGTGAAGGCGATACCCGCACCGCCGCGGAAGCGAGAGCTTCCGAGCGCGCCGCGCGCAAGGCTGCCGCGAGGGAATCCACTGTGATCGACCTGGCGGCTGAGCCGATTGCCGAGCGTCCGCCGGAACAGCCCGTCCGGGCTCCGGTCACTCAGCATCCGGCAATGGCAGCGGCGGCGGAAGTGAACGAGACGTCCGCCGCGTCGGACAATGTCGCGGTGCGTGCTGATTCGCCGCCCGCCGATCCTGGCGCGCAGTCTGCGGAAACTGGTACGGCTGACGGCCCGGACGTTCGGCCTGATGCCGAAGCCGTCGATGATTCGACACCACCACGGACTTCGGCGACAGCCCAATCCGATCCCGATGCCAGGCGGCCAGTATCCGCGCCGTCGGTTCCGATCACCCGATCCGGCGACAGGCAGGGTTATATGGGGCCGGCAACGGCCGGGTTCATCGGCGAACTCGTCGGGGCGGGTATCCTTGCGGCGGGGCTGTTCGCGTTCGGCCCGGCGGGCGACTTGGGCGACAGGCTGAGCGCGATGAAATCGGCGCTCGGCGACAAGGCGACGAGGCGAAACGTCGAGGCTGTCGACAAGCGCGCCTCGACCGTCGAGGCTGCACTGCAATCGGTCCGGTCGGACGTGGACAAGCTCTCTGGACGCCCCGCGCCGCCTGACATCGGGCCTGTCAACAGCCGTATCGATCGGCTGGAGCGTAGCCTCGCGGAGGTTGCGTCCCGCCCGGCCGAACCCGCCGCGGGCCCGGCCATCCCCGCCCCGCCGCCGCGCCCTGCTGCCGCGCCGGAGACGGCTCGCCTCGCTGTCTCCATGTTGGTTCGCGACGCGGTATCGCGCGGCGCGCCCTACGGCAACGAAATCGCCGCACTCGAAACCGCCGGTGCAGATCCCCAGGCTGTCGCTCGCCTGAAACCCTTTGCACAAACCGGCGCTCCGACGCCAGCCAAGCTGGCGGCCGACTTTGCGCCGCTTGGCGAGAAGCTGGCCCGGGCGCCGCAGCCTTCGTCCGACGGTGTCATGGACCGTATCTCCGCCACGCTGTCGCGGGTGGTGAAGGTCCGTCCTGTTGGAAATGCACAGGGCGAAGATTCTGCATCCATCGCCGCGCGAGCCGAAACGGCCCTGAGGCGAGGCGATCTCGCGGCCGCGCTCGAGGCGTTGCAGCGCCTGCCTGAAGCCGACCGGCGTCAGGCGCAGCCTTCATCGATACGCTGACGGCTCGCGTGGCGGCAGGCCAGGCCGCCGACGCGCTCGTCGCACGTGGCGTGGACGATGTCCTCGCTGTCCTGAAGACCAGTGGAGTTCCCGCGCGATGATCCGCGTCCTGTTTTTCCTCGCGGTTCTCGCCGCTCTCGCCTTCGCCGGGGTCTGGCTCATCGAGCGGCCCGGTGAAGTCGTCATGACGGTCGAGGGATACCGGATCGAGACGACGCTCATCGCTGCGGCCGGTGCGGTCCTCGCGGTCGCGCTTGCCCTGCGTGTACTCTGGGGGGTCATCCGGTTCGTGCTACGGGCGCCGGCAAGCATCGGCCTCAGATCCCGCGCACGCCGCCGGGCCAAGGGCTTCGCCGCCGTTTCACGCGGCATGGTGGCCGTGGGAGCGGGGGATCCCCGCACGCCAAGCGCCACGCCGACGATGCCGGCAAGCTGCTCGGCGACGAGCCGCTGGCACTGCTGCTGAAGGCGCAGGCCGCGCAGATGGCGGGTGACCGGTCGTCCGCCGAAGGCGCGTTCCGCCAGATGCTGGACGAGCCTGAGACGCGCGTGCTCGGTCTGCGCGGTCTTTTCGTCGAGGCTCGCCGCAAGGGCGATCCGCAGCGGCCCGGGCCTATGCCGCCGAGGCGGCCCGCCTCGCGCCGTCCGTGTCGTGGGCCGGCGAGGCCTTGCTCGAATTCCAATGCGCCGACGGTGACTGGACAGGCGCGCTGGCCACGCTGGAGCGTGGCGCCAGGGGCTCGACAAGGCCGCCGTGCAAGCGGCAGCGCGCCGTGCTGCTGACCGCCGACGCGATGTCGCGGGCCGAGAAGGAGCCCGAGGCTGCGCTGGCCCGTGCCCAGGAAGCGGTGAAGCTCGCGCCCGACCTGGTGCCTGCCGCAACCCTGGCCGCCCGGCTGCTGTCGCGTCGCGGCGACCTTCGCAAGGCGTCGCAAGCACTGTCGAAACTGTCTGGAAGATCGCCCGCATCCCGAATTGGCCGAGGCCTATATAGCCGTGCGGCCGGGCGATTCCGCGCGGGACCGCCTGGCGCGTGCGGAGAGGCTGCTTGCCCTGCGCCCCATGAGCCGAGGCGCGCATCGCCGTGGCGAGCGCCGCGATCGCGCGCGCGACTTCGCGCGGGCTCGCAACGCGCTCGAGCCGCTGCTGGAGGCGGCGACCGGCCCAGCGTCCGCGTCTGCCTGCTGATGGCCGATATCGAGGAGATCGAGAGGGTCGCGAGGGCGCGGTGCGCGAATGGCTGGCCCGCGCGTCCCGTGCTCCTCGCGATCCCGCCTGGATCGCCGACGGCGTGATCTCCGATCGCTGGGCGCCGGTATCGCCGGTCAGCGGCCGGCTCGATGCCTTCGTCTGGGGCACGCCGGTGGAACAGCTCCAGGGCTACGACCCGGACAGGCCGGCTCCCGGTGATCGCGCCCGCTTCGCGCTTTCCGCGTCGGACGCCGTCATGGGCGACGTCCACGAGGCCGTGGCGCTGGCTCCGCCGCACGAGGATTCGGCGGGGAAGGACGCAGTGCCGGCATCGGAGAAGTTGCATCGGGTCGACGCGCCTGCCGCGGTTCCCCAGGAGCCAGCTCATCCTCCTATGCCAGCGGCTGCTCGCGTGGAGCCCGCAAAGCCGCAGCCGGCCCGCGTCGAGGCTGTCCGCCCGAACGGCGAAGCCGCCGACGCCCCCGATCTCCAGCCCGCTCCTCCGCCAGTCCAGTCAGTTGCGCCTGAGGCGCACGAGGAAACCCATGGCGACGGCAGACCGGCTCAGCCGGGCTATGTTGATCGTCCGCGGTTCACGACGCCGGATCCATCCAGGGAGACCCAAGCAGCGGTTGGACCGAACCCGGGAGAGGCGATCCCTCACCGTGCCGTTGACGCCGTCTCAGCATCACCCACGCCCCAGGCTGCGATTCAGGCATCGCCGGCTCCCGAGCCGCCCGTGAGGCCGGCTGCGTCAGCCAGCAATGTCCGCCGCTCCAGCGCACCCGCGCCGGTCATCTTTCCCCTGCCAACCCGCCCGACGATCCTGGCCCCGAGACCCGCGAAAGCCAGTCCCGGGCGAGAGTTGGGTTTCTTCAATAAGGGCAATGGCGTCCAATCATTCGGCACGATCGAATGGCCAATGGAGCCAGCGCCCCAGCTTGCCAATCACGGACGATAGCGCTAAGAGGACGCGCGTCGCCGCAATAGCTCAGCTGGTAGAGCACCTCATTCGTAATGAGGGGGTCGGGGGTTCGAATCCCTCTTGCGGCACCAGAAATCCAGAAATCTCACATGCTTGCGGTTATCGACCACTCGTTGATGTGGCCCCACATTTTGTATCATGCCACGACCAGCTGAGGCTCTCGTGCTCCAGTGTCGCCGCCGGCGGGATTGAACGGGGCCCTGGGTTAGCAAGATTTCTGCTCCAATGGCTCAGCCCGGGCCAAACCCTTCGGCCGATCGCGAGTTAGAAGCCCGCAAAACAAAAACTGCGGGAGCTTCAAAATGGGAAATGCTGAGGGCACTTACTTGATCTCGCCTCCGCCATTCGGTGGGCCATTCACGCTGCGTGGAACGAACGAGGACGACTATCTGGTCGGGAATTCCGTCGCCGGCGGGCCGGGCGACGACACGATCGTGGGCGTGAACACGGACAAGCTCAGCGGCGGGCCCGGCCTCGATTCCCTGCGTCCCGGCCCCGGCGACGACCTGCTCAATGGGGGGCCAGGAAATGACACGTATGGGGGTGGAGACGGAAATGACACCATCCTCGGCAGGCAGGGTGACGACGAACTCAGCGGCGGGGCGGGCGACGACCTCATCTATGGCGGCCAGGGCAATGACAGCATCTGGGGCAGCAGGGGAGGCGACGACACGGTCCATGGTGGCTCCGGGGACGACCTGCTGAACGGCGGCATAGACAACGACATGGTGTTTGGCGACAGCGGAAACGACGTCCTGCGCGGCTATGAAGGCAACGACACGTTGCACGGCGGCGCAGGCGATGACGAGGTCCGCGGCGACGCTGGAGCCGACGAATTGTGGGGCGGCCCGGCAATGACGTCTTCGTTTTCGGCGGCAGCTCCGGCGCCGACACGATCATGGACTTCACAAAGCATGACACGATCGCGATCAACGGAGAGACCTACGCGGGCCTCACCATCACCTATGACGACGAAGGGGCAACGATCACTTACGGCGCGAACAGCATCCTGGTGGTTGGGGCGACGTCGCTGACAGTTGACGATTTCGCATTCTGAGCAGTGCACGACAACTGGTCAAAACTCCGGGGCAGCCTCGCCGCCGCTAGGCCACCTGGGCGAGGAGCCCCGGCAGCGCCTTGGTGAGCGCGCCGTCGGGAGTGGCAAGCCCGGCGAGGATCGTGAAGTGATCCTTGCCTTCGAGCGGAAGTGCCAGGACCGCCAAGCCGGCCGCTTCGCGAGCCTCGGCATAGGCCGCCGATTGGCGTTGCAGCTCTCCCAATTCCCTCGTGCCATAGGCGACGAGGACAGGTTTCGGCGCCCGCCCCAGCCGGTGTAGCGGGCTTTCGGCCTGGGCTTCCTGCGCGGTCAAATGCAGCTTGTCGTTGAGTTCGCCGAGCCGGATCGGTTCGAGGTCAAAAATCCCGCTGATCGCCAGAGCAGCCCCGACTTCCGGCATCTCGACCAGCCGAGCCGCCAGATGCCCGCCGGCGGACCAACCGGAGACGATGAGCTGGCGCGGTCCCGTCCGGGCCAGGATCGCACGGATCGCCCGTTCGCATTCGGCGATGATCTCCGTGAGGCTCGCATCGGGCGCGAGGGTGTATCCGATCAGCGCGACATCCATGCCGAGCGCCAGCGGCCCTTCGGCCATCGCGGTGAACATGTCCTTGTGATTGCGCTGCCAATAACCGCCGTGAATGAACACGAGAAGCGGCGCATCAGGCTTGCCGCACGCGAGGACATCAAAGCGAGTGCGTTCGGCATCCCCGTAGGGAACATCGCGCGCCACGCAGAATTGCCTGCGGGTCTCGACCGAGCGTGCGGCCAGCGCGGCGAGGGTTGCGGCCGCGTGGGGGCAGGCTGCGGTGTTGTTGTAGGCGCGATCGAGCGCCTCGCGGCTCAGGCCGTTCCAGACGGGCTGCTCATGTGTCATCGTCGGCGGCTTCGTACCATCGCAAAATATCGCGCCCTTGCAGGAAGGCGATGTCGCCGCGTGCAAGGAAATCGTCGAGCAGAGCTTCGAACGCATCGATCCGATGCGGCACGCCGGTGATGAAGGGATGGATCGCCAGGCTCATGATCTTTGCACCGGCTCCCGCCCTGGCTTCGCGCGCGAGGCGGTCCGCCGTGCGATGCGCGCGCGATTCGAGTTCCCCGCCGGAATGATGCTGGATCATCTGCACCGGAATATCGTTCATTTCCACGGTATAGGGCATGGTGAACACGGTTCCGCTCAGCGTCGCCAGCCGGCAGGGGAGATCGTCGACCACCCAGTCCGCGATGTAGCGCACGCCGGCTTCGGCCAGGATATCCGGCGTGTCCAGCGTCTCGGTCAGGCCCGGCCCGAGCCAGCCGAGGCAGTCCTCGCCGGTGAATGCGCGGATCGTCTCCACCGTGCGCCGGATCATGGCGTGCTGGTCGGCTTCCCTATGGATCGGCACCTGTACGAAGCCGTGCCCCATGAACTCCCAACCCGCATCGCGGGCCGCCCCGGCAACACGCGGGTAAGCGTCGATCACAGATCCATTGATCGAGAGAGTCGGGCGGATGCCACGCGTCTCGAAGGCCGCGAGCAGCCGCCAGAAGCCTGCGCGCATGCCGTATTCGTGCCAGGCCCAGTTAGCCAGATCGGGCTGCAATGCGGCCCCTGTCGGCGCCACGAGCACCTGCCGCGGCATCGGGTTCTCGATCAGCCAATGCTCGACATTGACGATCGGCCAGCAGATCACGGCCTTGCCGCCGGGGGCCGCGAGAGGCTTGCGATCGATGGCCGCGCGATAGGGAAGGCGCGAATTCGGGGTGCATCAGGCAACTTTCTTGGTGTGGTGCGAATGCAGCTTCCCCGAAAGCTCGCGGCGGATCTCGTTGAATTCCTGCGATGCGACATCCCGCGGCCGCGGCAGGAGGATACGATTGTCGCTCTCGATCCGGCCTGGGCCCGGGGTCATGACGACCACCCTGTCGGCCAGGAAGATCGCTTCCTCGATCGCGTGGGTGACGAAAACGACCGTGAGCTTGGTGCGTTGCCAGATCTCCAGCAGTTCGTCCTGGAGGCGCTCGCGGGTCATGGCGTCGAGCGCGCCGAAAGGCTCGTCCATCAGCACGAGTTCGGCATCGTTGGCGAGCACGCGGGCGATGGCGACGCGCTGGCGCATGCCGCCGGACAATTGGTGCGGATAGGCATCCGCGAACTTCTGCAGGCCGACCATCTCGATGAAGCGGTCGCAGATCTCCTTGATCTGGCCGGTCGAGCAACGCTGCGACTTCGGCCCGAACGCGATGTTGTCGCGCACTGTCAGCCAGGGAAAGAGCGCGTAATCCTGAAAGACCATCCCCCGGCCGGACCCGGCTCGCCGATCGGCTTGCCCCACATCAGCGCTTCGCCCGATGTCGGCTTCTCGAAGCCCGCCATCATGCGCAGAAGCGTGGATTTTCCGCAGCCCGATGCGCCGATCAGGCAGACGAACTCGCCCTTGCGGATCTGGAGATTGGCGCCGGACAGCGCGTCGATGCGTTGGTCGCCGAGCTGGAAGCTCTTTGAAACGTCGCGGATATCGATGATGGGGAGCGGTGCATCAACCATGGTGAGACGGGTTCCAGCGCAGGAGATAATTGCCGAGCACCATCACGAGGCGGTCGGAGAGATAGCCGACGACGCCAATGACGATCATGCCGCAGATCACGAGTTCGGTGCGCGAAAGTGTCCGCCCATCCATGATGACCGCGCCCAGCCCCTGCGGAACGCCGTCATCTCGCCCACAACGATGACGAACCACGCGAGGCCGAGGCCAAGGCGCAGGCCGGTGAAGATCGAGGGCATGGCGGCGGGCAGCACGACACGGAAGAACTGCGCGTCGCCCCGGCACCCGAGCATCGAGGCTGCCTCGAAGAGCTTGGGATCGACAGTCCGCACGCCGAAAATCGTATTGAGCAGAATGGGATAGAACGCGCCGAGGAAAACCAGCGCGAAGGCCGACTTTGCACCCAGCCCGAAGAGGATCATCGAAAGCGGCAGCCATGCCGTAACAGGAATCGGGCGCATCAACTGGAAGAAGGGGTCGAGCGTCTGCCGCGCCACCGGGATGCGGCCGATCAGCATGGCGATCGGCAGCGCCACAGCGCCGCGAGCAGGAATCCGCCATAGACCCTGCCCATGGACGCCAGCAGGTGGATGTGGGGCGTGGCGGAAAACGCGTCGTCGTAAATGCCGCCGACGGCAAAATCGACCATGTAGTTCGCGGTTTCGCCGGGCGTCGGGATGAGCCGTGTCCAGCGCTGCGTCGTCGCGACCTGCCAGAGCAGCAGCAGAAGGCCCGGCACAATGAGCGCCAGCCGAAAGGCTTCCGCCCGCAGAACCAGCGGCGCAACCCTCTGGCGGTGATCGCGGGATTGGCCATCGTCAAGCCTTCCTCGGAATCGGCGAAGCCCCCGCCCAGCGGCGCGCCGGGATCAGGCTTATGCGATCGCTTCGAGAAAGTCGGATTGAGGAACTTCGAAATCCGGCAACGCGCGGATCTGCTTCAGAGCCAGCATCTGGTCGGCGTAGGTGCTGCGACTGCTTGAGCACCTTTTCGTCGAGCTTCCACGTGTATTCGACGTTATCGGCGGCGAGGGCGTTCTCGACGGCGGCCTTGTTCGCGCCGAGCTTGGCGACCGTCATCTCGGCCACGGCGGCCTTGTTCGCCATCATGTATTCGGATGCCTTGCGATGGATGCGCAGCATCGCTTCACCAGCTCGGGGTCTTTCGCGACTGACCTCTTGCGTGGCGAAGATCATGTTCAGGCCGCCCATCGCGGTGTTGTAGGGGTATTCGACGAGCTGTCCGACGCCGGTGGAGAGCGAGAGGCCGGGGCCGGGCTCCGCGCCGACATAGGCGTCGAGATCGCCGCGCGAGAGCATCGCGTGCATCTCGCCGAAGGGAACGCGGTCGCACCACATCCTTGATCGAGATGCCTTCCAGCCTCAGCCGCTCCATGATGAACACCTCCTGCGTCGAGCCGGGCCAGATGCCGACCTTCTTGCCCTTGAGATCCTTGACGGACTTGATGTCCGACCCGGCCTTGGCGATGACGCCCATGCCCTTGTTGCAGAACGCGCCGACAACGACCACCGGCTCACCCGCCGCCGCGCCGAGCACGGCGGCCGCGATGCCGAAGCCGCCGAAATCGACCGACTTCGTCACGACTGCGTTCTTGCCGTCGGTCGGGCTGTCGAAGGTGATGACCTCGATCTTGAGGTTCGCCGGGGCGAACTTATCGTAGAAATGCGGCGTCATGGAATGGATGAGCCGCAGCGAACCCATCTTCACGGTCCGGGTCTGCGCACGCAGCACGGCAGGCATTGCGACGAGGCCGAGGCCGGCGCTGGCGCCGGCGAGCAGATGACGACGATTGATCATGGTCGAACCTTTCCTGTTATATTTTGCTGTCGAAATTTGTTGTTGAAACGTGCCTGCTGCATTGAAGAGCGGGGGCTAGATGCGCGGCGATTGCCTTCCAGGAAGAACGGCTAGCGGCTGCGCTGCCCACCGTCCGAACTTTGAACTGAGCCCCGGGCCGATGTTCCCGGCGGGCTCGACGAGGATGCGTTTGACCGACGCGCCATCACGCAGGCGAGCATGCTGACCCAAAATCCCGCCCCCGAAACCGCCGGTCATAGACAGCCCGGCCAGACCGGCGATGCATGAACGTTCAAGGAGTTCAGGGCGCAAGCGTCTCTGAGGGTCAAATTCGGTGTGCGAGCAACCGCCCGCCGAGACGGCACGCCGCTTGATTTCAGCCGCTCTACGCAGGCTGCTTCAGATATCGTCCAATCAAGCGAAGCGTCCGGCAAGCGCGCATGTCCCGTGACAAGGAGCAACGCTTCGAGTCGAGCAGGAACCATGCCAGCGGTTCCACTTGCTGCCGGTTCCGGCGTGCATGACTTAGAAACGCCCCGAACGTGCCGGAATTCATGTGGGTATGGCGGCTCCTCGCGTGCAATTTCCTACAGAGCCGCACAAAATTTAGGCGCTTCGTGGGTTTCGTGCATTGCGCAAAGTCGCTAGGGGGTAGATCCCCGGGCGATCGGGCCGAGCGCATTCAGCCGGCTCAACGCTCGCGCTGCCAAATGGGCTCAAACGCGTCAACCCCGATCCGAGGCTGGCCTAATGGACGAGATCGGAGGCGGTTCTCACCTCTTGCCGCACTGCACCGGGGCCTGACATGGTGGCGTGAGACCTGGGCCGGGGGACCGTCATGCCACATTCCATAGCCGCGAAGACCAGTCCCGGCCGCTTCTTCGAGGATTTCAGCCTCGGCGAGGTCATCGCGCCACGCGACGCCGCGCACGGTGACGAGCGGCGACGTCGCGCTCTACACGGCGCTGTACGGCACCGCGCTTCGCCGTGCAGTCGTCCGACGCCTTCGCGCGCGGCATCGGCTATCCGCCATGCGCCGGTCGACGACCTGCTCGTCTTCCACATCGTCTTCGGCAAGACGGTGCCGGACATCTCGCTGAATGCGGTGGCCAATCTCGGCTATGCCGCCGGGCGCTTCCTGGCGCCGGTCTATCCCGGCGACACGCTGCGCACCGTCTCGGAGGTGATCGGCCTCAAGGAGAACTCCAACCGGCAGACCGGCGTCGTCTATGTCCGCTCGACGGGCCGCAACCAGCATGGCGACGAGGTGCTGGACTATGTGCGCTGGGTGATGGTGCGCAAGCGCGATCCGGATGCGCGTGATCGCGGAGGAGCACGTGCCGACCGCTGCCCGGCGCGGTCGAGCCGGACGCGCTCGGCGACGCCTGCCCCGTACTCGACCTCGACGCCTACGACACGGGCCTGGCCGGCAGTCCGTACCGCTGGGGCGACTACGACGATCGGCGAGCGCATCGACCATGTCGACGGCATGACGGTGGAGGAGGCCGAGCACCAGCTCGCGACGCGGCTCTACCAGAACACGGCCAAGGTGCATTTCGACCAGCTCGCGCAGTCCGCCAGCCGCTTCGGCAAGCGGCTGATCTATGGCGGCCACGTGATCTCGCTGGCGCGCGCGCTGTCCTTCAACGGCCTCGGCAACGCCTTCCACGTCGCGGCGATCAATGGCGGCCGCCACGTCGCGCCGCTGTTCGCGGGCGGCACGGTCTATGCCTGGAGCGAGGTGCTGGACAAGCGCCGCTGCCGGGGCGCGACGACGTCGGGCGCGCTGCGCGTCCGCATGGTCGCCACGCAGGACAGGCCCTGCGCGGATTTCCCGCTGAAGGCGGGCGAGGAGCTATGATCCCGCCGTGATCCTCGACCTCGACCTCTGGCTGCTGCTGCCGGTGTGACGCGGCGGACGGCGCTCCGCAGGCGGCGATCCGATGCGCATTCCCATCGACACCGTGCTCATCGTCATCGACATGCAGGACGCGATCGACGGATCCCGTCTGGGGGCCGCGCAACAATCCGGACGCGGAGCACGCGGATCGCCGCGCTGCTCGGCGGCATGGCGCGAGGCGGCGATGCCCATCGTCCATGTCCGGCACGATTCCACGGAGCCGCACTCGCCCTATCGCCCGGGCTCCCCGGGTCATGCCTTCAAGCCGGAGGCCATGCCGCTCCCTGGCGAGACGGTCATCGCGAAATCGACCGGCAGCGCCTTCGTCGGCACGGAGCTCGAGGCGCTGCTGACCAAGGGCGGGCACACCACGCTGGTGGTCTGCGGCGTGCTCACGCACAATTCTGTCGAAACGACCGTGCGCCATGCCGGCTGCCTCGGCTTTCGCGTCTTCGTGCCGGGCGACGCCTGCTGGGCGGTGGACCGCACGGATCTCGAAGGCGGGACTGGCCGGCCGAAGCCGTCCACGCGCTCTCGCTGGCCAACCTGCATGGCGAGTACGCGACCGTCGTGGATACGCGCGCCACCATCGTAGCGGCCACGATGATCGCCGCGCGCCGCAGGAAGAATCTCGAGCAGGGGCGAGCTAGCCGGGCTCGAGTCGCATGGGACACTTCCCCGGCGGACGTCAGCCCTTGAGCCGCAGCCGCTCCAGCGCTGTGAGCCCGTCCCGCCCGGCCGCCGGGCGCTTGTGCAGCGCCCGGATCGCTCCCGGGCTCCGGCAAGGAACGTCTCCGCGTAAAGCCGGATCACGGCCTCGCGCGGCAGGCCGGAGGGCTCCGGTAGATGTGCTCGCGAATGCCGATCTGCACGATCGCGGCATGCAGCATCAGGCGAGTTCGCGCTCGCGCCTGCAGCAGCGGCGTGCGGTCGAGCGCGGCAGGCGCGTCTCGTGGCGCAGTTCCGCCACCAGCGGCTCCACGATCTGCGACGTCAGTGTCGCACCCCGCCGCGCCGGCAGCGGCAGGCCGTCGAGCGCCGCGCGCATGAACAGGCGCATGCCGAGGCCGTCGTCCTGCTCGGCATAGGCGCCGTAGACCCGCGCCAGCCGCTCCTCCAGCGGCACGCCGCGGTCGGCGAAGATCGGCGCCAGATCCTGCGTCCAGCGCGCTTCGGAGACGCGCTGGAACACGGCCTCGACCAGCGCGTCCTTGGACGGGAAATAGCGGTAGAGCAGCGCCTGGCGGACGCCGATGCTTGTCGGCCAGCGCCCGCGTCGTCCCCGCGAAGCCGGCTTCGGCGAAGAACGCGCCGCCTGGGTCACGATGTCCTCGCGCCGCTCGAGCGCGCTCAGGCGCGGGCGCGCGGCCCGCTCGGCCGCGGCCGCGCCGGGCGCGCGCTCGCGTCGACATCCGGCGGATCCGACGCGCCGCCGCGCTTATGCCGCTGAATGCCGATCGCCCCCCCATGCGATCGTCCCGAACCCGAATCCGTCGAATGTCGCGCATCCTACCGCATTGCGAAGGGGGGCGACATTCGCTAGTGAAGGTCCACAACTGCCTGGTTTCGCAATCCTTTGCGCAACTTTTCACCGAAAGAGAAGGCAATGGCCGACTCCAAGCCCCGGATCGAGCGTCCGCTCTCTCCCCATCTCGCAGATCTACCGCCCGATGCTGACGATGACGATGTCCATCGTCCATCGCATCACCGGCGGCGCGCTGTATTTCGGCACGCATCATCCTGGCGGCCTGGCTCATCGCCGCCGCGGCCAGCCCGAGCGCCTTCGACGTCGGTGCAGTGGTTCCTCGGCTCGTTCCTCGGCCGGCTCGTCCTGTTCGGCTACACCTGGGCGCTGCTCCACCACATGCTGGGCGGCATGAGGCACCTCGTCTGGGACACCGGGCTACGGCTTCGGCGCCGATGGCGCGCGAGCAGCTGACGCTATGGACGCTGATCGGCTCCGTCGCGCTGACGATCCTGGTCTGGATCGTCGCCTACGCCGTCCGCTGAGGAGGCACGCCATGGCCGAGTTTCCAGTCCTCCGATCTCGAAACCCCGCTGAAGCAGCGTGCGCGGGCTCGGCTCGGCCAAGTCCGGCACCGAGCATTTCTGGCGGCAGCGGCTCACCGCCGTCGCGCAGATCCCGCTGACGCTGGCCTTCGTCGTCATCGTGCTGCGCACGGTGGGCAAGGACCACGCGAGCGTCGTCGCCACCGTTGTCGCACCCCCTTGTCGCGCATCCTGATGCTGCTCTTCATCATCACGGGCATGATGCACATGCGCATCGGCATGCAGGTCATCATCGAGGACTACGTCCACAGCGAGGCGCGCAAGATCACGCTGCTGATCGCTCAACACCTTCTTCGCGATCGCGGTCGGCCTCGCCTGCGTCTTCGCCGTCCTCAAGCTGAGCTTCGGAGCCTGATCCATGGCTGCTGTCAACGGAACCAACGGCAAGGCGGCCCCGGCCGTGAACGGCACGGCCTATCCGATCACCGACCACACCTTCGACGTCGTGGTCGTCGGCGCCGGCGGCGCCGGCCTGCGCGCCACCGTGGGCTGCTCGCAGGCCGGCCTGCGGACCGCCTGCATCACCAAGGTGTTCCCGACCCGCTCGCACACCGTGGCCGCCCAGGGCGGCATCTCCGCCTCGCTCGGCAACATGGGGCCGGACGACTGGCGCTGGCACATGTACGACACCGTCAAGGGCTCCGACTGGCTCGGCGACCAGGACGCCATCGAGTATCTCTGCCGCAACGCGCCGGCCGCCGTCTACGAGCTCGAGCACTGGGGCGTGCCCTTCTCGCGCACCGAGGACGGCAAGATCTACCAGCGCCCCTTCGGCGGCATGACGACGGACTACGGCAAGGGCACCGCCCAGCGCACCTGCGCCGCCGCCGACCGCACCGGCCACGCCATCCTGCACACGCTCTACGGCCAGGCGCTGCGCAACTCGACCGAGTTCTTCATCGAGTACTTCGCCATCGACCTGATCATGGACGAGGACGGCCGCTGCCGCGGCGTCGTCGCCCTGAAGATGGACGACGGCACCATCCACCGCTTCCGCGCGCAACAAGACGATCCTGGCGACCGGCGGCTACGGCCGCGCCTACTTCTCCGCCACCTCGGCGCACACCTGCACCGGCGACGGCAACGCCATGGTGCTGCGCGCCGGCCTGCCGCTGCAGGACATGGAGTTCGTGCAGTTCCACCCGACCGGCATCTACGGCGCGGGCTGCCTGATCACCGAGGGCGCGCGCGGCGAGGGCGGCTATCTCACCAACTCCGAGGGCGAGCGCTTCATGGAGCGCTATGCGCCGTCCGCGAAGGACCTCGCCTCGCGCGACGTCGTCTCGCGCGCCATGACGATGGAGATCCGCGAGGGCCGCGGCGTCGGCAAGAACAAGGACCACATCTACCTGCACCTCGACCATCTCGATCCGAAGATCCTGCACGAGCGCCTGCCCGGCATCTCCGAGAGCGCCAAGATCTTCGCCGGCGTCGACGTGACGCGCGAGCCGATCCCGGTGCTGCCGACGGTGCACTACAACATGGGCGGCATCCCGACGAACTATCACGGCGAGGTGCTGACCAAGAAGAACGGCGACCCCGACACCATCGTGCCCGGCCTGATGGCGCATCGGCGAGGCGGCCTGCGTCTCCGTGCACGGCGCCAACCGCCTCGGCTCCAACTCGCTGATCGACCTCGTCGTGTTCGGCCGCGCCGCCGGCCTGCGCGCCGCCGAGCTCGTCACGCCCGGCGAGAAGCACGCCGAGCTGCCGAAGGACTCCGCCGACCTCGCGCTGTCGCGCCTCGACCGCTTCCGCCACGCCAATGGCGGCACGCCGACCGCCGAGCTGCGCCTCCGCATGCAGAAGACGATGCAGAACAACTGCGCCGTGTTCCGCACCGGCGAGGTGCTGGACGAGGGCCAGAAGCTGATCCACGAGGTGTGGAAGCGGCGCGGCCGACATCAAGGTCACCGACCGCTCGCTGATCTGGAACTCCGACCTGATCGAGACGCTGGAGTTCGACAACCTGATCGCCCAGGCCGTCGTGACGATGGATCGGCGCGCGCAACCGCAAGGAAAGCCGCGGCGCCCATGCGCGCGAGGACTTCCCCGACCGCGACGACAAGAACTGGATGAAGCACACGCTGGCCTGGATCGACGAGCGCAAGCTCACGGTCGCGATCGACTACCGGCCGGTGCACACCTACACGATGACGAACGAGATCAAGTACATCGAGCCCAAGGCGCGGGTGTACTGAGAGGAACCAAGCATGGTCCAGCTCACACTTCCCAAGAACTCCCGCATCGTCGAGGGCAAGGTCTGGCCGAAGCCGGCCGGCGCCAAGCGCCTCGTCGAGTTCAAGATCTATCGCTACGATCCGGACGGCGAGAGCAATCCGCGCATCGACACCTACTGGGTCGACCGCGACGATTGCGGGCCGATGGTCCTCGACGGGATCATCTGGATCAAGAACAAGATCGACCCGACGCTGACCTTCCGCCGCTCCTGCCGCGAGGGCATCTGCGGCTCCTGCGCGATGAACATCGACGGCACGAACACGCTGGCCTGCACCAAGTCGATGGACGAGGTGAAGGGCAAGGTCGCGATCTATCCGCTGCCGCACATGCCGGTGGTGAAGGACCTCGTCCCCGACCTCACGAACTTCTACGCGCAGCACGCCTCCATCGAGCCCTGGCTGCACACGACGAGCCCCGCGCCCGAGAAGGAGTGGAAGCAGTCGCCCGAGGACCGCGTCAAGCTCGACGGCCTCTACGAGTGCATCCTGTGCGCCTGCTGCTCGACGACCTGCCCGAGCTACTGGTGGAACGGCGACCGCTATCTCGGCCCGGCCGCGCTGCTGCAGGCCTATCGCTGGCTGATCGACTCGCGCGACGAGGCCACGGGCGAGCGGCTCGACAATCTGGAAGACCCGTTCCGCCTGTATCGCTGCCACACCATCATGAACTGCGCGAAGGTGTGCCCGAAGGGCCTGAACCCGGCCAAGGCCATCGCCGAAATCAAGAAGATGATGATCACGCGCCAGGTCTGACGCGGGAAGGTCTGACGGGCGAGGTTCTGACGAGGCCAGCCGGCAGGTCTGATCGACCACCGCGGCGCGCTTCGAATTTCAGAAGCGCGGCATCGTCCGGCACCAAGAAAAGCGGCGTCCCTGAGGACGCCGTTTTTGCTTTCCGCTGATGAATATTTGCTGTCTTGGGGCGGCGCCACGCCCGGGAGGGGCGGGGGCCATCAGATCCATGTGAGCACGTTGCGCGCTCACATGCGTGAATGCGATCGCGTTGCGATCACTTGCCCTTTGCGGGCTTCGCTGCAGGCTTGGCAGCGGCCTTCGCTGCGGGCTTCGCAGCGGCCTTGGCGGCCGGCTTCGCAGCAGCCTTCGCTGCGGGCTTGGCGGCGGCTTTGGCGGCAGGCTTGGCAGCAGCTTTTGCTGCGGGCTTTGCGGCAGCCTTGGGTGCTGCGGCTTTCGCGGCGGCCGGCTTCGCAGCAGCCTTCGCGGCTGGCTTTGCAGCAGCCTTGGCAGCGGGCTTTGCAGCAGCTTTGGGAGCAGCAGCTTTTGCTGCGGGCTTGGCAGCTTTAGCAGCAGCCTTCGGTGCAGCCGCCTTGGCAGGAGCCTTGGCTGCAGTCTTCGCAGGAGCCTTTGCCGCGGGCTTCGCAGCGGCCTTTGCCGCGGGCTTGGCGGCAGCCTTGGGAGCAGCAGCTTTCGCGGCTGGCTTTGCTTCGGCTTTCGCAGGTGCTTTAGACGCTTTTACGCTTCCGGTTGACTTCGCCATGGATACCCTCCGAATCATGCGACACGCGGACAGCGTTGGCATCTAAACCTGAAAAATTCGTAGTCGTCACAATCTTTTTCAAGTTGTTTGGAATTGAGCGCACATGAATTGCGATAATGTTGCGCTGCGACACCCCGAAATCTCGTCAAGTGGGTACTTGAGGGGGTCGAAAACCGGGGCATCGCCGGAGCCGCGCGGTGGACGAATTCCGCTCCGGTTTGCGGTCGCGGACATCATCGCGAAAGCAGCGGGAACCAGCTTTTTTCGATGGTCAGTATAGCCGTCGCGAAGAGTAGTTGATCGTCGTTCTTCGCCTCTTCTTGCGGACGTGTCGCGACGGCATCGCGGTCGCTGATGGCAAGCACGTCGCGCGATTCGAAAACGAGCTCTGCCGAGAACTTGCGGGCGAGCGCCTGCATGGCGGAGTTATACGAGAGGCAACTCATGTAGAGCCGGCGCATACGGCGTTGACGCGCAGCCCCGAGCACCTGCGCGAACAATGCCGTGCCGATGCCTTTTCCACGCCGGTCGATCTCCACGGTGAATGCCGCTTCCGCCTCGCGCGGCGACACCGGCCGCAGCTCCGCGGCAGCCCTGAGAACGCCGTGCTCGAAGTATCCGAAATTATCCGCCTCGATCGCAAAAGCAGTGTCGGCATAACGCTTTAGGAACGCGTCCGACGCGCCCATGGCGAACCGGTTCTGGCGTGTTTCCTCATCGAGCCGGAGGAGGTGTTCGCGGAAGTGCGGAACGTCCGATACGGAAAGCGTCCGGATCATGCCGCCGGGGGGTGTGGCCTGTCCCATGAGATCCTCTGGTGATGCAAGTGCAAGCAACCCCGAGGCGCTTCTCCCATGACGATTCGGCTTGCTGTCCAGTCAGTGCAGGATGACACGGAAAGGGTGTCGAGTTCATGGCGGTCCGTACCCGTCTTTCGTCGCGCTCCTTTCGTCGCAACAGCCGTCGTCGCGCACTTGCCGGGCGGTGCGCAGCGTGCATGATCGCGAGCCCTCAGCGAGCCGCAGCCACGAGCCCATGTCGAACGCAACGACGCCTTCGCCACAGACCTCCGGAGACGAGCGCGAAACGCTTTCGGCGGGCCTGCGCCGGATGGGCCTGCTGACCGGCGATACGTTCGCCGCGACGCCTCTCGCGGGCGGCGTGTCCTCCGATATTTTTCTTGTGGAAACATCCGGCCGGAGCTTCGTCGTGAAGCGTGCACTGGCCAAGCTGCGCGTCGCCGCGGACTGGCGCGCGCCTGTCGAGCGGAACCGCTACGAGGTCGAGTGGATGAAGGAGGCGGGACGCGCCGCACCCAACGCTGTTCCGCGCATCCTCGGCCAAGACGAGGCGAGCGGCCTCTTCGCGATGGAGTACCTCGCGCCCGAGGACCATCCGGTCTGGAAGTCGGAGTTGCGCGACGGCCGGGCGGACCCATCGTTCGCAGCGGAAGTCGGACGCCTGCTCGCGCTGATTCACGTGGCGACGGCAGGCCGCGAGGACGTCGCCGCACGGTTCGCGACCGACCGCATCTTCAAGCCGATCCGCCTCGAACCTTATCTGGAGGCAACCGCCGCGAAATATGCCTTGTCGAATCCGTCCGTCCACGATGCGCTGATGTCGCTTTCGCGCGAAACCCTGGCCCGCAAGATCGCCCTGGTTCACGGGGACGTCAGCCCCAAGAACATCCTGTGCGGACCGCATGGCCCGGTGTTCCTCGACGCCGAATGCGCGTGGTACGGCGACCCCGCCTTCGACCTCGCCTTCTGCCTCAACCATCTGCTGCTGAAGTGCCTGTGGACGCCCGCCGCCGGCGCTGCGTTCCTCGCCTCTTTCGATGCGCTCGCGGAAGGCTATCTGCGCGGCGTTACGTTCGAGGATCGCGACGCGCTGGAGGCGCGTGCGGCTGCCCTGCTGCCGGGTCTCTTCCTGGCGCGTGTCGACGGCAAGTCGCCGGTCGAATACATCGTGCGCGAGGATGAGCGCGACCTCGTGCGGGCCACCGCGCTGCCGCTGATCGTGCAGCCGCCGGCATCGCCTCGCGGACATTCGCCGGGCCTGGGCTCTCCGGCTAGGCATCGCGTGAACGACGAAGGGGCACGACCATGACAGCGACCGCCATTTCAGCCTTGCAGGCCCGCCGTGTCTGGGACTCGCGAGGCCGCCCGACAGTGGAAGTCGAGATGCAACTCGCCAATGGCGCGACGGGCCGCGCCATCGCTCCGGCGGGCGCGTCGATGGGCAGCGGCGAGGCCGTCGACCTCAGGGATGGCGGAACCACCTTCGGCGGTCTCGACGTGGGCCGCGCCGTGGCCAACGTCGCCGACGAAATCGCCCCGGCGCTGATCGGCATGGACGCGTCGGACCAGGCGGCGCTCGACGCCGTGCTGATCGAACTCGACGGCACGCCCAACAAGGCGCGGCTCGGCGGCAACGCCATCGTCGCGACCTCGATGGCGGCGCTGCATGCAATGGCGGCCGCGCGGCGCGAGCCGCTATGGCGCTATCTCGCCGGAGGGCCGCGAGGTCCGCATTCCCGTTCCCGAAATTCAGATCTTCGGCGGCGGCGCGCACGCGGCGCGACGCGTCGACGTCCAGGACTTCATGGTCATCTGTCCGACGGCGTCGTCGCTTCGCCGAAGCGCTCGACCGCACGGCCGAGGTCTATCGCGCGGCGGGGCAGCTCCTGGGCGAGCGCGGACTGCTGCAGGGCGTGGCCGACGAGGGCGGCTTCTGGCCGGCTTTCGCGTCCAACGAAGAAGCGCTCGACATGCTGATGCGAGCCATCGAGCGCGCAGGGTTCACGCCCGGCGACGAGGTGTCGATCTCGCTCGATATCGCGGCCTCCGAGTTTGGCGCGGGGGGTGTCTACAAGCTGGCGCGCGATGGGCGCGAACTCGACACGGCGGGCATGATCGACATGCTGGCCGGCTGGATCCGGCGCTATCCGATCGTGTCGGTCGAGGACCCGCTCGCGGAGGACGATGCGCCGGGCTTCCGCGCGTTCACGGCCGGAGAAGGCGCGCGCGTGCAGGTGATCGGCGACGACTATCTCGTCACCAGCGCGGAGCGTGTCCGCAAGGCCGCCGCCGAGCGTGCCTGCACCGCCGTGCTCGTGAAGCCCAACCAGGCCGGCACGATCACCGAGACCCGGGCGGCGCTCGATGCCGGCAAGGCCGCGGGGTTCGGGACCATCGTCTCGGCCCGTTCCGGCGAGACCGAGGACGTCACCATCTGCCATCTCGCGGTCGGCTGGGACGCAGGGCAGTTCAAGGTCGGCTCGATCACGCGCGGCGAGCGCACCGCCAAGTGGAACGAGATGCTCCGGATCGAGGAAGCGCTCGGCTCGAAAGCCCGCTTCGCCGGAGCCGATGCCATCGCCTACAATCGCTGACGCAAACCTGACAGGGAACCTGCACCAGATGGCCGACTACAAGCTCCACTGCTTCGCGCAGTCCGGCAACGCCTACAAGGTGGCGCTGTATCTCACTCTTGCAGGTCTCGATTGGGAGCCGGTGTTCGTCGACTATTTCAAGTCGGCCGAGGTGCGCACGCCGGAATGGCGCGCCAGCGTCAACGAGATGGGCGAGGCGCCGGTGCTGGAGCATGGCGGCCGCAGGATGTCGCAATCCGGCGCGATCCTCACCTGGCTCGCGGACACGACCGGCCATTTCGCACCCGAGGGAGACGACGAGCGCTACGAAGCCTTGCGCTGGATGTTCTTCGACAACCACAAGTTCACGAGCTACTACGCCACGCTGCGCTTCATGTACGGACTGGCCAAGACCGGCGAGACACCGGTCACGGAGTTCCTGCGAACCCGCGCCAGAGCGGCGATGGCTGTCGCCGACAAGCACTTCGAGGCGAGCGCATTCGTGCTGGGACAACGGCCGACGATCGCCGACCTGTCGATGGCCGGCTACGTCTTCTACCCCGAGGAAACCGGCATCGACTGGGCCGATTACCCGGCCCTGTCCGCCTGGCGCGAGCGCATCCGCGGCCTGCCCGGCTGGGTGCATCCCTACGAGCTGATGCCTGGGTATCCGCTTCCCGCATGATGCAAAGCGCCGTTTTTCACGGCACATTGCAAACCATCCTTCGATTGTCGGCGTTGCCACCCGGCCGGGTGCGGGCTAAAGCCACGCGCCCGCCCTTTCCGCCGGAGAGCTTCCTGCCGTGCCATCCACCCTCGCCCAACGCTATCGCGCGCTCGTCGCGCAGGGCGCCATCGAGGACGATGCCGCGCAGAAGGACGTCGTGCGCAGGCTCGGCGAACTCGCCGGCGTGCTGACCGAGCGCAGCCTGGCCCACAAGAAGAGCGCGCTCGGCTGGCTCTTCGGCAGCCGCCCCGCCCCGCCGCCGGCGCGCGGCCTCTACATCTGGGGCTCCGTCGGGCGCGGCAAGACGATGCTGATGGATCTCTTCATCGAGACCGTCCCGATCCCGCAGAAGCGCCGCGCCCATTTTCACGCCTTCATGGCCGACGTGCACGAGCGCATCCACGCCTACCGGCAGCGCGTGAAGCAGGGCGAGGTCAAGGACCCCGATCCGATCCCGCCCGTCGCCGCCGCACTCGCGAGCGAGGCGACGCTGCTGTGCTTCGACGAGTTCACGGTGACCGATATCGCCGATGCGATGATCCTGGGGCGGCTCTTCACCGCGCTGTTCGCGGCTGGTGTCACCGTGGTCGCCACATCCAACGTGGAGCCCGACCGGCTCTACGAGGGCGGCCTCAACCGGGCCCTGTTCCTGCCGTTCATCGCGCTGCTGAAGCAGCGCATGGACATCGTCGAGCTCGACGCGCGCACCGACTACCGCATGGAAAAGCTCAAGGGCGCGCAGGTCTGGCACATGCCGGTCGGCGACGAGAGCCATGCGCGGCTCGGCGAAGCTTTTCGCAGCCTCACCGGCGGCAGCAAGCCGCATCCCGTCACGCTCGCCGTGAAGGGCCGGGAACTGGTCGTGGAGCGTGCCGCGCAGGGCGTCGCCTGGCTCGGCTTCGGCGAGCTCTGCGAGCGGCCGCTGGGCGCGTCGGATTACCTCGCGCTGGCCGAGCGCTTCCACACGGTCGTGCTCGAAGGCGTGCCTGTCATGTCCTTCGAGCGACCGCAATGCCGCCAAGCGCTTCATCACGCTGATCGACGCGCTCTACGACAGCCACGTCAAGCTCGTGGCCAGCGCCGACGCCGAGCCCGACGCGCTCTATACGGCAGTGGACGGACGCGAGGCCTTCGAATTCGCCCGCACGGCCTCCCGCCTCATCGAGATGCGCTCCGAAGACTATCTCGCTCTGCCGCACGGCCGCCGCGACTCGACCGCCTCGGGCGACACGACGGGGCTCGTCGAGACCTGAGCGTCATCCCGCCAGGTGGCTGCCGGTTGGCGGAAAAAGATGATGCGGGATCGAAAAATCTGAATCTAGCCGAGCGCCCAGCTCCACAGCAGCGCGGCGACGACGAGGGCCATCACCACCGTGGCGCTCCAGCCGGCCACCTTGAGCAGCCCGTGCGCGCGCACCTCGCCCATCACCGAGCGGCGCGAAACCAGCATCATCATCATGGCCATGACAGGCACGGCCACGATGCCGTTGATGACGGCGGCCCAGAACAGCATGCGGATCGGATCGAGCGGAGACAGCGCGATCAGGGCGCCGATCAGCGTCGAGCCGGCGATGATGGAGTAGAACCCCTTCGCCTGGCGCGGCGCGAGTTCGAGGCTCGAGCGCCACTCCATCGCCTCGGCCACGGCGTAGGCGGCCGATCCCGCCAGCACCGGCACTGCCAGCAGGCCCGTGCCAAGGATGCCGGCGGCGAAGAGGAAGAACGTGAACTCGCCGGCCAGCGGTCGCAGCGCCTCGGCCGCTTCCGCCGATGTGGTGATCTCGGTGATCCCGTTCACGTTCAGCGTCGCCGCCGCCGTGAGCATGATGCAGACGGCGATGGAGATCGAGAATCCCATGCCGATCGCCGTATCCGCGCCGATGCGCATCAGCGTCGGCCGGGTTCCGCGCTTCATGTCGCGCAGCGCGTGCGGATGACGGACGAGGTGCATGTCCTCGACCTCCTCCGCCGCCTGCCAGAAGAACACGTAGGGGCTGATCGTCGTGCCGAACACGGCCACCACGGTCAGGATGTAGGCCGGGTCGAGCGACAGCGCCGGGGCGATGGCGGAGCGCAACGCCTTGGGCCAGTCGATATTCACGCTCATGACCGTGCCGACATACACGAACAGGACCATCGTGAGGCCCTTGAGGATGGGCGCGTAGCGCCGATAAGGGAGCATCACCTCCACGGCGGCGCAAAGCAGCCCGAGCAAGAGCGCGTAGGCCGGCGCGGGGCCGCCGATCACGAGCTTCAGGGCCGCCCCCATCGCGGCGAGGTCGGCGGCGATGTTGATCGTGTTGGCGGCGAGCAGCAGGAAGACCAGCCACACGACCACCCAGCGCGGGTAGAGCGTACGGACATTGGCGACGATGCCCAGCCCCGTCGCCCGGCCGATCCGCGCGCTGACGAGCTGGATCGCCACCATGAACGGATAGGTGAGCACCACGGTCCACAGCAGGCCGTAGCCGAACTGCGCGCCCGCCTGCGAATAGGTGGCGATGCCGGACGGGTCGTCATCGGCGGCGCCGGCCACGATGCCGGGCCCCAGGAGGCGGAGGATCGTCGGTCGCAGGCGCTTGGGGCTGTCTGTCAAAGGCCGGTTCCCGTGGTACGGAAGTCCGTTCCCCTATCCTCCTACTCGCAAACGCCGATTCAGGCGAATAGGTCTCGTCCGGGGCGCGCGACGCCCGCAGATGGAACCTGGAAAAGCGCGATGCGGCGCAACGCGGATTTCAGCTATCATCGCCGCAATTCGCCCCGAGGGAGCGTTCTTGCCCACCACCACTCTCAGCCCGGCCTCTACGCCGCCGCAGTCCCAGGATGCACGCATCCTGGCCATCGCGGCCGAGCACGTGCGCCGCCACGGGATCGCGCGCACCACGGTCGTCTCGGTGGCGCGCGAGGCGGGGATGACCCATGCCAACGTCTATCGCTACTTCCCCTCCAAGGCCGCGCTGGCCGACGCCGTCACGGCGGACTGGCTGAAGCCGCTCGAGGCGGAGCTGGCGCAGGTCGCCGATGCCCCCGACCCTGCCGACGACAAGCTCGAGCGCATGCTCATGGCGATCGCGTCCACGCAGCGCGACAAGCTGGAGGCGGACCCCAACCTGTTCGACCTCTATGTCTCGGCCCACGAGGAGAACCGCGTCGTCTCGCGCAAGCACCGGCAGAGGGTGCGGATGCTGGTCGAGCGCGTGATCGAGGAGGGCGTTGGCGCCGAGGTTTTTACGCTGCGCCGGCCCGAGAAGGGCTGTCACGCTGGTGCTGGACGCGGTGTTCCGCTTCACCCATCCGCTGGCCGTCCGGCTCGACAAGGACATTCCCCGCCGCGTGCTGGATGACCGCCTCTCGACGGCGGTGAAACTGGTGCTTCGCGGGCCTGAAGGGGGGCATCGCCTAGCGCGCCTGGTGCCGCGCCTGCCAGGGCGCTGATGTGTGAACGGCTCGAATTCAGAGCGATTCGGCTCATAGAAACCTGTTACAAATGACAAATTTTGTAATTTGTAACGTGCTCATAATCGAGGCACTGCCCTTGCCAAGTCCGGCTTGCTGCGCCGGCGCACAAGACTAATTACCTCAATCGATTCAGTCGCTTGAGCCAACTGGACGTGAGACACCGGCCTTCGACCTCCCCACTGCCGTCTAAGCCTTTCGCTCACTTGAAGCGTTCATATCTTGCGGTTAAGGGGAACGCGTCCGGATGGGGGAGGCCTGTCCGCGGCCCGCAGCATATCCCGGCCTCCAAGGAACATTCGACCCATGGCGCGCAAGAAGATCGCTCTGATCGGCGCCGGGCAGATCGGCGGCACGCTCGCCCACCTCGCCGGCCTCAAGGAACTCGGCGACATCGTCCTCTTCGACATCGCGGAAGGCGTGCCGCAGGGCAAGGCGCTCGACATCGCCGAATCCTCGCCGGTCGACGGCTTCGACGCCAAGCTCTCGGGCGCCAACTCCTACGAGGCGATCGCAGGCGCCGACGTGGTGATCGTCACCGCCGGCGTGCCGCGCAAGCCCGGCATGAGCCGCGACGACCTGCTCGGCATCAACCTCAAGGTCATGGAGCCAGGTCGGCGCCGGGCCTCAAGCAGCATGCGCCGAACGCCTTCGTCATCTGCATCACCAACCCGCTCGACGCGATGGTGTGGGCGCTGCAGAAGGCCTCGGGCCTGCCGAAGAACAAGGTCGTCGGCATGGCCGGCGTGCTCGACTCGCGCCCGCTTCCGCTACTTCCTCGCCGAGGAGCTCGGCGTCTCCGTGCGGGACGTGCACGCCATGACGCTCGGCGGCCACGGCGACGACATGGTGCCGCTGGTCCGCTACTCCACCGTCGGCGGCGTGCCGCTGCCCGACCTCGTCAAGATGGGCTGGCTCACGCCAGGAGAAGCTCGACGCCATCGTCAAGCGCACCCGCGGCGGCGGCGGCGAGATCGTCGCCCTGCTGAAGACCGGCTCGGCCTTCTACGCCCCGGCCGCCTCCGCCATCGCCATGGCCGAGAGCTACCTGCAAGGACCAGAAGCGCGTCCTGCCCTGCGCCGCCTATCTCAACGGCCAGTACGGCGTGAAGGACATGTATGTCGGCGTGCCCGTGCTGATCGGCGAGAACGGCGTCGAGAAGATCGTCGAGATCGACTTCGACGCCGCCGAGAAGGCGATGTTCGCCAAGTCGGTCGAGGCCGTGAAGGGCCTGGTCGACGCCTGCAAGACGATCAATCCCGCGTTCGCCTGATCTGAGCCAGCCCGGGCAGAGCCGGGCAGTCCAAGCATCGCCGGCGACGCCGCCCCGGACAGGCCGGTCTCGGCGTCGCGAAAGCACGACCCATCGGAGAGGTCCCCATGAACATCCACGAATACCAGGGCAAGGCGGTCCTCAAGGAGTTCGGCGTGCCCGTCTCCAACGGCCGCGCCGTCTTCAAGGCCGAGGAGGCCGAGGCGGCGGCGAAGCGAGCTCGGCGGGCCCGCTCTGGGTGGTGAAGTCGCAGATCCATGCCGGCGGCCGCGGCAAGGGCAAGTTCAAGGAAGCCGCGGCCGGCGAAAAGGGCGGCGTGCGCCTCGCCAAGTCGATCGAGGAGGTCGAGGCCTTCGTCCAGCGAGATGCTCGGCAACACGCTGGTCACCATCCAGACCGGCCCGGCCGGCAAGCAGGTCAACCGCCTCTACATCGAGGACGGCTCCGACATCGAGAAGGAGTTCTACCTCTCGATGCTGGTCGACCGCGTCGACCTCGCGCGTCTCCTTCGTGGTCTCCACCGAAGGCGGCATGAACATCGAGGACGTCGCGCACGACACGCCCGAGAAGATCGTGACCTTCTCGGTCGATCCCGCCACCGGCGTCATGCCGCACCACGGCCGCCGCGTCGCGCAGGCGCTGGGCCTCACCGGCGACCTCGCCAAGCAGGCCGAGAAGGTCGCCGGCCAGCTCTACACGGCCTTCGTCGCGAAGGACATGAGCATGCTGGAGATCAACCCGCTGATCGTCACCAAGGACGGCAAGCTGCAAGGCGCTCGACGCCAAGATCTCCTTCGACGGCAACGCGCTCTACCGCCACCCCGACATCGTCGCCCTGCGCGACGAGACCGAGGAGGACGCCAAGGAGATCGAGGCCTCCAAGTACGACCTCAACTACATCACGCTCGACGGCACGATCGGCTGCATGGTCAACGGCGCCGGCCTCGCCATGGCGACGATGGACATCATCAAGCTCTACGGCGAGAGCCCGGCCAACTTCCTCGACGTCGGCGGCGGCGCGCAGCAAGGAGAAGGTGACGGCGGCGTTCAAGATCATCACCGCCGACCCGAACGTGAAGGGCATCCTGGTCAACATCTTCGGCGGCATCATGCGCTGCGACGTCATCGCCGAGGGCGTCATCGCCGCGGTGAAGGAGGTCGGCCTGCAGGTGCCGCTGGTGGTGCGCCTCGAAGGCACCAACGTCGAGCTCGGCAAGAAGATCATCGCCGAGTCCGGCCTCAACGTGATCTCCGCCGACGACCTCGACGACGCCGCGCAGAAGATCGTCAAGGCCGTGAAGGCGCTGGGCTGATGCCCTTCGTCAACATCAAGACCACGAAGACCAATCTGACACGGGAGACGAAGGCGCAGATCGTGAAGGAGTTCAGCGAAACTCTCGTTCGCGTTCTGGGGAAGAAGCCGGAAAACATCCACATCGTCATCGAAGCCGTCGATGACGAAGACTGGGGCCACTCCGGTTCGCTCGTCGTCAATACCCCCACTCAAGAGGAACTAATGTCCGTTCTCATCGACGCCAACACCAAGGTCATCACCCAGGGCTTCACCGGCAAGAACGGCACCTTCCACTCCGAGCAGGCGATCGCCTACGGCACCAAGATGGTCGGCGGCACTTCGCCCGGCAAGGGCGGCTCCACCCATCTCGGCCTGCCGGTGTTCGACACCGTCGCCGAGGCGCGCGAGCAGACCGGGGCCGACGCCTCGGTCATCTACGTGCCGCCGGCCGGCGCGGCCGACGCGATCTGCGAGGCCATCGCACGCCGAGATCCCGCTGATCGTCTGCATCACCGAGGGCATCCCGGTGCTCGACATGGTCAAGGTGAAGCGCGCGCTCTCGGGCTCGAAGTCGCGCCTGATCGGGCCGAACTGCCCCGGCGTCATGACCGCCGGCGAGTGCAAGATCGGCATCATGCCGGGCAACATCTTCAAGCCCGGCAAGGTCGGCATCGTCTCGCGCTCGGGCACGCTGACCTACGAGGCCGTGTTCCAGACCACCCGCGAAGGCCTCGGCCAGACCACGGCCGTCGGCATCGGCGGCGACCCGGTCAAGGGCACCGAGTTCATCGACATGCTGGAGATGTTCCTCGCCGATCCCAAGACCAAGTCGATCATCATGATCGGCGAGATCGGCGGCTCGGCCGAGGAGGACGCGGCGCAGTTCATCGCCGACGAGGCCAAGCGCGGCCGCAAGAAGCCGATGGTCGGCTTCATCGCCGGCCGCACGGCGCCTCCCGGCCGCCGCATGGGCCATGCCGGCGCGATCATCTCCGGCGGCAAGGGCGGCGCGGAAGACAAGATCGCGGCGATGGAAGCCGCGGGCATCCGCGTCTCGCCGTCGCCCGCGCGGCTCGGCAAGACGCTGGTGGAAGTGCTGAAGGGTTGAGCTGCGCCATCGCCGGCGGCCGTGCGCGCACCGACCGCGGATGTCGCGCCGCGCTCACCGGCCGCGTCTCACTGCACGCTCGGCTAAAAGAGGCGATCGAGGAAACGCAAATGGCACGTCAGGACCAGAACGACAGCGTTCCTGCAGACATCCTTCCTGTATGGCGGCAACGCCGCCTACATCGAGGACCTCTACGCCCGCTTACGCAGAAGGACCCGGCCTCGGTCGATCGCCGAGTGGCAGGCCTTCTTCGCGCGCGCTGAAGGACGACGGCGCGTCGGTGGCCAAGAGCGCCAAGGGCGCGTCCTGGCAGAAGCCGAACTGGCCGATCGCCGCCAATGGCGAGCTGATCTCGGCGCTCGACGGCAACTGGGGCCGGTCGAGAAGGTCGTCGGCGACAAGCTGAAGGGCAAGGCCGAGGCCGCCGCCAAGGCCGGCGCGCCGAGCTCTGTCGCAGGCCGACATCCAGCAGGCGACGCGCGATTCGCGTGCGCGCGCTGATGATGATCCGCGCCTACCGCATGCGCGGCCACCTGCACGCCGATCTCGATCCGCTCGGCCTCGAGCCGCGCAAGGACCACGAGGAGCTGCACCCCTCGTCCTACGGCTTCACCGACGCCGACTGGACCGCCCGATCTTCATCGACAACGTGCTCGGCCTCGAGTTCGCGACCATCCGCGAGATGCTCGCGATCCTGCAGCGCACCTACTGCTCGACCATCGGCTTCGAGTTCATGCACATCTCCGATCCGGAGGAGAAGGCCTGGATCCAGGAGCGCATCGAGGGGCCGGACAAGGAGATCGCCTTCACCCGCGAGGGCAAGCGCGCCATCCTCAACAAGCTGATCGAGGCCGAGGGCTTCGAGAAGTTCATCGACGTCAAGTACACCGGCACCAAGCGCTTCGGCCTCGACGGCGGCGAGTCGCTGATCCCGGCGCTGGAGCAGATCATCAAGCGCGGCGGCAAGCTCGGCGTGAAGGAGATCGTCGTTCGGCATGGCCCATCGCGGCCGCCTGAACGTGCTCGCGCAGGTGATGGCGCAAGCCGCACCGCGCGATCTTCCACGAGTTCAAGGGCGGCTCCTACGCCCCCGACGACGTCGAGGGCTCGGGCGACGTGAAGTACCACCTCGGCGCGTCGTCGGACCGCGAGTTCGACGGCAACAAGGTCCACCTGTCGCTGACCGCCAACCCCTCGCATCTCGAGATCGTCGATCCGGTCGTGCTCGGCAAGGTGCGCGCCAAGCAGGACCAGCTGCAGCGACGTCGTGGAGCGCTCCAAGGTGCTGCCGCTGCTGATGCACGGCGACGCGGCCTTCGCCGGCCAGGGCGTGGTGGCGGAATGCCTCGGCCTGTCGGGCCTGAAGGGCCACCGCACCGGCGGCTCGATCCACTTCATCATCAACAACCAGATCGGCTTCACCACCTATCCGCGCTACTCGCGCTCCTCGCCCTATCCGTCCGACGTGGCGAAGATGATCGAGGCGCCGATCTTCCACGTGAACGGCGACGATCCGGAAGCGGTGGTCTTCGCCGCCAAGGTCGCGACCGAGTTCCGGCAGAAGTTCCACAAGCCGGTCGTCATCGACATGTTCTGCTACCGCCGCTTCGGCCACAACGAGGGCGACGAGCCGGCGTTCACCCAGCCGCTGATGTACAAGAAGATCCGCGCAGCAGCCGTCGACGCTGGAGATCTACGCCGAAGAAGCTCGATCGCCGAAGGCGTCGTCACCGAGGGCGAGGTCGACAAGATGAAGCGCCGACTGGCGCCAGCGCCTCGAGGCCGAGTTCGAGGCCGGCCAGGCCTACAAGCCCAACAAGGCCGACTGGCTCGACGGCCGCTGGGCCGGCCTGAAGGCGATCAAGGAGAGCGAGGACGACGCGCGCCGCGGCCAGACCGGCGTCGACGCTCGACGACCTGCGCGCGATCGGCGACCGCATCACCACGGTGCCGGAGGGCTTCAACGTCCACAAGACCATCCAGCGCTTCCTCGACAACCGCCGCAAGGCGATCGAGACCGGCGAGGGCATCGACTGGGCGACCGGCGAGGCGCTGGCCTTCGGCTCGCTCGTTGCCGGAGGGGCACCCCGTGCGCCTGTCCGGCCAGGACTGCGAGCGCGGCACCTTCTCGCAGCGCCATTCGGTGCTGATCGACCAGGAGACCGAGGCGCGCTACACGCCGCTCAACAACATCGCGCGACGGCCAGGCCACGCTACGAGGTCATCAACTCGATGCTCTCGGAAGAGGCGGTGCTCGGCTTCGAGTACGGCTACTCGCTGGCCGAGCCGAACGCGCTGACGCTGTGGGAAGCGCAGTTCGGCGACTTCGCCAACGGCGCGCAGGTGGTGTTCGACCAGTTCATCTCGTCGGGCGAGCGCAAGTGGCTGCGCATGTCCGGCCTCGTCTGCCTGCTGCCGCACGGCTATGAGGGCCAGGGCCGGAGCACTCCTCGGCCCGCCTCGAGCGCTTCCTGCAGCTGTGCGCCGAAGACAACATGCAGGTCGCCAACATGCACGACGCCGGCGAACTACTTCCACGTCCTGCGCCGGCAGCTGAAGCGCGACTTCCGCAAGCCGCTGATCCTGATGACGCCGAAGTCGCTGCTGCGCCACAAGCGCGCCGTGTCGCGGCTCGACGAGATGGCGGCCGGGCACGTCCTTCCACCGCGTGCTGTGGGACGACGCGCAGCTGCTCAAGGGCGAGACGATCAAGCTCGCCAAGGACAACAAGATCCGCCGCGTCGTGCTGTGCTCGGGCAAGGTCTATTACGACCTCTCGAGGAGCGCGAGAAGCGCGGCATCGACGACGTCTATCTGCTGCGCGTCGAGCAGCTCTATCCGTTCCCGGTGAAGGCGCTGGTCACCGAGCTCGCGCCGCTTCAAGAACGCCGAGGTCGTCTGGTGCCAGGAAGAGCCCAAGAACATGGGCGCCTGGACCTTCGTCGAGCCCTATCTCGAATGGGTGCTCGCCGCATGCCGGCGTCAAGGCGAAGCGCGCCCGCTATGCCGGCCGCCCGGCCTCCGCCGCCACGGCGACCGGCCTGATGTCCAAGCACCTCGCGCAGCTGAACGCCTTCCTCGAAGAGGTCTTCGCGGCCTGACCCGCGCACGGCTGGCGCTCGCCGTCCGCCCACTTCGCCATCACGATCCGGCCTCGCACTCTCGCCGGATCAGCGACCAGAAAGTCGACCGACCATGGCGACCGAAATCCGCGTCCCGACCCTCGGCGAATCCGTCACCGAGGCGACCGTCGGCAAGTGGTTCAAGAAGCCCGGCGACGCCGTGAAGGCCGACGAGCCGCTGGTCGAGCTCGAAACCGACAAGGTCACGCTCGAGGTCCACGCGCCGGCCGCCGGCGTGCTGGCCGAGATCGTCGCCAAGGACGGCGAGACGGTCGGCGTCGGCGCGCTGCTCGGCTCCATCGCCGCCGGCGCCGGCGCGGCCGCCGCCGCGCCGGCCGCCGCTGCCGCAGCCTGCCCCAGCGCCAGCGCCGGCTCCGGCCGCCGCGCCCGCGCCCGCCGCCGCGGCCAAGGCGCTCGCCGCCGGCACGCCGCACGCTCCCGTCCGTGCAGCGCATCGCCGCCGAGACGCGGCGTCGATCCCGCCGCGGTCGCCGGCTCCGGCAAGGACGGCCGCGTGACCAAGGGCGACGTGCTCGCCGCCGTCGCGACGGCCGCGGCCGCCGCGCCGCCGCCGCCGCGGCTCCGCGCCGTGCAGGTGCGCGCGCCGTCGCCGGCCGACGACGCGCTCGCGCGAGGAGCGCGTGCAAGATGACCAGGCTGCGCCAGACCATCGCGCGCCGCCTGAAGGAAGCGCAGAACACCGCCGCCATGCTGACGACCTTCAACGAGGTCGACATGACCGCGGTGATGGCGCTGCGCACGCAGCTACAAGGACGTGTTCGAGAAGAAGCACGGCGTCAAGCTCGGCTTCATGGGCTTCTTCGTGAAGGCCTGCGTGCAGGCGCTGAAGGAAATCCCGGCCGTCAACGCCGAGATCGACGGCACGGACATCGTCTACAAGAACTACTACCACATCGGCATCGCCGTCGGCACCGACAAGGGCCTCGTCGTGCCGGTGGTGCGCGACGCCGACCAGCCTGTCGATCGCCGGGATCGAGAAGACGATCGCCGACTTCGGCAAGCGCGCCCGCGACGGCAAGCTCAAGATCGACGAGATGCAGGGCGGCACGTTCACCATCTCCAATGGCGGCGTCTACGGCTCGCTGATGTCGACGCCGATCCTCAACGCGCCGCAGTCGGGCATCCTCGGCATGCACAAGATCCAGGAGCGCCCGATGGTCGTCGGCGGCAAGATCGTGATCCGCCCGATGATGTATCTGGCGCTCAGCTACGACCACCGCATCGTCGACGGCAAGGAGGCCGTGACCTTCCTCGTGCGCGTCAAGGAAGCGCTGGAAGATCCGGCGCGGCTCGTGCTGGATCTCTGAGGTCCGCATCGCCGTCTGCCCGGGCCGCGCGTCCGGGCATCCACGCCTTTCGCCCGGCATCGCCGTCGTGCGACGGCCGGGCCAGGACGCCGTGACGGCATGCCGAGGAGCTCACTCATGTCCTACGATCTCATCGTCATCGGCACCGGCCCCGGCGGCTATGTCTGCGCCATCCGCGCGGCGCAGCTCGGCCTGAAGACCGCCGTCGTCGAGAAGCGCACGACGCATGGCGGCACCTGCCTCAACGTCGGCTGCATCCCCTCCAAGGCGCTGCTGCACGCCTCCGAGCTGTTCGAGGAGGCCGGCCACGGCTTCGCCGCCCTCGGCATCAAGGTCGGCACGCCGAAGCTCGACCTGCCGCGATGATGAAGCACAAGGACGACACGGTGGCGGCCAACGTCAACGGCGTCGCCTTCCTGTTCAAGAAGAACAAGGTCGACGCCTTCATCGGCACCGGCACGCATCGCCGGCGCCCGGCAAGGTCGAGGTCACCGCCGAGGACGGCACGGTCGCAGACGCTCGAGACCAAGGACATCGTCATCGCCACCGGCTCGGACGTCGCGCCGCTGCCGGGCGTCGCGATCGACGAGAAGATCGTCGTCTCCTCGACCGGCGCGCTCGCGCTGCGAGAGGTGCCGGCGCAGCTGGTCGTCGTCGGCGCCGGCGTGATCGGCCTCGAGCTCGGCTCGGTCTGGCGCCGGCTCGGCGCGAGGTGACCGTGGTCGAATATCTCGACCGCATCCTGCCCGGCATGGACGCCGAGGTCGCCAAGCAGTTCCAGCGCATCCTGGAGAAGCAGGGCATCACGTTCCAGCTCGGCACCAAGGTGACCGAGCGTCGAGACCGGCGAAGGCCGGCGCAAGGTCACCGTCGAGCCCGCCGCGGGCGGCGAGGCAGCAGATGCTCGAGGCCGACGTCGTGCTGGTCGCCATCGGCCGCCGGCCCTACACGGAGGGGCTCGGCCTCGACGCAGGCCGGCGTCGCGCTCGAGCGCGGCCGCGTCGTCATCGACGAGCATTTCCAGACCAACGTGCCCGGCATCTACGCCATCGGCGACGTCGTGCCGGGCCGATGCTCGCCCACAAGGCCGAGGACGAGGGCGTCGCGGTGGCCGAGATCCTCGCCGGCAAGGCCGGGCCACGTGAACTACGACGTCATTCCCGGCGTCGTCTACACCATGCCCGAGGTCGCCTGCGTCGGGCAGGACCGAGGAAGAGCTGAAGGCCGCCGGCATCGCCTACAAGCGTCGGCAAGTTCCCGTTCACCGCCAACGGCCGCGCCCGCGCCATGCGCCAACCGACGGCTTCGTGAAGGTGCTGGCCGACGCCAAGACCGACCGCGTGCTCGGCGTCCACATCATCGGCGCCGGCGCCGGCGAGATGATCCACGAGGCCGCCGTGCTGATGGAATTCGGCGGCTCGTCCGAGGATCTCGCCCGCACCTGCCACGCCCATCCGACGCATGTCGCGAAGCGGTGAAGGAAGCGGCGATGGCGGTGGAGAAGCGCGCCATCCATATCTGACGCGATCCGCAGGCCCGATCCGCCGGTGGACTGCCCAAATTGAAAAAGCCCGAGGCTCGCGCCTCGGGCTTTCTCGTTCGGGGGATAACGGACTTACTGCGTGGCCGTGCTGGACTTGGTCTGGACCTGGGCCGTCTGCTGCTGCGTGGCCTGGCTTGACGCCGTGACGGCCTTGTAGCCGCAATCGCCTTCGGCGGAAGCGGGCACGCTCGCGCCGGCCATGAGGGCCAAAGCCGCGAGAACGGTGAGGACTTCTCTACGCATCGGGGAAGCTCCATCGTCTGATCGACGGCAAGCGCCGCCTTATAGAAAGGTAGCGCTCCTGACCTCAACTGCAAGCCTCGCGGAACGGCGAGTTGTCGCAGCCCTTCGGCCGGGTCCGCCGCCGACCCTATTGCCGCCATCCGGCATCGTCAGGCCCTCCGGGGCTTGATTTCGCTGCAATCAAGCTGCCGAATGGCGCGATGAAGCGCCCGTTTCGCCCATTCTGGTTCCTCCTTGCCGCGCTGTTCCTCTTCGAGGCGTGGATCTGGGACACTCTGCGCCGGCGTGGCGGCGCGGCTGGTCGCGGTGCTGCCGTGGGAGCGCTTCAAGGCGGCGGTCGCGGCGGGCGTGGCCAGGCTGCCGCCCTGGCTCGTGCTGTTCGTCTTCGTCATCCCCGCTCTGGTGCTGTTCCCGTTCAAGCTCGCGGGCCTGTGGCTCATCGGAACCGGCCATCCGCTGCTCGGCGTGGGCACGTTCTTTCTGGCCAAGACGGCTGGGGTCGGCAGCGCGGCCTTCCTGTTCGAGATCTGCCGGCCGAAGCTGATGGAACTCGCATGGTTCGTGCGCGTCTACGCGCTCGGCATGCGCCTTCGCCATTGGGCGCATGTGCAGGTCGAGCCGTTCAAGAAGCGCATCCGCAGCGCCATGGCGAGATTGCGAGCCCGGCTCGCGCCCTATCTCCGGTCTCGCGGCCGTCTTCGCCGCTGGCGTCGTGCGGTGATGGCGCGCAAGCGCAGGCGCGACGCGCTGAAGTCAGGAGCTCCGGGCGGTCAGGGCGTCGACCGCTCACGCCCTCGGGATGCGCCGCGTTGTAGGCGGCCAGCAGCCGGGCGGAATCGACTTCCGTGTAGATCTGCGTGGTGGAGAGGGACGCGTGTCCCAGCAGCTCCTGGATGGCCCTGAGATCACCGCCGCGCGCCAGCAGATGCGTCGCGAAGGAATGCCGCAGCGCGTGCGGCGTCGCGGTATCCGGCAGGCCCAGCGCCCCGCGCAGCCGCTCCATGGCGAGCTGGATGATGCGCGGGCTCAGCGGCCCGCCTTTCGCGCCGCGAAACAGCGGCCCGTCCGGCTCCAGCCGGTAGGGGCAGAGCGAGACATATTCGGAGACGGCCTGCTGCACGGCGGGAATGACCGGCGTCATCCGGGTCTTGCCGCCCTTGCCGGTCACCGTCACGGCATCGCGGCCCATCACGGGGGCGTCCTTCGCCTTGATCGACAGCGCCTCGGAGATGCGCAGCCCGCTGCCGTAGAGGAGCGCCATCACGGCGGCGTCGCGCACCAGCACCCAGGTTTCGCGGTCCTCGCCCGCGCGCAGGTCGGGGTCGGACAGTCGCCGTGCAGCAGCCGAACTGAGCGGCTTTGGCAGGCTCTTGGCCACGCGCGGGCCGCGAATGGAGGACAGGGCCGAGGCCTTCGCCAGTCCCTCGCGTTCGAAGAAGCGCAACGCCGAACGTACACCCGCGAGGTTGCGCATCAGCGTGCGGCTGCCGATGCCGTCCATGCGCCGGTCCGCCATATAGGCGCGCAGGTCCGCGGGTTTCATCCGGTCGATGGCGGGGAGAGACAACGGTTCGCCGGCTCGCTCGCTCATGAACGCCAGGAACTGGCTGATATCCCGCTCATAGGCGTCCAGCGTCTTGCCCGCGAGGCGGCGCTCGGTGGCAAGGTGGCGGCGCCAGCGGACAAGGGCGGCGGCAAGGTCGAAATCGGCGTGCAGCATGGTGCAAGCCTGCGGCATCATGATGAAGGAGGCGTTAGCGGCCTGCTACAAACGCGATCGGGAAACCTGAACGCGCTTGCCGTGACCAGCCTCGTCGCGAAAACTCAGGCCTCGACAACATCTGCCTCGACAACATCTGCATCGAAAGCACTGCCCCGACAGCACTTGCCACGACAGCACTTGCCACGACAACTTTTGCCTTGTCCGATGTCCCAAACGAAAACGGACGCCGAGGCGTCCGTCATTCAGTCCCCGTCGCGGGATGTCCCGCTGCTCGACGCCCTACTGGAGATGCGTGCGGGAGAGAAACTGGTCACGCATGGTGAGGACCTGGGCCAGCCTTTCGGCGGACTTGCGGCGCTCGTCCTCATTCGTCGCGGCCGCGAACTCGTCCTCGGCGGCCTTGATCTCGCCCGCGACGAACTCGTCGGTGATCTCGTGCACCGGCACGGCCTGCTCGGCGAGGATCGTCAGGCCCGCGGGCGACACGTCGGCGAAGCCGCCGCGCACGAACAGGCGCTGCACTGTCGTTCTTGTCGTCGGTGATGACGATCACGCCGGGCCGCAGGGCCGACATGACGGGCGCATGGTCCTTCAGCACGGCGAAGTCGCCCTCGGTGCCGGGCACGACCACCTGCTCGACCTGGGCCGGAGAACAGCAGCTTCTCAGGCGAGACGAGTTCGAAATTGAACGTGGCCATCATAGCTCCGATCTGGCTCCGTCCCCGCTATTGCGGCCCGGGCCTGCCGCATCAACGGTCAGGCGGGTCGTGGCGCGGGGCGGAAAGAACGTCCCGCGCGCGAAGGCACGGGACGGTGTCCGTTTGGCTTACGCGGCCTCGGCGGCCAGGCGCTGGGCCTTCTCGACCGCTTCCTCGATGGTGCCGACCATGTAGAAGGCCGCCTCGGGGAGGTGGTCGTACTTGCCTTCGACGAGGCCCTTGAAGCCCTTGATCGTGTCGGCGAGCGACACGAGCTTGCCCGGCGAGCCGGTGAACACCTCGGCGACGAAGAAGGGCTGCGACAGGAAGCGCTCGATCTTGCGGGCGCGGGCGACGGCGATCTTGTCCTCTTCGGACAGCTCGTCCATGCCCAGGATCGCGATGATGTCCTGCAGCGCCTTGTAGCGCTGCAGCGTCTGCTGCACCTGGCGGGCCACCGCGTAGTGCTCCTCGCCGACGACGAGCGGCGACAGCATGCGCGAGGTGGAGTCGAGCGGGTCCACGGCCGGGTAGATGCCCTTCTCCGCGATCGAGCGCGACAGCACGGTCGTCGCGTCAAGATGGGCGAAGGAGGTGGCCGGGGCCGGGTCGGTCAGGTCGTCGGCGGGCACGTAGATGGCCTGCACCGAGGTGATCGAGCCCTTGGTCGTGGTGGTGATGCGCTCCTGCAGCGCGCCCATGTCGGTGGCGAGCGTCGGCTGGTAGCCCACCGCCGAGGGGATGCGGCCGAGAAGCGCCGACACCTCGGAGCCCGCCTGCGTGAAGCGGAAGATGTTGTCGACGAAGAACAGCACGTCCTGGCCCTGGTCGCGGAAATGCTCGGCGACCGTGAGGCCGGTCAGCGCGACGCGGGCGCGGGCGCCCGGCGGCTCGTTCATCTGGCCGTAGACGAGGGCGCACTTGGAGCCTTCGCCGCCGCCCTTCTTGTTCACGCCGGATTCGATCATCTCGTGGTAGAGGTCGTTGCCCTCGCGGGTGCGCTCGCCGACGCCGGCGAACACGGAGTAGCCGCCGTGGGCCTTCGCGACGTTGTTGATCAGCTCCATGATGAGCACGGTCTTGCCGACGCCCGCGCCGCCGAACAGGCCGATCTTGCCGCCCTTGGCGTAGGGAGCCAGCAGGTCGACGACCTTGATGCCCGTCTCGAGGATCTGCGCCTCGGTGGACTGCTCGGCATAGGTCGGGGCGTTGGCGTGGATCGGGCGCAGGCCCTCGTTCGGCACCGGGCCGGCCTCGTCGACCGGCTCGCCGATGACGTTGATGATGCGGCCGAGCGTGCCGGCGCCGACCGGAACCTGGATCGGCGCGCCGGTGTCGGTCACGGGCTGGCCGCGGACGAGGCCTTCGGTCGTGTCCATCGAGATGCGTGCGCACCGAGGATTCGCCGAGATGCTGGGCGACCTCGAGCACGAGGCGGTTGCCGTTGTTGGTCGTCTCGAGCGCGTTCAGGATCTCGGGGAGGTGGCCGTCGAACTGCACGTCGACGACGGCGCCGATCACCTGAGTGACGCGTCCGGTGGCGACGCCTGCCTGGAAGCTGCTGGCCATGGTCTTGTCCTCGGTCTGGCTCAGAGCGCTTCCGCGCCCGAGATGATTTCGATCAGTTCCTTGGTGATCATCGCCTGACGCGTGCGGTTGTACTGCATCGTCTGCTTCTTGATCATCTCGCCCGCGTTGCGCGTGGCGCTGTCCATGGCGCTCATCCGCGCGCCCTGCTCGGACGCGGCGTTCTCGAGCAGCGCCCGGAACACCTGCACCGCGATGTTGCGCGGCAGCAGCGTCTGCGAGGATCTCGCTCTCCTCGGGCTCGTATTCGTAGGACGCGCTGCGCGCCCGTCGGAGCCGCTGCCTCGGGGATCTCGGCCGGGATCATCTGCTGCGCCGTCGGGATCTGCGCGATCACCGAGCGGAAGCGCGAGAAGAAGATCGTCGCGACGTCGAACTCGCCGGCGTCGAACAGCGCCGATGATCTTGCTGGCCGATCATGTCGGCGGTGTCGAAGCCCAGCGTGCGGACGTTGCGCAGCTCGATCAGGTCGATGATCTGCCGTGGCGAACTGGCGGCGCAGGACGTCGTAGCCCTTCTTGCCGACGCAGAGGATCTTGACCGTCTTGCCCTGCGCCATGCAGCGACGTTGGCGCGGTCGCGGGCGAGGCGGGCGATCGAGGAGTTGAACGCGCCGCACAGGCCGCGCTCGGCCGTGAAGACGACGAGCAGATGCACGTCGTCCTTGCCGGTGCCGGCGAGCAGGCGCGGGGCGCTGCTCGCCCGTCACGCCGCCGGCCACGTTGGCGAGAACCGCGCCCATGCGCTCGGCATAGGGACGCGCCGCCTCGGCCGCCATCTGGGCGCGGCGCAGCTTGGCCGCCGCGACCATCTGCATGGCCTTGGTGATCTTCTGCGTCGCCTTCACCGAGGCGATGCGGTTGCGCAGGTCCTTCAGAGACGCCATGGCTCGGCCCTACCCTCGGTCCGGTTCAGGCGAACGACTTGGCGAAGGCGTCGACGACGTCCTTCAGCTTCTTGGCGGTGTCGTCGGACAGATCCTTCGAGCTGCGGATCGCGTTCAGCAGGTCCGCATGGCTGGCGTGCAGGGTCGCCAGCAGGCCGTCCTGGAACGGCGCTTGACGCGGTTGACCGGCAGCGGGTCGAGATAGCCGTTGACGCCGGCATAGATCGCCGCGACCTGCTCTTCCATCTGCATCGGCGCGAACTGCGCCTGCTTCAGGAGCTCGGTGAG
Organism: uncultured Alphaproteobacteria bacterium; assembly: GCA_963822165.1. Classification (GTDB taxonomy): domain Bacteria; phylum Pseudomonadota; class Alphaproteobacteria; order Rhizobiales; family Beijerinckiaceae; genus Alsobacter. The sequence continues at coordinate 931,141 of CAWGGK010000007.1, forward strand.
GCGCGCGCCGCGGTTGAGCAGGCGCTGCGTCGTGGCGTCGAGGTCGCCGCCGAACTGGGCGAAGGCGGCCATCTCGCGGTACTGGGCGAGCTCGCCCTTGATCTTGCCGGCGACCTTCTTCATCGCCTTGGTCTGCGCGGCGGAGCCGACGCGCGACACCGAGAGGCCGACGTTCACCGCCGGGCGGATGCCCTGGTAGAACAGGTCCGTCTCGAGGAAGATCTGGCCGTCGGTGATCGAGATCACGTTGGTCGGGATGTAGGCCGACACGTCGTTGGCCTGCGTCTCGATGACCGGCAGCGCCGTCAGCGAGCCCGAGCCGTTGTCCTTGTTCAGCTTCGCGGCGCGCTCGAGCAGGCGCGAGTGCAGGTAGAACACGTCGCCCGGATAGGCTTCGCGGCCCGGCGGGCGGCGCAGCAGCAGCGACATCTGGCGGTAGGCGACGGCCTGCTTGGACAGGTCGTCATAGATGATGACGGCGTGCATGCCGTTGTCGCGGAAATACTCGCCCATGGTGCAGCCGGTGAACGGCGCCAGGAACTGCATCGGGGCCGGGTCGGACGCCGTGGCGGCGACGATGATCGAATATTCCAGCGCGCCCTGCTCCTCGAGCACCTTCACGAACTGCGCGACGGTGGAGCGCTTCTGGCCGATGGCGACGTAGACGCAGTAGAGCTTCTGCGCTCTCGTCCGTGCCCGGCGTTGATCGGCCTTCTGGTTCAGGATCGTGTCGAGCGCGATCGCGGTCTTGCCGGTCTGGCGGTCGCCGATGATCAGCTCGCGCTGGCCGCGGCCGATCGGGATCAGCGCGTCGACGGCCTTGAGGCCGGTCGCCATCGGCTCGTGCACGGACTGGCGCGGAATGATGCCGGGCGCCTTGACGTCCACGCGCATGCGCGTCGTCGGCCTTGATCGGGCCCTTGCCGTCGATCGGGTTGCCGAGCGCGTCGACGACGCGGCCGAGCAGGCCCTTGCCGACGGGGGCGTCCACGATCGCGCCGGTGCGCTTGACCGTCTGGCCTTCCTTGATGTCGCGGTCGGAGCCGAAGATCACGATGCCGACATTGTCGGTCTCGAGGTTCAGGGCCATGCCGCGCACGCCGTTCTCGAACTCGACCATCTCGCCCGCCTGGACGTTGTCGAGCCCGTAGGCGCGGGCGATGCCGTCACCGACGGACAGCACCTGGCCGACCTCGGTGACCTCGGCCTCGGACCCGAAATTCTTGATCTGGTCCTTGAGGATCGCGGAGATTTCTGCGGCGCGGATATCCATCAGCCGACCTCTTTCATCGCGGTTCGAATGCCGTTGAGTTTGGTGCGCAGGGACGCGTCGACCATGCGTGGAGCCGAGCTTCACCACGATACCGCCGATGATGGCCGGGTCGACCTTCACTTCGACCGCGACGTTCTCACCGGCCACGTCCTTGAGAGCCTGCCTGATGTCGCCGAGCACCTTGCTCGGACGGCGTTTCGGCGAGCGGTGACCTGGGCCCGCACGATGCCGCGCGACTTGTCGACCAGCGCGCGATAGGCGCGCACCATGTCGCGCACCGCGAAAAGCCGGCGCTTGGCGGCGACGAGCCGGAGGAAATTGGCGGCGAGGCCGGAGATGCCGACGGCTGGCGAGGATGGGGTCCAGCGCCTTCATCTGCTCCTCGGCCGAGAAGACCGGGCTGCGCACGAAGCGCTCCACGTCGGGCTGCGTGGCGATGAGCTGGTCGAAGCGGGCGAGGTCGGCCGCCACGGCGTCGACCGAGTCCGGCGTCCTGCGCCAGCTCGAACAGCGCGGTGGCATAACGCCCCGCGACACCTGAAACGATCGTGTTCTCTTGAGCCACCAGCCGTCTCTCGAATGCCCCGATGCTTTGCGACACGCCGCCGGACCCGCCTTAATGCGAGTAAAACACGTGACCGCCACCATCGGGAGTGGAACCGGGCTCCTGCCTCCAAGGTAGTCCGCGCACAAGCGCAAACCCGCCACGGACGAGGCCCTGAAGGCGGGCGTGAACTAGCATGTGTATCCGGCCTGCGCAACCCGACCGCCGCAGCGAAAGGGGCCGACTTTTGGACGGGACGCCGTCACGCGGCGATCGCGCCGCCTAAGCTCACAGAAAGCTCATCGGGTCGACGTCCACCGACACCTTCGTATTCCCCGTCAGCTTCGGCCCGCGGATCAGCCACTGCCGCAGATAGGCCTGCAGGTCGAACTCGCGCGCGCGTCTTCACCAGGAGGCGGAAGCGGTGGCGGCCGCGCACCACGGCGATCGGCGCTTCGGCGGGGCCGAGCACCATCACGTCGGCGTGGCGGGCTCGGCGACGCGGACCAGCGCGCGCGCCCATGACTTCGGCGGCGAGGCGGTCGGCGGCGCGAGACGACCAGCGCCGCGAGCCGGCCGAAGGGCGGCAGGCCGGCCGCCTCGCCGCAGGCGGATCTCCTCGGCGTAGAAGCGCTCGGCGTCGCCCGAGAGCAGCGCCTTCATCACGGGGTGGTCGGGCTGGAAGGTCTGCAGCAGGGCGCGGCCCGCCGTGTCGCCGCGCCCGGCGCGGCCCGTCACCTGCTGCAGGATCTGGAAGGTGCGCTCCGCCGCGCGCGGGTCGCCCGAGGCGAGGCCGAGATCGGCGTCGACCACGCCGACCAGCGACAGGAACGGGAAATTGTGGCCCTTGGCGACGAGCTGCGTGCCGATGACGATGCTCGAACTCGCCCTCCGCCACGGCCTCCAGCTCGCGCCGCAGCCGCTCCGTGCCGCCGGGGAAGTCGGAGGACAGGACCAGCGTGCGCTGGCCCGGGAAGAGCTCCGCCACCTCCTCGGCCAGCCGCTCCACGCCCGGCCCGCAGGCGATCAGGCTCTCGGCCGCGCCGCATTCGGGGCAGGTCTCGGGCCGGCGCTCGATATGGCCGCAATGGTGGCAGACGAGCGCCCGGCGGAAGCGGTGCTCGACCAGCCAGGCCGTGCAGTTCGGGCACTGGAAGCGGTGGCCGCAGGCCCGGCACAGCGTCAGCGGCGCATAGCCGCGGCGGTTGAGGTAGAGCAGCGCCTGCTCGCCGCGCGCCAGCGGTCTCGCGCCACGGCGGCGACGAGCCGGCGGCGACAGCCAGCGGCCGCGCGGCGGCCCGTCGCGTGCGCATGTCGATGGCGGCGAGATCGGGCATGGCCCGTCCGCCGAAGCGCGTCGGGCAGCTGCAGATGGCGGTAGCGGCCCCGCTGGGCGTTGACGCGCGCTCTCGATGGAGGGCGTCGCGGAGGCGAGCACCACCGGCGCGGCCTCGATCTGGCCGCGCACCACCGCCATGTCGCGGGCATGGTAGTGGACGCCGTCCTCCTGCTTGTAGGCGCCCTCGTGCTCCTCGTCGACGACGATCGAGGCCGAGGTCGCGGAACGGGCAGGAACAGCGCCGAGCGCGCGCCCGCCACGACCAGCGCCTCGCCCGACGCGACGGCCGCGAAGGTCCGCTCGCGCCGCCGCCCGGCGATGCCCGAATGCCATTCGGCCGGCCGCACGCCGAAGCGCCGCTCGAAGCGCTCGAGGAACTGCGCGGTGAGCGCGATCTCGGGCATCAGGATGAGGCTCTGCCGGCCCTGCCGCACGGCCTCGGCCACGGCCTCGAAATAGACCTCGGTCTTGCCGGAGCCGGTGACGCCCTCCAGCAGGCGTCACCGCGAAGCGCCTGCTGCCGCCACGTCCTCCACCAGCGCGCGCCGCGGCCTCCGCCTGGCGCGGCTTCCAGCGCCGGCGCTGGCATGGTCGGGGTCGGGCCGGGGCGCGATCGGCGGGCGGCGGCGATGCCGACGGCCTCCAGCGTGCCTTCGTCGACGAGCCCGTCGATCACGGCGGCGCTCACGCCGGCCGCCTCGGCCAGCGCGCGCTTGGGAAAGACGAGGCCGCCCTCGGCGGCCGCGATCACCCGGGCCCGGGCCGGCGTCAGCGCGCTCGGGCGGCGGCCCGGCGAGGCGCACGCCGACCTGCGATGCGCTCGGCGCGGTCGGCGTCCGGCAGCGCGCAGCGCCATGCGCAGCACCATGCCGCGCGGGGCGAGCGTGTAGCGCGCCACCCAGTCGACGAAGCTTGCGCAGCTCCGCCGAGCAGGCGCGGCGCGGGCACGAGCCCGGCGACGCTCTTCAGGTTGGAGGCGCTCGCGTTCGACGGCCTGCAGCTCCCAGACCACGCCCGACCGTGTCGCGCGGGCCGAACGGGATCTGCACGACGTCGCCCGGCTGCAGCGCCAGCCCGTCGCGGCACGGCGTAGCTGTAGGTCTGGTCGAGCGCCACGGGCGTGAGGATTTCGGCGATCATCCGCGAGGGATAGCACCGATTCGGGTGCGCGGTTCCCTTCCCGTCGCCAGCACCGCGTTCGGAAGCCGGCTTGGGCTGCGTCAGGCGGGCTTCAGCCGCACCGGATAGCGCGACACCGCCGCGAAGGGCGCGAAGGCCGCCGCGACCTTGCGGTAGGTCTCGCGCTTGAAGGGCGTGACCAGTTCAGGCAGTTCGGCCAGGGGAAACCAGTCCCAGGCCGTGAACTCCGCCTGTTCCGTCGAGCCGGGGTCGAGCACGTCGATTTCCTCGTCCTCGCCCTCGAAGCGCAGGGCAACCCAGCGCTGCTCCTGCCCGCGGAAGCCGGAGAGCTTGTGGGGTGGGCCGTCATAGGGCGGAAAATCGTAGCGCCACCACTCGTCGGTGACGGCGAGCAGCGACACGCTGGTGATCGCCGTTTCCTCGGCCAGCTCGCGCTTCGCGGCGGCCACGATGTCCTCGCCGGGATCGATGCCGCCCTGCGGCATCTGCCATTCGAAGCCGGGCAGGATGATCTCGGGTCCGGCTGAAAAGGAGCGGCCTGCAAAGACGAGCCCGGCGGCGTTGAACAGCGCGACGCCTACATTGGGCCGGTAAAGCCCCGCCTTGCCGTCCATCCGCCTGCTCCTGATCCCGCTGGCGCCACTATGCGCCAAGTTCGCCGTAACAGGCAGAGCGGTAAGATGCCCATCAGCCCCGGCGCTCGCGCGTCATCCCCCCAAAGCGCGCTTGGCGCGCCTCACTCCCCCATGGCGATGAGGCTGGCGTTTCCGCCCGCCGCCGCCGTGTTGATGGTGACGGTCTGCTCGCTCGCGAAGCGCTTGAGATAGTTCGGGCCGCCCGCCTTGGGGCCGGTGCCGGAAAGGCCGGAGCCGCCGAAGGGCTGGGTGCCGACGACAGCGCCGATCATGTTGCGGTTGACGTAGCAATTGCCGACGTCGAGCCGCGAGACGACGCGCTCCACCGTCGTGTCGATGCGCGAATGGACGCCCAGGGTCAGGCCGTAGCCGGAGGCTTCGATGCCGTCGAGCAGGCCTTCGAGCCCGTTCGCCTTCCAGCGCACCACGTGCAGCACCGGCCCGAAGATCTCTTCGGCGAGATCGCTCATCCGGCCCAGCTCGAAGATCTGCGGCGCGACGAAGAAGCCGCCGGCGGGGGCCGTGCCCGAGTAGCGCACCTTCGCCTCGCGCTTCATCTTGGCGATGTGGCCGTCCAGCTTCTCCTTGGCCTCGGCGTCGATGACCGGGCCGATATGGACGCTGGTGTCCCGGGGGTCGCCGAGCTTCAGCTCCTGCGCCGCCCCGGCGATCATTTCGAGCATCTTGTCGGCGACGTCCTCCTGCAGGCAGAGCAGCCGCAGGGCCGAGCAGCGCTGCCCGGCGGACCGGAAGGCCGAGGTCACGACATCGTCGGCCACCTGCTCCGGCAATGCCGTCGCGTCGACGATCATCGCGTTGATGCCGCCGGTCTCGGCGATCAGCGGCACGATCGGCCCGTCCTTGGCGGCCAAGGCGCGGTTGATGCGCCGCGCCGTCTCGGTCGAGCCGGTGAACGCGACGCCGGCCACGTGCTTGTGGCCGACGAGCCGCGCGCCCACCGATCCGTCGCCGGTGACGAGGTGCAGCGCGCTGACGGGCACGCCCGCCTCGTGCAGCGCCTTCACCGCCTCGAAGGCGATCAGCGGCGTCTGCTCGGCGGGCTTGGCGACCACGCTGTTGCCTGCCGCGAGCGCCGCCGAGACCTGGCCGAGGAAGATCGCGAGCGGGAAATTCCAGGGGCTGATGCACAGGAACACGCCGCGCCCGCGATGCAGCAGGCGGTTGTCCTCGCCTGTCGGGCCGGGCAGCACCTCGCCCTCGCCGAACAGCCCGCGCGCCTGCGCCGCGTAATAGCGGCAGAAATCCACGGCCTCGCGCAGTTCCGCGATGGCGTCGTCGATCGTCTTGCCCGCCTCGCTCTGGAGCAGCGCGAGGAAGCGCCCGCGCTTCTGTTCGAGCAGGTCGGCGGCGCGCAGCAGCGCCTCGGCACGGTCGCCGGCCGGGCGTGCGCTCCCAGGCGCGGAAGCCCTTGCGGGCCGCCTCCATCGCCGCGTCGGCGGTGGCTTCGTCGGCCTCGCGGACTTCGCCGATCACGCTCTTTCCATCGGCCGGCGCGAGCACCGGGCGCGCCTTGCCGGAGCGGGCGACGCCGTCCACGAGCGGCGCGGCCTTGACGGCGCCGACCGCTCCGGCGCGCACCTCGGCCATCAGCTCGTCGAGGCTGTCGCGGTGGCCGAGTTCCACGCCGGCTGAATTGCGGCGGCCGAGGCCGTAGATATCGGACGGCAGCGGCACCCGCAGGTTCCGCGCCGCCTCGGGACGCCCGATGATGTCGGCGGGGCGCTGCAGCAGCGCCGCCACCGGGATCGTCGCGTCGGCGGCCACCGACACGAAGGAGGAGTTGGCGCCGTTCTCCAGCAGCCGGCGCACGAGATAGGCGAGGAGGTCGCGATGGCCGCCGACCGGCGCATAGGTGCGGCAGGCGAGGCCCGGCTCTTCCTCGATCAGCGTCTGGTAGAGCGCGTCGCCCATGCCGTGCAGGCGCTGGAATTCGTAGCCCTGCGCGTCGCCCGCCCGCTCCAGGATGGTGGCGACGGTGAGCGCGTTGTGCGTGGCGAATTGCGGGTAGATCATCGGCCGCGCCGCGAGCAGCTTGTCGGCGCAGGCGACGTAGTTGAGGTCGGTCATCGCCTTGCGGGTGAACACCGGATAGCCGGCGAGCCCGCGCTCCTGCGCGCGCTTCACCTCGGTGTCCCAGTAGGCGCCCTTGACGAGGCGCACCATCAGCTTGCGGTCGAGCGTCCTGGCGAGGTCGGCGACCCAGTCGATCACCTCGGCCGCGCGCTTCTGGTAGGCCTGGATGGCGAGGCCGAAGCCGTTCCAGCCCGCGAGCGAGGGATCGGCCAGCACGGCGGCGATGACGTCGAGCGACAGTTCGAGCCGGTCCGCCTCCTCCGCGTCGACGGTGAAGTTGAGATCGTAGCTCTTGGCCTGCTGCGCCAGGCGCACGACCACCGGCACCAGCTCGCGCATCACCCGCTCCTGCGACAAGGCGTCGTAGCGCGGGTGCAGCGCGGAGAGCTTCACCGAGATGCCGGGGCGGTTCGGCAGGGGCTCGTTGCCGGCGGCCTTGCCGATGGCGTCGATCGCGTCGGCATAGGACTTGGCGTAGCGCTCGGCGTCGTCCTGCGTGCGCGCGCCCTCGCCGAGCATGTCGAAGGAATAGCGGAACAGGCGGCCCTGTCCGGAGCGGGCGCGGTCCAGCGCCTCGCCGATGGACTGGCCGAGCACGAAATGGCTGCCGAGCACCCGCATCGCCTGCCGCGTGGCGGTGCGGACGGTGGGCACGCCGATGCGCTTGGCCAGCGAGCCCAGGATGCCCTCGGGCGTCTCGCCGGGCTGGATGACGCGCGCCGTGATGCCGAGCGCCCAGGCCGAGGCGGAGACGAGGAAGGCGTCCGAGCGGGTCTCGTGGTGGACGAAGTCGCCCTGGCCGATCTTGTCCTCGATCAGCCGGTCGGCGGTGGCGGCATCGGGCACGCGCAACAGCGCTTCGGCCAGCACCATCAGCGCCAGGCCCTCGCGGGTCGACAGCGAATATTCGCGCAGCAGCTCCTCGACGCCGCCGAGCCCGCCCGACCTGCGAGCGGATCGCCTCGATCAGACCGCGTCGCGCGCTTGTCGATCCGCGCCTCGCGTTCGGCGGGAAGGCCCGCGCCGGCCAGCAGGCGCCGCGCAATCGCCGCGTCATCGGGAGCATAGGGTGCACGGAATGCGGGAATGCTGGGCTGCGTCATGGGGCGATCCTCTGGCCATCGCGGCGATCTTGGGCCTTCGGGAGCGTCCCGAACAGCATGATCCGAACATACCGTTCGAGGATCGGCGTTTCGATGGCAATTCGGGTCAGTTCACAGTAGAGGATCTCTGGAATCCAGCCCGCTTCTAGTGGAATTCACCGATATGAGCGACATCGACCGTACCGACCGGAAAATCCTGAAGCTGCTCCAGGAGGACGGCCGGATCACCACCGTGGACCTCGCCGACAGGATCGGCCTGTCGCCCACGGCGACCAGCGAACGCCTCAAGCGCCTGTTTCGTGAGCAGTACGTGACCGGTTTCCGGGCAATGCTGGACCCCGTGAAACTGGGGCGCGGCCTGCTGGTTTTCGTCGAGGTCAGCCTCGACAAGACCACTCCCGACGTCTTCGAGCGCTTCGCCGCCGCCGTGCGCCGTTCGCCCGAGGTCATGGAGTGCCACATGGTGGCCGGCGGGTTCGATTACCTGGTCAAGACCCGCGTAGGCGGATATGGCGGCGTACCGCCATTTCCTTGGTGAAATCCTCCTGTCCCTCCCCGGCGTGAAGGAGACCCGCACCTACGCGGTGATGGAGGAGGTGAAGACCGACGGCCTGCTGCCCGGTATGACCAGGCAGCCGCCAGTCCCGCACCGTCAGTCCTTCACGGTCGCGGTGACCTCGGCCGGGGTCAGGGGCGGACTTGCCTGGCCGCGCGTCTTCCACAGCGAGTAGAGGATGCCCGTGATCAGGATGGCGAAGGTCGCGCCCAGCGACACCGCCGGCGGCACCTTGGCGATGCCCAGCATGTCGGCCACGATGATCTTCGACCCGATGAACACCAGGACGGCCGCCAGCGCGTATTTCAGGTAGGCGAACCGGTCGATCATCGCCGACGAGCGCGAAGTACAGCGCGCGAAGTCCGAGGATGGCGAAGATGTTCGAGGTGAACACGATGTAGGTGTCGGTCGTGATCGCGAAGATCGCGGGCACGGAGTCGACCGCGAAGATCGCATCCGCCACGTTGACCAGGATGAGCACGAGGAAGAGCGGCGTGAGGGCAGTCACCATCTTGCCGGTCTTGGGGTCATGCTCCTTCACGAAGAACGCCTGGCCGCGCAGGTCGTCCGTGACGCGGAAGCGCTTGCGCATGAACTTCAGGATCGGGTTCGTCGAGACGTCGTAGGCCTTGTCGGCCGCGACGATCATCTTCACGCCCGTGATGATGAGGAACGCGGCGAAGAGCCAGAGAACCCAGCCGAACTGCGATACCAGCGCCGCGCCGACGCCGATCATCACGCCGCGCATCAGGATCACCGCCAGGATGCCCCAGAAGAGCACGCGGTACTGGTAGGCGCGGGGAATGCCGAAATAGCCGAAGATCATGGCGATGACGAAGATGTTGTCCATCGAGAGGCTCTTCTCGATGACGAATCCCGTCAGGTATTCAAGGCCTGCCTGCGGCGATACCGACCACCAGACCCAGCCGCCGAAGGCGACGCCCATGGTGATGTAGAAGGCGGAGAGCAGCAGGCTCTCGCGCACCGAGATTTCCTTGGATTCCTTGTGCAGGACGCCAAGGTCGAATGCGAGAAGCGCGAGGACGACGGACGTGAACACCAGCCACATCCAGAGCGGCTTGGCGAGGATGTCCATCAACAGAAAATCTGGCATGTCATAGGCCCTTTGTTCGAACACGAAGTGCCGACATCACGGGAGAATACAACTCTCGCCAGAGGGGCCCGGTCACTCCGAGCACATGTCGTGGCGCGCCTTCAATTCGTCAAGATGCGGAACAACCAAAAAGCTGAAGCTTGTGCGGCCTTCCCGGGTCTGCCTAGAGTGTAGGCAGACCGCTGGGCGAAAGATCCGGCATGCGCGGCACGAAAATTGCCAAGACGGTTTCAGTTGAGTTGAGCGCATTCCTGCGCCCAGGGAGAGTTCGAATGCTATCCGGTTTTGCTGCTCGCTTCGGTTCCAGGCTGCTCGTCGCGGCGGTCGCGCTGAGCCCATTCGCGGCCCAGGCCCAGACCTCTGTCCGGTTCACGCTGGACTGGCGCTTCGAGGGCCCGGCCGCGCCGTTCACCGTTGCGCTCGACAAGGGCTACTTCAAGGCCGAGGGACTGGACGTCACCATTGACATGGGCAACGGCTCCCGCGAGGCGATTCCGCGTGTTGCGTCAGGCACTTACCAGATGGGCTTCGGCGACGTGAATTCGCTGGTCCGCTTCCGCGACGAGAACCCGACGGCTCGACGTGAAGGCCGTGCTGATGGTCTACGACAAGCCGCCCTTCGCCATCATCGGGCGCAAGAGCCGCGGCATCTCGGCCGATCTCAAGAGCCTGCTCGGCAAGAAGTTCGGCGCGCCGGCCGCCGACGGCGCCTACGCCCAGTGGCCGATCTTCAAGACCGTCAACAAGCTCGACGACAAGGACATGAAGTTCGAGAACGTCGGCTTCCCTGTCCGCGAGCCCATGCTCGCCTCCGGCGAGGTCGACGCCGTGTTCGGCTTCTCGATGTCGTCCTACATCAACGTGAAGAGCCGCGGCGTGCCGGATGAGGACATCGTCATGATGCTGATGAGCGATCACGGCGTCGAGCTCTACGGCAACGTCATCATGGTCAACCCGGCCTTCGCCAAGGAAAAGCCGGAGGCCGTGAAGGGCTTCGTGCGGGCGCATCGTGAAGGGCCTCAAGGACGTCGTTGCCGACCCGGCCGCCTCGGTCGACAGCGTCATCAAGCGCAACGACGTCGCCAAGAAGGACGTCGAGCTCGAGCGCCTGAAGATGGTGCTGGAGCAGAACATGCTGACCCCCTGGGTGAAGGCCAATGGCTGGGGCGGCGTCGACCCGGCGCGCTTCGACCGCTCGCTCGATCAGATCGGCCTGACCTTCACCTACAAGGCCAAGCCGAAGAGCGAGGACATCTTCACCGACGCCTACCTGCCGCCCGCCGCCGACCGCAAGGTCAACTGACGCCCGCGATCCGGCTCGCAAGAGCCGGCATCGGTTTGCCCTGACTCCGCGGGAGCGCGTCATGAGCCATTTCGTCTCCCTCGAAGGGCGTGACCCATGCCTATGGCGGCACGGGTCTCCCCGCCGTCGAGGGCATGTCCATCCACGTCAACGAGGGCGAGTTCGCCGCCATCGTCGGCCCGTCCGGCTGCGGCAAGTCGACCGTCATGAAGCTGGCGACCGGCCTGCAGTTCCCTCAGGCCGGCGAGATCGTCGTGGCCGGCAAGCGCGGTCACCGCGCCGGTCAAGATCTCCGGCATGGCGTTCCAGAACCCGACGCTGCTGCCCTGGCGCACGACGCTGGAAAACCTGCTGCTGCCGCTCGAGATCGTGCAGCCGCATCGCAGCCGGATGCGCTCGCCACAAGGACGAATACGTCGCCCGGGCCGAGGCCCTGCTGTCGCAGGTGGGGCTGCAAGGGGATGGGCGAAAAGTTCCCCTGGCAGCTCTCGGGCGGCATGCAGCAGCGCGCCTCGCTGTGCCGCGCGCTGATCCACGAGCCGAGCCTGCTCCTGCTCGACGAGCCGTTCGGCGCGCTGGACGCCTTCACCCGCGAGGAATTGTGGTGCGTGATCCGCGACCTGCATGCCGCGCGCAAGGTCACGGTCATCCTCGTCACGCACGATCTGCGCGAGGCGGTGTTCCTCGCCGACCGCATCTTCTGCATGAGCGCCCGGCCCGGCAGGATCATCGCCGAGCGGGTCATCGACCTGCCGCGCCCGCGGGACCTGGAAGTGACCTACACCCGCGAATTCACCGACATCGTGCACGAGCTGCGCGGGCACATCGCCCACGCCAGAACGACTGCCTGAAGGCGCTCCCATGAACCCAGAAGCCGCTCCGAGCCGCCTTGCGCTGAACCTCGCGCCGTGGGTTTTCACCCTCGGCTTCTTCGTGGTTTGGGAAATGCCTGGTCAGGCTTTTCAACGTCTCGAGCTTCGTGCTCCCGCACGCCGTCGTCGATCGCCGTGGCGCTCTGGCAGTACCGCACGCCATTGCTGGTGCCATTCGGGGCATACGCTCTGGATGACCTGGCGGGGTTTGCGCTCGCCGTGGTGTTCGGCCTGTTCCTCGGCGTAGCGCTCGGCGCATCGAAGCTGGTGCATGCCGGCACCTATCCGATGCTGGTGGGCTTCAACGCCATCCCGAAGGTCGCCGTGGTTCCGATCCTGGTGATCTGGTTCGGCGTCGGCTGGGTGCCGGCGGTGCTCACCGCCTTCCTGATCTCGTTCTTCCCCATCGTCGTGAACGTCGCGACAGGGCTCGCGACCATCGAGCCGGAGGTGGAGGACGTCATGCGCGCGCTTGGCGCATCCAAGCTCGACATCATCCAGAAGGTCGGCATCCCCCGCTCGATGCCGTATTTCTTCGGCTCGCTGAAGGTGGCGATGACGCTGGCCTATGTCGGCTCGCGTGATCGCCGAGTACAACGCTTCGAACTACGGGATCGGCAACCTGATGGCCCGCGCCAGCGCGGACTTCAACGTCCCGCTGCTGTTCGCCGCATTGGTCGCCCTCGCCGTGCTCGGCGTCATCATCTACGCCGCGATGGCCGTGCTTGAGCGCCGCACGACGGGATGGGCGCAGCGCTCGAACTTTGCGGCTGGCTAGGCGGACATCAGGCTCCCCCGCAGCCGCTATGGCAAGCAGCGGCGCTGTAGCACATGCGCTAAGCCTATCCGCATGGCGGACTTGTATTGCACTGCAACAAGAGTAGGGTTTCGCCGCTTTCGTGACGAGACGCCTGCCCAATGCTGCCTGACTTCCGTGATTTCGAGCGTTTGACCCGTGAATTCCGCTGGTCCATTCCCCAGCGGTACAATATCGGGGTCGATATCTGCGACAAATGGGCCGCGTCCGATCCCTCGCGGATCGCCATTCTCGACGTGTCTGCGTCCGGCGCCGTTACGCCCCTGACCTTCGGCGCCTTCCGCTCGGAATCGAACCGGCTCGCGAACGCGCTCCGCAAGCGGGGCATCGGTCCCGGCGACCGCGTCGCGCTGCTCCTGCCGCAGTCGCGCGAACTCGCCGTCGCCCACGTCGCCGCCTACAAGCTCGGCGCGGTGGCGCTGCCGCTCGCCGTCCTGTTCGGGGTCGACGCGCTGGCCTACCGCCTCGCCGACGCCGGGGCGCGGTGCCTCGTCACCAACGCCGCCGGCATGGCGAAATTGCGCCGAGATCAGGCATCTGCTGCCGGGCCTGGAGATCGTGCTCTGCGTGGACGGCCCGGGCGCGGGCGCTGCCGGCTTCCGGGAGGCGATGGCGACCGAGAGCGACGCGTTCACGCCGGTCGACACGCTCGCCGACGACCCCGCGATGATGATCTACACGTCCGGCACGACGGGCCCGCCCAAGGGCGCGCTGCATGCCCACCGCGTGCTGCTGGGGCACCTGCCGGGCTTCGAACTCGTCGCACGAGTTCTTCCCCAGCCCGGCGACCTGATGTGGACCCCGGCCGACTGGGCCTGGGCCGGCGGGCTGCTCAACGCGCATGCTGCCGTCCCTGCATTTCGGCGTGACGGTCGTCGCCCGCAAGTTCGAGAAATTCGATCCGGAGGAGGCCTTCCGCCTGATGGCCGGACCTTGGCATCCGCAACACCTTCGTGCCGCCGACGGCGCTGCGCATGCTGCGCGCGGTCTCCAATCCCGCGCGGCCGCTTCGACCTGAAGCTGCGCACCATCGCGTCGGCCGGCGAGGCGCTGGGCGCCGAGACGCTGGCCTGGGGCCGCGAGGCGCTGGGCCTCACGATCAACGAGGCCTATGGCCAGACCGAATGCAACCTCGTGCTCGGCTCCTGCGCGCGATCGGCGTGGTGCGGCCAGGCTCCATCGGCAAGCCCGTGCCGGGGCACCGCGTCGCGATCATCCGGCCCGACGGCTCGCGCTGCGATGCCGGGCGAAACCGGCCAGATCGCCGTGCAGGCGGCCCGACCCGGTGATGTTCCTCGGCTACTGGAGCCGCCCGGACGCGACCGCCGAGAAGTTCATCGGCGACTGGATGACGACCGGCGACCAGGGCGTCGCCGACGAGGACGGCTATGTCCGCTTCCTCGGCCGCGACGACGACGTCATCACCTCGTCGGGCTATCGCATCGGCCCGGTCGAGATCGAGGACTGCCTGCTGCGCCACCCCGCCGTCGCCAATGCCGCGGCGGTGGGCAAGCCCGACGCGCTGCGCACCGAGATCGTGAAGGCGTTCATCGTGCTCAAGTCCGGGCTATGCGCGCGAGCGACGCCCTTGTCGGCGACATCCAGGGCTTCGTGCGCGAGCAGCTGTCCGCCCACGAATATCCGCGCGAGATCGCCTTCGTCGACGACCTGCCGCTGACGACGACGGGCAAGGTGATCCGGCGGGAGCTCAGGGCCATAGCCTGAACGAAGCCCGGGGTTTTTCTTCCAAATCCCGCTAGATCCTGATGCTTGCCGCTCTCCAGTTTCCTGTGCAGGTCCGCGTCCAACGGCACGAAACGCCCCTCGCGCGGATCGTCGAAGATAGATGGGGTCGGACACGATCGTGGGGTCGGAGCCCTCCTTCACGAGGTCGATCTTGCGCTGCTTGAAGGTGCCGGTGACGTCGAGGGCGGGCCGGACGCGCAGGAAGACGGGCCGCGCATAGTCGGGCAGGTTGCCGCTTGAGGTGCTCACGCAACGCCCGAGATCGAGTGTCTCGCGTCATCGTCGAGCACGATCGCGGCCATGCCGGCGCGGCCCTCGCAGCCATCGACGCTGCACGCCGTAGACCGTGCAGTCGGCGATGCCGGGAAAGACCGTCATGCGCCTCCGACACCTCCGAGGTCGCGACGTTCTCGCCCTTCCAGCGGAACGTGTCGCCGATGCGGTCGATGAAGTAGAAATAGCCGTCCTTGTCCTTCTTCATGCAGGTCGCCGGAGCGGAACCAGGCATCGCCCTTCTCGAAGACGTCGCGCAGGATCTTGCGCTCGGTCGCGGCCTTGTCGGCATAGCCCTCGAAGCGGTTGGCGGGCTTGGCGGGATCGTTGAGGATCTGGCCGATGACCTCGCCCACCTCGCCCGGCTCGCAGGGGATGCAGAAGCCGTCGGGGCCGCGGACCGGCTCCTCGCGTCTCGATGTCGAACCGCACGACCTTCACGACGAAGCGCCGCTCCGCCCATTTGGGGATGCGGCCGACCGGCTCCGGGCGCGGCTGTCCAGGTTGAACAGGGCGATGTTGCCCTCGGTGGCCGCGTAGAACTCCCTGATGTTCGCGATGCCGAAGCGGTTGGCGAAATCGTTCCAGATGTCGGGCCGCAGGCCGTTGCCGCAGACGAGGCGGATGCTTGTGCCTGCGGTCGTTCTGGCCGGGCGGCGCGTTGACGAGGTAGCGGCAGAGCTCGCCGATGTAGAAGAACAGCGTGCAGCCGTGCCGCACGATGTCGGTCCAGAACTCGCGCGCCGAAAAGCGCTCGCGGATGACGACGCTGCCGCCCTGCACCAGCGACGCCGCAGCGTGGCGAGGCACGCCGCCGTTCGAGTGGTACATCGGCAGGCAGTCGTACATCCGGTCGTCCGGCTGCGTGTCCATCAGGGCCGAGAAGCCCTTCGCCATCGCCATGATGCGGTAGTGGTTGATGTTGGCGGCCTTCGGCAGCCCCGTCGTGCCGGAGGTGTAGATGAAGACGCAGCGGTCCTCGATCGTGAGCGGCGTGCGCTCGTCCGTCGCGAGGTCGGCGTCCGAGTAGTTCGCCAGCGCATCGCCAACGTTTCGCGAACCCTCGGGGCCGTCGCTGTGGACCCACAATTCGCCGGGATTCGGGATGAACGGCGCAGCGGCCTCGATAGGCGCGGCAGCAGGTCGGCGCCCACGATGGCGACCTTCGCGTTCACGATGGCGATGGAATGCGCCAGCGCCTGGCCGGTGAGGTTCGTGTTGATCAGGGCCGTCACGCCGCCGGCACGCGCCACGCCCAGCCAGACGCAGAGATAATCCGGCCGGTTGCAGCATGAGCAGCGCGACGACGTCGCCCTTGCCGATCCCCTGCGCCCTGGCCCATCGCGCATACTGGTTGGCGCGGGCGTTGTACTGCCGGAAGGTGAGGGTCTCGCGGTCGGAGATCAGGGCGACGCGGTCGCCGAACTTTGCCGCCGTCTCCTGCATGAGGTCGCAGATCGTGTAGGTCGGGTTCTTCGCGATCGGCGAAATACGGCTCAGGATCCGCAGCGAGCCCTTCAAATAAGCCAGTTCGCTCGCGATCCGGTCGAAAATCTGCATCCAGTACTCCTCCCCCGAGGCGCCTCTTTGCGAGCGCTTCAGCGCGGGTCAAATCAGGCCGCGCGCTTGCTATCATGCCCTGCGCCGGGCGGATGTGGTAGGCCGGTTCGAAGGCAATGAACAAGGACAGGAACGGAATGCCCGGGAATGGCGACCGCGTACTCGATCTGCGCGGCCTGAAATGTCCGCTGCCGGCCTTGCGGACGCGGAAAGCGCTCGTAGGTCTGTCGCCCGGCGAGAGGCTCGTCGTCGAGGCGACGGACCCGATGTCCGCGATCGACATCCCGCATCTGATCGGCGAGACCGGAGACGCGCTCCTCGCCGTCGAGCGGACCGGAGAACTGATCCGCTTCACACTCCGCAAGGCAGGCTGAGCTCAGGCGTTCCCGCGCGGCAGGGCGAGCGGATTGTCGGTCAGCGCCGCGGCATCGGGCGTATCGATCCGGGGCGTGCCGGCGAAGGCCTCCCACAGCCGCACGACGAAGCTCTCTTCGAGGTCGCGGGTGATGAACACCATGCGCGTGCGCCGGTCCTCGTCGGGCCAGCCCGCGAGCATGACAGGCGGGTGCAGCACGTGCTGCACGCCGTGGAGCACGATGGGCCGGTCCGGCTCCTCGGTCGTCTTCACAAGGCCCTTCATGCGCAGCAGCTTGGCCCCATGCGCCGATGGCAGGAGGGTCAGGAACATATCCAGCGCCGCCATCGGGATCGCACGGTCCGTCGCGAAGCTGAATGCACGGATATGGGCATCGTGCCGGTTGACGTCATGCGCGTCCTGGTCGCGCGCATGGTCGTGATCGTGACCGTGGTCATGCGGCTCCCGGTAGGCCTCCTCGTTCAGCCAGTGCGAAACGTCGGGGATTCGGCGAGTTCGCATCGAACGGCCCCGCGTCGAGCAGGGCTTCGGCGGTGGCCTCGCCTTTCGCGGCGTCGAGCATGCGCGCGCCCGGCGCGAGGCTGCGGATGCGCGCCTTGAGACGGGCCAGCGCGGCCTCGTCCTTCATCAGGTCGGTCTTGGTCAGCACGATGCGGTCGGCCACGGCGACCTGCTTCACGGCTTCCAGATGGTCGTCGAGCGTCGCCTCGCCGTTGACGGCGTCGACCAGCGTCACGATGCCGTCGATGCCGTATCGCGTGACGAGATATGGGTGCGACAGCACCGCGTGCAGCACGGGCGCGGGATCGGCGAGCCCCGTCGTCTCGATCACCGCGCGCCTGAACGGCGCGATCTCGCCGCTGTCGCGCCGCGTGATCAGGTCCTCGAGCGTGGCCACGAGATCGCCCCGCACGGTGCAGCACAGGCAGCCCGACGAGAGCAGGATCATGTCGCCCTGGACGGACTCGATGAGGAGATGGTCGAGGCCGACCTCGCCGAACTCGTTGACGATCACCACGGTGTCGGCGAGCGCGGGATCGCGCAGCAGCCGGTTCAGCAGCGTCGTCTTGCCGGCGCCGAGGAAGCCGGTGACGATGGTGAGCGGGATGGGCCTGTTCACGACGCCGCCCTCAACCTGCCGTTTCCAGATCGGCGATAGTGGCGCGCCGCCGGTCCAGCATGACGTTGGCCACGATCGCCATGATCACCATCGCGCCGCCAGCATACTGGACCGGCAGCAGCTTTTCACCCAGCACGAGCGCCGAGGTGAGCGAGGCCACGACAGGCTCGGCGCAGAAGGCGAGACCGGCCGCGACGGCGGAGATGCGGGTGAGCGCCATGAGTTGCAGCACGAACCCGAGCACGAAGCCGAACACGTTCAGGAACACCGACCAGGGCGCGAGCATCAGGTCGGAGGGGGCCGCGACGCCGCCGGTGAGCATCGCCGCGATCACCGACGCCGGCAGCACGATCAGGTGCACCCAGACGATCTTGCCCGCCGTGCTCGTCGACTGGCAGCGAGACGCCGCGAAGAACTGGATCGTCGCGGAGATGCTCGCACCCAGGGCGAGAACGAGCCCGAGGGGATCGAGGTCGTTGAAGACCGGGCCCACGACGAGCACCACGCCCGCGAACGCGAGCAGCGCGATGCCGACCAGAGGCGCGCCGATCCGCTTGCCTTCCACGAACGGGCTGGCCAGCACGATGAGCACCGGGAACGTGTAGAAGATCACCGCCGCCACTGTCACGGGGATGTAGGCGACGGACGAGAGATAGCAGAGCCCCACGCCGGCGCTCGACAGGCCGAGAATCCCCATCGGGGCCCTCTCGCTTCGGGGAACCCGCAAGCCGCTCCGCAGCACGAAGCCCGCGACGAGGCCGAGCACGAGCATGACAAGGACGCGATAGGTGACGAGGCTGGGGCCTGAAAGGCCCTCGAAAGCCGCGATCCTGGAGAAGGTGATGTTGAAGCCGTAGGCCCCCGCTGCACCAAGCGCCATCAGGAGGCCGCCGAAAGCGGTCCGGGAAGAAGTCATGGATGTCCAGGCTTGGTGAAGGGCGCGCGAGGGTTTGTCTTG
The DNA here is from genome assembly GCA_963822165.1 of uncultured Alphaproteobacteria bacterium. Taxonomy (GTDB): domain Bacteria; phylum Pseudomonadota; class Alphaproteobacteria; order Rhizobiales; family Beijerinckiaceae; genus Alsobacter. The sequence continues at coordinate 949,964 of CAWGGK010000007.1, forward strand.
AAGCGTCGGGCCATGGCCCGACGAGAATGCTGGCTGAAAAAGGCTACTCCGGCTTCGGCGTGGTCTTCGCCGGCGGCGCGGGCGGCGTCTTCTTGGCGGATGAGGATGCCGCGACGGGCTTGGAGCCTGGCGACTTCGGGTCGATGATCAGCACCATCGGCTTGCCGGCCGCCTGCGGCTTCGCGCCCAACGCGCTGGCTGTCGCCGGCTTCACCTGCGGGGCCTTCACCTGGGCCGGCTTCACCTGGGCGGGAGCCTTGGACGCGCCAACGGCCTTCCCGGCCGGACTCGCTGCGGTCTTGGGTGCAGGCGTTCCAGTCGCCTTTGCGCCGGGCTCCTTGGCGGCAATCGGCGGCACGGGGCCGGGGGCTGCCTTGGCGGTCTTGATCGGCGCGGCCTTCAGAGCCGGGATCGCCTTGCCCCTCAGCGAGACGTTGTCGGCAGGCTTGAGACTGAGCGGTCCGGCCGCCGTGCCCATGATCGGATTTACGGCGTCCCCCGCTTCGCCCTTGCCCCCGGCATACGCGGTGGCGGTGATCGGAGGCTTGACGGCCTTGGAGGCGTTGGCGGCGAGCGGGGCCGATGCGGAGCCGGGCGCGCGGCCCAGGAATACCGGGATCGGGTCGCTTTCGGTGCGTGGGGCAAGCGAGCGCGGGCCGCCGCTTCCCCTCACATTGACGAGGCCGCCGAGCTGCGGGGCGCTCGCAAAGAGGTTCATGCCGCTTTCGTCGCCCGTCGTGGTCGACATGGCGGCGTTTTCGAGCTCTTCCTCCGAGGCGGGCGGACCCTTCCGCCGCACGCAGACCTCCTCGCGCACATTCGGCGGCGTGGCGACCGCCGAGTGAGGCATCGCGTCGAGCGGCACACCCGACGAGAACAGCCCGCCGCCCGATTGGAAGCCCTTGTCGAGCAGCGCGGCGGCCTTGATCGTCCGGTCGGCCGCGGAGGGCTGCCCGAAGACCACGGCCATGATGCGCCGCCCGTTGCGCGAGGCCACGGCGACGAGATTGAAGCCCGACGCGCAGATGAAGCCCGTCTTCATGCCCTCGATGCCGGGATAGCGCCCGACGAGGCCGTTCGTGTTGCGCATCATGCGCGGGCCAAGCTGCACGGCGCCGATCGAGAACAGGTCTGCGTGCTCGGGAAAGTCGAGCAGGATCGAGCGCGCGAGCATCGCCATGTCCCGGGCCGATGTCTGCTGCCCTTCGACGAACAGGCCGTTCGGATTGACGAAATGGCTTTCCCGCATGCCCATCGCCGCGGCTTCGCGGTTCATCATGTCGGCGAAGGTCTCGACGGTGCCGCCCACGCCTTCGGCGACGACGACGGCCATGTCGTTGGCCGACTTGACGAGCATCATCTTCAGCGCGTTTTCCAGGGTGACCTCGGTCCCCGGCTTTGCGCCGATCTTCGACGGGCGGAGCCGATGCGGCGCGCGACGACACCGGAATGGCCGTATCCGGCGCAATCGCGCCGGCCTTCAGCTGCTTCAGCGCGACATAGGCCGTCATCAGCTTGGTCACCGATGCGGGATACCACGGCATCGTCGCGTCTTCCGACATCAGCACCCGGCCGGAATCGACTTCGGCGACGACGTAGGGCGTCCCGGCCCATGCGGCCGTGGGCATGAGCGCGTTTCCCGCAGCGGCGACGATCGCCAGCACGATGGGGAGAACGGTCATCCGGAAGTTGCTGCCGGCGGCGCCATGCCGGGATCCATCGATGCGGTCGGTTAGGGACATCATTCTCGATTCCGCTGCGCGCTCGCTGAAGACCACGGTGTGGACGGCCGTGGTCCAAAGGCATGGTTCGGACGAGACGACCCGTTTCGGGACGCCGCGAAAGCCGTCCTTCCTACCCTGAGCAGCGCGATTTGCCTAGACTTGCGTCGGCTGGTAGTCACCGATCATGGCCGTGATTGGGCGCGAACAGGGTGCCGGCGTGATCGGATAGGGCCGTCGGGATGATCAATTGAGCCTCGCCTTTCTCTGGATTCCGGCCACACTCCTGGCCGCCGCCGGCCAGACCGCCCGCAACGCCATGCAGCGCAGCCTGACGGCGAGCCTCGGCACCGTCGGCGCGAGCCAGGTGCGGTTCCTCTACGGCTTTCCGTTCGCGCTCCTGTTCCTCGCCGGCGTGCTGGCGGTTACCGGTGATGCGATTCCTGCGCCGAGCGCGCGCTATCTCGCCTTCGTACTGCTCGGGCGCGGTGACCCAGATCCTGGCCACCGTGCTGATGCTGGCGGCCATGCGCGAGCGTTCATTCGCGGTGACCACCGCCTACATCAAGACCGAGCCCGTGCAGGTCGCGGTGTTCGGGCTGGCGGTGCTGGGCGATCCGCTCACGCCTCGGCGCGGCCGCCGCGATCATCGTCGCGACCACGGGCGTGGTGCTCATGGCGATCAAGCCGGGCGCGTTGAAGGACGATGGCCTCGGCATCCGCCCGGCCGTCTATGGCATCGTGGCCGGCGCGTTCTTCGCGCTGTCGGCGATCGGCTTTCGCGGCGCGATCCTGTCGCTTGGCGAAGGCTCCTTCGTGCTGCGCTCGACCACGACACTTGCCTGGTCGCTCGGCATGCAGACCGCTCTGCTGCTGGTCTGGCTCGCTGTTGTTCGACCGGACCGCGCTGATCAAGAGCTTCGCGCGCGTGGAGGCCGTCGCTCTTCGCCGGCTTCATGGGCGCGTTCGCGTCGCAGTTCTGGTTCATCGGCTTCGCGCTCACCAGCGCCGCCAATGTGCGCACGCTGGCGCTGGTCGAGGTGCTTTTCGCCCAGGCCGTCTCGCGCCGCCTGTTCGATCAGTCGACCACGCCGCGCGAATATGCCGGCATGGCGCTGATCGTGATCGGGGTGATCCTGCTGCTTTGGTCCCATTGATGGTGGCCGCTGACAACTTGCACGACGAGCCGCCGCGCACCACACTCATCCCAGATCGAGGGAGAACGCCATGACCGCCTGCATCGTCGGCTGGGCCCACACGCCGTTCGGCAAGAAGGACGCGGAGACCGTCGAGAGCCTCATCGTCCGCGTGACGAAGGATGCGCTTGAAAATGCCGGAGTCGAAGCGCGCGACGTGGACGAGATCGTGCTGGGGCACTTCAACGCCGGCTTCTCGGCCCAGGACTTCACGGCGTCGCTCGTGCTGCAGGCCGACCCCGATCTGCGCTTCAAGCCGGCGACGCGCGTTGAAAACGCCTGCGCCACAGGCTCTGCGGCCGTCCATCAGGCGCTGAAGAGCATCGCGGCCCGCGCCGCCAAGGTCGTGCTGGTCGTTGGCGTGGAGCAGATGACGACCACGCCGGGACCGGAGATCGGCAAGAACCTGCTCAAGGCGTCCTACCTGCCGGAGGAGGGCGACGTGCCCGGCGGCTTCGCGGGCGTCTTCGGCAAGATCGCAGCGTCGTATTTCCAGCGGCACGGCGACCAGTCGGACGCGCTGGCCATGATCGCGGCGAAGAACCACAGGAACGGCGTCTCGAACCCCTATGCGCAGATGCGCAAGGATCTCGGCTTCGACTTCTGCCGCCAGGAGAGCGAGAAGAACCCGTTCGTCGCCGGGCCGCTGAAGCGGACCGACTGCTCGCTGGTATCGGACGGCGCGGCCGCCCTCGTCATCGCCGATGTCGAGACCGCGCTGCGCCACAAGCGGGCCATCGCGTTCCGCGCCGCCGCCCACGTCCAGGATTTCCTGCCGATGTCGAAGCGCGACATCCTGAAATTCGAGGGCTGCGCCGAGGCGTGGCGCCGCGCTTTGATGCAGGCGGGCGTGACGCTGGAGCACCTCTCCTTCGTCGAGACGCATGACTGCTTCACCATCGCCGAGCTGATCGAATACGAAGCCATGGGCCTGACGCCCGAAGGGCAGGGCGCGACCGCGATCCTGGAGGGCTGGACCCAGAAGGACGGCAAGCTCCCGGTCAATCCGTCCGGCGGCCTCAAGGCCAAGGGCCACCCCATCGGCGCGACCGGGGTGTCCATGCATGCCCTCACGGCGATGCAACTGGCCGGGGAAGCCGGCGAGATGCAGATCCCGGCCGCCACGCTCGGCGGCATCTTCAACATGGGCGGCGCGGCTGTGGCGAACTATGTGAGCGTGCTGGAGCGGATCAGGTAGCGCGCCCGCCCCTTGCCTCAGCCAGGCCGCGAGGGCCGGTGGCCCCGTCGGGCCATCGGCTATGGTTTCGACGCACAACCGTCTGCCGCATTGAAGGGACACGCATCATGGCGTCCAATTTCAATACTGCGAGCGCCGGCCACTACGAACTCCTGATGGGCCGCTGGAGCCGGCGGCTGGCCCCGAAATTTCTCGCCTTCTCGGGCATCGCGGACGGCGAATCGATTCTCGACGTGGGATGCGGCACGGGCAGCCTGACCTTCGCCATTCCCGAGGCCGCAAACGTCAAGCGGATCGACGCGATCGACTTCTCTGCCGTCTACGCCGACCATGCGGCGGCGCTGAACAAGGACCCTCGCATCGTCATCCGCCAGGGCGACGCCTGCGATATGCCGTTCGAGAATGCCGCCTATGACCGCGTGCTCTCCCTTCTCGTGCTGCACCACATCCCCGATGGGCCGAAAGCCATCTCAGAGATGTGCAGGGTCGTGCGGCCCGGCGGGATCGTGGCGGGGTCCGTCTGGGACACGTATGGCGGCTTCCCGCTGTTCCGCATGTTCTGGGACACCGTCGCCGCTATCGATCCGGGCGCGGAGAAAGCGCGGACCGGCGGCTATTTCCGGCCGCTCGCGCAGGCTGGCGAGCTGACCGCCGCCTTCGAGGCCGCAGGCCTGGAGGACGTGGTCGAGGATACCCTCCTGATCCGGATGGATTTTCAGGACTTCCAGGATTTCTGGACGCCCATCGCCGGAGGCGAGGGTCCGCTCGCAGCCTATGTCGTGGCGCAATCTCCGGAGCACCAGGAACGCCTGAAGCAGGCCGTGAGCGCGGCCTACGAATCAGGGAAGCCCGACGGTCCACGGTCCTTCTACGGCGTGGCGTTGGCTTGCAGGGGACGAAAGCCCCAAGGCTGACGCCTTGAGACCAGCGTCCCGAAATTAGCGCAGTTCCTCCTCCGGAGCCTTCGCCGAGATGGCAAGCGCGTGGACGCGGCCTGCCAGTTCATCGGCCAGAAGCGCATTGACCATGCGATGGCGTTCGATACGGCTCTTGCCCGCGAAGGCCGCCGACACTACGTTGACCCTGAAGTGAGTTTCGCCTCCCTCTCGCCACCCTCCGTGGCCACGGTGCTGCTCCGATTCGTCGATCACGGAGAGGGATGACGGCGCGAGCGCATCATTGAGCTTGCGGCTTATCGCGTCCTTCACTTTCATGGGGCACCTTTCGGATGTGGCTTTGCGCGCTGCTGCGCAGGGCTCGGTCGACCGTAGCAAGTTTGTCGCGGCGGCGGATCAGATGGAATTATTCAGCGATCGCGGGTTGCGGCGCTTCGACGACAACTCATAATGCGATGGACATGAATCTCAACTCACGCCTTTTCGACAGCATCCGTTCCCGCCCCAAACGGGCCGAAGCGGGCGTGTCGCGCGACAATCCTGGCTGCCAGCATCCGGGCTGCGCCGGCACGGGCGAGCATCGTGCGCCGAAGGGCCGCGGGCTTGAGGGGCAATACTGGCGCTTCTGCCTCGAGCATGTCCGCGCCTACAACGCCTCGTACAATTATTTCGTGGGCATGACCGATGACGCGGTCATGCAGTACCAGAAGGAGGCCATCGTCGGTCATCGGCCGACATGGCAGATGGGGACCGGCGGCGCGACGCCGGAAGCCTGACGTGGCGCAGGCCAGCCCCGGCGAGTTCGTCTATGACGATCCGCTCGGCGTCTTCAGGGCCGCTGGCTTCAACGCCCGGAACGGCGGAGCCGACCCCAAGCCGGCCGCACCCAGCGTTGGTCCGGTCGCAAGGCGTGCCTACGAAGTGCTCGGCCTCGATGAGGGCGTGGACGCGGTCACGGTGAAGACCCGCTACAAGCAATTGGTCAAGCAGGTGCATCCGGACGCGAATGGCGGCGATCGCTCGCTGGAGGACCGACTGCGCGAGATCATCAACGCCTACAACACGCTGAAGGCGGCCGGCCGCGCCTGATGCAGCTCCGGGCGGGCCACGCGCGAGCGCCGCGCGGAACGCAGGTCACCTCCTGCACGTCGTGCATGCCTCCCTGCGTTGGCGCGGCTGTTCGAATTGCCACTGGCGTTCCGGTCCCTTAATGATGGCCTGAACGATATTCACGAGGGGAGCCGGCGGTTCGGGTCTTGCCAGAGCCCGGTGCCGCCGTGGGGCTCCGCTCCCTGTTCTGCAATGAGAGGTTTCATGTCTGCGATGAGTGCGACGGTCAGCGGCCTGCCGGATATGAAGGTCTCCGCGCGCCAGGTGTTCGGCATCGACACCGACATGGAGGTGCCTGCCTATTCCGAAGCGGACGCCCATGTCCCGGATCTCGATCCCGACTATCTGTTCGACAAGCGACACGACGCTCGCGATCCTCGCCGGCTTCGCCAAGAACCGCCGCGTCATGGTCACCGGCTACCACGGCACGGGCAAGTCGACCCATATCGAGCAGGTCGCGGCCCGCCTGAACTGGCCCTGCATCCGCATCAACCTCGACAGCCACGTCTCCCGCATCGATCTCGTCGGCAAGGACGCGATCGTGCTGAAGGACGGCAAGCAGATCACCGAGTTCCAGGACGGCATCCTGCCCTGGGCGCTGCAGAACAACATCGCGCTGTGCTTCGACGAGTATGACGCGGGCCGCCCGGACGTGATGTTCGTGATCCAGCGCGTGCTGGAAATCTCGGGCAAGCTGACGCTTCTCGACCAGAAGCGCGTCATCCGCCCGCACCCGGCCTTCCGGCTGTTCGCCACCGCCAACACGGTCGGCCTCGGCGATACGTCGGGCCTCTATCACGGCACGCAGCAGATCAACCAGGGCCAGATGGACCGCTGGTCCATCGTGACGACGCTGAACTACCTGCCGCACGACAAGGAAGTCGACATCGTGCTGGCCAAGGCCAAGCACTACACCGGCAAGGAAGGGCGCGACATCGTCAACAAGATGGTGCGCGTGGCCGACCTCACCCGCAACGCCTTCATGAACGGCGACCTCTCGACCGTGATGAGCCCGCGCACCGTGATCACCTGGGCCGAGAACGCCGACATCTTCAAGGATATCGGCTTCGCGTTCCGCCTGACCTTCCTGAACAAGTGCGACGAGCTGGAGCGCCCGCTGGTCGCCGAGTTCTACCAGCGCGCATTCGGCCAGGAATTGCCGGAAAGCGCCGTGAACGTGGCGCTGTCGTAAAGGCCGGGCGCAATTCCCGGCATGACGCCGGGACGAGTTGGTACCCCCATGAGCACGTCGAACCGCAAGCCCGCACAGCCCAAGGAATCCCCCGCCGAGCCCTTCAAGCGCTCGGTGGCGGCATGCCTTCGCGCCATTGCGCGCCAGCCGGAGCTTGAGGTCACCTTCGCGGCGGACCGGCCGGCGCTCGCGCCGGATCGCGCCCGGCTGCCCGAGCCGCCGCGCAAGATGAGCGCCGCCGACGCCGCCATCGTTCGCGGCCATGCCGATTCGATGGCGCTGAGGCTCGCCTGCCACGATGCCGGCGTGCATCGCCGCATGGCGCCCGAGGGACAGCAGGCCCGCGCCGTCTTCGATGCCATGGAGCAGGCCCGCGTCGAGGCCATCGGCTCACGTCGGATGACCGGGGTCGCCAGCAATCTCGGCGCCATGCTCGAGGACCGCTATCACCGCGGCAACTACCACGAGATCACCGACCGGGCCGACGCGCCCATCGAGGATGCCGTGGCCATGATCGCGCGCGAGCGCATGACAGGCCTCAAGCCGCCAAAGGCCGCGCAGCGGATCGTCGATCTCTGGCGTCCCTGGATCGAGGAAAAGGCCGGCACGGAGTTCGACCGGCTCGGCACGTCCGTCGAGGACCAGCGGAATTTCGCCCGCTCCGTCCGCGACCTCCTCGTCAGCCTCGACATGGCCGACGACGCCAATCTCGATTCCGACGACAGCGAGGACGATGACGACCAGTCCGAGCAGAGCCAGGACCAGGAAAACCAGGAAGGCGAGGCGCAGGAGCAGGCCTCCTCCGAGCGCGCCGAGGCCGAGCGGTCCGACGAAGCCACTGAAGAGATGGAAGAGGGCTCCAGCGAGAGCGAGGATGGCCCCACCGGAGAGATGCCCGAGGACAGCGACGACGCCGATGGCGACGACCCGTCCGAATCGTGGCGGCCGCCGACCTCCAACACCCGCGAGGTGCGCGGACCCGACTACAAGGCCTACATCATCGAAGTTCGACGAGACCGTCGCCGCCGAGGATCTCTGCGACGCCGACGAGCTCGCCCGCCTGCGGGCCTATCTCGACAAGCAGCTCGGCCATCTCCAGGGCGTCGTTGCGCGGCTCGCGAACCGCCTGCAGCGCCGCCTGATGGCGCAGCAGAACCGCGCCTGGGAGTTCGATCTGGAGGAAGGCGCGCTCGATCCCGCCCGCCTGCCGCGCATCGTGATCGACCCCTATCAGCCGCTCTCGTTCAAGCGCGAGAAGGACACGAACTTCCGCGACACCGTCGTCACGCTCGCTGCTCGACAATTCCGGCTCCATGCGCGGGCGTCCGATCACGGTCGCCGCCACCTGCGCCGATATCCTGGCGCGGACGCTGGAGCGCTGCGGCGTCAAGGTCGAGATCCTCGGCTTCACCACGCGCGCCTGGAAGGGCGGCCAGTCCCGCGAGGCCTGGCTGCAGAGCCGGGAAGCCGGCCAATCCCGGCCGTCTCAACGATCTGCGCCACATCATCTACAAGTCGGCCGACGCGCCCTGGCGGCGCGCGCGCAAGAATCTCGGCCTGATGATGCGCGAGGGCCTCCTGAAGGAGAACATCGACGGCGAGGCGCTGGATTGGGCCCACAAGCGCCTGCTGGCCCGGCCTGAGCAGCGCAAGATCCTGATGATGATCTCGGACGGCGCGCCCGTCGACGACTCGACCCTGTCGGTCAATCCCGGCAACTACCTCGAGCGTCATCTGCGCTGGATCATCGAGGATATCGAGACGCGCTCGCCCGTCGAGCTCATCGCCATCGGCATCGGCCACGACGTGACGCGCTATTACCGCCGCGCCGTAACCATCGTCGATGCTGAGGAGCTGGGCGGTGCGATGACCGAGAAGCTGGCCGAACTCTTCGACGACAACATCACTCCGGCCAAGAAGCCGGTGCAGCCCAGGCGCGCCACGGCCCGTGCATGAAGAAGCTTAGCCGGCGTGGCATACTGGCGGTCCTGGCTGGCGGCGCGGTATCGGCAGCCGGCGTCGGCTTTGCTGTCGCGCGCGGTTCGCAGGCGCCTCCGCTGGACGGCGAGAGTCCGGTCGTCATTCGCGCCAATCCGTTCGCGGAGTTCGCGTCAGGCATCGCCTCGGGGCAGCGCGCCGGGTTGCTCGATTTCGTCGGCGGCCTCGATCTCGCCTGCGACGACAAGCGGTTCGGCGGGCTGTCGGGCCTTTCGATCTCGGCAGATGGCCGCAGGCTGCTCGCGTGCAGCGATCACGGAACCTGGTTCTCAGGAACGCTCGACACGGTCGAGGGCCGTCCATCCGGGATCTCCGGCGCCGTGATCGCGCCGATACTGGGCCCCACCGGACGACCGCTCTCGAAATCGCGCCGATACGACACCGAGGCGCTCGCCATGGCGGGCGGCTTCGCCTATCTCGGCCTTGAGCGGGTGCACGAGGTTCTTCGCTTGCCCTTCACGCGCGATGGGCTGGCGGCGCGAGGCGAGCCCCTGCCGACGCCGCCGGATTTCAGGCGCCCGCCGTCGAACCGAAGCTTCGAGGCTGTTGCGGTGGTGCCGTCCGGACCGCATGCCGGGAGCGTGCTCGCCGTCGCGGAGCGATCGGCCGATGGCGACGATACGCCCACGCAGGGCTACTTCTTCACGGGGCCGCGCGGCGGGTTCACGGTCGCGCGGCGCGACGGCTTCGACATCACCGACATGGCGTTCCTGCCATCGGGCGATCTGCTCCTGCTCGAGCGGCGCTTCGCCTGGCTATCAGGGCTTGGCATGCGGATCCGCCGCGTCGATGGCCGAAGCATCAGGCCGGGCGCCCTGCTGGACGGCCCCACGCTGATCAGCGTGGGCGGCGAGGCGCGCATCGACAACATGGAAGGCCTGGCGGTGCATCGCGACCGGACCGGCATCGTCCTGACGCTCGTATCCGACGACAATTTCTCGATGCTGCAGCGAACGGTCCTGCTGCAGTTCCGGATGGACGAGGCCGCAGGCCTTCAGCGGGTCGCGGGCTGACGCCGCAGCGCATCGACCGGCAGCACGACTGACATCAGCGCGCCGTAGGGCACGAGCGCCAGCAGCGCCAGCAGCACCTTCACGCAGAAATCGGCGAGCGCCAGGCTTCCCCAAAGCGGAACCACGAGACCGGCGAACGAGACCGGCATCGACATTTCAGGGATGCCGGCGAAGGCGATCGAGAAGAACAGCGCCGTGTCGAGCGCCGAGCCGACGAGGCTGCCCGCCAGCGGCGCGTGCCACCATGCCATCCGCCGCAGCCGGTTGAAGACGGAGACGTCGAGCAACTGCCCGACCAGGAAGGCCGTGCCCGAGGCGAGCGCGATCCGGGGCGTGGCGAGGCCGATCGAGAGGACCACCGCGATCACGAACCCGACGACGACCAGCCGCCGCGCCATGCCCGCGCCGTAGCGGCGGTTCGTCAGGTCGGTGACGAGGAAGGAGACCGGGTAGGTGAACGCGCCCCAGGTCAGGTAGTCCTGCATGCCCGAACGAGGTGAACGGGATCTGCACGAGGATGTTCGACGCCACCACGATCAGCGTCATCGCCAGGACCGGCAGGGCGAGCGCCTTCACCGTTTTCATGGCCTTGCCCATCCGGTCCATCGTCATCGTGCTTGCCATCATGACCTCCGCCGCGCGGCGCTCCGGCCGCCACGACGCCAACGAATCCGACAAAATCGAAGTCGTTCGAACCCGCTTAAACGAAGACCCCGCCCGTCAGGGCGAGGTTCGTCGAAACTTCAGGAGCTGAAGGCTCAGGCTGCCGCTGCTGCGGCCGTCTCGACGGCCTTCTTGGCGATCGCGCGCTTCAGCTCGCGTGCGCCCTGGGACAGCTCGTCTTCGTGAGCCTTGACCAGGAATGCGTCCAGGCCGCCGCGGTGCTCGACCGAACGCAGGGCGTTGGCGGAGACCTCAGCCGCACCGAGCGCTGCAGCGCATCCGACTGGAGCGTCACATTGAACAGGTTGGGCAGGAAACGCCGCTTGGTCTTGCGGTTCGAGTGGCTGACCAGATTGCCGCTCTGGACGCCTTTGCCCGTCAATTCACACCGACGCGCCATCGTCGTAGTCCTTGTTTCTGTCCGTGTTTCCGGGCTCTGTCCAAAACAGAGAAGGCGGCCGAAGCCGCCGCCGGAAACCACGCAGCATTGAATGGTCGGTGGTCTATAGTGGAGCACTACCATAGCGTCAAGTCGCACGGGGACTGCGAATCAGCGCACAGTGCCGACGCCTTGAAACCGACGATTTCCGGTCGACATTGATAGAGGCTTGGCGCGTTCGTCGCTCTCGGTTCGTTCCGGCGTTCAGTTCAAGCCATTCTCCCGGATCGTGCAATTCTCCGGATCGTGCCATTCTCCGGATCGTGTCATTCTCGACGACACCAGGTCAGAAGCCAAGCGCGTGGACATGCAGAACCGCTCCCCTTCACCAGCCTCCGCCCGCTCCGCCTCGCCGGCGCTACCCGGTCCTCGCGGCGGCGGGGCTCGCCGCCTTCATGCTGACCGCCTCGGCGCCCGCTCGGGCCCAGAACGTCGACGATCCAGTACGGCCTGAGCCTCGCCGGGCTGCCGATCGGAACCGCCCGCTCGCGGGCAGTCTTCAACCGCGACACGCTACAAGGTCGACGTCAAGGCGCGCATGACCGGGCTCGCGGGCATGCTGACGAGCGGCAAGGGCGCCGGCACTTCCACCGGCATCACCGCCGGCGCGAAGGTCGTGCCGTCCAGCTACGCGCTGGTCTCGGAGCTGGCGACAACGACCTATACGGTGCGGATGGCGCTGCGCCGGCGGCGCGGTCGCCGACCTGCGAGATCGAGCCGCCGCTCGACGAGAAGGTCGACCGGGTGCCGCTTCTCGAAAGCCACAAGCGAGGCGTCGTCGACCCGGTGAGCGCCCTGCTGATGCCGGTTCCGGCAACGGCCAGCTGCTCGACCCCTCGGGCTGCAACCGGACGATCCCGGTATTCGACGGTGCGGGCCGGTTCGACGTGACGCTGAGCTTCAGCGCGACCCGAAGACGGTGACGCTGCCGGGCTATTCCGGCGCCGTGCTGGTCTGCACCGGCCGCTACAACCCCATCGCGGGGCACCGGACCGGCCGCAAGTCCACGCAGTTCATGGCCGACAACCGGGACATGGAGGTCTGGCTCGCGCCCGTGGAGGGCGCGCGCGTGCTGCGTGCCGGTGCGCATCTCCGTGCGCACGATGATCGGCACGACGGTGATCGACGCGACCAAGCTGACGGCGTGAAGGCCGCATCCGGCCACGCCGCCACCTCCACCGCTTCGGCGACCGCGGCAGCGGCCGGGAACTGAGGCCACACGCCGGTTCGCCCGATCGATCCGTACCGTTCGTCCTCGGCGATCGCGCTGTTGACGGCAACCCGGACGATGCTCCCGCGTTCACGGAGCGCGCGCATCGGCCGGCGCGATGGCAGACCCCGCCTGACCGGGCGCGTGCCGAGATGGCTCGGCGTTAACGCCGTGTGGCGGACTCGGACCGTGGTGCCTCGCACTCGAGCGCGGCATGGTCCCGCGCTGATTCGTGCCGCTTCGTTCGCCGCTTCGCATCGGTCGTGCAATGGCGAGCGCGTCGCGGAATTCAGAATTTCGTTAACCACGTTTGAGTCTTACGCTGCGCTCCGGAATCGACGAGGTCGTTAACGAGCGAGTCTCGAACCAGCAGGCCGAAACCGAGATGCGGCCTGATCGATTCTCGGGCCGACTGTCCGACATCTTGTAGTGAACGAATCGAAGACTCATCGCGAGTCACCGATTCGGGCGCTATTCGTTCCCAGCACGTTCACGTCGTGAAAGTCTACATCGCGGCGCGTCCCGACATGGTACAAGCTGACGCACGCGGGCGTCGCATCAGGGCGCCCGCGCATCGATCGCCCCATATTCAGGCCTCGATGCTTCCACGTTCCCTTCCCGCCTTCCGTCCGCGCCCGCGGCGTCACCGCCGTCCTCGGCCCCACCAACACCGGCAAGACCCATCTCGCCATCGAGCGGATGATCGGCCACGACGCCGGGCTGATCGGCCTGCCGCTGCGCCTGCTGGCGCGCGAGGTCTACCAGCGCGTCGTCGACCGCGTCGGGCGCGGACGCGGTGGCGCTGGTCACCGGCGAGGAGAAGATCAAGCCGCCGGACGCGCGCTTCTGGGTGGCACGGTCGAGGCGATGCCGCGCGACATCGACGTCGCCCTTCGTCGCCATCGACGAGATCCAGCTCGCCGCGCGACCGCGACCGCGGCCACGTCTTCACCGACCGGCTGCTCAACATGCGCGGCCGCGCCGAGACGCTGCTGCTCGGCGCGGCCACGATGAGCCGCTGATCGAGAAGCTGCTGCCCGGCGTCAACGTCGTCTCCCGGCCGCGCCTGTCGCACGCTCACCTTCGCCGGCGAGAAGAAGATCACGCGCCTGCCGCGCCGCTCGGCCATCGTCGCCTTCTCGGCCGAGGAGGTCTACGCCATCGCCGAACTGATCCGCCGCCAGCGCGGCGGCGCGGCGGTGGTGCTGGGCGCGCTCTCGCCGCGCACGCGCAACGCCCAGGTCGCAGCTGTTCCAGTCCGGCGACGTCGACTATCCTCGTCGCCACCGACGCCATCGGCATGGGGCTCAACCTCGACGTCGACCACGTCGCCTTCGCCGCCGACCGCAAGTTCGACGGCGGCCATGCACCGCCGCCTCACCCCGGCCGAGCTCGGCCAGATCGCCGGCCGCGCCGGGCGGCACCTGCGCGACGGCACCTTCGGCACCACCGGGCGCTGCCCGCCGTTCGATCCCGAGCTGGTGCAACGCGCTCGAGGACCACGATTTCGATCCGCTGCAAGATCCTGCAGTGGCGCAATCCCGACCTCGATTTCGCGCTCCGTCGCGCGCGCTCGATCGCCTCGCTGGAGCGCCTCCCGCCGAGCACGGGCTGACGCGCGCGCTCGCCGCCGACGACATGCTGGCGCTCGAGATCGCGGCGCGCGACGAGGAGCTGCGGGCTACGCCACGAAGCCGCGCCGCGGTCGAGCGGCTGTGGGACGTCTGCCAGATTCCCGACTATCGCAAGGTCGCGCCGCAGGCCCACGCCGAACTCGTCGCCACCGTCTATCGCCAGCTGATGCGCGACGGACGGCTCGCCGACGACTGGTTCGCGCGCCAGGTGGCGCGAGGTGGACCGCACCGACGGCGACATCGACGCGCTGTCCGCAGCGCATCGCGCAGGTCCGCACCTGGACCTTCGTGGCCAACCGTCCGGACTGGCTTGGCGATCCTGAGCATTGGCAGGGCGTCACCCGCCAGGTAGAGGACAGGCTGTCGGATGCTCTGCACGAGCGTCTGGCGCAACGTTTCGTGGATCGCCGCACCAGCGTGCTGATGCGGCGCCTGAGAGAGAACGCGATGCTCGAGGCGGAAATCACGGCGGCGGGTGACGTGCTCGTCGAGGGGCACCATGTCGGACGCCTGCAGGGCTTCCGGTTCGCGCCGGACCGCGCAGGCCGGCGGACCGGAGGCCAAGGCGCTGCGCAACGCGGCCGCTGAAGGCGCTCGCGGGCGAGATCGAGAGCGCGCGCCGCGCGCTCTCGCGCAGTCGGGCGACGACGCCTTCGTGCTCGCCAACGACGGCGCGCTGCGCTGGCAGGGCGAGGTCGATCGCCAAGCTCACCGCCGGCGACAAGCTGCTGGAGCCGCGGCGTGCGGCTGCTCGCCGACGAGCAGCTCACGGGCGCGGCGCGCGACCAGGTGCAGGCGCGGCTCGACCTGTGGCTCAAGGCGCATGTCGAGAAGCTGCTCGGGCCGCTGCTGGAGCTCGGAGACCGCCGGACGGCCTGACCGGCATCGCGCGCGGCCTCGCCTTCCAGCTCGCCGAGGCGCTCGGCGTGCTGGAGCGCGCGCGCGTCGCCGACGACGTCAAGTCGCTCGACCAGGACGGCCGCGCCGGCGCTGCGCAAGCTACGGCGTGCGCTTCGGCGCCTACCACATCACCGTGCCGGCGCTGCTGAAGCCGGCGCCGCGCGGCCTCGCCGCCCAGCTCTGGGCGCTGAAGCATGGCGGCCCGGAGGTGAAGGGGCTCGACGACATCCTGCACCTCGCCTCCGTCGGGCCGCACCTCGATCCCGGTCGACAAGGAGGTCGCCAAGGGCCTCTACCGCGCCGCCGGCTTCCGCGTCTGCGGCGAGCGCGCCGTGCGCGTCGACATCCTCGAGCGGCTGGCGGACCTCATCCGCCCGGCCATCCACTATCGCCCGGGCACGACGCCGGGCGAGCCGCCGGCCGGCGCGGCCGACGGCGACGGCTTCGTCGGTGACGACGGCCATGACCTCGCTGTGCGGCTGCTCGGGCGAGGACTTCGCCTCGATCCTGCGCTCGCTCGGCTATGTGATGGACCGCGGCCCGGCCCGGCCGATCCGCACGCCGCTCGCGCCGAAGCGGCGCAGCGCCGCCGCCGTGCCGCGGCCGAGGCCGCGCGCCGACGAGGCACGCCCGGCCGAGGCCGACGCCGGCGAGCCGACGCCTGCCGAAGCCCTGCCGCCGCCGACTTCGCCGGCCGACGCCGTGCCGTGCCGATGCGCCGGCGCTGTCGACGGCCGGATGCCGAGCCGGAGCGCTCCGGTCGCCGCCGAAGCCGGTCGCCCGAGGCGCGCCGGCGAGCAGCCGGACGCCGAGGCGGCTGCGCGACGGAGCGCGGCCGAGCCCGGCCGCAGCCGAGGCCGTGCGCGCGACGCGCCGGCGAGGTCGCGCCGAGCGGCATCGCCGAGACCGCCGACGCGCGCCGAGGCCGCCGAAGCGATGCCGCGGAGGCGGCCGGCCGAGGCTGCCGGCCCGCCGAGATCCCGCTGATCGAGGTCTGGCGCCAGCACCGGCACCAGGGCGGCCGGCCGCGCGACCGCCGCCGCGCCGCGGCGCCAGCGGCCGGCCGCGCGGCGGCCCGGCCGCCGAGCCAGCGCCGGCGCGGCAGCGCCGCGCGGCGAGACCGGCGCCGGCGGCGACGCCGCGACGGCGGCCGCGCGGCGACGGCCGAGCGCGGCGCCAGGCCGGCGGCCGCCGAGGACCGCCCGCGGCGAGCGGCCGGCGAGCGGCCCGCGCGAGCGCCGCGGGCGAGCGGCCGCAGGCGACCGCCGCGAGCGGCGCGGGCGGCGACGCCGGCGGCCGCGAGGCAACCGCGCCGCGGACGAGCGGCGGCGACCGCACGGCCGCGGCGCCGAGGCGCGGCAAGCGGCCGGCGGCAGGCCCGGCAGGACGGCAATGGCGGCCGCGCGGCAGGGCGCGTCCGACCGCGGCTGGCAGGACCGGCCGACCGGCAGCGCGACAAGGCGCCGGACCCGAACTCGCCCTTCGCCAAGCTGCTCGCGCTAAGGCCGAGCTGGAGGCGAAGCAGGGCGACAAGGGCTGAGGCGCGGTGGCGCGCCGCGCAGCGGCACGACGAGGGCTGAGGCCGCGCGCGGACGAGCGCCAGCGCCTGGACAAGTGGCTGGTCTATGCCCGCTTCGCCAAGACGCGCATCGGCGGCGAGCGAACTCGTCGAGGACGGCCGCGTGCGCGTGAACGGCGCGCGCGTGACGAACCCTACCGGCCGGTCGGGCCGGGCGACGTGCTGACCCTGGCCCTGCCGCACGGCACGCGCGTCGTGCGCGTCCTCGGCGCAGCCGAGCGGCGCGGCTCGTTCACGCGGTGGCGCAGATGCTGTACGAGGACCTGTCGGCCGGTCGCGCCGCCGACGGGCAGGTACGCCGGCGCCGCGCGCCGATGCCGGCGCAGGCCGTCTGACCTGCAGGCTGCGCCGGCTGCGATCTGGCGCGCCTTGCCACGGCAAGCTTCTCGGCTACGCAATCTCGGCACGCAAGACCTGCGACATCGGCCGGCCTTGACACCGGTCCTGCGGGAGCCTGCAATGACCTACGTCGTCGCCGACAACTGCATCAAGTGCAAGTACATGGACTGCGTGGAGGTGTGTCCGGTGGACTGCTTCTACGAAGGCGAGAACATGCTCGTCATCCATCCCGACGAATGCATCGACTGCGGCGTCTGCGAACCGGAATGCCCGGCCGAGGCGATCAAGCCGGACACCGAGCCGCGGCCTCGACAAGTGGCTGAAGCTCAACGCCGAATACGCCAAGACCTGGCCCAACATCACCGTCAAGCGGACGCGCCGGCCGACGCCAAGGAGCACGACGGCGAGGACGGGCAAGTTCGAGAAGTACTTCTCGCCCGAGCCCGGCGAGGGCGACTGAGCCCGATCGGACGACGCCGGCTGCGGCCCGCGGTGCCGCGCAATCCGACGCCGGCGCAGTCCGCTGCGCTCGGCGCAAGGCTGTTGATTCTGGCAAAATTGTGTTACGCTATCAGCGAGTGATTCATTTTGATTTGGATCACCCGTTGTGCTATTGTCACATGTCGTGGTCGATACTTCTCCGAGCGCATCGTCATGCGGCTCCCTCGCCCGAATCCAGTCGGCGGACGATTTCGGCCCGGGTCCTGCGACTCGATGACCGGTGGCGGCAACCGTCTGCGTGAGGATCGGCTTTGGAATCACGACAGCGCTGGCCCTGAACGGGCACGACCTGTCCGGGCCGGCGGCTTTTTGCGCCGGCTGATGCCGGTCGACGCGTGTGCTGCCGGGCGAAAAGCCCGGCATCGGGGAGAATATCGCAGGTCATGACGAACGCGAAGAAGACCTCCAACCGCCAGGGCTACAAGACGGGCGAGTATCGTCGTCTATCCGGCGCACGGCGTCGGCCAGATCGTGGCCATCGAAGAGCAGGAGGTCGCCGGCATCAAGCTCGAACTGTTCGTCATCGCCTTCGAGAAGGACAAGATGACCCTGCGCGTCCCGACCGCCAAGGCCGCGACCGTCGGCATGCGCAAGCTCGCCGAGAACACGCTCGTCACCAAGGCGCTCGAGACCCTCACCGGCCGCGCCCGCATCAAGCGCACCATGTGGTCGCGCCGCGCCCAGGAATACGAAGCCAAGATCAACTCCGGCGACCTGATCTCGATCGCCGAAGTCGTGCGCGACCTGCACCGCTCCGACGCCCAGCCGGAGCAGTCCTATTCCGAGCGCCAGCTCTATGAGGCCGCGCTCGACCGCATGGCCCGCGAAGTCGCCGCCGTGAACCGGCTGCACGAGAGCGAGGCGCTGAAGCTGATCGAGGCGCAGCTCGCCAAGTCGCCCAAGCGCACCAAGGCGGCCGAGGCCGAGGCCGAGGCCGACGCCGAGGCCGAGGCCGACGCCGAGGACGAGCAGGAAGAGGCGGCCTGAGGCCCGTGCTCCGGCTCTGGACTGTAAACTGAGAAAGCCCGGCTCCGCGCCGGGCTTTCTTCTTGTCGGGCGCTCTCAGGGCGCTCAATCGGGCTCCCTTAGCGCCGCGGTCACGCGTCATCCGCGCCGAGCTTCTCCTTCAGGAACGCCACCGTCCGGTCGAAGGCCAGCGTGGCCGCGGCCTTGTCGTAGCGTTCGGCGCTGGTGTCGTTGTGGAAGGCGTGGTTGACGCCCTCGTACATGTGGAGCGTGTAGGGCTTGCCGCGGCCTTCAGCGCCGCCTCGTAGGCGGGCACGCCGGCGTTCACGCGCTGGTCGAGGCCGGCATAGTGCAGCAGCAGCGGCGCCCTGATGTCGGCGACGGCCTCGGCCGGCGGCGCAACGCCGTAGAAGACGACGCCGGCGTCGAGCCGGGATCGCGCGCGGCGAGCACGTTGACCATGCCGCCGCCCCAGCAGAAGCCGACGGCCCCGACCTTGCCGTTGCTCCGGTCCTTTCGCAGCCAGGCATCGGCGGCCTTGCGCCTGGCTCACGACATCCTCGCCCGCCGAGCTTGCCGATCATCTCGCGCGCCTTGTCGGCATCGCCCGGCGTGCCGCCGAGCGGCGTGAGGAAATCGACGGCCGAAGGCCAGGAAGCCGTGTGCGGCGAAACGGCGCGCCACGTCCTCGATATGCGCGTTGAGGCCCCTGTTCTCGTGGATGACGATGACGCCGGGTAGCGCTTGCCCTCCGCCCTCGGGCGCGGCGAGGTAGCCCGCCGACTTCACGCCGTCGACGGTCGTCTTACGCGCCGTCCGGTCGAGGCGCGGATCGTTCGGGGGAACCAGCGCCGCGCGGGCGTAGTTCGGTTCAAGGACGGCGAGGGCCGCCGCGGCCGCGGCCGGAGCCCGCCAGCAGCGTCAGCCGTTCCAGGAAGGCCCGGCGGGGCAGCGGCCGGTGCGTGTACTCGTCGTAGAGGTCGATGATGCGCTGGTCCAGGGCCAGGCTGGTCCTCCCGAGATGCTCCTGAATTTACGGTAAATCGGTGCCGTCCTGCACGGTCAAGGGTAGCCGCGCTTCGGCGCGTCCTGGCAAACGAGCTGGTGATCCAGCGTAAGCTGGCAGCGTAAGTCGTCAAGGAAGACGGTCATGGGCGAAATTGCGGGCATGCGCCGGACATTCGTCAAGGCGGCGATGGATGCGCCCTTCCTGACACGCGAGGCGGAGCACGAACTCGCCGTCCGCTGGAAGGACAAGCGCGACCAGGGGCCCTTCACAAGCTCGCGGGCGCGCACATGCGCCTCGTCATCGCCATCGCCGCGCGGTTCCGCCACTACGGCCTGCCGATGGCCGACCTGATCCAGGAGGGCCATGTCGGCCTGCTGGAGGCGGCCGCCCGGTTCGAGCCGGACCGGGAAGTGCGCTTCTCGACCTATGCGACCTGGTGGATCCGCGCCTCGATCCAGGACTACATCCTGCGCAACTGGTCGATCGTGCGCGGCGGGACCAGCTCGGCGCAGAAGGCCCTGTTCTTCAATCTGCGCCGCCTGCGCGCCCGGCTGGCCCAGGCCGCGGCCGGCGACGCACGGTCGACATCCACCAGGAGATCGCCACGGCGGTCGGCGTGTCGCGCACCGACGTCGCGCTGATGGAGGCGCGGCTGTCCGGCTCCGACATGTCGCTCAACGCGCCGCTCGTGCGAGAGCGACCAGGGCGGCTCGTCCGAGCGCATGGACTTCCTCGTCGACGGCGCGCCCGCTGCCGGACGAGACGGTGGGCGAGGCGATCGACGCCGAGCGGCGCGTGAAGTGGCTGCGCTCGGCGCTGACCGTGCTGTCCGACCGGGAGCTCAAGATCCTGCGCGCCCGCCGGCTGTCGGAGGAGACGCGCGACGCTGGAGGCGCTCGGCGAGGGCCTCGGCATCTCCAAGGAGCGCGTGCGCCAGATCGAGAGCCGCGCCATGGAGAAGCTGAAGCGCGCCCTGCTCGAGCGGCATCCCGACGCGGCCGAGCGCGCTCGGTGGCTCCTGACCGGGCCCGGTCTATTCCACCACGATCTTGTAGAGCCCGCCCGCCTTCACGGGGGCGGAGCGGTCGAGACCGTTCAGCACCAGGAAGCGCTCGGCCGGCCGGTCGCCGACGCTCGCCATGCGGGCCGCCAGCGTCTCGGCGCCGTCGCCCGGCTTGGCGGTGACGAGCGCAATGCGCAGCGGCCTGCACGCTCGCGACCTCCTCCGGCGTCAGCAGCCGGAAGCTCTCGACGCTCTGGCGCAAGGCCCGGTCCGTCTCCGGCGTCATCGCCTTGGTGGCGAAGATGAAGCGGTAGGTCGCCGCGCCCGAACTGGATCGCCGCCATGCGGAAGGTCCACTCGTCGCCCTTGGCCAGGGCGGTGACGGCCGGCAGGCCGTTGACGGTGATCTCCTCGACGGCGCCCATCTCGACGCCCTCGATCCAGCCCGCCTCGAGGTAGGAGGCGAGCGTCGGGCCGTCGGGCAGCTTGACGCTGTCGAAGCGCAGCGCCTGCGCGCCGCCCGGCGTCACGCCGACGACGGCGGCGCGCGGAGTTCTCCAGCACGAAGCCCGTGCGGCGCGGTGAAGGTGAAGCCGAGCTGCGGGATGCAGGAAGCGCTGGCCGCGCACCATGCCCTCGCCGGGGTCGTCGCCGAAGGTGATGCCGTCGATGGCGGTGAGATAGGTCTCGGCGGTCGCTCTCGCCGATGCCGGGCCCGGCGATCTGGCGCGGCCGCCGTCAGCGCCTGGGCCACCCGCTCCGGCGTGGAGGGGTGGGTGGACAGGAAGTTCATGCTCTGCTGGCTCGGCTTCTCGCCGAGCATGCGTGGCGCGCATGGCCGACTGGCGGCCGAGCGAGGCGAGGAAGCGGGCGGCGCCATAGGGGTCGAAGCCGGCCTTGGCGATGGTGCGCACGCCGATCTGGTCGGCCTCCAGCTCCTGCGCGCGCGAGAAGCTGGCGAGCGAGAACTGGCTCGCGCGCCTGCACGGCTGCGCCGGCGACCGGATCCTCCAGCACCTCCGACACGACGCGGCTGACGATCTCGCGAGCGGCGCTCCAGCTCGGCGCGCTGCGATGGCGTGGTTGGCGGTGACGTGGGCGATCTCGTGCGCCATCACGGCGGCGATCTCGGAGGTGTCGTTGGCGAGCGCCAGCAGGCCGCGGGTGACGTAGAGATTGCCGCTGTGCAGCGCGAAGGCGTTGACGACGGGCGAGTTGAGGATGGTGACCTTGTAGGCCTGGTCGGGCCGGTCGCTGGCGAGCGCCACGCGGGTCATCACCTCGTTCAGCATCTTCTCGGCCTGGCGGGGCCTGTACTCGCCGCCGAACATGGCGACGAGCTTGCGGTGCTCGCGCGAGGCGACCGGGTCCGGCGCCGGTGATGCGCGGCGCGGAGGCGGGGCGCCGTGGCCTTCGGCCCGATCTGGGGAGGCCCATCCGGTCGGACGCGCAGCCGGCCGCGACGAGCAGCGCGAGGCCAAGCGACGCCAGGATCCGCCAGGAGACTGGCGCGGCGCGGTCCCTTGATCACTGGTGATGAGAACGGTCTGCGATACGGCGCGGCTCAATCCAGGCGCTCGAACTCGTCGGGGCCGCTGATCTCGATGAGCGGCCCTGCCCGGTCCAGGACGACGCCGCGTACGCGCACCTTCCGGCCTTCAAGCGACTTCCACGTCATGCCCGATGCCTCAAATCTGCGCAAGGCCCCTTTTGGAATGGCAATACTGAAGTTCTCGCTGCGGATCGTGCCGAAATTGAGATAGGCGCGGGCGCTCGTCTCGCCAAGCCCTCGGACACGGCCCTCCACGATGGTATAGCGGCCCTCGTCGCGGCAGGATCTCGGCGTGGCTGGTTGCATCGAGCACAGTATGTCCGGCGACGCCCACAGCCCCAGCCTGGCGTCCCGCGCGCCAGCCTCCACGGCCTGCAGCGCCCGCCTGCACGGCGGCGAAACATCGCCCGGCCGCAGCGTCGCCAAACCGGCGGCGAGCGCCAGTTCCGCGCCGAGCGTCCCGGCCATGACGACATGAACCGGCGCGCGGCCCCAGCGGTCGACGGGTCCGCTGCCCGGTGCGGTCATCAGTTCGCCGGCCCGCGACATCGCCTCGATCCGCTCCATGAACGAGCGGGCGGCCAGCGCATGCTCGGAAGTCCTCGTCGGCCCTGGCCCGCCCGGCGGCGCTTCGCCCGGTTGCCCCTGATCGCCTGGCCGCCCCTGATCGCCTCGCTGCCCCCGATCGCCCGGCCTGTCCTGCGGCCAGATCAGCCCCGATATCCGCACCTTCGATCCGTCGCTTAGTACGAATTCGCCGGCTTCGCCGCCCTGCGCCGACAGCCGCGGGGAAAGCGCGGTCTTCCCGCCTTCAATGCAGAGAGACGGCGACACCGGTGATGCCGCCCCGGCCGAAACCGGCATCAGTCCGGCCCCCGCGACCGCAACCCCGCACGCCATCAACGCCAATCGCCACACCCGCTTCGCATCCGCCCTCTGGAACGGCCGCGCATCGCATGGTAAAGCGTCGAGCGTGCGGTCCCGTAGCTCAGCCGGATAGAGCGACGGTTTCCTAAACCGTAGGTCGGATGTTCGAGTCATCCCGGGATCGCCAGCCTCTCCAGCCCTGCGTACAGCGCCGTGGTTACCGCGCGGTTACAGGTTCGCTCATGGCTGCGAAGCCGCTTTGGCGGCAAGAGCGCGAGACGCATCTCGTTGCGGGCCGCACCACCCCATCCGAGGATTCGCCGCTTGGTCGAGAAGCTCGTCGACAAGCCGCCAGCCGCCCAATAATTGCTCTTGTTGGTTGGCCGGGTCGACGAATTCGTGATCGCCCCTTCGCGCATGAATCGCCTACTCGCTCCCCTCGAGCTTCAAGCCCTCCCGCTCGCGGAGGCGGTTGTGGATGTCGACGGCGGCGATCTCGCCCTGGGCCATGGCGACGCCGAGCTGGTTGAGGCCGGTGACGATGTCGCCGACGGCGCAGCAGCCTTCGACCGAGGTGCGCTGGTGATGATCGGCGACGATGCGATGGTCCTCGAGCAGGGCGACGCCGAGCGAGGCCGCGAGGTCGGCGCGGGGCTGGATGCCGAGCGCCGAGTAGATCGCGTCGAAGCTGTGGGCCGCGCCGTCGGCGAAGGCGATGCGCGCGATCCTGTCGCCCTCGATCTCGATCCGCTCCAGCGGCGTTTCGATGACGCGCAGTCCGGCGTTCCGCAGCAGCGTGGCGTTGGCGTCCCGAGAGCGTGAGCGGCTCGCCGAGCGTCACCAGTGTGATGTCGGCCGTATAGGTGCGCAGGAAGAGGGCCTCGCCCAGCCCCCGCGTGCCCCAGGCCGATGACCGCCAGCGTCCGGTCCGTCATCTCGTAGCCGTCGCGGATCGGGGCAGAGGCGCACGAGGCCGCGCCGCACCGCGCCCATGACCTCGCGCAGAGGGGGCTCGATATCCACGACCCCGGTGGCCAGGATGAGATGGGAGCCGACGACCGTGCGCTGCCCCAGGTCCGCCGCGAACATCCCGTCGTCCCGGCGCACGGCCGATGTCACGGTTGCCTGCTCGGCGGCGGCGCCGTGCGCGGCGAGCTGCTCGTGCATGCGGTTCAGCAGCTCCTGGCCGCCAATGCCGTCGGGAAAGCCCGGGTGGTTGTGCGTGCGCGGGATCCACTGGGCCCGGCTCTGCCCGGCGTCGACGAGGACGAAACGGCGGCGGAGCCGCGCGAGGTAGATCGCGGCGGTCAGCCCGCCGGGTCCCCCGCCCACGATGATGGCGTCGACGGGATCGTTTTCATCCCGGCCCTGAACCCGCTCGATCGGAGTATTCACCAGCCCTCGCCAACATTCGCGCCTGCCCCGCCGTTAAGCCGTGGCGCGGCGTGGGGTTCCTGCTGGCTGGCATGCGGTCGGCGAGGCGTTCACGCGTAGCGCGCGGACTGGATCGTGCGGCCGATCAGGCGCGTATATTCCAACTCGGCCTCGCCATAGCTCTGGGCGGCGATTTCGAGAAGCTTGTCGCGGTCGCGTATCGTGACGTTTCCGCGCGTGCCGCGCACCGCCTGCTCGCCCTCGAGCATGTGCAGGGCAAGCGTCACGCTCGCCCGCCGCACGGAGAGCATCAGGGCCAAGGTCTCGTGCGTCAGTGCGATGTCGTCGGTAGCGCTGCGGTCATGCGCCATCAGGAGCCAGCGCGCGAGGCGGGCCTCGACGGTGAACGCCGCGTTCCCGAACGCGGTGGATGCGACCTGATGGGAGAAGCACTGCGCGAAACGCGGCATGATGTCGTTGACGGCTTCACTCCGCGCGATGCTGTCGCGCAAGACGTCGGCAGGGACCCTCGATGGCTTCGGCCGCCATCTGGGCCACGAAGCGGTGCGGCGATTGTCCCGCATGGAGCACCAGGGGAATGCCGACCATCCCTTCCCATCCGATCAGGCCGATCTCGGCCGACAGTGTGGGGGTCGCCTCCCGAACGACGGAGATGATGCCGCTCTCCACGAACAGCACGGAATCCAGTGAAACGCCTTCGGCAACCACGAGCTCGCGCTGGCGAAAGGTCATGCTTTTGCCGGTGGCGAGAATTGCATCTCGCTCAGGCTCCGGAATCGACTTCAGCAGAATATTGCGGGTGCCGTGTGCCACATCATCCTCGGGACGGAAAAGAGCACCACGGCCGCTCTTCGAAATATTCATTCTGACCGCAACTGAAACTCGCGGGTTCTGCGATTAATACAAGTGAATTCAACGGCTTCTAGATGCAATCCGTTGTACGGAAGCGAACATACTAAGGCTTCTTGATGGATATGGCATCAATAAGTGTCAACTAACTGATTCACACTATCTCACCCCCCTCCAACAAAACGTTGGTCTTATGTTTCTGGATTGGAAACGTGTACGATAACGTACGGATTCGGCGCGCAATACCTTTTTGAATATTACTGTTGATATTGTTGGGTTTTATCAGTCGCGCTGAAGCTTGCCATGGGATCGAATACTGTCCGGTATGCTTCGAACAGCTTGCTTTCGATGTCGGGGGGACGGCCGACCCATTGAGGATTTCGACCACGACTTCGCGCGGGAGTTCCGCCGCTGCCGGCCTTCTCTCGCATCGCTCAGCCCGAGCCTCGATCGCGGCCTTTCGTGCGGTGACGAACTGATCTCAAATGGCTGCCATAGGCATCCTCCCGCCCAAAGGGCGCGCAGTGGGGCCAGAAAGCGGGTGGCTGCCGGTCAAATCACCAACACAGGGCACAATCGGGAAACGGACGGAACCGCAGTCTGTTCAATCCCGTACGAAGCCGTACACAGACAGTTTCCCAACCCAGGCAATTCCGAACCGAGGCGCTGGCATCCGGGCTGAAATCCTGGATCGTGCGGCTGTGCGCGCCTACGGAGGCGTCCGGGCCGGCGGTGTCCGGGGCGAGTGCGCCGAAGGAAACTCATTCGAGAACGCACGGCGTGGACGTTCCGAAGGACGAGGTCGGCGGGGCTGCGGAGGGGACGGTGCTTGCCGTGCCCGGACCGCAGGCGAGTTGCCAGGTCTTGCGACCTGCGGCTGTCGAGCATCAACCATATCGCGCCGGGGTTCCCTGTGCGCCCGCGCCAGACGTTGACTGTGCGCCCGCGCCAGGAGTTCCCGGTGCGCCCGCGCGCCGGCGCTGCCTGGCCGCCTGAGATGGCCGGGCCGAATTGTCCGGACAAATCCTGAACAATCATGGGTTCCGGGCTTTGCGCGAATGCTACGGAATGCGCGGTGGCGTACAGTCCCGCCGCAAGCAACCCTGCCATGACGGCGCTCGACCATTGGCTTGGGGATGAAATCGGCAGCCTCTTGTAGAGTTGGAAACACAACCTAGAGTTGTAGGAACCAACCAATTCCCATAGACGTTGTTTCTGTTCAACCAGTAGGGGGTGAGTATGCGCCGCTTCATTGTTGCACCGTCGATGGCGAAACGACTTGATCCGCCGTGAGCGGGGAAGCGCACGGGTGGTCGAAGGGTATTTCCCGACGCAATCCTCACGCAATTCGCACGTCAGGATATGCGAAGGGGCCGAAGGCCAAGCTTATCCTGATCACGCCCGGCGACAACGGTCAGCCGGTCGAGGATATCACGATCGTGCCGCGCAAGCCCGCCGAGGCGCTGCTGGACGTGTGCGCCGGACGGCTCGACATCGAGCGCACATCGGTCGCGGTTGCGGGCCGGGAGTTGCAGATCGAGCGCATCGCCGGGGCGGGGCGCAGCATCGACGTGGCGACCGTCGAAGCGGGTCCTGATTTCGTTCCGCCGTCGTGGATCGGCCGGGAGGTCGGCGGCGAGGGCGCCTTCTGGAACCGGGCCTTCGCGCTCGAAGGAATTCCCGCCATCGACGTGCCGGTTTCGGACGCCGGGCTCAATGCCCTCATCGACACTCTCGACAACCGCTTCGGCGCGATGTTCGAGCCTTCGCGGCAATCCGAGCCTCGCCAAGGCGAGAGCCGCCAATCCGAGCCCCGTCAAGGCGAAGTCCCGCCAAGCCGAGCCCCGTCAAGGCGAGCCCCGTCAGGCCGAGAGCCTCGCGCCAACTTGAGTACCGCCAGGCAGAGCCGGCCAAGGATCAGGCCCGCGAGGCCGCGCACCGGCGCCGGCTCCTCAGCCTGAGGCGCAGCCGCGCCGTGCCGGTGCATCCGCCCCGTTCCGAGCCCCCGGTGCATGTGCAGGCCAACCCGCCGGGACATGGCGCGGGGCGTGAAACGGCTTCGTCGCAGCGTTCGGCCGAGGCGCAGGCGCAGCCCGCCGCTCCCCCAGCCCGCCGGGCCGCCGCCTGCAGCCCCAGCAGCCCGCGATGGCAGCCGCCGCAGCTCAGGATTCCGCCCCCTCCAGGCGCATGGAGACGATCATCCAGGGCCTGTCCAAGGTTCTCCGCGAGCCGGGCCTGCCCGCCGAGGGCGAGGGTATCGTCGAGCTCGACCGGTGGGGCGGCCGCCGCCGCTGGGATCCACTGTAGTCTCCTGACATGCAAAGGGCGCCTCGAAGGGCGCCCTTTTTCGTTGCAGGCCGTTTCTTTGTGGCTGGATGAACGATCAGGCGACCTTGGCCTTGGTGTCCGACTTGTCGTCGTCCTTGGCCGGGTCTTTCGCCGCGTCCTTCGCCTTGCCGTCGCCGAGCTTGAGGTCGGTCATGCGGCCGGAGCCGTCGGACGCGGGGATGTCGACCTCGACTTCGAGCGTCGAGAGTCTGTCGCGCTCCATCCTCACGCGCACCTTGTCGGGGTCGAGCGGCACGTGCTTGGCGATGACGGCGAGGATTTCCTCGCGCAGGATGGCGACGAGGTCGACTGGCCGACGCGACGCCCGTTCATGCGCCAGGAGGATCTGCAGCCGTTCCCGCGCGACCGGCGCCGAGTGCCTGCGCGCTGAAGAGGTTGAGAAGATGTTCATGCGGCCCTCCGGCCGAACAGCTTGCCGAGGAGGCCCCTGCGGTCGCACGGGAACGACATCGGCGACGTTTCGCCCTGCAGGCGGCGCGCCGCGTCCACATAGGCGCTGGCCGGCGGCGCTGTCGGGATTGCTGAGCGGTGACGGGCGAGCCGATGTTGGAGGCGCGCAGCACCTCCTCGCTCTCCGGGATGATGCCGAGCAGCGGGATCGAGAGGATCTCCAGCACGTCGTCGATCTTCAGCATCTCGCCGCGCTCGGCGCGCGCCGGGTCGTAGCGGGTGAGCAGCAGGTGCTTCTCCATGCGCTCGCCCTTCTCGGCGCGCTCGGTCTTGGAGTCGAGCAGGCCGATGATGCGGTCGCTGTCGCGCACCGAGGAGACTTCCGGGTTGGTGACGACGACCGCCGACGTCGGCGTAGCGCATGGCCAGCGTCGCGCCGCGCTCGATGCCGGCCGGGCTGTCGCAGATGACCCAGTCGAACTGCTCGCGCAGCTCGTCGATGACCCGCGCGACGCCTTCCTCGGTCAGCGCGTCCTTGTCGCGCGTCTGCGAGGCGGGCAGGAGGCACAGCGTCTCGACGCGCTTGTCGCGGATCAGCGCCTGGGCGAGCTTGGCGTCGCCCTGGACGACGTTGATGAGGTCGTAGACGACGCGCCGCTCGGCGCCCATGACGAGGTCGAGGTTGCGCAGGCCGACGTCGAAGTCGACGACGACGACGTTCTGCCCGCTCTGCGCCAGCGCCGCGCCGAGGGCGGCGGTCGAGGTGGTCTTGCCGACGCCGCCCTTGCCCGATGTGACGACCAAGACCTTCGCCATGCTCGTCTCCTCCTGCTTCGCTCTCAGTCCAGGGCTGCCGATCATTGCATGGTCGTCGCCGTCGAGCCAGGCCTGGACCGGCCGGCCGCGCAGTCGGCGTCGCATGTCGTCGGCGGTCTTGTAGAGGCCGTCGATGGCGAGCGAGTTCGGCCTCGAACTTGCGGCAGAAGATGCGGGCCTGCCGGCTGTGGCGACGCCGGCGATGGCCCGCCCGCGCAGCGCGCCGTAGACGTGGATGGAGCCGCCGGCGATGACCTCGGCGCCCGAGGCGACCGAGCCCATGACGGTGACGTCGCCCTGCGGGTAGAAGATCGACTGGCCGGAGCGCACCGGCTCGTCGATGCATCAGCGACGTGGGCTCGCCGGAAGCGACGGCGCGCGGCCCGGCTTCCTTCGGCTGCTCGGCCGTTTCCGCCTGGCTCTTGGCGTCGTGCTGCGACTTGATTTCGTCCAGACCCTTGACGCTGTCCTTGCCCTTGGATTCGTCCTGGCTCTGTCCTTGCTGGTCGCATCGGCCGCCTTGCGCGCAGCGTCTATCGTGGCGACCACGCCGGCCGGTCGCCCGCCGGTGAGGGCCGGCGGCAGTCCGAGGCCGAGCTTCGAGGCGTCGACGCCCTCGACGCCCATGATGCGGATGTCGCGCTCGAACAGGTCGGCGATGAGGCTCGCCAGCGCGTCCTTTTCGATGGGATGGCGGAGAGATCGAGGATGACGGGGCGCGCGAGAAAGAAGCCGGGCGACTTGGCGTTCCAGCTGTCCAACTCGGCCATCCAATCCGCCAGCGGCGACTCGGGGCGCGAGCACGAGCGCCAGGAAGGACCGTCCTCTGAACCTGAGCGCGTGGCGGGGATGTTCTGCGATGGACAAGGGCGACCTGCGATTTCTGAGGACCCGGTCATTTGACCTCGCCATGGTTAACAGCCGGTAAATAAAGCGGTTTTTTTGACCCGAAATGAACCAGAGGTTGTAACAATCAGCGTTACATGGAATGTCCGATGTCAATGAAAACAATCACTTAGCGCCTGCTCCAATGAGTTAACGGAATTTTCGACACGTCGCGCCGCCGCACGACAGCATCGACCGGTTCGCGCCATGCCTGCGTGGTCCGAGGAGACGCGACTACCGGCCGCCGCCAATGAGACCATCGCGGCTCCGGGCCGAACGTCCGGCGCCGCCGGATCAGTAGGGAAGCGACCGTCGCGGCTGATTCGGCCGGCGCTGGCCATAACGCGCCGGACCCGATGCACCGCGCCCGTTCCGGTTCCTGAGCAGGGCAGAAGCGGCAGCGGCCACGCCCGCGAACACCATGGCGCTCGCCACAGGGTGCAGCGACGCCCGGGTGTAGAGGCTGTGGTTGAGCACCAGCCCGGGCTGGTGTCCGCGGACCTCGCCGGCATGGCGGGTCGGGCGATGCAGCGCGCCTTCCACGTCGTGCGCCCGCTCGTCGCGGAGCTGCTGTGCAACGGCCTGGCTCTCTCCGTACTGGTCCATCATGCGCGGAGCGAGATTGTTGAAGCTGCTCATCAGCTTCCCGGCTCCCCCGACATAGATGTCGCGCTCAGGGTTTTCCGCGGCGAAGAGGATCGCGTATGCCACCTCCTCCGGCGCGTAGGCGGGCGGCGGCAGCTTCGGCTCGCGGCCCGTGTAGTTCCGCGCGTTCTGCGGGAACGGCGTGTCGACCGAGGTCGGCTTGACCAGCGTGATCGAGATGGGCGCGTTCTCCTCCTCCATCTCCAGCCGCAGGGCATCCGTGAATCCCTTCACGGCGTGCTTGCTGGCGCAGTACATGCCCTGGATCGGCAGGGCCACGTCGGAGGCGATGCTGCCCAGGTTGATGATCGCCCCGCCCTTGCGGCGCAGATGGGCGGCGGCGATCGTTGAGCCGTGCACCACACCCCAGAAATTGGTGTCAAACAACCTCCGGTTGTCCTCGTCCGTCACCTCCATCAGGCGGCCCCAGATCGAGACGCCGGCATTGTTGACCCAGGTGTCGAACCCGCCGAAGCGCTCCATCGCGGCGTGGCAGACGCTTCTGCATGTCTTCGCGCCGGCCGACATCGGCCTGCACGGCGATCGCCTCGCCGCCCTTGCGCTCGATGTCACGCACGATGTCGTCGAGCGCCCGTTTGTTGCGGGACGCAAGCACGAGCCTCGCTCCCCTGCGCGCCGCCTCCCAGGCCGTCGCCAGCCCGATGCCGCTGGACGCGCCTGTTATGACGATGGTCTGTTCGTGCAGGGGCTTCAGGGAGACGGCCATGGCTGTCCTGTCCTTCTTTCAATGGAGGGCATGCCCGGTGAAACGCCGCCGGGCATGCCCTGTTCCAGGAAGCGCCTGAAGCGATAGCCGTCCGCCTGGGCAAAGAATTCGAACTAGGCGAAGAGCTCGAACCCATGCCCGTGGACGCTCGCGAGCATCGACTGGATCGCGTCGCCGGCCTGATCGGGCACGTGCTGCGCGACTGCCGCGAGCAGCGTCTCCGGCTGGGGCACATCGTGCTGGCTGGCGATGTCCTGAACCAGCCGGGCGCGCCGCCCGCGTCCAGCGCAGGCGCGGCTGGCGCTGCGGCGCTCGCATCCGCCGCCACCTGCGAGAAGTCGAACACCGCGTCGACCGGGATGGCTTCCGGCCAGCGGCACGATCGCGGTGAACACGTCGGACACCGCTTCGACGAGTTCGTGTCCGGCCAGATGGACGTCGCCGAACCTGGCCTGCAGGCCGTGCAGCTCCACGGTGGACAGGATGGCGACGGCCTGGTCGAGGATGTTGGTCTGGTTGTCGCCCGCGGCGATCTCGGCCGTCTGGGCCAGCCAGGCTTCGATTGCCGCGACGTCCTGCGGCTCGGCGGTCGCAAGTCCCCGTTCGATATCCTGGATCGCCTCGCGCGTGAGCTGGAACGCGTCTTTCTCGCTCAGGAGTTCGGGATGGCCGTTGACCACCGTGAGCTGCTGCAGGGCGAACAGGATCGCGAAACCGCCATAGAGGCTCGCCTCCGGCGAGAACTGGCCATTGGGGATGTCGGCGATGCCCTGGGCCAGCGCCAGGTCGCCTTCCGCGCGCACCAGCGGGTCGGGCAAATCGTAGGCCTGGTCGTGCAGGAGGAAGAACTGGTCGAGCTCGTCCTTGGGCGGGCTGAATAGTCGACGGGCTGGTCGGGCGAGGACAGGATCTCGCCATCCGAATAGCCCGGACCACCGTAATTCCCATAAGTTGGATAGGTGATCCCGAGCGGGCCCGGCACCTGCAAAGACCAGTTGATATACATGGGATTTCCTTTCCCGCTGGCAGCTCTTCCCGCTAGCTTGGAAGTGGTGGCTTCTGCCGCGAAGGCGAACGGTCGGACGGGCCAAACGCGGAAAGGCGACATAGGTTCCAAATCGCCGGCTCGGTGCGGTACTTGACGGAACAAAGTGTCTACTCCGGCGTTTATCAAGCTTAGGCGAGACCAGGATTCCCCCCAATGCTGGGTTTTTTTGAACGACTACTGTCATCCGACAGCCTGTCGCCGCACGGCATCTGCCTGCTGTGGCGGCCGGAGCTGATCTGGATGCACGTCATCTCCGACGCGCTCATCGGCGCTGGCGTACTTCTCCATCCCCGTCGTGCTCGTCGTCTTTGCCTGGCGGCGGCCCGATATCGGGTTCGGCTGGGTGTTCTGGTGCTTCTCGGCCTTCATCCTGGCCTGCGGAACGACGCACTTCTTCGCGATCTGGACGCTGTGGCGGCCGGACTACGGCGCCGAGGCGCTGATCAAGGCCGCCACCGCCGCCGCTTCGGTCGCGACCGCGGGCGCGCTGTGGCCATTCCTGCCCACAGCCCTGCACATACCCTCGCCCGAGCAGTTGCGAACCATCAATGCCGAGCTGGAGCGGCGCATCGCCGAGCGGGACGAGGCGCTGGCGAAACTGCGCCACGCGATCGCGGACCACGAGCAGGCGGAGGAGATGCTGCGGCAGTCGCAGAAGATGGAGGCCGTGGGCCAGCTCGCCGGCGGCATCGCCCACGATTTCAACAATCTGCTGACGGTGATCTCGATGAACGTCTCGCGCGCCCAACGCGAGGCTGCCTGAAGCCGGACAGCAAGCTGGGCGCAGCCTCGCCCATGCGAGCCAGGCGACGGAGCGCGCGGCCACCCTGACCTCGCGGCCTGCTCGCCTTCGCCCGGCGTCAGGCCCTCAACCCGAGGATGTCGACTCAACGAAGTGGTCGACGCAACGGTGGACCTCGTGCACGCGCTCATTGGGCGGGCATCGTCACGCTGACCTGCGATCTCGACCCGACGCCCTGTGTCGTCGCGGCTCGACCGGAACCAGCTCGAGACGGCGCTGGTCAATCTCGTCGTCAATGCGCGCGACGCCATGCCGGATGGCGGCGCGCGATCACGGTCCGTACGCGATCATACACGGAACTCGGTCCTCGGCGAACGCAGGTCACTGTCACGGTCACGGATACCGGCACGGGCATGACGGAGGAAGTACGCCAGCGCGCCGCCGAGCCGTTCTTCACCACCAAGCCCGTCGGCCAGGGGTCGGGCCTTGGGCTCAGCCAGGTCTACGGTTTCGTCCAGCAATCCAAGGGTTACATCAACATCGAGAGCGAGCCGGGTGCGGGAACCACCGTGACGCTCGCATTCAACGCTGCCGAGAATGGAGCGAGAGTATGAGGCGGGGGCGTCCAGGCACGGACCACCGTCCTGCTGGTCGAGGATGAGTGGCTCGTTCGGGACGTGATCGCCGCCGAGCTCGAGGATGCGGGGTTTTCGGTCATCCAGGCGGGCGAGGCGCAGGAGGCGTTGGCGCTGCTGTCGCAGATCGACCAGCTGGACCTGCTGTTCACCGATATCAGGCTGCCGGGCCGCCTGTCCGGCTGGGACATCGCCGAAGAGGCGAGGATGCGGATGCCCGACCTCCCCATCATCTACGCGACAGGCTTCAGCGAAGGCCGCGAACGCCAGCTCGGCAGAAGCTATTTCCTGCCAAAGCCGTTCGATCCCAAGAGACTGCTCCAGGCGATGCAGGAACTGGGCGTCATCTAGCGCCGGGCGAGGCGGGGCGGGCGAATTTGGGGCCTGCAAAGCAAAACGGTGGGCCGATTTCTCGGTCCACCGTTATCCACTCACCCGTGGTCAGGGGGTCGAGGCGGGTGAGTTAGATTACGTTCACCACGATGTGGACCGAAGCCAATGCGGCATCCGTGGCCAGCGCATCCGCGTCATCGTACGCCGCAAGGAGGAAGTCGTACTGACCAGCTGAGAAGTCGGTCGTCCCAAAGCCGATGTTGAACAAATCGCCACCGACATTGGCGTCCAGGTCGTGGTAAGCGATTGGACTGACAGCAAGGAAGTCCACGTAGTTGACGCCCTCGGTCTTGTCAGTATCGATCCACAGCTTGATGTTCGAACTGGCAAGCGTCGAAGTGGACCCATTGAGGCCAGTCACGACCGACCAGTCAAAGCTCCAATCGGCTCGCGTGGCACCTAAAGGAGACGCGCCGTCTTCCACAGTGTATGTGGCCGTTCCATCGGCACTGATGGACGGATCGATAGCATAATCACCGATCTTGTATTCCTTGACCTTGGCAGCTATTTCGATGCCAGCACCGACATGTTGCTCGATCACGAAATTGTCGTTGCCGTTGCCAGCGCCGTAGAACATCGCGTCATCGATGAGGTCTGGATCATCGCCATCGACCGACGCAAGTCCGTTGACCAATCCGAACGAGTTCTCGATGTAGTCGGGGCGGTCCCAGCCCTGAGCGAAGTCGAAAACGCGAACGGCATCGTGGGCCGCGCCGCTGACGCTGCCATCCTCACCACTGTAATAAGCACGGTCGTCGTACTCGGCGGAAAGAGTTGTCGACAGCCGCTTTGCAGTGTCGGTAACAAGCAGCGGTTGCGGGCTAGTGGATTGGGACCGAAGCGGTCGTCGATGCTGGCATCGACGAATATTGCCCAGCAGATTGTCGTGCATCGACTGAAAGCGCTCGGGAAGTGTATCCGCGTCGACGACATCGTCCGCCGCATACTTCGCAACTACGAAAGTCAGTTCGTCGCCGCCGTTGTCGAGATACTGAGCATATTCAATCCCGAGACGGACGAACTGTTCATTGGTTAGAGCATTGTCATAACCGCCGGCGGTGTAGCGGGCGTCTAGAACATCCCAAACCAATTTGAAACGCGTCGGTCTGTGTGCCGTTGATCGCTAAATGGTTCAGGACGTAATCCATATCATGGGCGTGATCGTCGATCAGATCGTTGACAATTCCGTAGAGATCGGTCTGGACGACAGTAAAGTTTCCCAGCATTTTCCGAAGCATCCTTGAACGTCACGCCCGTGATGTTCAGATAACCGGTGCCTTCGGTCGTGTCAGTTTCGCCGATCAGCGATGCGGCAATATTCAGCTTCGCGCCTGTCTCGCCAAAGTTGAAGATGCTGAAGGACGAGAACGTTCCGTCCAGGATGTTGGTCGTCTGACCACCCTGAAGCTGGACTTGTGTGAACTTGCTCGCAGGATCGGTGATTGTGTATTCACCTCCAATGACTTCAAAGTTCATTGCGTTCAGTGCGGGATCATTAGGGTCGATCGAATACGTGATCGTTTTGGTATTTGTGAGGACAGCCATTGCTTGAACGCTCCCACCCGACCGATCTCGGCTTATTGCCCGGTTCGAGGTTAAGCGAATGTCTTAAAACACACAGTGCTTGTTAATATTATCTAAATATATATTCGCGTTAATATCATTAATCATTAAATACACTGTCCAATATGGACAAGTATTAGCCCACTATATACTGTCCATTTTGGACAGTTTAACTGCCACCTGACGAAAAACTTGCTCGTAGCTGGCCCACAGCCAGTTCGAATTCGGAGCCGTCGCGCCCAGCCGGCTCGGCATCACATAGGTCCGGCCTTTGGTCTTGTACGTCTCGACCATGCCTTCATCCTGCCAGGCTTTCACTTTTCGGATGACCGTCGGCCTGGGCACGCCTGACATTTTGGCGAGTTCGCTGACGTCGACCGGACGCTCATTGATCCTCGCCAATGCAATGACACAGGAGATCGCGGCATGGTCGAGATCGACATGACCTTTTCGAATCACAGGGAGATTTCGAGAAGTCCTTCGACTACAATTCGCCTGCGATTGTCATCGTCCAGTTTGAATAAGTCCATCAGTCGGTATTTTCCACTCTCGCTCGGACCATGAAAGCAGCGGGACCGGGGTTATCGCGACTCGATTCAGTGAAGTCATAGCCCGAACCATTGTTCGGTCAAACTGTCCATATTGGACATATTTACAATCTTGATGCGAGATAAGCAATTACAGCCATTTTGGAAAGTAAAGAGCATGTCTGGAGATAATAATATTGGGATTAAAGCCGAAAGTGTTCCAGCGAGTGACAGCAATAGCGTCGAGCTGTCAGGGGGACCTTCCGAATCTCATTGCCGAGGTCAGTGGCGCTCTCACCGAGCCCGCCGCGCTCCGGCGCAGACCATGTAGTTCACGGCGAGGTCGGACGAGAGCCGCCAGCGGCCAGTCGAGCGGGTTGTAGACGACGCCCTTCTCCTCGAAGACCTCGAGCCCGCCGGCGGCGATGGCGTCGGCGAGTTCGGCGGCGTGACGAACTTCTCCCACTGGTGGGTGCCCTGCGGCAGCCAGCCGAGCACGTATTCCGCGCCGACGATGGCCAGCGCGAAGGCCCGCATGGTCCGGTTGAGCGTCGCCATGAACAGCAGGCCGCCCGGCTTCACCGCCTTGCAGCAGGCCTGCGACGAACAGGTCGACGTCGGCCACGTGCTCGACCACCTCCATGGCGAGCACGACGTCGAAGCGCTCGCCCTCCGCGACCAGGTCCTCCACCGTCGGCCTGCCGGTAGGTCGACCGGCACGCCGGACTGCCCGGCGTGCAGCCTCGCGACCTCGACATTGGTCGGCGCGGGGTCGATGCCGGTGACCTCGGCGCCCAGCCGGGCCAGCGGCTCGCACAGCAGGCCGCCGCCGCAGCCGACATCGAGCACGCTGAGCCCCTCGAGCGGACGGCCGGACCGCGCATCGCGGGCGAGATGATCGGCCACGCGCGTCGCGGATGAAGGCGAGGCGCACGGGGTTGAACTTGTGCAGCGTCTTCATCGGCCCGGTCGGCGTCCCACCAGGTGCGCGCGATTCGCTCGAAGCGCTCGACCTCGCCGGCGTCGATCGTGCTGCCGCCGCGCGCGGCGCTGCTCGCCCGTCTCGGTTCGGCGGGATCTCGGGCGTGCCATCATCGTCTCCATGCCGGGTCGACCGGCTGAAAGCCTTGCTGCAATACGCGGCGGCGCGCCCACCGTTGACAGTCCAGACCGCCGCCGTCATGAGTGTGCGCCCTTTTCCAACGCGGGGCCTGCGGCGCAAGGCTGCGGGCCAGTTCGTCCTAAGTCCGCCAAGTCCCGGTCCCACGTCCAGAGCAAGTCCGAGAGCCGCATGGCCCGTCTCGTCATGAAGTTCGGCGGCACGTCCGTCGCCAACATCGAGCGCATCCGCAACGTCGCACTGCCATGTCGAAGCGCGAGGTCGACGGCCGGCCACGAGGTCGCCGTCGTCGTGTCCGCCATGTCGGGCAAGACCAACGAGCTCGTCGCCTGGTGCAAGGAGGCCGCGCCGCTCTACGATCCGCGCGAATACGACGCGGTCGTCGCCTCGGGCGAGCAGGTGACCTCGGGCCTGCTGGCCATCGTGCTGCAGGGCATGGGCATCCCGGCCCGCTCCTGGCAGGGCTGGCAGATCCCGATCCGGACCGACGACGCCCACGGCTCCGCCCGCATCACCGGCATCGACGGCGCGAAGCATGATCGACGAGCTTCGAGCGCGGCGAGGTCGCCGTGATCGCCGGCTTCCAGGGCATCCACGAGCGACACGGGCCGCATCACGACGCTCGGGCGCGGCGGGTCCGACACCAGCGCCGTGGCGCATCGCCGCCGGCGTCGGCGCCGACCGCTGCGACATCTACACCGACGTCGACGGCGTCTACACCACCGATCCGCGCATCGTCTCCAAGGCCCGGCGGCTCGACCGGGTCGCCTTCGAGGAGATGCTGGAAATGGCCTCGCTCGGCGCCAAGGTGCTGCAGGTGCGCTCGGTCGAGCTCGCCATGGTGCACAAGGTGCGCACCTTCGTGCGCTCGTCCTTCGACGACCCTGCCAATCCGCAGGCCGGCACGCTCATCTGCGACGAGGAGGAGATCGTGGAACAGCAGATCGTCACCGGCATCGCCTATTCCAAGGACGAGGCCCAGATCACGCTCCGCCGGGTCGCCGACAAGCCCGGGCGTCGCCGCGGCGATCTTCGTGCCGCTGGCGGACGCCAACATCAACGTCGACATGATCATCCAGGTCGTGTCCGACGACACCACGACCACCGACATCACCTTCACCGTGCCCACCGCCGATTTCGATCGCGCCCGCATCATCCTGGAAGGCGCGCAGCGAGAGCATCGGCTACGCCTCGCTGCAGGGCGCGACCGACGTGGTGAAGGTCTCGGCCATCGGCATCGGCATGCGCAGCCATGCCGGCGTCGCCGCCAAGGCCTTCAAGGCGCTGGCCGAGAAGGGCATCAACATCCGCGCGATCACCACGTCCGAGATCAAGTTCTCGGTGCTGATCGACGCCGCCTACACCGAACTGGCGGTGCGCACGCTGCATTCGCTATACGGGCTCGACAAGGCCTGACGGCGCCGCGTCCGGCGCCCTGGGCGCCGGCGCGGCGCGGTCCGGACTTTGCATTGGCCGAGCCAGGGTGGTTTAAACGGTGGAGGGTCACGCGGTCGCGCGCGCGATCCCACGATTCGGACGCCTGCGGCCGGACGGCGCGTGAACGTGAGGAAAGGCTCGATGCGAGGCGCTCTCGGCGGTCCGCGCCTGCTGCTGCGCCGCCTCCGCGAGGTCATGGCGGAGCCGGTCAGCGCACAGGCGCGCCTCGACAAGATCGTGGTCCTCATCGCCAACAACATGGTGGCGGAGGTCTGCTCGTTCTATGTGCTGCGCGCCGACAGCCACGCTCGAGCTCTACGCCACCGAGGGCCTGAACCGCGACGCCGTCCACCTCACCACCATGCGGGTCGGGCGAGGGCCTCGTCGGCCTCATCGCCCAGCAGCGCCCAGCCGCTGAACCTGCCCAACGCGCAGTCGCACCCCGCCTTCTCCTACAAGCCGGAGACGGGCGAGGAGATCTACCAGTCCTTCCTCGGCGTGCCCGTGCTGCGCGCCGGCAACACGCTCGGCGTGCTCGTCGTCCAGAACCGCGCCCACCGCCTCTATTCCGAGGAGGAGGTGGAGGCGATGCAGACGACGGCCATGGTGCTGGCCGAGATCATCGCCTCGGGCGAGCTGCAGACGCTGGCGCGGCCCGGCGCCGACATCGCCCTGCGCCGGCCGGTGACCCTCGTCGGGCCAGCCGCTGTCCGACGGCGTCGGCCTCGGCTACGTCGTGCTGCACGAGCCGCGCGTCGTCGTCTCCAACCTCATCGCCGACGATCCCGCCGAGGAGATCGCGCGCCTCGACGAGGCGATCGCCGACCTGCGCTCCTCCATCGACGCGCTGATCGAGCGGGGCGACGTCGCCCATGGCGGCGAGCACCGCGAGGTGCTCGAGACCTTCCGCATGTTCGCCCACGACCAGGGCTGGCTGCGGCGCCTGCGCGAGGCGATCGCAGTCGGGCCTGACGGCCGAGGCCGCGGTCGAGCGCGTGCAGTCCGACAACCGCGCCCGGATGATGCGCCAGACCGACCCCTATCTGCGCGAGCGGCTGCACGACCTCGACGAACTCGCCAACCGCCTGCTGCACCGGCTCGTCGGCCGCGACATGGTGGGCGGGCAGGCGGCGCTGCCCGACAACGCCATCCTCGTCGCGCGCTCCATGGGCCCGGCCGCCCTGCTCGACTACGACCGCTCGCGCCTGCGCGGCCTGGTGCTGGAGGAGGGCGGGCCGACCAGCCACGTCGCCATCGTGGCGCGGGCGCTCGGCATTCCCGCCGTCGGCAACGTCGAGAACGTCACGAGCCTGGCCGAGACCGGCGACGCCATCATCGTCGACGGCGGCGTCGGGCAGGTGCATCTGCGGCCGCAGCCCGACGTCGAGGCCGCCTTCCGCGAGAAGGCCCGCCTGCGCGCCCGCCGGCAGGAGCAGTACCGCAAGCTGCGCGACCTGCCCGGCGTGACCCGCGACGGCGTGGCGGTTGCGCTGCACCTCAATGCCGGCCTGCTGGTCGACCTGCCGCATCTCGAGGAGACCGGCGCGGACGGCATCGGCCTGTTCCGCACCGAGCTGCAGTTCATGATCGCCGAGCGGCTGCCCTCGATCGAGCGAGCAGCTCGACGCTCTACCGGCCGGTCTGGAGGCGGCGGGCGAGCGGCCGGTCACCTTCCGCACGCTCGACATCGGCGGCGACAAGGTGCTGCCCTACATGCGCCAGGTCGACGAGGAGAACCCGGCGCTCGGCTGGCGCGCGATCCGCATCGGCCTCGACCGGCCGGGCCTGCTGCGCGCGCAGGTGCGCGCCCTGCTGAAGGCGGCCGCCGGGCGCGAGATCAGGATCATGTTGCCGATGGTCGCCACGGTGGACGAGTTCCGCCGCGCCAAGGCGCATCGTCGGCGCGCGAGCGCGCGCATCTCGACCGCCACGGCTACGACGCCGCCGCCGCGACGTCAAGCTCGGCGTGATGGTCGAGGTGCCCTCGCTGCTCTTCCAGCTCGACGAGCTCGCGCGCCGAGGCGGACTTCCTGTCGGTCGGCTCGAACGACCTGATGCAGTTCCTGTTCGCGGCCGACCGCGAGAACCCGCAGATGGCCGACCGCTTCGACCCGCTGCACCCCGCCTGCCTGCGCGCGCTGCAGCTGGTGGCGCGAGGCCGGCGAGCAGGCCGGCATCCCGGTCACGCTGTGCGGCGAGCTGGGCGGCAGGCCGCTCGAGGCCATGGCGCTGCTGGCCATCGGCTACCGCTCGCTGTCGATGTCGCCGGCCTCCATCGGGCCGGTGAAGGCGATGCTGCTGTCGCTCGACCTCGGCGCGCCTGCGCGACGTTCGTGCAGCCGCTGCTCGACGGCGCAGGACGGCTGCGCGACGATCCGGCCGCATCTCGCGGCCTTCGCCGAGGAGCACGGCGTGCCGGTGTAGCGGGCCGTCCGCGTCCCGATCCGCCTTCGCCCGTTCGACCCGCGCTCATGTCCGCACCCGCCCATGACCCGCTCCGCCGCTCCAGCAAGCTCGACGCCATCCTGTCGCGCCACGCCGTCATCACCGACCGGCTGGCGGCCGGGCCTGACGGCGAGACCTTCGTCGCGCTGTCGCGCGAGCTGGCCGAGCTCGATCCCGTGGTCGCGCGCTGAAGGCCTGCGCGCCGCGCGAGGCCGAGCTCGCCGATCTCGAGGCGATGCTCGCCGACCCCGCCACGGACGCCGAGATGCGCGAGCTCGCCGCGGCGAGCGCGACGCGGTGCGAGGCGCAGGCTGCGACGCGCTGGCGCACGAGGTGCGCCTGATGCTGCTGCCCAAGGACGCCGCCGACGAGCGCGGCGTGATCCTCGAGGTCCGCGCCGGCACCGGCGGCGACGAGGCCGCGCTGTTCGCCGGCGACCTCTTCCGCATGTACCAGCGTTACGCCGACGCGAAGCGCTGGAAGGTCGAGATCCTGTCGGCGAGCGAGGGCACGGTCGGCGGCTACAAGGAGATCGTCGCCGAGATCCACGGCCGCGGCGCCTATCGCGCGGCTGAAGTTCGAGAGCGGCGTCCACCGCGTGCAGCGCGTGCCCGACACCGAGGCGGGCGGGCGCATCCACACCTCCGCCGCCACCGTCGCCGTGCTGCCGATCGCCGAGGAGGTCGACGTCGCCATCGACGAGAAGGACCTGCAGATCGACACGATGCGCGCGCAGGGCGCCGGCGGCCAGCACGTCAACAAGACCGAGAGCGCCATCCGCATCACCCACTGCCGACCGGCATCGTGGTGTTCGTGCAGGAGGAGCGCTCCCAGCACCGCAACAAGGCCAAGGCGCATGGAGCTGCTGCGCACGCCGCCTCTACGACATGGAGCGCCAGCGGCTCGACAGCGCGCGCGCGGCCGACCGGCGCTCGCAGGTCGGCTCCGGCGACCGCTCCGAGCGCATCCGCACCTACAATTTCCCGCAGGGGCGCGTCACCGACCACCGCATCAACCTGACCCTCTACAAGCTGCCGCAGGTCATGGACGGGACCGCGCTGGACGAACTCATCGACGCGCTGACGACCGAGCACCAGGCGGCGCTGCTCGCCGCCGCAGGAGGACACGGCGTGAGCGGACGGCGGCACGCGCTTCGGCATCGACGCCGGCACGACCCGGCTGGCCGCGCTCAAGCATGCTGGGCGAGGTGTTCCGCGCCGCCGGCATCGAGACGGCGCAGCGCGACGCGCGCCTGCTGATGCTGGATGCCGCCGGGCTGCAGCATCGCCGACCTCATCCGCGCGCCGCGCGAGCAGCTGGGCGGCCGCGTCGCCGCCAAGCTCGCCGCGCCATGTCCGCCGGCGGCTGACGCGCGAGCCGGTGGCGCGCATCCTCGGCGAGTGGGAGTTCTGGAGCCTGCCCTTCACGCTCTCGCCCGCCACCCTGGTGCCGCGCCCCGACAGCGAGACGGTCGTCGCCGCCGCGCTGCTCGCGCTCGGGCGAGCGGCGGCAGGGCGGCGACGGGCGTGCGCATCCTCGACCTCGGCACCGGCTCGGGCTGCCTGCTCGTGGCGCTGCTGCACGAGATGCCCGGCGCGACGGGCGTCGGCGTCGATGTCTCGCCCGAGGCGCTGGAGACCGCGCGCTTCAACGCCGCGCGCAACAAGGTCGGCCGAGAGGGCCGAGTTCGTGCGTGTCCGACTGGGCGCAGGAAATTGCAGGGGCGCTTCGATCTCGTCGTCTCCAATCCGCCCTACATCGCCGATGCGGTCATCGACGGGCTGGAGACCGGAGGTCCGGATGCACGATCCCCGGCTGGCGCTGTCCGGCGGGCCGGACGGGCTCGCGGCCTACCGCGCCATCGCCGACGCGCTGCCCTCGCTGATGAACCCCGGCGCGGTGGTGGCGTTGGAGATCGGCTCGGACCAGGCCGACACGGTGGCCGAGCTCTTGCGCAGCCGCGGCTTCGCGGTCGAAGGGCCCTTCGCGGATTTCGGCGCCCGGCCGCGCGCGATCGTGCTGCGGCCTCCGGAGAATGGCCCGGCAATGGCTGGCGCCGCGGAAACGTGATTCGCGGGAGAGGGTTAACCCTCCAAACAAACGGCTAGGCCAAAATTGTCGAGCAGATACAAAAGGGCTTGGTTTTCGGGTGGAAACCGAATAGGGTCCAGCCAATGGAATCGTCGGGCGCGGCGATGCGCGTTGCGCAGACCGGCCCCGTTGAGAGCCTCCCCGCTAAAACGTAGGCTTCCCGCAAGTCGTGGGCTTTGCGTTCGGCATTGGCGAGGTTCTCCGGGATGTTTCTCCCGGTCCCGCGACGGACTGGGGCTCGATCGACGCAAGACATGTTCGTCTCGGTATATCTGCAACACGATATGCCTGGATACGGACTCCAGCACTGCTGGTGTTCCCTTTCGCGAGGTTTGCGGAGGGAGAGGACGCCACTCAACTCGCGATGTGATCGCGGAGCGGAAAAGACAGGCTTGATCGCCTCAAACCTTATCCTGGCCGGCACTTCAACAGCGATCCGCGAATGGCTCGCCTGCGCTGCCTTATGCTTCAACCTGGGACCTGTGAAGGACGTTCGATGAGACCCAATCATCAGAACAGCAATAATACAACAAAGCGCATGCGCGGCCGCAACCGCAGCGGCGGTGGCGGTGGCGGCGGTGGCGGTGGAGGCAAGGGTCCTAACCCGCTGTCGCGCTCCTACGAGTTCGAACGGCCCCGACGTAAAGATCCGCGGCACCGCGCAGCACATCGCCGAGAAATACCTGCAGCTCGCCCGCGACGCGCAGGCCTCCGGCGACCCGGTCGCGGCGGAGAGCTACTGGCAGCACGCCGAGCACTATCTGCGCCTCATCGCCGCCGCGCACGAGCAGTTCCGCCAGGCCAACCCGTCCTACCGGCCCTACGAACCCTCGCAGGATCAGGACGACGAGGACATGGACGAGCCGGGTCCCTATTCGGGCGGGCCGCAGAACCAGCCGCAGAACCAGCCCCAGCCCGAAGCGCGCTTCCCGGTACCGGGCGAACAGGATGGCGAGTTCCAGCCCCGCTTCCAGCAGCGCGAGCAGCGTGAATTCCAGCCGCGCCCTCCGCGCGAGCAGCGCGACTTCCAGCCCCGCGACCAGCAGCCCCGCGAGAACCGCGAGTTCCAGCCGCGCCAGCCCCGCGAGCAGCGTGAATTCCAGCCGCGTGACCGGGACAACGCTCCGCGCGAGCAGCGCGACTTCCAGCCCCGCGAGCAGGGCGACCAGCAGCCCCGCGAGGAACGCGAGTTCCAGCCCCGCGGCGACGGCCAGCCGCGCGGCGATTACAACCGGCAGGACCGCTTCCCCCGCCGCAACCGGCCCGACCGGGACCAGCCGCGTTTCGACCGGCAGGATCAACCTCGGCAGGAGTTCCAGCCGCGCCAGGATCAGCCGAGGCAGGACAGCCCAGGCAGGACTCGCCCAGGCAAGATCAGCCCCGGCAGGACTCGCCCCGGCAGGAGACTCTCCGAGGCAGGACTCGCCGCGCCAGGACGCACCGCGCCCGGAGCGCAGCGAGCGTCCGGCACCGGTGGAAGCCGTCGAGACGAGCCTTCCCGCCTTCATCACCGCGCCGGTCCGCACGCCCGTGATCGATCCGGAGCCCGCAGCAGCGGCTCCGACCGCCGCCGAGGGCGACGCCTTCCCCGTCCGTCCCCGCCGCCGCCGCAAGCTGCGGACCGACGACGCGAC
This sequence comes from uncultured Alphaproteobacteria bacterium, assembly GCA_963822165.1. Classification (GTDB taxonomy): domain Bacteria; phylum Pseudomonadota; class Alphaproteobacteria; order Rhizobiales; family Beijerinckiaceae; genus Alsobacter. The sequence goes on from CAWGGK010000007.1 coordinate 994,641, forward strand.
CGACACGCCGGTCACCGACGACGCCCCCGCCGGGGAATAATCCGGCAGCTTCGAACACCAATCTGATAACGAAAGGGAGGGCTCGTGCCCTCCCTTCTTGTTCGTGTGTGGCGCACGGCAGCGAAGTGGCGAAGCCGCTCTCCCGAAGTGCCGCCCAGCAGCACGTCCCCGGAACCCGAAGTGCGACGTGCGGCACGTCCCCGGAACCCTGGAGCGACAGCGGAAGCGGTGTCCGGGTCCAGCAGAGGACTCCGCGCGAAGCGCGCTTCCACGACGTCTTAAGGCAGAAGGAGCCGCTGCGCGGCGCTTTGTTGCGCTGGATCCGGACAAGGTTCCGCTGCGCTGCACCTTTCCGGGAACGTGCCGCAGGGCGGCACTATGGAGTGAGCATCCTCCACCTCACTCCGCATCCCGGCCGCAGCGCAGCGGAGAGCCTGGATCTTCAACACGGCCGGATAGGATACGATCCCCTGATCCTGAGGAGCAGGCCCGCTTGGGTCTGCGTCTCGAAGGACGAGGGTCCGCTAGCCGCGATGGTTCAGCTGCTGGATCCTCGTCCTTCGAGACGCGATGCGAAGCCGCATCGCTCCTCAGGATGAGGGTGGTGTATTTTTGTGTTGACAATATTCCTACATCTGCCATCCTGCGTTCACTCTTCACCCAAGAGGGGACGCTTCCGGAGCGGTCTGTGGCGGGGTGGGGAGGCGGCGCCTGCGCCGGTGGAGTACCTCTCCGCCGTCCCGGGAGGCCTCCTGAAAGCGGCTTGCGCAAAAGGCTAAGGCGCCTTTGCGCGGAGTTGTGAGCTTGCCCGCCCTGGACTACGCCGGGGCCGTGTCCGAGTGCGCCTTAAGGCGCGAAGGAGAAGGGCGATCCCCTATGGACCCGCTGAGGGTGACGGGGAGCGTAGGTCGGGGGGCTAAACCCTCCGGCTTTGCGGGACGGCGGGACTTTCGTCCGCGCCGGGACACAGGGGCAACCCTGCGGATCGGAGTTGGATGCAAGGACGGCGCACCGGGACAGGGACACTCCGTCCTCACGGACGGAGAAATCCCGACCCGGTGAAAGGAGGGGCAACCTTCCCCCGTGGGATCGGTGGGGTAATAGCCCCGATGCCGGTCGGACCCTTCGCGCCGGAGAGCAAGACGGGAGTGCCCAAAATCGCCGCGCGAGGAGCGCCGGGTCGTTTTCACCTTGCCGCTTATACGGATTGACGGCCCGGCGCTCCGCGCCCCCCTCATTTCAAGCAAAACCCGGGCGAAAGCCGCGGGATCGCAGGGGCTTGCGGTTCCGCCTTCATGCCTGCCTCGATCCACGATCCGCCCCCTCGCCGTCATCCCGGCCGGAGCGAGCGCAGAGCCGGGATCTCAGCGCGGTGAACGTGAGCCTGGATCCCGGGTCGTGTCAGGGAGGACGGAGAGAGGGTGCGAGAGAGTGTGGGCGAGAGAGGGTACGAGAGAGTGTGTGGGCGAGAGGGAGAGAGAATTCGCCCCCGCTCACCCCGCCAGCGTATCGCCAACCGACAGCCGCCCGCCCTCGACCACCTCCGCATAGACGCCGCAGTCGCGGTGGCCGTAGGTGGCGTCGAGGGTTTCGGGGATGGCGAGGTCGCGAAAGCCGGTGACCGGGTCGACATTGGTGGCGGCGCAGCGCTGGATGCGCTTGACGACGCGCAGCCGCAGGCCCGACGCTGCCTCCAGCTCGCGGTCGAGCAGGTCGAACTCGCCCCAGGGCGGCAGGCCCTCCACGTGCAGATTGCCGCGGAAGCGCAGCGGGTCGACGGGCCGGCCGATCCGCTGCTCCAGCGCGCGGACGCTGGCGAGATTGATGATGGAGACGACGCGCTTGTTCACGTCCGAGAAGCTGAAACCCGGCGATTCGAGCACCCGCGGCGCGCCGCGCAGGTCCGCCGCGCTATACTTCGCGAAAAAGCGCGCGACGTCGGCGCGGCCCTGCTCGGCTCGACAGGTCGGCGCGCAGCGGCTCGGCTCCGCCTTCGCGGATCGTCAGCGTGGTGGTCGCCTCGTCGAAGCGGGTCTCGAGCCGGGCCAGCGCCTCGTTGCGCATCAGCATGAGGAAGACCATCTTGGGCAGATGCCGGGGCGCGGCCTCGTCGAAGCCGGACGGGCCGTTCTCGATGGCGTAGCGCCGGTCGTGCGGAAACGTGCCGCCGGGCGCGAGGTCCACCGCGTCGAGCGCCTCCGGCGAGAGGCCCTTGACCGGATAGCGGTACAGGCCGGTGACCTTCAGGGTATCGGCAGCCATGCGGATGATCTGGTCCATTGCCTGGTTAGAGCATCAGGCGAGAGCAGCACGCGGGGAACTATCGGCGACCCATTGGCGCGCTCGGCGACGTGCACGCTGAAACGAGAGAATTCCATGCGAAATTGGCCCCCGCCCCTTCCGTTGTGGAAATGTCACGCCCATCTAAGCCGTGCGGGACGCCTCCGGAGAGGGTCCCGCGATCTGGAGCGCTGCCCGTGCTTGAACGGCGGATGGCGCGGCCGCAGGAGGAGCACATGGATTTCGAGAAGTATACCGACCGCGCCAAGGGATTCGTCCAGTCCGCCCAGACCATCGCGATGCGCGACGGCCATCCCGCAGCTCGCGCCCCGAGCACCTGCTGAAGGTGCTGCTCGACGACAGCGAAGGCCTCTGCGCCGGCCTGATCCCGCGCGCCGGCGGCGACCCCAAGGAGGCGCTGCGCCTCATCGGACGCGGCGCTCGCCAAGCATGCCGAAGGTGTCGGGCGGCGCGTCGCAGCCCGCAGCCGACCCGCGACCTCGTGCGCCTGTTCGACACCGCCCAGAAGATCGCCCAGAAGGCCGGCGACAGCTACGTCACCGTCGAGCGGCTGCTGCTCGCCCTCGCCACCGAGAAGGACACGCGAGGCCGGCAAGATCCTGGCCAAGGCCGGCGTCACGCCGCAGGCGCTCAACGCCGCCATCAACGAGCTGCGCAAGGGCCGCACCGCCGACAACGCCTCGGCGGAGAACGCCTATGACGCGCTGAAGAAATATGCCCGCGACCTCACCCAGGCGGCCCGCGACGGCAAGCTCGACCCGGTCATCGGCCGCGACGAGGAGATCCGCCGCGCCATCCAGGTGCTGTCGCGCCGCACCAAGAACAACCCCGTGCTGATCGGCGAGCCCGGCGTCGGCAAGACCGCCATCGCCGAGGGCCTGGCGCTGCGCATCGTCAACGGCGACGTGCCGGAGAGCCTGAAGGACAAGCAGCTGCTCGCGCTCGACATGGGCTCGCTGATCGCCGGCGCGAAGTATCGCGGCGAGTTCGAGGAGCGGCTGAAGGCCGTGCTGAACGAGGTCACCTCGGCCGAGGGCGGCATCATCCTGTTCATCGACGAGATGCACACGCTGGTCGGCGCGGGCAAGGCGGAAGGGGCGATGGACGCCTCCAACCTGCTGAAGCCCGCGCTGGCGCGCGGCGAGCTGCACTGCATCGGCGCGACCACGCTCGACGAGTACCGCAAGCACGTCGAGAAGGACGCCGCGCTGGCCCGCCGCTTCCAGCCCGTCTTCGTCAGCGAGCCGACGCGTGGAGGACACCGTGTCGATCCTGCGCGGCCTGAAGGAGAAGTACGAGCTGCACCACGGCGTGCGCATCACCGACGGCGCCATCGTCGCGGCGGCGACGCTCTCGAACCGCTACATCACCGACCGCTTCCTGCCCGACAAGGCGATCGACCTCGTCGACGAGGCGGCCTCGCGCCTGCGCATGCAGGTCGACAGCAAGCCCGAGGAGCTCGACGAGATCGACCGGCGCATCGTGCAGCTGCGCATCGAGCAGGAGGCGCTGAAGAAGGAGACCGACGCCGGCCTCCAAGGACCGGCTCGGCCGGCTCGAAGGCGAGCTCGCAGGATCTCGAGGAGAAGTCCGGCGCGCTCACCGCGCGCTGGAAGGCGGAGAAGGAGAAGCTCGGCAGCGCCCAGAAGATCAAGGAGCAGCTCGAGCAGGCCCGCACCGAACTCGCCAATGCCCAGCGCAAGGGCGAGTACCAGCGCGCCGGCGAGCTCGCCTACGGCGTGATCCCGGACCTCGAGAAGAAGCTCGCCGAGCTCGAAGGCAAGGAAGGGCAGCGAGCGACGACGGCGCGCTCGTCGAGGAGGCCGTGACGGCCAACGACGTGGCGCAGGTCGTCTCGCGCTGGACCGGCGTGCCCGTCGACAAGATGCTGGAGGGCGAGCGCGAGAAGCTGCTCCAGATGGAGGAGCAGATCGCCAAGCGCGTCGTCGGCCAGGCCGAGGCGGTGGCCGCCGTCTCGACCGCCGTGCGCCGCGCCCGCGCCGGGCTGCAGGACCCGAACCGGCCGATCGGCTCGTTCATGTTCCTCGGCCCGACCGGCGTCGGCAAGACCGAGCTGACCAAGGCGCTCGCCTCGTTCCTCTTCGACGACGAGACCGCGATGGTGCGCATCGACATGTCGGAATACATGGAGAAGCACTCCGTGGCCCGGCTGATCGGCGCGCCTCCCGGCTATGTCGGCTACGAGGAGGGCGGCGCGCTGACCGAGGCGGTCCGGCGCCGGCCCTACCAGGTCGTGCTGTTCGACGAGATCGAGAAGGCGCATCCGGACGTGTTCAACGTGCTCCTGCAGGTGCTCGACGACGGGCGGCTGACGGACGGCCAGGGCCGCACGGTCGACTTCCGCAACACGCTGATCATCATGACCTCGAACCTCGGGTTCGGAGTACCTGGTCAACCAGCGCGAGGGCGAGGACACCGACGCGGTGCGCGACGAGGTGATGGCCGTGGTGCGCTCGCACTTCCGGCCGGAGTTCCTCAACCGCGTGGACGAGATCATCCTCTTCCACCGCCTGCAGCGGACCCAGATGGGCGCGATCGTCGACATCCAGCTGAAGCGGCTGCAGAAGCTGCTGGACGAGCGCAAGCTGGTGCTGGAGCTCGACCCCACGGCCCGCGACTGGCTGGGCGCGAAGGGCTACGACCCCGCCTATGGCGCGCGCCCGCTGAAGCGCGTGATCCAGAAGAACGTGCAGGACCCGCTGGCCGAGCTGATCCTGTCGGGCAAGGTGAAGGACGGCGACCATCTGCACGTGACGGCCGGCCCCGACGGCCTGCTGATCGGCGACATGATCATCGCGCCGGAGCAGGCTCCGCCCAAGGGCGCGATGCTGAACTGATGGATGCACCGATGACGGAAGGCGGCCTCCGGGCCGCCTTTTTCGTGCGTGGCGGGCGGGCAGCTCCCGGCCCGACCGGTAATAGGGCCAATGAGCGGCCATTCGGGTGGCAAGCTGGCGCGGGGGGCGCGGCTCGCGTAGAGATTGACGATGGTTTCGAACGCTTCGACCCTCGCGCCCAGCTCCGCCGATAGCGGCACTTCAGCCGCCCCGCGCATTCCCGCGATAGACGTCGCCCGCGGCGTCGCGATCGTGGCGATGGTGATCTATCACTTCACCTGGGACCTCGGTCATTTCAACTTCATCGAGCTCCAGGCCGGCATTGATCCGGCCTGGCGGATGTTCGCCCGGCTGATCGCGGGGAGCTTCCTGCTGCTGGTCGGCATCGGGCTCGTTCTGGCGGACCGGGGCGGGCTCCGGCGTGGACCCTATGCGCGGCGGCTGATGTTCGTCACCGGCGGCGCGCTGCTGATCACGATCGGCACATATGTCGCGACGCCTGATAGCTTCGTGTTCTTCGGCATCCTGCACTGCATCGCATTGTCGAGCGTGCTGGCGGTCCCGTTCCTGCGCGCACCGCTCTGGGTCACCGCGCTGATCGCGATGTTCGTCCTGACGGGGCCGCTCTACCTCGCGGGACCGGAATTCAACGGCCCCGCGTGGTGGTGGCTGGGGCTGTCCTCCGTATTGCCGATGACCAATGACTACGAACCCGTATTCCCCTGGTTCGGGGTGGTGCTTTCGGGCGTCGTGCTGGCCCGGCTCGCGCTGATGGCGGGCGTAGACCGGACCCTGGCGCTGTGGAAGGCGGCGGACCCGGTGTCTCGCCTGCTGCGCTTCGGCGGGCGGCACAGTCTCGTCATCTACCTCGTGCACCAGCCCGTGCTGTTCGGTCTGCTCTCGCTGGCCGTGGCGCTGGGCGCGCCGACGCTCGACCGCAGGCCGGATGCCGCCGAAGCCGCGTTCGTGCGCAGTTGCACCCGCAATTGCCAGGCCACCGGCGCGGAAGCCGGCTATTGCACTGCTACTTGCGCCTGTGTCGCGGACGAGTTGCAGGGTTCCGCCGTGCTGGGCCGCTCGCTAGCAGGCCCCCTTACGGCGGCGGACCAGAAGAGCATCCGGGACGCGGCCCTGCTGTGCCGCGGGCAGCCTCCGGATTCAAGCCCGCCGCCCGGCCCTTCGCCCGGACAAACGCCGCCAAAGCCGTAGGATATCGGCGTGGGCTGGCCAATCCGTGCCGTCTCGCGGATACTGGACGCGAACCGACCGAGGAGACCAGCAGCATGCCGGATGGGGGAATTCGATCGAACCCGATATGGCCCATCGCGCTTGGGGCCGGGCTGATCGTCCTGGGACTGATCTGCGTCTATCGCGTGTTCTTCATCCCATCGGAGAACGTGATGCTGATCGGCGTGCTCATGCTCGTCGCCGGCGTCGCCGAGGGATTGCAGGCCGTGTTCGGTCGGCAATGGAACGACTTCGTCAGCGAACTCGCTCCGGCGCTGCTCTATGTGGTCGTTGGCGTCATGATCCTGGCGAGCCCGCTGTCGGGCACATTCGTGCTGACCCTGATCATGGCGGCGGCGTTCATCACGGGCGTCGTCTATCGCATCGCATCGAGCTGGCGCGAGGAGCGCATGACGGGCTGGCACATGCTGATCGTCGCCAGCGTGGTGACGCTGGTCGTCTGGCTCGTGCTGCTGTGGACGTGGCCGGCCTCGGGGCGCTGGGTGCTGGGCAGCGTCGCTGCGGCGGGCCTGTTCCTCACAGGGTACAACTGGGTGAAGCGCGGGCTCGCGGCGCGCGAGGCCCATGAATCCATGTAGTTGCCCCGGGGCAGTTGCGGCGCTGTCGCCGTGGCGGCTATCGGAGCAAGGCAAAGTAGGCGGGATCGCCCCGATCACGAAAAAGCCCCCGGCCAAGACCGGGGGCTTTCTGTTTCAGTTGGCGGCAACGAGGCCGCTCGGTGCGGGCGACTACTGCTCGACAGGGAGCTTCTTGGGGCTGGGTTCGCCCTTTTGGTTCCCACCGCGCTGCGCCGCTGCAGGGCCAGCTCCGGCAGGACCGCCTCCGCCATTGCCGCGCTCCATGGCCGGGCCTTCATTGCCGGACCGGCCTTGACCCGGGCGAGTCGTTCCCGTCGTTTCAGGAACGGGAGGCCGAACCTGCCCGGTCTGCTCGGGGCGGCGCTGCTCCGCACGAGCCGGACCGCGATCCTGACCCGTCGCGTTGGTGTTGGCCTCGCCCTGCGGCGGACGACGCTGCTCGGCGCGGGACTGGCCCCGCTCCTGGCCCCGCTCCTGGCCGCTCGTGTTGGCCGCGGCGTTGCCCTGATCGGGACGACGCTGCTCGGCGCGGGCAGGACCGCGATCCTGACCCGTCGCGTTCGTATTGGCCTCGCCCTGCGGCGGACGCCGCTGCTCGGCTCGGGACTGGCCGCGGACATTGGTGTTGGCCTGGTTCGCGTTCGGCCGCCGGGTCGCATCCGTTGCGGACTGCTTGTCCGTCTTGTCCGTCTCGTCCGCCTTGCTCGCGGCGTTGCCAGGCTGTCCGGGACGTCTCACGGCCCCGGTCGCATCGCGGCGATCCGGCCCGTTGTTTCGATCGGCCTGGTTCTGGCCGGGACGCGACGCCGGCGGCGCGGACTGCTCGCCGGTGCGCTGCGGGCCTGACTTGGCCTCGCCGGGCTTGGTTTCGCCGGGCTTGGCGGTCTCGGCTGTCGCGGGACGGCTCGCCCCATTCGGCGACTTGTCGTCCTGAGCGGTGCCGGCCGTGCCTGGACGCGGCGGCTCGCCGGGCTTGGTCGTGTCAGCCGATGCCGGTGCGTTCGGGGCCGGCCTTGTCTGCGTCGTGCTCGTGGAGGTCGACGTGGTGCGCTCCTCCGTCGAGATCGCGCGGACCTGCTGGGGCACCGGCACCGCATCAGCGCGCGGCAGATTGCGCGGCTCGATCCGGATGTTCGCCTCGCGCTCGAGCACCGTCGGCTGCAGTGCGAAGTTCACGGCATAGCCGCCGCGCTGTTCGACCCGTCCGATGGGACGCGCGTCGCGGTAGATCTCGACGACCTCGGTCGGACGGACGCGGACCGTGGTGATCCGCTCGGTCGTGATTTCACGCGTCGGGATGAAGACCCATTCTTCCTGGATCTCCGTCACGTCGATCGAGCTCGGGCCGCGGCTCCCGCGTCGCGAGGACACCCTGCGCGGAGCATTCTCCGGCGGAAGCGGACGCCAGCCGACATATTGCTTGTTGCGGCGCCATTCGACCCAGGCGGGAGCCCATTCGGTGCCCGCGACCCAGACCCAGCCCTGATCGGGATCGTCGTACCAGCGGCCATAGTGGTAGGTCACCTCGGCCCAGGGTTCATCGGACTCGAAGTACCAGCCGACCTGCTGGTTGAAGATCCAGCGGCCGTTCGTATACGGCTGCCAATCCTGGGCCACGTCCCTCGGACGCCAGACTTCGCCGATCCGGTCGACGCGCACGAATTCGCCCTGCGGCTGCAGCCGCTCGCGCAGCACGTCTACACTCACGCTTTCGCGCGTGGTCGTCGTTGTCGATGTCGAGACCTGCTGGCCCGGCTGCATCTGGTCGCGCGCCTGGGGATTGGCCCGCATATCCTGCGACCGCATCTCGCCATGGGACTTCATCTGGCCGGGAGGATGCAGCGGGCGCTGGGCCTGCGCCGAAGCTGTTAGTGGCAGGCCGAGCAGCAACGCTGCAACGGCCGCTCCAGTCATGAAATTGTTTCTTGTCATCGGGGGACCTCCTTTCGAGGGTTGCCCGATCAACTCGTGACCTCGCCCGGATGTTCCCGGCTGCGCTGACGATGGCTCTCAGCCGCCGAAAGAAGGAAAATCAACGCACTCCGCCCATTTGTGCGGATTTGCAGGGAGGAGCGAGCTAGTTGCGGTCCTCGGGCAGGATCGGCAAAGCCATGGCTTCGATGCCCTCCTCCGCCAATGCCCGCGCCTCCTCGGGCGTGGCCTCGCCCCAGATGGACCGGAACTCCGTGACGCCCTCGTGCATGCGGCGCGCCTCGTTCGCGAATTGATTTCCGACATGCTCGGAATTCTCGACCACATGCTGCCGCACCGCCCGAAGCATCTGGCGGAAAGCCTTCTCCCTGTCGGACATCAGCACCACGGGCTGCGCCGCTTCAGGAGCCGGAACCACGTTCGGCGCCGTGTCCTCCCGTTCAGGCGCGGCCGATTGCGGCAGGTCGGTGCGGGCCACGCGGGGCGACATGATCTGCTTCGTCACGGACGTGGAGTCGCACACCGGGCACGACACCAGACCGCGCGCGGCCTGCATGTCGAACGCCTCGCTGTCGCGAAACCAGCTCTCGAAATCGTGGCCGTTACTGCAGGCCAGCGCGTAGCGGATCATGGCGCGCGCAATCGCATGCTCGATGGCTCAGGCGGTCATGCCGAGCGGAGCGGCCATCGCGGGCGCTCCGGCGTCGACGGTGAATTCGCGCGTGTGCTGCAGGGTGGGGATGCGGCCGCGCGCATCGGCGACGAGGGCCGGGTCGATCTCCGCGACGATCACGCCGGGCTGGTCGTCGGCCTCGGCGAGGACGCGGCCCCAGGGATCGACGATGATGGAATGCCCGAAGGTTTCGCGGCCGTCCTCATGCCGTCCGCCCTGCGCGGCCGACATCATGAACGAGCCGGTCTCGATGGCGCGCGCGCGGTGCAGGACCACCCAATGCGCCTCGCCGGTCTGGCGCGTGAAACAGGCCGGCGCGGTGAGCATCCCTGCCCCTGCTTCGGCGAGCGCCCGGTAGAGGTAGGGGAAGCGGATATCGTAGCAGATGGTCAGCCCGAGCCGCAGGCCCGGCAGATCGGCCGCGACTGCGGTATCGCCTCCCGTATAGGTGCGCGACTCGCGCCAGCTTTCGCCATTGGGCAGGTCGACGTCGTAGAGGTGGATCTTGTCGTACCGCGCTACGATTTCGCCCGAGGGATCGATCAGGAAGCCCCGGTTGGCCACCTTCCCGTCCGGTCGCAGGATGGCGAGCGAACCGGCGTGCAGATGGATGCGCCGCTCGCGCGCAAGGTCGCGGAACGCGGCCAGCATCGGATCGTTCTGCTCGAGCGCGATGTTCGCGAACAGACTGTCGCGGTCGCGGTTGACCGAGTTCGACATCTCGGGCGTCTGCACATAGGACGCGCCAACTCCCGCCGCCTCGCGGATGAGGCCGGTGGCCTGGTCGATGTTGGCGGCGGGATTGACGCCGGAGCGCATCTGGACGCAGGCGGCGCGGAAGGTGCTGTCGGAAGACGCCATGATCTTATCCTTACGCTGCCGCGAGAAGCGGGTCGAGTTTGCCCGATGCGTCGAGCGCGTGGAGATCGTCGCAGCCGCCGACATGCGTCGTCGCCGATGAAGATCTGCGGCACCGACGTGCGTCCGCCGGCAAGCTGCGCCATGGCGGCCTGCTTCTCGCGATCGGCGACATCGATCTCCTCGAAGGCGACGCCCTTGCTCGTGAGGAGGTCCTTCGCGGCATGGCAATAAGGGCACCACGACTTGGTGTAGATCGTCACGGCAGGCATATTTCGAATTCCCTGGTCGATGCACGTTTTCGACTTATATAGGCGCAAATCCCTCGCGTTCTACAAGCGCGCTGCGCCAATGCCACAATCGCCGCCCCGACTAGGGCGCAAGGGCGACCCGCGCGAACACGAGCACGTCCACATTCGCAGCCCCGGCCCGCATCAGCGCGCGGCAGCAGGCATTCGCCGTCGCGCCTGTCGTCATCACGTCGTCGACCAGCACGATCCGCCGCCCGGCCACCTGTGCGAGGCTATCCGCCGAGACCGCGAATGCGCCCTGCAAATTATCGCCGCGCTCGGCCTTGCTCAGACCCACCTGGGGCCTTGTGCGGCGAACCCGCAAAAGGGCTTGCTGCGCCACCGGCAGGCTTCTGGCCGCGCCGATATGGGCGGCCAGGACAGCCGACTGGTTCGCGCGCCGCTGCCACATGCGGACCACATGCAGCGGAACCGGCACGAGCATGTCGGCTCCCTCCAGCACGTCAGCTCCCGGCGCGGCTCATCCAACGCGCCATGGGCAGGGCAAGGTCGTGGCGGTCGCCGTATTTCAGCCGGTGAACAAGATCGCGCGCCAGTCCGTCATAGCGCGCGACAGCACGGGCGCGGCCGAAGACAGGCGGATCGGCCATGGCCTGGGGCGAAAGCAGGGTCCCGCCATAATCGAGGGCGAACGGCGTCCCGAGCCGCTCGCAATAGGGCCGGGCGATCAGCGCCATGCCGCGCCAGCAGCCTGGCGCAAAGCGCGTGCGGCTCGTCCGTGGCGGCGCCGCAGCCGACGCAGGATGGCGGATAGACGATATCGATCGCCTTGCGCCATACCCATGCGGCGCTCCGGCTCACATGCGCGGCCGCGTGCTTCAGCGTGGGCCGGCGCAGGCGAGGCCGGCCGGCCGGGGCAGGCGGACTGGCAGCTTGTCCGGTGTCGTCCTGGTCGATCGCCGGTATCAGGGGATGCCCTCGACGGCCACGAGCCGCGCGCTGCTGCAGGCATCGCGGACGGACTTGAGCTGCCGGTATGTCGGCCCCTAGTAGAAACTCGTTCCATGCCGCCATGGATGGAAATTCAAGGACGACCAGACGCCGGGGCTCCCAGTCGCCCTCGTGCACGTGGTGCTCGCCGCCCCGCGCCAGGTACCGGGCGCCCGCCGCCTCGAGCGCCGGCTTCACGCCTTCCATGAACGTCCGGTACGCGTCGGCATCGCGGATCTCGACGTCGAAAATGACATAGGCCGCCATGCACGCCCCTCCGAGCATCATCGTCCTTCGCAGGCCTAAGCTTAGCATTGGCGAGGGCGGGCGATAGTGGATTCGCCGCGCCCGCAGCCGCTATTGCGCCGTCCAGCCGCCGTCGACCGGAATGTTGGCCCCGGTGATCTGCGCCGCGCCATCCGTGCAGAGGAACAGCGCGACGCGCCGCGACCTGCTCGACGGTGACGAACTGCTTGGTGGGCTGCGCCTGAAGCAGGACGTCGTTCATCACCTGCTCGCGCGTCAGATTGCGGGCGGCCATGGTATCGGGGATCTGCTTCTCCACGAGCGGCGTCCAGACATAGCCGGGCGAGATGCAGTTCGCGGTGATCCCTGATGTCGCGGTTTCCAGCGCCACCGTCTTGGTCAGCCCCGCAAGGCCGTGCTTGGCGGTGACATAGGCGGACTTGAACGGCGAGGCCGTGGTGGAGTGGGCCGAGGCGGTCGAGATGATGCGGCCCCATTTGCGGGCCTTCATGCCGGGCACCGCGGCGCGGATGGCGTGGAATGCGGCCGACAGGTTGATGGCGATGATCGCGTCCCACTTCTCCAGCGGGAATTCCTCGATGGGCGAGACGTGCTGGATGCCCGCATTGTTGACGAGGACGTCGACGCTGCCGAGCGCGTCCTCGCTGTCCGTCACCATCGCCGCGACCTCGTCGGCCCGCAGCATGTCGGCTGGCGAGTAGAGTGCCTGGACCTTGTAGTCGCGCTCGATCGCCAGGCGCGTGTCCTCGATCGCGGCGCTATCGCCCAGGCCGTTGATCACGACGTTGGCGCCCGCCTCGGCAAGGGCTCGGGCGATCGCAAGCCCGATGCCCGAGGTCGAGCCTGTGATAACGGCATTTCTGCCGGCGAGGATGGCTGGCGATGTCATGGTTGCTCCTGGCCGGAATGCGAAAATCACGAATGCTGCAATGCAACATAGAGGAACCTCGCTCTGCATCAAGGCAACCGCGCCATCCAGGCGTTCCAGGCCCGCCCCACTTCAATGCGCGCCGGGGCGTGCTAGATAAGGGGGTGAAGGACATCGATATGACCCATCGCCACCCGGACCGCCCGTCGCCTCCAGCCTCGACGCAGCATCACGCGCACCACCATGCCGATCACCACGGGCATGCGCAGGGGCAGGTCATGCGCATGGCGAGGCCTGCGCGCATGCCGCCGAGCACCTGGCCCGCGCGCCCATCGCCATCGCGGAAGCGGAAGCCGGATGCGCCGCTCGCGGCCTGCGGCTGACGCCGATCCGGAAGCAGGTGCTGGAAGCGCTCTACACGACGCACCGCCCGATGAGCGCCTACGACCTCATCGACACGCTGAGCGAGGGCGGGCAGAAGCGCCACGCCCCTGTTACCATCTATCGCGCGCTGGAGTTCCTGGTCGAGAACGCCTTCGTGCACCGCCTCGAAAGCCGCAACGCCTTCATCGCCTGTCCCTTCCATCACGCGCCGGGCGACCTGGTCGTGTTCATGATCTGCGAGCAGTGCGGCGGCGTTGACGAAGCGGTCTCGGACGAGCTGCGAGGGCAGCTTGCGCAGATCGCGCAGCGGCAGGGTTTCACGCCCCATGCAAGGGTGATCGAACTGGCCGGCTCATGCGCGCATTGCAGCAAGTAAGGGCAGCGACTTGCAAGGCCTGCGTCTTGACGCCGTCACCAAGCTGACGCACGAGTTTGAGCCTCACGATGGACACCCCGACATGGCCACCGATCTCGACACCCTTGCCTGCCTGCCCGCTCCGGTAGCGTCGGGCCCGTCCGCCCGGCACATGACGGTGCCCGTCGATGTCGGGCGGCGTGATCGTCGGCGGCGGCGCGCCCGTCGTCGTGCAGTCGATGACCAACACGGACACGGCCGATATCGACGGCACCGTGGCGCAGGTCGCGGCGCTGGCGCGCGCGGGTTCCGAGATCGTGCGCATCACCGTCGATCGCGACGAGGCGGCCGCCGCCGTGCCGCACATCCGCGAGAAGCTGGCGCGGCGCGGCGTGCACGTGCCGCTGGTCGGCGATTTCCACTATATCGGCCACAAGCTGCTGGCCGATCACCCCGCCTGCGCCGAGGCGCTGGACAAATACCGCATCAACCCCGGCAATGTCGGCTTCAGGGAGAAGCGGGACCGGCAATTCAGCGCCATCGTCGAGATGGCGATCAGGCACGGCAAGACCGTGCGCATCGGCGCGAACTGGGGCTCGCTCGACCAGGAATTGCTGACGCATCTCATGGACGTGAATGCCCGCAGCGCCGCGCCGCTCGACGCGCGCGCCGTGACGCGCGAGGCCATGGTGCAGTCCGCCCTGCTCTCGGCCGAGCGCGCCGAGGAGATCGGCCTGCCCCGCAACCGGATCATCCTCTCGGCCAAGGTGTCGGCGGTGCAGGACCTCATCGCGGTGTACCGCATGCTGGCGCGCCGCTCCGACTACGCGCTGCATCTCGGCCTCACCGAGGCGGGGATGGGCTCGAAGGGCATCGTGGCGTCCTCGGCCGCGATGGGCATCCTGCTGCAGGACGGCATCGGCGACACGATCCGCGTGTCGCTGACGCCCGAGCCCGGCGGAGACCGCACCGTCGAGGTGAAGGTCGCGCAGGAACTGCTGCAGACGATGGGCTTCCGCACCTTCGTGCCGCTGGTGGCCGCCTGCCCGGGCTGCGGGCGCACGACATCGACCGTGTTCCAGGAACTGGCGCGCGACATCCAGACCTGGATTTCATCGTCCATGCCCGAATGGAAGAAGACCTATCCTGGCGTCGAGACGCTCAACGTCGCGGTCATGGGCTGCATCGTCAACGGTCCCGGCGAATCCAAGCACGCCGACATCGGCATCTCGCTGCCCGGGCACGGGCGAGACGCCGACCGCGCCCGTCTTCGTCGACGGCCGGAAGGTCGCGACCCTGAGAGGCGCGACCATCGCCGCCGATTTCAAGGACATGGTCAACGACTACATCGAGAAGCGCTTCGGGGCCGGTGCGAAGACCGCGGCCGAATAGCCTACCGCCGCGCGCGATCCTCGGCAGCGCAGCCTTGGGACACGCAGCCTCGCGTCACGCCGGGATGAGACCCGCCGCGATGTTGATGCTGAGCGCGAGGATGGCGGTATTGAACGCAAACGACAGGACGCCGTGCACGAGCGCGATCTTGCGGATGCGCCGGCTCGTGATGTTGACGTCGGCCGTGGCGGTCGCGCAACCGATGACGAACGCGAAGTAGAGAAAATCGAGGTAATCGGGGTCTGGGTTCCCTGGAAATTCCAGCCCCCTCCGCTCGCCAGCTTCGTGCTGCCCGTAGAATTCATGGGCGTAGTGCAGCGCGAACATGACATGCGTGAAGGTCCATGAGAGCACGACCGTGGCGCCCGCCAGAATGAGCGCGAGGGCATCCGTCTTGCCGCTCACACGCGCCGATGCAAGCTCCACCACGATCGCTGCGAAGCTGGCCGTGACCGCGACAAGCACGAGGACGAGAATTCCGAGCCGGCCCTCGTCGTAGATCGACAGCGTTACGGCGGATGTCCGCGATCGTGGAGCGGTAGAACGATGATCGCGATGACGGCCAGATAGAAGAAGGTTCCGATATCCCACGCCAGAAGCACGCGGGACGGAAGGCGATGGGTGTCGGGTATCAAGGCAAAGCAGGCCACACGCGACCGCAATGCTCGGTCCAGAGGACTTTGCGCCGGCGCGCAGCAATCTCGCGGCTCTTGCGGCGATGCCTCGGCTCACACGCTCCGCTCCGCGGTGAAGCGGGCCGCGTCGCGCAGCGTGTCCGCCTCCGGGCCGAAGCCGGCAAGCGCCATGACCGCCGCGTGGGCGAGCCGGTCGCGCTCGGCTTTCGCCTCGTCGAGCCCGAGAACGCCGACGAGCGTCGCCTTGCCGCGCGCCGGCGTCCTTGCCGGTGGCCTTGCCCACCGACTCCGCCGAAGCCTCGATATCGAGGATGTCGTCGGCCACCTGGAAGGCGGCGCCGAGCGCCTTGCCATAGGCCAGCAGCGCGGCCCGCTGCATCGCGGGGGCCTCCGCGATGATCGCGCCGGCTTCCGCTGCGAAGGCGAGCAGCGCGCCTGTCTTCATCGCCTGCAGGCGGCTGATCTCCTGCTCGTTGAGGTCGAGCGGCATGCCGCCATCGCCGTAGCGGCCCTCCGCCTCGAGGTCGAGCATCTGGCCGCCGGCCATGCCGCCGACGCCGGCGGCGCGGGCGAGCCCCAGCACGAGAGCGGCGCGGACGCCGGGGTCGGCATGGGTCGCGTCGTCGGCCAGCACGTCGAACGCGTAGGTGAGCAGGGCGTCGCCGGCCAGGATGCCGGCCGCCTCGTCGATAGGCGCGGTGCAGGGTCGGGCGCCCGCGGCGCAGGTCGTCGTCATCCATGGCGGGCAGGTCGTCGTGGGCGAGCGAATAGCAGTGAACCATCTCCAGCGCCGAGGCGGCCCGCAGCACGCCCTCGCCTTCGACGCCGAAGAGCCGGGCGCTCTCGACCAGCAGGAAGGGACGCAGGCGCTTGCCGCCGCCCAGCGCGGCGTAGCGCATGGCCTCGATCAGGCGCGGCGGGCCGGGCGATCTCGGCCGGAAGCAGCCGACCCGCCAGCAGGCCGTCCAGCTTGCGCTCGAGGCCTGCGGCATTGGCGAGGAGCCGGAGCTCGAACGCTGACGGAGGCTGGGCCATGTACCGCGTCACCCGGACGGCTGGGGTGAAATTCGCGTCCGGCTTGCCCTATCGCGCCGGATCGGTCAAGGCTCGGCCATGATTGCGCGGAACAAGGCATCGGCGCGCGATCGGGCGTGTTGCGCGCGATGCGCAGCGCTGCTGCGCTGGGCCTTCTACGGCATCGCCGCGCTCCTGGCGCTCGTGATCGCGCTCACGTTGCTGTGGCGATCCGTGCCGCCGGTCTCGACGCTGATGCTGGGGCGTGGCTCACGTTGCAGCCGGTCGACCGGCGCTGGGTGCCGCTGGCGCAGATCTCGCCGCGCCTGGTCGGCGCGGTGCTGATGTCGGAGGACGCACGCTTCTGCATCCACGGCGGCGTGGACTGGGACGCGCTGCGCGAGGTCATCGCCGATGCGGAGGACGGCGAACCCTCGCGCGGCGCTTCCACCCTCACCATGCAGACCGCCAAGAACCTGTTCCTGTGGCCCTCGCGCTCCTACATCCGCAAGGGACTGGAGATCCCGCTGGCGCTGTGGCTCGACCTCGTCTGGCCGAAGCAGCGCATCGTCGAGGTCTATCTGAACATCGCGGAGTGGGGCCCCGGCGTGTTCGGGGCGGAGGCCGCGGCCCAGGCGAACTTCGGCAAGCCGGCGTCCGACCTGACGCTTGCGCGAGGCGGCGCTGCTGGCGACCGCCTTGCCCAATCCCATTCGGCGGCAGCGCGAAGCCGGCCTTCGCGGGGCCACCAGCGGCTCGCGGCCATCGTGGCGGGGCGGGCGGCGGCATCGGAAGCCTGGACTCGCTGCCTGGACTGAGCGTCGGAACGACGCTGAGAGCCGTCAAACCAGGGCCGTGAAAAAAGACGTGGCCCGGCTGGCAACTTTGCCCGGATGCCTGTATAAGCCCGGCTTCCAATTTGCGGCTACCGGCCGAATGGGCGTATGGCGCCCGGCTGCGTACCCTGACACCGGAGAGTTCCATGGCCGTTCCGAAGAGAAAGACCTCGCCGATCGAAGCGCGGCATGCGTCGTTCCGCCGACGCCCTGAAGGCCCCGACCTATGTCGAGGACAAGGACTCCGGCGAGCTGCGCCGTCCCGCACCACGTCGACCTGAAGACCGGCATGTATCGCGGCCGCCAGGTTCTGAAGGTGAAGGCCGAGGCGTAAGCCCGCCTTCGGCTGCTCCGGCGGCCGTATCTTTTCAGTTTGGATCGAAGCCGTGGCGCCCCGTCGGGCGCCGCGCGCGTTTCTGCGCAAGCGTCTCTCTTTTCTGACCGGTCCAGCCTCTCACGCAATCCTGCGACGCACCGGCCCGGTATGGATCGCACGTGCCCGCGAGGCGCTGCCGAGTGACGAGAGTGGGACGTCGGTCAGGTCCGCTCGGCCAGTCGGGGGACGCTGCACCGCAGGCGTCTCGCCGCAGGGGTCCGGCAACCTCAGGCCTTGATCGCGAGCCTTGCGCCCGTCGACGGCATGCGGCCGAGTTGAGCCGAAGAGTGGTAGGCGGTCGCTCCGTCCTGAGGCTCCGCGCGGCGCTTCATGCGCTGCGAAGGCATCCCGGCACGCATTGCCAGAAGTTGCGACAGGAAACCGGCATCGGGACCGCGGACACGTTTTCCGGCATTGCGGCGGTCGCCGCGCGAAGGATCCCGGAACGACGTGGTTTCCACCGCCGCCTGTCCCGAACAGCCTCGCTGCTCCCTCGTACGCTCGTCCATGCCAGCCATTCCGCTGTCTCGGTCCGGCACGTGCCGAACTTCATCCCGCTTTGGCTGCAAGGGACGGTCCATCGCCGACGGCGTTGAACCTTAACGGAAATTTACCCCGGCGCTGCACGGACTGTCCCAGATCAGGACAGTCGAGGCAAGGAAGCGTCTCGTTCGAGGACGGCGCCGTGGCACGCCAGGTCGATTATTTGCTGGATAACTTGTCCAGCCGGCGCTGCACCTCGGTGAGCTGGCGCTTCAGGTCGTCGATCTCGGCGGGCTGATCGTTCTTGACGGGCTTTGCGGGATCAGCCTGCGTTTCCTGGCCGGGCACGATGGGAAAAGGGGTGAACATCCGCAGCGCGTCGCGGAACATCGCCATGTTCTTCTGCACCTGCTCGTCCATGGCGGTGAAGGCGGCGCTGCTGAACGGGTTCTGCCCGAAGGTGGTCGAGATCTGCTCGCGAAACTTCTGCTGGTTCTGCGAGAGCGTCTGCAGCGAGTACTCGAGGTAGCTCGGCACCAGCGCCTGCATGCTGTCGCCGTAATAGCGGATGAGCTGCCGCAGGAAGGTGATCGGCAGCAGGTTCTGCCCGCTCTTGCCTTCCTGCTCGAAGATGATCTGCGCCAGCACCGAGCGGGTGATGTCCTCGCCCGTCTTGGCGTCGAAGACAACGAAGTCTTCGCCGCCCTTCACCATGCCGGCCAGATCGTCCAGCGTGACATAGGTGCTCGTGCCCGTGTGGTACAGGCGGCGGTTCGCGTATTTCTTGATGACGGTCGGCTTCTTTTCAGTCGCCATTTCGCCTGTCGCACCTGGCTGTTATCCCCGCCGAGGGCAGTGCCCGCAAGCACCTGCAATATGACGCTAGCGCGTTTTGTGGCAGCGCGAAAATAAGATTTCTGCGACTTTGGTCAGAGATTTGCGGCGAATTCAGCGCCTGCGCCACGAAAGGCTGAGACGCAGGGCCCAGATACTGCCTTGACGCTAACGCTCGCGGGCGTCGGAAAGATCGCAGCCAAGAGCGGCGCGTGCACCCGCCTGTCGCATCGCAGCAAAGCGATCGCTTGGACGAGGAGGACTTGCTCATGGCTGCAACGGACATCGTCATCGTCAGCGCGGCGCGCACGCCGGTAGGCTCGTTCAACGGCGCGCTCGCCGACGCTGCCCGCCCACGAACTCGGCGCCATCGCGGTCAAGGCCGCTCTCGAGCGCGCCGGCGTTGCCGCCGAGGACGTCGACGAGGTCATCCTCGGCCAGATCCTCGCCGCCGGCCAGGGCCAGAACCCGGCCCGCCAGGCCGCCATGAAGGCCGGCATGCCCGCAGGAGGCGACCGCCTTCGGCCTCAACCAGCTTTGCGGCTCCGGCCTGCGCGCCGTCGCGCTGGGCATGCAGCAGATCGCCAACGGCGACGCCAAGGTGATCGTGGCCGGCGGCCAGGAGTCCATGTCGCAGGCGCAGCACACCGCGCATCTGCGCAACGGCACCAAGATGGGCGACCTGAAGTTCGTCGACACCATGCTGCGCGACGGCCTGCTCGACGCCTTCCACGGCTACCACATGGGCAACACGGCGGAGAACGTCGCAACCAAGTGGCAGATCACCCGCGACGAGCAGGACGCAGTTCGCCGTCGCCTCGCAGAACAAGGCCGAGGCGGCCCAGAAGGCCGGCAGGTTCAAGGACGAGATCGTCCCCGTCACGATCCCCAGCCGCAAGGGCGACATCATCGTCGACCAGGACGAGTACATTCGCCCCGGCACGACCATCGACGCCGTCGCCAAGCTGCGCCCGGCCTTCTCGAAGGACGGCACGGTGACCGCGGGCAACGCGTCGGGCATCAATGACGGCGCTGCCGCGCTCGTCCTGATGACGGCCGACGAAGCCGCCAAGCGCGGCCTGAAGCCGCTGGCCCGCATCGCCTCCTGGGCCACGGCGGGCGTCGACCCGCCATCATGGGCACGGGCCCGATCCCGGCGTCGCGCAAGGCGCTGGAAAAGGCCGGCTGGAAGGTCGGCGACCTCGACCTCGTCGAGGCCAACGAGGCCTTCGCCGCGCAGGCCATCGCCGTCAACAAGGACATCGGCTGGGACACCTCGAAGGTGAACGTCAACGGCGGCGCGATCGCCATCGGCCATCCGATCGGCGCGTCCGGCGCCCGCGTGCTGGTCACGCTGCTGCACGAGATGCAGAAGCGCGACGCCAAGAAGGGTCTCGCCACGCTGTGCATCGGCGGCGGCATGGGCATCGCCATGTGCCGTCGAGCGCTGAGGCGATCTAAGCCTGACCCAACCGGGCGGGCGCCGCGCGGCGTCCGCGTCCGCTTGAAGGGCCTCCACAAAGGCTCACATCGATAAACAATATCCCAAGGGGGAAACGCATGGCACGGGTTGCAGTGGTCACGGGCGGGACGCGCGGCATCGGCGCGGCGATCTCCAAGGCGCTGGCCGCCAAGGGCTACAAGGTCGCGGCCAACTATGCCGGCAACGACGAGGCGGCCGACAAGTTCAAGGCCGAAACCGGCATCAACGTCTACAAGTGGGACGTCGCCGACGCCGACGCCTGCGCCGCGGGCATGAAGCAGGTCGAGAGCCGAGCTCGGTCCGGTCGACGTCCTCGTCAACAATGCCGGCATCACGCGCGACGGCTTCTTCCAGAAGATGACCTTCGACCAGTGGCGCGCGGTGATCGCCACCAACCTCGACTCGATGTTCACGATGACCCGCCCGGTCATCGACGGCATGCGCGCCCGCAGCTTCGGCCGCATCATCAACATCTCCTCGGTCAACGGCCAGAAGGGCCAGATGGGCCAGACCAACTATTCCGCCGCCAAGGCCGGCGTGATCGGCTTCACCAAGGCGCTCGCCCAGGAGAACGCGACCAAGGGCATCACGGTGAACGTCATCGCGCCGGGCTACATCGCCACCGAGATGGTGCAGGCGGTGCCCGAGGAGGTGCTGAAGACGAAGATCCTGCCGCAGATCCCGGTCGGCCGGCTCGGCCAGGCCGAGGAGATCGCGGCAGCGGTCGTCTATCTCGCCAGCGACGAGGCCGCCTGGATCACCGGCTCGACGCTGTCCATCAATGGCGGCCAATACATGGCGTAACCCAATTTAAAGTGCACGCATCGCCGCGTGGACTTTAATCAGGGAATCCTTAGGGCCGGGCGTTAGCCCGGCCCTTTTTTATTGGACGGCCGGAAGGATGGACCAGCCGTTCGGCTCGATGTCTCAGCGGCCGGGTATGGGATCGCCGACGAGCCACCAGCAAGACCGGTCATGATACCGGACCGGATAGAATCGCTTGTCCTGCGAAAGATTGGACGACAGGTTGCCCTGGGGTCGCGAACCACCCACGAGCACACCTCGCAATTGCATGAGGTCGAGCAATTCCGCGATTGGCGTTGGTTCGCCGCGCTCCCGCAGAATGGACGCCACCATGTCACGTTGGCTGAACGCGCCCTGGGCCGGGTCGGCGAAGGGGGGTAGTTTGCGCCGGCTTGCGAATGCTCCCGGGTTCCCGCCTCGAGCGAGCCGATCGAGAATGTCGAACGCGGAGTCGGTCAGGTGCTGGACCGGGCCGGTCGGGGCATCCGGCTTCGGTGCGGATACAGTTCCGGCCTGCGGCGTATCGAGCAACCCGATGGCATGCTGCAGTGCGATGAGGACCCTATAATCCTCGCTATCACGAAAAAGCCGCGTCGAAAGGTCTTCCCGGATGCGCAGGAGTGTTTCACGTGTGGGAGGGTGAAGGGTTGTCATATCAGACCTTCGTGAAATGAGTATTTGGTCAAAAGAACAACAGGAATGATAAATCCGTATCGGAATACCGGGATTAAGTAAATCAGCTTCGACACAAATAATCTGTTAATACGCAGCAAAAAAGTGGAATGCACGACCTATGGTTGCTTTTGTTGAAAGATCAAATTGTAAAAGTGGAATTTGCTTTTTCTTCAGTCTTGTTTGGCTCAGTCGACGCAAACCACCCAATGATCGTAAGTATAGACGTGTTGAAACCCAAGTGACGCGTAGAGTGCGCCAGCGGTTTCGTTGCGCATCTCCACCTGAAGGAAGGCGCCTGTTGCACCCTGCGAATGGGCTGCGGCCATGAGCGCCAGGACAAGCCTCCTCGCATGGCCGCGCCGGCGGAAGGCTGGGTCGGTGACGATATGGAATATGCCGGCCATTCCATCGCGAACGACGACCCGGCCGAATGCCGCCGCGTTCAGGCCATCGAATGCGACCGCCAGCGTCTGCGGCTCGGTGACCTTCGCGAGGAGCTGCGCGACAATCGCGCGCTCCCGGTCGCTGTCGTCATGGGCAAGGCCCATCTGTTCCACCCAGGCGCCGTCGAAACCTTCGACCAGTCGCACATTTTCAGGAACGGATCGCGCGCTTAGCCGAGCCACCTGCACCGACGTCGGGCCGACGCCCTCCAGGCCCATGCCGCGAAGATGGATGTAGGGCTCGGTCCCCGCCAAAGGCATCAGCCGCACGGTGCAGGCAACGCCCCGCTCGCCGCAGATCGCGCGGGCGAGTTGAAGAGTTTCGGGAAAGCGGCCGGGAGCGGGTTGGACGGGCGTCAGGCAGTTGACCCGCCGCGAGCGTGAGCCCGGCGTGAAGCGGAGTTCCCAGCCGTTCAACCTCACGATATCGGGGGCAGGCCAGGCCAGGGCGCTGTGCCGCTCGATCGCGGCAGCGAGGGCCAGGTCAGGCGATATGGCCAGGTCTGACGACATAGACAGGTCTGACGACATAGACTGGTCTGGCGACATAGACTGGTCTGGCACGGCGTCGTGCACGGGCGCCCCGCTTTCCGGATGCATCGGGTTATACCTTTCGAGGGGTCGGCCGCCATCCCGGAGGCGCCAGTTCGAAGCCGGCGAATTCGAAGGCCGGCGCAACGGTGCAGCCGACGAGTGTCCAGGCACCCAGGCTCGTGGCGGTTTGCCACCATCCCGGGGGAACGACGATCTGCGGGCGCTGGCCAGCCCCGAGGCTGGGGCCCAGATGTGCGGCCGAGGCGTCGTGGCCGTTCTCCGACATGGTCAGCACCAGCGGCGCGCCCGCATAGTAATGCCAGACCTCCGCGGCATCGACGCGGTGCCAATCCGAGACCTCGCCCACTCCGAGCAGGAAATAGATCAGGCTCGAGAGAGAACGCCCGTCCGCTCCGCAGCGCGGATCGCGCCACGTCTCGCGATAATGGCCGCCTTCAGGGTGGGCCTTCAGATCGAGCAACCGGACGATGTCGCTGGCGGACATGTCCGCCGCGGGGCTCGGAAAAGGAGCTCTCATGCGGACGGCCTAAGCGCGGTTCTTGCGTTCGCGCAACTCGGCGAAGACGTCGAGCGGCGATGCGCCTTCCATGCCGAGTTGCCTTGCGATGGCAGGGTCGCTGGCCCGCAGGAAGGGGTTTGTCGCCTTTTCGATCCCGATCATGGTGGGCAGGGTGAATGCGCCCGCGGCGCGCAATTGCTCGACCTCCTGGACCCTCGCCTTGAGCGCCGGGTTCGCCGGATCGACGCCACTGGCGAACCGTGCGTTGGACAGCGTGTATTCATGCCCGCAATAGACGCGCGTATCGTCGGGCAGGGCCGCCAGCTTTTGCAGCGACGCCCACATCTGCGCCGGAGTGCCTTCGAACAGGCGGCCGCAGCCCAGCGAAAACATCGTGTCTCCGCTGAACAGCAGCTTCTCGGCCCCGAAATGATAGGCGATGTGGCCAACGGTATGGCCGGGTGTGTCGATCACGACCGCCTCGAGCCCGCCGACGCGGACGCTATCGCCTTCCCTTACCCCCTCGTCGATCTCGGGTACGCGGTACGCATCGGCCGTGGGTCCGACGACCCGCGCCCCATATCGCGCCTTCAGCGCCGGTACCGCGGCGACATGGTCGCCATGGTGGTGCGTGACGAGGATGTCGGTGAGCCGCCACCCTGTCTTGTTGAGCATGTCGACGATCGGGGCTTCCTCGCCGGCGTCGATCGAGGCCGTCGCCCCGGTGATCGAGTCATGCAGGAGGATGCCGAAATTGTCGGATCCGATGAGAAACTGGCGGATTTCGGCGGGCATCACGCTCTTTCCTGGATATTGGGCATTCTGGGGCGCTGGCAACCGGCTGTTCCGTTCGGCCCCGGTCATCGATAAACTTCGCGCGTCGGGCGTCATTGTCGGTTCTGTGCTTGCGCCCCGCAACCCGCTTCTGCTTCATGAGATGTGAAATTCCGCCGCGCGACGCATTCCACGCCGGAACTCCGGCCGCGATGGCGCCGCGCAGCACCCATGGGAACTGCTCAAACCGGGACCGGAACCACCCATGCATCCTGATGTGGTCGATTTGCGCAGCTTCTATTCCGGCCCGCTCGGGCAGGTGGCGCGGCGCTTCCTTGGTCGAAATATCCGTGCGCGGTGGGGCAATGTATCGGGGCAGGCTGTGCTCGGGGTCGGCTACGCCACGCCCTATCTCGACATCTTCTGCGGCGAGGCCGAGCGCGTTCTGGCCTTCATGCCCGCCGCTCAAGGCGTGGTGAACTGGCCCACGGACGGGCTGTCCGCGTCGGCCCTGGCGGAGCTCTCGATGATGCCGCTGCGGGATGCGTCAGTGGACCGCGTGCTGGTGGTTCACGCGCTGGAAACGGGCGAAAGCCCCGGCGAACTGCTCGCGGAAATCTGGCGCATCCTGACGCCCGGCGGGACGGCTTATCGCCGTCGCGCCGAACCGCCGCGGCGTTTGGGCGCGCATGGACACGACGCCCTTCGGCCAGGGACAGCCGTTCTCACGCGGACAATTGACCCACGTCCTGCGCGAGGCGCTCTTCTCGCCCGTCCATTGGTCCGAGGCGCTCTACGTCCCGCCGATCCCGCGCCACACTTTCCTCAAGTCAGCCGTCGCCTGGGAGAGGATGGGAACGACCCTGTCCCTGCCGTTCGCGGGCGTCCACGTGATAGAGGCGACCAAGACGCTGTACCGTCCCGTTGCGGTCCGCACCGCCCGCCGAGCGCCCGCCCGGTTTTCGCCGGCGCTGGCCACGTCCTCGCGGCATGTCGGCGCGGCGCTGCGCTAGAGCGAGAACCGGTCTGTTCGCATCAGGTCGTTTGCTCTGGCTTCTTGATCGAGCATCGTTGTTTCTTCGCCAACCGGTATCCACCTGGCACGATGATGCTCCAGTTCATACCGCGGCGATTGACCTGCCGCCCGCGATGGGTATGATCCGCGCCGCCCGCCCAAAAGGCGCGCGCCCCTATGGCGGAACTGGTAGACGCGACCGACTCAAAATCGGTTTCCGCAAGGAGTGCTGGTTCGATTCCGGCTAGGGGCACCAATATCAATTACCAAGCTGGTCTTATGACTTAAAAAAATCTGGGTGTGTGCCGATACCCTAACCGTCAGACCCACCAGTATCGATTCAGGATTTGGCCGAGGGGTTACGAACGGTTTGCTGCCTGGCAGTATATGAACCCCAAACAATACGCATTCTGTGGACCACTAAGAGGTGCATTGGCACCAAGTAGTAATGCGTTTGTTGGCATTGATTTGAGCACTGATCGGCGTCCAACACGGACCCCTCTGGGCGTGCTGAGACGCAATCATCCGCCTGGCGGAGCCGGGCGGATGCCGTTTGTCAGGCGCGGTTCGCCACGGTGGCCGTAAAGCTAGCCGCTGAAGCCAGAGCCTGTCCTACTTCGACAGCACGATGCCCCGCTCCTTGCGCATCTTGTCGAAGACGTTGCCGATGGCCTTGATGACGGTCACATTCGGGTTGGCCTTACAGAACACGATGGTCTCGTGCTCGGCTTCCTTCGCCCGGTCCATATTGATGAAGTGCTTCTTGCCAAGACCATTGTACCAGCCGCTGTACCAGGTGGTCAGCATGTCGGCGTCTTCCTGGAAGGTGTTGGCCAGTTGCGCGCAGGTGAGCTTCTGCACGTCGATGTAGCCGTTGGCATCGGCGTAGGTCTTCAGCTCGACCTGGGCCTGGGCCGTGGACACGGACAGTCCGCCCAGGACGGCGGCGGCAATCAGCGTCTTGTTCATGGTGTACTCCTTCATGGAAATGCAGCCGGCCGGGATCGGTGCGGCTGTTGTTTTCAGGACCGACTGCCCGTTCGGCTTAAGTGTCAGAACTTATAGGAGAGGCGCGCCGTCACCTGGTTGGTGCTCAGTTCCTGCTTGAAGCCAACGATGCCGAGGTTGTTGACGCCGACTGGATAGGTGTAGGTGTCGCTCTCGTACTGCGTGTAGCGGTATTCGAGGCCGGTGATCCAATGGTTGGAGAAGGCGTATTCAACGCCTGCACCAATCGTCCATCCCAGGCGGGTATCGCTGCCCGCGCCGTAGGAATAGCCCGTGCCGGTGACGGTGGACTTCGCCGACGCAAAGGCAAGACCGCCGGTGCCGTAGAGGAGCCAATGGTCGACCGCATAGCCAAGCCGCGCGCGGGCCGAACCGGTCCACTCCGTGTGAGCCGTGATTTCGTCGCCGGTGGCGGCTGTATAGCGCTCCTTGCCGACGATCAGGAACGATCCGTCGACCTCGCCGCCAATGACGATTTGATTGATCTGGTAGTTATAGCCGGCGAAGAGCCCACCGAGCACGCCGTCCTTGCTCAGCGTCGGCAGGGCGACGACCGTGGTCGCCCCCGCGACGGATGCGCCCGGCGTGTACTTGTTGCGCGTCTGTCCCCAGCCCAGTTCTCCGCCGACGTAGAACCCCGTCCACGTGAACACGGGGGCGACCACGACGGGTGCAGCGGGAGCTACGGCCTTCGAGGGCAAGTCGGCCGCCGCGGCTGGCGTCAACGCGCCTGCTAGAAGAACAAGGGAGGACAATGAGGCAAGTGAAAGTTTCACGGCATGGTTCCTGTTTTAGTTGGATCGAGCTGCTTCTGGCGCGCCCAATGCGGTTGGAATTCATCGGCCTCTGGCCGGGCATGGAGTGCCGCCAGACGACCGGCGCAGACATCGCGGCGCCGGTCGGCTCTATTGCGAGTTCATCAGCGGGTGCATTCCTCGATGAACTTGATCCGGTCGAAGAGGCCGAGACCTTTGGCTTCGGCCTCCTTGCGGCAGTCGCCGAGCTTGTCGAGCCTCGTCGCGGTCCTGATGACGCCGCCGCTGGGGCTGACGCCGGCGCTTTCCCCGGGAGCCGGGCCATCGCCCGCCTTCGCCATAGCGTCCTTCAGCTTGGCGATATCTTCCGGCGAAAGCTTAGGCCTGTCGATCTTCAGCGTGATCTTGCCGATCTTGCCTGAGAAGGCGAAGGGGGTCTTGTAATCGGTGTCGTCGACCGGCGTGCCGGTGTCCGAGCCGATATCGAGATTTTCGTCCCAGGCAAGGATCAGCGGGATCGTGTGGGGCATGTCCTGCGTCGCGACGACCTTGCCGTCGACGCTGAGCGTTCCAGAACCGGGCCTGCCGATACCGCTCATGCTTGCGAACGCCAGTGTCCCGATCCCAGCTCCTTCATACTTGAAGTCGAACACGAGCGTATGCTTGCCCGGCGCGAGTACATCGGGGCCTTGCCACTTCAATGTCTTGAGGCCGACCAGATTCCAGGTGAAGACCGGCTTGCCCTTGAGCAGGTAGAAGCCGTAGCCGCCAAACCGGCCACCCTGGGTGATCAGGACCCCCTCCCCGCCGTCCTTCGGAACATCGACCTCCGCCGTGATCGTATAGGAGGCATTCAGAACAGACGGCGCGTCGCCGTTTGGCGTTCCGGTCAGCGGTGAGGTCCAGACGAACGTGTCTCGACCCGCGGTGATGCTTGGGCGAGGCGTGACGAGCCGTGTTGCGACGGTCGCGTCAAGCGGAAGCACCTGGTACTTCTTCGCCTCCTGCCAGAACAGGGCGTCCATTTCCTTGACCTTATCGGGATACTTCGCCGCGACGTCTTCGGACTGCGTCCAGTCGTTTCGAAGATCGTAAAGTTCCCAGGGGAATTTCGCGGGATTGGCGCCAAGGCCGCCCTGAATCTGCCATGGGGGCCGCATCACTTTAGTGCTTGCGATCCAGCCGTCATGATAGATGGCGTGGTCACCCATCATCTCGAAATACTGGGTCACATGCTTGGAAGGCGCGTCCGCTCGCGCCTTGTCGAAGCTGTAGACCATGCTGACGCCCTCGATCGGGCTCTGCTTGATTCCGTTGACGAGGTCAGGCGCGGCGATCCCCGCAGCATCGAGGATGGTCGGGACCACGTCGATCACGTGATGGAACTGGTGGCGAATGCCACCCTTGTCCTTGATCACCTTCGGCCAGGAGATAGCCATGCCCTGCCGGATGCCGCCGAAATGGGACGCAACCTGCTTTGTCCAGGAGAAGGGAGTGCCAAACGCCCAGCTCCACGGCACGGCCATATGATTATAGGTCTTCTCCGAACCCCAGGCGTCGTAGAAATACTTCAACTGCGCATCGACGGGCACTTCGACGCCGTTGAACATTGCGACTTCATTGGGCGTTCCGACCAGCGTTCCCTCGGCGCTGGAGCCATTGTCGCCGCTGATGTAGATGATCAGCGTATTATCCAGCTTGCCCATGTCGGCGACGGTCTGGATGACCCGGCCGATCTCATGGTCCGTATACATCAGGTAGGCCGCATAGACTTCGACCTGCCGCTTGAACATTTTCTTTTCGTCGTCGGAAAGGGCCTCCCAGCGCTTGAGGAGGTCGTCCGGCCAGGGCGTCATCCTGGCGTTCTGCGGAATAACGCCAAGCTTCTTCTGGTTCGTGAAGATCTGGTCGCGCAGGTCGTTCCAGCCCTTGTCGAACAGATGCAGGCTCTCCGCCTTCGCGATCCATTCGGGCGTCGGGTGATGAGGGGCGTGGGTGCCGCCCGGCACGTAATAGACGAAGAAGGGCTGGTCAGGCGTGAGTGTGTTGACCTGGTTCATGTAGCCGATCGCCTCGTCGGCCATGGCGGTCGTCAGGTTCCAGCCGGGCTTGCCTTCGAACGGATAGATATAGGTCGTGTTGCGGGCGAGGTTTCCCGGCTCCCACTGGTTAGTATCGCCGCCCATAAAGCCGTAGAAGTATTCGAAGCCCATCCCCGTGGGCCACTGGTCGAAGGGGCCGATGGGGCTGGCCTGGAAGGCCGGCGTATTATGATTTTTGCCGAACCACGACGTCCGGTACCCATTCTCCTTCAGGATCTCGCCGACCGTGGCCTTGTCCTTGGTGATGAAGCTGTCGTAGCCGGGGAAGCCCGTGGCCTGCTCCGAAATCACGCCGAAGCCGACCGAATGATGGTTCCTGCCCGTAATCAGCGCCGCGCGCGTCGGCGAGCACAGCGCCGTTGAGTTGAAATTGGTATAGCGCAATCCGTCATTGGCGATGCGGTCCAGCGACGGCGTTGGGATCACGCCGCCAAAGGTGGACGGCGCGCCGAAGCCGACATCGTCCGTCATGATCAGCAGAACGTTGGGAGCGTCCTTCGGCGGCACGATACGGGCCGGCCAGAATGGAGTGGAGTCCTGCGCAAGCTGGTTGATCACACCTCCGAAAGCCTGCGGCGGAGCCGGGATTTGCTTGCCGTCGATCACGACGGTCGCATTTGGTGCTCCTTTCGGCGCGCTGGCATCCTGAGCCATCGCGCCTGCCGTTAAAGCCACTGTGATCAAGGCCGCCCATTTAGCGGGCCCTCCATGCCGCATTGCTCGCTTGCCGATCATCCGCAGGCTCCGTTAATGAGCTTCTCAATGAATATTAAGTCATGATCCTAACTCAGAGAGTTGAGCTGATCTTCTCTTTAGAGGACAAATTAAAGCCAAAGGATATTTATGCCGACAGCCGCAAGCGACGTTCGGGACATGCAGAGGGCGGGGGCATTGGCCCATGTTGCACCGCTGCTGGCTGAATTCGGTATTCCACTCGGGGAGCTTCGGTCGGGACTCGACTTTGATCCAGGCACACTGACACCCGAGACCCGCGTTTCATTCGCATCCGCGATCCTGTTCCTGGAGAGATGCGCGCAGCGTACGGGATGCCCACATTTCGGACTGCTTCTGGGCGCGCGTTATGAATGGGCTTCACACGGCGCGATTCAGCGACTCGGCAGTCTTGCGCCGACCCTGGGTCAGGCTTTGCTGGACTTTATCAGCTTCCAGGGCAGTTATTCGTCGGTCGCGGTCGCCTACATCCACCGCCTCGGCTCCGATATCTTCCTGGGCTATGGCCTCCACGACCGGAAAACGGAAGCAAGCCGGCTCGCCTATGACGTGTATGCAGCCGTCGGCTTTAATTTCCTCAAAGGGTTGTCGGGCGGCAAAGTCATACCGGTGGAAATTCATTTCTGCTGCCGGGAGCCCGAGGACATCAGGCCCTATGTGAAATTCTTCGGTGTTCCCCTCAGGTTCAACCAGAGCCAACTCGGCCTCGTTCTCCCGGAGTCATGCCTCGATTACCCTCTGCCCGGGTTTAATCCCGTTCTTCGCCAGCAAGTGATGCAGGAATTGATCGCGAGCGGATTGCTGCAGCAGAAATGGTCCGACCAGGTCAAGCGAATAGTTCGGCCGCGTCTCCTCAGGGACGATCCGAGCCTGGTGGGAGCCGCTCAAGCCTTAGGCATTCAGCCGCGGACGTTGAGACGGAGGCTCGCCGCCGAGGGAACTACCTTCGAGATATTGCGTGACCAGGTTCGGTTCGTGCTCGCCCGCGAGTTGCTTGAACTCACAGACATGCCAATCGTCGAAGTCAGCGAAGCCGTCTCATTTTCAACACACGCTGCGTTCGTTAAGGCTTTTGTACGATGGAGCGGAATGACGCCTTCGGCGTGGAAACGAACGCAGACGATCGCTTCGTGTCGATCGCGGCTAAGCAACTCATGACACGCACGGCGGCAGCAGTGACGAGGTTGGATTTTGGCGAGGTTGGATTTTGAATCGAGTTCCATGGCCCGAGATAGATTCAGAAATTTGCACGTCGGAATAGCCGCCGTCATCATGCGACGTAATGCGGAGTCGATGGTGATGGAAGATAAGCATGGACGGGTTTTTGGACCTTGTTGGGCATTTGCCGGACGGAGTTATTCTCCTGATTGGGGCAGCGACAACGGCGGGGGTGTCCGTGGTCTTGGCTGTCGCGGCCCGAAAGGCGCTTTTTGCTCCGGGTAGTCACAAGCTCGCCGACCACGCCAAGCTCGCCGAAATCGTTCACAGCAGCCTTCTCGCCTTCGCCGTCTTCGTCCTGGCACTCGTGCTATCGGACGTGCGCGCCAACATGGGCAAAGCCGCTGACACGGTTTTGCGGGAGGCTTCGGTTTTGACGCGGCTCGACAAGGAACTTGGGCTGGTCGACGGGGAGCCGGCGTCGGTAGAACGGAAGCGTCTACGCGAATACGCAGCGGGAATTGTCAAGCTTGAGTGGCCAGAACTCGGCAAGGCTCAGCCCGCGCTGTCGCCGGAGGTGTCGAAGACGATGACAGCCCTGATTGGCGGCGTGCGAGCCGTGGCGGCCAGCCGGCCCGATGTTGGACGGACCCTCGGTGACCTGGTGGACAAGCTCGATGACCTTCGCCAGAGCCGTTTGGAGAGTGCAACGCGGACAGTGCCGGCGATATTCTGGTGGCTTGTGGGCACCTTCCTATTCGGGGCCATGCTTCTGAATGGGCGTCATCAGATCGATACGGCGAGCATCTCGCTTATTACAATTCACATGGCAGCAATCGGTCTTGTGATGGCTTTCATATTGGTGATGGACGAGCCGTTCCGCGGCGAGTTCGAGCATTTCCGCCGATCCAATCGTCCAAGCGCTGGAAATTAGACCGCTCAAATAAGACCGGAATTCAGCTTTTCAGACGCAACGGATTCCCGGAACCTTGACGATGCTGCAGACCGCGAGTTGCACCCAAACGGTCTGTTGCGGTCGACATCGGCGGGGCCTTCGAGGTCGTATCTGCGTCGTTTAGGAATTCTCCTGGATTCAGCGGCTTGGTGATGGAGCTGCCCGGAGCGGCTCATTCCCCGTCCGGCGTCATCGCCATGACGCGATCGAGTTCCCGGCTTGGCTTGAAAATGCAGCGGAGCCGCTTCGTTCCTTCCGCGCCCTTGTCGACCGTGCCATCCAACGTATAGCCCCCGCCGGAGGCGCCCTCGATCTTGGGCCTCAATGTAACGTTTCGCGGTTGAACCCCGTACATCGGAGCAGCAGCGCCCTTGCAGGCGTCGCGCATCACGATATCGGAAACGCCGGAACTCGCGCCGCCGGGCGGTCCCGTCAGCTCGACCGAGAGTTGGAACCGGCACGTCTCGTTGCGCCTGGCCGCATTCCTCATCAGGTATACGTCGATCCTGTACGCGCCGGAGACCGCAAGGTTATTGCCGAATTCGTTTCCGGAGGTGGATCCGATGTGGACGGCCTCCGCCGCTCCCGGCTCCCAGACGTTGAAGTTGCAGCTCCGGTTCGAAGGCGCGAAGAGCAACTGCATGACCTGTCCGGATACGGCATCGATTGTATAGGTTGCCGAGCGGTCACCCCTGATCGTGTCCCTGATGGTCGTTGACGTAGCCCCCTTCTCGAACTTCACCGCCTTCGTTGTGACGTTCGTGGCGAGTGCCGGCGGCAGCGTCAGGATGAGGGCGAAGGCTGCAACGGTCATACGAATGGCCATCATGGCGAGGCGCGCTCCCGAAAACCTGTCGCAACACTGGACAGCGGCCTTGACCCCGGCGTCAAGCGGCCACGCTTAGGTCCGAACGCCCAAGCTTCGAGGCAAGGGCGGCCGGGTGCGTCAGCGCGACGTAGATCTCACCATCCGACGAGGCCCATCATGTGGTCGATCACGGCGGCCCCGGTCAGGAACAGGACGCCTGTCCAGGCCACGGCGGCGATACCGAGCAGGAGAGCCACGAGCACCGCTGCGCCGTCGCGGGCCATGAAGCCCAGGCTGAACGCAATGAGCGCGAGCGCCGGCGCGTAATTGCCCAGCGGTATCGGCAGCGCGATGGCCGCCGCGAGCAGCAGGAGAGGGACGGCGAGCACGATCCGGGCGCGGTGGCCTGCAATGGGCGCGAGGCGGCCCTCGCGCAGCCAGCGCTCCGAATAGGAGAGCCACGGCAGGGCGCGCGCGATCACCCCGCGCAGGGTTGCAACCGGGAGGGTGCGCCGGCGCAGGATCGCCGGAAGCCATAGCGCGCGTCTGCCTGCCATCACCTGCAGCGCCACGAAGGATATGAGAGTGCCGAAGGTCATGCCGATCGGGCCCGGCACCGGGATCAGGGTCGGCAGCGTGAGCAGGAGGAGGGCGAGCCCCATGCCTTCGGGACCAAGCCGGTCGAAGAGGCCGCCAAAGGTGACGCTATCTCCCCGCGACCGCGAGACCGCGGCGAGCACGCTGCGGGTGATCGCGCCGCGCCCCCGGGTCGGAGCGGCTCCCGTCACGGTTTTCGGCGTCCCCGAGCTTCTTGCCAGCACTCTGGCAAGGCTGGTCATGCCTCGTCGCCCGTCAGAAACGGCCGGGCGGCCCGGATTGCGCCGGCGCAGCCCGGTGCCGCTTCAACGAGCATGGCCTCGGGACGCGCTGTCCCGGTCCAGACCTGGAACCCGCTTGAGACGGCCCACCACGGGTCGGAAATCACGCGCTCGACGATGCGTGGGGCCGCGTCGCGCGCACAGGAAGTGACCTCGGCCATGATGGCCTGGGGTGCGCGTGCGGCGGCGAGCTTGTCGGCCATCTCCGCTTGCAGCGGCTCGATCAGGAAGAACGAGACCAGGGCGGCGATTAGGTCCTGCACGATATTCTCCTTGCTCTATCGCCGCGATCAATCGGTGGCGTGGGTCTGGATCAGCGCCTCGCGGTGGAAGGCGGAGAGCCGCGCCCGTACCTCCGACGGCCGGGCCGGCACGCCGGCGCGGTGCAGGTCGGCGACGATCTTGTCCACCACGTCGCTATCGCCAGGGGCATCGAAGTCGGATTGGTGCACCTCGACGGCGTAGGCGGTGAGCGCGGGCCCCGAAAGGCCGATCAGCCCGCCCGCCCAGAGCGCCGCGAGCACGTTGCGCCGCGCGACGACGCTGTAGCGGGTGTCCTCGTCGGGGCACCAGGCCAGCGGCGGCTGCGGGTTGGTCATCACGTGTTCCATCTGGTTCAGCATCGCTTCGTCTCCTTCGTCCGTGAGGATTTTCGTCTGTGGGGATTTGGTCATCGCGAATCGACGGCCAGTTGCAGCTCGGCGCGGGCCTCCATCTCGCGAAAGGTCCGGCGCAGGCTCGCCTCGCGGATCGTGGCGCCGTGCCGGGTCAGGTCGGCTGGGACCTTGGCGATGACA
This sequence comes from uncultured Alphaproteobacteria bacterium, assembly GCA_963822165.1. Classification (GTDB taxonomy): domain Bacteria; phylum Pseudomonadota; class Alphaproteobacteria; order Rhizobiales; family Beijerinckiaceae; genus Alsobacter. Next base: position 1,029,215 of record CAWGGK010000007.1, read on the forward strand.
TCGTCGTGGCCCGGCTCGTCGACGTCGGCGAAGTGAACGCTCCAGGCGTAGGCCTCCGCGTCAGGCCCGGTGAGGCCAAGGCGCGTGGCGGTCCAGAGGCCGAACAGCACGTTGCGGCGCGCCACGACCCCTTCGCGGGTGGCGTTGTCGAGCAGCACGGCGTCGGGGCTGGTCAGGTGGTCTATCTGCAGGCTCGTCATGAGGGTTCCTCGTTAGTGGGGGTGAGTGCGGACCGGCGAAGCGGGAGACATCAGGCCGGTCCGCGAGGAGCGAGGTTCGCGTCCGCCCCGCCCCGCGTCTTGACGAGGCTCCAGACCACGCCGGCCGCGAGCAGGCCGAAGGTGATGGCGAGCGAGAGCGCGGGCGGGAACTTCTCCAGGCCGAGCAGGTCGGCGAGGAAGATCTTGGAGCCGATGAAGATCAGCACCGCCGCGAGCGCGTATTTCAGGTAGTGGAAGCGGTGCACCATCGCCGCGAGCGCGAAGTAGAGGGCGCGCAGGCCGAGGATCGCGAAGATGTTCGAGGTGTAGACGATGAACGGATCCGTGGTGATGGCGAAGATCGCCGGCACCGAGTCGACCGCGAAGATCACGTCCGCGATCTCGATCAGCACGAGCGCCAGGAAGAGCGGCGTCATGAAGGTGGCGAGCTTGCCCGTGACGGGGTGGGGCTGGCGCACGAAGAAGCGCTCGCCGTGGAGTTCGTCCGTGACGTTGAAGCGCCGCCGCATGAAGGCGCAGCACGGGGTTCGAGGCCACGTCGACCTCGCGGTCGGCGAACACGATCATCTTCACGCCCGTGGCGATGAGGAACAGGGCGAAGACGTAGAGCACCCAGGAGAACTGGGACACGATCGTGGCGCCGAGGCCGATCATGATGGCGCGCAGCACGATGACGCCGAGGATGCCCCAGAACAGCACACGATGCTGCAGGTGGCGGGGCACCGCGAAGAAGGCGAAGATCATGGCGATGACGAACACGTTGTCCATCGCCAGCGCCTTCTCGACGGCAAAGCCCGTCAGGTAGGCCATGCCGGGTTCAGGGCCGAGATACCACCAGACCCAGGCGCCGAAAGCGAGACCGAGGCCGATATAGCCGGCCGACAGGACGAGGCTCTCCCGCACCTCGATGTCGCGGTTCTCCTTGTGCAGGACGCCGAGGTCGAGCGTCAGCAGGATGGCGACGATCGCCAGGAACGCCAGCCACATCCAGGCGGGCTTGCCGAGCCAATCGACGAAAAGGAAAGCGAGCTCCACGGGGGACCTCCAGCCGGCAGGCGATGTCGAAAACGGTCCGACATCGCGAGAGCGCCGACAGCACTCGCCAGAGGGGCCCGGACCAGGGGTTGCGTATGAGGTGGTAAGGGCGCGGCGGAATGTCAAGCGTCGACGCGCGCGATGACAGACATCGGAAAACCCCATGCCTATGCGGCTCCTGACGCACTTGCGAACGGCCACGCTTGCCACGATATGAGGGCCATCGGGGTCCGGGCCCCTCTGGTCGTCTGCACAAGACGGCGATGTCGGACTCTCTCACCTGAAGAGCGCCTCACACGCGCTCCGATCTTGGGAGATCGCCAGTGTCATCCTCATCCCTTCACGATCGTTCTCACGTCCCGCACGGGAATCGGTGCCGGGAGGCGCAGGCGCGCCTCGACGCACTCGCACGCCTTCTCGACAGCGCGGTGCGCGTGCCGGGCACGAATGTGCGCGTCGGCGCGGACGCCCTGCTCAACCTTGTTCCCGGCATCGGCACACTCACGTCCAAGGGGCTGTCTTCCTACCTGATCTGGGAGGCGCACCGCCTCGGCGTGCCGACCGGGACGTTCCTGCGCATGGTCGGCCACGTCGGCGTCGACTTCGTGTTGAGCGTCATCCCCGTCGTCGGCTGGTTCGGCGACATGTTCTACCGCGCGAACCTGCGCAACATGGCCCTGCTTCGCGAGCACCTCGACCGGGTGGAGGCCATGGCGGGGCAGCCCGAAGACAACCGCTACAGCGGTCCTGTCCTCGACGGCGCCGTCCTTGCGGGAGGTGTGCGATGAGAGTGCTTGCCTGGATGTTCCTCGTGTGCGGCGGCCTCATCTGGTCCGGCCTCGCCTGGGTGGGATGGCTCACGGTCGAGTGGGCCGGCGGCTTCGCCTCGCGCAACGCAGATCTCCTCACGGCCCATCCCGAGACGGTCGTATGGCTGTCCTGGGCGGCGGGACTGATCGCGGCGGTCGGGCAAGGCGGCGTCGTGGTGATCTGGCTCGTCGGCCTTGCCGCCCTGGCGGCGTTGGCAGCACTGCTCCTGGCCTGGGGTCGAAGCCGGAGGTCGGGCTGGGCGAATTCGCCAGGATCTACCTCGCCGCTTGCGTCGAACCTGCGCTGGCGAGGCAAGGGGCCGACTGGTTAACAAGCGTCGCTCGGCCGTTCCAGCCGGCGCCGGTGCCGGCTGGAATGATCGCCGCCGGGGGCCTCGATGCCACCGGCGGTCGCGTTCCCGTCTCCGGCCGGCAAGACTGCATTCCCTTCGGGCTCAGCACTGAAAACGGGGCGTCACCGGCCTGGCCGCCTCGGCATGAGCAACGGGAACGAAAGCGTACTGACCGGCTCCGAGGGCTTGATTCCTACCCCCAGGAGCTCAAATCAATTTTACCGTCTGCTAGGCAACACGGGCGCAGGCGGCTGGGAGACCTCTTGAGCTCTTGCCCTTTGCGGGAAGAGCCGATGGTTCAGTTGCAGCAGGTTGACCTTAGCAACAAGCTTCTCCGTGCGCTTTCAGCCGAAGACTTCGCCTTCGTGCGCGATCAACTCACGCCGGTCGACCTGAAGGTCCGCGAACGCATGATCATGGCCCATAAGCCGGTCGACGAGGTGCATTTCCCCGAGAGCGGCTACATCTCGCTCGTTTGGGATCACACCGTCGAGATCGGACTGATTGGCCGGGAGGGAATGGTCGGGATCTCCCTCGCGCTCGACTGCGATCGGACTTCCTTCGATGCCGTCGTTCAATTATCGGGGCGCGGGTTCGCCCTTTCGGCGTCGCATCTCAGGCAGGCGATGGAGGCGCGTCCTTCACTGCATCGCGTGCTGCTGCGCTACATGCAGACGCTATACGTGCAGGTCTCGAGCACGGCCTATGTCAATGCCGAGTACACCTTGCCGATGCGTCTCGCGCGCTGGCTGTTGATGTGCCATGACCGGGTCGATGGCGACGAGTTCAACGTGACTTACGATTTTCTATCGCTGATGCTTGGCGTGCGCCGCGCCGGCGTAACGACGACGCTCCACGTGCTCGAAGGAGATGGGGCGATCCGGGCAAAGCGGGGCCGCATCACGATCCTGAACCGGGATCATCTGGAGCAATTGGCGGAGGACGGATACGGGGTGGCCGAGGCGGAATATAACCGGCTGCTCAGGAACTGACGGGCTGCTCGAGCACGGCGGCAAGGCGCACCCCCGCAGCCTCTATACCTGATCGGGCGCCAGGGCCTTCATCACCAACGGCACAGCGTCGCGGGATGAAGGGCGGCTCGGAAGGATCATTCAGCCGTGTCCGGGTCACCGCGACGGAGGTACCGCGCCAAGACCCGCGATGGCGCCAAGACCCGCGATGGCGCTAAGACCCGCAAGCTCAACCGGAAGCTGCTGCCGAAACTTGGGCTTCCGGTGCATGAAAGCAGGATGATCGTCCGGATCGGTCAGAACCGAATGCTCAATCCGAGCACCGGGCCATGTTGCAACATGTCGAACTCGTAACGGGTGCGGCCGGAGCCCTGCACATAGTCGACATAGAGGGCCTTGTAGCCGATCAAAGCGGAATAGGTGACGTTATTCCTGGTGGTGAAGTCGTAGGCATAGACGGCCAGGGCATTCCAGGTGAAATTGCTGCCGCCGCCGCCCGCGTCGCCGCGCACTTCGATGTGGTGGTTGGGGGCCAGCGAGACGCGCGCCCGAACGCCGGCAAAAACGTCGATCCAGTCAACCGAGCCCGAACGGGCAATGGCTTTGTTTCCACGCAGGATCAGGTCGCCGCGATCTACGGTCGTGGAGAGATCGACCGTGACATCGAGCTTCTGATACCAGTATCGCGCGCCTGCCAGGACGTCGAACGATACAGGACCGAGCTGCCCGATCTCGTATGAACCGCCGGCTTCGACGATTGCCATCTGGATCTGGGAATTGACGGCAGCGCCCAGAGTGCCGGTGATGCCAGGGGCGACGGTTCCGCTCTTCACGCCGGATTTATCGACCGTGATCTTTTCGCCGATCACGTCGGCGAACAGCGCGAACGGGCCGTTGCGAGCTTCCATGTCCACCATGAGCGCGACGAGCGAGCCGCCGCTGCCGATGCTGGCATCTACAATGTCGGCAAAGCTGGCGTTGACGTCGACGCCCCGCCCGCCAACCATCTGGCTTCCATTGAGCGCGGTGAGCCAGGCATAGGGGGTCACGCGGTACGTCCAGCCCGGTATGAAGACGGGAGGCTTGGGCGTTGCGGCGGGAGCGGCAGGCAGGTCGGCGGCCATGGCGGGCACGACGATCCCGAGCAGCCCGACAACCGCCAGCGCAATCCTTGATAACGACATCAGCCTGTTCCCCCTCGTCTCACCGACGACTTCTGATCTGCTTCGCGAAAGAAATCTAACTTATCAAGTCACCTCGACACGTTGTGCCACTGCAACACCTGGGGCCGAATTGTCATGGAAGCTCGATAAAATAGGGTTGAGGCTGTCATGTGATCCAGCGCCTGCTCGCCCAAGGCGAACATGTCGAGGCGATTCGGACGGCAATCTACAGGATTCGCGGCCGGTCTGGCGTCGCGCGCCGGGCTCTGACCACACCTTTTGCGGGTACGCGCTGTCTTTGATGAGTTGCGTTAAAACAAATCACCGCCCGTGGAAGAAGCTATCCTGATATTCGACCTCGACGGTCAAGCATGGGTGCCGAAAGCCGTGACGCCGTCCGCGTGGCCGCTTCGGGAACATCGAAGGTGGGCAAGATGATGTATCGCAGGCTGATCCCGACCTTGGCGGCCACCCTCTGGAGCGTCGCCGCCCTGGCGCAGTCCACCCCTGGCGTGATCGACCGCACCGTCCTGCCGATCCCCGAGCCGCCGCGCCCGACATTCACGGAACTCGACGCCCGCAACGTGAAGCCGCCGCCCCGCTTCGACGTGAAAGCACCGCAGGGAGCACCGAACGTCGTCGTGATCCTCATCGACGATCTCGGCTTCGGCGCGCCCAGCACATTCGGCGGCCCGATCTCGATGCCCACGCTTGATCAACTGGCGAAGGGCGGCCTCAGCTACAACAACTTCCACACCGCCGCGCTATGCTCGCCGACGCGGATGGCGCTCAAGACCGGCCGCAACCACCACCAGGGCGAGGCCGGCTCCATCATGGAGACCTCCACCGGCTTCCCGGGCAATACCGGCCAGGTGCCCAACAGCGTCGCGCCGCGTGGCCGAGATGCTGCGCCTCAACGGCTACAGCACGAGCGCCTTCGGCAAGTGGCATGAAACGGCGGCGTGGGAAACCAGCGTCTCCGGCCCGTTCGACCGCTGGCCGACGCACCAGGGCTTCGACAAGTTCTACGGCTTCATCGGCGGCGAGACGAACCAGTGGGCGCCCTTCGTGTATGACGGAGTCACGCCGGTCGAACTGCCGCGCGATCCCGACTACCACTTCATGACCGACATGACGGACAAGGCCATCACCTGGGTGCGCCACCAGCAGGCGATGACGCCGGACAAGCCGTTCTTCGTCTACTTCGCGCCGGGCGCGACCCATGCGCCGCACCACGTGCCGAAGCAGTGGATCCAGCGCTGGCAGGGCAAGTTCGACCAGGGCTGGGACAAGCTGCGCGAGGAAACGCTCGCCCGCCAGATCAAGCTCGGCGTGGTGCCGCAGGGCACGCAGCTCGCCCCCAAGCCTGACGGCATCAAGGACTGGGACAAGCTTTCCGCCGACGAGAAGCGCCTGTTCGCGCATCAGGCCGAGGTCTTCGCGGCCTTCGGCGAGATGACGGACCATGAGATCGGCCGCCTCGTGAAATCGATCGGGGACATGGGCGAGCTCGACAACACGCTCATCATCTACATCGCCGGCGACAACGGCGCGAGCCCCGAAGGCGGCATGAACGGCGCCTTCAACGAGATGTCCTACTTCAACGGCGTCGACGAGAAGGTCCAGGACATGCTCAAGAACCTGGACAAGTGGGGCGGGCCCGAGACCTATCCGCACATGGCGGCGGGATGGGCGGTGGCGCTGGACGCCCCCTTCACCTGGACCAAGCAGGTCGCGTCGAGCTACGGCGGAACGCGCAACGGCATGGTCGTGCACTGGCCGAAGGGCATCAAGGCGAAAGGCGAGGTGCGCAGCCAGTTCCACCACGTGATCGACGTGGCGCCCACGATCCTGGAGGCCGCGAAGCTTCCCGAGCCGAAGTCCGTCAACGGCACGGCCCAGGTGCCCATGGCGGGCGTCGGCATGTCCTACAGCTTCGACGACCGGGCCGCGAAGGACCGGCATACCACGCAATATTTCGAGATTTTCGGCAATCGCGCCATCTACCATGACGGCTGGCTGGCCGGGACGGTCCACAAGGTTCCCTGGGAGCCGACGGCGCGCCGCCCGCTGGCCGACGACGTGTGGGAGCTCTACGACGTCAGGGCCGACTTCAGCCTCCGCAACGACCTCTCGCGGACGAACCCGGCCAAGCTCGCCGAGATGCAGGCCCTCTTCATGAAGGAGGCCGAGAAGTACAACGTCCTCCCGATCGACGACCGCCTGCTGGAGCGCTTCGACGCCAGCCGGGTCGGCCGCCCGGACATCATGGCCGGACGCACGTCCCTCACGCTCGCCGAGGGCATGACCGGCATGATGGAGAACGTTTTTCTCAACGTGAAGAACAAGTCCAAGACGATCACCGCCGAGATCGACATTCCGCGCGGCAAGGCGAACGGGACCATCATCGCGCAGGGCGGCCGCTTCGGCGGATGGTCGCTATACGTCAAGGACGGCATGCCTGCCTATGCGTACAATTTCCTCGGCATGGAGCGGACGACGATAGCCTCCACCACGCGCCTGAAGCCCGGCAAGGCGTCCGTCAGGTTCGAGTTCGACTATGACGGCGGCGGTCCGGGCAAGGGCGGCGTGGGCAAGCTCTTCGTCGACGGCAAGAAGGTGGCCGAGGGCCGCATCAAGCGCACGCAGTCTGCGATTTTCTCGGGCGACGAGACGGCTGACATCGGCATCGACCTCGGTACGCCGGTGGTGGAAGCCATCGGATCGGACGCGAAGTCCCGCTTCACCGGCCGCATCCCGAACGTGACCGTCGAAATCTCGGCCCCGCGAAAGAGCACAGGGAACGACTTGAACGACAAGGCCGGAAAAGAGGCCGCGATCAGGAAGGCGCTGTCGGATTGAGACCAAACCCGCAGGTGCTGGCTCGCAGGTGCGGGATGGCATCTGCGGCGGCGTCGGTCTCCCGCGCCAAGGCAATTCCGCCCCTCGGCGACAGGCGTGAGGCCCGGCTGCCTGGTCCCGCGCCGCGAGCCGGCCGCGCTTGCGGCGATCCGTGACGCGGCAGAACCGCTCGGCGGGAATTCCTGAAATTGACGGATTCGGCGAAGGGGAGTGTAACGGTGCGGCGCGCCCCCGCCGCCACTCCGGCGGCAGCCGGCGTCCCTGCGTGGTGGTGACATGAGCGACTACATCAATTCCTACTACGCTCGCACGCGTGCGCCGTCGCCGCCGCGGCCGGCTGCGAGTGGAACGGTCAGCGTCGATGTGGCGATTGTCGGCGGTGGGCTGGCGGGGCTCACCGCCGCGATCGAACTCGTGCGCGCCGGGCGCACGGTCGCCGTCCTCGAGGCCGAGCGCGTAGGGTGGGGAGCGTCGGGCCGCAATGGCGGCTTTGTCGGGCCCGGCTACGCCACCAGCCTCTCGCATATCGGGTTGATGGCGGGACGCGACGCCGCGCATGAGCTCTATCGCCTCTCGATCGAAGGCGTGCGCATCGTCGAGGAAAACCTGGCCGCACTCGGCATGACCGACAATGCCGCGACCTACGGCAAGCTGAGCGTGCTGCGCTACGCCGACGCCGACGCGCTGAAGGCCCGGCAGGAGCAGATGGCGCGCGATTTCGGCTATGCCCTGGAGTTCCGCGACCGCGGGCAGGTGCGCGGCATGCTGCGCTCGGCCAAGTATCACGAGGCTTTGTTCGACCCTCGCGCCTTCCATTTCCACCCGCTCAACTATGCGCTGGGTCTGGCCGCCGGGGTCGAGGCCGCAGGCGGGCAGATTTTCGAAGACTCGCCGGTCACCGGATCGGACCTCGATGGCCCGACCAAGCTGCTGCACACCGCCGGCGGGCGGATCCAGGCGCGCGACGTGGTGTTCGCGACCGGCGGGTACACGGGCGACGTGACCCCGAAGCTGCGCCGCGCGATGCTGCCCATCGCGACCTATGTGTTGGTGACCGAGATCGCACAGGAGCGGATCGCCGAGGTCATCGGCGTGCCCTATGCGATCAGCGACAACCGGCGCGCCGGCGACTATTACCGCCTCGTCGATGGCGGCCGCAGGCTGCTCTGGGGCGGCCGCATCACCACGCGCACCGGCGAGCCGGCCCGGCTGGCCGAGATGTTGCGGACGACGATGGTCTCGACCTATCCCTCGCTCGAGGGGATCGGCATCGACGCGGCCTGGTCGGGGCTGATGTCCTATGCCCGCCACCTGATGCCGATGATCGGGCAGATGAAGCCGAATGTCTGGCACTGCTACGGCTTCGGCGGCCACGGCCTGAACACGACCGCCATCGGCGGGCGGGTGGTCAGCGAAGGCATCCTGGGCGCCAGCGACCGCTACAAGCTCTACGCGCCCTTTGGCCTGAACTGGGCCGGCGGCCCATTCGGCACCGCTGCCGCGCAGATGACGTACTGGACCTACCAGGCGATGGATTTCGTGAAGGAGTTCCGGGCCGCGCGGGCCGGCTGATCCACAACTCCCATTTGATGACCCCCCGCCCGGCGTGAGCCCGACGCGTATTCCGCAGATACGCGGATCAGCGGACGGCGATCATGTCGCGCGGGTAGCGGGAGAGAAGCTCCGCGCCGTCCCTGGTGACGAGCACGTTGTCGATGATGCGGGCGCCAAGCCGTTCGTCACCCAGGAAGACGGGCGGCTCGACGCTGAGCACCATGCCGGCCTTCAGCGTATAGGGGCTGCCTCCGATCATGTGGACCGGCTCGCCCCAGGTGGGCGGAAAGCCGGGCGCGAGGCCGTAGCCGGTGGTGTGGACGCGGCCGTGCTCGAGGCCTGCTTCGGCGATGACGCGCTTGGCGGCTTCGTGGGGAACGGTCGCGGGAACGCCGTCCCGGATCTGCGCGATGCAGGCGTCGCAGGCGCGGCGGACGATGCCCATGAGTTCCAGCATCCGCGCCGTCGGCTGTCCCATGCAGAACTGGCGGCCGATGGTGGCCGTGTACCGGCGCCACGTCGCGCCGTATTCCACGGACCCGAAATCGCCCGCCTGCAGCCGCCTGTCCGTCGGCGCGCCGTGACTGAAGCAGGATCGCTCGCCGGAGACGAGGTTGATCGGGCTCGCGCCAAGGCCGCTTCCACGAGACAGCAGCGCTTCGTACACCTTGCCCGCGACCTCGAGTTCGCTGCGGCCCGCCTCCAGGCTGCCGGCAAAGACCGCCATCGCCTCATCCGCGATGCGGCTCGCCTGCCTGATGTAGTCGAGTTCCAGCGGCGATTTCACCAGGGTCAGGTCGTGGACGAGGTTCGTCGCCTCGGCGGCGAGGGCCTCCCCGAGAACGTCCTTCAGCCGTACATAGTGATGGGGATGCAGGTAGTAGGCGGGTACTTCCATCCCTGTCCGGGCTCGCAGGATGCCGAGCTCGTCGGCCAGTTCGGCGAAGCGGGCGACCCCGTCTTCATTCTCGCCGCCGCCATAGGTCTCGATCCGGTCGACGAGCGCATCGTCGCGGAATTCGTTGCGCTCGCCCTCGCGCGTCAGGATCACAAGCGGTCCCGGCGCGGCCGGCACGAGCAGGCACTGGAATTCCTGATAGCTCTTGGCGTCCGATCCCGTGAGCCAGCGTATGGTGACCGGATGGAAGAGAACCATCCAGTCGAGCCCCGCGCCGGAAATGGCCTGCCGGACCCGCTCGCGGCGGGACGCGAACTCCCGGGCTGGAAAATCGTGCCTGGACATCGGCAGCCGCTCCGTTCGTCAGGTCTGTCCCGGTATCGTGCTCCTCAGTGCAACACGGCGCTGAGGAATGTCTCCAGTTCCGGCGTCCTGGGATGCGCCAGCATCTCGGATGCAGGCCCCTGCTCCCAGATCTTGCCCTTGTGCATGAACAGGACGCGCGCGGCGAAACGGCGGGCGAAGCCCATTTCGTGCGTCACGAGCGCCATGGTCATGCCGCTGCGGGCCATGTCCTCGAGCACCTTCAGCACCTCGCCCGTGAGTTCGGGATCGAGCGCCGAGGTGATCTCGTCGAACAGCATGAGCTTGGGCTGCATGGCGAGCGACCGCGCGATGGCGACGCGCTGCTGCTGGCCGCCCGACAACTGGTTGGGATAGGCGTCGATCTTGTCCTCGAGCCCGACCCGGCGCAGAACGTCGCAGCGCGATCTCGCGCGCTTTCTCCTCCTGCATCCCCTTCACCACGGTGGGCGCGAGCGTGATGTTCCGGGCCACCGAGAGGTGCGGGAACAGATTGTAGCTCTGGAACACGATTCCGACCTGCTGGCGCAGCTTTCGCAGGTCGGTTTCGGGATCGTTGACCTTCACGCCGTCGACCACGATCGAGCCGCCCTGGATCGGCTCCAGCCCGTTGATGCAGCGCAGCAGCGTGCTCTTGCCCGAGCCGGAGCGCCCGATGATGGCGATGATCTCGCCCGCCTCGACGTTGAGGGACACATCGTCGAGAACGGTGACCGCGCCGAACCGCTTGATGACGTTCGAGATCTCAACCAGCGACATGGAGTCTCCGTTCGAGCGCGCGGCTCCACTGGCTCAGCGGGAAGCACATGAGGAAATAGAAGAAGGCGACGGTGATGTAGACCGTGAAGGGCTGGAAGGTCGAAGCCGTCGTCATCTGCCCTTCGCGCGTCAGCTCGACGAAGCCGATGGTCGCGGCCAGCGACGTGTTCTTGATGAGCTGGACGAGAAAGCCGACGGTGGGCGGGATGGCGATGCGGATCGCCTGCGGGATGATGATCCAGCGAAGCTGCTCGCCGAAGCTGAGCCCGAGCGAGCCTCCGGCCTCCCACTGCGTGCGCGGGATGGCCTGCAGCGCGCCACGCCAGATCTCGCCGAGGAACGCCCCCGCATAGATCGAGAAGGCCGCCGTCGCCGCGATCCAGGGCAGGACGGGGAGCCCGAAGATCGGCAGTCCGAAGAAGAAGACGAACAGCAGCACCAGGAGCGGCGTGCCCTGCACGATCTGGATGTAGCAGACGGCCAGGGCACGAAGCACCAGGACGTTCGACACCCGCATGACGGCCACGACAAGCCCGATGACCGCGCCCCCCGCAAAGGCCGCCAGCGTCAGCAGCACCGTCCAGCGGAGCGCCGCGACGAGGAAATAGATATCGATCGCCCCGAACTGCCTGATCATTTTTGTGCGAACGCCAGTTTGTACATCACCGCGAAGGCTCCGCGCAGGGTGAGCGCGAGCGCGAGATAGAGAACCGCGATGACGGAGTAGACCTCGAAGTCGCGGAACGTGCGCGACTGGACGATGGACGCGGCGTGGAACAGTTCGGAGACCGAGATCTGCGACGCGATGCTGGTGGCGAGCATGAGCAGGATGAACTGGCTCGCCAGCGCGGGAAACATCAGCTTCAGCGCCGGCAGGATCACGATGTAGCGGAAGACCTGGAAGCCGGAGAGCCCCAGCGAATGCCCGGCCTCGATCTGGGCCTTGGGGATGGCCTGCAGCCCCGCCCGGACGATCTCGACGGAATAGGCGCCGAGGTTGATGGTGAGGCTGATGAGGGCCGCGGTCATCGCGTCGAGCCGCAGCCCGAGGCTCGGCAGGCCGAAGAAGACGATGAAGAGCTGGATCAGGAGCGGCGTGTTGCGGATGACCTCGACATAGCCGCCGACCAGGGTCCGCAGCAGCGGTCCGCCATAGAGCCGCGCTGCCGCGCCCGCGACGCCGATGGCCAGGCCGAACAGCATCGTGACGGTGGATAGATAGAGGGTCGTCCAGAGGCCATCGAGCAGGAAGGGCCACGCGGCGAAGACGTCGCGGAACTGGAACGTGTAGGTCATGCGGCACGCCCCGGCGCGCGCTTGGAATCTTCCGGCTGTTTCGCGCCCCGGCGCGTGGCTGGGACGAAACCCTCCGCCGCGCGGTGTAGCGCCGTTTCGCTGGCCGGGACGGCTGCTCATTGTCGGGGCGTTCCCTCGACCCTGCGGTCTCCGGCATCGTAGGGACGGTTTGCCTATGCGGTCAAGCTTCGCTAATAAAGCGGCCTGGAGTATCCGATGCCCCCAGCCGCACCCAGGCCGCCGAGCCGCGCCCTCGCCTATTCCGCTCCGGCGCTCGAGAAGGGCCTCGAGATCATCGAGCTTTTCGCCGAGGCGCAGGAGCCTCTGTCCACCCGGTCCATCGCGGAACGCCTGGGACGCTCGAAGGGCGAGATCTTCCGCATGGTGTTCGTGCTCGTGGAGCGTGGCTACCTGCTCCGCGATCCGGTCACCGAGGAACTGACCCTCAGCAACCGGCTGTTCGAACTGGGCATGCGGACACCCCGCTCGCGCCAGCTCGTGGAGGTGGCGGCTCCCGCGATGGAGCGGCTGAGCGAGGCGACCGGCCAGTCCTCGCACCTCGTCGTCATCAACCGGGGTGAAACGGTCGTCATCGCCACGGCGGCGGGCGGCGCGGACATCAGCTTCACCCTGCGCCTCGGCTATCGGCGTCCCGCGCTCGACGCGACGTCGGGCCGGATCATCATGGCTTTCCAGGACGAGGCGCGCCGCGCGCGGCTGATCGAGGACAGCGCCTCGGTGTCCCGCTCCATCGAAACCGCCGAGGAGCTTCGCAGGCAACTGGACGCGATTGCCGCCGACGGCTTCCTGATCGCGGAAAGCCACGACGTGATCGGCGTGACGGACATTGGCGTCCCGGTTCTCGGCAGGCACGGCCGCGCCGTGGCGAGCATCGTCGTACCCTACCTCAACCGCCATGGCGCGCCCGCCCGCCACGAGGACGTCCTGCGGGACCTGCTGAAGACAAGCCAGGCCATCGCGGAAGGTCTTGCCTGACGTCTCAGGCAAGTCCTTCGGGCCCCGCACCGCAGACGAGCGCGCAGATCGACCGGCATCCGTCCAAGATCGGATCGCCGCTCTGCAGCGCGGCGATGGACGCCGCGCCGGAAAGATCGGCGGCCACGCCTGCCTCGAACCAGAGCCAGCGCGCCGCATGCTCCATGGCTTCGTCGCTGACCAGGATGATGTGCGGCACGGTCTTGCGGACGATCTCGAAGATCCGCTCGTCCGTCTCCCGGCAGGCCATGGTCGGCACCTTGGTGGTGATATCGGGCAGCCTGACGCGCCGCCCCGCGTCGAGGCTCGCCTTCAGCGTCGGGGAGCCCGTGGGCTCGATGCCGATCACGCGGATATCGGGACGCCGGGCCGCAACGGCCGTCGCGAGCCCGGAGATCAGGCCGCCGCCGCCGATGGCGACCAGGATGGTGTCGATCCCGGGCATGTCGTCGAGGATTTCCAGGCCCAGCGTTCCCTGCCCCGCCACGACGAGCGGGTCGGCGAAAGGGTGGAAATAGGCCGCGCCGGTCGTCTTCGCGAATTCGAGCGCGGCGGCGTTCGACTCGTCCCACGCGTCTCCCACGATCCGCGTCGTCGCGCCCCAGCGCTGCATCTTCGCGACCTTGGCCGGCGAGACGTTCGAGGGCAGGAAGATGGTGGCCTTCGTTTTGGCCGCGAAGGCGGTGCGGGCCACGGCAAGGCCGTGATTGCCGCCCGACGCCGTGACGATGCCGTTTGCGACATCAGCGGCGGGCGCGCCGAGCAGCCGGTTCATGGCGCCGCGCGCCTTGAAGGAGCCCGTGACCTGCAGGCATTCCAGCTTCAGGATCACCTCTGCCGCCACGGGGAGCGCGTCCTTGGCGCCGGTCATGCGCATGGCCGGCGTGTGCCTCGTGTAGGGCGCGATCCGGGCGCGCGCGGCCTCGATATCCTCGATCCCGATCATGCGACGGCTCCGCGGTAAGGCGCCGCCACGACGAGGCAGCAATTGCCCGGCCGCACATGGCCGGGTTGGCGGCGGCCATACAGGATGCCGTCCGCCTGGTAATGCAGCGTCTCCGGCTCGCGCGCGGGGTCCCACGTCATGTGGATGCGCCCGGCGGGCTGGCCGGCGCTGACCGTCTCGCCATTGGCATGGAAGGGCTCGAAGATGCCTTCCGCCGTGGCGAAGACGAAGGCATCCGTGCCCGGCAGCTCGAGGATGAGGCCGTCGCCCTTGCGGGGCTGGGCGTGGCGCGCTTCGAGCACGCCGAGATGGGCGAGCACGTTGCGGACGCCCCGCCTGCAGATGGCGAGGGCGTCGAGCGACACGCGTCCGCCGCCTGCCATCTCGGTGCCGACGGTGACGAGCCCCGCCTGGCAGGCCGCCGCCGTGGCGGTCCTGGGTTCGCCGAGATTGCTGATGACCACCGTCAGCGGCGCGTCGAAGGCGCTGACCGCCGCGATGTTCCTGCGCCGCAGGTCCGGATCATCGGTCGGCTCGATGATCGCGCTGGGCAGGATGTCGAGGGACGATCCGCCCGAATGAAGATCGAGGAAGGCGTCGCCGATGGGGAAGATGTGATCGCTCACATAGGCCGAGATCTGCTGCGTGATCGTTCCCCGGGGATCGCCCGGGAAGGTCCGGTTGAAATTGAGCCCGTCGACCGGAGACGTCCGCCGCCCCGCCATCACCGCGTGGACGTTGTTGGCCGGCATCAGGATCAGGCGGCCCTGGACCTCGCCGGGGTCGAGCTCCCGGATCAGCTCGCAGATGGTGATCGGGCCCTCGTATTCGTCGCCGTGGTTGCCGCCTTCGATGATGACCGTGGGGCCGCTGCCGTTGGCGATGACCGCGAGCGGGCACGCGGGTCACGCCCCACGCGTCCTCGTGCGGCGAATGCGGGATCATCAGGAAGCCGGCCTGCTTGCCGGGCTTGTCGAAGTCGACCGTCGTGAACGCGCTGGATGGCCGTACGGCCGCGGGATGTCCCATCGTGTCTCCTGGGCGTGTCAGATTGGGGCCGACCAGAGCGCGGGTGCGCGCAGGGCATCGGCCACGCGTTCGGCGATGACGGACAGGAGCCGCTCGCCCTTGTCCGCGCTGGCCGTGCTCGCATCCCCGATCACGCCGTTGAGGGAGCGCGTGCCGATCTGCCGCCAGCGATAGATGGCCGGGTTGACGCCCTCGATCGCGGACGCCCCCGCGACGAGCTCGCCCCGGCACTGGGGCAGGACGTCCGCGTCGACGTCGGGCGCTTCGAGCGCCATGATCATCGACGTCTCCGCCTCGCAGGCGTGGAGCACGCCGGCCTGCCGGTCGAGGATCGCGGCGATCTCCTGCCCCGCGATCTGCCAGTAGGTCGAGCATGCGATGGGCAGGCGGTGCGCCACCGTGAGCTCGGTGACGATCGTCTCGAGCGCGGCGATGTTGCCGCCGTGCCCGTTCAGGATGAAGATCCGCCTGAACCCCAGGCGGATCGCGGAGTCGCACACGCAGCGGACCACCGCCTGCATGGTCGCGAAGTCCAGCGTCAGCGTGCCGCCGAGCGACATGTGGTGCTCCGACATCCCGAACGGGATGACGGGCGTCACGACGATGGGCTCGTGCGCCGCGACGATCCGCGCGGCGCGGACCGCGACCTCGTGCGCGAGGCGATGGTCCACCATCACGGGCAGATGCGGCCCGTGCTGCTCCGTCGCGCCGATGGGAACGATGACGATGGCGTTATCGTCCGCGCACCGGCGCAGTTCGCTCGCGCGCAGCCGCGCCCACTCCACCGTTCTCATCGGCATGACTCCGCTCGCCGTTACGACGCTTCCGGTCTCAGAGCGACGGAAGCGGGTCCATCGGCATGTCGAGATACTTGCGGTGCAGCCGGTCCAGTTCGTCGTTCATGGTGTTGTAGAAGATGAACCCGTCGAGCCAGCGCACGAGGTTCATCTCGCCCATGCGCACGCCCATGTGGGCGGGGCTGCGGCGGATCACGAACTTCCGGTCGAACTCCTTGGTGGGGTTCTGCTTGGCGAGCGCCTGGGCCACGATGCTGTTGGTCGCGAACAGCTCCGCCTGGCCGGAGAGGTAGGCGGTCGCGGCCGTCGCATCGTCCTCGGTGCGCATCATCGCGGCCTTCGGGTTCATCTCGGAAAGTGCGAGATCCTGGGTCGTGCCCTTGGCCGCCGCGATCTTGTTCGATCCGACTTCGGCGGCGGACGTCACCTTCAGCGATTTCGCGCCGTAGACCGCGAGGAACGTGTTCGCGTAGGGCGCGGTGAAGGTGATCTGCTTCGCGCGCTCGGGCGTGAGCCCCATCACCGAGATGACGATGTCGACCTTGTCGGTCAGCAGGAACGGAATGCGGTTCGCGCCGGTGATCTGCTGCAGCTCGACCTTCACGCCGAGCGCCTTGCCGACCATCTCGGCGAGCTCGACGTCGAAGCCGATCGGATTGCGGTTCGCGTCCTGCGATCCGAAGGGTGGCGCATCGAGCGGCACGCCGATGCGCACGACGCCCTTCGACATGATGTCGGCGAGCTTGTCGGCATAGGCCGCGCTCCCGGACCCTACTGCGACGGCGAGGGCGCATGCGGCGCCAAGGGCGGCTCTGAGCAATGTTCTCATGACTGTTTCCCCATGATCCCTGACTGAAGCTCTCCGCGCGCGGGCCGCGGGCGAAGTCCCGTTTGCCGCCTTCGACGGGCGGTCTCGCTGCCGGGATCGGGCGCGTGCGACGGATGGAACGAGCCGGATCGATCCCCCGCGCCAAGGCTTGCGGCGCGGTGCCGGCCCGGACCGCCGCGCTGGTGGCGGCAATCGTTCCGGGCAGGATCGGCAAGACTAGGATCGCTTTGCCAATGCAGTCAAGTTTCGTGGGTGAAGCGCCGCTGGGGTTTTTGAATGGCCCCCGCCGGCATCAATTCCGCCGCGCCGCCTTGACGGCGGCCGGCACGTTCCGCCACTCGGGGCCGTCGGAAAACCGCTTGCGGATGAAGGCGAGGAGGTCGCCGATCTCGTCGTCGGACAAGGTCGAGCCAAAGCGCGGCATCGATCGATCGGGCGATCCCTCGGGCGGCCTGATGCCGTCGAGCGTGATCCGGATCACGTTTCCCGGATCGTCCGCCCGCACCGTCGCGGTCAGCGCAAGCGGCGTGCTGGTGCTGCCGGCGCGATGGCAGTTCGCGCAGGCCCGCGCGAAGATGGCTTCGCCCCGGGCTGTCCCGGGGTCGCTTCCTAGCGGCGCACCGGCGACAAACTCGCGCTTTGCGGCTTCGGCGAGCACTTTGTCGCTGCCCGGTGCCTCGGTGCGCCCGTTCGTGAGATAGGTCGCCATGGCCGTCACCATCTCCTCGGGCAGCTTGGCGATATTGTCGACGACTGACTTCATCGGCCCCGCCGCGATGCCGTGATGGGCATGCCGGCCATCGATCAGGTAGTCCGTCATGGACGAGACGGTCCACGGCACGGCGGACCTGGAGGCGCCCGCCAGGGCAGGCGCATGCCACCCCTCGACCTCGCCGCCAGCGAGGTTTTGCTCCATCTTTTCCGCGCCCAGCCGATTGCGCGGCGTATGGCACGCGCCGCAATGGCCAAGGCCCTCGACCATGTATGCGCCCGCATTCCATGCGTCGCTCCTGGAAGGGTCCCGCTGGAAGGCTGAACGATCGAGGAAGAGCAGCTTCCATCCCGCCAGCAACCGCCTCTGGTCGAAGGGGAAGCGCAGCTGGTGCGGCTCGTTCTCCGCCTTCACGGCGGGGCGGGTCATGAGGAAGGCGTAAAGGGCCTGGATGTCCTCGGCCGTGACCTTCGCGAAGTGTTGGAATGGAAAAGCCGGGTAGAGGTGCTGGCCGTCCCGGCCGACTCCTTCCCGCATCGCGCGGGTGAAGGCCGCCTCGGACCATGTCCCGATACCGGTGTCCTTGTCCGGCGTGATGTTGGTGGATTTGATCGTGCCGAAGGGGGTCTCCAGCCCGACGCCGCCGGCGTAAGGCTGTCCGCCCTGCTTCGTGTGGCAGACGGCGCAATCGCCCAGGGTGGCCAGCACCTCGCCGCGCTCGATGAGTTCCGGTTTGAAGGCATTCCGACGTGGCGGATCGATCGCTGGTAATGCCGAGGCATTCGAAAAGACGAAGGCGACGGCGCCGCCGGCAGCGATGAGGATCGCCGCCGCGGCGATCGCCAGGGAACGTGCTCTGGTCATGTGAGGCTAGGTTGCGCCGGGGAGGGACGAAAGCCCGGCTCGGGACGGTATGGAATAGGCCGGCGCAAGACGTTGCGCCGGCCCTCGAATTTCAGCACGCCGGGGTCAGGACGTGAGGCCCGCCTTGACGCGCTCGGGCGTCAGCGGAATCCGGCGGAACCGGACACCCGTCGCGTCGGCCACCGCGTTGGCGAGCGCGCCGCCCGTCGGTCCCTGCGAAGCCTCGCCCGTGCCCAGGAAAGGCGTGCCCGGGCGGTCGATCAGCACCACCTCCACCGGCGGCGTCTCGGCGAAGGTCAGGATCGGATAGCTCGCCCAATCCTCCGAAGTGACGCGCGTATCGTCGAACTTCACCTCTTCCTTCAGCGACCAGCTCAGGGACTGGATCAGCCCGCCCTCGATCTGGTTCCTGACGCCATCGGGGTTCACGATGTGCCCGCTGTCGGCGGCCGCCACCGCGCGCACCACGCGCACCCGTCCATTGCGCTTGTTGACCTCGACTTCGAGTGCAACGGCGCAATAGCCCGCGATGTTCTTGTACTTCGCAAAGCCGATGCCGCGGCCCCGGCCGTCCTTCTTCTGCCACTTGTCCCAGCCGAACACCTCGGCCGCCTTGACGATGACGTCCCGGGCGCGCGGATCCTTCAGGAAGCGCAAGCGGTATTCGATGGGATCCACGCCCGCGCCGCGCGCCAGTTCGTCCATGAAGGACTCGATCGCGAAGACGTTGGCATAGGCGCCAAGCCCGCGCGTCGAGGACGCCCGCAGCGGCATTTCGGTGATGAAGTTGGTCAGCACCGAATGGCCGGGGAAGTCGTAGAGCGCGATGGCGTTGCGGTCGGCTGCGTAGTTCGGCGGTCCGCCATTCTGCGGCACCGGCATCGCAAACGGCTTCTCGAGGTATCGCGCCGAGAGCAGATTGCCCGCTTCCCCGCCCGGCCGCGTTCCGTGCGGCGTGGACCACAGCTCAAGCGCCCAGTCCAGGATATTGCCGTCCTTGTCCAGTCCCGCCTTGGTCTTGATCACCATGGCGGAGCCGTAGGGTTCCCAGCGATGCTCCTGCTCGCGGGTGTATTGCAGCTTCACGGGCCGGCCCGGAACGGCGTTGGCGAGCAATGCGGCGTCCGCCGCCGCGTCGTCAGCGAGGTTGTGACCGTAGCAGCCGGACCCCTGGGTGTGCTTGCAGCGCACCTTGTCGGCAGCGACGCCGAGCATCTTGGCGATAGCCTGGGCGGTCTCGAACACCGACTGGCTGTGCGTGTAGATCGTCGTCACGCCGTCCGCCCCGAGCACGCCGACCGCAGTCGAGGTGCCGATGGAGGCATGCATATGGTAGGGACGATAATAGGTCGCCTCCACCGTCTTGACCGCGGGATCGCCACCGGCGCGCGGCTGCTTCTTCGTCTCGATGACGCGGGCCGGCTTGGCCTTGAGCAGCCAGTCCTGCATGCCGTCCTGCGTCGGGAGGTCCTTCTCGACGTCCCATTTGGCCGCACCGGCCAGGGCGGCGGCCGCGGCGAGGGCCTGTTCCTGCCGCTGCGCCACGACGCCGATGAAGCTGCCGTTACGCACGACCTTGACCACGCCGGGCATCTTCTCGGCTGCGCTGGTATCCAGCGATGCGAGCTTGGCCTTGTATGTCGGCGGGCGGACGACCTGGCCGAACAGCATGCCGTCCATCCGCATGTCCTGCACGAAGATCGCTTCGCCGGTCATCTTGGCCGGCAGGTCGAGCCGCTGCACGGGCTTGCCGACATATTTGTAGTCGGCGATCGCCTTCGGCTTGACGGTCCCTGTCGCCTCGCGTTCGAGCGAAAGGCCGGATGCGAGTTCCCAATAGCTCGCCTTCGCGCCATCGGGCCCGGTGATGGTTCCGTCGGCGACGGTGAACCCCTGCGCGGGCTTGCCCAGCTTCTGCGCGGCGAGGTCGATGAGCAGGGCGCGCACCTCGGCCGAAGCCATCCGCACCGCCGGCGCGCAGTTCGGCATGGAGAACGATCCCGCCGTCGTGCCCTCGTTGGGAACGAGCGCGGTGTCGCCCGAGATCACCTTGACGCGCCCGATATCCACGTCGAGCTCGTCGGCGCAGATCTGCGTCACCGCCGTGAGGATGCCCTGGCCGAGCTCTACCTTGCCGACGAGCAGCGTGACGGTGCCATCAGCGTTGATGCGGAGCCACGCGCCGAGCTTGCGGTTGGTCTCGAGATCGCCGGGCAGCTTCGGCTTGTCGGTTGCGGGCGCTGTCTGGCCGATGGCCTCGCCCAGGGGAATGGCGAAGGACATGGCGATGAAGCCGGCGCCCTTGAGAACGCTGCGGCGGTTGGGCTTGGGGACGAAGTTCATGATCAGCCCTCCTTCGCGGCGCGCAGCACGGCGCGCACGACACGATTCTGGGAACCGCAGCGGCAAAGATTGCCGTTGAGCGCGGCCCGGACGTCGGCGTCGGTGGGGTTCGGATTGCGGTCCAGCAAGGCCTGGGCCTGCACGATCATTCCACTCGTGCAGTAGCCGCACTGCGCGGCCTGCTCGTCGATGAATGCCTGCTGCAGGCGGCTTGGCTTGCCGTTTTCCTTGAGACCTTCGAGCGTTGTCACGGAGCGCCCCGCCACCGCGGACACCTGCGTGGCGCACGACCGGACGGGCTCGCCCTCGATCAGCACCGTGCAGGAACCGCATTGCGACTTGCCGCAGCCATACTTGGCTCCGTTGATGCCGAGATCGTTCGTCAGGACATAGAGCAGTGGCGACGAATCGGGCACATCAGCCCTCACGTCGCGGCCATTGAGCTTGAAGCTAACCATGGTTCCTCCCTCATACGCTTCGTTTTCGGAGCGTGTTGGAACCAACTTACGACCGCACGCAGCGGCAGGGAATAGCCATTCCCTGCGGAGCTGGCCTGTTGAAATCGCGGTTCCTCCGGAGCGGCTGGAACGGGGTGGGCAGGATCGGCGAGCGATAGGAAACGTACGTATTCGAACAATAATGGAGATAGCCCACTCGATGCGAATGCTTCATCCTTCAAATCAAAGGAATATTCCTCCTGGCATAGCAACTAACGCGTTGCTCCGTCGTTGAAATACACTGTCTTTCGTGTCCGCGTTTCCTTGCCGCCGCACTGGTAATGGGCTCAACGGAATGACACTGCTGGCGAGTATCCTGCAAGCCCGGTTCAAGCGCGGCTCGCTACACGTGATCGACTGGAAGGACCGCCGGCGAACCTTTGGCGCTGGCGATCCGCAGGTCACGGTTCGCCTCCATGACAGCGCGACTGCCGCCCGGCTGGTCCTCGACCCCGAACTCGCTCTGGGCGAAGCCTACATGGATGGCACGATCACCCTGGAGCAGGGCGACATCTACGATCTGCTCGACCTCACGCTGAGCAATTCCGGGTGGGTCTTTCCCGATTGGTCCTCGCGCCTCGGCAACGCCGTTCGAATGGTTGGCCGACGCTTCGCCCAGTACAATCCGGCCCACCGCGCCAGGGAGAACGTCGCCGCGCATTACGACCTCTCCGATGAGCTCTACGACCTCTTCCTCGACGAGGACCGGCAGTATTCCTGCGCCTATTTCATGCATCCCGACGACAGCCTCGAGACGGCCCAGGCCCAGAAGAAGCGCCATGTCGCGGCCAAGCTTCTCTTGCGTCCCGGCCAGAACGTGCTCGACATCGGCTCGGGCTGGGGCGGCCTCGGGCTCTATCTGAACGCCGTAGCCGGGGTGAACGTAACCGGGCTCACCCTCTCCGAACGCCAGCACAGGGCATCGCAGGAGCGCGCACGAGGAGCGGCCAGGACGGGCAGGTCCGGTTCGCCCTCCAGGATTACCGCGATGTGCAGGGCCGCTTCGACCGGATCGTTTCGGTCGGGATGTTCGAGCATGTCGGGGTGAACGATTACGGCACCTATTTCCGCCGGATCGCCAGCCTGCTGACGGAGGACGGCGTCGCACTGGTCCACGCCATCGGCCGCGCCCACGGGCCGGGCGCCACGAACCCCTGGATCCAGCGCTACATCTTCCCGGGCGGCTATTCCCCCGCGCTGTCGGAGGTTCTGCCCGCGGTCGAGCGCGCCGGGCTCTACGTCACCGACGTCGAGATCCTGCGCCTGCACTACGCGCAGACCCTCCGGCTGTGGCGCGAGCGCTTCGCCGCCAATCGCGCCAAAATCGCCGCCCTCTACGACGAGCGGTTCTGCCGCATGTGGGAATTCTACCTGGCGGGAAGCGAGGCCACCTTCCGGCATAGCGGCTACATGGTCTTCCAGCTCCAGCTCGCCAGGCAGGTGGACGCCGTGCCCCTCACGCGCGACTACATCGGCGCGTTCGAGGCCGCGCACGAGCTGGCCGGCCACGAGGTGACCGGTCCCCAGGCGACCGGCTAGTCCGACGCGGCGGGGCGCGTTTTCATCGGACGCGCGGCCGGTCCGGGCTTCCCGAATACCTGTTCGAACACCGAGAAAGCCGAAGTCCGGGTCAAGGCGGATCTCGGGGTCGCTTCGGGTTCGAATCGGGCCGCTTCGGGGACCTGTTCGGGCGCCATCTCGAAGCCCGTGCGCGCCAACCGCAGGGCTTGCGCCGGCAGGCGGATGTGGTTGACCATGCGCCGGCCATCCCGCCGCGACCCCCGCCGCCGTCCCCCGGACGATGCTCCTCGAAAGGACCACCCCGCTTGAGCCAGATGCAGATTTCCTTCGACCGCTACTACACCTATGCCGAGATGACCGAGCGGCTACATATCTGGTGGCGGAGTATCCCCATCTCGCCACCATCCGCTCGCTGGCCAAGACCCACCAGGGCCGCGACGTCTGGCTCGTCGAGATCGCCAACCCCAAGACGGGGCCCGTCGTCCGAGAAGCCCGGCTACTACATCGACGCCCAGATCCACGCCGAAGAACACGCCACCAGCGCCACCGCCCTCTACGCCATCTGGCATCTCCTGACCCGCTACGACAGCGATCCGGAGGTTAAGCGGCTTGATAGACCAGCAGGTTTTCTACATCCTGCCGCGCATCAATCCTGACGGAGCCGAGCTTTCGCTCCTGCCGCCCTACTACAATTGGTGCGGCAACGGCCGGTTCATGCCGGGTTTCGACCGCATCGAGGGCCTCATCCCCGAGGATATCGACGGCGACGGCTACATCGTCTGGATGCGGGTCCGCGACGAAAAAGGCGAGTGGAAGAAGAGCGCCTCCGAACCCCGGATCATGGTGCAGCGCCAGCCCGG
The DNA here is from genome assembly GCA_963822165.1 of uncultured Alphaproteobacteria bacterium. Taxonomy (GTDB): domain Bacteria; phylum Pseudomonadota; class Alphaproteobacteria; order Rhizobiales; family Beijerinckiaceae; genus Alsobacter. Next base: position 1,052,893 of record CAWGGK010000007.1, read on the forward strand.
CGAAGAGGGCGGCGAGTATTACCGCGTCTATCCGGAAGGCCGGATCCGCAACTTCGACGGCGTCAACGTACCCGTCGAAATGCCGTTCGACGGCAACATGAACCGCAACTTCCCCACCCACTGGTCGCCGCAGGAATACGGCGCGGGCGAGCACCCGCTCTCGGAGCCGGAAGCCGCACGCCATGGCGCGGCTCATCCTCGACCACCCGAATATCTGCGGCATGTGCGCCTACCACACCCATGGCGGCATCATCATGCGGCCCAGCATGACCAAGCCCGACAGCGCCATGGGCGCCCGCGACATCGCCCTGTTCAAGCAGATCGGCACGGTCGGCACCGAGATCACGGGCTATCCCACCGTCTCGATCTACGAGGACTTCACGCCCGACAAGACGAAGATCCGGCGCGGCGGCCTGATGGACTGGACCTACGAGGAGACTGGGCATCATCTCCTTCGGCACCGAGCTCTGGGATCTCGAACGCGAGGCGGGCGTCCAGAAGGTCGGCTACATGAACCTCTATCCCCGCACGGAGGAGATCCAGACCAAGGTTTTCGCCTGGGTGCTGGAGCATGTCGGCGAGAAGGGATTCCGGGACTGGACCGCATTCGACCACCCGCAGCTCGGCCCGGTCGAGATCGGCGGCATGGTCAACATCTGGTCGTATCGCAATCCCCCGGGCAAGTTGCTGGAGGAGATCTGCCGGAAGAACGTCCTCTTCAACCTTCGCCACGCCGCCTGCGCCCCACGGGTGAAGGTGGACGATCTCACACTGGAGCCGCTGGGCGCGGACCTCTACAAGGTGCGCGCGGTCGTGGGCAACCATGGCTACCTCCCGACCAATCTGTCGGACGTCGCCCTCGCCAACCACGTCGCGAAGCCGGTCCGCGTCCAAATCTCGGTCGAAGGCGGCGAGGTCGTCATGAACCCGCCAGAGGTGGCGATCGGCCATCTCGCCGGGCGAAACGAGCGCCAGTATCCATGGTCGCCCTGGGGCCAGCAATGGACCGCGGTGGCAAAGCCCGCCGAATGGCTCGTGCGCATCCCGGGCGGCCGCGGGTCGGTTGAAGTGACGGCCGTCTCAGAAAAGGGCGGCGTCCACCGGGCAACCGTCGCGGCTTGATCGCGATGGCTGGCCTATTCTGGTCTCGCGCCCGTCCTTGTCGATCAGAGTAAAAAGGTCCACTCCCGCCGTCCGAACCAGCGCCCGGACGGCGGGCTAGCCCCAGCGACATGCGGGAACCGGAGCTCGATGGCGAGCCCTCCGAGGGGGAACGGGCCGCCTTCGCTAAGCGCGAGGAAATCCGCACCGTGGTCGATGCCCATTTGCAGGCAATCGGGGCCGCCATTCGCGGCGGCCGGGCCATCCATTCTATGGCCCGGCGCCATTTGACTCGGACGCGTCGCCCGGCGGAAAGTCCCGGGGAACCGAGATCGCGCGAGAACCCGCATGTCCGCTCCCGTCACTGTTATCCGCAACTGCGCCTGGGCCGTCACCCGCGCCGACGGGGAGAGCGCCCACAGCTACCGGCAGGGCATCGACATCGCGTTCGCCAACGGGGCGATCACCCATGTCGGGCCGGCATATGCAGGTCGGGCGGATGTGGTGATCGACGGTCGGCGCGCCATGGTCATGCCGGGCCTCGTCAACATCCATTGCCATTCCGGGGACGAGCCGATCGCCAAGGGCCTGTTCGAGGATGTCGGCACGGCGGCGCTCTGGGGCAATGCGCTCTACGAGTTTTCGGCGCTGATCGATTCCGATGCCGACGCCAAGGATGCGTGCCAGATCGTGATGATGGCCGACTTGATGCGCTCCGGCGTCTCCAGCCATCTCGATATCGCCGGCGTGCATCCGCACTGGCTGTCCCTCGCCGCGCAGAGCGGCATGCGAGCCTGGCTCGCGCCGGGCTTCCGCGAGGCGGCCTGGCGGATGGAAGGAAGCCACCGGCTCGACTTCGAATGGAACGTGGCCCGCGGGCGCGAGCGCTTCCAGGAGGCGCTCGCCTTCGTCGACGTGGCGCGGGCGCATCCTTCCGGCCGGATCGACGGTGTCGTCGCCCCCTCGCAGATCGAGACCTGTTCCGAGGCGCTGCTGCAGGAGGCGGCCTCCGCCGCGCGCGCCCGAGGCGCCCGCATCACCATCCACGGCGCGCAGACCATGGCGGAGCACGAGGAGCTGCTGCGCCGCACCGGTGAGACCGCGCCGCAGATGATGGAGCGGCTGGGGCTGCTCGGCCCCGATCTCATCATCGGCCACTGCATCTTCCTCGATCACCACAGCTGGACGCGCCAGCGCACGCGCGACGATCTCGGCGAGGCTGGCCAGCTCGGGGACGACGCGTCGCGCATTGTCCGGTCACCTTCGCGCGCTCCGGCATGACGCTGCAGACGCTGGGCGGTTATCGCCGCGCCGGCGTCAATGTCGGGCTCGGCACCGACAGCTACCCCTTCAACATGCTGGAGGAGATGCGCGAAGCGCTGATCTGCTCGCGCGTCACCGCCGGATCGGTGTTCGATCTGGACACCGGCACGCTGTTCGACATCGCGACCACGGGCGGGGCGAAGGCGCTCGGCCGCGACGATATCGGCCGCATCGCGGTCGGCGCAAAGGCCGATCTGGTGCTCGTCGATCTCGACCAGCCGACGATGCAGCCTGTGCACGATCCGCTGCGCAACCTGATCCACTGCGCCGCCGAGCGCGCCGTGCGCGACGTGTTCATCGACGGGCAACAGGTGGTCCGCGATCACCGCGTGCTGACGCTCGATGTCGAGGGCGCGGTGCGCCAGTTGCAGGACGCGCAAAAGCGGGCCTGCCGGGTGGCGGAGCAGGGCGATCCGCAGCGCCGCCCGCTGGCGAAGCTGGCGCCCATGTCCTTTCCGCTAAGGTCCTGACCGTCGCTGCCGCTCACTCCCTGATCGGGGAACACGCGCGGGCTGAGCTGGTCGAGCCTGCGGCCCGCCCAGTCGCGCTGGGCGCCGCCGCGATCGCCTCGCCTTGGGCACGCCGCAGCAACTCGATATCGTCAGCGATGTCGAACTCGACGATCTCGCCTTCCTTCACGACCTGCCGCCCATCGACATAGACGTCGCGGATGGCGCGGTCGTTGGCCGAGTAGACGAGGCTGCGGATCGGCTCGTAGTCGGGCTGCATATAGGGGTTGCGCATGTCGACGACGGAGAAGTCCGCCTTGCAGCCCGGCGCCAGCCGGCCAAGGTCGGGCCGGCGGATCATGTCGGCGCCGGTCGCCGTCGCGCCCATGAACACGTCATGCGTGGTGGAGGCGGTGAAGCTGCCGCCGATGATGCGGCCGGCGTAACAGGCCATGCGCATCTCATCGAGCATGTTGTGCGGGAAGCTGTCCGTGCCGATGCCGCATTTGATGCCGGCCTTCACATAGCGCGACAGCGTATTGAGCGCGATGCCGCGCCGCGCAAACACGACGGGGCAATGGGCCACCATCGCGCCCGAGTCGCGCAGCAGCTCGAAATCGCTGGCATGCGGATAGTGGATCCACGGGTGATCGTTGAGGAAGATGCAGTGCCCGATGATCGTATCCGGCCCCAGCGCCCCGATGCGGTCGAGCCATTCCACCGGCGTCGCCCCGTAGCGCCGGACGATCTCCTGGAACTCGACGATGCTCTGCGCAGCGTGGATCTGGATCGGCTGGTTGCGCTCGCGCGCGGCCGCCAGCGCGTCGCGGATCTGCCCTTCGGAGCAGGTATCGATCTGCGCCGGGCCGAAGAAGCCGGTGATCCGGCCGGACGGATGCCGCGACGCCTTGTCCGCAATCGCGATGGCATCTTTCAGCGCCTTGTCGCCGGCGGCGAAATCGAGATCGTACTCGACCGAATGGCCATTGGTGGTCTTCCACGGGCCGGAGCGGAACATGCCCCACAGCACGGCGCGGATGCCGGTCTCGGCATATTCGTCGGCCCATGTGTCGCGCGGGCGGCCGAGATCGCAGATGGTGGTCACGCCGCTCTTGAGCAGTTCCGAGACGGCCACCCGCAGGCAGGGCCGCGTATATTCCGGTCCGACCGCGAACACCGGCATGAACTCGTACAGCGAGCTCTGGCCGAGCTTGGGCGATCCCAGCTCCTCGAGCATGCCCTTCCAGCCGGGCTCGTGGCCGGGATGGCTGTGAATGTCGACGAATCCGGGGATGATCATCAGGTCGCTGGCATCGATCTCCTGCGCCACCGGTCCGTCATAGCCCTTGCCGACATGGACGATGTCCTGGCCTGAAAAGGCGAAATCCGCCCCGCGCAGATAGACGTGGGACCTCGCCGCCTCGTCCCAGGCCACCAGCCAGTCGCAGTTGCGGAAAACGGTGACGCCGGCAGCTTCGCTCATCGGTAACTCTTGGGTTTGACGGGATCGGGGATGGGGAGTGTAACGGTGCGGCGCAGCCCCGCCAGACATAAGTGGGCCGGCGGCGAAGGGATCCCGGGCGTCGGCGGCCGCCGCAAACTTATGCGCCCCCGCGGCCCGCCTCGCTTCGAGATCCGCTAGTCGAACCCGGTCCTGAGCCTGCGCTCGAGATAGCGGCTATAGGCGCCCATCCCGTAGGAAAACACGAGGTAGACCGTGGCCGCGAAGAGATATCCCTCCAGCACGGCCGCACCGACCCATTCCGGATCGAGCATTGCGGTGCGGATCGTCGACAGGAAATCCAGCAGGCCGATGATCGTCACCAGCGTCGTATCCTGGAAGAAGCCGATCGAGATATTGACCAGCGGCGGGATGACGATCTTCAGCGCCGGCGGCAGCACGATGAGCCGCATCGCCTGCCAGTAGTGCAGGCCCAAGCGAAGCCGCGGCCTCGTACTGGCCGCGCGGGATGGCCTGCAAGCCGCCGCGCACGGCTTCCGCGATATAGGCGGCCGCGAAGATGATGATCGCGATCTGGGCGCGAAGCAGCTTGTCGACGGTCACGCCGGTGGGCATGAACAGCGGCAGCATCACCGAGGCCATGAACAGGATCGAGATCAGCGGCACGCCGCGGATGACCTCGATGAAGAAGACGGCGATGACGCGGATCGCCGGCAGCTTCGAAGCGCGCGCCAGTGCGAGCACGACGCCGAGCGGGAAGCCGAGCGCCAGGCCGACGGCCGTCAGGATGAAGGAGAGCGGCAGGCCGCTCCACAGCGTCGTGGGAACCGGCCTCAGCCCCGGCACGCCGCCGGCGATCAGAACCATGCCGGCGACCACCACGGCCGCCCAGAGCGCAAGAAGCCAGCGCCCCCAGAAGCGCGGCATCATGGAGATGCCGATCGCGCCGAAGAACAGCAGCCATCGACAGGGCAGGGCGCCAGTGCTCCTCGTAGGGATAGACGCCGAAGATCATGAAGCGGGCCTTGGCGGCCAGGAAGGGCAGGCAGACCCCGCTGCCGGCCCGGCAGACGGCCGCGCCGCCCTCGGTGATGGCGCGCGTCACAAGCCAGCCCCAGGCGGCCTTGATGATGATCCAGAACAGCCACAGGCAGACGAGCGAAATCACCGCATTGAGCGGCGTGCCGAAGAGCGGCTTGACGACGCGTTGCCAATAAGCCAGGCTGTGGCGGCGGCGACTATCGCCGCCAGTTCGGTCTGCAGCATCGCTCAACGCTCCTTCAGCGCCACGCGGGCGTTGTACCAGTTCATGAACACCGAGATGATGATCGACAGGCCGAGATAGACCATCATCATGATGGCGATGCCTTCGATGGCCTGGCCGGTCTGGTTCATCGTCGTATTGGTGACGAGAACCAGGTCGGGATAACCGATCGCGGTCGCGAGCGAGGAGTTCTTGAACAGGCTGAGATAGGCGCTGGTCAGCGGCGGGATGATCACGCGCAGCGCCTGCGGCAGGACCACGAGCCGCAGCGACATGCCGCGATCGAGCCCGAGCGACATCGAGGCGTCCCACTGGCCCTTCTTCACCGAGAGGATGCCGGAGCGCACCGTCTCGGCGATACCGGCGGAGGCCGAGAGTGTCAGGCCCATCAGCAGCGCGGTGAACTCGGGCTTGAGATGCGCTCCGCCGGCCAGCCGGAAACGGCCCTTCTCCGGGTACTCGATGATGATCTCCGGCTGGAAGACCAGCATCGCGATGAGCGCCGGCCCGAACAGGGCGAGGAGCACCCAGGGCCAGATACGCCGCACCACGCCGGTGGCGACGCGCTGCGCGATCATGCGCCGGCGCACGACCACGGCGAGAACCGCGCCGGCGACGAGGGCCAGCAGCACCTTGGTGTGCGCCGGCGTCCAGTTCATCGCCGGAATGGTCACGCCGCTGTTCGAGATGAACACATGCGGCATCAGTTCGATCGCCTCGCGCACCGGCGGCAGCATATTGACGATCAGCCCGTACCACAGGAACAGGTAGAGCAGCAGCGGCACGTTGCGCAGCGCCTCGACATAGAGGAACGCCAGCGCCCTCAGCATCGGATTGCCCGAAAGCCGCGCGACGCCGACGACGAGGCCGATCATCGTGGCGAAGATGACCGCGAGCGTCGAGACCCAGATGGTGTTGAGCACTCCGGTCAGCAGCGCGCGGGCAAAAGCTGTCGGTCGGCTTGTAGTCGATGAAACTCGGGCTGATGACGAAGCCGGCCTCGCGGCCGAGAAAGCGCGAAGCCGGTGACGATGTTCTGCTCGGCGAGCTTCTGCGAAACGTTCGACGCCAGATACCAGCCCGCGGCGACGACGCCCGCGACCGCCAGCACCTGGTACAGGATGGCGCGCACGCGCAGGTCGTAGAACAGGCGCGTCATCGCGGCATGCTCGCTCGGCTGGTCAGGACAGGGGCGGAAAGGCGAGGGCAGGCGGCACCGGGGCCGCCTGCCTGCGGGATCGATCAGGCCGGATCAGGGCCGGATCGGCCGGCTCACCGGAACGGCGGCGAGTAAAGCAGGCCGCCTTCGGTCCAGAGCTTGTTGGGTCCGCGCGACAGGCCGATGCGGGTGTCCGGTCCCAGGTTGCGGTTGAACAGTTCGGCATAGTTGCCGACGCCCTTGATGACGTTCAGAGCCCACTTCGGCTCAAGGCCGAGCATCTTGCCGAGATCGCCGGTGACGCCCAGCATGCGCTGCACTTCCGGATCCTTGCTGGTCAGGAAGGTGTCGACATTGGCCTGCGTCATCTTCAGTTCTTCGGCCGCGATCATCGCGAAGACCGACCAGCTGACGATGTCGCGCCAATTGGCATCGTTCTGCCGCACGACCGGCGCCAGCGGCTCCTTCGAGATCGTCTCCGGCAGGATCACATGCGCCTTGGGATCCGGCGCGACCGAGCGGACGGAAGCGAGGTCGGAGCGGTCGGTCGTGATCGCGTCGCAGCGGCCGGTGAAGTAGGCGTTGCGCCACTCGTCCGAATTCTCGAACACCACCGATTCGTACTTGATGTTGCGGGGCCGGAAGTAGTCCTCGAGGTTCTGCTGCGTCGTCGTGCCGGGCAGCACGCACACGACGGCGCTGGCAAGTTCGCTGGCGCTCTTCACGTTCAGCTTGGCAGGCACCATGATGCCCTGGCCGTCATAGAAGACGATCGGCCCGAAATCGAGCCCGAGCGAATTGTCGCGCGAGAAGGTCCAGGTGGTCTGGCGCGAGAGAACATCGATCTCGCCCGATTGCAGCGCCTGGAAGCGCACATTGGTGCTGAGCGGGACGGACTCGACCTTCTCCGGATCGCCGAACACCGCAGCCGAAATCGCGCGGCAGACATCGGAGTCGAAGCCACGACGCACACCCTTGTCGTCGGCGAAGGAGAACCCGGCCGAAACGGGCGAGACGCCGCACAGCACCTTGCCGCGCTTCTTGACTGCGTCGAGCGTGGCCTGCGCCTGGGCCGGCGCGGACACGACCAGCCCCAGACCGAGGCCATGCCAACGCTTACGGCCAGCTTCGATGCCTTCGATTTCAACATGTACAATCTCCCTGAACCACGAGGCCGAAATACAACCTAAGCTGTACGCTACATCAGTCGAAAGGCCTCCACAATTCGCGCGGCAGTGGGGGGGGGCAGAGCTCAGCCCACATGAAAATCCCGGCTGAAGACAAAACCTCCCGGCTGTCCTGAAAGCCGAACCGGATTCCGCGCCGGGCGCTCGACCGAAGGGTCGGCGGCCCAGGACAGCAGGTCGCAGGTGGGCGGTCTGCGCATGATGGACGCTCCCCGAGCCCGTAGTCCCGCATCAACTCGCGCGGGCCCTTGCGGCAGAGTTTCCAGCCTCATTGAGCTGCGGGCAAAATCGGTCGCGCGGAAACCGCCAAACGCGGGGTTGGATCTATCGCTTTGTCAGAGGCTTTGAATAGAAGTGGCGGAGAGGGGGAGATTCGAACTCCCGATGGGCTTGCACCCATGCCGCATTTCGAGTGCGGTGCATTCAACCACTCTGCCACCTCTCCGCAGTAACCTTGATAGGTCGTGGTTGCGGCGGCGAGATAGCATGGGGGGGCGGGTTCCACAAGCGGCGTCGAACGGGTTCGGACGTTTCACCGCCGCTCCCCGTGGACGGCCCGGCCGCTCGGGTTCTGCAGGTTCTTGACTTCGGCAGGCTCTGCCTATAGGCAAACCGCTTCGCGCGCGGCCTTCATGGGTTGCGCGTTTGTCTTTGCGTCGACGACCTTCGAGGCCATGTGAGGCCCTGATCGACGGCTGCGCCCAGGTCTTTATACCCGTGACTTCATCCCCGTGAAATGCGCGAGGGGTGACACTGTAACAAAAAGACGGCCGTTCGCATCGGCTTCCGACCTGGTCGGGACAGCGGGCAGGCTGGATTGAACTCGAGGACAGAAACGATGTTCGCAGTCATCAAGACCGGCGGCAAGCAGTACCGGGTCGCCGCCCAGGACGTGATCACGATCGAGAAGCTTCCTGCCCAGGCAGGCGAAGTCGTCTCCTTCAATGAAGTGCTGATGCTCGTTCGCGACGGCGCTACGCATCTCGGATCCCCGACGATCGCCGGAGCCATCGTGGCAGGCGAAGTCGTCGAGCAGACGCGCAGCAAGAAGTCGATCTCGTTCGTCAAGCGCCGCCGTCAGAATTCGAAGCGCAAGAAGGGTCACCGCCAGGACCTCACCGTCGTCCGGATCACCGAGATCCTCACCGATGGCGCACAGCCGACCCCGAAGGCCGCTTCGGCCGAGCCGGTGGCTGGTTCCGAGGCTCCTGCCAAGCGCAGCCGGACGAAGAAGGCCCCAGCGGCCGAGGCGTCCGCAGAAGCGTGATCGGGTCCCGTTTGGGTCTGGTCGAACATAGCAATTTCCGGGTATAAAGCCCGCAACGGTATCGGAGCACCATCATGGCTCACAAAAAAGCAGGCGGTTCATCCCGCAACGGCCGCGACTCGGCCGGTCGTCGTCTTGGCGTCAAGAAGTTCGGTGGCGAGCACGTCATTCCGGGCAACATCATCGTGCGCCAGCGCGGCACGAAAATGCATCCGGGCGTCAATGTCGGCATGGGTAAGGATCATACCCTTTTCGCCCTTACGACCGGGCACGTCGAATTCCAGAACAAAGCCAACGACCGAATTTTCGTGGTCGTACGAGCCCAAGAAGCAGCAGAATGACGGCGTAGGTCGAGACAAAGACCCCCGCCGGCTCCCACGGACCCGGCGGACCCCAGTCTCGATCATGAGCTTCAGGTCCGGAAATCTCCCGAAAGGGAGGCTTCAAAGGGAGGTGGGAAACCATCTCCCTTTTGTCGTTTCAGGGTCACGCGGACGCGTTAGGCCCATCGGACCGGAGGATCGATCATGTTTCCAGAGATCGTTCGCGACGACGTCTTCAGGCTAGAGACCCGCCGCTTGTGGCTGCGCTGGCCGCGCGCTGCCGATGCACAGGCAGTCGCCGCCATCGCCAGCCGCAAGGAGGTCGCGGAGATGACGGCCAACGTGCCGCATCCCTATCCCGAGGGGTCGGCAAACGCCTTCATCCTGCGCGCGCGGGGCGAGAATTCGTCAGGCAAGGCGATCACGCTCGTGGCGACCTTGAACGGCGGATCGCGCAAGGTGATCGGTGTCGTCAGCGTTGTCGCACCGGGCAACCCGCAGGCTTTCGGCGACGACGCCATTCGGCTGGGATACTACTTCGCGCCGGAGGAGTGGGGCCAGGGGCTACGCCACCGAGGCTGTCCAGGCAGTCGTCGACGGCGTCTTCCTGCTGACTGGCACGAAGGCCATCGTGGCGGATGCGCGGGTCGTCAATCCCGCCTCCTCACGCGTCCTGCAGAAGTGCGGCTTCGCTTTTCAGGGCTCCAATCTTGTCGACCTGGCGGCTCGCGGCGGGTTTTTCCCCGTCGACACGTTCCGTCTCGACCGCAAGGTGTGGGCAAGCCTGAAGGGCTGGGCTACGCCGGACCTTGTCGGCCGCGATGCAGCCGGGGAGAACGCGCCCCGGAGGCCCGGGTGGTCCGAGCCGGTGGCGCTCACGTAAGACAGCGGAGGTTCACCTCTGCGGGAGCGTCCCATGATCTTCAACCGTCGCGAGGCCGCTCTTGGTGCGGCCTCGCTCCTAGCGGCCGGCCTCGGCTCGAAACCTGTCCTGGCGGCGCCCGGCCGCAAGCTCGTGCTCGAAGAGTTCTTCAGGGGCCGGCACGTGGCCGAGGGCGTCTTCACCAACACGCGGGACAACACGACCCGTGGGCTCAAGGTGCAGATGCGCGGCACATGGGACGCGCCGTCGCAAACGCTGACGCTGGTGGAAGACTTCGTCTATTCCGATGGCGAAAAAGATCGCAAGACCTGGCGTTTCACCCGGACGGCGGAGGGCCGTTACACCGGCACGCGCGAGGACGTGATCGGCCAGGCCGACATCAGGCAGGAGGGCAACGACGTCCGCCTCATCTATGTCGCCAAGGTGACCACGTCGACAGGCTCGTCGTGGAACATCAGGTTCAACGACCTTCTCGCCCACACCGGCCCGCGCGAAGTGCTGAATACGGCCGACCTGTCGTGGCTGTTCTTCGACGTCGGCAAGGTCAGGCTGACGATCCGCAAGGTGGCCTGAGGCCTGCGGGCGCGAGGTTCCGCCGTCCAAAAAACGCGGCTTGGCGGAGCGTTGCGACAAATTCCGGTACAGGTGGACGGCATTTTGCTCTAGACGTTCGCCATGAAGTTTCTCGATCAGGCTAAGATTTTCATCCGGTCCGGCAACGGTGGCGCAGGCGCCGTTTCGTTCCGGCGTGAAAAGTTCATCGAATTCGGCGGACCCGACGGCGGCGACGGCGGACGGGGCGGAGACGTCTGGGCCGAGTGCGTCGACGGCCTCAATACGCTCATCGACTATCGCTACCAGCAGCACTTCAAGGCGAAGTCCGGCATGCACGGCATGGGCCGCAACAGGGCGGGGGGCAAGGGCGCCGACGTCGTGCTGAAGGTGCCCAAGGGAACGCAGATCTACGACGAGGACGGCGAGACGATGATCGCCGACCTGACCGAACTCGGCCAGCGCGTGCTCATCGCCAAGGGCGGCAATGGCGGCTTCGGCAATTTGCACTTCACGACGTCCACCAACCGCGCGCCGCGCCGCGCCAATCCGGGCCAGGAGGGCGACGAGCGCTGGATCGTCCTGAAGCTGAAGCTCATCGCCGATGCCGGCCTCGTGGGGCTGCCGAATGCCGGCAAGTCGACCTTCCTCGCAGCGGTGACCTCGGCCAAGCCGAAGATCGCGGATTATCCGTTCACGACGCTCCATCCCGGCCTCGGCGTGGTCCGCGCGCATGGGCGTGAATTCGTGCTGGCCGACATTCCCGGCCTGATCGAGGGCGCGCATGAGGGGCACGGACTGGGCGACCGGTTCCTCGGCCATGTCGAGCGCTGCCGCGTGCTGCTGCATCTTGTCGACGGCACCTGCGAGCATGCCGGCAAGGCGTACAAGACCATCCGCGCGGAACTCGCCGCCTATGGCCAGGGGCTCGACGAGAAGCCCGAGATCGTGGCTTTGTCCAAGATCGACGCGCTGACGCCTGAGCAACTGAAAGACCAGAAGGCCCGCCTGAAGCGGGCGGCCAAGAAGGAGCCGATGCTGGTATCGGCGGCGACGGGCAAGGGCGTGGACGATGTCCTGAGCCGGCTTCTCTCCGTGATCGATGCCGAGAGGGTGGCCACCGCCGAGCCTGTGGACGAGGTGATCGCCGCCCAGGGGTGGCGCCCATGAGCGAAGCCGCCGCCAATAGCCTGGCGTTGGCTTCTGCGGGGACTCCCTCCCCCTCGCTGACGCAGTTTCGGCGCATCGTCGTCAAGGTCGGCTCGAGCCTGCTGGTGGACCGCGCCCGAGGCGTGCTGAAACATGCCTGGCTCGCCGCGCTGGCGGAGGATATCGGTCAGCTGCACTCTCGCGGCGTGGACGTGCTGGTGGTGTCCTCGGGCGCGATCGCGCTGGGGCGTACCGTGCTCGGCATGCCCAAGGGACAACTGAAGCTTGAGGAGAGCCAGGCCGCGGCGGCCGTGGGCCAGATCGCGCTGGCACGGACCTGGGCCGAGGTTCTGGGCCATCAGGGCATCACCACCGGGCAGATCCTGGTGACGCTCGGCGATACCGAGGAACGCAGGCGCTATCTCAACGCCCGCGCCACGCTGGCGCGGTTGCTGGAACTGCGAGCGGTGCCCGTCGTCAATGAAAACGACACCGTCGCCACCAGCGAGATTCGCTACGGCGACAATGATCGCCTTGCCGCGCGGGTCGCCACCATGGCGGGCGCGGACCTGCTGGTGCTGCTGTCCGACATCGACGGCCTCTATACCGCGCCTCCCCAGTCCAGCCCCGACGCGACCCTGATCCCGGTCGTGCCGCGCATCACCGCCGAGATCGAGGCCATGGCCGGCGGCGCGGGCTCCGAGCTGTCGCGCGGCGGCATGCGCACCAAGATCGAGGCCGCCAAGATCGCGACGGCTGGCGGCACCCACATGGTCATCGCGGACGGGCGGGTGAAGAACCCGCTCTCCGCCATCGCGACAGGTGCGCGCTGCACGTGGTTCCTGACGCCCTCGAACCCGGTGGCCGCGCGCAAGAAGTGGATCGCCGGTTCTCTCGAGCCCAAGGGCGTACTGTATCTGGATGCCGGTGCGGCGCGCGCCATCCGCTCCGGCAAGAGCCTGCTTCCCGCCGGCGTCGTCCGCGCCGAAGGGCCGTTCGAGCGCGGCGACGCGGTCGTCCTGCGGTCGCCCGATGGCGAGGATCTCGGCCGTGGGCTCGTGGCCTATGACCACGACCATGCCAATCTGATCCTCGGACATTCGTCGCGCGACATCGAGGCGGTGCTGGGCTATGCCGGCCGAGCCGAGATGGTGCACCGGGACGACATGGCCCTCGCGGCCGAGTAGGACGTGCTGGGAAAAGAGCGGACCTGAACATGCTGGACACGGTGAGCAAGGATGAGCATCCCCAGGACGTGGCCGCGCAGGACGTAGCCGCGCTGATGGCCGATATCGGCCACCGCGCCCGGGCTGCTGCGCGCACGCTCGCCAATGCCCGCCCGGACGACAAGAACCGTGCGCTGATGCAGGCTGCAGCCGCGATCCGCGCATCGGCTCCGGCGATCCTGGCCGCCAATGCCAGCGATGTCGCCGATGCGCAGGCGCGCGGCACCAAGGGCGCGTTCCTCGACCGGCTGATGCTGGACGCGGGGCGTCTCGAAGGCATCGCAGCCGCGCTTGAAGACGTCGCAAGGCTCCCCGATCCGGTCGGCCGGGTGCTGGCCGAGTGGCAGCAGCCGAACGGCCTGCGATTCGAGCGCGTCGCGACCCCGCTTGGGGTGATCGGCGTGATTTTCGAAAGCCGCCCCAACGTCACCGCCGATGCCGGCGCGCTCTGCCTGAAGGCGGGCAACGCGGCCATCCTGCGCTGCGGCTCGGAAAGCCTGCGAACGTCGAGCGCGATCGCCGACGCGCTGCGTGCGGGCCTCGTTTCTGCCGGGTTGCCCGCAGACGCGGTGCAGCTCGTGCCCACCGCCGACCGCGCCGCCGTCGGCCTGATGCTCGCCGGGCTGGATGGCTGCATCGACGTCATCGTTCCGCGCGGCGGCAAGAGCCTCGTCGCCCGCGTCCAGAGCGAGGCGCGCGTGCCTGTGTTCGCGCACCTCGAAGGCATCTGCCACGTCTACGTCCACTGCGGCGGCTGATCTCGACATGGCGAAGGCCATCGTCCTGAACGCCAAGATGCGGCGCACGGGTGTCTGCGGCTCGGCGGAAACGCTGCTGGTCGATCGCGGCATGCGCGTCCACCCATCTTGCGCCGCTCGTCGGCGCACTGCTCGACGCCGGCTGCGCCGTGCGAGGCGACGCGGAGACGCAGGCGGTCGATCCCCGCGTGACGGCCGCGACCGAAGAAGACTGGCGCACCGAATATCTCGACGCCATCATCGCCGTGCGCGTGGTTGATAGCCTCGACGCCGCCATCGCCCACATCGAGACCTACGGATCGCACCACACCGACTCGATCGTGACGTCGGACGAGGCGGCGGCCGCAAGGTTCCTGGCGGAGGTCGACAGCGCCATCGTGCTGCACAACGCCTCGACCCAGTTCGCCGACGGCGGCGAATTCGGCTTCGGCGCGGAGATCGGCATCGCCACGGGCCGCATGCATGCGCGCGGCCCTGTGGGCGTCGAGCAGTTGACGTCGTTCAAGTACCGCGTCCGGGGCACCGGCCAAACCAGGCCCTGACGGCGGCGGCGAGGCGGGCCGCTTGCGCGGCTGCGGCTCTGCCGTCATGGTCGCGCCGATGCGCACCGAAGGCCCTTTCGTCCAGCCTCGACCAGCCGGCCGTCTGGCGCGGTTGCCCCGGCATTCGCCAGGCATGCGCATCGGCCTGCTCGGCGGCAGCTTCAACCCCCCGCACGAAGGCCATCTTCTCGTCAGCCGTACCGCCCTGAAGCGGATGGGGCTCGATCTGGTGTGGTGGCTGGTGACACCGGGCAATCCGTTGAAGGACAATGCGGGGCTCCCGTCGCTCGAGCGACGCATCGCAGGCCGCGCGCGACGTCGCAGCCGATCCCCGCGTGATGGTGACGGGTCTGGAGGCGGAGATCGGAACCCGGTTCACACACGATACGATCGCGTATCTCGTGCGCCGGTGCCCGGGTGTTCATTTCGTCTGGCTCATGGGAGCCGATAATCTCGCCACGTTCCACCGCTGGCAGAACTGGGAGGGTATCGCCCGGCTCGTGCCCCTTGCCGTCATCGACCGCCCGGGTGCGACGCTCAGGGCGTCCCGCTCGCCTGCGGCCGCCCGCCTTGCGGCCTACCGGCTGGACGAAACCGATGCGGCGCTCCTGCCCGGCCACTCCACTCCGGCGTGGATTTTCCTGCACGGCCCGCGCTCTGCGCGCTCGTCCACGGAACTGCGTGCGAGAGGCCATGGGCTGCCCTCGTCGAATTAGATCCGGGAGGCTTCGTCGCGAAGTGGAAATCCCGTGCGTTTCAGGGTATACAGGAAGCAGGGCGTCAAAAGGCGCCCGGCGCTCAAGAGGATCAAACGCTGACGAGACCTGGTCTCCGCGAAGTTGAAACAACTCCGCACATCGCCGCCGCCGGTTCGGTGGAACCTGAGGCTGGCGCCACGCTTCCCATCATTCTCGGCATGCTGGACGATTCAAAAGCCGAGGACACGGTCGTGATCGACCTCATGGGCAAGACCTCCCTTGCAGATGCGATGATCGTCACGTCAGGCCGGTCCAACCGGCATGTCGGGTCCATCGCCGATCACGTCATCGAGGCGCTGAAGGAAAGCGGCCGCAAGGACGTCAAGCGTCGAGGGAATGCCGCACTGCGACTGGGTGCTGATCGATGCGGGCGACGTGATCGTCCACGTCTTCCGGCCCGAGGTGCGCCACTTCTACAATCTCGAGAAGATGTGGGGCGGCGACAGGCCCGGCGAACGCGCGGCGTCCTGAGCCGCGCGCCCGCGCGCCATGCGCATCCTTGTCCTGGCGGTCGGCCGCCTGAAGGACGGCCCCGAGCGGGAACTCGTGTCGCGCTATCTCGAACGCGCGCAGGCGGTCGGGTCGAACCGCTGGGCCTGACGGGTTTCGAGGTGATCGAAATTCCGGAAAGCCGCGCCGCGCGTCCAGCGGACCGCAAGGCCGAGGAAGCCGCGGCCCTTCGCGCGAAGGCCGGCGAGGCCATCTTGATCGCGCTTGACGAGCGGGGCGCGTCTCAGCCAAGCGACGTTTTCGCCAGAGCGCTCGGCGCAAGGCGGGATGAGGGCCGCAAGGCAATCGCCTTCCTGATCGGCGGGGCCGACGGGCTCGATCCCGCTCTGGTGTCGCAGTCCGGCGAGACGATTTGCTTTCGGGCGCATGACGTTGCCGCACCAGATCGTGCGTCAGGGTCGTCGCTCTGCGAACAACTCTATCGCGCAATGACAATCCTGTCCGGCCACCCCTATCATCGCGTGTGAACAAGAATTCGCCGATGACGCGCCGAACCGGCCTCCGCTGGACCATCTCCCGAGCATGTCGAGAACCGTTTTTGCCGGGGCTTCGCGGCGGCGCTGGCGTTCGTCGCGGTTTCGGCCGCCGCGAGCGCGCAGCAGAAGACAGGCGTCGGTCCTGCCGCCGGAGCAGCTCGCCGACCGTGCCGCCGAGAAGGCCGACCCGTGCGCTGGAGCTCGAAGAGACACAGCGGCTGCTCCAGAGCACCGGGCAGGCAAAGTCCAGGCTTGAGGCCGAAGTCGCCTCATTGCGCACCGACCGGGCACGGCTCAACACGGCCCTGATCGACACCACCAACCGGCTGCGGTCGACAGAAGGACGCATCTCGGCCATCGAGCAGCGGCTCTCGACGCTCGGCCAGACCGAGGAGGCGATCCGCTCATCCCTGGACGGCCGGCGCGGCATCATCGTCGAGGTGCTGGCGGCGCTTCAGCGCATGGGCCGCAGCCCGCCGCCTGCCGTGCTCGTGCGTCCCGAGGACATGCTGGAGGCCGTGCGCGCCTCCATGCTGCTGGGCGCCGTCCTGCCCGAGCTGCGCAGCGAAACCGAGGCGCTGGCCTCCGACCTTTCCGAGATGGTGCGTCTCGCGACGGCCGCTGCCGCCGAGCGCGATACGCTATCGCGCGAAGTCACGGCGCTGGTGGAGGACCGCCGCCGGGTCGCCCTCTGGTCGAAGCGCGGCAGCAGGATCTGACGTCAGCGGAGAAATCGGCACGGGAAGAGGCCGCGAAAGTCGCTGAACTTGCCGCACAAGGCGCGAAACTCTCAAGGATTTGATCGGCCGCCTCGAGAGCGAGATCGAGGCCGCGTCCCGTGCCGCCGACGAGGCCCGCAAGGCGCGAGGCCGAGGCGAGGCTGGCCGCCGTCGAGAACCAGGCGCGCGAGACCCGCGAGAAGATCGCCGCCCTTGCCTTCCGCGATCCCGCCCGGCTGGCGCCCAAGGTCTCCTTCGGCGAGGCGAAGGGCCTGTTGCCGCTGCCGGTCAACGGCAATTTGATCAAGGGTTTCAACGCGGCCGACGCGACCGGCGGTACCTTGAAGGGAGCATGCGTACGCGACCCGGCAGGGGGCGGTCGTGTCGGCCCCCTGCGATGGCTGGGTCGCCTTCGCGGGACCGTTCCGGTCCTATGGGCAACTCTTGATCATCAACGCCGGTGGCGGGTACTATCTGCTTCTGGCGGGGATGGACCGGATCAATGTAGGGGTCGGTCAATTCGTCCTTGCGGGGGAGCCGGTGGCGGTGATGGGCGAAGCGTCGCAGGCGACAGCAGCATCGGTGGGTAGCGACACCAGCCAGCCGGTGCTCTATGTAGAGTTTAGAAAAGACGGTGTATCGATCGATCCGTCTCCATGGTGGGCGGCATCGACGAACGAGAAAGTTCGCGGATGATGCGCAAGTTATCGATTCTGATGCTCGGTGTGGCCATCGGTGCCGGCACCGTGACGCTCGCAACCCAGAGCAGGCTTCTCTCGACCACGGCCGCCGTGGCCGCGGCCTCCGACACGTACCGTCAGCTCAACCTGTTCGGCGACGTGTTCGAGAAGATCAGGTCGGACTATGTCGAGAAGCCCGACGAGGCCAAGTTGATCGAGACCGCGATCAACGGGATGCTCTCGGGGCTCGATCCGCATTCCAGCTACATGGACGCCGAAGAGCTTCCGCGACATGCAGGTGCAGACCCGCGGCGAGTTCGGTGGCCTCGGCATCGAGGTCACGATGGAGGACGGCGTCATCAAGGTCGTCACCCCGATCGACGACACGCCGGCCTCGCGGGCCGGCGTATGGCCGGGGACATCATCACCCATATCGACGATGAGCCGGTCCAGGGCCTTACGCTCAACCAGGCCGTCGAGAAGATGCGCGGCGCCGTCAATTCCGCGGTTCGCCTCAAGATCGTGCCGCAAGGGTTCGACCGAGCCCGTCGAGCTGAAGCTGACCCGCGACGTGATCCGGATCCGGTCCGTGCGCTCGCGCAGCGAGACGGATGTCGGCTACATCCGCGTCACCCAGTTCAACGAGCAGACCTTCGAAAACCTCAAGAAGTCCTTCGATCAGATCAACAAGGACATCCCGGCGGACAAGCTGAAGGGCTACGTGCTCGACCTCCGGAACAACCCCGGCGGTCTGCTCGACCAGGCGATCGCCGTATCCGACGCGTTCCTCGAGCGCGGCGAGATCGTATCGACCCGCGGGCGCAATGCCGACGAGACCCAGCGCTACAGCGCCCGTGCGGGGCGATCTGAGCAAGGGCAAGCCGGTCGTCGTTCTCGTGAACGGCGGCTCCGCCTCCGCTTCCGAAATCGTGGCCGGCGCGCTGCAGGATCACAAGAGGGCGACCATCGTCGGCACGCGCTCGTTCGGCAAGGGATCGGTGCAGACCATCATCCCGCTCGGCGGCAATGGCGCGATCCGCCTGACGACCGCACGCTACTACACGCCGTCAGGCCGCTCGATCCAGGCCAAGGGCATCGATCCCGACCTGCAGGTGACGAACGAGATTCCGCCTGAACTGAAGGGCAAGGACGAGACGAAGGGTGAGGCGGCTCTGAAGGGCCATCTCAAGAACGGTGAGGACGAGCAGGGCGGTTCTTCGGCCTACGTTCCGCCGGATCCCAAGAACGACAAGCAGCTCAATTTCGCCTACGACCTGCTGCGCGGCGTGAAGGTCAACGACGCGTCGACAGCCCAGAAGGCTCCTGCGACCGCTCCGAACTGAGCGATCTCCAGAGCCCAGGCATTCTGCCAAGCTTCAGGCGGCGGAACCTCACGGTTCCGCCGCTTTCGATTCCGCACCCGGTCGGCGCCGCCCCGCATCAGGCACTTGCCGTCCGGGCAGGACCGTGGCTTGGTTTTCAGCTATGATTCGCATGGCCGGCCATAGACCCGGCTGCATCGGTCTCGCGTGCAGCCGAATGGGGCGGGCCCGTGCGGCGTGGCGTAGTTCTCCCATGAGAGTTGGATATTGACGCTCGGGCAAGACGATCTCACGCGACCCCTCGGCCTTGAGCCCGCAACGCAAAAGCGGCGTCGGGCCGGCTTGGCGTTTTCTCAGGTGTTCGTCGGGTTCGTCGCGACCTTGTTCCTGGTGCTCGCGGGATGGCTTGCCCTCGTCAAGGACCCGTACGGCGGCGAACCCTACGCAATCGCGCCCGTTCAGAAACGCGTGGCTGAAGCTCCCGAGGCGGTCCCGCCATCGGCAGCAGGCCCGAATGTCAGCACCGTGGCGGGCACGGAGCCTGCGGCATCGAGCTCCAGCGCGGCCGAAATGGAGACCGCGAGCGGTGTCCGGGTCACCCGCGGCAGCGGTGAAGCGCCGCCATCAGTCGTGATTCGCGTGCCGGACGCGCCGGTCAAGCTCGCCGCCGCCCCCGACAGCCGGCTCGTCGAACGCATGCGCCAGGGCAACCTGCCCCGCATCGGCGCGGATGGAGCACGGCCCTCCGAAGTATATGCGAGGCGAGCGCCATCGCCGCTCACCAAGCCGGCAGGACGCATCGCGATCGTCGTCGTGGGCCTCGGCATCGGCGCAACGTCGACTACGGACGCGATAGCGAAGCTGCCTCCCGAGGTCACCCTGGCCTTCGCGCCCTATGGCGCGGATGTCGACAAGCAGGTCGTGCGGGCTCGCGGAGACGGTCACGAGGTGATGCTGCAGGCTCCGATGGAGCCATTCGACTATCCCGAGAACGACCCCGGCCCACACACGCTCACCACGGGCGCCGCCCCGCAGGAGACGATGGACCGGCTCCATTTCGTGATGTCGCGCTTCCCGGGCTATGTCGGCATCGTGAACCATATGGGCGCGAAGTTCACGGCCAACGAAGCCGCCCTGTCGCCCGTGCTGCGCGAGATCGGCTCGCGCGGTCTTCTCTTTCTGGACGACGGCTCGTCGCCCCGCAGCCTCGTTTCGAGCCTAGCGGCCTCCGCCAAGCTGCAGGCCGGCCGGGCCGACCTCATCGTCGACAGCGTCGCGCGTGCTCCGTCCATCGACGCCCAGCTCGCAAGGCTCGAAGCGACCGCCCGCGAGAAGGGCGTCGCGATCGGTACCGCGTCGGCGCTGCCGCTCAGCGTCGATCGCATCGCGCAGTGGGCAAGGACGCTGGAGGCGAAAGGCATCCAGCTCGTGCCTGTCAGCGCCGTCATCGGCAAGCCCGGCCGGGCATAAATCATGAAGCGATCGAACAAGCACGGAAGTTCAGCCGAACACCCGAAGTTCCGCGTCGAGGATCTGCCGTATCGACCCTGTGTCGGGGTTGTTCTAATCAATTCTCAAGGGCTCGTCTTCGTCGGCCGCCGCAAGAAGGAAGCCGGTCCCGAGCATGTCGACGACCGCCATTCCTGGCAGATGCCGCAGGGCGGAATCGATCAGGGTGAAGACCCCTACACCGCCGCCCTGCGCGAACTGGCGGAGGAAACGAACGTCACGTCCGTCTCGCTTCTAGCCGAGACGCCGGATTGGCTGACCTACGATCTCCCAGCCGAAGTCATTGGAATCGCTTGGAAAGGGCGGTTTCGCGGCCAGAAGCAGAAATGGTTCGCCTTTCGATTCGAAGGCGAAGAGAGCGAAATCGACATCGCCAATCCCGCAGGCGGGCACAAGCCGGAATTCGATGCGTGGCGCTGGGAGCGGATGGCGAACCTGCCCGATCTGATCATCCCGTTCAAACGCCCGGTCTACGAAAGCGTCGTCGCCGCGTTCGCCCGCTTCGCGAAATGACAAGCCCTCAGCGCCGAAGCGGTGCGAAGCCCGAACCGGGGAATTGAGGCCTGTCCTGTCGCAGTATTTGACCGTTGCCCTGGCTTTGGTCCTGGATTTGATTCTGGCCTGGAAAAATCTCGACCTGTATATCGATCGGCACGCGCGGCTTTGTCGACGGAAGATCCGCACAATTATTGTAGGGTTGCGCTGTGATAGGCTGTCCACGGCGCGCTCCGGGCGCTTTGGGGGCGTCGACAACTGCGAATGAACCAAAATCCGGGCAGGCCGGCACTTGCCGCTGTGCTCCGCCCGCTTGGCCGTCCAAGCGGTTGCCGTCGGCCAGCACCGCACCCGCCCCAAGCACAACCGCCGCTCCCAGAACGGCGCCCGCAAGCCGTGCCCTGGCCGGAAATCTGTGAAATCGCGCCATCGGTCCCATGGCAGCACTCTAATCCGCGTGCGTTAACACGCCGCAAATCCACAGGCCCGGTCTCAAATTCGTCGCAAGCGGCGCGCCGTTGGCATCCGTGATTGCGGCGGCGCCCGATACAGAACACAACTCGGTCCGCGACATTTCCCGAATCACGTTTCCCCGGCATCGACCGCGGCGAAACGGGCGAGCAGACCGCACCGGAGCTTTTTTGCAGGATCCCGCTGACCTCCTCTACCGCATCTTCGGCCACCGCGCGTTCCGCGGCCGGCAGGAGGAAGTCGTCCGGCATGTTGTCGCCGGCGGCGACGCTGTTGTGCTTTTCCCAACGGGCGCAGGAAAGTCCCTGTGTTATCAGCTCTCTGCCTTGTGCCGCGAGGGAACGGGAATCGTCGTTTCGCCGCTGATTGCGCTGATGCGCGACCAAGTGGAAGCGCTTCGCCAATCGGGCGTGCAGGCGGCCGCCATGCATTCCGGCATCGACATGGCGGAGATGTCCAGGATCCGGGCAGACCTCCTCGCCGGGCGCATCGACATGCTCTACGTCACGCCCGAGCGGATGGTCGGGAACGGGTTCCTTGAGCTGCTCGGCCGTTGCAAGCTCGCGCTGTTCGCGATCGACGAAGCACACTGCGTCAGCCAGTGGGGCCATGATTTCCGCCCGGAATACGGCCAGCTTGCTGTATTGGCCGACCGTTTTCCCGGCGTACCCAGAATCGCCCTCACCGCCACCGCCGATCCTCAAACCCGGGAAGATCTGCGCCGGCGGCTCATGCTTGAACACGCGCCGGTCTTCGCCACCAGCTTCGACCGGCCCAATATCCGATACACGATCGTCGAAAAGTCCGAGCCGAAGCGTCAACTCGCGGCTTTCCTGAAAGGCCGGCGTGACGAAAGCGGCATCGTCTATCGCCTCAGCCGGAAGAAGGTCGAGGAAACGGCCGCCTGGCTCTGCGACAACGGCATCAAAGCGCTCCCCTATCATGCGGGGCTCGACCGCGCGGTGCGCGACGCAAACCAAGACGCTTTTCTCAAGGAAGAGGGGCTGGTTCTCGTCGCGACCATTGCGTTCGGGATGGGGATCGACAAGCCGGACGTGCGGTTTGTCGCCCATCTCGATCTGCCGAGCAGCGTCGAAGCCTATTACCAGGAAACCGGCCGCGCCGGGCGGGACGGGCTGCCAGCCGAAGCGTTCATGACATATGGCATCGGCGATATCGCGCAGCGCCGCCGGATGATCGAGGAGCGCGAGGTTGCACCCGATATCAAGCGAATTGAGAACGGCAAGCTGAACGCCCTTCTCGGTGTTTGCGAAACGTCGCAATGCCGCCGCAAGGTCCTGCTCGCTCATTTCGGTGAGGCTCACAAGGGCTCCTGCGGACACTGCGACACGTGCATCAGCCCGGTCGAGACCTGGGATGGAACGATCGCCGCGCAAAAAGCCCTTTCGGCGATTTACCGGACGGGCCAGCGCTACGGAGTCGCTCACATCATCGACGTGCTCAGGGGCGAGCCGACCGAGAAGCTTCTTGCGGCCGGCCATGAGAAGCTGCCGACCTTCGGCGCAGGCAAGGATTTCGACCAGCGAACCTGGCGATCCGTCATGCGCCAGATGACGGCGATGAGGCTCGTCGAGGTCGATTATGAAGAGTATGGCGGCCTGATGCTTGGTGACGATGCACGATCCGTCCTGCGCGGTGAGCGTCAGATCGAGTTCAGGCGCGACCGGACAATCAAGGCGACGGGCGAGCGCAAGGAGCGTCCCGGCCTCGACAACTTCGCGCAATCGCTTTTCGAGGCTCTGCGTGCTGAGCGTATGCGCATAGCCCGCGAGCAAAGCGTGCCGCCCTACGTCGTTTTCCATGACAGCACGTTGATTGAAATGGCCCGGGCACGCCCCGGCTCGCTTGATGAACTCGGCGCCGTCCCCGGCGTCGGCCAAGCAAAACTGAATCGATACGGGGAACTTTTTCTAGCGGTTATTGCATCCGCCGATTGAGCGCGACGGGCTTAGCTGGAACGCGGCAATACAGGGTTGCCAGTTTAGTAACCGATTGCTTATCGGCTTGACCGGGAATTTATAGAGGCTCAGTTTGTCATCTTCGATCGGCTTGAGAAATCCTGGTTAGCGCAAGCGTTACTGGAGGTGATTCGATGCCCAAGTTTGTCATCGAGCGGGACATGCCCGGCGTAGCTAAACTGTCCGACGCTGAATTCCAGGCTGCGTCCGCAAATTCCTGCAATACCCTTCGCGTCCTCGGTCCCGAGATCCAATGGATCGAGAGCTTCGTCACGGGGGACAAGATCTATTGCATCTATCACGCGCCGAGCGAGGACCTGATCCGCCGGCACGCCGAACAGGCGGGCTTGCCTGCAAACAAGATCAGCAAAGTGGAGCGCATCATCAGTCCTGCGACCGCCGAGGTCTGATGAACTGATGGGTGGACGCTGCCTTCATTCCCCGGCCGCGTTGGGACGGGGCAATGGCGTGATTTTGAGCGCGGTGATGCGATTGCGCGACTTGCGGATGACCTGGAAGCGGTAGCCGTAGAAGGTGAACACCTGTCCCGTATCGGGAATCGTCTGCGCCTCGTGGATCACGAGACCCGCGATCGTCGTGGCTTCCTCGTCCGGCAAGGCGCCAGTCCATGGCGCGGTTCAGGTCGCGCACGGGCACCGAGCCGTCCACGTTGACCGTGCCGTCCGGCAGCGGGCGTACGCCCTGCACGGCGACATCGTGCTCGTCGCGGATGTCGCCGACGATCTCCTCGAGAATGTCCTCGAGCGTCACCAGCCCCATCACCTCGCCATACTCGTCCACGACGAGTGCGAAATGGGTCTTGCGCGCCAGAAAGGCCTTGAGCTGGTCCACGAGCGACGTGGTATCGGGCACGAACCAGGGATCGAGCGCGATGGCCTTCACGTCGAGCTTGGAGGCGTCGCCCTGCCACGGCGTCGAGCGCGCGCAGCAGGTCCTTGGCATGCAGCACGCCGACGATGTTTTCAGCCGTGCCGGACCATAGCGGCAGGCGGGTATAGGGCGAGGACAGCACCTCGCGCACGATCTCCTCCGACGATTGGTCCGCCGAGATGGTGCGCATCTTGGTGCGGTGGATCATGACGTCGGAGACTTCGAGATCCTCGAGATCGAGGAGCCCGCCGAACATCTTGCGCGCTTCCGGTCTCGACGCCGCCCTCCCGGTGCAGCAGGTCGACCGTGCCGCGGATCTCTTCGCTGGCGCGACAGCACCGACTGGTTCGAGCTGATGTCGATGCCGAAAATGCGCAGCACGCCGCGCACGAACGCCTCGATGGCCATCGTCAGCGGGCCGAACAGGGCCACGACCCAGGAGACCGGCCGCGCCAGCAGGAGAGCGGCCTGGTCGGGCTTGTTGATCGCCACCGTCTTGGGCATCACCTCGGCGAACACGATGACGAGGATCGACATCGCCACCGTGGCGTAGATGACGCCTTCCGTTCCGAAGATCTGCACGAGCACGCTCGTCGTGAACGCTGATGCGCCGATATTCACGACATTGTTGCCGATCAGCATGGCGCCGATCAGCCGCTCGCGGGCCAGCAGGAGCCGGGTTCACGACGCCGGCCCGCTTGTCGCCCGCTCTCTCCAGCGCATGCATGCGCGCGCGGGATGCAGCCGTCAGCGCCGTCTCGGCGCCTGAGAAGAAGGCCGAGAGTGCGAGGCAGAAAATGACGATCACAAGAGCGAGCCAAGGGCTCGCATTGACGTTGATGTCCTCCATGCGGTCAACTCAATCCCCTGCTGAGCGTGCTCGCGTCGAGAAACGCGCGCACGGGCGCGGCCTCGATATCGCGAGCGACGAAGCTCTGGCCGATGCCGCGCGCCAGGATGAAGGTCAGCGCGCCGCGACGTACCTTCTTGTCCTGGGCCATGGCGTCGAGGATCGCGTCGGCATCCGGCGTCCCAGCCGGGAATGTCGCCGATGCGCGGTGGGAAGCCCCACCGTGCGCAGATGACCCTCGACCCGTCGACGGCGTCCTGGCCGGAGGCGAGGCCAAGCTGCGCCGAGAACCGGAACGCGCAGGCGAGGCCGACCGCCACCGCCTCGCCATGGACGAGCCGCGCGCCGTCATAGCGGGTGATGCGCTCGAAGGCGTGCGCGAAGGTGTGGCCGAGGTTGAGCAGGGCGCGGTCGCCGTCCTCGCGCTCGTCGCGAACCACGACGGCCGCCTTGGCCGCGCAGCTCGTGCGGATGGCCGCCGCCCGCTCGGGTCCCGCCGGCGAAGACGGCGCGATGGTGCTCCTCCAGCCAGCCGAAGAAGAACGGCATCGTCGATCAGGCCGTACTTCGCCACTTCCGCATAGCCCGCCCTGAACTCGCGCGGGGACAGCGTGTCGAGCACGCCGACATCGGCGAGCACGAGGCTGGGCTGGTGGAAGGCTCCGACAAGGTTCTTGCCGTGCCGCGAATTGATGCCGGTCTTGCCGCCCACGGAGCGAATCCACCTGCGCCAGCAGCGACGTCGGGATCTGCACGAAGCGCATGCCGCGCCGCACGACCGAGGCGGCGAAGCCCGCGAGGTCGCCCACGACGCCGCCGCCGAGCGCCACAACGAGGTCGCCGCGCTCCATGCGCGCGGCGATGATGGCGTCGCAGACCGTCTTCGAACATGGCGTAGGATTTCGAGCCCTCGCCCGGCGGGACGGTGATCGCGGTCGAGCGCACGCCGGCCGCCTCCAGGCTGGCCTCGCAGCGCGGCAAGGTGGTGCGGGGCGACGTTCTCGTCCGTGACGATGGCGCAGGCGGCGCCGGGCGCGAGCGCCGCGATGCCGTGCGCCCGCCCGGCCGAGCACGCCGCGGCCGATGAGGATGTCGTAGGCGCGCTCGCCAAGCGGGCACGTGGACGATCTCGGCCGCCTCGGCGGCACGGTCGATAGTGCGCTCATGCTCGGGGTCGCTCACGCTGTCTGGCTGCGCGGCGCCGGCATCCGGCAGGACAGCGCGATGGACGCGATGATTTCGCTGACGACGGCTCGTGCGGCACGTCGCGGCGAATGGATCGGTGAGGTCGGCCAGGCCGTAGACCGGATAGCGATCCGTCGATCAGGCGGCTGCAGCGTGCCCTCGGGATCGGGCGTCTGCAGCAGCGGCCGGTTCGAGCGCTTGCGCACGCGGCGCATCAGCACGTCGAAATCGGCCTTGAGCCAGACGGACACGGCGCTATGCGGCGATGCGCTCGCCGCGTCTCCGGCGTTCATATAGGCGCCGCCGCCGGTGGCCAGCACCGCGGCCCTTCGGCGAGCAGCCGGGCGATCACGCGGCGCTCGCCGTCGCGGAACTCCGCTTCGCCGCGTGCGGCGAAGATCTCGGGAATGGTCATTCCCGCCGCGTCGCTCGATCTCGTTGTCGGCATCGGCGAACGGCAGCCCCAGGCGCGAGGCCAGCCGGCGCCCGACCGAGCTCTTGCCCGCGCCCATCATGCCCACGAGCACGATCGACCGCTTGCCAAGCGCCTCTCGGATCGCGGCGCGTGTCCAATGGCTTGGGATCGAGCGTCCTGGTATCCAAATTCCCGGCCGTCCAGTTCGTCGTCGCCCGGTCCCCAGGCGGGCTTATGTCGGCAGTCTCCACGGCGTCCTCTTGCGAAACCCGGCGTCGGGCTGTCGGCTCGTCATGCCTTCCCTATCAGACGTGGCGCCGGCATTTCATCAGTCTTGCCTAACGCGCGGCGGCATGATCGAACAGAAGCAGACATCGGATTCAGTCCGAGCCGTGCCCGTCATCCTGCGATTTCTGCTGGTTGTCGCGCATTCTCGCCGGCTGCGTCTATGGCGGCATGCTGGCGCTCGTCGCGTTCTACGAGCCCGAGCCGCGCGAGATCACCGATCACCATTCCAGCCTCCAGGCTGCCCAGGTGACGCCGAGCCGGCGCGAGCGCGCCGGCGCGCGGCCCGGTCGAAGCCTTCCTGGCCATGATGTCGGCCGAACGCGGTGCGGCGCGCAACACGCTCGACGCCTATCGCGCGCGATCTCGACGACTACGCCGAGCGACTCGCCGGCGGCGGCCTGGACGTGCTCGGCGCGACGACTGAGGAATCCGGGCCTGGATCGCGGAACTCTCGACGCGGGGCCTGAAGGCATCCTCGGCGGCGCGCCGGCTCTCGGCCGTGCGCCAGCTGCACAAGTTCCTGTATCGCCGAGGGGCTTCGCAGCGACGATCCCACCGTCGCGCTGACGGGCCCCAAGCGCGGCCGTCCGCTGCCGAAGATCGCTGGGCATCGCCGAGGTCGACCGGCTGCTCGCGATCGCCGCCGAGGGAATCGAGGATCCCGACCGGCCGCTGGGCGAGCGCATCCGCGCGGCGCGAATGGCCGCGTTGCTGGAGGCGCTCTACGCCACGGGGCTGCGCGTGTCCGAACTCGTGGCGCTGCCGGCCAGCGCGGCGAGGGTGCAAGGACCGCCTCATCGTCGATGCGCGGCAAGGGCGGCAAGGAGCGGCTGGTGCCGCTGAACGACCGCGCCCGCGGCCGCCTTCGCCCGCTATCTCGACCTGCGCGAGCAGGCGGGGCTGAAGGGCGTTTCGGCCCTGGCTCTTCCCGGCCGACAGCGCCTCCGGCCACCTCACCCGGCAGGCCTTCGCGCGGGATCTCAAGGCATGCGCGGGAGCGGCCGGGCTCCGCGTCGACCGTCAGCCCGCACGTGCTGCGCCACGCCTTCGCCAGCCATCTCCTGCACAACGGCGCCGATCTGCGCGTGGTGCAGCAGCTGCTCGGCCACGCCGACATCTCGACCACGCAGATCTACACGCATGTGCTCGACGAGCGCCTGAAGGGCCTGGTGCGGGACCTGCATCCGCTGGGAGACGAGGACTAGCCTCAAGCACCTCTTCGGAATCCGTCACCCCTTGCGGGAAGTCGCTCGAACTCTGCCCGTCAGCGCTCTCGCGACAGCACGAACACCGCCTGCTCGCCGAACAGGTTCCACACCCACCAGGGCATGTCGAAGCGCATCTGGTGGCCGCCTGCGTCGAGCGCCGACGCCGCGTTCGATCTTCGCGCCGATCTCGTCGCACAAGCGCGACGAAGTCGCGGATCGTGCAGAAATGGATGTTGGGCGTCTCGTACCAGGAGACCGGCAGGTTCTCGGTCACCGGCATGCGTCCGCCGAAGCCCAGCTTCACGCGGACCTTCCAGTGGCCGAAATTGGGGAAGGAGACGATGGCGTGCCGGCCGATGCGCAGCATCTGCTCCAGCACCAGCCTTGGGCGGCGCGTCGCCTGCAGCGTCTGCGACAGGATCACGTAGTCGAAGCGAGTCGTCCGGGTAGTCGCGCAGATCGGTGTCGGCATCGCCCTGGATCACCGAGAGGCCGCGCGCCACGCACTCGTTCACGCCCTGCTGCGAGATCTCGATGCCGCGCGCGTCGACGTTGCGGCCGTCCTGCAGCATGCGCAGCAGCGTGCCGTCGCCGCAGCCGACGTCGAGCACGCGCGAACCGGGCTCCACCATGTCGGCGACGAGCACGAGGTCGATGCGCGTCGCGGTCGCGCCTGTCGGGAAGCATCATCGGCATCGGCCATCACGGCGCTCGCAGGACTGTCGAGCCCGCGCGCCCGCGCGGCCGCGTTGATGAAGCCGCGCGTCGTCGCGAACAACTCGGGGACGTCGAGCAGGAAGGCGTCGTGGCCCTTGTCGGTCTCGATCTCGACGAAGGACACCGACGCGCCCGACGCGTTCAGCGCATGCACGATGGCCCGGCTGTCCGCGGTCGGGAACAGCCAGTCGGAGGTGAAGGACACGACGCAGAAGCGCGTCTTCGTGCGCGAGAAGGCGCGCGGCCAGCACGCCGCCATAGTCGGCGGCGAGGTCGAAATAATCCATGGCGCGGGTGAGGTAGAGATATGAATTCGCGTCGAAGCGCTCGACGAAGCTGCGGCCCTGGTAGCGCAGATAGCTCTCGATCTCGAAATCCGCGTCGAAGGAGAAGGTCGGCGCGTCGCGGTCCTGCAGCTTGCGGCCGAACTTCCGGTGCAGCGCCGGCTCGGAGAGATAGGTGATGTGCGCCGCCATGCGCGCGACGGCGAGGCCCTTCTCGGGCCGCGTGCCTTCCAGCGAGGTAGCGCCCGCCGCGCCAGTCGGGATCGGCCATGATCGCCTGGCGGCCGACCTCGTGGAAGGCGATGTTCTGCGCGGAGTGCCTGGCGGCCGTGGCGATCGGCATCGCCGAGAACACCCGTTCCGGATAGCTCGCCGCCCATTGCAGCACCTGCATGCCGCCCATCGAGCCGCCGGCGACGCAGAACAGCGCTGTCGATGCCGAGATGGTCGACCAGCATGGCCTGCGCGCGCACCATGTCGCGGATGGTGACGACGGGAAAGTCGAGCGCGAACGGGCTGGTGCCCGTCCGAGGCCCGCGATGCCGGACCGGTGCGTGCCCATGCAGCCGCCGACGACGTTGGAGCAGATGACGAAGAAGCGGTCGGTGTCGATCGGCTTGCCGGGGCCGACCATCGTCTCCCACCAGCCGGGCTTGCCGGTGACGCGGGTGGACGTTGGCCACGTGCTGGTCGCCGGTCAGCGCATGGCAGATCAGCACGGCGTTGCTGCGCGCCGCGTTCAGTGTCGCCATAGGTCTGGTAGGCGATCGTGAAGGGCGAGAGCGATACGCCGCAGTCGAGCTCAAGCGGTTTGTCGGGACCGAATCGCACGACAAGGCTGGACGGCTGGTCCGCCTCGATGCGCCGCCGACGGCGCGATCGCGCGCGACTGTGACATACGGTTCCGCTCTCAGTCCGTATCGTTCGGATTACAGAACGCTCTGGGTATCGTCCAAACGCCAGCGCTGCAAGCGAAAATCGCCGATGAGCGTCGCGGATTCGGCGTCGGGGCCATGCTTCTCCGCCTTTGCCTTTGGCCGTGCGGCGCATTATGACTGCGGGCCTTGCTGCGGCGGTGGACTCCGACCTCCGCCGGACCGAATCCAGGTTCTGACCATGGCCGACCAGCCCGCTGCTCCTCCCGGTGCAAAACCGACGCTCGCCGACCTCCGGCGCGAGATCGATCGCATCGACGCTGGCATGCACGATCTCCTGATGGAGCGCGGGCGGATCATCGACACGCTCATCGGCGTCAAGAAGACGCAGGTATCCGGGTCCGCCTTCCGGCCCGGCCGCGAAGCCTCGATGATGCGCAACTGCTCGCCGAGCGCCATCGCGGCATCCTGCCGTTCGACACGGTGGAAAGCATCTGGCGCATCGTCATTTCCACGTTCACCTTCGTGCAGGCGCCCTACAAGGTCCACGCCGACATCTCCGGCGGCGACGCGCCGATGCGCGACACCGCGCGGTTTCACTTCGGCTTCACGGTCCCCTACGTCCCGCACGACAGCGCCGCCGTCGTGATCGACGCCGTGGCGAATTCGGCAGGCGACCTCGGCGTGTTCCGTGCCGAGCCGGGCCGCAGCGCCGGCGCGTGGTGGACGACTTTGGCCGGCGCGGGACGGCCCAAGATCATCGCGCGGCTGCCCTTCGTCGAGCGTCCCGACCATCCGGCGGGCACGCCCGTCTACGTGATTTCGAAGCCCATCGAGGATGCGGCGGTCCGCGAGATCGTCCTCTACGCGCTCGGCATCGAACGCTGGCGCGACGGCCTGCAGGGTGCGCTCGCCAAGGTCGGCGCGTCGGTCGAAAGCTCGGCCGGTGACGAAGGCGGCCTGAACCTCCTCATCGCGGCGCCGGGCGACGTGTCGCTCGATACGCTCTATGGCGCGATGGCCGGCCTCGGCGTCGGCGTTTTCGACATTCACGAGATCGGCAGCCATGCGGCGCGCTTCCGCCTCGATTCCGCTGCCCCGAAAACCAACTGAACCTCTCCGGACCCACACATGAGCGCTTCCGCCACTCCCTCACGTCCCGTTCCGCGCCCCGGCGTGATGGCGATCGAGCCCTACGTGCCGGGCAAGAGCGGCGCGCCCGGTGTCGCAAAGGTCTACAAGCTCTCCTCCAACGAGACGCCGCTCGGCCCCTCGCCGAAGGCCGTCGCAGCGTACGGGAAGCTCGCCGGCAAGCTGGAGCTCTACCCCGACGGCAGCTCGTCTGCCCTGCGCGAGGCCATCGGCGCGCGCTATGGCCTCGATCCGTCGCGCATCGTCTGCGGCAGCGGGTCGGACGAAATCCTCTCGATGCTCACCAATGCCTATGTCGGCCCGGGGGACGAGGGCATCTACGCCGAGCATGGGTTCCTCGTGTACAAGCTGGCGCTCCTGGCGGCCGGTGGCGTGCCTGTGGTCGCGAAGGAAACGGACCTCACCGCGGATGTGGACGCGATCCTCGCCTGCGTGACGCCCCGCACCAAGATCGTCTTCCTCGCGAACCCGAACAACCCGACCGGAACCTACCTGCCCTTCGAGGAGGTGAAGCGCCTCCATGCGGGCCTGCCGCCGCACGTGCTGCTGGTGCTCGATGCGGCCTATGCGGAATATGTCCGCCGCAACGACTATTCGTCAGGGATCGAGCTCGTCGCGACCAGCGACAACGTCGTCATGACCCGCACCTTCTCGAAGATCTACGGCCTGGCGATGCTCCGGCTCGGCTGGTGCTATGCGCCGGCCCACGTCGCCGACGCGCTGAACCGCATCCGGGGACCGTTCAACGTCAACGGACCGGCTATCGAAGCCGGAATAGCAGCCCTTGGCGACGAGGCGCATGTCGCGGCTTCGATCGACCATAACGAGCGCTGGCTTCCCTGGCTCACCAAGGAAATCGAGGCGCTCGGCCTCAAGGTCACGCCCAGCGTCGGCAATTTCCTGCTGATCCACTTCCCCGGCACGCCGGGCCGCACCGCGCAGGATGCCGACGCGTTCCTGTCGGCGCGCGGCTTGATCCTTCGCGGGGTCGGCGCGTACGGCCTGCCCCAGGCGCTGCGCCTGACCGTCGGCACGGAAGAGGCCAACCGCCTCGTCGTCGGCGCCCTGCGCGATTTCCTGGGGGAGAAGGCGAGTGGCTGACGGATTGGGGGCCGCGCTGCCCGAGCCGCTCTTCGACCGGCTGGTCATCGTCGGACTGGGGCTCATCGGCTCGTCGCTCGCCCGCGTTGCGCGGCGCAAGAACCTCGCGCGGACCATCGTTGCGGCGGACAAATCGCCCGAGGTGCTTGAGCGCGTGACGGCCCTGGGGCTCGCCGACGAGGTGCACGCATCGGCGGCCGACGCGGTGCGCGGCGCGGATTTCATCATTCTGTGCGTGCCAGTCGGCGCATGCGGCCCCGTGGCCGCCAGCATGGCCGCCGCCCTGAAGCCGGGCGCCATCGTGTCGGATGTGGGCTCGGTCAAGCAGGCGGTGGTCGACAAGGTGGCCGCCGCATCTGCCGGCAGGCGTGGCCTTCGTCCCGGCCCATCCCGTCGCGGGCACCGAGAAATCCGGGCCGGACGCGGGCTTCGCCACGCTTTTCAACGGCCGCTGGAGCATTCTCACGCCCCCCGCCGGCACCGATCCTGCCGCCATAGAGCGCGTGAAGGCGTTCTGGGAGGGCGCAGGTTCGAATGTCGAGGTCATGACCCCGGCGCATCACGACCTCGTCCTGGCCATCACCAGCCATGTGCCGCACCTGATCGCCTACAACATCGTCGGCACCGCCGCCGATCTCGAGGAGGTCACGCAATCCGAGGTCATCAAGTTCTCGGCGGGCGGCTTCCGGGACTTCACGCGCATCGCGGCGTCCGACCCGACGATGTGGCGCGACGTGTTCCTGAACAACAAGGATGCCGTGCTGGAGATGCTCGGCCGGTTCACCGAGGATCTCTCGGCGCTTCAGCGCGCGATCCGCTGGGGCGATGGCGAGGCGCTGTTCACGCTGTTCTCGCGCACCCGCACGATCCGGCGCAGCATCATCGATGTCGGGCAGGAAACGCCCGAGCCCGATTTCGGCCGCCGCAAGCCCGACGACGCCTGAGGCTCTAGTAGAGCGGGACGAGGTTGGCGACGGCGATCGGCCCGATGAAGGCCCGGCCATTGTCCAGCTTGAGGGGCAGGGTGAGCCCGCTGGGCTTGGCGGGATCGGGCTGCGCTGCCTGGGCCTTTCCGCCCAGCACGCCCGCGAGCAGTCCACCGAGCAAGGCCGAGCGGCTGCTCAGCCCCAGGGATTGCAGGATCTCGTCCATGCCCGGAGACGGTCAGCTCCATGCGCCCCTGCGCCCGGCGGCACTCGTCGAGGCCGAGATTACCCGTTGCCGACACCTGCTTTTTGCCCTTGGCCAGCGTCAGCGTCGTGATCTGGACGCGCCCCCCGCATTGCGCCAGCGCTCCAGTTCCGCCGGCAGGCCGACGCCGACGAGCGGCTCCGCCTGCGTGACGGTCGCCACCACGTCCGCATCGATCGGGATCGCCGTTGCCGAGCCACGCATCGACGCGGCGGCAGGATGGCCCGGGCGATGCGCGATCCGATGTCGTAGGCGCGGTCCTCGGGCGGCCGGCCGGGCGTGCGGCGCAGATGCAGGTCGGCCATCTCGGCCGTTGGCCGAAAGCTGGCCGGTCGGCAGCAGGGCCGTCGCGGGCAGGCCTACGACCTTCAAATTCGGTGCGGTCAGCTCGACCGCGGCACGGTCGAGCGCGGCAGGGCGGCCGATCACAGCAGGCGCGCGCCAGCGTCCAGTCGACCTGTACCGTCGCGCCGCCGGCCTCCTTGAGAAGCAGCGGACCATCCGCCTCCACGATGACATGGGTCGGATTATAGACCTGAGCAACCGCAAGGACCTTGCCGATGCTGCCGGAGATCGCCTTGCCCTCGGCTTGCCCGGTGAATGTCGGCGTGGCGCAGGACAACTCGATCCGGAACGGAAAGCCGGCGATCTTGCGATCGGGGCACGACCATACGCGCCCAAGCTGTGCCTCGCGCGCGATCCACGAAATCGATTTCGCCGCCCGTCCGCCAGGAAACGAACGACCAGAACGCGGCCAGTCCCAGGAACAGCACGCCGACGATGATCGTCGGTAGGGCGATCCGCAGCCGGCTGGGCGGGTTCGAGCCAGGCTGCTTCGAGGCAGGCGCCCGGTAGGGACGGCGCGGCGATGGTGTCATGGACGCCTCGTTGTTCGTTTTCATCGCATGGGCCGAACGTGATAGCTGCAAGCTGGCGAGGGGCCAAGGTCCACGCCGTCCGGTTTCAAGCCGTCCGGTTTCTTGCAGTGCGGTTCGAAGCAGTTGAGTTCAAAGTCCGCTCTCTTGTGCCATAAAGCCTGCGCCTGCCAGGCTGGCAATCCCGCCGGTATGGCGCGATGAGCTCTACGACGGAACGCTTGCCAGTGGATCAGGGCGATTTGTGGGTGTTCGGCTACGGTTCGCTGATGTGGCGGCCGGGCTTCGATCATGAGGAAAGGACGCTGGCGACCCTACATGGGTTCCATCGCGCCCTCTGCGTGCTTTCCCACGTCCACCGCGGGACACCTGAACGGCCGGGGCTGGTGCTTGGGCTCGACCGAGGAGGCTCGTGCCGGGGCGTGGCTTTCCGCGTGCCGCAACAGAACCGCGAGGCGACCATGGCTTACCTCACGTCCCGCGAGCAGGTGACGATGGTTTACCGCGAGACATGGCACAATCTGCGCCTCGCCGACGGCCGGGTCGTGCGCGGCGTCGCCTATACGGTCGACCGGGCCCATCACCAGTATCGCAGGCACATGCCGCTGCCGGACCTGCTCGAACATGTGCGCCACAGCGCCGGCGTATCGGGTCCCAATCCCGATTACGTCCGCAATACGCACGCCCATCTCATGGAGATGGGTATCCGCGACGCGACGCTGGAATGGCTGTCCGAAAACGTCTGAGCCCTAGGGGCAATCTGGCCGGTCAGATCGAACACGATCGATCGGCGATGCGCAGCATCCCGTCCGAGCAGGTGCACATGCACCTCCACGGCTCCCGCGAGCCGCGGGTCTCCGGCGATGGGGCAATGCGGCTCGACCGCGATTGCGTGGGAGATGACGCGCTCGGCGGCGCCGGATTCGCCGCGCTGCGCGAGGCCCACGACGATCAGCACGGCCTCGTCGTACTCGGGCACGGCGTCGGGCGCGTAAACTGTCACGACATAGCGCCGGCCCGAGAGTCCGCGCCACGAATGGAACCGGCCCGCCAGCCCCACATTGCGGGCCGCGCACAATTCCTCCGGCCGCGATGGCGATCTCTCTTTCGCGGCAGAAATGTCCATGCCGGGGCAACCCGCAAAGGTCCGGGCCCTCCTGTCGAGCGGCAAGCCGTCGCCACCGGCCGGTGCGCTCGGGGCACAGCCGCCTTCCAACACGCCAGCCATCGGCTGCACTCCTGTTCGCCTGAGCGAACAAAGAGAGAACAATAACGAAGCCGTGTCAAGCCCGTTCGATCAACTCAGTTCGCGGTCCCGGCGGACTCGCGCGCGGCGAGCTTCGGGGCGCGCGGCCCGAGCGCGGCGAGGCCTTCGGCGAGCAGCCGGTCGGACGCTGTCTCGATGACATCCTGCATCCGGGAGTGGAATTCCTCCCGGGGCAGGCCCGCCGGGATGGGGTCGAGGAATTCGACCAGGATCGTGCCGGTCCGGATGTTCATGCTGCGGCGCGGCCAGTAGAGCCCCGCGTTGAGCGCGACGGGCAGGCACGCGACGCCCAGCCGTTCGTAGAGATGGGAGAGGCCCTGCCTGTATTGCGGGCGGCGCGCCGGGCGGGCGGCGCGTGCCCTCCGGAAAGAACAGGATCTGCCGGCCGCCATCCTTGCGGATTTCGGACTTGGCGCGTTCGTTGAGCTGGTTCAGCACCTGGCTTCCGCCGCGCCGGTCGATCGGCAGCATCTGGGCCTTGATGGCGTACCAGCCGAACAGCGGGATCCAGGTCAGCTCGCGCTTGAGGATGAAGCACGCATCGTCGAACACCGACAGCAGCGCGAAGGTCTCCCAGAGCGACTGGTGCTTCGATGCAATCAAAAGCGGGCCGGGCGGGATGCGCTCGAGCCCGCGCATCTCGACATGAAGTCCGCCGACGATGCGGCACAGTCCATGAAGTAACGCCCCCACCAGCGTACGACCTTCATCAGCACCGCACGCGGCAACACCAGCGTCGGCAGCGCCAGGATCATGATCATGATCAGGCTAGCATACAGGCTGACATTGAGAAGAATGGCGCGCGGCGATGGCATGAGGGCTCCGGACCTGCGGTGGGCCGATGCACCGGCCCGCCCTTGCTGCTTGGCCCATCCTCAGGACTTGCGCAAGCCCGGCGCCGGTGGTTCGGGCGCCGACGAAGCCCGCGCCAGGCCGGACGGGGGCGCGGACGGCTCAAGCGTGATCCGGGCCATCGCGACCACATATTTCACGTATTCGGTGGCCAGCAGGCGGGTCAACACAGGGTCGCGCCACCAGCCGTCGAGGTCGAGATGCTCGGGCACGACGGGGTGGGCCACCAGCTTCACGTTCGGCAGCGCATGGCTGAGCTCGGCCAATGTGCGGGGCATATGGTAGGTGGAGGTCACCACCAGCAGCGAACCGAAGCCATGCTGGCGAACCCAGTTGCGGGTTTGCTCGGCATTGCCGATCGTGTTCAGGGCCCGGTAGTCGAGATCGACGCAGCAGGCGAAGAACGGCCGGAATTCGGGCCTTTGCCGCGCGATCTCTTCCTTCGTGGTCTTTTCGTTCACGCCGGTGATGAGCAGGCGGCGTCCCCGGCCTCGCGCCAGCAGATCGACGGCGTCAGCGATCCGCTCGGAGCCGCCCGTCAGCGCGACGATGCCATCGACGGTGTCAGGCGTGCGCATCTCCGACCTGTCGAGATTGCGCAGGAAAATGAAGAAGCCCGCACCAAGCCCGAGCCCGACCAGCACCGCCGCGGTCACGCCGAGCCCCATTACGAGGCGAAACAGTCTCGCCATATTCTTGATCCGGTTACGTAATCGATCCGGTCATGTCCTCGATCCGGTCCTGCATCCTGCCGCCCAACCACGCGGCCCATACCGGCGTCGATCAGCCCGTCCGTGAAACGGCGCTGGCTCATCGAAAGCCCGCGGCGCCGAAATCACTCGCGAAATCCCATTCGAACGCCCCTCATACATCAGCCATTGCGGCGTCGAGAGGGCGACCTTGCACCCCTCAGCCAAGCTCGCGCAAGGTTTTGCGTACGGTAACCCTCGAAACGACGGCGGTGACGATGGCGACGAGCCCCGCAATGGAGACGATCGCCGCGAAGCCGCCGAAACCGAGCGCGACGGTGCCGAACAGCGCCTCGATCTGCGTGCCGCCGGGGGTCGCGACGATGGAGGACGCGAACATGCCGGCGAGCAGGAAGAACAGCATCGCCGCAAGTCCTCCGATCGCTCCGCCCCGCAAGCCGAGCCGCAGGAAGTGCCGCTGGAACTGGCGGGCGATATAGGAATCGGTCGCGCCGACGAAATGCAGGATCTCCACGATCTCCCGGTTGCCGGCCATCGCCCCGCGCGTCGCGAAGGCCACCGCCAAGGGCGGTCGCCGCGATCACCAGCCCGACGATCCCCATGCCCAGCACCACGAGCGTGTTCGCCATCGCGGCCAGGCGCTCCACCCAGAGCCGGTGGTCGTCGAGCGTGGCGCCGCGCAGCGTTTCGGCCAGGCTCTTGCGCAGCGCGTCGAAGTTCGGGCGCTGGCCCGACATCCAGCTTTAGCACCACGATGCGCGGCACCGGCAGCTCGCCGAAATTGAGCCCCGTGCCCAGCCACGGCTCCAGAAGGCGCTCGGATTCGGCCTTGCTGTAGATCCTGACGTCGGCGACGCCGGGCGCCGCGCGCGCCATCGCCGCGGCCTTCGCGACATCGGCCTCGATGTCGCGGGTCGGGGAGGGCCGCACCTGGATCGTGACCTCGCGGGAGACGGACGAGCGCCAGCCGGCGGAGGCGTCGGCGACGAGCTGGGCGGTGCCGGCCGTCAGCGCCGCGAGGAATGTCATGATGGCGATCACGGTCACCAGCGCGCGTCCCGCGATGGAGGCGGCGGGAACCAGCGGCTGGTTTCGGCCGAGCGCAGGCGTGCTCGCGGCGTCGGAGCGTCTCCCAGTCGCCCTGGGAATCAGCGTCTCCGGGGCCGGAGATGGGCTCGTACGCGCTCATCTCGCCTCAGTCATAGATGTGCAGCCTGTCCGTCCCCGAGCACCAGCCGGCGCGCGGAATCGAACTGGTCCATCAACGCGAGGTCGTGGGTCGCGATGACGATGGCCGTGCCCGGACCGGTTGAGCTCCGCGAACAGCCGCAGCAGGCGGCGCGCCAGCGAAGGATCGACATTGCCGGTCGGCTCGTCGGCCAGCAG
The DNA here is from genome assembly GCA_963822165.1 of uncultured Alphaproteobacteria bacterium. Lineage (GTDB taxonomy): Bacteria > Pseudomonadota > Alphaproteobacteria > Rhizobiales > Beijerinckiaceae > Alsobacter. The sequence goes on from CAWGGK010000007.1 coordinate 1,091,704, forward strand.
CAGGTCAGGCTGGACGATCAGGGCGCGGGCGATCGCGGCGCGCTGCTTTTCGCCGCCCGAAAGCACCGGCGGCAGCACGTGCATCCGTTCGCCCAGGCCGACCCAGCGCAGCAGCTCCACGACCTCGCCGCGATAGCTCGCCTCGTCGCGGCCCTGCACCCGCAGCGGCAGCGCGACGTTTTCGTAGGTGGTGAGATGCTCGAGCAGCCTGAAATCCTGGAACACGACGCCCATGCGGCGGCGCAGGGCGGTCAGCGAATCCTTGTCGATGGTGGTCACATCGTGGCCGAAGAGGTCGATGAGCCCGCGCGTCGGCTTCAGCGACAGCAGGATCAGCCGAAGCAGCGTCGTCTTGCCCGCGCCCGACGGGCCGGTGAGAAACTGGAACGACTGCGGCTCGATGCTGAACGTGATGTCGCGCAGCACCTCCGGCCCCATGCCGTAGCGCAACCCGACATTTTCGAAACGGACCACTCGCGACCTCTTGACGACACCTTGGGACGGTTTGCCCGCCATAACGGACCTTGATGACCGAACTCTTCATCCTTCGTTAACGATAGGCAGGTTCCATGACTTCTGGGCACGCATGACTTCCGAGCAGGCTTGCCCGGCCGACCCGGCCCGTCGACAACGACTGATTCGCCATGCTGATCGTCTGCCCGTCCTGCGCAAGCTCTTATTCGCTGACCGCTCGAGCAACTCGGCGCCGGGCGCAACCTGCGCTGCGCCTCGTGCCGGCACAAATGGTACGTGACGCCGGCCGATGCGCTGCCGGACGACGCGCCGATCCCCGAAATCCCGGCGCTCGCAGCCGAACCCGTTCCCGAGCCCGTTTCTCCGCCGCTGCCGTGGAGAGCCCGGTCCCGGCTTTCGAGCCGCCCGTCAGGAAACGCGAGGCCCGCGCGGCAAGTCCGGGAAAGCCGCGGTCGCGCAGGCTTCAGCTGAGGCATTTCGCCGCGCTTTGCAACCGAGTTTCGCCAAGGTGGCTGCCCTCGCGCTGCTGGTCATCGTGGCGGGCGGCCTGCATCCAGCGCCGGACCGTCGTGTCGCGTCCTGCCGCAGACGGCGCCGCTGTTCGCGGCCATCGGAATGCCCGTCAACCTGCGAGGGCTCGAATTCAGGCAGGTGCGCGCCGAACTCGGCACCGAGAAGCGACCAGCCCGTCCTGATCGTCGAGGGGGAGATCCGGGGCGTCGCGCCGGGCCGCTCGCGGCTGACGCCGCTCACCGTGACCGTGCGCGACGACGAAGGCCACAAGATCCTCGAATGGGTCAGCGACGCTCCGCGTCCTCGCACTGGGTCCGGGCGAGACGGCGCCATTCCGCGCGCGACTCGTCTGGCCTCCCTCCGAGGGCAAGAACGTCGTGGTACGATTTTCCGAGCGTGATTCCCGCATCGCGCGCCAATAGAGCATGATGCGGTCCGCGACCGTTCAACAGGAACCAATGCATGAATGAAGACTGGCGCGTGCGCGTTCTGTTCGACGAGACGCAGATCGCCAAGCGCAACGACGAGATCGCCCGCGAGATCGCCGCCCGCAAGCCGAAGGACCTGCTCGTCGTGGCGATCCTGAAGGGCAGCTTCATGTTCGCCGCGGACCTCATTCGCGCCATGCACAAGGCCGGAATGGCTCCGCAGGTCGAATTCATGCATCTGTCCAGCTATCGCGCGGGCACCGTGTCGTCCGGACAGGTCGCGATCCTGCGGGACGTCGACAGCGACGTGAACGGCAGGGAGGTGCTGCTGGTCGACGACATCCTGGAATCCGGCCGCACCATCGCCTTCGCCAAGGACCTGCTCGCCGCGAGGGGCGCCAAGGTGGAGAGCTGCGTGCTGCTGGAAAAGCCGGGCAAGCGGGCCGTCTCGATCAATCCAGACTTCACGGGCTTCACATGCCCCGACCTGTTCGTCGTCGGCTATGGAATGGACGTGGCGCATCGCTACCGGCAACTGCCCTTCATCGGCGTCGCTGGAAAAGGACGGCGAGGCGTAGAGCGTAACAAAGCTGGTTGGAGCAGCCGGCAGGCAAGCCGCGCCAGAGGCCGCGATCGACGGAAGCCGGTCTCCCGTTCGGCGAAGCCGAGGACGGACACACACTGGAGTAGGACAATGGCTTCCATCCTGATCGCAGAAGACGAAGAGCCCTTGCGCGCTTTCGTGTCGCGCGGGCTGCAGCTCGACGGGCACGTCGATCGATGCGGCCGCGGACGGCGCCGAGGCGCTGGACATGCTGATGACACCCGGCGCGCACTACGATCTGCTGCTGACCGATATCCGCATGCCGATGATGGACGGGATCGAGCTGGCGCTGGCGGCGTCGCGCGAGCGCCCCGCCATGCCGATCCTCCTGATGACGGGCTTTGCCGACCAGCGCGAGCGCGCCCGCAATCTCGAGGCGCTGATCAGGGATGTGCTGGCCAAGCCGTTCACGCTCGCGGAACTGCGGGCTGCCGTGCGGGTCACGCTGGAGCAGCCGGCGGTAGCCTGACCGGCCTACCGGTTCAGCACGACGATCCCGATGTTGAGCGCGGTCGCGTAGGCGACCCAGAGCGGATAGAGCGCCAGCAGCCACGCCGCGATCCTGTCGATCTTCCAGAACGCCGCGATCGTCGCAAGGATCGCGGTCTCGAGCGCGAAGATCACGAGCAGGGCCCAGCCGGGGCTTTGCATCCCGAAGAAGACCACGGACCAGAGCGCGTTCAGCCCGAGCTGCACCACGAAGATGCTGATGGCCCAGGTTCGGCCCGGGCGGTCCTGCGGTACGCGCAGGATGCGCCAGAACGCGATCGCCATCATCGTGAACAGGATCGACCAAGCCGGGCCGAACACCCAGTTCGGCGGCGTGAACGATGGTTTCGCGATCTGGGCGTACCAGGTCGGGATATTCGGCATCGGTCGCCACGCTGCCGACAGTGGCGGAGACGAACACCAGACCGCATGCCAATGGCGGCGTGAAGCCACGGACTGGTCGCATTGCGCCCCCAAGCAGGCCGGTTTGAGCGAAGTTCGGCGGTATCGGCCGTCATACGGAACCTCTTGTCTGCGTCGCGGCCTTCAAGTGCCGAATGCTGGCTCGGGTTCCCGGAACCCAATTGCAGGCCCTGATGTGGGGCGCGATGGCGCGCAGGCAAGCGGGACGGCCCGGGCTTCGTATCGGGACAGAACCCGACGCATCGCTTCCCTTGCCCGTGGCGGTCTGGTTTAGTCGCGCCGAACCTCGCACCGAAAGCCCGAAATGACCGATACCGCACGCCCCGCAACGCTCCCTGGTCCAAGCGGACCCTTTCCGCCCAGGCGATGGGCAAGATCGACCCCATCACCAAGGGGGTTGTGCCGCCGATCCACGTGTCCACGACCTATATCCGCGATCCCGACAATCAATACACGTCGGGCTTCGTCTACGGCCGCCCTGACAACGAGACCGTGCGCGAGGCGGAATCGGTGATTGCGATGTGGGAGGATGCGGCCGGGCGCTATGCTGTTTTCCTCCGGCATGGCGGCGGCGACGTCGGTATTCATGGCGCTCGCGCCCGGCGACCACATCATTGCGCCCAGAGTGATGTACTGGGCGCTTCGCAACTGGCTCATGACCGACGCGAAGCACTGGGGGCTCGACGTCGAGCTCGTCGACACCAGCGACCTTCGGGCCGTCGAAGCCGCGCTCAGGCCCGGCAAGACCAAGCTCGTCTGGCTGGAGACGCCGTCCAACCCGCTCTGGTCCATCAGCGACATCGCGGCGATCTCGACGCTGGCCCATGAAGCCGGCGCGAAGGTCGCGGTCGATTCGACGGTCGGAACCCCTGTCTTCACCCGCCCGCTCACGCTTGGCGCCGACATCGTCATGCACGCGGCCACCAAGGCGCTCAACGGCCATTCGGACGTTGTGGCCGGGGCGCTCGCCGGGCGGGAAACGGATGCGTTCTGGCAGCGGATCGCCTCCATCCGGAAGAATCTCGGCGCCATCCTCGGCCCGTTCGAGGCTTATCTGCTGATGCGCGGCATGCGAACCTTGGACCTGCGCGTGCGCACCGCGTCGGCCTCTGCCGCCGCGCTGGCCGACCGCTTCTCCGCCCATCCCCATGTCGCTTCCGTGCTCTATCCCGGCCTGAAGACGCATCCCGGGCACGAGATCGCCGCCAGGCAGATGATCGGCGGCTTCGGCCACATGCTGTCCATTCGCGTGCGCGGAGGAGAGGCAAGCGCGGTCGCCACCGCCGCCGGCGTGACGCTGTGGAAGCGCGCCACGTCGCTGGGTGGCGTCGAAAGCCTCATCGAGCATCGCGCTTCGATCGAAGGGCCGGGCACGCCCTGCCCGCCCGATCTGCTGCGCCTTTCCGCCGGTATCGAGGATCCCGAGGACCTGTTCATCGACCTCGACCAGGCGCTCCGCCGCGCGCACGCGGGATCGGCCTCGGCCTAAGCGCCGCACCTTGCGGCGGCGCAGCGCCGCCGCTACCTCTGCGTGATCCCCAAAGACCGATTGGAGCTATGGCGTGCGCCTGAAAGTCGCGACCTGGAACATCAACTCCGTGCGCCTGCGCTCGGGTCTCGTCTCGCAGTTCCTGGCCGATCACGCGCCCGACGTGCTGTGCCTGCAGGAAACCAAGTGCCAGGACGACCAATTCCCGTCCGGCGTAGTTCCGCAAGGCGGGCTACGAGCACATCGCGATCCACGGGCAGAAGGGCTATCACGGCGTCGCCGTGCGTCTCCCGCTTCCCGTTCGAGGGCCGCGACGCGAAGATCTTCTGCGGCAAGGCCGACGCCCGGCACATCTCGATCACGCTGACGCGCGAAGCGGGCGACGCGGCGGGCGTGACCGATCCACAATTTCTACGTTCCGGCCGGCGGCGACATCCCGGATGCCGACGCTCAACGAGAAGTTCGCCCACAAGCTCGCCTTCCTCGACGAGATGCGGGACTGGTGCGGCACGGACAAGCCAGGCAGCGGCCGCGCCATCCTCGTCGGCGACCTCAACATCGCCCCGCTCGAAACCGACGTCTGGAGCCACAAGCAGCTGCTCGACGTCGTCTCCCACACGCCCATCGAATGCGAGAAGCTGGGAATCGTGCAGGGCGAGGGACGCTGGGTCGATGCCGTGCGCACGCTCCGGCCCGAACCCGAGAAGGTCTTCACCTGGTGGAGCTACCGGGGCAAGGAATGGGAGAAGTCCGAACCGCGGACGGCGGCTCGACCATGTCTGGCTGTCGGAAGGCCTCGCGCCGCAACCTCGCGGACACCGAGATCATGCGCCATGCCCGCAACTGGGAGCGGCCGTCGGACCACGTGCCCGTCATCGTCAACCTGGACGTCTGAACCGGTTCGCCGGCCATCAAGCCTGCAAGCGTCAATCCCTGATCGCCGTCAGGCTGTCGCCCACGCGGCCGAGCGCCGAACAGGCGTCTCCTCCATCCGGCGCGAGATCAGCTCGCGCAGCGCCTCGGCGGCCTCGGGATACTCCTCGAGCACGCGGCGGAACACGCGCCGGCTGATCTTGAGGAGCTGCGCGGCCTCCGTCACGATCGCCGTGGCGGGCCGTTCGGTGTCGATCAGCAGCGCCATCTCGCCGATCAGCGTCCCGCGCGGCAGCGATGCTGCGATCGCCCGCCGCGCTTTCGAGCGCCACCGCCCCGCTCATCACCACATAACCGCCGTCCGACGTCTCCCCGCGCCGGAAAAGCACGTCGCCGGGCTGGCCCGAACGCGCCTCGGCGGCGAACGCGATCAGCCGCAACGCGTCGCGGTCGAGCTGCCGCGAACAGCGGCACGCTTTCGAGAATGGCGATGTCCTGCGCAAGGGCCACGGCGTCAGGGCAGCAGTTTGTAGCCGCCGGCCTCGGTCACGAGGATCTGGGCATTGGAGGGATCGCGCTCGATCTTCTGGCGCAGGCGGTAGATGTGCGTCTCCAGCGTGTGCGTGGTCACGTTGGCGTTGTAGCCCCAGACCTCCGCCAGCAGCACGTCGCGCGTCACGACCTTCGTGTCGGCCCGGTAGAGGAAGCGCAGGATCGCGGTTTCCTTCTCCGTCAGCTTCAGCTTGGAGCCCGTGGGCGACACCAGCAGCTTGGCGCTGGGCCGGAACGTGTACGGCCCGATCGTGAAGACCGCGTCCTCGCTGGCCTCGTGCTGGCGCAGATGCGCGCGGATGCGCGCCAGCAGCACCGAGAAGCGGAAGGGCTTGGTCACGTAGTCGTTCGCGCCGGATTCGAGCCCGAGCACGGTGTCGGATTCGGTGTCATGCCCCGTGAGCATGATGATGGGCGAACGGAATCCGCCCTTGCGCATCAGCTTCACGGCCTCGCGCCCGTCCATGTCGGGCAGGCCGACATCCATCAGCGCGAGGTCGATGCGCTGGTCCTTCACCGCGGCGAGCGCCTTTGCCGCCGTGTCGACGGTCCTGGTGTCGAATTCCTCGTGAAGCGCGAGCTGCTCGGAGAGCGCGCCGGCCAGTTCGGTGTCGTCGTCGACCACGAGAATGCTGCGCACGTTCGACATGACCGGCCTCTCGATTGCCGAAACCCTCGGTTCGGATGTGATTTATACGACCGATATGGTGCAAGTAGACCACGCATGCGATCCGGCGCAAGCTGCCGTCTTAGCGATCCAGCGCCCCAACGAGCCCTATTCGTGCGCCGCAAGCCCCTTTCAACCATCCTCGTGCGCCCATCCGCGCTCGACCGCCGGCGCGGCCTGCTTGTCGCGGGCGCCCTCTCCATGCCCTGCGCGCTCGGGCGCGGAGGCGTCGTGAGGGCGAAGCGCGAGGGCGACGGCGGAACCCCGGCAGGCGCGCTGCAGCCGGTAGAGCTCATGTTACCGCGCCGACAACGGCCGTCCCGACGCACCGTTTCTTCCTGCAGGCCGATCCGCCCCGATCAGGGCTGGTGCGACGACCCGCGCCACCCGCGCTACAATCGGCGCGTCCCGCTCCCCTTTCCCGGCAGCCACGAACGACTGTGGCGGGATGACGCTCTTTACGATTGCGTGATCGAGCTCGACTGGAACCGCAGGCCCGCCATCAAGGGCCGAGGCAGCGCTATTTTCTTGCATATCGCGCGGCCAGGCTTCACGCCGACCGAGGGTTGCATCGCCATCTCACAGTCGGCGATGCGCCGGCTTCTCCCGCTGCTCTCGACTGAAACGCGCATCGTGATCGCCTGATCCAGCGACGAGCCTCGGCTTCGTCTCATGACCAAGGACTTCGAATGCCCTCTCCCCTGCCTGCCGGTCTTCTCTTCGACCTCGACGGAACGCTTGTCGAGACCGACCCCACCCATCTCGCCGCGTTCAACGACATGCTCGGTCCCTACGGCGATCACCGTGGACGAGCATTTCTACAACGCGAACATCATCGGCTTCCCCAACGCCGACATCTTCATGCGGCATCCTGCCCGGCCTCACGGTCGCTGACCGCATGCGCCTCGCCGACGAGAAGGAGGCGCTGTTCCGCGTCCCGCGCAGGCGGGCTTGAAGCCGGCCCACGGCCTCCTCGACCTCCTCGACTGGGCCGATGCGAGCGGCGTCGCGACGTCGTGGTCACCAACGCGCCGCGCGCGAACGCGCTGATGATGCTGGGCGCGCTCGGCATTGACCGACCGGTTTCGCGGCATGGTCATCGGCGACGAAATGGCCGACCCCAAGCCTCACCCGCTGCCCTACCTGGTCGGGCTGGAGCGGCTGGGCGCCGAGCACGGACCACGCCGTCGCCTTCGAGGACTCACGGTCCGGCGTGTCCGCTCGGCCGCCGCCGCCGGGCTGACGCGTGGTGGGCATGTCGACCTCGCTCGACGCCGAGGCCCTCGAGGCGGGCGGGCGCCGCACATCGTGGCGCGCGATTTCACCGATCCCGGCCTGATCTCGCTCGTGCGCGAACGGACCGGTATGGCCTGACGCCCTGAGTGATTGGCCGCCTACCGGTGCCCGAAGATCGCGCTGCCCACGCGCACATGGGTCGCGCCAAGCTGGATCGCGGCCTCGAAATCCGCGCTCATGCCCATCGACAGCACGCGACAGGCCGTTGCGGCGCGCGATGGTCGCGAGCAGCGCGAAATGCGGCGAGGGCGGCTCGTCCGCCGGCGGGATGCACATCAGGCCTTCGATCGGCAGCTCCCACCGCTCGCGGCACGCGGCCAGGAACGCGTCGGCGTCGAGCGGCGCGAGCCCGGCCTTCTGCGGCTCCTCGCCGGTGTTCACCTGCACGAGCAGGCGGGCCAGTCTTGCCCCGCTTGGCGCGTTCTGCTGGCCAGCGCGACGGCCAGGCTCTCGCGGTCGAGCGTCTCGATCACGTCGAACAGCGCCACGGCCTCGCGCACCTTGTTGGTCTGCAGCGGCCCGATCAGGTGAAGCTCCACGCCGGGGAAGCGCTCGCGCAGGCCCGGCCACTTGCCCATCGCCTCCTGCACGCGGTTCTCGCCGAACACGCGCTGGCCGGCCTCGAGCACCGGCGCGATGTCCTCCGCGCCGAAGGTCTTCGACACCGCGACGAGCTGGACCGAGCCGGCCGGCCGCGTCCGCGGCCTCCTCGGCGCTGCGCGATGGCTTCGCGAACGGCCGCGAGCCGTTGCAGGACGGCTGCCGACGAAGCTTCCGATGCAGGTTCGCTCATGGCTCCGCTCCTCTGATCCGCAGCGGGCAGGGATACCGATCCGCCCCAGCTCGGGACATTGACCCAACCCCGCCATTCGTGTCCTAGTCCGAAACGAGCCGCGCCGCGCAAGCGAGCGCGAACACTGTGTTCTGCGACCCAATTCCGAGCGTGAACAATTTCGTCATGATATCCGAGCGTTACAACGCCCGCGAGGCCGAGCCCAAATGGCAGCGCGTCTGGGACGAGCGCGAGCTCTTCCGCACCCGCAACGATGACCCGCGCCCCAAATACTACGTCCTCGAGATGTTCCCCTATCCGTCGGGCCGCATCCATATGGGCCATGTCCGCAACTATGCGATGGGCGACGTGGTCGCGCGCTACAAGCGCGCCCGCGGCTTCAACGTGCTGCACCCGATGGGCTGGGACGCGTTCGGCATGCCGGCCGAGAACGCCGCGATGGCCAACAAGGTGCATCCGGCGCAAGTGGACCTACGCCAACATCGCCATCGATGCGCGGCGCAGCTGAAGTCGATGGGCCTGTCGCTCGACTGGCATCGCGAGATCGCGACCTGCGACCCCAGCTACTACCGCACCAGCAGCGCATGTTCCTGGATTTCCTGGGCGCCGGGCTCGTGGATCGCAAGACCGCGAAGGTCAACTGGGACCCCGTCGACCAGACCGTGCTCGCCAACGAGCAGGTGATCGACGGCCGCGGCTGGCGCTCCGGCGCGCTGGTCGAGCAGCGCGAGCTGACGCAGTGGTTCTTCCGGATCACCGATTTCGCGCAGGAACTGCACGACGCGCTCGACACGCTGGACCGCTGGCCCGAGAAGGTGCGCCTGATGCAGCGCAACTGGATCGGCCGGTCCGAGGGCCTGACCCGTCCGCTTCGCGCATCGACCCCGCCACCGCCCCCGCCGGCGAGACGGAGCTCGAGATCTACACGACGCGGCCCGACACGCTGTTCGGCGCCAAGTTCATGGCGCTCGCGCCCGACCATCCGCTGGCCCGCGCGGCCGCGCGGCAAGGACCCGGCGCTCGCCGCGTTCATCGACGAGTGCAAGCGCACCGGCACGGCGCTGGAGCTCATCGAGAAGGCCGAGAAGAAGGGCTACGACACGGGCATCCGCGTCCGTCCACCCGTTCGACGCCGCGCTGGGAGCTGCCGGTCTACGTCGCCAATTTCGTGCTGATGGAGTACGGCACCGGCGCGATCTTCGGCTGCCCGGCGCATGACCAGCGCGACCTCGAATTCGCCAACGCCTACGGGCTCGGCAATACGCCGGTCGTCTGCCCGCCCGGCGTCGACCCCGCCTCGTTCGTCATCACCGACGTCGCCTATGACGGCGAAGGCACGCTGATCAATTCCCGCTTCCTCGACGGCATGACGATCCCGAGGCCAAGGACGAGGTTGCGCGAATCGGCTGGAAAACCAGATCTCGCGGCGACAGGCCCGTGGGCCAGCGCAAGGTCAATTTCCGCCTGCGCGACTGGGGCATCTCGCGCCAGCGCTATTGGGGCTGCCCGATCCCGGTCATCCACTGCGAGGATTGCGGCGTCGTCCCGGTGCCCAAGCAGGACCTGCCGGTGGTCCTGCCCGACGACGTCAGCTTCGACGTGCCCGGCAACCCGCTCGACCGGCATCCCACCTGGAAGCACGTGCCTTGCCCGCACTGCGGCAAGCCAGCCCGGCGCGAGACGGACACGATGGACACCTTCGTGGATTCGTCCTGGTATTTCGCCCGCTTCACCGATCCGTGGACGACCGACGAGCCGACTGACCGTGCAGCGGTCGATAGCTGGCTGCCCGTCGACCAGTATATCGGCGGCATCGAGCACGCGATCCTGCACCTGCTCTATTCCCGCTTCTTCACCCGGGCGATGAAGCGTACCGGCCATGCGGGCCTGGACGAGCCTTTCGCGGGCCTGTTCACCCAGGGCATGGTGGTGCACGAGACCTATCGCGACGCCTGACGGCGCGTGGGTGTCTCCCGCCGAGATCCGGATCGAAAGCGACGCGACGGGCCGCCGTGCCGTGCTTCTCTCCGACGGACAGCCGGTCGAGATCGGCTCCATCGAGAAGATGTCGAAGTCCAAGCGCAACACCGTGGACCCCGACGACATCATCGGCACCTACGGCGCCGATACCGCGCGCTGGTTCATGCTGTCGGACTAGCCCGCCCGAGCGCGACGTGATCTGGACCGAGGAGGGCGTGCAGGGCGCGTCCCGCTTCGTCCAGCGGCTGTGGCGGCTGACCGGCGAGATCGCGGGCCTGGCCGCGCCTTCCGGGCACGCCTATGCCGAATGCCTTCGGCGAAGCTGCGCTGGCGGTCCGCAAGGCCGCCCACCGCGCGCTCATCCGCTTCGAGGAGGACGTCGAGCGCCTGCGCTTCAACCGCTGCGTGGCTGCGATCTACGAACTCGCCAACGCGCTGAGCGCCGCCATCGGCAACATCGACACGGAAGACCGCCCGGCGGACCTCGCCTGGGCCTTCCGCGAGGCCGGCGAAATCCTCGTGCAGGTGCTCTCCCCGATGATGCCGCATCTGGCCGAGGAATGCTGGACGGCGCTCGGCCACGACACGCTCGTCGGACTCGCGCCGTGGCCGGTGGCCGACCGGGAGCTCGTCATCGAGGACGTGATCACCTTGCCGGTGCAGGTGAACGGCAAGAAGCGCGCCGACCTCACCATCGCCCGGGACGCCAGCCAGGCCGCCATCGAGGCCGCCGCGCTCGCGCTCGAGGCCGTGCAGCGCGCCATGGAAGGCCGTCCTGTCCGCAAGATCGTCGTTGTTCCCCAGAGGATCGTCAATGTGGTCGCCTGAGCTGCTTCGTTCCGTCCGCGCCCTGGGGATTACCCTCGTGCTGCCGCTCGTGCTGGCGGGCTGCCTGCGCCCCCTCTACGGCGAAGCTGCGTCTGGCGGAACGACCGTTCAGGCCAAGCTCGCGGGGATCGTCGTCGATGAGGTGCCCGACCGCATCGGGCACCACCTCGTGGAGGAGCTCCGGTTCGATCTGGACGGCTCGGGAGCGACCCAGAAGCCGCGCTACAGGCTTTCGCTCGAAGTCAGGGAATCGGTTGGCTCGGCCATCGTGAGCAGCGTGACGGGCCGTGCTGTCGGTGCCACGGTCACGGCGAATGTAACCTACACATTGACGGAAATCGGCACGAGCAAGACGATCCTGACCGGCCGCACCGTCGCGTCCGCAAGCTATGACCGCAGCGAACAGCGCTTCGCGGCCGTCAGCGCGGCGAAAGATGCCGAGATTCGCATCGCCAAGACGCTGTCCGACCAGATCCGCACCCGGATCGCCGCACATTTCGCCACGCAGGCCTGACGCTCCATGGCCTCGCGAAAGGCCCATGAAGTCGAAGCCTGGCTGCGCCGGCCGGACCCCGCCTGCATCGTCATCCTCGTCTATGGCCCCAACACGGGGCTGGTGAACGAGCGATCCCGCGCACTCGCCCGTGGCGCGGTCGACGATCCCGACGATGCATTCCAACTCGTACGGCTCGAAGGCGACGTCGTCGCCGGCGATCCGCTGCGCCTGATGGACGAGGCGAACACGATCGGCCTGTTCGGCGGAAAACGGGTGCTCTGGGTCCGAACCGGCAGCAAGAACCTCGCTCCCGCCGTCCAACCTGTGCTGGCGAACCCACCCCGCGACGCCGTCATCGTGATCGAGGCGGGCGACCTTGCGGGCAAAAACCCCCTGCGCACCGCCGTGGAGGCTTCGAAAGTAGGCATGGCGCTGCCGTGCTACGCCGACGAGGCGCGCGACCTTCCCGCCCTGATCGACGCCACCCTGCGCGATTTCAACCTGACCGCCACGCGCGAAGCCCGCGACACCCTCACCACGCTTCTGGGCGCGGACCGGTTGCTCTCGCGTCGCGAGCTTGAAAAACTGGGAACCTACGCGGCGGGGAAGGGCACGGTGACGCCTGAGGACATTGAGGCCATCATGGCCGATGCCTCGGCGCTGGCCATCGACACTGTCATCGACGCCGTGTTCCTTGGCGACATGGACACCCTCGATCGCGGCCTGACCCGCCTGTTCCGCGAGGGCGAGGATGCGTCGATGACGCTGCTCATGGCGCTCCGGCACGCGATGTCGCTGCACAAGGCCCGTGTGGCGCTCGATGCCGGCACACCGATGGACAATGTCGTTGCCGCGGCCCGCATGTTCTACAAGCGCAAGGCCGCCTTCCAGCGCCAGGTGACGCGTTGGCCGGCCAGCGCGTTGGAGGGCGCCATCGCCAGCCTGCGGGAAGGCATGGCGCTGTCGAGACGCAATGGCCGGCTGGGCGAGACCATCGCCTCACGCGCATTTCTAACGATAGCCATGCGCGTAGCGCGGAGCTAGAGCTTCACGTCTGCTAAACGTGGCGCGCGGCGTTGGACGCCCGTCAATCCCGCAGGCGGCGGCAGATCGTGTCGAGCTGATCCAACGTCTTGTATTTAATACGCAATTCGCCACCGCGTGCGCCGTGGCTGATGCTGACCACCATGCCGAGCACGTCTTCGAGCGCCTTTTCCAGCGCGCGCGTATCCGGATCCTTTTCAGGCTTGGCGGGCTTGCCATGAGCCGATTTGGTTTCCGGCGCGGGCTGCATCTGCTCGTCCTGCGCCATCCGCTCGACATCGCGGACGTTCAGGCCCTTCTCGATGATCCGCTTTGCCGCGACCTCCGGGTCCGACACGGCCAGCAGGGCGCGCGCATGACCGGCGCTGAGTTCGCCCTTCAGCACGAGATCCTTCACGCTTTCGGGCAGCTTCATCAGCCGAAGCGTGTTGGCGACGTGGCTGCGGCTCTTGCCGATGATGCGGCCGAGATCGGCCTGGGCGTAGTTGAACTCGGCGATCAGCTTCTCATAGCCCATCGCCTCCTCGAGCGGATTGAGGTCGGAGCGCTGGACGTTCTCGATGATGGCGATTTCGAGCGCCTCGCGGTCGCCGGCCTCCATCAGGATGACAGGAACCTCGTGAAGCCCCGCGCGCTGCGCCGCACGCCACCGGCGTTCGCCGGCAATGATCTCGAAGACATCCGCCATGCCCGGCAGGGTGCGGACCAGAATAGGCTGGATGATGCCCTTTTCGCGGATCGAGGCCGTCAGATCGTCGAGATCCGCCTCGTCGAACGCCTTGCGAGGATTGCGAGGATTGGGGCGCAGGAATTCGACGGGAACGCGGCGCTGACCCCTTGCCCGGTCCATGGCGCCGACTTCTTCGCCGACATCGCCGATCAGCGCGGCAAGGCCTCTGCCGAGGCGTGGACGGATCGGCTCATCGGCCATGGTCTTCTCCTGGAACATTCGCGCTGCCTCGGGACCGTCAGGCCGCCTGGAGGGCGCGTTCACGCTGGATCACTTCGGATGCAAGCCGCAAATAGGCCTGCGCACCCGTGCATTTCAGGTCATAGAGCAGCACCGGCTTGCCATGGGAAGGCGCTTCGGACACTCGGACATTCCGGGGGATGATCGTATCGTACACCTTGTCGCCCATGAACGACCGGACGTCCTGCACGACCTGGTTCGACAAATTGTTACGCGGATCGAACATCGTCAGCACCACGCCGTGGATCCCAAGCCGCGGATTGAGCGCCGCACGGACCTGCTCGACCGTCTTCAGAAGCTGGCTGAGACCTTCGAGTGCGAAGAACTCGCACTGGAGCGGGACCAGCACGGCATCGGCCGCCGTCATCGCGTTGATCGTCAGCAGGTTGAGAGAAGGCGGGCAATCGACGAGGACATAGGTGAAGCCCTCTTCGCCCGCGAGCTGGTAATCCTCGTGCAGCTTCATCACTGCATTGCGGAGCCGATAGGCGCGGTCGCGCTCTGACGCGATTTCGAGTTCGACACCGAGAAGGTCCAGCGTGGACGCCGCGACGCTGAGGCGAGGAACGGCTGTCTCCAGCACGGCCTCAGCCAGGCTGTGCGCACCGACCATGACATCATAGGTCGAAATGCGGCGGCTCTTGCGATCAATCCCGAGACCGGTCGACGCATTGCCTTGCGGATCGAGGTCGACAATCAGCACGCGCTCGCCGATAGCAGCGAGCGCCGTCCCCAGATTGATGGCCGTCGTCGTCTTGCCGACCCCGCCCTTCTGATTGGCGAGGGCCAAAACGCGGGGCAGGCTGCCATTCTGGCTGAGCCTGATTGAGTCGATCGCCATATCCGCCGCCTCGGTCTGGTTACGCACTGGGTGGGTGTATCGGCTTTGGCTCGATAGCCTCGACCAGAACGATCCGGGCCTTCGGATCGGTTTTGCTCACCACAGTTGACGCTTTGATATTCCAATATTTAGAGGCTTGGGTCAATTCATCCGCTACATCTTGACCCTTTGGGAAGAGTCCGAGCGCTCCACTTGTCAACAGCTTACTGCTCAGCGTGATCAGGTCCGGCAATGATGCGAGTGCCCGGGCGCTGACCACATCGAATTTCTGGTCGAAGCCGGCGATGACATCTTCAATCCGGCCGTCGTGTACGATGACTGGAAGGTTCAGCCCCCGCGCTACGTCCCGCAAAAATGCACATTTCCGGCTGTTGCTTTCGACGAGGTGCATCGTGAAGCCGGGAGTGTCGCGGCGCATGATGGCGATAACGAGTCCGGGGAAGCCGGCACCTGAGCCGAGATCGATCCAACTCCTCGCATCAGGGGCGAGTGCGTCGAGCTGAGCGGAGTCTGCAATATGCCTGGTCCACGCTTCGGGAAGCGTGTTCGGGCTCACAAGGTTGACGACCTTCTGCCATTTGGAGAGCCGAACGAGATAAGCCTCGAAAAGATCTGCTGTTTCACGTGAAACAGGAACCAAAGCGAGCGCCTGGGCGCGGCTGGACGCTGCGGGTGCGGGTTCGTTAGAAACAGCCCGAGGCCGTGAAGCGGGGCGCTTCATGCCCCCGGTCCCGGACGCCGGGAATGCGCGGCGATGACGGTCAAGGCCGCCGGCGTCATCCCTTCCAGCCTGCCGGCCTGCCCAAGCGTCCGCGGACGCACTGCATGAAGCTTTTGCCGCAACTCCATGGAAAGACCCTGAAATTCCGTTGAAGTCGAGGTGGTCCGGCAGCACAAGCGCCTCATCTCTCTTGTAGGCCGCAATGTCAGCACCCTGCCGATCGAGATAGACAGCGTATTTCGCATCGGTTTCGATTCGATCCGCTATTCCACTCGGAATTGATTTCAGTTCGGGCCAGACAGAAGTCAGATCCGCGAAGCTGATCGCTGGACGAGATAGCAGATCGAACGCGCTGCGCCTGATGCCGTCGAGATTGACCTTTAGATCGTGGCGCGCAGCCTCGGTCGGAGTCAGGCTCAACCCTTCCAGCTTTGCCCTGGCGCTTGCCAGCTCGTCCCGCCGCTTTCGGAATGCTGCAGCTCGGGTCGACCCCACTACGCCAAGGTCGATTCCCCACTCGGTCAATCGCTCGTCGGCATTATCAGCGCGCAGCGAAAGCCGGTACTCGGAACGAGATGTAAACACGCGATACGGCTCGGTGACACCGCGTGTAACCAGATCGTCGGCGAGCACGCCGATGTAAGCCTGGCTCCTATCCAGAACAACCGCTGGACCTCCCCCGGCAACCCGCGCAGCATTGATGCCTGCCAGAATGCCTTGGCCCGCCGCCTCTTCATACCCGGTCGTTCCGTTGATCTGCCCCGCCAGAAACAGGCCAGGGATTGCCTTGGTTTCGAACGAAGGCCAAAGCGCACGCGGATCGACGAAGTCATACTCCACCGCATAACCGGGACGCACGATCCTGGCCCGCTCCAGCCCGGGGATCGTGGCGATAAAAGCCGCCTGCACCTCGGCGGGCAGAGAGGTTGAGATGCCGTTGGGGTAAATCGTATCGTCGTCCAGGCCCTCGGGCTCAAGGAAGATTTGATGGCCTTCGCGGTCGCCGAAGCGGACGACCTTGTCCTCAATCGACGGGCAATAGCGCGGCCCTCGGCCATTAATATCGCCGGTATAAATTGGGGCGCGATGCAGATTGGCGCGGATGAGGGCGTGGCCGGCTTCAGTGGTCCGTGTGATCCCGCATTGGACCTGCGCCCGCGTGATAGCCGGCGTCAGCGCCGAGAACGGCTCCGGCGGGTCGTCTCCCGACTGCATCTCCAGGCTTGCCCAGTCGATCGTCCGTCCATCAAGCCGCGGGGGTGTCCCGGTCTTGAGCCGCCCAATCGGGAAGGCAAGTCGCGCGAGGGTCGCCGCCAATCCGATCGAGGGCGCCTCTCCAGCCCGCCCCTCACTCCGCTTGACCTCTCCTACGTGGGTGACCCCATTCAGGAACGTACCTGTTGTGAGCACGACAGCCCGACTTTGAATGCGTGTTCCATCTTTTAGAATGACGCCGGCAATTCGGCCATCCTCGAACAAGAGGTCAAACACTTCGGAGCCGAATTCGAACGAGGTTCGGCGTGGCTTCGACGATCTCTTGGACAGCCTGGCGGAACAGCTTTCGGTCCGCCTGTGCTCGAGGTCCGCGCACTGCCGGGCCTTTCCGACGATTGAGTACGCGGAACTGGATACCGCCCTGGTCGGCGGCCAGCGCCATCACGCCGTCCAGAGCATCGATCTCGCGAACGAGATGTCCCTTGCCCAGACCGCCAATCGCGGGATTGCACGACATCTCGCCAATCTTCGACACGTCGAACGTGATCAGCGCAGTGCTGGCTCCCATGCGAGCGGAAGCGCACGCGGCCTCCGTTCCCGCATGTCCACCTCCCACCACGATGACGTCGAAATTGTTCAATACAGCTAACTCCGTGCGGTTTCTCTCTGACGAGCCGTGCCAGGTTTCACGTGAAACGCATTACTTTCCAATGCAGAATTCACGGAACAAGCTGTCCAGGACATCCTCTGCGTCGACACGCCCCAAGATAGATTCCAGGTGACGCGCCGCCAATCTGAGATCCTCAGACACAAGCTCTGCATACCGGTCGTCCTCGATCCCGTCGAGTGCCGATTGCAGCCGTTCCGTTGCGGCCGCCAGCGCAAGGCGATGGCGCTCTCGGGTGACAAGGATCGCTTCGCCTGAAGTGCGATCCCGTGCCGCCATCGAGATAGCGCTCAGCAGCTGATCCAACCCGAGACCTGTGACTGCAGAAATCCCGAAGGTGCCCTCCGGCAGCACCTGTGACGGAGCCGAATCGATTTTCGAAAGAACGCAAATGACCTCGCCGTCCACATCAGGCGGACGATCAAACGTATTCATCTCGGACACCCAGAGCACGATATCCGCCTTCCCGGCGCGTTCGAGCGCACGGCGAATGCCCTCGCTCTCGATTTCGTCGCGCGCCTCGCGGATGCCCGCCGTATCCACCAGCGTGACGGGAACTCCATCGAGATCCAGCCTGACCTCAATCAGGTCACGCGTCGTACCTGCCGTGGCTGAGACGATGGCGACCTCACGCCGGGACAGCGCATTCATCAGTGTGGATTTTCCAGCGTTTGGCGCGCCGAGGATGACGACGGTCACGCCGTCCCGCATGCGTTCGCCTCGCCGGCCCTGGACGATCTGCGCCTGGATCGAGTCGAGAACACCCGTGATCAGCGCAACCAGACGATGATCGTGACTGACCCGTCCGACGTCGCCCTCGTCGGAGAAGTCCAGATCGGCCTCGATCAGGGACATGGCCTCGATCAGCCCCGCCCGCCAGGCGAGCGCGGCGTCGGCCAGCCCACCTTCCAATTGCTGAAGGGCCTGCCGGCGCTGACCGGAGGTTTCCGCCGCGATCAGGTCGGCGATTGCCTCCACGCCGGTCAGGTCGAGTTTTCCGTTCAGAAAGGCCCGGCGTGTGAATTCGCCCTGATGAGCCAGACGGCAGGAGGGCAGCGACCCCAGTGCGGCGAGCACGTCCTTAACCACGGACCGGCTGCCATGGACATGAAATTCGCCCATGTCCTCCCCGGTGAAACTCGCGGGAGATGGGAAGAACAAGGCCAGGATATCATCCAGATGCTCGCGCGACACCGGATCGAGCAATCGCACCCGCGATGCAATGCGGGCACGGGGAAGCGAACCGGTCATCGTTTCGAATACGAATCGAGTCTGCGGCCCGCTGAACCGGATGACAGCGATCGCACTGGGAACGGCGCCGGTCGACAAGGCGAAGATGGTGTCGGTTTCCACGACCGGTGAACCTGTGATGCGATCCAAGCGATGCAATTCATTGATTAAAGACGATGCGCTTACGATCCGGAACCCATTGTTTCGATCTCGAATCGACCTTCACAGCGGGCTGCGATACCCCCAACGAAAACGCCCGGGCTAGGCCCGGGCGCATCTTACGTCAAACGATCGCGCAAAACAGCGCCCCGCGACTGACCCGGTCAGGTGTTCATCGACTCGAAGAAATCCGAATTGGTCTTGGTCTGCCGGAGCTTGTCGAGCAGGAACTCGATCGCGTCGACCGTGCCCATCGGGTTCAGGATGCGGCGCAACACGTACATCTTCTTCAGCACGTCCGGCGGGACCAGCAGCTCTTCCTTCCGGGTGCCGGAGCGGGTGATGTCCAGCGACGGGAAGACGCGCTTGTCGGAGACCTTGCGATCGAGGATGATTTCCGAGTTGCCGGTTCCCTTGAACTCTTCGAAGATCACCTCGTCCATGC
The DNA here is from genome assembly GCA_963822165.1 of uncultured Alphaproteobacteria bacterium. Classification (GTDB taxonomy): domain Bacteria; phylum Pseudomonadota; class Alphaproteobacteria; order Rhizobiales; family Beijerinckiaceae; genus Alsobacter. The sequence goes on from CAWGGK010000007.1 coordinate 1,110,901, forward strand.
GGCTGCCGGTATCGATCAGCGCGGTCGCGATGATCGTCAGCGAGCCGCCTTCCTCGATGTTGCGGGCCGCGCCGAAGAAGCGCTTCGGCCGCTGCAGCGCGTTGGCATCGACACCGCCCGTCAGCACCTTGCCCGAGGACGGCACGACCGTGTTGTAGGCGCGGCCGAGGCGGGTGATCGAATCCAGCAGGATCACCACGTCGCGGCCATGCTCGACCAGGCGCTTGGCCTTTTCGATGACCATCTCCGCGACCTGCACGTGGCGCGAAGCCGGCTCGTCGAAGGTCGAGGATACGACCTCGCCACGCACGGAGCGCTGCATGTCGGTGACTTCCTCGGGCCGCTCGTCGATGAGCAGCACGATGAGGTAGCACTCCGGATGGTTCGTCGTGATCGACTGCGCCACGTTCTGCAGCAGCACCGTCTTGCCGGTGCGCGGCGGCGCGACGATCAGCGCGCGCTGGCCCTTGCCGATCGGCGATACGATATCGATGACGCGGGCCGAGAAGTCCTTGCGCGTCGGATCCTCGATCTCGAGCTTCAGCCGCGAATTCGGATAGAGCGGGGTCAGATTGTCGAAGTTGACCTTGTGCCGCGCCTTGTCAGGGTCCTCGAAGTTGATCGTGTTGACCTTGAGAAGCGCGAAATAGCGCTCGCCTTCCTTGGGACTGCGGATCTGGCCTTCGACCGTATCGCCGGTGCGCAGGCCGAAGCGCCTGATCTGCGAGGGCGAGACATAGATGTCATCAGGTCCCGCAAGGTAGTTCGAATCGGGCGAGCGTAGAAAGCCAAAACCATCGGGCAAGACCTCGACAACGCCTTCGCCGATGATCTCGACTTCGTTGGAGGCCAACTGCTTCAGGATGCCGAACATCAGCTCCTGCTTGCGCATGGTGCTTGCGTTTTCGACCTGAAGTTCTTCGGCGAAGGTCAGCATCTCGGTAGGCGACTTCGCCTTGAGATCCTGCAGCTTGATTTCCCGCATGGGAGGGTCCTGAAATACGTCCGGCCGGAACGGGCGGACGCGCATAAGCGTGGGAATGACGGAACGTGAAACCGATTGTGCAGGTTCCACAGCTTGTCTCGTCGGTTCGTTCTGGGCGGGCGCCGCAGAGTCGGAGGAACCAGAAACAGCTATTGAGGAGTACGCATTCTACTAAACCGTTTCGCGCCGCGAAACAAGCCCCCCGTCAAGCCTCAGAAAGGCTTCACGATGACGAGGATGACGATGACGATCATCAGCAGTGTCGGAACCTCGTTGATCACCCGGTAGAACCGCGCCGGGCGTTCGTTCCGGTCGGCCGCGAAGTCCTTCACGTAGCGCGCCAGCATCCCGTGCAGCCCGGACATGCCGATCACCAGGACGAATTTGGCGGCGAACCAGCCCGACTTGTGCCAGCCGCCCTGCCACATCACCCAGAGGCCGGCGAGCCAGGTCACGATCATCGCCGGCGTCATGATCGCCTTGAGAAGCCGCCGCTCCATGATCTTGAAGGTCTCGGACTTGTCCGATCCCGCAACGGCGTCGACATGATAGACGAACAGCCGCGGCAGATAGAGAAGTCCCGCCATCCACGCGATCACTGCGATCACGTGCAGCGCCTTGATCCAATCATACGCCATCTGGCGATCAGGCTCCGCGGATGCGCTTGACGAGCCGTGCGACATTCTCGGGCGGCGTTTCCGGAACGATGCCATGCCCGAAATTGAAGATATGCGGCCCGCCGGCGAACTGGGCCAGCACGGCATCGACACCACGGTCCATGACATCGCCGCCGGCCACCACGAGCAGCGGATCGAGGTTGCCCTGCACCGGGCGCTGCGTCTGGACCTCGCGCGCCGCCCAGGCGCCGTCGACGCCCCAGTCCAGCCCGACGGCGCTGGCGCCGGTCTCCGGCACCCTCGCATTGCCGAGCCCCGAATTGCGGGCGAACACGATGATCTTCGCGCCGGGCACCTTCTCGCGGACGCCCTGGATGATCCGCCGGATCGGCGTCAGCGACCATCTTTCGAAATTGGCCGGCGTCAGCGCGCCGGCAAAGCTCTCGAAGATCTGCACGGCGTCGACGCCGGCTTCGAACTGCCTGACGAGATAGGCGATCGACGCCGTGACGAGCCGGTCGATCAGCGCCTGCATGAAATCAGGATCGCGGTAGGACACGATGCGCGAGGGTGCGAGTTCCGGCGTGCCCTTGCCGGCGATCATGTAGCTCGCCACGGTCCAGGGAGCCCCGCAGAAGCCGAGCAGCGTTGTCTCCGAGGGCAGACCCTCCTTCACCCGGCCGATCGCCTCGAAGACGGGCGCCAGGCGTTCGAGGTCGATCTCCTCGCGCAGCTTGCCGAGTTCGGCGAGACTTCCGATCGGAGGAAGCCTTGGCCCTTCGCCCTCGGTGAAGCTCACCGGTTGCCCCAGCGCATCGGGAACGACAAGGATGTCGCAGAACAGGATGGCTGCATCGAGCCCGAACCGCCTGATCGGCTGAAGGGTCGCTTCCGCCGCCATGCTGGGCGTGTAGCAGAAATCCATGAAGGACTTCGATTTCGCCCTCAATTCGCGATATTCGGGCAGATACCGGCCCGCCTGCCGCATGATCCAGATCGGGGGACGGTCGAGCTTTTCGCCTGCCAGGACGCGCAGGAGAGGTTTTGTCGGTCGCATGGAGGGGCTGGCGCTCGGGCTCAAGGGCACTTCTAAAAACCTATTTAAGAGAGATTCTTGTTTCAGTGTTTGTTTCTAGACCGGGAAGTCGCGGGTTTCCAAATCGTCCACAGGTCACCCACAGGTCGCGCCTGCCGGATTCCGGCTTCGCGCGGATCGGCGGCGCAAGCACCCGTCGAATTTCTTAAGAAATCCTTAAGGTTTATAAATCCTTTACAGACCGACACCGGTGGCCTGGTTCACTGTGCCGTTCCGGCCTTCCCGAGACTGTGGGCAATATCGCCCGGGATCTCTCCCGCGTGCGACGCCTGTTGATCGAAAAGAGCGGCAGGGTGACAGTGTGGCCGGGCTTGGGATCGGCGGGGGTGTTCTCCCCGCCATCCACAGCTATTCACAGGGGGCGCCCGACCGTAACGGCGCAGGGAGTTCAGGCTCCGGGGAGCAAGGCTTGGGACGCAGTTATTTTCACCTCCACCTCGTCTCGGACGCGACCGGGGAAACGCTGATCGCGGTCAGCCGGGCCGCGGCGGCGCAGTACCAGGGTATCTCGGCCATCGAGCACATGTACCCGCTGGTGCGAACCGAAGCGCAACTCGACCGGGTGTTGTCGGAGCTCGAGGCTGCGCCGGGTATGGTGCTTTATACGCTCGTCGAACCCGAGCTCGCGCGCCGGCTCGAGGAAGCATGCCGGGAATATGGCTGTCCCTGCCTGTCGGTGCTCGATCCCGTCCTGACCCTGTTCCAGTCCTATCTGGGAACGTCCTCGACGCAGCGGCCCGGCGCGCAGCACGTTCTCGATGCCGACTATTTCAAGCGCATCGACGCGCTCAACTACACCTTGATGCACGATGACGGCGCGTTGCCGCCCGATCTCGAAACCGCCGACGTGATCCTGGTCGGCATCAGCCGAACCTCGAAGACGCCGACCTCCATCTATCTCGCCAATCGCGGCATCAAGACCGCGAACATCCCGCTCGTCCCCGGCATCCCGCCGCCGTCGCACCTCGGCGCGGTCAAGAAGCCGCTCGTCGTCGGCCTCGTCGCGAGCCCCGAGCGGATCGTGCAGATCCGGCAGAACCGCCTCCTCACGCTCAACGCGCCCGAGGACAGCCCCTATGTCGACAAGACCGCGGTTGCCGAGGAAGTGGCCTATTCGCGCAAGCTCTGCGCCCGCCACAACTGGCCGCTGATCGACGTCACCCGCCGCTCGATCGAGGAAACCGCCGCTGCGATCATCGATCTCTACAAGCGGCACAAGATGCGGTTCATCGCGGAATGACGCCGCTCTGGCTCTGCGACAGGCCGCTCGTCCTCGCATCGAAGAGCACCAGCCGTGTGGCGGTGCTGCAGGCGGCCGGCATTCCGGTCGAAGCCGTCCCCGCCGATATCGACGAGCGTGCGCTGGAAGACGAGGCCAGGGCGAAGGGCCTCGACACGCTGGAAATCCCGGCGCGCTGGCGCGGGCCAAGGCGAAGGCCGTGTCCGCGCTGCACCCCGGCCGCGTCGTCGTTGGAGCCGACCAGACGTTGTCGCTGGCTGGCCGGGCCTTCCACAAGCCCGACGGCCGGGCCGGCGCCGCCAGGCAGATCGCGCGAGCTGTCCGGCCAGACGCACGAGCTCCACTCGGCGGCATGCGTCGCTTGCGACGGCGCGGTCGAGTTCGAGGCCGTGCAGACCGCCCGCATGACCATGCGCGCCGCTCTCGCCGTCCATGATCGAGAGAATATCTCGACGCCGCCGGGTCCGCCGTCCTGTCGAGCGTGGGGGCGTACCAGCTCGAAAGCGTCGGGCATCCACCTCTTCGAGCGCATCGAGGGCGATCACTTCACCATTCTCGGCCTTCCGCTCCTGCCTTTGCTCGGGCCATCTGCGCCGCACCGGGCGGATCGCGGCATGACGTTCGTCCTCGGCCTCACGGGCTCGATCGGAATGGGCAAGTCCGCGACCGCCGCCATGTTCCGGGCCCAAGGCGTGCCGGTGCATGATTCCGACGCAACCGTCCACGCGCTTTACGCAGGGGCGGCCGTCGCGCCCGTCGAAGCGGCGTTTCCGGGTGTCGCAAGGAACGGCATCATAGACCGCGCCGAATTGTCGCGCCGCGTGCTGGGCGACGACGCCGCGATCAAGCGGCTCGAAGCCATCGTGCATCCGCTGGTGAAGGAGGCGGCGCGGGCTTTCCTGCGCCAGGCGCTCGCCACCAGCACGCCGCTCGTCGTTCTCGACATTCCCCTGCTGTTCGAGACCGGCGGCGCTGGCGCGATGCGACGCCGTGATCGTGGTTTCCGCGCCGGAGGCTGTGCAAAAGGCCCGCGTGCTCGCGCGTGACGGGATGACCCCGGAGCGGTTTCAGGCGATTCTCGCCCGGCAGATGCCTGATTCGGAAAACGCCGCCGCGCCCACCTGATCATCGACAGCGGGCACGGGTTCGATTTTGCGTGCCGGCAGGTCCAGGGCGTCATCCGCGCCTTCGCCGGCCGCCATGGCAGGGCCGCACTGCGCGGGACGACAGGCGAGTAAGCCTGGAATGGGACGTTGAGATAACAGAGGCAGCCTCATGGCGATCCGCGAGATCGTGTTCGATACCGAGACGACCGGCCTCAGCCCCAATGGCGGGGACCGGATCGTCGAGATCGGCTGCGTCGAGATGTTCAACCACATCCCGACCGGGCAGAGCTTCCACGTCTACATCAATCCCGAGCGCGACATGCCGGAAGGCGCGTTCGCGGTCCATGGGCTCTCGAGCGAGTTCCTGTCGGACAAGCCGGTCTTTTCGGCCGTCGCGGACGACTTCCTCGCCTTCATCGGCGACGCGAAGCTCGTCGCGCACAACGCGTCGTTCGATATCGGCTTCGTCAACGCCGAGATCCGCCGCCTCGGCCACCCGCCCATCGACGAGAACAGGGTGGTCGACACCCTGCTGATCTCGCGGCGCAAGCACCCCTTCGCCAGCAACAGCCTCGATGCACTGTGCCAGCGATACGGGATCGACAATTCGCGCCGCACCAAGCACGGCGCGCTGCTCGACGCCGAGATCCTGGCCGAAGTCTATATGGAGTTGCTGGGCGGCCGGCAGGCGGACCTCGGGCTCGTCGACGGTCGGCTCCGGCCTTGCCGCGTCCCGCGGGGCAGGCGGCGCGCAAAAAAGCCTGGCCCGTCCCGACGTGCTTCCCCCCCGGCTCACGGAGGCGGAGATCGTCGCCCATGGCATTTTCGTCGCGACCCTGGGGAGTACGGCCGTCTGGCGCGAATATCTGGAGGAGGTCCAGGTCGAAGCGGACGCCAAGGGCGCAACCGCCTAGCGGCCGGCTGCCCACGCATGCTCTGAGACGACATGAAAAAGCCGGCCTCGCAGCCGGCTTTTCGCATTCAGGCTGAAGCCGTTCAGGCGCTGGCGACAGGCTCGCCCGCGCTCTGCGCTTCGACGGCGCGCTGGCGGTAAAGCTGCGCGAAATCGATCGGGTCGATGAACAAAGGCGGGAAACCGCCATTGCGCACCGCGTCGGCCACGATCTGGCGGGCGAACGGGAAGAGCAGGCGCGGGCACTCGATCATGACGACAGGATGGACGTTCTCCTGCGGAATGTTCTGGATGCGGAAGATGCCGCCATAGACCAGCTCGAAGCTGAACAGCAGGTTCGGCGCTTCGCCGGCCTTGCCCTCGAGCGTCAGTTCGACCTCGTAGTCGGTATCCGACATCGGCTTGGCGTTGACGTTGACCGAGATGCTGATCTGCGGCGGATTGGCCTGCGGCTGCAGCGAGCGCGGCGCGTTCGGGTTCTCAAACGACAGGTCCTTGATGAACTGCGCCAGGGCGTTCAGCGACGGAGCAGCCGCTTCTTCGGCCTGCAAGCCATTACCGTTGGTGGCCATGAAAAGTCTCCTTTTGACCGGACCGCCGGCCGCAATGTGTGCATCTGCCGATCCGCAGCCAATGGAGCCGGGGATTTCGGCCTGCGGGCTAACATGGAAACTCCCGGCGGACAAGGCAGACGCGGCTATGTGAACGTCCCGGACGCGATCTCGTTTGTGATGGGTGCGATCTTCTTCTGATGGGTGCGATATTGTTCTGATGGGTGGATGTATCGCAAGGAAAACCATATATCAGCAATCGGGCGACGGCGTTGGGCTAGAGCCGGACCGTGGAACAGTACACATGCAGAACTCTTTCGATCTCACCACGATCATCATGCTCGGCATCGCCGTGTTCGTGATCTGGAAGCTTCGATCCGTACTGGGAACAAGGACCGGAAACGAGCGGCCGCCGGTCGGACATGCTCCGGCGCGCCGAGCCGGTGGCGCCGGCCGCGGCCAATGACTTCAACGTCGTTTCGCTGGGCGACCGCCTGCCCGACGCGCCCTCGCGCGCTGACGATCCCGATCGCTGGCAGGGGATCGCCGAGCCGGGCACTCCGTTGGCCGCCGGCCTCGACGCCATCATGGCGGCGGACCGGACATTCGACGCGCGCGGATTTCGCGACGGCGCCAAGGCCGCTTACGAGATGATCGTGATGGCTTTCGCCCAGGGCGACCGCCGCACGCTGAAGGACCTGCTCTCCAAGGACGTCCATGACGGGTTCGTCGCGGCCATCGCCGACCGCGAAAAGCGCGGCGAGCGGGTCGAGACGACGTTCGTGTCCATCGACCGGTCCGACATCGTCGACGCGCAGCTCAAGGGCAAGTCGATCCAGGTCACCGTCAAGTTCGTGTCGAAGCTGATCACCGCGACCTACGACAAGGCGGGCGCGGTGGTCGATGGCGCGCCGGACAAGATCGTCGACGTGACCGACATCTGGACCTTCGCGCACGATGCCGGCTCGCGCGATCCGAACTGGAAGCTCATCGCGACCGAATCCGGTCACTGATGCCGGGCGGGCGCAGCCTTGCCGCCGCGCTCGCTTTTCTCCTGCTGGGATTCCCCGCCGTGACCCTCGCCGGCCAGCCCCAGGGTGCAATGTCCGGCCCGGGTGGATCCTCCCTGGTTCCCGTCGCCTTCGCCGATCTGGCCGGTTGGGAGCGGGACGACCACGCGGCCGCCTTCGCGGCGTTCCGGCGGACCTGCGGCGTTCTCGTCGACGGGTCCGCTGCCTTGCGGCCCGGCCTGCCCGCCTCGCCCGATCTCGTCGCCATCTGCCGCCGGGCCCTCGACCTATCGCCGGGGTTCGACGCCAGGCTGTTCTTCGAGACCGAGTTCCGCGCCGTGGCGCATCGTGCCGGCCGGAGGGGGACGGATTCCTGACCGGCTATTACGAGCCCGAGATGGAGGGCTCGCGCGTCAGGAGCGCGGAGTTCCCGACGCCGGTTCTCGCGCGCCCCGACGATCTCGTCACCTTCGCTCCGGGGCAGACGCCCGCCGGACTGGACCCCGCTCTGGCCGCCGCGCGGCGGACCGATGCCGGCCTCGAACCCTATGCCGACCGCGCCGCCATCGAGGACGGAGCGCTGGCGGGCAGGGGCCTCGAGCTCTATTTCGTGCGTGACGCGGTCGAGCTTTTCATGGCGCAGGTGCAGGGCTCGGCCCGCATCCGCCTGCCTGACGGTAGCGTCGAGCGCCTCGTCTATGCCGGGCGCAACGGCCATGCCTACACGTCCATCGGCAGGCAGATCGTCGCCGAGGGCCACATGACCCTTGAGGAAATGACCCTCGAAAAGCTGAAGGCGTGGCTGCGCGCCAACCCCGCCGACGCGAGCCGCATCATGCGGATGAACCGCTCCTACATCTTCTTCGCCAAGGGCGAGGGCATGGACCCGGCCGACGGACCCATCGGCGCGGCTTCCGTCCCGCTCGTGCCGCTGCGCTCCATCGCGGTGGACCGCAATCTGTGGCCCTACGGCCTGCCGTTCTGGCTGGAGGTCGACGCTGCCGGTCCCCGGCGGCGAGCCTGAGCGGTTCGAACGCCTGATGACGGCGCAGGACACCGGCTCCGCGATCCTGGGTCCGGCCCGCGCCGACCTCTTCCTCGGTTCGGGCGCGGACGCGGGAACCCGCGCCGGCCTCGTCCGCAACGCGTCGCGCATGACCGTGCTCCTCCCGGCGGGGCAGGCGAAGTGACCACCCGCCGCCGCCGAAACCTGACCAGCGACGAGCACGCGCTGTGGACGCACGTCACCCGCCACGTCGCGCCCATCGACGCCAAGCCGAGACAGCCCCGGACTCGGCGTCGTGGCGGCGCAGACCGAACTGGCGCCAGCGGAAGCCGCGCCGGTCACGGCCGCAAAGCCCGGTCCTCCGCCGCCGCCCGGCAAGATGCCGAAGAAGGCGAAGCCCGCACCCGCTCCGGCCACTCCGCCCGGCCCCCGAGCCGTCGATCCCCTCGCTTGTCCCGCTCGAAAAGCGGCTGCGGCAGCGGCTGTCGCGCGGCAGCCATCCCATCGACGCGGTCATCGATCTCCACGGCCTGCGCCAGGCCGAGGCCCACGACGCCCTGCGCGGATTCCTGCGCCACGCCCAGCACGCCGGGCATAAGGTGGTGCTCGTCGTCACGGGCAAGGGCGGCGGCGGCGGTGGACGGCGGCTCGCTGTTCGAGGAGCGGGGCGTGCTGCGCCGGACGGTGCCGCACTGGCTGCGCCAGGCCGATCTGCGCGCCATCGTCGTCGGGTTCGAGGAGGCGGTCGCCCATCACGGCGGCGGCGGGGCGCTCTATGTCCGGCTGCGCCGCGCGCGGGCGCGTGGGGAACGCGCCGTGACGCCCTTCGGCGAGCGCCTTCGCGAGCTGCGCGCCCAACGCGGCATCCTCCTGAAGGACATGGCGGAGGAGCTCGGGGTCACCCCGACCTACCTTTCCGCCCTGGAGCATGGACGGCGCGGCCAACCCAATTGGGGGTTCGTGCAGAGGGTCATCCAGTATTTCAACGTCATATGGGACGAGGCCGAGGAGCTTCAGCGCCTCGCCGAGGTCTCGCATCCCCGCATCGTCATCGATACCGCGGGCCTGTCGCCGCAGGCCACGCTGCTCGCCAACCGCGTCGCCCGCGGCATCGCCGGGCTTCACCGAGGCCGAGATCGCGGACCTCCTCGCGCGGCTCGACCGGGCGCTCGCGTCCAAGCCGTAAGCCTTGGCCCAGCCAAAGCCTTGACCCGCGCCGCTCCGGATGCGAAGGCCACCCGCGACAACTCTCAACCAGTTCAGGATCTCGACATGACGTCTCCCCGCTACGACGTGCTCGGCCTCGGCAACGCCATCGTGGACGTGCTCGCCCGTACCGAGGACGATTTCCTCATCGCGAACAACCTGCACAAGGGCTCGATGCGCCTGATCGACGAGCCCGAGGCGGAGCGCCTTTACGGCGCGATGGGCCCGGCGACGATCATCTCGGGCGGCTCCGTCGCCAACTCCATCGTCGGCGTCGCGTCGCTGGGCGGCCGCGCCGCCTATATCGGCAAGGTGAAGGCGGACGAGGTCGGCCGCCATTTCACCCATGACATCCGCGCCATGGGCATCCATTTCCCCACCGCCCCGGCGCAGGACGGCCCCGCGACCGCCCGCAGCTTCATCCTCGTCACGCCGGATGGCGAGCGCACGATGAACACCTATCTCGGCGCGTGCCAGAATCTCGGCCCCGCCGATGTCGACCGCGCCACGGTCGAGGCGTCGTCCTATGTCTATCTCGAAGGCTATCTGTGGGATCGCGACCAGGCCAAGGAGGCGTTCCGCAGCGCCGCCGCCATCGCCCATGCGGCCGGCAACAAGGTCGCGCTCACTTTATCGGACAGCTTCTGCGTCGATCGCTTCCGCGACGAATTCCTCGAACTCATGCGCTCGGGCACGCTCGACATCCTCTTCGCCAACGAATCCGAGCTGAAGAGCCTCTACCAGACCGCCGACTTCCCCACCGCCCTGGCCGCCTTGCGCCAGGAGAACAATGGCGAGCGCCGGATCCTCGGCGTCGTCACGCGCTCGGAGGAAGGCTGCCTCGTCGTCAGCCATGACGAGACGGTCGCCGTCCCGGCCTTCCCGATCGAGGAACTGGTCGACACCACGGGCGCGGGCGATCTTTTCGCCGCGGGCTTCCTGTTCGGCCTGTCCCGCAATTTCGATGCCGCCACCTGCGCCCGCCACGGCGCGCTCGCCGCCGCCGAGGTCATCCAGCATGTCGGCGCGCGTCCGGCCGTGAACCTGAAGACGCTGCCGAGGACAACGGCCTTCCGGTCTGAGCCCGCGCCAGCCGGACAGACCGGAGCGCGGCTCCAAAGTGATTCACGTGAAACACTTTGCGTCCTGACGCCGCGCTTGCCTCGCGCGCCGTCCCGCCGCATGTGATGCGGATGAGTGCCGCCAACCCGGATTCGCCACCGCTCCCGACCAGCCGGGCCGTCCTTGCCCCGGCCGTCAGGCGGCTGATCCTGTCGGACTTCCGGTCCTATGCCGCGTTGGACCTCGCCGTCGAAGGCCGGCTGGTGGCGCTGACCGGCGAGAACGGCGCGGGCAAGACGAACATCCTGGAGGCGCTGTCGCTGTTCACCGCCGGGCGCGGCCTGCGCCGGGCGGAGCTGTCGGCCATGGCCCGGCAGGGTGGCGCGGGCACGTTCGCAATCTCGGTCACGCTTCGATCAGGCGAAACGGACGTCCAGCTTGGCACCGGGTCGGAGCGGGGCGAGACCGAGGGCGGCTTCGTCCGCCGCTGCCGCATCGACCGCGCGCCTGTGTCCTCGCCCGGCGCCTTCGCCGAGCATGTGCGCGTCGTCTGGCTCACGCCGGCCCTCGACGGCCTGTTCCTCGGCGCGGCCGGAGACCGCCGGCGCTTCCTCGACAGGCTGGTCCTGGCCGTCGACGCCGAGCACGGCGGCCGGGTCAACGCGCTGGAACGCGCGCTGCGCTCGCGAAACCGGCTGCTGGAGGACGAGCGGCCGGACCCATCCTGGCTCGACGCGGTGGAGCGCGAGGTCGCGGAGACCGGCGTGGCCGTGTCCGCCGCCCGGCGCGAAACCGTCGAGCGCCTCGCCGCCCTCATCGCCGCAGGGCGCGATGACGCCTCGCCCTTCCCCTGGGCGAGCCTCGCGCTGGAAGGCCCGCTCGAAGCCGAGCTTGCGCATCGCCCGGCCGTCGACGTCGAGGATCTCTACCGCGCCTGGCTGCGCGAGGGCCGCTCGCGCGACCGCGCCGCAGGCCGCACGCTGATCGGCCCGCAGACGGCGGACCTCGCCGTGCGTCATGGCCCGAAGGACGTGCCCGCCGCACAGGCCTCGACCGGCGAGCAGAAGGCGCTTCTCGTCGGGCTGGTGCTGGCCCATGCACGGCTGGTCGCGGGCATGAGCGGGCATCGCGCCGCTGGTTCTGCTCGACGAAATCGCCGCCCATCTCGATCCGCGCCGCCGCGCCGCTCTGTTCGAGGCGCTCGCCGCGCTGGGCGTCGCAGGTGTGGATGACGGGGGCCGATCCGGCCGTCTTCGCCGACCTGCCGAAGGGGGCCCAGGCGGGCGCGCAGGCCTTCGAGGTGACGCCGGGGCGCGTCCGGGCTATATGAGCGCCCATGACTTTGTCCGGCCTCATCGTCTTCTGTTCGCGTCTACACGCTCGCAGTCGCCACGCCCGGGCCCGGGGATCGCGGCCGTCGTGGCGCGCGTCCTGGCGCGCGGCACGTCCGGCGTCTGGGCCTTCATCGCGGGCTTTCTCGCCGGTGACCTCATCTGGTTCACGTTCGCCGCCGCGGGCCTCACCGCGCTCGCCAACACGTTCGGCGCGGTATTCGTCGCGCTGAAATATGCCGGCGCGGCCTATCTGCTCTGGATGGCGTGGCGCATGTGGACGAGCCCGGCCGCCGCCGTGGACGTGGATGCCGCCCTCGACGCATCGGGGAAAGCACTGTCCGGCTGTTCCTCGACGAGCCTGTCGCTCACGCTTGGCAACCCCAAGGTGATCGTCTTCTTCCTCGCTCTGCTGCCGACCGTCATCGATCTCCAGAACCTGAGCCTGGCCGCCACGATGCGAGATCTGGCTGCTGATGGCCGCGATCCTCACCTCTGTGCTCGGCCTCTACGCGATCGCCGCGACCCGCGCCCGCCTGTTCTTCCGCAGCTCGCGGGCGATGCGGATCCTGAACCGGAGCGCGGGCGTCGTCATGGGCGGAGCCGCCGCCGCCATCGTGGCCCGTTGACGCCCTTGAACTGTCACTATGCCCGAACCGTTCTTTCGCCGTGAAAAAGCCGACGTTTTCAGGGTATGTTTCTCAAGACGAATCAAGGCGTTTCAATGCGCCGTGACACAGTTCCGAAAGTTTGAAAAACCGATGTCAGAAGCAGCCCGCCGGGACGAGTCCGAAAACGCCTATGGCGCGGAATCCATCAAGGTCCTCAAGGGCCTGGACGCCGTCCGCAAGCGTCCCGGCATGTATATCGGCGACACCGACGACGGCTCCGGCCTGCACCACATGGTGTACGAGGTCGTGGACAACGCCATCGACGAGGCGCTGGCCGGCCATGCCGATGCGGTCAACGTCACGCTGAACGCCGACGGCTCGGTCACCGTCAACGACAATGGCCGCGGCATTCCCACCGACATGCACGAGGAGGGCGTCTCGGCGGCCGAGGTCATCATGACCCAGCTTCATGCGGGCGGTAAGTTCGACCAGAATTCCTACAAGGTCTCCGGCGGCCTGCACGGCGTCGGCGTCTCCGTCGTCAACGCGCTCTCCCAGTGGCTGCGCCTGCGCATCTGGCGCAACGGCCACGAGCACGCGATGAGCTTCACCCACGGCGACGCGGATGCGCCGCTCGTCGTGGTCGGCCCGTCCGAGGGCAAGCGCGGGCACGGAAGTGACCTTCCTGCCCTCCGCGCAGACCTTCACCATGGTGGAGTTCGATTTCGACACGCTGGAGCACCGGCTGCGCGAACTCGCCTTCCTCAATTCCGGCGTGCGCATCATCCTCACCGATGCGCGCCATGCCGAGGTGCGGCGCGAGGAGATGATCTACGAGGGCGGCCTGGAGGCCTTCGTGCGCTATCTCGACCGCGCCAAGTCGCCGCTGATCGCCGAAGCCGCTGATGGTGCGCGCCGAAACGCGACGGCATCGCCGTCGAAGCCGCGCTGTGGTGGAACGACAGCTACCACGAGAACGTGCTGTGCTTCACCAACAACATCCCCCAGCGCGACGGCGGCACCCATCTCGCCGGCTTCCGCGCCGCGCTGACGCGGCAGGTGACGGGCTATGGCGAAAGCTCCGGCCTCACCAAGAAGGAAAAGGTCACGCTCACCGGCGACGATTGCCGCGAGGGCCTGACCGCCGTGCTCTCGGTCAAGGTGCCCGACCCGAAATTCTCGTCGCAGACCAAGGACAAGCTCGTCTCCTCCGAGGTGCGGCCCGTCGTCGAGAACGTGCTGAACGAGGCGCTCGCGACCTGGTTCGAGGAGCATCCCGCGGACGCCAAGTCCATCGTCGGCAAGGTGGTCGAGGCCGCCGCGGCGCGCGAAGCCGCCCGCAAGGCGCGCGAACTCACCCGCCGCAAGGGCGCGCTCGACATCGCCTCCCTGCCCGGCAAGCTCGCCGACTGCCAGGAGCGCGATCCCGCCAAGGCCGAACTCTTCATCGTCGAGGGCGACTCGGCCGGCGGCTCCGCCAAGCAGGGCCGCAACCGCGAATACCAGGCCGTCCTGCCGCTGCGCGGCAAGATCCTGAACGTCGAGCGCGCCCGCTTCGACAAGATGCTGTCGAGCCAGGAGATCGGCACGCTGATCACGGCGCTGGGCACGGGCATCGGCAAGGAAGAGTTCAACGCCGACAAGCTGCGCTACCACAAGATCATCATCATGACGGACGCCGACGTGGACGGCAGCCATATCCGCACCCTGCTGCTGACCTTCTTCTTCCGGCAGATGCCGGAGCTGATCGAGCGCGGCCACATCTTCATCGCCCAGCCGCCGCTCTACAAGGTGACGCGCGGCAAGTCCCAGCAGTACCTGAAGGACGAGCGCGCGCTGGAGGACTACCTGATCGAGCAGGGCGTCGACGGCGCGCTGCTGCGGCTGACCAATGGCGAGGAGCGCACCGGGCGCGACCTGCGCGCCCTGGTCGAGGAGGCCCGCATCGTCCGCAACCTGCTCAACGGCCTGCATACGCCGCTACGACACGCGCGGTCGTCGAGCAGGCGGCGCTGGCCGGCGCGCTTCCAGCCGTTCGCGGACGACGCGGCGGCCCAGGCGGTCGCTGAGACCGTCGCGAAGCGGATGGACGTCATCGCCGACGAGATCGAGCGCGGCTGGACCGGCCGCTTCGAGGCGGCGGCTCGCTGATCCTCGAGCGGACCCTGCGCGGCGTGCGCCACGTGGTCAATGCTCGACCCCGCGCTGCTCGGCCTCCGCCGACGCCCGCAAGCTCGACGAGCACACCGCGCCGCTGCGCGACGTCTTCTCCGCCCCGGCGACCCTCACCCGCAAGGGCGACGAAAGCCAGGTGACCGGCGCGGTGAGCCTGTTCGACGCGATGACCGCCGTCGGCCGCAAGGGCCTGACCCTGCAGCGCTACAAGGGCCTCGGCGAGATGAACCCCGAGCAGCTCTGGGAGACGACGCTCGACCGCAACGTCCGCTCGCTGCTGCAGGTGAAGGTGAAGGAGGTCGCCGACGCCGACGACATCTTCACCAAGCTGATGGGCGACGTCGTCGAGCCCCGCCGCGACTTCATCCAGACCAACGCGCTGAACGTCGCCAACCTCGACGTCTGAGTTATCAGGACGTCATGCCGGGCTAAGCCGGCATGACCGTCACGCCGCGGGATGGCTGCTCTGGCGACGCGTGTCGAAGAGCCCGGCTAGGGCTTTTCGATCAGTATGGCCCTGAAATCGTTCACGTTCGTCAGGGTAGGGCCGGTCACGACCTGATCGCCGAGCGCCTCGAAGAACCGGTGCGCGTCGTTTTCCGTGAGGCATTGCAACGGGTTGATCCCAAGCGCCCGCGCCCGCTCCAGGGTATCGGGTCCGATGACCGCGCCGGCCACCTCCTCCGCCCCGTCGACGCCGTCCGTATCCCCGGCGATGGCGTAAACCCCTGGAATTCCACCGAGTTTAACCGCAAGCGACAGCAGGAACTCGACGTTCCGCCCGCCCCGGCCCTTGCCCCTGACCGTCACGGTGGTCTCCCCGCCCGAGATCAGCACGCAGGGTCCGGCGACCGGTTGCCCATGCATCCGGACCTGCCGCGCGATCCCTGCCATGAGGATGCCAACCTCCCGCGATTCGCCCTCCAGCGCGTCGCCGAGGATGAGCGGCGTAACCCCTTGATCCCGCGCGACTTTCGACGCCGCTTCCAGCGACATCTGGGGAGAGGCGATCATGATCGTCTCGGTCCGCGCCAGCCTGGGGTCTCCCGGCTTGGGCGTTTCCTCGGCCCCGGCCTCCAGGTGCGCGATGACCGACGCCGGCTCCTTGATCCCATAATGCGCCAGGATCGCCCTGGCCTCCGCGAAGGTGGTCGGGTCGGGCACGGTAGGGCCGGACGCGATGGCGGAGGGGTCGTCGCCGGGCACGTCCGAAATCAGCAGCGTCACGACCCGGGCCGGAGCCGCAGCGGCTGCGAGGCGGCCGCCTTTGATGGCGGACAAGTGCTTGCGAACGCAGTTCATTTCGTCGATGCGGGCGCCCGAGCGCAGCAGGGCCCGGTTGACGGCCTGCTTGTCCTCCAGCGTCAATCCATCGGCGGGAAGGCTGAGCAGCGACGACCCACCGCCCGAGATCAGCGCGATCACGAGGTCATCCTCGCTGAGCCCTTGGACCATCTCCAGGATGCGGGCCGCCGCGTCCCGCCCCGCCCTGTCAGGCACCGGATGCGCCGCTTCGACGATCTCGATCCGCTCGCATGGCGCGGCGTGGCCATACCGCGTCACGACAAGGCCGCTGAGGGGACCCGGCCAGTGCCGCTCCACCGCCTGGGCCATGGCCGCCGACGCTTTCCCCGCCCCGATCACGATGGTTCTACCCTTGGGCAGCCCCGGGAGGGCCGGCGGAACCCGCTCAGCGGGGGACGCCGCCCCGACAGCGGCATCGAACATCGAGCGGAGCAGATTTTGCGGGTTCATGGATCTCTCGCAGGCTGGTTCGATCCCCGTTTGCGCGCCCGCCCGGCCGGCGTCAAGCGCGCCGACAAGGATCTTCAGGCTCCGAAGACCCTCGGAAGAGATTGAAAATGCCTCAAAGCCTGAACGTCAGGACCGCCCGCGTACCCGTCGGGCGCGGCTCGTAGGCCAGCGAGGACTTCAACGGCACCGTCATGGCCCGGATGATCCTCGTGCCGAGCCCGCTCCCCTGGGAAGGCCCGGCCCCTCGCCAGCCGACGCCGTCGTCCTCGACGACCAGCATGGCCTCGCCCTCCTTGCTGTCCAGGGTGACCCGGATGTCGCCCAGAACATCCCTGGGATAGGCATATTTGAAGGCATTCGTGACAAGTTCCGTCACGATGACGCCGATCGAGACCGCGCGATCCGTGTCGATGCCGATCGGAGCCGCCCGCAGCCGGATCGTGTGCTCGCGGCCAGCGGCTTTCATCGCGCTCTCCAGCTCCTCCATCAGCCCCTCGAGATAGGCGTCCATCGCGACGTTGCGCACGTCGGCGGAGGTGTAGAGCCGCCGGTGGACCTGGGCGATGGCGTGGATGCGGCTATGCGCCTCGACCAGCGCCTCGCGGGCGGTGGGGTCGAGCCCTTCCACCTTCTGCTGCATGGTGACCAGGGACGCGACGAGCTGCAGGCTGTTGGCGACGCGGTGGTTGACCTCCTGCAGCAGCATTTCGGCCCGCTCGCGAGCCTCCCGCATTTCCAGCTCCGCCCGCTCCTTCTCGCGGCGCAGGATCGCCTGCTCCATCGCCTGCTGGATTGCGGTGCGGAAGAGGTCGATGAACACGCCCCCGACATCCTTGATGACGTAATCGGCGGCCCCGGCCTTCAGCGCCGCCACCGCGATGCGGCCCTCGTCCGCGCCCGTGACGTAGATCACCGGGGGCGGATCGGCGAGCGCGCGAATGTCGCCCAAGACCTCGATTCCGTCCCGGTCGGGCATGAAATGGTCGAGCGCGACGACGTCGAACGGCTCGCGGTCGAGCAGGGCCATGCCCTCTGCCCCGGTTGAAGCGTGAACCACCTCGTATCCCTGCCGCCCGAGCGTGCGCTGCACGAGGCGGCCCAGCGCCAGGTCGTCGTCGATATAGAGCACCCTCACCAACGGGTCGGCGCTCGAAATGAGGTCCGGGCTGGGGCCGGCACAGGCGAGGGACTGTGTCACTGGGCTTCGGGCACCTGCATCACCGACAGGAACAGGCCGAGCTGCCTGATCGCCTGCGCGAAGGTCTCATATTCAACCGGCTTGGTGATGTAGACGTTGCAGCCCAGGTCGTAGCACCGCTGGACTTCCCGCTGATCGTCCGTGGTCGTGAGTACGACAACGGGGGTGAGACGCCTGACCTCGTCAGCCTTGAGCCGCGCCAGGATATCCGTGCCGCTCATGTCGGGGAGATTGAGGTCGAGCAGCACGAGAACGGGCCCCGGGTCCGGATCGGATGGCGAGAACAGGTGGTCGAGAGCGCTCGTTCCGTCGCTGAAATGGCGGATTTCGTTGCAGACACCGGCGCGACGGATGTTTTTCTCGATCAGTTTGGCATGACCGTGATCATCCTCGACCATGACGATGGTGACGGGTTGTTGCCGCGGCATTTACGCTGCCTCCGTGCTGACGGTCAGGACCTTTGGAAGTGTGACGAGGAAGGTGGAGCCGACGCCCACCTCCGAATTGACCGAGATCGCGCCGCCCAGGCGGCGCACCAGCGCCCGGACATGCGCAAGGCCGATGCCCTCGCCCGGCCTGTCCTGCGCGCCCGCGCGGCGAAAAAGGTCGAAAATCCGCTCGAAGTCGCGCGCCTCGATGCCCCTTCCATTGTCCTGGACGGCGATCCGCACCTTGTGCCCATCGTCCCAGCCCCGAATTTCGATACGGCCCGGGCGGGCGGGATCAAGATATTTCAATGCATTCTCGATGAGATTCCCGAAGATCTGCTCCAGCGCCAGCCTGTCGCTCGTCAGGCCGGGGATATCCCCGATGGTGAGCGTGGCGCCGCACGCGTCGAGTTGATGCGCGATTACGTCCCCATAACCGGTCAGCATCTTGCGCATATCGACGGGTTCAGGGGCCAGGACCCTTCTTCCTTCCCGCGAGAGCCGCAGGATCGCCTTGATCAGGCGGTCCATGCGCTCGGTCGAGCTGCGGATGAAGGAAATCGCTTCGGGAAGATCGTCGTGAATGGCGGTGCTGATCTCGTCCGTCATCAGATCCGGCGCGCGCTCGGCAATTCGCGCGACAAAGGCCTGGAAGGTCTCGCGAATGGCTTCCAGCTCGGACGTGAACCCCATGACGTTGACCAGGGGCGACCGCAGATCATGGCTGATGATGTAGGCGAAGCGCTGGATCTCCTCGTTGGCGGCGCGAAGGTCCGCCATCCGTGCCGCCACGATGTCCTCAAGGTTCCGGTTGATCGACTGCAGGGCATTGCGGGCCTGCTGAAGCTCGGTGGTCCGTTCCAGAACGCGCTGTTCGAGATGCTCGGTCAGCTTCAGCAGCGCGTCTTCGGCGTGCTTCTTGTCGGTGACATCATGTCCCTGCACGAAGATGCCCGTCGCCTTGCCATCCGCATCGATGATGGGCTGGAACACGAAATCGAGAAATCGCTCGGAAGGCGCGGCATGCGGCGCTTGCTGGAGCAGGATGCGCATGGCGCGCCCCACGAATGGCTCTCCGGACGCAAGAACCTGGTCCAGCAGCTCGACGAAGCCCTGCTCGACAACCTCCGGCAGCGCTTCGCGGACCGGCTTCTCGATGATATCGCGGTGCCCGGTGACCTTCGCATAGGCTGCGTTGGCCATCTCAAAAACATGCTCCGACCCCGACAGCACCGCGATAAACCCCGGAGCCTGCTCGAAAAGCCGGCGCAAATGGCTGGTCTCGGCCGCAAGGCTCGCGTTTTCCGCCTGAACGGCCCGCGCGCGATGCAGCAGGTCTGCCTCGACGCTGCGGTTGGGCCCGATTTGCCAACCGGCGCGATGACCGGCGACACGCAGGCGGTGCAGCTCCGTCACGTCGACTGTGTGCTGGAGAAGATACGCGACGCTGCCGTCCGGGCCGAAGAGCGGCGTATGGGTCGCGCTCCAGAAACGCTGCTCGAAGCCCGATCCGTCAGGCAATGCGATATCGTATTTGACGAGGGCCAGGTGATCCGGCTGCCGGTCGAGCAAGGCGCGCTCGAGCGAGCCGCGCACTTGCGCGACGCTTTCGCCATTCGGGTCGTCAGGGCCGCTCGGAAAGGCTTCGAAGAGATTCCGCCCCAGGATCTGCTGCCGTTCGCTGAGCGTCGCCGCGCAATAGGCCGCGTTGGCTTCAACGATGACGAGCTCCGGCGACAGCAGGACGTAGGGATTCGGTGCGGCTTCGAACAGGGCCTTGAAATCGATTGCTGCAACACCGGGCGGCGGCCGGTCGGCCAGACCGGCTGGTCCCGCGAGTTCGTTCATTGGAAAAGCCCGTCAAAAATCGCGCCGGGCGGCGCGCAATTCTCCAGCAAACGCCCCCTGCGCAACTTGGTTCCCCGGGAGCATTGGGGAAAATGCGGTTTGTTCGCGGTGGTGAGTATCCTGCTATGCTCCCGCTCGATTGCGGCATCGCGATTGACGAAAGCCGCCCAGAGTATTTTAGATGTAAAATATCTGGTTTTTGGATGGAGTGGAACGCGGGGGCAAACCCGGCCATTCTGGGCAATCTGAACGAACGGGATCTGGAGGGATCATATGAAAATCGCATCGACACTTGCAGCGACGGGTTTCGCCGCTGGCCTTGGCCTGCTGGCGGCCTTTCCGGCCTACGCGCAGCAGCCGCTCAAGATCGGAATGATCACCACGCTTTCCGGCCCCGGCGGCTATCTCGGCCAGGACATTCGCGACGCGTTCCAGCTCGCGATCGAGCAGGAAGGCGGCAAGCTCGGCGGCGTGCCCGTGCAACTCGTCGTCGAGGATGACGGTCTCAAGCCCGGCCAGGGCAAGCAGATCGCGGACAAGTTCATGAAGGGCGAGAAGATCAAGCTGCTGACGGGGATCGTGTTCTCCAACGTCGCGGGCGCGGTCGTCCCTGACGTTCTCGACGGCGGCGGCATCTATGTCAGCCCGAATGCCGGCCCCTCGAACTTCGCGGGCAAGGAGTGCCACCGGAATTACTACGTCGTCTCCTGGCAGAACGACAGCGCTCCACGAGAGCGCCGGGCAGAACGCGACCAATCTCGGCTACAAGAAGGCCTTCATCCTCGCGCCGAATTATCAGGCCGGCAAGGACGCGCTCGATGGATTCAAGCGCTACTTCAAGGGCCAGATCGCCGGTGAAATCTACACCAAGCTCGATCAGACCGATTTCGCGGCCGAAATGGCCCAGATTCGCGCCGCCAATCCGGATGTCGTCTTCCAGTTCCACCCGGGCGGCCTCGGCATCGCCTTCATGCGCCAGTATGCGCAGTCGGGATTGACCATCCCGATGGTGGTTGCTTCGCCCTCCATGGATTCCACCACGCTCGCAGCCGTCGGCGACGCAGCGCTGGGGGTCAATCTAACGGCCCAGTGGAACACGGACCTCGACGTGCCCGGCAGCAAGGCCTTCGTCGCGGCGTTCCAGCAGAAGTACAACCGCGTGCCGACCTATTATGCCCAGCAGGGCTATGACACGGCACTCGCAATCGGCGCTGCCCTGAAGGGCTCGGGCGGCAAGGTCGACGATACCGAGGCGTTCCGCACCGCGATGTTGAAGGCGGACTTCAACTCCATCCGCGGCAACTTCAAGTTCGGTCCCAACCAGCACCCCGTTCAGGACTGGTACGCCCTGCGGGTCGAGAAGGGCGCGGACGGCAAGCCTGCCATCGTGACCAAGGGCAAGGTCATGACGAACCACGGCGATTTCTACGCCAAGGACTGCAAGCTCTGACATCGAACGCGGGACCGGCTGCTCCAGGGCGGCCGGTCCGTTTTCGTGATTGCGCAAGCTAGACCGCCCGTCCCGTCTCCTGAAGCGAACGGCCCATGTCCCTCGTCATCGAGCAAGTTCTGAATGGCGTGCAGTTTGGCGTCATGCTGTTCCTGCTCGCCGCGGGGCTGACGCTGATTTTCGGCATCATGGGCATCATCAACCTCGCTCATGGCTCGTTTTTCATGATCGGGGCCTATGCCGCGGCTCTCACGGCCTCGAAAACCGGCTCATTCCTTCTCGCCATCCCCGCCGGGCTTGCGGCCGCCGGGCTGGTGGGAATCGCAGTCGAATTCCTGATCGTGCGCCGCCTCTACGCGCGCGATCACCTCGACCAGGTGCTGGCGACTTTCGGGCTGATCCTGTTTTTCAATGAGATGACCGTGATCCTCTTCGGCCGCCAGCCGCTGTTCGTGCAGCTTCCGGCCGCGCTCAACGTGTCGGTTCAAGTCGCGCCCGGTGTCCTCTATCCCGTCTACCGGCTGATGCTGATTGGCGCCGGGCTTGCCGTTGCCGGCGGGCTCTTTGTCCTGATCAACAGGACGCGCCTCGGCATGCTGGTGCGCGCGGGCGCGACCAATCGCGAGATGGTCCGTGCGCTCGGCGTGGATATCAGGCTCATCTACACCATCGTATTCGGCCTCGGCGCGCTGCTTGCCGGCCTGGCGGGCCTGCTTTTGGGGCCGCTCACATCGGTCCAGGTCGGCATGGGCGAGCGCATCCTCATCCTCACCTTCGTCGTCGTGGTGATCGGCGGCGTCGGGTCGGTCCGGGGCGCGTTCTTCGGTGCGCTCACCGTGGGCATGGTCGACACCCTGCTCCGCGCCTTCCTTCCGGGCCTGCTGCGGCAGGTGATGGTGGGGCCGGAAGCGGATGCGCTCGGCGCCGGGCCTCTCCTCGATGGGTGTCTATGTGCTGATGGCGGCCGTGCTGCTCGTGCGGCCCAAGGGGCTGTTCCCCGCCCATGGATAGCCCCGTTCAGGTAAAGCCAGCCGCCAGCCGGGCGATGTGGGCCGTCTTCCTCGCGGCGCTGGTCGCGCTTCCCTTCGTCGCCAATGCCGATCGGGGATGCTTCGATCACGACGCTCGCGACGCGGATCGTCATTCTCTCGATCGCCGCCGCCAGCCTCAATCTCGCACTGGGCTATGGCGGGATGGTCAGCTTCGGCCACGCCGCCTTCCTGGGCGTGGGCGGATACACGGTCGGCATGCTCTACAGCCACTTCGTGGCATCGACGCCGTTCCTGGGCTTCATTCCCGGAACCGACCAGCTCCTGCTGACGCTTCCGGCGGCGATGCTGGCGTCCGGCCTCATTGCAGCGGCGTTCGGTGCGCTTTCGCCTGCGCACGGGCGGCGTGCAGTTCATCATGATCACGCTCGCCTTCGCGCAGATGCTCTTCTTCCTGTTCGTCTCGCTGAAGGCCTATGGCGGCGATGACGGGCTTATCGTGCGGCGTCGCAACAACCTGCCCTTCCTCAATACGCGCGACGACACCACCTTCTATTTCGTCTGCCTGACGCTGGCCGTGCTCTGGTTCGGGCTCATGGCCGCCTCGTCCGGTCGCGCTTCGGCGTCGTGCTTGGCGGCATCCGCCAGAGCGAGCGCCGGATGGCCGCGATGGGCGTGTCGGCCTACCGCTACAAGCTCGTCGCCTTCGTGATCTCTGGCATGGGGACCGGGCTGGCCGGCGCGCTCCTGGGCAATTTCGCGCGTTTCGTCAGCCCCGACATGATGCACTGGACGCAATCGGGCGAGCTGATGATCATGGTGATCCTCGGCGGCACGGGCACGCTGATCGGCCCCGCGCTCGGCGCGGCCGCGCTGATCGGGCTCGAAACCGTGCTTGCCGGCTGGACCGAGCATTGGCAGGTCGTGATGGGGCCGATCCTGGTCCTGATCGTGCTCTATCTCCCGCGTGGGCTTGGGAGCCTCCTAGCCCGGCTTCGGGAGGCGCGCCGTGGCTGAGCCGCTTCTCGCCGTCGAGGGTTTGGTCAAGCGCTTCGGCGGCCTCACCGCCACCGATCACCTCACGCTCGACGTGAAGCAGGGCGAACTGCACGCCCTCATCGGGCCCAACGGCGCTGGCAAGACGACCTTCATCGCGCAGCTCATGGGCGAGATCCGGCCCGATGCAGGGTGTCATCCGGCTCGCCGGCGAGGACATCGGCGCGCTCTCGACCGCCAGCCGCGTGCGCCGCGGCCTCGGTCGCACCTTCCAGATCGTCCAGTTGCTGCCGGAGGAAACGGCGCTCGACAACGTCGCCCTGGCCGTTCAGGTCCACCGCGGGCACAGCTTCCGTTTCTGGGCCGATGCGCGCCGAGACCGCGGCATTGCGCGACGCAGGCGCTCGAATATCTGGCCATGGCGGGTCTGGCCGCCAGGGCCGCATGTGCCCGTCGCCGCCCTGTCGCATGGCGAGCAGAAGCAGCTCGAGCTCGCGGTGGCCCTTGCGGGCGAGCCCCGCCTCCTGCTGCTCGACGAGCCGATGGCCGGGCTCGGCGCCAGCGAGAGCCGGCAGATGCTCGATCTGCTGGCCGGCCTGAAGGGCCGCATCGGCATGCTGCTCGTCGAGCACGACATGGAGACGGTCTTCGCCCTGGCCGACCGGATCTCCGTGCTCGTCTACGGCCGCGTCATCGCGAGCGGCGATGCGGCCGCGATCCAGGCCAATCCCGAGGTTCGCGTGGCGTATCTGGGCGAGGGAGACGCCTGATGCTCGCAGGTTCGCTCGCTCCAGTCGGCCTACGGCGCCAGCCAGGTGCTCTTCGACGTGTCGCTCGATATCGGCGCGGGCGAGGTCGTGACGCTGCTCGGCCGCAACGGAATGGGCA
This sequence comes from uncultured Alphaproteobacteria bacterium, assembly GCA_963822165.1. Classification (GTDB taxonomy): domain Bacteria; phylum Pseudomonadota; class Alphaproteobacteria; order Rhizobiales; family Beijerinckiaceae; genus Alsobacter. The sequence continues at coordinate 1,135,362 of CAWGGK010000007.1, forward strand.
AGACGACGACGATCCGGACCATCATGGGGCTCATGCCCGCCACCGGCGGCAGCATCGAATTCGACGGCGCTGCGCTCGTGGGTTCCACGCCGGACGCCATCGCGCGCCGAGGGATCGGCCTTGTGCCGGAGGGCCGCCACGTTTTTCCGACACTGACGGTGCGCGAAAATCTCGTCGCCACCTCGTCAAATCGCCTGCAGCGCCGCGATCCGTGGACGCTCGATCGCGTCTACGCGCTTTTCCCCCGTTTGGGCGAGCGGCACGCGCAGTTCGCGAGCACGCTGTCGGGCGGCGAGCAGCAGATGCTGGCGGTCGGCCGCGCGCTGATGACCAATCCGCGGCTCCTGATCCTCGATGAGGCGACGGAAGGGCTTGCGCCTGTCATCCGCGCCGAGATCTGGCGCTGCCTCGACCCTGCTGAAGCAGGAGGGCGAGGCGATCCTGATCGTCGACAAGAACCTGAACGTGCTCAAGCGCCTCGCCGACCGGCATTTCGTCATCGAGAAAGGCCGGACGGTCTGGACCGGCGATAGCGCCGACCTCGAGCGTGACGCCGAGACGGTCCACCGTTACGTCGGCGTCTGAGACCTGGAGCAGCATCATCTTTCCGGCCAACCGGCATCCACTTGGCGGGATGATGCTCTACCGCTCCTCGCCGCCAGCTTCCGCGACCTCGCCGAGGAAGCCGCGCTTGCGCAGCAGCGCATCGACGTCGGGATCGCGCCCCCGGAACGACCTGTAGGCGATTTCAGGGTCCTGCCGCGAGCCCGCCGAATAGACGAAGTCGTGCAGCCGCTTCGCCAGCGCCGGGTCGAACACGTCGCCGCTTTCCTCGAAGGCCGCAAATCCGTCCGCGTCGAGCACTTCGGACCAGAGATACGAGTAATAGCCCGCCGAATAGCCGTCGCCGGAGAAGACATGCGTGAAATGCGGCGTCCTGTGCCGCATGACGATTTCCTCGGGCATGCCGAGCTTGGCCAGGGCATCGCGCTCGAACGCAAGCGGATCGATGTCGCCGATCTCGGTCAGGGCATGGAATTCCATGTCGACGATGGCCGAAGCGACATATTCGACCGTCGAAAAGCCCTGGTTGAAGTTCCGCGCGGCCAGGATCTTGTCGAGCAGCGCCTGCGGCATCGGCTCGCCCGTTTCGGCGTGGATCGCGAAGCGCCGCAGCACTTCGGGCCGCATGAGCCAGTGCTCGTACACCTGCGAGGGAAACTCGACGAAGTCGCGCGGCACGCTGGTGCCGGCGATGGACGGATACGTCACATCGGAGAGCATGCCGTGCAAAGCGTGCCCGAATTCGTGGAAGATCGTGCGGGCATCGTCGAAGCTGAGCAGGCTTGGCTTGCCCAAGGGCGCGCGGGCGAAGTTGAGGACGTTCACGATGATCGGCCGAATGTCGCCGCGCAGCTTCTGCTGGCCGCGAAACGCGCTCATCCATGCGCCGCTTCGCTTCGACGGCCGCGCGAAATAGTCGCCATAGAACAGCGCGACATGCCTCCCGCCGGCGTCCTTCACCTCCCAGACGCGGACGTCGGGGTGATAGGTGGGCACGTCCCTGCGCTCCTCGAACGACAGGCCGAAAAGCCGGTGGGCCGTGTCGAACGCCGCATCGATCATGCGGTCGAGCTGCAAATACGGCTTGATCGCGGCTTCGTCGAGATCGTGCCGGGCCATCCGGACCTTGGCCGCGTAGTGCCGCCAGTCGTGGGCGGCGATCGCGATGTTCTCGCCCTCGGACTGGGCCATGGCCTGCAAAGCGTCGCGCTCCTCCAGCGCCCGCGCCCGTGCCATCGGCCAGACGCGGTCGAGCAGGCCCCGCACGGCTTGCGGCGTCTTCGCCATGCTGGTGTCGAGCTTGTAGGCCGCGAAGGTGGGATAGCCGAGCAATTGGGCCCTTTCGACCCTCAGCTTCAGCATTTCCGCGACGATGGCGCGGTTATCCGATGCGCCGCCCATCTCACCGCGCTTCGTCCAAAGCTTGAACGCGCGCTCGCGCAAATCCCGGTTGGTCGAATATTGCAGGAAGGGCTCGATCAGGGACCGGGCGAGCGTGATGACGAACTGGCCCTTCATCCCGCGCTCTTCGGCGGCATTCCCTGCGGCGCCGACGAGCCAGTCCGGCAATCCGGCGCGGTCGGCGTCCGTCACGAGGGGGATCGTCGTATTGGCCTCGTCAGCCAGCACGTTCTGGCTGAACTGCGTCCCGAGTGTCGCAAGCCGTTCGACGATCTCCGACAGCCTGGCCTTGGCGGCAGGATCGAGTTTCGCGCCCGAGCGCACGAATCGCTTATGCGTGAGTTCGAGAACCCGCTTCTGCTCATCGCTCAGGCCAAGCGACTCGACCTTGGACCAGAGCGCATCGATACGGGCGAAAAGCGCCCCGTTCATGCCGATATCGCTGTAATGCTTGGCCGAGACTGGCGAGATCACGCGCTCGATCGCCTGGATCTCGGGATTCGTGTTCGAGCCCGACAGGTTCCAGAATACGCCGCCTACCTGCGACATGAGTTCGCCGGATTTTTCCAGCGCGTCGATCGTGTTCGCAAAGGTCGGCGGACGCCGGATCTGCCGCGATCGCGTCGATTTCCGCCCGATGCGCCGCGAAGGCCGCGTCGAACGCCGGCTGGAAATGCTCCGGACGAATCTGCTCGAAGGGCGGCGCGCCGAACGGCGTGGTCCAGGTGCCAAGAAGCGGATTGCTGCCGTTCGAGGCCGCGTCGTCGATTGAACTCATCACCGGTCTCCGTCAGGAAGGACCCGCATGGAACCGGCTATTCCCGGCCGTTTCGCGGCGGGCTCGCGACGTACGGTGAGCCGCGTCCTCAGACGCGCATCGGCATCAGCACGTAAAGAGCCGTCGAGCCCTCGCGGTCCTGGATCAGCGTCGGGGAACCGGGATCGGCAAGGCGGAACAAGGCGGTGTCGCCCTCGAGCTGCCCTGCGATATCGAGCAGATAGCGGGCATTGAAGCCGATATCGAGCGGGGTCGAGTCGTAATCGACCTCGATCTCCTCGGTAGCCGATCCGGAATCCGGGTTGGTGACGGTCAGCGTCAGCCGGCGCTCGGCGAGCGAAAGCTTCACCGCGCGGCCGCGCTCCGACGAGATCGTCGAAACGCGATCCACCGCCGCGGCGAACTCGGCCTTGTCGACGACCAGTTGCTTGTCGTTGGCGGCCGGGATCACGCGCTGGTAATCGGGGAAGGTGCCGTCAATCAGCTTCGAGGTCAGCACCACCGAGCCCAGCGACAGCCGGATCTTGGTGGAGGACAGCTCGATCCCGACATCGTCACCGGCATCGTCGACCAGCTTGATGATTTCGGCGACGGCCTTGCGCGGGATGATCACGCCGGGCATGCCCAAAGCCTGGCCCGGCGCGTCGGTCTCGACGCGGGCGAGGCGGTGCCCATCGGTCGCCACGGCGCGCAGCACGGACTTGCCGCCGGATTCCATGACGTGGAAATAGATGCCGTTGAGGTAGTACCGCGTCTCCTCGGTGGAGATGGCGAACTGCGTCTTTTCGATCAGCCGCTTGAGCTCAGCGCCGCCCACGGAGAAGTGGTGGCTCATCTCGCCCGTCGCGAGGTCGGGGAAATCGGCTTCGGGGAGCGATTGGAGATTGAACCGCGAGCGCCCCGAGCGGATCAGGACCTGGCCCACATCGCCGGTCGTCTCCAGCGAGACCTGCGACCCGTCGGCCAGTTTCCGCACGATGTCATAGATGACGTGCGCGGGAACCGTGGTCGCGCCGGGCTGCGCCACGTCGGCGGCAAAGCTCTCGGTCACTTCCAGGTCGAGGTCGGTCGCCTTCAGGCTGAGGCGCCCGTTCTCGGCCCGGATGAGGACGTTCGACAGGATCGGGATCGTGTTTCGGCGTTCGACGACGCGATGCACATGCCCCAGGGACTTGAGGAGCGCTGAACGCTCGACTGTGACCTTCATGGCCGACCTGCGAACCTTTCGACATCCACGATACGGTCCGGTCAGCCTGAAGGCCGACGGACAAGGGTCCGCACATTGGCAAGCGGCCTCGCCAAGCGCAAGCGCCCTGCGGTCGCGCGGGGCCTAATCGCGTCCAAGTTCACAGAAAAGGGCGCGGAGGCCGGGCCTGACGGCCCGCTTACTCCTGCAGCATCCGCTTGAGGAGCTCGATTTCGTCCCGAAGGACCGGATCCAGGGCGACGACGCCGTCGATCTTGCGCACGGCGTGCAGCACCGTGGTGTGATCGCGCCCGCCGAAGCGGCGGCCGATCTCGGGCAGGGACCGCAGCGTGAGCTGCTTGGCGAGATACATCGCGATCTGCCGTGGCTTCACCACGCCCGCGGAGCGCCGGGACGAGAGAATATCGGCGCGGCTGACATTGTAGTGCGTCGCGACGAGCTTCTGAATGTCCTCGATCCTGACCTTCTTGGGCTCGCGCGACCGCACGAGATCGCGGATCGCTGCCTCGGCCGCTTCCACCGTGAGTGGGCCGCCGGACAAAGTGCTGTGCGCCAGCAGGCGGTTGACCGCGCCGTCGAGGTCCCGGCCATTGGTCGTGATCGAGCGGGCGACGAAGGCCGTCACCGTCGGATTGACCTCGAAGCCCGGCTGGTGGATGCGAGCCACGGCAATGCGCGCCTCCAGGATCTTGACCCGGAGCGCCTCGTCGAGCGAACCCATCTCCACGACGAGCCCGCCGGCGAGACGCGAGCGGACGCGCTCGTCCAGGCGTTTCGAGATCGGACGGCGGCCGGTCGGCCGCGATCACCACCTGGCGGCCGGCGTCGATCAGCGCGTTGATCGTGTGGCAGAACTCCTGCTGGATCGACTTGCCCTGCAGGAACTGCACGTCGTCGATGACAAGCAGGTCGATGCCGCGAAGCCTCTCCTTGAAGGCGAGCGCCGTCTGGGCCTTCAGCGCGGCGACGAACCCGTACATGAAGCGGTCGGCGGTGAGATAGATGACGCGCTTGCCGCCCGTGATCACTTCATGCGCGACGGCCTGGAGGAGGTGCGTCTTGCCGAGGCCGACGGCCGAATGAATATACAGCGGGTTATAGAGCGGAGCGGCCCCCGCCTCGATGCGCGATACGCGTTCCGCGGCGGCGTGGGCCAGCGCGTTGGACCGGCCGAGCAGGAAGCTGGCGAATGTCAGGCGGCGATCGAGCGGCGATCCCTGGATCCCGTCCGCGTCATGGGTCGCCGCGGCGTGCCGGTCGTGCTCCGATACCGGCGGAGACATGGTCTTCTCGATGCTGACGGGACGCCCGGCGATCGCCGCGGCTCCCTGATGCGAGCTTGTCTCGACGGCTCCGGGGATGCGCACCGGGCCTCGCTGCACCGCGCTGCGTACGCTCAGGCTGATTTCGGATACGGACGCGCACTCCTCTCCGACGAGGCTGCGGACGCGGTCCACGTAATGAGACTGGATCCAGCTCTTCAGAAACCGGGTTGGCACGGAGAGGTGCGCGACGCCGTCGGCGATGGCGACGAGTTCAAGCCGCCCGAACCAGCTCGAGAAGACGTCCTCGCCGAGCTCGGCGCGCAGCCTCCGGCGGACCCTCGCCCATGATTCATCCCGGCGAGCAATCTCAGCCTCTTCCGAGACGCCGCCTTCAAGCGAGCTCGGATCGAAAATGCCGCGTTCAGCCGAGTGGAGCATACGATCAATCCTGGAACAGCAGCGCTCATCGCCCGCGAGGCGCGATGCGGCGCAATAATCATCAAAAAGGTGGAAGCAGGCTGGGCTCTTACGACTGTCAGACTAGATTGAGAACGTCTGTCTGCAGCGAGGAAGGTCAACAACGGGCACGAACTGCACAAGACACACGAGAACGCCCTGTACCGATGTGAGTTTCGCCATCTAGCAGCCCCTTAGGCAGCTCGTATTCGAGCTTGCCTCATGTCTATCAGTTAAGCCGAAGTCCGTTACGCGAGTAACACTCTGTTCTTGCATTGTTACAAACGGAAAAAAGACCGTCATCCATATAAAGAATAGTTACAACCAACTAACTATACTTTTAAGCAATAGATATTCTTCCTCTAATTCGAGGTTTTATCCCCTACGATCATTTTGAGAAACCATCATGGGCACGCCCTGATGTGGTCCTGACCTTACACACGGCCCCCTGCCGGTGCAACACGGCCCGGCCGGATTAAGGCACGCGATTCTCGGGACCCGAACCGCCGTCCGCAACGGCTGCGAACGCAACGCGTTGACTCAGTTCATAATTCCTTAAGCTGCAGCGCGGGGATGGTCGCCGCTTCGCCGCGCAGAAAAATTTTCGACCGCCCATGACACTTGCGCGACACGATCGGGATTCCGGGGTTCGCCGTGAGCCTTGTCTGATAGACAATTGAAACTACTAAAGAATTTCTGCGCGGTTGAGAGGGGTTAGCGGCAGCGCGGCCGAGAGATTTTGCTCTCCCCGAGTCAAGCGGAAAAACCGCGGAATGGTCCCGCTTCCGGTGATTTTCCGGCTATGAGACAGTTACGACACGACTTTTGATCGTCGCATAAGCGGGAGCTTGACGAACGAAAAAAAGCCCGGCCAAACGGCCGAGCTTTATCGTGAAGTCTAACCAGTTTGGGGCGTGTCAGGCCTGGATGGCTTCGATGGCGTGAGCCAGGCGGGACACTTTCCGGGACGCAGTATTGCGATGGATGATGCCCTTCTGGGCCGAGCGCATCATCAGGGGCTCGGCGGCGCGCAACGCGGCGCTCGCGGCGGCCTTGTCACCGGTCTTGATCGCTTCCTCGACCCTCTTCACGAAGGTGCGCATCTGCGAGCGGCGGTTGCGGTTGATGGCGGTGCGGCGCGCGATCTTGCGGGTCGCCTTTTTCGCCGAAGTGGTATTGGCCATCGGTCGTCCTCATTACACGGCCGGCTCCGGATGAGCCGCGCCCGCGTCATTGATCTGGAAATAATCGAGCCGGTGCGGACGAACCGACCGGCTGCTCATAGGCGCGGGCTTATAGCCGACAGGATGTGCAGCGTCAACGCTCGTCACGCATTTGAGACGAAGCGGACGATGAAACCGCGCAACGGGTTCGCCGGATCCATCAGCAGGCGGATGGCCACGGCGCAGCACACGATGACGATCAGCGGCCGGATCAGCCTTGTTCCCATCCGGATGGCCAGCCGCGAGCCGATCTGCGCTCCCGTGAGGGAAGCCGCGCCCATGACCAGCCCCACGGGCCACACGACCAGCCCCGCGGCAATGTAGAGGCTGAGCGAGCCCAGATTGCTCGCGAGGTTCAGCGCCTTCGTGCTCGCAAGGGCCTTCACGACGCCGAAGCCCAGCAGCGTGACGAAGCCGACCATATAAAACGATCCGGCGCCGGGGCCGAAGAAGCCGTCGTAGAAGCCGACGACCGGCGCCAATGTCGCCGCGAAGGCCACCGGTCCGATACGGCTCTTGGCGTTCGCGTCGCCGACGCTGGGCGAAAGCGCGAAGTAGAGCGCCATGGCGATCATCAGGACGGGGACGATTCCGCCGAGCAGCGATGCGGGCATGAGGCGCACGGCCAGCGCCCCCACCATGGATGCGGCTCCCGCCACGAGGGCCATCGGGAGAACCGCCGGCCAGTCGATCCGTCCGGCCCGTGCGAAGGAGTAGGTCGCGGACGCCGTCCCGAACGAGCCCTGCAGCTTGTTCGTCGCGATGGCCGTCACCGGGTCGAACCCCGCGAGCAGCAGGGCCGGCACGGTGAGGAGGCCGCCGCCGCCGGCGATCGGGTCGATGAAGCCCGCCGCCAGGGCCACCAGCCCCAGCGTAACGATCATGTCGAACCCGATCTCCATCGGCTCAGCTGTTCCTGAAGCCCGGCTTGCGCTTCTCGACGAAGGCCGCCATGCCTTCCTTCTGGTCGTCCGTGGCGAACATGGCGTGGAACACGCGCCGCTCGAAGCGGATGCCCTCGGCGAGCGTGGTTTCATAGGCGCGGTTGACGCTCTCCTTCGTCATCATGGCGATGGGGCAGCGACATGCCGGCGATCGCGGCCGCCGTCTTCATGGCCTCGTCCAGCAGCTCGGCGGCGGGGACGACGCGCGAGACGAGGCCCGAGCGCTCGGCCTCGGCGGCGTCCATCATGCGGCCGGTGAGGCACATCTCCATGGCCTTCGACTTGCCGACGAAGCGGGTGAGCCGCTGCGTGCCGCCCGCGCCCGGCATGACGCCGAGCTTGATCTCGGGCTGGCCGAACTTCGCCGTGTCGGCGGCGATGATGAAGTCGCACATCATGGCGAGCTCGCAGCCGCCGCCCAGCGCGAAGCCGGCGACCGCCGCGATGATCGGCTTGCGGCGGGCGGCGACGCGGTCCCACGCAGGTGATGAAGTCGTCGAGGTAGGTCTGCGGAAACGCCTTGTCCTGCATCTCCTTGATGTCGGCGCCGGCCGCGAAGGCCTTCTCCGAGCCCGTGATGACGATGCAGCCGATGGCCGGATCGGCCTCGAACCCGTCCAGCGCCGCGTTGAGCTCGCCCACCAGCCTGGCGTTCAGCGCGTTCAGCGCCTGCGGCCGGTTGAGCGTGATCAGCGCCACCCGTCCCTTGCGTCTCGGTCAGAATGGTTTCGAAGATGGTTGGGTTGGGTCCCGTCATCGTCAGTCCTCCTGGTCTCGGCTGCCTGGTCTCGCCTGCCTGTGCTTGCAGCAGCGCTAAACGACCTCGCGGGACACGGCAATGGCGCTCAAGGCGGGCCGCCACCGTGCTGGCGGAATCTCAGCGCTGGCACTCGCCGCAATAGAAGGTCGAGCGGCCGGACTGGACGAGGCGCCGCACCACGCCCCTGCAGCCCGGGCGTGGGGCAGGGCTCGCCCTCGCGGTCATAGACCCGGAAAGTGTGCTGGAAATAGCCGAGCGAACCATCGGTGTGGGCGTAGTCGCGCAGCGTCGAGCCGCCGGCGGCGACAGCCTCCTCGAGCACCTCCCGGATGACGCCGGCCAGCCGGATGGCGGCGGCTCCCGCGGCGGCCGTCCTTGCGCGCCAGCGTGCCGGCCGCCCGGCGCGGCGAGAGGCCGGGCCCGGTGCAGCGCCTCGCAGACATAGATGTTGCCGAGACCCGCGACGAGCCGCTGGTCGAGCAGCGCGGCCTTGAGCGGCGTCGTCTTGCCGGCGAAGAGTCGCGGCGAGCACCTCTCCGTCGAGCGCGTTGCCGAGCGGCTCGATGCCCGATGTCGCGGAACAGGGGATGGGCGGCAAGCTCGGTCGCGCGGTACCAGCGTCATGAAGCCGAAGCGGCGCGCGTCGTTGTAGGTGATGCGTGACGCCGTTCGAGAGATGGAAGACCACATGGTCGTGGGCCGGAATGCCGCCCGCCTCGTGGTGGAAGTCGCCGGGAGCGGCTGCCTCCGTGCCCGCGGCCAGTCCACCGTGAAGCGGCCCGGTCATGCCGAGATGCATGACGAGCACGTCGCCGTCTCGAGAGATCGGCGAGCAGGTATTTCGCCCGGCGCCCGAGCGACTCGATGCGTCCGGCCCGCCAGACGCTCGGCAAAGCGCTCGGAAAGGGAAAGCGCAGGTCCGGGCGGCGCTGCTCCACCCTGTCGATGCGCGCGCCCACCATGGCGGGCTCGAGCCCGCGCCGGACGGTCTCGACCTCGGGAAGCTCAGGCATGGCAGCTCAACCTTCGGCGCGACCGGGCGTCAATGCACTAGCGCAAGCGCCGCATAGCGCACGGGCGGATCCGCGCTATGGTCCGCGCCCTGATCCGAACGAGGCCGACCGATGCGCAACAGTGGGACGACAAGCCGTGATCGCGAGGCCGCCGCGCCGGACGAGACCCATTTCGGCTTCACGACCGTGCCGCTCGCCGAAAAGCAGGATCTGGTCGACGACGTGTTCCACAAGGTCGCGCGCGCGCTACGACCTGATGAACGACCTGATGTCGGCCGGCCTGCACCGCGCCTGGAAGGACGCGCTGGTCTCCTCGCTGCGCCCGCCGCAGGACCGGCCCTTCGCGCCATCTCGACGTGGCCGGCGGCACCGGCGACATCGCCTTCCGCGTGCTCGACGCCGCCGGGCCGCAGACCGACGTCACGGTGCTCGACATCAATGCCGACATGCTGGCCGTCGGCCGCGAGCGCGCGCCGGCTCGGCTTCGACGGCCAGCATCGACTTCGTCGAGGGCAATGCCGAGGCGCTGCCCTGCCCGACAAGGCGTTCGACGCCTACACCATCGCCTTCGGCATCCGCAACGTGCCGCGCATCGAGCTGGCGCTGGCCGAGGCCTACCGCGTGCTGAAGCGCGGCGGGCGCTTCCTGTGCCTCGAATTCTCGCAGGTCGACGTGCCGGTGCTCGACACGGATCTACGACGCCTATTCCTTCACCGCCGTGCCGGCGCTCGGCAAGGTGGTCACCGGCGACGGCGAGCCCTACCGCTACCTCGTGGAATCGATCCGCAAGTTCCCGCGGCCCGAGGCCTTCGCGGCGATGATCCGGCGAGGCCGGCTTCGGGCGGGTCAGCCGACCGGCCATGACCGGCGGCATCGTCCGGCTCCATTCCGGCTGGAAGCTGTGAGCCCCGCGCATCGTGCTGAGATGCCCTCGTTCCATCTCGCCCGGCTCGGCGCCGCGTCGGCTTCGTGCTGGCGCGCGAGGGCGCGTTCGGGCTCGTCGAACCCGGCCGAACTGCCGCCGCCGGCCGCGCTCGGCGCTCTGGGTCGCGCGGCTGATCGAGCGCCAGGGCGCCGGGCGACGGCGCGCAGCGCCTCGCCGCGGCGCTGACCCGGCTCGGGCCCTCCTACGTCAAGTTCGGCCAGTTCCTGGCGACGCGGCCCGACGTCGTCGGCGTGCGGGTCGCGCGCGACCTCGAAGCGCTGCAGGACCGGATGCCGCCGTTTCCGCGCGCGGAGGCGGTCGCGACGGTCGAAGCGCGCTCGGCGCAGCCGCATCGACAGCGCTCTTCATCGGCTTCAGCGAGCCGGTGGCCGCCGCCTCGATCGCGCAGGTGCACCAGGCCAGGTCGCCGGCGCCAGGCGGCGAACGCGTCGTCGCGGTGAAGGTGCTGCGGCCGGGCGTGCGCGCCCGCTTCCGGCGCGATCTCGACGCCATGGCCTTCGCGGCCGCGCACGCTCGAGCGCTCGCGCCGGAGCTGCGCCGCCTGCGGCCGGTCGGGGTCGTCGAGACGCTGGCGCGCTCGGTGACGCATGGAGATGGATCTGCGCCTCGAGGCCGCCGCCCTCTCCGAGATGGCGGAGAACACGCGCGACGACCCCGATTTCCGCGTGCCCACGGTCGACTGGGAGCGCACCGCCCGCGACGTCCTGACCATCGAATGGATCGACGGCATCCCGCTCAACGACATCGAGGCGATCGAGGCGGCCGGGCACGACCGCGTCGCCCTGGGGCGCATCGTCATCCAGTCCTTCCTGCGCCATGCGCTGCGCGACGGCTTCTTCCACGCCGACATGCATCCCGGGAACCTGTTCGTCGATCCGCAGGGCCGCATCTGCGCCGTCGATTTCGGCATCATGGGCCGGCTCGGCCCGAAGGAGCGGCGGTTCCTCGCCGAAATCCTGCTCGGCTTCATCACCCGCAACTACCGGCGCGTCGCCGAGGTGCATTTCGAGGCGGGCTACGTGCCCGGCCATCACGCGGTCGAGGATTTCGCCCAGGCGATCCGCGCCATCGGCGAGCCGATCCACGACCGCACCGCCGACCAGATCTCGATGGCCAAGCTGCTGACGCTGCTGTTCGAGATCACCGGCCTGTTCGACATGGCGACCCGCACCGAGCTCGTGATGCTGCAGAAGACGATGGTGGTGGTCGAGGGCGTCGCGCGCAACGCTCGATCCCGCGCCTCGACATGTGGAGCGACGTCGGAGCCCGTCGTGCGCGAGTGGATCGAGCGCAATCTCGGCCCGCATCGGGCGCATCGAGGAGGCCGGGCGCGGCGCGGCGTCGTTCGCGGGCCTGCTCGGCGACCTGCCCAGCGCTCGTGGGCCGGGCCGAGCGGCTCGTCGAGAGCCTGGAGGTCGCGACGCAGCGCGGCTTTCCGCTCGCGCCGGAGAGCCTGACGGGCATCGGCGACGCCGAGGCGCGGCGCGCGCGCTGGGGCAATGTGGCGCTCTGGATCGGCGCGGCCGCGCTGGTGGCGATCGCGTCTCGGATGTTCCGATTGACGCTGTGCTAGTGAATGTCGCACGCAGGACGCCGCTGAGAGCGCGTGGGGCGACGCCGCTGAGGGATCGAAGGACCGCCGGGCCATGACTTCGGGTGACGAAACGCATCCTCCTGATCGTCGGCGGCGGCATCGCCGCCTACAAGTCGCTCGAGCTCATCCGCGCCTTGCGCAAGCGCGGGCGTCGCCGTGCGCTGCATCCTGACCAGGCCGGCCCAGCAGTTCGTCACGCCGCTCTCGCGTCGCAGCCTCTCGGGCGACAAGGTCTACACCGACCTGTTCTCGCTGACCGACGAGGCCGAGATGGGCCACATCGAGCTCTCGCGCGACGCCGACCTGCTGGTCGTCGCGCCGGCCACGGCCGACCTCCTGGCCAAGATGGCGCACGGCCTCGCCAACGACCTCGCCTCCACCGCGCTGCTCGCCACCGACAAGCCCGTGCTCGTGGCGCCCGCCATGAACGTGCGGATGTGGCAGCACCCCGCGACGCAGCGCAACCTCGCGACCCTGCGCGGCGACGGCGTCGCGCTTCGTCGGCCCCGACGAGGGCGAGATGGCCTGCGGCGAGTTCGGGCCGGGCCGGATGGCCGAGCCGGAGGCGATCGCCGACGCCGTCGCTCGGCCATGCTCGGCCGCGCGGCGCGACCGGCCCGCTCGCGGGCCGCCGCGATGCTCGTCACCGTCGGGCCCGACGCACGAGCCCATCGATCCCGTGCGCTACATCGCCAACCGCTCCTCCGGCAAGCAGGGCCACGCCATCGCCGAGGCGCTGCGCGGCGCTGGGCGCCGAGGTGACGCTCGTGTCGCGGTCCCGTCGCGCATTCCCGACCCGCCGGGCGTGCAGGACCGTTCATGTCGAGACCGCGCGCGACATGCTGGCCGCGGTCGAGGCGGCACTGCCCGCCGACGTCGCCGTGTTCTGCGCCGCCGTGGCCGACTGGCGCGTCGACGGGCGAGGGCGCGGAGAAGATGAAGAAGGACGGCGGCGGCCCGCCGGCGCTGTCGCCTGGTCGAGAACCCCGACATCCTCGCCACCGTCGCGCAGCGCACCGCAGGGCGGCCCGGCCTCGTGGTCGGCTTCGCCGCCGAGACCGAGAAGGTCGTCGAGCACGCCCAGGCCAAGCTGGCCCGCAAGGGCTGCGACTGGATCGTCGCCAACGATGTCAGCGCCGGCGACCGGCGTCATGGGCGGCGACAGCAACACGGTGCATCTCGTCTCGCGGGGCTGGCGTCGAGATCCTGGCCGACCATGAGCAAGGACGCGGTCGCTCGCGCGCTGGCCGAGCGGATCGCCGCAGGCCTGAAGGACAAGCAGATGGGTGTGACGATCGGGGTGCGTCCGGCTTGCCCCACGCGGCGGGCCTGCCCCTCCCGAAGTATGAGACACGGGCGCTGCGGGGCTCGACCTCTTGGCCGCAGTCCGTGAAAATGAGAAAATCACACTGGAAACTGGGAAATGGGGTCTTGTACCGACGGGCCTGACACTCCAACTCCCTGATGGCTACGAAGCGCAGGTGCGTCCGCGGTCGGGCCTGGCCTCAAGCACGGGGTAACCGTGCTGAACGCGCCGGGCACGATCGATGCGGACTACCGCGGCGAAGTGAGCGTCATGCTCGTGAATCTCGGCCCCGCGCCGTTCGAGATCACGCGCGGCATGCGCATCGCCCAGCTCGTCGTGGCCCCTGTCACCAGGGCCATCCTGGAGGAGCGCGACGCTCTGTCCGGTTCGGACCGCGGGGCGGGCGGATTCGGATCGACGGGAGTGTGAACCCCCGTCCGTCTGGAGGGGGATCATGATCCTACTGTCGAGACGCAGCCTGCTGGCGATAGCGGCTGTCGTGGATATCGCGCTGCATGCCCGGCCTTCGCCCGTGGCGGCCAAGCATCTGGCGTCGCGGCACAACCTGCCGCCGCGCCATCTCGAGACGATGCTCCAGGCGCTGGTCCGCGCCGGCATCCTCAAGGGCGTGCGCGGCCCGCGCGGCGGCTACGAAATCGCCCGCGAACGGCGCCGGATCACGGCCGGCGGACATCGTCCGCGCGGCCATGGCCTCGACGGGCGAGGATTCGATGCCGCCCATCCCCGAATCCGCGCTGGTGGACGTCGTCGTCGGCCCGATGGTCGCCAAGGCCGGGGCGGCGTTCCTGCGCGAACTCGACGGCGTCACCGTCGACGATCTGTGCCAGCAGGCCGAGGCAAAGGCCGTGTTCGAACGACGGACAGCGTGGCCGATTTCACAATCTGAATTGGATGATCAGTTGATTGTTCGACGAAATGTGTGAAATACTCGCTGTCAAGCTGAACTGCAAAGTTCGTTCCTGACTGGAGAACGTCGATGTCCATCCCTGCGCAGAAGTCCGCATCCGAGGCGGCCCATGCGCCCGGCCGCGGGCGGATCTACGGCTCGATCACCGAGACGATCGGCGATACGCCGATCGTGCGGCTCGAGCGCCTGGCCAGGAGAACGCGGCGTCAAGGCCAACATCCTGGCCAAGCTCGAGTTCTTCAATCCGATCTCCAGCGTCAAGGACCGCATCGGCGTCAACATGATCGACGCGCTCGAAGCCGCCGGCGCCATCAAGCCGGGCGGCACGCTGATCGAGCCGACCTCCGGCAACACCGGGCATCGCGCTCGCCTTCGTCGCGGCCGCGCGCGGCTACAAGCTGATCCTGGTCATGCCGGAATCGATGTCGATCGAGCGCCGCAAGATGCTGGCGCTGCTCGGCGCGCAGCTCGAACTGACCCCCGCTCCGCTGGGCATGAAGGGCGCCATCGCGCGGGCCGAGGAGCTGAAGGCGACGCATTCCCGGCGCCGTCATTCCCGCAGCAGTTCCACAACCCCGCCAATCCCGACATCCACCGCCGCACGACGGCGGAGGAGATCTGGAACGACACGCATGGCGAGGTCGACTATTTCGTCTCCGGCGTCGGCACCGGCGGCACGATCACCGGCGTCGGCCAGGTGCTGAAGCCGCGCCGCCCTACGCTGAAGGTGGTCGCGGTGGAGCCGGAGGACTCGCCCGTCCTGTCCGGCGGCGCGCCCGGCCCGCACAAGATCCAGGGCATCGGCGCGGGCTTCGTGCCCGAGGTGCTCGACCGCAAGGTCATCGACGAGGTGATCACGGTCGGCAACCAGACCGCGTTCGAAACCGCGCGCGCCGCTCGCCCGCATCGAGGGCATCCCGGTCGGCATCTCCTCCGGCGCGGCGGTCGCCGCCGCACTGGAGATCGGCGCGCGGCCCGAGGCGGGGGGCAAGAACATCGTCGTGATCATCCCGTCCTTCGCCGAGCGCTATCTCTCGACGGCGCTGTTCGAAGGGCTCTGACGGGATCTCCCGGGATTGGCTCGCGGGCGGCTTCGGCCGCCCGTTTGCGTTTGTGCGGGCGGGGAATGCCTACAGCATCGACGGCAGCACGCGATCCGGCGGCCTGTGGCCGTCCATGAACGTCTTGATGTTGACGATCACCTTCTCGCCCATGTCGGTCCGGCCTTCGATCGTCGCCGAACCCATATGCGGCAGCACGACGACCCGGTGGTGGCGCGCCAGCTTCAGCAGGCGGGGCGAGATCGCGGGCTCGTGCTCGAACACGTCGAGGCCCGCGCCCAGCGATTTCCCCGGCTTCCAGCATGCGCGTCAGGGCGGTCTCGTCGATGATCTCGCCGCGCGCGGTGTTGATGACGATGGCGTCGCGCTTCAGCAGCTTCAGCCGGCGCGCCGAAAGCAGGTGATAGGTCGCCGGCGTATGCGGGCAGTTCACCGAGACGATGTCCATGCGCGCCAGCATCTGGTCGAGCGAATCCCAGTAGGTCGCTTCCAGCGCTTCCTCGATCGGCGGCGGCGACGCGGCGGCGGTTGTGGTAGTGCACCTGGAGGCCGAACGCCTTGGCGCGCCGCGCCAGCGCCTGCCCGATCCGGCCCATTCCGACGATGCCGAGGCGTTTGCCGGTGATGCGGTGGCCCAGCATCCAGGTCGGCGACCAGCCGTTCCAGGTCTCGTCCGGGATGACGCGCGCGCCTTCCGCGATCCGCCGCGCCACCGCCAGGACCAGGGCCATGGTCATGTCGGCGGTGTCTTCGGTGAGCACGCCGGGCGTGTTCGTCACCGTGATCCCGCGCGACAGGGCCGACTGGACGTCGATATTGTCGACGCCGTTGCCGAAATTCGCGATCAGCCGCAGGCGCTCGCCGGCCTGGGCGAGCAGCGGGGCGTCGATCTTGTCTGTCACCGTCGGCACCAGGACGTCTGCCGTCTTGACCGCTTCGATCAGGTCGGCCGGCGTCATCGGGTGATCGTCGACGTTCAGGCGCGCGTCGAAAAGCTCGCGCATCCGCGTCTCGACCACGTCGGGCAGCTTGCGGGTGACGACGACGAGCGGCTTCTTGTTGGGCATACGGTTAAGACCCTCTCGCTGCGCAGATGCAGGCGGAATACGCCGCCTTCACCAGCCGTTAACCCCAACGACTTCAGAACGGAAGGGCCTCCAGCATCCGCCGCTTCGCGCCTCGAACTTCTGTAGCGACGCGGTGGTCGAAAGACAACGCCTGCCCACCCTGACCTTCGGACGAGACTGCACGAGGAGCCGAAATCATGCCGTCACTCGCCGCCCGCTTTCTATCCGTGCTGCTGCTCGGCGGGTTGATAGCCGGATCGGGCCTGGGACGGCACGCCTCGGCGGCTGAAGCCATCAGCGTGGGCACCGCATCCGGGCTGCCCGTTCCCCGTTATGTGAGCCTCAAGTCCGATCGCGTGAATCTGCGCGAGGGCCCGTCGAAGGACCATCGCACGAGCTGGGTTTTCCAGCGGGCGGGCCTGCCGGTCGAGATCACCGCGGAGGCCGAGACATGGCGCCGCATCCGCGATTCGGACGGCGCCGAGGGATGGGTGCTTCACAGCCTGCTCTCGGGACGCCGCACGGCGCTCGTGGCGCCGTGGTGGAAGAAGGGCCCGTTGCCGCTGCTCGCCAAGCCTGAGGCGAAGGCCGAGGTGGTGGCCGAACTGGAGCCGGGCGTATTGGGGAACGTGAAGAGCTGCACGGGCACATGGTGCCGCTTCAGCGGCAACCGGCTTCGACGGCTGGATCCAGCAGGACAAGCTTTGGGGCGTCTACCCGAACGAGAAGGTCGATGAGACGCCGTCCGGCGAGCGCGCGACTCAGTCGTCAGTCTTGCGGCGCAGCCTGACGATCACGTCGACGCGGGCGATTTCCATGCCCTCCGGCGGCTCGGGCAGCGCGCTGACCTCGACATGCTGTCCGTCGATGTCCTGCAGCACGTTCTCACCCTCGACGAAGAAGTGGTGGTGGTTGCGACGTGTTGGTGTCGAAATAGGTTTGGCGCCGTCGACGGCGACTTCGCGCAGCAGGCCGGCCTGCGTGAACTGGTGCAGCGTGTTGTAGATCGTCGCCAGCGACACGGGCACCCGGGCCCTGGCAGCTTCCTCGTGAAGAACTTCGGCGGTGACGTGCCGGTCGCCCTTGGCGAACAGCAGCCAGCCCAGCCCCACGCGCTGGCGCGTCGGGCGCAGCCCCACCTGGCGCAGCTTGCGCCGCAGGTCGTGAAAGGGACAGCCGCTCTGGTCAGGCCATCCGCCGGTGCGGGACGCACGGCTGATCATGCCAGACGGAGGAGCGGCGGGCGCGGATGGCGGCATTCTATTGGGCTACCTGGGGCGAGATCGGCAGATTGACGCATTACGCATAACATAATGTGCCGGACCAGACCGGGCAACCCGCGTGAACGCCTGTGCGCTTCGAATGCCTGACGGTTGCGGACAGCCTGAAGCTGTGCGACCGGCCCATCTGCCGTTGCGCCTTTCGGACCGTGGCACGCTGTGTTAGGAACTCCGCCGCATATCGGCGGCGCAATGCGTCTCGCAGCCTCTTTGAACCTGAACGACGGAGCCCCGCGGGGTCATGCAGCAGCGGTCGAGCTACGAATACGAAGACCTCCTCGCCTGCGGGCGCGGCGAGATGTTCGGGCCGGGCAACGCCCAGCTTCCGCTGCCGCCCATGCTGATGTTCGACCGCATCACCGAGATCAGCGAGACGGGCGGGCCGAACGGCAAGGGCATGATCCGCGCCGAGCTCGACGATCCGGCCCGACCTCTGGTTCTTCCCGTGCCATTTCAAGGGCGATCCGGTGATGCCGGGCTGCCTCGGCCTCGACGCGCTCTGGCAGCTCTGCGGGTTCTTCCTCGGCTGGCTCGGCGCTCGAAGGCCGCGGCCGCGCGCTCGGCGTCGGCGAGGTGAAGTTCTCGGATCAGGTGCTGCCGACGCGTCAAGAAGGTCGTCTACGGCGTCGACCTCAAGCGCGTCTTCCGCTCCAAGCTGGTGCTCGGCATCGCCGATGGCTGGCTGGAGGCCGACGGCCGCCGCATCTACGAGGCCAAGGACCTGAGGGTCGGCCTGTTCAAGACGGATGCGAGCCTGATCCGGCTTCGCACGTTCCATGCTCGTCGAACCGGCACGCATTGCAGCCGGGCAGCAGCGGAAGGAGAGCGAAACCATGAGGCGCGTCGTCGTCACCGGCATGGGCATCGTCTCGTCGATCGGCAACACCACCCAGGAAGTCCTCGCATCCCTGCGCGAGGCCAGGTCCGGCATCGTCCGCGCGGACAAATATGCCGAGCTCGGCTTCCGCTGCCAGGTCCACGGCGCGCCGACGCTCGATCCCGCCGAACTCGTCGACCGGCGCGCCATGCGCTTCCACGCCACCGGCACGGCGTGGAACCATGTCGCCATGGACCAGGCGATCCGCGACGCCGGCCTCGAGGAGAGCGACATCTCCAACGAGCGCACCGGCATCATCATGGGCTCGGGCGGCCCCTCGACCCGCACCATCGTCGAAGTCGGCCGACATCGCCCGCGAGAAGGGCCCCAAGCGCGTCGGCCCCTTCGCCGTGCCGAAGGCGATGTCGTCGACGGCCTCGGCGACGCTCGCCACCTGGTTCAAGATCAAGGGCGTGAACTATTCGATCTCCTCGGCCTGCGCGACGTCGAACCATTGCATCGGCAATGCCTACGAGATGATCCAGTACGGCAAGCAGGACGTGATGTTCGCCGGCGGCTGCGAGGAGCTCGACTGGACGCTGTCCGTGCTGTTCGACGCCATGGGCGCGATGTCGTCGAAGTACAACGACACGCCCGCCACCGCCTCGCGCGCCTATGACAAGAACCGCGACGGCTTCGTCATCGCCGGCGGCGCCGGCGTGCTGGTGCTCGAGGAGCTGGAGCACGCCAAGGCGCGCGGCGCGCGCATCTACGGCGAGATCGTCGGCTATGGCGCGACCTCCGACGGCTACGACATGGTCGCGCCGTCGGGCGAGGGCGCCATCCGCTGCATGCGCCAGGCGCTGGCCACGCGTGAAGACGCCGATCGACTACATCAACCCGCACGCCACCTCGACGCCGGTCGGCGACCTCAAGGAGATCGAGGCGATCCGCGAGGTGTTCGGCGCGGGCGACAAGTGCCCGCCGATCTCCGCCACCAAGTCGCTGACCGGCCATTCGCTGGGCGCGACCGGCGTGCAGGAGGCGATCTACTCGCTGCTGATGATGAACAACGGCTTCATCTGCGAGAGCGCCAACATCGAGGAGCTCGACCCGGCCTTCGCCGACATGCCGATCGTGCGCAAGCGCATCGACAATGTGAAGCTCGGCGCGGTGCTGTCGAACTCCTTCGGCTTCGGCGGCACCAACGCCACCATCGTCTTCAAGCAGCGTCGACGCCTGATGGCGCTCGCCGGTCCAGGACCAGGAGCTGACCGGGATGACCTCCCTGATGACAGGGCAAGCGCGGCCTCGATCATGGGCGTCGCCAACGACCATTCGATCGCCTGGGGCATCGCCAGGACGCTCGCCGCGCAGGGCGCGGAGCTCGCCTTCACCTATCAGGGCGAGGCGCTGCGGAAGCGCGTCGAGCCGCTGGCGGACGAGCGTCGGCTCCACCGTCGTGCTGCCCTGCGACGTCGAGGATCTCGCCTCGGTCGACGCGGTGTTCGCCGAGCTGGAGCAGCGCTGGGGCAAGCATCGACTTCCTCGTCCACGCCATCGCCTTCTCCGACAAGAACGAGCTGAAGGGCCGCTACGCCGACACGACGCGCGAGAATTTCACGCCGCACCATGGTGATCTCGTGCTTCTCCTTCACCGAGATCGCGCAAGCGCGCGGCCGCGCTGATGACCGACGGCGGCAGCATGGTCACGCTGACCTATGGCGGCTCGACCCGCGTCATGCCGAACTACAACGTGATGGGCGTCGCCAAGGCGGCGCTGGAAGCGTCGGTGCGCTATCTCGCCGCCGATTTCGGCCGCGCAGAGCATCCGCGTCAACGCGATCTCGGCCGGGCCGGTGCGCACCCTGGCGGGCGCCGGCATCGCCGATGCGCGGCTGATGTTCAACTACCAGAAGCGCCACGCGCCCGCTGCGCCGCACCGTCACGATCGAGGAGATCGGCGGCTCGGCGCTCTATCTGCTGTCCGATCTCTCGACCGGCGTCACCGGCGAGATCCACTACGTCGACTCCGGCTACAACATCATCTCCATGCCGCAGCCCGACGCGCTGAAGACCGTCGACGCCGCCGAATCGGCAGCCGAGCAAATGGTCGCCGGTCAGGCCGCCGAATAGGACCTGGCGGCAGGCGCCCGCCGCTCAGGCGTTCCTGCCTCCCAGGCTCAATCCTCGCAGTTCCTGTCGCGCAGCTTCCTGCTTGGTTTGGCCGCTCTGGTTTCCCGGCGCTCAGGCGTTCTTGCGCCGGGCGAAGCGGAAATCGGGCCGGGCGGCGCGGATCATCATCATTTCCATGATGTTCGTGTTCGAGAGCATCCCGATCATCCTGCCGTCTGCGTCCAGCACGGCGATCGCGGGCCGCTTGCTTTTCTGAAGCGTCTCCAGCGCGCTCTGCAGGCTCTCCGTCGCCCGCACGATTCCGCCGGGGTCCTGCATCACGCCCGCGACGGGCGTGTCCTCGCCGGTGTCCTTCAGCGCCGCCAGCACGGTCGCCCGGGTCAGCAGGCCCGTGGGGCGGCCCCAGCCGTCGACCACCGGAAAGTCCTCCTGGCTCGTCCTGAGCAGGGCCTCGACGCCGTCGCGGATCGTCGCCGTGACCGGCAAGGTCGTGAAATCGGTGATCATGGCATCGGCGGCAATGGCGTCCCGCGTCGCCTCGCGGAACGTCATCGTCTCGTCCTCGGACCCCGCGGCCATGTACACGAAGATCGCGATGAAGATCAGGATGGGGTTGCCGAGAAACCCGATGAAGCCGAGCACGAGCGCGAGGGCCTGTCCGACGCCCGCCGCGATGTGCGTCGCGCGGGCAGGGCCGAGCCGCATGGCGAGGAAGGCGCGCAGCACCCTGCCCCCGTCCATCGGGAACGCCGGCACCATGTTGAAGATCGCGAGAAACAGGTTGGCCGCCGCCAGGCGCGGCAGCAGGTTCGCGCCCGGCTGGTCGAGCCGCGTGAGATCCTCCGGGTCGAGCGTGGCCCCGAGCCCCAGGAAGAGGATCGCCGCGATCACCAGGTTCACGGCCGGGCCCGCCAGCGCGACGACCAGCTCCTGCGCCGGCTTTTCCGGCAGCTTCTCGAGGCTCGCCACGCCGCCGATCGGGTACAGCGTCACCTCGGGTGTCCGGATGCCGTAGCGGCGGGCGGCGAGGATATGTCCGAATTCGTGCAGCACGACGCACGCGAACAGCGAGGCCATGAACACGACGGCGCCGATCGCCGCGCTCGCGCCTCCCGAGAGAGCCTGCGCCACGCCGATCCAGAGCAGAAACAGCAGGAACGTCAGATGTATCCGAACCGCGGTCCCCGCGATCGTTCCCACTGTGATGGACCAGGCCATGCCGTCCTCCGCCCTGTTCTTACCGTCTGAAGCCCGCGCTAAACCGGTTGCCGCTCTCGGGAGCACCTTCGCACCCCGGGAAACCCTTGCCGCCCTCGCCGGAACCACCTGCCGCTTGCACGGAACTCTCCCAGCAACCGCTTACAATTCGTAACTCGACAGCTTGGCCGCTTTGATTGAGGATGGCCATTCTCCAGATATATCACGGTGAATATGCTAGTCTGTTGCTACCTGATTTCAGCGGCGATCGTCGGTTTCGTGGCGCTCGGCGTCATTGCGACGATGCGCCCGCCACAAGTCGCACAGCCTTCGTCCGCCTGTGCGGATACCGATAACGGCAAGGCGGGCTGACAGATCCGCTTCATGCCGCTCGCTGGTGCAGACGCGGCGGTTCGCAGGCGGCAACTCCGGATCGTAAGCCTGGGTCCGTCAACCTTGCGGCTTGGGCTTGGGGGCGGCAGGCGTCGTCGTCGCAGGAGCGGGCTTTGCCGGCGTTGCGGCCGGCTTGGCCGGTGTCGCCGCCGCCGCGGCCGGCTTTGCGCCAGCGCCCTTTTTCTCTTCCTCGCCCGTGATGAACAGCCCCCTCACGCGGCCGCCCTTGGGGCTGCTTTCCACCTGGGCGACGCCCGTCTCCGTATCGTAGATGAGCTTCTCGCCCTTGGTGACGTTCTCGCCCTGGCTCAGGGCCACGTTGCCGGTCAGGACGATCTTGTTGGTGCCCCGGTCGAAGACGCCGTCATTCCCGGTCGCGACCTGGTCCTTCGAGATGACGGTGACGCCGCCCTTGGCCTCCACGCGGCGCAGGGTCGTGCCTTCCTGCTGTCCCTCGGGCTTGCTCGCGCCGGCGGCGGCGCTGTCGGACTGGCGGTCGTAGAAGATGACCATCATGGCCGACTTGATCGTCGTATCGCCCTGGATGGCTACGACGTTGCCGGTGTAGATCGCCCGCTGCTCCTTGCTGAACACTTCCAGCCGGTCCGCGTCGATCTGGATCGGCGCCTTGGAATTCGTGCCGAAGGCGGGCACGCCCGATCCCTGTTTCTGCTGGGCCAGCGCGGGCGCGGCGAGGCACAGGACGAACAGGGCTGTCGCAAGGCGATTCATGGAGCGTTTTCCTTCGGCGACGCCGGCGCGGCCGACTTCATGTCCGGATCGGGTTGCAGGGTCGTGCGAACCGGTCCGATGAAGATGATATGCTGGCCATTGTCGATCATGTCCACAGCGGAAGCATCGATCGTGCCGCCGTTGAACCGCACGGATACGGGCTCGGAGCTCGCGACGTTGCCCGCCTTGAACTCGATCTGGGCGGAGTTCATCCGGACGTCGTAGCCCGTCTCCGTCTTGATCCTGACGTCGTTGGTCAGCGTCATCTTCTCGGTCTGGCTGTCATAGACGCCGCTGGCCGCTTCCACCGTGGCGAAGCTCCTGTCGGCCAGCGCGATGCGCGACTTCAGCTCCTTCAGCTCGATGATGTTGGGCACCTTGATGTCCTGCGCCGCCCAGCGCGCCGTCACCTCATAGGGCCGGCTGTCCTTCTTGAACCCGGTGAGCTTCGGCAGCTCCATCGTGATCTTGGTGCCGTTCAGGCTGACATTGCCGATCGAGACGCCGTCCGGAAGCATCCGGAACGGTTCGTAGATGGCGATGAAGAAGATCGCGCCGACGCCGATCACCGCGCCGATCGGGATGGCTCGCCGCAGGAAGCGCACCCGTCGCGAATGCCGCATCGCCTCGCTGAACCGTACGTCCGGGTCGCCGACAGGCCCCATCGCCGCGGGCAGTTCGCCGAAATGAGTGGTGCCAGCGGTCATGACGGTCCGTTTTGCCTGTGCTTCCATCCGGGAACGCGCGACAAATCACGCGGTCATGGCGAACATAAGGTGCAACGCGCCGACTGAAAGACCGATTAAAGCCGCATTCCGGCCGGCCTCAGGCGTGGGCGAAGATATCGGTTTCCGCCCAGCCCATCAGGTCGAGCCTGGCGCGCCACGGCAGGAAGGTGAAGGCGGCCTGCGCCACATCGCGTGCGGCCTTCCCGCGCCAGCGTCGCGTCGAGCTTGTCCTTGAGGGCATGGAGATAGAGAACGTCGGAAGCCGCATAGGCCAGCTGCGCCTCCGTCAGCGTCTCCGCGCCCCAATCGGACGATTGCTGCTGCTTGGAGAGGTCGATGCCCAGCAGCTCGCGGGTCAGGTCCTTGAGGCCGTGCCGGTCGGTGTAGGTGCGCACCAGCTTCGACGCGATCTTGGTGCAGTAGACCGGGCCCGGCATCACGCCCAGCCTGTGGGACAGCACCGCGAGATCGAAGCGGCCGAAATGGAACAGCTTCAGGACGTTGGGGTCGCCGAGCAGCCGCTTCAGGTTCGGCGCGTCGGCGTTCCCGGCGGGGATCTGCACGAGGTCGGCCGAGCCGTCTCCCCCGGAAAGCTGCACGAGGCAAAGCCGGTCGCGGTGCGGGTTCAGCCCGAGCGTCTCGGTGTCGATCGCGACCACCGGCCCGAAATTCGCGTTGGCGGGAAGGTCGCCCTTATGCAGCCGAATGGTCATGAAATTGTCCGGTAGACCTGTGCCGGGACGAACGGCCGAGCCTTGGCCGCTTCGCATCCCCGTGCGGGAGATGGTGTTACACCTCCGGCGTCACATGGTGTCCAGCAGGCGCGCAAGGCGCAATTGGTTCAATG
This sequence comes from uncultured Alphaproteobacteria bacterium, assembly GCA_963822165.1. Taxonomy (GTDB): domain Bacteria; phylum Pseudomonadota; class Alphaproteobacteria; order Rhizobiales; family Beijerinckiaceae; genus Alsobacter. The sequence continues at coordinate 1,160,005 of CAWGGK010000007.1, forward strand.
AGAAAGCGGGCCGGCGCCATTTGAGAGCCCGGCTAAGTGCCTGATGACAGGCTGAAAGGACTCGGTGGTCAGATACGCGGTCGGTCCGGTATCGATCCGTAACCGCGAAGAAGTGCTAACGCGGACAGATCGTTAGTTGAGCAAGATCAAGGCTGACTGCACGGTGGCGTCGATAGTTGCATGGCCGGCAAGAAATCCAGAGGTGGACCATGCCCCTGATGCGAACAAGATCAATATTCTGCGGTGCCCGATGGTTGCGGCAGTACTTGCCGGGGCAATCACGTTCGCTGGCGGTGACACCCGCAGCGCCATTGCCCAGGAACCGGATGCCGTCCGGCCACCCTTGGCCGACCTCATGACCTTGACGCAGTTACGGCATTTCAAGCTCTGGTATGCGCAGCGGGTCGGGAACTGGACGCTTGCGACCTACGAACTTCGTCAATTCGAACAGACGATCCGCCGAGTGGCGCAGCTCTATCCGTCGGCCTCGTCGATCGCCCAGTCCGAACTCATTCGCGAGAAGACCGATCCAGCCATGGCCGATCTCCGCCAGTCGCTCGCCGACAAGAACGCTGCGCGGTTCGAGAATGCCTATGTGCGGCTCACCAGTGCCTGCAACGAGTGCCACGTGCGGCGGGCGTGAGCTTCATCGTTGTGCAAACCCCGAAACGGTCTCCGTTCAGCAATCAGGGAGATTCGTGAAGGTGCCGAACTGACCGGCGTCACGCCGCGAGGCCGATGGCCTGGCACCTCAAGTCATCGCAATGCAAAGATGATTGAGGTGGATGGTGCCCAGGAGAGGACTCGAACCTCCACGTCCTTTCGGACACTGGCACCTGAAGCCAGCGCGTCTACCAATTCCGCCACCTGGGCCCGGGGCGGTTTCTACGGGTCCGGCCCTAGCCTTGTCAACGCCGTTCATCTGGTCCGGCGGAAATTAATCCGCCACGGGCATCCGTGATCCGCCACGGACATTCGCGCGACGAAACCTGCTTTTCGTGCGCTCGATCCGCTGACGGGTTCTCGCTTCCGGCCGGCCTTCGATAAGGTCTGCATAAGCATCTCGGCGGATACTCCGTTTTTACACTTGTTTTGACGGCCTTGCCGCGCCACCTTAAGTGCCAGCGTATCGAGGAGAATGGGTATGCGCCCGGGTTCCCTGTCGACGGTGTGGAAGCGTAATCCCGCTCTCCGCTTGATCGTGTCGCAAGCAGCGCTCGGCGCGGGCCTCGGCCTTGCCTTCGCGATGATCCTCGTCGCGTTCGATGTCCACGGCCTTGGCACGCTCATGCTGGGGTCGGATTCCGGGCTCGTGGCGTTCGCCCTGATGGCGGGCGGCTTCATGATCACGTTCGGAAGTCTCGTCGCAGGCAGCGCGATCATGATGCTGGGCTCGGGCGGCGGGTCCGATGGCCCCGGCGGCGGGCATCGCAAGCGCCTCGTCCCCATTCCCGTCCGCAGCGTCGCACGGCGTAGCGTCCGCCGCTGACTCATTCGCGTGGGCCTGAGCGCGAGTGCTCAGGCATCGAGCGGCGGCCTATCCGCCCAAGACCTCATGCCAGCCAAGACCTCATGGCATCCAGAGTGATGTCATCCAAGAGTTCATGCCGGAGTCGAAGCGGTTCTTCGTGAACCCGATTCCACTTCGCCCGAAAATGCTCTAAGAGCCTCCTCATCGTTCCAGGAGGCTCGTGGATGTCGTCGGCTTCGAACCAGCTCGTCACCGTCTTCGGTGGGTCCGGCTTCATCGGGCGGCACCTCGTCCGTTCGCTCGCCCATGCGGGCTACCGAATCCGCGTCGCGGTGCGCCGTCCCGATCTCGCGCTGTTCCTGCAGCCCATCGGCAATGTCGGCCAGATCCACGCGGTGCAGGCCAATCTGCGCTATCCCGATTCGGTCGCGCGCGCCGTCGAAGGCGCGGATGCGGTGGTCAACCTCACCGGCATCCTGACCGAAACCGGCAAGCAGACCTTCGACGCGGTCCAGGCGAAGGGCGCGCGCGCCGTGGCCGGAGGCGTCGCGCGGCAGGGCATCACCCGCTTCGTGCAGATGTCGGCCATCGGGGCGGACGCGAATTCCCCGTCCGCCTATGCAAGGTCCAAGGCTGCGGGCGAGCAGGCGGCGCTCGACGCCGTGCCCACTGCGGTGATCACGCGGCCCTCCATCGTGTTCGGGCCGGAGGATTCGCTTCTTCAACCGCTTCGCCACCCTGGCCCGCATCTCCCCTGTCCTGCCGATGGTCGGCGACGGTTCGACGCGGTTCCAGCCCGTCTTCGTGGGCGATGTCGCCGCCGCCATCACCTGCGCCGTGCAGGGCAAGGCTGACCAGGGCGCGATCTACGAGCTGGGCGGACCTGAGGTGAAGACTTTCCGCGAGCTGCTCGAATTCGTGCTCAAGACGACGCAGCGCCGCCGTCTCATCGTGCCGATGCCGCTCGGCGTCGCCCGGATCCAGGCTGCTGTCCTCGAGGGCCTGAAATATGCCACCTTCGGCCTGCTGCCGGAGGAATTCCTGCTGACGCGCGACCAGGTGAGCCTGCTCGAGAGCGACAATGTCGTGTCGCCCACGGCCCAGGCCGACGGCCGCACGCTGGCCGGTCTCGGCATCACGCCCGAACTCATCGAGGCGATCGTGCCGGCCTATCTGGAGCGCTATCGCAGCAGCGGCCAGTTCGACACCAGCAAGTACGCCTGAGCCACGAGCCCTACGCGTTCAGCCTGCCCGCCGGCACGCCCTGGGGAAGGGCGCGTGCCGCCAGCCGCTTGTGCACGTGCACCATCAGGATGGTGCCGAAGAGCGGCGTCAGCAGGTTCAGGATCGGCACCACGACCATGCAGGCGATCAGCGCGCCGGCGAGCATCACGGTTCCGATGTGCCGGGCGCGCATGGCGCGGACCTCGGGCAGCGGCCTGAACCGGCTCGCGGCCAGCTCGAAATACTCCCGTCCGAGCAGGATGGTGTTGGCGATGAAGAACGCCGCAAGCCCGATGCCGGGAATGAACCAGATCAGCAAGGCCAGCAGGTTGACGCCGAGCGCGACGGCCGCGAACTTCGCGGCTTCCCAGAGGGCGGTCGAGGCTGGCAGCGGCTGCCCGGCGGGCTCGGCCGGGTAGTCCATGCGCTCGACCTTCTCGGCGACCTCGTCGAGAAAGAAGCTCGCGACCAGCATCGAGACGGGCGGAATGAGGTAGGCCAGCGCGATGACGAGGCCGATCCCCGCGAAAAGGCCAGCGTAGGTCGCCACCCAGGGGTGCTCGCCGACAGTCGCCATGCCTGTCAGCCACCACTCGAACAGCCGCGTCAGCACGAGCCAGACCAGCGCCAGGAGCGCGATGGTGAGGCCGAGCGACTTCATCAGCACCCGCCTGAATTCAGGCGACAGGACCTGCCCGAAGGCGCGCATCGCGTCAGCGAAGATCATGCTTGCTCCAAAATCGCCGTCCTGGCGGGCCTCAGTCAGAAACCGCCGGAGGCGGCTTCCGGATCCGCCAGCGAATGAAGCCTCTGCGCGCAGGTGTGCGCGAACCGGAGCAGCATGGCCTTCCGCGTCGCCGCAGGCAGCCTGTGCTCGCCGGGTTCGCGCAGGATCGCCGCCCCATAGGCATCCGCGAGGATCAGCCCGGCATCCTCGGGCATGATCTCGGCGGGAACATGGTCGGGAATGGCGAAGAACAGCCTGTCGCAGTGAAGCCTGTAGTCCGGCCACTTCGTGTCGGTGCGGAAATCGTCGATGCTCGACTTGATTTCGACGATCCAGAGCGACCCATCCGGCGCGAGCGCCACGATGTCGGCCCGCCGCCCGGACGCGAGCGTCAGCTCCGTGACGGTCGCGAAGCCGAGGCCGCCCAGCAGCCGTCTCGTGCCGCGCGCGATGGCGAGCGCGGTGGGCGATTGCCGCCCGTCCGGGGGCAGCACCAGCATTGCTTGCGAAGCGGCCAGCACGGCGCTCACTCCTTCTCGGTTTGGCGGCCATCTCAGCCGGCCATTTCACCCGGCCTCTTCATCCAGCCTTGGCGAGGCCCGGCGGGGTCGACTCGCGGCCGCCATGCCCGGCCCTGGCATCTCTAAGGATCATAGCCGCACCCTTCTCGGCGATCATCATGGTCGGCGAGTTTGTATTACCTGAGGTGATTCGGGGCATGGATGAGGCATCGATCACGCGAAGCCCATCGACGCCGCGAACGCGCAGGCGTTCGTCGAGCACCGCCATGGGGTCGCCGTCGACGCCCATCCGCGCCGTCCCGACGGGATGGAAGATCGTGGAGCTGACCTCGCCGGCGGCACGGGCCAGGTCCTCCTCCGACGTCAGGTGCGCGCCCGGCTTGTATTCCTCGGGCCTGTAGCGCGCCAGAGCGGGCGCGGCGACGATGCGGCGGACGAGCTTCAGCGCATCGGCCGCGACACGGCGGTCTTCGGCCTCCGCCAGGTAGTTCGGCGCGATGGCGGGCGGCTCGGCGGCATCGGGGCTCACCGCATGGATCGTGCCCCGGCTCGCCGGGCGCAGATTGCAGACGCTCGCCGTGATCGCCGGAAAGGCGTGCAGCGGATCGCCGAACTTGTCGAGCGAGAGCGGCTGGATGTGAAATTCGAGGTTCGGCGTGGCGTAATCCGGCGACGAGCGGGTGAACAGCCCGAGCTGCGACGGCGCCATGGTCAGCGGGCCGTTGCGGAACAGCGCGTATTCGAGCCCCATGCCCGCGCGCTTGAGGTAGTTGCGGTAGTCGGCGTTGAGCGTGCGGACGCCCTCGACCTTGTAGATCGGGCCGGATCTGCAGATGGTCCTGCAGATTCTCGCCCACACCAGGGAGATCGAGCACCGTCTCGATGCCGAGCGCCTGCAGCCTCGCGCCCGCGCCGATGCCCGACAGCTCGAGCAGATGCGGCGAGCCCACGGCTCCGGCGGCCAGGATGACCTCGCCCCGTGCCTTCGCAATGCGCCGGACGCCGCCCTGCGTGTACACCACCCCCGTCGCGCGCCCGCCTTCCACCACCACGCGCTCGGCCAGCACGCCGGTCTCCAGCCGCAGATTGGGCCGCCCGAGCACGGGCTTCAGGAAGCCGCGCGCCGCGCTCCAGCGCCGCCCGCGCTTCTGGTTCACCTGGAAATAGGACGAGCCTTCATTGTCGCCGGTGTTGAAGTCGTCGATCTTGGCGATGCCGACTTGTTCCGCGGCATCCCTGAATGCGTCGAGGATGTCCCAGCGAACCCTGGGATATTCCACGCGCCATTCGCCGCCGGAGCGGTGGAACGCGTTCGGCGGCGAGGCATGGTCCTCGTGCCGCATGAAGTAGGGCAGCACGTCGTCCCACGCCCAGCCCGTCAGGCCGAGCTGCCGCCAGCCGTCGTAATCGGCCGCCTGCCCGCGCATGTAGATCATGGCGTTGATGGCCGACGAACCGCCGATCACCTTGCCGCGCGGATAGGCGATCGAGCGGCCGCCCAGCCCGGCCTCCGGCTGGGTCCTGAACATCCAGTCGGCGCGCGGATTGCCGATGGCGAACAGGTACCCGACCGGGATGTGAAACCAGATCCAGTTGTCGCGCCCGCCCGCTTCCAGCAGCAGGACCCGGTTGCCGGGGTCCGCCGAAAGCCGGTTGGCGAGGACGCAGCCGGCCGAACCGGCGCCGACGACGATGTAGTCGTACTCGCCTGCGTCGAACTGCGCGGTCTCGGGCATGTTCGGTCCAGTTCGGGTGGCTGAATTTAGCGATCTCGACCTCTTTTCGAAGACCGATCCGGACGGGATCGGCCCTGCCGTGAGGCCGGCCGCGCGTCAGCGCGCCGCGACGATGACGATCTCGACCGTGTAGTCGGGATGGGCCAGGCTCGCCTCGACAGTCGCGCGCGCAGGCGTGTTGCCCTGCGACACCCAGCCGTCCCAGACGGCGTTCATCTCGGCGAAGGTCTTGATGTCGCTGAGGTAAATCGTGGCCGCGAGGATCTTGGTCTTGTCGGTGCCGGCCTTGGCCAGCGTCTCGTCGATCTGGGCGAGGACGTCGCGCGTCTGCTCGGTGACGCTCTTGCCCTTGGTATCGGCGCCCGCGACCTGGCCCGCGAGATAGACGGTGTCGCCGTGGATCACCGCGGCGCTCATCCTGGGACCGCATCCAATACGTTGAATTGTCATGGTTTTTCTCCGTTTCTACAGCCCGGACATAACAGCCTTCGAGCCTGATGTCATCGCCTCAGAGGGCCGGATCGACCGCCCAGCACGCGACAAGGCGGCCATGCTTCATCTCCAGCGGCGGGTCCTTCACCGGGCATGGTTCGAAGGCGAGCGGACAGCGCGGATTGAACGGGCAGCCGCTCGGCGGATCGAACGGCGAGGGCAATTCGCCCTGCAGCACGATGCGCTCCTTCTTGGCCGTCGGGTCCGCCACCGGCGTCGCGGACAGCAGCGCGCGGGTATACGGATGCTGCGGCGCCGAGAAGATCGCCTCGCGCGTCCCCACCTCGACCGCATGGCCGAGATAGATGACCATCACCTTATCAGCGATGTGCCGCACCACAGAGAGATCGTGCGAGATGAACAGGTAGGCCAGCCCGAACTCCTGCTGGATCTCGGCCAGCAGGTTCAGCACCTGCGCGCGGATGGACACGTCCAGCGCGGAGACCGGCTCGTCGAGCACCAGGATTTTCGGGCGCAGCATCAAAGCGCGCGCGATGGCGATGCGCTGGCGCTGCCCGCCGGAGAACATGTGCGGGTAGCGGTCGACATATTCAGGGCGAAGGCCGACCCGCGCCATCATGTCCCGCGCCGCCTTGCGCCGTTCGGCGGCGGGCATGTCGGTGTTGACGAGCAGCGGCTCTTCCAGGGCGGCGCCGATCGTCTGGCGCGGGTTCAGCGAGCCGTAGGGGTTCTGGAACACGATCTGCACGTGCCGCCGCAGCTTCCGGCGATCTTCCGCCGTCGCGGTCGCAAGGTCGACACCGTCGATCTTCAGGGTGCCGCGCGTCGGCTCCTCGATCATCGTGACGAGCCGGGCGAGCGTCGACTTGCCCGAGCCGGATTCGCCCACCACGGCCAGCGTCTTGCCGGTTTCGAGGTCGAACGACACGCCGGCGAGCGCCTTCACGGTGGCCGGAGCCGAGAACATGCCGCGCTTTGCCTCGTAATCCCGCGAGAGGTCGCGGCCTTCGAGAACGATGCTCATGCTGCCCGCTCCCGGTTCGTCGGCTGTCCCTGGATCAGGGGGTAATGGCAGAGCGCCCGTCCAAGCTCCGGGGGGGCATTGGGCGGCGGCACGGTCCGGCAGAGGTCGGTGGCAAACGCGCACCGGGGCGAGAACAGGCAGCCCACCGGCCTGTCGAACTGGCCGGGCACGACGCCCGGGATCGAGGGCAGAACGCGCCCTGTCGCCCGCTCCGGCAAGGCCGCGAGAAGCGCGTAGGTGTAGGGATGATGCGGGTCCGCGAAAAGCGGGTGCGTGTGGTTGGTCTCCACCTGCTGTCCGGCATACTGGACCACGACGCGATGCGCCGTCTCGGCCACCACGCCCATGTCGTGCGTGATGAGCACGAGGCCCATGCCGGTTTCCTGCCGCAGCCGCAGCAGGAGATCGAGGATCTGCGCCTGGATGGTCACGTCGAGCGCCGTCGTCGGCTCGTCCGCGATCAGCAGCTTCGGCCGGCAGGCGATCGCCATCGCGATCATCACGCGCTGGCTCATTCCGCCTGAAAGCTGGTGCGGGAACGCCGACAGGCGCCGTTCCGGATCGGTGATCCCCACTTCTTCCAGCAATTCGACCGCCCGCCTTTTGCGCGCCGCCCTGTCGAGCTTGAGATGGGCTTTCAGCGTCTCGCCGATCTGGAAGCCGACCGTGAAGCACGGGTTCAGCGAGGTCATCGGCTCCTGGAAGATCATCGAGATATCGCGCCCGATGATGCCGCGGCGCTCACGCGACGAGATCGTGAGCATGTCGCGCCCATCGAAGCGCATGACGTCGGCGGTGACAGTCGCGGTCCAGGGCAGCAGGCCCATCACGGCGAGCATCGCGACCGACTTGCCGGAGCCGGACTCGCCGACGATGGCGACCACCTCGTTCTGGTCGACGCTGAGGTCCACGCCGTCGACCGCCTTGAACGGGCCGCTGCGCGTATTGAACGAGACCGAAAGATTGCGGATTTCGAGGAGGCTCATGGTCAGCTCCTCTTCAGCTTCGGGTCGAGCGCATCGCGCAGGCCATCGCCCATCACATTGATCGAGATGACGGTGACGAGGATGGCGATGCCGGGAAGCGTCACGATCCAGGGGTTGGACCGGATGAATTCCCGGCTATCCGCCAGCATCGACCCCCATTCGGGCGTCGGGGGCTGCGCCCCAAGCCCAAGGAAGCCCAGGGCGGCGGCTTCGAGAATCGCTTCGGAGACGCCGAGCGCCGCCTGCACGATCAGTGGCGCGAGGCAGTTCGGCAGCACCGTCGAGAACATCAGGCGCAGGCGCCCGACGCCGGCGACGCGCGCGGCCGTGACATAATCCTTGCCGATCTCGCCCATGGCGGACGCGCGGACAAGGCGGACATAGCGCGGCAGGAACACGACCGTCACCGCGACAATGGTGTTGGCGAGGCTCGGCCCCAGGACCGAAACGATGAGGATGGCCAGCACCAGGCCGGGAACGGAGATGATCAGGTCCATCACCCGCATGATCGCGACATCGGTCGCCCCGCCCACGAAGGCCGAGACAAGTCCGAGCACGACACCCATGCGTGACCGAGACGACCATCACCGACAGGCCGATGAAGAGCGACACCCGTGCGCCGTAGATCAGCCGCGAGAGCGTGTCACGGCCGAGCGCGTCCGTGCCGAGCAGGAATTTCCAGTTTCCACCCTCGTCCCAAACAGGGGGAAGCTTCGAGAACTCCCGGAACTGCTCGATGGGCGAATAGGGAGCGATGAACTCCGCGAAAATGGCGAGGATGATGATGGCCGCAAGGACCAGCATTCCGACGACCGCGCCGCGATTTTCCGAGAATGACGTCCAGAACGCCCGCAGCGGGCTCGGAGCGTCCGGAATGGCCGGAACCGTGTCGGCAATGGTGATGTCAGCGGCCATGGCGGATCCGCGGGTTGATCGAGCCGTAGAGCATGTCGACCGTGAGGTTGACGATGATGACGACGCTCGAGATGAGCAGGATGCCGCCCTGCAGGGCCGGGTAGTCTCGCCGGCCGATCGATTCGATGAGCCATTTGCCGACGCCCGGCCAGGAGAAGATGGTCTCCGTGAGCACCGCGCCGGCCATCAGCGAGCCGATCTGCAGGCCGATGATCGTCACGACGGGGATCAGTGCGTTGCGCAGTGCATGCACGCCGACGACGCGGAACCGGCTCAGGCCCTTGGCGCGCGGCGGTGCGGACATAGTCCTCGCTCAGCACCTCGAGCATGGACGAGCGCGTCATGCGCGCCAGGGTGCCGAGCGGCACGGTGCCGAGCACGATGGCCGGCAGAACCAGGTGATGCAGGGCCGAGCGGAACGCGCCTGGCTGGCCCGACAGGAGCGAGTCGATGAGCATGAAGCCGGTGACGGGCTCGAAATAGAAGCTGGATCAGGTCGATGCGGCCCGAAACGGGCGTCAGCCCCCAGCGCTCGGCGACCAGCATGATGAGCAGCAGGCCCCACCAGAAGATCGGCATCGAGAAGCCGGTCAGCGAAATTCCCATCAGCGTCTGGTCGTAGATGCTGCCGCGCTTCAGGGCCGCGATGATTCCGGCCGGGATGCCCACGCACACGGCGAAGAGCATGCCGAAGAACGAGAGTTCGAGAGTGGCCGGGAACAGGGTGAAGAACTCGGTCAGCACGCGCTCATTGGTCACCACCGAGGTGCCGAAGTCGCCGTGCAGCAGTTGCCAGACATAGTCGAGGAACTGCTTCCAGACCGGCTGGTCGAGCCCCAGCTCGTGGCGGAACTGGGCCAGGCGTTCGGGCGAGATGCCGCGCTCGCCTGTCCGGACCTCGACGGGATCGCCCGGCACGAGCCGGATCGCCACGAAGGTGACGAACATCAGCGCGAAGAACGTGGGGATCGTCAGCGCGGCGCGCTTGAGGAAGAACTTGATCATCGACGAGGAAATCGGTCCCGAAGGAAGGCTGCGGCGGAATAGCCGGAGCTGAAAAAACGGAGGGGCGGTACGCGGCCGCCCCTCCGCAGATCCCTGAGCCGGTTATCCGGCGCAAGGGATGCCGGTCACTGAACGTCGACGCCTTCGAAGTGGTGGTCGCCCAGGGGGCTCTGCTTGTAGCCGGTCACGCCCTTGCGCATCACTTCGAAGACCACCGAATGGGCGATCTTGAGGTCAGGCGCTTCTTCGTTCTCGATGACCTGCATTTCTTCGTACAGCTTGGTGCGCTCCGCCGGATCGGCCAGCGTCTTGGCCTTGTTCAGCCGGTCGTCATACTCCTTGTTGCACCACTTGGTGATGTTCTGGCCGCCGACGCGGGCCGCCGCGCAGCCGCGCAGGAAGAAGAAGTTGTCCGGATCGCCATTGTCGCCGGTCCAGCCGAGCTGGGCCGTCATGTGTTCGCCCTGCTGGGCGCGCTTGCGGTACTCGCCCCATTCATAGGTCACGAGCTTGGCGTTGATGCCGACCTTGGCGAGGTCCGCCTGCATCATTTCGGCGATGCGCTTGGCGTTGGGGTTGTACGGACGCTGCACCGGCATGTACCAGAGGTCGATGTCGAGCGGGGTCGTGACGCCGGCCTCCTTGAGCATCGCCTTGGCCTTCTCCGGATCGTAGGCATAGTCCTTGACCGCGTCGTTGTAGGACCAGAGCGTCGGCGGGATCAGGTTCTTCGCGGCGATGCCGGAGCCCAGATACACGTCCTTGATGATCGACGCCTTGTCGATGGCCATGTTCAGGGCCTGGCGGACGCGCTTGTCGTCGAACGGCTGCTTCTGAACGTTGAACGCCCAGTAGGCGATGTTCAGGCCCGACTGGCTGATCACCTGCAGAGCCGGGTCCTTCTGCATCTCGGCGAGGTCGGCCGGGCGCGGGAACGGCATGAAATGGCATTCGCCGGACTTCAGCTTGGAATAGCGCGCGGTCGGATCGGGGGTGATCGCGTAGACGAGATCGTCGACCAGCGCCTTCGTCGCGCCGAAATAGTCCTTGTTGGCCTTGAAGCGGATGACCGCGTCCTTCTGGTAGGCCACGAAGGAGAACGGACCGGTGCCAACCGGGATCTGGTCGAACTGCTCGAGCTTGCCGGCCTTCTGGAGCTGGTCGGCATATTCGGCGGAGTGGATGGATGCGAAATCCATCGCGAGGTTGGCCAGGATCGAGACGTTCGGCTCGTTGAGCGTCATGACGACAGTGTAGTCGTCCTTCTTCTCGATGCTCTTGAGGAGCTTCGGCATGTCCATGTCGGCGAAGTAGTCGTACTTGCCGCCGGAGACCTTGGCGTAGGGGTGGTCGGCCTTCCACTGGCGATTGAACGAGAAGAGCACGTCGTCGGCGTTGAAGTCCCGCGTCGGCTTGAAGCCGCGTGATGGAGTGGAACTTCACGCCCTTGCGCAGCTTGAAGGTGATGACGGTGCCGTCCTCGCTCACGGTCCAGCTTTCGGCAAGGCCGGGTCCGACCTTGGTGGAGCCGCGCTCGAACTCGACGAGCTTGTTGTAGACCGGGCGGGCCGCGTCGAAGCTGGTGCCGGTGGTGTTGATCGCCGGCGTGAAGTTTTCGGGGCTGCCCTCCGAGCAGTAGACGAGCGTCTTGGCCGAAAGGCCTGTCGTGCCCATGAGCAGGGCGGCGAACCCCAGGGCCGCAAGGCCGCTGCGATGCGAGATCTTCATTGAATTCCCCTCAGTGATTTTCAGCGCTTTTTGGCCGCCCTAGGGTGGCTTGGCTCCAAAGTAAGCGTTTTTCATCAAAGGGCGCAATCCACTCGTTTCATGTGCTGATTTCGAGGATGGCAGGCCGGGCGTGCCGTCAGTGCAAGCCGGAGCGCGGCAGCGCCCCCAATTGCGCAACCACCTCGCGCACGCCCTCGAGGTGGGGGTTGATCGCCAGCGCGATCTGGAAGGCGGCGCGGGCCTCCGTCATGCGGCCATGCCGCAGGCAGATCTGGCCAAATCCGGAGACCGCGCCGAAATGGCGGGGCTCCAGCAGCAGCGTCTGCTCGATGTCGATCAGCGCCTGCGCATCGCGCTTCTCGATGAAGGCGAGGATGCTGCGCTTGTTCCAGGCCTCGGACCAGTCCGGATGCGCGGCGATCAGATCGTCGAGGATGGGCCGCGCGAGGTCGAATGCGCCGGCACCCATCGCTTCGATCGCCGCGGCCATCGCCGTGCAGGCGCTCGCATTGCGATGGGCGATCCAGTGCGCCCAGATCATGTCTTCGGTGTCGTCGGGATCCCGCACGGGGGTCTCGCGGCGAGTTCCCGGAACAGGGCGTCCAGCCTGCGCGGCTGGCCCGACGCCGGCTGGCGCGCGGGCAGTTCCATCACGAGCGCGAACAGATCCTCGAACTGGATGTCCGGCACATGGGGCTTGCGTCTGGACCGCCGGCCGGGGAGGGAACGAATACTCATCCCCATCACATAGGGCAAAGGGAGCTTGCTGGCAGGGGGAGCGCATGTTTTGCCCTCTCGCCGCCGGGTTCACGCGCGCATCGCCGGGTCCGGGCAAGCAAGTCCGGGCATGCAAGTCCGGATATGAAAGTCCGGGCAGGAAGTCCAGGGCAGAACCCTGACATGAAAAGGGCGGCGCTGGGCCGCCCTTCGAACTTAATTGCGACCCGGCTGCTCAGCCGGCGGCCGCGGAGCGCTCGGCGCGCTTGCGGTCGTTCGGATCGAGCCAGATCTTGCGCAGGCGGATGGCCTTGGGCGTCACCTCGACGAGCTCGTCGTCCTGGATATAGGCCAGCGCCTTTTCCAGCGTCATGCGGATCGGCGGGGTGAGGCGCACGGCCTCGTCCTTGCCGGCGGCGCGGACGTTGGTGAGCTTCTTGCCCTTGAGCAGGTTCACTTCCAGGTCGTTGTCGCGGCTGTGCTCGCCCACGATCATGCCCTGGTAGATCTTCCAGCCCGGCTCGATCATCATCGGGCCGCGATCCTCGAGGTTCCACATCGCATAGGCCACGGCCTCGCCGATGTCGTTCGAGATCAGCACGCCGTTGCGGCGTCCGGCGATGTCGCCCTTCCACGGTGCGTATTCGTGGAAGATGCGGTTCATGATCGCCGTGCCGCGCGTGTCGGTCAGCAGCTCGCCCAGATAGCCGATCAGGCCGCGCGTCGGGGCGTGGAACACCAGCCGCAGCCGGTTTCCGCCCGAAGGACGCATCTCGATCATCTCGGCCTTGCGCTCGGACATCTTCTGCACGACGACGCCGGAATGCTCCTCGTCGACGTCGATGGTGACCTCCTCGATCGGCTCGAGCAGGTCGCCCGTGGCCTCGTCGCGGGAGAACACGACCTTCGGCCGCGACACCGCGAGCTCGAAGCCCTCGCGGCGCATCTGCTCGATGAGGATGCGCGAGCTGCAATTCGCCGCGTCCGGCGACCTCCATGGAGTCGCGGTCGGCCGATTCCGTCACGCGCAGCGCGATGTTGCCCTCGGCTTCCTTCAGCAGGCGGTCGCGGATGACGCGGCTCGTCACCTTGTCGCCCTCGGTGCCGGCCAGCGGCGAGTCGTTGACGCGGAACTGCATCGTGACGGTCGGCGGATCGATCGGGTGCGCGGGCAGCGGCTCGTTGACCTGCGGATCGCAGAACGTATCGGCGACCGTGCCCTTCACCATGCCGGCGATGGCGACGATGTCGCCCGCCACGGCCTCGTCGACCGGGATCCGCTCCAGGCCGCGGAAGCCGAGCACCTTGGAGACGCGGCCCTGCTCGACCACCTGGCCCTTGGCGTCGAGCACCTTGAACGCCTGGTTCGGCTTGACCGTGCCCGAGGTGATGCGGCCCGTGACGATGCGCCCGAGATAGGGGTTCGCCTCGAGGATGGTGCCGAGCAGGCGGAACGGCCCCTCTTCCACGACCGGCGGATGCACGTGCTTCACGCACGAGGTCGAACAGCGGCGACAGGTCGTCCTTGGGGCCGTCGGGGTTCGTGGACATCCAGCCCTGCTTGGCCGAACCGTAGAGGATCGGGAAGTCGAGCTGCTCGTCGGTGGCGTCGAGCGCGGCGAAGAGGTCGAACACCTCGTTGACCACTTCGGTCGGCGCGGGCCTCCGGCTTGTCGATCTTGTTGATGGCGACGATGGGCTTGAGGCCGAGCTTCAGCGCCTTGCCGACCACGAACTTCGTCTGCGGCATCGGCCCTTCGGCCGCGTCCACCAGCACGACGACGCCGTCGACCATGTTCAGGATGCGCTCCACCTCGCCGCCGAAATCGGCATGGCCGGGCGTGTCGACGATGTTGATGCGCGTGTCCTTCCACTGCACCGAGGTGCACTTGGCCAGGATCGTGATGCCGCGCTCGCGCTCCAGGTCGTTGGAGTCCATGGCGCGCTCGGCGACTTTCTGGTTTTCCCGGAACGTGCCGGACTGGGAAAGCAGCTTGTCGACGAGGGTCGTCTTGCCATGGTCGACGTGTGCGATGATCGCGATATTGCGCAAGTTCATTGGAGCGAAGCCTTTCAAGCGCCAAAAGCCCAGCTCACGGCCGGGGGCGCAATTCGTTGCAGCGCAATATCACGCCCCGTGTTTCAGGGCAATGACGGGGGAAACGCTGATGGCGGGGGTGTGCCCCGATGGAGCCGAGGCGTCTTGTCGTCAGGGAAGGCCGCCCGGGGGCAGCGGCGGCGCCTCATTGATCAGCGTGATCGTCACCCGTCGGTTCGACGCGAGGTAGGGATTGTCGGGGAAGACCGGCTCGGTGTCGGCGCGTCCCACCACGGAGGTGAAGCGGTCGTTGGGGAACCCGGCGCCCGACAGGATCTCGCGCACGGCGATCGCGCGCCCGGCGGTGAGGCTCCAGGAATCGACGGCCGGCGCCGAGCCCGGGCGCGAGGCGGCCGTGTGGCCGGTGACAGACAGGCGGTTGTTCAGCCGGCGAAGGGTGGGCGCGAGCGCCTCCAGCACGCGACGGGTGCGCTCGTAGGGGTGGACCGAGCCCTCGGGGAACATGGAGCGGCCGTCCTGGTCCATGAGGGAAACATTCACCCCCTCCTTGGTCGACTCGATCACGATGTTACGCGACAGCTCGGCAAATTCGGGCATGCTCTGGAGCGCCTGCCGGATGCTGGCCGCGGCGCTTTGGTTGGCTCTGCCGCGCTGGCGGCACTCTGGTTGGCCGGCTGACCCATGGCGCTGGTCGCCGGCGTGGCGTCGCGGCGCTGCGCGGCCCGGGCCCCATACGGCGCGTCGCGGGCATCCGACGCCTTGCTGCCTGCCTTGTCGATGGCGGTGCCCATCAGGATGCCGCCGGAGCCGCTGGTGGTGGGACTCACGTTCGGCGGCGCGAAGTAATTCGCCAGGCCGGTCTTCTGCTCCTTCGTCGTCATGCTGATCAGCCACATCAGCAGGAAGAACGCCATCATGGCGGTCACGAAGTCCGCATAGGCGATCTTCCAGGCCCCGCCATGGTGCGCATGAGCGGCCTTCTTGACCTTCTTGATGATGATCGGCTGGTGTGGACTTGGCCATCGAGATCCTGCTGGCGATTGGGTCAGACGGTGGCGGGCAGGTCGGCCGTTGCCGCTTCCACTTCGCTGAAGGTCGGGCGGACTTCGCTGAACAGGGCCTTGCGGGCGAATTCGACCGACATCACCGGCGGCTGGCCGCTGATATGGGCGAGAAGGCCCGCCTTGAGTGAGAGGTAGTACTTGGATTCCGCCTCGAAGGTGCTCTTGAGCGAAGCCGCCATGGGCGCGAAGAAGCCGTAGGCGACGAAGACGCCGAAGAAGGTGCCGACGAGCGCGCCGCCGATCAGATGTCCCAGCACCTCCGGCGGCTCGGAGATCGCACCCATCGTCTTGATCACGCCGAGCACGGCGGCGACGATGCCGAGCGCCGGTGTTCCGTCGGCGAGCGACTGCATGGCCGAGACGATGCGCTCCTGCTCCTGGTGGTGCGTCTCCAGTTCCTCGTCCATGAGAGCGTCGATCTCGTGGACGTTGTCTGCGCCCATCGTCAACATGCGCATGTAATCGCAGACGAACTCGACCGCATGATGGTTCGCTGCAAAAGTCGGGAAGGCGTTGAACAGGGTCGACTCGCCCGGATCTTCAATGTGCGGCTCGATCGCGGTCATGCCCTTCTGCTTCGCAAGCTTGTACAAGCGAATACTGCATGCCCAGCAGTTCGACATAGCATTCCTGCTTGTACTTGGGGCCCTTCACGAGCGTGCCGAGCATGGAGGGCACGGCCTTGAGCACCGGCGCGGGGTTGCCGATGATGAAGGCGCCGATCGCTGCGCCGAGGATGATGACGAACTCGAACGGCTGCCAAAGGACCTCGAGGTGGCCACCCATGGCCGCGTAGCTGCCGAAGACGCAGACGAAGACGATGATTGTGCCGACGATCAGCCGCATGGTCTGCTACCCCTGCGGGTGCTCCCGCGCAATTGCTACTTATCAAGCAAATGACTGATGGAGGTTAAGGGCGAGTTTAGAGCCATGGGCCCGCAGGTTTGTAACGTCATCCTCCGGCCACGGCTTGGGGCGCCAGGGTGGGCCCAGGGGAGGAAATCGGCGTGCAATGAGCCTCCGCCATCGGCTTGCAATGAGCCTCCACCAATCCCGCTCATCGGGGCGGCGCTGCCTAGCCTTGTTTCTTCCGCCCCCACGCCCGTCATCCCGGCCGGAGCGAAGCGAAGAACCGGACGCAAAGTGCCGCCTTGCGGGCACGTCCCCGGAACCCCAAAGTGCCGCCTTGCGGCACGTCCCCGGAACCTGGAGCGAAGCGGAAGGGTGTCCGGGGTCCAGCGCAAGGATTTCGCGCGAAGCGCGCTTCCATCCTGTCTTAAGGCGATCACGAGCCGCTGCGCGGCGCTCCTTTACGCTGGATCCCTGACAAGGTTCCGCTGCGCTGCACCTTTCCGGGAACGTGCCGCAAGCGGCACTTTGGGGCGGTGCGGCCTAGCCCACCCCGTTAGCCCTGCTTCTTCCACCTCAACCCGTCATCCCGGCCGCAGCGCAGCGGAGAGCCGGGATCTGCACGCTATCCGGAGAGGCGGGAGATCCCGGGTCGGTGCCCGGGATGACGGAGGGAGTGCGACTGGACGACCGAGGGAGCGAGCGGGAACTGTGGAGCTATAGGATAATTGTCAAAATAATTCTTGACTTAGTGCGGCAAATATGCCTATATACCTCCCGTCTCCACCCGGGGAAGGGGCGTCTGCAGCGTGCTGATGCGGGTGGGGGACGGTGGCCGGCGGGAGGAGGGGAGTCACGCTCCCTCGCCCGTGCGGCGGCCCAAGTCGCAGGGTTTGGCCGGCCGGCAGCCGGTCAGCAACCCGGGCTGTTCGGTTCCATTTGCGGCCCCTTGCCGCCTGACCGGGCGTGAAAACCCGGAAGGCGGTTACGGGCCGGCCAGGGCCGCGCGGCTATCGGACCAAACGGGGTGAGTGTCTGCCCCCCGGGATCCTGCGAAGCAAGCCTCCAACACCGTGCGCGGAACGGCCGGTTGCCCCGAGCCTGACGCTGAAGAAACATTTCCCAATCCTCCGCGCGAGCGAAAGGATCGGGAGACCCGGCCGTTCCGCGCCGCCCTTCCATCAGGGATCGCAGGACTTTCCCAGCCAAACCCCCGCAGCCCCAGGGCTGGCGGGCTTTCAGGGCTGGCGGGCTTTTCGCGAGCGGCGCGGCTTTGCCTGAACGCCCGCCTACAGGCCGAATTTGCGCTTGCGGGCTCCCAGCGTCCGGAGCCGCAACGCGTTCAGGCGGATAAAGCCGGCGGCGTCGCGGTGATCGTAGGCAACCGCGCCTTCCTCGAACGTCACGAGGTCCTGGTCGTAGAGCGAGTAGGGGCTCTCGCGCCCGATGACCCAGGCCGAACCCTTGTAGAGCTTCAGCTTGACGCTGCCAGTGACCGCTTCCTGCGACTTGTCGATCATCACCTGCAGCATCTCGCGCTCCGGCGAGAACCAGAAGCCGTTATAGATGAGCTCCGCATATTTGGGCATGAGCTCGTCCTTCAGATGCGCCGCGCCGCGATCCAGCGTGATGGATTCGATGCCGCGATGGGCGAAATAAAGGATGGTGCCGCCCGGCGTCTCGTACATGCCGCGGCTCTTCATGCCGACGAAGCGGTTCTCGACGAGGTCGAGCCGGCCGATGCCGTTGGCGCGTCCGAGCTCGTTCAGCTTCGCCAGCAGCGTGGCGGGCGACATCTTCACGCCGTCGATGGCGACCGGGTCGCCCTTCTCGAAGTCGACGGTGATCACGGTCGGCGTATCCGGCGCCTTCTCCGGATCGATCGTGCGGGAGTAGACGTAATCGGGAACCTCGACCGCGGGGTCTTCCAGGACCTTGCCCTCCGAAGAGGCGTGCAGCAGGTTCGCGTCCACCGAGAAGGGCGCATCGCCGCGCTTGTCCTTGGCGATCGGGATCTGGTTCTGCTCGGCGAATTCGATCAGCCGGGTCCGCGAGGTCAGGTCCCATTCACGCCACGGCGCGATGATCGTGATGTTGGGGTTCAGCGCGTAATAGCTCAGCTCGAACCGCACCTGGTCGTTGCCCTTGCCGGTGGCGCCGTGGGACACCGCGTCCGCACCGACCATCTGGGCGATCTCGATCTGGCGCTTCGCGATCAGCGGGCGGGCGATGGAGGTTCCCAGCAGATACAGGCCTTCGTACTGCGCGTTGGCCCGGAACATCGGAAACACGTAGTCGCGGACGAATTCCTCGCGCAGATCGTCCATGAAGATGTTCTCGGGCTTGATGCCGAGCAGCAACGCCTTGTCGCGCGCCGGACCGAGCTCTTCGCCCTGGCCGAGGTCGGCCGTGAAGGTCACGACCTCGCATTGATAAGTGGTCTGCAGCCACTTCAGGATGATCGAGGTGTCCAATCCGCCGGAATAGGCGAGTACGACCTTCTTCACGCTCTTCTCGACCATGGTGCTCGTCACTTCGGTTCCAGGGCCAGCCCGTCCGGCCCACGCAAGGCGGGCCGCATCGCGCAGCCCGAAATCGGGCGGGACTATAGGCATGGCGAGCGGAGGCGCAAGGGCGGCTTTGGAAGGGAGGCCGGGACGGCGGGTCGTTGCGGGTCTGCTGCTTCCAGGTCTGGTCTCCCGGGTCTGGACACTTGCAGCTCTCGCGGCGGCTGGTAGGGTCAGCGCCATGCAGCCGATCGTCGATTTTTGGTACGAATTCTCGTCGCCCTACTCCTTCCTGGCCGCCGAGCGGATCGAGGCCCTCGCCTCGTCGCGCGGCGTCGGCCTGAACTGGCGGCCCTTCCTGCTGGGAGCGATTTTCAAGGCCGGGGGGCTCAGCGGCTCCCCGAACCTCGCCGTTCCCGCGAAAACCCGCCACATGTGGCGCGACGTGGAGCGGTCCTGCAACCGGCTTGGCATTCCCTGGCAGGTTCCGGACGCATTTCCCCGCAACGGGATCCTGGCCTCGCGGGTCGCACTGGCCTTGCCGGACGACGCCCGCCCCGCGTTCACGAAGGCTGTCTTCCGCTACGAATTCTGCGAAGGCCGCGACATCGCCGACCCCGAAGTCGTGGCGGACGCCGTTCGCCAGACCGGTTCCGAGCTCGAGCCCGCCGTCACCGCCGCGCAAACCGATCTGGTGAAACACGCTCTGCGCAAGCAGACCGACCAGGCGCTGGCGCTCGGCATCTTCGGCGCGCCGACCCTCATAACGCCCGACGGCGAGCTTTTCTGGGGGAGCGACCGCCTGGAGGACGCCCTCGACTGGGCCATAGGGCGTCGATGAGCTTTTCGCCGGACGAATTGGAACGCTACGCCCGCCATATCGTCCTGCGCGAGGTCGGCGGCCCCGGCCAGCAGAAGCTCAAGGCGGCCCGCGTCCTGGCGATCGGCGCGGGCGGGCTGGGCGCACCGCTGATCCAGTATCTCGCCGCCGCCGGCATCGGGACGCTCGGCGTCGTCGACGACGACACGGTTTCGTTGTCGAACCTTCAGCGGCAGGTCATTCACGGAACGCCTGATATCGGACGCCTGAAGGTCGAGAGCGCCGCTTCGGCCGTGGCGAGGCTCAATCCGAACGTCAGGCTGGAGGCTCATCCCATCCGCATCACCCCGGCAAATGCGGACGAGCTGGTGCGCGGATACGACTTCGTGGCCGATGGCTCCGACAATTTTGAAACCCGCTACGCCGTGTCCGACGCCTGCTTCCGGGAGGGCCGCCCGCTCGTCACGGCTGCTCTCGGCCCGTTCGACGGCTCGCTGACGACCATCCGCGCGCACGAACGCGCCGCCGACGGATCGCCCAACCCGACCTATCGCTGCCTCTTCCCCGAGCCGCCGCCCGCCGGATCGATCCCCGCCTGCGCCGAAGCGGGTGTGCTGGGCGCGCTCGCCGGCGTTCTCGGGGCCATGATGGCGATGGAAGTGATCCGCGAGATCGTCGGCTTTGGCGAAAGCATGGTCGGACGTCTTGTCATGGTGGATGCCCGGTCCATGCGCTTCGAGACGGTCACCTACGGATGGGACCCGGAGAACCCCCTGAACGGGACCGCAGCCCGCACCTGATCCGCGCGGCCGATCAGCCGCGCAGCACCGCGCCGGTCTTCTTCATGACCTCCGCCACGATTTTTGCCGTGATCCCGTCGATTTCGGCATCCGTGAGCGTTTTGTCGCCCGGCTGCAGGGTGACGGCGACGGCGACCGACTTCTGGCCTTCGGGGATGCCGGCGCCCTCGTAGACGATCGAAGACGTCGGCCCCGGTGACGAGCTGGCGGTCGGCGGCCTGTACCGCCTTCAGGATGTCGGCGGCGGCGGTCGCGATCGGCACGATGAAGGCGAAGTCGCGCGAGACCGGCTGGAAGCTCGGAAAGCACCAGCTTCGGCTTCATCCGCGTGGGCTTCGCCTTGGGCGGCGGCAGGGCGTCCAGCAGGATCTCGCAGGCGACGACCGGGCCCTTGACGTCGAGCGCTTCGAGAATGCGCGGATGCAGCTCGCCGAACGAGCCGATCACGACCTTCGGCCCGAACTGCAGGGTGGCCGAGCGGCCGGGGTGGTACCAGGCGGGGCCGCCCCGCGACGATCTGCAGGCCCGCCGTGGGCACGCCGAGCGCCTCCAGCAGCGCCATGGCGTCGCCCTTGGCGTCGAATACATCGACCGGTTCCGCCGGGTGCGACCAGTGTCGGCCCGGGCCTTCCGGCTGTGCCGAGGGCGCGGCGGATCGCGGTGGCGGCGATCCGCTGGTCCTCGGGCTTGTCGCCCGCGAAACACCTGTCCGACCTCGAACAGCGCCGTGTCGGGATAGCCCCGGTCGGCGTTGCGCTGCGCCGCTTTCAGCAGGCCCGGCAGCAGGCTCGGCCGCATGTCGGACAGCTCGGCCGCGATAGGGTTGGCGAGCGCCAGCTCCGGCTGCGCCGCCGCCGAACAGCTCCGCCTCGGCCTTGCCGATGAACGACCAGGTCACGGCTTCCACCAGCCCGCGGGCGGCGAGGGCGCGCTTGGCGGTGCGGGTGCGCTTCTGGATCAGCGTCAGCACGGGCGGGGCGACGGTGGCGGATCGCGCGGGAACGGCACGGCCTCGACGCGCTCGAGGCCGGCGATGCGCACGATCTCCTCCACGAGGTCGGCCTTGCCCTCCACGTCCGGCCGCCAGGAGGGAACGGCGACCTTCACCACGTCGCCGCCGCCCGACACCCAGAAGCCGAGCTCCTGCAGGATCACCTTCATCTCGTAGACGGGAATATCGAGGCCCGTCAGGCGCTTCACCTCGCTCCAGGGGAAATCGATGATCTGGTCGGTCTCCGGGATCGCAGCCCGCGAGTGACGATGTTGGACGCTTCGCCGCCGCAGAGGTCGAGGACCATCCGGGTCGCGAGTTCGAGGCCGGGGATGCAGAAGGCGGGGTCGACGCCGCGCTCGAAGCGGTAGCGGGCGTCCGTGTTGATGCCGAGGCGGCGGCCGGTCTGGGCGATGTTGAAGCGGGTCCCACAGCGCCGATTCGATCAGCACGTCGGTGGTGCTCTCGTCGCAGCCGGAATGCTCGCCGCCCATGATGCCGGCGATGGATTCCACGCCGTTGCTCGTCGGCGATGACCACCATGCCGTTGTCGAGCCGGTAGGTCTTGCCGTCGAGCGCGAGCGATCTCCTCGCCGTCGCGGGCGCGGCGGACGACGAGATCGCCCCGGACCTTGCGCGAGGTCGAAGACATGCAGCGGGCGGTTGCGGTCGAAGGTGATGTAGTTGGTGATGTCGACGAGCGCGTTGATGGGGCGCAGGCCGATGGCCTTCAGCCGCCGCTGCATCCATTCCGGGCTCGGCCCGTTCTTGACGCCGCGCACGAGGCGCAGCGCCGAAGGCGGGGCAGAGCGTGCGATCCTCGGGCCCGAAGATCGATAGCGCACCCCGACGTCGGGCACGGGAATCCGCCGCGCACCTGCGGGCACGGACTTCTCGATCAGCTTGCCGAGGCCCGCCGCCGCGAGGTCGCGCGCGATGCCGTGCACGCCCAGCGCGTCCGGCCGGTTCGGCGTCACGGCGAAGTCGATCACGGGGTCGCCGAGCCCGGCCCACTCGGCGTAGCGCATGCCGACCGGCGCGTCGGCCGGCAGGTCGATGATGCCGTCGTGGTCCTCGCCGAGGCCGAGCTCCATGGCCGAGCACAGCATGCCCCGGCTCTCGACGCCGCGGATGGTGCCGACGCCCAGCGTGATGTTCTTGCCGGGAATGTAGGTGCCCGGCGGGGAGAACACGCGACTTCATGCCCGTGCGGGCATTGGGCGCGCCGCAGACCACCTGCACCGGATCGCCCGATGCCGGTGTCGACCATGCACACCCGCAGCCGGTCGGCGTTGGGGTGCTGCTCGGCCGAGATCACGTAGGCGACCGTGTAGGGCGCCAGCAGCTTGGCCTTGTCCTCGACGCCTTCCACCTCGAGGCCGACCTTGGTCAGCGTCTCGACGATCGGGCTCGAGCGGCACGTGGTGTCGAGGTGATCCTTGAGCCAGGAGAGGGTGAGTTTCATCGGTTCCTGATCCCGTCAGGTCACACGCTGAGCCCGCCTGCCAGGGTCGGCAGGTCGAGCGGGCGGAAGCCGTAGTGGCTGAGCCAGCGGACGTCGGCGTCGAAGAAGGCGCGCAGGTCCGGCATGCCGTATTTCAGCATGGCGATGCGGTCGATGCCCATGCCCCAGGCGAAGCCCTGGTACTCGTCGGGGTCGAGGCCGCAATTGCGGATGACGTTGGGGTGCACCATGCCGCAGCCCAGGATCTCCAGCCAGTCCTCGCCCTCGCCGAAGCGGATCTCGCCGCCGCGCGCGGGAGCACTGGATGTCGACTTCCATCGACGGCTCGGTGAACGGGAAGAAGGACGGCCGGAAGCGCATCTTCACGTCCGGCACCTCGAAGAACGCCTTGCAGAACTCCTCGCAGGATCCACTTGAGGTGGCCCAGATGGGAGCCCTTGTCGATGACGAGGCCCTCGACCTGGTGGAACATCGGCGTGTGCGTCTGGTCGCTGTCGCAGCGATAGGTGCGGCCGGGGCAGATGACGCGGATCGGCGGCTTCTGGCCGAGCATGGTGCGGATCTGCACCGGGCTCGTATGGGTGCGCAGCACCTTGCGCTCGCCATTGGCGTCGGGGTTGAAGAAGAAGGTGTCGTGCATCTCGCGCGCCGGATGGCCCGCCGGGAAGTTCAGCGCGGTGAAATTGTAGAAGTCGGTCTCGATATCCGGCCCCTCGGCGACCGAGAAGCCCATGTCGGCGAAGATGGCGGTGAGCTCGTCCATCACCTGGCTGATCGGGTGGATGCGCCCGCGCGCGACGGGGCTCTCCGGCAGCGGCAGGGTGACGTCGACGGTCTCGGCCGCGAGGCGCGCGTCGAGCGCGGCGTCCTTCAGGGCCGCGCGGCGTTCGGCCAGCGCCGCCGTGCACGCGGTCGCGCAGGCCGTTGATCAGCGGGCCCTTCTCCTTGCGCTCGTCCGGCGTCATGGAGCCGAGCGTCTTCAGCAGCGCGGAGATGGAGCCCTGCTTGCCGAGCGCGGCGATGCGCACGGCCTCGAGCGCGGCTTCGTCAGGCGGCGGCCGACACCGCCGACAGCAGGGATGTTTCGAGAGTGGCGAATTCCGACATGTCACAACCGTTCTCACGTCCGGGACGGCGTCCCGGAACGGACCGGCGGCTTTTGCCATGCGAGGCGGGG
The DNA here is from genome assembly GCA_963822165.1 of uncultured Alphaproteobacteria bacterium. Classification (GTDB taxonomy): domain Bacteria; phylum Pseudomonadota; class Alphaproteobacteria; order Rhizobiales; family Beijerinckiaceae; genus Alsobacter. Next base: position 1,184,244 of record CAWGGK010000007.1, read on the forward strand.
TCTGTCGAGAGAGGGATGGCGAGTGAGGGATGGAATGGGGTTCGCGCTTTGCCGGAACGTCTCATAGTCCTTGGCCATGTGGGGCGCGGGCACTCTGGCAGCCAAGCTTGCGCCACCCTATCTCTACGCTGCGCTTCACACTTGGCGCGGGATTGGCGATCGGGGCGGTCGATGGATCAGATTCTGGGACTGATCCGCGACTACGGTGCGCTGATATACGTGCTGCTCTTCGCCTATTGCGCGCTGAAGAGCGGCTCATGGCCGCTCCTCGCCGGCTTCGCCGCGCAGACGGGCGCGCTGGATGTGTCCATCGTCGCGGCTTGCGTCCTGGCCGGCGGCTATCTCGGCGACGAGGCGCGCTTCCTGGCCGCCCGCCGGTGGGGAGAGACGCTGTTGCTGCGCTGGCCGCGCTTCAAGCCCAGCGTTGACAAGTGCGTCGCCTTGCTCGAGCGCTACGGCGCGGCCTACATCTTCCTCTACCGCTATCCGAAGGGGCTGCGCACGGTGGGCGCTTTTCCCGTTGGATTGACCGAGATGCCCTGGCGACGCTTCACCCTTCTGAATATGGCCTCCGCGCTCACATGGACGTCCGCGCTGGTCGGCGGCGGCTATTGGCTCGGCTCGGTGCTGTCTGGCTGGATCACCGAGAACTGGGGGCTGGCCAGCACGATGCTGCTCGTTCTGTTTGGATCGGCCTCGCTGCTGGTCTGGCGCAAATTCAGCACCCAGCCTGCCGCGTCTCCCGGTTCAGCTTTTCCTTAGCGCTTCGGGCCTATGCGCCGCTTCCTTCCCGGATTTGTCGCTACGGACGACATATTCCGGATTTTCAGGCGAGGCGGCGACCTTGTGACCCTTGATCTGCGTGGGCTTGGTCTGCTTGCGCACAACCTTGCCGACGCTGTGCCCACCGGAAGAATCCCATTCGACGCGGTCGCCGGGCTTGAGGTCCTTGGCCATGGTCATGCTCCCTGTTCGCTGATCGCGTCCAACGGCGAGCGGGCGGCAGACGTTCGATGCAAGGTCTGCGACACGGGGTCCCGCGTGGCTGGGGCGCCAACGAAAAAGGCCCGCCGAAGCGGGCCTTTTCAATAAAGTTCGCAGCGCCCGATCAGGCGGCGATGGGCGTGGACGAGGCTCCGACGCCCGCGAAGGCCTTGGCCTTCTCGACGAGGGCGGCGAAAGCGGCAGGCTCGTGGATCGCGATGTCGGAGAGGACCTTGCGGTCCACCTCGACGCCGGCCTTGTTGAGGCCGTCGATGAAGCGCGAATAGACCATGCCATGCTCCCGGACGGCAGCGTTGAGGCGCTGGATCCAGAGGGCGCGGATGGTGCGCTTCTTCACCTTGCGGTCGCGGGTGGCGTACTGCATGGACCGATCGACAGCGGCCTTGGCCGTGCGGATCGTGTTCTTGCGGCGGCCGTAGAAGCCCTTGGCGGCCTTGAAAACCTTCTTGTGCTTGGCGTGAGACGTTACGCCGCGTTTGACGCGAGACATTGGCTGATCTCCTCAGGAGTGTTGTGCCGGGCCGATCAGCCGTTGGGCAGGAAGTACTTCTTCACGTTGGCAGCGTCGCCCGCAAACAGGACGTTCGTGCCGCGAAGGTTGCGGATCTGCTTGTTGGTCCGCTTGATCATTCCATGGCGCTTGCCGGCCTGTGCGTACAGGACCTTGCCGGTGCCAGTGATCTTGAACCGCTTTTTAGCGGATGCTTTCGTCTTGATCTTGGGCATTTTGCTCTCTCCGATCAGGGCGGCCAGGCCACCCTCGGTTTTTCGTTTTCGGCTGGCGAACCAGCCGTTCGTCTCATCATGAGCGAAATGAACCGCCACGGCAGCCCTTACGGCCGGGCGGTTCGAAGGCGCGGTTCATAGCAGAAACGGGGCGGAAGGCAAGGGATGCGCGCCAAAAAGCGAGTTGGCTGAAGGAGATCGGGAGCGGGATAGGCTGAGGTCCAGAGACCCATGCTCAGTCATCCCGGGCGGAGCGAAGCGCAGACCCGGGATCTCAGGGCTCTCCGGCGGATGTAGATCCCGGGTCAAGCCCGGGATGACGGAGAGGTGGAGCGGGAAAGCGACATCCTAGAAAATCGAAAACGAAATATCCTCCCACTTTGGATTATCCCTCTCGATGAGCGCGACCTTCCATTCCCTTTTCCACCGTTTGATCGACTTCTCTGCGGCGATCGCATCAAGCGCACGATCAAATGCTTCTGCGTAGACGAGTTGCAGGACGTGGTACTTCCTGGCGAACTGCGAGCCGCGACCCTCGCGGTGCTCCGACATTCGACGGCCCAAGTCGTTGGTGACGCCAGTATAAAGGACGCCGTGCGGCTTGCTGGCGAGGATGTAGACGTGAAATGGCATGGGGCGCGCCCGTAAATCGGACCGTGCTGAATCGAAGAACTAAAATGAAATAAGCCTAGACGTGTCGGTTCTCTCCGTCATCCCGGGCGGAGCGGAGCGCAGACCCGGGATCTCTCCCGCTCCTTGAGAAGACTGAGATCCCGGGTCAAGCCCGGGATGACGGAGAACTGGGATATGAAAGGTTGAGCTCGGATGAGTTCCTGGCCGCTCTACTCCGCCGCCTGCCGCGCCATCGGGTTGTTGGGGTGCGTCGTCCAGTTGGAATAGCCCGGCTCGACGCGCTTGCCGGTGCGCGGGTCGATTTCGCCGGGCTGCATCGGCACCATGGTGATGCAGTCCTGGACCGGGCAGACCTCGACGCAGAGATTGCAGCCGACGCACTCCTCGTCCTTGACCTCGAACTTGCGCAGCCCGTCGACCATGCTGGTGATCGCCTGGTGCGAGGTGTCCTCGCAGGCGATGTGGCAGCGGCCGCACTTGATGCAGAGATCCTGGTCGATGACGGCCTTGGTGACGTAGTTCGAGGTTGAGATACTGCCAGTCGGTGACGTTGGGCACCGCCAGGCCGCGGAAATCGTCGATGGTCGTGAAGCCCTTCTCGTCCATATAGTTGGACAGGCCCGGCGATCATCTCCTCGACGATCTTGAAGCCGTAGGTCATGGCGGCGGTGCAGACCTGCACGGTGCCGGCGCTCATGGCGATGAACTCGGCCGCGTCGCGCCAGGTGGTGATGCCGCCGATGGCGGAGATCGGCATGCCGCGGGTTTCCTTGTCGCGGGCGATCTCGGCGACCATGTTGAGCGCGATGGGCTTCACCGCCGGGCCGCAATAGCCGCCATGGCTGCCCTTGCCGTCGATGCTCGGGCGCGGGGAGAAATTGTCGAGGTCGACCGAGACGATCGAGATTGACCGTGTTGATGAGCGACACGGCGTCGGCGCCGCCGCGTAGCGCCGCGCGGGCGGGGTAGCGGATGTCGGTGATGTTGGGCGTCAGCTTGACGATGACCGGCATGCGCGTGTGCTGCTTGCACCAGCGCGCGACCATCTCGATATATTCGGGCACCTGGCCGACCGCCGAGCCCATGCCGCGCTCGGACATGCCGTGCGGGCAGCCGAAATTGAGCTCGACGCCGTCGCACTCGGTCTCCTCGACCCGCTTGAGGATCGCTCTTCCAGCTCTCCTCCTCGCAGGGGACCATCAGCGAGACGACCATGGCGCGGTCCGGCCAGGCCCTCTTCACCGCCTTGATCTCCTGGAGGTTGATCTCCAGCGGGCGGTCGGTGATGAGCTCGATATTGTTGAAGCCGAGCAGGCGGCGGTCCGCGCCGTGGATCGCGCCGTAGCGGGGGCCGTTGACGTTGACGATGGGCGGGTCCTCGCCGAGCGTCTTCCACACCACGCCGCCCCAGCCGGCCTTGAAGGCGCCTGACGACGTTGACCTCGCGGTCGGTCGGCGGGGCGGAGGCGAGCCAGAACGGGTTGGGCGACTTGATGCCGACGAACGAATTGCGCAGATCGGCCATGATGTTCTCCCGCTGTCCTGGCCTCAGGCCGCCATCACGCCCTTGAGCGCGCGGTCGATCGAGAAGGCCGCCTGCTTGCCGTCCTCGACCGCGGCGACGGTGAGATCCTGCCCGCCCGCCACGCAGTCGCCGCCGGCCCAGATGCCGGGAATGCTGGTGCGCCGCTCGGCGTCGACCACGATGCGCCCGCCCGACAGCGTCAGCATGTCGGCGCCGCCGAGATCGGACGGCACGAGCACCTGGCCGATGGCGACGAGCACCATGTCGGCCGGGATCGTGAAGGTCTCGCCCGTGCCTGCCAGCCGTCCGTCGGAGCTCGGCCGTCCGCTCGAAGGCGACGGCGTTGACGCGGCCGTCGTCGCCGTGGAGGGCGGACGGCATGGCCCAGGTGCGGATCAGGACGCCGTTGGTCTGCGCGAGCTGCCTCTCATATAGAGAGGCCTTCATCGCGTCCTCGCCGCGGCGATAGACGATGGTGACCTCCTCCGCGCCGAGGCGCTTGGACTGCACCGCTGCGTCGATCGCCGTCATGCCGCCGCCGATGACCACGACGCGCCGGCCGACCGGAACGGTGGAGAGGTCCTTCGCCTGGCGCAGATTGGCGATCCAGTCCACCGCATCCATGACGCCGGCGAGCACGCCCTCGCCGGCGAGGCCGAGCTTGTTGACCCCGCCGAGGCCCATGCCGAGGAACACCGCGTCATAGTCGCGGCGCAGCTCCGGCGAGCGACAGCGAGGACGCCCAGGCTGGCGTCGGTCTCGACCGCGATGCCGCCGATGCCGAGAGCACGAACTCGACCTCGCGCTGGGCGAAGTCCTCGGTCGCCTTGTAGGCGGCGATGCCGTACTCGTTGAGGCCGCCGAGCTTGTCGCGCGCCTCGAAGACGGTGACGGCGTGGCCGAGCTCGGAGAGCTTGTGGGCGCAGGCGAGACCGGCCGGTCCGCCGCCGACGACCGCGACGCGCTTGCCTGTCTCGGGCCCGCGCACGAAGGGCTGCTTGCCGGCATCCATCAGCGTGTCGGTCGCGTGGCGCTGGAGCAGGCCGATCTTGACCGGCTTGCCCTCCGCGGCCTCGCGCACGCAGGCTTCCTCGCACAGCGTCTCGGTGGGGCAGACGCGGGCGCACATGCCGCCGAAGATGTTGGCCTCGAGAATGGTCTCGGCCGCGCCGATGTCGTTGCCGGTCGAGATCTGGCGGATGAAGAGCGGGATGTCGATGGAGGTCGGGCAGGCGGTCTGGCACGGCGCGTCGAAGCAGAAATAGCAGCGATCAGCCTCGACCCGCGCCTCGTGCCGGTCGAGCGGCGGATGCACGTCGGAGAAATTCGCGGCGTATTCCGCCGTCGAGAGACGCCCGGCGGCGATCCCGGCTGTACTGCGGCTGGCGCTCATAGACCCCTCCGATGAACCTGACCATTTGGTCAGGTTGAGGCCGACCGCGAGCCCTGTCAAGCGGGCGGGCGAGGGTGCCCGGCAGCGCCGTCGGAACCGGACAAGAGAGCGTCGTAAAGCGGCCGCGCTGGCGAGGGTGGCGCGTCATAGGGTCGGTTGACCGCGAAACTTGAAAAATCGCGAAAAAAAGCGCGGGGCGGTGCGTAAGGGGCGCATTGCAACCGCGGCGATGGCTTGTTTCGGGTCGTCACGTAACCGTAAACTGGTTCGACTAGATCGAAGCCGTCACAGCGTGGCGCAAATGGTTTGTCGTGACCCGCCGTTCATCCGCTTTGGAACGGCAGGGATCAAGGAAATGGCTGGCGGGCCGCTTTTCTCGTGGGAGGGTATGACATGTTGAAATCCAGGGGCATGATCCTGAAACTCGCACTCGGCGCCTTGCTGAGCACGACGGCGCTGGCATCCGCACAGGATCTCGCGGCGCTCGAAAAAGCGGCCAAGGCCGAGGGAATGCTGTCGACCATCGCGCTGCCGCACGACTGGTGCGGCTACGGCGAAGTGATCGCGGGATTCAAGAAGAAGTATCCCGACATCAAGGTCAACGAGCTGAACCCGGACGCCGGCTCCGCCGACGAGCTGGAGGCGATCCGCGCCAACAAGACCAACAAGGGCCCGCAGGCTCCCGACGTGATCGACGTCGGCTTCGCCTTCGGCCCGCAGGCCAAGACCGAAGGCCTGACGCAGCCCTACAAAGTCTCGACCTGGGACTCGATCCCGGCCAGCGTGAAAGACGCCGACGGACATTGGTACGGCGACTATTACGGCGTGCTTTCGTTCGCCGTGAACAAGGACCTCGTCAAGACGATGCCGGGCGACTGGTCCGACCTGCTGAAGCCTGAATTCGCGAATGCCGTGGCCCTGGCCGGCGATCCGCGCGCCTCCAACCAGGCGATCCTCGGCGTCTACGCCGCGGGCGTCGCGGCTGGCGGAACCGGTGCGGCTGCCGGCGAGGCGGGACTGAAGTTCTTCGCCGAACTGAACAAGAAGGGCAATTTCGTACCCACGATCGGCAAGTCGGGCACGCTCGCCCAGGGCGCGACGCCCATCGTCGTCTGGTGGGACTACAACGCCCTCTCCGGCCGCGATGCGCTGAAGGGCAACCCGCCGGTCGAGGTCGTGGTGCCGAAGTCGGGCGTCGTCGCCGGCGTCTACGTGCAGGCGATCAGCGCCTACGCGCCCCACCCCAACGCCGCCAAGCTCTGGATGGAATACCTCTATTCCGACGAAGGACAGCTCGGCTGGCTCAAGGGCTATTGCCACCCGATCCGCTTCAACGACCTGGTCGCCAAGGGGAAGGTTCCCAAGGAGCTGCTCGACAAGCTGCCCCCGGCGGCCGCCTACGAGAAGGCCGTGTTCCCGACGCTCGACGAGCAGGCCGCCGCCAAGGCTGTCATCACGTCGAAGTGGGATGCCACGGTCGGCGCCAACGTGAAGTGATCGCTGCATCCTGATGTGATGCAAAGGCCGGCCGCAGCACTCCTGCCCGGCCGGCCGCAAGGCGGTGGGGCGCGCCATTCGAACGGCGCGCTCCACCGGCTGGCGGTGCTTCCTCGGTCACTTCGGACGGCATCCGCATGATCCTGCGCACATGATCCCGCTTCCATGACCATCGCCGCGTCGCCTTCGGCGGCCCCTGCGGGCGCGACGGGCCGTGCGCCCGCCCCGCGTCGCGCGCGCACATCGCTTGCGTGGCTCGGCATCGTGCCGTTCATGGCCTTCGCCGTGCTCTTCCTGCTTTTGCCGACGATGAACATCGTGCTCGGCGCGTTCCGCACGCCAGCGGGCGATTTCACGCTCGCCAATATCGGCAATCTCTTCCAGCCCTCGATCCTGTCGGCCTATTGGATCTCGATCCGCATCAGCGTGGCGTCGGCGCTTCTGGGCTGCATCGTCGGGTTCTTCATCGCCGCCGCGGTGTCCATCGGCGGCCTGCCCGCCTGGCTGCGCGGCCCGGTGATGACGTTTTCCGGCGTCGCCTCGAATTTCGCGGGCGTCCCGCTCGCCTTCGCGTTCCTCGCAACGTTCGGCCGGCTCGGCCTCGTCACGGTGCTGCTGCGGGACTGGTTCGGCGTCAACATCTACGCCTATGGCTTCAACATCCTGTCGTTCTCGGGCCTGACGCTGACCTACCTCTTCTTCCAGATCCCGTTGATGATCCTCATCGTCACGCCGGCGCTGGACGGGCTGAAGAAGGAATGGCGCGAGGCCGCCGTGATCCTTGGCGCGTCCAACGTCCAGTACTGGCGCATGGTGGCGCTGCCGATACTCTGGCCGACGCTGTTGGGTACGTTCGCGCTGCTGTTCGCCAATGCGTTCGGCGCGGTGGCGACGGCTTTCGCGCTCACCGGCAGTTCGCTCTCCATCGTGCCGATCCTGCTCTTCGCCCAGATCCGCGGCGACGTGCTGCAGGATCCGCATCTCGGCTACGCGCTGGCGCTGGGCATGATCGTGGTGACCGGCATCGCCAACGCCATCTACATCGTCATGCGGACGCGCGCCGAACGGTGGCTCAAATGACGCGCCGGAGCCCCTGGTCCTGGATCGCGCTGGGTTTGGGCGTCCTCTATTTCGGCCTGCCGCTGATCGGCACGGTCGAGTTCTCGATGAAGATGCGTCGCGGCGTCTACAGCCTCGATGCCTACTGGGTCGTGCTGACGGATCCGCGCTTCCAGGCAACGTTCGGCTATTCCGTGCTGATGGCCTGCGTCACCATCATCATGGGCGTGGTGCTGGTCGTCCCCACCGCCTACTGGGTGCGCCTCAAGCTGCCGAACTGGCGACCCATCGTGGAGTTCATCACGCTGCTGCCGCTGGTCATCCCGGCCATCGTCATCGTGTTCGGCTATATCCGCCTGTACAATACGTCGTCCTGGCTGCCGCTCACCGGGAATGCGCTGGGCACCGACGCGCTGCTCATGTTCGGCTACACGACGCTGGCGCTGCCCTACATGTACCGCTCGGTCGATACGGGGCTGCGCGCCATCGACGTCGCCACGCTGACCGAAGCGGCGGAAAGCCTCGGCGCGGGGTGGATCACGATCATGTGGCGCGTCATCCTGCCCAACGTGCTGGTGGCGGTGCTCTCGGGCGCGTTCCTCACCTTCGCGATCGTCATCGGCGAGTTCACGATGGCGGCGCTGCTGAACCGTCCGGCCTTCGGGCCCTATCTGCAGCTCGTCGGCGCCAACCGGGCCTATGAGCCGGCCGCGCTGGCGGTCATCGCCTTCGCCATCACCTGGGTGTGCATGGGGCTGATCCAGCTCGTTACGCGCTTGCAGAAACATACGATACGGAGCCGCTGAGCATGTCGTTTCTCGAACTCCGCGACCTCCAGAAGGATTTCGGGCCGACGCGGGTGGTGCGCGACTTCAACCTGAACGTCGAGCGCGGCGAGTTCGTGTCGTTCCTGGGCCCGTCGGGCTGCGGCAAGACGACGACGCTTCGCATGGTCGCCGGCTTCGAAACCCCGACATCCGGCGAGATCCGCATCGGCGGGCGCGATGTGGTCGACCTCAAGCCGAACCAGCGCAATATCGGCATGGTGTTCCAGTCCTACGCGCTGTTTCCCAACATGACGGTCGCACAGAACGTCGCTTTCGGGCTCAAGGTGGCGGGCAAGGGGAAGGCCGAGAGCGACAAGCGCGTGGCCGATATGCTCGGGATCATCAAGCTGCCGCATCTGGCCGACCGCTATCCCTACCAGTTGTCGGGCGGGCAGCAGCAGCGCGTGGCGCTGGCGCGTGCCCTGGCGGTGCAGCCGCAGGTCCTCCTGCTCGACGAGCCGCTCTCGGCGCTGGACGCCAAGATCCGCATCTCGCTGCGCGAGGAAATTCGCTCCATCCAGAAGTCGCTCGGCATCACGACGATCTACGTGACGCACGACCAGGAAGAAGCCTTGTCGATGTCGGACCGCATCGTCGTGATGCGCGATGGCCTCGTCGACCAGATCGGCACGCCGTTCGAGATCTACAATACGCCCGCCACGAGTTTCGTCGCCTCCTTCGTCGGCACGCTCAACCGGCTCGAAGGCCGCGTTATCGACGCGGCGGAGGGTCGTGTCAGGCTCGGCGACCACGATATCCTCGTCGCCTGCCCGCTGGCGCCGCGCAAATCCGGCGACGCGGTGTTGCTGGCGTTGCGGCCCGAGGCCGTGACGCTGGCCCCGCGCAACGGCGATGGCACGGTGTTGCCTGCCCGAATTGCCGAGGTCGCCTTTCTCGGATCCGTCATTCGCGTGCGGGCGGACATTGGCGGCGCGATGGTGTCGCTCGACATGTTCAACTCGCCCGCCATGCCTCCCCCGAAGGTCGGCGAAACCGCCTCCATCCACTTTTCGCCGGCGGATTGGGTCGTGCTGAAGGAATAGTGCGCCGGGGCGTGCAGCCTGCCCCGTCCGGCGTAAACGACGTAGCGCCTTTGCCATCCATCTCAGCCGCACCGGCTGCAAATTGGCCGTCCGTTCGACGGAAAGAGTGGTAAATGTATTGAACGGCCCAATTCAGCGGCTGGCTGGGACCGCGTTTACTATAACATCTTTAGAATTCCCCAACGCCTGACGCGGCCGGTGGGTTAAAGCAGCGATTTCTACATGCCCTGCGCAGGCGATGTGCGCTAGCGCACATCGCATTGAACCGAGCGGTGCTTTATTGTTACCCAAGGCGACCGGATTTTAGTCATTTTTTCTACCTTGGAGATTTCAGATGAGCGAGTTTGTTGAGCGTTCCGATAATCAGGCCTCTATCGACACCATCACCATTGCTGGCCTGATGAACGCGGTCCATTCCCTGCACCGGGAGCTTCTGCGCTCTCCTGAGGCAAAAGCCAGACTTGCCGCCATCGAGTCCACCGCCATCAGGTCGATCAAGCAGATCGATGCCGGCGATTTCGACTATGAGACGCAGGCGGCCGGAATTGGCGAGACCCTCAATCTGGTGAAGGCGATGTTCCGGTACTCGCACGCCCTCGAGAAGCAGAGCGCGACCGCCTGAAAACGCTGATGCGGGGCGAGAGCATCATCCCGCAAAGTGCATACCGGCTGGCGGGAAAGATCATGTTGAAACAAGAATCTAGAGCGGACTACCTGATACAGTCAGGTCGGTTTCCGCTCTAGCCAAACCGATGAGCTTGGGCGGCCTTCCGTCCACGGATGCGGATCGTTGAACTGAGATCCTCAGTAGTCACACCCTTCGACGCGTTTTGCGTCACGCGATCCGATCCAGCGAAAAAGGCCTCCGCGCGAGCAGAGGCCTTTTTCAATGACAATCGGCTTCACCTAGATCGGCCCGCTCTCAGCTCTCCGGCGTCGTCTTGTTCCGGTTGGCCAGGGCGATGTGGTGAAGGTGGTCGTTCATCGGCTCCGGCAGGCGGAAACCGAAGCCGCCAGCCAGATCGAGCATGCCTTTTTCGAGCCTGGGATTGAGAAAACCATCCCGGGGCCATCTCAGATTGGACGCAACGCCGAGCTTGCGCCGGCCGATCGGCCGGCCTGATGGATGTCTGTGTGCCATTTTAAACCCTCTCGCACGCTCTACATACTCTTCGTGGTGAGCATGGCAATCGGGTTAAAACCTTAGATCACAACACGTAGATTAATTGCCAAACCGGACCGGGATTTCGGGCGCAATGACCCGTTCTGAAGCCGAATTTGCAGCGTTGACGATCTAAAACGATCAAATCTGCCCGGCCGGCACTATCGAGCAGGGCGCGGCGTCAGGCGGCGCCCTGGCCGATGAACGCCTCGACGGCGGCGCGCGCCGGAATGGGGCCGACCGCGCCATAACCCTGGGTCGACAGCGCGGCTGCCGCATTGGCGTAGGCCGCCGACCCGAACGGGTCGCCCGTCGCCAGGAACTGGGCCAGGAACGCGCCGTCGAACGTGTCGCCCGCGCCCGTGGCGTCGATGGCGGTCACGACGCGCGCGGGGATGGCGCGCATCTCGCCGGGGACCGCTACGAGCGTGCCTTCCTTGCCCATGGTCAGCGCGACGATGCGGCAGCCCATGTCGAGATAGCGGGCGCAGATTTCCTCGGGACGCTCCAGCCCGGTCAACTGCCGCGCATCGTCGAGGCCGGGCAGGCAGATGTCGGTCATGCCGAGCGCGGCATGGATCACCGCGCGGGCGCGCTCCAGCGGCCATAGCCGCAGGCGCAGATTGGTGTCGTAGCTGACGGTGGTGGCCGAGGCGCGGGCGCAGGCGATGGCCTCGAACGTCGCGTCGCAGGCCTCGGCCGAGATCGCCTGGCTGATGCCCGAGACATGCAGCACGCGGGCCGATGCGATCCTGTCGCGCGGAAGGTCGGCCGGACGGACCCGGCTGGCGGCCGAACCGGCGCGGTAATAACTGAATTCATGGCCCTGCGGCCCGTGCGAGATGAAGTAGATGCCGGTCGGCGCATCCGGGCGGGAGATCACGCTGGCGCGGTCGACGCCCTCCCGGTCCCACAGCGCCAGGAAATCCCGCCCGAACGCGTCGTCGCCGAGCGCCGTGAAGTAGCCGGTCTTCGCCCCCTGCCTCGCGGCTGCGATCACGGCGTTCGACGTATCCCCGCCGAAACCGGGCAGATAGAGCTGCTCGCCGGCGCGCTCGACCTGGTTGAACTCCATCAGCGGCTCGCCCATGGCGAGGATATCGAGGCTCTTCATCTGCGACCTGCCGCGTCCATTTGCCCAGCGTGGGTGCGGACTTTGGCGAACCCCGGCCGCTTCGACAAGCTTCAGCTCCGCCTGTCTGGGGACATTAACCATGCGGGCCTTGAACGCGGCGCGCCCGACCGCCATATTCCGCCTGTAGCCGCAAGGCTTCTGGGGTGCTGCATCAGCGGGCCCCAAACGAAGCGCCTCGTGACAGGGCTTCGCGAGACAGGACTTGTAATGTCGCGTGTACCGTCTTTGTCGTCACCGTTCCTGCTCGGCTTCGACGAGGTCGAGCGGGCGCTGAGCCGGGTGGCCAAAGCCGCCTCGGAGGGCTATCCGCCCTACAACATCGAACGCATCCAGCGTTGCGAAAACGAGCCGGAACGTCTCCGGATCACGCTTGCCGTCGCAGGATTCACGCGGGACCAGCTCGAGATCACGCTGGAGGAAAACCAGCTCGTGATCCGCGGGCGGCAAGGCGAGGAACGGGAACGCCAGTTCCTGCATCGCGGCATCGCCGCGCGGCAGTTCCAGCGAGCCTTCCTTCTCGCCGATGGACTCGAGGTCCTGGGGGCCGATCTTGCCAACGGCCTGTTGTCGATCGATCTCGTTCGTCCCGAAGCAGAACGCATCGTGCGCAAGATCGATATCCTGGCGCGTGACTGAGATTTGTCTGGCGCGCGCCTTGCTTCCCCCACTACGCTCCGCTCAAAGGAGGGTGCGATGAACAACCCGACCAAGACGACCGCGACCAAGACCTTCATGCCCAACGCCTCGCAGGCGTCGCTGGAGACCATGTCCGTGCAGGCGCTCGCCAATCTCGGCGAAGGCCAGATCGCGTATGTCCGCGCGATCAGCTCGGACGAACTGACGCGGCTCTTTCCCCAGGCGCCGGCGATCCAGCCGGGACTGGACCTGTTCGCCCTGCTGGGCGCTGACGGCACGCCGATCCTCGTGACCGACAACCGCAACGCCGCCATCGCGAATGCCTGGGAAAACGACCTGACGCCCGTCAGCGTGCACTGACGGTTCCAGCGCCAACGGTCAATTCACATGATGCAGAGGCGCGCGGAGACGCGCGCGCCCTGGATCAGCTCAGCGTGATGCCTTCCACGGCCTCGACCAGCCGCTCGATGTCCTGCGGGCGCGAGAGGCGATGGTCGCCGTCGTTGACCAGCGTGGTCACCACCTCGTCGCCCGGAAGATGCTCGACGAGCCGCAGCGCGTGCCGCCACGGCACGTCGGGATCCTTCATGCCCTGCAGGATGTGGACCGGGCAGCCGAACACCAGCGGCGGCCCGTCCAGCAGCAGATGCCTGCGGCCGTCCTCGATGAGGCCGCGCGTGACCGGCGTCGGGTCGTCGGAATAGGCCGACGGCATGTTCCAGACGCCCTGCTCGACGATCTGCCGCCGCACGGCTTCCGGAAAGGCCGGCCACATCAGCGCCTGCGTGAAGTCAGTCGCGGGCGCGATCAGCACGAGGCCGGAGAGCGCCTTGCCCTCCGCCTTCAGCGCGCGCGCGGCGAGCAGCGAGATCCAGCCGCCCATCGACGATCCCACCAGGATCGGCGCGTCGCCGCCATGCGTGCGGATGACCGCGAGGGCCTCCTCCAGCCAGCGCGAGATGGTCCCGTCCGCGAACCTGCCGCCGGAGACGCCGTGGCCAGAATAGTCGAAGCGCACGAAGGCGCGGCCCCGCGCGGCGGCCCACTGGTCGATCGCCTGCGCCTTGCTGGCCTCCATGTCGGAGCGGAATCCGCCGAGCCAGATGACGACAGGGGCGCTGCCCTCGCGGGTTTTCAACGCAATCCTGCGGGATTCCGCACCCGATCCGACGTCAAGAAATTGCAGATCGTCCGGGGTCACCGTAAACCTCATTCATGATTGCATTCGCGCTGAGTCGCCGGACCGTTGCATACACCTTATGCGTGAAGCGCGTCTCCTGCCGCGTGATGCGCACCTCACGCCGCGGCATCGACGGCCTCCTGTTCCAATTCGGGCGCTGATGCGACAGCCGGCCGCGTTCTCCTTCGCCCAATCCGACGCCACCCCGCTCGTGGGGCGCACCATCCTGCAGATCGTGCCGGAGCTCGACGCGGGCGGCGCGGAACGCACGACCGTCGACATCGCGGCAGGCCTTGCCCGAAGCGGCGCGCGGGCGCTGGTCGCGACGGCGGGCGGACGGCTGGTGGCGGAGCTGCAGGCCAAGGGCGGCATCTGGATCCGCCTGCCGGCCAAGACGAAGAACCCCATCGGCATGCTTCTCAACGCGCGGCGGCTGCGCTCGATCTGCCTCGACGAGGGCGTCGACCTGATCCATGCCCGCTCGCGCGCGCCGGCCTGGAGCGCGCTGATGGCCGCGCGATCGCTGCGGCTGCCCTTCGTGACGACCTATCACGGCAGCTATGCCGGCCGGTCCCAGGTGAAGGTGCTCTACAATTCCGTGATGGCGCGCGGCGACGCCGTGATCGCCAACTCGCACTACACGGCCGAACTGATCGCCCGGCAGCACCCCTTCGCGCGCGACAAGGTGCGCGTCATCCATCGCGGCACGGACCTGCGTGCCTTCTCCGGCTTCAACGTCGAGCCCGAGCGCGTCGAGCGCCTGCGCAAGGCGTGGGGCGTCGAGCCGCACCGGCGCGTGGTGCTGCTGGCCGCGCGCCTCACCAACTGGAAGGGCCAGAAGGTGCTGATCGAGGCCGCGCGCAGGCTCGTCGACCAGGGCCATGACGATATCGCGGTGGTGCTGGCCGGCGACCCGCAGGGCCGCGACAACTATGTCCGAGAGCTCGACGCGCTGGTCGAGACGCTGAAGCTGGGCGCGATCGTGCACCGCGTCGGCCATTGCTCCGACATGCCGGCGGCGTTCCTCACCGCGTCTGTCGTTACGGTGCCCTCCATCGAGCCGGAGGCCTTCGGGCGCTCGGCCGTCGAGGCGCAGGCGATGGGCGCGCCGACCGTCGTGTCCGATCTGGGCGCGGTGCCCGAGACCGTGCTCGCGCCGCCCGACGTGCCTGCGGGCTCGCGGACGGGATGGCGCGTGCCGGCGGGCGACGCGGCTGCCCTGGCCGAGGCGATCTCCGCCGCCCTCTCGCTCGGCGCGAGTGCGAGGGACGCGCTGGCCCGCCGTGCGAGGGACCACGTGGAGGCGCATTTTTCGCTGGAACGCATGGTCGGCGAAACGCTTGACCTCTACGGCGCAATGCTGATCCGCGAAGACTAAGGCGCGGAAACGGATTCGCGAGTTGACTTCACCGCGCTTTCTGCGAATTTCCTTGGTCGCTGAAGCTGACCCGTCGTCGGCCGACGAGCTATGGCTGCACAAGCGCCTCGAAGCCGCGGGACCGACGGGGTCTAAAAGGAGACTGACGCCATTCGCAGACCAATGAGAGCCGCCCCGGTCCCGACGAAGGATGGACCGCGCGCAAACCGAGACATCCGCGGTGTCCGCGAAGTGCAGCTCATCGACGATACGGGATCGAACCGAGGCGTGATGGCCTTCTTCGATGCCCTCAAGGTCGCCGAAGATGCCGGCTTCGACCTCGTCGAGATCGCTCCGAATTCGACGCCGCCCGTCTGCAAGCTTCTCGACTACGGCAAGTTCAAGTTCAACGAGCAGAAGAAGGCCGCCGAGGCCCGCAAGAAGCAGAAGACCGTCGAGGTCAAGGAAATCAAGCTCCGCCCGGGCATCGATGACCATGACTACGAGGTCAAGATGAAGGCCGTGCGCCGCTTCTTCGAGGAAGGCGACAAGGTCAAGATCACCTTGCGCTTCCGCGGCCGCGAAATGGCCCACCAGGATATCGGCGCCAAGCTGCTCGAGCGCGTGAAGAACGAAATGGCCGACGTGTCGAAGGTCGAGTCCGAGCCGATGCTCGAGGGTCGCCAGATGATCATGGTCATGGCCCCGCGCTAAGGCCCGTTCCAGCGCCCGGATATCAAAGCCGTCGCTGTCCAGCGGCGGCTTTCTCGCATGTGGCCCGGGCGAAACGTGAAACAGGGTCCCCAAGAGGCGATCACGCCGTGAAATCTGGCGTCGGGCAGGATCGCCCGGCCGCACGGTTTCCGCTCTAGGCCGGCAGCACGCCCCTGAGGATCGTCGCGACGACCTGCGCGGTGGCGTCGGCGAACTGCTCGTCCGAGAGCGGCTGCCCGTCGTTCAGCACCTCGATCTGGCGCGCGAAGTCGGCATAGTGCTGGGTCGTCGCCCAGATCATGTAGAACAGGGTGCTCGGCTCGATGGGCCGCAGCTTCCCCTCCGCGATCCAGCGGCGGACGATGAGGCTGCGCGACGCCAGCCAGTCCTTCAGCGTCGTCTCGAGGTGATCTGCGATGGCGGGCGCGCCGCGCAGGATCTCGCTGGCGAAGATGCGCGAGCCCAGCGGCATGGTGCGGCTCATCTCCATCTTGGCCTCGATATAGCGGGTCAGCGCCTCGCCGGGGTCGTCGCTGTGCTCCATCGCGGACGCCGCCGCCAGCCACGTCTCAAGGACGCGGGCCATCACGGCGCGGTAGAGGTCCTCCTTGCTGGGGAAATAGTAATGCACGTTGGCCTTGGGCAGCCCCGCGCGGGCCGCGATGGCGGCGGTCGTCGCGCCCCTGAATCCGAGCTCCGCGAACACCGCTTCAGCCGCTTCGAGGATGATCCTGACATTCTCCTCGCGGACGGCCGCCTTCGCCTTGATTGTCGCCAAGATCACCCCCCAAATTCCGCGATCGGACGCGGTTTCGTGCATTGTTGACCAAATGGTCAAGGTCATACTAGCCTCGATTGATGATTGCGCGACGCAGACGACGACGCAAGACTGGCAGGCTGTTGGTCTTGTACGCCTGGCGTGCAGGCTTTCGCCGCGCCCGCGGCGGTGCGAGGCTTGCGAGGAGGGGTTCCACATGGCCGAACTTGCGAACATCCGCGTCGACGGCGCTCGCCTTTGGGACGCCCTCATGGAGATGGCCCAGATCGGCGGCACGCCGAAGGGCGGCTGCAAGCGCCTGACCCTGACCGACCTCGACAAGCAGGGCCGCGAGCTCTTCACCCGCTGGTGCACCGAGGCCGGGCTGTCGATGAAGGTCGACAGCATGGGCAACATGTTCGCCCGCCGCCCCGGCACCGATGACAGCCTGCCGCCCGTGATGATGGGCAGCCACCTCGATACCCAGCCGACCGGCGGCAAGTTCGACGGCGTGCTCGGCGTGCTCGGGGCGCTGGAGGTCATGCGTTCGCTGAACGACATGAATATCCGCACCAAGCACCCGATCGAGATCGCCAACTGGACCAACGAGGAAGGCTCGCGCTTCGCGCCCGCCATGGTGTCGTCGGGCGTGTTCGCGGGCGTCTATACCGAGGAATGGGCCAAGAGCAGGCTCGACCCCGAGGGCAAGGCGCTCGGCGACGAACTCGCCGCGCATCGGCTTCCAGGGGCCGGAGCCGGTGGGCGGGCGGCCGATCCACGCCTTCTTCGAGCTGCATATCGAGCAGGGGCCGATCCTGGAGGACGAGAACATCGACATCGGCGTCGTGACCCACGGGCAGGGGCAGCGCTGGTACGAGATCAACCTGACCGGCTTCGAGAGCCATGCCGGCTCGACCCCGATGAAGGTGCGCAAGGACGCGCTGCTCGGCGCGGCCAGGATCATCCAGCTCGTCAACGAGATCGGCTGGAAGCACGCGCCGCTGGCGGTCGCCACCGTGGGCATGTGCAACCCCTATCCGAACTCGCGCAACGTCATCCCCGGCCAGTGCTTCCTCAGCGTCGACTTCCGGCACCCGTCGGACGAGACCCTGAGCGCGATGGACAAGGCGCTGCACGAGGGCATCGCCGCCATCTGCGCGGAGATCGGGCTGACGCAGGACACGAAGCAGATCTTCTATTACGCCCCCGTCGCCTTCGACGAAGGCTGCGTCAAGGCCGTGCGGGAGGCTGCCGCACATCTCGGCTACACGCACCGCGACATCGTTTCCGGCGCGGGCCATGATGCCTGCTACATCGCCCGCGTGGCGCCGACCTCGATGATCTTCACGCCGTGCGTGGACGGCGTCAGCCACAACGAAGCCGAGGACATCAAGCAGGACTGGTCGACGGCGGGCGCGAATGTCCTGCTATGGGCCGTTCTCGACAAGGCCGAGATCGTCGCGTGACGCGCACGCATCTATAATGCGCCCAGCATCGCCATCAGGAGGCAAGACATGTCGACGGTCATCAAGAACGGCACCATCGTCACCGCGGACCGCACCTGGAAGGCGGATGTGCTGGTCGAGGGCGAGCACATCACCGCGATCGGCGAGAACCTCTCCGGCGACACCGTGATCGACGCCAGCGGCGCCTACGTCATGCCCGGCGGCATCGATCCGCACACCCATCTCGACATGCCCTTCATGGGCACGAGCTCCAGCGACGACTACGAGAGCGGCACGAAGGCCGCGCTGTCGGGCGGCACCACGATGGTGGTGGATTTCTGCATCCCGGGGAACGGGCAGTCGCTGCTCGACGCCTGGACGGACTGGGACCGCCGCTCCGAGAAGGCCTATACCGACTTCGCCTACCACATGTGCATCACCTACTGGAGCGACAAGGTCCGCGAGGAGATGGCCGAGGTCGTGAAGCGCGGGCGTCACCACCTTCAAGCACTTCATGGCCTACAAGGGCGCGCTGATGGTGAACGACGAGGAGATGTTCTCCTCGTTCCAGCGCTGCGCCGAACTGGGCGCGATGCCGCTCGTCCATGCCGAGAACGGCGACGTGGTCGCGGCCATGCAGGCCAAGCTGCTGCGCGACGGCATCACCGGGCCGGAGGGCCACGCCTATTCGCGTCCGCCCGACGTCGAGGGCGAAGCCGCCAACCGCGCCATCATGATCGCCGACCAGGCGGGCTGCCGCTCTACATCGTCCACGTCTCCTGCATCGAGGCGCACGAGGCGATCGCCCGCGCCCGCGCCAACGGCCAGCGCGTCTATGGCGAGCCGCTGATCCAGCACCTCACGCTCGACGAGAGCGAGTATTTCAACCCCGACTGGGACCATGCGGCGCGCCGCGTGATGTCGCCGCCCTTCCGCAACAAGAAGCACCAGGACGACCTCTGGAACGGCCTGCGCGCGGGCTCGCTGCAGGTGGTCGCGACCGACCACTGCGCCTTCACCACCGAGCAGAAGCGCTTCGGGCCGCGGCGACTTCACCAAGATCCCCAACGGCACCGGCGGGCTGGAAGACCGGCTTTCCGTGCTCTGGACCCACGGCGTGGAGACCGGCCGCCTGACGATCAACGAGTTCGTCGCCGTGACCTCGACCAATATCGCGAAGATCCTGAACCTCTATCCGCGCAAGGGCGCGATCACGCATCGGCGCGGAAGCCGACATCGTGGTGTGGGACCCCAAGGCCTCCAAGACCATCAGCGCCGCGACGCAGCAATCGGCCATCGACTACAACGTCTTCGAGGGCATCAAGGTGAACGGCCTGCCGCGCTTCACCCTCTCGCGCGGCGAGGTCGTGTGGCAGGACGGGCAGATCACCGGCCAGCGCGGGCGCGGCCGGTTCGTGCCCCGCAGCCCGTTCCCGGCGCCTGCCCAGGCGCTGCGCACGTGGAAGGCGTTGACGGCGGACAAGGCCGTCGCACGGTGAGCGCCGCGCGCCCGACACGCGTCGCACTCCGTCGCGCGCGGGATAAACGATTGGGGACGGTATCCGCCGCAAGGCAGGGTGTGATCATCGCATGACGGCCGTCGAGTCGACGACAGGACATCTCCCGACGCAGGCCCATGGAGGCGAGCCCGTCATCGCGGCGCGCGACCTTTCGCTCACCTACGAGACGGCGGACGGCCCGGTCCACGCGCTGTCGGACATCGATCTCGACATCCAGCCGGGCGAGTTCGTCTCGCTGATCGGCCCCTCGGGCTGCGGCAAGACCACGCTGCTGCGCGTCATCGCCGACCTCGAGACGCCGACCGGCGGCGACATCACCGTCAACGGCGTCAGCCCGCAGGAGGCGCGGCTGAAGCGCGCCTATGGCTACGTGTTCCAGGCGCCGGCGCTCTATCCGTGGCGCACCATCGCGCGCAACGTGTCGCTGCCGCTGGAGATCATGGGTTTCTCGAAGGCGGAGCGCGAGGAGCGGATCGCGCGCAACCTCGACCTGGTCAACCTCACCGGCTTCGAGCGGAAGTTCCCCTGGCAGCTCTCCGGCGGCATGCAGCAGCGCGCCTCGATCGCCCGCGCGCTGTCCTTCGATCCGCACCTGCTGCTGATGGACGAGCCCTTCGGCGCGCTGGACGAGATCGTCCGCGACAAGCTCAACGAGCAATTGCTGCGGCTGTGGGACCTCACCGCGCAAGACGGTGGTGTTCGTCACCCATTCCATCCCCGAGGCGGTGTTCCTGTCGACCCGCATCGTGGTGATGTCGCCGCGCCCGGGCCGCATCCAGGACGTGATCGACTGCAATTTCCCGCGCGACCGCACGCTCGACATCCGCGAGACGCCCGAGTTCCTCGAAGTCGCCAACCGCGTCCGCGACGGCCTGCGCGCAGGGCATTCCTATGACGACTGAGGGCAGCCCTGCGGTCGCACGCTCGGCCGTGACACGGCGCAAGCGCCCCGAAGACGCGCCGCTGCCTCGTGGGACGGCAACGCGCTCCCCGGTGCTCGCCGTCATGCGCTCGCTGCATCGTCGCGCTCTGGTATCTCGGCGCGGTCTGGATGAACGCCGACCTCCAGCGCGATCGCCTACGAGAACGCCGGCCAGAAGACGTGGACGACGGCCGAGTTCATCGCCGGCACGCTCTCGCAGGAGCGGCCGAAGCTGCCCGCGCCGCACCAGGTCGCGCAGGAGCTGTGGAAGACGGTGGTCGACACGGCCCCCACCTCCAAGCGCAGCCTCGTCTACCACGCCGGGATCACGCTGTCGGCGACGCTGCTCGGCTTCGCTGTTCGGCTCGGCGCTGGGCATCCTGCTGGCCGTGCTGATCGTGCATGTGCGCAGCCTCGACCGCTCGCTGATGCCCTGGATCATCGCCTCGCAGACCATGCCCATCCTCGCGCTGGCGCCGATGATCGTGATCATCCTCAACCAGCTCGACATCACCGGCATCGTGCCGAAGGCGGCCATCGCGGCCTATCTCTCGTTCTTCCCGGTCACGGTGGGCATGGTGAAGGGCCTGCGCTCGCCCGATCCGCTGCAGCTCGACCTGATGCGCACCTATTCGGCCTCGCGGCTGCAGACCTTCCTGTAGCTGCGCGTGCCCGCCTCCGTGCCGTTCCTGTTCGCCGAGCTGAAGGTCGGCGTCGCGGCATCGCTGGTCGGCGCGGTCGTGGCGGAGCTGACGCAGTCCGCCGATGGCGGCTTCGGCGCGCGGCTGCTGGCGGGCTCCTATTACGGCCAGACCGTCCAGATCTGGGCGGCGCTCTTCGCGGCGGCCCTGTGCGCCTGCGGCCTCATCGCCATCGTCGCCTTCGCGGACCGCATCGTGCTGAAGCGCATGGGGTATACGCGATGAAGCGCGGCGCGCTGCTGCCGCTCGCGGCCGCGATCGCTTCCGCCTTCGCGCTGGCGCGGCCCGCTCGCCTCCGGCTTCGAGGGCGGCCGGGTCGCGACGCTGCTCCTGCTGCTGCTCGCCGGCGCCTCCATCGCCACGGCGCTCGTCGCGCGTGGCAGCCGCCGGCGTCCCGGCGCGCGGCCTCGCGCGCGCGATGGCGCTCATCGCCGCTCGCGCTCGGCGTCGTCCTGGTCGGCCTGCTCTCCGCCGGGCTCGGAGAACCGCGCAAGCTGGGGCTTCGGCCTCGCTCTCGCGGCGGTGTGGCTGGCGGCCTGGCACGCCGTGGACGCGGCTCATCGGCGCTCAGCCCCGGACCGGCCCGCTCGCGACGCTCGCGAACCTCGCCGTTCCCGTCCTCTTCGGCCTCACCGTGCTGTTCCTGTGGGAATGCCTGGTGCGCGGCTTCGGCTCGTCCGATGATGAAGGTCATCCTGCCCGCACCCTCCGCCATCGCCGCGCGGTTCGGCACGTCGCTGCCCACGCTGGGGGCCGATTTCGTGCAGACCTTCCAGGGCGTGTCGGTCGGCTACGCCATCGGCTGCGGCAGCGGCCTCCTCGTCGCCATCCTGGTCGACCGCGTGCCCTTCCTGCAGCGCGGCCTGCTGCCGCTCGGCAACTTCGTCTCGGCGCTGCCCATCGTCGGCATCGCGCCGATCATGGTGATGTGGTTCGGCTTCGACTGGCAGTCCAAGGCCGCCGTCGTCGTCATCATGACCTTCTTCCCGATGCTGGTGAACACGGTGGCGGGGCTCGCCGCGGCCGGCGCGATGGAGCGCGACCTGATGCGGACCTACGCGGCCGGCTACGGCCAGACGCTGCTGAAGCTGCGGCTGCCGGCGGCGCTGCCCTTCATCTTCAACGCGCTGAAGATCAACTCCACGCTGGCCCTGATCGGGGCGATCGTGGCGGAGTTCTTCGGCACGCCCGATCGTCGGCATGGGCTTTCGCATCACCACCGAGGTCGGGCGCATGAACATCGACATGGTGTGGGCGACGATCGTGGTGGCGGCGCTCGCCGGCTCGCTGTTCTACGGCCTCCTGGCGCTCGCCGAGCGCCGGTGACCTTCTGGCACGCCTCCTATCGCCAGAGGGCTGCATAGTCGCTTTCGACCGGACGCTGCTTTCTGAAACCGCGATTTCCGCAACAAGACAAAGAGGGTGAACCGATGAAGAAACTGGCGCTTTCGACCCTGGCTCTCGCCGCGATGGCGGGCACCATGCTGGCCGGCCCGGCGGCGCAGGCGGCCGACAAGGTGACGCTGCAGCTCAAATGGGTGACGCAGGCGCAGTTCGCCGGCTACTACGTCGCCAAGGACAAGGGCTTCTACAAGGAAGCCGGCCTCGACGTCGACATCAAGCCGGGCGGCCCCGACATCGCCCCGCCGCAGGTCATCGCCGGCGGCGGCGCCGACGTGATCGTCGACTGGATGCCCGCCGCGCTCGCCTCGCGCGAGAAGGGCGTGCCGCTCGTCAACATCGCCCAGCCGTTCAAGCGCTCGGGCATGATGCTGACCTGCCGCGCCGAGACCGGCATCAAGACGCCGGCGGACTTCAAGGGCAAGACGCTCGGCGTCTGGTTCTACGGCAACGAGTATCCGTTCCTGTCCTGGATGGCGAAGCTGAAGATCCCGACCGACGGCTCGGCGCGGCGGCGTGAAGGTGCTGAAGCAGGGCTTCAACGTCGACCCGCTGCTCCAGAAGCAGGCCGACTGCATCTCGACCATGACCTACAACGAATACTGGCAGGTCATCGACGCCGGCATCAAGCCCGAGAACCTCGTCGTCTTCAAGTACGAGGACCAGGGCGTCGCGACGATGGAGGACGGCCTCTACGTGCTGGAGGACAAGCTCAAGGACCCGGCCTTCGTCGACAAGATGGCCCGCTTCGTCAAGGCCTCGATGAAGGGCTGGGAGTGGGCCCGCGCCAACCCGAAGGAGGCCGCCAAGATCGTCCTCGAGAACGACGCGACCGGCGCGCAGACCGAGAAGCACCAGATCCGCATGATGGGCGAGATCAACAAGCTGACCGCCGGCTCCGACGGCACGCTCGACCCGAGGCGACTACGAGCGCACGGTGCAGACGCTGCTCTCGGGCGGCTCCGACCCGGTGATCTCCAAGGCGCCCCGTGGGCGCCTGGACAGCGGCCGTGACGGATAAGGCGAAGACGCTGAAGTAAGAGGCGAGAGCATTTTCGAGCGAAGTGGATACCGGTTCGCGTGAAGAAATTGCGTAAAATCAGAAACCTGGAGCATCCGATCTGATCCAATCAGACCGATGCCCTAGAGCCTCGGCCCATCCGGCGTCTGGATCAGGACGCAGGGGTCAGGTGCTGGTCGTGACCGAATCCATTCGAAAGAACACACGCGGCGGGGTCTCCCGCCGCGTTTCTCTTTGAGCAACCGCGATCGCCGACCCCAATTCGCCTGGAGCCCATCCATGAACGCGTCCGCCCTGATTTTCCCGCTGCTCGCATTGTGCGCAGCGATGGTGCTGCCGGTGCAGGCGGCGATCAACGCGCAGCTTGCGCGGGGGCTGGACAATCCGTTCGCGGCCACGGCGATCTCCTTCGCGACGGGCGCGCTCGCGATGGGCATCCTCACCCTGCTGGTGTCGCGCGAGCTGCCTTCCTTCGCCGCGCTCGCGAAGATCCCGCTCTGGATCATCTTCGCCGGCGGCGTGCTGGGCACCATCTATGTCATCGGCAACATCCTGCTCGTGCCCAAGCTCGGCACGGCGGCACTCTTCGCCTTCGCCATCGCCGGGCAATTGCTGGCGGCGCTCGTCATCGACCAGTACGGACTGCTCGGCCTCGCGGTCCGCGAGCTGTCGCTGGGCCGCATCGCGGGCGTCGGGATGGTGCTCGCCGGCGCGGTCATGGTGCGGGTGCTCTGAGGCGCAGGCGCTTTCCGCGTCCCCGGCCTTTTTCACCCATCAGCTTCTTTGGTCTACGCGCTGCGGCGGCCAGCCGCTTTTCAGCGCCCGAACAGCCCCGCCCATGGCGGGGCGGGCCCCCATTGATACGGCCCCCGATCCTCGCCCGGCGGGCGCTGGCCTGGCTTCGGCTCCGGGCTTGCGAGAATCAGCGCCCAGTAGGGGCGGCCGCCCGCGTCCTTCGCGCGCGCCAGTCCGATCCGGGTCGCGGAACGGGTCAGCATGTTGGCTGCGATGGCCCGAAGACGCCTTCCACGAGTCCATGGTCTCCCGCAGCGAGGTCTGGCCCATCGCCACGTTCTCCGAGGCCGCCCCGGCCTGGATTCCCGCCTTGCGGATGCGCGAGGAAAAGCTGCCGCCGATCTCGTGCGACATCACGCCCGCCCGCGCCATCGCATCGGCCTGCGCGCGTGCGGCGGCCACGAGCTGCGCGTCGCTGACGACGGGACCCATGCCGTTCTCCTTCCGGAAGCGGCTGACTTCGACCGCCGCCGCGGCGCTCTCCTGTGATTGCTGCCGTGCGGAGGCCTGCGGGTTTTCAATGGCGCGCGCGGCACCGGAATCGGTCAGCATCGCGGCCGGGATGGCCGCAAGCGCCGCTGCCAGGATGGCTGCACGGAGCGCGAATGGCGTCCTTGCCCGCCGGCGGCAACGAGATCTTGCCCAAATGCCGAACCGATCAGTCTCCACGGCATATCTTTCTGTGCTGTCCGAATCACAAGCTGGAATTCT
Source organism: uncultured Alphaproteobacteria bacterium (assembly GCA_963822165.1). Taxonomy (GTDB): domain Bacteria; phylum Pseudomonadota; class Alphaproteobacteria; order Rhizobiales; family Beijerinckiaceae; genus Alsobacter. Next base: position 1,209,409 of record CAWGGK010000007.1, read on the forward strand.
ACCTTTGATTGCATCAAAGCTGAATATATCTACCCAGAATAAGCATTGATCATTCAAATCAGAGCAATTTATGCTCGAGGATGACAGTCCGACAGCCCGACCACAGGTTCGGCACACAACTTAGGCAATCAATTTTAACGAATACAATTTGAAACTTACGTTTTCATAAAGTGTCATTAACCAAGATTCGATCACGATATGCCTCAAGGCTCGCAATGGTAAAAACTTCGTATAGAATTCCAATAGAGTTCTAACGAACGGAAAGAGCCGGCGTTAACGTTTGACGCCTTTCGTTCGGGAAATCTGATTGGCTTGGCGGGGCCGCAACATGAATGAAGTTCTCAGAACGACACAGCTTGAGCGCGAACTCCAGCGCCGCAAACGCAGGATGGACGGCTACGGGCTCGGCCGTTCAGGCCGACCGTTCTTCGCCAGCCGGAAAAAAGCCTCCGCGAACCGACATCGGCACCATCGTCCTTCACTGGGGCGTCGCGATCGCGATGGTGGTCAGCCTGGCCACCGGCCTGCGGATCTCGGCGGACTCGCTTGACGCGGTGGTGTCCAAGTTCCTTTCGCCGGTCCTGCCGCAGGGCGAGATCTGGACCTGGCATTTCGTCTCGAGCCTCGCGCTGTTCATCGGCGCGACCGCCTACGTGATCTACATGGTCAGGGCGCGCCTGGGCCAGCGGATCGCCCCTGCCCGGGCCGGCACGCTCTCGATGAACGCCCCGGCGAAGATGCGCTGGAAGGCCGTCAACGTGCTCCTGCACTGGGCCATCTACGCGATCATCGCGGTCCTGACGGCCACGGGCGTCGCCCTCTATCTGGGATATGGCGGCTGGGTGGTCACCGTGCATGCCGCGCTGGCTCTCGTGACGCTCGGCTACATCTTCGTCCACGTCTTCGCGCACTACATGTATGGCGGGCTCCAGCAGCTCCTGCGCCTGTTCCGCGGCACCCGCCTGCCCGAGAATGTCAGGATCAGGCAGCCGCTGATCATCGCCGCTCTTGCGGGCGTGGCCGTCGCGTTCGGCGTGACGATGCTCGACTACCTGACCCGCGACACGCTGAAAGTTTCCCGCGTCACCGAAGCACCGAAGCTGGACGGCGTGCTCGACGATGCGGCGTGGCGCAACGCCCGGGTTGTCAGCGTGAGGACCGAGCAGGGATCCAATCTCGGCGGCTCCGGCGTGTCCCTCGTCCAGATCCGCGCCGTACAGGACGGCAAGAGGATCCACTTCGCCATGCGCTGGCAGGATCCCACGCGCTCCATCGCCCGTCTGCCGCTCGTCAAGCGCGAGGACGGCTGGCACATGCTGGGCCACCGCGCCGACATCGCCGACGTGGTGGACTGGTACGAGGACAAGTTCGCCATGCTGCTCAGCTATTCCGATGCATACGGCAATGGCGGCTCGACCCATATGGGCCCCAACCCCCATGCCGACGTGCCCAAGCCCGTACACGGTCGCGGCTACCACTACACGACCGATGGCGAGATCGCCGACGTGTGGCAGTGGAAGGCGTCGCGCGGCGGCATGCTCGGCTACATAGACGACCAGTATTTCGGCCCGCCCAATCCCGCCAACGACGCGATGAAGGCTGGAAAGGCCCGCTATCAGGCCGGCTACGACAATGATCCGGGCTCGGCTTTCTATGTCTACAACTACAAGGGGGAGGCGCCGGGCGGATATCGCGGCCCCGTCACCCTCATGAAGCTGCCCAAGGATCTTGCGGCCACGAAACTTGCGATGGGCAAGGTGCCCGCCGATCCCCGCGTCGAAAGCGTCGACGAAGGTTCGCGCTGGTGGATGACCGAAGCCGAGACGATCCCCTATTCTGCCGCCGCGGATGCCGCGATACCGGTGGGAACCGTCATTCCGGGCACCCTGATCCAGGGTGAATACAAGGGCGACCGGGACCAGATCCGCGGTGCGGCGAAGTGGGCCGACGGCTGGTGGACGCTGGAGATGAGCCGCGACCTGCTGACCGGCAGCAAGTTCGATATGCAGTTCCAGTCCGGCAGGCCGATCTACCTCTACGTCTCGGCCTTCGACAACAACCAGACCCGCCACACAAGGCACATGCGGCCAATCGTCGTGCAACTCGACTGATCCGCGATCGCTGCGTCCCATCGACCCGCTTTGGGTCGCCACCCATCCCCTTTTGATCATTTCAGCTCTTGAAGATTGGAGTTGAGATGCCTGGTTCAGAGATGCCCTGCGCCATCACGGTGAACGGAAAGAACGGCGCCGCGAGAGCAGGTATGACCCTCATCGAAGCTGCGGCATCGGCCCGCGTCATCGTGCCGCATGATTGCTGCACCGGCCAATGCGACACCTGCCGGGTGACCGTGGTCAGCGGTTCGGTCGACGCCGCCGGCACGCGGGACGGGAACACCGTCCTCGCCTGCCAGGCCAAGGTGACGGGGCCGGTCGAGATCGCGTTCGAGGCGGTCCCCGTGGTGGAAAAACGCGCCGGCCAGATCGTCTCGATCAAGCCGATCTCGCCCGAGATCTGGGAGGTCGTCGTCAGCATCCCGAAATCGCTGCCCTATTTGCCCGGCCAATATGTGAAGCTGGCATTCGGCAGGCTGCCCGAACGGGACTACAGCCCGACCATACGCCTCGATGGCTCGGCGGACGAACACGAGCTCGTCTTCCACATCAGGCGATACGGTGACGGCGTCGTCTCCTCGCAGATCGGCGCGACCATCCGGCCGGGCGCGCGGGTGAAGGTGCGCGGTCCGTTCGGCAACGCCTGGCTGCGGCGTGGCTCCGGTCCGCTGGTGCTGGTGTCGAGCGGCACCGGCTGGGCTCCGATCTGGTCGATCGCGGTCGCCGCGCGCCTCGGCCAGCCGGAGCGCCCGATCACGATCATCGCGTCAGCCTCCGATCCGGCCAACCTCTATATGCGGCAGTCGCTGCAATGGCTCTGGGCTCGCGGCACGCGCGACATGATGATGGCCAGCAGCGCGGCGGACGGCATTCCCGACGTTTGGCGCGGCCGTCCGACCGAGCTCCTGCCGAACCTGACACCGCAGCACGAGGTCTATGCCGCAGGGCACCCCGATATGGTCAACGCGGTGAAGGCCCTGGCATGGGCCGCCGGCGCGCCATGTCACGCCGACCCGTTCACGGCGGCATCGAGCGCGCCTCCCACGCTGGGCGCGCGTCTTGCCGGGCTCTTCAACAAGGCGCGTGCTCCGCGGATTGGCCCCAATCCGAATCTGGTCGCCAGGCAGCGGTTCGCCGCCGGGAACTGATTCCGGCCTTGCCCGGGGGGATTGCCGCCGGCGCTCCCCTGTCTTCGACGCTACGTCGACACCCTGCGGGAGGCGCGACCGTTCAGGCCGCGACTTCCTCCAGGAAGGATTTGACGGCCACATCCATCTGCCTGGCTTCGTCCATCATGCGGGCGGCCGTTTCGACGACATCGACCGTCGCCGCCCGCGCGCTCTCGACCGTTTCCTGCAGGCGTTCCACGCTGGCGCAGAGCGCGCCGGTACCTTCGAAGGCCGACGAAACGCTCTCGGCGATCTGCTGGGTCGCCACGGTCTGATCCTGCACCACGGTGCGGATGGTCTTGGTCTGGCTCAGCACTTCCGCGAACAAGTCCGCAATGGTCGCGATCGCCTTCACGGCTTCGCTCGTGGCGCCCTGGATGGCCGAAACCTTCCCCGCGATTACTTCGGTGGCCTTGCCGGTCTCGCCGGCTAGCGCCTTCACCTCGTTCGCGACGACGGCAAAGCCCCGCCCCGCCTCGCCGGCGCGGGCCGCCTCGATGGTCGCGTTCAGCGCGAGAAGGTTGGTCTGGGCCGCAATGCCTTCGATCAGGCGCACCACGGCGCCGATCTGGTTCGCCGCCTCGATCAGGCCGCCGACCTTCAGGGTCGCCATCCGCGCCGATTTCATTGCCCTCGCCCACCACGCCCGCGGCGTCCTGCACGCGCTCGGCGATGCTCCTGATCGCCCCCGAAAGCTGGCCGGTGGCGGAATCCACGGTCATCACCGACGATGTCGTCTGCTTGGAGGCGCGCACGGTTGTCGAAGCCTCCTCCCTCGCTGTCTTCGAGATTCCGTCGAGGCCGCGCGCGCTGCGGTTCATGGCGCTCACGCACTCCTGCACGCCCGCCAGCACCGAGCGCATGACACCGTCGAAGCGGCGGATGGCGGCGTCGAGCTGTTCCTTGCGCTGCCGCACGATCTCCGCCGTCGCAACATCCGAGCGCAACCGGTCGCGCTCCTCCATGGAGCGCTGCAGAAGCAGCACGGCGCGGGCGATCTCGCCGACCTCGTCGGGCCGCGCCACGCCTCCGACGCCGACGCGCCAATCGCCATTCGCCACCGCCTTCACGGCGGAGGTGATCTGCGCCAAAGCTTTCCCGACGCGCCGGGCGACGATCATGGCGATGATGCCAACCGCGAGGATGGCGATGACGCCGAGCCACACCAGCCACTGGGTCAGGGTCGCCGCGTGGCTCTCACCGATGCGCACCACTTCGTCGCGCAGCTCGTAGACCAGCGATTTCGGCTTCAGCGCGCAGACGCTCACGTCCAGTTCGGCCTGGCTGCAATTTGCCACGAACCGGCCGTCCTCCGATTGCTGGAGCGCGTAGGTCGCCATGTTCCGCAGCGCGATGGACTCGGGCGCAGGTCCGGCGAAGGATACGACCTGCTCGCCGCTCAGCACGACGATGCCGGACTTCGTGATCGCAGAGAAATCGGCCAGGACGGGTTCCGTCTTGCGCACGGCCCGGAGGCCGAGCACGCCGCCGACGATGTCGCCAAAATCGTCGAAAATGGGCTCGACCATGGCGATTGCGAGGGCCGGAGAACCCTCCAGCCGGAGATCGCCTACGATTTGCGCATCGAGCTTCATCAAGGCGAGAAGCGGATTCGGCTTGTCCCGATCATTGCTTGCAAGCGTCGCCTTGAACGGCGCCAGAAGCGGACTTGCCTGGAGCGCGGCGTCGAGCTTGACAAGCTCCAGCCTGCTCGTGGCCCCGATGACGCGGAACTTGGGGTCGATGGCGATGATGACGTCGATATTGGCGGCGCGGCTGGCCGGATCCAGCGCCTCGCTGATCGCGACCGTATTCCGGGACTGGACCGCGTGGCCGATATCGGCGCGCTGCGCCACCACGCCGAGCCGGCGCGCGGTGTCGCGCGTCAGCGTATCGAGCCTGTAGCGCGCGAGCTTGGCTTCGGCAGTCAGCTCGTCGCCGAGCTTCTGGGCCGACAGCCTGCCGAGTTCGGAGGCCTGGTCCGAAAGGCTCCGCTCGACCCGGGCGATGGTCAGGCCGACGAGGACGGCGAGCGCAATGCTCATCGTCGCCACCATGATGACGATGAGCTGCGCGCTGAGAGACCTGAAGCGGGTCACGATTGCCCTCTACTGGCCGACCGGCACCCCGCCGAGGTTGGTCACCAACTGGCGCGCCTTCGCGCTCGCCGCAAAACCGACGAAGGACTTTGCCTCTCCCGTCACGGTGCCCGGCTTGTAGATCAGCGCGAGCGTGACGGCGCTGGGGTAACCATCGTCGGTCGGGAACTTTCCGTCGATCTTGAGCACGGTGACCGCAGGCGCCAGCCCGGGTGAAAACGGCGCGAAGGCGATGGAGCCCTCGACCTGCTTCGCCGTCTCGATGGCTTCCTGCGTCGTCGTCGCCGTCTTGGACTTCGGCGTCAACGCGAGGTCCTTCCAGCCCGGCATCGAGGCGCGAAGCACGCCGAGCGTGCTGTCGGCATCCTCGCGGCGCACCACCTTGATCCGCAGATCCGGCCCGCCGACCTCGTTCCAGTTCGAGATCGTGCCGGCGTAGATGTCGCCGAGCTGCTTGGACGTCAGCGAAGTGATCTTGGCGCTGGGATGCACGAAGATGGCGGAGGGAATCTTCACGATGGGCGTGAAGACGAGCCCCTGGGCCTTTTCCGCATCCGACAGCGGCCGGGCGACGCGGCCCAGCACTTCGCGATCGCCGCTGACGGCGACCACCGCTCCGCCCGAGCCAATGCTCGGCGGCACGATGACGAGCGTGCCGGGATTGTCAGCCGTGAAGGCCGCACCGACCGCGTTGAGGATCTCGATACCGTCGCCGGTTCCCGGAATGGTCAACGTTCCCGCATGGGCCAAGCCGCCATGCGTAACCGTCATCGCCATCCCCGCGCCCAAAACCGCGCGCATAACAACCGGCCAGCACCGCTGGCCAGCCAAATGAATCCCGAACATCGTCCGCCTCGTGGTCTGGATTTGACGCTCGAAGCTAGCGCGGGTTCTTTAAGATAAGCTAAATTGGGTAATACTCTGGGCAGGAATTGCCGGAGAGTAAGCGCTTGTCCGCCGCACCTCAGCGGGTAGCCGGAGCGGCAGCGCGGGCGCGGCGCGTTCCTGCCGCAGGCTTGCTGAACCGCCACCACACGCGCCAGCCGAGCAGGACGAGCAGGATCGCCCCGTAGATCATCGGCCAGGTGATGTCCTTCTTGACCAGCCACCAATAATGCACAACGGCCAGGATGGCCGTCGCATAGATGGCCATGTGCAGCCGGTTCCAGGCCTGAGGGCCCATCCGCTTGATCCAGCCTGCCGTCGACGTGACCGCCAGCGGCAGCATCAGCACGAGCGAGGCAAAACCCACGGTGACGAAGGGCCGCTTGACGATATCGGCGAGGATCGCGCGCAGGTCGAAATAGTGGTCGAACGCGATGTAGGCGGCCAGATGCACGACGCCGTAGAAAAAGGCGAACAGGCCCAGCATGCGCCGGAACTTGATCAGCCAGTTCCAGCCCGTGATCCGCCGAAGCGGCGTGATGGCGAGCGTGTAGAGAACGAACTGGAGCGCGCGGTCGCCCGTGACGTGCTCGATCGTCTCGGCGGGGTTGGCGCCCAGCAACTCGGGCTCGAACACCACCCCATGCACGAGGAGCAGCGCCGGCATCAGGCACAGGAGAAACACGAAGGGCTTGGCGATGCGAACGGAGTTTCCGCGCAGCCTGCCGCGCAGTGACCCCGCGGCCCCGCCGCCCGTGACCGCGCCATCGCGGGCGAAAGCCATGTTCAGTAGAACTTCTTCAGGTCCATGCCGGCGTAGAGCGAGGCGACCTGGCTCGGCATAGCCGTTGAACGGCAGCGTCTCCGTCTTTGCGAAGAAATCGGGAAGTCGCCGCTCGCGCGTCTGGCTCCAGCGCGGATGGTCCACCGCCGGGTTCACGTTGGAGTAGAAGCCGTATTCGCTCGGCAGGATCTTCATCCATGTCGAGGTCGGCTGCTCCTCGACGAAGTCGATCCTCACGATCGATTTGGCGCTCTTGAACCCGTATTTCCAGGGCACGATCATGCGCACGGGCGCGCCGTTCTGGTTCGGCAGCGTCTCGCCATAGAGGCCGACGGTGAGCATCGCGAGGGGATGCATGGCCTCGTCGATCCGCAGGCCCTCGACATAGGGGAAGTCGATGACCTGTCCGCGAACGCCCGGCATGTTCTCCGGCTGCACGGCGGTCGTGAACTTCACGTATTTCGCGTTGCTGGTGGGGGAGACGAGCGCGGCGATCTTGTTGAACTCGATCCCGATCCAGGGAACCACCATCGACCACGCCTCGACGCAGCGGAAGCGGTAGACCCGCTCCTCTAGCGGCATCTTGAGGATGTCCTCGATGCCAAGCGTCATCGGCTTCTCGACCGCGCCGCCGATCTGGATCGTCCACGGACGGATCTTCATGGCTGAGGCGGAGGCGGCGGGGTCGGTCTTGCCCATCCCGAATTCGTAGAAATTATTGTAGGTCGTGATGATCTTCTTCGTCGTCGGCTCATCTGCCACGCTCAGCGCCGTATTGCGCGGCGCGGGAAGCTTCATCCCGATGTCTTCGGCCAAGGCCTCCCCGTTCAAGCCCAGGCCTGCCGCAGCGCTTGCCGCAGCGCTTGCCGCAGCCGCGGCCAGGAAGCGGCGCCGGTCGAGAAACACCTCCTTCGGCGTGATCTGGGAGGCGGGGATCGGCGAGATGTCGTCAAGGCGGCTTGCCATCCGAAACTCCGGGGTCTTGCAGGGCCGGTTGCGGGACCAGCTTACCCACACATCTGGACCGGCTACGATTACAGTCAAGCCGAGTGAGCGGCATGGCACGGCGGTAGGCAAGTCACAATCGCGCGCTTCCGCGTGATTGCGCGACGCCGGCCGCTTTGCGTCGAGGTCCGGTCAGCCCTTGGCGAGGTAATAGCGTGACCAGCCATGCGGGCTGATGTCGCCGGCCACCACCGTGCAGCGGTTCGGCGGTTCGAAGTGAATGCAGCCGTTGCAGCGCTGCTTGCCGTTGGGTGCGTCCCGATAGGCTGCGTCCGCCTTGGAGACCTTGGGCAGGCCAAGCGTCGAGCATGCGCCAACCGCCGCGCCCGCCACCAGCGCCGTGCCTGAAAGCGTGACCCTGAAGAAGCCCCGGCGGGTCAGGTCACCTTGCGGTTTATCCCGGGCGAGCGAAACGGGCGGCAGATGTTCGATCGTCTTGGCCATGGCAGTTCACCCTGCGGCGGCCCGCTCCCGGACCACGGAACGTGACACGGGCAGCAAAGTTCCTGGACCGGGGGTTTGTGGAACAAGCGTCCTGGTTCCGCTGCCGCGTCTGCAATCCCATCCTGGCGGTGAGACCGTTGCGTTCGGCGCGCTGCTGCACCAAGTTCGGCCGGTACCACATGGCCCAGAGCCGGAACCGATGTCCGACACGAATCTTCACGACGCGATCTCCCGCCTCGAAGCGCGCCTGGAGGAGCTCGCGGAATCGCAGGCGAACTGCCGCAAGATGATCATGGCCTCGCGCTTTGCCGTGGGCGGCGCCGGCGTGTGGCTCATGGGAATGATCCTCGGCGTTTTCTCCGCCGAAGCCGTGCAGCTGACGACGGCAATCTCGGTCTTCCTGGGCGGGATCGTGTTTTTCGGATCGAACACGAGCACGCTGGAGCAGACGAGCGCGTCGATCCAGTCATTGGAAGCGGAGCGGGCCGGCATGATCGAAGGCGCCCAATTACGGCTCGTGGCCGATGTCGGCGAAGACAGTGAAAGCCTTCCTCATGCAAGGCCGCACGATGGTGGAGCGATGCTTCATTGACCACGACGTAATCGTTTGGAGCCACTTCCCAATAATTGTTGCTTGAGAAATACACGCATGCCGGGCTCTAAAATGGGGTTTTCAGCAGAAAAGTCGTGGTTCTGCCCAAATCACCGTTGACCGCGACACCCGCTCGCCACGAAGTATCGATATGATTCGCAAGCTGAGCCGTTATTTTTTGGCAAGCGCGGATCGCGGCCGGCCAGTCGATTTAAACCGAGGCACCATGCGGACCCAGAACAAGCCCTTCGTCGTCGAGATCAAGAAGACGAAGCGCGCACCAGAAACCCCGGCCGAGACACCTGCGCCGCGCGGCGCCGCGCCGTCGTCCTCGATCTGGAGCTCCGTGCCGGAGCCGTCCCAGCCGCCGCTGACGGCCAGCGCCGCGCGCCGCGCCGCCGACGCGTTGTTCGATTTCACGCCCAAGGCTCCCGAGCCAGCAGCGCCGGTCGCGCGCACGGCCCCCGCGGTCGACGCGGCCCCTGACACGGAAGCGCTGCCGGCGTCTTCGGAGATGCCCGCACCGCGAGGCCGGGTGCTTTGGGTCGAACGCGCCGAGCCTGCCCCCGCCGAGGAGAATGCGGACGCCGTTCCGGTCCGCCGCGGCCGCGGCCGGCCGCGCAAGATCATCTTTCCCGCCGACGCCGAAGCCCCGGCCGTGAAGCGGCCGCGCGTGGCGAAGCCCGGTGCACGGCCGGTTGGACGCCCGCGCCGCGTCGTCGCGCCTGCGATGGTGGAGCCCGCCCCGATCCCCGTTCAGGCGCCGGTGCAGGCGGTTCCCGCGCAGCGCTCCGTGCGCCGGTTGCGGACGGCGGAACTGCCGCGTGGAGAGCGCTGGAAGAACCGCCTTTCGAAGTTCTGCCGCTGAGACAAATCCGCGAACGCCGGATTGAACCAACAATCGATGTATCGAAAAGCGCTGCCGCCGCGTTAAGGGATTCAAACCCGGACAGGCGCCATGCGACGATTTTCCGTCACCCCCTCCATCGAACAGCCGCCGCCGTGCTCACCTGCGCGGCGCTGCTCGGTTATTTCCTGCCAGCCCTGATCACCGCGCCCAGCGTGGTCAGCGCTTTGGCCGTCGCGATTTCGCTCCTGATCATCGTCGGCTATACTTGGTCGGTCCTGCGGGACCGCCTTCTGAGGCGCGGACCCAAGGCCTGACTTTTTGGAGCCCTGATTCTTTGAAGCCAGGACCTGTTCAAGAAAGACCTGTTCAAGAAAGACCTGATCCGCTCAAGGAAGACCTGACAAGTTTGACCTGAACCCTTCGACGTCCGGCCGTTGCGGGAGCGACACGAATGCCACGCTACTTCTTCAACCTTTCGATCGACGGCCAGATGCTGCCCGATCAGGAAGGACAGGTCCTGCCCGATGCCGACCGCGCATGGGAGGCGGCGCGCAAGGCGGCCAAGAGCCTGATGAAGTCGAAGCTGGGCCAGCCCGTGAACTGGCTCACCAGCCACTTCGAGGTGCGCGACGAGAACGACGAGGTGGTGCTGGAATTCCCGTTCCTGGAAGCCATCGAGATCGGCGGCGGTAAGCCTAACTAGGCGCAAGTGCCGGGCTGATTCATCGGCCGCCGATGTGCGCAGCATGCGTGCCGCTGGATTTGCGGGTTCGACCGGATGGAAGCCCTGGCGTTGCAGCGCCTCGATTCCGCCTGACCGAGCCGGGGAGTCGGTGAAGAACGCGACCAAGCGCGCCAAGGTCGCCGACCGAAGCCTCAAGATTGGGGTCTCGATCGAGATCAGCCGGCTCTATCCCGGCCTGGAGATGTCAACGCCTTCATCCGACGCGTCCGCCATCCAAGGGAAGGCCGTCTAAGTCGCCGATTTCGGAAAAGACAAACCGCTGCAAGGCGTTAGCGGAGGGATGGTGGAGCCAGACGGAATCGAACCGACGACCTCTTCAATGCCATTGAAGCGCTCTCCCAACTGAGCTATGGCCCCACAAGTCCCATCCGGGAGGTTTGTCCCGGCCTTCGAGCCGGGATTGGGATCCCGGCCGCGCCGCCCTGGACGATGTGTCCCGGCGGCCCCGCTCTATAGCCGCGTCGATAGGCGGCATCAAGCGCTAAGATCAACTCGGAAATCTAAAATCAGACTTCCGAATCCAAGGTCAGACTTCTTCGTCGTCCTCGATGTCGCCGTCGATCAGGTCGGCCACGTCGTCGTCGCCTTCTTCCTCTTCCTCGAGGAAGGTGTCGTCGGCCGGGATGTCGTCCTCGATCTCGACGCCGTCGATCGGGATGTCCTTCTCGGCCTCCTCGGCCTCGACTTCGTCGAGCGAGACCAGCTCGGGCCCGCCGGCGGGATCGAGCTCGGCCTCTTCCTCGTCGGGCGCCGGCCGCGCCGCCACGGCTTCGGCCGCGCGACCGCGCGCCGTCAGCGCGACGGCAACGAAAGCCGCTCCGCACTTCGGGCAGAGGATCGGGTCCTTGTTCAGGTCATAGAACTTCGCGCCGCAGCTTTGGCATTGGCGCTTGGTGCCGAGTTCCGGTTTTACCACGGGTCCGAGCCTCGTCCTTTGAATCGGGAGCGATCCGGTTAGTCGTGCGGCGCGTCAGTGTCAAATGCCAAGTTCGCGGGGATGAAAATAGTGCTGGCCCGCGTTCGATTTCCGTGGCTGCCGCGAGGCGATTTCACGGACGGCGAAGGGCGCATGGGTGACGCCGCTCCGGCCCTGTGCTAGTGCGGCGCGGCCGGGATTGGCGTCCCGCGCATTCAGCTCGGGGGAAGTCGTTTGTCCAGTGCTCATGGTGCGGTCCAGCCGCTTTCCGCCCGCCGGTCCGGGCCGCTCAAGGGGCGCGCCCGCGTGCCGGGCGACAAGTCGATTTCCCACCGCGCCATGATCTTCGGCCTGCTCGCGGTCGGGCAGACCGATGTGCAGGGCCTCCTCGAGGGCGAGGACGTGCTGCGCACAGCGGCGGCCTGCCGCGCGCTGGGCGCGGTGGTGGAGCGCACCGGCGACGGCGCCTGGCGCATCCACGGCGTCGGCGTCGGCGGCATCTCGCCGCCCGCCGACGTGCTCGATTTCGGCAATGCCGGCACCGGCTCGCGGCTGATGATGGGCGTCGTCGGCGGCCACGACGTCACCGCGACGTTCGACGGCGACGCATCGCTGCGCAAGCGCCCCATGCGCCGCATCCTCGATCCGCTGGAGAAGATGGGCGCGCAGGTGCTCTCGCAGGCCGAGGGCGGGCGCTGCCCGATCACGCTGCGCGGCGCCGCCGATCCGCTGCCGATCCTGTATCGCACGCCCGTGCCCTCGGCGCAGATCAAGTCCGCCGTGCTGCTGGCCGGCCTCAACGCGCCCGGCCGCACGACCGTCATCGAGACGGAGGCCTCGCGCGACCACACCGAGAAGATGCTCGCCTATTTCGGCGCGACCGTCACCGTGACGCCCGAGGGCGAGGACGGCCGCCGCATCGACCTCGAAGGCAGGCCCGAGCTGCGCCCCGCGCCGGTCGTCGTGCCGGCCGATCCGTCCTCCGCGGCGTTCCCGATGGTCGCGGCGCTGCTGGTGGCAGGTTCGGACGTGATCCTCGAAGGCATCATGCTGAACCCGCTGCGCACCGGCCTGCTGACGACGCTTCGCGAGATGGGCGCCGATATCGAGGTGCTGGACCGGCGCATCGAGGGCGGCGAGGACGTCGCCGATCTCAGGGTGCGCGCATCCTCGCCTGAAGGGCGTGGACGTGCCCGCCGGCCGCGCGCCGTCGATGATCGACGAATATCCCATCCTCGCCGTCGCCGCCTCGTTCGCGCAGGGCGAGACGCGGATGCGCGGGCTGCACGAGTTGCGCGTCAAGGAGAGCGACCGCCTGCAGGCCGTGGCCGATGGCCTTGCCGCGGCGGGCGTCGACCACGCCATCGAGGGCGACGACCTCATCGTGCGCGGGCGCGGCGGCCATGTGCGCGGCGGCGGCTCCGTCGCCACCCATCTCGACCACCGCATCGCCATGAGCTTCCTCGTCATGGGCCTCGCCACCGAGCAGCCGATGCAGGTGGACGACCAGCTCACCATCCAGACCAGCTTTCCCGTCTTCGTGCCGCTGATGACGCGCCTGGGGGCGGAGTTCTTCTGAGATGATCATCGCGATCGACGGTCCGGCGGCTTCGGGGAAGGGCACGCTCGCCAAGCGGCTGGCCGTGCACTACGGGCTGCCGCACCTCGATACCGGGCTGCTCTACCGCGCCGTGGCCCGCGCGCTGATGGATTTCGACCATCCGCTGAACGACGAGGCCGCCGCCGTGCGCGCGGCGCAGGCCATGGATCTCGGGCATCTCGACGAGGCCCGCCTGCGCGGCCGCGAGATGGGCGAGGCGGCTTCCGTGGTGGCGGCGATCCCGGCGGTGCGGAGCGCGCTGGCGGACTGGCAGCGCGCCTTCGCGCGGCGGCCGGAGGGCGCGGTGCTCGACGGCCGCGACATCGGCACGGTGATCTGCCCGGATGCGGACGTGAAGATCTTCGTGACGGCGCTGCCCGAGGAGCGCGCCCGCCGCCGCTTTCGCGAGCTCGCGGGGCGCGGCGAGGACGTGACGCTCGACGACGTGCTCGCCGATATCCGCAAGCGCGACGCGCGCGATTCGGGCCGCAGCACCGCCCCGCTCGCCGCCGCCGCGGACGCGCGCTTGCTCGATACAACCAGTTTGGATATAGAGCAGGCGTTCAGGGCCGCAGTGGGCTTTGTCGAAGCCGCGAGGCAGGCAAGCGCCTAGTCGTCTCCCGCACGCGATCCCAGGCCCCGCAAGGAAACCTGGATCCCGGTTCGCGGATCGTTACGGCTCCTGAGCAGGAATGAACCACGCTCCACATCGTCGGTTCGCGCCGGTCCGCTGATAGCGGGCGCCCCCGAATTCAAGTCACGGGGGCATCGGCGAGGCGGAGCGTTGACGCAACACCAACCGCCGGCGCCGGGTCCGCAGTGGCCCACCCAGGAGAACGAATGTCCGCTCAGCTTAAATCCCCGTCCCGCGAAGATTTCGCGGCGCTGCTCGACGAATCCTTCGGCAAGTCTGATGCCCTGGAAGGTTCCGTCATCAAGGGTATCGTCGTCGCCATCGAAAAGGACATGGCCGTCATCGACGTCGGCCTGAAGACCGAGGGCCGTGTCGCCCTCCGCGAATTTTCCGGCCCCGGCCGCGAAGGCGAGATCAAGGTCGGTGACGAAGTCGAGGTCTACCTCGACCGCATCGAGAATGCTCTCGGCGAAGCCGTCATCTCGCGTGACAAGGCTCGCCGCGAAGAGAGCTGGGTCAAGCTCGAAGTCGCCTACGAGAAGAACGAGAAGGTCAACGGCGTCATCTTCAACCAGGTCAAGGGCGGCTACACGGTCGACCTCGACGGCGCCGTGGCGTTCCTGCCGCGCTCCCAGGTCGATATCCGCCCGATCCGCGACGTCACCCCGCTGATGGGCGTGCCGCAGCCGTTCCAGATCCTCAAGATGGACCGCCGCCGCGGCAACATCGTCGTGTCGCGCCGCACGGTTCTCGAAGAGACCCGCGCCGAGGCCCGCTCCGAGCTGGTCGCCAACCTCGAGGAAGGCCAGACCGTCGACGGCGTCGTCAAGAACATCACCGAGTACGGCGCGTTCGTCGATCTCGGCGGCATTGACGGCCTGCTGCACGTCACCGACATGGCCTGGCGCCGCGTCAATCACCCGAGCGAGGTCGTAACCATCGGCCAGCAGCTCAAGGTGAAGATCATCAAGATCAACCACGAGACCCACCGCATCTCGCTCGGCATCAAGCAGTTGCTTGCCGATCCGTGGGAGGGCATCGAGGCCAAGTATCCGATCAACGCCCGCTTCTCGGGCCGCGTGACGAACATCACCGACTACGGCGCGTTCGTGGAACTGGAGCCGGGCATCGAAGGCCTGATCCACGTCTCCGAGATGTCGTGGACCAAGAAGAACGTCCACCCCGGCAAGATCGTCTCCACCTCGCAGGAAGTGGAAGTGCAGATCCTCGAGGTCGATCCCGTCAAGCGCCGCATCTCGCTGGGCCTCAAGCAGACCCTGCAGAACCCGTGGGAGGCCTTCGCCGAGAAGTTCCCCGCCGGCACGATCGTCGAGGGCGAGGTCAAGAACAAGACCGAGTTCGGTCTCTTCATCGGCCTGGAAGGCGACGTCGACGGCATGGTCCATCTCTCCGACCTCGACTGGAACCGTCCGGGCGAGCAGGTCATCGAGGAGTTCAAGAAGGGCGACATGGTCAAGGCGCAGGTTCTCGACGTCGACGTCGAGAAGGAGCGCATCTCGCTGGGCATCAAGCAGCTCGGCGGTGACCCCTTCGCCGACGCCGCCGCCGCCGGCGACGTCAAGAAGGGCGCCGTCGTCACCTGCGAGATCACGGAAGTGAAGGAATCGGGCCTGGAAGTGAAGATCGTGGGCACCGACCTCGCGACCTTCATCAAGCGCTCCGAGCTCGCTCGCGACCGTGGCGACCAGCGCCCCGAGCGCTTCGCCGCCGGCGAGAAGATCGACGCCCGCGTCACCATGTTCGACCGCAAGTCGCGCAAGGTGCAGGTCTCGATCAAGGCCCTCGAAATGGCCGAAGAGAAGGAAGCCATCGCCCAGTACGGCTCGGCCGACGCCGGCGCCTCGCTCGGCGACATCCTCGGCGCGGCCCTCAAGAAGGCCAGCAAGCCCGGCAAGGCCGAGTAAGCCAGACATAACAGGCAATCCCGGCCTGCGCCGGGGTTGCCTCAGACTGAAGAAAGCCCGCCCGGAGCGATCCGCGCGGGCTTTTTTGTTGCATCCGTTCCACCCCACGACTGTCATCCCGGCCGGAGCGCAGCGGAGAGCCGGGATCTCAGCCCCCCGCGCAGAGGTGCAGATCCCGGGTCAGGCCCGGGATGACGGAGAGATGGAAAATGAACGGCAAGCAGGAGAGAAGCCGACCTGCTCACGACTGTCATCCCGGCCGGAGCGCAGCGGAGAGCCGGGATCTCTCACCTACCCGGAGAGGTCTGAGATCCCGGGTCTGCGCCCGGGATGACGGAGAGATGGAGGATAAACGGCGGGCGGAGAGACCAGAACCCGCCAAGGCTGAGACCTAGCGAGACGCAGACCCGAAGGCCAGATCAGCCGATCAGCCGGTCGCGGTTGCGCAGTTCGGGGAACATGCGCGCCCAGGCGATGGCCACGATGAGCGTGCCGACGCCGCCGACGACCACCGACCCCACCGGGCCGATGGCCGCGGCCAGCGGTGCCGGATTCGAACTCGCCGAGTTCGTTCGACGCGCCGATGAAGACCGAGTTCACCGCCGACACCCGGCCGCGCATCGCATCGGGCGTGTCGCCCTGCACGAGGGTGTGGCGGATATAGACGCTGACCATGTCGGCGCAGCCCAGCAGGAAGAGCGCGGCGATCGAGACGTACACATTGCTCGACAGCCCGAAGACGATGGTGGCGACGCCGAAGGCGCCGACGGCCTGGAACAGGCGCAGGCCCGAACGGCTCTGGATCGGCCTGTGCGCCAGGAAGATCGACATCGTGAACGCGCCGAGCGCCGGCATGCTGCGCAGCAGGCCGAGGCCCCACGGGCCGACCAGCAGGATGTCGCGCGCATAGATCGGCAGCAGCGCCGTCGCCCCGCCGAGCAGGACGGCGAAGAGATCGAGCGAGATCGCGCCGAAGATCGCCGGGCGCGACTTGATGAACCGGATGCCCGCGAACAGCGTCTCCAGCGTCACCTTCTCCCGCACGGAGCGGACCGGACGCGTCCGGATCAGCAGCATCAGCAGCGCCGCCGTGACGAAGAAGCAGAACGCGACGCCGAACACGACGGCCGGGCCGACCGCGTAGAGGAATCCGCCGGTCGCCGGGCCGGCGATCGACGCGGTCTGCTGGACCGACGAACTCCACGTCACCGCCGTCGCGAACCCAGAGCGGGGCACGAGGTTGGGCAGCAGCGCCTGGCTGGCGGGATTGGCGAAGGCGCGGCTCGCGCCGATCAGCATGGTGAGGGCGTAGACGATCCAGACCGGGCTGCCGGGCGTCAGCGCGCTCCACACGAGCCCGGCCGAGGCGCAGGCCGTCGCGAGATGGCACGCAGGCGGCGATGATCCGGCGGTCGTAATTGTCGGCGACATGCCCGGCGACGAGCGCCAGCGCCAGCGCCGGCAGGAAGGCGGCGAGGCCCGTGAGGCCCAGGGCGAGCGCGCTGTCGGTGCGCTCATAGACGAGCCAGCCGATGCCGACGTTCTGCATCTGCATCGCGAAACCGTGGAGGAAGCGCGAGCCGATGAAGAACCGGAAGTCGCGGATCCTGAACGCGGCCCAGCCGGCCATGATCGGCTCGTAGGCTGCGGGCGCATCGGTGGGCGCGGTCATGTCGTGAACTCAGCCCTGCGCGGAGCGCGCGTGGAAGGAACCTGCCCGTAGCACGCAATGCGCCGCGCCGGGCAGCGTCCCGGGCGCAGGGCTGCCCGGATGCTTTCGCGCAAGGACCGCGCCGCGATACCTCATCCCGGCGCGCCTGCGTGGCAGGCGTCTCGCGGGACGAGGGTCTTGGGATCGCGCGGCATCGTCAGCCCTGATGTCTCAGACGTAGGCCGAGGACCCGTCGGGCTTGAACGTCACCTTGCGCTGCCAGTGGACGTAGTCCTCCGTGCCGAGCAGCTCCTCGTCCATCTCGACGCCCCAGCCGGGACGGTCCGGCCGCAGTTCGAGATAGCCGTCCTTGGGCAGGTAGGGGTCCTTCACGTACCACGCGCCCTGCAGGCGCTGGTCCGCGCGTCGGCTGCTCGTCCGCGCCGGTGCCGAAGACGTAGCCCGGCCCGTGCGGCAGGCGGTATTCGAGGAAGCGGAAATTGCTGGCCGCGCGCGCAGAAATGCAGGTTCACCGCGGTCGCCAGCGGCCCCATCGGGTTGTGCGGGGCGATGCTGACGAAATGCGCCTCGGCGAGCGCGTTGATCTTCATCATCTCCATGCAGCCCGCCGACGACGCAGATGTCGGGCTGGATGATGTCGGCGCCGCGCACCTGCAGCAGGCGCAGGAACTCGAAGCGGCTGTAGAGCGATTCGCCGGTCGCCAGCGTGCAGTTCAGCCCGCGCTTCAGCTCGCCCCAGGCCTCGAAGTTCTCCGGCCGGATCGGCTCCTCGAAGAACAGCGGGTCGTAGGGCGCGAGCGCGTTGCCGAGCTGCATGGCCTGCACCGGCTCGAAGATCTTGGCGTGCGCGTCGAAGGCGATCTCGTAGTCGGAGCGCACGGTCTCGCGCAGCTGCGCGGAAATACTCGGCGCTGGTGCGCACCACCTCGCCCCAGCGGTTGCGGTGCATGTCGATGCGGTAGGGCGAGAGCTTGAAGGCGGTGAGGCCCCACTGCTCGTTCAGCTGGTCGAGCTCGTCCGTGGCGATCAGCCGGGTCGGGCGCGGTGTAGACGCCGGCATAGACCTTGCACCCGGTCGCGCACATTGCCGCCGAGCAGCATGTAGACGGGCACGCCCAGCGCCTTGGCCGAGATGTCCCACAGGCAATGGTCGATCGCCGAGATGGCGGCGAGGCCCAGCGCGCCCGGCGGGAAGCGGGTCTGCTGCATGAGGTAGTGGATCAGGAACTCGATGCGGCGCGGGTCCTTCCCGCGTGAGGAAGGTCATGAGGTAGTCGAGCAGCGGGAACAGCGCCTTGTCCGGCCCGTGGTTGTAGCACTCGCCCCAGCCGGTGAGCCCGTCGTCGGTGTCGATGGCGACGACGACGCGGGGCCGGTCCTTGTCGCGCGACATGAAGGCGCGCAGGCGGTCGATTTTCATGGGCTTGGTCCTGTGCTGTCAGTCGGTTCCCCGCCGTGGAAGCGCGGGCCGGCGGCGGCCCGCGTCTCGAACAGGCAGGGATGGTCCATGAAGGAGGGGCGGCTGTCCGCCCGCTCACTTGGGGAAGTACACGCCCCGCTTCAGCCGCGTCTGCACGTAGACGTGCTCGCCGAAGGTGCCCTCGGCATAGGAGCCGGAGGCTTCCGACACCGGGATCGAGACGTTCGCCCTCGCTGGGGAACTGCGCCACGAACTCCTCGTCGATGTCGACGCCGAGGCCCGGTCGCGTCGGGCACCTCGAGGAAGCCGTCCTCTGACACGGATGCGGGATCACGGTCTGCGCGCGGCCCTCCCAGTCGTCCTCGATGCGCTCGAGGATGAGGCCGTTGGGGATGGCGGCCAGCACGTGCAGCGCGGCGTATTCCGCCACCGGGCCGAGCGAGCCGGAATGCGGCGCCATCATGATGTGGTGGGCCTCGGCCATCGCCGCGATCTTCTTCATCTGCGTGATGCCGCCGGCGCGGCCGGTGTCGGGCTGGATCACGTCGACCAGCTCGCGCTCGATCAGCTCGCGCTCGCCGAAGATCGTGGCCTGCCGCTCGCCCGCCGCCAGCGGCACGCTGGAGTGCGTCGCGGATGCGCTGGAAGCCCTCGAGGTTCTCGGGCGCGATGGGGTCCTCGACCCACATCATGCTGATAGGGCTCGAGCGCGCGGCACACCTGCGCGGCGTCGGCGGGCGTCAGCCAGGGCGGGCCGTGCAGGTCGATGGCGATGTCCATCTCGTCGCCGACCGCCTCGCGCAGCGCGGCGACCTTGCGGACGGGGTCGGAGACGCCGCCGCACTTGATCGCGGTGATGCCGCGCTCCTTCAGGCTCAGCGCCGCCTCGGGCGTGTTGGCGTGGGCGTAGATGCGGATGCGGTCGCGCACCTTGCCGCCGAGCAGGTTCCACACGGGCACGCCGAGCGCCTTGCCCTTGATGTCCCACAGCGCCATGTCGATGCCGGTCATGGCGCCCGCGCCGACCGTGCCGGTCAGGCCGTGGCCCATGATGGCGATGTGCATCTTCTGCCAGAGCCGCTCGATGTGCGTCGGGTCCTCGCCGACCAGCAGGCGCTTGCAGGTCCTGCACCGCGGTCTCGATGACGCGCGGCCAGCCCGAGCACTCGCCGATGCCGATGATGCCCTCGTCGGTGATAGACCTTCACGAACAGCCAGTTGCGCGTGCCCGTCAGGTTCTTGGAGAAGGTCTGCGTCCCGAACGAGCCGTCGGCCGCCCAGTTCTTCAGGTTCGGCGCGCCGGCGTGCATCAGGAAGGTGCTGGATGTCGGTGATCTTCATGCGGTCAAGCCGTCCGAGGTCCTTCGGGATCAGGCGGTGTAGCGGTGGCGCTTGTGCATGCGAGCGGGCGCGCGGGTCGGGGCGCGGGATCGCCGAGAGCAGCGCCTGGGTGTAGGCGTGGTTCGGCGCGTCGCAGACCTGCTCGGTCTAGCCGGTCTCCACCACCTGGCCGCGATACATCACCGCGACGCGGTCGCACATGTAGCGGATGACGCCGATGTCGTGGCTGATGAAGACGTAGCTGAGGCCGAGCTTGTCCTGCAGGTTCATCATCAGGTCGAGCATCTGCGAGCGCAGCGACACGTCGAGCGCCGAGGTCGCCTCGTCGGCCACGATCACGCGCGGGTTGAGCGCGATGGCGCGGGCGATGCCGATGCGCTGGCGCTGGCCGCCGGAGAAGGCGTGCGGGTAGCGCTCGCGCCAGGCCGGCTCGAGGCCGACCTGCTTGCAGCAGGTCGGCCACGCGGTCGTCGAGCTCCGCTGCCCTGGGCGAGGCCGTTGACGAGCAGCGGCTCGCCGACGATCTGCGCCACGGTCATGCGCGGGTTCAGCGAGCCCACCGGATCCTGGAAGATCATGCGGATCTCGCGGCGGCACTGCCTTCAGCGTCTCCTTGTCGGCCGTCGACGAGGTCGACGACCGAGCCGTCGGCGCGGCGGTAGTCGATCTGCGCCGCCGTTGGGGTCGTAGACGCGCAGCAGGCAGCGGCCCATCGTCGTCTTGCCCGAGCCGGACTCGCCGACGATGCCGAGCGTCTCGCCCGGCAGCACCTTCAGCGACACGTCGTCGACGGCCTTCACCGGCGCCTTGGGCGAGCCGAAGTGCATCTACGAGGTTCGCGCACCTCGATGACCGGCTGGCGCGTCTCGTCGATCGGCGGGCGCTTCGAGGCGGATCTCGGCCTTCTGCTCGAGCTTGAGCACCGAGCCGATCAGCATCCGCGTGTAGTCGTTCTGCGGCGCGTGGAAGATCGCGTCGACCGGGCCGTACTCCATCACCTTGCCGTGGTACATCACGAGCACGTCGTCGGCGATCTCGGCCACCACGCCCATGTCGTGGGTGATGAACATCACCGCCATGCCGTGCTGCTGCTGCAGCCGCTTGATCAGGTCGAGGATCTCGGCCTGCGTCGTCACGTCGAGCGCGGTCGTCGGCTCGTCGGCGATCAGCATCGGCGGGATTGCAGGCGAGCGCCATCGCGATCATCACGCGCTGGCGCATGCCGCCCGAGAACTCGAAGGTGTAGCGGTCGACCGCCGTGTCGGGCTTCGGGATCTCGACCTGCCGCAGCAGCTCGACGCAGCGCGCGCGGGCCTGCGCCTTGCGTCATGCTCGAGGTGCAGGCGCAGCACCTCCATGATCTGGTCGCCGACCGTATGGACCGGCGACAGCGACGACATCGGCTCCTGGAAGATCATCGCGATCTCGGCGCCGCGCACGGCGCGGATCGTCGCGCCCGCGCGGGTCGAGCTTGGCGAGGTCGACCGTCGAGCCGTCGGGCCGGTGCAGGATCATGGAGCCCGAGACGATGCGCCCGGGCGCGTCGACGATCTGCAGGATCGAGCGCGCCGTCACGCTCTTGCCCGAGCCCGACTTCGCCGACCACGCACAGCGTCGTGCCGCGCTCGACGTCGAAGGACACGCCGTCCACCGCCTTCACCACGCCGGTGCGGACGGGGAAGTGGGTGTCAGGTCGCGGACCTCGAGGACGACCGGCGATCGGTCGGCCGCGTTGGTCGGCGACCGCGATCGAGAGTTCGCTGACGCTCATTTGTTGTACGGATCGGCGGCGTCGCGCAGTCCGTCTCCCAGGAAGTTGAGGGCGATGACGGCGAGCACCACTGCGACGCCGGGGGCGAACAGCCAGGGCGCGGTGGCGATGGAGCGGATGTTCTGCGCCTCGCGCAGCAGCACGCCCCAGGAGATCGTCGGCGGCTGCAGGCCGAGGCCGAGGAAGGAGAGCGAGGTCTCCGCCAGGATCATCGCCGGGATGGCCAGCGTGATCGACGCGATGATGTGGCTGGCGAAGCTCGGCAGCATGTGGCGGAAGATGATGCGTCCCTCCGACACGCCGTCGAGCCGCGCCGCGGTGACGAACTCCTCGGTGCGCAGGCTGAGGAAGCGGCCGCGCACCACGCGGGCGAGCTGCGCCCAGCCGGTCAGCGACAGGATCAGCGTGATCATGAAATAGTTGAGCACGGCCGGCCAGTCCTGCGGCAGCGCCGCGGCCAGCGCCAGCCAGATCGGGATCGTCGGCAGCGACAGCACGAACTCGATCACGCGCTGGATGACGAAGTCGACCCGGCCGCCGTAATAGCCGGAGATGCCGCCGAGCAGCACGCCGAGCGTCAGCGACAGGAACACGCCGACGAGGCCGACGGAGAGCGAGATCTGCGCGCCCTGCATGATGCGGCTGTAGACGCAGCGCCCGAGCCGGTCGGCGCCGAAGAAGAACAGCGGCTGGCGCGGCTCTGTCGACGCGAAGAGGTGGATGTTGCGTCGTGAACAGGCCGAGCACCGAGTACTCGTAGCCCTCGGCGAAGATGCTGCAGGTAGACCTTGCGGTCGGTGTCGGCGATGAAGATCGCCGCCAGCGTCTGCGGGTCGCGCTTCAGCGCGTAGGGGTGGATATAGGGCCGCAGCGACCAGCTGCCGTCCGGCTGCGTGTCGATGAAGTGGAGCGCCTGCGGCGGGTGGTAGCGCCGCGCGCGCGTTCTGCTGCGACGGGATCGTTGATGGCGAAGAAGCCGGGCACGAGCGCGATGATGTAGAGCAGCGACCGTGATCCACGAGGCCGATCATGGCGAGGCGGTGGCGCTTGAACGCCCACCAGACCAGCTGCCATTGCGAGGCGACGGCGAGGCGTGAGCTGTCGACGGCGACCGCACCGCCCGCGAGTGTTGCGTCGGTCATAGGGCTACTCCAGCCGGATGCGCGGATCGACCAGCGCGAGCAGGATGTCGCTGATCAGGGAGCCGACCAGCGTCAGCGTGCAGATCAGCAGCACGAAGGCGCCGGCGAGGTACATGTCCTGGCTCATCAGCGACTGCAGCAGCAGCGGCCCGGCGGTCGGCAGGCTGAGCACGATGGCCACGATGATCGAGCCCGAGACGAGGTTCGGCAGCAGCCAGGCGATGGTCGAGATGAACGGGTTCAGCGCCAGGCGCACCGGATACTTCACCAGCAGCGCGGAACTCGGAGAGGCCCTTGGCGCGCGCCGTCGTGACATAGGGCTTGTTGAGCTCGTCGAGCATGTTGGCGCGCATCACGCGGATCAGGCTCGCCGTGCCCGACACGGCCAGGATGATCACGGGGATCCAGAGATGGTGCAGCAGGTCGACGACCTTGCCCATGCTCCAGGGCGCGGTGACGTACTGCTCGGAGAACAGCCCGCCGACCTCCTGCCCGAACTCGACGGCGGCGATGTACATCAGCACCAGCGCCAGCAGGAAGCTCGGGATGGCGAGGCCGAGGAAGGAGAGGAAGGTCACGATGTAGTCGGCGATCGAGTACTTCTTCACGGCCGAGAACACGCCGATCGGCAGCGCGATGCCCCAGGTGGCGAGCAGCGTCGAGAAGGTGAGCACCAGGGTCAGCGCCATGCGCTCCCAGATCAGGTCGCCCACCGGCTGCTGCCATTCGAAGCTCAGCCCGAAATCGCCGCGGAGCAGGATGTCCGATGATCCACTTCCAGTACTGCACGATCATGGGCTGGTCGAGCCCGAAGCGCTCGCGCAGGTCGGCGGCGGTGTTCTGGTCGACGACCTCGTTGGAGGCCGCCAGCGTGGCGATGTAGGTCGTCACGTAGTCGCCCGGCGGCAGCTGGATCAGCACGAAGGACAGGAAGCTGACGACGATCAGCGACGGCATCATCCAGAAGAGGCGCGAGATGATGAAGCGGAGCATGGGCAGCGCCTGTGTGTGACACTCTCCTGGCGGGAGCAGGTCCCTGGGAGAAGGCCGTTCCGTATCGCCCTTCCCGCGGGCGGAGCCGGGCTGAAATGGACCCGCTTCCGCCGTCGTCCCGGGCCGGCCGGGAAGACGCCGATCAAGGCGGGCGTGAACCTCCCGCGGGACCAGGTCCCGCGGGAGAAAGTCGTCAGGTCGTGAAGAAGAACTGCTGCGGCAGGGCCGGGCCGGGGTTCGGCCAGGACCAGGCGTTCGGGTACTTCTGCGGCACGTTGTGCAGGTTGTTCTTGACCATGCCGAAGGTGTTGACGCGCAGGCAGATGCCGACCGTCTCGAAGGCCTCGGCCGTGAGGTCGAAGAGCTGCTTCATGATCTCGCCGCGCTTGGCCATGTCGGCCGTGGCGAGCGCCTCGTCGAACAGCTTCATGCGCTGCTTCTGGCTTTCCGGCGGCTCCTGCCCGTCCTTGCCGTTGGACACGTACCAGAGCGTCCACGGAATGGCGTAGCGCGAGCCCTGCGGATGCTGGGCGAAGAAGTCGCGCGGATCGAGCATCGGGATCGAGCCCGCCGGGGCCCGGCCAGACGGCCGCGTCATGGTCGTTGTTGTCGCCGCGCGTGTAGTAGAGCGCGCGCTCGATGGTGTTGATCTTCACGTCGACGCCGATCTCGGCCCAGTGGCGCTTCACCAGCTCCAGCGAGTCCACGGCGTCCGGATAGAGCGTCGGGATGACGTCGATGGCGAAGAACACCTTCTGCCCGTCGGGACGCAGGCGGAAGCCCTGCGCGTCCTTCTTGTTGTAGCCGAGCTTGTCGAGGATCGCGTTCGCCTGCTTGGGATCGTGGTCCGTGAACTGGCGCGCCAGCTTCTCGTGATACCAGGGATGGCCCGGGCGCGGCCCGGTCTGGTAGGGCTCGGACTGGCCGAGATAGACGATGTCGATGATCTCCTTGCGGTTGATGCCCAGCGAGAGCGCCTGGCGGAACTCCTTGTTGGCGAACATCTCCCGCATCTTCGGGTCCTTGTGCGTGATGTTCAGGTAGATCTGAACCTGCTGCGCGCCGGATGCGATGAGCTCGACAAGGCGGTAGTCGCCCTTCTGCATGTTCTGCGAGAGCGTCGGCTTGTTCTGCAGGGTGTCGATGTGGCGCTCCTGGATGTCCAGGCGGCCGGAGATCGCGTCGAGCATCAGGGACTCGACGTCCTGCGAGATGTTGAAGTTGAGCCGGTCGATATAGGGGAGCTGGTTGCCCTCCTGGTCGACCTGCCAGAAGTAGGGGTTGCGCTCCATGCGTGACGCGCGTCGCGCCGCCGGTGTAGGGCTCCTTGATCACCCACGGATCGAGCGTCGGCTTCTCCGGGTTGCTCCAGCGCGAGGGGATCTCGATGTCGCCGTTCTTGGCGCGGAACAGGTCCGGCCAGCCCGAGACGTTGGCCGCCTTGGCGAGGTCGGCGACCTGCGGGTTGTACTTGGGGTGGAACTGGCTGGCGTAGTGCTTGCAGAACAGCGTGGGGTGCTGGCCCGAGCGGCGTCGCCATCATCTCCAGGAACAGCGCGTAGGGACCGGCGAAGGTGAACTTCACGGTCGATGTCGTCGATCTTGGTGACCGTGCCGGGCTTGCCGCCGATGACCAGCGGCGAGGGCACGGACTTGTAGAGCTCGGAATTCTTGGCGCAGTCCTCGATCGAGAAGACGATGTCGTCGGCCGTGAAGGGCTTGCCGTCCGACCACTTCATGCCCTTGCGCAGGGAGAAGGTGAACTCGGTGGAGTTGGCGTTGACCGTCCACTTCTCGGCGACGTTGGGCAGCACCTCGGTGAAGGCCAGGTTCCAGCGCACGAGGCCCTGGTTGCCGACGAGGCGCAGGATGCCGTTGTGGTCGGCCGAGCCGCGCAGGCCGCGGCGCAGCGCGCCGCCATACTTGCCGACCTTCTCGACCTTGATGACCAGCGGGCTCGACGGGACGCGGTCGGCCAGCTTGGGCAGCTTGCCGTCGGCGACGGCCTTGGCGAGATCGGGCGCTTCCTTCGTCGCGGCCTGCGCGAAAGCCTTGCCGGACAGGCTGGCCACGGCGGCCGCGCCTGCGAAACCCTTCAGCACGTCGCGGCGGTCGATCCCGCTGCGCTTCCCGTGCGACGTCGTGTCTTCACTCATGTGGTTCCTCCCTCTGAACGTCTTGTCGAAATGCCCGCTTTTCCAGCGAACCGGCCTGCTTCGCGGCAGGCCTTATGGTTATGCTAGCGCAATCCTGACGATTGCGCTGATACTTTCCTCAGGCTGCAGGGTGACCATTCCCGACCCCTCGACCCCGCGCGCCGCCAGGTTGAAGGCGTCCGCGACATGGCTCACCGGCTCGAGGCAGGCATACGCGCCGCCCTTGGGCACGTGAAAAACGAAATGGTCGAGCGGCGCGCCGGCCTCCACCACGATGCGGGTGCCGTCCTGCCGCGCGATGGATGCGACGCCGTGGAAGTCAGCGAAATAGTCGGTGACCGCGTCGGGGCCGATGCGCAGCTCGTGGCTCGCCTGCGCCGGGGGCAGCGCCTCGGCATGGGTGCCGCAGCCGACCTCGTCCGAGCGCCACAGCGGTGTCGCAGGTGAAGCGGACGACATCGCCGTGGTCGGCCTTGAAGAAGGGATGCACGCCGAAGCCCGCCGGCATCGGCGCGATCCGACAGGTTCTGCACCGAGATCGCGATGCGTGAGCCCCGTCTCGTCGAGCGTGACGCGTTGCACGGCCTCGAACGCCCATGGCCACGCGTCCGGCTGGTGCCGGTAGCGCATCTCGAGGGAGGCGTCGTCATGCGCCGTCACGGTCCAGGCCCGTGCATGCGAGAAGCCGTGCACCGTGTGCGGCGGGCAGCTCGGATGCGCGGGAAGCTGGATGGTCTCGCCGCCGAAGGGGAAGCTCGCATTGCGGATGCGGTTCGACCAGGGCGCGAGCGGATAGCAGCCCGCCTTCTGCCATTGGTCGGGATCGAAGGGCAGGTCCTGCATCGGCACGAGCACGTCGGTGCGGCTGCCGTCGGGCTCCTCGCGCCAGAGCGAGGCGATCCGCCCGCCGGCATGGGCGCGGACGCTCGCCCGCATCGGACCGGCCTGCAGCGCGTGGTCACCCGCCCCGATGCGCGGCGTCGCCGTCGAGCGCTCGGAAGAGAGGGACACACCAGTCGTCATGCAGTTCCCGACCTCGTTTTCGCACCGGCCTGGCCGGCGTTCCCGTCCCGTATCCGCCTGTTCAGGCAGTTATTTTGCAACCCGGCCAGGCCCTTCTCTGCGCTCGAAGGACGCACGCCGGGCAGGCTGGCGCGAAATCTCGACTGGACAGATTCCCAGCACTTGTACGACAACCTGTCAACAGTGATGCTGTCTCGACCGGTTGGCCCGTGCGGTGGGCCTCCTTCAAAAGGCAGATCGCTCGAGGAAATGCTGATATGTGATATACCAGATCGTGTCAATACGCGGCCGTGCACTGTCCGCCACGCCCTTCCTTTGCGCCCCGGATCGCGATAGGCCGTTGGGCAGCCAATGCGAGAGTCGATGCGAACGCCAATCCGGCAACGCCCGGCTTTCGACCACGAAACTGATACAGAGAGGAACACCCGATGAAGCTTCTGATCACCGGCGGCGCCGGACATGTCGGCCGCAAGCTGCGCCAGGAATTCGCCGGCCAGTTCGAGACGATCCGCATCTTCGACATGGCGCCCGTCACCGACCTGCGCTCCAACGAGGAGAGCGTGGTCGGCGACATCGCCAGCCTGCAATCCGTCGAGAACGCGATGCGCGGCATGGACGCGGTGATCCACCTCGCCGCCGAGCCTGTCGAGACCGCGTTCGAGAAGATACTCGCCTCGAACATCGTGGGCACCTACAACGTCTACGAGGCCGCGTTCCGCCAGGGCGCCAGGCGCGTCATCTTCGGCTCGTCGAACCACGCCGTGGGCTTCTATCCCCGCACGCAGCGCATCGACACGACTGTCATGCCGCGTCCCGACAGCCGCTACGGCCTGAGCAAGGCGTGGGGCGAGGACGTCGGCCAGCTCTATGCCGACAAATACGGCATCCGCAGCATGCATATCCGCATCGGCAACGCCGCCGACACGCCCGGCAGCGCCCGCGCGCTCGCCATCTGGGTCAGCGGACGCGATCTCGCGCAGCTCGTGCGCATCGGGCTGGAGCATCCCGAGATCCACAACACCATCGTCTACGGCATCTCCAACAACGCCGCCGCCTGGTACGACAATTCCGCCGCCTACCGGCTCGGCTACAAGCCGCTCGACAAGTCCGAGGACTACACCGCGCAGGCGATGGCGGCGGAGGCCGAGGGGCCGAAGTCCGATCCTGTGGCGCTGCAGTTCCAGGGCGGCCCGTTCTGCTCGATCGAGTATGTCGGCCGCTCCCAAGGACTGACTGCTCCGACCAGACAGAACAAGCCGAACAAGATCTGCCGGGAGGCCGCCGCTCATGAACCGCATCGTCGATGTCCGCGTCACCCCGATCGCCTTCCGCGATCCGCCATTGCTCAATGTCTGGGGCGTGCACGAGCCCTGGGCGCTGCGCAGCATCATCGAGGTCGAGACGGATGACGGCCGCGTCGGGCTTGGCGAGAGCTATGGCGACCTGGAGACGCTCGGCAATCTCGACAAGGTGAAGGCCGGTCTCGCGGGCCTCGATCCGTTCGACCTGAACGGCCTGACCCGCGTGGTCTACGCGGCGATGGGGACACCCGACACGGCGGCCATGTTCCCGCCCAAGGGCGACAAGGCGCGCGCCACGGCGCTCGCCGCCTTCGAGGTCGCGTTCCTCGACCTCCAGGGGCAGATCCTGGGGCGGCCGCTCTACGAGGTGCTCGGCGGCAAGGTGCGCGACCGCGTCGAGTTACTCGGCCTACCTGTTCTACAAGTTCGAAAAGCACCGCGACGATCCGGGCTACCCCACCGACACTGGGGCGAGGTGCATCAGCCACGAGCAGATGGTGGGCCAGGCCCGCCGCATGTTCGAGGAATACGGCTTCGGCTCGATGAAGCTGAAGGCCGGCGTCTTCGACCCCGACTTACGAGATCGAGACGCTGCGCGCCCTGCGCCGCGCCTTCCCCGACGCACCTTTGCGCATCGATCCCAATGGCGGCTGGTCGGTGGAAACCACCCGGCGCGTCATGCCGCAGCTGCTCGAAGGCGGGCTGCTGGAATATCTCGAGGATCCCACGAAGACGCTGGAGGAGATGGGCGAGGTCGCGAAGTTCTGCCCCATCCCGCTCGCCACCAACATGGTCACCATCGCCTTCGGCCATATCCCCGAGAGCGTGCGCCTCAACGCGGTCCAGGTGATCCTGTCCGACCACCATTACTGGGGCGGCCTGCGCGCCACCCAGAACCTCGCCATGATCGGGCGCACCTTCGGCATCGGCATCTCCATGCACTCGAACTCGCATATGGGCATCAGCCTCGCGGCGATGACGCATGTGGGGGCGACGATCCCGAACCTCAGCCTACGCCGCCGATACGCACTATCCCTGGCAGGAGGACGAGGTGATCGAAGGCGGCAAGCTCGTCATTTCAGGCGGCTCCATGGCTCCGCCCGAAGGCCCCGGCCTCGGCGTCACGCTCGATCGCGCGGCCTTGAAGAAACTGCACCAGAACTACGTCGATTGCGGCATCCGGATCCGCAACGACGCCCAGGAAATGCGCAAATACCGTCCCGACTGGGATCCGAAGCTGCCGCGCTTCTAGACGCGGTCCGCCCTGTTTCGGTACCTGCCCCTGCATTGTCCGCCTGCCCACCGGAGTTCCCGATGCCCGTCCACCCCGAAGCACAGGCCCTGATGGCGCGCCTCGCCGCGTTCCAGCAGGAACATTCCATTCCGCCCCGCGCCGAGCAGTCGGTGGAGCAGCAGCGGCACTACAGCCGGATGAACGCGATCCTGCGCCAGCCCGAGACCGAGACGCGGCTGGCCTCCGTCGAGGACGTGACGCTCGACACACGCGGCGGCCCGCGCCGCGCACGCGTCTACCGTCCGCTGGCCTCCGGCCCGCTCCCGACGCTCGTCTATGTGCATGGCGGCGGATACATCCTCGGCGGCATCGACGAGACGGAAGCCGAAACGCGGCGCTTCGCGGCGTCGATCCCCGCCAATGTCGTCTCGCTCAGCTACCGCCTTGCGCCCGAGCACCCCTGGCCGGCCGCCGTCGACGATGTCGAGGATCAGGTCTCCGCCATCGCGGCGGGCGCCATCGAGGGATTGTCCCTGCCCTTGGCGCTGGCCGGCGTCAGCGCGGGCGCGGGGCTGGTGGCGGCCGCGACGCGGCGCTTCACGCTCGCTCCCGTCTCGCCCATCGGCCTCTGCGTCCTGCTCAGCCCCTGGCTGGACACCACCATGACCAGCCCATCGGGCTATCTCTACGCCAGGGGCCACCAGCTCGAGCGCGATACGCTGGTCGGCATGGTGAAGATGTATCTGCCGGCCGGCGTTTCGGACGGGCATCCCGAGCTCTCGCCCGCCCGCCACGCCGTCCCGCCGGGGTTCCCGCCGACGCTGATCCTGGCCGCCGAGTGCGACCCCCTCGCCGACGACGCGGCCCTGTTCGCCCGCCGCCTGTCCGAGGCCGGCATCCCCTGCGAATGCCGCTTCGCCCGGGGCATGCTGCACGGCTTCCACGGCTGGTTCGTGCTGCTGCCCTCGATCGAGGCCGATCTGGAATGGCTGGACGGCGGCATCAGGGCCTGGGCCGGGTCGCAGGGCTGACGCGGCGAGCGCTCTGGAATCCCTCGTCCTTCGAGACGCCACGCGAAGTCGCGTGGCTCCTCAGGGTGTCCGAGCTGAGGATCGGGCTTTGCCCTGGGATGAGCCGGAATCCCTTCCGCCTCCGCCGCCCTCCTTATAGCAGATTGCGGTGGTCCGAACTTAGAAGGATGAGGGGGATGGGCCTGTTGTGGGCCGCTGGGGATCAGCTTGCCACCCGGTATGCCGGTTAGCACAAATGCCCTCATCCTGAGGAGCCATGCGGCTTCGCATGGCGTCTCGAAGGACGAGGGTTCCAGAAGGCTGGCCCTACGACTACTCCGCCGCCAACTGGCTGGCCGGCGCGGCGGCGCGGACGTCGGCGTCGACGTGCTCCTCGAACTTGGCGAAATTGTCGCGGAACATCCCCACGAGCTTCTTCGCCGTCTCCGCGAAATCGGCCTTCGATTGCCACGTCTTCACGGGGTAGAGGATGTGCGGCTCCACGCCGGGCACCGATGTCGGCACCGAGAAGCCGAAATAGGGGTCGGTGCGGAAGTCCGCCCGGTTCAGCGAGCCGTCGAGCGCCGAGGTCAGCAGCCGGCGCGTGACGCGGATCGGCATGCGGCGGCCCACGCCGTGCTTGCCGCCGGTCCAGCCGGTGTTCACCAGCCAGCAATCCACGTCGTGCCGGGCGATCAGCTCGCGCAGCAGATTGCCGTAGACGGAGGGGTGGCGCGGCATGAACGGCGCGCCGAAGCAGGTCGAGAACGTCGCCTGCGGCTCCGTCACGCCCTTTTCCGTGCCCGCGACCTTCGCCGTGTAGCCGGAGAGGAAGTGGTACATGGCCTGCGCGGGCGTCAGCTTGGCGATCGGCGGCATCACGCCGAAGGCGTCGCAGGTCAGCATGACGATGTTCTTGGGAATGCCGGCCCGGCCCGTCGCCGAGGCGTTCGGGATGTAGTCGAGCGGATAGGCGACGCGGGTGTTCTCCGTGCGCGATCCGTCGTCGAAGTCGGGCACGCGGGTCTCGGCGTCGAGCACCACGTTCTCCATCACGGTGCCGAAGCGCTCGGTGGTGGCGTAGATCTCCGGCTCGGCCTCGCGCGACAGCTTGATCGCCTTGGCGTAGCAGCCGCCCTCGAAGTTGAACACGCCGCCCGGCCCCCAGCCATGCTCGTCGTCGCCGATGAGCGTGCGGTTCGGGTCGGCCGACAGCGTCGTCTTGCCGGTGCCGGAGAGGCCGAAGAACACGGCCACGTCGTTGCGCGACCCGGCATTGGCCGAGCAGTGCATGGGCATCACGCCCTTCCCGGGCAGGGCGAAGTTCAGATAGGTGAACACCGATTTCTTCATCTCGCCGGCGTAGCTCGTGCCGCCGATCAGCACGATGCGGCGCGAGAAGTCGCACGCGATCACCGTCTCCGAGCGGCAGCCGTGGCGCGCCGGGTCCGCCTTGAACGACGGCAGGTCGACGATGGTCATATCGGGCACGAACCCGGCCAGTTCCTCCCATTGCGGGCGGATGAGCAGGTTGCGGATGAACAGCGAGTGCCAGGCATATTCGGTGAAGACGCGCGTCCTGACGCGGTAGAGCGGGTCGGCGCCGCCATAGAGGTCCTGCGCGAAGAGCTCCTTGCCCTGCGCATGGGCCTTGAAGTCCTCCAGCAGCGTGTCGAACTGCTCCTTGGAGATCGCGCCGTTATTATCCCACCACACGCTGTCCTGCGTCAGCGCATCGCGCACGACGAACTTGTCCTTGGGCGAGCGGCCGGTATGGGCGCCGGTCTCGGCGACGAGCGCGCCGCCGCTGGCCAGCATCGCTTCGTTGCGGGAGAGCGCTTCCTCGTAGAGGCGGGGGGCCTGCAGGTTCCAATAAACCTTGGCGAGCTTCCTGAAGCCGAAGGCCTCGGCTCCATGCGCGCCGTTATAGGTCCCGAAATTCTCCACGATGACGTCTCCTTCCCCATTTCAGCCGGAAGCGATCCAATACCAGCCCCCGACCCTGCCCGGGCTTGCCCCGAACCAGACTTGCCCCGAACCAGACTTGCCCCGAAACCAGACTTGCCCATGCGAACGCGGCGGACGCTAGCCAAGCCTACCAACCCCGGCAAGATCAACTTTCGGGCTTAAGAACACGAGACGCGCGGCGAAACAAGATGTTCCATTGGATGTTGTGAACGACTTTTTCAACCAATTGGAACAACACCAGTCATCTAACCGGTTGAATTAGATCCGATGCCCCGCGCTTGCTCCGCGAGCGCCTGAAATGCTTTCCGGAG
This sequence comes from uncultured Alphaproteobacteria bacterium, assembly GCA_963822165.1. Taxonomy (GTDB): domain Bacteria; phylum Pseudomonadota; class Alphaproteobacteria; order Rhizobiales; family Beijerinckiaceae; genus Alsobacter. The sequence goes on from CAWGGK010000007.1 coordinate 1,242,513, forward strand.
TTCGCCCGGCGTATGCACGATTTCAGGAAAGATCACACGCGCGGTCTCGTCCCCGCTGGCGAGATCGAACCCTTCCGGATCGAGCCCGGTCATGCGCCACGGCCCTTCCGCGCGGCCCAGGAGCTGCGTGGCATAGAGCGACAGGGTCTCCTTGTGGTCCTCGTTCACATGCGCCACCGCCTCGGCCTCAGTTTCGACGAGGCCGGGCGCCTTTGAGAGATCCAGCAGCAGGTCGGCGACGCCGAGATCGACGATGCGCCCGAACCCCGCCACCAGATGCGCGTGCAGGGGCTCGAGCCGGTAGAACGCGAAATCCGCAAAGCCCGCATACATCTCCGCCGCCGGATTGCGGGTGAGGAAGCGCCGCTTCGGCCCTTCGTCCTCGATCTTCTGCGCCGTGGCGCTGACGCTGACGCGCGGATGCAGCAGGGGATCGCCCGCGCCGATCTCCGCGAACAGGATCGAGACCAGCGGGTCCACCTCGATATTCCGGGTATGCACGGCGAGGCGCGAGATGAGGATGATGGGTGCGCCGTCGATGTCGGTGGCTGTCGACACCAGCGAGGCGTAGGGCGCGCCGGTCCGGCGGTCGAGCGTGGCGAGGCTCGCGAACCGGGCGACGCGGGCCAGCCGGCGTGCCTCCGCCGCGGCGTCGAACGGCTTTTCGGCTTCCGGCTTGCCGGCGCTGCGCTCGCTCATCAGGCTCCCCTTCTGGTTCGGCTCAAGCCGGTTTGCGGCCGTGGAGCCGCATTTTTGTGTCGCATTCCGCTCATTCTGCGGCTTTTCGCAGCCTGACTCGTGGCGGAACGCCGTGGCAACTCTTACATTGGGAGTGCATGGCGCTCATCAAGAGCGACGCAACCTTGACGCAGGGCGGTCACACTAAAGCCGCGCTTGCGCATGAGCGTCCTCCCGTGACGCTTGACCTTGGCCGTGGAGCGTGATGCGTGAATTCCGAACGCGAGTTTACGCGAATATCATGCGACCATAAGGACTTCCGGTCCGGTGTTTCGAGGTTTCGAAATGCCGGAGCCGCAAGCCGCAACGAGTGGACCGATGCCGACAATCGCCCTGGTCGATGACGACCGCAACATCCTGACCTCCGTCTCCATCGCCCTCGAGGCCGAGGGCTACCGCGTCCAGACCTACACCGACGGCGCCAGCGCGCTGGACGGACTGAAGCAGAACCCGCCCGACCTCGCCATCTTCGACATCAAGATGCCGCGCATGGACGGCATGGAGCTGCTGCGCCGCCTGCGCCAGAAATCCGACCTGCCGGTGATCTTCCTCACCTCGAAGGACGAGGAGATCGACGAGCTGTTCGGCCTCAAGATGGGCGCGGACGACTTCATCCGGAAGCCGTTCTCGCAGCGCCTGCTGGTGGAGCGCGTCAAGGCCGTGCTGCGCCGCTTCAGCCCCAAGGAGGCCGCCGCCCCCAAGGAGGGCGACGCCAAGGTGCTGGAGCGCGGCCTGCTGAAGATGGACCCCGAGCGCCACACCTGCACCTGGAAGGGCGAGCCGGTCACGCTCACCGTCACCGAGTTCCTGATCCTGCAGGCGCTGGCCATGCGGCCGGGCGTCGTGAAGAGCCGCAACGCGCTGATGGACGCGGCCTATGACGACCAGGTCTATGTCGACGACCGCACCATCGACAGCCACATCAAGCGCCTGCGCAAGAAGTTCAAGGCGGTCGACGACGACTTCGAGATGATCGAAACGCTGTATGGCGTCGGCTACCGCTTCAAGGAGAGCCTGAGCGGCCGCGATCCGGCACGCCGGCGAGCGGCGATCCGGCATGCCGGACGGCCGCGGACGATCGATGACAGTGGAACTGGACCGGGGCCTCTCGCCGCCCCTGCAGCGAACGCCAGGCGAACCCGCGCAGGAACAGGCGCGGACGCGGGCCGCCAGCCGGCCCTCAAGCCGGTGCGCGAGCGGCTGCGCCGTCTTGCGCGGCTCGTGGGCCAGCGCGCCTCGTCCAGCCTCGTCCGCCGCATCGTCGTGCTGAACCTGGCGGGCCTCGTCGCGCTGCTGCTCGGCTTCCTCTACCTCAACCAGTTCCGCGAAGGCCTGATCGACGCCCGCGTGCAGAGCCTGCTCACGCAGGGCGAGATCATCGCCGGCGCGGTCGCCGCCTCCGCCACCGTCGACACCGACATCGATCACCATCGATCCCGACAAGCTGCTGCAGCTCCAGGCCGGCGAGAGCGTCGGCCTCGGCGACGACAGCGTGCTCGAATTCTCCATCAATCCCGAGCGCGTGGCGCCGCTGCTGCGCCGCCTGGTGACGCCGACGCGCACCCGCGCCCGCATCTACGACCGCGACGGCTTCCTGCTGGTCGACAGCCGCTCGCTCTATTCGCGCGGCGACATCCTGCGCTTCGACCTGCCGCCGCCCGACGCAGGACGAGCCGACGCATCATCGAGCGCACCTGGAACCCGGTGAAGCGCCGCTTCGGCCGGACCGGACGTGCCGCTCGCCGAGGACGATCAACGCCGCCAACGGCCGCAACCTGCCCGAGGTGACGCGGCGCGCTCGCCGGCTCGCCCGCCAGCGTGGTGCGCGTCAACGCCAACGGCGAGACCATCGTCTCCGTCGCCGTGCCGATCCAGCGCTTCCGCGCCGTGCGCGGCGCGCTGCTGCTGTCCACCCAGGGCGGCGACATCGACGGCATCATCGCGGCCGAGCGCTGCGCCATCCTGCGCGTCTTCCTCGTGGCGGCGGGCGTGATGATCGTGCTGTCGGTGCTCGTTCGCCGGCACCATCGCCGGGCCGATCCGCCGCCTGTCCGCCGCCGCCGAGCGGGTGCGCCGCGGCGTCAAGGCGCGCGAGGAGATCCCCGACTTCACCGACCGCTCGGACGAGATCGGCCATCTCTCCGGCTCGCTGCGCGACATGACCCGCGCGCTCTACGACCGCATCGAGGCCATCGAGAGCTTCGCCGCCGACGTCGCGCACGAGCTGAAGAACCCGCTCACCTCGCTGCGCAGCGCGGTGGAGACCCTGCCGCTCGCCCGCTCCGACGAGAGCCGCGACCGGCTGATCGAGCGTCATCCAGCACGACGTGCGCCGCCTCGACCGGCTGATCAGCGACATCTCCGACGCCTCGCGCCTCGACGCCGAGCTGGCGCGCGGCCGAGGCGCGAGCCGGTCGACGTCGTCCGCCTGCTGGAGACCGTCGACCTCCGTCGCCAACGAGGTCCGGCGCGACGACGGCGTGACGCATCCGCCTCGACATCGCCGCCGCATCCGCTGCGGCCGCGACGCCTATCTCGTCATGGGCCACGACAGCCGCCTCGGCCAGGTCATCAGCAACCTCGTCGAGAACGCGCGCTCCTTCTCGCCGCCACGGCGGCGAGGTGCGCGTCGCGCTGCGCCGCATCGGGGCCGGAGGTCGAGATCGTCGTCGAGGACGACGGGCCGGGCATTCCCGCCGCACGCGCTGGAGCGCATCTTCGAGCGCTTCTACACCGACCGGCCGGACCAGGGCTTCGGCCAGAATTCCGGCCTCGGCCTGTCGATCTCCCGCCAGATCGTCGAGGCGCATCGCGGCCGCATCTGGGCCGAGAACCGCTTCGCGGCACCGACGCCGACGCCGGACGGCGCGCGCTCCGTGCGGCGCGCCGCTTCACGTGCGTGCCGCGCTGCCGCGCGGCGGCCGCCGCGATGAGCGCCGCGCCCAGGCGCGTTGCCCACGCCAGCTGCGTCGTCGTGGGCGAGGCCGGCGTGCTGCATCCGCGGCCCGTCCGGCAGCGGCAAGTCGACGCTGGCGCGCCGAGATCCTGGACGCTTGCGGCGCGCGGCGGCGGCTTCGCCCGCCTCGTCGGCGACGACCGCGTTTCGCTGGCCGCGCAGGGCGGGCGGCTGGTGGCGCGGCCGCATCCGGCCATCGCCGGGCGGGTCGAGGTGCGGGGCATCGGCATCCGCGACGCCGCCCACGCCGGCGGCGCGGTGGTCGCGGCTCGTGGTGGATTGTGGAGTGCCCCGACTCGACAGGATGCCCGATACAGGACCAAATGCGTTACCGATGTGATGGGCGTCGAGGTCCGGCGCGTGGTCGCGCGGGCCCGGACAGGCCGATCGCGTCCTCCTCGCTCTCGGGGATGCCGGTTCTTCTGCAACCGCCGATGGAACCAAACAGGGGTCAAGCTGCGTTATGAGGGGTTGCACTTCTCGCCGCATTGCACAAAATGAGAGCTTCGTGCGCCGGCGGCGCGCTGGAGAAGTCATCGAATGATCGGGATGGTGCTCGTGACGCACGGGCGGCTTGCGATCGAGTTTCGCGCCGCCATGGAGCACGTCGTCGGTCCGCAGCAGCAGGTCGAGACGATCACGATCGGTCCGGAAGACGAATGGACCAGCGGCGGCGCGAATCCTCGCGGCGGTGCAGACGGTCGACACCGGCGACGGCGTCGTCATCCTCACCGACATGTTCGGCGGCACGCCCTCCAATCTCGCGATCTCGGTCATGAACGGCGGCAAGACCGAGGTGGTCGCGGGCATCAACCTGCCCATGCTGATCAAGCTCGCCAGCGTGCGCGGCGAGTGCGACCTCGACCGGGCCGTCATCCAGGCGCAGGACGCCGGCCGCAAATACATCAACGTCGCCAGCCGGGTGCTCGCGGGCAAATGAGCGGCTGCGCGACGAGGACCCGACGCGGCGCAGACGTCCGCCCCGGACGCCGCCGAGGATTGCGGCTGCCCGCCCGCGCCCATTCCCGAGGGCGCGCTGGTGCGCGAGATGCGCATCGTCAACCGCAAGGGCCTGCACGCCCGCGCCACGGCGAAGTTCGTCCAGTGCGCCGAAGACTTCGACGCCGCCATCCAGGTCACGCGCTGCGGCGAGACGGTGGGCGGCACCTCGATCATGGGCATCCTGACGCTGGGCGCCGGCATCGGCACCACGATCACCGTGACCGCCACGGGCGAACAGGCCCAGCAGGCGCTCGACGCCCTGGGCGCGCTGGTCGCGAACCGGTTCGGGGAAGACGAGTAGCGGGCTAGCGCCGCTACTGGCCTCCCGCGAGGCTCAGAGCACGGCACGGAGCCGCTTTAGGGACGTTTGCGGGCCGGCTGCTGTCGGCGCATTCATGGCAGAAGATCGAGACTTCCACCAGCGCTTAACTCGCTGACCGAACGCGAAACTGATGTGTATCGGAGCCAACCCGGAGTTGAATTAGAAATTCCTTCAGATCGCTCGGTGAGCCAGGAACTTCGAAAAACAACTGACCTCCATAGAGTTCATTCGGAAGCAGAGTGTTGTCTTTGATTACCGACTGTTCAAGTGCCACCAGCGTTTGTTCATTGTTCACTGACGCATTAGAAATCATAGCAGAATTTTGCGCTGCGGCATTAGCTTAGCCGCCATATTCACGCCTGGATCGAAATAGTTGATCGAGACGTTGCTTTGTGAGTTGTAAGTTCCATACCGGCCATAGGTCGTCGTGTTGACGGTACCACGTGCTGTTCCGTACCCAGCTTGTGAAGCGCTATAAGAATTAGCTCCAGCCGCAACCCCCAGCAAGATTGCTCCAATCACCTGCCGCGTCTTTTCCTCGTTCACAAGACGATCATAAGTAACCACAGTGAGTGGGCGAACAATCTCGCCGCTGCGGGTTTCGAAGATTTCGACCGCACTCAACTCAAAGTTCAGGGGAGTGTTGGAGATATTTGGATACCTACGACGACACGCCGGTATCCAGCGGCGGGGCCCTTTCTAGCGTTGCTGACGAGGACCACCGAACGAGAGCGCTTCGAAACGATACCAGCAACGCCGTCCCGATTGAGACCCATCTGACCGGCGGTTGGCTGAAAAGAGTACTGTTGAATGGAGTTACACGACGTCAGGGCAATGGAAAAACTCAACACGCAAAACATCTTACTGAACATCAATTCCCCCTGTATCTTAGAGGAGAAACATTGTTCGGCTAATCGAATTTGTCAAATAGCAAAACGAATTGGAAAATTCACGTAATGATAGATTCTAATGATTGACACAATTTTCCACACCCGATCCAAAGTATGAATGCGGCCCGTCTTTGATCCAAATTAGCCGGGTTTAGCCTGCCGGAATCCTGGTCTGTCGAGACACTCTCTCTCCACCCCTCCCCGTCATCCCGGCCGGAGCGCAGCGCAGACCCCAGGATCTCCCCATCCGGCGAGGCGAGAGATCCCAGGTCGGAGCCCGGGATGACGGAGAGAGGGAGGCTGGACAAGCCGCGCGGGGGCCCTGCACCCAAGCGCCTCGCCCGGCTCGTCCGCGCCGTCAAAGCCGCCGCGCGGCAGCCCTGACGGCGGCGGGCGTCCGGAACTCCCGCGCGCCGCCCATGAAAAAGGGCGGCCTCGCGGCCGCCCTCGATAGTCAGGACGCCGGAGCGGCGATCACTCGCCGGCGGCGGCTTCGGGCTGCTCGCGCTGCTTCTTCTCGAGGTCCTCGCCGGTGGTCTGGTCGACGACCTTCATGGACAGGCGGACCTTGCCGCGCTCGTCGAAGCCGAGCAGCTTGACCTTGACCTTGTCGCCTTCCTTGACCACGTCGGTGACCTTGTTGACGCGGTTGGCGGCGAGCTGGCTGATGTGGACCAGGCCGTCCTTGGCGCCGAAGAAGTTCACGAAGGCGCCGAAGTCCGTCGTCTTCACGACCGTGCCGTCATAGATCATGCCGACTTCCGCTTCCTGCGTGATCGACTTGATCCAGTTCAGGGCGGCGGTGATGGAGGCGGCGTCCGAGGAGGCGACCTTCACGGTGCCGTCGTCCTCGATGTTGATCTTGGCGCCGGTCTTCTCGACGATCTCGCGGATGACCTTGCCGCCCGTGCCGATGACTTCACGGATCTTGTCGGTCGGGATCTTGATCGTCTCGATGCGCGGCGCGTACTGGCCGAGCTCCTGGCGGGCGCCGGAAAGGCCCTTCGCCATCTCGCCGAGGATGTGCAGGCGCCCACCCTTGGCCTGGTCGAGAGCGACCCGCATGATCTCCTCGGTGATGCCGGCGATCTTGATGTCCATCTGCAGGGAGGTGATGCCACCTTCCGTGCCGGCCACCTTGAAGTCCATGTCGCCGAGATGATCCTCGTCGCCGAGGATGTCGGAGAGCACCGCGAAGCGCTCACCCTCGAGGATCAGGCCCATCGCGATACCCGCGACCGGCGACTTCAGCGGAACGCCCGCATCCATCAGCGCCAGCGAGGCGCCGCAGACGGTGGCCATGGAGGACGAGCCGTTCGAACTCGGTGATCTCCGAGACCAGGCGGATCGTGTAGGGGAACTCGTGCTGGGCAGGCAGCATCGGGCGGATGGCGCGCCAGGCGAGCTTGCCGTGGCCGATCTCGCGGCGGCCGGGCGAACCCATGCGGCCGGTCTCGCCGACGGAGTAGGGAGGGAAGTTGTAGTGAAGCAGGAAGCGCTCCTTGTAGGTGCCTTCCAGGCTGTCGATGTACTGCTCGTCCTCGCCGGTGCCGAGCGTCGCGACCACGAGGGCCTGCGTCTCGCCGCGCGTGAACAGCGCGGAGCCGTGGGTGCGCGGCAGCAGGCCGGCCTCGGCGGAGATCGGGCGGACCGTCTTCACGTCGCGGCCGTCGATGCGCACGCCGGTGTCGAGGATGTTCCAGCGCACGATCTTGGCTTCGGCGTCCTTGAACACGCCGGCCACGAGCTGCTTGTCCAGCGCGTCCGGCACGTCGCCGGTGAGGGCGGCCAGCACCTTGGCCTTCGCGGCGGCGACCTTGTCCTGCCGGGTCTGCTTCACCGGGGTGGTGAAGGCATCGCGCAGGTCGGCCTCGACGAGGTCGAGGATGCGCTTCTCGATGGCGGAGTTGTCGGGGGTCGAGAAGTCGCGCGGCTCCTTGGCGGCCCGCTCGGCCAGCTTGATGATGGCGTCGATCACGGGCTGGAAGCCCTTGTGGCCGTGCATCACGGCGGCGAGCATCACGTCTTCGCCCAGCTCCTTGGCTTCGGACTCGACCATCAGCACGGCGTCGGCGGTGCCGGCGACGACGAGGTCGAGCGACGAGTCGGCCATTTCCTGGATCGTCGGGTTCAGCTTGAGCTGCCCGTTGATGTAGCCCACGCGCGCGCCGCCGACCGGGCCCATGAAGGGCACGCCGGAGAGCGTCAGCGCGGCGGAGGCCGCGACCATCGCCAGCACGTCGGGATCGTTCTCGAGGTCATGCGACAGCACGGTCACGACGACCTGCGTCTCGTTGCGGTAGCCGTCGACGAAGAGCGGGCGGATGGGGCGGTCGATGAGGCGGGAGACGAGCGTCTCCTTCTCGGACGGACGGCCCTCGCGCTTGAAATAGCCGCCGGGAATGCGGCCGGCCGCGAACGCCTTCTCCTGGTAGTTCACGGTGAGGGGGAAGAAGTCGATGCCGGCCTTCGGCTCCTTGGCGGAGACGACGGTGGCGAGGACGGTGGTTTCGCCATAGGTGGCGATGACGGCGCCGTCAGCCTGGCGGGCCATGTGGCCGGTCTCGAGCGTGAGCTTGCGCCCCGCCCACATCAGTTCAACACGTTGGACATCAAACATATCGGTCATCCAGCTTTGCTGGCCAAACCGACGCCATGTGCAAGACGGCGGGACGCTGCGCAACGCGTGCGGAGCGTCCGGCGATCCTGCCATGAACGGTCGGTCTGGCCGGTTTTTCGGGCCGCGGGCACCATACCCGCGCCTCGGCTACGGTTCCGAGACGGACACGCCATCTTTTCCGGATACGCGTACAACAAGGCGGCACTTGGATCAGGAGCTTCGGCACAGGACCATCGGCTCCGGCCATCGGCCGCCCCGGTTTGCGAGCGGCGGCACATGGCCGCCACCGGCAGGCTTGGCGGGCTCCCCGCGGGGAGCCCTGGCGTCAAGGAGACAAGGGAACCGCATCCTGCGGCTCCCCAGGCCTCAGCGGCGGATGCCCAGGCGCTCGATGAGCGAGCGATAACGGGCTTCGTCGCGGGACTTGACGTAGTCGAGCAGCGAACGGCGCTGCGAAACGAGCTTCAGAAGGCCGCGACGCGAGTGGTTGTCCTTCGCATGCGTCTTGAAGTGCTCCGTGAGGTTGGCGATGCGATCCGTGAGGATCGCGACCTGCACTTCGGGAGAACCGGTATCGCCGGCCTTCGTGGCGTATTCGTTGACGAGCGCCTGCTTGCGCTCTGCGGTGATCGACATCGGATTTTATCCTTGGTCTAGAGGTTTGTGGCGGCCGGGCCGGGATGTCGTCCAGCGCGGTCATGCGAAAGGCCGCGCGTGCCGGGCACGTGCGGTTGGCGCGGACCTATACACGAAAACGCCGGGGTTGCCAGCCCAAACCGTCCCGGCGATCCTTGACGGAGGACAAGGCTGCCGTGATCCGGCGCGATAAGCGTCCGTCGGCGCATGCAAGCTGTAGCGAAAGCTGCGCGGGCGCGTGCCTGCTGCAATCAAAAATCCAGGTTGAACACCCGGTTCGGCACCAACTCGCCGCGTTCCACCATGCCGACGGCGATGACCACGCCGCCGCAGGCGGCGTAGACGGGGCCGCCTTCGGCCGGGGCGTCGCGGCCGCGCAGGATGACGGACTGGCCGCGCCGCAGGCGGGCGGCGGCGTCGCGGTGAGCGACGACGCAGGGCAGTTCGGTGAGGCCGCCCTCGACGGAGAGCAGCGCCTCGTGCGCCGCTTCCGGCGCGGCTTCGAGGTCGGCGAAGGTGATCGGCGTCGTCGAGCGTGAACGGCCCGACGCGGGTGCGCCGCAGCGCCGTGACGTGGCCGAGGCAGCCCAGCGTGCGGCCGAGGTCGCGGGCGATGGCGCGCACATAGGTGCCCTTGCCGCACTCGGCCTCGAAGGTCGCGGTGTCGGCGTCGTGCGCCACGAGGCGCAGCGCGTGGATCTCGACCGGCGCGGGCGTTGCAGCTCGACGACCTCGCCGTCGCGGGCGAGATCGTAGGCGCGCTCGCCGTCGATCTTGATGGCGGAATAGCGCGGCGGCACCTGCACGACGATGCCGGTGAAGCGCGGCAGCGCGGCCTCGATGCCTCGACCGGTCGGGCGCAGATCGCTCGTGGCGACGGCGCGGCCCTCGCTGTCGTCGGTGTCGGTCTCGATGCCCCACTGCACGGTGAAGGTGTAGGCCTTCTCGCCGTCGACCACGTAGGGCACGGTCTTGGTCGCCTCGCCGAAGGCGAGCGGCAGGATGCCGGAGGCCAGCGGATCGAGCGTGCCGGCATGGCCCGCCTTCTTGGCGTTGAGAATGCGGCGCACGGCGGCGACGGCGTGGGTCGAGGTCATGCCGACGGGCTTGTCGAGCACGATCCAGCCGTGGACGTCGACGCGGTTCTTGCGCGGGGCGTTCATAGGTCGAGGGTCCTGCGTCTATTCGGCTCGTCGTCGTCGCCTCGGGCTCGTCGTGCTTCAGGTCGCGCTGGACCTCGGGCAGAGCGCAGCAGGGCGTCGATCTTGGCGGCCTCGTCGAGGCCGGTCGATCCATGCGGAAGCGGATGTCGGGCGCGAATTTCAGGTTCACGCGATGCGCGATCTCGGTGCCGCAGCTTCTTGCGGTTGGCCTCGAGCGCCTTGAGGACGGCCTTCTCGGCTTCTGGTCGTGCAGGGTGATGTAGACGGTCGCGAGCTTCAGGTCCGGGCTCATGCCGCACTTCCGGGATGGTCACGAAGGCGCGCGCGAAGATGGGCTCGGGCATGTCGCCGCGCGCCAGGATCTCGGTCATGCGCGTGGCGGATGAGTTCGCCCACGCGCAGCTGGCGCTGCGAGGGACCGGCCCTGGCTCGCCGTCCTGGTGCTTTCATGGGTCGGACCGTCCTGCCCGGGATCGTGACCGGCTCGACGTCTGCCCGGGATTGAACCGGCGCGACGCCTGGAAATTCATCGGCGAAGCCGAGCCCGGTCGGACGCGAACACGCTCCGTCCGGAACACTGAAGGACACGCGCTCAGAGCGAGCGGCGGATCTCCTCGACGCGGTAGCACTCGATGATGTCGCCGACGCGCATGTCCTGGTAGTTCTCGAAGGCCATGCCGCACTCCTGGCCGGAGGCGACTTCCTTGACCTCGTCCTTGAAGCGCTTGAGCGTCGAGAGCTTGCCTTCGTGGATGACGACGTTGTCGCGGATGAGGCGCACGCTGCGCGCCGCGCTCCACGCGTCCGTCCTGCACGAGGCAGCCCGCCACCTTGCCGACCTTCGACACCGCGAAGACCTGCAGGATGCGGGCCTCGCCGAGGCGCTCCTCGCGCAGCGTCGGCGCGAGCAGGCCGGACATGGCCTGCTTCATGTCATCCACGAGGTCGTAGATGATGTTGTAGTAGCGGATCTCGACGCCTGCCCGCTCGGCCGCCTCGCGCGCTTCCTTGTTGGCGCGCACGTTGAAGCCGATGACGCGGCGCCCGAGGCCTCCGCCAGCGTGACGTCGCTCTCGTTGATGCCGCCGGCGCCCGCATGGATGATGCGCGCCGCGACCTCGTCGTTGCCGATCTTCTCGAGCGCGCCGACGATGGCCTCGACCGAACCCTGCACGTCGCCCTTGATCGAGGAGCGGGAATTCCTTCCGGCCGGTCGACTTGAGCTGGCTCATCATGTCGGCGAGCGAGCCGCGGGCCGTGCCGGCGCGGGCCGCGATGCGCTCGCGCTTCTGGCGCTGGCGGTAGTGCGGTGACCTCGCGGGCGCGGGCCTCGTTCTCGACGACGGCGACGCGGTCGCCCGCCTCGGGCGCGCCGTTGAAGCCGAGGATCTCGACGGGAACCGACGGGCCGGCCTCGGACGTCACCTGCGCGCCGACGTCGGAGACGAGGGCGCGGACGCGGCCCCATTCCGAGCCGGCCACGACGATGTCGCCCGTGCGCAGCGTGCCGCGCTGCACGAGCACGGTCGCCACCGGGCCGCGGCCGCGGTCGAGCTTGGCCTCGATCACGGTGCCTTCGGCCGGGACGGTTCGGGTTGGCCTTGAGGTCGAGCACCTCGGACTGCAGGGCGATCGCCTCGAGCAGCTTGTCGAGGTTGAGCTTCTTGGTGGCGGAGACCTCGACTTCGAGCGTCTCGCCGCCCATCGTCTCGACCTGCACCTCGTACTGGAGCAGCTCGGTGCGCACGCGCTCGGGATTGGCGTCGGGCTTGTCGATCTTGTTGATCGCCACGATCATCGGCACCTTGGCCGCCTTGGCGTGGTTGATCGCCTCGATCGTCTGCGGCATGACGCCGTCGTCGGCCGCCACGACCAGCACGACGATGTCGGTCACCTTGGCGCCGCGGGCGCGCATGGCGGTGAACGCGGCGTGGCCGGGCGTGTCGATGAAGGTGATCTTGCCGCCCGAGCGGCGACACGACCTGATAGGCGCCGATGTGCTGCGTGATGCCGCCGGCCTCGCCGCCCGCCACGTTGGTCTGGCGGATGGCGTCGAGCAGCGACGTCTTGCCGTGGTCGACATGGCCCATGATCGTGACGACCGGCGGACGCGACAGCAGCGGTCTCGTCGGTGTCCGGCGTGTCGAACAGGCCTTCCTCGACGTCGGATTCGGCGACGCGCTTGACGGTGTGGCCGAATTCCTCGGCGACGAGCTGGGCGCGTGTCGGCGTCGATCACGTCGGTGATCTTCACCATCTGGCCCTGCTTCATCAGGAAGCGGATCACGTCCACGGCCGCGCTCCGCCATGCGGTTGGCGAGCTCCTGGATGGTGATCGTCTCGGGAATGGTCACCTCGCGGGCGATCTTTTCCTTCGGCTCGTTCGGCTGGTGGCCCTTCAGGCGCTGCACGCGGCGGCGGAACGCGGCGACCGAGCGCGTGCGCTCTTCGTCGTCGCCCGTCGCGCGTGGTCACGGTCAGGCGGCCGCGGCTCTTCTCCTCGGCCGGGCGCGGGCGCTCGGGCTTGGGCGGCGTGATGACCTTGGTCGGCATGCCCGGACGGCGGATGATACGCGCTTGGCCTCTTCCTCCTCCTCCGGCGCACGGGCGACGGACGGGGTGAGCAGGCGGCGCGCGGGCGCGCCGGGCGTCGGTGGTCTCGGTCGTGCGCGGACGGGCGCGCGTCGGTCGGATGCGCTGGTCGCCCAGCCGGCGCTTGGCCTCGTCCTCGGCCTTGCGGCGCACCTCGTCGTCGCGGCGGTGGCGCAGCTCTTCCTCGCGCTTGCGGGCTTCGGCGGCCTCGCGCTCGATCTTCTCGCGCGCCTCGCGCTCGACCGCGGGCCTTGGCGTCGATCTCGGCCTGGCGGCGCTCGTCCTCCTCGCGGCGGCGCGCCTCGACGAGCGCGATGGCGCGGGCGTCGCGCTCCTCCTCGGTCAGCGTGCGCAGCACCATGCCCGACGCGGGCGCGCGAGGGCGACGGCGTCGGCGCGGCGCGGCCCTGCGCGGGCGGCATGGCCGCGGCCGGACGGCGTCGGCGCGGGAGCGGCGCGGAGCCGGCACGCGGCGGGAGCGGCGGACGCCGGCGCGGCGCCGCGGCGTGGCGGCGGCGCGGCGGCGCGGCACGGGCTGCGGCGCGGCGGGCGCAGCCGCGGGCTCGGGCTTCGGCTCCTCGCCCGGGCCGATGACGCGGCGCTTCACCTTCTCCACGACGACGGCCTTGGTGCGCCCGTGCGAGAAGCTCTGGCGTACGACGCCCTGCTCCACCGGACGCTTCAGGCTCAGCGTCTTGACAGGGACGCTGAGCGTCTTGTCGCCGCTGTTCTTCGTATCACTCATTCCGCTCTTGTCCTGCGGCTTCCCGGGTCGTCGTCTCGGTCGATGCGATGATCCGCGTCGGCCGCTTCATCGCGGCGCTTCGTCGCGGTAAGCGCTCCAAGGCCCGGAAGCGCGCCAATGCGGCGCGGCTCGCGGGCCCGTTCAGAAGCGCTGCATGTATCACATGTGGACCGTCCCAATGCCAAACCCAATTCAGCCGAATCGAGCGCGGCTGATGACCGGGACCGACTCGGCCCTGTCGCCGAAGCCGCCGCCTGAGCGCCTGCCCGATCTTCCGGACCCCGTCCGGGGCCGCATCGCGCGGCATGCACGACGCCCGCGATGGCGGCCGCGTCCGCCAATGGCCGCCTCGACCTTCGAGAACCCCGAGACCACCAGCCCCGCCTTGTTGGCGAGGCTGAAGGCCTCCCGCGCCGCACCGCGCAGCAGGGCCTCGATGTCGTCGGCCAGGTCCGGCGAAACCTTCACCGTCGCCTTCAGGCTCCGGGCGAAGGCCTTGCTTCTTCACCGCTTCGGCCACGGCGGCGCGCGATGCGGTGACCCACACGCCCCGTCCGGGCAGCTTGTGCTTCAGGTCCGGCGACGAGCGTCGTCGTCCGGGCCCGACGACGAAGCGGATCAGCTCCTCGATGGGGCGCGACTGCGCGCGTCGCGACGCAGAGCCGCTCCGGGCCGTCCTCCCGTCGTCGTCTCGAACGCTGCTTCGCCACGCCAGCACCATCCTGGCGCGACAGCCGGGGCTTACGCCCCGGCCGCCTCGCCTTCCGTCTCGCTTTCCTCGCCGACCTCGGCCGCCGGCGCCTCGATCCAGCCCGCCTTGACGCGCGCGGCCATGACGATGGCCTCGGCCTCCTCGCGGGAGATCTCGATGCCGTCGAGGAATGCCGGCGTGGCGGGTCGTCTCGCCGCCCTTGCGCTCGCGTCCAGCCGACGAGGTCGTCGGTGGCGCAGCCGGCGAGATCCTCGACGGTCTTGACGTCGTTCTCGCCGAGCTTGACGAGCATGGCCGGTGGTGACGCCGTCGACCTCCTTCAGCTCGTCGGCGACGCCGAGCTCGACGCGGCGCGCGTCGAACTCGGCCTCGATGCGCGCCAGGTAGTCGCGGCGCGCGGGTCTGGATCTCCGTCGCCGGTCTCTCGTCGAAGCCCTCGATGGAGGCGAGCTCGGAGAGCTCGACATAGGCGAGCTCCTCGACGGAGCGGAAGCCTTCGGAGGCGAGCAGCTGGCCCACGACCTCGTCGACGTCGAGCGCTTCCATGAAGATGCGTGGTGCGCTCCTGGAATTCCTTCTGGCGGCGCTCGGATTCCTCGGCCTCGGTCAGGATGTCGATGTCCCAGCCGGTGAGCTGCGAGGCGAGGCGCACGTTCTGGCCGCGCCGGCCGATCGCAAGGGTAACTGGTCATCCGGCACCACGACTTCAATACGCTCGGCGTCCTCGTCGAGCACGACCTTGGCGACTTCGGCCGGCTGCAGCGCGTTGACGATGAAGGTCGCGACGTCGGGCGACCAGGGAATGATGTCGATCTTCTCGCCCTGCAGCTCGCCGACGACGGCCTGCACGCGCGAGCCGCGCATGCCGACGCAGGCGCCGACGGGGTCGATCGAGCTGTCGCGCGAGATCACGGCGATCTTGGCGCGCGAGCCCGGGTCGCGGGCGACCGCCTTCACCTCGATGATGCCGTCGTAGATCTCCGGCACTTCCTGGGCGAAGAGCTTGGCCATGAACTGCGGATGCGTGCGCGACAGGAAGATCTGCGGGCCGCGCTGCTCGCGGCGCACGTCGTAGACATAGGCGCGGATGCGGTCGCCGGGGCGGAAGGCCTCGCGCGGGATCAGCTCGTCGCGGCGCACGATGCCCTCGCCGCGGCCGAGATCGACGATGACGTTGCCGTATTCGGCGCGCTTGACGACGCCGTTGACGATCTCGCCGATGCGGTCCTTGTACTCGTCGTACTGGCGGTCGCGCTCGGCCTCGCGCACCTTCTGCACGATGACCTGCTTGGCCGACTGCGCGGCGATGCGGCCGAAGTCGAAGGGCGGCAGCGTGTCGGCGATGGTGTCGCCGACCTGCGCGGCCGGGTTGAAGCGCTGCGCGTCGTCAGCGCGATCTCGATCGCCGGGTTGTCGACCTGCTCGACCACGTGGAGATAGCGCGACAGGCGCAGCTCGCCGGTGCTTGGGGTTGATCTCGGCGTGGACGTCGGTCTCGGTGCCGTAGCGCGAGCGGGCCGCCTTGGCGATGGCGTCCTCCATCGCGGCCAGCACGATCTGGCGGTCGATGACCTTCTCGCGCGCGACCGCATCGGCGATCTGCAAGAGTTCGAGCCTGTTGGCGCTGACGGCCATCGCGTCACTCCTTCTCTGACTTGCTCCGCGACTTGTTCTTCGTCTTGGGGGCCGTGAACAGCGAGGATCTTCGATTTCGATTTGGTGTTCGAGCCTTGCGGCTTGTGCCTGTACGGAGCCTTGGCGGGCTTGGCGGAGCGGCGCCGGCCGCATCGGCTTGCGGCGCGTCGTCGTCGAGCGGATTGCCGAGACCCTCCGGGTCGAGGTCCAAGGCCTTCGGCCCGCAGCGCGGCCTTGCCGCGGCGCAGCGATTCCCGGATCAGGTCGTCGGTCAGCACCAGCCGGGCCTCGGCGATGTCGCGCAGCGGCAGCGGCACGACGCGATCCTCGTCGGCCTTGGCATCGGCCGCGCTCGAGCCGGACGGCGCTCGTCCTCGACGCCGAGCGATCGATGCCGCGGAAGCGCTTGCGGCCGTCGGCCGGGACGGCCATCTCGATCTTGGCCTCGTGGCCGGCCCAGCGCGCGAAATCGGAGGCGCGCACCAGCGGCCGGTCGATGCCGGGCGAGGAAACCTCGAGGTGGTAGGCGCGGTCGACGGGTCGTCGACGTCGAGGGCGGGCGACACGGCGCGGCTCACGGCCTCGCAATCCTCGACCGTCATGGTGCCGTCCGGCCGCTCGGCCATGATCTGCACGGTGCAGCCGTTCTGCGCGTTGATGCGCACGCGCACCAGCCGGTAGCCGAGGTCGCGCAGCACCGGCTCGATGATCGTCGCCGACGCGCGCGGCGACGCCGGCGTCTGCGATGAGTCTGGGTTCGTCGAGTTCCGACACGCGTCTGCGACCTGGGCCTTGCCTGAAGAGCAGATGAAGCAAAAAGGAGCGGGTCCCGGGGGCCCCACTCTCAAATGCGATACAGCATCGCTCTGAGATGACTTGGAATGGCGGTCTTATACACGCGGCCCGCCGCGCTTTGCAAGCGCGAACGCAGCTTCAAGAAAACGTCAGGCCTCTGGTCGCGATTTCATCGGGATTTGACGACACAATCAACGGTTTAGTTACCGGTATAGTGCAACTTGACATCTTTCTTGGAGCAATTTGTCTATGCAGCCATTTCAATCGCTCGTCCGCGACGTCGAGACGGCCATCGCCAGCGGCGAGGGTTCGAAACGGGTCGACACGCTGCGCCAGCTCACCGCGCTTTTCATCCAGCAGTCTCCGCAGCTTTCGGAGGAGCACGTCAACGTATTCGACGAGGTGCTCCTCGCGGATCGCAAACAAGATCGAATTCCGCGCGCGCGTCGAACTGGCGGAGCGCCTCGCGGATATCGCGCAACGCGCCACTCCGCACCGTCCGCGACCTCGCGCTCGACGAGGACATCGAGATCGCCCGGCCCGTCCTGGCGCGCTCGGCGCGGCTGCGGGAGGACGATCTCGTCGAAGTGGCGACGCGTCACGGCCAGTCACACCTGCTCGCCATCTCGAACCGCCCCGATCTTACGCCGGCCATCACCGACGTGATCGTCCGTCGGGGCGATGGGACTGTCGTGCGGACGGTTGCGGGCAACGCAAAGGCGAAGTTTTCAGAGCGTGGCTTCGACATGATGGTCAAGCGGGCGCTCGAAGACAGCGCGCTGCAGAACATCCTGTCGGAGCGCGAGGATATTCCCGAAACGTCAATGCAGGCTCTGGTCGACCTCGCAATGGAACGCGTCCGTTCGGGCATGATGGCCGATGGCAAGGTGTCGGACGATATTCTCGCCGATGCGCTGAGCACTGGCGCTGACGATGCGATGCGCGACAGCTCGACCTTTGTGCTGGAGGCCGACATCGTGGCGGCCCTGCCGACGATTTTCGTGAAGGCCGCCACCGGCCTGACGGAGGAAGACGTCGTCGGCTATATCCAGCAGAGATGTCTGCCCGAAGCCCTTGCGGGCATCGCGTATCTGGCGAGCGTACCGGCCAACACGATCAGCCAGGCATGGTCCGCCCCGCAATATGATCCGTTGCTGTTCCTGGCGCGCGGCTTGCGCTTCAACTGGTCCACGTTCAAGCTTTTGCTGGAAGCGAAGGCGGGACGGGCCGTCCCGGCTTCCCTGTTGAAGGAGGCATTCCAGAACTTCCGGGACTTGTCGGTGCCGACAGCCCAGCGTGCCATGCGCTTCGTCGTCGCGCACGGTCGCATCGGGTCCCAGTAGTCCAGTAACAATGGCCCAATTCATCGCTCCAACGTCAGTCCAGCGCGAGACGGGCTCGCGCCCGTCCGCCGCCGGTCTGGCCCCGCCAGCCGGTTCGGATTCGCCGCTGACTCTGGCCGAGGATCTGCGTCAAACCCTTGACAAGGCTGATCCTGAACGGAGCGCGGAGACGGTCGTCAAGATCGTCGAAATATTCGTGCGAGACGCGCGCAGCTTCGGCGCGGAGCATGTCGCCATATTCGATGAAGTGATCGGCATTCTGGCCTCCCGGATCGAGATGCACGCAAGAGTAGTTCTCAGTGAGACGCTTGCGTTGATCCCGAACGCTCCTCCCAATGTCATCCGCAAGCTCGCGCACGACGAGATCGCCGTTGCCCGTCACGTTCTGGCGCAGTCCCCGCAACTCTCGGACGATACGCTGGCCAAAATCGCACTCGCGCTGGGTCACGACCACATGGTCGCGATCACAAGCCGTAGAGAGATAAGCGAGACCGTGACTGACATCCTTGTCGAGCACGGCGACCAGGCCGTCGTGCATGCGGCAACCCGCAATCCTGGCGCGCGGTTCTCCGAGAAAGGCTTCGATATCCTGGTTTGCCGCTCGGAAGGCGATGAAACACTCCAGCTCATGCTGAGCGAGCGGCCAGACCTGCCGATAGAAAGGCTGCACCAACTCATTCACCTGGCCCGCGCCGCGGCCCGCCACAAATTGCTGTCGCGCCTCGGTCGGCGTTCCCTGAGCCTTGTGGAGAACGCCGTTGCGACAGCCGCGAAGGCCGTAGGCCGCGAGACGGCGAATGCGCTCCTGAGCCATGCGGCGGCGGATCTTCCGGACAGTGACGCCAAAAGCCGATTTAAAAGCGGCTTGCTCGGGGAGGCGGACTTGCAGCGCTACGCGGCCGAGCATCAGCGGGTGGAAGCTGCCGCCGCGCTGACACTCCTGGCGGGCATTCCATCGTCTTTCGCCCACCGGCTGTTCGGCAAAAGAGAGGACGATGTCCTGATCGTCGTTTGCCGTTCGCTCGGCCTGAGCTGGAAAACGGTCGAGATGCTGGACCGTTTGAGACCGCGACGGCAGACAAGCCCGGCACCCGACATCATGCGTCTGCGCAGGTCGTATGAAGCGTTGACGCTCGCCACCGCCGAGCGCGTCCTGAGATTCCTGCGTTTGCGCGATAGCCTGAGCTCGACGACAGGCCCGTTGAACCGGGACTGATCGGAGGCGCAAGCTCCCCTGAACCGGAAACCAGCGGGATCAACGGGTCGTCAGCTGCAGATTTCCTGTTCCAGCATCATCCTTTCCGCCAGCCGCAATACACGTGGCGTGATGATGCTCTAGGACCTCCGAAACTCCAGATAGCTCGGAATCCGCCCCTCTCGAAACGCCTTGGCCTCGTACCGTGTCCCCGGCCAACCCGCATAGGGCCGTCTCCAGTCGTCCGGACGACGGGCCGTCCATGCGAAATCGTCCGATCGCAAGACGCGAGCCAGCGTCCAGCCGACATAATGGTCGATATCGCTGGCGAAGCAGAACATCCCGCCTGGACGAACGACGCGGGCGAGGCGGCGCAGCATGGCGTCGGACACGAAGCGTCGCTTGTTGTGCCGGCGTTTCGGCCACGGATCCGGGTAGAGCAGATAGACCCGATCCAGCGACGAGTTGGGCAATCCGTCGATGACGTCGCCCGCGTCGCCTTCGTAAAGCCTGATATTCTTCAGGCCCTCGGCCTCGATCGCGGCCAGCATCTTGGCCATGCCGTTGACGAACGGTTCACAGCCGATGATGCCCACATGTGGATTTGCCCGGGCCCGGGCCAGCAGATGCTCGCCTCCGCCAAAGCCGATTTCGAGCCACACTTCGCTCGACGGGAGTGCCCGAAAAGAGCCGAAGGTGTCGCGAGATCCTTCGCCGGATCGATGCGCAACGACGGCAGCAGGCTTTCGAAGAGGCTCGCCTGGCCTGCTCTCAGCCTATGGCCCTTGCGGCGCCCGAAAAAGGCGCCGCCGCCACGCCCGGCGGCGTCAGCCATTGCTGACCCTCGCTGCCATTTGCGTCAGAACTGCTTGCGCAGCACCTCGGCGAGGTCGGTCTTTTCCCAGCTAAAGCCGCCATCGGCCTCCGGCGCGCGGCCGAAATGGCCGTAGGCGGCGGTGCGGGCGTAGATCGGCCGGTTGAGGTTGAGATGCTCGCGAATGCCCCGCGGCGTGAGGTCCATCGCCTTCATGAGCGCGTCCTCGAGCTTGGCTTCGTCCACCTGACCCGTGCCATGCAGGTCCGCATAGATCGAGAGAGGACGCGCCACGCCGATCGCGTAGGACAACTGGATCGTGCAGCGGTCGGCCATGCCCGCCGCGACAACGTTCTTCGCGAGATAGCGCGCGGCGTATGCCGCGGAGCGGTCGACCTTGGTCGGGTCCTTGCCGGAGAACGCCCCGCCGCCGTGAGGCGCCGCGCCGCCGTAGGTGTCGACGATGATCTTGCGCCCGGTGAGGCCGCAATCGCCGTCGGGACCGCCGATG
The DNA here is from genome assembly GCA_963822165.1 of uncultured Alphaproteobacteria bacterium. Lineage (GTDB taxonomy): Bacteria > Pseudomonadota > Alphaproteobacteria > Rhizobiales > Beijerinckiaceae > Alsobacter. The sequence goes on from CAWGGK010000007.1 coordinate 1,263,182, forward strand.
ACGAACTTGCCCGTCGGATTGACGTGCCAGACCGTCGCCGCGTTGATCCAGCCGTCAGGCAGGGATTCACGGATATAGGGCTCGACGATCGCGCGCACGTCATGCGAGCTCAGGTTTTCATCGAGGTGCTGCGTCGAAAGCACGATCTGCGTCACGCCGACGGGCTTGCCATTGTCGTAGCGTACCGTGACCTGGCTCTTTGCGTCGGGACCGAGCACGGTGCTCTCGCCGGTGCGGCGGGCCGTCGACAGGCGCTTCAGGATATTGTGCGCGTAGTAGAGCGGGGCCGGCATCAGCTCAGGCGTCTCGCGGCACGCATAGCCGAACATGATGCCCTGGTCGCCCGCGCCTTCGTCCTTGTTGCCGGCCTGGTCGACGCCTTGCGCGATGTCGGCTGACTGCGCGTGCAGCAGCACCTCCACGTCCGCGTCTTCCCAATGGAAGCCTTCCTGCTCATAGCCGATGTCGCGGATGGCGAGGCGCGCAACGTGAGCGATGTAGTCGCGCGTCATTGCGGCGGGACCGCGGGTCTCGCCAGCGATCACGACGCGGTTGGTCGTCGCAAGCGTCTCGCAGGCGACACGGATATCCTTAGGGTCCCAGCCATTGGATGAGGCGGCGCCGAAGAAGGCATCGACGATTTCATCCGAAATCCGGTCGCAGACTTTGTCGGGGTGACCTTCGGAAACAGAACTCGCTGGTGAACAGATAGTTGGACCGTGCCACGACCATATCGCTCCGGGTTTCACCTCCGGCGAGCCGGAGGGTGCTATTTGGGCAATGTGGTTCCTGACAGGCCGCGTTCGTCCGGTCAAGCCGAATTGCCGGATTCGTTCGGAATGCCGAACAAATCCGGTAGATCGCTATTCCGCTGACGAACCGACGATAACCGGGATGTCCAGCAGGGTCGGGGCTGCCGCAGCGCCTTCGTCGTCGCCTGCGATCACATGCACCAGGTCGACGAGGCGCCGGCGCAGCTTCGGATCGCGAATTCGCAGGAAGGCCCGGTTCAACTGCACGCCTTCGTTGGAGGCGAGGAAATCCGCGACATAGGGAGTGTCGGAGACCTCCTGGAAGCCGCCGTCCGGCCCCTTCGCCGCGACGGCGGGCGCGCCCTCGAAGAAGAATTCGACAGGCATTCCCAGAATGCTGGAAATCTGCTGCAGCCGGCTCGCGCCGATGCGGTTTGTGCCCTTCTCGTATTTCTGCACCTGCTGGAAGGTGAGGCCAAGCGCCTCACCCAAGCGCTCCTGACTCATGCCAACGAGAACGCGCCGCATACGAACCCGGCTGCCGACATGCTTGTCGACAGGGTTAGGAGCCTTTTTCAATAGCATTTCATCCCCCAATGGATGCGCCGCGCGTTGGTGCGGCCAAAAACGATTTGGCTAAATTTTTCGACCAGATGAAAATACAGACCGGTCGACACGCCCGAAGGACGACCCCCGGTTGCGTCCCACATTTTCCGCATGAGGCTGCAAATGTCAAATTCTTCGTAAAGGAAATGCCAATGCGACCGTGAATAAGATTAATATCAAAATCCATAAATTCCGCGTTAGATTGCCGAACACGGTAAATCCGGCGGGTTGGGGAAGTGCTCCGTCGAGAATTCCAGCCGTGCCCAGCGCAAGCGAACCCGTCACGCGCCCGTACGGGTCGACGATGGCTGAAATCCCTGAGTTTGCCGCACGAACAAGGGGGATTCCTTCCTCGATGGTCCGCAATCTGGCCTGTGCCATGTGCTGATGAGGGCCGGGCGTCACGCCGAACCAGGCATCGTTCGTCAGATTAAGGAAGAAGCGCGCAAGTCCAGCGCTGGGAAGTACCTCGCCCGGGAAGATTGCTTCGTAGCAAATCAAGGGCGCCGCCGCTGGTAATCCCGGCACGGATAACAACTTTCGCGATATGCCTGCTTCGAAACCGCCGGGAGACGGAACGAATTGACGCAACCCAAGAGAAGTTAAAACATTCGAAAATGGAAGATACTCACCGAACGGCACAAGGTGAACCTTGTCGGCGCTATCGAGAATGCTTCCGTCCGGGCCGACAACCTGGATGGCGTTGTAAAATCGCCTGCCGTTCTCGCCGGGAAGTGGCTCACTGGCCCGCACCGCGCCGGTGATCAGGACCGCCTTGCGGTCGAGCAGGCCCGAGATCTGCGCCAACGCCGCCGGCTCCCGCGCCAGAAGGAACGGAAAAGCTGATTCGGGCCATATCAGGTGGGTGATATCGGCCATGCCGGACCTGTCGGGCCCGACTGAACGCTGGCTGAGCTCCAGGTAGCGGCGCATGATGGCGGCGGCATTCTCTGGACGGAATTTATCGTCCTGCGGGATGTTCGGCTGCATGATGCGCAGCTTCACGCCCGGGACGTTTTCCACAGAAGCGGTCGCGAGGCGTCTCTCGCCAAATCCTGCGAGCGCAACGACGGCAAGTGCTGCAAGTCCGGGCGCGAGCCAGCGTTCCGTTCCCGTGCGCCCGGTGCCGATGACAGCGGGCGCTGCGCAGATCGCCACGGCGAACAATGTCAGCCCGTTGAGTCCGACGACGCTGGCCGCCTGCGCGAGCCAAAGGTGATCGCCCAGCGCCATGCCATAGCTGTTCCAGGGAAAGCCGGTGAAAAGGTTTCCCCGCAGCCATTCCGAAATGCCGAGCCCCACTGCCAGGGCGAGCACGCGGCGCGGACCCGGCTTCCACAGCAGGCGCGCCAGCACAAAGCCAACGCCTGTAAAAATCCCCAGCCCCGCCGGAAGTCCGAGTACGCCGAGCGGCATCAGCCAGGCGAATTGGTCCGCCTCCACCAGAAAGGCCGAACCGAGCCACCATAAGCCTGCCGTATGGTAGCCGAAGCCGAACGCCCAACCCGTGAGTCCAGCAGCCCGCAGCGTGGCGGGCGAAAAGCGATCCGCCCCCGCCGCCGCCCCGTCGAGAAGCCAAACCGCCACGGTCATGGACACCACGAGTGCCGGCAGCACGTCGAACGGGGCCATGGCCAGCGCGCCGAACGCCCCGGCGGCGAATGCCAAGGCAATGCGGGGGAATCCCCAGACCAGGATGACGCGATGGGCGAGGCTCTTGAACAGAGCCGATATCGCGTCAGTCACTGGCCGCCGGCCACGCGGCCGCTGACGGGCCGGGCATCGCTGCCCGCCTCACCGTCGCCGACGATCCCTGGCGCATCGGGAAGCGCGCTGGCAGCAGCCGTCTTTGCGGCTTCCGCGCTGGCCTTGGCGTCAGCGACAGTCTTGGCGTCCGCGACAGTCTTGGCCTCCGCGGTCGCCTTGACCGACGCAGTCGCCTTGGCCTCGGCGGCAGCATCGGACGCGGCCTTGCCGTTTGCCTTCGCCTCGGCAGCGGCCGCTATCGATTGCGGCGTGGAAGGAGGGTGGATGCGCAGCCGCTTGATGCGGCGCGGATCGGCATCCAGCACCTCGAATTCCCATCCCGTCGAATGCGCGATGATCTCGCCGCGCACCGGCACGCGGCCGGCCAAAGTCGCGATGAGCCCGCCCAGCGTATCGACGTCCTCGGCCAACTCGCCATGCTCGAAGTCTACGCCGATGGCCTGGGACGCATCCTCGAGGCTCGCCCGCGCATCGGCGACCCAGGTGCCGTCGGCAACCTGCGCCAGCGAGGGCGTCTCGTCCTCGTCGTGCTCGTCTTCGATGTCGCCGACGACGATCTCGACGATGTCCTCGATCGAGACGATCCCGTCCGTCCCGCCATATTCGTCGATCACGAGCGCCATATGGGTGCGAAGCGTCTGCATCTTCACAAGCAGGTCGAGCGCCGGCATCGAGGGAGGCACGAACAGCACCGGACGCAGGATCTTCGCCGCGGCCAGAGGCATCGTCATGTCGACCTTGCCGAGATCGGGCGCATCGAGCGGAATCTTTCGCCGGCTGCGTGTCTTGGCGGTCTCGGCGCGGCTCGCCACGTAATCGAGGAAGTCGCGGATGTGGACCATTCCGCGGGGATCGTCCAACGTTTCCGAATAGACGGGCAGGCGCGAATGGCCGGCCGTGCGGAAAACGCGGAGCAACTCACCCAAAGTCGAGTCGATGGGCACGGCCACGATATCGGCCCGCGGCACCATGATGTCGTCGACGCGGTGTGTCCGCAGCGCCAGCACATTCTGCAGCATCGCCCGTTCCTGGGGCGAAAAGTCCGTTGCCGTCGCGCTCTCGGACAGGGCGTCCTCGAGGTCATCGCGGATCGATGCAGGGGCTTTCAGGCCGAGCTTGACGAGCATTCTCTCCAGAAAGCCGTCGCCGCTCGTCTCCCGAGGTCGATCCGGGTCGGGGGCCGGTTTCGCCGCGGGCGTGGAACTTGTCGTGTCGTCGGTACTCATCGGTTCAAAATCATCCTGCCGCACAACCGGCGATTATCCGGGGCGGTCCCTGTCGTTAGAATCAGGCTTCACGCCTCAAGATGCAAGCCGGCCATCTCCTGGAGGCTCCAAATAGGGATCCGCGATACCAAGCGTCGCCAAAATATCGATCTCCAGCGCTTCCATCACGCCGGCCTCCTTGTCGGTCTCGTGGTCATGACCGAGGAGGTGAAGAAAGCCATGCACAACGAGGTGCGCGAAGTGATCGGCCGGGCTCTTGCCTTCGTCCTCTGCCTCGCGCGCGACGGTTTCGTAGGCCACGGCGATATCGCCCAGAAACGGCGCGCTGCCGAGCTTTGCGGGCTCGACGGCCGGAAAGGAGAGGACGTTGGTCGCCGCGTCCTTGCCGCGCCACTGCTTGTTGATGCCCCGCATTTCGGCGTCATCGGTCAGGAGAAGGCTCAATTCGGCCCCTTCTAACACTTTCACCTTGGCCCGGGCGATGGCCGCCTCGATGGCGCGCTCCGCAATCGCCTCCGCGTCCGGCAGCCCCGACCACAGCGCGCTGTTCACGGCGGTGTCGACACTGATTGCGGCCTGCTTCGCCGCCACGCGTCCGGATGCCTTGCTCATCGAACCAGCTACGTCCTGGGTTTCTCGAGGCTCGCCATCAGATCGGTCTCGTAGGCTCCGACAATGCGCCGGACGAGGTCGTGGCGAACCACGTCGCCCTGCGAGAACGTGACCCGGCCAATGCCTTCGACGCCGTCGAGAATGCGGACGGCTTCGACAAGCCCGGACTTCTGACCCGGCGGCAGGTCGATCTGGCTGGGATCGCCCGTCACGATCATGCGCGAGCCCTCGCCGAGGCGGGTGAGGAACATCTTCATCTGCATGGTCGTCGTGTTCTGCGCCTCGTCGAGCAGCACGATGGCGTTGGTCAGCGTGCGTCCGCGCATGAAGGCCAGCGGCGCGATTTCGATCATGCCGGTCTGGAGTCCGCGCTCCACGTTGCGGGCTTCCATGAAGTCATAGAGCGCATCGTAGATCGGCCGCAGATAGGGATCGACCTTCTCCTTCATGTCGCCGGGCAGGAAGCCGAGCCGCTCGCCCGCCTCCACGGCGGGGCGCGACAGGATCAGCCGCTCCACGGCGCCCTGTTCGAGCAGCTGGACCGCATAGCCGACGGCGAGCCACGTCTTGCCGGTTCCCGCCGGGCCTTCGGCGAAAACCAGTTCGCGGCTCTTCAGGAGGCCGAGATAGGCGTGCTGCGCGGCGTTGCGGGCGCGAACGCGCTTCTTGCGCGTCCCGATCTCCTGGAACGACGAACCGCCGGCGTCGCTGACGGCCGGGAAAGAGCGTGCCCTGCATCATGGTTTCCTGGATGACGCCGTCGACATCGCCGGGCGTCAGGATCTCATCCGATTGAACCCGGAGGTAAAGCCGCTCGAGGACCTTGCGGGCCTGATCGGTGCGGTCGGGCGCGCCTTTCAGGATCACGTGGTTGCCGTTCGCGTTGGCGACCACGTTCAGCCGGCGCTCCAGATGGGCGATATTCTGGTCATACTGGCCGAAAACGAGGCTCGCGAGCTTATTGTCCTCGAAGGTGAGCTTGATTTCCGCAGCCTCCGCCAAGCCCTGTTGCGGCGCCTGTCTGGTGAAACGGCCCAAGCCTTCTGGTCTCAATGGAGCCTCTCCCTCATGCGCTCGCCCGAATGGGCGCGCGATCCGCCAGTTCGCCGAGCAGGCTGTAGCTGCCGGTTCCGGTGATGGTCACGGCGACGATGTCGCCGGCTGCCGCGTTTCCGCCGTCGATGGCGACCGCCTGGAGATAGGGCGTCTTGCCCGTAAGCTGGCCGGGGTGGCGGCCGGCCTTCTCCAGGAGCACGTCCATCGTGCGCCCGACCGCGGCGGCATTGAAGGCCCTGAGCTGCCTGTCGAGAAGCGCCTGCAGCGCGTAAAGCCGCTCGGATTTGACGGCCTCCGGCACCTGGGTCTCGAGATCCGCCGCCGGAGTGCCCGGCCGCTCGCTGTATTTGAACGAATAGGCCGCGGCGAATTCGACCTCTTCCACCAGCCGCATGGTGGCGGCGAAGTCGTCGTCCGTCTCGCCGGGGAAGCCGACGATGAAATCGGAGGAGAGCGCAATATCCGGACGCGCGCCGCGAATGCGCTCGACGATCCCGAGATAGTCGTCCCGCGTGTGCTTGCGGTTCATGGCTGCGAGAATGGCATCGGACCCCGACTGCACGGGCAGATGCAGATAAGGCATCAGCTCAGGCAAATCGCGATGGGCCGCCACCAGTTCCCAGTCATTGGCGGGTCCGGCCATGTCGAGCGGGTGGCTGGTCGTGTAGCGCAGCCTTGCAATGCCGGGAACCTCGGCCACGGCCCTCAGCAACTGGCCGAGAGACCAGTCGCGCCCGTCCAGGCCCGCGCCATGATAGGCGTTGACGTTCTGGCCCAGCAGCGTCACCTCGCGCACGCCCGCATCCGCCAGCCGGCGTACTTCCTCGACGATTGCGACGGCGGGGCGGGAGACTTCCGCGCCGCGCGTGTAGGGGACGACGCAGAAGGTGCAGAACTTGTCGCAGCCCTCCTGCACGGTCACGAACGCGGTCACGCCGCGTGCCAGGGTCCGCTCGCGGGAGGCGGAAGGCAGGGTGTCGAACTTGCTCTCGACAGGAAAGTCCGTGTCGACGACGCCTGGAGCGCGGCGCGCCTCGCGAAGCATCTCGGGCAGCCGGTGGTAGCTCTGGGGACCGACGACGAGGTCGACGCCCTTGGCCCGGCGCAGGATTTCCGCGCCTTCGGCCTGGGCCACGCAGCCCGCCACGACGATCTGCGTCTCGCGGCCATCGAGGGAACGCTGGGCGCGGACCTCACGCACGCGGCCGAGCTCCGAATAGACCTTGTCGGCGGCCCGCTCGCGGATATTGCAGGTGTTCAGGACAACGAGGTCGGCCTGCGCCATGTCGGCAGTCTCGGCATATCCCTCCGGGGCCAGCACGTCCGCCATACGCTGTGAGTCGTAGGCATTCATCTGGCAGCCATAGGACTTGACGAAGACCTTCTTGCGCTCGCCCTGCATGTTCCTCTTCGGCGCGCTCGGCGCGCCCTGCTGCGTCATGACGCCGGAGCGCCCTTCCGAATCACCTTAGCGGCACGACCAGCATGCCGCATTCTTCATGACCGTGTTTAGACGGTTCCGTCCCGCAAGAGAACAGGAAACGGGGATAACCCGCTTTGCCGTTCACGCCGCCGGCGACTTTGCCGTCTACGCCGCCGGCGTCCGGCCGGTCACGAGGCGCACATAGGTGCGGCGGATCTCCGCTTCAACCTGACGCGTGACGGCCTTGCGATCCGAGCCCGTGTCGAAGGCGATCGGTTCGCCCCAGGCCACCACGGCGTCGAGCGGCAGCCCCGCCATGATCCCGGCGAGATGCGGCAGCAGGTCCATGTCGCCGTGCCAGGCGATGAAGGGCCGGTCCTGCCGCAGCACGGGAAGGCCGCCCCGCCTGACATAGGCCACCGTCATCGGCTGGATGACCACATGGCCGGTATGACCCGCCTTCGCGATGGCGTCCCGCGCAGCGCCGACGACGGCGGAGCGGAACGGCAGCACGCCGGTTGCCGTCGCTGGTCGTGCCCTCCGCGAACAGCACGAGCGCGTCGCCCCCTGCCAGCCGCTCGGCGATCTCGCCGTTGGCTTCCGCCGCCCCCTTCCGCCGGTTGCGGTCGATGAACACGGAGCGCTGCAGGCGCGCGAAGGTGCCGAACAGCGGCCATTCCGCCACTTCCGACTTCGCCACGAACGAAACCGGCGCCAACGTGCTGATAACAGTGATGTCGAGCCAGCTCGTATGATTGGAAATGACCAGCACGGGCCTGTCCGGCGATGGCGCGCCTTCCTGGGTGACGCGGATTCCGAAGAGGCGGCACACCATGCGGTGGAACAGCATGGGCAGGCGATGGGCCAGCTTCCATCCGAAAGCGCAGCGCAAGCACCTGCAGCGCGACCAGCGCAAGAGTCGCCGGGACCAGCACGACGAGAATGAGGCCGATCTTCACGAAGCGCATGGCTCAGGGCACGTCCCGGCGCAGCACCAGTGCGGTGGCCGCGCTGCCGTCGGCCTTGGGGTAATAGCCCGCGCGCCGGCCGACCTCCTCGAACCCAAGGCGAGCGTAGAGCGCGCGTGCCGGCGCATTGCCCTCGTCCACTTCGAGAAACAGCGAGCGGATGCCATGCGAGGCAAGGCGTCCGAGATGCTGCTGCAGCAATTCACGCGCGAGCCCTCGCCCCTGCGAGGAGCGTGTCACGGCGATGGTCAGGATCTCCGCCTCGTCGGCTGCGCATCGCGACAGGACGAAGCCGTCGAGCTTCACGCCGCCCTTGCCGTGGCCGATCCCCTGCGCCACGACGGCGCGGTCCAGCAGCATCACCTCGATCTCGTCGGTGCTCCACCCTCGCGCGAAACCCTCGGCGTGGATCGCCGCGAGGCTCGGCGCATCCGCGAGCGTCAGCCCGCGAACCACGGAAGGCGAGGGACGGAACAGCGATGGCCACATGGCGGATCAGGAGGCCGGGCGGCGGGGAATGTGGACATGGTCCTGCGGCTTGGCGTCAGGCGGGCGGAGATAGAACGGCTTCGGCAGGGCCTGCTCGGGCGAAGCGGCGACTCCCAGCCTCGCCACCCAGGCGATGTCGGGGGCCGGACCGGTTTCCTCGATCTGCACCTGGAGGCCCTGTGCCTGCGCCTCCGCCGCCAGCAGCTCAGCGCCTGTCCCGACAATGCGGATGAAGCCCGATCCAAGCTGGCGGACAGCGTCCCGGAGCGGAGTGATGCGCGGCGACACCAGCGTGCGCCCGCCCGCCGCGAAGGCCTGGAAGTAGATCGAGCCATGCCGGGCATCGATGGCCGCCGCCACGATGGCGGTGCCACCGGACGCGATCACCGGCGCGGCGAAGGCTGCCAAAGTCGTCACGCCGACGCAGGGGATGTCCAGCGCGAGCGAGATGGCGCGGGCCGCCGAAATACCCACGCGGAGCCCGGTAAAGCTGCCCGGGCCCACGGTGACGACGATCCTGTCGAGCGATTCGAAGCCGCCCTCGGTGGCGGAGACCACCTTGTCGAGCAGCGGCATCAGCGCTTCGGCATGGCCGCGCGCCATGATGTCGCTGGCGTAGGACAGGACTTCGAGCGGCTGCTGGCCGCCCGCCTCGACGATGCAGGCGGAACAGGCTTCGAGCGCGGTGTCGATGGCCAGAACGCGCAAGTCTCACTCCCCGATGGCGGGGAGGCCCCACCTACACGATGCTGCAGAATTCCTCGAAATCGAGGCGCGGCGCACGCGGACGCACGCCGGCCGGGTCACCATAGCCGAGGTTGCAGACGAAATTCGACTTGATTGTTCCGTCGGGGAAGAACGCAGCGTCGATTCCGGCCTTGTCGAAGCCGCCCATCGGGCCGCAATCCAGTCCCAGGGCGCGAGCGGCGAGGATCATGTAGCCGCCCTGCAGGGATGAATTGCGGAAGGCGTTCTCCTCGATCGACGGCGGGCTTGCCGGCAAACCAGCTCCTCGCAGCGGGGTTGTGCGGGGACAGCTTGGCCAATCTTCTCGTAGAATTCGAGATCGTAGCCGACGATCACCGAAACCGGAGCGGCCAGGGTCTTGGCGCGGTTGCCCTCGCTCATCAGCGGCCCGAGCTTGGCCTTCGCCTCCGGCGACTTGACGAACACGAACCGTGCCGGGCGTCGAGTTGGCCGCCGTCGGCCCGAATTTCACCAGGTCGGCAAGCCGGTGGAGCGTTTCGTCCGGCACGGGGCGGTCCTGCCACGCATTATGCGTGCGGGCATCCGTGAAGAGCTGGCGCAAGGCCGCATCGGAGAGCGGCTCGTGGGTCGGGAAAGTCGCAGGTGCGTTCATGAAATCTGCTTCCGATCGATAGGCTTCAGCGCCCGGGGCTCGTGTCCCTCGGGCGCGCGGCTCGATATTGGCTTGGATGCATAAAGCGGGCCTCAAGGTCGGGCCCGCCGCCGGTTCAGACCGACTGCACTTCCCTGACGTCAGGCAGGAAGTGGCGAAGCAGGTTCTGGATGCCGTGCTTCAGCGTGGCGGTGGACGAGGGGCAGCCCGAGCACGAGCCCTTCATGGTCAGATAGACGACGCCGTCCTTGAAGCCCTTGAAGGTGATGTCGCCGCCGTCGCCGGCCACGGCGGGGCGAACGCGGCTGTCGAGCAATTCCTTGATGGTCGCGACGGTGGGCGCGTCCTTGTCGTCGAAGAACTCCTCGTCGTCCGACTGCTCCTGCGCCGAGCTTTCGCCCTCCAGCAGGCTCTCGCCGGAGAGAAAGTGCTCCATGATCGCGCCCAGGATCGCAGGCTTCAGGTGCTGCCATTCACCCTCGCCCTTGGTCACGGTGACGAAATCCGACCCGAAGAAGACGCCCGTCACTCCGTCGATCGCGAAAAGCCGCCGCGCCAATGGGGACCGGGCTCCGGCCCTGGCGTCGCGGATGTCGAGGGTCCCCTCGTTCATGACGCTGCGCCCCGGCAGGAACTTCAGCGTCGCGGGGTTCGGAGTGGCTTCGGTCTGAATGAACATTGGTGTCTCCTCACACATCCGGTTCAAGGCCGGCGGTCGGATCTGAGATTATGCGTTCTAGCACGCTTCCATAGAATGTGGGCCATACGGAGCGCTATTCAAGCATGTCCCTGAAGCTGGGCTGCGGATCACGCCTGACTTTCACGCCAGCGCGTCGATGTCCTTGTCCGCGAGTTGCCCCGGCACGATGGCGATCGGCACGGGGAACGACGCGGCCGCCTTCGTCGGCATAGGTCACGAGCGGACCGGGGCCGTCATTGCTCGTGCCCGCCGCCAGGATCAGGAGCGAGATGTCCTCGTCCTCCTCGATCAGCTTGACGATCTCCTCGGCGCGCGGGCCGGTTCGAATGGCCCGCTGGGGCTCGATCCCCGCGACGGCGCGGGCCGCGCTCGGCCGCCGACCTCGAGATGGCGGTTCGCCTCCTCCTCGGCCTCGGCCTTCATCAGGTCGCCCACGCCCATCCAGTGCTGGTAATCGGGCGGGTTGATCACCCACAGCATCAGGAGATCCGCCCCGATCGCGCCCCGCGCGGCGGGCGGCGAAATACAGCGCCTTGTCGCATTCGGGCGTTTCGTCGACGACGACAAGGAATTTCGGGCGGTGACCCGCCTCATAGGAGCGACGTGGCTTGCCGGTCATCACCGCATCTCCGGCCCTGAAGGCAGCATGCTGACAGGCTCGCTGCGTTGCGGCAAGCCGGTCCTGTATCGGGCGAGAAGCAGCGGGCCGTGCGCCCGGCGCGGCCAATCTCAGCGGATGAAGCCGACGATGTCCTTGACCGCGGCCATGACAGGCGCGGCGATCGCGCGGGCGCGGGCCGAGCCGTCGCGCGAGCACCCCGTCGATATAGCCGGGGTCGGCCTGCAGCTTCTTCATCTCGGCGCTGATCGGGCCGAGCTTCGCCACCGCGACGTCGACCAGCGCGCCCTTGAAGATGGAGAACTGCGAGCCGCCGAACTCGGCCAGCACCTTGTCCTTCGTCGTCTCGGCCAGCGCCGCGTAGATGACGACGAGGTTTTCGGCTTCCGGCCGCCCCGCAAGCCCCTCCGCCTCGGTCGGCAGCGGCTCGGGATCGGTCTTCGCCTTGCGGATCTTCTGGGCGATGGCGTCGGCATCGTCGGCGAATGTCAGGCGCGAATAGTCGGAGGGGTCCGACTTCGACATCTTCTTCGTGCCGTCGCGCAGGCTCATCACGCGCGGGGCAGGACCCTGGATCAGCGGCTCGGGCTGCGGGAAAGAACGCGTTGCCGAACCCGGCCGCCGCGATGCTCGGCGGCATAGTCGTTGTTGAACTTCTGGGCGATGTCGCGCGACAGCTCGAGATGCTGCTTCTGGTCCTCGCCGACGGGCACGTGCGTGGCGCGGTAGACCAGGATGTCGGCCGCCATCAGCGCGGGATAGGCGTAGAGGCCCACGGACGCGTTCTCGCGGTCCTTGCCGGCCTTCTCCTTGAACTGCGTCATGCGGTTCATCCAGCCGATGCGCGCGACGCAGTTGAAGATCCAGGCCAGCTCGGCGTGCTCGTGCACCTGGCTCTGGTTGAAGACGATGTGCTTCGCCGGATCGATTCCGGCGGCGATGAAGGCGGCGGTGACCTCGCGGATGTTGCGGGTGAGCTCGGCCGGGTCCTGCGCCACGGTGATCGCGTGCATGTCGACGACGCAGTAGATGCACTCATACTGGTCCTGCAGGGCGACGAAGCGCTTGATCGCGCCGAGATAATTGCCGAGGTGCAGGTTGCCGGTGGGCTGCACGCCGGAAAAGACACGCTGGTGGAAGGCGGTCATGATCGATTGTCTCCAAAAGTGGAGCGCCTTATGGCAACCAAGCGCGCCGCGCGCAAGGTCCGCCCGGCAGGTCGCGTCCATTCAGGCCTTGCCGCGGAGCTCCCGCAGCGATGCGGCCCGGGTGAGCAGGGCCAGCGCGCCATAGACCGCTATCCCTCCGGCACACAGGGCGGCCAGTGCCGCAACGCGCATGAACAGCGGTGCCGAAGTCGTCAACATGGGTTCCAGCCAGTGCGCCGAGATGCTGGCGACGATGCCCATGGCCGCGCTGGCCAGCACCATGCCAGGCAGTCGCCGCCGGAACCGGGCGTCGGGCCGCCACCATCCCAGAAACCAAAGCGCGGTCGCCAGCACGGTTGCGTGTACCAGCGCGCCGAGCGTCACCCCCGCCGCGATCCCGGCCACGCCATAGGCGGATTCCAGCGCGAAGGCGGCCAGTCCGGTGGCCACCACACCGGCCAACCCCGCCAGCAGCGGCAATCGCGGGCGTTCGCGGGCGAGAAAAGGCTGGGTGAGAACGCGAATCGCCGCAGCCAGCGGCAGGCCGGCAGCGAGGGCGGCGAGCGCTCGGGCGGTCTCCGCCGCGTCCATCCTGCCGAATTCGCCGTGTTCGAACAGCACCGAGACGATCGGCTCCGCCAGCACCGCAAGCCCTGCGGCGGCCGGCAGCGCCAGCAGCATCGTCCATTCCAGCGAGCGGTTCTGGACCTGCGCCAGCCGCTCCAGATCGCCTGCGCGAAGCAGCCGGACGAGCTCGGGCAGCAGCACCACGCCCGCACTCGCGGCCACGAACCCGAGGGGTAGCTGGAACAGCCGGTCGGCAAAATACAGCCGCGCCACGCCGGCGGGCGTCTGCGAGGCGACCTGTGTCGCGACGACGACCGAAAGCGGCCCGGCCGCAACCGCCAGCAATCCCGGCACGCCGAGCGACAGCATGCGCCGGATCTCCGGCGACCAGCGGGGCCGCATCAGGCGCGGCGGGTTCGGCATCCGTCGCATCGCGACGAGCAGTACGCAAAGCTGCACCACTCCGGCGACCGACACCGCGCCAGAGAGCCAGAGCCCCACGCGCTCGGGCGGCGCATCGCTGGCCCGCAGGGCGAACAGGACCGCGACGAGCAGGCCGTTCACGAGGACGGGCGCGGCGGCGGCCGCCAGCACGCGGCCCTGGGCGTTCAGCAATGCGCCGGCCACGGCGGTCAACGCCGTCGCCGCGATCAGCGGAAGCATCAGCCGCGTATAGTCGGTGGCCAGCCCGAACCGGAGCGGATCGTCGGCGTAGCCCGCCGCCAGTGCGAGCACGAGCATGGGCGCCGTGATTTCGGCCAGCGCCACGAAAACGAGCAGCCCGAACCCGAACGTAACAAGGGCTTCGCCGGCCAGGGTCCGTGCCGCATCGTTGCCCTGCTCCGCCCGGACCCGGTTCTCGACCGGGATGACCCCCCCGTTCAGCACCCCCTCGCCCAGCACGCGCCGGATCAGGCCGGGGAGGCGGAATGCGACCACGAATGCATCGGCGGCGGGTCCGGCACCCAGCATCGCGGCGAGCAGGACGTCACGAACAAACCCGAGCACCCGGGACAATGCCGCGGCGGCGCTTACGACAATGGTGGAGTGAAACAGGGAATATCGCGACATAGCCTGACATTTTCGACGATTCTTAAACGAATTTGAACAGTTTGCCGCGCTATCAAACGCCCATTGCGACGACACCAATCCCTTTTTATCTGATGATCTTAGGACGATATTGATGAGGCAGAGGCGGGTTTTATTCTTCCGAGCCACCAATATCATTCAGATCTCGATTTGCGTTGGAACACTTCTCACACCGATCCCTGCAGCAGTGTGGCTTGGGATTTCGGACCTGGTGATAGCGGATGCACTGGCGCTGATGACGGCTGTGCTGATCTATCTTGGGTTCGTAGTCGTCGTATTGCTGGTTGCGATGCTGCTCAAAGCGGAATCGACGAGAGGAAAACTTGCAATCTCCAGGCTGGTCGGGCGTTCAAGCGTCGTGAACGGCAGGCTGACCGGAATCTCATGTGTCGTAGCGTTTCGCAGCAATGCGATCAGGAACATCCGGTTCGCGTTGGACGAGATCGACTTGAGTCTCGATTCGGACGTGACCGAGCAGCCGTTCCAGCGCAGCAGCAGTTCGATCGTCGAGCCCGGCGACGAATTTCCTTTCAGCTTTCAACACGTCTCGTTCACCACGCCGATCACCGTCGGCCCGCAGCCCAGGGTGATCCAGGGCCGGCTGGCCTTCAGGGTCAAATACCACTCGAACAGCATCTTTCAGTACTCGTTCGCCGAAGCGCTCGGCTTTCGGTTCATCGCCGTCCCTGGTCGAGCGGTTTCGTTCGAGTGGAAGTCGCTCGGTCCATAGTCACAGCATGAACCGCCATGATCACGGCAAGAAGCGCCATGATCACAGCACGAAGCGGCTGAGGTCGGCGTTCGCGGCGAGGTCGCCGACGGCCTTCTCGACATAGGCGCCATCGATCGTGATCGTCTCGCCGCCCCTGTCAGGCGCGGTGAACGAGATGTCGTCGAGGATACGCTCCATCACGGTTTGAAGCCTGCGGGCGCCGATATTCTCCACGCTCGAGTTCACCTGCACGGCGATGCGGGCGATTGCGTCGATGCTGTCGTCGGAAAACGCAAGGTTCACGCCCTCGGTGTCGAGAAGCGCCACGTACTGCTTCACGAGGCTGGCCTCGGTGTCGGTCAGGATGCGGCGGAAATCGCTCTCGTTGAGCGAGGAGAGCTCCACGCGGATCGGCAGGCGGCCCTGCAACTCCGGCAGGAGGTCCGACGGCTTCGACACGTGGAAAGCGCCCGACGCGATGAACAGGATGTGGTCGGTCTTCACCGCGCCGTGCTTGGTGTTCACGGTGGTGCCCTCGATCAGCGGCAGCAGGTCGCGCTGCACGCCTTCCCGCGACACGTCGGCGCCGCCGCGGCCCTCGCGGGCGCAGATCTTGTCGATCTCGTCCAGGAACACGATGCCGTTGTCCTCGACCTGCCGGATGGCTTCGGCGACGATCTGGTCCTGGTCGAGCAGCTTGTCGCTCTCTTCGGCGATCAGCGGCTCGTAGGCGTCCTTCACCGTGGTGCGGCGCGTCTTGGTGCGCCCGCCCATGGCCTTGCCGAAGATGTCGCCGATCGAGATCGCGCCGACCGACGCGCCCGGCATGTTGGGCAGCTCGAACATGGGCATGCCGCTCGATGCCCTGCTGCACTTCGATCTCGATCTCCTTGTCGTCGAGTTCGTTGGCCCGCAGCTTCTTGCGGAAGGAATCACGCGTGGCGGGGCTTGAGCCGGGGCCGACGAGCGCGTCGAGCACACGCTCCTCCGCCGCCTTCTGGGCGCGGGCCTGCACGTCCTTGCGCTTGCCCTCGCGCACGAGGCCGATCCCGATCTCCACGAGATCGCGCACGATCTGCTCGACGTCGCGGCCGACATAGCCGACCTCGGTGAACTTCGTGGCCTCGATCTTGAGGAACGGTGCGCCCGCGAGCTTGGCGAGACGGCGGGAGATCTCCGTCTTGCCGCAGCCGGTGGGTCCGATCATCAGGATGTTCTTCGGCAGAACCTCCTCGCGCATCGGTCCGGTGAGCTGCTGCCTGCGCCAGCGGTTGCGCAGCGCAATGGCGACGGCGCGCTTGGCGTCGTTCTGGCCGACGATGAAGCGGTCGAGTTCCGAAACGATCTCGCGCGGTGAGAATGTAATCATGGGGTCTGCCGATGGTCCTGCCGGAGCTGAGGAGCACGAAGCGGGCGCGTTGCCCGCGCGATGATGCCGTGTCCCGAGCTATGCCGTTTCCAGAGATTCGATGGTGAGGTTGGAATTGGTGTAGACGCAGATATCCGCCGCGATCGCCAATCCCTTCCGCACGATCGCTTCCGCGTCCATGTCGGTATTTTCAGACAGCGCGCGGGCGGCGGCCAGGGCGTAGTTGCCGCCCGAGCCGATCGCCATCAGTCCGTCCGGCGGCTCGAGCACGTCGCCATTGCCCGAGAGAATGAGCCCGATATTCTTGTCGGCGACGAGCATCATCGCCTCCAGCCGACGAAGATAGCGGTCGGTCCGCCAGTCCTTCGCCAGTTCCACGCAGGCTCGCATGAGCTGCCCGGGATATTGCTCGAGCTTGGCTTCCAGCCGCTCGAACAGGGTGAAGGCGTCAGCCGTTGCGCCCGCGAAACCGATGATGACCTCGCCCTTGCCGAGCCTGCGGACCTTGCGGGCGTTCGATTTCATGATCGTCTGGCCAAGGCTCACCTGCCCATCGCCGCCGATCACCACCCGCCCGCCCTTGCGCACCATCAGAATGGTCGTCGCGCGCCAGCGCTTGTCGTCTTCGTTTGACATCGTCTGCTCCACCCGTCGCCTTCATGTAGGTGACATTTCCCGCATCACCAACCTGCCCGGGCCTGTCTGCCCAATGATTGGGCGAAGAGGTGGCGTCTGGGCACGGGAGTTGCTAGAAGGCCCGCGCAGCCCGGCGGTGGCTGCTGAGGGACGGAGACAACCCATGCGCGCCGCGAGCGTTTCGCGCAAGACGGCCGAGACCGACATCTCGGTCAGCCTTGGCATCGATGGCACAGGCTCGGCCGACATCCAGACGGGTGTGGGCTTCCTCGACCATATGCTGGAGCTTCTCGCCCGCCACGCGCTGTTCGACATTACGGTGAGGTGCAAGGGCGACCTGCACATCGACCAGCACCACTCTGTCGAGGATATCGGTATCGCGCTGGGGCAGGCCTTCCTGCAGGCGCTTGGCGATAAGAAGGGCATAACCCGCTATGCGTGTGTGCATCTGCCCATGGACGAGACGCTCAGCCGCGTATCCGTCGACATCTCGGGGCGGCCCTTCCTGGTGTTCCGGACGGAGTTCACCCGCGAGAAGATCGGCGAGTTCGACACCGAGCTCGTCCGCGAATGGTTTCAGGCCTTCGCCATGAATGGCGGGATCACGCTGCACGTCGAGACCTTGTACGGCGACAACAGCCATCACATCGCGGAAAGCTGCTTCAAGGGGCTGGCGCGGGCCTTGCGTACGGCCTGCGCACTCGACCCGCGCGACGCTGGCCGGGTTCCATCAACCAAGGGTTCGCTTTGAACAGAGCCGGACTTTGACCCGCCAGGCTTGGGAAACGAATCGCGTGACGATAGTTCAACGATCGATGGCGAGCGCGCGGCGATCCGAGCACTTCGGATCCGTGCGCGCCGCAGGTGGAATTGCAGGGCCGGACCAATGACCGTGTACACCGTTCATCTGCCTGAAGGGGCTGCGCGAGGCTCCCGGCAGGGACTGGACCGCGCAATCCTCGTCAAGGATGGCTTCCATTGGCTGGCGTTCCTGTTTCCGCTGCTCTGGCCGCTGTTCAACCGCCTGTGGCTCGTCTTCCTGGCGATTTTCGCAGTCATGGTGGGTCTTGGCATCGGGGGACGGGTCCTGACCGCGCCCGGCTGGTCGATCGCGGCCATTGAGTTCATCCTCGCATTGCTGCTTGGCGTCGCGGCAAGCGACCTGAAGAGCTGGGGCCTTGCCCGCCGGGGCATGCCGTCGGTCGACGTCGTGAGCGGCGCGGACGAGGAAGACGCCGAGCGCCGCTTCTTCACGCGGTGGCTATCCGGCGTGTCGCGTGGTCCCGAGGGCCCTTCGGGTGGCCGCACCCCGACGACGCCGTCCTATCCGGCGCCGCAATCCTCCGTTCCAGCCTGTGATGGGCCTGTTCCCGGACGCGGATCGGGGGTCGCGATGACCGTCGCAATCGTCGATTACGGCTCGGGCAACCTGCACTCGGCCCACAAAGCGTTCGAGCGGGCGGCGCGCGAGGCGGGGCTGGACATGCCGGTCCTCGTCACCAGCGATCCCGCGCAGGTGCTCGCGGCGGAGCGCATCGTGCTCCCCGGCGTCGGCGCGTTCGCCGATTGCCGCGCGGGTCTCGACGCGGTGCCTGGCATGGTCGAGGCGCTCGAGGAGGCCGTGCATGCGCGCGGCAAGCCGTTCCTCGGGATCTGCGTCGGCATGCAATTGATGGCCGAGCGCGGGCTGGAATACGTCACGAGCACGGGGCTCGGCTGGATCGGGGGCGACGTGTCCCTCATCGAGCTGTCCGACCCCGCGCTGAAGATCCCGCATATGGGCTGGAACACGCTCGACGTCGCCAGGCCCCATGCGCTGCTTGACGGCATACCGACTGGTCCGGATGGCTGGCACGCGTATTTCGTGCATTCCTACCACCTGCTCCCGTCGGATCCCTCCGATCTCGTCGCGCAGACCGATTATGGCGGCGCCATTACCGCCATCGTCGGACGCGGCAATGTCGCCGGCACGCAGTTCCATCCCGAGAAAAGCCAGAAGCTTGGCCTTGCCCTCATCACCAATTTCCTGAGGTGGCGTCCGTGATCCTCTTTCCCGCGATCGACCTGAAGGAGGGCCGCTGCGTTCGCCTCGTGCAAGGCGACATGGCGCAGGCGACGGTCTTCAACGACGATCCGGCCGCCCAGGCGGTTGATTTCGAAACGCAGGGGTTCGACTGGCTGCATCTGGTGGACCTGGACGGCGCCTTTGCCGGGCGTCCCGTCAACGCAAAGGCCGTCGAAGCCATCCTGGCCCGCGTCAAGGTTCCGGTTCAGCTCGGCGGCGGCATTCGCGACCTGCGCACCGTCGAGGGCTGGCTGGCCTGCGGCGTGCGCCGCGTCATCATCGGCACCGCCGCAGTACGCGATCCGGAATTCGTGCGCGAGGCTGCCCGCCTTCATCCCGGCCGCATCGCGGTGGGGATCGATGCCCGTGACGGCCGTGTCGCCGTCGAGGGCTGGGCGCGCCTGTCCGAGATGTCGGCCGACGAGCTTGGCCGCCGGTTCGAGGACGCCGGCGTCGCGGCCATCGTCTACACCGACATCGCCCGCGACGGCGTGCTCAAGGGGCTCAATGTCGAGGCCACGCTGGCGCTCGCCAACGCCGTTTCCATCCCCGTCATCGCCTCGGGCGGCCTCGCCAGCATCGACGACGTGAAGCGCATGCTCGAGCCCGACTGCGCCGTTCTCGAAGGCGCGATTACCGGCCGCGCGCTCTACGATGGGCGTTTGAACCCGCGTGAAGCGCTGGCGTTGATCCATGCGGCCGGCCGCCTCGCGAAGCGGCCTGTCCCGGGAGCTCTCAGTGCTTAAGGTCCGCGTGATCCCGTGTCTCGACGTCAAGGACGGGCGTGTCGTCAAGGGCGTGCAGTTCGTCGGCCTGCGTGACGCCGGCGATCCCGTCGAAAGCGCGATGGCCTATGACGCCGCCGGGGCCGACGAGCTCTGTTTCCTCGACATCACCGCCAGCCACGAGGCGCGCGGCACGCTGCTCGACGTCGTCACCCGCACGGCCGAGGCGTGCTTCATGCCGCTCACGGTGGGCGGAGGGGTCCGCACCGTCGAGGATATCCGCGCGCTCCTGCTGGCCGGGGCGGACAAGGTGTCGATCATGACCGCCGCCGTGAACGACCGGCAGTTCGTTCGCCGCGCCGCGGAGAAATTCGGCGTTCAGTGCATCGTCGTGGCCATCGACGCAAAGAAGGTGTCCGGGCCGGACGAGGACGACCGCTGGGAGATCTTCACCCATGGCGGCCGCAAGCCGACCGGCATCGACGCCGTCGCCTATGCCGAGGAAGTCTGCGAGCTCGGCGCGGGCGAACTGCTGCTCACCTCGATGGATCGCGACGGCACGAAGATCGGCTATGACGTGGCGCTCACCCGTGCGGTCTCGGACGCCGTTCCGGTGCCCGTCATCGCGTCGGGCGGCGTCGGCACGCTCGATCACATGGTGGAAGGCATTCGCGACGGCCATGCCAGCGCCGTGCTGGCCGCTTCGATCTTCCATTTCGGCGAATTCAGTGTCAGGCAGGCCAAGGAGCGCCTCGCCCAGGCGGGCCTGCCGGTGAGGATGGACTGATGCCTTTCACGCTCGCCGATCTCGACGACTTCCTCGCCCAGCGTTCCACAGCATCGCCGGACGAGAGCTATACGGCCCGCCTGCTCTCCAAGGGCCCCGCCTACAGCGCCAAGAAGCTGGGCGAAGAGGCCGTTGAGGCCGTCATCGCCGCCGTGCAGGGCGACGCCAAGGCGCTGAAGATGGAATCGGCCGATGTGCTGTATCATCTCTTAGTCGTGCTTCGCGCGCGGGGCATCCCGTTGCAAGATGTGCTCGACGAACTGGAGCGGCGGACAGGACAGTCCGGGCTTCAGGAAAAGGCGTCGCGGCCGCAGGGTTAGTTCCCGCCGGGTGCGGCCAGCCGCCAGGAGCTTCCGGATGGACATGCCGGTGATCGATCGCACGGCGGACGGGCTTTCGCCCTTCCGCGAATTCACGCGGGACGAGTGGGCCGCCTTGCGCGCCGACACGCCTCTGACGCTGACGGTTGAGGATCTGCAGAAGATCCAGTCGCTGAACGACCCGATCTCGCTGGAGGAGGTCGTGGCGATCTACCTCCCGCTGTCGCGCCTGCTCTCCCTCTACGTCGCCGCGACCCAGGGCCTGTTCAAGGCCACGCAGCGCTTCCTGCTGGCCGAGGACGGCAAGGTTCCCTACGTCATCGGCATCGCCGGCTCGGTCTCGGCGGGGAAGTCGACCACGGCGCGCGTGCTGAAGGCCCTGCTGTCGCGCTGGCCCAACACGCCGAAGGTCGAGTTGGTGACGACGGACGGCTTCCTGCATCCCAACGCCGTCCTGCAGGCCGAAGGGCTGATGGAGAAGAAGGGCTTTCCCGAGAGCTATGACGGCTCCGCGCTCATCCGCTTCCTGTCGCAGGTCAAGGCCGGGCAGCACCACGTGGAAGCCCCCGTCTATTCGCACCTCGTCTACGACGTCGTGCCCGGCGAGACCGTCAGCGTCGACCGGCCCGACATTCTCATCGTCGAGGGCCTGAACGTCCTGCTGCCGAGCCGCATGCCGAAGGACGGCAAGGCCGTGCCCTTCGTGTCGGATTTCTTCGATTTCTCGATCTATCTCGATGCCGACGAGGCGCTGCTCGAGAAGTGGTACGTGCAGCGCTTCATGACCCTGCGCCAGACCGCGTTCCGCGACCCGCGTTCGTTCTTCAAGAAGTACGCGGAACTCTCCGACGAGGAGGCCGAAGCCACGGCCCGCGGCATCTGGAACCGCATCAACCTTCCGAACCTCCGCGAAAACGTCCTCCCCACCCGCCCCCGCGCCAGCCTGGTCCTCACCAAGGGCGCCAGCCACCGCATCGAAAAGGTCGCGCTGCGGAAGCTTTGAGGGTTGGGGCTCGCGGGATCGGGATCGGGCGTGGTGTGACGGGAATAGCGCTATCCGGTTCCGGGTCCCACTTTGCGCCCCGCGGCACGTCCCCGGAACCCCAAAGTGCCGTCTCGCGGCACGCCCCCGGAACCCAAAGTGCGGTTTAGCCGCACGTCCCGGAACCCAAGTGCCAGCCCATCCCGGAACCCAAAGTGCGGCTTAGCCGCACGTCCCTGGAACCCTGGAGCGAAGCGGAAGGGTATCCGGGGTCTAGCGCATGGGCGCCGCGCAAAGCGCGCTTCCATCCTGTCTTAAGGCCCGAACGAGCCGCTGCGCGGCGCATATCGCGCCTGGATCCTGGACAAGGTTCCGCTTCGCTGCACCTTTCCGGGAACGTGCCGCATTGCGGCACTTTGGCGTAGTTTCGCCTTGCCCTCCCCACTCCAGTCATCCCGGCCGCAGCACAGCGGAGAGCCGGGATCTTCACCCTATCCGGTGAGGGAGATCCCGGGTCGGAGCCCGGGATCACTGAGAGAGAGGTGGATGACGGAGAGAGGGAGGAGTGCGGGAGGCGAGATTAGGTCATTAGCCACCTTGGTCCGCCAGCCACTACACCCTCATCGTGAGGAGCCATGCGGCTTCGCATGGCGTCTCGAACGACGAGGGTTCCAGCAGGCTGAACCATCGCGGCCAGCGCCATCCTCGTCCTTCGAGACGCAGACCCAAGCGGGTCTGCTCCTCAGGATAAGGGCGTAGAGATGGGGGCTAATAGCAAAAAGGAATTGTCGCGCGTCAGTGAATCTCCGGCTCCGGGATGGGATCGGTGCCTTCCAGGAAGTCGTAGTCGCAGCCCTGGTCGGCCTGCGTGACGTGGTCGGCGTGGAGCTTGACGTAGCCGCGCTTCTCGGGCCGCTGCTGCGGGACGTAGGCGGCGAGGCGGGCCGCCAGCTCGGCGTCGGAAATCTCAAGGCGGATGGTGCGCGCCGCGACGTCGATGGTGATCAGGTCGCCGTTGCGCACGGCCGCCAGCGGACCGCCGACATAGGCTTCCGGCGCGACGTGGAGGATGCAGGCGCCGTAGCTCGTGCCGCTCATGCGCGCGTCGGAGATGCGCACCATGTCGCGCACGCCCTGCTTCAGCAGCTTCTTGGGGATGGGCAGCATGCCCCATTCCGGCATGCCCGGGCCGCCGACCGGGCCGGCGTTGCGCAGCACCATCACGTGGTCGGGCGTCACGTCGAGGTCTCGTCGTTCACCGCCTTCGACATGGCGTCGTAGCTGTCGAAGACGATGCGCCGGGCCGGTGTGCTTCAGCAGGCGCGGCTCGGCGGCGGTCGGCTTGATGATGCAGCCGTTGGGCGCAAGGTTGCCGCGCAGCACGGCGATGCCGCCGCCCTTCGCGATGGGCTTGTCGAGCGGACGGATGACGTCCTCGTTCCACACCTTGGCGTCGCCGACGTTCTCGCGCGATCGTGCGTGCCGGTGACGGTCATCTCGTCGCGCTTCAGGTGCGGCAGCAGCGTCTTGAAGAACGCGTTGAAGCCGCCGGCATAGTGGAAATCCTCCATCAGGTACTCGCCCGACGGGCGCAGATTGGCGATGACGCCGACCTCGTTCGACAGCGTCTCGAAATCGTCGAGCGTCAGGTTGACGCCGGCGCGCCGCGCCATGGCCAGGATGTGGATGATGCCGTTGGTCGAGCCGGCCATCGCCATCAGCGCCACGATGGCGTTGTGGAACGAGTTGCGCGGTGAGGATGCTGCTTGGGCGTGAGGTCCTCCCAGACCATGTCGACGATGCGCACGCCGCAGTCGGTCGCCATGCGGGAATGGCCGCTGTCGGCGGCGGGGATCGAGCCCGCGCCGGGCAGCATCATGCCCATGGCCTCGACGATGCCCGCCATGGTGGAGGCGGTGCCCATCGTCATGCAGGTGCCGAAGGAGCGGGCGATGCCCGCCTCCATCTCGCGCCAGTCCTTCTCGGTGATGCGGCCGGCTTCCTTCTCCGCCCAGTACTTCCAGACGTCGGAGCCCGAGCCCAGCACCTTGCCGCCCCAGTTGCCGCGCAGCATCGCGCCGGCCGGCATGAAGATGGCCGGGAGGTTCATGCTGATGGCGCCCATCAGCAGGCCGGGCGTGGTCTTGTCGCAGCCGCCCAGCAGCACCGCGCCGTCGATGGGGTGGGAGCGCAGCAGCTCCTCCGTCTCCATCGCCAGCAGGTTGCGGTAGAGCATGGTCGTCGGCTTCACCAGGCTCTCGGACAGCGAGATCGCCGGCAGCTCGATCGGGAAGCCGCCCGCCTGCCACACGCCGCGCTTCACCTCCTCGGCGCGCGTGCGCAGATGGGTGTGGCAGGGGTTGATGTCGCTCCAGGTGTTGATGATGCCCGATGACCGGCTTGCCGACGAAGTCCTCGTAGCGATAGCCCATCTGCAGCGCGCGCGAGCGATGCCCGAAGGCGCGCAGGTCGGTCGCGCCGAACCAGCGGTGGCTGCGAAGGGTCTCGGGTGTCTTGCGGGTCATGAGGCGTTTCCGTTCGATGTCTGGCGTGTTCTGGTTCTTGTCCGCACCTTAACCCCGCATCCCGGCGAGCCGCAAAGTCCGGCCCGGCCTGCTCGTCGAGATGAGGCGTTGGAGGGGCAGCGGGCAGTCTTACTCCGCCGCGGCGCGGCTCGGCAGCAGGCCCCAGCTCCGCAGGATCGTCGGCCAGCGTCGCGCGGTCTCCGGCGTCGAGCGCGGGCAGGCCCGGCAGGCGCACGGGGCCGACTGGGAAGCCGATCAGCTCCATGGCTTCCTTGACGACCGTGACGTTGGCGCCGTTGCCGAAGCGCGTGCGCATCGTCTCGAAGCGGGCGATGGTGGCGACGAGGTCGCGCACGCGGTCGAAATAGCCCGCCTCGAGCGCGGCGTGGATGGCGAGCGAGCGGGCGGGATCGACATTGACGAGCCCCGACGTGAAGCCGCGCGCGCCGACGGCGTAGAACGGCGCGGCCCAGCCCTCGGCGAGGCCGCACACCCAAAGGCGCGGTCGCCGGCCCGCTGGCGCGGATGCACTCCGAGAGCAGCATCAGGTTCGTGGTCGCGAACTTCACGCCCGCCACGTTGGGATGGTTGGCGACGCCGAGGATGTCCGTCAGGCTCATCGCGTCCGAGCGCACATAGGCGACCAGCGGCAGGTCGACGCCGTCGGCGATGGCCTTGAAATAGGCGGCCTGCGATTGCGGCGCGGCGAAGGGATCGAGCGGCTGGTGCGCCATCAGCGCGTCGGCGCCGTTGCGCCTTGGCGCGCCGTCCGAGCTCGATGGCTTCCTTCAGCGAGCGGCCGACGCCCGCGGTGAGCAGCGAGCGGCCGGCATTGGCCTCGATCGCGCCGTCGTGCACGACGCGGACTTCGTCGGGCGTCAGCGCATAGATATTCGCCGGTGTTGCCGGCCGAGACGATGTTGTGGATGCCGGCCATGGCGATGCGGTCGATGACGCGGGCGAGCTGCGTCTTGTCGACGGCGCCGTCGACGTCGTAGGGCGTGACGTGGACGCCGGAGATGCCGCCCAGCGCGGCGCGGACCTTGTCGATGGTCATGATGCTTGCTCCTGGTGCGGTGTGGCGGTGCCGCCGTGTATGATTTGCCGGCCTGTGGCTTGTCCCTGCCGGCGTTCGAACGCTGCTTTCACATGCTGCCGGCCGGAGCGGACGACGTGATCGCGCATGGCCCGTTCAGCCGCATCCGGCGTCGCGGCGGGCGAGGGCCTCGAAGATGGCGTTGTGCTCGACGAGCGCGCGGCCGCGCTCTTCGGCGTCGGCGAGGATGAAGTTGCGGGTCGCGTGATCGTAGACTCGCTGCCCCACGAGGATGCGCTGCAGGTAGCGGCAGCCGGACGCGGCATGGATCGCATCGTGGAACGCCTCGTTCAGCACGATCAGCCGTCGCGGCGTCGCCGGTCTTGGTCGCGACACGCCATCTCGGCGACGAACCGCGCAGCTTGGCGATCTCGGCATCCGTCGATGCGGGTCGGCCGCCATGCGCGCGATCATGCTCTCGAGCGCCGCGCGGGCGAGCGCCATCTCCTCCGCCTGGGCCGCATCGAACGTGACGCGCGTGCCGCGGCGCGGCTCGGTGACGATCGAGCCCCTCGCTCTCCAGCCGGCGCAGCGCCTCCTTGAGCGGCGTCGTGCTGACGCCGAGCTCCTCGGCCATCTGGCGTTCGTTGAGCAAAGCGCCCGAGGGGATCTCGCCGCTGATGATCGCCCGCCGCAAGGCTCGTGCACGTGCTCGCGCAAGCCCTTGAGAAGAGCTGGATCGACCGGGTCCAGGCGGGTGCGTGCAACGCTCTCGGACATCGTGTTCTGCTCCGCGGCCTTGGTTCTCGTCGTACTCCATCGGCCCTCGGCGGGCTCACTGGACAGGTCTGCAAAGAGCGGCCTTGCCGAGACCTTGGCCGAGTGCTTTCTAACCCGTCTCTTCTGGTGGGCTCCGCAGCGCGGTTGCTGAACCGATACGCCGCTTGATATATCAAACGTCACAAGATTCCAAGACCGCCCTGTTTCAAGACCGCCCTGCTTCAAGACCGCCGCGACCGGCCCACCTCCAGGAACCGCCCGATGCAGATCATCACGCCCGAGATCACGCGCCTCATCGACGTCCCGCTCGGCACCGGCGAAGGCCCTTGCTGGGCGCCGCGACGAAAAGGCGGTCTATTTCGTCGATATCCCCGGGCCAATTGCTCTATCGGCTGGATGCTGCTTCCCATGCGCTGAGGAGCTGGAAGATGCCGAGCGCGATCGGCAGTTTCGGCCTCGCTCCTGGCGGCAAGGCGGTCGTAGCCCTCCGGGACGGCGTTTACATGCTCGATTTGGCGACCGAGGCGCTTACTCTCCTTGTCCGGCCGGAGCCCGATCTGCCTGGCAATCGTCTCAACGACGGGAAGGTCGCGCCCGATGGCCGCTTCTGGGTCGGCAGCATGGATGACCGGCCCGAAAAGGAGCAATGCGCCGCGCTCTACCGCATCGGTGTCGATGGAAGCTGCGCGCGGATGGAGGACAAGCTCATCGTCTCCAACGGCCTCGCCTTCGCGCCGGATGGGCGGACCATGTTCCACTCCGATAGCCGGCAGCGTTTCATCAACGCCTATGACTACGACCTGCGCACCGGCGACATCTCCAACCGACGCCATGTCAGGACGATGGAGGAGAACGAAGGCCGGCCCGATGGCGCGGCCTGTGACGCGGAGGGATTCTACTGGTCGGCGGGCGTCTCCGCCGGATGCCTCAACCGCATTTCGCCCACAGGCGAGATCGTGATGAAGGTGATGCTCCCGCTCGCCGCCCCCACCATGCCGTGCTTCGGCGGCCCGGACCTGAAGACGCTCTATGTCACGTCGCTCACCACCGACCGCCTCGGCCCGAAGCAGGAGGGCACGCTGATTTCATTTCCGGTCGATATCCCGGGCGCGCCGGTCGCTCGCTTCGGCGAGCCGATCCTGTAGCGCTGTGTTGGGCAACAAGCCGAAATTCTAAAGCTTCCGGACAGGTGAAATTCTCGCGGGTCCGCCAGCCTGACGCTGTTCTGCTTCGGCTGCGGCAAGGTCCGGAAACAGCAAAAACGGAGCCGCCCCGCGAGTGGCCATCAACGGCGCCGCAGGGCGGTTGTTCCGGCTAGCGGTGCGGCGAACCGCCACGGATGGCCTGGCCTCAGCGGAAGAACACCAGCGTCATCAGGATGAACACCGGGATCAGCACCGCGCCGGACCAAAGCATGTAGCCGAAGAAGCTCGGCATCTTCACGCCGCCGCTGCGGGCGATGGCGTAGACCATGAAGTTGGGCGCGTTGCCGATATAGGTGTTCGCGCCCATGAACACCGCGCCGCAGGAAATCGCGGCGAGCGTCAGCGCGCCCTTGGTCATCAGCGACCTGGGCATCGCCGCCCGCCAGCTCGAAGAAGACGAGGTAGGTCGGCGCGTTGTCGAGGAAGGACGACAGCGCGCCGGTCAGCCAGAAATAGGCGACGTTGTTCGCCGAACCGTCGGGATGGGTCACCAGCGCCACCAGCGGCGCGAATGCGCCGTCCGCGCCGGCGCGCAGCATGGCCAGCACCGGGATCATCGTGATGAAGATGCCGGCGAAGAGCTTCGCCACCTCCACGATCGGGCCCCAGGAGAAGCCGTTGGCCTCGCGGTATTCCGGCTTGGTGAGCGCCATCGAGGCGACCGCGACACGCGATGAAGATCGCGTCGCGCAGCAGGTTCTGCAGCTCGACCTCGACATGCCAGATCGGTGAACGTGACGCCGGGCTTCCACGTCGCGCTCATCAGGATCGCGGCGATGATGACGCCGATCGAGCGCAAGGTTGACCAGCCCGCGAACCCGCACGCGCTTGTCCGGCGTGGGATCGGGCAGCACGCCCTCGCGGCGGTAGATGACGGTGTCGAGCACGAAGAACAGCGCCAGCACGATGCGCCGCGGCGAAGGCCGTCTCGGCCGCCAGATGCGTGCGTCGTCCAGAAGAAGTCGACGCCCCTCAGGAAGCCGAGGAACAGCGGCGGGTCGCCCAGCGGCGTCAGCGACGCCGCCGAGGTTCGAAACGAGGAAGATGAAGAAGACGAAGACATGCGCATTGTGCTTGCGGTTGTCGTTGGCGCGCAGCATCGGGCGGATCATCACCATCGACGCGCCGGTCGTGCCGATGAAGCTCGCCAGCAGCGCGCCCAGCGCGAGCATCGCCGTGTTCATGCGCTGGCGAGCCATGGATGTTGCCCGCCACCAGGATGCCGCCCGCCGTCGTGAACAGCGCCAGCAGCAGCAGGATGAACGGCACGTATTCGAGCAGCGACGTGTGGGCCAGCGACGTCGCCGCGTGGGCGCTCCGTGCGCGAGCAGCAGCGGGACGAGCACGAGCAGCGCCCACAGCCGCCGCGATCTTGCCCTGGTGATGCTCCCACGCATGCGGCGACCAGCAGCGGCAAGAGCGCGATGCGAGAGCAGGATGCCCACGAACGGTAGCGCCCATGCGACGCTGAAGCCTGCGCCGTCGAGCCCTTCCGCGGCCTGCGCCGTCCCGGTCTGCACAAACAGCATGGTGGCTGCCGCCATCGCGGCCAGGATCAGGCGTCGAGACATCGTGGTTCCCCCCGCCCTTGGTTAGCTGAAGGGGGTTTCACCCGCAACACGCGTTCCGCGCGCATGCCGGTTCCGTAAACGTCCTTGCGCCGGCCGCCCCGCCGAACCAATCTGTCAGCCGCCTTAGCCGCGAACGCGCCGGAGACTGGACATGACGCCTGACGAGAAACTCGCCGCCCTCGGCCTGACGCTGCCGCCCCCGCCGAGCCCGCTCGCCAACTACGTGCCGATCCGCCGCGACGGCAACACCGTTTACCTCGCGGGCCAGGGACCGCGCCTGCCGGATGGCTCCATGCGAACGGGCAAGGTCGGCAAGGATGTCGATGTGAAGCAGGCCTATGACGATGCCCGGCTTGTGGGGCTGCAACTCCTTGCGCTGATGAAGGAAGCCGCGGGTGGCGACCTCGCAAAGGTCGAGGTGCTGAAGCTGCTCGGCATGGTCAACGCCACGCCCGAGTTCGGGCAGCATCCCGAGGTCATCAATGGCTGTTCGGATCTGCTCGTCGAGGTTCTCGGAGACTCCGGCCGCCATGCGCGCTCGGCCGTGGGAATGGGTTCGCTTCCCCGCAATATCAGCGTCGAGATCGAAGCCATCATCCGCATCAAGGGATAGCCGCCTTGCAGGCAGCAAGCGTGCTATAAGCGTACCATCCGCGGCATAAGGGGGCATTCCTTATGGGTTTCTGGATTTTTCTCGCCGTACTTGCGCTCCTCGGCCTCTGGCTGGTCATGGTCTACAACGGGCTCGTGGGCCTGCGGCAGCGCGTGTCCCAGTCCTTCGCCGACATCGACGTCCAGCTCAAGCAGCGGCACGATCTCATTCCCAATCTGGTGGAGACCGTGAAGGGCTATGCGACCCATGAGCGCGGCACGCTCGAAGCGGTCGTCCAGGCCCGCAACGCCGCGCGTCAGTGCAGCCGGGCCGGCGCAGCAGGCCGCCGCGGAGGGGGCGCTGACCGGCGCTCTCGGCAAGCTCTTCGCCTTGTCGGAGGCCTATCCGGACCTGAAGGCGAACACGAATTTCCAGCAGCTCCAGAGCGACCTCTCGGATATCGAGAACAAGCTGGCTGCCGCCCGCCGCTTCTTCAACAACGCCGTGAGCGAGTACAACGCGGCGCTCCAGTCATTCCCTGCCGTCTTCTTCGCGCAGAACATGGGCTTCACCCAGCGCGAATTCTTCGATGTCGGGGAGACCAGCCGCCAGCAGCTCGACCAGGCGCCCAGCGTGAAGTTCTAGGCGCAGCCCGCCACGCGAGGGCCGGTCCATGTTTCCCGCCTTCGGCCTCTACACCCATATCCGCGCAAACCGCATCCGCTCGGCGATGCTGATCGCCGCGCTGGTGCTGCTCGTCTACGTGCTGACTTTCGCCGGCGCGCTCTTCGCGGAATCCCTCGGCAGTGGCGCGCCGCTCGATGTGCTGCTCGCCCGCGCGGCGTACGATCTGCTGGTCGCGACGCCGTGGGTGACGCTGGGCACGGCGGCATGGGTGCTCATAGCCTATCAGTTCCACCAGCGGCTCATCGACCTTGTGACAGGATCGAAGCCCGTCACCCGCGGCGAAGAGCCCAGGCTCTACAATCTGCTCGAAAACCTGTGCATCTCGCGCGGCCTTGCGATGCCGCGCCTGGAGATCCTGGATAGCCCCGTTCTCAACGCGTACGCGACCGGTCTCAACCCCCGCCAATATTCCATCACCGTCACGCGCGGCCTTCTCGACGCGCTCGACGATGCCGAGATCGAGGCCGTGCTGGCGCACGAACTCACCCACATTCGCAACGACGACGTGCGCGTCATGGTCATCGCGGTCGTGATCGCGGGCATCCTGTCCTTCTTCGGCGAGCTGTTCTTTCGGATCATCACGCGCATGCGCTTTTCAGGTCCCGATCCGCTCGGGTGACAGCGGCGGCGGCAAGGACGGGAAGCGGGCTGGCGGTGCCATGGCCGGACTGCTCATCGCTGCGGCGCTCATTGCCGTGGCCTGGGCGCTGTCGCTGTTCATCCGCTTCGCCCTGTCTCGCTCGCGCGAGTACCTCGCCGATGCCGGAGCGGTCGAACTCACCAAGAACCCCGACGCGATGATCGGCGCGCTGTCGAAGATCGCGGGCAAGGGCGAGCTGCCGGACGTGCCGTCAGGCCTGATGGAAATGTGCATCGACAATCCACGGTCGGGCTTCGCAGATCTCTTCGCGACCCATCCCAGCATCGAAGATCGCATCGCGGCCCTCATTCGCTATGCAGGCGGCCACGCGCCGGAATCCGCGCCTCTGGCGTCCGCCGGCGCCATGCCGCAACCGGTCTCCGGCCCGGCTTCGCCATGGGGTCCAGCCTCACCTTGGGGGCCACGTCCGCCGTCGACGGAGTGATCGCGCGACCACTCCAACCGATTCCCGGGACTCGTGAATCCGATAGTGATCGGAGAATCAACAGCACGATGCACGGGGTCGGCTGAGTGCAGTCCGGCATAGCGGACCAAGCTCATGGCAGCAGTGGGGCTTGCTGCCATTCGGCGAACAAAACGGGGTTGTACTGTGGCGGGAACCCTACAGCAGCCTGCGGAGGGCCCGGATACACTGCCAGATTGTGATTGTAATC
The DNA here is from genome assembly GCA_963822165.1 of uncultured Alphaproteobacteria bacterium. Lineage (GTDB taxonomy): Bacteria > Pseudomonadota > Alphaproteobacteria > Rhizobiales > Beijerinckiaceae > Alsobacter. Next base: position 1,294,870 of record CAWGGK010000007.1, read on the forward strand.
GGGGCGCTCGCAAAGGGTCCGGAATCGAATGTCGCGGATGGGTCGGTCAGGCAAGAATATGGCAACGGACGCGGCGGGGATGCTGCGGCGTCTGGGCTTTGCCGTACTCGCCATGGCCGCGCCTCTCCTTGCAGTAGGCTCCCGCAGGGCGCTCGTCATCGTCGTGCCTCTTGGAATCGCGATGCTCGTGCTCGCGAGCGTCATCGAGTCCGAGGGGCAGCAGCCTTTCGGCCGAACCCGGGAAGCGCTCGTCAAGCCAGCCGGTTTGACTGCTGGTTTCATCGTGTTCTGGAGCGGTCTTTCACTGCTGTGGACGCCGTTCCCCAGCGACGCTTTGGAACGTCTGCTCAACATGGCCGGGTTCGGCTTCATGGGACTTGTCGCCGTGTCCGCCCTGCCCGAGCGGATGCGCGCCTCGAACCTCTATCTCCTGCCCCTGGGCGTGGGCCTCGCCGCGATCCTCGCGCTTTCCCTGACGATCCGGCCTATGCTCGCCGGCGTGAGCCAGGGGATCGACCGCTCCTTGCTCGACCGTGCGTTGCTGCTGCTCGTGCTGATGACGCCTGCCGCGGTCACCTGGCTCGCTCTCGAAGGACCGGCTCGTTTCCGGGTTCATCCTGATTGCGGTCGTCACGGCCTGCCTGCTGCTGGGTGACGCACGTGCTGCCCTGCTCGCCCTGGTCTTGGGAGCCGCCGTTTTTGCGATCGCGACCATAAATCCTGGAGCTGGCCGGCTGGTCGCAATGCTGGCCATGCCGGGGCTGGTCCTCGCGGCTCCGGTCCTTCCCTTTCTCATGCGGCCGGGCGCCAAGCTCCTGCTTGGGGCCAGCCATCCGAGGGTGGAGGCCATCAGGACCTGGGCAAAGATCGTCACGGACGATCCTGGCCGGCTGATTACAGGACACGGGCTCGATACGGCGATGCGGGCGAAGCTTGCCGGTGTCGTTCCGCCTCAGACGCCGAGCGGCATGCTGTTCGAAGTCTGGTACGATCTTGGCTTTCTCGGTGCGTTCGCGCTCGCGCTGGTCCTGGCGCTGGCGATCAGGGGAACGGCCAAGCTGCATGCCGGCGCCGCCCCGGGCGCGCTCATGACCCTGATCGTCGCGTTCACGCTTGCGGTCCTGGGCCAGGCATCCGCCCAGGCCTGGTGGCTCATCGGACTGGCGCTCACGGCCATCATGGTGATTGCCGTTGATCGCGGCCAGTACCGGACCACGCGGCCGAGATCCCAGATCGTGCCCAGCCGGGCACGGCGCATTCCAGCGCCCTGATTCAGCTTGCGGCGGCGGAAGCTGGCGGCGCGGCAGCGGCACGCCCTTCCTCGACGGCGTGGCAGGCTACCCCGTCGAGGAGTGCGGGCGCCTCGCGCCGGCAGCGGTCGTTGGCAAGGCCGCAGCGCGGGTTGAAGGTGCAGCCGGGCGGCGGGGAGATGGGGTTGGGGATCTCGCCCTGCACGGGCGTGCGCGGCCGGCCGGACATGCCGAGATCGGGCACGGCGTCGAGCAGCATGCGCGTGTAGGGATGCGCGGGGTGGCGAACAGCGCGCGCTCGCGGCGCAACCTCGACGAGCCGGCCGCAGATACATCACGCCGATGCGTGGTCGCCATGTGCCGGACCACGGCGAGGTTGTGGCTGATGAAGCAGATAGGTCAGGCCGAGCCGGTCCTGCAGGTCGCGCATCAGGTTGAGGATCTGCGCCTGCACGGAGACGTCCAGCGCCGAGGTCGGCTCGTCGCAGACGATGAAGTCGGCTTCCGACGCGAGCGCGCGGGCGATGGCGATGCGCTGGCGCTGGCCGCCGGAGAACTCGTGCGGGTACTTCCGCGCGTCGGCCGGGATCGCAGGCCGACGAGCCGCAGCAGTCTCGCCGACGCGCGCGTCGACCTCGCGCGCGTCCCTCGCGATCAGCTCGAAGGCGCGGATCGGCTCGGCGACGATGTCGCCGACGCGCCAGCGCGGATTGAGGCTCGCGAACGGATCCTGGAAGATCATCTGGATGCGCCGGCGCAGCCGGTGCCGCTCAGCCGCGGCCGCGTTGGTCCGTCATCGAGACGCCGTCGATGAGCACTTCGCCGGCAGTCGGCGGCAGCAGACCCACGACCATCCGCGCCACGGTCGATCTTGCCGGAGCCGGATTCGCCCACGAGCGCGAAGGTCTCGCCGCTTGCCGATGTCGAAGGAGACGCCGTCGACGGCCTTCAGCAATTGCCGGCTCTCGCGCGCCAGCACGCGGTCGAGCCAGGGTCGCGAGACGTCGAAGACGCGGCGCAGGTCCGCTGACCTCGACGAGCGGAGCCTCGGTCATGCTGCGGACTGCCGGTCGCCGGCGCAGCTTCGGCCGGCTTCGTGGGCTGAGCCGGCTGCTCCCGAGTCCAGGATTGATGCGCCGGCTTCGCCAAGGACTTTGTACTCCAGCCCTTCCTCGTCGAGGAAGCAGGCGACCTGGTGTTCCCCGCGGGCAACCGGCTCCGGCCGCTCGACGATGGCAGCGGGCGAACGCGAAGCTGCAGCGCGGGTGGAAGGCGCAGCCCGCGCGGCATCGCCGCCAGCCGCGGCATCGAGCCGGGGATCTGCACCAGCCGGTCGGCCGCGCCCTCCAAGCGTCGGGATCGCGCCCATCAGGCCCGCGGCATAGGGGTGCAGCGGGTGTCTGCACGACGTCGCGCACCGGGCCGATCTCGGCGATGCGCCCGGCATACATCACGGCCACGCGGTCGGCCGTCTCGGCGATCACGCCCATGTCGTGGGTGATCAGCATCACCGCCGTGCCGCGCTCGCGCGCAGAGCCGCTTGATCAGCGCGATGATCTGCGCCTGGACGGAGACGTCGAGCGCCGTGGTCGGCTCGTCGGCGATGACGAGTTCCGGCTCGGCGCAGAGCGCCAGCGCGAGCACGACGCGCTGGCGCATGCCGCCGGAGAATTCGTGCGGATAGCCGTCGATGCGCCGCTCCGGCGGCGGGGATGCCGACCTCGGCCAGCAGGTCGATGGCGCGCCGGCGCGCCTCGGCCTCGCGAGACGGGCAGGTGGGCCAGGATCGTCTCGACGATCTGGTCGCCGACGCGGTAGAGCGGGTTGAGGCTGGTCAGCGGATCCTGGAACACCATGCCGATCCGCTTGCCGCGGATGTCGCGCATGGCGTCGGGCGGCAGATTGTCGATGCGCTGGCCCGACAGCCGGATCTCGCCGCCGGCGATGCGGCCGGGCGGCTCGATCAGCCCGATCACGGCCGCGCCGGTGACGGATTTGCCGGCGCCGGATTCGCCGACGACGCCGAGCACCTCGCCCCGGGCGATGTCGAAGGAGACGCCGTCGAGCGCCGCAGCGCGCCGCGGCGGGTGACGAATTCGACCTCGAGGTTGCGGACGGAGAGGACGGGTGTCGGTCATCGCAGCTTCGGGTTCAGCGCGTCGCGCAGCCAGTCGCCGAGCAGGTTGACGGCGAGGACGAAGACGGCCAGCGTCGACGCCCGGGAAGGCGACGATCCACCATTCGCCGGAGAACAGGAAATCGTTGCCGATGCGGATCAGCGTGCCGAGCGAGGGCTGCGTCGGCGGCAGGCCGACGCCGAGGAACGACAGCGTCGCCTCGGTGATGATGGCGAGCGCGAGGTTGATGGTGGCGATCACGAGCACCGGGCCCATCACGTTCGGCAGCACGTGCCGCAGCATGATCAGCGGGGCCGGAAGGCCGATCAGCCGCGCGGCCTGCACGTAGTCCTTGTTCTTCTCGACCAGCGTCGAGCCGCGCACCGTGCGCGCATACTGCACCCAGAAGCGACAGGCCGATCGAGAGCACCAGCACGCCGAAGGCCGTGTTCTCGCGCGGCTGATGCCCGGGAACAGCGCACTGGACGACGCCGTCGACCAGCAGCGCGATCAGGATGGCCGGGAAGGTGAGCTGCACGTCGGCGACGCGCATGATGAAGGCGTCGACCGCGCCGCCGACATAGCCGGCGAGCAGCCCGAGCGCGATGCCGAGCGTGGCGGCGATGCGCGACGCCGCAGATGCCGACGATGAGCGAGACCCGCATGCCGTAGAGGATGGCGGAGAAGAGGTCGCGGCCCTGGTTGTCGGTGCCGAGCAGGAAGCGCGGATCGCCGCCCTCGATCCAGCGCGGCGGGATCAGCGAGTTCATCAGGTTGACAGCTGGCCGGATCGAACGGGTTGGTCGGCGCGATCCACGGCGCCAGCAGCGCCGCCGACGAGCAGCACGACCGTGACAAGGCCGGACAGCATGGTCACCTTCGAGCCGAGGAAGCTCGCCAGGATGTCGCTGTCGAGCGAGCTTCGCCCAGGCCGAAGGCCGCTTGTCAGGCTCGGGCGTGGCTGCGTCAGTCTGCGTCGTGGCGGTCATCTGGTCAGCCTCATGCCGTCCCGCTGATGGGCGCGCAGGCGCGGATCGACGACGGCGTAGAGGATATCGACGACCAGGTTGATCGTCACGAAGATGAACGCCACCAGCATGCAGGTAGGCGGCCATGATCGGGATATCGACGTTCTGCACGGCGCCGAGGAACAGCAGCTCCCATGCCCGGCCACTGGAACACGTATTCGGTGATGATCGCGAAGGCGATGATCGAGCCGAGCTGCAGGCCGGCGATGGTGATCACGGGCACCAGCGTGTTCTTCAGCGCGTGGCCGAAATGGACGGCGCGCGTCGGCAGGCCGCGGGCGCGGGCGAACTGATGTAGTCGGTGCGCAGCACCTCGAGCATCTCGGCGCGCACCAGCCGCATGATCAGCGTCATCTGGAACAGGCCGAGCGTGACCGAGGGCAGGATCAGCGCCTTGAGCCCGCTGACGCGTCAGCAGCCCCGTCGTCCACCGCCGAGCTGCACGACGTCGCCGCGCCCGAACGACGGCAGCCAGCCCAGCATGCACCGAGAACACGTAGATCAGCAGGATGCCGATCAGGAAGGTCGGCAGCGAGATGCCGATCAGCGACACCGCCATGAACAGCGACGGCAAGCGCGGTGTCGCGCCTCAGCGCCGTATAGACGCCCATCGGGATGCCGAACGACCAGCGCGAGAACAGCGGCGCGACGGCCGCGAGTTCCAGCGTCGCCGGCATGCGCTCCGCGATCAGCGTCGTGACCGGCTGGCGGAACTGGTAGGAGATGCCGAAATCGAACTGCGCGGCGCTGACGAGATAGCGGCCGAACTGCACCGGCACGGGATCGTCGAGGCCGAGCGACTGCGCGCATCTGCTCGCGCTGCTCGGCAGCGGCGTGTCGATGCGAGACGATCTGGTTGACGGGGTCGCCGACGAAGCGGAACATCGAGAACGCGATGAGCCCGACCGCGAGCATGCACGCACGATGGACTGGATGAGCGCGGCGAAGCGATGAAAGCGAGCATGAGATCCTTTCACTGCCGCTGCAGTGGCGGACGTCGCAGTCGACCGGAAACGAGCGGTCCCGGAGCTCGTAGCCGCCGGGACCGGCGCCGATGCTGCCTCAGTCCTGTCTTGGTCGCCCAGTAGAGCAGGACCTGAGTTGTCGGCGCGCTGTGCGACCTTGACCTTCTTCGACACGCCCCAGGCCAGCGCCTGCTGGTGCAGCGGGATGTAGCCGACATCCTTGTCGCGCGATCTCGAAGGCCTCCTTGATCAGGTCGTCGCGCTTGGTCGGCGTCGTTCTCGACCAGGACCTTGTCGGTCAGCTCGTCGACCTTCTTGTTGCAGTAGCCGCCGAGGTTGGCTTCGCCGCGGTTCGTTCCGGGTCGTCGCGGCAGCCCATGATGTCGAACAGGACGTTGTGGCTGTCGAACGAGCCGGGCGTCCAGCCGAGCAGGTAGAACGAGGTCTTGTAGCCGCCGGGCTTCAGCACCTTGGCGAAGTACTGCGCCTTGGGCTGGGCGTTGCAGGTTCACCTTGACGCCGATGCGGGCCAGCATGCCGACCACCGCCTGGCAGATCGCCTCGTCGTTGACGTAGCGGTCGTTCGGGCAGTCCATGCCGACTTCGAAGCCGTTCGGATAGCCGGCCTCGGCCAGCAGCTTCTTGGCGCCATCGGGATCGAGTTTCGGACGCATGAAATCCTTCGAGCAGCGCGAAGAGCTGCGGCGAGATCATCAGCGCGGAGGGCGTCGACAGGCCGCGCATGACGCGGGTCTTGATCGGTTCGATGTCGATCGCCTTGTAGAAGGCCTCGCGCACGCGGACGTCCTTGAAGGGGTTCTTGCCCTTGACGTTCGAGTACAGCAGCTCGTCGCGGACGCTGGTCGAAGCCGAGGAAGATCGTGCGCAGCTCGGGGCCCGTCAGCACCTGCGCGTTCGGGCTGGCATTGACGCGCTGCGATGTCCTGCACCGGAACCGGCTCGATCGAGTCGACCTCGCCCGACAGCAGCGCCGCGACGCGCGTGGCGTCCGACCGATCGGCGTGAAGATCACCTCCGTGAGATTGTGCTCGGGCTTGCCCCACCAGCCGGGATTGGGCTTGAACACGGTCTTCACGCCGGGCTGGTGGCTCTCGATCTTGAAGGGGCCGGTGCCGTTGGCGTTGAGCGCGGCATAGCTGGGCGTCGTCGCCGCGGCGGGCGTGGGCGCGACGGCGTTGTTCGCCTCGGCCCACTTCTTGGACATGATGTACCAGGTATCCCACTGCGTAATGCAGGATGGGATTGGGCGAGGTCAGGATGACGTCGACCGTGTAGTCGTCGACCTTCACGAACTTCGCGTCCGTGGGAATGCGGGTCTGCAGGTTCGAGCCGGTGGCGCGGACGCGGTCGGCCGAGAAGACCACGTCGTCGGCGGTGAAGTCCTCGCCGTTCTGGAACTTCACGCCCTTGCGCAGGTAGAAGCGCCAGCGGGTCGGCTCCGACGATTTCCCAGCGTTCCGCCAGGCCGGGGATGATCTCCAGATCCTTGTCCCGCGCTGGTCAGGCCTTCGTAGACATGTGCCGAGATGCGCGTGCGTGGTGCGTCTCGTTCAGCGTGTAGGGATCGAGCGATTTGAGATCGCCCTGGTTGGCGTAGCGCAGGGTCTTGGCAAGGGCGGGCATTGCCGTCAGCGCCAAGGCCGTGGCGGCCATCATCAGTGTCTTGCGAAGCATGTCTGTTCAACCCTCCGAGCCGGTGGCCTCCGCGTCACGCGTCGCATGACTGTTCGGGGCCGGTATTCCGGAATAGCTTTGGAAGGCGCCGTTCCGCCTTCACCATGCAAACTAGACGTGAATTCGAGGGCTGGTCCAGCGGCAAAACGCTGCAGATGGTGCTCAATGCGCCAAATCCGCGACCAGGCGGTCCATGAACGCTCTCCTGCCGCAAGTTCCGCGATCTCGATGTATTCGTCGGCCTGATGGGCCTGTGCGATATCGCCGGGCCCGCATACGACGGAGGACCAGCCGGCGTTCTGGAAGATTCCGGCCTCCGTGCCATAGGATACCACCCGGGTCCCGTTGTCGCCCGTCAGGCGGCGAACGAGGCGCTCGGCCTGCCCGTCCGGTTCCGGGGCAAGCCCTCGCACCGCGGCGCGGAAGACGATGTCGACGCCCGTTTCCGGCGCAATCGCTCTCATGGCCGGCTCGATCGTCTCGCGGACATAGGCCTCGAACCGCGCGCATGTAGTCCGCGGCATCTTCGGTGGGAATGGCCCTGACCTCGGTGACGAAGCGGCACTCGGCGGCGACGATATTCGTGGCCGTGCCGCCATTGATCATTCCGACATGCAGGGTCGTGTAGGGCGGCTCGAAGATGCTCTTGGGGTCGGCGCGCCGCCGATTTTCCGCCATTGCGTCGTCGAGCCAGGTCACCAGCCGAGCCGCGATCATCGTTGCGCTGACGCCCATGTCGATGCGGCTCGAATGCACGGAATGGCCGCGTACCGTCGTGAACCAGGACACCGAGCCCTTGTGGCCGGTGACCACGCTGCATCCTGGAAGGCTCGCCCACGATCACGGCGGATGGAGTCGGGATGATGCCGCAGCCATCTCCTCCACCAGGAACGGCGCGCCCTGGCAGCCCGACTTCCTCGTCATAGGACAGGGCGAGATGGATAGGCCGTCGCAGTCCAGCCTTCAGCATCCGCGGCACGGCGGCGAGCGCAAGCGCGTCGAAACCCTTCATGTCGCAGGTGCCGCGTCCGTAGAGCCGGCCATTCCGTTCCGTCAGGATGAACGGATCGCTCGTCCATGCCTGGCCCTCCACCGGCACGACGTCGGTATGGCCGGAGAGGACGACCCCGCCTTCCACCGAAGGGCCCACTGTGGCGTAGAGGTTGGCCTTGGTCCCGTCTGGGCTCGGCACCAGTGCGGCTTTCGATGCCGTGATTCGCCGAGGTAGTCGCGGATGAAGCCGATGCAGTCGAGGTTGGATGAGCTGGACACCGTCGGGAACGCAACGAGACGCGCGAGCATCTCCCGGGAGGAAAAATTCATGAACCGTACTCCATCCCGGATAGCATGGCCTCGATGGCGCGCTCGTCAAGCCAGCATTGCACGGACTGGTCAATGGCCCCGATTGACATCCCGCGCGCAGGTCCGGAGATTGGCCCCACGCGATCGCCCTCGTCCAATATCGGGCTTCGCCGCCCATCGATCTTGTCGGTTCTCGTGCCTGTAACACCCGGTGCGCTGGCCTTCGTTCCGGAACAATTATCCCATGACCGCTGCATTCGATGTCACCCTGGCCCACGTCGAGGCCGCTCAGGCGAGAATTGCAGGCCGTGTCCGCCGCACACCGTCATGGCGCAGCCCGGCGTTGAGCGCCCGCCTCGGCCGCGAGGTCTTCCTGAAGCTCGAATGCCTGCAGGAGACGGGCTCGTTCAAGGTTCGCGGCGTCGCCAACAAGCTGCTGCAACTCTCGCCTGAGGAGAGGTCGCGTGGCGTCGTCACCGTATCGGGTGGGAACCACGCCATCGCCGTCGCGCGCGGGGCGGCCGAATTCGGCATCGATGCGAAGGTGCTCATGCCGAAATCGGCGGCACGCTATAATATCGACCTGACCAGGAGCTTCGGCGCGGAGATCGAGTTGTGCGACTCGGCCGCTGAAGCGTTCGCCAGGGCCGAAGCCTATTCTGCGGCGGGGCGCATCAATCTTCACGGCTACGATGACCCCGCCATTATTGCGGGGAATGGTACCGTCGGCCTCGAGTTCATCGACGACGTGCCTGGGCTGACGCATATCTTCGTCTCGATCGGGGGCGGCGGATTTGTCGGCGGCATCGGCGCCGCCGTGAAAGGTCGCAACCCGCGGACGCAAATCATCGGCGTCGAGACCGTCGGCGCGGAGACGATGACAAAGGCGCTCGCGGCCGGCAGGCCCGTGACCATTCAGCCGACCTCCATCGCACGCACGCTCAGCGCGCCGTTCGCGACGGAGCGGACCTTGGCCGCCGCGCGTGAGTTTCTCGCCGGCATCGAACTCGTGCCCGACGGCGATGCCGTGACAGAACTGCGATATCTGCTGCAGGAAGAAAAGATTCTTTGCGAGCCGGCCGCGTCCTGCACTGTTTCGGCCGCCGCCCGGATGGCAAGGGATCTGCCGTCCGACGCCCGCATCGGCCTTGTCATCTGCGGCTCGAACATCGCCATCGACGACATGGATGCTCTGTTCGAGCAGTTCCGTGGCAGCCTAGTTTATTCGGGTCGCTCGTCCCCGTTCCAGCATCGAGGTCTTCATGCCCATCATCAATCGTGTCGCGGCGCTTGCCGACGAAATCACCGAATGGCGCCGCGATCTGCACGAGCACCCCGAGCTCGACTATGACGTCCATCGCACTGCGGGGATCGTCGAGCAGAAGCTGCGGGAATTCGGTTGTGACGAGGTCGTCACCGGCATCGGCCGGACCGGCGTGGTCGGCGTCATCAAGGGCCGGCTTCCTGGCGATCGGGTCATCGGCATGCGCGCGGACATGGACGCGCTGCCGATCGATGGAAGCCACGGGCAAGCCGTACGCCTCGCGGACCCCGGGCAAGATGCACGCCTGCGGCCATGACGGTCATACCGCCATGCTGCTGGGAGCAGCGCGCTATCTCGCCGAGACCCGCAATTTCGCGGGCACCGCGGTGGTGATCTTTCAGCCTGCCGAAGAAGGCGGCGGGGGTGGCAAGGCCATGGTCGATGACGGTCTCATGGATCGGTTCGGCGTCCAGGAGGTCTATGGCATGCACAATGCGCCGGGGCTTCCCCTGGGAGAGTTCGCGTTGCGTCCGGGGCCCATGCTTGCTGCTGCCGACCGCTTCACGATCACCGTCGAAGCAAAGGGCGGTCACGCCGCCTACCCGCACAATTCGATCGATGCCGTGGTCATCGGCAGCCAGATCGTCTCCGCCCTTCAGTCGATCGTGGCCCGCAATGTGGATCCGCTGGAGTCGGCGGTGGTGTCCGTCACCTGGTTCCATGCCGGCGACGCGTTCAACGTGCTTCCGCAGACAGCGACCCTCAAGGGAACGGTCCGCACCTTCAAGCTCGCGGTGCAGGATCTGGTCGAACAGCGCCTCAAGGACGTCGCGACGGGCGTCGCCGCCATGCACGGCGCCACGGCCACCGTCGAATATGATCGAGGTTACCCCTGCACTTCGAACCATGCCGAGCAGACGGTCTTCGCAGCCAAGGTTGCAGGACAGGTCTCGGGGGCGGACAAGGTCAGTCAGGAATTCCCGCCGGTCATGGGCGCCGAGGATTTTTCCTTCATGCTGCTGGAGCGCCCCGGCGCGTTCATCTTCATCGGCAACGGCGACACGGCAGGCGTGCATCATCCCGCTTATGATTTCGATGACCGGGCGATCCCAGTCGGCGTCAGCTATTGGGCGCGGCTGATCGAGACTGCGATGCCGGCGGCATAGCTTCTCGCGAGGCGTCTCAACGAAAACCGCCCGGAGCGACGTCACGCTCCGGGCGGTTCAGGTCAAACTTACGTTCTGCTTAGTTCGCTGACTTGCCGAGGGCCTTCCGGCTATCGAGTCGGGTCACGTTCGCGGTGTTGCTGTTCGCCACAGGCTTGCGCCGTTGGTCGAATTCGCTGTTGGCGATGAAGTCGGCGATGCGCGGGGCGATGTCGGCGCGGAACCGGGATCCATTGAAAACGCCGTAATGCCCCACCTTGGGCTGGCACCAATGAACTCGCATGTGGTCCGGAATATTCGGGCACAGCGTATGGGCCGCCTCGGTCTGGCCGACACCTGAAATGTCGTCCTTCTCACCCTCGACCGTCATCAGCGCGACGCGCTTGATCTTGGTGAGGTCGACCGGCTTGCCGTGATGCGTCAACTCGCCCTTCGGCAGGCTGTGCTTCACGAAGACCTCGTCGACCGTCTGCAGATAGAACTCCGCCGTGAGGTCCATGACGGCAAGGTACTCGTCATAGAAGTCGCGGTGCTTTTCAGCGGAATCGCCGTCGTTCTGCACCAGGTGCCGGAACATCTCCCCGTGAGCCTCGAGATGCCGGTCGATGTTCATGGCCATGAAACCGGCGAGCTGCAGGAAGCCCGGATACACCGATCGAAGGAAGCCCGGGTTCGGAAACGGAACGTTCACGATGCAATGCTGCCGGAACCACTCGATCCCACGCTTCTGGGCGAGAAGGTTCACCTGCGTCGGGCTGACGCGCGTATCGATGGGACCACCCATCAGCGTCATCGAGCGGGGTGCGCGCGGGATCGTCCTCGGCTTCCATGCGCGCGATCGCGGCGATCACCGGGACGGACGGCTGGCAAACGGCCATGACGTGCACGTCCGGGCCGAGCAGATGCAGCATCGAGATCACGTAGTCGATGTAGTCGTCGAGGTCGAACTTGCCCTCGCCGATGGGCACCAGCCGCGCATCGACCCAGTCGGTGATGAACACCTCATGCGTCGGCAGGAAGGCTTCCACCGTGCCGCGCAGCAGTGTGGAGTAGTGCCCCGACATCGGCGCAACGATCAGGAGCTTGGGCTGGCGCTTGCGCATCTCGCCCAGAGCTCGATCGAAATGAATGAGGTTGCAGAAGGGTTTCTGCCAGACAACCCGCTCGAGGACGTCGACACGCTCGCCGCCGGCCAAGGTCGTGGTGAGGCCAAAGACAGGCTTGCCGTAGCGTCGCGTGGTGCGCTCGAAAAGCTCGCAAGCCGCCGTGACGGACCGTCCGAAGGACGTCTTCGACATGGGGTTGATGGGATTGTCGTAGAAGACGCGCGTCGAATCCGCGAAAGCCCGGGCTGGACCGAGAAGCGTATGGGCCGCCTCGTACCACATGTAATAGGGCAGCTGCATGCTTGTAACTCCCTTGGTCCTATCCTGCGCCGCAATCATGAATGATGCGTTGCGAAACGGGAACGTGACCATACGCCGACACTATGCCGATACAATCCGCAGAAAAGCGCATAAAGCATTCTCTTTGGGCTCATGTTGCATATTTGTGACGCACATTTGGTACTGCGGTGCACAACGAGGCATTCAGGCGATTGTTCCCTGCGGCAGCGTGCGCCATGAGCCGCAACTGGCGGATCGGCCCTTCCAGGCGTATGTCATCGGCATGCCGCACTCCGAAAATATCGACTTTGGGCGAAGCGCCACTCAATTGAGGTTGGAGACGCTCGTTCGTCTCCGCTGGCTGGCGCTTGGTGGCCAGACTGCTGCCGTCCTGTTTGTCTACTTCGGTCTTGGATTCGAGCTTCCGCTTGTAGAGTGCATATCGGTCATCGGGGCATCCGGCGGCCTGAACCTTTGGCTTCGCGCGAAGTATCCGGTCGTTCACAGGGCGAGCGAAAGCGCAGCCACCGCGCTTCTCGCATTCGATATCGCCCAACTCGCGGTACTCCTCTACCTGACCGGAGGCCTCGAAAACCCGTTCGCGATGCTCTTTCTTGCGCCTGTCATGATTTCGGCTGCCGCGCTGCCGCCGGCCCGCACCTTCATGCTGGGTGCGCTGACCATTTTCGCGGCATCGATTTTGGCTTTCCGGCATTGGCCGCTTCCCTGGACGCCTGGGGAAGAATTCAGCCTCCCCCTCATCTACCGAGCCGGAATTTGGTTCGCGATCCTGCTTGGTCTCGCCTTTCTGGGCGTCTATGCTTGGCGAGTGACGGAGGAGGCGCGCCAACTTGCCCAGGCCCTGGCTGCCACCGAACTTGTACTCGCGCGCGAGCAACATCTCTCTCAGTTGGACGGGCTTGCCGCCGCGGCCGCGCACGAGCTTGGCACACCGCTGGCGACCATCGCGCTCGTGGCCAAGGAGCTCCAGCGGATTGGCCCAAGCGACGGTCTGGTCGGTGAAGACATTGCATTGCTCGGTCAGGAAGTCGACCGGTGCCGCGGCATTCTTCGCAAGCTCACATCGCTGGGCGATGGAACGGCGGGTCCGCTCGATACGATGCGATTGGGCCTCCTGATCGAGGAGGTGGCTGGGCCGCAACGGCCGTTCGACGTCGCTATCGAGGTCAATCTCGACGGAACCGGACTTGAACCTGTGTGCCGCCGAAATCCCGGAATTCTCTACGGGCTGGGCAATCTCGTTGAGAATGCAGTCGATTTCGCCCGCAAGTCCGTTCACATCGATGCGCGATGGGACGCCGGCAGTGTCGAGGTCGTCATTCGCGACGACGGCCCCGGCTTTTCTCCCGATGTGCTCGCCAGGCTCGGCGAGCCCTATGTCACCACGCGTGGCGGCACACGAACTCCGGACGGCGCGGGCGGCGGCATGGGGCTGGGTTTGTTCATCGCCAAGACGCTCCTCGAACGCTCAGGCGCCTCCCTGCGCATGGAGAATGCGCCCGAAGGCGGAGCGGTCGTCAGGATTGCGTGGCCGCGTCTCGCTTTCGAGCGCGGTGTCTTGGCTCCCAGAATGCCGATTGAGCCCGCATTCCCGCTCTGATCGGCGAAAAAGCGAGCGCAAGGCAGATTCCGTCGTGAACCGAAGTTGCGTCCTGTGCGTAGGAGGCTTCGGAGGTTGCCATGTTGGACATCGTAACGACCGAAAATTCACGGCTGAACGGTATTGCCGCCGAACGGTCATTGCTCATCGTCGATGACGATAAGCCGTTTCTTTCGAGGCTTGCCCGCGCCATGGAAGCGCGCGGCTACCAGGTCACCACGGCGGAATCCGTCGGCGAGGGAATGGACGCGATCCAGCGTGACCCGCCTCGCTTTGCCGTGATCGACATGCGCCTGGGCGATGGCAATGGGCTCGATCTCCTCGCCAGCCTGAGCGGCGTCCGGCCCGATGCGCGCGGAATCGTCCTCACCGGCTACGGCAACATCGCCACGGCGGTGACGGCTGTGAAGCTTGGAGCGTTCGATTACCTCGCCAAGCCCGCCGATGCCGACGAAATCGACGCCGCGCTGAATTCGATCGCCGAGGCAAGGCCGGTCCTGCCTCAAAACCCGATGTCGGCGGATCGCGTCCGTTGGGAACACATCCAGCGCGTCTACGAATTGTGCAGCCGCAATGTATCCGAGACAGCCCGCCGTCTCGCAATGCACCGGCGCACCTTGCAGCGGATCCTCGCCAAGCGCGCGCCGCGGTAAGCGCTTCCTCGGCTCTGGGACCTTTCGTCCGGCTTGACGGCCATGTTACGACATGGCCGCCGACGGGCGAGTGGGGTCCACCGATGAATCCGATCTTCTCCGAGCTTCCGACGACCGTTTTCGAGGTGATGTCCCGCCTCGCGCGGGAGACCGCTTCCATCAATCTCGGGCAGGGATTTCCGGACGATCCCGGCCCCGAGGACGTTCGCCGCAAGGCGGCGGAAGCGGTCATATCGGGCTGGAATCAGTACCCGCCGATGATGGGTCTGCCGGAGCTGCGCACGGCCGTGGCCACGCATTACCGGCATCACCAGGAACTCGAACTCGATTGGGAACGCGAGGTGATGATCACCTCGGGCGCCACCGAGGCGCTGGCAGGCGCGCTGATGGCGCTGATCGAGCCAGGGGACGAGGTCGTCCTGTTCCAGCCGCTCTATGACGCCTATTTGCCCCTGGTGCTCCGGGCAGGGGGCGTGCCGCGCTTCGTCCGGCTCGAGCCGCCGCACTGGCGCTTCGACGAGGACATGCTGGCGCAGGCTTTCACGGCAAAGACGCGCGTCGTCCTCTTCAACAATCCGCTAAACCCGGCGGGCACGGTCTATGGCCGGGAGGATCTCGAACTCCTCGCCCGGTTCTGCGTGAAGCACGATGTCATCGCGCTTTGCGACGAGGTATGGGAGCACGTGGTTTTCGACGCGCTCAGCCATATGCCGCTGATCTCGATGCCCGGAATGCGCGAACGCACGGTCAAGATCGGGTCCGCCGGCAAGATCTTTTCGCTGACCGGCTGGAAGGTCGGCTTCGTCTGCGCTGCTCCCGACATCCTGCGGGTCCTGGCCAAGGCGCACCAGTTCCTCACCTTCACCACCCCGCCGAACCTGCAGACGGCCGTGGCCTACGGCCTCGGCAAGGACGATTCCTACTTCATCGGCATGCGGCGGGATCTGCAGCGCAGCCGGGACCGTTTCGCCGCCGGCCTGACCGAGCGCGGCTTCAGCGTGCTGCCTAGCGCCGGCACTTACTTCCTCAACGTCGACCTTGCGCCTCTCGGCGAGACGCGACGATGTCGCCTTCTGCGAGCGCCTCGTCCGCGAGCACGGCGTGGCCGCGATTCCGGTCTCCGCCTTCTATGCCGAGGATGCGATCAGGAGCGTGGTGCGGTTCTGCTTCGCCAAGACCGATGCCGTCCTGGACGGGGCGCTGGCGCGGCTTGAGACGGTCGCACGCAAAGCCGCTTGACCTGTTCGGGCAAGACTTCTAGCTTCGTGCCGGTTGCGCGCGAGCTTGCTTGCGCCGCACTTCGACCCCGGAGTTCTGGAATGCTCAACGCCCTGTCTCGCCGCGTCGTCCTTGCCTCGCTCGTGCTGTCAGGCGCCGTTGCGCTCACCCCGGCGTCGGCGCAGGAGAAGGTGCTCAACGTCTACAACTGGTCCGACTACATCGACCCGGCGGTGCTCGAAGCCTTCTCCAAGGAGACCGGCATCAAGGTCGTCTACGACACCTACGACAATAACGAGATCGTCGAGACGAAGCTGATGACCGGCAAGTCCGGCTACGACATCGTCGTGCCTTCCGGTCCGACGGTGCAGCGCCTCGCTGCAGCCGGTGCGCTCACCAGGCTCGACAAGGCCAGGCTGCCGAACCTGAAGAACATGTGGCCCGAGATCACCGACCGGCTGAGGGCATTCGACCCGGGCAACGCCTATGCCGTGAACTACATGTGGGGCACGACCGGCATCGGCTACAACGTCAAGAAGGTGAAGGAGCGCCTCGGCGACCGTCCGGTAGACAGCTGGGATATCGTGCTGAAGCCCGAAAACATCGGCAAGCTCCGCGATTGCGGCGTGCTGGTGCTCGACGCGCCGGAGGACGTCTTCGGCGGCGTGCTGCGCTCGCTTGGGCTCAATCCGGATTCGAAGAACGGCGCCGACTACCAGAAGGCGGCGGATGCACTGATGAAGGTGCGCGGCTCGATCCGCAAGTTCCACTCCTCGGAATACATCAACGGCCTCGCCAATGGCGATATCTGCCTCGCCGTCGGCTATTCCGGCGACGTTCTGCAGGCCAGGAAGCGGGCCGAGGAGGCCAATAACGGGGTCGAGGTTCAGTATGCCATTCCCAAGGAAGGCGCCCTGATGTGGTTCGACTCGATGGTTATTCCGGTCGACGCGCCTAACCGCGACAACGCCTATGCCTTCATCGATTTCATGATGCGGCCCGAAATCGCCGCTCAGAACTCGAATTTCGTCAGCTACGCGAACGGCAACCTCGCCGCGCGGGCTCTGGTGAAGCCCGAGATCCTCAACAACCCCGGAATCTATCCCAGCCCCGAGGTGCTGAAGCGGCTGTTCACGAATTCCTCCGCGGACGACAAGCTGCAGAAGCAGATCACGCGCCTTTGGACCCGGGTGAAGACCGGCAAGTAGGAGCCCTGCCGCCCTCGCGTCTCAGAGACCCTTGCACGTGCTGGCGATGGCGGCGCTGAAGTCGTTGACCTGAGTGTCCATGTCGGCGGACATCACGCGCCGCTCCGTGTCCGTCTTGCACCGGCGGAAAGTCGCCGCGGCCTTGCGTGCCATGTCGACATGCTGCCGCCAGACGGAGCACTGCTCCTTTCGTGACGCGTCCGTCAGCTTGGCGAGCCGCGCCTGCCCGAGACTGAGTTCGCTCTCCACCACGAGCAGATCGCGCCTGCATTCGGGCGTCTGCACGGTGCCGGCGGAGGCATCGGCCGCAAAAAGCGTGGCCAAGGCCAGCAGGACGGCGGGCCGCAGCACCGCTGAGCCGCACCATATGGGATGATCAAAACGCTTCGTCATGTCCGCCCCCGGCTGCTGCCCGGACTCGCCTGGATCAGCCCAGGTTGAGTTCCTTGAAGAAGTCGTTGCCCTTGTCGTCGATGACGATGAAGGCGGGGAAGTTCTCGACCTCGATCTTCCAGATCGCCTCCATGCCGAGCTCGGGATATTCGAGCACCTCGACCTTGCTGATGCAATCCTGCGCCAGCCGCGCCGCCGGCCCGCCGATCGAGCCGAGATAGAAGCCGCCATGCCTGGCGCAGGCCTCGCGGACCTCCTTCGAGCGGTTGCCCTTGGCGAGCATCACCATCGAGCCGCCCGCCGCCTGGAACTGGTCGACGAAGCTGAATCCATGCGGCCGGCCGTCGTCGGTCCGAACGAGCCGGAGGCGTAGCCCGCCGGCGTCTTGGCCGGGCCGGCGTAGTAGACGGGGTGGTTGCGGAAGTAGTCCGGCATCGGCTCGCCGCGCTCCAGCCGCTCGCGGATCTTGGCGTGCGCGAGGTCGCGCGCCACGATCATCGGGCCGGTCAGCGACAGCCGGGTGCGGATCGGCCAGCCGGCTGAGTTCGGCGAGGATCTCCGGCATCGGCCGCGTCAGGTCGATCTCGACCACGTCGCCGCCCAGATGCGTGTCCTCGACCTCCGGCAGGTAGTGCGCCGGGTTGGTCTCCAGCTGCTCGAGGAAGACGCCGTCGCGCGTGATCTTGCCCAGCGCCTGCCGGTCGGCCGAGCAGGACACGCCAAGCCCGATCGGCAGCGACGCGCCGTGGCGGGGCAGCCGGATGACGCGCACGTCGTGGCAGAAATACTTGCCGCCGAACTGCGCGCCGACGCCGAGGCTCTGGGTCAGCTTGTGCACCTCCGCTTCCATCTCGAGGTCGCGGAAGGCATGGCCGGCAGGCGGAGCCCTGGGTCGGCAGGCCGTCGAGATAGCGGGTCGAGGCGAGCTTGACCGTCTTCATCACGAGCTCGGCCGAGGTGCCGCCGATGACGATGGCCAGATGGTAGGGCGGGCAGGCGGAGGTGCCCAAGCGTCAGGATCTTCTCCTTCAGGAACGCCATGAGGCGATCCTTGGTGAGCAGCGAAGGCGTGCCCTGGTAGAGGAAGGTCTTGTTGGCGGAGCCGCCGCCCTTGGCGACGAACAGGAACTTGTACGCGTCGTCGCCCTCCGCATAGAGGTTGATCTCCGCGGGCAGGTTGTTGCGCGTGTTGGCTTCCTCGAACATCGAGAGGGGCGCGAGCTGCGAATAGCGCAGGTTCCGCTCGAAATAGGCGTCGCGGATGCCGTCGGCCAGCGCGTCCTCGTCGGTGCCGTCCGTCCAGACGAAGCGGCCCTTCTTGCCCATCACGATGGCCGTGCCGGTGTCCTGGCACATGGGCAGGATGCCGCCCGGCGGCGATGTTGGCGTTCTTCAGGAGGTCATAGGCCACGAACTTGTCGTTCGAGGTCGCCTCGGGATCGTCGAGGATCTTGGCGAGCTGCGCCAGGTGGCCCGGCCGCAGCAGGTGGTTGATGTCGATGAAGGCCTGCTTGGACAGCGCCCGCAGCGCTTCCGGAGCGACGGTCACCAGCTCCTGCCCGTTCAGGCTTCCAAGGCCGACGCCTGGCAGGTCGAGCTTGTTGTAGGCCGTCTTGTCCTCGGCAAGCGGGAACAAGGTGTTCAAGGCGCTGGACATGGCAGGTCTCGCGTTTGCAGGTCTCGGCGTCGCTTCTACGGTGGTCCGGCCTACTTTCCAAGTCGTCGAAGGGCTGATTTGCGGCTGGGCACGTTGACAGGCATGACGCTCAACCCTGAGATGGCTTGCCCAGATCGCGCCGGAACCGACCGGCTCACACCATCAAAAGTGCGTGCCGCCCCATGTCGCATCGTCCACCCGCCTTTCCCTTCCCGCTGATCGTAGGCGACATCGGCGGCACGAATGCCCGCTTCGCCGTGATCGACGCAGCGGGCGCGCCTCTGCGAATGCTGGCGCGCGCCCGCACGGCCGCCTATCCCGGCATAGCCGAGGCGATGCTCGACGCGACGAAATCGATGGATGTCCGGCCGCGTTCGGCCGTGCTGTGTGGGGCCGGTCCGGTCGAGGGCCGGCAGCTCGCCCTCACAAACGCGCCGTGGGTCATCGACGGTCCCGCGCTGGTCGCGGCAGGCGTGGTCGAGCAGGGTCTGCTGCTGAACGATTTCGAGGCGCAGGCCCTGGCGTTGCCTGCGATCCCGGACCGTTTCCTCCACCAGATCGGCCCATCCGTCGCACCGGATTCAGGTCCCCTCGTCGTGCTCGGACCTGGGACGGGTCTCGGAATCGCCGCGCTGCTGACAGTCGATGGGCGCTATGTACCGGTGCCCAGCGAAGCCTGCCACATCGGCTTTGGCCCCGTGGAGGAGGACGAACTCGCCTTCTGGCCGTTTCTGGAGCGGGCGCGCGGGAGAGTCACCACGGAGTCCGTCATGTCAGGCCCGGGCCTCGTCCGCGTCCACAAGGCACGCGCCGCGGCTGCGGGACGGACTGTCTCGACGACCGACGGAGCAGCGATTGTCGAACGCGCGGTGGTGGACGCATCCAGCGACGAAGCGGAAACCTGCCGCTGCTTCATCCGGCTGGTCGCGCGCTTTGCGGGCGATATCGCCATCACGTTTCTGGCAACGGGCGGAGTGACGCTCGCAGGCGGCATCCTGCCCCGAATCCGGGGCCTGATCGATGCCGTCGAATTTCGGCGAGCGTTCGAGGCCAAGGCGCCGGTCGACGCGCTCGCGCGCCGGATCGGCACGCGACTCGTCATCGAGCCGGATGCGGTGCTGGCGGGCATGGCGGCGATCGGCGCCAAGCCGGGCGTCTATGGGATCGATTACGAAAGGCGGCTCTGGTCGGCGGCTTGATGGCGCTGCGGTCGCGGCGCGCCTCAGGCGGCGTGCGAGCCTTGCGTTTCGATCAGCACCGAGTAGATCGCGGGGGCGTCACGCGCCGCGCGCAGCTTCTGGGTGACGCTCTGGTCGCGAAGCGCCCGCGCGACCCGCGCCAGCGCCTTAAGATGGTCGGCACCTGCCGATTCAGGTGCAATCAGCACGAAGACAAGGTCGACGGGCTCGCCGTCCAGCGCCTCGAAGTCGATGGGCCGTTCCAGCCTGCGCGAAAACACCGAAAAGCTTGTCGACCTTCGGCAGCTTCCCGTGCGGGATGGCGATGCCCTGGCCGATGCCGGTCGAGCCAAGCCGCTCACGCTGCAGCAGCGTCTCGAAGATCTCGCGCTCCGGCAGGCCGCAGATTTCCGCCGCCTTAGCTGCGAGTTCCTGAAGCGCTTGCTTTTTGGAATTGGCCTTGACGGAAGGAACCACCGCGTCGGGTGACAGGAAATCGGAAAGAGGCATTTGTTGTTGTCGCCTTCGACCGCTGCGCGTTCACGAGCGGCCCTGCACGAAGCGGGCCACGCAATGATTCGCGAGCCGATATCGCTCGAGTTCTCTACTGGGTATCACCTGCAGTGATGGCGGGAGGGTCGATCCAGCCGATATTTCCATCGCTTCGGCGATAGACCATGTTGACCCGTCCTGATCCGGCGTGACGGAACACGACAACGGGCGCTCCCGTCAAGTCGAGATCCATTACGGCCTCGCTCACCGACAACGTCCGCATGCTCTTCTTGGTTTCTGCGATGACGAGGGGGTGGAACTCGCCGGTTTCGGCTTCATCCTCCTCGTCCGGAGCCTGGATCACGTAGGAAGGAACTTCCACGGTCGCGCGTCGCCCCGTTGGCGCCGGACGGACGATCCTTCAGTCTCTGCTTGTAGCGGCGAAGCCGCTTTCGATCCGCTCTGCCGCCCGGTCGGAGCTCTGGTAGGCGTCGTGGGCATTTCCCTCCGCCTGCAAGCGTCACGCCCGATGCCAGATGGAGCGTGCAGTCGGTCCGAAAGCCCGTCCCATCCCGCTCCACCGTCACATGACCGGAAAAGCGTGCCGTCGAAGTATTTCTTTACGGCTGCCGAGACCCGATCGACGATCTGCTGGCGCAATGCTTCCCCGATGTCGAGATTTTTGCCCGAGACGCGCAGTGGCATGTTTCACTCCGGCCCGAGGCTTCGTTATTGGTCGCTGGACCGTGAACCGTTCTGCTCGGTCAGCGGCCCCGTCACCCTCATCCAAAGAGGTAAGGAGCCGCCCCGCGAAGTCAATGACAGGGCTGTCTCTATCGCCCCGACAGCGACGGCGCGTCTTCATCGCCAGCTTTTCGCGCCGGCGTTCGACGGAGGACGGAATTCGCAATCCTTCCCGATACTTGGCCACTGTACGCCGTGCGATGTCGATCCCGGAATCGCGCAGCTTCTGGACGATCGCGTCGTCGGAAAGTACGTCCTCGGGGCTTTCCGCGTCGATCATCTGCTTGATGCGGTGGCGCACCGCCTCGGCCGAATGCGCGTCGCCGCCGCGCGTCCCTGAGATCGCGGCGGTGAAGAAGTACTTCATCTCGAAGATGCCGCGGGGCGTGGCGACATACTTGTTCGACGTCACGCGCGAAACGGTGGATTCGTGCATGCCGATCGCGTCGGCGACGGTCCGCAGGTTCAGCGGCCGCAGATGCTCGACGCCGTGGACCAGGAAGGCGTCCTGCTGCCGCACGATCTCGGTCGCGACCTTGAGGATCGTCTTGCGCGCGCTGCTCGAGGCTGCGCGTCAGCCAGTTCGCGGTCTGCAGGCAATCGGTGAGGTAGGTCTTCTCCGGCTCGCTCTTGGCTGATCTGCGAGACCTTGGCGAGGTAGGACTGGTTGACGAGCACGCGCGGCAGCACATCGCTGTTCAGCTCCACGACCCAGCCGCCGTCCGGCCGCCTGGCGGACATAGACGTCAGGCACGACGGGCTGGATCGGCGCCGCCGCCGAAGCGCAGGCCAGGCTTGGGATCGAGACGCCGGATCTCGGCGACCATCTCGGCGAGGTCCTCGTCGTCGACGCCGCAGATCCGCTTCAGGCCGGTGAAATCGCGGCGCGCGAGGAGGTCGAGATGATCGACGCAGGGCCGCCATCGCAGGGTCGTAGCGGTTGCTGTCGACGAGCTGCAGTCGCAGGCACTCGGCGAGGTTGCGCGCGCCGATGCCGGTGGGCTCGAAGCTATGGATGATGGCGAGCACCGCCTCGACCCGCTCCAGCGATACGCCCAGCCGCTCCGCCGACGCGGCTCAGGGGTTCGCTGAGGTAGCCGGCCTCGTCGATCAGGTCGATCAGCGTCTGGCCGATCAGGCGGTCGACCGGGTCCTGCGTCGCGAGCGTGAGCTGGTCCGCCGAGGAAGTCCTGCAGCGAGAGCCTGCGCCGCGACATAGGCCTCGAGGCTGACGTCCTCGTCGCCGTCGCGCGGCGTGCCGCCGACGCCCGTCCAGCCGCCGGCCGAAAGCGCAAGCCCTCCGGCGTCGGCCCGCGACTTCGGTCCGCGTGACCGGCCGCTCGTCCTGGAAGACGTTGTCCGAGATCGGCTGTCGGTCCGGGCATCGATCTCGCCGCGCTCCGGCGTCATCTCGGGAGCCGCCAGGCTTCGCCGTCATTCGCCGCAAAGTCGTCGCCGGCGCCGGTTCGGAGTAGTCCGACGCGCCCTCGGCGTAGTCGACGCGCCTTCGGCAGCGCTCCGTCGCGCCGCCGGCTGCTCGTTGCGGTCGGGCTCGTCGCCGCTCCAGCAGCGGATTGCGCTCGAGTTCGGCCTCGACATAGTTCTGGCAGTTCAAGGCTGGAGAACTGCAGGAGCTTGATCGCCTGCAGAAGCTGCGGGGTCATGACCAGGGACTGGCCCTGGCGAAACTCCAGCCGCTGCGAAAACCTCATGACGCCAGCCCCGCAACCGCTGATCGCGTTACGCGATACACGGCATGAAAATTGCCTATCGACTATTCATACTTCGGAAGGCACGCCGCGGTCAAAGCCTCTGGCGCCGCATTGCGCAATCAATGATCAAAGGCAGTAAACGGCAGCTGGCGTTTCAGGCGCCGCATGATGTGAAGCGCCGCTGCGTGCTCAGGCCGTCAGAGCCGGAAATCCTCGCCCAGATAGAGCCGGCGGACTTCCTCGCTGGCGATGATCTCGTCGGGCGTGCCTTCCATCAGCACGCGCCCGGAGTGGATGATGTAGGCGCGGTCGATCAGGCCCAGCGTCTCGCGGACATTGTGGTCGGTGATCAGCACGCCGATGCCGCGGCTGGTCAGGTGCCGCACCAGCGCCTGGATGTCGCCCACCGCGATCGGATCGATGCCGGCGAAAGGCTCGTCGAGCAGCATGAAGGACGGGCCGGCCCGCCAGCGCGCGGGCGATCTCGCAGCGCCGCCGCTCGCCGCCCGACAGCGCGATCGAGGGCGCCTTGCGCAGCCGCTTGATGTCGAACTCCTCGAGCAGGCGAGTCGAGCTCGGCCTCGCGCCGGTCCCTGTCGGGCTCGACGACCTCGAGCACGGCGCGGATGTTGTCCTCGACGTTCAGGCCGCGGAAGATCGAGGCTTCCTGCGGCAGGTAGCCGATGCCCAGCCGGGCGCGGCGGTACATCGGCAGGCCCGTGATGTCGTGGCCGTCGAGCGAGATCCGCCCGCGATCGGCCGCCACCAGGCCGGTGATCATGTAGAAGATGGTGGTCTTGCCGGCGCCGTTGGGTCCGAGCAGGCCAACCGCCTCGCCGTTGCGGACATAGAGCCCGGCGTCCTGGACGACGGCCCGGCCGCGATAGCTCTTGGCCAGCCCTTCGACCGCGAGGATACCCTTGCCGCCCCAGTCGCCCGGTCCTGCCGAAAGCCCGGCCGGAAGCATGCCGGCCGCGTCCTCCATGCCGTCATCGAGCGGCAAGGCGAGCGTTTGCTGGGGTGAGTTGTCGCGCTGGCGGAAGAAGAAACGCAA
Source organism: uncultured Alphaproteobacteria bacterium (assembly GCA_963822165.1). GTDB lineage: Bacteria > Pseudomonadota > Alphaproteobacteria > Rhizobiales > Beijerinckiaceae > Alsobacter. The sequence goes on from CAWGGK010000007.1 coordinate 1,318,972, forward strand.
AGCGAAATCCGAAAAAGGTGTCGCGCTTCGTCTATCGGAGCTTGCGTGCCGCCGCAACGAAATCCCGATGCGGTCCAGCGCGTGCCGGGCAATCTAGCTCGTGCCGGGCGACACGTCGTCGTGGCCAGGTTCCGGCAGCGATCCCGCGCCGGGCGTTTTCTCGGGATCCGTGAGATGGGGCCGCGCATGAGGCCCGGCGGCAGGGATTGCCTTGCTGTCCTTGTCGGAACTCCCGCCGGACTTCGGATTGTAATCCGGCTTGCCGATCTTCTCGTCGCGCTTGTCCTGCTTTTTCTGATCGGACATGTCCGCCTCCGCTCGTGCGAGATGAGCGAACGTGTCGCATGCCGGTCCGTTCCAGCCGCCGGAACTTAGGGTTGCGTAGCGGGCGCAACTTCTCCGCAACCATATAAAGATTTGTTTATGTCTTTATTGCCCGGACTACCCCGCGATGGTATAGACCCGCTCAGAAGTTCAACACTGACGGATTGGGTGAGGCATGAGCCAGCATTTCAACGACTATCGCATTGCAGACATCGGCTTGGCTGACTGGGGCCGCAAGGAGATCCGGATCGCCGAGACCGAAATGCCGGGCCTCATGTCGACCCGCGCTGAGTACGGGCCTTCGCAGCCGCTGAAGGGCGCGCGCATTGCGGGCTCGCTGCACATGACCATTCAGACCGCCGTGCTGATCGAGACGCTGCAGGCGCTCGGCGCCGACGTCCGCTGGGCCTCGTGCAACATCTACTCGACGCAGGACCAGGCCGCTGCCGCCATCGCCGCGGCCGGCACGCCGGTCTTCGCCATCAAGGGCGAGAGCCTCGAGGATTACTGGGACTACACCCACAAGATCTTCGAATGGGCTGACGGCGGCACGCCGAACATGATCCTCGACGACGGCGGCGACGCCACCATGCTGATCCATCTCGGCATGCGCGCCGAGGCCGGCGACACAGGCTTCCTCGACCACGCGACCAACGAGGAAGAGGAAGTCCTCTTCGCCTCGATCAAGAAGCGCATGAAGGCCAATCCGGGCTGGTACGGCCGCAACGGCGCCAACATCAAGGGCGTCACCGAAGAGACCACCACGGGCGTGCACCGCCTTTACATCATGGCGAACGAGGGCAAGCTGCTCTTCCCCGCCATCAACGTGAACGACTCGGTCACGAAGTCGAAGTTCGACAACCTCTATGGCTGCCGCGAATCGCTGGTCGACGGCATCCGCCGCGGCACCGATGTGATGATGGCCGGCAAGGTCGCGATGATCGCCGGCTTCGGCGACGTCGGCAAGGGTTCGGCGGCCTCGCTGCGCAACGCCGGTTGCCGCGTGATGGTGTCGGAAATCGACCCGATCTGCGCGCTGCAGGCCGCCATGGAAGGCTACGAGGTCACGACGATGGAGGACGCGGCTCCCCGCGCCGACATCTTCGTCACCGCGACCGGAAACGTGGACGTGCTCACGCTCGACCACATGCGCGAGATGAAGGACCGCGCCATCGTCTGCAACATCGGGCACTTCGATTCCGAGATCCAGATCAGCGCGCTCAAGAACCTGCGCTGGCACAACGTCAAGCCGCAGGTCGACGAGGTCGAGTTCCCCGACGGCAAGCGCATCATCGTGCTGTCCGAGGGCCGCCTGGTGAACCTGGGCAACGCGACGGGCCATCCCTCCTTCGTCATGTCGGCGTCGTTCACCAACCAGACGCTCGCGCAGATCGAGTTGTGGACGAAGCAGGGCCAGTACGAGAAGAAGGTCTATACGCTTCCCAAGCACCTCGACGAAAAGGTCGCCGCCCTCCACCTCGACAAGATCGGCGTGAAGCTCACGAAGCTCAGCGACAAGCAGGCCAATTATCTCGGTCTGCCGCAGACCGGCCCCTTCAAGCCGGATCATTACCGCTATTGATCATAGCCGAGCGCCTCACTGGCTCTCCGTAAGCATGGAAACCCGGTCGGAAGGCCGGGTTTCTTGCATTTAAGCAACGCCTCAAAATTCCCGCATCGTCAGGTCAATTCATGCTCCGTTAACCACTTCCGGGCGGAGTCGACACAGGGCTATTGTGTGCTGATTCGGCGGGGCGCGCCGGCGCGGCTGAGCTTGCGCCGTGTACGGCATTACAGGCAGGGGAAGCAGTGGGCATGGCCGATCAGGGGCACGGCGAACGAGGGAGCCCGCGGGCCGACCCGCTCGGCAAACCTTGTTCCGCTGCCCGGATGCACCTTATCCCAAGCTCCGCGCGGGTGCTGAGGCGCGCGCTGTCCGCCGCGACGGCTCTTGTCGCCCCCGTCCTTCTCGCCTTGCCCGCATCCGCGGCGTCCTGGACCGACGTGATCGCGCAGATTCCCGCGCGGGTCGATCCCCACGGCGCGGTCGGCCTTGCCGTCTTCATGGGCCTCGTCATCTTCGCGACCACGACCGCGATCATTCACATCGGCCAGCGCCGGCGCTGGATCGAGCGCGAGACGCAGATCCTCGCCGAGAATGCCGGCCTGCGCGCGCGATGCGACCGGGCGGACATCCTGCTCGCCTCCGATCCGCAGATCATCGTGGCCTGGGGCGGACCGGGTGGTGAGCCGGAGATCGAGGGCGATCTGGCTCTCCTGTCGGACAGCCACGCACACCGCCGCGTCCTCGCGTTCGGAAGCTGGCTGCCCGCGGCCCAGGCGCAGTCGATCGATGCTGCCGTCGACCGCCTGAAAAACCATGGCGAAGGCTTCCGCATGACGCTGCGCACCGTCGGCGGGCGCGTGATGGAGGCCGACGGACGTCCCATGATGGGGCGCGCCGTGCTGCGAATCCGCGATGTATCGGGCGACCGGCTGGAGCTGATGCACCTGCAGGACCAGCACGTATTGGTGGCGGACGAGGCGCTGGCCATGCGCGGCATGCTCGACGCCTTGCCGCAGCCGATCTGGCTGCGCGACCACGACGGCCGGCTCACCTGGGTCAATGCCGCCTATGCACGCGCGGTCGAGGCGCCGAACGGCGCTGGAGGCGGTGGTACGGGGCATCGAACTCCTCGATCGGGCCGTTCGCGACGAATCCCAGAAGACCCGCGCCCGCGACGGCGAGTATCGCGGCCGCGTCCCCGTCGTTGTCGCCGGCGAGCGGCGCATGTTCGACGTCATGGACCTCGTGACGCAGCAAGGCTCCGTCGGCATCGCCAGCGACGTGTCGGACTTCGAGAACCTGCGCGCCGAATTGAAGGCCTTGCGCCAGAGCCACGCCGAAACGCTCGACCAGCTCCCGACGGCGGTGGCGATCTTCGATGGCCGCAAGCGTCTGCAAGCTTCTGCAACGCCGCCTATCGCCGAGCTGTGGCAGATCGACCCCGCATTCCTCGAGGCCTCGCCGACCGACGGCGAAATCCTCGATCGCCTGCGCCACATGCGCCGGCTGCCCGAGCAGGCCGACTACCGCGCCTGGAAGAGTCCGGTGCTGGAGGCCTACCGTTCGCTCGAGCCTCGCGAAGGCTCCTGGTACCTGCCCGACGGGCGTACGCTGCGCGTCGTCACCAATCCCAATCCGGACGGCGGCATGACCTATCTGTTCGACGACGTCACCGAGCGCTTCCATCTGGAGACGAAGTTCAACGCCGTCATGCGCGTCCAGTGGCGAGACGCTGGCCGCGCTCAAGGAAGGCGTCGCGGTGTTCGGCACCGACGGGCGCCTGCAAGCTGTTCAACCCGGCCTTCGCCAGCATGTGGCGGCTTGAGCGAAAGCGTGCTGAAGGAACGGGCCGCATATCGAGGCCGTGATCGAGCCGTGCGCGCGAACTCTATCCCGACGATGCCGCCTGGCAGCAGATCCGCGGCGCGGTGACGGGGCTCAGCGACGTCAGGGAGAGCTGCGCGATGCGCATGGAGCGCCGCGACGGCGACGGTGCTCGACTGCGCCGCCGCGCCGCTGCCGGACGGGGCGACGCTGGTCACCTTCGTCGACGTGACCGCGAACGTGAACGTCGAGCAGGCGCTCACGGAGCGCAACGAGGCGCTGGAGCGCGCCGGGCGAGCTGCGCGAGAGCTTCGTCCATCATGTCTGCTACGAGCTGCGCTCGCCGCTCACCAACGTCATCGGCTTCACCCAGCTGCTGGCGCGAGGGAACGGTCGGCCCGCTCAACGAACGCCAGAAGGAATATGCGGGCCACATCATGCGCTCCTCGGCGGCGCTGATGGCGATCATCGACGACATCCTCGACCTTGCCACCATCGACACGGGCGAGATCGAGCTGGCGCTCGGGCCGGTCGACATCCGCGAGACCATTACCGACGCCATCGCCGGCGTGCAGGACCGGCTCGCCGAATCCAGGATACGGCTCGACGTTCAGGCGTCGCCGGGCCTTCGGCACGATGGTGGCGGACGCCAAGCGCGTCCGGCAGGTGCTGTTCAACCTGCTGTCCAATGCCATCGGCTTCTCGCAGCAGTGGCCAGACCGTCACGGTCACCGCCGAGCGGCGTGGCGGCGACGTCGTGTTCAGCGTGCGCGACGAGGGCCGCGGCATCCCGCCGGACATCATCGAGCGGGTCTTCGACCGGTTCGAGAGCCACACGAAGGGCTCCGCCCATCGCGGCGTCGGCCTCGGCCTGTCGATCGTGCGGTCATTCGTGGAGCTGCATGGCGGCACGCGTCGACATCGAGTCCGCAGCCGGGCCAGGGAACGGTGGTGACCTGCACGTTCCCCGCCAACGGCGCATCGGCAATGGTGGCCGCCGAATGAGGAGCCAGCTCGCGATGACCGACACCACCGCTGGTTGGACGACCGGCTGCCCAAGGCCGCCTGGACGCTCGAACTACCGGACGAGGCCGCGACCGACGCATCTGGCGCGCGAGCTGGGCGCCATGTTCCAGGCCGGAGATCTCGTCACGCTCTCCGGCGATCTCGGCGCGGGCAAGACCACCTTCGCCCGCTGCGCTGATCCGCTCCATGCTGGGCGACGCCAACCTCGAGGTGCCGAGCCCCACCTTCACGCTCATGCAGAGCTATGACGGCCCGCGCTTCCCCATCGTCCACGCCGACCTCTACCGCATCGCCGGGCAGGACGAGCTGGCGCGAGCTGGGCTGGGAGGAGGCGGCGGAGGATTCCCTCGTTCTCGTCGAATGGCCCGAGCGCGCCGGCTTTCTCGTTACGGCCGAGCGCCTCGACGTCGCCCTGCATCTCGATCCCGCATCGGGCCGCCAACTACCGCGTCGCCGTGCTGACGGGCTATGGGGCGCATGGGCGCCGAAGGTCGAGCGCGCCGGCGCCATCCACCGGCTGCTCGCCGCGGCGGGCTGGGGCGACGCGAAGCGGGAATACCTGCTGGGCGACGCCTCGACCCGTGCCTATGAGCGGCTGCACGCTGCATGGCGAAACCGCCATCCTGATGATCTCGCCGCGGCGGCCGGACGGCCCGCCGGTGCGCATGGGCAAGGCCTACAGCGCCATCGCCAGGCTGGCGGAAAGCGTCCATCCGTTCGTCGGCATGACCAACGGCCTGCGCGCGCAGGGCCTCAGCGCGCCCGCAATCTTCGCGCAGGATCTCGATGCCGGGCTGCTCCTGATCGAGGATCTCGGCAACGAGCCGGTCATCGAGGACGGCCACCCCATTCCCGAGCGCTATGCCGAGGCGGCCGCCTTGCTCGCCGCGCTGCATCGGCGCGACCTGCCGACCGTGCTGCCCGTCGCCGACGACCGCGAGCACGCAATCCCGCCCTACGACCTCGACGCGATGCTCATCGAGGTCGAGCTGCTGCTCGACTGGTACATGCCGCACGTCGATCGGGTCGACGGCGTCGGGCTCGGTGCGGAGCACCTTCGTCAATCTCTGGCGCGCGGCGCTGGAGCCGATCATCGCCGGCACCGGCGACCTGGGTGCTGCGGGACTTCCATTCGCCGAACCTGATCTGGCTGCCGGATCGGGAGGGCATCAAGCGCCTGGGGCTCATCGACTTCCAGGACGCGGTGCTCGGCCACCCCGCCTACGACGTCGTGTCGCTGCTGCAGGACGCCCGGATCGACGTGCCGCAGGAGCTGGAGCTGAAGCTGCTCGGCCATTACGCGCGTCAGCGCACGCGTCGCCGATCCGGCCTTCGACATGAGCGACTTTCGCGCAGGCCTACGCCGTGCTTGGCGCGCAGCGGAACACCAAGATCCTCGGCATCTTCGCGCGGCTCGACCGGCGCGACGGCAAGCCGCAATATCTGCAAGCACCTTCCGCGGATCGAAGCCTATATCCGCCGCGACCTCGCCCATCCCGCTCTGGCCGATCTGAGGGCCTGGTACGAGGCCAATCTCCCGTCGCTATTCCCGTCGCGGCATCTGAAGCCGCCCGATCGGCCGTTCCCAGCCACGCGCCATGGTGCTCGCCGCCGGACTTGGGCTGCGCATGCGCCCGATCACCGAACACATCCCCAAGCCGCTGGTCGAGGTGGCCGGCCGTGCGCTGATCGACCATATCCTCGACCCGCTCGCGGAAGCCGGCGTGTCGATCGCCGTCGTCAACGTCCATTACCTCGCCGGGCAGATGGAGCAGCACCTCGCCGGGCGCACCGCGCCGAAGGTGCTGATCTCCGACGAGCGCGACGCCGCTGCTGGATTCGGGCGGCGGGGTGAAGAAGGCGCTGCCGCTCCTCGGAGACGACCCGTTCTACGTTCTCAATGCGGACAGCTTCTGGATCGACGGTCCGCGCGCCAACCTTGCTGCGGCTGGCCGAAGCATTCGATCCCGCACGCATGGACATGCTCATGCTCGTCGCCGCGACGGCGGCGGCCACGGGCTATGACGGGCGTGGAGATTTCCACATGGACGCGTCCGGCGCGCTGACGCGGCGCGGTGAGCGCGAGGTCGCGCCCGTTCGTCTATGCGGGCGTGTTCATCGTCTCGCCCGAAACTCTTCGAAGACACGCCGGAAGGCCCGTTCTCGCTGAACCTCCTGTTCGACCGAGCGCAGCTGCCGGCCGGCTCTACGGCTTGCGGCTCGACGGCTTCTGGCTGCATGTGGGTACGCCCGACATCGATCGCCGAAGCTGAACAGAAGATCGAAGCAGAGTGTCGCGCTGACCGGCCGCGCGTCTTCACGCATCCCGCCCGGAGCAGCCTTCCTGCCCGCCTTGGCCGACGCGCTTTTTGCCGGGAGGCTCGTGCCCGGCTGGCCCGTTGCGGGCGACCCGCTCTCGCTTTCGGAGGGAACGATCTTCCTCCCGACGCGCCGTGCGGCGCGCAGCCTCGCCGCGCTGCTCGCCGAACGGGTTTCCGAAGGGCGCCGTGCTGCTGCCGCGCATCGTGCCGCTTGGCGATGTCGACGAGGCGGAGGAAGCGCAGCTTTTCGAGGCGCTCTCGGGCGGCTTTGCCGATCAGGCGCTGCTGCCGCCTGAGGTCAGCGACACCGCCCGCCGGCTGTCGCTGGCAAGGCTCGTTCTGGCGTGGGCGCAGGCCGTCGGGCGCGGCATGATGGGCCTCGCCGCCGACGAGCCGCTGCTGGTTCCGTCTTCGCCGGCCGATGCCGCTCGCGCTCGCGGGCGACCTCGGCATGCTCATCGATTCGCTCTCGATCCACGGCCGGACCGTGGACGACATCCACAAGCTCGTGCCCGAGCAGTACAGCCAGTACTGGGACATTTCGCGCGCCTTCCTGGAGATCGCGGCCGAGCAGTGGCCGGCTGCTTGCGCCGAGGATGGCGTGATGGACGCCGCGCTGCGCCGCCACAAGCTCCTGCTCGCCGAGGCGGAGCGGCTCCGGCGCGACCGGCCGCGCGCGCCCGATCATCGCAGCCGGCTCGACCGGCTCGATGCCGGCCACCGCCGCGCTGCTCGCCGCCATCGCCCGCCTGCCGCGCGGCGCGGTGGTGCTGCCCGGGCTGGATCTCGATCTCGACGCCCAGTGCTGGACCGCCATCGCCACCACGCCCGATGACGTGCCGGGCGGCGAGGGCGGTCATCCCGGCCATCCGCAGGCCGTTCTGGCGGAGCTGCTGGTGAGTCTCGGCATCGAGCGCGAGAGCGTGCAGTCCATCGGCTCGCCGCCGTCGGCGCTGGCCGCCCGCGAGCGCTTCGTCTCGGAGGCGCTGCGGCCCGCCGAGACGACGCATCTGTGGAGCACGCGGCACGAGCGGCTCGATCCCGCCGGCGTCGCTTTGGCGCTGGATGGCATCGGCCGTGGTCGAGGCCGCCGACGATCGCGAGGAGGCCACCGCCATCGCCGTCGTCCTGCGCGAGGCGCTCGAGGATCCCGACGCGGACGGCGGCGCTGGTCACGCCCGACCGGACGCTCGCCGCCCGCGTGTCCGCCGAACTGCGGCGCTGGGATATCCGCGTGGACGATTCGGCCGGGCAGCCGCTCGGCCATTGCGAGGCAGGCCTGCTCGCCCGCCTCGTGGCGGAGGCTGCCGCCTCGAACTTCGACGCGCAGGATCTGCTGGCCCTCACTGGCTCACCCGATGTGCCGGCTCGGCCTGCCCCGGGCGACGCTCGACCGCGCGCGCGCCGCGCTCGAGATCGGCGTGCTGCGCGGCCCGGCGTTGGAGCCCGGCCTCGATGCGCTCCGGGCGGCCTTGCCGGGTGCGCGCACCGCCAGCCACGGCCGCCACGCCAAGCGTCCGCAGAAGCGGCTCGGCGATGCCGACTGGGCCGCGCTCGATGCGCTGGTCGGCGGGCTGCAGGACGCCTTCGCGGGTTTCACGCCCGGCGGTCATCGCGGCACGGTCGATCTGGCAGCGCTTCCCGTGCTGCACGAACAGGTCCTGACCGCTGTAGGCAGCCCGGCGGCCGGCGAGGAAGGCGGCGCGTTCGCCGGCATCTCGGGCGAGGCGCTTGCGGCCTTCTTCGACGAACTGAAGGCGGCGGCCCGGCGCGAGCCTGGCCGGCCGGTTCGACCGACTATCCGCGCCTTCTTCGACGGGCTGATGGCGGGCCGCGTCGTGCGCCGCACGGGCGAGACGCACCGCCGCGTGCGGATCTGGGGGCTGCTCGAGGCGCGCCTGCTGTCCTGCCGACCTCGCCGTGCTCGGCGGGCTCGACGAGAAGACCTGGCCGCCCGAAACGCGCGGCGACGCCTTCCTCAACCGGCCGATGCGGCGGGATCTGGGCCTGCCCGCGCCGGAACGGCGGATCGGCCAGACGGCGCACGATTTCGCGCAGGCGCTGGGCGCGCCGGCGCGTGTTCCTGACCCGCGCCCTCAAGCGCGGCGGCGACCCGACCGTGGCCTCGCGCTTCCTGCAGCGCATGCAGGCCGTCGCCGGAAAGGACGCCTGGGCCGACGTGATCGAGCGCGGCGAACGGCCTGCTCGCCTTGGCCCGGCTGCTCGACCGCGCCGGGGCAGCCAAGCCCGTCCGCCGCCCGGCGCCGCTGCCGCCGCCGGAACGCGTGCCGATGCGCCTCAGCGTCACCGAGATCGAGACGCTGGTGCGCGATCCCTATGCCGTCTACGCCAGGCACGTCCTGGAGCTCGATCCGCTCGACGCGGTCGCCGTCGAGCCCAACGCGGCGCTGATGGGCAACCTCGTCCACGACGTGCTCGGCGCTCTTCGCCGAGAAGCTTCCCCGGCGGCCTGCCGCCCGATCCGCTGGGCGAACTGATCGCCATCGGCCGAAGCGTGTTCGACGCGGCGCCGGAGCTGCGCGGCCGCCCGGACGTCTACGCGGCCTTCTGGTGGCCGCGCTTCGTCCGGATCGCCGGCTGGCTCGCGCAGTGGGAGCGCCGCCCGCCGGCGCCGGCGTCGCCCGTGCTCAAGGCGGAGATCTCCGGTTCGCTGCCGGTGCCGCTCGCGGACGGCGCGACGTTCACCCTGCGCGGGCGGCGGACCGGATCGAGCTCCAGCCGGACGGCGGCTTCGGCGTCGTCGACTTCAAGACCGGCACGCTCCTTCGGTGAAGGAGGTGCAGCGTCGGCTTCAGCCCGCAGCTGACGCTGGAGGCCGCGATGGCGAAGGGCGGCGCCTTCGCGGGCGTCCCCGGCGCCGAGCTGGCCGACGAACTGCTCTACGTGAAGCTGCCGGCGGCGGCGTGCCCGGCCAGCGAGAAGCCGGTGCGGGATACGCAAGAGCCCGTTCGACGTCGACGAGCTCGCCGACGAGCATCTCGACCGCCTCGCGACGATGATGCGCGAGTACGCGGCCGGGGAGCGCGCCTTCCGTCTCGCGCCCCTACGCCAAGTTCGCCAAGCGCTACGCCCCCTACGACCATCTCGCCCGGGTTCGCGAATGGTCGCTGGCGGCGACGACGGCGAGAGGAGGGCGGCGACATGAGCGAGATCCTCGTCATCCCCGACGCCGACCGCGGCTCGCGCAGGGCAGGGCCTCCGACCCGCGCGCCTCGGCCTGGGTGTCGGCCAATGCCGGCTCGGGCAAGACCGACGTGCTGTCGCATCGCGTCGTGCGCCTGCTGCTCGACGGCGTCGACCGCCGGGCCGCATCCTGTCGCTCACCTTCACCAAGGCGGCCGCCGCCAACATGGCGAACCGGGTGTTCGAGATCCTCGGCGAATGGGTGACGCTGGACGACGCCGCGCTCGCCGCCGCCATCGCGAAGCATCGAGGGCGCAGCAGCCCTCGGCCGCGACGGCTCGCGCACCGCGCGGCGGCTCTTCGCCCGCGCCGTCGAGACGCCGGGCGGGCTGAAGATCCAGACCATCCACGCCTTCTGCGAGCGGCTGCTGCATCTCTTCCCGTTCGAGGCCAATGTCTCGGCGCGCTTCGAGGTGCTGGACGACGGCACGGCGGCCGAGCTGCTGGCCGCGGCGCAGCAGCACGTCCTGACGCTGGCGGCGCTGCATCCGACGGGCGCGGTGGCGCGAGGCGCTGAACCGTCGTCGGCGAGATCGCGGCGGAGACGACCTTCGCCACGCTGATGACGGAGGCCCTGAAGCTGCAAGGCTGGCTGCGCGAGCACGCCAACGGCCGCGACGGCATCGCCGAGGCCATGGCCGGCCTCGCCGCCGAACTCGGGCTCGGCCCCCGGCGCAGACGGCGTCGGATATCGCTGGCGCGATATCATCGGCGAAGGGCATTCCGTCCTCGGAATGGCCGCTCGATCGCGGCCACTGCTACGGACGTCGCAAGGCGAAGACGCGAATCGGACCATGCCGACTTGCTGCGAGGCGGCGGCTGCAGCGACCGACGACGAGACGCGCTCGAGAACTATGTCTGCCGTCTTCCTGACGAAGGACGGGCACCGCGCCGAAGAGCCTCCTCACCAAGCCTTTCTGCGCCGACCACCCCGTGCTTGCCGCGCAGATGCAGGCCGAGCGCGAGCGCGTCGTCGGCCTCGCTCGACCTCCGCAAGGCGGCTCTCGCCGTCGAGCGCACGCGATGCGCTGCTGACGCTCGCCGGAGGCCATCATCGCAGGAGCTACGAGGCCCGCAAGAGCGCGCCGCGGCGCGCTCGACTTCGACGACCTCGATCGCGCGCACGGCCCGACCTGCTGTCGCCGCGCCGACGCGGCCTGGGTGCTCTACAAGCTCGACCAGGGCATCGACCACATCCTCGTCGACGAGGCGCAGGACACGAGCGAGCCGCAGTGGAGCATCCTCGAGCGCATCGCCGAGGAGTTCGTCGGCGGGCGAGGGCCGCAGCGACCGCATCCGCACCGTCTTCGCGGTGGGCGATCCCAAGCAGTCGATCTTCTCCTTCCAGGGCGCCGACCCGCGCGCCTTCGAGCAGGCGCGCCGCCATTTCGAGACGCGCTATCGACGGCCTCACGGCGGCGGCGGACCGGAGCGCTGGCGCTTCCACGACGAGAAGCTGCACGCTGTCGTTCCGCTCGGCGCCGGACGTCCTGCAGGCCGTGGACAAGGTGTTCGACGTCGCGGCCAATTTCCGGGGCCTGTCGTTCGACGATCCGGCCCGGTCAGCCGTCGTCGGCACCACGCACACCAGCGCGCGCCAGGGTGCGCCCGGCCTCGTCGAGATCTGGGAGCCGGAGAAGCCGGTCGTCGAGCCCGATCCCGACGCCTGGGCGAAGCCGCTCGACGAGCCCGACGCCGGCGCGCCCGCCGTGCGGCTCGCCGACGCGCATCGCCGACGCTCATCGACCGCTGGCGCACGACGGGCGACGAGGCCGGCCGGCGCATCCGGCCCGGCGACGTGCTGATCCTGGTGCGCAACCGCAGCGCCTTCTTCGAGGCGATGATCCGCGCGCTGAAGGAGCGCGAGCGTGCCCGTGGCGGGCGCGGACCGGCTGGCGCTCACCCGGCACATCGCGGTGCTGGACCTCGATCGCGCTCGGCCGCGCCTCGCTGCTGCCGGAGGACGACCTGACGCTCGCGGCCGTGCTGAAGTCGCCGCTGGTCGGCCTCGACGAGGAGGACCTCATGGCCTCGCGCGCCGGACGCAGCGGCAGCCTCGCCGCGGCGCTGGCGGCGCGCGGCGAGCGGATCGACCTCGTCTCGCGGCCGCGCAGGAGCAGGCTGGCCGCGCTGGCGCGAGCTGGCGCGCGCGCAGCCGGGCCCTTCGCCTTCTACGCCGCCGTGCTCGGCCCCGAGCGGCGGCCGGCGGGCCGTGCTCGCCCGGCTCGGCGCCGAGGCCGGCGACGCCGTGGACGAGTTCCTGCGCCTCGCGCTCGATCACGAGCAGCGCAGCATGCCCGTCGCTGTCGCTGTTCCTCGCCGCGATCGAGAGCGCGGACATCATGATCCAGCGCGACATGGACGCCGGACGCGACGAGGTGCGCGTGATGACCGTGCATGGCGCCAAGGGCCTCGAGGCGCCGGTCGTGTTCCTCGCCGACACCTGCACCGTGCCGGCGCAACAAGGCCGCACTGCTTCATGGTGCCGATGGCGGACGGCCTGGGCCGGTGCCTGTCTGGTCGCCGTCCAAGAAGCTCGATCCCGCCGCGGTCGCGGCTGCTCGCCAGCGCGCGCAGGATGCCACCGTCGACGAGTATCACCGCCTGCTCTATGTGGCGCATGACCCGGGCGAAGGACCGGCTGGTCATTGCCGGCTTCGAGAGCAGCAAGGGACGCGGCGCGGATTGCTGGTACGACATGGTACGCAGACTCGCTGGAGCCAGCTCAGCACGCCAGGTCGAGACCGATGATGGCAGGTCGGTGCTGCGCTACCAGACGATCCCGTTCGCTCAGGCGGCGTTCGCCGGAGACGCCCGCGCCGAGCGCGGCTGCCATCGCGCCGCCCGATTGGCTGCACGCCAGGGTTCCGGCCGAGCCCGGCGCGCGTCCGCCCATCCGCCCGTCGAGCGCCGCGGAAGCCGCGGATGCGGGAGATCGCGGATGGGATCGGCCCTTCGTCCGCGAGGCGCGCCTCGTCGGGCAGCTCGTCCATGGCCTGCTGGAGACCCTGCCTGCCTGTCCGCCGGAGCGGCGGCACGCGGCCGCCCGCACGCTGGTCGACATGCGCGGCGCGGCCCTTCCGCCCAACCGGCGCGACGCCGTCGTGCGGGACGTGCTGGCGCTGCTCGACGACCCCGGCCATGTCGGCCCTGTTCGGCCCGCGCAGCCGCGCGGAGGCGCCCGTGGCGGGCTACCTGCCGCTCGGTCCCGGCGGAGCGACGATGCCCGTGTCCGGCCAGATCGACCGGCTGGCGGTCACCGACGAAGCGGTCTGGATCGCCGACTACAAGACCGCCGCGACCCCGCCCGCCGATCCCCAGGACGTGCCGGACACCTATGTCGCCCAGCTCGCCGTCTACCGGGCGCTGGTCGCGCGTCTCTATCCCGGCCTGCCGGTGCGCTGCCTGCTCGTCTGGACCAGCGGTCCGGTCCTGGCCGAAATTCCAGCGGCCCGCCTCGATGCGGCGCTGGCCGCCATCGCGGCTTCAGCCCGCTAGTTGCTGCCGAAGCCGATTATCCCGGACGAAATGGCCGATCACCCTTGCGTGACGGCGACTTGACGCTCGCAGGGGGCGTCCATAGCTTTCATCCGACGATTCCGGCGAGTCGCACGAGCGCCCGGCCGGTTCATTCCAGTTCATGAGGACACCATGACTGCCAAGGTGACGGACGCCAGCTTCAAGACCGACGTGCTCGATTCAGCCGGGCCCGTCGTCGTCGATTTCTGGGCCGAGTGGTGCGGACCCTGCCGCATGATCGCTCCCGCGCTCGAGGAAATCTCCAAGGAGCTCGAGGGCAAGGTCAAGATCGTCAAGCTGAACGTCGACGAGAACCCCGGCGTCGCCGGCCAGTTCGGCATCCGCTCGATCCCGACCCTGATGCTCTTCAAGGGCGGCAAGGTCGCGTCCCAGAAGGTCGGCGCCGCCCCCAAGGGCGAGCTTGCGAAGTGGATCTCGTCCGGCATCTGATCGCGGGATCACGGACGAACAAGGCCAAGGCCCCGCTCCAACCCGAGCGGGGCTTTTCATTTGGGCCGTATCGAGCCTCAGGTCGGCGGCGTGCCGTTGGCGGCGAGCACCTCGCCGGCGAGATAGAGCGAGCCGCAGATCAGCACGCGCGGCGGCTGTGGCCAGTCACGCTCGCCGAACGCTGGCCAGCGCGTCCTCGATGCTCGTCGCAGGCCGTGGCCGGCAGGCCGGCCGCAGCGGGCGATCTCGGCCACCTCCGCGGCCGGGCGCGCCGCCGTCTGGCTCGGCATGGGCACGGCCAGCACCTCCTGGGCGAGCCCGGCGAAGGGCTCCAGGAAGCCCGGCCGAATCCTTGGTGCCGAGCATGCCGACGACCATGACCAGCGGGCGCGGGCGGCGCTCCTCGAAGTCGGCCATCGCGGCGGCCAGGGCCTTGCCGCCGTCGGGATTGTGGCCGCCGTCGAGCCAGAGTTCCGCGTCCGGCGGGCAGCAGCGCCGGCGAGCCTGCCGCGCGAGCAGCCGCTGCAGCCGCGCGGGCCAGTCCGCGCCGGCGATGCCGGCTTCGATAGGCCTTGGCCGGCAGGCGGCCGAAGCCCGCGGCGCGCAGAGCCGGCGATGGCGGTGCCGGCGTTGACGTGCTGGTGCCGGCCCGGCAGGCGCGGCAGCGGCAGGTCGAGCAGGCCCGTCCTCGTCCTGGTAGACGAGCCGGCCGTGCTCCTCGTGGACGTGGAAATCCTGCCCGCCGACCATGACCGCGGCGCCGGTGCGCGCGGCCTGCCGCTCCAGCACCTGCAAGCGCCTCGGGGTGCTCCTGCAGCGCGATGACGCAGGGCGCGCCGCGCTTGAAGATGCCGGCCTTCTCGCCGGCGATCTTGGCGACGTTGTCGCCGAGATACTCGGAATGGTCCATGGAGACGGGCGTCACGACGGCCGCAAGCGGCTTCTCGATGACGTTGGTGGCGTCGAAGCGTCCGCCGAGGCCCACTTCGAGCAGCAGGACATGGGCCGGGTTCTCGGAGAACAGCAGGAAGGCGGCCGCCGTGGTGATCTCGAAGACGGTGATCGGCGCGCCGGCATTCGCCTCCTCGCAGCGGCGGAACGCGTCGACCAGCGCCGCCTCCGTCACGAGGCGTCCGCCGCCGGGCGCGCCGAGCCGGATGCGCTCGTGGAACCGCACCAGATGGGGCGAGGTGTAGACGTGGACCGAAAGGCCCGCCGCTTCCAGGATCGCGCGCATGAAGGCGACGGTCGAGCCCTTGCCGTTCGTGCCCGCCACATGGATGACGGGCGGCAGGCGGCGGTGCGGCTCGCCCAGCGCGCCGAGGAGCCGCTCCAGCCGCCCGAGCGACAGGTCGATGAGCTTGGGGTGCAGCGCGAGGAACCGCGCCAGAAGCGCGTCTGAGGGGTCCATTGCCGCGTCCGCTTCTCCGGTTTCATGTCTGTACGAATCGGGCCGTGCTGGCGCTAGGGGCCAGCCAGCCCTGGGCGGACGACTATCCCGGCCTGCCATCGCGCGCAACACCGCAGGCGGCCTGCGCTGGCCCGGTTCGCCCTCGAACCGCTTTCGGCCAATTGCTCGACCGGCGCAACATGCCGAGATTGGCACTCCGGTTGCCCTCTCCGTGCGGGAACGCTAGGGAAGGGCGGGAGCCAGTGTCGCCGCCGCTGGCGGAGGCCGGGAGCAGCATGATGTCGGACAGCGACTATCTCGTCGATCGCCGGCGCATGAAGCGCAAGGTCAGCTTCTGGCGCGTCGCGGCCTTCATGGTCGCGCTCGCCGCGATCGTCGGCGCGGCTCTCGCCGTGTGCGGCGACCGCAGCGTAGGCTCGCGCGCGCAGGCCCATATCGCCAAGGTCGAGATCTCGGGCTTCATCACCGGCGACGACAAGACGCTCGACCTGCTGAAGCGCGTCGGCGAGAGCCGCGCGCGCGGCCGTGCTCGTGGAGATCAACAGCCCCGGCGGCACGGTGACCGGCTCCGAGACGCTGTACGACGCTCTGCGCGACCTCTCGGCGAAGAAGCCGACCGTCGCCGTCGTCAGCGGCCTGGCCGCCTCGGGCGGCTACATCGCGGCGATGGGCACGGATCACATCGTGGCGCAGCAGACCTCGCTGGTCGGCTCCATCGGCGTGCTGTTCCAGTTTCCCAACGTCGTCGGCCTGCTCGAAAAAATCGGCGTCGACATGGAGACGCTGAAGTCCGCGCCGCTCAAGGCGTCGCCGAGCCCGTTCGAGCGGACCACGCCGGAAGCGCGAAGCCGCGCTGCGGTCCGCTCATCACGACAGCTACGACTGGTTCAAGCGCGTGGTCTCCGCACGGCGCGGTATCACGGGCGCAGGAACTCGCCACGGTGAGCGACGGCCGGGTCTTCACGGGCAGCCAGGCGCTCGGGCTGAAGCTCATCGACGAAGTCGGCAACAAGAAGCAGGCGATCGCCTGGCTCGAGCGCGAGAAGGGCGTTCGCCAAGGACCTGCCCGTGCGGGACTGGAAGCCGGCGAACGACAACAGTTTCGGCCTGTGGTCAGCGCAGCGGCTGGCGTCGCCGGTGCGATCGGCCTGCGGGACTGCCGCGACCGTGCTGCGCTCGCTCGCAAGTGGCGGTCAACAGCCGGTCCTTGACGGGCTTCTGGCCGTCTGGCACCCTTAAGATATGGTAAATTTCGTTCATTTTCAAGCGTGTTAGCGGCGCGGCGGGGACCCAACGGATGATCAAGTCTGAACTGGTTCAGAAGATCGCGGAGCACTACCCGGAATTGTATCAGCGCGACGCGGAGAACGTCGTGAACGCGATCCTGGACGAGATCATGCAGGCTCTGGCCCGTGGCGACCGCGTGGAGATCCGCGGCTTCGGCGCATTCTCCGTCAAGAAGCGCGACGCGCGCATCGGCCGCAACCCCCGCACGGGCGAGCATGTTCCGGTGGCGCGAGAAGGTCGTTCCGGTCTTCAAGGCCGGCAAGGAAATGCGCATCCGGCTGAACAAGGCCCGAGGCCGGCCTGAACGCGTCCCGCGCCCCGGCGCGGCGCACGGCAGGAGTTCGCGATGAAAAGCTTCCTGAAGGCTGATCGTGCTGTTGCCGATCGTGGCACTGGTGACATTGTTCGCCGTCGCCAACCGCACAGCCGTCGCGGTCGACGTTCGATCCGTTCGACTGGTTCGGCGTGGGCGCCGGCATCACCGTGCCGCTCTTCGTCATCGTCTTCGCCGCGGCCGCCATCGGCGTGGTGCTCGGCGGCTCGGCCGTGTGGCTCGCGCAGGGCCGCCACCGCAAGGCCGCCCGCGCTCAACGCCCGCGAAGCCGCCCGCCAGCGCGCCGAGCTCGAGCGGCTGCGCGCCGGGACGGGCGCGTCCGGCTCCGCGCCGGCCCTCACCTCGTCCACGATCCGCTGACCTGCGCCCATGCAGATCTCGCCAATGAAGGTCGTCTCCGCCGCCGAGATCGACCGCGTGCTCGATCCGGCCGCGGCCTCGCCGACGCGCTGGCGCGAGGCGTTTCGCGCCGACATCGTCGTTCCCGTCCGCCATCACCACGAGATCGAGCGGCACGGATGACGAAGCGACGCTGCTGCTGATGCCGGCCTGGACCGGCGCCGGCGGTCAGCCCCGCCTTTCTCGGCACGAAGATCGTGAGCATCTTCCGGGGCAACGCCGCGAAGGGCCTGCCCAGCGTCCTCGGCACCTATCTGCTGCACGACGGCGCGACGGGCGCGCCGCTCGCGGCCATGGACGGAACGCGGCTCACGCTCTGGCGGACGGCCGCGGCCTCCGCCCTCGCCGGCGCGCTATCCTCGCCCGCCGCGATGCCTCGCGCATGGTGATGGTCGGCGCGGGCGCGCTGGCTCCGTTCCTCATCCGCGCGCATGCGGCCGAGCGGCCCATCACCGACGTGGCGCTGTGGAACCACCGGCCCGAGCGTGCACGCGACGGTCGCCGCCGAACTCGCTGCGCAGGGCCTGCCGGTCCGCGCCGTCGACCGACCTCGAAGCCGCGGTCCGCGAGGCGGACATCGTCTCCTGCGCCACGCTCAGCGTCGAACCCCTGGTGCGCGGCGAGTGGCTGAAGCCCGGCGCGCATCTCGATTGCGTCGGCGCGTTCAAGCCGACCATGCGCGAGACCGACGACGCCTGCGTGCGCCGCGCCACCCTGTTCTGCGACACGCGGGCCGGCGCCATGAAGGAGGGCGGCGACTTCGCCCTGCCACTGGCCGCCGGGCGTTATCAGCGCAAGCGACATGAAGGCGGACCTGTTCGATCTCTGCCGCGGCACGCATCCCGGCCGCGTCTCCGCCGGCGAGATCACCATGTTCAAGTCGGTCGGCACCGCCATCGAGGATCTCGCGGCCGCCATGCTCGTCTGGCGAAGGATCAGCTGAGGCGCGACATCGCAGCCGGTCGCTTTATCCCGCTTCCGGTGGACTCGCGCCGCCCTGCATGCGATGGAAGCGCCGGATTGCAACCGGCCCGGATCATGAATGTTCGATGACGCTTACCGTCAAGATCTGCGGCTTGCGCACGCCCGAAACCATGGACGCCGCCATCGAAGCAGGCGCGGACATGGTCGGATTCGTGTTCTTCCCGCGCTCGCCGCGCCACCTGCACTATTCCGAGGCGCGCACGCTCTCGGCCCAGGTCGGCGGCCGTGCCGGAAGGTCGCGCTCACCGTCGATGCCGACGACGCGAGCTCGCCGCCGTCATCGAGGCGCTGCGAGCCCGACCTGCTCCAGTTGCACGGCGCGGAGAGCACCGAGCGCGTCGCCGACATCCGGGCCCGCTACGGGCTGCCCGTCATGAAGGCGCATCGGCGTCTCGGCGCCGGGCGGACTCGCCCGCGCAGCCGAGGACTGCCGCCGTGTCGGATCGCATCCTGTTCGACGCCAAGCCTCCGAAGGACGCCAGGCACCCCGGCGGCAACGGCGCTGGCCTTCGACTGGGAGATCCTGGCCGGCCTCGATCTCGGCAAGCCCTGCATGCTGTCGGGAGGCCTCGACGCCGAGAACGTCGCGCGACGGCGCTGGCCGTCACCGGTGCGCCCGGCGTGGATGTGTCCTCCGGCGTCGAGAGCGCGCCCGGCGTCAAGGATCCCGCCCGCATCGCCGCATTCGTGCATGCCGCGCGGGCGGGCGCGAGCCCCAGGCTGTCGGGCGGGCCTGCTGTCGCCGTCGAGCAACCCGGTCGTCGGGCTGGCCGGGCCTGAATTGTCTGAACCGGAATGAACAAGGGCGCCTCTGGCGCGTGAGGAAGACGACCGTGACCATCCAGACCCCCAACTCCTTCCGCACCGGCCCCGACGAGACCGGCCATTTCGGCCTGTTCGGCGGGCGTTTCGTCGCCGAGACGCTGATGCCGCTGATCCTGGCGCTCGAGGAGGCCTACAACGCCGCCAAGGCCGACCCGGCGTTCCACCAGGAGATGGGCGAGTACCTCACCCACTATGTCGGCCGCCCGAGCCCGCTCTATTTCGCCGAGCGCCTGACCGAGCATTGCGGCGGCGCCAAGATCTACCTGAAGCGCGACGAGCTGAACCACACCGGCGCGCACAAGGTGAACAACGTGCTCGGCCAGATCCTGCTGGCCATGCGCATGGGCAAGAAGCGCATCATCGCCGAGACCGGCGCCGGCCAGCACGGCGTGGCGACGGCCACGCTCTGCGCCCGCTTCGGCCTGCAGTGCATCGTCTACATGGGCGCCGTGGACGTCGAGCGGCAGAAGCCGAACGTCTTCCGCATGAAGATGCTCGGCGCCGAGGTCATCCCCGTCCAGTCGGGGTCGAAGACCCTCAAGGACGCCATGAACGAGGCGCTGCGCGACTGGGTGACCAACGTCGCGGACACCTTCTACTGCATCGGCACGGCCGCCGGGCCGCATCCCTATCCCGGCCATGGTCCGCGATTTCCAGTGCGTCATCGGCCGCGAGGCGCGCGAGCAGATGCTGGAGCGCGAGGGCCGCCTGCCGGATTCGCTCATCGCCTGCATCGGCGGCGGCTCCAACGCCATCGGGCTGTTCCACCCCTTCCTCGACGACAAGGACGTCGAGATCTATCGGCGTGGAAGCCGCAGGCCACGGCATCGCCCACGGGCGAGCACGCGGCCTCGCTCACCGGCGGCCGCCCCGGCGTCCTGCACGGCAACCGCACCTATCTGCTGATGAACGAGGACGGCCAGATCACCGAGGGGCATTCGATCTCGGCCGGCCTCGATTATCCCGGCATCGGGCCCGAGCACTCCTGGCTGCACGATATCGGCCGGGTGAAGTACATCTCGGCCACCGACAAGGAGGCGCTGCGCGGCGTTCCAGCTCCTGTCGCAAGCTCGAAGGCATCATCCCCGCCCTCGAGCCCGCCCACGCCATCGCCAAGGTCCTCGACATCGCGCCGACGAAGCCGAAGGACCATCTGATGATCGTCAACCTCTGCGGCCGCGGCGACAAGGACATCTTCACGGTGGCCGAGCATCTCGGCGGGATGGATTGAGCCTGCCGATCCGGCGTCAGGCCGCCTTCTCCACCTCCGCCGCGATTTTTTCGCCGAGATCGCGCTCGGCAACGTAGAGATCGTAGGACGACTGCAGGTTCATCCAGAATGCAGCGGTCGTTCCAAAGCACTGCGCCAGGCGGAGTGCCGTGTCGGCGGTGATGCCGCGACGGCCGTTCACGATTCCCGAGATGCGATTGGCAGGCACCCGGAGCTTCAGCGCCAGGGAGTGGGCTGTAAGGCCGTGTTCCCTGGATGGTCTCGGCGAGCGTCAATCCCGGATGGACCCGACGCATTTTGAACCCACCTGCGGGAGCCTTCAGGTCGTCGTGATCGTTCGCGGTCATGTCTAGTCCTCAGTGATAGTCGACGATCTCGACGTCGTAGGCGTGCCCGTCGTCAAATCGAAATATAACGCGCCACGGGCCATTGATCTTGACCGACCAGATAGTCCGCGAGATTGCCCTTGAGCTTGTGAAGCCCGACACTCTTGTTAAGCCCGAGGTCAGACAACTCGTTCGCCGCGTCGAGTTCGCCCAACCTCTGGACAGCCAGTCCATCGTCCAGCCCTGAGAATGTTCGACTTTCCGTCAATCGCAAAACGGCGCGTCGCGCTGCTTCCAAAGGACTTGATCATCGAAATTGCTCGGTCTGAAAATAATACGAAGAACGTACTACGCTGAGCATAATACGCAAAGCGGTTTCGGTTTGTGTTGATACCGCTGACAAGCCTCTCCCCCACATCTCGCTCGATAAAGCCGTCCGCGCACTCCCCCGCTGACAGCCTCGCACCGATCGTGCTAAGGCAGCGCCCATGACAACACGCATCGACCGCCGCTTCGCTGCGGTGCGGGCCGAAGGCCGCGCCGCTCTCGTCACCTTCGTCATGGCTGGCGATCCCGATCCCGAGGCATCGCTCGCGATCGTGAAGGCGCTCCCGGCGGCCGGGGCCGACCTGATCGAGCTTGGCATGCCGTTCACCGACCCGATGGCCGATGGACCGGCCGTCCAGGCGGCGGGGCTCCGGGCGCTGGCCGCCGGCATGGGATTGCGCAAGACGCTGGACATGGTGCGCGCCTTCCGCGCAGGCGACGATGAGACCCCGATCATCCTGATGGGCTATTTCAATCCCATCTATGTCTACGGCGTGGATGCGTTTCTTGCGGACGCCAGGACTGCCGGCGTCGACGGCCTCATCATCGTCGACCTGCCGCCCGAGGAAGACGCCGAGCTTTGCAAGCCCGCACTCGATGCCGGGCTCAATTTCATCCGGCTGGCGACGCCGACGACGGATGACAAGCGGCTGCCTGCCGTCCTCGCCAACACGTCGGGCTTCGTCTACTACGTCTCGATCACGGGCATCACGGGCGCCGCCATCCCCGACTTCAGCAAGGTCGCCGGGGCGGTCGCGCGCATCAAGCGCCACACCGACCTGCCTGTCGCGGTCGGATTTGGCGTGCGGAACGCCGACACGGCCGAAGCCATCGCGCGCGGGGCCGACGGCGTCGTCGTGGGCACGGCGCTGGTCGAGGCCGTGCGCGCATTCGCTCGATGCATCCGGCGCGGCCACCGCGAATACGGTGGAAGCCGTTGCATCCGTCGTCCGCGACATCGCTGCCGGCGTACGCCGCGTCGCCAAGCAGGCCGCCTGAAGCCGAACCGGAGGCAGACCCGATGAACTGGATTTCCAACGTCGTCCGGCCGAAGATCCGCTCGTTCCTGCGGCGCGACACGCCCGAGAATCTCTGGATCAAGTGCCCGGATTCCGGTCAGCTCGTCTTCCACAAGGACGTCGAGGCCAATCTCTACGTCATTCCCGGCTCGAACTATCACATGCGGATGGCGTCGGCGGCGCGCCTGCGCTCGATGTTCGACGATGGCATTTTCGAAGATGTGCCTCTGCCGGAGGTTCCTGTCGACCCTCTCAAGTTCCGTGACGAAAAGCGCTATGTCGACCGTCTCAAGGACGCCCGGGCCAAGACCGGCAATCCCGATGCGGTGAAGATCGGCTACGGCCAGGTGGAAGGCCTTCCGCTGACGGTCGGCGTCCAGGATTTCGACTTCATGGGCGGTTCGCTCGGAATGGCCGCCGGCGAGGCGGTCATCCGTGGCCTTGAGACCGCCGTCGAGCGTGGCACCGCGTTCGTCATGTTCGCCGCGTCAGGCGGGGCGCGCATGCAGGAAGGCATGTTCTCGCTGATGCAGATGCCGCGAACGACCGTGGCGGTCCAGCGCCTGCGCGCCTCGCGCAAGCCGTACATCGTCGTCCACACGAACCCGACGACAGGCGGCGTCACCGCCTCCTATGCCATGCTGGGCGATGTCCATATTGCGGAGCCCGGCGCGCTGATCGGCTTTGCCGGGCCGCGCGTTATCGAGCAGACCATCCGCGAAAAGCTGCCGGAAGGCTTCCAGCGCTCGGAATATCTGCGCGATCACGGCATGGTGGACATGGTCGTCCATCGCCACGAGATCCGCGCCACCGTCGCGCGCCTGTGCCGGCTGCTGACCAAGGCCGAGCCTGTCGCCGCTCTGAAGCCTGCCGCCTGACTGGCGGCGGCCTGGGACGAGGCCGCTATTCGCCCGCCGCCAGTGTCGGCGCGGGAATCGGCTGGGGCGTGACCTTCGCGTTCGCCTGCATGCGCTGCACGATGAGCCTGAGCAGGTACAGCCCGAAACTGGGGTTCTGGAAGTACAACTGCTTGAAGTCGTCGTAGCTGATATAGAGCATCTCGACATCGGTGATGCATCGCAGCGACTGGGTGCGGGCATTGTTGAGCGTGAAGATCGCCATCTCGCCGACGAGCGCGTTTTCCCTGAGGACAATGCCGAGTTCGGTGAGTTCCAGTTCGCCTGACGTGACGTAGTACGCTTCCTCCGCCGGTTCCCCCTTGTGGAATACGAACTCGCCAGCCTTGTAACGGCGCGACTGCATGTAGGGACGCAGCCAGTCGATATTGAACTCGTCCAGCGTCGCCCGCTCGATGCGCCGGGTCATGTTTTGCATATTCCGGAGCCGCACGATGTTGAGCGGAAGCAGCACGACGTGAAGGATCAGCACCGGATAGTGCCCGCCTGCGGCGCCATACACGATGAACAGGACGTTCGCCGCGATGGCGAACCACCGGAGCCGGATCATCGTCCGCGAGTGGAATGTCAGCAACGTTGCGGCGGCCGCGACGTAGCCCACCACTTCGATCCACGGAAACAGTGGACTCATTCATTCCCCCTCGGCTGATCCGTTGGGTTGCATCCTTAACCGTTCGTCAATTTGCCGCAATTAGAATGCGTCTGCTGTGCCGTGAGGTTCGGTTTTGGCCTTGGGGCCGGCAGGCAGGGCGCGGGTTTGCAATGACGGAGGCACGCCGCGGCAATGTGCGGGAACGGCGCGAGCCTGTTCTGGACAGCGGGCCCAGAGGTCGTGATATCGCCGATCTGCGATTGACCGCGGACGACAGGCCGGGTGCCCCACCGCAACAGAAGCCACGCCGGAATGCCTGGGATGACAGACCGCCCGCGACATCCAGGCGCGAACCCTCCTTCGCCCCCGTCATCGTGCCCGGGCAAGGCGACCAGTTCGAGACGCGCCGCGAAGACGACCGGGCTCCGAAAGCCTATTCAAGGACCGCCCGCACCGCGCGCGATCCGGACGAGATCGAAGACGAGGACGCCGCGCAAGCTGAGATGGCCAAGAGAAGTTCGGCCCGCACCCACGCTAATCCCGCTCGCGGTCCTTCGGGCGGAGACGGCGCGCGTGTCGCCGGCGGCAGGCGGGATAGCGGCGGTTCCGGCCAGGGAGGCGGCGGTGGCGGCGGCGCGGGCGGCAAGCGCCGCAAGCGCCGGGCCGGCAAGCGCTCGCTTGTCGGACGTCTCGTCTATTGGAGCGCGGTCGCCTGCCTGTGGTGCGTCATCGGCCTCGGCGTGCTCATCGCCTATCACGCGTCGAAGCTGCCGCCGATCGACCAGCTGGCCGTTCCCAAGCGCCCGCCCAACATCGCGATCCTCGCGTCGGACGGAACGCTGCTTGCCAACCGCGGCGAGACGGGCGGTCGAACTGTCACCTTGAAGGAGTTGCCGAACTATCTTCCTTCGGCCTTCGTCGCCATCGAGGATCACCGGTTCTACAGCCATTTCGGCATTGATCCGTTGGGCATCGCCCGCGCCATGGTGCGCAACGTGATGCGCAGCGGCGGCTCCGTGCAGGGCGGCTCCACGCTCACCCAGCAGCTCGCGAAGAACCTGTTCCTCACCCAGGAACGCACCGCCTCGCGCAAGATCCAGGAGGCGATCCTGGCGCTGTGGCTTGAGCGAAACTACACGAAAAATCAGGTTCTTGAGCTGTATCTCAATCGCGTCTACTTCGGCTCGGGCGCCTATGGCGTGGAAGCTGCGGCCCAGAAATATTTCGGCAAGAGCGCCCGCTCCGTCAGCCTGTCCGAGGCCGCGATCCTGGCCGGGCTGGTCCAGGCCCCTTCGCGGCTCGCGCCCAACCGCAATCCCGCCGCCGCCCAGGCCCGCGCCGCTCTCGTCATTGCCGCAATGAACAGGGAAGGCCTGATTTCGGACCAGATGGCGAAGATCGCGCTCTCAAACCCGCCAAATCCGGTCAAAACGGGGGGCGCGGGCTCGGTGAACTACGCCGCCGACTATGTCATGGACGTCCTCGACGACTTCATCGGCACCATCGACAAGGACATCGTCGTCTCCACGACCCTCGATTCCAATCTCCAGGCGCTTGCCGAGAAGGCCCTCGTCGACGAGTTGAACCTCAAGGGCGATAAATTCGGCGTCAGCCAGGGCGCTATCGTCTCCATGATGCCGGATGGAGCGATCCGCGCCATGGTCGGCGGCCGCAACTACACCGACAGCCAGTTCAACCGCGCCGCCACCGCCAAGCGCCAGCCGGGCTCCGCCTTCAAGCCCTTCGTCTACCTGGCCGCGTTGGAGCGCGGTCTCACGCCCGATACGATCCGCGAAGACGCGCCTCTGAACGTAAAGGGCTGGCAACCGGAAAACTATTCCCGCGACTATCGGGGCCCCGTCAGCCTGCGCACCGCGCTCGCGATGTCCCTGAACACGGTCGCCGTTCGGCTGGGGCTTGAGGTCGGACCCAAGGCGGTCATCCAGACGGCCCAGCGGCTCGGAATCGCTTCGAAGCTCGAGGCCAATGCGTCGATCGCGCTCGGCACGTCGGAAGTGACTCCGCTGGAGCTCGTGACCGCCTACGCGCCCTTCGCCAATGGCGGCATCGGCGTGCTTCCCTACGTCATTCGCCTCGTGAAGACGAGTTCGGGCGAGACGGTCTATTCACGCACGGGCACCGGCCTTGGCCGCGTCGTCGATCCGCAGATCGTGGGCATGATGAACGCCATGCTGCGTGAGACGCTGCTGACAGGCACCGCGCGCAAGGCGGAGCTGCCCGGCTGGGAAGCGGCCGGAAAGACCGGCACCAGCCAGGATTGGCGCGACGCCTGGTTCGTCGGCTACACCGGGACGCTCCTGACCGGCGTATGGCTGGGCAATGACGACGGATCTCCCACGAAGAAGGCTTCCGGCAGCACGCTTCCTGTCGAGGTCTGGAGCAAATTCATGAAATCGGCCCTTGCCGGCCAGCCGCCATCGCCGCTGCCGGGCGGCCAGTGGAAACTGCTCTCGCCAGCCCCTGCAGGCGACCCAAGCTTCATCCCCGCGCCGCCGGCCAACGAAGCCGGTCCGGCGATCTCGTCGAACAGCCCGGTGCCGCTCCCGCCCGCGCCGGTGCCGAGGGCGACGGGCAATGGTCCGATCGTTCTCGCCCCACCGGGCTCGATCGCGCAGGCTGGCCCCGGCCCCGTCTATGTGCCCCAGCCTTCCTCGCTGGTCCAGCCGCAGCCTGTACCCCGCAGGCTTGAGGGCGGCGATGGGGCGCCGCGTCCGCCAGGCATGGTGCCGAACGGGAACAACACCCCGCCGCCGGTGCAGGGTACTGCTCCCAGAAGCGGTGGATTGCTGGATCGCCTCTTCGGAGGCTGATGCGAGCGAAGCGCTCCAGAGCATCATCCCGCCAAGTGGAAACCGGTTGGCGGAAAAAGATGATTCTGAAACAAGAAGTTAGAGCGGACCACCTGATGCAATCAGGTCGTCCGCTCTAACGGAAGCGGTGGAGCGCGGCTCCGTGCCGCTTCAGCCATGATTCGGCGTCATCCGTGCGCTCACAAAGCTTGTAGACGATCCGCCAGAAGCGCGGGGAGTGGTTCATCTCCTTGAGATGAGACACCTCATGCGCGGCGAGATAGTCCAGCACGTAGGGCGGCGCCAGGATCAGCCGCCATGAGAAATTCAGCCGGCCCGCGGCCGAGCAGGATCCCCACCGGCTGGTCGTGTCCCTCAGCGTGATCTTCACCGCCTTCACGCCGAGCAGCCTGGTGTATTTGAGCACCGCCGCTTCGAGATCCTTCTTGGCTTCACGCTTCAGGAAATCCAGGACGCGCCGGGGCGCATGCTCGACGGCGCCGGCGACGACGATGCGGGGGCGGCCTCGCTCGGGGCGCTCCGTCCAGACCGTCCCGCGCGCTGCCGGCCTGTGCTCGATCCGGTGATCTTCCCCGCGAAACGGCACGACCGCTCCGGGCACGATCTCCACCCCCGCCGGCAGCTTGGCCATGCGCGCCGCGATCCAGCCGCCGTGACGGAGCGCGAAGTCGGCCGCTCGCGACAGATCCCCCCGGGTTGGAAGCGTCAGCACGACATTCCCGGTCGCCGCGCTGACCCTGAGGGTGAAGCGCCGGGCCGCCGTGGCGCGCTTGACCGCGACGCGGAAAACCTCCCCGTCATGCGGAATTTCGATATGAGCCGGGTCCTTCGGCGACGCGGCAGGGCGGCGAAGGCCGAGACGTAAGCCGAGAATCATCCGCAAAGCGTGGGCCATCTACCAGCGATTGTCCACGCTCCAATCGGTCACGCTCTTGTCAGCGTTCGAGACACCGCATCTCGCCAGCCGGCGACCTTGACCTGCCGCGCGGCGCTGTTCATCTCGGGCAGAAACCGCGTTTCCAGCCGCCATGTATCGGCAAAACGCTCGGGCTCGGGATAGACACCTGCCGAAAGGCCCGCGAGGTATGCTGCGCCCAATGCAGTCGTCTCCTTGACCTCGGGCCGATCGACGGGCGCGCCGAGAATGTCGGCCAGCCGCTGCATGGTCCAGTTCGACGCGACCATTCCACCGTCGACGCGAAGCACGGTCTCCGTCCCTGCCGCGCCCGGCCAGTCGGATTGCATGGCCTCCAGGAGGTCGAGGCTCTGGTAGCAGACGGCTTCGAGCGCGGCCTGCGCGAGCTCCCGCGGCCCGGTTCCACGCGTCAGGCCAAACAGCGCGCCCCGGCACTCCGCATCCCAATAGGGCGCGCCAAGGCCCACGAAGGCCGGTACGAGGTAGACCGACTGCGCGGGATCGGCCAGATCGGCGAGGGGCCCGGCTTCGGCGGCTTGGTTGATGATCCCGAGACCGTCGCGCAGCCATTGAACGGCCGCGCCCGCGACGAAGATGGAGCCCTCGAGCGCATAGGTGGGCTTGCCGCCGATCTGGTAGGCGATGGTCGTCAGGAGCCGGTTTTTTGACGCGACCGGCGTCGCTCCGGTGTTCAGCAGCGCGAAGCAGCCCGTTCCGTAGGTCGATTTCATCATGCCGGGCTGGAAGCATGCCTGCCCGACGGTGGCGGCCTGCTGGTCGCCCGCCACGCCCCTGATCGCGATGGACCCGCCCAGGAGCTCGCTTTCGGTCGTCCCGAAATCTCCCGAGCAGTCGCGCACGTCCGGGAGGATGGCGCGCGGCACGCGCAGGAGGGCCAGCAATTCATCATCCCATTCGCACCTGTGGATGTCGAAGAGCAGCGTGCGGGATGCGTTGGTCGCATCGGTCGCATGAACCTTCCCGCCCGTCAGGCGCCAGAGCAGGAAGCTGTCCACGGTGCCGAAGGCCAGTTCGCCGCGCTCGGCCCGGGCCCTCGCGCCCGGCACATTGTCGAGGATCCATGCGATCTTCGTGCCCGAGAAATACGGATCGAGCAGAAGTCCCGTGCGGGCCGTGACGAGCGCCTCCGCGCCATCGGCCTTGAGACGCCCGCAAAGATCGGCTGTACGACGATCCTGCCAGACGATGGCGCGATGGATCGCCTGCCCCGTCTCCCGATCCCACACGATGGTCGTCTCGCGCTGGTTGGTGATGCCGATGGCCGCGATATCCGACGCGAGCACCCCCGCCTTCGCCATGACCGAGCGGCAAACCTCGATCGTGCTCGACCAGAGATCCTCGGCCTCGTGCTCCACCCAGCCCGAAGCGGGAAAATGCTGGGGGAACTCCCGCTGCGCCACTGCCGCGATCGACGTATCGGGGCGAAACAGGATCGCACGCGACGACGTGGTGCCCTGATCGATGGCGAGGACGAACGTCATGAAAGCTCCCAGTCAAATGCGGACTGTTTTTGTTCGATGCCGCTGGCCGATTAAGCTATGGGAAGGCGTTACGGGCAAGGGGTTCGCCGGTCCCGAACGCTACGGGGCGCGTCATGCTCGAACTAGCCGGCCTGTTTGCGGCCGCTTTCCTGTCCGCGACGCTCCTGCCGGGCTCGTCGGAAGTGGCTTTTGGAGGATTGCTGGCCGCGGGCAAGGTCGAGCTTGGCGTGGCGCTCGCGGTGGCGACGGTTGGAAATACGCTGGGCTCCTGCGTCAACTGGGCCGCAGGGCGTTTTCTGGCCCACTGGCAGCATCATCCGCGCTTTCCCATCAAGCCGGCGCAGTTCGCCCGGTATGAGGCGTGGTACGCGCGCTGGGGCGTCTGGTCGCTCCTGCTGTCATGGGCGCCCGTCATTGGCGATCCCCTGACGGCCATTGCCGGCGTATTCCGCACGCCGCTGTGGCTGTTCGTGATCGTGGTCGGAATCGCGAAGTTTGCGCGATATCTGGTGGTGGCGGCCGGTGTGTGGCTGGTGGCTTGAACCGCGTGCGCAGAGCCAGGCTGGTTTCGCCGTGCT
Organism: uncultured Alphaproteobacteria bacterium; assembly: GCA_963822165.1. Taxonomy (GTDB): domain Bacteria; phylum Pseudomonadota; class Alphaproteobacteria; order Rhizobiales; family Beijerinckiaceae; genus Alsobacter. The sequence goes on from CAWGGK010000007.1 coordinate 1,348,686, forward strand.
ATAGCGCTCCGCGAAGAGAAGGATGGGATTTCCGAATGAGCTTTGTCGCATTTCTGATCGAGGAAAGGGGCGCGAAGACCTCAGGCGCCGCCCTGAGCGTCGCAGAGCCCGGTGCCCCCGACGAGTTCTCGCGTGCGGTGGACGATCTCGTCAGCCGCAAGGCGCTGGATGATCCGGAAACGGCACAGATGATCGCGGCGCATTTCGCCGAGGTCGTGATCAACAAGTACCTGGCCGACGACGAGGCCACGGCTCATAAGGCCGCGAACGCCCTGATCAGCGTTCTCGGGCAGCCCTATCTCATGGTCACGGCGAGCCGCCTGCGGGGAGATATCGAGATCACCGCGATCACGAAGATCGATGCAGGCAGCCGTTCCGAGGCCGAGACGGTCTGGTCGGCCACGCTGGAGCGCATGCTCTCCAGCGAGCCGGAGCACTGACCCTTAGGGTTTCCCCAGCCCGCCGGCGGCTTCGATGAACCGGGCGACGACGTCGACGCCTTCCCCGGTCTTCATATTCGCGAAGACATAGGGCTTTTCGCGGCGCATCAGCTTGGAATCGCGATCCATCACGCCGAGATCGGCCCCGACGAAGGGCGCCAGGTCGATCTTGTTGATGACCAGCAGGTCGGAGCGGGTAATCCCCGGCCCACCCTTCCGGGGGATCTTCTCGCCGCCTGACACGTCGATGACATAGACGGTGATGTCGGCGAGTTCGGGCGAGAACGTCGCGGCGAGGTTGTCTCCGCCGGATTCAAGCAGGATCAGATCGAGCGCCGGAAAGCGTTTGTTCATGGCGTCGATGGCGGCGAGGTTGATCGAGCAATCCTCGCGGATGGCGGTATGAGGGCAACCGCCGGTCTCCACGCCCATGATGCGTTCTTCCGGCAACGCACCCGCCACGGTCAGGAGCCGCGCGTCCTCCTTCGTGTAGATGTCGTTCGTGATCGCGGCGATGTCGTAGACATCGCGAAACCGCTTGCACAGCGCCTCCATCAGCGCCGTCTTGCCGGAGCCGACGGGGCCTCCGATGCCGACGCGGAGAGGGCCGTGGGAAGAACGCGTCATACTATCCTCACTTCAAATGGGCCGCTCAGGACCTGAAAAGCCGGGAATATTGCATCTCATGCCGCAATGAGGCGATGTCCGACCGGAACGCCGCGCCGCCGAGATCGTCCACGGTGGAGTGTTCAGTGGAAGCCGCTACCTCGCGAACGGCCGGCAGCAGCGCCGCGATGATCCGCTGGCCATCGGTCTGGCCGATGGGGCCAAGCCGCACCACCGCCGAGACGAGGTTGGCCACGAAGGCGAGGAGGAACGCTTCCAGAGTGTCGCGAAGGACGATGCCGTGCCCCGCGGCGGCCACGCCGACCGCGACGGGGTAGCAGACGTCCCCGTCCCAACCCCGGCCTAGCGTGTCGAAGGCCGGGCTGGGCCATGTCGACCGGGCCGCCGTGATGAAGGCGTTGCCCTGCGAGGTCGACTCGAGATGCCGCTCGCGGGAGGGCTGAAGCGCCGCCGCCAATTCCGCGACCTCGGTGAGGGCCGTCTCATCCCGGGCGAGCACGGCGCGGTGTGCGGCAGCAAGGAGAATGGCGTCGTTGCGGCCGGATCCTTCGCGGAGCAGGTCGTCGATCCAGGCCAGCGTGCCGGCCGCATCCGTGATCTGGCCCGATTCAACGGCCCATTCGAGGCCATGCGAATAGGCAAATGCGCCAACCGGGAAGGCGGGCGACAGCCAGACGAACAGCGGCAGCGCACCGTTTTCAGCCATGCTTGTGGCCGTGGCCGTGCTGATGGCCGTGGTCGTCATCATGCGCATGGGCGTGGTCATGGGCGTGGTCATGGGAATGATCGTGTCCGCAACCCGGGCCATGAACATGGCCGGGCTGTCCGTGGGCCGGATTCTCGCGACGGGGCTGCTCCGTGGGCCGCGTGGTCATGCCCCGCGTGGTCATGACTGTGATCATGTCCATGATCATGCGCGTGCCCGTGGCCATGCGCCTCGGCGGCTTCATAGGCTCCGCGCTCGGGCTGGAAGGGCCGCACCACATTAGCGGCATGCCCCCCGAGACCGCGCACCATTTCCACGAGCACGTGGTCGGGCTCGATCCAGACGGCTTCTTCGCCGATCTCGGCGGGCGTGTGCCGGTTGCCGATATGCCAGGCGATGCGCATCAGGCGCTTCGGCGTGGCCGCGGTGATCTCGATGAGGCTCTGGTCGGCAGCCTTCACGGCAATGAGGGTGCCGTCCTCCAGCTTCAACGCGTCGCCGTCGTTCAGCACGGTCGCCTTGTCGAGATCGAGCAGGAACGACGTGCCGCCCTGCCCCGCCAGCGTTACGCGGCGGCGGTGGCGGCCTTCATGGTCGAGCACGACCGTGTCGACGACCTTCTCGGCCTTGACCGCGGGCTTCCTGACGACGGAGGTGGCGCGCTGCATGGGGGATCTCCGAATGGCTGTTCCGATCGGCTCATAGCACGCCGCGCGGGATCAGGCACCCGGCGCTGCCGCAGCCTCGCGAGCCGATCGCGGAAGGTTCGAATGGGTAGCGCTTGAGATGCTGCACCGTCAGCCCGAAAAAGACGAAAGCGACAATGGCCGAGACGAAGGCCAACAGCAGCCCGGCTGCCACCCCCGCTTTGTCGATGACGGCGGCAAACACGATGGGCGCGAAGGCATAGGCTATGTTCTGGACCAGCGCGAAACGCCCGGCATAGGTGCCGTAGGCGGCTGACCCGAAGACGTAGAACGGCATCGTGGTCCGGGCTATGGCGAGTTGCCCGGTCGCGAGGCTATACAGAACGACGAAGATCAGGGCGATTGCGGGCACCCCGAACCCGGCAAAGATCAGCGGGAAGGCGAGCAACAGGACGGTTGCGGATACGAGACCCATCTTGTCCGGCGTCAGTCTCCCTCCCCAGCGATAATCGACCACGCGTCCTGCCACCTGCAGCGCGCCGATGCTGGAGCCAAGCACCAGAGCGGTCGCGGCGGAAAGGCCCATGCCGGTCAGCAACGCCACCATATGCAGCGACATGCCCCACGAAATGAACCCCGAGATCGCGAAGCCGGGCGCCATGAGCAGAAAGACCGTCCTCCGCTGGGCCGTAGCGATCGCGGGAGGCGCCGGCGGCGGGAGTTCGGCGGCGGCGGCCGAGCCCGGAGCTGCGCGGCGGGGCAGGACGAGTGCGTAGAGGGGCAGGCAGATCGCCAGATGCAGGGCCATGAAGATCAGGCATGTCGCCCGCCACCCCACCAGAGGTTGCAGCACGCCCATGACGGGCCAGAACACGGACGAGGAGAGGCCCGAGAACAGCATGAGCACGACCATGCTGGATCGGGCGCGTCCGCCTGCCACGTGAGCCAGCGACACGAAGGAGGGCATGCCAAGCGTCAACGCCGCGCCGATGCCGAGCGCGATCCACGATATGACGTAGGTGACCGGCCCTTCGGCGTTGGCGAGGGAAAAAAGCCCGAGCGCCGTCACCCCTGAGCCGACTGCCATGAAAGGCGGCGCACCGCGCCTGTCCAGCAGCCTGCCATAGCTGGGGCCCAGCAAGCCCATCATGATGACGAACAGCGTGACGCCCGCGAACACGAACTCGCTGGACAGCCCGAGGTCGCGCGCCATGTCCGCGCCGAAAATCGCGGGCAGATAGAAGGTGGTGCCCCACCCTATGACCTGCGAAACGGCGAGGACCGCCGTCGCGCGACGCACCTGAGGTGTCATTTCCGTCCCAAACAGGCCCATCCGATGACGCGCAGGCCCTATGCATACTTTGTAGATGAGCAGGACAGCCTGCTCCACAAGAACGTCTCACCCCCGATGCAAGGCAGCCGCGCGCATCAGGCGCATGTGCGAGCCCGCGCTGCAGGCGCTTGCGGCTTGCGCGGGACAGTCTGATCTGCCACTTCCCATCCCATGGCATCTCCCCCCATCCTGCTGTTGCAGGACACCTATCTGACTTTCGGCGGCACGCCCCTCATCGAGGGCGCGGAGCTGTCCGTCTCGCCCGGCGAACGGCTGGCGCTGGTCGGCCGCAACGGCTCCGGCAAGTCGACGCTGCTGCGGATCGCGGCAGGCTTGATCGAAGCCGACAAGGGGCTGCGCTTTGCTCAGCCCGGAGCCACCATCCGCTATTTGCCGCAGGAGCCCGACCTGACCGGCTATGCGACCACGCTCGCCTATGTCGAGGCAGGCCTCGCGCCCGGCGATCAGCACTATCGGGCGCAATACCTCCTCAATGAGCTCGGCCTGACCGGCGAGGAAAACCCTGCCAACCTCTCCGGTGGCGAAGGCCGTCGCGCCGCTTTGGCCCGCGTCCTCGCGCCCGAGCCCGACATTCTGCTGCTCGACGAGCCGACGAACCATCTCGACCTGCCCGCCATCGAGTGGCTGGAAAGCGAGATCCGCTCCATGCGCTCGGCTCTCGTGCTCATCAGCCATGACCGGCGATTCCTCGAAAACCTGTCCCGCGCCACCGTCTGGCTCGACCGGGGCAAGACGAGGCGGATGGAGAAGGGCTTCGGGGAATTCGAGGCCTGGCGCGATCAGGTGCTCGAGCAGGAAGAACTCGACGCACACAAGCTCGACCGCCGCATCGTCGCCGAGGAGCATTGGGTCCGCTACGGCGTCACCGCGCGGCGCAAGCGGAATGTGCGGCGCATGGGCGAACTGGCCAATATGCGGCAGGAGCGCCGGGACGTCCGCCGCGCCGCCGGCTCGGTCAAGCTCACCGTTTCCGATGCGGACATGTCCGGAAAGCTCGTCGTGGAGGCGTTGGGCGTCAGCAAGAGCTTCGGCGACAACGTCATCGTCCAGGATTTTTCGACCCGCATCCTGCGCGGCGATCGCGTCGGCCTGATCGGACCCAATGGAGCGGGCAAGACGACGCTGCTGCACATGCTCACCGGCGCTCTCGCCCCCGATAGCGGAAGGGTGCGCATCGGCGCGAACCTGCAGATGGTCACGCTGGAACAGGGTCGTGACAGCCTGGATCCCGCCGTGAGCCTGGTCGAGACGCTTACGGGCGGTCGCGGCGATACGCTCACGGTCGGTGGGCAATCCAAGCACGTCATGAGCTACATGAAGGACTTCCTGTTCTCGCCCGAACAGGCCCGGACGCCCGTCGGCGTGCTCTCGGGCGGCGAGCGCGGCCGGTTGGTCCTGGCCCGCGCGCTGGCTCAGCCCTCGAACCTCCTCGTCCTCGACGAGCCCACCAACGATCTCGACCTCGAGACACTGGACCTGCTGCAGGAAATGATCGCCGATTATCCCGGCACCGTCCTGATCGTCAGCCATGACCGTGACTTCCTCGACCGCGTGGCGACCTCGGTCATCGCGTCCGAAGGCGAGGGGCGCTGGCAGGAATATGCGGGCGGCTATTCGGACATGGTCGTCCAGCGCGGCGAGGGCGTGAAGGCCCGCGCCGCCGTGGCGGCGAAGTCGCGCGAACGGGACAGGAGCGAGGTATCGCCGGTCGCTCCCGCCAAGGCCCGCAAGATGACGTTCAAGGACAAGCACGCGCTCGAGACGCTGCCGGCCACCATCGCCAAGCTGCAGGTGGAGATCCGCACGCTGCAGAGCCGGCTCGGCGATGGCGGCCTCTATGCGCGTGACCCGGCCCGCTTCAGCAAGCTGACCGCCGATCTCGTGAAGGCGCAGAACGACCTTGCGGATCGCGAGGAGGATTGGCTGCGCCTGGAGATGCTTCGCGAGGAAGTCGAAGGGTAGCCCAACGAACCGAGGGTTTTCGGCTACCGCCCGCCGGTGACCTTGTAGATCGCGCCCGTCACGTAGGACGCTTCGTCCGACAGCAGATAGAGGATCGTCTGCGCGACCTCATCCGCCGAGCCGCCCCGCTGCAGCGGGATTTGCGGAGCGAGCACGGCGATCCTGCCGCCGCGTCCGGCGGTCTCGTGAATGTCCGTCTCGATCAACCCCGGCGCGACCGCGTTGACGCGGATGCCCTCGGGGCCGAGTTCCTTGGACAGGCCGATCGTCAGCGCGTCGATGGCGCCCTTCGAGGCGGCATACCAGACGAAATCGTTCGGAGCGCCCAGCCAGACCGCCGCCGAGGACAGGTTGACGATGCCTCCGCCGTTTCCGCCGTGTCGTGGCGACATGCGGCGGATGGCTTCGCGGGCGACCAGGATCGCGCCGGTGACGTTCAGGTCGATGGTGCGGCGGATCTCGTCCGTCGGCGCGTCATCGAGGCGGCTGGCCCGGCCGGTGATGCCGGCATTGTTGACGAGATGCGTCAGCCGCCCGAGCTGCGAATCGACCTCGGCGAAGACGCGGGCGATATCGTCCTCGCTCGCCATGTTGCCCTGGACGGTGATCGCGCGAACGCCGGCCTTGCGGCAGTGCTCCGCGAGCGCTTCCGCCGCGACCTTCTCGCTCAGATAGTTGATCGCGACGTCGTAGCCGCGCGCGGCAGCCAGCCTGACGACCGCGGCGCCGATGCCGCGGCTGCCGCCGGTGACCAGCAGGATCGGGTCGGCTGTTCTCCCCGGCGGCCATCAGCTTTTCACCGCGCCGGCTGTGAGGCCCGACACCATGTAGCGGCGGAACACGTAGTAGATCGCGGCCGGAGGCAGGGCGTAGATCAGGCCCGTCGTCATCAACAGCTCCCAGGGCGAGTCATCCGCCGCCATGAAATTGCCGAGCGCGACGGGAAGCGTCAGCGAGGTGTCCTTGGAAAGCAGCAGGAAGGCGTAGAGATACTCGTTCCAGGCGAGCAGGATCGCATAGGCGCCGACCGCGACCATCGATGGCACCATCAGCGGCAGGTACACGAGCCGGAAAAGCTGCATCGCGGTCGCGCCGTCCATGACGGCGGCTTCGTCCAGTTCGAGCGGCAGCTTGTCCGAGGCCTGCTTCAGCACCCAGATCGCATAGGGCGAGGCGATGGTCATCATCGCGAGGATGAGCGCCCACTGGCTGTTGAGCAGCCCGTAGAGGCCCATGGTCCGGTACATCGGCACCGCGAGGAACGCCGCCGGGAATGAAGTAGGTGAACAGCGCGAGGTTGAGGACGACGCGTCCGCCGCGCACCTTCAGCCGGCTGATCGCAAAGGCCGCGAACGTGGCCACGACCAGCGTGAGAATGCCCGTCATTCCGGCGATGAACACCGAATTCCAGAGCTGCTCCCAGAAATGGCTGAGGAAATAGTGCTTCTGCCCGAACACGATCTCGAAGTTCCGCAAGGTCGGGTTCGCCGGCCAAAGGTTGCCGGAAAAGGCCGACTGCTTGTCCGAGAACGCGAACAGGCACAGGTGGTAGATCGGCAGCAAGGTCCAGATCAGCAAGGGGATGCCGATCAGCAGAAGCTTCGCCTCCGTGGAGATGGAGCGGAGGATGTTGTCGCGCTTCACGTTCGTGCTCATCTCGGCCCCCGTTTACTTGGAAAGCCGCTTCATCATGAAATAGACGAGCGGAAGGATGAGGGGCAAAGCGCAGACGATGGTCGCCATCGACATGTCGACTTCGGCCAGCCGGAGATACCGGATGCCGAGCGTCGCCAGCACGTGCGTGAGGTCGGCCGGACCGCCGCCGGTGAGCAGGTAGACGCTGTTGAAGTCCCCGAGCGACCAGATCGTCGACAGGATCAGGCAGGTCAGGAACAACTGCTTCATCGACGGCCAGGTGATGTAGCGAAACTTCTGCATGTTCGTCGCGCCGTCGACGGAGGCGGCCTCATAGAGATCGGCGGCGATCGCGAGGCGTCCCGAAAGCAGGATCAGCGTCCAGAACGGCAGTGATTTCCAGATGTGCACCAGCGCGGCGAAGAACAGTGCGAGCTTCGGGTCGTTCAGCCAGTTCGGACCGTCCTCGAAGGTGAGGCGGAAAATCGTCTGGTTGATCAGGCCCCATTCGGGGTTGAGCATGAACCGGACCGACAGGATCGTCGGGATCGACGGCACCGCCCAGGGCAGGATGAAGAGCACGGAAACGATCTTGATCCACCAGCGCTCGTTCAGGAAGAAGCCCGAGAGCCCCAGCGCCACCGCCATTTTCAGGTTGATGGCGACGAACAGGAATACCAGCGTATTCACGACCGAGCGGATGAAGATGGGGTCGTTGACGAGCTTGACGTAGCTCTCGGGCTCATGCGCGAGCCAGAACGCGTAGAAGACCGGGTAGACGACGAACAACGCGAACACAAGCAGATAGGGGATGACGAGGATGATCCCCCAGAGTTCCCAGGATGTGAAGCTGCGGCCCGGCGGCTTGGCTGCGGGCGCGAGCACCGCGTGGCTTGTGCTGGTGACGGTCGACATGTTCATCGCTCCCGGGGGGAAGACGGCCGCCCCGATGAAAGGGCGGCCGCCAGGTTCGATCGGAACGGCTTAGTTGGACGCCACTTCCTTGATGCGGGCGATCATCTCGTCCACGGCCTTTTCGACGGGGATCTTCTCGCTGACGACGCGATTGGCCGCCTTGGCCCAGACGTTCTCGTTGTTGAGCTGGGTGAACTTCCAGTTCTTGGTGAACTCGAAGGTCACTGTGCCGTCCTTGTACTGGTTATAGACCGACTTGCGATGACGGTCGGCCTGCCAGAACGGGCGCTCCTGAGCGACCTTCGTGACGGGGAACCAACGGCCAAGCGCGCCTTCCACGTAAGGACGTGAGGTTCTCTTCCTGCATGAGGAAGGCCACGAATTCCTTGGCGCGGGCCTTGTTCTTGGCATTCTCGAAGATCACGCCAACCTTCACGGCGGTGCGATACTGCATCTTGCCGCCGTCCGGCTTGTTCGGGAAACCGGCGGTGATGATGAGTTCTTCGTAGTTCTTCTTGGCCTGGGCCCGGTCTGCTTCGGACAGGGTCGCGTTGTTGGCGTCGTCGAGCCACTTGGCGGCGATCGAGATCGTCGCGTTATGGGTCATGACAGTCGTCTTGTTGTGGAACGCGACGTTGTTGTCCGGGTCCTTCCAGCTCGTGGCGGACGGCGGCACGCAGCCCTTTGTGTAGGGCTCCGTATAGTCGGTCAGCGCGCCGATCAGGCCGGCCTTGACCTTGGGATCGTCCACCAGGAGCTTGCCGTTCTCGTCGACCATCTTGACGTTATACGCGTCGGCGAAGGTGAGGAACGAATAGAAGCTATCCGAGGAATCGACGCCGAGCGGCTGGCCGATGCCGAAGTTGCGGGTGCCCGAAGCGCGGCGATAGGCCGGCTGGACCTTCTCGCACCAGAAGGCCCAATAGCCCTTCCAGTCCTTCGGAATGTCGCTCTCCTTGAAGCCGGCCTGCTGCAGCATGTCGGACCAGTATTCGATGTGCATGGTCTGCTGCTTCAGCGGGAAGGCGTAATACGCCTTCTTCTTCGCCTTGTCGTTCTGCAGGAACGTCGTCTCCACGGTGTTCGGCGCGAAGCGATCCTTGATGGGATTGATGATGTCGGAGAGGTCTTCGAGCCGGCCTTCGAACGCCCAGCGCGCCGCGACCTGGAAGTCATAGACGTCCGCGTATGCGACATCGGGAACGGTTCCGGCATCGAGCGCCGAAACGGTCTTCGGGATCATGTCCTGGATCGCGTATTGCGACAGGTCGACCTTGACCCCGCTCTTGGCTTCGAACTTCTTGATCGCCTCGAACAGCGCGTCGTCCTCGGCCTTGTAGAAGCCCTTGACCCACCACACGGTGAGCTTTTCCTGGGCGTAGGCTTGGCCGACGCTCATTGTCGCGAACGCCGCGATTGCACCTAGCAAGATCTTTTTCATTCGTGTTCCCTCCCTGAAGGATTTTGTTCGCCGACGTTGCGGCTGAGTTCGAGACTGAACAGCCGCATTCACTGCAGCTATAATGGACCCGGATCGATAGCATGAGAGTGTACGCGGGGCTCTATTGGCAAGTCCAGCGGACACCTCCGTCGAAACCAACGGCTTCAGACAGGATTTCGAACTTTTCGTCAAGTTCGCGACCATCTGCATCGATTTAGATGACCCCTTTTTCAACGTTCCGGACTGTGCTCGAATGAGGAGCGAAACAGGAAAACGCGTCGAAACGGCGCAGCCGAAGGGAAGAACGCCTTGACCGAGCAATCCCGGGATATCACCGCCCGCCTTCAACGCTGTTACACCGGCGTCGTTCACGACGTGATGCGAGCAATGGGGCTGCGCGACTTCACCTTCCCGCCGGAATTGCGGCCGCTCTTTGCCGAACAAGCAATGGCGGGGCCGGCGTTCACGATCGAGGGGCGGGTCGACCCGCGCGCCGACGCCCACGAGACCCTGCTCGCCTGGACGGGCCTGCTCTCGAAATGCCATCCGGGTCACATCTGGGTATCGCAGCCCAACGATCGCGTGGTTGCTCACATGGGCGAGCTCTCGGCCGAGACGCTGAAGAACAAGGGCGTGCTCGGCTGCGTGGCCGACGGGTACGTCCGGGATGTCAATTTCCTCATCGAGATGGGCTTCCAGACCTGGTCGCGGGGCTACACGCCGAGAGACATCGTGGGATATTGGCTGCCGAAGGCGGTGGAGGTCGACATCCGTATCGGCGATGTCGTCGTCTCGCCCGGGGACTACCTGCTTGGGGACCGCGATGGCCTCATCCGCGTCCCCCGTGCCATCGTCGAGGACGTGATCGTCAAGGCGGAAGTGGCGATCGGTACCGAGAACAAGGTCCGGACCGCGATCCTGGGCGGCACCGATCCCCAGGAAGCCTATCTGAAGTTCGGCAAGTTCTGACAAACCCTCTGACGAGCCGACTGGCGAACCGACCCGCGAAACGGCTTGCGAAGCAGCGTGGCGCCACGCTCGAACGCGTTGGCGATGGGGAACGCATGCATCCGGCATTTCGCGGTTCCCGATGGTCGTGATCGGCTAAGCTCCCGCAATTTACCAATACTGATGAATACAACCTACGGTTGAGTAAATAATAGTTCTGTAACCACAAGTTTGGTTGTATCAGCACAACCGTTGTGCAAGCTTAGATGCATTGTAATTTCAATCGCCGGTAGTTGGCTTGATTTCTCGATTTTCATTCCTGGCGTTTTTCCTGGCGCTGATCTTCGCGGTTCCCGTTGCGGGGGCTGCGGATCAGATCGTCGGGAACGTGACGTTCGTGCGCAACGAGGTGCGGGGTGAGATGGACGGGCGCGTCCGGCTTGTCAGCACGGGAGACAGCGTGAGCCGCGACCAGGTCATCCGCACCGGTCCGGGCAGTTCGATTGTCATCACCTTCGAGGACAAGACGACCTTCGCCATCGGACCCTCCGCCGAGGTCCGGATCGACGAGTTCGTCTATCGCAATGGGCAGCCGAGCTTCCGCAGCATCGACCTGCTGAAGGGCGTGTTCCGCTTCATCAGCGGCCCGGGTGCGCAGGGGCACCGCTATCAGGTGCGAACGCCCAAAGCGACGATCGCGGTCAGGGGCACGGCTTTCGACGTCCGGGTCCAGACCCGCGTGGCCGAGATCGTGCTGCACGACGGCGCGATCAGCGTCTGCGGCGATGAAGGCTCATGCCGCGACCTGACGCCGGGCCGTACGGTCTCCGCGGGCGATCGCCTGGGCGAGCCTCGTGCCGTGACCCCCAGGGACTGGAACTTCACGACACCCTCCACGTCCGCGACCCCGTCAAACCGGGCCGCGCTCAATCAGGCCAGCGTCGCCGCCACGAGCGCAGCGGTGGCGTTCGGAGCGGCTGTACCGGCCGAGTTCCGCGCCGCGGCTCAAGCCCAGCTCTCCGCCGCGTCCAGAAGCGCCGCCGCAAGCCCGGCCGGCCCTGCCGCGCCTTCGGAGCCGCCCGGTCTGATCGGAAGCATCCTCAACGCGCTTGGCATCGTGGGAAGCGGCGCTCTCCCGGCGTCCGGCGCCGCGATCGTGGGCGAACCCAGGGGCGTGGGATCGGGGCAGCCCGGCAGGGGCAATGCGGTGGGTCTTTCGAACGATCAATCCGGCGGCATCGGAAACAGCAACGCTGGCGGGAATGGGAACGGCAACGGCGGAAACAATGGCAATGGAAACGCCGGCGACAGCGGCAACGCGGGCAATAACAGCAACGCTGGCGGGAATGGAAACGGCAATGCCGGAAGCAATGGCAATGCCGGCGGCAACGGAAACGGAAATTCCGGTGGAAACAGCAGTCCAGGGAGCAACGGCAACGCAGGCGGCAATGGCAACGGAAACGGCAACGGCTCGGGCACCGGTGGCGGGAATGGCAACGGCAACGCTGGCGGCAACGGCAACGCTGGCGGCAACGGTAACGCGGGCGGGAATGGCAACGCTGGCGGGAATGGGAACGCAGGCGGGAATGGGACCGGCGGAAACAACGGCAATTCCGGCGGGAACGGCAACGGCAATTCCGGAGGTAATGGAAATGGCAATGCCGGCGGGAATCACAACTGATCGCCTGGCGATCCGGCCAGGATCGCGCCGGATCGCGTTCAGCGCCTTGCCTCGCTGATCACGGCCGTCTCTGCCGGGCCAGCTCGCCCCGACGCCTCGCCGTCGCCGACTTGCCCCGCCCTCTTGACCCCGCCGCTCTGCGCGATCCGCCGGCCGTTCTCAGGCCGCTGCCGCCCCCTCGACCTTCTGCGCGATGACGCCGCGCAGCGTCCGCAGGTCCTTGGCGAACATCCTGATGCCCTCGGCCAGCTTTTCGGTCGCCATCGGGTCTTCGTTCATGGCGAAGCGGAAGGACGGTTCGTCCGTCGCGATCCTGTCCACCCCTGCCTTCGCGGCGTCGATCGGATCGAGGCGACGCTCGAGGCGCGTCTCGTCCCTGGCCAGCGCCTCCAGCAGCGAAGGCGCGATCGTCAGGCGGTCGCAGCCCGCGAGCGCCTCGATCTCTCCCGTGCTGCGGAACGAGGCGCCCATCACCACGGTCTTGTACCCGTGACGCTTGTAATAGGCGTAGATGCGGCGCACGGAGAGGACGCCGGGATCCTCTTCCGGCTCATAGCCGCGCCCTTCGGCTTTGGCGTACCAGTCGAGGATGCGGCCTACGAAGGGCGAGATCAGGAACGCGCCGGCCTCCGCCGCCGCCGCGGCCTGCTCCAGGCTGAACAGCAGAGTGAGATTGCAGTCGATTCCCTCGCGCTGGAGGATCTCGGCGGCGCGGATGCCCTCCCACGTGGAGGCCATCTTCACCAGGATGCGATCGCGCCCGATGCCCCGGCTTTCATAGTCGGCGATGATCGCGCGGGCCTTCTCCACCGTGCGGGCCGTATCGAAAGAGAGGTCCGCGTCCACCTCGGTCGACACGCGCCCCGGCACGATTCGCGCGAGTTCCGTACCAAAACTCACCGCGAGCCGGTCGCAGATCGCAGCATTGACGGCTTCGGACGATCCCGACTGGTGACGGCCCCAGCTCATCGCCTCATCGACGATATCGGAATAGGCGGGCATCTGCGCCGCCTTGAGAATCAGCGTCGGATTGGTCGTGCAGTCGGTCGGCCGGAAGGCGCGGATCGACTCGATGTCGCCGGTGTCGGCGACAACCACGGTCATTGTCTTGAGCTGATCGAGCTTGGACGTCATCAGGAACTCCGGATGCACGCGATGCGAGCTTGTTGAGGGCATAGGTTGCTTCCTATCATGGCTGCGGACCGGCGGGAAACATTGCAGGCCGCGGCCCGCGCCGTCTGGCAAAGGAATTGAACACCGATGAGCGCGTCACCAGGCCTTGGCGTCAGGCATTTCCGTACGCGTTCAGGCGCGAGCATCGGATTCTCCACGATCGGTTTCGGTACCGCCCCGCTGGGGAACCTGTATCGCCCGCTGAGCGAATCACAGGCGGCCGCCACGTTGGCCGCGGCGTGGGAGGTCGGCATCCGGTACTTCGACACGGCTCCGCTTTACGGACTTGGCCTTGCGGAAACCCGGCTGAACGCCTTTCTCCGCGACAAGAGCCCGGCCCGCCCGCTGCTCTCCACCAAGGTGGGTCGCGTGCTCTCGGTTTGCAATCCGCTGGAACGCACGGGGCAGGGCAAGTTCTTCGATGTCCCCGCGCGCCGGGAGCGCTTCGACTACTCCTATGACGGCGTCATGCGTTCGCTCGAGCAATCCTTCGAGCGGCTCGGCGTGGACGCGATCGACATCGTATTCTGCCACGACGTCGATGTGTTCACCCACGGCTCCCGGGAGGCGGCGGACGCGCGCATCGCCGAATTCATGGAGGGCGGCTACAGGGCCCTGCTCCGCCTGCGCGAGATGGGCGCGATCAAGGCCTTCGGCGCGGGCGTGAACGAATGGCAGGCGTGCGAAGCCCTGGCGGAGCAAGGCGATTTCGACCTTTTCCTGCTCGCCGGGCGCTACACCCTGCTGGAACAGGACGCGCTCGAGAGCTTCCTGCCCATGTGCGTGCAGCGCGGGATCGGCATTATCGTGGGCGGCCCCTACAATTCGGGGATCCTCGCCACCGGCCCGAAGCCGGGCGCATTCTACAATTACGAACCCGCCCCGCCCGAGATCATGGCGCGCGCCGACCGGCTGCAGCGCGTGTGCCGCAGCCACGGCGTGGCGCTCGCCGAGGCTGCCTTGGCCTTTCCGCTCGGCCATCCCGCCGTCATCAGCGTCATTCCGGGCGGGCAGACGCCGGACGAGGTGCGCCGGAACGCCGCCCATCTCAAGGTGCGCATTCCCGCTGCCTTGTGGAGCGACCTGAAGGCCGAGGGCCTGCTCCGCGGCGACGCTCCGACGCTGCTTTGACCTGCGCGGCCGTTTCCTGCACGGTCCGGTCCTGAGACCGCCGCCCATCATCGATCCCTACGGGGAAACGCCATGCTGAAGTCCATCGACCCGGTGCTCGGGCCGGATCTGCTCGCCACCTTGCGCGCCATGGGACATGGCGACGATATCGCCATCGTCGATTCGAACTTCCCCGCGTCGTCCATGGGCCGCCCGGTGATTCGCATGGACGGGATCGATGCCGTCCGCATCCTCGATGCCGTGCTCTCGGTCATGCCGCTCGACACTTTCGTGCCCGATGCGGCGTGGCGGATGGAGGTCGTCGGCGATCCCAAGGCCGAGATGCCCATCTTTTCGGAATTCCGCAGGGTCATCGCCGCGCGCGAGGGCGCGCAGTTCGGCCTCGCCTCCCTCGAGCGCTTCGCGTTCTACGAGCGCGCCAAGGGCGTCTTCGCCGTCGTGGTCAGCGGCGAGGGCCGGCTGTACGGCAACATCATCCTGAAGAAGGGCATCATCCCGCCGGGCTGAGCGTGGACGCAGCGCAGGCCATCGCTTGGCCGCATTAGGGTCTAGGGTGTGCGAATGACCATTCGAATCGACGCTCATCAGCACTTCTGGCACCCCACGCGGGGCGATTATGGCTGGCTCACGCCGGAGCTCAAGACGCTCTACCGGCCCTTCGGTCCCGATGATCTGGGCCCGCTGCTCGATCAGGCGGGCTTCCAGGGCACGGTTCTCGTGCAGGCCGCGCCGACCGTCGCCGAGACCGAGTACATGCTCGGCATCGCCGATTCCACGCCCTACGTGCTCGGCGTGGTGGGCTGGTGCGATTTCGAGGCGCCCGACGGGGTGGACGAGATCGACAGGCTCGCCCGCCATCCGCGCCTCAAGGGCTTCCGCCCGATGATCCAGGACATCGCCGATCCCGGATGGATGCTGAAGCCGGAGCTCGACGCGGCCTACAAGGCGCTCTGCGCCCATGACCTCGCTTTCGACGCCCTGACCCATCCGAAGCATCTCGACAATCTGCTGCACCTCGCCGAGCGCTACCCCGGCCTGCGCATCGTCGTCGACCACGGCTCCAAGCCCGCCATCCGCGACCGGGCGTTCGACGAATGGGCGGATTCCATGCAGCGGGTCGCGAGCGAGACCGACGCCTTCTGCAAGCTCTCCGGGCTCGTAACCGAAGCTGGCCCCGATTGGACCATCGACGACCTCAGGCCCTACACGGACCTGCTTCTCGCCACCTTTGGGCCCGGACGGCTGATCTTCGGCTCCGACTGGCCGGTCTGCACCCTCGCCAGCACCTATCAGCGCTGGGTCGACACGGCGGAGGAGCTCACCGCGGGCTGCAGCGCAGGCGAGCGGATCGCGATCTTCGGCGGCAACGCGGCGGCCTTCTATCGTCTCGCGGTGTAGCGACCCTTCGCCGGGCGGCAAACGCGCTCCAGATCAATGCGCCTCGTCCCAGTTCTGCGCGGCGCGGGCATCCACCTGCAGCGGCACGGAGAGCTGAACCGCCGGGTGGGGCGCGTCGACCATCACGCGCTGGATGATGGGGATTGCGCGCTCCACCTCGTCGTCGGGCACCTCGAACACCAGTTCGTCGTGCACCTGCAGCAGCATGCGCGCATTCACCCGGGCGGCATCGAGCGCGGGCTCCATCCTGACCATGGCGCGGCGGATGATGTCGGCGGCCGAACCCTGGATCGGCGCGTTGATGGCGGCGCGCTCCATGAAGGCGCGCTCCGACGGGTTCTTCGAATTGATCTGCGGGTAATGCGCCTTGCGGCCGAAGACCGTGCTCACGAAGCCGTTCGAGCGCGCGAAGCGCTTGGTCGATTCCATGTAGTCGCGGATGCCCGGGAAGCGCTCGAAATACTTCCGGATATAGGCGCCGGCCTCCTCGCGGGGGATGCCGAGCTGGTTCGCCAGTCCGAAGGCCGAGATGCCGTAGATGATGCCGAAATTGATCGCCTTGGCGCGGCGGCGCACGGCGGGGTCCATGCCCTGCACGGGCACGCCGAACATCTCCGACGCCGTCATGGCGTGGATGTCGATGCCGTCGGCGAAGGCCTGCCGGAGCTGCGGGATCTCCGCGATGTGGGCGAGCACGCGCAGCTCGATCTGCGAATAGTCGGCCGAGATCAGCTTGTGGCCCGGCGTCGCGACGAAGGCCGTGCGGATGCGGCGGCCTTCCTCGGTGCGGATCGGGATGTTCTGGATGTTCGGCTCGGACGAGGACAGCCGCCCCGTCGTCGTCGACGCCATCGAGAAGCAGGTGTGCACGCGATGCGTCTGCGGGTGGACATAGCCGGGCAGCGCGTCCGTGTAGGTGGATTTCAGCTTGGAGAGCTGCCGCCATTCCATGATTCGGGTGGCCAGCAGGTTGCCCTGCTCGGCGAGGTCCTCCAGCACGGCGGCCGAGGTGGACCACGCGCCGGTGGCCGTCTTCTTCGCACCCGCCAGCCCCATCTTGCCGAACAGGATATCGCCGAGCTGCTTGGGCGAGCCGAGGTTGAAGGACTCCCCGGCCAGCTCGTGGATCTCCGATTCCAGCCTCGCCATGCCCTGCGCGAACTCGCCTGACAGCCGCGACAGGATCTGCCGGTCGATGCTGATGCCCCGGCTTTCCATGCGGCCGAGCACGGTGATCAGGGGACGCTCCAGCGTCTCGTAGGGCGCGGCCATGCGCTTCGGCGGGCAGGCGGGGCTTCAGCACCTGCCAGAGCCGCAGCGTGACGTCGGCGTCCTCGGCGGCATATTCGGTCGCGCGCTCGATGGAGACCCGGGCGAAGCCGATGAAGCTCTTGCCCATCCCCGCGACCTCGGTGAACTGGATCGGCTTGTGGCCCAGCAGCTTTTCCGAGAGTTCGTCCATGCCGTGCCCCGTGCGCCCGGCGTCGAGCACGTAGGAGAGCAGCATCGTGTCGTCGGCGGCGCGCACGTCGATGCCGTAGCGGCTCAGCACCAGCCAGTCATATTTGAGGTTCTGCGCGATCTTGAGGATCGAGCGGTCCTCCAGCATCGGCTTCAGCCGCGCGATGGCCTCGCGCAGCGGGATCTGGCCGGGAAGGAGGTCGTTGCCGCCGAAGAGGTCGCCGGACCCCTCGCCGCGATGGCCGAGCGGGATGTAGCAGGCCCGGTTCGGCGCTGTCGCGAGCGACACGCCCACGAGCTCCGCCTGCATGCCGTCGAGCGACGTCGTCTCCGTATCGAAGGCGACGAGGCCGGTGTCCCTCGCCTCGGCGATCCAGGCCTCGAGGCGGGCGAGATCGCGCACGGTCTCGTATTTGGAGCGGTCGAAGGGCGTGGCCTTGGCTGCGGTCGCGGCGGCGCCTGCGGCGTGCGCGGGCGTCGGGCCTGATGGCGTCGCAGGCTTGGCCGGAGCCTCGCCGGAGCTCGCCCGGCGCTTGTGGTGCGGCCGGCTCGTCGAGGTCGGGGCCGCGGGCGGGAAGTGCGGGCGCGCCGCCCGGAACGGCCCAGATGCCGCCCGCGCCGGGCGTGGCGAGCGCCGGGTCGGGCTCGATGGAGCCGGCGTCGAGCCCGTAGGCTTCCGACACACGGCGCGTCGTGGAGGCGAACTCCATCGCCTTGAGGAATGCGATCAGGCGCTTCGGATCGGGGTCGTGCACGCCGATGCTGTCGAGCGGGCGGTCGAGCGGCACGTGCTTGTCGAGCAGCACGAGCCGGCGCGAAAGCCGCGCCTGCTCGGCGTTCTCGATCAGCGTCTCCCGCCGCTTGGGCTGGCGGATCTCGCCGACGCGGGCCAGCAGCGCTCTCGAGGTCGCCATATTCGCTGATGAGCTGCGCGGCGGTCTTCACGCCGATGCCGGGAACGCCGGGCACGTTGTCGACGCTGTCGCCGATCAGCGCCTGCACCTCGACGACCTTCTCGGGCGGCACGCCGAATTTCTCGATCACCTCGTCGCGGCCGATGCGCTTTTCCTTCATGGAGTCGTACATCGTCACGCCGTTGCCGACGAGCTGCATCAGGTCCTTGTCGGACGCCACGATGGTGGTCGTCGCGCCGGCCTCGCAGGCGACGCGGGCATAGGTCGCGATGATGTCGTCGGCCTCGTAGCCCTTCTGCTCGACGCAGGGGATGTCGAAGGCGTGCACCGCCTCGCGGATCAGCCGGAACTGCGGGCGCAGATCCTCCGGCGGCTCGGGGCGCTGCGCCTTGTACTGGTCGTACATGGCGTTGCGGAACGTCGTGGCCGAGAAGTCGAAGACGACGGCGAGGTGCGTCGGCTTCTCGCCCGCCACCGATATCGCGGATGAGCCGCCAGAGCATGTTGCAGAACCCCGCGACCGCGCCGATCGGCAGCCCGTCGGACTTGCGCGTCAGCGGCGGCAGCGCGTGATAGGCGCGGAAAATGTAGGAGGAGCCATCGACCAGGAAGACGTGGTCGCCCTTGCGGATGGGCCGGTTGGGACTGCGGTTGACGGCGGTATCGGCGGCATCGGACATGCGAGAACTCGTTTCGATCCAGGATTCCCCCGGATATTGGCACGCCCGCGCGCCCGCCGCGACCCGTTCCGTACGATGGCTCTCATGCGTCCTGCGATCCCGCGGCTGTTCGCCCGGGTTTTGCGGCAGATGAAGACCGAGGGGGCGCGGAGCGCCGGGCCGTCGGTGCTTTAGATAAGCGATGGGTGACGACCCGGCGCTCCTCGCTCGGCGATTTTGGGCACTCCCGTCTTGCTCTCCGGCGCGAAGGGTCCGACCGGCACCGAGGCTGTTACCTCCTCGATGTCACGGGGGAAGGTTGCCCCTCCTCTCACCGGGTCTCTGGTCGCGCCGTCCGTGAGGATGGCGTTCCCTTCGACCCGTTGCGCAGTGCCCTTCATCCAACTCCGGCCCGCGGGGTTGCCCCCGTGATCCGGCGCGGACGAAAGTCCCGCGTCCCGCAAAGCCGGAAGGAACAAGTTCCCCCCGACCTACGCTCCCCGTCACCCTCAGCGGGTCCATAGGGGATCGCCCTTCTCCTCCACGCCTTACGGCGCTCTCGGACACGGCCCCGGCGTAGTCCAGGGCGGGCAAGCTCACAACCCGCGCCTCGGGGTATAGCCCGCTTCGCCAAGCCGCTTTCAGGAGACCTCCCGGGACGGCGGAGCGGTACTCCACCGGCGCAGGCGCCGCCTCCCCACCCCGCCACAGACCGCTCCGGAAGCGTCCCCTCTTGGGTGAAGAGTGAACGCAGGATGGCAGATATAGGAATATTGTCAACAGTGATTTGCTCACTCTCTCCGTCATCGCGGGCTTGACCCGGGATCCCTCGCTTCACCGGATAGGATGAAGATCCCGGCTCTCCGCTGCGCTCCGGCCGGGATGACGGAGGTTGGGGGTTACAGAGCTGGGAGACACGCCCCCCGGAAGTGCCGCACAAGCGGCACGTTCCCGGAAAGGTGCAGCGCAGCGGAACCTTGTCCGGGATCCAGCGCAAAAAGCGCCGCGCAGCGGCTCGTGACTGCCTTAAGACAGGACGGAAGCGCGCTTCGCGCGGAATTCTTGCGCTGGGCCCCGGATACCCTTCCGCTGACGCTCCAGGGTTCCGGGGACGTGCCGCAAAAGCGGCACTCTTGGAGAGAATACGCGCCGCTGGGCGGCGCTCTTGGATGAGGCCACGTGCCGCTGGACGGCACATTGGGTTCCGGGGACGTGCCGCAAAAGCGGCGGTCTTGGATGAGGCCACGTGCCGCTGGGCGGCACTTTGGGTTCCGGGGACGTGCGGCTAAGCCGCACTTTGGGCTGCCGTCCCCTCTTCGCCCCGCTCAGGCCGGTTCCATCGCGTGGACGTCCCGCCCGAGCCTGTCGCCGGTCTCGCGGTCGAAGATGTGGACGCGGTCGGGGGCGATGCGCAGCGGCAGGCGCTGGATGTCGCGGGCGACCTCGTCGGTGGGAACCTGAACCACGAAGGCTGCCCCGCCCAGCGCGCCGTAGAACAGCTGGGTCGCGCCCAGCTCCTCGACGAAGTCGACCGGCAGGTCGAGCGTGCTGCCGGGGCCGGCGCCGCGCTCCACCTCTTCGGGTCGGATGCCGACATCGACATGCGTGCCCGGCTTGCAGCCCGGCGCGGATGTCGGCGACCTCGATCAGGGCCTCGCCGACGCGGACGCGGCCTTCGCCGTCGACGATGCCGGGCAGCATGTTCATGGGCGGCGAGCCGATGAAGGTCGCGACGAAGCGCGTCGCCGGGCGGCGATAGACCTCGCGTCGGCGTGCCGACCTGCTCGACGCGGCCGGCGTTCATCACGACCAGCTTGTCGGAGAGCGTCATCGCCTCGACCTGGTCGTGGGTGACGTAGATCGAGGTCACGCCGAGCGCGCGCTGCAGCTTCTTGATCTCGACGCGCATCTGCACGCGCAGCTTGGCGTCGAGGTTGGACAGCGGCTCGTCGAACAGGAACACCTGCGGCTTGCGCACGATGGCGCGGCCCATGGCGACGCGCTGGCGCTGGCCGCCGGAGAGCTGCGCGCGGCTGCGGCGCTCGAGGAAGCGGCTCGATGGCGAGGATGCGCGCGGCCTCCTGCACGCGCCGGTCGATCTCGTCCTTGGGCGTGCCGCGGTTGCGCAGGCCGTAGGCGATGTTGTCGTAGACGCGACATGTGCGGGTAGAGCGCGTAGTTCTGGAACACCATCGCGATGTCGCGGTCGGCGGGCTCGATCTCGTTGACCACGCGGCCGCCGATGGCGATCGTCGCCCGACGTGATCGTCTCCAGCCCCGCGACCATGCGCAGCAGCGTGGACTTGCCGCAGCCCGACGGGCCGACCAGCACGCAGAAGCCGCCGTCGGGGATGTCGAGGCTCACGCCCTTCACGGCCTCGACATTGCCCGCATAGACCTTGCGGACGTCTTCCAGCGTCACATCGGCCATCGCCTACTTCTCCGTCTCGACGAGGCCGCGCACGAACAGCTTCTGCATCAGCAGGACGACGAGCGACCGGCGGCAGCATGGCGAGCACGGCGGTCGCCATGGCGAGCTGCCATTCGGTCAGCGCGTCCTGCGTCACGATCATCTTCTTGATGCCGATGACGATGGTCTGCATGTCGGGCTTGGTGGTGATCAGCAGCGGCCAGAGATACTGGTTCCAGCCATAGATGAACTGGATGACGAACAGCGCCGCGATGGTGGTGATCGACAGCGGCAGCACCGTGTCCATGAAGAACTGGAACGGGCCGGCGCCGTCGATCTTCGAGGCCTCGACCAGCTCGTCCGGGATGGTCATGAAGAACTGCCGGAACAGCAGCGTCGCGGTGGCCGAGGCGATCAGCGGCACGGCCAGGCCGGCATAGGTGTCGAGCAGGCCGAGATCGGCGACGATCTTGTAGGTCGGGTAGATGCGCACCTCGACCGGCAGCATCAGCGTCATGAAGATCAGCCAGAACGCCGCCATGCGGAACGGGAAGCGGAAATAGACGACCGCATAGGCCGAGATGATCGAGATCGCGATCTTGCCGACCGCGATGGTGATGGCCATGATGAAGCTGTTCAGCATCATCATGCCCGACCGGCTCGCCGGTGCTGCGCGCCGCCCTGCGAACAGGGCGCGGTAGTAGTTCTCGAGGCCCGTAGCGGCCCGGGATAGACGGCATCTGGCCGTTGGCGATCGTGCCGGCGTCCCAGGTGGAGCCGACGAAGGCGAGCTAGACCGGGAAGGCGATCGACGCAGCACGCCCAGCACCAGGATGAGGTGCGGCACGAGATCGCTGAACCAGTGGCGGCGCTCGACCATGCTAGTACGTCACCTTGCGCTCGACATAGCGGAACTGGATGGCGGTCAGCGCGATGACGATGACCATCAGGATCACCGACTGCGCCGCCGAGCCGCCGAGATCGCCGCCGAGCCGGCCGTCGGTGTAGACCTTGTAGACCAGCGTCTCGGTGGCCCGCGCCGGGCCGCCCTTGGTGATGGCGTCGATGATGCCGAACGTGTCGAAGAACACGTAGACGATGTTGACGACCAGCAGGAAGAACGTCGTCGGCGACAGCAGCGGGAAGATGATCGTCCAGAAGCGCCGCATCGGCCGCGCGCCGTCGATGGCGGCCGCCTCGATCAGGCTCTTGGGGATGGACTGCAGGCCCGGCGAGGAAGAACAGGAAATTGTAGCTGATCTGCTTCCAGGTCGCGGCGAGGACGACCAGGATCATGGCGTGCGTGCCGTTGAGCAGCGGGTTCCAGTCGATGCCCGAGGCCGCGCAGATCGCGCGCCGACCATGCCCGAGCGAGGGCTGGAACATGAACAGCCAGAGCACGCCGGCGATGGCCGGGGCCACCGCGTAGGGCCAGATCAGCAGCGTCCGGTAGGCCGTGCCGCCCCGGATCTGCTTGTCGGCCATCACGGCGAGCAGCAGCGCGATCGACAGCGACAGCGCCGGCCACGAGCGACCGAGAACACCGCCGTGTTCCACATGGCCTCGTAATAGCCGGGGTCTGCGAACAGGATCTGGTAGTTCTCGAAGCCGACGAATTCGGTGCGTGGTGCCGAACGCGTCCTCGAGCCGGAACGACATCCAGCCGCCTGCGACGCCGGCCAGTAGAAGAACACCAGCGTGATCGCGAGCTGCGGCAGCAGCAGCACGTAGGGCAGCAGGCGGTTGCCGAAGATGGAGCGCTTTTCCATGGAGCCTTGCAGACGCCGTTCAGCTGCGCTGATGTCGCGCCTTCAGCAGGCCGGCTGGCTGACGACGCGTCAAGCCAGCATGCAGAAGAGCGGAGCGCCCGGCCTCGTCGAGCGGGCGCTCCGTCGCGGATGCGCTTAGCGGCGCAGCGGTGCGCTCGAACTGGCGCAGCACCGCGTTGCCGCGCGCCACCGCGTCGTCGAGCGCCTGCCTGCGGCGTCTTCTTGCCGGCGAGCGCGTTCTCGAGCTCCTCGGCGATCATGTCGCGGATCTGCACCATGTTGCCGAAGCGGAGGCCGCGCGAGTTCTCGGTCGGCTCCTTGTTGGTGAGCTCCAGCAGCGGCGTCTCGCGATCCGGGAACTGGGTGTAGAAGCCCGAGGCCTTGACCTTCTCGTAGGCGGCCTTGGTGATCGGCAGATAGCCCGAACTCGATGTGCAGCTTGGCCTGGCGGTCGGTGTCGGACAGGAAGGTGAAGAACTTCGGCGACGCCCTTGTACTCGGCCGCCGACTTGCCGCCCATCACCCACAGCGAAGCGCCGCCGATGATGGAGTTCTGCGGTGCGCCCGCGACGTCGGGATAGTAGGGCATCGGCGCGGCGGCGAAGTCGAACTTCGCGTTGGCCTTGACGTTGCCGTAGAAGCCCGAGGACGTCAGCATGATCGGGCATTCGCCCGAGGTGAAGCGGCCCTCGTTCTCGTTGGCGCGGCCCGAATAGTCGTAGGTCTTGTCCTTCTGCAGGTTCGACGAGATCGGTCAGGAGCCGCACATGCGGTGGGGCTGTTGAACTTGAACTCGGTGTCGAAGCCGTCGAGGCCGTTGGCCTTGGTGCCCATCGGCACGTTGTGCCAGGCGCGAGAACTGCTCGACGAGCGCCCAGGTCGACCAGGCGTCGGTGAAGCCGCACTTGTCGAAGCCGGCGGCCTTCAGCTTCTTGCCGGCCTCGAACACCTCGGGCCAGGTCTTCGGGATCTCGGCGATGTTGGCCTTCTTCAGCGCGTCCTTGTTGACCCACATGACCATGGAGGACGAGTTGAACGGGAAGGACAGCATCTCGCCCTTCGCCGTCGAGTAGTAGCCGGTGATCGCCGGGCAGGTAGGACTTCGGGTCGAAGGTCTCGCCCGCTTCCTTCATCATTTCCTGCACCGGCTTGATGGCGCCCTTGGCGGCCATCATCGTCGCGGTGCCGACCTCGAACACCTGCATGATGTGCGGCGCGTTGCCGGCGCGGAAGGCGGCGATGCCGGCGTTCAGCGTGTCGGCGTAGGTGCCCTTGTAGGTCGGCGACGACCTTGTACTCGGTCTGCGAGGCGTTGAAGTCGGCGGCGAGCTTGTTGACGACGTCGTTGTTGGCGCCCGTCATCGCGTGCCACCACTGGATCTCGGTCTGCGCCATGGCCGAGCCTGCGGTCATGACTGCGGCCAGCGATACGGCGGCCGTGAACAGGTGCTTCATTCGTGTTCTCCCTCGCTCCCGGCTTTGAATGATGCCGGAAGGCTAATTTTTGGGTTGTCCCAGCATCGTGTGACGCGTGAGCGACGCGGATATGACAATCAGATGACAGTCGCGACTGCAACTGTTTCCGGCATAAATGAAATCACATCCACGACAGGATGCGCGATCCCGGCCGTTCCGGGCCCGAACTTGCAATCTTCGCGGTTTTCGAGGCGGCTGTTTCAGCCTCCGCGGCAGTGCGTCCGCGCGCGCAGCCTCACATCGTCGCGCCGATCTGCCAGGGCACGAACTCCGCGTCGCCATAGCCGAGCTCCTCGGACTTGGAGCGCTCGCCCGAGGCGACGGCGAGCACCTTGGCGAAGATCTCCTTGCCCTTCTCCTCGATGGACACGCCGTCGAGGATGTCGCCGCAGTTGATGTCCATGTCGTCGATCATGCGGCGGTAGATCTCGCTGTTGGTGGCGAGCTTGATCGAGGGCGTCGGCTTGCAGCCATAGGCCGAGCCGCGCCCGGTGGTGAAGCACAGCACGTTGGCGCCGCCGGCCACCTGGCCGGTCGCCGAAACCGGGTCGTAGCCGGGCGTGTCCATGTAGACGAAGCCCTTGGCGTCGACCTTCTCGGCATAGTCGTAGACGCCGGTCATGCGTGCGTGGTGCCGCCCTTGGCCGCCGCGCCGAGCGACTTCTCGAGGATGGTGGTGAGCCCGCCCAGCTTGTTGCCGGGCGAGGGGTTGTTGTTCATCTCCATCTTGTTGCGGGCGGTGTAGTCCTCCCACCAGTGGATCATGCCGACGAGCTTCTCGCCGATCTCGCGCGTCGCGGCGCGGCGGGTGAGCAGGTGCTCGGCGCCGTAGATCTCCGGCGTCTCGGAGAGGATGGCCGTGCCGCCATGGCGGACCAGCAGGTCCACCGCCGCGCCGAGCGCCGGGTTGGCGGTGATGCCCGAATAGCCGTCGGAGCCGCCGCATTGCAGCGCCAGCATCAGCTCGGAGGCCGGGCACGGTCTCGCGCGTCGCGGCGTTCACCGTGCGGCAGCATGGCCTTGATGGCCTCGACGCCCGCCGCGACGGTCTTTCGCGTGCCGCCGGTCTCCTGGATGGTCATGGTGCGGAAGGTCTCGCTCTCCTGGATGTTGTAGGCTTCCTTCCAGCGGCCGATCTGGAAGCCCTCGCAGCCGAGGCCGACCATCACGACGCCGCCGACATTCGGGTTGGTGGCGTAGCCCCACTGCGTGCGCTTGAGGACCTCGTAGCCCTCGCCCTTGACGTCGAGCGCGCAGCCGCCGCCCTGCACCAGCGGGATCACGCCGTCGATGTTGGGATAGTCGGCCAGCAGGCCGGAGCGGTTGATCTCCTCGGCCATGAAGCGGGCGACCGTGGCCGAGCAGTTCACCGAGGTGAGGATGGCGATGTAGTTGCGCGTGCCGACCTTGCCGTTGGCGCGGCGGATAGCCCTGGAAGGTCGCCTGCTGCTCCACGGGCAGGATCTCCTCCTGCTGCGCGTCCTCGGCGAAGCGGTAGTCGCGGGCGAAGGCGTGCATCTCGACATTGTGCTCGTGCACCCAGTCGCCGGGCGCGATGTCGGTCGGAGGCGAAGCCGATGATCTGGCCGAACTTCAGGATCGGCGCGCCCTTGGGGATCGCCGCCGTCGCCATCTTGTGCCCGCGCGGCACGCGCGCCTGCGCCGTGACGCCCTCCACGACCGCCCCCGCATCGATGGGATCGACGGCGACGACGACGTTGTCGGCCGCGTTCAGCCGCACGATGCGCGGCGCGTTGAGCACGGGGGCGTTCATGGACTTCCTCCAAAGGACGGGCCAGGCGTGGGCCAGGGCTGTGGGCTGGCGGCGGCTGCGTGACTCAAGCCGATGTGACGCTTCGGCAGCGTTTTCAACCGAGGACTGCCTTGCAGGTCGCATGGGCTGGGCCGCGGCCGTCGAGCCTTGCCGAGTTGCGCCGCCCGCTAGCGCCGCTGGCGCCGCAGGCCGTCGAAATAGACGATCGAGGATGATGAGGCCGCCGGTGATGATGAACTGCCAGAACGAGTTCACGTTCATCAGGTTGGCGCCGTTGCGGATCGTGGCGAGGATGAAGGCGCCGAGCAGCGGGCCCCAGACCGTGCCGACCGCGCCGAACAGGCTGGTGCCGCCGATCACCGAGGAGGCGATGGCCTCCAGCTCCCAGCCGATGGCCTGCGTGGCGTTGCCGGTGCCGGTGCGCGAGGCCAGCATGACGCCGACGATCGAGGCGCACAGCGCCGAGAGGATGTAGGCCGTCGCCGTCACGGCCTTGACGTTGACGCCCGACAGGCGTGCGGCCTCCGCGTTCGAGCCCGACGGCGAAGAGGTAGCGCCCGTACTTGCTCAGGTGCAGGTAGACGAAGGCCGGGACGGCGACGATGATCACCATCACGAAGAGGTTCGGGATGCCCAGGACCTCGCCGCGCGAGAAGCCGGTGAAGGCGTCGTTGGTCACGTTGATGGTCGAGCCGTTGGTCATCAGCAGGCCGATGCCCGCAGCGCCGTGAAGGTCGCCAGCGTGATGATGAAGGGCGGCAGGCCCATGCGGACCACGCCGAAGGCATGGAACGCGCCGATGCCGATGCCCACCAGCAGCGAGGCGAGGATCGCCAGCCCCAGGCCCGTCAGCATGGCTGCGTTCTCGGGAAGGCCCGACGCCGACCAGCGCCGTCGTGAAGCCGGGCACCATGTTCTCGATCAGCATGGCGACGATGACGCTGATGAAGCTGGCGATGGCGCCGACCGAAAGGTCGATGCCGCCGGTGATGATCACGAAGGTCTGGCCCAGCGCCAGGATCGCGAAGATGGCGCCCTGACGCGCGAGGTTGGAGATGTTGCCCGGCGTCCAGAAGCTGGTCCGTCTTCCACGACAGGAAGATGAACATCGCCAGCGAGCACGCCGACCAGCGTCAGGCCGAGCAGCCGGGAGAAGTCGAAACGGGCCCTTGGTTTGTCCGCTGCGGCTACGGTCTCGGTCATCGTCGTGTGTCCTCTTGCGTCGCGGCTCGGTTGATCAGGGCGGCCTAGACGCCGATGGCTTCCGTCAGAATCTGTTCGTGGCTTGCGGCCTTGTAGGCGTGGCTGGCGACCTGCCGTCCCGCCGCGCAGCACGTGCAGCCGGTCGGACAGCTCGTAGACCTCCGGCAGGTAGGACGAGATCAGCAGGATGCCCGCCCCCTTGGAGAGCAGCGCGCCGAAGAGGCGGTAGATCTCGGCCTTGGTGCCGACATCGACGCCCACGGTGGGCTCGTCGAAGATGAAGAGCTTGGCCCCGTGGTTCAGCCATTTGCCGATCACGATCTTCTGCTGGTTGCCGCCCGACAGGCTGAGCGCCAGCGCGTTGCGGCTCGCGGTCTTGATCCGGAGATCGGCGATCTGCCGGTTGGCGGCCTCGCGCTCCAGCGTGCGGGCTGATCGTCAGCCCGCGCGTCAGCCGGTCGAAGATGGGCAGGTTGAGGTTCAGGCCGACGCCGAGATTGAGGCACAGGCCCTGGTCGCGGCGGCTTTCGGGCGCGAGCGCGATGCCGAGATCGATGGCGTCGCGCTCGTTGCGGATGCGGACGGGGCGGCCCTGCCACAGCACCTCGCCCGACGTGATCGGCTGGCGTCCGTAGACGCCCATCACGAACTCGCTGCGTCCCGCGCCGATCAGCCCGTAGAGGCCGACGATCTCGCCCTCGTGGACGGTCAGCGAAACGTCCTCGAAGCCCGCGCCGCTCAGGTTGCGCGTCTCCAGGATCGGCGCGCCGATCGTGAACTCGTCCTTGTGGTAGACCTGCTCGATGGTGCGGTTGATCATCATCGAGATCAGCTCGACCTCGTTGGTCTCGCTGACCTCGCGCGTGCCCACGAGCATGCCGTCGCGCAGCACCGAGACGCGGTCGGCGAGCTCGAAGATCTCCTCCATGCGGTGGCTGATATAGACGATGGTGACGCCCTGCTGCTTCAGCCGCGGATCAGCGCGAAGAGCTGCGCCGCCTCCTGCCGCGTGAGATAGGCGGTCGGCTCGTCGAAGATGAGGAACTGCGTGCCGCGCGTCGCCGCGCGCGCGGTCGCGATCAGCTGCTGCTGGCCGATGGTGAGGCTGGAGAGCGGCACGTCGGCCGGCAGGTCGAAGCCGAGATCGTCGAGGATCTTCTGCGCGTCGCGCACCATGGCGCGCTGCGCGCAGCAGGCCGTAGGAGGTTTCCTCGTCGCCGAGGAAGATGTTGGCGGCCACGCTGAGATGCGGGCAGAGCACGACTTCCTGGTGCACCGCGTTGATGCCGAGCGCGATGGCTTCGTTGGGGGTCGAGAGGTCGGTCGGCTTGCCCTTCCAGATGATCTCGCCCGCGGTGCGCGGCGTGACGCCGGTCAGGAGCTTGATGAGGGTCGACTTGCCCGCGCCGTTCTCGCCGACGATCGCGTGGATCTCGCCGGCCCGGAACGCGAGGTCCGCCGGCTTCAGCGCATGCGTGCCCGTGTACCGCTTCTCGAGCTTATGGAGTTCGAGGATCGGCTCATGATAGGTCTGCGAAAACAGCGAGCCCGCCGCGTATTGATCGGTCGCTGGCACGGGACGGCACTCCAGGGGTGAACGGCGGCGTTTATGCTGCCCTGTTAGATCCAGCCCCCCGGACATCGTGGTCCGGGAGGCCGCTTGTCGATGGTTACTTGAACTGGGCTCACTTGACCTTGGGGTTCAGCAGTTCCTGCGCGCGGGGCTCGTTCATGTTGGCCTGCGTGATCAGGTTCGCGCCGGTGTCGACGAAGGCCTGGACCTTCTCGCCCTTGGAGGCGGCGAGCGCGGTCTTGACGCCGTCATAGCCCATGCGGAAGGGGTCCTGCACGACGGTGGCGGCCATCACGCCGTCCTTGACGGCCTTGACGAGCTTGTCGTCGCTGTCGAAGCCGACGAGCTTGACCTTGTCCTGGGCCTTGGACTCGGCGATCGCCTGGATCGCGCCCTGAGCCTGGATCAGGTTCGAGGCGAAGATGCCGCGCAGGTTCGGGAAGGCGGTCAGGAGGTCGGTGGTGATGTTGAGGCCGCCATTGGCCGTGCCGTCGGAGACCTTGTCGGCGACGAGCTTGATGCCGGGATACTTGGCGGCAAGCTGCTCCTTGAAGCCCTTGGCGCGCTCGTCGAGCGAGCCGACGCCCGGCAGGTGGGTGATCAGGGCGACGTCGCCCTCGGCCTTGCCGTACTTGGCGGTGATGGCGGCGGCGAGGCCGTCAGCCGCGATGCGGCCGCCCTGCACGTTGTCGGTGGTGAGGAACGACGTGAACGCCTTCGAAGTCGGCGGCGGAGTCGATGCCGATGATCTTGACGGACTTCGCGGCCTCGTCGATCGGCTTGCCGAGCGCGGCGCGCTGGGTCGGCGAGATCACGATGGCGGCGGGCTTGGAGGAGACGGCGTTCTCGAGGATCGCGATCTGGCCGTTGATGTCGGCTTCGGACTGCGCGCCGAGCTCCGGCACCTTCACGCCGAGATCCTGGCCGGCCTTGCGCGCGCCGGCGAGAACGATCTGCCAGTAGAAGGACGTCGTGTCCTTCACGATGACGGGGATGGTGGGCTGCTGGGCAAAGGCCGGGGCGCCGAAGCCGACGGATGCGGCCACGAGCCCGGCAAGGAGCCAGGTCTTCTTCATGGTGGTTTCCTCTCTGATCGCCGGACTGGCCCGGACGTTGTTTTTGCAGGCTTGATTTCGACAGGCTTTCGCATTCCGGCGAGCCGGAACGCCTATTCTAAAGCGACTACGATACGGGACAATAGTTTCGCTACGAGTGCAAGAGCCACCCTGCACGCCAAGGTGTCGCAACGCGAGTCCGGCGGATCGGTACGCTTAGCCGCCAAGCCGCTCCGCCACATGGGCGAGCGCCCCGTTCGTATCGGCGCGGGTGAGCACGTCGACCCACGCGCCTTCGGAGTGGAGCGGCGTCGCGCCGTCCCGCTCCGACCTGTCGGTGATCACCTCCACGCGCAGTTGCTCCGCCGTGAAGAGATCCGGCCGCACGGCATGGATGATCACGCAGGGGTCGTGCAGCGGAAAATGGGTCGGGCGCTGCTCGTGCAGCGGGCACGCCCAGCGATGCGCGAAAGCGCGCGATGTTGTCGAGATAGGCGCTGACGAGCTTCTGCGTGACCGGGCCGAGCGCGCCGCCGCGCGCCGCCAGCCCTGCGGCCCAGGGCTCGTCCGCTCCCACCTGCCTCGTGACGTCGAGCGGCACGAGCACGAGCGGGATGCCCGAATGCAGCACGACGCGCGCCGCCTCGGGGTCGGCCGCGATGTTGAACTCCGCATGTTCAGTGACATTGCCCCGGTCCCGCACCGCGCCGCCCATCGCGGTGATGCCGGCGAGCCGCCGCTGCCGTGCCGGGGCGCTCCTCGATCAGCCGGGCGATGTTGGTCAGCGGCCCCAAGGTGAGCATCCGGATCGTGCCGGGCGGATGGGATTCGATGGTCTCCGCCAGCCAGTCCTGCGCGCCGGACGGATGCTCGGCGGCGGCGGGCTCGGGAAACGAGATGCCGCCCAGCCCGTCGTCGCCATGGATGCCGGGCGCATGGAACGGCTCGCGGTGGAGCGGGCTGGCCGCGCCGCGCACCACCGGCACGTCCTCGCGGCCGAGCATGCGCATGATGCCGCGCGCGTTGCGCGTGACGGTGTCGATGCCGAGATTCCCAGCCACCGTGACCACCCCGAGCACGCGAAGTTCCGGCGAGCGGAACGCGAGAAACAGCGCCAGGGCGTCATCGAGCCCGGGGTCGGTGTCGATGATGACACGAATCCCGTCCCGGAAGATCCGTCCCGTGCGCTCTCGTCCCGAGAAGCTTCGTCCCGTGCATTCATGGCTGACCTGCCTCGCGTCCCGTCGCAATTGACAGGCCGCGCTTTAGCATGAGTCTTGCGTTCCAGAATCTCGCGTCCACAAGTCCCGCGTCCACAAGTCCTGCCTTCATCGATTTCGTTTTCGCGCTAAGCTCGCGCGCCTTCAAGCTGGAGATCCCGTCATGGCCACCCGTTCACCCCTCGCCCGCGCCGCCGCCGCCGCGCTTCTCGGCGCCGTCGTTCTGGCCGCCGGCCCGGCCGTCGCGCAGGAGAAGAAGACGCTCACCATCTCCATGTGGGGCTTCAACGGCGACAAGCTCGAGGCTTTCCTGTTCAAGCCGTTCAAGGAAAAGCACAATGTCGACATCGTGCTGGAGACCGGCAATGCCGGCGACCGCCTGAACAAGGTGAAGATCCGCGGCGGCGGCGTCGATCTCATCTATCTCTCCGACGTGTTCGCGCAGGTCGGCCTTGAGGAAAAGCTGTTCGAGAAGATCGACACCAGCCGCGTTCCCAACGTGAAGGATCTCTACCCCGCCGCGCAGGCGCCTTTGGGCGAGGGCCAGGGCATCGCCTACACGCTCGGCCGCTACGGCGTCATCTATGACAGCGCCAAGGTGAACATCACCTCCTGGGCGGACCTGTGGAAGCCCGAGCTGAAGAAGCGCGTCACCATCCCCGGCTTCAACACGACGGCGGGCCCCGTGACCGTGCTCGTGGCCGCCCAGCGCAAGGGCGTCGACGCCTACGCCAACCCCGACGCCGCCTTCGCAAGCATGACCGAACTGAAGCCCAACATCGTCAAGAGCTACAACACGGGCTCGGAGATGGTGAACCTGTTCTCGACCGGCGAGATCGTGGCGGCGGCCGCGCAGGACTTCACCTTCCCGCAGGTCAAGGCTGCGATCCCGACCGCCAAATGGGCCGATCTGAGCGACGGCGCGTTCGCCACGTTCAACACGGTCAGCATCGTCACCGGCACCAAGAACAAGCAGCTTGCCGAGGATTTCATCAACTTCCACCTCAGCGCCGAGGTGCAGAAGAACCTCGCCGTCTCCGGCACGGACGCGCCCGCCAATACCAAGGTCGAGCTCACGCCCGAGCAGGCCGCGCCGTGGACCTACGGCGCCGGCGTCATCGGCAGCCTCAAGCGGATCGACTACGCCAAGCTGAACAAGGCCAAGCCCGACTGGTCGGACCGCTGGAACGACGTGTTCGGAAAGTAAGCCGAGACCGAAAATCCTGAGCGGGGCGGCTTTGCTACTTATTGGCATTGCCCCCCGCAGCCCGGATGGTTTGAACCATGCGCCGCCTGACACCCTGGCTGCTTCTCGCGCCGGGCCTCCTCCTCGTCTTGATCGTCCTGCTCGGCCCGGTGCTGAACACCGGGCTGATGACGCTCACCTCGGGCCGGGCGGTGGCGCTGTACACGCGGTTCTTCACGGGCAGCTACAACCAGAGCGTGATCATCCGCACGGTGCAGGTGGCGGCCATCACCACGGTCGTGTCGCTCGTGCTCGGCTTCGTCGCGGCCTATGTCGTGGCGCGCGCGCCGCGCAGCCTGAAGAGCCTGATGATCGTCGCCGCGGTATTCCCGCTGCTGACGGGAACGGTGGTGCGCTCCTTCGCCTGGATGGTGATCCTCGGGCGCAACGGCATGGCGAACGACGCGCTGGTGAAGCTCGGCCTGTCCGCCGAGCCCGTGCAGCTTCTCTATACCCAGTTCGCCGTCATCGTCGGGCTCGTCTATCTGTTCACGCCGCTGATGATCCTGTCGCTCGTGGGCGTGCTCGAGAATATCGACATCGACCTGCCGCGCGCCGCCTCGTCGCTGGGCGCGGCGCCGGGCGCGGTGTTCCGGCAGGTCATCCTGCCGCTGGCGACGCCGGGGCTGATCGTCGGCTCGGTGCTCGTGTTCACCGGCAGCTTCACCGCCTTCGCGACGCCGCAGCTTCTCGGCGGCGAGCAGCAGACGGTCATGGCGACGCTGCTCTACCAGAAGGCCATGGTGACGTTCGACTGGATCGGCGCGTCGACCATCGCCACCGTGATGGTGGTCATGACAATCGTCGTCGTGCTCGGCATGAACCGGCTGGCGCGCCGGCTGAACCCGGCGGCGGTGTAGCATGGCCGCGCCCAACCTCGACCGCACGCATCCCGGCCTCATCGCCGCGACGGCGCTCGTCTATCTCTTCCTGCTCGGGCCGCTGGTCATCGTCGTTCGGCGCGGCGTTCAGCGGCACGACCTATCCTCGCCTTCCCGCCGCAGGGCCTGTCGCTGCGCTGGTTCGAGAACGCCTTGTCCAACGCGGCCTTCCGCGCGTCGTTCGCCACGAGCATGCAGGTGGCGTTCGGCGGAACGGCGCTGGCGCTGCTGCTCGGCGTGCCCGCCGCCTACGCGATGAGCCGCTACCGGGTGCAACTGCCCAAGGCGCTCGGCGTCATGTTCATCCTGCCGATCCTGATCCCGGAGATCGTGGCCGGCTTCTCGCTGCTGCGCTTCCTGCAGGTGGGGCTGGGACTGCCCGTCGTCGCCGCCGCTGCTGCTCGGGCATGCGCTGCTGGTGCTGCCCTATACGGTGCGGGTGATCGGCGCGAGCCTCGCCGCCTTCGATTTCAGCGCCGAGGAAGCGGCCATCAGCCTCGGCTCGCCGCCGCTGAAGACGTTCTTCACCATCGTGCTGCCGAACATCCGCTCGGGCGTGATCGCCGCCTTCGTGCTCGCCTTCATCACCTCGCTGAACGACGTCTCGATCTCGGTGTTCCTGACCGGGGCCGGGCATCAGCACGCTGCCGATCCAGATCCTCTCCTATGTCGAGCAGTTCTTCGACCCGACCGTCGCGGCCGTCTCCGTGCTGCTGATGGTTCTCACGGTGGCCGTCATGGCCGCCGTCGAGCGGACGCTCGGCCTCACCACCTTCACGAAGTAGGCCCGTGACAGACGCATTCGCCAACCCAACCGCCTCGACGCTTCAAGCCGCGCGCCCGAGCTGGCGCTCGACCATGTCGGCGCGCATTACGGCTCCACGCAGGTGCTGAAGGACCTGTCCCTTCGGATCGGCGCGGGCGAACTCGTCTCGCTGCTCGGCGCCAGCGGCTGCGGCAAGACGACGACGCTTGCGCCTCGTCGCCGGCTTCCTGGCGCCCGACGCGGGCTCCATCCGGCTCGGCGACCGCGACCTCACGCGCTGCCCGCCGCACAAGCGCGACATCGGCCTCGTCTTCCAGAACTACGCGCTGTTTCCCGCATCTCAGCGTGGCCGACAACGTCGCCTTCGGCCTGAAGCAGCGCGGCGTCGCAGCCGGACCGAGCGCGCCCGGCGCGTCGCGGCGATGCTGGAGCGCGTCGGCCTCGGCGCGCTCGCCGACCGCTATCCCGCGGCGCTCTCGGGCGGCCAGAAGCAGCGCGTGGCGCTGGCCCGCGCGCTCGTGATCGAACCGCCGCTGCTGATGTTCGACGAGCCGCTGTCCAACCTCGACGCCAAGCTGCGCATCGACATGCGCGTCGAGATCCGCGAGCTGCAGCGCGCCAACGGCACGACCGCCGTCTACGTCACGCACGACCAGGAGGAGGCGTTCTCGATCTCCGACCGCGTCGCGATCATGGACGCCGGGCCGCATCGTGCAGCTCGACACGCCCGAGGTGCTCTACCGCCGCCCGGCCACCGCCTTCGTGGCCCGCTTCGTCGGCTTCGAGAACCTGATCCCGCTCGACGGTCCCGGCGCGCGAGGCGGGCACGGTCACGGCCGAAGGCGGCTCGGCGGCGTCCGGCTTTCGCTCGACGAAGCCGACTTCGGCCCCATCCCCGACCGGTTCATCCTGGGCGCGCGCGCCGCGGGGCTGGCCGTCGCCGATCCCGGCGCGCCGGACGGCATTCCCGCCACGCTCGGGCTTGCGGACCTATCTGGGCCGCGCGTACCAGTATCAATGCCGACACCCCGGCCGGACCGCTCGTCGCGGACGGCGCCGCTCGGCCGGCCCTTCGAACCGGGCCAGAACGCCCGCCTCCAGCCCGTCGCGGCGCAGTGTTGCGTGCTGCCGGACGACGGGCGGGCATAAAAAGGCGAGCTATAAGCAGAATCGAGGAGTTTCCGCATGACAACTGCCCTCGACCAGGTTCTCGCCCGCATCGATGCGGACCTCGACGCCAGCCTTGAGCGGCTGTTCGAGATGGTCCGCATCCCCAGCATCTCGACCGACCCCGCCCACAAGGCCGATTGCCGCCGCACGGCGGAGTGGCTGGCCGCGGAGCTGAATGGCCTCGGCTTCAACGCCACGGTGCGCGACACGACGGGCCATCCGATGGTCGTGGCCCACGATCCCAAGGGCCAGGGCAAGCCCGGCCCGCACGCTCTGTTCTACGGCCATTACGACGTGCAGCCGGTCGATCCGCTGCACCTGTGGAACGACGATCCTTTCGATCCCAAGCTCGTGCCCCAGCCCGACGGCGAAACCTGGATCACCGGGCGCGGCGCATCCGACGACAAGGGCGCGCTGATGACCTTCGTCGAGGCGTGCCGGGCGTGGAAGGCCGTCAATGGCGGCCTGCCCATCAACGTCTCGATGCTGTTCGAGGGCGAGGAGGAATCCGGCAGCCCCAGCCTGAAGCCGTTCCTCGAGGCGAACAAGGCCGAGCTGTCGCTCGACGTCGCGCTCGTCTGCGACACCGACATGTGGGACCGCGAGACGCCCGCCATCACCACCATGCTGCGCGGCCTCGTGGGCGAGGAGATCATCATCACCGCCGCCAGCCGCGACCTGCATTCCGGCATGTTCGGCAATGCCGCGCGCAACCCGATCCACCTGCTCACGGCGATCCTGGCCGGGCTGCGCGACGCCGACGGACGCGTCACGGTGCCCGGCTTCTACGACGGCGTGAAGGAGCTCGCCCCTGCGGTGAAGGCGCAGTGGGACCGCCTGCCCTTCGACCAGGCAGCAGTTTCTGGCGCGATGTCGGCCTCTCCATTCCCGCCGGCGAGAAGGGCCGCTCGGTGCTGGAGCAGGTCTGGGCGCGCCCGACCTGCGAGGTCAACGGCATCATCGGCGGCTACACCGGCGAGGGCTTCAAGACGGTCATTCCGTCCAAGGCCTCGGCCAAGGTGTCGTTCCGCCTCGTCGAGGGGCAGGACCCCGCGAAAATTCGCGCCGCCTTCCGCGCCTATGTGCGCTCCATGATTCCCGCCGACTGCACGGTCGAATTCCTCGAGCATGGCGGCAGCCCCGCGCTCGCGCTGCCGGTCGACAGCCCGGTCCTGCGCAAGACGCTGGACGCGCTGACGCAGGAATGGGGCAAGGAGGCCGCATTGGCGGGCACCGGCGGCTCGATCCCGATCGTCGGCGACTTCAAGCGCATCCTCGGCATGGATTCGCTGCTGGTCGGCTTCGCCCGCTTCGACAACCGCATCCACTCGCCCAACGAGAAATACGACCTGTCGAGCTTCCACCACGGCATCCGCTCCTGGGCGCGGATTTTGGACGCGCTGGCGAAGTAGAGGCGGCTTCGGCTTCCGGGAGGCTGATGCGTCAGCCGCCCGGCTTCTCGCCCGCCGGCCGCTCGGGCACGCCGAGCGCGTCGGCGAGGCGGGCCTTGGCGGAGCCGGGGCGCAGCGGCTTCTGCTGGCTCTCGTGCGGCGACCAGCCCGACAGCCAGACGAATTCGAACGTCGCGCGGACGCGCCCGTCGGGATCGGAGAAGCGGTCCGCGTAGATCTCCATCATGCGCAGCAGCGTGGCGCGGCGCATCGGCGTGCGGCGGCGCTCGGCCAGCACGTTGGTCGCGCCCATCGCACGCAGATCACGCATCAGGGCGAGCGGATGCGCGTAGCGCACGGTGAAGGCGTCCACGTCCGTAACGGGCAGGGCAAAGCCGGCCCGCTGCAGCAATCCGCCGATGTCGCGCACGTCGGCGAACGGCGCGACATGCGGGCTGACGCCGCCCTCCACTTCGCTCTCGGCCTGCGCGAAGGCCTGCCGCAACTCGGTCAGCGTCGCGCCGCCCATCAGGCAGGCGATGAACAGGCCGTCCGGCCGCAGCGCCCGGCGGATCTGCACCAGCGCACCGGGCAGGTCGTTCACGCTCTGGAAGGCGAGGAGCGACACCGCGAGGTCGAGGCTTTCCGGCGCGAAGGGCAGGGCCTCCTCGTCGGCGACGACACCCCGCCAAGGTCCGGTCCTCAATGCCCCGGCCAGCGGAGCCGCACGCACCACGGAGCCGACACGGCCGGTCGCAATCAGCGCCTCGGCGGCGTTGGGCAGGAGCGTCCCGAGATCGAGCGCCACGTCGAAGTTCCGCAGCACGGCCGCGAGGCGGTCGCCGAGATCGTCGGCCGCGCGCTCCAGCAGGAACGCGGCGCCCGGCGTGGCGGACGCGAGCGCACGCTGCTGCCTCAGGCGCAGCGCCGTGCGGTCGAAGATAACAGGTGCGCCGTCCATTGCACTGCCCGGTTGAGAGACCCCGCCGGGGTTATGGGGCGGCGCGGGCGGTGCGTCAAAGCGAAGCGCCGCTGGCCTCAAAGCGAAGCTCCGCTGGCGTCAACGCGGGGCGCCGCAGCCCTTTCCAGCCCGTTTACGACACGCCGTGCCGCTCACGACATTTCTGCAAGCAAGGTCTTGCGCGAGACGGCCTTGCTGCAAGGGGGGTGATGCCCGATCTGAGGAGCCGGATCGTCGCCGGCTTCCCCCGGATTTACTGACAGCAACGGAGCATTTCTGATGACCAAGGTTCTGGTCCTTTATTATTCGTCCTACGGCCACATCGAGACGATGGCGAACGCCGTCGCGGAAGGCGTGCGCGAGGCGGGCGCGGAGGCCGTGATCAAGCGCGTGCCCGAACTCGTTCCTGCCGAGATCGCCGAGAAGTCCCACTTCAAGATGAACCAGCCGGCCCCGATCGCCGAGCCGGGCGAACTCGACCAGTACGACGCCATCATCGTCGGCGCGGGCACGCGGTTCGGCACGGTCGCCAGCCAGATGCGCAATTTCTGGGACCAGACCGGCGGCCTCTGGGCGCAGGGCAAGCTTGTCGGCAAGGTCGGCTCGGTGTTCACCTCGTCGGCCACCCAGCACGGCGGCCAGGAATCCACCATCCTCGGCTTCATCCCGACGCTGCTGCATCACGGCATGGCCGTCGTCGGCCTGCCCTACGCCTTCGCGGGCCAGATGGGCGTCGATGAGATCGTCGGCGGATCGCCCTACGGCGCGTCCACCATCACGGGCGGAGACGGCAGCCGCCAGCCATCCGAGCGCGAGCTCGCCGGCGCCCGCTTCCAGGGCAAGCACGTCGCCTCGATCGCCGCCAAGCTCAAGGGCTGATCGGTCTCATTGTTCGGTTTCAGGAAGCCCCGGTTCGAAAGGACCGGGGCTTTTTGCTGCTGAGCATCATCGCCTGCCGCCGGTCGGTACTCACCTTGCGGGCTCAATTGGCGGGATGAAGCTCTATTGCGGCAGGACCACGATGCCGGAATTGCTGAAGCCGACATGCACCGTGGAGCCGACGGCGCGGGCCGGGGCGCGGCCGGCATCGACGACGAAGAGGTCGCCCACGGCGCTCGACACGGTGTATTCGCGCTGCTTGCCGAGATAGGCGGCCTTGGCGATGGTGCCCTCAGATTCCGGCGATCTCGCCCGCAGCGCCGCCGACGCGGATCTCCGGACCCTCGGACAGCCGCATGGCGTCGGGCCGCACGGCGAGCTTGATCGGGCCGGCCAGGCGCCGCGGCGCGGCAGGTCGAGCGCCAGCGGTCCCAGCTTCACCATGGCGCGCGCGCCGCGCTCCTCCACCAGCTCGGCGTCGAGGATGTTGGCGTCGCCGATGAAGTCGGCGACGAACAGGCTGGCGGGCTCCTCGTAGAGCTCGCGCGGCGTGCCGCGACTGGGCGATCGCGGGCGTTCGACATGACGATGATCCGGTCGGAGACGGCCAGCGCCTCCTCCTGGTCGTGCGTGACATAGGCGACCGTGAGGTTGAGCTCGATGCTGCAGCTCGCGGATTTCCTCGCGCACGCGGCGGCGCAGCTTGGCGTCGAGGTTGGAGAGCGGCTCGTCGAACAGCAGCACCTGCGGCTCCAGCACCAGCGCGCGCGCCACGGCGACGCGCTGCTGCTGGCCGCCGGACAGCTCGGACGGCGAGCGCTTCTCGAGCCCGGCGAGGCCGACCAGCGCCAGCTTCTCCACGGCCATCTCCTGCGGCGCTGCGCCTTGGGCACGCCCTGCACGCGAGGGTCCGTAGGCGACGTTCTCCAGCACGCTCATATGCGGGAACAGCGCGTAGGACTGGAACACCATGCTGACGTCGCGGTCGGCGGCCGAGAGGCGCGTCACGTCCGCGCCGCCGATGGTGATCGAGCCCTCGCTCGCCATCTCCAGCCCGGCGATCAGGCGCAGCGTCGTGGTCTTGCCGCAGCCCGAGGGGCCGAGCAGCGTCACCAGCGTGCCGGGCTCGATGGCGAAGGACACGTCGTCGACCGCGGTGACGGCGCCGTAGCGCTTGCTGACGTTGCGGAACTCGACCGAGGCCGGCGCCTTGGCCATGACGGTATCCTTGCGACTTCAGCCTCGCCGCGACGGCGCGCGACGGGCAGCCGCCGCGCCGCGGCGGCCGAGCCTGCGCTCGCCCACGGCGACCTCGATGACCGACGATGGCGACCAGCATGACCACGATGAGCACCGACGAATAGGCGATGGCGAGGCCGAACTCGCCCGGCCTCGACGCGGCCGACGATGTAGGTCGTGGCCATGTTGTACTGCGCCGAGACGAGGAAGATCACGGCGCTGACCGCGGTCATGGCGCGCACGAAGGAGTAGACCAGCGACGGCCACGATGGCCGGGCCGCAGCAGCGGCAGCACGACGCGGCGCACCGTCGTGACCGAGCGCGCGCCCAGCGTCAGCGACGCCTCGTCGAGCGACTTGTCGATCTGGCTCAGCGTGGCGATGCCCGCGCGCACGCCGACCGGCATGTTGCGGAACACGAAGCAGATGACGAGGATCAGCCCGTGCCGGTCAGCTCGATCGGCGGCACGTTGAAGGCGAGGATGTAGCTCACGCCGACGACCGTGCCGGGGATGGCGAAGCTGAGCAGCGTCGCGAACTCGAAGGCGCGCTTGCCGCGCGAAGTTCTGCGCGCGTCAGCAGCCAGGCCGTCAGCAGGCCGATCGCGGCCGTCAGCGGCGCGGCCATCGCGGCCACCTGCATCGTCGCGAAGAAGCTGTCCCAGGCGCTGCCGGCGAAGCGCCAGCCGCCGTCGGCCGTGCTCGATGCGGAACGCCGTGATGTAGTGGACGAAGGTCGGCGTGTAGTCGCGCCCGAGCGACTTCACGAAGCCGCCGACCAGGATGAGTGACGTAGACCGCCGACGGTGAACAGCGCCCAGGGCAGCGCGACGGCGTAGCACGCCGATGGCGACGCGCTTGCGGCAGCGGCGCGGGCAGGCCGGAGTCGCCCTTGCCGCGTCACCGTCGTGTAGGTCTTCTTGCCGAGCCAGACCTGCTGCAGCCAGAAGGCGCCGCGAGCGTGAAGCCGAGCAGCACGATGGACGAGCACCGCGGCGCGTCCCTGGTCCGTCGCCGCGCCGACGACGGCGAAGAAGATCTTCGTCGACAGCACCTCGAAATTGCCGCCCAGCACCAGCGGGTTGCCGAAATCGGCGAGGCTTTCGACGAAGCCGAGCAGGAAGGCGTTGGCGAGGCCCGGGCGCATCAGCGGCAGGGTGATGGTGCGGAACGTCGTCCAGCGGCTGGCGCGCAGCGTCTGCGACGCTTCCTCCAGCGAGGGGCTGATGCCCTGCACCACGCCGACCAGCACCAGGAAGGCGATGGGCGTGAAGGCGAGCAGCTGCGCGATCAGCACGCCGGGCAGGCCGTAGATCCAGCGCGAGCGCGGGATGTCGAACCAGCTCGGACAGCAACGTGCGAGACGACGCCGGAGCGGCCGAACAGCAGGATCAGCGCCAGGCCGATGACGAAGGGCGGCGTGATGATCGGCAGGATCGGAGAGGACGCGCAGCGCGCCCTTGGCCACGGAAGCCCGAGCGCGTCGCGATGCAGCGCGAAGGCGAGGCCGAGCGCCGTGCTGCCGAACGCCGACGAGGACGCCGAGGAACAGCGTGTTCCACGCCACGCCGCAGCGCAGCTGCCCGTACGAGGCAGTCGAGGCCCCAGATCGAGCGGTCGGTGAACTTCTGCGACGAACACGCCCGGCGCGAAGCCGCCGGCATTGTCCTGCACCGCGCTGACCAGGATCTTGCGAGACGGGGAAGAAGACGAAGAGCGCGATCAGCGCCGATCACGGTGCCGATGGACGTGACGACGAAGACGTCGCCGCGGCACCAGCCGCGCGCCGCGAGCCCGCGGCAGAGGATGAAGCAGGAAGGCGGCGAGCAGCGACGACGCCGCCGAGGCCCATGCCGGCCTGCGTCGGGCCGGGCGCGCCGAACAGCGCCGCGAGCCAGTCCGGCGTTCCAGCCCCTGCAGGCCGATGCCGAAGCCCTGGCCGAGCGTCAGGGCGAGGCCCAGCACGCCGGCGGCGACGAGCAGCTCGCGCCGCGCGCCCGGCGCGTCGCTGCGGGCGCAGCGACGGCGACAGGCCGCGAGGCCCAGCGGCACGAGCAGACGGCAGCAGCCACCACGCGCCGGCGAGCGCGAGCGCCAGCGCCGGTGCCGGCCTGCCCGAACGGGCAAGCCCGACCAGTCGACGCCGCGCGAGAAGTCGAGCCAGTACCACGGCAGCAGCAGCGAAGCCCGCGAGCGCGAGCAGGGCCAACGGGCAGGCGCGTCGGCCCTGCCCTGCCCGTTCGCGTCCTCATCGACGGCCCCCCGACCCGCCGCCGGCGTGCCGGCGCGCCTTA
The DNA here is from genome assembly GCA_963822165.1 of uncultured Alphaproteobacteria bacterium. Lineage (GTDB taxonomy): Bacteria > Pseudomonadota > Alphaproteobacteria > Rhizobiales > Beijerinckiaceae > Alsobacter. The sequence goes on from CAWGGK010000007.1 coordinate 1,391,083, forward strand.
CTTCGGCAGGTTCTTCACCTCCTGCGTCCCACTTGGCGAGCAGGCGGCGGCGCTCGGCCGACGAGCCGTACTTGGCGAAGTCGTAGTTGATCAGCTTGATGTCGGCGAGCTTGGGCGCCTGCGGCGGGATCGGCGTCGCCTTGTTGGACGGCACCTGGTAGGACTTCGCCGCGGCGCCGAGCGCCTGCGCCTCGGGCGTCAGCGCCCAGTCGTACCACTTCTTGGCGTTGTCGAGGTTGCTGCGCGCCCTTGATGATCGACATCGAGCCGATCTCGTAGCCGGTGCCCTCGCACGGCGCGACGGCCTTCATCGGCGCGCCGTCGACGATCATGGTCACGTGGTCGTGCAGGAAGGCGATGCCGACGGTGGTCTCGCCGAGGCTGGTCGCCTTGGCCGGCGCCGCGCCCGACTTCGTGTACTGGTTCACGTTCTTGTGCAGGCCTTCAGGTAGTCGAAGGCCTTGTCCTCGCCCATGATCTGCACGAGCGTGGCCAGCATGGTGTAGGCGGTGCCCGACGAGTTCGGGTCGGCGACCTGCACCTCGTCCTTCAGCTTCGGGTTCAGGAGGTCGGCCCAGCACTTCGGCTCGGGGATGCCCTTCTGGGCGAGCTGCTTGGTGTTGTAGCCGTAGCCGAGCGCGCCCGAATAGATGCCGACCGTGCGGCCCTTGGACTGCTCGTACTGGCGCACGGCCCAGTCGTTCAGCTCGGCGAGCTTGGGCGACTTGTATTCCTCGGTCAGGCCTTCCTCGGCCGCCTGCATGTGCGGGTCGCCCGTGCCGCCCCACCAGATGTCGCCGCGCGGGATTGGCCGCCTCGGCCTTCACCTGCGCATAGATCTCGCCCGAGCTCTTGCGGGTCATCGACACCTTGATGCCGGTCTGCCTTCTCGAAGGCGTCGACCATCGGGCGGCACCAGTCCTCCTGCACGCCGCAATAGACGGTGAGCTGGCCCTGCGCCTGCGCGGCGGTGCCTGTCAGCAATCCCGCGACCAGCGCGCCTGCGCCGAGCATCGCGGCCTTGCGAAGCTGGGCCGTCTGTCCTGTCATAAACATGTCGTCATCCTCCCGAGAGCGTTGTTTTTTCTATCTTTGAGGCCAGCCGCGCCGCGCGTCAACGTGGCGTGACGGCGCTCAACGTGGCGGAATTGGCATGGGGATTCCAGTCGCGGCGGCCAGGCCTCCCGCCAGCGCAGGGGTGCAACCGAGCACCGGGTTCCCGTCTGCGAGATAATTCCCAGCCATGAAGTCGTTGACGACACCGCCCGCTTCCTCGACCAGCACGATCCCGGCCAGCACGTCCCACGAATTGATGTGCAGCTCGACATAGCCGTCGATCCGGCCCGCCGCGACATAGGCCATGCCCAGCGCGCCCGAGCCGCAGCGATACAGCCCCGAGCCCATTTCGGCGACGCGGCCCATCAGCGCGATATAGTCCTCGATCGGCCTGCGCATGCTCCAGCCGCATTCCACGGACGCGCGGCGCGGATCTGCGATGCCCGACACCTTCATCGGCTCACCGTTCAGCCACGCCCCGACGCCTTTCTCGGCTGCGAAAAGCTCGCCGAGCACGGGATCGTAGATGACGCCGATCGTCGGCCCCGCGCCGTCCACGAAGGCGATGGAGACGCAGAAATGCGCGATGCCGCGGGCGAAGTTCGAGGTGCCGTCGATGGGGTCGATCACCCAGACCTTGTCGCTGGCCGTGCCGCCGCCTTCCTCGCCGATGAACCCATCCCCGGGGAAGAGCGCGCCGAGGCGCTCGATGATGAGCGTCTCGACCTGGCCGTCCACCTCGGTCAGGTAGTCCTGGTGACCCTTGAACGAGACGTTGATGCTGGAGCGGTCCTTGAAGCGCGCTGCCGCGACGCCGCCGGCTTCGATGGCCACGGCGCATGCGGCGCGCAGGCGCTCGCTCGCCCCGGGATGGCCGGGGATTCCTGCGTGCGCGTTGATTCCTGCGTCGGGAATCGCTGTGGCGGATACGAGATGAGAAGACATTGAACCAAATCCTGAAAAAAGGTGGCGGGCCGGCCAAATGCGTTCAGGACATCTGCCCGCATAGCGCAGGCTTCGCCTCGAAGCGAGCCTTGGTCAACTGCCATCTTGCGCCCTCGCACAGGCGGCAGGAAGACGATGCTCGCCCGGCCCGGCTCAAGGCAGAAGCGCGGTGCCACCGCAGGTCAGTTCAGGAGGTGGCCAGTTCACGATCCTGGAAAACGTATCCCGCGCTGCGGACATTCGTGATGACGGACGCCCTCGAGGGGTGGTCGATTTTCTTGCGCAGCTTGCTGACGAGGACGTCGATCGACCGGCTTTGCTCGACATAGTCGCGCTGGAAGATCTCGCGCCCGATGCGGTTGCGGTCGAGCACGACGCCTGCATTGTCGATCAGCAGGCGCGCCAGCCGGAACTCTGTCTCCGTGAGCCTTGAACTCTCGCCGTCCGAGCGGGTCACGACGCGCTCGATCAGGTCGAGAGTGAACGTGCCGTATTGCTTGCTGCCGGCGTGGTTGCTGGGGGCGTGGTTGCTGCCGGACCTGGCCGCCGGCCGTGGCGGGGCACTTGCGCCGGGCAACAGCTTGATGAGCCGGCGCAGGCGCAGGAGCAGCTCGCGCATCTCGAACGGTTTCACCAGGAAATCGTCGGCCCCGAGTTCCAGGCAAAGGATTCGGTCGAGCGGCGTGTTCCTCGCCGAGACGACCATCACGGGCGTTCCGGTTTCGGCGAGGGCGGAGACCAGGTCGTAGCCGTCGCCGTCGTCGAGGATGATGTCGAGAAGCACGATGTCGGGCCGCAATTGCCTGATGGCCTGGGACGCACCCTCGATGGACCGCGCCTCGCAGGTGTCGAAGCCGTTGGACTTCAGGTAGTTGACGATCATGCCGCGCACAGTCACGGCGTCTTCCACGACGAGCACCCGGATGGGCAGGCTCTGGACTGGGGACAAGAAGGCGGTCACTGGACTACAATCCTTTCGACGACCAAACTGCGCCGGGCCTGCAAAATTTCGGGCCGCTTATTCTTGCAGAGGTCACGGAATACAAACAAAAATGGCATAAAAAGAACTGCAAAGACGCATTTGATCAGGTGCATTGATGAAAGATTCGGCTTCACATCTTTAGGGTCACCCTGAGTTGACGAGATGCATGATAACTATCAAGGGTTGAGCAATCGTTCCTGAGTCATCGCCTGCATCCGAGGTTCCCGAGCTACGGCCATCACGCGGATTCCACGCACTTGCCAGCAAGACCCCCAAGCCACCACGATCTGTTCGATCCCGATACTTTCCAGACCATGGCGGATGCGCTGGGCGCGGAGGCGATGAAGGATGTCGTCGCGCGCTTCGATGCCGAGATCGGCAATCGCCTTTCCAGCCTCGACCAGCCGGCGAAGGACCTCTCGGCCCACGCGCACGACCTTCTCAACGCCGCGGGGATGATGGGCTTCACCGGGCTCTCCGCCGCCTGCCGCCTGCTCCACGATACGGTGCGGCGCGGCGAGGATCATGCCGCGCCCCTGGCATCCCTCGCCGAAATGCGCGACCGCACGCGGACGCTGATCGCGCGCCTGCTCGAGCGGGCCTGACCGGCCTAAAGCATTAGGCCGGGCCTCTAGCCAAGCGGGAAGCAGAGTCCGACACTGGCGCGAGAACATCGGGGGAGGACGCCGTGCCGGTCGCGGTGCTTGCAGACATCCACGCGCAATCGCGAGGCGCTGACGGCATGCATGGCCGATGCGCGGCGGCGCGGGGCGGATCGCTTCGTCTTCCTCGGTGACCTCGTGGGCTATGGCGCCGACCCCGCTTTCGCGGTCGACACGGTGATGCGCGAGGCCGAGCGCGGCGCAATCGTCGTGAAGGGCAACCACGACGCCGCCATCTCCGAGCTTGCGGAGACCATGAACCCCACGGCGACCCAGGCCATCGCCTGGACGCGGGGGCAGCTCGATCCCGCGCAGAAGGCGTTCCTGGCGGGCTTGCCGCTGACGGTGCCGGAGGGCGATGTCCTCTGGGTTCACGCCAATGGCTGGAATCCAGGCGACTGGGGCTATGTCCGCTCCGAAATCGAGGCCGAGCGCAGCCTGCGCGCGACGCGGGCGCAGATCACGCTGTGCGGCCACACGCATGTGCCGGCGCTCTATCACATGTCGCCGATGCGGCCGCCCGTGGCGTTCTCGCCGCCCCCCGGCAAGCCCGTGCCGCTCAGCCGCTCCCGGCGCTGGCTCGCCGTGCTCGGCGCGGTCGGCCAGCCGCGCGATGGAAATCCCGCCGCGTGCTACGCCATGTTCGATCCGTCTCCCCCGGAACTGGCCTTCATCCGCGTCCCCTACGACGTGGAGGCGGCCGCAGCCAAAGATCCGCGCAGCCGGGCTCCCCGAGAGCCTCGCGGCGCGGCTTGTTTTAGGTCGCTAGGGGGACGCTTGAACATGAGCCGACTAAGGCCGGTCCAGGGCGAGGTCATCGACGGCTTCCGGCTGGACGAGTGCATCCACCGGGGCACGATGAGCAGCCTCTGGCTGGCCAGCTTCGAGGACCAGGACCCGGGCAGCCCGGCCGATGGCCTGGTCATGAAGATTCCCGTCGCTGGCCGAGGGCGAGGACGTCTCCTCGATCGTGGGCTTCGAGGTGGAGCAGATGATCCTGCCGCGCCTGAGCGGGCCGCACGTGCCGCGCTTCGTGGCGGCCGGCGATTTCGCGCGCACGCCCTATCTCGTGATGCAGCGCATCGAGGGCGAAAGCCTGGCCAGATCGGTCGAGCGGGCGCCCTTGCCGGTCGACGCCATCGCGGATCTCGGCGCGCGCATCGCCCGCGGCCTGCAGGACCTGCACCGCCAGAAGGTGCTGCATCTCGATCTCAAGCCCGCCAACGTCATGATCGGCAAGGACGGGACCGCGGTCTTCCTCGATTTCGGCCTCTCGCACCATGCCGAGCTGCCGGATCTTCTGGCCGAGGAATCCGACGTGCCGATGGGAACGGGCCCCTACATCGCGCCCGAGCAGATCCTCGGCGACCGGGGCGAGCCGCGCAGCGACATCTACGCGCTCGGCATCATGCTGTACGAGCTCGCGACGGGCCGCTGGCCCTTCGGCAATCCGCAGCGCAAGGCCGGCATGATGCGCCGGTTCTGGAAGGACCCGCTGCCGCCGCGCAAGATCAACCCCGAGATCCCGCAATGGCTGCAGGAGATCATCCTGCGCTGCCTGGAGGTCGATCCCGACAAGCGCTTCGCCACGGCCGCGCAGCTCGCCTTCGCCCTGCAGAACCCCGACCAGGTCGTCATCACCGGACGCGGCCGCCGCGAGAAGCCCGACGGCGCGATGACGGTGTTCCGCCGCTGGCTGAAGAGCCGGAACGTGCAGCGCCAGCCCAGGCCGCGCATCGCAGAGCGCATCGACAGCTCGCCCATCGTCATGGCGGCGGTGGACCTCTCGAACGGGGTCGACGCGCTCGGCGAGCGTGTCCGCGTGCATGCCCGCCGTGCGCTGGACGCCGATCCGCAGGCCCGGCTCGCCTGCGTCACGGTGCTGAAGACCGCGATCCTCTCGCTGGAAACGGGCCTCGACGACAAGGGCAACAACATCTACGTCCAGCGCCTCGTCGAGCTGAAGGACTGGGCGCGGCCGCTCGGCGTCGAGGACGACCGGATCAGCGTCCACGTGCTCGAAGCCGTCGATCCCGCCTCGGCGCTCATCGAATATGCGCGCCACAACCAGGTCGACCACATCGTCATCGGCGCGCGCGCCAGCTCCGCCCTTCGCCGCTATCTCGGCAGCGTCTCGGCGCAGGTGGTGGCGGAGGCGCCCTGCACAGTCACGGTGGTTCGCGCCGCGTAATCGCGGGAACCCGCTCCGAAGCGGGCGGGTTTTAAGCACCCGGCCGCTCGGCGGCGGACAGGGCGCGGATAGGGCGGAGGATCAGGCGATGGCCGAACACGAGCTCGAAATCGAGGAGAGGGCGCCGCAGAGCGGGCCCGAGCGCTACGCGGTCCCCCCGCAGGGCGCCATTCCCAATTCCGCACTGCCGCTGCTCGTCTGGCGCGGCGTGGCCGAGGGCGGCGACAGGGCCAGCGCCTTCGAGCGCCTGTTCGACGAGAACGGATGGGGCCGGACCTGGCGCAACGGCATCTACGATTTCCACCATTTTCATTCCGATGCCCACGAGGTGCTGGGGATCGCCGCAGGCGAGGTGACGGTGCGCTTCGGCGGCGACGACGGTCCGCTCGTCACATTGTCGGCGGGCGATGCCGTCGCCATCCCCGCCGGCGTATCGCATCGCAATGAAGGCGCGTCCGGCGGGCTGCTGGTCATCGGCGGCTATGCCGGCCGCCGCAGCGCCGACCTGCGGCGGGGCAATCCCGGCGAGCTGCGCGAGGTCCGCGCCAATATAGAAGCGGTTCCGAGGCCCGGCAGCGACCCGATCGAAGGCGCGGCGGGCGTGTTGCCGCAGCTCTGGGCTCCTGTTCCGGAAGCGCCGCCCGGCACGGCCTGAGGCGGACATCCGCATGTCCGCATCGTTCCTCGCCTCGCCCCCTGAGCGGCCTTCGATCATCGAGCCCGGCAGCGAGCCCCGCACGCTGCAGGACCTCTACGGCATGATGGCCCGGATGGAGGCGCCGGGCGTGGGCCTCGGCCGGTTCGTGCCGGGGGAGGGGCGGCCTCACGCGGCCCTGCTCTTCGTCGGCGAGCAGCCGGGCGACCAGGAGGACATCCAGGGCCGTCCGTTCGTCGGCCCGGCCGGGCAGCTTCTCGACCGCGCGCTCGGCGAGGCCGGTATTTCGCGCGCCGAAACCTATGTCACCAACGCGGTGAAGCGGTTCCATTTCACCCAGCGCGGCAAGAAGCGGCTGCATCAAAAGCCCAGCACCGACGAGATCCGGCGGGAGCGCTGGTGGCTCTACCGCGAGATCGAGCTCGTCGCGCCGCGCCTTGTCGTCGCGCTCGGCGGTACGGCCCTGCAGGCGCTGGCCGGCAAGGTGCTGCCGGTGACGCAGCTTCGCGGGCCGGTTCGCTTCGCGGGGGATCGCGCCGGCTACATCACCGTGCATCCCTCCTCGCTGCTGCGCCAGCCGGATCCAGAGGCGCGGCGGCGATCCTACGCAGCCTTCCTCGATGACCTCAGGACCGCCGGCGAGCTCGCGGACGCCCTGGATTGAACGGGATCAGCCGGAGGCGGCATCGAGTTTCGCGGGCGTATCCTTCTGCGCGGCTGCCGGCGGAGGGCCGGGCCGTGCGGGCGGCTCGCCAAGGCCGGATGCGCGGGCATAGGCGGCGGGAATGTCGAGCGTCCAGCGCAGGCCGTCCGGCGCGAAGTCGAGGTCGACGGCGCCTTCGAGCGCCCGCGCCACGATGCGGGCCATCACGACGTGGCCGAACCCCTTGCGGGTCGGCGCGGTCACGGGCGGGCCGCCGCTCTCGATCCATTCCAGCACCATGCGCTGCTCGCCCTCGCGCGTCTCCAGCCGCCAGGCGATCCGCACTTTCCCCTCCGCGACGGAAAGGGAGCCGTATTTGGCGGCATTGGTCGAGAGTTCGTGCAGCGCCATGCCGATGTTCTGCGCCGCCTCGGGCGTCAGCAGCAGCAGGGGGCCGCTGACCTCCACCTGCCCGCCGATCGCATCGGCGTAGTGGCCGAGCTGCGAGCGCACGAGGTCGTTCATCGACGCGCCGGCCCAATCCTCCTGCACGAGCAGATCGTGCGAGCCGGCAAGGCCCTGGAGCCGGGCGGCGAAGCGGCGGTGGAAATCGTCGAGATTGGGCAGGTTGCGCGCCGTCTGCAGCGCCATGGACTGCACGACGCTCAGCAGGTTCTTCGTCCGATGGGTCAGCTCGCGCATCAGATAGCGCTGGTGGGCTTCGCGCTGCCTCCGCTCCGTCAGGTCAATCGTGAAGCAGATGGCCGAATCCGGCTTGTCCAGCCGCGCGGCCCCGATCAGGATCGGAACCCGCGAGCCGTCCTGCCGGATCAGCTCCTTCTCGAACGGCTTGCAGGAGCCGCGGTCGCGCAATTCGTCCTGGGCGTGCTGGTCGGCGGCCTGGAACTCCGGCGGCGTCAACGTCGCCCAGTCCAGCCGGCCGGCCTCGACGTCCTCGCGCGTCGCGCCGATCATGGCGAGGAAGGCCTCGTTCGCCTCCGTGATCACGCCCCCGCCGCTGGTCACCATGCCGAAGAGGTTCGCTTCCAACAGGCGGTGCAGGCGGGCATTGCTCTCGCGGGCGAGGTCCTCGGCCCGCTTGCGCTCGGTGACGTCCTCGACGATCACGCCGACCGCGCTGACCTTTCCGTCGCGCGCCTTGGCCGGATAATAATGCGCGAAATAGGAGCGGATCTCGCCGGGCCGGGAGGGAATTTCCCCTGATATCTCGATATTGGCGATGGGTTTTGCCGTCGCGAAGACCTCGCTGACGAGCGGCTCCACGATCGGCCTCAGCGGCGGCGCGACGTCCCACACCGCCCGTCCGATATGATCGGGCACGCTCGTCCCGTTCACATGCGCGAGCCAGTCGTTGATGCGCAGGACCTTCCCGTGCTCGTCCAGCAGCGCGATGCCGACGGGCGCGGTCTCATAGAGGCTTTCGAGCTCGCTGACGGCTTCCCTGAGCGCATGCGTGCGGTCGCGCAACTTTCCGCTCGCGTCGCGCATGGCGGACGACACGTCGTTCACTTCGCGGACCGACGACATGATCGGCTGCACGTCCTTGCCCTGCGCCATCAGCGCAGCCTGGCTGGCCAACGCGCGCACGGGGCCGGCGAGGCGGCGTCCGAACAGCATGGCGAGCAGCAGCGAAAGGCCGGTCAGGAGCGACCCGGCGACGGCGAATATGATCAGGGTCTCGCGCAACGGCGCGGTCAGGGCCGCTGTCGGAACCGCCGCCCAGACGGTCCAGCCGTAGAGGTCGGAGCGCGCGGTCGCGCCCATCACCGTTCGGCCCTCGAGGTCGTCGGTCGTCCAGATCCTGCTATCGCTCAGCAGCGAATAATAGCGCTCGGGCACCGATTTCCCGACGAACTCGTCGTGCAGCCGCGAGCGCGCAACGATTGTTCTCGATCTGTCGGCGACGGCGATCACCCATTCGGGCGGCAGGATCTCGCGTGCGATCACCTCGGAAAACCGGCTGGGCTCCAGCCCCATGTTGAGGAGGTAGACGATCTCATCGCCGCGAAACACCGGCACGTTGACGATCAGCACCGGGGCCTTGCTCACCGCACCGATCAGCATGTCGGAAATCACCGGCCGCCGCGTTTCAAGCACCTTCCGGTCGACCGGCAGGAGGCTGACCCTGGGCAGGACGGCGTCCGGGGGCACCCTTGTGTTGACGAGTTGCTGGCCGGTGAGATCGCGCAGCACGATATTCGATCCGGTGGCGCGCAGCACCTTCCGGGCCTGCTCGCGGAAGGCGGGCAGGTCTCCCGTCTGCAGCGATGGGGAGGCCGCGAGCGCGGCAAGCGTGGCGAGGACGTTGTCGATCTCGCGGTCGATATCCACCGACACGTTCGCCGCGACGTCGCGCACGCGCTCCTCGAGCCGCGTCCGTTCGCTCCGCTCGAACTGCACGAACAGCAGGCCGGCGAAGGCGAGCACCGGTACGACGATCGAAAGTCCGTAGAGGATGAGGTGGGACCGAAGCGGCCATCCCGTCGAGCTGTCGATCAATGATTTCGCCTTCATGATTGATCGCTGGCCGGGATCGCGCCGCATCGGTCAATTCGAGTAAAGAAGAGCCGGGCTGCTTGTGCAAGCGAGGGCTGTACCGTGTGAGACCCGCCCGGCGGCCTTGAGGCGGGGCTCCAGGTCGTTGCTCCGGCCCTCGTAAAAATTGACGAGGGGGGTTTTGCCGGCTGAACGCGGGAGTTCGCGCGCGCCTGTTGCCCCTGCGGCGCTTCGTCACTAAGCTCATCGGCGCCATGGGGTGCTGCGGTGTCGCGGCTGAGATTACACCCATCGAACCTGATCCGGGTCATGCCGGCGGAGGGAGTGGCGGTTTGCGTGGCGCATGGTCGCCACCTGCCCCGTCTGCCATCGCCGTCATGCCCTCCACCGTCCAGCCCTTCTGCCATCAGGATAGGGATCGCGTGAACGCAATCGTCTCCGAGCAGCCCGATGTCGCCGCCGCCCTCGCCGGGATCAGGCGCGAGCGCCCGCTCGTGCATTGCATCACCAACGACGTCGTGATGAACCCCACTGCGAACGCCCTGCTGGCGCTGGGCGCGTCGCCCATCATGGCGCATGCGCCCGAGGAATCCGCCGGGATCACGGCCCGCGCCGCCGCGCTCGTGGTCAATCTCGGCACGCCGACGAAGGCGCGCGCCGAGGCCATGCGCCTGTCGACCGCCGTTGCGCACGGCGCTGGCATTCCCTGGATCCTCGATCCCGTGGGCGTGGGGGCGAGCAGCTTTCGCCACGACATCGCCCGCGGGCTGGTCGAGAGCAAGCCGGCCGTCATCCGCGGCAATGCCGGCGAGATCCTCTCCCTGGCGTGGGGCGAGGTGAATGCGGCGGGCGTCGATTCCGCCACCGGGGTCAGCGACGAGGTGCGCGACGCCGCACGGGCGCTGGCGCAGGAGCAGGGCTGCGTCGTCGCCGTGACGGGCTTCGTCGATTTCGTGACCGACGGCGACCGCGAACTCCGCGTCCATAACGGCCATCCGCTGATGGCGCGCGTCACCGGAACGGGCTGCATGCTCGGCGCGGTGCTGGGCGCGTGCCTCGCGGTCCGTGTTCCGCCCTTCGAGGCCGCCGTGAGCGCTCTCGTGCTGTTTGGCGTGGCCGGCGAGCGGGCCGGCGCCGGCGATGTCGGGCCCGGCACGTTCCAGGTCCGGCTGTTCGACGCACTCGCCGCGCTGGGCCCCGGCGACATCGCCCGCGACGCCAGGATTTCTCCCTGAGCCCATAATTTCAGCCTGACCCAGGATTTCACCCTGCCCGATATGAAAGACGCGACATCAGCATGAAGCCGGCCTTCGACCTCTCACTTTATCTCGTCACCGACCCGGTGCTCCTGGGCGGCCGCGACCTCGTGGCTCTCGTCGATGCGGCCGTGCGCGGCGGCGTCACGCTGGTGCAGCTCCGCGACAAGACGGCGGACGAGCATGGTTTCGCGGATCAGGCCAGGGCCCTGCTTGCCTTGCTGCGCCCGCTGGGCATTCCCCTCATCGTCAACGATCGCGTCGAGGTCGCGCGCTGGGTCGGGGCGGATGGCGTGCATGTCGGGCAGGACGACACCGATCCCCGCATCGTTCGCGAGCAGATGGGGCCGGATGCGATCGTCGGCCTCTCCGCCGGCACGGCGCAGGAATTCGCAGCCGTGCCGCCGGGCGTGGTCGATTATCTCGGCGTCGGCCCGGTCTACGCCACAGGCACCAAGCCCGACCACGATCCCCCGCTGGGCGTCGACGGGCTCGCTGCGCTGGTCCGCATCGCGCCCCTGCCCACCGTCGCCATCGGCGGGATCGGCCTCGCCAACGCCGCCGCGGTGCGCGCCACAGGCGTGAACGGCATCGCGGTCGTCTCCGCCATCTGCGCCGCGCTCCGATCCCGAAGCCGCCGCCCGCCAACTCGCGAGCACACGCAAATGACCGACCGTCCGAAGTCCGCACCAGCCGCCGCGCCGCCTTGGCCGGCCTCGCCGGAGCCGGAATCGACCGCGCTCGCCACCCCGGCGCTGGCGCATGGCGGAGGCGGTGCGCTGGCGCATGGCGACGTCCTGGCCGCGCAACCTGCCCGGGTCCCGGCGTCTCGGCGCGCCGTCTCGCCGAGCGCATCACGACGATGTCGGAGGGCCGGCTGGTCGTCGACGTCTTCGCGGCGGGCGAGCTGGTGCCCGCCTTCGCCGTTCTCGACGGCGTGCAGAACGGCGTCGCCGAGATGGGCCACACGGCCTCGTTCTTCTGGGAGGGCAAGGCCCCCGGCGCGGCCCTGTTCACCACCGCGCCCTTCGGCCTCAGCCCTATCGAGCACCTGGCCTGGATCCAGGACCGGGGCGGGCAGGCGCTCTGGGACAGGCTCTACGCGGCCTTCGGCGTGAGGGGCTTCCTCGCCGGCAATACCGGGCCCTCCATGGGCGGCTGGTTCCGGCAGGAGGTCAGGAGCGTGGCCGATCTCAAGGGCCTGCGCATCCGCGTGCAGGGACTGGGCGGCGACGTCTACCTGGAGCTCGGCGCGACGCCGCAGGCCATTCCGCCCGGCGACGTCTATCCCGCGCTCGAGCGCGGAACCATCGACGCGGTGGAGCTGCTGTCGCCCGCCAACGACCTGCCGCTCGGCTTCCACAAGGTCGCGCCGGTCTATCACATGCCCGGCTTCAACAAGCCGAACGGGGCGGCCGAGGCGCTGGTCTCGCTGAAGGCATGGCAATCCCTGCCGCGCGACCTGCAGGCCATCGTCGAGGTGGCGTGCGCGGCCGAGCACGGCGCCGGCCTCGCGGAAGCGGAGCGCAGCAATGCCGACGCGCTCGGGACGCTGATCGAGCAGGGCGCGCGCCCACGCCGTTCCCGGCTGACGTGATGGCCGCCGCCCGCAAGGCGTCGGACGTCGTGATCGACCGCATGGCCGCCAAGACGCCGCTCGCGGGCGAGATCGTCGCGTCCTGGCGCGCGGCCAACGCCTCCGGCCGGACATGGGCGCGCGTGCAGGGCTACATGGCCCAGGCGATCAGGGGCGGCTGAGCGGTCGCCTGCGGCGCGAAAACGCCGGGGCTGGAGGACGTCGGGGTTTGGAGGACGTCCGGGGTTTGGAGGACCTGCCAGCCCCGGGCGTCAGCCCTTCGCCTGCTTGAGCATGGTCTGCACGCCGAGGCGAAGCTGCAGCCCGTCATTGGCGAGCGCGATGAGGTCGTAGCCCCGGCGGCGCAAATCTCCCGCCTTTTCGCCGTTGATGGCGAACACGCAGGCCGCCTTGCCGACGGCGTGGCAGCGGGCCAGCACATGGTCGAGCGCGTCGCTCGACATCCTTGTGGCCGGGATCGACATGCGCCGCCGTTCGACAGCGCGATCGAGAGGTCCGACGGGCCGACGAACACGCCGTCGATGCCGTCGACGGCGAGGATGTCGTCCAGCGCCGCGAGCGCCTCGCGCGTCTCGATCATGGCGATGGCGGATGTGAGCTTGTTGGCCTTCTGCAGATAGTCCTGCATCGCCCAGCCCGGAGAGGCCGAGCGCGATGGCCGGGCCCCAGCTCCGCTCGCCCAGCGGCGGGAATTTCGTGAACGCGGGCGAAGGTGCGGGCGTCCTCGACGGTGTTGACCATCGGCGCGATGATGCCGGAGGCCCCGCAGTCCAGCATGCGCGAGGCCGTCGCGAAATCGCCGACCGGCACGCGCACGAGCGCCGGGCGCCCGGCGAGCAGGACCTGCGCGATGCCCTGCACGGCGCAGGCGACATCCACCGTGCCGTGCTGCATGTCGAGCGTGACGCAATCCACGCCCTCGCGCGCGATGATCCCGGCGACCAGCGGATCGGGGATGCTGACCCAGCCCGTGAGAAGGCCCGATCGGCCGCCCAGGCGTCGCGACAGGGCGGCGAAGGCTGGATTGGCCATGACTTTCCCCCGAATGCGCCGGATTCTTCGGTCCGGCAGAACGTTACCCCGGCGCGGCGGGGCCGGCCGGGGATGTGTCCTACACTAGGGTAGCGCAAGCCGACGGGGCAAGTGGCGCGGAGGGATTCCGCCTCCAGCAGCCTTGCCTGCATGAGCCTTGCCTGCGGGAGCCTCCGCCCGCTGCTGCAGCTCAGCCGGTCACTTCCCGGCGCGGACGTCCTCGACGGCGCGGGCGAGCAGTTCGCCCATGGTGGTGCGGATCTGGGTCTCGGAGACGGAAAGGCCGCCCGCGTCGAGATCGCCCTTGACCTTGCGGAGCACGTCGTCGTCGCCGGCTTCCTCGAAATCGGCCATGCACGACGCTCTTGGCATAGGCGTCCGCGTCGTCGCCGGTCTTGCCGAGCTGCTGGGCGACCCACAGGCCGAGCATCTGTTGCGCCGCGCCATGGCCTTGAACTTCAGCTCCTCGTCCTTGGCGAACATCCGCTCGAAGGCTTCCTCGCGCTTGTCGAAAGTCGTCATCGAATTCCCTCTCCTGGCCGGGCGCACGGCGCGCCCCTCGGTCGCCATGATATGGGGACGCGCCGCGCCAGCGCCAGACCGGCCGCAGTTTGCACTTTGTGCTGCGGTGCACCATATACGGCTTCGAAAGCCGGTCGAGGCCTGCTCCGGGGGCCGTCGCGCGCCCGCTCGGCGGCGTCGTTGTGCTCATCCACCCGATCGGGTAGGTTGCCGGCGCGGGCGATAGCCGGATCGGCGCCGAATCGATCCATTGTCGTCCGCCCCGTTCGCGGACGTTCTCATGCAGATGAGGTACGTCCGTCCCATGGATTTCCTCAAGACACGGTACACGCCGATGAACCGCCGCCGTCGCATCTACGAAGGCAAGGCCAAGGTCCTCTATGAAGGCCCCGAGCCCGGAACCCTCATCCAGCATTTCAAGGACGATGCGACCGCCTTCAATGCCAAGAAGCATGAAGTGATCGACGGCAAGGGCGTGCTGAACAACCGGATTTCCGAGTACATCTTCCAGCACCTCAACGACATCGGCGTGCCCACGCACTTCATCCGCCGGCTGAACATGCGCGAGCAGCTCATCCGCGAGGTCGAGATCATTCCGCTCGAAGTGGTCGTGCGCAACGTCGCGGCCGGCTCGCTGGCCACGCGCCTCGGCATCGAGGAGGGCACGCAGCTGCCCCGCTCGATCATCGAGTTCTACTACAAGAACGACGCGCTCAACGATCCGATGGTCTCGGAAGAGCACATCACCGCCTTCGGCTGGGCCACGCCCGCAGGAGATCGACGACATCATGGCGCTGGCCATCAGGGTCAACGACTTCCTGTCCGGCCTCTTCCTCGGCGTCGGCATCCGCCTCGTCGACTTCAAGATGGAATGCGGCCGCCTGTGGGAAGGCGACATGATGCGCATCGTCGTCGCCGACGAGATCTCCCCCGATTCCTGCCGCCTGTGGGACGTCAAGTCGAACGACAAGCTCGACAAGGACCGCTTCCGCCGCGACATGGGCGGGCTGGTCGAAGCCTACACCGAAGTCGCCCGCCGCCTCGGCATCATCTCCGAGAACGAGCGCGTCACGACGACAGGGCCCAAGCTGGTCCAGTAGTCCATCCCCATCGACTCAGTCTTGAGCGGGGGCCCTTGCGGCCCCCGTTTCGTTTCACGACCCCGGTTCTCTTCGCCCGCCGGGCACCGCCCTGGCCGCCTCCCGCCTTCCGCGAAGATCGAGAGCCCGGTTTTGGTCTGGCTGCCTTTCCGGCATAAGGGGGGTCGCTTGAGCCCGGCGCGGGCACGGTCGCCGGGGTGATTCGGATCGGCGGAAATTGCGGCCGCCTGGCACATGAGGTTTCGAACGATGGCGGCGTCTTATCGATCCGGAATGCCCTGGTGGGCGTGGGGCTGGCCCCTCGCGGCCTGGGCGATCCTGGCGGTCGCCATCGCGGTCGGGCTCGTGTCCGTGCTTCCCGTCGTCGCCGGCGCGGTGATGATCGCGACCGTGTTCGCGGCCGTCTATCATGCGGAAGTCATCGCCCACAGGGTCGGCGAACCCTTCGGCACGCTGGTGCTGGCCGTGGCGGTCACCGTCATCGAGGTGGCGCTCATCGTCTCCATCATGGTCGCCGGCGGGCCGGAGAAGGCGGGCCTGCCGCGCGACACGGTTTTCGCCGCCGTCATGATCATCTGCAACGGCCTCGTCGGCATCTGCCTGCTGTCGGGCGGGGTCCGCCATCACGAGCAGGGGTTCCAGCTCCAGGGCGCGCTCGCCGCGCTGGCCGTCCTCGCCGCCCTGATGACGCTGACGCTGGTGCTGCCCAACGTCGCCACCAGCCGCCCGGCCCCACCTTCTCCAACGCCCAGCTCGCCTTCTCCGCGGCGGCGTCGCTGGTGCTCTATGTCAGCTTCGTCTTCGTCCAGACGGTGCGCCATCGCGATTATTTCCTGCCGCCGGGAGGCGGGTCGGAGGACGACCACGCGCCCGCCCCATCGGACCGGATGGCGTGGGTCAGCCTCGTCCTGCTCGTCCTGTCGCTTCGCCGTCATCGGATTGGCCAAGGCGCTGACGCCCTCGCTCGAAGCCGGGCTGGACCTGCTCGGCGCGCCCAAGGCCATCATCGGCATCGTCATCGCGCTGCTGGTGCTGATGCCGGAGGGGCTCGCGGCCCTGCGCGCGGCCCGGCTCAACCGGCTGCAGACGAGCATGAACCTCGCGCTGGGCTCCGCGCTGGCGAGCATCGGCCTGACGATCCCGGCCGTCGCGGTGGTCTCGTTCTTCATCGGCCAGCCCTTGGCGCTCGGCCTCGACAACAAGGACACCGTGCTGCTGGTCATCACCCTGATCATCAGCATCATCACGCTCGGCACCGGCCGCACGACGGTCCTGCAGGGCATCGTGCATCTCGTGATCTTCGCCGCGTTCCTGTTCTTCGCCTTCGTCCCCTGATCCGGTCGCGCCCGGGGTTGCCTTGCCGCCCGCGAGGCTCTATCGCGATACGGGCCCGGACCGGAGCGAGCTCTCGCCGGGCGTTTCCGCGGCCCAGAGCGAGAGTTCCGATGAAAGCGCGCGTCACCGTCACCCTGAAGACCGGCGTCCTCGATCCGCAGGGCAAGGCCATCGAAGGGGCGCTGAAGTCGCTCGGCATCGCGGGCGTGGAAAGCGTGCGCCAGGGCAAGGTGTTCGACATCGAGCTGTCCGGATCGGACAAGGCCGGCGCCGAGGAGGCGCTGAAGGCGGCCTGCGACAAGCTGCTCGCCAACACCGTCATCGAGAATTACCGCGTCGAGATCGGAGGCTGAGCCCATGAAGGCCGCCGTCGTCGTCTTCCCCGGCTCCAATCGCGAACGCGACGCCGGGCCGCGCCATTCGCGACGCCTCGGGCCACGAGCCGCATTATGTCTGGCACGCGGACCACGAGCTGCCCTCGGGCACCGACCTCGTCGTGCTGCCCGGCGGGTTCAGCTATGGCGACTACCTGCGCTGCGGGGCCATCGCGGGCCGCGCCAACATCATGGACGCGGTGCGGGCGCATGCCGCGCGCGGCGGGCTGGTGCTCGGCGTCTGCAACGGCTTCCAGATCCTCGTCGAGTCCGGGCTGCTGCCGGGCGTGCTGATGCGCAATTCACAGCTCAAGTTCGTCTGCCGGATGCAGCACCTCAAGGTCGACCGCGCCGATACGCCCTACACCAACCGCTACCATGTCGGGCAGGTGCTCAAGGTCGCCATCGCGCATGGCGAGGGCAACTACATCGCCGACGACGACACCATCGCCATGCTCGAGCACGAGGGCCGCGTGGCCTTCCGCTATTGCGACGCCGACGGCAAGGTCGGCGGCGCCGCGAACCCCAACGGGTCGATGCACGACATCGCCGGCATCTATTCGGCAGGGTTCAACGTGCTGGGCATGATGCCCCACCCCGAGAACCTGATCGACCCCCTGGTCGGCGGCACCGATGGCCGCGGCCTGTTCCAGAGCATCGTGACGCATTTCGCGGCCGCGGCCGCCTGACGGCCCCTGCCCAATGCGCTTCGTGACGACACCAGACCGGAGAGCGGCGTGATCCCCAACACCCTCAAGATCACCCCCGAGCTCGTCGCCGAGCACGGCCTCAAGCCCGACGAATACCAGCGCATCCTCGACGCTGATCGGCCGCGAGCCGACCTTCACCGAGCTCGGCATCTTCTCGGCGATGTGGAACGAGCACTGCTCGTACAAGTCCTCGCGGCTGCACCTGAAGACGCTGCCGACCAGCGCGCCCTGGGTCATCCAGGGCCCGGGCGAGAACGCCGGCGTCATCGACATCGGCGACGGCCTGGCCTGCGTCTTCAAGATGGAGAGCCACAACCACCCCACCTACATCGAGCCCTACCAGGGCGCGACGACCGGCGTCGGCGGCATCCTGCGCGACGTGTTCACCATGGGCGCGCGGCCCATCGCCTGCCTCAACGCGCTGCGCTTCGGCGACCCCGTCGCATCCGCGCACGCGCCATCTCGTCTCCGGCGTGGTCGCGGGCATCGGCGGCTACGGCAATTCGTTCGGCGTGCCCACCGTCGGCGGCCAGATCGGCTTCCACACGCGCTATGACGGCAACATCCTCGTCAACGCCATGGCCGTGGGCATCGCCAAGGCCGACGAGATCTTCTACGCCAAGGCCACCGGCGTCGGGAACCCGATCGTCTATCTCGGCTCCAAGACCGGCCGCGACGGCATCCACGGCGCGACCATGGCCTCGGCCGAATTCGACGACAAGTCAGAGGAGAAGCGCCCCACCGTGCAGGTCGGCGACCCCTTCGCCGAGAAGCTGCTGCTGGAGGCCTGCCTCGAACTGATGCAGACCGGCTCCGTCATCGCCATCCAGGACATGGGCGCGGCCGGCCTCACCTGCTCGGCGGTCGAGATGGGCGCCAAGGGCGATCTCGGCGTCGAGCTCGACCTCGACAAGGTGCCCTGCCGCGAGACGGGCATGACCGCCTACGAGATGATGCTGTCGGAAAGCCAGGAGCGCATGCTCATGGTGCTCGACCCCGGCCAAGGAGAAGCAGGCCGAGGCGATCTTCCGCAAATGGGGCCTCGATTTCGCCGTCATCGGCAAGACCACCGACACGCTGCGCTTCGTGGTGAAGCACAAGGGCGAGGTCATGGCCGACCTGCCGATCAAGGAGCTCGGCGACGAGGCCCCGCTCTACGACCGGCCGCACATCGCCAACGCGCACCAGCCCGTCATCGCGCCCGGCAGCGTGCCCGCGCCGGTCTCGACCGACGAGGCGCTGCTGCGCCTCGTCGGCTCGCCGGATCTCTGCTCCAAGCGCTGGGTCTGGGAGCAGTACGACCACCTGATCCTCGGCAACACCGTGCAGCAGCCGGGCGGCGACGCCGCGCGTCGTGCGCGTGCTCGACGGGCCGAAGGGCCTCGCCCTCACCTCCGACGTCACGCCGCGCTATTGCGAGGCCGACCCCGTCGAGGGCGGCAAGCAGGCGGTGGCCGAGGCCTGGCGCAACATCACCGCCGTCGGCGGCCTGCCGCTCGCCATCACCGACAACCTCAATTTCGGCAATCCGGAGCGGCCGGAGGCCATGGGCCAGCTCGTCGGCTGCATCCGCGGCATCGGCGAGGCCTGCCGGGCGCTCGACTTCCCCGTCGTGTCGGGCAACGTCTCGCTCTACAACGAGACCAACGGCCGCGGCATCCTGCCGACGCCCACCATCGGCGGCGTCGGCCTGCTCGACGACGTGACGGCAACGCCAGCGTCGCGCTTCAAGGCGGCGGGGCGAGGCGGTGCTCCTCATCGGCGACACGCAGGGCTGGCTCGGCCAGTCGCATGTATCTCAAGGACATCTCGGCCGCGAGGAGGGCGCTCCGCCGCCGGTCGATCTCGCGGCCGAGCGCCGCAACGGCGATTTCGTGCGCGGCCTCATCCGCGCCGGCGCGTGCCAACACCGTGCACGACTGCTCGGACGGCGGCCTCGCCGTGGCGCTCGCCGAGATGGCGATGGCCGGCGGCGTCGGCGCTACGATCGACGCGATACCCGGCGGCATCCCCGTCCACGCCGCATTGTTCGGCGAGGACCAGGCCCGCTACGTGCTGGCCGCCGCTCCGGACGAGGCGGCGCGCATCGCAGGCGGAGGCCCGTGCCGCAGGCATTCCGGCGCTGCGCCTCGGCGTGACCGGCGGCGATACGTTGACGCTGCCGGGCGAGAGGCCCATATCCATCGCGGCGCTGCGCTCGGCCCATGAGAGCTGGCTGCCCGACTACATGTCCGGCGATCTCGCTGGCAAGGCGGCTTGAGGAGTTCACGACCATGGCGATGGAAGCCCGCGACATCGAGAAGCTGATCAAGGAGGCCCTGCCCGACGCGAAGGTCGAGATCCGCGACCTCGCCGGCGACGGCGACCACTATGCCGCGACCGTCATGTCCTCGGCGTTCAAGGGCAAGACGCGGGTGCAGCAGCACCAGATGGTCTATGCCGCGCTGAAGGGAAACATGGGCGGCGTGCTGCATGCCCTTGCGCTGACGACCTCTACACCCGAGAATTGAGATCGCCGCATCCGGCGCGCCTTGAACGCGCATCAGGAAAGGACCAGACGATGAGCATCCACGACACCGATCAAGTCCGACATCACCGACAACGACGTCGTGCTGTTCATGAAGGGCACGCCGCAGTTCCCGATGTGCGGCTTCTCCGGCCAGGTCGTCCAGATTCTCGACTACCTCGGCGTGCCCTACAAGGGCGTGAACGTGCTCGAGAACGACGAAATCCGCCAGGGCATCAAGGAATTCTCCAACTGGCCGACGATCCCGCAGCTCTACGTGAAGGGCGAGTTCGTCGGCGGCTGCGACATCGTCCGCGAGATGTTCCAGTCGGGCGAGCTGGCCTCGCACCTCACCGAGCAGGGCCTTGCCGTCAAGCAGGCCGCCAAGGCCTGACCGCTTGAGCGGCGAGCGCCTGAGCTTTCCGATCCCTGATGTTCAGGGCGTCCTGAGCCTCGGGAGCCCCAGATCTCTGGGCTTCCACTAATTTCAATGGCCGTCATGCCGGGCTATATCCCGCGTGGCGGCCATTCGCGTTTCCCGCCAAGCTCGAGGTCTGCCCCAAAACGGCCCAGACCTCGCCGCGCCTGCGTCCGATTGCAGCATCACGCTCAACCTCGTTCGATTCGGCCCTCTGCCGAATCGATCCGGGGAAGGGACTGGCGATGCCGCATCTCAGCGCTGAAGCGCTCCGAAGCGATACCGAAGGGATGGCGCGGCTTTGCGCCGTGCTCGACAGCGATCCGCGCTGCCGCAAGCTTCGCGCCAGCTCCATGGCATGCCCTAGCCCAGCCCGGCGGAATGTCCCGCCGCATGCGCGCCCATTTCGGGCTCGAGATCGGGCTCTATACCGGACTTGCGATGCTGGCCGGGCTGATGGTCCTCGCACTGATCGTCTCGGCGGGGCTGCCGCATATTGCGTGACGCTATGCTGGCGTGACCCAAGCTGCCCCTGACCTGCGCCCCCCAAACCGTCACCCCATTATGTTCGGCCTCCGGAACATGCTTTGATCGGCCTCGTTGGGAAACACGTGGCGACGTGGACCACGGCGGGGCGCATCGATGGCACGCATGCACGATCTGACGCCGGTCGATCTGACGCCGGTCGTCCTGGCTGAAGCCGCCAGGCTGCGCGGCGCGCTGGCCGATGGCGAGGATCACGCCCGTTCGGTTCACGATGCAAGGCGGTCGATCAAGGCGCTGCGCGCGCTGCTGCGGCTCGTCGAGCCCCGCCGCCGCGACCGCAGCGACGAAACCATAGCACTCGACCGCGCCCTGCATGACCTCTTTGACGAACTGGCCCCGGCCCGAGAACTGCGCGTCGCCGTCCGCATGATCGGCGGCCTGCGCGCCGATCTCGACGAGGACGACCACGACCTCGCCGGTTTCCTGCTGCGCTTCGAGCGCGATCTGGAGGCCGAGGCGGCGCAGAAGGAGCACGCCGGCGGCGAGGCACGCCTGGAGGCGTCCTCGATCGGCGGCATCGAGACCGGGCTTCGCGGCATCCGCTGGGAGCGCGACGCCGACGCCCTGTCCATGGCCGCCGGCCCGCGCATACCGCGATGGACGCCGCCTGATCCGCGAGGGGCTGCGCGGCGAGGACGCCGACATGCTGCACGATGCGCGCCGCCGCGTGGTGCGCCACCAGACCTATACCGGCATCCTCGGGGAAGCCGCCGGCCAGCGCTTCGCGCGTCACGGCAAGCGCGTGGCCCGTCTCCGGGACAGCCTCGGCACGCACCATGATTTCCACGAACTGGCCCAGCGGCTCGCCGCGCGCGCCGGCGACGAGCCGGTCGCCCGCGCCGCCGGTCGGCTGGTCGCACGGCGGCTGAAGCGGCTTACCGCCGAGATCGAAGCGCTGGCCGACGACGTCTTCGACCGCAAGCCGAAGCGTTATCGCGAGCGGCTGCGCAGCGCGCTCGCGGACGCCAAGCCAGGCGGCAAGGCAAAGGGTAAGCCAGGCGGAAAATCATCCGGCAAGTCATCTGGCAAATCCCCTGGCAAATCCCCTGGCAAGTCACGCGGCAAGCCAGGCGCTCTTCCGCAGTAACGGCGCGCCGCCCGTTCCGTGCTATGTCCGCCGATGCCTGAACCGACCGACCTGCCGCTCATCCCCGGCCCATTGCCCACCCCGCTGCCCGATCCCGCGGCCGATCCGTCAGCCTTCATCCGCGCGCACACGCAGCTCGTCGCCGTCCCGCACGCGCCCGAGATCGTGCTGCATCTGGCCGACGGAGGCGACGCCGCTCTGGCTGAAGACCGAGGAGGAGCTGGGCGAAATCGGCCTGCCGCCGCCCTTCTGGGCCTTCGCATGGGCCGGGGGGCAGGCGCTGGCGCGGCATCTGCTGGATCATCCCGCGCTGGTGGCGGGAAAGCGCGTGCTGGATTTCGGCTCGGGCTCCGGCCTCGCCGGGATCGCGGCCGCAATGGCGGGCGCGTCCAGCGTCGTGGCGACCGATATCGACAGCTTCGCCCTGACAGCGATGGCGCTCAACGCCGCCGCCAATAACGTCACGCTTGAGATCGAGCCCGCCGACCTCGTCGGCACGGTCGGGGACTGGGACGTGATCCTCGCCGGCGACGTCTGCTACGAGCGCGACATGGCCACCAGCGCCACGGCGTGGCTGGAAGCGCTGGCGCTGGCCGGCGCGACCGTGCTCATCGGCGACCCCGGCCGCGCCTATTTGCCGAAGGACCGGCTGGAGGCGCTCGCCGTCTACCAGGTCGCGACGACGCGCGAATTGGAGGATTCCGAGGTCAAGCGAACCACCGTCTGGCGCTTCGCTTCGCGCCTGACGGCGTTTACTCCGCCGCTTCGCGCCGTGTCGCGTCCTGGATGATCTCCCATACCGCGAGCGGCGTCGCCGGCATGTCGACATGGCGGATGCCGTAGCCCGACAGCGCGTCGACGACGGCGTTCATCACCGAGGGCAGCGAGCCCGCGCAGCCCGCCTCGCCGCAGCCCTTGGCGCCCAGCGGGTTGGTGGCGGTCGGCATGCGGCTGGCTCTCGAAGGTGAAGCACGGCGGCGCATCGGCCGCGCGCGGCATGCGCGTAGTCCATGTAGGAGCCGGTGACGAGCTGCCCCTCCTCGTCGAACAGGGTCTGCTCCATCAGCGCCTGGCCGATGCCCTGCACCACGCCGCCATGCAGCTGGCCCTCGACGAGCATCGGGTTCACCACGGTGCCGAAATCGTTGACCATCACGTAGCGCACCACCTCGGTGATGCCGGTCGCCGGGTCGATCTCGACTTCGGCGATGTGGCAGCCGTTCGGGATAGGCGGAGGGCGCGAGCTTGAACACGTGGTCCACGTCGAGCGTCCGCGGCAGTCCGGGCGGCAGCTCCAGCCCGTCGCGCAGCTTCTGCGCGAGCTCCATGATGCCGATCGTGCGGTCCGTGCCGGCGATGCTGAAGCGGCCGTTGGCGAACTCGATGTCCGCCGACGCCCGCCTCCAGCACGTGGGCGGCGATCTGCTTGCCCTTCTCGATGACGAGCGCGCTCGCCTCGGCGATGGCCGCGCCGCTGGCCATGATCGACTTGGAACCGCCCGTGCCGCCGCCGGCGATGAGCCGGTCGCTGTCGCCCTGCACCAGGCGGATCTTGTCGAAGGGCACGCCGAGCTTGGACGCCAGCACCTGCGCGAAGGCGGACCAGTGGCCCTGCCCGTAGTCCAGCGTGCCGGTGACGATGGTGACCGTGCCGTCGGCCTCGAAATGGATGCCGCCCATTTCGTTGCTGGGCGGCGCGGTCACTTCGAGGTAGCAGCCGATGCCGCGCCCGCGCAGCTTGCCGTTCTTCTGCGCTCGCCTTGCGGCGGGCCATGAAGCCGTTCCAGTCGGCGGCTTCCAGCGCGCGCTCGAGAATTGCCGGGAAATCGCCGCTGTCATAGGCGGTGCCGGCCGGCGTGGTCCAGGGCAGCTCGGCTGGCGTCGACGAGGTTGCGCCTGCGCAGCTCGACCCGGTCGATGCCCATCTCGGCGGCGGCGGCGTCGATCAGCCGCTCCATGTAGTAGTTGCCCTCGGGCCGGCCCGCGCCGCGATAGGCGCCGATCGGAACCGTGTTGGTCATGGCGCAGGTCGTGTTCACCTCGACGAAGGGCGTGCGGTACATGCCGATCGAGTTCTTGGCGATGTTGAGCGTGGTCATCATCGGCCCGACGGGCGTGAGATAGGCGCCCATATTGCCCTGGCCGGTGAAGCGGGTCGCGAGGAAGCGGCCCTTCTTGTCCAGCGCCAGCTCGGCGACGACTTCCATGTCGCGGCCATGATGGTCGGCGACGAAGCTCTCGGAGCGCTGGTCCGTCCACTTCACCGGCTTGTTCAGCTCGCGGGCGGCGTGGAGGATGCAGATATATTCGGGGAAGACCGAGCCCTTCATGCCGAAGGAGCCGCCGACATGGCCGGTCAGCAGGCGCATCTTGTCGTTCGGCACGCCCATCGCCTCGGCGAGGTTGTTGCGCTTGCCGAACACGCCCTGGCTGCCCGCGTGGAGCGTGAAGCGCTTGGACTTGCGGTCGTAGACGGCAAGGCCCGCGCGGGGCTCCATCGGGTTCACGACGATGCGGTTGTTGTGGATCGCCAGCTTCGTGACATGCGCGGCCCGGGCGAACGCATCCGCCACCTTGGCGCTGTCGCCGTAGTGATAATCCAGCACCTGGTTGCCGGGCGCTTCGTCGTAGAGCTGCGGCGCGCCCGGCTTGATGGCGTCGGCCGACGGTGGTGACGGCGGGCAGCACGTCGATATCGAGCGCCACCGCCTCGGCCGCGTCGCGCGCCTGGTGCTGCGTCTTGGCGATCACGACGGCGACGGGGTCGCCGACGAAGCGCACCTTGCCGCTGGCCAGCGCATGGCGCGGCGGCAGCGTCATCGGCGTCCCATCGCGATTTTTGAAGTTCGCGCCGAGCGCGCATTTCAGCGGGCCGTAGCCCATCGGCGCGAGATCGGCGGCGGTATACACCGCGACGACGCCCGGCATGGCCTTGGCCGCATCGGCGTCGATGCCCTTGAGCACGCCGTGCGCGTAGGGGCTGCGCACGAAGGCGGCGTAGAGCTGGCCCGGCAGGCTCACATCGTCGGTATAGCTGCCCTCGCCGCGCACGAGGATGGGATCTTCCTGCCGCTTCACGGGCTGGCCGATGCCGAACTGCATCGCGGCGAGGTCGTCGGGGGATGTCCGAACGTTCATGGGAACACCGTTTCGAGAAAGGGCGGGCCCCATGGAACGCAAAATGCTCCCGATGGGTCCGCCGCAGGAATGAGCCAGACCATAAGTCTAGCGCGTTATTGCGCCGCGGCGAGGGTCAAAGCGTCAATGCTCCTGTCCCGTTGACGCAGAGGTCGTCGCGCCCGCCCATCGGACGGCCACTTTGAGGCCCGCACCTCATCGTTTCGGGGCTGTTCGCCACAACCGAGCGGACGCGCGGCGCGAAACGGCCGTGCGGTTGGAGCTCATCCGATTCGGCTGGGAATGAAGGCGGATCTCAGCCCCGACGATCAGGCGATTCGTGTCCAAACACCGCCTTTTCGGGATGATCTCAGCGCGGCCTCGATAAAGGCGACGCCCTTCACGCCGTCCACGATGGTCGGGAAATTGACCTCCGGCGCCGGGCTTTCCGTCGATTGCGGGCGGCGCGGATCGCCTGGGCGGCTTCCGAGTAGATGGTCGCGAACGCCTCCAGATAGCCCTCCGGATGCCCGCTGGGGATGCGGGTCACGCGGTTCGCGGAGGGGTACGCCCCGGCTCCGCCGCGCGTGAGGATCTGGGTCGGCTTTCCGAAAGGCGTGAAATACAGGTAGTTCGGGTTGTCCTGCCGCCAGTGAATGCCGCCCTTGGTGCCGTAGACGCGCAATTGCAGGCCGTTCTCGTTGCCCGGCGCCACCTGGCTCGCCCAAAGCATGCCCCGCGCGCCGTTCGCGTAGCGCAGCATGATCTGGACGTTGTCGTCCAGCCGCCGCCCCTCGACGAAGGTGTGGAGTTCCGCGCAAAGCTCCGTCACCTCGGACCCCACGACGAAATCGGCGAGATTGTAGGCATGCGTGCCGATATCGCCGATGCAGCCGCCGCCGCCGGAGCGGGCGGGATCGGTGCGCCATTCCGCCTGTTTCTGGCCCGTCGCCTCGAGATTTTCGGTCAGCCAGTCCTGGGGATACTCCACCTGCACCACGCGGATCTCGCCCAATTCGCCCGCGCGCACCATCTCGCGCGCCTGCCTCACGAGCGGGTAGCCGGTATAGTTGTGGGTCACGGCGAAGACGAGGCCGGACTTCTCGGCCAGCGCGGCAAGCTTGTTGGCCTCGCGCAAGGTCGTCGTCAGCGGCTTGTCGCAGATGACGTGGATGCCGGCTTTCAGGAAGGCGGTCGCCGCGGGCGCGTGCATGTGGTTCGGCGTGACGATGGCGACGGCCTCGATGCCGTCCTTCAGTCGCCGCTCGCGCCGGGCCATTTCCTCGAAATCGCCATAGGTGCGCTTGGGATCGAGCCCCAGCGCCGCGCCGGAGCGCATGGCCTTCTCCGGCGTCGAGGACAGCGCGCCCGCCACGAATTCATAGTGATCGTCGAGCCGGGCCGCCATGCGGTGCACCGCGCCGATGAAGGCGCCTTCTCCGCCGCCCACCATGCCCAGGCGGATTCGTCCCCCCGCCGCGCCGTCATCGCGCCCTTCGATAGCCATGCGTGATCTCCCTGAACTGTTTCTTGAGAGCTACTGAACCTGTGACGTTACCCGGCCCCGGCCGCGTGAGGACCCAGCGGTCAAGGCAGGTTGTCGCGGATGAAGATATCGATGCGGATGCGCTCCTGGTCGGCGACGATGGCCTCGCCCTCGCATTGCGCCATCAGCACGCGGGCGGCCGAGCGCGCCTCATGGCCCGCATCCTGGTTGATGACGGCGTCCATGACGCCGCGCACGAGAAAACGCCGCGTGAAGGGCGTGAGGTCGTGCCCGATGAAGACGATCTCGCCGCTGCGGCCGGATTCCTCCAGCGCCGCCCCGATGCCCCGGTTGCCCGCGCCGATGCTGTAGAGGCCCACCAGATCGGGCGCTTCGGCGAGGAACGCCTTCGTGATCGCCATCGTCTGCTCGCGGTCGTCGCGGCCCTCGCGCACCGGCATGACCGTCAGGTCGGGGTATTCCGTGCCGATCACCTGCGCGAAGCCGAAATGCCGCTCGGCGTGGTCGCGCAGCGCCAGCGAGCCGGCGATGACGCCGACGCGCCCCCGCCTGCCGGCCAGGAAGCGGCCCATCAGCGTGCCCGCCGTGCGCCCTGCGGCCGTGTTGTCGATCCCGGCATAGTGGATGCGGCGGGAGGTCGGCGCGTCGGAGACCAGCGTAACCACCGCGACACCCCGCGCGGCCAACTCGTCGATGGCGGCGCGCACCCTCGGATGGTCGAGCGCGATGGTCGCGACGCCATCGTAGCGGCCGCCGAGCTCGTCGAGCGTGCGGGCCAGCGCTTCGGGATCGAACACGTCGACATGCACGATGTCGGTATAGGCGCGCTGGGCCGCCAGCCAGTCGGCGGTGTGGCGCACCTGCTCCTCGAGCAGGCCCATGAAGGTGTTGCTGCCGCGCGGCAGCACGAAGCAAAAACGGAAGGTGCGGTTGCGGGCAAGCCTTGCCGCGACAGGGTCGGGCCTGTAACTTAGCCGTGAGATCGCGGCCTCGACTCGCGCGACCGTCTTCTCCCGCACGCCGGGCCGGCGGTTGATCACGCGGTCGACCGTCGCAAGCGAAACGCCCGCTTCGCGCGCGACATCTTCGAGCGTGATCCGCTCAACCCTTGGTTGTACCTCGCTCACCCGGCCTCTCCCCGCCCGCGCGAAGTCTTGCGGCTTTGTTTTGAGGTCCGCAACTCATTTCGTTGCTGCATTGCAAAAGCCACTGCAAAAGCCATTGTAAGGCCTCGTAAATCGGGCGGGTTTCAGACCGGGGAGACATCCACCTGCACCACGAGCCGCTGGTGCGAGGAGGCCAGCACCACGCCCGAAACCGGCGCGACATCAGAGTAGTCGCGCCCGATCGCCAGCACGACATGGCCCTCGCCGGTCTGCATGTCGTTGGTGGGGTCGAGATCGACCCAGCCGAGATCCTGCCCGCACCACACAGAGACCCAGGCATGGGTCGCGTCCGCCCCTTCCAGCCGCTCCCCGCCTGGCGGCGGCCGGGTGCGAAGGTAGCCGCTCACATAGGCCGCTGGCACGCCGATGCCGCGCAGTCCCGCGATCATCAGGTGGGCGAAATCCTGGCAGACGCCGGCTTTCTGGACCAGCACCTGCTCCAGCGGGGTCGAGACCTCGGTGGCCTCGGGGTCGTAGGCGAAATCGGCGTGGACCGCGTGCATCAGGTCCATCGCGCCATCCAGCACCGGCCGTCCGGGCGGGAAGAACGGGCGGGCATAAGCGGTCGCCTGGTCGAGCAGAGGGGCGTGCCGGCTGCCGAAAAGCTGGTGGATCGGGCTCTCGCCGCTGAGATCCCGCAGCGCGAGCGCCCGCTCGGCGACGCTTTCCCAGCTTGGGCCGCCGAAGGTCAGCGCGGGATGCGAGAGCACCTCGACCCGCGTCTTCGCCCGGATCACCAGCTTGGCATGGGGCTCCGCAAAGCGCGCCGAGGTCTCGCCATTGCCGAAAAAGTCGGCATGGGACGCGATCTCCACCGGCTTCGGCTCGATGGCGACGCTGTGCGAAAGCACCCGCTGCCCCGCCGTCCCGCGCGGCTCCAGATGCAGCAGGCAGCGCGCGAACGTGACCCGCGCCCCGTAGTGATAGGTCGTGACGTGCTGGATGTCGTAGATCACAAATTGTCCTCGATGGCCTCTGCGGCCATCTCTCCAGCGACCTCTCCCCTGGCGTCGGCCTGGGTGAAGAAGCGCAGCGTGATCTCGTTGGAGAGCTCCATCAGCCTGTTTTCGAAGCCGAGGACCGCCTCGCCGTCCAGTTCCGTCACATCGGCCACGCGCAGATGGGTGGCGAGTTGCAGTGCGATCCGCTGCGGCCCGTCCAGCGCCGCCCGCGTCGGCATGTCCGTCAGCGCGGCGATGTGCTCCTTCAGGAGATGCACCTGGAAGGCCATAGAGCGCGGATTGTGGTCGTCGAGCACCACGAGGTCGATCACCGGCAGGCGCAGCGCGCCCATGAGGTAGCGGGCGCGATAGGTGATCTGGCTGTCGCTGATCTCCAGCAGCGCATCGAGGCACGAGACCGGCGCATCCTTGTCGGCGAAGCGGCGCACGAAGCGGCCCGTCAGGATGCCGCGCTCGATGCGGCGGCCGATCTCCAGGAAGCGCCAGCCCGAAAGGCGGTTCATGTTCTCCTGCACCAGTCCGGAGAATGCCGCCATGATGCGCAGGCCGTGCTCGGCCGCCTCCAGGGATTCGCCCGGCCCCGGCTGCGTCCCCTCGGACTGCTCGAACAGCATCGCGAGGTCGACAAGGGCCCGCACCGCATCCGGGGAGAGGCGGTCGCGGATCACCGAGGCCGTGCGCCGTGCCTCCAGCAGCACGCGCAAGACGGAGCCGCTATGGTCGGGGCTGCGCAGCGCGGTCTCGATCACACCGGCCGCATCGCCCTTCTCAGGCGGGGTTTCAGCCTCGGCGGCGCCCCATGCCGATAGCAGCTCGATCACGCGTACCAGCGCCGCGCGCGCCGGGCCGCTGGTCTCGGTGTTCTCGACGACAAGGCCGGCGAGGCAGCGGACCGCCCGCAAGGTCGCCTCGGCGCGCTCGAGGTAGCGACCCAGCCAGAACAGGTTTTCCGCTGTCCTGCTCGGCAGATAGCCGAGGACGCGCTTGATCGCGACCTTGTCGCTGGAAGGCAGCAGCGTCGTCGGCTCCACCGGTCCGTCGCTCGTCACCCAGACGTCGGCCGAGCGTCCGCCCTGCTGCATCGACAAGGCGCGGGGATCGGCGCTTTCGGATACGCGGCAGAAGCCGCCCGGCAGCACTTCCCAGCCCTCCGGCGTCGCCACCACGAAGACGCGCATGGTGAAGGGCCGCGGCTCCAGCCGCCCCTCCCGCCACACGGGCGTGGTCGAGAGGCGGATGATCTCCTGTCCCACGACCTCGTATCCGCGCTGGTCGAGCACCTGGTCCAGCGCCGTCCGCTCCGCGGCTTCGAGGTTCGCGCCGGGCGTGGGGGTCTGGCCGAGCGGCCAGCCCGCGACACGGCTGAACGCGGGGGCGATGGCGAGATTATCGAGGTTTTCGCGCACATGTGCGCGCTCGGCGGCCTGCCCGCACCACCATGTCGCGACATTGGGCAGCTTCAGTTCCTCGCCCATCAGGCGGCGGCACAGGGCCGGCAGGAACCCGAGCAGGGCCCGGGTTTCGAGCAGCCCGGCCCCGAGCGGGTTGGCCAGCACGACAGATCCGCTGCGCACGGCCTGCACCAGTCCGGGAATGCCGATCTGCGAG
Source organism: uncultured Alphaproteobacteria bacterium (assembly GCA_963822165.1). Taxonomy (GTDB): domain Bacteria; phylum Pseudomonadota; class Alphaproteobacteria; order Rhizobiales; family Beijerinckiaceae; genus Alsobacter. The sequence continues at coordinate 1,421,577 of CAWGGK010000007.1, forward strand.
CGGGCGTCGAGCTCCACGGGGTCGGCGAATTCCGCGTCGAGGCGGCGCACCAGCACGTCGACCCGCTTCAGCCCGCCGATCGTGCGCACGAACACCGCGCCGTCGCGCACCGTGAGGTCGCCGCCTTCCACGAGCAGGAAGCCGAGATAGCGCGAGAGATAGGCGTGCTCGAAATAGGTTTCGTTCAGCGGCCCCGGCGTCAGCAGGCAGATGCGCGATCCCTCGCGGCCGGCCTGCTCCGCCAGCGACGCCGCGCCAGGTCTGGAAGAACGGCGCGAGCCTGCGCACCTTCATCGACGCATAGAGATCCGGGACCGCGCGCGAGAGGGCGATGCGGTTCTCCAGCGCGTATCCCATGCCTGATGGAGCCTGCGCGCGGTCGCCGAGCACCCACCACTTGCCATCAGGCCCGCGCCCGAGATCGGCCGCGTAGACCTGCAGACGCCTCGCGCCCCGTGTCTCGAGGCCGACCATCGGCCGCAGGAAGTCCGGGCTCGCCGGCCACGACGGCGGCCGGCAGCGCGCCGTCCCGCACCAGGTCGGCCGGGCCGTAGACATCGCTCAGGACGCGGTCTAGCAGCTCGGCCCGCTGCACCAGCCCCGCGCTGATGGTGGCCCAATCGTCGTGCGGAATGACCAGGGGCACGTGGCTGAGCGGCCAGGAGCTTTCCTTGCTCTCGCCTGCGTCATAAACGCGGTAATACACGCCGGAATCACGCTGGTGCCGGTCCGCGATCGCGAAAGAACGCTCCACTTCGGCAGGCCCCATGCCGGCAAGCCCGTTCAGCATGGGCAGCCAATGCGGACGGGGCAGGCCCGTTTCGTCGAGGAACTCGTCCCGGACGCCCGGCAGCGTTCGATAGCCCGCCGTCAGCGCCGCAACGCGCTCCCGGGAGGCTTTCGAACTGGCGCGGGAGGTGGCTGGCATGTCAGGCGACGCCCGCCTTCGGCGTCCGGCGCATGTCGAGCGTCAGCGGGAACTCCAGCGAGGTCTCGCGCGGCGGCGTGGCGATCCGCCCCGGCGTATGGCCGAAGCCGCTGAAGCGGGCCAGCCGCCGCGCTTCCGCCTCGTAGGCGTTGACCGGCGCGGTGTCGTAGTTGCGCCCGCCGGGATGGGCGACATGGTAGACGCAGCCGCCGAGCGAACGGCCGTTCCACGTGTCGAGGATGTCGAAGGTCAGCGGCGCATGCACCGGAATGGTCGGGTGCAGGCCGGAGGCCGGCTGCCAGGCCTTGAAGCGCACGCCCGCCACCGCCTCGCCGGCCTTGCCGGTATCCGTCAGCGGCACATGCCGCCCGTTGCAGGTGACCACATGGCGCGCGGGATTGAAGCCCGTCGACCTTGACCTGCAGCCGCTCGACCGAGCTGTCGACATAGCGCACCGTGCCGCCGAGGCGCGCCTGTCCTCGCCCATGACGTGCCAGGGCTCCAGCGCCTGCCGGATCTCCATGTCCACGCCGCCCTGCTCGCACGCGGCCATAGAACGGGAAGCGGAACTCGCGCTGGGCCTCGAACCATAGCGGGTCGAAGGCGTAGCCGGCGCGCCGGAGGTCGCCGATCACGTCCGAGAAATCCTCCCAGACGAAGTGCGGCAGCATGAACCGGTCGTGCAGGCCGGTGCCCCAGCGGATGAGATCGCCGTGTCTGCGGCTCGCGCCAGAACCACGCGATGAGGGCGCGCAGCAGCAATTGCTGGGCAAGGCTCATGCGCGCAGTCCGGCGGCATCTCGAAGGAGCGGAACTCGACCAGGCCCAGCCGCCCGGTCGGGCCAGTCCGGCGAGAACAGCTTGTCGATGCAGATTTCGGAGCGGTGCGTGTTGCCCGAGACGTCGACCAGCAGGTTGCGGAACAGCCGGTCCACCAGCCAGGGCGGCGTCGGCTTGTCGGCGTCGGGCCCTGAGACCATCGCCATGGCGATCTCGAGCTCGTACAGGCTGTCGTGCCGCGCCTCGTCGATGCGCGGGGCCTGGCTCGTCGGGCCGATGAACAGGCCGGAGAACAGATAGGACAGCGATGGGTGCCGCTGCCAGTAGAGCACGAGGCTCTTCAGCAGGTCGGGCCGGCGCAGGAAGGGGCTGTCCGGCGCGCGTTGCGCCGCCGACGACCACGTGGTTGCCGCCGCCGGTGCCGGTGTGGCGGCCATCGACCATGAACTTGTCAGTGCCCAGCCGCGACTGGCGCGCGTCCTCGTAGACCGATTTCGGTGATGTCGACGCATTCGCGCCAGCTCGTGGCGGGCTGGACGTTGACCTCGATCACGCCGGGGTCGGGCGTGACCTTCAGCACCTCGATGCGCGGATCGTGCGGCGGCGGATAGCCCTCGATGCGCACGGGCACGCCGGTCTCGCGCGCCGTTTCCTCCAGCGCGGCGAGCAGTTCGAGATAGTCCTCGAGCTCCTTCACCGGCGGCATGAACGCGTAGAGGATCCCCTCGCGCAATCTCGAACGCGATGGCCGTGCGGACGGCATCGGACTTCTCGCCCGCCGTCTGTTCCACGACCTCCTGCCGCTCCGGGCCGCCCATCTCGGAGCCATGCTGGACCTGGGCCGTCGGATGGCGCTGCACGCGCTCGGCCAGCTCAGCCGTTGGAGCCAGCGGCGGCCGCCATTCGAACGGGTCGACCGGGTGAAGGTAGGGATAGTCCGCCTTCTTGCAGGTGCGGCAGCGAGGACAGCGGCAGGCGGAAGCCGACCGGCGAATCGCCGGGCACGAGGAACAGCCGTGCCGCGCCGCAGCTTCCACCGCTCGCTCTTCCAGCGGCGGTCGCTGCGCCTGCGCGTTGCCGGCGCTGGACCGGCAGCACATAGCCGACGGCGTTGCTCGAGCCCGCGCTCGAACACCCGGGCGATGCGCGCCCGCGCTTCGGGATCGTCGAGCTTGGAGTCGAGCGGATCGACATTGGCCGGAAGCTCGGCCTCCTTCATGATCCACTGGGCCGGTGTCCTCGAAGGCCGGCACGGCGAAGTCGGCGGGAATGCCGAGCCGCTCGGCCACGCGCGGTCGCGACGCGCTCCAGCGCGTCCGGGCCGGGCGGCTTCCGGCGGCTGCTCGATGGCGAGCAGGGACGGATCGCGCCAGACCGGCTGGCCGTCCTTGCGCCAGTACAGCGCGAAGGTCCAGCGCGGCAGGCTTTCGCCGGGGTACCACTTGCCCTGCCCGTGATGCAGGAAGCCGCCTGGCGCGAAGCGCGCGCGCAGCCGGCGGATGAGATCGTCGGCGAGCAGTCGCTTGGTCGGGCCCGACCGCCGCGGTGTTCCATTCGGCGCGCTTCGTAGTCGTCGATCGAGACGAAGGTCGGCTCGCCGCCCATGGTGAGGCGCACGTCCTGCGCGACGAGATCGCGGTCGACGACGTCGCCGAGCGCGTCCAGCGCGTCCCAGCGATCTCGTCGGAGAAGGGCAGCGTGACGCGCGGCGATTCCTGCACGCGGGTCACGCCCATGTGGAAATCGAAGTCCACCTCGGCATAGCCGACCATGCCCGAGATCGGCGCGGCGGAGCGGTAATGCGGCGTCGCGGCGAGCGGAATGTGCCCCTCGCCGCAGAACAGGCCGGAGGTGGGGTCGAGCCCGATCCAGCCCGCGCCGGGGATGTAGACCTCGGCCCAGGCGTGCAGGTCGGTGAAGTCGTGGTCCGTGCCGGTGGGGCCGTCCAGCGCCTTCAGGTCGTGCTTGAGCTGGATCAGGTAGCCCGAGACGAAGCGGGCGGCGAGGCCGAGCCGCCGCAGCACCTGCACCAGCAGCCAGCCGGTATCGCGGCAGGATCCCTTGCGCAGCGCGCAGCGTCTGCGTCCGGCGTCTGGACGCCCGGCTCCATGCGGACGATGTAGCCGATGTCCTGCTGCAGGCGCTGGTTGAGCGCCACCAGGAAGTTGACGATCTGCGTGCGGCTCGCGCGGGATCGCGGCGACATAGGCGTCCAGCGCGGCGCTGCCCTCTTCGAGCTCGAGATAGGGCAGAAGCTCGTGCTTGAGCTCGTCGGGATAGGCGAAGGGGAAATTGTCGGCGTAGCTCCTCGACGAAGAAGTCGAACGGATTGACCACCGCGAGCTCGGCGACGAGGTCGACCTCGATCTTCAGCTCGGTCGCGGGCTCGGGAAACACGAAGCGCGCCAGCCAGTTGCCGTGCGGATCCTGCTGCCAGTTGATGAAATGATTGGCGGGCGTCACCTTCAGCGAATAGCTCTTGCATGTCGTCCGGCTGTGCGGGCGCGGGGCGCAGGCGGATCACCTGGGGACCGATGCGCCACCGGACGGTCGTAGCGGTAATGCGTGACGTGGTTCAGGGCGGCGACGATCGACAAGGTCACATCCGATGGTTTGCATGGCCCGACAGGCCGGATCGGCCGGACGGCATGCCGCCGACGCCTCGAACCGTCCGGGTCGTCAGCCTAGACGGGACATTTCGAGAGGCAAGGGCCATGCCGTCATATCATGGACTGGGCAGTGGATACCGCCGCGTTTCGAATGAATCTCGTTTCGGCGGGATGCCTTCACCCCGCCGCGCTCGTTGTCGAAGATCGGATTGAGCAAGGAGATCGACATGGCCGAGACCCCAGCCGCCGCCGCGACGCGCACGGAAACCGACTCGTTCGGTCCCATTTCGGTGCCATCCGCGCATTATTGGGGCGCCCAGACCGCAGCGCTCCCGCCAGAATTTCCGCATCGGGACGGAGCGCATGCCCACTCCGCTCATCGAGGCCATGGTGATCGTGAAAAAGGCGGCGGCCCTCGTGAACAGCGAGCTGGGCGAACTCGAGCCCAAGCTGGCCGGACGCCATCGTGGCGGCTGCCGACGAGATCCTGGGCGGCGGGCTGCAGGACGAATTCCCGCTGGTGGTGTGGCAGACGGGTTCCGGCACCCAGACCAACATGAACGTCAACGAGGTGCTGGCCGGACGCGCCAACGAGATCCTGTCGGGCGTTCGAGGCGGCAAGACGCCGGTTCATCCCAACGACCACGTCAATCGCGGCCAATCCTCGAACGACACCTTCCCGACGGCCATGCATGTCGCGGCCGGCAGGGAGATCGCGGAGCGGCTTCTGCCTGCTTTGCAGGCATTGCGCGAAGCGCTGGGAGCCAAGTCGGTTGCCTTCGCCGATATCGTCAAGATCGGCCGCACCCACACGCAGGACGCCACGCCGCTGACGCTGGGGCAGGAGTTCTCCGGCTACGAGGCGCAGGTCGCCCTCGGAATTCACCGGATCGAGGCGGCATTGCCTGAAATCTGGCCGCTGGCGCAGGGCGGCACGGCCGTGGGCACCGGGCTCAACGCCCATCCCGCCTTCGCCGACGCCATGGCGGCGAGGATCGCCGCGCTGACGGGCCTTCCCTTCGTGTCCGCGCCCAACAAGTTCGAGGCGCTGGCCAGCAACGATGCGCTGGTGTTCGTGCATGGCGCGCTCAACGCCGCTGCGGCGGGGCTGTTCAAGATCGCCAACGATATCCGTCTTCTCGGCTCCGGGCCGCGCTCGGGGCTGGGCGAGCTGATCCTGCCCGAGAACGAGCCGGGCTCCTCGATCATGCCGGGGAAGGTGAACCCGACGCAGGCCGAGGCGCTGACGATGGTCTGCACGCGCGTCTTCGGCAACCAGACGACCGTCACGGTCGCCGGCAGCCAGGGGCATTTCGAGCTCAACGTCTACAAGCCCGTCATCGCGGACGCCGTGCTGCAGTCCGTCCGCCTCCTCGCCGATGCGGCCGACGAGCTTCCGCGAGCATTGCGTCGAGGGGATCGAGGCCAATCGGGAGCGTATCGACGAGATGATGCGCCGCTCGCTCATGCTGGTCACGGCGCTCGCGCCCAGGATCGGCTACGACGCGGCCGCGAAGGTCGCCAAGGCGGCCCACGCCAAGGGCACGACCCTGCGCGAGGAGGCCGTGGGCGGCGGGCATGTCACGCACGAGGAATTCGACGAACTCGTGCGGCCGGAGAAGATGGTCGGCCCCGGCTAGGCTGTCGCGGCGCCCTTTTTATCAGCGTCCCTGCGGTCGGCCCGCAGCAGCAATTGCGCCGAGACGAGGCCTGCGGCGGCCATGAGCAGGGCCGACAGGATCAGCGACGGCCGGGCGCCGATATGGTGGTAGCCCCACCCGAAGATCGCCGGCGCGATGCCCTGGCCGAGGAAGAAGAAAAACGCGTGCAGCGCCACCGCCGATCCCCGCGCGGAAGGCGCAAGCTCGGTCGCCCGGCTCTGGAGCGAGCTGTGCAGCAGGAAGAAGCCGAGCCCGATCGCAAAGAAGCAGGCGAGGCCCGGCACCCAATTGCTGGTAAAGCCGAAAAGCGCGACGCCTGCGCCCGACAGAATGCCGCCGGTGCGCATGGCCCCCGTCGTCCCCAGCAGGCGTAGAAGTTGCGCCACGAAGATCGAGAAGACGATACCGCCGATGCCGATGCCGGCGATGATGAAGCCCGCCTCGGACGGGCCACCGGTTCCGGCCTTCTCCAGCATCTCGGCGACGTAGGGCGGGACGCCGTAGATGGCGACGCCTTCCGCGAACACCGCGCTGTAGCAGATGGCGGCACGCGGGTTGGCGAAGACGAGGCCGTAGCGGCCGAATGTCTCGGAGAGCCTGAAATCGCGCTTGTTGTCGGCCGGCTCTGCCTTGAGCCCGGCGAACGCGCCGATGGCTGCAAGGGCCGCCGCGCCGGATGTCGCCCAGATCGCGCCGCGCCAGCCGATCGTCTCGGCCAGCACGCCTGCCGCGGTCACCCCTACGATCTGCCCGATGATGGCGGCGGACAGGAACCGGCTGATCGCGACCTGTCGGTCCCGCCATCTCGAAACGGTCCCCGATCATGGCCAGCGCCAGCGGGATCACGCCCCCGGCGGCGATCCCAGCGATGACGCGGCTGGCGAACAGCCAATCGAGCGAGGGCGCGATGGCACCAAGCCCGAGGGCAACGGCGAACAGCGCCACGCAGACCTTCAGCACCGCCGACTTGCCGAGCGCGTCGCCGAGCGGGCCTAGAATGGGCTGGCAAAGGCCATAGGGCAGCGCGTAGCTGGTGGAGAGCATCGCGACCGTGGCGATGGGCGCGGCGAAGTCCGCCGCGATGGCGGTGACCATCGGGTCTGTCGAGCGTTGCGCGAGGGAACTGGCGAAGCCTGTCAGCCCGAGCGTCAGCAAAAAGATCTTTTCCCGCGACACGCGGCTCGCTCCTCGGTGATCCCTGTGGGGAAGGTCTTCGCTGGGAAATATCCCGCAATCGTCTCGCGTCGACCCGGACCCAGCGTCGCGACACCGCTCGCCCCTGTCAACGCGCGGCAGGCTTGCGAGCACCGGGCTTGCGGAGCCGGTCCGGTCCGCGCTAATGAAACTCACTTCTCCGTGTCGGGGTGCCGCGCTCTAGGGCGTCGCTGAGAGGCCGCAAGGCCAACCCGTCGAACCTGATCCGGCTCATACCGGCGTAGGGAAACGCGCGATGACATCGTCAAGGGCGACACCGCCCCGTATCCCATCCGACCAACTCCCGACGCGGAAGACTGCGTTGGGCGAAGCCGTGGCTGGTAAGGTTCTGCCCGGCGGTTCTGCCCAATGCGCTGCCCGGCGACATGCTGCGCCGCTATGCCGCGCCCGTGGCGGTCGTGCTGCTGCTGGCCGTGCTGGGAGGCCGCCGTCCATCTGGCGGAAGTTCCCGGCTACATCCTGCCGCCGCCTTCGCGAATCCTGACCACGCTGGCCATGCGCGCCAATGTGATCCTGCCGCAGGCTGGCACCACGCTCTGGGAAATCCTGTGCGGCTTCGTCCTCGGCAGCCTGACCGGCATGCTGGCGGCGTTGGCGATGGCGCGCTGGCCGCTCGTGGAGCGCGCGTTCGGCCCGCTTCTCGTCGCCAGCCAGGCGCTGCCGGTCTTCGCCATCGCGCCATTGCTCGTGGTGTGGCTCGGCTTCGGCCTGGCTTCCAAGGTCGCGATGGCGACGCTCATCATCTTCTTCCCCGTCGCGACCAACTTCCTCGAAGGCCTGCGCCGCACCGATCCGGGCCTCGTCGACCTGTCGCGGCTCTACCGCGCATCGCCTCGCCAGCGGCTCTGGCTGCATCCGGATTCCGGCAGCCCTGCCGAACCTCGCGGCGGGCCTGCGCATCGCCGCCGCGGTTGCGCCGATCGGCGCGATCGTCGGCGAATGGGTCGGGTCGTCCTCCGGCCTCGGCCTTCTCATCCTGCACGCCAACGCCCGCACGCAGACCGACACCGTGTTCGCTGCGCTGCTCGTGCTGGCCGTCATGTCCATCGCACTCTGGAAGGGGATCGACGCCGCCACGCGCCGCCTCGTGCGCTGGGCGCCCGACACACTTCGCAACTGAAAGGCATTCCCCATGCGATTCGAGAACCCTCGTTGCCGCCCTCGCCTTGCTGGCGCTCGGCGCGGGTCCCGCCGCGGCGCAGCCGACAAGCTCACCGTCCTGCTCGACTGGTTCGTGAACCCCGACCACGCCGCGCTTGTCGTCGCCAGGGAAAAGGGCTTCTTCGCCAAAGCCGGGCTCGACGTGACGCTGGTCGAGCCCGCTGATCCGTCCGCCCCGCCGCGCCTCGTCGCGGCCGGACAGGGCGATATCGCCGTGTCCTACCAGCCGAACCTGTACCAGCAGGTGCAGGAGGGGCTGCCGCTGATCCGCATCGGCGCGGTCGTCGCCACGCCGCTGAACAGCCTCGTCGTGCTCGAAGGCGGGCCGGTGAAGACGCTGGCCGACCTGAAGGGCCGCACCATCGGCTACTCGATCGCGGGTTTCGAGGAGGCGTTGCTCTGCACCATGCTCGGGCAGGCCGGCCTGAAGCTGTCGGACGTGAAGCTCGTCAACGTCAATTTCGCGCTTACCCCGGCGCTCCTTTCCGGGCAGGTCGACGGCGTCATCGGCGCGTTCCGCAATTTCGAGCTCACCGAGCTGAAGCAGGAGGGCAAGCCCGGCCGCGCCTTCTATCCCGAGGAGAACGGCGTCCCGCCCTATGACGAGCTGATCTATGTGGTGAAGCAGGATCGGGTGGCCGACCCGAAGATGCAGCGCTTTCTCGACGCGGTGGAGATGGCCACGGTCTGGATCCTGAACAACCCCGACGAGGCCTGGGCTGTCTTCGCCAAGACCGACCCCAAGCTCGACGACGCGCTGAACAGGCAGGCGTGGATGGACACGCTGCCGCGCCTTGCGGCCAGCCCCGCCGCCCTCGACCGCAAGCGCTACAGCCGCTTCGCGGAGTTCATGAAGGCGCGCGGGTTGATCGACAAGGTCGAGCCGGTGGAGCGCTACGCCGTCTCTCGCTGAGCCTACCAGACCGCATGGAAGTGATGGACGGGGCCGTGGCCCCGTCCGATCCGCAGCCGGTCCGCCGCGGCCAATGCGGCCGTGAGATAGGCCTTCGCCTGCCGCACGGCCGTGCCGAGGTCCAGCCCCCGGGCCAGCCCCGCCGCGACCGCGGCCGACAGCGTGCAGCCCGTGCCGTGTGTGTTGCGCGTGTCGATGCGGTCGGCTTCGAGGCGCTCCACGCCCTCGGGCGTCACCAGCAGGTCGACGGCCTTCGCGCCGCTACCATGCCCGCCCTTGATCAGGACGCGCCTTGCGCCGCGTGCCAGCAGAGCCTCGCCTTGCCTTCGCATGGCGGCTTCGTCCTGTGCGATTTCGCCGTCCAGCAGCGCCGCGGCCTCCTGAAGGTTGGGCGTGATCAGCAAGGCGCGCGGGATCAGGATCTCCCGCAGCGCAACGATGGCGTCCTGGGCCAGCAGCCGGTCACCACTCGTCGCGACCATCACGGGATCGAGCACGATCTGGGTGATGCAATGCCTGTCGAGCCCTGCCGCGACCGTCTCGATCACGCCGACCTGCGAAAGCATGCCGATCTTCACAGCCCCGACCGCGAGGTCCGAGAAGACGGAATCCATCTGTGCCGCGATGAAGTCGGCAGGGATGTCCTGGATGGCCTGCACGCCCAACGTGTTCTGGGCCGTGAGCGCCGTGATCACGCTCGCGCCGTAGACGCCCAGCGCCGAAAACGTCTTCAGATCGGCCTGGATCCCGGCGCCGCCGCCTGAATCCGATCCCGCGATGGTCACGGCTATGGCGGTGCGGGCGGTCGGAGAGGGGTTGATGGTCACGGTGTCAATCCAATGCTGTCGTCCTCAGCTATCCATCCCGCCCGCCGGGCGCAAGCACCGCCGGGCCGATGCTGCATGGGTGATACCCCGGCGAGACCTCTGGCGGCGCGGCCGTCGCGGTGGGACAACAGGCCGCGCCCGCCTCTCCCCCTGTCCGTGGCTCCCTCATGACCAGTACTTCCGGCGATCCGCAGCGGATCCTCTACGGCATCGGCCTTGCGGTCGCCGGCTATGCCTGTTTCAGCATCCAGGATGCCATCATCAAATGGCTGGTGCCGCACTATGCGGTCTTCGAGATCCTGTTCGTTCGCAGCGTGCTCATCATCATCATCATGGCGGTCGTTACGCGCGGCGCGGCCATGATCGACCTCGTCCGCAGCCGCAACAAGCCGGCGCTGCTGGCGCGGGGCGTACTCGTGCTGCTGGCATGGTCCTGCTACTACACCGCCGCGCGCAGCCTCGGGCTGGCGGAACTCGTGACGCTGTATTTCGCAGCGCCGCTCTTCGTCGTCATTCTCTCGACCGTCATTCTCAAGGAGAAAGTCACCGGCGCGCGCTGGATCGCGGTGCTGGTGGGGCTGGCCGGCGTCATCCTCGCCGCCAATCCGGGGTCGGGCGTGGCTCTCGTCCCCGCCTTGCTCGCGCTCTTCGCCGCGTTCGCCTGGGGCTGGACCAGCATCCTCGTGCGCATCCTCGGCCGCACCGAAAAGACAACGACACAGGTGATGGCGGCGAGCATCATCTTCGCCGTGCCATGCGGGTTGTCCATGCCGTGGCTCTGGATCACGCCGACGCCGTTTGATGCCTTGCTGCTGGCCTGCCTGGCCGTGTTCGGCGGACTCGGGCAGTACGCGGTTTTCGAAAGCCTGCGCCATGCGCCAGCCTCCGCCGTCGCGCCATTCGAGTACTCCGCGCTTATCTGGGCCTTCATCCTGGGGTTCGTCGTCTTTCACGACATTCCCGCCCCATCGGTCTTCATGGGCGCGGTGCTGATCATCGGCAGCGGCGTGGGCCTGCTTGTGGTGGAAGCTAGGAACGCGCGCCGGGCGTCCCGCGCGGCCTGACCCGCCGTCCGATCGGCACTTCTGTGAGCCTGGTTCTTGCCAATCCGCCGCGGGCGGCATAGCTGTGCCGCCATGCAAGTCACCGAAAGCCCCTGCGTGCAGATCTGTGTGATCGACCCGGTCGCCCGGCTGTGCGTGGGTTGCGGCCGCACGCTCGACGAGATCTCCCGCTGGGCCTGGATGAGCCCCGTCGAGCGCCGCACGATCATGGATGCGCTTCCCGCTCGGCTCGAGGCTGCGGACCTGCCGCTCCCCGCTACTCCCGTGCGAACCGGGAGGCGGCGGCAGCGGATCCGCTGAGCTTCGGCCTCGCCGCTTGCGCTCGGCATCCGCGCCGTTCGACAATGTCGCAACCGCAACGGCGGACAGCAGGCAGGAGAACGCAGTGGCGAATTCGTACCGTGTGACATCGGGTAAGAACTTCAAGCTGTCGTCGCACGACCCCGACGATACCGATGCGCTCGGCGGCGAGGAAGAGGCTCGCGGTCGCCTGATGCTCGACGCCACCGCGATCGACAAGCTGCAGGACAGCCTCTACGGCGAGGGACGGCGCTCGCTGCTCGTCATCCTTCAGGGCATGGATACGTCAGGCAAGGACGGCACCATCAGGGGTGTGTTCAACACCGCCGGCCCGCTGGGCGTGAACGTCACGGCGTTTCGCCAGCCGAGCGAAGAGGAGCGCGCCCACGACTTCCTGTGGCGCGCCCACATGGCCTGCCCGAAGCGCGGCATGATCGGCATCTTCAACCGCTCCCATTACGAGGACGTGCTGGTCGTGAAGGTGCGCCAGTTCGCGCCCGCCAAGGAAATCGAGAAGCGCTATGACCAGATCAACGCCTTCGAAAAAATGCTCACCGAAAACGGCACCACGATCCTGAAATTCATGCTGCACATTTCCAAGGACGAGCAGAAGGAACGCCTGCAGGAGAGGCTCGACGACCCCAAGAAGAATTGGAAATTCAATGCAGGGGATCTCGACGACCGCGCCCGCTGGGGGGATTTCATGGACGCATACCAGACCATGATCGAGCGCTGCTCGACCGATTGGGCGCCCTGGCACATCATCCCGGCCAACCACAAATGGGCGCGCAACGCGCTCATTGCCTCCATCGTGCGCAAGACGCTCGAGGACATGGATCCGAAATACCCCAAGGTCGACTGGGATCCCAAGACCATCAAGGTCGTCTGACGGCTCTGGCGGCCTGATCAAACCGCCTTCTTGTTCGGCAGCAAAAGCGTGAGCGCGGTCGCGCCGATGAGCCAGGCCGCGCAGCCAAGGGCGATCGGCATCGGGCCGGTCCCCGCATCGATGACGAAGCCCAGGATGACAGGCGTCGCCGCCGACGCGACGACCATGATCGAGACGGACAGCGCACGGATCATGCCCAGATGCCGCGTCCCGTAGAGTTCCGCCAGGACCGCGGGCACGACCACGTTGTTGGCGCCCGCCGAGCACCCCATCAGCACGAACACGCCGATGGCCGAGGCCGGACCCGTTCCGAAGGCCAGCGTCAGCGATGACAGGATCAGCCCCGAGAGGTGCAGGTGGCTCATCCTGATGCCGCCGAAACGGTCCACGGCGAAGCCGAACAGCATCCCGACCGTGACCGATGCCAGCGCATAGCCCGTCAGGCTTCCCGCCACGAGCTCCAGCGACCAGCCCTTCACGGTGGCGAAATGGCGCTGGTAGAACAGGTAGCCGGTCATGATCGCCGGGGGCGCGAGGATGGCCGGGAGGAAAACCAGGAAGTTCCGGTCCCGGAGGATATCGATACGGCGCGGCGGGGTGGAATCCGTGTCGCCGGTACCGGATGAAGCCTGCGCGGCGGGCAGGTCGTCGCTCTTCTTCAGCCAGAGCACCAGCAGCATGGCTACAGTGACGGTCGCGGCAGCCGCCTCCCAGACGCGTGTCCAGCCCAGGGTCGTGATGACGATCAGCACGATGCCCGGAAGCACGGCCTCTCCTGTCGGAAAGCCCAGCGTCGCCAGCCCCATGGCGCGACCGCGCACGCCTGAAGGCAGCCGCGCGGCGCTGGTGACGGCCGCATGGCCGAGCATGCCCTGGCCGAACAGCCGCAACCCGAACAGCGCGACGCCGAGCATGACGAGGCCGTTGGCGGACCAGAGGAGGAGGCAGGCGGCGGCCATCCCGGCCAGAGCGACCGCGGCATAGGTGCGCACGCTGATGCGGTCGAGCACGCTGCCCGCCCAGATCATCAGCAGGCCCGAGCAGAGCGTCGCGGTGGAATAGATGCTGCCGAACGCCGCGTTCGACAGTCCGAAGGTGGACCGGATGTCAGGACCCGACAGCGCGATGAAGAAGGTCTGACCGAAGCACGACATCAGCGCGAGCGAATAGCCGAAGAGGGCCATCGCGCCGTGACGACGCAGGAATTCGGGATAGGTCATCGGGGCGGAACCGCCGGTCGGCTTCGTGGGTCAATGTCCCTAGCACGAGTCGCGGCTTGGCCCCGTTCCGTGATCGCAGGGCAGCCATACGGATCGGCCGCCGCCGGACCCATTTGCATCACCGGTGGCCACTTGGCCCTAGGGCGTGAAACCCTTGAGCCTGTCAGGCACGAGCGCGATGGCCGCGCGGTCGGCGTTCGCGAAGGCGATGCGCAGATGCCCTTCCTGGCCCGGCGCCGAAATAGACGCCGGGCAGCCCCAGCACGCCGCGCTGCGAGGCGAGCATCTCGGCGACGCGCGTCGCGGGCACGCCTTCGAACGGGTGCGCGAGATAGGCGAAGTAGGCGCCCACGGAATCGATCCGCCAGCCGGGACATGCGGCGATGGCGGCTTCGAACGCGGCGGCGCGCGCCGCGATTTCCTGCCGGTTCTCCTCCCGCCAGTCCGCCAGCGCGTCGATGGCCCAGACCAGCGCGGACTGACCCGGGCGCGCCGGGCAGATCTGGATGCAGTCGAGGACCTTGGTGATTTCCGCGATGACCGGTTCGCCCGCCGTGATGGCGCCGAGGCGGTGGCCGGGCACGCAATAGGATTTCGAGAAGCTGTAGAGCCCGATCACGGTGTCACGCCATGCCGGATCGGCGAACAAGGCGTGCGGCACGTCTCCTTCGCCGGGCATGAAGTCGCGATAGGTCTCGTCGATGACCAGCCAGATGCCGCGCCGGCGGCACAAGTCCGGCGAACCGCTGGATCACGTGGGGCGGGTAGATCGCGCCGGTCGGATTGTTCGGCGTCACCAGCACAATGGCGCGCACCTTGTGGTCGATCAGGCTCTCGGCGTCATCAGGGTCGGGCACGAATCCCGCCTGCGCGTGGCACGGCAGCGGCCGCGCCTCGATGCCCAGCATATGCAGGCTCATCTCGTGGTTGAAATACCACGGCGATGGCACCAGCACCGCGTCCCCGGCCTTCGCCAGCGCGATCATCGCCACGAAGAAGGCCTGGTTGCAGCCCGCCGTGATCGCCAGTTCCGTCGGCGCGATCCGCCCGCCATAGAGCGCCGACACGTGCGCCGCGTAGGCTTCACGCAGGTCGGCGTCGCCGGTGATCGCGCCGTAGCCGGCCGAACGCGCCTGTCCCGCCGCGGCGGCGAGGTGCTTCAGCAGATCGGGATGGGGCGGATAGCCCGGCACCGCCTGGGACAGGTCGAGCAGCGGTCCGCGCGAGCCGTCATAGCGCCGCGTCCAGGCCTGGGCCTCCGGGATCGGCGGCGTGCCGGTGTCGACGAGCAGGGGATTGATGGCGGGCATGGCGGGCTCCGGGCAGGCGGGTGCGCCGAGCGCACGGCAGCGCGGCTTGCAACCCTCGCCGCATTCCTACAGGGTTCGCGCGAGCGGTCCAGCCATGTGCTCATGCCCCGCGACACCATTTTTGGGCTCTTCCCATGAACGACGACGAATTGCAGCGCCTGAGGGCCAAATATGCAGGGACCAGCGGCGGCGACATCTACGACGCCGAATTCCGCAAGGTCGCCGACTCGCAGTTCCAGGGCGACAAGCGCAAATGGCCCTTCGCCGATCCCGCGACACTGATGGGCGCGCCCTTCAGGCCGGATGCCGCGCAGCAGGGCTTCGCCGGGCTGGACGTGGCGCTGGTCGGCGTCCCGATGGACCTCGGCGTCACCAACCGCGCCGGGGCGCGCCTCGGTCCGCGGGCCGTGAGGGCCATCGAGCGCATCGGGCCGTTCGAGCACGTACTGCGGCGCACGCCTGTCACCACGATGCGGGTCGCTGATGTCGGCGACGTGCCGTTCCGCAGCCGTTTCAGCCTGGAAAGCTGCCACGAGGACATCGAGACCTTCTACACCGAGATCGTCGGCGCGGGCGTGATCCCGCTGTCGGTGGGCGGCGATCACTCGATCTCCTATCCCATCCTCAAGGCCGTCGGCCGCGACCGCCCGGTCGGGTTGGTCCATATCGACGCGCATTGCGACACGTCAGGTCCCTATGAGGGCTCGAAGTTCCATCACGGCGGCCCGTTCCGGCAGGCCGTGCTCGACGGGGTGCTCGATCCCGCCCGCACCATCCAGATCGGCATCCGGGGCGGCGCGGAATATCTCTGGGAGTTCAGCTACGACAGCGGCATGACGGTCATCCACGCCGAGGAATTCGCCGCGATGGGGCCGGAGGCCGCGCTGGCCAAGGCCCGCGCCGTGATCGGCGACGGTCCCGCCTATGTCTCGTTCGACGTGGACAGCCTCGACCCGGGCTTCGCGCCGGGCACCGGCACGCCCGAAGTGGGCGGCCTCGCGCCACGCGAAGTGCTGCACGTCCTGCGTGGCCTCGCTGGGCTCGACATCGTCGGCGGAGACGTCGTCGAGATCGCGCCTCAATACGATGCGACGAGCAATACCGCCCAGGCTGCCGCGCAGATGATGTTCACGATCCTGAGCCTGATCGATATTGCACACCAGACCCGCGCTGGACGTTAGGACGTCCAGGCCCCATCTGTGAATTCTCAGTTTCATCTAACCCGGACACCCGATGACCCCGCTTCTCTTTTCGCCGCTCCAGCTTGGCCCGATCACCGTCCCCAACCGCATCGCCATCGCGCCGATGTGCCAGTACACGGCCGATGACGGCTCGGCGACGGACTGGCATCTCCAGCATTGGATGAACATGGCGATGTCCGGCGCGGGACTGTTCGTGGTCGAGGCCACCGCGGTGGAGCGCCACGGCCGCATCAGCCATGGCGATCTCGGGCTTTATTCCGACGCCAACGAACGCGCCGCCAAGCGTGCGCTCGATGCAGCCAAGGCCGTCGCGCTTCCCGGCACGAAGTTCGGCGTGCAGCTTGCCCATGCCGGCCGCAAGGCGTCCTCGCAGCGCCCGTGGGAAGGCGGCGGCGCGCTGAAGGCGGGGCAGGACCCCTGGCAGACGATCGCGCCGTCAGCCATCCCGATGGGCGAGAATTGGCACACGCCCAAGGAGATGGACGAAGCCGATTTCGCCCGCGTAAAGCAGGCCTTCGTCGACGCGGCCCACCGCGCCGTGCGCGCCGGTTTCGAACTGCTCGAACTGCACATGGCGCATGGCTATCTCATGCACTCCATCCAGTCGCCGATCTCGAACAAGCGCGATGACCGTTATGGCCGCGATGCCGCCGGACGGCGATCCTTCCTGGTGGAAGTCGCGCAGGCGGTGAAGGCCGCCATGCCCCAGCACATCGCCGTCGCCGCCCGGATCACCGGCAGCGACTGGGTCGAGGGCGGCCTGACCTCGGCCGACGCCATCGCCCTCGCGGGCGCGCTGCGCGATGTCGGGCTGGTCTACGCCTGCGTGTCCTCGGGCGGCGTCTCGATGCAGCAGAAGATCCCCACGGGACCCGGCTACCAGGTGCATCTCGCTGAGGAGGTGAAGAACGGATCGGGCATCGTCACCCGCGCCGTCGGCATGATCGTCCGGCCGGACCACGCCGAGCAGATCCTGCAGGAGGGCAAGGCCGATACGGTCGCCTTCGCCCGCGCCTTCCTCGACGATCCCCGCTGGGGCTGGCATGCCGCCGACGCGCTCGGCGTCGATCTGCCGCGCCCGCCGCAATATGATCGCGCCCGCGCCAAGCTCTGGCCCGGCTCCGCGCTGAAGCAGGGCTGAAGACCACCTGCGGCCCTCCTCCGCCTGGCGGGGGAGGGTTTCCAAGCCGTTGGCGATTTTAGGCTCTTTGCCGTTCAGCCCCGGACCCAGGATTCCAGCACCGGCGTGCCTGCTTCGCGCAGCACCGTGTGGATCGGCGAGAACCTCGGCAGGTCCTCCTTCCAGATCGCGAGGCGTGCATCGTCCGCGTCGGTGGAAATGGTCAGCGTCAGCCGGATCTCCTGCCACGGCAGAGGGATCGCTTCCGCGAGCCAGACGCCGCGCCGGTCGAGCACGGCTTCGAGCTCGACCTTCAGGCTGTGGATCGCGACGCCATCGCGCTTGCCCAGGCGTCGCAGGATCACGTTGACGACGCCGATCAGCGACGACAGGAACGTCTCGGTCGGTGTCGGTCCCACATCGCCGCCGCCGCGCTCCGGCGGCTCGTCGATCAGCACCGTATGACCGCGCACATGCACCGCGCTGTGGGCGTAGCCGAGCCCGTCGCCTGACAGCTTCATGGTCACGGGCGCGAGCAGTGCGGGGTCGACCGGAAGCGTGCCGCGTTCAGCCATCGATGAAATCCTTTTCAAGTCCGCGCTACTGGCCGGCCCGCTCTTCCCCATAGGCGTCCGACGCCTGCAACAGGCGTGCCGTATAGGGGTGCCGCGCGGTTCCGGCGGCGAGGTCGGACGAGGCGAGTTCCTCGACGAGCTTGCCCGCCTCCATCACGGCCGAGCGCTGGCACATATGGGCGATGACAGCGAGATCGTGGCTGACCAGCAGGAAGGTGAGGCTGCGCCGCTCCCTGAGGTCGCAGAGCAGGTTGAGGATTTCCGCCTGCACCGACACGTCGAGCGCGGATGTCGGCTCGTCGAGCAGAAGCACCTCGGGATCGAGCATCAGGGCGCGGGCGATGGCGACGCGCTGGCGCTGGCCGCCCGAGAGCTGGTGCGGATAGCGCCAGCGAAAGGCTGCGCCAAGGCCCACGGCCTCGAGCACCGATGCGGCCTTCGCCTCGCCATCCGGCAGGCTGTGGATGCGCGCCGGCTCCATGAGCTGCGACCAGATGGTCTGGCGCGGGTGCAGGCAGCCATAGGGGTCCTGGAACACCATCTGGCAGCGCCGGTAGAACGCGATGTCGCGCTTGGGTCCGAGCGCCTGGCCGGCGATGCGGATCGTGCCACCCGACACGGGCGCAAGCCCGGCGATGGCGCGCAGGATCGTCGATTTACCGGAGCCGGATTCGCCCACGAGGCCGAACGTCTCCCCGTCCTCGACGCTGAAGCTCACGGTGTCGACGGCCCGGCGCGCATCAGCGTCCTCGCCGTAGCTGACCACAAGGTTCTCGACTTCGATCATCGCGGGCATGAGGTCACCAGTTCGGGTCGCGCTGCATCACGGGAAGCCTGGCCTGCCGCGAATGGATTCGCGGCAAGGCGGCGAGCAGGCCGCGCGTATAGGGATGCGAGGCGTGGTCGAGATCGGCCGCCGCCAACTCCTCCACCACCCGCCCGCGATACATGATCAGCACCCGGTCGCAGAACCGGCGCACGAGATTGAGGTCGTGGCTGATGAAGATCAGTCCCAGCCCGCGGGTCGCGACCAGTTCGTCGAGCAGCGCCAGGATTTCCAGGCGTACCGTCACGTCGAGGGCGGACGTCGGCTCGTCCGCGATCAGCACCTTGGGTTCGGCGACGAGCATCATCGCGATCATGATGCGCTGGCCCATGCCGCCGGACATTTCGTGCGGGTACATCCGCGCCACGCGTTCGGGATCGCGGATCTTGACCGTGCTCAGCATGGCGAGCGTGCGCTCGCGCGCCTGGGCTGCGCTGCCCTTCACATGCAGGCGGTAGGCTTCCGCGATCTGCTCGCCCACCGTGACCACGGGGTTCAGCGAGTATTTCGGGTCCTGCATGATGAGCCCGATGCCGCGCCCCCTGATGTCCTCCATCTTGCGTTCGCTCGCGGTGGCGAGGTCCGTGTCGCCGAAGGCGAGGCGGTCGGCCGTCACCTTGGCGCCGGCCGGCGTGAGCCGCATGATGGCGCGGCCGGTAAGGCTCTTGCCCGAGCCGGATTCGCCGACGATGCCGAGCTTCTCGCGGCCGAGGTCGAAGGAAATGCCGCGCACCACCTCGATCGGGCCCTTCGGACTGCCGAAGGCGACGCGCAAATTGCGGACGGAAATCAGGGGATCGGTCATCACTGCTCCTGCCGCGGGTCGAGCACGTCGCGCAGGGCGTCGCCGGCGAGGTTGAAGGCGAGGCTGACGGCGGCGATGGCGAGGCCGGGGGCGGCGACGACCCACGGGCTATCGAGCATGAACTGCCGCCCTGCCGATACCATCGAGCCCCATTCGGGCGACGGCGGCTGCGCCCCGAGCCCGAGGAAGCCGAGCCCGGCGGCCGTCAGGATCACGCCGGCCATGTTGAGCGTCACACGGACGATGACCGAAGGCAGGCACATCGGCAGGATATGCCGCACGATGATGCGCAGCGACGACGCGCCCTGCAGCTCGCACGGCGGCGATGTAGTCGGCCTGCCGCAGGCTCAGCGCCTCCGCGCGGGCGAGCCGGGCGATCGGCGGCCACGCCGTGAGCGAGATCGCGATGATGGCGTTGGTGATGCCGGGCCCCAGCGCCGCCGCGAAACCGAGCGCAAGCACCAGCCCGGGAAAGGACAGGAAGATGTCCGTCACCCGCATCAGGGCTTCGTCGATGATGCCGCCGCGATAACCTGCGATGGCGCCGATCATCAGCCCGATCGGCGCGACGAGGATCGTGACCAGCATGACGATGTAGAGCGTCGTGCGGGCGCCGTAGACGACGCGCGAAAACACGTCGCGGCCGAAATTGTCAGTGCCGAACCAGTGCGCCGCCGATGGCGCCAGCAGGCGCTGCTGCATGTCCTGCGCGATCGGATCGTAGCCGGTCAGCAGCGGCGCCGCGGCGGCGGTGAAGACGAGGAGTGCGATCAGGCCGAGCCCCACCATGCCCAGCGGGTGGCTCTTATAGGCGAGCCAGCCCTGCCAGGCCTGCTGCACGGTTGCTTGCAAAGCGCCATGCGGCTCGGGATCGGCGAGCCACGCGCGCAGTCTGCTATCGGGGGAGGAGGCCGCTGCGGTCATGGTCAGCGCGTTCGCGGATCGAAGATGCGGTAGAGGCGGTCGGAGACGATGTTGATCGTCAGGAACACGACCCCGATGAGCAGTACCGCGCCCATGACGACGTTCATGTCGTTCATCTGGAGGCCGCGCGTGAGATATTGCCCGAGGCCCGGCCAGCCGAAGACGGTCTCCACGAGCACCGCTCCGTCGAGCAGTCCGCCGAAGGTGAGCGCGACGATAGTCAGCAATTGGACCCGGATGTTCTTGAACGCATGGCCCCAGATCACCTGCCGCCGCGAGGCCCCCTTGGCGCGGGCCGCGACGATGTATTCCTGCCCGAGCTGCTCGAGCATGAAGCTGCGCGTCATGCGGCTGATATAGGCGACCGAGTACACACCCAGGATCAGCCCTGGCAGCGCGATGTGGTTGAGCGCGCTGCGGAACACCTCCCACTCGCCCTGCCAGGCGGAATCGACCAGCAGCATGCCGGTGACGGGCGTCACCATCCCCTCGAAGAACACGTCCACGCGGCCGGATGCGCCGACCCATTTCAGCTTGGCGTAGAACACGAACAGCGCCATCAGCCCGAGCCAGAAGATCGGCACGGAGTGGCCGGCCAGCCCGACGATGCGGGCGATGTGGTCGATCGCCTTGCCGCGGTTGACGGCAGCGATCATGCCGAGCGGCACGCCGAGGCAGACGCCCGAGACGACTGCGACGATCGCGAGTTCGATCGTCGCCGGGAACACCGCCATCAGGTCGGTTGCGACGGCGCGGTTGGTGGTGAGCGACTTGCCGAGGTCGCCTTGCAGGATGCCGCCGAGATAGGAGAGGAATTGCTGCCACATCGGCCGGTCGAGGCCGAGCTCCAGGAAAACCCGGTCATAGGTCGCCTTGTCCACCTCCGCGCCCGTGATGGCGAGCACGGGATCGTTAGGCAGCAGGCGGCCCATGGTGAAGGTGAGGAACAGCAGGCCGAGCAGGGTGAGGATCACCGAGCCGACGCGTCCCGCGAGCCGGCGGTGTCCCGTCCAGTTCACGAGAGGCGCGCCGAGGCCCGCGGCCGGCGGCAGCGCCGACGGCGTTCCACCCGTGCCGCTCATTCCTTGGTGACCTTGCCCCACCGCGTGGACCAGGTCGGATGGCCGAAATAGCCCTTCACATTCGCCCGGATCACGTACGGATCGGTGCGCTGGAACAGCACGATGAGCGGCGGGTCCATCGCCTTGAAGGAGGCGTCGATCTTCTGGAACAGCGCCTTGCGCTTCTCGGGGTCCGTCTCGCTCTTGGATTGGTCTACCTGCGCCGTCAGTTCGGGCGCGGGAAGGCTGGTGCGCCACAGATAATAGCCGCCGAGCTTCGCCTCATCCCTGTTGTCGGGGTTGTAGGCGTACTGCACCAGGGTCGCGAAGGGGTCCGGCAGGCGCGCGCCGGAATTGCCCATCAGCACCTCGAAGTTCCGGGCGCGGAAGTCTGGCGTATGCTCGCCGGGCACCAGTTCCAGCTCGACGCCGGCCGCCTTGGCGCTGGCCTGCAGCGCCTCTGTGTTCTGCAGATGCGCGGGACCGGCGGGGAAGAGCTTCTTCTTCAGCCCGTTGGGATAGCCTGCCTCGGCCAGCAGCTTCTTGGCCAATGCGGGATCGTAGGCGTAATCCGGCGTCGGATCGGCGGGCGCGCCGGCCATACCCTTGGGAATGGTGGACTGCCACGGGAATCCGTTGAACCGCATCGTGGTCTGCGACAGCGCCTTCCAGTCGAGAAGGTGCTGGAAAGCCCGGCGCACCAGGGGCTTCTGGAGGTCCGGGTCCTTCATGTTCAGGGCGATATAGTAATAGCCGAAGCCCGGCGTCGCATCGATCGTGACCTTCTCCTTGGCCAGCGCCTCGAGGTCGCCGGTCGCGAGATATTGTCCGACGTCGACATCGCCGGCCTGGATCTGCAGGCGCAGGTTTCCGGATTCGGGAACGTGCCGCATGATCACCCGGCGCATCGCCGGCGCTCCGTCCCAGTAGTTGCTGCGGGCCTCGCAGATGATGATGTCGTTGGGGCGCCACTGGCTCAGCGTGAAGGGCCCGCTCGCGGCAGCGTTCGACTTCAGCCACTCGCGCGCAAGGTCGCCGTTCTTCTCATTGGCGAGCGCGACCTTCTTGTCGATGATGCCCAGCGACGAGCCGGCCAGCGAATAGAGCACGAGATCCGTGCTGACGGGCTCCGGCAGCTCGATCACGAGGGTCTTGGCGTCGGCGGCGCGCACCAGCTTGTCGACATTCGCGGGGGTGAAGCCCCACAGCGCGATGTCGGTCGCGCCGACGCCCGCCATCTTGATGACGCGCTGGATCGACCACGCCGCATCCTCGGCGGTGATGGGGTTGCCGCTGGCGAACAAAGCGCCGCTGCGGATCGTCAACGTGATCGTCTTCTTGTCGGCCGAGACGGACCACTTCTCGGCGAGCATGGGCCGCAGGGTCTGCATGTCGTTCGCGGCGAGCTGGACGAGGTTGTCATAGAGGTTGGAGACGACCTCGGACGGCGTGCGCGCATTGATCGCGGCCGGGTCGAGCGAGGGCACCGCGCTGAGATCGGTGCCGATGACCAGCATGTTCGGTGGCGATGCGGCGTTCGCCAGGCCGGCCCAGAGCAGGGCCGCGCCCGCCAGCAATGCCGTCCTGAGATGTCCCTG
Organism: uncultured Alphaproteobacteria bacterium; assembly: GCA_963822165.1. Lineage (GTDB taxonomy): Bacteria > Pseudomonadota > Alphaproteobacteria > Rhizobiales > Beijerinckiaceae > Alsobacter. Next base: position 1,444,565 of record CAWGGK010000007.1, read on the forward strand.
GGTCATTCCCGTCCCCTGCTTGCTTGTCAGTTGTACGACAACTGAACCCCAGCTCCTCGCGAATGTAAAGGCGACGAGAGCCTTCAGTCGCTCGCGTCCTGCACGCCGGGCAAGCGTGGCGGTACGGGCTAGCCCTGCCTGGGGTCGAGGGCGTCGCGCAGCGCGTCGCCCACGAGGTTGAAGGCGAGGCTGACCACGAGGATGGCGATGCCCGGGAAGGTGACCACCCACCAGCTATCGAGCATGAAGCGGCGGCCGGTGGAGACCATCGCACCCCATTCTGGCGTCGGCGGCTGAGCGCCAAGGCCGAGGAAGCCGAGGCCAGCCGCGGTCAGGATCACGCTCGCCATGTTGAGCGTCACCCGCACAACCACCGAGGGAAGGCAGAGCGGCGCGATATGGCGCAGCACGATGCGCGCCGGGCGAGGCTCCCATCAGCCGCACGGCCGCCACGTAATCGCTGTTGCGAAGGCTGAGCGTCTCCGCCCTCGCGAGCCGCGCGATCGGCCGGCCAGGAGGTGAGCGCGATCGCGAGGATCGCGTTTTCGAGGCTGGGCCCGAGCGCGGCGACGAACGCCAGCGCGAGGATCAGGCTTGGGAAGGCGAGGAAGAGGTCCGTGATCCGCATCAGCGCGGTGTCGACCCAGCCGCCCGCATATCCGGCGATGCAGCCCACCGCGAGGCCGATCGGTGCGACGACCACGCTGACGATGGCGACGATGGTCAAGCGTGATGCGGCTGCCCCAGACGAGGCGGCTCCAGATGTCGCGGCCGAGTTCGTCGGTTCCGAGCCAGTGAGCGGCGGAGGGTTTCAGCAGCCGCGCGGCGAGGTTCTGGTGCGTTCGGGCGGATCGCGTGGCCAGCCACGGCGCGAGGACCGCGACGCCGATCAGCAGCAGCACCACTGCGAGGCCGATCGAGCCCCAGCGGGTTCGACGCGAAGCGGCGCCAGCCGCGCCAGGCATTCTGCGCGCCGGCCTGCCAGACGCGTCGCGGCGCTGTCGGCGTCGAGCCATTCGCGGGTGCGGACGAGCGCGCTCATCGCGTCCTCGGATCGAGCAGGCGGTAGAGCATGTCGGAGAGCACGTTCAGCGTGATGAACAGGACGCCGATGATCAGCGTGCAGGCCACGACGACGTTCATGTCGCCGATGATCAGCGCGCTGGTGAGGTACTGGCCAAAGCCCGGCCAGCCGAACACCGTCTCGGTCAGCACCGCGCCTTCGAGCAGTCCGCCATAGGAGAGCGCGACGATGGTGACCACCTGCACCCGGATGTTCTTGAACGCGTGCCCCCAGATGACCCGGCTGCGCGGCGCTCCCTTCGCCCGTGCGGCGATGACGTATTCCTGGCCGAGCTGCTCCAGCATGAAGCTGCGCGTCATGCGGCTGATATAGGCGATGGACGAATAGGCGAGGACCGCGGCCGGCAGCACGATGTGGTCGAGCGCGCTCCAGAACACGTCCATGTCGCCGGCAAGCAGGCTGTCGACCAGCAGCAGCCCGGTGACGTTGGGCACCATGTCGACGTAGAACAGCTCGACGCGGCCCGATCCGCCGACCCAGTCGAGCTTGGCGTAGAAGATGATCAGCCCGACCATTCCGAGCCAGAAGATCGGCGTGGAGTGGCCCAGCAGCGAAATCACCCGCACGATGTGGTCGGCGAGCTTGCCCCGGTTGACGGCGGCGAAGATGCCGAGCGGCACGCCGATGCCTGCGCCGAGCAGGATCGTGACCGTCGCCAGCTCGACGGTCGCCGGCAGGACGCGGCGCGATGTCCTCGGTCACGGGCCGGCCGGTCAGCAGCGTCTTGCCGAAATTGCCGGACGCGAGCTGCTTCAGGAAGATCCAGAACTGCTCGATGACCGGCTTGTCGAGCCCGAGCTCCATCTGCACCTTCAGGTACGTCGCGTGGTCGGCGTCCGCGCCGACAACGGCCAGCACCGGATCGATGGGCAGCATCCGGCCGATCACGAAGGTCAGCATCACGAGCATGAACAGCGTCACGGCGGCACCGCCCAGCGTGCCGCCCAGGCTCTTCAGCCGCCGCAAACGGGCCGCGCGTCCCGCCTTGACGGGGCGCGCGGCTGCCAGGTCAGTCATTCGTGAAGTCCGCTCATCCAAGCACCGTGCGTGGAGCCTTGTCCCGTCAGTCCGTCTTGTCGACCACGTCCCAACGTACCATCCATGTCGCGTCGCCGGTGTAATTCAGCACGCGCTTCAGCTTGGCGAAGGGGTCGACGCGCTGCGACACGGGGATCACCGAAGGCACGTCGGCTTCGCTCCGCCGCACGACTTCGGCGTAGAGCTCCGCGCGCTTCTTCTCGTCCGTGAGCGAAGCCGCCTCGTCCATGAGCTTGGCGACGCCCGGCGGATCCCACGAGCTGCGCCACGCCAGGAGGTTCGAGAGCTTGGCTGCGTCAGTGTTGTTCGGGTTGTAGACGTGGGTCCGCAGCCAGCCGTCCGGGATCCGCCTGGACGGCCGAGGAGGAGCGGCCGAGCCCGAACTCGAACTGCCGGTTGCGCATGGGCCCATAGGTCTGGTCGCCGTTGCCGGCCTTGATGTCGGCGGTGATGCCGACCTTGGCGAGGTCCGCCTGGATCGCGGTCGAGATTTCGGAATAGGGCGGCGACGACAAAGTCAGGAAGGTCTTCTTGAAGCCGTTGGGATAACCGGCGGCGGCGAGCCCTGCCTTGCACTTCTCCGGGTCGTAGACATTGCCCACGCCCTCGACATAGCCGGGGATGCCCTTCGGGATATAACTGACGGCGGGCAGGCCGTAGTTCTGCATCAGGTTCTTGTTGATGCTGTCGTAATTGATGCAATAGCGGATCGCCTTGCGAACCTCCGGCTTGGCGAAATCGGGATCCTTCATGCTCAGGATCACGAAGTAATAGCCGGCGCCCGGGATACGGTCGACGGCGATGGCGGGATTTGTCGCGAGCCCGTCGATATCGGCCGAGGACAGCTGGATGCCGACGTCGAGATCACCCTTTTCGAGTTGCAGGCGTTGCGTCTGCGATTCCGGGAGATGCCGCACGACCACGCGCTTCATCTTGGCGGCACCCGCGTAATAGCCATCGAAGCGGTCCATCAGGACGATGTCGTTCGGGTTCCAGCGCACCAGGGAGAACGGGCCCGATCCCGCCGAATTGGAGGCGAGCCAGCCGCGGCCGAGATCGCCGTCCTTCTCGTTCTTGAGCACCGTCTCCTTGTCGAGCACACCGCCGACCGCGCGGGCGATCGTGTAGAGCTTCAGCTTGGGCGCGATGGGCATGACGGGGTCCATCACGAATACGTCGGTCCCCTCCGCACGGAATTTTTGATCGACGTTCTGGGCGGTGTAGCCCCACTCCGTGAAGTAGGCCGAGCCGAGCAAGCCCAGCTTCACCGCGCGGCGGAACGACCAGACGACGTCGTCGAGCGTCATCGTGCGCCCGGAATGGAATTTCACATCCTTCCGTATCTTGAACTTGATCGTTCCATCCGGGAGTTCCTGCCAGGACTCCGCGATCCTGGGCATGAGGACGGCGGGGTCCTTCGGGTCGGTCCGCACGAGCGTATCGTAAACATTCGCAAGAATGTGATGCGACTCGTAAGAGTTCATGTTGTGCGGGTCGAGGCTCGTCAGGTTGGCCATGTTCATGCCAACGATGAGCTGGTCCTTCGGCGTTTTCGCAGAGGCGGGTTGCGCAAGTCCCGAGGCCAGCACCACCGCCGCCAGCGCAACCGAGGCGCAAAGAAGTGTCCGTGGACGCATCGCCATCTTTTGTCCTCCCGATAAACGAGCCGTTCCGGCCCTCTGTTCGTGGACTTGTACGATAACCCGATGAAGATCGGTCTGGCTAGGGCGATTGACCTGGAACGCCACTGGCGGCACGCCGATCTGCTTTTCCGCAAGCCCGACGATGCGTCGGGAAACAAGTTGTAGCCATTCGAAACCGAATGGCGGCATCGGCGGAAACGCAGGCCTGAAATCGTGAGCCTCAAGGGGCTTCCACGATGTCACGAGTTCTGCCGCGTCCCAATATCCTGAATGGTTTCCTGCGCCCGCTTTCCCTCGGCTTAGCCATCGCCGTGGCGGCTGCCGCGCCTGCACGCGCCGAACCCGCAATGGCTGCGCCGTCAAAACTAGCCGCAGCTCCTTCTGGCGCGCACGAGCTGCAAACCGGCATCTTCGGAACCGTGGCCGTCCGGGTTTCCGCCGTCCGGATGTCGGGCCGCTGGCAGGAGATCCTGGATGAGCGCGCCGATCGGCTTTTCCGAAACCCATGCCCGACGAACGAGGCGATCTGCGCCACGCCAGTCATGCGCCGGTGGCAGGAGATTCTGTCACAGCGCGACGAGCTGTCCCGCGATCCTTACTTGGCGCTTCAGGTGGTCAACGCTCTGGTCAACAGCAACCTGCGCTATGTCAGGGATATCGATGGCCGCGGCATGGAGGACGAATGGGCGTCTCCGCTCGACACCGTCCGTCGCGGCAACGGGGACTGCGAGGATTATGCCCTGCTCAAGATGGCCATGCTGGCCGGCCTCGGCCTCGACCCTTCCGGCATGCACCTCGTCATTGGCGTAATCGACGCCGGAAAGCAGGGTCATTCCGTACTTACCGTTACGATACGGGGGCAGGTGCTCATCCTCGACAATCTGTCCGATGGCGTGCGCCGGGACCGTGAGATGGCCGATTACCGGCCCCTCTATTCCCTCGGCCCGGACGGTGCCTGGCTACACGGATATCGACGCGCCCGCAGCCTGACGCTTGCGGGCTGGTGATGGGGGTAATTGCCTGCCCGGGACTGTCCAGTCTGCCCGGAACGGCAGTGTTTGCCCTTATTGAGCAGCTTTTGAGTGTACGATAATTACCAAACGGGGTGACGGCCGGATCGCTCCTAGAGGTGGCCTGCCCGTGAAATTCGCGGACCAGAAACTGTGTGATGTCCTGTCTTTGCCGCGACGCGCACTGAGATCAAGCCGATTGAGATCGGTGTCGATGATCATCGGCGGCTCCGGTGTTGCGATCGCTCTGCTGGTGCTCGTGTCATCGGTGTTTCTGATCAAGGAAGCCCGGCAGAATGCCGTGAATCAGTGGCGCGTTTCGCTTGTACGGTTCACCCGCGTGCTGGCTGGCCACGCCGACCAGTCGTTCCGCTCGGCCGACCTGATTCTGAACGCCGTTCGCGAGGATCTTGCGGACACCCGGTTCGATACAGCGGAAGGTCTCCGCCTTCTGGACACCCAAAGACTGAGCGCGACGCTGAAGCTGCGCGTAATCGCTTCCGAGCAGATCCACTCGATCGCGGTGCACGACATGAGCGGCAGCGTGCTTGTGGATTCGGTGGGGTTACAGACCACGCCGTCCAATCCGCTCGCCCGATCCGACGTGGGCGAATCTCTCGCCGCGACCCGCGACATGCCCTTCATCAGCGAAGCCGTCATGAATCCGTTCACGGGCAAGTGGCAGGTTTTCCTCACCCGGCCACTCTTCAATTCAAATCAGGTCGTCATCGGTGCGGTCAGCGTCCTGCTACGCGACGAGTTCTTCACGGAATTCTATCGGAAGCTGAATTTCACCGGTGTGGTCAGGATGACTCGCGGCGATGGCGCCATTCTCACGCAATATCCCCAAGGTATTGAACCGGTGGGCCAGTCGATGCGCTCCTCCGACGCCTTTCAGCGGCTCAATGCGCTCGGGCCAGACGCCTGGGAGGTGAGCGACAACAGGATCTTCGACGGGACCTCCGCCACCCGCATCATCGCTGCAAAGGGCGTCGAGAATTTCCCGCTCGTCGTCTTCGCCTCGGCGATCGATGGGGTTTATCTGGCGCGCTGGTACGTCATGGTGAAGATCATTCTCGTCGGGGCTACCGCCGTATGCGCGCTTGTTCTTGGCTTCACGTACGTCGTAGTTCAACTCCTTGGGGCTCAGAGGCAGCTTTCGACCGAACTTGAGGTTGCCATGCGCTCGGCGGAGCGCTCGAGCCTCGCGAAATCCGACTTTGTCGCCATGATGAGCCATGAAGTGCGCAATCCGTTGAACGTCGTCTACGGAATGGCCGAGTTGCTGCGGATGTCTCGCCTCACTCCCGAGCAGCGCCGTTACGTCGACAGCATCCAGCTTACGTCGAAAGGCCTCGTGTCGTTGATGGGCGACGCGATGGCAATGTCACGTCTCCAGGTTGGGCGGGCGGAAATCCAGCGTACCCCTGTTCCAATTCAGGCGTTGCTGGCGCGCATGGCCGAGCAAGGGCAAATCCTGGCCAAGGGCAAGCCGCTCCGGATACGCAGCGAAATGCATGGCGGCCTGCCACCTGCCGTTCTGGGCGACCCCGAACGAATGCAGCAGGTTCTCCTCAATCTCATCGGGAATGCGATCAAGTTCACGCCCAGCGGTTCGGTGACGATCCGTGCATTGCCGGTCTCAGGGGCCGGCGGAGCCAGTATGCTCCGTCTAGAGGTCGAGGATACGGGACCCGGGATCAGCGAGGCCGAGCGGGACCGCCTGTTCGAGCCATACGTGCAGGGTAAACAGGAGCGCAAGCTGAGGGATACCGGCGCGGGCCTCGGCCTGGCGATCTGCCGGTCCGTCGCGACACTGCTCGGCGGGGAGATCGGGCTGGATCCGAGGCCGGGACCCGGCGCGCTCTTCTATTTCCAGATCCCGATTCCCGACCTCTCGACCGCGAGGTTTTCCCGGCACGCGCTTGACGATGGATCGGATGACCCGCGCCATCTGGCAAATGCCGTAGCGGCAGCGGTCGAGCCGGCGAAAGTGGGGCCACTCGCGCCAGCGATGCGTATCTTGGTCGCCGAAGACGATCCGATGAACCGGAGCATTGTCGAGTTGCTGCTGCAGCGACTGGGACACACAGCCGTGCTCGTGGAAAACGGGGCGCTTGCGGTCGATGCGGTGACGTCGTCAGAACCGTTCGACCTCGCCCTGCTCGACATACAGATGCCTGTCATGGATGGCCTTGCCGCCGCGCGCCGGATTCGGTCGGTCGAGGGATTGCGCGGGCGGGTACGGCTGGTCGCAATGACGGCGCAGGTCGGGGAACAGGAAATTGCCCGTGCGGCCCGTGCGGGCTTCTCCGCAACGCTGTCAAAGCCATTCGCTGCGCCGGACCTCCAGGCGCTTCTGCAGGAAAGGCGCGCGCAGCCGTCCAACGCCGGGAGCCCTGGATGACGGACGGGATCGACAAGGCTTATCTGGAGACCATGCGCTCCACCTATGGCGACGAAAATTTCCGTCGCCTGCGGCAGATTTTTCTCGATGAGATGCACGGCCGCCTCGCCGAGTTGACATGTGCTGTCAGCGAAATCGACACGGACACGGTCCGTCGGATCGCGCATCGCATGGTGAGCCTGCTTGGCTCGTTCGGTGCGCGGCCGCTCGCGGAAAAGGCGCGTGAAGTTGCCTCTTGCGAAGATCGGCTTCTCGTTCTTGATCTGGCGAGAGCTTTCGTGGCCTCGGCGCATGCCGCGAATAACGCTGTTATTGAAATGAAGTGACTGCAATCGAAAGTACGTGTAGGCAATTCGAAATAGACGGAACGAATAGCTAATGTTTGATATTCATCAATACGTATTTTGCACTGCTATCAGAGCAGCTTTGTCCGACTAAAGATGATCGAGGAGTAAAATCTCGTGCGGGTTCTGCTTATTGAGGACGAGCCTCTTACTCGTGAGACAATGGCCTTGTACCTCCGGTCTGAGGGCTTGGACGTACAAGAAGCAGAAAACATGTCGGACGCCGCCAGGAAGTTGGCGCGCGAAAAGCCGGATGTCGCCGTCGTGGACATCATGCTGGGCGACGGAAGCGGGTTCGACCTAATCAAATCGCTCTCAAATTCGGGCGTGGGGATCATTGTGGTCTCTGCACGAGGTTCGGCGTTCGACCGCGTGCTTGGGCTGGAATTGGGTGCGGACGATTACGTGACCAAGCCGGTGGAGCCCCGCGAGCTCGCGCTGCGCATCCGCAAGCTGCACGCACGAATGGCGCCGCCCGCGCCATTAGCCAGGACCAGGGGCGTTCACACGTTTGCGGGGTTCGAACTCGATGCCGTGTCGCAGACGCTGCGCGACGAGCGCGGCGAGGCGGTCGAACTGACGGGCGCGCAGTTTCGACTTCTGGAGCTCTTCGTGCAGAGTCCCAATCGCGTCTTCGAGCGCGACACAATTGCCGAGCACATTCATGGCCGGCAATGGATTACGGAGGGGCGGGCCGTCGATGTCCTGGTCAGCAAACTTCGGGCGAAGATTGATAAGGACGGAGCCCCGTCCCTGATCCGCAGCGTGCGCGGCATCGGATACTTGTTTGCGACCGAGGTAAAGCGTCGGGCTGTTTAAATCTTTTCGACCCCGGCAACATTTCGAAACAGTTCAGTGCAACTGGAAACTTGTGAAATGGAATTCCCGGTCGCACTAAGGTTTAGTGCACAGTCAACTTTGGCTATGCGGGTATTTGCGTAGCAGGGTCGAAGAACTGCTATTTGCAACACCAGTCTTATTGGCGGAGACAGACATGCGTCCCGATGATTTATCCAAAATCAAGGCGATTCCCTTGTTCAGGGACGCCACCGAAGATACCCTTCGACAAGTGTGCACGGCGGGCTTTCTGCAGGTATTCCCCGGCGGAGTCGTGTTGCAGGAGCAGGGTGCCCGGCCGGACTCGCTCTATGTGGTCCTGGAAGGTGCGGTGGAGGTCGTCGGCCGGCATCGCGGGGTCGACGCGACGGTCGAGATTGCCCGTTCGCCGACACCCGTTGTTCTATCAGCGGTGATCGCCGACGACGTTCTCCTGGGCACGGTCGTGACCCTCTCCCGATCGACCCTCGTGATGATCCCCGCGCAGGTCGTGCGCAACGCCCTGGAGAAGGACCTCAACTTCGCAGCCTCGGTCGCCCGGGAGTTGTCCCACCAGTGCCGGCGCACGATCAGGGAGTTGCACAATCAGAAGCTCCGGACCGCGACGGAGCGCCTCGCGAACTGGATCCTGAGCGCCCACCGGGCCGCAAAGGAGTCCAAGATCATCGAACTGCCTTTCAAGAAGCGCGTCCTGGCCTCGCTTCTCGGCAGTTCGCCCGAGAGCCTCTCCCGGAACATTTCCGCGCTCGAACGCCACGGCGTCGCATTCGAGGGCAGCCGGATCAGGATCGACGATGCGGAAGCCCTGTCGGCTCTCGCCTGCCCGACACCCCTGATCGACCTTTCGGCGGTCCATGAGGGCGCCGGCCAATGGGCTTCCTGAGCCGGTTCCATCTGGCGACGCGGAGCGGGTCAGGAGGCTGCACGCGTTGGGCGTGCTCTACTCCGGGCCGTCGCCAGCTGTTCTGCCGGAACGCCCTCGTGAGGGGCGAGCCAGCACGTGGTCGGCGGCATCGGGCAGCGCGGTCGTGGGCTGCCAGCGCTTGATCTCGCGTACCGTGATGACGTCGACGCCGAAGATCCGGCCGTCCACCTCGAAGGTGACGATCTTGCACGGGTCACCGCCCCGTGCATCTCCGTGCTCGAAATCCGCGTTCATGGATGATGTCAGGTCCGTGGGCTGCATCAGAACTCGCTCCATGAATTCGCGCCGCCGGTCCCTGTCTTGCGCACCGTCCGCTGGACCGCCGCCGGCGTCTTGTTCCGCTCCGTGGCAGGCTTGGGCTTGGCACCGAAGGCTGTCTGGGCCATGCGGTGGAGGCGCTCGGGCTCGCTCGGGGAGCTGGTCGCCGCATGCGTCACGGCGGCGCCCGGCTGGATCCGGAACGCGGCCACGAGCTCGTTCAGGCGTTGGATGAGGCCGGTGAGGGACGTGGCCGAAGCCGCGCTTTCCTCGGCCAGCGACGCATTCTGCTGCGTCATCTCATCCATATGCGCGACGGCCTGGCTCATCTCGTCGATGCCGTTGGCCTGCTCCGTCGCTGCCGCCGAGATCTCGGACACGGTGGCGACGACCTTGCGTGACGCCGATACGATATCGCCGAGCGCATCGCCCGCGGTCCGCACCAGCTTGACGCCCTGCGCCACTTCAGTGGTGCTGTGGTTGATCAGCCCCGTGATGTCCTTGGCCGCCGCGCTGGAGCGTTGCGCGAGGGTGCGAACTTCCGACGCCACGACTGCGAAGCCCTTGCCGGCATCGCCCGCCCGCGCAGCCTTTTCTCCATTAATAAATACATAAAAATAATGTATTTTGAAGATCATTTCAGTCTAATAGAGTTAAATTTTCTAATCATGTAAGTTTTACCGAAAATATTTGTCTACACCGCATCCGGTTTCCATTTGGATTAACAAGCGACAAGAACGCCGAGCTTATGATGTCAAGCCGTGGGCCGGATGAGTATTTGAAAGCCGGGCCCTTCTGCGCCCGGCGACGTCCCGATCGGCGCGTCGCGCCGGTTGACTCACGCTGGCTTGCCTGAGAAGGCAGCCTCGTAGCGGGCCTTGGTCTCCGCGTTCATCGGGTAGAGGCCCGGCAATTGCACGCCCCGGGCGACCTCCTCCATGATCCAGCCTTCCATGCGCTCCTGCTCCGGCGCGCCGGCCACGACCGCGTCGAGCAGCGCCGCCGGGATCAGCACCGCCCCGTCGGCGTCGACAACGACCACGTCGTCGGGAAACACGGCGACCCCTCCGCACGCGATGGGCTCCTGCCAGTTCACGAAAGTCAGGCCCGCGACCGATGGCGGAGCCGCCTGGCCCTGGCACCACACGGGCAGGCCGGTGCCGAGCACGCCGGCGAGGTCCCGGATGACCCCGTCTGTCACAAGAGCCGCAACGCCCTTCTTCGCCATGCGGGCGCACAGGATATCGCCGAAAATGCCGGCATCGGTCACGCCCATCGCATCGACGACGGCCACGCAGCCTTCGGGCATTGCCTCGATGGCGGCGCGCGTCGATCTCGGTGACGACCACGATTCGGGGGTCGCGAGATCCTCGCGCGCCGGCACGAAGCGCAGGGTGAAGGCCCGACCGACGACGCGCTTCTGGTCGGGGCGCAGAGGCCGCGTGCCGCGCATCCAGACATTCCGGAGCCCTTTCTTCAGCAGGATGGTCGTGATCGTCGCGGTGGAGACGTTGGACAGGATTTCAGTCGTCTTGGGATCGAGGGACATCACGGTCTCCGGTGGCGTGCGCTGCGGCGGGTGTCGAGAAGGCCGGGACTAGTCCCGCGCCCGCCCGGACGCAAGAATTTTGAACATTGATCCTCCGGCGTGGCGGCCAGTCCCCTCAAGATACTGCAACCATTGCGGGGAGGCTGCGTTCTGCAGCTATGAGCATCATCTGGACTATCATCATAGGCTTCGTCGCGGGCGTGATCGCCAAGCTGATCACTCCCGGCGACAACGAGCCCGCAGGCTTCATCCTCACCACGATCCTCGGAATCATCGGGGCGTTCGTGGCGACCTATCTCGGCCAGGCCGTCGGCTGGTACCGGGCGGGTGAAGGCGCAGGACTCATCGGAGCGGTCGTCGGCGCGATTATCGTGCTGGTGATCTGGGGCGCCTTCACGGGCCGCCGCTCACGCTCCTCCATCTGAACGGGCGCTCCGCAGCGCCAGTTCCGTAGCGATTGTCTCCGGAGCGGCCGTGCTAGCGCCCTGCCGCTCCGAAGGCCGTGCAAGCTTGCAGCCAATTCTCCATTGCAGCGCGAGGCGCCCATGTCATCTTCCTCCACCACGCCATCCCATGACGACGTCACGTCCGCCTTCTTCGCCAGCGGCGCGACGGCCGCGGAAGCCGTGCGGCGGTTGAGCGAGGCAGGTTTCGGCGAAGGCGAAGTTGAAACCGAGCGCGTCGCGGGCGGCTCGGGCGTGCGCGTCACTGTTCATGCGCAAGGCGACAGGCGCAGCCACGCGATGCGAGTTCTCGATGACAACAGCCTGCTTGAGCAGGACGAAGCCGGTGCATCGGACGACTGGGGCGTGTCCCGGTGGTGGAGCGATGACGGCAGCGTGAACTCCGGCCGGTCTTCGCAGCAGGACTGGGGCCAGGCGAGCATGACCGGCATGCTCCGCTCCAATCCGTTGATGGCGGTTGGCCTGACTTTCATGGCCGGCCTTCTGGTCGGCACGCTCGCTCGCCGGTTCTGATCCGGCTGGTTCGATCCAAACGAGTCAGCGGTTCGATGCCACCAGCGCCGGCGACGGCGACGGGGCGTCGATTGAAACCCAGATGTTCTGGTTCTCGGGGGCTTGGCGCTTGAGGAATTGGTAGCCGGTTTCAGTCCACGGCAGGATGGCATCGCGGATATTGTCCAGCACATAGTCGCCCCGGTCCGTTCGGACCGTGAGCACGGCATGGCCGTCGCCGTGGGTGTCGAGCACGACTGTGATCAGCAGCGCTTGACGGGGAAAGCCCGCCTCCATCGCCGCGCGCCGTTTTACTAGAACGAACTCCTCGCAGTCTCCGCGCCCATCCTCGGCCATGTCCCAGCGCTCGATGATGCCCCAGTGAGCCTGATCGGGAATGCCTTCAATGGTTGAGTTCACCCACTCGTTGATGTGCTCGATCCGCTCCCAATTCTCTGGCGTCATCGGTATGACGGCCGCCGGCGTCGTTCCGCCAGCGCAAGCATCGCGATAATTTTCGCAGAATTCCGTCCAGCCCCGAGGAGCGGTCGTCATGCCGCCTGTGACAGTCGCGCGCGCCGGGATCGGCGGCAGCTCGGCGGCCCGGGCCGGGAGCGCAATCAGGCATAGGGCGCAAAGAAGCGCGGCAACTGCAGCTCTGTCCATGTGATGAATCTCGGAGCAGGCACGATTTCGAAAATTGAATGTAACCGAGCAAGTCACGTGCCATCATTCGGAGGACTACGAAGTCCAAGCTTGGCCCAGGTGAAAGCCCTGATTTGCAGCCGAAGGATACCGCTACGATCAAGCTGGATTTCCGCCGCCAAGGAAATTGTCGAAAGAGAAGTTTGCTGTTATTGCCAATAGGTGATGAAATAGGGGGTCGGCTTATTCGACCTGCAACTGAGAGAGACGATGGCTACCGGTACTGTGAAGTGGTTTAACGCCACAAAGGGATATGGATTCATTCAGCCGGACAACGGTGGTAAGGACGTGTTCGTCCATATCAGCGCTGTCGAGCGCTCAGGTCTCAGCAACCTGAACGATGGTCAGAAGATTTCCTACGACGTGGAAGCTGACCGCAAGACCGGCAAAGAGGCGGCGGTCAACCTCAAGACGTCCTGAGTTCCTTACGGACTCGGGCCGGGGCCTTCGTCTCGGTTTCGTCCAACTGACATCTTCCGGATCGGGACTCCCGATCCGGATAAACTCCAAGACGGGCCAGCGGCCCGTTTTTTTATGAACACGACGGGCCTGCGGCCCGTTTTTTTATGTCCAGCATCGGGCCAGCGGCCATTTTTTGATGCCCGCCTCAACGCCCGGCTATTCCTGTCACCACGCGGGATGGACCCTGGCCCCCAAAATTTTTCTGCTGAGTTTGATCAATCACAATCAGGCATCGCTGGCGTCGCGGTAGGGAAGGGAACGGTCCGCGTGAAGGGGCCGGCGTTCCAGCCCTCGATCAAGGCACGGCCATGAACCAGCACGTTTCACGCGACAGCATTTCCGCCGCGGGCGCTTCGCTCGGAACCCTGCCCGAAGCCCCTGCCGACGCCACCGCCCTGGCGCTCCGCTACGGTGAGGAACGCCTGCCGCGCTACACGAGCTACCCGACCGCGCCGCAGTTTTCGCCGGCAGTCGGGCCGGGCCTCTACGCGCGAATGGCTGGGCGCGATGCCGAGGCCGCGACGGCGTCGCTCTACCTGCACGTGCCGTTCTGCCGGCGCCATGTGCTGGTATTGCGGCTGCCACACCACGGTCGTCCGCGCATGAGGAGCCGATCGCGGCCTATGCTTCGACGCTGCGCCGCGAAGTTGATCTGGTCGCCGCGCGCTGCCGCGCCGCCTCGAGGTGCGCCACGTTCATTTCGGCGGCGGCACGCCGACCATCCTCCAGCCGGACGAGTTCCTGCGACCTATGGTCGCTCCTGCGCGAGCGCTTCGATCATCGCCGCCGACGCCGAGATCGCCATCGAGATCGATCCGCGCACGCTGACCGGCGACATGATCGCCGCGCTCGGCAAGGCGCGGCGTCAACCGCGCCAGCCTGGGCGTGCAGAGCTTCGATCCCGCGGTCCAGCAGCGCGATCGACCGCGTGCAGAGCGTGCGAGCAGACCGCCGCGGCGATCGAAGGCCTGCGCGCGCGCCGGCATTCGCGGCATCAATTTCGACCTGATCTACGGCCTGCCGCACCAGACCGTGGCCTCGTGCCTCGACACGGTCGAGCGCTGCGTCGCGCTTCGCCCGGACCGGTTCGCGGTGTTCGGCTACGCCCATGTGCCGTGCGTTCAAGAAGCACCAGCGCAAGATCGAGGAAGCGGACCTGCCCGACGAGCCGCGGCGGCACGAGCAGGCCGAGGCGATCGCCGGCGCGCTTGAGGCCGCGGGATACCGCCGCATCGGCCTCGATCATTTCGCGCTGGCCCGACGACGCGATGGCCGTCGCGCCGGCGCAGGGGCGGCTGCACCGCAATTTCCAGGGCTACACGACCGATCCCGCCGACATCGCTGATCGGCTTCGGCGCCATCCGCCATCGGCACAGCTCCGCAGGGCTATGTGCAGAACGAGGTGCGGATGCCGCGTCTACGCGGCGAGCGTGGAGGCAGGCGAACTGCCCGTCGGCAAGGGCTACGCGCTGACCGCCGACGACCGCCTGCGCGCCGACATCATCGAGCGGCTGATGTGCGACTTCTCTGTCGATCTCCGGGAGGTATGCCAAAGCCATGGCGCCGACGCCGCCGGCCTGCTCCAGCAGACGCCTCGGCTTAGGGCATTGGAGGAGGATGGCATCGTCGCCATCGAGCAGGAGACGATCCGCATCGCACCGGATCGCCGCTTCCTCGTGCGCACAGTCGCGTCGGCTTTCGACGCCTATCTCGGCGCAACCGGCCGGACCCATAGCCGGGCCGTCTGACGCGCGGCGGCCTGCAGAGAGCACTGCACGCCGCTGCGGAGCTGCGGCCGTTACGCGGCCAACGCGGCCCCGGGCGGGTCCATCGCGCCGGTCATGATCGCGACGGCGTCCGACATCGAGTGATCGCTTCGGGTCGATCGACTGCAGTGCCGCCGGCCGAGCCGATGGATGTGGATGCGGTCCGCGACCTCGAACACGTGCGGCATGTTGTGGCTGATCAGCACGATCGGCAGGCCGCTTGCGCTTCACGTCGAGGATCAGCTCCAGCACCTGCCGGGATTCCTTCACGCCGAGCGCCGCGGTGGGCTCGTCCATGATCACGACCCGGCTGCCGAAGGCCGCGGCGCGCGCGACCGCGACGCCCTGGCGCTGGCCGCCGGAGAGCGTCTCGACCGGCTGGCCGATGTTCTGGATGGTCATCAGGCCGAGCGTCGGACAGCTGCTGGCGCGCGATCCTTCTGCATCTCGGCCCGGTCGAGCATGCGGAACCAGTCGCCCGAGGAAGCCGGCTTCACGCGCAGCTCGCGGCCGAGGAACAGGTTGTCGGCGATCGAGAGCGCCGGCGACAGGGCCAGGTTCTGGTAGACGGTCTCGATGCCGGCCGTGCGCGCCTCCATGGGGCGAGCGGAAATGGACGACTTCGCCGTCGAGGCGGATCTCGCCCTGGTCGGGCAGTCACGGCCCCCGTCAGCGCCTTGATCAGCGTCGACTTGCCGGCGCCGTTGTCGCCGATGACGGCGAGGATCTCGCCCGGCATCAGGTCGAAGTCGGCGTGGTCGAGCGCCGTGACGCGGCCGTAGCGCTTGACCAGGCCGCGCGCCTGGAGGACGGGAACGGCGTTCCCTGCAACTGGCGTGGTGGAGGTGAGGGGCTGCGCTCATGACGACACCTTCCTGATCCACTGGTCGATCGCGACGGCGACGATGATCAGCACGCCGACGGTGAATTCCTGCCAGAGCACGTCGACGCCCGGCGAGCGCCAGCCCGTTGCGGAACACGCCCACGATCAGCGCCCCGATCAGCGTGCCGACGATCGAGCCGCGGCCGCCGAACAGGCTGGTGCCGCCGATCACCACGGCGGTGATGGAATTGAGGTTGGCGGTCTGCCCGGCCTGCGGGCTGACCGCGCCGATGCGGCCGATCAGCGACCCAGCCGGCGATGGCCGCAGATCAGGCCGGCCAGCGACGTAGACGGCGACAGCGTGCGGTCGGTGTCGATGCCGGCGAGGCGCGCGGCATCGGGATCGTCGCCGGTGGCGTAGACGTGCCGGCCGAAGGCGGTGCGGTTGAGCACGTACCAGACCAGCGGCCGCACAGCAGCAGCATGAGGATCGAGCCGTAGGTAAGCCGGGCAGGCGCCGATCTCGATGGCCGTGCCCATGAACTGCAGGAAGGGCGCGTCGGCCTCGATGTCCTGCTGCGCGGATGGTTTCGCTCTGCGAGTACCAGAGGTTGAGCGCGAAGAAGATGCTCCAGGTGCCCAGCGTCACGATGAACGGCGGCAGCCGCAGGTGGGTGACGAGCACGCCGTTGACCAGCCGCAGGCGATGCGCCGACGAGGAGGCCGACGGGAAGGCGAGCGGAGCCGGCACGCCCGCGCCCACGGCGAGCTTGCCCATGACGACCGAGCGACAGCACCATGATCGCGCCGACCGAGAGGTCGATGCCGGCGGTCAGGATGACCAGCGTCTGGGCGATGCCGAGAATGCCGATGATCGTGACCTGCTGCAGGATCAGCGAGAGGTTGAAGGGATCGAGGAAGCGCTCGCCGACGACGGCGCTGAAGAACAGCACGCCCAGCAGCAGCACGATGAACGGGGATGATCGTCGGGTAGGCGTGCAGGAAGCGCTGGAGGCGCTTCACAGGCGTCGGCCTCTCCTCGTCGAACTCACGACCTTCGTGTCGCTGCGGACGAGTACCTTCTCGAATTCGGCCATTGCCGGCCGCGATGTGCGGTCGTTCGTGCTCATGGCGGGCGTTTCCCTTGCGATCGTTCGCGGCCGCCCCTCGGCTGGGGGCGGTCTCGACGGGGCGGCCCTGGACGGACCGCCCCTTGAGGTCAGGCAGATCAGCCCCAGCACTTCTTCAGGCCCTCGCTGCCGAGGTGATCGACGGCAGCGCCGTCGACCGGCTTGTCGGTGATCAGCGTCGACGCCGGTGTCGAAGAAGTCGAGGCCCGGGGTCGCTGCGGGCTTCTTGCCGGTCTTGGCGAACTCGGCCACGGCCTCGACGCCCATGCGACGCCATCAGCAGCGGGAACTGCATCGAGGTGGCGCCGATCACGCCGGCCTCGACGTTCTTCACGCCCGGGCAGCCGCCGTCGACGGAGACGATCAGCACGTCCTTCTCCTTGCCGACCGCCTTGAGCGCCTCGTAGGCGCCGGCGGCGGCGGGCTCGTTGATGGTGTAGACGACGTTGACGCCGGGGTCCTTCTGGAGCAGGTTCTCCATGGCCTTGCGGCCGCCTTCCTCGGAGCCGGCGGTCACGTCGTTGCCGACGATGCGCGGGTCGTTCTCGTCGCCGTATCTTGTTGGGGTCCGTCGACGTCGATGCCGAAGCCCTGCAGGAAGCCCTGGTCGCGCAGCACGTCGACCGTCGGCTGGTTCTCGCTGAGGTCGAGGAGGGCGATCTTGGCGTCCTTCGCCTTGTCGCCCAGCGTGGCCTTGGCCCACTGGCCGATGAGCTCGCCGGCCTTGAAGTTGTCGGTGGCGAAGGTCGCGTCGGCGGCGTCGATCGGGTCGAGCGGCGTGTCGAGCGCGATCACCAGCATGCCGGCGTCGCGCGCCTTCTTGATGGTCGGCACGATGGCCGTGGTGTCGCTGGGCGTGATCAGGATGCCCTTGGCGCCGGCGGAGATCAGGCTCTCGATGGCCTGCGACCTGGCCCTCGTTGTCGCCGTCGTACTTGCCGGCGAAGCGTCTGCAGCTCGACGCCGAGCTCCTTGGCCTTCGGCCTCGGCGCCTTCGCTCATCTTCACGAAGAAGGGGTTGGTGTCGGTCTTGGTGATCAGGCCGACGATCGGCTTGCTCTGCGCGAAGGCAGGGGCCGTCGTCAGCGCGCCGAGCACGAGAGCTGCAACTGCGGCAGCGGTGAATTTCGCCTTCATCTCTTATCCTCCCATGTGAACTGCATCCCCTTTCGGGGGCGTCCGGCTGCTCCGGGTCATCGACCTCGTCGCCGTGTCGCCATGAAACCGTCAGAGCCGTTCCTTGTCAACTAAATAAATCCAATGGACTTATTTATTGACATGCTAGCGGCCCCGAGCGCATCATCGGCGCGCTCGGGATACCATCGGCGCTTTCAAAAGCGCACGGAGCGGCGCACTTTCCGCAACGGACACTGAGCAGGAGGATTCCTTGCAAGAGGACCGCGTGGAGGTCACGACAGAACCGGCGCTGGGCGGCAATGTTCCGCTGCGTTCGGCCAACCCGAGCCGCGGCACGAACCAATCGGGCGTGCGCGCCTACAATGAGCGTCTCGTCCTGTCGCTCGTCCGCAGACACGGCGCGCTCCCCAAGGCCGATATCGCGCGCCTTACGGGCCTGTCGGCAATGACCACGACCACCATCATGAACCGGCTCGAGGTGGACGGCCTGCTGACCAAGCAGGCCAAGCAGCGCGGCCGCATCGGCCAGCCCTCGATCCCCTTCGCCCTCAATGCGGAGGGGGCCTTTTCCCTCGGCCTCAAGATCGGAAGGCGAAGCTGCGAGCTGGTGTTGGTCGATTTCCTCGGCGTGGCCAGGGAGCGTCGCCGCGAGATCTATAGCTATCCCGTACCCGGTACGCTGATCGCCTGGGTCGCCAGCGCGCTGTCGCAGGTGACGCGATCGCTCTCCCCTGAAGCACGGGAGCGGATTACCGGCATCGGGATCGCCGTTCCGTTCGAGCTCTGGAACTGGGAGACGGAGGTGGGCGCGCCGCGCGAAGTGCTCGACGCCTGGCGCTCGTTCGACGTCAAGGCCGAGATCGCCCGCATCACAGGGCTGCCCGTTCACCTCTGCAACGACGCCACCGCGGCCTGCGGGGCGGAGCTGATGGTGGGCAGCGGCTCCATGTACCGCGATTTCATCTACGTCTTTTTCGGCTCCTTCATCGGCGGCGGCGTGGTGCTGAACCACCAGCTTTTCCCGGGCCGCAGCGGTAATGCCGGCGCAATCGGGTCCATGCCCGTGGCGCGCCTCGACGACACCGGCCACCTCAGCCGTCCGCAGCTCATCCGCCAGGCTTCGATCTATTTGCTCGAGAAGCGCCTGCTCGCCGCAGGCCGCGATCCCTCCGCCATCTGGCTGCGTCCCAGCGAGTGGGAGGATTACGGCCCGATCCTGGACGACTGGATCGCCGAGGTCGCCAGGGCGCTCGCGCCTGCGCTCATCGCCTGCACGGCCGTCATCGATTTCCAGGCGATCGTGATCGATGGCGCATTCCCCGACGATGTCCGCCGCAAGCTGGTGGCCCGGGTCGTGCAAGAGGCCGAGACGCTGGATCGGCAGGGGCTCTCCCCGGCCGTGATCACCGAGGGGGCAGTGGGTCCGGACGCCCGGGCCCTCGGCGCCGCGATGCTGCCGTTGCTGGATGGGTTCGCGCCGCACCGCGACGTGCTGTTGAAGGAGGACTGAGTGCTGAAGGGGATCGATCCCATCCTGGGGCCGGACATGCTGCGCATCCTGCGCGCCATGGGACATGGTGACGAGATCGCCATTGTCGACGCCAACTATCCCGCCGACGAGCATTCCCGCCGCCTCGTGCGCGCCGACGGTATCGATGCGCCCCGCCTGGTCGATGCGGTACTGTCGGTCATGCCGCTCGACGATTTCGTCGCGGACGCCGCGTTCCGCCCGGCGGCGGGCGGCGACGTCTCCCGCGTCGAGCCGGTCATGCACGACCTGCAGGCCGCAGTGACGCGCCATGAGCCCGGATGCACCCTGGCGCCGCTGGTGGGGGAGGCGTTCTACGAGCGCGTTCGCTCCGCCTACGCGATCGTGGCGTCGGGCGAACGGCGGCTCTACGGAAACGTCATTCTTCGCAAGGGCGTCATCAAGCCGGACGCGCTGCAATGATAGACCGTGAACGCGATCGCTCCACGCCGGGCGCTTCATCCCCCATTGAGCGGCTTCGACCGCCCCATTCGATTTGAAACGAGCCCCCGCATGACCGCCAGCACCATTTCGGTCGAACCCTTCGACATGGTCGTCTTCGGCGCGACCGGCGACCTCGCCGCGCGCAAGCTGATGCCGGCGCTCTATCACCGCGACCTCGCCGGCCAGATCCCGCCTGAGGCGCGGATCATCGCCGTCTCGCGCCGCAAGGAATCCGCGAGCGCCTATGTCGACGCAGTGAGGGGCTGGCTGCAGCAGTTCGTCTCCGAGCCGAACTCGACCCCGCAGCGCTCGACCGGTTCCTGTCGCGCATCGTCCACGTCACGCTCGACGCGACGGGCGAGGAGGGCTGGCCGCGATCTCGCCGCCGTGCTCGCCCAGCATCCCGACCGCATCCGCGCCTTCTATCTCGCCGTCGGCCCGGACCTGTTCGGCGCGATCTGCGAGCGCATCGGCCGGCACGGCCTGGTCACGCCGCAGGCCCGCGTCGTCGTCGAGAAGCCGATCGGCAAGAGCGGCGAGAGCGCCCGCGCCGTCAACGACGCGGTCGGCAAGGTGTTCGAGGAACGGCCAGATCTTCCGCATCGACCACTATCTCGGCAAGGAGACGGTGCAGAACCTGATGGCGCTGCGCTTCGCCAACGCCCTGTTCGAGCCGCATCTGGAACGCCGCCCATATCGACCACGTGCAGATCACCGTGGCCGAGACGCTCGGCGTCGCAGGGCCGCGCCGGCTACTACGACACGTCCGGCGCGCTGCGCGACATGGTGCAGAACCACATCCTGCAGCTGCTCTGCCTCGTCGCGATGGAGCCGCCGACCTCGCTCGACGCCGACGCGCGTGCGCGACGAGAAGCTGAAGGTGCTGCGCTCGCTGAAGCCGATCGGCCAGTCCGCCGTCGACCAGCTCACCGTGCGCGGCCAGTACCGCGCCGGGCGCGTCCGCCGGCGGGCGCCGTGCCCGGCTATCTCGAGGAGCTCGGCCGCGCGCGACAGCACCACCGAGACCTTCGTCGCGCTCAAGGCCGAGGTCGAGAACTGGCGCTGGGCGGGCGTGCCGTTCTACCTGCGCACCGGCAAGCGCCTCGCGACGCGCCTGTCCGAGATCGTCGTCGCCTTCCGCCCGATCCCGCACTCGATCTTCGGGCTGGGCGCGGGCCCGGTCATGAGCAACCGGCTGGTCATCCGCCTGCAGCCCGACGAGGGCGTGAAGCTGTGGCTGATGATCAAGGATCCCGGCCCGGGCGGCATGCGCCTGCAGCACGTGCCGCTCGACATGAGCTTCGCCGACGCCTTCGACGTGCGCGCGCCGGACGCCTATGAGCGGCTGCTGATGGACGTGGTGCGCGGCACGCAGACCCTGTTCATGCGCCGCGACGAGGTCGACGCCGCCTGGGCCTGGATCGATCCGATCCTCGAGGCCTGGAAGGCCTCCAACGCAGCTCCGCAAGCCCTATACGGCCGGCACCTGGGGCCCCTCCGCCGCCGTCGCCCTGATCGAGCGCGACGGCCGCACCTGGCAGGACGACGGATACTGACGACGGCTGCTGAGACGACGACGCATATCCGAACCTGAGGCGAAGCGTCCGGCCCGCCGCGCGCCCGCAACGAGGATCACGACCATGACCCTCGACCCCCGCATCGCCGCGATCACCGAGCGCATCGTCGAACGCAGCCGGCCGACCCGCGCCCGCTATCTCGACCGGATGGCGCGGGCGGCCGCAGAACCAGCCTGCGCCGCAAGAAGCTGGGCTGCGCCAACCTCGCCCACGGCTTCGCGGCCTGCGGGCCGAGGGACAAGGCCGAGCTGCGCGGCGGCGACGCGCCCAACATCGGCATCGTCACCGCCTACAACGACATGCTCTCGGCCCACCAGCCCTACGAGCGCTTCCCCGACCTCATCAAGCGACGCGGCGCGCGAGGCGGGCGGCGACGGCGCAGGTCGCGGGCGGCGTGCCGGCCATGTGCGACGGCGTCACCCAGGGCGAGGCGGGCATGGAGCTGTCGCTGTTCTCGCGCGACGTGATCGCGCTGGCGACCGGCGTGGCGCTCTCGCACCAGATGTTCGACGCCGCGCTCTATCTCGGCGTCTGCGACAAGATCGTGCCGGGCCTCGTCATCGGCGCGCTGGCCTTCGGCCACCTGCCCGCGATCTTCGTGCCGGCCGGGCCGATGACGTCCGGCCTGCCCAACGACGAGAAGGCGCCGCATCCGCCAGCTCTACGCCGAGGGCAAGGTGGGCCGCGACGCGCTGCTCGAGGCGGAGTCGCAGTCCTATCACGGGCCCGGCACCTGCACCTTCTACGGCACGGCCAACACCAACCAGATGCTGATGGAGATCATGGGCCTGCACGTGCCCGGCGCCTCCTTCGTCAACCCCAACACGCCGCTGCGCGACGCGCTGACCGCGCGCCGCCACGCGGCGGGTGCTGGAGATCACGGCGCTCGGCAACGCCTACACGCCGCATCGGCGCAGGTGCTGGACGAGAAGGCGTTCGTGAACGGCATCGTCGGCCTCAACGCCACGGGCGGCTCGACCAACCTCACGATCCATCTCATCGCCATGGCTGCGCCGGCCGGCATCGCGCTCACCTGGGACGATTTCGCCGACCTCTCCGAGGCGACGCCGCTGCTGACGCCGCGTCTATCCCAACGGCAAGGCCGACGTGAACCATTTCCACGCCGCCGGCGGCATGGGCTTCCTGATCCGCGAGCTGCTCGGCGCGGGCCTGCTGCACCGCGACGTCACGCACGCGTCTGGGGCGGCGGGCTCGACGGCTACACGGCGGAGCCGCGCTCTCGGCCGGACGGCGCGCTCGACTGGCGCGACGGCGCGCAGGCGAGCGGCGACACGCGCCGTGCTGCGCGCCGCCGCCGAGCCGTTCCAGCCGACCGGCGGGCTGAAGCTGCTCGAAGGCCCGCTCGGGCCGCGCCGTCATCAAGATCTCGGCCGTCGTCGCCCGACCGTCACGTCATCGAGGCGCCGGCCCGCATCTTCCACGACCAGGAAGAGCCTGCAGAAGGCCTTCAAGCGCCGGCGAACTCGACCGCGACGTCGTCGTCGTCGTCCGCTTCCAGGGCCCGAAGGCGAACGGCATGCCCGAGCTGCACAAGCTGATGCCGCCGCTCGACCGTGCTGCAGGACCGCGGCCACCGCGTCGCGCTGGTCACCGACGGCCGCCTGTCCGGCGCATCAGGCAAGGTGCCGGCCGCGATCCACGTGACGCCCGAGGCGGCAGGATGGCGGCCCGATCGGCCGGCTGCGCGACGGCGACGTCGTGCGCCTCGACGCCGCGACGGGCCGGCTCGACGTGCTGGTCGACCAGGCGGTCCTCGCCGCCCGACCGCTCGCCGTGCCAGGACCTCGCCGAGTCGCACGAGGGCGTCGGCCGCGAACTCTTCGCGGCCTTCCGCGCCCGGACGGGAACCGCCGACCGCGGCGCGTCGCTGTTCGCCTGAGGCCTCTGCGGATCTATTGCGACTTCGTCGGATCGTCCGCCGGATCGGCATAGGTGATCGCGAACGGACCCGTCGAGTTGACCTGGACCACCGCGCCGTCGCCGCGAGCGAACGCGTAGTGGTTCATCTTGGCGGGGAGGTCCACGAAGCCGCCGGGCCCGAGCGTCTGGGCGTTCGCCTCGTTGAGCTTGTCGCCCATCCCGAAGCCGAACGTGCCCGAGATGACGGTCACCACCTCGGCGGTCGGATGCTGGTGGGCGGGGACCTTGTAGTCAGCCGGGAATTTCAGCCGGATCGCGAACGGTCCCGATTTCGTGGGATCGCCCGAGAGAACCGCGATCTGCGCCCCTTTCGGGAACACCGCCGGCGCGGGCATCCAGGTGAGGCTCTCGGGCGACATGGCGTGTCCCATGGTCGAGCCGGTCGTTTCCTGCGCAAGAGCCGGACTGCAGGCAAGGGCGAGCGCTGCGCTCGCCATCAACAGCGTACGCATCGAAATCTCCTGTTTTTGGAACGGGATGACCCCTCCGCACCATTCGGCCTTGTCGGGCGGCCTGCTTGCCGTGCTGAAACAACTTGCCGGGAGGGGCGAGGTCGCGCCATGCCACACTGATGCGGCGCGTGAGGCCGCTCCCGGCCTGTCGTGATGGTTTGGTGCCGCTACGCCCGGGGTTCAGCGCGTCCCGTGGCGGTCGACGCGGCGATGTGCTGCGGTGGGTCCATGGGCCACCTCTCGGCGCTGATGCGCATCCGCCGGGGCCCGTCCGGCTTCGCCGCTCGGGGGAGTTGATCGGCCAAAACCTTATCTGTTCGATCGATCAAAAGCCGGATCGGAAATCCCGATCGCCCGGAGCGTCGATTGCCGAAGCCTCGACGATCCGATTTTCCGCCGATCGCACGAGGTGTCAAGACCATCGCTCCACGCCCGCCCCCACGTGGCGTGTGGTGGCGCACGTAGGGCAAAGCTTGCTTGCGCAGATCGAATGGTCGTCTATAAGGGCACGCTCTCGCTGCAAGGCTGAGACGCGGAGGGGTGGCCGAGTGGCTGAAGGCGCACGCCTGGAAAGTGTGTATACGGGAAACCGTATCGCGGGTTCGAATCCCGCCCCCTCCGCCACGTTCCACGTAATTTCAGGCACTACGGTTTACGACCGCCGGTCACCGAAATTGTCCGGGACTTTCCGGGCCTTTGCCAGGCTGCAGCGGATGCCGAAAGTCGGAGAGACCGCTTGCGGTCGGAGTCTCGAGGCGATTTGTGAGGTCCGTCTCTCAGCGCGGTCACGGCCAGTGCGGACGTCTCTGAACATCAAGGGCGGCACGCAGTCAGCCCTTCGGCGTGACCGGTGAAGGTGGGCGCGTGCTGAATCGATCCCGTGCTGACTGAGACCAGAAGAACGCACAGCGAATGAAGCTCAGATCCGCGGCTCGGTCCGCTAGGCTGACGCGAGGGCGCGGCGCTGGTCGATCCAGCTGAGCGGGAATCGCGTGTCGGCCATGAGGCGGGTGGCGGTGAGTTCAGGATCATGCCGACCCGAAAGGATCGATGCGGTGATGTCGGGAGCCAGGAACGCCAAGCGAACCAGCCGTGTCACGTAGGAGGGCATCAGGCCGTCGGCTTTGGCGATCTCGTCGATGGTCAATCGGTCGTTGAAGAGGCGATGCTTAATGTCGTGGGCCCGTGCCAGCAGCCGGACGAGCGCGCCATGGCCAGGAGGCATCTCATCCTGCGTTCCGAACACCAGCCGCATCTCCTGCCCCCGCTGCCGCATCTTGACCGGCGCGGATATCACGGCCGTGAGCTGATGCTCGGCGCGTTCCGCAGGTACGCCCCGGATCCAGGCTGCCAGCTGGTCCGGCTGGACTGCGATCTCCACCCGATCAAAGTACACCGAAATACGGGTCACGAAGCTGTTCAGCGCGAGCGCGAAGTCGGCTGGGCCGAGGCTTGACCAGCCTGTCGCCTTCGCTCATGGCTGACGCAATAAGCGCAGCCTGGTCGGCACTCATCGCAAAGATGGACGACAGCTCGCCGGGGTCGCCGAGAAGGCTGCCGATTCTCGATCGCACCAGCGCCTCGATGCCCGGCGCTGGCAGCCTCATTCCCCGCGCATCGGATTTCGGTCCGGTAATGAGATGCCGTGACACATAATAGCGATAGCGGACACCCTTCTTCAGCGCACAGCTGGGTGTCAGCCGCTCGCCTTCGGCATCGAACAACAGGCCGGTGAGCGGGCTGGGATCATGGCCGTGCCGGATTACCCGGTCTGTCCGGTTCTCAGCCAAGGTTTTCTGGGCCTGGTCAAACAGGGCTTGATCGACAATGGCATCGTGCTCGCCTGGATAGACCGAACCCTTGTGGGTGATCTCGCCGCGATAGATCCGGTTCTGCAGCATGGCGTAGAGCGCTCCGCGTCCAAAGGGTTGGCTGCCGTAAGGCGAGCCGTCGGCCGCGGTTCGGGCTTTGCTGACGATCCCGGCCGCATCAAGCTCAGCGTTGAGCTGCCGGACTGATCCCAGTTCGACGTAGCGGCGGAAGATCATGCGAACGGTCTCGGCTTCGCCCTCGTTGACGACGAGCTTACGATTGTGGACGTCGTAGCCGAGCGCCGGCTGGCCGCCCATCCACATCCCCTTCTTCTTGGAGGCCGCGATCTTGTCCCGGATGCGCTCGCCGGTGACCTCGCGCTCGAACTGAGCGAAGGAGAGCAGCACGTTGAGGGTCAGCCGCCCCATGCTGGTCGTTGTGTTGAAGGCTTGGGTCACCGACACGAAGGATACAGTGTGGTGATCGAATTGCTCGATCATCCGCGCAAAATCGCCGAGCGCGCGCGTCAAGCGATCGACCTTATAGACGATCACGACATCGATCCGGCCCGCGGCGATGTCGGCCATGAGCCGGCGGAGTGAGGGGCGTTCCATGGTGCCGCCCGAGAAGCCGCCGTCGTCGTAGCGGTCCCGAAGCAGGATCCAGCCTTCATGTCGCTGCGAGGCGATATAGGCCTCGCAGGCCTCACGCTGGGCATCGAGCGAGTTGAACTCCTGGCTGAGACCCTCCTCACTCGATTTGCGGGTATAGATCGCACAGCGCAGACGAGGCTTGCCTGTCGCAGGTGACCGCTCAGCCATCGGCCCGTCCTCTCCCCGGCTTCTTGTCGGTCAGACCGAAGAAGCGCGGTCCTGACCAATGAGCGCCGGTAATGAGCTTCGCGATCTGCGTCAGCGACCGGTAGGTCTTCCCGGCATAATCAAACCCGGTCTCGGTCGCGATGACGACGTGGGTTCGCCCGTACCATTCCCGCACAAGCTTGGCCCCGGGTCGAAGTGAGGTGGCCGGGAGGCCGGGTGGCGTTGCGTCCTCTGGATTTCTGGCT
Organism: uncultured Alphaproteobacteria bacterium; assembly: GCA_963822165.1. GTDB lineage: Bacteria > Pseudomonadota > Alphaproteobacteria > Rhizobiales > Beijerinckiaceae > Alsobacter. The sequence continues at coordinate 1,471,459 of CAWGGK010000007.1, forward strand.
GCTGCTTGGAGGTGCTTCAGACTGGCGCGGGACAGGCCATCAAAGGCGCGTTCTTGGACGTGATAGGCGAGGGCCCGAACGAGCAGGTCACGGCTGAGCCGCGGTGGGTCGCCCCCGACCAGTCGCCGCCATTCAGCCCGAAGGGCGATGGTACCTGCTTGCTCCAGAGTTCGGATCTTGGCTTCGACCGCGTCCTGCCGATGGTTGCCGTCATTGGTCATCATCGCACCTGCCGTGCTGCACACCCATCCTGTCCGGCGCCGGGCAGGGGAGCGGCTTGTGCCCGGTCCTGCAGCGATCCGCCGTCGCCTGCGAGCGTGTCGAGGTCGCGGATGCTGGCCGTGTCGCGTTCGCCGAGCGCGTCGGCGTGGGGGCGATAGGCCAGGAGGCGCAGCAGCAGGTGCTTGGGCAGGTACGCGGGTGCGGTCCGGCCATCGAGGCTGCGCCAGCGTGCGCGAAGGCCGTCGAGGCCAAGACCGCGCAGCTGCGCGATCCCGGCCTCGAGTGTGCCCGCTCCGATGCGGTAGGGCCGCATCACGCTGCCCTACCGCGAGATGACGCGGTTTCGGCGCCCGCTACGATCCGGTAGACCGCTCTGCCCTCTTTGTCCCGCGATCGATCGAGCTGCAGGCCGCTTTGGCGCAGGCCGGTCAGCGCCGCCCGTGTGGTGTGGGGCAGCCAGCCGGTTGCCGCGATCAGATCGTCCAGCGTGGCGCCGTGCCGGCGCGACATCAGCGCGATGATCTGTGCGCGCTTCGTCCCCGGTCGGATCTGCATCGCTGCGGGCTCCGGCTCCAGGACCGGCACCTCCGTCCTGCGGCGCCGGCCTGATCCCTTTGCGGTCTGCGGCGCGACGGCCGGTTCTGGCTCGGGCGACACGCCGATGGCGCTGAGCCCGGCATCGGTGATTGTGAGCGCCGAACCGTCGCCGATGTCGGCCATGTCGGTACTGCCAGATCCCGCTCCTGCCCTAGCCAAAAGCCCCTGCTTCACCAGGCTGTTCACGGCCCTGACATAGGTCCGCTCGTTCATCGACTCCGGCCGGTCCACCTCACGGTCGGGGCGTTGCGAGGCGGACGATAAAAGCAAAAGGTGCGCGTCGCTCAGCTTGTCGCTCTGAATGGTCTTGCTGGTCATGGTGACCTCCCTGCGTCAGACGGCACCGTCGCCGTCACTGACGCGACCCCGCCATCGGCTCACAGCCTGCGGGGTGGAGGGCGGCCGGCCTCGTTGTGCGAGGCCCGGCGCCATGCCCACAGCAACGCTCTCTTCGCCGGGACAGTCCAGTGCTATCTCGCGGGTGGCGCGCTGAAGTGTCGGACAGGCCGCCTGACGCTCGCAGGTTCAAAGCGGGGACGCGAAACCACCTTTACCGAACTCGTCGTCGAAGGTGATTTCTGGCCAAGTTATCCGTAATCGTCGGTGGATTTCCTGGACACGTAACCAATATCACTTGCGCGCGCTCCGATTGGCTGCATTTTCGCGCGTGTGGGTGGGCAACGACATGGAAGTCGCACCAACTTCCGATCGCCTCTGCAGTCCGCACAGCCGACCAAGTCTGTGGGGACATGGCCGACTGGCACCGGTGCAAGCTTGCTAACGCCCTAGCCTCGAGAACCATGTTGAATGGTGTCGCTGCCGCCATGCGGACGTGCCCGAAACCACCGCCGCGGCATTGTCACGTTAACGAAGCAAAGACCGTTTTAGGCAGCGCTGACGCGAAACTGCCCCTCCTGAGTGTCTTGAATATGCGAGGATCAGTCACTCCTGATCCGTCACACTTGACAAGTATTCCGAGTTGCCGTGACAGCGCCATGGATGAAGCATCTGGTGAAGGTGATGGACGCGGCCAACGCGGCTGCGCAGTGGCACGTGGGGCAGCGGCGCCAGGGCGTGGCCAGGGAGCCCTATGTCAATCCCTGCTGGAGGTGGCCGCCCTTGTCGCCGAGGCTACGCAGGGTGCTGATGCCAACCTGATCATCGCCGCCCTGCTGCATGACGCGGTTGAAGATCAGGACATTACGCCCGGCTAGCTTGCGGACCGCTTCGGCGACGACGCCGCGTCGCTGGTCGCCGAGGTGACCGACAAGAATTCACTGCCCAAGGCGGAGCGCAAGAGGCTGCAGGTCGAAAACGCCCCCAAGAAGGCGTGCCCTCCTGACGCGGCAAAAAAGGATGGCTGCGCAGGATCACCGGCAACCCGTATCGCTCCCGCGTAATCGACAGCAGGCCCATCGGCGGACGGATTGGGCTTGAGACGGACAACCCTGACGTTGGGATGGACCGCGCGGGTCCCCCATACCGGATGCACACACCTCAGGTCGCTGCACCGGGACACGATTCGGGAAGCGGGACAATGCTTCTGGCACTTGAGGCCCCGTAGGAGTAGCATTGCCTAGGGTTGCTTTCAAAGACGGGAGGAGATCATGGATGGGGAACGCTTGCTAACTTCGAGACCGACGCGCGGATTGCAGCGTCTGTCGAACATCAAATGACGAGGTGGCTCGGATCGCCGCTGACTGAAAGATGGATGGCGATGAACGCCCAATCATTGGCCGCAGCGGAGGCTGCCACCGCTACGACATCGGTGGTAGGCGGCATGGCGGGCGTTGGAGCAATCGCCGCTGGCGCGATTCTCAGTGGTCACAATGGCCGGCGTTTTTGTCGGCGCTCGGCGCAGGCTACTACGAGGCTCGTCAGATCGCGCACAACAACGGGGCGCTGTCGGGCTTTTCGCACGGCTTCACGGCGGGCGTCCTGAAGTGGGAGTGGGGGCATGTGACTATTCATTTCCTGAAGCGAAACGCCGGGACGCAACGCCTTCGATCAAGGCGACCGCTGTTGCTGGAGCCAACGGCTACAATAGAGGGTCTGTCGCAGGCTTCTGCGGCAGGAAGTGGCTTGCCGGAGAACACAAGAAAGGCTTATCGCATCGAACTTCGTAAATTGGCGGGCATCACCTCCGATGGGGCTTGTCTAAAAACCCGAATGAAGCCCGCCTCCAGCAGCGCAATTACGTGATTGAATTGGCCTCAGCGGGCCTGAAGCACTGCGTCATCAAAGGGGAGTAACAGCGCGACGCAGGGCTGTGCTGTGTGAAATCGCCGGCCACCCCAAAGCGAGCAGCCTATCCACTGGCCGGCTTTTGCGCCGCCATGCGTCAGCACTTCGCCGACGCTCCAGTGGTCTGTTTTGTCACCGCCCTACACGACGTAAAGTGTTGAAATACTAGGAATTGACCGGGGGCCGGCTTTCGAAGGATGGAAGCCCATGGCCCGACACCGAACCCACAGCACCGACTTCAAGCGCCAGGTGGTGCAGGAGTATCTCGCCGGCGAGACGCTGCATGGCCTCGCCAAGCGGCACGATATCTCCCGCAACCTGATCCGCATCTGGCTGCAGAAGCACGAAGCCGGCGCCTTCGACGACGAGGCCGTCGCGGCTGACGCGATCGAGGCCTACGAGGCGCGCATCGCCGCGCTGGAGCGGCTCGTCGGCAAGCAGGCGCTCGAGATCGAGTTCTTAAAGGGGGCTCTGAAGCACGCACCCCGGCCGAGAAGCGCGACTATGTCCGTCGTCACCGGCCCCGCGGCATCTCCATCGCAGAAGGATGCCGGCTGATGGGGATCGCGCGCTCGACCTACTACGACCAGCCCGCCAGGAGCGTCGACGACACCGCGCTCGTCGAGACGATGGCGGCGATCGCCGACAGCTTCGAGGCCTACGGCTATCGCCGAATGCAGGCGGCGCTGCGCCAGCGCGGCTTCGTCGTGAACCACAAGAAGATCCGTCGCTTGATGCGCGAGCACGATCTGCAACCGCGCCGGCGCAGGCGTTACATGGCCACGACCGACAGCGATCACGAGCTGCCGATCTTCCCGAACCTGGCGAAGGACATGGCGCCGGACGGGCCGAACCAGCTCTGGGTCGCCGACATCACTTACGTCGCCATCACGGGTAAGCTTCGTCTACGTCGCCGTGATCCTCGACGCCTGGTCGCGCAAGGTCGTCGGCTACGCCATCGGCCGCTCGATCGACGTGCGCCTGACCCTCGCCGCCCTGCGTTCCGCCATCGCGCAGCGCCAACCGCCGCCGGGCTGCGTGCATCACGGCGACCGCGGGTCGCAAGGCGGATTCAAGCGGTCGTCGCAACACCACGGAGGATGTTGCGATGAAGAAGCAGAAGCGGCGGGTCGGACCGATCGGGACGGAAGCCATTGCCTTCGCCTGGTCGACCTCCAGCGTCGGGACGCGATGAACGCGTGCTGTTCTGGGCGGCGATTGCGGCGGGATCGTCGAGCGAGGATGCTGCGGCTTCGGCCGGCGTCGCTCAGGCGGTCGGCGCGCGATGGTTTCGGAAGGCGGGCGGAATGGCGCCAACGATCTACAGGCCGTCGGCCAAGCCTCTGTCCGGCCGCTACCTGTCGTTCGCCGAGCGCGAGGAGATCGCGCTCATGCGGGCCCAGGGCTGCTCGATGCATGCGATCGCGCGCAAGCTCGGGCGGGCGGCATCGACGATCTCGCGCGAACTGCGCCGCAATGCTTCGACCCGCAGCGGCGACCTTGAGTATCGCGCGACGACCGCACAATGGCATGCGGAGCGTTCCGCGCGCCGGCCCAAGCCTGCGAAGCTGGCGTGCAAGCCGGTGCTTGCGTGCCTACGTGCAAGGAGCGGTTGGCCGGTTTCGTCGTTGCCCCGAGTGGCGCCGTCCGCTGGTCGCCGGTTGCATGGAAGGGGCGTCGACACGGGCAGGCGGCAGGAGCGACGATGGGCGCGGGCCTGGAGCCCCGAGCAGATCGCGCGACGTCTGCCGATCGACTTCCCGGACGACCCGACCATGCGGATCAGCCACGAAGCCATCTACCAGGCGCTGTATATTCAGGGACGGGGCGCGCTCCGTCGCGAACTGACCGCCTGCCTGCGCAGCGGCCGGGCGCTGCGGGTTCCAAGGGCGCGCACGCGAGGACGCGGTAAGGGCTTCGTCACGCCGGAGATCATGATCAGCGAGCGTCCGGCCGAAGCGGCCGACCGGGCCGTGCCTGGCCATTGGGAAGGAGATCTGATCCTCGGCCTCGGCAGTTCGGCGATCGGCACGCTGGTAGAGCGCACCACGCGCTTACCCGACAAAAACGGACTAAGGCTACAACCACCACCGCAACGCTACTGCAATAGCGTTCGCACTTCGCCCACTCAGGGCGGAAGTTGCCCAAGCGAGGCCGAGCGCGACGGCTGAGGGCGAGCCGGGGATGCCAGAACCGATTTCGCCCGCTGAGCCTTTATCCTGACAGTGCCGCAGGCTTCGAGATTCCAGCGAGAGCGGTAGATTCCCCCTGCCTTGGCCGGTTCGCCACGCCCGATGCGTGCAATTCATCACTTTCGAAAACAAAGCCTTGCCTTAGGATTGAACGCGAGTGGAGTGTGCACGAAGCCCGCCGGTGCGATACTGGCGTCGTTGAGAGTGCTCCATAGCGTTTGAAAAAAGTTATCATTTCAGGAGGCAAGTTCCGTTATTTATTTATACTACCGTGCTTGATCCGACCCAATAAATCGCCAACTCGGTTCGCTCGTCGCAACATCCCGATCCCAATCCAGGAACTGGAGGACTTTTCACCATGCTCAACCGGCTCGTCCCGTCTTGCGGGCAATCGCCCTTGGTGCGGCGATGGTTGTGGGCTTGGCGGATCCCTCCTCGCCGCGACCGAGCGGCGTGTCGCGCTGGTTATCGGCAACGGCGCCTACAAGCGGGCGCCGGCGCTGGAAGATCCCACGATTGACGCGAAGGTGTGCGCCGCGCTGCGCCGGATCGGCTTCGAGGTCATAGACGGATACGATCTCGGTTTTTCTGAAATGCGGGCAAAGCTTTCGGAGTTCGCGACAGCGCTTCCTGATTCCAAGGCGGCCCTGGTCTACTACGCAGGTCATGGCGTCTCGGTCGAGGAGGACAACTTCCTTCTCCCTGTCGACATCGAACTGAAGTCCGTTACCGACCTCGACATCAACGCGATCAATGTCGACCTCGTCCTGCGCCAGATGAAGCGCGAGGAGAGGGTGAACGTCGTCATTCTCGACGCCTGCCGCGACAACCCGTTCGCGCGCGAACTGGCCGCTCCACCAAGAACCGCTCCGCTGTCAGCGACCGCGGGCTGTCGCGGATCGACGTCTCTGCAAAGGGCACGCTGATCGCCTTCGCCACCGACCCGAAGAGCACGGCAGCCGACGGGCCCAAGGGCAGCAACAGCCCGTTCACGCACGCGCTCCTGAAGCATATCGAGACCCCCGGGATCTCGATCAACACGGTCCTGAATCGCGTGCGCGCCGATGTGTGGGAAGCCACCAACAAGAAGCAGATGCCGTGGGTGAACACGTCGCTGATCGGCGAGTTCATCATGAACCCGGTGGCCGTATCGGCCCAGGCTCCGATGACGGTGGCTGCCCTGTCGCCAGACGCCTCCCAGGCGGCTGGAAGTCGGCGGCCAGCATGGTGTCGGAACGCTCGGTCCTCGAACAGCGGATGTGGGATTCGGCTGAGAAGTCGAACCTGCCGGAAGACTACCAGGCCTATGTCAACTCCTGACCCAGCGGCGTCTATGCGCAGACGGCTCGCGACAGGATCGCCCGCTCGAAGGCCGACGCCACGAAGCCGGCTACGCAGGTCGCGAAGCTCGATCCTGCTGCGAAGGACGACGGCAGCCAGCGCGTTCTGATGGGCAAGCCGACGATCACGCTCACGGACCTTCAGGCGGACATCGGGACGCAGCAGACCGAGAAGGCGCTGGCGCTCGACGCCAACGGCCGCAAGGACGTGCAGCGCCGCCTATTCGTGATGGGTTACGACAAGGTCAAGGTCAGCGGCACGTTCGACGAACGCACGCGCAAGGCCATCGCAGACTGGCAGAAGTCCCGTGATCTCCCGCCGACCACGTGGCTCGGAAAGGTCCAGCACGCGGCTCTGATCGAACAGAGCGAGCCGGCATACCAGCGCTTCCTCTCCGCGCAGCCGATGACCCGGTCGGCACCGCGCCCGACTGCGCCCTCGCAGGAGGCGGCCGGCATCCGTGATGCGCAGAAGCAGCGCACCCTTGCCAAGCCGCCCGCCGAACCGCGCCAGGCCCGCACGAAGCCTGCCGATGCGGGGCAGCCGGCCGAAGGCGACGGGGCCGGCGTAGGACAATTCCTGGGCGGCGTCGGCGTCGGCCTGCTGCTCGGCGGCGTTCGCCTCGGGCGCTGATCGTCACGGGGCGGGTGCGATCGACGCGATGCACTTTCACTGGCGTGCTTATGGAAAGCCGGTAGGAGTCCGTCAACGCAGGATCGACCGTCACGACCAGCGCCGTGACGTTGTCGCGTGCGCCGGCTGCCAGCGCGGCCTCGATCAGGTCATCAGGGCCGTTTCCTGCGGCGAGACGCGTCTGGATCTCGTGTTCTGAAATCGCGTTGAACAGCCCGTCCGAGCACAGCAGGATCGTGTCGCCGCCTGCAAGCCTCGCCGACACCTTGTCGAGTTCCAATGGGCCAAGCGCGCCGACCGCACGCGTAATGACATTCGCCTGGGGATGCGCCTGCGCTTCCTGAGGCGTCAGGAGGCCCGCTTCGACCATCTCCTGCACGACACTGTGGTCGCGCGTG
>CAWGGK010000008.1:0-632236 GCA_963822165.1 uncultured Alphaproteobacteria bacterium
AAGGGAGAGGTCGAGAGTTCAATCCTCTCTCGCAGCACCAGCATCATCATCCACTTACACAGTGGAACCGTTCTGTTGCAGTATACTGCGGCATTTTCGGCCCTCGATTAACGTAGTTTTCGCAGTCACGCCTTACGTTTCAGGGCATGACCAACAAGGCGCAAGTCTATCCGGGTGAACTTGCGACTGCGGAACAGATGCTTGATCTTGCCGATCAATACCGAAAAGCGGCAAATGTTCTTCGGCAACTTGGCCGTCCCGGTAAGCCTTTGACCCTTGCACCATTCCGCTTATCGGCAATTCAGGCGATTGAACTCTACCTCAATGCGCTTCTCCTGCGCCGAGGAAACGGTCCGGTTCGAATTCGGGGCTTTAAGCATGATCTGGTGGAGCGAACCGAACTCGCCGTAGCGGCCGGGCTGCGCCTTCGTTTACGCACGGCAGCACACCTCAAGACACTAAGCCAAAGCCGGGAATATCTCATCACGCGCTACGGGCCGGAGATGGTCTCGACGACCTCTCACGTCACGAGATTGACGGCCACGCTGGACGAAGTGGCGGGCAAGGTAACGCTTTTGCTATCGAGGCCCGCCGTTCCGACCACCCCGTCAATCTCAAAGCGGACAAAAACACCCGCACTCGCTTCCAGTTCTGCGCCGCCGGCCTGAGAACTCTATCGGGCTGCCGGAAAGTGTGAGGCGTCATCGGCCATGCCACGCATCCTCACGAATTGCGCGGCGAGATCATTGCGCAATACGTCCAGAACTCCGGATCGGGATTCAGTGTCGTTGGTGGGGAGTATCCGTTCGACTGCACCAGGTTCTCCCGCAGCCTGCCGCACCAATGGGCTTCCGAGAACTCTCCACCCCTGAGTGTCAGCCAAAGGACCTTGTCCCGCGCGACAAGGACTTTCGCGTGGTAGCGTCGGCTGGTGAAAAGCACGTCGCCATCGGAAAGAATGGTGAAGGCTGAGCCAACCGGCTCGCAGTCGCCATTGATCGGATCGTCACCGCAACAAGGAGCACCTATCGCCCCTTCGTTGCGGTAATGGCCATTCTCGAAGACGTTGGAATAGATGTCATGGTGCGGGTGTTGCTGCGGTTGCTGAGCGCGGCTCGCGACCAGACTGAGGCCCGTGATCGCAATCAGGGCACCGACTGCCAAGGCGTTTCGTGAAACGGCAACCATAGGGAGCCTCCACTGGTAAACGCAAATCTCGGACGGAATGAACCTCGGCTCTGTTGATCCAGGCGTACTGGGTTAACCGGCGCAGGGCCGACGACAGGGCGGCTCTCGCATTAATGCGCGTCAGGGCAGCAGGAATGCATCCCCGCCGCAGACGAGAATCCGTGACGGGGTGTGCGCCCGCTTCGCCAGATGAACCAATCGCCCGGCATTGGCCGGGGGATTGCCAGCTCCGCGTCTATGACTAAGACGACGATTACGCTCGGTCACCTAGACCTTGCACGTGGACCTGCCGCAACGTTAAAGGCCTTGTATGTTCCGCGCCCAAGAAGCGTGGGGGTCAGTCTGACTGCGGGCTCTGGCGACGTGGTCGGTCTAACTCCCGAGGATTAGGATGCAAAAAAATGCCACCTCAACGTAAGCGAGCATCATCACCTCGTGGAGCCCATCAACTTACTCTCTTTATCATCTCTCGTACAGGAACCAGGTTTTTGTCAAAAGCGCACGGTTGCAGGATCGGGCCGGCCGCTGCTCGGTAGAATGTTTTCGTCGCGACCTCGCAGGTCCGGCTATGCTTCACGAGGATCAACGCGCGGATATTCACCAGCCGCGACTTTCCGGTGAGTCGCCTCGCCGCGCATCCTACAGCGTCAGCGTCGACGCTGGTCGACGGCCAACGGCCCGCGCCGTCGACCCCGACGCCCTACCCGCCCAACGGTCCGAAAGCTGCTTCCAAACATCCCGGAGAGGGCTAAAACGCCTCCCCGACCAGTCAGAAGCAGAACTCACGCGAGCAGGGCATGCCGGATCTCCAGACCGTCGTCAGCGAAATTGTCGGCGAGATGCGCCAGAGGACCGACCGCGGGGAGGTTGCGAGCTATATCCCGGAGCTCGCGCGGGTCGATCCCGCGCAGTTCGGGCTCTGCGTGGTCGACGCGGACGGCGAGGTCGCGGTAGGGGGCGATGCGGAGACGCCGTTCTCGATCCAGAGCATCTCGAAGGTGTTCACGCCTCACCCTGGCGCTCGGCATGGTCGGGCGACCGGCTGTGGCGGCGCGTCGGCCGCGAGCCGTCGGGCAGCGCCGTTCAACTCCATCGTGCAGCTCGAGTACGAGAAGGGCATTCCGCGCAATCCCTTCATCAATGCGGGCGCGATCGCCGTCACCGACGTGATCCTCTCCGGGCCACAAGCCGCAGGAGGCGCTGGGCGAGATCCTGCGGTTCATGCAGTTCCTGGCCGACGACCCGACCGATCACGATCGACAAGGCGGTGGCGGCCTCCGAGCAGCGCACCGGCTTTCGCAACGTCGCGCTGGCCAACTACATGAAGTCGTTCGGGGTGCTGGAGAACCCGGTCGAGTTCACGCTCGGGCGTCTATTTCCACCATTGCGCGATCGCCATGTCCTGCCGGCAGCTCGCGATGGCCGGGCGCTTCCTCGCCCATCTCGGGCAAGCAACCCCGTCGACCGGGCTGCGCCGTGGTCAACCCGCGAACGGGCGCGCCGCATCAACGCGCTCATGCTGACCTGCGGGCACTATGACGGCTCGGGCGAGTTCGCCTACCGCGTCGGCCTGCCGGGCAAGAGCGGCGTCGGCGGGGGCATCCTGGCCATCGCGCCGGGCAAGGCGTCCATCGCCGTCTGGTCGCCCGGGCTCGATGCCGCCGGCAACTCGCATCTCGGGCGCATCGCGCTGGAAGCGCTCTCCCGGCGGATGGGCTGGTCGATCTTCGGCTGAGTCCGGGCCGGCGAACTCAGCGGCGTTGGATGCTCAGGGCTTGCGGTGCCGGCTCCGTCTCCTGAATGGCGGCGTCGTGATACCAGCCGCTGCCGCAGGCCGCATAGGCGATCTGCGCGCGAAGCCGCGTCCGTGCGGGCCGGCGCCGCTGCCGCGTATCGGCATTCATGTCAGCGGCGTGGAACCCTGGCGGACACGAACCGGGAACTGGTAGATCCTGGCCGTTTCGCGAGCAGGCTCATGCGTCATTGACATTGCCTCTCCCTGTCGTCGCCGACGGCAAATCAGTGCGAACCGGCGACGAATAACGGTAACGCGATCACCTGCCTAATGTTCCGCTTAATTGCATCATTTTTTAGTCTCGCGGAATGCTAAATTTTAGGCAGTTTTTGCATCGTGTGGCATTCCGATTGTCGCCCGCCCAATAACAAGGCAGCAGGTTCCTGCAAGTGCGCGCTGGCGCTGGGCTGAATTTGCCGGACCGCGCATTTCGTCGGCCCGCATCCGGGTCGAACAGACAAGCTGGCCTGGAATGGCACGCTCCATGCTTTCCGAGTGGGTGGCGTTGATCGCCCGGCAGTTCTTCCTGCGGTGAAGCTTTCGAGGGTCTGCAACCTTCGCCTCATGAACGAGTGAGAGACAGAGCAATGACGAAGTACAAGCTCGAGTATATCTGGCTGGACGGCTACACGCCGGTGCCGAATCTGCGCGGCAAGACGCAGATCAAGGAATATCGACAGCTTCCCGACGCTGGAGCAGCTTCCGCTCTGGGGCTTCGACGGCAGCTCGACGCATGCAGGCCGAGGGCCGCAGCTCCGACTGCGTGCTGAAGCCCGTCCGCATCGTTCCCGACGCGACGCGCACCAACGGCGCGGTGGTGCTGTGCGAAGTGATGATGCCGGACGGCAAGACGCCGCATCCCTCCAACAAGCGCGCCACCATCCTCGACGACGAGGGCGCGTGGTTCGGCTTCGAGCAGGAATACTTCTTCTACAAGAACGGCCGTCCGCTCGGCTTCCCCGACGCCGGCTATCCCGCGCCGCAGGGCCCCTACTACACGGGCGTCGGCTACAAGAACGTCGGCGACGTCGCGCGCAAGATCGTCGAGGAGCATCTCGACATCTGCCTCGCCGCCGGCATCAACCACGAGGGCATCAACGCCGAGGTGGCGAAGGGCCAGTGGGAATTCCAGATCTTCGGCAAGGGCTCCAAGCGCGCCGCCGACGAGATGTGGCTGGCCCGCTACTTCATGCGAGCGCCTGACCGAGAAGTACGGCATCGACATCGAGTATCACTGCAAGCCGCTCGGCGACACCGACTGGAACGGCTCGGGCATGCACTGCCAACTTCTCGACCGCCTACATGCGCGAGGTCGGCGGCAAGGACTATTTCGAAGCAGCTGATGGCGGCCTTCGACGACAGCCCGCGACGACCACATCGCGGTCTACGGTCCCGACAACCACATGCGCCTGACCGGCAAGCACGAGACCGCGTCGATCCACACATTCAGCTACGGCGTCGCTGACCGCGGCGCTTCGATCCGCGTGCCCCACAGCTTCGTCAACAACGGCTACAAGGGCTATCTGGAGGACCGCCGTCCGAACTCCCAGGGGGACCCCTACCAGATCGCGTCGCAGATCCTGAAGACGATCTCGACCGTTCCGACAGCGTCCCGGGCCGCGGCCTGACATCACCAATCACGGCGCAGGCCTCACGCCTGCGCCGTATTTTTTTGACCGTGCCCGCGAGCCGCGCAGCAGGCCGGCTGGATAGCCCAGGTGTCCGGCCTTTTTCGCCGGGAGGCGGACCTGGATTTCACTCGCCGAGCGGTACAGGCGCGATCCGTCGCATGCGGATCAGACAATCGAGCCCTGCTCCCAACGCCGCCAATTGTCGCCGTGACGATCGGACGGGTCCCGCCGTGCTTCAGTGCAGCAGTCCCAGGGTCGCGCTGCTCGGCGATCCCAGGGTCGCGCCTCTTGGCGATGCTAGGGTCGCGCCGCGCGAAATTCCCTCGGTCACATGACGGGCCGAGGCGGGCGCAATGTGTGGACGCCGAACAGGCTTTTGCCGCCGCCAATCTCCGGGTCAGCCGAAGATGAAATCTCCCGCGACGAGGCTCGCCTTCGTGACGCCGTGGAGCGTGACTGAGTCCGATCCGCCATCGGCTGCGATCACGACGCCGTTGGCAGAATCCTCGGCGTGGTCATTCAGCGCATCGAAGTTCGCGAAGATCGAGGGCGAGAACTGGATCTTGTCGGTGCCTCTCGTGAAGTCCGTGATCGTGTCGTTGCCGAACCCGGCGGCGAAAACGAAACGGTCGCTTCCCGAACCGCCCTCCAGCATATCGTTTCCGCTGCCGCCAAGGAGCGTGTCGTTGCCGGCTCCGCCGTTGAGCTTGTCGTGTCCTGCTCCGCCGCTCAGCGAGTCACTTCCACCCTGGCCGTCGATCGTGTCGTTGCCGTTAAGGCCGCTCAGGGTGTCGCTTACCCAATATCTGCCCGAAATCGAGTCCGAATAGCCCGACGCGGCGCCGTTGCCGTTTATGATCGTGACGCCGCCTATAACGTCGATGATCGTCGTGGCCTGCGCGCTTGCGAGCCCGTGATCGTCCGTGACGGAGAGCTTCAGGATCCGGTCGCTGAGCACCGCGCCGGTGCTCGAATATGTCACCGAGTGCAACGCATTCTCATACTGTTCGCGGGTTGCGACGCCGGACAGGGTGAGCGTGCAGGTCGAAGCGTTGTACGACCCGGTAATCCCATTCTGGTCAGTGAAGCTCAGCACATCCCAGGCGGATTTGCCGTTGGCGATCGAGATCTTCGCGCCGCTCATCATGGGCGAGTCGACATCCGCGATGGTGAGGCCGCTTGCGACGAAGACCGGATTTCCGCCCTCGGTGTACACGGGGCCGGCCGGAGCTGACCCAAGGCTCAGGACCGCTGCGTCGTTCGAGCCGTGGATGGTAATCGTCACCCAATCTTCCGTGCCGTCGATGGATCTTACGCTGAACCGGTCGTCGACCTTTTCGCCGCCCTTGAGGCGCTGAACTGCGTCGGCAGTATCGTTCAGGACATAGGTCCAGCTACCATCCGTGTGCAGGTTGAACGTGCCGTAGTCAGATTTCGTACCGGTCTGCCAAACGAACATGTTGGGCGTATTGTCGACATCGGCGGCGGTCAGTTGCCCCCGTGCAAGCCCATCGCGGGCGCCCTGGTCCGGGTCGCTGCCTTTTTCGGTCACGTCGTCGCTGTCGATCCCGTTGATGAACGCGGCGTCGTTCGTCCCATTGATGGTGATGGTGATCGTTTTCATCACGCCGTCCGTGGTGCGCACGGTGAAGCTGTCGGTCAGTGTCTCGCCCACGTTCAGCCGTTCCACGGTCCGGTTAAAGTTATTGACCCTGTATTCCCATTCTCCGCCGGCCGTGATGAAGTAGACGCCGTAACCCTTCTCGCTGACGGTCGGGCCGGTGACAGGCACGAAGGCCGCGCCCTGGTCGCCCGACGCCGTCAGCGCGCCGGTCGCGGAAGAGTTCGGATACGTTGAATTCTCGACGCCGCCCGCCTCCGTCACCGCGCCAGCACCCGGGCCCGTGATCGTGGTTTTGTCCGCAGTACCATTGATGGTGATCGTGACATCCTGCGAGACCTCGCCGCCCTTGCCGTCGGACACCGTCACGCTGGACACCAGCACGATTTTCGCGCCGGCCGGAAGGTAGTCCGGCGAGGCCAGGTTGAAGGTCCAGGTGCCGTCCGAGGCTACGACGAGACCGGCCTTGATGGCGGCGATCTGCGCGTCAGTGAGTGTCGCACCCGTCGCCGTCACGGTCTGGGCCCCGAGCGAGGCTGCGGGCTGGTCGCCGGCGTCGACATCGCCGAAGGCGAGCTTGCCAGCCGTGGTCAGCCCGGCATCGGATTCGGTCAGCACCGCGGAGGCGGCGGACGAGGCGATCACCGGCTTATCGTTCGTGCCGTCGATGGTGATCGTGACATCCTGCGAGACCTCGCCGCCCTTGCCGTCGGACACCGTCACGCTGGACACCAGCACGATTTTCGCGCCGGCGGGAAGGTAGTCCGGCGAGGCCAGGTTGAAGGTCCAGGTGCCGTCCGAGGCTACGACGAGACCGGCCTTGATGGCGGCGATCTGGTCGTCCGTCAGCGTCGCGCCCGTCGCTGTCACGGTTTGATCGCCAAGCGAAGCCTTGGGTTCATCGCCAGCGTCGGCATCGCTGAACGTGAGCTGACCCGTCGCCGTCAGCGCGTCGTCGGTTTCGGTCAGGACCGCGGAGGCGGCGGACGAGGCGATCACCGGCTTATCGTTCGTGCCATCGATGGTGATCGTGACATCCTGGGAGACCGTGCCGCCCTTGCCGTCGGACACCGTCACCGTCGATACGAGCACGATTTTCGCGTCGGCGGGAAGGTAGTCCGGCGAGGCCAGGTTGAAGGTCCAGGTGCCGTCTGAGGCTACGACGAGACCGGCCTTGATGGCGGCGATCTGGTCGTCCGTCAGCGTCGCGCCCGTCGCTGTCACGGTTTGATCGCCAAGCGAAGCCTTGGGTTCATCGCCAGCGTCGGCATCGCTGAACGTGAGCTGACCCGTCGCCGTCAGCGCGTCGTCGGTTTCGGTCAGGACCTCAGACGTCGGGGAGGGACGCGATCACCGGCTTATCGTTCGTGCCATCGATGGTGATCGTGACGTCCTGGGAGACCTCGCCGCCCTTGCCGTCGGACACCGTCACCTGGACACAGCACGATTTTCGCGCCGGCGGGAAGGTAGTCCGGCGAGGCCAGGTTGAAGGTCCAGGTGCCGTTTTCGGACACGACAAGGCCGGCCTTGATGGCAGCGATCTGCGCGTCAGTGAGTGTCGCACCCGTCGCCGTCACGGTCTGGGCCCCGAGCGAGGCTGCGGGCTGGTCGCCGGCGTCGACATCGCCGAAGGCGAGCTTGCCAGCCGTGGTCAGCACGGCATCGGATTCGATCAGCACCGCGGAGGCGGCGGACGAGGCGATCACCGGCTTATCGTTCGTGCCATCGATGGTGATCGTGACATCCTGCGAGACCTCGCCGCCCTTGCCGTCGGACACCGTCACCGTCGATACGAGCACGATCTTCGCGTCTTTTGGAAGGTAGTCCGGCGAGGCCAGGTTGAAGGCCCAGGTGCCGTCTGCGGACACGACAAGGCCGGCCTTGATGGCAGCGATCTGCGCGTCAGTGAGTGTCGCACCCGTCGCCGTCACGGTCTGGGCCCCGAGCGAGGCTGCGGGCTGGTCGCCGGCGTCGACATCGCCGAAGGCGAGCTTGCCAGCCGTGGTCAGCACGGCATCGGATTCGGTCAGCACCGCGGAGGCGGCGGACGAGGCGATCACCGGCGCGTCGTTCGTCCCGTCGATGGTGATCGTGACGTCCTGGGAGACCGTGCCGCCCTTGCCGTCGGACACCGTCACCGTCGACACCAGCACGATTTTCGCGTCGGCCGGAAGGTAGTCCGGCGAGGCCAGGTTGAAGGCCCAGGTGCCGTCTGAGGCCACGACGAGGCCGGCCTTGATGGCAGCGATCTGGTCGTCCGTCAGCGTCGCGCCCGTCGTTGTCACGGTTTGGGCCCCGAGCGAGGCTGCGGGCTGGTCGCCAGCGTCGGCATCGCTGAACGTGAGCCTGCCGGACGCCGTCAGCGCGTCGTCGGTTTCGGTCAGGACCTCAGACGTCGGGAGGGACGCGATCACCGGCTTATCGTTCGTGCCATCGATGGTGATCGTGACATCCTGCGAGACCGTGCCGCCCTTGCCGTCGGACACCGTCACCGTCGACACCAGCACGATTTTCGCGCCGGCCGGAAGGTAGTCCGGCGAGGCCAGGTTGAAGGTCCAGGTGCCGTCCGAGGCTACGACGAGACCGGCCTTGATGGCGGCGATCTGGTCGTCCGTCAGCGTCGCGCCCGTCGTTGTCACGGTTTGATCGCCAAGCGAAGCCTTGGGTTCATCGCCAGCGTCGGCATCGCTGAACGTGAGCTGACCCGTCGCCGTCAGCGCGTCGTCGGTTTCGGTCAGGACCTCAGACGTGGGGAGGGACGCGATCACCGGCGCAGTATTGGCGGGCTCTTCAATCTCGACGGGCGGTTCGGGCAAAGCCTGGGCTTCGCCGCCGGACTGCCCGTCATCGAGATTGTCGGTTACGCCTTGTTCCGGGTAAACGGGCGGGATGGCCGAGAAGAAGGATTCCGGGACGATACGAGGCGCGGGGTCGAAGAAATTGAAGCCGGCCTGCGGCTCGTTGGGAGCGCCGCTGCTGCCGATGCGCGACCCGGCTCTGTTTCCTTCCACCCTTTCCGTCGAGCCGGTGCCTTCGGGTTCCTTGACGGCCTCGGCCGCCGTCACCCCGGCATCCGGTCCATTCGGCGGAGTTGTGACGTCCCCGCCCGGTCTCACATTCTGGCTGCCGGCGGCCAAAGTCAGCGGTGCGTTGGCGTCAGGGGGCCCGTCCGTCGCCGGAGCTTGCTGGGCGCGCACTTCGTCGGCGATACGAAGGGCCAGCATGGTTGCGAGCGCCAGCATGGAGCCGCCGCTCTTGCCGATCCACCTGAGACGCGATTGGAGCGCCTTGGCGCCCTTGGTGCGGGCCAATCCTCCCGCATTGGGGGAGCCGCGTGTCGAGTCGTTGTCGCAAGCATTTTTCATGGCAAGCACTCAATAAATTATGCAACCAGAAGTTGGTCTGCTGAAATTTCAATAACCGGAAAGAATTCGAGAGCTAATAAATCGTTAACTCATCAATAACGCACCCCACCACGGACGTCACCAGAAAATGAATAGGACGCTCCTCGAAGGCCGGGCGATGTGGGATTAGGGTTAAAGTGCCTGAATCTGTTTGGGCGGCTTTACTTAGCCGCGAATTCTGCAAACCGCGCACGGTCAGTCAGAAAATCCGGTGCGGCCTGACCGGCGGGGGCTGGTCATTCCAAGCCGGCAACCGCGATGTCCGGTATCGATCCAGGCTCCCGAAAGGCGCAAGCCGATGCCGGCCTTTCCAAGCCTGCGCCCTGGAATGCGGCGCGGCCGTCAGGTCCGCGCAACTCGCTCGCGGCGGACGGGCGAGCGAGGCCGGCGGCCATACCCTCGCGAATGTCGAGGACAAATGGCCGCGCGCTGTCCGTTGCCACGCCGGGAAGCTCGCGCCTAGGTTGTGCAACACATCCGGGCGGGCCGTCGCGACATCGCGGCAGGCCCGCTCGATCTTGGGCCCCGACCGGCCGGGCTGAAACGCGCTCCGGCGTGCGGGCTTCCGCCGCTTAGCCCGGCCCGGCGCCCTGCGTGTTCACGTAGACCGCGTACAGCGACTGGCTCGCCGCCATGAACAGCCTATTGCGCTTGGGGCCGCCGAAGCAGACGTTTCCGCAAACCTCCGGCAGGCGGATGCGCCCGAGCAGCTTGCCTTCCGGCGACCAGACGGTGACGCCGTTATAGCCGACGGCTCGTCCCGCATTGCTGGATATCCAGATATTGCCGTCGACATCGGCCCGCAGGCCGTCGGGGCCGCACTTCACGCCATCGATCATGAAGTCGCTGAACAGCTTGCCGTTCGAGAGCTTGTTGTCGGCGCCGACGTCGAAGACCGTGACGTCGCCCTTGCCGCCCGGCCCCTTGTCGCCGGGGCCCTTGCCGGTGCTCGCGACATAGAGGCGCTTGTAGTCGGGCGAGAAGCACAGGCCGTTAGGGTCCGGCACCTGCTCCTCGGTGACGACGAGGTCGATGCGGCCGCTGGGGTCTATGCGGTAGCAGTTGGTCGGCAGTTCGCGGCGGCTTTCGCCCATCCCCTGCGCCTGGCCGAGGCGGGATTTCAGACGCCCCGCGGCATTGCTGGGACCACCTGCGGCATCCGGCGCACCCTCGTAGAGCTGCCCGCCATAGGGCGGATCGGTGAACCAGTAGCTGCCGTCGGGGTGGGCCACGACGTCATTGGGCGAGTTCAGCTTCTTGCCGTTGTAGTTGTCGGCGAGAACCGTCACCGAGCCATCGTTCTCGTAGCGCACGACGCGGCGCGTCAGGTGCTCGCAGGAGAGCTGCCGACCCTGGAAGTCGAAGCTGTTGCCGTTGCTGTTGTTGGAGGGCATGCGGAACACGCTCACCCGGCCATTATCCTCGAGCCAGCGAAGCTGGCGATTGTTGGGAATGTCGCTCCAGAGGAGGTAGCGACCCTGCGCGTTCCATGCCGGACCCTCGGACCACAGCGCGCCCGTCCACAAGCGGGCGATGGCGCTGTTGGGCTGCACCAGTCCGTCGAATGCGGGGTCGACGGTGATGATGTCAGGGTCGGTGAAATAGGTGGTGGGCGGAGCGCCCGGCGCAAAATCCCTCGGCGGCGTGGTGACGGTGCTCGGCGGCCCCAGCCGGGAAGGAGCCTGCGCCGAGGCCATGCCTGACTTCAGCAGCACCGCGCCTGCGCCCAGCGCGCCGAGCGCGGCACGACGCGACAGCGTGCGGGGGCTCGGGGTCTCATCGGCCCCGGACGCTCCGCAGGAGGCGGACGCCTCGCTCACGGGGTCCACGTTTTCGAAGGATGCACGGCGTTCGCGATGGAATTCACTGGGCATGTAAACCTCCCCTTGAAGCTCTGTTGCGGATTTCAGATCAACGCTTCAGCTTAAGGTTGATTGCAAGCAACCTTCCCCACGAGCGTATTACCATAGCAGACTTTGCGATCCGCTTTGAAATACTTGCAACGGCATTAGAAACGTTGGAACGGACTGGCTTTCGTGCGCCCACACGCCAATCCGCGTAAATCCGCGCGCCGTCCGGAGGAGGCCGGCTACCGCCTGCGACGGATTGCGGCGTGCCCGGAACCTGCTTGTTTCGCCGACGTTCGCCCCAGCGAGACCCTGCAACGCTGGAGACAGAACGTGGGATTTTTCATTACATCGCCGGTTTTCGCCTCCGGACAGGCGATCCCGGCGCGGTTCACGCGGGACGGCGAGAATATTTCGCCGCCGCTGGTGTGGGACGGCGCGCCAGAGCGCACGCGCAGCTTCATCCTGATGCTGGAGGATCCGATCCCCGCGCCGCCCGTCCGCTACTGGCTGGCCTACGACATCACGGTTTCGCACCTGCCCGAAGGGGCCGGATCGAACGGCGCGGCAGGCGGCTTGCTCAGGCATGGGCGCAACGATTTCGGCCGGGTAGGATATGACGGGCCGGCTCCCCCGCCCGAGGAAACCTATCACCCGTTCTATTTCCGGCTCGCCGCGCTATCAGTCGAGCAGCTCGATGTGGAGGCCGGTGCGCCCGCCCCCCGCATATGGGACAGCGCGCGCCGTCATGTGCTGGAGGAAGCCGAACTGATCGGGCTCTATACGCGGATCGATCCGTCGTCCAACCCGGGCGTCGGCTGAGCCACGCCGGCTCAGCGCGCCGAACCCCGGGCGCTGACGATGGCTTCGGCGGTCCGCTTGTCGCGCGCGAGCGTTTCGCGCAGCACGTCGGGGCCGCTCACCACGAGGGGAAATCGCCGCGCCTCCGCCTTTTTCAGGACTTCGGCGTTGTCGTTGGCCGCCAGCGCCGCAGCGCGAAGGTTCGCCAGGGCGCTCGCCGGAATGCCCAGCGGGGAATAGGCCCCGAAGCTGATCGTGAAAGCCATGCGCCGGTCCCTGGCCGTTTCGGCCAGGGTCGGGACATCGGGCGTGAGGGCGGAGCGTTCCGCGGCGAACGTCATCAGCGGCCGCAGCGCCTGCGCGACCGGCGGCACGCCGCCCGCAGCCTGAACGCTCGCGACCCTTCCCTGCGGGGCCGCCGCCGCCGCACTGCTGTTGTAGGCGGCCCATTCGTCCAGCGTGACCATGGCGAAATCGGCCGCGCCGGACACCACGGCGCCGATGAGCTGGCTGGTATCGGAGACCCCGACATCGTCGAAACGAACGCCCCAGCGCTTTTCGATCAGCGTCAGGGGTATGCTGAGTTCGGACGTCCTGCCGTTGCTGGCCGCGCGCAGGCGCTTCTGGCGGGCGGCGGCGACGAAAGCCTGCCAGTTCTGCATCGGCGAAGTTCCCGGCACGAAGAGCACCGTCGACAGTCCGTTCGAAAGCTTCGCAACGGGCAGGAGGCCGTTGATGAGCGGAATTCCCCTGGCGTCCTGGATGGCGAGGGTCAGGTTTTCGGTCACGAGCATAACGTCGGGGCGCGACAGGGACTGGACCACGTATCGCGAGGCGTCCCGGCCGAAGTCGCCCGGCATGTTATGGAATTCGACGTCGTATCCCGCGCTGGCGAGTTGCGCGCCGAGAAGCTGGGCGGCGCCGTCGACGAGGCTGCCGCGGCTCGATCCGACGACGAGGGTCATCCGGGATGGAGTTGAGTCAGCGTCCTGCGCGGCCGAGCCGCCCGCAAGCCCGCAACACAGGACGACAACAGCGAGGATGAAGGCGGCGGGCTTCACGATTGTGCTCCAGGCAGGCGCAAACGCTAGCGCGTATCGCCATCGCGCTCAAGCTTGAGGCCTCGTTCCGGGCTTGTCCGGCGCGCGCCGGCGGCTCTTCGAGAATTCGCTGGCAGCCATGCAAGTTTTGCGCGAAAACCAGAATGCGGTTGAAACGATCTCTGCACTGGGGCAGGACGTCCCTGAAGAACGGCCACTGCCGCAGAAGGACCACTCCTTCCAGCGCAGCGGCGCGATACCCCCGAGCAATATCGATGACGCAGACACCCCGCCTCTCGGAGGCGACCCTGAAGGACGCCGCGCCCGGCTCGGCCGGTCCGGGCTATGTGCGCTCGCGCCTGAAGCCGGGGATCGTCCATCTGGGCCTAGGCGCGTTCTTCCGCGCCCATGGCGCGCTCTACACGGAAGACGTCCTCGCCGAGCCCGGCAGCGCGCTGGACTGGGGCATCGTCGGCGTCAGCCTCGTCCGGCCCGACCAGCACAACCGGCTCGCCCCGCAGGACTGCCTCTACACCGCGCTCGAGCGGGACAGGAACCTGGAACGGGCCCGCATCGTCGGCTGCGTCCTCGACGTGCTCGTCGCCAGGGACGATCCCGGCGCGGTCCTCCAGGTCATGAGCGACCCGGCCACCCGCATCGTCAGCCTGACCGTGACCGAGAAAGGCTATTGCCACGACCCGGCCACCGGGCGGCTGGCGGAAGGCCATCCCGACCTCGTCCACGACATCGAGAACCCCGGCGAGCCCCGCACGGCCATCGGCTTCATCGTCGAGGCGCTGGACCGCCGCCGCGAGGCGGGCGTGCCGCCCTTCACGGTGCTAAGCTGCGACAACATCTCCCACAATGGCGAGTTCGTGCGCGGCCTGGTCGTCAGCTTCGCGCAGTCGCGCGATTGCGGCCTTGCCGCCTGGGTCGAGGTGCACGGCGCATTCCCCTCCACCATGGTGGACAGGATCGTTCCCGCGACGACGCCTGCCGATATCGTCGATGCGGCGCGGCTGACCGGTCTCGTCGACGAGGCCCCCGTCGTGCACGAGACGTTCCGCCAGTGGGTCATCGAGGACCGCTTTGTCGACGGACAGCGCCCGCGCTGGGAGCAGGCCGGCGCGGAGCTGGTGGAGGATGTCGCGCCCTTCGAGCTGATGAAGCTCCGCATGCTCAACGGCGCGCACTCGGCCCTCGCCTACCTAGGCTATCTCTCGGGACGCGAGACCATCGTCGACGCCGTGTCGGACCCCGCCCTGCGCGGCTACATCACGCGGTTCTGGCGGGACGAGGTAATCCCGATGGTGCCGCCGCCGCCCGGCACGGACCTCCAGGCCTATGCCGACGCGCTGCTGGCCCGGTTCTCCAACCCGTCGATCAGGCACCGCACGTGGCAGATCGCGATGGACGGCTCGCAGAAGCTGCCGCTGCGCCTCCTGCCCACGATTTCGGACCGGCTCGCACGAGATCTCCCCTTCCCCTGCCTGGCGCTCGCCGTGGCGGCGTGGATCCGCTATGTCGGCGGCGTCGACGAGAAGGGCCTGCCGATCGAGGTGAAGGACCCGCTCGGGGCCGATCTGCGCATCGCCCTCGATGCGGCGGGGGAAGATCCGGAGCGCCGCGTGCGCACGGCTCTCGGCTTCCACGCCATCTTCGGCACGGACCTGCCCCGGGACGAGCGTTTCGTCGCGGCCCTCACGCAAGCCTATGCCAGCATCGAAGCCCTGGGCGCGCGCGATGCCGCGGCGCAACTCGGCAAGACGCCATAGAGCATCCGATCTGACTGCATCAAAACGGATGCTCTATGTTTCTGATTTGACGCATTTTCTTCACGCGAACCGGTATCCACTTCGCTCGAAAATGCTCTAGCCTTTCCTGACGATCGTGGCCTGGCGATAAAGGTAAGGCGCCGGCCCGTTCGCATGGGCCGTAGACGCGGTACCAGCCGCGATTCCAGCGATAGGCCCGGCTCTCGCACATTCTTTCATAGGCGACGGAACCAGGCACGAAGCGGTCCGCCACGACAGGACCGGCGAAATTGCCATCAAGGGCGAGAACCGCGGGATCGCGGACCGGGGGCGATGCACAGGCCGTCATCAGGAGAGCCAGCGCCCCGGGCACCATCAAAGCCCGCATCTGGAAAGCCCGCATCTGGAACACCCGCGTCTGGAAAACCCGCATCTCATTCTCCCTGCAAGGCCGCTGGACACAGGCTGTCCACACGGCCGCATCCGGCGGCGCGGCCGGCCGATTGCAGGAACAACCCACTTACCCCGTCTTGCGTTGCAGCAGCGCGGGTTAGACCGCCTCCCGCTTGCGCCCCCTGGTGTGCAGCACGTTGGGCAGCACGCGCAGGCCCAGGGGCACCCACACGCCGACGAGCAGGAAGCGCGCGAGGTGGTGCACCCCGACATAGACAGGGTCCAGCCCCAGCGAGAGCGCCAGCACCGTCATGGCCTCGATGCCTCCCGGCGCAAAGGCGACGATGGCGCTGCCGAACGGGATCCCCGAGACGAGCGCCACGAGTTCGGCAAAACCGCCCGCGACGCTGAGCCCGACCGTCAGGGACACGATCGAATCAGGCAGGCAGCGGGCCATCATCGCCCAATCGATGTTGCGGAAACGCTGGCCGATGAAGCATCCGATCATGACGAAGCCGAACGCCGAGACGGCGGGCGGCACCTGCCCCACCACCGTTCCAGACCCCGAGAGCAGCCCGCTCGCGAGCATCGCGCCCATCAGCGTGGGCGCGGTGACGCGGAGCCGCTGCAGGGCCGCGCCGCCCGCCAGGGAAGCGAGCATCAGGATCGCGAATGCGAGCGGCGTCAGCAGGGCCGGCGCGGAACCGCCGGCTACGACGATGATCGGCTCGAGCGCGGTGATGATGCTGGGCAGCACCATCACGAGGATGAAAAGCCGGATGATCTGCACCACGGCGATGCGCGCCACGTCCGCCCGCTCATCCGCGGCGATGATCAGCACCGCCGTCAGGGCGCCCGGCGCGGACGCGAAGAACGCGTCGCGCGGCGCCCATCCGCAGATCCTGGTGAGCGCGACCGTGGACGCGGCCATGAGGGCGAGCATGCACAAGGCGAGCAGGGCGAGGCTGACGGGGTAGGACGTCACCGCGCCAAGCGTATCCGGCGTCACGGATGCGCCCATCGAGAGGCCCGCGAGCAGCATCGCCAGGTCCCGGATGGGATTCAGCATCACGGGCGCGATCTTCAGCGCGCAGAGGACCACGGTGGCGATCATCGCGCCTGAAAGCCAGGGCGCGGGAATTTGCAGTCGCTCGAAAACGAACCCGCCTGCACCAGCCATCGCGATCATAAGGATCTGCGCGGCTCCGGCGCGCAGCGCAGGCATCCATTGAAGTGGCATGGTGGGCGCGAACCTGGAATTAGGGCGCGGAGAAAATCGCGGAATTCGTTGCGGGCGAACCGATATTGACCTCGATCAATGCAGCCTCATGCGCGGGGCGTCAAACATGAAAACACAGTGATGGAGGATTACTCGTCGATGTCCTGAAGTTTACGGGTAGCAAAACTGCCCCGCCCCTCAGGACTGGCAGCAGCCTTCTCGCAAAAGCCTCGCGGCCTTGCACGAGAGCCTTCACACGCAGCTACCATGGCGGCATCCGCCGTGGGCCGGGGCGCCCGGCACAGTCTCGGGGGAGCTGTGTCGGGCGCTTCCGTATTCGGGCACGGCCCGGATTTTCACTCCCTGTCATGCGCGAGACGACGCCCACATCCCCAGGGAACGCGGAGCACGGCTGCGCCCTCGAAATGGGTATTTGGCCGCGCGGAGGAGTAGTTAGCGTTCGGGCCAGTCCCAGAAGGCAGGTCTTCGAGAGGCAGGTCTTCGAGAGACCAGTCTTCCAAAGACAATTCTGCGAATCGAAAGTCTCGCATGGCAAGTATTCGAAGCGCAGGGCTCAGAAGCGCGGCGGTCTCTGTAATCAGGGCACGGCGTTGGGCTGGCGCGTCGGGACCGCCCGGCACGAGGCGTCAGGGTAGCTTGGCTTGGCCCCGTCCGCCTTGGCTCGGTCCGGCTTGGCCAAGTCCGGCTTGGCTCGGTCCGCCTTGGCCCGATCCCGCCTGGCCCGGCGTTCCCTGAACCGGCGGCCCCTGAAATGAAATGCAGACTTTCCTGAGGGGAGCGCCCGCGACGCGAATCGCGCAGGACTTGCCGCTGTTGCAGCCTTCGCCGTGCTCTTCATTCACCCAGCCGCCGCGCCTCGCGCATTCGGCTTCCGTCAGTGCGACCAACGGCGGGCCGGAGGCGGCAATTGCCGGCGAATTCCGGGCCGTCTGCGCTGAAGCCGGCCAGGCGGCCGCCGGAACCAGCGCCAGCAGCAGCGCAGCCTTCAGTGCGAGCCGGTATGCTGGCAAAGCTTGCAGACATTCACGATGGTGACTTCGTCATGCCGGCCATAGACCAGCAACCCGTCACGCTTGAGGTGCGAGAATGCCCGGCTGACGGTTTCCAGCGTCAGGCCGAGATAATCGGCGATCTCCTGGCGGGTCAGCGGCACGCGCACATGTGCGTTATCTTCCTTGCGCGAACTGCCGATGCAGCCCGTGCCGCCGCGCGCGGGAACGATGCGCATGAGAAAAGTCGCAACCCGCTCGATCGCCGACTTGCGGCCAAGCAGGACGGCATGGTCGTGCAGCGCGCAGATCTGCGCCTTCATGCGTTCCGTGATCAGCGTCTGCAGGCTGTGCGAGGCGTCGACGGTCTTGCGGTCGTAGCAGAGGATGCGGGTCGGCCGCAGCGTCTCGACGCAGCAATCGTGCGTGTCGGTTGTGGTGATGCCGAAGACGTCGCCGGACCCGAGCAGTTCGATGATCTGCCGCCTGCCGTCCGGCAGCAGCTTGGAGATGATGACAGCGCCTTCGAGGATCAGGTAGACGAAGCGGGCTTCATCCCCTTCGTCGATCACGGTGGTCCGCTGATCGAACTCCAGGTGGCGGGACGCCCGGTCGAGCGGCGCATCCACGGCGCCTTCGCGCGAGAAGCCAAGCGTCCACTTCGCATCGTGCTTGGGCGGAACGCGGTCGTCGTGCTGACGGTCATGCAGGGAGCGAGCATCGATAGACATGGGGGGATCTCCGGAACCTGGGGACACGGACGGGAGTCCGGGTTGCCCGAGCGGGGTCGTTCGCGGCTATAGAGAAATGTTACTCCAAGTTGAGAGGGACATCCATGAGATAACAGACGTAAGCATTAATGCGCATATCCCCAATGAAGAGGATCGAAAGCGTACAATCGACGGAATGTCAGACGATATTCGCGACCGTCGTGGAAGACAGGGGCTTGCGAAGAATCTTGGCGATTCCCGCGAGACCGCTGAGTTGACGGTCGATGACGCTTTGAGCCTGGCCGCTGATGGCGATGACTGTCGGCGGATCCTTCAAGGTCAGCAGCCAGCGGATCACCCTGGCGCCGCTGATGCCGGGAAGCAGCAGGTCCACGATGATCGTATCCTTGGATGCCGGAGGTTCCTGCCCGAAGAAGGTTTCGGCGTCGCGGTAAACGAACGCGTCATGCCCCATTCCCTGCAGGAAGGTCTGCAGGGAATCGC
Organism: uncultured Alphaproteobacteria bacterium; assembly: GCA_963822165.1. GTDB lineage: Bacteria > Pseudomonadota > Alphaproteobacteria > Rhizobiales > Beijerinckiaceae > Alsobacter. The sequence continues at coordinate 18,918 of CAWGGK010000008.1, forward strand.
TCACGCCAGGATCGTCTTCGAGGATATGGATGGCCACGGTCAGTCCGCTTTGAGGAAATTTTGCGCAACGCTAAAGCTAACGCCGAAGCGAGGTGAAATCCGATTGCATCTCAATATAAGCTAAGCCGATACCGTCAAGCTATCGGTAGCATTGCTGATGCCTGTCAATTAGTCCGGCGGGAATCCGAATAGACGATGCGAACGAGATCAGCCGTATTGCGTGCCCCGAGCTTCTCCATGATGCGTGCGCGATGCACCTCGATCGTCCTCGGGCTGATGCCAAGCTGACGCCCCGCCTCCTTGTTGGAGGCGCCCAGCGCGATCTTTTCCAGCACCTCGCGCTCCCTCGGCGTGAGCTGATCCTCGCCCTGGAACGGCGCAAGGAGCGTGTCGCCGGACTTCCCGGACGCCTTGCTGGCACGCGCTTCCAGCGCCTCGCGAACCCGCGTCAGCACCGTATCGGCGTCGAACGGCTTCTCGAGGAAGTCATGCGCGCCCTGCTTGATGGCTTCCACCGCCATGGGGATGTCGCCCTGACCCGAGATCATGAACACCGGCGCGGCAAATTGCACGCCCAGTTCGTTCAGGATGTCGAGGCCGGAACGCCCGGGCATATGCACGTCGAGCAGCACGCATCCCGGCGTACGGCTGCGGGTCGCAGCAAGGAAGGACACTCCGTCCGGAAAAGCCGAGACCCGGTAGCCCTCCAGCTCGAAAACCACGCGGAGTGCGTCCCGCACGGCCGGATCGTCATCGACGACGAAGATCTCGCTGTCTTCAACTGCCATGCCCATGTCGTCGCGTCCCTCTCAGCTCGGTCCCCGATTTCCCGGCCGCCTGCCCCCACAAAGCGCCTGTATCGAAAACCGTTGCCTATTATCGCATTACCCGGCTCGTCGCCGGTCATTCCCAGGAGAGCGGAGCCGGATCAGGCTCGCTCAAATCTCTATTGCATCGCCCGCTCGCGCAATCCGCTCGTTTCGTCGTCATCACCACCATCAGGCGTAGCAATGGGCAAATGCAAGCTGAACGAGGCCCCACGGCCGTTGCCGCCCGGATCGACCGTGAGGTCCCCGGCATGATTCTGCGCGATCGTGCGGGATATCGACAGTCCCAGGCCCATTCCCGTCCTCTTGGAGGTGGAAAACGCCTTGAACAGGTTCGGCAGCATGCTGGGCGGAAGACCCGGCCCGGTGTCCTCGATCGTCACTGTCAGCAGTCGCGGGCGTGCGCCGCGTACGGACCCTGACGATAGGATTGGGCTGCCCCTTGACCGCCTCGAACGCGTTGCGGAGCAGGTTGACGACGACCTGCTGGATCTGCACGGGATCGACGACCGCCGGCGGCAGGTCTGCCGCGTAGTCGCGGCGCAGGCTGCCGGCATTGCGCTGGCCGAGCACCGTCAGCTCGACAGCCTCCTCCACGACGGCGTTGAGGTCCACGACCTTCCGCGTGCGGCTCGCGCTTCTCGACGAAATGCCGCATGCGGCTGATGATGCTGCCGGCCCGCTCGGCCTCATGGACGGCCTTGTCCAGCACCTGGCCGAAAGGTCTCGCCTGGCAGCGTGCCGCCCGCTTGCGCCTTCGCCAGCGTCCGGGTCGCGGCCTGCAGGTAGAGCATGATGGCGGTCAGCGGCTGGTTGAGCTCATGCGCCAGCGCCGCGCCCATCTCGTCCATGGCCGAGACGCGCGCGATGTGCACGAGGTCCGCCTGCAACTCGTTGACGCGGCGCTCGGCCTCCTTGCGGGGCCTGAGGTCGCGGATGATGCCGATGAACTGCCGCCCCTCGGGCGTCGCGCCTCGCCGACCGAAAGCTCGACCGGGAAACTCGGTTCCGTCCCGGTGGCGCGCATGGACTTCGCGGCCGATGCCGATGATCTTGCGGTCGCCCGTCCGCATGAAATTGCCCATGTAGTCGTCATGCTCGGAACTGTAGTCGTTGGGCATGATCAGCTGGACGTTCTGCCCGATCGCCTCGTCCGGCGTATAGCCGAACAGGGTCTCGCAAGCCTTGTTGTAACGCAGGATCTCCGCCCGCTCGTTGATGACGAGGATGGCGTCGACCGCTGTATCCAGCACGCTTTCCAGGCGGGCCTCGGAGACGGAAGCGGCTGGACGAAGTCTTGTCGTGTCTAGCCCGGCCATGACAGCAGTCCATTCATGCTCCTAATGAGCATGCCTCACGCCATCAGTGCAACCCTCAAGGTTGCAATTCAAGCGTTCATGGCGGAGACAATTCGCCTCGCAGCTTCCTCGAGTCTCCGAGGGGCTGCGGGCGAAGCACAGGCGCATGTAGCTTTCGCCGCCGGGGCCGAACGCCGTGCCCGGCGCGAGCCCTACAAGCGCCTCGTCCACAAGGCGGAATGCGAAGCGGCGCGTGTCGGGCTCGCCGTCGACGGAGAAGAACAGGTAGAACGCGCCCGCCGGCTGCGCGAACCTGACCCGCCCGGTGGCGCGCAAGCTCGGGCACAGGATGTCGCGGCTGCGCTCGGCCTTGTCGATCTGGTGCGGCGATGAACTCCTCGCCCTGCTCGAGCGCCACGATGGCCGCGCGCTGGATGAAGGCTGGCGACGCCCGAGCGACGAATACTGCAGCAGGTTCTCGACGGTCTGGCCGAGGGCGGCATTGCACTCCAGCCAGCCGATGCGCCAGCCGGTCATGGCCCAGTTCTTGGAGCAGGTCTGGACGAACATGATGCGGTCCTGCTCGTCCATGATGTCGTGGAACGAGGCGGCGCGCGCCGCGCCGTCATAGACGAAGCGGCCGTAGATCTCGTCGGCGATGATCCACAGCCCGTGCTTGCGGGCGAGGTCCAGGATCGTCTGCGAGTTCCTCGCAGCGTCGCCGTCCAGCCCGTCGGATTGGAGGGCGAATTGACGACGATGGCGCGCGTGCGCGGCGTGACCGCGCCGGCCAGCCGCTCCATGTCGAGATACCAGCCGCCCTTGGCCTTCGAGGGATCGAGCGTCATGGGCACCGCACCGGCGTCGCGCCGCCGACCGCGATGAGCGCGCCGACGAAATTCGGCCAGGCGGGCGAGGGCACGAGCACCTCGTCGCCGAGCCCCGCGATCATGCGCATCGCGATCTGCAGCGCGTGCATGCCGCCGATGGTGACGAAGAAGCGCTCGGGATCGTACGGTGCGAACAGCGGCCGTAGACGCCGCGTCATGTAAGCGCGCGATGGCCTGGCGCGCAGCTCCGGCAGGCCGCGCTGCCACGTGTAGAAGGTCTCGCCGTCCGCCAGCGCCTTGGTGGCGGCCTCGACAGATGAAGCCGGGCGTCGGCAGATCGCCCTCGCCCGCCCAGAGCGGGATCAGCCCCTGCCGGCCCCGGCCGTAGTTGACACACCTCGACGATGCCGCTGCGCGGCGCGCCGCAGCGCCTCCTGGCGGATGGTGTCGTACGCGGCAATGCCGGTGAAGCGATCTTCGGGGATCGCTGAAACGGGGGCGGCGATGATTGTGTCGGTCATGGGATCTGCGCGTCAGGAGAGGGCGCGCCCTTGTGTCATGCGCAGGGCCGCCCGTCTCGTGAATTCTTCAGTTTCATGACATTTACGCCATGAATGACCCAAGCCAAGTATGGCCCAAGCTGAGATGGCCAGACCATGTCCGCGCGCAGTCGCGTCAGGCGCGGCGGGCGAGCAGGTCGCGGATTTCGGTCAGCAGGACTTCCTCGTTCGTCGGCGCGGGCGGAGCCGGCCGGCGCCGCGGCCGCCTGGCGACGCAGCTGTTGATGCCCTTGACGACCAGGAACAGCACCCAGGCGATGATCAGGAAGTTGACGACCGTGGTGATGAACTGGCCGTAGCCGAGCACCGCGCCGGCCTTCTTGGCGTCGTCGTAGGCCATGCCGGTCTTCACGGCGCTCGACAGCGGCGACGTAGTAGTTCGAGAAGTCGAGCCCGCCGGTGATGGCGCCGATGATCGGCATGATCAGGTCGCCGACGATCGAATCCACGATCTTGCCGAAGGCCGCGCCGATGACCACGCCGATGGCGAGATCGACGACGTTGCCCTTCATGGCAAAGCTTCTTGAATTCCTGAAGCATCGACATGCCCCTCCATACAGGTCCGTCTGACGTGCGAGTGGCACGAGCTTAGCCCAGGACTGTTCGCTGCCTAATCGGCGATAGTCGAGTCACGCGCTCTGAATGCTGCGAATGCAGCCGCGCCGGGAACAGCCTTTCCCGCGTTTTGCCAAACTTGCACTAAGGTCTGGTCGCCGGACGCGTAGCCGGAGGGGTTGGACGCTTGCATGCTGGCGGGTTGGTCGGTCGTCCTGGCCGCGTTGGCCTATCTGTGCGCGCTGTTCGCCGTCGCCCATTACGGCGACACGGCCGGCCGCCGCTGGATGGCGGGCCGCGCGCGCGGCCACGATCTACGCGCTCGCGCTCGGCGTCTACTGCACGTCCTGGACGTTCTTCGGCTCGGTCGGCCTCGCCTCGCGCTCGGGCCTCGACTTCCTCGCCATCTATATCGGCCCGATCCTGGTCATCGGCCTCGGCTACCGCCTGCTGCGGCGCGTCGTGCGGCTGGCGAAGTCGCAGAACATCACCTCGATCGCCGACTTCGTCGCCTCGCGCTACGGCAAGAGCGAGCGCGTGGCGGCGCTCGTCAGCCTCATCGCCGTGATCGGCTGCGTGCCCTACATCGCGCTGCAGCTCAAGGCGATCGCCGTCCTCGCTCACCACGCTGCTCGACGCCGTCGAGCCCGGCGACGGTGGCCGTACGCGCTGCCCGGTCTTCGGCGACCTCGCGCTCTTCATCGCGCTGATCCTGGCCGGCTTCGCCATCGCCTTCGGCACGCGCCACGTCGACGCCACCGAGCACCAGGACGGCCTGATGCTGGCGGTCGCGATGGAGTCGCTCGTCAAGCTGCGTGGCCTTCCTGGCCGTCGGCATCTTCGTCACCTTCGTGCATGTTCGACGGCGTCGGCGACCTCTTGCGCCACGTCTGCCGAGCAGGCCGGACCTCGACGCCGATCGTCGAGCGCGGCGCAGGCTGGCGCGTCCTTCCTCGTCATCGACGATGCTGTCGGGCATCATCATCCTGCTGCTGCCGCGCCAGTTCCACGTCACGGTGGTCGAGAACCGCGACGAGGACGATACGCAGGCGCGCCGCGCTGGATGTTCCCGCTCTATCTCGTGCTCATCAACCTCTTCGTCGATGCCGCTCGCGCTGGCCGGCGACCTGCTGCTGCCCGCCGGCGTCGACCGCGACATGACCGTGCTGGCGCTGCCGCTGCAGCACGGCGCGCCAGCTCCTCGCGCTGTTCGCCTTCATCGGCGGGCTGTCGGCGGCCACCGCCATGGTGATCGTGGAATCGCGTCGCGCTGGCCATCATGATCTCCAACGATCTCGTCATGCCCGCTCGTGCTGCGCCGCCGGGCGCTCTCGCGGGCGGGCCGCGCTTCCGGGCGACATGGGCGGCCTGATCCTGGCCATCCGGCGCGTCGCGATCGTGGCTGCTGATGCTGCTGGCCTACGCCTATTCCAGAACATGGGCGAGGCGGCGCTGGCCTCGATCGGCCTCATCTCCTTCGCCGCCATCGCGCAGATCGCGCCCGGCCTTCTTCGGCGGGCTGTTCTGGCGGCGCGGCAACGCGCTGGGCGCGACCGCGGGGCTCGCCGCCGGCCTCGTGGTCTGGGCCGGCGATGCTGTTCATCCCCAGCATGGCCGATACCGACTGGCGTCCATGGCCTGCAGCGCCTCGGCATCGACTGGCTTCGGCCATCGACGCTGCGGGCGCGCCGGCAGGCTTCACCTTCGGCGTCGGCCGAGATCACCCGCGGCGCGCTGTGGAGCCTCGCCATCAACACCGCCGTCTACGTCGCCTTCTCGCTGCGCGCGGCCCGCGACGCCGATCGAGCGGCTGCAGGCCAGCGCCTTCGTCTCGCCCGACATGCCGGCCATGGCGCAGACCTTCCGGCTCTGGCGCACCACGCGTCACGGTGGAGGAGCTGCGCGCGACGGTGGCCCGCTATCTCGGCCAGGAGCAGACCGACGGCGTCCTTCGACGCCTTCGCGCGCAGCCGCGGCTTCGTGCTGGAGCGCGACGCGCGACGCCGACATCCACCTGCTGCGCTACGCCGAGCACCTGCTCGCCTCGGCCATCGGCGCGGCCTCGTCGCGGCTCGTGCTGTCGCTGCTGCTGCGCCGGCGCAACGTCACCAAGAAGGCGGCGCTGAAGCTGCTGGACGACGCGTCCGCCGCCATCCAGTACAACCGCGACCTGCTGCAGCACGCGCTCGACCACGCCCGCCAGGGCATCACCGTGTTCGACAAGGACCTGCGCCTGATGTGCTGGAACCGCGAGTTCCAGGACCTGTTCGAGCTGCCGGGCGAACTGGCGCGCGCCGGCATCGGGCTCGACGAGATCGTCCGCTTCAACGCCGCCCGCGGCTCCTACGGCCCCGGCGAGCCGGACGAGTTCGTCGCCGCGCGGCTGGAGAGCTTCGTCAACGATGTCGAGCCGGTGCGCGTGCGCCTGCACACCAGCGGGCAAGGTCATCGAGATCCGCTCGGCCCACATGCCGGACGGCGGCATCGTCACGACCTACACCGACATCACCGCCGTCGGTGGAGGCGGAGGAGGCGCTGGAGCGCGCCAACGAGACGCTGGAGCGGCGCGTCCGCGAGCGCACCGAGGAGCTGACTGCGCCTCAACGACGAGCTCGGCCGCGCCAAGGCCGAGGCCGAGGAGGCCAACGTCTCGAAGACGCGGTTCCTCGCCGCCGCCAGCCACGACATCCTGCAGCCGCTCAACGCCGCGCGCCTCTACGCGACGTCGCTGGTCGAGCGCGACCGCATCGGCGGGCGACGCCGACGCTCGCCCAGAACGTCGACGCCTCGCTGGAGGCGGTCGAGGAGATCCTCACCGCGCTGCTCGACATCTCGCGCCTCGACTCCGGGGCGATGAAGGCGGAGCTGTCGAGCTTCCGCATCGACGACATCCTCGAACCAGCTGCGGCTCGAGTTCGAGCCGGTGGCGCGCGAGAAGGGCCTCGAGCTCGCCTTCGTGCCCTGCTCGCTCACGGTGCGCTCGGACCGGCGGCTGCTGCGCCGCCTGCTGCAGAACCTCGTCTCCAACGCCATCAAGTACACGCCGCAGGGGCGCGTGCTGGTCGGCTGCCGCCGGCTGCGCGGGCAAGCTGCGCGTCGAGGTGTGGGATACCGGCCTCGGCATCCCGCCATCCAAGCAGAAGGTCGTCTTCCGCGAGTTCCAGCGCCTCGACCAGGGCGCGCGCGCCGCGCGCGGGCTCGGGCCTCGGCCTGTCCATCGTCGAGCGCATCGCGCGCGTGCTCGACCACCCGATCACGCCTGAAGTCGCAGCGTCGGCAAGGGCTCGGTGTTCGCGCGTCGAGGTCCCGATCGCGGCGCCGCTGCCGGCCATGGCGGCGCAGCGCCGAGGCCGCGCCGACAGCCGGCGCCGCCGCTCGCCGGCATCGACCGTGCTGTGCATCGACAACGAGCCGGCCATCCTGGACGGCATGAGGACGCTGCTCGGCGGCTGGGGCTGCACGGTCGTCACGGCCGCCAGCCTGGAGGAGGCGCCGAGGCCGCGCTGGGCGCGCAAGGTCGCTGCCCGACGTCATCATCGCCGACTATCACCTCGACGAGGGCGACGGGCTCGAGGCCATCGCCGCGCTGCGCTGGAAGCTCGGGCACGAGACGCCGGCCGTCCTGCTCACCGCCGACCGCTCGCCCGCCGTGCGCGACGCCGCCGCGGAGAAGGACGATCCACGTGCTCAACAAGCCGCTGAAGCCGGCGGCGCTGCGCGCCCTCCTCGCCCAGTGGCGCGGCAGCCGCGGCGGCGGCCGAATAGCGGTCGCGCGCCGCCGCAGCCTGCTTGCGGGCAAGCGCGGCCTTGCACCGATGCGCGCCGACGAAGCTCGTGCCGCGCCGCCGCGAGGTTTATCGTGCGCGCCATCGAAGGACGCTCACGCCGACGAACGCCGCCATGGAGACGGTGCCATGGCCCAGGCATCGCAGACGACTGCGAGCACCGCCCTCGCGCATCGCCCGGTGGCGGCGGGCACGCGCATCGGCCACGTCCACCTGAAGGTGGCCGACCTCGAGCGCGCCATCGGCTTCTATTGCGGCGTGCTGGGCTTCGAGGTGCATGCAGCGCTACGGCGAGCAGGCCGCCTTCCTCTCGGCCGGCGGCTACCACCACCATATCGGCCTGAACACCTGGGAGAGCCGCGGCGGCTCGCCGCCGCCGCCGCGGCACGACCGGCCTCTTCCACACGGCCATCCTCTACCCCACGCGCCGCGATCTCGCCGACGCGCTGCCCGCCTGATCGAGCCGGCATCCCGCTGACCGGGCGCCAGCGACCACGGCGTCAGCGAGGCGCTGTACCTCGACGATCCCGACGGCAACGGCGTCGAGCTCTACGGGACCGCGCGCCGGACCAGTGGCCCCGACGGAAGCCGGCGGCTCAAGCCATGGTCACCCGCCGCCTCGACCTCGAGGGCCTGCTGCGACGAACTGGACGCTTAGGGCCGATCGCTCCGTGCAGCCCGACCGACCGGTGCATCCGCGACGCTGCGACCCGGACAGCGGTCTCCGCGTCGACACGGCTGCGCACGGACGCCGGCTGAGACGCGATCAGGCGCTGCGCCGGGATGACGCGGTGGGAGCTGGGCTCACGCCGCCTTCGCTGCCGCCGCGAAGCGGCCGTAGAAGCGTCTCGCCCTTCGCGGCCATCTCGCGCAGCAGCGCGCCGGGCGCGAAGCGCGGGCCGTGGCGGGCGGCGAGCGCGTCGCAGAGCGCCACGAAGGCCTTCGCGCCCATGCCGTCGATGTAGGACAGCGTGCCGCCGGTGAAGGGCGCGAAGCCGAAGCCGAGGATGGAGCCGACATCCGCCTCGCGCGGATCGGTGACGATGCCCTCCTCCACCGCCCGCGCCGCCTCGACGGCCTGCACGACGAGGAAGCGCTGCTTCAGCTCCGTCGACGTCGAGCGCGTCGGGATCGAGCGCGCGTGCCGGCAGGTCCGCGCAGGCCCGGCCAGAGCGCTCTTCGGCCCTTCTCGGGATAGTCGTAGAAGCCCTTGCCGTTCTTGCGGCCGAGCCGGCCCTGCGTCTCCACCATGCGCGACCAGCAGCGTCTCCTGCACGGGGTCGACCGCCGCCTGCGCCGAGCTGCGCCTTGGTCGCCTTGACGATGCGCAGCGCGAGGTCGATGGCGACCTCGTCGTTGAGCGACAGCGGCCCCACCGGCATGCCCGCCATCCGCGCGGCGTTCTCGATCATGGCCGGCGGCACGCCCTCCATCAGCATCAGGTGGCCCTCGCGGCATGATAGGCGCCGACGCAGCGGTTGGCGTAGAAGCCGCGCCCGTCGTTGACGACGATGGGCGTCTTGCGGATGGCGCGCACGAAGTCGAGCGCCATGGCCAGCGCGCGGTCGCCGGTCTGCTTGGCCAGGATCACCTCGACCAGCATCATCTTCTCGACCGGCGAGAAGAAGTGGATGCCGATGAACTGCTCCGGCCGCGACGAATGCGTCGGCGAGCCCGGTGATCGGCAGCGTCGAGGTGTTGGAGGCGAAGATGCAGTCGGGCCGCGATGGCGGCCTCGGCCTTGGCGATGGCCTCGGCCTTCACCTTCGGGTCCTCGAACACCGCCTCGACGACGAGGTCGCAGCCGGCGAGCGCGCGTAGTCGGCCGTGGGCGTGATGCGGGCGAGCAGCGCGTCGCGGTCCGCCGTCTTGGCGCGGCCCTTCATGATCTGGTCGGTCATGAGCTTGTGCGAATGCGCCTTGCCCTTCTCGGCCGATCTCCATGGTCGCGGTCGATGAGCACGACCTCGATGCCCGGCATTGCGCGGCGACATAGGCGATGCCCGCGCCCATGAAGCCCGCGCCGAGCACGCCGATCTTCTTCAGCGTCGCTGGGCGGCACGCCCTGCGGGCCGGCGCGCGCCCTTGTTCAGCTCCTGCATCGAGACGAACAGCGTGCGGATCATCGCCGCCGCCTCCTTGCGAGCGCAGGATCTTGGCGAAGTAGCGGCTCTCGACGCGCAGCGCGAGGTCCATCGGCAGCTGCAGGCCCTCGTAGACGGCATGCAGGATCGCCTTCACGGCCGGGTAGTTGTCCTGCGTCTCGCGGCGGTAGATGGCGTTGGCCGGCGGCCAGGTCATCATGCCCTGCGGCGAGTACACGCGGCCGGAGGGCAGCTTGCAGCCCTTCTCGTCCCACGGCGCGACGGCCTTGCCGCCGCCCCGGATCCAGGCCTTGGCGCGCGCCACGATCTCGCCGCGCGGGGCGACCTCGTGCACGAGGCCCATCGGCTTCGGCCGGCGGCGGGGCGGAGCTGCTCGCCCTTGAACAGCATCTGCAGGGCGTCGCCGGTCTGCATCAGCCGCGCCACGCGCTGCGTGCCGCCGGCGCCGGGGAACAGCCCGACCTTCACCTCGGGCAGGCCGACGCGGGTCGCGGGATCGTCCGACACGACGCGGTGGTGGCAGGCGAGCGCCAGCTCGAACGCGCCGCCCAGGCACACGCCGTTGATGGCGATGGCGAACGGCTTGCCGCAGGTCTCGAGCCGCCGGTAGAGCAGCGTCAGCCGGCGCGACTCCTCGAAGAAGAAGCGCATCGCCTCCTCCTCGCCCTTGCTCGCGGGCATCGACGCGAACGTGTCGCGCCGAGGCCCTGCAGCATGGTCAGGTCGGCGCCGCCGGAGAAGCTGTCCTTGCCGGAGGTGATGACGCAGCCCTTGATGGCGGCGTTCGCCGGCGACCTCGTCGACGATGCGCGGCGAGCTCGTCCATCACCTCGGCGGTGATGACGTTCATCGAGCGGCCGGGCATGTCCCAGGTGGCGAGCGCGATGCCGTCGGCGTCGATCGTCGAAGCGGAAATTGGCGAGGTCCATGGTGATCTGCTGCCTCCGCCTCAGACCCGCTCGATGATGGTGGCCGTGCCCATGCCCGCGCCGATGCACAGCGTCACGAGCGCGGTGCGACTTGCCGGTGCGCTCCAGCTCGTCGAGCGCCGTGCCGAGGATCATCGCGCCGGTCGCGCCGAGCGGATGGCCCATGGCGATGGCGCCGCCGTTGACGTTGACCTTGGCGGGGTCGAGCTCGAAGGCCTGCATGAAGCGCAGCACCACCGCGGCGAAGGCCTCGTTGACCTCGAACAGGTCGATGTCGGCGATGCGACATGCCCGCGCGCTGCAGCACCTTGCGGGTCACGTCGACAGGGCCGGTGAGCATCAGCGCGGGCTCCGAGCCGATGTTGGCGAAGGCGCGGATGCGCGCGCGCGGCTTCAGCCCCGCCGCCTTGCCGGCCTCCGCGTTGCCGATCAGCACCGCCGCCGCGCCGTCGACGATGCCGGACGAGTTGCCGGCGTGGTGCACGTGGCTCGATGCGCTCGATCTCCGGATGCGCCTGCACGGCCACGGCGTCGAACCCGCCCTGCTCGCCCATCATCGCGAAGGAGGGCTTCAGCGAAGCCAGCGACTGCATGTCCGTCGGCGGGGCGCATGTGCTCGTCGCGGTCGAGCAGGGTGAGGCCGTTGACGTCGCGCACCGGCACGACGGAGCGGGCGAAGCGCCCGTCGTCCCACGCCGCCTTGGCGCGGCGCTGGCTCTCGACCGCGTAGGCGTCGACGTCGTCGCGGCAGAAGCCGTATTTGGTGGCGATGAGGTCGGCCGAGACGCCCTGCGGCATGAAGTAGGACTTGATGGCGATGGCGGGATCGACCGGCCAGGCCCCGCCCGACGCGCCGATGCCGATGCGGCTCATCGACTCGACGCCGCCCGCGACGGCCATGTCCTGCTGGCCGGCCATGACCTGCGCCGCGGCGAAGTTCACCGCGTCGAGCCCGGAGGCGCAGAAGCGGTTGATCTGGATGCCGGGCACGCCGTTGCCGTAGTCGGCCGCCAGCGCCGCCGCGCGCGCGATGTCGCCGCCCGCCTCGCCGACCGGATCGACGCAGCCGAGCACGACGTCGTCGACGAGCCGCGTGTCGAGGCCGTTGCGGTCGCGGACCGCGCGCAGCGTCTGGGCGGCGAGCGACAGCGCCGTCACCTCGTGCAGCGATCCGTCCGGCTTGCCGCGCCCGCGCGGCGTGCGGACGTGGTCGTAGATGAAGGCCTCGGCCATCGTCGTCTCCCTGGCGCTCGGCTGCGCTCGTCGTCCTGCGGCGGGCCGACTGCAGGCCACGTCCTTCGGCACTCTCAGAACATCTCGGCCGGCAGCGCCATCACCGTGTCGGCGCCGGCCGGTGATGCGGGCGAGGCGGACCGCCGTCTCCGGCAGCATGCGCTCCATGAAGAAGCGCGCCGGTCAGGAGCTTCGCGTCCATCGCCTGTGTCGCCCTTCGCCTGCGCGCAGCGCCGCCTCCGCCATCCGCGCCCACATGTAGCCCAGCGCCACGAGGCCGAAGAGGTGCATGTAGTCGGTGGAGCCCGCGCCCGCATTGTCGGGCTTCGCCATGGCGTTCTGCATGAACCACATGGTCGCCTGCTGCAGGTGCTGCAGCGCCGCGCCGAGCGGCTCGGCGAACGGCTGCCAGCGCCTCGTCGCCCGCGCGCTCCTTCAGGTAGCCGCCGACCTCGTTGAAGAAGGCCATCACGGCGCGGCCGCCGTCCTTGGGCAGCTTGCGGCCGACGAGGTCGAGCGCCTGGATGCCGTTGGCGCCCTCGTAGATCATGGCGATGCGCGCATCGCGGACGAACTGCTCCATGCCCCATTCGGCGATGTAGCCGTGCCCGCCGAACATCTGCTGCGCCGCCACCGTGTTGTCGAAGCCGAGATCGGTCAGCACGCCCTTGATGCACCGGCGTCATCAGCCCGAGCAGGTCGTCGGCCGCCTGCTGCGCCTTCGTCGTCCTGCGAGCGGTGGGCGACGTCGCTTTGCAGCGCGGTCCAGAGCACCAGCGCGCGGCCGGCCTCGTTGAAGGCGCGGATTGTCAGCAGCGTGCGGCGCACGTCGGGGTGGACGATGATCGGGTCGGCCGGCTTGTCCGGCGCCTTGGCGGCTCCCGTCAGCGCGCGGCCCTGCAGGCGGTCCCGCGCATAGGCCGCGGCGTTCTGGTAGGCGACCTCGGACAGCGCCAGGCCCTGGATGCCGACCGCCAGCCGCGCCTCGTTCATCATCACGAACATGGCGGCGAGCCCGCGATTGGCCTCGCCGACCAGCCAGCCCGTCGCGCCGTCATAGTTCATGACGCAGGTCGCGTTGCCGTGGATGCCCATCTTGTGCTCGATCGAGCCGCAGGAGACGCCGTTGCGCGCGCCGAGCGAGCCGTCCGCGTTCACCAGCACGCTTCGGCACGAGGAACAGCGAGATGCCCTTCGTGCCCTCCGGCGCGCCCTCGATCCGGGCGAGCACGAGGTGGACGATGTTCTCGGTCAGGTCGTGCTCGCCGGCCGAGATGAAGATCTTCGTGCCGGTGATGCGGTAGCTGCCGTCGTCCTGCGGCACGGCCCTGGTGCGGATGAGCCCGAGATCCGTGCCGCAATGCGGCTCGGTGAGGTTCATGGTGCCGGTCCACTCGCCGGAGATCAGCCTGGGCAGATAGGTGCGCTTCTGCTCGTCGAGCCGTGGCGTGTGCAGCGCGGCGATGGCGCCCATGGTCAGGCCGGGATACATGCCGAGCGCCATGTTCGCCGACGACGTGAACTCGTTCATGATCGCGGCGAGCGTGTAGGGCAGCCCCTGCCCGCCATATTCCGGGTCCGCCGCGAGCCCGATCCAGCCGCCCTGCGCATAGGCCTCGTAGCCCTGCTTGAAGCCCTCGGGCGTCGTCACCCGCCCGTCCGGCGTGGCGCGTGCAGCCCTGCTGGTCGCCGATGCGGTTCAGCGGCTGCAGCACCTCCTCGCACAGCTTCGCCGCCTCGCCGAGGATCGCTTCCACCAGGTCCGGCGTCGCGTCGGCGAAGCCCGGCAGGTTGCTGTAGCGCTCGATCGGGAAAACGTCCCGCAGCAGGAACATGGACGTCTTCGACGGGCGCCTTGTAGCTGGGCATTGGGAGCTCCGGATGTCGTTCGCCCGCCAGCTCGGCCGGACAGCGGCGGCTGGCAGATGGTTCATATATAAACAGTACCGGCGAAACGTAAAGAGGAATGCTGCCGTCCGATGCACGACGAACTCCACGCTCGTGGAACACCCGGCTCGTGGAACACCCGGCGCGCGCCATGCCGCCCGATCGTTCGTTCTGCGCGCGTCTCTACGCGGTACTTCACGCACGTCTGGCACACGCCCGGCATCGTTGAAGCTTTATTAACGGCAAGCGGTCCGTCCTTAACGCGTTGTTTACCGTAAAGCGAAAGATTGAGTCCCCAAGCGATTCAGCTTTCCGGCGCCGTACCCCGACGCCGCAACGATGAACGCTGCGCCGGCCCTGCCGGTCATCCAGCGGCCCAGGGTCAGCCATGCCCTCCGACACGAGCGCGTCAATGAAGCAAGGGGTACCCTGGAGCGTGAAGGGCGTCGGACCGGACGCCCGCGAGACGGCCAAGGAAGCCGCGCGCCGCGCCGGGATGACGCTCGGCGAATGGCTGAATTCCGTCATCGCAAGCGCGCAGGACGAAGCTGCGCCGGCCCATCCGCCGGGTCCTTCGGCCGGCTTCACATCCGGCCTGGCGCCCGGTTCGCCCGAAGACCGCCTGTCCCGCCTCATCGCCAGCCTCAAGCCCGCAAATCCGCCGCCTTCGTCGGCGGACCAGACTGCGCACCTCGCCTCTCTCGTCGAGACCGCCGTCCTCGACGGCCGCCGCCGTACCGAGGCCGTGGAGGGCAAGACGGCCGCTGCCATGCAGGCGCTGATCGACTGGGTGGAGCGCACCGACACCACGATGCGCGAGGAGATCGTCGGCGTCGCCACGGCGCAGGAGCGGGCTTCGCTCGCGGTGCGCGAGGCGCTCGCGCTCCTGACTGCCAAGATCGACGCCATCCAGCAGCATTCGGCCGCCGGCGGCGAGGAACTCGGCGTCGTCCGCAAATCGCTCGCTTCCCTGGAGGCCCGCCTCGATCTGCTCGACCGGCAGGCCAGCGAAGCTCCCCTCTCCCCCGCGCTCGCCGCCACGCTGGCCGACCTCGAGGATCGCCTGACGGCGCTGGCGAGCCGGATCGACGCGGACCAGCAGGCCCAGGCCAACGCCAAAGCTTCGGAGAAGTCCCCGGAGCCCGACCGCATCGCGCGCATCGAGGTCCGACTCGACGAGATCCTTGCCAGGCTGGCCGACGACAGCGAAAGCTCCGCCGCTTCCGCGACGCAGGACGCCACGACGTCCACTCTCGACCGCGTGCGCCTTGACCTCGCCGGCATCACGCAGAAGCTTGAAGCGCTCAGCCAGCCGAAGCTGACCCAGGAATTCGCCCAGCTTCGCGGCGACCTTGCCGACGTCGTGTCGGCCGTTCGCACCAATTCGCCGCGCCAGGCCCTCGACAGCATCGACGCCAATGTCGCCTCGCTGGCTGACAGCATGGAGCGTCTCGATCCGCAGCCCGCGCTTGCCGAATTGCGGCGCGAACTCTCCAGCAAGATCGACAAGCTCGCGGAAGCGCGGCCGGCCCCCGACCTCGAAAGCCTGCGCAGCTCGCTCGGCGCGGTCGTCGCCGCCGTCCGGGCCAACGCGCCAGACGCGAAGCTCGACGAGATCAGGCAGGACCTGCGCGAGATGCGCGGCGAGATCGCGCCTCTCGGTGGTCTTTCGGAGCAGATCGCCCGGCTCGGCTCGCTCCGTGCGCCCGACGCGGCGCCGGCAGGTTCGCTCGACGCGATCCAGGAGCGCCTCGGGCAGATCACGTCGCGGCTGGACGGCATCGGCGACGGCGAACGGATCGCCGACCGGGTCACCGATGTCCTGGGTGAGAGAATTGCCGCCCTGCACGGCCTCGTCGAGGCCGGGAACGGGGACAGCCTTCGCCGCGCGGACCTTGAAACCCTTCTCGATAGCCTCGCGGCGCGCCTGAAGGAGAGCCAGCACAGCGAGGGCGAATTCGCCCGGCGCATGCTTGAATCGATCGAGGAACAGCTTGCCGGCGCGCTGCGCGACAACGCCAGGTCTGCTGCCCAGCCCGCCGCCCAGCCTGCCGACGGGGCGCTCGAACAGCGCCTTTCCGAACTCGCCAACCGCATAGACGAGATGTCGGCTGGCGGCCCTGCCAGCGGCGATCTCGACGACATCCGCGCGCGCCTTGAACTCGATGCAGCTCATGGTCGGCCAGATGCTGCGCGCCACCCCGACCTGAGCGGGCTTGAAGCCCTGGTCAGGGACCTCGGCCAGAAGTTCGAGGGCGCCCAGCAGGCCGATGCTGCCCGCCAGTCCAATTCCGGCCAGCCCGTCTCGGGTTCCCCGACCATGACGGTCGCCGAAAAGATCGCAGCCGCCGCGGCCGCCGCGCAGGTGGCCCGCACGATTGCCGTGGATACAGGACGCCGGCCGGGCGCACCTTCCACCTCCGCGTCATCATTCGGGACGGCGAACCCGCTCTCGGGCGACCGCGTCTTCGAGTTCGGCTCGCAAAGGCCGCCTGCAGCGACGCCGGCGACGCGGACCCCGGATGCATCGGACGCAACCGCCGAAAACTCGGCGCGCGCGAGCTTCATCGCCGCCGCCCGCAAGGCGTCGCAATCGGCATCGGGCGGCCAGATCGCCGCCTCGGACGCACCCGAACCCGAAATCAACGACGATGCGCCGCGCTCCAGCACGCCGGCCGACACGGCTCCCAAGTCCCGCAGCCGTCTGCTCCTGGGAGCCGCGCTGATCGTACTCGCAATCGGCGGCGCGATGCTCGCGGTCCCGCTCGTCATGGGGCCGTCGACCCCTACTTCGCCGCAGGCCAACCGGTCCGTGGGGCAGGCGGACGCTCCGGCCGCCGGGCAGTCGGCCCCGTCAATGGCCGCCAAGGGACCGGCCAAGGGCGACCAGGAGCCCGAAGCGGTCGGCGCGATCGGGCCCGCGGCGCGGTCCGCCCCGCCGGCGGAAACCCTGCCGCCCACGCCCGGCCTCAACGACATCGTCGCGACCTTGCTGCCCAACAAGCTGCTGCGCGAGGCGAGGGCCGGCAATCCCGCCGCGGAGTTCGAGGTGGGAGCGCGGCTTGCGGACGGCAAGGGCGTCCCGCGCGATCCGAAGACCGCCGCCAAGTTCTGGGTGCGCGCCGCGATGCAGGGCCTCGCCCCCGCGCAATACCGGCTCGGGGCAGCATGTACGAGAAGGGCCTCGGCGTCACCGCCGACATCGCGCGGCCAAGAACTGGTATCTCCGCGCGGCGGAACGCGGCAATGTGCGCGCCATGCACAATCTCGGCGTCCTGCTCGCCGACGGCGCCGGCGGCAAGCCGGACTATCGCGGCGGCGGCGCAGTGGTTCCGCAAGGCCGCGGACTTCGGCGCTGCGCGACAGCCAGTACAACCTCGCCATCCTCTCGGCGCGCGGCCTCGGCATCGCGCAGAGCCTCGCCCAGTCCTGGTCCTGGTTCTCCCTCGCCGCGGCGCAGGGCGACGAGGATGCCGGGCGCAAGCGCGACGAAGTCGCGGCGCCGGCTCGACGCCGCGGCCCTCGCCAAGGCCCGCCAAGGCGCTGGCCGCGTTCCGGCCGAGGCCCGCCGACACCGCCGCCAACGAAGTGCCCGCGCCCGCCGGCGGCTGGGAGCGACGCAGCCGGCGACAAGAGCGCAAGGGAACGCGAAGCTGAACCGGTGCATGGCTGCCGCGCCGCCGGAATTCCGAATCGTGACAGCGATTCGGGCGTTGACGCGCAGGCCCCGCGCCGCTTGATGCAACGCCTTGACGCCGGGACGTGCACCGCGCCCCGGCCTGTAACGGATCGATGTCCCGGACGCGGCGACGCTTCCTGGACCGGGGACAGCGTCGTGCAAATCTACCTGCCCATCGCCGAACTGCCGGTCAGCATCTTCCTGGTCCTGGGCCTCGGCGCGGCCGTGGGCTTCATCTCCGGCATGTTCGGCGTCGGCGGCGGCTTCCTGATGACGCCGCTGCTGATCTTCATCGGCATACCGCCGGCCGTCGCCGTCGCGACCGAGGCCGCCCAGATCGCGGCCTCCTCGATGACCGGCGCGATCGCCTACTGGCGGCGGCGGGCGCTGGATTTCAAGCTCGGCACGGTGCTGCTGATCGGCGGCATCATCGGCACGGTGCTCGGCGTCGCGTTCTTCAACGCCATGCGGCGGCTCGGCCAGCTCGAGCTCGTGATCGTGCTGTCCTACATCACGCTGCTCGGCGGCGTCGGCGGCATGATGCTGGTCGAGAGCGTGCGCTCGATCCTGTCGCTGCGCCGGGGCGTGCAGCCGCGCATCGCCGCGCGCGCCGGCAAGCACCCCTGGTATTTCGGCCTGCCGCTGCCGATGCGGTTCCAGCGCTCGAAGCTCTACGTCAGCGTCATCCCGCTGATGGTTCTCTCGATCTTCATCGGCTTCGTCGGCGCGGTGCTGGGCATCGGCGGCGGCTTCCTGATGGTGCCCGCGCTGATCTACATGTTCCGCGTGCCGACGGCGGTGGTGGTGGGCACCTCGCTGTTCCAGATCCTGTTCACGATGGTCGCGGCCACGCATCCTGCACGCCGTCACCAACCAGTCGGTCGACATCATCCTCGCGATCCTGCTGGTCGTCGGCGGCGTGTTCGGCGCGCAGTTCGGCGCGCGGGCGGGCCAGAACATCAAGGGCGAGCACTTCCGGCTGCTGCTCGCGCTCATCGTGCTGGCCGTGGGCGTCCGCTTCGCCGCCGAGATCGTCGTCCGTCCCGACGACGTGTTCTCGCTCGGCCAGATGGAGTTCCGCTGATGGCGGGCGCGCTGCGCCTGGCGATCGACTGGCGCGCGACGCCGGTCCGCGCGCCTCGGCCCTGCGGCGCTCGCCTTGGCCGCGCTCGCCTGGCCGCGTCGATCCTGCGCCCGCCCGGCCCGCGCCGAGACGATGGTCCTGTCGCTGTCCAGCCACCGCGTCCAGATCACCCAGACCTACACCGGCGCGGAGCTGGTGATCTTCGGCGTCATCGAGCGCGACCAGCGCAGCATCGCCCGGCCCGGCCCGGTACGACGTCGTCGTCACCGTCGCGCGGCCCGCGCGGCCAGACGGTCGTGCGCGAGAAGGTGCGCTTCGGGCCGATCTGGATGAACCTCGAGCAGCGCAAGTTCGTCGGCGTGCCCTCCACCCTCGCCGTGCTCTCGACGCGGCCCGTGGCCGACATGGCCTCGCCCGTGCTGCTCGCCCGCTACGGACTCGGCATCCAGAACGCGCTGATCGCCGAAGCCACCGGCGTGCCCAGCGATGCCGCGCTTCCGTCGACGCGCTGATCCGGCTGAAGAAGGACGCAGGGCCTGTATCCTCGAAAACCCGATGGACGTGACCTTCATCAGCCCCGGCATCTTCCGCGCGCCCGTGCCTGTCGCCGGGCACCGCGCCGGTCGGCAATTACGAGGTCGTGGTGTCGCTGCTCTCCGGCGGCGTCCAGCTGGCGCGCGAGCAGACGAGCTTCGAGGTCACCAAGGTCGGCTTCGAGCAGGCCGTCACCAGCTCCGCCCGCCAGCACCCCTGGCTCTACGGCACCCTCACCGCGCTCATCGCGCTCATCTTCGGCTGGGTGGCCACGATCATCTTCCGGCGGGACTGAGCCTTGCGGGGCGGACTGCCGATTAATGGTTTCGATTGAATTGTCGGATTGATTTGCATCAGCGGGTTGCGCGATGGAGTTGCGCGGCTAGATTGCACCAGCTTAGCGCCAGCGTCAGCGACATCAGGAGCCTTCCCGTGAACAGACCCGCCAACACCAACGACCGGCCGCGCGCCGACGACCGTGCGATGCCGATGTCGGCCGCGGCGCTTGGGGTCGCGGGCGTGCTGCCCTTCATCCTGCTCGCGCTGGCCGCCCTGTTCCAATACGACGAGCGCATCAACCTCGGGCCCGGCGTCGCCCGCGACAGTGCTGGTCACCTACGGCGTCGTCATCGCCTCGTTCCTGGGCGGGGTGCGGTGGGGCGTCGGGCTCGGCGATCTCGACGCCAGGGAGCGCGTGGCGCTGTTCTCGTTCGCGGTCGCCGTGCCGCTGGTGGCATGGCGGCGCTTTTCGTGCCGCGTCCGCACGAACTCTCGATCCTGATCGCGCTGCTTCCTGCTGCTCGGCATCTCCGACGTCGTCGCTGGCCAATCGCGGCATCGCGCCGCGCTGGTACGGCACGCTGCGCGCCGTTCTCACGGCCATCGTGGTCATCGTGCTGATCGTGGCGCTCGCCTTCCTGCCGTTCGACACCTGAGGCGTCAATCAGCCCAGCCGTCAGCGGCAGAGCTGCGCGCCGAAATGGCGTAGACGCGCGATGCGCCAAGCATGTGCGCCGTGAACGGACCTGCGAATAGCGGGCGGAACGCGTCCTCCAGCACGTTCAGCCCGCCCGCATAGGCGCCGAAGGCCGGCATCACGCAGCGCCGGCCGTCCGTGACGAAGCAGCGCCGCCGCACCGCGCGGCCGCTGCAGGCGCACCTTGCCGGCGGGATGCAGGTGCCCGGCGATCTCGGGCGACGCCTCTCCGGCCTGGGGCTCGTGCCGCAGCGCGACGCCGCCGAGCGCCAGCATCTCGCACACGCGTCCCGCCGAGCTCGGGCGGCGGCTCGGGATCGTGGTTGCCGCTGAGCCAGATCCAGTCGCTGCCCCGCTGCAGGGCGCCCAGCGCCGCGAGGTCGTCGGGCGCGATGCGCGCCATCGCGCCGGCGGTCGTGCAGGCTGTCGCCGAGCACGATCACGGTGCGCGGGCCGGTAGCGCGCCAGCACGATCGCCAGCGCGGCCAGCGTGGCGCGGCTGTCGTAGGGCGGCAGCATCTGCCGCGCGCGGCGAAGGCCGAGCCCTTCTCCAGGTGCAGGTCGGCGACCAGCAGCACGCCGTCCTCGGCGAGGTAGAGCGCGCCCGAGCGGGTCGGCGACGAACGTCGAGCCGCCGACGCCGACGATGCCGCGTCACGGGCATCGGCGTCGTCTCCGCCTGACATCGCCGCCCTGGCATTCACGCCATCGCCTCCTCGAGCAGCTCGGCCTCGGCCTCGCGCCAGGATGTCCTCCGCCGCCTCGCCGTAGACCGACTCGCGCCCGATCTCGAGCATCACGGAGACGGCGAGCGGCGACACGTGGTCCAGCCCCTTGTGCACGATTCGGCCCCTGATGCGCGAGAGCAGAGCGGCGAGGCGCTTGAGGTCGAGGAGCCCCGTCGCCGCATCGGCGCGCGTGGCCTTGAGCAGGATGTGGTCCGGCTCGTGCCGGCGCAGCACGTCGTAGACCAGGTCGGTGGACATCGTCACCTGCCGGCCGCGTCTTCTCCTGCCCCGGGAAGCGCCGCTCGATCAGCCCGGCGATGATGGCGCAATGGCGGAAGGTGCGCTTCATCAGCGCCGATTCCGCCAGCCACTCCTCGAGGTCGTCGCCCAGCATGTCCTGCGAGAACAGGTCCGCCGAGCGTCAGCCGCCCGCTGCGCCAGCGCCGCGCCGATGTCGGACGAGGCCCCAGACCGCGATGCCGTAGTCGGTGGCGACGAAGCCCAGCGGCCTCAGCCGCGCCCGCTCCAGCCGCCGCGTCAGCAGCATGCCCAGCGTCTGGTGCGCCAGCCGCCCCTCGAACGGGTAGGCGACGAGGTAATGCCGCCCGCCGCGCGGGAAACGTCTCGACCAGCAGCTCGTCGCGCCGGGGCAGCATGGACTTGCATGCGCTGCGTCTCCAGCCATTCGGCCACGCCGCCCGGCATGCGCCGCCATTCGCGCGGGATCGGCCAGCATGGCGCGCACGCGCTCCGCCAGGAAGGTGGAGAGCGGGAACTTGCCGCCCGGCATAGGCCGGCATCTTGGGGTCCGTGCCGGGGCTGGTGCGCGAGGCCACGCACGTCGTTCTCCACGATGCCCTCGAAGCGCAGCACCTCGCCGGCGAAGATGAAGGTGTCGCCGCGGCGACAGCGTCTCGGCGAAATACTCCTCCACCTCGCCCAGCACGCGCCCGGCCCGGACCGGCGCAGCCCGGCGAGCCCGGCGCCGCGCGCGCGCATGCGGCCGAGGCGCACCTTCATCATCGGCTCCTCGACGATGGTGCCGACATTCATGCGGTACTGCTGGGCGATGCGCGGCGTGGCTCACGCGCCACAGCCCGTCCTGGCCCTGCCTGATCTTGGCGAAGCGCTCATAGGTCTTCAGCGCATAGCCGCCCGTCGCGACGAACGACACCATGCGGTCGAAGTCGTCCCGCGGTCAGCCCGGCATAGGGCGCGGCGGAAATGACCTCGCGATAGTAGTCGTCGAGGTCGAAGCCGCCCGCGCACGCCATGCCGAGCACGTGCTGCGCCAGCACGTCCAGCGCCCCGATGCGCGCCTCCGGCGTGTCCTGCGCGGCCTCGGCCACGGCGTCCAGCGCGGCGCGGCATTCCATGATCTCGAAGCGGTTGGCCGGCACCAGCAGCGCCTTCGAGGCCTCGTCCAGCCGGTGGTTGGCGCGGCCGATGCGCTGCATCAGGCGGCTCGCCCCCTTCGGCGCGCCGACATTGACCACGAGGTCGACGTCGCCCCAGTCGATGCCGAGGTCGAGCGTCGAGGTGCAGACCACGCCGCGCAGCTTGCCCGCCGCCATCGCCGCCTCGACCTTGCGCCGCTGGCCGGCGTCGAGCGAGCCGTGATGCAGCGCGATGGGCAGGCTGTCCTCGTTGATGCGCCAGAGCTCCTGGAACACGAACTCGGCCTGCATGCGCGTGTTGACGAAGACCAGCGTCGTCTTGTGCCTGGCGATGGCGGCGTAGATGTCGCCCATGGCGTGCTGCGCGATGTGCCCGGCCAGCGGCAGGCGGCGTCCCGATTCCAGGATGTCGATGCGCGGCGGCGCGCCGCCCCTCACCGTCACCAGCTCCGCCATCGGCAGCACGCCGTCGGCATCGGGAACCTGCGGCACGAGGTAGCGCCGGAGATCGTCGGGCTCGCGCACCGTGGCGGAGAGCCCGACCGACGACAGCCCCGGCGACGAGCCTGTAGAGCCGCGCGAGGCCGAGCGACAGCAGGTCGCCGCGCTTGGACGTGACAAGCGAATGCAGCTCGTCCAGCACCACGCGCCGCAGATTGCCGAACAGCTTGGCGGCGTTGCGATGCGCCAGCAGCAGGGCGAGCTGCTCGGGCGTGGTCAGCAGGATGTCGGGCGGCCGCTCCGTCTGCCGCGCGCGCTTGTGGGCGGACGTGTCGCCCGTGCGCGTCTCGATGCGCAGCGGCAGGCCCATGTCGGCGATGGGCGCCTCGAGGTTGCGCGCCACGTCGACGGCCAGCGCCTTCAGCGGCGAGATATAGAGCGTGTGCAGCCCCCGCCCCTTCAGCGGCGCGGGCGCGGCGTCCGCCAGTCGACCAGGGTCGGCAGGAACCCCGCCAGCGTCTTGCCCGCGCCCGTGGGCGCGTCGAGCAGCACGGATTTCCCCTGCCGCGCCAGCGCCAGCAGCGCAAGCTGGTGCGGCCGCGGCGACCAGCCCCGCCCCGCGAACCAGGCGGCGAAGCGGGCGGGCAGCACGGATTCAGGCTCTGATGCGATAGCGCGCCGGGACACCCCCATCAGGTAGAACATTTCAGGCCCGGTGGGAAAGTGCGGCGCGCGGCCGCTGCTCGCCCGGCCCTGTTCCTTTTCTCTGGATTCACCCCCACGCCGTCATCCCGGCCGCAGCGAAGCGGAGAGCCGGGATCCAGGCTCGGTGGGAGAGAGCATGGATCCCGGGTCAAGCCCGGGATGACGGAGAGAGAGAGCGAGGGATGCGAGCGCCGGGCGCTCCGGTGAAAGGAGGGGCAACCTTCCCCCGTGGGACCGAGGAGGTAACAGCCTCGGGCCCGATCTGACCCGCGATGCCGGAGAGCAGACGGGAGCGCCCAAAATCGCCGAACGCGGAGCGCCAGGTCGTTTTCACTTGCCGCACCTACGGATTGACGGCCCGGCGCTCCGCGCTCCCCTCGATCTGCCATCTTCTGCCCGAACCCTGCGCCACCGGCGCGGGACGCTTGCGCGCGCCTCTCGCCCAAGCCCCATTTCCCCGCACCCTTTGCCGGGAGAGGACTCCGGCCCTATCTGTGAGACCATGCGGCCCGCCGATCTCCTCCTGCCCACGCCGGCCGGCCTCTATTGCCCGGTCGCGGGCGTCCACATCGATCCCGTCCGGCCCGTGGCCCGCGCGCTGGTCACGCACGGCCATTCCGACCATGCCCGCGCCGGGCACGGCGCGGTGCTCGCCACCGCCGAGACGCTCGGCATCATGGCCGTGCGCTACGGCGAGGACTTCGCCGAGACGACGCAGGTGGCCGAACTCGGACGGCCCATCGACATCGGCGGCGTCACCGCGACGTTCCATCCGGCCGGCCACGTGCTCGGCTCGGCGCAGATCGCGTTCGAGTGCAAGGGCCTGCGCATCGTCGTGTCGGGCGACTACAAGCGCGCGCTACGACCCCACCTGCCCGCCGTTCGAGCTGGTGCCCTGCGACGTCTTCATCACCGAGGCGACCTTCGGCCTGCCGGTGTTCCGCCATCCCGACACTGCGCGGCGAGGTCGACAAGCTGCTCGCCTCCGTGCGCCTGTTCCCCGAGCGCGCGCACCTCGTCGGCGCCTACGCGCTCGGCAAGGCGCAGCGCATGATGCGCGCTCATCCGCGAGGCCGGCTAGGACGCGGCCCATCCACATCCACGGCGCGCTCGAAAAGCTCACCGCGTTCTACCAGGCGCAACGGCGTCGCGCTCGGCGACGTCCGCAAGGTCGTGACGCAAGGAGCGCTCCGAAGCTCGCCGGCGCGATCGTGCTGTGCCCGCCGGGCCAGATCCAGGACCTCTGGTCGCGCCGCTTCCCCGATCCGGTCACGGCCTTCGCCTCCGGCTGGATGCGGGTGCGCGCCCGCGCCCGCCAGCGCGGCGTCGAGCTGCCGCTCGTCGTCTCCGACCATTCCGACTGGGACGACCTCTGCCGCACCATCCTCGAGACCGGGGCCGGCGAGGTCTGGGTCACGCACGGGCAGGAGGACGCGCTGGTCCACTGGTGCGTGACGCAGGGCATCCGCGCCAGGCCGCTGCAATCTCGTCGGCTATGGCGACGAGGGCGAGGTGGAGCCGGGTGAGCACGGCGCTGGAACCGACGTCCCGGCCGCCGAAGCGGAGCCCTCCGCATGAACCGCTTCGCCGCCCTGCTCGACCGCCTCGCCTACGAGCCCGGCCGCAACGCCAAGCTGCGGCTGATGACGGACTATTTCCGCACCACGCCCGACCCCGAGCGCGGCTTCGCGCTGGCCGCGCTGGCCGGCGGGCTGACCTTCGCCAACGCCAAGCCCGGCCTGATCCGCGCGCTGATCGCCGAGCGGACGGACCCGGTGCTGTTCGGCCTCTCCTACGACTATGTCGGCGACCTCTCCGAGACCGTCGCGCTGCTCTGGCCCGCGCAAGCCGGGCGGCGAACCGCCACGCCCGGCCTCGCCGAGGTGGTCGAGGCGCTGCAGGCGAGCCACCGCGCCGACCTGCCGGGCCTGCTCGCGCGCTGGCTCGACGCGCTGGACGAGACCGGCCGCTGGGCGCTGCTGAAGCTGATCACCGGCGGCCTGCGCATCGGCGTCTCCGCCCGCCTCGCCAAGAGCGCGGTGGCCGGGCTCGGCGACCTCGAGCCCGACGAGATCGAGGAGGTCTGGCACGGGCTGGAGCCGCCCTACGAGGCGCTGTTCGCCTGGGCCGAGGGCCGGGCCGAGCGCCCGGAGGCGAGCGATCCCGCGCCGTTCCGCCCGCCCATGCTGGCGCACGCCATCGAGGACGGCGACTTCGACACGCTCGATCCCGCCGCCATGATCGGCGGAGTGGAAATGGGACGGCATCCGCGTGCAGGCCGTCGGCGGGCGCAGGCCCGACGGGCAGCCGTCGCGCGGCTCTACTCGCGCACCGGCGAGGACATCTCCCGCAGCTTCCCCGACATCGTCGAGGCCATCGACTTCGACGGCGCGATCGACGGCGAGCTGCTGGTGCTGCGCGAGGGGCGCGTGCAGTCCTTCAACGTGCTGCAGCAGCGGCTCAACCGCGAGAGCGTGACGCCGAAGATGCTGGTCGAGTACCCCGCCCATATCCGCGCCTACGACCTGCTGACGCTGGCGGCGAGGATCTGCGGCCGCTGCCCTTCGCCGAGCGGCGCGGCGCCTGGAGGCCTTCGTCGCCGCGCACCGGCGACCGCGCTTCGACCTCTCGCCCCTGATCCCGTTCGAGACTGGGACGAGCTGGCCGCCGCGCGCGCCGATCCGGCCGCCGCCGGGGCCGGCGAGGATGCCGGCGCGGTCGAGGGCTGCATGATCAAGCGGGCCGACAGCCCCTATGTGCCGGGCCGGCCCAAGGGGCTGTGGTACAAGTGGAAGCGCGACCCGCACATCGTCGACGCCGTGCTGATGTATGCCCAGCGCGGCCACGGCAAGCGCTCGTCCTTCTATTCCGACTTCACCTTCGGCGTCTGGCGCGGAGGGCGCCGGCGGCGACGAGCTGGTGCCGGTCGGCAAGGCCTATTTCGGCTTCACCGACGAGGAGCTGCATGGAGCTCGACCGCTTCGTCCGCCGCAACACGGTCAACCGCTTCGGCCCGGTGCGCGAGGTCGCGCACGAACCCGACGCAGGGGCTGGTGCTGGAGGTCGCCTTCGAGGGCCTCGAACCGCTCGACCCGGCACAAGTCCGGCGTCGCCATGCGCTTTCCCCGCATCTCCCGCATCCGCTGGGACAAGCCGCCCGCGCGAGGCCGACCGGCTCGAGACGCTCGAGCGGCTGATCCGCCGCCGAGCGAAACCGCAAGCGGCCGCGGATGCGTACGGCCGCAGACGCGCCAGCCCCGGCGAGCCAGGGACACGCCATGGCCGTCCGCATCATCTTCGTCGCGGCGGCGCTCGCGCTCGGCGGGCCGATCGTGTGGGCCTCGGGCAGGCGGGCTCGCTGTTCGACAGCGTGGCCCGCGTCGTCGCCGAGCCCTGGGGCGTGGTGATGCTGGCTGACCTCTACGCCGGCTTCCTGGCGGCGACGGCGCTGTTCTTCCTGTTCGAGCGCCGCGGGTCGCGCTCGCGCTGTTCGTCGCGCTGATGGTGCTGGGCAACGTCGTGACGCTGCTCTGGCTCGCCTGCGCGCGGCTGGCGGCGCTGCAGGCCCGCCGCGCGGGATTTAGGGCGGGCGCGCGGAGGTTCAGGCGGAGAAGCCCGCTACAGCGCCTCGTCTTCCAGCGGCGGCCGCTCCGTCTCCTGCCGCTTCAGCACGAGCGCCAGCAGCAGTCCCGGCGCAAGTCCTGCCGCGGCGCCGGCCGATCCGGGCCAGGCCGCGAGTCGCCCGCCCACGGAGCATGCAGCAGGACGCGCCCGTCGATCAGCGCCGCCGACACGCCGAGGCCGATCGCGCACGCCGCCAATCCAGCGGGCCACGCCGCGCGCGGTATCGCGATCGCCAGCAGCAGCGGCGGGCAGGATGGCGGCGGTGAGCACGGCCGATGCGGCGGGCGCGATGCCCCTGACAGCGCCGGGATGGATCGTCGCGGCCCAGACCGCGAACCCCGTGACGGCGATCACCGCCAGACGCAGCCACGCGAAGCGCCTGGACATCGGATGCCGCCGCCGGTCGGGCGTGCCGGCAGATCTCGAACGCCGCGCGCAATCGCCGCCGCCAGCAGCAGACCGGCGGCGCAGGCGAGGTCGAGCGCGATGCGCAGTATGCCCGCCGCCATCGCCGGGAACAGCGCGGACGCGCCGGTCGTCCGGCCAGCGCGGTCGCGATGCCGAAGGCCAGCGCCAGCAGCGCCGCGCCGACAGGCCGGCGCGTTTCGGATCCCCGGGATTCCGCGCCGCCGCGCGCAGCATGGCCAGATGCGGAGCGCACAGGGCGAGCGCCAGCGCCGAGCCTTGTACGGCCATTTCGCCTGCGGAGTCCGGAAGAGCCAGCATCTCGCCGGCGGCAGGCGCAATCGCACCGAAACCCCACCAGCCGATGACGCAGGCCGCGCCTACCGCCGCAAGACCGAGGGCCAGCAGCGACAAAGCGAGCCCCCTCACGCCGCCGGGAACAAGCATCGCCAGCAGCGCCACGCCGATGAGCCAGCCGGCCGCGCCGCGCGACAGGCCGAGCAGCGCCGGCAGCGCGTCGAGCAGGGCAAGCAGCCTTTCCGCCCCCAGCAGGAACGCCGTCCCGGCGATGACCGCGCCCGCCAGCGCCCTCAGCAGCGCGCTCCCGAAGCAGTGGAGGAGAAACGATGGAATGCCGGGCGCGCCCGAACGCCTGATGGCGGGCCCGACCACGAGGCCCGCGGCAAGAAGCCCAGCCGAGACGCCCGGAAGCGACGGCGGGCGTCGCCGTGCCGGCCCAGGACGCCGCCATGGCGAGCGCCAGCGCGAGCGGCGGAAAGTCACGCCCGCCGGTCAGGAACACGGGAAGCCGCATCGCCCCGCCTGCCGCTCCGCCGACGGCCGCGCCCGCCATCAGCAGGCACACGAGCCCGGCCACGAGCATGGCTGCAGGCACGCCGACCTGCTCGAATATGACCACCAGCACCGCGCACATGATCCATGCGGCAGCGCAGAACGCCGCGAAACGAAGCGCGCCGGACGAAGGTGCAGTCATGGAGAACCCTGGCCCCGAAACAGCCGAAATAACACTTGGAAGCGATGCAGCTTCCCTACGCACCTTTGCGGATTGCCTCGACAACACGCAAGTATCAGCTTCTTTTAGCGATGAATCGCTTGCGATATCGCTAAACTGGCAGAATGATGCGCAAAAGAATACAAGAGGCCGGCTCGGCGTAGGGGGACACCAGGTGGCGGACGCTTCTCAGACTCTCATCATGATAGCCGACGACCACCCGCTTGTTCGCGGTGCCTTGCGCGAGGCCGTTTCGGGCCTGGTGGAGGGCATTTCCATCATCGAGGCCGGAACGTTCGAGGAGGTCACCGAGCAACTCGGCAAGGGCTCGGAGGTCGACCTGATCCTTCTCGACCTCAACATGCCCGGCGTGCAGGGCTTCTCCGGGCTGATGTTCCTGCGCGCGCAACATCCGGGCACGCCCGTGATCGTGGTATCCGGCAACGAGGATCGCGGCGTCATCCGCCGCTGCATCGAGTTCGGGGCGTCCGGCTTCATTCCGAAGTCGGTCGACGTGCGATACGATGCGCGGGGCCATCCGCGGCGTCCTGGAGGGCGGCACGTGGACGCCGTCGGACGTCGACCTCGCCACTCCGGCGGACAAGGAGACGAGCAATCTCGTCAAGCGCCTCGGCAGCCTCACGCCGCAGCAGGTTCGCGTGCTGATGATGCTGTCGGAGGGTCTGCTCAACAAGCAGATCGCCTACGAGCTCAGCGTGTCCGAGGCGACCGTGAAGGCGCATGTTTCCGCCATCCTGCAGAAGCTCGGGCGTCGAGAGCCGCACCCAGGCCGTGATCGCCGCGTCCAAGATCGCCGCGGGCCAGCCCGTGCCGCTCGGCACGGAGTGATCCGGCCGCGGGCCTCACCGCATCAGGAACGCATCCATCCGCGCCAGGGCCTGCTCGGTCAGCGTACCGGGAAAGCCGATGAAGACGTGCGCGCCGCCCGGCCATACCGCGAGGTCGGCGGCGTTGCCCGCCGCTTCCCAGCGTGCCGCCATGAACAGGCTGTCGTCGAGCAGCGGGTCGCGCGTGCCGATGGTGAAGAGCGCGGGCGGCAGGCCGCGCAGATCGCCCTGCAGAGGCGAGATGTCGGGATCGCGCACGTCGCCCTTCAGCCGCAGGAAGTTCTGCACGAACAGGAAGATGTCGCGCGTGTTGAGGACGAGTTTTTCCTCGCCCCAGCGCCGCACGCTCGGCGTCATCGCGAGGTCGTAGCAGCCCGCGACGAGGTTGGCGGCCTTGAAGGGCGTGAGGCCGTGCCTGTCGCGCAGCCGCATCATCGTCACGGCGGAGAGGTGCGCGCCGGCCGATTCGCCGCCGATCGCCATCCAGTCCGTGCCGAACATGGCCTTGGCCTCGCGCACCAGCCACAGCGCCGCCGCCTCGCAGTCATCAGGCCCGGCGGGATAAGGAGCCTCGGGCGCAAGGCGGTATTCCACGGAGACGCAGGCGAGCCCGCATTTCATCGCGAGGCGCTCGAGCCGGTCGTCCTGCATGTCGGCCGTGCCGAACACCCAGCCGCCGCCGTGGATGTGGAGATAGACCCCGCGCGGCTTGTCGGGCGCTATGATGCGCAGGTCCAGCGGGCCGCCCGGCCCCGCAATGGTGATGGTGCGCGCCAGCGGGCTGAACGGCACCAGCGGAAACGCGCCCCGCCCCTCGCGCCTTGCCGCTCGCACGACGGCCGGCGGAAACGACCATTGGTCCGGCAACCCCGCGAGCTTGGCGACGATTTCGGCGTTCAACGCCCGCGTTTCATCGGAAACCGCAGCAGCGGAGAAGCAGGTGGGGTCGACGTTCATGCAGCACCTTGGGTGATATCGCGGTTGGAACAGGAAGGCGGCTGTTGCCTTAGGCCAGCCGAATTGCCATGAAACATCGTCGAACGGCAGGGGTCCAGAGCCCTGAACGATTCACGGTGGAGGCTCGGATGGCCAATTCGGATTTTTCACGCCTGCTTGGAGGCTCGCCCGGTGCGGTGCTGCTCAAGCTCGTGTTCATGTCGATCCTGGTCGGAGCCTTCCTGTCGCTGTTCGGGCTGACCCCGCCGGACCTGCTGCGCGGCATCAAGGACCTGATCGACCGCGTCGTTGATCTCGGCTTCGGCGCGGTGCGCGAGGTCTTCCAGTATCTCGTCTACGGCGCGGTGATCGTCGTGCCGATCTGGCTGCTGATGCGACTTTTCGGCAGCCGGCGCTGAAATCATGACACAGCAGGACGGGGTTGCGCCCGCGCCGCTCGCAGGCCTCGGCGCGGCGGAAATTCCCGCGGTCCGCAGGGTCGACGCGCGCATCGGCACCATCGTCCGCCTCGCCATTCCGATGATGCTGGCGCACCTCACCGAGCCGATGCTCGGCCTCGTGGACGCCACGGTCATCGGCCGCCTCGGCGCGGTGCATCTGCTGGGCGCGGTCGCCATCGGCGCTGTCGTCTTCGACCTGCTCTTCTGGGGACTCGGCTCGCTGCGCCCGAGCACGGCCGGCCTCACGGCGCAGGCCTATGGCGCGGGTGACGACAGGGAGGTGGCCCGGGCGCTTGCGCGTGCCTTCACGCTGGCTGGAATCCTCGGCGTGCTGCTGATCGCGCTGCAGGAGCCGATCATCCTGCTCTCCCTGTACCTGATGGACGCGAGCCCCGCCGTCGGCGAGGCGGCGCGGCTCTATATCGCCATCCGGATCTGGTCGGCCCCCTTCGCGCTTGCCAATTACGCGATCCTCGGTTCGATGATCGGGCGCGGGAGGACGGATCTCGGGCTTGCGCTCCAGGTCGGCATAAACCTCTGCAAGATCGCGCTGACCCTCATTTTCGTGCCGCTGCTCGGCTGGGGAATTGCCGGGGCCGCTGTCGCCACCGTCATCGCCGAGATCGTGGGCGCGCTTGCCGGTCTCGTCCTGCTGAGCCGGATGGGCGGGCTGCCGCGCGGTCTGAGTTGGGGCGAGGTCCTCGAGGCAGGCCCGCTCAGGCGCATGCTCGCCGTCAACCGCGACACGGCCATCCGGACGGTGGCGCTGCTGGTGGCGTTCGGGTTCTTCACGGCGCAGGGCGCTCGGGCGGGCGACCTGACGCTCGCCGCCAATGCCGTGCTGTTCAACCTCTTCCTGTTCGGCAGCTATTTTCTTGATGGATTCGCCACCGCCGCCGAGCAGATCTGCGGCCAGGCGCTCGGCTCGCGCGATGAAAGGGGCTTCCGGCAAGCCGTGCGGCTCGTCGTGCTGCTGAGCCTTGGCACCGGCCTTGCCGTATCGGCGATTATCTTCGCCGGCGGGTTCGCCTTTATCGATTTCGTCAGCACGAACCCCGACGTGCGAAAGGCGGCAGGCGCTTTCCTGATGTTCGCGGCGCTGACGCCGCTCATCGGGGCGGCGGCGTTCGCCTTCGACGGCATCTACATGGGCGCCACATGGACGCGCGCCATGCGCAACCTCATGCTCGTCTCGCTGGCGCTCTATCTCTGCACGTTCTTCGTCGCGCAGGGCTGGAGCAATACCGGACTTTGGACGGCGTTCCTCGTCTTCCTCGGCTCGCGCGGCATCGGCCAGGCGCTGCTCTATCCACGGCTGGCGCGGGAGGCCTTCGCCAAAATCTAGGCCGGAAACGGCTCCGCGCACATCGCGGCGGCCTTGCGGCCGACGAGCGCCGGGATGCCCGGCAGCTTCTCGCGGCGCATCGCGGCCAGGAGCCCGGCCTTGATATCGGGCACGAGCCCCGGTCCCCGATAGACCATGGCGGAATAGAGCTGCACCAGGCTCGCACCCGCCTCGATCTTGGCGAGAGCGCTTTGCGGCCGAATGGATGCCGCCGACGCCGATCAGGCCGAATGCGCCGTCGACCCGCACGAAGGTTTCGGCCAGCATGCGCGTCGACAGCGCGAACAGCGGCTTGCCTGAAAGCCCGCCCTGCTCGCGCGCGGTTGCGGCGTCGCGCAGCGTGGGCGGTCGGGAAATCGTCGTGTTCGACACGATCAGCCCGTCGACGCCGCGCCGCCGCGCGACGGCGACCACGCCGTCGAGTTCCCCGAGGGACAGGTCCGGCGCGATCTTCAGCAGAACCGGCCGCCTCGTCCGCGCCGCGTCGCGCGCCTCGATCACGCGGGCCAGCAGATCGTCCAGCGCCGCCTCGTGCTGCAGGTCGCGCAATCCAGGCGTATTCGGCGAAGACACGTTCACGGTGAAGTAGGATGCGACTTCAGCGAATGCGGTGATGCCGAGCACGTAGTCGGCCGCCTTGTCCGCGGTGTCCTTGTTGGCGCCGATATTGACGCCGACGATTCCGGCGCGTCCGGTCCGCGCCTTCAGGCGCCTGAGCCCGGCCGCGTGGCCTTCGTTGTTGAAGCCGAGCCGGTTGATCACGCCCTCGTCGGACGGCAGCCGGAACATGCGCGGCTTTGGATTTCCCGCCTGCGCGCAGCGGCGTCAGCGTGCCCACCTCCGTGAAGCCGAAGCCGATCCCGAGCAGGGCGTCGGGTACTTCCGCGTTCTTGTCGAAACCGGCGGCCATGCCGATCGGATTGGGGACATGCAGCCCAAAGGCATCGACGCCCAGCAGCGGATCGTCGGGAGCGCCTTCGAGCGGCGGCATGGCCTTCAGCGCGGCGATGGTCATGCCATGCGCCGTCTCGGCGTCGAAGCGGTGCAGCAGCGGCAGCGCGAGCCCGCCGAACGTCCCGATGAGGCCGCGCAGGCTCAAATCATGTCCTCCGGAAACTGATGCATGCCATCCGTCCCGAGCGGCAACGGCTTGATCCAGGCCGCGTCACCGGGCCTGAAGTCGCCGTAGAGGTGCGGAAACAGCGCGCCCCCGCGTGACGGCTCCCAGCGCAG
The DNA here is from genome assembly GCA_963822165.1 of uncultured Alphaproteobacteria bacterium. Taxonomy (GTDB): domain Bacteria; phylum Pseudomonadota; class Alphaproteobacteria; order Rhizobiales; family Beijerinckiaceae; genus Alsobacter. The sequence continues at coordinate 52,335 of CAWGGK010000008.1, forward strand.
GGCGTCGCCGAACGCCTGGGCCGGAACGGCAATCAGCAACAAATCGGCCTGCCCGGCAAAATGCTTCGCCGCCGTTTCACGCGCCTGCGAAGCGGTGGAGAAGTGGATGTAGCCGTCGGCGAGGTCGACCGGTGCGCCGGTGAACACGCCGTCCTGCTCGGCCTGCTTCCAGAGCCCCCTGGGGCAAATCTTGTAGATGAGCACGCGCCGCCTCCGAAACTGATGCGTCATAGGCTGGCAGGCGGCTTCGATCAACCGGCCCCTTCATTGTACGGCAACAACAGTTGCAATTCATTCGAAAAGGCTTTATTTCCTCGCCATCGGACCGTGATCCTCTGTGGATCAGGGGGGACCATGCTTTCACATGATCAGATCTGGGCTGCAATCGACTCTCTTGCAGCACGCTATGGAATGAGCGCTTCGGGCCTCGCCAAGAAAGCGGGCCTCGACCCCACTACGTTCAACAAGTCCAAACGCGTATCGCCGGATGGCCGCCAGCGCTGGCCGTCCACCGAATCGGTGGCCAAGGTGCTTGAGGCCACCGGGGCCAGTCTCGACGAGTTCATGTCGCTTATCTCGCCGCGGGACGTCCAGTACACCTCCCGGGCCATCCCCCTCCTCGGCTTCGCGCAGGCGGGCGCGGGCGGCTTCTTCGACGATGGCGGCTTTCCGGTCGGGCGCGGCTGGGACGAGGTCGAGTTTCCCGACCTGCGGCGATTCCCACGTCTACGCGCTGGAGGTCAGTGGCGACAGCATGAAGCCGCTGTTCCGGCACGGCGACGTGATCATCTGCTCCCCCACCACCGCCGTCCGGCGCGGGGACCGCGTGGTCGTGAAGACCAATGACGGGGAGGTGCTGGTGAAGGAGCTGAAGCGCCGCACGTCAAAGGCGCTCGAGCTCAGTTCGCTCAACCCTGAACACGCCGACCGCACCGTGCCGATGTCGGACGTGGCCTGGATGGCCCGCATCATGTGGGCGAGCCAGTAGCCCCCCGGCCTGGCCGTCAACCGGCGGCCAGCAGCCAGAGCCCACGGGCCAGGTAGATCAGGCTGACGCCGCGGATGAGCAGGCGGCTCCAGCGCCGGAAATCGGCGTCGGTCATGCGGTGCAGCACGAACGCCGCGAGCGAAGTTCCGGAGAACGCCAGCACGATCGCGCCGGCATAGATCCACAGCGGCAGCGCCTCGTGCAGCGCGGTGACGAACGAGCCGAAGTAGAGAATGCGCAGGAGATGCGCGAGCGTCTGCGTCGCGGCCTTGGTGGCGACGATGGTCTTGCGGTCGAGCTTGCTCTGCTGGAAGAACACGTCCAGCACATTGCCTGCCGCGCCCGCCATGATGCTCAACAGCGTGATCAGCGCTCCGCAGAAAAGCGGCGCGCCTCGCCTTGTGATGTCGGGTTGCAGCATCGGCGGAAGCCGGTCCACCAAGAACGGCATGATGCCGAGGCCGATATAGAGCATCGCCTTGTCGGGCAGGAACGACGACGAGCTTCAGCAGCCCGAACATCAGGATCGCGCCCAGCGCGTATTGCCAGACGATGCCCCACTGCACGTAGCTTCGCCACAACGTCGCCCGCCAGCCGTTCGAGGCGAACTGCGTGACGCCGAACAGCACCATGGCCGGGGCGACGTCGAGCAGCAGGAGCAGCACGCCGAGCAGGATCATCCCGCCCGCCATGCCGAAAATGCCCGACAGGAACGACGTGAGGAGGACCGTGGCCGCGAGCGCGGCTGCGATCAGTGGCGGCCACTGCGTCATCCTGGCTTTGCGTGAAGCGAGGAACGCCTCGTGCTCCGCGATGAGCGCGCCCGACAAGCCCTTCGCGATCAGCTCGCGGGTCTCCGCAACTCCGAACAGCGCGGCGAAGGAGCCGAAACGCGGTCCGCGCTCTTGTCCGAGCAGCACCCGGTAGAGCGTCTGGAACCAGAGCTGCAAGACGCCGGGACGTCCGTCGGGGCTCTTCGACTTACCCGAGAGATCGGGGAAGTGCTTGCGCCCCACCTCGTAGACGATGGCCTGCAGCGCATCGGCGTCCGTGGAGCCTTCAAGCGGCGCCAGCGCGGCGGAGAGATCCTCGAGCGCCGCCCGCGCCACAGCGTCAGGCGCCTGGTAGATTTTCGCAGGCCGCACGAAATCGCGGAAATAGGCGACGGCATAGCCGACGAGCTGGTCCAGCCGCGGATGGTTCTGCGGGGAGACGCCCGGCGCGTAGCGGCGGATGAAGCCCCACAGCACCTGCGGATCCTCGGAATTCGCGACGGCCACCAGGTTGAGCAGCATGGCGAAGGAGATCGTCGTTGCCGGGCCATTCCCATCGGCGCCGCGCACGACCTCAGGCTCCGGCGGATTGCCGCCATGGACGTGCCACACTGGATTTCCGAGCTGCTCCTTCAGCGATTGCTGCGGATATTTCTCGAGGAAGGTCAGGTAGTCGTCCGCGGCGCGCGGGATGACATCGAAGTGCAGCCGCTTCGCCTCGCGAGGCTTCTGGTACATGAAGTAGGACAGGCTGTCGGGGCTGCCATAGGCCAGCCACTCCTCGATCGTCAGGCCATTGCCCTTCGACTTGGAGATCTTCTGGCCCTTCTCGTCGAGGAACAGCTCGTAGTTGAACCCTTCGGGCGGCTGCGCGCCCATGCGCGCGGCAGATCTCGCCCGAGAGCTTGACGCTGTCGATCAGGTCCTTGCCGGCCATTTCGTAGTCGACGCCCAGCGCGACCCAGCGCATGGCCCAGTCCGGCTTCCACTGCAGCTTGCAATGGCCGCCCGTCACCGGCGTCTCGTAGCGCTCGCCGGACGCGGGATCGCGCCAGACGATCAGGCCTCGCTTGCGGTCGACCTCGTCCACAGGCACCTGCATCACCACGCCCGTCACAGGGTGGATGGGCAGGAAGGGCGAATAGCTCTGCGCGCGCTCGGCCCGCAGGGATGGCAGCATGACCGCCATGATCTCGTCGTAGCGCTCCAGCATCAGCATGCAGCGTTGCGTCGAAGCGGCCGGACTTATAGGCCTGCGTCGACGACATGAACTCGTATTCGAAGCCGAAATGGTCGAGGAAGGCGCGCAGCCGCGCATTATTGTGCTCGCCGAAGCTCGGATGGGTGCCGAAAGGGTCGGGCACCTGGGTCAACGGCTTGCCCAGATGCGGGATCAGCACATCCTTGTTGGCGATGTTGTCGGGCACCTTGCGCAGCCCGTCCATGTCGTCGGAGAAGGCCACCAGGCGCGTCGGAATGCGGTCTTCCGTCAGCACGCGAAAGGCATGCCGCACCATCGTCGTGCGCGAGACCTCGCCGAACGTGCCGATATGCGGCAGGCCCGAGGGTCCGTAGCCGGTCTCGAACAGCACCTGTTTCTGCCCCGTCCGCTGCACGCGCGCGACGAGCTTGCGCGCTTCCTCGAAAGGCCAGGATGCCGATTGCTCGGCCGTCTGCAGGAGGGAGAGGGGTTCGGCGGTCGCCGGCGACGCGGTCATGACAGTTCTTTCGGACGCTATTCAAATCGACAAGCCTGCGCCGGCTGGGCCGGAGCGGAGCCGGGAGATTTAGATCATTCGAAGCGAACTTGAAACGCCAGATGTCGCGATCCCCGTCGGACCGCGCTTGCGCACGGCCCAAAACAGCGGCAACCATCGCGCATGAGCCAGGCCTCCCGCCGAACCTTCACTGAAGCCCGCCCCTCGACGCCTTCGGCCGGCGCAGAGGCTGATCGCCGTCCTCTGCACGCGCGAATCCTCGACGACCTGCGGGCCACGATACGCCGGGGCGAATGGCCGGTCGGCTTCCTGCTGCCGTCGGAGCAGGAGATCGGCGAGCGGCACGGGGCGAGCCGCATCACGGTCCGCCACGCTCTGCAGCGTCTCCAGACCGAGGGCTATGTCCGCAAACAGCATGGCCGCCGCACCACTGTCGTGGCGAGCGAGCCCGCGCCGCGCACGGCGTGGCAGATCGAGTCGCTCGAGGATATCGTCGCCTCAGCCGATGCGGCCAGCCTCGACATCCTGTCCTACCGGCCCGAGGCGTCCGCCGAAGCGGCGCTGGCCTTGCAGCTTCCGGCCGAAACCGTCGTGCATGGCCTTCGCAGCCTGCTGATGCGCGATGGCCAGCCCTACGCTCGTTCGCTCATCTATTTTCCGCCCTCCATCGGCGCGCGCCTGTCGCGTGCGGATTTCGACGACGTGATCGTGTTCCGCGTGCTGCAGAAGCGCCTTGGACTCCAGATCGTCGACGTCACCATGACGGTGCGGGCCGCGCGGGCGATGGCGGAGGATGTGCGCCTGCTCGGCTGCAGCAGGGGCGAGCCGATGCTGACGACGGAGCTCGTGTACCGCTCGGAGCCCGGCGGAACGCCGCTCGAGGTCGCCTTTACCCGGTTCCCGGCGGACAGCTACGCGCTGAGCTATTCGCTGACCGCGCCGCACGGGGCGGGCTGATCACCGCTTCGAGAAAGTCTCGTCGAACGAATAGCCCGCGCCACGGACGGTGCGGATCGGATCGCGCTCCCGCGGGCGGTTCAGCGCCTTGCGCAGGCGGCCGACATGGACATCCACCGTCCGCTCGTCGATTTCGGTGTCCATGCCCCAGACCCCGTCGAGAAGCTGCGACCGCGTGAACACGCGCCCGGACCGCTCCATCAGGAATTCGAGCATGCGGAATTCCGTGGGGCCGAGATGCAGTTCACGGCCGTTGCGGCGGACCCGGCGGGTCTCGCGATCGAGCATGAGGTCGCCTGCTTCCAGCAGGCTTGCAACGCGCTCCGGCGAAGCGCGGCGCAGCAAGGCGCGGACGCGGGCCACGAGCTCGGGCACCGAGAAGGGCTTCACCACGTAGTCGTCGGCGCCCGTGGCGAGGCCGCGGACGCGCTCGCTCTCCTCGCCGCGCGCGGTCAGCATGATCACGGGGAGGCGCTGCGTCTCGGCGCGCTGGCGAATGCGGCGGCAGAGCTCGATGCCCGACAGACCCGGAAGCATCCAGTCGAGCAGAACGAGATCGGGCACAGTCTCGCGAAGGCGGATCTCGGCCTCGTCGCCCCGGGCGATGGCTTCCACATCATAGCCCTCGGCTTCCAGATTATATCGCAGGAGGAGCGTCAGCGGCTCCTCGTCTTCCACGATCATGATGCGCGGGGCCGTGGACATGGATGGGGATTCTCCACCGGGATCTCGTCGGCACCCTTCTATGACTGTCGCATGACGTTTTGATAACACGCTTTTCGGCTGGAGATTCAGGCTTTCGGCGGCGGACCTGTCGTCCGAGCGGAATCATGACCCGGAACGTCGCGCCTTCTCCGGGGCGGCTTTCGATGGCCAGCCGGCCGCGATGCCGGTTGACGATGTGCTTGACGATCGCGAGGCCGAGGCCCGTGCCGCCCTTGTCGCGGCTGTCGGCGACATCGACGCGGTAGAACCGCTCGGTCAGGCGCGGCAGGTGCTCGGGCGCGATGCCCCGTCCATAGTCGCGCACGGCCAATTGCGCTCGCTCCCCAGCGCCGTCGGCGATCCGTTCCACCGAAACGTCCACCCGTCCGCCGCCCTGGCCGTACTTGATCGCGTTCTCGATCAGGTTCTCGGCCACGCGCAGCAGGTCGTCGTATTCGCCGGCCACGATCAGCGGGTCCGTCCGGCGCGTGGAGCTGGAGGGCGACGCCCCGCTCCTGGGCGAGTGGCGCCAAGGTGTCCGCCATCTGCCTCGCCACAGCGGCAAGATCGACCGGATTTTCAGGCCGGCGGTGCTCGCTCATCTCGATTCGCGACAGCGACAGCAGATCGTCGATCAACCGCGCCATGCGCTGCGCCTGCGTGCGCATGATGTCGAGGAAGCGCGCGCGGGCCTTCTCGTCGTTCCTGGCCGGCCCCTGGAGCGTCTCGACGAAGCCGAGCAGCGAGGCGAGCGGCGTGCGCAGTTCGTGGCTGGCGTTGGCGACGAAATCGACGCGCATCATCTCCAGCCGGCGCGCTTCAGTGAGATCCCGGAACACCAGCATGGCGGCGGGCTGGCGCTTGGGTGGCGCGAGTTTGACGTCCGACAGCGCGCTCACCGTGAGCTGGTACACCCGCTCCACCGGCACGCGCTCGATGACGTCAACGCGAGCCTGGCGCTGTCCGCGCAGCACGGCCTCGACCGCCGAGAGGATATCGGGCGAACGCAGCGTCATGGAGAGGAAGCGGCCTTCGACGAGCCCCGGCCAAGCCTGCGCCGCCGCGGCGTTGACCGCGAGGACCGTACCGTGCGCGTCGATCAGCAAAGCCGGATCCGTGATGGCCTCGAGCATGGCAAGCGCCAGCGCGCCTTCGCCGCCTGCCTCGCCAATCCCGAACGGCATGCCTCAGCCTTCCTGCTCGCCGGCTTCTTCGCGCTCCATCCGCGCCCGGTAGGCGCGCAACCGCGACGCGATCTCCATAGCACCGAGCAGGAGAAGCGCCAGTACGAAGGGGATGAAGTAATAGCAGATGCGGAAGATGAACAGCGCGCCGATCAGGCCTTCGTGCGGCAGGTGCGAGAAGGCCAGAAGGAAGGTGGCCTCGAACACGCCAAGTCCGCCGGGCGCGTGGCTGGCGATGCCAAGGATCGCGGCGAGCGCATAGATCGCCGCGAAGGTCTCGAACTCGATGCCGTGGCCGCGCGGCAGAAGCACGTAGAGCACGGCGCTCGCTGCGATCACGTCGCCCACGCCAAGCGCGATCTGCGCGACCGAGACCGGCAGGTTCGGAAGCTCGATCCGCCAGCGCTGCACCCGGATCGCGCGACGCTTCACGCCGACATAAACGAGGTAGGCCGCAAGCAGACACAGGCCTGCCACGCCGATGGCAATGTTCAGCACCGGCGCGAGCCGGTTGAGCTGGGATATCGCATCCGCGCGGAACAGCAGCCCGGCGGCGAGCACCGTGCCCATGCCGAGCAGGAAGGTGACGCCCGCGATCAACGTGAGGCTCGCGACCTTTCCGGCGGACAGACCGCGCGGCGCGTAGATCCAGTAGCGCACGGTGCCCGCCGTCAGCAGCGGAAAGCCGAGCGTGAACGAGATCGCGTAGCTCGTGAAGGACGCCAGCGCGATGATGCGGTAGCGGATCGTGGCCCGGAGCTGGCGCAGCGCCAGCACGTCGTAGAATGTCAGCAGCGAATAGCTGATCACCGTGAACACGCCGGCCATCGCGAGCTGCCGGCGGCTGGCATTGCTGAACGCGGCCTGGATCTCGGCCATCTCGACGTTCGAAAGAATATTATACAGCACCACGAGCGAAGCCGCGAAGAGCAACCCGCTCAGGGCCGTCCCGATCCAGTGAAGGGACCTGCGGCGCGGCATCTCCGCCACGCCCTGGACGCGCAGTGTCTCGGGCTCTCCGCCGGAGACGCCGCTTCCCTCTTTGTTCAGCACGTGTGTCTTGTCTCGAGGGTCAGGGCCGGAAGGATAAAGCGAAACGGCCTGGGTCAGTGGATCTCGTCGGAGCGCGTGATGGCCTGCTTCAGCTTGTCTATCGTAAAGCCGCTGCCACGGGCAATGTCGAGAATGACCGCCTCGCGGCGCGCCATCAGTTCCGCGGCCTCGGGCAGCCTGGCTGCAACATCCACGGGAATAACGACAGCACCATGGCGATCCGCATGCACGAGATCGCCCGAGCGCACCGTCATCCCCGCAACCCGCACTTCGCGTGCGAATCCGGCGAGATGAACATGGGCATGCGACGGGCCGATGACGCCGGCGAGCGCCTGGAAGCCGGGCGCCCATTGGGGGATGTCGCGGATGCTGCCGTCGGTGACAACGCCCAGTGACCCCAGCGCCTTGTGGATGGCGCTGTTCACTTCGCCCCAGAACGCGCCGAAGCCGGCCTGCGCACCGTCGAGGTCCTGGATCACGCTGATGCGCGGTCCCGGCCCGGTGCCGACATATTCGTAATAGTCGAGCTTCATCTGCTTGTCCGCAGCCGCCGCGCTCGATGACTTCGCCGTAGCGCGGATCTCGGCCGTGCGCGCATAGCCCACGATGGGCGGCAGGTCCGGGAACGGGCAGTGCAGATGCGTGGTGGTGTAGCCCACCAGCCGGCGTTCCGGCGCCACCAGTTCGAGCGCGTTGCAGATCGTCGGCGTGTCGTAGCGCCCGAGCGCTTCAAGCACGGACGAAGGCAGAGGATCTTGCTCGTGGACATAGGTCATCTGTTTAATCCTCTGCACAACGCGGTGTCTCAAAGCTCAGGCAGCGTCTGAAGTCAGGAAAGTCCGGCGATCCGCAACAGCTCGGCCCGGGCGCAGCCCACCTCTTCGCCGGCGAGCAGGATCTGCTCCCAGGTGGCAGGATCGACCGGGATGCCGTGCTCCTGGCGCTGCGCGCGGTAGGCGAGTTCCGGCTCGCCCGCGAACAGCACGGTCGGGGCGTGCCCTGGCGGCGGCTTGCGCGCCCAGGCGAGGAAATCCTCCATCTCCGCGTTGAAGCGGTCGGCCGTGCCGACCCGCTCGGGCGACATGACGATCGAGACCATGTTGTTGACGATGGCAGGCCGCTTGCGCAGGCCGGACATGGTGCCGCCGCCGGTGAATGCGCCGGCGATCAGCTCGCAGGCCAGCGCAAGACCCCAGCCCTTGTGATCGCCGAAGGGCAGGATGGCGCCGCCCTTCTCGCCCTCGAACAGCACGGCGGGATCGTTTGTCGGCTCGCCATGGCGGTCGAGCAAGACGCCGTCAGGAAGGTCCACGCCCTTGTTGTAGGCCACGCGCACCTTGCCCATGGCGAGCTTGCTGGTCGCGAAATCCACGATGATGGGCGGCTGCCCCTTGCGCGGAATGCCGGCCGAGAACGGATTGGTGACGAGCCGCGCAGCCCGGCCGCCATAGGGCGCCACGACGGGATCGCTGATCACGTTGACCATGTGAATGGAGACGAGGCCCTGCGCGGCGCATTGCTCGGCCCAATGGCCGATCCGCCCGATATGGTGGGCGTTTCGCAGCGCCAGGATGCAGGAGCCGCTCTCCTTGGCCCTGGCGATTGCAAGGTCCAGGGCGTCGTGCGCGACCGTCTGGCCGAGGCCGAGCTGTCCGTCGCAGACCAGCATCGAGCCGTTGTCGAATACGATCTCCGGCTTGGTGTTCAGGTTCAGTTCGCCGAGGCCCAGATTGGTGACGTAGGCGGGGATCATGCCGACGCCATGGGAGTCGTGCCCGCGCAGATTGGCCTCGACGAGATGATCCGCGGCAAGGCCGCATTCTCGCTCGTCCGAGCCGGCCGCCGCGAAGATCGCTTTCACCACCGCCTTCAGGCGCGGCTCGGTGACCCGGATGTCCTGTGCCATGCGTCTCATCCCTGCTGCGGGCTCGACCCTGTTCGGGCTACTCGGCCACGCTTGTCCATCGACACGCCGGGAACGGAGCCCTTGTCGCGCCGGTGCAGACAATCCGTTCACCGGGCCTCGATGACAAGCGCCAAAATGTCAGTTCACCGCATGCCCGCCCGGCATTTCTGCACGGGCGGGTGTTGCGGAGCGATTTTCCGTTCGAAAATTCTGGTGTGGTCTAGAACACCGGAAGCGGGATCATCGGGGCGCCGTTCCGCCACTTCTTGGAGATCGCGTCGAGCTCGCCGGTATTCTTGAGGGCGTAGACGAACGTGTTCAGCCACTGCAGCAATTCCGGGTTGCCGCGGCGGATGCCGATGCCGAAATGCGCCGCGCGGAGCGGGAACTTCTGCTCGTATTCCTCGCCCTTCGAGCCCTTGCGCAGATAGATCTCGCCATAGTCGCCGCCGCCCATGGCGTCGATCTGGCCGGACAGCATCGCCTGCACGGTGGACGGGCCGTCGTCGAAGCGCAGGAGCTGCATGCCGGGAATGGCCATGGCTGTCAGCGCGCCGTCTTCCAGCGCGCCGCGGGTCACGCCGACCTTGAGGTTCTTGAGATCGTCCGGTCCCTTGATCGCCGTCGTCTTGGGCGCGATGAGCACCGCGGACTGTCCGGCATAGGGGATCGAGAACGCCACCTGCAGCGCCCGCTCCGGCGTGATCGAGAAGATCGCGATCACCATGTCGACGCGGTTCGAAAGCAGGGCCGGGATGCGGCCGGGCGAGTTCACCGTCACGAACTCGACCGGAACCTTGAGCTGCTTGCCGATGGCGTTGGCGACATCGACGTCGATGCCGGACAGGCTGGTTGCTGGAATCCAGCATGCCGTAGGGCGGAACCGTGGTGTCGATGGCGATGACCACCTTCCCGCGCTTGATGATCTCGTCCGGCGTTTGCGCGCTGGCGCCGTCGGCAAGAAGGCGGTGGCGGCAAGCGCCGACGCCGGAACGATGAGGCCAGCAAGTCTCGAAAGCTGAACGCGCATGGTCGTCTCCTCCACTCCGCGGCGGATGACCGGCTTTCGGCCCGGCGCCCGCCGTCTGTCTCGGGCCGCGGCGCCGGCCCGGCTTGTCCCGTCCCGTCAGAGCGCCTGCACGCGCAGGCCGCCGACGTGAAGCTTGCTTCTCGAGGTGCCGCGCCAGCATCGACAGCGGGAAGCACATCGCGAAATAGATGAGGCAGACCGTGCCGAAGACGCGCGACGGGCTCGAAGGTGATGGTGTTCATCTGGGTGCCCGCCTTGGCGAGCTCGGTGAAGCCGATGAGCGCGGCGAGCGACGTGCCCTTCACCACCTGGACCATGTAGCCGACGGTCGGCGGCAGGGCCATGCGCACGGCCTGGGGGATGATGATCAGCGCCAGCGTGCGCTTGAAGTCCAGCGCCAGCGCCTTCGCGCGCCTCCCACTGGCCCTTCGGCACGGCCTGGATGCAGCCGCGCCAGATCTCGGCGAGATAGGCGCTCGTTCCGATGGTGAAGGAGATGGACGGCAGCGGTCCAGGCATCGATGCGGAAGCCGAACATGTTGATGCCGAAATAGAACAGCAGCAGGAGCATCAGCATCGGCGTGGCCTGCACCACCTGGATCCAGGCGGACGTGACGACCCGCAGCCACCGCCAGGGCGCGATGCGCGCCACCGCCAGCACCAGCCCGAAGAACCCGCCGCCCGACGAAGGCCACGCAGCGACAGCGCGATCGTCCAGCGCGCGGCCAGGATCAGGAACCAGACTTCGTTGCTGCCGAAATCCCTGAGCATCGATTGTCCTAGCCCCGCTGGGCGAAAGACGACGCCGTGGATGGCGGCGAAGATGGCGCGAAAGCCGAAGGCCATCAGCGATGTAGAGCACCGTCACGATGCCGTAGATCTCGAAGCTCCGGAAGGTCTGCGAGTTGAGCGTGTTGGCGAACGCCGTGAGCTCTTCCGCCGCGATGGCCGACACGATGGACGAGCCCAGCAGCGCCAGGATGAACTGGCTGCACAGCGCCGGGTACACCGCGCGGATCGCCGGGAGGAGGATGATGAAGCGGATGATCTGCAGCCGCTTCAATCCCAGCGCGCGGCCCGCCTCGATCTGTCCGACCGGGATCGGACTCCAGTCCCGCGCGCACGATCTCGGTGGAATACGCGCCGAGGTTGATCGACATCGCCAGCAGCGCCGCCTTGTCGGGATCGAGCCGGATGCCGATATTGGGAAGCGCGAAGAAGACGAAATAGAGCTGGATGAGGAACGGCGTGTTGCGGATGAACTCGACATAGATCGCCGCGGCCCAGGCCACCGGCTTCGGGCCGTAGCTGCGGGCCAGCGCGCAGGCGATGCCGATGCGTCAGGCCGAACGTCATGGCCAATGCGGACAGCCGGATGGTCAGCCACGCCCCTTGCGAGGAACTGCGGCCAGTAACCCAGCACACTTCCGAACTGGAACGTGTAGCCCAACCCCGCTTCTCCCTGTACGCGCCGGCTTCAGCCGGTCGTGCGCCGCTTCAGATATTCCGTGTTCACGCAGTTCCTCACCTCGCCGCGCTCCAGCACGGCGAACGCGGTTTCCATCCCCTTGGTCCTGAGATCGATCAGGCTTTCTGGACTGTAGAAGGCGGCGTGCGGCGACAGCGTCAGCCGCCCGTCGAGCCACGCCTCACGCGCCAGCCATGCCCTGAACAGCCGGATGGGACGAATCCAGCGGCTCGGCCGGAAGCACGTCGAGGCCGGCCGCGGCGATCCGCCCGGCCTGCAAGGCGTCGTGCAGCGCATCGAGATCGACCAGCGCGCCGCGCGCGGTGTTGATCAGCACCAGCCCCGGCCTGGCGTGCCGCAACAGCGTCGGCATCGATCATGTTCTTCGTCGCGGCCGAAGCCGGGCAGTGCAGGCTCAGCACGTCGCAGGTCTCGACCAGCTCCCGCAGCGACCCGGTGCGCCGCGCATCGAGCGCGATCTCCATCCCGCTCGGCAGGCCGGGATCGTAGAATGCGATCTCCATGCCAAAGCCGCGCGCCCGCATCGCCGCCGCCGTGCCGATGCGGCCCATGCCGACGACGCCGAATGTCAGGCCGCGCACGCGCCGCACCGCCGGCGCCGCGTTGAAGCGCCAGCCCGCGACGGGGTCGGTCCGCAGCGCATCGTGGTAGGTCGCCGTGCCCCGCAGCAGCGCCAGCATCATCGCAAGCGCGTGGTCCGCCACTTCCGACGTGCCGTAGTCCGGCACGTTGCAGACCGGCACCCCCGCCGCCCCCCACCCTGCGATGTCGACCGTGTCATACCCCACGCCCTCGCGCACCAGCACCTTGCAGCGCGGAAAGTCCGACGGCGACCGGCCCAGCGGCATGGCCGGCGGAATAGAGGATGATCGCGTCGGCGATCCGGCACAGCTCCTCCGGCAGGACGGGGCTGGACGGGTCGTCGAAATGGACGTGAACGTTCGCTCGTCCGGCCGACAGCCGACGTTCCAGCGCCGCGCCGTCATCGTTGATGAAGTTTGCGAGAATGATGTCCACGCCGCCCCCGGTGCCTCCGCCTAGGCCGATTTCACGACGGCGATCGTCTCGCCCATCTTCACGATCGAACCGGCGTCACTGAGGAGATCCGAAAGCACGCCATTTCGGGGCGCTTCGATCTCGAGGATCGCCTTCTCGGTCTCGATCTCGGCGACCACTTCGGATGCCGAGACCTGGTCTCCCGGCTTCTTCAGCCAGCGGACCAGCTTGCCCTCGCTGATCGTGAGATCGCCGAACGGCATCTTGATCGGCTCGCCCTCCGGCACCGGCCTGGCGGGCTTGGCAGGGCTGTCGGCGGCTGCTTTAGCGGCCTTGGCTGCGGATTTGCGGCGGATTGGGGTGCGGTGGATTCGCCGGCGGTCGGCGCGGCTTGCGGTGCAATCGACGGCGATAAGCTCGCGGAGGAGCCGATACCACCAGCCGACAGGCGTTCGGCCGGGCGAACCACCCCCGCCATCAGGTCTCTCGCCGCTGCCGAAATCGCGTCCGTGCCCACGAGCATCGCCCGCTCCAGCGCCGGCGCGAACGGGTGCGACATCGGCCGTGTATGCAGCCGTGCGACCGGCGCGTCGAGATCGTCGAAGGCCAGCTCGTGCATCGCCTGCCCCAGCTCCGCGCCCACGCCGTACAGCGAGTAGGCCTCGTCCACCACCAGCAGGCGATGTGTCTTCCGCACGCTCGCCGCCACCGTGTCGACGTCCAGCGGCTGGATCGTGCGCAGGTCGATCACCTCGCAGGAAATCCCTTCGTCTTCAAGGAGTTCTGCCGCCTCGAGCGCGCGGTGCACCATCTGCCCGGCCGCAGGCGATGGTCAGGTCGGTGCCTTCGCGCGCGATCCGCGCGACGCCGAAGGGCACCAGATGTCGCCCTCGGGCACCGGCCCCTTGCTGGCGAAGAGCGCCTTGCGTCTCCAGCATCAGCACGGGATCGCCGGCCCGCAGCGCCGTCTTCATCAGCCCCTTGGCGTCGGCCGGCGTTGGACGGCAGGCAGACGATAAGGCCCGGAATATGCGCCCAGACGGGATGGTAGGTGCCGGAATGGTGCGGGCCGGCCGAGCGCACCGCGCCCGCGCCGACGCGGATCACCATCGGCGCGGCCATCTGCCCGTTCGACATGTAGCGCAGCTTCGCCGCCTGCAGCGCGATCTGCCCGGCGGCCTCGAACAGGAAGTCGGCGAACATCAGGTCGGCAATGCAGCGCACGCCCGTCGCCGAGGCGCCAAGCGACGCGCCGGTGAAGCCAAGTTCGGAGATCGGCGTGTCGACCATCCGGTCTCGCCCGAACTCCTGGTAGAGCCCCTTGGTGTGGGCGAAGGTGCCGCCGCGCTCGCCGGTTCCTTCGCCGAAATAGATGATGTGCGGATTGCGCCGCATCTCCTCGGCGATGCCGTCGCGCACGGCGTCGAGCCAGCCCGTCTCCTTCGTCGCGACGTCGTCAGCCAGGGGCGCGAATGCTTCAGCCGGGTTGACCGGGTCGGCATAGACATGCAGATGCGCCGTCGCCGGGTCCGGCTCCGGCGAACGCCTTGCGAACTCGACCGATTCCTTGACGATGCGATCGATCTCGGCCTCGACCGCCTCGATCTCCTGCATGGTGACGACGGCATAGTCCTCGATCAGTTGACGCCGGAAAGTTCGTGACGGGACAGCGCTTCGCCCAGGCATCGACCTCTTCCTGCGTGCGGTAGATGCCGATGACAGGGTCGCCCTCGTGGTGGCCCACGGTGCGGTAGGTCTTGGATTCGATCAGCGTCGGACCCTCGCCGCGCCGCGCCCGGTCGGTCGCCTCCCGCATCGCGTTCCAGACGGCGATGACGTCGTTGCCGTCAACGGCGACGCCGGGAATGCCGTAGGCCGCCGCACGCGTCGCGATCTCGGGGTTCAGCGTCACGTCGCTCAGCGCCGTGGCCGTGGCGTAGAGGTTGTTCTCGCAGACGAAAATGACCGGCGCGCGCCGCACGCCGGCGAAATTCAGCCCTTCGTGGAAGGCCGCATGGTTGGTCGCGCCGTCGCCGAAGAAGGCCACGCCGACGTCGTCCGTGCCGCGGAACTTGGCGGAGATGCCCGCGCCCACGGCTGAAGGGATGCCGCCGCCGACGAGGCCGTTGGTGCCGAACAGCCCGACCGAGCGGTCGTAGAGATGCATGGTGCCGCCGCGCCCGCCGCAGCAGCCGTCGCGCTTGCCGTAGAGCTCGGCCATCAGCACGTTCGGGCTCATGCCCTTGGCCAGCGCATGGCCATGGCCGCGATGGGTGGAGGTGATCCAGTCCGTCAGGCGCAGATGCGCGCAGATGCCGACCGCCGTAGCCTCCTCGCCGATATAGAGGTGCAGGAAGCCCGGCGTCTCGCCCGTCCGGCAGGCGACCTGCGCGGCAAGTTCGAAGCGCCGCAGCAGCACCATCTGACGATAGAGCTGCAGCATCTTCGGGGCGTCGAGCCCATCGGGGAGGGTCGGCGTGTTCTTGATCCGCCGGACCGGGGAAGCTTTTGCCGTCTGCAGCGCTGTCATTTCGGCTCTCCGGTCAGAAATCGCGGGAGAAACCGGCGGTCCAGCCGCCGTCGATCGTCAGGATATGCCCGGTGATGTAGGAACTCTCGGGAGCGGCGAGGAACAGCGCCCCGTTCGCGATTTCCTGTGTGGAGGCAGGCCGGCCCAGCGGAATGTGCGACATCAGCCGCGCATGCGCGTCCTGCGCCTCCTTCGCATGATGGATCCACTTGGCCCAGCCCTCGGTCGCGGTGGAGCCAGGCGCGATGCCGTTGACCAGGATCTTGTCCGGCGCGAGTTCGAGCGCCATCGACCGCGTCAGGTTCACTGCCCCGGCCTTGGCCGCGACGTAGGAGCTCTGCAGCCGCATCGGCACCAGGCCCAGCACCGAGCAGATATTGATGATCCGCCCGCCATTGCCCTGAGCCTTCATGTGCGGGATCACGGTACGGCTCACCAGGAACACGCCGGTGAGGTCGATGGCGAGCAACTCGTCCCAGGCCTCAACGGGGAACTCGTCCACCGTCTTGCGCTCATGGGCGCGCACGCCAATTCCGGCATTGTTGACGAGAATGTCGATGCGGCCGGCCTGCTCGACCGCCGAAGCGACGCCCTTTTCGATGCTGTCGCGCTTGGACACGTCGATCGGCACGAAGAAATGCCCTGATTTTCGCAGCGCGCCCGCGTCTTCGATCTCTTGCCGATCGCTGTAGATGATGGTTGCGCCATTCGCGGCCAGCGTATCGGCGATTGCGCGGCCAATGCCTTGCGCCGAGCCTGTGATGAGCGCGACCTGCCCGGCGAGTTCGACCCGCATGGCTTTCTCCTGGCGTTTCCTCAGCCGGGCCGCTTGCTGCGGCCTTGGGCGAACTTGTTATAACATCTTCGCCCAAGACGGTGCGGTGTCAAGCGACGTTTAAGACGTGATTGCCGTACCGGCATCCGATCGCTGAAAGAGGACATGAAAAAGCCTCCCGCATCGCTCGACACGGGAGGCTGAACCCTGGTGCAACTGGCATAGTTTACATGCGCGGCGCGGCAGCCTTCTTCCGGCGATCCATCGACGGCTGATAGGCGATTTGCGAGTGATAGCCGCAATAAGGCGTGCCGGTCGGGGACTTCGCGCCGCAGAAGCGGAAGTCCGGCGAAGTCGGGTCACCATGCGGCCAGCGGCACATGGATTCCCGCAACTCCATGATCGTGACCCGCTCAGACATGGGCACGACCACTTCGATCTCGGGACGTGGCGTGGGTGCGATGTAGACCATCGCCTGGGGCGATGCGGCAGGCTTCGAAGACAGGGCCAGGTTGCCCCGCACACTTGTCGTCGTCGAAACATGGCTCATCGGATGGCTCGGTGCCCGGGTCGCCTTGCGCGGCCTGGCTGCAGCAGGGGCAGGAGCTTTCGCACGGCCCGAAAGACCCAGCCGGTGAACCTTGCCGATGACGGCGTTGCGTGTAACGCCTCCGCCCAGTTCAGCAGCGATCTGGCTGGCGCTCAAACCCTGGTTCCAGAGCTTCTTTAGAAGTTCAACTCGCTCATCGGTCCAGGACATTGGCCTCATCCTCTTTCGCAAATCCACCTGGCGGAATCCATTCCCTATCGCCGCCTCGCCGCCGCGAAGCACGGAACAGAAACCAGCTACAAAGTGGATGCCGCACTAGATGTCGTGTTCGACGGGTCTGAACCTACGATAGGCAGCATGTCTGTCGCAAGGCTCGGACGCTTCCGGAACGGGTTTTCCCCAACGATCATGGCGGGAGGGGGGCAAGCACGGCAAGGTTCGTGCTTTTCCCGATGCGATGATACTTACGCGCCACAAGTTCGGATCGCGCGTTTACGTTGACACGACAGGGCGTCGGACTCATATTCCCGGTCGTGCCGCCCCGGTCGGGCGGCACTTTGATTTTTGGGGCCACGTACCGAAAGAGAAAGCCATGGCCAACGAGAGCTTGAACACGTCGCCGCTGCTGCCGACATTCGCGCGCGCCGAGCTCTCGTTCGAGCGAGGTGAAGGTCCGTGGCTCATCACCGACAAAGGCGAGCGTTATCTCGATTTCGGCGCCGGGATCGCAGTGAACGCGCTGGGCCACGCCCACCCGCATCTGGTCAAGGCCTTGACCGACCAGGCGCAACGCGTCTGGCATGTCTCGAACCTCTATAACATTCCCGATGGTGAGCGGCTGGCGCAGCGGCTCGTCGACAACACCTTCGCCGATCATGTCTTCTTCACGAATTCAGGCGCGGAAGCGCTTGAATGCGCGATCAAGATGGCTCGCAAATACCACTCGGCAAACGGCCAGCCCGAGCGGTTTCGCGTGATCACCTTCGAAGGCGCGTTCCACGGACGCACGCTGGCAACGATCGCAGCCGGCGGACAGAAGAAATATCTGGAAGGCTTCGGTCCGAAGGTGGATGGCTTCGATCAGGTGCCGTTCGGTGACCATCAGGCGCTCGAAGCGGCAATCGGACCTGAGACGGCCGCGATCCTGATCGAACCGATCCAGGGCGAAGGCGGCGTGCGCAGCGTGCCGCCGCAGTGCCTGCGCGGCTTGCGGGAACTCTGCGATAAGCAGGGTCTCCTTCTGATATTCGACGAAGTCCAGACCGGTGTCGGCCGCACCGGAAAATTGTTTGCCTACCAGCGCGCCGGCGTCGAGCCCGACATCATGGCGATCGCCAAGGGTATTGGCGGCGGATTTCCCATGGGCGCCTGCCTCTCGACGCGCGAAGCGGGCAAGGGCATGACAGCAGGCGTTCACGGCACGACATTCGGCGGCAATCCGCTTGCGATGGCGGTGGGTAACGCAGTGCTCGACGTCATCCTGGAACCCGGTTTCCTCGAAAAGGTCGAGCATACCAGCCTGTTGCTCAAGCAGCGGCTGGCCGAACTGAAAGACCGCCACCCCGGCGTCATCGAGGACATCAGGGGCGAAGGTCTGCTGATCGGCATCAAATGCCGCGTCCCGAATACGGAACTCGCCACGGCGGCTCGCGGCCAGAAACTGCTGACCGTGCCGGCTGGCGACAATGTCCTTCGGCTCCTTCCGCCCTTGAACATCGACGAAACGATCGTCGGGGAAGCCTTCGCCCGGCTCGACCGCGCCTGCGCCCAGATCGAGGCGTCGCAGGTGAAGGGAGCGGCGGAATGACGGGAGAAGTCAGGCACTTCCTCGATCTCACCCAGTTCGGGGCCGAGGAGATCCGAGGCATTCTGGCGGCATCGGTCGATATGAAGCGTGCGCGCAAGCGCGGCGAACGCCAGACCGTGCGGCCTCTCGAAGGCAAGACGCTGGCGATGATCTTCGACAAGCCATCCACCCGTACGCGCGTCTCCTTCGACGTGGCGATGCGCGAGCTGGGCGGCGAGACGATCATGCTCACCGGCGCGGAGATGCAGCTTGGGCGTGGCGAGACGATCGGTGACACGGCGCGGGTCCTGTCTCGCTACGTCGACGCCATCGTCATCCGAATGCTGGACCAGAACGCGGTGCGCGAACTGGCCGAGGGCGCCACGGTGCCTGTCATCAACGGCCTCACCAAGGCGTCGCATCCGTGCCAGATCATGGCTGACGTCATGACGTTCGAGGAGCATCGCGGATCGATCAAGGGCCGCACGGTCGCGTGGGTGGGAGACAGCAACAATGTGCTCGCCTCCTGGGTCCATGCGGCGTCCCGGCTCGATTTCCGCATCAATATCGCCGCCCCCGAGCAACTCGCACCGCCCGCCGACCTCCTGGCCTGGGCTCGGCGCGAGGGCGCGCGCGTTTCGGCTATGACGGATCCGTACGAGGCGGTGGACGGGGCCGACTGCCATCGTGACCGACTGCTGGGTTTCCATGGGCGACGAGGATGCCGGCCGTCGTCACAACCTGCTTGCGCCCTATCAGGTGAACGCAAAGCTGATGAAGGCGGCCTCCGAGAAGGCCATCTTCATGCATTGCCTTCCTGCCCATCGTGGCGAGGAGGTGACGGACGAGGTGATGGACGGTCCCCAGTCCGTCGTCTTCGACGAAGCCGAGAACAGGCTCCACGCCCAGAAGGGTGTGCTGGCATGGTGTCTTGGCGCACTCGACCAGTGACGCATGATGACATCGAATCTCAATGCCGATCGCGACGATCGGACTATCCCCTTTGCCGTTGAAGCGCTTGATGCGCGGGGCCGCGTCGTCCGCCTCGGGCATCTTGTCGACCGCATCCTCGAACGACACGCCTATCCCGAACCGGTGTCGAGGTTGGTTGGCAGAAGTCGTTGTTCTGGCCGTTCTTCTAGGGACTTCGCTTAAGTTCGAAGGCCGGTTTCAGCTCCAGACCAGGACGGATGGCGCCGTCGACATGCTGGTCGTCGACTTCGAGGCGCCTGACCGCGTGCGCGCCTATGCACGCTTCGATGCCGCGAAACTCGAAGCCGTCCGACAGGAGGCGTCGACCGCCGGGCTGCTCGGTCGCGGTCATCTGGCGCTCACCATCGACCAGGGCTCGGACATGTCCCGCTATCAGGGCATCGTCGCGCTGGAGGGACAGAGCATCGAGGAGGCCGCGCACCAGTACTTCCGCCAGTCCGAGCAGATCCCGACGCGCATCCGCATCGCCGTGGGCGAAACTGTGACACCGCTTGACGATGGCAGCCGCCATTCGTGGCGGGCTGGCGGGTTGATGGTCCAGTTCCTGCCGACCACGCCGGAACGGCAGCGCCAGGGCGACCTGCCTCCCGGCGACGCTCCGGAGGGCACGCCCGAGGTGACGACCTTCTACGAGGACGACGCGTGGGTTGAGGCGCGCTCGCTCGTCGAAACCGTGGAGGACCACGAGCTGCTGGACCCCACGCTCACCAGCGAGGAACTGCTGTACCGGCTGTTCCACGAACGTGGCGTCCGCGTGTTCGAGGCCCAGCCGGTGGTCGAGCGCTGCCGCTGTTCGCGGGAGCGCATCGTTTCCATGCTGGCCCGGTTCACGGATCAGGAGCGCCGGGACATGGTGGGTGACGATGGCCGGATCGGCATCACCTGCGAGTTCTGCTCGACGCACTACAACGTCGAGCCAGCCGAGGTCGGTGTCGACCCCGGAGCGATTGAACCGGGTCAAAGCCGGCAGGACGCGATCAGCCGGCGGATGAAGATGACGCCCCGTTCGATCTCGCTCAACTCGATGTATTCGTCGGGCTGGTGCGCCTGATTGATCGATCCCGGCCCGCAAACGATCGTCGGCAGGCCGTGACGCTGGAATTGGCCGGCTTCCGTCGCGTAGGGAACAGTGATCGTGCCGTTGCGCTCCGCAAGGCGCAGCGCCAGCGTCTCGGCGTGCGAGCCGGTGTCCGGCGCCAAACCCGGGACGTCCACCTCGAGATCCGTATCGACGGACGCCGGCCAGCCATGCTGACGCATTCTGGGCAGCACAACGGCTTCGGCATGCTGCATGAGCAGGGTGCGCGCCTCGCGCTCGTCGGTGCCGGGAATGCCGCGCACCTCCCAATGGAAGGTGCAGAGACGCGGAACGATATTTCGCGCCGTGCCGCCCTGGATGGTGCCGACATGGACAGTTGCGTAGGGCGGATCGAAACGCCCGGTTGGGTCCCCGCGCCCCTGGAATAACTGGCCGATGCGGTCGAGTTCCACGATCAGTTCGGCTGCCCCTAGAACCGCGTTCGCGCCGAGCGCGGGCTTCGACGAATGGGATTCATGCCCGTGGACCTTCGTGGTGAAGGTCACGACGCTCTTGTGTGCGTCGGCGACCTGCAGTTCGGTCGGCTCGCCGACGAAGACGGCCAACGGCCGCGGGGCTTCCTGGCCCATCCTGCGGATCGCGTCGACGACGCCGAGGCAGGTCGTCTCCTCATCATAGCTCAGCAGGATGTGGATAGGCGTGACCAGGTCTGCCTTCTGCATCTCCGGGATCATGGAGAGCACGATCGCGGCAAAGCCCTTCATGTCGACGGCGCCACGGCCATAGGCCCGGCCATCCGCTACGCGCAGCGCGAAAGGATCGCTCGTCCAGGCCTGCCCGGCTACGGGCACCACGTCCGTGTGCCCCGACAGAACGACGCCCCCACGGTCCAGCGGGCCGATCGTCGCGTAGATCGCAGCCTTGTCGCCCTGTGCATTCGGCAGGCGGACGAAGCTCACGCCCAGGCGGCTGAGATAATCCGCGACGTAGTCGATGAGCGGCAGGTTTGAGCGCTGGCTCTCCGTGTTGAAGGAGACGAGGCGTTCAAGGATGGCGAGAGGTGTGGATTCGAGCATGGATGCAGGTTAGCCCGATCAGCGGGCATCTGTCGCCCCCATTGCAAGTCGCCTAGCATGGCACGTCGATCAAGCCGTCTTAGTCGGTCAGTGAAGCACGCGCTTGGCGTGCGGGCTGTCGAGCGAAAAGGCCGGTATCTCGACCGAAAATCCGGCGCCGCCAGAGGTTTCCATCTGGTAGCTTCCCGCCATGATGCCCTGCGGGGTCTCGAGCGGGCAGCCGCTGGTATATTCGAACCGCTCGCCGGGACCCAGGCGCGGCTGCTTGCCGACAACGCCGTCGCCACGCACCTCCTGGATGCGGCCCTCGCCGTCACGGATGTGCCAGTAGCGCGATCGTAAGCGGACTGTCTCGCTGCCGAGATTGACGATCTCGACCGTGTAGGCCCAGAAGTAGCGCTTCTTGTCCGGAGAGGATTGCTCCTCCAGATAAGACGGGGTCACGGTGACCTGGATATCACGGGTGACGGCCCGATACATGGATACGCGCTCCGGGGGTTGCCTCGACCAGCGTGGGGGCGGAACTCGAATAGTTAATCGACCAACGCTCCTAGAGATAGAGCGCCAGATCGTCAATCGGCAGCTTGCACGAGGACGTCGGAGCCAGGGGAACTGATGCTTGACGGGGTAATGCGCAGGGTCATCGATCCGCCGCTGGCGGCTGTTGCCAACCATCTAGCGAATGCAGGCGTCGGCGCCGACGCAATGACTGGATTTTCATTGGCCTGCGGCCTGCTCTGCGCCGGCTCGATCGCCGGCGGATACTTCGAGCTTGCGCTCCTGTTTCTTGCGCTGGGCCGCATCGGCGACGGTCTCGACGGGGCCATCGCGAGGGCTACGAGGCCGACGGACCGGGGCGGATTCATCGACATCGTCGGCGACTTCGTCTTCTACGGGGCGGTTCCGCTCGCGTTCGCCTGGCTCGATCCCCAGGCGAACGCGCTGGCGGCGGCCTGGCTGCTGCTTCACATTCTACGTCAATGGCGCGAGCTTCCTCGCCTACGCGGCCGTCGCAGCCCGGCGGGGGATGGAGACGAACTCGCGCGGCGTGAAGTCCATCTACTTCACCGCCGGCCTCGCTGAAGGAACGGAAACCATCGCGACGTTCGGCTGATGATGGTTCTGCCGGCTCTTTTCCCTGAGATCGCGGTCGTGTTCGGCGTGCTTTGCCTGGTCACGGCCGGTGGGAGGCTGATGCTGGCCTGGAAGGATTTCAGATAAGTCCGCTCAGGCCCGGGCGGCGGCCTCGAGGTCAGCGCGGATGTCGTCGGCGTGCTCCAATCCGATCGATAGCCGCAGCATGCCGTCGCTGATGCCCAGTTCCGCGCGAGCTTCAGGCGTGAGGCGCTGGTGCGTCGTCGTGGCGGGGTGAGTGACCAGGCTCTTTGCATCGCCCAGATTATTCGAGATCCGGATGAGCTGAAGGCGATTGGCGAAGCGGAACGCGCCGGCTTTGCCGCCTTCGATCTCAAAGGAAATCATGGTCCCGCCGCCCTTCATCTGGCGGCGAGCCAGATCGGCCTGCGGGTGGTCAGCGCGGCCAGGGTAGAGCACGCGGGTGACACCCGGGAGCCCAGCCATGAAATCCGCAATCGCCTCGGCCGTGCGGCCCTGGCGCTCCACCCGGATAGGCAGTGTTTCCAGGCCCTTCAGCAGCACCCATGCATTGAACGGAGACATGGCCGGGCCGGTCTGGCGCAGGAGGTTGTGGATGTGGTCGTTGATGATCTGCTCGGACGCCAGGATCACGCCGCCCAGGCAGCGCCCCTGCCCGTCGATGTGCTTCGTCGCCGAATAGACCACGACATCGGCGCCGAGTTGCAGAGGGCTCTGCAGCATGGGAGTGGCCAAAACGTTGTCCACGACCAGCTTGGCCCCGGCAGCGCGCGCGATTTCGGCTACCGCAGCGATATCGATGATATCGAGCGTCGGATTTGTCGGGCTTTCGAGGAAGAGCACCTTTGTATTGGGGCGGATCGCCGCTTTCCAGCCTTCGAGGCTACACCCGTCCACGAGCGTCGACGCCACGCCGAACCGAGGCAGCAGGTCTTCCACGATGTAGCGGCAGGAGCCGAAGAGCGCCTTGGCCGAAACGACATGATCGCCCGCTTTGACCAGCCCAAGCATCGTCGCTGTCACGGCGGCCATGCCGCTCGCGGTGGCCCGCGCCGCCTGCGCGCCTTCCAGCAAGGCAATCCGCTGCTCGAACATGGCGACGGTCGGGTTTGAGAACCGTGAATAGATGAAGCCCGGATCCGTCCCGTTGAACCGGGCTTCCGCCGCCTCCATCGTGTCGTACACGAAGCCCTGCGTGAGAAACATGGCCTCGGACGTCTCGCCGAACGGGGAACGCTGGGTTCCGCCATGAACGAGGAGCGTCTCCGGCTTCATGCCGGCGGGTGCGAATGGGCGCGGGAGTTTGGCGGACATAAAGACCCCAGGATTCGAACAGGCCGGGCCGGTATTTACCGGGGGCCGGGACTCTTCGACGAAGATGATCCTGGATCCCGGCCTTTTAGCGAAGCTGTTTAGCGTGGTTGCAAGCCGGCCGGCACAAAAGGACCACGTATCCCCCGTTTATTCTCGTGCGCCGTTGGCGTCAACGCTGGCAATGGGCTAAGGACGACGTCGATCGTCATCCATTTCAGGGATAGCCCGTGCGTTTCGCCCCCGGCATTCTACCCTCCCAGGCCATCGAAGCGCTCGCCGCCGCTGGGCACATCCGGGTGGACGAGCCGCTAGCCACAGGGCAGGTGCAGCCCGCGAGCCTGGATCTGCGGCTGGGCAGGCGCGTGTTCAGGGTGCGGGCCAGTTTTCTGCCCGGCCGCGACATTCCGGTCTCGGAGCGGATCGCACGCCTCACTCTGCACGAGATCGACCTGACCAAGGGTGCGGTGCTGGAAACCGGCGCGGTCTACATCGCCGAATTGCTCGAGAGCCTCAGCCTGCCTCCAGGCCTGGCCGCCGCAGCCAATCCGAAGAGCTCGACAGGCAGGCTGGACGTGTTCACGCGCGTCATTGCGGATGGCGCCCGCGAGTTCGACCAGATCGAGACCGGCTACGAGGGCCCGCTCTATCTGGAGATTTCGCCAAGGACGTTTCCGGTTCTGGTGCGGACGGGGTCCCGGCTGTCGCAGTTGCGGTTCCGGTCGGGCGCGGTGCGGCTCGACGATGCCGAACTGGCGGCGCTGCACGCGCGGGACCGGCTCGTGACGTCGTCCGAGCCGAATATCCAGAGCGGGATAGCCGTGAGTGTCGACCTCGCCGGCCTCGGAAAGGATCGTCTGGTCGGCTATAGGGCGAAGCGGCATACCGGCCTTGTCGATGTCGACAAGGTGGGATCGTGCGAAGTGCTCGATTACTGGGATCCGCTTCACCTGCGCGGCGCGGGCGAACTGATCCTTGATCCCGGGCAGTTCTACATCCTGGCCTCGAAGGAGGCGGTTCAGGTTCCGCCCGATTTCGCTGCCGAAATGACGCCGTTTGATCCTCTTGTGGGCGAGTTTCGCGTCCATTACGCCGGTTTCTTCGATCCGGGCTTCGGCCACGCCGGAGCGGGCGGATCGGGAAGCAGGGCGGTGCTGGAGGTGCGGTCCCGCGACGTGCCGTTCATCCTGGAGGATGGGCAGGTCGTGGGCAGGCTGGTCTACGAGCGTATGTCGGAGCGGCCGGCGGCACTCTACGGCTCAGGGCTTGGATCGAATTACCAGGCGCAGGGGCTTAAGCTTTCCAAGCACTTCCGGGCGGCATAACCGTTGCGGGGAGACCCGATTCCGCTCTATAAGACAGGGCGCGCGGGCGTAGTTCAGTGGTAGAACGACAGCTTCCCAAGCTGTATGTCGTGAGTTCGATTCTCATCGCCCGCTCCAAATTTCCGAACAGACACTCAAGGTTATTGGACCTCCGCTGGTCTCACGTTCCCTATTGCGTTCCCCATGTTGCGTTCAGGACCCGTTCTTCTCGGTCCGGTGAGCTTTCCTCATTCAGCTACTCTCGGAGATTTTCCGATCGGCGCACTGGCGTAACGTTGCGTGGTCGACACCTGCGAATGCCCAGCCCAGCGCTGGATATCCTCAATCCTGGCGCCGGCCTCGTCGGCCTCTGAGATCCCGCCTGCCCGCGCGTCCATGTTCCAAATGTGGTTTCGAATTCCTGCTTGCTTCGCAATAATTCGCCATTCCCGGGCATAGGCGTGCTCGGCGTAGGGCCGGCCGTGTTGTTTGTCGATGATCACCGGTCCAATTCGGCAATCGGCCGGTATGAGCGCCAGAGTTCTGAACGACCAAGGGACATGAGGCGAGGTCGTGGGCGATCATGGCCTCGGTCTTTGTCGTCGTCTTATAGATCTCCAAGGCCGGAGTGATGTCCGACCAGGCTGACGTGGCGAAGCCCTGAAGCTCCTGGCGTAGATCTTCGACGATCGCACTTGTCCTATAGGTCGTCTCGCCCCGACATACACCGGGCGCCGGCGCACCCGTTCATGCAGCACGTTTTCAGCTTGAGGGCACTGTGATATCTCAGTTAGGCTCAAGAGATGACCCCAACAACGCTCCGTCATCAAGCCTATCTCCGATTCAAGGAGGGGCTGTTCGCGCAGGAACTCAAGCCGGGCCAGTTCGTGACCCAGCGTGAACTGAGCGTGATGATGCAGATTCCGCTCGGGCCAATCCGTGAAGCCCTCAAGAAACTCGAGGCCGAAGCACTTGTCCGTTTGATCCCGCAACGCGGCATCCAAATTGCGGATGTCAACGTGACACTCCTTAACGAAGCATTCGGGCTCCGCCGTATCCTGGAACTGGCCGCTGCCCGCGCCTTTGCCGCCAATGCAAGGATGTCGCTAATCAAGACGATCCAAGCGCAGACCGCCCGAGCGCTAAAGAAGGTTCAGTCCAATCAAAACCGGGACATGCTCGACGAGGCTCTTCGAGTTCGACTGGATGCTGCACGACATCATCATCGACCATCTCGGCAATGGCACGCTCTCGACCGTGCATCGGCTCAACTTCGACAAGATCCGGCTGGCCCGCCTCCACCGGCGTTTCACGCCCGATCGGGTGCAGCCGGCCCTCGAGGAGCACATGGCGATCATCGCCGGTTTTCGCGCACGCGACCCCGATGCTGCGGTGGCGGCCCTCGACCGCCACTTGACGGTTGCACATCAACGGGCGGTGGGGCTCGCGCCATGAAGATGCGCCCCAATCTGCTGTTTCTGTTTTCGGACCAGCACGCGTTCAACGTGGCGGGCTGTTACGGCAATGCGATTGCCGACACGCCGAACCTCGACAGGCTGGCCGCGAGCGGCGTGACCTTCGACGCCGCCTATTGTCCATCCCCCGTGTGCGTCCCGTCCCGGATGTCGATGCTGACCGCCCGGCATCCATCGGCGCAGGATTGCTGGACGAACGACGATATTCTCGGCTCCGGCCGCGCCACCTGGCTGCACGCGCTTGGGGCGGCGGATTATCGACCCGTTCTGATCGGACGCCTGCACGCGATGGGTCCGGACCAACTTCACGGCTATGCCGAGCGCAAGGTCGGCGATCACAGCCCAAACTGGGGCGGCGTGCCTCGCCACGACCTGGGTGTTTTGAACGAAACGAACGATCCGCATCGAACAAGTGTGATCCGTAGCGGTCCCGGGCAGAGCGCCTACGAGCTAAAGGATCGGGACGTGACGCAGGCCGCTGTCGATTATTTCGACAGGTTGGGCGAGGAACGACGCGCCGGAGGTTCCGCCGAGCCGTTCGCCGTGACGGTCGGGTTCATGCTACCCCATGCGCCCTACGTCGCGAGCCGGGTTGATTTCCAGCGCTTCGCCGGACGCGTCCCGCCGCCGCGTCATGGTCCACCGGCGGTCGGGAACGAGCATCCGTGGCTTAACTGGTGGCGCCAGAACCGCGGGATCGAGCACGTCGAAGCTGCCGATGCCCAGCGTGCGCGCGCTGCGTACTACGGGCTGACCTACCGGCTCGACGCCATGATCGGGGAGGTCCTGGCGGCGCTCGAGCGAAACGGCCTCGCCGACAATACGCTGGTCGTTTACGCCTCCGATCATGGCGACCAGCTCGGCGAACGCGGGCTTTGGTGGAAGCACACCTTCTACGAGGAATCGGCGCGCGTGCCGATGATCATGTCGTGGCCCGGCGTGCTACCGGCGGGCGAACGGCGGCCAC
Organism: uncultured Alphaproteobacteria bacterium; assembly: GCA_963822165.1. Taxonomy (GTDB): domain Bacteria; phylum Pseudomonadota; class Alphaproteobacteria; order Rhizobiales; family Beijerinckiaceae; genus Alsobacter. Next base: position 80,056 of record CAWGGK010000008.1, read on the forward strand.
AGGTCGTCAACTTGGTCGATCTCGCGGCCACGATGTTGGAAGCGCTCGGCGCGCCCCAACTTCCCAACGCCCAGGGGCGCAGCTTCCTCGGCGTCGCCAAGGACGCAGCCGCCCCGTGGGTCGACGAGACGGTATCCGAGTATTGCACCGATACCGTACCCATCTGGACCGGCGGCATGGCGGTGCGTCAGCGCATGCTGCGGCAAGGGCGCTGGAAGCTGATCTACTACGACGGCTACCCGCCGCAGCTCTTCGACCTCACTGCGGACCCCGACGAACAAACGGACCTGGCCGCGGATGCAGCCCATGCGCCGGTGAGGGATCGCCTGCTCGCCCGGCTGCTGGCTGACTGGCGCCCCGAGGAGATCGAGCGGCGGATGAATGCCCGTCGGCAGGAGAAGGACTTGATCGGCGCGTGGGCCCGCAACACGAATCCCGCAAACACATATGTCTGGCCAACGCGGCCGGATCAAAACTGCCTAGAAGACTGAACCGGCCGAGCGAAGCCGAAACTTGAACCTGGACTGGAGGGAGATGAAATGCTGAGGAGCCTCATCGCGGCCATCGCGCTCATAAGCGCCACCGCCGCAAATGCCCAGTCGACCCCGACCCCGCCGTTGGAAATCAAGATAGGCGCCGCCTACGCAACCGACCACGCCGCGGCGTTCATCGGCATCGAGCGCGGTATCTTTGCGAAGCACGGTCTCGACGCGAAGCTGGTCATGTACCAGACCGGCGTCGAGATGATCAATGGACTGCTGTCGAACGCCCAGGACGTGAATATCATGGGCTCGATCCCGTTCCTTGCGGGCGTGTCCCGCGGGCAGCCCCTGGTTCTGATCGGCCATCTTCATGGGGACGCGCTCTCGACAAGCTATTCGCAAAACAACGCGATCATCTCGACCCCGCAAGGCGGGGTTTCTGATCTGATGAGCCTGAAAGGCAAGAAGGTGGGCCTGGCGCGCGGCACTGGCGCAGAGGGCTACCTTCTCGGCATCCTCGCCCAGGCAGGCCTGAAGGAAACAGAGCTGAACCTGATCAATATTCGCCCAGCCGACACGGCGACCGCGCTGCGGCAGGGGGATGTGCAGGCCGTGGCCGCCTGGGAACCCTGGGCGACGGTGACCAACCTGCGCACGCCGGGCGCGGTCGAGGTCATCCGGGGCAAGTGTGAAAGCTGCTACGACCCCGGGACGATCCTGACCACCCGCGCCACGATCGACCAGAAGTCGGAGCAGCTTCGCCGCTTCATGGTCGCCTTCGCCGAGAGCCATCAATGGCTGCGCCAGAACTACGACGCGTCGGCGGAGATCAACATGCGCTGGATCACCGGGATCGACATCGACGTGATGAAGGTCGCGATTCGGAATTCGCTTTATGACCTGCGCATCTCCCGCAACACTTACGACGGCTATGACAAGAAGACCATTCCGGCGCTCGTCGGCGACAAGCGCATGGCAAAGTCAGTCGACGCCGCCAGCATCATCGACCCGCAGTTTTACAAGCACGTGGAAGCGACTGCTCCGCAGTTCTTTTCAGACCTGAAGCCCATCCCGGCCGACCGGAAACTATAGCGTGATTTTGCCTGAAGTCAGGATCGCTGCGCGCGATCTCCGGCTCGAATACCGCGACGAGGCGCGTGGAGAGCGCCACGTCGCGGTCGACGGCCTCGAATCTCGACGTACTCGCCGACGAGTTCCTCTGCGTCGTCGGCCCGAGTGGATGCGGAAAGTCGACCCTGATCTCGGCCATCGCGGGGTTCATCAAGCCCCGCTCGGCTACGCTCACGCTGGACGGACGCGCCATCGAAGGGCCGGGGGCGGACCGGGGGGTCGTCTTCCAGGAGTACGCGCTGCTGCCCTGGATGAACGTGATCGACAACGTGGCGCTCGGCCCGAAGTTGAAAGGCGTGCCGAAGGCGCAGCGATACGAGCAGCGCCCGGCGCTATCTCGCCATGGCGAACCTTTCAGAAGCCGCCTTGAAATATCCTCATGAACTGTCCGGCGGCATGAAGCAGCGGACAGCCGTCGCCCGGACGCTCGCGAACGAGCCGGAAGTGATGCTGATGGACGAGCCCTTTGCCGCCATAGACGCGCAGACGCGCATGACGCTGCAGGAAGAATTGCTGCGCATCTGGGGAACGGCGCGCATCACGGTTCTCTTCGTTACGCACAGTGTTGAGGAGGCCTGCTTTCTTGGCGATCGCGTGGCCGTACTCACGCCCGGTCCGGGCCGCGTCAAAGAGATTGTCGATATCCCGATCCCGCGCGAAAGCCGCAAATGGTCGCGAGCTCGGCGGCGATCCGGAGTTCGCCCGTATCAAGGAACATGTGCTCGCGTCAGTCCGGGGCGTGGACAGGCAGGCCGCATGATCGCGCCGAGCCATCCGCTGGTGCGTCCCGCTTTAGCGACTCTCGTCATTGCCGTATTCGCGCTGTGTTGGACAGCGTGGGGCGCCTGGCACGCCACGACAGTGATGGCCGGCATCGAACCTGGCCCGGGTAAGGCGAATTTCGCGGTGACCCTCGATTTTGCGCCCGAGGGCTTTCACGTTACCCGCCTGCAGGGGATTGGCCGCGTGATCGAGGTGCATGGACCGACCGTGCTCATGATGGACGTGGACAAAGCGAGCATGCGGGCGTTCGCAACCGCTTACTGGGTCCGCGAGGTTCGCACATGGGCGGGCAGATAGCGGCGCTAGACAGCAGCTTGGGATCGATGGCGCGCTGGAACTGGCGACGCCTCGCGCGTCCGGCGAAGGGCGCTATCGGCATTTTGCTGTTCCTGGGGGCCTGGCAGATCTCGGTTCCGCTCGTTGGCCTCGAGCCCTATTTCTATCCTGCCCCGACCGATGTCTGGTCTGCGTTCGTCGACCTGATGCGCAAGGGGATCCTGCCGGTCTATATCGTCGATAGCTTGCAGCGCTACGCATCGGGGTTGGCATTGGCGTGACTGGCCGGGATCATCTTCGGCGTCCTGATCGGACTCAACGCACGGCCTCGCGTCTCATGTCACCCGATGATCAACTTCCTGTTCGCGATCGTCGAGGTCGCCTGGATCCCGATCTTCGTGATCTGGTGGGGCTACGGCTACAAGACAATCCTGATCGCGCTGACCTACGTCGTCTTTTTCCCCGTGCTCTACAACACGCTGGTGGGCGTGCGAACAGTGCCACAGGTGCTGATCAACGCCGTCCTGTCGCTGGGCGCCACGCGCCTGCAGTGCTCACCAACGTGATCCTGCCCTCGGCCCTGCCGAGCATCATCACCGGCCTTCGCGTCGGTGCCGGCTTCGCATTCCGCGGACTTGATCTTCGCCGAGATCGTCGCCGCCAAGACGGGCCTCGGCTACCTGATCTTCGAGGGCGCGCCAGACCAGCAGACCGCGCGGACCATCGTCGGAATGATCATCATGGGCCTGCTCTGGCTCGCCTCGACAAGTTCTATCTCAAGCCCCTCGAGCGGGGACGATTGAGCGCTGGGGGCTGGTGACCGAGGCGGAGCAGCGAGCATGAAGAGGGGCGATCTCATCGGTCTCGTGCCCTTCGGTGCGGCTGCTGGCCGCGATGGGCCATTCTGCCGCTCGCTGTCGATTATCCGTCCTACATGTTGCCGCCGTCTGCCGGACGTCTGGACGCACTCGTTGAGATCACGCGGCGACGGCACGCTGCGCGGCATATCCGCGCATCGCTCCAGCGTCTGGCGCTCGGTTTCGTCGGTTGGCAACGGGCCTGCGCGTTCCTGCTCGGCATCGCGATCGCGCTCAACAGGCACGTTGCCGACGTTCTGAGACCGCTTCTGACGTTCCTGCAGTCGATCGCAGGCATCGCGTGGGTACCGCTGGCGATCATCTGGTTCGGCATCGGCATGGGCTCGGTCGTGTTCGTCATCGCCAACACGATATTCTTCGCCACGATCTACAATACCGTGGTGGGCGTGCAGTCGATCCCGCAGACGCTGCATCGCGCAGTGCGCACCACGGCGGCCGTGGATGGCAGCTGGCGACGGCGCTGATTCTGCCCGGCGCGCTGGTGCAGATCATCGTCGGGTTTCGCACCGCCATGGCCTATGGCTGGCGCGCGCTGGTGGCGGGGGAGATGATCGCCGGCACCAGTGGCCTCGGGTACATGACCATCGAGGCGGTCCAATGGTACCGCACCGAGACCGTGCTGGTCGGGATGATCGTGATCGGGCTGATCTGGCTGATGCATGGACCGGCTCATATTCGTGCCGCTCGAACGGGCCACGGTGCAACGTTGGGGAATCGTGCAGCGATGAGCGTTTCTTTCGAAAGACTGGGGCTGGGCGGAGCTGCACTTGGTGTGCTCTTCCAGGCGGTCGACGATGCCGACGCAATCGCCACCATCGAAGCGGCGTGGGCCGCCGGCATACGCAAATACGACACCTCGCCCCTTTATGGCGGCGGGCTCTCGGAAGAGAGGCTGGGCCGGGTGCTGTCCAATAAGCCGCGGCGCGAATTCCAACTGTCCACCAAGACCGGTGTGAACCGGCCCTACGGACAGGCCGCGGCGCCGCCGGGCCGGGCGCGGCGATCCGCTGACGTCTGGGATTATTCGCCCGAGGGCACTCGGCGATCCATCGATGCGAGCCGCGAGCGGCTTAGAACCAACAAGCTCGATCTCGTCCACCTCCACGACGTGGAGGGCCGCACCGTTGTCGCGATGTCGGCCTACTCCGCCCTGAACGATCTCCGGGAAAGGGGAATCATCGCCGAAATCGGCATCGGCGCGAACACGGTTGACGCGCCGCTCGATCTCATGGCCCGGGGGCGCTTCGATGCCGTGCTTGTTGCGGGTCGCTACACCTTGCTGGATCAATCCATGCTGCGCCTGGTGCCCGTGGCCGAGCACGCGAGGACACGGCTCATTGTCGGCGGTGTATTCAATTCAGGCATCCTCGCGACCGGAGCCATTGAGGGCGCGACGTTCCACTATGATCCCGCCCCTCCAGACATCTTGGAGCGGGTTCGCGCCATCGAGGCGATCAGCCGCGCGCACGATGTGCCACTCCGCGCGGCGGCGCTGCAATTCCCGCTGGCGCACCCTGCCGTGACTACGCTTCTGCTCGGTGCGCGTAGCCCCGCGGAGCTTGCGGATGCTCTAGAGATGCTCACCGCTCCTATTCCGCCGAAATTCTGGCGCAGCCTGCAGGTTGCGGGGCTGCTCGACCGGGCATGCCCGCTGCCCTGACGTCGCGCTACTTGATCGTGTCGTCGGCCGTTCGCATCCGACGGGACCGCCCCGATGCCGCCCGAGATGATCGGGTCGAACTGGACGAAATGGACAGCCTCCGTCTCGAGCAGGCGCCGGAACGCCCAGAGGCCATACTCGTTCTCCAGCCCGCAAACCGAGATCCCACCACGCTCATGGACCAGCCTGAGCCCGGCGACGTCCTCGACCGGGACCGGTTGCTCGAACCAGTAGATGCCGCAGTCGGCCACGGCCCGTGCGAACGCGATGGCGCGCGGAGCGTCATACGGCGAGACCGCATCGACCATGAGCAGCGCCTCCGGCCCCATCGCTGCACGCAGCTTCGACACCCGATCGACATCGACGGAAGCGGCGCACCGCCGACTTTGATCTTCACGGCACGGTAGCCTTCGCGCACTAGGCGGCATATTCCTCGGCGAACTCGTCGGTGGTCTGCCCGTCCTTGTAGAGGCCGGCACTCGCGTACGGCATCACCCGCGGGTCGTGACCGCCCAGCAAGCGCCAGAGCGGCTCGCCGAGCGCCTGTCCCTTGATGTCCCATAGCGCGATGTCGATGGCGCTCATTGCCGCCCATGTCTGGCTGCGGCGCGTCGACACGACGGCGCGATCGATCGCAGTCTTGAAATGCTTCTCGGGCGTACGCGGATCGAGGCCGAGAGTGACAGGCTTCAAATCGTTCTCGATGAAGGAGATCGTCGAGGCGGCCGAGGCGCCATCGGTCCACGCCTCACCCGCGCCGAGGAGGCCGGTATCGGTTTCGACGAGAACCAGCAAAGTGCGCTTTTTGGTCCAGGGAAATCGCGGATTGCGAATGGAGCCGTCGAGATCGCGTTCGTAGAGCTTTGTCCGGATATCCGTGATTTTCATGTCAGCCCCCTGTGGCCTGCCCGATGGCGTCGAGCTTCGCGTCCGAGAGATAGCCGTAGCGGTTGACCCAGAGCCGTCCGCCGGACGCCTCGAAGGCCAGCTTCACGCGGGCCTTCACGTCCTCCAACCGGGCCATAGCCATGAGCGAATGCGTGAACCGGAACGTCGCCCGCCTCACGCTGCGCCTGCCGGATCTTGCTCATTTGCGTCAGCGCGCCGACGGGATGTGGCTCGTCCGGCTCGGGATAGCGGACATGTTGCAGCCCGCCGAAGGACTGGCCCTCATCCACCATCCCGAGACAATCCGGCGAGGCTATCCGCAAGGCCCTGATCGGCAGCAAGGCCGGAGCATGGGAGACGAGCGCGTCGCCGTAGCTGCGCAGGATCATCGGCCAGTGCATCGTGTAGAGCTTGACGCCGATCGCCGCAGACGTCCGTGCGCGCGACACGCCGCGTAATCGAACCCAGACAACATGCGTCCAGGGCGGCGGAAACGCCTGAGGCATCAGGCGCACGCGGCCCGCGGAGGCCTCCGAGACAGTCTTCGCGCATGCCGCGATGAAGCGTGTGACAATGATCGACTTGACGCGCAGCCAATCCAGCAGGCCCGGCATTGTCTGCATCAGGCCGCGCGAGTCGCATAGGGACCCGCCGCGATCCGCCAATGCGACATCGCCGCTGCGCAACTGCTTCAGGCTCGGCTCGAAGATCGCCAACGGTCGCGCGCGATAACGTCGGGGTCAAACCCGAGCTCTCGCATCGCCGCAATGGCATGGGGCGAGAAGTCGAAGAACAGCGCGTCCAGCGAATAGGGCGGATATTCCGGCCAGTCGATCCGCAGCACGTCGATATCGGGATAGGCGCGGATCGTGTCGCGGATCAGCGCCTGCGTATAGGCGAGAATGTGAGGGCTTGCGAGCGAGCCGTTGTTGTCGACCCGAATCGCCGGACGACGAGCCATCTGGAAGCGATGGGCGATCCTCCTCGACGGGGCCGCCAAACTGCACGCGATAGCCCGGCGGGATCGCCGCCTGAACCTGCAGATGGACTTCAAGGCTGCGCGCCTTGGCGGATCGAATCGCCTCGGCCACAACGCCGCCCTCGTGGTGCGTCAGTTCGTCCGGCTCAGCGGGCTGGTAGCGCAGACCCGCATAGAGCTCCCTGTCGGGCACGAAGCTGGGCGAGGTCCGGACCCACAGATCGCGCCGACCCCAGAGTTCCCGGTCGAGCAGCCGCACGGATCCCGCCCCGGCGTCGATGGGCGGCTCGCGGCTGCCGATCCCGTCCGGCGCGGGCGCCATGACGTAGGGTGAGGTGGCGATGGCCGTCGCCCCGGCGCGTGAATGCAGATTGTCGAGGACGCATTCGACGCCTTCGTTCTGGAAGAACTCGGGCAACACCGTGATACCCACGCTCCGGACCGGCATCCGATTCTCCTGCTTGGGTGCTAACCTTATTGCTTCACTGATCCGGCTGTGAGGCCCGATGTCATCCGGGTCTGGAGCGGCAGGAACAGCAGCAGCGTCGGCAGCGTCGTGAGCGCCGAGCCCGCCATGACGTGGCCCCACTCGACGACGTTTTCCCCGAAATAGGAGCTGAGCATCAGCGGCATCGTCTTGAGCTCGGTATCGGTGAGAAACGCCAGCGCGAACAGGTATTCCGACCAGCAGAGCAGGAAGGCGTAGGTCGCCGTCGCGACGATTCCCGGCACCATGATCGGGAACACGATGCGCGTGATCACCTGAAGGCGCGAGCAGCCGTCCATGATCGCCGCTTCGTCCAGCGTCCGCGGCACGGATTCGAGGTAGCCGACCAGCAGGTAGATCGAGAACGGGATCGATACCGCGACATAGACGAAGATCAGCCCGGCATAGCTGTTCAGCAGGCCGAGCTTGGCGAACAGGATGAAGAGCGGCGTCACGAGGATGATCCAGGGAAAGGTCTGGCCCATCATGACCGACCCGAACAGCACCGACTTCGCCGCGGAAGCGGATGCGTGAGAAGACATAGGCCGCGACCACGGCGACGGCTGTCGAGATCGAGCACGCTGACGATGCAGATGAACAGGCTGTTGAAGATGGAGCGCGAGAACTCGGATGAGAGCAGGCTGCGGTAGTTCTCGAGCGTGTAGACGTGCCGTCCGCCGAGGCGAACATCGTCTCCGGCGTCCGGAACGACGCCACGAAGACCCAGGCCGTCGGATAGACCAGCACGAAGAGCGACAGCGAGCGTCACGGCGATGATGCGCGAGCTTCGCCGGCCAGGTCTCGTGCGACCACGCCACCGCCAAGCGCGACCCGGTATCGCGTAGCGGCGACCATCAGAAGACCTCCTTGAGTTCGCGCCGCGCGATGATGCGCAGATAGAGGATGCCGAAGGCGGTCATGATCGCCGCCATGACGATCCCGACCGCCGAGCTGTAGCCGAGCCGGCCCTCGATGAAGCCCTTGATGTAGACCTCGGTGGCCATGACGTTGGTGTAGAGCCCGGGCCCCGCGCCCGTCGTGAGCCAGACATAGACGAAGTTGTTGAAGGTCCAGAAGGTCGACATCAGCACCATCACGATGATCGCCGGCTTGAGGTGCGGCAGGTAGACGTAGCGCAGCACCTGCAGGCGGCTGGCGCCGTCCACCTCGGCCGCCTCGATGAGTTCGTCGGGCAGGGATTGCAGGCTCGCCATGAAGGTGAGCGTCACCAGCGGCAGCGTGTTCCAGGTGATGATGGTGATCAGCGCGGGCCAGACGAAGTTTGCCGTCGCGAGGAAGGCGATAGGCTGCGGACACGAGCCCAGTGCCATAGCAGCGCCTCGTTGATGGCGCCGACGCGCGGGATCGAGCATCCAGCGCCAGATCGAGGATGGCGACGATGGGCGGCGTCGCCCATGGCACGAGCAGGAGCACGCGGCTGATCGTCTGCAGCCGGTATTTGCGCACGGTCCGGCTGGTCAGCAGGAACGCCAGCGCCAGCCCGAGCACGATGCGCACCGTGACGCCGACCACGCGTGAGCCAAACCACAGTGTTGAACAGCACATTGCGGAAGTCGCCGGCTGGTCAGACGAGTTCGACAGTAGTTATCGAGGCCGATCCAGTCGCCGCCCTTCTGCATGCCGAACAGGCTGAGATCGGTCACGCTGTTGTTGAGATTGTAGAGCGTCGGATAGAGGTAGAAGCATATGAGAAAAAAGAACGTCGGCAGCAAGCATCGTCACGACGAACCGACGTTCACCCTTCATCTCGCACCCGATCTGCCTGAGTGTGAAACCGAGCCCGGAGTTTGACTCCGGGCTCGGGTCTGAGACGATTTACTTCTGGTTTTTCGCCAGTTCCTTCGCAGATGGCCTCGTGCAGCTCGGTCGCGGCCTGCTTGGAGGTCTTCTCGCCGATGAAGACCGAGCCGGCCGCGCGGCCCACCGCATTCCACATGAAGGGAATGGATACGGGGCCGTTGTTGTAGGCGCCCCAGCTGCGCGCAGTCTGGAGCTGCGCGGTGAAGCCGGGCGCGATCTCGGCCGGCAGCCGGTTGTAATTCATGATCGGGCGCTGGGGCTGCACGTAGTTGGTGTAGTACTTGGTGAAGGTCGGGTCTGGCATGGTGAGGAAGCGGATCAGCTTCCACGCCTGCTTCCGGGTTCTTGCTGTTGGCGCTGATCCCGAGATGACGTCCGCCGAAATTCGTCTTCGATCCGTTGACGTCGGCAGGATGCGGGGCGGCGGCCAACGGAACGGGCTTGCCGGGGTTGCGCTGCTTGTAGGCGTTGATGATCTGCACGCGCGACGGTATCGGGAACGCTGGCGATGGCGATCTCGCCGTTGACCATGCCCTCGACGATCTCGGGCGCGCCCCACAGGCAGATGGACAGGTTCGACTTGGGATTGTGGCCCTCGTCGAGATACGATTTGTAATAGTCGAACGCCTCGGCGATCTGGTCGGGCGTGATCTTCATCTCGTACTTGGTGCTGTTGGGCTGCTGTTCGATATAGGCCCAGCCCTTCGACCACTGGTAGAAATTGGTGATGAACCAGATCGTCGGCGTGCCGCAGGTGCCAGCCGGGAAGCCCCAGCCGGCCTTGCCGGTCTTCTCCATCACGGCCTTGCTGGCCGCGCGCAGGTCGTTCCAGTTCGTCGGAAACTTCTCGTAGCCCGCCGCCTTCAGCAGCTCCTTGTTGTAGATCATCGCGAAGGTGTCGGTTGTGAAGGGGATCGCGTAGGTCTTGCCGTCCGCGCCCATGCGCGAGGTCGCGCGAGACGAACTGGTCCCAGCCCGCGACGCCGATCCCGGTCTTGGCGATCAGATCGTCAAGCGGGCGCAGGGCCCCGGCGGCCGCGAAGGCGCGCGGCCAGACGAAGGCGAGTTGCGCGACGTCAGGCGCCGCGCCAACGGCCGCCTCGCGCAGGAACTGCTGCTGGGCGTCGCCCCAGCTGACGCGCTGCATCGTGACCTTGATGTCGGGATTGGCTTTCTCGAACTCGTCGAGCGCCTGCCGCATCTGCGGTGCCTCGGGATCGTTGAAGCGGAACGTGATATTGACCTGCTGCGCCTGGGTAGCCGACACAAGCGCTGTAAACGCGGCTCCAGCCAGGAGTCCTGTCCATGTGATCTTCATAAATCCCTCCCCTTGGTCACTGCTTGGTCTGTAGTCGTCTGCGATGGACGAAAACGGCGTGCAGGCGGCTCCACGTTCTCCTGATCACTGACGTTCTCCCACGCGGATATCGTGCGCACGCTTGCGGTGGCCGTTTTGCCGTATGGTCGGCCGCAGCCATCATAGCCGTTTGTCCGTTGGAACTGGCGCATTGGCGGGGACCAGGCCTTCGGATTTTAGATCAGCCCACAACGCGGCCGGGAGCGCTCTCGTGACCAGTTCGACGTTGGCTTTCACTTCGCTGGCGTCACGCGAGCCGACGACCACACTCGCGACTGCGGGATGGCCCAGTGGGAATTGCATCGCCGCGGCGCCGAGCGGAACGCCATGCGAGTTACAGACAGCCTCGATCCGTCGGACCCGCTCAAGGATCTCGGTCTTGCCGATGCTGCGCCGGGCGAGGGTCACACGCGTCCCTCCCACTCTGGTCCGGCGTGGACGGAATCCACATTGACGGGCGATGTCGTTGACGTGACGCTCTCCCCGTTGCCGGCCAAATCGGAATCCGGCGCGACGAAAGGAGCCAACTCAATGAAGCGGGTCGCCTTCAAGTTGAAATTAAAGCCAGGCTGCCTTGACGAGTACCGTCGCCGCCACGACGAGATCTGGCCTGAAGTTGCAGCGCTGATCAGGTCGAGCGGCATCTCGGATTTCCGGATCTGGCACGACCCCGAGAGCGACATCCTGTTCTGCTCGCAACTGCGGGTCGATGACGACCGGGCCGACGGCATGCGCGCCGACCCGGTTTCGCGCCGCTGGCAAACAGAGATGACGCAGTTCCTCGTTGCTGGTCCAGATGGGCTACCCATGCGCTGGCCTCTCAATGAGGTATTCCGGCTTGAGTGACCGGCAGGCAGTAGACGCGCCGGGCTGTCTTGGCGAAAAGATAATCCAGATCCGACGCGGACGCGTCGTCGAATATCTCGAGCAGAGCCGCGATCTGGTGCGGGATGGTCGTCATCAGCTTTTCGACTGGGAAGTTGCTGCCGTAAAGCGATCGCTCAAACCCAAACCATTCGACCGCCTCCCGGACATAGGGGCGCAGGGCGGCCGGATCCCAGTTGCGCTCGATCGGCCATAAGCCCGACACCTTCAGCACGACGTTGGCCCGCCGGGCGAGCGCCTGGATCCCGCGCCGCCAATTGTCCCGCCCGTCGGGATCGTCGAGGAGCGGCCAGCCGAGGTGGTTCAAGATCAAGGTCGTGCCTGGGTGATCGTCGGCGAGGCGACACGCCAGTGGCAACTGGGCCGGCAGGCAGCCCAGATCAAAGACGAAGTCGTGCTGCCGGAGGCGTGCGAATCCGGCGCGGAAAGCCGGGTCATCCATCAGGTCGAACTGGCGAGCAGCTCGCCGCAGCGGCTCTTCGTGAAAATTCAGCATCATCCTCACGCCCCGCACGAGCGGTACCTGCGCGAGGCGCTCCAGATCGGCGGAAGCTGTCGGGGAGGTCAGGTCGCACCATGCGACGAGCGCCGTAGGGATGCCGGTTCGTTCCGCGCATTTCTCCAGCCAGGCGGTCTCTCCCAGCGGGTCTGCGCAATTGGCTTGAACATGGACGCACGCGGCGGGCGCTGGCCCGCTCCAGTCAGCCAGGTAGTCCTCCGGTCGATAAGTCTTCTTTATCGACCCGTGGTCACCGAACGGACGAGGTGGTGCGTCCGGAGCCAGCCAGGGATACGACAGGCGCTCAAGGTCCCACAGGTGGAAGTGCCCGTCGACGATCGGTCCGAGCCGTTCCGTCCCGCTGCCCAACGCCAACCTCCCGCCTCGATCGCGCCCGCCTTTGCGGCTAGCCCGGCGCTGCCCGAATTGATCGGCGCGCATTATGATATGCGCAGGTCATTTGAAACGCGGCGAGCTGTCAACCGCTTTCTTGGACCGCCTTAGTTGGGTTCATCGGAGACTCGCCAGTGCAATTGACGTTTCAATTTTGTTGATCCAGCGCATTCAGCAATCGCGACCTCGCTTGACATACGCGTATCATTGCTGAAACTCCAGATCATCACGCTTGGGGGCCGAGTGGAGTTCTGATGAAGCGGCCGCCAACATTGAAGGACGTGTCCGAAAGGGCCGGGCTCTCGCTGATCACGGTATCAAGGGCGCTGCGGCGGCCTGACACTGTTCGCCCGGAGACACGCGACAAGATCAGGCAAACCATCGAGCGGCTCGGCTATGTGCCCAATCTGACGGCGCGCTCGTTAGCGTCGCAGCGGAGCCACACGGTCGGCGCGATCGTCCCCATCCTGCGCTCCTCGCTGTTTTCGAGTGCGATCCACGGGCTCGGGCAGGTCCTGCAGGCCAATGGCATCCAGATCCTCGTCGGCGCAAGCGAGCGGTCCAGCGACCTGGAGGCGGAGCTTTTGCGCGCCTTCATCGGCCGGCAGGCCGATGCGCTCGTCCTCACGGGGTTTACTCATGCCGAGGGCGTGAGCCGATCGCTCAAAACGTATGCGGGCCCGGTCGTGGAGACTTTCAACCTGCGCCCCGACCCGATCGATCTTGTCGCGGGATACGACAACGTTGAAGCGGCTCGCGCGCTGACGCTGCAACTCCTGGCACGGGGCTATCGCAGGGTCGGGCTCGTCGGCGGTGACTTCTCCAACAACGACCAGGCGTTCGACCGGCATCGAGGCTTCTTCATGGCTATGAAGGAAGCCGGCGTCAGAATACGCGCTGACCACGTGGTCAGCCTGCCGCAGCCCACCACGATGGACAGCGGCAAGGATGCAATCCGCCGGCTCCTGGAACTCACTCCGCGCCCGGAACTCGTGTGCTTCCATTCGGAGATCCCCGCCATCGGCGCTCTGCTCGAATGCCTCCGGCTCGGCCTGTCCATTCCGGGCGACATCGCGATCGCCGGGTTCGGCGACCTCGAGATTTCCTCCAATCTGCCAGTGCCACTGACGACCGTACACGTGCGCAGCGACGAGATTGGCCGGACGGCCGGTGAACTGATCCTGAAGCGCCTCAAGGGCGAGGCCATCGACAACCCCGTCGTGGATGTCGGGTTCGAAACGGTTATGAGAGCGAGCGCCTGATGGGAGATTTTCGATGAACACGGAAACTTCGCAGCGCAACGCTCCGCGGATTACGCGCGTCGAGACCCTGATGCTCCGGCTGCCCATGGAGCGGCCGATTGTCGGGCCGTTTGGGCGCCTCGATGCACGCCCCAACCTGCTCGTGCGCGTCAGCACCGACGAAGGGGCTCGAAGGGCTTGGCGAAATCTGGGCGAATTTTCCGCCGTGGGGATGCCAGGAGCGGATCGAAATCGTCCGCCACGTGCTCGGGCCACTGCTCGTGGGAGAGACCCTCGACGACCCGCGCCGCCTCTACGCGCTGATGCACCGACGGCTGCGGCTGCTCGCAAACCAGTGGGGCGCGCCCGGTCCTGTGCACCAGGCCGTGGCGGGCCTCGATATCGCGATCTGGGATGCGCATGCGTGCGGGCTCGGCAAGCCTCTCGCACAGCTTCTTCGCGCGGACGATGTGATGCCGAAGCGGGTTCCGGTCTATGCCAGCGGCATCGCTCCCCCTCATGTTGCCACGACGATGGAAGCGGCACTGCGCAATGGGCACGAGCGGTTCAAGACCAGGCTCTCGTTCGGCCTCGACGAGGACCAGGACACCCTGCGGACGGCGCGGCGCATCGCGGGTGATCGGCCCTTGATGGCCGATGCAAACCAGACGATGACGGCCGAGTCGTTCGCAGCCATCCTGCCGGCGCTCCGCGCAGCCCGCCTTGAGTTCCTCGAGGAGCCATTTCCCGTCGACGATAAGCAAGCTTACCGCTCGTGGCCCCGTTCGCATGGCCTTGCGCTCGCGTTTGGCGAGAACGCGCAGGGCCTTGCGGCGCTCGACGAGGTCATCGCGATGGGGGCTGACGTCGTGCAGCCCGACATCACGAAGACCTGCGGCATTACGGAGGGGCTGGAAATAGGCCGCCGCGTCGTGAGCGCTGGCCGAAAACTCTGCCTGCACATGTTCGGAGGCGCGGTGGGACTCTATGCCAGCGCTCACCTGACAGCGGCCATAGACGGTGCGCATTGGCTTGAGATCGACGCCAATCCGAACCCGCTTCTCGACGACGTTCTTGACGTAAGGCCCGTCATCCAGAATGGGTTCATGGCGCTGCCGCAGGGTCCCGGCCTCGGGGTGAAGCTCGCGCCCGGGGTCGAGCAATGGGCCGTGTAACTTTCGGGTCGAACGGCGAACCCGGACCGATTTGGATTGCGCCAGCCCGCGCCTCAGACGACCGGACTGACCTCGTCCTCGGCGCGGCGCTCGACGGCGGCGCCAACGGAGAGGCGGAGCAGCTCGATCAATCGTGCCACGATCGGTATCGGGCGGCTGGATGCTCGCAGCGTGATCCCCGTCTTGAACTGCCAGATCGGCTGCTTGGGCACCCGCACGACAAGGCCGGCCTCCTCGATCACCGGCCGAAGCTGCGCCGGCGCGACCATGAGATAGTCCGATCCTGCGACCATCCGCAGGCCCGTGGCGAAGGAAGACGTCGAGACGGCGACACGAAAGCCCAGGCGATCGCCGCCCATGAACCGGGCGAGGCGGGCGAGGGCCCTGTCATCCTGCTGGAAGACGACCCATGTCCATCCCGCGAGGGCGGGCGCAGACAGATTCTGCCGGGCGAGCGGGTGCGAGGGGCGCATCACGATCCCGACCTCGGCCGTGAGCAATTCGATCCTCTCCATCCCGTAGAGCTCGAGCTCGTGCTCGATTTCGCCGCAGACGACATCGACATCGCCGCGCTGGAGCATGGGCATCACGGTGCGGTTGATGTCTGCGATCACATCGAGCCTCGTGCCGGGGAACTCCCGGACGAGCGTCTGAAGCGCGATCGGAAGATGCAGCATGTGATAGAGGGGGCCAGCGCCGATCCGCAGGATGGGCAGCCCGCCCCTCCGCATCGCCGTGATCTCTTCAAGGGCGAACTTGTACTCCGCCTCGATGCGCCGGGCGTGACCCAGGAAGCTCTCCCCGAAGGCTGTGAGTTCCATGCCGCGGGTCCGCCGCTCGAACAGCTTTGCGCCCAGTTCGAGCTCGAGGCGCTGGAGGAACTTGCTCAGCGAGGGCTGCGCCAGCCCGATCCGACCGGCGGCGCCGGTCAGCGTCCCCTCTTCCACGATCGCAAGGAAAGCCCTGATCTTGCGGTCCACCATCTATAGCTCCCGGGAATGGCAAGCGGCCCCGAAATTCATTTTCCGGGCATACCAATACCACATAGGATCGCTTGCCAAGCATAGGGGTGCCGCGCCGTTCACGGTGCGAACGTGGGCCATGCCCACGCTCCGACACTCAACCGTCGAACAAGAGCACCACCGGGAGGGACATCATGCACAACAGGCTTCACCGTCTCCTGAAAGCAGCGACGCTCGGTCTCGGATTGGCCGGGGCCGCGCTGGTGCCTGCATCGGCCCAGTCGATCGATGTGGGCAAGCACCAGCCGATCACGATCCTCATCAATGCCGCGCCCTGGTACGCCGGTTTCGAGGCGGCGGTCGACCTCTACAGCAAGCAGACCGGGAACAAGGTGAACCTCGACGTCACGCCCTATGGCGGCATGCTCGAGAAGGCTCGCAACGCGGTGCGCGGCGCATCGAGCCCCTACGACCTGCTGAACCTCGACGGCGGCTGGACGATCGAGTTCTACGAGGGCGGATTCCTCAAGCCCATCAACGACGTCGACCCGTCATTCCAGCTCCCGAAGGAGATGCTGACCTGCGGCAACACCCATTGGTGGAATGCCCAGAAGCGCTGGCGTACGCCGGACGGCGGCAAGCTGATGGGCGTTCCGCCGAACTGCAACGTGCACATCCTCGCCTACCGCAAGGACCTCTACGACAAGGCCGGCCTTGGCGCACCCAAGACCTATGACGACGTCGCGGCCGCCTGCCAGAAGCTTCAGTCGCCTCCGGGCATGTACGGCTTCGTGATCCGGGGCGAGCGCGGCAACCCTATCCGCTACGACTTCAGCACCTTCATGGTCGGCCATGGCGGCGAGTTCGTCGCCAATCCGCAGGAGGGCGACTACACCGTCACGGTCAACAGCCCGAAGGTCCTCGCCGCGCTCAATCAGTTCATCGCGCTCGCCAAGGGATGCGGCCCGGCGAACTTCGGCGCGATCGGCCAGGCCGACCTGATCCAGCTCATGGCCAGCGGCAAGGCCGCGGCCGTGCAGGTCGTCATCGCCGCCTGGTCGAACTTCGAGGACAAGACGAAATCGGCCGTCGCGGGCAAGGTCGCCGCCGCCGCCGTGCCGGCAGCGGTTGCCGGGCAGAAGCCGGGCGTCGTGATCGGCAACTGGTCGTTCGCGCTCCCGAACAACGCCACCGCCGAGAAGCACAAGGCGGCCCTCGCGTTCCTGAAATGGTTCAGCACCGCCGAGGCGCAGCGCGCCTATGCCGAGGCGGGCGGCATTCCCGTGCGCTCCGATACGTTGAAGTCCGACCTCGCCTCCAAGCCCCAGTTCGCCTGGATGCCGGCCTACCTGGCCAGCGTCGAGGCTTCCGTCGCATCGCTCGGCTATGCCGAGGCGGCAGCGGTCGAGCAGGCGATCGGCCTGCGACTGAACCAGGCGCTGATCGGCGAAATGTCCCCGGCCAAGGCGCTGAACACTGCGGCTGCGGAGGTCGAGACCATCTTCGCCCGCTCGGGCCGCAAGACTGGCAAGCTTCCGCCCCTGCCAGAGTGACGGAACGTCACCGACATGACCTGGAGCCGCTCCGCGTGTCCGCGGCGCGGCTCCTTCTCCGATGGGACCCGCACCGATGAGACACCAACCTGCCGGCTCGCTCGACAGGACCTTCCCGTACTGGAGCCTGCTGCCGGCGGTCGTCGTCTTCGTCGTGCTGTCGCTCTATCCGCTGCTCAACCTGCTGATGATGAGCGTATCGACGTTCCGCTTCGAGGGCGGCGTCGAGCACGCCACCTTCGATCCGCTGGCGAACCTACGCTACTTCGGCGAGGATCCGGTCCTGCGCCCGGCGGTATCTCAATACGCTGATCTTCGTGGTCGTGGCCGTGTCGCTGGAGCTCGCGATCGGGCTGGCGCTGGCGATCACGGTGTCGCGGGTCTCGCGCTGGAAAGGCCTTATCCGCACCCTGATCATCCTGCCGATCCTGGTGCCGCCGGTCGCGATCGGCAGCATGTGGCGGCTGATGTACAACTACGACTTCGGCGTCTTCAACCAGTTCCTCTCCGTGTTCGGGCTGGGTCCGGTGAACTGGCTGGGCGACAGCCGCTTCGCGCTTGCGTCGGTCATCATGGTCGATGTCTGGCACTGGGTGCCCTTCATATTCCTGATCCTGTTCGCGGCGGTCGAGGGCCTGCCCTCCGACGTCGTGGAGGCGGCGCGGATCGACGGCGCGCGGCAGGCGCAGGTGACGCGCTACATCGTCCTGCCGCTGCTACGCCCGGCGATCGCGGTGGCATTCACGTTCCGCGCGATCCTCGCCTTCAAGACGTTCGACGAGGTGTTCCTGCTGACCTCCGGCGGACCGGGCACCGCCACGGAGCTGATCAGCCTGCACCTCTACAAGGTGTTCTTCGCGCAGAACAATCTCGGCTACGGGGCGATGCTGTCGGTGACCGTGATCCTGATGGTGGTGAGCTTCCTGCTCGTCTCGCGCCGCGCGACCCAGGGCGGGAAGGAGGCCTGACATGGGACGCCTCTCGCTCGTTCCAGCGGCTCTTCCTGGCCGCCACGCTCGTGATGGTCGTGGGTCCGTTCCTCTGGATCCTGATGAACTCGTTCAAGTACCAGATCGACATCTACCAGGGGACATGGATCTTCGAGCCCACGCTGACCAGCTACATGGACGTGCTGTTCAGCCGGCGCTCGCAATTCACGAACAACCTGTGGAACAGCGTCGTGGTGGCGAGCGTCAGCACGATCGTCGCGCTGACGCTGGGCACCCTGTGCGCCTACTCGCTCCACCGCTTCCGCTGGGCGAAGTGGGTGTCGGGCGGCATCCTCGCCTGGCTGCTGCTCTTCCACATGATCCCGGTGATCACGCTCGTGGGCCCCTGGTACCTCATCTTCCGGCACTTCGGCCTCTACGACACGCTGACCGGTCTGGTGCTCACGCATGTCACCATCAACCTGCCGATGACGATCTGGCTGATGATGGCGTTCTTCGCGGAGGTCCCGCGGGAGATGGAGGAGGCCGCCCAGGTCGACGGATGTACCCGCCTGCAGGCCTTCACGCTCGTCGTGCTGCCGGTCGTCGTGCCGGGCCTTATCGCTGCGGGCGTCCTGAGCTTCGTCTTCAGCTGGAACGAGTTCGCCATCGCACTCAACCTCACCTCGCGCGCGACCGCGACGGTGCCTGTCGGGGTGGCCAAGTTCGCGCAGGATTTCGAGATCCAGCACAGCCAGATGGCGGCGGCCTCCATCGTGGCCACCATCCCGGCGATCCTCATCATGTTCTTCGGCCAGCGCTTCGTCGTGCGCGGGCTGACGCTCGGTTCAGTGAAATAGGTCGGAGCGCCATGGCAGCCGTCGACATCCGCAACGTCGCCAAGTCCTTCGGGGCCGTCTCGATCATGAGCGACGTGAATCTCTCCATCGAGACGGGAGAGTTCATCGTGCTCGTCGGCCCGTCGGGCTGCGGCAAGTCCACCTTGCTGCGCATCATCGCGGGCCTGGAGGAGGCGTCGCGCGGCGACATCGTGATCGCGGGCCAACGCGTCAACGACCTGGAGCCGCGCGATCGCGACATCGCCATGGTGTTCCAGTCCTACGCGCTCTACCCGCACATGAAGGTCGAGCGGAACCTGGACTTCAATATGCGGCTGCGCAACCGCCCGAAGCCGGAGATCGAGACCTCGGTGAAGACCGCGGCCGGCGTGCTGGGGCTTGGAGCCCTCCTGGAGCGCTTCCCTCGGCAATTGTCCGGCGGCCAGAGGCAGCGCGTGGCGATGGGACGCGCCATCGTTCGCCGCCCTCAGCTCTTCCTCTTCGACGAGCCCCTGTCGAACCTCGACGCCAAGCTGCGCGTGCAGATGCGCGCGGAGATCCGCAAGCTGCACCTGGAGATCGGCGCGACGTCGATCTACGTGACGCACGACCAGGTCGAGGCCATGACCATGGCCGACCGCATCGTGGTCATGAACAAGGGCAATGTCGAGCAGGTCGGCTCGCCGCTCGAAGTCTACGACCGGCCCCGCACGCTGTTCGTCGCCGAGTTCATCGGTTCGCCTTCGATGAACTTCTATCGCGGCACGGTGACGCCGGACGGAAGCATCCGAACTGCGTCCGGCGCTGCGCTGCCGCTACCTCCAGGCTGCCCGGCCCGCCCCGGCCAGAGCGTCGTGGCGGGGATCCGTCCGGAGCACCTCTCGATCACGGATGACGGACCGATCTCGACCCGGGTCGTGCTGGTCGAGCACCTGGGGCCGGAGACATTCGCCTACATGGAGGGCGAGCAGGGCCTTGTCTGCGTGCGCCTGCCCAAGGGATGCGAGCCCGGCGCGCGGCAGCGCCCTGCGGCTGTCGGTAGCAGCGCAGGACGTCCATGTGTTCGACCCGGAGACGCAAGACCGGCTCGGCGACATGACGTCAGTCATAGGCCACGCGAAAGCCGACGTGCCCGGTGCCACGTATTCGGGTGCCGGCCGAGCCGCGCGGCGATGCGGTAGCGGTAGCAGTAGCTGACATGACAAAGATAGCTGCCACCCTTCATGACGCGTTCCGTCTCGGCGGCGGCCTGCCGGTCCCGCTCCTTTCCCGCCCGCGTCAGGGATCGGGTGCGGAACGGGTCCTGGCACCATTCCCAGACATTCCCGACCATGTTGAAGAGACCCGCCGGGTTGGGCGCGAAGGCATCGACCGGCGCCGTCCCGGCATAGCCGTCAGCAACGGTGTTCAGGTCGGGAAAACGCCCCTGCCAGATGTTGCAGAGCGTCCGCTGGTCGTCCGGCTCCTCGTCCCCCCAGGGAAACCGCCTGTCGTCGGCCCCGCCGCGGGCCGCATGCTCCCACTCGGCCTCGGTCGGGAGGCGTCCGCCGCACCATTGCGCGAAGGCGCGGGCGTCGTTCCACGAAACATGGACGACCGGATGGTCCTCGCGCCCCTCGATGGTGGATTCGAACCCTTCCGGGCTGCGCCAGCAGGCGCCGTCGATCCTGCGCCACCACGGCGTGTCGATCGGGCGCGGGGGCGCTCAGCCGCTCGTCGAGGAACGTCTGGAACACGAAGCTCCAGCCGAACTGCTCGGCTTCGGTGACGAATCCCGTAGCCTCGACGAAGCGGGCGAAGCGCTCGTTCGTCACGGCATGACGCTCGATGCCGAACGCTTTCAGGCGTACCGGCCGCCGCGGACCCTCGCCATCCGCCTTGAGGGCCGGGCGATCCGTGCCGATGAAGCTCGGCCCCTCCGTCGAAACGCACGATGTCGCCGGCGGCAGCTGGGTCGACTCTGATGTCGGAAGCGCCGGTCGAGGGGGCAGCCGAAGGGGCGGATTTGGGACAGCAGGTCATCTGCGGAGCGATCCGGTTGGCAGAGCACGTGGCTTTATCGACCGTGTCCGCGACCAAGGCAAATGCCGAGGCTTCAGCGGGTCATCGCTGCGGCGAATGGCTCTTCCGCGATTCCGATATTCCGAGGCGCTATGGCGGGAGCAACTGAAAGTCATTTCCCGCAATGGCTGCGCGCGCCCTAACCTCAACCGCTCAGGAGGACCGTCCATGCGCAAGCCCAATGTCATCGTGTTCTTCACGGACCAGCAGCGCTTCGATACGACGGGCCTCCATGGCAACCCGATGGGCCTGACGCCCAACTTCGACCGCTTATGCCCGCCAGGGCACGCACCTGTTCAATTCGATCACCGTCCAGCCGCTCTGCGGACCTGCGCGCTCCTGCATGCAGACGGGCCGGTTCGCCACGCAGACGGGCTGCTGGCGAAACCACATCCCGCTCTCGCAGGATGCCGAGACGCTCGCAAAGGCGTTCAATCGCAACGGCTACCACACCGGCTATATCGGCAAGTGGCACCTGGGATCGGGCGACCCGGTGAAGGAGGCCGAGCGCGGCGGATATCGATCCTGGCTCGGCGCCAACCTGCTCGAATATTGCTCGGACGCCTATGACGCCGTCCTGTTCGACGAGGACGGACGCCGGCGGAAGCTCCCGGGCTACCGCGTCGACGCGCTCACGGACGAGGCGATCCGGTTCTGCGACCGCCACCAGCAGTCGCCATTCTTCCTGTTCATGTCGTTCCTGGAGCCGCATCACCAGAACCACCTCGACAACTATCCGCCGCCGATCGGGCGCGGGGTGGACGCGGGACACTGGGCGCCGCCGGATCTCGTCGCGCTCAAGGGCATCGAGCCCGCAGCACCTGCCCGGCTATTACGGCATGGTTCGTCGTCTCGACGAGGCGTTTGGCCGGCTCATGGACGCGTTGATCAGCCTCGACCTGGTCGAACGACACCATCGTCCTGTTCACATCGGACCACGGCTGCCACTTCAAGACGCGCAATTCGGAGAGTACAAGCGCTCCTGCCACGAAAGCTCGGTGCGCGTGCCCACCATGATCACCGGCCCCGGCTTCATGGGTGGAGGCGAGGTGCGCAGGCTTTTCAGCACCGTGGACGTCGCTCCTACGCTGCTCGACGCGGCCGGTATCGCGGTGCCGGAGTCGATGACCGGCCGCTCGATCATGCCGGTCATCCGCGACGGCCGCGCGCCGTGGCGCGACGAGGTGTTCATCCAGATCAGCGAGTCGCAGACGGGCCGCGCGCTGCGCACGCAGCGGTGGAAGTATTCGGTAACCGCGGACTACGACGAGGCCCAGCCGCGCGCCGACCTCTACCGGGAGGACTTTCTCTACGACCTCGACAATGACCCTTGCGAACTCGTCAACCTCGCGGGAATGTCCACGTTCCGAGGCGTCGCGAACGACATGAAGGAGCGCCTGATGCGCTGGATCGAGGATGTCGAGGGGACGCGTCCCGCCATCGTCGATGCCGACGAAACCGATCCCCTCCAGCTCATTCCGGCCAAGGGCGACGGCATCCCTGCCGACCGGCTCGCGATTGACCCGTACAAGAGTCCGCTTCTGCATTTCTAGATCGGGGCGTCGTTTCGCAACCCAGGTCACGTCCTTCGAGCCGCCAGGAGCGCCCGACAACCCACGAAGAGCCACGTCCGATGTCCAGGCGGCCCAACATCATCTTCCTGATTGCGGACGATCACCGCTACGAATCCATCGGCATCAACGGCTGCGCCGAGGTCGACACGCCCAACCTCGACGCATTGGGACGCCGCGGCGCGATCTTCGACGGGGCGCATTGTCAGGGCAGCATGCACCCGGCCGTCTGCGTGCCGAGCCGCGCTTCGCTGATGACGGGGCGGAACATCTTCGCATCCTCGTGCAATCCAACCGCGGACGACTACACTACCGGCCAGTCCGAAATGCCCAGCCTTCACCATCCCCGCCGATCTGCCGACGTTCCCGCAACGCCTGCGGGATGCCGGATACGTCACGCACGCCATCGGGAAATGGCACAATGACCGCGCCGCCTTCGCGCGATCGTTCTCCTCGGGCGAGAGGATCTTTTTCGGCGGAATGAGCGACCATGACAAGGTGCCGCTGAACGCCTTCGACCCGACCGGCGTCTACGGCTCCGGGGACATCCGTTTCGAGGAGGGCTTCTCGACCGATCTGTTTGCCGAGTCCGCCCGCCGTTTCCTACGTGCGCAGCGGGGCGAGGCGCCATTCTGCCTCTACGTCGCGTTTACCGCGCCGCACGATCCGCGCACCCCACCGCGCGAGTATGAGGTATCGCCGGACGCGGTGACGATTGTCGGAAAATGTCTTGCCGTCCCACCCCTTCGATAACGGGGACGCCTTGGTGAGGGACGAGACACTGGAGAGCTTTCCGCGGTCCCGAGACGCCCTGCGCCGGCATCTGGCCGATTACTACGGCATGATCGCCCATCTCGATGCCGCCATCGGTTCCATCCTGGCCACGGCAGGCGAGATGGGACTGCTGGAAAACACGGTCGTCGTCTACACCGCCGACCACGGACTTGCGCTCGGCCAGAACGGGTTGATGGGAAAGCAGAACCTCTACGAGCATAGCCTGCACGTGCCGCTGATCATGGCAGGCCCCGGCATCGGCGAAGGTGTGCGCGTGCCGCACCTCGTCTGGCACGCCGATACGCGCGCCACGATGCTCGACATGGCCGGCCTGCCGTAGAAGCCACGTCCGACGGACAGAGCCTGCGCCCCCTCCTGCAGGGGGGCGGACAGGCTCCGCGCGATACGTTCTGCGCCGCCTACAGGACCAGCCAGCGGATGATCCGCAACGACCGCTACAAGTTGATCCGCTACTATCCGTGGCGCCTGTTCGCCGCGCCCGCGACGGAAGGCTATCCGGTTCCAACGCCCGGATCGTCGACCGAGCAGCTTTTCGACTTGCAGGAGGATCCGGGCGAAATGGTCAACCTCGCCTGGCGCGAGGATCTTCAGCCGCTACGCCGGGCGATGCGAGAGCAACTCGAGGAGTGGCAGCGTCGCAGCGGCGATCCCTATGTCAACGCGATGATCCAATCGGTCTAGCCATCGGGTGGGACCTCTGATGGCGCGCATAGTGTCGCGAGAGGCCGAACGGGCAGGCCCGTTCTGGCTTAATGAACCGCTCGGCTTGTGCTGGACCTTTCCATGCCAGCGCCGGCTCATTGATCTGGCCTGGTAACCCTTCGAGGTTTCCGCATGTCCAAGCTCGGCATCGCTCTGATCGGGGCGGGCTTCATCGCCGACTATCACCTGGGCGGGCTTGCGGGCGTTCCCGAGGTAGAGGTGCGTGTCGTGGCAAGCCGCACAATCGAAAAGGCGCGGGAGGTGGCGCTCCGCTTCAGGGTTCCCGACGCGACCGACGACATCGCCTACGCGCTAAACCGTCCCGATATCGATGCGGTGATCGTGGCGACACCCGACCCGACGCACGAGGCTATCGCAAGCGCCGCGTTGCAGGCCGGCAAGGCCGTCCTTCTGCAGAAGCCAATGGCGTCGACCTCGGCCGCTTGCCGGCGCATCCTCGACATTGCCGCCAAGGCTGGCTGCGACCTGCAGGTGAGTTTCATGCACCGGCATTTTCCGGAGGTTGACGCAGCGAGGGAGTTGCTCGCCCAGGGCGCCACCGGTCGGCCTGCGACGGTGCGGCTCCGCAATGCGACGCCAGGTCCCGACTGGGGCGACTGGTTTTTCCAGGAAGCGGTCTCGGGCGGTGTCGTCCATCAACTCGGTATCCATGGCATCGATCTGGTCGGGCACATGTTTGGTCGGATCGAGGCAGTCTCCGCGCGCTGCGCGACCCTCCTGCCAGTCAGGAAGTTGAAGGACGGGCGCAACGTGACCGTGGCAAATCCCGACACGGCGCTCGCCATTTACGACGTTGCTGGAGGGCTTCTCGTGCATCACGAGATGTCCATGATCGAGGCGGCAGGAACAGATCGCTTCCGAATGGAGATATACGGCACCGAAGGCTCACTCTGGCTGCGCACCGAGCGCGGCGCGCTCGCGTCGGCCCGTGTCGGTTCGGGCGACTGGGCAACCCACTTGCAGCCTGACGCATCGGCAGATCGACGCCATCACCAAAGCTGGATCGACGGACTGACAGGCCGCGGCACCCGGTCCACGACGGGACTGGATGGCCTTCATGGCCTCCTGGTCGCCGAAGCCATCGCGCGGTCGTCGGCCGCGAACGGCGCCGCGACCCTTGTCGAGCCGCTGTGAGGCAGGCCATGATCGCCCATCCCCGCATCGCAATGCTCAGCTTCGCGCAT
This sequence comes from uncultured Alphaproteobacteria bacterium, assembly GCA_963822165.1. Lineage (GTDB taxonomy): Bacteria > Pseudomonadota > Alphaproteobacteria > Rhizobiales > Beijerinckiaceae > Alsobacter. The sequence continues at coordinate 105,608 of CAWGGK010000008.1, forward strand.
TACCATGCAAACTTCTGGACAGAAGCGTTCCTCGCGGACGGATCGGCAACGGTCACCTGCATCTGGGACAACGATGTCGTCAGGGGACAGGAGGCCGCCGCGCGTTTCGGCGTGCGCTACGAACCGGACCTCGGTGCCGCTCTGTCCGACTGTGACGCCGTTGCGATATGTTCTGAGACCATGAGCCACCTATCGCTCACGCGCGCCGCTTGCGCAGCAGGTCGGGCGATCCTGTGCGAGAAGCCCACGGCGCGGACTATCGCCGAATTGGACGATATGCAGCGTGAGGTGGCCGCTGCCGGTATCGTCTTCATGCAGAGTTTCCCCAAAAGGTTCGATCCCGCTTCGCATGCGCTGAAGGCGCTGATCGATGACGGGCATCTTGGACGTGTCCATCTCGTACGGATCCGTCACGGACATCATTACGGGCTCGACCCGGATTTCCGGACGCGGTGGTACGTGGATGCCGAAAAGAGCGGCGGTGGCGCGCTGCTCGACGAGGGGGTGCATGGCGCGGACATGCTGAACTGGTTCTTCGGCCTGCCCGACACGGTCAGCGCCGAAACGGTCTCTCCGGTCGCAGGTCTCACGACCGACGAAACCGGCACGGCGCTGTTCCGGTGGAAGAATGGGCTCTTGGCGGAGCTGACGTCCTCGATGCTCCTGCCCGCTGCAGACTCGTCGATTGAGATTTACGGGACAGAGGCGACAGCTCTGCTTTCGGGGGTGGACCTTGCGTCGCGCGACATCACGGAGTCCGGCTTCCTGCGAGTGTCAACGGACGAAGGCGGCGTGAAACGGTGGCGGACAATCGACGTGACGCCGCGCTTCAAGCTCGGCCAGTTCCACCACCAGAATGCGATCGGTTTCCTGCACTGCCTTCGCACGGGTGACCGGCCGCCCGCCGGCCTCGCCGAAGGCCGTGCTGCGCTCATGATGATTGAAGCGGCCTACCGTGCGGCGCGCGCGGGAGTCCGCCAGAGCATCACGCCAGATCGTCTTGGAGAAACGCTGCCATGATTCGGGCTCCCCTTCCCGGCCGACTCACGCCCCTGGCGGCTGAACTCGGTCTGACGCCGCTCTGGGGCGATGTGCATAATCATTGCGATCTCAGCTATGGGCACGGACGGTTCGCCGATGCGCTGGCCCGCGCGGCGTTGCAACTCGACTTCGTCTCCGTCACCGGCCACGCTCACTGGCCGGACATGCCGGTGAACGAACCGAGTGTCGCTCACATCGTCGCCTTCCATGTCGAAGGATTTGCGCGCCTGCGGGATCGCTGGCCCGGCCATTTTGCGGCCTTGGCCGCTGCCGACCGGGACGGATTCGTCGTCTTTCCCGGGTATGAAATCCACTCGGCTGCCTATGGAGACCAGACGATCGTTTATCGGGATCTCGATCCCGCTCCCATGGTTCTCGCCGACAGCCCGGCCGAGCTCAAGGCGCGGCTTTCCGAAGTCCTGCCGGGGCGGGCGTTCGCCTTCCCTCACCACATCGGTTATCGGCGCGGCGCGCGCGGGATCAATTGGGACGCCTTCGATCCCGAGTTGTCGCCCTTCGTCGAGATGAACTCGATGCATGGCTGCGCCGAAACATCGGAAACAGATCGCGCATACCTCCACTCCATGGGGCCGCTGGACGGTCACGGCACGATGCAGCACGGTCTGGCCCTAGGCCACGTCTTCGGCGTGGTGGGCAATACGGACCACCACTCGGCCTTCCCAGGCTCCTACGGCCACGGACGGATGGGCCTCTATGCGAACGGCAAGGACCGCAGCTCGATCTGGGACGCCATGCTCGCGCGCCGCACGAACGCGCTAACCGGTGACTGCATCCATTTGCTGGCCGCTCTTGGGTCGGCAGTGCAAGGATCGATCGTGCCGCCTCAGGACCGCGCGCAATTGCGTGTCGAAGCCATTGGCGGAGGTTTTATCGACGCGATCGACGTCATCCGCAACGGCAGGCTCGTCCACCGGGCCTCGCCCGAAATCTCGCCTTCGCCGATTTCGGGCGAACAGGAAACGCTGATCTATCTCGAACTGGGCTGGGGAGCGCGTCGGCGAAGTCACCGTTGGCAGGGCCAGATTGGCCTGGAGGGAGGCGCCATCGTGTCCATTGAGCCGCGCTTTCGAGGTGCAGAGATCGTCTCTCCCCTGGAAGGGCGTGAGTCCGAGCATCCAGCTCCATCAATCGCGATGGACGGAGACGCGGTAGTCTTCGACGTCACTGTCGAAGCAAACCCTAACAACGTGACTTCGGCAACGCAGGGACTGATGCTGCGTGTCCGGCATGAAACCGGAGCGCGTGTCTGTGCCGTCCTGTCGGGGCAGCGCGTCGAAATCCCGCTGGAGCGCCTCTTCGAGGGAGCCAAGAGCGGCAATCTCGGGCTGATCGACACACCCGCCTGGCGTTTCCACGCCCTGCCCCGTCCACACCAATGGCAATGGCACGGCGAGATCGATCTTGGGCGGCTGCACGCGGGAGAAAACGTGTATCTGCGACTCCGCCAGGCGGGCGGCCAGATGGCGTGGACGTCACCATTCTTCTGCAGAAGCCATAGTTGACCGTGGCTTTGAGCCGTTACCTCGCGGAAAGCGGGACAAGCGGCACATTCTCTACGTGCCGGCGGCCTCCGGCGGCTGATACCGCATGTTCCTGCGCTTGTTCATTCGTGACAAAGTCGGGCTCCCGCCACCGGCCATATGATGGGCCGAGCCCTCCGTCCAACCCCGCACCGGCCCATGGACCTCAAACAACTCGGTTATTTTCTGTCGGTTGCGCGGCATCTCAGCATCACGGCCGCAGCCGGCGAAATCGGCGTGGCGCAGCCCACATTGACCAAGAGCATCCGCGCGCTGGAGCAGGAACTCGGCGTGACGCTGTTCACGCGTCTGCCACGCGGCGTCGAACTCACGATTTTCGGCGAGAGCCTCGTCCGACACGTCGAAACCGTCCACGTCCAGGTGGAGGACGCGCTCAAGGAAATCGAGGGATTGCGGGGCGGAGCAATCGGCATCGTCAGGGTCGGGGCCGGCCCGGCCTGGCTGCGCCGCCATCTGCCCGTCGCGATTTCGCGGAGCCTTGCGGACAATCCGGGCATCCAGGTGCGGGTTGAGGGTGGTTTCGACGACGCGCTGCTGCGTTCGCTTCGCAAGGGAGAGCTCGACTTTGTCGTTGCCGAACTGCCGTCGGACCATCGCGCCAGCGATCTGAGCGTGCTGGCGCTCACCTCCGACACGCTCGGCGTCTGCTGCCGCTCCGGCCATCCCCTCGCGACCGGCGCTCCCGTCGCCATGCGCCACTTGCTGGACTTTCCCTGGATCATGCCGCCGCGAGGCACGAGGGCGCAGCGCCGGCTGCGAGCGCTGTTCGTCACGTCCGATCTCGTCGCTCCCGAGCCGGTGGTCGAGACCGAATCCATGGCGTTCCTGCTTCAGATGCTCCGCGTTTCGGACGCTCTCACTTTCACCGTATCGACCACACTCCTCTCTCCCGAGGCGCAGGGTTTGAAGATGCTGGATGTGGCTGGCCTCTCAGCCATGCGGCAGGCCGGCATCGTCACGCGCAAGAATGCCTGGATGTCTCCCGCTGCGGCCACCATCGTCGATCAACTGAAGAAGATCTGCTCCGAAACGCCCCAGAATTGACGAACCGCCATTCCCTTCGGCTATGCCAGCCACCGCGAAAGTTAGTGGCGGATATGGCAGCGCTATGTAACCTTTGTGTAAGGCGAGATCATAACGCCAAGGGAGGAAACGATGAGCACCACGAGCAACCGGGGTCTGACCCGGCGTAGCACGATCACCGCGATGAGCGCCGCGGCCTTCATGAGCGGCACGCGGCTGGGTTGGGCCGCCGCGAAAGTCGAGCCGATTACCATCGTGATCAACCAGTCTCCCTGGTTCGACAGCTTCCGCAAGACGGTGGAGCTCTACGAGAAGGAAACGGGGAACAAGGTCGAACTCGACGTCAATCCTTTCGCGGGATCGCTGGAAAAGCAGCGCAACTCCGTGCGCGCCAGCAAGGGCCAGTACGACCTGCTGATCATGAACTCGGGCTGGTTCGCCGAGATGTATTTCGGCGGCTTTGTCGAGGCGATCACCGACATCGAGCCCGGCTTCAAGCTCGACCCGGAGGTCTACACGCTCGGCGACACGATCTATTTCGACGCGGTGAAGAAGACGATGACCCCGGCGGGCAAGCTGATGTCGATGCCGATCTCGCCGCTGATCCCGATGCTCTATTACCGAGGCGACCTCTACAAGGAGGCCGGACTAAAGGCGCCGGAGACGTTTGCGGAGCTCGAGGCCAACGCGCGCAAGTTCCAGTCGCCCCCGAAGATGTACGGCATCGTCCAGCGCGGCGCGCGCGGGCCGCACACCGTCGCCTACGATTTCTATCCCTACCTCTACGGCTTCGGCGGCGGGATCTTCAAGGATCAGGCGGCCGGCGACTACTCGATCGTGCTGAACGACGAGAAGGGCAAGGCGGCGCTCGACTACTACATCCGCCTCGCCCGCGAGGCCGGCCATCCCAAGACGGCCTCGCTCGACCAGGCCGAGGTCATCCAAGCCATGGTGACGGGCAAGACAGCGCACATCATGACCGTCATCGCCGCCTGGTCGCAAATGGACGATCCCGACGAAGTCGGTCGTCGTCGACAAGGTTGAGTTCGCCGCACCGCCGCACGCGCCGGGCTTCCCAACCGCGCCCGGCCTCGGCCACTGGCTCGGCGGCATTTCGAAAAACGTTCCCGACGGCCGCAAGCGCGCCACGGTGGAATTCCTGCGCTGGTTCCAGACCAAGGACGCGCAGGTGGCGGCGACCAAGGCCGGGCGGCATCCCGATCAATGCCGCAGCCTATACCGACCCCGTGGCGGACGAGCGCAAGTACCGTTGGATGAAGCCGCTTGCGGAGGCGCTGAAGCACTCAGTGAACATCTACCAGTTCCCGGAGGCAAGCGAGGTCATCGCGGTTCTCGAACTCGGGCTCAACCGCGCCGTGGCCGGCGAGATCACATCGGTGCAGTCGCTCAACTCCATGGCCGACGGAGATCAACGGCATCATGGCGAAGTACAACTACAAGACCGGCAAGCTCGAGCCGCTGAAGTGAGATCGGCCGGGACGGATCGACGTGGCCCGTCCCGGCCTTCCGGGCCTATGCGAAAGCAGGGGCGGCAGCCCGTCCCCCAAGGTGGCGCATCCGCCGCGGACCTGAAGGAGAGATCCGTTTCATGAGCATGCCTTCCTTGCCGGCTGCGCCAGCGGATCACCCCGTGCTTGCCGCCGCCGCACGTTCCGCGAGGCGGCACGGCGACGATCCGGCTTGGCGCTGGGCGTCTTTTCGCGCCCTCGCTGGCCATCATGCTGCTGCTGAGCGTGCTGCCGCTCGTAAACCTGTTCTGGATGAGCTTCCATACGGTAAGCTGGAGCGGCGGTGCTGGCGACATGGACACCGGTCGGCCTCGCCAACTACAGCGCCGTCTTCGCCGATCCGCTGTTCCGGGCGGGCATCTCCAACACGACCGTCTTCGCGCTCGGCGCCGTGGCCGGCCAGATGGTGCTCGGGCTTCCTGCTGGCCCTGCTTTGCAGCCGGGTCACCCGCGGACGCGTGCTCTACCGCGCGGTCTTCATCCTGCCGATCCTCATCCCCGGCATCGTCGTCGGCGCGATCTGGAAGCTGATGCTGAACTTCGATTTCGGTCTCGCCAACCAGGCGCTCGGCCTGCTTGGCATCGAGCCGCTCGACTGGCTGGGTGCGAACGAGACGGCGCTCCTCTCCGTCATCCTCGTCGACATCTGGCACTGGACGCCGTTTTGCTTTCTGCTTTTCCTGGCCGGGCTGGAGTCCATGCCGCAGGACATCTACGAGGCCGCGCAATATCGACGGCGCGTCCGCCTGGCAGGAGCTCCGGCACATCACGCTGCCGATGATGCTGCCGACCATCCTCGTGACCTTCGTGTTTCGCCTCGTGCTCGCCTTCAAGGTGTTCGACGAGGTCTACCTGCTGACAGGCGGCGGACCGGGCACGGCGACGGAGGTCGTCAGCTTCACGCTCTACCAGCGCTTCTTCACCGAGGACCGCGTTGGCTACGGCGCGGCCATGTCGATCGTCGTCATCTTCCTCGTCTCGCTGCTGCTCGTCTTGGCCCTGTCAGCGCGGCGACGCTCGGAGGCAGGTCATGAGCGGGATCAGCTGTGAGCGAGACGCGCATCGTCGGCCGACGTACGCTGCTGCCGCATATCGTCCTCGTGCTCTGCGGCGCTCGTCGTCGTGGTGCCCGTCGTCTGGGTGGTCGCCGCGGGCTTCCGCACGCAGATCTCGCTGCTCATCGGCGAGTTCTTCTTCACGCCCAACCTCGACAATTTCCGCGAGGTCCTGTTCTCGAAGACGTCGGACTTCCTTCTGAACTACCGCAACTCGGTGATCGTCGGCTTGGCGAGCACGCTGCTCTGCCTCGCTCGCCGCGACGCTGGGCGCATGGTCGCTGCACCGCATGCGCTGGCCGCGTCTGGGTGCCGGCGATCTTTCTCGCTGGGCGATGGCGCTTCAACATGATCCCGCCGGTCGCGCTGGCGGGCGCATGGTTCACGATGGCCCGCACGGTCGGGCTCGACAACACCTTCACCGGCCTGATCCTGGCGCACACCGCCCTCAACCTGCCGATGGCGCTGTTCCTGATGAGCGTGTTCGTGCGCGAGGTGCCGCTGGAGCTGGAGGAGGCCGCGCGCATCGACGGGGCCACGACGCCAGTCCTGCTGTGGAAGGTGGTCCTGCCGCTCGTCGCGCCGGGGCTGGCGGCGACCGGCATCCTGACCTTCGTGTTCAGCTGGAACGAGTTCGCCGTCGCGCTGAACCTCACCATGAAGCAGACCGCGACCGTGCCCGTCGCGATCGCCAAGTTCGCCCAGGATTTCGAGATCCAGTACACGCAGATGGCCGCCAGCGCGGCCCTCTCCATCATCCCGGCGCTGATCTCTGCTGCTCGTCGGCCAGCGCTACATCGTCAAGGGACTGACGCAGGGAGCGGTGAAATAGCCGCTCCCTTCACCTTAAGAAGCAAGCGCGGCGACGTCAGCCGCAACCGCGCACGGACACAGGAACATACGCCCATGAAGGCCGTCTTCGTCCTGTTCGACTCGCTGAACCGGCACATGCTCGGCGCCTATGGCGGCACGCGCATCCCGACGCCGAACTTCGACCGGCTGGCCAAGCGCACCCTGACCTTCGACAGCCACTATGTCGGCAGCCTGCCCTGCATGCCGGCCCGCCGCGACATGCTGACCGGGCGCCTGACCTTCCTGCACCGCAGCTGGGGGCCGCTCGAGCCCTTCGACAACGCCTTTCCCGAGCTGCTGCACAAGGCCGGCGTCTACAGCCACCTCGTCACGGACCACTTCCACTATTGGGAGGACGGCGGCGCGACCTATCACAACCGCTACAACTCCTACGAATTCATCCGCGGCCAGGAAGGCGATCCCTGGAAGGCGATGGTGCAGCCGCACTGGGAGCGGCTGCGGGAGATGTACCACGAGCGCCAGTTCACGCAGGAGCGGCGCGAATACTTCTCCCAAAACATCATCAACCGCGAGTTCATCAAGGAGGAGAAGGACTTCCCCTCCGTGCAGTGCTTCGCGCACGGGCTCGAGTTCCTCGACACGAACCGCGACGCCGACAACTGGCTGCTGCAGATCGAGACCTTCGATCCGCACGAGCCCTTCCATGCCCCGGCGCGCTTCAAGGAGCCGTTCGACACCGGCTGGAACGGCCCCATCCGCGACTGGCCGCGCTATGGCCGCGTCGACGAGCTGCCGGAGGAGTGCGAGGAGCTGCGGGCCAACTACTACGCCATCGTGGCGATGTGCGACTTCCTGCTGGGCCAGCTGATCGACTACTTCGACCAGCATGACATGTGGAAGGACACCGCGCTCGTCGTCACGACCGACCACGGCTTCCTGCTCGGCGAGCACGACTTCTGGGCCAAGAACCGCATGAACCTCTACGAGGAGGTCGCGCACATCCCGCTGTTCGTGCACGACCCCCGGCACCCCGAGCGGGCGGGCGAGCGATGCGCCGGGCTGACGCAGACCATCGACTTGGCGCCGACCTTCCTCGACCTCTTCGGCGTGCCGCGCGCGGCGGAGATGGACGGGCTGTCGCTGCTCGACTATCGCGGCGGGCAAGGCCTCGCGCGACGCCGTGCTGTTCGGCTATTTCGGCGGCGCGGTGAACGTGGCGGACGGGCGTTACACCTATCACCGCTATCCCGCCGACCTGAAGACGCAGGAGATCTACCAGTACACGTTGATGCCGACCCACATCTTCGAGCCGTTCTCGGTGGAGGAGCTGTCGCAGGCGAGCCTCGCCGAGCCCTTCCCGTTCACCAAGGGCGCGAAGCTGCTGAAGGTGCCGGTGATCCAGCGCTCGCCGTTCTACAACGTCTACGGCCCCGGCGCGATGATCGAGAACGACACGCGGCTCTACGACCTTTCCGCCGATCCTGGGCAGGAAAAGCCCATGCAGGATGCCAGCGTGGAGGCGAGGCTTGACCAGGTGATGGTTGCCATGATGGCGGATAACCAGGCCCCGCCGGAAGCCTTCACACGACTGGGTCTGCCGCCAATCGGCAACGACCGCAATCCGGCCGCCGCCGAATGAACCGGGCGCGCTCCGCCCGAAGCTGGGAGATCTCCGGCAGATCGCCAGCGTGCGTACCATCGTGCTCGACGAGGGGCAGGAGCGCGGGCGTGCGGGCGCTCGCCTTCTCCACCGGCGGCGGGCTCGACTTCTGGGTCATGGCTGACCGTTCGCTCGACATCGGGCCGCTCTGGTACCGGGGCTCACCGGTGGCGTGGCAAAGCCCGTCGGGCTTTCGCAGCCGCAGCCTTGCATGATCCCGAAGGTGACGGTGGCAAGGGCTTCAACCGCAGCTTCTCCGGGCTGCTCGTCACTTGCGGGCTCGAGCACATCCGCCAGCCCGCGAACGGCCGACCCCTGCATGGACGGCTGCCCTTCACGCCCGCCCGCTTGCTCGCCCATGGCGAGGATTGGGAAGCGCCGCAACCCATGCTCTTCTGCGAGGGCGAAGTTGTGCAATCCCGCTACGGCGGCGAGATGCTGCGGCTGCGCCGCCGGATCAGCGCCCCCGTGGGTGGGCGGACGCTGACCATCCAAGACATCGTAACGAATGATGGGGCGCAGTCGACGCCCCACGCGCTCCTTTACCACATCAACCTCGGTTACCCCGCCGTCTCCGACGGGACGGAAGTCCATCTCGGCGAACGTCGCGTGATGGGCCCGCTCAAGCTGCCCGATTTCGACCTCCAGCCGGAGGCGGCGAGCATTCCCGTTGCGCGGGGCGAAACTGCCTCATGCCGGTTGACTACGCCCTCTCCGGAAGGACCTGCGTTCCGACTCGACCTTTCGTTTTCCGCCAGCACATTGCCGTTTCTGCAGCTCTGGCGGGACCTGCGTCCCCATGCTGGCGTAGTGGCGCTCGAACCTTGCACGAGCGCGCGGGAGGCTGGCGGTGCAAGCGGCCCGTCGCGTACGCAATGGAGCCCGGCGAAGCAATGCGCTACCGCTTGGACTTCGCATTTGGCGGAACCGCCCCCACCCTACAGTCCCTTAGAGATTCTGCTCCCCTGCCGTGAGGTTTGTCGAACGGCGTTTGACCCAACGCCGGGGGCTCTGGGCCCTTCGCCGTGCCTGTCACGTGGGGCGACCTTCAGCGCTCGCGCTCGCTAGCGCCAGAGGCAAGAATTGAACTTCGTTTCGCAATCCGATCACGATTAGGCACCGCTGTTCGGCAAATTTCCCAGTCAAATTCAACACGAATGGGGGTCGAACCCCTGCCGAGGCGAAGTCGAACACCGCCGCGATAAAATGTTCGGGTGATCTTCAACCAGAACCAACTTCGAAATGCCGCCGCTTAGCAAAAAACCCGCGCTGGGTCATCCCGCGGGGCTTTCTGTGATGCGGCGCGGAAGGATCCCGCGCGGGTTTTCGCGTCGTCCAGCACCGGGCCATCCCGCACTCTTCATAAAGCGCGGGGAGCGCCCCGCGCGGGCCGGTCGTGCGGCGGCTACCAGGCGAACTTGACGCCGCCCTGGCCGGAATAGCTGCGCTGGTTGCTGGCGACGTCGGCGCCTACGCGCGCGAAGAGGCTGAGGCCGCTCGCGCGGGCTGAGCGTGATCGTGCTCGACAGGCGGGCGAGGTCCTCGCTCGCCGCGACGCCGCTGGCGGTGAAGATGCCGCCCGGCAGCGACACGAAGCTGGCCCGCAGGCCGCGATCGGGCTGGAACTCGTGTACCCAGGCTGCGCGCGCCTCGACCGTCGTGTCCCACTCGCCAAGCGCGAAGGAGCGCTGCACCTGCAGGCCGAGCGAGGCCGGCAGTGACACGGTGTCGCGCGCGCCGTAGCTCAGCCCGAACAGCGGGTTGGCCATCTCGGACGTCTCCGTCGCCGCGCCCTGGCGCAGCACGCTCGGCTGGAAGTTGGCGAAGGGGGTCACGACCACGCCCTGGACAGGGATCTTGTAGCCGAGCTCGATGAACCCGGTATAGGCGTCCGTGCCGTATTTGGCGGTCTGGCGTTCGGTCGGCGAGCCCTGGATCGCGACGACGCGGGTCGTCGAGGTCTCGAAGCGGCCATAGCCGAGCGAGGCGGTGACATAGGTCCGGTCGAAGGTCGCCGTGCCGTAGACGCTGCCCAGAGCGCCGGTGCTGTCGCCGAAGGTGCGCGCTTGCCGGCCGAGAAGGGCGAGGTGGAGCCGCCGAGCGCGACGCCGGCGATAAGGTTCGGCTTGACGGCCATTTCGAAGCCGGTGGCGCCGCCCCAATCATGCCCGGTGACGCCGGGCGTCCTGGTGGAGACGTTGGCGTCCGTGCTGTGGCTGGCGCCGAACACCGACGCCCAGATGCGCCAGGTCTGCGCCGGGCTGACGGTCGGCGGCGGGGGTCTTGAGGTCCTTGAAGGCCTTGGCGACGGCGGCGGTGGTGAGCGGTTCGCCATAGGCGAGCGGCATGTCGGAGCCGGTGAAGGCGGTGGGCGCGGCGACCGGCCGCCGCCCGACGAGCGGCGAGGACTGCGACTGCGTGGCGACGATGCTGGTGAAGCCTGACACCTGCACGCCCGTCGTGGTGAGCGCGCCCGTGGCGCCTGAGCCCGACAACGTCTCCAGCGCAGCGGCCGCCTGCGGCGCCGTGAGGTTGTTGATGACGTTGAGGAAGGCCTTCTCCTTGCGGTGGTCTGCGCCGCCTGGTGGTGACTGGAGGACCGCCGCGACATTGTTCTGCGTGGGCGTCGTGGCGACGGACTGGTAGGGAACCTCGTTGCGCACCAGGGTGACGTCGACCTGATTTGTGGAGTAGGTCGCGGTCGGCGAGAGGAAGGCGAGATCGGTGGCGAGCGCGAAGGTTCCGGCGACCGACCCGGCCGTGAGCACGGTGTAGGTCCTGCCGGTGGTCCACGCCGCCTCGGCTGTCTGGCTGGGGAGCAGCTTCAGCGTAGCGCCGCCGAGAGCCGCATTGCCCGTGACGGCGACCTTGTCGCTCACGCCGGACGCGGCCCCGCGGATTTCGACCGTCGCGCCCTGTGCGAGCGTGAGGCTGCCCGCCGTCAAGGTGCCCACGACAGGCACGCCGCCGACCGCCGCGAGCGAACGGTCGCCCGGCCGGATGAACGAGCCGGATTCGGCGGTGACGGCCCCGAGGAACGAGCCTGTCCCGGTCAGCACGCCCCCGGCCTTGTTGACGGTCCGCACCGTGTCGGAGACGGACTGCGAGCCGAGCAACTCCACCGTGCCGGTGTTGTTCAGCGTGATCGTGCCCGTGCCCGTGCCGTTGCGCACGCCAACGACGTTGCCCGAGAGCTTGCTCGCATTGTTCACCACGACGTTTCCGGTATACGTCGAAAACCAGAGCGCTGCGGTTCCACCGGTCACGTTAGCGCTGGCGTCGATATTGACGGTAGTATCGCCGCTGAAACTGCTCGTGCTGATGCCGTACGTATTGCCTGTCACTGCGGCTTTCACATTGACGGTGTTCGCGCCGTCTGACGTCGAACTGGAGATGCCAGAATGGGAAGTACCGGTTACGGCGGCATTAGTGGTGATCGAGACGCGTCCCGTCCCGCTCGCCACCGCCCTGACGCCGGCGGAGCCGGATACGGCCGCGCCCGTGTTGATCGTTATCGATCCGCCGCCGTTGGCTTCGGCCACAATGCCGCCCTTGTAAACGGACCCGGTCCTGGTCGCGGTGACGGTTGCGCCCGCTGACGTGGCGATGGCGATGTTACCGGTCGCATTTGAAAAGGAATAAATGCCGTATTCGTTACTGGTAACGGCCGCGCCAACCGTGATCTCCGTGGCGCCATCGGCAGTACTCGTAGAGATGCCATGTCCGCTTTGCAGGCCGCCGGTCACGGTCCCGCCTGCCGTGGTCCGCACGGCGATCGTGCCCGTCCCGGAATTGATGGCTCGAATGCCTATTGTTCCCCCGCTCACCGCCTGCGACAGCGCCGCCTCGATCGTGCCGACCTGCAACGCGCCGCCAGTGGCGGTCGCAAGGATGCCGATCCCGGCGACGGAACTCACCGTGCCGATCCCGGCGATGGTGACCCCGCCCGTCCCCTTGTTATCGGCGTAGATGCCCGCATTGTTGTCCGACTGCGCCACCACCGCTCCCGAGCGGCTGATGGTGATGGCCTGATTCGCCGTAGCATCCGTGATCTGGGCGTCGATGCCCCGGCCTGCCGAGGCGGTTGTCGCGCCCGTGCCTGCGATGGTGATCGCGCCGGTATTTGACAACGCCTCAATACCCTTCGCGCCTGTGATGGCGCCGCTTCCCCGCACGGTGATCGCGCCAACTCCGCCCGCGTAAGCGGAAATTCCCGCCTTTGCGCCGGAGACGGTGCCGCCGACGTCGATGGTCGTATCGCCGTCGAAGGCGCCGGTGATAATGCCCCTGTCTGCCGTTCCGGTGACCGTTACGTTCTGCCGGGTCATGATGTTGACGGTGCCAGACCCTGACATGACGGAGGTGGCGGCGTAGATGCCGGTCGTCCCCGTAACCGAGGCGCCAAGGCCCGCCGCGCCGTAGAAGCCGGCCGGGTCACCGATCTCGATGTTGCCGCCGCGGGCCTCCGCCCGGATGCCTTCCCCATCACTGGATGTGATCTGCCCAGTCCCAAAGATCTGGATTCCGCCGGTTCCGCTGTTCTGTGCGTAGATGCCGGCCCCCGTGGACTGGATTGCCCCTGACCGATTTATGAAGATCGATCCGTCCGCGTCCGTTTGGCTGATCGATGCGTTGATGCCACGGCCGTTTGTCGCCGTCGTCGTGCCTGCCCCACTCACGAAGATGGAGCCGTATTGGGTTGTCGCGTCGATTCCGTTCGCGCCGGAATAATCGCCGGCGCCGTAGATGGTGATCAAACCGCTCACTGTCTTGGCGCGGATCGCGGTGCCCAGGCCTTGGCTTTCCAAGAAGCCGCCGTTGCTTGGGGTGAACGTGGTGCTGGCGATGCTGGCCGAGCTTTGGATGTAGATGTCGCCGGTTCCGGTCGACTCTGCGATGACGCCGTTGGCGCCCTTGACGGCATTGACGAGGTCGATCCGAGTGACGCCATTCACGGCGGTCGTGATGATGCCGGCATTCAGAACTTCGCCATCTTCGTCTTTGTCGTTTCCTCTCGCGGTCACGGAGCCGATATTGAAGACTTCTGACCTCGCCACCGCCCGCATTGCTCGCGACGACGCCATCCTTGCCAGCCGTGATGGCACCGCTGCGGGTGATGCTGATGTCCCTCTCGTTGCTCTCGATCAAGGCGTAGATGCCCGTTATGGCGCCCGTTGTCGCGCCCGTGCCGGAAACGGTGATAGCGCCCGATCCTGTTTCCGCGGAGATGCCGTTGGATCCCGTGCTCTTGATCTCGCCAGCGCCGGTAACGGTGACGGATGAGTACTCCGACCGTGCATAGACGCCATCGGCCTGGCCGGTCAGCGGCCCGTCCACAAAGATGCGATCGAACTGAACTGCGGAGAGCGTAGATGCCTTTCCCGGCGTTGGAAGTGACGGCGGCCGACGTCGAGATGGAGAGGTCGTCGGAGAATTCGTCGTCAATTTCGTTTGAACTAGAAATGGCGTCGCCGGTTGTCTGAAGCGGTGATGTCTGATTGATCGTCTTAGCCAAGCCCAAGCCGGTCTGCACCAGCAGGCCCGCCCCCAGGATCGTGCCGGCCCTCAGGGCGATCAGCAGGCGGGAGGACGGGACGCGCGGGGGCGATGGCGGGCATGGGCGGAACTCCGGAAATCGGAAATCTCAAAATCGATTTGGCAACACGAATACAGAATGCGAACAGGTAATTCAGATTAGAGCCTGTATCGACAGGCGGAAGGTTCGTAAAGCAGGTTTCAACCGCGATACGCTAACCTCGCCAGAAATGGCTTCGATTCGAAAGCAAAAGTGGCGTTTCTGCATCCGTTGTCTGGGTATATTTCACTCCAATTTACATTACTCAATTTCCGGTTGCGTCGCTTACATCAGTTGTGCCGCGCCATTGTCGTCGTCTTATTTTCAATATGACTGAAGGATATTCTCGCCAGGCAGGGATGCCCGACCACCGGGACTAGCTGACACACGCAGGAGACGCGACGCGATCCGAAAGCTCGTTGTGGTTGCGTGGCGTTCATTGCCGCGGGTCGGCGAGGGTCGCTACCGCCTGTCCCGGCGCGCCGTACCGGGCGTGCCGCTGGAGGCGGGGGATCGGGGCCGTCGACGGCTAGCGCGCCAGTTGACACGCCACTTGCCGCCGGGCGCTTACGCCCTTTATGTCAGGCGTGCGGGACCGGGGTGAGAGCATGAGCGATAAGAATCCGGTCGAGATGCTTCGAAGCGAGACGCCTGGGGATGGCGACGTCGCGCTCGATCGTGATCGACAGCCCGCCGGTGAATGCCCTCTCGCAGGCCGTGCGCGCGGGCCTGCTGGCCGCGATCTGGCAGGCGCAGGGCGATCCTGGTGTCGCGGCGATCGTGCTGGCCTGCGATGGCCGGACTTTCATCGCCGGCGCCGATATCCGCGAGTTCGGCAAGCCGGCCGCCGAACCGCTGCTGCCCGACGTGCTCGACGCTCATCGAGAGCGGGCCGAAGCCCGTCGTCGCCGCGCTTCACGGCACCGCGCTGGGCGGCGGCTTCGAGGTGGCGCTCGCGTGCCACGCCCGCGTCATGGCGCAGGACGCGGCGGTGGGGCTGCCCGAGGTGAAGCTCGGCATCATCCCGGGCGCGGGCGGCACGCAGCGGCTGCCCCGCCTCGCGGGAGCCGCTGAAGGCGCTCGATCTCGTCACCAGCGGCCGCTTCGTAAAGGCGGAGGAGGCTGCGGCGCTCGGCATCGCCGACGAGGTGGCGGATGGCGACCTCCGGGCCGCGGCCGTCGCGCTGGCGCGGCGGCTGGCGGGGCAGGAGCCCCGGCGCACCGGCGCGCTGCCCATTCCCGCTTTCGACCCGGCCGCATTCGACAAGGCGGCGGAGGCCGTCGCGGCCAAGGCGCGCGGCCAGATCTCGCCCGTCCGGGCGGCGGAAGCCGTGCGGCTCGCGACCCGGCTGCCGTTCGCCGAGGGGCTCGCGAGGGAGCGGGCGATCTTCAGCCAGCTCAGGGATACGCGCGCAATCCCGCGCGCTGCGGCACGCGTTCTTCGCGCGAGCGCGAGGTGACCAGGGTTCCGCATCTGGACGGCGTGCAGCCGCGTCCGGTGAAGCGCCGTCGGCGTAATCGGCGCCGGCACGATGGGCGCTGGCATCGCGGTGGCTTTCGCCGATGCGCGCTTTGCCGTGACCGTCGTGGAGACGAGCGTCGCCGCCGTCGGCGCGGGCTGGGACCGCATCTCGGGCCTGTGGGAGCGGCAGGTGAAATCGGGCCGGATCACCGAGGCGCAGAAGCTGCGAAAAGCTCGGGCGGCGTGACCGTGACCGACGATTTCGCGGCGCTCGCCGGGATGGATCTCGTGGTGGAGGCCGCCTTCGAGGACATGGCGGTGAAGCACGACATCTTCGGGCGGCTCGGCGCCATCGCAAAGCCCGGCGCGGTGCTGGCGACGAACACGTCGTACCTCGACATCGACGCGATCGCGGCGGCGACGACGCGGGCCAGCGACCTGATCGGGCTGCATTTCTTCTCGCCGGCCAACGTCATGCGGCTGGTCGAGGTGGTGCGAGGGCGAGGCCAGCGCGCCGGAGGCCGTCGCGACCGGAATCGCGGTGGCGAAGGCGCTCGGCAAGCTGCCCGTGGCCTGCGGGGTGTGCGACGGGTTCGTCGGCAACCGCATCCTGTCCAGGTACCGGCAGGTTGCCGAATTCGCGCTCGAGGACGGCGCGCTTCCGCATGAGGTCGACGCGGTTCTGGTCGGCTTCGGGTTTCCGATGGGGCCGTTCGCGGTGTCGGACCTTGCGGGGCTGGACATCGCCCGCGCCCGGCGCAAGCGGCTGGAATCGCAGCGGGATCCGCGCGTGCGCTACGCCTCGACGCTGGCCGACAGGCTGTGCGAGCGCGGCCGCTTCGGGCAGAAGACCGGCGCCGGCTGGTACCGCTACGTCGACGGAAAGCGGGAGATCGACCCCGAAGTGACCGCCCTGATCGAGGCGAGATTGGCCGAATTCAAGGCGTCGAACCGCGGATCCTCGACCGCCAGCTTCTGGAACGGCGGATCCGGGCCTCGATCGTCAACGAGGGCGCGCGCATCCTGGCCGAGGGCATCGTGCCGCGTGCGCTCGACATCGATATGGTCATGATCCACGGCTATGGATATCCGGCGTGGCGGGGCGGCCCGATGTTCGAGGCCGACGAGATCGGGACGGCCGAAATCCTCGCCGACATGCGGGAGGTGCATGCCGCGTTCGGCTTCGGATGGGAGCCCGCGCCGCTGCTGGTGGAACTGGGCGAAGCCGGGCGGCGGTTCGGCGAACTGCCCCCATGCGCAAGCGACCTGCAGGTGACAGCGCGAGGCCGAGCCGCTGCGTCCCTGACGGCCTTGACCCGGCGGGCGGACTGCACCACACAAACGCCATGCCACCGGGATAGGCGCGCGCCATGACCGACATGCTGGACGGCGATAGCCCCGCGCCTCGCGAAGGCGGACTATCCGTGCCGGCACGGCTGCTGCTGGGGGGCACGGCGGCGATGATGGTCGCGCGCCGGGCTGGTGCTGTGGTCGGCGCGCGGCCCGGTCATCTTCACGGACATGCTGTCGGCCGCCATCGCCTGGTGCTTCTGATCGGAACGCTGGACCCATGACAACCTTCGCCGGAGCCGACTTCGCCGCGAGCCCGCAGCCGCAAGAGCCGGCAGCGCCGCGCAACAGCCGCCTGCTCGTGCCGCTGCTGGCGTTCGTCGCTCGGCGCGGTCGGGCTGATCGTGGCGATCGCGACGGTGTTCCTGCCGGAGAGCGGCCCGGCGCCGGCGGCCGTGGGCGGGCCGTTCAAGCTCATCGACCAGAACGGCAGGACGGTCACGGAGAAGGCGCTCGAGGGCAGCCCCTCGCTCGTGTTCTTCGGCTTCACGCACTGCCCGGATGTCTGCCCGACAGCGCTCTACGAGATCACGCAGGTCTATGACGCGCTCGGGCCCAAGGGCGACAAGGTCAAGGTCCTTCTTCATCACCGTCGATCCCGAGCGCGACACGCCCGAGTTGCTGAAGACCTACCTGTCCAGCTTCGACCCGCGGATCGTGGCGCTCACCGGCGACCGGCCGTCCATCGAGGCGAGCCAGAAGGCCTATCGGGTCTACGCCAAGAAAGTGCCGCTCGAGGGCGGCAACTACACGATGGACCACACGGCGCTGGTCTATCTCATGGACAAGAAGGGCCGCTTCGTCGGGGCTTTCAACCTGCAGCGCCCGCCGGCGGAATCCGCCAGGGAACTCGAAAACTGCTCTAGCATCATCCCGCCAAGTGGAAACCGGTTGGCGGAAAAAGATGATGCTGAAACAAGAAGCTAGAGCGGACGACCTGATGCAATCAGGTCGGATTCCGCTCTAGGACGCGCCAGCGTCACGACGGAGGGCCGCCCCGGCGCCTTGAGGCGGGTGACGCCGTGGGTCGTCTTGTTCCACTGGCTTGGCGCGACGATCAGTTCCCAGAGCGCGCCCCAGGCCGCGATGGAGATCAGCCCGAAATAGGGGATCAGCAGCAATCCATCGCGGAACCCAAGCGTGAACCTGCGGCGGCGCGCGGCGCGCAGCGCGGGCCAGATGACCGACACGACGCCCAGCACGAACACGAGCCCGGCCAGAATGCGGGCGCTTGCTTCGAGAAAGCCGGCTCGGCCCGAGGAAGCCTCCGCTGGCGATGTCCCAAATGACGACAGGGACGAAGATCGGAAAGCCGAGCGCGGCAATGACGATGCCGTAGGTGTGGACGAACATCGCCGTCACGCCAATGATGCCAAGGCGGAAGCTGGCGCCGCGGCGGAACTGGCTGTGTGCGATCGCCGTCTGCATCCACCCCTTCAGCCATCTGATGCGCTGGAACATCCAGGCTCTTGGCCGGAACGGGGCCTCCTCGAAGGTCGTCGACGGCAGGACTCCCACGCGGAGCCCCTCCTCCGCGAAGCGCAGGCCCAGATCGGCATCTTCAGTGACGTTCCAGGGATCCCAGCCCAGGACACGCTCGAGCATGGCGGTACGGAAGTGATTGGACGTACCGCCCAGGGGCATCGGCAGGTTCAGCCGCGCGAAGCCTGGCAGGACGATGTCGAACAGCACGGCGTATTCGAGCGCGAACATCCGGGCGAGCCAGCCGTCCTCGGCATTGTAGATGGCGAGCGAGGCCTGCAGGCATGCGACGCTCGGGTCGGCGTGATGGAAAGCCGCAGCCGCAAGCCTCAGTTGACCTGGTTCCGGCCGGTCCTCGGCGTCGTAGACCACGACGTATTCCCCGCGCGCGAAGCGCAGCCCGATATTGAGGGCGCGCGGCTTGGTGCGCGGCTCTCCCTGCGGGCAGACGAGGACTTCAAAAGGGGCATCGAGGCCGAGCGCCGCAGCCGCGGCTTTGGTCTGGAGGTCGTCGGCCTCGATCAGCAGCTTGATGTCCAGTTTCGCCGCCGGGTAGTCGATCGCTCTCAGATTGGCGACGAGCTGGGGCAGCACGCCCGCTTCCCGGTAGAGCGGCACCAGGAGCGTGTAGACCGGCAGTTCGTGATCCTGAAGCGCAGGCGCAGCAGGCTCCTCGCTGCTGCCGGACGCCTCGACCGCCGCAAGCCGCAGGCAGATCGCGACCAGAAGGAAGATCCCGCATATCGCGAGTACCGCCGTCGCCGTGGCTGACAGGTTCGAAGCCAGGAGATAGCTCACCACAGGGATCGAGATCAGGGCCAGGCCGAGTTGGGTCAGGGTCGGTGAATCGCGGAAGCTGGGATAATGATCCGCATCCGCCAACCGGTTCGCGGCGAAATCCGCCACGCGCCGCCCCCTGCCGTGCACCACGCCGGCTGTCAGGCGCGCGGGCGTCGTGATGGCAAGACCGGCAAGCGTTCCGCCGCTGCTCCTCGCCAGAAGCGCTGCCAGCCTCTCGCCTTCCGGCGCGACCAACCAGCGCCAGGGCGAACCTTCGGCAAGCCTCACCAGGCCGGCGCGCACGGCCTCGGCCGGCGTGCATGGATCGGTTTCAAAGCGCGAATCCACGAAGGGCACACCCACATGCGCGGCCAGTGCCCGGTAGAAGGCCTCGCTCGTGATGCGGCCTTCCGTCACGAGCACACGATCAGCCGACGAGCCGATCGTCCGGGCGCGCTTGATCGCCGCCATCAGAACGCTTGGATCGATGCCCGCCTTCAACAGGAAGACAAGATGCTCGAATGTGACCACGTCGCGCAACGAGGCGTCCTGCGCTGGAGCATTGCGCTTCGCTGCGTCGTCTTTAAGCTTTGGCTGACGCAAAGAACCCTTCGATCGACTTTCTGTTGCGCACACACCGGTGCTAAAATTAGACCACATTCAACAAAGCCGATCTGCTCGCTCCTGCCTAGAGAGATTTACGTGGAAAAGCTTTCCTGTCGTCGCAATGTAAAAGTAAAAAATAAAACTATACGCCTGATAGGTTGTATCGCTTTTTATTTGCTTCATTTGATTGCGTATTCTCCAACGCCGGTGCAAGCTCAGGAAACTGTATACATTCCACATTACTGGGACCCTGCGCAACGCATTGATAAGCCTGATATTTCTGGATTGCGTGTTATCCGTTTTCTGACCGATGACGACTTTCCGCCCATGCAGTACCAGACCGATGACGGCCGGCTTGCCGGCTTCAACGTCGATCTGGCACGAGCAATCTGCGAGATCCTGAACGTGTCCTGCACTGTCCAGGCGCGGCGTTGGGACACATTGCTGGACTTCGCTGCGCGAGGGTCGCGGAGACGCATTGATCGCGTCGGTCAGGGCGACGCCGCAGCTTCGCACGAATTTCGCGTTCAGCTCGATCTATCTGCGCACGCCGGCGCGGTTCGTCGCCCGGGGGATGGGCGCTCAGCCGCCCTCCCCCGAGAGCCTGGCCGGACGCAGCATCGCCGTCGTTTCAGGGTCCGCGCACGAAGCCTTTCTGCGGCTGTTTTTCCCGAAGTCGATCCCCCGGGGCTATGACGACCTGACCCGCGCGCGGGAGGCACTGTCGCGTGGCGATGTCGACCTGCTGTTCGGGGACGGCCTCACGCTCGCGATCTGGCTGAACAGCGCCGATGCCGCGGGATGCTGCCTGTTCGTCGGCGGCCCCTATACCGAAAGCCGCTATTTCGGCGAGGGCATCGCCATTGCCCTGCGCAAGAACGAGCCCGTCCTGAAGCGCGCCATCGACTACGCGCTGCAGCGCCTGTCCGAAAAGGGAACCTACGCGGAACTCTACCTCCGCTATTTCCCGGTTGGATTCTACTGAGCCGGTTCAATCGCCGCGAAGCAAGGCCGTCGCCATCTCGAAGACAGGCGTGCCGGCGGTTCGCAGTTCACCGACGACATCGAAATGATTGCGGCCGGGGATGGAGACCGGGGGCCGGGAGACCTGTGCCCATGCCCGCGCCTGCTGGGCGCTGTGGCGGTGGAACTCGGCCGATTCCAGTTCGCCCACCGCGAAGGCGAGCGGAGCAGCGACCCGGCATGGCTTGTCGTGCAGGCTCCAGGCGCGCGCCGTCTCGGGCGTGAGACGGATGGCCTCGTTCATCGTCGTGTTCACAAGGCCCTGCAGTTCGAAGACACCCGAAATCGGAAGCCCGCCGGCGAACGGCGTGGCGGGAAGTCCCAATTCCGTCCAGTCAGTCGCGAACATCGCGGCGGTGAGATAGCCCCCTGCCGAATGTCCCGAGACGACGAGGTGGGCACGCTCGACCGGCGTGAGTTCGCGCCAGAGCCGCGCGATGGCGTGACGGCAGCTCTGGGCGATGTCGTTGACGGTGACCTGCGGGCACAAGGGATAGTTGATCAACGCGACGCTGTAGCCTGCGGGCACCAGGGCATCCGCGACCCATGAATGGTCATCCTTGCTGAAGGCCCGCCAGTAGCCGCCATGGATGAAGACGAACGCGCCCTTCGCGTCCGGCGCGTGGAAGATATCCATGATCTCGCGGGGATCGTCGCCGTAGGGGAGATCCCTCGTATGGGGCAAACGCGCCCGCGTCTCGGCCGCCCAGATTGGCCATTGGCTATAGAAATCGAGCGCGTTGGGCACGAGGAGGCGCGGGTTCAGCTCGCGCTCGCACCAGGAGGGATCGGCGTAGTTCTCGGCGGTCGGAGACGGCATGGGGCACTCCCGTGCGGGGTGGCGGCGTTGAGGAATGCTGGCAGGCGATGCTGCGATGACGATCACATCGCGGTGCGCACGCGCCATAGCTCGGGAAAGAGCACCACGTCGAGCATCTTGCGGAGATAGCTGACGCCGGCGGTTCCGCCCGTGCCGCGCTTGAAGCCGATGATGCGCTCGACGGTGGTGACGTGGCGGAAGCGCCAGAGCCGGAAGGCGTCTTCGAGATCGATCAATTCCTCGGCGAACTCGTAGAGCTCCCAATGCTGCTCGGAGTTCCGGTAGACCTCAGCCCAGGCGGCCTCGACGCTCGCGTCGTAGGCGGTCGGCTGCGTCCGGTCGCGATGGAGGACTGTGAGATCGATGGCAAATCCGCGCCGGGCCAACAGCGCGATCGCTTCGTCGTAGATCGACGGCGCGTGCAAGGCGGCTTCGACCTCCGCCAGGCGCTCCGGGCTGTGGGCGTGCGGCTTCAGCATGGCCGGGTTCTTGTTGCCGAGGCGAAACTCGATCTCGCGATACTGGTAGGACTGGAACCCGGAGGATTGTCCGAGGGAAGGCCGGATCGCCGAATACTCCGGCGGCGTCATGGTGGCCAGCACGTCCCAGGACTTCACGAGCTGTTCCATGATGCGCGACACGCGCGCCAGCATCTTGAAGGCCGGCGGCAGCTTGTCGGCGCGCACGCTGTCGATGGCGCCGTTCAGTTCGTGCAGCATCAGCTTCATCCAGAGCTCGCTGGTTTGATGCTGGATGATGAAGAGCATCTCGTTGCGATCGGGCGACAGCGGATTCTGCGCGTGGAGGATCGCGTCGAGGCCAAGATAGTCCGCGTAGGACATGTCCTTGGCGAAATCGAGCTTGGCGGCGTGCCAATCGTCCGGCGTCCTGGAATCCTGATCGGCCATCCCGTTCGTCCTCAGGTCACCGCGTCGGGGCGCGGCAGCGGTACCTCGCGCCACGCGCCGGAGACGAGCAGGTCCTCCACCGCGAGCACGGCATCGAAGATGTCGACATAGCGCACATAGAGCGGGCCGAAGCCGAAGCGCATCACGTCGGGCGCGCGGAAATCGCCGATGATGCCGCGCGCGATGAGGGCCTGCATGATCTGGTAGCCGGAGGGATGCGTGATCGACACGTGGTTGCCGCGCCGCGCTCCGTCTCGCGAGGCGGAGAGGCCGCAGCCGAGCGGGGCAAGGCGCTCGTCATAGAGCCGGATCATCAGGTCGCCGAGCGCCCGGCCCTTGGCCTGCACCTGCGCCATCGTAACGCCGTCGAAGGCATCGAGCGCGGCTTCGAACGCGGCGGTAGAGAGCATCTGGGGCGTCGAGCAGAGCATCGCCCGGATCCCCTCGGCCCGGTTGAACTCATGCTCGAACTTGAACGGCGCTGCGTGGCTGAACCAGCCCGTGAGCGGCTGGTCTATGCTGGAGAGATGCCGGTCGGCCACGTAGACATGCGACGGCGCACCCGGGCCGCCATTGAGGAACTTGTAGCCGCAGCCGACCGCGAAATCGGCTCCATCGGCGTCCAGCCGCAGTTCCACCGCGCCCGTGGAGTGGGCGAGATCCCAGATGACCAGCGCGCCCTTCGCATGGATGGCGGCGGAGACGGCCGCCATGTCCTGGATCTCGGCCGTGCGGTAGTTCACATGGGAGAGTTCGGCGACCGCCGTGTCCTCGTCCACCGCGGCAGCGACCTCGCCGGCCGGGACGTAGACGGGCGTGAGGCCGAGCATGCGGCAGACGCTGTCGACGATGTGGTTGTCGGAGGGGAAATTGCCCAGCTCAGCCACGATCTTGCGGCGGCCGGGACGCATCCGCGCTGCCGAGACGAGCAGCTTGAACAGGTTCACGGAGATGGTGTCGGTGACGGTGACCTGATGCGGCGCGGCGCCCAGCATCGGGGCAAGCTTCGCGCCGATCCGCCCGGGCGCGGCATACCAGCCGGCTGCATTCCAGGAGCGGATGAGGCCGACGCCCCATTCCTGCTCTACAACCGATTGGACATGCGCCGACACGCCCTTGGGCAGCGCGCCGAGCGAATTGCCGTCTAGATAGTTCACGTTCTCGGGGATGGCGAAGCGCTCGCGGGCATGGGCAAGCGGATCGTCCCTGTCCAGCGCGGCGCAATCGTCCCGGCTTACAGCGGTCCCGCTTTCCTGAACTCTTGAGCCCCTGCATTCCGCGTCCCTGCCCTGCCGTGATTTCGGTCCGCCGGTTGGCGGACGCGCCATCATCGGGGATTGCGGCGGGACGGTCCAGTGGCGCGGCGTGCGGCGCTAGAGCCGGATGCCGGGATCCGTCGGCGCGCCGGGCAGGTAGTCCGGATCGGCACCGGGGCCTTCGGGCAGGACCGGATCGTCCACGGGATAGGGCTTGCGCGGGCCGGTCGGCGGCGTCTCGGGCTTCGGAATAGGCATTTCGCCGGGAAGGTTTCCGCCCGGCGCAGGATCGCGGTCGGGCACTCCCGGCATTCCGGGCATCGGGGGCACGTTTGTAGGATGCGGCATAAGGCATCTCCTGTTGGGGGACGCGCTTCCCCAATCCGCGCCGCGGCGCGCGGTTCCCGTTCGTTCCTGCAACCGCCGATGCATGGCGGGGCCGCACGTGCCCTGCTTGCCGGAGGCGCGGGGCGGGTTTATCCCGGTTGCCAGACGACTGGGACAGATGCGCGATCGCCGGATCAACGGCACGACGCCATGCGGGAGAGAACCATGGATTACCGGACACTTGGCCGAAGCGGCCTGAAGGTCTCGAAGCTCTGCCTGGGCACCATGATGTTCGGCGGGCCGACCGACGAGCCCACCTCCCACCGCATCATCGCCAGGGCCAAGGAGGCCGGCGTCAACTTCCTCGACACGGCCGACGTCTACAACGACGGCCAATCGGAGCAGGTCATCGGCCGCGCCATCGCGGGCGAGCGCGACAAGTGGGTCGTGGCCACCAAGGTGTGCAACCCGATGGGTCCCGGGCCGAACGAGCGCGGCCTGTCCCGCAAATGGGTGATGCAGGCGGCGGAGGCCAGCCTGGCGCGGCTCGGCACCGACTACATCGACATCTACTACCTCCACAAGGAGGACCATTCCGTGCCGCTGTCCGAGACGGTGCGCGCGATGGGCGATCTCGTGAAGGCGGGCAAGATCCGCTATTTCGGCGTCTCCAACCACCGCTCCTGGCGCGTGGCGGAGATCTGCCGCCTCTGCGACGAGTTGGGCATCGACCGGCCGGTCGTCAGCCAGCCCTACTACAACGCCATGAACCGCATGCCCGAGGTGGAGCACCTGCCCGCCTGCGCCTTCTACGGCCTGGGCGTCGTGCCCTACAGCCCGCTGGCGCGCGGCGTACTCACGGGCAAGTACGATCCCAGCCGTCCCCCGCCGGAAGGCACGCGCGCCGGACGCCAGGACACGCGCATGATGCAGACGGAGTGGCGCACGGAGTCCCTCGACATCGCGCAGGAGATCAAGCGCTACGCCGAGGCCAAGGGCGCCACGCCGAACCACCTCGCCGTCGCCTGGGTGCTGAACAGCCGCACCGTCACCGCCGTCATCGGCGGGCCACGCACCGAGGACCAGTGGAACGACTACATCGCCGCCCTCGACTACACGTTCACGCCGGAGGACGAAGCCCTGATCGACCGCCTCGTGACGCCGGGCCACCCCTCGACGCCGGGCTATAACGACCCGGCCTATCCGCTCGAGGGGCGGGTGACGTGGGTCGAAAGTCCTGCGCGGTAAACCCAGACCGGGACCGGCGCAGGCGGGCTGACGACGGAGAGCTGACGACGGAGGGCCGCGACTGAACAGCGGCCCGTAGCCTTCCCGCAAGCGTGCTGGCCGGCCTACTTCACCGTGATCAGGAAGCGATTCCGACGGTAGGTTCCATTCGGGTAGAAGACGTCCAGCTCGACCCGGTCAGCCCCGACGAACCCTGCATTGCCTTTATAGAAAACCTTCACTCCCGGTGCAGGCTTGCCGTTGCAGCCGAAATAGATGCTGTCCTTCGCGAAGGCTGGAACGACCAGCCCCGGCTCGATGTCGATCGTGCCGGACTTGGCGGGCGCAGTGACCTTGACCGTGATGTCTCCGCCCGTCGAACAATCGGTCTTGACGAGGATCAGCGTGCTGATCTGGGCCCGGACTTCGCTGGCGACCGTGCGTTCATAGAGCTGGGCAGGCTTGTCCTGCGCTGCCGCGCCATAGGCCCAGCCCGCGCCCACCGACATCGCGGCGGCGATCATAATCCAGCGGCTCATCACTTCACCTCGATCATGAAGCGATATTTCACGGCGATACCCCTGGGGTAGATGATTTGGGCCTCGACGAGATCCTTCCCCCTGAAGTTCTCCCTGGATCGGTACGTGAGGATGGCCCCCTGGGACTTCCTGCGGTTGCAAGCCGCGCGCTGGTTCAGGGCGTCGTAGTTGGTCACGAGAACGGCGTCTTCCGATTCGCTCAGGCCGCTTTTCGGCGGCTTGAGCATCTTCACGGTTATGTCCCCGATCGGCGAACAGTCGGCGTTGAGCTCGTAGAACTCACCAATTCGGGTTTCAACGCCCGAGACGACGGTACGCTCGACGATTCTGATGGCATCCTCGGCCGAGCTGACCGTTTGGGGCGCGAGTGCAAAACTCAAGAATATGCTGCAATACAACCAAAAGCTGTAAGTTTTAAAAGTCATTTTGTAATCTCATTCAAGCAACGGAATGAGATTACGCGTTATTCAGATGCTGTCTACCGTCTGACTCGTCTGGACCCTCAAGCCGCCTTGTCGCTGACCTGGTAGTCCTTCACGTCCGAGAACTTGATCTTCGGCCAGCGCTCTTCGTCATAGCGGAGCTGGAAGGCGTTGGGGGCCATGAAGACGGGCGCGCCGTCGAGGTCGCGGGCGATGGACGAGCCGTGGGCGTCCATGAACTTCTCCATCTCGACCTTGTCGGGCGAGGTGATCCAGCGGCAGAGCGAGAAGCGGGTCTGCTCGTAGGCGATGGGCAGGCCGTATTCGGCCTGGAGGCGGACGGCGAGCACGTCGAGCTGCAGCGCGCCGACGACGCCGACCATCGCGCCCGAGCCGTCGCTCGGCACGAAGAGCTGCACCACGCCCTCCTCGGCCAGCTGCTGCAGGGCGTCGCGCAGCTTCTTGGCCTTCATCGCGTCCTGCAGCTTGATGCGGCGCAGGATTTCCGGGGCGAAGCTGGGGACGCCGCGGAACACGATGTCCTCGCCCTCGGTCAGCGTGTCGCCGATGCGAAGCGTGCCGTGATTGGGAATGCCCACGACG
Source organism: uncultured Alphaproteobacteria bacterium (assembly GCA_963822165.1). Lineage (GTDB taxonomy): Bacteria > Pseudomonadota > Alphaproteobacteria > Rhizobiales > Beijerinckiaceae > Alsobacter. The sequence continues at coordinate 132,671 of CAWGGK010000008.1, forward strand.
TCGCCGGCATAGGCCTCGTCGGCCAGCGCGCGGTTGCGGGCGAAGAAGAACTGCGGCGTGTTGAGGCTCATGCTCTTGCCGGTGCGCACCAGCTTGGCCTTCATGCCGCGCGTGAGCTTGCCCGAGCAGACGCGGATGAAGGCGATGCGGTCGCGGTGGTTGGGGTCCATGTTCGCCTGGATCTTGAACACGAAGCCGGTCATGCGGTCCTCGTCCGCATCGACCATGCGGCCGGCGGCCTGCTGGTTGCGCGGCGGCGGGGCGAAGGCGGCGAGCGCGTCGATGAGGTCGCGGACGCCGAAATTGCGCAGCGCGCTGCCGAAGAACACGGGCGACAGGTGCCCTTCGCGGAACGCCTCGAGGTCGAACGGGCGGCCCGCCTCCTGCGCCAGCATGATCTCGTCGAGGAAGGCCTCGCGCTCATGCTCGGGCAGCAGGCCCAGCACGGCGTCGTCGTCGGGCCCGCTGACGGGGATCGGCGCTTCGTCGTGGTCGAGGCGGCGCACGACATTGGCCTTGAGGTCGTAGGTGCCCGCGAAGCTGCGGCCACGGCCGATGGGCCAGGTGATGGGCGCGGTGTCGAGCGCCAGCGTCTTCTCGATCTCGTCGAGGAGGTCGAAGGGGTCGCGCGTCTCGCGGTCCATCTTGTTGATGAAGGTGACGATGGGGATGTCGCGCAGGCGGCACACCTCGAAGAGCTTGCGCGTGCGCGCCTCGATGCCCTTGGCGGCGTCGATCACCATGACGGCGGAGTCGACGGCGGTCAGGGTGCGGTAGGTGTCCTCCGAGAAGTCCTCGTGGCCCGGCGTATCCAGCAGGTTGAAGACGCAGTCGCCATATTCGAACGTCATCACCGAGGTGACGACCGAAATGCCGCGCTCGCGCTCGATGCCCATCCAGTCGGATCGCGTCTGCGTGCCGCTCTTCTTCGCCTTCACTTCGCCGGCGAGCTGGATCGCGCCGCCGAACAGCAGCAGCTTCTCGGTGAGCGTGGTCTTGCCCGCGTCGGGATGCGAGATGATGGCGAAGGTCCGGCGCCGCGAAACCGGCGTGCCCGTCTCGGGCTTGCCGGCTTCAGCCTTGCCGGCCTCAGGCTTGCGGGCCTCAGGAGTGGCGGTGTCGTTCATCGGTGTGTCCAGGGCAAGCCCGGCGCCGGCGGGATCGCCGCGCGCGAGCTTTGTTACCCCGGGAGGTAATGGGGATTGAGGCCGGGATCAAGCCGGGCGCCGGATTTGCCCCTCCCGCGCCTCGCGATCAGGCCGCCGGGCGGGACCCGGCGGCCTGGCCGTTCATCTCACGCGAAGACGAAATTCGAGGCCGTCAGCTCGGCCAGGGTGACGCCCCATATCGTCGCGGTCTGCCCGTCCAGATGGAGCTCGACGCCATTGGTCCCGGCTGTCGCGCCTGCCGTGGCCTCGGCCAGGGTGGCGATTCCGAGCGCGGAAACGTCCAGCTTGTCCTCCGTGAGGCTGAAGTCGCGGAGCTGGTCGTTGCCCGTGTCGCCCGCATGGTAGACGAACACGTCGGCTCCCGTGCCGCCCCACAGGATGTCGTTGCCGGATGCGCCGGTGACGGTGTCCGCGCCGCCGCCCGCAACGATGGTGTCGTTCCCCGAGGTGCCGACGAGGTCGTTCGCCAGCTGCGTGCCCTGGATGGCCTGGCCGGTGGTCGTCTGGTCCCCGGCGAAGATGAAGTTGTCCGCCGTGAGCTGGGCGGCGCTGGTGACGCCCCACAACGTTGCGGTCTGGCCATCGAAGTCGAGGATCAGCCCCTTGTCTCCCACGGTCGAGCCTGCGGTGGCCTCGGCCAGAGTCGTGATCCCGAGCGCGGAGACGTCGAGCTTGTCCTGGGTGAGGCTGAAGTCGCGCACCTGGTCGTTGCCCGTGTCGCCCGAGAGGTAGACGAAAACGTCGGCGTCCGCGCCGCCCCACAGGATGTCGTTGCCGTCGCCGCCCGTGACGGTATCGTTTCCGCCGCCCGCGACGATGGTGTCGTTACCCGCCGTGCCGACCAGGTCGTTGGCGAGTTGCGTGCCCTGGATGGCTTGGCCGATGGTTACGAGGGGCCTCCGCCGAAGATGAAGTTGCTGTCCGTGAGCTGCGCGACGCTGGTGACGCCGTACAGGGTTGCGGTCTGGCCATCGAGGTCAAGGACCACGCCGTTCGGGCCGACTGTCGCGCCGGCCGTGGCTTCCGCAAGCGTCGTGATGCCCAGGGCCGAAACGTCCAGCTTGTCCTCGGTGAGGCTGAAGTCGCGGAGCTGGTCGTTGCCCGTCTCGCCGGAGAGATAGACGAACACGTCGCCGGCCGTGCCGCCCCAGAGAATGTCATTGCCGGAACCACCGGTGATGGTGTCGGCACCGCCGCCCGCGACGATGGTGTCGTTGTCAGCCGAACCGACGAGAACGTTGGCCAGTTGCGTGCCTTGGAGTTTTAACCCCGCCATTGTCGTCTCCTGTGTCGGAAAGCCTCCTGACACCGCGAGACAAATGGAAGACAGAGCCGCCGCACCTGCTGCCACTTAGTTCCCACGGCAGGAGGCAGGCCAGAATGCGGAACTCACGGAAAAGTTCCGCCCATCAAAACTTTCCGCGGCGTGTTCCAGCGAAGGCCGAACCAGGTCAGGCAAGTTCTGCCTCCACGCCTGCCGGGCGCAGGCCTGTTCAGGCTAACCCCGGTGCCGACCGAAAATACCGGCCCCGCCCCCCTTCCCAAACGCCGCAAATCACCCCAGATTGGTTTTCCCGAAACATTTCGAAAGGAGGTGATCCAGTGTCTCACGATCTTCAGCCGCGGTCGTCCGCATCCGTGACCTGGTCCCTCGTCCGCGAGGTCAGCGCCGCGTAAGCGACGCCCCGTGGTCCGGATGGACCGCGGTTCGAAAACGGAAGGGTCGTCTCCGCAAGGGGGCGGCCCTTCTGCGTTTTTGCGTCTAATTTCTTGTCACACGTATTTCGCTCTCCCCGCAGCTCCTTCCGAGGAGCCCGCCCCCTCTCTCCGTCCTCCCGGATACGACCCGGGATCTCTCGCCTCACCGGATGGGGTGAAGATCCCGGCTCTCCGCTGCGCTGCGGCCGGGATGACGGGAGGGGTGGAAAGGAAGCGGCTCGAAGGAAAAGGGATTCCAGCGGGCTGATCCATCGCGGTTAGCGAGCCCTCGTCCTTCGAGACGCAGACCCTTACGGGTCCGCTCCTCAGCGACTGTGTTCGCGGTCAAGCGGGTTGCCATGGTTTTTGGTCCCTGACGATGGCGTTGGCGATGGTGAGGATTTTCCTCGCGACGGCGATGAGGGCGACCATTTTGGGCTTGCCGGCGGCGACAAGACGGTCGTAGTAGGCCTTGAAGGGCGATGTGCCTCGGGTTGCGGTCAGGGCGCTGGTGAAGAGGACGGCGCGGCAGGTAGCCCGGCCGCCACCGATCTTGCTCCTGCCTTTCCACTGGCCGGATTCGCGCACCCAGGGAGCCAGGCCGGCCAGCGCCGCGACGCGGCGGCGGTCGAGGCTGCCGAGTTCGGGCATCTCGGACAACAGCACGCGCGCCGTCGTGGGCCCGATGCCCGGCACCGTCTTGAGAAGTTTCTCCCTCTCGCGCCAGGTTGGCGAGCCCCTCACGGCGTCGTCGATATCCGTTTCGACCTCGGAGAGTTCCTTCTGCAACGCCGCCACCAGACGCTCGATGCTCTTGCGCAAGCGCTTTTGCGTCGTTCGGCCCAGCCGCTGCTTCTCGGCCGCCATCATCTCCACGATCTGGCGGCGACGCGACACCAGGTCGGCGAGTTCGCGGGTCTGCTCGTCAGGCAGCAGCCGGACCTCCGGCTTGACCGCCTCCACGAAGCGCGCGATCACCAGCGCATCCAGCCGGTCCGTCTTGGCGCGTTGACCCAGGGCCTTGGCGAAATCACGCACATGAGCCGGATTGAGAACCACGACAGGCAGTTGAGCCGCCTGCAGACCCGCCGCGACGATCGTCTCGAAACCGCCCGTGGCTTCAATGCCGATGCGCTCGGCATTCAAGGGACCAAGACGCTCAACCAGCGCCTGAACCCCCGCTGACGACCGCGGCACCGAAAACGCTTCACCCGTCGGAAGCACCGCCACGTCCAGGCTGTCCTTCGACACATCAATTCCAACGTTCAAGGCTTCCATCTCGTCCCGTCCTTCCTCAATCGGGCTCATCCGAAGACGGCGGCCCGCTCGACTGTTCGGGTTCGATGGAACGACGGAAGGGTGTCCGAGCTGAGGATCGGGCTTTGCCCTGGGATGAGCCGGAATCCCTTCCGCCTCCGCCGCCCTCCTTATAGCAGATTGCGGTGGTCCGAACTTAGAAGGATGAGGGGATCCGTGTGTTATCCCGCCAGAGTTCAAATCGGCTCTGATCCGGCTCTCCGTTGTGCTGCAGCCAAGCGACGCTCTGAGATTTCGGGAACTCGCCGCAGGCGGCACTTTGGCGTCGGCTTCGCGCCGCCTGATTTGCCTGGATGTGGCCAAGGCGCTGATCCGAGGAGAAATCCGGCAAAAACACGCACTTCATTCGTATTTTCTCGTCGAGGGGAATTGGAGCGCGCTGGAATGCACGCTAGGCTTTGCTTCGAATGACGGCCGGACGCGGCAGGACGCGATCATTGGCTGCTGAACAAGCGGGGAGACGTCCATGACCAGTACCGCCCAGGTCGCGACCGGCACCGTGATCGCCAAGCACAAGCCGTTCTGGCAGCACCTCTACTTCCAGGTCGTCACCGCCATCATCATCGGCATCCTGCTGGGCCACTTCTACCCGGCCACCGGCGAGGCGATGAAGCCGCTCGGCGACGGCTTCATCAAGCTGATCAAGATGATCATCGCGCCGATCATCTTCTGCACGGTCGTCATCGGCATCGCCGGCATGGAGGACATGAAGAAGGTCGGCAAGACGGGCGGCGCTGGCGCTGCTGTATTTCGAGGTGGTGAGCACGCTCGCGCTGCTGCTGGGGCTCGTCATCGTCAACGTCGTCCAGCCCGGCGCAGGCATGAACGTCAACCCGGCGAGCCTCAACGCCAAGTCGATCGAAACCTACGCCAAGCCCGGCCAAGCTCGGCACGACGACGGACTTCCTGCTCAACGTCATCCCCAACACCGTGGTCGACGCCTTCGCCAAGGGCGAGATCCTGCAGGTGCTGTTCTTCGCGGTGCTGTTCGGCTTCGCGCTGCACCGCTTCGGCGGGCGCGGCACGCTGGTGTTCGACATGATCGAGAAGGTGTCGCACGTGTTCTTCGGCATCGTCGGCATCATCATGAAGGTCGCGCCCATCGGCGCGTTCGGCGCGATGGCCTTCACGATCGGGCGCTACGGCATCTCCTCGCTGACCTCGCTCGCCTGGCTGATGGCGACGTTCTACGTGACCTGCCTGATCTTCGTGTTCGTGGTGCTGGGGGCCATCGCGGCCTATCACGGCTTCAACATCTGGAAGTTCATCAAGTACATCAAGGAAGAGCTGCTGATCGTGCTCGGCACCTCGTCCTCGGAGGCGGCGCTGCCGCGCATGATCGCCAAGATGGAGAACGCCGGGGCGGACAAGTCGGTCGTGGGGCTCGTCATTCCCACGGGCTATTCGTTCAACCTCGACGGCACCTCGATCTACCTGACCATGGCGGCGGTGTTCATCGCCCAGGCCACGGATACGCCGCTCGACATCGGCCACCAGATCACGCTGCTGCTCGTGCTGCTGCTGACGTCCAAGGGCGCGGCTGGCGTGACGGGCTCGGGCTTCATCGTGCTGGCGGCGACGCTCTCGGCGGTCGGCAACGTGCCCGTCGCGGGGCTGGCCCTGATCCTCGGCATCGACCGCTTCATGTCCGAGGCGCGGGCGCTGACCAACCTCGTCGGCAACGGCGTCGCGACCCTCGTCGTCGCCAAGTGGTGCGGGGAACTCGACATGGCCCGGCTCGACCACGTGATGAACGCCGAGACGGACCTGGAGGCCGACGAGCCCGAAGCCGTGCTCGACAGGCGCGAAGCCCACATGCCCGCCGGCCAATAGGCCGACGAGCCTCACCCCGCGCGGCCCGTGCCCGACCAAGGCGCGGGCCGTTTTTGTTCGGGACCCGTGCGGGCTCAGGTGTGCGTCGGCGTCGGCGGGATCGTGGTGGCGGCGCGCTGGGCGAGGCCGAGCTTGCGTTCGCGGTGCATGGTGTAGAGGCTCGACGCCATGACGATGGTGCAGCCGGCCATGACCCAGCCGCTGATCGCGTTCTGGAACACGACGAAGCCGTAGAACACCGCCCAGATCATCATCGTGTACTGCATCGGCGCGACGGCGGCGGCGGAGGCCAGGCTCAGCGCGCGCAGCATCAGGAACTGGGCCGAGCCCATCATCAGGCCCGAGCCGGCGACGATGGCGACGTGGGAGATGTCGGGCGTCTTCCAGACGAAGGGCAGCGCGGGCAGGCTCACGGCCAGCAGGCCGACCATGACGGCGCTGGCCATGGTCGCCGCGGTCTCGACGCCGCGCAGATGGCGCATGATCAGCAGCGTGCCCGCGCCCGAGAACGCGGTGAGCAAGGCAGCGACGTGGCCCAGCGACAGCGCCTGGAAGCCGGGCCTGACCATGACGAGGATGCCGATGAAGCCCACGATGACGGCCGCCCAGCGGCGCGGGCCGACGCGCTCGCCCAGGATGGGGATGGCCAGCACGGTGACGAGCAGCGGGGCGCAGAAGGCCAGCGCATACACATCCGCCAGCGGCAGATGGCGGAAGGCGTAGAGCCCGAGGATCGCGCCCAGCCCGGCCAGCAGGCCGCGCAGGCCCAGCAGCGCGAGGTTGACGCCGCGCGGAATGCGGAAGCCGCCGCCGCGCACGATCATCGCCACGATGGGCAGCGAGGCGAACACCACCTGCATCGGGATGATCTGGAACGACGAGTAGGAATTGACGATGGTCTTGGTCAGCGCGTCGGCGGTGGCGAACAGGAAGTAGCCGCACAAAGCGAAGCCGACGCCCTTCAGCGTCGAATAGCGCCGATCGGGATCTGGCGGCACAGCCGTCACCTGCGACACGGCGGGGCTCCTCACGTCTCGGGGGGCCTCCCCTGGCGGACGCAAGGTGAGGAGGCGAGGTTCCTAGGGATAGCGGTTGCACACTGCTTCGTCGACGCCGCGGCCATGTTCTTCTGCATTGCCGCGATGCATCGATGCGTTCAGGCTATACGGGCGGTGTTGACGTGTTCTAAACCTGACCGTCAAGTTCAAGCCGCGAAAGCGAAGCGCGAATACGCAGGCGAGGGTCGACGCCATCCCGCCGCAACAGCAGGAGGACGCCCGTGAAGATCACCGCCATCAAGGTCTATCCCGTCTGGGTCGGCATCCGGAACCAGCTCCTCGTGAAGGTGGAGACGGACGAGGGGATCTATGGCTGGGGCGAATCCGGCCTCTCCGGCCGCGAGAAGGCGGTGGCGGGCGCGCTGCACCATTACGCCGAGTTCCTGGTGGGCCGCGACCCCATGCAGGCCGGCGCGCTGTGGCAGGAGATGTATCGCAGCCAGTATTTCGAGGGCGGGCGCGTGCTCACCGCCGCCATCTCGGCGCTCGATCTCGCCTTCTACGACATCAAGGGCAAGGCGCTGGGCGTGCCGGTGTACCAGTTGCTCGGCGGCAAGCAGCGCGACCGGGTGCCCACCTTCGCCAGCACCTCGGCCGCGCCGGGGCCGGAGATGATCGAGCAGGGCAAGCTGCTGATGGAGCATGGCTGGACCTGCTTCCGCCTGTCCTGCGCGGGGCACGAAAGCAAGACGCAGTACGAGCCGCGCGAGTCCATCGGCATCACCGCGCACTGGCTGGTGAAGGCGCGCGAGGCGCTGGGCGACAGCGTCGTGCTGGGCGTCGACTACCACCACCGCCTCTCGGTGGCCGAGACCGCCTCGTTCTGCCAGAAGATGCCGTCGGGCACGCTCGACTTCCTGGAAGAGCCGATCCGCGACGAGACGCCCGAGGCCTACGAGTCGCTTCGCACCATGGTGGACGTGCCCTTCGCCATCGGCGAGGAGTTCTCGTCCAAATGGCAGTTCCTGCCCTACATCGAGCGGGGCATCCACCAGTTCAACCGGCTCGACATCTGCAATGTCGGCGGCTTCACCGAGGCGATGAAGGTGGCGGGCTGGAGCGAGGCCCATTACGTGGACCTGATGCCGCACAACCCGCTCGGCCCCGTCTGCACGGCGGCGTCGGTGCACATGTCGGCGGCGGTCGCGAACTTCGCGTGGCTCGAATGCCGCACCGCCCCCACCGAGGCGCTGGGCTTCGACAACCGCGAGTTCTTCCCCGTGCAGATGACGATGGACGGGCCCGACTACATCGTCCCCGACACGCCGGGACTGGGCGTCGAGGTGAACGAGGAACTGCTCGCCAGGCAGGAGTTCAAGTTCTGGGAAGCGCCGCATCTGCGCCGCAAGGACGGCTCCTATACCAACTGGTGAGCGGGCCCGGCCGGCGGGGGATGGTTGACGGATGCGGCCGGGGCTGGAATCTCTTTCCGTCCAGAAGCGAGTTCCAGTCCCAGGGTTTCCAGTCCGAGCCTTCATGAGCGCGAGCCTGATCATCCGACCCTTCCAGCCGGCCGACCGCGCCGCCTGCGCCCGCATCTATGCGCAGGCGCGGCGCGTCGCGTTTCACTGGTGCCCGCCCGAGATGTTCACCGAGAGCGAGTTCGACCGCGATTCCGAGGGCGAGACTATCTTCGTGGCCGAGATGGACGGCGCGGTGTGCGGGCTCCTGTCCATCTGGACGCCGGACCATTTCATCCACCTGCTGTTCGTGGACCCCGCGATGCACCGGCGCGGTATCGGGGCGGCGCTGCTGCGCCATGCCGAGCGCGAGTTCGGCACCTGGGGCTGGCTGAAATGCCAGTCCGGCAATGTCCGCGCGCTGGAATTCTACGCTCGCATGGGCTGGAAGGTGGGCGGCGGCGGCGTGAACGATCTCGGCCCCTGGCAGGCCGTGTCGTGGCAGGCGGCGAATGCCACAGGCCGGATCGCGGCAAGCCTGCGGGTTTGAGAGGCGCTTGGGCGACCCTGCTATCGCGGCTTCGGCACGACCTGGACAGGACCAGCTCACCCCTGGAAGACTCGCGCAGCACGGGAATAGTCTCGGATCACGGACAGACCCGCATAGCGGAAGTCTGGCTGCATCGCGGGACGACCTGCGCCAACGTGAAGAGACTTGCGCACTTTTGATGTAGCTTGCGGTGTTTTGAAGAGACTCGAACCGATGCAGGGGCTAACGCTTCAGCTTGAGCGGCAACGGTTCGTCTTACGGCCGGATCCGCTTCGCAGCGCCGGACTCGGATCGTAGCCCGGGGCTCGCTTCGTAGCGCCGGGCTTGCTTCGGAGCCCTAGGGAATACTGACCTCATGGCCTTTCGCCTGGCACTTCGCTTCCCTGCCTGCCGCCCCGCGCTGATGCTGGGCGTGGTGCTCGCCGCGCTCGCGGGATCGATGACCCTTGCGCCACACGCGGCGCTGGCGCAGTTCGTCCCTGCCCCCGCTACGGCCCCTGCACCTGCCCCGGCCGCTGCCGCCGCGCCGCCGATCCGCGTCATCATCGAGGTGCCCAACGACGATGCGGGGCGCGCCTTCGTCAACGACCAGCTCGTCCCCAAGGTGAGCGGCGGCAACCCGCCTCAGGTGACGACGCCGGCTGCACAGGCCCCGGCAGCGTCCCCCGCATCACCCGCGCCGTCGGTTTCGACGCCCATCAAGACGACCATGGAAATGACGACCATGGCCGGCCAGGGCCTGGACAGCCTGCGCGAACGCGCGAGCTCGCTCGTCATGGCCGCGCCGAACGTGCCGGAAGACGTATCCAGCGCTTTGCGCATCTTCCAGCTCATGGGCAACAAGCTGCGCCTGCCCTGGCTTTTCGGCGCGTTCCTGCTGTTCGCAGCCGGTGGCTTCCTGGCCCGGCGGCTGGCGTGGTGGTCGGCCCGCGGCCTGCTGGCCAAGATACTGCAGGCGCCGGGCGAAACCGCCGCGCAGCGCGTGCGCCTGCTCGGCATGCGCTTGTCGATCGCGTTTTACGTGCTCTTCGCCTACGTGCTCGGCAGCCTGGGCGCGTTCCTGATCTTTCCGTGGCCTCCGGTCTTCCGCGAGATGGTGCTGAGCCTTCTGGGCATCACGCTGACGCTGGGCGTCTTCAACGCCCTCGGGCGGCTGCTGATCGCGCCTGGGGCGCGGCACGATTATTACCGCGTCCTGCCGCTGACGACCCGGCTGGCGGTGTTCTGGTATCGCTGGATGCTGGCCGTCGTGGCGGTCTTCTCCATCGGCGGAGCGGTGCTCAGCCTCCTGGCGATCATCGGCGTTTCCTCCAACGCGCGCGACGTGATCGGCATGGCGTGGCTCGCCGTGGTCGCCGGCATGCTGATCACCGTGATCTGGCAGCGCCAGACGATGGAGGGCGAGGAACCGATCAGCCGCGTGGTGGCCGTGGTGCTGACCATGGCCTGCATCCTCGGCTGGATCTTCGCGGCGATGCAGCTCAAGGCGCTGTTCTGGACGCTCGTAGTGTTCATCGTCGTGCCCATGCTGATGGACCGGGTGCGCGAGGGCGTGCGCAACGTCGTGCGCCTCGACGATCCGAACCAGCCAAAGGACGCGAGCGTCATCACCTGGGCCGTGCTGGTTGAGCGGGCGCTGCGCGCGATGATCGTCATCGTCGGCGCCTATGTGCTGGCGCAAGTGTGGGGCGTGGACCTCGGCGACATCGCGATGGGCGAGACGGCGTTCACCCGCGCCCTGCGGGCGCTCGTGCGCATCGTGATCGTGCTGCTGGTGGCCGATGTCGCGTGGCGGCTGATCCGCGCCGTCATCGACGGGCGGCTCGACGACGAGCCCGCGGTGGTCACGCACGACGACTCGCCCGAGGCGCGCAGACGCCAGCGCCTGCGCACGCTGCTGCCGATCCTGCGCAACTTCCTGCTCGTGCTCATCGGCGCGGTGACGGTGCTGATGGTGATGGACTCGATGGGCATCCAGATCGGCCCGCTGCTGGCCGGCGCCGGCGTCGTCGGCATCGCCATCGGCTTCGGCGCGCAGACGCTGGTGAAGGACATCATCTCGGGCGTGTTCTACCTGCTCGACGATGCCTTCCGCGTCGGCGAATACATCCAGGCCGGGAGCCACAAGGGAACGGTGGAGTCGTTCTCGATCCGCTCGATCAAGCTGCGGCACCATCGCGGGCCCATCGCGACCGTGCCGTTCGGCGAACTCGGCGCTGTCCAGAACATGAGCCGCGACTGGGTGATCGACAAGATCACCGTCGGCGTGCCCTACGACACCGACCTCGAAAAGGTGCGCAAGCTCGTCAAGAAGATCGGCCAGCAATTGATGGAAGATCCCGAGATGGGGCCGCACATCCTAGAGCCGCTCAAGATGCAGGGCGTCGAGCAGATGGGCGATTACGCCATCCAGATCCGGCTCAAGATCATGACCCGGCCGGGCGAGCAGTTCGTCATCCGCCGCAAGGCCTATGCGCTGCTCAAGAAGGCGTTCGAGGACAACGGCATCAACTTCGCGTTCCCCACCGTCCGCGTCTCGGGCGGCGAGAAGGGCGACACGGCCGCCGCCGCCGCGCAGACGGCGATCGAGATGCAGAAGCCGCAGACGACCGCGGCCCAGTGAGGCCGACGGAAGCCAAGCGACACCCGTAGCGCCGGCCTCGTTACGGCCCGGCCTGCTCGTCGCGGCGCGGTAGAGCTTCGCCGCGTCGTCGCGGAAGGCCGCGCGCGCCTCGTCGCGGGTGTAGAACATGTGCCCGCCGGGGTAGACCTTGAGCTCGTAGCGATCCGGCCCGCCGAGGGCGGGAAGCTGGTCGAGCAGCAGCTTGCTCTCGAAATAGGGCGTGACCAGATCGGTCGCGCCATGCACGACGAGCGAGCGCATGCGGCCGTCGAGCGCCAGCGCGGTGCGCAGATCGTCGAGCGCGTTGGGCGCCGAGCGGCGGTTGCCCCACATCCACTGGTTTCCAACCTCGCGGTTCAGCAGCCGATAGGGCCGGTCGATGCGCCAGCCGAGGCGGCGGTAGAGGTCGGTCATGGCGGCGCTGAGCGGCGCGTCGATGGCGTCGAGGATCGGATCCTCGTTGCGCGGAAAGGCTGCCGCAGGATCGGGATCGAACCCCGTCACGCCGGCATCGTAGGCGCTGCCGATGCGCTGCTGGCCGCGATAGCGCTCGCGCAGGAAGGTGCCGGAATCGACGCGGCCGCCGAGCCTGCGGACAATGTCCGCGTCCAGCCCCGTGAACCCGGCGACCTTGGCGGCGATGCGGTCCATCGCGGCCGCGTCGCGCGGGCCCTTCAGCAGGTCGGTCATGTATTCGCCCGCCGCATAGGCCTCCACGTCGGCGAGCGCCTCGCGGCCCACTGACTTGCCGTCGCGGACGGCGGCCGTCATGGAGGGCAGCTCGGTGACCCAGCGCATCGGCGTGTGGCGGTTCTGGAAGCGCCAGCCGAAATCCAGCACGGGCGACACCATCACCATTCCGCGTATGCCGACGCCCTGCTCGCCCTGCAGGGCGCGCGCGAGCTTGGGCACGCGAAACCCGCCATAGCTCTCGCCGACGAGGAATTTGGGGGAGACCTGCCGGTTCTCCTTCTCCACCCATTTGCGGATGGCGACGGCCAGGGTCGAAATGTCGCCGTCGACGGACCAGAAGCGGCGGCGCGCATCGTCCCCTGTCTTGTTGGTCCAGCTATAGCCAGCGCCGACCGGATCGAGGAAGACGAGGTCGGTGAAGGGCAGCCAGCTCTCCGCGTTGGGAACGGTCGCCGGCATGTCGGACGGAGACAAGGTGGGCAGCGGGAGCCGCCACGGGCCCATCGTGCCGAGATTGAGATAGGCGGACGCGGCGCCGGGACCGCCATTCACCGCGAAGGTGAGCGGCCGCGCGGCCGCATCGGCTCCCTCGAGCCGGAAGGCGATGAAGCCGATTTCCGCCAGCAGGGGCCCGCCCTCGCCATCGAAGAGCGGCACGCTGCCGAGCGTGGCGTTGAAGGTGAGAGGCTTGCCGCCGATGTCGAGCGTGTGGCGCGTCGTCGCCTCCGCCGGGAACTTGCGCGCGTCGGGCTGGCCGGGACGAGCGGCCTCCCCGTCACCGCCGCTCCTGCGTTCCTGTCCGCCTTGACCGCCGCCTTGACCGCCCCCTTGGGCGCCCCCTTGGGCGCCGCCTTGTCCGCCAGCTTGGCCTTGCCCGCCTTCCTGCTGCGCCTGACCGCCGGGACGCTGCTGGGCGAAGGCCATGGGAGCCGTAACGGCCAGCGATGCGCCGAGAAGGACCGCTAGGGCCAACCTCGCAAGGCGGGGCGGCGCGGCTTCGAACGTTGACAGGAGCGGCATGGATCCTCGCGTTGCAACCGTGCTTTGCTTTGTTCCAACCCTTGCACGCGGATCATGGCAAAGCCATGAGATGCGAGATCGGGTCGAGGCGCCCTTGTGACGCAGCCAGCCTGGGACAGCAGGGGTGCCCTTGCGATGCAGCCTCTCTATGCTGAATAAATGAGCATGATTCTTACCCCACCCTCCGCAGCCCGGATCGCCGATGCATGCGCGAGCATCGATCCCGTGTTCACCGGAACGCCGATCGTGCGGCAGGAAGCGGCGGAAGCAATCCTGGGGTGCCGCCTCGTCGCCAAGGTCGAGACGCTGAATCCCATCCGGTCGTTCAAGGGGCGGGGCACCAGTTGGTTCGTGCATGGCGTGGCGACCCATGAGCGGCTGGTGACGGCGTCGGCCGGCAATTTCGGCCAGGGACTCGCCTATGCCGCGCGGGCCCGCGGGATGAAGGTCGTCGTCTTCGCCGCGACCACGGCCAATCCGCTGAAGATCGAGGCCATGCGCCGCCTCGGGGCGGACGTCCGCCTCGAAGGCCATGATTTCGACGCCGCCAAGGCCGCCGCCCGCCGCTACGCGGACGGCGAGGGCGCGCGGCTCGTAGTCGACGGCGACGACCCGGCCATCGCGGAGGGAGCGGGCACGATCGCCGCCGAACTGACGCGCGCCGGGGCGGCGCCCGAAATCATCCTCGTGCCGCTCGGCAATGGCGCGCTGGCGACCGGCGTCGGCGCTTGGATGAAGGCCGAAAGCCCGCGGACGCGCGTGGTGGCCGTCGTCGCTGAGAAGGCTGCCGTCGATGAAGCTCTCCTTCGAAGCGGGCCGTTCGATCGAGACGGACAGCGCCGCGACCATCGCCGACGGCATCGCCGTGCGCGTGCCGGTGGCCTATGCTCTCGACACCATGAAGGCTACGGTCGACGAGGTGATCTCGGTGCCCGACGAGGCTATTCTCGCGGCGATGCGGATGGCGCATGAAATCTTCGGGCTCGTGGTGGAGCCGGCCGGCGCGGCAGGGCTCGCCGCCATCCTCCACCACGCCGCACGCTTTGCCGGACGCGACGTCGCCACGATCTTCTGCGGAGGCAATCTGACTCCGCACCAGATTCGTGATTGGCTGACGCCAGCCTGAGCACTCCTGCTGAAAGAAACCGCCCCGTGCCCAACGCCGTGGAACTCCTGAGCCAGCTCGTCGAGATCAATTCGGTCAATCCCGACCTCGTGCCGGGAGCGGCGGGCGAGGCCGACATCGCGGCCTTTTGCGCCGGGTGGCTGGCGCGGCACGGTTTCGACGTGACGCGGGTGGAGGACACGCCGGGCCGCCCCTCGATCGTCGGCGTCATGCGTGGGACCGGCGGCGGGCGCTCGCTGATGTTCAACGGGCATATCGATACCGTGACGCTGCAGGGCTATGACGGCGACCCGCTGGCGCCGCGCATCGTCGACGGGCGGCTCTACGGGCGCGGCTCGTTCGACATGAAGAGCGGCGTCGCCGCGATGATGGTGGCGGCGGCGCTGGCCGGGCGCGACAGGCTGGCGGGCGATATCATCGTCGCCTGCGTGGCCGACGAGGAATACGCATCCTTCGGCACCGAGCAGGTGGTGCGGCGCTTCAGGGCCGACGCGGCCATCGTCACCGAGCCGAGCCATCTCGACATCACGGTGGCGCATCGCGGCTTCGTCTGGGCGGAGGTGATCTTCGAAGGGCGCGCCGCGCATGGCTCGAGGCCGGAGCTCGGCGTCGACGCCATCGCCAAGGCCGGGCATTTCCTGGTGGCGCTCGAAAAGCTGGACGCGCGCCTGCGCGCCAACCCCACGCACCGGCTGCTGCATAGCGGCTCGGTGCATGCCTCGCTGATCAAGGGCGGGCAGGAACTCTCCAGCTATCCCGCCGAATGCCGGCTCTGGCTGGAACGCCGGACCGTGCCGGGCGAAAGCGCCGAAACGGTCGCGGCGGAATTGCGCGAACTGCTCGACGAGCTCTCGAAGACAGTGCCCGATTTCAAGTACCGGCTCGAGCCGGGGCTGTGCCGCGAGCCGTTCGAGATCGACACCCATGCGCCTATCGTCGAGGTGCTCCGGCGGCATGTCGTCGCCAAGCGCGGGCGGATCCCGGCCTGGCGGGGCGAGCCGTTCTGGACGGACTGCGCGATCCTGGCGCAAGCCGGCATTCCCTGCGTGCTCATTGGGGCGGATGGCGGCGGCGCACACGCCGCGACCGAGTGGGCGGATGTCGAGTCCGTGACGGTCCTCACCGACATTCTTGCCGCCACGGCGCGCGAATTCTGCGCCTGAGCCGCCAAAAGCGAAATCTGCCAAGCACAAGCGGAACGCGGAGGGCCTGTCGCGTGTTGATGGGCATCGACAGCAGAGACCGTTCCGATGATCCCGGCGAAGACAATCTTCGGCGTGTCCGCGCTTGCGGCTATGCCAATCCTTCTGGCGCTCGTTCTCGGCGGGAGCGGCCAGCGGCAGAGCGGCGAACCCCAGCTTGGCACGCAGCAGGGGATCATCTCGTCCGCCGAGGCGCGGGAGCCTGCTGTTTCACCCGGCTCCACCGTACCGAGCGCGAATGAGACTGCTGCCGCCGATCCGTCGAAGCGGACCGTGCGCGTGGTGTTGGATTCGCCGTTCGGACTGCCCAGCAACGTTGTCGTGACGACGCAGCCCGCCAAGCCGCCCGTCTTCGCCGAAGCGCCGCCCGCCCCGACGCACGAGGCAAAGCCCTCCTTGATAGCGGATGCGGCTGGTGAGCAGGCCATGAAGCCGAAGCCGAAGAAGCCCCGCAAGAAGCCCGCGGATGTAGGCGCGCTCTACTACGCGCCCCCGCAGCCCCTGCCGCCGCCGTTCTTCGCGCTGCGCTAGGGCGAGCGAGCGCTCTGGCTTCAGTTTTCGAGCAAAGAGCGCGTGAAGCCGTGACAGGCCTCGCGCGCTCTTTCTCATATGACAAGCCGGCTCAGGCTTGGCTGGCGTTCAGACTTGGCTGGCGTTCAGACTTGGCTGGCGTTCAGACTTGGCTTAGCCAGACCTGACTTTCGCTCAGACCTGGCCGATGAAGTCGCGCTTGCCGAGTTCGACGCCGTTATGGCGCAGGATGTTGTAGGCGGTCGCGGAGTGGAAATAGAAGTTCGGCAGGCCGAAGCCGGTCAGGTAGGCCTGTCCCTTGAACGTCATCGGGCTTCCGCCGATCGTCAGTTCGATGTTCCGCTCTTCGCTGCCGTCGATCTGGGCGGCCGTGAGCGACATCACGAAGTCCTTCGTCTTGGCGATGCGCGCCTGCAGCTCGGCGAAGGTCTTCTCGTTGTCCTCGTATTTCGGCACCTCGACGCCGGCGAGGCGGGCGGGCACGCCCTTGGCGAAGTCCGCCGCGATGAACACCTGGCGGATCAGCGGAAACATGTCGGGAAAGAGACGGGCGGCGAGGAGGACCGCCGGGTCGATCTTGCGGGCGGCCGCATGGTCTTCCGCCTTCTTCAGGATCGCCGACAGGTTATCGAGACCGCGCAGCAAGGCCGGCACGGAAGCCTGATACATGGAGAGGGACATGGATGCTCCGGAAAAAAGATCGTTCCGCCTGGATGCGGCGTCCGCCTGCGTATCGCATCGCGCCCCCGAACGCCATTGGCCAGCAGTGCAGCTCACACTTGCGTGATGGGTTTGCCTCCCGGGAAATTGACTGGATTTCCGATTGCGCCTTCAATAAGTCACAGCTTGCGATATGTCGTGCGGCTGCAGGACGCAGCGTAGGCCTGTAGCCCTGATCAGGGCGTATCGGCAGCGTTGCGCCCTTGCGTCGCATCATTTTTGTCAGGTCACGGCGTGACGACGATGGAACTTGGGCGTGACCGCCGGTGTTTGATAATGCGGCGCTGCTTTCCTGGCGCCAGCTTTTCCCCTGGCACTTCCGACGTCATCTCCAGCTCCGCCCCCGTACGAGTCGCCGCTTGAAGGACACCATGCACAAGATCAGCCGCCGCCTTTTCGTCCTCGGGACACCCGCCATCCTCGCAGGCTGCGTCTCGACCGAGCGGCGGTACGCATCGCTGCCGCCCTTACCGACCGTGGATGCGTCGTTCTACGACACCTACGGCGAGATCCCGGACGAGCGCTTTCCCGTGCCGGCGGTGGACCCCTACGAGGTCAACCCGTCCTATCTGCGCGCCAATGTCGAGTATGACGGGCGCGAGGGGCCGGGCACGATCGTGATCGATCCGAACGAGCGCTACCTCTATCTCGTCCAGTCGGGCGGGCGCGCCACGCGCTACGGCGTCGGCGTGGGCCGGGAAGGCTTCGGCTGGAGCGGCACGGCGGTCATCCGCCGCAAGTCCGAATGGCCGACATGGACGCCGCCCGGCAGCATGATCCAGCGCCAGCCGGAACTGCGCCCCTACGCGAACGGCATGCCCGGCGGTCTGGAAAACCCGCTCGGCGCACGCGCCATGTATCTCTACCAGGGCGACCGCGACACGCTGTTCCGCATCCACGGCACCAACGAGCCGGGCTCCATCGGCTCGGCGGTTTCCTCTGGCTGCATCCGGCTGATCAACCAGGACGTGATCGACCTCTACCGCAAGGTGCCCGTGGGCACCCGCGTCGTGGTCCGCCCGCTGCTGGTGAGCTGACGCTTCCGCCTCACCCGGCGCTCGCATCTGAACTTGAGGTGGTGAAGTGCGGTGGGGACTTGCGTCGCCGCCCCGTGTCGCGCTGAATGGGCGTGTCCCGTTCGGAGCGCCGCATGCCCAGCCTCGTTTCACTCGCCAACAGCGATATCGCGGTCGATCTCTCGCCTGTCGGCGCGGAGCTGATGTCGCTGCGCGACGCGCAGTCGCGGGAATGGCTCTGGCAGGGGAGCCCGCAATCCTGGCCGCGCCGCGCGCCCGTGCTGTTTCCGGTCATCGGGCGCTGCGCCGGAGGCGGCGTCCGCCACAAGGGGCGCTTCTACAAGCTCACCATCCACGGCTATGCGCCCGACAAGGCGTTCTCCGTGCTGTCGAGCGGCGGCGAGGAATGCACGTTCCGCTGCGACCCCGATGACGAGACCCGCGCGGTCTATCCCTTCGATCTCCGGCTCGACGTGACTTTCCAGCTCGACGGCCCGCGCCTGCGACAGACCGCCACCGTCACCAATCTCGGCGACGAGGAAGCCGCGGCGGCGCTGGGGTTTCACCCCGGCTTCCAATGGCCGCTGCCGAGCGTTCCCGACAGGCCGCAGACGGACCACATCGTACTCTTTGACAGCGAGGAGACGGCTCCGATCCGCAGGATCAGGGGCGGACTCCTGAGCCGCGAGACGTTTCCGAACGAGATCGACGGGCGCGTGCTGCATGTGCGGCCCGAGCTGTTCGCGACCGACGCCATGTTCTTCGACCGGCCGGCCAGCCGGGGCGTGTGGTTCGGCGTGCCGGGCCAGCCCGGCGTCAAGGTGGACTTTCCCGATTGCCCGCAGCTCGGCCTTTGGATGAAGCCCGGCGCGCCGTACCTCTGCATCGAGCCCTGGCAGGGCCATGACCACCCCGAGGGCTTCGAAGGCGACGTGCTGGATAGCCCCGGCATGGTGCGCATGCAGCCCGGCGAAAGCTTCGCGCGGCATCTCGTCATCGAGATCGGCGCGGCGATGCCGCGATAGGCGCGGACCGTGACCCCGGATCCGAACGGCGGCACAGGCTCTCTCGTCACAGGCGACGAGCCCGCCGATTTCGACGCGCGCCTGCTGCGCGACTACCTGCTTCGCGCTATTCCGGAGCTGGATGGGCCGATGCATCTGGAGCGCATCGGCGGCGGGCAATCCAATCCCACCTTCTTCGTCACTTTCGCGCAGCGCAGGCTGGTGCTGCGCAAGCAGCCCGCCGGACCGGTGCTGCCATCCGCCCATGCCGTCGATCGCGAATTCAGGATCATCCGCGCGCTTGCCGCCACCGGCGTGCCGGTGCCGTCGGCGCTGCTCTTCGAGCCCGGCCGGGAGGTCGTGGGCACGCCGTTCTACGTGATGGACAGGCTGGAGGGCCGCGTCTTCCACGACAACGCCCTGCCGGATGCGCCGCCGCATGCGCGCCGCGCGATCTATGCGTCCGCCGCCGAGACGCTGGCCAGGCTGCACCGCGTGGACTGGGCCGGACTGGGCCTCGCGGATTTCGGCAAGCCGGGCAATTACTACGGCCGGCAGATCGCGCGCTGGACGAAGCAGCACGAGCTATCGCAGGGCGAGCACAACGCCGATCTCGAACGGCTCATCGACTGGCTGCCGCGCCATGTGCCGGAGGACGATCTCACCACCATCGTGCATGGCGACTACCGCATCGGAAACCTGATGATCGGGCCTGACGGGACGAGCGTCGCGGGCGTGCTCGACTGGGAGCTGTCGACCCTCGGTCACCCGCTTGCCGACCTCGCGCACAGCGCCATGGCGTGGCATTCGACGCCATCGGAATATGGCGGCCTGCTCGGCCTCGACCTCGACGCGCTCAGCCTGCCGATGGAGAGCGAGTACACCGAGGCCTATTACCGCGCTTGCGGGCATGGCGCGCGCATGGGCGCGTTCCACATGGCGTTCGCGCTGTTCCGGTTCGCCGTCGTCTTCGAGGGGATCGCCGCCCGCGCTCGCGCCGGCTCGGCGTCGGCGAGCAACGCGGCGGAGGTCGGCCCGCTGGCAAAGGCGTTCGCGCGGCGTGCCATCGAAGTGCTCGACGGCATCCCGCACGGCGTGTGACGAACCGATATCAGGCCCGCAGCGCGGCGAAGGGCGATTTGTCCGGATCGGGCTCGGGCATGGCGGCGATCAGCATGCGGGCGTAGTCGGAGCGGGGATTGGTGAAGACGGCTTCGGTCTCGCCCTCCTCCACGATCTTGCCGCGATAGATCAGCGCGACGTGGTCGCAGATATAGCTGATGACGCCGAGGTCGTGGGAGATGAACAGGTAGGTCAGCGCGAAGCGGCGCTGCAGATCGTGCAGCAGGTTGAGCACCTGCGCCTGCACCGACACGTCGAGCGCGGAGGTGGGCTCGTCGAGGATCAGGACCTCGGGGTTCACGGCGAGCGCGCGGGCGATGCCGATGCGCTGGCGCTGGCCGCCGGAGAATTCATGCGGGAAGCGCTGCAGATGCTGCTCGCCGAGGCCGACGAGCTGCAGCAGCTCGACCACGCGATCGGTCCGCTGGCGCGCGTTGAGACCCAGGCTGTCGCGGTGGATCACCATCGGCTCCTCGATGATGTCGTGCGCGCTCATGCGCGGGTTCAGCGAGGCGTAGGGGTCCTGGAACACGATCTGGATGCGCGCGCGCATGCGGCGCATCTCGGCCGCCGACAGCGAAGCGAGATCGACGCCCTCGTAGAGGATGCGGCCGGACGTGACCGGCTCCAGCCCGAGGATGCAGCGGGTGAGGGTCGTCTTGCCCGAGCCGGATTCGCCGACGAGCCCGAAGCTTTCGCGCGCGACGATGTTGAGGTCGACGCTCTCGAGCGCGGTCGACGACCGCCGCCCGCGGCCGGGATAGGTCTTCGTGACGCCCTCGATGCGCAGCGCCATGTCAGGCCTCCACCGTCGCGGCCATGATGCAGGCGACGCGATGCCCGGGCGAGATCTCGTGCGTATCAGGCGTGCCGAGATCGCAGGCGGCGACGGCGTGGGCGCAGCGCGTGGCGAAGCGGCAGCCGGGCGGCGGCTTCAGCAGGTTCGGCACGGAGCCCGGCAGGCCCATGAGTTCGCCGCGCTTCGTGCCGGCCGTGGGCACCGCCGCCATGCAGCGCGCGCGTGTAGGGATGCGTCGGGTTCTTGAACACCGGACGGACCGGGCCGGACTCCACGATATGCCCGGCATACATGACGGCGACATGGGTGCAGAGCTGCGCGACGACGCCGAGATTGTGCGTGATCATCATGCACGGTCAGCCCATCCTCCTGCACGAGGCCGTGGATGAGCCGCAGGATCTGCGCCTGCACGGAGACGTCGAGCGCGGTGGTCGGCTCGTCGGCGATCAGCAGGTCGGGCCGCCCGATCAGCGCCATGGCGATCAGGACGCGCTGGCGCATGCCGCCCGAGAACTGGTGGGGATAGTCGTCGATGCGCCCCGCCGCATCGGGGATGCCGACGCGGTCGAGCATGCGGATCGCGAGTTCGCGCGCCGCCTTGCGGCGTGCGCGGCCCGACGCGCGCTGGTCGAGGCCGAGAATGGCGGGATCTGTCGAGCCGGCGTGCAGCGCCACGTCCACCATCTGCTCGCCGATCGCGGAAGACCGGGTTCAGGTTCGTCGTCGGATCCTGGAAGATCATGCCGATGCGCCGGCCGCGCAGCGCGCGCATCTGCGCTTTCGCTGGCGCGCAGCAGGTCGTGCCCCTCGAACAGGATCTCGCCGTCGAGGTAGCGGGCCGGCGGCGTGGGGACGAGGCGCGAGACGGAGAGGCCGGTGAGCGACTTGCCGCAGCCCGTCTCGCCGACCACGCCCCAGATCTCGCCGCGGTTGATCTTGAGGTCGATGCCGTTGAGCACATGCGCCTCGCCCTCGAAGGAGCGCATCGCGAGGTGCAGGTTCTTGATCTCGAGGAGCGCCATTCGCGGCCTCTCAGCGCCGGGCCTTGGGGTCGAGCACGTCGCGCAGCCCGTCGCCCAGCAGGTTGAAGCCGAACACCGCCAGGAAGATGGCCACGCCGGGGAAGATCGCCGTCCACCAGTAATCCGGCATGTAGCCGCGCGCGAGGGAGAGCAGCGAGCCCCATTCGGGCGTCGGCGGCTTCACGCCGATGCCGACGAAGCCGAGCGAGGCGACGGTGAGGATCGCAAAGCCCATGTCGAGCGACATCTTGACGATGATCGGCGAGATGATGTTGGGCAGGATGTGGCGCATGAGGATGCGCGGCGTGCCGGCGCCCAGGGCGCGGGCGGCCTGCACGAAGACCTCCTCCTTCTTGGCCATGACCTCGCCGCGCACGAGGCGGGCGAAGCCGGGCCACCACGACATCGCGATGGCGAACACCATGTTGCCGATGCCCGGCCCCAGCGCGGCGGCGATGGCCATGGCGAGGATCAGCGAGGGCAGCGTGAGCATGAGATCGGTGAAGCGCATCAGCGCCTCGTCGATCCAGCCGCCGAAATAGCCGGCGACCGCGCCGATGAACGTGCCGACGATCGCGGCGAGGACCACCACGGCAAGGCCGGCGAGCAGCGAGATGCGCGAGCCGGCCACGACCAGCGAGAACACGTCCTGCCCCAGCTCGTTGGTGCCGAACCAGGCCTGCGCGGAGGGCGGCGGAAGCGCTGCGCCGTGCTGACGCCGCCGGCGACGTGCTCGGGATGCGGCACGAAGAACGGGCCGACCACGGCCACGACAAGCAGCAGCACGACGATGGCGAGCCCGACGAGCTGAAGCGTGCTCTGCCGGAAGCGATAGGCGCCGCGCCGCCAGTTCTGCCAGCGGGACGACAGCGCGCTGCGCGGTCCGGTTTCCACCGCGGCGCTCATTCGTAGCGCACCTTGGGATTGATCACGCCGTAGATGCAGGTCGACCACGAGATTGGACAGCACGAAGATGACGCCGATGGCGAGCGTGACGCCCATGACCGGCATGAAATCCTGCGTCACGATGGCCTTGGTGGCGTAGAGGCCGATGCCGGGCCAGTCGAACACCGTCTCCACCAGCACGGTCCCGCCGAGCAGCCAGCCGACATAGAGCCCGATGACGGTGAGCGTGGCGGACAGGGCGTTCTTGAAGCACGTACTTGAACACGATCAGCCGCTGCGACAGGCCCAGCGCGCGCTCGGTGAGCACGTAGTCCTGCTGCAGCACCTCCAGCGTCGACGCGCGCATCATGCGGGTGATGGTGGCGAGCGGCGAGAGGCACATCGCGGCGGCCGGCAGCGCGAGGTGCTGCAGCGAGATCGCCAGCGCGGTCCAGTCTCCGGCGATGAGCGAATCGATGGTCAGGAAGCCCGTCACGAAGCGCGGGGGCTCGTCGATGATCGGGAAGCGCCCGCCCAGCGGCAGCCAGAGCAGCCACATCGCGAAGGCGAGCTGCAGCAGCAGCCCGAGGAAGAAGCGCGGCATCGAGATCGCCGCGAGCGACAGCACGCGGGAGGTGTAGTCCGGCCAGCGGTTCGCGTAGACGGCGGAGAGCATCCCGGCGGGAATGCCGATCGCGACGGCCAGCAGCATGGCCGCGATGACCAGTTCGAGCGTCGCGGGAAGGTAGATCGCGCAGGTCTTCCCATACGGGGCGGCGCGTGAGGACGGACTGGCCCCAATCGCCCTGCAGCAGGCCTGTCGCGTAGGTCCAGTACTGGACCGGGAGCGGCCGGTCCATGCCGAGTTCGCGGGCCAGCGCCTGGATCTCGGCCTGCGTCGCCTGCGGGCCGGCGGCGAGCTTGACGGGATCGCCCGGCAGCAGATGCGAGATGGCGAAGACGAGCAGCGACAGCCCGACAAGCACGGGGATGAGCAGGATGAGGCGGCGGATCGTGTAGAGGATCATCGGCCTATCGCTTGCAAGGTCCGCACCATGCCGTTGTCCCTGCCGCCGTTGTCCTGGCCGTTGTCCTGGCTCACGTCCCGGCCGTTGTCCCGCATGTCCGCCAGATCCTTGCCCCCGGTGTTGCGACCGCGTTCGATCGGCATCCCGGAGCAGATGTCGCTGCTGACGGCCCAACCAGGAGGAGCTCCCGGAATGGCCGTCAGCATAAGCGCAATGTGCTTAACGCCTCACTTCAGCGAAAGCGGCAGGAACTCGATGGCGTTGCTGGCCACCGGGGTGAAGACGAAGCCGGTGACTTCCGCGCGCATCGCGAGCTTGCGCTTTTCCAGCACGCCGAAGATGTCCGGCGCGTCCTCGACGACCTGCTTCTGGAAGTCGAGATAGATCTGCTTGCGCTTGGCCTCGTCCGTCTCGGCGCGGCCGCGCATGATCAGGTCGTCCACCTTGGCGCTCTTGTAGACCGGGTTCTGCCAGTTGCCGTTGCGCGAGGAATGGTAGGCGGCGAAGGCGATGTTGTCGGGGTCGCCGTAATTGGCGGTCTGGTAGACGGGGAAGAAGTCCGCCATCTTGTCCGGCGAGGCCGTGGAGGCGACCATGTCGGGCCAGACCATCGGCTTGATGTCGAGGTCGATGTTCAGCTTCTTCAGGCTGTCGAGCAGGATGAGCGCGAAGCGGCGCTGCTGCTCGAGGCCCGAGACATAGACCATGGTGAGCTTCAGGCCGCCGTTGGGGCTCTTGCGACTTCGCCATGAACTCCTTGGCCTTGGCGAGGTCGGTGCGCGGCACGGCCAGGTTCGGATCATGCCCGAAGATGCCGTTCGGGAGCGGGCCGACCATGAGCTGCTGGTAGCCTGCAGACTCCTCCATCGACTTGTAGTCGAAGGCGTAGGAGATGGCCTTGCGCAGGTTGATGTCGGCAAGCGGGCCGAACTCGGTGTTCATCTTGATCGAGAAGGTGCGGAACTCGGGCTCCACGATCGAGACGACGCCGGGCTTGTCCTTCAGCGCGTCCATGTCCTCGGCGGTGACGTCGACGGCGAAATGCGCTTCGCCGCGCTGCAGCGGCGAGGCGCTGGTTCGACGTCTCGCGGATGATGCGCCAGATCGCGCCGGTGAGGTTGCCGCCGCCCGTCTTCCAGGGGTTCGCGACCTTCTCGAACTCGTAGAGATTGCCGGGCTCGGCGCGCTTGATCGTGAACGCGCCGGAGCCCGCGATCTTGGTGCGCAGATAGGTCTGCCCGTCGTCGGCGCCCTTGTTCGCCTCGACTTCCTTGGCGTTGACGATCCACAGCCAGGGCAGAACCTGCGGGAAGGCCACGAAGGGCTTGGCGAGCTTGATCTTGACGGTCTGGGGATCGACGGGCTGGACGCTGTTGGCGTCGAGGATGCCCGCGACCATCCAGGCATTGCCCTTGCCGAGGCGCTGAAGCCGGTCGAACGAGTACTTCACGTCGGCCGAGGTGACGGGCGTGCCGTCATTGAACTTGGCGGCCGGGTCGAGCTTGAAGGTGTATTCCATGCCGTCGGGCGAGGTGGTCCACGACGCCGCGAGGCTGGGCACGATCTTGACCGGATTGCCTTCGACGCGCACCAGCGAGTCGTAGACGTTGCGCAGGAAGGCGGAGGCCGAATAGCCCGTCGCGATATGCGGGTCGAAATTCGGCACATCCTGGTTGCTGGCCACGACCAGGATCTTGCGCGTCTGCGCCTGGGCGACCTGAGTCCAGCCCCGATGCGGCAAGAATGCCCGCAGTCGCGAAAGCCGCGCCCAAGGCGCTCAGCACTGTCCGTCTCTTCATGTCGATTCCCCTCCACTCAATCCCAAAAAATCCCGTGGCGGATCACGCCACCTTATCCTTCGTTGCAGTTGCCGCCAGTGCAAGATCGAAGCCGTAGTCCCGCGCCGCGCCTTCCGGCGTCACGCGGCCCTCGGCGATGTCGGATTCCAGGTCCGCGCGGCTGCGCTCCCTGGGGTCGCCATAGCCCGCGCCGCCGGCCAGCACGATCTCGACGATCTCGTCCCGGCTGTCGACCGAGACGAGGTCGCCCGTGCCGCAATCGCGCAGCACATGGCCGTCGGGCGCCTGCACCGTGCCCTTGGCCGCGCCGCCCGGCCAGTCCGCCGAACAGGCCGGGCGTGAGGTTGTTCACGCCCTCGGGATAGACGGAAACCAGCGTCGTCTGGCCGTCATCGTCGAGCTTGCGGATGCGCACGCGCTGCCCCAGCCCGCCGCGATGGCGGCCGGGCCCGCCGGAATCGGGCAGATACGCCTTTTCCAGCACCAGCACCGGCACGCGCGTCTCGAACAGCTCGATCGAGGTGTTGGCGGCCGAGGTCGGCCAGAGCAGGCCGGACTTGCCGTCCCCCTGCGCGGACGCGCCCTGCCCGCCGCCCATGAACAGCAGGTCGGAGTAGATGCGATGGTCGGGCGTCTGGCCGTAGATGCTGGCGGCGACCGGCAGGCCGGTGAAGGCCTGCACCTGCGCCGGCGCGGCGTCGGCCAGCGCGCGGAAGATGTTGGGCGCGATGTACCAGCCCGTCCGCGTGCGGATGTTGACGGAGGCCGGGCGGCGCGGATTGAGGATCGAGCCCTCCGGCGCCTTCACGGTGAACGGCCGGTAGCAGCCCGCATTGCCGCGCACATTGGGCGTGAGCATGCACTTGAGCGGATAGGTCGCGTGGGCCGCCGTGTAGTTCAGCGTGGAGTTCAGCCCGCCGCGCGGCAGTTGCGGCGGCGCGCCGTCGAAATCCACCTCGATCCCGTCGCCCTGCACCGTGAGCTTCACGGGGTAGCGCAGCGGCGTGCCGAGCGGGTTGTTCCAGATCTCGGAGGTATAGACGCCGTCGGGCAAGGCGCGCGATGGCGTCGCGCATCGCCTTCTCGGAGCGGCCCTGCACCACGGCGGCCAGCGCCCGGAGATCGTGCATGCCGTAATCCGACATGAACGACAGCAGCCGCTCGGCGCCCAGCGCGTTGGCGGCCACGAACGAATGCAGGTCGCCCAGCACCTGCTCGCCATTGCGCACGTTTTCGTTCAGCAGGCGCAGCAGGCTCTCGTTCGGCACGCCGGCCTCGTAGAGCTTCATCGGCGGGATCTGGAATCCCTCCTCGTAGATCTCGCGGGCGCGCAGCGAATCCTTGGTGCCGCCGATGTCGGAGACATGCCCGACCGTGCCCATGAGGCCGACGAGCTTGCCGTCGCGGAAGCACGGGCGTGACGACGGCGATGTCGAAGAGATGCCCGGCGCAGAGCCAGGGATCGTTGGTGACGAGCACGTCGCCGGGCTTCAGCGTCTCCGGCCGGATAGCGCGCCAGCAGCGCCTTCACCGCGAGCGGCAGCGTCAGGTTGAACACCGGCATGGCGCGCGGCGAATGGGCCAGCGTCTCGCCCTCGGGGTCGAGCAGCTCGCAGGCGAAGTCCTGCGCTTCGGAGATGACGAGCGAGAACGCCGTGCGGCATGACGGTGAGCCACATCTCCTCGACGACGGTGACGAGGCGGCTCCACATGATCTCCAGCGCGATGGGATCGGCTTCGATCAGCTCGATCGCCGCGGTTCATCGGCATATCGGGCGTGACCAGCGCGGCGGACGGCTGTCCGACGCCGATCTCCACGCGAATGTTCAGGCTCTCGTCGATCGCGACGGTGTCGCCGGGCGGAACGACGGTGGTCGCCTCGCGCTCCTCGATGATCGCGGGGCCGGGGAAGCGGTCGCCGGGCCGGAGCGCGTAGCGGTCATAGACCGGGCGTTTCGTGCTGCTTGTGGCCGAACCAGGCCATGCGCGAGCCCTTGCGCTTGGCCGCGAGATCGCCGCCGCCGGCCGCGCCCTTGAGCGAAAGCGTGGGCGTGGGGCCGACGCAGCGGACGCGGAAATTGATCGCCTCGATGCGCGCGCCGGTCTGGCGGCTTGGTGTAGCGCGCCGTATAGACGCGCGTCGAACGCCTCCGCGATGGCGGGACGGCTTGCGGCCGACAGCGCGCCGGCCGGCAGCGGCACCGAGATGTCGTGCATCTGGCCGACGATGCGCATGTCGGCGGTGCGCTCGACGATGATGTCGGCGTCGGCGATGCCGGCCTCGATCAGGCGGGCGCGGCCCTGCGCTTCGAGATCGTCGAGGACCGCGTTGACGGACGTCGCGCGTCGAAGTCGGCGGAGAATTCGACGGGGTGCGAGCGGACCAGTTCGAACGAGAGCGGCGCAGCGAGGAAGCCGAGCGCGGAGGCGGCGCCGGAGGCGGGCGGGATGATGAGTTCGCTGCACGCCGAGCACGCGGGCGACTTCCGCGGCGTGGGCCGGCCCTGCGCCGCCGAAGCCGACCATGGCGTAGTCGCGCGGGTCCTTGCCCTTCTCGACGAGATGCACGCGCGCGGCGGCGGCCATGCTCTCGATGACGACCTTGTGGATGCCGAGCGCGGCCTCCTCGACCGAGAGGCCCAGCGGCTCGGCCACGCTGTTCGACGGCGCGGCGCGCGGCTTCGAGGTCGAGCTTCATGCGGCCGCCGAGGAAGAAGCCGGGGTCGTAGTAGCCGAGCACGAGGTTGGCGTCGGTCACGGTGGGCTTGAGTGCCGCCCATGCCGTAGCAGGCCGGGCCGGGGGCGGAGCCGGCCGAATGCGGGCCGACCCTGAGCAGGCCGACCTCGTCGATGGCCGCGATCGAGCCGCCGCCGGCGCCGATCTCGATCATGTCGATGACGGGCGCCTTGATCGGCAGGCCGGAGCCCTTCTTGAAGCGATGAACGCGGCCCGCTTCCATCATCGGCGCGATCTCGGCGCGGCCGTCCTCGATCATGCAGGCCTTGGCGGTGGTGCCGCCCATGTCGAAGGAGATGACGTCCTTCTTGCCCGCGAGCTCGCCGAACAGCGCCGTGGCGAGGCCGCCGCCGGCGGGGCCGGATTCCAGCAGGCGGATCGGAAAGGCCCGCGCCGCGCCCGGCGAGACGAGGCCGCCCGGCGGAGTGCATCAGGCGCAGCGCGCCGTCGAAGCCGCGCACCGAGAGCTCTGTCTGCAGGCGTTCGAGGTAGCGGTCCATCAGCGGCTGGACATAGGCGTTGGCGCAGGTGGTGACGCAGCGCTGGTATTCCCACAGCTCGGCGACGACCTCGTGCGACAGCGAGACCTGCGAGCCAGGGGAAGTCCCGCGCGGATGATCGCGCCGATGGCCTGCTCGTGCACGGGATTGCGGTAGGCGTGAAGCAGGCAGACGGCCACGGCTTCGACGCCGTCGTCCACGAGCTGCTGCAGCACGGTGCGCGACCTGCCTCTCGATCGAGCGCCGTCACGATGGCGCCGTCGCGGTCGATGCGCTCGGCCACCTCGAGGCGGCGGCTGCGCGGCACGAACGGCTCGGGGAATTGCAGGAAGAGATCGTAGATGTCGTAGCGCTGCTCGGTGCCCATCTCGAGGATGTCGCGGAAGCCTGATGTCGTGACGAGGCCGAGCCTTCGCGCCGTTGCGCTCGATGATGGTGTTGGTGACGAGCGTGGTGCCGTGGACGATCTCGCCGACATCGCCGAGGCGGATGCCGCCCATCTCGACGATCTCCTCGAGGCCGATCAGCGCGGCTTCCGAGGGATCGTGCGGGGTCGTGAGGCGCTTGTGCAGGATGACCGCGCCTTCGCGGCCGTCATAGAGGATGAAATCGGTGAAGGTGCCGCCGATATCGAATCCGATGCGCCAGCGCGCGGCCTCTTGCATGATCGGCTACTTCCGTTGTGAACCTTGAGGGACTGGCCGCAGCGAGTGACATTGCTTGTCGCCCAGCACCGTGGCGATGGATCGCGCACCGGCCAGCAGGCCATCGACGATGATCGCGCGCTCGTCCGGCGTGATGGTCGCGGCGGGATAGGTGACGCACATGCTGATGGTCTCCCCCGTCTGGGGGTCGCCGACGGCGGTTGCGAGCGCGCCAACGCCGCGATTGGACTCGTCGTTCGAACTCCGACAGGCCGGTCCGGCGGACCTCGTGGATGCGGGCGAGCAGCTCGTCCATGTTCTGCGGGGCGGTGGCGGACGGGATCGGCCAGCCGCCGGCGAACATGTCCCGGATTGTATCGTCAGGAAGGCGCGCAAGGAGGGAGCGTCCGGTTGCCGTCGCAGGAGCGATGAGCTTTCGGCCGACGGGGGTGCCGACGCGCAGCACGTGCCGGCCCGCGAAGGAGCGCAGCCCGAACACCTCGCCGCCCTCGCGAATGGAGATGTAGCCGGTGTGGCCGACCTGTTCGACCAAGTCCGACAGTACCGCCTCCGCCCGCGCCATCAGGGACGAGCCGGACCGGTAGAGCTGGCCGAGCTGGAACAGCAAAAGACTGGGGCGATACCGCTTGCTCGAGCCGACGTTTTCCAGGAAACCCGCGTCGCGCATCGCCCTCAGCAGGCGGGACGTCGAGCTCTTGGGCGCGCCGCGCATCGCCACGATGTCGGTCAGGTTCAGCTCCTGCCGCTCGGCGGAGAAGCACTTGAGCACTTCGGCAGCGGCAACGATGATCGTCATGCTGCACCCTTGAGTTCCATCTAGTGGAACTAGTGTTGCGATATCTAGGATGTTTAACATCTTGAATTTCGACCGGCAAGATGCGCCGAGCCATTCACGCCCGAAACCGCCCTCGCTTGCATCCGTGCAAGCATCTATCGCTCAGAAAGGGTCTTCCCTTGTCGGGCCTGCCGCCTCACTTACGGGGCTGAACCTGGCCACGATCAACGCGGCCGCATCTGGAGATCGAGGTTATGCAGCTTACCGGCATCCACCACCTGACCGCCGTCTCGGCGGACGCGCCCGGCAATCACGCGTTCTACACAGGCGTCCTCGGCATGCGCCTCGTGAAGAAGACCGTGAACCAGGACGATACGAGCGCCTATCACCTCTTCTACGCCGACGCCCTTGCGAGCCCCGGCACGGACCTGACGTTCTTCGACTGGCCGGTGGCGCGCGAACGCCGGGGAAGCGGCGTCGTGACGCGAACCATGCTGCGGGTCGCGGGCGCGGACGCGCTGGCCTACTGGACGGACCGGCTGAAGCAGAACGGGGTTTCGCCCGGCCCGGTCGAGGAGCGGGACGGCCGCCTGACGCTCGACTTCGAGGACCCCGAGGGGCAGCGATTGTCGCTGGTGGCCGACGGCGGAACCGGCGAGGCGCATCCGTGGGATCGCAGCCCCGTCCCCTGCGAATACCAGATCCGCGGGCTTGGCCCGATCGTGATGACGGTCGCCGCCTTAGAGAATACCGACATGGTGCTGACGCGCGTCGTGAACATGCGCAAGGTGCGGACCTATCCCGATCCGACCTCGCCCAAGCACACCGTGCACGTCTACGAGATGGGTCCGGGCGGACCGGCCGCCGAGTTGCACGTGGCCGAGCGGCCCGACCTTCCCCACGCCCAACCGGGTGCGGGCAGCGTGCATCACGTCGCCTTCCGGACGCCTAACGAGACCGAGTACCGGGCCTGGGCGCAACGGCTGCAGCAGATCGGCGTGCCCTCCAGCGGGCCCGTCGACCGGTTCTACTTCCGCAGCCTCTATTTCCGGGAGCCGGGCGGGATCCTGTTCGAGATCGCGACGGATGGGCCCGGCTTCGCGACCGACGAATCCATGGACACCTTGGGCGAAAGCCTTGCGCTGCCGCCCTTCCTGGAAGGACGGCGCGCGGAGATCGAAGCAGGCCTGCGCCCGCTCTAAATGCGCGAAGTGCGGGCGATCATGGCCTAGGAAAGCCTTCAGCTTTGCGGCTCCTGAACCCTGCAGACCGCAGGGCTTTGCAACCCTGGGCTTAGGACGGCGTTGAGCGTGGGAAAGTTCCCCGCTCCCGCCGTCAAAAGTCCGGGTATCACCGTGCTCCACGCCGCGTCCCCAGCCGTGATCCTGCACGACCTGCTCCGAGATCACGCGTGGCATACGCCGGACGCGCCGAGCCTCGTCTCGCCGGACGGATCGGCATTGGGCTATGGGCGGCTCTTCGAGCGGATCGAAGGTCTCCGCCTCGAACTCGCGGAACTGGGATTCGGCGAGGGAGACCGCCTCGCGCTCGTCATGCAGGACGGGCCCGAGCTGGCGCTGGCGTTCCTCGCCATCTCAGGCCAGGCCACGGCCGCGCCCCTGAATCCGGGGCAAGCGCAGGAGGCCATGGCGTCCTATGTCTCCGACACGGGGGCGAGGGCGCTGCTGGCGAGCGGACCGACGCTAGGTCTCGCCGCCGAGGTCGGCCGCAAGCTCGGCCTGCCCATCCTGGAGCTGGTGCCTGATCCTGGCGAAGTCGGCAGCTTCGTGCTGCGTGGCGATCCCTTGGGGCCGCCGCGGCCGCTCTCCCAGCCTAAGCCCGACAGCATCGCCTACCTGCTGCCCACAGCAGGCACGACGGGCCGGCCCAAGGTCGTCCCGGTACGCCATTCCATGGTCATGGCGTCTTCGAAAGCGATGTGGAGCTGGCTCGACCTGAAGCCCGCCGACCGCTGCCTCAACGTGATGCCGCTGTTCCACAGTCATGGGCTCCTGAACGGCCTGATCTGGCCACTGTCGGCAGGCGGCTCGACAGTGTGCCCGCCGAAATTCCAGGCCGACGCCTTCTTCGCCTGGTTCGAGGCGACGCGGCCGACCTGGTTCACGGCGGTGCCGACGATCCACCGCGCCGTCGTGAACAGTGCGGCGTCCCATTATCCGGCGCTGTCGCGCTCGCGCCTGCGCTTCGTGAGGTCGTCCTCCGCCGCGCTGCCGCCTGACCTCCTCCGCGAAATCGGCGAGCTTTTCGGCGCTCCCGTCATCGAGACATACGGCCTCACCGAGACCGGGCCGCTCGTCACCAGCCCGCTCGGACCGGGACGCCAGAAGCCGGGCCGCGCCGGTATTCCCTCGGGTCCGGAGGTGCTGGTCACCGATCCCGAGGGCCGTCCGCTGCCATCGGGAGAGATCGGCGAGATCGTGGCGCGTGGGCCGACGATCATGGCCGGGTACGAGCGCAACGAGGAAGCCAATGCGTCGGCTTTTCGCGCCGGCTGGTTCCGCACCGGCGATCTCGGCCGCTTCGACGCCGAGGGCTATCTGACCGTCGCAGGGCGGGTGAAAGAGCAGATCAACCGTGGCGGCGAAAAGATCGCGCCGCTCGAAGTCGACAACGCGCTCATGTCGCATCCGGCGGTCCAGGACGCGGCGTGCTTCGCCATGCCTCACCCGACGCTCGGAGAGGAGATCGGTGCGGCCGTGGTGTTTCGTGCGGGGCAGGACGCGACGCCCGAAGCGTTGCAGCGGCATGCGGCGGCGCGGCTCGATGCGTTCAAGGTTCCCCGCCTGATCCGGGCCGTCGATGTCCTGCCAAAGAGCGCCGCAGGGAAGACCGAGCGCGGCAAGATCGCAGATATGCTCGGGCTCGGGCGGTCACCGGCGGACTCGCAAAAAGAAGCGAAGGGCCAATTCGGGCGGACGCCGCTCGAGGCTGCGCTGCTCGGCCTCTGGCAGGCTGCCTTGCACCGGCAGACGATCGGCCCCGACGACGACTTCTTTCTCCTGGGCGGGGACTCGCTGTCCGCGGCCGCGCTCGTCAGCGCCGTCAACGAGGTTTTCGGAACCGACCTCCCACCAGAAGCGCCTTTCTCCGGCGCGGGCACCGTCTCGGCGATGCTGGCGATGGTGGCGGCTGCTCGCGTCAACCCCAAGCGCGACGCCTACATTGATAGCGATGACGCGGGCGACGGTCCCATTCCGGCGA
The DNA here is from genome assembly GCA_963822165.1 of uncultured Alphaproteobacteria bacterium. Lineage (GTDB taxonomy): Bacteria > Pseudomonadota > Alphaproteobacteria > Rhizobiales > Beijerinckiaceae > Alsobacter. The sequence continues at coordinate 166,185 of CAWGGK010000008.1, forward strand.
CGCCGACGCAGCGCTCGATGTGGGTGGTGTCGACGACCTTCCGTGGCGAACCCGTCTTCAACATCGCATCGGCGCTGCGGTTTCGCGGACCTCTGGACCGCCATGCCCTGGAGCGCGCCGTCGCGGCGCTGGCCGGCCGGCACGATGCGCTGCGCACGACCCTGCATAATTCAGGGGGAAAGCTGCAGCAGATCGTCCGTGCCGACACCGAACTCGCGCCGGAGGACCTGATCGAAGTGCGCCCGGGCGACGCGGCGGAGGCGGCGGCGCAGGTCGCGCAACGGCCCTTCGATCTCGACGGCCGCGCCACCGGTTCGCGTGAGCCTGCTGCGGGAGGCGGATACCGAGCATGTGCTCGTGTTGACCCTCCATCACACGATCGGCGACGGCTGGTCGAAGGATGTGCTGCTGCGCGATCTCGCCGCGCTCTACGAGGCCGAGGCGACGGGCCGTCCCGCCCGGCTCGCCTCACCCGCGATGCAATGGAGCGAGTTCGCGCGCAGGCAGGCACGCCTTGTGGACACGGGCGCCTTCGCCGATGGCGTCGCCACGGTCGCTGCGAGGCTGGCGGGATGGCAGCCCACGCAACTGCCGGAAAACCCTGATGCAGCGGGGCAGAGCGATGCAATCTGGCCCGGCCTCAGGCTGACCCGGACCGTCGACGAGGGGACCGTCGCAGCCCTGCGCGGAATTGCGAGGGCAAGCCGGGCGACGTTGTTCATGACCCTGCTCACGGCCTTCGAGATGATGCTGGTACGCCGGCTCGACCGGCGTGACATCGCCATCGGCCTGCCGGGCGCGAACCGCTCCGGGGCTGGCGCGCAGAATGCCGTGGGCTGCTTTTCGAACGCGATCCCGTTCCGGACCGCGATCGAGGGCGACCCTGGCTTCGGCGAGGTGCTGGACGCGGTGCGCGCGGCGAGCGTCACGGCGTTCGAACACCAGCACGTTCCGCTCGATCTCGTGCTGGCCGCCCTGCCCCGCCGGCGCGGTTTCGGCCTGGCGCAGACCATGCCGGTGCTGTTCCAGCTCCAGAACTATCCTCACGCCGAACCGCTGGAGGCAGGCGGCGCGCTGATCGAGCCGTTCCGGTTCGATTCCGGCATCGCGCAGGCCGACCTTTCGGTCGAGATCGGCCAGCACGGCGACAGGCTGGAATGCGACTTCAGCGTTCGGCGCAGCGCGTTTGCGGCGGACGCGGCCGAGGACATGATCGAGCGTTATCACGCGTTGCTGCGGGCGGTGGCGCGGAACCCGGCCCTGCGGCTGAGCGAGATCCCCGCGTGATGTCCGGCCGATCCGTTCAAGGCAGCCGGCAGGCATCCCGGTTTTCCGACGCTCGAAAGTACGAAATCGCCACCGGACTGGTCATCGTCGGGCTTGCACTCGGGATCTACGGCGCCGGCGAAATCGCCGGGCGCATCCTGTCCGGCGACCGCCTCCAGGATGAAATGGCGGACGAGGGCGCGACGCCGAGCCAGATGATGAAGCTGTTCAAGGAGGTAGGCGGGATGGAGTTCGCCATCCCGGGCGCGGCTTCCGGGACAGTGCGGATCAACGGCCTGGGCTTTCGCGGGCCCGAACTCGAAATGCCCAAGCCGGCCAATTTGGTGCGTATCGCCTTCGCCGGCGATTCCAGAACGTTCGACTGGCTGGCCGAGGACGAGACCCGGACGTGGCCGCATCGCGCGGCCCAGCGCATCGGCAGCGCCATACCGGGCTGCAAGGTGGACTATGTGAACGCCAGCGGGCCGCTCTATGGAACCCGCGAAATCGCCGCGCTGACGGACCGGCTGATCGCAACGAAGCCCGACATTGCGCTCGTGATGCTGGGCGACGTCGCGCACGATTCAGCCACCATCGCCAAGCGCAACGGCCTCGCGCCCGACGCGCCGCGCGCCGACGGACTCGGCCGGCACTGGGGCATCTGGAACCGGGCGGAGCGCTTCTTCGGCCTGCTGTTCCTCAACAGCATCGGCCTGCTCTCCGACGTGCAGACGAAGGAAGCCGACATCGCGTGGGTCTCAGGATTTGAAGAGCGGTTGCGCGGCATCGTCACGCGCCTCAAGGCCGAGGCTCGGCTCGTCGTGCTGATCCAATCGGGCGTACCGCGCACGGACGTTGCGCCGGCCCATAGGCTTCGCCGCCCTGCACCTGCCCTGGCGCACGGTAAAGCGGCTGAACGCGCTCCAGGCAGAGGCGGTCCGCAAGGTGGCCGCTGACACCGGCACGATGCTTGTCGACGCCGACGCGGCGATCCCGTTCGATCGCACGCATTTCGATAACGCGCTGCACCTGCGCGAACCGGGACGGGAGAAGCTTGTCGCCCTTCTTGGCAACAGCATCGGACCCGCCGCCGCATCCCTGCTGAAGGGCTCGAAGGATTGCGCAAGCCGACCTTAAGTAACGTTCGTTCTAGAGCCTGAGATAGCTGAACGTGCCGCGTGGCGCGACGGCGCATAGCAGGACGAGGAAGATCAGCGCGCCGTACCAGATCGCGATGGCTGCATCGGCGGCGCGCGGTGGAAGATGACGCTGCAGGAACTGGTACATCAGCCGATCCACCCCAGGAAAATCTGCCGGTAGACGTTCAGCGCCGCGGCGAATGTGGGCTGCTCGACCAGCACGAATCCGAACCAGACGAAGTGAACGGTCAGCAGCGTCGAGAGCGCGTTGCGCGCGAACTGCAGCGCAGGTCCCCCAGGCTTTCCGAGCATCGGCTTGACATGCTGGAACTGATGCCAGACCGCCACGCCGATGCCGTGGTAGACACCCCACAGAAGGTAGCGCAGCGACACCTCGTGCCACAGCCCGATCAGGACGAGGCTCACCATCATGCCGAGCTCGGGGCGGCGGGTCGCGGCGGTCACGAAATCGAAGAGGTAGTCGCGCACGAAGCTGGTGAGCGAGATGTGCCAACGTCTCCAGAACTCCGCGATATTGCGGGCAAGGTAAGGCCAGTTGAAATTCTCGATGACCGTGAAACCGAGCAGCCGCGAGAAGCCGATGGCTATGTCAGAATATCCCGAGAACAGCAGGTAGAGCCTCAGCCCGCTCTGGACGATGCCGAGGTAGAGCTGCAGCGAGACATGGCCGGGCGTCAGTTCGCCGATGAAGCGGTCGAAGACGCCGAGCACCAGGACGTTGCACAGCACGGCGATTTTCACATAGCCGTAGAGAATGCGCTCCAGCCCGGCCGAGATGGCATCGGCGCTCCACCGCCGCCGCAGCCTGTCGCGGTGAAACTGCGGGAAGCGATGAATGGGGCCGACCACGATGGTCGGCAGGAAGGCCATGTACCAGACGAAATCGGCGAAGCCATGCGGCGGCAGCTTCCCCTTGTAGCGCTCGATGGCGTAGTGCATCGCGCGGAACGTGTAGTAGGACAAGCCAAGCGGGATCACGAGATCCGTCCCCGTGAACGCGGTTCCCGCGCCGGGCCGCAGCTTGAACGTCACCATCGTCGATACGATGGCGAGAAGCAGGGCGAGCGCGCGCCAGCCGTTGTACGCGACGAGGCCAGCGCCCCAGTAGGTGACGACGATCATGCCCGCCAGCAACGCCGCCGAGAGGGGCGAGTACCAGCCGAGAAACGCAAAGGTGATCGCGGCCAGCACGAAATCGCGGATGCCGGGCGGACTCAGCCAATAGACGGCGACCGTTCCCGCCATCCATCCAAACCAATTCAGCGCCAGGAACTGCAACCGGGTCTCCGATACGCCCGCATCAGGACAATAGAAGGTAAGCGGCGCAGGCAAGGACGATCAGGCCTGCGAGAACGAGTCCGGCGAGCCATGTCCAAAGTGGCGCGGCTTCGCGGATCGGGCTCACGACGATTCTGATTGTTGTCGCAGCGGCATCTTGCGCGTCACGATCTCCACAAGTTCGCCCAGCGTCTCGATGCTCATGATTTCATGCGGCGTGAAGCGGATCGACAGGCGCTCTTCGAGCGACTGCAGCAGCGTGAGATGGGCGAACAAATCCCATCCCTCGGCCGTATCGGGATCCGAGTCCGGGCCGAGCGAGGCCCGGTCGACGTGGAAGACGGACGCGGCGGTCGCGTAGACCTGCTCCTCCACGCCTCCCCCGGTTTCCTGCCGGGCCTTTTGCTCAAGCGCGGAAACGATGTCGCGCAGCTCTCCCAGGACGACCTTGCCGGCCGGCCCGCGCGGCATGCGCTCGAGGATGTGGATGTCGTTCGGCACTTTCTCCGGCGCCATCGCGGAGCGGCAGTGGCGGAAGATATCCTGGCTCGTGAGGCTGGATCCCTCGTCCGCGATGACGCAGCACACCAGCTTTTCGCCCCAGACCGGGTCCGGCATGCCCAAGGCGACCGCGTCGCGCACGCCGCCCATCGCCATGACCTGTTCGGACACTTCCTGCGGATTGATGTTGATGCCGCCGCGAATGACGAGGTTCTTCTTGCGCCCGCGGATCGTTACGAAGCCCTCCGCATCGACGGAGGCCAGGTCGCCGGTGTGCAGCCAGCCATCGCTGATGGCTTTGGCCGTTTCCTCAGGAGCTCGGAAATAGCCCTTCATGATGGTCGGGCCAGCCAGCAGAAGCTCGCCCGCTTCGCCCTGGGCCACGTCCCGGCCTTCGGCGTCCACGATGCGGATCTCGACATCGATGGGCTTGCCGATGGTGCCGAGGCGGCGGGTCTCCGGCGCGGGGCCGCAGTAGATTGCCTCGCACACGCACTCGGTCAGGCCGTAGGCATTCGTCACCTGCACCCCGAAGCGCTGTTCGACGGCGTCCCAGACCGGCCGATCCAGATATCCGGCGCTCGAGCGGATGAAGCGGAAGGCAGGCGTACGAAAGCTGTCGTCGTACTCAGGCCCCAGCCGCAGCATCAGGGAGAGCAGGGTCGGCACGGCGATGAAATGCGTGACCTGCCGGTTGTAGATCGTGTGCATGATCTCGGGCAGATCCTGCATCTGGAAGGATCCATGGCGGATGACCGTGCCGCCGCAGAGAAATGCGCTGGCCGCCCCCTGCAACAGTCCATCTGTGTGGTGCATCGGCACGGGATTGAAAATGCGCGACTGCTCGTCATAGCCATAGACGCGGCTGAACGTATCGAGTTGCGCGAGCAGAGCGCGACGGGTGAGCTCGACGCCCTTGGGCTGCGAGGTGGTGCCCGACGTGAACAGGATCAGGGCCGTGCCATCGAGCGGGCCCACAGGGGCGCGAGGCGTGGGATCGAACGCGGCGAGCACACCGGGGAAGGTGTCTGGATTGGCCGCGCGCTGGCGGCCAGGAATGAGGCGGCTCAGGAATGACGGCCCGCTCGCGGCGGGATCGGCCACTTTGACGAAGCTTGATCCGGCGGGCACGGGAACAGGCTCATCAGCAACGATCAGCGAGGGATCGACGAAACGGCTGACGGTGTCGCGCTCGCGCTCGCTCGCATCGGGATCGAGCACGACCAGCGTGAAATCGAGCCGCAGCGCCGCGATGAAAAAGGTGGCGATGACGGATGCGGAGCGGCTGGCGACGACGATGCGGCCGCCGGGCGGGACGCCGAGCCCCTTCAGCCAGGCAGGAAACCGGTCGACGCGGTCGATGATCTCGCCGTAGCCCAGCTTCTCGCGACCGTCGAGCAACAGCTTGCTCCTCAACGATCGGCGTGCGTCGACAAGCGCATCGAACCCCATCGCCTCGCCCCTGGAGACCGCCATTGCGCTCATTCATCGCTCCTGCATCGATTCTGGATGGATTCCGGCCATTCGGACCGGACATGGATGGCGCCTCACCCGGACGGAATGCACGGGGGACGCGTGAGCGGCAGCGACATGGAAAGCCTGCTGGAAGTCATGGCCGAGGACGATACGCCCTGAAAATCATCATCCGGGCGATTTGGTTCCGTCCTTGGGAAGCCGTACGTTGGGGGCAGCGGCATTGATGCTCAGCAACCCGTGAGCGCGCGAATACTCTCGACCAGGTATCCCCAGGTCGAATCCCGCACCGACACGATGGCGCGGCCGTCGCAGGCCGATCCGTCGGCCCGGCGGAACCGGTACGAGACGCGAAACGTGTCCTCGTCATCCGCGGCGATGTCCTGAAGCTTAAGCGGCTCAAGGAGGCCGCCGTAGAAGCGCTGCATCGCTTCGGCCGAAAATGGGCCGCGCCCACGTTTCTCGGGGATGATGTAGCGGACCGCGTCGACCCCATCCCCGCGCGCGAGCGCATCGTAGAAGCCAAGGACGGCCTCGCGCGGCGTCCGAGCGACGAGTGGCAAGCCGCCGGGCTGCGGCAGCGCCGCCGTGGGCGGCTCGGGCTCGTCCAAAGCAAGCTCGCCCGCGCTTTCAGCAGGCGGAAGCGCGGGAGCGCTGCGCTGGGCGACACACGTGAACCAGTCCGAACAGCGGTAGGGCAGCTCGCACATGCGCCGGGCCAGCGCATCGCTCAGGTTGCGCTGGCGGAGGACGCCCAGCGTGACGGCGGAGCGGCACGAGCTGTCGGAAGCGCCGCTACATGCCGTTGAACCGCGAGCGGTCGCGTCGGCGATGTCGCGCCGGGCCGAGGCGGGCTGTTCGCGAAGGAAGTCCTGGATGGCGCGGTCGAGCACCGACTGCTCGAGGAACTCGAGGTTCTTGCCAGGGCAATACGCCTTGAGCGCGGCCTCGAGCGAGCGGCCCGGCCCGCCAGCGCGATCCTGCTGCGCGTAGGCGCTCGAACCCGCCAGCACGAGGGCCGCGACCAGTGCGAGAGGCCAAACCCCGAGACAGCGCATTCGCTTCCAGGGTTCCGGCGCTCGAACGGAAAGCCGGAAGCTATTTGCCGTTGCCGCCTCCGTTTCCGTTCCCGCCACCGTTGCCTGCCTCCGCCGTTGCCATTGCCGTTACCGTTTCCCCCGCTTCCGTTCCGTTTCCCCCGTTGCCGCCACCATGGCCTCCACCGCCCGCGGATCCGCCCCCGCCTATCGATCCGTCGCTGGACCCGCCGCCAATTCCGCCACCAGCACCACCTCCTGCACCACCTCCTGCACCGCCGCCAACCCCACCACCCGGTCCGCCGCTCGAGCCACCGCCGCTGCCGCCTCCCACGCCGCTACCCCCGGGACCCTGTCCTCCACCGCCTCCAGCGGAGCCGCCGCCCGAACTGCCTCCCGAACTGCCGCCCCCTTGGGAACCATTAGATCCGCCGCCGGAGCCTCCCGCGCCGGGCGAACCGCTTCCAGATGGACCAGCCCCGGCCGAGCCGGAACTTGCTCCGCCCGCCGGATCGGCTCGGCCACCTGAACCGAGATTATCCGCGACCGCCCCGGCGGAGCCGAAACCGCCTTGCGATGCGTTTTCGCCCCCTCCCCCGAAGAAAGACGAGAACAAGCCGCCGTTCCGGGGTTGCGGCCGCGCGGCGATTGAGCCGGTGACATTGGGATCGCAGATCACGCGGATGACCCGGTCGCCCTGGCGGACCACTTCGATACGTCCTGGACAATCATCGGGGTCGATCCCCGGCGGCAGGCCCGTCGCCACGAGCGGCGGCAACACCGGTGCCGCAAGACGGGCTGGCGGAAGTTCCGCCTGCCGCTGCGTCCGGACGGCAGGCGGACGGGTGCGGAGCTGATCTGTCGCTCGCCGGTCCGGACGGCTGGCCGTTCCCAGGCTGGAGCGGTCGGCTTGGCCGACGTCACCCCGAGTTGCCAGTCGCAGCGGAGCGAACTGCCTGGACAGTCCTGACGTAACGGGACCATCGGCTCGGTTGACCGCCCCCGTTTCCGACTTGTCGGCAACGGCGCGGGACGGCGGGGTAGAGAGGCCGGCAGGCCGAGGAGGTGGCAAGGGAACGGCTTCCCTGGCGGGTTCTGCCGCGCCACGCGGAGCAATGCGAGGCACGTCACCCTGCACAGCCGGGACGGTGGATAACGAGGGCGGCAGCGATGCTACGACGCTCGATCCCGGGGCAGGCCGCGCCTGCTCGGCAGGCCTGGGCGAACCATCGAGTCCAAAGAGGCGGTCGACCGAAGGCACCGCTCCCGAAAGCCCGGCAATCGCCTGCTCGACCTCCTCGGGCGGCAAGTTGGGCGCCGCCGGCGATACGGGCGCGGGCGCCGCAGCCATGTTCTGCCCGGCTGACATCTGCGGCGGAGCGGCTTGCTCGGCGCCGCTGTCCTTGGCGGCCGGCGACTGACCGGAAAACATGTCGAACAGCCGGGCGAGTGCGGTGCGCGATTTCTCCGGCTGCTGATCGTTGCCGGCTGCCGCAGTCCCGCTGGCGACATTTCGCGCCTCGGCGGGAGCAGTGCCAGCGGACGGAGCGGTCGGCGCGGCGTCGGCGGTGAGCGCACGCCCTGCCCCTGAGGGCGTGGCAGGCGGTGGATCGAGACCGACCAGGCCATCGGGCGCCGGCATCTGGTCGATCAACTCGGCAAGCCGCCTGGAGATTGCCTGCAACTCCGCCGCCTTCGACGGCTGGGCCTTCGTGGAGTTGATCTCCTCGACAGGCGTGACGGCAGGCTCGGCGGCCGCAACCTGGCCGGTCGGTTCCGGGGGCTTCCTAAGCTTCCCGTGGGCACATCGAGCCCTGAGAGGCCATCGACATCGGGCACGGCATCCGCAAGTCCGGCTATCTCGCGCTCGACCTTCCCGGAATCCATCGGGGGCGAGGCCGCTGCGTTCTGTTCGACGCCTGCTGCCGGGGTATCAGGTTGAGCCTGCGCGGCCGCGACCTCGCCTGCATCGGTATTCGGAGCCGCCTCGGCGGTCTGAACCGGCATCTTGGCTGCGCTCGCCGCCTCCGTGCCAGTCGCGCCTTGCGCAGTCGCCGGAGCGCCAGTCAGTGCGGAAACCGAGGCAGCGTCCTGAGACGGGCCAACGTCCGGAGCCGCTTGCGAGGCGATCTCCGCGGGACCCTGCTGCACCGTTTCGGGCTGCGGCGCCGGGACTTGCGGCTCCGCCATGGCAACTTCGGACCCTCCGGACGGAGTGTCGGACGTCTCGACCGCAGAAGGTGCGGCATTGTGCCACCGATGTCCCGAAGTCCTGGCTCTCCTGGGCGATGACTGGCTGAGTCGAGGGCTGGTCCTGCGCGATGCGCGGAAATTCGGGCGCTGCGTCCGGCACCGGCGCGGTTGGCGTTTGGGCCATTGCCGTTTCGGGTTCAGGTGCTGGTTCGGGCCGGGTCGCTATCTGATCCTGGGAAATGGACGGCAAGGTGGGCGCGGCCTCTGCGGCGATCACGGGTTCGGGCGCGGGTTCCGGCCTCGTCGCGACCTGATCCTGCGCGATGCGGGGCGCGATGGGTTCGGGCGGCGAGCTCGCGATAACGGATTGCGCTGGAGCATCGGGCAGCCGGGACGGAAGCTGGGCCATGTCCGGCTGAGCCGGTCGGGGGGCCGGCTGGACCAGCGCAGGTTCATCCGCCCGTGCCTGCTGCTCCCCGCCTGCCGGCTCGGACGTGACGGGTAAGGCTATTCCGGGAGCAGCATTGCGATTCTCGGCAGGTTTCGGCGCCGCGACCGGAGCCCTCGCCTTGTCGGACGAGGCCACGGTCACGGGCCTTGCGGCGGCAAGCTTTTCGCCTCCCGACCAGTTCATCGAGGCAAGCGCTATTCCGGTGCCGGCCAGCCCAAGGATGAGCACCGAAGCTGCGATCCGGCGAGACGGCGCGACCTCTGCCGCCACGACCGGCTTCTGCGCATTCCCCGACAAGCGCGTCATGAGGTCGAGCACCTGCCGGCGCGAGCTTAGGAACTGGCCGAAGCCGTCCTGCTGCACCTGCAGGAAGCCGACGGGGTGGACCTGACGGTCGTCGAAGACCGCCGCAGTCAAGGCACCGCCGAACACCGCGCCCGTATCGATATTGGTGCGATGCTCGCGCTCGTCGGGCATAGGCGCCGCGCCCACGATGGAGCGGACAGGGGTGTGGCCGTGCACGACGTGCTTGCCGAAATCGTGGTCGGCGCTGATGAACGGCTCGCGAATCCACAGCCGGTCAGCGTCGGTCTGGTCGTTCAACGGAGACGCCGGATCGAGTCCCGCGTGGACGAAATAGCGCTTTGCGTCCTCATGGAACGTCGGGAGCCGGCGAAACCACCTGATCACGTCGGCAGGCAAGTCGGCGGCGTCCGCAGCCTTGAAGCTTTCGAGCGTCGTCGTGCCGCCATTGTCCAGCCAGCAGGCCCGCGCCGCAGAATCCTCCAGCGCAAGCAGCAGCATCTGCTCGTGATTTCCCATGAGGCAATGAACCAGGCCCGCCCGGGCGCTGGCGAGTTCGCGGACCATCCGGACGACGCCGGCGCTGTCTGGCCCCCGGTCGATATAGTCGCCCAGAAAAATGATGCGGGCAGGCCGCCCGGCCGCATGGCTTTCGATCTCGGTCAAAAGGAAAGCAAGAAGATCGCTGCGACCATGGATGTCGCCGATCGCATAAATCATTTCATTGTCGGTCAATTCGCCTACCCCGTTCAGTGGCGGGGTGAGCTTCCTTGGCACCTGACTCGCGCCCACCCGCACTTCGACCCGGCAGAACGCTCCTCAGCGATGCTGGTTCCCGAGGTGGGTAGCTTTGCGCGGCTACTCGGCCGCCCGAGATGCGCTGGCGAGCGGGGACGGAAGGATATCGCCTGAACCGGGCGGCAGCTCGTTCTCGAATTCGAGCGCGACGATCCGGTCGCCGCGCTTGTTGATCTTCGTCGCTGACGTGACGACCTGCGCCACGTCATCCTGCACCTGGCGGAAATGCTGGTCGAGCTTGCCGACCCGCTCGCGCATCCGGGTGACGTCTTCCAGAAGGCGGGCGACTTCCGACTGGATCTGGTGCGCCTGCTCGCGCATGCGGGCGTCCCGCACGATGGCCTGCATCACCTGTATGGCCATCGTCAGCAGGGACGGCGAGACGATGAGCACGCGCAGGCGGTGCGCCTTCTGCACGACGTCCTCGAAATGCTCCTGCAGGTCCGCGAAGAGCGATTCCGCCGGCACGAAGAGCACGGCGATGTCCTGCGTCTCGCCGGGAATGAGGTATTTATCGGCGATGTCGCGAACGTGGACGCCGACATCGGACCTGATCCGCGCCGCCGCGATCCGCCGCGAATCGTCGTCGCGCGCTTCACGGAATGCAGTGAAGCCTTCGAGCGGGAACTTGGCGTCGACCACGAGGGGCCGGTCGTCACCGGGCAGGTGCAGGATGCAATCGGGCCGCTTGCCGGACGAGAGCTGTGTCTGGAACGAATAGGCCCCAGGCGGCAGCGCGTCCCGGACGATGGCTTCCATCCGCCCCTGGCCGAACGCGCCGCGCGTCTGCTTGTTGGCGAGGATGTCCTTGAGGCCCAGGACCTGCCCCGTGAGATCCGTCAGCTTCTGCTGCGCCTGGTCAATGACGGCAAGGCGCTCGTTGAGGCGTGTCAGGTTCTCGGTGGTCTGCTTCACATTGCTCTGCAGATTGTCGCCAACGCCCCGCTGCAGCGAATCCAGCCTTTCGGCGAGAATCCGCACGAAATCGGCCTGGCGTGAGCCGAACACCTCTCCCATCGTCTGCACCCGGCCGGTCATCTCGGCCTGGATGCGCACGAGTTCGCCCATCCGCTCGTCGAGCTCGTGCTGGCGCTCGGCAGCAGCCGCCGCCTCATAGCTGCGCTCCCGCGACGCACGCCATGCGCCCATCGCCACGATCAGCAAGAGCACGACCGAAACCGCCAGCAGGCCGAGCACGGCCTCCCCCCACGACAGCGGATGGCCCGCAATGACCGCGACGATCTTCTCCATGGCGAAATTGTAGCTTCGATTCGCATCGTTGACGAGAACGAATATGGAACAATTGACGGAGCGAATGGGAGTGATTATGTCCTGCGCGCCATGTCAGTTCGTCCCATCATCATCCTGCCGGACCCCAAGCTGCGCCTCGTCTCGACCCCTGTCGCGACGCCGGGCTCGCTCGGCAAGCTCATCGACGACATGTTCGACACGATGTACGACGCGCCGGGCATCGGCCTTGCCGCCGTTCAGATCGGCGACCCGCAACGCATCGTCACCATCGACGTGGCGCGGCAGGACGAGCCCAAGCAGCCTTTGGCGCTGATCAATCCGGAAGTGCTGTGGACGTCGGACGAGAAGTCCGTCTACGAGGAAGGCTGCCTCTCGATCCCCGACTACTTCGAGGAGGTGGAGCGCCCGACCAAGGTTCGCGTGCGCTTCCAGGATCGCGATGGCGCGACCTGCGAGATCGAGGCCGACGGCCTTTTGGCCACCTGCCTGCAGCATGAGATCGACCATCTCGAAGGCAAGCTCTTCATCGACCACATCTCAAAATTGAAGCGCGACCGCGTGCTGAAGAAATTCGCCAAGGCAGCCAAGCGCGAGACGACGGGCTGAGGCCCGGACCGGGACGGCGGCTCACGCCATCCGGGCAGGCCTGCGGGCGATCGAGGACTCCGGAATGCGCATCGTCTTCATGGGCACGCCCGACTTCGCGGTGCCGACGCTTTCCGAGATCGTCGGGCACGGCCATGAGGTCGTGGCGGTGTATAGCCGCGCTCCCGCGAAGGCCGGCCGGGGCCTGGAGCTGAAGCCTTCGCCGGTCCATCGCGCCGCCGAGCGCTTCGGTATTCCCGTGCTCACGCCATCGACGCTGCGCAATGACGAAGCCGTAGAGATTTTCCGCTCGCATGACGCGGACGTGGCGGTCGTGGTGGCCTACGGAATGATCCTGCCGCAATCCATCCTCGACGTGCCGGAATTGGGCTGCCTCAACCTGCACGCCTCGCTGCTGCCGCGCTGGCGCGGGGCGGCGCCGATCCAGCGGGCCATCATGGCCGGCGACGCGGAGACGGGCGTCGCTGTCATGCGCATGGAAAAGGGGCTGGATACCGGCCCGGTCGGCATGGTCGAGCGGGTCGCCATCGGGCCGGACATGACGGCGGGCGAATTGCACGATCGGCTCTCCGTGCTCGGCGCGGACCTGATGGTGCGGGCCCTCGCGGCGCTGTCGCGCGGCGGGTTGGCCTTCACACCGCAGCCCGAGGAGGGCGTGACCTACGCCGCGAAGATCACCAATGACGAAGCGCGGATCGACTGGGCGAAGCCCGCCCGCTCGGTGCACGACCTGGTGCGCGGGCTTTCCCCGTTCCCCGGCGCGTTCGCGGAGGCGGATTTCGGCAAGGGGCCCGAGCGGATCAAGGTTCTGCGCAGCACCATGGCGTCCGGGCGGGGCGAGCCGGGGACCGTGCTCGACGACGCGCTGACGGTCGCCTGCGCGGATGGCGCAGTGCGGCTTCTCAGCGTGCAGCGCGCGGGCTCGAAGGCGATGTCCGCCACGGATTTCCTGCGCGGCGTGCCCGTGGCGCCTGGCACGAGGCTCTCCTGATGGCGCGCTACAAGCTCGTCGTGGAATATGACGGCACGCCGTTCTTCGGCTGGCAGTTCCAGGCCGACGGCCCCACGGTGCAGCTCTCGATCGAGACGGCGATCGAACGCTTCTGCGGTGAGAAGGTGCGCATCCAGGGCGCGGGGCGGACCGACACGGGGGTCCACGCGACGCATCAGGTGGCCCATGTCGATCTCGAACGCGATTGGCCCGCCGATACCGTTCGCGACGCGCTGAACGCGCATCTCAAGCCCGATCCCGTCGCCATCGTCTCGGCCGCGCGCGTCGACGAGGGTTTCAACGCCCGGAGTTCCGCGCGAAAGCGGCATTACCTCTACCGCATCGTCAACCGCCGTGCGCCGCTGACGCTGGAGCGCGATCACGCATGGCTGGTGAAGTGGCAGATCGATGCCGGGCTCATGCACGAGGCCGCGCAGGTGCTGGTGGGGCAGCACGATTTCACGACCTTCCGCGCGGCCGAGTGCCAGGCCGCGAGCCCCATCAAGACGCTCGACCGGCTGGACGTGGAGCGCATCGGCGACGAGATCCGCATCTTCGCCTCCGCCCGCTCATTCCTGCATCACCAGGTGCGCTCGTTCGTCGGATCGTTGCAACTGGTGGGGTCTCAACGCTGGACCAAGGACGATCTGCGCGAGGCGCTTGAGTCGCGGGATCGCCAACGCTGCGGTCCTCTTGCGCCGCCCTGCGGGCTTTATCTCATCGGTGTGGATTACTGATCCCGGCGAGCTCAGATCAGTGCGGCCAGCGCCGCCGAGATCGAAAAGTTCAGGCCGAAATCCAGCATCACCAGGCCGCTCGCCACCACGCCTGAAACGCCGAGCGCGGACTTGGCGATGAACCAGCGATATTGCGCGACGATGATGGCGAAACCGAACGCGAAGAGCGTCGCCAATCCGGGCGTCGCGAAACCGATCAGGAGCAGGAAGTTCGGCAGCGCGAAGATCGCGGCCGCCAGAACAGCCGACCAATTATAGGCGATGACAAAGCGGATGTAGCGGTGCCCGAGCGACAGGCGGAGCACGACTGCGATCATCGCAAGCGGAAACGCAATCCAGCCCAGCACGAGGCCGAAGAGCTCGTAGCCGACGAGCCATGTGTCGGCGAACAGGCCGGCTTCCGGCGGCAAGCCCAACGCGGCGCGATCCTGGGCAAGCGCGATGACAAAAGCAGGTGCGGTCAGGACGATGGCCGCAAACGAATGCCAGAACGCGGAAATCGATGTCTCGAACGCGCTGAGGCCTTCGGGGTCGCGGTTCATGAGCTTGATGGACCCGGACAGGGACCGCCCAACTTCATCCGCCGTGAGGATCATCGCTACCCCCTCGCCGCACAGCCTTTGTGCACCGCAGCATCCTAGACGCAAGATCATACTTTCGTCTAGTACGCGATGACAACTCAGGATTGCGAACCGCGTTCCGCGCCACATCCTGCGGTGTACACGGCGGCAAGCGGTCAATCCAGCGCGGGCAATCCCGGCGTCAGCGAGAGGACGATGGCGGAGTGATCGAGGAAGTTGGCGCCGAGCGGATAGACATAGTCCGCGAAGGTCGAGAGCAGGAACGGCTCGTAGAGGTGGACGGCGTCCTTCCTGCAGATCAGGTATTTCGACGCGCCGATGAGGTCCTCCCGGTCGGCAATGCAGAACACGCGCATGTCGGGATTGGCGGCGAGCCAGCGATGCACCGCGCCCGACAATGTCGGGAACGCCGGATGCAGCATGTCGTCGAGGCAGAGGATTCCCTGGGGATGCAGCGTCGCCGCCGCAAGTTCCAGCTCTCCAGACAATTTTCCCTCGGTGTGCTCCCCATCCACATGGAAGAACCGAACCGGGCCGCCGAGCGCGGCGAGGATGTCGGCCGGCGTGAGGCTGGCGCTGTCGATTTTCATGACGACGGTGCGGTCGCGCTCAAGGCCGTGCAGGTCGCAATTGGCGAGGAAGCGGTCCATCACGCCGTCGTTGGGCCAGTCGAACAGGTCGATGCCCAGCGCCTTCTCGCCCGGCGCGAGCGCCATCGCGAGCGCGATGAAGAACCGGCCCTGAAAGGTGCCGATTTCCGCCATGTTGCCGGCCAGACCAAGCTGCGTCTGCCGCAGCATGAGATGGCCGGCGATCGTCGCGGAAAAGCGCGAGGACATGCCGCGCACCTGCGAATATCCGTCAGCCAGATAACGATCCAGATTGGGCAGGCCGGTGACGGGAAGGCCGGTGTTGGACAGCATGCGGATTCCTGAAGGTCGGAGCGAGGCTGTCACTCATCGCAACCCGCGCGCAGGCTGTCCACCGGGCGTATGGACGCGGCGCGCACGGATGCGCGCCGCCTCTTGCATGGCCACCGGGTCAAGCAACTCTCAGCATGGGCTCCGCCGACGGGGAAGGCGGGGCAGCGCCCGTTGTCGAAGCATGGCCCGGCTTCGACACGTCCTTCATCTTCGTGTCGATTCCATTCTCCACGAGGAAGGTCCGCATCTCCCGATAGGTCTGGAAATAGGCCCGGTTGAATTTATCGAACAGGCTCTGGTCCCAGTAGTCCTCGAGATTGAACTGCTTGCCCGAGAACACATCGAAATGCGGGATCTGCAAGGTCTCCGCGAACTCCGTCGTGCGGCTGTCATAGGTGAAGTAGATCGAAGGCACGCCATTCGACAATGCCATGAGATTCCCGTGCAGCCGGTATCCGAGCACGAGGTCCTTCGTGCGCACGAGATCTTCGTAGTCGGACACGACGTCCGAGTAGAACAGCCGCTCGCGGTGCAGGCGTTCCATCTCGTCGTCCATGTAGTGGGTGCCCCACCAATTCTTGCCGCGCAGATGGGCCATTGCTTCTTCGCGCTGCTCGGGCGTTCCCATCACGATCTTCTTTTCCTCGGGCTCGCCCTGGGCCATGAGGGTCGCCGAGAACCGTCCCGCCAGGGATTTCACGAGGTCGCGATGGAAGGTGAGATACTGCTCGATGTCTTGCGCGTAAGTGGGCGACACTTCGCGGCGCAGCGTGATGCCGATATTCTTCACGCTCTCCAGCGGGGGAAGCGTGATGCGCATGTCCGGATCGTTGCGGCGGAATGTCGTCGGGCAGGCGATGATGCGGACGTTGCGGATGCCGATGTCCCACAACACCTGCGCCGTGTAGGCGCCCCGGACGCCGATCGACGTCGTCGAGTCGGCCATCTGGTGAAGGACGAGCTTGGTTTCGTCTGAGAGCTCGATGAGGCCCCTTTACGGGCGCCTGGGCTCCGATTCCGAAACCGATGAACGGGGATTTTCAGCTTCTTGAGAATGCTCGAAGTATTCAGCCATCTCATCTGGCCGTGGATATAGTTCGAGCCTCTCAGGAAAACGTAGTCATACTCCCGATTGAAGCGGTCGACATCGCAATTGGGATCGCTGATTTCCATGACATCGAGCTTCTCGAAATTGAGCAACTTGAGCGATGAATCATAGACGAACGCGTCGCCAATATTATGGTAATTGTTGATGCTTCGTTGAATGTCCGAAGCTTTGTACCACCTCACGCAATCGTGGTCGTAGACTTCACCGGACGGATAGATGACGAGGATGCGAGCCATTTGTAGTCCTCCCTTTGCTTAAGCTGTTCGGATATCGCGGGCGCGGCGGCCGGTGCTGTTCTTGCCTGCGATGAGCCTGTCGTAGAGTTCGAGATGCGCGGTGGCGCAGCCGGACGCGTCGAGGACGGCGGGGCGACCGTCGCGCAGGCGGTCCCACAGGCCGGGCGTCGACATGGCCTGCGCCATGCGGTCGGCCAGATCCTCGGGGCTGCCGACCCGGAAATGCAGGCCGTTGACGCCATCGGCGATCTTTTCGGCCATGCCGCCGATGTTGCTGCAGATCAGCGGGCGGCCGTGGAAGAATGCTTCCTGGATGACGATCGGCGAATTCTCCCACCAGATCGAAGGCATGATCATCCAGTCTACCGAATTGATAAGGCTTGGCATTTCCGCGTTCTGATACGCGCCGCACATGCGCACGCGGGGGCCGGCGCGGGTGACGAGCGCTGCGATTTTCTCGCGGAAGGGCTCGGGCTGGAACTCGAGGTTGCCGCCGAAGATCATCAAAGCGGCATCCTCGCCCCATACGGAATCGGGCACGCGGGTGACGGCGTCGAGCAGCACGTCGGCGCCCTTGAAGGCCGTGAGCTGGCCGAAATAGCCGAAGCGGGCGCGGCGGCCGCCGGGGGGCAATTGCCGCGGAGGGGCGGGATCGGCGAGGCTCAAACCGTTCTCTATGACGCTGAACCGATCGGGATCGAGGCCCCATTTCGTGAAGCGGTCGACGAGGAGTTTGCTAGGAGATACAAAGTGATCGGCTACTTCGAGCATCGACCGGACGAAGCGCTCGCGGCGCAGGAAGGCCGAGGGCGGGATGGCCGGGAAGCAGGCGTGGCAATCGGCCGGCGTGGCGCGGTCGCAGAGGCGGGTGCCGCCGGTCTTCACCATCTGGCCGTGGTTGTTGCAGATGGCCAGGTACTCGTGGAACGTGACCACCAGAACGGCATCCGGCAAGGTCCGCTTCACGGCATAGAGCAGTTCGAGTCCGAGCCCGAGAACGTGGTGGAAGTGCACGACGTCGGGTCGAAGATCCAGCAGAAGTCTCACGAGATCGCGTTCGATGTCCTCGGTGTTCCGGTTGGACAGCAGGAAGTGATCGTAGTCGTCGGAATGGTAGATGAATTCGCGCTCGCCCTGGCGCAGGCTCATCAGCGCCGTTGCGCCGTGGCGCCTTGCCGGATGACCTGACCGGGCGAGGTAGCTGGATGTCACGCCGTCCTTGCCATCGAGCGCCTTGTGCAGATTGTACGATGCGATCTCCGCGCCGCCGAGCGAGCGGGCCGGGTGGGCGTGGGAGACGACGAGGACGCGCAGGGTCGAGCGGGGCATGGAGGTTTCCCGGGGGCGAGGATTACGCATTGAGGTTGGCCAGAGCGAGCGACCAGCGGCCGTCGAACGTGCGGCGGTCGAGCCGGTCGGGCAGCGCGCTCGCCTGGCCGGCATCGTCGGCGGCGATCATCTCGACGCCGGGCAGCCAGACGGAGGGGGTGCCGGCGAGGCGCAGGCGCAGGCAGAGGTCCCGGAACTTGTGCGTCGCCCCGAGATAGCCGCGGTTGAGCAGGCCGTGCTCGACGATGGCGCGGCGCGGAACGATGCAGCAGGCCACGGTGCCCGCAAGCACGTCCCCGCCCCCTGCGCCCGCGACACTGGCGCGGGGGAAACCGGCATGGCGCTCGACGATCCGGCGCTCGCGGCCGTCATCCTCGATGACGAGGCCCGCGAACTGCACGGACTCGTCTTCGAACAGCACGGTAGGGCTGATGAGCGCGCGTCCGCCGCGCGTGCGGAAGGCGCGTTCCAGCCTGCCGATCCAGCCCGGGGAGACGGGGAAGACGCCCGAGGCCACAACGATGAACGTTTCGGCGTCGGTGTGACCGGCCGCGGCCTGCAGGGCGTCGCACGCATCGGCCACCCCTTCGGAGGCGAGCAGCCGCACACGGAGGCGGTAGAACATGGCGAGCCGCGCCACTTCTCCGGCGAGGTCGGTGAAGGCGACGGTGGGGATGGAGACGAGTATCGGCAGCTCACGCGCTTCAGGATCGAGCGCGAGCAACGCGAGGCTGGTGCACAGGTCCGCCGCATCGCGGCCGGCGGCGAGCACCAGCGCGGTCGGAGCGCTCGCGTCGAAGCCGTAGTCCGCCATGTGCGTCACGGCGATGGGATTGGGCTCGTAGGTCTTCAGCATCGGCCCGAGGAGACGGTCGACGGCCAGCGCCGCGCCGCTTCCCGAGCCAAGATGGGCGAGGATGCGATCGAGTTCGCGACGCGCGAAGGGACGGGCCTTGGGCAGGCGTTGGAATGCGCTGGCGCCGTTGTCGAACTCGATCTCGAGATAGGCGCCGCCGTCGCGCGCCTTGGCGTCCGGCACGAAGGCGATGAAGCCGTGATCGTGCCGGTCGGGATCGATAAGAAGTTCGAGGGCGGGATCGGAGGCATAGGCGCGCGATACGTCCGGCCTGCTCGTCTTGATCCAGTCGCTCGACAGAACCGACATGTGCCCGGGCGAGCGCAGCTTTACCGCCGCGACGGCGTGGGCGGGATCGAGCAGCCAGCCGGTGACGAAAAGCCCTGCGCCCGGAGCCTCGAGCGTCATGTCGATGCCAAGCCGCACAGGATCGGTCTGGGCGTTGATCGTGTCCCGGCCGTCGAAGCGGCGGCTGCCTTTTTCGAGCCGGTCGAGCGCCTCCGCGCTGCCCTTGATGGCCTTGAGCAGGCTCCGAATGTGCGGCGGAACCTCAAGCGCCGAAAGCCGGTGCATCCCGTCGTAGAGGGGGAGCGATAGCCAGCCGCCGGGGCCGCGCCAGATCAGCATGCGAATGGCGTCGTGCGGGAGGGCGTCGGCGTCGAACAGCGCGCAGAAGCCCCGCGCCGATCCGCCGAGATCATCGCGCGGCATGGTGGCAGAGCAGAGCTGCGTGGGGACGAGGTGGCCGCCGCACGCGAACATGGCCTGGGACGCCTCGCCCATCGAGCGCGACCAACCCTGGACGTAGACCTCGCCCGTATCGAGCTGGCCCATCACCTCGATCACGCCGTCGGGTTGCGCGGCGGCGGCAAGGACTTCCAGGGTCAGTGCGCCAAGGTTCGGCTGTCCCGGCTTGGCCATGAACGTTTCGACGAGCATGTCAGGCAGAGCCGCGAAGGAGGGGCCCGCTTCGCCCGCGACCGCCTGAAGCAGCGAGGCGGCCGGAACCAGCCTCGCGGAGACGTCGAAGCGGAGCTTTCGCGGACCGGCGGCGAGCACGACAGAGCGAGGCCGCCCATTGCGGGTGCGCGTGGCGGGAAGCAAAGCGAGGAAACCCATGGCCGCGCCGGGTTCGGACATCCGGCCTGCCCCATGTCAGCAGCACGCTGCCGGGCTCCGGCTCCCCCGACCCTTCCGCCGCGATCATGATGCGGCCGGGCAGCGCCTCGCAGACGCCCGCCAGCAGCATGGCGCTATCGCCGACCATGGCGCGAACGACAG
The DNA here is from genome assembly GCA_963822165.1 of uncultured Alphaproteobacteria bacterium. Lineage (GTDB taxonomy): Bacteria > Pseudomonadota > Alphaproteobacteria > Rhizobiales > Beijerinckiaceae > Alsobacter. Next base: position 186,544 of record CAWGGK010000008.1, read on the forward strand.
TGTCCGGGCTGGCCTGGAACGCGGACTTTTGAATCTGCGGAGAGTTCATCATGACAACCTGTGAAGGAAGGCCAGCGCGATCAAGGTAAGGCCCGAGAAGGCGGCCAGCCCGCTCAGGACGCAGATGAGGACGACTGCTCGTCGCATCGGCCGGTCGGCCGTGTTCGAGAGCGTCTTCACCTGCTGATCGAGCCCGGCCAAAGTCGCGTCGATGCGGACGAGGAAGCGCTCGCTTTCGGCCATGCGCTGGGCCAGGTCGCCCTGCCCGTCCCGCGCCATGGCGACGACAGAGCCGAGCGCGCCATCGGCCGAGCAAACCGTCTCGACCTGCTGCACGGTCCGGCGCAGGGCTTCGACAGCCGCGCGCTGGATCGCCTGGGACTGAAGCTGCGCGTCGGCCAGCTCATGAAGCTGCGCTATCACACCCGTGAGCTGGGGTTCGGCGGCGGGCCTGTCGGACGGATGCGAGAAGGCGAGCTCCATCTCGATGCCGGTGCTCGGGCTGCGCGCCACGATCGTGGGCCGGACGCCGTCGTCGATACCCTCGGGGATATCGATCTCGAAAGCATGCCTGCCGTCGCCGATGCCGTTGGAGCGCAGGTCGATGCGCGCCCGGTCCGCGATGCGCGAAGCAACCGTGGAGCCGTCGATGCGCATGACGATTTCGAGCCGCTCGCCGGGGCGGTTCCTGTCCCACGCCCAGCCGTGCTGGCGGCGGCCTTCGATGCCGTCGAGATAGCCGCGGATATCGGCTTCCAGCGGCTTGGCTTCGACCGGTTTGGCTTCAGCCGCCTTTCCTGCAAGCGGCTTGGTTTCAACCGGCTTGGCTTGCGCGCGGGAAGGAGGCACGGTGCGCTCGGTTGCCTGTTCCGAACTCATGCGGCCCTCGCAAGTTCGAGCTGGCCGAAGAGAGCGAGGTGGCGGGACGCGACGGCGTCAATGCTGGGCGGCGGCGAGATGCCGTCCACCAGGGTCTGCCAGAGCTGCGGATCGCCGACGGCGCGCGCGAGCACGGCGGCGAGGCCGGCCGGATCGTCGGCGGGCGCGTGCAGTCCGTCCACGCCATCGCGCACCATCTCGGCCATGCCGCCTATACCGCTGGCAATGACCGGCCGGCGATGCAGGAACGCCTCCTGGATCACGAGGGGCGCGTTCTCCCACCAGATGGATGGGACGACCACCCAATCCACCGCCGCCATCAGGCTGGGAAGATCCTCGGCGCGGTAGGCGCCGAGTTCCACGACCCGGCCGCCGAGCTCCTCCAGCAAGGCCGTGATCTCGGCGACGAAGGCGTCCGACTGAAACGGCGCGCCGCCATGAAGCCGAAGCTCCACGTCCACGCCAGTGGCTGCGAGTTGCCGGATGGCGCGCAGAAGCACCGGAGTGCCCTTCCACGGGCTCAGATTGCCGAAATAGCCGAGCACGGCGCGGCGTCCGTCCTTCGACATGCGATGCGGCGCGGAAGTCGTGCGCGGGCGTCCGTTGGCGACGACCTGGATCCTGGAGGGCGGAAGGCCCCACGCCGCATAACGATCGGCCGCGAACTGGCTGGGCGTGATGAAGAGGTCCACGCCGGCAAGGAGCGTCTGCAGGTAGCGCGTGCGGATGACGAAGGATTCGGCGGCGATTTCGGGGAAGCAGTTCCGGCACCGGTCAGGCGTGGCCTGGTAGCAGAGATCGTGCGTGCGCGGCGTCAGCATCAGCCCGTTATGGGCGCAGATGGAATAGTAGTCGTGCAGCGTCATGACGATACGCGCGTTCGGCAGCACGCGGCGCACGAGGGCGATGAACTCGACCCCGAGCAGAAGCACGTGGTGGATGTGAACGACATCCGGCCTGAACTCTTCCAGCAGGCGCGTGAGATCCGGGACGACGCCGTAGAGATCCACCTGGCTGAGGTAGAACGTCTCGAAATGGCCGGACCACATCACGACTTCATTGTCACCCCTGCCGACCGCCTGGAAGGCCGTGCCGGGGCGAGCCGGGCGATGCACCTGGTTGGTGCCGGCAAGAAAGAGCGTGGAGACGCCGTTCACGCGGCCGAAGGCGCGGAAGAGGTCGTGGGCGAAGATCTCGGTCCCGCCGGGATGCAGGTCCGGGTGGTTGTGGGCAACGACGAGAATACGCTCGGTCACGCTGTTTTCTCCGGCTTCTGGACGGTGGCGGTGCAGGGTGCGGTCATGCGGCGACCCCGATGCGGAGAGGGATGGCCGGGTGCGGGTGCGGGATGGAGCGCGGGTCCGCGAGGGACGCGAAATCCTGCAGCGACAGAGCGACGAGTTGGTCCGACCAGCGTTGCTGGTGCAGCCAGCAATTATATTGCCAGGCTAGGCCGCGCATGTAGTCCGCGCTCTGCGTCATGGACTTGCGCTCGAAATGGTAGAGCTCGACATCGGCGACATAGCCGATGCTCCTGCCCTCGGCGCGGATCTTGAGGCAGAGGTCGCTGTCCTCGTAATCGCCGATGACGTAGTCTTCGGTGAAGCAGCCGACCTTGCTGAACAGCTTCGTGGGAATGACCATGCAGGCGCCGGTGATCCCAGGGACCTCGCGGCTGATGCGGGCCGGCGCATAGTTCCGCGGCATCCCCTTGTTGAAGTGATGGTTGAGCCAGCGTCCTCGATGGTCGGGCGCGAAGAACATTCCAGCGTGCTGGATGGAGCCATCCTCGAACAGCATCTTGGGACCGACCGCGCCGAGCTTGTCGTTCTTTTCGAGCCGCCCAAGCAGGCCGTCCAGCCAGCCGTTCGCAAGGGGAATGACATCGGAGTTCACCATGGCCAGCACAGGCGCGCGGGCAGTAGCCGCACCCGTGTTGTTGGCACGGGCAAAGCCGCCATTGCGCGCGGTCACGACGAGGCGCATCGGCAGGGCATGCAGCAGATGGAGCCCGCCGAGGATATGCTCGACGTCCTTGGCCTGCTCGGGGCTGTCGAGGACGAAGATGATCTCGGCGTTCTCGCGGATCCATCGATCCATCGCGAAGGCCGTGACCTGGAAGCGCAAATAGTCGAGCGTCTTGTAGAGCGGGATGATGACCGACACCGCGGGCCGCGACGGCAGATGGCCGAATTCGATGATCTCGGGGCGTCCGATGCCGGCCATCACCTGCGCGTGCAGCTCGGCGAGGATGGGCGCGAGGATGCGGCTGACGCACTGGTCGTCGGCGTATTGGGGCGGAATGGCGCGCAGCGCGGCGGCGCGCGCGATGACGGGATCGGACGTCTGCAGCGGCGGCACCAGCGGATGCTGCGCGCCCGACCTCAGCTTCAGCCGGAAGCGCGGCTGCAACAGCGGCACGCGTCCGCCCGGATGCGGTGCGATGGTGACGAAGCCGGTGACGCGCGCGCGGTTCGCGCCTCGCTCGATCTCGCCCGGAAAGAACCGCGCGGCGGAGAGGATGTTCGCGCTGGAGCCGTCTGGCTGCACGACCTCGATAGTGTTCATCAGCCCGGCCGGATCGTGCGTCCAGCCGGCGACCAGGACGCCGGCATGTCCGCTGAGCGCGGTGTTGATCTCGGCGGACGGCATGGTCGCGCCGCCATCGACCCGCAGCGGCGCAATCGGGTTGGAGAGCTGCGCTTCGAGGGCATAGGCCCTGCCGGCATCGTTCAGCTTCGACAATTCGAGCAGCAGGTTTTCGCGCAGTCTCGGATAGGCCGCCGGGCTCGTCCCGAGCCACTGGACGAAGGAGGGGGCGCCGCGCCGGGAATTGGCGACACTGCGCACCGACATCCCGCCCGGGCCAAAGAGGACCAGGATATCCCCTTCGACCGGTGTGGGCGTGCTGTCGACCACGGCATGCAGGCGGCGCTGCTTGCCTTCCGCACGGTCGGCCAGATGAGGCCGCACGGTGACGCGGTTCAGGCCGCTTGAGGAGAGGTGATAGACGGCATCGACGAAGCGGACGGCGGCCGGCACCATCGTCTCCAGCAGCACGATATCCTCGACGACATAGGCCACGACGTTTGCCGCGCGGGGCGTGGGCGCCACGCCGGTGAGGAGTTCACGCGCGAGCCGCACGAAGATGGGACTGTCCGCGAGATCGAAGAGCGCGGCCCACGGCCCAAGAAGCGCCGAGACGAATGACGCCTGGCCGTCAGGCTCCACGCCGTTCAGCAGGAGGGATGGATTGAGCCCTGCCAGCTCTTCCTCGGCGGGGATGCGCACGTCCATCGGCGGGGCGAGCGGGCCATCCGCGATGCGGGCCACCATGGCGTCACCGGAGTGTTTCCGATGACCCTGACGATGCGGGTTCCGCCGTTCGCGAGCGGCAGCTTCAGCGAAGCGGCCGGCAGCAGCGGCTTGCCTACGTCGTTGAGCGCGGGCGGAATGTTGCGGACCTGCTGGGGAACATCGCGCACGATCAGCACGACGCCGCGGGCAAGGGCAAAGTTCGAGTATTCCGCGGCCGCGAGGGACGCCGAGGCTGGTTGGCCTGGCTCAACATGGGATATCCTGGAGAGTGGTGACGCCGCCGGACGCGGCGGCGTCACTGATATCGACGAAGCGATCAGTGGACGGTGAAATAGTCCGACAGATGGGACTTCACGGCGTTCGCATCGACGTCGGTCAGCACCAGCGTGGCGTTGCCGTCGAGGTTGATCACGGTGTTCGCGCCGTCCTGGGTGATGCGGGTGGCGAGGTCGCCGGGGTTGTTGATCCCCGAGCCGTTGATGTTCTTGCTGAGCTGGATGATGTCCTGGCCCACCTTGAAGTCCATGATCAGGTCCTGGCCGCTATTGCTGGTGAGGACGAAGACGTCCTTGCCCGAGCCGCCGAACATGACGTCGTTGCCGATGCCGCCGGTCAGGATGTCGTTGCCGCTTCCCCCGAGCAGCAGGTCGTCGCCGACCTCGCCGTTGAGGATGTCGCTGCCCGCGCCGCCGGCCAGGACGTCGTCCCCATAGCCGCCGTTGAGGACGTCCTTGCCGTCGCCGCCGGAGAGCAGGTCGTTATAGTCTCCGCCGCTGAGGTAGTCGCTGCCCTTGCCGCCGAAGAGCGAGTCCTCGCCCATGCCGCCGAAGAGCAGGTCGTCGCCCTTGCCGCCGAGCAGCTCGTCGTCGCCATAGCCGCCGGACAGGAAGTCATCGCCCTTGCCGCCGTCCAGCATGTCGCTGCCGTCTTTGCCGAAGAGGTAGTCCTCTCCACGGCCGCCGAACATCGAGTTATTGCCCCCGAGGCCAAAGATTACGTCCGAGAATTTGGTGCCCTCGAAGAGCCCGCCTTCCATGGTAGCCATCATCATCTCCTGATTGTTAAGGGCAGTATTGGCTCGCTATTCGCTTCTGCGCCCTGCCGGTTCAACTCGTCTATTCAACTGCTAAGCTGGCGTTATACAAGCTTTATTTGGTGTTTCGTTTTTGCATTGCAGCATAGACTTAATAGAATGTATTTTCTAGAGATTTGTACAAAATATTGCTATCGATTCGATCTGCCGTTTTGGCTTTAATTACGTATCGAAGACTATTGCCTTTGTGCGTTAAACTCAGCGCTCGCGGAACGCCTTGTCGAAACTCTCGGTGAAGGGCGCGAGGAAATAATCGATGGCGCGGCGCTTCTCGTGGATGACGAGGACGTCCGCCGACATGCCGGCGGTGAGCCGCAGCGTGGGGTATTCAGACAGCGCGACGGGCGACAGCTCCGCGCGGACGACGAAGAACGCCATTCCGTTGCGATCGTCGACCTGCTGGTCCGCCGCCACATAGGTGACGCGTCCGGGCAGTGGCGGAAGCGTCCGGTGGTTGAACGCGGTCAGCCGCACCTTCACCGCAGCGCCGTTGTGGACGGAATCGATGTCGTGAACGCCGACCTTCGCCTCGATCACGAGCGGCTCGCGTTCCGGGACGATGTCGAGCAGAGGCTGGCCGGGCGCGAGGGCGCTGCCCGGCGTCCGCATCCGGATGTTCGCGACCACGCCGGCTTGCGGCGACACGACTTCCAGCCGCCTCAGCACATCGCGCGCGGCGGCGAGGCGCTGGGTGGTTTCGGCAAGATCGAGCTGCGTCGTCTGGATGTCGCCCGCGACCTGCTGCTGCAGTTCCGTGTCGAGTGAGAGAATTTCGATCTGCGCCACGGCCTTGGCCTGCTCGGCCCTGGTCTTGCGGGCCACGAGGTCGGCTCCCCGCCCGATCAATTCGCTCTCGCGCGTGAGCATTTCGGTGAGCTGGGTGCGTCGCGCGAAGCCCTTGGCGACCAGGCCGGAGACGGAGGCAAGATCGGCGCGGAGCAGCTCGAGCTGACGGGCATTCGCGACAATCTGTGCGGCGGCCGCCTCGCTCTCGGCCGCCTGCTGCTCGATCTGGTTGAGCTGGATGGAGAGCTTGCGCTGATAGGTCTCGCGCCGCGCGAGCATGAAATTGCGCTCGGCCCGCACGGCATCCGCCGCCACCGGCGTATCGTCGTCCGATACGGCGTCCGGCTGCAGGCCCAACTGCAAGTCCGGCTCGCGCGCCTGCTCCGCCCGAAGGCGCGCAAGTCGCGCGAGCAGGCCGGCACGACGGCCACGCAACTGCTCCATGTCGGATCGCGCGCGGGTCGTGTCGAGCCGCAGCAGGGACTGCCCGGCGCTTACGACGTCGCCCTCCTCGACCAGCAGCCGCTGCAGGATGCCGCCCTCGAGGTGGCTCACGGTCTTGCGCCTGGAGTCGACGATGACGGTGCCTGCCGCGACGGCCGCGCTGTCGAGACGCGCGGTGAACGCCCATGCGGTGAACGATCCTAGACCGATGCCGATGGTCGCGAGCCCGGCCACAAGGGGCGCCTTCAGGCTCGGCACGCGCCGGCCCGGCGTGCCGGCCGCGATCTTCTTGAGATTCAACAATTTCAGAGCCGCGGGCAGAAATGGGGTGGTCATGTTCAGACTGCCCTGCTTGCGACGACGGAGAGACCGGGTGCGCCGCGCCGTTCGCGCGCGCCTCCCTCCAGCGCGGCCATAACCTGGGTGCGTTCACCGAAATGGACGACGCGTCCCTCCTCCAGCACCAGCATCTTGTCGGCAACCTGCATCACCGACGGCCGGTGTGCGACGATGACGACGATCGCACCTTCCGCGCGCGCCTGCTCGATTGCCGAGAGCAGCGCCTGCTCGCCCTGCGTATCGAGGCTCGCGTTCGGCTCGTCGAGCACCAGCAGCGCGGGATTTCCGAACAATGCGCGAGCGAGCGCGATGCGCTGGCGCTGGCCGCCCGACACCAGCGGGCTGCTCTCGCCGATGCGCGTCTCGTAGCCGAACGGCAGCCGGCCGATCATGTCGTGGATGCCGGCGCGCCTCGCCGCTTCGATGATGGCGGCCGGATCCGCCTCGGCCATGCGTGCGATGTTGTCGCGGACGCTGCCGTCAAGGAGCGAGATGGACTGCGGCAGATAGCCGACCGCCTTGCCGAAGGATTCGCGCTCCCACAGGAATGTGCCCTGGCCATCAAGATAGACGCCGCCTGCGGTCGGCTTGAGCACCCCGACCAGCGCGCGGGCCAGCGTGGACTTACCTGCCGCCGATGCGCCGATGATACCGAGCACTTCGCCGGGCGAGAGCCGGAAGGATACGCCCTTGAGGACGGGAACCTCTGCTCCCGGCGGCGCATAGACCAGCCTGTCCACGACCAAGTCGCCCCGGCCAGCCGGGGTTGGCTGGGTATCCCGCTGCGGGGCTTCGTGCTCGACCAGCGCAGAGACACGACGCCACGCCATCTGCGCGCCGATCCACTGGCGCAGATTGTCGACCACGCCCTCGAACGGAGAAAGAAGCCTGCCCATGATGATGGACGCGGCGAGAAGAGTTCCAGGCGAAACGTCGTGCTGGATGACCAGCAGAACGCCGGCCGAGAGAGTGGCGACCTGCATCCCCTGCCGCGCGACCCGCGTGAAGCTCGCCATGGCGCGGCCGCGCAAAGTCGCGGCGTCGAAGAGGTCGAGCGACATGTCCTGCTTCCGGGTCCAGCGCCGCGCCAGAGCGGGCAGCATTCCCATCGATTCGATCGCCTCGGCATGCCGCAGGCTGCCCGCCACCTCGGCGACCGTTTCAAGAGAGGCGCCGCTTGCCCGCTGCAGCGCGCGCCGCGTCAGGACATCGGATGCAAGGCCAGTCGCGATCATGAGGGCAACGGACAGAACGCCGATCAGGCCGTACGTCGGGTGCAGCGCGAACAGCACGATGAAATACATTGGGGTCCATGCGGCATCGAGCGGAGTGGCAATGGCTCCGCCCGTCAGGAACAACCTGATTTCGTGCAGGTCACGCAAGGCCTGGGATGCGTGCGCCGCGCCGTGGGTGGCGGAGCTTGCAACGGCAGCACGGAGCGCAACGGGATTGAGGCCCCGGAGCATCATGCTTGCGATGTGCTGGAACGTCAGTGCGCGGATAAAATCCAGCGCGCCGTAGAGCAGCAAGCCGATCACCGCGAGCAACGCCAGCATGGTCAGCGTATCCACGCTCTGGCTGGCCATCACGCGATCGTAGAGCTGCATCGTGAACAGCGGGACCGTCAATGACAGGAGGCCGATGAACAGGCTGAGCAACCCAGCATAGCCGAACCCGATGCCAAACGTCTTGCGTGCATCCGCCAGCGCCTTGGCGCCGACGGTGTCGGGCGATCGATGATCAATTTGCATTGGAATAAACTCTAAATGCGCGTTTACTTGTTGCGACCAACAAGTGATTACCTAAAAGACATGCAGCGAATAAATACGCGTCTAAACTGAAGCTGGGCATTTGCTGCTCCAGGTTGCGTCAAATTCGCCGAAAAAATGCCGCGCGAGCGTTGCGCCGGCCTGGGCCGCCGACGCCCGCTTCATGACTTCGCAAGGGTGATCCGGAGCTCCCCCGGTCGCCGGGCCGGCTTCCGGCGAGAGCCGGCACGCAGCGTGGAACGGAAACCGGCCTGATCGCATCAGGCCGTCCGCTCCAGGGTCTTAAGTCCGCATCGTCTTTTTACGCCAAACCGGCATCCCCTTGGCGGGATGATGCTCTACGGTTCCACGACGCGGCGGTAGAGGTGCCAGGATGCGTGAGCGAGTACCGGCACCACGATCGCAAGCCCGAAGAAGAATGGCAGCGAACCGATGAAAAGCAGCACCGCGATGGTCAGGGCCCAGATGGCCATGGTCACGGGGTTTGCCAGGCATGCGCGGATCGAGGTGTGCATGGCTTCCGCCGCGCCGACATGGCGATCCACGATCATCGGGAACGACACGACGCTGATCGCGAACGCAAATGCTGCGAAGCCGAAGCCGATGAGGTTGCCCAGCACTGCCAGGAGCCAACCTTGCGGTGTGGTCAGGACCTGCGTGAGAAAATGGGAAAGCGAGAGCCTGAGCACATCGCCGAACAACCATTCATAAAGGCCTTCTGCGATCATCAGCCAGCTTACGAAGAGGAAGGTGAGCAGCCCACCCATCGCGAGGATACCGCCGAACGCCGGACTGACAAGAACGGACAGCGCTCCGCCAAGCGACGTGTTCATTCCGAGTTCGCGCCGGCGGCTCAGTTCATAGAGCCAGATCCCGGCGATCGGCCCGATGAGCGCGAAGCCAGAGATCAGCGGGAATAGCAGGTGCACGAATTCCGAACCCAGTGCGATGCGTCCGAGCAGGAGGCCGACGATGGGGTAAAGCAGTCCGCCGAAGATGATGAACGTCGGCATGGACCAGAAATCGTCAAAACCGCGCTTCATGGCGGTTTTCAGGTCGGCGACGGTAATGCGCCTGATGGTTGGCGCGGTGAAACCGCTACGATCAATCCCTGCTGTTCGATCAACGCCTGCTGTCTGAATGTCCGCCATGGATCGTTCCTCCCGGGAACAGGACCAAACTTCGCGGCAACCTCCGGTCTCTTTCCTCCTCTGAAGGAGGATTTTCGGGCCAGGGGCGTCACTGGCTGAGCGCCGGAGCATACTCCTTCGGGAGGCTTATGTCGCCACCCCGATGCACCGATGGTTTTAGCCAGCGCGAACGCTACCTTAAATTGTCCTGAAGCAGATTGGCTGCGGCAGACACCTGCCTGGAGATTCCACCGTGATGAACGTGTTCGTCGCAATCCTGGCGGCCGTGCCATGCGGCTTCGGGCTCGGGGTCATTGCCGCCTACGTGCTGACGATGGGGCAGATCGGCCAGCTCCCCATCATTACCGCGCCAATCGGAATGGTCGTGTGCCTCCTCTACGCCATCCTTCCCATCGGCGAGTCCAAGACGCGCAGGAACGTCCTGCTCACCGGCCTTGGCGGCGTTCTGCTGTTGGCCTTCCTCGCTTCGATCGCGTAGGGCTTGGCGTGCGAGAACATGGCTGGCGCGAGCATGGCAGGCATGACAAGTCCGGCCCGCGCGGAGCGCCGTATCTGCTAGACCTCGCGCGAATGCGAGACCGGAGCAACGCATGCCGATCATTCCCACAATCGCCGTCATCGGAGCGGGCATCTCCGGCCTCGCCGCCGCGCGCCGTCTCCATGATGCCGGCATGCAGGTCGTCCTGTTCGAGAAAAGCCGCGGCGTCGGCGGGCGAATGGCGACACGGCGCATCGATGCGATGGCCTTCGATCATGGCGCGCAGTTCTTCACTGCCCGGGGCGGGGACTTCTCGGCCTATGCCGCCCGATGGCTCGATGCCGGCGTGATCGCGCAATGGACAACCAAGGCAAGCGGCGCCGCCGAGGAGCGCACCGATCCGCGCTACGTCGGGATGCCGGGCATGACCGCGCCGGCACGGGCGCTGGCGGCGGGCCTGATCATCGTGACCGGAGCCACGGTGAGCCGGATCGCGCGGTCGAGCGTCGATGGACGCTGGCGCATTCATGACGAGAACGGCGCGCTGGGAGCCGCCGCGATCCATGCCTTCGACATGATCGTGCTGGCCGTGCCGTCCGCCCAGGCAAAACCGCTGATCGCAGCAAGCGGGGTGGATCTTCCCGGGACCGAACGGGCCGTCTACGCCCCATGTTGGGCGCTGATGGTCGCCGCCGGAGGGCCGGTGGCAGGACTGCGCGATACAATGTCGCCGGTGGATGGGCCGCTCGGCTGGATCGCCAGGAACGGCAGCAAGCCGGGCCGCGCGGCATTGCCTGAAACAATCGTGGCGCACGCGACGCCTGCATGGTCGAGGGACAATCTGGAGCGACCGGCCGAGGAGGTGCGCGACCTGCTGCTGCAAAGTCTTCGTTCGCACGCAGGCTCCTTCGAGGCCATCTATGCCACCGCCCATCGCTGGCGCTACGCGCTGGTCGAAACGCCGGCCGGCGCACCCTATCTCTGGAACGCCGGTGCAGGCTTCGGCGCTTGCGGGGACTGGTGCATCGGCGGCAGGGTCGAGGCCGCATTCGACAGCGGACATCAATTGGCCGGCCGCATCGTGGAAGACAGGCAAGGGCGGGGGCTGCTGGCGTCATGATGAAAGCAGACGCCGGGGGGCCTGCCTGCACGATGCCTGCCGCCGGGCCGGCGGGTCCGACCGTCTACTATGACGGCTCGTGCGCCTTGTGCAGCATCGAGATCGCCCATTACCGCAAGCAGGCCGGAGCGGAAGCCATCGCGTGGGTCGACGTGGGCCATGAGGCTGCCGACCCCGGCCCCGGCCTGTCGCGCGAGGCGGCGATGGCGCGGTTTCACGTGCGCGACGCGGATGGGCGGCTCGTATCCGGCGCGGCGGGGTTCGCGCTGGTCTGGAACCGGCTCGACAATTGGCGCTGGGCCGCCCGGTTGGCCCGGTTTCCGGGCGTCACGCCGCTGCTGGAGCTTCTCTATCGCGCCTTCCTGCCTGTCCGCCCGGTACTATCGAAGTGGGCCAGGCGGCTGGCGACAAGCGGGCCTGGCGCAAGGTGAGCGCCCAGGCGAGCCTCTTCGAAGCTTCGGGCGCCGGCGCTGCCGACGGCCCGCTGTTCGTCGCGAGGCCTCATCAGATTACCGCATGCAATGCGATCCTCGCCGCGCGGGAGGCAGGCCGCCCGGGCTTTCTGCTCGGCGATCTCACGGGGCTCGGCAAGACGCTCTCCGCCTGGCTGGCCATCGCGCAAATGCCCGAGCAGGACGTGCTGGTGATCTGCCCCAAGGGCGCGGTTCCGCAGTGGCGGCGCACGATTGCGCGCTCGGGAACGGCGGCCAAGCGCGTGACGCTGATCAACTTCGAGAAGACGAAGTCGCTGCTCGCGCCGCCGCCGGCCAGCAACAAGCGCTCGGTCCGCGCGAAGAACAACGAACTCGCCAAGCACGGCCGGCCCAAGCGCGTCTGGCCCATCGTGGTGATCGACGAGGCGCACCGCATCCGCAATCCGAACTCGCAGCAGGGGCAGGTCTGCCGCCAGATGGCGGCCGCCGCGAATTTCACGATCTACATGAGTGCGACGGCGGGGCAATCCCCGCACGAGCTGTCTTATCTGGGCCGGCTGCTTGCGCTCGCGACGGGCGGGCTGAGCGGCGAACTCGACGACTTCAGGGCGCTGATGAAAAGCCTGCGCATCGGCCGCGCCAAGGGCCGCTGGAAGAACTGGAGCTGGGAGCCCAACGAGGACGACCGCGCGGTGATGTCCGCGCTGCTCTACAAGGGCCCTAGGGCGATCGGCCTGCGCCGCCGTCCGGAGGACATCGCGGGCTGGCCAGAGGTGCAGCGCGAACTCGCCCCCATCGCGCTCGACCGGGAGGGCGCGCGGCTCTACGAGGCCACGTGGCGCGAGTTTCGCCGCGAGCTGGGCCTCGCCGGCGGCAGCACGCGGCGGCCGACCGGCTGGGCCGCGGACCTGCGCTTCCGGCAGAAGGCGAGCCTGCTGCGCATCGGCGGCACCGCCGATTTCGCGGGAGACCTGCTCGACAACGGCCAGCAGGTGGCGATCTCGGTCGCGTTCCTGGAGACGAGCGCGATGCTGGCCGAGAAGCTTCGCGGCCTCGGCTGGGCCGTCGGCGAGATCAACGGCCAGATGACGGGGGATGCGAACGAGGCGACCCGCATCGCGTTCCAGACAGGCCAGCTCGACGTGGTGATCTTCACCGTCACGGAATCGATCTCGCTTCACCGCGGCGAGATGGAGGGCGGCGGGCGCGAACGGTCGCTCGTCGTCCACGACATGCGCCACAGCGCCATCCAGCTCCAGCAGATCGAGGGCCGCTGCCACCGCGACGGGCAGCGGGCCGTGATCTACTACGCCTTCGCCGAGGGCACCGTCGAGGAAAAGGTCGCCGCGACGGCGATCGCGCGCATGGCGGCCATGGACGGCATGGCGGGGGACGACACGACCTTCATCGAGGAGATCGCGGCCCTGATCGAGGACGCGGCGCGCCCGCGCGATGGAAGTGCGGCGACCGCAAAGATGCGGCCGGGACGCAGCCCCGGCGCAGCTTAGCCGTTTCCCGGCGGACGCCCGCTAGTAGGACGGCTTCTCCGGAAACCATTTCGGCCGCCCGGGATCGAGATATGCGCCCTCGATGCGCTCGACCGCGTAGCGCTCGACGGCCTCGACATCGACGGTGACGCCGAGCCCCGGCCCCTGCGGCACGTCGAAGCGTCCCTCCCGCAGCGCAGGGGTGTCGGGGGCGATGTCGCCGGAGAGGTAATCGCGCTCGGTGTCGATGGCGAGGTTCATGTTCGGGATGGACGCGGCGAGGTGGACATAGGCCGCCTGCGACAGCGCCAGTTCGCCGCCGCTGTGAAGCGTCACGGGAATGCCCACGGCCTCGCAGATGGCGGCTGCTTTCACCGTCTGCCACAGGCCGCCTGCCTCGTGGGGATCGAGCAGTACGACGTCTGCGGCAGAGGCGCGGACGATGTTGCCGACATCGGCGAGGGTATAGGCGCTCTCGTCCAGCGCGACGGGAACGGTCTGGCAGCGGCGCAGCTCGACATGGCCCTGGAGGTCGTCCAGCTCGAGCGGCTGCTCGATATAGGCAAGGTCGTAGGCGGCGAGCTTCGCAAGCTGCCGGCGCGCGGTTCCGGGCGTCCATGCGCCGTTGACGTCGGCGCGGAGCGGAAGGTCGCCGATCTGCCGCCGCGCGTTCTCGACGATGGTGAGATCGCTGGCCGGATCGACGCCGATCTTGACCTTGAAGGTGTTGAAACCCTTGTCCAGGAATCCGCCGATCGTCCGCTTCATGCGCCTCCGGCTCCTTGACGAACACGTAGGCGGACGCTTCGACCCGATCGCGGTACTGGCCGCCCCAGAGCGCATGCAGCGGCTGTCCGGCGATCTTGCCGAGCGCATCCCACATGGCCATCTCGACGGCGCATATCGCCATCACTGCGGCCCGCTTGTGGTGGTAGTAGCCCGCGCCGAGCACGTTGCGGTGAAAGCGCTCGGCCTCCGCCACCGAGTAGCCGATTGCGAGGGGCAGGACGCAGTTGCGCAGCACGGCGGGCACCGTGTCGATGAGCGAGATCGTCTCGCCCCAGCCCTGCGTTCCGTCTTCGCAGGTCAGGCGCACGATGAGCCGGGTGGCGCCGGTGCGACGCCCCGATCCCCACAGGATGTCTTCCGCGAAGGGCATGCAAACGAGCCAGGCCCGTGCCTCTTTAACGATCATGACGGCGTTTTCTCCGGAGCGGATTCGATCCGCTTGACTTGAAACTGATATCCATAATATGGAATAGGACAGCGGGGTCAAGTGAACTCCGGCTCCGGCGTTCGTCACGCCGGCAAGGAAACGACAGGGAGTTCGAATGGTCCGCGGACGCATCGTTCAGGCAGTGGAGCCTTCCGACGAGGAGGACGCGGGTCGCGTCAATCCTGCCGTCCAGGGCGTCCAGGCTTTGACGCGCGGACTGGCGCTGCTCGACATCGTGGCTGACTCGAAGCGCCCCCTCCGCTTCTCGGAAATCGCCGAGGCCGCCGGTCTCGCCAAGGGCACCGTTCACCGCATGCTCGCGGCGCTCGTCGAAGCGCGTTTCCTGCAGCTCGACAACCGTGACGCAGACCTATCGCCTGGGCGTGCGCCTGTTCGAGATGGCGCATCGCGTCTGGAACGAATTCGACCTGCGCGGCGCGGCTGAACCGGAACTCGAGCGCCTGCGCGACGTCACGGGCGAAGCGGTCCGGCTCGCCGTCCTGCAGGGCACCGAAATTCTCTACATCGACCAGCGCGAGGCTATGCAGGCGATCCGCCTCGGCCAATGGCGTGGGCGGGCGCGCGGCGGCCTACGCGACGTCGGCAGGCAAGGCGATCCTCGCCCATCTCGAGCCCGCCATGCGGCACCGCCTGCTCTCGACGCTGGAGCTCAAGCGCTTCACGCCCAACACGATCACCGACCCCGCCGAACTGGAACGCGAGCTCGATCTGACCGTGGCGCGCGGCTACGCCGTCTCCGCCGAGGAGCAGACGCCGGGGCTTCACTCGGTCGCAGCCGCGATCCTGGATCATCGGCTCGCGGCCGCTCGGCGCGATCTGCGTGCTGGGTCCTTCGTTTCGTCTCAATGTCGACAAGCTGCATGCGCTGGGGCGCGAGGTGATGGAGGCCGCACGACGTGTATCAGGCAATGCGGGACAATCGCTGATGTCGATTACCATCGGAGCGAAGCCGCTCGGCGAAGTCCGCGCCGATGTGCGGGCCGCGATCCCCTTTTCGGCGTTCCTGGGCGAGGGGCCGACCTGGTCGGCAAGCGAGCAGAAGCTGTACTGGGTCGATATCCTCGCACCCGCCATTCATGTCAGCGACCCCACTACGGGGACGACCGAGACCGTGCGCATGCCCGAGTTGGTCGGCGCGATCGTTCCACGCCGCAGGGGCGGCTTCGTCGCCGCCATGCAGGGCGGGTTCAAGAGCGTCGACCTTGCGACGGGCGAGGTCTCGCTGATCGCCGCGCCGGAGGCCGACAGGCCCGGCAACCGCTTCAATGACGGCAAATGCGACCGCCGCGGACGGTTCTGGGCCGGCACCTTGGCGCTCGACGCGACGCCCTCCGCCGGCACGCTGTACCGGCTCGATCCCGACGGACGCGTGAAGGTGATGGAGACCGGCGTCCACGTGTCCAACGGTCTTGGCTGGAGCCCCGACGACAAGCGCTTCTACTTCACCGACAGCGGCCGCCGGCACATCTACGTCTACGACTTCGACGCCGACAGCGGCCGCATCGAGAACAAGCGCATTTTCGCGGAAGTGCCCGAGGGATCCGGCACGCCTGACGGAATGACGGTCGATGCGGAAGGTTTCGTCTGGAGCGCCCACTGGGACGGATGGTGCGTGACACGCTACGACCCGCAAGGGCGCGTGGACCGCGTGATCACCCTGCCCGTTCCGCGCCCGACGAGCTGCATGTTCGGCGGTCCCGATCTTGGCACCCTCTTCGTCACCAGCGCGCGAATCCGCCTCTCGGCCGCGCAGCTCGCTGAATCGCCTTTGTCCGGAAGCGTCTTCGCCATCGAAACGGGTGTGCGCGGCCTCCCCGAACCCGCCTTCGCGGGCTGAGCAGGAATTCGAAATGGCGCGTCTCGACCTCAACCAGGTATCGAAGATCCTTCGGCCCGACGAAGGTACTGCACGGCGTCGATCTCGGCGTATCCGAAGGCGAGTTCTGCGTCTTCGTCGGACCCTCCGGCTGCGGCAAGTCCACGCTGCTGCGGCTGATCTGCGGCATCGACGATGTGACGAGCGGCACGGTCGCCATCGACGGCGAGGTCGTGAACGACGTCCAGCCCGCCAAGCGCGGCATCGCCATGGTGTTCCAGAGCTACGCGCTCTATCCGCATATGAGCGTGGCCTCCAACATGGGCTACGCGCTGCGTCTCGCGGGCCAGCCGAAGGCGGAGATCGAGGCGCGCGTCAAGAAGGCGGCGGCGACGCTTCGCATCGACCATCTGCTGGACCGCAGGCCCCGCCAGCTCTCCGGCGGCCAGCGCCAGCGCGTCGCCATCGGCCGCGCGATCGTGCGCGAGCCGCGCATCTTCCTGTTCGACGAGCCGCTCTCGAACCTCGACGCGGCCCTGCGCGTGGAGATGCGCTTCGAACTCGCCCGCCTGAAGGCGCGGCTCGGCACGACGACGATCTACGTGACCCATGACCAGACGGAAGCCATGACGCTGGCCGACAAGATCGTCGTGCTGCACGACGGCCGCGTCGAGCAGGTGGGCAGCCCGCTTTCGACTCTACCGCAGCCCGGCCAACCGCTTCGTCGCGGGCTTCATCGGTTCGCCGAAAATGAACTTCCTGCCGGGCCGCGTTCAGGGAGCCTCCGGCGACATGCTGCGGCTTACATTGCCCAGCGATGTCTCCATCGACGTCGCGGCGCGCGCGCCGCGCGGAAGCGAGATCGAAGTCGGCATCCGGCCGGAGCATCTGGCGCCCGTTGCGCCCGATACGCCGGGCGCGCTGCGTGGCCGCGTGCTGATGAGCGAGCAACTCGGCAGCGATACGTTCCTGTATGCAGACATTCCGGGCCTTGCCGATCCTCTGCTGGCGCGCGTGGGCGGCGAAACCTCAGTGACGGTCGGAGAGACCATCGGCCTTCGCGTCGAGCCGCAGCTCGTTCACGCGTTCGACACCGACGGCGCGGCCCTGCGGCATACTGCAGCTGTGTTGAGGAGCGCGGCATGACCTTGAGCAACGACGCGCGCTATCCGAGCCTCGACGGCAAGCCGGTGCTGGTCACCGGCGGCGGATCGGGCATCGGCGCCGGGATCGTCGAGCATTTCTGCGCGCAAGGCAGTCGTGTGGCGTTTCTCGAGCTCGACCCCGTTGCAGCGGCGGAGACCGCGGCGCATTGCGAGAGCGCCACGGGCAACCTGCCGGTGTGGCGCGCATGCGATCTTCGCGACGTCGAGGCGACGCGGACGGCGGTGGCCGAACTCGCCGGCGAGACCGGCGCGTTCCGCGTGCTCGTGAACAATGCCGGCAATGACGACCGGCACAGGCTGGAAGACATCACGCCCGAATACTGGGACGAACGCTTCGCCACCAATCTGCGGCACCAGTTCTTCGTTTCGCAGGCCGTCGTCGGGCCGATGGCGGAAGCGGGCGGCGGATCGATCGTCAATCTGGGCTCGATCTCCTGGATGATGGGCGCGGCCGGCGTCATCGTCTACACGACCGCGAAATCGGCCGTGGCCGGGCTCACGAAATCGCTGGCGCGCGAGCTTGGCGGCAAGGCGATCCGCGTCAACTGCATCGCGCCCGGCTGGGTGCTGACGCCGCGCCAGGTGAACCGCGCCAAGGCGACCGCACCCGAGAAGTTCGCACAATATCTGGAGCGCCAATGCCTCAAGGAGCATCTGGCCCCCGCCGACATCGCCCGCCTCGCGCTTTGGCTCGCGGCAGACGACTCGCGCCTTTGCACGGCGCAGACCTTCATCGTGGACGGGGGTGTCGTGTGACCCTCGCCATCACTGCCCGGAGACGTGCGGCGTCTCCAAAATAGTCTCGACCCGCATCGACGCAACAATAGACGACCTTCAGGGAGGACACTGCATCATGAAACCGATCCGTCACATCTTCGGGGCTCTCGCCCTTGCCGGCGCGACGCTCGCGCCGATCGCGGTCCGCGCGGCCGACCTTACGTTCATGTCGTTCACATTCGCGGAGGAGCCCAACAAGGCATCCGTGCAGAAGATGATGGACGGCTTCCAGGCAGCGACGAAGCTCAGCGTCGAGCCGCAGGGTTATGCCTGGGGCGACATGCAGAAGAACATCCTGCTGCGGGTCGCGCTCCAACACCGCGCCCGACGTCGCCCAGCTCTCCGAGCGCTGGCTGCCCAACTATGCCGCCACCAAGGGCGTCGTCGACTTCAACGACGTGTTCGGCAAGGAACAGCTCGCCTCCATCCTCGCGCCGGCGGCATTGGCCATGGGCCAGGTCAACGGAAAGCAGCTCGGCATTCCGCTCATGACCGGCTCCATCGGCATGATCGCCAACAAGGAAGTCCTCGCCAAGGCCGGCGTCGACAAGATGCCCGTCACCATCGACGAGTTCAAGGCGGCGCTGGTGGCCGTGCGCGACAAGGTGCCGAACTCGGTGCCCTACGCGATGGCGACCAAGAACAACAATTCCATCATCCTCGACTACATGCTCTGGACCTGGGCCCATGGCGGCCAGATCATCGACAGCGAGGGCAATGTGAAGGTGGGCGCCTCGCCCGCGGGCAAGCAGGCTCTGGCCTTCATGGCCGGGCTCGTGAAGGATCGCCTCGCCGCTCCCGAAATCGACCGTCCGGACTCGCGCCGTCTTCTCGGGCAGGGCGTGAGCGCGTTCTACTTCGACGCGCCGCAGGCTCGGGGCTTCATCCGCAACTTCTCGGGCCGTGGCGAGGCGATGGACGCCGCGATCACGCCGGTCAAGACACCCGTGGCGAAGGCCGGCGACACGCCGCGCTCCATCGAGTGGGGCCATGTCCTGATCGCGTTCGCGCCCGACGGCAAGATGAGCAAGGACGCCCCGGCGGCGAAGTGGCTCGCCTACATCATGTCGGACGCGGTGCAGACCGACTTCACGCTCGGCCAGAGCGCGCTGCCGGTGTCGAAGTCCGCGCGTGAATCGGCTGCCGCCAAGAAGGACGCCTTCCTCGCCGCCTGGGGCGACGCCGCCGGCGTGCCGCTGCGCAACGAGATCGGCGTGTGGAACAACGCGGCCGAGCTGACGAACATCATCGGCGAGGAAGTTCAGGGCGCGATGCTCGGGCAGAAGACCGCCGATGCCGCCGTCGAGGCGATGCAGAAGCGACTCGAAGTCGCAATGGCGAACCTGAAGAAGGGCGGCTGAGCCGCAGCCCGGTTCGGACCGCATAACGGCCAGCCGGGCCAAATCGAAGCGACGAGCCGGGATCTTCCAGCCCTCCCCCGAGGGCGGAAGATCCCGGATCAAGCCCGGATGACGATGCCTCGCCCGGCATCGCGCCTTCCCCCATCGAGATCTGAAGTCCGACATGTCGCACGCTTCCGCCCTTCACCACGGCCCCGCCGACGCACCGCTCGCCCCGGTGCGCGTGTCGCCCCATGCAGACAGGCGCGGGTTGAAGGCGGGGCAGCAGCAGTTCGGCCGCCTGCTTCTCCTGCCTGCGCTCATCGCCTTCGCGGGGGTGATCCTCTGGCCCTTCGTGCGCGCGCTCACGCTGTCGCTCTACAAGGACACCGTCGACACGCCGACGCCGTTCTTCATCGGGCTGGCGAACTTCTCGACCGTGTTCGCCGACCCGGCCATCCTCGGCTCCTTCGTCACGACAGCGATCTATGTCGTCGCGGCGACGGCGGGCACGATGGTCGCTGGGGCTCGGATGGGCGCTGGTGATGCACCAGGAATTCCCGGGCCGGGGCGCGCTGCGGGCGCTGTCGCTGCTGCCCTGGGTGCTGCCCTCCACCGTCTGCGCGTTCGTCTGGGGATGGATCTTCAACAGCCGCTTCGGCGTCATCAACGCCGTGCTGATGTCGTTCGGGGTCGATCGAGTTCCCGCAGGCCTGGCTCTCGACGCCGGCAAGCGCGATGAGCGCTGTCGTCATCACCAAGGTCTGGTTGTCCGTTCCGCTCTACATGGCGTTCTTCCTGGCGGGATTGCAGACCATGGACAAGGAGCAGCTCGAGGCCGCGCGCGTCGACGGCGCGGGCAATTGGGTGCTGTTCCGCGACCATGTGATGCCGCATCTGCGGCCCGTCTTCAGCGTGGTCGTCGTGCTGGGCATGATCGGCAATCTCCAGCACTTCGACACGATCTATGCGCTCACCGGCGGCGGGCCCGTGCGGGCGACGACGGTGCTGTCGGTGGAGGTCTATCGCCGGGCCTTCGAGAGCTGGGACATCGGGCTCGCCTCGGCCATCGGCGTGCTCTGGGTCGGCACCATCCTGCCGCCCGCCTATTTCTACCTGCGCCAGCTTCTGCGGGGAACCTGATCCATGTTCGACCTACGACATCCCCTGGCGCGCGGCATCTTCCTGGCCGCGACGCTCATCATCGGGTTCTTCCTGTTCTTCCCGATCTACTGGCTCGTGATCTCGGCGCTGAAGCCCAATGGCGAACTGTACCGGATCATCCCGACGGCGTTCCCGCATGAGTTCTCGGTTCAGCACTTCGTGACGGCGGTGACGAAGGGCAATCTGCCCCAACAGCTCAAGAACAGCCTCATCGCTTCCACGCACGAGCGCGTTGCTCAACACGACGCTCGCCGTCTACGCGGCCTACAGCTTCGCCAAGTATCGCTATGCGCGGACGGCGCGGCGTGATGCTGACCATCCTCTCGGCGCAGATGTTTCCGTTCGGGCTGCTGCTGATCAGCATCTATCCGATGCTGTCGGCCTTCGGGCTCATCGACACGCGCGTCGGACTGATCCTGTCCTACATCGTGTTCTCGCTGCCGGTCTCGATCTACATGCTCTACTCCTACTTCAGCCAGGTGCCGGACGAGCTGATCGACGCCGGCGCGGGCGGACGGCGCGAGCGACCTGCGGATCCTCCACACCATCGTGCTGCCGATCTCGATGCCGGCGCTGGTGACGGTGTTCCTCTACGCGTTCATGTGGTCGTGGAACGACCTGCTCTACGCCATGACGATCATCGTCTCGGAGGAGAAGCGCACCATCGGGCCGGGGCTGCTGCTCTCCTACCTCAACGAGACGAATAGCGACTGGGGCGCGGCCATGGCGGCATCGCTGCTCGCCTCGCTGCCCGTCGTCATCGCCTTCGCCTTTCTCCAGCGCCACTTCGTTGCCGGCGTCACAGCAGGAGCCGTGAAATGACTAAGCTTGCCGGGGTCTTTCCCGTTCTCCCGACCCCGTTCACGGCGGCGGGCGCGGTCGACGAGCCCGCCTTCCTGCGCCTTGCCGACTGGGCCTTGTCCTGCGGCGTCGACGGGGTCGTGTTTCCCGGCATGGCGAGCGAGGTCGAGACCCTCTCGCCCGAGGAGCGGGCCGCGCTCGTCGCATCGCTCGGACGGAGGCTGGCAGGCCGCGTTCCCTTCATCGTGGGCGCGAGCGATGCCGACCCTGCCCGCGCGGCCGCACGGGCGCGTGAAGGACGCGACGCCGGCGCGTCGGCGGCGATGGTGATGGCGCCGAACGCGCTGCGGCAGCGACATCGACGAAGCATATCGCGTTCTACTCAGCCGGTGGCGGAAGGCGCCGGGCTGCCGATCATGCTGCAGAACGCGCCGGCCCCGATGGGCGCGGGGCTTGCGCCCGCGCAGGTCGCCGCGATCGCCGAGGCCGTTCCCGGCGTCCGCTACGTCAAGGAAGAGACGCTGCCCTGCGGCCAGCACGTCACGCGCATCCTGGATGCGGCCGGCGGCGACATCGACGCCGTGTTCGGCGGCGCGGGTGCGCGCTTCATGATGGACGAGCTGGCGCGCGGCGCGGCGGGCACCATGCCTGCGCTCGAGATCGCCGACGTGCACGTGCGCATGTGGAAGGCGTTCAAGGCGGGCGACGTGGCGACGGCGCGGCGCCTCTACAACGTCACGCTGCCGCTGCTGTGCTTCCAGATGGTCTTCCGCGTGCGCGCCACCAAGGAGGTGCTGAGCCGCGCGCGGGCTGCTCGCCGACACGCATGCGCGCGCCGGCGGGCCGGTGCTGGATGCGCAGGACATGAGCGAGATCGGCGCGCTGCTCGCCGACGCCGCCGGCGCGTTCGAACGCGATCGTCCACCTGACCTGAGCGCCGTCGCCTGGACGGCCGATGATCGACGCCGCATGGCGAACGCGGCTGAGACGCCTGATGCCGCCTGACGCCAGGTCGAGACCTTCATCATCTCCATCCCCCGCGACGTGCCCTATCTCGGGCCGCTGCGCGAGGGCGAGAGCATCAACGCGAAGGGCTACGTCGTCCGCAACGGCAACCGCTCGCATCTACCCGACGAGCGACATGTCGGTGCTGGTGAAGGTGACTGCCGAAAGCGGGCTGGTCGGCTGGGGCGAGACCTACGGCATCGTCGCGCCGCAGGCGGTGAAGGCGATCATCGACGAGGTGCTCGGGCCCGGTCATGATCGGCCGCGATCCCGCCGACGCCGCCGTCATCCACGAGGACCTCTACGACCTGATGCGCGTGCGCGGCTTCTTGGGCGGCTACTACGTCGACAGCCTCGCGGGCGTCGACATCGCGCATCTGGGACCTGTTCGGCAAGGCGGCGAACCTGCCCGTCGGCGCCCTGCTCGGCGGACGCCGCCACCACACCCTGCCCGCCTATGTCTCGGGACTGCCCAAGGCGACCCTGCAGGAGCGCTGCGACCTCGCGGTGGAGTGGGTGGGCAAGGGCTTCAGGGCCATCAAGTTCGCCGCCGCGATGTCGGACGACGGCATCGTGCAGGAGATGGCGGCGCTGCGCGAGGCGGTCGGCCCGGACGTCGACCTCTGCGTCGACCTGCACTGGAAGTTCACCGCCGGCGAAGCGATCCGCGTCATCCGCCGGCTGGAGGAGCACAATCTCTACTTCGCCGAGGCGCCCTGCGCGCCCGAGGACATGGAGGGCCAGGCGCAGGTGGCGCGCGCCATCGGCGGGCCGCTCGCGCTCGGCGAGGAGTGGCGCACGGTGTTCGAATACCGGCCGCGCTTCGAGGCGCGCGCGCATGAGCATCATCCAGCCCGAGATGGGCCACACCGGCATCACCGAGTTCCACCGGATCGGCGTGATGGCGCATGCCTTCCATGTCGACACGATCCCGCACGCCTCCATCGGCTGCGGCATCTTCATGGCGGCGAGCCTGCAGGCGACCGCCGCGCTGCAGAAGGTGCCGTATCACGAGTACCAGCACTCGATCTTCGACAAGAACCTGCGAATACGCGACCGGCGACATGGCCTGCGAGGACGGGTTCTACACGGTGCCGACGGGGCCTGGGCTCGGCGTCGAACCGAAGGATGCCGTGTTCAAGTACATCCTCGGCGGGAGCGCGAAATGACCGCGGCGCGGAAACGCTACCAGGGCATCTACCCCGTTCTCTACGCCTTTTCGACAATGATGGAGCGCTCGACCGGGCCGCGATGCAGGCGCAGGTCGAGCACTGCATCGCCGCCGGCGCACACGGCATCATGGTGCTCGGCCTCGTCACCGAAGTGCACAAGATGGACGTCAACGAGCGCTTCGCACTCGTCGAGATGGTCGGCGATCTCATCGCCCGGCGCTTGCCCTACGCAGTCACCATCGGCGAGCCGACAATTGCCGGCCAGGTGGCTTTCGCGCGGGAGGCGAAGCAGGCCGGAGCCGACTGGGTGATCCTGCAGCCGCCCACGGCGGGCGGAGGTGGGGAGGCCGAGGTCGTC
The DNA here is from genome assembly GCA_963822165.1 of uncultured Alphaproteobacteria bacterium. Taxonomy (GTDB): domain Bacteria; phylum Pseudomonadota; class Alphaproteobacteria; order Rhizobiales; family Beijerinckiaceae; genus Alsobacter. The sequence continues at coordinate 210,678 of CAWGGK010000008.1, forward strand.
CGCTTCTTCGGCGCCGTCGCCGACAAACTCGACATGCCGGTCGCGGTGCAGAACAATCCCGTCAACCTCACCGTATCGCTCAGCCCGGCGAACCTCGTCGCGCTGCATCGCAACCACGCCAACATCACGCTTCTGAAGGGCGAGGGCTTCTCGGTCGACATCGCCCGCGTGATCGAGGGAACGGATGGCGCGATGGACGTCTTCGGCGGGCATGGCGGCCTGGAATTCATGGCGCTGCTTCGCTCAGGCGGTCGCGGCCTGATCCCCGCGCCCGATTGCGTGGCGGTGCAGGTGCGGATCTTCGAGCTTTTCATGCAGGGCACACCCGAGGCGCTGGCCGAGGCCGAGCGCCTGCATAAGGAAGTGCTGCCGCTGATCGTCTTCATGACGCGCGGTATCCCGACCCTGCTTGCCTACGGGAAGCGCTTCATGGCGCGGCGGCTCGGCCTGCCTGAACCGTATCAGCGCGAGCCCATCGCCGGCGTCACGCCGTTCGGGCTATCGGAACTCGAACATCTCTTCGCCTCGGTCAAAAGGGTCGAGGCGGCTCTGTAGCCGGGAAAGCAACGCTCCGCCGCCTGGACGGCGGAGCGTTCGTTCATCTCGTCACTTGATGGTTGCGTACCAGAGACGGACATATTCGTCGGCGAACTGCGGAAGCTCGACATTCGTCGCGCATCGCCCATGCGACGGGCTGCTGGTGGATCGGGATGAACAGCGCCTCGTCGCGCGCGATCTTCAGCGCTTCGGTGAGCATGGCGCGCCGCTTGGCCTCGTCGAGTTCCACGCCGGCCTTCTCATTCAGCTCGTCGAGCTTCGCATTGACCATCCCGTTCGGGTTGTTGCCGCCGAAAGCGCCCTTGCGCGAGGCGAGGATGGCCGACAGCACGCTGTAGCTGTCCATCGGCGGAAGCGTCGCCCAGCCGAGCATGTAGATGTCGGTCTCGCCACGGTCGACCTTCGGGAAGTAGGTCGTGCGGCTTTCCGTCTTCAGGTCGACCTGCACGCCGGCGCGCGTCCACATGGCCGCGATGGCGACGCAGGTCTGCTCGTCCGCGATGTAGCGGTCGTTCGAGCAGGCGAGGCCCGTCTTGAAGCCGTTGGGATAACCCGCTTCGGCGAGCAGCTTCTTCGCCTTGTCGAGATCGAAGGCGAGCGGCGCGTCGAGTTCGGCGGAGTAGCCGGGCACCGGCGGCGCGACGAGCAGGCCGACGGTGCGCGACTTGCCGCGCATGACGCGCTTCTGGATGGTGTCGAGATCGATGGCGTGCCAGAGCGCCTGGCGGACACGTGACGTCCAGCAGCGGGTTCTTCTGCCCGGGCGCGGCGAGCAGTTCGGGACGCCAGTTCAGGCCGAGGAAGATCAGCCGCAGCGACGGCTCTTCGATGACCTTGTAGCCCGGGGTCGACGAGATGCGCGCGAGATCCTGCAGCGGCGCGGGAGCCACCATGTCGAGTTCGCCCGACAGCAGCGCCGCGACGCGGGTCGCATCGGACTTGATGGGCCGGAACTCAATCCGCTTCAGATTGTGCTCGGCCTTGTCCCACCACTTCTCGTTCACGACGAGAACCGTCTTGGAATCGGGCTGGTAGCTCTCCAGCTTGAACGGCCCGGTGCCATTCGCGTTCGTGGATGCGAAGGTGGTGACGCCCGTGGAGGTGTTGCCGGGCTTCAGCGCGTCGTTCGCGGCAAGCCACTCCCGATCCATGATGAAGATGCCGGAGAGGTCGTTCAGCAGCAGCGGATAGGGCCCCTTGAGCACGAAATCGACGGTGAGGTCGTCGACCTTCTCGGCCTTCACGACGTTCGACAGATTGCCGCGAGCGCGCGCGCCGGGATCCAGCAGGCGCGTCACGGAGGCGACGACGTCGTCCGCTGTGAAGGGATTGCCGTTGTGGAACACGACGCCGGGCCGCAGCGTGAAGCGCCAGCGGTCCGGGCTGACGATCTTCCACGACGTCGCAAGCGCCGGCTCGATCTCGAGCTTGCGATTGCGCCGCACCAGCGGATCGTAGACGTGGTGCTGGACGTTCGACGTGAAGCTCTCGGTGTGCGCATACGGGTCCATCGTCGCGATGTCGCCCTGCGAGGACCAGCGCAGCGTCTGCGCGGTTGCGAGTTGCGGCAAGGCCGCCGCGAGTGCGGCCCCCAGTGCCCATACCTTCATTGATGACATTTGATGCTCCCCTTTTCTTGTGTGACTGGATCAGTGGTGACGGGTCTGGTCGGTGGCGCGGACATGCTTCCAGAACGTATCCGGCGTCTTCAGGAGATCGCGCAGTCCGAGGCGATCGATGATGAGGTCGGCCTCGCGGTGGGCGGCGTCGAGCACGGCGTCTTCGTCGACGGTCAGCGCCTTGCGGTCGCGCAGCAGCGATGCTTGCCGTCGACGATCACGGTGTGGACGTCGTTGCCGTTGGCGAAATAGACGGCCCGGAACTCCGGCATGTTGAGCGGGAGGAGGTGCGGGCGGCGCAGGTCGAGCAGGACGACGTCGGCCTTCTTGCCGACCTCCAGCGAACCGATCTCGCTCTCCAGCCCGAGCGCCCTCGCGCCGTCGATGGTGCACATTTCCAGCACCTTGCCCGGCGGCAGCCAGGTCGGATCGTGGAAGAACGTGCGGTGGTAGTGCATGCATTGCTGCATGTGGCGGAACATGTCGCCGGACCTGTCGGGCGCGGTGGCGTCCGAGCCGAGGCAGACGGTGACGCCCGCCTCCAGCAGTTCGGTCACGGGGCAGCGCGCCAGCATGGATGCGATCGCGCTGGGATTGTGGGCGATGCGGGTGCCGGTGTCGGCGCACGATCTGGATCTCCTCCGTCCGTCAGCCCCGTGGAATGGGACAGCAGCGCGTCGGGCCCGAGAATGCCGAGGTCGTTGGCGAAGTCACGCTGCCCTTGGTGTGGCCGTCCTGCGTGAAGACGAGGCCGCGCTCGCGGCTGAACCGGCGCGCCTCGACGGCCTGGCGCGATGGCCTCGTCGAGCATCGGACGCGCCCAGCTCGTCTCGGTGCTCCTCCCGCAGGGTCGGCGTGAGCATGGCGATGTTGACGCGCTTGCCATGCTTGCCGTGCCAGCGGTCGACCAGCGTGTGGCAGGTCGCGATCTGCTGGTCGAAGTCGACGGGGAATCGCTGCTTCGCGTCGCCGTTCCAGCGGGCATAGGTGCGCGGATGGGGCGGCCGCGTGGGGCCGATGGCGACCACCGAGCGCGTGCCCACCGCCGAGCGACGCCCTCGCAATGCGCGTCGCCGTAGACGGGTTCGTCGGTGCGCATGATCGGTGTCGCCGCCGCCCAGCAGCGACACGCCCGTGGTGACGCCGAAGCGCAGCCGCTCCAGCGCCGCGAGCTGCGCTTCGGCACGCCAGAATTCCGGGGTGGAGCCCACCGTGTAGGCGAGCTCGCAGGCCTCGTACCAGAGGTCGGAGCGGCCGCCGCCCATCGTCTTGATCAGGCCGTGGCCGGCATGGGCGTGGCCGTCGACCAGGCCCGGCATCACGGCCATTGCCCTTGGCGTCGATGATGGTCGCGCGCCTTGTGCGCTGCCAGGATATCGGCGGTGTGGCCGATGGCGACGATCCGGTCCTTCTCGATGGCGATCGCGCCGTCATGGATGACGCGGCGCTCCGGATCGACCGTGATCACGATGCCGTTCTTGATGAGGATGTCGGCCATTACGAATCTCCTGCGGCGAGCGGCGGAGCCGGTCTCGATCCGGCCGATCGTGTCGAGTGTCGGGATGAGCGAGAGCAGCTCGCGAGTATAGTCATGCGATGGGCGCGGCGAAGAGCGTCTCCGCGTCGGCGAGCTCCACGATCTTTCCGCCCTTCATGACGGCCACGCGATCGCACATCTGCCGGATGACGGCGAGGTCGTGGCTGATGAACAGCATCGAGAGGCCGGTGGCGTCGCGCAGGTCCTTGAGCAGGTTGAGGATCTGCGCCTGGATCGAGACGTCGAGCGACGACGTCGGCTCGTCGCAGATGAGCAGCGTCGGACGCGGCGCCGAGCGCACGGGCGATGGCGATGCGCTGGCGCTGGCCGCCGGAGAAGGCGTGCGGGTAGCGCGCGCCCGTGCCGCGATCGAGCCCCACTGCCTCCAGCAGCAGCGCCGCATCCTCGATCGCCTCGGCCTTCGTGCTGGCAAGCCTGTAGAACAGGATCGGCTCCACAAGGGCGGAAGCGATGCGAAGCCGCGGGTTCAAGCGCCGAATACGGGTCCTGGAAAATCATCTGGAGCGCACGTCGCGCCGGGCGATGCGCCGTGGAGCGAGACCTTCGGCCCCGGAAGCGAACCTCGCCCTGCGTCGGCGTGATCAGGCCCGCCACGACGTTCGCCACAGTGGTCTTGCCGCAGCCGGACTCGCCGACGAGACCGAAGATCTCGCCCTCGCGGATGTCGAGGCTGACGCCGTCCACGGCCCTGAAGGTCTTCGCCGCGACGCCCGGCAGCCAGCCGCGATTTCCGTAATCGACCTGCAGTCCCTCGATGCTGAGGATCGGCGTCGATCCGGCCGGCGCAGCCTCCCCTGCCGCGCGATCGCGCAACTTCTGGCGCGCGCTTGCGGCCGCGCTCGGGTTCGTCACCCGGAACCGGCAAGCGGTCGGGTGCGGACGTCCAGCCTGGGAACCGCGCCGATCAGCGCGCGGGCATAGGCATGGCGAGGGGCGGCCAGCACCTCCGCGACTGGTCCGGTTTCAACGACCCGTCCCCGATACATGATGGTGACGCGGTCGGCGATGTCGGCGACGACGCCCATGTTGTGCGTGATCAGCAGGACGCCGAGGCTGTGCTGGTCCGCGAGGTCGCGGATGAGCTTCAGGATCTGCGCCTGGACGGATACGTCGAGCGCTGTCGTCGGCTCGTCGGCCACCAGCAGCTTCGGCCCGCAGGACAGGGCCGCGGCGATGACGACGCGCTGGCGCTGGCCGCCGGAGAGCTGATGCGGATAGGACGAGAGCCGGCGCTCGGGCTCGGGGATCCCGACCGATCTCAGCAGATCGAGCGACGCGCTGCCGCGCCTCGTCCCGCCCGATCCCCAGGTGATGGCGCATGGTCTCGCCCAACTGGCTCTCGACAGTGAAGAGCGGGTTCAGGCTCGTCATCGGATCCTGGAAGATCGCTCCGATATCGCGCCCCGGCACGATGCCCGCCGTGCGGCCCGTGCGGGTATCGAGCGGCCGGCCGGCTATCGTGATCGATCCCGCCGAGATCCGCCCGGGCGCCTGCAAAAGGCCCATCAGCGCCGTCCCGATCGTGGTCTTGCCCGCACCGGATTCGCCGACCAGCGCGTGGATTTCGCCAGGCATGATCGTGAGGCCGACATCATCGACGGCGATGAACGCCGGTCCGTCGGCGACGGGATATTCGACGCGCAAGCCCTCGATGGCCAGGGCTGCAACGGGTTCGGCGCCGGCCATCTCAGTGGCTCCGGAGCTTGGGGTTGAAGCGGTCGCGCAGCCAGTCGCCGACGACGTTCACCGACAGGACGAGGATCACGAGGGTGATCGCGGGGAAAAGCGCGATCCACCAGATGCCGGAGAACACGAACTCGTTTCCAATGCGGATGAGCGTTCCGAGCGAAGGATAGGTGGGCGGCATGCCGACGCCGAGGAACGACAGGGTCGCCTCGGTCAGCACCGCGGCTGCCAGGTTGATCGTAGCGATAACGAGGACGGAGCTCATGACGTTGGGGAGGATGTGCCGCGTCATGATCCGTCGCGATGGCAGCCCGATGACCTTGGCGGCTTTCACATACTCCTTCGACAACTCGACCATCGTGGCGGCGCGGACGGTCCGCGCATACTGAACCCATTCGTGGATCGAGATCGCCCCGATGAGAATGACCGGCGCCCAGGTCGCCGTGCCGGCGTCGGGGAATACGGCGCGGGCGATGCCGCTGACCAGCAGAGCGAGCAGAATGGTCGGCAGGCTGAGGATGACATCGCCGACGCGCATGATAAGCGCATCGATCCACCCTCCGTAATAGCCGGCGATGAGGCCGAGCAGGACGCCGACCGACGCGGCGACCAGCACCGCCCCGCCTCCGATGGCGATCGAGACCCGCGCGCCGTAGAGGATCGCGGACAGGAGATCGCGCCCCTGATTGTCGGTGCCAAGGATGAATCGCGGGTCGCCTTCAGCCATGAAGAAGGGTGGCAGTTCCGCATCGAGCAGATTGTACAGGCTGAGGTCGGTCGGATCGGTCGGCGATATCCAGGGCGCCAGCAGTGCTACCCCGACCAGCACGACAGCCACGATCGCTGCGATGAGCACCGAAGCCGGCACAAGCAAACGACGGGATCGTCTCGGAGCAATCACTGCGCTCATGACGCCTTCACCCGGAGACGGGGGTCGACGACGACATAGAGGATGTCGACGATCATGTTGATCAGCACGAACAAGAACCCGACGAAAAGCAGGTAGGCCGCCATCACGGGGATATCGACGAAGTTCACCGCCTGGATGAAGAGCAGCCCCATTCCCGGCCACTGGAACACGGTCTCTGTGACAATCGCGAAGGCGATGAGCGATCCGATCTGCAGGCCTGTCACGGTGATCACAGGCATCAGTGCGTTACGCAGCGCCAACTTGAAGTTGATGTAACCTGGAGGGAGGCCCCTCGCCCTGGCGTACCGGATATAGTCCGACGACAACACGTCGATCATCTCGGCCCGCACGAGCCGCATGATGAGGGTGAGCTGATAGAGCGCCAGCGTGATCCCGGGCAGGATCAGCGATTTGAGGCCCGTTGGCGTGAGGAAACCCGTGGTCCACCAGCCTATCCGGACAACGTCTCCACGCCCGAAGGACGGGAGCACCCGGAAGCCGACGGCGAAGACCAGGATGAGCACGATCCCCGTCACGAATGTCGGCGTGGATATGCCAACGAGCGAAGAACTCTGGACGAGACGGGACAGCAGACCGTTCGGCTTGAGGGCGCAGAGAACGCCTGCCGGAATGCCCACCGCCAGCGACAGGATGGTCGCGACCAGGACGAGTTCCAAGGTGGCGGGCAGCCGCTCCGCGAGCAGTTCCGCCACAGGCCGCTGGTTCCTGTAGCTCGTGCCGAGATTGCCGGTGGCGATGCGTCCGAGGAATTGGCCGTACTGCACGAGGATGGGCCGATCGAGACCAAGCGAGCGGCGCAGCTCTTGCTTTTCCTCCTGCGTCGCGCCCTCGCGCGACATGATCGAGACAGGGTCTCCGACATAGCGGAACATCAGGAACGCGACGGCCGTCACGGCCAGCATCACCAGCACGGCCTGCCCCAACCGTGCCGCGAGTACGCTCAGCATGCGGGCCTCTGCCGGTTCAAGTCAGTCGTTCGGGCGTACATCCAACCATTTGGTGACATTTTCGAGCTGTAGACTGTCTAATTGCATACAATAAATTGAGACTGTCACGCCCCCAGGAGTGGGTCAAGCGCGACGCCCAAGTCGCACGAGGCAAGGTTGATGCCAGCGCTTCAGCTCTCGACATGATGATACAGGCCGGGACAGGATCAACCGATATCGTCGTGCCCCTGCTTGACCGATCCGGCTGCCAGGCCGGTATCATCGGTTTCTTCCCGTGCCCTCGCTGGAGAGAAGCCCGAATTCGAGGCCCGCGGTCTATTATCGCCAGAGCAACGCCACTGATCTCGCCGCCATGGCGCAGCGGGACGTCGGACGATGGACGCACGTGGCGGCCAAGATCGCTGGCGGCCCGAAGCATCGAGCGTGGCTCGTACGAGGCGGTCAGCGCGCGGATCAGGTTCTGCTGACGCCCTTCCCCGTAAAACCGCTTGCAATCGACGCGCGCAAATGGACGGATCGGGTGTCCCCCCCATCGAGGCGCCTCCGATGCCATATGGAAGCCAGCTCACCGATCTCGATCCCTCGGCCTACGAGCCCTATCGCGATCCGCGCGACTACATCCTGAGTTGGACCGACGCGATCTGGATCGATCGCGGCCTGGGCCGCCTCACCGAGCACTACGACAAGCAGGTGAAGGTCCACACGGCCTATGGCGAGACCTATGACTGGGATTTCGTCGTCAACAACTCGCTTCAGAAATTCTCCGCCTTTCCCAATGGGGGCGGCGGATATGGCGAGGACGTCATCTGGGAAAGCCGTGGCCCGAACGCGTTCATCAGCTCCCACCGTGTGTTCAAGTCAGGCACCCATACGGGCTACTGGACCTATGGCGCGCCGACCGGAAAGCACTGGGTGTCGCGCACCGTCGCGCACTGCCTGGTGACCGACAACAAGGTCAACGAGGAATGGCTCGTCAGGGACGAATGGGCCGTGCTCGAGCGCCTGGGGCTGGACCCCTACAAGGTCGCGGCGGAGCTGGCGGAATCGAGCCCCGTGCTGGGCAAGGCCATGGCGCTCGCGAGCGACCAGGGCGCGTTCGCCGGCACAATCGCCAATGCCGCGCTGGAGGGAGTGTCGGGCAAGCGGCCGGACCGGTTTCTGGCGGAATGCGCCGTGGTGCAGGCCATCTTCGACGAGGTCTGGAACCAGCGGCTCTTCAACCGCGTGCCTGCCTATTTCGACCGGCAGATCGTCTGCCAGACGACTCGCCTGCGCCGTGTCCAGGGCATCGATCCCTACCAGATCGAGCTGGTCGACCTGCTCGCCAGCTTCCCGGATTTCAAGGTCGAGGTCAGGGATATCGCGGTGCTCGAAGGGCCGGAACTGGGCCTGCGCGTCGCTGTGCTCTGGCTGCTGCGCGGCACCTATAGCGGCGTGCCGACCTACGGCCCGATCACCCGCACGCCCGTCAACGTGCTCGGCGTGAGCCATTTCGAAATGCGCGACGGCAAGGTGCTGCGCGAGTTCCGCATCGTCGACGAGATCGCCATCCTGGCGCAGATCCATGCCGGACGCCTTGCCAAGGGCGCGGTGTGACCAGCGCTGCCTGACGGGCGGCATCGCAGCGTTCTGCGCAGCTGAACAGAGAAAAACCGGAGACGTTTCCGCCTCCGGTTCATGCCCTGGGACGATCTTCGCCCAGGCGTTAGAACGGGGCGACTTCGGCCCGCTCCGCCGGGGTCAGGTTCAGCCCGATGCTGGCGAGGCTCGAACTCGATCTGCTCCGCCGTGCGGCAGCCCACCACGGGGATGGTGGTGAACGGGCTGTGCATCATCACGTTCAGCATCACCTGCGTCGGCGTCGCTGCATGCCGCTCCGCGATGGCCGCGAGCCGGTGGGCCATCGCGAGGTTCTCTGGATTGTCGTAGGCGCGTCCCGTCACGTCGTCGACGGCGCCCGCGACGGCCTTGTCGAAATAGCCCTTTGCCTGTGATGAGTAGGGGATGACAGGCATGCCGCTCGTCTTGTGGAAGGCGAGCATGGCATCGTCCATCGCCAGCAGGTCAGCGGTGGCCGTGCCGGCGTTGCGCCTGGCGAGGCTCCATTCAGGCTGATGGGCCACGAAGCCCTGCCAGCCATTGCGGCGCGCCACCTCGACCGCTTCCGCCATGCGTGGAGCGCTCCAGTTCGAGCAGGCATAGTGACGGATCAGCCCCTCGCGGCGCAGGTCCTCCACGACCGCCATCGCGTCCTCGACCGGCATCGAGGGATCGTCGCGATGCAGGTAGAACAGGTCGAGGCGCGCGACGCCGAGATAGTCGAGCGCCTCCGCCACGTCCTGGCGCACGGTGGCGCGGTCGAGCCGGGGGATGAGGTTCCCGTCGCGCGGGTGGCCGCCCTTCGTCGCGATGACCACGTCGACCGATCCGCCGCGCGCCTTCAGCCAGCGCCCCAGCGTCTTCTCGCTGCAGCTCCGCTCCGCGTCCGGCAGCCAGTTGGCGTAGACATGGGCGGTGTCGATGAAGTTCGCGCCCTGGGCCACCCAGGCGTCGAGCAGCGCGAAGGATTCCGCCTGATTGAGCGCGCCGCCCAGCCGGTTGCCGCCGAGGCAGAGTTTCGACACCGAGAGCTCGGTGCCGGGGATCGTGATCCGTTGCGAACCGTTCATGACTTCACCTTTACGCCGCCGGCCTCTTCGAAGGCCTCGAGGATGGAATAGATATCGCGCTTGCCCCCGCCATGGGCCTGCGCATTCGCCATCATCTGGCGCACGCTGGCCATGATGGGAAGCGGCATCGCGTCTTTTCTGGCGGTGTCGAGGATCATGTCGACGTCCTTGGCCGCGGTGTCGATGTCGGACGGCGGCGAGGCGAAGCGCCTGTCCTTCAGGATGGGCGCCTTGAGCGTGAGCTGCCGCGACCCCAGGGGTCCCGCTTCCAGGATATCCACCATCGTCGACAGCGCCAGCCCGCCCCGCTCGCCGAAGGCCAAAGCCTCGCCCAGCATGGCCGAGTACGTGCCCACGATCATGCTGTGCACGAGCTTGAGATAGGCCGCGGCCTCGCCCTCGCCCACATAATCGAGCTTGGCGGCCATGGCCGCGAAGACAGGCGCGGACCGGTCGTAATCCGCCCGCGCGCCGGATGCGAAGAGCGACAGCCCCGCGCTTTCCGCAAGCCCGATGCTCCCCGCGACCTTGGCGCAGACATAGCCGATATCAGCCGCGCGAGCCGCCGCCGCGACTTCGGCGGATGCGGCGGGCGAGACGGTCGAGAGGTCGGCATAGACATGCCCCTTGCGCGCGCCGGCGAACACGCCATCCGGCCCCATCGCGACAGCGCGCAGGATCGCGTCGTTCATGATCATCGAGATGGTCATGTCGGACTGCGCGGCGGCCTGCGCCGGGGTCGCGGCGATCCGTCCTCCCCGCCCCGCCAGCGCCTCGCGCCTGCCGGCATCGAGATCGCAGCCGATCACGGCGAACCCCGCCTTGATGAGGTTCGACGCCATGGGCAGGCCCATGCGGCCCAGGCCGATGAAGGCAATGGTCTTCATGGCGCTCAACTCGCCTTGCCCATCGCGCCGAGCTTGATCTGCGTGAGCAGCGCGAGCTCGTCATAGACGCACCAGTCGTCCACGATCCTGCCGTCGACGATGTGGTAGTGGGACATGCCCATCACGAACAGCCGGCATCCCGTCGGCGCGCCGAGCGTGCCGTGGCCGAGATGGTGGCCGTCGAGCACCCAGCGCACGGCGATCTTCTCGCCGCCCTCGACCGATTTCACCGAGCAGATATGCTGCGGAATGAACACGGCGTCCGGGATCATGGCGATGAGCCGCATGGCCTGCGTCAGCACCGCCGCGACGCCATAGAGCTCCCTCGCCATCGGCCCGTGCCACTGCACGTTCGGCGCATAGACATCCCTGATGACGCCGAACATGCGGCGGTTATAGACCTCGTGCAGCCAGCGCAGGCACTCGCGCTCGCTGTCGGTGTGGGCGATGGAGAGGTCGGCCTCCTCCTCCGGGCCGTATTGCCCGAGCAGCCGTCCGTTCTCGCCGATCTCCATCAGGTCTGAGCCCTTGGCGAAATGCTCGGCGGCGAAGCGCTCGGCCAGCCGGTGCGGGTCGATGCCGAGCTGCCGCACGAGGCCCATATTGTCGCGCACCAGCCATTCCCGGTAGACGCGGTTCTCGAACACCATGCAGTCGGCGATGGTGCGCGCGACGAAGCTGCGGCCGGTCGCCGGGCCCCACGAGCCGTCCTCGGTGTGCCGCCCCGTGCTGGTCACGAGGTGCGAGGTGTAGAACCCATCCACGTCGTTGCCGCGCCAGATGACCTGCGTGGCCATGCCGCGCCTGTCGGGGAATTCCGAGATGCGCTGGATCGTCGCGCGCACGACATCCTCGCGGCTATAGGTCGTGCCGAGCGACGAATAGACGATCGCGTTGGATGTGTAGTGCGAATAGATGAGCCCGGGATTGCGCTCGTCCCAGATCCGGTGCGTGCAGCGCACGATGTAGTCGACGATGTCGGTATATTCAGGATCGAACCCCCGCAGGCTCTGCTTGCGCGGCCGGTCCGTCGGCACCAGGTCGGTGAAGTCGAGCTTCTCGACCTGCAGCACCTCTTCGCCCGCCGAGCCGCCCGCTCCGGCCTGCGGCCCTCCTGCGGAAGCCGCCTTGCCAGGCTTGCCGCCATTGGTCTTGGCGGTCGAAGTTGCGTCGGTCATCGTGCTCTCCAGTGTCGGGATTGATGCTGATCACATGCGGCCGGCCGGCCCAGCCAGGCGGTCAACGCGGCGGCGACCGCGTCCGGCTGTTCGAGAAGGGCGAAGTGCCCGCTGCGGGGAATGACGACGAGGTCGGCCCCCGTGATGGCGTCGGCCATCTCGCGGTGGACCCCGACCGGGCAAAGCTGATCGTCCTCGCCGCACAGCACGAGGGTGGGCACCGCGATCGCGCCGAGCCTGGGCCGGCTGTCCGCGCGATGGATCGCGACCTCGCTCTGGCTGGCGAAGGCGGCAAGCCCGGTCCGCGCCGACATGTCGACGAACGAGTGGCCCGGATCTCGCTGTCGGCCCGGTTGTCGCCGGAGACGTAGAGCGACCACAGCTTGTCGGAGATGTACCGGTCGACGCCCATCTGCGCCGCCCGCGACACCGCGTTGCGGCGCACCGTGTGGTTGGCTGCAGGGTCCGGCCGCGCGGTCGTGTCGATCAGGGCAAGCCGCGTCACCCGCTCGGGCACCTGCGCCACGATTTCCAGCGCGACGATGCCGCCCAGCGAGAAGCCCGCCAGCGCGAAGCGGTCTGGCGCCTCCGCCAGGATGCGCGCGGCAAGCGCCGCCGCCGTCTCCGCCCGGGTCATGTCGGCGACGATGACCTCACGCTCAGGCATGCGTGCAAGAACGGGCTCGAACACGCGGTGGTCGCATAAGGTGCCGGGCAACAGCAGCAAAGGTTCGCCCGGTCCGCGCCCTTCGAAGCCGAACTTTTTATCAAGGCGGATTTCGGGTCCACTTCGCCCTTGAGGATGCACGGAATCAGGACCGTTTCGGGTGCATCTAGGCTGCTATCGGCCAGAGACGCTTCGTTGCAATCGCCGCGCCCTCGGAAAGCGAACGCAACTTGGCGTAGGCGATAGGCGGGTGAATTGCGCCGAAGCCCGCGAACGTGCCGAAGCCGCAATCCGTGCCCGCCATCACTCTGTCGCGGCCGACTATATTGGCGAAACGGCAAATGCGCTCAGCGACCAACTCGGGATGTTCTACGAAGTTGGTCACGCTGTCGATCACGCCGGGTATCAGGATCTTGTCCTCAGGTATCTGGGTGCCTGCCCACACGACCCACTCATGCGCGTGACGCGGATTGGAAGCTTCGAAGAGATAGGCCTGCGGCTTCGACTTCAGGATGACAGGCATGATCTTGGCGAGATCGATGTCGTGGGTGTGGGGTCCCTCGTAATTACCCCAGCAGATGTGCATTCTCACCCGGTCTGCTGGCACGTTCCTCAGCGCATTATTGAGCGCTTCGACCTGAAGATTGGCGTTCCGCAGGAATTCCGCGTCGTCCACGTCGCGGAAACGGATGTGCCGGCCCATGGCGAGGTCGGGCGAGTCGATCTGCAGGATCAGGCCTGCATTGACGATCGTCTCGTATTCCTCGCGCATCGCCTCGGACAATGCTTCGATATAGGCTTCCTGCGTCTTGTAATACTGGTTGGGCTGGAACACCGCGATGACACCCGGCGAAGCGGCATTCATGAACGCCTCGGTCACGCCAGGCATCGCAGCCGCCGCCTTCAGGTTCGCAATGTCCTTGTGCAGCGAGGCCAGGTCCTTCACGCGGATCTCGCCGCGGCAGATCGGCCGGTGGTACTTCGGCGTGGCGCCGAGCTTGGCCAATCTCTCCTTGTAATCAGGGAAATCGTCGAGATCGGCGGGCACGGTCCGGGGCATCTCGCCGATCTCGAAGCCGGTCAGGCGATGGCGGATATAGGTGGCGTAGGAGATCTTGCTCATCTCCCCGTCGCTGACGACGTCCACCCCCACCGCGACCTGCGCGGCGACGACATCGGCCACCGCCTTCGTCATCAGCGCGTCGAACCGGGCGGGATCGTAGCCTTGCCCCTGGTCCTGCGCGAAAAGCTGATCCACCACAGCCTGGCCGCGCGGAAGGCTGCCGACATGCGTCGTCAGGATCCGATCTGTCGAATGCAGCATGAAGCCATCCTCCCGTTTGGTAATGTCAGTTCAATTTCAATACCCTGAGCCCGGGCCCGCTTCACCCGTGCCGCGAACGCTGGCGATCGCCGCCTTTGCCGCGCGCGACAGCAGGCCGACATCGTTGCCCGGCGTCACCAGCGAAAAGCCCTCGGCGACGCGCCGTGCGGCAGCTTCCCCGCTGGAGCAGAAGATGCCGGCCATCAGCCTGCTCCGCCTGCATTTTTCGGCAAGGCCCGTGATGATCGCAGCCAGCTCCGGGTCGTCGGGTTCCGATTTCGGCGGCTTGCCGTAGGCAAGGCTCAGATCGTTCGGGCCGATATAGATCCCGTCCAGTCCGTCCACGGCCAGGATGGCGTCGGCATTGGCGACGGCTTCCACCGTCTCCAGCATGGCCAACGCCACGATCTCCCTGTCGGCGTGCGCGAAATAGTCGGCCCCGCCATAGAGGAGGCCGCGCGCGGGACCGAAGGACCGCCCGCCTCTCGGCGGATAGCGGCAGGCCGAGACGAAGTCCCGCGCCTGCTCCGGCGTCGAGACCATCGGGCAGATGATGCCGTAGGCTCCCGCATCCAGGAGCTGCATCACGAGCGCGGGATCGTTCTTGGAGACCCGCGCGAGGGGAACGGCCGGCGTCGAGGAGAGCGCCTGCAGCATGGGGATCGCGGCGTCGAACCCGATCATCCCATGCTGCAGGTCGACCGTGACGCTGTCGAAGCCCTGGTGTCCCATCACCTCGGCCGAATAGGTGGAGGGTATGGCGAGCCACGCGTTGACGGCGGGCTTTCCCGCCGCCGCCAGTTCCCGCAGGCGATTGGGCCGCACGTTACTGCTTTCCCATGGCGTAGACCGGCAGGAGGTGCGCAGGCGCGATGAAGCCGCTCTTGTCCACCGCCATGCCCTTCGCCTTCACGGCTTCCAGCACCTCAGGCGCCCATTCCGGCGTCTTGCGGCCGTCGCCCGAGGTGATCACCACGAGTTCGGCGTCCGTGTCCCCGACATTCGCGATGGAGCGCCACGCGCCTCCTGGAATAGACGCGGTATCCCAGGCGTTGATGGGCATTGCGACTTCCTCGCCGGGGCCGTTCAGCGTGGCGACCACGCTGCCCGTATACGCCATGAGGACCTGCTTCTGGCCGACCCGGAAGCGGGACACCGACTGGCCCGGCGGAAGCTTCAGCCACTCGATCGAGAACCCGTGCGGATTCGTGATCTTGGGTGCGTGGTTCCGGTCCTGGCTGATGCCGAAGCCGATCACGGGCGCCATCTGGCTGGCATGCCCCGGCAGGCAGGAATCGAGCAGCGCCGTGCCCGACCATGCGCGCTCTTCCGTCGTCACGACGCGCTGGCGCATTTCCTCGACGGAATACCGCCGCAGCCCGGCGATCTCCTCCTTGCTGATCCGGTTGATCAGGTTGGCCTCGTCGGGCTTCGGCTGACCCTTGGTCGTGTCGACGAGGATGTTGTCCTTCGTGAGATAGAGCCCGTACTGGGCGGCTTCCTCAATGATGCTGGGATGCCAGATGATGCCGCCGGTGTCGTCGCCGCCAAGCGCGGTGAAGACCCACCCGTCATCAGGTCCCACATTGGTGAAGCCGCGGAAGATCCAGGTCGGCACCGAGACGATGTCGCCGGCCTTGCCGACGATTTCGCCGTCGTCGCCATTGGGGCCCCAGCGGAATTTCCACTCGCCCTTGAAGACGAGGAACACTTCGGCCGTGAAGTGGATGTGCAGATTGTTCGTGATGCCGTGCGGCATCGCGGCCGCGCCGATATTGAATCCGTGCGGCTCGCGCAGGTTGATCACCTGGTCCGTGCTCGTCGTCACGCCCGGGCCGATCATCGAATAGTTCTCTTTCAGATGGGAGCCGGGCTTCTTGCAATCGATGAAGGCCACCGAACATGAAACATAGTCCGAGCGCTTGATCAGCCGCTTGGCCGCTTCTTCCTTTGTGACGGTCGTGTTTGTCATGGCAATCCTCGTGTCAAAGCCTGATGCGGTTTTCAGTCTGGGCATCGAACAGGTAAGTCCGCGCAGGATCGAACGCGATCCCGACGGTGTCGCCGATCTCGCAGCGGAAATGGCGGTCTCCCCGCGCGCAGATCTGCTGTCCGCCCACGGTGATGGTCACCAGCACGCTGTCGCCGGTGAGCTCGAAGGCGTAGACCGGCGCGTTCATCGCTCCGGCGCCGGGCGCGACGACCTGGAAATCCTCGGGCCGAACGCCGAACACGACGTCCGGACGGCTTGTGCCCGCGCCGACGCCGGGGAATGACACGTCCTTGCCCCTGAAGGTTCCGTCCGTGAGATCTCCCCGGATGAGGTTCATGCTCGGAGAGCCGATGAAGCCGGCGACGAACATGTTCGCCGGGTCGTTATAGATGGCTTCGGGGGGAGCGAGCTGCTGGACCACGCCCTTGTTCATGACAGCCACGCGCGTCGCCAGCGTCATGGCTTCCATCTGGTCGTGGGTGACGTAGATCGTGGTGATCCGCAGCTCATGATGGAGGTGCTTCAGCTCCGCGCGCATCGTCACGCGCAGCTTGGCGTCGAGGTTGGACAGCGGCTCGTCCATCAGGAACACGCGCGGCGTGCGCACGAGCGAGCGGGCCAGCGCGACGCGCTGCCTCTGGCCGCCCGAGAGCTGGCCGCGGCTTGCGGTCGAGATACGGGCCGAGTTCCACCTTCGCCGCGGCGGCGTCGACCTGCCGGCGGGCATCGTCCTTCGGAACGCCTCTCACCTTGAGCGGATAGCCGATGTTCTCGCGCACCGTCATGTGCGGATAGAGGCCGTAGTTCTGGAACACCATGGCGACGTCGCGGTCTCGCGGGGCCATGTCGTTGACGAGTTCGTCGCCGATCCAGATTTCTCCGTCGCTGGGCTCTTCCAGGCCCGCGACCATGCGCATCGTCGTCGTCTTGCCGCAGCCCGAAGGGCCCAGGAGAACGAGGAACTCCTGGTCCGCCACGGCAAGGTCGAGCTCGCGAACGCCGACGACGTCGCCCCAGCTCTTGGTCACTTTCCTGAATTCGATACTGGCCATGCGTGCTCCGGCAAATCCAAGCGAGGCCTCAGCGCACCGCGCCGAGGTTCATCCCCTTGGTGAAATGACGCTGGATGATGAGAGCGAAGAAGAACATCGGAATGGTGATGATGATGCCCGTCGCGGCGATCAGCTCCCACACAGGCCCGCGTTCCAGCACGAACCCGATGATACCGACCGAGAGCGGCACCACTTTCTGGCGCGAGAGCAGGTAGCCGAAGAGGAACTCGTTCCACGTGAGGATGAAGCAGAAGATCGCGGCGGTCAGGATGCCTGGCCGCGCCATCGGCACCACGATGTCCCAGATGATCCGCAGTCGGCTCGCGCCGTCGATGATGGCGGCCTCCTCGGTCTCGATGGGTATGGCGTCGATGAAGCCCTTGATCGTCCAGATCGCGTAGGGAAGCACGATGGCGAGGTCGACGACGATCAGCGCGATATAGGTGTCGAGCAGGCCGAGCTGCCGGAACATCACGTAGAACGGCAGCACGATCGTGACCGCCGGAATGAATTGGGTCAGCAGAATCCACTGGAATGTAGCGCGCTTCATGGGGAAGCGCAGTCGTGAGAAAGCATAGGCCGCGCAGACCGCGATCGGGATCGCGATGATGACGGTCGAGCAGGCGATGACCGCGCTGTTGACGATTTTCTCGCCTATCAGCCAGCGCGGGTTGAAAACCTCGCGGAAGTTCTCGAGCGTCGGAGGAAACCAGATCGTATAGGCATAGACGTATTTGGGGTTCTTGAACGCAGTCATCACCATCCAGAGGATCGGGAACAGGATGATCGCTGCGACGACAAGCAGAACGGCGCTTTCGAGCGTCTTCAGCACGAGCTTCTTGCGCCGGCGGCGGATCTGCCGTTCGGACGCTGCATTCGAGGCCGGGAGAATATTTGCTGCGGTCATGGCCTATTTTCGGAACGTGAAGCGCATGTAGGAAAGCGAAAGAAGAAACAGGATCGCGGTGAGCACATAAGCCACCGCCGCGGCATAGCCGAAGTCGTAATCCCGGAAGCCGAGGTGATAGGCGAAGTAGGCGAGCGTCGTGGTGGATCGCCCGGGCCCGCCCGAGGTCATCGTCACGATGCTGTCGAACACCTTCAGCGCGAACACCGACTTCAGGATCACAGCCACGACCAGCACAGGCGCAAGTTGCGGCAGCGTCACATCCCTGAACACCCGCCAATCATTCGCCCCATCAATCCGCGCCGCCTCCTGCGTCTCGGGCGGGATCGATGCGAGGCCGCCCATCAGCATGAAGCAGAAGTACGGAGCCCAGTGCCAGACGTCGGCGGAGATCAGCGCCGCCATGGAAAGCGTCGGGCTGGCGAGGTAGTCGAGGTTGCGCGTGAACGGAAAAACGGCGGCGATGGTCCGTGCGAACGCGCCATAGTCCGGATTGAGCATGAAGCGCCAGGAAATCCCGATCAAGGCCGGGCTCATCGCGAACGGCAGGATCAGGAGGGTTCGCAGCACGCTCTGCCCGAAGCCGGCGCGGAGCAGCAGGATCGCCAGGCCAAGCGCCACCAGGATCGTCGTGCTGACATCGATCACGACGAAGGTGAACGTGACCCGCATGACCGTCCAGAATTCCGGATCGTCCGTGAACGCATCCGTATAGTTCTGGAGGCCGACAAAGCGTCCCAGGTCCAGGCTCTTGGCCAGATTGAGGACATGGAAGCTCGTCCAGAACGAGCTGATCATCGGGTATACGGTTGTAAACCCGACCAGCAGGAAAGCCGGCGCCAGCAGGACGAAAGCGAGCCTACGCTGTTGCATCGAGCCTTGCTCTCAGGTGTTCATCGAACGACGCGCGCCGGACAAACACTCACTCTGCGCCGCCGAAGTCGTCCGGCGACGCGTGAGCTGGTTCGTCACGGGTGCTTGAGGCGCGTGTCTCGCGTCAGGCACGCTTCATGATGCGGGTGGCTTGCGCCGCCGCACCGTTCAGGGCATCGGGGATGCTCTTGCCCGTGGTCACGATCTCGGACATCGCAGCCGACAACACGTCGACGATCGGCAGGAATTCCGGAATGTTCGGGATGGCCTTGGTCGTCGTCTCGAGCGCCTTGGCGGCGATGCCGTGCATGCCCCGGAACCGGGCGTTCACTTCCGGATCGCGCAGATTGCTCCAGTGGACGCAGACAACGTCGCTTTCCTTGGGGTCGACCAGGATCGAGCGTTCGATCTCTGGAGCACTGATGTAATCGATGAACTCCATGGCCGCATCGCGGTTCTTGGACTTCGCGTTCACACCGTAGATCCAGTCATTCGTGTAGGTCGTCGAGCCCTTGCCCGGGTAGGAAGGCAGCGGCACGAAGCCCACCTGGTCGGCCTTCACGGCGGCGTCGGGCAGGCTGAGGCGGTTGTAGACATGCCACCAGACCGGCACCATCGCCGCCTTGCCCTGGAAGAAATACGTCGTCGAGTCCGCCTCGTTAAACGACGCCGCGCCGGCGGGCGTGATTTTGTGCTTCAGGATGATGTCCGTGAAGTCCTGCGTCGCCTTCACGCCGGCCGCGCTGTTGAAGATCGGCTTCATGTTGGCGTCGAAAAGATCGCCGCCCGCGCCCCAGAGGAAATTGTACCAGACCATGAGGTTCTGGCCGTCGGCCTTGCCGTAGGGGATCGTGACGCCGGCGATGCCGGGGTTCTGGTCCTGCACGGTCTTGCCGGCCGTGACCATTTCGTCCCAGGTCTTCGGGGGCTGCAGGCCCGCCTTGTCGAACAGGTCCTTGCGATACCAGAGCAATTGGATGTGGCAGCGGACCGGCACGCCGTAAACGCCTGAAGGGAACCGCCCGGCCGCGACGAAGGGCTCCGGATACCGGGCGAGGTCGATCTTCCTGGCCGCCAGTTCCTTGTCGAGCGGGGCAAGGTATTTGTCGACGAGCGGTGGGATCCAGACGTCCATCGCGGTGATGACGTCGAAGTCGTCGGAACCGCCGACCATCTCGGCCGTCAGGCGCTCGCGCAGCGCGGCGAACGGCACGAAAACGAACGTCACCTTGATACCCGTCTGCTCCGCGAAAGCCGCGACCTTTTTCGCGTGCGCGGCGAACTGGGTCGACTGCACCGCAAGGACCTTGATCTCCTTGCCCGCGAAGGGCTTGCCGGCGGTCAGCGCGGAGGCAACCCGGGGCGCAATGAGAGCGCCTGTGGCCGCGGCGGCGGCTCCGCCAAGGGCGTGACGACGGGTAATGCGCATTGGGTTATCCCTCCACCGGGGGTTGATCGGGACCTAAAACGTGTCACAGGATGATTTCGAATGCAACGGGGCAAATCGGAACAATTCCAATGTAAAAATGCTGCATTGCAGTAATTTCGGATCACCAGATGGCAACTTAAGCCGTTGCGACGACAAATCGGTTGCTCTACACATTGGGTATGGTGCATTCGCAATCAGCGCTGGATGAACGACTGAAGGGCCGCGACAAGCGGCGCGTCACATCCTATGACGTCGCGCGGCTCGCGGGCGTTTCGCAGTCGGCGGTGTCACGCGCGTTTCGCGACGGCGGCTCGGTAGCGCCGGAAACCCGCAGCCGCATCGAGGATGCGGCCCGAACTCTCGGCTATGCACCGAGCAACATCGCGCGCTCTCTGATCACCCAGCGGTCGCAGCTCATCGGCGTGGTGGTGACCGAGACGACGACGCGCAATTATCCGGACGTGCTGTTCTACCTCGGGCAGGAGATCCAGGAGAGCGGGAACCGCATGCTCGTCTTCACGCTCCCCAACGACGTGGACCGTTCGAGCGCCATTTCCGACCTGTTGTCCTACCATGTCGATGGGATCATCAGCTGCGCCACCCTGCCCGAAGATCTGATCGAGGCATGCGAGCGCCACGATGTTCCGATCGTGCTCTACAACCGCGTTTCGCGTTCGCCCGTGGCGTCCGCCGTCGGGTGCGATCACGCCACGGCGATGCACGATCTGGTGTCCCATCTGGCCAAGGGCGGCATGTCGCGCGTGGCATTCGTCGCCGGGCCGCGCCTTGCGCCCGTGAGTGAAGACCGTTTGCGCGGTGCACAGACCGCGCTCGCCGAACTAGGCCTTCCGCCGGCGTCGGTCGTCTATGGCGACTACTCCTATGAAGGCGGCCGCTCCATCGGCCATTCCCTCCTGTCCGTTCCCGACCGGCCGGATACCATCATCTGCGCAAACGACAGCATGGCGCTGGGTGTGCTGGACGCTTGCCGCTACGACCTCGGGCTCGACGTGCCGAGGGAGGTCGCGGTTGCAGGCTTCGACGACATCCCCCAGGCGGCTTGGCCGTCATTCGAATTGACCACGGTCCACCAGCCGGTGCGCACGATGACCCGGTCCGCGGTGCGGATGCTCATGGAGTACAAGTCCGGCGACTTTTCCGGTCCGGAGCGGCGCCTGATGAGCGCGAAGCTCATCATCCGCAAATCGACCCGCATGCCGGACAAAGGCGCGTGACTGCAATGCCGCGGAGCTGCACGGGGGTCCGGCATCGGCAGCCCCCAGGACAAGGACGACCTGCGCGGCGCCAGGCTGCCGCCGCACGAACCTTTTGTGAATTGAGCCCCTAACAGAGATCGGTCATGACTTATCAGATCGGCGACTACCAAGACGTTCCCGACTTCATCTACGGCATTACCCGCGAGATCTGGGAAGATCGCGGTATCGGCGGAAGGATCAAGCGCTATTACGCCGACGATTGCCTTGTCCGCGCCGCAACCGGCGTCACGACCGATAATCTCGGCGTAACGGCCCAGACCCTCCAGACGCTGCACCAGTTCCCGGATCGCCAGCTTGTCGGCGAGGATGTCATCTGGTCCGGCTATGACGATGGCAGCTTCCTGTCGTCGCATCGGCTGATCTCGGTCATGCGGCACACGGGTGACGGTATTTACGGCAAGGCGACCGGCCGCGTCGTCCGCTCGCGCATCATCGCCGACTGCTATTGCGTCGACACGCAGGTGAAGGAGGAATGGCTGGCCCGCGACCAGGCCGCGTTCGCCCGATGCATGGGCATCGACGTCAGCCAGCTCGCATTGGATATCGTGCGCCGTGAACTCGCCGCGACAGGCGAAGTCGCCTACTTCACGCCCGAGCGCGACATCCCCGGCCGCTACCGCCCGGAGCGCCAGAAGGACGCCGATGTCGCTACCTATTGCAATGGCTGGCAAGCGATCTGGGGCATGAAGGAAACGGCGGCGATCAAGGGCCTGTATTTCCATGGCGCGATGGTGGCCGCGCCGGGCGGCGACGTGCTCTCGGGACACGGCGATATCGACCGCTTCGTCGATCTCCTATCTCGCATCCTTCCCCGATGCCGAATTCACCATCGAAAGCGCGATCGTGAACAGGGATCCCGGACAGCCTGTCCGGATCGCGACGCGCTGGTCGCTGCGCGGGACGCATTCCGGCTTCGGCCATTTCGGTGAGCCCACGGGCGCGCCGGTCTACGTCATGGGCTATTGCCACTGCTACCTGGTGAACGGAAAAGTCACGGCCGAGTGGATCGTGACCGACGAAGTCGCCATCTGGAAGCAGATCCACGCCCACACCGAAAGCCGCGCCGGCGCCTGAGCCGGCCGGATCGTGTTCCGCCCCGTGACCGAAACGCCCTGAGCCCAGCGCGCCCGGACAATTCGGACAAGTCTCTCCTGCAGTCTTCATCCAGAGGTATCGACATGTCCTCAAACAGGACGCCGAAGGGCATCATCTATCTCAAGTCTCCCGGCAGGTCGGCGGGCGGCGATGCGAGCTCGGTGGGCGGCCTCGTCACCGCCATTCTCGATGATGTCAGGTCGCGCGGCGATGCGGCCCTGGTCGACTATTCGAAGCGCTTCGACGGGGTCGAGATCGAGGCCATCGAGGTCACGCCCGAGGAGCGCGCGGCGGCCGTGGCGGGCCTCGATCCCCAGACCCGCGCGGATACGCAATTCGCGATCGACCGGGTCACGGCGTTCGCGCAGGCGCAGCTCGCCACAATCCTGCCGCTCGAGGTGGAGGCGTTGCCCGGCGTGCATCTCGGTCATCGGGTGATCCCGATCGAGCGGATCGGCTGCTACGTGCCCGGCGGGCGCTATCCGCTGCTGTCGGCTCCGGTCATGACGATCGTCCCCGCCAAGGTGGCGGGCTGCGAGGATGTGATCGCCTGCCTGCCGCCCACGGCGCATCCCGCCATGATCGCGGGCTGCCATCTCTCCGGCGCCGACCGCATTTTCAGGATCGGCGGCGCGCAGGCGATCGCCGCAATGGCGTATGGCACGCAGACGATCCCAGCCGTCGACAAGATCGTCGGGCCGGGCAACGCCTACGTCAACGAAGCCAAGCGGCAGGTCTTCGGCGCAGTCGGGATCGACCAGCTCGCCGGGCCGAGCGAGATCTTCGTCGTGGCGGACTCCACGGGAGACGCCGCGACGATCGCGACCGACCTCCTCGCCCAGGCCGAGCACGACGTGCGCACTCGCGTGGGCCTCATCACCACGGACCGCACGCTGGCGCATTGCGACGCTGGCCGAGGTGGAGCGGCAGTTGCAGACCCTGTCGACGGCGAATGTCGCCGGCGTGGCATGGGCGGATTACGGCGAAATCGCCCTTTGCGAGGACGAGGCCTCCATGATGGCCTACTCCGATTTCATCGCGGCGGAGCACCTGCAGGTTCACACGGCCGACGCCAAGGCGACGGCTGCGAAGCTCAGGAATTACGGCTCGCTGTTCATCGGCCCGCTGGCGAGCGTCGTCTATTCCGACAAGTGCTCGGGCACCAACCACACGCTCCCGACGATGGCGGCGGGCCGCTACACGGGCGGGCTCTGGGTTGGCTCCTACGTCAAGATCTGCACGCATCAGTGGCTGGACGAGGATGGCGTTCGCGCCGTCGCGCCGCCCGCCATCCGGCAAAGCGCCAGCGAGGGCCTCGAGGGTCACCGCCGCGCCGCCGCGCTCCGCATGGAGTGGCTGCAGCAGAAGGCCGGCGCCTGAACGAGGCGCTCCATCCATCCACTCACCCTTCTCGCAATTCAGTTCGAGGCCCGCTTGAGCGGCCACATCATTCGGGGGACACGATGACCGATCTTGAAATCAAGACGAAGGGCCCGCAGGCCTCGCAGCGGCGGGCCTCGCAGGCCAGCTCCCATGACGGTTCACAAGATGAGAGGGTGCTGCAGGTCGAGCGGCACGATTACGTCGACCTCGCGCCGACGGACCGCCCCCGGAGCCAGAGTCTGCGTGGGTTCGATCCCATCTATACCGATATCGTCGACTACATCGTCCGCTGCACGCATCGCATCTGGGACGAGCGGGACGTCGGCCTGATCTACACGCACTACACCCACAACGCCGTGCTCTACAGCGCGTCGGGCACGCTCTATAATCGCGAGGACGTGGTGCGCGACACGATCCAGCGCCTCGCGACGTTCCCCGAGCGAAGGGGCATGGCGACCCAGGTGATCTGGCGCGGCAATGACGTCGACGGATTCTACACGTCGCACCTCGTCACCGGCTCGGGCCGCCATACCCAGCCGAGCCATCTCGGCAAGCCGACCGGCCGCTCGTTCGTGACGCGCACCATCGCCGACTGCCTTGTCTTCGAGAACCGCATCTACCGGGAGTGGCTCGTCTCCGACAACATGGCCCTGATGCGCCAGCTCGGGATCGACCCGCATACAGTCGCCGAGCGCATGGCGAAGGAGCAGTTCGACAAGGGCGTCGTCACCGTCGACATCGGCGAGAACCGGCGGCTGCTCGGCCAAACGCCGCCCTCAAGCGAAGCCGATGTCTCGATCGCGCATTCCGACGAGGAAGCCGATTGCCTGCGCTGGCTGCACGAGGTGTTCAACCAGCGGATGTTCGGCACGATCGAGCGGGTCTACGCACCCAACGTCCAGTGGCATGGGCCGCTGATGAAGGAGCTCTATGGAAAGGCGTCCGTACTCCACCAGGCCCTCGCCTTGGTCAGTATGATCCAGGACGCTGCCTTCATCCCGCAGCACATCTGCTCGCAGCCCTGCGACGAAGGCGGGGTGAAGATCGCCGTGCGCTGGATCATCGAAGGCCACCACCTCGGCTATGGCTCGCTGGGCGCACCCACCGGCCACCGCCTCTTCCTGATGGGCATGTCCCACTACCACGTGAAGGACGGCAAGATCGTGGACGAATGGACCGTCTACGACGAACTCGCTTTGCTCGCCCAGATCAAGCTCGCGACGATGAATGCCGGGGGGTAGGTGCGGGCTAAGTCCGCATCTCCTGCCGCATAGAAAAACTACTCATCGGAAGGGCGGCAGCCTTCGCTGGCCAGCCGGCAAGGCTTGTCCATCTGAACAAAGTCGCCCTTCGCTTTCGCGTCCCAATACCGCTTCGAAGATCTTGGCGAAGCGCACGCGTGGCGCCAGCAAGTTCGATTTGACGACCTTGGCTGAACTGGTCGTTACATCCCAGGCCACGGCGGAGCGACCTGCTGCATTCGCTTCAGCACATCAAGGCCTTGCATGTTGAGGAAGTGGAGAATGTCGATAAAGATCCAATTCTCCGTGAGCTTGCCGTTTTCTTCGCGGTAGATGTCCACGACACGCATGTCCGCTGGATGGGGGGCTGCGGTCATGCCCATGTAGCCGCCCGAGTTGAGAACGGTCAGGTTCGCCCATCCAAAGAATCCGCCGAAGTGACCTTCCGCCAGACGGCAAAGATGTCCGTTGAAGCGATAGCCTTTGCTGAGCGCTTCCCTGAAAGGGCCGGCGTGCTGCCGGACATAGCGCGGGATCGTGTAGGTTGCGCCGATTCCTGACGGGCCCCACCAGATCATGTCCTCGTTCCAGCTGCGGGCGAGCTCTTCCGGCAAACCATTCTCACCCTTGCTGCGGTCAGCGCGGCCCATGTCAGTGAGCATCGCGTTGATCGCCGCAAGCGTTGCCGTGCCCTTGTCGGGATCTTGCGGACCGAACATCAGGCCTTCGTGGGTGGCCGGCCCTGGCTGTACGAGGTGGGCTCCGGTTTGGGGCGGGAAAGGGTTCTGCCCCGCTTGGATCATGACCTGGGGAATGTCGAAGAACATCGCGGTCTCGGTGATCCGGCCATCCTCCACGCGGTTGAACTCGGCATAGCGCATCATCACGATCCTGCCAGTTGGCCGGATGCCCAGCCACGGCCGGTCGAACAGGCCCATCAGGTGACCCATCGAGGCAACCCAGACCGACTTGAAGCCGTCGATCTGGTTGAGACCGGCCATGAAGATATCGGGCCGGCGCTGGAGAGAGGTCATCGATGCTGCGAAGGGGGACCAGAAAGCCTGCGCGACCGCCTCGGCTCCACGTTGCTCATGGAAGGGGTGCATGCCGCGCCACAGCCAGTCTGGCGTGGTGTGCTCCGCGAGCGCCACCGCCATATCCTCACCGTTAGCACGGGCGATCGCAGCGTGATGGGCCCGAACGAGGTCTTTCGCAGCTTGGAAATCGGTCACGCTCGCGTCTCCGTGAATACGTATTCAATTGGTTTTAGCTTTGCCGCCGCGCGCTGCCAAGTCTGAATCCGGATCAAACTGCTCCCGTGAGGGGAGGCTTTGTCGCAAGATCGATGGAGTGCTCGAGAAAATCGCCGATCCGGCAGATCGTCGCTTCGTCGAATGCACGGCCGATGATCTGCATGCTGATTGGCAGGCCGGATGCGAAGCCAACGGGGAGAGCGAGGCCTGGATGGCCCGTCACGTTGAACGGCAAAGTCCGCATTGGGGTCCAAACGGCGGCCCCGCTTCGAAACGGTTCAAGGGGCGGCGCGGTTGAGAGCGTGTTTGCCGTGATAATCGCGTCGCAATCGGCAAACGCGGTCTGGTCGATTTCATCCCTCAGAGCCCGCCCGATCCTCCGCGCCCGTTCGAGATCATCAGGCTTAAGGCACACGCCCGCAGCCAGGCTCCTGTAGGCCTGATGGCCGTAGTCCGGGCCGTGGTTCCGCATCCCCGTGAGGTGCAGGTCCAGCGCCTCACAGTGGAGAATGATCGCGCCGGCGGCCTCCATGAGGTCGTAATCCGGGAGCGAGATCTCCTCGATCAAAGCGCCATTCCGGGCAAGTCGCGACGCCGCGTCGTCAATTGCGCGCAGCACTTCCGGCATCAGGTCGGGGTTTGGCGCGAACCAATCGCGCGCATAGCCGATGCGAAGTCCTTCTACGCCCTGTCCCAGACAACGAGCCGCGGGCGACCAATCGCGTCGCGAGCTGCCCGGATCCCGTTCGTCATAACCGGCGATGGCGTCGAGGGTCAGTGCCGCCTCGCGTACCGTGGCGCTCAAGGGCCCGACATGATCGAGGCTAGGCGAGAGCGGGAAAACGCCATGACGAGAAACCCGCCCAAAGGTCGGCTTCAGCCCGACCACGCCGCAGTAGCCTGCAGGACTACGTATCGAACCTCCAGTGTCGGTTCCAATCGCGGTACGCACCATGCCCGCCGCCACGGCGGCGGCCGATCCGGATGACGATCCGCCCGTGATGAAGTCGACGTTCCAGGGATTGAGCGATGGCGGCGAGGGCTGGTCGAAGCTTGGACCGACCAGCGCGAATTCGTAAGTCGCCAGCTTGCCGAGCACCACCGCTCCGGCGCGCACGAGCCTGCCGATACTCTCCGCGTGCTCACGGGGTAGTTGCCCCATAGGCACGCGCGATCCGCAGGTGGTCGCCGTGCCCTCCACGTCGATCAGGTCTTTCACGGCGAACGGAATACCGTGGAAAGGCCCATGATCGAGACCACGCGCGAAGTCGGCGTCCGCCCGTTCTGCGCAGGCGAAGGCCAGTTCATGCGTCAACGCGGCGAAGGCATGGACGATCGGATCAAGAGCCTCAATTCTATCAAAATGAGCCTGTGTCAGGTCTACCGACGTCAGGCTCCCATCCCGCAGCCGTTCGCCCATCTGAGAAATCGACAGGTCAGGCAAGCTCATCAGCGCGTACCCGGCGCGCCGTCGTACTCCACCAGGCGCAGCGCGGCGCGTTGCAGGAAATTCACAATGGCGAGAATGGGGTCGCGATCCGACGGGTGAAGTTCGAGGCCGCGCTCAGCCATGCACCTCTGCAAGTCCCCGCCCGTGAACTCGCGGTCTATTTCAGCAGGAATGTCACAGGGCTCGACAGCGGCCGAACTCGCCGAGACAATCCGGGATTCGACGCCTTGAGCGGCCATCAAACAAGACCGGTATGGAGCTGGATTTGCTTCCAGATCGCGATCTCGTCGAACAGCGTGAATTCGCGCCGTAATCCCCAGGGCCCGAACTCCGCGTGAGTGATGCCCATGATGTGCACCGGTGCGCCGGTCGGGTTGCCGAAAGCGCCGAATCCGTCGTGCTTACCATCGAGGCTCCAGCGCACCGCTGCCCGATGTGGCTGCGCCGGGTCGGACCGGCCGATGACGTGATGGATCTCGAATTGAGCGGAAGGAAATGCGGATCGCAATTGCATCCAGCGCATGTCAGCAAAGTCCCATGACCACCCACCCACACAGCCGGGATGCTCGACGCGTACCGCGCGGTCGTATTCGGCGCGGATGACGGCAATGTCCTTGTTCATGATGCGGGTGAGAATATCGGCGAGCCGCTGACCCCACTCGTTGTCGTTGCCGCGGGACGTATAGCGGCCCTGGATATCCTGGGCGGGCGTGAACGGGCGTATCGCCTTTTCCGGGCCACCCTCGCGGCGAATGGAATCGCGCGCCAGTTGCTCAGGCTCCAAACCGAGTTGCTTGGCGATGCCCGAATTGTCGCGGATGAGCCACTCGTCGTAGATGACGTCGTCCTTGGCGGCGCAATCGGCGATGGCGCGTATTTCGAAGTGCTTGTTGGTGGGTGGACCGAACGAGCCATGCCCGAGATGCCGGCCCATGGAAATCAGACGGTGCGACGACAGAAAGCCATCGTCTTCGTTTCCCGACCAGATGACGTCCTCGGCAAGAAGTTGCCGGTTCGGGAACTCGGCAAGGGCAGCCAAGGTCCCGTCGATCACCGCCTGGTTTCCGATGACGAGGCCAAGGGGCGAGCGCATCGGCAGGTCAGGCGCATAGTAGTGATGGAGCGTGGTGAGGCCGCGGTCCTCCCAGATCTGCTTGGTGATCTTGATGATGTAGTCGGGAAGGTCGGTGAACTCGGCCTGAAAACCCTTCATTCCATTTCTCCAGTACTCAGTCGAGCAGGCCGCGCCAGCAGGCTGTCGGAACGCTCAAGGGCCTGCGTTTCTCAGTTTCCGGCGCTGCGGGTCGATTTGCGAACGATCAGCTTTCCGTCGAGCTTTATCCGGCGTGGGTCCAGGTTCTTGGCCTCGATGCGATCGATGAGCGTGGTCACCGTTTCCGCCACCATGCGGTTCACGGGCTGGCGGAATGTGGTGAGGTTGTACGCAGGCCAGGAAGCCGGGGGCACATCGTCGAACCCGACGACGGAGACATCCTCGGGCACCTTCAGGCCGAGTTCGAACCGCAGTACGTCCATGACTGCGAACGCCATGTGATCATTGCATACGAAAACTGCATCCGGCGGCGATCCCCGATCGAACATCTGGCGCGCCGCTTCCTGGGCGCCCTTGAGCTCGAAATTGCCGGCGCCACGAGCGTGCAACTCGCGCCCAGACGCCGCGAGACCTTCACGGAAGCCGAGTTCGCGGTCCCGCTGGGTCGACGCACCTTCGAAACCCGCGATGTAGCCGATGCGCTGATGGCCCAGGGACACGAGCAGCTCCGCGAGCGCGCGGCCGCCCGCCCGGTTGTCGGTCGTCACGCTGCTGAGCCGCGGATCGTCCTGATCTCGGTTGAACAGGACAACAGGGATATCAAAGGACTGACATTTCTCCGCAAGGCTCGACGACATGGAAACGGATGCGAGGACGATCCCATCGACCTGATAATCGAGGATCTCCTGCATCACGCCCTGAACGTCTCCGACCGACGGCGCCGCCAGGAAGATGAGGACGTGATAGCCCTTCTCCTGCAGCGCCACAGAGAGACGCTCCACCACCTCCGGATAGAAGTAGTTCTCGAGATAGGCGACCACGAGGCCGATGATCCGGCTGCGGCCGGTGATCAGGGATCGCGCAAGAACATTGGGCCGATAGCCCAGTTCGTCGGCCGCACGCCGGACCTTCTCGATCGTCCGCTTCGACGCAGGTGCGCCCGGCGTAAAGACGCGAGAAACCGCCGATTGGCTCACTCCGGCCCGCCGTGCCACGTCAAGCGATGTGACCTTGTCGTTTGCCATTACTCCGCCGTCCAGCCTCCATCCACCATCAACGCCGAACCTGTCACGAGCGCGGAAGCGTCGGATGCCAGGAAAACGATGGCGCCCATGATGTCCTCTACGACGCCCGTGCGACCGATCTTGATCTTCTCTTCCAGCCAGCGGACACGCTCCGCATCCGCAAATGTGGCCTCTGTAAGCGGCGTGCGAATAAAGGTGGGGCACAGCGTGTTCACGCGGATTCCATGTCGTCCCCACTCGATGGCCATCGCCTTGGTGAAACCTTCCACTGCGTGCTTGGTGGCGCAGTAGACCGACCGATCGGGTCCGCCCACATGTCCCATCTGGGATGAGACGTTGATCAGCGAGCCCGGCTTTCCCGCAGCCAGCAGGCCTTGCGCCACCGCTTGCGTGATGAAGAAAGCGCCGCGGATGTTCAATCGTGAAACAACGTCGAAATCCTCGACCGAAGCCGCCGCGGCGGGCGCAT
Source organism: uncultured Alphaproteobacteria bacterium (assembly GCA_963822165.1). Taxonomy (GTDB): domain Bacteria; phylum Pseudomonadota; class Alphaproteobacteria; order Rhizobiales; family Beijerinckiaceae; genus Alsobacter. The sequence goes on from CAWGGK010000008.1 coordinate 241,422, forward strand.
GCCGCGCAAGGCCGGCGCTATTCACCAGAACGTCGAACGGGCCATGCTCCGCCACTGCCGATCCGGTCGCCGTCACGTCGGCGACGTCCAGCGCGAGGGCGGCCACGTCAAAGCCCTCTGCGCGCATTGCCGTCACCGCCTGTTCCAGTCTGGAGGTGGAGCGAGCCGCGAGCACAACATGGGCGCCCTGCTCCGCCAGCGCTACGGCGCAGCCGAGTCCGATGCCGGATGACGCTCCGGTCACGAGGGCTCGACGGCCGTCCAGCCTGAAAGAGGGCGTGCGAGGGAGCTTCACGAGGAGCCTTTCGGTCATTCCGCCGCCTGCTGGGGAAGCGCCGGTTGGCCGTAGGGCACGTTGCGGCGGCCGTAGCGGCGGACGCGAACATTCGCCTGCTCGGCGTGGCCGACGAAGCCTTCGAGAATGCAGAGGCGGGAACAGTACTCGCCCACCATCGCCGCGGCCTCGTCGGTGAGTGATGCGCTGGTAGCTGTGCGTCTTCAGGAACTTGCCCACCCAGAGGCCGCCCGTGTAACGGCCGGCTTTTCGCGTGGGGAGAGTGTGGTTGGTGCCGATCACCTTGTCGCCGTTCGCGACGTTGGTGCGGGGGCCGAGGAAGAGCGCGCCGTAGCTGTGCATCTTCTCCAGGAACCAGTCGTCCCGGTCCGTCATCACCTGCACGTGCTCGGAGGCGATGTCGTTGGCAACCTTCAGCATCTCGTCATAGGTGTCGCAAAGGATGACTTCGCCATAGTCGCGCCAACTCACGCCTGCGGTGCCGGCTGTGGGCAGAACCTTGAGCAACCGGTCGACCTCCGCGAGGGTCCCTACGGCGAGCCTGCGCGAGTTCGTGATGAGGATGGCGGGCGAGTTGTAGCCGTGCTCGGCCTGCCCCAGCAGGTCGGTCGCGCACATCTCCGCATCCACGGTCTCGTCAGCGATAACCATGGTTTCAGTGGGCCCGGCAAAAAGGTCGATGCCGACGCGGCCGAAAAGCTGTCGCTTGGCTTCCGCTACATACGCGTTGCCCGGTCCGACGAGCATGTCGACGGGCGCGATAGTCTCGGTCCCGAGCGCCATGGCGCCGATCGCCTGAATTCCGCCGAGCACGTAGATCTCGTGGGCTCCACCGAGGTGCATGGCCGCGATCACGGCGGAGTTTGGCTCCCCCTGGAAGGGCGGCGTGGCGGCGGCTATTCGGGGCACGCCTGCAACCGACGCCGTGGCGACTGACATGTGGGCGGATGCCACCATCGGAAATTTGCCCGCGGGCACGTAGCAGCCGACGGACTGCACCGGGATGTTCTTGTGGCCCAGAATGACGCCCGGGAGCGTCTCGATCTCGATATCCACCATCGAAGCGCGCTGGGCCGTGGCGAAATTCCTGACCTGCTTCTGAGCGAACTTGATGTCCTCCATATCCCGCCAGGAGACCTTGGCCATCAGAGCCTCGATCTCTGACGGGGACAGGCGGAAGGACGCAGGCGCGTACTTGTCGAACCGCTCGGAAAATTCCCGCACCGCGGCATCGCCGCGTGTCTCGATCTCGGTCAGGGCCTCCTCGACGGTCTTGCGAACCTTGGCGTCGTCCTCTGCCCTATCAGCGTCGGGCTTCCCGCGTTTCAAATATTCAATCATTTCTTGTCCTCTTGCCGACGCAGCAATGACTAGCTGCGCAGGCCTTCCGCAGCGCCGTGGCGGGAATTGCCGGCCCAGATCAATTTCTCGGTGTTCTTATCGAACAAGTGGCAGATCGTTGGCGGGATCGCGGCGTGCACCGTGTCGCCGATTTCGGCTCTGTATTCCTTCGGCGCTTTGATCGACACCAGAGCGTCCCCGATGCGATAGCTGATCATGGATGCCTCGCCGAGGAGTTCGAGGGAATACACCATCGCGGCGAGTTGGCCGTTCGCGGGAACGATCGCGGCGTCTTCCGCCCGGAAACCGAGCGTCACTGGCCCCGAGGGTCCGTGCGGCAAACCTTCGATCCGCACACCGGACGTCTCGAACACGCCGTTCGCAATATTGCCGTCGATCAGGTTCATCGCCGGGGAGCCGATGAAGCCTGCGACAAAGGTGTTCGCCGGGGCGGTCGTAGATGTCGGTCGGCGTGCCGACCTGCTGCATGAGACCCTGGTTCATCACCACCACGCGGTCGGCCAGCGTCATCGCCTCGATCTGGTCATGGGTGACATAGATCGTTGTGGTCTTGAGGGTGTGGTGCAGGTTCTTGATCTGCGCGCGGGTCGAGACGCGCAGTTTGGCGTCGAGGTTGGACAGCGGCTCATCCATCAGGAAACCGTCGGCTCGCGCACGATGGCGCGGGCCAGCGCCACGCGCTGGCGCTGGCCGCCGGAGAGGGCGGCGGGGCGGCGGTCGAGGAATCGGCCGAGTTCGACCATGGCGGCGGCCTTCATCACCCGTCGCATGGTGCTGGTCCGCCGGCACTTTCCGGACGCGCAGCGGAAAGCGGATGTTTTCGTAGACCGTCAGGTTGGGGTAGAGCCCATAGCTCTGGAACACCATCGAGATGTCGCGGTCCTTGGGCTCGAGCTTGTTGACCATCCGGTCGCCGATCCAGATCTCGCCCTTCCGTGACGTCCTCGAGACCGGCAATCATGCGCATCGTGGTGGTCTTGCCGCAGCCGGAGGGGCCGAGCAGCACAAGGAACTCCTGATCGGCGATATCGAGGTTGAAGTTGTCGACGCCGACATAGGAGCCCCAGCGCTTCGTCACATTCTTCAGACGAAGTTCGCGCCATGGCCTCTCCTACCCTTTCACTGCGCCAGCGGTCAGACCGCTGACGATCTGGCGCTGGAAGAAGAGGACGAGGATGAACAGCGGCACGGTGGCCGAGACGACGGCGGCGACGGCATACATGACGTTGCCCTCGTCCTGGATGGAGCCGAGGAAGCTCGCGATCTTCGGCACCATCGTCTGGTTGTCCTGCGTGAGCAGCATCGAGGTCACCGCGAAGTCGTTGTAGGCAAGCAGGAAGCTGAAGAGCCCCGTCGTGACCACGCCCGGCCACATGACCGGGATGATGACCATCCGGAACGCCTGGAACCGCGTGCAGCCATCGACCATGGCGCTTTCGTCGAGATCCTTGCGGGATCGACAGGAAGAACGAGTGCAGCATCCACAGCGTGAAGGGCTGGTTGATGGCGACGAGCACGATGATGGTCGTCGGCAGGTATGCCCCAGATGTTCAGCTGGAAGAAGGGCAGCAGGTAGCCCGAAACCAGCGTGATATGCGGCATGGCGCGGAACACCAGCGCGGCGATCAGGATCCAGAACGCGTAGCGGTAACCCGACCGCGCGAGCGCGTAGCCGCCCAGCGTGCCGATGGTCAGCGAGATCACGGTCACGGAAAACGTGACGATCGCGGTGTTGATAAGCGGCGCGCCAGAATCGCTGCTTGACCCAGGCGCCGTGGTAGCCCGTCACCCGTGAAGGCGCTCCCCGGTCTGCGCGATCGTCGCGGGACCGGTCAGCGCGTTGAGCCAGTCGCTTCGCGAAAAGAAATCGCCCTCGACCTTGAACGATCCCCATACGGTCCACAGGAACGGGAATGCCGCAAGGAACAGCCAGAGCAGCACGAACGCCGATGGCCAAAGCCTTGACTGGAAGCGGTTGACCGAGGGTTTGTGGGGTCGCGCTCATCTGGCGGCCTTGCGGTTGAAGTCGCGCCACGTGCGCAAGAGCACCGGAGCAGAAGCATGACAACGCCGATGATGGTGAGCATCGAGGTGGCCGCGGCCGAGCCGAATAGCTGGCGCGTCTCCGCTGACGCAGATCGTTGAAGATGAGGTAGCTCAGCGAGGTGGCATTGGCCGACGCGCTGAAACCCGACGATGGGCTCGAAGACCCGGAAATTGTCCATCAGCTGCATCAGCGCCACGAAGGTCGCAAGCGGGGCAAGATGCGGGATGACCACGAAGCGGATGCGTTCCCAGCGGTTGGCCCCGTCGATCATGGCCGATTTCCAGCGTGTCCTTGGGCACGGTCTGCAGGCCGGCGTAGAACACGACGAAGGAGAACGGGCGCGTGGGTCCAGACGCCGTAGACGAACAGGGTGACCCAGGACAGCGTGGCAGAGGCGTTCAGCGAGAGATCCGGATTGTTGAAAACCCGCTGCAACGTCGCTCCGATGATGCCTTGCGCGTCGATCATCCAGAACAGGATCAGCGAGCCGACGAGCGGCGTGACGATCATCGGCAGAAGCGAAAAGAAGATCACGGGCCCCTTGATGAAGCCGGGCACCAGGTTCACCGCGAGCGCAAGAATGAAGCCCAGGAGGATCGCCAGCGGCGTCACGACGAAGGTGTAGACCAGCGTAAACAGGAGCGCGCGGTAGAACGGCAGATTGAAAATGCCGCGAGATCGCCGCCGTGACCCGCGGGCTGGTCTTCCAGATTTCAGCAACGCTCATCGAACGCAAGGTGGCTCGGGTTCGTATAGGTCTGGAGCCAATTGAATTGGCCCATCGGCTGATCCCTGCGCGCCTTTTCCATAGCGGCCGTGTCGACCCGGAGATCACTGGTGCACCCGAATGGCCCGCAGGTCTCAACCTTGCTGAGGATCTGCTGATGTTCCACGTGCAGGGACTGGAAAGCGACCGACACGATCGGCAGCGCGATGAAGAGGATCATCACGAACAGGGAAGGCCAGATAAATGCCAAAAATGTTCGGTGCGGCATGCGGTGACCTCGTCAAGCGCGAGGAGTGATCCGACTGCAGGACAGGCGGGAGAAGCGCGCGGCTTCTCCCGCCCTGTTTTTGTCTTGTCAGCGCAGGAAGCCGCCTTCCTTGGCTGCCGTGTTGTAGGCTCGCGTAACGTCGGCCAGCGCCTGCTTTGCAGTTCCGTTGCCTTGCATGTACTGGGCCAGCTCGTTGCCGAGAGCTGTGTGCAGAAGCCCCATATACGGAAGCATCGGATACGGCCTTGCCTTGGCCTTGGCAGTCTCGAATACACCAACTGCAGCCGGCGTCGGCTCATAGCCTTTGATCAGCCAGGCGGCCGTTTTCGGGTTCTTCTTCGGAAGCTCCGGGGAAATCGCGTGCGCCATCGCCCGGAACGACGCTTCAGCGTCCTGGTCGCTGACGTTCTTGGCAATTACGAAACCGTCCCACCACAGCATCGCGGCCGGGATCGAACCGCCGCCCACGGTCGGCGCCGCAGCCAGAGCGGTGTTCTTAGCGACCTCAGGCGCGGGTCCATTGACGTCGATCATCGCCGCCGCCCGCGAACCCCATGCGTTCATCATGGCGACCTGGCTGGCTTCCCAGATGGGCTTGAGGACGTTGGTGTTGTAGGTCATGTAGTCGGGACCCATGTACTCGGTCATCGCCTTCATCGTTTCGAGGACTTTCACGCCCTTTTCGTTGTCGATGGCGACTTTCGCGGTGCCGGGCTCGAAGAATTCTGCGCCGGTGCCGGCATACATGTTCACGAACTCTGCTCCGAGGTCGTAACCCGGCTTGAAGGTCGCTGCCAGCGGGTACTTCATGATGCCCTTGTCGCGGATCACCTTCGCGGCGGCAAGAATATCCTCGTAAGACTTGGGCGGCTGAAGCCCGGCTTTCTCGAGGATATCCTTGCGGAAATGCAGGTGCTGGGCATTCGCCATGAATGCGATCGCCATGATCTTTCCGTCGCTGCGGATCAGTTGGCCCTCCGTGAGGTCCTTGCCATACTTGGCGACGTATTCGTCAAGCGGCCGCACGAGACCCGCGTTCAGGAGCGGCACGACGGAGTTGTTGGCTATCATCGCGACGGTGTAGGTCGCCGGGTTTGTCGTGAGCGCCGCGACCTGGATGTTCTTGTGCTCGGTCGTCTGATTCTTGGTCACCTGAACCGTCGGGCTGGCGCATTCCTCGGCTCCTTTCGCAACGAGGTGCAACGCCTCGAAATCATTGCTCAGGATGCGAACCGAACCGGCCGGAATGCCGCATTCGGCAAACGCAGCGGTGGAAAGCAACAGGGCACCAGCGGCGACGGAAATTTGCAAAATTGTTTTCATCAAGTCCTCCTCATCTGCCACTCATTCCGGGCCTCTGGACCATTCGCCCGGTATCCGATCGCGTTGCGATCCGAACTGTCTTAGCCTCCGCCGCATCGAGCCTACGGGCGGCGAATGTTTCTTGATCGCCTACGGCTAACACGCGGTGAATACGCTTGCAATGCGTTCTGCATACGATTGCATCTGAGGTGTTGGCGAAAAGCGACGCGCGCAGTCAATGTTGTCGCGGCGGAAGGTTTAACTTTGCCGCAGCTACCTCCCCCAAGCTGATCGACCTGCCGGAGCGGGCGCGTGCAGTGCGAGCAGCGTGGGGATCACCCTGCTGGAAAAGGTTGCGGGCGAGACCAGGACGGGGGCTGAGATCGATTGGGATCACCAGACCCCGCGGACGTTCAAGGAAGGGGTCACGGCCTGCACGGGTTGCGAATGCCGATTTTACGCATCGATGGTCTCGTCAGGGGGGCTCTCGGCACGTGCTGCAGCATGACAGACTTCGCGACATGCTTGAGAAGAATGCCCAGGCGCCTCCCAGCGCGAGCAGTCGTCCAAGCAGCAACTGACCGAGCTTCGTAATCGCCACAAGTAGATGGGGGCGGCAGTTCTCGGCTGTTGTCGAGAAGGGGATGATGGCGGTGGAAGACGGAAGCCTGCAACGCCTGGTCGGGCTCAAGATGCAGCGGGACGATCTGGATCGAGAACCGGTCGAGCGGCAGCGCTATCTCGCTGAAGGGGAACCGGTCATCACCCGGAAAAAATTAGCCGGCTGGCCGCGCTCCTTCGCGACAAGCTGCACAACGGAACCGCCGACCTGCGGCAGGCTTACATCCGGCTGCTGCTGAATAAGGTCTGAGTCACCGACGACACGATCCGCATCAGCGGTTCGAAATCCGTTCTGGCCCGGAGCGCCACGGTGGACGGAAATCCGGATTTGCCCGGAGTTCTCTCTTTTGTTCGAGAATGGCGCACCCGACACAATTCGAACGTGTGACCTTTGCCTTCGGAGGGCAACGCTCTATCCAGCTGAGCTACGGGTGCCTGATCGGGACCGAGTGGATGGCCCGATGACGACTTGTCTAGCCGATTGTGGCGGTGCGTTCAACAGGGGCTGATCGAAGGCACTAAGTGGCAGCACCGTACCTTGCCTCACGCAACGCGACCGGTTCGAAATCGTGTCGGGTTCGCCTCGCGATCGGGTCTCTGGTCGCCGAACGATATGTATAGCCCCAGTTCATGCATCCCGAACGACGGCCAGATGCGGAACCGCTGCCATTGTGGGCGAAGCTGTGTAACGTTCATTTCTCCGGTTGAGCCGCGGCTTTCGGGCAAAGTCGCAGCGCACATAAACACCTCAGGAATTACCCGCATGCAATTGGATCTGACCCAGGCCTTGCGCACGATCGGCGCTGGTTTCGACAGCGCGATTGAGATTGCAGAGATGTATCGCGATCCGCAGAACTCACCGTCGGCGGCCTTGTTGGTGGATCGGACGCTGCAGCCCGAACCGGCGCCGCTGGGCAGCGACCGCCTGCCGCGCGGCTGGTATCAGGCGCGCAGCGAGGCGCTGAAAGTGCGGCTGGCCGACGTCGATGCGATCCTGCTCGGCACCAAGGTCAACCAGATCTATTTCACCGGCTGCTTTCGCGGCGGAGATTCGCGACGCTCGTGGGTGCTGATGCCGGCGAGCGAGACCAACGCGGCACATTGGTTCATTCCGCGTATCGACCTCGAACTGGTGCAGTCGTGGTGGGCGACCAGCACCGCCACCTATTTCTGCGATCCGCACGCCGCTGACGGCTACCCGAACGAAGGGCGCGTGACGCCTGGCGGTCGGGTCGACCTGTTCGCCTGGATGCTGGGGCACCTGAAGGGCAAGGGCTACAAGACAATCGGCATCGATATGCCTCTCGGCGACGCGGAGCGGGCGGCGATCGCCGCGGTTCTGCCGGGCGTGCAATTCGTGTCGATCGCGGCGGACTGCCACGCCCTGCGCTGCCGCAAGACGCCGGAGGAGATCGCCCTGACGCAGCGCGTCTACCGTTACTTCGACCGGCTGCATTGCTTCGCCCGCGACTACGTGCTGGCGCGCGGCACAGACGCGACGGACTTCGAGATCGGCCTCGCCATGCGCGCTGTCGGCATCAACCTCCTGCTGCAGGACGTGCAGCGGGACGGGCGGCCGCACAGCGCAATCGGCGTCGACGTGACGGCCCACTACGTGCGCAGCGGTCCCGCCACGGCCTATCCGCACCCCAACCAGTTCTTTTGCAATCACGTGCAGCGCGGCGAGCCGCTCTACATCAATTCGGACATGTATCTCGGCGGTTACGGCGGGGAATGCTATCGCAACTACCAGATCGCCCCGGTCGCACCGCACCAGGAGAAGATGTGGCAGGTGGTCGCCGATACGGTCGAGATCATGGTGGAGGGGTGCAGGCCGGGCCGCGCGTGCAGCGATGTCGCTCGTGACGTGCACGCCTACCAGGTGAAGGAGGGCATGCGCGATTACATCTATCATCGGCCCGGCCATGGCGTCGGCATGAACCATGAGGGGCACCAGATGCCGTGCCTCTCTCTCGGCGACGAGACCCCGATGGAAGCCGGGATGATGTTCAGCGTGGAACCAGGGCTCTACGACACCGCGCGTGGCATCGGCATCAACCCGAGCGACACGCTGCTGGTGACTGAACAGGGCGGCGTCCTGATGAGCCGTGTGCCATTCAGCCGCGAGTGGAGTTTCCTTACCCTGTAGCGGGATCGGTACTCCAGCAATTGCAGCATGCGGCGGAATACCTCTTGCGGAGCTTCACCCGTCCACTGGTTCGCACCGGAAGCCAGCGTCCCATGGCTTGATCCGTACCAGAGATGGCGATGGAAAATGGGCCGTACAGCATACGGTGGCGGTGTCGCAGTATCGCTCGAGAAACGCGCGACGTGTTGAGCGCGCTTGGGCCTGGTCGAAATCGACGCGAACCGACAACTCAGGATATCGCGCCTGAATCGGCGAATGGATCAGATCCCCTGTGATGACGGCGTCATCCCGACCTCGTCCGATGGAGACCGCAAAGTGATCCGGGGTATGACCTGGTGTCGGCAAGAGCCGAACATGGTCGTCCACTTCGAAAGCGCTGCCAACGAAACGATGCCTGCCAGCTTCGACGATCGGGAGCACTGAATCCACGAAGCTGGGAATTGGCGTCTTGGCGTTCTCCGATGACCAGAAGGCGAATTCACGTTCCGAGAACATGTATCTGGCACGGGGAAACGTCGGCACCCACCGGCCGTCCTGTAGCCGAGTGTTCCAGCCGACATGGTCGACGTGGAGGTGCGTGCACATCACGATGTCGATGTCCTCCACGCTGAGGCCCGCCGCCTGAAGTGCGTCCATGTAGACGCCGTCTGTCTTCATGTTCCAGACCGGGCGGGGCCGCTGCTTATCATTTCCGACGCAACTATCGACGAGAATGGTGTGGTGGGGCGTTCGCACCACGTAGGACTGGAAGCACAAGACCATCAGGTCGGCAGCGTCGAGTGCGCTCGGCTGCAGCCAACTCCGGTTCGCGGCCAGAAGATCTGGAGTCAGCCCTGGAATGAAATCGAGGATCGGCAGCAAACCGTATTCGCCCTCGACGATTCGATCGATCCTTACGTCGCCAAACTGAAACTGAGTTTTCATCGTGTGCACCGTGGCCTGCTCGATCAAATCTACGCCGCTCAAGCATGTACCAGCCCGATGGTTCGGAAAATGGACATCAGCATATTCCGCCACTCTGCATACACGATTGCGCTGGGATGAAGCCCGTCGGGGTAGAGGTCCGGTTTGGGTGCCGAGTTGGCCGTCGCAAAGGGTGAGAATGTGTCGCAGATCGATACGAGCGGGCGATCCCTGGCGACGGATATCGAGCAAAGCGTTCGTTTCGAGGATGCGCTGAGGAAAAAGACCGGCTTGGATCCGGCGGGGCATCAGCTTGCAAAGGATAATGGGTGATGAAGGCCTCCCCTTTTCCAGCTTCGCCACGATAAGGCGGATGTTTGCGGCTACATTCTCCGCCAAGGAGCGGGCGGAAAGGTCATTGGTTCCGATCAGCAAGACGGTTGCCCGCGGCGCCAGATCGAGGACATCCTCCTCCAGCCGCGCCAGTACGCCGCGCGTGATATCACCGGGCAGACCGCGGTTGGCGGTCTTCAGGGATGGGAAGTCCGACGAAAGCGACTCCCATTTCCAGATGATCGAATCTCCCAGAAACACGATTGCGCCGCGGTCCGCGGCGGCCTGAGCGCGGAACTGTCCCCTACGCCAGCGCCATGCGGATGGCAGGACAGCGGGGCCGACGCCGGGCCAATTGGACGTGTCTTCCAGAGCGTCGGCCCAGGCCCTGTCTCCAAGGCCTTGCCACGCCGCGATTGCGGCTGAAGCCCCGAGGAGCGTAGCGCGACGCGTGGTGTCGGTCATTTTGTCTCCGGCGAAGCTGATCTGACATAGAGGGTTCACAGGCAAACCGAGCCGTTGGTTCAGGGTTCCTCATAGGTCGAACGCACATCGTTCAATCAGCAGGTTGGCTGTTTCCGTTTTGAGAAACGTTTGTGGCCGGAGAAATCGTGACACCTTGCCGCGTCTCCCGCGTTACCCGGTTCCATGCGTCGGCCGCCGGGAGGATCATCATTGCAGGGCGAAAGAGCTCAGCTCATTGATATCGCGAAGGGAATCGGAATCATCCTTGTCGCTCTTGGGCATTTCCTGGAAATCGGGTTCATGCATAGGCCTGACGGGCAATTCAGCCGGATAGCGTTCTTCCCGTGGCAATTCATCTACAGCTTCCACATGCCGCTGTTCTTCTTTCTGGCAGGTTTCACCAGCAAGGCTCTGGCAAAGCGGAGCTTTCAAGACATTGTGAGGTCATCCCTCACCCTCATGGTGCTCGCTGTAGCCATCCATGTTTTGGCGGGATTGGCGGACTTGGCCTTCCTTCAACGCGACCCTGGCTTTTCATTTACTGACCATATCGCAAGTCTGGCGCTCGGCGCCGCCACCGGGAGCGGGCTGAAAACAATTGTGATCTGGTTCCTGGTAGCGCTTGCGGTGATACGCGTGCTCACCTTCGCCCTGATGAGGTTCGCCAGTCCGCAACTGGCCGTGCTTATCGGTGCGGCTCTCTGCGTGGGAAGTATCGCGTTCGGCGACACGGAACTCAGGAACGTGTTTCAATTCAAGGCGATCTTCGGCGGATTGCTTTTTTTCGCCGCCGGACTGTTCGTCAACCTCGCTCAATTGCAGCATATATCTCGCTTCAATTGGGCGGTGCTGGCGATTCCTCCAGTCATTGTCCTGCTTTCGATCAATATACTGAACTGCAACTCCCAGATTTGCCCGGGAGAGTTGGGTGGATATTTTCGGCGTGCTTCTGACCACCGGGAAGTATGGCAACCCGGCAATTTTCGCGGTGAACGCCTGTCTTGGCATCTATCTCGCGCTGATCGCGGCCAACACGCTGGGGAAGACACGCGCCGGTGATTGGCTTCAGTCCCTGGGTGCTCGGACAATCAGCATCCTGATCGTCAACGAAATCCTGCTCCAATACGTGAATCCCGTTCTGAAGGAGTCGGTCGATCTGCGATCGGCTTACGAAATTGTCGTGTTCCTGCTCGTGCTGGTGCCAAGCCTCGTGATCGCAAATGTCGCGATTGCGTGGACGTGCGAAAGGCCTATCGCTGCGTTGCGGTGGCTCAGCCAGCGTTGTGCGGACCGGCTTATGGCCGCAGTCCTGTCCCTGGTCCCATCCGGAAACGCGTCGAGCGTCGCGGGCCGCAGCCTTCCATTGCAGGGGCCTAAAGCGCCGTGACGGCATTTCCCTTCATGAGAATGGGACCGGTGGGGCGACCCGTAGGGGATCCGCCAACAGGTTCCAGCGTGATTTCGAACAACTGGTTCGGAGCAGGCTTCGGCAAGCCTTGCAAGGTCAAGGCAGCGCTCCGGGCGGCATCGAGCAGGCCAACCGAGACAGGGCCGCGCTCCCGGTCCCAAAGTGTCCAGACCTGAAGCGTGCGACCCTGAGGCACCGGTATCGCCTCCAGCGGAACGAGTTCCGTTCGGCCGTCGGCGAAAGCATTGACCACTGCGGCTGGGCGGTTCGTGTCGCTCAGCAGGACGGCGACCAGCACCGGCGTACGGTTCCCCGCGCGGATCGCCAAGGAGAGGCCGACGCCGAGGATCACGCTGGCGAATGCGCCGGCCATGCCGATACCACGCCACCAGGCGAGATTACTCCAGATTGCACGCAGGGCGGAACCGCCGCTGACGACTTGAGTAGAAGGGCTGCGCGGCGCGGCTGCCCGACGCTCGGCTTGGGCCGTCTGTTCGCCCATGCTCGCCTCGATCCGCCGCCACACCTCAGTCGAAGGTGAGGAGGGCGGGGCGGCTTCGTCAAACTCGGAAAAGCGCATCCGCCATCGCTCCACGCTGGCTTGAAAGGAAGGGACTTCCACGGCCAGTCGCTCGGCACGCTTCGCGTCCTCACCCTCCAGGAGACCGAGCACGTACTCCGCGGCGAGGCGATCATCGTCTCTGGTGGGTGGAACCTGGTTCGGCGCACTCATGCCAGACACTCCCGCAGGCTGATAAGGCTACGCCGGATCCACGATTTTACCGTTCCTAGCGGGACACCAATTCTGCCAGCCAGTTCGCCATGACTGAGGCCATTGACGTATGCAAGAACGATGACGTTGCGGCGGGCCGGGTCAAGCCGTTCGAGGCACCGCTTCAGCGCGCCCGCGTCCGACAGGCCCGAAACAAGCGATTCAGGATCGGCATCGTCGCTGACCAGTCCAAACGGTTCGAAATCGTCGACGAGATCGGTCCGCGCCTCGCCACGCAGAATGTTCAATGCCCGATGGCGCAGGATCGCGAAGATCCAGCTTCGCGGTTCGCCGCGCGCGGGATCGAAGCTGGCAGCATTCTGCCAGATGCGGACGAAGCAATCGTGCAACGCCTCTTCAGCGAGATCCCGGCGGCGAAGCATGCGGATCGCCACGCCCAGCATCTGCGGAGACAGCGCATCGTAGATGAGACGCAGCGCAGCGCGATCCCCTGCGGCGCAGGCGCCGAGAGCCGCTGCGAGATCGATTTCAAGGTCGCTGCGATCATGCGTTCGGGTCTGCATTGGCGCCTTCAAGATGATTGCCGCTGGTTCGGCGGCTCCATTCAACATACCCGCGATGCGTGCAGTCGGATGCACGGGCGCGAAAAATAAAGCCGATGGGCACTGCATCCAGAGCCGAGGGGCGCGGGTATCCGCTTCGTCAGCGCCGTCCAAGCTGTCCCGGCCAATCCCGGCCTGCCCCAAGGAAGAGACCGATGATCGAGTTGCACCTTCATGCCGTACGTGCCGCAAGGATTGCCCTTGCAACCCTCGCCGTAACAGCCGCCGTCGCCGGCGCGGCCCAGGCCCAGACCGTCGCGGCGCTCGTCGGCGACGACATGCTGGCGATCGTCGACGCGACCGGGAAGACCGTCCAGAGGTCGCTGAAGGTCAGCGGCATCTCTGGCTCATTGCTCGGAATAGACGTCCGCCCGGCCGACGGAATGCTCTATGGCGTTGTCTCGGATGGTTCGATCGTCACGATCGACGCAGCCACCGGCAAGGCGACCCAGAAGTCGAAACTCGAGACAATGCTCGCGCCGGGCACGATGGCGACGGTCGATTTCAATCCCGTCGCAGACCGGCTGCGGCTTATCGGAAGCGACGGGGCAAATCTTCGCGTCAATGTCGATGACGGAAAGGTCACGTCAGATGGCAAGTTGAAGTTCGCCGAAACCGACATGCACAAGGGTGAAACGCCCAAGATCGTTGCGGGCGCTTACACGAACTCCATGAAAGGTGCGAAGGAAACTGCGCTTTTCGATATCGACGCGACGATCGGTGGGCTCATCAAGCAGGCGCCTCCGAACGACGGCATCCTGAACGCCGTCGGGAAGCTTGGTGTCACCGGAGCCGGCTACGCATTCGATATCGTGGCAGGCGAGAACGGCTCGAACGAGGCGTTCCTGATGGTCGGCGACGCGCTGCACCGGGTGGATCTCGCCACCGGCAAGGCCACTGCAATCGGGAAGATCGCCGGAGTTACGGGAACGGTGCGCGACATCGCGGCTCTGCCGAAGTCCTGAGCTTGACCTTGCGCCGGCCGGGCCAACCTGGCCGGCGCATTGCAACCGCGGATAGCGGGATGACCCGGCGCTTGACTCGACCGGGGTTCTCGCGGGATGGACCAGCAGCGGCCAATGGGCCGGGCTGGAGTTCCCTGACATGCAACTCGGTGTGGTCGGCCTTGGCCGGATGGGGGCGAACATCGTTCGCCGGCTCGCACGTAACGGGCATAGCTGCGTGGTCTTCGATCGCAACCCCGAGCCCGGCAAGGCGCTGGCGGCCGATGCCGGCGCCCACGCCGTCGCAGATCTCGCCGCCGTCGTGGCCGGGCTGACGGCTCCAAGGGCAGTCTGGATCATGCTGCCGGCCGGGGCTGCCACTGAATCGGCGGTTCAGGAACTCGCTTCGCACATGCAGCCCGGCGACGTCATCATCGATGGCGGGCAATTCGTTCTGGAAGGACGACGTGCGGCGCGGCCAGGAGCTGAAGGCCAAGGGCATCCACTATCTCGACATCGGGACCAGTGGCGGCGTCTGGGGCCTGGAGCGCGGCTATTGCCTGATGATCGGCGGAGACAAAGAGCCGGTCGAGCGTCTCGACCCCATCTTCGCCGCACTGGCGCCCGGGCTCGGCGATATCCCGCGAACGCCCAAGCCCGGCGGCCACTCCCACGGCGTGGAGCAGGGATATCTTCACGCCGGGCCTACCGGCGCCGGCCATTTCGTCAAGATGATCCACAACGGCATCGAATACGGGATGATGCAGGCCTTTGCCGAGGGCTTCGACATCATGAAGCACGCATCCAGCCCGGCCTTGCCGCCGGAGCATCGCCTCGATCTCGATCTCTCGATCGATCGCCGAGGTCTGGCGTCGGGGGAGCGTGGTCACGTCCTGGCTGCTCGACCTGAGTTCCGCCGCGCTGGCGGAGGAAGCCGATCTCGGCAGCTATTCCGGCCATGTCGAGGATTCCGGCGAAGGCCGCTGGACCGTGCAGGCCGCCATCGAAGAGGCCGTACCGGCCGAGGTGCTCACCGCCGCGCTCTACACGCGGTTCCGCTCGCGGCAAGACCATACGTTCGCGGAAAAGATGCTGTCCGCCATGCGCAAGGGCTTCGGCGGCCACCAGGAGCCCGGGAAGACCGCGAAGTGACGGAACCAGAGATCGGAAGCGCGCCGCAGCCGTCTCCACCGGTCCGTGTCGTCATCATCATGGGCGTGTCGAGTTCCGGCAAGACCACGACGGCGAGCATGTTGAGCGAGAAGCTCGGCTGGCCGTTCCGCGATGCGGACAGCTTCCACCCGCCTGCCAATGTCGAGAAGATGAGCCGCGGCATTCCGCTGACGGACGACGATCGCATGCCTTGGCTCTCTGCCATCGCGGCCTGGATCCAGGACCGGATTGCGAAGGGCGAGCATGGCATCGTGACGTGCTCGGCGCTGAAACGCGCCTATCGCGACGTCCTGGTGGCCGGAAAGCCCGGCGCCCGGATGGTGCATCTCGTCGGGGACAGAAAGCTCATCGGCGAGCGCATGGCGCGCCGCAAGAACCACTTCATGCCGACATCGCTGCTGGATAGCCAGTTCTCGACCCTGGAACCACCTGCGCCGGAGGAGAACGTCCTCTCGGTATCGGTGGCCATGTCGCCGGCCAACGTAGCCAAGGCCATCGTGGATGGCCTCGGCCTTCAAAAGTAGCAGCTCGCCGCCGTTAAGGATCGGAGATGGCCGCTGGCTCCTCCGGTTTGGCTAGGCGTGAGTCGCCAGCCGCGCCCCGACCGCCTCAAGCAAGGCGGTATGCGCGCGCTCAACGATGTCTTCCAGTGATGGCGTCCTGGCGAACATGGCGGTGGCGCGTTCCCTGAGCTGGTCGCGCGTCGGCACGTGCGGCAGATGGATTCCGGCGAGCACGTCCGCTGCCCGCGTCTGCGCAGCCCCCAGTCGCTCCCGCAGGTCGGCAAGCCCGTGCATGCCAGCCAGCGAGCCGCTCAATGAAGCGGTGATCGCCTCGATGTTGAACGTGGCCACCAGGTCGGCGGCAGCCTTGTCGATGACCCGGCTGCCAAGCCGCTGCTCGTTGCGGAGCACGGCCTCCGGCGGTGTCTTCAGGTCCCAGACCACTCCAAACCACGAGAGCAGCTTCAGGATGTAGAAGGTCGGATCGACCTCCCACCACCGAAATCCCTGCCGCACGCTGCTCTGGTATGCATGGTGGTTGTTATGCCAGCCCTCGCCCATCGTCATGAGCGCCAGCAGCCAGTTGTTACGGCTATCGTCACCTGTCACGTACCGCTTGGAGCCGTGCACGTGAGCCAGCGAATTGATGCAGAACGTGCCGTGATACACGAGCACCGTGCTCCAGAAGAAGCCGACGACCAGGCCCGTCCACCCATCAATCGCGAAGCAAAGCGCACCAAGGACAACGGCAGGCACGACCTCGAAGCGGTGCAGCCACATCAACTCAGGGAACTTGGCGAAATCGGAGATCCGCACCAAATTCGTATCTTCGTGCTTGCGATCGAAAATCCAGCCTACGTGCGAGTAGAAGAAGCCCTTATGCCGCGGAGAATGAACATCCTCCGGCGTATCGGAGTGCAGATGATGATGGCGATGCTTTGCTGCCCACCACAGCACGCTCTTCTGCGCAGTACTCTGCGCCAGTACGGCTAGAATGAACTGGAAGACCCTGCCGGTCGAGAAAGCGCGGTGGGAGAAGTAGCGGTGATAGCCGGCGCCGATCGCGAACATCCGCAGCCAGTACAACGAAATGCAGATGACGACCGACGTTAGGCTGAACCCGGTCCAGATCGCGGCGAAGCAGGCGAGGTGAGCCAGCACGAATGGGATCGCCGAGGGATACATGATGTCGTCATGATGCGCTTCGGAATCGGGGCGAGAGTTTACGCCCTCATGGCGCTGCGGTCTGGTCACGTTCAAGTCTATCCTTGCTGGAGGCTCGCGCGGCAGGAGATCCGCGTCACCGATTGGGTATAGAGAGGATTTGCGGCGGTATATTGGTCCATTTGTTCAAAAACGTACAATAATTTTGGCAAGTACTTCCTTGCAAAAGGCCCCTCTGGCTGGCTAGGTTGCTTTTCGACTTTGGCCAGACCACTGGGTCGCTCTACCCCCGACGGGCGCACGTTCAGCCGATCTTTCCAAAATTCGACCACCGATGAGGCGGGCGTGTGGCGCTTGTACTCACGTTTGTTTGTAAGGAAAGGATCTCCCATGAGCACGGGAACCGTCAAGTTCTACAATGACCAAAAAGGCTACGGATTCATCCAGCCCGACGATGGCGGAAAGGACGTTTTCGTCCACGCAACGGCGCTTGAACGCGCCGGACTTCGCGGTCTCCGCGAAGGGCAGAAGATCACCTTCGAGGTCGAAACCGACCGCCGCAGTGGAAAGCCGGCAGCTACAAACATCGTTGAGCAGTAAGCGCCACGGATTTGACGCCTGACTGAATATGAAGGGCCGGTCCGTCAGGAGCGGCCCTTTTTCTTTGCAAGTGTTCGTCAGCTCAGACGCTGCGCGAAACGATCACGCGCCAGCGCCTGCATGGAGCGCATATGCTCGACATGCGCGTCCTGAAGGGCGTCGCGCAGGTGCAGCGGGACGTTCTCATAGTCGAGCGCAAAAGCACGTCCACGAAAGATATGCTCCCCGATCGAGACTTCGATTTCAGGATCGCTTGCATCGAGGATCGCGATTCCCGGTACGCGGGCCTTGAGCCGGTGGGACCGGGCGGACGCTTCGACGGACATCACGTCATCTCCTTTCCTCAAGGAGAACACCATCCAGCGGCTGCGCGCTATTCGGGCGATTACGGGGGCAGCCTAGCGTAATGCAGGCTCAAGAACACCGCGGCTGGTAACAACCTGCCAGCCTCGACCCTTGCGCTCGAATTTCTCGACCCGGCCGATTGCAGGCAGGGTTTGGCCGCGCATGACCTCGTACATGCCCTGCGGTCCCTCAAGCAGTGCAATATTGCCGCGCACTTCGTGGACCGCCCAGCCTTGCAAGACCTTCGACTTGATCGCTGCCGTTTGCGGCGGCTCAGACTGTGGAGGCTGCAGCACCTGTGGCGGCGATGAAACCTGGGAGTACGACGTCTGGGATGGAGCCGCCTGGATGGATGCCGTCGTCAGAGGGCCCGCTTTTTCAATCCGGTCCAAGCGCTCGGCGATCTGGGCGATCTTCGCGGCAGGCTCGCGTGCCGCTAGATCCATGGTCTTGATGGCGGATGAGAGTTGAGCGATGGCAGCTGTCGTCTCACCCTTTGCGCGATCGATCTGCGCATTCGTCTGACCTGAACTCTGGACCGCGTCAGCGCGGACACGCTCAAGAGCCTGGCTCAGCGCGGCGACGCGCTTGTCGAGGCCACGGAGGTCGTCCAGTCCGGCACGCAGCGTATCGACACTCGCCCGGATAGCCCGCAAATCGGAGCCGAGACGCACGTTCTCCTGTTGCGACGGCCCGGGACCAATGGCCATTGGCCCCTTCCACTGCAGCATGGCCTGAACGCTTCGCGCAGCATCGGGAACGGCAGCGGCTTGGACAACTGGCGGATTCTGGTTCATCCCCCCGGCGGCGAGACCAAGCAAGAGACCTGCACCAAGGACGATGACGAACGCCCCGATCAGCGCGCCATTCGCCCTCAACTCGGCTTTGGCGCGGGACGTGCCGGCTCGGAGTGCAGCCGAGAGTGCTGGAGAGATGGTCGGAATTCGCCAGGAATAAGGAACTTTCTCGACGGATGGCGGGGGCGCCGTTCGCTCGCCTGCGGACAGATCGGGCATAACTGGTTTGAAGGAGGTCGCACCCGCCTCTTTGGACAACGAACCTTCAGCGTGTTCCTGTGCGTCGGCGGGCGAGTTCAATTGAGCATCTTCGGCCCGATCAGCCCCGGCAACCGCGACCTCGACGACTTCCCGCTGCGGTTCGATGGACGTCGCATCCCGCTTTCCGTCTGCGAGTTCGCTGGGGTCCGGTGTGCTTTGAACGGTATGGACGGTGCTCATGGCCGATTCCCGACACTGAAGGTCAGGATTTGGTAACCGAATCTGTTTACTTTTCAGTTACCGTCACACCGATTTGGAAAAACTTTAGCGATCAGTCGAGCCGCGGCTTCCAGTTTCGCAGGAGCAGCGCGTTTAGAACGACGCTGACGCTCGACAGCGCCATTGCGGCGCCAGCAAACACCGGCGAGAGGAAACCCGCTGCCGCCAGCGGAATTCCCACGACATTGTAGAAGAAGGCCCAGAACAAACCGCGCCTTATCGTTGCGACCGTACGGCGCGAAAGATCGATCGACGCCGCCACGAGCCGGGGATCGCCCCGCATCAGCGTTATGCCAGCGGTTTCAACAGCGACGTCGGTGCCCCCCCCCATGGCGATGCCGACATCGGCCGCCGCGAGGGCCGGTGCGTCATTCACGCCGTCGCCGACCATCGCGATGACTTTGCCTTCCCCGCGGAGGCGCTCGACTTCCGCCGCTTTTCCGTCCGGCTTCACTTCAGCAAGGATGTCCGCGAGCCCGATCTGGGCCGCTACATGCTGTGCAGCCCCTCGCCCGTCGCCAGTGATCATGACGCTCGCTATGCCGTCCCGCTTCAAGGACGCAACGGCGGACGCGGATGTAGGTTTCACCTGATCGGCAAATGCGAGAAAGCCGAGCACTCTCCTGCTGTCCAGATCGACGAGCCACGACGTGCCATGTCCCTGCTCCGCGAGTTCGGCCGCCGCCGGCGCGAGCGGTGAGCGGTCGATCCCGGCAGCATCGACTGCGGCAGCATTGGCGAGCAGAAGGGCACGGCCGGCAACATGACCTTCGACCCCACCGACGACCGCGCGAAAACCGTCTGCGGGTGGCCAAGTCGCGTCGCTCTGGTTCATCGCCTCGTTCCGGATCGCGTTGGCGAGCGGATGGTCACTGCCGGCCTCGAGTGCGGCGGCGAAGCGGGCAACGTCCGCCTTCGTGACATCAGGGGCCGTGACGACCGACGTAACCGTAGGTTCGCCCTTGGTGAGAGTACCGGTCTTGTCGAAAACAACGAGGGTCACTGCCGCCGCGCGCTCCAACGCTGCGGCGTCGCGAACGAGAATTCCGTGCTTTGCGGCCATGCCCGTTCCCGCCAGGATCGCGGTCGGCGTCGCCAGACCGAGTGCGCACGGGCATGCGATGACGAGCACGGAGACCGCATTCACAAGCGCTTGTTCCCAATTGCCGTCAGCAACCAGCCACCCGGCCAAAGTCGCCAGGGCGATGACGAGTACGACCGGGACGAAAACCGCACTCACCCGGTCGACGAGTTTCTGAACCGGCGCCTTCGAAGCCTGCGCGGTTTCCACCAGGCGGATCACCTTGGCGAGCGTCGTTTCCGTGCCTACGGCGAGCGTCTCGACGATGAGCCGTCCATCGAGATTGACGGTCCCTCCAATGACCGAGGCGCCAGGCGTCTTCGCGACGGGCAGGCTTTCGCCGGTGACCATCGATTCATCGACACTGGCTGAGCCTTCGGAGATGCGTCCATCGATCGCGATGCGCTCTCCCGCCCGCACCAGCACGAAATCGCCGACCTTCACATCCTCTATGGCAGTTTCGACCTCGATGCCGTCATCGAGAACGCGCGCGGTGCTTGGACGAAGCTTGGACAGCGCCCTGATGGCTGACGCCGTCTCGCTCGTCGCACGCTCTTCCAGCCATTTCCCCAGAAGCACGAACGCAATGACCACGGAGCTGGATTCGAAATAGAGGTGGGGGACGTGTTCCGGACCATGCTCAAGGGCTGCGGTCCAGAGATAGACGCTAAGGCCGTAGGCGGCGGTCGTCCCCAGCGCGACGAGCAGGTCCATCGTGGCAACGCCGCTGCGCAGTGCTTTCCAGGCTGACCGATAGAAGCGCGCACCGAGGTAGAACTGCACGACCGTCGCCAGGACGAACTGAAATGGCGGAGACGGCATCAGGTCGAAGCCGAAAATTTGACCCGCCATGGCAAGCAAGAACGGCGAGACCAGCGCAAGCGCGAGCATGGCGTGATGCTTGGCGCTGAGTTCGCGGGCTTGAGCGCGCTCGCCGGCTTCGGCGGTCGCCGTAGCAGCGGCCATGGCTACCGCGCCATATCCGATATCCTCGACCGCGCCGACGAGTGTCTCTGCCGAGGGGAGAGAGCCAGAGGCATGAACGCGGGCGCTCTTCGTCGCGAGATTCACCTCGGCGGTCGTTACCCCGGGTACGCCGGCCAGTGCCTTCTCGACCCTCCCGACGCAGGCAGCGCAGGTCATTCCGTCAATCGCGAGATCGATCGTCGTGTCAGCGCTTGTGGCCATGGATAAGGTCCTCGAACCGGCATGCATCAGACGCGAACTTAAGTCCGATCGTGTCGCGCACGGATAAAGTCTTGCGCTTCGACGCTCGAAAGCATTCATCGCGCAGCCTGATATAGTGACTTCGTGGCGCCCAAACCATGCGTTGGCGCAAACCTGACCCGTCTGCGGAGTTTACCTATGACCGACCTCACCCTCGCCCAGGCCCAGACGATCCTCGCTGCGGCGCTAGACCATGGGCGCGCAAGCAACTTCCAGAAGCTCGCCATTGCGGTGCTTGACGCGCGTGGAGCGCTGAAGGCGTTCGCGGCCGAGGACGGGACCAGCCTGAAGCGTGGCGAGATCGCGCGGGGCAAGGCGTTCGGCGCGGTCGCCATCGGCGTCGGTTCGCGCGCGCTTCACCGCATGGCCGGGGAACGGCCCCATTTCGTCGAGTCGCTGCACAGCGTCCTTGATGGTCCGATGGTTCCGGTTGCCGGCGGCGTGCTGATCCGCGATGGCGCGGGCACGCTTCTGGGCGCAGTCGGCATTTCGGGGGACACCTCCGACAACGATGAAGCCGCAGCAATGGCCGGAATCGCGGCTGCTGGACTGAACGGCGATCCGGGCAAGTGATTGGATGTCTCCACGCACGGCAGCCCGTCCATATCGCTGCTGGACAGGAGCACTGGTCCGGAGTGGGATGCGCTAACTGAAGCCAAGAGCCGAGACAGCCATGCCCCGCTTTGCCGCCAATCTGTCGATGATGTTCAACGAATGGGAATTCCTGGACCGGTTTGCGGCGGCCGCGGACGCCGGGTTCGATGCCGTGGAATTCCTGTTCCCCTACGAACACTCGGCAGAGGCTATCGGCCTGCGCCTCAAGGAGAATGGACTCACACAGGCCCTCTTCAACCTGCCGCCCGGTGATTGGGCTGCAGGAGAGCGGGGGATGGCGAGTATCGCCGGGCGGGAGAACGAGTTCCGTGAAGGCGTTGAACGAGCCAGGGACTACGTCGAGGCGACCGGGGTCAGGCGCGTCCACATGATGAGCGGGCACAACGATCCCGCTGATCCAGTCGCCAACGCCACCTATCGCGCCAATCTGCGCCATGCCGCCGAAACACTCGGGCCGATGGGAGCGCAGATCCTGCTCGAGCCGATAAACGGGCGCGACATGCCCGGCTATTTCATGAACGACTTCTACCGCGCCGAAGCGATCATCCGGGAGATGGCCAGTCCGTATGTGGCGCTGCAGTTCGACATGTACCACCGCCAGATCCTCCACGGCGATGTGACCATGGGACTTCGCGCGCAGTTCCCGCTGGTAGCGCATATTCAGATCGCCAGCGTCCCGAGCCGGAACGAGCCGTCTGGCGAAGAACTGAACTATCCGTTCCTGTTCGAGGAACTGGACCGGCTTGGCTATGCCGGCTTTGTCGGCTGCGAATACCGACCCCGAGCGGGCACGCTGGAAGGGCTGAGCTGGTTCGCGCCATGGCGGCGGCGGTAAAGTCTTCGGCGCAGAATGCGCAACCGCGCCGGAAGGTGCTCTTCATCGCGCTCGACCAGTGGCGCGCGGATGCGACATCGCTTGTGGACGGCGTCTCGCTGACTCCGAACCTCGACTCGCTGTCCGCCGAGGGTGTCAGCTTCCGCCGGCACTATACCTGTGCGGCCCCTTGCGGCCCGGCGCGAGCAACCCTGCTGACAGGTCTCTACCCGTTCATCCACCGCTCGGTCCGCAACGCTACGCCACTCGATGCCCGGTTTTCCAACCTGGCGCTTGAGGCCCGCAAAGGCGGGTTTGATCCCGTGCTGTTCGGTTACACCGACTCCGCCGTCGATCCCCGCACCGTCTCGCCACGCGATCCCGCCCTGCGGACCTATGAGGGCGTGCTCCCCGGGTTCAGGCTGGAGGCCGCACACAACGAAGCCAGCCTGGAGCCCTGGCTCTCGGATCTCGCAAAGCGGGGCTACGATATTCCTGAGAAGCTGCGCGACATCTACCACCATCCCGGCACCCACAAGGAGATGGAGCGGTTCTCGCGCGGACCCGCTGTCTATAATGCCGAAGACTCCGACACGGCTTGGCTCACGGACAAGGTGCTCGACCATTGGCGTCTGCGGCGGGCTGAAGACTGGTTCGTTCATCTCGTCTGGTACCGGCCGCACCCGCCTTTCATCGCGCCCGAGCCCTACAACACGATGGTGCCGGCGGCGGCGGTCCGCGATCCCGAGCGTTCGCGCCAGCCTGCAGGACGAGCGTGCGCTACATCCGTTCCTTGATGCGTGGCTGGGCGAGCAGGACACGGCGGATTACCTCAAGACGCAGGTGAACGCGCTCCGGGCTTCACCGGACGAGATCCGCGAAATGCGTGCAGTCTATCTCGGCCTGATCGCTGAGATCGACGCACATCTGGGACGACTGATCGCGCATCTGAAGGCGACCGGCGAGTGGGCGGAAACGCTGGTCGTCTTCACCTCCGACCACGGCGAAATGCTTGGAGACCACTGGTGCTGGGGCAAGGGAGGATTTTTCGAGGCCTCGAACCACGTACCCCTGATTATCCGCGCACCCGACATGCCCCCGGAGAGCAGGGGGCGGATCATCGATGTGTTTACGGAGTCCGTTGATATAGCTCCCACGATCCTCGATTGGCTCGGGCTGGAAGTGCCCACCGAGATGAACGGCCTTTCTCTCATGCCGTGGATGCGCGGCGTTACTCCGTCCGCCTGGCGGGATTACGCATTCTGGGAGTTCGACTTCCGAACGCTGGGCGGCGGCGGCATCGAAGGTCATCTGGGCCTGCTGCCCGACCAGTGCACTCTGAACGTGATCCGCGAGGGGCGCTGGAAATACGTCCACTTCACTGCCCTACCGCCGCTTCTGTTCGACCTTGAAGCCGACCCGAACGAGTTCTTCAATCTCGCGAACGATCCGGCCTGCCTTGGCGAGCGTGCCCGTCTAGCAGGTCGGCTGGCATCTCACCGGATGCTCCATGCAGAGCGCACGCTGGCTAATACCAAGCTCGCTCGCCATGGCCTGCGTACCTGGCCCGGCCCGCGCGGATTCGTGTGATTCCCCAAATTGGACTTAGGCTGCCTCAATTTTCATCAATTGGTTGCAGTCGTGGCAATTGTACGCCGTCCAGCTGTCTTTACCGGGATTTTGAGAGCACGAGTCCCGATGCGCAGTTCCGCCAATGGAGCGGACGAAGCGGCCAAACCCTATTGTACCGGTCCCGAATCGACCGTTGTTGCGCAACAAAACTCCCAGCGCGAAAAGCTGGCACGGGCCTTGCGATCCTCCTTATCGGTAAACACCGCTCCATAAGGGGGTTCAAACATGTCGTTTCGCGTTAAGTCGTTCCTAGCGGGAGCCGCCGTGGCGGTGGGCGTATCGCTCGCCTCCTTCGCCGCTCAAGCCCAGAACACGATCAAGGTCGGCGTTCTCCATTCACTCTCCGGCACCATGGCGATCAGCGAGACCACGCTGAAGGACGTCATGCTCATGCTGATCGAAGACCAGAACAAGAAGGGCGGTCTTCTCGGCAAGAAGCTGGAGGCGGTGGTCGTCGACCCGGCCTCAAACTGGCCGCTCTTCGCCGAAAAGGCGCGCGAGCTGGTTCAGAAGGACAAGGTCGCCGCGATCTTCTGCTGCTGGACGTCGGTGAGCCGCAAGTCGGTTCTGCCTGTCGTCGAGGAACTGAACACCGTGGTGTTCTACCCTGTTCAGTATGAAGGCGAAGAGTCCTCGAAAAACATCTTCTACACCGGCGCCGCCCCCAACCAGCAAGCGATCCCGGCCGTCGACTATCTGATGGAAAACGAGAAGGTCCAGCGCTGGGTTCTGGCCGGCACGGACTACGTCTATCCTCGGACGACGAACAAGATCCTCGAGGCCTATCTCAAGGCCAAGGGCGTCAAGCCTGAAGACATCATGATCAACTACACGCCATTCGGTCATTCCGACTGGCAGACGATCGTCGCGGACATCAAGAAGTTCGGCTCGACCGGTAAGAAGACCGCCGTCGTATCGACCATCAACGGCGACGCGAACGTTCCGTTCTACAAGGAACTGGGCAACCAGGGCCTGAAGGCGACCGACATTCCGGTCGTCGCGTTCTCGGTGGGCGAGGAAGAACTCGCCGGCATCGACACCAAGCCGCTCGTCGGCCACCTCGCTGCCTGGAACTACTTCCAGTCGATCGATACTCCCGAGAACAAGGCGTTCATAGAGAAGTGGAAGGCCTACACCAAGAATCCGAAGCGCGTGACCAACGACCCGATGGAAGCTCACGTCATCGGCTTCCAGATGTGGGTCAAGGCCGTCGAGAAGGCCGGCACCACGGATCCAAACCAGGTGATCGACGCGCTGATCGGCGTGACCGTTCCGAACCTGACCGGCGGCTACTCGGCCATGATGCCGAACCATCACATCACCAAGCCCGTCTTCATCGGCGAGATCAAGGCAGACGGCCAGTTCTCCGTCGTGTGGCAGACGCCGGCTCCCGTCGTCGCCAACGAGTGGTCGACTTATCTCGAAGGCTCCAAGGACCTGATCGCCGACTGGCGCGCTCCGATGTCCTGCGGAAACTTCAACGTCAAGACCGGCAAGTGCGGCGGCGCAGGCAAGTAAGCCCCATGAACTCGCCTGCTCATCGTGCGGGAACCCAAACGGGGCTCTCCTCAGCCGAGATCAGGTGACAGTCGAAGATGGGGGCCGGGCCGTCCGGTCCGGCCCCCACTCGTTGAGATTGCCCTTGTGATACCCGGAACATTTGAAATGCGCGCATTGTCGGTACAGCGCCTCTTCGGCTTGCTGTCAACGATCGTCCTGACTGCGTTCGCGGCGCTAGGCATGGTTCTCCTTGCTGCATCGCCCCTTCGCGCTCAGGACGCCGATGCCGCTTTCGCGCGGATGGCCACCGAGCAGTTTGCCCAAATCGAAGCCGGCATTGTTGACCTCACTGCGACGGGAAGTCCGCGGGCCCTCGCTGCGCTCGAGGCTCTTGCCGATGGCCGGCTCTTCTACACGGCGGATAAGGGCGTGTTTATCAAAGGCGCCGACGGCAAATATCTCGACGCCCGCACCGGGGTCGCCCCAGCCGAGGAGCCCTTCGGCCTCAAGCCGGTCCGCCTCAACAACCGTGTACGCCGGGCACTTGAAGCCGCTCTGGGTTCGCTCACGCTGATGAACCCCGACCCGATCAAGCGCCTTTCGGCCGCCGAAGCTGTGATCAAGTCGCGGGACGCCAGCGCGCTTCCTGCCTTGGACGCTGCGCTCGCGAAGGAGACCGACCCAAAGATCAAGAAGGCGCTGACGCAGGCACGAGCCGCCGCTGTCATCTTCAAGGATGGCGTATCCGACGCAGATAAGATCGCAGCGATCGACGTGATTGCTGAAAGGGGGGACCAGGACGCCTTGGCACTTCTCGGCGCTGTCAAGGAGCGCGGCTCGCCCATTCTCAAGCTCTCGGCCGAAAGCGCATCGGCGGCGATCGAGCGCCGTCTGGCCATGCTGAACTCCGTCCAGAACGCGTTGTACGGCCTGTCGCTCGGCTCCGTGCTGCTGCTTGCCGCCATCGGGCTCGCCATCACCTTCGGCGTGATGGGCATCATCAACATGGCCCATGGCGAAATGGTGATGCTGGGTGCCTACACGACCTTCGTGGTGCAGGAGTTCATGCGCACCAAATATCCCGGCCTTTTCGACTGGTCGCTGCCCATCGCCATCCCGCTCGCGTTCCTGGTAGCGGGCGCGGTCGGCATCGCCATCGAGCGAGGCATTATTCGCTTTCTCTACGGCCGCCCGCTCGAAACGCTCCTGGCGACCTGGGGCGTCAGCCTCATCCTGCAGCAGACCGTGCGCTCCATCTTCGGCGCCAACAACCGCGAGGTCGGCGCGCCCTCCTATCATGGCGGGCGCATTCGACTTCTACGGGCTGACGATCACTTATGGCCGGCTCTGGATCGTCGTCTTCGCGATGGCGGTATTCGCCTTCCTGCTCTTCGTGCTCAAGGCAACGTCGTTCGGCCTGAAGATGCGAGCGGTCACCCAGAACCGCCGCATGGCGTCCTGCATGGGAATTCGAACGCCCTGGGTCGACTCCATGACCTTCGGGCTCGGCTCCGGCATCGCCGGCATCGCCGGCGTCGCGCTCTCGCAGATCGACAACGTCTCGCCGAACCTCGGCCAGAGCTACATCGTCGACAGCTTCATGGTCGTCGTGTTCGGCGGGGTCGGCAATCTCTGGGGCACGCTCGTCGCGGCCCTGACGCTCGGCGTCGCCAACAAGTTCCTCGAGCCTGTCGCCGGCGCAGTGCTCGGCAAGATCGTGCTTCTCGTCTTCATCATCCTGTTCATCCAGAAGCGCCCGCGCGGCCTGTTCGCGCAAAAGGGCCGGGCGGTGGAGGCATGATCACGGCGCGTCTGATCGCTGGCCTGGACAACAAGGGCCGCATCTTCCTCTCCGTCCTCGCGGTCATTGCGATCCTGGTGCCCATCCTCAATCTCGGCGTGCCGCCAGGGCTCGCTCTTCCACGTGCCGACCTATGTCGTCTCGCTGCTCGGCAAATATCTCTGCTATGCCCTGCTCGCGCTCGCGCTCGATCTGGTCTGGGGCTATTGCGGCATCCTCTCGCTCGGCCACGGCGCGTTCTTCGCGCTCGGCGGCTACGCGATGGGCATGTACCTGATGCGCCAGATCGGCCCGCGCGGCGTCTACGGCAACCCGATCCTGCCTGACTTCATGGTCTTCCTGAACATGAAGGAATTGCCGATCACCTGGTACGGCTTCCAGTTCTTCCCCTACGCCATGCTGATGGTGCTGCTGGTGCCCGGCCTGCTCGCCTTCGTCTTCGGCTGGTTCGCCTTCCGCTCGCGGGTCACGGGCGTCTACCTGTCCATCATCACGCAGGCGATGACCTACGCGCTGCTGCTCGCCTTCTTCCGCAACGACATGGGCTTTGGCGGCAATAACGGGCTCACCGATTTCAAGGACATCCTCGGCTTCAACATCCAGGCGCAGACCACCCGCGTGGCGCTGTTCGTGGCGACGGTGATTGGCGCTTGCGATTGGCTACGTGCGTCGCCCGGGCCATGGTGAACTCGGCCTATGGCAAGGTGCTGATCGCGATCCGCGACGCAGAGTCCCGCGCGCGCTTCATCGGCTACAGGGTCGAGCGCTTCAAGCTCGTCGCCTTCACCGTGTCCGCCTGCATGGCCGGCGTCGCCGGGCGCGCTGTACGTGCCGCAGGTCGGCATCATCAACCCGTCCGAATTCGCCCCGGCCAACTCGATCGAGGCGGTGATCTGGGTCGCCGTCGGCGGGCGCGGAACGCTGGTCGGCGCGGCGCTCGGCGCGGTCGCTCGTCAACTTCGCCAAGACCTGGCTGACCGGCGCGTTCCCTGAGATCTGGCTGTTCGGGCTCGGCGCCCTGTTCATCGTGGTCACGCTGTTCCTGCCCAAGGGCATCGTCGGCACGCTCTCGGCCTGGAGCAAGAACCGCAGCGAGCGGACCGCCGCTTCTGCGGCGCCAGCGCCTGCCGCAACAGTTGCCGCCGCCGGCCCCGCCGCGACGGAGTCGGACGCCATGACGACCGCAGCACCGAACTCACCCAGGCCCTGCTCTATCTCGACGGCGTCAGCGTCTCCTTCGACGGCTTCCGGGCGCTCAACAACCTCGCTCTGGTGATCGGCCCCGGCGAGATGCGCGCCATCATCGGTCCCAACGGCGCGGGCAAGACGACCATGATGGACGTCATCACCGGCAAGACGCGGCCCGACGACGGCGACGTGCTTTTCGATGGCCGGGTCGATCTGACCAAGCTGGACGAGGCGTCGATCGCCGAACTCGGCATCGGCCGCAAGTTCCAGAAGCCGACCGTGTTCGAGAGCCAGACGGTGGAGGACAACATCCTGCTCGCGATGAAGGGCCCGCGATCCGCGCTGTCGTCGCTGTTCGGCTGGCGCAACCGGGTGTCTCCGTCCGAGCTCGACGAGGTGCTGGAGACGATCGGCCTCGAGCGATCATCGCCAGCGGATGGCGGCCGACCTTTCGCACGGCCAGAAGCAGTGGCTGGAGATCGGCATGCTGCTGGCGCAGGATCCGAAGCTCCTGCTCGTCGACGAGCCGGTCGCCGGCATGACCGACGCCGAGACCGAGGAGACGGCGCAGCTGCTGACGCGCATCGCCAAGGACCACGCCGTCGTCGTGGTGGAGCACGACATGGCCTTCGTCCGCGCGCTCGGCTGCAAGGTGACCTGCCTGCACGAAGGCTCGGTGCTCGCCGAAGGCACCATCGACGCCGTCTCCGCCAACGAGCGGGTCATCGAAGTCTATCTGGGACGCTGAGCGCCATGGCCACGCTCGCCGATCGACAGCATCGATCTCTATTACGGCGCGGCGCAGGCCCTGCGCGGCGTCTCGCTGACCTGCGAGACCGGCAAGGTCACCTGCGTGCTGGGCCGCAACGGCGTGGGCAAGAGTTCGCTGCTGCGCGCCATCATGGGCGTCCAGCCGGTCGCGCGGGGAACCATCACCTGGAAGGGCGAGGCTCTCGGCACGCTGGCGCCGTATGACCGCGCTCGTCGCGGCATCGCCTACGTGCCGCAGGGCCGCGAGATCTTCCCGCTGCTCACCGTGAAGAGAGAATCTCGAGACCGGCTATGCGCCGCTCGCCCGGCCGGACCGCTACGTGCCGGACGAGATCTTCGACCTCTTCCCCGTACTGAAGGACATGCTGAACCGGCGCGGCGGCGATCTGTCCGGCGGCCAGCAGCAGCAACTCGCCATCGGCCGCGCCCTGGTGACGCGCCCCTCCCTCCTCGTGCTCGACGAGCCGACCGAGGGCATCCAGCCCTCGATCATCAAGGACATCGGCCGCGCCATCGAATACCTTCGCAACAAGGGCGACATGGCGATTCTGCTCGTCGAGCAGTATTTCGAATGGGCGCGCGATCTGTGCGACACCTTCGCCGTGATGGACCGCGGCCAGGTCGTGCTGGCGGGAGAGAAGGCGGCCATGGTCGAGGCGGATGTCCGGCGTCATCTCTCTGTCTGAGCAGGACCTTTCGACGGTGGCGCGCGGCGAGCCGAACGCGGCGGGCCCGCAAATCGTCCCGCATTACGTGCGGACGGCTGGGGCGGTGCGCTGCCGCTTTGCCGTCCGCCCTCGTGGAACCGAAGCGATCGAGCTCTCCGAAACCGGCGGCTTCCGGGTCCGCTTTCCCCGCGTAGGCCCGTGCGAGGCGGTGATGATCAACACCGGCGGCGGCATGACGGGCGGCGACAGCCTCGACGTCCAACTGGCGCTGGACGAAGGCGCTGAGCGTATCGCCACCACTCAATCCGCCGAGAAGGTGTATCGCGCGCAGGCCTTGCCGACGCGAGGTGTCGGTCACTGCCACGCTCGCGGCGCGCATCGCGGCTGACCTGGCTGCCGCAGGAAACGATCCTGTTCTCGGGCGCCCGGCTTTCGCGCCGTTTCGACGTCGACATGCACGAAAGCGCCACGCTGACCATGGCCGAGAGCATCGTCTTCGGCCGTCTCGCGATGGGCGAAGTGCTTCAGGAGGGGCTTGATCGAGGACCGCTGGCGCATCCGGCGCGGAGGCCGGCTGGCGTTCGCCGAGAATTTGCGCATGGACGGGCCGCTCAGCGCCATGCTGGATCGTCCGGCGCTGGGTGGCGGAGCCCGCGCCGTCGCCACTGTGCTGCATATCGCCCCCGACGCGGAGAGCCGGCTCGACGAGGCTCGCGCCGCGCTGGACCTTGCAGGTTCCGATTGTGGGGCGAGCGCGTGGTCCGGTATGCTTGTGCTGCGCTTTGCCGCCGCGCAGCCTAGTCTGCTTCGCGCGGACGTGGCGCGTTTCCTCAACCGTTCCGTGCCGTGCCGCTGCCGCGCGTCTGGCAATGCTGAGCCTCATCGATCTACCGGGGAACCCCGCATGAACCTCTCTCCGCGCGAAAAGGACAAGCTGCTCGTCGCCATGGCCGCCATCGTGGCGCGCCGCAGGCTGGAGCGCGGCGTGAAGCTGAACCATCCCGAGGCCATCGCGCTGATCTCCGACTTCGTGGTCGAGGGCGCGCGCGACGGGCGCACCGTAGCCGAGCTGATGGAGGCCGGCGCGCATGTCATCACCGCCGACCAGGTGATGGACGGCATCGCCGAGATGATCCACGACGTGCAGGTGGAAGCCACCTTCCCGGACGGCACCAAGCTGGTGACCGTGCATAACCCGATCCGCGGCGCGCTTGGCAAGATGGTGCCGGGCGAGGTGCTGACGCCGCCGGGCGACATCGTGATGAACGAGGGCCGCGAGACCGTCACCGTCACTGTCGCGAATACCGGCGACCGGCCGATCCAGGTGGGCAGCCACTACCATTTCTTCGAGACCAACCCCGCGCTGGCCTTCGACCGCGCCAAGGCCCGTGGCATGCGGCTCGACATCGCCGCCGGCACGGCCGTGCGCTTCGAGCCGGGCCAGACGCGGGACGTCCGCCTGGTGGCGCTGGCCGGCGATCGCGAGGTCTACGGTTTCCGGCAGGATGTGATGGGCAAGCTTTGAGCGCGAAGGAATAGCACGATGTCCACCACCCTCTCCCGCGCTGCCTATGCCGACATGTTCGGCCCCACCGTCGGCGACCGCATCAGGCTCGCCGACACCACGCTCGTCATCGAGGTGGAGAAGGACTTCACCATCTATGGCGAGGAGGTGAAGTTCGGCGGCGGCAAGGTGATCCGCGACGGCATGGGCCAGTCGCAGCGCACCAACGCGCAAGGCGCGATGGATACCGTGATCACCAATGTCGTGGTGCTCGACCATTGGGGAATCGTGAAGGCCGATGTCGGGCTGAAGGAAGGGCGCATCGCCGCCATCGGCAAGGCCGGCAATCCGGACATCCAGCCCGGCGTCACCATCGTCATCGGGCCGGGCACCGAGATCATCGCGGGCGAGGGCAAGATCCTCACGGCCGGCGGCTTCGACAGCCATATCCATTTCATCTGCCCGCAGCAGATCGAGCATGCGCTGATGTCCGGCGTGACCTCCATGCTGGGCGGCGGAACCGGGCCGGCGGCCGGTACCAACGCGACCACCTGCACGCCGGGACCGTGGCACCTCGCCCGCATGATCCAGGCGGCGGACGCCTTCCCGGTCAATCTGGGCTTTGCCGGCAAGGGCAACGCGTCGCGGCCCGAGGGCCTGATGGAGATGGTCAATGCCGGCGCGTGCGCGCTGAAGCTTCACGAGGACTGGGGCACGACGCCCGCCGCCATCGATTGCTGCCTCTCCGTCGCCGACGCCACCGACGTCCAGGTGATGATCCATACCGACACGCTGAACGAATCCGGCTTCGTCGAGGATACGATCAAGGCGTTCAAGGGCCGCACGATCCACGCCTTCCACACCGAGGGCGCGGGCGGCGGCCATGCGCCTGACATCATCAAGGTCGCGGGCCTGCCTAACGTGCTGCCGTCGTCGACGAACCCGACGCGCCCCTTCACGCGCAACACGCT
The DNA here is from genome assembly GCA_963822165.1 of uncultured Alphaproteobacteria bacterium. Lineage (GTDB taxonomy): Bacteria > Pseudomonadota > Alphaproteobacteria > Rhizobiales > Beijerinckiaceae > Alsobacter. Next base: position 274,415 of record CAWGGK010000008.1, read on the forward strand.
CGACGAGCATCTGGACATGCTCATGGTCTGCCACCACCTCGACGGCTCGATCCCTGAGGACCTCGCCTTCGCGGAGAGCCGGATCCGGCGCGAGACGATCGCCGCCGAGGACATCCTGCACGACCTCGGCGCGCTCTCGATGATGTCTTCGGACAGCCAGGCGATGGGCCGGCTCGGCGAGGTCATCACGCGGACCTGGCAGACCGCCGACAAGATGAAGCGGCAGCGGGGATCGCTGAAGGGCGACGGCGCGAGCGACAATTTCCGGGCCAAGCGCTACGTCGCCAAGTACACGATCAATCCCGCGATCGCCCACGGCGTGTCGAAGCACATCGGCTCGGTGGAAGCGGGCAAGCTCGCCGACCTCGTGCTCTGGTCGCCTGCCTTTTTCGGCGTGAAGCCCGACATGGTGATCAAGGCCGGGATGATCGTCGCCGCGCCGATGGGCGATCCCAACGCCTCGATCCCGACGCCGCAGCCGGTTCATTACCAGCCCATGTTCGGCGCATTCGGCAAGGCGCTGACGAACTCGTCCCTCGTGTTCACGTCCCATGCCGCCATCGAGAACGGCCTGAGGGAACGGCTCGGCGTCGACAAGCAGTTCGTCGCCGTGGAGAACGTGCGCGGCGGCATCTCCAAGGCCTCGATGATCCACAACGACGCGACGCCCGATATCCGCGTCGACCCGGAAACCTACGCCGTCACGGCCGATGGCGAGTTGCTGGTGTGCGAGCCGGCCACCGAATTGCCGATGGCGCAGCGATATTTCCTATTCTGACCACGGACCTGCTCTGTCCTGAGCAGTCTCCATAGCCCTCATCCGCAGGCGCCTCTGCAGCGGTGTCGATGCAGAAAGCCGGACGGGCCGAAACGCATGAGGCCCCGCCGTTGCCAGCGGGGCCTCTTTTAACTGTGAGCGATCACCAGCAGTGTATCGCCCGTCCGTCAGCCCGCGAAGGTGTAGGCGGTCTTGACCGTCGTGTAGAACTCGCGGGCATAGGCGCCCTGCTCGCGCGGGCCGTAGCTCGAGCCCTTCCGGCCGCCGAACGGGCACGTGGTAGTCGACGCCCGCCGTCGGCAGGTTGACCATCACCATGCCGGCCTCGCTGTTGCGCTTGAAGTGCGTGGCGTATTTCAGGCTCGACGTGCAGATGCCCGACGACAGGCCGAACTCCGTGTCGTTGGCGATGGCCAGCGCCTCGTCGTAGTCCTTGACGCGGATGACGTTGGCGACGGGACCGAACACCTCCTCGCGCGAGATGCGCATCTGGCTTGGTCGTCTCGGTGAACAGCGCGGGCTGGAGGTAGAAGCCGGGCGTCTCGCGGTTGAGCAGCTCGCCGCCCCAGTGCAGCTTGCGCGCCCTCGTCCTTGGCGATGGCGATGTACTTCAGGTCCTGGTCGAGCTGGCTCTGGTCGACGACCGGGCCGATATGCGTGCCGGCCTTCAGCGCGTCGTCGATGACGAGGCCCTTCAGGCGCTCGGTCACGGCGTCGACGAAGCGGTCGTGGATGCCGGCCGTGCACGATGAGGCGCGAGGACGCGGTGCAGCGCTGGCCGGTGGAGAAGAAGGCGCCGTTCACCGCGCATTCGACCGCCGTCTTCAGGTCGGCGTCGTCGAGCACGACGAGCGGGTTCTTGCCGCCCATCTCGAGCTGCACCTTCTTCATCGGCAGGCCGCGACGCACGGCCGCGCGCGCGACCTTGCCGGCCGGTCGAGACCGAGCCGGTGAAGGTGATGGCGTGACGTCCTTGTGGTCGAGGATCGCCTGGCCCACTTCCGAGCCGCGGCCCATGACGAGGTTCAGGACGCCCTTGGGCAGGCCGGCGCGGTGGAGGATGTCGACGAGCGCCCAGGCCGCAGCCCGGCACCAGGTCGGCCGGCTTGAACACGACCGTGTTGCCGTAGGCGAGCGCCGGGCGCGATCTTCCAGGCCGGGATGGCGATCGGGAAGTTCCACGGCGTGATCATGCCGACGACGCCGACGGCCTCGCGCGTCATCTCGACGTCGACGCCGGGGCGGACGGAGGCGAGCTTCTCGCCGGCGAGGCGCAGGCACTCGCCGGCGAAGAACGCGAAGATCTGGCCGGCGCGGGTGGCCTCGCCGATGCCTTCGGCCAGCGTCTTGCCTTCCTCGCGCGACAGCAGGCGGCCGAGCTCCTCCTTGCGGGCGAGGATTTCGTCGGAGGCCTTCTTCAGGATGTCGTAGCGCTCCTGCGGCGTGGAGCGCGACCAGGCGGGGAAGGCCGCCTTGGCGGCGGCGATGGCGTCGCTCGGCCTGGGCCTTGGAGGCGCGGGCATAGGTGCCGACCACGTCGTCGGTGTTGGACGGGTTGATGTTGGCGTTGGACGACGCGCCCTCGACCCACTCGCCGGCGATGAGGTTCTTGAACAGATCGGACATGGTTGCTTGCCTTGTTTTCGGAGATCTCGGCTTGGGAGACTGGTCTGAGAAGTCTCGAAATCAGATGAGGCCGCGGCGGGCCAGGTTGCGCATCAGGTGCGATGCGCCGAACGTCCAGGGCGGGCACTCGGTCGTGAGCCGGATGCGGTTGACAGCGAGCCGAGCTTCGGCGTCGCGATGGTGACGATGTCGCCGACCTTGTGCGTGAAGCCCTTGCCGGGCGCGTCGCGGTCATCGATGGGCGCGAACAGCGTGCCGGTATAGAGCACTGCGCCATCAGGGTACTGGTGGTGCGTGCTCGAGCATCTGGCTGGCGAGGTCGACGAAATCGCGGCTGATCTTGGACAGGCTCGACGAGCCTTCGAGGCGGTAGCCTTCCGGACCCTCGACCACGAGGGTCAGCTCGGCCTTGCGCAGGTCGTCGATGCCGCAGGTGGCGTCGAAGAAGCGGATGAAGGGTCCGAGCGTGGCGGAGGCGTTGTTGTCCTTCGCCTTGCCGAGCAGCAGAGCCGAGCGGCCCTCGACGTCGCGCAGGTTCACGTCGTTGCCCAGCGTCGCGCCGACGATCGTGCCGCTGGAGGCGACGACGAGCACGACCTCCGGCTCCGGATTGTTCCAGGTCGAGATCGGGTGGATGCCCGCGTCCGCACCCGTGCCGACGCGCGGCCATGGAGCGGCGCCTTGGTGAAGATCTCGGCGTCCGGGCCGATGCCGACCTCGAGATACTGGCTCCAGGCGCCCTGCGCCATCAGCACCTCCTTGAGGCGCATGGCCTCCGGGCGAGCCGGGCTTCAGCTTGGACAGGTCGTCGCCGACGAGCGCCGTGATCTCCTTGCGGATCTCGACGGCGGCGGCGGCGTCGCCGCGGGCGCGCTCCTCGATCACCCGCTCCAGCATGGAGATGGCGAAGGTCACGCCCGCCGCCTTGATCGCCTGCAGGTCGACCGGGGCAAGCAGCCAGGGCTTGGTCTCGTCGCGGCTATCCGGCGCGCGTGTTGGCGAGGATGTCGGCCAGCGAGCCGACACGTTCTCCGCCGGCTTCGGCCAGCGCGCGGGCGGGATCGGGCATCTCGCAGAGGTCGCGCATCGTGGCGTAGCTCTTCGAGATATCGATCACGTCGACTGAGCCGCCCGAGGCGCGGATTGCGACGACCGACGGACCGTTCACGTCCGGGCGCCAGATGCGGCCGGCCAGGGCGCCCGCCGCGCCGTCCTGCGGCAGTGTGGTCGAGGGGTCGAGCGCAAGATGGGCCAAGGCGTTCTCCGGGACTTTTATATGGTTGTGCCGCGTGTCTTAGCAGAGACCGGACCTCGTGGCGCTGCCCTCGATGCCGGTCTGCCCTGTAAGGCGCGCAGTATTGACGCGGGGCTTCGATGGTGTCCAGACGCGGTTTGAGGTGCGCGCATCAATGAAAGTCCCGCGATTTCGGCAGGACCCTGACGTTGCGTGGGTGCCCGCGAGGGGAATGTCCGCCGGAGACGCGGTTTTCGGGCACGGGGCGGCGCACCTCGTCGGCGTTGGCCAGAGGCGGGTTGAGTTCGTCGCGCGAGAGGCGGCCGAGTTCGGCGGAGCGGTCGACGAGGCGCTCGGCCACCACGTGGACGATACCCTCGGGGCTGCGCTGGGCGCGTCCCTCGATCAGCACGAGGCGCGAGCCCATGACTTCGCGGCGATATTTCTCCTTCAGGCTCGGCCAGACCACGCAATTGGCGATGCCGGTCTCGTCCTCGATGGTCATGAACACCACGCCCTTGGCGCTGCCGGGCTGCTGGCGCACCAGCACCACCCCGGCGGCCTTGACGCGGCGGCCATCGGCGAGAGCCGCGATGCCACTGCAGGCGAGCACACCTTCGCGCTGGAACAATCCCCGCAGGAAACCCATGGGATGTCCCTTCAGCGACAGGCGGAGCGTCTGGTAATCGGCCACGACATGCTCGGGCAGCGGCATGGCGGGCAGTTCCACCAGCGGCTCCTCGGCGAGCTCGATGGCGCCGGCAGCCTCGAACAGAGGGAGTGCGATATCGTCGGGCAGCCGGCGGACGGCCCAGGCGGCCTCGCGCCTGTCGAGCCCCATGGAGCGCATCGCGTCCGCCTCGGCGAGCCGGACAAGCGCGGCCTTGGGCAGGCCCGCGCGGCGCTGCAGCGCCTCCACGGTGGGATAGAAGCCGCGCCGGTGCGCGACGAGGCGCTGCGCCCAGTCCTCCCGGAAGCCATCGATCTGGCGCAGCCCGAGCCGCAAGGCGAGTTGGCCATCGGCCCGCTCCTCCAGGGTGTTGTGATAATCGCTGGCGTTGACGTCGGGCGCGCGGGCCTCGACGCCATGCTCCAGCGCGTCGCGAACGATCTGTGCGGGGGCGTAGAAGCCCATCGGCTGGCTGTTCAGCAGCGCTGCCGCGAAGGCTGCGGGATGGTGGCATTTCAGCCAGGACGAGGCATAGACGAGCAGCGCGAAGGAGGCGGCGTGGCTTTCGGGGAAGCCGTATTCGCCGAAGCCCTCGATCTGCTGGAAGCAGCGCGCCGCGAAATCGGCGTCGTAGCCGCGGCTGACCATGCCCTCCACCATCTTCTGCTGGAACAGATGGATGGTGCCGACGCGCCGGAAGGTGGCCATGGCGCGGCGCAGGCGGTTGGCCTCGTCAGGCGTGAACTTCGCCGCCTCGATGGCGATGCGCATCGCCTGCTCCTGGAACAGCGGCACGCCCAGCGTCTTGCCCAGCACGCGTTCCAGCTCGTCCGCCGGGCCATGCAAGGGGTGGGGCTTTGGGTAGACGACAATCTCCCTGTTCTGCCGCCGCCGCAGGTAGGGATGCACCATGTCCCCCTGGATCGGCCCCGGCCTGACGATTGCGACCTCGATGACGAGATCGTAGAACTTCTCGGGACGCAGCCGCGGCAGCATGTTCATCTGTGCGCGGCTTTCCACCTGGAACACGCCCAGCGAATCCGCCCGCTGCAGCATGGCATAGACGGCCGGGTCCTCGCGCGGGATGGTGGCGAGGTTGAATTCCCCGCGCCCGTGGAGCTTCAGCATGTCCAGCGCCTTGCGGATGCAGGTGAGCATGCCGAGCGCCAGCACATCCACCTTCATGATGCCGAGCGCGTCGATATCGTCCTTGTCCCATTCGATGAAGGTGCGGTCGTCCATGGCGGCATTGCCGATGGGCACCGTCTCGTCGAGCCGTCCGCGCGTGAGAACGAAGCCGCCGACATGCTGCGAGAGGTGGCGCGGGAAGCCCTGGATCTGCATCGCGAAATCCACCGCGCGCAGGATCATGGGGTTGGCGGGGTCGAGCCCGGCCTGCCGGACCTGCCCCTCGTCCATGCCCTTGCCCCAGCTGCCCCAGACCGTGTTGGCCATGGCGGCGGTGACATCCTCGGTAAGGCCGAGCGCCTTGCCCACGTCCCGGATGGCGCTGCGGGCGCGATAGCTGATCACGGTGGCGGCGAGCCCGGCGCGCTCGCGGCCGTAGCGCTGGTAGATCCACTGGATCACCTCCTCGCGCCGCTCGTGCTCGAAATCGACGTCGATATCGGGCGGTTCGCGCCGCTCCGCCGAGACGAAGCGCTCGAACAGAAGGTCGATCTCGGTGGGGTCCACGGAGGTGACGCCGAGGCAGTAGCACACGGCGGAATTGGCCGCCGAGCCGCGCCCCTGGCACAGGATGTCGCGCGAACGGGCGTAAGCGACGATGTCGTTCACGGTGAGGAAGTAGGGCGCGTAATCGAGCTGCGCGATCAGCGCCAGCTCCTTCTCCACCACTGCACGGATGCGATCGGGAATGCCGGCGGGATAACGCTGCGCGGCGCCCTCCCAGGTGAGATCCACGAGATGCTGCTGCGCGCTCTTGCCCGGCGGCACGGGCTCATCGGGATATTCGTAGCGCAGTTCGTCGAGCGAGAAACGGCAGCCATCGAGGAAGCGCAGCGTTTCGGACACAGCCTCGGGCGCATGGCGGAACAGGCGCGCCATCTCGGCCGGCGGCTTCAGATGCCGTTCGGCATGCGCTTCCAGCATGCGGCCGGCGGTCTCGACCGTCACATGCTCGCGGATGCAGGACAGCACATCCTGCAGCGGGCGGCGCTCGGGCGCATGGTAGAGCACGTCGTTGGTGGCGAGCAGCGGCACGCCGGCCCGCGCGCCGACCTCGGCCAGGCGTTGCAGCCGCCGCCGGTCCGCCCCGCCATGGGGCATGGTGACGGCCAGCCATATCGCACCGGGGGCGGCGTGCGCGAGGCGCGCCAGGACGCCGGCGAGCCGTTCGGCTTCAGCGGGCGTGAGGCGGCGCGGGGGCATGACCGCGAGGTTGAGATTGGAAGGCGCGTGGCTGGACTGCTGGCGTGCGCCCACACTCGCCATGCCCCAGCAGATCCTCGAGCCGGAGATGGCATTCGCCCTTCAGCGCGCGCCTTTTGCCGAGGGTGAGGAGGCGGGAGAGGCGGCCATAGCCGGCGCGATCCCTGGGATAGGCAAGGATATCGGGCGTGCCATCCATGAAGACGAGCCGCGCGCCCACGGCGATGCGGAGCTTCGAGGGGAGATGCCCAGGTTCGCCGGACGCCTCACCTGACGCCCCCTGCCCCATTTCGCGCAAGGCCACATGCGCACGAACCACGCCGGCGAGCGTGTTGCGGTCCGCAATGCCGATCCCGGCCAACCCCAGCGCAGCGGCCTGCGCCACCATCTCCTCTGGATGCGACGCACCGGTGAGGAAGGAGAAATTCGTGGTGACGGCGAGTTCGGCGAAGCCGGTCGAGTTGTTTGCGAAGCGGGTCAGGTCTCTTTCGGAGCGGGTCATGGCGTCACGCGAACAGGCCGTGCAGGAACCAGCGCGGCGCCTGCGTTTCGCGCTGCCAGAGACCTTCACGGTAGAGCCAGAAGCGGCGGCCGGATTCGTCCTCGATGCGGAAATAATCCCGGGTGAGGTCTGGATCGTCTTCGGAGTTCTCGCCCGCCTGGCTGCGCCACCATTCCGGAGCGATGCGCTCGGGCCCCTCGGCCTTTCGGACGGCATGCAGCATCCGCCGCCAGCGGAAGCGGATGGGCGGGCCGTCGGGGATTTCGGCCACGGCCTCGATGCGCTCCGGCGGATCGAGGAGACGCAGCGGGCGGGCCGGCGGCTCCTCGGGAACGCGCCATTCCTCCCAGGCCTCGGCCTCCTTCAGCGCAAGCGCGGCTCCACCGCGCTGGGCGGGGATGGCGACGGCGGCGCGCTCGGGGTGATGCGTGTCCTGCGGGGCGATGCGCAGCACGCGCCGGGCGCCAAAACGCGCGCCAAGGCGATCGGCAAGCTCAGCCATCTGCTCGTCCATGTCGGCGCGGCCGTCGAGCCCGGTCTGCGCCGCCTCGAAACGCTCGGTCGCGAGCGCGGCGAGGCGCATCACGTCGAAGCCGAAGCCGGGGTCCACGGGATCGGCCAGCGCGGCCAATCGCTCGCGGTAGAGGCGCAGCACGGCGGCGGGATCGCGCAGCGGGCGGCTGCTTTCTACGGGCAGGCGGCGCACGGCACCATCGGTCCGGAAGAAGGTGAGCTCCAGCCGGCGCGCGCCCTCTCCGCGCCGCTCGAGAATGACAGCCAATTCGGTGGCGAGCGCGAGGATGGAGCGCTGCACGTCGTCCTCATGGCCGATGGGCTCGGCGAAGCGGCGCTCGGCGAGGCAGGCCGGCAAGGGCCGGCGCGGGGAGACCGGCTCCTCGGCGCGGCCCAGGGTGCGGTCCAGCCTGTCGAGCAGGCGCATGCCGAAGCGCGCGGCGAGCGGTCCACGGGGGCGGGACGCGAGGTCGGCAACGCTCTTCAGCCCGAGGCGGCCGAGCGCGACGAGGCTTTCGGCATCGAGGCCCAGCGCCTCGATGGGCAGCGGCAAGGTCGCGCGCGCCTCGCCGCCCGGCGCGATGACGAGGCCGGTTTCCGCGCCCCGGGCGAAGCGGGCGACGGCGCGCGCCGCGGCGCGGGTGCCCGAGATCGCTGCGCGGGCCGCGAGGCCGGAGCGCGCGAGGCGGGCCAGGAGATCGGCCATCATGGCGTCCTCTCCGCCGAAGAGATGCGCGGAGCCGGTGACGTCGAGCACCAGCCCGTCGGCCTGCGCGGCCGCGGTTTGCGATCCCATGGCTTCGAGCCCGAGGGATTCCAGCCCCACGAAGGGCGTGTAGCGCTCGGCCCAGTCGGCCACGCTGTCGAGCAGGGCGGCGTCGGCCGCGGGGTCGGCCTCCACCACGCGCAAGGCCGGCAGCATCGCGCGGGCCGTGGCGAGCGGCAGGCCGGGGACGAGGCCGGCGCGCTCGGCCAGGGCGTCGACCGCGGTCAGGACGAGGGCGTTGCGGACCTTACCGACGATGACGAGCGGCTCAGCTTGCGCGCCTGATGATCCCGCCCGCCGTTCCAGCCGCCGCAGCCGGTCCGTCGGCAGGCGCGGGAGGACGAGCGAGAGAAGGCGCGGCAGGCTCGCCAGCGATGGGCTCGCGCAGGAGGCGTTCATCGGGGTTCCACTCCATGATCCAGCGTCCACCCTCGCCGGTTCCGCCGGGCTGGCGGCTGCGCTCCAGCGTCGCGGCGAAGGCGGGCCTGCCGATGCCGGGGAAAGCGCCGCGCGAGGGCAGCGCAAGGCTGGGTGCGGCGGCAATGGTCCAGCGCGTCGCGGAGCCGCCCGGGCCGCCATGCGCGCCGCTGCGCAGCAGCAGCGCCGGAACCCCCGAGGCTTCCGCCGCCAGCACCAGCCGGCGGGTCGCGGTGAGATCGAGCGCCCTGGGATCGCCCCAGGGCTCCAGCAGCACGACACCAAGGGCTTCGCAGCGCAGCCCTTCCTCGGCGGCGCGCAGGGCATCCTTCGCGTCCGCCGCCGCGACGAGGGTCAGCCGGGCCGGATCGAGACCGAAGGCGGCCAAGCCCGGGCCATAGGGCTCGCCCGTCTCGCGCCCGGCGAGATCCTGCCGCACCCAGAGCCAGGGACGCCCGAAGCCGAGCCTGATGGCGCAGGCCAGCGCGAAGCCGGTGGCCGCCACGGCATCGCCGGGTTCGGCGGGACGGATCTCATGCACGCCGCCGCGAACCAACCCGCCACCCAGGGCGGTATCCGCCGCGGGATGGCCCAGCGGCGCGCAAACGCGGCCGCCCTGCAGCACCCGCGCGCCGCCATCCGCCCCGATGGCGGCGATCCGCGCCCGCAACGCGGAGACGGTAGCGGCAGGCAATGCGGCTGCAGGCAAAGTTCGGGCGTTCGCGGCGGCGGACATGGCTCCACGGGACTTTCTCGCTGGGTAATTAGTTCGCTTTTTGTTCTCATATAGATTCCAGCGATGGGGCCGGGAGTCAACAGATTGAATCGCCCGGTCGGAATTGGCGCCGGGCTTTCGGGGGACGACCGGGCTTTCCGGATCGACCAATTCTCCCGGCGCACTGCCCCGCAGCCAGCTTCCCGACCTCCACGCAGAGCCACGATGCACGCGCCGCGATTGCCGGACCCGACCGTGTCCGGTAGACGTCGAACAACAGGGGAAGGATTCAAACTCCATGTTCGGCATCGACAGCGCAGGCGTTTACCCGATCGCACCCACTCCGTTCACAGACAGCGGCGAGATCGACTTCGCCTCGACCGACCGCATGGTCGACTGGTGGGGCGAGATCGGCGCGACGGGCATGACCGTGCTCGGCATCATGGGCGAGGCGCCCAAGCTCGACCAGGCTGAGTCGCTCGCCTTCGTGGAGCGCTGCATCAAGCGCGCCGGCAAGCTGGACGTGCTGGTCGGCGTATCGGCCCCGGGCTTCGCGGCAATGCGCGGACTGGCGCGGGCGGTGATGGACAAGGGCGCGGGCGGCGTCATGATCGCACCGCCTCCTTCCCTGCGCACCGACGACCAGATCGTCACCTATTACGCCCAGGCCGTGGAGGCGATCGGCACTGATATCCCGTTCTGCATCCAGGATTATCCGCTGACCTTGTCCGTCGTGATGACGCCGAAGGTGATCCAGCGGATCATCACGGACAATCCGTCCTGCGTCATGCTGAAGCATGAGGACTGGCCGGGCCTCGAGAAGATCTCCGCGCTGCGCAAGTTCGAGGCGGACGGGCACGCTGCGGCATGTCTCCATCCTCACCGGTAATGGCGGTCTCTTCCTCGACTTCGAGATGGAGCGCGGGGCGGACGGCGCGATGACCGGCTACGCCTTCCCCGAGATGCTGATCGACGTGGTGCGGCTGCAGAAGTCCGGGCAGCGCGACGCGGCGCACGACGTGTTCGACGCCCACATGCCGCTGGTGCGCTACGAGCAGCAGCAGGGCGTGGGCCTCGCGGTGCGCAAATACGTGCTGAAGCGGCGCGGCATCCTCGCCTCCGATGCGCAGCGCAAGCCGGGATCGGCGATCAGCGCGGCTGCCAAGGCCGAGGTGGAATACCTGCTGGCGCGGCTGGCGCGGCGCGATCCCCGGGCGGCCAAGCTCGTCGGATGAGACAGAGCCATCCCGCGCCAGGCCGGCGCTTGAACGCGTCATGAGCGACATCGACGCGATCGTCGTCGGGGCCGGCGTCATCGGGCTTGCCGTGGCGCGGGCGCTGGCGCTGTCGGGCCGATCAGTCATCGTGCTGGAAGCGGCGGAGGGCATCGGCACGGAGACGTCCTCGCGCAACAGCGAGGTCATCCATGCCGGGCTCTATTATCCGACCGGCAGCCTCAAGGCGAAGCTCTGCGTCGAGGGGCGGCACAAGCTCTACGCCTATTGCGACAGCCACGGCGTGCCCTACCGGCGCAGCGGCAAGCTGGTGGTCGCCACCGACGAGGCCGAACTCGCGGCGGTCGAGGCGGTGGGCAGGCGCGGCGAGGCCAACGGGGTCGACGACCTCGCCATGATCTCGGGCGCGGAGGCGATGGCGATGGAGCCCGCTCTGTTCTGCGTCGGGGCGCTGCTGTCCCCGTCGACGGGCATCCTCGACAGCCACGCCTATATGCTGGCGCTGCAGGGCGACGCGGAGGCGAACGGCGCGGCCTTCGCCTTCCACACGCCGTTCCTGCGCGCCGACGCGACAGGCAATTCCATCGTGGTCGAGACCGGCGGCGCGGAGCCGATGCGGCTGACGACCGCGCTGCTGGTGAATTGCGGCGGGCTGCACGCCTCCAAGGTCGCCTGGGCCATCGACGGCCTGCCGCCCGAGGCCGTGCCGGAGACGCGCTACGCCAAGGGCAACTACTTCGTGACGGCGGGCCGCGTGCCGTTCACCCGGCTGATCTATCCGGCTCCGCACGTGCATGGGCTCGGCGTTCACCTGACGCTCGACCTCGCGGGGCAGGCGCGCTTCGGGCCCGACGTGGAGTGGGTCGACGAGATCTCCTATCCGCGTCGATCCCGCGCGGGGCGAGGGGTTCGACGCCGAGATCCGCAAATACTGGCCGGGCCTGCCGGCCAACGCCCTGTCGGCGGGCTATGCCGGCATCCGCCCGAAGATCTCGGGGCCGCACGATCCCGCGCCCGATTTCCGCATCGACGGCCCGCGCCAGCACGGCGTGCCGGGGCTGGTGAACCTGCTGGGCATCGAGAGCCCCGGCCTCACCTCGTCGCTGGCCATCGCCGACGCCGTGATGCAGGCGTTGTAATAAGGCCTTCTTGGGACTGAGGACTGCGCGGGAATAAATCTCAGCCCGAGAACACCACGGTCTTGTGCCCGTTGAGGATGACCCGGTCGGCGAGGTGGTCGGAGAGCGCGCGCGCCAGCACCCGGCGCTCGATGTCGCGGCCCTTGCGCACGAGGTCGTCGGGCGTGTCGCGATGCGAGATGCGCTCGATGTCCTGGTCGATGATCGGGCCTTCGTCGAGGTCGGACGTCACGTAATGGGCGGTCGCGCCGATCAGCTTCACGCCGCGGGCATGGGCCTGGTGGTAGGGCTTGGCGCCCTTGAAGCCCGGCAGGAACGAGTGGTGGATGTTGATGCAGCGGCCGGTGAGCTTGGCGGCGAGCCCGTCCGACAGCACCTGCATGTAGCGGGCGAGCACGACGACCTCGGACTGCGAGCTCTTCACGAGGTCCCAGATCTGCTGCTCCTGCTCCAGCTTGGTCTGCTTGGTCACGGGCAGATAGTGGAACGGCAGGTCCTCGAGATCGATGTGCGAATAGGTCTCGCGCGGGTGGTTGGCGACGATGGCCGAGATGTCCATCTGCAACTCGCCGATGCGGCGGCGGTAGAGCAGGTCGACGAGGCAATGGTCGGACTTCGACACGAGCAGCATGACGCGCCGCTTCTCGGCCGTGGAGCGCATCGACCATTCCATGGCGAAGCGCTCGCCGATGGGCTTGAAGCCCTCGCGCAGGGCGGCGAGATCGGTGGTCCCGGCGACCGCGTTGAACGCGACGCGCATGAAGAAGCGGCCGGTCTCCGTATCGTCGAACTGCTGCGCCTCGAGGATGTTGCAACCGCCCTCGAACAGCAATGCCGACACGCCGGCGACGATGCCGGGGCGATTGGGACAGACAAGCTTGAGGACGAAGGTCTCTGGCGTCATGGCCGATCCGTTTCCCTGCGGTTTCCCTAAGGTTTCCCGGCGATGTCCTAGCTTGCCGCGCGATCCGGGGCAATGGAGACACATGCCCGCATGTTTAACGCGTTGCGAGCCCTGGGCTGTCCTTCATCCCGGTGTTTCGGGCCCCTCCTGCTTGCCTGTAGCCCTCACTCTCTCTCCTTCGCCTCACTCTCTCCCTGACTCTCTCCGTCATCCCGGGCTCGACCCGGGATCTAGGCTCACACCCACCGCGACTTGATCCCGGCTCTGCGCTGCGCTCCGGCCGGGATGATGGAGAGGGTGGGCCCTCCGATCGGCCACTCAACGCCTCATCCTGAGGAGCAGGCCCACTCGGGCCTGCGTCTCGAAGGACGAGGCCTCGCTGGCCCCATGGTCCAGCCCTCTGGAACCCTCGTCCGTTCGAGACGCCATGCGAAGCCGCATGGCTCCTCACGATGAGGGCGTTGTGCTAGAGGCCGCGGCGGCTCCCGGCGTTGGCCGTCGCCCGCGCAAGCCTCTGCGTTCCCGCGGCTGATCGCCCGGGGTATGCGGCAGATGAAAACCGAGGGGGCGCGGAGCGCCGGGCCGTCGGTGCTTTAGATAAGCGATGGGTGACGACCCGGCGCTCCTCGCTCGGCGATTTTGGGCACTCCCGTCTTGCTCTCCGGCACGAAGGGTCCGACCGGCATCGGGGCTATTACCCCACCGATCCCACGGGGGAAGGTTGCCCCTCCTGTCACCGGGCCGCGGTCGCTCCATCCTTTCGGACGGAGTGTCCCTGTCCCGTTGCGCGGTCGTTTCATCCAACTCCGGCCCGCAGGGTTGCCCCTGTGCTCCGGCGCGGATGAAAGTCCCGCGTCCCGCAAAGCCGGAAGGTTGAACCCCCCGACCTACGCTCCCCGTCGCCCTCTCGGGTCCATGGGGGAACGCCCTTCTCCTGCGCGCCTTATGGCGCTCTCGGACACGGCCCCGGCGTAGTCCAGGGCGGGCAAGCTCACAACCTCGCGCAAAGGCGCCTAGCCTTCGCAAGCCGCTTTCAGGAGGCCTCCCGGGACGGCGGAGTGGTACTCCACCGGCGCAGGCGCCGCCTCCTCCACCCCGCCACAGACCGCTCCGGAAGCGTCCCCTCTTGGGTGAAGAGTGAACGCAGGATGGCAGATATAGGAATATTGTCAACAAGAATCTCACTCACTCTCTCCAGGTTACATCCCGGGCAACGGGCCCGGGACCACTCGCCCCCTCCGGATAGGAGTGAAGATCCCGGCTCTCCGCTTTGCTGCGGCCGGGATGACTGGAGTGGGGTTCGATACAGGGCTGGGCGACATCGCCCCGAAGTGCCGCCCTGCGGCACGTTCCCGGAAAGGTGCAGCGCAGCGGAACCTTGTCCGGGATCCAGCGCAACGACGTGCCGCGCAGCGGCTCGTCATCGCCTTAAGACAGGATGGAAGCGCGCTTCGCGCGGAATCCTTGCGCTAGACCCCGGATCCCCTTCCGCTTCGCTCCAGGGTTCCGGGGACGTGCAGCTGGGCCGCAATTTCGGTTCTGGGGACGTGCCGCAGAGCGGCACTTTGGGTTCCGGGGACGTGCGGCGGGGCGCGCACTTTGGGTTCCGGGGACGTGCGGCGGGGCCGCACTTTGGGTTCCTGGACCTGCCGAAGGGCGGCACTTTGGGTCAGGCTCGCCGCTGTCTCCGTCCGGGATGACGGACGTGGGGCTTGGATATGCAGGGATGCAAGTGTGGCCCGGACACACGTTTCACGAAAAGAAGTGCGAGGGGAACGCTCACGCTTGCCAATCGTGAGTTGTGTCGGCAATCTCTGCGCCGCATGACGTTCAGGATGTGAAAGGCCGGTCTATTTGCCGGCCGGGCAACAAAAAATGGGACCACAATCATGATCATGGACGATAGGAATGCCGATGCCGGCGAGATGAACGAGGGAGCTCGCTGGGCTTCGGTCGGGACGTCTCGACCGCCGGTCGTTTCTGTTCGGCTCCGCCGCCAGTCTCGGCGCGCTGGGGCTGGCCGGTTGCGTGACGTCCGACGGCATGAGCCGCGCCGAGGCGGCGAAGCTCTACGGGCCGATGCCCGAGGAGAAATTCCCGATCCCGGCGGTCGATGTCAGCAAGGTCGATCCGAAATATTATCGCCGGACCGTGCGCTACGACACCAAGGAAGCGCCCGGCACGATCATCGTCGATCCCAGCAATTACTATGTCTACCGCATCGAGGGCGACGGAAACGCCACCCGCTACGGCGCCAATGTCGGCCGCCAAGGGTTCCTGTGGAGCGGTGAAGCCTATGTCGGGCGCAAGGCCGAATGGCCGGTCTGGACGCCGCCCAGGGAGATGATCAAGCGCCAGCCGGAGGCGGCCAAATATGCCGGCGGCATGCCGGCCGGTCTCGACAATCCGCTCGGCGCCCGCACGCTCTATCTCTACCAGAACGGCGTCTACACGCTCTACACGATCTACAGCACCCGCGACCCCGAGACGATCGGGACCAACCTGACGAGCGGCTGCACCGGCCTCCTCACCCAGGACATGATCGACCTCTACGCAAAAACGCCGGTCAAGACGAAGGTGGTCGTCCTGCCGGCATAGGTGAAGGCGGGGGCGGACGCAGTTCGCTAGCGTCCCCCCTACTCCGCTCCGCGGCGCAGGGCCTTCGCTTTAGAGCCCCCTACGGCTCCTCCCCGTCCACGGCCCAGGCCTTCATGAGGCTGTGAGCGATGGCGATGGGTGGGGGGCAGGTGAGGCCGTCGGGGTGGCGTTGCTCGACCATGGCGCGGACTTCGTCGCGGGTGAACCAGCGGGCGTCCTCGAGCTCGTTGTGGTCGACGACGAGTTCCTCCGTGGTCGAATGCGCGAGACAGCCGATCATCAGTGAGGCCGGGAACGCCCAGGGCTGCGAGGCGAGGTAGCGGACCCTCGAGATGTGGACGCCGGATTCCTCGAAGAGCTCGCGGCGCACCGCGTCCTCGATGGTTTCGCCGGGCTCGATAAAACCCGCCAAGCACGAATACATGGTGGCGGCGAAGCGTCCGCTGCGGCCGAGCACGCATTTGTCGCCCCGGACGGCGAGCATGATCGCGACCGGGTCCGTGCGGGGGAAGTGCTGGGCGCCGCAGGATGCGCATTCGCGCCGCCAACCTGCCGCCGCGGAGGTGGTGGGATGGCCGCAATGGGCGCAGAAGCGGTGGCGCTGGTGCCAGTAGAGCAGGCTCTTGGCCTGCCCGAGACGGCCCAGCGTCGCGGGGGGCAGCATGCCCCGCGTGGCGAGCGTGCGCAGGTCGATCGAGACCAGCGCGTCACCGCTCTGGTCATCGGGCGTGCGGGCATCGAGCTGAATGCCGAACACGGGGGCGTCGCCGTCGATGCCGAGGAACGTCGTCTCGCGCACCGTGCCGAAGCCGGCCGGCTCGTCCATGCAAAACAGCGGGTCGAGGTCCCCGCCGGTCTGGCGCAGGAGCGGAATGTCCCCGGCGATGACGAGGGCGCGGGCGAGGGGGAGCCGGCGAGCTCGGCCATGCGGGCCTTGTCGTCGCGGTGCTCGGCCAACCGGTCGAGCCCGTTTTCGGCATAGCCCAGCCGGGCGGACAGTTCAGGACGCATATCGGTCATGCTGGAATCCGGTTCAGAGGCGGCCGAGGCCCGCGGAGATGCGGGCGATCTCGGACTTGAGGACGTCGGGCTGGTAGGGCACCGGGGGCGCGAAGCCGAAGACCGGCTTGGGCCAGGCCTCGTCCGCCTGGTAGCGCGCGATGATGTGCACGTGGAGCTGCGGCACCATGTTGCCGATAGCGCAGGTGTTGAGCTTGTCGGGGCGGTAGAGGGACGTGACGAGCCTCGATACGGCGAGCATTTCGCTCCACATCACGGCCTGCTCGCGATCCGGCAGGTCGACGAACTCGCGGATGCCTGGCAGGCGCGGCACGAGCAGCAGCCAGGGGAAGCGCACATTGTTCATCAAGAGCACGCGCGACAATTGCAGGTCGCCCACGACGGCGCTGTCTTTCGCGAGCTGGGGATGGACGGCGAAGGGCTCTGCAGGCTCTGTCATGGTTGTTCTCTCGATTCTGCCGCAGCCTAGCGGATGCAGAGCGAGCCGCGAAGTCACGCTTTGCGCAGGGCTGCCCGCCGTCCCCCGTCACGATGGCAAGGGGCGGGTCCGGGCAGGAATCGGAGCGGATCGGGTCAGAATCCCCGGCCGGGCGGCTTGTAATCCGCCTCCCGATGGCCGATATAGGGCGCGGGAGGTTGGCGGTGGACGTTCCACTCGCCAACCGGGTCAGGTCCGGAAGGAAGCAGCCCTAACGAGAATCGGGCGGGTCTCTGTCCAGCCTCCCACCTGTTTGCAGCACGAATTCGGATCGCCGCGCGCCGCCGGACATGCGACCGGGCCGAGACGACAGGGCCCGATGAACGACCAGCCCACTTTCGACGCCGTGCCGCCGCTCCCCAACCCGGCCGACGAGCCCGGGCTGCCCGGCTTCGCGCCTGCTGCAGCGCACGCTGCGCCAGTACATCCGCGCCGCCAGCTCCGCGCCGCGCCCGCCGGCCCGCCAGCCGCCGAGCAGCCGGCCTATCGCGTGCTGGCCCGGAAATACCGCCCGCAGAACTTCGACGACCTGATCGGCCAGGACGCGATGGTGCGCACGCTGCGCAACGCGTTCGCGTCGGGCCGCATTCCGCAGGCCTGGATCCTCACCGGCGTGCGCGGCGTGGGCAAGACGACGACGGCGCGCATCCTGGCGCGCGGGCTCAACTACCTGCTGCCCGACGGCTCCGGCGGGCCCACGGTCGACCTCCCCGAAGAGGGCGTGCATTGCCGCGCCATCATGGAATCGCGCCACGTCGACGTGCTGGAGATGGACGCCGCGTCCCACACCGGCGTCGACGACGTGCGAGCAGATCACCGACGGCATCCGCTACGCCCCGGCCTCGGCGCGCTACAAGGTCTACATCATCGACGAGGTCCACATGCTCTCGGAGAAGGCGTTCAACGCCTTCCTGAAGACGCTGGAGGAGCCGCCGCCGCACGCCAAGTTCGTGTTCGCGACCACCGAGATCCGCAAGGTGCCGGTGACGATCCTGTCGCGCTGCCAGCGCTTCGACCTGCGCCGCATCGACGCCTCGCTGCTGGTGCCGCACCTCGGCAGTATCTGCGCCCAGGAGGGCGTGGAGGTCGAGCCGGAGGCGCTGGCGATCATCGCGCGCGCGGCCGAGGGCTCGGCGCGCGATTCGCTGTCGCTGCTCGACCAGGCGATCGCCCACGGCGCCGGGCGCATCGACGCCGAGACCGTGCGCGGCATGCTCGGCCTGGCGGACCGCGGCCGCGTGATCGACCTCTTCGAGGCGGTGATGCGCGGCGACGTCGCCGGCCGCGCTGCGCGAGCTGCGCGACCAGTACGATTCCGGGGCGGACCCGGTGGTGGTGCTCACCGACCTCGCCGAGTTCGTGCATTTCGTCACGCGGCTCAAGATCGTGCCCGACGCGGCGGGCGAGGCCAGCGTGACCGAAGTCGAGCGCGTGCGCGGGCAGGCCTGCACGGCGCTGCCGATGCGGGTGCTCTCGCGCGCCTGGCAGATGCTGTCGAAGGGCATCGTCGAGGTGCAGGCCTCGCCCAAGCCCCTCGCGGCCGCCGAGATGGTGCTGGTGCGCCTCGCCTATGCCGCCGACCTGCCGACGCCGGACGAGGCGCTGCGGCTGCTGGCGCAGAACGGCGGCGCGGGCGGCGGCGGCGCTTCCTCGGGCGGTTCGTCCGCGGGCGGCGGTGCGTCCGGCGGGGCTACGAGTTCGGGCGCATCGGGCGCGGGCAGCTTCGGCGGCGGCGCGCGGGCCGTGTCGAACGGCGCGCCGCGCGCTTCGGCGCAGCCCGAGCATGCCGCCACGGCGCAGGAGCGGCCGGCCTCGAACCTGTCCATCGCCACGCGCTCCGAGCCGCAGGCCGCGGCCTCGCCCGCGTCCAACGCCGCGCCGGCGATGCGGCTCGCGCGCTTCGAGGACCTCGTGGCGCTGGCCGTCGAGAAGCGCGACATCAAGATGCAAGATCGCGCTGGAGCGCGACGTCCGGCTGGTGCGCTTCGAGGACGGGCGGCTGGAGTTCGACGCCACCGAGGGCGCTCGCCGCAGCTCGCGGCCGACATCTCCAAGCGGCTCAGCGAATGGACCGGCCGGCGCTGGATCGTCGCCCTGTCCTCGGAGGCGGGCCAGACGACGCTGCGCGAGAAGGCCGACGCCGAAGAGCGCGACCGCATGACCGGCGTGCGCGCCGATCCGCTGGTGCGCGCCGTGCTGGAGCGCTTCCCCGGCGCGCAGATCGTCGGCATCCGCGACATGGCTCCCGCCGTGCCTGAAACGTCGGGGCCCGACGAGGACGGCCTGGTCACCGACGCGCCGTTCGACTTCGACGGCATCGACGACGACGACCTCTGATTCCCGGTACAATTCAATTTCATTCGAGACGGAGACGACCTCATGAAAGACATCATGGGCATGATGAAGAAGGTCCAGGAGATGCAGTCCAAGATGGCTGCGCTCCAGGAGGAGCTCGAGACCATCGAGGTCGAGGGCGCGTCCGGCGGCGGCATGGTGAAGGTGGTCATGACCGCCAAGGGCGCGGTGAAGGGCGTCACGATCGACGAGACCCTGCTGCAGCCCGGCGAGAAGGACATTCTCGAGGATCTGCTGGTGGCCGCCGTCAACGACGCGCGCGCCAAGGCCGAGCGCACGGCGCAGGACAAGATGTCGTCCATCACGGCCGGGCTGCCGATCCCGCCCGGCATGAAGCTGTTCTGAGCCAGGCAGGCGATCGCGCAGCATGGCCTCCGTCACCGGACCCGAGATCGAGCGGCTGATCCAGCTCCTGGCGCGGCTGCCGGGGCTCGGGCCGCGCTCGGCCCGGCGCGCGGCGCTGCACCTGATCAAGAAGCGCGAGCAACTGCTGTCGCCGCTGGCCGACGCGATGCGGGTGGCCGCCGATACGATCGTGGTGTGCTCGTCCTGCGGCAATGTCGACACCAGCGATCCCTGCACCATCTGCCGCGACCAGCGGCGCGACGAGAGCATCCTCGTGGTGGTCGAGGACGTGTCGGATCTGTGGGCGCTGGAGCGCGCGCAGGTGATCAACGCCCGCTACCACGTGCTCGGCGGCACGTTGTCGCGCGCTCGACGGCGTCGGGCCCAGGGATCTCAACCTCGACCGCCTGATGAGCCGCGTCGCGGAGGGCAAGATCGCCGAGGTCGATCCTGGCGCTGAACGCGACCGTCGACGGGCAGACGACGGCGCATTACGTCACCGACATGCTCGCGCCCTTCGGCGTCGTCGTGTCGCGGCTCGCGCATGGCGTGCCTGTCGGCGGCGAGCTGGATTATCTCGACGAAGGCACGCTGGCGGCGGCGCTGCGGCAGCGCACGACGGGCTGAGGCCCTAATCCTGAAGCGCCGGCTCGGGCGCGCGCCTGGGCTGCGGCGCGCCGGCTTCATGCTCGGCGCGCAGCGCGGCGAATTCGCCGCTGGCGGCCATCTCCTCGTCACCGACCAGCACGAAGAGCTTGGTCGCGTTCTCGCGGCCGCGCAACTCGACTTCGCCGGCCTCGAGCCAGGCGAAATCAGGGGCATGCTCACGCACGCTTTGCGCGGCGAGGATATCGACGCCCATCTCCTTCGTCAGGCCCTGGATGCGGGCCGAGATGTTCACGGCGTCACCGACGACCGAATAGTTGAAGCGGTGCTCCGATCCCATATTGCCGACACACGCGCTGCCCTCGTTGATGCCCACGCCGATGCGGACGATGGGCATCGCGTGGTTCTTCTTCTTCAGCTCGAAGGCGTCGCTGTCGTTGAGCTCCCCAAGGCGCGTGCGCAGCCGCAGCGAGGCGCGGCAGGCGAGGATGGGATGATCGGGCACGTCCACCGGCGCGTTCCAGAACGCCATGATGGAGTCGCCGATATATTTGTCGATCGTGCCCGCCCGCTCGACGATGACGTCGCTGAGCTGGCCCAGGATGCTGTTGAGAAATTCGATGAGCTCGGTGGGCGAAAGCTTCTCGCTGAGAGAGGTGAAGCTGCGGATATCGAGGAACAGGATGGTGAGGTCGCGAACCCGCAGGAGGCCTTCGGGTTCTGTCGATCTTGGCCAGGAGGGGGGAGACGTAGCGCCCGAAGGCGCGGCGGACGAAGCGCTTGTCGCGGTCCGTCACGAGGTAGCGAAAGCTGGTGAGGGCGAAGTGGAGCGCCAGCGCGTGCCGAGCGCGAACAGCGGGTCGAACAGCAGCCCGTATGGAAGGCGATCCATGACCCGACGCTGGCGTTGAACGCGATCAGCCCGCCGAGACGAGGCCAGGACCGGCCCGCTGAAGATCACGGTGAGCGCCACGGTAGAGGCCGAGCACGACGATGAGCAGCGACTCCCAGCGGATCGACCCAATCGGGCCGCAGGAGATAGGTGCGGTCAGCACCTGTTCCAGCGCCTGCGCATGGACGGAAACGCCGGGCACCGTATCGCCGAGCGGGGTGGTCCGGACGTCGAGCAGCCCCACAGCAGATGTGCCGATGAAGAATGATGTTGCCCTCGATGAGCGGGCGCAGGCTTTCATCGGGCGGATCCTGGAAAAGCCTGGCGATGGAGACGTAGCGCTCGGCTTTTCGGAGAAATACACACGGAACTCGCCGCGGCGGGTCGTCGGGATCTCATAATCGCCGACGCGAACGGACAAGGCGGCTGCAGGCTCTGCGGGGTCGAGCGAACGAGGATCGTCTCCGCGCCCTGGGCCACCCGCAGCGCCTCCAGTCGCGAGACTGGGATAGACGCGCTGGCCGTCGCTCCAGATCAGCGGGACCTGCCGCACGATGCCCTGGTTATCCTCCGGCGAGATGCTGATCGCGCCGAGACCCGCTGCACTGGCATCGAGCGCCGGGACGTTTCCGATGGCGGCTGCGAAGCCCACGATGGCGAGCGCCGGGTCGATTCCCGTGAAGGCGAGACCGGCCTTGCGCGGGGGGCGGATGCCGTTCTCGCCGGGAAGGATACCGAAGCCCAGCACGACATTGCGGTCCGCGATGGCCTGGGCGAACAGCTCGTCATTGTCGGGCAGCTTGCTGTCCAGCGCGTCGGCGACATCGGCGCCGATGGCGGCACGCACGTCAGGCCGGCGCGCAATGCTGGACGCAGACATGCGGTCGGCCTCGGGCATCACCATGTCGAAGGCGACGGAGGCGGCGCCGAGCTCGTTCAGGCGAGCCACCACGCGGGCGAGGTAGGTCCTCGGCCACGGCCACTGGCCGACGCTCGCCAGCGAAGCTTCGTCAATATCGAGAATGCGAACCGGGAGGGGCTGATACTCGCGCGGCTTGAGCCGCTGGTACTGGTCGAACAGGATTTCGCGGGCAAGGCGGGCTGCCGGGGGATCGGCGATCCGGATGACCGCGCTGAGCGCTATGAACGCGATGCCGAGCACCAGCGCCAGAAAGTGAATGCGCGTCATCTTACCGGTCCGGCAAGCATACGCGTCATATCGCCCAAGATTTATGCCGCCCCAGATATCATATATATGAACACGATCTTCAGGAGCAGCCGGCCCGCAAGCGCATCCGAGCGAATTGCGGGCCGCCAGGCTAACGGTCAGTTGCGGTTGTTGCCGTTGCCGTTACCGTTGCCGTTGCCGTTGCCGTTTGCCGTTGCCGTTCCCACCACCGTTTCCGTTGCCGCCGCCACCGGCATTTCCGTTGCCGTTGCCGCGGCCGCCTGTCGAGCCCGTGGATCCGGTGGCCTCGGGACCGGCGGACGCCGTTCCTGCGGATGCGCCGCCGCCAGCTGCTCCGCCAGCGACGCCGCCGGATGAGCCGCCGCCGGCCGAGTTCGACGAGGAAGCCGAACCAGAGGTCGAACCGGCGGTCCCGCCGCTGGCTGTCGAATCCGCGCCGAAGCTGCTCACAGAGAACGTCTCCAGGGCGGTTGTCGCGGTTGGCCTGCCGCCGCCATTGCCGCCGCCACCCCTTACGCCGTCATTGCTGCGGCCTCTGGTTGGCGTTCCGGTCGTTCCACCACCGGGATTGGGGCCGGCATTGCCGACTGACTTTCCGTTTCCGGGATTGCCCGGCAGGGTAGCGGGCGCCGGGGGAGGCGGAGGCGGCTCGATCAGGACCGGCTGAACTGCTGGCGGCGGAGCGGGGATCGCTGCCACGATCGCCGGCGGAACCGGGGGAGCCGGCGGCGGGGGAACGCGGGCCGGCGGAGGAGGAACCGGGAGGTTTGCGAGCTGGAGCGTTGCGTCAAGCTTCGCACGCTGATCCGCGCAGGCCGAAACGGAGGCACGGAAGTCCTGCCTCACACTGTTGATCTTGTCCGTGATCATCGGGAAGTCAGCCTTGAGGCGGCGATCCCTCTCGTCCACCGACGTGACCGTCTTCGGCACGCCGCCCGGCGGAACTTCGATCAAGGTGCAGGCCGTGACCGCCTGGACGCACTGCCCGCCGCCGCACACCGTGGCCGCGCCGCTTAGCAGCACGAAATTCGTCTGACCGTTGGGACGGACAGACAGGTCGAACTCCGTTCCGCGAATGCCGATGGTCGCCGTCGGCGTCCTGATGGCATAGGACGGCTTGGGGCTGTCGCCGGTGATAAACCGGAACGAGCCGCGCAATGCGTTGACGGAGAAGTTGCTGACCGTGCTCGCGCTGGCGCTCTGGAGGAGGTACTGCTCAAGCAGCAGGGTCGAGCCAGGGCCGACAACCAGTTTCGTATTGTCATTAAACAGGAGTTGCGCCTGTCCGTTGGGTCCCGTCTGAACGCGGTCGCCCATGAAAACCGGCTGAAGCGCGGTGACCGTCCGGGTTGCGCCACCGCGCGAGGCGGTCACGTCTGGTACCACCTCAACGGCTCTTCCGCTCGGCGCCTGTGCATATGCGGACAACGGGAGCGCAAGACCCATGATGACAGCGCCGAACGCCGCCAACGTGTTCCTGCTTTTTGATACACGCACGACAATGCCTCACATTGTTCCCGGAAAAGTTGTATTTTATTAACATAAGTTTAACAATATTCCGAGCCTTCGATTGTCGATGGTTGACCGGGATGTGCGATTTCACTCAACTGGTTAATAGATAATACGGCGGATGTGGATTACCGGGATGCGGCGTTGGGCCGACCAGCGCCAACGGCCAGCGTCCCTGGCGGGGCCGGCATGGATCGCGGGAGGTGGCAACAATGAAAATACCCGCCCGCAATGCGGACGGGTATTTGGATCAGTCGCCGTCGAATGAGTTGGTCAGGCCGGTTGGGTCGCCCAGACCTTTCAGGCCGTTCAGGCCTTGCCAGCCTTGACCCGGGGCACCGCTTTGCGAACAAGCTTGCCAGCCGCTTCGCCTTTGTTCTTTTGCGTTCCCAGGCCTGCGGCCTTCGCCAGCTCCGAGCGCTGCTTGGCGTAATTCGGCGCGACCATCGGATAATTGGGAGGCAAGCCCCACTTCTCGCGATATTGCTGCGGGGTCAGGCCCCGGCCGGACAAATGGCGCTTCAGCGACTTGTAGCGCTGTCCGTCCTCGAGGCTTACCAGGTAATCTGCGGTAATCGATTTCTTGATGGGAACCGGCGGCGCCTGGCGCGCGGAATTCGCCTGCGGCGGCTCGCTGCCCCGGGAAGCGGCGATCAATGCCGTGTGGATCGATGCGATCAACGATCCCAGATCCTTTGCCGGAACGGAGTTGTTGCTCACATAGGCTGCAACGATGGTGGCCGCCGGCTCAACCAAATCATGGCCTGCTGGTTTGTCGTCCAATGTGTCGCCTCCATTCGCGAACCTGCCTTGAAGAATTCATGTATGACAATAAAGAAGTTTTGCCTAGGGGTACAGTTGGAATAACGCCTAGCTAAAGGTCCTGTTTCACGATTCCTTGATGAAACTACAACTTATGATGGCGAATATTGAGTATTTTACAACCTAGGACAACTCGACTGCCCTCGCCAAGGGTGGTCACCGCTTGGCCGGCATGCCGCTTCGTTGTTACGAAGCGCGACTTTTACCTCATCTGGACGTAACCAGATCGATTCATGCATGCCGAAAATTGACCGAAATCGAGCGCGCCCGAGGCTGTTGCCTCCCCCTCGCAACGCGCCTTGTCCTCAAGGCCCTGCTGGTAGAGCACCGGATCGCTCGCCATGCGGCGGCCGTCCGTGCGGGCCCACATGATGCTGGACGATGGTTGAGCGAGGCTTGCCGTCGCCGCCCGGTTGTCGGTCATCGCCCGATTCTGCGGCACGCAACCGGCGAGGACCATGGCGGCCGTCAAGGCTACGAATGCAATCTTCATATGGATGCTCCCCAAGCTGAAGTACTTACCGCAACGCTGACGCCCCTTTCGGGTTCCCCACGATGGCTATGCATGTAGGACGCTGCACTGAAATAGGCTAGCGTCCGCGCCGGGCGGCACGGACCCGTACGGAACCTGCGTGAATACGGCGGACGATTGTTTTCGATGACGAAGAATGCCCTGCTCCGCCTGGCCCGGACAACAATCACGCGGTTCGAAACTTTCGCTTCCAGGGATGGCGACAGCCAGAATGCCGGGGGCGGCAAGGAGCGTGGTCAGCATGGCGTTGCACGACCCGGCATCGTCACGGCCGCGCTGGGCATCACGCAGATCTTCGGCTTCGGATCGACCTATTACCTGCCCGCGGTCCTGGCCAAGCCCATCGCCGGGGACACCGGCTGGCCGCTCGCCTGGATCGTGGGCGGCGTATCGGTGGGGCTGCTCTGCGCCGGACTGGTGTCGCCGCGCGTAGGCGCGCTGATCCAGCGCCATGGCGGCCGCCCGGTGCTGAGCGCGAGTTCGATCATCCTCGCGGCGGGCCTCGCGATCCTCGCCGTCGCGCCAAGCCTGCCGGTGTTCCTGCTCGGCTGGCTCGTCATCGGCCTCGGCATGGGAGCCGGCCTCTACGACGCCGCCTTCGCGACGCTGGGCGGACTGTTCGGCCGCGATGCGCGGGCCGCGATCACGACAGTGACGCTGTGGGGCGGCTTCGCCAGCACGGTCTGCTGGCCGCTCAGCGCCTGGATGGTCGACCATGTCGGGTGGCGCGGGGCCTGCGGCGTCTACGCGCTGATCCAGGTCGCCATCTCGCTGCCGCTGCATGCGTTCCTCGTCCCCGATGTGGCGCGCAGGGCGAAGCATCAGGCGCGATCGGGAGGGGACCTTGCCGGCGCAGCCTGAGGCCGATGAACCGCCGAAGGGCACGCCGATGCTGGCGCGCGAACACCTTGCCGCCTTCGCAGCGCTCGCCGCACTGCTGACGATCGGCTCGATCGTCGCGTCCACGCTGTCGATGCACCTGCTCACGCTGCTGCAATTGCGCGGCATGGACCTCGCCGCGGCCGTCGGCGTGGGGGTGCTGCTCGGCCCCTCGCAAGTGGGCGCGCGGATCGTCGAGATGGCGTTCGGCCGGCGCTACCACGCCATCTGGACCATGGTCGCCTCGGTCGTGCTGGTGACGTTGGGCGTCGGGCTGCTGGCCGCCGGATGGCCGGTGACGGCGCTGGCCCTGTGCCTGTTCGGCGCGGGCAACGGCATCGGCTCGATCGCGCGCGGCACGCTGCCGCTCGCTCTGTTCGGGCCGGAGCACTATGCGCGGATCATGGGACGGCTCGCGCTGCCGAGCCTGCTGGCCCAGGCGGCGTCGCCGTTCCTCGCCTCGATCCTGCTCGACCACGGGATGGCCGTGCCCTTGCTGAACATCCTCGCGGCATGCGCGGGCCTGAACCTGCTGCTCATGCTCGCCCTGTGGCGTGCCAGCGCGCCGGCACGCCTCGCTGCCCCATCAGGAGAGCCCGCATGATCGACGAGAGGGCGCACCCGGAGAAAGCGGCCGATCCGCTGCGGATCGACTCGGTGGAGACGCCGGGCGGCGGGCGGATCGGCCTCGTCCATTGCCCCGGCCGCAGCCGCACCGACGCCATGGGGCGGATGACCACGCGCGATCTCGACGAGGACCTCGCCGCGATCGAGGCCTGGGGCGCGACGGCCCTGCTGAGCCTCGTGGAGTCCGCCGAGTTCGAGCGGCTCGGCGCGGGCGGACTGCCCGATGGGGTCAAGCAGCGGCGCTTTGCATGGCTGCACGCGCCCATCCCCGACATGCAGGCCCCGCCGGCCGAGGCGGTGGCGACGCTTATCGGTTACGCGCCGGGGTTGATCGCGGCGCTCGGGCGGGGCGAGCGGATCGTGGTGCATTGCGCGGCCGGGCTTGGGCGCTCTGGCTCGGTTGCCGCATGGCTGCTCGTCGAGATGGGCGCGGAGCCGCAGGCCGCCATCGACGATGTCAGGCGCGCGCGGCCGGGCGCGATCGAGACCTCGGCGCAGGAGCTTTTCGTGCTCGCCGGCAGCCGCCTCGGGAAGCCGCGCGGCTAGGGCGGCAGCCCCCAAAAGACATCCAGTCAGGCGAAATAGCGCTCGATCACGGCCTGGTAGACGCGCGTCAGCGTCTCGATGTCGGCCACCGCCACGCGCTCGTCCGTCTGGTGCATGGTCTGGCCGACGAGGCCGAATTCCAGCACCGGGCAGTAGTCCTTGATGAACCGGGCGTCGGAGGTGCCGCCCGTCGTCGAGAGCTGCGGCTTCGAGCCGGTGACCTGCTCCACGGCCGCCGAGACGAGATCGACGAACGGGCCCGGCTGCGGTCAGGAAGGCGGGCGAATTGATGGGCGCGAACGTCACGCTCCAGCGCGCTGGCGCCCGCGGCGGCGGCGAGGCGGCGGCGGATCTCGTCGGCCAGCGACTGCGCGGTCCACAGATCGTTGAAGCGGATGTTGAACGTGGCGCGCGCGGAGGCCGGGATGACGTTGGTCGCGGGGTTGCCGACATCGACCGTCGTCATCTCGAGGTTCGACGGCGCGAAGAACGCCGTGCCCGCGTCGAGCGGCTCGTCCTGCAGCGCCGCGAGCAGCCGGGTCATGCCGCGGATGGGATTGTCGGCGAGGTGGGGATAGCCGACATGGCCCTGCTTGCCCTCCACGACGAGGTGGCCGGTGAGCGAGCCGCGCCGGCCGATCTTGATCATGTCGCCCATGCGCGTCGGGATTGGTCGGCTCGCCGAGGATGCACGCGTCGAAGCGCTCGCCGCGCGCCTTCGCCCAGGCGAGCAGCTTCACCGTGCCGTTGACGGCGGGGCCTTCCTCGTCGCCCGTGATCAGGAACGCGATGGACCCCGCCAGCGGCTTTCCGCCCGCGAGATGGCGCAGGACGGCGGAGACGGAGGCGGCGATGCCGCCCTTCATGTCGCACGCGCCGCGGCCATAGAGCTGGCCCGCCACGATGTCGCCGCCGAACGGCGCCTGCGTCCAGCGCGCGGCGATCGCCCGTCGGCACCACGTCGGTATGCCCGGCGAAGACGAGGCAGGGCGCGCCGCTGCCGATGCGGGCGTAGAGGTTCTCGATGTCGGGCGTGCCGGGCTCGCTGAACACCGGGCGGTGCACCTCGAAACCCGCCTTCTCCAGAACGCCCGCGAGCAGCGAAAGCGCGCCGCCCTCGTCCGGGGTGACGGAGGGGCAGCGGATCAGCGCCTGCGTGAGCGCGACGGGGTCGCGGGGTCGGCGAAGTCGAGATGGGACATTCACATTGCTTTCGGCAAGCCGGCGCGGGGTGGACTATGGTCGTCAGGGCGATATCGGCGGGGCGAAATCCAGCGTCAGCAGGTCCTCGTCGTAGTACACGCCATCGACGCACAGAACCTGCGTCTCCACGCCGTAGGCGCGAAAGCCGGCGCGGTCGTAGATGCCGCGCGCGCTGGCGTTCGTGGTGACGACAAGGGCACGCAGCGCGATGACATGCTGGCGGGCATGCGCGATGACGCGTGTCGACCAGGCGCGCGCCGAGCCCGCGCCCGCGCCAGGCGGGATCGACCGCCACGCCCCACAGCACGCCGATATGCTGCTTCTTCAGTCCGGGCTGCCGGTAGAAACCGGCGGTGCCGACGATCCGGCCGGCGGCGAAGGCCGCGAAGATCGCGTCGGGACCGTCACCGCCGATGCGGTCGCGGAAATGCTGGAGGGGCCGCACGGCGTCCTCCTCGTAGCTCGAGCCGAAGGATGTCGGGGACTCCGCCAGGGTGGCGAGGCGAAATTCGCGATAGTCGGCTGCATCGTCAGGGCCGAGCCGCCGGATTAAGGGCATGTCGCCTTCGACCGCACCGCCCATCGCGCCGCCCTCCGGAGGCCTCAGTCCCGCAGCAGCTCGTTGATGCTGGTCTTGGAGCGCGTCTGCGCGTCGACGCGCTTGACGATGACGGCGCAGTAGAGCGACGGGCCGGGCTTGCCGTCGGGCAGCGGCTTGCCGGGCATGCTGCCGGAGACCACCACCGAATAGGGCGGCACGCTGGCCCATGAAGACCTCGCCGGTGGCGCGGTCGACGATCTTGGTCGACTGGCCGATGAACACGCCCATCGAGATCACCGAGCCCTCGCCGACGACGACGCCCTCGACCACCTCGGAGCGCGCGCCGATGAAGCAGTTGTCCTCGATGATCGTCGGGCCGGCCTGCAGCGGCTCCAGCACGCCGCCGATGCCGACGCCGCCGGAGAGATGCACGTTCTTGCCGATCTGCGCGCAGGAGCCGACGGTCGCCCAGGTGTCGACCATCGTGCCGCTGTCGACATAGGCGCCGACATTGACGAAGGACGGCATCAGCACGACGCTCGGGCGCGATGTAGGCGCCGCGGCGCACGATGCAGTTCGGCACGGCGCGGAAGCCGGCGGCGCGGAACTCGGTCTCGCCCCAGCCGTCGAACTTGGAGGGCACCTTGTCCCACCAGCTCGACGGGCCGGGGCCGTTGCCGATGATCAGGCTGAAATCGTTGAGGCGGAAGGAGAGCAGCACCGCCTTCTTCAGCCACTGGTGGACGGTCCAGCCCTCCGCGCCCTTCTCGGCCACGCGCACCTCGCCCTTGTCGAGAAGGTCGAGCGCGCGGGCGACGGCCTCGCGGACCTCGCCCTTGGTGGTGGCGCCGATCGCCGCGCGCTTCTCCCAGGCGGCGTCGATGATGGCGGCGAGCTCGGTGTGGTGCATGGCTGAGGGATCCGTCGCGAACCTTGAGGTCAGCGTGATTAGCAACGGTCGCGCCCGCTGTCACCCGCTATCAACCGTTTGGCCGCGTCCAGCGCTGGCCCGGGCCTTGCTTGAGCTTGGCGCGAGCGTCGCCTGGGCTTCGAAGGGCGTGCCCTGAGCTTGGCTTGGCGTTGCCTGGGCTTGGCGCGGCGTGCAATGTCCGCCGTTCCTGAGGAGGCTTGGGGCCGAGCGCACGGACAGGCTTTCAGGACTTCGAACGACGCCGGAGGAGACCGTATGCGGCACTGGATCAAGGACCCGCTCGCGATCCTCGCCGATGGGGCCGAGCGCGGCGTCGTGGTGGAGGGCAGCCGCATCGTGGAGATGCGTGCCCAGCGGGAGCCGAGCCGCTGGCGCCCGTCGATGCCGTGTTCGACGCCTCGCGCCACGTCGTGCTCCCGGGCCTCGTCAACACGCACCACCACTTCTTCCAGACGCTGACGCGCGCCCATCCCGAGGCCATCGACAAGGAGCTGTTTCCCTGGCTGAAGGCGCTCTACCCGATCTGGAGCCGGCTCGACCCCGACAGCTTCCGCGCTGGCGGTGCGCCTGGCGCTGGCCGAACTGCTGATGTCCGGCTGCACCACCGCCGCCGACCACCACTACCTCTTTCCCGAGCGGGCTGGAGGACGGCGTCGACATCGAGGTCGAGGAGGCCCGCGCGCTCGGCATGCGCATGACCGTGACGCGCGGCTCGATGAACCTGTCGCAGAAGGATGGCGGCCTGCCGCCCGACAGCGTGGTGCAGGACGAGGACGAGATCCTCGCCGACAGCGAGCGCGTGCTGTCGCGCTATCACGACCGCTCGGACGGATCGATGATGCAGGTGGCGCTGGCGCCCTGCTCGCCCTTCTCCGTGACCAAGCGCCTGATGCGCGAGAGCGCCGCGCTGGCCGAGCGCTTCGACTGCCGGCTGCACACCCATCTCGCCGAGACGAAGGACGAGGACGCCTTCTGCCTGGAGGTCTATGGCTGCCGGCCCCTGCGAGTTGCTGGAGGAGGTGGGCTGGCTCGGCCCGCGCACCTGGCTGGCGCACGGCATCCATTTCACCTGCGAGGAATGCGAGACGCTGGGCCGGCACGGCGTGGGCGTCTGCCATTGCCCGACCTCCAACGCCGTGCTCGCCTCCGGCTTCTGCAAGACGCGCGAGCTGGAGGCGGCGGGCGCGCCGGTCGGGCTCGGCGTCGACGGCTCGGCCTCCAACGACAGTTCGAACCTGATGGAGGGCGTGCGCCACGCGCTCATGGTCAACCGGCTGCACTATGGCTCGGCCAGCGGCGGTGACGCATCTCGACGCCTTCCGCTGGGCGACGGAGGGCTCCGCCCGCTGCCTCGGGCGCAGCGACATCGGCGCGATCGCGCCGGGCATGCAGGCGGACCTCGCGCTGTTCACGCTGGACGAGCTGCGCTTCTCCGGCGGGCACGACCCGCTGGCCGACGCTGGTGCTGTGCGGCGCGCACCGGGCGGACCGGGTGATGGTGGCGGGCGCGTGGCGCGTCGTGGACGGCATGCCCGTGGGCATCGACCTCGCCGCGCCTGCGCGCGCGAGCACGGGAGCCGCGGCGCGCCGGTTCGCGTGAGCGCGAGGCCTCCGCCGGGCCTCAGAGCTTCGCGCAGCGCCTGCGTTTCGGGCGGCAGGTATCCCGGTCAGGAAGCCCGTCAGGTCGGTCGTGGAATGGTCGATATAGGGCGCCTCGACGGCCGCCTGCTCGTGCGCTTCGCGGAACGGGTCCGGCGTCTGCGGGCAGCACGAGGACCGTCCGCATGCCCAGCGCGTGCGGCACGACGAGGTTCTTGGCGAGGTCCTCGAACATCGCCGCCCGCGACGGATCGACGCCGTGCACGTCGAGGAAGCGCTCGTAGGTCGCGCGCCTCGGGCTTGGGCACGAAGTCGGCGGCGACGATGTCGAAGATCTCCTCGAAATGCTCGCGGATGCCGAGCTTGCCGGCAACGTTCTCGGCATGCTGGCGCGATCCGTTGGTGAGGATCAGCTTGCGGCCCGGGCAGCGCCTCGATGGCCCGGCCGAGCGTCGGGATCGGGATCGAGCAGCGAGAGGTCGATGTCGTGCGCGAAGGCGAGGAAGTCCTCGGCTCGAGATGGCGTGCTCGTCCATCAGGCCCTTCAGCGTCGTGCCGTAGCGCGTGTAGTAATATTTCTGCAGCGCCCGCGCGGACATGCCGTCGAGCCCAACAACTCGGCCAGGAACAGCGTGATCCGCTCGTCCACCTGCGGCCAGAGCCGGGCGTCGGGACGGGTAGAGCGTGTTGTCGAGATCGAAGATCCAGGTGTCGACATGGTCGAATCCGGGGACGGCTAGGAGGGGCGGTGCAAAGGCCTGGGTCATGGCTTTCGAGACTGGGGTACTGCTCCGGCCACATGGCCGAACATACAGTATCCGCCGAGGGATCCTAACAATCCCTCAGCATGCCGAAAGGTTCAATCCCGTCGCACGGAGCTTCGAAACAGCCCGCTTCCGTACGGTTCGCGGGCTTTTGGCCCGCTTACCGCGTGATCAGGGTTCCCGCGCCGAGGTCCGTCAGCAGCTCCAGCAGCACCGCGTGCGGGACCTTGCCGTCGAGGATGACCACGCCTTCGACGCCCTGCTCCAGCGCGTAGATGCAGGTCTCGACCTTGGGGATCATGCCGCCGGTGATCGTGCCGTCGGCGATGAGGGCGCGGCACTGGTCGACGGTGAGTTCCTTGAGCAGGTTCTTGTTCTTGTCGAGCACGCCGGGAACGTCGGTGAGCAGCAGCAGGCGCTTGGCGCCAGCGCGCCGGCGATGGCGCCGGCGAAGGTGTCGGCGTTGACGTTGTAGGTCTGGCCGTCCGCGCCGTTGGCGACGGGGGCCAGCACCGGGAATGACCTCCCGGCCGAGCAGCGCGTCGAGCACCGCGCGGTCCACCGTCTCGGGCTCGCCGACGAAGCCGAGGTCGACCACGCGCTCGATATTGCTGTCGGGGTCCATGACGGTGCGGGTCACCTTGCGGGCGGTGACCATGTTGCCGTCCTTGCCGCACAGGCCGATGGCGCGGCCGCCCTCGCCGTTGATGAAGCCGACGATCTGCTTGTTGATGAGCCCGGCCAGCACCATCTCGACGACCTCGACGGTCGCCTTGTCGGTGACGCGCAGGCCCGCCGCGAACTCGCTCTTGATGCCGAGGCGCTTGAGCATGGCGCCGATCTGCGGGCCGCCGCCGTGCACCACGACCGGGTTCACGCCGGACTGCTCCAGCAGGACCATGTCGCGCGCGAAATCGCGGGCGACCTGCTCGTCGCCCATGGCGTGGCCGCCATATTTCACCACGACGGTCGCCTCGTCATAGCGCAGCATGTGGGGCAGCGCCTGGACGAGGATTTCGGCCTTCAGGTGCGGGATCGATGACGTCGGTCATTGGATATTTCCGCTGAATCGGTGCGGGAGGGCAGCGTCTTTTAGCCGAGTTCGCCCGGCCTGTCGCCCCGGTTCGGCGGGGTCTCGCGAGCGCCGCCAGCGCGCGCGGCGAGCCGGTACAGCGAGCAGCAGCCAGCCGCCGATCATCAGCATGCCGCCCGTCGGGGCGAGCCATGGGCACGGGCCGCCAGTCCGCCAGCGCGCCAAGCGCGAGGGTGCCGCTGAAGAGGAACACGCCGGCGGCGATCACGAGGCCGGCGGCGAGCGCCCGTGCGCGGGTCGCACGATGCCTGCCTTCAGCACCAGCGGCAATGACCGAGCAGCGCCGGCGCGTGGAACAGCAGCGAATCTGCGCGGCGGTGGCCGCCGAGGGCCCGCCGATATGGGCGGCGGCGGCGGCCAAGCGCGACGCCGGCCGCGCCGTAGAGGGCCGCCAAGCACGGCCATGAGCCGTGCGCCGCCATGCCGCTCAGGCGCCGCGCTCGGCGAGCAAGCTGGGCGACGGCGGCGCGCAGCTCGGGGATGCCCTGCGCCGGTGCGGCTGGAGCGTGAGCGCGATCTCGGGATAGGCCGCCGGGCGGCGGCGACAGTGCCGCCTGCGTCTCGGCGATGCGCGCGGCCGCGGTCGGACGCCTTCAGCTCGTCGGCCTTGGTGAGGACGAGCTGGTAGGAGACGGCCGCCTTGTCGAGCGTGTCCATGACCTCGTGTCGATCGGCTTCAGGCCGTGCCGGCCGTCGACGAGCAGGAAGACGCGCGCCAGGCTGGCGCGGCCGCGCAGGTAGTCGTGGATCAGCCCGGTCCACGCCGTCGACCTTGGTCTTCGACACCGCCGCGTAGCCGTAGCCGGGCATGTCGACCAGCGTGAAGCGGCCGCCGATGTCGAAGAAGTTGAGCTGCTGCGTGCGCCCGGGCGTGTGCGAGGTGCGCGCCAGCGTCTTGCGGCCGGTGAGCGCGTTGACGAGGCTCGACTTGCCGACGTTCGAGCGGCCGGCGAAGGCGATCTCGACCGTCTTCATCGGCGGCAGCGCCGCCGAGCTGTCTCGCCGGCCCAGATGAACTCGGCCTCGCCCGCGAAGAGCTTGCGGCCCTGCTCCACCAGGCCGGGTCGGCGACGCCGTGTCAGGCTTGAGGATGGGGGACGGTTCGTCGGTCATCGCCGTCCTTCGATGCAGCGGCACGGGTCGCCGGGCCTGTTGCGGGCCGGAGCGGCGCAGCGCCTGCCCGCTCGGCCTCATTCGCCGGCCTTGGCGACGCGCCTTCACCTGGCTCGGCTTGGATGCCGGTGGCGGCGTTCGGGACTTCGCGCGGGCTTGCTGAACAGGCCGCGAGATTGTCCCAGAGCTCCACCTTCACGCCCTGGCGCTTCATGATCATGTATTGCTGCAGCACCGAGAGCGTGTTGTTCCAGGACCAGTAGATGACCAGGCCGGCCGGGAACGACGCCAGCAGGTAGGTGAAGAACACCGGCATCCAGGTGAACATGGTCTTCTGGATCGGGATCCTGCGGCTCCGGGTTCATCTTCATCTGCACGAACATCGTGATGCCCATGATGATCGGCCAGATGCCGATGAGCAGCACGTGCGGCGGCGTCCACGGGCAGCAGGCCGAACAGGTTGAAGAGCGAGGTCGGGTCGGGCGCGGCGAGGTCCTTGATCCAGCCGAAGAACGGCGCGTGCCGCATCTCGATGGTGACGAACAGCACCTTGTAGAGCGCGAAGAACACCGGGATCTGGATGCAGCACGGGCAGGCAGCCCGCCAGCGGATTGATCTTCTCCCGCTTGTAGAGCTCCATCAGCTCCTGCTGCTGCTTCACCCTGTCGTCGGGGTATTGCTCCTTCAGCGCGCGCCATCTGCGGCTGCACGGCCTTCATCTTGGCCATCGAGGAGTAGCTCTTGTTGGCCAGCGGGAAGAACACCGCCTTGACGATCACGGTGACGATCAGGATGGCGACGCCGAAATTGCCGACGAAGCTGGAAGATGATGTCGAGCAGGCTGGAACAGCGGCTTGGTGATGCCAGTAGAACCAGCCCCAGTCGATCAGCAGGTCGAACCGCTTGATGCCGTAGCTGGGCCTCGTAGCCGTCGATCGTGCTGCACCTCCTTGGCGCCGACGAAGATGCGGCTGGTCGCTGGACGGCGTTCGGCGCCGGGCGCGAGCTTCGACCGGCGGCAGCGTGACCAGCGTCTGGTAGGACGTGCATCGGCGCCCGGCGTCCGGGCGCCGTGCGTGACCGAGAAGGTGGCGTTGAACGGCGTCTTCTGGTCGGGGATGAGCGCCGAGGCCCAGTACTTGTCGGTGATGCCGACCCAGCCGCCGACCGCGTCGGTGAACTCCGTGCCGCGCTCGTTGGCGCGAGCGGACGGTCTCCTTGTCGAGCGCGGCGTAGGTGAACTCCTGCAGGCCCTGCTCGCCGATCACGCCGAGCAGGCCCTCGTGCAGGATGTAGAAGCCCGCGACATGCGGCGTGCCGATGCGGCGGATGAGGCCGTAGGGCGTCAGCGTTGACTTCGCGCCCGGCCTTGGCCTCGACGCGTCGGTCGACGGTCAGCATGTAGTTGTCGTCGATGGCGATGGTGCGCTTGAAGACGAGGCCCTTGCCGTTGTCCCAGGTCAGCGTGACCGGCTGCTTGTCGGTCAGCGTCGGGCTGGTCGGCCGTCCACACGGTCTGCGGCGTCGGGCACGTCGACGCCGCGCCGGCCGGCAGCCAGCCGAAGCGCGCGAAATAGCCGTCCGGGCCGTTGGCCGGCGAGAACACGACGATGTTCGGGCTCTTGGGGTCGACGGTCTCGTGGTAGTCCTTCAGCGCGATGTCGTCGATGTCGCCGCCGCGCAGCGCGATCGAGCCGCGCACGCGGGGCTGTCGATGGTGACGCGCGGCGAAGCGGCGAGAGCGGCCTCGCGCGTGGCCGCGACGGCGGCGTTCCGTCGGGCAGCAGGCGCGGCCGGGCGATGCCGGCGCAGCAGCCGGGCGACGTGCCCGGGCTGGCCGGCGTCTGGGCAGTCTGCGCCTGCGACCTGCGGCCTGCTGCTGCTGCTCGGTCCATCTTCGGCATGCCGAAGAAGACGTTCCAGCCGATGAGCACGACCATCGACAGCGCGATCGCGAGGAAGAAGTTCTTGTTGTCCTGCATGGCTCAATCGGTCTCTGTTGGAGGCGGAACTGGTCTGCGGCGAGGTCTGCCGGCTTGCGTGGACGCGCCCGCGCCAGCGTCGGCGCGGCCTGTGCAGGCCCGCGATCCCCTCGGCGATGTCGACTGACCAGACGGTCGAAAGCCGGCGCCAAGCGCCTCGCGCCGCGCGACGATCACGTAGTCGAAATGCTGAAGGCCGGGCGATGCCCGACGGCTCCCCGGCCAAACGTCTCAAGGCCTTCTCGCAGCCGGCGCTTCACGCGGTTGCGCTCGACGGCGTTGCCGACCTTGCGGCTCACCGTCAGCCCAAAGCGAGGCCGCATCAAGTCCGCGGACGGAGCATCAGCCGCGTGCGATCACGCCGGACGCACGCTCGCAGCCCTGGACAGAGAGCCGCGGCGTGTGAAACCGGCGGCCCTTGTCCGGCAGCGACGTAGTCGGCGCGCCGCGTCAGACGCTCCGGCTTGCATTCCGGCCTGGTGCGCGGCGCCCGACATTCGGTCATGGCACCTTGCGCCGGAGGCCCGCCTCACGCAGACAGGCGCTTGCGGCCACGGGCCCGACGGGCCGCGAGGACCTTGCGGCCACCCACGGTGGCGAGGCGGGCGCGGAAGCCATGGCGGCGCTTGCGCACGAGCTTGCTGGGTTGATAGGTGCGTTTCACGGAAGTCGTCTCCGGTCCGGCCCGTCGGCAGAGCCTCGGGCTTTCAGTCCTGATGCTCGAAAAAACAACACCGGCGGTCGTGCCCACCGGCGCAGTCCTTCCGACGTTGTGCGATAGCGCTCGAAAGCTGCGCGGCTTATGACGGATGGGCCCGCTGAAAGTCAACGCGTAGCGACCGTACGGGAATTCTAGGTCATGATGCCGCAGGCTGTCCGGCTCCGATGACGTGCCGGGCCGAAGAAACGAGCCCAATATACGCTATTGGGAAAGCCGCAGGGCCGAAGCGAAAGACCAGGGTAGCGCATGGAGCACGGTGCAGGCGGTCCGTCCGGTTCGGAAGCAGGCGGAGCCGTGCCGCGGCGCCGCATGCTGTTCGCGTCCTGGCCATCGTGGTCCTCGCGGGGGCCGCGATCTCGCTCAACCGGTTCGTGACCCCGGCCATGGTCCTGACCCGCTACGACGTGTTCCGGGCCTATGTGGACGGCCATTTCGCCTCCGCGCTGCTGATCTACATGGCCTGCTACCTGGCCGCCGCCAGCCTGTCCCTGCCGGGGGCGCGTGCTGCTGACGGTGTTGGGAGGCCTCCTGTTCGGGTGGGTCTGGGGGGGCGTCGCGGCGATCGTTTCGGCCACTTGGGCGCGATCATCGTGTTCATCATCGCTCGCAGCGCCTCGGTGCGCTTCTCGCCGGGAGGGCGGCGGGGCTGGTGGAGCGCCTGAAGGCCGGTATGAAGGAGAACGCCGTCAGCTACCTGCTGTTCCTGCGCATCGTGCCGATCTTCCCGTTCTGGCTGGTCAATCTGGCCTGCCGCATTGTCGGCGTGAGGCTGTCCCTGTTCGCCGCGACGACTTTTGTCGGCATCATGCCGGGCACCTGGCCTTTTCGGCCGCAGGGTCGGGGCTGGACAGCGTCGTGCTGGCGCAGAAGGCGGCCTATCGAAGCCTGCCTGGCCACCGGCAGCGCGCATTGCTATTTCGACTTCTCGCTGCGAACCCTGGCGACGCCCGGCCTGATGGCGCCCTCGCGGCGCTGGGCTGCGTCGCGCTGCTGCCGATCCTGCTGCGGCGGCTCGGCTTGCTGCCGTCCAACGCGTCCACCGAGGGCTAGATCGCCGAATTCGACATCCGACCCACCCCTCGCCACCATGGAAAGCGTTGCTCGATGCAACCCTCTGCAGGATCCAGGAGACCCGTTTGACCGAATCGCTGACTCCCGACCTCTGCGTCATCGGCGCCGGATCGGCGTGGCCTGTCGGTGGCAGCCGTCGCCGCCGGCCTGGGCGTTCCCGTCGTGCTCATCGAGAAGGCGCAAGCTGGGCGGCGAGTGCCTGAACGTCGGCTGCGTGCCCTCCAAGGCGCTGCTGGCGGCCGCCCACGCCGCCGAGGCCGTGCGCTCCACGACGCCGTTCGGCATTGCGGCTTCCAAGCCCCGCATCGATCCCGCGCGCGTCCATCGACCATGTTCACGGGGTCATCGCCGCCATCGCCCCCAACGATTCCGCCGAGCGGTTCACGGCGATGGGCGTCACGCGTGCTGCGCGGCGAGGCGAAGTTCGCGGACGCGCGCACGCGTCGTCGTCGGCGACGTCGTCATCAAGGCGCGCCGCTTCGTGATCGCCACGGGCTCACGCCCGGCCATTCCGCCCGTCCCGGGCCTTGCCGAGGCGCCCTTCCTGACCAACGAGACGATCTTCGACCTCACCACGCGGCCCGAGCGGCTCGCTGATCCTCGGCGGCGGACCGGTCGGCATCGAGATGGCGCAGGCCTTCCGCCGCCTCGGCTCGGAGGTGACCGTCGTTGAGGCGGGCCGCGGCGCTGGGGCGCATCGACCCCGAGATCGCCGCCCACGCGCTCGACGGTGCTGCGCGCGGGAGGGCGTCGTCATCGTCGAGCAGACGCAAGGCAGCCCGGGCCGAGCACTGGGCCGGCGGCATCCGCCTGGTTGCTCGAGGGCGGCGAGGCGCTGGAGGGACCCACCTGCTGGTGGCCGCGGGCCGCACGCCGACGCTCGACGGCCTCGGCCTCGACGCGGCCGGCATCACGTCATGACCGTACGGGCATTCTCGTGGACAAGGGCATGCGCACCTCCAACCGCCGCGTCTTCGCCATCGGCGACTGCGCGGGCGGGCCGCATGCCGGCGACCAGTTCACCCATGTCGCCAACGATCATGCCGGCATCGTCGTGCGCCGGGCGCTGTTCCGGCTGCCCGCCAGGGTCAACAAGGCGGCCACGCCGAAGGCCGTCTACACCGACCCCGAGATCGCGCTGGTCGGCCTCTCGGAGGAGGAGGCCGCCCGGGATCATCGCGACATCAGGGTGCTGCGCTGGCCCTTCTCAGAGAACGACCGCGCCCAGGCCGAGCGCATGACCGAAGGGGAGATCAAGATCGTCACCACGGCCAAGGGCAAGATCCTCGGCGCCGCGATCGTGGGCGCCAGGGCGGCAGACCTGATCGTGCCGTGGACGCTGGCGGTGAAGAAAGGCCTCGATATCGCCGAATTTCGCGATCTCATCATGCCCGTACCCGACCTTTTCGGAGGTTTCAGCCGCGCCGCCTTCACCTTCTACGCGGCCGCCGCGCGCAGGCCGGTGGTCGGCAGGCTGCTCCGCTTGCTCAGGCTCTTCGGCTGAGACGGGGCGACAGCGAAACAGCGCCATGACCGAACCGCTCGACCGCACGGACCATCGCCGGATTTCACCGGAAGCCCCGCCGGTCGCGCGCGCCTGGCCGGGCCTGTCCGGCGCGGCTGCTGATCCTGACGGTGCTGTTCGTGATGCTGGCGGAAGTGCTGATCTACGTGCCCTCGATCGCGAATTTCCGGCGCAACTGGCTGAACGACAGGATCGGCGCGGCCCAGATCGCCGCGCTCGTGCTGGACGCCGCGCCCGCCGGGGCCGTGCCGCCGGAGCTCGAGCGCAAGCTGGTGGCGCAGCTCGGCGCGGTGTCGGTGGCCATGCGCGCCGGACGGCGCGCGCCGCCTGCTGGCCGTCACCGACATGCCGCCCAACGTGGAGCACAACGTCGACCTGCGCGACGTCCTCGCCTGTCGCGTGGATCGTGGGCGCGATCGAGACGCTGTTCGCCGAGCAGCCGCGCTATATCCGCATCGTCGGGCCGGGCATGGACGGGGTGGAATTCGTCGAGATCGTGCTCGACGAGGCGCCCCTGCGCGAAGCGATGGTGCGCTTCTCCATCAACATCCTGCTGCTGTCGCTGCTGATCTCAGGCATCACCGCCCTGCTGGTCTACGTCGCACTGCACCGCCTGATCGTGAGGCCGGTGCGCCGGCTGACCTCCAGCATCATGGCCTTCGAGCAGCAGCCGGAGGATGCCGGCCCCGTCATCAAGCCATCCCGCCGCACCGACGAGATCGGCATGGCCGAGCATGCCCTCGCGGCCATGCAGAAGAGCCTGGCCGAGGAGCTGAGGCAGAAGAAGCACCTCGCGGCCCTGGGCCTCGCCGTCAGCAAGATCAACCACGATCTGCGCAACATGCTGGCCTCGGCGCAATTGTTCTCCGACAGGCTCTCGGGCCTGAGCGACCCGACGGTGCAGCGATTCGCGCCCAAGCTCATCGCCGCGCTGGACCGCGCCATCGGCTTCTGCCAGTCCACCCTCGCCTATGGCCGCGCCGTGGAGCGCCCGCCCGAGCGCAGGCGCGTGCTGCTCGCGCCGATGGTGGAGGACCTCAGGGACCTGCTGGGCCTGTGGGACGAGAGCGAGATCGCCCTCGTCAACGACACGCCCGCCGACCTGTGGATCGACGCCGATCCCGAGCAGTTCAGCCGCATCCTCCTCAACATCGGCCGCAATGCGCTGCAGGTGCTGCGGGACGGCGTGGAGCCCGGGCGCGAAAAGCTGATCACCGTATCCGCCCGCCGCGAGGGCGCCGCCGTCGTCATCGACATCGCAGATACCGGCCCCGGCGTGCCCCCGCGCATCCGCGACCGGCTGTTCGAGGCCTTCCACGGTTCGACGCGGCAGGGCGGCTCGGGGCTCGGCCTCGCCATCGCCGCCGAACTCGTGCACGGCCACCGCGGCACCATCGCGCTGCTGCCCACATCCGATGGATCGGTCTTCCGCATCGTCATTCCCGATGCCGGCGAAAGCTGAGGGTGAGGGGCCTCGCCCCGATCGGGCATGCCCTATGCAGGCGGGGTCCAGTGCATCGACGTCCCCAAACGGGCCTGGCTGAACGCCCGCGCCGCCAAAGCGGCGAAGAAGTCGCCCTCCCCGCCGATTAGGGATTGCCATACCGCCAAGGAGCCGCTAATTGAACCGCCCGTGCATGAGCCGCTGCAAAGCAGCCCATGCCCCGCGCGCCCGTAGCTCAGCTGGATAGAGCACCAGACTACGAATCTGGGGGTCAGAGGTTCGAAATCCTTTCGGGCGCGCCATTCTCCGCTGCATTCTTGTTGTTGTCGCGCGAACGCCGCGGCATGGCGTTCGCGAACCGCGTCAACCGGGAAGCGCCGGAGCGCGGCATCATCAGGCTCGTGCGACAGCTTGACCTCGACCCGACCGGCTGCCCGGCGCGTCACCGCGCCAGATCAGCCACGGCAAGC
This sequence comes from uncultured Alphaproteobacteria bacterium, assembly GCA_963822165.1. GTDB lineage: Bacteria > Pseudomonadota > Alphaproteobacteria > Rhizobiales > Beijerinckiaceae > Alsobacter. Next base: position 316,160 of record CAWGGK010000008.1, read on the forward strand.
ACGCTGTCGGTGACGTACCTGTTTACGTGACCAGCGGCGAGGCGGTCGCCTTCGGTGTGGGAGCGGACGTTCGATACTGCATTGTGGCGGACGAGTTCGCGCATCAGGAAGTCGCGCTCCTCGTTCGTGTCGGCGTCCGTCGCGTGCGTGATCTGGAAGCTGAGGCGCGTCAGCGAGAGGCCGATATCCTTGGTGACGGCCCCCACCCACATCGCCTGCTCGTCGTCCGACGGCCGCTCCGTGGAGAGCCAGAACGCCGGCGTGTCGATGGCGTGCTCGAAACGGTCCAGGGGACATCCCCAGAAGCGGACGTGGTGGCGCTTGCGCGGGCTGTTGTCGATCGCGCACTGGAAGCCCACATCCTGCCCTCTGCCGAAAAGATAGAGCGTGCTGAACGGCGCGTTCGGATAAGGCCGGTTCAGCACGAAGGCCTTTGCCATGCGCCATGAGCTGGCGAGCCCCAGCGGGTCGGCCTGCGTCCAGCCCAGGACCTTGAAGGCGCTGGCGAGCTGCCGTTTCGTTCCGATCAGCATCAGGTTGACAGGATCGCCCGGCAGCCCGTCGCCGGTGAAGGTGTAGCTCGGCACCCGTCCCCGCCGGAGGATGCGGACTCCCATACGGATGGCGCGCGGCAGGATGACATAGGCGGCAAGCGCATAGGTGACCGCCAGCGCCAGGACCCACGGCAGGCGCTTGTCGGCAAAATCGAAAAAGACGAACGCGATGAGCCAGACCGTCAGCACGCCCAGTCCGAAGACGAGCAGCCGCTGGAACAGGCGCTTGAGCCGGATCATGCCGAACGTCCATCGCTAAAGCGGGCCAGCAGCGCCCGGGAGGGGGCGCCAGGCTGGGAAGGTCGATCCCAACCCCGGCGCCTTTTGCTGTTGGCCACGTGACAAGGCCAACATTGAAGTTTGGACGACGCGAAATCAACAAGCGTAGATCATGTAGCGGATGCTTTGTGGACCGCTCTTGGCTTCTAGGCCCACGAACTATCCGCCGGGCAAGCCGTTGGTGCCGACAAGCTTGAGGGCCGAGGGCGGAGTTCATGCGACATAAAACGACTGGGGCGGCGCATGCGCGGGCACAGTCCAAGCGGGAGCGCTGGCACGATCCTGGCCGGCGCGGGCAGGACTGACTGTTGCCGCTTCCCACGCGACCTCTGGCCGTCCCGACCCCTGCCTCGCCGGTCGCAGCTCAGCCGGCTGACCGAGCCGGACGCCTTCTGGTGGGCGACCGGCATCGAGGACACATTCATCACCGCGCCGCACAAGGTGACCGGGCGCACGCTCGACGAGTACGAACTGACGGATCATTACGGCCGCTGGCGGGATGACATCGCGCTGATGGCGGAGCTGAAGGTTCCGGCGGCGCGATACGGCGTGCCTTGGCATCGCATCCAGCCCACGCCGGGCCAATGGGACTGGCGGCACGCGGACGAACCGCTCGAACTGATGCTTGAACTCGGTATCGCGCCGCAGGTGGACCTCGTCCATTACGGCCTGCCGGGCTGGATCGAGAACGCCTATCTCAACCCTGATTATCCCAGGCTCGTAGCCGAGTATGCGGCGCGGCTGGCGGAGAGGTTCAAGGGGCGCATCCACTGGTACACGCCGCTGAACGAGCCGCGCGTAACCGCGTGGTATTGCGGCCGGATCGGCTGGTGGCCGCCCTACCGGCGAAGCTGGCGCGGCTTCGTGGCGCTGACGCTGGCCATCGCGCAGGGCATCCAGGCGACGGTCGCGGCCCTGAGGGCCGTGGACCCCGACATCGTGGCCTATCACGTCGATGCGACCGACCTCTATTCGGCGGCCACGCCCGACCTGGAGGACGAAGCCCGCAAGCGCCGCGATATCGTGTTTCTCGCGCTCGACCTCGTGGCGGGGCGGGTGGATGACCGGCACAGCCTCCACGGGTGGCTGCTGGCGCACGGGGCCCGCGAGGCCACGCTGGAGCTGCTGGCCGCTCGAGGCGAGCCGCCCGAGGTGATCGGCCTCAACCTCTACCCGCTTTTCACGTCCAAGCGCCTCGAGCGGGACCGAGAGGGACGCCTGCGGACGCGGATGCCCTATACCGAGGCCGGGCTGATCGAAGAGGTCGCGACGCGCTATTTCCAGCATTTCGGCGTTCCGCTGACGATTTCCGAGGTCGCCACGTCAGGTTCGGTCGCTCGGCGCATGGCGTGGCTCGAGAATTCAGTGGAGCAGGTCGGCAGGCTCAGGGCGGATGGCGTGCCCGTGGTCGGATACACGTGGTGGCCGATGTTCGCGCTGGTGACCTGGGCGTGGCGGCAGGGGCGGCGCGACGTGGCGGACCACCTTTTGCAGATGGGACTGTGGAATCTCGATCCGGAGTTGAACCGGATCAGGACTCCGCTCGTTGACCAATTCGCGGCGCTTGTCGAGCGGGGCGCCGGGGCAGTGGGGCCGCTGTCGCGGGCGTGAAGGCGAAGGATACCTGATGTTTCGCAGCTTCTTCCTGGCCGGGTTCGAAGGCTCGACCGGCTATAACAGGCATGGAGACTGGTTCGACCAGGTCGTCGCCACGGGCCACGACCGCACCGTCGAGCAGGATTACCGGGATCTCGCGGCGCTGGGCATCTTCAGCGTGCGGGAATCGGTGCGCTGGCCCGTGGTGGCCAGGGAGGGCGGGCCGATACGACTTTTCGAGCATCGATCCCTTCCTCACCGCCGCGCGCCGGCACCGGATCGAGGTGATCTGGGACCTGTTCCATTACGGCTATCCCCGGCACATCGATCTTTTCGCGGACGATTTGCCCGAGAAGTTCGCGGACTATTGCTACGCGGTGGGGCGCTATATCGGGATGCGCAGCGATGCGCCGTGCCTGTTCACGCCCGTCAACGAGCCGAGCTTCATGGCCTTCGCGGCGGCGGAGAAGGGCTGGTTCGCCCCGCATCGCGAAGGCTGCGGGTGGGAGCTGAAGGTCGCGCTCTGCCGCGCCGCGATTGCCGGCATCGAGGCGCTTTGGGCCGCCTGCCCGGGCTCGCGCATGGTCAATGTCGATCCGCTCTGCCGCGTCGCGCCCTCGCCCGAGCGCGGCCACGAGGCGGAGGAGGCGCGGGACTTCAACGAGCGCCTCGTCTTCCAGGCCTGGGACATGCTCGCCGGGCGGCTGCTCCCCGAGCTTGGCGGCAGCCGCGCCCATCTCGATATCGTCGGCATCAACTATTACTGGACCAACCAGTGGGAATGGCGCGTCGAGCCCCTGCCGGACGGCCGGATCCCGCCGCTCGCCGACGACGATCCCCGGCGCGCGAAGCTGTCCGACCTGGTGCGCGGCGTGTGGCAGCGCTATGGCGGGGACGTGCTGATCTCGGAGACCGCGCATGTCGACGAGCAGCGCGCGCCGTGGCTGCGGGAGGTCGCGGCGGAATCGGAGCAATTGCTGCGCGAAGGCGTGCCGCTGCGCGGCGTGTGCCTCTACCCCATCCTGGGCATGCCGGAGTGGCACTCGCCCGATATCTGGACCCCGATGGGCCTATGGGACCCCGTCTGCCACCGCGAACCGCATGGCGACCGCCTGATCTGCGAGCCGATGCTCGGCGAGCTTCACGCGGCGCACCGGCTGAATCGGATGCACAAGGCGGCGATGGCGAACTCCGTCCGCTGGGTTCCGCCCGTCGAAATTCCCCGGCAGCCCCGCATCCATACCGTGTCCGGAGGCCGGCGCGGCTAGACCGGAGATCGGCCCGATTGGGCGATCAGGTGGAAGAAGGTGCCGCTGGCGAGGCCCCGCCGGCTGCCCGACGGAGCAGGCTCGGACCCGTAGGCGTCGCGCGCCATCGCGAAGGGCTCGTCGCCGCCGAGGTCCGTGACGCTCGAATAGTGGAACTCGTGGCCGCGCAGGCGGGTCCCGCGCGGGCCGATGCAGAAATTCGCCGCCAGCTCCACGTCGCGATAGCCGAGATTCATGCGCCGCTTGGCGAAGCTGGTGCACACGCCGAGCAGGCCGGCCATTTCGTGCACGCCGCCGGCTGCGTCGGTCAGCGTCTGGCCGAGCACCATGTAGCCGCCGCACTCGCCATGTACGGGCCGGGTGGCCGCGAACTGCCTGAGGCCGCTCATGAAGCGGCTCGCCGCCGCGATGCGGCCGGCGTGCAGCTCCGGATAGCCGCCGGGCAGCCAGCAGACATCGGCGGCGGGATCGGGCGCCTCGTCGGCAAGCGGCGAGAACGGCACGATTTCGGCTCCGGCCGCGCGCCAGCTTTCGACGAGATGCGGATAAGTGAAGGAGAAGGCCTCGTCCCTGGCGAGCGCGATGCGCTGGCCGGGCGGGGGTATCGCATCCGTACGGGAATGACCGGGCTGGGCCGCCAGGGGGGCAGCGGCGGCGAAGATGGCGTCGAGGTCGAGATTGGCTTCGACGAGATCGGCCATGGCGTCGAGCAGCGCCTCGAGCCCGCTCGTCTCGCTGGCCTGCACGAGGCCGAGGTGCCGCTCGGGCAGGCTCACGCTATCGGTGCGCGGGATGCTGCCGAACACGCGGTGGCCGAGCGCGCGCACCGCGTCCCCCACCAGCCGCGTGTGGCGGGGGCTCGCCAGCTTGTTGATGACCACGCCCGCAAGCCGGATGCGGGCGTCGTAGGTGGCGCAGCCATGCACGATGGCGGCCGCCGATTGCGACTGGCCGCTGACGTCGACCACGAGCAGGACGGGCCAGCCCGTCGCGGCCGCGATGTCGGCGGACGAGCCGGAGCGGCCCGGTTCGGCGGGAACGCCGTCGAACAGGCCCATCGAGCCCTCGCAGAGCACGAGATCGGACCCCGAGGCGGCGCGCCCGGCGAGGCCGGCGACAAGGGCCGGCTCCATCGCCCAGGCGTCGAGATTGAGGCTCGGCGGCCCGATGCGACGGCGTGGAAGGCCGGATCGATGTAATCCGGCCCGCATTTCGCGCCCGACACGCGCATGCCCCGGCGTGCGAAGGCGCGCAGCAGGCCGAGCACGATCGTCGTCTTGCCGCTGGAGGAGCGCGGCGCTGAAATCACGAGGCCGCGGGCCTGGTTTGCGGTCATCGCCCTGCTCTCCCCCGATATGCGCTTTGCCCGGCGGGGCGGGCGCGATAGGAAGGCTTGAGATGAGCCAAGACAGCCCAGACCTCGACAGCCAGAATCTGGACAGCCCGGAGATGGACACGCCGGACCTGGAGAGGCCGACCCATCCCCTGCGCTATGGCTGGACGACCGGCGCCTGCGCCACGGCCGCGACGCGGGCGGCTTACGAGGCGCTGGTCACCGGGCGAGTTCCCCGATCCCGTCGACCATCACGCTGCCGGGCGGCCAGCAGCCCGCCTTCGCGCTGGCGAAAACCGAGCTGGGCGACGGCGTACGCGACGCGCCGGCATCGTCAAGGATGCGGGCGACGACCCCGACGTCACGCATGGCGCGCTGATCGTATCGACGGTCCGGCGCGGCGCGGCGGGCTCGGGCGTGGTGTTTCGCGCCGGGCCGGGCGTCGGCACCGTGACGCGGCCCGGCCTGCCCATTCCGCCCGGCGAGCCCGCCATCAATCCCGTGCCGCGCGAGATGATGCGCACCGCCATCGCGGAGGCTGCCACGCTGCTCGGCGACGCCCGGCGACGTGGAGGTCGAGATCTCCATTCCCGGCGGCGAGGAGATCGCGCTGAGCACGCTCAACGGACGGCTCGGCATCGTCGGCGGGCTCTCCATCCTGGGCACCACCGGCATCGTCGTGCCCTATTCCTGCGCGGCGTGGATCCACACCATCCACCGCGGCATCGACGTCGCCCGCGCCATGGGCCTCGACCATGTGGCGGGAGCGACGGGGGACACGTCGGAGGCCGCGGTGCAGCGAGCTGCACGGGCTCGACGAGGTCGCGCTGATCGACATGGGCGATTTCGCCGGCGGCATGCTGAAATACCTGCGCCGCAACCCCGTTTCCAAGGTCACGGTCGCCGGCGGCTTCGCCAAGATGACGCAAGCTCGGGCAGGGCCTGCTCGACCTGCATTCGCGGCGGGGCAGCGTCGACCTCGGCTGGCTGGCCGAGCGGGTGCGCGAGGCCGGCGGCGACGAGGCGCTGGCGCGGGAGATGCTGTCCGCCAACGCCGCCAACGAGGTGCTGGCGCGGACGCACGAGGCCGGGACTGGCGTGCCGGCGCTCGTCGCCGAGGCCGCCTGGCGCACGGCCGCCAAGGCGCTGGCGGGCACCGGCATGGCGCATCGAAATCGTGGTCGTCGACCGGAAGGGCCTGGTCGTCGCGCGCACGCCGTTCCGCAAGGCCTGAACCTGCAATCCGGGCTGCAACGCGGCGCATGCCCGGCGCATCAATCCTGCCCTCCCCGCCAGCCCGGCGTCCTGAAGCGGCGGGGATAGTCGGCGTCGTAGAGCGCGCTGTCGCGCGAAATCCGCAGCTGCCCAGCACGCGGCCCGACCAGGATGAGCGCGGTGCGCTCCATCGGGCTTCGGCGGCGATGGCCTCGATGTCGGCGAGCGTGCCGCGCACGACGCGCTCGTCCGGCCAGCGACGCGCGGTAGACGATGGCGACCGGGCAGTCCGCGCCGTAGTGCGGCGTGAGCTCCGCCACCACCTGTCGAGCGCGTGGATCGAGAGATGGATGGCCAGCGTCGCGCCGGACTGCGGCGAAGGTGGCCAGCGTCTCGCGCGCCGGCATGGACGAGGCGCGGCCCGAGGTGCGGGTCAGAACGACCGATTGCGCGACCTCCGGCAGCGTCAGCTCGCGCCCGAGCGCGGCGGCGGCGGCGGCGAAGGCGGGCACGCCCGGCGTCAGCGTGTAGGGGATGCCGCGCTCGTCGAGCCGGCGGAGCTGCTCGCCCAGCGCGCTCCAGATCGAGAGGTCGCCGGAATGCAGCCGCGCCACGTCCTGCCCCTGCGCATGCGCCTGCTCGAATTCGGCCTCGATCGCCTCGAGCGACAGCGGCGCGGTGTCGACGATGCGCGCGTCGGGCGGGCAATAGCGCCAGGAGCTCGCGCGGCACGAGCGAGCCGGCATAGAGGCAGACCGGGCAGCGCGCGAGGAGGTCGCGTCCGCGCACGGTGATGAGGTCGGCCGCGCCGGGGCCCGCGCCGATGAAATGAACCGTCATGAGGATGCTCCCGACGGCGAAGGACGCGCGGCATCGGCCGGCGCGGCGACGGCGCAGGTCGCGCCGCCCTCGCCGATGCGGGGCACGACGAGCGTCGAGCGCCGGCCCCGCGCCCGCCAGCGCCGCGGTTTCGGCGACGGAGGGCACGCCGAACAGCGCGACGACGCGCTCGGACCGCGTCTGCGCGCGCGGCGAGGCGGCTTCGAGCGCGGCGCGCGGCAGGAAGACGAGCGGCATGCGAGAGCGCGATGGCGGCTTCGCGAATGCCGGCTTCCGCTCTGCTTGTCGACGCTGGTGAACAGCGCCGCCGCGCCGCGCGCCCGCGCTTGGCGAGCGCCTGGCGACACGAGCGCGGCGATGCTTTCGGCGGGACATCCGGCCCGGCAGCCGATGCCATGGCGAGGCACTCGGCTTCACGCCTGCTCTGCCCGGCTTCACGACGGCCATTGCATCACCGGCATGGCGGCCCGCCAGCCGTGGATGCGGGCCGACCCTGTCGGCGCGCGGCGATCTGCATCTGAGATGAGTTCGCCGCCGAGCGCGATGTGCCGCGCGCATCAGCTCGGCCTGCGTCTCCAGCGTCACCGCGTTGACGACCAGCCGTCCGCCCGGACGCAGCGCCGGCCCAGGCCGCATCGAGCACGGCCGGGTCGGTCCCGCCGCCGCCGACGAAGACGCGTCGGGCCGCGGCAGGCCTGCGAGCGCCGCCGGCGCGGCTGCCCTCGACGATCTCGAGGTCGGGCACGCCGAGCGCCGCGGCGTTGCGCGCGGTGCGCGCGGCGCGGTCGGCGCGCGCCTCGATGGCGATGGCGCGGATGGCGGGATGGCGCAGCATCCATTCGATGCCGACCGAGCCCGAGCCGGCGCCGACATCCCACAGCAATTCGCCCTGCCGCGGCGCGAGCGCGGACAGCGTGATGGCGCGGATCTCGCGCTTGGTGATCTGGCCGTCATGCTCGAACAGGTCGTCGGGCAGGCCCGGCGGCGAGCGGCAGCACGGTCGCGCCCCGGTCGGCCTCGACCTCGAGCGCGACGATGTTGAGCGGATCGACCGTCCGCCGCATCGAAGCCCGTCGGCCTGTCGCGTCCATGATCCGCTCGCGCGGCCCGCCCAGCGCTTCGCAGCACGGTGAGGCGCGAGCGCGCCGAAGCCGCGCTCGGCGAGGAAGCCGGCGAGCCGCGCCGGCGTCGTCCGTCCCAGGACAGCGCGAGGATGCGCGCGCCGGGCTGAGATGCGGGACGATGCGCTCGAGCGCGCGGCCATGCAGCGAGACGCAGCGCGCAGTCCTGCAGCGCCCAGCCGAGCCGCGCGGCGGCGAGGCTGAAGGCGGACGGGGCGGGCAGCAGACCATCTCGGCGGGATCGACATGCCGCACAGCGTCGCGCCCGACGCCGTAGAAGAACGGATCGCCCGAGGCGAGCACGCAGACGCGGCCGGCCCCGCCGCGCCAGGATCTCGGGGATGGCATCGGTGAGCGGCGACGGCCAGGCCAGCCGCTCTCGCCGGCATCAGCCGGCGACAGCGCGAGATGGCGCTCGCCGCCGAAGACGATCTCGGCTTGCGAGACGAGCCGCGCGTGCGGCAGGAGACAGGCCGTCGAGCCCGTCCTCGCCGATGCCGACGATGGCCAGCCAGCGCCCCGGGTGTCGCTGAGGGCGGTCATGCGGGACGCGCCTCGCTGCCATCGAGGTACGCGGACGCGCTGCGCAATGGGACGGACGGGAATGCGATGAGCGGCGGGCCGATGCGGGTCCTGATCCTCGGCGGCACGACGGAAGCGGCGGCGCTGGCCCGCGCGCTCGCCGGCGCGCCCGATCTCGACGCCGTGCTGTCGCTGGCCGGCCGCACCGGGCAACCCCGCGCTGCCCGCCGATCGCCTGACCGCATCGGCGGCTTCGGCGGCGTCGCGGGGCTGGCGGCCTATCTGCGCGACCGAGCGCATCGACGCCGTGATCGACGCGACGCATCCCTTCGCCGCGCAGATGTCCCGGCAATGCCGCGCAGCCTGCGCGCGCGCCGGCGTGCCGCTGCTGCGTCTCCGCGGCCCGCCCTGGACGCCGCAGCCCGGCGACCACTGGACCGAGGTCGACGACATCGCAGGCCGCCGTCGCCGCGCTCGGCGCCGCGCCGCGCACGCGTGTTCCTCACCGTCGGCCGACTGGCGCTGCCCGCCTTCGCGCGCGGCGCCGCAGCATCGCTATCTCGTGCGCAGCATCGACGCAGCCGGCGCGAGCTCTCGACGCTGCCGCACGCGACCGGCTGATCGCTGGCGCGCGGGCCGTTCACCCGAGGCCGAGGAGCGCGCTGATGCGCGAGCAGGCATCGAGGTCGTCGTCACCAAGAACAGCGGCGGGACGGCGACCGAGGGCAAGATCGACGGCCGCGCGCGGGCTCGGCCTGCCCGTGGTCATGCTGCGCCGGCCCGCCGCGTGCCGGCGTCCGAGGAGGTGCACGACGTCGCGAGCGCGCTGGCGTGGCTCGACGCTCATCGCCCGGCCCCGTAGCTGCGCGGCGTGTAGACCAGGGCGGCATCGCCCGCGCCGCGCTCGACGAAGCGCGTCTCGCTCGAGCCGACGAGGACCAGCGTGCCATGTCGGCCGAGGCCGGGATCCGCCTCGCGCCAGCGTCGTGAGCGCGATCGCGCTCGTCGGCCGGCCCACGGCGCGGGCGAAGACCACCGGCGTCTCGCGCGGCTTGAGGCGCGCGCAGCAGCGTCGAAGGCGTCGAAGAGCTGGCCGGGCCGCGCCTTCGAGGCCGGGTTGTAGAGCGCGATGACGAAATCGCCCGGCCGCCGCCGCTCGAGCCGCCGCTCGACCAGCGCCCAGGGCTTCAGATTGTCGGACAGCGAGATGGCGCAGAAATCGTGGCCGAGCGGCGCGCCGAGCCGCGCCGCCGCCGCCTGCATGGCGGTGACGCCGGGCAGGACGCGCATGTCGAGCGCGCGCCAGGCCGGGTCGCCCGCCTCGATCGCCTCCAGCACCGCCGCCGCCATGGCGAACACGCCGGGATCGCCGCCCGAGACCACGGCGACGCGCGCGGCCCTCGCAGGCGAGTTCGAGCGCATGCCGCGCGCGGTCGACCTCGACGCGGTTGTCGCTGGCGTGGCGGATCTGGCCCGGCCGGTCGCGGCGACGCGGTCGAGATAGGGGCCGTAGCCGACGAGGTCGGTCGCCTCGGCCAGCGCCGCGCTCGCCTCCGGCGTGATCCAGTCCGGCCGGCGCCCGGGCCGAGCGCCGACGACGGCGAGCCGTGCCGCGTCATGGCCGCCTCCCCTGCCCGGCACCAGGACCATGGAGAAATAGGGCGCGTCGTCGTCCGGTCTTGTCGGCGAGCGGCATCACCTTCTCGTCCGCCATGGTGCCGCGCTCGACATAGATGGCGCGGTCGAGCCGCCCGGCCTGCGTCGAGCGCGCGCGCACCTTGGCGAAGTTGCGGCCGAGCTTCATCACCACGGCGGCGTCGGTGTCGGCGAGCCGGCGCGCCAGCGCCGGCTCGGGCAGCGTGCCCGGCAGCACGGTGAGCACGTCGTCGCCCCAGGTGATCGGCGTGCCGCGCCGCCGACCAGCAGCCGGACATGCCGGTGACGCCGGGCACGATCGCTGCGCGGAAGCGGTCCTTCAGCCGGATGTAGATGTGCATGAAGGAGCCGTAGAACAGCGGATCGCCCTCGCAGAGCAGCGCCACGTCGCGGCCCGCCGGCGAGATGCGCGGCGATGGCGCTCGGCCGCCTGCGTCGTAGAAGCCGCCGACAGCTGCGTCACGTAGGCGGCGTCGTCGAACGGGATCTCGGTCGTCACCGGGTAGAGCAGCGGCAGCTCGATCGCTGCCGGGCCTGATCCAGGCGTCGACGATGGTGCGGGCATTGCCGCGCCGGCCCGGCTTGGCGAAATAGGCGACGACGGGCGCGGCCTGCGATCGCCTGCACGGCCTTCACGCGTCAGCAGGTCGGGATCGCCCGGGCCGAGCCCGACGCCGTGCAGACGCCCCGGGGCGTGCGCTGGAGCGCATGCGTCATTCGCGCTCGCTCGCCAGGGCGTTGACGGCGGCCGCCGCCATGGCGCTGCCGCCCTTGCGGCCGCGCACGATGAGGCAGGGCACGCGCCCGTCGGCCAGCAGCGCCTCCTTGGATTCCGCCGCGCCGACGAAGCCGACCGGCATGCCGATGACGGCGGCCGGCTTCGGCGCGCCCTGCGTCGAGCATCTCGAGCAGGCGGAACAGCGCGGTCGGCGCGTTGCCGATGGCGACGACGGCGCCGCGCCAGCCGGTCGCGCCAGAGCTCCATCGCGGCGGCCGAGCGGGTGGTGCCGATGCGTGCGGCGAGCGCCGGGCACGCGGGGTCGTCGCAGCGTGCAGATCACCTCGTTGTCGGCCGGCAGCCGCGCGCGGGTGACGCCGTGCGCCACCATCTTGGCGTCGCAGAGGATCGGCGCGCCGGCCTGCAGCGCCGCCGCGCGCCGCCGCGACCGCGCCCGGCGCGAAGCGCGATGTCGGCCGCCGCCTCGACCATGCCGCAGGCATGGATGATGCGCACCGCGACGGTCTCCTCCTCCGGCGTGAAGCGGGCGAGGTCGGCCTCGGCGCGGATGATGGCGAAGGAGCGCCGGTAGATCTCCGCGCCGTCGCGGATGTAGTCGTAGCGGCTCGTCACTGGCCGTGGCCTTGGCTGGAGGATGCGGAGGCCGCGAGCGCGGTCTCTCGACCTCGCGCGATCGAAAGTCCTGCGACGCGCGGGCTCGTCCTGCGCGCGGCCGTTGCGGACGAGATCGTAGAGCCCGTCGCGGCCGACGAGCGTGACGGCCGCCGGCTCCCGGTGCGCGCAGCCCTTGGCGCAGCCCGAGACGTGCAGACCGTGACGCCGCCGGGCGCGATCTCGCGGGCGAGTCCGCCAGCGCGAGCGCGTCGTCGTGGGTCGGAGGTCGTGCCGTTGCGCGCAGGCCGGCGCGCCGGGGCAGGCGGCGACGGCAAGGCGCGGGTCGCCGGGTCGGAACGAAGCGGCCGGCCCAGCCGTCGAGCAGCGCCGCGCCTTGACGGGGTCGACGCCGGGCAGCAGGATCGGCGCGCCACGGCGTCAGCCGCAGTTCGCCATTGCCCGCGCGTCGGCGGCGATCCGCCAGCAGGTCGAGATCGTCGGCCGACCAGCGCCCGAACGGCGCGGCGACGCCGACGCCGGGCCGGGCAGGAGGCCGAGGCAAGTCGGGTGCGTCGTGGGCACGAGCCCGAGCGCGTCGCAGCGCGTGCCTGGCATGGCCAGCGCACGAGCACGGGCCAGCCGCTTCGACCAGCGCGTCGGGACCCACCCGGTCCAGCAGCGCGCGCATCCGGCGCGGCGCATCGGCGTCGCCCGCGCAGCTGCGAGGAAGGCGCGCGCGAGGCGCGAGCGGCTTCGGCAACGTCGTCCGGCCGGCAGAGGCCCACGGGGCTCGCATCCGCGTCCGTCCCGCCGAGCGCGATGGCGAAACGCACGGCGCCGTCGTCGCAGCGCAACCGCCGTCGAAGCGGACATCGGCGGGGACGTCGCGCAGGCTGGCGGGCTCCGCCGTCGTCGAGCAGGAAGCCGAACTTGCCGGGCAGGCGCGTGGAGCGAGGCATCGTCGCGTCAGCGCGCGCTCGAGCGCGGCGGCCAGCGGGCGGATGTCGAGCAGCGCGCCGCGTCGAGGCCGGCGAGCGGGCTGGCGATGACGTTGCGGACCGACTCGGCTGCGGGCGCGTCGTCGAGCAGGCCGAGGGCTGCAAGCGCAGCGCCAGCGGGTCGCAGCGTGTCGTCGCGCACGCCGCGAAGCTGCAGGTTGGCGCGGCCGCTGAGGTCGACAGGCCGTTGCCGAAGTCGCGGGCGCAGGCGGCGATGGCGCGGGCCAGCGGGCGCGGGGACGATGCCGCCGGTGATGCGCAGGCGGACGAGCCAGCCGTCGCCGGTCTGCATCGGCCGCAGCGCGCCCGGGCACCAGCCCTTGCGCAGGTCGCGCGCCCGCGCCGCCGCGCTCATGCGGCGCGCTCCAGCGGTCTTGCGCGCTTCGCCATCATGCGGCCAGGATCGGCCCCACCGAGTTGCGGCGCGAGCGCCACAGGCCGCGCCTGAGCGCCTCGTCGAAGCGGCGCGCGATGGACGCGGCCGCCGCCGGGGTTGGCAGTCCATCAGGAAGCGCGCGGACACGCTCGTCGCCGCAGTGTCGCGTCGAACAGCAGGTCGAACTGGCCGGCTCGCACGACGTCCGCCGGTGGCCGCCAAGGCGAAGAGGTTGTCGACGGTCTCGGCGATCTCGCGCCGCGCCGCGATGGCCGTGGCGCATCTGGCCGGCGATCCAGCGCGGATTGGTGGCGCGGCCGCGCAGCACGCGCGCGATCTCCTCCGCCAGCGTCCGCACGACGGGTGACGCCGGCCCGGTCGGTGTCGGCGTGGTAGCAGCGCCGGCTCGCGCCCAGCAGCGCGGCGGCGGCGGCGAAGCCGCCCTCGTGCTCGGCGAAGGCGTCGGAATCGAGCACGTCCTGGCCCGGCCATGTCCTGCACATGGACGAAGGCGTCGGCGCTCGCGACACGGCTCGCGGAACGCCTCGGCGGCGTCGCGCCCTCCGCGCCGCGTCCATAGGCGTGGCCGCTGGCGGCGAGATAGGCCTCGCCGAGCTCGTCCCGTGTCGGTCCAGTCGCCCGCGCGACGAGGTGCGGCCGATGCCGATGCCGTAGGCGCCGGGCGCGGCGCCGAAGATGCGGTGCGCCGTCGCCGCGCGAGCGCGCGGCGGGCCGCCGCGAGCGGGTTGTCGGCTCGTCCTCGTCGAGCGCGGCGACGGCGCGCACCGCCTCGTCGAACAGCGCGATCTGCGTCGGGAACACGTCGCGGAACAGGCCGGAGATGCGCAGCGTCACGTCGACGCGCGGCCGGCCGAGCGCTGGCGCAGCGGCAGGATCTCGAAGCCGGAGACGCGGGCCGAGGCGTGGTCCCATACGGGCCGCGACGCCGATCAGCGCCAACGCCTGCGCGAGATCGTCGCCGCCGGTGCGCATGGTGGCGCTGCCCCAGAGGTCGATGACGATGCGGGCGCGGCCAGTCGCCGTGGTCCTGCGCGTAGCGCGCGACCACCTCGTCGGCGGTGCGCTTGCCGATCTCCCAGGCCGTGCGGGTCGGCACGGCGCGCGGATCGACGGTGTAGAGGTTGCGGCCGGTCGGCAGCACGTCGAGCGCGGCCGCGCGGCGGCGCGCCGGCCGGGCCGGGCGGCACGAAGCGGCCGTCGAGCGCGGCGAGCAGGCCGGCGGTCTCGGCGGCGGGGCAGGCGTCGAACAGGGCCGCGACGCGCGCTGGCGCCTTCGCCGGACGATTGGGTCATGCCGGCAAGGGCGTCGTCGCGCACGGACGCCGGCGGCGGCGCGGCCGAAGACGTGCAGCCCGTCGCCGATGCGCATGTCCTTGAGGTCGCAGAGCCAGGCGTCGAGCTCGTGCGAGCGCGCTCGGATCGGCGACCGGTCGGCGTCCAGGCCGGCCTCGTCGGCGAGGCCGGTCTCCGACGCGCTGTCGAGGATGGCCTGCGCCAGAAGCCGCGCGCGGCGCGGATCGAGCGACTGCGGCGATGGCGTATTCGTCGAACAGCGCCTCGATCTCCGCCGCCGCGCCGTGCTGGCCGGCTTCGACCAGCGGCGGCGTGAGATGGCCGACGCGTGACGGCGGCGAGCCGGCGCTTGGCCTGCGCGGCCTCGCCGGGATTGTTGACGATGAAGGGATAGATGACCGGCAGGGGGCCGAGCACGGCTTCCGGCGCGCAGGCCTGCGTCGAGCGCGACGGCCTTGCCGGGCAGCCATTCGAGCGTGCCGTGCGTGCCGCAATGGACGAGGGCGTGGATGGCCTCGACGTGCCGCAGCCAGAGATAGAACGCGACGTAGGCGTGGCGCGGCGGGAGGTTCGTGGTCGTGGTAGTCGCCCTTGCGCGCATCGCGCCGGCCGCGGTCCGGCTGCAGCGCGACGAGCAGCTTGCCCGGCGCGCACGACGCGGAAGCGGAACGCGCCGTCCGCCAGCGCGGGATCGCCGGCCGGGTCGCCCCAGGCCTCGGTCACGGAGGCGCGGAACGCCTCGGGCAAGCGCCGCGAACAGCGCGCCGGTAGCGCGCGACATCGCAGGCTCGCGGAGGCCGGGCCGTCGGCCAGTTCGCGCGATCAGGTCGGCGGGGTCCGGCAGCGGCGCCGATGTCGTAGCCCGCGCCGGCAAGGTCCGCCGCGATGGCGGCGACGCTGGCGGGCGTGTCGAGCCCGACCGCATAGCCCGTGCGCCCGCCCTTGGCCGGATAGTCGGAGAGCACGCAGGCGATGCGGCGCGCGGCAGCGCGGCGTGCGGCGCAGGTCGACCCAGGCCGCGGCGAGATCGGCGACGGCGGCGACGCGCGACGGCAAGGGCCGGTGGACGAGCGCGTGAATTCGCAGGGCGTCGCGCCGGTCGCTCTCGGCCTTGAACGAGATGGCGCGCGTGACGATGCGGCCGTCGATCTCCGGCAGCACCACGTTCATCGCGAGGTCCGCCGCCGCGAGGCCCCTGCCCGTGGCGCGCCAGGCCTCCTCGCGTCCGCTCGACAGCATCACCTGGAACACCGGCGCATCGGCGCCGTCGAGCACGCCGGGGCCCTCGCCGGAGCGGCCCGAGAAGGCGGTGGTGTTGAGGATGACGTCGGGCGGCTCGCGCGCGATCAGCGCCGCAAGGCCCTCGGCGGCGGCGGGGTCCTTCAGGCTGGACACGTAGACCGCTGGTCACGCGCGAAGCCGCGCGCGGCCAGGCATCCGCCAGCGCGTCGATCGGCGCGGTGTCGTGCGGCCATCAGCACCGAGCGGTAGAACACGATCAGCGCGCGCGGCGCGGATGCGACGGCTGCTCCGGCAATGCTCCGCCGAAATCCGGCCATGGCCGGGACAGGCTCGGGATCATGCCATGCGCGCCGGGCGGCCGATGCGGTCGGCGATGAAGCCGATGGCACTGGCGCCAGATTGGCCGGGCCGCCCTCGTGGAACCAGCCCCACAGCCGGCGCAGATCCTCGACCGGCAGCGTGGACGCCGCGTCCAGCCGCGCATCTTGCTGGTAGTCGCCCGGCACGACCGCGAAGTGGAAGCCGCCCGCGCGGGCGGCGGCGGACAGTTCCTCGACGCCGTAGCGCCAGTAGTCCATGCCGCCGAGCAGGCGGACCAGCACGAAGCGGGCGCGGGAGGCGACGCCGCTCGACATAGAGGTCGACCGAATAGGGATGCCTCAACTGCGCGAGGCTGGCGAGGCGGAGGCTCGGCGCATCGGGTCCGCTCGCCTCCCAGGCCGCGGCGAACGCGGCGAGATCGCTGTCGGTGAAGGACAGGAACACGATGTCGGCCGGCGACTGCCCGAGATCGACGCGCCTGCGCGGCCTCGTCGAGCGATATCGTCTCCGTCCGAGCAGGTGCATCCCTGATACCCTCAGGCCGCCAGCGCGCGGTTCAGCGTCGCCTCGACGGCGGCGCGGTCGATGCCCTTCTCGCCGATCACGACGATGCCGGCTGCGGCGCGCCTCGCCCGGCGCCCAGGGCCGGTCGAACTGCTGGCGGAAGCGCGTGCCGACGCCCTGCACGAGCAGGCGCATCGGCTTGCCCGCGACCTCGACGAAGCCCTTCATGCGCAGCACGTCATGCGCCTGCGCGACGTCGGCGAGCCGGGCGATCAGGGAGGCCGGGTCCGTCACGGACGGGATGTCGAGCACGAAGCTGTCGAAATCGTCGTGGTCGTGGCCTTCCTCCGCGTCGTGATGGGAGGGGCGCTGGGCGAGGTCGTCCTCGGCCGCGGCGCCGATGCCGAGCAGCACGGCGGCGTCGATGCGGCCTTCGCGGGTCTCGACGATCTTGACCGCGCGCGGGATGACGGCGGCGATCTCGCCGGACACCTTCGCCAGCGCGGCCGCGTCGAGCAGGTCGGCCTTGTTGAGGATCACGAGGTCGGCGCAGAGAAGCTGGTCCTCGTAGACCTCCTCCAGCGGGTTGTCGTGGTCGACGGCCTCGTCCTGGCTGCGCTGCAGGACGAGCTTGGCCGGGTCGTCGGCGAAGCGGCCGGCGGCCACCGCCGCGCCGTCGACCACCGCGATGACGCCGTCGACGGTGAGGCGCGAGCGGATCGGGGGCCAGTCGAACGCCTTCACCAGCGGCTTGGGCAGCGCGAGGCCCGAGGTCTCGACGATGATGTGCTCGGGCCGGTTCTCGCGGGCCAGCAGCGCCTCGATCGCGGGGATGAAATCGTCGGCCACGGTGCAGCACAGGCAGCCATTGGCGAGCTCGACGATGTTTTCCTCGGGGCAGCTCTCGATGCCGCACGAGCGCAGGATCTCGCCGTCGACGCCGACATCGCCGAACTCGTTGATGATCAGCGCGAGCCGCCGGCCGCCGGCATTCTCGAGCAGATGGCGGATCAGCGTCGTCTTGCCGGCGCCCGAGGAAGCCGGTGACGATCGTGACCGGCACCTTGGCGAGCGAGAATTCGAAGTGGCGGTCATTCGGCGGCCTCCGGCAGGGGATTGTTGGCAGATTGGGCGGTCGGGATCGACAGCGGCGGAACGCGGGACACGACGCCCTTCTTGAGGGCGTCGGGCCGCTGCTTCCACGGGATCAGCCCGTCCTCGGTCGCCGCATAGAGCGCCGCGCCGTCGAGGATGGTCTCGGCGGCGGTTTCGGGCTGGGCGTCGCGCGTAGACATAGGTCCATTTGCCGGGAGCGGCGAAGCCGAAGGTCACGGGCCGCTTGCAGACGCTGAGGCATTCCACGGCGACGATGGTCACGGGCGCGCCGCGCTCGGCGGCCAGCGCTTCCAGCGCGCGATGCAGGCGAGCGCCCGCCCGGTCCTCCTTGGCCCTGTCGGCGTCGTCGGCGCCCTTGCAGGTGACGCAGACATGAATCGTCGTGGGGCAGGCTTGGGCCATGGGGAGGCTGTCGTCGTCGGGATTTCACTGGCCATGCGCACCTCGTCCCGTCACCCATCTGAACCCGCGCATATCGCGCTCGACGGGGTGCAGGCAGATGGCGCCGATGCGGCAACCATCATCCAGGTGGCCGGAAACGGCCAACGCCAGACCGCCCCGGGGCACCCCGCCCGGACAGCTTATCGTCCGACGTGGCAGGTCTCCTGGCTCGCGGATCGGCGCCTCTCGCGGCCTTCCCGGGCGCGGAAACCGCGAACCCAGTGGCATGATCGCAAGAGGCTACCCGCTCACAGTTGCGGGGGCAGCTGCGGACTCGCCGGACGAACCGGCTTCACCGCATTCCCTATTCACCCTCAAGACGAGGGACCATCGTCGGGACTAGTGATAGACGTGCGCTGGAAGCCGAGTCAATGAACAGCTAGGCCAGCATCGATCATGCCCGAGGCATCATGTCCAACCTTCCCCGCCTGACGCTGGTGCTGGGCGGCGCGCGCTCCGGCAAGAGCCGCCACGCGGAGACGCTCGTCACCGCGCTGCCGCCGCCCTGGACCTATATCGCGACCGCGCAGGCCTTCGACGACGAGATGCGCGAGCGCATCGCGCTGCATCGCGGGCGGCGCGAACCGGGCTGGACCACGCTCGACGCGCCGCTCGAACTCCCGCAGGCCATCGACAGCGCCGCGCAGCGGCGCATCGCCGGTGCTGGTGGACTGCCTGACGCTGTGGCTCACCAACATCATGCTGGCCGAGCGCGACATTCCCGCTGAAATCCGCCGCCCTCCACGCCGCGCTGGAGCGGGCGCAAGGCCCCCGTCGTGCTCGTCTCGAACGAGGTCGGGCTCGGCATCGTGCCCGACAACGCGCTGGCCCGCCGTTTCCGCGACGAGGCCGGCCGGCTGCATCAGCAGCTTGCCGTCCGCGCCGACCGCGTGCTCTTCATGGTCGCCGGACTGCCGCTGACCGTGAAGTGAACACCGAATGACCGACATGCCCGACTCGAGACCGAAGACCGAGCGCCGCCACAGGAGAAGATGGCCAAGCGCAAGGCCGTGCAGGACGCCGAGGTCGCGTCCAAGACGATCCGAGAAGGGCCTGCTGATCGTCCACACCGGGCCGGGCAAGGGCAAGTCGACGGCCGCCTTCGGGCTCGTCATGCGCGCGCTCGGCCATGGCTGGCCCGTCGGCATCGTGCAGTTCATCAAGGGCGCCTGGGAAACCGGCGAGCGCCGCGCGCTGGAGCGGTTCCCGGATCTGGTGCGCTGGCACACGATGGGCGAGGGCTTCACCTGGGAGACGCAGGACCGCGCGCGCGACATCGCCGCCGCGCAGGCCGCCTGGGCGAAGGCGCGCGAGCTGATGGCCGACCCGGCGATCAGGCTGCTGGTGCTCGACGAGCTCAACATCGCGCTGCGCTACGACTATCTGCCGCTCGACGAGGTGGTGGCGGCGCTGAGCGCGCGCCGGCCGGACCTGCACGTCGTCGTCACCGGCCGCAACGCCAAGCCCGAGCTGATCGAGGCGGCCGACCTCGTGACCGAGATGACGCTGGTGAAGCACCATTTCGCCGCCGGCGTGAAGGCCCAGCAGGGCATCGAGTTCTGATGCCGGCCACGCGCGGCAAGGCCCTGATGATCCAGGGCACGGGGTCGGACGTCGGCAAGTCGCTGATCGTCGCGGGCCTGTGCCGCGTCGTTCCGCAATCGCGGCCTCGCGGTGCGGCCGTTCAAGCCGCAGAACATGTCCAACAACGCCGCCGTGACGCGCCGACGGCGGCGAGATCGGCCGCGCGCAGGCCTTGCAGGCGCGCGCCTGCGGCGTGCCGACCAGCGTGCACATGAACCCGGTGCTGCTGAAGCCGCAGAGCGAGATCGGCTCGCAGGTGGTGGTGCAGGGCCGCGTCATCGGCAATGCCAAGGCGCGCGAGTACCAGGGCTGGAAGCCGCGCCTGATGGCCGCCGTGCTGGAGAGCTTCGCCCTGATGCGCGGCCGAGGCCGACCTCGTCCTCGTCGAGGGCGCGGGCAGCGCGGCGGAGGTCAATCTGCGCGCCAACGACATCGCCAACATGGGCTTCGCGCGCGCCGCCGACGTGCCCGTGGTGCTGATCGGCGACATCGACCGCGGCGGCGTCATCGCGCAGATCGTCGGCACCAAGGCGGTCATCGACCCCGAGGACGCGGCGATGGTCGCGGGCTTCATCGTCAACCGGTTCCGCGGCGATCCCAGCCTGTTCGACGCCGGCATGCGCATCATCGCCGAGCATACGGGCTGGGCCGGCGCTCGGCCTCGTGCCGTACTTCGCCCGACGCGGGCCGCCTGCCCGCCGAGGATGCGGTGGCGCTCGACAGGCGCGAGCCGACCGCCGAGGCCCGCTGTCGTGATCGCCGTCCCCGTGCTGCCGCGCATCTCCAATTTCGACGATCTCGACCCGCTGAAGGCCGAGCCCGGCGTCAGGCTGGTCTTCGTGCGCCGGGGCGAGGCCATTCCCGGCGATGCCGACCTCGTGATCCTGCCCGGCTCCAAGGCGACCATCGCCGATCTCGCCGCGCTGCGCGCGGAAGGCTGGGACATCGACATTGCCGCCCATGTGCGCCGCGGCGGCCGCGTGCTCGGCCTGTGCGGCGGCTACCAGATGCTCGGCACGCGCGATCGCCGATCCCGAGGGCATGGAGGGTCCGCCCGGCGAACGCGCCGGGCTGGGGCTTCTCGACGTCGCGACCATGCTGACGCACGACGAAGACGGCTCGAAGCCGTCACCGGCACGAGCCTCGCCGACGGCGCGCCGTTCGCGGGCTACGAGATGCATGTCGGCGAGACCACCGGCGCGGACCTGCGCGCGCCCCGTGCTGCGCTTCGCCGACGGACGGACCGACGGCGCGTCGTCGCCGGACGGCCGGGTGCGCGGCGTCTACGTCCACGGCCTTTTCGCCGACGACCGCCAGCGCGCCGCATGGCTGCGCTGGATGGGGGCCGTTCCCTCCGGCTTCGCGCTACGAGGCGGATGTCGAGGACACGCTGGACGCGCTCGCCGCGCATCTGGAAGCGCATGTCGATTGCGACAGGCTGCTCAGCCTCGCGCGCTGACGAGCAGGATCGCCGACGGCAGCCAGCACGACGAGCTGGATCGCGCAGGCACAGCCGGTAGAGTCGCGAGCGCCCGGCGGATATCGGCCGCGTTCGCCTCGCGCCGCCCGTCGCCCATGTAGGCGTCGTCGACCAGCGCGTCGCCATAGACGCGCGGGCCCGCGAGCGCGAGGCCGAGCGCGCCCGCCATCGCCGCCTCCGGCCAGCCGGCATTGGGCGAGCGGTGCCGCGCCGCGTCGCGCCGGACCGCGCGCCACGCCTCTCCGGCCGAAGCGCCCGGCAGCGCGGCGGCGGCGAGCACGATCCAGAGCGCCGCAAGCCGCGACGCCGGCAGGTTGACCAGGTCGTCGAAGCCGCGCGGCGGCCCAGCCGAAGCTCGCGTGGCGGGCCGTCTGTGGCCGATCATGCTGTCGGCGGTGTTGACGGCCTTGTAGACCGCGCCGCCCGGCAGGCCGCCCAGCGCCGTCCAGAACACCGGCGCGACGATTCCGTCGGAGAAATTCTCGGCCAGGCTCTCGATGGCGGCGCGCGAGACGCCGGCTTCGTCGAGCACGGCGGTGTTGCGGCCGACGATCATGCCGACACGCCGCGCGGCCGCTCTCCAGCTCCTTCTCCAGCCCATCGGCGACGGCGCGGACATGCTCGTCCAGGCTGCGCTGGGCCGGCAGGCTGGCGGCAAGCAGCGCGAGCAGCAGCCATCCGGGCCATGAGGCCTGCAGGAGCCACTGCAGCATCAGCGGCGAGCCCGCCCCAGAAGCCGAGGAGCACGACGAGCGCCAGGACGCCCGCCGCCTTGCGGCGCGGCGCGGCCGCCAGGCCTCGCGGTTCAGCGTCTTGTCGAGCCAGCCGAGCATCCGGCCCATCCAGGTGACGGGATGCCCTATTGCGCGATAGAGGGCGGCTGGGATAGCCGAAGAGCCGCCTCCAGTGCGGCGGCGGCGAGGGCCAGGACGACGAAAGAGTCTGGGCTCATGAAGGGACGCTGGCAGGTTGGCGATGGCGATACCGGAAGCGGAGCAGGCCGGTGACGCGGTCTTCTATCACGGCGGCAATCTTGCCGCTGCACGCGCCCGCTATCCCGCAGGCGCCGGAGCCCTGGATCGACCTGTCGACCGGGATCAACCCGGTTCCCTACCCCGTGGGACGCATCCCTGCGGACGGCGTGGACGCGCCTGCCGGAGAGCGGCGGCATCGTCGGGCTGGAGGCGGCGGCGGCGCAGGCCTATGGCGGCGCGAACCCGGCTTGCGTGGTGGCCGCGCCGGGCACGCAGGCGCTGATCCAGCTCCTGCCGAGGCTGTGGCCCGCGCGCCGCGTCGGCATTCTCGGCTTCACCTATGCCGAGCATGCGCAGTGCTGGGGCCGCTCGGGCGCCCACGTCGAGACGGTCGAGCAGGCGTCCGATCTCGGTGCGTTCGACGTCGCGGTGGTCGTCAACCCCAACAACCCCGACGGACGCATCGTGCCGCCGGAAGTCCTCGCGGACATCGCGGCGAGCGCTGGCGCGCAAGGGCGGGCTGCTCGTCGTCGACGAGGCCTTCATGGACGTGATGCCGCCCGGTCACAGCCTCGCCGGTAAGCCGCCACCGGCCACCGTCGTGCTGCGCTCGTTCGGCAAGACCTACGGACTGGCCGGCCTGCGCCTCGGCTTCGCGGTCGCCGATGAGCCGATTGCCAGCCGGATCCGCGCCGAACTGGGCCCGTGGGCGGTTTCGGGGGCGGCGGTGCATATCGGCGAGGCGGCGCTTCTGGACGGCGCGTGGCTGGAGGAGGCCACCGCCCGGCTCACGCGCGACAGCCGGCGGCTGGACCGGATGATGCTCGCTGCCGGGTTCGAGATGGCCGGCGGGACGCCCTTGTTCAGGCTGTACCGGCACGCGCGCGCGTTCGAAATTTTCGAAGCCCTTGGACGCCGCGGCGTCCTCGTCAGGGCCTTTGCCGGACGGCCCGAATGGCTGCGGCTCGGCCTTCCCGCCAGCGAGGAGGAATGGAGCCTCCTGGCGGAGCGCCTGAAGGACGCGTCCGCCTGACCGTGAAGCGCGCGAACCGGCCTCAGCTCGAGAATTTGCGGTAGAAAACGCCCGTGAGGCCGCCGAGCAGGACCCACGAAATGAGGCTCGTCAGCGTCACGGCGACGACGAACTGCCGGGAAAGAGCCTCGGGCACGATCGTCGACGCGTCGGCGACATGGGGCGCGCCGATGACATGCGGCAGAAGCAGCACGCCGACACCCGCAATGGCGGCGAGCGGCGCGCGGACCAGCGCGATCAGGCCGAGGCCCAGCAGCGTCGCGGCGGCGGTTCCCACCCACCAGATCTGGCGGTCATTGAGATCGGCGGCGGGTACGCCCGGCAGTTCCGGCGGCAGGCCCAGCCCGGGCGCGACCGTGAACGCGGCGAAGCCCGCAAGCCCCCACAGCAGTCCTTCGCGCCATGTTACGCCTGTCCGGCGCAGCGAGAACGCGCCTGCCAGCAGCAGCGCGAAGCCCGTCGCGTTGAGGATGTTGCCGCCTGCCGTGTAGAGCGTCCGCTCGAGGCCATCGGCCGGTTCCCACGCATCGGCGGCATGGTCGTGCCCCGAATGGTCATGCGCGGGCGCTTGGGCCTGAACCTGGGCCTGAACCTGGGGCGGCAGGGGCGGGAGCAGCCTCGGCTCGACTTCTCGTAGGTTTCCGCCTTGAAGGATCAGCGGAACGGTCGCGTAGAGCTGCGCCAGCGTGACGATCACGCCCACGATCAGCCCGACCAGCGACGGACGAAAAGACGAGCGCGCGAAACAAAGGCATGGCCGGCTCGTCAGTGGCAGGGGAACGCGTTCGAATGCCTGACGTCGTGAGCAGCGTTGTGCACGGCGTCGATGTGCGAGAAGCCGACCATGCCGACCATGAACAGGCCGAACGCGATCGCCATCAGCGACTGCATCGACCGTGCTCGTGGAACGGACACCTGATGTGATCGGCAGGGTATTCTGGGCAATCTGCATGTGGCTCTCCTCAGTCTCGGCAATTCTGCTGGCGGAGGCTGAGAGATGCATCAGCGAGTGGCGTGCTGCCCAAAAAGGGAGCCCTGCGCGATCGCTCATGCCATGTTCTCGGGGCACCCCGCCCGTTCCTAGGCAACGCGTGACGGCAGGTCTCCTGACTTGCGGGTCAATGCCCAAGGCCGGCCTTCCCGGTTTCCCAGTGGCTGGTTCGACCCTTGGCTCGCCGCTCACAGTTGCGGGGGCAGTCGCCGCCTTGGTCTTGCGACCTCACGGCGTTCCCTTTTGATCCCTGAAGAAGGGAACCGTCACGGGGAGACGGTAAACGCGGCCTCGGCTGCGGTCAACTGACGCAAGACATCCCGGCTGGTCAGATGCAGGCTGGCGTCAGGCGAAAGCGAGCGCCGCGCGATCTTGGCTTGCGCCGCCGCCTCGAACGCCTGGGCATGCGTGCCGAAGAAGGCCAGGCAGTCCTCGGGCCGGGGCGACCGCCCGAGAAAGCGCCTCATCGCGAGGCGATGAACCATGCACGGTCGCGCCATGCCCTTCAGGCTGGAACACCAGGGCGTCGAGGTCGTCCCGCCACGTTGCCGCGCCGATGGTCACGACGATTTCAATCTCCGATCGGCGAGCCGAAGCTGGCCCGCTAAGCCTCAGCGCGCATGCTGCTTCTTGGCGCGCTCTTCCAGATACGCCACGAGGCGGACCATCGGCCAGAGCAGAGCGAGGTAGATCAGCGCCGCGCCGATCAGCGGCGTCGGGTTGGCGTTCAGCGCCTGCGCGTCCTGCGCCTCCTTGAGGAGTTCGGGCATGGCGACGACCGATGCCAGCGACGTGTCCTTGAACATCGACACGAAGTTCGACGTGGTGGGCGGAATGACCATCCGCATCGCCTGCGGCAGCACGACCTTGCGGAGCGTCATGATGAAATGCAGGCCGAGCGACTGCGCGGCCTCGAACTGGCCCTTGGGCACGGCCTCGATGCCGGCGCGGAACACTTCGGCCGAATAGGCCGCGAGCACCAGCGAGAAGCTGAGGATCGCCGACGTCCAGCTGTCGAAGCGGATGCCGACGAACGGCAGCGCGTAATAGATCACGATCAGCACCACCAGCATCGGCAGCGCGCGGAACACGTCGATGTAGATCATCGCCGCGATGCGGACCGGCGCGATCGCGTAGAGCCGGACGAGGCTGACGCCGAGCCCCAGGATCGTGCCGAAGAAGATGCTGGCGAAGCCGAGGAGGATCGTCGTGCCGACGCCGCGCATCAGCGCCGGCATGGTGCGAGACCAGCACCTCCCAGTTGAAGAAGGTCTCGAGCAGCGTCATGCGCAACGGCTCCGTTCAAGGCTGGTGCGAGAGCGTCACGAAAAGGCCGGCGGGGCGATGAACCGCTCCGCCGGCCTCCCGTTTCAGGGCAAAAGCCTGGGGATCAGCTTCCCGGCAGGGCGCGCGCGGCCAGCGTCGAGCTGTCAGGCGCGGCGTCGGTGCCGAACCACTTCTTGTGGATGGCGGCCAGCGAGCCGTCCTTCTTCATGGCCGAGATCGTGTCGTTCACCTTGGCCAGCATCGGATGGTTCTTCGTCATCATCAGGCCGTACTGCTCGCCGGTCTTGATGCGCTCGGCGACGCCGAGGTCCTTCATCTTGATGAAGGAATATTCCATGCCGGGGATGTCGGTGACGACGCCGTCGACGCGGCCGTTGGCGAGATCGAGAAGCATCTCGGTCTGCGCGTTGTAGCCGTTGATCTTGCCGAAGCCGTACTTGTCCTTGTTCTCCTTGGTCCACTTGTCGCCCGTGGAGGTCGAGAGCACGCCGACGGTCTTGCCCTTCATCTCGGCGAGCGTCTTGGGGCCGGTCTTCTTGGCGGCGAGGCCGAGGTCGGCGTCATAGTAGGGCTGCGTGAAGGACTGGCTCTTCAGGCGCTCGGGGGTGATCGTGATGGACGACACCGCGACGTCGATGCGGCCGGAGCTCGTGGCGGCGAACAGCGCCTGGAAGCCCATGTCCGAGAACTCGACGGTCGAACCCAGCCGCTTGCCGATCTCCTTGATCAGCTCGATCTCGAAGCCCTCGAACTCGCCCTTCTCGTTCTTGAACTCCCACGGCGGGTTGGACGGGTAGGCTCCGACCGTCAGCTTCTGCTGCGCCAGCACGGGGCCGGCCAGCATCGCGCCCACGGCGAACGACGCCGCCATCAGTACCGTCCTGCGAACCACATTCACCATGATCACCCTCCCGAAATGCCCTTTGGGCGTTACGGCGCAACGCGCGCCGGTCAAAAACCTGAGATGCGGAGCCCGTTTGCGGGGCCTCCGATCGAGCTTATTGCAAGGCTTGCGCCATCCGCTCCAGCGCGTCCCGGAGCTGAACGGGGTCCCGGCAGACGCACATCCGGACGAAACCGGACGAAGACTGCCCGAACATCGAGCCGGGCGCCAGCCCCACGCGCGCCGCCTCGAGAATGCGCAGGCAGGCCTCGCGCGAGTTCGGCGTCTCCGGCAGCGAGAAGAAGATGTACATGCCGCCCTTCGGCCGGGCCGGAAGCGCGAAGGTCGGATTCTGGACAGGATGTCGTAGCCGAGCGAGATGCCCTCGCGGCAGCGCTCGCGCATCGTGTCGACGAGGCTCTCGCCCTTGGTCATCGCCGCCAGCGCGCCCTCCTGGATCGGGCCCGACGTGCCGCTGTTCATGAGCTGCGTCATCTGCGCCACCTGCGGCGCGACGGAGGCGGGATGCGTCAGCCAGCCGACGCGCCAGCCGGTCATCGCCCAGCTCTTCGAGAAGCTGTTGATCGCCAGCGCCAGGTCTTCCGGGTCGGCCTGCGCGAGGATCGAGGGCGCGACGCCGGAGCCCTCGAAATAGAGCCGGTTGTAGACCTCGTCGGAGATGATCCAGATGCCGCGCTTGCGGCTGAATTCGAGAAGCGCCTCGAATTCGGCGGGGCTGCAGACCCAGCCGGTCGGGTTGGCGGGGGTCGAGAACACGATGGCGCGGGTGCGGGCGTCGCAGCGCGCGAACAGCTTGTCGAGATCGAGCCGGAAGTCGTTGTCCACGAAATCGAGCGCCACCGGCCGCGGCTCCGCGCCGACCAGATGGATCACGTTGCGGATGTTCGGCCATTGCGGCTCGACATAGACGACGTTGGTGCCGACATCGGCGACCAGCTCCATCGCCACGAGAAGCGACTGCATGCCGCTCGGCGTGACGGTGGACCGGTCCTGCCCGATGGGGCGGCCATGCAGCTTGGTCTGGTAGTCCGACAGCGCCGCCGTCAGGGGCGGATGCCCGCGCATGTCGGGAATGTAGAACGTCATGCCCTTGTCGAAGGCGGCCTTGGCCGCGTCGCGCACGAATTCGGGCGTGGTCAGGTCGCCCTCGCCGTACCAGAGCGGGATGACGCCGCCGAGTTCCCGGGCGCGAACGGCGAGGTCGGCGATGCTCTCGGTGGAGAGATCCTGGATCTGGGGGCGGGCGTGACGCAGGGCGTCTTCGGGCAGGGCGTTTCGCAGCAGCGGGGCCATGGAAGTGTCCGGTTGGTCGGCGGGCGGATCAGAGCAGGTATTTGCCGCTCGTGACCATCCGGCCGGAGGCTTGGGCGCGCGGCGGAGCCACGCGTTTTTCGGATATCGTATATCTTTAACAGATGAAATATTCCGGGGCCTGTCAACGCCGCACAGGGGGCCCTGGGAGTGTCGCGGGACAGGCCTGCCTCGCCGCGTCCTCACTTGACAAATCCCGGTCGAGATACTTTACATGTTAAATAGTTGGCCCGCGCCGCTGCGGTTCGGCGGTCCGCAAACGCCGCCCGCGACCCGAAGGAAGCACCCGATGCCGACGCCACGGCCACTCGACAGCTTCGCCCGCGACAATCTGCCGCCGCGCGAGCAGTGGCCGGTGTTTCTTCTCGACCGCCCCGAGTTCCAATATCCCGAGCGCTTGAATTGCGCCGTCACCCTGCTCGACGACCAGGTCGAGGCCGGCCACGGCCAGAAGCCCTGCATCCTCGCGCCGGGCACTGAGTGGACCTACGCCGACCTGCTCGCGCAGGTGAACCGCATCGCCAACGTGCTGGTGGGCCAGTTCGGCCTCGCACCCGGCAACCGCGTGCTGCTGCGCGCGCCCGAACAATCCCTTGATGGTCGCCACCTACCTGGCGGTGATCAAGGCGGGCGGCATCGTCGTCGCGACCATGCCGCTGCTGCGGGCACGCGAACTCGCCACGATCATCGAGAAGGCGCAGATCACGCCTGGCGGTCTGCGATGCGCGCCTCGCCGAGGAACTGGACAAGGCGGCCGCGAGCGAACCCGTGCTGAAAGCCACGGTGCTCTTCGGCGATGGCGGACCGCGAAGCCTGGAGACGCCTGGCCGCCGCCGCGTCGCCCGACTTCGAGGCGTTCGACACGCGCGGCGGACGACGTCTGCCTGATCGGCTTCACCTCGGGCACCACGGGCGTGCCCAAGGGCACCATGCATTTCCACCGCGACATGCTCGCCATCTGCGACGGCTATTCGCGCCACCTGCTGCGCCCGAGCGCGGACGACCGTTTCATCGGATCGCCGCCCGTCGCGTTCACCTTCGGGCTCGGCGGGCTCGTCCTGTTCCCGCTGCGCGTCGGGGCCTCGACCGTGCTGCTGGAGAAGGCCTCTCCGCCCGACCTGCTGACCGGCATCGAGACGTTCCGCGCCACGATCTGCTTCACCGCGCCCACCGCCTACCGCGCCATGATCCCGATGCTGGCGGGCCGCGACATCTCGAGCCTGCGGCTTTGTGTCTCCGCCGGCGAAGCGCTGCCGCGCCCTACCTTCGAAGCCTGGAAGGAGGCGACCGGCCTCCCCATCGTCGAGGGCATCGGCGCGACCGAAATGCTGCACATCTTCATCGGCTCCACGCCGGAGGACGTTCGCCCGGGCGCGACGGGCCGCCCCGTGCCGGGCTATGTGGCCCGCGTCATCGACGAAGCCGGGAACGAAGTGCCCGACGGAACGCCGGGCCGCCTCGCCGTGCGCGGTCCCACGGGCTGCCGCTATCTCGCGGACGAGCGCCAGACAGTCTACGTCCAGGACGGCTGGAACGTCACCGGCGACACCTATATCCGCGATGCCGAGGGCTACTACTGGTACCAGGCGCGCTCGGACGACATGATCGTCTCCGCCGGCTACAACATCGCCGGGCCGGAGGTCGAGGCGGCCCTGATGACCCATCCCGCCGTGCGGGAATGCGGCGTCGTCGGCGCAGCCCGACCCCGATCGCGGTCAGGTCGTGAAGGCCTATATCGTCCTGCGCCGACGGCTTCACGCCGGACGCGGCGCTCGTCAAAGAGCTGCAGGACCACGTGAAGGCGGAGATCTCGCCCTACAAATATCCGCGGCTGGTGGAATTCGTGAGCGACCTGCCGCGCACCGACACGGGCAAGCTGAAGCGGGTCGCGCTGCGCGAGATCGCCGCCGCCGGTTCACGCCCGACACCCTGAAAGCGGCGGACGCCGCAGGAGACGAACATGCGTATCGTTTGCATCGGGGGCGGCCCGGCAGGCCTCTATTTCGCGCTGCTGATGAAGTCGCTGAACCCCGCGCATCACATCCGCGTCGTCGAGCGCAACCGTCCCTACGACACGTTCGGCTGGGGCGTGGTCTTCTCCGATGCGACGATGGAGAACATGCGCATCTGGGACGCCAAGACCGCCGCCGAGATCGAGCACGCCTTCAACCACTGGGACGACATCGAGGTCATCATCCACGGCAAGCGGATGCGGACGTCGGGCCACGGCTTCGTCGGCATCGGCCGCAAGAAGCTGCTCAACATCCTGCAGTCGCGCTGCGAGGAGCTCGGCGTCGAGCTCGTCTTCGAGACGGAAGTCGAGAGCGACGCCGACTATCCCGACGCCGACCTGATCGTCGCCGCCGACGGCGTGAACTCGAAGATCCGCGTGAAGTACGAAGACGTGTTCAAGCCCGACATGCTGATGCGGCCGAACCGGTACATCTGGCTCGGCACCAAGAAGCTCTACGACGCCTTCACCTTCGACTTCCGCAAGACGGAGCATGGCTGGTTCCAGGCCCATATCTACAAGTTCGACGAGACCACCTCGACCTTCATCGTCGAGACGACGGAGGACGTGTTCCGCGCCCACGGCCTCGACAAGGCCGGCCAGGACGAGTCGATCGCCTTCTGCGAGGACCTGTTCGCCGAGGTGCTGGAGGGCGCCAGGCTCGAGACCAACGCCCGCCATCTGCGCGGCTCGGCCTGGCTGAATTTCGGCCGCCTCATCTGCGACAAGTGGTCGACCTTCAACGGCCACAGCCATGTCGTGCTGATGGGCGACGCGGCCCACACGGCGCATTTCGCCATCGGCTCGGGCACCAAGCTGGCGCTCGAGGACGCCATCGAGCTCGCCAAGCAGTTCAAGCTGCTGGGCGACACGACCTGACAAGATCCCCGCCGTGCTCGACGCCTACGAGGACGTGCGGCGCATCGATGTCGCGCGCATCCAGAACGCCGCGCGCAACGCCATGGAGTGGTTCGAGGTCGTGGGCGACCGCTATTGCGATCGCTTCGAGCCCGAGCAGTTCATGTATTCCCTGCTGACGCGCTCGCAGCGCATCAGCCACGAGAATCTGCGCCTGCGCGACAAGGCCTGGCTCGAGGGCTACGAGCGCTGGTTCGCCCGCCGCGCCGGCGTGCCCGTCGGCTCCAACGCCGCGCCGCCGCCGCCCATGTTCACGCCCGTTCTCGCTTCGCGGCACGACGCATGGCGAACCGCATCGTCGTGTCGCCGATGGCGGTGTACTCGGCCGTCGACGGCGTGCCGAACGACTTCCACATGGTGCATCTCGGCTCGCGCGCCATGGGCGGGGCGGGCCTCGTCTTCGGCGAGATGACCTGCACCTCGCCGGACGCGCGCATCACGCCCGGCTGCCTCGGCCTGTGGAACGACGAGCAGGCGAAGGCCTGGAAGCGCGTCGTCGATTTCATCCACGCGAACTCCGACGCGAAAGCCGGCCTCCAGCTCGGCCATGCCGGCCGCAAGGGCGCGACGCATGTGCCTGGGAAGGCATCGACGAGCCGCTGGACAAGGGCGGCTGGCCGCTGATCTCGGCCTCGCCCATCCCCTATCTGCCGCACAGCCAGGTGCCGCGCGAGATGAACCGCGAGGACATGGACCGCGTGAAGGCCGACTTCGTGCGCGCCGTCCGCTACGGCGCGGAGATCGGCTTCGACCTGCTGGAATTCCACTGCGCCCACGGCTATCTGCTGGCGAGCTTCCTCTCGCCGCTGACCAACCGGCGCGAGGACGAGTATGGCGGCAGCCACGAGAACCGCGCCCGCTTCCCGCTCGAAGTCTTCCGCGCGATGCGCGCCGTCTGGCCGGACGACAAGCCGATCACCGTGCGCATCTCGTGCCATGACTGGTATCCCGGCGGGAACACGCCCGACGACGCAGTGATCTTCGCCCGGATGTTCAAGGAGGCCGGCGCCGACTGCATCGACTGCTCCTCCGGCCAGACGCTGAAGGGCGACAAGCCGGTCTATGGCCGCCTCTACCAGACGCCGTTCTCGGACCGCATCCGCAACGAGGTGGGCATCGCCACCGTCGCCGTCGGCGCGATCTCGGAGGCCGACCACGCCAACTCGATCATCGCCGCCGGGCGCGCGGATCTTTGCGCGGTGGCCCGCCCGCATCTGGCCGATCCCGCCTGGACACTGCACGAGGCCGCGAAGATCGGCTATGGCGGGCTCCCCTGGCCCAAGCAGTACCGCTCGGCCCGCAGCCAGTACGAAGCCAATCTCAGCCGCGCGGCGGCGGGCAAATGAACACGACGCGGCCCGCACCGCCGGCCGGCTCGCGGGCCGCCACGCGCTCGTGACGGGCGCGGGCAGCGGCATCGGCGCGGCGATCGCGATGGCGCTCGCGGCGGAGGGCGCGTCCGTGACGCTGGCCGGGCGCACGCGCGACAAGCTGGACCGGGCCGCCGCTGCGCTGGCCGGATCCCGCGCGGCACGGCGTGCGTCACGCTCGACGTCACGGACAGCGGCGGCGTGGCCGAAGGCTTCGCGGCAGGCCGAGGCCGAGCGCGGCCCGCTCGACATTCTCGTCTGCAACGCCGGTGCGGCGCCCAGCGCGCCCTTCGCGCGCATCGACGACGGAGGAATGGCAGGCGACGCTCGCCGTCAATCTCACCGGCGTCTTCACCTGCATCCAGGCCGCGATGCCCGGCATGGCGGCGCGGAAGTCCGGACGCGTGATCAGCATTGCGAGCACGCGCCGGGCTCACCGGCTATCCCTATGTCGCGGCCTACGTCGCGGCCAAGCATGGCGTCATCGGCCTCACCCGCGCGCTCGCCGTCGAATACGCCAGGAGCGGCGTCACCGTGAACGCGGTCTGCCCGGGCTTCACCGACACGCCGCTGCTGTCGGGCGCGGTCGACACCATCGTGGCCAAGACCGGCCGGACCGCCGACGACGCGCGCGCCGCGCTCGCGAAGTCCAATCCGCAGGGCCGCCTCGTGACCCCGCAGGAGGTGGCCGACGCGGTGCTCTGGCTCTGCGGCCCCGGCGCGGGATCGATCAACGGACAGGCCATCGCCGTCGACGGCGGGGAAGTGATGACGGGGTAGCAGCCATGGAATCGATGCGCGACACGCTCCGCCCCTTCGCGGGCTACAAGGCCCGGCACTTCGACTGGAGCACGGATGCGGACGGCCGGGTGGCCACGCTGACGCTCAACCGGCCCGACAAGAAGAACCCGCTCACCTTCGAATCCTATGCGGAGCTGCGGGACCTCTTCCGCGACCTCGTCTACGCGAGCGACGTGCGCGCCATCGTGCTGACGGGCGCGGGCGGGAATTTCTGCTCGGGCGGCGACGTGTTCGAAATCATCGAGCCGCTGACGCGCATGCCGATGCCCGACCTGCTCGCCTTCACGCGCATGACGGGCGACGTCATCAAGGCCATGCGCAAGACGCCGCAGCCGATCATCTGCGCCATCGACGGCATCTGCGCCGGCGCCGGCGCGATGCTCGCGCTGGCATCCGACCTGCGCTACGCGACGCCGCAGGCGCGCACGGCCTTCCTGTTCACGCGCGTCGGGCTCGCCGGCGCGGACATGGGCGCGTGCGGGCTGCTGCCGCGCGTCATCGGCCAGGGCCGCGCCGCCGAACTGCTGTTCACCGGCCGCGCCATGACGGCGGAGGAGGGCCAGGCCTGGGGCTTCTTCAACGGCCTGCATGCGCCAGGCGAAGTGCTGGCGAAGGCGCAGGCGATGGCCCGCTCGCTCGCCGACGGGCCGTATTTCGCGCATGGCGTCACCAAGACCATGATGAACCAGGAATGGGCCATGGGCATCGAGGAGATGGTCGAGTCCGAGGCGCAGGCCCAGGCGATCTGCATGGTCACCAAGGACTTCCGCCGCGCCTTCGACGCGTTCGCCGCGAAGGCGAAGCCGGTGTTCGAGGGGGACTGACGTGCAGAAGCCCTCGGCCATCCGGCCCAGCCTCGCCCATCTCGACTGGCCGTTCTTCGGCCCGGAGCATCGCGTCTTCGCGGAACGGCTGGATGGCTGGATCGCGGATGGCGGGCTCGACGGCGTCGACCACTCCGACACCGACGCCGCCTGCAAGGCGCTGGTCACGACGCTGGGCGAGGCCGGGCTCCTCGACCCCTGCGTTCCCGCGGCGTTCGGCGGCGCGCGCGACGAACTCGATTCCCGCCTGCTCTGCATCGCCCGCGAGCGCCTCGCCTATGCCGACGGCCTCGCCGATTTCGCCTTCGCCATGCAGGGCCTCGGCACCGGCGCGATCACGCTTGCCGGCACGCCGGCGATGCAGCGGCGCGTGCTGCCGGCCGTCGCCGAGGGCGTGATGATCGCGGCCTTCGCGCTCTCGGAGCCCGACGCCGGATCGGACGTCGCGGCCATGAGCTGCGCCGCCCGGCGCGACGGCGACAGCTTCGTGCTGGACGGCGAGAAGACCTGGATCTCGAACGGCGGCATCGCCGACGTCTACTGCGTCTTCGCCCGCACGGGTGAGGCGCCCGGCACGCGCGGCATTTCCGGCTTCGTGGTGTTTGCCGACGATCCCGGCTTCGAGATCGTCGAGCGCATCGACGTGATCGCGCCGCACCCGCTGGCGCGCATCCGCTTCACGAACTGCCGCATTCCGGCGGACCGGCTGATCGGCGCGCCCGGCGAGGGCTTCAAGGTCGCGATGCGCACGCTGGACATCTTCCGCGCTTCCGTCGCCGCCGCCGCGCTGGGCTTCGCGCGCCGCGCGCTCGACGAAGCCGTCGCCTACGCCCGGCAGCGCCGCATGTTCGGCGCGACCCTGGCCGACCTCCAGCTCACGCAGGCCGCGCTCGGCGACATGGCGACGGCAGTGGACGCCGCCGCGCTCCTCACCTACCGCGCGGCGTGGCGACGCGACGTGCAGCGCCTGCCCACGACGCGCGAGGCGGCGATGGCGAAGATGACCGCGACCGAAAGCGCGCAGTCCGTCATCGATCGCGCCGTGCAGATGTTCGGCGGGCGGGGCGTGCAATCCGGCGAGATCGTCGAGCGGCTCTACCGCGAGATCCGCGCGCTGCGGATCTACGAAGGCGCCACCGAAGTGCAGAAGCTCATCATAGCGCGCGAAGTCTTGAAGGACGGGGGACCCCGATGAAGGGCGAGACCATGCGGCCGGCAAACGATGCCGGCGTCACTGCGGGCAACACCATCCTGCTGCCGCCGGGCTGGGCCAAGCCCATCGGCTATGCCAACGGCGTCGCCGCGCGCGGCCGCAGCATCTTCGTGGGCGGACAGGTGGGCTGGAACGGCCAGTGCGTGTTCGAGCACCACGACCTCGTCGGCCAGACCCGGCAGACGCTGATGAACATCGTCGACGTGCTGCGCGAGGGCGGCGCCGGCCCCGAGCACATCGTCAGCATGACGTGGTACCTGATCGACAAGAAGGACTACATCGCCAGGCGCCGCGAGATCGGCCGCGCCTATATCGAGACCATCGGCCGCCATTATCCGGCGATGGCCGCGGTGCAGGTGGCGGGCCTCATCGAGGACGAAGCGCTGGTGGAGATCCAGGCGACGGCCGTGGTGCCCGACTGAGGCACCAGATCGGGCCGCGCCTAGAGCCGGGACAGGTGCTGCGCGCCTAGCGCCGCAGATGCGTCTTCAGGTCGCCGGTCAGCTCGCGGAGCTGCGCCTTCTGGCCATCGGTGAGGCCGGAGAACAGCTCCACGACCCAGCGCTCGTGCTGGCGCGCCATCGCCAGGAAATAGATGCGCCCGTCCTCGGTGAGGCGGATTCGCACGGCGCGGCGGTCCGCGGCGTCGCCGGCCCGCTCGACATGACCGTCCTGCACGAGGCGCTCGGTGAGCCCCGTGATGGCGGCGTTCGTCACCATCATGCGCTTGGAAATCTCGGACATGCTGAGCCCATCGGGCGCGCGCTCGAGCTGGGCCATCAGGTCGAAGCGCGAAAGCGTACAGTCGAACTCCTCGCGCAGCCGCCGCCGCAGCTCGGCCGCGATGATGTTGGTGCACGACAGCAGCCGCAGCCAGAGGCGCACCGACTGGTGGTGGTCCGCATGGACGCGGGTCTCCAGGTCGAGCGCCGCCGTGCCCTCAGGCACTGATTGCTCGCCCTTGATATTCCGCGCAGAAGCCCGGTTGCGACTCGCCGACATGCTCGTCCTCCGCATCGACGGTAATCACCGCCGGGGCCCGTCTGTCAAACAGTGGCGCCTCCACCGGATTTTCGCCACCATCGCGCGACTGGATGGTTGCCTTATGATCAGTGCGCTAACCGAGGCTGAAGTGGGAGACGACCATGATCGCGCGGATCTGGCATGGCTGGACGACCCTTGAGAACGCCGACGCCTACGAAGACCTGCTCAGGAACGAGATCTTTCCTGGTATCCTGGCCAAGCAGGTGGGCGGCTTCGAGAAGATCGAGCTGCTGCGGCGTCAGCTCGACGAACGAGGTCGAGTTCGTCACCATCATGCGGTTCGCGTCGCTGCAGGCCGTGAAGGCCTTCGCGGGCCAGGACCACGAGACGGCTTACGTTCCGCCCGCCGCCCGCGCCGTGCTGAAGCGCTTCGATGCACAGTCGCAGCACTATGAAGTGCGCGAGGAACGCGTCGCCTAGCGGGCGGACGCCAATCCGCCGGCAGCCATGCGGGCGACCACGCCGTCCATGAACCGGTCGCAGAGGGCAAGCTGCTCCAGCGTGACGAACTCGTCGGCCTTGTGCGCCTGCTCGATCGAGCCGGGGCCGCAGACGATGCTGGGCACGCCGTAATCCTGGAAGAACGACGCCTCGGTGCCGTAGGCGACCTTCTCGACGGTCTTGTCCGGGCAGAGATCCAGCGCCATGCGGAACACCGCGTCGCCGGGCTGGGCATCCAGCGCCGGGATCATGTTGACGAGCGGGAACTCGATGCCGGCCTCGGGCGCGATGGCCTTCATGCGCGGCACGAGCTCCTCGGCGGCGAAGCGCTCCAGCTCGGCGATGATCGAGGCCGGATCGAAGCCCGGAATGTAGCGGTAGTCGAACAGGAATTCCGCCTGCGCGGGCACGATGTTCGGCCCGTTGCCGCCGTTCATCAGATTGGTCGAGATGGTCGTGAACGGCACGTCGAAGCCCGCGGCGCGCAGGCCGGTCTCGCGCTCGCGGTCGCCGATCTCCTGGATGCGGGCGATCACGCGCGCCGCGAATTCGATGGCGTTCACGGCCGTATGCGTCAGCGAGGAATGCGCGGCCTTGCCGGTGACCTTGCAGCGATAGACACGCCCGCCCTTGTGGGCGCTGACGAGCCGCATGTTGGTGGGCTCGCCGATGATGGCGCCGCCGGGCTTCACGCCCCAGCGGCCCAGCGCCTCGATCAGCCTGGGGATGCCGAGGCAGCCGAGCTCCTCGTCATAGGTGAAGGCGACGTGGATCGGCTCGCCGCCCTTCGCCGCCGCCGCGGCGTAATCGGGGGCGTGGCCGAGCACGACGGCGTCGAAGCCCTTCATGTCGCACGCGCCGCGGCCGTAGACCTTGCCGTCCTTCACCGTCGGCGGCGAAGGGATCCACCGTCCAGGGCTGGCCATCGACCGGCACGACGTCGACATGGCCGGAGAGGACGAGGCCGCCCGGCCCCTCGCCGAAGGTGGCGAGCATGTTCGCCTTGGTGCGGTCGGCGTTCCAGTCCATCCGCGTCGTCGCGCCATGCGCCTCGAGATGGGCGCGGGCCCAGTCGATGCAGCCGAGGTTCGAGTTCCGGCTGACCGTGTCGAAGGCGAGGATGCCCGAGATGGCCTCCATCGTGCGCGGATCGGGGGCGAGGCTGGCGGCATTGGCGGGCATGGGTGCACTCGCTCCAGCGACCCGTTCCGTACGCCCCGGCTGCGCGGCGTTGACGCGTCGTGTCCGAACTGTATACGGTATCCGATCTGCCGATCAAGTTCGGATGGCCATGGCCCGCAAGCCCTCAGTGAACGGCGACAACCTGACCCGGCTGACCAAGCCGGACAGCCTGAGCGAGCGCATCTACGGCGATCTCCGCGGGCGCTTGCAGCGCTGCGAAATCGGCCCCGACGACCGCCTGGTCGACACCGAGATCGCCATCGCCTACGGCACGTCCCGCATGCCGGTGCGCGAGGCCCTGCTGCGGCTCGCCAACGAGGGCTACCTCGTCGGCACCACGCGCGGCTTCACGGTGCCGCGCCTGTCGCTCGACGACATCAGGGAGATCTTCGAGGTCCGCCGCCTGCTCGAGCCGCGCGCCGCCGCCAACGCCGCGCGCGATCTCGACGACGCCGACGCGCCGCGAACTGACCACCGCCATCCAGGAGGCGCGCCAGGCCGTCCGCGACGACGACGTGGACCAGCTCATCCTGTCCAATTCCCGCTTCCGCGCGGCCTGGCTCGGGGCCGTCCGCAACGGGCGGCTCGCCAACACCATCGCGCGCTTCGTCGACCACGTGCAGACCGTGCGGCTCGGCACCCTCACCGATCCCGTGACGCGAAAGGTCGTCGCGGACGGGCTCGAAGGGCTGTACGATGCCTTCATGCGCCGCGACCCGATCGTGGCGTCGGAGCGCATGGCGTCCTTCATGGCTTCCGCCGAACAGGCCTTCTTCAGCGTGAGGAAGGCCGAACTCGAACGCGAGCACGAAGATCTCATCTCCAGTTCGGCCCGGGAATCCGTCCGATGATCGTAAAGCCTCACCCGCTCAAGGGTCCCAACCGTTTCAAGCTCGGCGTGTTCTCCGCCAACGCCGATGGCGGCCTCGCCATCACCGACGTCGCGGAGCGCTGGCGCGCGCGCTGGGACGACAACCTGAACGCCGTCGGCATCGCCGACCGCGCCGGGCTCGAGTTCTTCCTGCCCATCGCCCGCTGGAAGGGCTTCGGCGGCAAGAACCGCGTGCGGGAATGGTCGTTCGAGACCTTCACCTGGGCCGCCGGCCTCGCCGCCGTCACCGAGCAGATCGGCCTGTTCATGACCGTGCACGTGCCCATCGTGCATCCGCTCTACGCCGCCAAGGCGCTGGCGACGGTCGACCACATCAGCAAGGGCCGCGCCGGGCTCAACATCGTCTGCGGCTGGAACCCGCAGGAATTCGCGATGTTCGGCGTCTCGCTCGGCGAGAAGGGCTACGTCCAGGCGGCCGAGTGGGTCGAGATCATCGAGCGTGCCTACTCCTCGAACGAGCCGTTCGACTTCAAGGGCGAGTACTACGATCTCAAGGGCGTGGTCAGCCGCCCGGCGAGCCTGCAGGTGCCGCGCCCCGTGACCATGAACGCCGCCTTCGGCGCGCCCGGGCGCGACTTCGCGGCGAAGAACTGCGACTTCCTGTTCTCCACCTTCACCGACATCGAGGACGGACGCCGCCACATCGCCGACATCAGGGAGCGCGCCCAGAAGGTGCACCGCGAGGTCGGCATCTACACGGTGTGCCACGTCGTCTGCCGCGAGACGCAGCAGGAGGCCGAGGACTACTACCTCAGATACGCCGTGACCGAGGCCGACCACGCCGCCGTCGATGCCCACATGGCCGGCAAGAAGGAGTTCTCCAACTCCCACGACAAGGACAGCTACGACCGCTACCGCCAGCGTTTCGCGGGCGGCGCGGGCAGCTATCCCCTCGTCGGAACGCCCGAGAAGATCGTCGCCGACATGGTCCGCATCGCCGACGAGGGCTATGCCGGCGCGGCGCTGACCTTCGTCAACTACACCTACGAGCTGCCCTTCTTCTGCGACCGCGTGCTGCCGCTGATGAAGCAGGCCGGGCTGAGGGTGAACTGACGCGCCATGCTCAAGACCGCACCCCCTCGTGCCGCAGGAGCGACCCCCTTCAAGCAGGGCATGCGGGCGCTCGCGGGCGCGGTGACCGTCGTCGTCGATCCAGGGGCACGAAGGCACCGTCTCCGGGCTCACCGCCACCGCCGTCTGCTCGCTCAGCGCCGAACCGCCCTCGCTGATCGTCTGCGTCAACCGCAGCGCGAGCATCGCGCCGGCGTTGAAGCTCGACGCCGAGTTCAGCCTCAACGTGCTGGGCGAGGACCAGATCGACATCGCGCAGGCCTTCGGCGGGCAGAAGGCCGTCAAGGGCACCGGGCGCTTCGTCTACGGCCAGTGGAGCGCGCAGCGAGCACGACGTGCCGCTGCTGGCCGGGGCGCGCGTCAGCTTCGAGTGCATCGTGGCGCAGGTAATGGACTACGGCTCGCACCACATCGTCATCGGCCGCGTCACGGACGTGCATCTCGGCCGCCGGGACGTGAAGCCGCTGCTCTACGGCGACGGCCGGTATCTGAGCGCGGGCTGAGGAGACACACATGTTCGATCCCCGCCGCCCCACCCTGCGATACCGCCTCGACAAGGGCGAGACGCTGGGCGTCATCTGGCTCTCGCTCGGCAGCGTCGCCCTGTGCGAAATCGCGGTGCGCTCGCGCCCCGACGCCGTCGTTCTCGACGCGCAGCACGGGCTGTGGGAGCGCCAGTCGATGGAGCAGGCCATCGGCATCGTGCCCTCGGACATCCCCGTCCTCGTGCGCGTCTCCGAGAACACGCCGATGGCGATCGGGCAGGCGCTCGATGCCGGCGCCGAAGGCGTGATCGTGCCGCTGGTCGAGACCGCCAAGCAGGCGCGCAAGGCCGTGGAGGCGTCCCGCTATCCGCCGCACGGCGCGCGCTCCGGCGGCGGCATCCGGCCCCTCGGGGACTTCGTCGACTACGTCGAGGCCTGCGAGCGCGGCATCGTGACCATCGTCATGATCGAGACCGAGCGCGGCGTGAAGAACGCCCGCGAGATCGCCGCGGTCGAAGGCGTCGACATGGTCTTCATCGGCACGGGCGACCTCGCGCTGTCGCTCGGCACCTTCCCGAATTTCGACGCGCGGCACGAGGTTGCCTGCGCCGCCGTCCACGCGGCCTGCCGCGCCGAATACACGCTCTGCGGCACCTTCACCGGGATCGCTCGACGGCGCGCGCGCCAAGCGCGAGAAGGGCTACCGCATGGTCGTGACGGCCAACGACATGGACGTCATCGGGAAGGGCTTCGCGCAGGCTACGACAGGCTTCGCGGCCCGCTCGCCGGTGGCTCCCGCCCCGCAGGTCACGGCCGAAGCCTGCCAGCTCCGGGCCAGCCAAGTCCGGGCAAGGCAAGCC
This sequence comes from uncultured Alphaproteobacteria bacterium, assembly GCA_963822165.1. Lineage (GTDB taxonomy): Bacteria > Pseudomonadota > Alphaproteobacteria > Rhizobiales > Beijerinckiaceae > Alsobacter. The sequence continues at coordinate 356,865 of CAWGGK010000008.1, forward strand.
CGAGCCGCTCGGCTATGGCGAGGGCGCGCCACCGCCGGCCCGGCCGAACGGAGCGGCGCACCCATGAGCGCAGCCGCGTCCAAGCCCGTCCCGCCGTTCAAGGACCGCCTCGCCTGGGACAGCCATGCCGGCGAGATCCTCGACGAGACCCGCCGCTACATGCTCATCCGCCCCGAGGCGCTGATGGGCATCTTCCGCAACCTGCCGGACGAGGCGCGGGTCGCCGCGCTGAACGCGCTCGAGGACTCGATCTTCGAGCAGGGTTCGGACAGCGCGCGCGCCTATCGCCGCCATGGCGGCGAGGGCGCATCGCTCGCGCATCTCGTCGCCGCCACGGCCCCGCAGCTCGGCTGGGGCATCTGGCATTTCGAGATCGCGCCTGAGGTCATCCGGCTCGAAGTCCGCAACAGCCCGTTCGCCGCGGGATTCGGCCCCTCCCCCACGCCCGTCTGCCATGCCATTGTCGGCATGGTCGGGCCGTCTCCGGCATGGTCTTCGATGCGCCCGGTCAACGCCGCCGAAATCCAGTGCGCCGCGACCGGCGCGCCCACCTGCCGCTTCGAGGCAAGGCCAATTCGCGCCGACACCAAAGTGAGTGACCCCTCATGAGCGCTGCTGCCACCAACGACACCATGAACGCCGCCGTGCAGGATCTGCTGGCCACGCTCGGCCCCGATCTCGTGCAGGACCGGCAACGCCATTCCCGAGCGCAACTGGGCCGACCAGGTCGGACTTCCGCCGCAGCGGCCGATCGCGCTCGTCCTGCCCCGCACCACCGAGGACGTCTCGAAGGCGCTGGAGATCTGCCACCGGCACAAGCAGCCGGTCGTCACGCAGGGCGGCATGACCGGGCTGGCCGGCGGCGCGCATCCGGGCGAGGGCGAGGTGGCCCTGTCGCTGGAGCGCATGGTCGGCATCGAGGAGGTCGACACCGCCTCGAACACGCTCACCGCGCTCGTCGGGAACGCCGCTCTACCTGATCCAGCAGGCGGCCGAGGAGGCCGGCCTGATGTGCGGCATCGACCTGGGCGCGCGCGGCTCCTGCTCCATCGGCGGCAATGTCGCGACCAATGCCGGCGGCAACCAGGTGCTGCGCTACGGCATGGCGCGCAAGAACGTGCTCGGGCTCGAAGTGGTGCTGGCCGACGGGCGCGTCATCCGCTCGCTGAACAAGATGATGAAGAACAATGCGGGCTACGACTGGACGCAGATGTTCATCGGCTCGGAGGGGACGCTGGGCGTGATCACCCGCGTCGTGCTCGGCCTGCATGCCCGCCCGCAGAACATCCAGACCGCCGTGCTGGCCGTCGAGGGCGCCGCGGACGCCATCGCCGTGCTGCGCGCCGCCGAGAAGGCGTTGCCCGGCGGGCTGCTCGTCTTCGAGGCGATGTGGAGCGAGTTCTACGGCATCGCCACGACCACGATCGGCGTGCCGGCCCCCATCGAGCGCGGACATGACCTCTATCTCCTCGTCGAGGCCCCGACCGGCGAGGCGGGCGTCGAGGTCTTCGAGAATTTCCTCGCCGAGATGTACGAGAAGGGCCTGGTCAAGGACGCTGTCATCGCCAAGTCCCGCGCCGAGCGCGACAAGCTCTGGGCCCTGCGCGAGAGCGTCTACGAATACGGCAAGTTCCTGCCCCAGGCGGTCGGCTTCGACGTGTCGATCCCGCTGAACCGCATGCCCGAGGCCGTGGCGTCCCTGCGGCGCGACATGCCGAAGCTGGGCGAGGGCATCGTCTGGGTGGTGTTCGGCCACATCGCCGACTCCAACCTGCACGTCAACGTGATGCCGCCGCAAGTACTCGAAGGAAATCAAGCTGGCGATCGAGCATGTCGTCTACGATCTCACCGCCTCGCTGGGCGGGTCGGTTTCGGCCGAGCACGGCATCGGCCGCATGAAGCGGCCCTATCTCTCGATGACGCGCACGCCGCCCGAACTCGCCCTGATGGCGACGGTGAAGCAGGCGCTGGACCCGGAAGGCATTCTCAATCCCGGACGCGTGCTCTGAGCGCGGACGGACATCGATTTCACTCAAGGGAAGGGGTGGAGTATGAGCGACGTCCTGATGAAACTGGCGAAGTCCATCGCCAAGCAGAAGATCAAGATCATCGACCTGACGCAGACGCTGCGTCCATCGACGCCGGTGATCCAGCTTCCGCCGCCGTTTGCGCCGACCAAGCCCTTCGAGATCTCCGAGATCTCGCGCTACGACGACAAGGGCCCGGCCTGGTACTGGAACAACATCGCCTGCGGCGAGCACACCGGCACGCATTTCGACGCGCCGATCCACTGGGTCACCGGCAAGGATTACAGCGACGGCGCGACCGATACCGTCGACGTGCAGCGCTTCGTGGCCCCGGCGGTCGTGATCGACTGCTCGAAGGAGGCCGCCAAGGATGAGCGCTTCCTGCTCACGCCCAAGCACATCAAGGCCTGGGAGAAGGAGCACGGCGAGATCCCCAAGGGCTCGTGGGTGCTGATGCGCACCGACTGGTCGAAGCGCGACGATCCCGCCAAGTTCCTCAACATGAAGGAGGACGGCCCGCACGTTCCCGGCCCGAACGCCGATGCGGTGCGCTTCCTGGTGGAAGAGCGCGACGTGAACGGATGGGGCGTCGAGGCGGTCGGCACGGATGCCGGGCAGGCCTTCTCGTTCGAGCCGCCCTTCCCCGCGCATGCGCTGATGCACGGATCGAACAAGTTCGGCCTCGCGAGCCTGTGCAATCTCGACAAGCTGCCGGCGACCGGCGCGGTCATCATCGCGGCTCCGCTGAAGATCGAGAAGGGCTCCGGCAGCCCGCTCCGCGTTCTCGCGCTTGTCCATGAAGATGACACGGACTGAGACTTGCATGAGCCTGCAACAGTCGAGGCGGCGCGGGTAACGGCGCCGCCTGACATCCCCCCGGACCCGCCCCGATGCGGCGTCCAAATCGAGTGCAGACAATGGCCGAACGCTCATTCAAGGAAGAGGTGAAGACCCTCTATCTCGGCGATGGCGACGAGTTCCACGGCGAAGGCATCCTCGCCATCACCAAGGCCCTCCTGCAGGCCGGCGTGTCCTATGTCGGCGGCTACCAGGGCGCGCCGATCTCGCATCTGATGGACGTGCTCGCCGACGCCAACGAGATCCTCGAGGACCTCGGCGTCCACTTCGAATCCAGCGCCAGCGAGGCCACGGCCGCCGCGATGCTGGCGGCCTCGGTGCACTATCCCCTGCGCGGCGCGGTCACGTTCAAGTCCACCGTCGGCACCAATGTCGCGTCCGACGCGCTCGCCAACCTCGCCTCGGGCGGCGTGAAGGGCGGGGCGATGATCATCGTCGGCGAGGATTACGGCGAGGGCTCCTCCATCATGCAGGAGCGCAGCCACCCCTTCGCGATGAAGTCGCAGATCTGGCTGCTCGATCCCAAGCCGAACCTGCCCACGATCGTCGACATGGTCGAGAAGGGCTTCGAGCTGTCGGAGGCGTCGAACACGCCCGTGATGCTCCAGGTCCGCATCCGCGCCTGCCACGTCTACGGGCACTTCAAGACCCGCGACAATGTCCGCCCCAGCTTCACGCTGCGCGACGCGATGGAAAATCCCGTCCGCGACGTGAACCGCATCGTGCTGCCGCCCGCGAGCTATCTCCACGAGAAGGAGAAGATCGACAAGCGCTGGCCCGCCGCCGTGAAGTTCATCCAGGACAACAAGCTCAACGAGATGACCGACGGAGACCTCTCCGACATCGGCATCGTCATGCAGGGCGGCATGTACAACACGGCGCTGCGCGCGCTGGAGCTGAACGGCCTCGCCGACGCCTTCGGCAATTCGCGCGTGCCGCTCTACGTGCTCAACGTCACCTATCCGCTCGTCGACGACGAATTCATCCGCTTCTGCGCCGGCAAGCGCGCGGTGCTGATCGTCGAGGAGGGGCAGCCCGAATTCATCGAGCAGGCGGTCAACACCATCCTGCGCCGCGCCGACCTCCAGACCAAGATCCACGGCAAGGACATGCTGCCGATGGCCGGCGAGTATACCGGCGGGGTGATGAAGGACGGCTTCGGCAAGTTCATCACGCTCTACGAGCCCGGCTTTCGCCACCGGCTCCGCCCCGCCCGAGGGCGACAACCGCCGCAAGGCCGCCATGGCGTCGCTCGACGGCAAGGTCCACGGCCGCCCGCCTTCGTTCTGCACGGGTTGCCCGGAGCGGCCGATCTTCACGGCCATGAAGCTGGTGGAGCGCGAACTCGGCCCGCACCATGTGAGCTGCGACATCGGCTGCCACCTGTTCTCGATCCTGCCGCCCTTCAACATCGGCGCGACGACGATGGGCTACGGCCTCGGCGGCGCGGGCGCTGCCGCCTTCAACACGCCGTCCGACAAGCGCGTGATCTCGGTCATGGGCGATGGCGGCTTCTGGCATAACGGCCTCGTGTCGAGCATCGGCAACGCCGTGTTCAACAAGAGCGACAACGTCATTCCTCATCGTCGACAACGGCTATTCGGCCGCGACGGGCGGGCAGGACATCCTGTCCTCGCACAACCCCAACCCGATCCGCGCCACGCAGAACAGCATCGAGACGGCGGTGCGCGGCATCGGCGTGAACTGGGCGCGCACGCTCACCCACACCTACGACCTGAAGAAGATGACGGCGACCCTGCGCGAGGCGCTGACCACGCCAGAGAAGGGTCCCAAGATCATCGTCGCGCAGTCGGAATGCATGCTGAACAAGCAGCGGCGCGTGAAGCCCATCGTCAACAAGGCGATCAAGGACGGCAAGCGCGTGGTCCGCGAGCGGTTCGGCGTCGACGCCGACACCTGCACCGGCGACCATTCCTGCATCCGCCTCTCCGGCTGCCCCTCGCTGACGATCGCGCCGAACCCCGATCCGCTGCGCAAGGACCCGGTGACGAAGGTCATCGACAGTTGCGTCGGCTGCGGACTGTGCGGCGAGGTCAGCCACGCCGCGGTGCTTTGCCCGTCCTTCTACAAGGCCTCGATCATCAACAATCCGACGCCGTGGGACATCCGCAAGGACCGCATCCGCAAGGCCGTGCTCGGCTGGTTCCAGCGCCGCATCGACGCAAAGGCGGCCCTGGCGTGAACACGAAGCAAGCCGTGACCGCACGGGCGCCCCGATGAGCGCGCTGCTCAAGACCCCGGCCGAAGCGCCGCGCGCGATCAGGATCGCGGTGCTCGCCATGGGCGGCGAGGGCGGCGGCGTGCTGGCGGACTGGATCGTCGATCTCGCCGAGCATGGCGGCTACATCGCGCAGTCGACCTCGGTGCCGGGCGTCGCCCAGCGCACCGGCGCGACGATCTATTATCTCGAGCTGTTCCCGAAGGCGGCTGCGGAAGCCGCCGGGCGCTTGCCTGTCCTCGCGCTGATGCCGGTGCCGGGCGACGTCGACGTCGTCATCGCGTCCGAACTGATGGAGGCCGGGCGCGCCGTCCAGCGCGGCATCGTCACGCCTGACCGGACCACGCTGATCGCCTCGACCAACCGCGTCTACGCCATCGCCGAGAAGGTCGCGATGGCCGATGGCCGCGTCGAGGACCCCGCGCTGCGCGATGCCTGCCGCACGGCGGCGCAGCGCTTCGTCGCCTGCGACATGGCCGCGATCGCGGATCGCACGGGCAGCGTCATCAGCGCGGTGATGTTCGGAGCGCTGGCCAGCGCCAACGTGCTGCCCTTCTCGCGCGAGGATTTCGAGGCGACCATCGAGCGTGCGGGCGTCGGGGTCGCGGCGTCGAAGCGCGCCTTCTCGGAGGGGTTCGATGTCGCGAGCGGCCGCGCGCCGGATACGCCATTGCCCCTGCCCCGCGCGTCCGGCCGGCTGAAGCCGACCGAGATCACGCCTGCGGGCATGAGGCGCCCGCGCCGGCCGCTCCCAACGCGATCCAGCAGGCCGAAGCCGCGCTGCCGGCGGAGGCCATGTCCATCGTGCGCGCCGGCGTCGAGCGGCTCGTCGACTACCAGGACGACGACTACGCCCGGCACTATGTGCAGCGCCTCACCCCGATCGCGGAGGCCGACCGCAAGCACGGCGACGGCACGTGGCGGCTCACCTCCGAAGCCGCGCGGCACCTGGCGCTTGGCATGGCCTTCGAGGACACGATCCGCGTCGCCGAACTGAAGATCCGCGCGACCCGCTTCGAGCGCGTCGCCGAGGAGGTGAAGCTGAAGGACGGGCAGATCCTCGAGATCGCCGAATACCTTCATCCCCGCCTCCAGGAGATCGCCGAAACCGTGCCCGCCGGGCTCGGCAGGATGCTGCTCCGCCCCGGCCCGCTGCGCAGCATCGTCGAGCGGCTCACCAGCCATGGGCGCGTGGTGAAGACCACGTCCATCACGGGCTTCCTTCAGCTCTATGCCGTCGCCAGCCTCAAGCCGTGGCGGCGCAAGTCGCTCCGCTACGCGGCCGAGCAGGCGCACCTCGACGGCTGGCTCAAGCTCGTCGAGGCCATCGCCGCCAGGGATTACGCGCTCGCTCTCGAACTCGTCGAATGCCGCAACCTCGTGAAGGGCTACGGCGACACGCATGAGCGCGGCAAGGCCAACTACACCCGCATCGTCTCCATGCTCGACAAGGTGGCCGAACGGCCCCAGCCCGCCAAGATGCTCGCGGAATTGCGGGTCGCCGCGCTGGCCGACGAGACGGGCGCGCGCCTCGGGGAGACGGTCGTCCGCCTCGGATTAGCCTGACCATCACTGCAACGTGCCTGACGCGGCTAAGCCGCCCATTCATCGCCGGAGGGGAACCATGACACACGATCTAGACCGCCGCTCACTCTTGAAGCTCGGGGCAGCCGCGGGCGCTCTCGCCGCCTTCGGCATCTCCGACGAGGTGCTCGCGCAGGCTGCCGCGAAGGGCCAGCTCACCATGGCCTTCCCGGCCGACGTGCCGACCTGGGATCCGAACGCGCGTTCGCTCGCAGCCGTGCAGTCGCTCTACAAGATGGTCTTCGACCAGCCGATCACGCAGAACCCCGACATCACGCCCAAGCCCGCGCTCGTCACCAAGTGGGGCTATGTCGACGACAAGGGCCTCGCCCTCGGCCTCGACCTGCGCTCCGACGTCGTGTTCCACGACGGCTCCAAGATGACCGCCGAGGACTTCAAGTTCTCGTTCTTCGACCGTCCGCGCCTGCCGGTGCCCGAGGGCGGCCGCAAGCTCGACACCGCCTTCATCTGGCGCCGCGTCAAGGACATCGAGATCGTCTCGCCGACCCGCGTCGTGATGCACTTCACCGAGCCGATGCCCTCCGCCGTGGCGTGGATGTACTTCCTCACCAGCTACGTCGTGCCGAAGGCCTATATCGAGAAGGTGGGCCTCGACGAATTCCAGAAGAAGCCGATCGGCTCGGGCCCCTACAAGCTGGTCGAGTACCAGCAGGGCGCGCGCATCGTGCTGGAGGCGCATGACGCTTATTGGGGCGGCAAGCCGGCCATCCCGCGCGTGACCATCGAACTCGTCCGCGACCCCACCGCCCGCGTCGCCGCCATCGAATCCAAGCGCGTCGACATGGCCGTGGACGTGCCGATCCGCGAGGCCGCCCGCCTCGCGACGATCCCGGGCTTCAGCTCCAGCATCGACGCCATCTCCGACATCATGCTGCTGCAGATCACGAAGAACGGCGGCTTCGCCGATGACCGGGTGCGCCTCGCCGCGCACCACGCCATCAACAAGGAGGCGATCTCGAAGGCCTTCTACAATGGCGCGGCCAAGCCGATCTCCGTGCCCGCCGCGCACAACACGCCGGGCTATCCCGAGGACTTCAACTTCCCGTTCTCGGAGGAGAAGGCGACCGCGCTGCTGAAGGAAGTGGGCTTCAGCCCGGCGAACCCGCTGAAGATCAAGTTCTCGTCGCCCAACGGCGCGTTCCCCGGCGATTTCGACGTCGCGCGCGCCATCGTGCAGATGTGGAAGAAGGTCGGCATCGAAGCCGAACTCGAGACGGTGGAGCTCTCCACCTATCAGGAGCGCCTGCGCGCCGGAACGCTGCCGGAAGCGACGCTCTTCTCGTGGGGCAACGCGGCCGGCGACCCGGAGATGTACGGCGGCTACCTGCTCGATCCGAAGTCGATCTTCTCGGCCTTCAAGACCGACGACCTCGCGCCGAAATTCCAGCCGCTCCTGGTCGAGACGGACGAAAAGAAGCGCATGGAAGGCTACAAGGCCGCCCATCGCTACGCCGCCGAGAAGGGCTACACCATCCCGCTCGTGCAGACCGTGAAGACGCTCGTCTACCAGAACAACGTCGTGGTCGTGAAATACGACAACGGCTTCGTCCTGCCGCAGACCTACAGCTTCAAGGCCTGAGGCCTCTGCCTTGCCCGCCGGGCCGATACCGGCGCGTGTCTTGCAAGGACTTGATAGGTCTGAACTCACTTCGACGCCGGGCATCGTCCCGGCGTCGGTCACCTCTCCCGTACTGGTTCCGGAAAGCGCCGGCCGATGAGCCGCATCGCCCTCATCCTGCTGTTTCGGCGCACGCTGCTCGCAATCCCCATCCTGCTCTGCGTGTCGGCCCTCGTCTTCATCGTCCTGCGGCTGCTGCCGGCGGACCCCATCGCCATGTCGCTGCCGCCGGGCGCGAGCGCGGAAGACATGGCCAGGCTGCGCCAGTCCTTCGGGCTCGACCGGCCATTGCCCGAGCAATACGTGATCTGGCTGGGCAAGCTCGTCTCCGGTGATCTCGGCACCTCGATCTACTTCCGGCGCGGCGTCGCCGAACTGGTCTCGAAGGCCCTGCCCGCGACGCTGGAACTGGTCGCGGCCGGGCTGATCGTCGGCATCCTCGCGGGCGTCGCGGGCGGGCTCGCCATGTTCGCGTGGCGCGGCAGGGCGGGCGAGCAGGTGCTCGATCTCGGCACGTCGGGCCTGATGGCCATCCCCGAATTTCTCTGGGCGATCCTGCTCATCCTGCTCTTCGGCGTGGCCTGGCCCGTCATGCCCTTCATCGGGCGGCTGAGCCCCGATCTCGTGCTTCCGGCCTCGCTGACAGGGTTTCTCACGCTGGACAGCCTCGCCACGGGCCGCTTCGACATCCTCGGCAGCGCGCTGCGGCACCTCGCTCTGCCCGCGCTGGCGCTCGCCATCGGCATCGCGCCGCTGGTCATGCGCGTGCTGCGCTCGTCGCTGCTCGACGTGATCCAGGAGGATTACATCACCCAGGCGCGCCTGCGCGGCGTGCCCGAGCGCACGATCATCGCGCGCCACGCGCTGAAGAACGCGGCGCTGCCCACCATCAGCCTCATCGGCGTGCAGGCCGGCTTCATGTTCGGCGGCACCGTGCTGGTGGAGATGATCTTCGCCTATCCCGGCCTCGGCAACCTGATGGTGGACGCCGTGCGCAACCACGACCTGCCCGTCATCCAGGCCGTCGCGCTCGTCTATTGCGTGCTCGTGCTCGGCATCAACGCCGTCGTGGACGTGGTCTACCTCGCGGTGAACCCCAAGCTGAGGGTCGCGGCATGACGCCCCGCACGCGCGCCGCCATCCGCCGCTGCCTCGCGAGCCCGCGCGTCGTCGTCGGGATCGTGCTGATCGTGGCGATCACGCTGGTGGCGCTGTTTGCGCCGTGGCTCGCCCCGCACGATCCGCAGGACCAGGACCTGCTGAACACGCTCGTCCCGCCCGCCTGGAGCGCGGGCGGGATTGGCGGAGTATCCGCTCGGCACGGATTCGCTGGGCCGGTGCGTGCTCTCCCGCCTGCTCTACGGCGCGCGGATCGCGCTCTACGTCGCCTTCCTCGCCGCGACGGGCGCGATGATCCTCGGCACCATTCTGGCGCTCGTCGCCGGCTATTTCGGCGGGTGGGTCGACTGGGCCATCAGCCGCCTCGTCGATATCTGGATGGCGTTTCCGCCCGTCATCCTCGCGCTGATCCTGCTCGTCGGCCTCGGCGCGGGCGTCAACAAGGTCATCCTCGCCATCGTCCTCATCGACTGGACGCGCTTCTGCCGCGTCATCCGCTCGGACGTGCTGGTCGTGCGCCGCAAGGACTATGTCGCCGCCGCGCGGCTGGCGGGCTTCACGCACGTGCAGACCATCGTGAAGGAGGTGCTGCCCGCCGTGCTGCCGCTGTTGATCACGCTGTTCAGCCTGGAGATGGGCATCGCCGTCATCGTCGAGGCCATCATGTCCTTCGTCGGCATGTCGGTGGAGCCGAACATCCCCGCCTGGGGCGTGATGATCGCGGATGCCCGGCAATACATGAACCAGTCGCCATGGGGCGTCGTCGCGCCCGTCATGGCGATCTTCGTCACCGTGCTCGCCTTCAACCTGACAGGCGACGGCCTGCGGCGCGCGCTCGATGCGCGGCTGGTCACCTCGCGGGGGGGCGCCTGATGGCCGTGCTCGAGGCCCGCAATCTCAGCGTCTCGCTTCGGCGGCGTGGAGATGCTGCGCGACGTGTCGTTCACGCTGGAGCGCGGCCGCGTCCTCGGCCTCGTCGGCGAGTCCGGCGCGGGCAAGAGCATGCTCGGCCGCGTCATCGCCCGCAATCTCCCCGGCGGCTTCTCGGTGAGCGGCGGCGGCCTCGCCTTCGACGGACAGGACCTCGTCGACCATCGGCGACGAGGACCGCCGCCGGTTGCTGGGCGACCGCATCGCCTTCATCCCGCAGGAGCCGCTGACGGCGCTGAACCCGGTGCTGACGGTCGGACAGCAGTTCGACGAGCATCTCGAGCGGCTCGGCGTGCCCAGGGGCGAGCGGCGCGCCCGGGCCATCGCGGCGCTGGCGGATGTCCGGCTTCGCGATCCCGGCTGCCCTGCTGGAGCGCTATCCGTTCCAGCTCTCGGGCGGCATGTGCCAGCGCGTGCTCATCGCCATGGCCTTCGCCAGCGAGCCCGCCCTGATCGTCGCCGACGAGCCGACGACGGCGCTCGACGTGAGCACGCAGGCCCATATCGTGCAGATCATCCGCAGCATGCAGCGCGATCACGGCACGGCGCTGCTGTTCATCACGCATGACCTGCGCCTCGCCGCGCATGTGTGCGACGACATCCTCGTGCTCTATGCCGGCGACGTCGTGGAACGCGGACCGGCGAGGGCCGTGTCCCATGCCCCGCGCCATCCCTATACGCGCGCGCTGCAGGCCGCGAACCCGCCGCTCGGCGGATCGGTGCGCGACGCTCGTCACCCTGCCCGACCAGATGCCCGGCATCGGCGCGTTCGCCGGCGCTTCCCGGCTGCCGCTTCGCGCCGCGCTGCCCCGTCGGCGACCACGCCTGCGCCAGCGCGCGTGCCCGCCGCTGCGGGAGATCGCGCCCGGCCATTCCGTGCGGTGCTCCGACGGCTGCCTCGAGGGCGCGGCCCGCGTCATCGAAGCCGCACCGCTCCAATCCGCCGCGCCGCCGCCCGGCGATGTCGTGCTGACGCTGGACCGCGTGTCGAAGCACTATCCCGGCGAGCGTGACTGGCTCGGCCGCCGGCGGCCCGGCACGGATGCCGTCAAGCCCATGGACCTCACCGTGCGCGCCGGCGAGTTCGTCGGCATCGTCGGCGAAGTCCGGGTCCGGCAAGAGCACCGTCGCCAAGCTGGTCATGGGGCTGGAGCCGCTGACCACGGGCAGCATCGCCATCGACGGCAAGGATGTCAGCGTCAACGATCCCGCCGCGCGCAGCGTCAGGCTCGGCACGCTGCAGATGGTGTTCCAGGACCCGCAATCCGCGCTCAACCCGCGCCGCCCGGTCGGCCGCCTCATCACGCAATCGCTGGAAGCGTCGGCATCCCGCGCCACCGAAGCCGAGCGGGTCGCGCGCGCCCGCGCGCTGCTCCTGGAGACGGGCCTGCCGCCCGATCTGCTCGACCGCTATCCCTCGCAACTCTCAGGCGGGCAGAAGCAGCGGGTCAACATCGCGCGCGCGCTCTGCGTCACGCCGCGCCTGCTGGTCGCCGACGAGATCGTCTCGGGGCTCGACGTGTCGGTGCAGGCGCAGATCCTGAACCTGCTGCTGAAGCTGCGCGAGGAGCGCGGCATCGGCCTCGTCTTCATCTCGCACGACCTCGCCGTCGTGCGCTATCTCTGCCCGCGCGTGCTCGTGATGCGGCATGGCGAGGTGGTGGAGGAAGGCGAGACCGAGCGCGTCTTCGCCAACCCCCGGCATCCCTACACGCAGTCGCTGATCGCGTCCGTGCCGCCGGAAGATCTCGACCGCCCCTGGCCGCCCGAGCAGGTGGGCAGCGCGGCTTGAATTCATATGGCCGGCTGACTAGATCGGGGCCGCCTTCGCCCGCATTTGCTTGCCTGGCTTCAAGTGCTTGCCTGGCTCCGTTGGCTTACCCGGCTCCGGAAGCTTGCCCGGCTCTACAGGAACCGCCCCGCTCTCCTCGCCCAGCCGGAGCCGCAGGCGATAGCGCGAGCCGGACAGGTGCTTCTCCATCGCCTTGCGGGCGGCGGCCACGTTGCCTTTCACGATCGCGTCCTCGATGGCGCGATGCTCGTCCTGCACCCGCTCAAGATAGGCGTGGCGCAACTCGGGCGTTTCGAACTCGATGCGCCGGCGCGGGATCAGGGTCGCGCCCAGGGATTGCAGCAGGCGCGGGAAATAGGGATTTCCGGAGGCCTCGGCGATGGCGACGTGGAAGTCGAAATCCGCATCCACGGAATCGCCGCCCGCTTCAAGCTGGCGCTGCAGCTCGGCCAGCGCCTCGGCGATGCGGGCGAGATTTTCAGGCGTGCGGCGCTCGGCGGCAAGCCCGCAGGCTTCCATTTCGAGCGTCGCGCGCAGTTCCAGGATGTTGAGGATGTCCTTGAGGGAGGACACCTCCTCCGGCGTCACCTGGAACGGCACCGCCGAGCCCGCCGCGGCAATGAACGCACCGCGACCCTGCCGCGTGTTCACCAGCCCCTCGGCCCGCAGGGCGGCCACCGCCTCGCGCACCACGGTGCGGCTCACGCCATAGGTCTTCATGAGCTGCGCCTCGGTGGGGATTTGCGCTCCCACCGGCAGCTTGCCGCCGACGATCTCGTTGCGAAGCTGGCTGACCAGCCGCGCCGTGAGGCTCGGGGACGGTGTCAAGAATCGTCGAACTCTCGGCGCTCATGGAGTGGTTGGCCTCGTTTGCTCAGCTCTTCATCAGATTTCCCTCGATATACTCGAAATCGATATCCTGGCCGAGGCCCGGATCGTTGCGCAGATGGACGTAGCCGTCCGCGTCCATCTCGTCGTCGATCCGCTTCATGTGCGCGGGCGGCGCATCGTAGTCGACATGCGGGTGCAGCAGGCCGCGCTCGTAATAGGTGGTGTTCTGGATCGCGGCGGCGACGGCGAGGTTGGCCGCGCCCGTGCCGTGGACTTCGCAGCTCATGCCGAAGCTTTCGGCGAGGCGCGCCACCTTCATCGAGGGGCCGATGCCGCCGACGTCCCAGACACCCGTGCGAACCATGTCGCAGGCGTTCTTCGCCACCCACTCGGCGCGCGTCCAATGCTTGCCCAGCATCGTCTCGGGGCCGAGGATGTTGAGCTTGTTGAGATTGCCCGAAAGCCACTGGTAGGAGGAGATCGAGGCCTCTTCCATCGGCTCTTCCATCCACAGGAAGCCGAGTTCCTCGAGCTTGTGGCCGAGCCACAGCGTGTCGGCGCGGCTGTACCAGTGGTTGGGGTCGAGCATCAGCGGGATATCGGGGCCCACCGCCTCGCGCACGGCGGCGCAGGCGAGGTAGTCGGACTTCACGTTCGGCGCGCCGGGGATCGGCGGCATCCAGGTGTGCAGCTTCACGGCCTTGTAGCCGCGCGTCATTGACCAGCCAGTCGGCGAAGCGGCCGTAATCCTCCGGCGTGGCGAGCCCGTTCTCGATGTCGTCGCCGCACATCGTCGAGCCATAGGCCAGGATCTTCTCGCGATAGCCGCCGAGCAGCTTCCACACCGGCTGCTTCGTGATCTTGCCGACGAGGTCCCACAGCGCGAGGTCGACGGTGCAAAGCGTGCGGTCATCCAGCGCGAAGCCGCTGCCGCGCTGCCATTTGTAGAGCGCGTACCACAACTGCTCGGTCCGCATCGGGTCGGCGCCGATCAGCACGGGCTTCACATAGCTGTCGAGCAGTTCCTTGCGGGCGTCGCGCGGGCTCACGATGGTGTGGCCCTGCGTGCCGTCGTCGCAGGTGATCGTGAACAGCGACATCTTGGAGTCGCGCCAGGGACCGGGGTGGGAATGCCCGTCGGAGTCCTTCATCTGGTTGGTCTTGTAGACGAAGGTCTTGGCGCTGACGTCGATGATCTTCACGGCTCTTCTCGCTCATGCTTGAGGATTGCCCCGGGGAGGACGCGGGGCAGCCCGGACTGGAAACAGCAGGGGGATCGAAAGCGGGGCCGCCGAAGCGGTCCCGCTGCAGGATGCAGGGCATCTGGCGCCCGCCGATCAGCTCGTGAAATACATCTGCTGGGTGCCGGCCGTGCCAGGGCTGCCGAAGCTCCAGGAGTTCGGAATCTTGGCCGGTACGTTCTTCAGGTTGTTGCGGGCCACGCCGCTGGCGCTGACCGCAAGGCAGATCCCGATCGTTTCGAAGTTGTCGGCTGCGATGTCGAAGATCTCCTTCATCAACTCGCCGCGCTTCTTCAGGTCGGTCGTGCCGCTCGCCTCGGCGAACAGCTTCATGCGCTTCTTCTGATGCTCGGGCGGCTCCTGGCCGTCCTTGCCGCCCGGAGGCGTACCAGAGCGTCCACGGAATGGCGTAGCGCGTGCCCTGCGGATGCTGGGCGAAGAAGTCGCGCGGATCGAGCATCGGGTCGAGCCCGCCCGGTCCGCCCCATACGGCGGCATCATGATCGTTGTTGTCGCCGCGCGTGTAGTAGAGCGCGCGCTCGATGACGTTGACCTTCATGTCGATGCCGATCGCCATCCAGTGCCGCTTCACCAGCTCGAGCGTGTCGATCTGGTAGGGATTGGCGGGAATGACGTCGATGGCCATGAACACCTTCTGCCCGTCGGGGCGCAGGCGGAAGCCCTGGCTGTCCTTCTTGTTCAGGCCGATCTTGTCGAGCAGGGCGTTCGCCTTGGCCGGCTCGTGCTCGGTGAACTGCTTGGACGCCTTCTCATTGTACCAGGGATGCTCGGGCCGGGGTCCGAACTGCCAGGGCTGGCTCTGGCCGAGGAAGACGATGTCGATGATCTCCTTGCGGTCGATGCCCATCGAAAGCGCCTGCCGGAACTCCTTGTTCGCGAAGAGCTCGCGCTGCTTGGGGTCCTTGTGCGTGATGTTCAGGTAGATCTGCACCATCTGGCTGTCGGTGTTGACCAGGTCGAACAGCCTGTAGCCGCCCTTCTGCATGCTCTGCGACAAGCGTCGGCTTGTTCTGCACGCTGTCGATATGGCGGTCCTGCAGGTCGAGCCGGCCGGACACCACGTCGAGCATCAGGGATTCGCCGTCCTGGTAGATGACGAAGTTGACCCGGTCGATATAGGGAAGCTGGTTGCCGGCGGGGTCGACCTGCCAGAAATACGGGTTCCGCTTCATCGTCACGCGCGTCGCGCCGCCCGAATAGGGCTCGTCGAGGATCCAGGCGTCGATGGTCGGACGCTCCGGGTTGCCCCAGCGCTGCGGGATCTCGATGTCGCCGCACTTGGCGCGGAACAGCGTGCCCCAATCCGAGAGGTTGGCGGCCTTGACGAGGTCGGCGACCTTCGGATTGTACTTGGGGTGGAACTGCGAGCAGTAGTGCTTGGCGATAGAGCGTGGGATACTGGCCCAGCGGCGTCGCCATCTGCTCCAGGAAGGTGCCGTAGGGGTTCACGAACGTGAACTTCACGGTGACGTCATCGACCTTCGTCGCCGTGCCCACCTTGCCGCTGATGGTCAGCGTGCGTGGGCGAGCGACTTGAACAGCTCGGTGTTCTTGCAGCAATCCTCGATGGCGAAGACCACGTCGTCGGCCGTGAAGGGCTTGCCGTCCGACCACTTCATGCCCTTGCGCAGGGTGAACACATATTCGGTCGCGTCGGCGTTGACGGTCCACTTCTCGGCGATGTTGGGGCCGACTTCGGTGAAGCCGGGGTTCCAGCGCACGAGGCCCTGGTGCCCGACCATGCGCAGGATGCCGTTATGGTCGGCGGAACCGCGCAGGCCGCGGCGGATGCTGCCGCCATAGCGTCCGGTGCTCTCGACCGTCTGGATCACGAGCGGGTTTGCCGGAAGGCGCTCCGCCAGCGGCGGCAGCTTGCCCTCGGTCGACCAGCTTGGTGAGCTCGGGCGACTCCTTGGCGGCGGCCTGGGCGAAGGCGGACCCGGATGCGAGCGTCAGCGTCGCGGCGCCCGCGAAGCCCTTGAGTACCTGGCGGCGATCGAATCCGCCCTTGATGTCGTCTGTCATGGCGATCCTCCCTGGATCAGCTTGGTTTTCGTTCGTCTTCGAAGACGCCGTGCGTTTTAGTCTGCACTTCCGGCGTCTCGTCTTCCCTTGAGCCCTGGGCCGCGCCGGGCGCGACCGCCCGGACCGGATCAAGGCAGCATACTATTCCGCGGCGACGCTGAGCGCGCCGAAATTCCGCTTCAGGAGCGCGGCGAGATCGGCTTCGTCCTGGGGCGTCAGGTCGAGCAGCGGCGTGCGCACCGGCCCAGCCGGGTGGCCGGTGAGCTTCAGCCCCGCCTTGATGATGGCGACCGCGTAGCCCGGACGCCGGTTGCGGATTTCGAGATAGGGCAGGAAGAAGTGCTGGATCATGCGGTCCAGCCCGGCCTGGTCGCCCGCATGCAGCGCATGGAAGAACTCCAGCGCGAATTCGGGGATGAAGTTGAACACCGCCGACGAGTAGGTCGTGATGCCCATCGCCTTGCCGGCGAGCGCATGGACCTCGGCCGTCGGCATGCCGCCCACATAGGTCAGCCTGTCGCCGAGCTTCTGGCGGACCGCGACCAGCAGTTCCACATTGCCGACGCCGTCCTTGAAGCCGATGAGGTTGGGACAGGCATCCGCCAGCCGCGCCACGGTGTCGGCGGTCAGCACGCAATTGTCGCGGTTGTAGACGATGACGCCGATGCCGACGCTGTCGCAGATCGCCTTGACGTGGCGGTAGAGGCCTTCCTGCTCCGCGCCGACGAGATAGGGCGGCAGGACGAGAATGCCGTGCGCGCCGGCCTTCTCGGCGGCGGTGGCGAAGGCGATGGCAGGATGGGTGCCGTAGCCGACGCCCGCGATCAGCGGCATGGAGGCGGGCATCGACTCGGCCGCGGCCTTCACGATCTGGGGATATTCCTGCAGCGTCAGCGAGAAATACTCGCCCGTTCCGCCGGCGGCGAACAGCGCCGCGGCATCGTATTGGGCGAGGCGCTGCGACATGGCGGCGGTAGGGAGCCTCGTCGAAGCTGCCGTCGGCCTTGAAATGCGTCACGGGGAAGGACAGGAGCCCTGAACCGACCTTCGCCTTGAGCGCGGCGAGGGACAGGGGAGCGCTTGTTGTGGTCATGGATCCTCACCAGCCGGGTTCGTCCGCCCCGTCGTGCGCGGTTCACGCTCTTCACCGGGCAGCCCGTAATCTTTAGGCTTATAGGGTTATCGTACAACCCGCCGCCTCGTCAACGTGCCGCCGCCCCGCACCAGCCATGCAGGTGCGCCGGCCTGCGGCGATCGAGCGCGCATCTCAGGTTGCGGCCCAACAGCGCGAGCTTGACCGGGATGCTTGTCCTGCCCGTGATCGATGCTAGGCTGCTCGTCCCAAGTGTCGCAGGCCGCCATTTTTCAAGGCAGCGACGACGAGAACCGGGAGGGGTTCCAATGACCGATCTTGAACATCCAGTGTTGCGCGATGCAACGCGCGAGCTGAATGAAGGCAAACTCGACAGGCGCGACTTCCTGCGCATCGCAACGCTGCTCGGCGTATCCGCCGTTTCGGCCTACACGATGGCCGGCCTGCCGACCCCGGCTGAGGCCCAGACCGCCGCGCCCAAGAAGGGCGGCACGCTGCGCATCGGCATGCGCGTGCAGGATCTCTCCAGCCCGCACACCTATTCCTGGATCGAGAGCGCGAACGCCGCGCGCCAGACGCTCGACTATCTCACCCATACCGGCCCCGACAACATCACGCGCCCGCATCTCGTCGAGAAGTGGACCGCCAGCGAAGACCTGAAGTCCTGGACGTTCGTGCTCCGCAAGGACGTGAAGTGGCGCAAGGGCGGCAGGAACTTCAATGCCGACGACGCCATCTGGAACATCCAGCGCGTGCTCGACCCCAAGACCGGCTCGTCGGTCGTCGGCCTGCTCAAGGGCTTCATGCTCGTCGATTTCGAGACGGGCGAGAAGGACGACAAGGGCGTCGCCAAGAAGTCCACCAAGCTGTGGGACCCCAAGGCGATCGAGAAGGTCGACGAATACACCTTCCGCCTCAACGGACAGTCGGCGAACCTGTCGATCCCCGAGGCGCTCTACCATTATCCCTTCCTGATGATGGACCCCGCCGAAGGCGGCAAGTTCGGCGTCGGGTCGAACGGCACGGGCGCCTATGAGCTCGTCGAGCTCGATATCGGCCGCCGCGCCGTGTTCACCGCCCGCAAGGACGGCTATTTGGCCGGCGGACCGTGGGTCGACCGCTTCGAGGTCGTCGACATCGGCGAGGACGCCGCCGCCGTTGTGGGCGCGATGGCCTCCAAGCAGATCGACATGGAATACCAGGGCTCGATCTCCACGCTCCCCGCGATGGAGAAGATGCCGCATGTCCAGATGCTGAAGGTCAACACGGCCTACACCGCCGTCGCGCGCGTCCACCCCGTGAAGCCGTTCGACGACAAGCGGGTCCGCCAGGCCCTGCGCTACGCCACCGATACCGAGGCGACGCTGAAGGCCGCGCATCGCGGTCTCGGCCTGCCCGGCGACCATCACCACGTCTCGCCGGCCCACCCGGAATACGCCCCGGGGATCGCGCAGAAGCACGACGTCGCCAAGGCGAAGGCGCTGCTGGCCGAGGCCGGCTACCCCAACGGCATCGACGTCGAGATCGCCTGCCGGCCGCAGCCGGACTGGGAGCTTCTCGCCGTGCAGACCATGGTCGAGCAGTGGAAGGCAGCCGGCATCCGCGCCAAGATCAACGTGATGCCGTCGGCCCAGTACTGGGACGTGTGGACGAAGGTGCCCTTCGGCTTCACCACCTGGGCGCACCGTCCGCTCGGCACGATGGTGCTCGGCCTCGCCTACCGCACCGGCGCCTCCTGGAACGAGGCGAACTGGTCAACCCCGAGTTCGACAAGCTGATCACCGAGGCCGAAGGCTATCTCGACGTCGAGAAGCGCCGCGCGGTCATGGCCAAGCTCGAGCAGATCATGCTCGATGACGGCCCGGCCGTCGTGCCGCTGTGGCGCGCGCTGTTCCGCTACACGGACAAGAAGGTGAAGGGCTACAGTCCTCCACCCCTCCGTCTACATCGACGTCTACAAGATCTGGATCGAGGCCTGATCCGGCCAGCGGCCGCGGGGCCTCGCGCCCCGCGGCCGCGCTTTTGCATGGGCCCATGGGGTCCGGACCGTCCCGGCCTCTGCCGGAGCTTCCGGATCGAGGATACTGGATGCTGCGTTACGGCCTGAAACAGCTCCTGAACATGGCGATCACGCTGTTCGCCGTGACGTTCCTCGTCTTCATGCTGAACGAACTGACGCCCGGCGACGTGGTCCGCAAGCTGCTCGGGCCCTACGCCAATGCCGACCAGGTCGAGAAGGTGACGCGCGAAATGGGGCTCGATCGCCCCGTGATGGTGCGCTACCTCGAATACATGGCCAATGCCGCGCGCGGCGACTTCGGCCAGTCCATCGTCTTCCGCAAGCCGGTATCCGAGGTGCTGTGGGACCGGCTCGGCAACACGCTGATCCTGGCGGGCGTCTGCTTCGCCGTCATCGTGCCGTTCTCCGTCCTGCTCGGCGTCCTCGCCGGCATGCGCGAGCGGAGCTGGATCGACCGCACCGTCTCGGTCTTCTCATCGGTCTGCGCCTCCATCCCCGAATTCGCCATGGGCGTGTTCCTGCTGGCGATCTTCGTCGTCCAGCTCGGCTGGCTGCCCGGCACTTCGCCGCTGCGCGCCGATACCGGCTGGCCGATCTGGACGCAGCTCGTCCTGCCGGCCACCGTCGTCGTGCTCTACGACGCGGGCTATCTCATCGCCATGATCCGCACCTCGATGGTGGAGGTGATGCGCCAGCCCTTCATCCGCACCGCCGTGCTGAAGGGCATGAGCTTCCAGGGCGTGGTCGTGAAGCACGCGCTCCGCAACGCGCTCATCGCGCCGTTCACCGTCATCCTGCTGCAGCTCAACTATCTCGTCGCCGGCCTCGTCGTGGTCGAGATGGTGTTCGCCTATCCCGGCTTCGGCCGCATGATGCTGGAGGCGGCGCTCGCCAAGGACATCGCCGTGGTCGAAGCGGGCACGCTCGTCGCCGTGTTCGTGACCATGCTCACCCAGATCGTCGGCGACCTCGGCTATCGCGCGCTCGATCCGAGGATCACGATATGACCGAGACCGGCCAGACCGTGCCCGACGGACTTGCCGGTCGACACCGCGCAGTCGCGGCTCGGCTCCATGCTGCGCGGCACGCTGAAGCGCATCTGGGCGGTCCTCACCGCGTCCCCGGTCGCCAGCCTCGGCGCGGCGATCCTGCTGTTCTGGTCGCTCTGCGCCGTGCTCGCGCCGTGGATCGCGCCCTATCCGCCGAACCAGCTCGATCCGATGGCGCTGGTCGATCCCTACCCCTCGGCCGCGCACTGGCTCGGCACCGACCAGCTCGGCCGCGACATCCTGTCGCGCATCCTGTGGGGCGCGCGCACCGTGCTGACCGTCGCGCCCATCGCGGTGATCTCGGCCGTCATCGTCGGCACGCTGCTCGGCCTCATCGCGGGCTATCGCGGCGGCATCATCGACACGATCGTCATGCGCGTCGGCGACGTGATGCTCGCCTTCCCGCAGATCATCCTCTACCTGATCATCATCGCGAAGTTCGGCGCGTCGGCGCTCAACATCATCCTGGTCATCGCCTTCACCAAGGCGCCGATCATCGCGCGCATCGTGCGTGCGGTGACGCTCGACGTGAAGCAACCGCGACTACGTCGCCGCCGCCCGCATGCGCGGCGAGAGCACGCTGCACATCCTGCTCGTCGAGATCCTGCCCAATGCGCGCGGGCCGCTGATCGTCGATTTCTTCCTGCGCCTCGGCTACACGACCATCGCCATCGGCGTGCTCGGCTTCCTCGGCATCGGCCTGCCGCCGCCGGATCCCGACTGGGGCGGCATGATCAAGGAGACCTACGGCCTCCTCTTCGTCTACCCGCACATGACGCTGATCCCGGCGCGTCGCGGTGTCGTCGCTGGTCATCGGCTTCAACTTCCTCGCGACAGGCCTGCGCGAGGCGTCCCTCGATGACTGACGTGCTGCGCCTTCGAGAACGTCACCATCGAATATGCCAACCGCTCGCAGCCGGATGCGCATCATCGACGACTCTCGCTGTCGATCGCGCCCGGGCGAGGCGCTCGGCCTCGTCGGCGAATCCGGCTGCGGCAAGTCGACGGTCGCGCTGGCCGCCATGCGCTACCTGCCGCGCGGCATGCGCATCACGTCCGGCCGCATCCTGTTCGACGGGCGCGACCTCGCCTCGCTCGACGAGCGCGGCGCTGCGCTCCATGCGCGGCAACCGGGTCGCGATGGTCTACCAGGACCCGATGTCGCAGCCTGAACCCGGTCGTCACCATCGGGCGGCAGCTCGATCGAGGTGCCGCTGCTGCACGGCGAGACGAGCGAGGCCGCGGCCCGCGCCCGCGCCATCGCCATGCTGCGGCGAGGTGCGCCTGCCCGATCCCGAGCGCGATGCTGTCGCGCTATCCGCACGAGCTCTCCGGCGGCCAGCAGCAGCGCGTCGTCATCGCCATGGCGCTGATGGCCGAGCCCGCCCTGCTGATCATGGACGAGCCGACGACCGGGCTCGACGTGACCATCGAGGCGGCGATCCTCGAACTCGTGCGCGACCTGCGCCGCAAGTTCGGCACCGCGATCCTGTTCATCAGCCACAATCTGGGCACCGTGGCGCGCATCTGCGACCGCATCGGCGTGCTCTATGCCGGCCGCCTCGTCGAGACCGGCCGCATCCGCCCCGTCTTCGGCGACGCCTGCCCATCCCTATACGCGCGGCCTGCTCGGCGGCGCTGCCCAAGCTCGATGCGGGGCGCGGCTCGGCCAGGCTGAAGCCCATCGCCGGCACGCTCACGGCGGCCGACCGCGCCCGCACGGGCTGCGCCTTCTCGCCGCGATGCGCCTTCTCCGTCGCCGTCCGTCTGCGACGGCCATGCGATCCCGCTCGAAAACGCCGGCGGCGAAGCCGGGCACGACGCGCGCTGCGCCCGCCTCGACGTGGTGCGCGCCTTCGTCGATCCGGCCGTCGCGCGCCGTCGGCGCGTCCATCGCGCGCGGCGCCGAGCCGCCCGTGCTGCTCGACGTCGCAGCATCTCTCCAAGCGCTATGCCGTCGGCGGCGGGCTATCGGGCGGCAGCGAAGGGCGAGGTGAAGGCGCTGAGCGACGTCAGCCTCGGCCGCGCAGGCCGGGCCGCACGCTCGCGATCGTCGGCGAATCCGGGAGCGGCAAGTCGACCCTCGCCAAGGTCCTCTCGGGCCTCACCGAGGCGAGCGACGGCGTGGCCACGCTCGGCCGGGCAGGACCTCGCCAGCGCCGGCATCGACAGCCGCCCGATCGACCTGAAACGCCGCATCCAGATGGTGTTCCAGAACCCGGATTCGACGCTGAACCCGAGCCATTCCGTCGAGCACGCCGTGCTGCGCCCGCTGCGCCTGCTGCGCGGCCTCAGCCGTGCCGAGGCGAAGGCCGAAGCCGTCCGCCTGCTGGAGCGCGTGCGGCTGCCGGCCGACGTCCTGCGCCGCATGCCGCACCAGCTCTCCGGCGGCCAGCGCCAGCGCGTCGCGCTCGCCCGCGCATTCGCCGGCGAGCCGGAACTGGTCATCGCCGACGAGCCGGTCTCCGCGCTCGACGTCTCGGTGCAGGCCGCCATCGTCAACCTGCTCGGCGATCTCCAGGACGAGCTCGGGCATCGCGCTGCTGCTCATCAGCCACGATCTCGCGCTGGTCCGCTACATGGCCGACCAGGTGGCCGTGATGTATCTGGGCCGCATCGTCGAGTACGGCCCGGCGGACATCGTCTTCGCGCCGCCCTACCATCCCTACACCGCAGCGCTTCTCGCCGCCGCGCCACGGCCGGACCCCGATGCCGGCGGCGCCGGACATCATCCTCGGCGGCAACATGCCGAGCCCGCTCGACCCGCCAAAGGGCTGCGTCTTCGCGACCCGCTGCCCCCGCCGCATCGGCGACATCTGCGACACGCACGCCCCCGCCCGTGCGCCACCCCGCCGAGGGCCACAGCATCGCCTGCCACCTGGAAGAAGCGGAGCTTCCCAGCGTGCGGCTTTGAGAGCTTGTATCTCAATTGAGATGCACTATCATCATGGCCAACGGAGAGACACTCATGGCCACCTCCATGTTCCACATACGCGTCGACGACGAACTCAAGAAGGACGCGACCAAGGCGCTGGATGCCATCGGCCTCAACCTGTCCGAGGCTGTCAGGCTGTTTCTGACGCGCGTGGTCGCCGAGCAGGCGATCCCGCTCGAACTCAAGGTGCCCAACGCCGAAACCCGCGCCGCCATCGAGGAGGCCCGGGCGATGAGCCGTGCACGCTTCGCCACGGCTCAAAGCCTGATCGATGATCTCGAAAAAGCCGGCAAGCGCTAGGCGCGCGAGCCCTCCCCGGGTATCGGACCACACGAAAGCCTTCGCCAGGGATTGGGACAGCCTGTCCCGCTCGGGCCGTTTCGACATGAACCGGCTCAAGGAAGCGATGTTGCTGCTCATCGCCAATGACGGTCCGCTTGGGCCGGAATGGCTGGACCATCCGCTGCGGGGCGAATGGGCCGACCACCGCGAATGTCATGTCGGAGGCGATTTCCTGCTCATCTACCGCCTTTTCGGGAAGGCACCCGCCGAGCAGATCATCTTCGTCCGGGCGGGAACGCATGCCGCCTTGTTCGAATGAGCGGCCACCCGGCCTCGGCAGGAGCGCGAGCGGCCACGCTCCGCTCTCGACACCGCAATGCCGCCGTGGCTTGATGACCGTCCAAACCTTCGCCAGCCGGAAATCCTGATGACCATCGAGCATTGGCTGGCGTTCACCGCCGCCTCCGCGATCCTTGTGCTGATCCCCGGCCCGACGGTTCTGCTCGTCGTCTCCTATGCGCTGGGCCAGGGCTGGCGCACGGCGTTTCCGATGGCGGTGGGCGTGGCGCTCGGCGATTTCACGGCCATGACGCTTTCCATGCTCGGCCTGGGCGCGCTGCTGGCGGCATCGGCCACGGTCTTCACCGTGCTCAAATGGATCGGTGCGGCCTATCTCATCTGGCTCGGCGTGAAGCTCTGGCGCGCGGGCGGCAGCCTCGACGCGCCGCCGCGCACCGACAAGGTGGCCGCGGCGAAGATGCTCGGCCACGCCTGGATCGTGACCGCGCTCAACCCCAAGGGCATCACGTTCTTCGTGGCCTTCCTGCCGCTGTTCCTCGACCCCAAGGCCGATTTCTGGACCCAGATGCTGATCTTCGAGGCGACCTTCCTGACGCTCGCCTTCGCCAACGCGTTCGGCTACGCCCTCGTCGCCTCCCGCGCCCGCGCGCTGGTGCGGAACGCCCGGGCGATCACGATCTTCAACCGCGTCGGCGGCAGCCTGCTGATCGGGGCCGGCGTGGCAGCCGTGACGATGCGCGGCGGGCAGGGATAGGGGCTAGTAGGGATGGCTCACGAAGCAGCAATCGGCCATGCATGCGGCCCTGCAGGCGACGCTCAGATGACGTTCCGCTCCAGCATCGGACGCCCCTCGAGCACGCGCTCATAGCCGAGGTCGCGAAGATCGAGCGAGAGATAGCGTCCGTGGACGATCAGTTCCGCCAGCCCGCGCCCCACCGCCGGGGATTGCTGCAGGCCATGCCCGGAAAAGCCATTGGCCAGGTAGAAATTCCGCACCTCGCCCGCCCGCCCGACGATGGCGTTGTGGTCGAGCGTGTTCATGTCGTAGTGCCCGGCCCAGGCGCGGCCGGGGCGGATGGACTCGAAGGCCGGCACCCGCGTCGCCAGCGCCGGCCAGTAGACCTCCTCGAACAGCGGCCATTCCACCTCGAAATCGTGCCCGGCGTCCGGTTCGTCGTCCGTCTCCGGGGTCGCGGACGGACCGCCGCAGATGAACATCTGTCCTTCCGCCGTGCGGTGTCCTTCGGGGCGCATCCACACGCCTGAAGTGTCGATGAGCAGGGGCGCGTTCTCGACCGGCCCCTTGCACATGAACGAGAAGACGCAGCGCTTGCGCGCGATGACGGGGATCTGCACTCCCGCCAAGGCGGCGAGCTTGCGCCCGCCCGAAGCGCCGGCGGCGTCGACCAGCGCGCCGCATGCGATGCGGCTGCCGTCGGCCAGCCTAACGGCGACCACGCGGTCGCCCTCGCGCTCCACCGCCACGACCTCGCCGTCGACATAGGTGACGCCGAGGCTGCGCGCCTTCTTGCGGAAGGCCTGCATCAGGCCCCACCCGTCGAACCAGCCCTCGCCGCTCCGGCCCCACGAGCCGCCCGCGATCCCGTCCGTATCGAGCCAGGGGAAGCGCGCCTTGAGCGCGTCGGCCTCCATGTAGACGATGTCGGCGCCCATGCCGTTCTGGATGGCCTGGATCTCGCGCAGCACCTGCGCCCCCGCCTCGCCCGCAACGTAGAGATAGCCGCCTTCGCGCAGGTCGATCTGGGGCCGGTCGTCGCCGACGGCCAGCCGCTCCCCGATCTCGCGCAGGAAGGCGATGCCATAGAGCGAGATGGCGATGTTCACCGGGCTGGAGAATTGCTGGCGGATGGACGCCGCCGACAGCGCCGACGCCGAGAACTGGTAGGTCGGGTCCTTCTCGACGACCACGACCCGCCCGGAGAAGGCGGGATCGGCGGCGATGTGCGCCGCGACGGACGAACCGATCACCGCGCCGCCCGCGATCAGGACGTCTGCGTGGCCGGCCGAAGCACTGGAATTGGAAGTGACGGACATGGAGGCTTACTTCCATGATCCTCGGGTTAGAGGTCAAGCTGTTCTAAGGGCATGTCAGGGTGTATTCGGATGCATCCGGCGGTAGCAAAGCTGGCGGGCGGCTTGACAGGGCCGCCCGGCGGTTTACGCCACGCCCCACGAAGCAAGACTGCGGTTCGGGCCGGAAAAGCCCGAAAAGGAGCCGATCATGAGCCTGCGCAACGAAACACTGGCCCTTTTGCGCCGTTTGGGCGTCAATGATGCCGCATTCGCGGCCGAGGGACTGCCCGCCCGCTCGCCCATCACGGGCGAGACGCTCGCCACGCTCCGCATGGACGGAAAGGCCGAGACCAGCGCCGCCATCGGCCGCTCCGCCGAAGCATTCCGCGCAATGGCGCAAGGTGCCGGCCCCGCGCCGCGGCGAATTCGTGCGCCTGATCGGCGAGGAACTGCGCGCCGCCAAGGCCGATCTCGGCCTGCTCGTCACGCTCGAGGCGGGCAAGATCGTGTCCGAGGGCCTCGGCGAGGTCCAGGAGATGATCGACATCTGCGACTACGCGGTCGGCCTGTCGCGCCAGCTCTTCGGCCTCACCATCGCCACCGAGCGGCCCGACCACCGGATGATGGAGACCTGGCACCCGCTCGGCGCCGTGCGGCGTCATCACCGCCTTCAACTTCCCCGTCGCGGTCTGGTCCTGGAACGCCGCGCTCGCCTTCGTCTGCGGCAACCCCGTCGTCTGGAAGCCCTCGGAGAAGACGCCCGCTCACGGCGCTCGCCGTGCAGGCCGTCGTCGAGCGCGCCGCCGCGAACGCTTCGGCGGCATCCCCGCCGGCCTGTCCGAGGTGCTGATCGGCGGCCGCGATATCGGCGAGGCGCTGGTCGACGACCACCGCGTCGCCCTGGTCTCGGCCACCGGCTCCACCGCCATGGGCCGGCAGGTCGGCCCGCGCGTCGCCGCCCGCTTCGGCCGCTCCATCCTGGAACTCGGCGGCAACAACGCCGCCATCGTCGCGCCCTCCGCCGATCTCGACCTCGCGCTGCGCGCCATCGCCTTCGCCGCCATGGGCACGGCCGGCCAGCGCTGCACCACGCTGCGCCGGCTGATCGTGCATGAGAGCGTCTACGACACGCTCGTGCCGCAAGCTGAGAAAGGTCTACTGCCAGCGTCGCGCGTCGGCGATCCGCGCGAGCACGGCGTGCTCGTCGGCCCGCTGATCGACAAGGCCGCCTTCGACGGCATGGAGCGCGCGCTGGGCGAGGCCCGCGCCATGGGCGGCGCAGATCCATGGCGGCGTGCGCGAGCATGCCACCGCCTCGCCCGACGCCTATCTACGTCGCGCCGGCGCTGGTCGAGATGCCGGCGCATACCGGCCCCGTGCTGCGCGAGACCTTCGCGCCGATCCTCTACGTGATGAAGTACCGCACCTTCGAGGAAGCGATCGCGATGCACAACGCGGTCGGCGCGGGCCTGTCCTCCTCGCATCTTCACGCTCGACATGCGCGAGGCCGAGCGCTTCGTCTCGGACGAGGGCTCGGACTGCGGCATCGCCAACGTCAATATCGGCCCGTCCGGCGCCGAGATCGGCGGCGCCTTCGGCGGCGAGAAGGAGACGGGCGGCGGCCGCGAGGCTGGCTCGGACGCCTGGAAGGCCTATATGCGCCGGGCCACCAACACCATCAATTACGGGACGACCCTGCCGCTGGCGCAGGGCGTCAGCTTCGAATCGGGGAGTGAGATGACACTTCGGGTGATCGTGGCAGGCGTCACGGGTTGGACCGGCAGCGCCGTCGCGCGCGGCATCATGGCCGCTGACGACATGACGCTGGTGGGGGCCGTGTCCCGCGCCGCGGCCGGGCGCGATGCGGGCGAGGCGGCGGGAGGTTCGGCGGCTGGCGTCACCGTGTCCGCCTCCCTTGCCGAGGCATTGCGCACGCCCTGCGACATCGTCGTCGACTACACCAAGCCGCATGTCGTGAAGGGCCACGCGCTCGAGGCCATCGCGGCCGGCGTGGCCGTCGTGATCGGCACGTCGGGCCTCACGGCCGAGGACTACGCCGAGATCGACGCGGCGGCCAAGGCGAAGGGCGTCGCGGCTTTCGCGTCGGGCAATTACTCGATCACCGCGACGCTGATGACGAAGTTCGCGCTGATGGCCGCCCGCTACGTGCCTGACGTGGAGGTCATCGACTACGCGTCCGCCAGCAAGCCGGACACGCCGTCGGGCACCGGCCGTGAACTCGCCGAGCGCCTGTCCGCCGTGCGGGGACGCTCGAGCGCCAAGCCTGTCGCCGAGCTTGGCGGCGTGCGGGAAACGCGCGGCGGAACCGTCGGAGCCGTGCAGGTGCATTCGGTGCGCATGCCCGGCTATATTCTGTCCTGCGAAGCACTGTTCGGCATGCCTGACGAACGTTTGATCCTGCGCCATGATGCCGGCTCGTCGGCAGCGCCCTATGTAGCGGGCACGCTTCTAGCCCTTCGCCGCGTTCGCGAGCAGCCCGGACTGCGCCGCGGCCTCGACCAGTTGATCGATTGAGGAGACCTGCAATGACCGCCCTCGCCAAGCCGCACACCACCTCCAAGGCTGCCGCGTTCCAGTGGGACGATCCCTTCCTGCTCGACGAGCAGCTCACCGAGGACGAGCGGCTGATCCGCGACACCGCCCGCGCCTACGCGCAGGACAAGCTGCTGCCGCGCGTCGTCGAGGCCTATCGCGAACGAGAAGACCGACCGCGCGATCTTCCGCGAGATGGGCGAGCTCGGCCTGCTCGGCGTCACCCTGCCCGAGGAGTACGGCTGCGCCGGCGCGAGCTACGTCTCCTACGGCCTCGTCGCGCGCGAGGTCGAGCGCGTCGATTCGCGGCTACCGCTCGATGATGAGCGTGCAGTCCTCGCTCGTGATGTACCCGATCTACGCCTATGGCGACGAGACGCAGCGCAAGAAGTACCTGCCCAAGCTCGCCATCCGGCGAGTGGGTCGGCTGCTTCGGCCTGACCGAGCCCGACGCCGGCTCCGATCCCGGCGGCATGAAGACGCGCGCCGAGAAGGTCGCCGACGGCTACCGCCTCACCGGCTCGAAGATGTGGATCTCCAACTCGCCGATCGCCGACGTCTTCGTCGTCTGGGCGAAGTCGGCCGCGCATGGCGACCAGATCCGCGGCTTCGTGCTGGAAAAGGGCATGAAGGGCCTCTCCGCGCCCAAGATCGGCGGCAAGCTGTCGCTGCGCGCCTCGATCACCGGCGAGATCGTCATGGACGGCGTCGTCGTGCCCGAGGAGCGCCTGCTGCCCAACGTCTCGGGCCTGAAGGGCCCGTTCGGCTGCCTCAACCGCGCCCGCTACGGCATCTCCTGGGGCGTGCTGGGCGCGGCCGAGGATTGCTGGCACCGCGCCCGCCAGTACACGCTCGACCGCAAGCAGTTCGGCCGGCCGCTGGCCGCCACCCAGCTCGTGCAGAAGAAGCTCGCCGACATGCAGACCGAGATCGCGCTCGGCCTGCAGGGCTCGCTGCGCGTCGGCCGCCTGTTCGACGAGGGCAAGGTCGCGCCGGAGATGATCTCGCTCGTCAAGCGCAACAATTGCGGCAAGGCGCTCGACATCGCCCGCGTCGCCCGCGACATGCATGGCGGCAACGGCATCCAGCAGGAATACCAGGTCATGCGCCACGCGCAGAACCTGGAGACGGTGAACACCTACGAGGGCACGCACGACGTCCACGCGCTGATCCTCGGCCGCGCGCAGACCGGCCTGCAGGCGTTCTTCTGAGATCGGCGACGAGGGGCTCGCATCATGACCATGACGCCCCTCGCCGGCGTGCGCGTCCTCGAACTCGCCCGCATCCTCGCCGGCCCCTGGGTGGGCCAGACGCTCGCCGATCTCGGCGCCGACGTGGTCAAGGTCGAGCGGCCGGGCGCCGGCGACGACACGCGCGCCTGGGGCCCGCCCTTCGTGGCCGGCGCGGACGGCGGCGACCTCTCGGCCGCCTATTTCCACGCCTGCAACCGCGGCAAGCGCTCGGTCGCCGTCGATTTCGAGACGGAGGAGGGCCAGGAGCTGGTCCGGCGGCTGGCGGCCGCATGCCGACGTCGTCATCGAGAACTTCAAGGTCGGCGGGCTCGCCAAGTACGGCCTCGACCACGCGAGCCTGCGCGCCGTCAACCCGCGGCTGGTCACCTGCTCCATCACCGGCTTCGGCCAGGACGGCCCCTACGCGCGAGCGCGCCGGCTACGACTTCATGATCCAGGCCATGGGCGGCATCATGGACCTCACCGGCGAGCCCGACGGCGAGCCGCAGAAGGTGGGCGTGGCCTATCGCCGACATCTTCACCGGCGTCTATGGCGTGGTCGGCATCCTGGCGGCGCTGCGCCGGCGCGACGCGACCGGCGAGGGCTGCCACATCGACATGGCGCTGCTCGACACGCAGGTGTCGCGTGCTCGCCAACCAGGCGCTGAACTACCTCGTCTCCGGCAAGACGCCGAGGCGCATGGGCAACGCGCATCCCAACATCGTGCCCTACCAGGTGTTTCCCGTCGCGGACGGGCACATCGTCATCGCCACCGGCAATGACGGGCAGTACAGGCGGCTTTGCGCGCGTGCTCGGCGTGCCGGATCTCGCCGAGCAATCCGGACTATCGCCAGCAACGCGCTGCGCATCGCGCACCGCGAGCGAGCTGATCGGCCGTCTGACCGAGCGCACGATGCGGCTTCACGCGCGACGACCTGCTGGCCGCGCTGGAGAAGGTCGGCGTTCCCGCCGGGCCGATCAACACGGTCGCCGACGTCTTCGCCGACCCGCAGGTCGATGGCCCGCGGCATGCGGGTCGACCTGCCGGCCCCCGACGTGCGCCGGCGGATCGATCCCGACCGTGCGCTCGCCGCTCGATGCTCGACGGCGAGGCGCATGGTCGCCGGACGCGCCCCGCCGCGCCTGGGCGAGCACACGGCCGAGGTGCTGGCCGACCCGGCCTGGATCGGGCGACGACCGCTGACACCGTGCCGCGCGGCAGCGACAGCGACCGTCGCGCCGAACACTGCCTCCACGCAGCCTGCCGATCACGGACGCCGCCATGACCGAACGCACTCCCCGACCCGCACCGGCGGCCAGCTCATCGTCGATTGCCTCGCGGCGCAGGGCGTGGAGCACGTGTTCTGCGTGCCGGGCGAGAGCTATCTCGCGGTGCTCGACGCGCTGCACGACGCGTCGATCGCCGTCACCGTCTGCCGGCAGGAGGGCGGGCGCGGCGATGATGGCGGACGCCACGGCGCGGCTCACCGGCCGGCCCGGCATCGTCATGGTGACGCGCGGCCCGGGCGCGACCAACGCCGCGCACGGCATCCACATCGCCGAGCAGGACTCCGTGCCGCTGATCATGTTCGTCGGCCAGGTCGAGCGCGGCATGCGCGGCCGCGGCGCGTTGCAGGAGATCGACTACCGCGCCGTCTTCGGCTCCATGGCGAAATGGGTGGTGGAGATCGACGAGGTCGCGCGCATCCCCGAGATCGTCTCGCGCGCCTTCCACGTCGGCCATGCAGGGGCGGCCCGGCCCCGTCGTCATCGCGCTGCCGGAGGACATGCTGCTGGAGAGCGCCGCCGTCGCCGCCGGCCCGCGCGTCGAGCCGGTGGAGACGTGGCCCGGCCTGACCCAGATGGCGGATCTGCAGAAGCGGCTGTGGGCGGCCAAGCGGCCGGTGCTGGTCCTGGGCGGCAGCGGCTGGACCGAGACGGCCTGCGCGCGCGTGCGCCGCTTCGCCGAGCGCTTCGACCTGCCGGTCGCGACGTCGTTCCGCCGCGCCATGCTGTTTCCCGGCGACCACCCGAACTATGCCGGCGAGATCGGCCTCGGGCCGAACCCGAAGCTGAAGGCCCGCATCGAGAACGCCGACCTCGTGCATCCTCGCGGGCGGCCGGATGTCCGAGGTGCCGTCGCAGGCCTACACGCTGTTCGACATTCCCGTGCCGCGCCAGACGCTCGTGCATGTCCATGCCGACGCCGAGGAGCTCGGCCGGGTCTACCACCCCGCGCTCGGCATCAACGCGACGCCGCCCGCCTTCGCCGCCGCGCTGGAGACGGTGCAGCCGCCGAACGAGATCACGTGGAGCGCGCAGACCGCGGCAGGCGCGCGAGGACTACCTGGCCTGGACCGAGCAGCCGCTCCGTCATCCCCGGCACGTTCCAGTACGGCGAGGCGATGGCCTGGCTGCGCAACCGCCTGCCCGAGGACGCCATCGTCACCAACGGCGCGGGCAACTACGCCATCTGGGTCGGCCGCTTCATGCGCTTCCGGCGCTTCGGCACGCAGCTCGCGCCGGTCTCAGGCTCGATGGGCTACGGCCTGCCCGCCGCCGTCGGCGCGAAGCGGCAGTTTCCCGACCGCATGGTGGTGTGCTTCGCCGGCGACGGCTGCTTCCTGATGAACGGCCAGGAGTTCGCGACCGCCGTGCAGTACGACCTGCCGATCATCGTCGTCGTGGTCGACAACGGCATGTACGGCACCATCCGCATGCACCAGGAGCGCGAATATCCCGGCCGCGTCTCGGCGACGAAGCTGAAGAACCCCGATTTCGCCGCCTATGCCGTCGCCTTCGGCGGCCATGGCGAGCGGGTCGAGACGACCGACGCAGTTCGCGCCGGCCTTCGAGCGCGCGGTCGCGTCCGGCAAGCCGGCGATCCTGCACGTCCTGATCGACCCCGAGGCGATCACCCCGGCCACGACGCTCACCGCAATGCGCGAGAAGGCGCTGGCCGAAAAGCAATGACCAAAGGGCGCTGGCCGTTCAGCCCCTGACGTCGCCGAACCGCCGCGCCAGCTCGAAGCCGAGCCCGAGCGGGTCGTCCGGCTCAATGACGAACTCGCCCCGTCCGGCATGGAAGGCGCGGCCGCCGACCTCGACATGCACCGAGCCTACGGGGCCGTGCTGCGCAGCGCGGCTGATGCGGCCGGAGAAGGGCTCGCCCGATATGCCGCGGAACAGCCGCGTCTGCCCCGTCGCTATCAGTCCGCGCGCGTGATCGAGCGCCATGCGTGCGGTGACGCCGGAGCCCGTCGGGCTGCGGTCGATCTGGCGCTCGGCGAAGACGCAGAGGTTCCAGCTCTCCTGCGCCACCGGCGCGCCGTCGGTGACGATGGTGCCGTAGAGGAAGCCGAGGTCGGGTTCGCTGGGATGGTCGATGGTCACGCCCGCCCTGATGGCGTCGGTCAGCGCGCCGGCTGCCGCCTGCAGATCCGCCACGGGGCTCGTCGAAGAAATCCAGCCCGAGCCGGTCGGCGGGCAGGATCGCGTAGAACGCGCCGCCATAGGCGATGTCGGTCACGATCCGGCCCATCCCGGGCACCTCGACCGCGAGGTCGAGCGCGTGCACGAAGGCAGGCACGCTCTCGAACGTCACTGAAGTCACCGCCCCGTTCTCGACGGCGCAGGACAGGGCGAGCGGCCCGCACGGCGCCTCGATCGTGAAGCGCGTCACCGGCTCGACCTTGGGCACGAGCCCCTGCTCCACCACAAAGCGGCCCAGCGCCACCGTGGCGTGGCCGCACATGGTGGAATAGCCCTCGTTATGCGTGAAGAGCACGCCCAGCACCGCGCCGGGATGGGACGGCCGCACGGGAATGACGCCGTACATGCCCTCGTGACCGCGCGGCTCGAGCATCATCGCGCGGCGCAGGTGATCGTGGTTCTCGCGCGCATCCCGCCGCTGCGCGAGCACGGTCTCGCCCGCGAGCGCCGGGTAGCCGCCCGTGACGATCCGCACCGGCTCGCCCGCCGTGTGCATGTCGATGTAGGAGAGGATGATCGGGCCGGGCATGGAATTCCGATCTCGCGGAATGTGGGGGCGCGGCTGTCGCTTCGGCGGGCCTAGCGCGTGGCCTCGAAACCCGCGACCACCAGATCGGCCGTCGAGGGGTTGCAGGCCATCGGGATATCGTAGACCAGCGCCAGCCGCGTCAGCGCCTTCACGTCCACGTCATGCGGATGGGGCGAGAGCGGGTCGACGAAGAAGACGAGCCCGTCGAGCTTTCCTTCCGCGATCAGCGCGCCGATCTGCTGGTCGCCGCCCAGCGGGCCGCTCTTGTAAAGCTTGATGCGCAGTTCGGGGCAGCGTTCCAGCACGCGCGTTCCCGTCGTGCCCGTCGCGACGAGATCGCACAGCACGAGGTTTCGGCGGTGCCGCTCGGCCCACTCCACCATGGCGGGCTTCTTCTGGTCGTGGGCGATGAGCGCGAGGCGGAAGCGTGGCATGAAGCACCGGGTCTGATGATTGCGGCGCGACTATAGCCCGATCATCGGACGCGGCCCAATGCCGCAGCAGCCGTCCCTCTACTCAGTTTCCCCAGCGCTGCTGCCAGGACCGCTCGCCGAACATGCAGTTGGCCGATGGCTTGGCCTGGGCCTTCAAAAAGTCGCTCGGGCTGAACTGGGCCGGAATGACATCGGCGGGCAGCCCCGTCGGCGGGCCGAGCGCGATTTCGAGCAGGATCTTGGTGCGGGTGGCGTCGACGAACTGGTCGCGCTCGCGGATCGGGATCGTGAACGCGGCCGGTCCGCCGATGACGCAGTCGGTGTAGTACTCGTCGAGGTGCTCCACCTCGGGATAGCCGAAGTTCGGCCGGTTCAGCATCAGCGGCAGGCCGTTGATGGTGATGCCCTGCGCCACGCGCGTCGTCGCGCGCCTGGGTCACGGGCCGCCCCTGGTTGTTGGAGCCGTCGCCCGAGACGTCGATGACGCGCTTCAGGCCCATGAAGTTGTTCGCCTCGAAAAGCTGCGCGGAGAAGTCCAGCGCTCCTGAGATCGAGGTGCGGTAGAGCCGGCGGATCGGCTTCGCCGTCGAGGCGGGCCGTGAACTCCTGCGCGCTTTCCATGCCGTCGATGACCATCCAGGGCGACGATCACGTCCTGGTTCCCGGATCCCGCCCACTCGACATAGGTGACGGCGATCTTGCCGTTCACGCCCTTGGCGATGGCGTCGAGGATGACGGGCGATTTCAGCGCCTCGACATAGCCCTGGCGCTGCAGGGCCTGCTCCTCGGGGTCCATCGAGTAGGAGATGTCGACGGCCAGGACGAGTTCGACATCGACTTCGATGGAGCCGTCCCGGGCCTGCGCGGACTCGCCGATACCGCAAAGGCAGAGCGCGGCGGCGAGAGCGCGCAGCCCGGCCAGCGCCGGAGTCGGCGCGAGGACAAGAGCGAGACCAATCGGTGAAGCATGCGGACCTCCCGTGCCACCCGGGATTACAGTCTGACACCCTTCTCGGAATGCGCCAACCGGCGGCTTAATCGAGCCGGCCGCCGCCGAAATTTACGTGCCGTTCGGCATCGGATGCGGTGTTTGCGCCCTTCACCTGCGGCTGGGCTCGTGCCATCTTGCAAACTTGCCATTTCGCAACGCCATCCGGCGCTGGAACCAGAACAAGAGGGGATTATTCGATGCGTGGCTGGATTTTGGGACTGATCGCCGCAGCCGCACTCAGCGGCACGGCCATGGCGCAGGGGGTCAAGCCCGCGATCGTCTACGACATGGGCGGCAAGTTCGACAAGTCGTTCA
Source organism: uncultured Alphaproteobacteria bacterium (assembly GCA_963822165.1). Classification (GTDB taxonomy): domain Bacteria; phylum Pseudomonadota; class Alphaproteobacteria; order Rhizobiales; family Beijerinckiaceae; genus Alsobacter. The sequence goes on from CAWGGK010000008.1 coordinate 392,431, forward strand.
ACGAGGGCGTCTTCAACGGCGCCGAGCAGTTCAAGAAGGCGACCGGCGTCGAATTCCGCGACTTCGAGATCCAGAACGACGCCGCAGCGCGAGCAGGCGCTGCGCCGCTTCGCCCGGGACGGCTTCTCGCCCGTGCTCGCCGTCGGCTTCAGCCAGGCCGACCGCGCTCGAGAAGGTCGCCAAGGAGTTCCCGCAGACCAAGTTCACGATCATCGACATGGTCGTCGACGCTCCGAACGTGCAGTCGATCGTCTTCAAGGAGCAGGAGGGCTCGTTCCTCGTCGGCCTGCTGGCGGCGAAGGCTTCCAAGACCGGCGAAGGTCGGCTTCGTCGGCGGCATGGACATCCCGCTGATCCGCCGCTTCGCCTGCGGCTACGTGCAGGGCGTGAAGTACGCCAACAAGAGCGCCGAAGTCTTCCAGAACATGACCGGCACGACCGGCGCGGCCTGGAACGATCCCGGTCAAGGGCGGCGAACTCGCCAAGGCGCAGATCGACCGCGGCGCGGACGTGGTCTACCACGCGGCCGGCGGCACCGGCGTCGGCGTGCTGCGCGCCGCCGCGGACGCCGGCAAGCTCGGCATCGGCGTCGACTAGCAACCAGAACGGCCTGCACCCCGGCAAGGTGCTGACCTCGATGCTGAAGCGCGTCGACACCGCCACGATCAAGACGTTCACGGACGCCAAGGACGGCACATGGAAGCCGGGCGTCACCGTGCTCGGCCTCGCCGAGAACGGCGTCGGCTAGGCGATGGACGACAACAACAAGGCGCTCGTCACCGCCGACATGAAGGCCGCCGCCGACAAGGCCGCCGCCGACATCGTCTCCGGCGCGATCAAGGTGCACGACTACATGTCCGACCAGAAGTGCCCGGGTTGAGCGGCAACCGCCGCTGAACGAACCGGCACGGATGTGGGGGCTCGCATGAACGGGGCGGATGGACGCAAGCCTTCCGCCTCGCCGCTCGCCATCGAACTCATCGGCATCGACAAGCGCTTCGGCGAGGTTCACGCCAACAAGGCCGTGGACCTCGCTGTCGCGCGCGGGTCGATCCACGGCATCGTGGGCGAGAACGGGGCCGGCAAGTCGACCCTGATGTCGATCCTCTACGGCTTCTACGAGGCCGATGCGGGCGAGATCCGCGTCGGCGGGCGACCGGTGCGCATCCGCGCGCCGCGCGAGGCGATCGCATGCCGGCATCGGCATGGTGCACCAGCACTTCATGCTGGTGGAGCCGCTGAGCGTGCTCGACAACGTCATGCTCGGCGCCGAGGGCGGCGCGCTGCTCGGCCAGGCGGCGCGCAAGCGTGCGCGCCGAACTGGAGCGCCTGGCGCGCGACTACGGGCTCGCCATCGATCCCGACGCGATCGTCGGCGACCTGCCGGTCGGCCTGCAGCAGCGGCGTCGAGATCCTCAAGGCGCTGGTGCGCGGCGCCGACATCCTGGTGCTCGACGAGCCCACCGCCGTGCTGACGCCGGAGGAGGCCGACCAGCTGTTCCGCCTGCTGCGGCTGCTGGCCGGCGAGGGCAAGACCGTCATCCTCATCACCCACAAGCTGCGCGAGATCATGGCCGTCACCGACCGCGTGTCGGTGATGCGGCGCGGCGAGATGGTCGGCGACGCTCGATACGGCGGCGACGTCGCCGGCCGAGCTCGCCGAGCTGATGGTCGGGCGCCGCGTGCTGCTGCGCGTCGAGAAAGGCGCCGGCCCGGCCCGGCCCCGTGCGGCTCGAGGTCGAGAACCTCGTCGTGCGCGACGCCAAGGGCACGGCGCGGCGTGGACGGCGTGTCGCTGTCCGTCCGCGCCGGCGAGATCGTCGGCATCGCCGGCATCGCCGGCAACGGCCAGAGCGAACTGCTGGAGGCGCTCGCCGGCATGCGGCCGCTCGACGGCGGTCGCATCTCGCTCGGCGGGCACGTCGCTCGCCGCGCAGGAGCTCGATCCGCACGCGCCTGCGCCAGCGCGGCCTGCTGCACGTGCCGGAGGACCGGCTGCGCATGGGCCTCGTGCCGCCGTTCGAGGCCTGCGAGAGCGCCATCCTCGGCTTCCAGCGAGGAGGAGCGCTACGGATCCGGGCGCTGCTCAGACCGCGACGCCGTCATCGAGCGACACGGCCGAGAAGATGGAGGCACTACGACGTGCGCCCGCGCGCGCCGCTGCTGAAGACCTCCAAGTTCTCCGGCGGCAACCAGCAGAAGCTCGTGCTGGCGCGCGAGATCGAGCGCGCGCCCAGGGTGCTGCTGGTCGGCCAGCCGACGCGCGGCGTCGACATCGGCGCCATCGAGTTCATCCACCGCCGGCTCGTGGCGCTGCGCGACGCGGGCGTGGCGATCCTGCTCGTCTCGGTGGAGCTCGAGGAGATCATGGGCCTGGCCGACCGCATCGTCGTGCATGTGCGGCGGCCGCATCACCGGCGAGCGGCTGGCCGCAGCGACGGACGAGCGCGACCTCGGCCTGCTGATGGCCGGCGTCGACGGACGCGCGCGGCATGAGCGCGTCCCATCGAGTTGCCGCGCTGGGTCGACCTGGTGCTCGTGCCCGCGCTCGCCGTGGTCGCGGCGTTCCTGGTGGCGGGCCTCGTCGTGCTCGCCATCGGCGAGAACCCGCTCCAGGCGACCGCCATTCTCGTGCGCGGCGCGCTGGGCAGCGGCGAGGGCATCGGCTTCACGCTCTACTACGCGACCAACTTCATCTTCACCGGGCTCGCGGTGGCCGTGGCGTTCCATGCCGGGCTGTTCAACATCGGCGGCGAGGGCCAGGCGACTCTGGGCGGGCTCGGCGCGGCGCTGGTCTGCCTGCATCTCGATTTCCTGCCCGGCTGGGCTGCTGGTGCCGCTGGGCGCGCTCGCGGCGGCCGCTGTTCGGCGCGGCGTGGGCGCTGATCCCGGCCTATCTGCAGGCCAAGCGCGGCAGCCACATCGTCATCACGACCATCATGTTCAACATGCTGGCCTCGGCGCTGCTGGTCTACCTGCTCGTCAACGTGATGGGGAAGCCGGGCTCGATGGCGCCGGAGACGCGCGTCTTCGCGCCGGCCGCGCACGTGCCGTTCATGCACGACGCGCTGGCGGGCCTCGGCATCCGCACCCCGACCTCGCCGCTCAACCTGTCCTTCCTGCTGGCGCTCGCCATGGCCGGCGCCGTGTGGGTCTGATCTGGCGCACGCGGCTCGGCTACGCGATCCGCACCGTCGGCGCCAACCCGACGGCGGCCGTCTATGCCGGCATCTCGATCGCCGCGCATCGTCGATCATCGCCATGCTGATCTCCGGCGGGCTGGCCGGGCTCGTCGCGGTCAACGAGATCATGGGCGTGCAGCAGCGGCTGCTGCTGGAATTCACGGCCGGGGCCGGCTTCATCGGCATCGCCGTGGCGCTGATGGGGCGCTCGCATCCCGTCGGCATCGTGCTGGCCTCCATCCTGTTCGGCGTGCTCTACCAGGGCGGCACGGAACTCGCCTTCGAGATGCCGGCCATCACCCGCGACATGATCGTCACCATCTCGGGCCTGGTGATCCTGTTCGCCGGCGCGCTGGACGGACTGTTCCGCCAGCCGCTCGGCGCGCTGTTCAGCCGCGCGCGCGGAAGGGAGGCTGAGCGATGGACATGCTCGAGCATCGGCATCGCCATCTTCGACTCCGGCGTCCGCCTCGCCGTGCCGCTGCTGTTCGCCTGCCTCGCGGGGCTGTGGTCGGAGCGCTCGGGCGTCGTCGACATCGGGCTGGAGGGCAAGATGCTGGTCGCCGCCTTCGCCGGCGCGCCGCGGCCTCGCATCGCCACCGGCAGCGCCTGGATCGGGCTCGCGGCCGGCATCGTCGCGTCGGTGGTCTTCGCGCTGGTGCACGGCTTCGCCGCCATCACCCAGCGCGGCAACCAGATCGTCTCGGGCGTGGCCATCAACATGCTGGCGGCCGGGCTGACGGCCCTGATCGGCAATGCCTGGTACAGCCAGGGCGGCCGCACGCCGCCGCTGGAAGGCGCCGATGCGCTTCGCAGCCGGTCACGCTGCCCGTTCGCCGACGCGCTGCGCGGCGTGCCCGTCATCGGCCCGCTCTATGCCGACGTGATCTCCGGCCACACCATCCTGGTCTATGTCGCCGTCGCCGCCGTGATCGCTGACCGCCTGGGTGCTGGCGCGCACGCGCTTCGGCCTGCGGCTGCGCGCGGTCGGCGAGAACCCGGCCGCGGTGGACACGGCCGGCATCTCGGTCACCGGCGCTGCGCTATGCGGCGGTCGTGCTGGCGGGCGTGCTGTGCGGGCTCGGCGGCGCCTATCTCTCGCTGGCGCAGGCGGCCGGCTTCCTGCCGCACATGACGGCGGGCAAGGGCTTCATCGCGCTCGCCGCGCTGATCTTCGCCAAGTGGCGGGCCTGGCCGGCGCTGTGGACCTGCCTGCTGTTCGGCCTGCTCGACGCGGTGGCGATCCGCCTGCAGGGCGTGTCGCTGCCCGGCATCGGCCAGGTGCCGGTGCAGGCGATCCAGGCGCTGCCCTATGCGTTGACCGTGATCCTGCTCGCCGGCTTCATCGGCCGGGCGATCCCGCCGCGGGCCTCCGGCATGCCCTATGTGAAGGAGCGCTGAGATGCGCATGATCGACGGGCCGGCTGATCTGCTTCGAGGCCGCCGCCGCGATCCGCGACAGGGCCTACGCGCCCTACTCGGGCTACCGTGTCGGCGCGGCGCTGCGCGTCGGCATCGGGCCGGATCTACGCGGGCTGCAACGTCGAGAACGCCGCCTATCCCGTCGGCACCTGCGCCGAAGCCGGCGCCATCGCCGCGATGGTGGCGGGCGGCGACCGCGCGCTCGCCGAGATCGCCGTGGTGGCGGAGGGCGGCGCGCTGGTGACGCCCTGCGGCGGCTGCCGGCAGCGCATCTTCGAATTCGGCGGGCCGAAGGCCGTGGTCTGGGCGGCGGACTTGCGCGGACAGCGCCGCCGCTTTACCGCAGACGAGCTGTTGCCGCTCGCCTTCGGCCCGGCCTCGATGGACGCGGATGACGCGGCTGCACCGGAGAAGACCGCGCCATGAATGCCCCCGTCGAGAACGCTGCCGTGGACCAGACCGTGCTCGGCCAGCGCCGTCGCACGACTGGAGCCGCGTGCTCGGCACGGCCGATCGACCTCGCCATCGTGCTCGGCACGGGCCTCGGCGGCGTGGCGGAGGCGGTGCAGAACCCGGTCATCGTCCCCTACTCCGACATTCCCGGCTTCCCGGCGGCAGACGGTGTCCGGCCACGCCGGGCGGCTGGTCGTCGGGCGAGCTCGAGGGCCGGCGCGTCGTCGTGCATGCAGGGCCGCGCCCACTACTACGAGACCGGCGACGCCGCCGTCGATGCGCATGCCGCTCGAGACGCTGACGCAGGCTCGGCATGCGCACCGCTCTCCTGACCAACGCCGCCGGATCGCTGAAGCAGGACATCCAGCCCGGGCCAGCTCTGCATCATCACCGACCACATCAACCTCTCCGGCACCAACCCGCTGATCGGCGACCGCGGCGACGGGCGCTTCGTGTCGATGACCGACGCCTATGCGCCGCGCCTGCGCGCCCGCCTGAAGCGCGCGGCGCTCGCCGCCGGGCGTGCGGCTGCACGAAGGCGTCTATTGCTGGATGTCGGGCCGAGCTTCGAGACGCCGGCCGAGATCCGCATGATCCGGACGCTCGGCGGCGACCTCGTCGGCATGTCGACCGTGCCGGAGGTGATCCTGGCGCGCCGCTTCGGCATCGACGTCGCCGCGGTCTCGATCGTCACGAACTACGGGGCGGGCATCGAGAACGCCAGCCCGTCGCACGCCGAGACCAAGGACGTCGCGGCGACGGGCGGCATCGCGCTGCGCCGCCTCATCCTCGCCTTCCTGAAAGGGCTCGACGATGTCTGACGCTCAAGCCGCGCTCGCGCGCCGCCTCCTCGGTCTGCTCGACCTCACCAACCTCGAGGCCAATTGCGGGCCCGCCGAGATCAAGGCGCTCTGCGCCCGCGCCGACGGACGCGCACGGCAAGGTCGCCGCCGTCTGCCTCTGGCCGCAATTCGTCGGCGAGGCCGCGCGGGCGCTGCAAGGACACGGGCGTGCAGATCGCGACCGTGGTGAACTTCCCCGCCGGCGGCGAGGACCTCGAGCGCGTGCTCGACGACATGGGCGAGGCGCTGGGCGACGGCGCCGACGAGATCGACCTCGTGCTGCCCTACAGGGCGTTCCTGCGCGGCGACGACGGCGATCGCCGCCGACGATGGTGCGCGAGGCCAAGGGCGTCGTCGGCCGCGGCGCAGCTGCTCAAGGTGATCCTGGAGACGGGCGCCTATCCCGACCAGCAGGCCGTGGCCGCGCGCGAGCGCGCCTCGCCATCGAGGCCGGCGCCGACTTCATCAAGACCTCGACCGGCAAGATCGCCGTCTCCGCCACGCCGGAGGCCGCGGAGACGATGCTGGCGGTCATCCGCGAGCGCGGCCGGCCGGTCGGCTTCAAGGCGGCGGGCGGCATCCGCACGCTGGCGGACGCCGCGCTCTATCTCGGCCTCGCCGAGGACATCATGGGCGCGGGCTGGGCACGCCGCCGACACGTTCCGCATCGGCGCGAGCAGCCTGCACGCCGCGCTGATCGCGGCGATCGACGGCGAGCGGACCGCTCCGGCACCCGCCGGGCCGGGCAAGCCGGGCTACTGACGATGCTTCCGCAGGAAATCATCCGCACGAAGCGCGACGGCGGCGAACTCAGCGACGCCGAGATCGGCTTCTTCATCGCGGGCCTGACCGCCGGCCGCGTCACCGAGGGGCAGGCCGCGGCCTTCGCCATGGCCGTGTTCTTCCACGGCATGACCATGCCGCGAGCGCGTGGCGCTGACCCGGGCCATGGTCGCGCTCCGGCAGCGACGCTGGACTGGTCGGACCTGCCGGGCCCGGTGCTCGACAAGCACTCCACCGGCGGCGTCGGCGACAATGTCAGCCTGATGCTCGCGCCCGCCGTCGCCGCCTGCGGCGGCTTCGTGCCGATGATCTCGGGCCGCGGGCCTCGGCCATACCGGCGGCACGCTCGACAAGCTCGACTCGATCCCCGGCTACGTCTCGCAGCCCGACATGCGCGCTGTTCCGCAAGGTGGTGGCGGAGGTCGGCTGCGCCATCATCGGCCAGACCGCCGACCTCGCGCCCGCCGACAAGCGCCTCTACGCCATCCGCGACGTGACGGCGACGGTGGAGTCGATCCCGCTCATCACCGCCTCGATCCTGTCGAAGAAGCTTGCCGCCGGGCTCGAAGGGCTGGTGATGGACGTGAAGACCGGCACCGGCGCGTTCATGGACACGCTCGAGGGATCGGCGCGAACTGGCCGAGAGCCTCGCCATCGTCGCGACCGGCGCGGGCCTGCCGACCACGGCGCTGATCACCGACATGAACCAGCCGCTGGCCAGCGCCGCCGGCAACGCGGTCGAGGTGATGAACGCCATCGACTACCTCACCGGCACCCACCGCGATCCGCGCCTGCACGAGGTGGTGGTGGCGCTGGGCGGCGAGATGCTGCTGCTCGGCGGCCTCGCCGAGAGCATCGAGGACGGCTGGGCGCAGATCGACGCCGCCATCGGCTCCGGCCGCGCGGCGGAGCAGTTCGCGCGCATGGTCGCCGCGCTGGGCGGGCCCGACGACCTGCTGGAGCGGCCCGGCGCGCACCTGCCGGCGGCGCCGGTCGTGCGGCCGGTCCTGCCGCTGCGGACGGGCTTCGTCGCCGCCGTCGATGCGCGCGGCGATCGGCGTCGCCGTCGTGGCGATCGGCGGCGGGCCGCACGCGGCCGGAGGACGCCATCGACCACGCCGTCGGCTTCACCGCCCTCGCCGGCCATCGGCGATCCGGTGGGGCCCGACGCGCCGCTCGGCATCGTCCATGCCCGCGACGGCCGAGGACGCGGATGCCGCGGCAGCAGGCGCTTGCGCGCGGCCTACACCGTCTCGGACGAGGCAGCCGAGACCGGCCCGGCCGTGCTCGCCCGCTTCGCCGCAGCCGAAGACGCGTTCCCGAAGCCTGAGCACCGGACGACTGACATGACCGATTCTCGTAGCGCTCGCGCGACATGGGACATCGACGCCTGGGTCGGCCCGGCTCAGGCACGAATTGCCCGGCCGCGAGATCGTGGCTGCTCGGCGAGACCTTCGACCGCCGCGCCGTCCACTACGCCGTGGCGTGGAAGCATCCGCCCGGCTCGCTCGCCGGGCCTGCCGAACCTCGCGGCGATCTTCTCGCTCGGCGCGGGCGTCGATCACCTGATGGGCGACGACGCGCCTGCCCGACGTGCCGATCCTGCGCGTCGTCGACCCCGACCTCACCAGCCGCATGAGCGAGTACGTCGTCCTGCATTGCCTCGAGCATCCTGCGGCAGCAGATGCGCTATGTGCGCCAGCAGGCCGAGCGCGATCTGGGAGGACGACCGGGACCAGCCCGCCGCGCGCGGACGTTCGCGTCGGCATCATGGGGCTGGGCGTGCTGGGGCAGGATGCCGCGCGCAAGCTGCGCATGATGGGCTTCGACGTCGCCGGCTGGAGCCGCACGGCCGCGGTCGCATCGGCCACGGCCTCGCCGGCGTTTCGCCGGGCGAGGAGGGCCTCGCGCCGTTCCTGGCGCGCACGGACATCCTCGTCTGCCTGCTGCCGCTGACTGACGACACGCGCGGCATCATCGACGCGCAGCGCTGCTCGCGCGGCCTGGCCCGCAGACGGGCGGACCGGCGGCGCCGCACCTCATCAATGCCGGGCGCGGCGGGCTGCAGGTCGAGGCCGACATCCTCGCCGTGTCTGGACGACGGCACGCTGGCGAGCGCCACGCTCGACGTCTTCCAGACCGAGCCGCTGCCGCCAGACTCCCCGCTCTGGACGCATCCCGCGCGTCGACGGTCACGCCCCACAACGCCGCGATGTCCGCCCCGACGCCATCGCCAGGCTCGTCGCCGAGCAGATCGCCCGCGCCGAACGGGGCGAGCCGTTCCAGCACGTGGTCGATCGCGGCAGGGGGTACTACGGCAGCGTACCCCGCCAGCCGCTTGCGCGCGGTGATGCCGCCGCCTGTCTTGGCGAGCGATGCGCTCCGTCGCCTCGGCGAGCGGTTCGCTCGTCACCAGCATGTGGTGGCCGCTGGCGTGAAGCAGGGTTCCGGCGTCGCGCATCACGCCGATATGGCCCTTCCAGAACACGAGATCGCCGCGCCGCAGCGCCGCATCGTCGGGCAGCTTCTCGCCAAGTGAAGCGAACTGCATGTCGCTGTCGCGCGGGGCGGCGATGCCGGCGCAGGAGAGCGAGAGCTGGATGAGGCCGGAACAATCGAGGCCCAGGCTCGTCTTGCCGCCCCACAGATAGGGAACGCCGATGAAGCGCTCCGCGACGGCGACGAAATCCGCCTCCCGCTCGGCGACCGGCGCGAGGTGCGCGGCGAAGATCGCTCCCTGCGCGGTGATGGCGAAATCGCCGTCTATGCGCGCGACCTGCACCGTGCTGCCCAGCGACAGGGCCGCCAGCGGCGGCAGCTTGATGGAGGGGCCGGGATAGACGAACGTGCGCAGCACGCGACACGCGGTGCGTCGGCGCGGGCACGCCGGCGATCAGCGCGCTGGCCGGCATCCAGCCCACATAGCGAATCGGACGCGAGTTGTCCCCAGGCCCAGCCTTCGTCATCCATGTCGTAGACGGTGACGGCTTCGCCGTGCAGGGCCTCGGTGTCCAGCGGAGCATCGGGCGCGGGGTGGCGGCGGACGGCGGCGGACGCCTCCAGCACGCGCATGGGCGTGCCCTCGACGAATCTGGCGGCCTCGACCTGCCCGGCGAGATGCGCGGCGGCGAGATCGGGCCGGGCGGGCGTGATGCGGCGGTCCAGTGCGGTCATCGCGGCAGGCTCCCGATTCGGCTGACGATCACGTCGCCGAGTTTCTCAACGTACAGCGCACCCTTTACCGTTCGCTGAACGACGACGTTGCGCCGGTCCGCATCGTCGCGGCGGCGCGACGACGAGCTCCATCTTGCCCATCGTATCCAGCGCGCGCGTGATGGCAGGCTTGGTGACGCCCAGCTTGGCGGCGAGGCCGCGGACCGTGTGCGGCGGGGTCTCCAGATAGATCGTCAGCAGGATGGTGATCTGCCGCGCCGAAAGATCCTGCTCGCCGTCGCGCACGAGGTCGAGGGTCACGTCATGCCAGAGCCTCAGGGCCTGAATGGGGCGCAGCGCGATGCTCATGGCGGATCCGATCGTTTCGGGTCCGTATTATTTCGCGAGAGACACCGTCCCCGCAAGGCGTGCGGAGTTCAGCGCCGTAGCGCTCCTGCAGCAGCGCGAAGACCAGCCGCGCCGCCTGCGGCTCGCCGCCGAAGGGGCGGCCCGGCTTTTCGCGCGGGCACCCAGCCATAGATGTCGAAATGAGCCCAGGCCTTCGCCTGCCCCACGAAGCGCTTGAGGAACAAAGCCGCCGTGACGGAACCCGCGAACCCGCCCGTGGTGACGTTGTTCATGTCGGCGATCTTCGAGTCGAGCATCGAATCGTAGGGCTGCCAGAGCGGAAGCCGCCAGACCGGATCGTTGACGGCCCCACCGGTGCGCGCCAGGTCGGCGGCGAGCGTCTCGTCGTCGGTGTAGAAGGGCGGCAGGTCGGGGCCGAGCGCCACGCGCGCCGCGCCGGTGAGGGTGGCGAAGTCGAGCAGCAGCTCCGGCTGCTCGTCGTCGGCGAGCGACAGGGCGTCGGCCAGCATCGAGGCGGCCTTCCGCGTCCGTGTTGCCGATCTCGACCGTCAGGCCCTTGCGGCTCTTCAACACGTCGCCCGGGCGGAACGCCGTGCCCGAAATCGAATTCTCCACGGCCGGGATGAGCACGCGCAGCCGCACCTTCAGCTTCGCCCCGATGACCATCTGCGCGATCGACAGCACGGTGGCCGCGCCGCCCATGTCCTTCTTCATCAGCAGCATGCCGGCGGACGCCTTGATGTCGAGCCCGCCGGTGTCGAAGCACACGCCCTTGCCGACAAGCGTCACCTTCGGATCGGTGGCCTCGCCCCATGTGATGTCGATCAGGCGCGGCGCGCGGGCCGAGCCGCGTCCCACCGCGTGGACCATCGGAAAGTTCTTCGCCAGCAGGTCGTCGCCGGTGACGACGCTCACCGACGCGCCGAGCTTATCCGCCCAGCCGCGCACGAAGCTCTCCAGCTCGGCGGGTCCGAGATCCGATGCAGGCGTGTTGATGAGGTCGCGGCCCGTGCCGACCGCCTCGGCGATCATGCTGACGGCCTCGCCGTCGACGCCTTCGGGCACGACGAGCCGGACGGACTTCGCGGAAGGCTTCGAGCGGTAGCGGTCGAAGCGGTAGGTAGCCAGCACGAAGCCGATGGCCGCCAGGGTCAGGTCGCCGGAGAAGCCGTCGAGCCGGTAGAGGCCGTCGGGAAGCTGGGCGATGCGCGCCGGGGCGAACGGATCCGCCGGCTTGTCGCCATTGCCCGTGCCCCACAGCACCGCCGCGACCCGGCCGTCGGCGCCAGGCACCGCGGCCGTCTGACCGGCCTTGGCCTCGAAGCCCTGCGACGCAGCGAAGGCCAGCGCGGGATCGCCGAGCCCGGCGGCGCGCTGTTTCCAATCCGCAGGCGAGACGGCGAGGACGGGAATGGCGCTTGCGGCGGCGGCATCTGATGGGGCGACGAGAACGGACATCACGGGCAAGGCCTCCTGAAACTCGAAATTCGTGCTGCTCCGGTGCTAACCATTCGTGCCCTCCGGTTCAAGCAACGCAGCGGTGGACAGCCATGCATGCGCGAAGTCCGGCGAAATTTTCGGCTGCGCTGGAGATCCGCCCGCACGCCCGGGCCCGAGCACAAAACGTGGAACCGCCCGGCCGGCTGTTTACTCAAGCTTGACCTTTGGCTCCTACACTTCCTGCTTGTATTTGGAGATTTTTTCAACTTGTCCGGTATTTTTACCGCAGGCCGTAGGGCCGCCCAGCGCACCATCGCGCCCAGCACCAGAAGCGTGTCGCCTCCGCCCATCGCGGCCGCATTGGGCCTTTCGATGCTTGCGGCGCTTGTCCCGGCCGCGATGGCGGCCCTGCCGCGCGCCGGCAGGCCGATCGCGGTCGTGGGGATCTCCGCCGGGCATGCGGCCATTATCGGCGCCATCGGCGAAGCCGGCGGCTCGGTGCTGTCGGTCTCGGGCTCGAAGTCGGTCATCGCCATGCCCGGCGACGCCAGCTTCGTCTCCCGGCTTCATAGCCTCGGCTACTGGGTTACGCTCGACGCGAAAGCCTTCACCGGTTGCGCCGCCCTGCTTTCGATTTCAAGCCTGGACGCACCGGAGATCATCGGCACCGGGTCGATAAACGCCGGCTTCATTACTTCATCCATTTCGACACAACGAGGTTTACATGCCAACCAGCACGCTTGAGCAAGTCCGCCTCGCTTTTTCAGGTCCGCTCATGGCCGTTCTGTGGGCTGCGGCGGTCGTCGTCGCCGGCATCGCTTTCGTGGATGGCCATAGGCTGGCCGTTCCGATCGCCCTCACCGCGTTCGCGGCGGCGGGCGCGGTCACGCTCTCCTGGCGTTCTTCGCCCACCGGCGACGTCACGCGCTGGATGTCCGCCGTCGTGCTCAATGTCCAGGTGTCGCTGCTGGTGCTGGCGATGGAAGGCACGCATTACCAGTCCGACATGCACCTGGCGTTCTTCGCGGCGCTCTCCATCGCGGCGGGCTGGTTCTGCGTGGTTTCCATCGTACTCGCCACCGTGTTCGTCGCCGTGCAGCACCTTGTGTTGAATTTCGTCTATCCGCTGGCGGTTTTCCAGGAAGGGGCGGATTTCCTTCGCGTCATCGACCATGCCGTGCTGCTGCTGGTCGAAGCCGGCGCGCTCGTCATCCTGTGCCGGCGCGTCGTTGTCGCCATGGCGACAGCCGACAGCGCGACGGCTGCCGCGCGGGACGCGCTCGCCGCCCTCACGGCCGCCGAGGCTGAAACGCAGGCGATGGGCCTTGAAGTGCAGACGACGCGCGGTCGCACCGAGGAACGGATCATCGAGACGGTGGGCGCCATCGTCGCTGCCGCCAAGGCCGGCGATTTCAACTATCGCCCGGAGGCCTCGGCCGACCTCGGCCGCCTGGGAACCCTCGTGACGGGGCTCAACGAGGTGAATGCCTCGGTCGACCAGTCCACAGCCGAACTCCTGCGCGTGCTCAACGGCCTGGCGGAGGGTGACCTCACGCGCCAGATCACGGCGTCCTATCCCGGCCGCTTCGGCGAACTGAAGGAAGCCGTCAACGAAACCGTGGCCCGCCTCGCCGAGACCGTATCGACCATCCAGCAGACGACCCTCGACGTCGCGTCTTCAGCACGCCAGATCAATGCCGGCGCGAGCGACCTTTCGCGCCGCACCGAGGACCAGGCTTCCGCACTGGAGCAGACGGCGGCCACGACCGAGCAACTGACCGCGTCCGTGAAGGCATCCGCGCTGTCGTCCCGCTCGGCGGTGGACCTGTCGGGCGAAGCCACGCGGGTCGCGCAGGATGGCGGCTCCATCGCAACCCGAGCCGTCGAAGCGATGACCCGCATCGAGCAGGCCAGCCAGAAGATCACCGATATCACGAACGTCATCGACGACATCGCATTCCAGACCAACCTGCTGGCGCTCAACGCCGCCGTCGAGGCGGCGCGCGCCGGCGAGGCAGGCAAGGGCTTCGCGGTGGTGGCGTCGGAAGTCCGCACGCTGGCGCAGCGCTCGTCCGAAGCCGCGAAGGACATCACGGGACTGATCAACACATCCACGGCCGAGGTAGCCGAGGGCGTGAAGCTGGTGCGCTCGGCGGGCGATGCGCTGGGCCGCATCGTCGATGCGTCGCGGAAGGTCGCGGCCACGGTCTCGGAGATCTCGTCCGCCACGGTGGAGCAGGCCAACGGCATCGACGAGATGAGCCAGGCCGTCTCCCACATGGACGGAATGACCCAACAGAACGCCGCGCTGGCCGAGGAGAGCGCCGCCTCCGCGGCCTTCCTTGCGTCGCAGACGCAGACGCTGAACGATCTCGTGGCGACGTTCCGGATCAGCCGCTCCGCATCCTCGCCGCTGGCGGCGATGGCCGCGCCTCCCGCACATCAGGCGGCTGCCCGGGCCGCCGGGCCGGAAGGTCGCAACGAGCCCGACCGGCTCCGCAAGCTCGCCGCCCATGCGTTTTCCACGGCCAAGGGCAAAACCGAGCCGCGCTTCCCGTCTTCCACTCTGGCAAGGCCGGGCGCTCCGGCCAAGTCAGGTACTCCGGGCAAGCTAGGCACTCCCGCAAGATCGCCCGCTCCGTCCCGGCCGGCCGCCACGCCGCAGCGCGCCGTGCGCAGTGCGTCCGGCTCGGCCAAGCAGGCCTCGGGATGGGAAGAGTTCTGAGAACCGGCTCACCGGTCAGCGGCTCGTCCGTAAAATGCAAAGGCCGGGCATGGAGCCCGGCCTTTTCTCGATCATACGGGTGCGGTCCTGAACGTGGCTTCAGGCCTCAAGCCGGATGACGTTCCACGAGGCGGGCTTAAGGGTCACGCGGATCTTGCCGCCGTCGACCGTCGCGCCCTTCAGGGGCTTGGGGGAGACGTTCTCCGGCTGCTCCTTGGTGTTGACGGCCTTCAGGTCGTCATGGCGCAGCTCGAGCGGCTTCCTTCACCGCCAGGCGGCCGAAGCCCCTCACGTCGAGGGACACCTCGATGTCCTGCTTGAGATCGCGGTTGAGCAGGAACAGCGACAGGCCGCCGGTCGCCTCGTCCGCCACCGCGGAGACCTTCAGGTAGGGCGCGTGCGTGCATCGGGAAGTACAGGTCCTGCGCGCCGCGCGGATCGTAGTAGGTGGCCGCGTAGGTTTCGACTCTGCACCCGCGTCCGCAGCACCTTGCCGCGGCCGAGCCGGCTCATCTGCGCGAACGGGTGGAAGATCGTCTGGCGCCAGGCCGGGCCGCCGGTCTCGGTCATGATCGGCGCGATGACGTTGACGAGCTGCGCGAGGCAGGCGCGTCTTCACGCGGTCGGCGTGGTTGAGCAGCGAGATGCACGCGCCGCCGAAGGCCAGCGCGTCCTCCATGGTGTAGATCTCCTCGAGGATCGGCGGCGCGACGGGCCAGCCTTCCTTGACGCGGTCCTCGCGCTTGCGGCGCGTGCGGTACCAGACGTTCCACTCGTCGAAGCTCAGCATGATGCGCTTGGTCGAGCGGCGGCGCGCGGCGACGCCGTCGGCGATGGCCACGACCTCCTCGATGAACTGGTCCATCAGGTCGGGCGCAGGCGAGGAAGGCCGGCGGTGTCCTCGGCGTAGTTGTTGAGATAGGTGTGCAGCGAGATGTACTCGACGTGCTCGAAGGTGTGCTCGAGCACCTCGTCCTCCCAGCGCGCCGAAGGTCGGCATGTTGCGGCCGGAGGAGCCGCAGGCGGCGAGCTCGATGCGTGGGGTCGATCCAGCGCATCATCTTCGCCGCTTCCTTGGCGACGAGGCCGTACTCGGTGGCGGTCTTGTACTCCATCTGCCAGGGGCCATCCATCTCGTTGCCCAGGCACCAGAACTTGATGTCGTGCGGCTTCTCCCAGCCGTGCTCGCGGCGCAGGTCGGACCAGTGCGGTGCCGCCGGGATGGTTGCAGTACTCGACGAGGTTGCGCGCGGCGTCGCCGCCGCGGGTGCCGAGGTTGACCGCCAGCATCGGCTCGATGCTCGGCGGCCCGGCACCAGTCGATGAACTCGTTGGTGCCGAAGGTGTTGGGCTCGGTGGTGAACCAGGCGAGGTCGAGCCGCGCGCGGCCGCTCCTCGACCGGGCCGACGCCGTCCTCCCAGTTGTAGCCGGAGACGAAGTTGCCGCCGGGATAGCGCATGATCGTCGGCGCCGAGCTCGCGCACCAGCTCGAGCACGTCGCGGCGGAAGCCCTTCTCGTCGGCGGTCGGGTGGCCGGGCTCGTAGATGCCGCCATAGACGCAGCGGCCGAGGTGCTCGACGAAGGCGCCGAACAGGCGCGGATCGGTGTCGGCCGATCGCGAAGTCGCGATCCATCAGGACGGTCGGCTTTGATCATCTCGGGTCTCTTCCGGTCTCGTGAACGGGCGGACCGCGGGCACGGCTGGTCCGCTGCGCCCAGGCGGCGCATGGCGGAGGGGAACTGAAAAAAGGGCCCGGGAGCGTGCCGCCCCCGGGCCTTGGTCTGCTTAGCGGGCTTCAGCAACTGGTCCGCGCGCTCCTGCGCGTCGGCGGCTGCCTTTTCGGCAGACTTGCCGCCATTGATGATGTTGTTGACCTCTTCGCCGATGATCGACTGGAAGCCGAACTGGCTGCGGACTTCCTTCGGCATCGCCTTGCCGATCTCGGATGATCCGCACGACGTTCTGCGCGCTGCGGCAGCTTGGAATAGGTCTGCCATCGCCGTGAGGCTGCGCCGGCAGATGCCCGCCGCCGCGCGCCCAGTTGAAGTTGTTGTCCCACATGAACTTCATGAAGGTGAGCGAGGCCTTGCGGGTCTTGTCGTCATTGCCGCCGCGCAGCATCACCCAGCTATGGTTGTCGGCCCAGACCGCGTCCTGCTTGAACATGTTCGGGAAGATGCGCGGGGTATAGCCGTTGTTCAGGCGCGAGTCCGGCTTGGCGGATGCGGCCAGGAAGTCGTCGATGCGCCACGTGCCGGTGAGGATCACGGCGGCGTCGCCGTCGAGGAACCGCCGAGCGCGGCCGGCGCCGTCGAGGCCCTTGGTGATCGTGCCCGCCTTGGCGAGCTTCTCGAAGAACTCGAAGGCCTTCGTCGCCTCCGGCGTGCTTGAAGTCGGCTTGTCGGGACCATTGGCGAAGAGGTTGCCGCCTTGCGTGTAGAGCAGCGTGTAGTAGCTGCGCGCGCCGTTGCCCGCGTCGCCCGAGGCGAGCGACCCATGATGAAATAGGGCTTGCCGGTCGTCTCCTTGATCGTCTGGCGGCCTGCGCCATCATCTCGTCGACCGTCTTGGGGATGATCGGGTTGCCCGAGCCGTCGACGAGCCCGGCCTTCTTGAACAGGCTGACGTTGATGTGCCAGAGCCAGGAATGCGTGTCCCAGGGCAGCGCGCTGATCTTGCCGTTCAAGGTGACGCCGCCTTGGCGTTGGGCGTGAAGTCGTTGACGTCGATGCCGCCGACTTGAAGGCGTCGTCCAGCGGCTCGACGATGCGCGGCGGAGAAGTCGCCGATCTGCGAGGTGTGCATGACCGCGACGTTCGGGACGTCCTTGGCCGCGATGCGCGCGGTGAGCTGCTGGTAGTACGGGCCCCACTCGATGATCTGCGGCTTGACGACGATGTTGTCCTTGTTCGTCGCGTTGAACATGTTGACCAGCGTGGTGATCATGCCGCATTCGCCGCGCGCCTTGGCGACGTCGAGTGTTGGTGCCGTAGTCGGCGTCGCAGGCGCCGAAGAAGCGCGCGAGGGTGATCTCGGTCTTCTGCTGCGCAACGGCGCCCGTCGATAAGCCCGCCGTCGATGCGGCGGCCATGATGAGGCCCGTGTCAGCACTGCTCTCCTTGATGTCGATCAGCGTCTTCCTCATCGGTGGTTCTTCGTGTTCGACGCGGGGGCGGCCACCTACGCCCGCGCGTCGTGCTGGTCCCGGCCTATTTCGCGAACCCGCCGCTGACGGCGGTGACGATATGGCGCTGGAAGAAGAGGTAGAGGATGAGCACCGGCAGTCCGGCGAACACCGCCTGCGCCATCAGGAAGCCGATGCCTTCGGTCTGCGCGAAATTGGTCTGCGTCGCCGCGAGCCCGATCGTCAGCGTGTACATCTCCGGCTTCGTCGCGGAGACCAGCGGCCAGAAATACTCGTTCCACGCATGCAGGAACGTATAGATGCCGAGCGTCGCCTGCGCGGGGATCGACAGGGGCAGCACGATCTTGCGGAAAGATCTTGAAGCGCGAGGCGTTGTCGAGCATCGCCGCCTCCTCGATCTCGCGCCGGAATGCCCCGGAAATACTGCGTCATCAGGAACACGCCGAACGGCACTGCGAGCCGCGGCGCGATGAGGCCGAAATAGGTGTTGTGGAGGTCTGCCTCCGCGAACATCGTGTGCAGCGGCACGATGATCGCCTGCTCGGGCACGGCGAGCCCGGCGAGCACGAGCACGAAGACGATCTTCTTGCCCGGAAAGTCGGTGCGCGCGAAGCCGTAGCCCGCGAGCGTCGAGATCGCGAGGGTCAGGAGCGTCTGGCCCGTCGCAACGATGAAGCTGTTGAGCATCCATCCGAACACGGCGGAGGTGCCGATGATGTCGGTGTAGTTCTTCGTCGTGAACGGCGGAAACAGCAGCCCGCCGGTCGTCTTCATGATCACGTCGTTGGGCTTCAGCGACAGCCCGACGACCCACAGGATCGGCGCGACCCACAGCGCCGCCAGCGCGATCACGGCCGCGAGGATGAGGCGGTCGTCCGAAGCGTCCCTGGATGGAGGTTGCGCATGATCAATCCTCCTGCCTTGAACGGCCGATCCAGATCTGGAAGAAGGACGCCGCCAGCATGAGGACGAAGAGCACCTGCGAGGCGGCCGCTGCGTAACCCAGCGCCCAGTCGCGGAACCCGGCCTCGTAGATGAACATCACGATCGGACGGGTCGAGTTGTTGGGCCCGCCATTGGTGATCAGGTGGATCTGCCCGAAGATCTGGAATTGCAGGATCAGCTCGATCACGCGCCACCAGCACGATGGTGCGCCGGATCGACGGCAAGGTGATGCGCGTCAGCGTGCGCCAGCGCGACGCGTTGTCGAGCGCCGCGGCCTCGTAGACCTCGCGCGGGATCTGCTGCAGCGCCGCCAGGAACAGCATCATCGGCAGGCCGATGATCCACCAGACCGTGACGATCGCAATGCCGGGCATCGCCAGCGTCTCGGTCGTCATGAAGCTGACCGACGGCAGCCCGAGGGCGTTCGTGGCCGCCGCGAGCATGCCGCGCTCCGGCATGTAGACCAGCCGCCAGATGAGCGTGACGATGGTCACCGACAGCACCGACGAGCCGAAGAAGATCGAGCGCAGCACCGCGCTGCGCCGGTAGGTGTCGTTCAGCGCCAGCGCGAGAAACAGGCCGAGGACGACGAAGCCCGGCACGGAGAGCAGCACGAAATAGAACGTGTTCAGCACCGCCTGCCGGAACGTCTTGTCGTTGAAGAGGTCGGTGAAGTTGGCGAGCCCCACCGGCCCGCCATAGCCGCCGAGCATGTCGTAGTCCTGGAAGCTCAGCCAGATGCCGACGCCGAGCGGCACCACCATCAGCACCAGGAACACGATGAAATAGGGCAGGACGAACAGCGCGTTGAGGATCGAGCGGCGGCCGACCACGCCGACCGGGCGCGCAAGCGCCGCGCGCTGCTTCATCGCGACGGGCGCGGCGGCGACGTCGGTCACTGGCGTCCCCCGTCCAGCGCGGGCGACTGGTAGGCCTTGCCTGCGGCGTCGAAGAGATGGACGAACTGCCGGCGGAAGGCCAGAGCGATGGGATCGCCCACGCCGACCGCGCTGTCGCCCTCGTCCTCGTAGACGATGGCGGAGCCGTCGCGCAGCCTCGAATAGACGAGCGTGCGGTCGCCCAGGCGCTCCACGACGTCGACGACGGCCGGCACACCCTGCCCGGTCTCGACATGCTCTGCGCGAACGCCCAGCTCGGTCGGAGCGGCCGTCATGGCCGAGCCGGGGACGTCGGTCTGGATGACCGTGCCGTCGGGCAGTCGCACGGCGATCACGCCGTCCTGCACGCCCGACCGGCTCGACCTTCAGGAAGTTCATGGCGGGCGAGCCGATGAAGCCCGCGACGAAGCGTGTCGCGGGCCGGCGGTAGATGCCGAGCGGCGTGCCGACCTGCTCGATGCGGCCGTGGTTCATGACGACGATGCGCGTCGCCATCGTCATCGCCTCGACCTGGTCGTGGGTCACGAACACCATCGTCGAGCGCATGCGCTGGTGCAGCCGCGACAGCTCGACCCGGGTGCGCGAGCGCAGCGCGGCGTCGAGATTGGAGAGCGGCTCGTCGAACAGGAAGGCGCGCGGCTCCTTCACGATGGCGCGGCCGATGGCGACGCGCTGGCGCTGGCCGCCCGAGAGCTGGCTCGGACGCCGCTGCAGCAGCGCATCCATCTCAAGCATCTTCGCGGCCGTCTGCACGCGCTGCGCGATCTCGGTCCTTCGGCAGTCCGATATTGACGAGGCCGAAGGCGAGATTGTCCCGCACGGTCATGTGCGGATAGAGCGCGTAGTTCTGGAACACCATCGCGATGCCGCGCTCGCCGGGCGCCGCCTGGTCGATACGGCTGCCCTCGATGTAGATCTCGCCTGAGGTCACGTCCTCGAGCCCTGCGATCATGCGCAGGAGCGTGGACTTTCCGCATCCGGAGGGGCCGAGAAACACGGTGAACTCGCCGGCATCGATCTCCAGCGAGAGATCGTGAATGACCGGCGTCGTCCCGAATTGCTTCGAGATATTCCTGAGCTCGATACTTGCCACTTGGCGCTCCCTCCCCTGGAAGCGAACATGTCATATTGTATGACTTATTGACGAAGCTAGCCGAGCGATATTAGCTGGTCAACTGAGATTGGCCCCGAAGCCGGGCTCCCGAAAGGAATATCCGTGGTTGCGAGCGGCAGGGCGATGGTTGGGAACCTGGGCACGCAGGTCGCTGCGCTGCTCGGCCGCCGCATTGTCGCGGGCGACCTGACGCCCGGCACGACGCTGCCCACCGAAGCCGAGCTGTGCGACAGCTTCAACGTCAGCCGCACCACCGTCCGCGAGGCCCTGAAGAAGCTTCACGGCAAGGGGCTGATCGCCGGCACGACGCGCTCGGGCACCCGCGTGCTTCCCACCGGACGCTGGAACCAGTTCGACTCCGACCTGCTGACCTGGCGGCTCGAATCCGGCATGGACGCTGGCCTGCTGCAGGAGCTCTACGAGATCCGCTTGTGCTTCGAGCCGGAGGCCTGCCGCTTCGCCGCGATGCACGCGACCGACGAGGATCATGCCCGCATCCGGCGAGGCCTATGACGCGATGGTCGCGGACAGGGACTATTCGGCGCGCGTGATGGAGGCCGACCTGGAATTCCACATGGCCATCGTTGACGCGACGCATAACCGCTTCTTCGTCACGCTCGGCCAGGCCGTGAAGACCGCGTTGCGCGTGTCCTTCTCGCTGCTTCAGAGCCGCCCGGGCATTCCCGAGAACGAACTCGTCCTGCACAGCGCGATCGCGGACGCGATCATCGCCGGGCGCGGCGAGGAAGCCGCCCAGACGATGCGCGACCTCATCGCGCTCGCCCGCCGCAACATCGACGACAGGGCCAGCCCGCAATCTCTCAGCCGGGCGGGCTAGGGCATCATCCCGCCAACACCGGTTGGCTGGATGATGCTGAATTAAAAGACCTGGATCCCGCTCCATCCAAAAAGAAACATCCGAGGAAACGCCATGCCTTCCCACAGCACCGCTGCCAAGGTCACCCGTGCGCCTGCTATCCCGCTGGTCACCATCGATCCGCACACCAGCGTGTGGTGCTTCGCCGACAAGCTGACCGACGACTGGTCGCGCCACTGGACGGGCTCCAAGATGGCGCTCTACGGGGTGATCCGCATTGATGGAGAATGCTACCGTTTCATGGGCGGGAACGAGTGGCTCGCGCAGGCGGCCGAGCAGGTGTCCTGCGTCATCGAGGCGACGCGGACCATCGTCGTCTTCCGCGCCGGGCCGCTGGAGCTTGAACTGGAATTCCTGACGCCCCTGCTGCTCGACGATCTCGACCTGATGTCGCGGCCCGTCACTTATGTGAGAACGCGCGCCCGCACCCTCGACGGCAAGCCGCACCAGGTCGAGATATACTGGGACATGAGCGGCGAATGGGCGGTGAACCTGCCGCATGAGCGCGTCTACTGGGACCGCTACCAGACGGATGTCCTTGCCGCCTCCGCCCTGCGCTCCGAACTCCAGCCCGTCCTCGCAAAGTCGGGCGACCACCGCCGTATCGATTGGGGAACCGCGTTCCTGGCCGGCGCGGCGGGCGAGGTCGTCGCCGGCGTCGGCGACATCGACATCTCCCGCGACACCTTCGTGAAGACGGGGCGGGCCTCCGAAAAGGGCCTGAAGACGCCTCCGCGCAAGGTCGACTACAACGCCGACGCCGTGATGGCGCTGACCTTCGACCTCTCCGTGAAGCCCGGCGTGAGCACGACACGCACCATCCTCGTCGCCTACGACGACGAATGGTCCGTCGAGCTGTTCGGCAAGCGGCTGCGCCCGTGGTGGCGGCGCGACGGGCTGGAGGCCATCCCGATGATGGAGCTCGCCTGGAGCGAGCGCGACAGCGTGCGCGAACGCCGCATCGCGTTCGAAGCGGATCTCGCCGCCCGCGCCACGGCCCTGGCCGGCGAGAGCTACGCCTCGCTGCTCGCGCTGAGCTGGCGTCACGCCATCGCGGCCCACAAGCTCGCGGCGGGCCCGGCCGGGGAGCCGCTGCTGTTCTCCAAGGAGAATTTCTCCAACGGCTGCATCGCGACGGTGGACGTGACCTACCCGTCCGCGCCGATGTTCCTCGCCTTCAACCCCTCCCTGATCCGCGCGATGCTGGACCCCTACTTCCCCTATTGCGCGGGCCCCGACTGGCCGTTCCCCTTCGCCGCGCACGATCTCGGCACCTACCCGCTCGCCAACGGCCAGACCTATCGCAACTGGGACAAGGACAAGACGCTCGACATCATCGAGACCCAGATGCCCGTCGAGGAATGCGGCAACATGCTGATCCTCGTCGGGCGCGCTCGCCAGGGCCGAGGGCAATGCGCAGCTATGCCAGCCAGCACTGGACCTTGCTGACCCAGTGGGCCGACTACCTCGTCGAGACCGGCTACAACCCGGGCGACCAGCTCTGCACCGACGATTTCTCCGGCGTGCTAGGCCACAACGTGAACCTCTCCGGCAAGGCCGCGATGGGCCTCGCCTGCTATGCCCGGCTCGCCGACATGCTCGGCCACAAGGATGTGGCGGCGCGCTATCGGAGCTTCGCCGAGGAGTTCGCCTTCCACATCCTCAAGTCCCGCGACGGCGAGGGCACCAGGCTCGCCTTCGACCAGCCCGGCACGTGGAGCATCAAGTACAACCTCGTATGGGACCGGCTGCTCGGGCTGAAC
Source organism: uncultured Alphaproteobacteria bacterium (assembly GCA_963822165.1). Lineage (GTDB taxonomy): Bacteria > Pseudomonadota > Alphaproteobacteria > Rhizobiales > Beijerinckiaceae > Alsobacter. Next base: position 415,546 of record CAWGGK010000008.1, read on the forward strand.
ATCTTCCCGCAGGAGGAGATGCGGCGCGAACTCGCCTTCTACCGCACGAAGGTGGAGCTCTACGGCCTGCCGCTCGACAACCGCAGCACGCTGACCAAGCCCGAATGGATGCTGTGGGCCGCGTCGCTGGCCGACGACCCCGAACTGTTCGAGGACTGCGTCGAGCGCATCGTCCGCTATGCCAACGAGACCCGGAGCCGGGTGCCGATGTCCGATCTCTACCTCACCGACAGCGGCCGCAAGATCGGCTTCCAGGCCCGCTCCGTGCTCGGTGGATTCTTCGTGCGCTTTCTCGAGGATTGGGTCGAAAAATAGCACGCCGGCCCGCGCTTCGGCCAAGAGATCGCAACCCTGGATAGGCGTGTTAACCCCACGTTAGGGTTAACGCTTTACTGCTGAGCCCGTGCCGTGATGGCCCGGGCTCTGTCGGCCCGGCTCGCCTCCAGCGTTCCCGGGAGTTCGACCATGGGCTTGTGCAAGTCCGACTCGACGCGTTTCATCAGCCTCACTTCGGCCTTCGCCCCGGATCGCGCTTCGCTGCGCCGGTGCGCGCGGCGGCTCACGGCGGCGGCGGCCTTGGCGCTGAGCCTGGCCGGCTGCATGGGCGCGGGCGGACCCGACACGACCGGCTCGATCCAGGGTTCCGGCGCATACGCGGGTTCCGGCACGGCCGAGGGCTGGCGCGCCTACGCCGACGACTGGGGCAAGCGCTACGAAGCCAAGCCCGGCGACAAGACGGCGTCGCTCAATTACGCCCGCGCGCTCCGCGTGCTCGACCAGAACCAGCAGGCGGTCGCCGTACTGCAAACCGCCGCGCTCAAGGCCCCGAACGATACAGAGATCCTCGCCGCCTACGGCAAGGCGCTCATCGACGTCGGGCAGTTGAAGCAGGCGCAGGAAGTGCTCGCGCGGGCTCACTCGCCCGAGCGGCCGGACTGGCGCGTGCTTTCGGCGCAGGGCGCTGTCTCGGACCAGCTCGGCGAGCACGCGCAGGCACAGAACCTCTACGCCGCCGCCTTGAAGATCCAGCCGAACGATCCCGGCGTGCTCTCCAATCTCGGCCTCTCCTACGCCCTGACGCGCAAGCTGCCGCAAGCGGAGTCGACGCTGCGGCAGGCCGTCGACCAGGCCGGCGCGGACCCGCGCGCCCGGCAGAACCTCGCGCTCGTGCTCGCGCTGCAGGGCAAGTTCGCCGAGGCGGAGAGCGTCGCCCAGCGCGACATGTCGCCGGTCGAGGCCGCGCAGAGCATCGCCGCCGTCCGGCAGATGGTCTCGCAGTCCAACAACTGGGACAAGATCCGCAGCCTCGACGGCAAGGGCAAGGCGACCGCCCGTCCCGCCAAAAGCGCGGCCCGCGCTCCTGCGCCGCAGCCAGCCGGCAACTCCGACCCGGGCTGATCGTCGCGATCGCGTCGGCAAGGCGAGAGCATCGCCCGCCAGACGGATGCGGTTGACGGAAGAAGACGAGTCCGCTCCAGTCCGACCCGGTTGATGCCGGCGTCCGCGCGGGGCATAAAGAGCCCTCGCAAAACCGGCTCTCGCTCGTCTCGCACGGATGCGGCCGGGCCTTCCCATGCACGTCAGCCGCCTCTCATGAATCGTTCTGTCAGATGAGCCTTCGCGTCGTCGTCATCGGAGCCGGCATCGTCGGCGCGGCCACGGCGTGGGAACTCGTCAAGGACGGCCACAGCGTTACCATCGTCGAACCCGGAGAGCCGGGGGGCCCGCAGGCAGCGAGCTACGGCAACGGCGCGTGGCTCAGCCCGGCCTCCGTCGTGCCGATGTCCATGCCCGGCCTGTGGCGCAAGGTGCCGGGCTTCCTGCTCGACCGCGAGGGCCCGCTCACCATCCGCTGGACCATGCTGCCGCGCCTCATGCCTTGGCTGGCGCGGTTCATCCTGGCCGGCGCGAAGGTCGGCAAGGTCGAGGCCACCGCGCGGGCTTTGTCGTCCATCCTGAACGATGCGCCGGCGCGCCATGCCGCGCTTGCCGCCGAAATCGGACAGCCCGGCCTCATCCGGCTCACCGGCCTGCTCTACGCCTATCCCGACCGGGACGCGTTCGTCGCCGAAGCGCTCGCCTGGCGTCTGCGCCGCGACAACGGCGTGCGCTGGGTCGAGCTGGACGCGGGGGAACTGCGCGAGCGCGAACCCGCCCTCGGCACGCGCTACACGTTCGGCGTCCTCGTCGAGGCGGGGGGCCATTGCACCGACCCCGGCGCGTATGTGGCCGCCATCGCCGCCCATGCCGTCGCGCAGGGCGCGCAGCTACGCCGCACCACCGCCACCGGCTTCGAGATCGAGAATGGCCGCCTGCGCAGCGTGCTGACGTCGGACGGATCCGTCGCCTGCGATCGCGCCATCATCTGCGCGGGCATCAGCTCGAAAGCCCTGGCGCGCGCCACGGGCGACGCCGTGCCGCTGGAGAGCGAGCGCGGCTATCACGTTGTCATCGAGGGCTCCGGCGTTGTCCTCGAGACCCCGGTCATGCCGAGCGACGGCAAGATGGCGAACACGACGACGCGGGCGGGGCTGCGCGTGTCCGGCCAGGTCGAGCTCGCCAGCGTCGGCGCTCCGCCGGACTGGCGCCGCGCGGAGATCCTGCTGCGGCACGCGCTCTCCACGTACCCCGCGCTGGGTGGGCGCGATCTTAAAGGGCGAGGGGATGTTCCGTATCAACGCTGGATGGGCCACCGGCCGTCGACGCCGGACGGGAGGCCCGTCATCGGGCTGGCCTCTGCATCGCGGGATATCGTGCATGCCTTCGGCCACGGCCATGTGGGGCTGGCGGCGGGACCCGTGACCGGGCGGCTGGCCGCGGACCTTGCGACAGGCCGGACGCCCGATATCGACCTCAGGCCGTTCGCCGCGACGCGCTTTAGCCTGACCTCCTTCAGGTCCACTTGAACACGCTCACGTCCACTTGAAGACCTGGATCGCCGCCGGCACCAGGATCACGATCAGCAGCACCGGCAGGAAGAACAGGATCATCGGCACGGTGAGCTTGGGCGGCAGCGAGGCGGCCTTCTTCTCGGCCGCGAGCATGCGCTCCTCGCGGCTTTCCTGGGAGAGGACGCGCAGCGCCTGGCCGAGCGGCGTGCCGTAGCGCTCTGCCTGCACCAGCGCCTGGCAGACGCTCTTCACACCCGGCAGCCCGGTGCGCGCGGCGAGGTTCTCGAAGGCGAGCCTGCGATCCTGCAGGAAGGACAGCTCGGCGGTCGTCAGCGACAGCTCCTCCGCCATCGGCACGGATTGCGAACCGATCTCCTGCGAGACGCGGCGGAACGCCTGCTCGATGGACATGCCCGATTCCACGCAGATCAGCATCAGGTCCAGCGCATCGGGGAAGGCGCGGCGCATGGATTGCTGCCGCTTCAGGATCTGGTTCTTGATCATGATCTCCGGCAGCTTGATGCCGAAGAACGCGCCGATGAGGCAGATCACCAGCTTGACGAAGAAGGGCTGGTCCGTCTCCCAGACCACGAAGGCGTAGAAGGTCGATCCGGCGAGGAAGCCGATCGGCGACACGAGGCGGAAGAACAGGAAGCCGACCTCGGCCTGCGGCCCGCGCCAGCCGGCCATGGTCAGGCGGCTCTTGGCGTTCTCCGCCCCCAGCCATTTGCCGAGCTGAAGCTGGTCGACCACCTGCTTCATGTAGGCCTTGGGATGCTGGCGCAGCGAGGGCCGGGACTCGTTGTTCTGCCGGTTCATGCGCTCGCGTTCGCGCGCCCGCAATTGTTCGCGCTCCAACGCCACGGCCTTCATGCGCTTGCCGAGCATGTTGCTGTCGAGCATGGGCATGGCGATGGTCAGCACGGTCGCGGCGGCCGCGATGGCGGCGAGCACCATCATCAGGAAGTTCGGATCGCCGATCTTGGCCATCAGGGCGGGAAGCATGCTGGCGCGTCCTCAGATGTCGAAGCTGATCATCTTCTTCATGACGAAGGTGCCCATCACCATCATGAAGATGCCGCCGGCCATCCACAGGCGGCCGCGCGTCGTGGTCCACAGCAGCTCGATATATTCGGGGCTCGTGCCGTAGACCATCGCGCCCACGGCGATGGGCAGGACGCCGATGATGGCGGCGGAGGCCTTCGCCTCCATGCTCATGGCGGAGATCTTGCCGCGCATGGTCTTGCGGTCCCGGATGACCTTGGAGAGGTTGCCGAGCGCCTCCGAGAGGTTGCCGCCCGATTTCTGCTGGATGTTGATGACGATGCCGAAGAAGTTGGCCTCGGGCACCGGCACGCGCTCATAGAGCTTGGCGATTGCCTCGCCGATGGGCGTGCCCATGGCGTGGCTTTCCATGACCGAGCGGAATTCCGTGCGCAGCGGTTCCACGGCCTCGTTGGCGATCATGCGCATGCAGTCGCCCAGCGGCAGGCCGGAGCGGATGCCGCGCACGATGATGTCCATCGCGTTCGGAAGCTCGTCGACGAAGCGGTTCATGCGCTTCTTGCGCATGCGCCCCAGCATCCAGCGCGGCAGGCCGAACGTGCCGATGAACAGGCCCAGCCCGCCGCCGATGGGATTGCCGGTGGCCGCGAAGAACACCAGCGCGGTGACGAGACCGCAGATGAGGCTCACGATGTAGAATTTCTGCTTGTTCCACGTCAGGCCCGCCTGCGCGATGCGGCGCTCCAGCGTCAGCTTGTTGACCTCTTTCTGGCGGGTCTCGATTTCCTTGAGGTTGTTCGTGATCTTCTCGCGCCGCGCGGCGGAGGTGGCCGCGGCGGAACGCGCGTCGCTGGTCCGCGGACCCGTGCCCACGAGCATCTTCTGGCGCTGCTGCGCCCGGCGGGATTGGGACAAATAGGGATAGAGCATGGCATAGGCCGCGCCGCCGACCGCAGCCGCGGCGAGCACGCCGATGGCGATCTTGCTCAGATCCATCGCAAGCTCCCGGTCGCGTCAGCCCGTGGCGGCATCGTCGACCACCTCCATGCTGTCGAGGGCCGTCGCGAGGCGCCGCTCCTCGTTATAGTAGCGCGCGCGCTCCCACATCCTCGGGCGGCCGATGCCGGTCGACATGTGGCGGCCGATCAGCTTGTCGTTCGCGTCCTCGCCCACGATCTTGAAGACCATCACGTCCTGCGTGATGATCGTGTCGCCTTCCATTCCCATCACCTCGGTGATGTGGGTGATCCGGCGCGATCCGTCGCGCAGGCGCGAGGCCTGCACGATCACGTCGATCGACGAGCAGATCATCTCGCGGATGGTGCGCGAGGGCAGCGAATAGCCGCCCATCGTGATCATGGATTCGATACGCGACAGCGCCTCGCGCGGCGAGTTGGCGTGCAGCGTGCCCATCGAGCCGTCATGGCCCGTATTCATGGCCTGCAGCAGGTCGAAGGCCTCAGGTCCGCGCACCTCGCCGACGATGATGCGCTCGGGCCGCATGCGCAGGCAGTTCTTGACGAGGTCCCGCATCGTGATCGAGCCCTGCCCTTCCAGGTTGGGCGGGCGCGTCTCGAGGCGCACCACATGCGGCTGCTGCAGTTGCAGTTCCGCGGCGTCCTCGCAGGTGATGATGCGCTCGTCGTCGTCGATGTAGCGGGTCAGGCAGTTGAGCAGCGTGGTCTTGCCGGAGCCCGTGCCGCCGGAGATCACGACGTTGCAGCGCACCCGGCCCATGATCTGGAGGATCTGCGCGCCCTCGGCGGAGATCGAGCCGTATTTGACGAGCTGGTCGAGGGTCAGCTTGTCGCGCTTGAACTTGCGGATGGTGAGCGCGGCGCCGTCGATGGCCAGCGGCGGTGCGATCACGTTGACGCGCGAGCCGTCGGGCAGGCGCGCGTCGCAGATGGGAGAGGCTTCGTCGACGCGCCTGCCGACCTGGCTGACGATCCGCTGGCAGATGTTCATCAGCTGCGAGGCGTCGCGGAACCGGACATTGGTGAGCTGGATCTTGCCGCCGACTTCGATGTAGGTGCGCGCCGGCCCATTGACCATGATATCGGCGATGTCGTCGCGCGCCAGCAGCGGCTCGAGCGGTCCATAGCCGAGGACGTCGTTGCAGATGTCGTCGAGCAGTTCTTCCTGCTCGGCGATCGACATGACGAGGTTCTTCAACGAGATGATCTCGTTGACGATGTCCCGGATTTCCTCGCGCGCGGCTTCGTTGTCGAGCTTGCTGAGCTGGGAGAGGTCGATCGCCTCGATCAGCGCGCCGAAGATGGTGCTCTTGGTCTGGTAGTACTCCTCGGAGCGCGTGGCCGGCCCTACAGCCTTGCCGCCCGCGGGCTCGGGCACGGCGGCGGCTTCAATGGCCTTGACGGCGGCGGCGATCGTCGCAGGCAGGGTGCTGCCTGGCGCTGTTGCCGTACCGATATGTGCGCGCTTGCCGAACATCTGTTTCCGTATTGTCGCGTCAGGGACTTAAAAAATTGAAAAGCGCTAGCATTCAGGCACGCCGCCCGAGGCGGGTCAGTAGAGGCCCAAGTATCGAGCGGGGCACTTTCTTGCTCTCTGTCCGCCCCACGAGCTGGCGGGCGATGGTTCCGAATATCTCGGTGGTCTTACCCTTGGGCTGTACCTCTGCGATCATCTGGCCATTATTCGCCGCCGTTCCGAAGAGCTGCGGATCGAAGGCGATGACGGCGGCGATCTCGCAGTCGAGCGCCTTGGCGAACTCCGCCGACGAGATCTCGGGGCGCTTGGGCACGCCCGCCATATTGATGACCAGCCTGGGCCGGCGATCGTTCGGGCGCGCCTGGCGCAGGACGTCCATCAGCACCTTGGCGTTACGCAGATTGGCGAGGTCGGGCGCGGCGACGAGCACGATCTCGTCGGCGCCGATCAACTGCCGGCGCGACCAGCCCGTCCAGACATGCGGCATGTCGAGCACGATGCAGGGCGTGGAGGCGCGCAGCAGCTCGACGGTGGAATCGAAGCTGGTTTCGGTGAGGTCGTAGATGCGGTCGAGCGTGGCGGGCGCTGCGAGCATATGCAGCGTTTCGGCGCATTTCGACAGCAGCCGGTCGAGGAAGTTCGCATCGAGCCGTTCGGGCGAGAACACCGCCTCGGCGATGCCCTGGGGCGGATCCTGGTTGAAGTCGAGGCCCGCGGTTCCGAAGCCGAGATCGAGATCGGCGATGACCGTGGAGGTCCCCAGCTTCGCGCCGATGGTCCATGCGATGTTGTGGGCCACGGTGGAAGCGCCGACGCCGCCTTTCGTGCCCATGACCGCGATGGTGCGGCCCAGCGGCTCGCTGCTTGCGGAGTGATACAGTTCGGAGACGCCGCGGATGAAGCCGACCGCGTCGAGCGGCGCGATCAGATAGTCGCTGACGCCTCGCCGGATGAGTTCGCGGTAGAGCAGCACGTCGTTGACGTGGCCGATGACGATGACCTTGGTGCCGGGATCGCAGCTCTCGGCGAGGTCGTCCAGCATGCCCAGGAGTTTCTGGCCGTCCCCGGCCATGGATTCGAGCACGATCAGGTTGGGCGTCGGCGCGCCTCGGAACGTCTCGACCGCGGAGGCCGCGCCGCCCATCTCGACCTTCAGTTGCGCCTTGTCCATGCGGCGGTCCTGCGCCGCCCCCTCGATGGCGCCGGCGATGGCGGTCGTCTCGCAGAAGGCATGGATCGAGATCCGCGGCACCGGCGCGACGATGGCGCTCTCGGCGTCGATGTCAGCTCCCGAATTCAAAGAGGCCTTCATCACTTGCTTCCTCCGACTTCGCCCGCGACGTCGGCCGCTTCGGTCTTCCATGTCGTCGAGGGATCCACGCCCTTGCGCCAGTCTTCCACGATCTTCATGCGGCGGCCGATATCCGAACGCCCCTCCGCGCGGGGGCGAACGAAGTCGACGGGATCGTCGACCTGCGCGGCCAGCGCGCTCTGGTAGGCGCAGCCGAGATTGGGGTTGGGCTTGTTCTGCCAGGTATCGAGATGCGGACCACCCGCGAGATCCTGCCGCCAGTCGCCGCACTGGCTGAGCACCTTGGCCTGCATCTTGGTGAAGCTCAGGCGGACGGGCGAGGCGAGCAGCTTGTCGGGCACGGAATAGGTCTGGACCTGGATCTGCGACCGGGGCACGCCCGCCGAGGCCAGCGCGCCGCGAACGGCCTCGAGGCCCTGCGAAGCACCCCGGCCGCCCGGGCCGACCGGCACGAGCACGAGAATCCCGCCTCGCCCATTGGCGCGGTAATCCGCCACGAACTGCTGCAGGTCCTGCGCCTGCCGATGGTCGAACCGGCCGCCGTTGCTGCCCAGGAAGAGGTCGAGATCGGTCGGCGCGTAGGTGAGCGCGATGGGATGGCGCTGGCGATAATCGTTCGGGTAGGTTGTTGCAGTCGCCAGGCTGTCCGTCTGGCATCCCGCGAGGGGCAGGGCCAGCAGGGCGAAGAGAGCCGCAGTCCGGGAGGGTGCGGCGGCGCGGGCCGGGAGGCTTGCGTGCCTGGCGGAACCGGATGGGAGGCTTGCCGTCGGCATCATCGTGACCCTTGTTTGGAAGGTATCGGGTGTCTTGCTGGCGTCGGTTGCGCGGTTGTCGGGATGTTTCATGGCCATCAATCGACCACGAACCCGGCCTTGCCGCGGTAGCCTGCGGCCTTGGCCGGTGCGCCGGCCGTGCCATAGAGGCGGTTGAGGCGCCCCATCAGCACGGTCTGCGGATCGTTGGCATCGGCGAAGCCGTCATCGGGCCGCGCGATGTCGGCCTGCCGCGATGCCTTGGCGATGTAGGGCGTGACGGTGACGAGCAGTTCCGTTTCCTTGCGCTGGTAGTCGCGCGAACGGAACATCGCGCCCAGGATCGGGACGTTCATCAGGCCGGGCACGCCGTTGATCGCCTGCCCGCTCGCCTGCTGCATCAAGCCCGCCGAGACGAGGGATGCGCCGGAGGGCAGCTCGACGGTGGTCTCCATCTTGCGGGTCTTGAAGCCCGGCGCGAAGGAGCCGGCCGAAATCCGGATCTGGCTCTCGTAGTCGACTTCCGTCACGGCAGTGGAAACGTGAAGGCTGATCCTGCCCTCGGACAGGACGACCGGAGTGAAGTTCAGGACCACGCCGACCGGGCGGTATGTCACGCTGGTCGTGCAGGTCGTGAACACGCCGCTGGTGCAGGTCTCGCCGGATGGAACCGGGATGTCGCCGCCCGCGGTGAACTGCGCGCTTTCGCCCGAGATGGCCGTGAGCGTGGGTTCCGCCAGCGTGCGCATGACGCCGGCCCGTTCGGCGGCGCGGAGCGCGACGTTGGGCAGGCCGTTGAGGCCGGAGCCCCCCGTGATGGCCGATGTGGCGAGCGACTGGGGCGAGAGCGAAAAGGGCGTCTCAGTAAGGAAGCTGCCGCTGGCGCCGGCCAACTGCCACTGGCCGCTGGTGTTGATGCCGAGCTGCTTCAGCACCGTGCGCTGGATCTCCGAGACGGTGACCTTCAGCATCACCTGATCCTTGCCGCGGATCGTGAGCGAGTTCACCACCGTGCCGGTGACGGCCACGTTGCCGACGGTGCTGGTGGAGACGAAGCCCTTGGCGATGTCCATGGCCTGCACGGCGTCGCTGGCGGATGCGACCACGCCGGTCAGCACGATCGTGTCGCCGACGGGAACCACGTTGACGGTGCCGGAGGGGACAGCGGCCCTCAGCGTCCGGCGGAGCAGGTTGAGGTCGCGGCCGATATTGATGTCGAGATTGGCGATCTGCTTTCCATCGGCGTCCATCACGACGACGTTGGTCTGCCCGTCGGCCTGGCCGATGACGAAGATCTTGCGGGTGGAGCGGACGATGGCGTTGGCCACCTTGGGGTTCGCGACGAACACTTCCTTGGCGTCTCGCGGAAGGTCCACGATCAGCGATTTTCCGATCCCCATCTCCACGCGGCGGGACTGGCCCTCGGCGGCGGTGATCTGCAGCTCCTGCGCCGAGCCCTGCGCCATCGCGGGCAGCGGCGCGGCGAGGCCGCCGGCCAGCATGAAGCCGAATGCCAGCGCCAGGCCGGCGCGCGAGCCTGCTCCTGAGCCTGCCCCGGCAGGAGAGGCTGCACCATGGTGGGAGCCCGCCCCGGAACCCGCCCGCAGCGAGCAGGCCGGCAGCATCTGGAGGAGGTTTTTTGCCGTCGTCTTCATCCTGATTTCCCCGCTCGCGGCCACGTTCGCCTCAACGCTGCGACGCGGCGCCGTAGCGCACGATGGTGAGACTGTTGTCGTTGCCCTTCTCGATCGGGCCGTCGACTTTCGAAATGTCCTGGAGGCTGCGCAGGGCGAGCGAGAGCTGCCCGACCCGCTGCGCGAGCAGGACGATCTCTACCTGGCGCGGATCGAGCTCGAGCGTCGCGGTCTCGCCGACCACGATCTTCTCGCCGTTGCGCTCCTGGATGTTCTGCCCGATCGCGAGAACGCGGACATTGCGCAGCAGAGTCTGGGTCGCGAAGACCTCGCGGCTCTCGGCACTCGATCCGGCGTCGTCCTTGTAGATGCGGATCACGTCCACCCTGTCATTGGGCAGGATGAAGTTGCCGGCCGAATTGGTGCCGCGATTGTCGATGCTGATGGCGAGCGCGCGCTGGCCCGGCGGCAGGAGCGCGGACATGACGCCGCCCTGGTCGATCTTGGCCAGCCGCTCGGTGCGGATCGGCTCGCCTTGCAGCAGCGTGGTGCGGGCGATGGCGCCGGTGAACTCCTGCACGGCCTGCGGCCGGGCCGAGCGGATGATCATGCCGGTGCTGGTTCCGTCCGACGGCCAGCTCTGCCACCGCAGCTCCTTGGCCGTGGCGGGTGCGCCCACGGGGATGTCCACCGCGGCGACCAGCACTTCCGTAACGCGCGTCGTCTGCACGGCCTGGGCCGGCAATGCAGGCGGATCGGACGAGGCGGCAAGATAGGCCGCGACACCGCCTGCGGCGATGGCGACGACGAAGACCAGGAGGCGAGCGGGGTTCATACGACTGTTCCAGTTTTTGAGGGCGCGAATGCGCATTCCCCGGAAACAGCCCCAACGATCCTCGATTCAAGGTTAATTTTTCGTTTGCAATTCTACCTATGATTGCAGTCTGGTCTAATATTCAACTAATGCGACACCGCAATTGACCAGAGTGGCGAGCCGGAATACGCAGTGAGGCCCGCTGCGGCCAGTGCGATGCCGTACGGAACTCCCGTTTTCGGATGATGCAGGTTGAGCAGCCATTTCGCGCCCAGCGTGAAGTGAGGCAGCGGCATGGTGCGGAACATCAGCAGCGCCAAAGTGAGCACGCCGCCATAGATGCCGCCATAGACTGCGTAGTCGAACAGCTTGTCCCAGCCGAGCCAAAGCGCCGTGGCCGCCGCAAGCTTGGCGTCGCCGCCGCCGATCCAGCCGGCGGAGAACATCGCGAACGTGATGAACAGCACCAGCGCGCCCGCGGCCACGTGCCACGCCATCGCCGAGAGCGGCAGGCCGAGCGCCGGCGCGACGATGAAGAACGCCGCCATGATGGTGAGGCAGACGCGGTTCGAGATCGTCATGGACACAAGATCGCTGCACGCCGCATAGGCCATCAGCGCCGGAAACAGCAGCAGGATGAGCATCTCCGTCATGGAGCGTTTCTCCCGGGCGAGGCCCTTAGTTCATGCTCCGCGCCGCGGCGGCGGAGCTGACGTAGGTCATCTGCAGATTGCCGCGCAGCGACGCGAACGCGCCGATGAGCCCGATGGCGATGATGCCGCCGATCAGGCTGTATTCGACCGCGACATTGGCCCTCTCGTCCCGCAGGAAGCGTGAAATCGTCGCCAGCATGATGTCTCTCATGGTGTCTGTCCGCGCGCCGGGCGCCGTTCGAAGGGACCTCTTGTGCAAGCTGATCGTGTTTCCGCGTCACCGGAAAGCGGCAATCGCCTGCACCGGATCAGAGTAGGCCGCCGCGGTTTCGACAGAGTTAAGCATTGGTGGCCGGTTTCAGAAGATTTTGATCCATAAATGTTACGGTTAACAAGATGTAATGACCACGATCCGCGCAGCTATTCGCCGAATATTCAAAGTTGATTCAAGTTTATTCAAGCGCGCCGACAGAAATCTGGACGATGCCGGGCATGAGCCCGCGTCGTTGCCGCAGAGGAGCGCAGGAGCTCCGTCGTGCTTTGCTGTGGCCCGCCCCGTTCCTGCAAAGTGCAAGCGGCGCTGTTAGGGATTTCTATACCAATACAATCATAACGTGCATTACCTGAGACCGCGCGCGGTGACACGATGACCCATGACGCTTTGGACCCATGACCTTTGGACCCATGAGCTTCGGACATCTGAGCTTCGGACATCTGGGCCCCGTGCGGCGTCCCTGCTGAAGCCCGGCCTTGCCGCGATGCTGGCCTGCGCCGCCCTGCTGTTGGCCCCGCAGGCGGCCTTCGCGCTCGACAGCATCCTGGTGCAGACCGACCGCGCGACGGTCCTGAAGCTGCTCCCGAAGACCGCGACCGTGATCGTCGGCAACCCTTCGATCGCCGACATCTCGCTGCAGAAGAACGGCTCCGTCGTCGTCACGGGCAAGAGCTACGGCACGACCAACCTGATCCTGCAGGACGCGACGGGCGCGGTGCTCGGCGAGCAGTTGATCAGCGTGGAGGCCGCGTCCGACGGCGGGCAGGTGCTCGTCCAGCGCGGCATGGAGCGCGAGACCTATTCCTGCACCCCGCGCTGCCAGCCGACCCTGAGCCTCGGCGACCAGCAGAAGCACTTCGAGAGCACGGCCGCCCAGGCCACTGCCCGGAACCAGCTCGCGAAATAGCAGCCTCGCGACAAGCCGGTCGCGTCAAGTCCGGTCCCGGCAGGTTTGGTCCCGACAAGTCCGGTCCCGGCAAATCCGTCCGCTTCGAGTCCGTCCGCTTTAAGTCCGTTCTCGGCAGGCCGCCGGTATTATTAAAACATTTAGCGACAACTTAACCTGATGTTTGTCGGTCCGTGCTTTCCTGCCATCCGGAAACCGCGGGTTTTCGAGCGGCGGGGGAGTTCCAGTGCGTATTCCTGATCGATCGATCCAGGCTGTGAAGGCGGTGCGCCGTCTGCTGCGCCGTTTCAGGAACGACGGGGACGCCTCTGTCGCCATCGAGTTCGCGTTCATCGCGCTGCCGTTCCTCGCCTTGGTCCTGGCGATCTTCCAGACGTCGATGGTGCATGTCACCAGCATGACGCTGCAGAGCGCCGTGACGGACGCCGCGCGGCTCATCCGCACGGGCCAGGCCAAGACCATGGGCCAGGCCGCCTTTACCGACGCGATCTGCAAGAACGTCACCGCCACGTTCGACTGCAAGACCATGATCAAGGTCGACGTGAAGGCCTACAATTCGTTCAGCACGGCCACCGCGCCCCCCATCCCCGTGAAGGACGGCGTCATCGACACGAGCACGTTCGGCACGTCGTTCGATACCGGCGGAGCGGGCAAGATCATCGTCGTCCAGGCCGCCATCGCCTATCCCATCGTGGTGCCGCTGCTGGGCAACAGCATGGTCAATCTCAATGGCAAGAAGCTGCTGATCATGGCATCCGCCGCCTTCAAGAACGAGGCTTTCTAGCCATGCGGTGGCATCTGCCCTTCAGGCTGCCAGGCTTCAGGTTCCAGGCTTCACGCGCGATACGCGCGGCGTCGCGGCCGTCGAATTCGCGCTGCTGCTGCCGTTCATGCTGGCGATCTATGTCGGAACGTCCGAGACGGTCATGGTCATCTCGGCGGACAGGCGGGTCGTGCTGCTCGGCGCGACCCTGGCCGACATCACGTCGCAGACCACCAAGCTCAACAACACCGATCTGGCCGGCCTCGTCGCCGCGAGCTCATCGGTCCTCGCGCCGCTCGACACCGCCCCGGCCAAGATCCGGCTGAGCAGCGTCGCCATATCGGGCACAGGGGCGGCGGCGACGGCCACCGTCTGCTGGAGCTATGCCCAGAACTGGACGGCCTATGAGCGGAGCAAGGTCCTGGACACGAACCTTGTCCCGATCAGCATGCGCGGGCAGGCCAATATCTCGTTCATCCTGGCGGAGGTCGAATACCTCCACAAACCCTCAATCTCGTACATGCTGACAGGCAATTTCAACCTGCAGACCCGCCAGCTCATGCGCGCGCGGGCTACCCAGTACATCGAGAATTCGAACGCGACGTTATCGGGGAAGCCTTCTCCCCTGCCGGGCCCTTGCTGAGCTTGCCAATTCCCTGCTGAGCTCACCGGGCCCCGGCCGGCCGCCGCTTGCCGCCGCCGTCAGGCGACGAAGCCCTCGGCCGCCTCGTCGATGGCGCCCTTCCAGGGAATGCTCGGCTGCGCGCCCGGTATCGTGCAGGCGAGGCTGCCGGCCGCCGCCGCGCGCGCAAGGGCGGTGGTGAAGCCGAACCCCTGATCGAGCGCCGCCGCGAACGCCCCGCAGAACGTGTCGCCCGCCGCCGTCGTGTCGACTGGCGTGATCGGCAGGGATGGCGTCGAGCGCCGCACGCCGCCCGTCCAGCCGATCGCGCCCTGCGCGCCGAGCGTCACGATGGTCGCGACGCCGTGTCTGGCATCGATGGCCTGCGCCACCGCATCGGGATCGCCCGAGAGGCCGAGCGCCTCGCCTACGACGAGCACTTCGTGCTCGTTCACGACAAGGACGTCGAGGCTCGCAAGCAGCTCCGGCGAGATCGGTCCCGCGGGCGCGGCGTTCAGCACCACGCGTCCCCCCGCCTGGCGCATGCGGGCCGCTGCCTTGGCGGCTTCCGCTTCCGGCACCTCGCGCTGCAGCAGCAGCGTGTCGCGCGTGGAAAATTCCAAGCCGTCGGCCTGCGCGCGGTCACCGCCGCGTTCGCGCCCGAGGCGACGACGATCGCGTTCTCGCCGTGATCGTCGACGCTGATGAAGGCCGCACCCGTGGGGGCCTCGGCGCGCGCGACATGAGCGAGGTCCACGCCGTCCTCATCCAGAAGCGAGAGCGCGATGCCGGCGAAGGGATCCTGCCCCACCGCTCCGACCAGCATCACCTCTGAACCCGCGCGCCGGGCCGCGAGGGCCTGGTTCGCGCCCTTGCCGCCGGGGATCACGGCGTAGGACGGCCCGAGCACCGTTTCGCCCGGCCGCGGAATCCTGGACACGCGGGTCACGAAATCCACGTTGATGGAGCCGAAGACGACGATCATGCCTTCAGCTCGAGGCTGGCGCGCCAGGCCTTCACGAAACCGCGCGCCCGCGTCTCCACTTCCTCGGCGCTGAGGCCGGGCTTGTAGAGCGCGGAGCCGATGCCGTAGCCCGCGATAGGCGTCGCGGCGTAGGAGGGCATGCTGTCGGGCGAAACGCCGCCGACCATCACCAGCCTCACGCCTCTGGGGAGCACCGCCGACATCGCGCGCACGGCCGCCGGCGAGATCATTTCGCCGGGAAACAGCTTCAGCACGTCCGCGCCGGCCTCCAGCGCGGCGAACGCTTCCGTCGGCGTCATCACGCCGGGCGCGGAAACGAGATTGAGCGACTTGGCGCAGCCGATCACGGCGGGGTTCATGTTCGGGGAAACGATGATCTGCCCGCCGGCGCCCGCGACGGCATGGACGTCTTCCGCCGTCAGCACCGTTCCGGCCCCGACGACGGCGCGGCCCTCGAGCACGTCCGCGAGATGGCGGATGGACTCCAGCGGGTTGGGAGAATTCAGCGGCACCTCGATGATACGGATGCCGGCTGAAACGAGCGCCTCGCCCACGCCGGTCGTCTCGTTCGGGCGGATGCCCCGGAGAATGGCGATCAGCGGGCAGGCGGCGAAGGCGGCGTCGAAGGCGTCGTGGGCGGAAAGGCCGTTCTGGATGGTCATGGAATTCTCCTGTCGGCCCCCTGCGCCTAAAAGTCTCACGCGGCCTCGAGGATCCGCAGCAATCCGGTGACGAACACGCCCTCAGGCGACAGCACGCGGCATTGAAATCCGTTCGCCGCGAGCGCCTGCTGGTAGAATCGGGCGACGCTGCCTTCCGATATCACGACGATGCCGCCGGCGCTTCCTCCGATCGGCGCGCCGCCTCCAGTGAAAGCGCGTGCGCCACCTCGTAACCGATCAGCAGCCCCGAAATGTAGGGCATCACCTGCGCGCCGGGCAGTTCGCCCATCAGCACGAGCGTCCGCGCCGAGAAGGCGAGATGCGTCAGCCCGCCCGGCCGCCTCGAGGCCTCGAGGCCGCGCGCGAAACCCGCCTCGTCCTCGGGTTCCTCGGCCAGCTTGCCAAGGATCGTGTGGTCCGTCAGCGCGCCGTAGAAATCGCCCGTCATATAGGTGGCGAAGCCCTCGATCGTGCCGCCCGCCATGCGCACCCACTTGGCGTGGGTGCCGGGGCTGATGACGATGCCGTCGGAGACGCCGCAGCCGGCAAGCTTGGTCTCCTCGCCGCGCATCACGTCGGGAGCCCCGGCGCTGTCGCGCGCCGTGAGGCCGGGTACGATCATGCCGGAGAGGCCGTCGCCGAGATCGACCTGCACCACCCGGGCCGCGATGCCCTTGATGTCGGTGGGGCACGGCACGTAGGGCGCCTCCACCCAGCCGTTACGGCTGCCGACCATGCCCGCCATGACCACCGGCAGCGCGCCGTGGCTGGCGAGCCAGGGCTCGACATGCCGGCGCAGCGTGGCGGGAAAGCCGCCCGGCGGCACCGCCATGATGCCCTCGTCGGCTTCGGTGCGCTCGATCACACGCCCCTGGCCGTCGACCAGATAGGCGCGCAGGCGCGTGGTGCCCCAGTCGACGGCGATCAGCTTGGGTCTCGTCATGGCGGTCTCCGGCCTGGAGCATCATCCCGCCAAGTGGCCGGCTGGCGGAAAGAGACGATGCGGAAACAGGATCCGGAGCGAACGGCCCGATGAGGTCAGGCCGTCCGCTCCAATCGCCGGAAGCCTATCAGACCCAGCCGCCGTCGACGACGTAATGCTGGTTGGTGCAACCGCTCGCTTCGTCGGAGGCGAGGAACACCGTGAACTTGGCGATGTCGGCCGGCTGCATCTTCCGCTTCAGGCACTGGCGCTGCATCAGCTCCTGCTCGCCCTCCGGCGTGAGCCACAGGTCGATCTGCCGCTTGGTCATGATCCAGCCCGGGGCGATGGCGTTCACGCGGATCTCGTAGGGGCCGAAATCGCGCGCCAGCGAGCGCGTCAGGCCCAGCACGGCCGATTTCGCCGCCGTGTAGGCGGCCATGCCGCCCTGCCCGACCATCCACGACACCGAACCGAAATTGACGATGGCGCCCTTCTTGGCGGCCTTCATGTCCTCCAGCACGGCCTGCGCCGCGAAGAACTGGTGCTTCAGGTTCACCGCGATCCTGTCGTCCCAATAGGCCTCGGTCACGTCCTCGGTCTTGTGCCGCTCGTCATGCGCGGCGTTGTTGATCAGCACGCCGACCGGGCCGAGCGCGGAGCGGATGCGCTTGATGGACGCCTGCAGGTCCGGGATTTTGGTGAGATCGCAATGCTCGAAATGGACGGGCGTCCCGGCGGCCTTCATGTCCGCGACGACCTTGGCCGAGGCCTCGGCGTTGATGTCGAGAAAGGCGACCCTGGCCTTCTGGCGTGCGAAGTGATGCACGATCGACTCGCCAATGCCGCTTCCGCCGCCCGTGACGATGACGACCTTGCCTTCGAGATCGGGATAGATGGCGCCTTGAGCCATGGGAGCGTTCCTCGTGTTTCGTTGTCGCGTCGTTCGGGCCGAGGTTCATCCGGTCCCTCGACGCCTTCGCCGTGCGGCATGATTTCTATACGGCGCGGCCCCCAAGCGGCAAGAGCCGGGCGGGATTAAAGATGTGCGCACCTCAATTTCTTAGCCGTTTACAATCAGCGATTTGGTCGTGGCCATTCGCAGGGCAGGCATGTGCGCCCGTCAACTTGCCGATTGATTTCCTGGAACAGCGGGATAGGTTTCGCCGTACCGCCGATCCGGCTTGAACCGGCCTGGCGCAACGATCGATTATTGGAGGGACTCCCATGAGGAACGTCATTCGCCTGGCGGCATTGGCTGCCGGCATCTCGCTGTGCAGCATCGCCGCGCACGCCCAGTCCGGCACCTTGAGCAAGGCCGTCGGCGGCTACTCCTTCGAGGACGCGGCCAAGGAAGCGGCCGGCACGAAGGACTTCAACTCGAAGGACGGCAAGCTCACCTTCGCCATCGTGACCCACACCGCCGGCAACGGCTTCTTCGACCCGACCTATGTCGGCGCGCAGGTCGCGGCCAAGGCCTTCGGCATCAACCTGATCATGCTCGGCTCGGAAGCCCCGGTCGACGACATCCCGCGCGAGATCGCGATCCTCAACCAGATCGTGCAGGACCCGACCATCGACGGCGTCATCATGACGACCCCGCAGTCCGGCGCCTATGACGACCTCGTCAAGAAGCTCACCGAGCGCGGCATCCCGGTCGCCACGACGAATTCCTACGATCCCAAGCTGCTGAACCGGAATTCGATCTCGCACACCGGCCAGGACGCATCGGCCGCCGCCATCGGCGGCGAGGCGCTGGCCGCCTGCCTCGTCAAGAACAACGTCAAGGGCGGGACGATCATCTTCCCGAACACGACGACGCTCGGCAACGTCGAGGTCAACAACCGCATCAAGGCGGCCTTCGAGGCCACCGTGAAGTCGCTCAACGCCGCCGGCAAGCTGAAGGACTTCAAGGTCGACGCCGGCCCGCAGAACATCGGCATCGACGTCGATAAGGACAGCATCGTGAACTCGGTGGTGAACCTGATCGAGAGCCGCAAGGACGTGGTCGGCGCCTTCGCCGCGAACGGCTTCGTGACCCCCGCTCTGGGCGACGCGATCAGCCAGCTCAAGAAGAACGGCCAGATCTGCGCCTTCGGCTTCGACCTCGGTCCCAAGCAGCAGGAGCAGATCCGCACCGGCGCGCTCACCGGCTCGCTCGGGCAGCAGCCCTTCATCCAGGGCTTCTGGCCGGTGGCCCAGCTGTACCTGCAGATCGACCGCGGCGTCTCCGCCGCCAATGTCGACACACGCGCCCAGCTCGTCACCAAGGAGTCGGTCGACAAGATCGGCAAGCGTTTCGAGAACTGATCGCGGCGCACTGACGCCCGCAGGCGCGAGCCATCGGCCCGCGTCGCTCGCCAGTTGAACCCGCGAGCCTCCGGCGCGCGCGCCAACCATACGAAACTGAACCGTCCAGACCGGGAGATCCGGCCTGGACGGACCCTTCGGGAAGGAATTTCCCGAGATTTTCGACTCGGACATCGTATTCGCCGGTGTTCGGCTTCGAGGATCCGATGTTCGGGAGGCATTTCGCCTCCCGGTTCGGGTCCGCCGCGACCTTTCACCGACGATTTTCGTCTCAAAGAAATCAGGCATGAGCAGCGTCGCCACCACCGCCTCCCCCGCACCGTCAAGGCTGCGCCTCCCCCTGCAGCTGCTCGGCGGATGGGAGGCCGGGCTGCTGTTCTTCATGGTCGTGCTGTACCTGATCGGGGTCTATATCAACCCCGGCTTCTTCGGCACCACGGACGCCTTCTCCGCCGTCCTGCGCGACACTGCCCGCTTCGGCGTCATGGCCGTCGCTATGACATTCGTGATTGTTAACAAGGAGTTGGACCTGTCCGTCGGGTCCGTTCTCGGGCTCGTCGCCACCGTTTTCTCGATCCTCTACGCCCCCTCGCATCTCGATCTGGGGGTCGGCTGGGCCGTCTTCGGGGCGGTGCTGATGGGCACGCTGGCGGGCCTCTGCAACGGCTTCCTGGTGACCCGGCTCAAGGTCCCCGCCTTCATCGCGACGCTCACCATGCTGTTCATCGGCCGCGGACTCGTGCTCGGCCTCACCGGCGGCAAGACCATCGCCTACGAGCGCAAGGCCGCCGCCGACCCCTGGTTCTTCGGCATCGGCGAGACCAACGCTTTCGGATTCAATAATCAAATCATCATCTTCCTGGTCGTCGCCGCCTTCGGCGCGCTGCTCCTGGCCAAGACGCGGACGGGCTACCAGACCTACGCGGTGGGCGGAAACGAGCAGGCCGCGACCTATGCCGGCATCCCCGCGCGCTGGGTTCGCATGCGCGCCTATCTCTTCACCGCCCTCGCCGCGACCCTGGCGGGCCTGATGAACGTCGCCCAGGACAAGGGCATCACCTCCCAGTACGGCCAAGGTGCCGAACTCATTGTGATTGCAGCCGTAATCGTCGGCGGCGCCTCCATCGCCGGCGGCCGCGGCCGCGTCCTCGGCGCGTGCATGGGCGCGGCCCTCGTCGTGCTCATCGACAAGGTGCTGCGCGAGGGCATCCCGATCGTGCGGACGATCGAGGTCGGCGGCATCAAGATGGACGTGCAGGCCATGGCCCAGTTGCCCGGCGGCGCCGTCCAGGCCTTCCTCGGCATCATCCTGCTCGGCGCTGTTTTGGTCGAGCCCTGGGCGATCAAGGGTGGCGGCGCGGCCCGGGTCTGGGCCCGCCTGCGCGGCCACGAGGCTCCTCCCGCCCCCGACCGTGGCGAAGCCGCCATCGTCGGCGCGCAGACGAAGGGCGCTAAGTCCGAAGCTAAAGGCATGGGCGCAAAGGGTTTTCGCGCCTTCCTGGCCCGCCGCGACGCCGCCGCGATCATCCTCGTCGTGATCCTCTGGTGCGTCGGTATGCTGCTGCGCCCGGACTTCTGGGGCTCGCTCGACAACTCGTTCAACCTTCTGCTGGCCTTCACCGAGATCGCGATGGTGTCGGTGGGCCTCACCTTCGTCATCGCCAACGGCGACATCGACCTGTCGGTCGGATCGGTGCTCGCCTTCTCGGGCGCGGCCGCCGCCTTCCTGATGAAGGAACTCGGCGTCGATCCGTGGATGGCCGCCGTGATCGCGTTCCTCGGCGGCACGCTTTGCGGCTTCGTCAACGGCATCCTGACCGTGCGCTACGGGCTTCCGGCGTTCGTCTCCACGCTGGGGATGTTCTACATCGCCCGCGGTCTCGGCTCGTGGCTGGTGTCGGGCCGGCAGCTCTCGGGCTTCTCCGAGAGCTTCAACCTCATCGGTCGTAACCTCTACGAATTCCTCGCCTATTTTCGCATGGAGCCCTCGGGCGGGTTGCTGATGGCGATCGCGAAGGCGGTCAGCACGCAGACGCTGCTGCTCGGCCTCATCGCGCTCATCGCCGGCATCGCCCTTGGCCGCACCGTGATCGGCCAGATGGTCTATGCCGTCGGCGGCAACGAACGCGCGGCGCGCTACGCGGGCATCGACACCAAGGCCGTGCGGCTGTGGGCGCTCGTGTTCTCGGCCATGTGCGCCTCGGCGGCGGGCATCGTCTATGTCGCCTATCTCAGGTCGTTCAACCCGTCCGCCGGTTCACTGCGCGAGCTAGACGGCATCGCATCCGTCATCATCGGCGGCGGCTCGATCTTCGGCGGGTTCGGCACGATCATCGGATCGCTGGCGGGCGCGGCCGCCATTACGCTCATCCGTTCGCTGCTCTCGCTGCAGATCATCATGCCCGACGGATCGTCCTTCGTGCTGCCCCAGCACTGGATGAACGTGTTCATCGGCCTGATCCTGATCGGTGCGGTGGTCGGCGACATCTGGATCCGGCAGGAGGACATCCTGTCCCGCATCTTCAAACGACGGTCCGCGACCAGGAGGCCAGCCTGACATGACCCCCATCATCGAGATGCGCGGCATCCAGAAGCACTTCGGCGCGGTCCACGCGCTGCGCAACGTCAATTTCCACCTGATGCCCGGCGAGATCCTGGGCCTAGTCGGCGACAATTCAGCCGGCAAGTCGACGCTGATGAAGACCATGACCGGCGCGTACCAGCGCGATGGCGGGGAGGTGTTCGTCGACGGCAAGCTGACGAATTTCCGCAGCCCGCAGGAGAGCCGCGACGTCGGGATCGAGATGATCTACCAGGACTTCGCGCTGTGCGGGAACATGGACATCGGCCAGAACATCTTCCTGGGACGCTGGCCCCGGCGCTTCGGCCTCTTCGTCGACCGCCCGCGCATGTATGAAGAGGCGCAGGCCGTGCTCAAGCGCCTCAAGGTCGACGTGAATTCCGTGTTCCAGAAGGTCGAGAGCCTGTCCGGCGGGCGGCAGCAATCTGTCGCGATCGCCCGCGCGATCTCCTTCAATCCCCGCGTCGTGATCTTCGACGAGCCCACCGCCAACCTCTCCGTCATGGCCACCGAGCGGCTGCTGGAAACCATGGCGGAGTTGAAGAAGCAGGGCGTCGCGCAGATCATCATCTCGCATCGCCTCACCGATATCTTCGAGGTCGGCGACCGCGTGATGGTCCTCAAGCGCGGCGAGAACGTCGGCGAGCGCTACGTGCGCAACACCAACGAGCACGAGGTCCTGGAGCTGATCGTGTCGGGCACGCCCGAGACGGCGCTGACTGCCGACGAGGCGCAGGCCCGCGCGGCCTAGGGCATCTCCCGCCAACCGATGCCGGTGGCGGAAAAAGATGATGCTTAATCGAGGAACGTAGAGCGGCCAACCCGATGAAATCAGGTCTGCTTCCGCTCTAGCCCGGGCCGGCCGGCCGGAATAGAAGATCAGCGCCGCATAAGGCGCTGACAATTTCGATCCGACCGCGGTCTACTCCGCCGCGCGCTGGCTCTCTATGCGGTAGGGATGCGCCGGGTAGACGCCGAGAACGCGCACTTCCTTGGAGAAGAACGCCAGTTCCTCCAGCGCCAGCTTGAGGTTGCGGTCGTCGGGATGGCCGTCGACATCGGCCAGGAACTGCGTGGCGGAGAATTCGCCGTCGACCATGTAGCTCTCGAGCTTGGTCATGTTGACGCCGTTGGTGGCGAACCCGCCCATCGCCTTGTAGAGCGCTGCGGGTACGTTGCGCACCCGGAACAGGAAGGTCGTGACCGTCGGTCCGTTGCCGGCCGGGGCCCAGGCTGGCGTACGCGACAGGACGACGAAGCGGGTCGTGTTGTGGACCTCGTCCTCCACATCGGTGGCCAGCGTGTTCAGGCCGTAGATCTCGGCCGCGAGGCTGGTGGCCAGCGAAGCGCGCGTCGGATCGTTCCACTCGCTCACCTCGCGCGCGGAGCCCGCCGTATCGCCCGTGATCACTGGCTTGAGGCCCAGCTTGCGGATGATCTTGCGGCATTGCCCGAGCGCATGGACATGGCTGTAGACGGACTTGATGGTCGCCAGCGACGCGCCCTTGATGGCGAGAAGCTGGAAATGGATCGGCAGAAAGTACTCGCCGACGATGTTGCAGGCCCGATGCCGGCAGGAAATGGTGGATGTCGGCCACGCGCCCCGCGATCGAGTTCTCGATCGGGATCATGCCCAGCCCCGCCGTTCCGTCCTGGATGGCGGCGAATGCGTCCTCGAAAGTCGCGCAGGGCAGCGGCTCCCAGCCCGGGTAGACGTCGCGGCACGCGATGTGGGAGTTGGCGCCGGGTTCGCCCTGATAGGCGATGACCTTGTTGCGTGTAGGCATGGTGGATTCCGAACCTTTTCAGTGAGATTTCGGCCGCGCGGCGAGGATGGCGCGAGCGCGTTCGAGATCGTGCGGCGTATCGACGCCCAGAGGCACGTCGTCCACGACGACGACGTCGATCCGCATGCCGTCCTCGATCGCACGCAACTGCTCCAGCCGCTCGCGCTTCTCGAGCGGGGACGGCGGCAGCGACGACGAATCGGGCCAGCGCCCGCCGGCGATAGGCGTAGAGGCCGACGTGGTGATAGAGCGGCCCCTCGCCGGAGGGAGCGGTCGCGCGGGTGAAGTACAGCGCACGCATCCGGCCGGGAGCGATCGTGCTTCCGATGGCCTTGACCACGTTGGGATTGGTGCGCTCCTCCTCCCGCACGATCTCGACGGCGAGCGTCGCGATGTCGACCGCGGGATTGGAGAGCGGAAGGATCGAGGCCTGCACCGCGCGAGGATCGATGGTCGGCAGGTCGCCCTGGACGTTCACGACGACATCGTGCCGGCCCTCGGGGTCGAAGGCTTCGACAGCCTCGAAGATCCGGTCGGAGCCGGACGGGTGGTCGGCGCGGGTCATGACCGCGATGCCGCCCGCCCGCTCGACTGCATCGACGATCCGGGGTTCGTCCGTGGCGACGACGACCGGTCCCAGCCCCGCCTCCACGGCGCGACGCCAGACATGCACGATCATGGGTTCGCCGTGGATGTCGGCCAGCGGCTTGTCCGGCAGCCGCGTCGAGGCCATGCGGGCAGGAATGAGGACGACGGGATCGGACATTGATGGACCTGAAAGACGGATACTCGGCATAAGCTGATCCCGTCCGCGCGCGCAGCGGCAGAAAGTATCAAGCAGGAATGCGCTTATACGAGTTGCCAAAGGCGCGGCAAAGCGGGTAATCATCCGCCGCCCGGCAGCGAAAGCTTCAGGGAGTCCGCAGGCGTGCGCGTTTTCGCGCTATTTCGTGAGCGGACGGCGATTTTTGGCGAGAGACCGGATCGGGCAAGCCCGTCGGGTCTGGTTCGGAGAAGCTGATGTTCGGGATGGATTCCTTCGAGTTCAACAAGATCGCCGGCGCGGTGCTCGGGACCCTCTTGTTCATGATGGGCGTCGGCATCCTCGGCGACATCCTGTTTTCTCCGCGTCACGCCCCAGTCGTGCCGGCTATGCGCTTGCCCGAGGCCGAGGAGCGCTCCCGCCGCGTCCGCCGGGCCCGGCGAAGGAACCGAGTCCCGCTGCCGGTGCTGCTGGCCAAGGCCGACCCGCCAAGGGCCAGGCGCAGGCCAAGGTCTGCACGTCCTGCCACGCTTTCGAGAAGGGCGGCGCCAACAAGATCGGCCCCGGCCTCTGGAACGTCGTGAACACGCCCGAAGGGCTCGCACGAGGGCTTCAAGTACTCCGCGGCCCTGCAGGAGCGCAAAGCCAAGGGCGAGAAGTGGACCTTCGAGAGCCTCAACGCCTTCATCGCCAACCCGAAGGGCTACTCCCCGGCACGGCCATGGGCTATGCCGGCCTGAAGGAAGCCGACAAGCGCGCCGACGTGCTGGCCTATCTTCGCTCGCTCTCCGACAGCCCCGCCGAACTGCCGAAGCCCTGATCCGGCTGCGCCAACCGAGAAATTCAAAGGCCGGGCGTCGCGCCCGGCCTTTTTCGTTTGCGGCGCTGGCGCTGGCCCGGTGGCGAAAAAGCGACATAATCTGAAACGATGACCTGAAGTCCTGCGCCAGGCACAGCCGCGGCCGATGGAGGTTGCATGTCGCTGAGCGGACCGGATCCGTATCGCGGCGAATGAAATCGGCAGCCGCCGCCTCCGCAGGGCGGCAGCCGGCATCGCCGCACTGCTGGCGCTGGCGGGCCTGGCCGCAGGCGCCGGCGCGAGCCGCAGAAGCCGATTGGCTGATCGGCCTCTCGCTGATGGGCGAGCCGAAGTACCAGCCCGGCTTCAAGCATTTCGACTACGTGAACCCGGATGCCCCGAAGGGCGGCGTCGTGCGGCTCGGCGCGGCAGGGCGCGTTCGACAACTTCAATCTCGTCGTCGCCGGCGTGAAGGGCCAGATCGAGGGCGGCGTCGTCGCTCATCTACGAGCAGCTGACCGAGCCCGCGCTCGACGAGGTCTCCACCGCCTACGGCCTTCTGGCCGAGGCCATGCGCCACCCCGACGGACTTCTCGTCCGTCACCTACCGCCTGCGGGCCGAGGCGCGCTGGCAGGACGGCAAGCCGGTGACGCCCGAGGACGTCGTCTTCTCGTTCGACGCCTTCAAGGCCAACAGCGCCGCAGTACGCCTTCTACTACGCGCACGTGACGAAGGCCGAGAAGACGGGCGAGCGCGAGGTGACCTTCACGCTTCGACCAGCCCGGCAACCGCGAACTGCCGCAGATCGTCGGCCAGCTCACCGTCCTGCCCAAGCACTGGTGGGAGGGCACAGGCCCCGACGGCCAGAAGCGCGACATCACGCCAGACCACGCTGGAGCCGCCGCTCGGCTCCGGCCCCTACCGGCTCAAGGGCTTCGACGCCCAGCGCAACGCCACCTACGAGCGGGTGAAGGACTACTGGGGCAAGGACACTGCCGGTGCGGGTCGGCACGAACAATTTCGACGAGATCCGCTTCGAGTATTACCGCGACTCGACGGTGCTGCTCGAGGCGCTCAAGGGCGACCAGTACGATTTCCGCATCGAGAACAGCGCCAAGAACTGGGCCACGGGCTACGATTTCCCGGCCGTCAAGGACGGCCGCGTGGTCCGCGAGGAGTTCGCCGAGCGCGCCTCGGGCCGCATGCAGGCGTTCGCGTTCAACCTGCGCCGGCGCGAAGTTCCAGGACCCGCGGGTGCGCCGCGCCTTCAACCTCGCCTTCGACTTCGAGGAGATGAACAAGCAGATCTTCTTCGGCCAGTACCAGCGCATCAACAGCTACTTCGAGGGCACCGAGCTCGCGTCGTCCGGCCTGCCGGAGGGCAAGGAGAAGGAGATCCTGGAGAGCGTGCGCGACAAGGTCCCGCCCCAGGTCTTCACCACGCCTTACACGAACGCCCGTGAACGGCAACCCGCAGGCCGTGCGCGAGAACCTGCGCGAGGCGGACCGGCTGCTGAAGGAAGCCGGCTGGGAGATCAAGGGCGGCAAGCGCGTCAACGCCAAGGGCGAGCCGCTCACCGTCGAGTTCCTCGCCTACGACCCCACCGCCGAGCGCTACGTGCTGTTCTACAAGCCCGCGCTGGAGCGGCTCGGGATCGGCGTCGGCCTGCGCGTCGTGGACCCCTCGCAATACGAGAACCGCATGCGCGACTTCGATTTCGACATGGTCGACGGAGCTCTGGGGCCAGTCGCTTTCGCCCGGCAACGAGCAGCGCGACTTCTGGGGCTCGGCGAGCCGCGGACCGCCCGGCTCGCGCAATACGCTCGGCATCAAGGACCCGGGCATCGACGCGCTGATCGACAGCGTGATCTTCGCCAAGGACCGCGAAGAGCTGGTGGCGGCGACGAAGGCGCTCGACCGGGTGCTGCTGGCCCACGACTTCGTCGTGCCGCAATGGACCTATCCCTACACGCGCACGGCGCGCTGGAACCGCTTCGGCCGGCCCGCGACCATGCCGAAATACGCCGCGCCGGCCTTCCCCACGATCTGGTGGTGGGACGCCGAGCTGGCGAAGAAGACGGGGTGCCGGCAAGTGATCGGCCGCAAGTTACTCGCGGCAAGTGCTCGGCACGCGGCGCACGCCCTCGCCGTCGCTCGGTCCTGCTCGGCGGCTCTGCTGTCCTCGCCGCGCTGAGCATCCCCGCCATGCGGGCGCGCAGGTTCCGGGCGTCGCGCGGCCACGGCATGTCCACCTTCGGCGAGCTGAAATACGCGGCCGGAGTTCGCAGGCGTTCGACTATGTGCGAGCCGGACGCGCCCAAGGGCGGCGTCGATGGCCCTGCAGATCTCCTCGACGTCGGGCAACCAGGCCTTCGACACCTTCAACACGCTGAACGTCTACGTGCTCAAGGGCGACGGCGCGGCCGGCATGGGCACTGACCTTCGACAGCCTGATGGCGCGCGCGCTGGACGAGCCCGACGCGCTCTACGGCCTCGTGGCGCGCAGGCGTGGAAACGTCGGCGCGGACGGGCTGACGCAGACGCTACCGGCTGCGGCCGGAGGCGCGCTTCCACGACGGATCGCCGCTGACGGCGCAGGACGTGGCCTTCTCGCTGACAGCTGCTGAAGGAAAAGGGCCACCCGCTCATCGCCCAGACGATCAGCGCATGATGGCCGAGCGCCGAGGCCGCCGACGACGCGGACCGTGGTCGTCACGCTACGAAAAGGGCCGCTCGCGCGACCTGCCGCTCACCGTCGCGCAACTGCCGATCTTCTCGAAGGCCTACTATGCCGGCCGGCCCTTCGAGGAGTCGACGCTGGAGGCGCCGCTCGGCTCCGGCGCCTACAAGGTGTCGCGGTTCGAGCAGGGCCGCTTCATCGAGTTCGCCCGCGTGCCGGACTACTGGGCCAGGGACCTGCCGGTGAATGCCGGGCAGAACAATTTCGACCGGCTTCGCTACGAGTATTACCGCGACCGGCAGGTGGCGCTCGAGGGCTTCAAGGCGGGCGTCGTCACCTTCCGCGAGGAGTTCACCTCCCGCGACTGGGCCACCGCCTACGACTTCCCGGCCGTGCGCGAAGGCCGCGTCAAGCGCGACACGATCCCCGACGAGACGCCATCGGGCACGCAGGGCTGGTTCTTCAACATCGCGCCGCGACCAGTTTCGGGACAGGCGCGTCCGCGAGGCGCTGGGGCTGCTGTTCGATTTCGAGTGGACGAACGCCGAACATCATGTTCGGCTCGTACCAGCGCACCACGTCCTATCTTCGAGAACTCCGACATGAAGGCGAAGGGCAAGCCCTCCCCCGAGGAAGTCGCTCTGCTCGAACCCTTCACGCGGCAAAGTGCCTGACGAGGTGTTCGGCGAGCCCTACGTTCCGCCGGTCACGCGACGGCACCGGGCAGGACCGCAACCTGCTGCGCCGCGCCGACGCCCTGCTGCGCGAGGCCGGGCTGCAAGCGGGACGGCAACGTCTGCGCCTGCCCGACGGGCAAGCCATTCGAGGTCGAGTTCCTCGATTTCTCCGGCTCGCTGCAGCCGCACACCGGCTCGCTGATCAAGAACATGAAGCTGGTCGGCATCGAGGCGCGCTACCGCATCGTCGACGCCGCGCAATACCAGCGCCGGGTCGACAAGCTTCGACTTCGACATCATCACCCGTCGCACCAGCATGGGCGTCGACGCCGGGCGAGGGGCTGCCGCTGATGTTCGGCTCGCGTGCGGCCAAGATTCCCGGCTCCAGCAACATCGCCGGCATCGCCGATCCCGCGGTCGACGCGATGGTCGACGCCGCGCTGGCCGCCGACACGCGCGCCGAACTGACGACGGCCTGCCGCGCGCTCGACCGCGTGCTGCGGTCGGGGCGCTACTGGATCCCCATGTGGAGCAAGGCCGCGCACTGGCTCGCCTACTGGGACATGTATCGGCCGGCCCGCGGCGAAGCCGCGATACGATCGCGGCGTCGCCGGCCACGTGGTGGTATGACGAGGAGAAGGCCAAGCGAATCGGCAAGGCGATAGTCGCCGTAGGATCGGCACAGGAGACTTCCGACCGCATGTTCGCCTATATCGCCCGCCGCATGCTGCTGATGATCCCGACGCTGTTCGGGATCATGCTCATTTCCTTCGTCATCGTGCAGTTCGCGCCCGGCGGTCCGGTGGAGCGCGTGCTGGCGCAGCTGCAGGGCAACGACACCTCGGCGACCTCGCGGATCGCCGGCGGCGGCGGCGGCGATTTCGCCGGCGGCGCGCAGAACCAGCCCGGCGGCGGTTCGGCCGAGACATCCTCCAAATATCGCGGCGCGCAGGGCCTCGACCCCGCCTTCATCAAGCAGCTCGAGGCGCAGTTCGGCTTCGACAAGCCGCCGGTCGAGCGCTTCGGCGATCATGCTGTGGAACTACGCGCGCTTCGATTTCGGCAAGAGCTATTTCCGCGACGTGCCGGTGCTGACACCTGATCAAGGAGAAGCTGCCGGTCTCGATCTCGCTCGGTCTGTGGATGACGCTGCTGTCCTACGCCATCTCGATCCCGCTCGGCATCCGCAAGGCCGTGAAGGACGGCTCGAGGTTCGACACCTGGACGTCGGCGGTCGTGATCATCGGCTACGCGATCCCCGGGTTCCTCTTCGCCATCCTGCTCATCGTGCTGTTCGGCGAGGGTTCGTCGTTCTTGCCGTTCTTCCCGCTTGCGCGGACTGACCTCCGAGAATTTCTGGCAGCTTCCCTGGTACGCGCAGGTGCTGGATTACGCGCGGCACATCGCGCTGCCTATCCTGGCGATGGCGCTGGGCGCCTTCGCCACCTCGACCCTGCTGACGAAGAACTCGTTCCTCGACGAGATCCGCAAGCAATACGTCCTGACCGCCCGCATGAAGGGCCTCAGCGAGCGGCAGGTGCTCTACGGGCACGTGTTCCGCAACGCCATGCTGATCGTGATCGCGGGCTTTCCGGGCGCGTTCATCCACGCCTTCTTCACGGGCTCGCTGCTGATCGAGACGGTGTTCTCGCTCGACGGGCTGGGGCTGCTGTCCTTCGAGTCGATCGTGAACCGCGACTACGCCGTCGTGTTCGCGAACGCTCTACATCTTCTCGCTGCTCGGCCTCGTCGTGAACCTGCTGTCCGACCTCACCTATACCTGGATCGATCCCCGCATCGATTTCGAGACGCGGGAGGTGTGAGCGTGACGGAGATCGCCGACGCGCGCATCGCGCCGCCGCTCGCTCCGCCCAAGGGGCCCGGCTTGCGCCGCCCCTGCCGCGCAAGGGACTGTTTCGCCTGTCGCCCATGAACGAGCGGCGGCTCGCCAATTTCCGCGCCAACCGGCGCGGCTATTGGTCCTTCTGGATCTTCATGGTGCTGTTCGTGCTCTGCCTGTTCGCCGAGTTCATCGCCAACGACCGGCCGATTCTCGTGCGCTACAAGGGCGAGTTCCTGTTGCCGGTCTTCGTGAACTATCCGGAGGAGAAGTTCGGCGGCTTCCTCGCCCAGACCGATTATCGCGACCCCGTCATCGTGAAGGAGATCGACGAGAACGGCTGGGCCATCTGGCCGCCCATCCGCTTCGCCTCGAACACGATCAACCTCGACCTGCCCACCGCCGCGCCGTCGCCGCCGACCTGGCGTGCTGACGGAAAGCGTGTGCAGGCCGGTCGCCGAGAAGCAGCGGCTTTCCCGCCGCCACGGCGTCCTGCCGCGATCTCGAATGGAACTGGCTCGGCACCGACGATGGCGGCCGCGACGTGCTGGCGCGCATCATCTACGGCTTCCGCATCTCGGTGCTGTTCGGGCTGATCCTCGCCGGCATCTCGTCCGTCATCGGCATCCTTGCGGGCGCGGTCCAGGGCTATTTCGGCGGCAAGGTGGACCTCTATTTCCAGCGCATCATCGAGATCTGGTCGGCGATCCCGTCGCTCTACCTGCTGATGATCCTCTCGAACTTCTTCCAGCCCTCGTTCTTCACCCTGCTTGGCATCCTGCTGCTGTTCTCGTGGGTGGCGCTGGTCCACGTGGTGCGCGCCGAGTTCCTGCGCGCCCGCAATTTCGACTATGTCCGCGCCGCCCGCGCGCTGGGGCTCTCCGACGCCAAGATCATGGTCAAGCACGTGCTGCCCAACGCGATGGTCGCGACGCATGACCTTCCTGCCCTTCATCCTGAACGGCTCCATCACCACGCTGACCTCGCTCGACTTCCTCGGCTTCGGCCTGCCGCCGGGCTCCCCCTCGCTGGGCGAACTGCTGCTGCAGGGCAAGAGCAACATCTCCGCCCCCTGGCTCGGCCTGACGGGCTTCTCCGTCATCGCCCTCATGCTCTCGCTGCTGATCTTCATCGGCGAGGCGGTGCGCGATGCGTTCGATCCCAGGAAGACGTTCGGGTGAGGATGATGCAGAACGCTTGACCTGATTCCGAGCGAGCGACGGCGCGAATACGCGACGCTGGAGGATATCCGTGCCCACGCCAGTTCGGTGTTGAAAACCTGATGACCACCCCCCTCCTCTCCGTCCGCAATCTCTCCGTCGCCTTCCGCCAGGGCGGGAAGGAGACCCTTGCCGTCGACCGCGTGTCGTTCGAGGTCGAGCCAGGGCGAGACGGTCGCGCTCGTCGGCGAATCCGGGTCGGGCAAGTCCGTCACGGCGCTCTCGGTCCTCAAGCTGCTGCCCTATCCGCCGGCGTCGCACCCCTCGGGTGAGATCTGTTCGACGGGCAGGACCTGATGCACGCGTCCGAGGACGAGTTGCGCAAGGTGCGCGGCAACGACATCACCATGGTGTTCCAGGAACCCATGACGTCGCTGAACCCGCTGCACAGCATCGAGCGGCAGGTCGGCGAGATCCTGTCCCTGCACAAGGGCCTCTCGGGCGAGGCGGCGCGCAAGCGCACGCTTGTCCCTGCTGCACCAGGTCGGCATCCGCGATGCCGAGGAACGGCTCGGAGCCTATCCGCACGAGCTGTCGGGCGGACAGCGCCAGCGCGTGATGATCGCGATGGCGCTGGCCAACGAGCCGAAGCTGCTGATCGCGGACGAGCCGACGACGGCGCTCGACGTGACCGTGCAGGCGCAGATCCTGCAGCTTCTGGCCGAACTGAAGAGCCGGCTCGGCATGGCCATGCTGTTCATCACCCATGATCTCGGCATCGTCAGCAAGATCGCCGACCGCGTCTGCGTGATGACGCAGGGCGAGATCGTCGAGCAGGGGCCGGTGGCGGAGGTCTTCGATAATCCGCAGCACGCCTATACGCGCAAGCTGCTCGCCGCCGAGCCCAAGGGCCACCCTGAGCCCCCGCGCGACGATGCGCCGATCGTGATCAGCACCGACGACCTCAAGGTCTGGTTCCCGATCCGCAAGGGCTTCTTCAAGAAGCTGGTCGGGCACGTAAAGGCGGTGGACGGCATCATCGGTCAGCGTCCGCGAGGGCGAGACGGTGGGCGTGGTCGGCGAATCCGGCTCCGGCAAGACGACGCTCGGCCTCGCCATGCTCCGGCTCATCTCGTCGGAGGGGCCGATCGTCTATCTCGGCACGCAGGCTGGACGGGCTCAGCTCGCGCGAGATGCGGCCTCTGCGACGGGATCTGCAGGTCGTGTTCCAGGATCCCTACGGCTCGCTCTCGCCGCGCATGTCGGTCGCGGAAATCGTGGCCGAGGGGCTGACGGTGCAGGGCCGCGAGATCGAGCTACGAGGAGCGCCGCGAAGTGGTGGCGCGCGCGCTCATCGACGTCGGCCTCGAGCCCGCCGCCATGGACCGCTACCCGCACGAGTTCTCCGGCGGCCAGCGCCAGCGCATCGCCATCGCCCGCGCCATGGCGCTCGAAGCCGCAAGTTCGTGGTGCTCGACGAGCCGACCTCGGCCCTCGACATGTCGGTGCAGGCCCAGATCGTCGACCTGCTGCGCGACCTGCAGCAGCGGCGCAACCTCGCCTACATGTTCATCAGCCACGATCTGCGCGTCGTGCGCGCGCTGGCGAACCATGTCGTCGTGATGCAGAACGGCAAGGTGGTCGAGCAGGGGCCGGCGGTGGACCTGTTCGCGCGAGCCGCAGGACCGACTATACCCGGGCGCTTTTCGCCGCCGCCTTCAGGCTCGAGACCGCGGATTCCGGGGTGGTCAAGGAGTAGCGTCGGCGATCCCCAGACTTCGTAGATTCAGACAAAGGCCCCTTCGATGCTCTTCACCGTGAAAGATGCCCTTACCGTCGCCGAGATTCTTCGCGACGCGGCGAAGGCCGAGATCATGCCGCGGTGGCGCAGCCTGTCGAGCGAAGCGATCCGCCAGAAGACCTCGCCGCTCGATCTCGTCACCGATGCCGACGAAGCCGCCGAGCGCGTGATCGGCGCGGCCCTCGCCAAGGCCTTCCCGGGCGCGGCCGTCATCGGCGAGGAAAGCACGGAGAAGGATGCGAGCCTGCTCGACGGCATCGCCGGCGCAGACCTGGCGTTCATCATCGACCCCGTCGACGGCACCGCGAATTTCGCGGCCGGGCTGCCGCTGTTCGGCGTGATGGCCGCGGTGACGGTGCGGGGCGAAACCGTCGCGGGTGTCATCTACGATCCCGTCGGCGAGGACTGGTCCATCGCCGTGCGCGGCGAAGGCGCGTGGACGCAGGGCCTCGATGGCGCGCGCCGCGACATGCGGGTGCGTGCAAGCGCCCCGGTCTCGCAGATGTTCGGCGCGGTGTCGTGGAACCTCATGGCGGAGCCGCTGCGCTCGCGTTTCACCAGCCGGATGCCGCGCGTCGCCAGCACGTTCAACTATCGCTGCGCGGCTCACGAGTACCGGCTGATCGCCGACGGCCACTGCCATTTCGCGGTCTTCAACCGCCTCATGCCGTGGGACCATGCGGCCGGCGTGCTGCTGCACCGCGAGGCCGGTGGGCACTCCGCGCGCTATGACGGCACCCCCTATAACGCGACGGTGCGGACGGGCGGGCTGCTCTGCGCGCCCGACCGGGAGAGCTGGCAGGCGCTGCTCGATGCCCTGATCTCGGGGACGGAGCTGATGGCGCGCGCCTTCATCATCGTGCTGGATTCGGTCGGCTGCGGGGCGGCGGACGATGCGGCCGACTATGGAGACGCGGGCTCGAACACGCTGCTGCACATCGCCCAGGCCTGCGCCTCTGGCGCGGCGGACCGGGCGGGACTGCGCGCGGGGCCGCTGAAAGTGCCCGCGATGGCGGCGCTGGGCCTGTCCGACCTCGTCGAGGCGTCCTGCGGCGAGCTGCTGCCCGGCGTCGCACGGGCGGGCGCGCCCTCGGGCCAGTGGGGCTACGGCGTCGAGACATCCATGGGTAAGGATACGCCGTCGGGCCATTGGGAAATCGCGGGCTCGCCGGTCTCGTTCGCCTGGGGCTACTTCCCCGACACGCAGCCCTGCTTTCCCGCCATCGCTGGTCGCGGCGCTGGTCGCGGAGGCGCGACTGCCCGGCATCATCGGCGACAAGCATGCCTCGGGCACGGGGATACTCGACGAGCTCGGCGACGAGCACATGCGCAGCGGCAGGCCCATCTGCTACACGTCGGTGGACAGCGTGCTGCAGATCGCGGCGCACGAGGAGACCTTCGGACTGGAGCGGCTTTACGAGGTGTGCCGCATCGCGCGCAGGCTCTGCGATCCCCTGCGGATCGGGCGCGTCATCGCGCGGCCCTTCACCGGCAACGCGCGCGAGGGCTTCGTGCGCACCGCCAACCGCAAGGACTTCGCCATTCCCCCGCCCGCCGGCACCATCCTCGACCGCGCCTCCGAGGCGGGACGCGAGGTCGTGACGCTCGGCAAGATCGGCGACATCTTCGCCCACCGCTCCACCGGACGCGAGGTCAAGGCGCCGGGCAACATGGCGCTGTTCGACGTGCTGCTCCAGGAGACGGGAAGGCTCGCGCCGGGCGGGTTCCTCTTCGCGAACTTCGTCGACTTCGACACTGAGTTCGGCCACCGCCGCGACGTCGCCGGCTATGCCTGGGCGCTCGAGGCGTTCGATGCACGGCTGCCCGATTTCATCGCTGCACTTGCGCCCCGGCGACCTCGCCATCATCACGGCCGATCACGGAAACGACCCGACATTTCGAGGCACGGACCACACGCGCGAGCATACGCCGATCCTGGCCTTCGGGCCCGGGCTGAAGCCGGGACCGATCGGCCGCCGCGCGACACTGTCCGACATCTCCGAGACGGTCGCCGCCCATCTCGGCCTGCCCGCCAAGCCTCCCGGAAGAAGCTGGCTTTGACGGCAGGTCCGCCGGGCACGGGCTTGGGCGTTGACGTTCCCGAAACCAACAACGCTTAATGCCAGCCAGCATGTCAGACGCCAGATCGCCCGCCGCCAGATCGCCCGCCCGCTCCCTGCTGTCTCCCGCATCGGTGCGGACGCGCGCGCATCGTCTTCTCGATCTCGGCATCCGGGGCGAGTTGCGGCACTTCGCCGTCGACTTTGAAAGGCTGGTCCGCTGCGCGACTTTCGTGGCGCAGACCATCAGGCGGAATTATCCAACCCTCGATATCCCCCTCCACTCCCGTTGGCGGCAGTTCGCGGCGGGTGGCTTCGACCGCTGGGGCACCCTCGCGCGCGACACGACCTGGCCATCCGACGCCGCCAAGGCGCGGTCGGCATTCGATCTCGCCATCGTCAGCGTGCTGCTGGACGCCGGCGCGGGACCGGACTGGCGCTATCGCGAAGCCGTGAGCGGCGAGAGCTTCTCGCATTCCGAGGGCCTGGCCATCGCCAGCTTCGACCTCTTCACATCGGGCGCGCTGTCCGAGCATCCCGGCG
This sequence comes from uncultured Alphaproteobacteria bacterium, assembly GCA_963822165.1. Classification (GTDB taxonomy): domain Bacteria; phylum Pseudomonadota; class Alphaproteobacteria; order Rhizobiales; family Beijerinckiaceae; genus Alsobacter. Next base: position 451,199 of record CAWGGK010000008.1, read on the forward strand.
ACAGGCTGAGGGCGGACGGCGCGGCGCTGGCGGCGATGACGCCTGCAGTGCTGGAGGCGGCGTTCCAGGTTTCGCCCGACAATGTTCTCGTTGGCATCGAGGGCCGCTGCGCGCTGCTCAGGCAGCTCGGCGAGACCGTCGCGGCCAACCCTGCTGTCTTCGGGCGCGCCGACGGGCCAAGGCCGGGTGGCCTGTTCGACCATCTGTCCGCGCAGGCGGAGAATGGGATGCTACCCGCCGAGGCCATTCTCGCCGCCGTGCTCGAGCATCTCGGCCCGATCTGGCCGGGGCGAATCGCGCTCGATGGCATCAACTTCGGCGACACCTGGCGGCATCCTCAGGTCGAGGCGGCGGACGGGACCAGCGGGCTCATGCCGCTCCACAAGCTCTCGCAGTGGATGGCCTATTCCCTCATCGAGCCGCTGCAGGACGCCGGCATCGGCGTGTCGGGCCTCGATGCGCTGACGGGCCTCGCCGAATACCGCAATGGCGGGCTTTTCATCGATACGGGCCTGCTCGTCCTGAAGAACCCCGAGGATGCGGCGCGGCCCCACACTGTCGATTCCGAACTGGTGGTGGAGTGGCGCGCGCTGACCGTCGCGCTGCTCGACGACGTCGCCGTGCTTGTCCGGCAGCAGCTCGACCGCACGGCGGAGCAATTGCCGCTGGCGAAAGTGCTCCAGGGCGGCACCTGGACGGCCGGACGGGCCATTGCCCGCCAGAAACGCGTGGATGGATCGCCTCCACTCACCGTGATCAGCGACGGGACGGTGTTCTGACCGCTCCGACGCGGTACAGTGCGGCTCAGAATTTCAGTGTCAGTCGAGGTCGCACCATGGAAGCCGTCACCGTCGTCTCCCACCCGCTCGTGCAGCACAAGCTCACCCTCATGCGCGACAAGAAGCGCTCCACGAAGAGCTTCCGGCAGTTGCTCAACGAGATCGGCATGCTGCTGGCGTACGAGGTCACGCGCGACCTGCCGCTGGAGCTGATCGAGACCGAGACGCCCATCGCGACGATGCTGGCCCCGACCATTGCCGGCAAGAAGCTCGTCTTCGCGCCGATCCTGCGCGCCGGCGTCGGCATGCTCGACGGCATGCTCACCCTCGTCCCCTCAGCCCGCGTCGCCCATATCGGTCTCTACCGCGATCCGGAGACGCTGACGCCGGTGGAATATTACTTCAAGGCCCCGTCCGACGTGGCCGAGCGGCTCGTCGTGGTGATCGACCCGATGCTGGCGACGGCCAACTCCGCCGTCGCCGCAATCGACCGGCTGAAGGACCGGGGCGCGAAGGATATCCGCTTTGTCTGCCTGCTTGCGGCACCGGAGGGCATCCAGCGCCTGACGACCGCACATCCCGACGTTCGCGTCTGGACGGCCGCCATCGACACCCAGCTCAACGACCACGGCTATATCGTGCCGGGCCTTGGCGACGCCGGCGACCGGATGTACGGGACCCGCTGAGGCTCCCGCTCAGTCCCCTATGGCCACGCCTTCGCGGCGGCTGTCCGCGCCGCCGACGAAGCCCGTTGGCGTGAGAACGATGGCCTGGATGCCTGAGGTCATCTCGACGGCGCGTACCTCGTGGCCCTTGGCTTCGAGCGGCGCCTTCCACGCTGTGGCCTCCGTGCCGGCTTCGATCTCGGTCGGGCCGTTCCGGCTGCCGAAATTGGGCAGGTCGACCGCGCGCTGCGGATCGAGGTTCCAGTCGAGCAGCCCGACGAGCGTCTTGGCGACGTAGCCGATGATCTGGCTGCCGCCGGGCGAACCGGTGACGGCATAGAGCCGGCCGAACGCATCGAACACGATGGTCGGCGACATCGAGCTGCGCGGCCGCTTGCCCGCCTCGACCCGGTTGGCAACAGGCTTCCCGTCCTCGGTCGGGGCGAAGTTGAAATCGGTCAGCTCGTTGTTGAGCAGGAAACCCGATTTCGTCATCAGGCGCGCCCCGAAGCCATCCTCGATGGTCGTCGTCATGGAGACGGCATTGAGGTTCGCGTCGACGATCGAGATATGGCTGGTGCCGTTCTCGATGCCGTCGGAGGGGGCGAAGAGGAACGCCTTCTTGCGCGGCGGCTCGCCCGCCTTGGCGCGGCCCATCGACTTGTCCGGCGAGACGAGCCCGGCGCGGCTCTTGAGGTAGTCGGGATCGATCAGTCCCGCGACGGGAACGTCGAGGAAGCCGGGATCTCCGAGATAGAGCGCCCGGTCCGCGAAAGCGAGCCGGCCCGCCTCGGTGAACCAGTGCACGGCCTCCGGGCCCATGCCCATGCGAGCCACGTCCTTCGTCGCGAGAACAGACATGATCTGCTGCACCGCGACCGCGCCCGACGACGGCGGGCCCATTCCGCACAGCGTGAACGCCCGGTATGGGCCACACACGGCGGGACGCTCGACGACCTTGTAGGCCGCCAGATCGGCCAGCGTCATGCCGCCGGGGTTTGCGGCGTGGCCCTTGACCGTGGCCACGATGTCTTCGGCGATCGGCCCGCCGTAATAGGCGTCGGCGCCCTTTTCCGCGATCGTACGGAGGGTAGCCGCAAAAGCGGGGTTCTTCAGGATGGTGCCGACCGCCTTGGGCTTGCCATCGGCGTCGAAGAAATAGGCGCGTGCCGCAGCGTCGTTGGCGGCGAGAAATTTCTCCTGCGACAGCAGGCCGTTGAGCCGCGGCGAGATGGCGAAGCCTTCATCGGCCAGCTTGATCGCGGGCTGGAAGAGCCGCGCCCAGGGCAGCTTGCCCCATTTCTTGTGGGCGGTCTCGAGCAGGCGAGGCGTGCCGGGCACGCCGACGGAGCGTCCGCCCACGACCGCGTCGTAGAATTTCATCGGCTTGCCGTCAGCGCCCATGAAGAGTTCGGGCGTGGCCGAGGCGGGAGCAGTTTCACGGCCGTCGAGCGTGCTCACGGCGCGGCTGGCCTGGTCCCAATGGACCATGAACGCTCCCCCGCCCAGTCCGGAGCTTTGCGGCTCCACGAGATTGAGGACAAGTTGCACCGCGATCGCAGCGTCGACGGCGCTGCCGCCCTCGCGCAGGATCTCCCGGCCTGCAGCAGCGGCGAGCGGGTTTGCCGCCGCCACCATGTATTTCTGCGACGCGCCGAGCGTGCGGCTCGCGCGGCCGGTGGACGCTTCGGGCGCGGGCGCGAGTGTCTGGGCGAAAGCGTGGGGCGATATCGAGAGGATCGGCGCGGCAACGAGCGCGAGTTGGGTCAGGCGGCGCAAGGTCAACATCGCGGTTCCCTCATGTCTCTATGGACGGAGCTCATTGTGCAGAAACACACGTACGTTGTAACGGCATTCGCAGGACAGAAAGAGAGATTTTATGTCCCCCGCGGCTTGGCCCGCGCGGTCGGTGCGGCGGCGGCGGGGTCGTCCGGCCAGGGGTGGCGCGGATAGCGTCCCTTCATTTCCGCCTTCACGGCCGCCCACGACCCGCGCCAGAAGCCCGGAAGATCCCGGGTGATCTGGATCGGCCGGTGCGCGGGCGACAGCAGATGCAGCACCAAGCGGCAGGCGTCCGCCCGCCACGGAGGGATGATCCTTCAGCCCGAAAAGCTCCTGCACCCTGATGGCGAGGACCGGTCCGCCCTCCGCCTCGTAGTCGATGGCGTGGCGATTGCCGGTCGGGGCATCGAAATGCGTCGGGCACTCGGCATCGAGCCGCCGGGACAGATCCCAGGGCAGCAGCGCTGCCGAGCGCGCGGCCGAGGTCGTCGGCGGTGACTGACGCAAGACCGGTGCGGCCCTCGATGAAGGGAGCGAGCCAGTCGCGCGCCGGTCGCAGCCAGCGCTTCGTCGGAGAGGTCGGGAAAGTCGGCGTCGCGCGCGGCGCAGGAACTGCACGCGGGCCCGCCATTGCTCCAGCGGCTTCGTCCAGGGCAGGCGGCCAATGCCCAGCGATGCGATGCCCTCGGCCAGCTTGCGGGCCGCCTCCGCGCCGGAAGGGACCGGAAGGGTCTGCTCGGCCAACACCAGCGCCCCGAGGCGGCGTGTGCGGCGGGCGCGCAAGGCGGCGGCGTCCCGGTCGAAGCTCAGCTCGTCCCGCGCCACGATATGGCCGGCGAACTCGTCCTCGATATCGGCCAAAGCCAACGGCGCGGCCAGCAGGATGCGGGCCGAGACAGCGCCCCCTGCGATTTCCGCGATGGCCAGATAGGGTTCACGGGCGAGCGCGTCGTGCGGCTCCACCATCGCTCCGCGCCCGTTCGCCATCACGAACGCACCCGTCCCGCCGCGCGCCTTTGCGACACGGTCGGGATAGGCGAGCGCCAGCACCTTGCCCGCCTGGCGCCGCGTCGTTGTCGCCGCCCCGGCCGCCGGCCGCATCCGCCCAGCCACGGGCGAGCCGGCGCATGTCTTCGGCGCGGCGCGAACGGTCCCGGCGAAACGCCTCGACGCGATGCACGAGGTTGGTTCCGTCCCCGCCGAGGCCGCGCTCGGTGATAAGAGCCGCGATGTCGGCGGCGATGGCGGCATTGCCCGCGACGCCCGGCATCGACCAGCATGCGGGCGAGGCGCGGCGGCAGAGGCAGCGCCCTGATGGCCCTGCCCTCGTCCGTCAGGCGTCCATCCGCGTCGATGGCCTCGATCTCGCGCAGCAGCGCGGCGGCCTCGGTCAGCGCGGGGATGGGCGGCGGATCGAGAAAGGCGAGCGAGCGGGGATCGGTGACGCCCCAGGCCGCGCAGTCGAGCATCAGGCCGGAGAGGTCCGCCGACAGGATCTCCGGCTTGGCGAAGGGTTCGAGCGCGCCGGTGCCCGCTTCCTCCCAGAGCCGGTAGCAGACGCCCGGCTCGGTTCGGCCGGCGCGGCCGCGCCGCTGGTCGGCCGCCGCGCGGGAGACGCGCACGGTTTCCAGCCGGGTGAGGCCGATCGCCGGCTCGTAGCGCGGCACGCGGGCAAGGCCGCTGTCGATGACGACCCGCACGCCCTCGATGGTCAGCGATGTCTCGGCGATGGACGTGGCCAGCACCACCTTGCGGCGGCCGGGCAGGGCAGGCTCGACCGCGAGATCCTGCGCGCGCTGGTCCATCGCGCCGTAGAGGGGAGCCAGATCGACGGTGGGGTCGACGATCCGCTCCTTCAATTGCGTTTCCAGCCGCCGGATCTCGCCCTGCCCGGGCAGGAACACCAGCACGGAGCCCGGCTCGGCCCGCAAAGCGCGCAGCACGGCGTCGGCCAGTTCATCCTCGATGCGTCGGCGCGGATCGCGGCCGAGATAGCGCGTCTCGACCGGAAAGGCGCGGCCCTCGCTTGAAATCACAGGGGAATTCGCCCAGGAGCGAGGCGACCCTGGCGCCGTCGAGCGTCGCGGACATGACCAGGATTCGCAGGTCCTCCCGCAGGGCGCCCTGCGTATCGAGGGCCAGCGCGAGGCCGAGATCGGCGTCGAGCGAGCGCTCGTGGAACTCGTCGAACAGCACGGCGGCGACGCCCGTCAATTCAGGATCGTCGAGGATCATGCGCGCGAAAACGCCCTCGGTGACCACCTCGATCCGGGTCTTCGGGCCGATCTTCGACCCGAGTCGGACCCGAAGTCCCACGACGTCGCCGACCGACTCGGACAGCGTGCGCGCCATCCGGTCCGCCGCCGCGCGCGCGGCCAGCCGCCGAGGCTCCAGCACGATGATCTTGCGGCCCGCGACCCAGGGCTCGTCCATCAGCACGAGCGGCACGCGCGTGGTCTTGCCCGCGCCCGGCGGCGCGACCAGCACCGCGGCGTTGCGCGCGCGCAAGGCAGCGGTCAGGCCGGGGAGGGCCTCGTCGATCGGCAGGGGCTCGGCGAACGCGCGCATGGCAGGGGTTTGGCCGAGCCGGGGCGCGAAGGCAAGGCTCGGCATGGGCTGGCGGCGGCCGGGGAAGCCGCGCCAGCCTCAGACCGGGAAGCCGAGCACCCCGAGGTCGTGCCGCAACTGGTCGGGTCCGGTGAAGTGGAGCGCGTGCATGCCGACGGCGCGCGCACCGGCGACGTTCTTCTCGACATCGTCGATGAACACGCAATCCTGCGCCTTCAGGCCATAGCGCTCGAAGAGCAGGTGGAAGATCTCCGGATCGGGCTTCAGCACCTTGTGCTCGCCCGAGACGATGACACCGTCGAACCCGGCCAGGAACGGGAAATGCAGGCAGGCGTCGACGAACTTCTCCGCCGAGAAGTTGGTGATCGCATAGTTGGGGACGCCGGCCGCGCGGAGGCGGTTGAGAATGTCGACGCTGCCCTGGATGACGCCGGACAGGGTCTCGAGCCAGCGTTCGTCATAGGCGCGGATTTCGGCGGCCATGTCGGGAAACAGCGCGATGCGCTCCGCCACGGCGGTCGGCGAAGGGCCGGCCCCGGTCCTGCTCCAGGTTCCACTCCGGCGTGCAAACCTCGGACAGGAACCACTCCATCCGCTGATGGTCGTCGAAGACCTTGCGGTAGAGATGGCGGGGGTCCCAGTCGAGCAGCACGTTGCCGATGTCGAAGACGACGATGCTGGGACGGGGCAGCATCCTCAACCGCCCACGTTGAAAGCGGCCAGCGCCGCCATGTTGACGATGTCGCTGTCCTTGGCGCCGAGCGGCACGATCTGGACGGCCTTGTCGAGGCCCACCAGCAGCGGGCCGATGACCATCGAACCGCCCAGCGACTGCAGCATCTTCGTGGAGATCGAGGCCGAGTGGAAGGCGGGCATGACCAGCACGTTGGCCGTGTCGGAGAGCCGGCAGAACGGGTACTGCGCCATCAGTTCGCGGTTGAGCGCGACGTCGGCGGCCATTTCGCCGTCATATTCGAAATCGACGCGGCGCTGGTCGAGGATGCGCACGGCCTCGATGACCTTGGCCGAGCGCTCGCCGGGCGGATGGCCGAACGTGGAGAACGCCAGCATGGCGACGCGCGGCTCGTAGCCGAGACGGCGGGCGACGCCCTGCCGCCTCGATGGCGATCTCGGCGATCTCGTGCCGCGGTCGGCATCTCGGTGATCGCCGTATCGGCCACGATGACCGTGCGGCCGCGCGAGAGGATGAGCGACACGCCGATCAGCTTGTGGCCGGGCTTGGGATCGATGACGTTGCGGATATCGCCCAGCGCGATCGAGAAGTTGCGGGTCACGCCCGTCACCATGGCGTCCGCGTCGCCCAGCGCCACCATCGCCGCGCCGAAATGATTGCGGTCCTGGTTGATCATGCGCTGGCAGTCGCGGAACAGGTAGCCCTTCCGCTGCAGCCGGTCATAGAGGTACTGCGCATAGGCGGTGTTGCGGGACGACAGCGCGGCGTTGTGGATCTCGATGCCGTCGCGCCCTTCCAGATCGAGGCCAGCGAGGGCCGCGGTCTGCGAGATGCGGTCCTCGCGGCCGACGAGCACGGCGGTGCCGAGGCCCTGCGCCACGAAGGACATGGCGGCCCGGATGACCTGCTCCTCCTCGCCCTCGGCGAACACCACCTTCTTGGGATAGCGGCGCACGCGCTCCATGGTCCGCTGCAACGCCCCGGCGACCGGATCGCGCCTGGCCGAGAGCTGGGCGCGGTAGGCGTCCATGTCGACGATCGGCTTGCGGGCGACGCCGGAATCCATCGCGGCCTGCGCCACCGCGGGCGGAATCACGTGGATCAGGCGCGGGTCGAACGGCACCGGGATGATGTATTCGCGGCCAAAGCGAGGCCGTGCGCCCTGGTAGGCGGCCGCGACATCGTCGGGCACGTCCTCCTGCGCCAGCTTGGCCAGAGCGAGGGCGGCGGCGATCTTCATCTCCATGTTGATCGTCGTGGCCCGCACGTCGAGCGCGCCGCGGAAGATGTAGGGGAAGCCCAGGACGTTGTTGACCTGGTTGGGATAATCCGACCGGCCGGTCGCGATGATCACGTCGTCGCGGACGGAATGGGCCTCCTCGGGCGTGATCTCCGGGTCGGGATTGGCCATCGCGAAGATGATCGGGTTCGGGGCCATGCTTTTGACCATGTCAGCCGAGAGCGCGCCCTTGGCCGAAAGGCCGAAGAACACGTCCGCGTTCTGCATGGCGTCGTCGAGCGTGCGCGCCGAGGTCTCGACCGCGTGGGCCGATTTCCACTGGTTCATGCCCTCGGAGCGGCCGCGATAGACGACGCCCTTGGTGTCGCAGAGCAGCACGTTCTCGGCGGCGAAGCCCATGGCCTTGATCAGTTCGAGGCAGGCGATGCCCGCCGCGCCCGCGCCGTTGCAGACGAGCTTGGTCGTCTTGATGTCGCGCCCGGTGAGCTGCATCGCGTTGAGAATGCCCGCCGCCGCGATGATCGCCGTTCCATGCTGGTCGTCATGGAAGACGGGGATGTCCATCAGCTCGCGCAGCTTCTCCTCGATGATGAAGCATTCCGGAGCCTTGATGTCCTCCAGGTTGATGCCGCCGAAGGAGGGGCCGAGATAGCGGACCGCGTTGATGAACTGCTCGGGATCCTCGGTGTCGACCTCGATGTCGATGGAATCGACGTCCGCGAAGCGCTTGAAGAGGACCGCCTTGCCCTCCATCACAGGTTTGGAGGCCAGCGCGCCGAGATTGCCGAGCCCGAGAATCGCCGTGCCGTTCGAGATGACGGCGACGAGGTTGCCCTTGGCGGTGTAGTCATAGGCCTTGGACGGGTCCTCCGCGATGGCGAGGACCGGCACCGCGACGCCGGGCGAATAGGCCAGCGACAGGTCGCGCTGGGTCGCCATCGGCTTGGTCGGAACGATCTCGATCTTGCCGGGACGGCCCATCTGGTGGAAGTGCAACGCCTCCTGATCGCTGATCGTCTGGCGGGTGCGCTTGGGCTTGTCGTCGGGATTGGCCATGATCGATGTCCGAAGGAGGCGGGGAGCGCAACTTAAGCAGGCTATCCTACTTGCTCAAGCACGGATCGTTGCGGAAAAGCTTTCATTTGCGCGTTCGGGCCCGTGTATCGGCTCGCCGGCTTTGATAGCGTGCCGCGCATGAGCGTCATCCCAGCCAAGCCCAGACATGGATTCGGTCACCACGGTGACCGGTGCCGACGCTCGCCCATCGCCCATGATGGCGCAGTATCTGGAGATCAAGTCCGCCAACACGGACTGCCTCCTGTTCTACCGGATGGGCGATTTCTACGAATTGTTCTTCGAAGACGCCGAGATCGCCTCGCGGACGCTGGGAATCGTGCTGACGAAGCGCGGCAAGCACCAGGGCGAGGACATCAGGATGTGCGGCGTCCCGGTGGACCGGGCCGAGGATTACCTGAACCGCCTCATCGGGGCGGGCCACCGCGTCGCCGTCTGCGAGCAGACCGAGGACCCAGCCGAAGCCCGCAAGCGCGGCAGCAAGTCCGTGGTGAGGCGCGCGGTGGTGCGGCTGGTCACGCCGGGCACCATCACCGAGGAGACGCTGCTCGATCCCGGCCGGGCCAATCTGCTGGCCGCCGTGGCCCGGGTGCGTGCGTCCGACACCGAATGGAGCTACGGGCTCGCCGCCGTGGACATCTCGACCGGCGCGTTCAGGGTGCACGAATGCAGCGCCGCCGGGCTGCAGGCCGAGATCGCCCGGCTGGAGCCGCGCGAGATCCTGGTGCCCGACGGCGTGCTCGACGAGCCTTCGCTGAAGGCGCTGTGGCGCGAGACGCGCGCGTCCGTGACGCCGATGGGCCGGGACGGGCTCGACCCGGGCTCGGGCGAGCGGCGGCTCTGCGGCTTCTTCGGCGTCAGCACGCTGGCGGGCTTCGGCACGTTCAGCCGGGCCGAGATCGCGGCGGCGGCCGCCGTGGTCGCCTATGTCGAGCGCACCCAGCTTGGCGCGCGGCCGCCTTTGTCGCCGCCCCGCCGCGAGCGGCCGGATGCCTGCGTGCAGATCGACGCGGCGACCCGCGCCAATCTCGAGCTGACCCGCACCATCGGCGGCGACCGGGCCGGAAGCCTGCTGTCCGTCATCGACCGGACGCTGACGCCCGCAGGGGGGCGGCTGCTCGCGGAGCGGCTCGCGGGACCGCTGACCGACCCCGCAGCCATCGACGCGCGGCTGGATTCCGTGGCGTGGTTCGTCGACGATCCCGTCCTGCGCGCCGGCGTCCGCGACGTCCTCAAGCGTGCGCCGGACCTGTCGCGCGCGCTTGCCCGCCTCACCTTGCAGCGCGGCGGCCCGCGCGACCTCGCCGCGTTGCGCGACGGGCTGGCCGCCGGACGCGCCGTCGCCGGGCTGCTGGGCGGAGCACCGCTGCTGCCCGGCGAGATCGCGCAGGCCGTGAGTGTGCTGGGCGGGCTCGACACCGGCCTCGAAAGCGCGCTGGCGGCGACCCTCGCGGACGAGCTTCCGCTGAACCGCCGGGACGGCGGGTTCGTGCGGGCGGGCTGCGACGCCGGGCTCGACGAGACGCGCGCGCTGCGCGACGAAAGCCGGCGCGTCGTGGCCGCCCTCCAGTCCCGCTATGCCGAGGAGACCGGCGCGCGGACGCTGCGCATCAAGCACAACAATTTCCTCGGCTACTTCCTCGAAGTGCCGCAGGCGGCGGGCGAGGAGCTGGTCAAGCCGCCGCTCAACGCGCGCTTCATCCATCGCCAGACCATGCAGGGGGCGATGCGCTTCTCGACGGCGGAGCTGGCTGACCTCGAAAGCCGGATCGCCTCGGCCGGCGAGCGCGCGCTGGCGATCGAGCTGGAGTATTTCGACCGCCTCTGCGCCGAAGCTGTAAGCCGGGACGCCGCCATCAAGGCGGCCGCGGATGCGCTTGCATCCGTTGATGTCGCCGCCGCGCTGGCGGAACTCGCCGATGCGGGCGGATGGGTGCGCCCCATCGTCGATGACAGCCTCGCCTTCGTGCTGGAGGCCGCGCGCCATCCCGTGGTGGAGGCGGCGCTGAAGCGGGACGGCCAGCCCTTCGTCGCCAACGACGCGGACCTTTCGGCGCCGGCGGGCGGCAAGGGCGGGCGCATCGCCCTCATCACCGGACCCAACATGGCCGGCAAGTCCACTTATCTCCGGCAGAACGCGATCGTCGCGGTGCTGGCGCAGATGGGAAGCTTCGTGCCGGCCCGGCGCGCGCATCTGGGCGTCGTAGACCGCCTCTTCTCGCGCGTCGGCGCGGCGGACGACCTCGCGCGCGGGCGATCGACCTTCATGGTCGAGATGATCGAGGCCGCCGCCATCCTCAACCAGGCGACACCGCGCTCGCTCGTGATCCTCGACGAGATCGGGCGCGGCACCGCGACGTTCGACGGATTGTCCATCGCGTGGGCCGCCATCGAGCACCTGCATGAAGCCAATCGCTGCCGCGCGCTCTTTGCGACGCATTTCCACGAGCTGACTGCGCTCGCCCGGCGTCTGCCGCGCCTCGTGACGGCGACGGTCAGGGTGACGGAGTTCCAGGGCGACGTCGTGTTCCTGCACGAGGTGGTGCCCGGCATCGCGGACCGCAGCTACGGCATCCAGGTGGCCAAGCTGGCGGGCCTGCCCCGCTCCGTCGTCGAGCGCGCCCGAATCATCCTCGACGAACTGGAGGCGTCCGACCGGCAGGCTCCCGTCGAGCGGCTCATCGACGACCTGCCGCTCTTCGCGGCGGCGAGCCGGGCGGCTGCTCCCGCACCGTCAGCCGAGCCCGATGCGGTGCGCGAACTGCTTGGCGGCATCGATCCCGACCAGATGTCCCCGCGCGAGGCGCTGGAAGCCCTCTACCGGCTCAAGCAGGCGAGCTCCTGAAGGTCTCGGGCCTGTCCAATCCCGCTGGCGGAATTGCTGAGACGGCCTCAGGCCGGAATGGCGAGCGCGCCTGAGTCCGGACAAGCCGCAACTACGGGCGCAAACGCCTCGAGCAGCGCCAGGTCGAGCTTCCCGTCCATGCCCCAGCAGGATGCCGTAAGCCTCCTGCGCGCTCATGGTGGCCTTGTAGGTCCTCGGCTCGATCAGCGCAGAGAAGATATCCACGATCGTGACGAGCTGGGTCAGATCGGGGATTTCGGAGCCTTTCAGCCCGTGAGGATAGCCGGTTCCGTCGAGAAGCTCGTGATGATGCACGACGGCGTCGGTGACGATCGGGGAGAACTCGTTCGACTGCTTCAGCATCTCCAGCCCGTGAAGCGGATGGGCCCGACCGTCTTGACTTCGCTGGCGCTGAGCCTCGCCGGCTTGTCGAGGATTTCCAGCGGAATCCGCGCCTTGCCGATATCGTGAACCGCGCTGGCGACGGAAAGCTGCAGGACGTCGTCGTACCGGAAACCGAGCGACTGCGCGAAGGCGACCGCCAGCCCGTTCACCAGCAGGCAGTGCCTGAACGTCGCGCTGTGATGCATATTCACCGCCGAGATCCACTCCGACAGGCCGGATTTCCCGATCGCATCGATCGTCTCCTCGCTGGCGGTCTCGACCATCTTCCGCGTGCCGACCGGACAGTCGGGATTGACGAGGAGCCGGCTGAACATCGCGCTGCTGGTCTCGAACGACCGCACGATGCCGGCCGGCACGGCGGGGATGCGGCTCTCGCGGGGATTGTTGTCGCGCGGGATGTTCTCCAGCAGGATTCCCTCGCGGAACAGAGCCTTCAGCAGGACGTCGCGCGTGAGCGGGCGTGGCAGGATATGCGTCGCGCCGATGCTGGCTGCGATGGCGAACTGCGCGCGGGCCGACTTGTCGACCAGCACGATACGGACACGGCCAAGGCGCAGACCGGCCATGGAGCACCCGGGTCAGGATAGAAAGGTGTTCAACATCCGCAAGATCGGCGTCGATGACGCTGCACGCCACGGACCGGGCGCTTATCGCGAGATCGTCGATGGGAAAAGGAATGCACTGCGCGAGGTCGCCGATCAGGCCGGCGACCTCCGCCTTGCTGTCCGGCCGGTCGGAAATAACGTGAATATCCATAGATGCCTTCCGGAGCGCAATGTCAGCAAAAAGTCGCAGTGCAATATCTCTTTGCATCGCGCCTGCTCGCCTCTCGGTCCGAGCATCGTGCTTTTCTGTAAATTTTGGATTACGGTGGGTCTGGCGAAGGCAAGCATAAATCAAAGTTTTTGTATTGTACTACTTCATTCTCTCAACCTGACGCTGTACTTGTTAAGTTGATGTAATCCATAGTTCACCGAAATTAAGATTAACGGTATACTTAAATGGTTGTCCGGGTATCGACGGTGGCGTTCGAGGGCATCGAGGCGCGGCCTGTCGATGTCCAGGTGCAGATCATGCCTGGCCGCGTGGTGTTCAACATCGTCGGCCTGCCGGACAAGGCGGTCGCTGAATTGCGCGAGCGGGTCCATTCGGCGCTCGTCGCATCGGGGCTGGCCTTGCCGACCCGCCGCATCACGGTCAACCTCGCGCCCGCAGACCTGCCGAAGGAGGGGAGCCATTACGACCTGCCCATCGCGCTGGGCGTGATGGCCGCCATCGGCGCGATCCCCGCCGACGCGCTCGATGGCTACACGGTGCTCGGAGAGCTGTCGCTGGACGGCTCCATCGCGGCGGTCGCGGGCGTGCTTCCGGCGGCCATCGCCGCCAATGCGCGCGGCCAGGGGCTCATCTGCCCCAAGGCGTGCGGGCCGGAGGCTGCATGGGCGGCGCGCGACATGGCGATCATCGCGCCGGAATCGCTCATCCAGCTCGCCAACCACATCCGGGGCGTCCAGGTGCTGTCGCCGCCCCAGCCGATCGTCCGGCAAGGGCGGCGCACCCCTGCCGGACCTGCGCGACATCAAGGGGCAGGAGAGCGCCAAGCGGGCGCTCGAAATCGCCGCGGCGGGCGGCCACAGCCTGCTGATGAACGGACCGCCGGGGTCCGGCAAGTCGATGCTCGCGGCCAGGATGCCTTCGATCCTGCCGCCCCTGACGCCGGCCGAGCTGCTCGAGATCTCGATGATCCAGTCGGTGGGCGGGCAACTGGCCGAAGGCGCGCTGACGGACCGCCGCCCGTTCCGCGCGCCGCACCATTCCGCCTCGATGGCCGCGCTCGTCGGCGGCGGCATCCAGGCGCGGCCGGGCGAGGTTTCGCTCGCCCATCACGGCGTGCTGTTCCTCGACGAACTGCCCGAGTTCCAGCCGCAGGTGCTCGACAGCCTGCGCCAGCCGCTGGAGACGGGCGAGATCAACATCGCCCGCGCCAACCGGCGCGTGGTCTACCCTGCACGGTTCCAGCTCGTCGCGGCCATGAATCCGTGCCGCTGCGGGCGCGGGCTGGAGCCCGGCTATGCCTGCCGCACCGCCCCGAACGACCGCTGCATGGCGCAATACCAATCCCGCGTGTCCGGCCCGTTCCTCGACCGCGTGGACCTGCTGGTCGAGCTGGCCGCCGTCAGCGCGGCGGACCTCATCCTGCCGCCACCTGCCGAAGGCTCGGCCGAGGTCGCCGTGCGGGTTGCGGCGGCGCGCCGGCGGCAGACGGAACGGTACGCCGCGCTCGGGCTGCCCGGCGTCAGGACGAACGCAGCCTGCCCTGCCGCCGCGCTGGACGAGGCCGCGGCGCTCGATCCCGGGGCCATCGCGATGCTGCGCCAGGCTGCCGACGCGATGCGGCTGACCGCGCGCGGCTATCACCGTGTCATCAAGGTGGCGCGCACCATCGCCGACCTCGACGGCGAGGACGCGACCGGCCGCATCCACCTGAGCGAAGCGCTGCTCTATCGCAGCCGAGCGGATGTCGGGCCGGGCTGATTACTCACGAAGTATCAATTCCTTGCTGCCATGATCGCTCAACTTTGGCGGGTGGCTGGCGAGACGGGCGACGTGGAAGGATTGCGAGGCGGCATCTTCGAAGCCGTGGCGGGCCAGGGGCCTTCCACGGCGGCCATCTTCGTGCTGGCAGCCGTCGCGATCTTCGCGCTCGCGACATGCGCCGCGCTGGTGCGCGACCATGTCCGGCTCGAGAAGCAGTCCAAGGATCTCGAGGCGACGACCGAGCGCCTGCTCGACGACGTCTGGGAACTGCGTGACAGCGAGGAGCGCTATCGAAGCCTCGTCGAGGGCCAGGGCGACCTCATCTACAGGCGCGACGACCAGCGCCGCCTGACCTACGTCAACGAGGCGTTCGCGCTCGTCGCCGGGCGGCCGGCCGAAACCCTCATCGGAGCCTGTCTATCAGTTGCCGGTGCGCGAGACGCTGCCGCGCAAGTCCGCAGAGGGCGGCTCGGAGGTCTACGACCAGGCCGTGGAGACCCCGGCCGGGACCCGCTGGATCTCATGGGTGGAGACGCCGGTCCATACCGCGCGCGGCGGGCGCGAAATCCAGGTCGTCGGCCGCGACGTCACGGCCCGGCGACAGGCCGAGGCGGAACTGGCCGAGGCGCGGCTTCGCGCCGAAGCGGCCAACGAAGCCAAGTCGCGCTTTCTCGCCACCGTGAGCCACGAAATCAGGACGCCGCTCAACGGCGTGCTCGGCATGGCCGACCTGCTGCTCGGGACGCGCATCGATCTCGAGCAGGCCACCTATGTCCGCGCGGTCAAGACCTCGGGCGAGGCGCTGCTCTCGATCATCGAGGAGATCCTCGATTTCTCGCGCATCGAATCGGGCCGGCTGGAACTCGCGCACGAGCCGTTCGACCTGCTGTCGCTCGTGGAGGGGACCGTCGAGCTGCTGGCGCCCCGCGCGCAGGGCAAGGACATCGAGATCGCCAGCTACATCGCGCCCGATGTCGAGCTGCGCCTGATGGGCGATCCCGCGCGGCTGCGGCAGGTGCTGAACAATCTGGCGGGGAACGCCGTCAAGTTCACCGACACCGGCGGCGTCGGCGTCCGCGTCACGGCGGAAGGCGATCTCGTACGGTTCTCCGTCTGCGATACCGGCATCGGCATCCCGCCCGACACGCGTCGCCGGCATCTTCGACGAGTTCGAGCGCGTCGAGGGACACAGCGCCAGCCGGCATGCCGGCACAGGGCTCGGCCTTGCGATCTCGCGCCGCCTCGTCGAGGGCATGGGCGGCCAGATCACCGTCACGAGCGAGCCGGGCCACGGATCCGTCTTCTCGTTCCTCCTGCCATTCGTGAAGGCACCGGACGCCGGGCAGGCCCGCTCGACCGACGCGGGCGTCGCCGGGCAGACCGCGCTGATCGTATCGGGCTCGCCCTTCGAAGCGCCGTTCCTGCGGGCCCGGCTCGCGAATGCGGGCGTGACCGCTTCGCTGATTCTCGATGCGGAGGATGCGCTGGAAAGCCTCCGCAAGACGCCGCCGGACCTGCTGATCGTCGACGGCGGCTTGGGCGAGGATGTCGCGCGCCGGCTGGCCAATGCGGGTTTGAAGGCGGGCGTCAGCCGCCGGCTGGTTTTGCTGTCGCCGTTCGAACGCCGCGCCTTCGGTCCACCGACATCGGTCGGCTTCGACGGCTACCTCGTCAAGCCCGTCCGGGAAAAGGCGCTGGCGCCCCGCCTCCGCACGGAGAGCCCGGTCCATCATGGCCCATCGATCGCGCTGCCTGTCCCGACGGCCGGCCAGGGCAGCACCAAGCAGGGCCGGTCGGTGCTGCTGGCTGAGGACAACGACATCAACGCGCTGCTGACGACGCGCCTGTTGGAGCGCCACGGCGCGACAGTCACCTGGGCGCATGACGGCCTCGAGGCGGTCGACCGCTTCCGCGCCGCCTGCGACGGCTCCACGCCGCGCTTCGACCTGATCCTGATGGACGTCCGCATGCCCGGCCTGGACGGACATGACGCGACGCGGCGCATCCGCTCCATCGAGTCGGAGCTCGGCCTGCCCCGCACCCGCATCGTCGCGCTGAGCGCGAATGCCTTCGAGGAAGATCGCAGGCTGGCCCTCACCGCCGGCATGGACGACACGGTGTCGAAACCGGTGAGCGAGGCGGTGCTGGTGCAAACGCTTGGCGTGGGCGAGCCGCGGGCCCTCAGGGCCTGAAGCTCTGAAGTCAAAGGTCGCCGCAGGCGCCGCGCGACGTCACGTTTGTCACAAAACCGTCGATCATTTATGGTTCAGATCACGCTGTACGGAGCGGGTCGCCAACCCTGTTCGGGCGGGACCACGCGGCCGGCGAACAGGCAAGCGCATGCAATCGCCCCTCGTGCATTCCCCCTCGTCATGGCCGCTCTCGCGAGCCATGGCCGCCATCCAGGCGTCCCGCGCGTCCATGGCGCGCTCGGGCCTTCTCGCACCGCGCGAAGCGTTGCCGCGCCCCGCGCTGCATCCCGGGCTGGAGGGCACGCTGGGCCGGATCGGCTCGCTCGAAATCCGGCTCGCCCGGACCCGGAAGGACATCCGGCGGGCGCAGAAATTGCGCTACGCGGTGTTCTACGAGGAAATGTCGGCCATCCCCGACGTCGTGAGCCGCCTGAAGCGCCGCGACATCGACGCCTTCGACGGCATTTGCGACCACCTGCTCGTCCTGGACCACGCCGCCCCGGCCGAGCTTTTCGGCAAGAAGCGCACGGGGCCCGGCAAGCCGAAGGTCGTCGGCACATACCGCCTGCTCCGGCAGGAAACCGCGGAGCGCCACGCCGGCTTCTACGCCCAGAGCGAGTTCGACATCGAGCCGCTCCTGCGAAGCCATTCGCGGCAAGAGGTTCCTGGAGCTCGGGCGGTCCTGCGTCCTCAAGCCCTATCGCGACAAGCGCACGGTCGAACTGCTGTGGCACGGCATCTGGACCTATGTCCGCCACCACCGCATCGACGTGATGTTCGGCTGCGCCAGCATCGAGGGAACGGACCCCGCGCGGCTCGCTCTGCCGCTCAGCTTCCTGCACCATCATGCGCTTGCCAGGCCGGAATGGCGTGCGAGGGCACTGCCCCGGCGCGGGGGTGGCGATGGACCTCATGCAATCGCGAAGCGATCAACGGGAAGCTGGCGCTGCATGCGCTGCCCCCGCTCATCAAGGGCTATCTGCGCGTGGGCGCGACCATCGGCGAAGGCGCGGTCGTCGACCGCCAGTTCGGCACAGTCGATGTGCTGGTGATACTACCCGTCAGCGATATCCACCCGCGCTATATCGGCCATTTCGGAGCCGAAGCGACGCGGCACGCCGCCTGAGCGACGTCGCCGGGTTTCAGCCTCCGTCACCCTCGGCGCGCAGCGACGTGAGCGCCTCGCGATAGGTCGGATGGCGAAGCACCCAGCCCAATTCGCGCTTCGTCACCGCGTTCGAAACCCGCTTGTTCTCGCCATAGAAGCTGCGGCCCATCGGCGAGAGCGGCGCCGACTCGAAAGGCAGGTCGGGCGGCACGGGCATGCCCATCAGGCCGGCCGCGTAGGCCACTACGTCCTGCGGCGGGGCGGGCTCGTCATCCGTCACGTTATAGATGGCGCCGGGGCTGCGGCCGATCCATCGAGGCGACGAGCGCGCCCGCGATATCCTCGACGTGAATGCGGTTGAACACCTGGCCGGGCTTGATGATGCGCCGCGCCGTGCCTTGCTCCAGGTTGACGAGGGCGTTCTGGCCGGGACCGTAGATGCCCGACAAGCCGGAAGATCTGGACCGCCTTGCCGGTGCGCGCGCCGAAGTCCAGCCAGGCCTGCTCCGCCTCGACCCGTCGCACGGATCTCTCGCTGAGCGGCCGCGGTGGCGTCGCCTCCGTCGACCCAGTCTCCGCCATGGTCGCCATAGACGCCGACGGTGGAGAGATAGCCGACCCAGCGCAGGCTCGGCGCGGCGGCAAGCTCGCGCTCGAAGCGCCGCAGTACCGGGTCGCCCGTGCCGTCAGGCGGGATCGAGACGAGGACGGCGTCGGCTGCCGCGATGTCCTGCGCCAGTTCGGGATCGGCCGCCGAATCGCTGAAGACGCGAACCGCCAGCCCGTCCCGCGCCAGCGCCGCGGCCTTCTCCGGCGAGCGGACGGTCGCGGCGACATGGGCGAAGCGAGGGCCCTCGTACCGCACCAGCGCTTGGGACGTGTAGCCGTAGCCGAAGATCAGCAGGTTCAAGGGGCGCTCTTTCTTTCAGTCGAAGTCGTTCTTGCAGTCGAAGTCGTTCTTGCAGTCGAAGTCGTTCTTGCAGTCAAAATCTCGCATTCGGCCAAATTATCCCATTCGGACAAAACGTCGGGGTCCGGTTCGTGCGCTGTATGGACGCGGCGGAGTTCGACCAGATCCGCCGCGGGCAGCAGGCGCGACAGCGCCCACACCGCCGCACCCCGCACGAGGGCGGAGGCATCATCCAGCAGCCCCAGTGCGGAGGGCGCGAGATCAGGATCGCCGGAATTGCCGATCGCCGATCATGACGTTGCGGACGAAGCGGTCGCGCCCCGTGCGCTTGATCGGCGTGCCCGCGAAGAGCTGGCGGAACGCCGCGTCGTCGAGCTGGGCGAGTTCGGCCAGCGGGCATCGCGCCAAGGTCGTCGCGCGCCTGCAGCTTCGTCTCGCGCGCCGCTTCGGCGAACTTGTTCCACGGGCATACGGCGAGGCAGTCGTCGCAGCCGAAGACGCGATTGCCGATGCCCGGCCTCAGCTCGCGCGGGATCGGACCCTTATGCTCGATGGTGAGATAGGCGATGCAGCGGCGCGAATCGAGCTGGTAGGGCGCGGGGAAGGCGTCCGTCGGGCAGATGTCGAGGCAGCGGCGGCAGGTGCCGCAATGGTCCTGCGCCGGCTCGTCGGCGGGCAGTTCGGCCGTCGTGAAGATCGCGCCGAGGAAGAGCCAGGAGCCGTGCTGGCGCGAGACGAGCACGCTGTGCTTGCCCTGCCAGCCGAGCCCGGCCGCGGCGGCGAGCGGCTTTTCCATGACGGGCGCGGTATCGACGAATACCTTGACCTCGCTCGCCACCCAGCCGCAGCGAGCTGCGCCGCCACCTGCTTCAGCTTGCCCTTGAGCACGTCGTGATAATCGCGCGAACGGGCATAGACGGAGATCGTGGCGCGGTCGCGGAGCGTCCAAGCGTCGCGAGCGGATCGCCCTGCGGCGCGTAGCTCATGCGCGAGCATGACGATGCTGCGCACCTCGGGCCACAGCGCGGACGGGGACGCGCGGCGCTCCGCCGTCTCCGCCATCCACTCCATGTCGCCGTGGTGGCCCGCCGCGAGGGAGGCCGCGAGGCGGGACGCGCGCCTCGGGAATGGCGTCGGGGGTGGTGACGGCCACCGCGTCGAAGCCCTCGCGCTTCGCCGCGGCGAGAATGGCGGCCTTGAGTTCGGCCGCCGTTCAGAAGTCGGGATCCGCTCAGAAATCGAGATCCGCGTAGTGGGCCGACGGCTCCATGCCCGGAACCCGGTCCGCTAGCAGCGGGCGGAACGAGGGGCGCGACTTCACCCTCGCGTACCAGTGCTTTGCTGCTCGTTCTCCTGCCACGGCACATCGCCCAGGTAATCGACGACCGAGATCTGCGCCGCGGCCGCGAGGTCCGCATAGCTCAGCCGGTCGCCCGCCAGCCAGTTCCGGCTGCTGATCAGCCAGCCGATATAGGCGAGATGATAGCGGATATTGGAGCGGGCCGCGCGAATCGCCGCCATGTCGGGCGCGCCGCCGCCCTGCGCGGGGGTCATGTAGCGCTTGAACACCTTCTCGGTGACGAGATGTCCGCTCACTTCGTCGAACAGCTTGACGATTGAACCAGTCGACCAGCCGTCGCACCTCGACCCGGCCGCCGGGATCGGAGGGCAGCATGCGCCGGTCGCCCAGCGCGAGGCCGCGGGTCTCGTCGAGATACTCGGCGATGATCGAGGCGCCCGGCACCGCGCCCACCTGCTCCTCGATGAACACGGGCGTGGTTCCGGCAGGGTTCATCTGCAGGAACTCGGTGCGGCGCTCGAAGGCGCGCTCCTCGACGAGCATCGGCGTCCATGCCGAATTCGCCAAGGACAAGACGCACGAAACGCGAATGAGGGCAAAGGGGATGATGATAAAGCGTCGCCATGGGCAGCGGCTTTGAACTCCGAGCAGGGCGGGAGGACGCAGCGATCCCGCTTAGGGGCATTGCATCCGCGCTAAAGGACAGCGAACGGTTAAGAAAGCGCCGCATTCCGATCCTTGCTTGGGATCATGGCGCCGGTCGGGCGACCCGTATAAAACCCGTTTGCGCCGCCGACAACTACGATTCGCGGTTGTGCAGCCATGCTTTACGATAGTCAGAGGAGCATTCGATGGAGCTCGCAGCCGCGCTCAAGGCGCTCGTTCTCGGCGTCCTCGAGGGCTTCACGGAGTATCTGCCGGTCTCCTCCACCGGCCATCTGCTCCTGGCGGAGCACTTCCTGGGCCTGAACTTCGCCGACGAGCGCTTCGACAAGACCTTCGCGGTGCTGATCCAGCTCGGATCGATCATGGCGCTGCTGCTCGTCTATTTCCGGCGGCTGCTCGAAGATCGCGGTCGCCCTGCCGTCGAGCGCGCAGGCCCGCAACTTCGTGCTGGGCGTCCTCATCGCCTTCCTGCCGGCCGCGGCCATCGGCGCGGTGCTGCACGGGTTCATCAAGGGCGTGCTGTTCAACCCGCTGATCGTCTGCATCGCGCTCATCGTCGGCGGCTTCGTGCTGCTGGTCGTCGACGAGATGCGGCTCGAGACGCGCTATGACGACGCCACCGCGTTCCCGCTCTCGATGTACCTGAAGATCGGCCTCTTCCAGTGCCTGGCGATGATCCCCGGCGTGTCGCGGTCCGGCGCGACGATCGTGGGGGCGATGCTGCTGGGCGCGGACAAGCGTGCGGCGGCGGAGTTCTCGTTCTTCCTGGCCATGCCGACCATGGCCGGCGCATTCGCCTACGACCTGTTCAAGAACTACAAGCTCCTCGACCCGCACGACTTCGCGATCATCGGCGTCGGCTTCGTCAGCGGCGTTCGTGTCCGGCCTTTTCGTGGTGAAGGGCCTCCTCACCTATGTGTCGAAGCACGGCTTCTCCACCTTCGCATGGTGGCGGATCATCGTCGGGTCGGCGGGCCTTGCCGGATTGTGGGCGCTAGGCTGAGCCCGGCGATACCGAGCCAGGGGATATCTGGGAAATCCCCGTCTTCGGCTCGAACCGGCAGATGTCGCTGATCAGGCAGCGCGGGCAATCGGGCTTGCGCGCCAGGCACACATAGCGGCCGTGCAGGATCAGCCAGTGGTGCGCGTGCAGGCGGAACTCCGGCGGGATGATCTTCAGCAGCCCGAGTTCGACATCCAGCGGCGTCTTGCCGGGCGCGAGCGGAATGCGGTTCGACACCCGGAAGACATGGGTGTCCACCGCCATCGTCTCCTCGCCGAACGCCATGTTGAGCACGACGTTCGCGGTCTTGCGGCCCACGCCCGGCAGCTTTTCCAGCGCGTCGCGGTCCCTCGGCACCTCGCCGCCGTACTCGTCGATGAGCTTCTGCGACAGCGCGATCACGTTCTTCGCCTTGTTGCGGAACAGGCCGATGGTCTTGACCGCCTCGCGCACTCGATCCTCGCCGAGGTCGAGCATCTTTTGCGGCGTGTCGGCGATGGCGAACAGCGAACGCGTGGCGCGGTTGACGCCGGACATCGGTCGCCTGCGCCGACAGCACGACCGCGACGAGCAGCGTGTAGGGGTTCACATGCTCCAGCTCGCCCTTCGGCTCGGGATTCACCTCGCGAAATCGTGTGAACACCTCGCGCACGAGGGCGGGCTCGAGGGGCTTGGGCTGTTTGGGCGCCCGCGCCGGCTTCTTGGCCTTCGCGGCGGCGCGGATTCCTGTTGCAGGAACAACGGATTGAGCCGCCCGTTTGCCGGGGGCGGCGCGCTTCTTCGACGGGCCGGGCGAGGCGGGGTCTCCCGCCGCGTCAATCGGTCTCTGATTCGGGCGGGCGGAACCGGCTTTTTCGGGGGCATGCCGCGTTATAGATTGTGCGTGGCAGAACCGGCAAGGTCACGATGGACCCGACGCACACAAGCGCATATCGAGCGGAGCCCGCCGGCGAGGCGGTGCGACCGTCCCGTGTTCAGCGCCACGATCCATCCCCACAGGTCGATGGGCCTGCGGGGCATCAGGCTCGTGATCGTGCTGGTGGCCGCGGCCAGCCTCGTCGCCAGCATTCCCTTCGTCGTGCTGGGTTTCTGGCCCGTCGCGGGCTTCTACGGGCTCGACGTCCTGCTGCTCTATCTCGCGCTGCGCAGCAGCCTCGAGCAGGCCAAGGCCTACGAGCAGATCGTGATCAGCCCGCTCGAGCTCATGCTGCGCAAGGTGCCCGTGCAGGGGCCGCCCGTCCGAATGGCGCTTCAACCCGATCTGGACCGAGCTGCACCGCGACGTCCACGAGGAATTCGGCGTGCAGCGGCTCGCGCTCGTATCGCGCGGCGTGAACGTGCCGGTGGGGCAGTTCCTCTCGCCCGACGAGAAGGCGCGGTTCGGCGACAGCCTCGCCCGGGCTTTGGCGGACGCGAAGCGGGGGCCGGTCTACAATCCCTGAGAGGCGCCGGCTGGCGCCCGAGCAGCCAATTCCCGGCAGTTCGCAGCTTTCGGGTGTCGCCGGAGCGGCTCAGTCCCTATTCTCAGGCAAAAGAGGGACATGCCATGCTGCAGGCCGCATCAGACTTCACGCCCGCCCCGATCACCGCGTTCGAGCAGGACGGCCCGGTCGCCGACTATGACCGCGTGCGCCGGGCGCTCGCCTTCATCACCGCGCGCTGGCGCGACCAGCCCTCGCAGGACGAGATCGCCGCCCATGTCGGGCTTTCGCCATCGCACCTGCACCACGTCTTCCGCCGCTGGGCGGGGCTGACGCCCAAGGCGTTCCTGCAGGCCATCACGCTCGACCATGCGCGCAACCTGCTGCGTGATTCCGCCAGCGTGCTCGATACCAGCTTCGAGGTCGGGCTCTCAGGCCCCGGCCGCCTGCACGACCTGTTCGTGACGCACGAGGCGATGAGCCCCGGCGAATGGAAGGCGGCGGGCGCGGGGCTGGTGCTGAGCTATGGCTACCATCCCTCGCCCTTCGGCGAATCGATCGTGGTGGCCACGCCGCGCGGGCTCGCCGGGATCGGCTTCGTCGACGACGGGGACCGCGGCGCCGCGCTCGCCGACATGCGCCGGCGCTGGCCGAACGCGACCTTCGTGGAGGATTCCGAGGGCACGGCCGCCTTGGCCCGCCGGGCTTTCGACCCCGCCACGTGGCGCGCCGAGACACCGCTGCGGGTAGTGCTCATCGGCTCGGATTTCGAGGTGCGGGTGTGGCAGACGCTGCTGCGCATTCCGCTGGGCCGCGCGACCACCTATTCCGACATCGCCTCCCACATCGGCAATCCCAAGGCCGCGCGGGCCGTCGGCGCGGCCGTGGGGCGCAACCCGGTGTCCTTCGTCGTCCCGTGCCACCGCGTGCTCGGCCGTTCCGGCGCGCTGACCGGGTATCACTGGGGCCTCACGCGCAAGCAGGCGATCCTCGGCTGGGAAGCCGGGGTGACGGGGGCGGAAGACCCGCTGGCGCTCTAAGCAGAAGCCGCAATGACCGCATCAGGTCGTCCGCCCTGGATCCTGTTCCAGCATCGTCTCTGTCCGCCAACTGGCATCCACTTGGCTGGACGATGCCTACCGGAACAGGTTGAACGGCCAGATCGAGGGGGCCTGGCGCGGCGGCGGCGGAGCGGCGACCGGCGGAGGCGGCGCGGCCGCCATTTCGGCGTCGACAGGCGGCCTGGGCCTAGGCCGGTTCGTCTCGGGCACGAATTCGCGGCCATCGAGCTTGCTGACGCGCTCGACCAGTTCGGTCGCCCGCAACTCGGTGAAGCGCGTCGCGCAGAATCCGTGCGCCGGCTCACGCGCGTAGTCGCGGCAGACGACCTCCCGCGCGGACGTGAAATCGGCCTGTTCGGCGGCGATCTTCTTGGTTTCGGCCCTGTCCTTGGTGCGCGCATAGAGCGCCCTGTAGCTCTCGCGCACAACCTTGTCGGCGCGGCCGCGGTCCTTCTCGATCGATTCGGATTGCGCTTCGAGGCTGGCCGGCTGGGGACCCCAGAGGCCGGTCGCGCTCACGCGGCAATCGCCCTCGGGGAAGCTGCATGCCTGGTCCGGGCTGCCGACGAGCGCCGCGCCGTCAAGGATATCCACAGTGATCAGGCAGGCGGGAATACGGATTTCATAGCGCGGCGCGCCCGCCGGCCTGCCGGCGGGGATCATCTCGAGCGGCTTGCCGCCGCCGAGATCGAGGCCGCAGGTCTCGGTCGGCTTGGTGATCTTGTCGCCCACCGCGATCAGCGTGGCTTGCAGACCTGCTCCCGCTTTTTCGATTACGAGCTTGCCCTTCGACCCGTTGAAATAGAGCGTCTTGCCGAGGACGGACGTTTCGCCCGCCGTCTTGGGAGCGCTCGGGCGCGGCGCGACGCGCGCCGGCGGCGGCGCGGCTACCCCGCCGCCCTGCGCAGTTCCGGCAGACCCGCCGGCAGGCGAGGAGGGAGAGGCACCGGGCAGCACAAGCTGCGCCTGGGCCGGTGAAAGCGCGAACAGGACAGCGCAACCGGCCGCGATCATCGGGCGGCAGGCGGGCGATGCGATGGTGGACCTCTGGATCATCGGTTGAAATTACCATTCCACAATGCCGGAGCGAGCAGGTATTGCAACCGACTGCACGATACGCGTGCGGTGTTGCCTTCTTGCGTCGGTCCAAAGTCGCATCGCGCCGGAAACCCGCCAAGATTGCGTCTCAACGCGCCTTGCACCCCTCAACACCGGTCCTTATATACCCGCGGACTGCGGGAAATACTCGCAATTCCTAAGGGGACCGGCCGACCGGCCGTCGTTGTGAAACGCGGCATGATCGGCTTAGCTGGAGCGCCTTCGGGGCCCGGCGGTCTCGCCGCGAAAGGGGACTGGCACAATGGGTAAAGTTATCGGAATCGACCTCGGCACCACCAACTCCTGCGTCGCCATCATGGAAGGCTCGACGCCGAAGGTGATCGAGAATGCGGAAGGCGCGCGCACCACGCCCTCCATCGTCGCCTTCACGGACGAAGGCGAGCGCCTCGTCGGCCAGCCGGCCAAGCGCCAGGCGGTCACCAATCCCGAGCGCACCTTCTTCGCGATCAAGCGCCTCATCGGCCGCACCTACGACGATCCGATGACGCAGAAGGACAAGGGCCTCGTGCCCTACAAGATCTCGCGCGCCGGCAACGGCGACGCCTGGGTCGAGGCCGACGGCAAGACCTATTCGCCCTCGCAGATCTCGGCCTTCATCCTGCAGAAGATGAAGGAGACGGCCGAGGCCTTCATCGGCCAGCCGCGTGACGCAGGCGGTCATCACCGTCCCCGCCTACTTCAACGACGCCCAGCGCCAGGCCACCAAGGACGCCGGCAAGATCGCCGGCCTCGAGGTGCTGCGCATCATCAACGAGCCGACCGCGGCCGCGCTCGGCCTACGGCCTCGACAAGAAGAAGACCGGCACCGTGGCCGTGTACGACCTCGGCGGCGGCACCTTCGACGTGTCGATCCTCGAGATCGGCGACGGCGTGTTCGAGGTGAAGTCCACCAACGGCGACACGTTCCTGGGCGGCGAGGACTTCGACATGCGCCTCGTCGAGTACCTCGCCGAGGAGTTCCGCAAGGAGAACGGCATCGACCTCAAGAAGGACAAGCTCGCCCTCCAGCGCCTCAAGGAAGCGGCCGAGAAGGCCAAGATCGAGCTGTCCTCCGCGCAGCAGACCGAGATCAACCTGCCCTACATCACGGCGGACGCGTCCGGCCCGAAGCACCTGACGCTGAAGCTGACGCGCGCCAAGTTCGAGGCGCTGGTCGACGATCTCGTGCAGAAGACGATCGAGCCCTGCCGCAAGGCGCTGAAGGACGCCGGCCTGACGGCGGCCGAGATCGACGAGGTCATCCTCGTCGGCGGCCAGACGCGCATGCCGAAGGTCCAGGAGGTCGTGAAGCAGTTCTTCGGCAAGGAGCCCCACAAGGGCGTCAACCCGGACGAGGTCGTCGCCATCGGCGCGGCCGTCCAGGCCGGCGTGCTGCAGGGCGACGTCAAGGACGTGCTGCTGCTCGACGTGACCCCGCTGTCGCTGGGCATCGAGACGCTGGGCGGCGTGTTCACCCGCCTGATCGACCGCAACACCACGATCCCGACCAAGAAGAGCCAGGTCTTCTCGACCGCCGAGGACAACCAGACGGCGGTGACCATCCGGGTGTTCCAGGGCGAGCGCGAGATGGCCGCGGACAACAAGCTGCTCGGCCAGTTCGACCTCGTCGGCCTGCCCCCGGCGCCGCGCGGCGTGCCGCAGGTCGAGGTGACCTTCGACATCGACGCCAACGGCATCGTCAACGTGTCCGCCAAGGACAAGGCGACCGGCAAGGAGCAGCAGATCCGCATCCAGGCGTCGGGCGGCCTCAGCGAGACCGACATCGACAAGATGGTGAAGGACGCCGAGGCGCACGCCGCGGAGGACAAGAAGCGGCGTGAGCTGGTGGAAGCCCGCAACCAGGGCGAGGGGCTTGTCCACTCGACCGAGAAGTCGCTGGCCGATCTCGGCGACAAGGCGGCCGCCGCCGACAAGTCGGCCGTGGAAGCAGCCATCGACGGCCCTGCAAGACGGCGCTGGCCGGCGAGGACGTCGAGGCCATCAAGGCCCGAACCGACGAACTCGTGCAGCTCTCGATGAAGCTCGGCCAGGCGATGTACGAGGCCTCGCAGGCGGCCGGCGCGGCTGAGGACGGCCCTGACGCCGGCGGCGAGAAGAAGGACGACGTCATCGACGCCGACTTCCGCGAAGTCGGCGACGACGACAAGAAGAAGCGCGCCTAAGGGCGCTCGATTCCATCGCAGCACCCCCAGTCCGCTGGGGGTGCTTGCGTTGCAGATGCATTTGACACCTAGGCTGGTCGCGACCAGGTGCCAAAGCGGGTAGATGCGCAGTCTCTGGCTTAGAAGCCGTTGCGATAAGTCCGAATCTGTGCCCATGAATTTTCGCCCGTACGGCTACGCCGTCGCCCGCCTCTCGACAGTGCCGGACAAACATGGCCAAGGCTGACTATTACGAGCTGCTCGGCGTGAGCCGCACCGCAACCGAGGTGGAGCTGAAATCCGCGTTCCGGAAGATGGCGATGAAGCATCATCCGGACAAGAATCCCGGCGACAAGGCGGCCGAGGCGAAGTTCAAGGAGCTCAACGAGGCCTATCAGGCGCTGTCCGATCCGCAGAAGCGCGCCGCCTATGACCGGTTCGGCCATGCCGCGTTCGAGAACGGCGGCGGGCGGCGGACCGGGCTTCGGCAACGACTTCGCGTCGTCGATGGCCGACATCTTCGAAGACCTGTTCGGCGAAGTGAACGGCCGGCGCGGCGGCCAGCGCAGCGCCAACGGGCGCGAGCGCGGCTCCGACCTCCGCTACAATCTCGAAATCACCCTCGAGGAGGCCTACAAGGGCAAGACGGCGACCCTGAAGGTGCCGACCTCGATCGCCTGCGAGGCGTGCTCGGGCACCGGCGCCAAGCCCGGCTCCAAGCCGAAGCAGTGCGCGACCTGCGGCGGCGCGGGCCGCGTGCGCGCGAGCCAGGGGTTCTTCTCCATCGAGCGCACCTGCCCGACCTGCCAGGGCCGGGGCGAGACCATCGACGACCCGTGCCGGTCCTGCGCCGGGGCGGGCCGCGTGACGCGCGAGCGGACCCTGTCGGTGAACATCCCGGCGGGCGTCGAGGACGGCACGCGCATCCGCCTGGCTGGCGAAGGCGAGGCGGGACTTCGCGGCGGGCCGGCGGGCGATCTCTACATCTTCCTGTCGCTTGCGGCGCACGCTTTCCTCCAGCGCGACGGCGCGGACCTGTTCTGCCGGGTTCCCGTCTCGATGGTGACGGCCGCGCTCGGGCGGCGAGGTGACCGTGCCCGTTCTTGATGGGAACCAGTGCACCGTGAAGATTCCCGAGGGCACCCAGACCGGCAAACAGATCCGCATCAAGGGACGCGGCATGCCGATCCTGCGGTCGCGCGACATGGGCGACCTCTACATCCAGGTCATGGTCGAGACGCCGCAGAAGCTGAACCCGCGCCAGCGCGAGCTGCTGCAGCGAATTCGACCAGGCGAGCTCGAACGAAAACCAGCCGGAAAGCCAGGGTTTCTTCGACAAGGTGCGCGAGTTCTTCGGCGGCGCCGCCGAGTAGCCGGAACCGTCGACGGCGTACAACGGTTGACCGGGCCCGACTCGCGGGCCTATTTTGCCGCACGCCGAACGCAAAGGGGTCGCCGTGCCGCTTCGCCCAAGGGGATCAGAGCCGAACGCGCGGCGGCGAACGCCCGGCATACCCTTGTCCCAACGTCTGCAGGACGAAGCGCGCTTTCTCAAGAGCTGGCTCGAAAACCCCAGGGCCGCGGGAGCGATCACGCCGTCCAGTCCCGCCCTGTCGCGCGCCATGGCCCGGCAGGTGAACCCTGCACGGCCCGGACCTATCATCGAGCTTGGACCCGGCACCGGCCCGGTGACCGAGGCGCTGCTGCGGCGCGGCGTGTTGCAGGAGCGGCTCGTCCTCGTCGAATTCGATCCCGATTTCTGCATCCTGCTGGCCAAGCGGTTTCCCCGCGCCCGCATCGTGAGAGGCGACGCCTATGGCCTCGGCGCGACCTTGCGCGGCCTGCTCAGCCAGCCTGCTGCCGCGGTCGTGTCCAGCCTGCCTCTGCTGACGCGGCCGGAGCCCGAGCGCGTGTCGCTGCTGGCCGACGCGTTCCGGCTGATGGCGCCCGGCGCGCCGTTCATCCAGTTCACCTACGGGCTGGTGTCGCCAGTGCCGCGCGAGGCGGGCGGCTTCACCGCCGAGGTGTCACCGCCGGTCTGGCTGAACCTGCCGCCGGCGCGCGTCTGGGTCTACCGGCGAGACGGCAGCGCGGATTTCCCCTCCGTGCACCGGCTGGAGCCCGATCTCATCGACCGGCTGAAGCTGCAGACCGCGAAGGTCCGGACCGAGTGGCGCGAGAAGACCGAGAGGGTCCGCTGCGAAATCAAGGATCGCACCGGGAAGGGCTGGCATGAGCTGCGTGACCGCACGGAGAAAGCGCTCGACGAGCCGGGCTTGCGGCCCACCATGACGTTCCTGCGCCAGATCGGCGATCATCTCGAAGGACCCGACACGCACCGGGAAGCCGACAACGCGCTGCGCCGCCGGGCGGCGGCCGAGGCGCGGCGCTCCCGCCGCTGACCGGAATGCAGCGCGTTTTCTACGTGACGCATCCGCAGGTGGAGATCGATCCGGCGGTGCCCGTACCGCAATGGGGACTGAGCGCGCTCGGGCGCCAGCGCATTGCGGCCGCTGCCTCCCGCGACTGGGCGCGCGGGCTCGGGCTCGTCGCCTCTTCGACCGAACGCAAGGCGCTGGACGGCGCGCTGGTCCTCGCCGCCGCGTCCGCCTGCCCGATGCTGGAGCGGGAGGATCTGGGCGAGAACGACCGCTCCGCCACCGGCTTCCTGCCGCCGCCGGAGTTCGAGGCGACGGCCGACCTGTTCTTCGCCCATCCGGAGACCAGCATCCGGGGCTGGGAGCGGGCCGTCGACGCGCAGCGCCGCATCGTGGCCGCCGTCGGCGCGGTTCTGGCTGATGCCCCTCGTGGGCGCGATATCGCGATCGTGGGTCATGGCGGCGTCGGCACGCTGCTGCTGTGCCACCTCAAGGGATTGCCCATCGCACGCAGCCACGACCAGACGCTAGGCGGCGGCTCCGTCTTTGCTTTTGACCGGACGACCTCCCGCGTGCTCCACGGGTGGAGAGCCCTCGAGGACGAGCGAATCGGAGATCCGGAATGACCGCCAGCCAAGACCCCAGCCAAGCCACCAGCCAATCCGCCCGCCAAGCCCAGGCTAGCCTGCAGCCCCGCGAGCGCCTCATCGTCGCGCTCGACCTTCCGGATGTCAGCGCGGCCGCCGCGATGGTGGAGCGGCTCGGCGACAGCGTGAGCTTCTACAAGGTCGGGCTCGAACTGGTCTACGCCGGCGGGCTCTCCTTCGCGCGGGACCTGATCGCCTCGGGCAAGCAGGTGTTCCTCGATCTCAAGTTCCACGACATCCCCAACACCGTGCAGCGCGCCACCGAGCAGGTCGCCGGGATCGGCGCGACCTACCTCACCGTCCACGCCTTTCCCCAGACCATGCGCGCGGCGGTGGCGGGCCGGGCGGGCTCGAACCTGCGCCTCCTCGCAGTGACCGTCATGACCAGCTACGACGACGCGGACCTCGCGACGGCCGGCTACGCGATGGGCGTGCAGGACCTGGTGGCCAGGCGCGCCCTGCAAGCCCGCGATTGCGGCATCGACGGGCTGATCCTATCGGCCGGCGAGGTGACCGCGATGCGCGCCGCTGTCGGCGCGGGCATGGATCTCGTCACGCCGGGCATCCGGCCGGCAGGCGGCGACGCTGGCGACCAGAAGCGGGTGATGACGCCCGCCGCCGCCATCGCGGCCGGCGCGGACCGGCTGGTGATCGGACGCCCCGTCACGCAGGCGGCCGATCCGAAGGCTGCCGCGCAGGCGATCGTTGCGGAGATCACAGCTTCGGCATCCTGCAATTGACATTTTGTGACTTGTAAATTCACAATCTTTGCGCGTGTTTCATATCTAGTAATACTTTGGGGTGTATGGTCACGACGTTTTAATACGAACCTTTAGGACGTCGAATGACCTCCCTTACCACGCGTGTTGCCGTTTTTTGCGGCTTATCGGGCCTCGTCGCGGCAGGTATCGCGACGGCTGCGATCGTCTCCTCGGACCGGATGGGTCAGCAGCTTGAGACGGTCGGCACGACCGCGGTCGCCCTTCGCAACCACACGGTCGGGGACATGCTTCACGACAGCTTGCGCGCTGATGTCTACGCCGCGTTCTTCGCCGCGGAACGGGGGGGATCGCGCGATGAGGCGCTCAAGGAGGCGCGGGGACACGCGCAGGATTTCCGAGACAGAATCGCCGCGAACCACGCGCTGGAGCTGCCTCCCACCGTTCATGAAGAACTCGGCAAGCTCGACGAGCCCTTGTCGGCCTACATCGCCCAAGCTGAGCGGATCGTCGACCTCGCGTTCAGGAATTCCGCGTCGGGCGAGGCGGAGATCAAGACCTTCGTCCAGCGGTTCGAAGCGCTCGAACACGCGATGGACGCTGCGGGGGATGTTATAGAGGAAGAGGCCAAGGCGGAAGAAGCCCGGGCCCAGAGCCTCGGCAGGCTCGCCACGATGGTCGCGACGGGCGGACTGGCGCTGGCCCTCGTCATGGCGTTCGCGATGGTGATGCTGATCAAGCGCTCCGTGCTCACGCCCCTCCTCGAGATCGGGGTGACGATGCGCAAGCTGTCCGCCGGCGACAAGAATATCTCCGTGCCCTACACGGCCCGCCATGACGAGATCGGCGACATGGCGCAGTCTATCCTCGTGTTCCACGAGGCCATCCTCGAACGCGACCGGCTGATGCAGGCCGGCATGGGCCAGGAGAAGCGGTCCGCCGAAAGCCGCCGCCGGGTGCTCGACCAGATGATCGTCCAGATCAACTCGGTCGTGGACGGCGCGGCGCGCGGGGACTTCGCCATGCGGGTCAGCCAGTCGTTCGACGAGCCGGAGCTGAAGGAAGTCTCGGCCCGGCTGAACCAGTTGGTCGCCACGGTCGAAACCGGACTCGGCGAGACGGTTTCGGCCCTCGGGACACTCGCTGGCGGCGACCTCACTGTCCGCGTCACCGGCTCCTATAACGGCGCGTTCCGCGTGCTGAGCGACGGGACGAACAACTTGGCCGACCGGCTGGCGCAAGCGATGTCGCAGCTCATGACGGCCGCGTCAGCGGTGGACACGGCAACCGGCGAAATCGCGGCGGGGATTGATGACCTCGCCGAGCGCACCGCCGACCAGGCCACCACCGTCAACGAGACGTGCGACGCGCTGGGTACGTTCAGCGCCTCGATCCGCGACAACGCCCAGCGTGCCAGCGCCGCGGCGAAGACTGTGCAAGCCGCCGAGGAGCAGGCCCAGAACGGCGGCTCCGTCCTGGGTTCCGCCCGGGAGGCCATGCAGCGCATCAGCAGCTCCTCGGGCCGGATCTCCGACATCGTGGAACTGATCGACGGCATCGCCTTCCAGACCAACCTGCTCGCCCTGAACGCGGCGGTCGAGGCGGCGCGGGCCGGCGATGTCGGCCGCGGATTCGCGGTCGTCGCGTCCGAAGTGCGGACGCTGGCGCAGCGCGCCGCCGGGGCATCGCAGGAGATCAAGAGCCTGATCGGACAGGCGCAGGCCGAGATCGTGACCGGCGTGTCGCTCGTCGAGGAAACCTCGACGCATCTGGAGGGCATCTTCAGTGCGGTCTCGGACGTCACCCGCGTCATGACCGGCATCGCCGACGCATCCCGCGAGCAGGCCGATACGGTGGCGGATCTCACCGACGCCGTGAACAAGATGGGCGACATGGCCCAGCAGAACGCGGCGCTGGTGGAGGAGACGCACGCCGCGATCCTCACCACCAAGCAGGAAACCCAGCAATTGACGTCGCTGGCCGGCAGCTTCCGCCTGCTTGAATCTCCTGGCAAAGCTGCCCGCCCCACCCGCCGCGCGGCGTGAGAAACAGCGAAGCAAGGTAAAGAGGCCGGTTGCGCGCCAGCAGCGGTTGACCGGCCCGCGCCGATGGAGTTGGTTCGTCTCCCATAACAGGGAGGGCACCATGCCTAAGGGTTACATCATTGCCCGCGTCTCGGTCGACGACGCGGAGTCCTACGCCAACTACGCCCGTGGCGCGTTCCAGGCCATGGGCCTCTACGGCGCGCGCATCCTCGCGCGGGGCGGCCCGTCCGAGGCGCTTGAAGGCCCGGCACGGCCGCGCAACGTGATCCTCGAATTCGACAGCTACGACCAGGCCAAGGCCTATTTCTTCTCGCCCGAGTACCAGGAAGCCCGCAAGCACCGGGTGAACGGCAGCACCGGCGAATTCGTCCTCGTCGAAGGCTTTGACGGCCCCCAGCCCGGAGGCCAGTCATGAGCAAGGGTTACTGGATCGTGCGCGTCGATATCTCGGATCCTGAGGCGTACAAGGCCTATGTCGCCGCGAATGCGGCGGCCTTCGCGAAATACCAAGCGAAGTTCCTCGTGCGCGCCGGCCGCCACGAGGTGCGCGAGGGCGCCGCGCGCGCCCGCAACGTGGTCATCGAATTCCCGAGCTACGAGCAGGCGCTGGCCTGCTACGATTCGCCGGAATACCAGCACGCCCTGGCGCTGCGGCTGAATGTGGCCGTCGCCGACCTGATCATCATCGAGGGCTATGACGGGCCGCAGCCGCAGTGAAGCGGGAACTGGCAGGCGGCTGATCTGCTGCGGGGGCAACGAGGCTGCGAGCGCACCTCATGCCCGCGCTCGTGACCATGATCGACGGGTCTCCGCTGCGTGCAACGGGAACCCAATTAAATCAACGCTTCAGGAAGCCATTGGACCGCGCAAACTCGCGGACTTCCCTGCAATGTTCCGTCAGCTCGTATTTTTCCATCGCGGCGGTCAGGGCCGACTCCCGGATCATCGCGTATTCGAATTCTTTTTTGTAGCGGGTAGGGTCCCTCCGGAAGGCTTCGCTCTCGGATGTCGCAAGAGCATGGCTGTCGATTAAAGCATTGAACCCGCACATGTCACGTGCAAGCTCAAGTCGGGCCTGCTCGGACACGGTCAGATCCTTGGCAAAGACTGGCACGACGGACAGCGCGACGAGCGCGGCGGCGGCAATGATCTTCATGGCAAATACCTTGTGCTGAAAGAGCGTATATCCGCACGCCGGCATGCAACGTTCAAGGCCCGTTGTGGGGGCTCGAAGGTAAAGGCGCTACCGCAGCGGGCATATCAGGTCCGTTCACGGGTGGAGCACGCCGGCCTCGGCCCTCTACAAAGCGCGTCTACCGCCCGCGCTGGCCCAGCGCGCGGCGGGGCATGCGAGCCTGAGCAAGCGGCTGTAGTCACGCCGCTTCCGTCTCCTGCGCCGCCGCGCTATACCGGCGCCGATCAGGGGAGATCGTCATGACCGACATGCGGCTCGTTGTCGTCGGCGCCGCCGGGCGCATGGGGCGGATGCTCATCAAGACCATCCACGACACGCCGGGCGCGACGCTCTGCGGCGCCATCGAGCGCGAGGGCTCGATCGCGCTGGGGCAGGATGCGGGGCTGCTGGCGGGCGTCGGCAAGACCGGCGTTCTGATCACCGACGATCCGCTGCCCGTCTTCGCCAAGGCCGAAGGCGTGCTCGATTTCACCTCGCCCGCCGCGACGGTCGATTTCGCCGGGCTCGCCGCGCAGGCGCGCATCGTCCATGTCGTGGGCACCACGGGCATGGAGGATCAACATTTCGCGGCGCTCGACGCCGCGGCGCGCCACGCCGTCATCGTGCAGTCCGGCAATATGAGCCTGGGCGTCAACCTCCTGTCCGCGCTGGTGAAGCGCGTCGCCGCGACCTTGGGCGAGGATTTCGACATCGAGATCGTCGAGATGCACCACCGCATGAAGGTGGATGCGCCGTCAGGCACGGCCCTGCTGTTCGGCGAGGCGGCGGCGCAAGGCCGGGGCATCTCGCTGAAGGACCATTCCGAGCGCGGCCGCGACGGCGTGACCGGCGCACGCCAGCCCGGCGCCATCGGCTTCGCGTCGCTGCGCGGCGGCACCGTCGTCGGGCGACCACAGCGTCACCTTCGCCGGCCCCTCCGAGCGCATCGTGCTCACGCATATCGCCGAGGACCGCGCCATCTTCGCGCGCGGCGCCGTGAAGGCCGCGCTCTGGGGCAAGGGCCGCAAGCCCGGCCTCTACAGCATGGCCGACGTGCTGGGCTTGCCGACTGACCCTCTCGACAATCCATGAAAACCCGGAGACCGCCCCTATGGACCGCCTGCTCGTCCTCGTCCGCCACGGCCAGAGTGACTGGAACCTGAAAAACCTGTTCACCGGCTGGAAGGACCCGGACCTGACGGAAAAGGGCGTCGTGGAAGCACGCACTGCGGGCAAGAGGCTGAAGGCGATGGGGCTGTCCTTCGACATCGCCTACACGTCGGCGCTGATCCGCGCGCAGAACACCTGCACGCTGATCCTCGAGGAGATCGGCCAGCCCACGCTGAACACGGTGCGCGACCAGGCCTTGAACGAGCGCGACTATGGCGACCTCTCCGGCCTCAACAAGGACGATGCGCGCGCCCGCTGGGGCGAGGAGCAGGTGCATATCTGGCGGCGCTCCTACGACGTCGCGCCCCCGGCGGCGAGAGCCTGAAGGATACGGTCGCCCGCGTGCTGCCCTATTACTGCCAGGAGATCCTGCCGCGCGTGCTCCGGGGCGAGCGGGTACTCGTGGCCGCGCACGGCAATTCGCTGCGCGCGCTCGTGATGGTGCTGGACCGCCTGACGCCGCAGACCATCCCCTCGATGGAGCTGGAGACCGGCATTCCGCTCGTCTACCGGCTGAACGCCGACTCCACCGTCGCCACCAAGGACGTGCTGACGGCATGAACACGGTCCGCCTGCTGGACGCCGCCGAGACCCGCGAGCGCATTCCGGAACTGGCCGCCGTGCTGGTCGACTGCGTCGCGGGCGGCGCGTCGGTCAGCTTCATGGACGGTTACTCGATGGCGGAGGCCGTGGGCTTCTTCGCCGGGGTCGCCGACGCCGTGGAGGCGGGCGAGGTCTGTCTGTTCGCCGCGTTCGCAGGCGACCGGCTCGTGGGCACGGTCCAGCTCATCCCCGCCGACAAGCCGAACCAGCCGCATCGCTGCGACATTGCGAAGATGCTGGTCCACCGAAGCGCGCGGCGCGCGGGCCACGGCGAACGCCTGATGCGGGCGGCGGAGGACCGGGCGCAGGCCCTGGGCCGCACGTTGCTGACCCTCGACACCGCCGACGACGCGGCATCGCGCCTCTACGAGCGGCTGGGATGGCAGAGGGCCGGCATCATCCCGAACTACGCGCTCTTCCCCGACGGCCGGCCCTGCGACACGGTGATCTACTACAAGGACCTCTCGGTCGTCTGAGCTAGGCGATGCGTCAGCGCTGGGTGAAGAACGTCATCAGCACCTTGCCCTTTTCGCCGATCAGGCACACGAACTGGTACGCCTTGTCGGACTTGTCGCGCTGCAGATAGGCCTCGCCCATGATCACGGTGCGCACCGGGGTGTCCTCGACCTTGGTGTCGGCCTTGGCGATGGTGATCCCCTCGACGTCGAAGGTGACGTCCTTGATCGATGGTGTCTTCTCCTTCAGCGCGATGAGGCCGGAGGCGCGGCAGGCCTCGAGTTCCGGGCTGGGCGGGGGAAGCGGCGCGGCCGTCTGGGCCTGCGCACCGGCGTTCAAAAGCAGTGTCGCCGACCCGGCGATGGCCAGCAGGCCTGATGTCCAGATGCGCAGTATCATGGCGAAGGTCCGATGATGGCTGGGGGTCTCCCGAATGGAAGACGCCGGACCGTGCCAACCCGCCACGCTCCCAATTGTTCCGCTCTACTCCACGCGGGCCTTGAAGGGAGGCAGCGACCAGTCCCTGAGGATGGCGAGGCCGCGAAGCCCGAAGGCGGTCGCGATGGCGACGGCCCCGGCGGCGGTGACGGGAATATTGGCGCTGACCGCGAGCGCGAACACGCCGGCCCCGATCGCGGCGGCCGTCACGTAGATCTCGCGGTGCAGGACGAGCGGCGTGTCGCCGGCGAGGATATCGCGGATGATGCCGCCGAACGTCGCCGTCAGCGTGCCGAGCACGACCGCGGTGAAGGGATGCGCGCCCGAGCCGACAGCGCCTTCAGCGCGCCCGTGGTCGCGAAGATCGCGAGGCCGAGCGCATCGGCCCAGAGCAGCACGCTGCGGGGATGCAGGCTGGTCATGAGGCCCGGAATGCGCGATCCCGCCAGATAGGTGAAGCTGCCTACGGCGATGCAGATGATGACGTCGCTGGGGTCCTGGACCCAGAAGACGGGCTACGCCGAGCAGCATGTCGCGCACGCTGCCGCCGCCGATGCCCGTCACCGTCGCCAGCAGCGCGAAGCCGAACGGGTCCATGCTCTTGCGCGCGGCCACGAGCGCGCCGGTGAGCGCGAACACCCCGACGCCCACCCATTCCGCGATCAGGCCGGTCATGCCCTCCATCGGGCGATGATGCCGCGCTCAGGCTTCCTTGTCGACCGAGGCGCCGTTGCCGCCCGCCCCATTGCCGGGCGCGCCGGGCTTGGGGCCGCCCTTGGCGACGCCGACGAGTGCGGGCCGCAGCACGCGGTCGCCGATGACGTAGCCGGACTGCACGACCTCCCGCACGGTGCCGTTGGGCACTGACGGGTCGGGGATCTCGAACATCGCCTGGTGGAGATTGGGGTCGAACTTCTCGCCCTTGGGCTCGAGCTTGCGGATGCCGTGGCGCTCCAGCGTCTTCAGGAGATCCCGCTCGGTGAGCTCGACGCCTTCCAGCAGCGCCTTGACCTTGTCGTCCGCCGCCTCGCGAACCTCCGTGGGCAGCGTGTCGAGCGCGCGGCGCATATTGTCGACGACGGTCAGCATGTCGCGGGCGAAGTTCGTGGTGGCGTAGACGCGCGCGTCCGCCACTTCCTTCTCGGTGCGGCGGCGCAGGTTTTCCATGTCGGCCAGGGTGCGGAGCACCTTGTCCTTGAGCTGGGAGTTGTCAGCGTTCAGCGCCTCGACGATGCCGTGCAGCGCGGCGGCTTCGCTGGCCTCCTCGCCCTGCGTCTCGGCGGCGGACGACTGGGCCGTGGAGCTATCCTGCGTGGAATTGTCCTGCTCCGGCTGCTGCTGCCCGTTCCGGGGCTGCTCCGCATCGTGCTTGGCGTTCGGCTTCGGTTCGGTCATGGCGCTCTGGTTCGTTGTCCGTGAAAACACATGTCGGCCCCGGATATCATGGCGCGCGACGTAAAAATCAAGGCCGGAACGCGCTTGGCGGACCCTCGGCCAGCGGGAAACAGGCTTGCGCGTCAGCGGGAAACAGCCTTGGCGGCCTTCGGGGAAGCGGCCGCGCCGGGCAGTTCCCTGGTCCCGTCCTTCCCTGCCTCGCGGCCCTGCAGCACGTCGAGAAGCTGGCGGCGGACGGTGGCCTGGCGGGTGGCGTTGACGATCTTCGATCCGGTGAGGTCGGTAACGTAGAACGCGTCGACCGCCTTCTCGCCGAAGGTGGCGATATGGGCGGAGCCGATGTTCAGGTTGAGCTTGCTCAGCGCCGTCGTGAGTTCATAGAGCAGGCCCGGCCGGTCGAGCCCCGTGACCTCGACGACCGTGTAGCGCGTCGACAGCGCGTTATCGATGACGACGTCGGGAATGACCTGGAACGCCCTTCAGATTGGCGCTGCGGTCCGGGCCGCGCGCGGCCACGGCCTCGGCGATGCGGATCTCGCCCTTCAGCGCGCGCTCGATGTGGTGCGCCACCCGCGCGCCGCGCCGCAATTCGTCCTCGTCCATGTCGAAGGCGCGCCGGATGAAGATGGTGTCGAGCGCCAGTCCGTCCGTGGTGGTGAAGATCTGCGCGTCGACGATGTTGGCCCCCGCCGCAGCACAGGCCCCCGTGATGATGGCCAGCAGGCGCGGATGGTCGGGCGCGGCGACGGTGAGCTCGGTGACGCCGCGGAAGCTGTCGGTCGCCACCTCGGTGGCCAAGGTCCGCATGCTCTTCTCGGCGGCGTAGAGGAAATGCGCGTGCTTGATGCGGCGCGGCAGGTCCACCTTCAGCCAGTAGGGCGGGTAGTGGCGCGCGACATAGGCGTCGATCTCGGCGTCCGTCCAGCCCGGCAGCGCCCGGCGCACCTCGTCCTGCGACCGCTTCACGCGCTGGGCGCGGTCGATCGCGGAATGCCCGCCGGCGAGCACGATCTCGGTCTCCCAGTAGAGCGTGCGGATGAGCTGGCCCTTCCAGCCGTTCCACACGCCGGGGCCCACCGCCTTGATGTCGCAGACCGTGAGCACGAGCAGCATCTTCAGGCGCTCGAGCGTCTGCACGACGGCGGCGAAATTCTCGATGGTCTTGGGGTCGGAGAGATCGCGGCTCTGCGCGACGGTGGACATCAGCAGATGGTGCTCGACGAGCCAGGCCACCGAATCCGTCTCGGTTTCCGACAATCCGAGCCTGGGGCAGAGCTTGCGCGCGATGCGTGCGCCTGCGGTGGAGTGGTCCTCCGGCCGGCCCTTGGCGATGTCGTGGATGAACAGCGCCACGGCCAGCACCGTCCGGTTGCGGATGGTCGGCAGGATCTCGTTGGCGACCGGCAGTTCGTCCTTCAGCCGCCCGGCCTCGAGGTCCGCGAGCACGCCGATGGAGCGGATGAGGTGCTCGTCCACCGTGTAGTGGTGGTACATGTTGAACTGCATCATCGCCACGACGCGCCCGAACTCCGGGATGAAGCGGCGCAGCAGTCCGGATTCGTTCATCCGCCGCAGCACGATCTCGGGCGCGTGCCGCGATGTCAGCAGTTCGATGAAGAGGCGGTTCGCCTCCGGGTTCTTGCGCAGCGCCACGTCGACCAGCTTGAGCGAGCGGGTGACCAGCCGCGTCGCGTCAGGATGGATGGCGCGGTTCAGCTTGTCGGCGAGGCGGTACAGCCGCAGCAGGTTCACCGGATCGCGCTGGAACACGTCGTCCCGCGCCACGCTCAGGCGCTCGTTGTCGATGACGAAATCCGGTGTGTCGGGGATCGCCTTGCCGCCCCGCCTGAGCCGCCCCACCAGCCGGTCGAGAAGCGGGCGGGACTTGGTATGCCGCGCCTCCAGCGCCGCGCAGACGATGGCCGTGAGGTCGCCGACATCCTTGGCGACGAGGAAATAGCGCATCATGAAGCGCTCGATCGAAGATTGGCCGCCCCGCCCGGCATAGCCGATGCGGTCGGCGATCTGCCGCTGCAGATCGAAGGTCAGCCGTTCCTCGGCCCGGCTGGTGACGTAGTGCATCTCGCACCGCACCCGCCACAGGAACTCCTCGCATTGCTGGAAGAGGATGCGCTCCTCGTTGTCGAACAGCCCCGCCGA
The DNA here is from genome assembly GCA_963822165.1 of uncultured Alphaproteobacteria bacterium. GTDB lineage: Bacteria > Pseudomonadota > Alphaproteobacteria > Rhizobiales > Beijerinckiaceae > Alsobacter. Next base: position 491,895 of record CAWGGK010000008.1, read on the forward strand.
GACGAGATCGCGCGTGTCCTTGACCCGGTAGACGTACTTGGCGATCCAGAACAGCGTGTTCAGGTCGCGCAGCCCGCCCTTGCCTTCCTTGACGTTGGGCTCGACGAGGTAGCGCGACGCGCCGGCCCGGTTCACCCGGCGCTCGCGCTCGGCGAGCTTCTCGGCCACGAACTGCGCCGCCGTGCCCTGCACGACATCGCGGTCGTAGCGCTCCTCGAATTCGGCGAACAGCGCGGCGTCGCCCAGCAGCAGCCGGGCTTCCAGCAGCGCCGTGCGGATGGTCATGTCGGCGCGCGCCTCGCGGATGCATTCATCCACGGTGCGGGTCGAGTGCCCCACCTTCAGCTTCAGGTCCCACAAGGCATAGAGAATGGTTTCGACGACGCCCTCGGACCATGGCGTGGCCTTGTAGGGGAGCAGGAACAGCAGGTCGACGTCCGACCCCGGCGCCAGCGTGCCGCGTCCATACCCGCCGACCGCCACGACCGCGAGCCGCTCGGACGACAAAGGCTGATGCGCAGGCTCCACCAACCGCATCGCAACGGCATGGAGCAGGGTGATGATCAGGTCCATCTGATCGGATAGCCTGATAGCGCAGGCCATCCCGTTCTTCTCGCTCTCCAGCAGAACGCGCGCGCGTTCCCGTCCCTCCTGCAGCGCCTTGCGCAGCACACCGACCACGGCCGCCCGCCGCGCCGCCGCATCGCTGCCCGCCTTGCCGAGCGCGGCGTCGACCTCGGCCTCGAGCGCTGCGCGGTCGACCACGGGCGACGCCTCCGTAGAAGAGACCTTGCCCGGCTGGACCTTGGCCTGCTCGCTCTTGGCCAGATCGGTTTTGGCCTGCTCGCTCTTGGCCAGCTCGGATTTGGCCTGCTGGATCTTGGTCTGGGTCATCGGCAGCGGGCCATCGGGGGATCGAGGGATCGAGCGCTTTGCGTGAGTGCTTGGCTTGCCCCGTTTCCCGAACCCCGTCAATCCGCACGGGCGGCTTCACGTGAATTGGCACGACAACTGGCCTGTGATACGCCCAAACGCGTCCATCCTTCGAGGCGCGTTCCCTGCACGCCACTCCTCGTTGCCCGGGATGACGGAGAGAGGGAGAGATGACGGAGCGCGGGAGGTGAGATCAGGTCAGCGGCAAACGAACAGGCCCAGCACCACCCCCTCATCGTGAGGAGCCATGCGGCTTCGCATGGCGTCTCGAACGACGAGGGTTCCAGAAGGCTGAACCATTGAGGCCAGCGAGGCCTCGTCCTTCGAGACGCAGGCCCAAGCGGGCCTGCTCCCCGGGATGAGGCGGTATGGGGCAGATGATGAAGCGAGGATAGAATATGGACCGCGAAGCTGCCTCAGCTATCCATCTTCAGCGCGGCGATGAAGGCTTCCTGCGGGATCTCCACGCGGCCGAACTGGCGCATGCGCTTCTTGCCCTCCTTCTGCTTGTCGAGGAGCTTGCGCTTGCGGGAGATGTCGCCGCCATAGCACTTGGCGGTCACGTCCTTGCGCAGGGCCGAGATGGTCTCGCGGGCGATGATCTTGCCGCCGATGGCGGCCTGGATCGGGATCTGGAACAGGTGCTGCGGGATCAGCTCCTTCAGCTTCTCGCACATGGCGCGGCCGCGCATTTCGGCGCGGGTGCGGTGGACCAGCATGGAGAGCGCGTCGACCGGCTCGGCGTTGACGAGGATCGACATCTTCACGAGGTCGCCGGGCTTGTAGTCGGTGATGCGCGTAGTCGAACGAGGCGTAGCCCTTCGAGATCGACTTCAGCCGGTCGTAGAAGTCGAACACCACCTCGTTCAGCGGCAGGTCGTAGATCACCATGGCGCGCTTGCCGACATAGTTCAGGTCGACCTGCGTGCCGCGCCGGTCCTGGCAGAGCTTGAGGATGCCGCCGAGATATTCGTCGGGCGTGAGGATCGTGGCGCGGATCCAGGGCTCGGCGATCTCCTCGATCTTCATCGGGTCCGGCATGTCGGCCGGGTTGTGCAGCTCGATCTCCTCGCCGTCGCGCATCTTGATCTGGTAGATCACCGACGGCGCGGTCGCGATGAGGTCGAGGTTGAACTCGCGCTCCAGCCGCTCCTGGATGATCTCCAGGTGCAGCAGGCCCGAGGAAGCCGCAGCGGAAGCCGAAGCCCAGCGCGGCGGAGGATCTCCATCTCGTAGGAGAAGCTCGCGTCGTTGAGCCGCAGCTTGCCCATGGCGGCGCGCAGATCCTCGAACTGCGCGGCGTCGACCGGGAAGAGGCCGCAGAACACCACGGGCTGCGCCGGCTTGAAGCCCGGCAGCGCCTTGGCCGTGGGCGGCGCGTCTCGGTGATGGTGTCGCCGACGCGGGTGTCGGCCACCTGCTTGATCTGCGCGGTGATGAAGCCGACCTCGCCGGGGCCGAGCTTCTGCGACGTCGGTCATCTTCGGGCGTGAACACGCCGATGCGGTCGACCTCGTAGCGGGCGCTTGGTGCCCATCATGGTGATGTCGGAGCCCTTGCTTCAGCACGCCGTCGATGACGCGCACGAGCACCACGACGCCGAGATAGGCGTCGTACCAGCTGTCGACCAGCAGCGCCTTCAGCGGCGCGGTCTCGTCGCCCTTGGGCGGCGGCAGGCGCTTGACGATGGCCTCCAGCACGAGGTCGATGCCGATGCCGGTCTTGGCCGAGATCGGCACCGCGTCGGACGCGTCGAGGCCGATGACCTCCTCGATCTGCGCCTTGATGCGGTCGGGCTCGGCGGCCGGCAGGTCGATCTTGTTGAGGACGGGCACGATCTCGTGGTTGGCGTCGAGCGCGTGGTAGACGTTGGCCAGCGTCTGCGCCTCCACGCCCTGCGAGGCGTCGACGACCAGCAGCGAGCCCTTCGCAGGCCGCCAGCGACCGGCTCACCTCGTAGGCGAAGTCGACATGGCCGGGCGTGTCCATCAGGTTGAGGATGTAGGTCTTGCCGTCCTTGGCCTTGTATTCGAGGCGCACCGTCTGCGCCTTGATGGTGATGCCGCGCTCGCGCTCGATGTCCATCGAATCCAGCACCTGCTCGACCATGTCGCGCTCGGCCAGCCCGCCGGTGACCTGGATCAGCCGGTCGGCGAGCGTGGACTTGCCATGGTCGATATGCGCGACGATGGAGAAGTTGCGGATGTTGTCGATGGGGTGCGTGGCCATGCGCGGGAGATAGCAGCAGGGCGAAGGATTTCCAAGCCGAATGCAAGGCCGGGGCCCGGGAACGCGGGCTTGCTGCCGACCTTGCGCCGGGCTGGAACGCAAGTGCATTGTCTGCGAACCAGTCCAGAGTCTTCAGATCGGGTCCTCAATGACGTCGTCCCCGTCACCTTTCGCCCAATCCATCACGCTGCGCGACGCGCAGGAGGGCGACCTCCCGGCGATCCTGGACATCTACAACGACGCCATCCTCAACACGACGGCGGCCTGGAGCATCCATGCGGTGGATCTCGAAAGCCGCCGCCTGCTGCTTCACGAGCGCCGGGCGAAGGGCCTGCCCTTCATTGTCGCCGCGCTCGACGGGGACGTGATCGGCTTCGCCAGCTTTGGCGAATTCCGCAAGGGCGAGGGCTACGGCCACACGGTCGAGCACTCGATCTATGTGCACCGCCACCATCACGGGAAGGGCGTGGGCAAGCAGATGATGCCTGCGCTGATCGATGCCGCCCGGGCGCTCGGCAAACACGTGATGATCGGCGGCGTGGACGCGGCCAACTCCGGCTCGATCCATTTCCACAAGGGATTCGGCTTCGTCGAGACCGGACGACTGAAGCAGGTCGGCTGGAAGTTCGACCGGTGGCTCGACCTGGTGTTCATGCAAAAACTGCTGGACTGACCGGCGGGCTCTGCTACTGGCCCAAATCGGCATGCACCGGCATGATCGTGCCTTCGCCGTCCGACCGGCTTGCCGCGGCCTGGATCATTGACCCTCCTCGTCTTCCTCGCAGGCCTCGCCAGCGCCGTGCTCCACGCGGCCTGGAACGCCGCCGCCCGCATGCGGCCGGATCCGGGCCATGCCGTGGCGTCGGTCGTCATCCTGTCTGGCGTCGTCGCGACGCCGTTCGCATTTGTCTGGGGCCTGCCGCCGGCGCCCGCGTGGAAATGGGTGGCGCTGGGCATGGTGTTCAACATGCTCACCATGCGCGCGCTGATGGCGACCTACCGCCGCCTGCCCTTCGCGGTCGGCTATCCCATGGTGCGCGGCATTGCGCCGTTGGGCGTCGCGCTCATTGGCTGGAGCCTGTTTGGCGAGACCCTGACTCCATTCGCCATGGCGGGGATCGCCGCGATCTCGGTCGCTGTGCTGATGCTGGGGGAATCCGCGCGGCGCGGCGCGAAGGTCGATCGCGCCGGCCTGGGGCTCGCGCTGTTTGCCGGCGTTGCAAATGCCTGCTTCGTCATCACCGACACGCAGGGCGTCCGCCTCACGGGCGACCCGCTCACCTACGCGTTCACAGTCTGCATCGTGAACGGCGCCAGCATGGCCGCGATGCTTGCCATCGAAGGGATGAACCTCCCGAAGATGATGCGCACCGAATGGCGCTTCGGTATCGTCGCCTGCCTGGTCTCCACCAGCTCATACATGTTCGTGCTCTACGGCTTCGCGCATGGCCCGGCCGGAGCAGTCTCCGCCCTGCGCGAGACCAGCCTGTTCATCGGCATGCTGCTCGCCGCGACCGTGCTGCACGAAAAGATCGGCTTGCTGAAATGGGCCGCGGCGGCGACCGCTGTCGGCGGCGCGGTCCTGATCCGCCTGTCGTGACCGGGATCGCAATAAAGCGAACAATTTGAGTTATTGGCGTGTAGTGGATCTTAAGTCCTCGTAATGTTTAAATGGACCGTCCTCAGGGAAGGCCGCCATGACCGTCCATCGCCGTCAACTTCTGCTCAGCGGAATCGCCGCGGCTTTCGCGCCACTCGTGGCCCCGCCGCCAGCATTCGCGGCCAGCAAGCTGATGGTCGTGTATGTCAGCGCGCGCAACTGCGCTATATGCCGGGAGTGGAATGCCTACGACAAGGACGGTTTCGCAGCGCGTTGCGCGGCCAAGGGTGTTCCGTTCCGGACCGTGGACGTGAAGTCCTTCGGAAATATCCGCAACGACGACGAATGGCCGGCCGATCTGCGGCCGCTGCTTGCCCAGTTCGAGGACCGGGGCGGGACGCCACGCTTCCTGCTCGTGGAAGGCGGAAAAGTCGTAGGCAATGTCCTCGGGCCGCTGAAATGGCGCGATGGAGCCCTACCGGGGACACAGGGCTGAGCCAAGCTCAAGCTGCTCCCGCTTTCGTGATCACGGGTGAATAATCTGCATTATTCGAGAGTCCGTAGAAGAAGCACAATAGAAATACTCTCGGAAAGAATAAGCTATGTCCCTATCTGCTTTCAGCCTCGCCCGCCGGGCGGGCCGCACCGCGCTCGGCGCGGCAGCGACCATCGGTTTTTTCGCTGCCGTACTGACCGCCGCCACCGCCGCGGTCCTTGCCGTCGGCATTGCGGCGAGCCCGCTCCTTGCATCTCCGGTGCCCGCGCTCTCCCCGCCGGCGGCGGTCGAGGACGCAACTTCGCCGTGGACCGACGAGCACGACGTCAACGATCACGACGTGATGGCCTACACGACCCGGTTCGGCTCGCAAAAGCTCGGGGGCTGAAAGTTAGCGGCCGGTATTCAGGGGCACAATTCAGCGGCCGTTGAGCAGTCGGCTCACCACCTTCGCGGTATAGTCGACCATCGGCACGATGCGCGCATAGTTCAGCCGCGTCGGGCCGATGACGCCGACAACGCCGACGATCTTCTGGCTGCCGTCACGGAATGGCGCGGCGATCAGCGAGGAACCGGAGAGCGAGAACAGCTTCGTTTCCGAACCGATGAAGATGCGCACGCCTTCGCCCTGTTCGGCCCGCGACAGCAGGTCGATCACGTCCTTCTTCGTCTCAAGATCGGCAAAAAGCAGCCTGATCCGCTCGAGATCCTCGATGGCTTTCAGGTCATCGAGCAGGTTTGCCTGTCCCCGAACGATGAGCTGGCGGCTTTCGGACTGACCGCTCCAGCTCGCCAGTCCGCTTTCCACCAATCCGGCGGTCAGCGAATCGAGCTCGGATTCAGCCCGGCTGCGCTCGCTTTCGATCTCGCCGGCGAGATCGGCGAGGGTCTTGCCCCGGACACGGGCCGAAAGATAGTTGGACGCCTCGACGAGCGCCGAGGCCGGCAGGCCCGGCGGCAGTTCGAGGATGCGATTTTCGACCGAGCCGTCTTCCGCCACCAGAACGCCGAGCGCGCGGGTCGGGTCGAGCCTGACGAACTCGATATGCTTGAGTTTGGTCGAGGCCTTCGTCGTCGCGACGACGCCGGCTCCGCGTGACAGGCCCGACAAGAGGGCCGACGCCTCGGAAAGGATGCCCTCGGTCGTCTTGTTCTGGCCGGACGCCTTAACCTCCGCCTCGATGCGGGAGCGGTCCTCGGCCGAGACGTCGCCGACCTCCATCAGCGCGTCGACGAAGAAGCGCAGTCCCTGTTGCGGTCGGGAGGCGACCGGCGCTGGTGTGCGGAGCGTAGATCAGCCCCGCGCCTTCCAGATCGGCCATCACATTGCGGACGGATGCGGGCGACAGCGACATCGGCAAGATGCGCGATAGATTGCGTGATCCGACCGGCTCGCCCGTCGCGAGGTAGCTCTCGACAATGCGCCGGAAGATTTCCCGCGAGCGATCATTGATATCGACCAGCGCGCCGCCCGTCGGAGGGAAGATGTCCTTGTTCATCGGTCCTGCTGTTCAGCCGGCTTTTGCCGGGTCCAGTACTAGTGTGGGCGTTCGCCGGGCCGGGATCAAGACGCGAGATTGCCGCCCTGCTTGCGGATGGCGGGCGGGAGCCCTAGAACCTCCGTTCCCTTGATCCCATACCCTCGGAGTGGCCATGCGCCCATCCAAACGCGCCCCCGACGAACTCCGCAAAGTGAGCCTCGAGCGCGGGTTCTCGCGCTATGCCGAGGGCTCCTGCCTCGTGAAGTTCGGCGAAACACACGTGCTGTGCACGGCCAGCCTGGAAGAGCGCGGCCCGCCCTGGCTCCGTGGCACCGGCAAGGGCTGGGTGACGGCTGAGTACTCCATGCTGCCCCGCGCCACGCATGAGCGCACCCGCCGTGAAGTGACCTCCGGAAAGCCGTCCGGCCGGACGCAGGAGATACAGCGCCTGATCGGACGTTCGCTTCGCAGCGTCGTCGATCTGGCAGCCCTCGGCGAAAAGCAGATCACCATCGACTGCGACGTCCTCCAGGCCGATGGCGGCACAAGAACTGCTGCCATCACGGGCGGTTGGGTGGCCCTGCACGACTGCCTGCAATGGATGCGCGGCCGCTCGATGGTCACCACCAACCCGTTGAAGGACCATGTCGCCGCAATTTCGTGCGGCGTGGCGCAGGGCGTGCCGGTGCTCGACCTCGACTATCTCGAGGATTCGAGCGCGGAGACCGACGCCAATTTCGTCATGACCGGCTCCGGCGGCCTCGTCGAGGTGCAGGGCACGGCGGAGGGCAAGCCGTTCTCCGAGGAGGAGTTGATGGCCATGCTGCGCCTTGCGCGCCAGGGCACGACGCGCCTCATCGAGCTCCAAAAGCTCGCGGTGATGTGAGCGAGCTCGAAATTCCGGCTTCTGGAGACAATGACATGGCGCGCCAGCTCACCGGCACGGTGGTCATCGCGACGCATAATCCGGGCAAGTTGCGCGAAATGGAGGAATTGCTGGCTCCCCATGGAGTAACGGCCATTTCCGCCGGATCGCTCGGCCTGCCTGAGCCGGACGAAACCGGCGACAGTTTCCTCGCCAATGCCCGCATCAAGGCGCAGGCCGCCGCGTTTGCCACCAATCTGCCCGCCATGGCGGACGATAGCGGCCTGTGCGTCGCAGCCCTAAAGGGCGAGCCGGGCATCTATTCCGCCCGGTGGGCTGGCCCCACGAAGGACTTCGCCCGCGCCATGCAGGACGTCGAGGACGCGGTTGGCGCGTCAGGAAGTGATGACCGGCGCGCCTGGTTCGTCTCGGCGCTCTGCATCGCATGGCCGGACGGTCATATTGAGGAGTTCGAAGGGCGGGTCGACGGCACGCTCGTCTGGCCCCCTCGTGGTACTGCTGGATTTGGCTACGATCCCGCATTTCTCCCTGAAGGCCATAAGCGGACCTTCGGCGAGATGACGGCGGAGGAAAAACACGGGCTTCCGCCTCGCGGGCTTGGCCTCTCGCACCGCGCCCGCGCCTTCGTCATGCTTGCCGACGCCTGCCTGAACTAATCGTTCAGCCTCGCAGCAGCATAAGGATGCCGTGCGAAAGCAGGCCGAGGGCAAGGATTATCTGCGCGAGGATCGAAGAGACGAAGCCGATCATGCGCGTCCTGAATGGCGCGCTCTCCTGCATGAAATGCCAGGCGTGGACCGCGCGGCCGAACGTGTACACGATCCCGAGGCCGTGAAGCACGCCCGCGGGCGTGCCTATTCCGGCCGCGATGACCATCATGACCATCATGATCGGAATGTTTTCGGTGGCGTTGGCGTGACCGCGCATGATGCGGACCAAGTGCGGAACTCCGCCGTCGCCCACGGCGACCTTGTACCTGCGGCGAAGCCGGCCTGTCGTGAAGCCCATCGTCATCATGATGATCGCATTCAGCGCGGCGTAGACGCCGACGATCGCGAGATGATTTGCAACGACGTCCATCGAATTCTCCCAACTGCGGCACGGGAGTGTGCGTCCCGAATCGTCTCACAGGCTAAGAACAAGCTTACTTCGCATGACGCCACTCCGTCTCGATCTCCCTGCTCCGCGTGCGGATTGCTGCTTTTCCCGCCCGGCGTGCATCATCGTTGGGCTTGCCAAAGGCCGGACGAGCGCTCAAACAAGCCCGATGAACACCCATCTGCCCTTCGACGCGGGGTTTGGGGTCTATGTCCACTGGCCCTTCTGCGCGTCAAAATGCCCCTATTGCGATTTCAACAGCCACGTCCGCTTCGCCAAGGTGGATGAGCCGCGCTACGCGGCGGCTTTCGCCCGCGAAATTGCCCATCAGGCCGGGATGGCCCCTGGCCGCACGGTCACGAGCATTTTCCTGGGCGGCGGCACGCCGTCGCTGATGAAGCCCGAGACCGTCGCGGCGGTTCTCGACGCCATCGCCGCGAACTGGAGCGTCGCGCCGGACGTGGAAGTGACGCTCGAAGCGAATCCGACCAGCGTCGAGGCCGGCCGGCTGCGCGGCTACCGGACGGCGGGCGTCAATCGTGTGTCGCTCGGCGTTCAGGCGATGAACGATGCCGACCTCAGGGCGCTTGGGCGGATGCATTCGGTCGAGGAAGCGATGAAGGCGGTTGAGACCGCGACTTCGGTTTTCGGCCGCACGTCCTTCGATCTCATTTATGCGCGCCCGGGACAGACGCCCGCAGCCTGGGCGGCTGAGCTTGAGGAAGCCATCCGCCGCGCCGCCGAACACTTGTCGCTTTACCAACTCACCATCGAGCCCGGCACCATGTTCGAGCGGCTGCGCGATGCCGGCAAGCTCACCGTTCCGGACCCGGAGGTCGCCCGCGCCCTCTTCGATACGACGCGTGAGATCTGCGACAAGCACGGCCTGCCGGCCTATGAAATCTCCAACCACGCCCGTCCTGGCGCGGAATGCCGGCATAATCTCGTTTATTGGCGTTACGGCGAATATGCGGGCGTCGGCCCTGGCGCGCATGCACGGTTGGTAACCGGCACCGGCCGCTTCGCCCTATCGACCGAATTGGTGCCGGAGGCCTGGCTCGAACGAGTCGAGGCCGTGGGCCACGGCGTGGTCGAGGCCGAGCGCCTGGCGCCCGAGGCGGAAGGCGACGAGTTCCTGCTGATGGGGCTGCGGCTGCGCGAGGGTATCGACCCCAATCGCTTCACCATGCTTTCCGGTCGCACGATCGACGACTATCGCCTGCGCAGCCTGCGTGCCGAGGGCATGATCGAAACCACCGACGACAACCGCATCCGCGTCACGCGCGAGGGCTTCCCCGTGCTGGACGCCATCGTCGCCGATCTCGCAGCTTGAGGGATGCCCTTCTCCGCGCGGAGAAGGGTTTGATCCGACGCCTCAGGTCCCTGGTGTGAATGCGCGCGGAGCTTCGCTCACCACGGTTACGGTGCCAGCCCCAACCTGCAGCACTGCGATGCCGCGCTGGTTGGTCCCGTCCGGCCGGAAGCGGAACAGCCCATCCGTGCCAATCACGCCATCCGCATTGGTGAGCGTCTCGTCCGTCAGCCCCGTCGGGCCCAGCTTGGCGAACAGCGCCTGCACCAAGAACACTGCGTCATAGGCCAGGCTGGCGCTCCGCGTCGGCTCGGAGCCGAATCGGGCCCGATAGCGTCCGGCAAAGCTGTTGAAGCCTGTTTTCGCCGGCGCGGCGAACCAGCCGCCCTGGATCGCTTTCACGGACAGCACTCGCGGGTCATCCCAGGCCGAGGTGCCGAGCAACTGCAATCTGCGGGCGTCGAGGCCAGCGGTCGTGAGCGCGGCGCCGGCGGCCGCCATGCCTTCGCCGTTCTCCGGCAGGAACAGGGCGTCGGCCTGGTTACCCAGCGCGGCGATACGCTGGGCCGCTGATTCCAGTGCCGCCCTGTCATTCGTATTGTAGCGTTCCATCGCGACGACGCGGACGCCGCGCTGCGCCGCGGTTTCCTGGAACGCCGCAGCCACGACGTTACCGTATGCCGTGTTCGGAATCATGGCGGCGATCGACTTCTTGCCCCTCGATGACGCGAAGTCGACCACTCGAGTGACCTCGGTTTCCGGCAGGAAGCTGAGCAGGAATACCCCGGGCCCTGCGACGCTGGCATCGGTCGAGAAGGCGATAACCGGCTTGCCGGCAGCGCGAGCGACCTGCCCCACGGCCTGTACGGACGGCGCAAGGAGCGGCCCGATGATGATGTCCGCACCCTCGGAAAGCGCCTGTTGGGCAGCCGTCCGCGCACCGTCGGGAGTGCCGGTGTCGTCCTTCAAAAGGAGCTGGAACTTCGGATTGTTGAATTCAGCCACCGCCATGTCGGCAGCGTTCTTCAATGAGGCGCCGGCCGCGCCGACGTTACCGGCGGCCGTCAGGGGAAGGATCAGCGCCACGCGGATCCCGCCCGGCACCGCTGCCGGCGTTTCGGCCACCGGCTCGGGCTTGGAGCCGAATCCGCTGATGCCGGGTATATTGGCTCCGCCCGTACATCCCGCGAGCAGCCCGGCGGCCAGGCCGGCAGCCATCATTCTCCGGGTCAGGCGTGCGCCCTGGATCGACTGGCGTGTGATGACTTGCAATGGCACTTCAGCAATCCTTCTTCGAGCCGAGCCGATCGGGGCGGAGTCGGATCTGCCGAATTCCCCGGAATGCCCCATCTTTGCAACTGAAAGTAAACGCGCTCCTTCTTGTTAACCCAAGCTGAAAATGCTGCAAAGCTCTGCGAAGGCTCAGCTGGGATGCGATGCTCGAACCATACCGGAACCAGACATGACCAGCACTCCTGATCCGCGCTCGCCGACACGCCATTCGGGGCGAGGTCCCTCGGCCTTCACGGCGTTTGGCATCCGGGCCGAAGCGACGTCCATCGTGCCCGGGCTCCACGTGGTCGCTACGCCGATCGGCAACCTCGGCGATATCTCGTTCCGCGCGCTCGGGACGCTGGCCGCGGCGAACGCCATCCTTGCCGAGGACACGCGCGTCACGAAGACGCTGCTCGCCCACTACGGCATCACGACGCCGCTCCTCGCCTATCACGAGCACAATGCCGAGGAGATGCGGCCCCGCGTCCTCGCCAAACTGGGCGAGGGGCAGGCGCTTGCGCTCGTCTCCGACGCGGGGACGCCGCTCGTGTCCGATCCCGGCTACAAGCTCGTCGAAGCGGCTTTGGAAGCGGGCCATCAGGTGACGACTGTCCCCGGAGCGTCGGCGGTGCTTGCCGCGCTCGTCGTGGCCGGCCTGCCCACCGACCGATTCTTCTTCGAGGGCTTCCTGCCGCCACGAAGCGCGGCGCGGCGCGAACGGCTCGAGATCCTGCGCGCGATTCCGGGGACACTCGTGTTCTTCGAATCGCCCCGTCGCGTGGCCGAAATGCTGGCTGACGCCGCCGCGGTGCTCGGGCCGCGCCCTGCCGCCGTGGCGCGGGAGCTCACCAAGTTCTTCGAGACGGTGAGGCGCGGGACAGTGGAAACGCTCGCCGCGGAGTTCGCCAGCGAGGCGACGCCCAAGGGAGAGATCGTCGTGCTCATCGGCCCGCCCACGCCGCAGACCGAGCCCTTGAACACGGACGAGGACGTCGATTCGCGCCTGCGCGTTCATCTCGCCCACCTGTCGCTCAAGGATGCGGTGGATGTCGTGGCGCAGGAGACCGGCGTGGTGCGCAAGCGCGTATATGCGCGAGCCGTGGAACTGAAGAAGCAATGAGAGCTTCTGGAGCCGGCCGCCGCGTTAACGGGGCCCGGACGGCGAAAGACCGTCGGGCCGCGTTCCGCCTCGGCCATTGGGCGGAATATGCGGCCGCCGTGTTCCTGATGCTGAAGGGCTATCGCATCCTTGCCCGCCGCTACATTGGCAATGGCGGAGAGATCGACCTGATCGCGCGGCGGCGAGATATTGTCGTGTTCGTCGAAGTGAAAGCCCGGGCCGATCTCGACAGCGCGGCGTGGTCCATTTCCCCGACCAAGCAGCGACGCTTCGCCCGCGCGGCGCATCACTGGCAGGCCCGCAATGCATGGGCCGCGAACTGGACGTTGCGCTGCGACGCCGTTCTGATCGCCAGGTGGCGTCTTCCCCGCCACGTCGTCGACGCCTTCACCCTTCCGGCTTGATAGCCCGCCAACCCCGGCGAATTGATTCGGATGGTTGCCAACCCGCGCGAAGCGGGCAAAGGTGCCGCCGAATTTGAGCGTGAGCACCCAGCCCGATACCCGGAGTTCGCCATGTCGTTGAACGTCGCCGTGCAGATGGATCCCATCGAGCGCATCAACATCGCCGGTGACAGCAGCTTTGCGATGATGCTGGAGGCGCAGGCGCGCGGGCATAAGCTTTTCTACTACACGCCCGACAAGCTCTCCATGCGCGACGGCCGGGTTACGGCGACGATCCAGCACGTGACGGTGCAGGACGTGAAAGGCGCGCATTTCGACCTCGGCGAGCCCGTGCGACGCGATCTGCAGGACATGGACGTCGTGCTGCTGCGCCAGGATCCGCCGTTCGACCTCGGCTACATCACCACGACCCATATCCTCGAGCGCATTCATCCCAAGACGCTGGTCGTCAACAATCCCGCGCAGGTTCGCAATGCGCCGGAGAAGATCTTCGTCACTCGAGTTCCCCGACCTGATGCCGGCGACGCTGATCACGCGCGACAAGGACGAGATCGAGGCCTTCCGCGCCGAGCACGGCGAGATCGTGATGAAGCCGCTCTACGGAAACGGCGGCGCTGCGGTGTTCAAGGTCGGCGTGAAGGACCCCGAATTTCGGGTCGCTGTTCGACCTGTTCTCCGTCACCTTCCGCGAGCCCTGGGTCGTGCCAGCGCTTCCTGCCGGAGGTCAGCGAAGGCGACAAGCGGATCATCCTCGTCGACGGCGTGCCCATGGGCGCGGTGAACCGGGTGCCCGCCGCCAACGACATCCGCTCCAACATGGTGCGGGGCGGCGCCGCCGAGACGACCCAGCTCAGCGATCGCGAGCGCGAGATCTGCGACCGCATCGGCCCCTCGCTCAAGGCCATGGGCCTGATTTTCGTCGGCATCGACGTGATCGCCGGCAACCTCACCGAGATCAACGTCACATCGCCGACAGGGCTTCGGGCCATCAAGCGCCTGGGCGGCCCCGACCTCGCCGTGTCGCTCTGGGAGTGCATCGAGGACAAGGTCGGGGGCTGAACGCCCGAAAGCCGGGTGCATCGCGCGCCAGATTCACGCGCCCGGATTCACGCGCTCCTGTTCGCTCATCCCCGGTTGACCTGCACGCTGAGCGCGGGCTTGGTGTTGATCGTCTGGAACACCACGCAATAGCGCTCGGTCAGCTTGATCAGCGTGTCGATCTTCTCCTGCGGCGCGTCGGTGTCGAGGTCGAAGGCGAGGCGGATCTCGCGGAAGCCGACGGGGGCCTCGCGGTCGACGCCCAGCGTGCCCCGGAAGTCGAGGTCGCCTTCGGCGCGCACGGTGCCCTTGCGCAGCGGGATGTCGAGCGCGGTCGCGACGGCCTTCAGGGTCACGCCGGCGCACGCCACCAGCGCTTCGAGCAGCATGTCGCCCGAGCAGAGCTCCATGCCGGTGCCGCCGGAGGCCGGGTGCAGGCCGGCGACGGCCAAGGCGCGGCCCGTCTCCACCTTGCAGGCGATCTTGGATTCGTCGATTTCGCCGGACGCCTTCAGCGTGATCACGGCGGCGTCGGGCGCGTCGCGGTACTTTGCCTTGATGGGGGCCTGCAGGGCGCGGAGGGTGTCGGCGTCGATGGCGTCCATGGTCAGTCTCCTTGTCGATCGAATTCTACCACCACAGCGCGCCGCCCTGGGCGGCTGCGCGGGCGGCGTCTGTGTCGGGTGCCTTCAGCGAACGGTCGAGCGCGTTCAGCACGCGCCGCTTGGCGCGTTCGAAGCCGATCCCGAGCTTGTCGCGCGGGCGGTCGGCGTGGACCGAGATGGTCTCGTAGACCCGGCCCGGCCGCGGCCGCATCACCACGACGCGGTCGGCCAAGGTCACGGCCTCTTCCACGTCGTGGGTGACGATGACGATGGTGGGCTTGCCCGCTTCCCACAGGGTCAGCAAGTGCTCGTGCAGGCTGGCGCGGGTAAAGGCGTCCAGCGCCGAGAACGGCTCGTCGAGCAGCAGCACCTTGGGGCGCGTGACGAAGGACCGGGCGATCGCGACGCGCTGCTGCTGGCCGCCGGAGAGCTCGCGGGGCCAGCGCGCGGCGTAGTCGGCGAGGCCGACGCGGGCCAGAGCGTCGCCCACGCGGTCCTCGCGCTCGGCGCGGGGCCGCTCCATCAGGCCGAAGCCGACATTGTCGGCGACGCTGAGCCACGGCAGCAGGCGCGGCTCCTGGAACACGATGCCGACTGCGGGATGCGGACCCAGGATCGCCTCGCCGTCCACGGCGATGCTGCCCTTGCTGGCCTGGTCGAGCCCGGCCACCAGCCGCAACAGCGTGGTCTTGCCGCAGCCGGAGCCGCCGACGACGGCGAGGATCTCGCCGGCATCGACAGCGAGGTTGACGTCGGCCAGCGCGTGCGTGCCGTCGGCATAGGTCTTGGAGAGGTGCTCGATGGTGAACATCAGAGGCGGCTCCGCGCCGTATCCTGCCAGCGCACCAGCGGCCGCGTGGAGGCGACGAGAATGGTGTCGCAGATCTTGCCGAGGATCGCGAAGGTAATGATGGCAGCGAGGATCTGGTCCGGCTTGCCCATCTGCTGGCCGTCGACGAGCAGATAGCCGAGTCCCTCGGACGCGCCCATGAATTCCGCCGCGACGACGAACATGAAGCCGAGCCCGAGGCCCGAGCGCAGCGCGATCAGCCATTCCGGCAAGACGGCGGGCAGCATCACCCGGCGCACCATGGCGACGGGCGAGAGGCGGAACACGCGGCCAACTTCGAGCAGCTTGCGGTCGATGCCCTCGATGGCCCCGGCCACGCCGAGATAGACGGGGAAGAACACGCCGACCGCGATGAGCGCCACCTTCGAGGCTTCGAAAATGCCGAGCCAGAGCAGGAACAGCGGGACCCAGGCGATGGAGGGCACGGCGCGCAGCGCCTGCAGGGTGGGATCGAAGATGCGGCGGGAGAGCTCGGATGCGCCGGCGAGTGCGCCCATCAGCGTTCCCGCGAGCGCGCCGAGCGCAAAGCCGGCGAACACGCGCATCAGCGTGGTGCTGACATGCGACCAAAGCTCGCCGGAGCGCGCGAGGGCAGCCAGCGCATTGTAGATGCGCGAGGGCGGAGGCATCAGCCGCCCCTGCGCCAGCCCGGAGCGCACGGCGAGTTCCCAGCCGACCGCCAGCGCCACGGGCAGCAGCAGGCCGAGGAGAATCCGCCCACGAGCCGGCTTGCGCGAACGCGGCGCCGGGAGGGGCGCCGCGCTGCTGACGTCCGCCAGAGGGGAGGGTGACGGAGCGTTCATGGGTGAAGCTGGTCTCGCGCTGGGTTGCCCGGCGCAGGCCAGGACGCGCTGGTCGCGGCCTTTACTGCGTGGAAGCTGTGGCGGGGAGGTACTTCGGTTCGATCAGCGCCGCAACTGTGGCCTTCACGTCGACGCCGGGTTCGATCACGCCGGCCTCCTGGAGCGCGAGCCCGGCGGCGATGATCGAGTCCGCCTGCGGCTTGCCGATCGGGCCGTGGGTCAGCTCGGTCCGCTCGAGCTGGCGCGCGATCACGGTGTCCGGCAGCTTCGTCGCGGCCACGAGGCTCTTGGTCAGATCGGCGGTGTTGGCGAGCGACTGCTTGCGGGCGGTCTCATAGACCTTGAGCACGCGCTTAACGATGTCCGGGTTGGCCTTGGCGAACTCCTCGCGCACGTTCAGCACGCCCCAGGTGTTGGCCTCCGCCTTGCGATAGAACAGCCTGGCGCCGCCTTCGACCTCGGCCGAAGCCATGATCGGATCGAGACCGGCCCACGCCTCGACGTCGCCGCGCTCCAAGGCGAGACGTCCGTCCGCGTGCTGCAGCAGCACGAGCTTCACGTCCTTCTCGGTGAGCTTGTTCTCGGCGAGCGCGCGCACCAGGAAGATGTGCGGGTCGGTGCCGCGCGTCACCGCGACACGCTTGCCCTTGAGGTCGGCGACGGTCTTGATCTGGCTGTCGCCCTTCGTCACAAGCGCCGTCCATTCCGGGCGCGAATAGACGTAGATCGACTGGATCGGGTTGCCGTTGACCTTGGCGATCAGCGCGGCCGCGCCGGCCGTCGATCCGAAATCGAGCGAACCGGCATTGAGGAATTCGAGCGCCTTGTTGGAGCCGGCCGACTGCACCCAGCGGATGCCGATGCCGTCCTTCTTGAACTCCTCCTCGAGCAGGCCCTTGTCCTTCAGCACGAGGCTGACGGGATTGTAGGTCGCCCAGTCGATGCGGATTTCCTTCACCTGCGCCTGGGCGCTGGTCGCGGCCGCGGTCGATAGCGTCAGGCCCAAGGCAGCAAGGAGGCGAAGCGTATAGCGGCGGTTGATCGTGAACATCTTTGTTCCTTTCCAGGTCCCACGGTTGCAGGGTGCGGTCGTGGGCTGGACGGTTGAACCGATCTCGCCCGCGGCGCTTTAGCTGCATTTTGACGAGGGACCGGTCACCCGGTCCCCTTCGCGCCCAGCAAGCTGCTCGCTCAAATCGGCGCGTGTTTGTTTTATAGGTCCTGTTGTTCTGTATGTCAAACAACACGCATGACGTCGGGGTGACGCTTAAACAACAAAAATATAATGTATAAATCGCATAAAGCTGTAGGTTTGCCGGCTCTTCGCCTGACGTGGGAACGGGGGGCGCGGAGCGCCGGGCCGTCGGTGCTTTAGATAAGCGATGGGTGACGGCCCGGCGCTCCTCGCTCGGCGATTTTGGGCACTCCCGTCTTGCTCTCCGGCGCGAAGGGTCCGACCGGCACCGAGGCTGTTACCTCCTCGATCCCACGGGGGAAGGTTGCCCCTCCTGTCACCGGGCCGCCTGACACGTCCACCCCGAGGGGCGGAGGCCGTTCGACCCGTTGCGCGGTCATTTCATCCAACTCCGGCCCGCAGGGTTGCCCCCGAGTGCCGGCGCGGACGAAAGTCCCGCGTCCCGCAAAGCCGAGAGGATTTCACCCCCCGACCTACGCTCCCCGTCACCCTCAGCGGGTCCATAGGGGATCGCCCTTCTCCTCCACGCCTTACGGCGCTCTCGGACACGGCCCCGGCGTAGTCCAGGGCGGGCAAGCTCACAGCTTCACGCATTCGCGCGCTCGGCCGCTTTCAGGAGGCCTCCCGGGACGGCGGAGCGGTACTCCACCGGCGCAGGCGCCGCCTCCCCACCCCGCCACAGACCGCTCCGGAAGCGTCCCCTCTTGGGTGAAGAGTAAACGCAGGATGGCAGATATAGGAATATTGTCAACTGTAATCTGCTCCCTCTCTCTCCGTCATCCCTCCCTCTCTCCGTCATCCCGGGCCCCGACCCGGGATCTCTCGCCTCACCGGATGGGCTGAAGATCCCGGCTCTCCGCTGCGCTGCGGCCGGGATGACGGAGGTGGGTCGGAGAGAAAGCATGGCGAAGGATGAGGTAGAGGAGCATTTCCCACGCCCTCATCCCCAGGGAAACATGCGGCTTCGCATGGCGTCTCGAAGGATGAGGGGAGTGTGATCCTATCCTGATGGAGCTGAGATCCCGGCTCTCCGCTGCGCTCCGGCCGGGATGACGGGGTGGGGTGGAGAGATGCAGGGCTGCGCCGCACCGCCCCGAAGTGCCGCTGCGGCACTTTGAGTGCGGGGACGTGCGGCTGAGCCGCACCTAGGGTTCCGGGGACGTGCGGCTGGGGCGCGCTCCAGGGTTCCGGGGACGTGCCGCAAAAGCGGCACTTTGGGTGGAGCTGAACTGGAAAGTTCCTCAGCCCTACCCCGGCCCACTCTGGACAGGTTTCCACGTTGCAGCCATCCTCGCCCCATGCCTGCTTCGCGTCTCTCCCGAACCCTTCGATCCATCGTCGCTGGCGCCATCGTGGTTGCGTCCTTGCAGCAAGCGGCCAGCGCCGAGCCTGCCGCGCGGGATTTGTTCGGGGCGGTGGCCAAGGCGGCGGCTATGCCGCAGGCGGCGATCGGGAGCTATGCGAAGGGGTGCCTCGCGGGCGGCGCGATGCTGCCGGCGGAGGGGCCGCGCTGGCAGGCGGTGCGGCTGTCGCGGAACCGGAACTGGGGCCATCCTGCCATGATCGGCTTCCTCCAGGATTTCGCGGGCAAGCTGCCCGGCATCAATGGCTGGCCGGGGCTGCTGGTGGGCGACATCTCCCAGCCGCGCGGCGGGCCGATGCGGACCGGGCATGCCTCGCACCAGATCGGCCTCGACGCCGACGTCTGGCTGACGCCGATGCCGGGGCGCGTGCTGTCGCGGCAGGAGCGCGAGGACCTGGAGCCGGTCAACCTCGTCGCCGACGACTGGAACGACGTCGCGCCGGAGCGATGGACGCCGGCGCATCTCGCGCTCATCAAGGCCGCCGCCGCAGCAAAAGCGCGTGGAGCGGGTGTTCGTGAACCCCGCCATCAAAAAGGCGCTGTGCCGCGAAGCCGGGGCGGACCGGGCATGGCTCGCCCGCGTGCGTCCGCTCTATGGCCACAACTACCACATGCACATCCGCCTCGCCTGCCCGGCCGGCGAGGAGAACTGCGCACCGCAGGCTCCGCCGCCGGGAGGCGACGGATGCGGGGCTGAATTGGCCTGGTGGTTCACCGACGAGGCCCGGAACCCCAAGCCAGTGAAGCCCGCGCCGCCGATGACGATGGCGCAACTGCCCCAGGCCTGCCGGGCGGTGCTGAACGCGCCCTGAGGCGGCTTCTGGACCGAACCGGCCCGCGCAGGTGTTGCACGCGCAGTTCTTGCATTGGCCAGTCTGGCAAACGCAGGTCAGTTCACGAAGGCCGGCTTGCTGCGGGTTACCAGATTCAGGCCTTGCGCGATCAGGCGCTCGCGCCGCGTCCAGCGGGAGCGCCCGCGCCAACGCCCGTGCCGATGGGGCAGCGAGACGCCCGTGCCGCCGAGCCCGCAATAGCCGCGCGGGTTCTTCGCCAGGTATTGCTGGTGATAGTCCTCGGCGAAATAGAACGGGCCGGCCTCGGCGATCTCGGTCGTGATCGGGCCGAAGCCCTTGGCCCGCAGCGCCTTCTCGAACATCGCCTTCGAGCGCTCCAGCGTGTCGCGCTGCTCGGGCGTGGTCCAGTACGCCGCGGAGCGGTACTGGCGTGCCGACATCGTTGCCCTGGCGCATGCCCTGCGTGGGGTCGTGGCTCTCCCAGAACGTCTTCAGCAGCGCCTCGTACGACACCGCGGCGGGGTCATAGACCACCAGCACCGCCTCGGTATGGCCGGTGAGGCCGGAGCAGGCCTCCTCGTAGGTGGGGTTCGGCGTGACGCCGCCCGCATAACCGACCGCCGTCACATGCACGCCCGGGATCGTCCAGAACGCGCGCTCGGCGCCCCAGAAGCAGCCGAGGCCGAACACCGCCGTCTCCAGCGGAGCGGGATAGGGACCCTTGAGGGGCACGCCCGAGACGAAGTGCCGCTCCGCCGTCGGAATGGCGTTCGGGCGGCCGGGCAGGGCCTCGTCGCGGGTGGGAATGGCCGTGCGCTTGCGGAAGGAGAACATGGGATACCTCTTCTGCTGAGCCCACAATGTGGGGTGCGGACACCGGAAAGCGAGGGGACTGCGCAATCAGGTTTGCGTGAGCGCGGCTTCCGGAGGCGAGCGCGGCAGCAGCCTTCAATCCGCGTATCGTAGCCGATATCAGGCGCGCGGCGGCGTGTAAGCATGACCAGCACGATGCCTGAAACGGCGAGCGTGGCGGCAAGCGGCACGGCCAGCAGCATCACGCCCACGGGGTCCCACAGCGCCGGGTGCACCTGCAGCAGCATGGCGCGGAAGGCGGGCGTCGCGTTGGGCCACATCCTGTCCAGCGCCTCGCGCAGCGGCATCACGAGCAGGCGCGACGAGGCGATCGAACGCGTGCCGTCCACGACGGCGGCGACGAAACCGCCGGCAAGAAGAAGATAGCCCAGGGATGCGGCCAGAAATCGGATCATGAGCGAACTGTATTCCCGAGACGCGGAGGTTCCAGCGCGGCTCGCGGGATATTACCGCAAATTCCCGAACCGTTCCTCAACGCCGGGATGACGAAACTCCGGCATGGCAATTTTGCGGCTCTAGGATTGCCCGGCCTCGCGAAGCGACGCCACCCTGCCCCGGCACTCGCCGAAGCCGATCGACACGAAGCCCGGGCGCGAGGCGCGGGCGCGGAGGATGACCTCGTCGCCGTCCTCGAGGAAGCGCCGCGTCTCGCCCGACGGCAGTCGAGCGGCCGCTTGCCGCCCGCGGTCGATCTCCAGCAGGCTGCCGCAGCCCTCGGGCGTCGGGCGCCGAGATGGTGCCGGTGCCGAAGAGGTCGCCGGGCTCGCAGGTTGCAGCCGTTGCTGGTGTGGTGCGCGACCATCTGCGCCACCGTCCAGTAGAGATGGCGCGCGTTGCTGCGCGAGAGCGGTGCGGCGGCAGGCCCGCCGCGCGCATGCCGGCGGTGGAGCAGCGACACTCGAGCTCGAGATCGAGCGCGCCGCCGCGCTGGTCAGCCTCGTCGCTGAGATAGGGCAGCGGCGCGGGGTCGCCGGCCGGGCGCGGCGGCTGCGCGATGCGGAACGGCGCCAGCGCCTCCGGCGTGACGACCCAGGGCGAGATCGTCGGTGGCGAAGTTCTTGGCGAGGAACGGCCCGAGCGGCTGGTATTCCCACGCCTGGATGTCGCGCGCCGACCAGTCGTTCAGCAGGCAGAAGCCGGCGATGTGCTCCGCCGCCTCGCCGATCGGAATGGGCGCGCCCAGCTCGTTGCCGGGGCCGATCCAGATGCCGAGTTCCAGCTCGTAATCGAGCGTTGCGGCAGGGGCCGAAGCTGGGCGCGTCCTCGTCCGGCGCGCTTGCGCTGGCCGCTCGGGCGGCGCACCGGCGTGCCCGAGACGCGGATCGACGAGGCGCGGCCGTGATAGCCGATGGGCACGTACTTGTAGTTGGGCAGCAGCGGATTGTCGGGCCGGAACAGCCGCCCGACATTCAGCGCGTGGTGGATGCCGGCGTAGAAATCCGTGTAGTCGCCGATCGCGCGCGGGCAGGTGCAGCGTGCAGGCGGCGGCGCGGATGCAGCATCGGCTCGCAGCGCCGCGCTGCGAGCCGCCGCCCTCGGCGAGCAGCGTCGAGACAGCCGCGAGCCGCAGCGCCCGGCGCGGCCCGGCGCCCAGCGCGAAGAACGCGTTCAGCCGTGCGCCGCAGCCGCCAGCTCCGCCGCTCGCGCCGCGTCGCCCGAGAAGACGCCCGACGCGGCAGGGCCGCGAGGTCGAGAATCATGTCGCCGATCGCGACGCCGCCGCGCCGGCGCCGCCGTCCGGCGGGCGTGAAGACGCCGAGCGGCAGGTTCTGGATGCGGGAAATCGGCGTGGCCGTTGGCCGACGCCACCCAGCTCCGGCGCGCGGGATCGTGCGTGCGTCGATCGAGCTGCGTCGTCACGGCCTAGGTCTCGGCGGATCGAAGTGCTTCTTCAGCTGGCGGCCGTAGGCGGCGTAGTCCTGCTGCGAGCTCCGGCGCTTCGCGGCATAGGCGGTGACGCGCTGCGGGAAGCGCGTCTCGAACATGAAGGCCATGCGTGCCTTCGAGCTTGTGCGGCTTCAGCTCGGCGTTGCTCGCGCCCTCGAAGGCGTCGACGTCGGGCCCGTGCGGCAGCATCGTGTTGTGCAGCGAGAAGCCGCCCGGCACGAAGCCCTGCGGCTTGGCGTCGTACTGGCCGTAGATCAGGCCCATGAACTCGCTCATGACGTTCATGTGGTACCAGGGCGGGCGGAAGGTGTTCTCGGCCACCATCCAGCGGTCGGGGAAGATCACGAAGTCGATGTTGGCGGTGCCCGGCGTCTCGGACGGCGAGGTCAGCACGGTGAAGATCGACGGGTCGGCGTGGTCGAACAGCATCGGCCCGACCGGCGAGTAGCGGCGCAGGTCGTACTTGTAGGGCGCGTAGTTGCCGTGCCAGGCGACGACGTCGAGCGGCGAGTGGCCGAGCTCGCGTCGCCCACAGCGCGCCGCCCCACTTCACGTAGCATGCGCGAGGGCGCGTCGCGGTCCTCGTAGGCGGCGACCGGGCGTCAGGAAGTCGCGCGGGTTGGCCAGGCAGTTGGCGCCGATCGGGCCGCGCTCGGGCAGCGTGAAGGCGCCGCCGTAGTTCTCGCAGAGATAGCCGCGCGCCGGGCCGCCCGGCAGCTCGACGCGCGAACTTCACGCCGCGCGGGATGACGGCGATCTCGCCGGGCTCGATGTCGATGATGCCGAACTCGGTCCACAGCCGCAGCTCGCCCTGCTGCGGCACGAACAGCATCTCGCCGTCGGCGTTGTAGAAGTACTCGTCCACCATCGAGCGCGTGACGAGGTAGACGTGCGCGCGCCATGCCGGCCTGGGTGCCGGCGTCGCCGGCCGTGGTGATGGTGCGCACGCCCTCGAGGAACGACAGCGGCTCGGCCGGGATCGGCACGGGTCTCCAGCGCATCGGCGCGATCGGCAGCTCGACCTCGCGGCACGGCGCCGTGCGCCAGAGCCCGATGTCGGCCTTGCGCGAAGTCGGCCCCAGTGCGCCACGGTCGGGCGGATGCGATAGAGCCAGGAGCGCTCGTTGGTGGCGCGCGGCGCGGTGAAGGGCGAGCCGCTCAAGCTGCTCGGCATAGAGGCCGTAGGCGCACTTCTGCGGCGAGTTGCGGCCGATCGGCAGCGCGCCGGGCAGCGCCTCGGTCTCGAAGCCGTTGCCGAAGCCGGACATGTAGCCTGCGTTCATGAAGCGATCTCCTCGACGTCGGCAGGTCGACGTAAATGTCGCCGTGCTCGACCTTGGTCGGGTAGGTCTGAGCGGCCGCGTCGTCACGCGCCGTCGGCTCGCCGGTGCGGATGTCGAAGGGCGAAGTGCACGGGCACTCGATGAAGCCCTCCACCACGCAGCCGTGCGCAGCGGCGCCCTGTGCGGGCAGACGTCACTCGTCGCGAACACGCCATCGTCCAGCCGATAGAGCGCCACGGCGCCCTCGCACTCGACGCCGATCACGCCGCCCTCGGAGCGCCGCGCGGCTGCGGCACGTCCACGCCCCGCGTCGGCGCGCCTTCAGCACGCCGCGGCGGATCTGGTCTTCCTCGATCGACTCGAACAGCGCCTTGAAGTTGCCCTCGCCGAAGCCGTCGTCGCCCTTGCGCTGGATGAACTCGAAGAAGATCGGCCCGATGGCGGTCTTGCCGAAACGCTGCAGCAGCACCTTGGTGAAGCCGCCTTCGACCACGCCCTCGCCGTCGATGAGGATGCCGTTGCGCTCGCAGCCGCGTCCAGCGTCCTCGCCGTGGCCCGGCAGCCGCGCTGTCGACGCGCTTGTAGTAGAGTCGGGTTCGGCGCCGGCATGAAGCTCGACGCCGGCGGCGCGCAGGCTCTCGATCGTGGCGTAGATGTCGCGCGCAGCCGCAGGCGATGTGCTGGATGCCCTCGCCCTTGTACTGCTGCAGGTATTCCTCGATCTGGCCCGTGCTCGCCGGCGTCCTCGTTGATGGGGATGCGGATCTTGCCGTCGGGGCTGGTCAGGGCCCGCGAGTGCAGGCCCGGTCATCTTGCCCTCGATGTCGAAGTAGCGGATCTGGCGGAAGTTGAAGAGGCGCTCGTAGAACCCGGCCCAGACGTCCATGCGGCCGCGATGGACGTTGTGCGTGAGGTGGTCGATGTAACAGAGGCCGAGGCCTTCGGCGCCGGGATCGCGTTCGCCGAGTCCAGTCGAATTCGGCGTCGTAGGTCGAGCCCTTGGCGCCGTAGCGATCCACGAGATAGAGTGCAGGCGCCGCCGATGCCCTCGATGGCGGGAATATCGAGCTGCCGGGCCGCGCGACGTGTCGGCGGGCTTCGCGCCCAGCGACAGCGCGCGCTCATAGGCCGCCTGCGCGTCGACCACGCGGAACGCCATCGCCGGCGCGCAGGGGCCATGCTCGCGCGACGAAGCTCGCGGCATAGGAGCCCGGCTCCTCGTTGACGAGATAGTTGATGTCCCCCTGCCGGTAGAGCGTCACATTCTTCGAGCGGTGCCTCGCCACGAGCGTGAACCCCATCGTGCGGAACAGCTTGTGAAGCGAGGCCGGATCGGGATGGGCGAACTCGACGAACTCGAAGCCGTCGGTGCCCATCGGATTGTTCGCGTCGATCTGCGCAGCGGGGGCATCGTGCGGAAAGGGGCCCATGGCGACCTCCGGTTTGTTTTTCTGGCAGTTTCGCGGATTGGACCACGGGCCGCGTGCAAGGTGCGTGCGAAACGGCATCGCGAAAGGGGTCCCCGCGCACGGATCGTGCGGGCCGGGGCAGCTTCATGCGCGTCGGAACGTGGCCTAGGCAGTGCTAGGGAGCGTCGTTTTCCTGGCCGGGCAGATCGACGTAAATCGCCCCTCCGGCGAGCCGGACCGGGTAGGTGCGCAGGTCGCGGCTGACGGGTGCGCCCAGCGCCTTCCCGGTGCGGATGTCGAACAGGCCGAAATGGGCGGGGCATTCGATGCAGCCCTCGACGATCTCGCCCTGCGAGAGCAGCGCCGCCTGATGGGTGCAGACATCCGACGTGGCGAAAAATTCGCCATCGACGCGGTAGAGCGCGATCTTCACGCCGCCATGCTCGACGCCGAGCAGGTCGGTGGCGTCGATATCGGAGGCATCAGCGACACGGACCCAGCCCATGGCTCCCCCAATGTTAGCGACCTCTTGCGGCAGCACAAGACAAACGCGCTGCATGATCAGCAGGTTCGTGCCATCATGCGCACGGAAACGACGAGATCAATCGCGTTCGCGCTGGATTCACGCATGGACGATTTCGACATCAAGCTGCTGCGGGCCCTGCAGGACGATGGCCGCCTGACCAATAACGAGCTGGCGGACAAGGTCGGCCTCTCCGCCTCGCAATGCTCGCGGCGGCGGGCGGCGCTGGAGGCCTCGGGCGTCATCGCGAGCTACCACGCCATGCTCTCCGCCGAGGCGCTGGGGCTCGACGTGCTCGTCTTCGTGCAGGTGACGCTGGCCACGCACTCGCCGGAGAATGCGCAGCGCTTCCTGCGGCTCGTCGAAGGGCTGGACGAGGTGCAGGAGGCCTATTCGCTCACCGGCGAGTCCGACTACCTCGTCAAGCTGTCGGTGCCGACCTTGCGCGATCTCTCGCGGCTGCTCGCGGACGTCTTCCTCGCCCACCCCTCCGTGGCGCATGTGCGCTCGGCCATCGTGCTCGACAGGCTGAAGCAGACCAGCCGCCTGTCGCTGGCCCATGTGCGGGCGATGGGCCAGCCCGGCCGGTAGCGGGCGGACGGGCCGATTCACGGGCATTCGCAACACGTCCGAACTGGCTTCACCTCGCGGGCGGCTTGCGCGGGGCGTATCGGAGCGGCTAGCTCTAGGGTGCTCACCGCCGGCCGGCGGCGACGAGCGATGGCCACCATCGAACGCCACGGACGAACACGATGAGCAGCAACATGTTCGCGATTGCCCTGATGCCGGGCGACGGCATCGGGGTCGAGGTCATGGACGCGGCCGCCGAGGTGATGGCCGCCGTGGAGACCCGCTTCGGCCTCGGCTTCCGCTATGACCCCGTGCCCGGCGGCGCGCTCCACTACCGGGAGACCGGCGCGGTGCTGCCCGCCGACGGCATGGACCGGGCGCGCCGGGCGGACGCCATCCTGTTCGGCGCGATGGGCTGGCCGGAGATCCGCTATGCCGACGGCACCGAGATCGCGCCGCAGCTCGACCTTCGCGTCTCGCTCGACCTGTTCGCCGGCGTGCGGCCGATCCGGGCGATCCCCGGCGTGCCGCCCACGCTGGCGCATCCGCGCGCTTCCGAAATCGACTTCGTCATCGTGCGCGAGTCGACCGAGGGCATGTTCGCCTCGCGCGGCAAGGGCGAGATCATCGACGACATGGAAGCCCGCGATACGCAGGTGATCACGCGGCGCACCACGGAGCGGCTGACGGACTTTTCCTGCCGGCTCGCCCGCCGCCGCAAGGCCGAGCGCGGGACGCCCGGCCGCGTCACCATCGTCGACAAGGCCAACGTGTTCCGCTCGTTCGCCTTCATGCGCAAGGTGTTCTACGAGGCCGCCGCCCATCACCCCGACATCGAGGCCAGGCACCACTACGTGGACGCCATGGCGCTCGACCTTGTCCGACGCCCCTGGGATTTCGACGTGCTGCCGACCGAAAACCTCTTCGGCGACATCCTCTCAGACCTCGCGGCGGGACTGATCGGCGGCATGGGGTTCGCGCCGTCGGCCGACATCGGCGACGACCACGGCCTTTTCCAGCCGAGCCACGGATCGGCCCCCGACATCGCGGGCCGCCGCATCGCCAACCCGACGGGCATGATCCTCTCCGCCGCCATGATGCTGGACTGGCTCGGCGAGCGGGCGGGAAGCGAGGACGCGCGCGCCTGCCGCCCGCGCCATCGAGCGCAGCGTCGACATGGCGTTCGGGAGCGGCCGCGTGCGGTCCTTCGACATGGGCGGAGCCGACGGCACGGACGCCATCGGCCATGTGGTCGCGCAGTCGATCCTGAGCGGCGAAGCAGACCCGGCATGACGCTGAAGGTCGCCATCGCCGGCCTCGGCTATTTCAGCCGCTTCCACCAGGATGCGTGGAGCCGATGCCCGGAGGTTTCCGTGGTGGCGATCGCCGATCGGGATGTGGGAAAGCGCGCGGCGGCCGCGCTTCTGTTTCCACACGCGCTGGCTTTCGACGATGCGGAGGCGATGCTCGACGCCGTCACGCCCGATTGCATCGACATCGTGACGCCTCCGTCGACCCACCACGCCCTCGTGCGGGCGGCGGCGCGGCGCGGGATTTCAGCCGTGTGCCAGAAGCCCCTCGCGCCGAGCTTCGAGGAGGCGGCCGCCATCGTGGCCGAGGCGGAGGCGCAGGGCGCAAAGCTGATCGTCCACGAGAATTTCCGCTTCATGCCCTGGTTCGCGGAAGCGAGGCGGCTGGTCGACGCTGGTCTCGTCGGAACGCCGCTCAACGTCACCTTCCGCCTTCGCCCCGGCGACGGGCAAGGGCCGGACGCGTATCTGGCGCGGCAGCCCTATTTCCAGACCATGCCGCGCTTCCTGATCCACGAAACCGGCATCCACCTCGTCGACATATTCCGCTTCCTGATGGGCGAGATAACAGGCGTGTTCGCGCGCCTGAAGCGCCGCAACCCCGTCATCGCGGGCGAGGACGCAGGCATGGTCGTGTTCGATTTCGCAAGCGGGGCGAGCGGGCTTTTCGACGGCGACCGGCATGTCGACCACCCCGCGCGAAATCCGCGCCTGACGCTCGGCGTCATGGTCCTCGAAGGCGACGCCGGCTCGATCCGGCTCGACGGCGACGGCCGCCTCTTCACCCGGCGGCACGGCGGCGAGGAGGTCGAGCATGCCTACGCCTGGGACGACAGGAATTTCGGCGGCGATTGCGTCTACCGCCAGACGCGCCACATCGTCGACCACCTCGTCTCGAACGCGCCGCTCGTCAATGATGGCCGCGCCTATCTCCGCAACGTCGAAATCGAGGACGCGATCTATCGCTCCCACGCCGAGGGACGGTTCATCGCGGTGTGACGCATCGGCCGTTCCGTAATCGGGAACAGCATGTCCGCTGAATCGCGCCGCCTTCGCCGCCAGGGACCGCCCGGAGGCACCCCTCTTGTGGCGAAGGAGTTGAGGCGGCAAGGATAACCGTCCCGTGACGGGAAGGTGCAGAATGTCTTTGGGAATGTGAGGGATTGACGATGAGCGGCGCTCACGGAAGCCGGCACATGGGCCACGACAATAAGAGCCAAAATCATGCAGGCCAGAAACACTTGGGCCAGGACGATCGCCAGCTAGGCGCTCACGGCCACGGCGAAGCTCCGGCGGACCTCGTCAAGGATCCGGTCTGCGGCATGGACGTCGACCCGCACACCGCGAAGCACCGGGCCAGCTTCCAGGGGCGGCCTTATTACTTCTGCTCGGAAGGGTGCCGGTCGAAGTTCGAGGCGGAACCGGCAAGATACGTTCTGGCTTCCGAACCGGCAAAGGCGGAGCCTGTGCCGGAAGGTACGATCTACACGTGTCCCATGCATCCCCAGATCCGCCAGGTTGGCCCGGGGAGCTGCCCCATCTGCGGGATGGCGCTGGAGCCCGTTGTCGCAAAGGCCGACACCGGACCCAACCCCGAACTCGCCGATATGACGCGGCGCTTCCGGATCGGGCTCGCCCTGAGCGTACCTGTCGTGACACTGGAAATGGGTGGCCATGTCCTCGGCCTCGAGCACGTCGTCCCGCGCGCGACGTCGAACTGGATCCAGCTCGTCCTAGCCACGCCCGTGGTGCTCTGGGCAGGCTGGCCCTTCTTCGTCCGGGCCCGGCAGTCGCTGGTGAACCGCAGCCTCAACATGTTCACTCTGATCGCCATGGGCACGGGCATTGCGTGGATCTATTCCATCGTCGCGACGCTCGTGCCCGGAATATTCCCTCCCGCCTTTCGCGAGCATGGCGGCGCGGTGGCCGTCTACTTCGAGGCGGCTGCCGTCATCACCGTGCTCGTGCTGCTTGGCCAGGTGCTGGAACTCAGGGCGCGCGAAAGCACGAGCGGGGCGATCAGGGCCCTGCTCGACCTCGCGCCAAAGACGGCGCGCCGCCTGCTGGCCGACGGCAGCGACGAGGAAGTGTCCCTCGATCTCGTCGGCGTGGGTGACCGCCTCCGCGTTCGCCCCGGCGAAAAGGTCCCCGTGGACGGCAAGGTCGTGGATGGCCGGAGCGCCGTGGACGAATCCATGGTTACCGGCGAGTCCATGCCCGTGACCAAGACCATCGGGGACAAGGCGATCGGCGGAACGGTCAACCAGAGCGGCGCGCTGATCGTCGAGGCCGAGAAGGTCGGCCGGGAGACGATGCTTTCGCAGATCGTCCAGCTCGTTGCCGAGGCCCAGCGCAGCCGCGCGCCGATCCAGCGGCTCGCGGACCAGGTTTCCGGCTGGTTCGTTCCGGCGGTGATCGGGATCGCGCTGCTCGCGTTCGCCGCGTGGTCGGTCTGGGGTCCGGAGCCGCGCTTCGCCTTCGGGCTCGTGGCCGCCGTGTCGGTGCTGATCATCGCCTGCCCCTGCGCGCTGGGCCTGGCCACGCCCATGTCGATCATGGTCGGCGTCGGCAGGGGCGCGCAGGCGGGCGTGCTCATCAAGAACGCCGAGGCGCTGGAGCGGATGGAGAAGATCGACACCCTCGTGGTCGACAAGACGGGCACGCTCACCGAAGGCAGGCCCGCCGTGACGGCGATCGTGCCGGCCGAGGGCTTCGACGAAGCGGAGCTCCTGCGGCTGGCCGCGAGCGTCGAGCGGGCGAGCGAGCACCCTCTCGCGCAGGCGATCGTGCGGGCCGCCGAGGAGCGCAGGATCGCCACCGCGCCGGTAGCCGACTTCGATTCCCCCGCCGGCCGCGGCGCGACCGGCAAGGTCGAAGGCCGCGTCGTAGCGCTTGGCAACGCGGCGTTCCTGGCCGAGCAGCGGAATCGAGACGCGGCCTTGGCGCGGCAGGCGGACGAGCTTCGCGGGGAAGGCGCCACCGCCATCTTCGCCGGGGTCGACGGCAGGCTCGCGGGCGTCTTCGCCATCGCGGACCCGGTGAAGGCGTCCACGCCCGAGGCGCTGGCCGCGCTGCGCGAGGAAGGCGTTCGCATCGTCATGCTGACGGGGGACAACCGCACGACCGCCGCCGCCGTGGCGCGGCGTCTCGGCATCGCCGACGTCGAAGCCGAGGTCCTGCCGGACCAGAAGAGCGCCGTGGTGAAGCGCTATCGCGACGAGGGCCGGGCCGTGGCCATGGCCGGCGACGGTGTAAACGACGCGCCCGCGCTGGCGGCGGCCGACGTGGGCATCGCCATGGGCACCGGCACGGACGTGGCCATGGAGAGCGCCGGCGTGACCCTGCTCAAGGGCGACCTCACCGGCATCGTCCGGGCGCGCCGGCTCTCCCGGGCCGTGATGCGCAACATTCGCCAGAACCTCTTCTTCGCCTTCGTCTACAACGCGGCCGGCGTGCCGATCGCGGCGGGCGTGCTCTACCCCGCCTTCGGCATCCTGCTCTCGCCCATCATCGCCGCGGCAGCCATGGCGCTCTCGTCGGTCAGCGTCATCGGCAACGCCCTCCGCCTGCGCGCCGTCAGGCTTTGAGCAGCCTGGCCGCTCCTAGGGTAGGACTAGACATGATCCTCACCCGCCGCCGTGCATCCGGGATCGGGCGAGGCAGGAAAAGGACGATCGGTGTAGGAAGATTGGCGGAGCGGGAACAAGGCGTTGGGCCTTCTTCAATCCGGGAACCGGAACTTCTTTTTTCCTTCATCCAGCGTTGTTCACATCGACTTCGGCCTTGTGGCTCTGCCGCTTGCGGTATGCGTTGCCGTGACAACACCATGGCTATTCTGGCCTTGCTTCAGTGGGATCCTTTCCCCATGATCCCAAAGTTGATTTGAACGCTCGTCACAAGGGGCGTGGTGCTGCGGCCTTGAAGGTTCGCGGTTTGGGAGGATACAACGTGATTGAGCCTGCGGCAGTTCGCGGTCTGTGCACGGCCGCCTTTTTGGGTCTGTTACTGTGTTCGTCGGCAGTCGCCGCGAAGAGCCTGAGCGACACTGCGCCCGCGGGCGGCGCGGCGCAGGCAGCGTTTCGAATGGCACAGGCTGGTGCAGCCAACCGCCCGGTATCCTGGTCCGAGAGCCAGGCGGCGCGCGGCGAGAAACTGTTCAAGGAAATCTGCGCCGCTTGCCATGGCGCCAATCTGCGCGGCGGCCTGATCGGCGGCCCGCCGCTGACGGGCTCGACCTTCGTCCAGAAGTATATGGATGGCACGCCCGTCTCGGCGCTTGTTCGCCTTCAGCAGCACCCTGATGCCGCCCGATTCGCCCGGGCAGTATTCCCCGCCGAATATGTCGAACTGGTCGCCTTCATCCTGCAGGAGAACGGCATCCAGTCCTCGGGCGCGCCCATGCCCACGAACCCGGCCGCGCTCGATCATATGATCGTCGAAAAGTGAGGCGCGGCATCGCGGGATCTGCGCCCGGCCGGAGCAGGCGCCCGCGATGATCGGCCCTGAACTGACCGTCCAACTCGTTGCGATGCGCCTGCTCGCGGGCATTGTCATCGCCATGGTCCAGAGCGTCGCCATCGCGCTTGTTGCGGTGAGGCTTGGTGACGATGGACCGCGCCACGACGGCCGAACACGGCTGCTGACGTTCCGCCACATCAGCCTGCCGGGGCTGGGCATGCTGATGCTGACCGGCTTCGGCTGGGCGACGCCGGTCGCCATCGCCGGCAAGAGGCTGAAGGGCGGCCGCATCGCGCTCATTGTCCCGGTGCTGGCAGGGTCGGCGGCCCTGCTGCTGCTCGGGTTCGGCCTTTTGTTGCTGGCCGGGCCTGCGTTGCGCTCGCTCGACTTCACCGCCGGCGTCGCGGTTGCGGCCTTCGTGCGCGTGGCGGGCCGTCTTTGCGTCTGGATCGCCCTGTTCAGCCTCCTGCCGATTCCGCCCCTGGCCGGCGCGCATCTCCTGGATGCGCTCGGCATCCGGCTTCCCCCACGGGCCGGGATTGCGACGACGGTCGCGCTCGCCATCGCCTCGCTGGTCGGGTTTACCGGATGGATATTGACGCCGGCCTACAAGGCGATCGCCCCGCTGGTGCTGGGGGCCGATGTAGCGCTGACTAATTGAGCGGCGCACCCGCGTAACGGCCCAGGATCGCGGCGATGGCGCCGCTTGCCGCAAGCTCCGCTACAGCGTCGTCGATGGCACGCTTGAGCGTCAGGTCGCCCTTCCACAAACCGAATACGAGGCCATAGCGCGGCAGGCTCGCGGGCGCCCAGGCCACCGTCCAGTTCCGCTCGGTGGCCAGCCGCGCCGCCAGAAGCGCCTCGGTCACGCCGGCGTCGAAGCGGCGCTCGGCGATTCCGGCCACGAGTTCCTCGCGCGTGCGCACCACGACGATCCGCGCGCCAGCACCGCGCAGGAAGCTGGCGAGGCCGATCCGGTCGAGCCCCGACACCATTGTCAGCACGCCGACGTTCAGGCCTTTCCAGTCGCCCACCGGCTGCGGCGAGATCACCGCCCAGCCCGTTCGGGCGTGCGGCGGAGAGGTCTCGAGGAAGGAGCGCGTCTGATCCGAATCCACCACACCGCCGGCAATGATCTGGCACTGCGCGCGACTGAGCCCCCAGTTGCGTGGATTGAAATCGCGCCCGATGGCGTCGTTCACGTTCAGCGCGAGATCGACCCGCAGGCGCGCCGCCACGGCCCGCAGCAATTCGACGTCGATGCCCGGACGCTCGGCGTCGCCGGTTACGAGCGGCAGATAGGTTGCGGGCGTGCAGGCCCGAAGGGCGCCGCCGGCCCGCACCTCTTTCAGCGAATTGTCCGGTGGAAGAAACGTCACCGCCAGCAGCAATCCGAGGATCAACCCGATTGCTCCGAAATTGCTCGCCACGCGGCGCAGGTCCGGCATGGCGGCCTCAGGCTCGCCGGAAGTCGTAGAGCGCGATGGAGAACAGGATGACCGCCGCCCCGACCATCACCCCGATGCCCATCCAGATCGGAAACTGGTGGTAGCCGATGAGCACGCCCCGCAGGGCGTCGACCGCATAGGTGAGCGGGTTGTAGGTCACGATCGTCACCAGCCATTCCGGATAGGTGACGTAGGTCTGGTCCTTCGACAGGGACGGATCGAGCGGGAACATCGAGCTCGACGTGAAATAGAGCGGCATGATGACGGCGTTCGAGAAGACCCCGAAGCCCTCGAAGGTGCGGATGCGGTTTGCGATCACGACCCCGAGCGACGTCACCGCGAAGGACAGGATCGCCATTAGCCCGATGGCCTTGAGGGCGCCGAGTGCTGACAACGGAACATCCGCGAACCGCGCGAGGATGAGGACCAGGCAGCCATGCGCCAGCGCGACCGTGCTGCCGCCCAAAATCTTGCCCAAGAGGATCGTCGTGCGCGACAGCGGCGAGGTCAGCACCTCGCGCATGAAGCCGAACTGCCGGTCCCAGATCACCGACACGGCGGACTGGACGGACGTGAACATCACGTTCAGCGCGACCACGCCCGGGAAGATGAACTGCAGATAGGTGAACGGCACCACGAACGTCGCCTGCCCGTAGATCTCGCCGCGGAAATAGGGGTTGAGCCCGATGCCCAGGATCAGGACCCACAGGATCGGGCGGCTGGCTCCGCCGATGAGCTGCCCGCGGTCGCGGACGGCGCGCATGACCTCGCGCAGCCATAGGCCGTAAAGCCCGCCGAGTTGCACCAGCAGCCACGGACGGCGCTGGCTGGCGGGCGCGGCGCGCCGGGCGGTTGCGTCCTCCCTCATCGCGTATGCTCCCCGCCGCGCTTGCCGAACGCGAGCGTCACCTCGCGGGCGTCGGCGTTGCTGTCTCGAAGCTCGCGTCCCGTCAGCGACAGGAACGCCGTCTCGAGACTGGGTGTTCTCGTCGACAGGGCCCGCACGCGGTTGCCGAACTGGTCGAGAAAGCTCTCGATGAAGGCCGCGTCCGCCTTGATGGCGATCTCCTCGCCGTCCTGGTGCGCGATCCTGTCGGCGAAGCGCGCCAGGATGGCGGCGCGGTCAGCCTCGGTGCGCGGCGTGCAGACCAGCACCTGATCGCCCTGCCGCTGGCGCAGGGCCGCGGGCGTATCGATCGCCAAAACCGTGCCCTTGTCGATGATGCAGACCTGATCGGCGCCCTCCACCTCCTCGATGTAGTGGGTGGTGACCAGCACGGTGAGTTGCCGCTCCGCCTTCAGCCGCCGCACATAGTCCCACATCCGGGCGCGGCTCTGCGCGTCGAGGCCGGCGGTGGGTTCGTCGAGCAGCATGATTTCGGAATCGTGGATCAGCGCCCGGGCGATCTCCAGGCGGCGCTTCATGCCGGACGACAGGGCACGGGCGGGCTTGTCGGCCCAGTCTGCGAGGTCCACCATCTCAAGCATCTCGGCGATGCGCTTGCGGCGCAGCGGCTGCGGCACGCCGAACACGAGGCCGTGGATATTCAGGTTCTCGCGCACCGTGAGGCGGTCGTCGAGGCTCGGCTCCTGGAACACGATGCCTAGCCGGCTGCGCGCCTCGAGGGGTTCGCGCACGACGTCGAACCCCGCGATCTCCGCCACGCCGCTGTCGGGCGCAAGGATCGTGCTCAGGATGTGCATCAGCGTCGTCTTGCCGGCGCCATTAGCGCCCAGCAGCGCGAAAATCTGGTTAGGCGCCACGTCGAAGCTGACGCCGTCGAGCGCAAGCGTGCGCCCGTAGCGCTTGACCACGGAGGCGATGCGGATCGCCGGTGCGGCGGCGCTCATCGGCCGCACCCCTGAAAAGACGGCATCATCGAGGCTTGCCGGCGGCAGGAGTTTCGTGCCGGGCGACGATCGCCGGTATGGAGCCGTCGGCTGTGAGGGCCGCGATGGCCTGATCGACAGCCGCGCGCAGAAAGGTGTTCTGGCGCAGCAGCAGGCCCCCGACTCCGAGCGCCGTGGGCGGAAGGGGATTGGGGGCGATGACCCTGAACGACGCGAAGGCCGGATTTTCCTGCTGGAGCGCACGGAAACTCGGGGCCCAGACGAGGCCCACGTCCGCCGCGCCGTTCGCCACCGCTTCCAGCGCCATCTGATCGCTCCCATACGGGAAGACCGGCCAGCGCTGCTGGGGCTGAAGACTTAGATTGTAGCTCGCCAGCCGCACATGCGCGGTCGTGCCGCCCTTGGCCGCAATGGGCCGGCCGGGCGGCAGATCCGCCAGCGCCCGCAGGCCGGGCTTCGCGGTGACGTACACATATGCAACCTCCGCATAGGCCCGCGTCAAGCCGACCCACGGCGGATAGCCGCCCGGAATAAGCTTGAAGCCCATCACGACGTCGCAATGCTGGAGAAGGATCGAATAGAGCCGGGTCATGTCCTCGACCTCGGCTTCGCTGGGGATCACATAGCGCTGCGGCTGCAGCAGGAGCCCATGCGCGATGGTTTCCGCGATCTCGCCGTCCCGCTCGAAGTTCGGGTCGCGCCGGTCGACGCAGTAGCGGAACTGCGAATTGTCGTTCCGCCGGCCCATGTTCCATTCGCCGTAGGCGTAAGGCTGGTCGTTGTAGAATTCCGGCTCCACCTGGGCGCGGGCTTCCATGGCGCCAGACACCGCGATGGCGGCGAGCCCAAGCCCGGCAGCGGCGCGCAGTAAACGGCGGAAGACTGCCATGCCCGGACCTCGCAGGGAAACGAGACGGGCCGGTATCCGGTCCGTCTCGCGATCGATCATGCCATGCTCACGCTGGCGATATCATTCCACCGCGAAGACATGGACCTCGTGGGGATTGTGCGCCGGCAGGGCGATGTCGGGCGTGATCAGCTTCAGGCGCCCCAGACCCGAGGACCAATTGGTTACGACCGCAATATACTGCTTGCCGTTAGCCGTGTAGGTGATCGGGAACGACTTGATCGAGTTGGGGAAGGTCGGGCTCGTCCACAGCAACTCGCCGGTCGTGTCGTCGAAGGCCAGGAGCTTGCGGTCGAGCGTGCCCACGAAGACGAGGCCGCCGCCGGTCGGCAGGGTCGAGGTGGTCACCGGCGCATACTGGCGGTACATCCAGGCGTCGGTGCGGTCGTCGAGCTTGATGGCCCGCACCTGGCCGATCTTGCCGTCGCCGTTCGGCACCGGCACACGGTTATAGGTCGCAAGGCCGCCGCCCGTGTAGACTTGGCCCTGATCGAGCGGGTTCAGCACGGTGTTCGAGCAGAACTCGACCGTCGGCATGTAGAGCATGCGGGTCTTGGGGCTGTAGGACGTCGCCTGCCAGGCACGCCCGCCGGGGTCCGCCGGGCAGTTGAACGTCGTCTGGCCGATTTGCGGAATGACCGCCGGATTGATCGTCTTCGCGCCGGTCTTGGGATCGATCGACTGGACGACGTTCTGCGGGACGGTCTCCTTGTGCCACAGCCACTCGCCACTGACCCGGTCGATGGCCTCGATGATGCCGAGCTTGCCGGCGGTCACCACGGTCTTGCGCGTCTGGCCGTTGACCGGCAGGTCGAGGATCAGGCGCTCGTACACGTAGTCGAGGTCGAGCGTGTCGTTCTGCAGGTACTGGTGATGCCACTTCAGCTTGCCGGTCGTGGGCTCGATGGCGAGCGTGGAGTCCGTGTACAGCGCGTTGTTGGTGTACTTCGGATCGGGGTTCTTCGGCAGCAGGCCGTTGATGACGGCCGGCCACGGATAGGGCTGGCCGACGCCCGCGAAGAACAGGTTCTGCTCGACGTCGTAGGAGCCCGCCATCCAGGCCGAGGCGCCGTAGCGCGCCTCGGTCGGAACGCCGTTCCAGCTGTTGCCTTCCGGCGTGTCGCCGCGCGCGATCGTGTTGATGCGCCACAGTTCCTTGCCGGTCTTGGGATCATGGCCGGTGAAGAAGCAGCCGCCTGGCTGGGCGTTGGAGCATCCCGTCATGCCCTGGATGAGCACGCCGTTGGCCATGAGCGGGCCACTCGTATAGCCCCAGCCCTTCTTCACGTCTGCGACCTGCTGGTCCCAGACGAGCTTGCCGGTCTTGGCGTTGATGGCGAGGATGTGTGCGTCGCGGGTGGCGACGTAGAGATTGTCGCCGTAGATAGCCTTGTTGCGCACGCCATTGGGCAATACGCCATCGGGAAGCCGGTGCTGGTACTGCCAGAGCAGTTCGCCGGTGGCGGCGTTGAGCGCCTGGATCAGGTGCGTCGAATTCTGGATGTACATGACGCCGTCGTGCACGAGCGGCGTTTCCTGCGTGGTGCCGCCGGGCGTCATGCCCCAGGACCAAACGGGCTTCAGGTTCTTGACGTTGGACTTGTTGATCTGGTCGAGCGGGCTGTAGCCCCAGCCGTCATAGGTGCGGCGCCACATGAGCCAGTCGCCGTCCGCAGGCTTCCTCAGCATCTCCTCGGTGACGGGAGTGATGCGGCTCGCCGGATTGTTGGCCGCAGGCGTCTGCGCGAAGACCGGGGCCGATGCCAGGAGCAGCAGAGACGCTCCGGCCAGCATGCGACACCGTTCTGTATCGGTCACTCATGGCGTATCTCCCAATTGCTTTGACCCGAACTTCTATGGCCCAGGATCTATAACTTCGAGCAGGGATTGATGAAGGTCGTCAAGCGCACCTAACGGGCACGAGCTATGCAGGAAGAGTGTAGGTAATTGACCGAAGGCTCGTGCGGCTGCTGCTTCACTCTTCTGTGTTGATCAGCCGGACGAGGTGGCGGTCCCGTCTGACGCCGGGCTGCGCCGCCATTCCTATTGGTGTTGCGATCAGGTCAAGATAGACTGAGCGAAAGCCGTCGTGCGGGAGAAAGCCCATTTTTCTACAGCGAGCGAGGCCATCCACCACGCACGGATCCGAAGGTCTTCCATCGTATCGACGAACTCGACAGGTTCGGCATCCACTAGTTCACGACCAATTACAGGTCGCAGCCCAAGAGTGGCGCGAGCGCCGTCAATCGGGCGGCCGGGGCGTCATCCCCCGCTAGGTCATCCCGGATTCGGCCCGGGCGGCGTCAGTGGCCGTGCCGCGACCGAATAGACCCGGGTCAGCGCGAGCCAGCACCATCTCCTTGATCTGCTCCCAGAGATAGTGGCGCATGGCGATGAACTCACTGCGGTTCCGCACATCGTAGCTCCACCTCGGGCGAGGTAGTCCAACGTCCAGCACTTCAGCGATCTGGCCGGGCGGGCCGCCCATCAGCACGATCCGGTCGGACAGCATGATCGCCTCGTCGACGCTGTGCGTGACGAAGACCACGACTCCTGCCGCCGTTCCCAAAGGCGGAGCAATTCCATCTGCATCAGTTCGCGGGTCTGGGCGTCGAGGCTCGCGAAAGGCTCGTCCATCAGCAGAAGCGCAGGCTCAGGGGCGAGCGCGCGCGCCAGCGCCACGCGTTGCTTCATGCCGCCGGAGAGTTCGTTGGGATAGGAGTCAGTGAATCGAGACAAGGCCGACGAGATCGAGATAGTGCGCGGCGCGCTCGCGCCGTTCGGCGGCGGAGAGATCGGTGACCTCGAGCCCGAACTCGACATTGCCGCGAATGGTGCGCCAGGGCAGCAGCCGGAACGACTGGAACACAAAGCCGACATCGGGCCCCGGCCGGGGAGAACGCCCGGCGACCAGCACCTCCCCGGAATCGGGTGATAGGAGCCCGTTGATAAGTCTCAGCAGCGTGGTCTTACCGCAGCCGGATGGCCCCACGACGCTGACGAAAGTGTTGTCCACGATGTCAAGCGAGACATCGCTCAACGCCACGAAGTCGCCCGTGCCGCTGCGGGGCTTAAAGGCCTTCGAGATGCTGCGCAGGGACACGGCCGGCACGATGTCGCGTGCCGGTTCAGGGCGCGGATGTTCCACGAACGCTCGACCGCCAGGCTGTCAGCGTCCCGGGTCATCGATACCAGGCATGGTTCCGATTTCCTTCAACACGGCATCGACATGGCTCGTGTCGACCCATTCCTCGAGCGTCACCTTGCGCAGGTCCTTGAAGTCCGGACCCTTGTAGATTTCGCCGGCCGTGAAAGCCAGATCCTTCGCATTAAGGCCGCCATTGGCGCTCCAGCTATTCTTGAAGAGCACCGCGAGCTCGTCGAGGGTCGGACGGGCGACGTCCGGCCGCTCCTTGGCCATCGCCTCGGCCCACAGCCTGGGCTCCTTCTGGAAGTCGCGCGCCGCCTGGATATTGGCGCGGATAAAGGCTTCGATGACCCGAGGCTTCGCCTTGGCATAATCGTCCGTGACCAGATTGATCTTGCTCACCAGCGGAGCGGCCTCGAAGAACTCGGCCTGCGGCACGAGCACCTTGAGAGTGCTGGTGTCGGCCTTCTGCCGCAGGTCGGACCAGACGCCGATCGAGAACGAGGTCGTGTCGACCCGGCCGGCCTGGGCGGCGAGCGCCCGCGACGCTGGATCGCCTATGGCCACCAGCTCCAGCTTGTCGACGTCGGCGCCCAGCGCGCGCAGAACCGCCATGCTCTGGAGATGATCGACGCTTCCTATGCGACTGACGCCGAAGGTCTTGCCTGAAAGATCCTTGACGGAGCCGACCCCGCTCTTCGAGACGATCATGAACGGGATGGCCTTGTCCGGCGACAATACGGCCTTGCCCTTCACCTGTCCGCGCGCGACGAGCTGCAGCGCCGTATCGACGGCGACATTGGCCATGTCTCCCTGGCCTGCGCTCAGCGCCGCGATCGCCGAGGGGGTCGAGTTTACGCGAATGAGTTCAACGTCGATGCCGGCGCGCGCGTAGTAGCCGGCCGACTTGGCAAGAGACATGACCGAGTTCGGCACGAGGGGCGTCACGAGTTCGGTGACGATCAGGCGCATCTTTTCCTGCGCGCCGGCAGCGCCGGCGAACCCGAGCGCCAGCGCCCCGGCGCACAGGCCGGCGCCAAGGAGGCGGACAGGTATGGCGAGGATCGAAATCATTGCCAGCTTCCTCCGTCGAGCGGTTCTTCCCGCACTGGGGATCGGGCCACGCGGCCGTCCGCATCCAATCCCCGGATGCTGTCGCGTCATGCCACCCGCCCCTGCTGGTACTGCCAGCGATCCATGCGGCCCTCGACCAGGCGCAGGCCCTGCGTCACGGTCGCGCCGATCGCCGCGAAAGCCAGAACGACCACGAAATAATTGTCCATCTGGAACGTGTTTCCGTAGGTCGACAAGAGCCCTCCCAGGCCGCGCACCGACGTGTAGAGTTCGGCGACCACAGTGTTGATCAGGCCGATGCCGGCGCCCAGCCGCAGCCCCGCAACGATGTAGCGCAGGGATCCCGGCAGCATCACCTTGCGAAAGATCGCCAGTTCGCCCGCACCGGTCGAACGCGCCATCTCGATCAGTTCGCCGTCGCTGTTCAGAACGCCCGAATAGGTATTGATGAGGATCGGCATCACCGCGCCGAGGAAAATGATCGTCACCTTGGCCTCGAACCCGAGCCCCAGGAAGATGATGATCAGCGGGATGAACGCGACGCGCGGGGTGGCCGTCAACGCGTTCGCGAAAACGTCCAGCGTGGAACCGAGCTTCCGGAAGCCGCCCATCAGCAATCCGAGCGGGATTGCCACCGCGGCCGCAAGCCCATAGCCCGTGAAGAAAACGGCCAGGCTTTGTCCCGTCGCCCGGACGAGAGTGCCATTCTCCAAGAGGCGCATCGCGGCCCGTGCCGTCGCCGCGGCGTCGGCACGAAGTTGCGCCCGATCCAGACGCGATGGCCCACCATGCCACGATCAGGAGCACAAGAACCGTGAGCCGCCATGCCCAGACCGGGATCCCGGCAAGGGTCGAGAACCCAGGCAAGGGCCGGGCTTCTTTCCGTTTCGCGCTAGAGCCGTGGCGAGGCTCGGCGACCTTGTTGTCCATGCTCTTGGATGTACCTGCCAAATCCCGCTGACGTGACGCCAAAGGAAGTATCCGGAGTAAACCCCAATGGGAAGCTCGAACGTTACCTATCGCTTAGGCGGAACCGTATACCTGCATCACGCCGAGGCACTTGCACGGCATCGGGTGCCGTCCCAGCGCATCTGTCCCGCAGAATCCGACCGGCGGGCACTCGAACTGGTGGCAAAGAACAGCGCCAGCATCGACGCGTTCATCCTGGACATCAATCTCCAGGGCGCATTCGTTTATCCTGTCGCCGATGCGCTCGCCGAGCCGTTCGTCTTCGACACCGAGTACGACGCGTCGATTATTCCAAGCAACTGCGCGCGAACTGAAGCGCTTATGGCGCAGGACGTCGTACAAAAAGACGTTGTGCCGCCACCGTGTCCTATTGCAAAGCTACGCAACCTGGAGGTGAACCATGCTTGAAGAGTTCAATCCGCGCGATCCTGTCTGCTGCGGTTCTTTGCAGCACAGCCGCAGCCGGACCCGCCCATGCAGCGGGCCCGACCCTGAAAGATCTGCAAGGAGCATGGCTGGGCCAGGAGACCGGATGCCAGGGAGCCTTCACGTTTTCTGGCGGCAAGCCTGCGTTCAAGCGTCCCGCCGATGCATTCACGCCCGCGTTCATCGTCTCTGGCGAAAAGCTGACCACGCCTCTCGCGGCGTGAAGATCTAAAAGCTGGAAGAGACCGAGAAAGGCACGCGCGTCACGATGACCTGTGCCAACGCTCTGTCGTCAGCCCCTGTCGTGACGCGCTTTGCGTTCGGCCGCGGCTACCTGCTGAGAATATCGGATTCAGGCGTCGAGACCGGCTACTATAACCAATGCAAGAGCGAGTGACCAAGTTGTCACCCGCTGCGCCTTGCTAGCGCCTACGGCCCATACTGCTGTCGCCGCTGCTGCTCGCCGATCAGGCAATTCGAGAACGCCCTTCCCTGCGCACGCCACGTCAACGGTGTGCGCGCCGCGGTCGTCGGCGATTTCCCGGATGATCTTGGTCCGGGTCGCCTCCGCGATCTGATTGCGGTCGCGGATGGGAACGAGGAACGCGCCGGGGCCGCCGATCACGCAGTCCTCGAAATAATGATCGAGGTCCGGCATGTCGCCGAATCCGGTCGGCCGCTTCAGCATGAACGGCAGCCCGTTGATGACGATGCCAAGATCCAGTGCATCGTCGCGGGCGGCCGTCACCGTCCGCCCGGTGTTGTTCGGCCCGTCGCCTGAGATGTCGATGACCTGGCGCAGCGCGCTCACGCCGCTCTGTTTCAGGAGTTGCACGCCGAAGTCGATCGCGCCGGAGATGGAGGTCGAAAACACCCTGCCGATGGGGGCCCGGTCGAGCCTGTCGGCTAAACCATTCGCATCGACGGCTCCTTCGAGGAGAGTCCAGGGAATGACGACGGTCTGCTCGCCGGGCCCGGACCATTCCACATAAGTGACGGCAATGCGCCCGATCATGCCCTTGCGTATGGCGTCGTGGACCAACGAGGAGCGGAAGGCCTCCACGTAGCCTCCCCGCTGAAGCTGCTGCTCTTCAAGGTCCATGGACCGGGAGACGTCGACGGCAAGAACGAGG
Organism: uncultured Alphaproteobacteria bacterium; assembly: GCA_963822165.1. Taxonomy (GTDB): domain Bacteria; phylum Pseudomonadota; class Alphaproteobacteria; order Rhizobiales; family Beijerinckiaceae; genus Alsobacter. Next base: position 534,646 of record CAWGGK010000008.1, read on the forward strand.
GAGAGATCCGCCTCCGTCTCCGCACGAGCAGGCGTTCCGGCCGACCATGCGATGACAGAACCATGACGATCCGGAGCAATCCTGTCACGCCGGGACACTGCCGTGCAGCCATGCCGCGAACTCTCCAAGACGTCCGTACCAAGGCGGCACGGCGAAGATCCTGACAGCATAGCCCGGGATGGCCGCGAAATGGAACCACGCCGGGCGACGGATCGTGCATGGGCAGAACCGCAGCCGGATGCGCCGCCTCAGATGGCAATTCGATCCGACCATGCGCGCACCTTGGCGGCCGTCTCCGATATCGTCTGCTCGAAGCCCACCCCGGCCACCGACTTTCGCGGCCTGAGGTCATGGTCGCCATCCTCGATCCACAACAGCTCGATCCGGGGCGACAGGGTGTACGTGGCGACCTCCTCGCGCGTCCCGAACTCATCGCGGGTTCCCTGGCAGATGAGCGCAGGCGTCGCCAGGTTGGCGAGATGAGCGGTACGGAGCTGGCCCGGCTTTCCAGGCGGATGAAACGGGTAGCCGAGGCATAGCAGGCCGGCGGCCGTGCCCGCCGCGTGGAGATCGTCGGCGATCATCGAAGCGATCCGTCCGCCCATCGACTTGCCGCCGAGGATGAGCCGCCCGGACCAGTCCAGGCTCCGTACGGCTTCACGGAATTCCGGAATCAAGGTGTCGGCCTTCGGTGGAGGCTTGCGGTGCCCCGCACGGCGCGCCGCCATGTAACCGAACTCGAAGCGCGCAACTCTGAAGCCGGCCCCGGCCAACGCCTTCGCAAGCGTGTTCATGGCGGGTGAATCCATGGGAGCGCCTGCGCCGTGCGCGAGCAAAACCGTGACCGGAGATTCCTGCGGGCCATCGATGATAAAGCTCGGCGGCAAGGCGAAACCCCTCTCAGTCATAATTCCCGCATTCCCTGCCTAGGCATTTTTGAAATAGTCGCAGAACGTATAGATCGTCTCGTCCGGATGAAACGTCAGGATAGCTTGCGAAACAACCCTCGTGCCCAAGCCTCTACTTCCGCCGAATTGCGTTGTTCAGACTTGCGTCTGTGCGTAGCGTAATGCTTGGCCCCAATCTTGGGGCCAGACAGAGGAGGACGTTATGCCAACCGTAATGGCCCATCACGATGTCAAAGACACCAAGCACTGGCTCGCCTCACCGAAGCGGAAAGAGGTTTTCGGACCAATCGGCGTAACGAACATTCGCACTTTTGTTGATCCCCAAAAGCCGAACCGCGTCGGCTTGGTCATGGATGTCGCCGATATGGACCGGCTAGTGGCCTTCATGAAGACGAAGCCGGCTGCCGATGCGATGGAGCATGACGGCGTGCTGCCCGAGACTTTGGTCTTCCTCGTTCAATCATAGTGAGCACGACGTGATTTTGAGTTTCTCACGCGCGGCCGAATTTGTCGTGCGTGAGTCTCAGACTTCGATCAGCCCGCCTGCTTTTTCAACTTTGCCGCTTCAGCATCTAGCTTGGCGCGGTCATTGCCGAACTTCTCGATCAGCAGGACAAAATCGCTCTGACCGGTCTGCCTTCAGGAAGCTGAAGGCCCTGCGACTGCCCCGCTCAAACCATTTCGTGTCGTGCCTCGTTCCACCCGGACCTACGGCCCGATCACGCGCAGGGTGTCAAATGCGCGGCGTGTCATTTCTAAATGCGCGACGGCAAGGCTAAGGCTAGCCGCCTCTCACGGGCTCGAACTCCGGCTCAAGCTGGAGACTGCTGCGGATGGCTCGCCGTGGCGAAGCGAGGTCGGCGAGGGAGATGGCGTCGAGTTCGGCCAGGAAAGCCGCGAGGGCGCGTCCCAGCGCGCCGGTGAGACGGCAGCACCCACTCAGGACGCAAGTGGTGGGATCGGGTCCGAGGCAGGCGACGAGCGCCACGTCTTCCTCCAGGGCACGGACCACGTCGCCAACTCCGATGGTCGCGGGGTCCCGCGCCAGCCTCAACCCGCCGCTCCGTCCGCGAACGCCCACGACGAAACCGGAATGAATGAGGCTCTGGGCCACCTTCATCAGGTGATTGCGAGAGACGCGGTGGCGCGCGGCAAGCTCCTCGATGGTCATCAGCCGTTCTGGCGCGGCTGCCAGGCTCATGAGGGTGCGCAGGCCATAATCGGTGTGAGTGGTGAGTTTCACGGCATCCTCGTAAAAGAAGTATTTACAATGCATCTTTTCTGCGATAGGTCAAGGCAACTGATCCAACAGGAGCGCGCCATGGTCGCCGTCCTCGCCAAGGGTTTTCTTCTCCCCGGCAATCTCATGTCCGATCTGCTCGGCGTACGCAGTGACGACGATCGCGGGATGACCCGAACGCTCGTCAACATGCTGTTCTGGAACCTGGTTGGCGCGTCCGTCGCCATCTACTTCGCCTGACGCGGGGCCAGTCATGTCCGTCGCCTTCGGCCGCACCGGCCTTTCCCCTGGGGAGGCGGTTGGAATCGACGCCGCGTTGGTCTCCGCCGTCGTCGACAATTTCTACGCCAGCATTCGTGCCGACGATATGCTTGGACCCATCTTCGAGGAGGCGGTCCACGATTGGCCCTCGCATCTTCAGCGGCTGCGCACGTTCTGGACATCCATCACGCTGATGACCGGTGACTACAAGGGGAATCCCCTGCAGGCCCATTTCAGGCTGCCCCTGCTGACGGACGAGCATTTCGAGCGGTGGCTTGGCCTCTTTCAGGACACGGTCGACGCGCTCTGCACTCCGGCACAGGCGGAACTGTTCATGTCCCGCGCCCGCCGGATTGCGGACAGCTTCAGGTTCGGGCTCGCCACCCTGCGGGGGGAGTTGGCCCAACCGCTACCGCGCTGACGGACCCTGCCTCGCGACCGCCGCCGTGTTCGCCGGGGCCGCAGGTCGCGTTCAGCGTAGCAGGCCCGCCCGGGTCCAGGCGGCTGCGTTGACGCTCCCTTCGGGCGCCTCGCCCTTGAGCAGCGACTCGACCTGCCTCACCACCTCCCAGGCCTGGTGCGCGACTGCTTCGGGAGTATTTCCGGCGGTATGAGGCGTGGCGATGACGTTGCTGCGCGCCGCGAGCCGGGGGCTTGGCTTCTGGTCGGGCGCGCGGCCCACGTCCATCGCGACACCCGCGAGGTGTCCTGAACTCAACGCGTTCTCGATGGCGGCTTCGTCCACCAGGTTGCCCCTCGACGCGTTTACGAAGAAAGAGCCGGGCTTCATCATGGAAAATTCCTGAGCACCCATCAGGTTTTCGGTTTCCGGCGTTGCGGTGGCGAGACAGATCACGAAATCGGAGCGTCGAAGCAGCGCATCGAGGCTCTGCCTTTCCACCCCTGCCGCGGTGGCGTCCACATAGGGATCGTGGACGATCAATCGACATCCGAACGCGCCCAGCAGCCCGCAGAGCCGGCGCGCGATCTGGCCATATCCGATGATGCCGACCGTGCTTGCGCCGATCTGTCGTCCGGGTCGGGCCATTGGCTCGTCCCCAGCCCGGTAGACCATCGAGCAGCGGGTGAGGCCACGCGAAAGGTCGATCATCGCCCCGACGATCCATTCCGCGACGGCGTCGCAGAACCCGGCCGACGCCCGCGTGACCAGGATGCCGGCTCGGGACGCCGCCTCGACGTCGATGTTCCTGATGTCCACGGCAACGCGGCAGACCGCCGCGAGGCCGGGAACGCTGAACAGGCTGGGGGGCCCGGCCGTCGTTCGGTCGAGCACGACAACGGCATGCCCCCTGGCCGCTGCAATCAGTTCAGCCTCGGTCCAGGTGGTGCCTGTTTCGTTCAGCGTAACGGAGCAAAGCGCCTGGAGCGCGGCCAGCGGCGCCGCTCCAAAATACTGGTCGAGCATCTCTCCGCCGTGGCTCAATAGAATCCGCTTCTGCATCGCTTGCCCTCAGCCGCTCTTCCGTCCGATCCGCAATGTTCACGTTCCCGAACGTTCAGGCAACGCAACCGCAACCGGTCGTAGTTGGCTTCTCCGGCTCGGCAGCGACATTTGCAATTGAAGATAGCATCGGCAGCATGCACTCTCCTCCTGTATCCTGAACAATGGACGACCGATGGGGGAAGCCAATGCGGACGGCACGATTGGCACTGAGCGGGGCCATTCTCATGGCGCCGCTGACAGTTGGAGCGGCGATGGCGCAAGCGCCGGCGGGCCTCAACCAGATCGAGACGATCGTGGTGCTCTATCTTGAAAATCGGAGCTTCGACCATCTCTTCGGCAATTTCCCAAATGCAAACGGACTGGCCAACGCCGGGGCCACAGCGATCCAGGTGGACGCCGATGGCAAGCCATACGAGACGCTGCCCGATCCGCTGGACCTGAGGAAAAAACCCCCGGCACGTTACGAAAAGCTACCGGCCTCGCTGCCGAACGCGCCTTTCAGGCTGAACGACAGCTATAAGCTCGGCGATCAGCTTGGCAGCCTCGTACACGCCTATTACCAGCAGCAGATCCAGATCAATGGCGGGCTGATGAACCGCTTTGCCGAGGCGTCGGATGCCAAGGGATATGCGATGGCATACTGGGACGGGTCGTCCCTCAAGATGTACGACTACGCCAAGAAGTACACGCTCGCGGACAACTTCTTCCACGGGACTTTCGGCGGGTCGTTTCTCAATCACATCTGGCTGGTCTGCGCCTGCGCGCCCGTCTATCCCAATGCCCCCGCCAATATCGTCGCCAAGGTGGACCCCTCGGGCAAGCTCGTCGAGGACGGCTTCGTGACGCCGGACGGATTACGGCGTGAACACGATGGAGCCGGTGGGTGGCCCGTTCGGCCCTGACACCAAGAAGGAGAGGCTCCTTCCGGTCCAGACCATGGCGACCATCGGCGATCGCCTGTCCGAGAAGAACGTGTCGTGGACCTGGTATTCCGGTGGCTGGAACGAGGCTGACAACGGCCAGTTGAAGCCGGGCACTCCGTTCAGCTACCACCATCAGGCGTTTGCATTTTTCGACCGGTTCCAGAAGGGCAAGCCGGACCGCGCCAAGCACCTCCGGGATCTCGATGACCTCCTCGTCGACATCGACAAGGGGACGTTGCCGCAGGTGGTGTTCTACAAGCCGCGGGCCGGCGTGAACCAGCATCCCAGCAACAGCAATGTCGAAACCAGCGATGCGCATGCGGCCGATCTTCTCGCCCGCCTCGAGAAGAGCCCGCAATGGGGCAAGATGGCCGTCATCGTCACGTATGACGAAAATGGCGGCTTCTGGGACCATGTCGCTCCGCCCAAGCGCGACCGCTGGGGACCCGGCGTGCGCGTGCCGACGATCGTCGCCTCACCTTTCGCGAAGACGGGCTTCGTCGACCACACGAGCTATGACACGACTTCGATCCTGAGCCTGATCGAGCTTCGCCACGGACTGGCGCCCCTGACCGACGCAGACGCGAAAGCGACGCCTATGCTGAATGCCTTCAAGTTCTGATTGATTCTATTATACTGGTACCCAGCCGCTACCCCAGCGTTCAAACACACTTCGATGGAAGGATCGCCCTAAGTCACCGGCCCCATCGCAAAACGCCGGCCATTGTCGCTCGCCGACATAAATTCGGTGCGGGCCAGCGCACCCGGGACATTGGTGACTTTCGGCTCGAGCCGGTCGAAAGCGCTCTATCCGGCTTGATTGCCCTTCGCCCGCGCGGGTAGTTCCCGTAATTGAAAAATTCGACCCGGACCTGCATCCAGTGCTTTCTGTCGCGGCTACCCGCCTTGTCCGCTTCGGACATGGAGGAAACCCTATGCGCAATGCAATGCTGTCAACCTTGGCTCTTGGAGCCGCAATCCTGATCGGTCTGGCCGAGACATCGCCAGGATTTGCCAAGGCCCACGATAACGGCGTTTCAAACGTCAACAATGAAGGTACGTCCGCTGCTTCCTCGCCGTTGGCCTCTGGTTTCAAATGAAGGTCTGGTATCGCTCGTGGATCACCGTTCCGGCGTCGCTGCTGATCGGCCTCATCGCCTGCTACTGGTTGGTCGATCGTGTTCTGGCATGATCGGCGTACAGGCAAGGCGCGCTCGTGACGACCGACGGCCTCTCGGTCTATCGCATCGGTTGGCGGCGGTAATTGCCCTCTGCTCAGCGCCGGAGGGCCACCGCGGCGAGCGCCCGTTCGACCTTGGCCGCCGGCCAGGTCTTGACGGCCTCCGGGGCTTGGCGCGGGCGCAGCATGGTGCCCTGCCCGGGGCCCAGGATGACCCTCCCCCGCTGAGTGCTGACGACAACCTGCCCTGATTGCACGAACACGCCGTAGCCATCGTCGATGGGTCCGCCCCAGACCGTCGTGCCGCGAATGCCAACCGTAGCCAGCGGCGTTCGGATCGTGACGCGCGCACCAGCACCGTCCTCCACCCGCCCGCCGACAAAGAGAAAAGCGCCGCGCAGTGCGCGGATCGACAAGCTGTTCGGGTTTCGGGAGGAGTCATAGACGAACCGGTCGATCAGCAGGGCTGCACCGTCGCCCAGCGTGAGCCGCGTGTCGTCCACCAAACGAACGGCAATCCTTCCATCGGACCCCGTGCGCAGCGTGTCGTTGAACAGAACGTCAGCGCCCGGCGACAGCTTGCGCGCCGGTTGGCGCCCCTGAATGGCCAGGGCCTCGCCCACAGCCTGCTCCACCCCGCCCACGCGGACCTGTGCGCGTGCCGGCTCATGAGCGGCGGACATCCCGATGGCCAGGAGGGCCGCACAGGCACGGCGGCGGAAGCGCGGCCCCGGGTTGGTCCAATGGTGCAGGACCAAGGTCCATGCTGGTAGCACTGACGCAGTCATCGCCTTCTCCTCGACCCCACGCCCGGAGAGTGCGCACCGACGGGTTCAACAGGCAAGCTCCGCGAGAAAGGCGGCACAACTCGGGATATGGAGTTCGGTCGTTTTCTCGAATTTGGTGTCGACAGAAGGGCCCGGCCATTTTTCGTCACGAAGGTTGCAAGCCGCGCAGGACGATCGATCGACGGGGGCCCCTTCGAACCAGGTCGCCAAAGGACGGGACGCCATCAGGACCGGGACGCCATGGGCGCCCCCGTTTCCAGGTCGCGGATGGGACCCGCTTCCTTTGATCGAAATGGCGCTATCCCCTGCCATTTGCATCGACACCTGGGAATGTTGCTGCAACTCCGCGGCCCAGACCCAGGTCGGGCCGTCTCACGCTGGGAGAACGGCTCCCGCGCCCAGTCCGGCCCGCGTGGTCTGACGCTCGAACTTTTGCTTGGCGGCGCGCTACCGCGCGGACTGGATCCGTTACCAGGACTTTGATCGAGGGTTGTACCTGACCTATCGGCCAGCAACCCAATTCGATAACTTCACAAAGAAATTTGAAATCGGCGGCTTTGGAGAGTCGAGCTTCCTCGCATCCTCGTTTCACTGTCATCAGATTGAAGCGTGAATCGGATTTGACAGGCTGCATCTCGCGGAACCTGTCGAAATGAACCAATTCATCAACCTCACTACGCTGCGCTCGGGTATCGTGGAAACGGTTTCCGGCTCGCGAGCCGTGCACGAGCGCGCGGAAGGTGTCCGGCCCTACCGGGTGCTCGTCGCGACGGACGCCTGGCGGCCACAGGTGAATGGCGTCGTCCGCACGCTGGAGGCTTTGGCGCAGGAGGCGCCGCGGCACGGGGCGGAGATCACCTTCCTCACGCCGCAAGGTTTCCGGTCGATGCCGATGCCGACCTATCCGGAAATCAGGCTTGCCCTGGCGACGCCGAGCGAAATTGCTCGCGCCATCGAGAGCGCCCGCCCGAATGCGATCCACATCGCGACGGAGGGTCCGATCGGCGCGCTGGTCCGCCATTATTGCCTGCACCACGGCATCTCGTTCACGACCTGCTACCACACCCGGTATCCCGAATATCTGGCAGCCCGTTTCCCGGTGCCGCTCTGGGCCTCGTATCCGCTGCTGCGGCGGTTTCATAACGCCGCGGCCGCGACCATGGTGGCAACAGCCAGCCTCGAGGATGAACTGGCCGCACGCGGTTTCACCGGCTTGGTACGTTGGAGGCGCGGCATCGAGATCGATGCATTCGCGCGGGGCCACGGCGGCGCGCTCAATCTGCCGCGGCCGATCTTTCTGTGCGTCGCCCGCGTCGCGGTGGAGAAGAACATCGAGGCGTTTCTGGACCTCGATCTACCCGGTTCGAAGGTGATCGTCGGCGATGGTCCGGCCCGCAGTGATCTGCAGGCGCGCTATCCGGCGGCCTGGTTCCTTGGCTTGAAATCCGGAGCCGAGCTGGCGGACATCTACGCCTCTTCGGACGTGTTCGTCTTCCCCAGCTTGACGGATACGTTCGGGCTGGTCGTGCTCGAGGCGCTTGCCGCCGGGCTGCCGGTCGCAGCCTTTCCGGTCGGTGGCCCGAAGGAGGTTCTGGCCGGATCGGGCTGCGGAGTGCTCAGCAATGATCTGCGGATGGCGGCGCTGGGCGCCATGGCCATCTCGCGCGACCGTTGCCGCGAGTTCGTCGCCAGCTACAGCCTTGCCGCCAGCACCCGCTGCTTCCTTGAAAATGTTCGATCGGCGCAAGCCTCTGCATTGGCCTGAGAGGCCAGCTCCAGGCTCGACGGGACTCTCGAGCCCCGCCATCAGGCATCACGCAGCCTCGGCAGGCCGGTCATTCACGGGTGCATGCAGGACCGCTCGAACACTGGCTTCGACCTCGGCTGGCGTCGTCCATCTGACAAGTTCGAGGCGCCCGTCATGGTCCTCCACGACGGCCGTACAGGACTCCACCCAGTCGCCGGTGTTGAAGTACTCAATGCCGTTCAGGGTCTGCATGGCAGGCTGGTGGATGTGCCCGCAGAGTACGGCGGTTACGCCATGTCGCATGGCATCAGCCACGACGGCGTCCTGAAAGGCGCTGATGAAGTTCACCGCGCGCTTTACCTTCTGCTTGCTCCAGGCGGAGAACGACCAGTAAGGCAACCCCAGCCGGCGTCTTGCGCGGTTGATGTGCACGCTCATCCAGATCGCGAAATCGTACGCCCAGTCGCCCGTCAGGGCCAGCCAGGGGGCGTGCCTCACGACCATGTCGAACTTGTCGCCGTGCAGCACCAGGATGCGGCGGCCGGTCGCCGTCACGTGGATGGCTTCCTCGACGATGTCGATGCCGCCGAAATTCGAACCGACATAGTCGCGCATGAACTCGTCGTGATTGCCTGGGACATAGATGACCCGCGCTCCCCTTCGCACCTTGCGGAGAAGCTTCTGCACGACGTCGTTGTGCAATTGCGGCCAGTACCAGCCGGCTTTCAGCCGCCAGCCGTCGACGATGTCACCGACGAGGTAGATCGTGTCGGCGTCATGGTGTTTCAGGAAGTCGAGAAGAAGTTCAGGCTGGCAGCCTTTCGTGCCCAGATGGATGTCCGACAGGAAAAGCGTTCGAACGTGCCGTGTCGCTGGTTCCGCCATGCTGGTACCCCGTCGTCCTCAGTAGCGCGCATTCTGTATTCAGAGTCGCGTTGCACTGTGATGACAGCGGCTCGTTCGGAAAATCGGCGCCAATCGCCCGTTCGTGAACCCGGCAGTGACGATCGCGCGCGCCTTTTCGGATACCTTCGCGGGGATCGCGCCCGCGAGCGTGCCGGGCTTCATCGTGGCGCAACTGATCGGCGCCGTCGCGGCCGCGGCGCTGGCAGACTGGCTCTTCACGCCGCGAGCCACGGCCGTCGAAATCAGGCCTCAAGTAAGAAATCTGCGATGACGCGGAATCTTTCGTCAGGGCTATCCTGCCTGAACACCGCAAGCCGGTCGACGGCCACAGGCTGCTCCAGCCCGGCATCGGCGTAGGCCCGGCCCAACACCTGCGCGAGCCCGTCCGCCTGCTCGCCCACCGCGCCAGACAAGGTCATGTGGAAGCGGAAGCTCTCCATCACGTAGGGGTAGCCATAGCGGTCGAGGTTCGCCGCGAGGGCCGGCTGAAGCCCCACCGACAAGCGCTTCTGCCGCTCGGCTTCGGTCAGTGGCGCGCGGAACGGTTCGAATGCCTCGACGACGGACCCAGCCAGCGCCATCAGCTCGGCGGAAGGCTGCCGGGGCACGAGCGCCACGAACGACCCGAGACGCGCCACGTCCAAGGCCCCAAGCTGAACCGCCGGCCTCCGCCGCGCGAACTCGGCGACGGCTTCAAGCAATTGCCGCTCGTCGCGCCCCTGCGCGAGCCGCATCGGGGCCTTCAGAGTCGCGTGGAACCCGTAGCGGCGCGGCTCCTCGGTTGCCGCGCGCCAGCCAGCTTCGGTCCAGCCCTGCGGTACGAAGCCCGGAAGATCGAGCCCGGAGCATGCATCATATGAGATGACCGACGAGCCGAACCGCCAGAGCGGATCGTCCGCCCCCGGCGCGTAGTAGATGGCGTATCGCGCTGTCGGAGCATCCACCTCAGCCACCGTGCTTTTCGAGGAAGGCTTCCAATTCCAATCCCCTGAAGTCTCCCAGCGCGGACTGCAGGGCCCCGTGCTCCCAGTCCCACCATGCGAGCGCCTGCAGCCGTTCGGCAATATGCGCTGCGAACCGTGGCCGGATCACGCGTGCGGGATTGCCGCCACGATCGTGTAGGGCGCGACGTCCTTCGTGACGACCGCGCCCGCCGCGACCACCGCGCCGGTGCCGATGCTGCGGCCCGGCAGGACGATCGCGCCATGGCCGATCCAGACGTCGTGGCCGATCGTCACGCGGTGCGATCGCCGCCAGTCGAAGAACGCGTCCTCGTCCGCCTCGCCCTCGAAATAGGCCGACGCGCGATAGGTGAAATGCGCCTGCGTGGCGCGCTGCATCGGGTGGTTGCCGGGATTGATCCGCGTCATCGCCGCGATCGAGCAGAACTTGCCGATGGTCGTGTAGATGATGCTCGCTGTCGTTCACGACGTAGGAATAGTCGCCCATCGTCGTCTCGACCACGCTCGTGCGCGCGCCCGACCTCGGTGTAGCGGCCGAGCACGCTGTCGCGGACTGTTGCGGTCGGGTGGATCGTCGGCTCGCAGCCCAAGTTTCGTCATCTGTGACGCTCCGGCATAGGCGAGCGTGGTCGCACGCCTGCGTGACGATCCCATGACGTTGCATGACAGACGTCATGACGATGCCGTGACACTTCGTCGAAATTGCTGATGACTTGTCCACAGGTGTCACGAAAGCGTTGTCGCAGCACCGCTACCGACGTCGTCGAGAATTGATCGATGGAGCGCCGCATGCTGGTGATCGAAGGACCTGACCCGCCGCTTCGGCCAAAGGCCGCGGTCGACAACGTGATCGCTCACCGTCGAGGCCGGGCGGCTTCGTCGGCGTCATCGGCCGCTCCGGCGCCGGCAAGTCGACGTTGCTGCGCATGATCAACCGCCTGCAGGAGCCGTCCAGCGGGCCGCATCCTCGTCGACGGGCGTCGACGTCACCGGCGCTGCAAGGGCCAGGCCCTGCGCGACTGGCGCGCCGACTGCGCCATGATCTTCCAGCAGTTCAACCTGGTCGGCCGGCTCGACGTGCTGACCAACGTGCTGATGGGCCGCCTCAACAAGGTCTCGACGCTGCGCGTCCGTGCTGCGGCTCTGGAGCGCGGAGGACCGGGCCATCGCGCTGTCCGCGCTGGAGAAGCTCGACATCGCCGGCCTCGCCGCGCAGCGCGCCGACAGTCTGTCCGGCGGCCAGCAGCAGCGCGTCGCCATCGCCCGCGCGCTGGTGCAGGAGCCCGAGATCATTCTCGCCGACGAGCCGATCGCCTCGCTCGATCCGCGCAACACCAAGGTCGTGATGGATGCGCTGCTGCGCATCAACAAGCACTTCGGCATCACCGTGCTGTGCAACCTGCACTCGCTCGATCTCGCGCGCACCTATTGCGACCGGCTGGTCGGCATGGCGGCCGGGCGCGTCGTGTTCGACGGCGCGCCCGGCCGCGCTCACCGAGCGACGTCGCGCGCGAGCTCTACGGCCTCGAGGCCGGCGAGGTGATGGACGCCGCACGCCGGCCACGCCGCGCCCGGCACTCCGCGGCGCGGTCGCCGCCGCCTGAACGCCGCGTCGCCTATCGCGCCTGCCTCGACCGCTTCGACCTGTCACTGAACAGGAGCACAACCATGTTCAACCGTCGTCACGATCCTCGTCGCCGGCGCCGCGCTCGTCGCCGCCTCGACCGCCACCAGCGCCTTCGCGCAGGACTGGAAGGCCAAGTATCCCGAACTCGATCTTCGCCATCGTCCCGGCCGAGAACGCCTCGGGCGTGACCGAGCGCTACACGCCGTTCATGGCCTATCTGTCCAAGGAACTCGGCGTGAAGGTGAAGCTGCGCATCGCCAAGGACTACGCCGCCGTGATCGAGGGCCAGCGCGCCGGCAACATCCACATCGCCAACTACGGCTCGGCCTCCTTCGCCCGCGCCCGCATGACCGGCGTCAAGACCGAGGCCTTCGCCATCGACGTGAACGGCGACGGCTCCAAGGGCTACTACTCGGTGTTCTACGTGAAGGCCAAGCAGCCCCTACCAGAAGATCGAGGATCTGAAGGGCAAGAACCTCGGCCTCGTCGATCCGAACTCGACCTCGGGCAACAACGTGCCGCGCTTCGCGCTCGACAAGATGGGCATCGACCCCGACACAGTTCTTCGCGCAAGGTCGTCTACGCCGGCAGCCACGAGAACGCGATCCTCGCGCTGGCGCAGGGCACGGTCGACGTCGCCGCCAACTGGTGGACATCCGAGACGACTCCACCCTGCTGCAGATGCTCACCAAGGGCATGCTGAAGAACGCCGACGGCTCGCCGATGAAGAAGGAGGACTTCCGCATCATCTGCAAGTCCGACGCAGATCGTCGAACGGCCCCTACGCCTATCTCGCCGACCTGCCGGCCGACCTGAAGGCCGCGATCGCCAAGGCCTTCCTCGACGCGCCCGACGAAGGACAAGGCCGCCTTCGACAAGCTGTCCGACGGCAAGAAGCCAGGCCTTCGCGCCGATGACCACAAGGACTACGACAGCTACATCGACCTGATCAAGTTCGTCGACAGCCTGCGCAAGAAGTCGTCCTGACGACCGCAAGCCGGGCGAGCGCTGATCGCGCGCTCCCCGTCGCCTCTCCGGGCTCGAGACAGGGCGACGCCGTGGCCGCAATCCCCCAGTCTGCCCGACGCCGCAGCTGCGCCGTCGCTGGCCGGCGCCTATGCAGGCGGCCGTCGCCGCCAAGCGGCGTCGCACGCTGCATCGGCGTCGTCGCTGTCTGCTGGCCCTGTGTCTGGTCGGCCGGCTGGATCGGCGAAGTCGCGTCCGGTCGTCTTCGTCGACAACATCGGCAAGTTCACCGAGCTATTTCGGCCGCATCTGTCCGCCTCGACAGCGGCGCGCTCGTCTTCACCGATCCCGCGCGAGTGGTTCTGGGGCCTGCGAGAAGTGGCTGCGCCTGCTGGGCGAGACGCTGCTGATCGCCTATGTCGGCACGGTGCTCGGCGCGCATCGGCGGCTTCCTGCTGTGCTTCGCCGCGGCCCGCAACCTCGCGCGCTCGCACGTCGGCGCGCATTCGTCGTCGCGCCGCTTCCTCGAATTCTGCCGCACCGTTCCCGAGATCGTCTTCGCGCTGATCTTCGTCGTCGCCTTCGGGCTCGGTCCGCTGCCCGGCGTGCTGGCGCTCGCGATCCACACCATGGGCGCGCTCGGCAAGCTGTTCTCCGAGGTGGTCGAGAACATCGACATGAAGCCGGTCGAGGGCGTGACCGCGACGGGCGCGAGACTGGGTCCAGACGGTCCGCTTCGCGGTGCGTGCCGCAGGTGCTGTCGAACTTCGCCAGCTACGCGCCTGCTGCGCTTCGAGATCAACGTGCGCGGCGCCGCCGTCATGGGCTTCGTCGGCGCCGGCGGCATCGGCCAGGACCTGCATCGAGGCGATCCGCAAGTTCTACTACTCCGACGTCAGCGCCATCCTGGTGCTGATCATCGTCACGGTGATCGTGCATCGACCTCGTCACCGAGCGCGTCCGCCACGCCCTGATCGGCCGGGAGAGCGGCCGATGAGCGCGACCTCGCGACCTGCCCGCAGCCCTGCGCGAGATCGCCGGCGCGACCAGCCGCGCCTGACGGCGCGCCTACCCCGAGCGTCTTCAGGCCCGACTGGCGCCGGCGCGTCGCGGTCATCGGCACGCTCGTCGCGCTGCTGGCCGCTGTTCGTCTGCGGCTTCGCGATCGCTGGACATCTCGCTGGGTCCGCGTCGTTCAGCGGCATCGGTCGGCTCGGCGAGTTCGTCGAGCTGATGCTGCCGCCGATCTTCGGCACGCTCGGCGAAGCTGCTGGTCTATCTGCATGGCGCTGGCCGAGACGCTGGCGATCGCCTTCCTCGGCACGCTGCTGGCGGCGATCCTGGCCTTGCCGTTCGGCTTCCTGGCGGCGCGCAACGTCGTGCCCGAGCTGGCTCTTCCGCTTCGTGCACGCGGCGCTTCCTCGACACCGTGCGCAGCGTCGACACGCTGATCTGGGCGCTGATCTGGATCAACGTCGTCGGCCTCGGCCCCTTCGCCGGCGTGCTGGCCATCATGACCTCGGACTTCGGCGCCTTCGGCAAGCTGTTCTCCGAGGCGATCGAGGCCGCCGACAGCAAGGCCGTCGAGGGCGTCGACGTCGACCGGCGGCAACCGCGCTGCACCGCGTCCGCTTCGGCCTGCTGCCGCAGGTGCTGCCGGTGATCGCGGGCCAGGTGCTCTACTAGTTCGAATCCAACACCCGCTCGGCCACCATCATCGGCATCGTCGGCGCCGGCGGCATCGGCCTGCACCTCTCCGAGCAGATCAGGGTGCTGGAATGGCAGCACGTGTCGTTCCTCGTGCTGCTGGTCCTGGTCGACGGTCGCCGTCATCGACTTCGTCTCCGGCCGGCTGCGCTTCGCGATCATCGGCCGAGCCGGCGGGCAGCACTGATCACGGCCGTCATCGCGAGCCGTCATACGAGGCCGCCTAGCAGGGCCGTCATGCACGCCAGCACATCGCCATGCGAACACGCTCCGCAGCGACAGCCGGCGCTCGCGCGCAGCGCCAGGCGCGGTCATGGCCCTCGCGGCCGGCGCCACCGCGGCCGAGCTCGCAGCCGCGCTCGCGGCCGCTCGGCCGTCCCGCCTATCGTCGAACTGCGCCCGCCCGAGATCGGGCTCGTGATGCTGCGCGGCCGCATCGGCGGCGACGGCGCGCCCTTCAATCTCGGCGAGGCGACGGTGACCCGCGCCGCCGTGCGGCTCGAGACCGGCGAGGTCGGCATCGCCTACGTGCTCGGCCGCGACGCCGCCAAGGCGCGCCTCGCCGCGGTGCTCGACGCGCCTGCGCAGCGCGGCGACGCACGGCCTCGATCGAGACCGCCTTCTGCGCGCCCGTCGCGAGCGCGGCTCGCCGCCGAGCGGCGCGCGCGCCGACGCCCGGACCGCCGCGACGCGCGTCGATTTCTTCACCCTCGTGCGCGGGGAGGACTGACCATGTACGCGCAGCCCTGCAAGCCCGGCTTCGCCGACGCCCGGTCCACGACGTCGCAGGCCGTCTTCCGCAGCGTGATGATGGCGATGGCCCGGCCCGGCACGGTCCGCGCGCATCGACGTCCGTGCCGATGCGCCCGCCGGCGCTCGATGCCCGCCGCCGCCGCGCATCGCGCTGGCGCTGTGCGACTTCGAGACGCCCGTCTGGCTCGACCCGACGCTCGCGGCCGACGCCGCGGTCGCCGCGTTCCTGCGCTTCCACACCGGCGCGCCCGTCATGGCCGATCGCAGGCACGGCGCACTTCGCCTTCTTGCCGCGCGGCGCGCGACCTGCCCGCCGTTCGACGGCCTTCGCGCACGGCACGCTCGACTATCCCGACCGCTCGACCACGCTGGTCGTCGCGGTCGAGCAGCTTCGACGAGGCGACCGGCTGGCGGCTGACCGGCCCCGGCATCGCCGGCGAGGCGCCGCTTCCGCGCCGGTCCGCTGCCCGCCGACATGCCGCGACCGGCTCGCCGCAAACCACGCGCTCTTTCCCGCGCGGCGTCGACCTCGTCTTCGTCGTGCGGCGACCGCCTCGCGGCGCTGCCGCGCTCCACCATCGTCGAGGCCTGAGGAGCCGCGCCATGTATGTCGCCGTCAAGGGTGGCGAGAAGGCCATCGACAACGCCCACGCGCTGCTCGCCCACGAGCGGCGCGGCGACCCTGCCGTGCCGGAATCGGCGCCGACCAGATCCGCGAGCAGCTGGCGCTCGCCGTCGACCGCGTCATGGCGGAGGGCTCGCTCTACGATCCGCGACCTCGCCGCGCTCGCCATCAAGCAGGCGCGCGGCGACCTGATCGAGGCGATCTTCCTCGTCCGCGCCTTCCGCACCACGCTGCCGCGCTTCGGCTATTCCGAGCCGCTGGACACCGACGCCATGCACATCCGCCGCCGCATCTCGGCGACCTACAAGGACCTGCCCGGCGGCCAGGTGCTCGGCCCGACCTTCGACTACACGCACCGCCTGATCGACTTCGGCCTCGCCGGCGAGAGCGCGCCGCGCCGGAGCCCGCGCCGAGGCGGACGCCGACCGCGTCGACGCGCCGCACGTCACCGCGCTGCTCGACGGCGAGGGCCTGATCGAGCGCAACCCGCGCGCCGCCGGAGGACGCGCCGGTCGGCGACCTCACGCGCGAGCCGCTGGCCTTTCCCGCCGACCGCGACCTGCGCCTGCAGAACCTGGCCCGCGGCGACGAGGGCTTCCTGCTGGCGCTCGGCTATTCGACGCAGCGCGGCTATGGCCGCACGCATCCCTTCGTCGGCGAGATCCGCTTCGGCGAGGTCGAGGTGGAGTTCGTTCGCCGAGGAGCTCGGCTTCGCCGTGCCGCTCGGCCGCATCGCGGTCACCGAATGCGAGATGGTGAACCAGTTCAAGGGCTCGCGCCGAGGCGCCGCCGCAGTTCACGCGCGGCTACGGCCTCGTCTTCGGCCAGTCCGAGCGCAAGGCCATGTCGATGGCGCTGGTCGACCGCGCGCTGCGCACCGCGCGAATTCGGCGAGGACGTCGTCGCGCCGGCGCAGGACGAGGAATTCGTGCTGTCGCACTCCGACAACGTCCAGGCGACCGGCTTCGTCGAGCACCTGAAGCTGCCGCACTACGTCGACTTCCAGGCCGAGCTCGGCCTGATCCGCCAGCTGCGCGCCGAGCACGCGCGCGCGCGCCGCGACGGCCGAAGTCGACCGAGAGCCGCGGGAGGCCGCGGAATGAACGCCGCACGCAGCCACCGGCTACAACTTCGCCTATCTGGACGAGCAGACGAAGCGGATGATCCGCCGCGCGATCCTGAAGGCGATCGCCATCCCCGGCTACCAGGTGCCGTTCGCCTCCCGCGAGATGCCGATGCCCTATGGCTGGGGCACCGGCGGCGTGCAGGTGACGGCCGCCGATCATCGGCGCGGACGACGTGCTCAAGGTCATCGACCAGGGCTCGGACGACACCACCAACGCCGTCTCGATCCGCAAGTTCTTCGCCAAGACGGCCGGCGTCGCCACGACGACCGCGACCGCGCGAGGCGACCATCATCCAGACGCGCCACCGCATCCCCGAGGCGCCGCTGCAGCGAGGGCCAGATCCTCGTCTACCAGGTGCCGATCCCCGAGCCGCTGCGCTTCCTCGAGCCGCGCGAGACCGAGACGCGCACCATGCACGCGCTCGAGGAATACGGGCTCATGCACGTGAAGCTCTACGAGGACATCGCCCGCCACGGCCACATCGCGACCACCTACGCCTATCCGGTGAAGGTCGACGGCCGCTACCTGATGGACCCCTCGCCGACGCCGAAGTTCGACAATCCCAAGATGCACATGTCGCCGGCGCTGCAGCTGTTCGGCGCCGGCCGCGAGAAGCGCATCTATGCCATCCCGCCCTACACCGAGGTGGTGTCGCTCGATTTCGAGGACCATCCGTTCGAGGTGAACCGCTTCGACAAGCCCTGCGCGCTGTGCGGCGCCGAGGGCGTCTATCTCGACGAGGTCGTCCTCGACGACCGCGGCGGGCGGATGTTCGTCTGCTCCGACACCGACCATTGCGAGACGCGCCGCGGCCGAGGGCCATCGCGGCGACATGTCGCCTCCCGTGCAAAGGCGAAGACATGAGCGCTGCAACGACTGACGCCGCGACGACAGCTCGCCGACGCTCCGCTGCTGACCGTTCAAGGCCTCAGCAAGCTCTACGGCGCGCCGCGTCGGCTGCCGCGACGTCGGCTTCGATCTCTAGCCGGGCGAGGTGCTGGCCGTCGTCGGCGAGTCCGGCTCGGGCAAGTCGACGCTGCTCGCGCTGCTCTCCGGCCGCAGCTCGCGCCGACCGCCGGCCGCATTCCTACCGCATGCGCGACGGCGTGATGCGCGACGTCCTCGAGCCTGACCGAGGCCGAGCGGCGCTTCCTGATGCGCACCGACTGGGGCTTCGTCCACCAGGACCCCGCGCAGGGGCTGCGCATGGCCGTCTCGGCCGGCGCCAATGTCGGCGAGCGGCTGATGGCGGTCGGCGAGCGCCACTACGGCCGCATCCGCGAGCACCGCGCTCGACTGGCTGGAGCGCGTCGAGATCGATGCCGACCGCATCGACGACGCGCCGCGCGCCTTCTCCGGCGGCATGCGCCAGCGCCTGCAGATCGCCCGCAACCTCGTCACGCGCCCGCGGCTCGTCTTCATGGACGAGCCGACCGGCGGCCTCGACGTCTCGGTGCAGGCGCGCCTGCTCGATCTGCTGCGCGGGCTCGTCGCCGATCTCGGCCTCGCGGTGGTCATCGTGACCCACGATCTCGCCGTGGCGCGGCTGCTCTCGCACCGGATGATGGTGATGCGCCAGGGCCGCGTGATCGAGACCGGCCTCACCGACCAGGTGCTCGACGATCCGCGCGAGCCCTACACGCAGCTTCTCGTCTCCTCGATCCTGCAGGTCTGACATGAGCCAGTCCGCGCAAGCCTCCCCCGCGTCAGCCCTCGTGCTCGATGGCGTCGGCAAGACCTTCACCATGCATCTGCAGGGCGGCATCCCGCTGCCCGTCGTGCGCGGCGTCTCCTTCGCCGTCGCGCCCGGCGAATGCGTGGTGCTCGGCGGCCCGTCCGGCGCCGGCAAGTCGTCGCATCCTGAAGATGATCTACGGCAACTACCGCTGCGACGAGGGGCCGTGCTGGTCCGCGATGGCGGCGAGATGGTCGATGTCGCCACGGCCGAGCCGCGGCAGGTCCTTCGGCTGCGCCGCACGCCGGCTCGGCTATGTCAGCCAGTTCCTGCGCGTCATCCCGCGCGTCTCGGCGCTCGACGTCGTCGCCCAGGCTGCCCTCGACCTATGGGCGTGACCGCGAAGATCGCGCAGAGCGACCGCGCCGCGACGCTGCTGATGCGGCTCAACGTGCCCGAGCGGCTCTGGTCGCTGCCGCCCGCGACCTTCTCCGGCGGCGAGCAGCAGCGCGTCAACATCGCCCGCGGCTTCGTCGCCGATCACGACGTCCTGCTGCTCGACGAGCCGACCGCCTCGCTCGACGCCGCCAACCGCGCCGCCGTGGTCGAACTGATCCACGAGAAGAAGCGAGCGGGCGTCGCGATCGCTCGGCATCTTCCACGACGAGGACGTGCGCGACCGCGTCGCCGACCCGGATCGTCGACGTCACCCGCTTTGCGGCCGCAGCCTGAGGGCCGACGATGGATGCCACCGCAACTCCGTGATCGCAAAACGCCCGCCTCGTGCTGCGCGACAGGGTGGTCGAGAACGGCTGGATCGCGGTGGCCGACGGCCTGATCGCCGAGTTCGGCGAGGGCGCGGCGCCCGAGAAGGGCCTCGACGCCGGCGGCGACACGCTGATCACCCGGCCTGGTCGAGCTGCACACCGACCATCTCGAACAGCACTACACGCCGCGCCCGGCGGTGCACTGGCCGGCCGCTCTCGGCCGTCCTCGCCTACGACGCGCAGATCGCCGCCTCCGGCATCACCACGGTGTTCGATTCACTGCGCGCGGGCCTGGAGGACCGCCGTGACGCGGTAACCGGCAGCCTGGAGATCCTCGCCGAAGCGATCGATGAGGCGCAAGCCAAGGATCTGCTGCGCGCCGAGCACCTCACCCATCTGCGCTGCGAAATCTGCACCGCCGATGTGATCGAGGTGACGAAGGCGTTCATGGCCAAGCGCCCGGTCCACCTGATGTCGCTGATGGACCACACGCCCGGGCAGCGCCAGTTCCGCGACGTCGAGAAGTTCCTCGTCTACTACCGCGGCAAGACCAGTCTCACCGAGGCTGAGCTTGCAGGAACTCGTCGAGCGCCGACACCGCGAGCACGCGTTTCGCTCGCACGCCGAACCGGCGGGCTTGGTCGAGCTGGCGCGAGCAATGGCATCGCGCTGGCGAGCCACGACGACACGACGCTCGAGCATGTGCGAGGAATCGATCGCCGACGGGGTCGTCGATCGCCGAGTTCCCGACCACGGTCGAGCCGCCGCACGCGCTCGCACGAGGCCGGCATCGGCGTGCTGATGGGCGCGCCCAACCTCGTGCGCGGCGGCTCGCATTCCGGCAACGTCGCCGCCGAGGACTCTGGCGCGCGACGGCACGCTCGACATCTTCTCGTCGGACTACGTGCCCGCCAGCCTGCTGCACGCCGCCTTCGACCTTCCTCGCCGCGTGCCAGCCATCAACCTGAGCCACGCCATGGCCACGGTGACGGACAACCCGGCCCGCGCCGCTGGACTTGCCGACCGGGGTCGGCTCGAGGTGGGCCTTCGCGCCGACATCGCTTGTGTCAGCGAAGGGGATGTGCCGGCCGTGCGCGCCGTCTGGCGCCAGGGGCGGCGCGTTGTCTGAGGTCGAAACCACCGGAACGTCCACCGTTCGGGTCGGGCCAGGTGTGCTCGTGCTCGTCGTCGGCCCGAGCGGCGCTGGAAAGGACACGCTGATCGCGATCGCTCGTTCCCGGCTGGCCGACAAACCAAGTTTTGTATTCGCTCGCAGGACCGTGACCCGGCCTTCCGGGGTGTGGGAGCAGCACGACACGCTTACGACCGAAGCGTTCTGTGAAGCCGCCGCCAGAGGCGCCTTCTGCCTGTCCTGGGAAGCGCACGGCCTGCACTATGGTCTTCCCTGCCAGTTGGAGAGTGAGATCGAGGCCGGGCGCACGGTGGTGGCCAATGTGTCTCGCAAGGTCGTCAGGGAGGCCCGGTCACGGTTCAAGCACGTTGTCTGCATCACCGTCACCGCGCCTCTTCACCTCCTGGCGCAGCGTCTTGCCAGCCGGACGCGCGACGACGTCGTATCCGACCGGCTAGCGCGTGCGACATCGATTGCGCCCGACGAACCCTCCGACGAAATCATCGAAAACATCGGATCTCCAGAGATTGGAGCGGAACGCTTTGTCGAGATACTCCAGAGCGCAGCAGTTCGGTGTCACGCAGGTGCCGCGACCGCCTTCAACTGACCGAATTTGCCGATCATGGGAGTTGATTGGATGGCCGACGACATCACAACCTTCGAGGCTTTGCGCAAGGCCTACAAGGACGCGAACAAAACCCGCAAGGAAGCCGCGCGCGGGGTTAAAGCAGTGAAGGGTCTAGGCGGCAAACGCAGCCGAGTGGAGGCGCTCGCGTCGATCCCGGGAACGCGGGCGGCGAAAGCCGAGCTCGACGCTCTGCACGGTCAAATCCGGGCGCTGGAAAACCTGCTGTCGTTCGCCCGATCGGTAGTGGACGGCGCGCGCACATCTCCGGCAAGGACGACTGGGAAGCGGCAAAAAAAGGCAGTGAGGCACACCAAGACTAGCGAGATCTGATGCCTCGGCATGGCTCTGAGCGCAGTCAGAGTTGACAATCGCAGAGATAGAGGTGCCGCCGGCAATTAGGCCGGCGGCTCTAAATGTTACTGCTTCACCCGTCTCTCCCTGCAAAACGGCGGATTGGACCGGGCGGGAGCGGGCCGCATCGCCGCTGAGATCAAAGCTTTGGCGACGCCGGAAGAGGCGGTTGAGGTCCTGCTGCAGGAGGTATCGCGTCATGCGACTCCTGCACGAACGTCATGAAGATCCAGATTGGAGCCTACGGGTTGGGGCCGGTGGCGAGGTCCCGTCAGCCTGGCTTCCGCTCGCCTCGGGGAGCCCGGACAGCCCAGTCGAGGCGGAACTCCTTGACGGACGACGTGGCGCTGGAAGTTTTCTTGATGGGATCTGCAATTTGCCGACCTCGCGTCCGCTCAGGGTCAGCTCCGGGCACGCCGCTGCTGCGTCAATTGTATTGCCGGAAAGCGGACGCCCCGGACGTCAGCTCTGGACCAGTCGCTGCCATTCAGGCGCCACTTGAGAGCGGACTCCACCAGCGTTGATGCTATGGCCGACCCGGGGTTTTGTCAGCGCCAGGAAACATCGCTGTCAAATCACGGCCTACTTGCCAACGTCGACAACGCGGCTCGTCGGAAGACGGAAATACGCTGAGGCGTCGCAGCGAGGTCACGAATGCGCCTCTCCAGTTGGAGGTGGGGCTGCGCGCTCAGAAGGTCGGGCCTTCAGGGGAGGTTTCGAGCCTAAGGTGCGTCCTGCGTTCCAGGGCCTGAGGGCACTGGCTCCATCCGGCTTGGCGTTTCAAATTCCCGCGTACCACTCATAGCCGCGATCCGGCCAGAAGCCGCCGCGGCCGCGGCCAAAGCTGGCAAAGCTTTCGACCACTTCGATGCGCATCACATACTTCGCCTGCTTGTATCCAAGCTGCCGCTCGACCCGCAGCCGCAGGGGCGCGCCATGGGCGACCGGCAGCGCCTCGCCGTTCAGGCTGTAGGCCAGGAGCGTCTGGGGATGGAAGGCGTCGACGAGGTCGATGCTCTCGTAGTATTGGCCGTTGCCGTCGGCCGCCTGCTCGTATTCGTCGGCGCAGTGGAACAGGGCATAGCGGGCACGGGGCGAGAGGCCAGCCGCCTGCAGCAGCAGGCCAAGCGGCACGCCGGTCCACTTGCCGATCGCGCTCCAGCCTTCGACGCAGTCGTGCCGGGTGATCTGGGTTCGCGACGGGAGCGCCTTCAACTCGGTGAGCGAGAGCGTCAACGGCTTGGCGACGAGACCGTCGATCACGAGCCGATAGTCGGCGAAGTCCGACTCCATGAGCGCAGCATAGGCCTCGCTGTCGGGCATTTCCGTGCCATTGGCCTTGAAGACGGGTGAGAGGTCGGCCTCGGTGAACTCGCGCGCCAGCGCCTTGTCGGACAGGAGCGTCCGTTGCGCGCCCATGGTCAGGCGCTCGGCCATCCTGAGCACGCTTTGAACGCTGTCGCTTCCGGCAAGACGGTCGCAGCCGCCCAGGGCCAGTGAGGTTCCGCCGATCGTCAGGCCGGCCAGCAGCCGGCGGCGGTCCATGAGCATCGTCATGAGTGAGTCTCCCCGGTGCGGATGGCATATCGGCCGGTGACCATGGAACGCAGATTGTTCCAGAGGCCCGACAGCACGACCATGGCGAGGTGGACGATGACGAAGCCCACCAGCAGCGATGCGCAGATGAAGTGAATGGTGCGGGCGGACTGCCGCCCCCCGAAGATATCGACCAGCCAGGGCGCGATCGCGTCGAAGCCGGGCGACATGGTGAGCCCGGTCGCGACCATGCCGGGCAGCAGCACGACGATGACGCCGAGATAGGCGAGCTTCTGGAGGGCGTTATAGCGTCGCGCCTCTTCTCCCTTGGGAAAACGCAGCCTGGCGTGATCCGTGATCTCGTGGAGGAGATGCCGCGGCGTGAGCTGGTCCCGGGACGGAACGAGGTCCCGGCGGAAATGGCCGGCCGCGATGCCGTAGGCGAGATAGGTGAGGCCGTTGAGCACGAAGGCCCAGGCGAAGAAGAAATGCCAGCGCCGTCCAGCGGAGAGATCCTGATAGCTCGGCAAGGTCAGCCAGCCCGGGAAGGCGCGCGCCGCAAGTTCGCCGGACGGCCCGGCCGAAGCGCCAAGCACGCCGGTGGTGGGCACGGACAGGCCGCCGATCCGGGTGACTCCGCGAAGCCCGCCATCCGCTTCGACGGCGCTGATCTCGATCGCGGCGTGGTCGTTATCCGCACCGTAGTGACCCCAGTACAGGGCGGGATGGGCGTTGAAGATTTGAAGCCCGCTGAGCAGCAGCACAGTCAGGCACAGCACGTTCAGCCAGTGCGTGACCCGAACGATCGCGGAATGGCGGCGGACGAGAACGGTTCTGGACGGAGCGGACGATGAGCCCAGGTCCGCCGTATCGGGGATTGCAGCACGAACGGTCATTGGCATGTCCTCTGGTCCTTGGGGGCCGGGGCTCGTGAGCCCCGGCCCGTCGGTTCAGGGGCGACCAGCGGGGGAGCGGTCACGTGGTCTGTTTCGGCGAGGCAGCCCGCCCGGATCAGGGCTTCTTCGGCGCCATCGGATCGGTCTTCATGGCGTCGGTCTTCATGGTGTCCATCTTGGTGGTCGAACCCGCCTTCATCGTGTCGGTCTTCTTCATTGCGCTTGCCTTCATCGGATCGGCCTTCATGCCATCGGTCTTCATGGCATCCACCTTCATGGTGTCCGTTTTCATGGGATCGGCCTTCTTCATGGCATCCTGCGCGTGGGCAGCGCCGAACGAGAGGGACAGCGCGACGAAGGGCAGAGCGAGGTTGCGAAGCAGAGACATGACGAATCCTTCCTTGGATCGAAGCGGCTCCCTGGGAGCCGGTGCCGCCGCCACGCTTGGCGGGGTCACTGCCCATCAGTTCGGGCGAGGTCCGGAATGGTTACAGCCGTCACGCCTTCGTGATCGCGTCCGCGTACATGGCGTCGGTCCCCGGTGGTCGTTCACGACGCTCGCTTTAAACAGGGCGCGCGATGTAACTTTCCGGGTGGATCGTCCGAACTAGGGTCAATGACGGCGTGGATGGCATCGAGCCCCGACTGAGCCTGTTGATGCGCGCCGCGCTGGCGGGCGACGCCGCGAGCTATCGGTCGCTCCTGGCCGAACTCACGACGTTGCTGCGGCGCTACTTTCTACGGCGGCTCGGCGGAGACCGGTTGGCGGATGCGGAAGACCTGGTTCAAGACACGTTGATGGCGATCCATACGAGACGCGCGACCTACGACAGCGAACGCCCGGTGACGGTGTGGGCGCACGCGATCGCGCGCTACAAGCTGATCGACCATTTCCGCAGCAGGCGGGTTCGCGCCAGCGTGCCCCTGGACGATGAGGCGGACTTCCTGGCAGGACCTGACGACGCCGAACCCGCCATGGCGCGACGCGATGTCGGGCGTATGCTCGACACCTTGCCCGCCCAACAGGTCGCGCTGGTTCGTGCCGTCAAAATCGACGGAGAATCTGTCGCGAATACAGCAGCGCGGACGGGAATGTCCGAAGCCGCAGTGAAGGTTTCCATCCACCGCGGGCTGAAGGCGCTCGCGCTCAGGTTTGGGGGAAAGGACGACAGTGCCCGCGACGAATGACCTAATTGATAGGCTTGCAGCCGATCTACAGCCAGTTTCGGCTGCCGACGCCGCGAGGCCTCTCGCCGTGGGCATCGGTGCGGGCATGCTCGTATCCGCGATGATGATGCTCGTCCTGCTGGGACCGCGGCACGACCTCGCCGTCGCGATCGGGACGAGCGGGTACTGGATCAAGTTCGTCTATACGCTGGTGCTCGGTCTCGCCGGCGCGGCGGCGGCGTGGCGACTCGCCCGGCCCGCAGGACGAGCCGAGCGGGCCTGGATCTCCGTCGCGGTGGTGTTCGCTCTCGTCGCCCTGCTCGGCGTCCTGCAATTTGCCGAGGCGCCACCCGGCGAGCGCATTCCGCTGGTCATGGGCAGTACAGCGACGAAATGCCCGGCGCTGATCCTGCTCCTCTCGTGGCCAGTGCTGACCGGCTGCGTCTGGGCGATGCGCCAGCTCGCGCCGACCAATCTCACCATGGCCGGGCTCGCGGCCGGGGTCGTGTCCGGCGGGTTCGGCGCGTGGATCTATGCCTTCCATTGTCCCGAGGCGGCGATCCCGTTCCTGGCGCTCTGGTACACGCTGGGCATCGTCGCCGTCGCGGCGTTCGGCGCGGCGTTCGGGCGGTTCATGCTGCGCTGGTAGGGGATCAGCTTCTCAAGTTCCTCGACACCCAGGGTCATGCCGGCGGCCAGCCGACGGCCAAGAGATCGACTGCGATAAAGCCGCCAACTTGGTACGTTGCAAAGCTGTCAACCGAAGCCATCCTCGAGCAGCACTACATCCACGCGCAGGCGATCAATGCCTCGCGGCTTCACGCGGCGATAATGGAGGAACTGCGGTTGGGGCACTCGATGAGTAGGCGAATATCTTTTGGCGCTGGCCGGTGATGATCTCTTCAGTCATGCTATGCTGACGTATCCAAATCAGAGGCCCATGTCAGTCGAGGCAAGCGAGGCAACCCGCAGGACGCTCACCACCGGCTCACCCATCGGCTGGTGGGAGGTGGGGGCGACGCTTGAGACGCGCTATGACGGTCCCGCCGAGCCATTGTCCGGCGCGATGGATCCGCTCTTCTTTGTTACACGGCACAAGAATTTCGTCCCGCACGAATATCCATGTCGCACCCATTTCGCGGCCTCTCGAAGAGGCGTGCGGCCGCTCGCGTCCGGAGCCTTCGAGCCCCAGCGCATCCATTTTCCTTATGGATCACCGCGGCTCGACCTGTCCGGCTTCTGGTTCCGGCCGACGGTGCTGGGCACCTGGGCGCGGACGCGGCTGCTGGCCGCCGCTGCCGGGCCAGCGCGATTTCGCCTGCGCACATGCGGCGGAGCCGTGCTCTTTGTCGATGGGCGCGAGGTCGGCTGGCTGGCGCCATACAGCCGCAATCTCGAGGCCGAAGCGGTGTTTGACGTCGACCTTGCCGGCGGAGTGACCGAGATCCAGGTCTGGTTCGATGATTTGGCCGAGCGGGATGCTCGCTACTTCATCCAACTCGACTATCTCGATGGGCCGCCGGCGGCCATCCTCGTTGGCGGTTCGGCGGAAGCGTCAGTGACTGATGCGGTCGAGGCTGCGCTGGGCTCCATCCACTTCGATCGGCCCTCGTATGACGGGGGCACGCCGGTGCTTGTGATCGACGAGCCACTGCCCATCGATGCCGACGTCGAGATCGCGGTGTCGGGGGATTTCATCTCTGCCGACCGCAGTGCCAGGCGACTACGGCTCCGCGCCGGCGAGACACGGCTCATCGTGGGGTCGGCGGACGACCTGCCGGCCGATTTCCGCCACTTCACTGTCACGCTGGCGGTCGAGGGGATCCGTGCTTCGCGCGGGCTCGGCGTAGAGATTGCACATGCCGCGCGGCAGGGGCCGGCCCCCGCCGCGCTCGCCGACCGCATCGCCGAGGCGCTTGCACACGTCGCCGCGACGTGCGGAGCCCGATAGCGTCTGCGCCCTCGCGCGGCTGGCCATCGGGCAGGGTGGCGAAGACACGGAGGCGATGCTCGCAGCTGGTCTAGGCCCCATCGAGGATTGCCACGATTGCGCCGACTTCATCCTCGTTCCGCTCCTGTGGTGCCGCTTGCGCTATGCCGGACTGCTGTCCGCCGGCCTTGCCGCGCGGCATTGATGCCGCCGTGCTCGGCTACCGCTACTGGATGGACGAGCCTGGCGACGACGTGCAGTGGTACTTCTCCGAGAACCACGCGCTGCTGTTCCACACGGCCGCCTATCTGGCCGGGCACATGCTGCCCGACGCTGTTTTCGTCCGCTCGGGGCGAAGCGGCGCGGAGCAGTCGGCGACGGGTGCCCGCCGCCTGCGCGTTTGGCTCGATCATTTCGAGCGCTGGGAAATGGCCGAGTTCAACTCGGCGCCATATTTCCCGATCGATCTCAAGGGACTGGCCGCACTGTTCGCGCTCGCGCCGGATCGCGACATCGCGGAGCGGGCGGGGCGGGCGGTCGTCCGCCTCCTCGAAATCGTCGCGTCCTCGGCCCACCATGGCGTGCTCACCGCCGCGCAGGGCCGCTCCTATGAACATTCGCTGATCCCGTCGCGCGCGCTAGAGCTGTGCGCTGTGGCGCGCCTTGTTTGGGGGACGGGCAGCTACGGCCGTCGCTTCCACTGCCTGCCGCTCGTCGCGCTTGCCCTGCGCGATCACGGACTTGTCGTGCCCGATCGGCTTGCGGATCTCGTTGCCGTCCCGCCGGGAGAGGCGCGCGAATGGGTGTTCGTGCAGGGCGAGAACCACTTCGCCCGGCTTTACCACTACAAGACCGCCGACCATGCTATGGGCAGCGTCGTCGGTTACCGCGCCGGGGAGTGGGGCTACCAGGAGACGGTCCTGCACCTTCGGATCGGCCGCAACCCGGACGCGCAGGTGTGGATCAACCAGCCGGGCGAACTCGTGCAGGGCGGATTCGGCCGGCCGTCCTACTGGGGGGGCTGCGCGACGGTGCCGCGCGTTCACCAGTACCGTGATCTCGCGATTCTTGTCTTCGAGGGACACGAAGGCCAGCCCCCCTTCTCCCACGCATGGTTTCCGACCTTCGCCTTCGACGACTGGCGGGTCGACGGGATCGCTCGCCTTGGCGCAGAGCGGAGAGGGATTGTTGCTGCTGAAGGGAGGTTGCGACCTCGTCGTCACCCGCGCAGGGACCGAGCGCGGGCACCGAACTCGTCCATCCAGGGTTGCAGTCCCGCTGGATCGTGCGGCTGGGTTCGACTACGGACGCACGGCGATCTCGACCAGTTTCGGCCGCTCCTTTGCGGCGCTCGACTTTTCGCAGACGCCGGAAGGTGATCTGATCGTCGACGATCCAGACTACGGGCCGGTACGCTTCGCAAGCCATGGCGCTGTCGAGGCCGAGGAACGTCGTCTTGACCCGGCGGACTGGACCGTGACAGGCGAACGTCGCACTCTGTCTGACCGTCCATTGCGGCGCGGCGCCTGAGGGCGCGTCGCAGACGTCCAAGAAAGCGAGACGATGCGGCGGTTCGTGCCGCCGGCCGGGCAAATAAGGGGAGGAAGTCTCATGAAGATGGTGAAGTCAGTTTTGGCCGCCCTAGCGGTGGGCCTATTTTCGAGCACAGCCGCATCGGCTGGCGACGTGCGCCTGATGTGGTATTCCGACGGCGTCGAGGGCGAGGTCATCAAGGACCTCGTCGGCCGCTTCATGAAGGAGAACCCCGACGTCAACGTGATCCTCGACAACGTGGCCTACAAGGTCGTCCAGGAGCAGCTGCCGATCCAGCTCGAAGCCGGGCAGGGGCCCGACATCGCGCGGGTGACCAACCTCAAGACCATCGCCCAGCACTGGCTGGACCTGACGCCCTACATCAAGGACCCGGCATACTGGCAAGCCAATTTCGGCAACGAGTTCGACTGGATGCGGCCGGACGGCTCGAAGGCGATCACCGGGTTCATGACCCAGATCACGCTCACCGGCGGCTTTGCGAACAAGACACTGTTCGAGCAGGCCGGCGTGCCGCTGCCGGGTCCCAAGGCGACCTGGGACGAATGGGTCGACGCCGCGGCCAAGGTGCAGGCCAGCCAGAAGCTGCCGGCGGCCTTCGCCATCGACCGCTCGGGCCACCGCATTTCCGGGCCGAACGTCTCCTACGGCGCCAACTACATCAAGCCGGACGGCAGCCCCGCGCCCGTCGATGCCGGAGTGAAGGCCTTCACCGAGAAGCTCGTGAAGTGGACGGCCGAAGGCAAGCACATGAAGGAGGTCTGGGTTTCGGCCGCGGGCTCCACCTATCGCGCCGCCGCCGAGGACTTCATCAACGCCCAGATCGCCTACTATTATTCGGGGAGCTGGCAGATCGCCAACCTCGAGACCAAGATCGGCAATTCGTTCGACTGGGTCGCCACCGGCACGCCGTGCGGCACCAAGGGCTGTTCGGGCCTCGCCGGCGGCGCGGCGCTGGTCGCCATCAAGTACACCAAGAACCCCAAGGATGTCGGCCGGGTCATGGACTTCCTGGCCCGCGAGGACATCGTGAAGGAGTTCACGGAGCGCACGCTGTTCCTGCCGGCCCACAAGGGCCTGATCGCCAAGGGCAATCTCGACTTCAAGTCGAACAATCCGGCGGTCAAGGCGGCGCTGCAGAAGTACGTTGCGGCGACGGCCGACATCATGCCCGCGGCCGCCGCGCTGCCGGCCTGGAAGTGGGCGACGCCCTACTACGGCGCGCTGGTGACCCGCATCAGCCAGGTCATGGCCGGCGAACTGAAGCTCGACGAGGCCTTTGCCCGCATGGACAAGGACATCGCCGACCAGGTCGCGCAGGCGAAGTGACCGCGCCGCGTCGCGGGAGCTGACGCGCATGGCAGGGGTACTGGGCAGGGCGGCGGGCGTGCTCGCCGCTCCGTTCGCATGGGCGGCGGCGCTGGTCGACCGGCCGCTGCGGGCGTGGCAGAACGCTACCGGCACGAACGGCATGGCGGCGTTGTTCCTGGCGCCGAACATGCTGATCTTCGGCGTGTTCGTGCTGTTCCCGCTCGTCATCAACATCGCCTATTCGATGACGGGCGGCACGGCGCTGTTCCTGCCCGACCGCAATTTCGTCGGCGCGGCGCAATACGAGCGGCTGCTGAGCTGCACGGACTACACCGATACGAAGACCTGCGTGGAGGACCAGTTCTGGATCGCGGTGCGCAACACCGCGGTCTTCGTCGTCTTCCAGGTGGCGCTGATGACGGTCGTCGCCGTCGATCACCGCGCTGATCCTCAACCGCGAGATTCGCGGCCGCAGCTTCTGGCGGGCGGTGTTCTTCTTTCCCGTGCTGCTGTCGCCGGTCGTCGTCGGGCTCATCTGGCGCTGGATCCTGCAGCGCGACGGGCTTCTCAACGCCGCGCTGTATCCAGGTCGGCCTCACGCCGCAGTGTGGCTGACGGACCGCTTCTGGGCGTTCGCCGCCGCCATCGGCGTGTCGATCTGGGCGCATGTGGGCTTCTTCGCCCTGATCGTGCTGGCCGGCCTCCAGGCCATCCCGAAGGATCTCTACGAGGCCGCGGAGATGGACGGCACGAAGCCGGGCCGGGTGTTCTGGCGCATCACCCTGCCGCTGCTGATGCCCAATCTGCTGGTCGTCATCGTGCTCGCGCTCATCCGCGCCGTGCAGATCTTCGACGAGGTATTCGTGCTCACCGGCGGCGGGCCGGGAACGAGCACGCTGTTCCTCACGCAATACATCTACGAGGTCGGCTTCGCGTCGCTGCTGAAGAACCCCGGCCTCGCCTCGGCAGCCTCGATCCTGATGGGCGGCGTGCTGGTCGTGCTTACGCTGGTCCAGCTCGCCGTCGCGCGGCGCAACGAAGCAAAGGGGAAGCGGCAATGACCGGGACGGTCGGGACAGTTCCTGCTGCGCCGCCGCGGCGGGCGAGGATGGCACTGGACGGATGTCTTCACCTGGATCTGGCTGGTGGGCGGGCTCGTTCTGATGTTCGGGCCGGCGCTCTGGCTCGTCGGCTCGTCGTTCAAGTCGCCTGCGCAGCTCGCCGAGTTTCCGCCCACGCTGCTGCCCTACGTCTCGCGCACGGCGGTCGTGCCCGGGCACGACAAGCCGCTGCCGCTGTTCGTCGTGAAGATGGAGACCGGCGAGACGCGGGAGCTGGCCGAGATCCGCCGCATCGGCATCGTCGCGCAGATGGTGGACCCGGCGAAACCGGGCGAGATCATCCGCGTCAACATCCAGAACCGCACGCCCGCGCGCGAGATCGGGCTGGCGACCGGGCAACTACACCGAGCCTTTCGTCCATTTCGACTTCCTGCGATATCTGTCAGAACTCGGTCTTCGTGACCGTCGTCGCCACGCTGATCACCCTCGTCACCAACTCGATGGCCGCCTTCGCTCTGTCGAAGTACCAGTTCCGCGGGCGCTCGGCGGTGATGCTGCTGATCCTGGCGACGCTGATGGTGCCGCTGTCGGTGATCCTGGTGCCGCTCTATTCGATCATCAGCACCGTCGGGCTGTTCAACTCGCTGTGGGGCGTGATCCTGCCCACGGTGGCCACGCCCACGGGCGTGTTCATGCTGCGCCAATACATGCTCACCATCCCGGACGAATTGCTCGACGCCGCGCGCATGGACAAGGCGTCGGAGTGGCAGATCTACTGGCGCATCATCCTGCCGCTCACCGCGCCCGCGCTGGCCGTGCTGGCGATCTTCTCGGTCGTCTGGCGCTGGAACGACTTCCTGTGGCCGCTGATCGTGCTGTCGCGCAAGGAGGTCTACACGCTGCAGGTCGGGCTCAACACCTATGCCGGCGAGCTCAACGTGCAGTGGCACTACATCCTGGCGATGACCGTCGTCACCATGATCCCGGTGGTTCTCGTGTTCGTCTTTCTCCAGCGTTTCATCACCACCGGCATCGCCGGCTCGGGCCTGAAGTAGGACGCCATGGGTCAGATCACGCTGTCGGGAATCAGCAAGAACTTCGGCGCCGTCAAGGTGCTGGAGGGCATCGACCTCGACATCGGCAAAGGCGAGCTGGTGGTCTTCGTCGGCCCGTCGGGCTGCGGCAAGTCCACCCTGCTGCGCCTCATCGCCGGGCTGGACCGGCCCGACGGGCGGGGCCATCGCCATCGACGGCCGTGACGTCACCGCCGTGTCCGGCGGCCGACCGCGGCCTGGCCATGGTGTTCCAGTCCTACGCCCTCTACCCGCACATGTCGGTGCGCCAGAACATGGCGTTCGGCCTCGAGAACGCCCATCTGCCGCGCCCGGAGATCGACAAGCGCATCGCCGAGGCCTCGCGCATGCTGGAGATCGCCGGCCTGCTCGACCGTCGCCCCGGCCAGTTGTCGGGCGGGCAGCGGCAGCGCGTGGCCATCGGCCGCGCCATCGTGCGCAACCCTACGGCCTTCCTGCTGGACGAGCCGCTATCCAACCTCGACGCCGAACTGCGCGTCAGCATGCGGGCCGAACTCGCCGCCCTGCACCAGCGGCTCGGCACCACGATGATCTATGTCACGCACGACCAGGTCGAGGCGATGACGCTGGCCGACCGGATCGTCGTGCTGCGGGCCGGGCGGATCGAGCAGGTCGACACGCCGCTGGCCCTGTTCAACGCTCCCGCTAACGTCTTCGTGGCGGGCTTCATCGGCGCGCCGAACATGAACTTCATTCCGGGCGTCGTGCGCGGGTCGGTCGACGGCGGCGTCGAGGTCACGGCGTTCGACGGGAGGGTGGTACTGGTCGATGCCGCAGACGGGGCACTAGCGCCAGGCGACACGGTGACGCTGGGCGTGCGCCCGCACCACCTGCGCCGCGTCGATCCGGACGTAGGGCCTTCCCGTCACAGTCCAACTCGTCGAGGCGCTGGGCGCCGAAACGGTCGTGCACGGAAAGACCGCCGAGGGGCAGCGGATCCTCGCCGTCCTCGCTGGTCAGGATCCGCTGGCGGCCGGCGACATTATCGCGCTGGCTTTTGAGCGACGACAGACCCACGCCTTCAATAAGGACGGGCGCCGCGTGGCCGGAAACTAGGCTGGACTTCCGCTCGGTAAGGAACGCCAGCAGCCTCTCGCGCATGGCGGGCGTCTCGACGTGCCCGCTTGCGGGCTCGCGGTGCAGGACAAGGGCCCGCGACGCGCCAACCGACGCATAGGCGGCCCGCGTGTCGGCGAGCGCGCGATCTACGGCGGCAGGCGGCGTCAGCGGATCCTCGTCACCAACCATGACAAGCTGCGGACGTGGAGCAACAAGGCCGGCGATCGCGCCCGTCGTGGTCCGTTCCAGCAGGCCGGGAACGACAAGATAGATCCCGTGCCGGTCATGTGCTCCAGTCTCCACGAGCGTCGCGAAGTCCGCATAGCAACATTCGTGGGCGACGAAGCCGAGTCGCTGGTCGACGGCAGCGAGCCAGATGGCGAATGTCGCTCCCATCGACAGCCCGAAGACCCCAATGCGACAAGGGTCGACGTCGTCTCTCGAGGTGATCCAGTCGACTGCGGAAGACAGTTCGCCGAGCATCTGACCGGCGAGGCTTTGTCCATACCACAGCCGGGCCTTTGCAGCGGCGCTCTCGGATACGGTGGCGCGGGCACCGAAGCAGGGCAGATCGATTGACAGCACCACGATAACCCAAACTGGCGAGCACTGGGCCGAGCGGCGATTGCAGCGCGGGCCGTCCATCCGTCAATTCGGACGAGCCTATAGCGTAACGACCGCCGTGCGCGTGAATGTACAGGATTGCGGGACTGGGGACTTCAGCGTGCGAAGGGCGCAACAAGATGCCGGGAACAGCTTCGCCTGCCGCATTCAGGAAGCTAAGATCCTCCCGAACCAGCGAGCCGTCTTGGCTAATACTTCGGCCGTTTGGTCGCAGTGGGTGGCGACCGATCTCGAAAGCGTCGTGCAGCCATGGACGCAGATCCATTGCCAGTCTCCAGCCCGCCCGCTGCCTCGCGCCGCTTGGCTCGGCCCGGAGACGTCGCTGCCCAAGCGGATTGTGATAGCAAGGTCAACGCCGTCTATCTTAGAATTTTTGGCAGGTCTACCCGAGACGCTGTCACGGCAACGCTGACGGCCGCCGACCAGGCGATAGAGTTGCACATGACCATGCACGCGGGCTGATTAACTTGACAGTGCCCTCGTTCCGCCATCTAGCCGTCGCGAAAGCGGCAGAAGGTCCCGGTTTCCACGCGGAGCGACAAGTACTGACCGAGGCTCGGGTGAGCGACCTGTATGCGCCGGATCGCATGGCGGATGCGCCAAGTCACCGCCGTGCGCGCCTTCTCCGCGCTGTCGCCGAGCCTGCGTCGCCGGCCTCCGAGGCCAAGCGCAGCAGACAATGTCCCGAGGATCCGGTCCATCTCGTCGCGGAGCCGCTCCGCGCGACCGATGTCGTGGCCGTTCTCGGCCTCTGCAAGGTCTTCCTGTAGGTCGCGCAGCCGGGTCTTCAGCGCGGATCGGGCCTTTTCGTCGAGTATGGCCTCGCCCGGAACCGCAACGATGCGCTCATCAAGGTCGAGGCAGTGTATCTCCTCGCCCGGCCGCTCCATCAGGCGGCGGATATCGTGCAGACCCTTGAGATTGGGCAGGACTATCCGCACTCCATCGAAGTCGGCCGACCACCCATCGCCATCATGCTGTAGCGAGACATCTGGCCGTGGTGACGGGATTCTCGATGTCGTCGCCGCGACGGCAGAGCCGCTGGCGATTCCAATGCGTGCGAACCCATCGCGCAGGAAGGCCAAATCCTCCGGTCTGCGGAACGGGTTCACCTCGAACAGCCACTCGAGCGGGGCTGCTGGCGTAAAATCCTGGCCGAACGCAATCTTGTCGCGATAGCCATCGACGAAGCGAGCATATTCCTTCACGGCACTTTCGAGGCGCCCGCAATGCGCATAGGCCGCAGCAGCAAGGGCGGGACCGTCAATCATGGGAAAGCCGTCGCACCGCTCCCATAGGTCGAGACCTTTCGCCGGGTTGCCCTCAAAGATCGCGGCAATCGCCGCTATCCCGAAGTAGGAACTGGGGTGATAGGGGTTGAGATGCATGGCGCGGTCGACATTGCCTGCCGCCTGCCCGGGGTTTCCGAGGAAAATCTGCAATAGGGCAGCATGGACCAGCAACTCGGCATCGTTCGGGCAGAGCGCAAGCGCGCGGTCGACGTACCAGGCGGCCTGCTCCCATGACTTGTGGAACAGTGCGACCTGCGCGATGACGAGGTGCGACATGGCATCTCTGTCGTCGAGCTCAAGCGCCCGCCGGGCATGTTGGTAGGCATAGCGGCTGGCTTCCTCAAACCGGTCCCAGAACTGACAGTTCCACTGGTTGAACCAGCAGAGCGACAGCCCCGCATGGGCACGGGCATACAGCGGGTCGCGCGAGAGCGCCCGTTCGAAAAGTGCTTGCGCGGCATCGTTGGCTTCTCGCGTTCCGTCGCGCAGCAGGATCAGACCGCGAAGAGTAAGTTGCCAGGCGCCGAGGTCGTCCGCAGGCCTGCGCCGCGCATCGGACAACCCCGCTTCCTCGATCCGGGCGCTCAGGGTTGCGGCGATCCGCGCGATGATTGCGTCGCCGACCTCGGCCGGGTCGCCCTCCGGCAGAGGATAGCGTTCACTCCAGAGTTGCTCCTGCGATGCCGCCGCCGACAGGTCAGCCGTCAACGTGCGGCCGCCGTCCGCGGATGCGCGCAGACGCCCACGCAGGACATGGGTCGCGCCGAACCGTGCGCCGATCTCAGCATCGGTCGCAGCGGCCATGTGAGCCGACGATGCCGGCGCTATAACGCGCAGGCTGCGGAAGCGGGTCAGCTCGCCGCACACGTCCTCAGTCAGCCCATGGGCGATCAGCGCGACCTCGTCAACGGCCCCGATCGCCGAAAATGGAAGAACGGCGACGGTGGGCAATCCGAGGGTAAGGTCGATGTCGCCATCCATCCAATGCGCCCCGAACATCCGAGGAATTCTAGCTCTCCGCCCCGTCCGACGGAAGATGCATCGCTTCGAGACCGTGAGGTGGCTCTCCTCACGTCGTGAGGTGCGGCCTCACGCCTTGCTGGTCGGAAGGCGCCGACCGGAGTTCGGTGACGCCGCGCAAGGGATGGAGGACCCACATGACACGAAACACCGATGCCCTGGGACTTGCGATGAGCGGGGCGAACCCTGCCGCCGCCATCCGTTTCGATGCCGCTGTCAGGCTGCTGCAATGCTATCGGGGAGACCCGGTGGCCGAGGTCGACGCAGCGCTTGCCGAGGCGCCGGATTTCGTGATGGCCCACGCCCTCAGGGCCTGGCTGCATCTTCTGGGAACCGAGCCCGGCGGGCTGCCAGTGGCGCGCGACGCGCTGGAGTCCGCCGAACGGCTGCCCGCGACCATGCGTGAAAAGGGGCACCTCGCGGCGATCCGCCATCTGGCCGAGGGGCGCTGGCACGTTGCCGGCCGTGTGATGGAAGATGTGACGATCGAGACCCCGCGAGATGCCCTGGGGCTTCTGGCGGGGCACCAGATCGACTTCTTCACCGGCCATTCCCGTATGCTGCGCGACCGCATCGCTCGAGCGCTCCCCCACTGGGACGCATCGATGCCCGGCTATCACTCGATCCTCGGCATGCACGCCTTCGGGCTGGAGGAGACAGGCGACTATGCCCGTGCCGAGGCCGCCGGACGTCGGGGGGTTGAGCTGGAACCGACGGATGGCTGGTCGCAGCACGCGGTGGCGCATGTGCTCGAGATGCAGAATCGCACAGATGACGGCATCGCCTGGATGCGCGGCAACGACGGCTGGGCAGGCGACAGCTTCTTTCAGGTCCACAACTGGTGGCACCTCGCACTCTACCATTTGGAAGCGGGCGACATCCCCGCCGTGCTCGCGCTCTTCGACAACCAGATCTACGGCGCGAGGTCGGGCGTCGTGCTCGAACATGGTGGACGCCTCGGCGCTGCTCTGGCGGCTGCACCTGCGTGGCGTGGATGTGGGCGAGCGCTGGCAGGTCGTCGCGATGAACTGGGCGCCGATTGCGGGTGCGGGGCTCTACGCCTTCAACGACTTCCATGCGGTCATGGCCTTCACCGGCGCCGGACGTCACGCCGCGGCGCAGGCGGTGCTGGACGCGCAAACGGACGCCATGGCGCGAGGGAACGACAACGCCGGCTTCACCGCCGACGTGGGCCACCCAGCGTGCCGCGCGGTGATCGCCTTCGGCGAGGGCGACTACCGCAAGGCCGTGGAGCTCCTTCGCCCGATCCGCGCAATCGCCGCCCGATTCGGCGGCAGCCACGCACAGCGCGACGTGATCGACCTCACTCTGATGGAGGCGGCATTGCGCGCCGGGAACGCCTCCCTTGCCACCGCGCTCGCCGCCGAGCGCGCCGAGCGGCGCCATGACAGCCCACTCAGCCAACTGTTCCAGCGCCGCGCAAGCCAGTTGCTGGCCGCTTGAGGAGAGAGACCATGATGTTGGCATCACTGGAGACCCTCATCTTGACTGCGGAGCCGGCCGGGAGCGCCGACGCGATCGCAACCATTACCGAGGCTTTCGAGAGCGATCCGGCATGCCGGGCGTTCTGGCCGGATTCCGTCGCGTTTCGCCGCGATTTCCCGCGCTTCGTCGAGCTCTTCGGCGGACCGGCGCAGGCCGACCAGACCACCGACGCTGCAGGAGCTGCGCTTTGGTTGGCGCCGGGCACCGAAATCGACCACGGTCCCCTGATGGCGCATCTGGAGGCGACGCTGCCCCAGGACCGCAAGGCCGCGCTTCTTGCGGGGCTTGAAGTTCAGGCAGCGCTGCACCCGCACGGACCGCACTGGTACCTGCCCTTCATAGGCGTCCGGACAGCGGCGCAGGGCCGAGGCATCGGTGCAGCACTTCTCGCCCACGGGCTGGCACGGGTCGACCGCGATGGCCTGCCAGCCTATCTCGAAGCAACGAGCCGGCGCAGCGTGCCGCTCTACCGGCGCTTCGGCTTCGAGACCATCGGTGTGGTCGAGAGCCCCGACTTCCCGGAGATATTCGCGATGTGGCGTCCGGGCCGATGACCCGCTAACGCCAGGGCCCGGTCCCTGGCGTCAGCATTCCCAGCCCGATCCAGACATCAAAACGCGTCTGTCCGTCAGGCTCCCTTTAACCAGGACCGGAACGATGAATCCAGTCACACCACCGGCCCCTCGTTTTCGCGCGGGCGAACTTTCTTTAGATCAGCAACATAGTGGGGCGGCTGAACCCGACCACGGGCGAGATCAAGCTCATCACGATGAAGACACCGAACGCGCGGCCCTACGGCATCAAGATTGATGCTGACGGCGTGCCTTGGGTGGCGTGCAACGGCAGCAATTGCCTTGTGAGAATCGAACCGATCACCATGGACATCACAGAGGTCAAGTTGCCGACACCTGGGACGACCGTGCGGCGCCTCGACATCGCGCAGGACGGGATCATCTGGTACGTCAACTCGTCCCAGGGGCGCCTTGGCCGCTATGACCCCAAGACCGGAGAGATCAAGGATGGGCCGTCACCCAGTGGGCCGCGCTCGCATCCATACGCCATTGCCGTCGTGGACGGCGCTGTCTGGTTCAACGAGACAGGCATGCGACCCGACATGCTCGTGCGCTTTGACCCCCGCACGGAGCATTTCCAGAGTTGGCCGATGCCTTCAGGAAGCGTTTATGTGGGGATTATCCGCCATATGCGGCCAACCCGCGACGGCGACCTCCTGATCCACCAGAGCAGCACTAACCGGATCATCATGGTCGGCATCAAAGAAGCGGTTGCCACGCGGTAGACCTCACTTCGCCAGAGGATCCGGCCGGACCTGGATCTGCACCGCACGAGGGCCTGAGCCCTTGCCGCCCTCCATGAGCAAAGGCGTGGGCATTGTCACGGTGACTGACGGCCGCCGACAGCGACGATAGCGTCGGGCATGATACACATCTGCAACGCCCGCCACCGGTTCCTGACTAACATCGTCTGACGCGCTGTCTGGCTCTATCTGCGCTTCACGCTCATGCACCGCGATTTCGAAGGCCTCTTTGCCGAACGCGGCCTGGCTTTCAAGACACCCCATCGCCATTTGCGACCATCGACGCTTAAGACATCTTGAGCGTGATCCCTCCATCGACAACAAGCTCGATGCCGGTGACGTACCGCGCGTCGTCGGACGCAAGATAGAGCGCCGCGTTCGCAACGTCCCAGGCGTCTCCCATGTGACCCATCGGGACCTGGGCCTCCCGGGCCCGCCACATCGCCTCGATATCTCCGCTGGCGTAGCTGCTGGCGAGACCGGCCGATTGCTCGACCATCGGCGTCTTCATGAGGCCTGGCAGAATGGCATTCACCCGGATCTTCCTTGACGCGTATTCCACCGCGGTCGTGCGCGTCAGGTGGTTCATTGCGGCCTTCGTCGCATAGTAGGTCGAGTAAGGGACGCCCGTATACCGGATCGAAGCTATGGATGAAATGTTGATGATCGAGCCGCCGCCCTGCCGCTGCATGACCGGGATCACATGCTTCATCGCAAGGAAGCAACTTTTCAGGTTGATGGAGAAAACGCGATCCCACATCTCCTCTGACAGCTCGACGACGCCTCCGACCTGAACGATGCCGACATTGTTGTCGAGCACGTCAATTCGCCCGAACCGCTCCACGCAGAATGATACGACGCGCTCGACGTCTGCCCCGTTTGAGACATCGGCCTGGCAAGCCTCCGCTTCGCCGCCCTCGCTCTGGATGACAGCGACCGTCTCGCGGGCCGCCGCCTCATTGACGTCGACGCACAGCACGCGCGCCCCCTCCCGCGCAAACAGCACGGCTGTCGCCTTGCCGTTGCCCCAACCCGGTCCGCTCGACCCGGCCCCCATTACCAGAGCTGTCTTCCCCGCGAGCCGTCCCGCCATCGGATCTGTCCCCTTCGCGATCGCTCAGGTCCCTTCAACGCCTTTACAAGCGTCAATTGCTCGAAGCTCGGTCTTCACGACCTTGCCATAGTTGTTCTTGGGCAACGACTGGACCTGCACGTAATCCTTTGGTCTCTTGAAGCGGGCAATCCGCTCAAGGCAAAGCTTATTGAGTTCGTCCGGCGTCGCCTCGCCGACGAAGTAGGCCACAACAACTTCGCCCCATTCGGGATCAGCTCGGCCGATCACCGAGACCTCCAGCACCTGAGGGTGGGTGAGCAGCACCTCTTCCACTTCGCGCGGATAGATGTTCGAGCCGCCTGAGATGATCACGTCCTTTGACCTGTCCTTGAGCGTGAGGAAGCCCTCATGGTCCAAGGCACCGACATCTCCCGTCCAGAGCCAGCCGTTACGGAGTGTTCTGTCTGTCGCGTCGGGATTCCGCCAATAGCCCAGCATCACGGGAGCCCCTCGCACCACGATCTCCCCACTCTCTCCATGCGCCAGGGGCCGCCCTTCCTCATCGACAACCCTGACCTCAACGCAGGATTGCGCCGTCCCGACGGATCCTAGCCGTTCCAGCCAACGCGGATGCGCCCGGTCGGCGATCAGGTCACGCTGCAAGGCCGTGATGGTCATGGGGCTTTCGCCTTGGCCATAGATCTGGACGAAGCGCGGGCCCATCACCGACACGGCATCCTCGATATCCGCCAGGTACATAGGTCCGCCGCCGTAAACGATCGTCCGAAGTCCAGCGCCATTGCTCCCGATGCTTTTTGCATGGTTGACCAAGCGCCGCACCATGGTCGGCGCCGCGAACATCGAGACACCTTCCAGCGCCGCTCCGAGTTCGAGGATTTCGGCCGGGTCGAAGCCCTGGAACTCCGGGACAACGTGCCGCGCGCCACGCAATACGTGCATGAAATTATAAAGCCCCGCTCCGTGAGACATGGGCGCGGCATACAGCGCTGCGTCGCGCGGCCAGACTTCATCCACGTCGGCGAAGTAGGAGAACGTCATGGCGTGCAGGTTGCCATGAGACAACATCACGCCCTTTGGTTTTCCTGTGGTCCCGGATGTGTAGAAGAGCCAGGCGAGATCATCCCGGCCCCGCGGCACGGGCTCCGAGAACACCCCAAATTCATAGAGCCTACGAAATTCAGGGCTGTCCACCGAGATCGCAGGGACCTCGCGTGAAGGGCGAGCCAGGATCGATGGCAGCGCGGCCGCTTCATCGTCGATGAAAACGACCTTGACCTCCGCGTCTTCGATGATCCAGGCAGCCTCGTTGGGATGCAGTTTGTGATTGATCGGAACCACGACGGCGCCAACAGCCCATGTCGCGTATAGCAACTCGAGATACTCTGCGCGGTTGGCCAGGAAGAGGGCAACTCGGTCACCCGGACGTACGCCTAACCGGCTATGAAGAGCCTCAGCCAGCCCCAACACGCGTTCGGCGAATTCTGAATAGCTGGCCAGCAAATGCGTGCCGCGAAAGAGCGCCGGCGCCTCTGGCGAGCGCAATGCCGTTCGCATCAGCCATTCGCACAGGTTCATCCCGAACTCTCGCAGAACAGTCGCCGATACGGCTCTGTCACGTGAATGCGGTTCGCTTGTCAAGAGAG
Organism: uncultured Alphaproteobacteria bacterium; assembly: GCA_963822165.1. Taxonomy (GTDB): domain Bacteria; phylum Pseudomonadota; class Alphaproteobacteria; order Rhizobiales; family Beijerinckiaceae; genus Alsobacter. The sequence goes on from CAWGGK010000008.1 coordinate 576,464, forward strand.
ATGGATCAGGAGCGGCCACCAGCGGCGTGAGCGCGCTGCGCCAGGTCATCGACATCTCAGGCGACGGGCCGAACAACACCGGGCGGACGGTGACGGCCGCCCGCGACGATGCACTGGATCTTGGCATCGTCATCAACGGGCTGCCGTTCATGCTGAAGCGGCCGACCGGATTCGGCGACATGCCGGACCTCGATCATTATTTCGAGGACTGCGTGATCGGCGGCCCCGGCGCGTTCCTCGTTCCCATCCGCGACCGCAATCAGATCGCGGAGGCGACCCGAACCAAGATCATCCGGGAAATCGCCGACGACCGCATCCCTCACCCATTGACGTGGCGTGCGCAGGGAAGGGGATTCTCGAACTGCCTCATCGGCGAGCAGCAGCGGCGCCAACAGTATGGGCCGTAGGCGCTAGCCGGGCGGCGCGCAAACGGAGAAAGCGCTCGGCCGATCCGGGCCAATCGTTTCTTGCGGCGCGCTCGTCGTCGCATGGGCAGACGTGACCCATTGCCACCGTGAATCAGGCCCCTTTGAAAAGCCTCACCGCGCATTGACAACGGTTACTTACAACCACCGCACGCGCTTGAACTGGATGTAGAGCGCAGTGCAGATGAGCGCGATGACGCCCAGCACGGCGAAGTAGCCGTACTCGGCCTTAAGTTCGGGCATGTTTTCGAAGTTCATACCGTAAATGCCCGCGATGGCGGTCGGAACCGCCAGGATAGCCGCCCATGCGGCGAGCTGGCGGGTAATCGCCCCGGTGCGTTGCTGCCCAGAAGGTTGCTGAACTCGAACACCGATGTCAGGACCTCGCGCAGGCCGTCGACCATCGTTTGGACACGGTGATCCACCTTTTCATTGATCGCGACCTCGCGGACGCGTTGTCCGTGACGATACGGATAGGCGGCAACAACCGTCACTCGGACCTCCCAATGAAGTGGAAGCAAACGAGGACGCCGACTGGGTCACCACGTCAAGTAGATATGACGATCTCAAGTAACTCCTCAGCAGCTCCCTTCCGGAGGGTTTAGTCACCTCGCCGGAATAGGGCCGCGAGTTAGACCCTTTCGAATGCTCCCCCGGCAAATTCACTGATGGGGTGGCAAGCTGGATGCGGCGAGGGTGGATCGGTCACCAGGTCCGTCTTGCACATTGCGAGCAGGAAAACCTCGCCACCGACCATGCTCCCGAGCGTCTGATCAACGCGACCAAGACGCCTCTCGACGTCAACCGGCCGCGCGAGATGCGGATCTAACAATCTGGGCGTGAAGCGGAAATCTTCCCGGCGGCACCAGGATAACATGGGCCGGGAAGTCATCGCCCCGTTAGGACGGAAAGGGCATCCTCACCTGCTACGACGGCTGCCTGACGGCGACTTATCCATCGTGGTCGGAACCGTGGAGGTCGGTCGCGGCGCTTGAGCCATGTCAAGCCAGCTCGCGCCCTGCGTGCTGAATCTTAGCGCCGCGGCATGAATGTGGAAATGAGGTCATATCCGAGGCATCGGACGTGCTGCATCGCCTGATTGGCCCAGGCTGGTCCTCCAGTCTGAGGGAGTTTTTCCGCTCCAACGCCGAAAGGCGCGCACGAAGGCAGGCGGGTTTGAAAAGGCCAGGGACGCACCGATTTCTCCGATGGGGAGATCGGTGAGCGCGAGGAGTTCGCATGCGAGGACGTGGCGGACATCATCGCGAATGAGCTCGAATGTGAGTCCTTCGGCGGCAAGGTGCCGACGCAGAGTTCGCGGGATCTGACCAAGCGCCTTGGAAGCCCCGCTCATTGAGGCGTCGCCCGCGAGGAGCTGCGGCCTGATCAAATGCCGCAGCCTGCCACCTGCCGAAGCTTCGGACGACCGCAATGCACGAAGCTCCACCACATCCTTGCCCCGCTCGCTCTTACGCGAAGTTGGCAAGGTGTGATCGATGTCAGCGCTGGCAATAAGGAGGCCTGATTGGGTCTGATTGAACCGCATTGGCACCTTCATCACCTCCCAGTACGGAGCCAGAATTTCCGGTTCGCGGTGACAGAAGAGAATCTCGAGCGGGCTAATTTCTCCCAGGGTCAATTCACGGACGAAGTTGCACCCGAAAGCGAGGACGCAATCATAGAGCTGGGCACTGCCAAGCGATGAGCGGTCATAGATGCCATAGCCGAACAGGAAATCGGGCCGCAGGCGGCTCAGGTAGACCGTCGCGCCACTCGAATATCCAGGCTGCAAATTGACGAAGGCGAGCAGCGCCTGTCGCAATGTCTCTGCCTGGGCTGCGAAACGCGTGATCAGACCATGGGCTGCAACGTCATAGCGTGAACCGAGCAGCAGGCCGAAATGAGGACACCCAGTTAATTCGACCGCCTGCTCCAAGAGCTTCAGGACGGCTCCGAATGGAATGCGGCTGTCGGGTGTCAGAGCTTCAAGGTCGATGCCCGTTCCGCTCGCTACGTCCGCGGGTGCAACACCGAACTCCCGGAGAAGGCTATTCATCTGGGCGATAGGCCCGGCCCGCTGAAAGCCTGGGGTGAAGGGAGCCGAATCCATCCGCAGTGTCCCTTGAAGGTAAGCAGCGTACCTAAAGGCGCGTTAGCCTAAGCTTTGCAAGAACGCATGTCGTCATTCAACTTTGCTGACATTACAGAGCTTTAGTTGTCGTGAAAGCAAGACCGTCAATGTCGGTCGCTTCAATTGACGAGACCGTCTGGCCCGATCACGCTTTGTAATCTGCACTCAATGTGATCCGGCCCCCGCCCGATGAATCTTCCGTGACGGCAACAGAATCTCTGGTTCTTGTCCCCTGGAGGTAAGCAGCGGATTCACAAGTGCGCTAACCTGCGGTCTGCAGAATGTTCGTCTTCACTGAACTGTGGAGCAATACTGTGAGCATTGCATCGCAAGGGCCTTCGAGACGCGGTTTCTTCGCCGCTTCCGCTTTCGTTGTTTCAGCATTCACATCGCTTCGATCGGCGACCGCCCAAACCGCTGAGAAGGCCGACTTCCTGTTCGTGCAGAGCGCGAAGGGACTGGTCTTCGATAAAGCGACCAGCCGGCTGACCTTGACGGGCGTCAGCCCGGTGACGCTGTACTTCACCGACCGCCCGGAACGTATCGCCGGCAACATGAAAACGACGTCCTTCATTCCATTCTGGAGTGAGGGCAAGGACAGCTTCAAATCCGATCCGCCAAATGCCGACATCTCCCTTCTCGACGAGGGCAAGCTCACGCAAATCGTCGTCGAACTGCAAGATCCGGTGCTGACCGGGGACAGCCTCGGCTACCTGGTGAAGATCATACAGGGCGAGATGGGATCGCGTGTTGGCCGGGTCCGCCGCTTCTGGGCATGCTAGGCTACAGCGCGGGCGTGACGGTGTTTCTCGCTTATCTCGGTCTCTCCGGCGCGGCGACCGGCGTACTCCTCTGGCCGGCCACGGTGCTGCACCTGGTCCTGACAGTGCTTCTGGCACGCAACGGGTTACGATACACACGCCCAGATCCTGCGGTCCCCAATTGAGCTGTGTTAGAGCTAGCCGTCCCCGACAGGTATCCTTGCCACTGGTGCACAAATGGGCCACACGAGCCTACGGGCCTCTGGTCGTAATTCTTTGATTTCCCAATGATGACGGACACAGCGGTGATCAGCCGTCTGGCTCCGCCTTCCCTCCGCCAGACTTCTCGCGGCTGCCAGTCGTGTAAAGCTTTACGAGAAATTCCTGAAATCGACGTTAGCTCGCATCGACTTGGCCTTCTGAACGCTACTTTGTTTGTCGATACCGAAAGCCTTCGAAACGGACATGAGTTCCTGGCGCGCCATTTTCGCGTACTCAACGGCGTCGTCGCACTCGGAAAATGCGATTTTCCAAGCCTCAGTATAGACCCACTCAGCCGCAAGCTTTTGGATCACCTTGATGTTCGACCCTGAACCGAAATTGTCTGGCCATTTGAGGCCACGGTCGAGGAGGTTCTGAATCGCAGATTCACTGGGACTAGTGTGCAATTCGCCCGAGGCGTCCAGTTTGAATGCATGACCCAGGAACCCGAAACCCTTCTTGCTAAGTGGATCCGCATACAGGCAGTTCAGTTCGAAGTGCCCGTCTGGGAGCTCGCCAACAGCTTTGGTGAGCGCTTTGATCGCATTCAGAGTGCCGACGAATGCCGCCAGTTGATCACATTCAGCCCCCATCATCCTTTTTCTTTTGAGAACTGATGCAGAGCTCGCCCCAAAGAAGGTTTTCATCGCCCTCTTCCCCGGGGGCGGGTGCACTGCTGACGTGGGGCACGAGTGCGATGGGGAGAAGAATTGAATCAGCTATTGTCGGACGAGCGAAACTGTGAGGGCCGCTGTTAGGGCCAGCTTATGTAAGCGTATGCATTTAGACGTGATATCAATGCATTAGCGAATTTAACTGGCGGTGGACGGAGTCCGACACGAACCCGTCTCTACCACTTTCGCCCCTGGTAACAGGGGCAAATACAGGGAAAGCGGCGCAAAAGGGCTGCCGAAGGGTCGCGGGTCGTGTCGAATTGATGCTCAATATCAGATCGTTAAGCTCGCCGTTTTCACACTTGCGGTCGGCATGAGCAGGGGAGCGAACAGGACGAATACTGGCGTTAACAGGCTGACGCTGTGTCCGAACAGGCCAGTTTCGGAGCATCACATTGCAAGGTTGCGGTCAACGATGTCCCCGACCGCTTCTGCCTCACACCTGTTCTTTCCCGGATGAAGCGCGCCAAAAGCGTGTGTCGCCCGCCACTCAGGCTGATCCTGCACCGGCGCGGTTGTCATAACTTTCCCCAACTATGATGCGCGGATGAGATTGGCTTGCGCTCTTCCCTCCCCGCATTCCGGTCAAACTTGAGGCCCGTCTGGTAGGCCTGCTTTTCTTTTGAAAATTCGTTCCGAATTGTTGATCGAACGGGGCGAAATTGCGGTGACCGAGACACCAGGATGGCGCCAGCCGAATCGCTTCATCCGACTGTCAAGTCAAATCTCTGTGTTTGGTACAGCCGGCGCGCCATACCCAAATAGGAAAATTTATGCGGTACGCGCCATGTGCCAAAATCCAACCACCCGCTTGCAACGGCTCCGCTGAAGCGCGAATTCTTCGTGGCACAGGTGACGCGTGACCCGCAGGTTTCGCGATCGAGCCAGTCAGTCTTGCCCGTTCGGGAAAGGCTGGAACAACTCGGTCGTCACCCTTTGCAACCTCACCAGGCCGCTGGCGAGACACGGACGGCATTTTCGCCGTCAGCGTGTACGCGTCCGTGCGTCCTGGTGGCAACGAAGGAACAGGGTAGTATGACCGACAGAGATCGCGAAGATGCCCCGCCTCAGAACCGGCACGTTGTTGTCCGCAACGGCGGCAAAGCCGATCACAATAGCCAAAGGGCGGCCCCGTCCAAACCACTGGGTCGGCTGACCAGGGCGACGCGTCGCGGGGAATTTCCAAAATCGAAGCCAGTTCGCAAGACCCCGCGCGCGACGGAGGCCAATAATCGGGCCATCGTCGATGCCGTCAACCAGGACTTGCGGGCGGCCCTCGGTCCGCAGGTGATCGAGCACATCCCAATCAAAATGCTGCGCGTCAATCCGCGCAACGCGCGACGCCACTCCACCCAGCAGATCCGCCAACTGACGAGCAGTGTCGCAGCGTTCGGATTCATCGGCGTGCTCGTGGTCGACGAACAGGGAATGGTTTTGGCCGGACATGGCCGCCTCGAAGCTGCGAGAGCCAGCGGCATGACTGAGGTGCCCTGCGTTCGATTCCGGCACCTCACGGACGACCAAAAACGGGCCTTCGCCCTGGCCGACAACCGTCTGGCGGAACTGTCATGCTGGGACGACGAAATTGTGGGACTGGAACTCCTCGAACTCTCCGCACCCCATCTCGATCTGGGGTTCGACTTCGAGGTCACGGGGTTCGACAGCGTTGACGTCGACCGCTTGACTGGAACCGGCGGCGGAGGCGGATCGGCCAAGGGTCACGATTATTCCGACGATCCCGATGATGTCGTGCCGGATCTTCTCGTGGAAGCGCCGGCGATCTCAAAGCCCAGCGACCTCTGGCAGCTCGGCCCGCACCGCCTGCTGTGCGGCGATGCGTTAGATGAGCAATGCTACGCGAGGCTGTTGAACGGGGAGACCGTCGCCCAGGTCTTTGCCGATCCACCCTACAACGTCCCGATTGCCCGCAACGTCACCTCGGTCGCCGGCTTTCGTGAGTTCGCGATGGCCTCCGGCGAACTATCGGAGCCGGAATTCATCGAATTCCTCACGCGCGCCTTGAGGCTGGCGGGGGAGGTCGTGGCTGATGGCGCCATCCTGCATGTCTGCATGGACTGGCGGCACGCGAGCTCTTTGCTGGCGGCGAGTGATGCAGCGCGCCTCGCGCTGAAGAATGTCTGCGTGTGGGTGAAACCCAATGCCGGCATGGGCAGCTTCTACCGCAGCCAGCACGAGTTCGTCTTCGTGCTGAAGGCCGGCACGGCCAAGCACGTCAACAATTTCGGCCTCGGGGCGCGGGGTCGGCATCGCAGCAATGTCTGGCGCTATCCGTCTGTCGTTGGCCAGCGGCGCGGCGTCAATGCACCCGAGGGAGGTCACCCGACGGTGAAGCCGGTTGCGCTTGTCAGTGATGCGATCCGCGACTGTTCGAAGCGCGGCGGCATCATCCTCGACCCGTTTGGCGGGAGCGGCACGACCTTAATTGCGGCCGAGCGCGTCGGCCGCTGTGCCCGGCTCATGGAGATCGACCCTCACTACTGCGACCTGATCATCCGACGCTGGCAAGCCGCTACGGGCGGTCGCGCAACTCTTGCCGGCGATGAGGCCAGCTTTGATGAGATCGCCGCCCGGCGGCACGAGGAGGACGACAGGGCCGATGACCGGCAGAACGGACCGACTGAGGGGGAAGGAGGCTGCGATGGCCGATGATCCTAAGGGCAAGGCGTCCCGGCGTCCTCCGACGGCGACCCAGTTCAAGCCAGGCCAGTCCGGCAACCCCTCGGGGCGGCCCAAAGGCTCCAGGAACTTGACCACGGTCCTGCGCCACGAGTTGGCAAAGCGCGTCAAAATTACCGAGGACGGCCGCACCCGCCAGCCCACCAAGCTGGAACTGGTTGTCCAGCGCCTGACCCATGACAGCATCAAGGGCCAGCCCAGATCGCTGGAACTGTTGCTGAAGGTGCTGGCCACGATCGACGCGATCGGATCGACCGATGCGGGGCCGACAGGCCTGCCGATCGAAAAGCCTGATCGGGCCGGACTGCGACGCATCCAACTGCAGCTTGATCGCATCATTCAGGACGAGGAGTGAGCCGATGTCTGCGCCTCCACAAGCGAACGTGAGCCCCGACTTTCCTGAGCAGGACCTGATCGCGCTGGCCCGGCTGAGCTTCTGGGTCTTTGTCGAACTCGTCTTTCCGGTGCTGCACCCGGGGCAAAAGCTCGTCTATGCCGACTACATGGATCTCGTCGGCGTGGTCCTGAAAGGCTGCGCGACAGGTCGACGCCGGCGGGTGATCATCAATATGCCGCCCCGCTTCATGAAGTCGCTGCTGGTCTCGATCCTCTACGTGGCCTGGCGCATCGGCATGGACCCCAGCGCCAAGTTCATCTGCATCAGCTACGGCGACGATCTCGCCCACAAGCTGTCGGGCCAGACCCGCACCTTGATGCTCTCGCCGATCTACCGCGCCATTTTCCCCAACACCGTTCTGGAGAAGAAGTCGACCGACCATTTGGTCACGACACAGGGCGGCTATCGCTACGCGACGGCGGTGGGCAGCGACATCACCGGGTTCGGCGCCGACGAGATCATCATCGATGACCCGCTTCAGCCCGACGAGGCCACCTCCGAACTGATGAAGCAGAAGCTGCGGGATTGGGTGCAGTCCTCGGTACTGACCCGCTTCAACGATCCCTCGAAGGGCGTTCTGATCCTCGTCATGCACCGGATCGCGCCCGATGACCTGTCGGGCACGCTGGAGGCCACCGGCGGCTACTTCGTTCTCAAGCTGCCGCTGGTGGCCGAGAAGCCGGAAAAGTTCACTTACAAGGACAAGCTGATCTTCGTGCGCCAGCCCGGCGTACTGCTCAATCCCAACCGGATGAGCGAAGCCGAGCTGGCGCAGCTCAAAGCCGAGATCGCCCCCTACGTGTTTGCTGGGCAGTACCAGCAACGGCCCCAGCTGGGCGGGTCAGGCATCTGCGACATCGGCCGGATCCGCCGCTACGACAAACCGCCTGCCTTTGAACTGACGATCCACAGCTGGGATCTCGGCGCTACGGTTGGCGGCGATCCCACGGTCTGCACCAAATGGGTTGTGGCGCGCGAACCCGACCTCGGCGACGTCTTCTACCTGATCGGCCTGATCCGCATCAAGATGGAATTGCCCGATGTGCGCGCGGCCATCAAGGCCCAGGATAAGTTGGACAAGCCCGACCTGATCGTCATTGACGGGCTTGGCATGGGGATCGGCGTCTACCAGGAGCTTCGCGGGGCCGGCTATCGCCACCTCTACGCGGCGCACGAGTTGTCGGAGCTCTCGATCAGCAAAAAACTCGAACGCTTTACCAAGGCCCTTCTGTGGATCTACGACCAGAAGGTCGCCCTGCCCAAGGCGGCGCCATACCTCGACGTTCTGCTGGCCGAGATGGCTGCGTTTCCGCAAGCCGCGACTGACGATCAGGTCGACAGCATCAGCCAGGTCCTGGCCCGGCCTGGACAAGCTCTCATGTTTGCCCGCCAAAAGCATCGGCCTGCCAATCTTTGACCTCGACCACACCGTTAAGACGCTGAGCGAATTTGATTTATGCTCAAACCGAGCAATAGTCGGATTATGCACTCCTCACCTCAGTCGCTCAGTCCCAGAACCAGCCAATCCCACCCGCTTGAGATCGCCGCAATCGCGTGTGGTCCGGGAATGGGCCAGATCGGCGTGACCTTTTCGCCCGGGAAAGACTCGGGCTGACGCCGCCAGCGGCGCCTGGCACCGCGACCTGGCGGCCGACCTCGACGTGATCGCCGCCTGGAATGCCGCGGCGGTCGTGACCCTGATCGAAGATCATGAGCTTGCCGATTTGCGCATCACCGCGCTCGGGCCAGAGGTGCGGCGCCGGCACATGGAATGGCACCACCTGCCCCTTCGCGATGTCAGCGCCCCCAACGCCCGCTTCGAGGCGCAATGGGTGGTCGCAGGGGAACAGCTTCGGGCTCTGCTGCGTGCCGGCACGAACGTCCTTGTCCATTGCAAAGGCGGCCTTGGCCGGGCTGGGACGATCGCCGCTCGGCTGCTTGTCGAACTCGGCCATGCTCCTGATGCCGCCATCACCGCGCTCCGCACCGCGCGGCCGGGCGCCATCGAGACCGAGGCGCAGCGCGCCTGGGTCGAAAGCGGGCGCAGCGTTCCAGAGCCCCTCCCCTTGCACACCGAGGAGGCCCGTCGCGACCGCGCCATCGGCGCGCTCGTCGGCCTTGCCGTGGGCGACGCCATCGGCACCACCCTGGAGTTCACCGCCAAGCCGGACTTCGCCAGCCTGAGCGACATGGTGGGTGGCGGTCCCTTCCGCCTGGTGCCTGGCCAATGGACCGACGATACCGCCATGGCCCTGGCGCTGGCCGACAGCCTCCTGCACGATCCCGGTCTTGATCCCGCTGATCTGATGGCCCGCTTCGTGGCGTGGTTCCAAACCGGCCAGTACTCCTGTACGGGCACCTGCTTTGACATCGGCACGACCATCCGCGCCGCCTTGGCCCGCTTTGCGCACACCGGCGATCCCATCGCCGGCTCGACCGATGCCTTCGCCGCCGGCAACGGCGCTCTCATGCGGCTTGCCCCGGTCGCTATCCGGCACGCATCGGACCCCATCGCCTGCGCCCGGATCGCTGCGCTGCAGACCCGCACCACGCACGGGGCGGAAGAGGCCATCGCAGCCTCGGTGTTGTTTGCCTCCATGCTGTCCGACGCGATTGCCGGAGCGCCCCGCTCGACCGTCCTGCAGGCCCGCCCGGGTGCGTTCGCCGGCGGTGTCGCGGCGCTTGCAGCGGGGTCCTGGTGCGGCCGCCATCGCGAGACGATCCGGGGATCGGGCTATTGTGTGGCTGCCCTCGAAGCGGCGGTTTGGGCCGTCGCGCGGACAACGTCCTTCCGATCAGCCGTGCTGCTGGCCGCCAATCTCGGCGAAGATGCCGATACCACCGCGGCCATTGCCGGGCAGCTTGCAGGAGCCCTCTACGGGGTCGCTTCGATCCCGTCGGAATGGCGGGCGACATTGGCATGGGGCGACCACATCGCGGGTCTGGCGGAACGCCTGCACCGCGCTTAGCGGACAACCCAGTCGACGCCTTGTATTGAGGTTAGCTGAATGTGGGTCTAATCGCCTGAACGTGACAGCTTCAAAGCGGGGACGCGAAACCAGTGTTATTTGCATCAGCTTCGGGCTCGTGTTCAAGGAGCGAAGATATCGTCGACGAGCCTAGATAGTTGTAGTTGTGGGAATCCGCACCATGGCGTTCTTTGCAGCGGCTGGAATCACGCGTACCGGGAAATCCTTGTTGTTAGCTATTTTTGTCCGCGCTCAACTTGTAGCGACCGAAAGTCGCTGAAGAGGCTTTGCCCTTCCGAATTCCGTTGCTCTTCGACCTCGCCGGCATAGAGGAGGTGGTTAACGTGCGCGATGGTCTCTCCGAGCGCAAAGCCGACGTCATTTGCGCCTTCGACACGCGGAAACATGGCGCGTGACAGATCGAGCGCGGTCCGCGGCGAGGCAAGAAGCCTCTTTGTCTCCCCCAGTCGGCGGGCATGATGGGAGCGTAGCTGTTCGATGCGCTGACGGATGCCGCGGTAAGGCACGCCATGGGACGGCAGCACCAACACATCGTTCGGGATATCGTCGAACCGTGAAAAGGACCGCAAATAGTCCGCCAGCGGGTCGGCATGCGGCATCATCTCGTAGACGGCGATGACGGGTGAGATCCCTGGCAGGATGTGGTCGCCCGCGATGAGGATGTTGGATTTCAGCGTCATAGAAGGACGCATGCGCGAACGCGTGCCCCCCGGTCACAATCACGCGCCACTCCCGGCCGCCGAAGGCGATCCGCTGCCCGTCCTTGATCTCATTGATCCAGCCCGGAAGCGGCGTCGCAAGCTCAACAAACTTGCTGCGGCCGGACACCAGTTCAGCCGCGGTCGATTCGTCGAAGCCATGCCGGACGAGAAAATCGCGATGGGCCTGGCTGGCGCGGGGCATGTTCTCGCTGTGGCTGACCCTGGCCCAGGTCCATTCGGCGAACGTGCTCACGAAATCCGCATCGAAGCGTTCAAGCATCCAGCCCGCGAGTCCGATATGGTCGACGTGCCCATGGGTAGCGATGAGGCGCCGGAGCGGCCGCCCCTGCATCGCTTCAGCAAGCAGGGTTTCCCAAGCGGCGAACACAGCCGGGTGGGCGCAGCCGGTATCGATGACTGTCCAGCCTTGCCTCTCGGCCAAGATCCAGACGTTGACGTGGTTCAGCCTGAACGGCAGCGGCAGGCGTGCCCAGAGCAATCCGGGAGCGATTTCCACAGTTTGGCCTTGCGTGGGAGTATCCGACCACGGAAACGCGAGCTCGTTGATCATGAGGCGATCTGCCCGGCGTCATCCGCTTTTGTCTTTGAGGTCAAAGTGTACCTAACCTGGTGCGCCTCGGCGCGAAATCCCTCGGACGCTTCCGTCATCATCATCTCCGGCCAAGGTGCCCCGACCACATTAGTCTTTGACGACGTTGCGGGCTACGCGTATTCTAACTAATGTTAGATTATTCTATGGAGCGCGGCTGTCAACGCGTCCAGTCCGGGAGGAGGCTCATGTCCCTGGTGATCGAGGAAAGGCCAACGCCTCACATCGCCTTGCTGCGGCTCAACCGGTCTGAAGTTCGCAATGCCCTGAGCCCGGAACTGCGCGCGGAACTTCGGCATGTCTTCATCCAACTCGGCTCTGACCAGGACACACGGGTGATCGTGCTGACCGGCAATAACGAGACATTCTCCGCGGGGGCGGACATTAGAGCCATGGTTGATTGCAGCCCGAGGCAGATGATGCAGCGCGGCGACGACCTGAACTGGTCCGCGATCCGGCATTGCCCCAAGCCCGTGATAGCGGCCGTGAACGGATTTGCGCTCGGCGGCGGTTGTGAGTTGGCCATGCACGCCGACATCATCGTCGCGGGTGAAGGCGCACGATTTGGCCAGCCCGAAGTGAAGCTCGGCATCATGCCCGGCGCCGGCGGGACGCAGCGCCTCGCCCGCGCCGTGGGTCTCCACCGCGCCATGCTACTGCTCTTGACGGGCGAGGCGATGACCGCACGAGAAGCCTTCGATGCGGGTCTTGTCAGCAAGGTAACGACCGATCAGGCGACGGTCGAGCGAAGCCATTGCCATCGCCGAAGTGATTGCCGGAATGCCTCCTCTCGCGGTCTGCGAAATCAAGAGAGTCATGCACGCTGGATTGGACGCGCCTCTCGACGTCGCCCTCGAGCTGGAGCGTCGTGCTGCCTACATTCTCTTCGACAGCGACGACAAACGGGAAGCGATGCGGGCTTTCCTGGAGCGGCGAAAGCCAGACTTTTCAGGAACTTGATCAAGTGGCCGGTGAATTTCCATCTCCAAGGCAAGACTGATGACAAGTTTTCGAACAGATGTTAGACTTCTAAAAAATAGCTCCTGGCCATTGAAGTCAGTGAGTCCCGGAGGAGACCCAGATGAGCTCGGCATCACCCGGCATGATCGCTCGCTCGCGTCCGCAAGCGCGAGCCTGACGTGCTAAAGGTAGACGGCATCCAACTCTCCTTCGGTGGCGTGAAAGCGTTGAGCGGCGTGAGCGTGCATGCTCGTGCCGGGAAGATTACGGCCGTAATCGGTCCGAATGGCGCGGGTAAGACCAGTCTCTTCAATGTCATCTCGGGCTTCTATCAACCGCAGAGTGGAAGCGTTGTCCTCGACGGAGAGGACATTTCCAAACTGAAGCCGCATGCCCGCGCCTACCGGGGCATGTCGCGCACCTTCCAGAACATCGCACTGTTTGCGGGCATGACGGTCCTCGACAATGTGAAGCTCGGAGCGCACACGAAGCTCACGAGCGGTATCATCTTCAGCCGGCTTCAGGTTCCCCTCCGCGCGCAAGGAAGAGGAACTACTCGACGCCGAGATGGACCGCGAAATCATCGGCCTCCTGGAACTCGATCACGTGCAGCACAAGCACGTCGAGGATCTTGCCTACGGCCTGCAGAAGCGTGTCGAGCTCGCCCGCGCGCTCGTCATGCGGCCGAAAATTCTCCTGCTGGACGAACCTGTCGCCGGAATGAATCGCGAGGAAAAGCGGGAAATGAGCCGGTTCGTGACAGGAGTCCGCGACCAGCTGGAACACGACGGTCCTGCTGATCGAGCACGACATGGGCATGGTCATGGGCATCTCCGATCACATGGTCGTCATGTCGTTCGGCAAGCCGATCGCGTCGGGGTCGCCCGACGAGGTGCGCGCGAGATCCCGAACGTCATCAAGGCTTATCTGGGCGGCGCGGAAGACCTTGCCGAAGCGGCGACGGGTTAGGGCGGCGACGATGAACTCACTAGCCTTCTTTCTCGAATATTCGATCGTCGGCATCGCGTCGGGCGGCGTCTATGCCCTGATCGCGCTCGGCATCATCGTGATCTTCAAATCGTCGCGCACCTTCAATTTCGCCATGGGCGAGATGATGATGCTGTCGGCCTACATGTTCTACACGGCGGCCGTGACGTTCTCGATGGGCATGTTGGGCGGCTTCGTCGCCGCGATCCTCGGTTCAGTCGTCGTTGCGCTTACGATCGAGCGGCTGGCGCTGAGGCCGATGATCGGGCGGCCCTTCATCGCCATCGTGATGGTGACCTTCGGCATCGGCTCCATCATCCGCGGCGTCGTCGGAATGATCTGGGGTCCGAACGACCTGCAGATCCCGGCGATCCTGGCCCGGACGCCGATCATGATCGGCGACCTCTTCATCCCGGGCAAGACCGCGCGCGCCTCGGCCATCGCGATCTGCATCGTGGTCGTCGCTGGTCCTGTACCTCGGTATTCGCGGGCCGGCGTGGCGCTGCGGGCCGCAGCGGCGGACACGATCACGGCCGTCGTCCATGGGCATCGACGTGCGCCGCGTCGTTGCCTTCACCTGGGTGCATCGCCGCCATCACCGGCTGCATCAGCGGCGTGCTGATGGCCAACATCAATACGCTGACCCCGCATCTCGGCGTCGTGGCGCTCAACGTGCTCGCCGTAATCATTCTGGGCGGAATGAACTCGATCGGCGGCGTGCTGGTCGCCGGCTTCATCATCGGCTGGCTGGAGGCCATCACCGGCCTGATGCTTGGGACCGAGTTCCGCGAGATCACGCCCTACATCCTGGCCTTGCTGGTCCTGCTCGTGCGGCCGACCGGACTGTTCGGCACCCGCGGAATCGAGAGGATCTGATGGTGAACAACGTCGAGCACCGCGACGGCTCGCCACATCGGCCTCGCTGCCAGGCGCGCCGATGGCTATGGCCGGCTCTGCTGGCTCGCCGTGCTGCTCGCGCTGCCGCTCTTCGTTCCCCGCTACTGGGTCTTTTTCGCGGGCCTGCTCGGCATCAACATCGTCGCCGCGCACGGCCTCAACATCATGATGGGCTATACCGGGCTGCTGTCGCTCGGCCATGCCGCGTTCCTCGGCGTCGGCGCCTACACGGTCGCACTGGCGCAGATCCATCTCGGCCTGCCGTTCTGGCTCGCGATCCCGCTCGGCCGGCGTGTCGCGCCGCCGTCATCGGCGTCGGCTTCGGCCTGCCCTCGCTGCGCATCCGCGGCCTCTACCTCGTCATCGCGACACTGGCGGCGCAGTTCATCCTGAACTTCGTGTTCGTGCACTGGCAGACGGTCACCAACGGCGACGTCGGGCTCACGGTCCAGCCGGCCAGCGTGTTCGGCTTCCTGCTCAACACCGAGACGCGGGTCTACTACCTGATCCTCGCGCGTGACCGTGGGCATGACGCTCTTCGCCATGAACGTCATCAACTCCCGGGTCGGGCGGGCCTTCGTCGCCATCCGCGAGCGCGATCTCACCGCGCAGGTCCTGGGCGTGGAGATCGTCGGCTACAAGCTCGCCGCTTTCGCGCTCGGCTCGTTCTATGCGGGCGTCGCGGGCGGCCTGCTCGCCTATTTCAACCGCTTCGTGAATCCGGAGCAGTTCGGCCTGCTGCTGTCGGTCTTCTTCCTGTCCGCCGTCATCGTGGGCGGCATGGGATCGATGCTCGGCGCCGTCCTCGGCGCCGTCTTCATGACCCTGCTGCCCGAATTCCTGCGCGAAGGCGCGCTGGCCGTCGGCACTGCGTTCGGGCTTCGACATCGCGTCCATCCTCGTGCCGCTGCGCGAGACGGTCTTCGGGCTCTTGATCGTAAGCATTCCTGATCCTCGAACCGCGCGGTCTGGCCCAGCTGTGGACGCGACTTCGGCACAGGTTCCACGCCGCCGGTGATCGGCGGACGATCCGGCAGCCAACGGCAGTCACCAGAGCCAACGCGACCAGACAGATCGCAATACAAGGAGGAAACGATGTTCAGCAGACGTACGTTTCTGAAGGCAACCGGTGCCGCGGCGGCTGTCTCGACATTCGGCATCCGCACCGCGAGCGCGCGCCGACGACCTCAACTGGAGCATCCATTGCGACCTCACCGGCCCCGCGGCCGAAGGCGGCAAGCTCCAGGGCGAGGGCTTCAGGCCTATGCCGACTGGATCAACGGCAAGGGCGGCATCCGCGGCCGCAAGGTCAACCTGACCATCAACGACTCGACCTTCAAGGTGGACGTCGCGGTTGCGAACGTGAAAAAGGCGCTCGCCCAGGGCCGCGTCGACTACCTGTTCGGCGAAAGCACCGGGATGATCCAGGCGATCACGCCGGAGAACAACTCCACGAACAAGATCTTGATGACGTCAGGCTCGTTCGCGTCCGAACTCGCCGATGAGAAGGACTTACCCCTATCACTTCGTCCCTGGCGCCACCTACGGCGCCCAGCTGAAGATGCTGGTCCAGTACATCAAGCAGTCGTCCGGATCGAAGCCGGCCAAGCTCGTCGTCGTGCATTCGAGCACGGCGATGGGTCGCGACGGCATCGACGATGCGGTGAAGGCCGCCAAGGAGGCCGGCATCGAGGTCGCGCTCGTCCAGCAGACCAAGTTCGTCGAGACGGACGTCAGCGCCTTCGCCCTCGCCATCCGGCAGGCCAAGCCGACCCACGTCATCCACCACGGCTATTCCTTCGCCGTGTGGCCGGAGATCGTCCGCCTCGTGCGCGACTACGGCATGGACGACGTCATCTTCCTCGGCACCATCTGGCAGAGCGAGCGCGCCAAGGTCGCCGAGATGAAGGACGTCGCCAAGGGCCTGATCGGCATCAAGGTGTGGAACGACGACACCAACAAGCCCGCCGGCCCGACCATGCAGACGATCGGCGAGATCCTGAAGAAGAAGGATCCGAAGTGGAGCGGCTATGTCCGCCTCGGCTTCCTCGACGCCTGGATCAGCGGCATGATGGCCACCAAGGCGTTCGAGATCGTCATCGACTCGGGCAAGCCGGTCAACGGCGACAACCTCGCCGCGGCCATGCGCAGCGATCAAGAACTGGGATACCGGCGGCCTGATCGACGTTCCGGTCACGCATGATGGGCCAGCAGATCGGCCTCGGACGGATCATCAAGTTCAATCCCAGCCAGGCCGACATCATCGAGAACGTCACCGACTGGGTACAAGGTTAGCTGACGATGGCGAGCCGCGCTCGTCGATCAAGGATCTGGAAGTCGTATACCAGGGCGTCATCCAGGCTCTGTCGAACCTGAGCCTCACGCGTTCCGGAGGGCAGCATCGTCGCGCTGCTCGGTGCCAACGGCGCGGGTAAGACCACGACGCTGAAGGCGATCTCCAATTTTCTTCCGCTTGAGAACGGCCGCGTGACCCGCGGTTCGATCACGATCGGCGGCGAGGACATCCTGAAGCTCGCGCCGCACATCATCGTGCGGCGCGGGCATCTTCCACGTGCGTGAAGGCCGCCACGTCTTCGCGGAGATGACCGTGGAGGAAAACCTCGATCGCGGCCACGTTCGCGCAGCGGTCGGCGCGTTCGCGCGCAAGGATGCCTTCGACGAGGTCTACAACTACTTCCCCATCCTGTCGCAGCGCCGCCACCAGCCCGCCGGCTATCTCTCGGGCGGCGAGCAGCAGATGCTGGCGATCGGCCGCGCGCTGGTCGCCGATCCCGGGATGATCCTGCTCGACGAGCCCTCGCTCGGCCTCGCACCCCTGATCGTCAAGCGAAATCTTCGAGATCGTCGCGCGCATCAACCGCGAGAAGAAAGTCTCCATCCTGCTTGTGGAGCAGAACGCGATTATCGCGCTGAAATACGCTTCATATGGCTACGTCATCGAGAATGGTCGCACGGTGCTCGAGGGCACGACCGCCGATCTCGCGGCCGAACCAGGACATCCAGAGATTCTACCTCGGCGTCGAGACGCACTGATCGCCGCAGCGCCCGAGCCCGGACCGGATGGGCATCGGGTGGGTACGGCCAGCGACGCGGGTCTACCGCGTCAGTAGAGCGAAATGCCCATCGATCGGCCGCCGTCCAGCGTCAGGATCTGGCCTGTGACGTTACGGGTGCGTGGGCTCGCGAAGAATGCGATGCCGTTGGCGATGTCTTCGGGCTGGCCGACTGTCCTTGGTCGGCTGCTTCGCGATGAGCTCCTGCTGCCGCTCGGGCGTCAGCGACCGGAACATGTCCGTCTCGATCAGTCCCGGCGCAATCGCGTTGACCAGCGATTCCCCTCTCGGCGAGGTCGATCGCCATGGCTCGCGTCAGACCCGACCACGCCTGCTTTCGAGGTGATGTAGGGCGCGTGCGCGTAGCCGGCGAGATAAGCGCGGGACGCGATGTTCACGATGCGCTCGCGCCGCGCTTCATGACCTTCGCGGCCTCCTGCGAGATGACGAAGGTGCCCACGACATTCACCTCGTACATCTTGCGGAAGTCGTCCTCGGTCACCGTGTCGAACTTGCCGTCCCAGAAGACCGCCGCGTTGTTCACGAGCACGTCGAGGCGGGGCAGCGAGGCGACGAGGCACGCGACCGCGCCCCGGTCGGTGATCGACAGCGCATGGTGCTCGACCGCATTGCTGACCGTCCGCAGTTGCCGCGGCGCTGGCCGGCGAGGGGCTCGGCGTTCCGGTCGACCATGACGACGTGGAAGCCGTCCTCAAGCAGACGCTTCGTGGTCGCGAGGCCGATGCCCCGCGTCCAGCACCGGTGACGAGCGCGACTTCCCGATCCGTCGTCACTGGTGATTCTCCAATCACGTCGACCGGCAGCACGAACGTCTCCGTCAGGCCGCCGTCCACCATCAGGATATGTCCGTTCATGTAGCTGGATGCCTTCGATGCCATGAAGGCGACGACGCCACCGGCCTCCTCGGGATCGCCCCAGCGCCGCAGCGGAATGCGGCTCGAAACGCCCTTCTCGTAACCGGGGCGGGCCAGGATGGTGGTGTTGATCTCGGTGACGAAATAGCCGGGCGCCATCATGTTGCAGGTGATGCCCATCGGCCCGAGTTCCGCGGCGAGCGCCCGGGTCATGCCGGCCAGACCATGCTTGCTCGACACGTAGGCGGCGATGTTTTCGCGGCCTACGACGGCGAGCGCCGAGCCGATATTGACGATCCGGCCATAGCCACGCGGCGACCATCACGCGGGCCGCCTCGCGGCCAGGACGTAGCTGGCGCGAACGTTCGTCGCCATCACCCGGTCCCATGTCGATGGCTTGGCTTCCGCCAGCGGCTCCCAGGCGTTGATGCCGGCATTGTTGACGAGGATGTCGAGCCGGCCCTCCGCGGCGCCGATTTCGGTGATGGCGGCGACGCAGGCGTCAGTGTCGGCAAGGTCGAAGGCACGCGTTCGCACGTCGAGGCCGGCGGCTCGAAGCGTCGCGGCCGATTCCTCCAGTTGGTCCTGCCCCCGCGCGGTCATGTAGACCCGCGCGCCGGATTCGGCGATGGCGCTGGCCATTTCGAAGCCAAGGCCCGCGCGAGGATCCCGTGACGACGGCGACCTGACCCGTCGAGCGAAAAGCGATCGGTCATCACGCGCTCCCTACGCCGCCAGTTCGAAGGTGAAGCGTCGACGGAGAGGCCGCCGTCGACATGGATCACCTGCCCCGTAACGAAGCTCGATGCCGCCGAGGCCAGGTAGATCAGCGTCCCTACCAGTTCCTCGGGCCTGCCCCAGCGGTGCATGGGCGTTACCCCGTCGACCGCCTCGACATAGCCGGGGCGCGAGGTCAGGCTGGCGTTGATGTCGGTCACGAAATAGCCCGGCGCGATGACGTTGGCCGTGATGCTGTCCTTCCCGAGTTCGGCCGCCAGCGACCGCGTCAGGCCGATGATCGCGGACTTCGACGAGCAATAGGCATGCAGCTTGGCCCGGCCCAACGTGCCGAGCACCGAACTCGATGTTGATGATGCGGCCGCCGCGGCCGCCGCGCGCGCATGAACGCCGCGCATTCCTGCGACACGACGAACGTGGCGCGGACATTGGTGGCCATGATGCGATCGAAGTCGTCGAGGTCGCTTTCGAGCAATGGCTGCCAGTTGATGATGCCGGCGTTGTTGACGCAGATGTCGATGCGCCCGAGCTCCTGGCCCACCTTGCGGATGCCCGCCCGGATCGCCGCCTCGTCGGCCAGATCCAGCGGTAGCACCGTGGCGGAGCCTCCCGCCTGCCTCGATCCCGTCGCGGACTGAGGTCGAGCCGGGCTTCGTCGCGCGCGACGAGCACCACGTGAGCACCGGCCATCGCGAGTCCCTCGGCCATCGGCTTGCCGAGGCCCCGGCTCGCGCCGGTGAGCAAGGCGACCTTCCCCTTCAGCGAAAACAACTCCAGCATCGATCTCCTCCTTGGCCGCCACAGCGGCAGGCTGCCTGTCCCTCAGGACTGTCCGTAAAGCGCCCGGAGCCTGACCTTGTCGACCTTGCCGCTCGGCAGTTTGACGATTTCGTCCGACGAAGACGACATGACGCGGCTTCTTGTAGCTGGCGATCATGCTGGCGGCAGTGATCGATCGATTCGCCGGCGGTCGCGCTGCGTCCACTCTTCAGGACGACGATGGCCATCACGGCCTCGCCCCACTTCGCATCGGGCACGCCGATGACGGCGACTTCCGAGACGGCATCGGTGGTGACCACGGCTTCCTCGACCTCGCGCGAGTAGACGTTCTCGCCGCCCGAGATGATCATGTCCTTCTTGCGGTCGACCAGATAGAGGTAGCCCTCCGCGTCGAGCCGGCCGACGTCGCCCGGTATGCACCCAGCCGTCACGCAATGTCTCCATCGTCGCCGCCGTATTGTTCCAGTAGCCCTTCATCACGCCTGGGCTGGTCAGCAGAATTTCCCCGATCTCGCCGGGCTCGACGTCCTGCCCATGGTCGTCGATAACGCGGACATTGACGCGTGGTGAAGCCTGTCCGACGGAGGTGAGGATCTCGCGGTCGCGGTCCGTTCCCTCGGGCCGATGTTGGTGGGCGAGCAGGGTCGTCCCGATCCCCTCCGTCTGGCCGAATTGCTGCTGGAAGATCGGACCGAAGATCCGCAAGCCCCGCTTGAGCACCGGCAGCGGCATCGGCGCTGCCGCGTAGACGATCATTCGCAGGCTGGATACGTCGCGCTTCTCGATATCGCGGCGCGTCCAGCAACGCCTGGATCATCGTCGGCGCCATGTGCGTGACCGTGATCCTGCTCATGCTCGAGGCAATCGAGAATGGCGGCCGGCGTCAAAGCCCTTCTGGACATGCACCGTGCCGGCGCGCCAGTGCTGCGCGAGCTGGATGATCTTCGCACCGATATGGAACAGCGGCATCATGATCAGCAGGCGGTCGGACGGTGCATTGCGCATGTCGGAACCCAGGATCTCCGCCGCGGCGACCTGCCCTGCTTGCGACAGCATGACGCCCTTGGGCCGCCCTGTCGTTCCGCTCGTGTAGATGAGGAATGCGATGTCGTCAGGCAGGGGCCGCAGGCTTGGCCCGCCAGCGTCGCCCGATGCAAGCACGTCTTCGAATTCATCCGCGAACTCGACGCCGCCGCCGATGCAGACGAAATGCTCGACGCTCTTGAGCTGGGGCCGGAGGATCTCCACCGTGGCGGCATAGGCGGCCTCGAACACCAGGACTCTCGGAGCCCCGTCATTGATGATGTAGACCATCTCAGGCGGGGCGAGACGCCAGTTCACGGTTGCGCAGATCAGGCCCGAGAGCTCGCACGCGCCATAGACTTCCTGGAATTCCAGGGAGTTCTGGCTGAGGATTCCGATCCGGTCCTGCCGCTTGAGGCCGAGGCGCTGGAATGCGCTTGCCAGCTTTGACACGCGGGCATGGAAGTCCGCGTGGCTTACGCGCCTGTCGCCCCAGACGAAGGCGGTCTCGTCAGGGTACTTCCACGCATTGTTGTCGAGCATGTCGGCGAGCGTCTGCGGAACTCTCATCGCTCGCCCCTATTCGCCGGCGTCGAAATTGGGCTTCCGCTTCTCGCGGAAGGCCGCAAGGCCTTCACGGAAATCGCGAACTTGCGAAGCAAAGCGGCTGGACGACTGCGCCTCGGAGTCGAGCACCGCCCGGCATCGTCCGCGTGCTCAAGCATGCGCTTGGTCAGCTGCACGTTGCCAGGGATGGCAGTGCGGCGAGTTCTTCGGCGCGCTGCATCGCCACCGACCCGATGTCGTCGTCCGCGACGACATCGTCGGCGAGCCCGATCGCCAGCGGCGTCGTCGCCCTTATAGTTGCGGCCGTAGAGCAAGCGCCTGCCGAGCCCTCGCGAACCCGATACGCTTGGGCAGCGTGTAGGCGATGCCAAAATCGGGCGCGAGGCCCACACGCGGGAACGGAAAGCCGATACTGGCGCTGCGGCCCATGACGATCGTGTCGCACAGAAGCGCCAGACCTGCGCCGGCTCCGACCGCATGCCCGCGCACCTCGGCGATCATGGGTTTTTCGGCGGCCAGCAGGAGGCGAGCAAGGCGATGGGCGGAGTTGATCCGCCGGCGGCCTTCCTTGGGATCGGACAGCGTATCCATTCGCGACAGGTCGCCGCCGACGGAGAAATTCTTGAGCGCCGATGCGATGATGATCACACGGACCCGGGATTCCCGGAACAAGGCTTCGAAGGTTTCGAGAAGCGCGCCGCGAGGTCCTCGCCCAAGGCGTTGCGGGCATCGGCGTGGTTCATGACGAGGCGGACGATCCCGCGCTCGTGCGCTTCGGTGCTGACCAATCCCACGCGGTCCTCCTCGTATTCTCTCAGGCCCGATCTGGTGTCGGTTCCGGCTTTGGCGACAGGCTACACCAGCAAGAAACTGAACACTAGTTAGAATTCTTTGATCTGTTCACTTTTGTAGGCTCAGCCGGTTCCATCTTGGCTGCAAGGAGCGTATGTCACGATTCGGTCCCGCTGAGTTAGGAAGCATGGCAAAGAAGCTCGCCAAATCGGCCCATTCCCAGAAGCGCGTTCTCGACGCCGCCGCAAAGATTTTCCGCGATTACGGCTATGCCGGAACGACGATGCGCGCCATCGCCGAGGAAGCGGAACTGCAGGCGGGCAGCATCTACTACCATTACAAGTCGAAGGACGATCTGATCGGGGCGGTGCTGGACATCGGCATCAACGCCGTCATGGACACCGTCAAGACGGCGATGGCCGCCCTGCCGGACGATGCGACCGGCGCCGAGCGCATCGAGACCGCGGTGCGGGCCCATCTCTCCGCCATCATCGAGATCGGCGACTACACGCTCGCCACCCGCCGCGTCTTCGGCCAGGTGCCCGAGGCGATCCGGACCAAGAACCTCCGGCTGCGCGACACGTATGCGACGGTGTGGAAGAACATACTCCTCGAGGCGCAGAAGCGCGGCGAACTTCGTGCCGATGCAAACCTGACATTGGCGCGCCTGTTCATCCTGGGTGCGCTGAACTGGACGGTGGAATGGTATAAGCCCGGCGGCCGCACCATCGAGGAAGTCGCGCGCGAATTCACGTCCGTGGTCGTGCAGGGCCTCCTCGACCGCCCGGCCCAGGACGAACACGCCGAACCGGCGCGCCGCGCCAGGGCCGGCCGGGCGTCGCGATAGCGCACGGACCCTGACGGGCGGCTAGAGCATCATCCCGCCAAGTGGATACCGGTTGGCGGAAAAAGATGATGCTGAAACAACAACCTAGAGCGGCCGACCTGATGCAATCAGGTCGGTTTGCGCTCTAGGGATCGCGACCGAGGATGTGGTCCGAGATGATCCGCATCTGGATCTCGGACGTGCCCTTCGAAGATCTTGGTCAGCCGCGCGTCGCGCCAGTGGCGCTCGACCTGGTTCAGCGTGGTGTAGCCCCCGCCGCCATGGATCTGCAGCGCCTCGCTGGTGACGCGCTCGGACATCTCGGAGGCGAACAGCTTCACCATGGAGGCTTCCTTGTCGCAGCGCACGCCCTGGTCGATCTTGTCGCAGACGAAGTACATCAGCGCGCGCGCGGCCTCGATCTCGGTCGCCATGCTCAGCGATCTTGAAGCGGATAGCCTGGAACGACGGCGATCGGCTGGCCGAACTGCCGGCGCTGCCTTGGCGATGGCGGACGGCATCGTCGAGGCCCGCCTGGGCGAGGCCGATGGAGCGGGCCGCGGTGTGCGCGCGCGCCGTTTCCAGCCCGGCGGTGGCGAGGTAGAAGCCCCTGCCCTCCTCGCCGATCATGTTCTGCGCGGGCACGCGGCAGCCGTCGAAGGCGAGCTCCCAGGTCTTCCAGCCGAAATAGCCGATCTTGGGGATCGGCGCGCCTGAGACGCCCTCCGGCAGCTGGCCGCGCGGCTTCTCGACCATGAAGGCCGAGATGCCGCGGTGCCGGGCCTTCGGATCGATCGTCGCATCGGTGCGCGCGAAGACGAGGATGAAGTCGGCGCCGTCGGCGAAGGTGCACCAGTACTTGTTGCCGGTGATCTCCCATTCGTCGCCGACGCGCTTCGCCCGGCAGGAGATGTTCGCCACGTCCGAGCCGGCGTCAGGCTCCGACAGCGAGAAGGCGCCCAGGAAATCTCCCGCGCGCCATGCGCGGCAGATAGACCTCCTTTTGCGCGGGCGTCATCGCATTGAGCGAGCCGATCAGAGAATTGCCGCGCGCGATCATCGAAGCCACGCTCATCCAGCCCCGCGCCAGCTCTTCGGCGACGAGGCAGTACTCGAAGGCGCCGAGGCCGAGCCCGCCATACTCCTCGGGGATCAGGATTCCGAAATAGCCGAGCTCGGCCATCTTCGTCGATCAGCTCGCGTGGGATGTCGCCCTTCACCGGGTCGAGCCTGATTGGCGAGAGGCCGTACGCGTTCGCGGGTGAACTGGCGCGCCGACTCCTGGATCAGGCGGCGCTCTTCGGTCAGTTCAGGCATAGGGTGACTCCTCGGCGGGCAATTGTCCCTGACCCAGCGAGCGGCCGCCATCGACGATCAGCACTTGCCCGGTGATGTAGCGATTGTCGCGGGATGCCAGGAACGAAACCGCCCGCGCGATATCCTCCGGCTGGCCGATCCGCCCCAGCAACTGAAGTCCGAGCATGGCGGCCTGCCGCTCGGGCGTCATGTAATGAAGCATGTCCGTGTCGACGACGCCCGGCGCGATCGCGTTCACCCTGATGTCGCGCGGCGAGAGGTCGATCGCCATCGCCCTCGTCAGACCCACGACAGCGGTCTTCGACGCGGCGTAGTGCGCCATTTGCGGCGCGCCGGCAAAGGAGCGCGACGCGATGTTGACGATGCGCCCGCCATTCTTCATGCGCCGCGCGCCTTCCTGGGCGACGATGAACGTCCCGACAGTGTTGATGTCGAAAGTCTCGCGAAAGTTCTCTTCCGTAAGGTCTTCGAACCGGTGCGTGCTGGTGATCGCGGCATTGTTGACGATGACATCGAAGGGCGCGTGACGCTCCACCAGCGCGGAAACGGCTGCGCGGTCGCGGATGTCGAGGACTTCGGAATGCACAGTCGCTCCACCCTCGCGCAGGCTGGCTGCGACCTCGTGCACCGCCTCGAGCCGATCTACAATCACGACACGATAGCCCTCGCGCGCCAATTGCTCGGCGATGCCGCGCCCAATACCCTTGGCCGCACCGGTGATGAGTGCCGCTTCTTGCGTGGTCGTCATTACGCGGGGCTCCTCGCCAGGCTCATGATGTCGTCCAAGGTCGCGCTTCCGCCGAAGCCCGCGAGCCGTTCGTGCAATGCGGAGGCGGCGTCCCGTCCCAGGACAGGCTCGACGAGCGCGTCGAACTTCGCCGCAAGCTTGCGGCCCTGGCGTGCGAGATCCGCGTCCGCCACGCCAGCGTCGTGGTCCGCGGTCCATCGGCGGTCGTCGCCGGTTGTCACAACGACCTCGGCCTTGGCTTCCGGGAAATTGTCTTCGAACGCGATCGTTGCGGCGTCGCGCAGGCGAACCAGTTCGACTTCGCGTGTCATCGCGTCCTCGTACACTTCGATACGCGACGTATCGCGCCCGGCAAGCGCCATCGCAACGGTAAGCCGGAGCGAGAACTTCGCCTCGAGTCCCGTCGTCGGCGCAGCGATATTGCAGACGCGGTCGGTGACCGGCGCCGATCGGATCTGGATCGATCTGGATCACGCCCGACGAGAGGCCGCTCATCTCGCGGATGCTTTGCGCCGCCTCGATGGCGCCGTGCGTCAGGTAGCAGGCCGCGTGGTACTTGAAGAGATTGTTGCGGAGATGCGCCTCCGGCGGCGCGGCCTTCATGGCCTCGCCAGGATGGAAATCGATACTCTGCGTTGCCGCGAGACCCTGCGCGCACTCCAGCGCGTCGGTACGGCTTGTGAACCCCCGGGCCGCCAGCCGCGCGGCCTGCAGCCCGTTTTGTGCAGCGCGCCCGGCATGCAGCGGCTTGCACATCGTGCCGAACATCGATTTCAGCCCGGACGCCATCGTCGCCGCGATACCGTAGGCCGTGGCGGTCGCCTCCGCATCCAGCCGCAGCAAATGCGCGCAGGCCGCCGCCGCGCCGATGCTGCCAACCGTCGCCGTCGCATGAAAGCCGTGGCCGTAATGGCTGGGGCTCATCAGCGCGCCCGTCCGGCACGCGACGTCATAACCGGCGACGAAGGCGAGGAGGACTTCGTCCTGTGTCGCGCCGGTCTCCTCCGCGAGCGCGAGCAGACCGGGCAGCACCGCGACTGTCGGATGCCCAAGGATCGCCATGTTGACGTCGTCGAAATCGAGCGCGTGCGACGCCGTGCCGTTGACTAATGCCGCGTTCATTGCCGACGTTCGGCCGGGGTCCGCGACGAGCGAAGCGACCGGGCGGGCGCCATCCGCCAGGATGTCGTCGCGCAGGATCCGCACTGCCGGTTCGGCCGCACCGGGGATGGTGACGGCGAACCAGTCGAGAATGCATTGACGCGCGAGAGTGATCGCGTCCTGCGTCAGGTCGTCGATAGCGGAGGGACGACGCCCGCTCGGCCAGCCAGCGCGTGACGGCAGGCGGTTGCGTAAGGCTCATCTCAGCCGGCTTTCCCGAACGCGTCGGAATAGAGCTGGCGGAGGACGACCTTATTGATCTTTCCGCTCGGCAGACGCGGAAGTTCGCTGGTGAAAACAACCGATTTCGGCTTCTTGTAGCTGGCGATCTGCGTCTTGCAGTGCTCGATCAGTTCGGCTTCCGCGACCGCCTCCCCGGTGCCGAGGACGACGATGGCGCGCACGATTTCGCCCCAGTACTCGTCCTTCACACCGATCACGGCAACGTCCTGCACGGACTGGTGTGTCGCAAGCGCTTCCTCGACTTCGCGGGAATAGATGTTCTCGCCGCCGGAGATGATCATGTCCTTCTTGCGGTCTACGAGGTAGAGGAAACCCTGCTCGTCGACGTAGCCAAGGTCGCCCGTGTAGTACCAGCCGTCCCGCAGCGCGGCGATCGTGGCGGCGGAGTTGTTCCAGTAGCCCGCCATATGGGTCGCTGTCCGGGTCAGGATCTCGCCGGGCTGACCCGTGGGCACTTCCACGCCCTCGCTGTCGACGATCTTGATGTCGACATTGGGCGCTGCCTGGCCGATGGACCCGAGCCGCTTGACCTCGTCGGGAGTCCCGTCGGGCTTATGCTGGCGCTTGTGCAGCGTCGTGCCGCCGCCCTCGGTCATTCCGTAGAGCTGCAGGAACACCGGCCCCAGGATCTTCAGTCCGCGACGAAGCAAGCGGCACCGGCATCGGAGCGGCGGAATAGCACAGGGTATGCAACGTGGAGAGGTCTGCGTCCTCGATGCCGGGCACGTTCAGGACGGCCTGCACCATGGTCGGCGCCATGTGCGTCATCGTGACCTTTTCGCGCACCATCGTGGCGACGATGTCCGCCGGCTTGAAGTCGTGATGCAGGACGACGCTGGCCCCGCGCAGATGGGCCGCAAGCTGGAGGAACCGCGAGCCCACGTGGAAAACGGGCATCATCAACTGCAGCCTGTCGGAGACGATCAGTGCCAAGTTCAGTCGCCATCAGCTGGGCGATGGCGATCTCGGCCCTGTGGGTGCGCATGACGCCTTTGGCGCGCCCCGTCGTGCCGCTCGTATAGATCAGATGCATGATCTCGTCCGGCACCGGACGGCTCGGCGCGCCTGCGCGGGTCGCCGGTCGCCAGAAATGCCTCGTAGCTCAGCGCCCAATCGGGAGCGTCCCCGCCAAAGCAGACACAGGCCTTGATGTCAGGCAGCCCGCCACGAACTTCGTTGACGACGCCAGAATACTGCGCCTCGAAGAACAGGATCTCGGGCGTCGAGTCCTTGAGGATGTAGGCGATTTCGGGCGGGGCCAGACGCCAGTTCACCGTGGCCGCGATGAACCCGGCCAGTTCGCACGCAGCGTAGGTCTCCATGAATTCGAGCGTGTTCTGCGAAAGGATCGAGATACGGTCCTGTCGTCTGATCCCGTTCTTCCAAAGCGCCGAGGCAAGGCGATTGGCCCGGTCGAGATGCTGACTGAACGTGACGCGCGTTCCCTCATGAGACGAACGCGATTTCGTCGGGGAACTTGAGCGCGTTGTTGCGAAGGATGTCGCCAAGGGTGTCGATCATGCGTGCTGTCCTCGTCGGCGTCCGTCAGGCTTTGGGCAGTCCCATGCGATTGGCGATGTTATTCTTCTGGATGGCAGTCGAGCCCCCGATGATGGGCATCAGAAGCATGTCACGGACGTGCCGTTCCATGTCGAAACCACGCGCATAACCATACGCGCCCATCACCTTCTGGCAGGTCAGCACGATATCGAGGCCGGTCTCGCATACGTACATCTTGGCCATCGATGTTTCGACGCTGCAGGGCAGGTTATTGTCGGCCAGCCAGCAGCCGCGATACAGCATCAGGCGTGCGGACGAGAGCTTGGTCTGCACATCGGCCAGCATATGGCGAATGGACTGATGCGAGCAGATGCGCTTGCCGAACTGGCTGCGCTGCTGCGCGTACTCCCAAGCATCGTCCACTGCCTGCGCCGCAATGCCGAGCGCCATCGCAGCCACTTCGAGCTTCTCGACCTCAAGCGCGGGACCAGCGAGCCGGGTCCAACCGTTGTTCCATCCGTCTTCGCCACCGATGACATCGGCAAAGGATATCTCGACGTTGTCGAGCGTCACGTCGTTGGTGTTCAGGCCGCGGGCGCCGAGCGCCGGGATATGCGTGAGGGTGACGCCTGGCGCGGTCGGCGGAATGAGCACCAGCGACAGGTTCTTGTAGCGGGCTTCCGGTTCGCCGGACCTGACAAGCGCGTAGATGTAATCAGCGGTTTCGGCGCCCGAGCACCAGCGCTTGTATCCGTTGATGACGACCTTGTCGCCGCGCCGCTCGGCCCGGGTCTTCACGCTGGCGAGGTCGGACCCGACATCGGGTTCGGACAAGCCGTAGGCGAAGAGCAACTCTCCATTCGCAAGCCTGGGTAAGAGCCGTTGCTTCTGCTCTTCGCTACCCGAAGCAACGATGTTCATGCTGCCGTAGCACGAATTCATGAGGTACAGCGTCGCGATCACCATCGATCGCCGCGACAGCTCCTCGACTGTGACCATGGTGGCCAGGATGTCGCGGCCTGTACCGCCAAACTCCTCGGGAACCGTCATCCCGCAGACACCCAGGGCGGTGATGTGATCCATCAATGAGCGCGGGACCTTGTCCTCCTCGTCCCACTTCGCCATCTGCTCGCGTGGTGCATGCCGCGCCAGCATGCGCCTGATGCTTTCGCGCAGCATGCCGATATGTTCGGGTTCCCCGAAGTTCATGGCGCTTGCCTCCCTGCCGAACCCTGCTCCGTCCCGAACGCGTCAGGCGCCCGTGAACTTCGGCTTGCGCTTCTCGCTGAAGGCGTTGATGGCCTCCAGGTGATCCTTCGTCCGATTAGTCAGCGCCTCGTAGGCCATGCAACTGTCCATCATGGAATGCGCAAGTTGCTTGAGGCCAATATTGATGGCCGTCTTCGTATACTTGATCGACGTGATCGCACCTCCGGCAATCCTGGCGGCAAAAGCGGCGACCTTGTCGTCCAGTTCGGCTGCCGGCACCGCGTAGTTGATGAGGCCCATCGCGGCGGCATCCTTCGCGTTGATCAGGTCGCCGGTCAGCAGATATTCCTTGGCGCGCGCATAGCCGATGGCCTGCGGCCAGATCACCGCGCCGCCATCGCCCGCCGCAAGGCCGACCCGGACGTGGGGATCGCCGATGCGAGCATGATCGGCTGCGAAGATGATATCGCAGAACAGGCCGATGGTCGCCCCGAGACCCACGGCGTCGCCGTTCATCTTGCAGATGATGACCTTCTCGCAATCGAGAATGCCGAACACGACCTTTTTGGCCTCCATGATGGAGCGGTCGAACTTTTCGGTGTCCTCGTACATCTCGCGCATGCCGGCGATATCGCCACCCGCACTGAAGGCCTTTCCGGCTCCCGTCAGGATGACCACGTCGATCGAATGATCCATGCCGAGATCGTAGAAAAGCCGCGAGGTCTCCTCGTGCATTTCGGCGGTCATGGCATTGAGGCTCTCGGGCCGGTTGAACGTAACCGTCATGGTTCGGCCGGACTGCGCGAACACGATGTAGCGGTATCCGGAATAATCGACTTTCATGCGGTCCTCCCAATCACCAGGGGAACTCGTCCCCATTTTTTCTAACGATAGTTCGAAAGTCGCTTCAGTTCAAGTCCCGTCGCGGTACGACGAGTGCGTCCAGCGCAACCACGCCCTGACCTTTCGGCCGGACCAGCACCGGATTTAGATCGATCGTCTCAAGGTCGTCCGGATGCGCTGCGGCGAACGCCGCCAGCTTGACCAGAACATCGGCCAGCGCGTCGACATCCGAGGGCGGCGCGCCGCGCACGCCGTCGAGAAGCGCGCGCCCCCTGATCTGGTCGATCATGCGCACGGCCTCGTCTCCATCGAAGGGCGCCAGCCGGAAGCTGACGTCCTTCAAGACCTCGACGTGAACGCCTCCCAGGCCGAACATCACGGCCGGCCCGAAGACCGGATCGCGCGTCACGCCGATAATGGTTTCGACCCCCTGCTTCGCCATGGGCGCGACAAGCACCCCCTCGATAGTAGCGTCCGGACGATGCAGATGGGCTCGCCGCAGGAGCTCGGCATAGCCGCCTTCGACGGCCTTTCGGTCCGCGACCCCGACCAGCACGCCCCCGATCTCGGTCTTGTGCTCGATATCCGGCGACACGATCTTGAGGACGACCGGATAGCCGATGGCGTCGGCGGCAGCGCCCGCCTCCTCGGCCGAGCCCGCCATCTTCTCGTCCAGGAACGGAATGCCAGCTCCGGCCAGGAGTTCTTTTGCCGCCCGTTCGGAGAGCACGTCGCCCGTCAAGGGCGTCGCCGCGGCGATAGTCGCCCGCTGAACCGGACGCGCGAATGCCTGGGCGAACTTCGTCAACGCCGCAATCGCTACCACCGCCCGTTCGGAGTCCGTGAACACGAGGAACCCGCTGGCCTCGTATTCGCTGACCACCTCCGGATCGCCGATCATCGACATCACGATCAGCCGGTCGGAGAAACGCGCGCATCCATCCGCGATCGCCTTCTTCAGAGGGCCGGACAAAGTTCGGGTGTTCGGGACAGTGGAGAAGAACCCGATCAAGGCGTCGTATCCGCCCTCTTCGAGTATCACTTCCATGTTCTTCGACAACAACGTCATGTCGTTCAAGGCTTGCGCCGTGGTGTCCACCGGGTTCGCCACCGATGCGAACGGCAGCAGATCCTTCAGCTTGCGCTGCGCAGCCTCGGGCATCGGCGCAACGTCGAGGCCGTGACGCGCAGCGGCATCGCAAATCAGCACGCCGGCGCCACCCGACAGGGTCACCACGCCAAGACGATTGGACTTGGGATAGATCCCCCGGGCACAAGCATAGGCAACGTCGATCTGCTCGTCCGTCGTGGTGGCGCGGTGGACACCGTACTGCCGGAACAGGGCATCGTAGACCGCATCGGCCCCCGCCAGCGACGCGGTGTGCGATGTCGCGGCCTTCGCCCCGGCCTCGGACGATCCGACCTTCATCATGACAACCGGCTTGCGATTCAGCCGCGCCAGCTCAAGCGCATTTCGAAACCGCGGCCCGTTCCTGATGCCCTCGACATAAGCCATGATGACCTTGACGTCAGGCTGAACGGCCATCCATTCGAGAGCCTCGGAGACGTCGATGTCCGCCTCGTTTCCCGTCGTGATCCAATAGTTTATGCCGATGCCGCGCTGACGTGCGAGGTAGGCGATATGGGACCCGTAGGCGCCGCTCTGACTGACGATGCCGAGAGGGCCCGGCTTTGGCATTTCGCGATCGAGCGACTGGGTGAAGGTACCATAAAAGCCGATCTGGGGATTGAAGATCCCGAGGCAGTTCGGGCCGAGCAACCGCAGCCCCCCTGCCCGGGCGATATCGACGATACGGTTCTGGATGGCGACGCCCTCCTCCCCGCTTTCCGCATAGCCCGCCGAGAAGATCACAGCGCCTCGCACCCCCCGCTCAGCGCAATCGCTCACGGCTTTCTCGGTGAGCGCGAGCGGCAAGGCGATCACCGCCACATCCGGTACTTCGGGCAGATCCGCCAGCGATTTATACGCCTTGAGGCCCTGCACGGTCTCGCGGTTCGGGTTGACGGGGTAGATGCCCCCCTTGAAACCGCCCTCGATGAGGTAGCGGACGGGACGGCCCGAAATCCTGGTCGCGTCTTCCGACGCGCCAAGAATGGCGACGGACCGCGGTCGGAACAGACTGTCCAGGTCCGCCGCTTGGGGTTCGTGCTGCATGTCGAATCCTTAGAAGTTTACGCCCCTTGCGAGCAGGTCGCGTGCGATGGTGCGGCGCTGAATCTCGCTGGTGCCATCGGGAATCCGCATCGAACGGGTAAATCGATAGCCCGCCTCGAGCCGGAGTTCGTTGGTGAGGCCCATGCCGCCATGTACCTGCATGCATCGGTCGAAGATCCGGTTGGCGGCATCCGTGCAATGGAGCTTCACCATCGAGATCTCGGCCAGCACGCGCGCGCCTTGCTCAAGCTTCATCGCGCAGTCCATCAGCATGCATTCAGCCGCATAAAGCTCGGTTGCGCTCTCCGCGAGAAGGATCTGCACGGCCTGGTGCTCGCCGATGGGCTGTCCAAAGGTCCGGCGAACCTTGGCGTATTCCACCGCCTGAACGAGTGCCCAGCGCGCGAGGCCGATACAAGTGGCCGACAGACCAAGCCGTCCGATGTTCACGCCGTGCATGGCGACCTTGAGTCCCGCGCCGACGTCTCCAAGCCGCTGTGCATCGGGCACGCGCATCGAGTCGAACGAGAGAATTCCGATTTCGGCGCCGAGTTGGCCCATGATGGGGATCGTGGAGACGACCGAGAAGCCCGGCGTATCAGTAGACACAAAGAAGCCAGTCATGCCGCCAACCCGCCGACGCGCGAGCTCCGGATCGGTCACGGCAAAGATCATGGCGTAATCGGCATAGGGACCGTTGGTGATCCACTGCTTCGAGCCGTTGATGATCCAGTCGTCGCCATCCCGGATCGCACGCGTGGTCATGCCGAAGACGTCAGACCCCGCGTCGGGCTCGCTCAGTCCGAAGCAGAGGGTTTTCTCGCCATTGGCAAGGTCTGGAAGATAGCGCTCCCGCATCGGTTCATTGAGGCTGGTCAGAACCGGCGATAGGCCGTTCGTGAAAGGGGACGGGATCACGACGGGATGAACGAGAACGCGGCCCGGGCCGCAATGCTCGGACAGCAGGGCGTTGAGATAAACGGCCGCGACGGGCCCAAGCCCGCTTCCCCCGATCTCGGCCGGACCAAACATCGTATAGAAGCCTTGCTCCGCGGAGCGCATTCGAACCGTTCGGCGCAGCGCCTGAACTTCAGGCGAAAAGCGGCCCTTCTCGTCGAAAATGGTTCGATCCGTGGCAAGCAGCGCCTTGTTGGCGGTTTCCAGCGGCACGATTTCCTGATCGACGAAGCGAAGCAGGCTTTCACCGATCTGAACGACCTCCGCCGGGACGTGCGCCGCGTGCATGTCAGGCCTGATCGAGCGAAAATCGCGGAAGGGTCAGTTCTGGCGTCACATCGTCGAAATACACGGTGACGCGATCGTCGATGCGGACCTTTTCGACATCCGACGTAACGATGTTCGTGAGCATCCGAGGCCCCTCGTCAAGCGTGACCAACGCGACGATATAGGGAACATCCGCGGCAAACACTGGGCCAGCCGGCTTGCGAGCGATCGTGTACGAATAGACCGTGCCCTTGCCGCTGACATCAACCCATTCGAGATCGTCGGAATGGCAATGGGGACACAGTTCGCGGGGATAGAAATGATGTTGCCCGCAGGCGCGGCATCGCGGGATCGAGAGGCGATGCGCGCGCGCGGCATCCCAGAATGGCCGCGACCCGGGGTCGATAACCGGCTGCGGCTTCTCGTAAGGTGTCAAGTCACTCATTCCGACCTCTTGCTCGTCGAGTCAGTGATTGGCGAGGATGACGGTGCCGCCGGATGAAAGCGTGCCGCCCGTGCCGTGAACCAGTGCAGTTCGTGCCCCGGCAACCTGGCGCGCACCTGCTTCGCCGCGAAGCTGGCGCACTGCTTCCACGAGCAGAAAGATTCCGTACATGCCAGGGTGGCAGTACGAGAGACCCCCTCCGTTGGTGTTGAGTGGGAAATCACCGCCCGGCGCCGTGCGCTGGCCCGCCACGAATTGCCCTCCCTCGCCGCGCTTGCAGAACCCGAGAGCCTCGAGGGTCATGAGCACGGTGATGGTGAAGCTGTCGTAGCACTCGACCACATCGATCGCCTTGTGAGTGATACCCGCCATTTCGAATGCGCGAGCCCCGGACATCTCCGCCGCTGTAAGCCTGGCAAGGTCCGGCATGGCGCCGATTGACCAGTGCGTGTGGGCCTCGCCATATCCGCGGACGTGAATGACTTTGCTCGAATGCGCCTTGGCATTTTCGGCCGTGGTCATCACGATGGCCCCCGCCCCGTCGGTAACAAGGCAACAATCCAGGAGCTTGAGCGGGTCGGAAATCGGCATCGAGGACATGACATCATCGATCGTGATCGGATCGCGCATGGTTGCTGCCGGATTGAGACTTGCCCAACTGCGCGTCGCGACGGCGATCTCCGCGAGCTGTTCAGATGTTGTCCCGTGCTCGTGCATGTGCCGGCGCGCCGCCAATGCATAGCCTCCGACGGGCTGCGGGATGCCCCAGACATTCTCGAACTGCATCGTGAGAACTGGAGGGCGTCCGCCGAGGGTGCGGCTTCGCTCGCTCTTTTGAGTGGAGCCGTAGACGATCAGCGCCACGTCGCAGTAGCCTTTTTCAATCGCCATGGCGGCGTGGGCGACATGAGCTTCGAACGCTGATCCCCCGATGTTCGTGGTGTCGGCGAAGCGCGGGAAAATCCCGAGATATTCGCCCAAGGTTACCGATGCGAGCTGTCCCGGGCCCGGAACGCCCCAAAGGCCCGCTACGAGAAGGCCATCGACATCGCGCATCGGAATCCGGGCATCGTCGAGCGCAGCCTTCGCGGCGCGCGCCTGGACCTGAAGGACCGATCCTCCCCCGACGACCCGACCGTCCTTGAGGGGAACGTCGCCTACTCCCACAATCACTGCTTCACGCGCCACGGCCACGACCTCCCGTTTCCCCGATCGGCTGGATGGCCGTGCCGACCAGGATTTGCCGTTCACCCGCCTTGCATAGGATCTTGATGCGCGCGCACGACACGCCCTCGCGCTGCACGACGTCCTCGATCTCCCCGAAGACCTGGACCGTGTCGCCCGCGTAAACCGGACCGACAAAGGCGATGTCCATCTCTCCACTTTCGTCGAAAGCCCCGGAGCCATGCTCGTTGAGCATCTGGGCGACAAAAGCGAGCGTCATCAGCCCGTGCGCGATCGTTCGGCCGAAGGGACCGGTCTTGGCGAACTCAGGGTCGACATGAATGGGATTGAAATCGCCGCTAGCCTCGGCATAGGCGTCGATCATAGGCTGCGTCACATGCCGGACCAGCACCGGCAGCGACTCGCCGGGCGAACCGCCATTGGACGAATGTCCTGGGTTCGGGGATGTACTTCCGATCATGAACTCCGCCCCCAGATCGACGTGACCCGACCGCTTGAGACAAGCGACCCATCGCCGCCGCGCGCCTCGAAATCGGCAACGACGTAAGGGCGGTCCTTGCGGATATACTTGTCCACGAAACGTCCCTGGACGGTCAGAGTCTCTCCTCGCCGGGCAGCACGATGGAACTTCAGCGTCTGCTTGGCATGGATACCGCCGGGCGGGCTCTGGCGGGCCGAAAGAAGCCTGATCAGATACACGGCTGCTATCAGAGAAGGAGCGCGCCCCTGCCCGTCGGACTTCGCGTAGGACGCGCTGTCATTGGCCGTCGCTGCAAGGAAGCGGTCTACCACCTCATCGCTCACCACGAATTCGAGCGGTTCCGGCGGAAAGACGTCTCCAATGGCAACGCTCTCGAAGCTCCGGTACTCCGACATGGTCAGACCGGCGTCCATGAGAAAACATCGCGCGACATTTCCAGCGGGATGAAGTTGGTTTTCAAGGCCGGAAGCATGTGGTCGCGAAGGGTCTCGGGTGTCCAGCCCTCCGAACGATGAGCCGAGCGAACCGGTCGGGGCTGGCTCATCAGGAAGATCTCATTGCCACGTACGGCGAAAATCTGCCCGTTGACGTCAGACGCATCATCACTTGCGAGGAAAACCGCAACAGGCGCGATCTTGTCGGGTGTCAGCATCCTAAGGCCCTTCAGCCTCTCCTCCTGATCTGGCGTGTTGGGAATGGAGCCAACCATCCGGCTCCACGCAAACGGAGAGATGCAGTTCGATCTGACATTGAAGCGCGCCATGTCGAGGGCGATCGACTTGGAAAGCCCGACGATGCCCATCTTCGCGGCCGAGTAGTTTGCTTGTCCGGGATTCCCGACAAGCCCTGACGTCGAGGTCATGTGGACGAAGACGCCGGACGACTGGTTGCGAAAGTGATCGGCAGCGGCGCGGCTTACATTGAAGCTGCCGTAGAGGTGGACCTTGATGACGAAGTCCCAATCGTCGAACGTCATCTTGTGGAAAATGACGTCCCGAAGAATTCCCGCGTTGTTGACCACGATATCGATCTTGCCGAATTCGCTGACGGCGTAGTCGACCATTGCCTTGGCCTGACCGGCGTCAGACACGGACCCGAAATCCGCTACGGCTTCGCCGCCCGCTGACCTGATCTCACGGACGACGGCCGTAGCCGGACCGTCAGTCTCGTCATCGAAACCTTTCAGGGACACGCCGGGATCGTTGACGACAACCTTCGCGCCATGCGCCGCCATCATCAGAGCGATTTCGCGGCCGATACCGCGCCCGCCACCCGTGACCAGCGCCACCTTGCCCTCAAGCATCTGAGCCATAGATCGGAACCTTTCCTCGAGCCGCGCTTCAAGAAGCGACCGTGCATTGTGTGCGATCAGGCAAGCCGTACCTGCTGACCGCGTTTTTCAAATCATCCAGCGGCCGCCGTCGACGACGACCGACTGGCCGGTCATGTATCTCGCGTCGTCGCTGGCGAGGAATGCCGCTGCCGCCGCGATATCTTCCGGCTCCGCAAAGAAGCCAAGTGGAATGGAGGCGCGAATCTTGTCCAGGATCTCGTCGGAGATCCGGTCGATGACGCGTGTCTTCGTAACGCCCGGGCAAACCGCGTTCACGTTGACCTTGAACGGAGCGAGTTCGCGAGCCAGCGAGCGAGTGAAGCCGATCACGCCCATCTTGGCGGCCGCATACTCGCTAATTCCGATTTCTCCCGCCATTCCCGCGTTGGAGGCGACATTGACGATCTTGCCGCGCCCGGCCTCCCGCATCGACGGCACGACCTGGCGCGAGGCAAGGAGCGTCGACATGAGCGTGACGTCGATGACGAAGCGCCAGACATCGGATGAAGATTTGTAGAATTCGGATGCACGCTCCCGCGCGCTTTGGCCGACATTGTTCATCAGCACGTCGATGAAGCCGAACTCGTCGTAGATGGTCTTGAAGGACGAAACGATCGTCGCTTCGTCAGTGCAGTTGCCCACGACCGTCAGGACTTTCGCGCCGATCTTGCGCGCCTCGGCCGCAACTGTTTCGAGCGCCTCTGCCTCAAGGTCCAGCAACGCAAGATGAGCGCCTTCGGAAGCGAAGCGCAGCGCTGATGCGCGCCCGATCCCGTATGCCGCACCGGTCACGACGGCGAGTTTTCCTTCAAGACGGCGCATGGCGATCACCTTCCTGGTCGGGCAACGGGCGCCAAAGACTTTCGCCAATGCGCTTTCGCTAGCCCGGGCCGTTCCTCCTGGCTGCCTTCGCAGCAGCTCATTTCGAAAAACTAACATCTGTTCGAAAAGTTAGCAAGCCGGTATCGGCGCTGTCAGTCCGGCAAGGATTCGACTTGCCCCAGCGGCTTGGATTTGAACCTGACAGTCGAGATCGCGACACCGGCGAGGACGAGGAGCACACCGGCAGCGGATCTCGCGGTGAACGGTTCTCCCAGGAACAACGTGCCGCAGATCACTGCGACGGTCGGAACCAGATAATTGTTGTACGATGTGAATGTCGCGCCCGCCCGCGGCACGAGCGCGAACAGCATCAGGTTCGCGGCCGCCGTGTTGAATACGGCCAGCGCAACGATGGCTGCCAACACCGATGTTTCAGGCAGAGCAGCGGGCAAACCTTCGACGAAGAGGGCGACGGGAAGCGTCCAAAATGCAGCGGAAACAAGCGAGATCGTCGTGACAACGATTGGCTCGAAGTGCCGAACAAGCGCAATGGAATAAAGCGACGCGGAGAAGACCAGCGCCGCTGCAATCGCGGCCAAGGCGCCACGCGCGCTGTCGCCAAAGGCCATGAGTGCGTCAGGACCAAACAGCACGATGATTCCAGCAAACCCGACCGCGATGCCGATAACGTTGCGCAATCGCGGATACTCGCCGCGGAAGCTCGCGTAGAGGGCGGTGATAAGCGGAACCAGGGCCATTGTCGTCGCGGTTACCGAGGAATGCACGTGAGACACGGAGAGCGCGATGAGCGATAGGGGCGCCGCGTTCGAGATCAAACCAATCAACGCGAACGCAGCAAAATCTCGAGCTGTAAGCCTCGGGACGCGCCGCAGCGCGGCCATCACACAGATTAGGCCTAATGATGCGAGAGTGGTCCTGGCGGCAATCAAGCTCAGCGGCGGAACGACCGCGACAGAGATCTTCGTGAACATGTACGACGTGCCCCACGCGAGGCTGATGCCGGCGAGCAATGCAAATTCCAGCGTGCCTGGGCGAGCAGCCCGGCCGCCACGGCCAGCGCTGGACATGTAGGACGTTTCCTCTGTAGAAAACGAACATCTGTTAGAATATTCATGCCGTCAAGCGCGGCTGCGAGAAAGTGAGGTTGGCGTGGTCCAACGCATTCTGGTGACCGGTGCAACCGGCACGGTCGGCGGCGCGACGCTCAGGCAGCTGGCGGGCTTGGTCAACACGAACATCGAAGTAGTCGCCGCCACGCGCAGCGAGCATGGCAAAAAAGCGTTGCGTGAGGCCGGGTTCTCGCCTGTGGTTTTCGATTTCGACGCTCCCGAGACGCTGCGTCCGGCCCTCGAGGGTATTGACGCCCTTTTTCTCGTGACCGGTTACAGCGTCGACATGATCGCCCAGTCGAAGCGCGTTCTCGATGCGGCCAAGTTGGCGCAGGTCCGGCACATCGTCCACCTCGGAGCTCTTGCATCCGAGGACACGCCGTTCCCGCACTTCGCGTGGCATCAGATCATCGAACGGGCTATCGCCGGCATGGGCTTTTCCTGGACGAACCTACGTCCAAACTTCTTCATGGATACCGTTTGGGGCGGTTTCCGCCTCCGGCCCGACCGCCTGGTGCATTTCGTCGGTGACCAGCGGGTGAGCTGGATCGCGTCGGACGACATCGGGGCAGTCGCCGCCGAAGCCCTACGCGATCCCGCGCGCCATGCTGGGCGGACTTACAATCTTGCGACCGAAGCGCTTTCGTTTCGTGAACTTGCCGCGATCCTGACTGACGTCACCGGTCGATCGGTTGAATATCGGCCGAGAGCGGCAGCCGACCTGCTGCCAATCCTGCTCAAGCAGGGGATGGAGCCGACATACGCCGCCAGCTTGTCCGAGGGCGTCGTCGTAACCGAGCGGGGCGAGATGCCGCTCAGCGATGCGGTGTTCGATGACGTTGAAACGGTCACAGGCCGCAAGCCTGTCGACTGGCGTGCTTTTGCCCGGGCGAGGCTCGGCGAGCTACCCTCATTGGATTAAAGCAGCACCGGCTACAGCGTGCGCCCGATCAGTTCCTTCATGATTTCGTTCGTGCCCGCATAGATGCGCTGGACTCGTGCATCCGCGAAGGCACGCGTGATCGGATATTCCCACATGAAGCCATAGCCACCGTGCAGCTGCAGGCACGCGTCGAGCACCTTCCCCTGCATTTCGCTGGTCCAGAGCTTCACCATCGCGGCGGTCGTCGTGTCCAGCTTGCCCTCGAGCACGAGTTCCAGGCAGCGATCAAGAAACACGCGGCCTACCTGGACCTCCGTCTTCATCTCGGCCAG
This sequence comes from uncultured Alphaproteobacteria bacterium, assembly GCA_963822165.1. Taxonomy (GTDB): domain Bacteria; phylum Pseudomonadota; class Alphaproteobacteria; order Rhizobiales; family Beijerinckiaceae; genus Alsobacter. The sequence continues at coordinate 616,662 of CAWGGK010000008.1, forward strand.
GGTGAATCGCGAGTTCTGGAAATCGATGATTGATTTGCCGAAGGCCTTACGATTCTTCGTGTAATCAATCGTCCATTCCAGCGCAGCTTCGCAACACGAGATGGCCTGAATGCCGACATGCATGCGCTCCCAAGCCAGTTCGCGCATCATGTAGGCAAAGCCCTGCCCCTCTTGCCCGATCAAGTTCGTCACGGGCACGCGGACCTCATTGAAGAACAGTTCAGACGTATCCTGCGCCTTGGTTCCCAGCTTCTTCAGGCGGCGTCCCCGTTCGAACCCTGCCCGACTAGCCTCAACCATGATGAGGCTGATGCCGCGGGCTCCCTCGGTGCGGTCGGTCTTGCATGCCAGCAGAATGAGGTCCGCGGTCTGGCCGTTGGTGATGAACGTCTTTGCGCCCGAAATGACGTATTCATCTCCGTCTCGCGTCGCCGTCGTGCGGATAGCCTGCAGATCAGAACCGCCGCCGGGCTCGGTCATCGCGATCGCTGAGATGAGATCGCCCGAGGCCATGTCGGGCAGCCAGGCCTGTTTCTGCTCGGGCGTGCCGTAATGGTCGATATAGGGCGCAACGATGTCTGAATGGAGAGGAAAGCCGAGCCCGGTCAGGTTGAGCCTCGCCTGCTCCTCCATCAGGATGATCGAATAGCGTCGATCTGCTCCGACACCGCCTGCCTCCGCGGGAATGGCCACACAAAGAAAGCCCTGTTCGCCGGCCTTCTTCCAGGCCCAGCGCGGCACTTCTCCCTTCTCTTCCCACTCTTCATGGTGAGGCGCCATTTCACGCTCCATGAAACGCCGGACGGACTGGCGAAAGATCTCGTGCTCATCCGAAAACAGCGTGCGCTCGATCATCTGTCCACCTCCCTACTGTTCTTGCCTGTGTCATAGCACGGCCGCCCATAGAGCGGAACCGTTTCTAACGAACGTTTGAAAATTGGGCTGGAAGCAGCTAGGATTGCTCGCCTTTCCAACAGCGCGAAGGACCGCCAGGATGATCATTGAAATGCGTACATACACCCTGCATCCCGGCAAGACGCAGGAATTCCTCGCCCTGTATGAGGCCGAAGGCCTTCCGCTCCATACGAAATACCTGAAGATGCTTGGCTATTTCATGTCTGACATCGGATCACTGAACCAGCTGATCACGATGTGGAGCTACGAAAGCATGGCCGAACGCGAGACGCTTCGCGCGAAGCTCTACTCGGATCCCGCATGGATGGCGTTCGGCCCAAAAACGCTCCATCTCATCCAGAAGATGGAAAACTCCATCTTGAAACCCACGCACTTCTCGCCGATTCGATAGAGCCCCGGCGAGCCTGCTAAGCCACGACGCCGCGCGCCCTCAGAGCCGCGATTTCAGTGCCAGACAGGCCTAACGTGCCGAGAACATCGTCGGTATCTTCGCCAGTGATTGGCGCGCGCCGCGTTACCCCGCCCGGCGTCGCCGTCATATGGATCGGAGAACCGGCGATGGTTACAGGCCGAGCCGAGCCCGGGTGTTCAACCTCGACAAGCATCTCACGAACCGCAACGTGCGGATCGGCGAAGATGTCCGCAGCGGTATTGACGGGTCCGAAAGGAACGCGTCCGTCAAGAGCCTCTGCGATCTCTGCCTTGGTTCGGATACTCGTCCACGCCTCGACGAGGTCGACCGTCTCCTGGGCGTGAGCCAACCGATCATTGTTGGTGGAGAAATTCGGATCGCTGCCCAAGTCGGGCCGGCCCATGATGCAAACGAGTTCCTGCCAGAAGGAGTCGCGTGGGCAACCGATCGTCACCTGCCCATCGCGGGCGGAGAATGTGCCAAATGGACTGAGGATTGGATGCTGGTTGCCCTCGGGTACAGGCGCCCGGCCGGTATACGAATACTGGTAGACAATGCGCTCGCACATTGCGAGCACGCCGTCATACATCGCGACATCGACGAATTGGCCTTGACCCGTTCGATCCGCGTGGTGCAACGCGGCGAGTATTCCGAAAGCGGCCAACGACGCCGGGAAAATGTCGCCGATGCCTGGGCCGATCTTCATGGGCGTCTCGGCGTCGGGACCGGTAACGCTCATGGCCCCGCCCATGGCCTGCGCCACGACATCGAATGCCGGCCGGTCGACGTAGGGGCTCGAGCCGGTTCGTGGATCGCCAAAGCCCCGAATGGCGGCGTAAATAAGCTTTGGATGATCTTTGGCGAGATCCTCGTAACCGATCTTAAGCCTGTCCATGACGCCGGCGCGGAAGTTCTCAACAACGACATCGGCTCCCCGAACGAGGCGCCGGAATAAAGCTTTTCCGTCCTCCGACTTCAGATCGAGCGCGACGCTCTTCTTGTTGCGGTTCGTGCTCTGGAAATACCCGCCGAAATGATGCTGTGAATCGTCCTCTCGGAAGGGCCCGAATTGCCGGGTGGGATCGCCTTTGATCGGCTCAATCTTGATGACATCGGCGCCTTGGTCCGCGAGCATCATCGTACAGTAGGGACCCGCCAGCATCTGCGTAAGGTCGATCACCTTAACGCCGGCCAGCGCCCCTTTCGAATGTTCGGCCATTTCAGCGCGCCCCGACGGTCATCGCGCTGCGATCAGGCTGTGGCGCCGGCATGGCATCGTCCCGCTTCTGGCTGGCTTCGGTCAAACTGCTGCTTGTTCAGATTGCGGCTAATCCTAACAATCGTTAGATTTTTACGCAAGGACGATTGCATTGACGACGCCTCCCCTCACTGCGCTGTATAGCCACCGTCGACGACCAGGTCCGCTCCCGTCATGAACGATGCCTTCCCCGATGCCAAAAAACAGACGGCATTCGCAACGTCGAGCGGCCGGCCGGTATGGCCGAGCGGGTGAAGAGGAGCGAGGTGCTTCTCTGCGGCCTCCGGCGATCCGAAGAGGGTCGTAAGGCGCTCGGTGGCGATCCCTCCCGGCGATACCGAATTGACGAGAATGCCTTGGGAAGCCGTGTCGAGCGCAAGAGATCTCGTAAACGCCAGAATCGCGCCCTTGGTCGTCGAGTAGGCAACACGACCAGGTGACCCCACATGCGCGAACGTCGAGGCGACATTGATAATACGTCCACCACGCCTCATCAGCGGCAACGCGCTCCGGGTGACGTTGAATGCGCCCGTGACATTCACCGCCAGGGTATGCGCCCACTCGTCGGGCATCAACTCGGTGATCGGAACCACCCGGGTGATCGTCGCCGCGTTATTGACGAGCACGTTGAGCGCAGCATGTTCGCCGCTTAATGCCCTGAACACATCCTCGACAGCCTGCAGGTTCGTGATATCGCAGCAATGCTCAGTCAAACGGGGGTGTTGCGGCCCACCAGCGATCACATCGATAGAATGGACGACCGCGCCTTCGGCGATGAACGCATCGACGATGGCGCGCCCAATTCCCCGTGCTCCGCCTGTCACGACGCAGAGTCTTCCTTCCAAATCGGCCATGCCGCAGATTTCTCCTGAAAGACTAGATTTCCCCGACGTCGCTCGACAAAAACAGCAAACTTCACCGCCGCTTCCGTCCGAGATCGGAAGTTCAGCCGCTTTAGAATTGTGGCAACATGAGCCTTAACGGTGGCCTCCGAGATACCGCACTCGAAAGCGACCTGCTTGTTGAGCCTACCGCAAGCCACCAGGGACAAGACCAAAAGTTGCATCGCGGTGAGCGTGTCGAAACGTGCTGAGAATGCAAGTTCATCCTGCAGGATTAGGTCTTCGCGCATGAGCGCGGGTCTCGTTCCGGAAAAACCTATGCGCGCCAGTTCCTCATTTCGGCGCTTCCGAGTTCGCAACGTCGCGACCTTACCGGTGAGATGATTATTTTTGAACGGCGCCATAGATCTGCAACCTTCAAATTCTTCAACGCGTTTTTGGCAAGGGGCCGGGAGCCGGGCAGCTTGCACCTGATACAAATAACCTAACAGTCGTTAGAATTGTCAGCAAGATCTCACTCTCATGCGTCTGGCGCGCGTGCGATTTCGCCGCAAATCCAGCGGCAGTTTTGCAGAATTCCTCTTGGGTTGATTGAGAAAAGCGCTTGTTTGACGCTAGTCTGAGGATACGTTCGAACCGTAGTATCGAACGAACAAATTATTGGCGATCCGAAAGAATTCAGCGTTTAGTTTGACCCAGTGGCCGTCATCAGGGGCGCCGTCAGGTGCTTTGACATGCTCCGCGATCGCATCGATCGGATCTTCTAGTATCATGCTCAATCGCTCGATCCAGCGTGGTTCATAAGCTAACCCGAGTTGCAATATAACCGCCCGATAATTGACTACTGCAGCAGAGCAAAACGCCGTACTCGTCGTCTCGCGCCCGCTTGCCAAGCCCGCCATCCCAATTATTGTGAGATCGCAGAACTCATCAAATGATAGCGGCAACCCTCGAAAATCTTTTTTGGGGAGAGTTAACATATTCAAAGCTCCTGCCTCAGACGAAAGATCGAGATGGCCGGAATCGTTCAAAATTCACTGGAAACCAGAAATCAGAAGTTCACACATCTAAGATCGGGCTCCGAGGTATGCATTATTCAAACGCTCGTTCGAATCAAACGTCAAGAAGGTTGAGATCTGCGCGTGGACAAAGCTAGTTTGTGACCCAGCCCGCGACGCCGGCCAAGGACATTGTCGTGCGGCGAGGTGCTCGGCGGGCCAAGGGCGCCTCGGAAGCCGAGCCCCTTTGAAGGCGTTCCTTCGGTTTTTGGTCAACCGAGGTCTGCAAGGCGTGAGTTCATCATCATCAACGACAAGGGGCTGCGGGCGGCGGGGTGCGAAGTTGTTCAGTGCCACTCAAGAGGGGTGTCGCGTGCACTAGCTCAGGAAGCGTGCACTGGCTCAGGAAGGCACTCGCGTGCATGCTGTTTCGCGCGACCGTGGTGGCGTGTACGGCGAAGCGGCGCTGCCGCACGCTGTCAAGTCCCCGATCGCTGGCACCTGATGGAGAATGCCAGCGCGACCTTTTCGATGTTGTCCAATCAATAGAAGGGGGCATCGTCGTCCCGCGAAATATATGCGCTCGCTCCCTTGGTCGATCACCACGTTCTCGTTGAGAAGCATGAGCGCCGCCATGTCATCGGCACCATGCGCGCGCCAGCAATTCGCGATCGCGTGGATAGGGGAGCTACAGTCTACTCGCTGCTCTGTTCGAGCCGGTCAGTAATGGGCTTGTAGATCCAAACCATGCGCTCCGGCGACAGCGCAGGTGAAAGAGGCATCGCGTCGGTTCCGCTTGCCGCCTTTAACGCAGTCAAGGTGGTTTGTACGTCGTCGATGTCGATTTCGTAGACAGCGAGGTATTTCCAATCGAACGGCGGCAGGCGATGTTGCGTGTCGTTCAGGACGAAGCGTTGTGCCGCAACGACGCCCGGCAGTTTGAGGACGTCGGCGAGGTGCACGTTCGTGTACCAGTCGTTGAACTCGTCTTCCTGACCTTCCAGGGGATTGGTCAGCGCGAGCAGATTGTATTTCGGCATACCGTATGTCCTCCCGCGAGAATGGCTGAGATCAGAATGCAAGCCACCGATCTCGTCCGTTGGAATTCTAACTTATGTTCGAAACAGATCACAAGCTGAAATCGGAGTTCACCTGAGAAGCTTGGCGCCCGGACGCCCGCGCGCCCATGCTCATGTGTTGACTGATCTTTCGAGCAAGCGTTCGAATGTCGCAGGCCCACGAGGGCGTGCTCGGTCATGGCGAAGGAAATCCAGATGCAAAATGTCCAGACATTCCATGAGCGCAGTTACCTCGTCACGGGCGGCGGGTCAGGCATTGGCGAGGCATGCGCGAGGGCCCTCGGAGCAGCTGGAGCGATCGTCGGCGTTGGCGACCTGGACCCAGCCGCGGCCTCGAGGGTGGCTCGGGCAATTGAAGCGGCAGGAGGACGCGCCCTTGCGCTTGCGTTCGACGTGCGTGACGCGATGGCAACGGCCGATTCGGTCGAGGCCATTATGCAGGCTTCGGGAACCATCAATGGGCTCGTGACGGCAGCTGGCGTTTCCCGGCCTCGTCCGGCCGAAGCCATGGACGAAGCCACGTGGGACCTCGTCGTGGATACCAACCTCAAGGGCATGTTCCTGTCATGCCAGGCCGTCGGAAAGCGGCTTCTGGCCGGCCAAGGGGGGGCCATCGTCAACATCGGCTCGGTCAACTCGCTAGGCGGCTTTGCCGGGCGCGCGAATTATTGCTCTGCCAAATTCGGCGTCCACGGTCTGACCAGTGTTCTGGCGATCGAATGGGGCCGTCGGGGTATCCGCGTCAACGCCGTCGCGCCAAACGGCGTAGATACGCCGCTCGTTCGAAAGGGGATTCCGCCCTCTTTCGTCACCGGCGTCCTGGAAAATCGCACGCCCCTGGGGCGGATGGGTCGTCCTGAGGAGATCGCGTCCGTGGTCCTGTTCCTCCTATCCGACGCGGCTTCGTATGTGACGGGCGCGGTGGTGCCCGTCGACGGCGGTCTGACGGCCGGCTTCTATACCAACGCGCAGGGAGGCGACTTGGCATCCTCGGCGCTGCTCTCGAGCGGTGTTTACGTCGAACCTGAGCGCAGCGTTTGACGTCGGCGAAAACCGAACGTAAGTTAGAAAAAAACACGTAACAGCCAGGGAGGACAGCATGTCCGCAGCGTTCACACGGCGACACTTCACGGGTCTCTTGGCCGCGAGTGGTGCTGGAGCACTTGCTCTTCCGACGAAAAGCGCTCGGGCCCAAAGTGGGCCCATTCGCCTGGGCTTGATCTCCCCGCTCAGCGGATCTCAGGAAATCATCGGTCGCTACCAGATGGCTGGCGCCACCATCGCCGTAAGCCAAATCAATCAAGCAGGCGGCGTTCTCGGTCGAAAGCTGGAACTCGTTCCGCGCGACGATAAGGCGGCTCCCGCAGCCGGCGTGGCCGCGTCCAAGGATCTTGTCGGCTCCGGCGTGAACCTGATGTTCGGTGTTCTGTCCAGCGGCGTTGCCCTGGCCATCGCGCCGACTCTCCAGAGCGACAACGCGGTTCTGGTCCTGTCGGCAGCCTCTGCGAATGAACTGACGCACGATCAGTTCAGCCCCAATCTGTTTCGCATCTCCGACCAGGCTTTCATGCGCCAGCGGGCGCTGGCCAAGCTGGTGGCGGAAGATTATCCGGCGGTCACGACCTGGACCGCGATCAATCCGCAGACCGCCATCGGCACATCGAACTGGGATTCCTTCGTCGATGGGCTGATGCAGTTTTATCCCGAGCTCACGAAGAAGCAGGTCGAGGTCGCCGAGGCGATCTGGGCCAAGTTCGGTGCGACCGACTACAAGAACGAACTCACCCAGTTGATGCGGCGCTCGTCTGAAGGCCTGTATTGCGGAGTCTATGGCGGCGATGCGGTCACGATGTTCGGCCAGGCGGCGTCATACGGGCTGATCAAGAAGTTCAAGGTCATCGTCGACCCGGGCAGCGAGTTCATTATCGCCCAGGCTATGGGCAAGAACACCCCTCCTGGTTTGTGGTCAGGGTTCCACTGGTACTTCGGCGCCTACAAGGGACGCAAGATCAACGACGAACTGTACGACGCCTACGTGAAGCTGACAGGAGACAAATATCCCGCCGGCTATGTCGGCGAGGCGCACGCGGCCGTTCTGGCCTATGCCGCCGCCATTCAGAAAGCCGGCGGAACGGATACGGCGCCGGTGATCCGCGCTCTCGAAGGGCTGACCTTCGATACCTGCAAGGGCGAACGCACGATCCGCAAGGAAGACCATCAGGCGATCTGCGACCTGAACTTCGTGCAGTTCGGGCCCGACTCGAGCGATCAAGGTTGGACAGTGACGGGTCACCGCGTGATCAAGGGCGCGGACGCCATCGAGCCCGCGACACCGGGGCAGCCTCTCAAGTTCCAGTTCAACAAGAAGTGACGTCGCCACGCCGGGGCGTTGCGCCCCGGCCTCCCACTCTCCGAAGCCAGGGTTTTCCTTGTTTTCCACGATAGCCAGTCCCCTGTTCAACGGGCTCTTCGCCGCAATGGTGGTGTTCCTGTTCGCCAGCGGGCTGACGCTCATCTTTGGGATCCTGCGGGTCTTGAACTTCGCCCATGGTGGGCTGTTCATGATCGGCGCCTATCTGGCCTTCACGTTGAGCGGAGCGACGGGCGGCACCGAGATGGGCCTGGCCCGCTACGGTCTCGTGTGCGTAGCGGCTGGCATTGGCTTGGGCCTTCTGGGATGGTTCGTCGAGCGGACCGTCTTTCGACCGCTTCAGAAGGTGGACGAGGCCTATTCGCTGATCGCCACATACGCGCTCCTTCTCATCTGCGAAGGGGGCGTAAAAGCAGTTTGGGGCGTCAACTTCCGGAGCATTGCGACGCCGCCGGCCCTAGCGGATGCCATGATCGTCGGCGATGTCGTCATGCCCGTCTATGCAGTGTTCATCATCTTTGCAGGCTTTGCCTTCTACGTCGGTCTTGAGTGGATGTTGCATCGCACGCAATTCGGCAAACTTATGAAATCCGTGGCATCGGACCCTTGGATGGCCGGAAAGCTCGGCGTCAATGTTCCGCGCATCTACGCCTCGATCGTCATAGCAGGGTTCTTCCTTGCGGGAGCGGTCGGCGGGCTGCTGCTGCCCAACCAGACATTGTCGCCCAATCTGGCAAACGCCTTCGTGGTCCAGGCTTTTGGGGCGTTGATCGTGGGAGGTATGGGCAATGTACGGGGCACGTTCCTAGCGGCGATGCTGCTGTGCACCATCGACAGTTTCGGGTCGGTCTACTTCCCCGAAGTGCCGGGCCTGTTCTTCTATGCCGCCATGGCGGTGATGCTCGTTGTCCGACCGCAGGGGTTGATTGCCGGGAGCAGTCTGTGATGGCCGTACGATCGGGCATCCCTCAGGCCGTCAACACGGCGATGCTGGCCTGTTTTGCCCTGGTTGTTTTCCTGTCGATCCCGAGCATCGCCGACAAGGGGATAGTATTCATTGCGGGCATGGTTGCGCTGCAGATCGTGTTCGGCCTGACCTGGAACTTGATGTTCGGGCAGACCGGACTGGTCAGCTTCGGCCACGCGTCCTTTTTCGCCATCGGCGGGTATTCCTACGCCTACGCGGCGCGCGCTCTGCCCCAACTCCATCCCTTGGTGACCTTCACGGGTGCCGGGCTGTTATGTGCGTTGATTGCTACGCTGGTGGGACTCGTCGCGCTGCGGCGATCGGTCGGTGTGTACTTCGCCATCCTGACGCTGGCCCTGAGCCAGATCGTCTATCTCGTCATTTCATCCTCGGCCGCGCTGGGGCGCGAGGATGGGTTTACGGGGATCCGGCGACCCAGGCTGCCGCTGGGCTGGACGACGATCGATCTTGCGGCCGGCAACAACTATTACTACTTCCTCGTGCTCTGCTGCGCTCTCTTGTGTGGTGTCGTCTGGTGGGTGACGCACAGCCGGGTCGGACGCGTTTTCCGCGCAATCCAGCAGGACCCTGAGCGCTCAGCGTTCCTGGGCATTCCCGTTCAGCGGTATCGGCTTCTGTCCTATGCCATCGCGTCCGGGATTGCAGGCGTGGCCGGCGCGTTGTTCGGTCCCTGGCTGCAGATCCTGACGCCCGGAGGTGGCGCACTGGACGGCCTCGGCGAGGCCGATCCTCTACACCCTGCTGGGCGGCGTTCACTTCTTCTGGGGGCCGGCTGTAGGAGCGCTGGGCTTCGCCGTGCTGGAATACGGTACACGCACATTGCACGGTATTTCCGAGATCGTCACAGGCGCGATCCTTCTCACGGTCGTTCTCGCGGCGCCCGGCGGAATTCTGGGAGCCCTGAGCAGGCTGTTGCAACGCATGTCGGAGAAGGCGGGCACGCGATGACGGCCCCGCTGCTTCAGGCATAGGGCCTGTTCAAATCATACCCGGCCGTCAAGGTGCTGAAGAAAGTCGACCTGTCTGTCGCGCAGGGCGATACATTTGCCATCATCGGGCCCAACGGGGCGGGCAAGACGACGCTCTTCAAGGTCCTGAGCGGCGAGTTGTTCGCCGATCAGGGAACCGTCGTCTATGGCGGTCGGGACGTGACGGCCATGCCGGCCTGGCAGCGCGTGCGCCTCGGGGTCGGGCGCTCCTTCCAGGTCGCGCGCGTGTTTGCGGATCTCACGACTGAAGAGAACATGATCGTCTCCGTCGAGGCTCACCTGCGCAACGCCGGGCTTGGTGCGTCGCGCCCACTGGCGTGGCGACCCTCGAACGAAGTGCGCGATCGCGTCGCCGAAACCTTGGAGGAAGTCGGCTTGACCGGGAAGCGAGCCGAGGTCGCCCGTCTCCTCTCTCACGGCGACAAGAAGCGCCTTGAGCTAGCGATGATCCTCGCGCTTCAGCCGCGTATCCTCATGCTGGACGAACCCACCGCAGGGATGTCGCCCGCCGATCGAAAGGCGGCAACCGAACTGCTTGCCGCCGTCAAGGAACGTCACGGAATGACGATCGTGCTGACGGAACACGACATGGACGTGGTGTTCGGTCTGGCCAGCCGCGTGGCTGTGCTCCACTACGGCGAGATCATTGCAGATGGAGAGCCAGACGCCGTGCGGTCGAACGCGCTCGTTCGCGACATCTACCTCGGCCATAGCGGCGCTGGAGACAGCCATGCTTGAGGTCGGGCCAATCGACGCATTCTACGGCGACAGCTATGTCGTGCAGGCAGTCCGCCTTAGCGTGCGCGAAGGCGAGGGCGTTGCGATTCTGGGCCGGAACGGTGCCGGAAAGAGCACGACGATGAAGGCGATCATGGCCGGCGGACCTCGGGTGGTCGGGCCCATGTTACACCGCGGCCAGGCAATTTCAGATTTGGCGGACTTCGAACGTGCGCGCCGAGGACTTGCACTCGTCCCTGAGGATCGTCGGATCTATCCACATCTAACCGTCTCCGAAAACATCGCGATGGGGCGTCACGCTGCGCGGCCCGGCGTGACGCCCTACTCGCTCGACGAGATCTTCGGGTTTTTTCCTCTCTTGCGCGACCTGGCGAACCGACTAGGGTTCGAGCTGAGCGGCGGTCAGCAGCAGCTTCTAGCGGTCGCGCGAGCCGTGGTCGCGCGACCGGACTGCCTCCTTCTGGACGAGCCGACGGAAGGTCTGGCGCCCGTTCTGGTCGAGGCTCTTGCACGCCAGATCAACGGGATCCGCGCCGAGGACCGCATGGCGCTTCTCCTCACCGAGCAGAACGTCTGGTTTGCCCGGCAAAGCACGACGCGGCTCTACCTACTCGACAGTGGTCGGGTGGTTTTCGAGGGATCCTGGGACGACTTCGACCGCCGCCCTGACCTGCAGTCTCGTTACCTCGCCCTTTGATCGAACCTTCACGGAGGCGTTGTCACGGCAAAGTTCGAGCGGGCGCAGGTCAGCTCCAGCATTCTCCGGCTTACGCCGCGGCGGTCGCGTTCTGCCATGCTTGCGCTGCCTCCGCCCTGAACTGGCGAAGCGTGCGGCGAGAAACGAGGTGGCGTTGGAAGGAGAAGGTGTTGTGAACGGCGGCATGCATACTGAGAAAGCGCTGGGCCGATCCGGGCGACTTGAAGCCCTGCATCTTGCGCTCTCGTCGTCGCACGGGCTGGTGTGAATTCTCGGCCCGGTTGTTCTGGCGCAGGCCCTGTTCATGCCGGCCTGAAAGTGTCAGATCTCGCTTTGCGGCGCCATAGGACCGCAGCTTGTCGGTCACCCATACGGTGGGCGCAAAGCCCTGCTTCCTGAGCAGTTTTCGCATCAGTCGCAGCGCGGCCTTTTTGTCTCTTCTAGATTGCACCAGTAGATCGAGAACTTCGCCCTCGCTGTCGATGGCCCGCCACAGCCACTGGCGATTGCCGCCGATCGAGACAACCATCTCGTCGAGATGCCAACGGTCGCTCGGCCGTGGTCGACTGGCGCGCAGATTTCGGGCAAACGCCGGCCCGAATTTCAGGACCCAACGTCGAACTGTCTCATACGAAACGTCCAGGCCGCGTTCGGCCAAGAGTTCCTCGACGTCGCGGTAGTTGAGCGTGAAGCGCAGATAGAGCCAGACGGCGTGGCGGATGACATCAGGCGGGAACCGGTGGCGCATAGGAGATGGGTGTCATGCCCAACCCTATCGCCACTGTCTGTGGTCATCAGCATTACTGTGACGATGCCGACGCGAGGGCAGGTCTCCCCGACGTCTGATCAGATCATCAAAAGACCGCGGCGGAAACTTTCGAGAACTGCTTTGATGGTTTCCATTCGGTACGGCTTGTTGAGATAGCCGAGCGGCTTCGCGGAGCGAAGCGCCTCGACGCTGGACGACGTGATCGAACCGCTGATGACCAGCGCGCGGATGCCAAGACGCGAGTAGAGCGAGTGAGCGACTGAGACGCCGGTCGGGCCGTCGCTTAGGTTCAGGTCCAGGGTGACGATGTCAGGTCGGTAGCGGTCGGCCATCGCATTGGCCTCGCTCGCATTTGACGCGCAGGCGCAAACCTCATGACCCATTTCCTGGAGTGACATTTCAAGATCAAGCGCGAGGAGAGCGTCGTCTTCGATTACCAAAATCCGAAGCGGGGCAATATGATAGCCCGCGGGGGAGCCAGATGGGATTGCGTGGTTGGGCGCAGGTGTTGATGTAGGGCTGATCATCTTGATCCTGACAGAGCGCCATCAAGTCACACCAATGTAAATCAATGTTGTTTTAGGACGCATGGATAGTAAGCATCATGCAGTCCGTAAAGTTTCTGAAAGATGTCGATTCTCAAATTGTTATCGCAATAATCAAGATTGCGCTTCGGTGTCAGAAGACAATCCCATTACTATCGGGCAAATTGGCATCAGGTACATAAAGCGCGTCTGAAAAAGCCTGGCCTTAGCGCAACGATCGCGCTGGTCCGTCGACAATGATACGAGGGCTTGATAATGGCTGACGACCACTCCACGACTTCGGCCGTAATTGCCAAACCTACCGTCGACGGCCCCTACACGGTTGGCGATTTTGCTAAGAAGCATGGTCTTTCGATCGACCGAGCTCAAATGCTGATGGACACAATCGGCACCGATCATATCAAGTTGGACGCCGCAGCAGGAAAGCTCAAGGCCTGGGCCTCGGATTGACTGTCACCGATCGCTGACTCAAGCCTTAAGATGCATTCCCCATGCAGCGCATAGCGCCCAGCCTCCGAGCGTCTGAGATCCGGATTAGACACTCATTGTCCTGACACGGGCATCGGAATTGCGATGACCCCGACAGCGCCAAACCGGACTGGGAATGCGATAGCCGAGCATTGGCCAAGCAGCTCGCAGCGCGAGTGGTGCTATCAGACGGGCACCCGGCGCGACGCTCGAACATCTACACCGCCTCCATGGGCTTACGAAACTGTCTCCGCTGGCCGGCTTTCAAGGCGTTGGGAATGCGTGATTTGCGCTCAGCTCCACTACACGTTTCACCTGAGCCGCCAAGTACTTCATCGGCGGAACGGATTGTTTTCCGCTGTGGAACGAAGGGCTGACGGCTTTGTTTGAAGTCGCTGTCGCACGGCGACAGACCCGTCGATCAAAACAGGTTCGGTCCGATCCACAGGATCAACAACCGGGATGGCCTGCAGTCCGAAGCGTAGCTGTTGTAACGAGACAGAAGTTTTCGGATTTTTGCTTGCTGCCGCCCCACACGGTCCTTCACCGTGCGTTTTTTATTCGAACCGTATTAGAGGACTACAAAATAGCTCGGAATTTGATTGCGAATGCGCGTAAATCTGCAACTCAATGGGTAACTGAGCACGTTCCTCGCGCAAACGATCTCTCGGCGGCCGAACATAATCGCCAAAATAATTCCGACCACGTATCAGACGCGGCGCGAGAGATATTTGGGATTTACTCCAGTGTACTTCGACACACTGAACTGTCCGAGCTCTATTTATCGTTAAACCATACATTCGTAGCGATCTGTTGCTGATACGTCTCTCGCGGCTGCGAAAGGGTGGTAGTGCCCAGAGTCGGGCCGATGTTGAAGGCCGGAATTGAGCCCCGCCATGGTCTGGATGACGGATCATCAAGCAAGAGCTGCAGGGGTGTCCCTCACTCCCGGTATCGTGCTAAACCTGAAGACCATGGCGGTCGTCGCATTCGATCGACACTCGCAGGTTTCATCTTGCTCGATGACACGTTAACGAGTCGTTGCCGGGCGGGCGCGTAGTCGTTCATGGAGTCCGGGCGCAGTTATAGTCTTTGTAATTCCGACGAGCGTCATATGTGGACGTCCCTGGCCGGCCAAGCAATAGGTATAACTGGGCCGGTCCCGAGCTTGGATGCCTTGCTTCGAGCGGCGCGTCGGGCTGGCGGCGCTCGTGAAGCAGTACGATGCGACTTAAAGCGAGCGGGACCAAGGAACTCAGGCGTATCTCCTGAATGCGCAGGAAGCTAGGTCTTTCGAGTCGGCCAGGATCACGCCAGGCTTCTCGTTACCTCGATCCGAACGGTCACCGTCAAGGGACCACTTGCTGTCCTCTCCTTAGAACCGCGTCGAAAGACTGGAAATGCGTCGACCTGGCTGCGGGCTTGTCACGGCGCCGGCGTTCGGACGCGATAGGGCAGGGGTCGGTCGGATCAGGCCGCCACACCTGCCGCGTCGCGCCATGCCGAAAACGCCTCGGCCCGAAAGAGCCGGTGCGTTCGGGCGGAGGTGAGGTGACGGGGAATGGTGAAAGTGTTGTAGGTGGCGGCATGCATGGACAAGAACCGCTGCGCCGAACCCGGCGACTTGAAGCCTTGCAGTTTCCACTCTCGTCGTCGCACCGGCACATGCGAACTTTCGGCCCGGTTGTTCATGCGCTTGGCTGAAATGTGGACGGACGTGGTCGGGCCCAGATCTCTCAAGGCCGCGCCATACGCAGCGTAGCGGTCGGTGACCCATTCATCGGGAACCATCGCGTTCTTCTTCAGCAGCTTTCGCATGAGCCTGCGGGCTGCGGCCTTGTTCCGCCTCGACTGGACAAGGACATCGAGCACTTCTCCTTCGGCATCAACGGCGCGCCAAAGATACAACTGCTTTCCATCGATCCGAACGAACATCTCGTCCAGATGCCAGCGGCCATGCGGCTTGGGCCGTCGGGCCCGCAGTCGACGAGCGATCACGGGGCCAAACACGTGGACCCAGCGCCGGACGGTTTCGTAGGAAACCTGGATGCCGCGCTCTGCGAGGAGATCCTCGACGTCGCGATAGCTGAGGGTGAAGCGCAGATACATCCAGACGGCGCGCTGGATGACGTCGGCCGGGAAGCGGTAGCCACGATAGGACGGAGCGGTCATATCCCCTGCTACGACGGAGGCTCCCGACGGGCAAGTCCGAGGACGTGACAACCCCCGCGCAATGACGTTCAACTTGATGGTCGTGCCTTTGGAGTATCGATGAACAAGCTCGATAGGCCGCTCTTGGTGATGTTGAACTATCTGGACGAGCCGTACGAAGCCGACGCCTTCGTGGGGTTCGGTGATCGAGGAACAGGACAGGCGAAGTTCGCGTCAGCGGGTGTGAAGTTTGCCGTGCAACGGCTGATTTGGGCCAACTCGCAAATCTGAAAGGGCGTGACGCAACGCGCATGGCCGCCGAGACGGTAGTTGGCTCGTTTCTGCAAGATGATCA
>CAWGGK010000009.1:0-796465 GCA_963822165.1 uncultured Alphaproteobacteria bacterium
TTTGCAAAGCCTGACCCACTCATCGACGGCGCCGACGTCTGAATTCCGGGTGGCGCATGTCGGCCCCTGTCATGGGAGCCTGACCTGCGCAGCCGCCGCTCTCCACCAGCGCCTGCTGTCGCAAAGTCAGGGGGTTGTGACGAAGCGCTCCAGTTTGCCCAGCGTCTGAAGTCCCAGTTCCACGGCGCCGAAGCCCTTTGCTGCCTGGAATTCGGCAGCCGTGCTGAACACCATTCCCAACGTCACCTTCGTGACCCCATCCTGTTCCTCGAGCGAGGCCCAGGCGTCGGCATGCTTCGGCCCGTTCTCGCCCCAGAGCAGCGAATAGCCGATCCTCTCCTCCGGCCGGACCTCGTGGTAGACGTGGTGGTTCGGGAAGACGGTTCCGTCCGGTGCGATCATGTCGAACACCCACTCCCCGCCCGTTCGCAGGTCGATCCTCTGCGTCCGGCAGGAGAACCCGTCCGGCCCCCACCATTGCGGCAGCGTCTCGGGGCTCATCCAAGCGCGCCAGACCAAACTCCTCGGCGCCCGGATGACGCGCTCCAGCACCATGGTTCGCTCGGCGACCGCTGCGAGATTGTCCAGTCCCGCATCGAAGCCCTGGCGGAAGCCCGCCTCCATGTCCGTGGCGAGCAAGGACAATTGTACCGTCACGACCAGCCGGCTGCGCTCGCCCGCGCCCGTCAGTTCCGCCGTGACCAGCGCTACCGACTGCGTAACCCCGCCGGACGAGATCACCTCGTAGTTCACGCTGCGCACCGCGGGCTGCAGGTCCAGCCAGCCACACTCGCATCGGACGTCGGGACAGCCCTCCACCTTGCAGATCGAGACCTCCCGGCCGCCGACCCTGGTGTCGGCTTCCAGAAAAGCCACGCTGACCGACGGCGTGGGCGCCGCCCAGACGGCCCGCGCTGCGGGGGCTGTCCAAGCCTGCCACAGCACGGACCGCGGCGCCGCCACGTCGCGCTCGAAGGTGAGGGTCGCGAAACGCCCCTTGGGGTGGTCAGGGTTCGCTTCGGCGGTCCTGGCGGGAGAATGTGTCGACGTCATTCGGCGCGCTCCTTCATCACGTTCATCACGAAGGCGTCCAGCCGGTCGAGCCGGGCGACCCAGAGGGCCCGCTGCTCGTCGAGCCATGTCCGCACGGGCTCAAGCGCCTCGGGGACGATGGCACACGTGCGGATCCGCCCGTCCTTGGACGTGGCGATCAATCCTGCCTCCTCGAGCACGGACAGGTGCCGCATCACCGTGGGCAGGCTGAAGCCCCGTTGGACCAGCCAGATCCGTCACCCGCGCGGGCCCTTCCGCGAGGCGCGTCAGAACCGCCCGGCGGGTCGGGTCCGACAGGGCGTGGAAGAGCAGCGAGAGATCGGGATCATGCTTAGCCATGTAGCTAACTATGGACTTTTGCGGCCACTCTGCAAGGGAAAACTTCGTCAATCTGCTAAGTGTTTCCGTCAGGTCCGCAGTCTGGCGCCCCTACCCATCGGCACATAGCCTCGGGACTTTCCGGTACTCCCGCTTCGGGTTGGCCTCAATCGCGTCGGCAAAACAGTGCGTCGAGCGATCTCAGGTTTAGTTGACCAACGTAACGCGACCGCGCCGCAATGCGATGAACGAGGTCCATGAAAAGGCGGCACGTGGAAGTCTGGCGCGAGCCAGGCTCGCCTGCTGCTCTGTGAGGCGGGGGAACGCCGAAGGCATCGGCCGGACGCATTGACGGGCGTCGCTCGTTTGCTTCAAAAGGAATCACGAAGGCAGTCCTCGCAACCCAATTCGTCGACAGGCTTGCGCATTCACCGAACCTAGCGCGGTGATACCGCGTAGTGACCCGCCGCGTCTTTTCACCGAGCAGCCCTGAATTGATCGCAGATCCCACCAGATCAAGCCAGTTTAATGATCCGTCAACTGCCGCACTTGGGCCTCAAGTCGGGAGCATACGCGCCGCATTCTTCGGCGCAGGTTGGTGGGGGCGCGTTCCTTGAGACATTCAGGTATTGAAGCGCCCATAGTTGAGGCTACGGGGGAGCGACGGCTCGTTGTCCTCAAGCAGACGATCCTCGCGGTCGTTCTTGTAATCCTTCCTTTGTTCTACACGCAGCTTCCGCCGCTGGAGGACTATCCAAACCATCTCGCCCGCATGTTCGTGCTGGCGCGTCCCGAAGATCCGTTCCTCTCGCAATTCTATACTATCCAGTGGGCGCCCATCCCTAACCTGATCATGGACCTGTTCGTCCCGCCTCTGGTGCCGATCTTTGGCGTCTATACAGCGGGGCGTATCTTTATCGGCGTCACCCTGCTCTTGATGATGCTCGGGCCGATGCTGCTGCACCGGGCGCTGTATGGCCGCTGGTCGGCTTTCCCGCTCGTGGGCGGCCTCTTTGTTTACAACGGCTTCCTGTTCGTTGGGCTCATGAACTACATGTTCGGAGTGGGCGTGGCCGTGTTCGGCCTCGCACTATGGGTCATGATGGCTGAACGCCATCCCCTGGTGCGGGCGCTGTGCAGCTTCGCAGTCTGCTCCGTTCTTTATGTGAGTCACCTGTCTGCCCTGGGACTCTACGTCATCGCGATCACGGCGTTTGAGGGCTGGCGGCTTTGGGCGGCCCGGGCGACGTCACCACGCATTATACTTCCGGCATTGGCCGCCGTTGGCGGGCCGCTCCCGCCCTTCGCCTGGCTGCTCCTGAACAGCCCCACCTGGAGCCTCTCGCGCGAGATCGCCTGGGAGTCGCAGGGGAAGCTCGAAGCGGTGTCGCGATTCCTGACCGTCTATTCCGACTTCATCGACCTGCCATTCCTCATATTGCTCGTCGCGGCCGTCATCCTGGCCGTCCGCCGTGGCCTCGTGCGCATGCATCCAGCGGGATGGGGGGTCGCCGCCGGGCTTACGCTCGCCTTCATAGCGATGCCCCGCGTGGCTTTCGGCTCCCTGATGGCGGATGAACGCCTTATCGTCGGGATATTCTTCCTTACGCTCGGGTTCGTCGCCACGGATCTGCGGAAGCTCGAAGGCCAGAACGCCTTCATCGCGATCTGCCTGGTGACGATCGCCATCCGGGTCGTCGATATCTCTGTTAACTGGGCGAACCTGTCCCGGCCGGTCCTCGACCTGAAGAGCGCCATGCAGGTCATGAAACCGGGATCGCGGCTGCTGGTGGCGCAGGCTGAAGAGAGCCTCGACGAGTCGGTCAGCGTTGCGCTGGCTCACGCGCCCAACCTGGCCGTGATCGAGAGATCGGCGCTCGTCTCACGACTCTTCGTTGTAAAGGGCAAGCAGATCGTTCAGGCCAGGCCGCCTTACGATGAGCAGGTCGACACCGTGGACGGCAATTCACCCTATATCAGCCAAATCTTGATCGACCTCCGCCGCAAGCGCAATCCCGGGGACGAACAGCGTTATTGGGACAACTGGCCCGAGCACTTCGACTATGTGGTCACCATCGGCGCCAGCATCGATGCGCCCAGCGACATCGACCCGGAGCACCTGAAACTGATCCGAGCCGGAAACGGCTTTGTTCTCTACCGGGTCAAGAAGCCGAAAAGCGACTAATGGAGAGCGCTTCGACCGCAAACCTCGAACGATAGCTGGGCGCAGTGAAAGCGGGAGTTGCCGCATCTGTGTGGTGGCTTGCCGCCTGAGCCCTTAGGCCCGAAGTGTCTTGCCATAGCCTCGATGAAGCGGGCAATGACGCGGCCACTCTGCAAGGAAAAATTCGCTGGTCTGCTAAGTATTCCGGTCAGGTCCGTGGAGACTTGGCGCTGCCGCCAAGCTGGCATCAATGGCAGAATTGCGAGGCCTATCCCGACCCGCACAGAACCGAGCGCCGGCAAAGCATCTTTCGACCTGCAATTAGCTGCAAAAATCTGCCCTGCCCCGTCCTACGCCAATTGCCTTAAATCTACGTACAAACCTCCATCGAGAGGAGGGCTGACACCTTCGCCAACCTGCCTGTTCGGGCAAGGTGGATCCGCCAAGGCGGCACGTTTCCGCGGCCGGCAACAAACCTCCACAGACTTTCAGGCCCACGTCGCGTCGCGACTAACGCCGATAGCGGTGGCCTCGCGTGATCCGTTGCCGTTCGAGCAATTCAACAGAGAGGACGAACTCGCCGTTGATCAAGGTACGGCCGGCGGGTCCGCTAAGCAACTTCCTGCCCCGGTCTCCGATCAGGCCAGTTCGGGTCCGGCTATCGCATAGACTTGTCCGGGTTCGGACAGGTCAGGTGCATCGCCCAGCGTCATGCGCCAAAAGCCGCGTTCGCGCACTGCCCTCGCCGTGATCAATCCGCCGCGAAGCTCGTCGTGAATGTCGGGCACGTCAAGCATCGATGCTTCGGCGGACTCTGTCGCAGCGGCAAGCAAGGCACGCGCAATCTCGGTGGTTTCGGCCACAAGCGGCCCGATATGCGGCATCACTCGTCCCGCCCGGCCCAATACGAAGCCTGACAGTGCGCCGCCCTTTTCGGCGACGAAGCCGAAAGGGCTGCCCTGTCCGGCCAGATAGGCCAGCACCGCTCTGCGATGAAGTCCGCTGCGCCGTATGTCAAAAGCAGCGATGGCATCCAGGTCCTTGGGCGTAAGGCAGCGGACACCCAAGCCCGCCGCCTTGATCGGCCGGACGAGGCGCCAGCGCGACAATGGGTAGAGCGTCCGGAAACCCATCTTCTCGTAGAGCGGGCGGCCCAATTCGGTGGCGTCGAGCCCTGCCACCTTTCCCTCGCGCTGGAGCTTGTCGACGCAGTGCCGCAGCATGAGCGTGCCGAGGCCATCCCGCCGGCGGTCCGGGGCGACCAGGACCATGCTGATCCAGCTCAGGCCGGGGCCCAATGGCAGGGTCAGCGCGCTGGCGACGTAGCGGTCTTCCTCGATGACTCCGAAGCCCTCGCCTTCCGTCAGCATGAAGCGCCAGTCCGCGAGCGTCTGGTTCCAGCCCGCCGCGATGGAGAGCGGCAGCACGCGTTCGGCGTTCCCGGGCGGGATGGACACGATCGCTTGCGTTACGGCCATCGAGGGCCGCGGTCAGTATTGCCCATCCCTGACCTCGTAATGGGTGGGCTTTCCGATGGACGGCATGTCGCGCGAGAGCCAGTCCGCGGTCCAGTCGATCATCGCAGACAGGGGTACGCGCGGCGGCCCGAGTTCGGCCTGCATGCGGGCGGCGTTGTTGAGCCAGCCGGTCGGGGCCTCCGTCCCGGTCAATCGCGGTGCGCGGCCGAAGAGCTGGCCGAACGCTTCGGCCAGATCGCGGATTGCGATGGTCTCCGGGCCCGTCACGTTGAGAGGCGAGGTCGGGGTTGTCGCATGGGCGAGGCAACGCAGCGCCGCTTCATTCGCGTCGCCCTGCCAGATCACGTTCGCATGACCCATCGCGAGATCAATCTCGACGCCTTCGCGGACCTTGACGGCCACGTCGTGCAATACGCCGTAGCGCATGTCGATGGCGTAGTTGAGCCTGATCAGCCGTCCTGGCGTTCCATGCAGGCCCGAGAAATACTGGAACATCCGCTCGCGCCCGACGCAGCTATTGGCGTAGTCGCCAGGCGGAGGAACGGAGGGCGTGTCCTCCGTCGCGCCGCCGCTGTCCACGGCGACGAAGGGGTAGACGCAGCCCGTCGAGAACGCGACGATCCGTGAGGCGCGGAACACTTCCGCCACCATCGCTGGGACATGCACGTTCATCGCCCAGGTGAGCGGTGAATTGCCGGTTGCGCCGAACTTCATGCCGGCCATGAACACGACGTTCGGCGCACGGGGCAGGCGCTCGACCGCCGATCTGTCGAGGAGGTCGCACGCGATCGTCTCGACGCCGGCGCGTTCCAGGGCCGTACGGGCCGACCCATCCGAAAATCGTGCAACGCCGATAACCCTGCGCTCCGGCGCGGCGCGCTTGGCCATCCGGGCCAGGGTGGGTCCCATCTTCCCGCCGACGCCCAGAACCAGGATGTCCCCCGGCGCCGCCTGGAGATCCGCGACGAGCTCCGGCGAGGGCGCGGTCATGAAATCCTCGAGCTCTTCGATCGAGGCGAAGGATTGCGGCAGCATGGTCATGATGTCCCTGCGGCTTTGGAGTTCAGTGGCGGCTGGCCATTCCTTTCGCCCGGATCACGACTCACGGCCTTCCCTCCGGCGCGGCGGGCATCGGCGTCATCGAGGCGAAGTCCATGTCCGCGGCAACGGCGAAGCCCGGGCACTGCAGCGAGCCCAGCGCGAGCATCGCGCCGTCGCGGACCCTCAGCCGGGCGCGGCCGGACGTCATGTCGTAGAGGTCGGCGTGCGCGGCGGCGAAGGCGGCCTGCTCGTGTTCAGGCGCAAAGGCCATCCCGTCGATGAAGTGGTGGGCGTTGCGCTCGACATGCGTGAGCCCGATGAGCGAGACGAGCGCCAGATCCTGCTGCACGCTCACGCCGGGCCAGGTGGTCAGGTCCTCCGCCGACATGAAGAAGCGGTTCTCGCCGGCCTGTGCGTTCCAGCGCGCCACGCGGGCGGCGTTGACGAGGGACTTGTAGATCCCCTTCCCGATCTTGCTCGACACGCCGGCATAGCCCTTGGACCGGGCGTCCACGAAGGAGGACAGGTCCGCGTCCAACTCGTCGATGATGACCGGGATGTCCCTGGCCAGCGCCGTGACCGGCCTCGCCATCGCCACTGCGCGCTTGATCGGCTGCTCGATGTAGAGCGTCGATGCGGTCAGGCGGGCCAGGGCCGGGGCGGCCTTCAACGCCGCCCAGAGTTCCGCTATGCCCTCGACGCTGTCGTATTGCTCGTTGCCGTCGAGCGTGACGGCATACTCCCCCGCACCGGCGTCGAGCACGGACGCGATGCGCGAGAGCCGGTCGAGATCGGCCTTGGGATCGCCCATGACCTTGAGCTTGTAGTAACGCCCGCGATAGGCGCGGACGACCTCCTCGAGCGTCTCGGGCAGCCCGTCGTTCACGCGTTCGCCGGCGGACTGGTCCGCGGCGACGATGGGATCCAGCAGGCCGACGGTGTGGCGCACTGCAATGTGCGGCGCTGGCCGGAGCCCCGCGAGGAAAGCCGGCCAGTCGAAACCCTCGATGCCCGCCGCATGGACAGTCTCGCCGATGCCGGGCACGTTGCGTCCCGATCATCTGCGCGAAGGACAGGCCCAGCAGCTTGCCGGTCGCGTCGAGAATGGCCCGGTCGAGCAAGGCGGGGCCATAGGAGGCGACCAGCGGGCCCGAGCCGAGCGCCGCCATCCGCGCGATACTGCTTGAATAGGCTCCCATCGCGAGGCCGAACGGCGTGCCGAAGCCGCCCTCACGGTAGAGTTCGATGGCGATGGCCAGCGACTGGCGAAGCTGGTCGAGGTTCTGCGCATCGCTCAGCGCGGGGCTCTTGTCGAACCATTTCGAGGCGAGGCTCTCGGCGGCGACGCCCCAGGCGGACCGCCCGTCCTCCATCTCGATCCGCGCCCGGATCACAGCCTGGCGTCCGTGGGTGACGGTGGTGACGCCAAAGCGAAACGGCAGGCGCAGCCGGACATCGCGCTCGAAACGCTCGACCTCGCCCAGTTTCACGCGAACGGGGTTCATGCGTCCAGCGCCTCCAGAATGCCCGAGACATAGCCGATCGCGCGGGCCGCGCAGGTGGGCCCGTCCGGCTCGTAGATGAAGGGCTCCATGGCGAGCCAGCCCTCGTAGCCGCCCGCCTTCAGCGCCCCCAGCACGGGCGCGAAGCGGTCCTTGCCCTCGCCCGGCCCGCGCCGATTGCGGTCGTTGAGCTGAACATGTGCGATGAGGCCTGTCGGCAGCCAGCGGCGGACGAGGTCGGCCACGGGTTCGGCTTCCGCGATCGACGCGGCCGACGTGTCGATCATCGTGCGCAAGGCAGGCGAGCTGATCCGCTCGACGATGGACGCGGCCTCGGCGACGGTATTCACGAGGTTCGCATCGGGGGGAGCCAGAGGCTCGATGCAGTAGATGACGCCTGCCGACCGCGCATCGTCCGCCACCGCGCGCCAGAGCGCCTCTGCCCGCGCCAGGCTGTCCGGCTTGTCGGAAGGCTGGTCGCCGTCGATGCGTCTCTGCGCCGGGGATCCATGGACGAGATAGTCGCCGCCGAGATCGCCGCAGAGTTCGACGAGCCGCCGCATCACGTCCAGCGTCCGCCTGCGCACCGCATCGTCACGGGTGGTGATCGACAGACCCTGCGGCGCGACCAGCAGCCAGTGGAGGCCGCTCACGGCCAGCCCCTCGGCCTTCAGCGCCGCGCGGATTTCGGCCCGGCGCGACGCGGGCATGAGATGGGCGTCGTCGCCGAGCGTGAAGGGCGCGATCTCCAGGCCGCGATAGCCGAGCGCCGCGGCGACCGCGCATTGGCGCTCGAACGGCAGTCCGGCCAGCACTTCGTTGCACAGGGAGAGTTTCATGCCCGGCGGTTCCATGTGCCTTCTTTGCTGCGCGATGTCGCTACCGCCGATGTCTGTATGGCGGCCGAACAGGCAATCGACGCCATGGCCATGTAGTTCTTGACGATGTTCCTGCCGACCGACAGTCTTGGCTACTGGCTGATGCCGGTCAACAAACGATAATGGGAGGCTAGCATGCTCAAGATCGTCGCCGCGGTCGCGGCCACTATGGCCGGACTGATCGCCGGTTCCGCGTCAGCGCAGGATTACCCCTGGAAGCCGGACCGGCCGGTAACGCTCATCGTCCCCTGGGCGGCAGGCGGGTCGACGGACCAGATGGCGCGGATCGTCGCCTCCGAGGTTGAATCCGAACTCGGCCAGAAGATGGTCGTCGTCAACCAGCCCGGCGCGTCCGGCTCGGTCGGCACCAAAGGCGTGCTCGAGGGAACCAAGGACGGATACACCTGGGCTGCCGGCGCCGCCGTCGATATCGGCGGCTACAAGGTTCTCGGCCTGCTCGACAGCCAGTTGAAGGACTGGAACATGTTCTTCGCGGTGGCGAACGTTGCGTCGCTCGCGGCCAATCCGAACAGCGGCATCACCGATTTCGGCAAGTTCCTGGAGACGCTGAAGACCAAGGGCGCGACGACCCCGGTCGCCACCGCCGGCCTCTCCTCGGCGGGCCACAACTACATGGAGTCGATCAAGAAGGCGGCGAAGGGCGTCGAGTATCGCCACGTCACCTATGACGGCGGCAACCCGGCCGTGCTGTCCACCGTCTCGGGCGAGACGCAGGCCGTCGCGCAATTGCTGGTCGAGATGTCGGAGATGATCAAGGGCAAGCGCCTGATCCCCCTTGCCGTGCTTTCCGAAAAGCCGGTCATGCTGGAAGGCTATGGCGAAATCCCGTCCGTCACGAAGTGGCTGCCCGGAATGCCTGCCCCGCTGAACTATTTCGGCATCTGGGCGCCCAAGGGCACGCCCGACAACGTCATCAAGACGATGGAGATGATCTGGACGAAGAAGATCCAGAACTCCGAGGCCCTGAAGAAGTACGCCGCCGCGCGGGCCGCCATCTTCACACCGATCTACGGCGCTGAGGCCGAGCAGGAATCCTCCAAGATGGTGCGCCAGACCACCTGGCTCTATTTCGACGGCGGCAAGGCGAAAATCTCGCCGGAGACGCTCGGCATCCAGCGCCTGGACTGAGCGCGACGGCGGCGGCCGGGCCGAACCCGGCCGCCTCCCGCGTTGTCCCGAGCCTGCATTGTCGTGAAAAGGATCCCCATGTCCGATGCGTCTGCGCCGGCCGCCGCGCCCCGAACGGAACCCGCGCCTCAAAGCGCGGGATCGAGCGAAGCCTTGCCGCTGCTGCCGCACGAGAGGCCGCTCGCTCCCGCCGTCGACCTTGCCGTCGCCGCTGCTTTCTTCGCATTTTCGGCCGGGATCATCGGTGTCGGCCTGTCGATGCCGAACTATGCCGACCAGGGCGGCGCGATCTATCAGGCGCCCGGCTTCGTGCCGATCTTCTACGGCGTCGTCATGGGCGCGCTCAGCCTGTGGCTGGCGGCGCGCTCCATCGGCCGGCGGCCGCACTGGTCGCCCGAGGCGGACGAGGGACGCGAGGGAAACAGCCCCGGCCGCCTGATCCTGGCGGCCGGTCTCGGCATCCTGTTCGTGGTCGGCCTTCTCGGACGCATGCCCTTCTGGCTGGCGACGGCGATCTTCGTGGGCCTGTTCGTCATGGCGTTCGAGTGGCAGCTCGGCGCGCCGCTGAAGGCGCGCCTGCGGACGCTCGCCATCGCCATCGTGCTCGGCCTGGCGACAGGCGCCGCGATCACGCTGGTGTTCTCGCGTGTCTTTCTGGTGCGATTGCCGTGACCGAACTGTCGATCAATTCCTTCCGAAAAGGCCGGTAATCGCATGTTCGGCAGCATCGGCCAGTTCGGCTCCGCGCTCATCGATCTCATGACGCCGGTCACCCTGTTCAACGTGGTGTGGGCGACCTTGCTCGGCATCGTCATCGGCGCTCTGCCGGGGCTGACCGCGACGATGGGCGTCGCGCTGATGACGACGCTGACCTTCAGCATGCCGCACCACCAGGCCATCCTCGTGCTGATCTGCATCTATGTCGGCGCGATCTACGGTGGCAGCCGCAGCGCCATCCTCCTCAACATACCGGGTACGCCGGCATCGGCGTGCTCGACGCTGGACGGCTATCCCCTCGCCAGGCAGGGCATGGCCGGGCGGGCCATGGGCATCTCGACCAGCGGTTCCTGGCTCGGCACCCTGTTCGGCATCCTGTGCGTCGCCGCCCTGACGCCTGTGCTCAGCGAGGTCGCGCTGAAGTTCCAGAGCTTCGAGTTCTTCTGGATCGCGGTCTTCGGCATCGTCATTGCCGGAACGCTATCCGGAGGCGATCCGATCAAGGGCTACATGGCGGGGTTCCTCGGCCTGTTCATCGCCACCATCGGCCAGGAGCCCTACTACAATTACCAGCGCTTCACGTTCGGCAGTTCCGAGATGGCGGGCGGCATCGGCCTGCTGCCTGCGCTGGTCGGCGCATTCGGCGTGGCGGAGGTGCTGCAGGCGATGCGCGGGCCGGCCGCAAAGGCCATCAGCAGCAAGATCGACAGCGTCATCCCGAGGCTGGAGGACGTCACCAAATACTGGCGCACGATCCTGCGCTCCGGCGCGATCGGGACTTTCATCGGAATCCTGCCCGGGCTCGGCGAGGACACCGCGGCCTGGTCCAGCTACGCCGCCGCGCGGCGCGCCAGCAAGGAGAAGGAGCGTTACGGCCGAGGCTCGATCGAGGGCCTGATGGCCGCCGAGACAGGCGAGAGCGCCTGCGTGCCCGGCGCGCTCATTCCCGTTCTGACGCTGGCCGTGCCGGGTTCGGCGCCCGCGGCCGTGCTGATGGCCGCGATGATGATCCACAATCTCAACCCCGGCCCCAATCTCATGCTGGAGACGCCGGAGTTCTTCTACCAGATTGTCGCGATGCTGCTGATCGCTGACATGGCGAAGCTGTTCTTCGGCCTCACGCTCGTGCGCCCGCTGCTCTGGATCCTGCTGGTCCCGCGCGAGCGGCTGATGCCGATCGTCTTCGTGCTCTGCACGGTGGGCGCATTCGCCATCACGTCACGCGTGTTCGACATCTACGTCATGCTGTTCTTCGGGCTGCTGGGGTTCGTGCTCCGGGAGCTGAAGTTCCCGATGGCGCCGCTGATACTCGGCCTCGTCCTCGGCGAACTGCTGGAAAAGAACCTGACGCGCGGGCTGGTGCTGTCGGGTGGCGAGATCGGACCGTTCTTCACGCGGCCGATCAGCGGGCTGCTCGCCGCGATCACCATCCTCTCGATCCTCTGGTCGATCCCCGCCGTCAGCGACCGCGTGCGCGGGCTCTTCAGGCGCAATCCGCAGCACGGCGTCGCCCGATCGTAAAGCCGGCTATCCCAAATTCTAGCTGCGCCAGCGGGAGAGGTTTTCCGCGACGAAGGCATCGTCCGCCCATTCCGGATAGGCGGCGTAGAGGCGGTCGATCTCGCCCGCCTGGCCGGGACTGAGCGTCTCGTTCGGGTCGAGGCAGTGGATCGAGGTCATCAGCCCCTGCCGCCGCAGGATCTCGTGGCAGCCGGGAATGCAGCCCGCGAAGCCGTGCGCGACGTCGAAGACGACGCTGTTGCAGTCGGTCACGATGGCGTCCAGCGCGAGGATCCCGGGCGGGATCGACCCGCTTGCCACGGCGTCCTGCAAGCGCCCCAGGAGATCGACGGCGCTTTTGGTCCAGACGCTCCAATGGCCGAGGAGCCCGCCCTTGAACCGCACGATGACCTCGCGCCCGCCGGTGCGGATCGTCATGGGGGTCACGAGGTCGGCGACGATATGATCGTCATTGCCGGTATAGAGCGTGACACGATCCTCCGCCCTGGCGGCGACGACGCCGAACGCTACGTCCAGCGTGGCATAGCGGTTGAAGGGCGCGACCTTGATGGCGACGACGTTCCCGATCGCCGCGAACCGCGCCCAGAAACGCCGCGAGAGGGGAATGCCGCCCACCGCCGGCTGCAGGTAGAAGCCGATCAGCGGCATTTCCGCCGCGACGGCCTCGCAATGCGCGACCAGTTCATCCTCGCTCGCGCCCTTCATGGCCGCGAGCGACAGCAGCACGGCGTGGTAGCCGAGCGCTCGCGCCGTGCGCGCTTCCTCGACGGCCTGCGCAGTCCGCCCGATGGCTCCGGCGATCATAACGAGCGTGCCGCTGGTCCAGTTGGCCGCAGTCTCCGCAGCGAGTTCAAGGACGGGCCGATAGAGGCCCGCCTCGCGAATGGCGAACTGCGTGGAATGTACCCCGACAGCCAGCCCGCCGCCTCCTGCATCGATGTAGTAGCGGGTCAGGGCGCGCTGCGAGGCGATGTCGAACTTACGGTCGAGCCCGAGCGCGAGTGGATGTGCGGGGATTACCGCTCCCTTTGCCAGGAGGGCGAGCACATTGCGAGGCAGGTCGGTGTGGTGCAATGCGCCGCTGGCCATCCGTCTTCACCCCAGTTTACCGCAGCTTTGGTCCGCGCAACATCGTGCTTGAGCGCGCAGACTAAATGCTTGTTGACCCCGCGGACACTGGCAACACCGAGTTTTGCTACGAATTGCAAATTTCGAGTGCCATTACCATTGCTCGCCGGTCGTCCTTCTTCCTTCACCGCTCGGCACTGAATAATCTCACGCCGAGCGAACTGTCCGAGCGATCTGTCCGAGCCTTGGCACGCCGCAAAACAATGTTCCGCCAGGAACTGTCTACCATTCGCAGGTCAGCGCGCAGAAGGTCTCGGCAGGGACAGTCCGCAATGACCCGAACGGCAAACTGGCGTGCATCATCATGGCGCGCTCGAGAACGTGATCTGCGTCACCAGCGGCAAAGTCCAGATCCGTTGGGGCGACGGCTGGAATAGGTCGCCGAGGCCCGGCCGGGCGACTTCATCTACGTCCCGCCCTGAGTGCCGCACCAGGAAATCAATGCCGATCCGGATCGGCATCTGAATTGCGTGCTGGTGCGCTCGGACAATGAGGCCGTGGTGGTGAACATCACCGACTTCGATCCCGTCGAGCCGCCCGAAAATATGCCCTGGGTCGACCCGATCCACCGCCATCCGTGATCCCCAGGGAGCCTCGCACGCACTCCGCTCGTTCAATCAGGCCTGCCATGGGCCACTTTCCGCACGCCGCGGTTGCGGGTAACTATGAGCAGGCGTCCCTCCCCCCTAGCCGGCGCCGATTCCCATGTACCAACCCAGCAAGACCTCACGGCCCCTCGTCATCGCTTCGGTGATGACGACGATGTTCATGGTCGCAATCGAGGCGACCATCGTCTCCACCGCGATGCCGCGCATCGCTGCCGAACTCGGTGGACTGGACATCTACGCCTGGGTGTTCTCGGCCTTCCTTTTGTCGCAGACGGCCATGACCGTTGTCTTCGGGAAGCTTGCCGACATCTATGGCCGCAAGCCGGTGATCGTTGTCGGGATCGCGATCTTCATGCTGTTCTCGGCATTGGCGGGGCTGGCCTGGTCGATGCCTTCCCTGATCGTCTTCCGCCTGCTCCAGGGCATTGGCGCGGGGGCCATGCAGCCTGTCGCCATGACGATCGTGGGCGATCTCTACCCCGCCGCCGAGCGCGGCAAGATCCAAGGCTATCTCGCGAGCGTCTGGGCGGTCTCGGCGCTCGTCGGCCCGGTGGCCGGTGGACTGATCACCAAGCACCTGAGCTGGCCCTGGATTTTCTGGATCAATCTGCCGGTCGGGGCGCTTGCTGCCGTGGGCTACATCCTGTTCCTGAAGGAAACGCCGCACCGGGGGAAAGGCTCGATCGACGTAGCAGGGGCTGTCCTGTTCTCGCTCGCCATCGCAGCGCTGATGGCCCTGCTCGGGGCGATCGGCAAGGGAGGCTGGGCTCTCGGCGGCCCGGCGCTGGTCTTCATCGTGCTCACGGCCCTCTTCGTTCGGCAGGAGTTGCGCGTTCCAGACCCGGTCGTGTCCTTTCCGCTGTGGCGCAGGCGCCCGATCGCGGCGGCGAATGCCGCATCGATGCTGGCGATGGTGGCGCTGATGTGCCTGACGGCCTTCCTGCCGATGTATCTCCAGACGATCCAGCACCGCTCGGCTGTCACGGCCGGTCTCGCGCTGACGATGATGGTGCTCGGTTGGCCGGCAGGCGCGACATTATCCGGTAGGATCTATCCGCTCTTTGGCCTGCGCCGGATTGCCGTTACCGGAAGCCTGCTCATACCTGTGGGGGCGAGCCTGTTTCTCATGCTCGATAAAGACAGCCCCCTCTGGCTGCCGGCGGTGGGCTCTCTGATCATGGGCTTTGGCATGGGACTGCTCAGCGTGTGCTGCATCGTCCTCGTGCAGGAAACCGTCGATCGATCGCAACGGGGCAGTGCGACGGCCTCGAATGTGTTTTCGCGAAACCTTGGCAACACCATCGGGGCAGCCCTGTTCGGCGCGGTATTGAATTTGGCTCTCGCCAGGGCCGGTTTCGCAGATGTCGGCTCCGATCGTCTGCGCATGTTGCTGGAAGTGGGACACAGCACGGACATCGCCCTGGAAGCGGCTCTCGCGGGGGCGCTGCATCTCACCTTCGTCGCGATGATGCTCGTCTCCCTGCTGATCGTGGTGGCGGCCTTCCTGCTGCCCGAGACGGAAATCGGGCTCCGGTCGAAGGCTCCCACCGGGCAGCCGGATCTCGAAACCAGTCCAGGCGAAGCCGCGCGAAGCTGACCGGATCATCGCGCGGCCGGCGACTGTCGCTGGACCTGAAAGAGCCTTGCGTGCGGCGGCGACGGAGCAGCAGGCTCACTTTGCCGCGCCACGGCGCGGTTTCATCGATTGCGGATACGCTCGACCTGCGGCAGCAGGACGGTCTGGACGGAGTGCGGATCGGGCGCGTGGCCGTATTCGATAGCCAGGACGCCGGGCGGCAGGCGGTCAAGTATGGCCTCCGCGCCCGTCGCGTAGACGATCACGTCGACCCGCGAAAGGAAGGCGGGCAGCGCCTCGTCGGCCAGGATGGTCGCGCCGACCGAAGCGACATGCGGCACGAAGCGCTGCACGCTCGGCTTCATCAGCGCCAGGAACTCGGGCACCAGCGACACGATGCCGAGCCGCGACAGCGGATTGATCGCGGCCAGCAGCGCGCGCGTGCGCTCAGCGGGAATGAAGCTCACGGCCGTGACGGGCGCCCTCCCCGCGACGATAGCCTCCAGTTCGCTGCGGCGGTTGGCAAATGTGACGTAGAGGTCCGCTGCGAGCTCGCCGCGCTGGTCCAGAGTGGCGAAGGTCAGGGCTTCGATGCTGTCGCCGGCGCGCAGATGCCGCTCGATCTCTTGCGCATAGGCCTTGGTCGCTTCCTCGAACATGCCGACCATCGCGATGCGCACGCCGCGCCCCTCGCGGGCCTTGCCGCGTCCGATCCGCGCATTCAGCAGGGTCGCGACATCGGACGCCGATATGCCCGCTGTCTCCGCTTCCGACAGCGCCGCATCGATGTGCCCCCGCACCCGCATCAGCGCCTCGACGCGCCCGTCCATGCCGTGCTCGGCCACGAAAGTGCCCGAACCCGCGCGCGCGGCGATGAGGCCGTGCTCCTGCATTTCCTTGTAGACGGTGGCTACCGTCATCGGCGCGAGGCCGCCCGCTCCCGCCAGTTCGCGCACCGACGGCAGCCGTGTTCCCGGCGGCAGTTCGCCGCAGGCAATCCCATATTCGATCAAGCCGCGAAGCTGCACGCCAAGCGGAATAGGCAGGCTACGGTCAAGCGCCGCAGCGAGATCGCTCAAGAGGTAGGCAGTCGGCATCTGTTCTAAGCAACCGATACAGTGAGACCAGAGCGTGAAGGCTAATTCGTTCGATTACAAGGGCGGGTTCGTAAACGACGCGTTGACTTAATGTCTCAAAGCCCTCGTAGCATCCTAATTAACAAGAACGGTCTGCGTGAAGTTGAACTGAGAGGGATCTGCGATGAGACGGACATTTCTAAAAGCGAGCCTTGCTGCGCTCGTGGTCGCCAGCGGCGTCGTCAGCTTGCCGCTGACGTCCGAAGCCGCCACGCGCGGCGGGAAGATGACCTATGCCCGGCAGCAGGATTCGCTGTTCCTCGACCCGGTGCTGAACGACGCGAATGTCGACATCTGGGTCATGAACAACATCTACGACACGCTGCTCATCCCCACGGCGGACGGCGTCGGCGTACAGCCCGGCCTCGCCACCAAGTGGGAGACATCGGCTGACGGCAAGACGATGACAATCACCCTGCGCGACGGCGTGAAGTTCTCGGATGGCGCAGCGATGACCGCACAGGACGTGAAGTGGTCGCTCGACCGCGCTCGCGATCCCAAGGCCGGCGCGTGGAACTCGTCGCTCGCCTCCATCGACATTCGATCGAGGGCAGCGGCAACACCGTCACGCTGAAGCTTAAGAACCCCGACCCGACGCTGACCGCCGCGCTCGCCACCTTCAACAGCGCGATCATGCCGCAGAAGCAGTTCGAGGCGACCCCCGGCGCGACGCCCGAGGACAAGGCCAAGGCCTTCGCCGAAAAGCCGATCGGCACCGGGCCATTCATGCTGACGTCCTGGAAGCGCGGCGTCTCGATGACGCTGAAGCGCAACCCCTATCTACTGGAAGAACGGCGAGGACGGCAAGCCCCTGCCCTATCTCGACGAGCTCGAGTTCCAGATCATCCCCGACGACGCCACCCGCATCCTGAAGCTGAAGGCCGGCGAGATCGACGGCAGCCGAGTTCATTCCCGTATTCGCGCGTCAAGGAACTGCAGGGCGACGCGAACCTGCGCATGGAGCTGTGGCCCTCCACCCGCGTGCGCTACCTCACCTTCTATGTCGGCCCGACCTTCAAGGACGGCAAGCCGAACCCGATGTCCAACGTGAAGGTGCGCCAGGCGCTGAACTACGCCGTCAACAAGGACGCGATCATCCAGATCACGACCCTTGGCCTCGGCAAGCCGATGCGGTCCTTCATGTCCTCGACGACGCCGCTGTTCGTCGGGCAGGACCTCTACAAGTACGATCTCGCCAAGGCCAAGGCGCTGCTGGCCGAAGCCGGCTTGCCGAACGGCTTCGAGATGTCGATCTACTCGCTGTCCGGCAACGGCGACGACGCCAACGACCTCGCCGCCGTGCAGCAGATGTGGGTCGCAGGTGGGCGTGAAGCTGAAGCATCGAGCCAGGTGGACAACCCGACCCGCACGGCGCGCTACCGCGAGGAGAACTTCCGATGCGGACCTCCGCCTGGACGAACGACATCTCGGACCCGAGCCAGATCACCTCCTACTTCGCCTACTGGCCGAACATCCACTCGCTGCATTCCGACTGCAGGACAAGCGCGTCGACGAGCTGTTCGAGAAGAGCCAGCAGGAGACCGATCCGAAGGCGCGCGCCGAGCAGTACAAGGAGATCCAGGCAGCGCTACAACGAGGCGGCGCCGATCGTGTATCTCTACGAGACGCCCTATCCCGTCGCGTTCCGCAAGAACGCCAAGGGCTTCGTGCAGATCCCGCTCGGCAACAACCTGTTCGAAGCGGCCTATGTCGAGAAATAGGATTTCGTGCTGAAATGAGGGCGGCGGCGCGCAGCCGCCGCCCTTTTTATTGTGCAACGTCGAACCGTTCTCCCTGTCCGGCAGGACGCCGTGAGCCGGCCTCGACGGACGAGTTCACCGATGCAGTCCCCTGACCCCAAACGGATCGGCCCTTGAACGAGCAGGCTACATCGCGGCCCGTATCGCGCAGATCGTGCCGACCTTCATCCTGATCGGGCTGGTCGTGTTCGTGCTCGCCCGCCTGCTGCCGGGCGATCCCGTCAGCGCGATGCTGGGCGACCGCGCGACCGACGAGGCGGTGAACCGGCTGCGTCGCAGATGGGCTTCGACCGCTCGATCTGGACGCAGTTCGTCTTCTTCCTCGAGAACGTGCTGAAGGGCGATTTCGGCACGTCCATCGCCTACCGCGTGCCGGTCACCCGCCTTATCGCGGAGCGCCTGCCCGTGACCCTGACGCTGACCGGTCTTCGCCACGCTGTTCGCGCTGCTGCTGGCCGTGCCGCTGGCCTTCGTCGCGGCGATCAACGCCAACAGATGGCCCGACTACGTCATTCGCGCGGTGTTCCAGGTCGGGCTGTCCTCGCCCATCTTCTATGTCGGGCTGGTGCTGCTCACGGTTCTCGCGGCGTGGCTCAGCGGTCTTCCCGGTCGGCGGCTACGGCGACACGGTGCTTGACCATCTCTGGCACCTCTTCCTGCCGGCGATCACGCTGGCGCTGTCAGCTTCGCCGCGATCATCATGCGCAACATGCGCGCCTCCATCATGGAGGTGCTCGACGCGGAGTTCGTGGAGTTCGCGCGCGCCAAGGGCCTCAGCCGGCGCGTCGTGCTGTCGCGCCACGTCCTGCGCAACGCGCTCATCTCCACAGTGACGCTGGTCGGCCTGCATATCGGCTCGCTGCTCGGCGGCGCGGTCATCACCGAGAGCGTCTTCGCGGTGCCCGGCGTCGGCCGGCTGATGGTCGACAGCATCTTCGCCCGCGACTACCCGGTGATCCAGGCGCTGACGCTGGTCCTCGCCGTCATCGTCTCGGTCGTCTTCCTGCTCACCGATCTCCTGCAGATGGCGCTGGACCCGAGGGTGGCCCGATGAGCGCCGTCACGCCCTCCCCGCTCACGCCGACCCCGGCGACGCCACCCGGCGCGGCGGCGCCGTCCTGCGGCTTCGCATCGGGCGCATTCCCGTATCGTTGCTGGCCGGGTTGGCCATCCTCGGCTTCTTCGTCGCCTGCGCGTTCTTCCCCGATGCCATCGCGCCCTACGATCCGATCGCGTTCGACTATGGCGCGCTGCTGCAGCCGCCGAGCCTCGCGCACTGGTTCGGCACCGACCAGTTCGGCCGCGACATCCTGTCGCGCACCATCGCGGCGTCCACCATCGACCTGCAGATCGCCATCTTCGCCACCATCGTTCCCGCTCATCCTGGGCAGGCTCATCGGCCTCTTCGTCGGGCTACTACGGCGGCTTGGCCGACATCGTGTTCGGGCGGCTGGTCGACCTCGTGGTCACCTTCCCGTTCCTCGTGATCGTCATCGCCATCGTGGCCGTGCTCGGGCCGGGCCTGTTCAACATGTATGTCGCCGTCAGCGTCATCGGCTGGGTGTTCTATGCCCGGCTCATGCGCGGCGAGGTGATGGTGCTGCGCCAGCACGACTACGTGTCGGCGGCCAAGGTGCTGGGCTACGGCGAATTCCGCATCCTGTTCCGCCACATCCTGCCCAACGCGGCGCGGCCCATCCTCGTCTACTGGGTGACCGACATGGCGCTCGCCATCCTGCTCGGCTCCAGCCTCGGCTATCTCGGCCTCGGCGCGCAGCCCCCGACGGCCGAGTGGGGCGTGCTCATCGCCGATGGCAAGAACTTCTTCTCGCAGGCGTGGTGGATGACGGTGTTCCCCGGTTTCGCCATCGTGCTGTGCGGTATCGGCTTCTCGCCTCGCCGGCGACGGCCTCGCGGACATGATGGACGTGAAACGCTGATGGCCCGCTCCACCGCCGAACCGATCCTCTCCGTCGAGGACCTGAAGGTCACCTTCGCCACCCCGCGCGGCCCGGTGCGCGCCGTCGATGGCGTAACGCTCGCCGTGCGGCCGGGCGAGGTGCTGGGGCTCGTGGGCGAATCCGGCTCGGGCAAGAGCGTGACGCTTGCGCGCGCATCATGCGGCTGCTCCGCCACAACGCCACGGCGTCCGGCCGGGTGAGCTGGAAGGGGCGCGACATCATGGCGATGCCCGAGGCCCGGCTGCGCGACATCCGCGGCAGCGAGATGGCGATGATCTTCCAGGAGCCCATGACGGCCCTGAACCCGGTGCTCTCCATCCGCGAGCAGATCGACGAGAGCCTCGTCGCGCACAAGCAGTTGAGCGACAAGGCCCGCCGCGCCGCGCGCCGAGGAACTGCTCGACCTCGTCGGCATCCCCTCCGCCGCGCCAGCGGCTCGACGAACTATCCCCACGAATTCTCCGGCGGCATGCGCCAGCGCGCCATGATCGCCATCGCGCTCGCCGCCGAGCCCACTCTGCTGCTGGCCGACGAGCCCACGACCGCGCTCGACGTCACCATCCAGGACCAGATCCTGAAGCTGCTCCTGCGCCTCACGCGACGAACTCGGGATGGCGATGATCCTCGTGACCCACGATCTCGGCGTCGTCGCCGAGACGTGCGACCGGGTGTGCGTGATGTATGCGGGGCGCATCGTGGAGACCGGCCCGGTCGAGGCCATCTTCGCCGAACCCCGCCACGCCTACACCTACGCGCTGCTGCGCTCGATGCCGCAGCGGCGGGCCGGCGCGCGAGCCGCTGGTGCCGATCCCCGGACAGCCGCCCCGGCTCGACCGCGAAATCGTCGGCTGCCCCTTCGCGCCGCGCTGCGCCTTCGTGGAGGAGCGCTGCACCACCATCACCCCCGCGCTGGCCGAAGTCGGCCCCGAGCACCGTGCGGCCTGCTGGGCCGCGCGACAGGCTCGCGGCCCTGGAGACGGTCGCATGAAGGCGACACGATCATGAGCGCCGCAGCACTCCCCGTTTCAGCGTCCGCGCCGCTGCTCGAAGTCACCGGCCTGACCAAGCGCTTCGCGATGCGCCGGTCCACGCTCGACGTGCTGCTCCGCAAGCCGGCGCCGATGCTGCGCGCGGTGGACGGCGTCAGCCTCACCGTGTCGCGCGGCGAGACGCTGGGCATCGTCGGCGAATCCGGCTGCGGCAAGTCCACGCTGGCGCGCTGCCTCGTGCGGCTGCACGAGCCTGACGAGGGCGCCGTGCGCTTCGAGGGCGCGGACGTGCTCGGCGCTCACCGGCGATGCGCGGCGGGCCTATAACCGCCGCGTGCAGATGGTGTTCCAGGACCCCTACGGCTCGCTCAATCCGCGGCTGTCCGTCGGCGATGCCTGGCCGAGGCGCTGACGGTGCACGGCCTCGCCCAGGGCGCGGGCGTG
Organism: uncultured Alphaproteobacteria bacterium; assembly: GCA_963822165.1. Lineage (GTDB taxonomy): Bacteria > Pseudomonadota > Alphaproteobacteria > Rhizobiales > Beijerinckiaceae > Alsobacter. The sequence goes on from CAWGGK010000009.1 coordinate 21,424, forward strand.
CAGAAGCGCGTCGGCGAGCTGCTCGATCTCGTCCACCTGCCGCAGGATGCCGCGCGAGCGCTACCCGCACGAATTCTCGGGCGGCCAGCGCCAGCGCATCGGCATCGCCCGCGCGCTCGCGGTGGAGCCCGCCATCATCATCGCGGACGAGCCCGTCTCGGCCCTCGACGTCTCGGTGCAGGCGCAGATCGTCAACCTGTTCCTGGAACTGCAGGACAGGCTCGGCCTCGCGCTCGTGTTCATCACGCACGATCTGCGGCTCGTGCGGCACATCTCGCACCGCGTCGCGGTCATGTATCTCGGCAAGGTGCGTGGAGACCGGCGCCGACCGAGCGATCTTCGCCGCCCCGCGCCACCCCTACACGCGCGCGCTGCATGGCCGCCGTGCCGCAGATCGCGCCCGGCGCGCGCTCGCGGTCGCGAAGCCGTGCGCGGGCGAATTGCCGAGCCCGCTCGCCCCGCCGCCGGGCTGCCCGTTCCACCCGCGCTGCCCGCTGGCCGAACCCGTCTGCCGCGAACGCGTCCCGGCCCTCGACCCGCGCGGCGGCTCATGGCCCGTGGCCTGCCATCTCGCCGGCGAGCCGAGCGCCTGATCCCCAACCGCGTACTGGAATCCCCATGACCATCGCCGCCCTGTCCGACCGCATCGCCTCCGTCAACGACGTCCTGTGCGCGCTCAGCGTCCTCGTGTGGGATTCAGCCGAACCATGATGCCCTCGGGCGGCACGCAGACGCGCGGCAACCAGATCGCGACGCTGACGCGCATCGCCCGCGACATGCTGGCTTCCGACGACACGCTGCGGCTGCGTCGAGAGCGCGGAGCGCGAGGCCGCCCGGCTCGCGCCCGAGGCCGACGAGTGCGAGGCCGTACGCCAGATCCGCCACGCGGTCGACACGCACCGCCGCATTCCGGCCGAGCTCATCGAGCGCCGCGCCGCCGTGCGCGCCAACGCCAATGCCGCCTGGATCGAGGCGCGGGCGAAGAACGACTTCTCGATCTTCGAGCCCTTCCTCGAGGAGACCGTCCGCAACACGCGCGACTATGCCGACGCGATCGGCTGGAGCGAGCATCCCTACGACGCGCTGCTCAGCCTGTACGAGCCGGGCGAAACGCTCTCCAGCCTGAAGCGCCTCTTCGGCGCGCTGAAGGAAGGGCTGACGCCGATCCTCGAGGTCGCACGCCAGCGCCCGCGCGATGCCCGACGCGATCCTGCGCAGGCGCTATCCGGTGGAGAAGCAGCGCGAGGTCGCGCTCTCCTTCTCGAAGCGCTTCGGCTACGACACCGATCGCGGCCGGCTCGACACCACCGTCCACCCATTCGAGGTGTCGTTCACGCGCAACGACGTGCGCATCACCACCCGGTACAACGAGAATTTCCTGCGGCCCGCCTTGTTCGGCGCGTTCCACGAGACCGGCCACGGGCTCTACGAGCAGAATGTCGATCCCGCCTTCACGCGGACCGTGTTCGCCACCGATCTCGTCGGGCTCTACGGCGTGGGCGGCACCAGCTTCGGCGCGCATGAATCGCAGTCGCGGTTGTGGGAGAACCATGTCGGCCGCAGCCGGCGAATTCTGGGCGCTGCACTTCGCGGAACTGCAGGGCCACTTCCCCGACGTGCTCGGCGACGTCTCTGCCGAGCGCTTCTACGAGGCGGTCACCACGGTCGAGCCCGGCCTGATCCGCACCGATGCCGACGAGCTCACCTATGATTTCCACATCATGCTGCGCGTCGAGATCGAGGCGGCGATGATGGGCGGCGAACTCGCCGTGAAGGACGTGCCGGAAGCCTGGGCCGCCGCGATGAAGCGTGGGCTCGGGCTCGACGTCCCCAACAACCAGATGGGCTGCCTGCAGGACATCCACTGGTCCTCCGGCATGATCGGATCGTTCTGCACCTACACGATCGGCAACGTCATGGCGGCGCAGCTCTTCGAGACCGCGCGCACCAAGGACGCAGGCATCGCGCAGGGGCTGGAGCGCGGCGACTACGTGCCGCTGGCCAACTGGCTGCGCGAGAACGTGTGGCGTCACGGCCGCCGCTGGGGCCGCGAGGACATCCTGCACCGCACGACCGGCCGCGGGCTCGAGGCGGGTCCGTACCTGCGCTACCTCCGCGCCAAATACGCCGCGTGAGCGCTCACGCGCGGCAAGCCGACGATGGCGACACGCCCTCCAAACTCAAACGCCCTTTCAAACTCAAAGTCGTAGTTAGAAATGCCTGGCGAAGTTCAGATCAACGATCAAGTGCTCAGCCGTATGGCGCCGAAGCCTGTATTTGCCGGTCCAGGTTGGACCGCATAAATCACTCTATTTGGGCATGCAGAACTCGATTAAAATATCCGATAAGCATGCTTTTTACTCGGGCAAACTGCAGCCCGGGCTTGACCGCACGTCCAAGTCTTGCCTTAGACACTGACAAGCGTTCAGTGTAGCTAGAAGCGAAGACGCCCAATCGCCGTTGCCGGACTGTCGCTCAGCGCGACGCGCTGTGTTTGCGGGTCGCATTAACGGCCTCATCGCCAAGGCGCACGCCTTTCCACAAGCAACCGATTTTTTCGCGCATCTTTCGCGCAGCCTTTATCACGCCGCGATCGCCGACAGGCCTGTCGCCAAGTGCTCTCGTCCGCGCGGCTGGGTGCCACTGCCGCACTTGCCATCAGCGATTGGATATCACGCGTTGATCACGTCTTGGCTCGGCGCGGAGGCCGCGCCGACATAGCTGGTCGCGCGTCCTTCGCGGGCTGCTGCCTGTGCAGGGAACTCCGCCAATAGCTTGTCGGGGATAAGTTTTACGGTGATCAGGATCCCAACGGGACGATCAGGAGATCATCAAGGTAGCCCAGCGCAGAAATGAAATCTGGAATGAGGTCAATGGGGCTCAGAGCATAAGCCGCCACTGCTGCTGCTGACGCCTTGGCGTACCAAGGCACGTGAGGATCACGATCCGCGAGCCAGAGAGCAACAGCGTCCCGCTTGATGTTACGCGCCCATTGCTTGCGTGGTCGATCAACTTGAATAGGTGTGCAACACCAATCCTAAAACCGGATCAAGCCAAAGACACTTCACGTCCGTGCTGGCCGGCGGATTCGAGGAGCGCCGCAATGATTCCGACGGTGGCTGCGCCGATCTCTCCCGGTGACCGGTTTTCGCCGCGTCCGAGGGCGAGGTCGACGAGTGCGTTCGGCGGGCCCTCGCAGGTGTAGACCCATTCGACCAGACGGGACTTCCCACGTTTTGTTTGCACCGTCGTGCCGCCGCAGGACTGCGCGGTCGCGATCGAATTCGATCTCGAGAACTCCGTCCGCACCCGTGATGACGAAACGCAGCATCCCCCGCTCGCCCTCCGGCATCGCGGCGGCCCCGCTAAGCGACGCCGATGGCTCCGTTGCGAAACGGACCACCCCTGCGTCGCAAAGATCGACACGGTTTCGCGACAGTGTGCGACCGATGACAGCGTCCGGCTCGAGGCCGGTCAGGTGCAGCATCATGGCGACGGAGTGCGACAGTTGCCCGTAGGCGAAAGCCGCCGCCCTGGTCTGGGGCCTGCCAGGTGGAGCGGTCGGGCGGAAGAACGTGGTTGCCCAGCGCTTCAGACCCACGCCGCCCTCGAACACGGCGCGGGTGGCAGAGACGAACGTGCACAGCACGTGCTCGATGCTCCCCACAGCGCCCTCTCGCAGTGCGTTGCGAACGGGATCCAGGTGGTCGAGGTAGTGGTAGCCGTTGGCGACGACGAGGTGGCGCCCGGCGGCCTGCGGGCGCGAGCGACGAGATCCCACGCCTGCGCGGGATCGAGCGTCATCGGCTTCTCGATCAGCACATGCGCTCCCGCGTCGAGCGCCGCGCAGGCCTGCTCGTAGTGGAGATGATGCGGCGTGGAGACGACGACCGCGTCGGGCCGGCGCGCCAGAATGTCCCGATAGTCCTCGCTGCCAAAGGCGAAGCCGAAATGGCTGCGGACGCGTTCGAGCTCGGCCGCGCCGAGCCGGCAGACGCCGTCGAGCTCCACGTCGGCACGCCGGGCCAGCACCGGGATATGGTTCTGGGCGCGCGAACCAGCCCGCCCCGATGACGGACACCTTCACAGTCATGGCGTTGTTCCCCGTGCTCTGCCGCGCGCTGCCAGCAGGCCCGTGATCGTACCACCCAAAACGGCGCCGCGTTCATCGGGCGTCAGGAAGGCGCAATGGCTCCGCACGATCTCGAGCGCCTGACGATAGGTCATGAAGCGGCGCACAACGGGGTAGTCCGAGCCCCAGCAGAGTCGCTCGGCGCCAAAGCCCTCCAGCAACGCCCGGACGACGACCTGCATGGCGGGGTATGGGTAATCCCAGCCCTCGACACGCCATAGGCGAAGCCCGACACCTTGACGTAGATATTCGGCGCATCCGCCGGCGCTGAGCACGGCCTTGAGCGCGGCGCTGTCGCCGGCCCTCGGTCGGCCGAGATGGTGCAAGAGGATGGCGAGAGTTGGGTGGCGCTCCGCCGCACGCGCGACGGCCGGAACCTGCAGCGGACCGCAGGCGAGGCTCAGGATCACTCCGCGCTCCGCCAGAAGGCGGAGGCACGCATCGCCCTCTTCACCGAGCAGCCAATCCGGATCCGCCTCCTCGTCGACGTAGTGAGTGATGCCCAGAGGCGCGCAACCTGTCGAGCGCGTCCACGGAACCGGCCTGGTGCGCCGGCCGTGTGGTGGAATTCCGACCAGCGGCGAGTCCACATCGGCGAAGGCAACGAGCCGTCCGCCGGAGGATCGCGCAGCCGAGGCCGCATAGTCGTTGTTGTCGGCATTGTCGCGCAGCCCGGCGCAGATGACGACGGCTCGCGAAACGCCGTTCTGGTCCATCTCCCACAGCAACTGCTCGACGCGGCCCCTGCTGTCCGGATCGGGGACCGGGGGATCATAGGGCCAGCGCGCCCAGGCGTGGCAGTGGGCGTCGAGGATCATGAAAACGCCTCGTCCACATCAAGCTCGTTCCAGGCCCCAGTCTACGTTGGGATCGGGCGGCGGCACCGCACCGACCAGCGCCCGCGTGTAGGGATGCGTCGGCCGTCTGGATGACAGCGTCTGGATCGCCGTCCTCGACGATCTCGCCGCGAAACATCACCACGATGCGGTCGGCGATCTGGTAGGCGGTCGTCAGGTCGTGCGTGACGTAGACGATGGAAATGCCGCGATCGACCTTCAGCCGCCAGAGGCTCTCCAGGATCGTCGCCCGCAGCGAGGCGTCGACCATCGACACCGGCTCGTCGGCGATCAACGACGCTGCGGCCGCAGCAGCAGCGCCCGCGCGATCATGAGGCGCTGGCGCTGCCCGCCCGCTGAGCTGGTGGGGGAAGCGGCCGAGCGTGTCCGCCGGACGCAGGCCGACCGCCTCCAGCCCCTCGCCGCCTTGGCGCGCGCGTCCTCCGCGCGAGGCGGCCGAGCCCGAAGCGCAGCAGGGGCAGTTCGAGCACGCGGTCGACCCGGTAGAACGGGTTGAAAACGCCGAACGGATCCTGGAAAACCGCCTGCACCTCCCGGCGATAGGCGGCAGACGCGACCCTTGTCGCCTTCGACAGATCGACGCCGCGGTACCGGACGGTGCCCGGCGTGGGCGCCAGCAGGCCGAGCAGATAGCCGCATCAAGCGTGGTCTTGCCGCTGCCGCTCTGCCCGACGACGGCGACGATGGTGGGCTCGTCCGGAATGGCGAGGCTGACGCCCTGCAGAGCATGCGTCCACGCGCCGCCGAAGCCCACCGCCGAAGGCTCATCGTCGACGTCCCTGTGCCTCGAGAAGCGCCATCAGGCCGCCTCCTCGGCGAAGTGGCAGCGCACGCGCCGGCCATCGGCAAGCGCGCGCTCATCGGGCGCCTCGTCGCGGCAGCGGGCCTCGGCGCGCGGACAGCGCGGGTGGAATGGGCAGCCCGGCGGGCGGTCGACGAGCGAAGGCGGCAGGCCCGGAATGCCGCGGAAGGTCAGGCGACGCTCGAAGCTCGGCAGGCTCGCGATCAGCAGGCGCGTGTAGGGATGGCGCGGATCCGAGAAGAGCGCTTTCGTCGGCCCGATCTCGACCAGGCGGCCCGCATACATCACGCCGACGACGTGCGCGAACTGCGCCATCAGCGCCATGTCGTGGCCGATCAGGACCACACCCGCGCCGAGCTCCCGCTGGACGCCGACGAGCGTGCGCAGCACCTGCTTCTGCACGATGACGTCGAGCGCGCTGGTGGGCTCGTCGGCCAGGATCACCGCGGGCGACAGCGCGATGGCCATGGCGATGCAGACGCGCTGCTTCATGCCGCCGCTGAGCTCATGGGGAAAGCGGTCTGCGACGTCGCGGCGCCAGCCCGACGCGCGCATGAGCAGCTCGGCGATCCGTGCCGGCGCCGTTCGGCCTCGCTCATCGCGACGCCATGCGCGAGCAGCAGGTCGTCGATCTGCGCCCCGGCGGTCAGGACCGGATTGAGCGCGTTCATCGCGCCCTGCGGCACCAGCGCGATGCGCGAGAACCGCGCCTGCCGGACCTCGTCCGGGCGACGCCGAGACCATGTCCAGATCGCCGAGCCTGCACGCGCCCGCGCACGATCCGCCCGGGCGGGCGGATCATGCGCATCAGCGCCAGCACCGTCGTCGACTTGCCCGAGCCCGATTCGCCGACGAGGCCCGAGCCGCTCGCCGGGCGTCAGTGCGAAGGACACGCCGTCCACCGCCCGGGCCGGGCCCCTGCGGCGTGGCGAAGTGGACGGTCAGGTCCTCGACCTCGAGGACAGGCGTCCCGCTCACGACTCGACCCTCAGCCGCGCGTTGACGAGGCGGTCCATCCCGGCCGACGTCAGCAGCAGGCCGATGAAGATGGTCGCAAGCATCGACGACGGGCGGCGTCCACCACCACCACATGCTGCGCAGGATCGCGCCGTAGAACTGCGCCCAGTAGATCATCATGCCGAGCGTGAGCTCGTTCTGCGGGCCGAGGCCGAGCGCCTCCAGCCCGATCGTGGCCAGCATCGCGCTGGACACCGCCGTCACGAAGCTGGCGGCGATGTAGGGCAGCAGGTTCGGCAGAATCTCGGTCATCACGAGCCGCAGGCCGCCGATGCCGTTGAGGCGGGCGACGTCGACATAGGGCCGCTCGCGCATCGAGAGCGTCTGCGCCCGGATGGTCCGGGTCGGATACATCCAGGCGAGCCCGGCCACGATCACCGCCATCAGGGCCACGCTCATGGTGCGCACGTTGGTGGCGACCAGCACCAGCACCGCGATGCCGGGGATGGTCATCATCACGTCCGCAGCGGTGCGGATCACGGCGTCGACGATGCCGCGGAAGAAGCCGGCAACCAGGCCGAGCAAGACGCCCGCGGCAAGCCCGATCAGGCCGGCGAACAGGCCGATCTTCAGCGTCTGCGGCGTCGCCAGGATCAGCGCGGCGAGCACGTCGCGACCCTGCGCGTCGGTGCCCAGCGGATTGACGCCGCCGGGCGGCCGCCGCGGCCGGTTCGTCGCCGATGCCGGCCAAGCGCCGTATCGTACAGGTAGCGGTCCCAGCACGGCGAACAGAACCACCAGGCGCCAGCAGGCCCAAGCCCGGCCAGCAGCATGGGCTGGCGGATCGCACTGCGGCGCGCCGATGCGAGCCGCAGGCCGATGTCCGCGCTCACGTCCGCCTCGATGCGATGCGCGGATCGATCAGCGGATAGAGCAGGTCCATGACGAGCATGGTGAGCGCGATCGACACGGAGAGCAGCAGCACGATCCCCTGGATCACGAAGTAGTCCTTCGCCTGGATCGCCTGGTAGAGCCGGTAGCCGATGCCGGGATAGGCGAAGATCACCTCCACCAGGATCGCGCCGGAGACGATGTGGCTCAGCGTGAGCGCGAGCTGGGTGAGCTGCGGCAGCAGGGCGTTGCGCAGCCCGTAGCGCAAAGAAGATGCGTGTCGGCGACAGGCCCTTGGCCTCGGCGAGCATGATGTAGTCCTCGCCCAGCACGCTCACGATCATGCCGCGCATGGCGATCGCCCAGGTGCCGATGCGAGGCGAGCACGATCGAGAGCGCGGGCAGCATGGCGTGGTAGGCGATGGCCGCGCACGCTGTCCCAGTCCCATCGAAGCATGGCGCTGAAGGGATAGCCGCCGCCGACCGGAAAGAGCGGCCAGGCCAGGGCGAAGAGGAACAGCAGCACGATGCCGAGCACGAAATAGGGCACCGCCGAGAGCATGATGATCGGCAAACCGAGCGAGGCGCACCAGCCGCCCGCTGCCCGGCCAGGCCAGCAGGCCGCCGAGCAGCGTGCCGACCGCGAAGCTGATCAGCGTCGACACGCCGAGCAGGCCCAGCGTCCACGGCAGGCCCGCGGAGATGCTCTGCGAGACGCGCTCGGGATAGTTCGCCAGCGAGAAGCCGAGATCGAGCCGCGCGAGGTCCCCCAGATAGTCGACGAACTGCCGCCAAAGCGGCTGGTCGAGCCCGAACCGCGCCCGGTAGCGACGCGACCATGGCCTGCACGTCGCCGACATTTCCGCCCGAGCTTGCGGCGAGCTGGCTGAGCTGCTGCTCGACCGGATCGCCCGGCATGGCGCGCGGGATCAGGAAGTTGATTCCAACCGCCAGCACGATCACGAGCAGCGTCATCCCGATGCGGCGCGCGATGAAGCTTGCGATCGACCTGCTCAGGCCCTCATGGCTTCCAAATCGTCGAGCGTGACGCCGAGCCCGAAGCCCGGATCTCCGCTTGGCACGAGCCGGCCGTCGACGGGTACGGCCATGCCCTTGAACAGCGTCATTTCGGCCGGCGGGCACGCCCGGCGGCGACGCCATGAAGAATTCGCCCCACGGCATGTTGGTCATTGCAAAGCCGAAGTGCTGGCCGTAGGGCGTGTTCATGCCCGCATGCGGGATAACGGCGACGCCGGCGCCTTCGGCGATGTGGCGATCTTCAGGCAAGCGGTGAGCCCGCCGACCCAGGCGATGTCGGGCTGTAGAATGTCGGCGCTGCGCCGCGCGACGGCGCTGGCGAATGGCAGCGGCGTGTACCAGTGCTCGCCGGTCGCGAGGGTCTGCCACGGCAGCCGCGCGCGCAGCTCCGACTGGCCGTCCATGTCCTCCGGCAGCAGGCAGTCCTCGATCCACTTAAGCCCATAGGGCCGCAGCCGCTCGGCCAGCCGCACGGCAAATTCGACGTCAAAGGCCATCCAGCAGTCGAGCATCAGCTCGACGTCGCGCCCGATCGCCTCTCGCGTGCTGCCGACGAAGTCCTCGTTCCGCGCCAGTGCATCGAGGCCGTCCGCCGTTCCGTACGGACAGGCGAGCTTGGTGCCGCGAAAACCCTGCTCCATGTGCCAGTCGGTGTCGTTGCCGGTGGCATAGCACTCGATGAAATCGCGGCTCGGGCCGCCGATGAGCTCATAGACCGGCCGCTTCAGGATCTTGCCCTTGAGATCCCACAGGGCGAGGTCGATGGCGCTGATGGCATAGGCGCCGAGCCCCGCTGCGCCATAGGGCGCGGACATGCGCATCATCATGTCCCAGATGCGCTCGGTCGCCATGCAGGGCTCGTCGACGAGCAGCGGACGCGAGATGCTCGTTGATGATCGAGATCACCGGCGAGCCGTAGCGGCTGATGCCGAAACCCCAGCTGCCGTCATCCGCCGTGACGATGCAGCCCACGCTGGGCCATTTCGGCGCGCCAGACCGCCCGCAGCCTCTTGTAGCGCGGGTAGCGCGACATGGGTCCCGCTACCTCCGCGTCTGCCGTCCAAGGCGGTCGGCGGGGCGGCGTCGCCGCACCGCTCCCGACAGGTCGCTCTTGATCGCGAAAGCTTTGATGGACGCGATTTTCACGCGCGGTACTCCCGGTATAGCCAAAAGGGGTGGGGTTGGGCCGCCGGACAGGCGGCCCCACGAAGTCAGCTCCGCGGCTTCAGCCGGTGCACGACGAGGTTGAACCCTTCCCATGGAAGATACGGCGCCACATAGGGGTCCTTCGCGCTGGGGAAGCCGGTCCAGTAGGTCGTGTTGAAGGTCAAGCGCATGCACTTCCTCGGCCAGCGTGATCTGCGGCAGGTCGCGCAGGATGATGGCCGTCGCGGCCTTCACCAGCCCGACATACTCGGCGATCCTTTGCGGAAGGCTGGCGCGCCTCCATCTTGTCGAGCAGCGCGTTGAGTTCGGGGTTGGAATAGCGCGTCGGCGCGCGGGCGTTGGTGCCCTTTTGCGCCCGGAGCGGCTGCATACTTGCCGTGGAAATGCTCGAGCGTCTGCCAGGGATCGTAGATGCTGCCGCAATGCACGCCGACGGAGAGGTCGAAGTTGCCTGTTGCCGAGGGCGTCGAAATAGGCGGCGTCCTGAGAAGGCCGGAACACCGCGTCGAAGCCCGCCGCCTGCAACTGCTTGGCCAGCACGGGCCCGATGGGATCACCCTGCTGGTTCAGGATCGTCACCGGCCAGGGCTGGCCGCTCGGAAGCATCCACTTGCCATCGGCCGCCCTTGCTGAAACCCTTACTCTTCAGCAGTTCCTCGGTGCGCTTCGCGTCGGGCTTATCGATGCGCCGCAGCCGTCGATGACGTCCTGCAATCTGCGCCGTGTAGGCCTTGACGCCTTCATAGGACGCGAAGGGCACGACAGCCTTGGGCATCGACCCCTCGAACGCGAGATCGACGATCTGGTCGCGATCGATAGCGCTGTTGATCGCCCGCCGCACCTCGACCATGCTCCACGGCGCTTTTTGATTGTTGAAGACGACGCGGAACGTGCAGCCATCCGCTGCGCCCCACACCGGGCCGGACGAGTTCCAGGACTCGATGCGCGGATTGCGAGACCGGCTCGCCTCGAAAGCGCCGACCTGGAGCGCGCGGCCGATGTCGACCTCGTTGTTGCTGAACAGCTGCGGCAGCGCGTCCACGGTCGCAGGCCGGTAGATGACCCGTTCTGGGGCGGGCAATGCGCTGACGAGTTTGGCCTCCACCGCCCACCAGTCATCCCTTCGATCGTAGACGACCGAGCCGGAATCGCTCCGGACCAGGCGATAGGGGCCGGTGCCCACGGGCCAACCCTTCGCAATGTCGAAGAAGCCGAATGTCTTGGCGTTCTGATCCTGCCAGATGTGCTTCGGCACCACGACGAAGCGCGCGGCCTGCCCGGTGGCCAGGAAGTCCTGCGCCCAGCGCGGACCTGGCTTGGTGAGCTTGATACGCACGGTGCGCGGATCGACCGCCTGCTCGGAGGCGACCCATTCCTTGATCGCCGACGACATCACGAGATCGGGCGCGGCACCCTTGAGCATGGCGAGCGAGAACACGACGTCATCAGCAGTGAACGGCTTGCCGTCGCTCCACTTGACCCCGTCACGCAGCTTGACGCGTGATCTCCGTGAAATCCGGGTTGTAGCTGAAGCTCTCCGCCTGCCATGGGATGATCTCGTTGGTGTTGTGGTTGGTATAAAACAGCATCTCGTTAACGGTGTAATGAAGGCTGTTCCGCTGGTGCAGAAGCACCCCCGCATACGGGCTGAAATTCGTTGGTGACGGAACTTGGTTGTAGAAATCCCAACCCTGGCTGATCAGCGTTCGATTGCGTGGAACGTTGCGCAGGTCTTGCGCGTCCGCGGCCGAGACTGAGCCGAGACCTGCAGCAAGCGCTGCAGCGCAAACGAGGCCGGCGGAACGCGCGCGGAAATGGAGGCTCCGTGACATGGCGTTTCTCCCTTGTGCGCGGTCATTGCCGCGACGCGTCAATCAGTCCGTTTGGGATCATGATAGCGCTAACAGTCTGCGTCTGCTCGATGACCGTGTAAAGAGGTTCGTCGTCAGGTCGACTCGCGAACAATCAATTCGAAGCCCAGGTCGACGACCGCCGGATCCGGCCGCTCGCCAGCAAGACGGGCGAGCAGCATTACGCCTGCGGAGTGCCCAAGTTCGTAACGAGGAATGCGCACCGTCGTCAGCGCCGGCGTCACCAGCGCCGCAAGCTCGCTGTCGCCGACACCGGCAATCGCAAGGCGTTTTGGAACAGCCACCCCTGCACGCTGGCTCGCGAGCACAAGGCCGATGGCAATCTGATCGGTCACGCAGAAAACGCCTTCGACGGACGGCGTGGCGGCAAGAAGCCTTGCAAGGAGATCGGGCGCCTGGCCAATGGCGTTCGGCCGCTCCACGTCGATCAGCAATGGGGCGGGCGCGCCTTGGGAGGACAGCACTTCGAGGAAGCCGGCGACGCGCGCGGCGGATCGCGTATCTCCAGTGGCGGCATGGCCAATCACGGCAAGCTGCTTTCGCCCCCTGTCCAGCAGATGCTGCGCCATGGTGCGGCCGATTCCCGCGTTGGAATGGCCAACAGCCATCTCCACGGGGCGGTCCGGCAGTTCCCAAAGCTGCACGGTGGGAGTGCGGCTCCGTTGCAGCAAGGCCTCCGTATCCTCCCGCAGCATTGCTCCCGTCAGGACGATCCCGTCCACGCGTCGACCTAGGAATGCCTCGACGAGGCGGTGCTCCGTCTCACGGTCGTACTCGGTGGTGCCGACGAGGACCTGATAGCCCCTGCTGCGGACAGCATCCGCGAGCCCCTGGACGGGGGATGCGTGGACAGGATTAGCGATGGTTGGCACCAGGATCGCGATGATGCGGCTGCGGTTTGAAGCGAGGCTCCCGGCGATCAGGTTCGGGACATAACCAACCGAGGCGATAGCGGCCCTGATCTTCTCCGCAGTGGGTTGGCTCACTTGCGTCGCATCCCGGAAATAACGGGACACCGTCTGCGCGGAAACGTCCGCCGCGCGCGCGACGTCTTCAATGCGAACATGCCCGGTGGACCGGGATCGCCGCGCCCTCCTCTCGTTGCCAACTCGATCGATCATCACGCGAGGCTACTCCCGCTGCTCTCCCGGGCAAAGTACGCCATGCAGGGATACGCTCGTGTCAGCGCCCTACGAAGCTCGGGCGCGGACTCCGAGGACTTACTTGGCGGGTGGGAGCGGATCCGGCACCTTGTTCTTCACTGCCGGGATTTGCCGGAGATAGGCAAAAACGGATTTGAGATCGTCGTCGGTCATCTGTCCGTAGTTCTGCCAAGGCATTGGCGGAAGAATCTGGCGACCCTGGCCCTGGTGCCGGCCGGTGCGCATCGTCTGGATGAATTGCTGCTCGGAAAAGTCCCGCAGGACGCCGGTCTCGGGATCCGGCGTGAGGTTGGCAGCAAAGCTCACGCCCCAAGGGCCGGACCACCCCGTCAATGTCGGCGTAAATGCGCCCATCCACGGCTGAGGCACGCTCGCGGCTGCACTCACCTTGAGGTCTTCGGGATGCCCCGACAGTGCGCGCTTCATATCCGGCGCCGGACCGTCCGGACCGACCGCCAGCGGCGTATGGCAATCATGGCAGCCGCCGATCGTGACAAGATACTCGCCGCGCTTGATGGGCGGGGACGTTGCGCCACTCTGCGCGAGCGCCGCAACGGGAGACAGAAGGCCGATCGTCAGGAGGATGGACGGTGCATGGTTCATGGTTGCTGCTCCAGGTTTGAGTCGGTCCCAGGCTGTTGCATTTCCGCGATCCATCGACGGATGGTCGCAAGTGCATCCTCGTCCACGAGTTCGGTTCCGAGCGGCGGCATTTGCAGCAGCGGATAGCGGGACGCCATGCGTTCGACCAGCGCACTTCGATCGGGATGACGTGGGCTGATGCGCAAGTCGGTCGCAGTGGACTGCGCCGGGGCGCGCTTTTTCACCGGCTGTCCGACCGCGGTCGCCAGCGCCGGCTGAGCCGGCGCGCCGAGCACCTGGCGCAGCGAGAACCCGAGATTGGCCAAGGGTCCATTGTCATTGTGGCAGTGCCCGCAATTGGCGTGAAGGTATCCGAGCGCCGCTCGCTCGACACGCGATCGCGCCGCGATGCTGGGTACTGCCGGGAAGGACCTCGGCAGTCCTTTGACGAGGCCTTGCGCTACAAGATAGTCCAGATCAACAGCCGGAAGCGGGCGAGGCTCTGCATGTGGCGCAGCCGGATCCCTGTCCGGAGAGAGCTGAAGTGCGCTGAACCCCAGGACCTCTGTCCGGCCGCCCTGGTGACAGACCTTGCAATCTGTGACACCGGGGATTGTGTGGGACCGCCCGCTTCCAAATCCAAACACATTGCGCCGACCACGCTCTGATACCAGGGTCGCGTTGCGCCCGTCTGCGGACCACGCGTAGGAGGCGTAGAGCCACCGTCCGTCGGGGAGGCGCTCCATATAGCGCGTTTCGACAGGGCGTCCGTCAAAGGAGAACTCCTTCCAGAAGCGCGTGCCGACAGGAAACGTCCAGGCTTCGGGATCCGACGCATCGATCGAAGTTCCTGGAGGGATCGAGATCCAGCGCCGCTTTGTGGCTCCGTCGCTCCAGAGCGGATATTGCGGGGCAAATGCCAGATGATGGGGGTCCACCTTGAGGGCGGCGAAATCAATATGGAGGCCCGTCTCCCCCAAGGTCGCGGGCGGCGTCCCGCCGCCGACCTGACCAAAAACCGCTTTGCTCAGCATCGGCTGAAAAACGAAACTTGCCATGATCGCGTACACCGCTGCAGCCGCCGTGCCGCATGTGGCTCGCATCCCGTCCTGACGATGCAGCTGTCGAAAAAGGCACGGTCGCGGGAGCGCAGCGGGTCCGCAGATGCGAACAAGACGGCGCTGACTATTTGGCGCAACTCTTGGGATCTGCAGCTTGGCAAGGATCATGTTCGCGAACATCATCCATTCCCCTGGCAATGAAGGGCGCGGCAGGCTCGCGTCTGTAGCGACCGCGTACTCTCGCCCTCGATGGATAGATTGCCTACGACGCAAAGCGACTGCAATCTTTTCTTGGATGTACTGGCATCCGATCGGTAGGCGGTGCCGGATTTTGGCGGGTGCAGGCTTCACCTGCACCGGGCCACGGGAGGCCGGACGGCCCTTATCGCCGCGCGCATGCGATGCTGGCGATCGTGACGAAACCGAAGCCTGGCTGATGAGTGTGACAAGCCGTTCTGCTCGATCCAGAAGGAGAGCATATCGGCATTGATCGTCGCGCCGTCGTGCACCTGGCCTCCAACTGTGCTGGAGCCATGGCCGTCATCGATCATGTCGTCAGGCGATTGAGCAGTTCTTCGAGGGGCGGAGCGAATTTCGCTAATCCAGCGAGATACAGGTCCGACACGAGGCTGGTCAGCTCAAGTCCGAGTGCCGAAGCGTCCGGTCTTTCGGCCGGCCCCACGAGGGCCCTCGCGCGTCTGATGAATAGCGTCGCCCAAGGGAGCGGCTCATTGCTGCAGTAGGCTTCGAGAGCAGCCGCATAGCGCAGCACTCCATCCCAGTCACCGCAATCGAGCATGACTTCAATGGCGTCGCGATAGAACCACAGGTGATTGTGGCCGACAGCACCTTTGGCGAGCAGGGTTTCCCCTTCCGCAAGGCATTTCCGCCGCTCTCCGGGTTCGTCCATTGCGAGCGCCAAGGCGCTGGCGACCATCGGGCCACAGAACTGCGGCCCGACCGCCCGGCAAAGCCCGAGCGCTTCACGAAGCAGCCGTGCGGCCTCTTCCCGGCTGCCCTGTTCCAGCAGAAGCCTGCCTTCGAACTCGAGGCACTGGGCTTCGAAGCGGCGGGCGCCGAGCTGTACCGCAAGGTGCCGGGCGCGGTCGAGATAACCTTGCACGCCAGCATGATCGCCCAGCTCGATCGTGGCGAACAGGCCCATGGTCTGACCCAGGAGTTCGGCTCTTGGCTGGCCGACCGCAATCGCCGCGCGGATCGCCGCATCGCCATCCTGGATGGCTGCACTCGCCTCGTTCAGATAGAGGCGGCTGAAGCCCACCATGGAACGGTTGGCGACCTCGATGCGCCCAAAGCCCTGCTCCCGGCTGATCGCGACGCAGCGGCTGAAGAAGTCGAAGGCGCTGCGCATCCGCCCTTCGGCATAGGCGGCGTCTCCCAGGCCGCCGAGGGCGCGCGCCTCGGCCTCGGCCGAACTGGTGCGCTGCGCATAGCCGAGGCCTGCCTCGTGTTCCCGGCGGCAACCCGCAATATTGCCCATGGGAAAGTAGATGTTGCCGCGCAGGTGGTGAAGCCTGGCCAGCTCCGCGGTGAGCTGGCCGCGCCCGGCCAGCGTCTGGGCCTCGTCCAGGATTGCCAGGGCCTCCGCGAGACCTTCGTTCACGCGCAAGGCCTCGGCGAGGCCGAGCTGTGCCTGGCAGAGACTGCCCTCGTCGGGCGCGCACGCTATGGCCTGTCGGAACGTATCAGCCGATCCTGCGATGTCGCTGAGATCGCGCTGGAGCTCTCCCTTCAGGCACAGGAGCGCGTAGCGATCGGCTGCGGCGCGGGCCACCTCCAGCCCGTGTTCGGCCAAGGCCAGCGCGGTATCGCCGTGGTAGGCGGTCCGCTGAGCCAAGGCGGCGCGCAAATAAGCCGCGGCAGCTCGAACGTCCTCGGCCCGGTCGAGGTGCTGGGCGTAGAGCGTAAGATCGTGCTCCGAGAACCATTCGGCCGCCCGGACATGCAGTTCCCGCCGGTGTGTCTTAAGGAGAGAGGCGTAGGCCCCGTCCCGAATGAGCGCATGCGCGAAGAGGAAGTCATCCCCTTCGGGTCGCACGAGACCCCCGGCCAGGAGGATGTCACACGAAAATGCAGGGTCGTCGACGAGATGACGAAGCAGGTCCAGCTCGAACCTTTGGCCGATGACCGACGCCGCCTGGCAGGCTCGCCTGTCTCGCTCCGGGAGCCTGTCCATGCGCGCCGATACGAGGCTCTGCAGTGAAGAGGGAACCCGGCCCTCGTGACCCTCCTCCGCGCTTCTGACAAGCTGTTCGAGGAAGAGAGGATTGCCGGCCGCCCGCTCGATGCAGGCGAGCGCCACGTGGCGGGTTGTGTCCAGGTAGTTCCCCGCGAGTTGCAAGGCTTCTTCCCGGCGCAAGGGGCCGAGATCGAACGTGGTCAGAGGCACGTCGCGGCACAGGGCCCGCCAGGCCGCATCGACGGGGTCGCCCTCAACGCGCGAGGTTGTCACCAGGAGCGCCCGGGAGGAGGCAGCCGCTGTGACGATGGCGGCCAGATGAGCCAGGACGGACGGTTCGGCCCAGTGAAGGTCTTCGACGATGAGCAGGAGGGGGCGGTCCCGGGAGGCGTGTGCCACAATCGCTGCCGCTGCATCGCGCTTGCCGCGATTGCGGGTTGTATTGTCCATGGCCTCGTAGAGCGCGCGCTGCTCGCCAGAGGGGGGCAGGTCCAGAAGATCCTGGAGGAAGACCAGCTTGTCCGCTGCGATGACCTCCCGTTCAAGCAAGCGACCGGCCGCATGCCTGCGCTCGTCGGGGCTGGCGGAGGACGATAGACCGGTCAGGCTCTGGATGAGCGAGCGGACGGGATCTCGCCCCTTGCCAGCGCCAAAGTCCAGGACCAGCGCGCGGTGGCTCTCGAACCCGTTCTCGTCTGCAATTCCGCGCATTAACTCGACAAGCCGCGACTTGCCGATTCCGGCTTCGCCGCGAACGTGGATGACCTGACCCTCGCCCCGGCTCAGGGAACTGCCAAGCACACTGCGAAATTGCTCCAGCTCTGCCTGGCGCCCCACAAAGGGACTGCGCGCGCCAGCCGATGGTTCGACCGCAAAGCCTGTCAGCCTCCAGATCTTGACGGGCCTCGCGATGCCTTTGAAGGTCCGCGTCCCCATGGCCTCGCACTGCCCGTAGCCGCGCAGGGCCAGGTAAACGGGGTCGGAAAGGAGAGTCTCGGCGGGACCCGCTGCATCGACAAGCCGCGCCGCCAAGTTCACGGCATCGCCCAGGACGGTGTAATCGCGCGCCTCCACCCTCGTCATCGTGCCTGCCACAACCTCTCCGCTCGCGATGCCGATGTGAGCGATCAAGGGCTGGGACAATCCGGCCAGCTGACGAAGCCCTTCGTGGATGTCCAGCGCCGCCCTGATCGCCCGGATTGCGTCGTCCTCATGGGCCCGTGGGGCACCGAACAGCGCCATGACGGCGTCGCCAATGTGCTTGTCGACGGTGCCTCCATAGCCAACCACGATGCTGTCCACGTGGCTCGTGAAGCGCTGGACGCAGTCGCGCAGTTCCTCGGGGTCGAGCGACTGGGAGAGCGACGTGAACCCGGAGATATCGGCGAACAGGACGGTGACAACGCGCCGCTCGCCGGGGTGAGGCCTCGCTGTCTGTTCGTGACCGACCGCACCGTCCGCACTCTGCAGCAGGGCGAGGGCCGCGAGGAGCCGTTTGCGATGGCCCAGCGACGACACGCCGAGTTCCCGCAGATCGGCATCCGAAAGTCCGGGGAGGACATCGGCGTCGACATGGTTGGAGGCAAACGCGTCCGCGTATTGTCCTAAACCCAATTCAGCCAGCCAGATCCCGACGTCCATCGCGACACCCGCTCGTCAGCAACTCCATCAAAGGCAATTCAGGGACGCGGCAAACCGGCGAAGCTCAATCGGGCTGGAAGCCAAAGTCGACCGGCGGAAGAGGTCGCTCCTTCTGGCCTGGCAACACGGGCGGCTACTGCCGACCGATGCGGTAGACCGAAAGGCCATCACTGACGCCCTTCAGCTTTGCATGCTCCGGAACCAGGTCCGGTCCAAGTACGGTCTTGGTGCCTTCTGCTTCGTAAACGGCCTGGGACAGGCAGATTTCACCGGCGTCGGCGAGGTTCTGCACCCGGGACGCGATATTCACCGTCTGCCCGAAATAGTCGAGGCGCTCGTTGAGCGTCACGGCAATCGCCGCCCCGCGGTGAATGCCGATCTTGAGGATCAGTTCGCGGTCCCTCGCGTCCCGGTTCAGCACCTCCATCTCGTCCCGCATGGCGAGGGCGGCCTGCACGGCTTCGTGCGGCGCCAGAAAGGCCGCCATGACCGCGTCGCCGATCGTCTTGATGATCGCGCCGTGGTGCCGCACGGCGATGTCCTGCAGGCGGCTGAAGTGCTGCTGAACGAGCGAGAAGGCATTGAGATCGCCAACCCGGTCGTACAAGGCCGTCGAGCCCTTCAGGTCGGTGAACAGCAGCGTGATGTCCTGCACGCCAAGGCCTTCGCTCGCCTTGATCACCTCCGACCGGAAGAGGTCGCGAAAGGCCTGGGTGGTGATCAGGCGCTTGCCGCTGAGGAAGGGGATGAACGTGATCGGCGAATGGCCGAACTCGAATCCTACGGGAGGGAGGGCCACGATCACGACGTCTCGCTCCGACGAGGTGTTCTCGATCTCGATCGTGAAATGCCCGGGCGATGCCTTCTTGACCATGTGCCTCGAAACCGGGGCTTCACCGAGCGTCAGCTTGAACGCCTGGTCCCGGCGCGGGCCGGCCTCGATCGGGGCAAAAAGCGCCGCCTTGCCCAGCATCGTCGCGCAGAACACGATGCCCTCGTCGGCGTCGAACTCGAAGCGGGCCGTCTCGCCCGGTTCAACCGCGAGAGCGCCCTTGGTGAGGGCGCGTTGAACCTCCACGAAGGGCGTTCCGTCCGGGAGCCGGCCATCGCTCGTGCCGCCGACCTTGAAGAAATATTCAAGCGCGGAGAGCGTCTCGGGGTGATGAAGCGTGATTTCGCGGACCTGCGGGCGCACCGTGAAGGTCACCGCAATGAGATCGTCGAGCGAAGACTTCGAAATCGGACTGGCACAGCTTGCAGTGGAACTGATTGCGAACGCCCTGCAGGCTCCGGAAGCTCTCGACGACGCAGGAGCACTTTGGACAGAGTAGCTGCCAGTTCATGTTGAACAGGCCGGCTGTCGTCGCATGGAGGAAGAGATCGATGCCTTCGGCTTCGTCGATATTCCGCTCGGATGCGAAGCTCACGGGATTGATCCGGAAAAGGCTGTCTTCCGTTTCGGTCCGCAGCAGGCTTTCGATCTTGGAGATGACGCGGGGCGACCAGTTATGGGCCCGCTCCAGGCGGGTCAGGCGGTCGTCGAAGTCCTTTTCGTCGACAATGCCTGTCATGATCCGTCTCCGTTTAGTCCAACTTACGCTGTCATGATTAATCTTAGCAGCTTTGATTGCAGACCGCCTTGCGCACGATTGGTGCGTATAGGCCAGTCTCACGACGCGGCATATACTGGCGTCGCACCTTTGCCCAATGACGCAGTCTATGCTGAAGCGGCGCGGCGCGCGCTTCTTGATGCAATGGCCTGACTTCGAACGGAGCCATGCGAATTGACGACCAATGCCGAAAATGGGCAGCTTGCGTTCTTGTTCAATCTATCGCCAATCATTGGAGATATCTTGGGTAACACGGCCGATCAGCGACCGCATCTGCCGACTTAAGAGACTGCATAGACGTAACATGAACGATTATCCCGCCTTGCCGCCTGCCGCCACTCCGGATCATTTCCAGATCGTTGCGGAGAATGCGCCCGCCATGTTGTGGGTGGGAGACGCTGCCGGGAAATGCGTCTACCTGAACCGCGCGTTGCGGGAATTTTGGGGAGTGTCCGAAGAACGCGTCCAATTCTTCGAATGGAATTCCAGCCTCCACCCTGATGACGTGTCCTTGCTCTCTGGCCCTTTCGCCGAAGCGATGACCACACAGACATCCCTTGAGGTCGAAGCCCGTTACAGGCGCGCCGATGGCGCTTGGCGGATCCTGCATACGAGGGCCGAACCCCGGTTCGATGCATCCCACGTTTTCCAGGGCATGGTCGGCATCAACAGCGACGTCACCGAACAACGCGCGCTCGAGCGGACGCTGCGGATCCAGGCGCTGCTGCTGGAGCACATGACCGAAGGCGTAAGCCTTGCCGACGAGGACGGGATCATCGTCTTCACCAATCGAGCCGAAGACGAGCTTTTTGGATATGATCCTGGAGAACTCATCGGGCAACACGTCTCGGTCCAGAATGCCTATGACACCCAGGAAAATGAGGAGATCGTCTCTTCCGTGATCCGCACGCTCCAGCAGAGTGGCAAGTGGTCGGGCGAATGGCGAAACCGGAGAAAGGACGGCACCGAATTCATCTCGGCCGCCAACATCACGGGCGTGTCGGTCGACGGGCGCCTGCACTTTCTGTGCGTCCAGCGCGACGTCACCGCGAGCCGCCTGGCCAGCGATCGGGAACGCCTGCTGATGCGGGAAATCGACCACCGCGCCAAGAATGCCCTGGCGGTCGTTCAATCGATCGTGCGATTGACGCCCTTCGCCGATCGCGACGCCTACACCCGCACGATCACGGGACGGATCAATTCAATGGCCCGGGTCCATACGCTTCTTGCGCAAAACGCATGGTCGGGCGCTACCATCGAGCAGATCCTCAAGTCGGAGCTTGCGCCGTTCGAGACCGAAGGCCGCTTTCGGATCCATGGGCCGCCCTTGCATCTCAGGCTCGAAGCAGCGCAGCCTTTGACGCTCCTCGTTCATGAACTCGCCACCAATGCAACCAAGTACGGCTCTTTGTCGGTGCCTGCGGGCCATCTGGACGTCACCTGGCACGTCGCGCCATCGGGCCACGTCCAACTTGAATGGGTCGAGTCCGGGGGGCCAGCGGCCCTCAAGCCCGAACGAATGGGATTTGGCACGAAGCTGATCAGGGGATGCGCCGGCCAACTCGGCGGCGAGGTGCACAAGACATGGGGCGTCGACGGTCTGCGCTGCATTGTCACGATCGGAACGCTGCAGCTCCAGGACGGCGCCATGTCCCCTCCCCCGCCGAAGACCGGCGGCGTGATGGGCACTCGCCTTGAAGGGAGCCGGATCCTGCTCGTCGAGGACGAGATACTTCTGGCGATGGAGGTTGCCGAACACCTCCAAGCAGCGGGCGCGACGACCGTTGGGCCGGCACAAACTCTCAACCGGGCGCTGTCCCTGATCGCCGCCGGAAATTTCGACGCCGTGGTTCTCGATATGAACCTGGGTGGCGTGAGCGCCGAGCCAATCCTGGGCCTGCTGCGCACGGCAGCCATACCGGTCGTCGTGGTCACCGGTTACGATGGAGCCGATCTCGACTGCCCGGTCCTTTTCAAGCCGGTCGATTCCGCAGCACTCGTCGATGCGGTGGGTCGACTTCTCGAAGCCTCAGACCGCTGAGGAATGCCGATGGCTCAATCTCGTGCTGCTAGATCGGACGTTCGTTTAATCTCCGGCTGATCGCAGACGCGAGGCCGGTCTGATACGGCGCTAGCGTCCAACAGCT
Organism: uncultured Alphaproteobacteria bacterium; assembly: GCA_963822165.1. Taxonomy (GTDB): domain Bacteria; phylum Pseudomonadota; class Alphaproteobacteria; order Rhizobiales; family Beijerinckiaceae; genus Alsobacter. The sequence continues at coordinate 43,543 of CAWGGK010000009.1, forward strand.
ATACAGACCTTGCGCTAAATAACGGGACAGGAGCATCTGTTGAAACTCGCCGCGATGCACCAGCCGGAATCGCGGGTGAACCTATTAACTTGGGAATTCCAACCGTCGGGCACGCTCATTCTCGCCAACGCGTTCGACTTCAGCGGGACGGTGGCGGGCTTCGACGGCAACGACGCCCTGGTTCTCGGCGACGTGGGCGGGCGGGACCGCGACGACTTTGGATTACGTAGCCGACATCAATGGTAACGGCGGCGTCCTCAATGTCAGCGACGGCGTCCACAGCGCGGCGATCGCCTTTGAGGGTGATTACGACGCGACCGGGTTCGCCTTCGAGACGGACAGCTCAGGTCACGCCGTCATCCGCTACAGCCCTATCCAAGCGGATGCCGTCCTCGTTTGAACTCGGCCCACTGACGACTAGAATGAGGCGTTCCTGGCAAGGGACGCCTTTTTTCTTTGTAGCCCGTTCTGTCAGGGCCTGCTGCAAGGACAGGGGTACGAGATGGAGGACGAGCACGGCATTGAAACCGAGCGCTCGCGTCAGCTTCACCAAATCCTTGGCCTGCTGGAGTCGGCCCGGACGGTGGCAATCAAAGACGGACTTGCGCCGCAACTGGTCGAGGAGGCCGCCCTCTATTGGGCCATTAGTCATGCCTACCACAGCGGCCCCGACGACCTTGTCAGCAAACTGGTCCGTGTCGTCGGCGCCGTAACGCAGGCCTAGCGTCGTTCAAACCGCCTTGCGGGATCTCAAGGCGGCGCAGCGCACCGGCTCGATTCGCCGAGCAATCCGTGGGCGCAAAGGCAGCATCTGTGAGTATTGAGGAGCGCGCCTTTCATCAATTTTTCAGCGTTTGACCGGATTGTTGCCGTCAAAGCCGACCCCCGGGTTTTGATGCCGCACCGAAATCAACGGGGGAGAAACGTGCTGTTCCAAACTCATGCGAGCGCCGCGCAGGTCGTCACGGACGTTGAATTCCCACCGCGCGGCGTCGCCTTGCTCTTCAGCGGCCCAGAAACGCTTGCCCTATCGATCGAGGCGAGCCTTGAACCTTTCCGACTGCATCTGACGCCGTGGTCGGACGGCGTTCGCGTCACGGGCGATGAATTGTCAACGACCATTGCCGCTAAAATCCTGGGAAATCTCGTGGCGATCCTGAAAGGTGGCAGCCGCCTCGATGGAGCACTTGTCTCGCAGGCGATCACAACCGTCATTTCTCACCATCTGCGTCACAACCAGGCCTATCATCTGCCCGGCATCCCGCATCCGCTTCGGCCGATGTCCCTGAGCCAGGTCGGCTTTTTTGACGCCATTCTGAATTCAGGGCGCAATCTGATCTTCGGCATAGGGCCGACCGGCACAGGAAAGACCTACCTGTCCATCGCTGCGGGACTCAATCTTGTGGGCGAAGCCCATTTCAAGAAGCTCGTGGTCACAAGACCTCGAATTATGCTCGAAGGTGAGATCGTGACGCCGGCCCTTCGGTCCGAGACGGTGTACGACGATCAACTCGTTGCCATCGAGGATGCGTTGTCGGACCTGCTCGGCCATGATGAGATGAGGCGTCGGATCGATCATGGCCTCATCGAAATCCTTCCCTTGGGCCGACTGCGCGGCAGGACGTTCAACGAGTGCGTCATCGTGATCGACGAAGCGCAGAACATGACGATCCAGAAAATGCGCATGGCCCTGACCAGACTGGGGCGCGGCTCACGAATGATCGTCACGGGAGATCCCGATCAGTCCGATCTGGCTGCCGACGAGCCCTCAGGACTGAGCCATATCTTGTCGCTGATCTGCGACACCGATCTCGCGCTCATCCACCGGTTCAATGTGCACCAGATCGTCCGCAATGATCTCGTGGCGAAGATCGAGACGCTTTATAGCCGGTCATACGAACCCGCTTTTCGCGACGTCGCCTGAACGATACGCAGTCGGTGCACTCTGGCAGTTATGCGCCTTGGCGAGGTGTTCGCCACATGCCGGGGACCGATTTGCCGTCGCATCATATTGGTCGATCGAGGGACCCCAGTACCTGATCACGGCGAAGTTGGCGGGCGACGAACATCATCCCTCGACCGGCAACTCGAGCGGCGCACCTCCAAGCTCTTTTCGGGGATCGCGCACCGCGCCCGGTCAACGTCTCGGCGAACTGATCCCTTTCAGCGGCGCGGTCACCCGGGCCTAGCGACGCTTCCGGTGCCGCCTGGAACTGCATCCGGAGGATCAATGTGGGCACGGCCGCTAGGCTGGCAGGACGATCACCTTCGCGCCTTCAGGGGCTCGGCCGTAGAGATAGATGACGTCCTGGTTGACCATGCGCACGCAGCCTGAGGAGACGCTCGTGCCGATGGTCTCGGGCTCCGTCGTGCCATGGATCCGGTAGCCCGTGTCGCCCCTCTCCGAGTAGAGATAAAGGGCGCGCGCCCCGAGCGGATTGTTGACGCCGCCGGGCACGCCTTCGCCCCGCGAGGTCGGGCCGAGCTGGCGGCGGATCTCGGGGTCGCGTTCGACCATCTCCTTTGGCGGCACCCAGTCGGGCCAGGCCCGGCGCATGTTGATCTGCGCCGTGCCCGTCCAGCCAAAGCCCTCGCGGCCCACGCCGACGCCGAACCGGGTCGCCTTGTGTCCTGGCTCGACGAGGTACAGGAAATGCCGGCGGGGATCGACCACGATGGTGCCGGCCGGTTCACTGCCGCGGTAGGCGACCACCTGGCGCAGATAGGCCGGATCGACCTGGGTGTATTTGAACGGGACCACCTCGAAGGGCTCGCCCGGGTACCGGCCATAGACAGCGGCATAGTCCGGCCGGTTCAGCGTCGCGCCGCTTCGGCTTGGCTCGCCAAGAAATGCGCCGAAGAGACCTGTCTCGGTGAGGGAGCCGCATCCGGCGACGACGGACACGGTCGAAAGCCCGCCGCATAGCAGCATCAGGCGGCGGCTCAAATCGGCCATCATAAAACTCCAGGTTCCAGCTATACTTCATAACGCCCGGTTAACGACGGGCCAAGTCTTGGCATGCGCCGCGCTTGCACTATGCGGCAGCGACCGTCGCCGCAAGAGGGTCGACCGGGATCGTGGCAGCCGCGATGCGGGCCGCAAGCGAAGAACTGAACGTCGTGGCCATCAGATCCGCCCGGCTGGCCAGGCGAATGATCTCCCCTACGGCCAGGGGCGCGCCGGGCCAAGGCCGTCGCCAGCGCCACGCATGAAAGCGCAGGTCGAGCCAACCCGGTCGACTGTCCGCGCCTTCCTCGTCGTCACCGGTCATGGAGCTGCCGTTCCGGGCGGCTGGGTGATGCCTGGTCAACCAGCGGCCCTCAGTCGGCTCGCTGTTTCAGGAGCCGTCTGCCAAATCGGTCGAAGAACCTTCAGCACGTCCTCCGTCACGATTTCATCGACGCGCCTTCCGCGCAGGCTGGAGAGAGATTTGACGTGCTGCCGGTGGACGTCTTTATCGACCCTCACTGTTGTCGTGTCGTAAGGTACCTTGCCCAAAGTAACCGCCCATTGAGCGCGGTGCTTCTCGTTCCGAAAGACGGCTTCTATGCTGTCGATCAGGGCATCTGCAACAGTTCCAAACGTTGGCACCTGTGAAGGCACCGGCCGCATGTCCTTTGGTTTGCGGCACTCCCTGACCCAGCGCCTGCATTTCTCGGCATGAACGCATGGGCTGAATGGTGCGAGCCAGCTTATCAACGGTCGGATCTGCTCGGAAAGCGTCGGGCACTCATGCGAGCTTCGTCCGAGTTTTTGAATTCAAAGCCGGCCTAACCTGAAGTGGAGGGCTATCCCGCAGACCGTCTACCCGGGTAAACAGAGGTTCCCATTTGGCCCCGTCTGCGAACAGTCGCTTACCACTAGGCTCAAGCAAAGTAGAACGAACACGGGATTCGAAGCGGCACATTGCGCAAGGTTCAAGGCGGGGATGCGAAACAACCGACAGTTGATTCACAGTTGCTCGGTCTGATGTGGCGTGGGCTTTCTACTCGAAGATGCCGTAGCCTGGGATGGCATACTTGCGCACACCCGCAAGGTTCAACTCGACACCGATGCCGGGCGCATCCGGCAAGGTGATGTGGCCGTCCTTGACGATCGATCTGCTGCCGTCCGGCACATGGACATAGCTGTCCCACACATCGCGCTCTTCAAGGGCGTGCCATTCGAGCACGAGGAAATTCGGCACGGTTCCGCAGACGTGGCACGTCGCCATCGTACCGAGCGGCGTGGACACGAGATGCGGCGCGAAGGGCAGGTAATAGATCTCTGCGAGATGCGCGATCTTCCGGCTCTCGGACAGTCCTCCGCACTTGGGAACGTCCGGCATCACGACGTCGGCGCCCTGCTGCTGGAGAAGTTCACGGAAGCCCCAGCGTAGATACAGATTTTCACCGACGCAGATCGGCGTCTTGCTGCGCATGCGGATCTGCTTCAACGCCTCGACATTCTCCGCGGGAATGGGCTCTTCCAGCCAAAGCAGGTTGAACCGCTCCATCTCGCTGGCGATGCGGCACGCGCTCGGAACGTCATACCGGGCGTGCAGGTCGATGCATAAATCGATATCGGGTCCGATTGCATCGCGAACCGTGGCGACACGCTCCACCATCGAGCGCAATTCCGCGCCGTTGATGGTGTGATTGACCCTGTCGAACTTTGCCGCGTGCTCCAGATCGTCGATGTCGAACTTGAGCGCCGTGAAGCCCTCCGCGACCATGCGCTTGGCCCTGGCCGCGCATCCCTCGAGGGATCCGGCAGGACCGTCGCCATCGCCGCAATCGGCGTAGAGCCGGATGCGGTCGCGGAACTTGCCGCCGAACATGCGATAGAGCGGCTGACCGGCTGCCTTGGCGGCGACATCCCAAAGCGCCATCTCGATGCCGCTGAGCGCGATCAGGAAGATGCCCGATTGTGCGCCGGAAAAGACGTGCTTTCGCCGAAGCTTCTCCCAGCAGAATTCGACGTTGCGGGGGTCTTCGCCAATCAGTTCCGATTTCAGCTCGGAAATCAGACCCACGATCGCGGCCGCCCCGGCGTCGGGATTGGCCTCGCCGAACCCCGAGATCCCGACGTCCGTGTCGATCCTGATCAGCGTCGCCTTGCCGTGGTAGGCGACGACCGCCGTCTTGATGTCAACAATCTTCATCGCTTTTCCCGTCACGCTGGGGGGAGTGCATGGAAGTTGTGCAGGCCCAGACCGAAGCCTGTCGGTGATGTGGAAGGGCGACGGTGCCGAGACCCGGCATTCCTGTCGGGTCGAGTGCCTCGATGCCGCCGCCGCTTCAGACTTCGTTTTCGTCTGGCCCTAGAAACCGCCTATTGCCGACGCAGTCCGTCAGTGGATCAGGACCCCGTCGGTCAGGACTTTCCGGTCGATCAGGACTTTCCGGCGTCAGGACTTCTCTGGGTCAGGACGCCCGTCGTTCAAGACTTGGGATTAGCGGCGCGCCAGGCCTGGTATTCCTCGTTCGCGCTCGGGTGCAGCGGGTAATAGCGCTGCAGCGGAGCCCCTTGCATGAGCTTCATGCGCGAGAATTCTTCCCACTCGTGGTGCTTCTGGGCTTCGTCGATCACCGCCTTCGCCATGGAGACGGGAACCACCACGACTCCATCGTCGTCGGCCACGATGATGTCGCCGGGAATGACCGTGACGCCGCCACACACGATGGGAACATTGACGGCGGCGGGATAGATGCTGGTCTGCACGTGGTAGTTCGGCGTCCATCCGCGCAGCCAGAGCGGCAGGTCGAGTTGGGCGACATTCGGCCGGTCGCGCATGCACCCGTCGATGACGATCCCCGCCCCGCCGCGTCCCTTGAAGTAGGTCGACATCATGTCGCCGAAGACGCCCGAGCTCATATCGCCGCGCGCATCCACGACGACGACGTCGCCCTCCTGCGCGTGGTAGAGCACGTGGCGGTGCAACTGCGTTTCCGGATCGGCATATTCGCCCTCGGTGAAGAGGTCGGGCCGCTGGGGCATGAACTGCAGCGTCAGCGCCGGCCCGACGATCGACTTGCCGATGTTCTGCGCAAGCGGACCCACCATGTGGGGATTGCGGAACCCCATGTGGCCGAGCGTGCCGGCGACGGTTGCGGCGCCGATCGACTTGAGCCCTTCGATCAGTTCCTTGGGCGGGCGTACGATGTCTGGGGTATGCGTCATGGTGTCCTCGGTTTTAGAGATGACTTGCTCGAAACAGATCGATCGTTCCGCTTAGTGCGGATCGTGCTGCCTCAACCGGCCTTGAGAGCCATTTCAGTGGCGCCGTCGAACAGGTGCATCCGGTCTTGGTCGAACTCGAGCCAGATCTGCTGGTCTGGCGAGACGGCGACGTTTGGCGGCACGCTGATGTTGACGATGGCTCCCGACAGCAACGCCTGGACGAAGGTCACATCGCCGGTGGGTTCCACGGTATAGGCCTTGGCCGGGACCGCGCCCGGAGAGGCACTGGTCGTCAGCTTGATGGTCGAGTGGCGCGCTCCAAGCACGACCTTCCTGGTCGTCGCTTGCTCGACCTTCCGAGCGTTGAGAGGCGAGAGCGCCATCGTCCAGCCTTCCGCTCCGGTCAGCACGGTGCGGCCATCGACCGTCGATGCCTCGAGCGGGATCAGGCTCATGGCCGGGCTGCCGATGAAGCTGGCCACGAACATGTTGACCGGGTTGGCGAAGACCTGGGCCGGCGAATCGTATTGCTGGAGAAAACCACCGTTCATCACGGCCATCTTGTCGGCCATGGTGACGGCCTCGAGCTGGTCGTGCGTCACATAGATGATGGTCGCCTTGAGATCCTGGTGGAAGCGCTTGATCTCGGAGCGCATCTGCACGCGCAGCTTGGCATCGAGGTTGGAGAGCGGCTCGTCCATCAGGAAGACGGCAGGATCGCGAACCAGCGCCCGGCCAAGCGCGACGCGCTGCTGCTGTCCGCCCGACAGCTCACGCGGCTTGCGCTCGAGCAGGTGCGTCATGTCGAGCACCCGCGCGGCTTCCCTGACCTTCCGGTCGATCTCTTCGCGGGGGAGCTTGCGCATCTGCAGGGGGAAGGCGAGGTTCTTGTAGACCGTCTTCTGCGGATAGAGCGCGTAGTTCTGAAACACCATCGCGATGTCGCGATCTTTCGGGTCGACGTCGTTGACCACGCTGTCGCCGATGGCGATTTCGCCAGACGTGATCGGAGTGAGCCCGGCGACCAGATTGAGCGTCGTCGTCTTGCCGCATCCGGACGGACCGACAAGGGCGACGAACTCGCCGTCTTCTGACTGTCAGCGAAACGTGATTGACCGCAAGGTAGGGGCCATACGTCTTCACCAGATCTCTAAGGACCACATGGGCCATGAACTTACCTTCTAGTGTTTGACGGCGCCTTCAGTCAGGGCACGTACGAAGTAGCGTTGCAGCAGGAGGAACAGGATGACGACCGGCAGGCTCATCATGAAGCTCGCGGCCATGAGGCCCGGGAAGTCCGTCGTGTTCTCGGAGAAGAACCGTTGGATGCCGACCGGCAGCGTCAACTGCTCGTTCTTGTTGAGGAACGTGTAGGCGAAGATGTACTCGTTCCAGGCGCCGATGAAGGAATAGATCGCGGTGGCGATGATCCCGGGCACCGAAAGCGGCATGACGATCAGGAGGAATGCCTGGAATCGCGTGGCGCCGTCGATGCGCGCCGCCTGCTCGAGCTGATAGGGAATGTTGTCGTAGAACCCTTTGAGCAGCCAGATCGCGAGCGGGAGACCGAAGGTCAGATAGGTGAGCACCAGCGAGCCGTGGGTGTTCACGAGGCCGAGCAGCCGCATCAGGATGAAGAGCGGCACGAGGAAGATCACCGCCGGGAACATGTTGCGCAGCAGCACGGCGAAGAAGAGGAACTTCCGGCCTGGAAAGTCGAACCGCGAGAACGCATAGGCCGCGGGCACCGCCACGATCGACGGCGAGGATCGTCGTCGTCGTCGAGACGAAGAGGCTGTTCCAGAAGAAGCGCAGGAAGTCCTGACCCACGCTGTTGGTCGGATCGAGCAGCTTCGTGTAGCTCGCCAAAGTCGGTTCGTCCGGCCACCATTGCGGCGGGGACTGCATGGCCGCGAACCCTGACTTGATTGACGTCAGCAGCATCCAGATCATCGGCACTGCGGTGTAGAGGAGCATGAGCACGAGGAAAATGCGGCCGGCCCAGCGCCAGCCATCGATCGGCGGACGCTTCCTGGTCGCGGTAATCGGGGGCATCGAAGCCATCAGCCGCGCTCCTTCTTCTCGTTACCGCTCAGGGCGCGGACGTAGAAATATCCGAGCGTCATCAGGATGATGAACAACAGCACCGAATAGGCGGACGCCAGACCCCAGCGCTGCCGCCCGAAGGCGAGTTCATAGATGTGGGTGATCCAGATGTGGGATGCATTGGACGGCCCGCCGCCGGTCATGATCCAGGGGATGATGAAGGAATTGAAGTTCGCGACCGCGAGCAGCAGGATCGTGACGGTGGAGACACCCTGCAGATGGGGAAGGTGACGTGCCAGAAGCGCTGCCATGCGCTGGCGCCATCGACCCTTGCGGCCCGGAGCAGCTGATCGGGTACGGTCTGCAGTCCGGCCATCAGCATGATCATGGCGAATGGAAACTCGCGCCATACGTTGACGACGATGAGCGACGGCAGGACGGAGCCGACGCTGTCGATCAGGTTGGGCGGCCGGCTGGCAAGACCGAGCGCGACCAGGACAGCGCCGATGACGCCGAAATCCGAATGGTAGATCCACTTCCAGATGTAGGATGCGGCGACTGCGCTGATCACCCATGGAATGATCAGGATGGCGCGCAACACGCCCCGGCCGACAAACTCGTCGTGCAGCGCGAGCGCTGCTCCCAAGCCCAAGGACGAATGCGACGACGGTCGAGACAATCGTCCAGATGAACGTGTTGAGAGTGACGCGCCAGAACACGTCACTGGTGAGGATGATCGCGTAGTTGTCAAGGCCGACGAAGACCTTGTCGCGCAGCTGAAGGCTGGGCGGCGTATTGAAGAACGACAGTTCGATCGTGTAGTAGATGGGATAGGCGATGACGATGAGCATCACCACGATCGCCGGCAGGACGTAGAAGTAGTCGGCGCGACTGGCCCAAGCCCGCTGAAGAATGCCGGACTGCTCTGCTTCAATTCGCGCAGGAGCGTCGGCCAGGCGTGTCGCCGTGGTCATCGGGAAGCGCCCTTTTCAGTGTAAGAAATTGGACCGGCGGCGACTCGCCGCCGGTCGTGTCGCCGGCGGCGGCCTAGAGCTTGCCGCCGCTCATGATGTTCTTGACCTTCTTGGCCGCGTCTTCGGCCGCCTGATCGACCGTCATCGTGCCCGTCAGGGCGTTCTGCAGCATGTCGGGGACGACGATGTTCATGATCTCAGGCGTCTCCGGGATAGTCGGGAACGGAACGCCGTAAGGCAGCATCGAGGTCGTGACGTCGAGGAACTTGATGTTCTCCAGACGCTCCTTCATCCACTTGGTCTTGAAGCCGTTGAGGTTGCCGGGGTTGGAACCGGCATAGGCCATCTTCAGCGACCATTCCGGGCTCGTCCAGAAGCAGACGAGCGCCTTGGCTGCCGGCTGGTCCACCTTGCCGCCGTCGACATATTCGGGCTTCAGGATATGGATGTTCGAGCCGCCGAACACGACGGCGCGCTTGCCGTCGGGACCGGTCGGGATCAGGCCGTAGCGCATATTGTCGATGACCGTCTGCGCCTTCTCCAGATCCGCTGCCGGATCGCCTTCTTCTTGAGATCCTGCATCACGTCGTAGTCGGACGGGTGCGAGATCATCATGCCGAGCTGGCCGGCAAGGAAGAGCGGCTGGTTGTCGGCCTGCTGGTTGGTGAGGGCCGAGACCGGCACCGACTTGTCGCGCACATACATGTCGTATGACGCCTGCAGGGCCTTCTTGCTCGCCGGGCTGTTCAGCTGGATCTGCTGAGTAGTTCGGGGTCGGCGTGGCCTCGTCGAACACGCCGCCGCCGTATCCCCAAAGCTGGGGCATGAAGCGGTAAGGCGTATTGCCGGCGTTCTTGCGGGCGACCAGGCCATAGCCGGCGATGCCGAGCTTGTCGTGGATCTGCTTGGAATACTTGACGACGTCGTCCCAGGTCGCCGGCGGCTTGTCCGGATCGAGACCGGCCCGCTTGAAGACGTCGGCGTTCCAGATCAGCGCCATCGTCTCGTTGTTGGTCGGGATGCCGTAGGTCTTGCCCTTCCACATGTTCGACTTCATGGCGCCGGGCCAGAAATCCTCGGTGGAGTAGCCGACGTCCTCGGGCTTCAGCTCCTGGAGGTAACCCTTGGATGCGAATTCGACGCCGCCCAGGATCTGCAGCCGCACGACCATCGGCGCGGCATTGCCGAGCAGCGCCGTGCGGAACTTGTCGAGCAGATCGTTATAGGTGAGCGCCTGTTCCTGCGAGCTGGATGTTGGGGTAGGTCTTCCGGAACGCCGCGAAGAAGTCCTTGTAGTACTGGCGCAGGAGATCGGGGTCGCCCTCGAACACACCCTGGTACCAGAAGGTCAGGCGCCCCTTGTAGTCGAGCGGCGTGACCTTGCCGCAGTCGGCGGCAGTGTCGAAGTCCTTTGTGCCTGCGATCGAGCGCACATATTCCGGCGACCACTTGCTGAGATCGACCGGCGGCGCGGCCAACGCCGGCGACGACATCAGAACTGCCGTGGCGGCTACTGTCGAAACACCGCGACGAAACGCGCGGCCGATGACATGACTCGACATCAATCCCCTCCAATACTGCCAATGCCGCCTGGCGCTGGCCTCGTGCGATTCCACCCGGAACTGGAGCCGTTTTTATGCGAAGCTCCGATGTATTGACGGTTGCAGAAGCTCGACTTGCATGTCAATCGCATCGGATCGTATATTGTTCGCAAGGATCTGCGTATGGTCTGGTCATCGGGGAGGGCGGGTTGGAAGAGTTGCGCGACTACAGGGCGGAGCCGCCCGTGGGGATCGACCCGATCGGCGCCTCGACCGATGCGACGGCGCTGCTCTACAAGGTCATCCGCGAGGACATCGTCTCGGGGCGGCTCAAATCCAATCAGCGCCTGGTCGTCGCCGACCTCGCCAAGCGCCACGGCAGCTCGACGACGCCGGTCCGGGAGGTGCTGCAGCTCCTGCGCGGCGAAGGCTTCGTGGTCTTCACCCGCAACCGCGGCGCGCGCGTGCGGCCGATCGACCGGGATTTCATCCGCGACATCTACGAGATCGGCGTCCTGATCGAGCCGGCTCTGACGCGCTGGTTCGTCGGATGGCGACGGAAGCCGATATCGCTGAACTGGAGTGGGTCCAGAGCCAGATCGAAGCGAACAATTTCGCCGACCAGATCAAGCACAGCGACCTCGACACCAAGTTCCACACCTTGATCTATCAGCGACATTACAACCGGCACGCTGCCGAGCTGTGGTGGAAGCATCGCGAGGTGCTCCGCGCGGTGAGCCGCCGGTTCGATTTCACCTTGGCGCGACGGGCGCAGATCATCAGCGATCATCGCGAACTCATCGCACACATCAAGGCCGGCGACGCGGACCAGGCCGCCGAGCTCGTCGCGCGCCATGTCGAAGGGTCCGGCCTTCACATCCTCGAGCATATGCGGGCCATGGCGGCAGCCCGGGCCGGGTAGATTCGCCAAGCCGGCGCCCTCCCCTCCTCGTCCTTCAAAGGAACCAGAAGCACATGAAGATCACCAGCGTCAGGCCGTGGCTCATCAAGTCGACCGCATCCTATTGGGGCGAGTTTCTTTTCGTCGAAGTCACCACGGATGAAGGCATCACCGGCTGGGGCGAGATCACCACGACGACGAAGATCGCCAATCGCGCCCTCACCGCGATGCTGCGGCAGATCAACCACATGGTCATCGGGCGAGGACGCCGCCCAGATCGAGCGGCTTTGGCACAAGCTGTTCCGCAGCTTCACCTATATGGGCAGCCGCGGCGCTGCCGTCGAATGCCTGAGCGCCATCGACATCGCGCTCTGGGACATCCGCGGCAAGGCGCTGGGCAAGCCGATCTACGAGCTTCTGGGCGGACCGGTGCGCGACGAAATCGCGCTCTATACCCACCCCGACCAGCGCAAGTTCACGAGCAAGGAAGGCGTCATCGCCGAGATCCAGGACATCGTGAAGTCGGGCCACACGGCGCTCAAGTTCGACCCCTTCCCCTACCAGGGCTGCATGTCGACGACCGCGCGCGCGAGCAGCGCGACGGCTATCTCGACGGCGCCATGTCGCGCAAGGACGAGCGCGAGGCGGCGGAGCTGACCGCCCTGATCCGCGAAACGGCCGGCCCCGACATCGAGATCCTGATCGACGCCCATGGCCGCTTCGACGTGCCCACGGCCATCCGGCTGTGCCGCTCCCTCGAAGAGGCCGGGACAGATCGACTGGTTCGAGGAGCCGTGCCCACCCGAAAGCATCAACGCCCTGAAGCAGGTGCGCGAGAAGGTCAGCGCCGCGATCTCGTGGGGCGAGCGCGGGCACACCAAGTGGGACTTCGTGCCGATCCTCGAGAACAAGCTGGCCGACTACATCATGCCCGACGTCACCTGGACCGGGCGGCATCACCGAGCTGAAGAAGATCTCGGCGCTTTGCGAGGCCTACTACATCCCGGTATCGCCGCACGACGCCGCCGGCCCGATCAATGTCGTGGCCGGCGCGCAGGTGATGATGACGGTGCCGAACTTCTACAAGCTCGAGACGTCGGAATGGAATCTCTCCAAGTACGATCATCTCATCGACGTGCCGCTCGACAATTCCAACGGCAGCCTCAAGCTCAATCCCGCGCCGGGTCTCGGGATCGAGATGAACCGCGAGTACCTCGAGGCGCACGTCGTCGAGTGAGACACAACGTGCAAAGGCTCACTGAGCCGATGCCGAAATCGCCGAGCAACCCAGCGTGCAAGCTGTGGACATCGAGGAGCAAGCGCTTTGAAGATCACCCGGATCGAAACCGTCGTCGTCAACGCCGTCCACCGCAACTGGATCTTCGTCAAGGTTCTGACGGATCAGCCGGGATTGCATGGATGGGGCGAGGCAACGCTCGAATGGAAGACCCGGGCCGTCAAAGGCGCGATCGAGGATCTGGCGCCGTTCGTCGTCGGGCAGGATCCCGATGCGGATCGAGCACCTCGTGAACGCGATGACCCGATTCAGCTTCTGGCCGCTAGGCTCGATCGGGCTCACCGCCCTGTCTGGAATCGAGCAGGCGCTTTGGGACATCAAGGGCAAGGCGCTCGGTGTTCCCGTCTGGCAATTGCTCGGCGGCAAGGTTCGGGACAAGGTGCGCGTGTATACGCATCTGGGGCGTGGCTCGGTGGGCTTCCAGGTGCCTAACACCGACATCTCCGCCTATTGCGACGCGGTCCAGAAGACGGTCGAGATGGGCTATGACGCAGTCAAGCTCGGGTTCGTTCCAGTCAACGGCTACGACGCGCCGATCAAGGCGGTCCGTCATGTCGAGAAGCTGGCCCGTGCGGTTCGCGAGCGCGTGGGCGACAACGTGGACATCATGGTCGATTTCCACGGCCGTCCCGACTCGCTGGACGCGGCGATCGCCTACGTGAACGCCATCGCGCCGATCAAGCCGCTGTTCTGCGAGGAGGTCATCCAGCCCGGCGATGCGCCGAGCCATGGCCGACATCGCGCGACGCGTCGACTGTCCGCTCGCGACCGGCGAAAGGCTGTTCACGCCGCGCGAGTTTGCGGACATCGCTGAAGCCCGCGCCGTCGCCTACATCCAACCCGACCTTGCGCACTGCATGGGCATTTCAGGTGGACGCAAGATCGCGGCGATCGCCGAGGCTGCGCATATGGGCGTCTGCCCGCACAATCCGATGGGGCCGGTGGCTGGCGCCGTGGCGCTCAACTTCGACGTGGCGATCGACCAACTTCGTCATTCAGGAGGAAGCTGTCGGAATCGTGCCTTGGTTCGACGAGATCTGCTCGACCCATCCGATGCAGCTCAGGGATCATAGCTGGATGGTGCCGGAGGCGCCCGGGCTTGGCATCGAGATCGACGAAGTCGCGGCGGCCAAGCATCCGTTCGAACAGGAAATCATCCCGGCAACAGATTCAGTGCTTGGGGATGGCCGTATCGCGAATTGGTAGCTCGGACGCTGGGATCCTATCCGCCCAGGCGCCACCTTGCCGGCCATATCCGTGATTGATTGCTCGAAACCCACTCCGGTCACAGACTTTCGCGGCCTGAGATCATGATCGCCGTCTTCGATCCACAACATCGCGATCTGGGGCGACCGAGTGTAGGCCGTGAATTCCTCGCGCGTGCCGAACTCATCGCGCGTTGCCTGGCAGATGAGCGTCGGTGTCGCCAGGCCGGCGAGATGAGCGGTACGGAGTTGGCCCGCCTTGCCGGGCGGATGAAACGGATGGCCGAGGCATAGCAGCCCCGCGATCGTGCCTTTCCCATAGAGGTCGTCGGCGATCATCGAAGCGACGCGTCCGCCCATCGATTTTCCCCCGATGATGGGCCGCCCGGCCCAGTCCAGGCTACCAACGGCTTCACGGTATTCCGGGATCAGGGTGCCGCGTGCCAGTAGCACTGTGACCGGGGAATCCTGCGAGCCATCGACGATAAAGCTCAACGGCAAGGCCCCCCACCCTCTCAGTCATGTTCCCTTGCGGGCCCGCCCGGTCCGTGTTGCGGAGACCGCCGCCTGCGGGGCGAGTTCGATCCATGTCGGCGCGTGATCGCTCGCTTTCTGCCAACCCCTCACGTCCTTGTCCACGCCTGCAGCCACCAGTCGCTTTGCGACGGCCGGATTGAGGAGCAGGTGGTCGATGCGGAGGCCCGCATTCCGGGCATAGGCATTTCTGAAATAGTCCCAGAACGTGTAGATCGTCTCGTGCGGATGAAGTGTCCGGATGGCATCCGTCCAGCCTTGGCTGACGAGCCGCTGGAAGGCCTCCCTGACCTCGGGTCGAAACAGGGCGTCATCGACCCAGCGCTCGGGCTTGTAGACATCGCGTTCGGTCGGCATCACGTTGAAATCGCCGGCCAGCACCACGGGCGCGTCGAGCGCGACCAACTCGCGGGCGTGGTCGATGAGCCGTTCGAACCAGCGCAGCTTGTAATCGAATTTCGGCCCCGGAGCGGGGTTTCCGTTTGGCAGGTAAAGGCAGGCGATCAGGATGCCGTCGACGGCGGCTTCGAGATACCGGCTCTGCACATCGTCGTCATCGCCCGGCAGCCCGCGCCTGGTCTCGACGGGGTCGGATTCCCGGGCGAGAATGGCGACGCCATTCCAGCTCTTCTGGCCCTGCCAGATCGCACCATAGCCGGCATCGCGGATCGGGCCTGCCGGAAACTTCTCATGCAGAGCCTTCAGCTCCTGAAGGCAGACGACATCGGGTTTCGCTTGCTCCAGCCAGCGCAACAGGACAGGGAGCCGCCCATTGACGCCGTTCACGTTGAACGTCGCAATCTTCACCGGTCAGATCCGCCATTCACTGATTGGGCAACGCAGGCCTTGTTCTTCTCTGCGCAAGACTGCGGGCGAGTTTTCGAGACATTGAACGCTCAACGCCGGGGTCGCCGCATTGTTCAGGGCAGGACAATCCGCGCCGCCGTGGACGAAAATCCTGCCCCTATTGGTGCTGGCAGCCCAGCACCAAAGAAGATCACGTCAGATCAAGACCGGCATCGGCCACTGCTTGATCCTAAATGCCGTCGATGGGGCTGATCTCGCCGACAAGGTTCAGAAGATCGGCCATTGTGAAGTTGCCGGGCTGTCTCGACGGCAAGTCGGGCTTCCAGTTCAGGCCTTTTTGCCAAAGGTAAGACTCGTGATCGCCATGCACGAGGCCGACAAAGACCTCGGCCACAAGCGTCGCGCCAACGGGTCCGAGACGCTCACCACCGCCGCGGACCTCGGCCTCCTTGAGAATGTAATACCAAAGCGGCGTCTTCAGATGCAGGCCGTGGGCTTGGGCGACCGCACCATCTGGTCCGGTGGCGATCTCAGCCGGCGTCAGCGGGTTTGCGATCTGCATTGCCTTTGCGACATCCTGACCGGACGGCAGCCCCAGGAAGACCCCCCTGCGCAAATTCCGGAGCGCGAGATTGCCACCCCCGCCGGGCAGATCGTGAAGCTGCGGAACGATGAATGGGTCGAGCTTTCGTGCTGCGTTGAGGGTCACGCCGGCCGGGTTCGGAGCGACACCGAGCCTGAAGAACCGTCGCCAGTCGATGATCCAGTTGCTCGAGAGTACAGGAAGCGGGAGTGGCCCGGCAGGCGGATTGGGCGCGAGATCGCCAATGATCCCACCCGAAAGACCGGTGAACTGAAACAGGAGGTCGAGCGTCGCGGGGACCCCACCGGGCGTGAAGATGCGATTGTGGCTGTAGACCTCACGCACCATGCTGTGTCCCAGCCGATATGCTGCGGCCGAGAACTCCACCGGCATATAGGGCACTTTCTTGAAGCGATAGAACTTGCGCCCCTGGTTCAATATCCTGGCGACGATGCCTGGTTCGGTCAGCCGTTCGACGAAGTCGTGCAGAACCATCCACTGATAGTGCCACGTCACGATCCGGCGGGCCTCGTTGAAGACCTGCTCCGCCGGCATGCCGCCAACCGAAACGATGTCACAGACCTTGTTGTGAAACTTCAGCATGGCGAGGTGGGTTTGCGCCACGAGGAGGTTCTCGTCATTGCGGTGATCGCCGATGAGGGCGAAGCCTTCGGGGCTGCGCGGAAGATCGTTGCGGTGATCGCCGGTAACGTTGCCGAATGGCACGTTGATCGTCCTGCCAATCAGGAACTTCGGACCGGGTGTCTTGCCGCTGCCACCTCCTGATGCTCGCGCATAGAGATGCCGGCTTCCGTCGGGGCCCAGACCATAGATCGAGTCGAGGTCCAGCGCAGGCGTTCGAAAATTATGCACCGCCGTCGGGTCGGCAGCCTTCTCGCCAATCGACGTCAGATCGAGCGTGATGTCATGGTCAACGAACTGCCCGAGATATGTAAAGCCCGCCGGGATGTTGGGATTGTCTCCAGCCGGATCGTCGGGGTTCGCGTCCTTCATCGCATTGGCTAGAGCCTGCAGCGCTGCTTCCGGCACGGTGAGTGGCGGCAGCTTTGGAAACATCCTTCCGAACATGCCGGGATCATCGTGTCCCGAAAGGGAGTCTAGAAATTGCCGCGTCGGATGCCGTCCGGCGGTACCGTGTCCCGGTTGAATGCTGACGTCTTTTGCCATGATCCTACGTCCTCCCGCTTCGCTGACAGGTTTCGGTGATGGCCTCTCTGTGGCCATTCCGATCAGCACCTGCATTTGCCAACTCAGAAGAAATGGAGTTCACCGCTTTTCATTCGCTCGCACTCGTGCTGCACCCTCTGCGAGAATGGCCAAGCATAAGCCATAGCCACCCCGCACCGGGCACCGCAGAGACGAAATTGCTTGTATATTTAAGCCACTAAGGCCAGATGCAAAGCGTTTAGAATGCTAATGTACTACAAACTATGGGATCGATTATTATACAGAACGGAATGAGAGTCAAAATATACGTTCGATTACATTTTTATTATATCTTTACGATACAAAACATTCCAGAAAGAGCTAATCGAGATGGCTTGCTGACCTACCCGGCTGACGAAGATCCGAGGCCCGCGAGATTGGGCGCTCCGAGCAGGCGCGACCAAGAAAAAGGACGGCTCGATAGGAGAAATAGCCAGGGAAGGCGACCGGCGCCGTTCAGATTGCCACGAGCCGCGAATTTCAAAATAGCGGTCCGATCACGTCAACGCCGCATTGCCCTTGCAATCGCTTCGGCGAGCAATTCGGGCGTGCATGCGCGGCGAACGCTGGGGTCATCGGTTCCGCGCGCCGTCTGGCGGGCATTATCGAGAAACTGCGTCGCCGCGTACCGCCGGAACAGGTTTACCCCCGTCCGGTCCGCACTCGCTCCGATGCGGTTCACGATTGCAAGATAGAGCTTCTCGTGATCGACCGAGGGCACGAAAGCTGGATCCATCAGGATGAAGTCCGGACTCTGGCCCTTCAGCCATTCTGTAGCGCGGGACAACGTTTCGGCAAATCTATCCGGATCAATGCCAGCCACGGCGTCCGGCGTTCCAATCTGCCAGACCACCAGGTCCGGATTGGTACGGGAGATTGATTCCCGTAGTCGATCGAATTCATCGCCGATAAAGGCTGCACCTCGCCCCTCGTCGAGGATCTCCACCTGAACCGTGGGCAACCGCACCTCAAGTTCGCGCTGGAGCTTGGCGCGCCGGCGCTCGGAAATGACTGGGCCGGAAAGGCCGGGCCCAATTACGGCGATGCGCACCGCCTGAGCGGTAGCCGCGGCTTGAGCCGTTCTCGTAAGGGGAGCGGGCAGGTTCAGGATGGCGTCCGGTACCTCGCAGTTTTTCGAGACGGCCGCATGCGCGGCCTGCGGGGTTGCAAATCCCAGAAGCATTTCGAGGCCGATGAGCGCAAGAAGCGCCGTCAGGCGGTTCGTGATGCCCTTGCTGATGGAGCTTTCCGGGGTGGTCCGAACCGGTGCCATTCGAGTAATGCCGCCAATCCCACCTGTATGAGAAGCCCTGATGCTATCAAAACAATATCAAGAACCGGGCTGCCCGCGCCAGTCATTCTGAACACTTGGGCGGAAACGCTCAAAATCGTGCCGACGCAGAAGACCGGCAGCGAGTAACTTCCCAAGAGAATGAAGAGTTTTGCGAACGGGCTTCGAGCCAGGACTCGTTCAAGGGGCAGTCTCGATGTGATGTAGACGAGCGCCAGGACATGAAGCAGCCGGGGCAGCGTCAGGTTGGTTTTATCGAAGTCCCAGAGGAAGCGGGGTAGCGGCGCCAAGTCGGCGGAATGATAGAAGCCAGCCCGTGTCCAGAGCAGCGCTCCCAGCACATAAGCCAGGGCTGCACAAAACAGCGCCCGCGACCGCAAAGCCTGGTCCCGCTGGATCATTAGACCGCCGCAAAGCCCCATGGTGAAGAGAAACTGCCACGCTAGCGGATTGAAATACCACGCGCCGTTGCCGGGATAGCTCGGAAGGGAGAGCGCGAACAACTGGGTCGCGACATAGAGTGCCCCCGAGACGAGCATCGCGAGGCGGAGATCGATTAGAGCGAGGCTGATCAGCGCTGGCGCGAGGACAAGCAGGACGACATAAAGCGGCAGGATGTTCAGATAGGCCGGCTGCAAACCCAGCGTTGTCAATCCAACGAGCGCCTCCATGGGCGACTCGACCAATTGGTCGAACTGTGTCGCCTCCAGCAGCCTGATGTCATTCGTGGCCATCACGGCAAAGCTCACGATGGCGCCGCACGCAAGCAGGACCACGATGTGCGACGTGTAGAGCGTCACAACCCGTATCCCGATGGAGACGACCTGTCGCGCAAAACCCGTTTCCGCTACGCGGCCAGCATAAGCGAAGGCTGCGCCCATTCCGGCCAGGAACACGAAGATTTCGGCTGCGTCTGAGAATCCGAAATTCTTATGGGTGAAAGGTTCGAGGATGTTCCCGGGAATATGATTGATGAAGATCATCACCAAGGCGAAGCCTCGCCAGAAATCGACGCTCGCCAAGCGGCTTCCGTGATGCGGTGTGATCATATTCGCGCGCCTGACGCGCCCCCATCGACATTCTACATCCGATCGGAATCGAAATCCTTTCAAATGAAGTTCATCGAGCCGCGTTAAAGAGCCGCGCCGGATTGGTTCAATGCTTAGCTTTGGCCATGCAAATCGAAGCTGCGAATGATGATTTCCATTCATCCAGCATTCAGGAGCGAATCCTTAGTATACTCACGGCGTAGCTGGATTTGGCTGATGGGCAAGTTCCTCGTTCCCCGGATTTTGATGTTTGCTGGTGTAGGACTCGGCCTGATTTCAGGATCGTTCGCCGGGTCCGCGCGCGCGGAACCGGCGCGCATGGAGTTCCGATGCGACGCGGGCTCAGTGCTCAGCCAGCAGAGGAGCCTTCGAGCGGTACGAAGCAAGATTG
Source organism: uncultured Alphaproteobacteria bacterium (assembly GCA_963822165.1). Taxonomy (GTDB): domain Bacteria; phylum Pseudomonadota; class Alphaproteobacteria; order Rhizobiales; family Beijerinckiaceae; genus Alsobacter. The sequence continues at coordinate 63,552 of CAWGGK010000009.1, forward strand.
AACGCGGCCAGCCGGTGTCCATCCTTGCTATCGGATCGTCGTCGACTGAGGGGGTCGGAGCGTCGTCGCGGCAGTCCTCCTATCCCTTTCGTCTTGAGCAACGGCTCCGCTCCATTTGGGCGGGCGCGGGCGTTCGCGTGATCAACGCCGGCAAAGGCGGGGAAACTGCGGATCAAACCTTATTGAAACTCACGGACGAATTGGCGGAGAACACCTACGATCTGGTCGTCTGGCAGGTCGGAACAAACGATGCGCTCAGGAATGACGGTCAGCGCCGGTTTGGCGATGTTCTAAAAGAAGGCATTGATGCTACCCGGCGAAGTGGAGCCGCTCTCCTGCTCGTCGATCCCCAATATTTTCCTGCAATCGATAATTCCCGGGCCTTCGAAGGTTTCGTCTCTTCCATCAAGGAGATCGCGGCAAAAGAAAACATTCCCCTCTTTTCACGCTACACCCTGATGAAACGTTGGAGAGAGCGTAGTCTGCAGGATCTGGTAATGGTTCTCGCACCTGATCAATTCCATATGAACGACACGGGCTACAATTGCCTGGCAGATGGCATTGCCCGCGAGGTTCAAGCCATGGTCGGACGGCCCTCCAGCATCGGTCTACCCGTCGCCGGCACGCTCCGTTGAGCATCCGGTCGGACGTCGGCACACCTCTTAGAGTGCTATTGACACGACGCCCCGCCCCACGGACCTGGCGGCAAGCCACTCCTGGCAGTCTTGCCCCGTCGTTTTGTCCGAATCGCCTCTCCCAAAAGGAGAGCTTCGGCACAGGGTGAGCTAAGTCACTCGCGTCGTTCATGGCCGATGCCGTACGATGACCTGCAAAGCGGGACGAAGCCGGGCTTGGCAGCGACCGGTCCGGATGAGTTCGAGAGACCCTGCCTGCCTGCCTTGTTCCGGGAGCTTCGCAGATGACCGTGCTCCATGCTCAACTCACCAGCCCCGCTACTCGATCTTTCCTGCTCTCTGCTGTTGCTGCACTGGCAATGCTGCCCGGCACAGCGGTCCATGCGTGTCCCTTGGGCGCACATGACACTCCGAGGGTAAGGCTTCTGCACGCCCTCCAAAAGAGCGAGCAGCATGCCGGACACCGGATCGTCCTGACCCAGGCGCAATCGAAGAGCGAGGCGCGAATGCAAAGCGCCCGCACAGAGCTTGGCGTCTACGGCCGTGATCTGCCGCAAGGGGCCGCTGCGCCGAGTTCCGCGGCCAAGCCGGTGCTCCACGAGACCTTGGGCAGACTATCATGGCCGGTCGCGAGTACCGCCAAGCCGGAGGCGCAAGCCTATTTCGACCAGGGCTACCGCCTCGGATGGGGCTTCAACCATGCGGAAGCCGCCCGAGCCTTCAGGGCCGCGCAGGAACTCGACCCCGAGTGCGCCATGTGTCTCTGGGGCGAAGCCTGGGTGTTGGGCCCGCACATCAATTATCACGTCGAGGCTGACGCGAACGTCCGCGCATTGGCGGTGATCGAACAGGCCCGGCGCCTGGCCCCGAACGCCGGGGACACGCAGGCAGCCCTCATTGAGGCGCTGTCGAAGCGACATTCGCCCGACCCGAACGCGGATCGTAAGGCCCTGGACCGGGCCTACGCGGACGCCATGGAGGACGTGCAGGCGCGGTTCCCAAGCGATCCCCACGTGGCGCTGCTGACCGCCGACGCGCTAATGAATCTCGCGCCTTGGGACTACTGGGCCGACGGCGGAAAGTCGCCGAAGGGCAAGACGGAACGGATTGTCGCGCTCCTCGAGGGGGTGTTGGGAATCCGCCAGCTCGGGCCACTGGAGGCGATGCCAGACCATCCTGGCGCAATTCACCTCTACATCCATGCGGTGGAGGCGTCCGATCGCCCAGAGCGGGCCGCACCCCACGCAGCACGCTTGGAGCACCTGATGCCCGGCGCGGGACATCTGGTGCACATGCCGAGCCACATCTGGTACCGCCTCGGGCGCTGGCGCGAGAGCCTCGATGCCAACGTGCGTGCCGCAGCGGCGGACGAAGCACTCATGGGGTATGGAGGCGCGAGTCTTCTGTCCTCTGAAGCCTATTATGCGCACAACGTGCACTTCGTCATGGTCTCGGCACTGACCGGCGGTGACGGCCCCACTGCCGTCGACGCGGCACAGAAGCTCGCCGGCATCGTTTCCGAACGAGCTCAGCGCGAGGTTCCCTGGACCCAGCCGATCGCAGCCGCGCCATACAACGCCCATGTGCGATTTTCCCCGCCTGAAACCGTGCTTGCACTGCGCGCACCGGAGCCCACGAGTTCCCCGCTTGTACGAGCGTCGTGGCACTACGCACGCGGAGTAGCGCTTGCCCGTCTGGGCCGGGCTGAGGACGCACGGGCCGAGGCGGTCGCCATCGAAGCATTGGCGAAGACTCCCGAGATCACCGCCCTGCCGGATGCCGGCGTGCCGGGTCCTGATCTCCTGCAAATAGCAACGAGCGAGATTGAGGCCCGGATCGCGCAGAAGGCTGGCGACCATGCGCGGGCAGCCGCCGTGTTCGCCCAGGCCGCGGATGTCCAGGACCGCCTGCCCTACATGGAGCCCCCCTTCTGGTACTATCCGATCCATCAATCCCTCGGTGCGGCACTGATGGCCGAGGGCAAGGCGGAGGAGGCGGCGGCGGCTTTCCGCGCAGCGCTCCCCCCGCCGGCTGCCCAGCGTCGCAGCCAAGGCACCACGGCAGCATTACGCGCGATGACATCGTCGACCACATAGCCGGTGCGGACGAGCGTATCGAGGGGGAGGCCTCCCGCAGGGACAAAGACGAGGTCTGGCTGCTCCAGGGCCTCGATGGCGCATGCCGGCGTGAGCGACGTGAGATGGTCTGTCACGACCGGAGCTCCGCCGACCGACGCCGTGGTGACGGCAAAGCGCGGCTGCGGGGCATCGCCGCCTAGGAGATTCCAGAGCACACCGGCATTGCGGAAAATCTCCATAGGAAGGAGAGCCGTGGAAGCACACCCTCCATTCAGGAATAGGACGGCGACACGCAGCATCGTCAAATCTCCTTACCGCCGACGAGAGAAGGGGCGAAGAAGGTCAGGATGGTTTTCTGCTGATTTATGAAAAAGGAAAACGACCGAACTTTCGTGGGCGTTCCGCTGCCGGCGAACGCGCGGCCTGCCATGGTCGCGTTGGCGCCGAGCATCAAAAGCCGCCTGGCGCAATCGTCGCGCACTTCGTCACGAAATCGGGATCAGGGTCCAGTGGCTCGACCGGTTCGACATCTCGGTTTCCTGCCACCTTCGTGCGCGGTGTACCGCACCAATGGGCTTGGGAGAACTCACCTCCTTTGATCGTTATCCATAGGATCCTCTCCTTGGCGATCAGGACTTCCGCCTTGCCGTACCGATGTATGACGAAAATGACATCGCCGGTGGGCAAGAGGCGATAGTCCGAGCCAACCGGCTCGCAATCCCCCCAAACGGGATCACCGCCGCAACAGGGGCTGCCAAGCTTGCCGTATTCACGATAGGATCCGTCGGTATTCAAGTCCTTGTAGATGTCGTGACCGGCGTGCTGCTGCTGAGCAGGAGCAAATATCGGAAACGCGACGGCTAACGCAGCCAACACGCGCGAGGTTGAACCCATCGGGGCCTCCTCTTAGTCTAAATCATCATACGCCCGCTACGATCGATGGTCGACGGAATACGATCAAAGTGGTGAGCCTTGCGGCTGTGAACATGCTGACGACAGACCGGAAACTTGGTATCGCAGGCAGCGCCCCCCATTATCCGGCCTCGCACGCGGGCGCGCTGCCCCGCGCGTGATGCGCCCGCAGATCCGTGACGCGCTGCCCCGCACGCATATGACGCTACAAACTCGGGTTGTCCGGCAGGCGGGACACCGTGCCACCAAGCCATTTCAAACTATATCAATCCGCGATGCGGAGCAGTCTCATCGTAGCGCTGCTGAGCTCGACCTGCTCCATCCGGTGCAACAGCATCAGCAGGTCGTCCCTCAAGGGCAGCGTCCCGGCAAGTAGACGCTCGGCCCGGTTCGATCCGTAGGCATGAGGGCTAGGGCCTGATACTCAAGCGAGGGTTCGCGCGGGGTGGATCAGAAATCCAGTCGAGCGTTGCCCCATGGGGATGGGCTGCCGCAACAGGATGTCCGTTCACCGCCAGCATGAAGAGCGGGGGCTTCAGCTGCCGATCGAGCTTCGCTGCGACCTGCGGATAGACATCCGGGGCCTCGTTGCTGATCCAATAGTCGCTCAGCGCGAGAGCCTGCCCAGCGAACGCGTCGCGTTGGACTTGGTCAGGCACGTAACCGAGCACGGCCGTGTGAAACACGACCAGGGTGGCGTAGCGCGGAGCTTCCTTCACGAGCAGCGGGAGATCGCGCGTGAGGTCGCCTTGCACAATGCGGGGCGGGTCTGCTCGGCCAACTTGAACGGCGGCGCGCAGCCGCGCTAGCCTATCTGTCTGCTCGGGCCAGACGAGCGTCTCGAGCCATTCCATCTGATCAGCGTCATTGACGTCGAGCGGGCTGATGTCCAGGCCGGCGCGCCAAATCACACGGGGTAATGTCTTAGGCAAGGGCGTGGCGGCATCGGCGCGACACGGAAAGACCGGAGTGCTTGCCGTCATGTCGGCCGGCCCGAGCACCTGCTGGCCATAGTCGTAAGCATAGCGGTCGGGAAACAGACAGAGGCCAGCCGACGTGCCGACCTCGAGAAGCGCAAGGGGTTGCGGGAGCAACGCGAGGACCGGCAGGAGGGCAGCACAACGTCCAGCCTCGTTGGTCTGCGTCGATCGCGCCAACATCACGGCTCGGATCTCGTTCCAGTGGGCGAGCGCACTGGACCGAAAGTCCGCCCAACTCTTCGGAACACCCGTGACGTGACGTGCGGCTGCGAGGAAAAGATTGGGTTGCTGCTTCGCCGCCGGCAGCTCGGCGATACGGGCAAGCAGTTCAGAGTCATCCGCGACGCTCTCGGTCAGTTTCTCATAGAGCGGTGAGCGCCCGCGGGCCTCCTCTCGGGCGAAGCGACGGTAAGTGTCAGCAACTGCGGTCGCCATCGATTTACCTCCAGCTTAGCCCCTTGATTCAGATTTCGAAGCCATTCACAGGGTTATTTAAGACGATCGGGAATATGGCCAATTCTAAATATATTCCAGGTGCAGCACATTTTCTCTTGAGTGGGTGCAGTTGTCTTCTCCACTTTCACCAACAAACCTGTCCATGTGCCCGCCCGACTGCTCCACGGAGTGACCGACAACGTCAAATTAGCGGCCGAAGCTGGCAGGCGAGCCTGATGTGGGGCTCCGCCTTGATCCGGCGCAATGTTGCAGGCGCTTCGCCGCAGGCTCGAGACGGTAGCGCCCGCGGCCCACGGAATGTCGCAAGGGCGCTGGAACAATGTCCGCTCGCTCCTCAACGGCGCGCTCTGCCTGTTGCGGCCCATACTGCCCGGCCGCAGCGTCGAGCCCATCGGCTCCGTGTGGAGGGCTTTGCTGGCGCATGTGCCGGAGAGGCGCCGCATCAGGCTGCAACCGCTCCTGCGCGCTCTCACCCGTCAAGCGGTCGCACCCGAGGACGTGGCGCTCGCGCATCTGGAGGCCTATCGCGACAGCCTCAGCGCTCGGATCAGGTCGACGGCCTCAGGGTTACGACAGTCAGCCCGCCGGCGATGTTCACGCCCATCTGGCCCTGCACAGAGATGGGCTGGAGCGAGAAGGCGCGTTCAGTACCGCCGATCAGCACATTTGCGCCGGCTCCCACGATGAATGATGCGTTCGTGCCAACGCCGCGATAGGTGCCGGCGAGCGCGCCGGGTGGCACGCCCTTTCCCGCCGCGATGACGCCCCAGACGAGGTGGCCCGATGCGACATCGCCGATCGCAACACCGTACTCGTCGAGCGAGCCGAGATAGGTTTCTGCTGCCCCGCCAGCGTCACGTTGGAAGGTGCAGGTAAGGGTCTGCTTCTGCATGACGATCATGCCGATGCCGCGCGACACATCGCATGCCAGTGTGCCGACCTGGGTCGAAACCTGAGCGTGGGCGAATGACGCGAAGAAGAGCGTCATGGAAGCTATGATGGCATTTCGGGAGTACTTCATCGGGTTGCTCTTTCTGTATTGGGTGTGATGATCGGACGGCACCGAGAAGTGCCGGAAAGGAGCGGTTCTCCCCGCGCACACCGCTTTGAAGTCCGCCCTTCACATCGTGATTTCCAGACAGAAGCACTCATTGGTGTTGGCATTCATTTTGATCCTGTCATTGACGAAGGCGATGAATGTTCGCGAGCTATGGCACCACTCGCACCTGAACCGTGATGAGCGAAGTCGCGGTTCCGGCGAAGCCGCCGCCGGTCAGCGACATGACGAATTGATCGGGTCCACGATAGCTGGCTGAAGGCGTGTAGCCCCAGGTGGTACCTTGAACGAAGGCGGCTCCGTTTCGAGCAGGCTTGACGATCGACGAAGCGATCACAGCGCCGCCCGACAGGTTCAACGTCGACGTGCATCCTTGCGGGCCGACGTCGAGCAGCCAGGTCGAGTTCACGCCGAATGAGAACGAACTAAAGCCAGGGTTGCAGACATTACTGAGTGGCTGCTGCACGCCGATGCATCCAGTCAAAGCCAATGCGGCCGCAGCAGTTGCCCACTTGAAAAACGTAATCATGCGTTCGCCTCCGGACACGTATTGATCGACATGGGACGACCAGACGTACGATGGACGGGCTGTCAGGCTGGCTTTCCAGCAGAAGGTTGGGCGCGCTATTCGAACGAGAAGATGCGTTTCCAGTCATTCTTCATATCCACGACGGTCCACTTGTTCGCCGCGGCTGCCTCCAGCGCCTTGTCGAGACGGCCGAAGGACGTGTCGCGATCATAGGCGTATTCGCGAACGGCATCGGTATGGTGGACGAGCAGGCCGAACCGAACGCCACCGCTCATCGTCGTCCATTGCAGCATTTCAAGGTCGCCATCCGAATTGCCAAACGCGGCAATCGGCCTGCGGCCGATGTATTCGTTGATCCCGATAGGCTTGCCCGCCTTGTCGTCGACGAAGTTGACTTCCGGCAGCCGGAAGATCGTCGGCTGACCGTCGCGCATCTCGAATCGGGTCTTGATCGATGAGCCGATGACCTGCTCGGGCGGCACGCCATAGACGCGCTCGGTCCAAGGCCGTATGAACTCGATCCCCCCGCCGGAAACGATATAAGTCTTGAACCCATTGGCCCTCAGATAGGCGAGAAGCTCGATCATGGGAACATAGGCCAATTCGGTGTACGGCCTTTTGAACCGTGGATCGCGGGCGCTCGCGATCCAGTCGGTCGCGATCGCCTGGAATTCCTGAGCCGTCATTCCCGCATGGGTGACCATCAAGAGTTCCACGAGGCCTCGTTCGCCCGCGCCGGCCAGCGCCTTGAGGTCTCCTTCAAGGGCAGCCTTGAAAGGCTGTTTGTCCTTCCATTCCGGGTGCAGCGGCGCCATCGCCTTCACGCGATCAAGCGCGAAAGCAAGTTGTACGTACATTGGATGCTCGCTCCACAACGTCCCGTCGTTGTCGAAGACGGCAACCCGCTCGGGCGGCGGGACAAAGTCGGGCCCGCCTTGCCGTGTCACCCGGTTCACAAACGTGGTGATGGCAGTCTTTGTGGCCCCATCATTCCAACTTGGGAGCGGGTCAGTTTGAGCAAAGGCCGGCCGGTCCAGCGCAAGGTCCGCGACGGAGATGAGGGTTAGGACTGAAGCCATGGAGAGGAGCCGGCGGCGGCTAGGTTTGGATAAAGCGGGCGACATGTCTTGTCCCTTCCCCTTCGCTGAGTGGACCTGTTCTATGAGCAGAACTTGGCTCGTTAGTAAATCAGCGGTCCGCCCCACAGCGGTCCACCCCAAGGGCCGAAGTCGAAAGCGTTTTGCGCCATGATCGCGTTCATCTGCTGTTCGTTGGCGAGGTTCCGCTGGAACACCATGCTTCTGTATTGTGCATAGGCGGCCTGATCGCCACGATAGACGCATTGGCAGACAATCGGGTCGGCATAGAGATATACTAGTTGCGAACCCTGCGTCTGCCGCACGAATTTGTTCGGCGGCAGCTTCTTCATCGACGCAATTCTTGCGGGCGTGTTGGCCGGCTGTGGAACAAAGCCGGCCGCGGCTAAAAGGTCCTCCTTGTTCGAGACGACCTGCGGCGCCGTCTGGCAGCCTCCGACGCCGGCCAGTGCGGCGATGAATAGGCCTATTCTGACGATCTTGAACACGGCAGTCTCCTTCTGAAGTCATTGCACTTGGAACGGTCGGGCCACGTCCTCATCGAAGTCGCTGGAGATCGATTGCCGGCCGTGTCTCCTCGCTACTGCAGCCAATGCACATCCCTTCAGTTGCTGGATGGAGGAAGCCGGAGCCGTTCCATGGCCTGCTCGACGGAGAATGTGCCGGGTCTCTGACGCGGCGGAAACTGCTGGAACGTCGCGATGAAGTTGCCGACGATGGCCTGCGCGGGCACGAACAGAAAGGCGTGCTCGATGAACCAGCGCACGTAGTCACCGGATTCAATTTCACCCCTCTCAAACGGATCTGACCGCAAGTTGAAGAGGAGCGGCAATCGAAGCTGGAGCATGGGCCGCGACCAAACCTCGAGGCCATGAGCCTCCTGCTTCAGGAACACCGCCTTCCACTGATCGAAGCGCAATCCGGCCAGGTCGCCATCGTCGGTCCAATAGAAGAACTCACGCCGTTTGCTACCACCTGTGCCCGCCAGGAGATCGCGCTGGTCGTATCCGTCGAGATGCACTTTGAAGTCGATCCCGGCGGCATTATAGCCCTGTAACAGCTTGTCTTTGAGGACGGGCTCGCCGGCGGCCGCGGTCAGCGTCGCGGCCCAGTCCTCGGCAGAGAAAATGTCGTTGATCTCGGACCGAGGCCGAACCACTCCGGGCCAGCGGATCAGAGCAGGCGCCCGGTAACCGCCTTCCCAATTGGTGTTCTTCTCGCCGCGAAACGGGGTGGTGCCGCCATCGGGCCATGAGAACGTCTCCGCCCCATTGTCCGTGGTGTAAACGACAATGGTATTCTCGGCGATCCCCAGGCGATCGAGCTCATCGAGAAGCTGGCCGACCTGCCCGTCGTGCTCCACCATTCCGTCTGGATAAATGCCGAGCCCCGTCTTGCCCTCCGACGACGGCTTCAACCGCGTCCAGATGTGCATGCGGGTTGGGTTGAACCACACGAAGAAGGGCTTTTGATCACGAACAGCTCGGTCCATGAATGCGATCGAAGCGCTGACGAACTCCTCGTCGGCGGTCTCCATCCGTTTCTTGGTGAGCGGGCCCGTGTCCTCGCACTTCTGCTTTCCCCAGGCCCCGAAGCGCGGATCGTCGCCGGGTGTGTCCGTGGCTGTCGCCACGCATTTCAGGACTCCACGTGGTCCAAACTGTGCCGCAAACGCGGTGCTCTTCGGGTAGTCGGGGTGCTCCGGCTCGTCTTCTGCATTGAGGTGATAGAGGTTGCCAAAGAACTCGTCGAAACCGTGAACCGTGGGAAGGAACTCGTTGCGATCGCCCAGATGGTTCTTGCCGAACTGCCCGCTCACGTAACCTTGCGGCTTCAGCAGTTCGGCGATGGTCGGGTCTTTGTTGGAGAGGCCTTCTTTCGCCCCCGGCAGGCCGACCTTGAGGAGGCCCGTCCGCATTGGACTCTGTCCTGTGATGAAGGCGGCACGGCCCGCGGTGCAGGACTGCTGGGCATAGTAGTCGGTGAATATCGCGCCTTCATTCGCCAGCCGGTCGATATTCGTGGTTCTGAACCCCATCATGCCGCGATTGTAGGCGCTGATATTCCAGTAGCCGATGTCGTCACCCATGATGACGAGGATGTTAGGCTTGGTGGTCTGCGCCTGGGCTGGAAGGGCCGCCGCACAGCCAAGCGAGGCGAGAAGGCCAAGACCGATAGTTCGAAGAACGCCCATGACGAACCTCTGTGCCAAATTCAATTTGAGGAGGTGGGGTCAGCTCCCATCAAGCTGGCCACTGAGCTAGAGGAAGCGGTCAGCAAGAGCCGACCGCTTCCATGATTTTGCTAGTCGTGGGTTGGCTTTGACTTCTTCAGCTCGTTATAGACCTGAGTAAGGTTGTAGCTGGCTGGGTCCTGCATCGGTGGGAACTTCTGATAGGTCTCAAGTTCCTTCAGCCAGAGCTGCTGGCCGATCGGCAGGATGTTCCAGTCGTAGATGTACGCTGTGCTCGGAGCCGCCAAGGCGCCGCCCATCGCCAACAGGGACTTGTTGTCGACGACTGTGATTTCGAACGGATCGCGCTTGATGTTGGCGATCTGTGTCCAATGGAAGGTCCGGGGGCCCAATAATCCACCGGTTCCGTCAGCTCCATCCATCGCGTAGTAGAGTTTCCAGTTCTTATAGCGCACGGCGGAAGGAACCGGGCCCGTGTAGTAGAAGAACGTGTCTCGCGCCGAGTCAGACTGACCTTCGAGGAACGACCGCTGGTTGACGCCGTCGAGCGTCGTCTTGACGATCCCCGGATACGTCCCCGCCTCGATCTGGGCTTTCAAGTCGTTGGCCTTGGGCCCACCCGCGATGTCGATCAGCGTAGGCAGCCAGTCGAGCGAGGACATCATCTGGGTCTTCACCGTTCCCGGCTTGATGTGACCGGGCCAGCGGATCACCATGGGGGCCCGCATGCCGCCCTCCCAGGTGGTGAGTTTGCCACCCTTGAATGGCGTCACGCCGCCGTCCGGGAAGGTGATGACCTCGGCGCCATTGTCGGTCGTGAACACAATGACGGTGTTTTCAAGCTGCCCCATGTCTTCGAGCTTCTTGATGACATCGCCGATGTTGTCGTCCATCTGCTTCATGCCGACTTCGTTGATGCCCCAATCCTTGCCGCCCTTTTCGCCGAGCATCGCTTCGTACTTGGGCGAGAGCATTGTGGTGATGTGCATGCGGGCCGGGTTGTACCAAACGAAGAACGGCTTGTTGGTCTTCTTGGGATCATTGCGATCGAGGTAGTCGATCACCTTCGCCGAGATTTCCTCGTCAACGGTGCGCGAGCGGTCAAGGGTCAGCGGACCCTCGTCACGACAGGTTTGGTTCTTGGACGAGCCGTCAGAGGACCGGCAGGACAGCACTGGGACGGGGCGGCGTCAAACAGATGGTAGTGGCGGGATCGACGGACGGCCTTTCCGGCAGACCCGGGATCGGCACGGTCCTGCACGCTGGAGCGATCGCCTGGTCGGTAGGCGACCGGTTGATGTCCGGGAAGCTCACGCCCTGCATGGCGTCGAGGTGGTAGAGATAGCCCCAGAACTCCTGAAAGCCATGCGCCGTCGGTAAGGCGTCGGGGTGATCGCCCAGGTGGTTCTTGCCAAATTCGCCGGTGTTGTAGCCGAGATCGAGCAGGAACTTCGCAAGTGCGGGCGTACCGGGCCTCAGGTAGGACGGGCTCCCCGGAAGTTGGGGAGGGATCATCCCCGTGCGCAAAGGGTGCATTCCTGTGAAGAAGGCGTTGCGCCCGGCCGTGCAGCTTTGCTCCGCGTAGTAGTCGGTGAACATCGCCCCTTCACGGCCGATGCGATCGATGTTGGGCGTTTCGCCAACCATCAGGCCACGGTGGTAGATGCTCGGCTGCATCCAGCCGATGTCATCGCCCATGATGAAGAGGATATTAGGCTTGGCGGGGGTCTGTGCCTGCACCGGTGAAAGAGACGAGGCTGCCAGAAGCAGCCCACCGGCGATGGCACCGCAAGTTCGAAAGACAGTCGAGCAAACTGACATGCCGTGATCCTTTCTGCTCGGGGGGCAATAGAGGAGGCCAATACAGCCACTCACGGCGGATACTCTCTCCCTGGCGCAGCGTTGCGACTATTAGGGGGCGCCCTGAAAACCTGGGAGTTGCGACCCCAGAAATTTGGAGGCGGCTTACGCCTTCCCGAACGCAAAAGCCCTTTGCGAACTCGCCACCTCGACAGCCCAATACTTAGGGTTTACCCTTAGGGCATCTAAACGACCGTGCCGCTGCCCCAAGCAAAATCCCCCGCGAGGGCTGCATGAGCGATGAACCGATCGGGACCTTGGCGGGACCTGCGCGCGTTGACGTCAGAACGCTGAACCGACGCGTTGTGATGGCATTCCTGGTGGTCGCGGTGCTAGCCTGTTTCGTTGCGGCGGCGCTGCTCCTGTTCAATGCTCGCGCCGAGCGTCAAATCATACGCGATCGGGCGCTGCGCACCGCCGCTGCTCTCTCGTCCGGATTTGATCAGGAAGTGGCGGCGGTTAACTACCTGCTGAAGGGCCTTTCAACATCACCGGCGCTCCAGTCAGGCGATCTTCAAAGCGTTCCACAGCTCAGTTGAGCGCTACGCCGGTTCCCGAGGGATCCTGGCTCATTCTGCAGGATTTCAATGGGCAGGTCTTAAACACGCTTCGGCCGTATGGCGAGCCTTTGCCGCAACGCGCAGACATGCCGAATTACGATGAACTCACCGCCAGACTTCGGGTCCGCCCATGGACGGTGTCTGGCCGTTTGTTGAGCGCGTTGACTGGTGGCTTCATCGTTGGGCTCAGTCTCGGGATTCCAGGACCTAATCGGGAGCTGAAGAGCTGGCTCACGACCATTCTGGCCGAACCGCGATTGAATGCTTTACTTGACGCCCAGACTGTCGCTCCGGGTTGGACAAGTACGCTCTATGACCGTGATCTGAATCCGATTGTGTCTAGCAACAAGGCTGCGGGAGCCTTGACCCACAAGCCGCCGGAGGTGCTGCGCAAGGAGCTTGAGCGAGTTGGGCCAAAGAGCAGTGCGGAAGGCCTTGTCGACGCGATGGACGAGCTGGGAAATCCAATACTCGTAGCCTATCGGCGCTCAGACTCGACCAACTGGACGGTGGCGCTGTCGGCACCTCTCGAGCAGGTCAATGCTCCACTCACCGATGTCGCAAGACGGCTGCTTGGCCCGGGACTTCTACTGCTCATAGTCGGAGGCGCCGCAGCCTTGTTCACCGCCCGTCAGGTCCAACGGCCCCTGAGCAGCCTGTCGAGTCTGGTCGCCAGCGCTCAAGGCGAGGTGGCAGAACTTTCAAGTCAACTGCTTTCCCTGCAGGAGGAGGAGCGCAGGCGCATTGCCCGCGAACTCCACGACTCGACCGTGCAGCACCTCGTCGCAACAAACCTGGGTCTGACGCGCCTCGATGAAGAAATTGCCCAACGACAGCCACGAGCGCACCTCACCCTGAAGGAGGTCTCAGGCGAAGTGCAGCTGGCACTTACAGAGCTGCGGATCTTCACCTATCTCCTGCATCCGCCGGATCTAGCGAGTGACGGTTTAGCTGCGACGCTGCGGAATTTTGTTGCTGGCTTCGGCCGCCGGAGCGAGCTGCAGGTGAACCTTCAAATTCCCGACATCATCGACGAAGCTCCCCCGCCTATCAGCTTGTCATTCTGCGGGTCGTGCAAGAGGCGCTTGCCAATGTGCACCGTCACGCACGCGCGTCCAGAATCGATATCAGGGCGCGTACAGTACGAGGACGGTTCGTCGTCAGAATCCGCGATGACGGACAGGGGCTGGGCGGCGACGAACTTCAGATGGGAGCCCCCTTGGGAGTGGGCATTCCGGGCATGCACGCGCGCCTTCGACAGGTCAACGGAGACCTCAAGATCACGACGGGTTCGTGGGGAACGGCAGTGCTTGCGTTTGTTCCCATGCAGGCCCACTCATGAGAGCTGGATTGAGTCCAATCGTCGCGTGCAGCTGCAATACAGGCCTTAACTTCGACAGAAATGCGGGTTCCGGCTCCCCCGTTTTTAGGGTTTTGCCGCGTTCACTTCGCGCTCAATTGCTCTAGCATGTCGCGCCTAAGCTGTTCGCCCCAACTGGGTCAAAGAGCTTCGAGGTGATGCGCGATGACCCGCATACTGATCGCCGACGATCACGCCGTTGTTCGATCGGGAATCCGCGGTCTCTTGGAAACACAGTCAGGCTGGACGGTGGTCGCCGAGGCCGAAGACGGCAAGGATGCTGTTGATAAGGCGCTCTCCACCTACCCTGATGTCGCGATCCTCGATTATTCGATGCCCTTGCTCAACGGAGTAGAAGTCACCCGTAGTCTCCGCACTCGACTTCCGAATGTCGAAGTTTTGATTTTCACGATGCATGATACCGATGCGCTCATTCGTGAAGTACTGGCGGCCGGAGCGCGAGGATTTTTACTCAAATCGGACGCCCCTCAGTTCCTGATCGCAGCGGTAAAGAGTCTCGCGGCCCACAAGCCCTACTTTACGGCCACCGTGTCGGAAACATTGCTTAAATCTTTTCTCGCCAAGAACGATTGCTCGGGAGCAGTACTCACGTCGCGCGAGCAGTCTGTCGTGAAGCTGATTGCTGAAGGAAAAACCAACAAAGAAATCGCTGATCTTTTGTCGATCAGCAGGAAGACCGTCGAGGCGCACCGCTCCTCCGCCATGCGGAAATTGGGATTGGATTCGACCATCTCGCTCGTCCGCTACGCAATCCGCAACAAGCTAGCAGAAGCATGACTGGCCAGGCCCGGCGCATGTTGATCTGCGCCGTGCCCGTCCAGCCAAAGCCCTCGCGGCCCACGCCGACGCTGAACCGGGTCGCCTTGTGTCCTGGCTCGACGAGGTACAGGAAATGCCGGCGGGGATCGACCGCGATGGTGCCGGCCGGTTCACTGCCGCGGTAGGCGACCACCTGGCGCAGATAGGCCGGATCGACCTGGGTGTATTTGAACGGGACCACCTCGAAAGGCTCGCCCGGGTAGCGGCCATAGACAGCGGCATAGTCCGGCCGGTTCAGCGTCGCGCCGCTTCGGCTTGGCTCGCCAAGCAATGCGCCGAAGAGACCTGTCTCGGTGAGGGAGCCGCATCCGGCGACGACCGACACGGTCGAAAGCCCGCCGTATAGCAGCATCAGGCGGCGGCTCAATTCAGCCCGTGCACAGTGCGAGAGACGCGGGTCAATGACGGGGCACGCCCCGGTATCCGCCATCCTTGCACTAAGCGGCAGCGACCGTCGCCGCAAGGGGGTCGCCAGGTGTCGTGACGGCGTCGACGCAGGCCGCGAGCGATGCGCTGAACGTCGTGGCCATCAGATCCGCCCGGCTGGCCAGGCGGATGGCCTCCGCGACCTCCAGGGGCGCGCCGGGAAGCACGACCATGATGGTCAGGTGGGCGCCCTTCTTTCGCACCCGACGCACGAGATTGCGGATGTGGGTGGGGCTGTCGGTGGCGAGGCAACACAAGCAGACGAGCGCGACCTGCGAGAGGTCGAGATGAAGCATGTTCGACGTCGTGAGGACGTCGACGCCGGACGCCCGCGTGTGCAGCCCATGCCGGTTCAGGAGGTCGGCGACGACCAGAGCGGCTGCGGCATCCAGGGCGCTGCGACCGGCAATGCAGAGAACAGGACATTCTGATGCCCAACGTTCACGCAGATCGTTGGGGTCGAGAGGCGGCAGAGCGCTGGCCGGTCGCGATCCAGGAACAATCGCCTCGACGGCGGCCGCTGCTTCCGGGCGCAGAACGCTTTCCCCGGTGATCGGCGGATTGTCATCGCTGTCGTCCAGATCGTTGACCAGTTCCAGGATGGTCAGGCGGATGATCTCGGTGCGCTCAAGCTCGAGGGTTCCGGCGGCGAGATCCGTCTGTGCGAGTTGCAGGCCACGCAGGACAATGCCGTCATAGTAGTCCGAGAGCTGTCGTTCCTTCAGAAATTCCTCGGCCTGCTCGATGGCTTCGGGGGCGTCGCCGGCGAGCATGCGTTGATAGAACAGCTCCCAGGGCTGGAGAGCGGGACGATCGCCCAGCAGCACGTCCAGGAACGTCAATCGCTCGATATGGCGGCCCAGCACGACGAGGCAAACCGTCAGGGGGGTGGCCAGAACCAGGCCGATCGGACCCCAGAGCATGGTCCAGAAGACCGCCGCCAGCACGACGGCCACGGGCGACAGGCCCGTACTCTGCCCATGGAAGATGGGCTCGATCCCATGGCCAACCAGAGGCTCGACGATCAGGAAGAGGAGCCCCGTCCAGACAAGCATCGACCAGCCCGGATCGACTGCAGCGGCAAGGGCCAGCGGAAACGCGGCGGAGATGACGGCGCCGATGTAGGGGACGAACCGCAGGACTGCCGCAAGGATCCCCCAGAGCAGGGCGCTGGGGATCCCGATCGCAAGCAGACCCAATCCAATGACAAGGCCGAAACCGGCGTTGATGACGAGTTGCATCAGGAACAGGCGGCTCAGCCGGCTCGCGGCATCGTCGAGTGCCGCCGTCGTGCGCTGGATGTCCCGCGTGCCGCCCAGCCGGATCAGCCGGTTGCGCAGGTCTTCACGCTGGACGAGGATGAAAATCACAAAGACGATGATGAGGCCGGTCGTGGCCAGCGGATGCAGGAGCGGCGCGATCAGGCTTCCGAGATATTCGAGAGCGCCCGGGTTTGGCGGGCTGACGATGACCGGGATCGGCCTCACGGCCGGTCCACTCCCGGGCACAGTCTGCGGCAGGGCCGAGATCGCGGGTCTCTCCAATTCCCGGCCCAGGTCCTGGAGCATGTCGGCGGCGCGCTCGAGCGTGCCGTTGCCAGCCGATGCGCCGCGTAAGCTTTTCACCTTCTCGCGGATGGTCAATTCATACTGCGGCAGATCGCCGGCCAGTTGCGTGAGTTGCCGGCCCATAAGCGTTCCGAGGCCAAACAGGATCGTGAATGCCAGGGCGACAATGGCGATCACGGCGAGCGCTCGGGGAACGTGGGCGAACTGAACCGCCCGAACCAGGGGCGCCAGGACAAAACTCAGCAGCAGGGCGAGCGCCAACGGAATGAAGATATCGCGCCCCAGATACAGCGCGGCGACGATGATGACCCCGATGACCATCGCCGCCATCGCGCCGATGAGAGCCAGATTGTCCGCCGAGGCGCGCTGGTTCCAGCCACTCCCGTCCATCCTTGCAATCCTTTATTAGAGCGTCAGATGGAGATATTCGGCGTCCGACCTGGATTTCAGCCGCTGACAGTACCTGTCGTCCTGCGGTCGTGACCAGCGCCGGGTGTGACAGCCTTGTGTCTACCGTCGTGCGGTTGGACCAGCAATCAGGGGTGTGATCCGACGCAGCGTCACCCGCCGGTTTTCGCGCGCGGCTTCGCTCGTCGACACCTTGAGGAATTGTTCGCCATAACCCTGCGTGGTCAGGTTCTCCGGCGGGATCCCGAACTCGCGACTGAGAAGGGTTGCGACCGACTGTGCCCGGCGATCCGACAAGGACAGGTTATCGACGTCGGAGCCCACCGCATCGGTATGGCCTTCCACCAGGAACACTTCGTTCGGATTGCGTCGGACGGCCTGTTGCATCGCGGCCGCGATGTCGACAAGGCGGCCAACCTGCTCGGGCGGCACGGACCATGAACCGCTCTCGAAGGTCAGCGTATCTACGTCGACGCTCCTCATGCGAGCGCGCAGGTCCGAGCTGTAACGCACTTCGTCGAGGGTGTAGCGGCGGGGAACCGATGCGATAAGCGGTGCCGAGAGCGTCCGATAGACGAGGTCGCGGCTCGCTCCGTCCGATTGCACGACATAGCGATCGCGCGGCCGGCGAAGCGGCGGCGGGAGTGCGACGACGTCTTCCGAAAAGCTCCGGGCCGGTCCCCGCCGCATGTTGTCGATGATGACGACCTCGCGACCGTCGCGCCCACGGCGGACCCGGCGCAACAGGCGACCGTCCGCGTCCGTGACGGTGATGATCTGGTCTCCGCCTGGGCGGTCATACGAGGTGAAGGTCGCCTCGTCACGCTGCTCGCTGCGAACGTTTGGCGCAAGCTCGCGGAAGCGCGCTGTTTCGTCGTGCCGGATAAAGATTTTGTCATCCTCACGGACGATGGTGCGACCGGGCTCCCGGATAACGGTCGTGCGGCCCTCCGTGCTCTCCTGCCGGTTCTGGCGCACATCATCCAGCTGGCGCGCGCCCTCAACGGCGAGGAACCCGCCCACCAGACCCGTGGCTGCGCCGACGGCTGCCGCGCCGCGCAGGCCGGTGCTCGATCCACTCCTTTGCTGGGCCGGCGCAACGGGCGTGGCTGGCTGAAGCGGAGCTGCAGGCGTCGGACTGCCAGTCGATCCGGGCGGCCGTGGCGCCACGGTGACGGCCGGGGCAGCGACCGCAGGCGGCGGAGCGGCAGGTGCACCCTGCGCGACCGGAGGCGAGCCTTGAGCGGCAGGCAGGGGTTCGGCTGTCCTCGGGACAGGCGACACGGCGGCAGGCCCGGCGCCAGGCGCTGCGATTGGCGCTGTCGGGCCGGGAGGGGCAATGCCGACAGGGGCCGGCGGGGGCTGCCGGACGGGCTGGGCCGGTGGCGCCGGAGCGGGCGCGGTGACCGCGGAAGGTCCCGGGAGGATGACGGCAGCTGGCAAGGGGGGACGTCGGGGTTGCGCGCCGGGCTCTGACGGACGGCCGGATTCAGGCCCGGCGGCCGGCGTCTGGGGCCGGGGTGGCCGGGGTCGAGCGGGATCGTCCGTCGCCGCACCAGGTGCAGGCGCTCCCTGGGCCTGGGATACTTGAACATTTGAAACAAGATCATCCCTATCGGCGGCCGTTTGGCTGGCCGACATGCTTGCGGCCGAACCGGGCGAGGGCGAGGTCCAGCCCGCGGTCGGTCCCAACAGAGCTGGAATGACGGTGCCGGCAAGCAGTACAAGGCGGATGCTGTTCATGGTCTCACTTCGCTGGAACGAACCACGTCAACTCAAGGGCCCAGCCTAAGGTTCCCTTGCAGGCACCGCGGTTGGGCGAGGCCAATGGCAGACCAGATCCTTCGCAGGTCCATCCAGGTCCGCCAAAGTCAGCCCTAAACGCGCCGACCCGCGACTGCCCTCGTCCGATCTCCCGTTCGGCAGTTCGCTTCAAGGCCGCTCAGTGGCGGAAGTAGCACATGGCGCCGCTGGGCCTGCACACAGGCGGCGACGGCAAGGCGGGTAGTGAGACGCACTCTCGCCAGCGATTTGAGAATGGGTATTATGATGGCGGCCGCTGCCGGCGAGCAGCTTCTCTCATCCCCCGAAAGCTGTTCCCGATGAAGGCCGAGTCTGTCCGCATTACAGGCCGATCGTGCACGTGGGTGTCATCCGTTATGCGATGCGGCTCGACTGGCGTTTGAGCTTCTGGATCCTGTCGCAGGCCGCGCTCGACATGCTTGGGAGTCCCGGGTTACCGCTTGTGAGGTTTGAAACCCATCGCACGTTCATCGAAGCGCTCGTTTGCCGAATGGCCGAGACCTTCGAACGCGTCCCGGCGGACGCTATCGTGATCCTTCCGGCGCATGTGACCGGGCTGGGACCTGACGAGGGTGAGAAGGCGAGAGCAGATGACT
Organism: uncultured Alphaproteobacteria bacterium; assembly: GCA_963822165.1. Classification (GTDB taxonomy): domain Bacteria; phylum Pseudomonadota; class Alphaproteobacteria; order Rhizobiales; family Beijerinckiaceae; genus Alsobacter. Next base: position 82,911 of record CAWGGK010000009.1, read on the forward strand.
GAGCACGTGATCGACGGGGTTTTCTGGCTGCAGATGCAAGGTGTCGCAGAGCGCGTCCCCGCGTCCGGCCGTCCGTGCCTCATCTGCAACCGCCTATTCACTGAGGGGGACGTTCGATGCATCTCGGCCTGATCGGCGGCATCGGTGTTGCCGCGACCGTCGTCTATTACCAGCGGCTCACGGCCGCAGTGGCGATGCGCGGAGCCGGCCATTTCGATCTCACCATCGTTCACGGCGACATCCATGAACTGATCCGCAACAACCTTGCCGATCGTCGCGACGCGCAGGCGCAGGCGTTTCTGCCGCTGCTGCAAAGGCTGAAGGACGCAGGCGCCGACTGCGCCGCCCTGACCTCGCTCGGTGCGCATTTCTGTGCGGACGAGCTCGCGGCCCGCTCGCCCCTGCCGCTCATCTCTGGTGTGGCTCCGCTCGATTCCTATTTCGCCGGGCGCGGGATCCGGACGGTCGGACTGCTTGGGACGCGCGTGGTGATGCGGACGCGCCTCTACGGCCAACTCGCCCGGACCCAGGCGATCGCCCTGGATGACGAAGTCGATATACTCGGCCAGACCTACCAGGAGATCGCCGTCGCCGGCGCTTGCCAGCCTGCCCAGCGGGAGGCCCTGGTCGACGCGGGCCGGCGCATGATCGCGGCCGGCGCCGAAGCAATCGTGCTGGCCGGAACGGATCTCAACCTCGCCTTCGATGGAAGTGATCCGGGTTATCCCGTGATCGACGCCCTCGACGTGCATGTGGACCTGCTGGCCGACATCGCGGCAGGCCGTGTCGATCTGGCGAAATTGGCGGGTGGGTAGAGCGGCGGATGGTTAGCTCGATCCGCTGTCAGGTGCCTCATCGCGCCCTCCAGTCTTTCGACCCCATTGTTCTTCCAGCGCTTGTCGCGCTGCCGTCGACCGGCACGTTTCCCGCACGCGATCGCGCAGCCAGCGATGCGCCGCGTCGGCGTCGAGCCTTGGATGCCAGACCTGCGACACGGTGATGCCATCCACACGAACCGGCAAGGGGAACGAGATCATGTCCTTGCGGAGGGCCTGCGTGTGGCGCTCGGGGACAGTGGCCACCAGGTCTGAAGATCGCGCTATGGCAAGGGCCGCCGCGAACCCGCCGACGATCATCGCAATCGCACGCTTGAGCCCGACAGCGTCAAGCGCCTCGTCGATGGGACCGCGGTCAAGACCGCGTCGCGAGACTAGGACGTGCCGGCAGGCCGCGTAGCGGGCGGCAGTGATCTCACCCTGCGTGAGCACGTGACCCGAGCCGACGGCCCCGATGAAGCGATCGGAGAACAGAGCGGTCGCCCGGAGTTCCGGGCTCTGCCCGGGCCCGATCACGCCCGTTTCGAGGTCGATGCTGCCGTCGCGCAGCGACGTGCTGTCCTTGTCCTGCTTCTGCACGAAGCGCAGCCGCACGTTGGGGGCCTCGGCCTGCAGCTTCGCAATGAGCGCCGGCCCGAACGCTTCGACAAAGCCGTCGCTGGCGCGGATCGAGAACGTGCGGACCAGTCGCTTCACGTCGAGTGCCTCGACCGGACGAAGGATCGCTGCCGCCTCATGCACCAGGGGACCGACGCGCTCGCGCAGCTCAAGGGCGCGCGGAGTCGGAACGAGGCCGCGCCCGGCGCGTACGAGAAGCGGATCGCCCGTCGCGTCCCTCAGCCGCGCCAAAGCCCGGCTCATGGCCGACGGGCTCAGCCGCAAGCGGCGGGCCGCGCGGGCGACGCTGCCTTCCGCGAGCAGGACATCGAGGGTGACGAGCAGGTTGAGATCCGGGTGCGCCATGGCCTGAGGCTAGCACAGCCGGATGGGACGTGGCGTTTGCTGCACGGATTCAATGCGGATCCCGCGCCTTCCGCCCGTTCTGGTCTGCCGCTACGTCATCGGCATCGTCCATTGGAGTTCCCGCCATGATCCCCGCCCGCTTCGCCCCGGTCCTGTTCGGCCTGGTCCTCTCCGGCCTGATGTCGCTCGTCGTGTCCGGCATCGCCACCTTTCGTGCCGCCGGAGCGGCGGAGGCATTCGCCGCGCTATGGCTGGGCGCCTGGCTGACGTCCTGGCTGATCGCCTTTCCAGTCGTCCTCGTTGTCGCGCCGATCACGCGCCGGGTCGTCAACCGATTGGTCCGGATCTGAGGCCGTGAAAGCCTCCTCAGCCCGCACGTCGAATGCTGTCCTGGTCTTGCCGTCGCAGAACACCGCGGATCGAGGGGCGCTGGCAGGCCTGGCCCTGAGCACGCTGCTGGCCTCGCTCGGCACCAGCATCGCCAATGTCGCTCTGCCCGCTCTTGCGCAGGCCTTCGGCGCCTCTTTCCAGCAGGTGCAGTGGGTGGTCCTGGCCTATCTCCTCGCCATCACCACGCTGGGCTTGAGTGTCGGGCGGCTCGGAGACCTGTTTGGACGCAAACGCCTGCTGGGCGCGGGCATCGTCCTCTTCGCGCTGGGATCGGCGGCGAGCGGCCTTGCGACCGGGCTGGGCGGGCTGATCACGGCCCGGGCGGTGCAGGGGCTGGGCGCCGCCGTCATGATGACGCTGAGCCTCGCTTTGGTCAGTGACACCGTGCCAAAGGCGAGAATGGGCCGCGCCATGGGGCTGATCGGCACCATGTCGGCGGTCGGCACCGCGCTTGGCCCCTCGCTCGGCGGCATGCTGATCGCGAATTTCGGCTGGCGGTCGATTTTCCTCGTCACCGTGCCGTTCAGCGTCGTCGCCTTCGCGATCGCAGCCCGCAGCCTGGCGCCCGACCGGATCGGCCCGCCGGGACAACGAGAGCCTTTCGACCTGCCGGGTACGCTGCTGCTGGCCGGGACCCTGGCTGCCTATGCCCTTGCCACGACCTCGGGCCGGGGGACCTTCGGCCTTATCAATGGCGGACTGCTGCTGGCGGTAGCCGCAGGCGGCAGCCTGTTCGTGCTTGTCCAGAGGCGAGCCAGATCGCCTCTGATCCATCTCTCGGTGCTGCGCGACACCGTGCTGCGGTCCGGCCTGATCACGAACGCGCTGGTCGCCACCGTGATGATGGCGACGTTGATCATCGGACCGTTCTATCTGGCTGGCGCGCTCAATCTCGAGACGAGCGCCATTGGCATGGTCATGGCTGTCGGGCCGCTCGTCGCGGCTTTGTCGGGCATCCCCGCCGGCCGCCTGGTCGACCGCTTCGGCGCCCATCGGATGGTCTTGGCCGGGCTTTCGATCATGACCGCCGGCGCGCTCTTGTTCGTGCTCACGCCGGTGCGGCTCGGAGTTGCCGGCTATGTCGGTCCCATGCTCGTTCTGACGTCCGGCTACGCCCTGCTCCAAGCCGCGAACAACACGGCGGTGATGAGCGGCGTCTCCGCCGCCCAACGCGGCGTCGTCTCGGGCGTGTTGAGCCTCGCCCGCAATCTGGGCCTCATCACCGGCGCGTCCGTCATGGGGGCCGTGTTTTCGATCGCCTCGCGGACCAGCGGCCTGGCGATTGCGTCGCCGGACGCCATCGCCACCGGCCTGCATCTGACATTCGGCCTGGCGGCTGCTCTGCTCATGCTGGCGCGGGTCGCCGCCGGCCGTGCCGGCATTGCGTCAGGCTCGTGATGAGCAGGCCACGCCGCCTTGTGTCGAGCGACCAAGCGACGCTGCTCCCGAAATTCGTCCGTTTCGACAACCGGACGCCTGCGGATGTCGCAGGGCCCGCCTTCGATCAAGCGGGCCTGACGTTAGACATTCTGGATGGTCTGTGCGGGTTCGTCGGTGTCAGCGTGAGCCGGCTGCTCGAAGGGTTGGGTTCGCGCGCCATCGTCCCGTCGCTCATCCCGCTGTTGGCGGCGCGCGCCGAGTTGGACCCGGCGCGCGAGGGCTCGTCAGCTACTTAACAGCCTTGAGCACGAGGTTCAGGTAAACGCGTCCGTCGGGCCTCGCTTCATAGGTGAGGCGATCGGAAACACCGTAGAGCGTGGGTTCGGTGAACATCCAGATCACAGGTGCTTGCTGGGCTACATAAGCCTCGGCCTCATAGCACATGGCCTGCCACTTGGATTCGTCGAATTCCTGGTTGAACGCCTTGAACATGGTCTCGAATTTCTCGTCGACCCAGCTCATGCGGTTTGAACCCGAGTTCTTCTGGACCAGAAGCAGGTCGCCCTGGCAGGTGTAGTCCGGTCCCGACGAACTGTTCATCAGGTCACGATAGCCGGCGCCCTGCTTTGCCCGAAGCTGCGCGCTGATTGCGTTATCGATGACGCGCAGGTCCTTGATCTCGATCCCGACCTCCTTCCAGGACTCGGCCATCACCTGCGCGATTTCCTTGTCCATCAGGTATGAACCGTTCGTGGTGTCCATTTCGAGTGCGAGCCGAACACCATCCTTGGCGCGGATGCCGTCTTTCCCCACGACCCAGCCTGCCTCGTCGAGCAGCTTCTTGGCCTTCGCCGGATCGTATCCGAACGGCTTCAGCGCGGGGTTATTGTAGGGCGTATTGACGAGGTCGATATTGCACTTGGCCATGCCGCCGAGCAGAGACGCGGCGATCTCCTCGCAATTGACGGCGTAGTTCATTGCCTGCCGCACGCGGACGTCGGCCAGCGCCGGATGGCGACCCTGCTTGATCGCGACGAAGAGCCGACGATAGCTTGGGGCGACGATGACCTTCACGCCCGGCGTCTTTTCGAGGCTGGGCTTCAGGTCCGCGGGAACGCCAACCATGAGATCGGCGGAACCTGCCTTCAGTTCGCTGATCCGCGTAGCCGTCTCCGGAACTGCCTTTACGATCACGTCGTCCACCGGCGGCTTGCCAAGGCGGTACTTGTCGAATGCCTTCAATACGAGGCCCTGCCCCGCCTTGTATGACACGAACTTGTACCCGCCGGCTCCCACCGGCGCGAACGCCACCTTTTCCGGTGGGTTTTCGCTGTAGTACTTCGGCGGCAAAATCGACAGTTCGGGATTGACCATGTGAGACGTGATGATCGGATCCGGTTCGGTCATCACGAGGCGAACCGTCAGGTCGTCGATCTTCTCCATCCGGTCGTATTTGAGCGCCCCAAGCGCAAAGGTGAGATCGCCCTTCCCGGCCGCGAAAAGCTTCTTCGCCCGGTCGAAGGTGAATACTGCGGCATCGGCGTTGATCGGCTCGCCGTTGTGAAAAGTGAGGCCGGGCCGGATCTTGATCTGCCAGTTCAAGGGATCGATCATCTTGATCGACTCCGCCACCGCAGGCACCACCTTGCCGGCATTGTCCAGGCGGAACAGGGTTTCGTGGATCGACAGGACCATGTTCGCATCGGCTTGCGTGAACATGGGGTCCAGGCTGACCGGCTCGGCGTTTTGCAGGACGACGACCGGCTTGTCCGCTGCCTGGGCCGGCGCAATGGAAAGCGCGGCCGCGGCCAGGCCGAGAACGATGACGGATGAGCGAATGCGATGTGCTGGTTTCATGTCTCGTTCCCCTGGCGGCTCGGATGGTGCTTTAGAACTATAGGATGTTCTTGAGGCGCGGGTCGAGGAAGTCGCGCAACCAATCGCCCAATATATTGATCGACAGCACTGTCAGCGAAATCGCAAGGCCCGCTGGAATCGTCAGCCAGTCGGCGACGCCGATATATTGCCGGCCATCGGCGAGCATGGTGCCCCAGCTGGGAACCGAGGGTGGCACGCCGACCCCAAGGAAGCTCAGGGAAGCTTCCGCGACGATGTTGCTGGCCACCGTGAAGCTCGCGACGACGATGACCGGGCTCCAGATGTTCGGCAAGATGTGCTGGAACAAAATGCGCCAGGGCTTTTCGCCGGTCGCCTTCGCCGCGAGGACGAATTCGTCCTGCTTGATGGACAGCACCTGGCCACGAACGATGCGTCCATATTGAACCCATCCGGTTACGCCGAGCACGAGGATCAGCTTGTCCAGGCCGCTACCCAGCACCGCCATGATCGCGAGCGCCAGCAGGATCGTGGGGAAGGAGAGCTGGATGTCGGCGACACGCATCACGACATCGTCGATGATCCCGCCGAAATAGCCCGACACCAATCCGAGCAGCAGGCCGATGGTGCCGGAGATCGCCACTGCGGAAAGGCCCACAACCAACGAAACGCGCGCACCATAGATGACGCGGCTGAGGATATCGCGCCCAAGGCTATCAGTACCAAGCCAGAACGTGACCCCGGCTCCGTTGACGTAGCCGGGTGGCTTCAGGCGCTGGATGATGCGGATTGCGAACGGGTCGTTCGGCGCCAGCAAAGGCGCAGCGATCGCAGCGGCGAGGACGAGCGCGAACACGACCGCACTCACCATGGCCGCCTTGCTGCGCACGAGGCGCCGAAGCACCTGCCGAACGCCGGAGCGCCGGGCGAGGCCGGAAGCAGCAACGGGAGGCATTACGCTCGCCTTGATCGGCACCGGTCCCTGGGCACTCATTCGCCGTACCTGATCCTCGGATCGATCCAGACATAGGCAAGATCGATCAGGAGGTTCACGCCCGCGAAAATCAGCGCGAGCATGATCACGCCGGCCTGCACCACGTAGAAATCCTTCGAGCCGATGGCCGAAACGATTTCGCGACCGACCCCCGGCCAGCCGAAGATCGTCTCCGTGATCACCGATCCGCCGAGGAGGAATCCGAGCTCGAGGCCGATGGCGGTCGCGATGGGCAGCAGCGAGTTTCGCAGCACGTGGGCGACGATGACCTGCCGCTCCGGAATTCCCTTGGCGCGCGCGGTGCGCACGAAATCGCGCTGCATGAAATCGAGCATCGACGACCGGGTCAGCCGCATGTTCCGCGCGATCGGGAACGCGGCAAGCGTGATGCCCGGCATGATCAAGTGCTGCCATGTGCCACTGCCGGAGATGGGGAGCCAACGCAGGTGCACGCCGAAAAACATGATCAGCAGGATACCGAGCCAGAAGCTGGGGATTGACTGTCCGGCCAGCGCGAGAACGGTGACGGCGTGATCGACCGGCGTATTCGGCCGCGTGGCCGAGAGCACACCCAACGGGATGGAAACGACAAGCGACAGAACGAAGGCGAACGCCGCCAGTTGCAACGTCGCCGGCAGCTTGTCGATGATCACCTCGTATGCGGGCTGATGCCGGATGAAGGAATATCCGAAATCCCCCTGGAGAGCCTTCCAGACAAAGGAAACGTACTGCACGTACCACGGTCGATCAAAGCCCATGCGGACGCGGAATTCCTCGATCTGGCCGACGCTCATCCGGTCCGCGCCGTCGCCCAGGATCACCTCAGTCGGGTCGCCCGTCAGGAACAGCATGCCGAACGCGACGATGCTCACGCCGAAGACGACGATCACGGATTGCAGCAGGCGGCGGATGATATAGGGCATCGACGATCAGGCTTTCATGGCGCGAGACGGTGCAACGAGGCTCAGACGAGGTGGCATGCGACCCAATGGCCCTCCCCGGCCTCGCGGAACTCCGGCTCCACCCGGCGGCAATGGTCCGTGGCCAACGGACAGCGCGAACTGAAGCGGCAACCCGGCGGCGGGTTTGCCGGGCTTGGCACATCCCCCTCCAGCAGGATGCGCTGCCGCATCCGCTCCAGGGGCGGGTCGGGGATCGGAATGGCCGACAACAGCGCCTTGGTATAGGGGTGCAGCGGATTTTCGTAGAGCTCGGCGCTGGAGGTGAGTTCCATCATCTTGCCCAGATACATCACGGCCACCCGCGTCGAGATGTATCGGACCATGCTGAGGTCGTGCGCGATGAAGAGGTAGGTCAGTCCGAACTCGTCTCGAAGCTGTTCGAGGAGATTGACGATCTGGGCCTGGATCGAGACGTCGAGGGCGGAGATCGGCTCGTCGCAGACGATAAAGTCGGGTGACGTCGCGAGTGCCCTGGCGATCCCGATGCGCTGCCGCTGTCCGCCTGAGAACTCATGCGGGTACCGCTCGCGGAACGACGGGTTGAGACCTACCTTTTCCATCAGCTCGGTCACGCGCTGCTTTTCGTCCGCCGCGTCTTTAGCCACGCCGTGGACACGCAGGGGCCGGGCGATGATCTCGCCGACCTTCATCTGCGGATTCAGCGATGAATACGGATCCTGGAAGATCATCTGCATGTGCCGGCGCGCCCGGCGCAGCTCTTCTGGGTCCTGCGTGGCAAGGTCGACCCCGCGAAACAGGACATGCCCACCGGTGGGGCGATAGAGCTGCAGGATGGCGCGGCCGGTGGTCGTCTTCCCGCATCCGCTCTCGCCGACCATGCCGAGCGTTTCGCCGCGATGAATGTCGAACGTCAGCCCATCGACCGCCTTGATGGCGCCGACGGACCTGTTGAGAAATCCCGCCCGAATTGGGAAATGCACCTTGAGGTCGTCGACCCGGACGAGAACTTCCGCGCTCATGAGGAGGCCCGCATGGGCGCATCGAGCGCCGTGATCCGGTCATTCCAGCACGCAACGGAATGACCCGGAGTTATATCCGCCAGCATCGGATTTTCGGTATGGCACCGCTCCGTCGCGAATGCGCAGCGCGGCACGAAGGGGCAGCGGCTCTGGACATCGCCGACCAGCACGGGCGGGAGGCCCCCGATCGCCTGAAGCTTCGGCCGTTCCCGCGCGTCCAGGCGCGGCAGCGAGTTGAGCAGACCAACGGTGTAGGGATGGGCCGGGCGGGCATAGAGCTCGTCGACCGGCGCCTTCTCGACGATGTACCCGGCATACATGACCGCGACGGAATCGGCGAGGCGGGCGACGACGCCGAGGTCATGCGAAATCCAGATCACCGCTGTGCCGAGTTCCGTCTGCAGCCGCTTGATCAACTCGACGATCTGCGCCTGGATCGTGACATCCAGCGCGGTCGTGGGCTCGTCGGCGATGATCAGTTCGGGCGAGCACGAAAGCGCCATGGCAATCATGACCCGCTGACGCATGCCTCCCGAGAACTGGTGGGGATAGTCGTCGAGCCGAGCCGCGGGCGTGGGTATTCCGACAAGGGCAAGCAAGTCGGTCGCCTTGCGGCGGGCTTGCGATCGCGACAGGTTTTCATGCGCTTCTATGTTTTCGACGATCTGCGCCCCTATCCTCATGACAGGATTGAGCGACGTCATGGGATCCTGGAAGATGACTGAGATCTCGCCGCCGCGAATCTTGCGGAGTTCCTGATCGTCCAATTGCAGCAAGTCGGTGCCCTTGAACCGAATCGTGCCGCCCACGATGCGCCCGGGAGGCGACTGGATCAGCCGCAGGATCGAAAGAACGCCGACCGTCTTGCCGCTGCCGCTCTCACCGACGATCGCCAGGCATTCGCCACGGTCGACCGAATAGGAGATGCCGTTGAGCGCATGGACGACCCCGTCGACCGTGAAAAACTTCGTCTCGAGATCACGAACCTCCAGTAGCTTTGACACTGACCCTCGTTTCCCGGTGATGACGCGGCCGGCTAGACCCGCAGGGAATGCGAACTGGAGATAAGCACCCCGGCAAATCCCTCACAAGCGTTCCAGCCTGCATTACGGATGCTGCATGGCGGCCCTGCATGTGGCCATCCGGATGTGGCCAGACCGCATTAAAGACCTGTACTCCTATTGCGGCTTCGATCGAAAAACATTTGGCTTGAGGATTGCCAGCCGACCGGTCCTTCTTCCGCGCCGCTCGTATCAACTGAACCGCTCATGGAAAGCCCGGCTTTGCGCCTATACGATCAAGCTTGCCAGGCGCGCACCGCCGCGCTGGAGCGCCTGGTCGACCAGAAGCCCTTGGACATCGAATCTCTAAAGGGGATGTTGACGCACGCACCTCGGCCAAAAAGCGCGACCACGTCCGTCGTTAGCGATCTGGCACCGATCGCGCAGTCGGTGGGTGTACTGACTAAATGTTAGGGCCGCCGTTAGGGCCACCTGATGCAATCGGCGTATTTACTAACATTTTCAGAGCACTGGAGAATTTATCTGGCGGAGACGGAGGGAGAGCATCCCAGTTTCTAAGCCACGATGATTTCCAAGGAGATAGGTCAGTCGCGTATGCCTAAGCGATGATCGCACTGTACCGAAAGTCTGGCCCAAGCCAAGAGGGAGTCATAGACGTCGGGGATCGAGTAGGAAGTCACGTGCGCCGCCCTGCCCCGCCTCTCCGTTGCAGCACGAATGCTCTTGCGCGGGAAGAACTCGCCATCAAATTTCCTGCCAATTTTCGACCGCTTTGAAGCGGAGTCCCGAGCACCATTGCCTCACAGGTTCCAAAATTCCGTCGGATGGGTGAGTGCCGCACCTGGACAAGCCAGCCCAGCCACCGCCCCAACACCTTAGAACCGGACTAGGCCGGGCTGACATCGCTCAGGGCGGCCCTGGTCAGAGTGGTCGGATGTGAATGAATGCTAGCTGCGCACGGCGGCTGACGGGCTGTGGCAGACCCTATGCACAGCCAACTGGCGTGAGCAACTTCGATTTTGAGCAGACAACTAGCAGGGCGTTGAAGAACTCAGTCCCGTTCGCAAACGAAGCCTGAATTGTCGCCCTGATGGATGAAGATGTGACCGACGAGACGGCCGGCGGTTCCGAGCGTGACGCCATAGAAGAAGCGCAAGGCGCAGACGATCTGGTTCAGACCGGACCACGAAATGCCCGTCGACACGAGATGAACCTGGAAGGCGTGGACGTCGTCCAGCGTCAGTTTATCCGGGGAGCGGCCGAAATACCGGCTGAACTTCAAAACCGCGCTGATGTAGGATCGCTGTGTCGCCGGTGACATGTTGCGGACGGTCATGTCCTCGATCATGCGGCGACGAAGAGGGCTTATCTCGGCCATCTCGGAAACTCCTGTCTGAGAGCGGGCTGCAACACCCTCATCCTCTCAGACAGGAGACCGATCACGCCATCAGGCCGCTCCCGCCGCGGTAGCGGCTTCGTTCAATCCCGTTTGTCCACACGACCTAGTCAGCCCTACCGCCTCTGGCACACGACATTCAGAGTCGCCTGCCGGCCCTGCGCGACCTGTTCGAGGGCGCGGCCGATGGCCCCCTTGAGCTTGGCTGGGTCGTCCACCTTCTCGCCGTAGCCGCCGAAGGCCTCTGCGATCTTGTGGTAGTCGGGCGAGGGCGAAAGGTCGACGATCGGCAGGCTGTTGGCCTTGGCGGCGAGCCCGTCCGGGTACATGTCCACGACAGCCTCGCGCACGGCGTGCCACTCGTGATTGTTCATGATCATGGTGAGGACGGGCAGTTTTTGCGCCTGGCTGACGAAATGGGCCGCCGTCGGGCAGCCGAACATATAACCGCCGTCGCCACAGGTCGTGATCACCGTGCGGTCCGGGGCGGCGAACTTGGCGCCCAGCCCCATGCCAAGCGCCATGCCGAGCGACCCCGACCCCAAGGACGTTGCCATGAAGTCGCGATCGTCCTCGATGTCGAGGAAGTCAAAGGGCACGCCAATCTCCTCGACGATCGTGGTGTTGGCGCCCTTGACCTCGTTCACGCAATGGGCGGCCCAGACATAGCTGATCGGGCGCTGGGTGGACGCGGCCTCGATGGCGGCCCTGCGGCTATCGAGCAGCGCCTGGCGCTTTTCGCCGTTGAGCTTGCGGCGGCGGTCGGTGGCCGCCTCCCTGCCCTTCAGCTTTATGTTGAGCATGTCACCCAGCATCGTGAGCGCCGCAGCCGGATCGCCGGCGATGGCGAGGTCCATCTCGAAGCCGCGGAAGGGATAGGTGGCGAAAAGCGGGTCCGGGGCGATGTGGATGAGCCGGGCATCCTTGTTGGGCTGCATGCGTTTAGGCACCCACGGAACCGGCGAGTTCAGCACGAGGATGAGGTCGGCGGCCTTGAGCGCGGGGCCGTTCAGCCGACCCAGGTTCATCGGGTTCGACGAGGAAAGCGCGGCGTGCGGGCCGGTGTGTACCGCGATTGCGTGGGCCTCCGCGAAAGCCCCGAGCGCCTTGAACATTGCGGCGTTCGCCGGGGTGGTCATGATGATGACCGGGTTCTCCGCCGCCGCGATCATGTCGGCGGCGCGCTCGAGCGCCTCGATGTCGGGGATCGCCGGGACGGAGCCGAAGGCGCGCCCGCGCGGCAGGGGGCCGGGGTTGGTCGAGGGACTGCCCAGCAATTCGCGCGGCAGTTGAAGGTAGACCGGGCCTTTGGGCTCGCTCATGGCGATGTCGACGGCGCGGCCGACGAGCGTGTTGATCGGCTGGCCGTGGCGCAACTCGTATTCCCACTTCACGTGTTCGCGCACCATGGCCGCCTGGTCGAAATTCTCCTGAGGCCAATGGATCCATTCCTCGCGGGACCCTGCGTCGCCGGTCTCGGTGCTCGGCGTGCGGCCGGAGGCCAGAAACATCGGCGTATTGTTACGCGCGGCATTCATGAGCCCGCAGATCGTGTTCGCGGTGCCCACGTTGACGTGCACCATGGCACCCGCCATTTTGCCGCTCACTTGGTAATAGCCCTGCGCCATGGCGACGGCGACGTGCTCGTGCGGCACGGTGACGAATTCGGGCATGTCGCCGCCGTCCTGCCGGTTCTTCAGGATACCCTCGATGATCGGCGCGAAATCGGTCCCGCCGTTGGCGAATACGTGGCGAATGCCGCAGGCCTTAAGTGCCGCCATGTAGGACTGGGCGACCGTGGTCTGCGCGGGTGTCTGGACGTTCATTGATGTCTCCTGAAGCCCCTCGGGCCGTTGATATTCACTCTCGTCCTTCCCGATTGCAGGCGGGCGGGCGTTGCCGGGTTTAGAGCGTCACTGCGACGCCCGTTATTGCCGCTGCCGACAGGGGTTGGGTGCTTGCTGACGACGAGCTTCGACGCAACCACGAAGCGCTCGAACGTCTACAAGCGACGGTTGATCCGGCGACAAATTCAGCAAGTGGCAACAATTGTGGCACAGTCGGATAGTCTTTGAATTGATCTATCAAGCCAAAGCGAAAAGATATTTGGCTTTCCACGCCACCTTGAGCGCGTCAGGATATCGGTCAATAAAGTGCGCTGCTATGAGAGTGGCACGATCAATGAATGAGAACCTTCAGCGAGTGGTTTTCTGGCCACCCTTCCCGAGCTCATGCGAGAACTGGGCGCAGAGCCGCTCTTCGCGCTGAACGACGCGGATTTACCTGCCGATTGCCTGGATCATCCCGAATACACCATTCCCTATTCGAAGATGGGGCGCCTGATCAGAGCGGCCGTCGCCCTTACGGGCTGCAAGCACCTGGGCCTCTTGATCGGTGAACGAGCTGGAGTAGCTTCATTAGGTGTGATCAGCGAGTTGATGTGCCATGCCCCTGACCTCGGCACGGCCTTGGGCGATCTGGTGGGACACCAGCACCGCCATGCTCGAGGCGCGGTAATCTATCTCCTGCCGCAAGAGCACGACATCGTCTTTGGGTATTCGATCTATCAGGCCGACATCGAAGCGGCAGCCAACTCTATGATGGCGCGGCCGCACTGGCCGTTTCGATGGTTCGAAAACTGACGAACACAAGCCATCTTGACGGTGCTGAAGTTCTATTATCCCGCGCGCCACCACAGGATCTTGAACCGTATAAGCGATACTTTCGCATCCCTATTCATTTCAACTGCGAACAGACTGGCCTATCGATGCCATCGGGTTGGATGAAGAAATCCATTGCGGAGCAGACCCTCTGCGCGGAACGGCTGGAGGAGCAGGTCGCAGCGTACTGGAAAGCCGGCGATTACGACTTTGTGGCACAAGTTCGTCGAGCCTTAAGCCGGGCGCTTTTAACAGATCAGATCTCCGGAGATGACTTGGCCAAACACCTGCAGATCTCGCGGCGAACTCTCGACCGCCGCTTGCAAGAGCACGATCTGACGTTCCAGCAGGTGCTCGACGAAACACGGTTTGAGTACGCCAAGCAGCTGCTCGAAAACACATCCCTCAACATTGGGCAAATCGGCGCAATCATGCGATTTGCCGACCAAAGCGTGTTCACCCGCTCGTTCACTCGCTGGGCGGGGATTACGCCCCGCGACTGGCGACGTGAGAAGGCGGGCTGATGGAGGAGATTGGTGCACGCGCGACGACCCTTAAACGCTTGGTCGGCATTTCAACGGCCATCGAAATACTCACGGGGGGCTTGTCACGGCGCCGGCGCGCGATCACGGAAAGCGCCGAGGTGGCCGGGATCAGGCGGCCATACCAGCAGCATCGCGCCATGCCGAAAACGCCTCGTCCCGAAAGAGCCGGTGCGTTCGGGCGGACGTGAGGTGACGGGGAATAGTGAAAGTATTGTAGGTGGCGGCATGCATGGACAAGAAGCGCTGCGCCGAACCCGGCGACTTGAAGCCTTGCAGCTTCCACTCTCGTCGTCGCACCGGAACATGCGAACTTTCGGCCCGGTTGTTCATGCGCTTGGCTGAAATGTGGACGGGCGTGGTCAGGTCCAGATCTCTCAAGGCCGCGCCATAGGCGGCGTAGCGGTCGGTGATCCATTCATCCGGAACCATCGAGTTCTTCTTCAGCAGCTTTCGCATGAGCCTGCGGGCTGCGGCCTTGTTCCGCCTCGACTGGACAAGGACATCGAGCACTTCTCCTTCGGCATCAACGGCGCGCCAAAGATACATCTGCTTTCCATCGATCCGGACGAACATCTCGTCGAGATGCCAGCGGCCATGCGGCTTGGGTCGGCGAGCCCGCAGTCGACCCGCAATAACGGGTCCAAACACGTGGACCCAGCGCCGGACGGTTTCATAGGAGACCCGAATGCCGCGCTCTGCGAGGAGATCCTCGACGTCGCGATAGCTGAGCGTGAAGCGGAGGTACATCCAGACGGCGCGCTGGATGACGTCGGCCGGAAAGCGATAGCCACGATAGGACGGAGCGGTCATATCCACCTGCTACGACGGAGGCTTCCGACGGGCAAGTTGCGGACGTTCGAACCCTCGATAGGTCTTTACAAACCTATAACGGTTTAGCAAACCGCCGCCTTCAGCCACTCGGCCACATCTCCGTAAGGCGATTTTCGTAGAGGGAGCGCGGGAAGCGGTCAACCCTTAAATGGCGGGGGCGGCGAGCCGTCCGCGAACAATTCGGCGCAAACCCCGGCGCGGGCTGGCGGCAGGCTGGATAAAGCTTGGCCAGGGCCAGGTCGGGTCCAGCCAGGTCGGGTCCAGCCAAGTCGGGTCCGGCCAGGTCGGGTCCGGCCAGGTCGGGTCCGGCGAGAGCATGGTCCGGTCCGGTGGGGTCAGGGCCAAGGCCGGTCAGGTCCGGTGAGGTCAGGTGCCCTCAGGGCCGGGTCAGGCCCGTTCAGGTCCGTTCCCGTCCGCGCAATTTCGGGGACATGGGTCATGTCAGCAGATGACAGGGGTATGCCCGCGAAGAGTTTGGGGCATTGCGGCAAAAGCACTGGGAATGGCCGCAAATGATCTCGGGCAGGTCCGCAGAAGGCGCATGGTGACGTTGACGCCCGCGCTCCGGGCTGTTCCCGGCTGCGGTAGATTATGGGGCATGACCGCGGAAATTCCGGGCCAAGGCCACGAAGGTTCCGGGGCATGTCTGCGAGCGCCCCGGGGCGTCGCCCGGAAAGGCCGAGGCCGCCGGCTTCGGTTCAGTGAACCGATAGCCAGAGCCTGGCCCCGCGCTGCGCGGCGGCGATTTCGGTGGGGGTCATCTCGGCGGCGAGTTCGGCGCGAAGGGCGATCGCCTCGCGGCAGCCGCGGGCCGCCGCGATGTTCAGCCACTTGTGGGCCTCCACGCGGTCAAGCTCCACTTCGCGGCCGGCGGCATACATGATGCCGAGTTCGAGGCACCCTTGCGCGTCGAGAGGCTCGACGAAGCTGCCTGCAACGATGTTGGCGACCGCGGGGTCGACCGTCTGAGTTGGCAAATCGAGACGTTCCATCTGATCCATCCTGCCGGAACCGGCTTTGTTCTGAAGCCTTTTGCCGAAAGCAGCGACATCTGCATTCGATGGACGGATTGCATCCCAATTATCTAAAACACCTCCTAATGACGTTGATGAACGCCGAGTCACCAAAACTTGAAAAATGCGTGTATGGAAGTGGATTGTTAACTATACAATTCTGAATAATCCAGTCTTATCAATCATTTCAACGGAATACGTTAAATCTAAGCATTCCACTCGATTAACTCTCGATTAACCATGTGAGATGAAAACGATACGGACTGCTTGACGCGTTTGCGCGCCAGCAGCCCGAATCCGGTTCCGAGGCGAGGCAGAAGCCTAGCGCGCGCGCTGGTTGAAAAGCACCGCCTGCGCCGCCTTGTCGTTCGCCAGGTTCTGGCGGGCGCGCTCCGCTGCTCCCACCTCGATGCCGCGCTGGACGGCTGGGCGGGCGAGCACGGTCTCCAGCCACCGCTTGAAATGCGGGAACTCCTCGATGTCCTGGCCCTGCCGCTCCCAGCTCTTGGCCCATCCCACGCTCGCGATGTCGGCGATCGAGTAGTCGCCCGCGAGGAATTCGTGGTCGGCCAGCCGGCGGTTCATCACGCCATAGAGCCGGTTCACCTCGTTGGTGTACCGGGTGATCGCATAGGGCACCTTTTCGGGAGCGTAGAGCCGGAAGTGGTTGGCCTGGCCGGCCATCGGGCCGAGCCC
This sequence comes from uncultured Alphaproteobacteria bacterium, assembly GCA_963822165.1. Lineage (GTDB taxonomy): Bacteria > Pseudomonadota > Alphaproteobacteria > Rhizobiales > Beijerinckiaceae > Alsobacter. The sequence goes on from CAWGGK010000009.1 coordinate 99,415, forward strand.
GCCGACTTGCCAGAACAGCCATTCCTCCACGGCGACCCGCTGGCGTTCGTCAGCAGGGTAGAACTTGCCCGTCTTGCGGCCGAGATATTGGAGAATCGCGCCTGATTCGAAGACCGAGATCGGCTTGCCTCCCGGTCCATCCGGGTCGACGATCGCAGGCATCCGGTTATTGGGCGCGATCGCGAGGAATTCCGGCCTGAACTGCTCGCCCTTGCCGATATTGACCATGCGCAGGTCGTAGGGAAGACCACACTCCTCGAGCATGATGCTGATTTTCCAGCCGTTCGGCGTCGGCCAGTAATGAAGTTCGATGGGGGCTTGCATGCAAATTCTCCGATCCGGGGAACGAAGGCGGCCCGGGCCGCCCGCGACAGATAGCAGCCATCTATGCCGGAACGGCGGGAAGCCAAGGGGCAGAGCGCATGCGCCGATGCAATGCAGCCCGGCGCGCGCGCAAGCTCATGTCATCCGCCATTGCGGACCTTGTGCTACAGCGACCGGAGATGAAACGATTTCGGCCGTGTCAGGTGCTCGTAGCCGAGGACCGAGAGCGTGGCGCCGCGGCCCGAATGCTTCACGCCGGTCCAGGCCAGCGCGGGATCGAGGTAATCGCAGCGATTCATGAACACCGTGCCAGTCTCCAGCCGGTCGCCAAGCCGCTGGGCCGCTTCGACGTCGCTGGTCCAGATCGCGGCGGTCAGTCCGAACTCGCTGTCGTTCATGAGCGCTATGGCGTCCTCGTCGGACGCCACCTTCATGATGCCGACCGCCGGGCCGAACGTCTCCTCGCGCATGATGCGCATCGTATGATCCACGCCCACGAGGATCTGTGGGGCGAGATAGGGCGTGCCGGCCCTGGATGCGGCAAAGGACGTCTCGTCCAGCAGTGTGCGGGCGCCCTGCCCCACTGCCTCGCCGATCTGGCCGCGCACGAAATCCGCCGCCGCCGTGCGCACCATCGGGCCCAACGTGGTTTCGGCCTGCGTGGGATCGCCGAGCACATAGCTTCGCGCCAGCTCCGCAGCGCCTTCGACGAACCGGTCGTAGAGCGACGCGTGCACATAGATGCGCTCGATGCCGCAGCACGACTGCCCGGAGTTGAAGAACGCGCCGTCGACGAGATTCTCGACCGCATGGGCCAGGTCGGCGTCCGCCCTGACATAGGCGGGATCCTTGCCGCCGAGTTCCAGCCCCACGGACATGAAGCGCCCCGCGGCTGCGCGTTCCACGGCCGCGCCGCCGGGCACCGAGCCCGTGAAGGCCACATGGTTCACGCCAAGTTCCGCAATCACCTTCGAGGTCGCCTCGTGCGACATGTGAAGCGCCTGGAGCAGCCCTTTCGGCAAGCCCGCCTCTTGTCCCGCCTGCTCCATCCGCTCGGCGCAGAGCGGGGTCTGGTGCGAGTGCTTCAGCACCACCGCGTTGCCGGCCATCAGCGCCGGGACCACCGCGTTCACCGCCGTCAGCAGCGGGTAGTTCCAGGGCGCGACGACGAGCACCGTTCCAAGCGGTACGCGCCGGATGAACCGCGTGAACCCCTCTTTCGGCTCCACTCCAATGTCGGCCAGCGCCGCAGGCGCGATGGCGATCATGTGCCGCGCGCGCTCCTCGAAGCCACGGACCTCGCCGGGCGTGTAGCGGATAGGACGGCCCATCTGCCATGTCAGCTCGAGGGCGATGGCGTCACGATGCGACACGAACGCATCCACGAAGCGGCCGAGCAGCGTGGCCCGGGCTTCCACGCTTTCGCTGCGCCATGCGGCCTGCGCCGTGCGCGCGGCATCGAGCGCAGCGGCGATCTGCGCATCGCTGGCCAGCGGGCGCTCGACATAGATCGAACCGTCGACGGGCGAGACTGTTTGCTGGACCGCCTCGCGGCGGCCGCTCCCTGAAGTCATGGCGGCGATCCTGTGTTCAGATGATCTCGAAATAGCGGGCGAGTTCCCAATCGGTGATGTGCTTGCGGAACTCGCGTTCCTCCCACTCGCGGGTCGCCGCGAAATGGTCGACGAAGGCATCGCCGAACAATGTCCGCGCGGCCTGGGACGCCTTCAGCGCCTGTGCGGCCTCCCATAGCGTACGCGGCAGTTCGAGGCCCGGGGTCGCGGGCTTGTCGTAGGCGTTGCCCTCGATGGCGGGCTCCGGCTCGATGGCGTTCTCGATGCCCCACAGGCCGCTCGCCAGCGCCGCGGCGAGCGGCGATGTAGGGGTTTGCGTCGGCGGCGGCGATGCGGAACTCCACGCGCTGGGCGCTCGGGCTGCCGGGGATCGACGCGCAGCGCCGTCGTGCGGTTCTCGACGCCCCAGGTCGCGGACGGTGGGCGCCCAGTAGCCGGGGATGAGCCGCGAGTAGGAATTCACCGTCGGAGGCCACCATCGCCAGCACCTGCGGCAGCAGCGTCTGCTGCCCGCCGATGAAGTGGCGCATGGTCGTGCTCATCCCCGCGCTCCGCCGAGGCGTCGTGGAAGGCGGGCGCGCCGGTCGCGCGGTTCTTCAGCGAGAGATGGATGTGGCCGCTCTGGCCCGGCCAGTCCTTCGACCACTTCGCCATGAAGGTCGCCATCAGCCCGCGCCGCTGCGCGATGACCTTGGTGAAGGTCTTGAACAGCACCGCCTTGTCGGCCGCGTTCAGCGCCTCGTCGACGCCGATGGCGGCCTCGAGCACGCCCGGGCCGGTCTCGGTGTGGAGGCCCTCGATGGCCATGTCCATGTCGCGGCACGTCTGCAGCAGCTCGCGGTAGAATTCGGCATGGACGGACGATGCGCAGCACCGAATAGCCGAAGAAGCCCGGCGTCATCGGCTTCAGGTCGCGGTAGCCCTTGGCGCGCACGGATTCGGGCGTCTCGTCGAACATGAAGAACTCGTACTCGACCGCCGCCGAGACGTCGAAGCCCATGTCGGCGGCGCGCGCGATCACCCGGCGCAGCAGCCCGCGCGGGCAGATCGCCTCCGCCTCGCCGGCGAGTTCGCACAGGAAGAACGGCATGCCGTCCTCGAACGGCATCGGCCGGCCCGTATCGGGCAGGATGCGCACGCCGACGTCGGGATACGCGGTGTGCCAGCCGGTGTAGCTGACATTGTCGTAGAGCTGGTCGTTCGAATCCCAGCCCACGATCACGTCGCAGAAGCCGAAGCCCTTCTCCATGGCGGAGAGGAATTTCTCGCGCGACAGGTACTTCCCGCGCAGGATGCCGTCGATGTCGGTGACGCCGACCTTCACATAGTCGAGCTGCCGCCCGTTGACGAAGCGGTGCGCTTCTTCCGCGCTCCTGATCCTGACATTACGCCCCTCTGTCACGCGCGGCCCCTCTCCTCGAACGTCGACGATCCCGCAAAACGGTAGTCGGATTGCCGCTGGCCTGCAAACCGGCGGTGCGAATCTGTCATGCAATTGTCATAGAGGAAACGGTGGAGCAGAGTGCGCCTCCAGGCGCCCTGCCCTCCTGACGCCCACGCAGGGTTTGACGATGCTCCCCACCACGATGAGCCCCGCCGTTTTCGCGGCCGTCCTTGCCGCCGCCGCGATGCATGCGGGCTGGAACGCCTTTCTCAAGGTGAAGCTGGAGCCCTTCCTGGCGATGGCGCTCATCGCCATGTGCTCGGGCGTCGCCGCGCTGCCGATGCTGGTCTGGTTCGGCTTTCCGCGCATCGAATCCTGGCCCTGGCTCGCCACGTCCATCGTCCTGCACATGCTCTATTACATCACGCTCACCGAAGCGTACCGGCGCGCCGACATGGGGCAGATCTATCCTATCGCGCGCGGCACGGCGCCGCTGCTCACGGCGGCGGGCGCGGTCCTGCTGATCGGCGAGAGCATCGCGCCGCAGGTGCTGCTCGGCATCGCGGTGCTCGGCTCCGGGATCATCGTGATGTCCGCCCAGGGCCGCCGCGCCGGCACGGCGTTCGATCCCGTCGCCGTCTTCTTCGCGCTGGCCACCGCCGTCATCATCTGCGGCTATACGCTGGTGGACGGCATGGGCGCGCGCATTTCGGGCGACGCCAACGCGTATTCCGCCGCGCTCTTCGTCATCGACGGCATTCCGCTCGTCGCGTTCGCGCTCTGGCGGCGGGGCTGGAAGTCGGTTAAGTCGATCTTCGCTTACCTCCCCTCCGGCATGGCGGGCGGGGCGTTGTCGCTCGGCTCCTACTGGATCGCCATCTGGGCGATGACGGTCGCGCCCATCGCGCTGGTCGCCGCCCTGCGCGAGACGAGCGTGCTCTTCGCGGCGCTCATCGCGGTGTTCGTGCTGAAGGAGCCGTTCGTGCGCAAGCGCGGCATCGCCGTCGCGCTCATCCTTCTCGGCCTAGGGCTGATCCGCCTGACGTGACGCTCCCCTCCGGGGCGTCGCCTTGGGAACGAGCACGTCGAAAAATCCACGGATCAGCGGAATGCGCCGCCGCTCCTCCAGGCACACGATGTATTCGGCGACCGCGAGTTCCGCGTCCGGCACCGCGAGCTTGCGGCAAGCGAGATCCTGCCCGAACTCGCTGTCGAAGATGATGCCGATGCCAAAGCCCGCGACCACCGCCTCGCGCACCGCCTCGCGCGCCTGAACCTCCACGAGCGCGCCGGGCTTCACGCCCGCTTCCGCCATGCGCGCCTCGAACACCTCGCGGGTGATCGATCCCCGCTCGCGGATCACCAGTTCCTGCCCGTTGAGGTCGGCCATTCGAATGTGGCCCCGTTCTGCCCAGGGATGCCCCGAGGGCACGAACACCACCAGCGTGTCCCGCCGCAGCAGCACGCTGTGAATGCGGGGATCGGACGTCTGCTTGGCTGTCACGGCAACGTCGGCTGCGTAGTCCAGAACCTGCTGCAGCACGTCCGACGAATTGCCGATCCGGAGCGAGAAGGTGAGTCCCCCATGCTGACGCTTCAACTCCGCCAGCAGCGGCATGACATGCGACGCGCTGTCGGCGGCGACGCGCAGATGGCCGCGCGTCAGCGTCTGCGTATCCTCGAGCAGCGCCATCGCCTCGTCCTCGGCGGCGAAGAGACGCGTGGTGATGGCGAAGAGGCTCTGGCCCAGCGGCGTCGGGGTTACGGACCGTCCGCGCCGGTCGAACAGCCTGACGCCGTGGGTCTCCTCGAGGAGGCTCACCTGCGCAGAGATCGTGGGCTGGCTCACACGCCCCGCGCGCGCGGCCTTGGTGAAACCACCGGCCTGCGCCACGAGGTGAAAGGCTCGAAGCCCGGTATGCGACATCGCATAGGCCCTATCTATGGGAACAATACAAAACCCATATTGGACCAATAGTTTCGGCGGCGATAGCCTTTCCCCAAATCCTGCTGAACCCTCCCCCAGGGAATCCCGACCATGCCCGTGACAGTTCGCGCCGAATCCGAAACCGGCGATGCCCTTCTGCTGACGCCCGGCCCGCTCACCACGTCGAAGTCGGTGAAGGACGTCATGGTGCATGACTGGGGCTCGCGCGACGCGGCTTTCATCCGCATCAACAAAGCCGTGCTCGATGGTCTCCCGCGCATCATCAATGGCGAAGCCGACTTCGTGACGGTGCCGATGCAGGGCTCCGGCACGTTCGCCGTCGAGGCGATGCTCACCACCTTCGTGCCGCCCGAGGCCAAGGTGCTGGTGCTCATCAACGGCGCCTACGGCCAGCGCGCCAAGCGCATTCTGGATATCGCGCGCCGCGCGAACGTCGTTCACGAGACGGCGGAGGATACGCCGCCCGATCTCGCCGAGATCGACCGCATGCTCGCAGCCGATCCCGCCATCACCCACGTCTTCGCCGTTCATTGCGAGACGACCAGCGGCATCCTCAATCCCGTCAAGGCCATCGCCGACATCGTGGCCCGCCATGGCCGCCGCCTGCTGGTCGACGCCATGAGCGCCTTCGGCGCGCTGGAACTCGACTCGCGCACTGTCTATTTCGATGCCGTCGCCGCCTCGTCGAACAAGTGCATCGAGGGCGTGCCGGGCCTCGGCTTCGTGCTCTGCCGCAAGTCGGCGCTGGCCGAGACGAAGGGCAACGCCACGACGCTGGTGCTCGATCTGTTCGACCAGGCCCAGAACTTCGAGAAGACCGGCCAGTACCGCTTTACGCCGCCGATCCACGTCATCGTCGCCTTCCACCAGGCGCTCGAGGAATTCTGGGCGGAGGGCGGCGTCGCGGGGCGCGGCGGGCGCTACGCCGACAACGGCAAGGTCCTGATCGACGGCATGCGCGCCCTCGGCTTCGAGACGCTGCTGCCCGCCTCCCTGCAGGCGCCGATCATCGTGACGTTCCACATGCCGCGCGACCCGCGCTTCGTGTTCCAGCATTTCTACGATGCGCTGAAGGATCGTGGCTACGTCATCTATCCCGGCAAGCTCACCGTGGCGGACAGCTTCCGCATCGGCTGCATCGGGCGGCTCTATCCCAGCCATATGAAGGGCGCCGTGGAAGCGGTGCGCGACGTGCTCGCCGAGATGGGCGTCAGCCTCGCCGCCTCACCTGCCGCCTGAAGGAGCCAGCCATGAACGCGCCCGCGAAAAATCCTCCCCGGACCGGCCAGCCCGTCAGCGTCAATGGCTCGACCTACCAGTGGCCGAAAGCGCCGACGGTCGTGGTCTGCATGGACGGCTCGGAGCCCGGCTACATCGAAGCCGCCATCGAGCGCGGACTTGCGCCCAATCTCGATCGCCTGATGCGCAGCGGCTCGAACCTGCTGGCGCGCTCGCGTCATCCCGAGCTTCACCAACCCCAACAACATCTCGATCATCACGGGCGCTCCGCCCCGCGTTCACGGCATCGCCGGCAATTACTTCTACGATCCCTCGACGGGGCAGGAAGTGATGATGAACGACGCGCGGTTCATGCGCGCGCCCACGATCATGAAGGCCTTCCATGATGCCGGCGCACGCGTCGCCGTGGTCACCGCGAAGGACAAGCTGCGCACCCTGCTCGGCTACGGGCTCGACATGTCGAGCGGCCGCGCCATCGCGTTCTCGTCGGAGAAGGCGGACAAGGCGACCCTCGCCGAGAACGGCATCGAGCATGTGCTCGAAACCGTGGGCATGCCCTTGCCGGACGTCTATTCGGCGCGAACTCTCGGAGTTCGTCTTCGCCGCGGGCGTCAAGCTGCTGAGGGAGTGGCGGCCCGACATCATGTATCTCTCGACCACCGACTACATCCAGCACAAGGCAGCGCCGGGCTCCGAGATCGCCAACAAGTTCTACGCGATGATGGACCGCTATGTCGGCGAGCTGGATGCCCAGGGCTGCGTCCTCGTCCTCACCGCCGACCACGGCATGAACGACAAGCACCTGCCCAATGGCGAGCCCGACGTCATCTATCTCCAGGAGCTGCTGGACGAGTGGCTCGGTGCGGGCGCCGCGCGCGTCATCCTGCCGATCACCGATCCCTACGTCGTCCATCACGGCGCGCTCGGCTCGTTTGCGACCGTCTATCTGCCTGATGGAACCGACATCCCGGGCCTCCTGAAACGCATCGGCGCGATGGAGGGCATCGACGCGGCGCTCGACAGCGCCAGCGGCCTGCGAGCGCTTCGAACTCCCGGCTGACCGGATCGGCGACATCGTGGTCGTCTCCGGCCGCCGCAAGGTGCTGGGCACCACGAAGGCCCGTCACGACCTGTCCGGCCTCACCGAGCCGCTGCGCTCGCATGGCGGCCTGCAGGAGCAGGTCGTGCCGATGATCGTGAACCGCAAGCTGGCTCCGACCGACCCGGCCACCCTGCGCAATTTCGACGTGTTCCGCGTCGCCCTCAACCTCGTGCAGTGACACAGGCCATGAACGCGAACGACCGGACCATTTCCGCCAGGCCAGCCATCCGGCGCGAGACGATGCGCATCGCCGGAAGGCTCGTGCAGACCGACGACGTCGTCGAGGTCTTCAACCCCTATACCAACGAGGTCGTGGGCACCGTTCCCGCCGCGCGCCCCGAGCATGTGCGCGAAGCCTTCGCCAAGGCCCGCGCCTTCAAGCCCGAGCTCAACCGCTACGAGCGCCAGCAGATCCTGCAGCGCACGGCCGAGATCCTGCGCGACCGCAAGGACGAGTTCGCCCGCCTCATCACGGCCGAATCCGGCCTGTGCTGGAAGGACTTCGCTCTACGAGGCCAGCCGCGCCTACGACGTCTGGTCCTTCGCGGCGCAGCTCACCATCAAGGACGACGGCGAAATCTATTCCTGCGACATCAGCCCGAACGGCAAGACGCGCAAGATCTACACGACCCGCACCCCGCTGCTGGGCGTGATTTCGGCGATCACGCCGTTCAATCACCCGCTGAACATGGTGAGCCACAAGCTCGCGCCGGCCATCGCCACCAACAACCGCCTCGTGCTGAAGCCGACGGAGTTGACGCCGCTCACCGCCCTGGCCCTGGCCGATGTGCTCTACGAGGCGGGCCTGCCGCCGGAGATGCTGTCCGTCGTCACGGGCAACCCGTCGACGATGGGCGACGCGATGATCACCGATCCGGATGCGGACCTCATCACGTTCACCGGCTCGGTGCGGGTCGGCAAATACATCGCCGAGAAGGCCGGCTATCGCCGCATCGTGCTCGAACTCGGCGGCAACGATCCGCTGATCGTCATGGAGGATGCCGACCTCGACAAGGCCGCCGACCTTGCCGTGCAGGGCGCGACGAAGAATTCCGGCCAGCGCTGCACGGCGGTCAAGCGCATCCTCGTCGTGGAGAGCGTCGCCGACGCCTTCATGGAACGCGTGCTGCCTCGCGCCCGCGCGCTGAAGGCCGGCGACCCGATGGACCCCGCCACCGATGTCGGCACCGTCATCAACGAGCGCTCGGCGCAGCTCTTCGAGAGCCGCGTGAACGACGCCGTCGCAAAGGGCGCAAAGCTCCTGCACGGCAACGACCGCCAGGGCGCGCTCTACCCGCCGACGGTGGTCGATCATGTCCCCTACGATTGCGAGCTGGTGCACGAGGAGACCTTCGGCCCCGTGATCCCGGTCGTCCGCTGCCCGAACGATATCGACGAGCGTCATCAGGATTTCGAATTCGACGGCCTACGGCTTGTCATCAGGCGTTTGCACGAACCGGCTAGACTACATCACCCGCTTCGTCAGCGACCTGGAAGTCGGCACCGTGAATGTCTGGGAAGTGCCCGGCTATCGCATCGAGATGTCGCCGTTCGGCGGCATCAAGGATTCCGGCCTCGGCTACAAGGAAGGCGTCGTCGAGGCGATGAAGAGCTTTACGAATGTGAGGACCTATTCGCTGCCCTGGCCGGTTTGAGAAAAAGACCGCTCCGAAACGGAGACTTGGCCGGAAAATTGAATGGGGCTCATCTGCCGGCTTGCGGGCTGCCCATCCAGGGCTTGTACTGCGGGTGAGCACCGCGTGATGTTTCCCGTCCGGACACCCGGACGGATGCTAAGGGGGACGGGATCATGAAGACGATACTTGCAGCCGGCGTGGCCGCGATGGCCCTGCTCGGGTTCGGGAGCCAGGCTCAGGCGCAGAAGACGCCGGTGACGATCTATACCGCCCTTGAGACCGACCAGCTCGGGCCGTTCAAGGCTTCCATCGAAAAGGCCGTGCCCGAGGCCGACGTGGTCTGGGTGCGCGACTCCACGGGCGTCATCACCGCCCGCTTCCTCGCCGAGAAGGACAATCCCCGCGCCGACATGGTGATGGGCCTCGCCGCCTCCAGCCTGCTGATGTTCGAAAAGGCCGGCCTGCTCGAAACCTACAAGCCCGCAGGCGCGGACGCGCTGAAGGAGTCGTTCCGCGACACCAAGGAGCCCTACACCTGGACCGGCATGGACGCCTTCCTCGGCGTCATCTGCTTCAACACGGCCGAAGCCGGCAAGGACAAGATCGCGACGCCGACGTCGTGGAAGGACCTGCTCGCCCCCGGCCTGAAGGGCAAGGTCGTGATGCCGCATCCCGCCTCGTCAGGCACGGGCTACCTGATGGTCGCCGCCTGGCTCCAGACAATGGGCGAGAAGGATGGCTGGGCCTTCATGGACGGCCTCCACGACAACATCGCCGCCTACCTGCATTCGGGCTCCGCGCCCTGCGTCCAGGCCGCTCGCGGCGAACGCGTCGCGGGCCTCGCGCTCGACATGCGCGGCGCCTCGGAGAAGACCAAGGGCGCACCGCTCGAAGTCGTCATCCCCAAGGAGGGCGTGGGCTGGGACATGGAGGCCACCGCGATCGTGAAGGGCTCCAAGAACCTCGCCGTCGCCAAGAAGATCGCCGACTGGGGCACGACCAAGGACGCCAACGAGCTCTATTCCAAGACCTACGCCGTCGTGGCGTTCCCCGGCGTCAAGAACACGCCGCCGAACTACCCCGCGACAGCCGAGACGGGCATGATCAAGAACGACCTCGGCTGGATGGCCGAGAACCGCGACCGGATCCTGGCGGAATGGTCGAAGCGCTACGAGTTCAAGGCGGCGCCGAAGTAAAATCGGCGGTTCTTCGAAGACGGTTGGAATCGGAATCTCATCACGGCGATCTTCGGGGTCGAGGATCGCCGTTTCGGACCCGAGTCAGGCATCCGCTTCTAATGGAATCGACCATCGGCCTTGGCGGCGCTTTTAGCCTCCGGGCCGAATGGTTCGCGGGAGTTTCATGATCGCTGTGCAGACTGGCCAGAATACTCCATTTCTCAAAATCACCAAGCTTTCCAAGCGCTTCGGCGCTTTTACGGCGCTGCGTGACATCGACCTCGAAGTGCAGCGTGGCGAGTTCGTCTGCTTCCTCGGCCCCTCCGGCTGCGGCAAGACCACCCTCCTCCGAGCCATCGCCGGCCTCGACTCCCAGGACCAGGGCCGCATCGAAATCGCCGGCCGCGATGTCTCCCAAGCCCCTCCATCTGCTCGCGATTTTGGGATCGTGTTCCAATCCTACGCCCTGTTCCCGAACCTCAGCGTCGTCGACAATGTCGGCTACGGCCTCGTCAATCGCGGGCAGAAAAGCGTGGAAATTCAACAACGTGTCGCCGAACTGCTCACCCTGGTCGGCCTCTCGGAGCAGGGCGCGAAATACCCCGTGCAACTCTCCGGCGGCCAGCAGCAGCGCGTCGCCCTCGCCCGCGCTCTCGCCACCTCGCCGGGCCTGCTCCTGCTCGACGAGCCCCTCTCCGCGCTCGACGCAAAAGTCCGCGTCAGGCTCCGGGAAGAAATTCGCGTGCTGCAGAAACGACTTGGCGTCACCACGATCATGGTCACCCACGACCAGGAAGAGGCTCTCGCCATGGCGGACCGCATCGTCGTCATGAACCACGGCGTCATCGAGCAGATCGGCACGCCCGCGGAAATCTACCAGAAGCCCTCAAGCGCCTTCGTCGCCGATTTCGTGGGAACGATGAGTTTCCTGGAAGCTCATTCCGCCGGCCCGGGACGGATGCGGTCCGGCACGCTCGAACTCCAATGCACCAACAATCTGGACCTTGCCCCGGGCACCCCGGTGACGCTTGGCCTGCGCCCTGAAGAAATCCGGGTTCGAGGCGTGAAATCGGGCGACGTCAACGTCGTCGACGTCAACGTGGTCGAACTCGAATTCCTCGGCGCCTTCTGCCGCGCCCATCTCCAGCCTCAGGGCGAAGCATCCAAGGCGCTTGTCGCGGATTTTTCCGCAAACCTCATGCGCGACCTCAACATCGAACCAAATAAACGGCTGTTAATTGCCCTGCCGCCGGAAGTGTTGAGAGTGTTCCCTGCGACCGGTCTAGCCTGACCTCGTGTCGAGATATTGCAGCATATCCATGAGCACCGGCTGATGAGCGAGACTGCTATTCATACGGCCTCGTTGACCACAGCCGCCCCGCGCCGAGGCTTGTCCGAAAAAGCCATCGCGACGGCGCTGATCGCGTTGCTGGTCGTCATTCTGTTCCTGATTATTGCCCTGCCGCTTTGGGCGCTGCTCTCCAAGAGCTTCCAGGATTTAAACGGCAGCTTCGTGGGCTTGCGCAACTTCACCGCTTATTTCTCAACGCCGACATTGGTCGGCTCGCTCGTGAACAGCGTATGGGTCGCCGCGCTTTCGACGCTGATCGTGGTGCCACTCGCGTTTGCCTATGCCTACGGCCTCACACGAACCTGCATGCCTGCCAAGGGGCTGTTCTACGCTGCCGCGCTCGTGCCGGTCTTTGCGCCCTCGCTGCTCTCCGCGATCTCGCTGATCTACATCTTCGGTAACCAGGGCTTTCTGAAATCGCTGCTCTTTGGCGGCTCCATTTATGGTCCGGTCGGCATCGTCCTGGCGGAAGTGCTCTATTGCTTCCCGCACGCGGTGCTCGTCATGGTCACGGCGCTCGCTCTCTCGGACGGCCGGCTCTACGAGGCCGCCGCGGCGCTCGGGACATCGCGCACCCGCGTGTTCCGCACGATCACGCTGCCCGCCGCGCGCTACGGCCTGATCAGCGCAACATTCCTCGTCTTCACGCTCGTCGTCACCGATTTCGGCATTCCGAAAGTGATTGGCGGCCAGTTCTCAGTGCTGGCCACCGATGCCTACAAGCAGGTCGTCGGGCAGCAAAATTTCCCGATGGGGGCTGTCGTGGGCATGATCCTGCTCGTACCGGCCGTACTTGCCTTTGTCGTGGATCGCCTCGTGCAACGAAAGCAGGTCGCGATGCTCTCGGCACGGGCGGTCCCCTATCAGCCCAAGCCGAGCCCCGGGCGAGACATGCTCTTCGTCGCCTTCTGCATGGTGATAGGCGGGCTGATCGTAGCCACGTACGGCGTCGCTGTGTGGGCGTCGCTGATCAAGTACTGGCCGTACAACCTGTCGCTGACGACGGCGAATTACGTGCTGGAGAATGTAGAACCTGGTGGCTGGCAGCCATATTTCAATTCGTTGAAAATGGCAGCGCTCGCGTCCATCATTGGGACTTTCCTTGTATTTTGCTGGTGCCTACCTCATCGAAAAGGTCAAGGTTTTCCCTCTCGGAAAGACTGTCGCGCAGTTCTTGGCCATGCTGCCCATGGCGGTGCCCGGCCTTGTGCTCGGGCTCGGTTACGTATTCTTTTTCAATGCCGTCTGGAACCCGCTCAACGTTCTCTATGGCACGCTGGCCATTCTCGTCATCAATACGGTCGCGCACTTCTACACGGTCGCGCACATCACATCGACGACCGCCTTGAAGCAGCTCGACGGCGAGTTCGAGTCCGTTTCCGCTTCGCTCAAAGTTCCCTTCTGGCGAACCTTCCGGCGTGTGACGGTTCCGATCTGCCTGCCTGTGCTTCTTGATATCGCCGTCTATCTCTTCGTCAATGCGCTGACGACCGTCTCGGCGGTCATCTTCCTCTACGGTGCTGGCACTAAGCTCGCGTCCATTGCGATCGTGCATATGGACGAGGCGGGAAATCTTGCTCAGGCCGCGGCCCTTGCGACCGCGGTCATGGGCACGGCTATCGCGGTGCGGCTTGCCTATATCGGTCTCAACCGGTTCGTTTTCGACCGGATGCAAATTTGGCGTAGGCGCTGATGGTATCTCACTCACCAATCGCGGAGTCGGAAAGCGACACCAATCTCACGGACCGTCGCGCCGCCTGGCAGGACGAGGCGCTGGACGCAACGACCCGCGACCTTCTAGAACGGGACTCGCGCGCGTTCTTGCACCAGTCGGTATCGACGCCTTGCCTCAACGCAATCGTCAGGGCTGAGGGCATCTGGATCGAGGATGCCGTTGGCCGCCGCTACATGGATTTTCACGGGAACAACGTCCATCACATCGGCTACGGCCACCCGCGGTTGAAGCGTGCAATTGCCGACCAGATGGACTCCCTGCCGTTCGCTCCCCGCCGCTACACCTGCGAGCCTGCTGTCCGTCTCGCCGAGAAGCTTGCCGCGATCGCGCCAGGGGGCCTGACAAAAACGCTTTTCACGACCGGCGGATCGGACGCCGTGGAAGTGGCGGTGAAGATTGCCCGCACGGCTACGGGCCGCTTCAAGACACTTTCGTTCTGGGATGCGTTTCACGGCGCGGGCTTTGGCGCGGGCAGCCTGTCAGGCGAAGCGCTATTCCGATCCGGCCCCGCTGCGCCGCTCGTCGCGGGATCCCAGCATGTAGCGCCGTTCGCGTGCTATCGCTGCCCTTACGGCCACCCCAGCGATGAAAACGGCAAGCCGTACCTCGACCGCTGCAGGATGGCTTGCGCTGGAATGGTGGATTATGTGCTCGCACGCGAGGGCGATGTCGCGGCCGTCATTGCCGAGCCCACCCGCGCTATTCCCTACCTGCCTCCGCCCGGCTACTGGCAGGCCGTTAAGGACGCCTGCGCACGCCACGGCACACTTCTGATTTTCGACGAGATTCCCACCGGGCTTGGCAAGACTGGCCGAATGTTTGCCTGCGAACACGAGGGTGTCACGCCGGACATTATGGTGCTCGGGAAGGCGCTGGGCGGCGGCATCCTACCCATTGCCGCCGTGCTTGCGCGGCCGGAACTGGATGTCGGTGGGGCGTGGGCGTTTGGCCATTATACCCATGAAAAAAACCCTGTGACTGCCTGCGCAGCTTTGACCACGATCGAGATCATCGAGGACGAGAACCTCGTCGAGAATGCCGCCCGTGTCGGCGCGATTGCCCTGGAGCGCCTTGAGGCCATGCGCAGGCGGCACCCCGCCATCGGAGACGTGCGAGGCCGAGGCTGCATGATCGGCATAGAACTCGTGACCGACCGCGACACCCGCATGCCGGCCAAGGACCTTGCGGAAGCCGTGCTTTACCGCGCGCTCGACGACGGACTCTCCTTCAAGACCACGATGGGAAACGTGCTCACCCTTACGCCGCCGCTCACGGTCACGGAGCAAGAAATGCTGACAGCGCTCGACACACTGGAACGCGCGATCGCGGCAGGCTAAGCCTGTGCAAGAAACCTGACTCACTGGATCGAACACATGAAACTCAGCGGCAACTGGAACTACCCGACGACAATGCGCTTTGGCGCAGGCCGGATTGCCGAATTACCCCAATGCGTGACGCGCGCGGGCATGAAGCGCCCGCTCCTCGTTACCGATCCACGACTGGCCTCCATGCCGATGATCTCCGCCGCGGTATCCGCACTTCAGGACGCAGGCATACCCTGCAGCGTGTTTTCGGACGTGCGTCCGAACCCGGTGGCCGCAAACGTGGAGGCAGGCGTTCGTGTGCTTCGCGACGGCGGGCATGACGGCGTCATCGCCTTCGGTGGCGGATCGCCGCTAGACGTCGGCAAGGTCATCGCCTTCATGGCTGGCCAGACGCGTCCGATGTGGGACTTCGAGGACATCGGCGACTGGTGGACCCGGGCAGACCCGGCCGGCATCGTCCCGATCATCGCCGTCCCCACCACCGCCGGCACCGGCTCCGAGGTCGGCCGCGCAGGCGTCATCACGGACGAAGCCACTCATACGAAGAAGGTCATCTTCCATCCGCTGATGATGCCCAAGATCACGATCTGCGATCCCGAACTCACAGTCGGCATGCCAGCCATCATTACCGCTGGCACGGGAATGGACGCATTCGCCCACTGCCTTGAGGCCTATTGCGGCCCCTTCTATCACCCAATGGCGGACGGGATCGCCGTGGAAGGCATGCGCCTCGTGAAGGAAAGCCTGGTTCGCGCAGTCAAGGACGGCTCGGACATTGAAGCCCGCGCGAACATGATGTCGGCGGCCGCGATGGGCGCGACTGCGTTCCAAAAAGCGCT
This sequence comes from uncultured Alphaproteobacteria bacterium, assembly GCA_963822165.1. Classification (GTDB taxonomy): domain Bacteria; phylum Pseudomonadota; class Alphaproteobacteria; order Rhizobiales; family Beijerinckiaceae; genus Alsobacter. The sequence continues at coordinate 115,051 of CAWGGK010000009.1, forward strand.
CGGCGCGATTCACTCGCTCTCCCACCCGGTCGGTGCCTTCTACGACACGCATCACGGCATGACGAACGCCGTATTCATGCCTTATGTGCTCGAATTCAACCGCCCTGCGATCGAGGACCGCATCGGCCGCGTAGCTGCGTATCTGGGGGTTGGTTCAACCTATTCCGACTTCCTGGATTACGTTCTCGAGTTGCGCGCCGAAATCGGCGTTCCGCATACGTCTGAAGGACTTTGGCGTGGACGGATCCCGCGCGAGCGAAGTTGCCGCCGCAGCCCCGAACGACCCGACAGCGGGGGGTAATCCCGTTCATCTTGACGAAAAGGCCGCGGCTTCGATTTTCGCGAACGCCCTTGAAGGTCGGCTGTCGCATTAACACTTGGGACGTCGGGGCGCCTGTCGCACCGGTTCTTCCAGCCTTGCAATCGTGCGACACCGGAGTACTCCCGCTTGACGCTTCCCGACTTCGCCGTGCCCGTCATCGAGTTCATTCGGGCGCACGAGGCCTGGGCCGTTCCCATCGTTTTCGCGCTAGCGTTCGGCGAGTCGCTCGCCTTTGTCGCGCTGCTGATTCCAGCGACGGTGATCCTATGGGGCATAGGAGCGCTGGTCGGCGCCAGCGGGATCAGCTTCTGGCCGCTCTGGTTGGCGGCAGCTTTCGGCGCGGCGTTGGGCGATTGGCTGTCGTATTGGCTGGGGCTTCACTATCACCAGCAGATCGCGCGGATCTGGCCGCTGTCCCGCTATCCGGATCTGCTCCCACGCGGACACGCCTTCTTCCAAAAGTGGGGCTGGGCGGGAGTTTTCATCGGCCGCTTCTTCGGTCCGCTGCGAGCTGCTGTGCCGCTGGCGGCTGGCGCCTGCGAGATGCCGCGCATACCCTTCCAACTCGCCAACTGGTCGTCGGCATTCGTCTGGGGTGCGACAACGCTTGGTTCAGGCGCGATGGGTGTCGAATGGCTGATGAAGTGAAAAGCTCCATCGACCCAGTTCGCAAGTCTTCAACGCATGTCGATTTCCGCTGGCCGGCCGCACTTGCTGCCACGTTCGCTGTCGCAGTGCCTTTCTCTTATCTCGGTGCTTTTGATCGCCTGACGTGGTGGCTGGAATCCCTACCGGCCCTGATCGCCCTGCCGATTTTGGTCGGGACCTGGCGGCGATATCCGCTCTCGAACCTGCTCTACACCTTCATTTTCGTCCATGCGCTGATCCTGCTGATCGGAGGCCACTACACCTATGCACGCGTTCCGCTCGGTGATTGGGCAAGCCATCTGTTCGGCTGGAGCCGAAATAATTACGACAAGCTCGGACATTTTGCGCAGGGCTTCGTTCCTGCGCTGCTGACACGCGAGATCCTGATCCGCTTCTCGCCGTTCAGGTTGGCGCCGCGCAGCCGGTTCATTTTCATTCTCGCCGATAGCGGCCCCGCTCGCATTCAGCGCGCTCTACGAGATCATCGAATGGCAGGTTGCGCTGGCCACCGGAGCAGCCGCTGAAGAATTTCTCGGCACGCAGGGTGACCCCTGGGATACTCAATCCGACATGTTGATGGCGCTTATCGGAGCATTGCTAGCAGTCGCGCTATTCGCGCGACCGCATGACCGTTCGATGTCCAAGCTAGCCCGGACCTAGGCTTCAGCTTCTTGATCCGAAGCTTGGCGGTCGGCGGGCCCTCTGGCGCAGCAGCGCTTAGATGCCCAGCTTCGCCTTCAACATATCGTTCACCGCCTGCGGCGCGGCCTTGCCGCCAGTCTGCTTCATGACCTGGCCCACGAACCAGCCGATCATTGTCGGCTTGGCAACGGCCTGCGCCACCTTGTCGGGGTTCGCCGCAATCACAGCGTCGATGGCCGCCTCGATCGCGCCGGTATCCGTCACCTGCTTCATGCCACGGCTCTCGACCAGCTCCCGAGGGTCCCCGCCCTCGGTCCAGACGATCTCGAACAGGTCCTTTGCGATCTTGCCGGAGATCGTGCCTTCGCCGATGAGGTCGACAATGGCGCCCAAGCTGCGCGGCCGAAACAGGCGAGGTCGTGACGTCTTTGCCTTCCTTGTTGAGCCGGCCGAACAGTTCGTTGATCACCCAGTTAGCAGCGGCCTTCCCGTCACGCCCGCTGGCAACCGCCTCATAGAAGTCGGCGCTTTCACGCTCAGCGACCAGCACGCTCGCGTCGTATGGCGTGATGCCGTAATCGGCGATGAAACGTGCCTTCTTGGCATCCGGCAGCTCGGGCAGATGCCGGGCCAGTTCGTCGACATAGGCCTGGTCGAACTCGAGCGGCAGCAGGTCCGGGTCCGGGAAATAGCGGTAGTCGTGCGCTTCTTCCTTCGAGCGCATCGAGCGGGTCTCGCCCTTGCCGGGATCGAACAAGCCGGGTCTGCTGGATGATTTCGCCGCCATCCTCCAAGCACGCCGATTTGCCGGCGCGCCTCATACTCGATGGCCTGGCCGATGAAGCGGATCGAGTTCACGTTCTTGATCTCGCAGCGCGTGCCGAGGGGGTCGCCGGGCTTGCGCACCGAGACATTCACGTCCGCGCGCAGCGAGCCTTCTTCCATGTTGCCGTCGCAGGTGCCGAGGTAGCGCAGGATCGTCCGCAGCTTGGTGACATAGGCACGCGCCTCGTCGGAGGAGCGCATGTCAGGCTTCGACACGATCTCCATCAGCGCAACGCCGGAACGATTCAGATCGACAAAGCTCATGGTCGGATGCTGGTCGTGCAGCGACTTGCCGGCATCCTGCTCAAGATGAAGGCGCTCGATGCCGACCGTGATCTGCGATCCATCCGGCAAATCGACCAGGACTTCGCCCTCACCAACAATCGGGCTCTTGTACTGGCTGATCTGATAGCCTTGTGGCAGGTCCGGATAGAAGTAGTTTTTCCGATCGAATGTGGAACGAAGGTTGATCTGCGCCTTCAGGCCAAGCCCGCTGCGAATTGCCTGCTTTGACACACTCCTCATTGATGACAGGCAGCATGCCCGGCATCGCCGCATCGACGAGCGAGACGTTGGAATTCGGCTCATTGCCAAAGGTCGTGGACGCGCCCGAGAACAGCTTGGACTTCGAGGTCACCTGCGCATGGATTTCCAGGCCGATCACGACCTCCCAGTCTCCGGTAGCGCCCTTGATCAGCTTGGAGGGTTTCACGGGTGCGTTCATGGCGGGTTGTCTCGCGTGACTGCTGATAATCCAAGCCAGCTTTTCGGTTGCTAGGTCGCGCCGGTCAAGGGGGAATGGCCAACGCGGCTCAGGCCGGTCGCCGCGCCTTCCTCACCCCATAGCCGATCGCTGCCCATGCGAAGCCTGCCACGACCCGGAAAAACGCATGCGCGCCGCCAAAGGAATAGCCGCCTTCGAACCAGCCGAGTCCAACGCTTCGCAAGACGAAGCTGAGGACCACACCGGCAAGGCCCGCAGCCAGCCCGGCGAGGATCAACTTACCTGCCTGGTCGGCGTGCCAGCCCATCCATAAGCCGATCGCAATGACCGCCGGATCAAGGAACGCCAGATAGATGACCCAGCGGAACGGCTCGATATCGGCCCAAAAATGAGGAGGCATCAAAATTTCCCGGAGCCAGCGCCGTCAAGAAGGGCGGTCATCGTCAGTTCTTTTCGACGGTGGCCGAAATTTCGACCCAAGGATGCCGCCGAGATTCATACACCGAGAACCGAGGCTCGCCGAACGACGGGTCGGCAAATGCGCCAAGCGCCACCGCGACCAGGCCGGGCTGGCTTTCGAGTTCCCAGAACAGGGTTGTCCCGCAAACCGGGCAAAAGCTGAACGTCACCATCGACCCGCTGTCAGCGCGTCGCGAATAGGACGTAGCGCTTCCCGCAGCCTGCACCCGATCGGCCGGATAGCGCACCTGCGCTCCGAACACGCTGCCGGTCCGTCGCTGGCAAGCCAGGCAGTGGCAGACCGACGTCCGAACAGGCTCCCCCTCGCAAACGATGCGCAACTGGCCGCATGAGCAATGCGCGGTTCGCTGCACAATCGGGTCCATCAGGCCCACCAGGGCTCCGGCAATGTGACGCGGCCTGCCGCCTGCTCGATGACTTCGGAGAGCGAAAACAGCGTCTCCTCGTCGAAAGCACGGCCGATGAGCTGCAAACCGAGCGGCAGGCCCTCGGACGAGAACCCGGCAGGAACGGCGATGCCGGGCAGCCCCGCCATGTTCACCGTCACGGTGAACACATCGTTGAGATACATCTCGACCGGGTCCGCCCCACCCTTCTCGCCGATGCCGAATGCGGCGGATGGCGTGGCAGGCGTCAGGATCGCGTGAACGCCGCTCGCGTAGACATCCTCGAAATCCTTCTTGATCAGGGTGCGGATCTTCTGCGCGCGGACGTAATAGGCGTCGTAATAGCCGGCCGAGAGTACGTAGGTCCCGATCATGATGCGGCGCCGAACCTCGGCGCCGAAGCCTGCGGCGCGCGTCTTCTCGTACATCTCGGCGATATCGCGTCCTGGCTCCCGAAGGCCATAGCGTACGCCGTCATACCGCGCGAGGTTCGAGGACGCCTCCGCCGGCGCCACGATGTAATAGGCGGGCAGAGCGTATTTCGTGTGTGGCAGGGATACCTCGACGATCTCCGCGCCCGCATCGCGCAGCCACTTCGCCCCTTTTCCCAGAGTGCCTCGATCTCGGCAGGCATGCCGTCGATGCGGTACTCCTTGGGGATGCCAATCTTCATGCCCTTCACCGAGCGCCCGATGGCGGCTTCGTAGTCGGGCACCGGCAGGTCGGCGCAGGTCGTGTCCTTCGGATCATGACCGGCCATCGAGCGCAGCAGGATGGCATTGTCGCGCACCGTGCGGGCGATCGGCCCAGCCTGGTCCAGCGATGACGCGAACGCCACGATTCCCCAGCGCGAGCAACGCCCGTAGGTCGGCTTGATGCCGACCGTTCCGGTGAAGGCGGCTGGCTGCCGAATGGACCCGCCGGTATCCGTCGCCGTTGCACCGAGGCAGAGACGAGCCGCGACGGCAGCCGATGAGCCCCCGGACGAACCTCCGGGCACCAGCGCCGCATTGGAGCCTTCGCGACGCCATGGCGATTGCACCGGTCCGAATGCGGAAGTCTCGTTCGACGAGCCCATGGCAAACTCGTCATTGTTGAGCTTGCCCAGCATGACTGCTCCGTCACGCCAAAGCTGAGACGTCACTGTCGACTCGTAGCCCGGCACGAAATTGCCAAGGATTTTCGAAGAGGCCGTCGTGCGCACGCCCTTGGTGGCGTAGAGATCCTTGATGCCGAGCGCGATACCCTCAAGCGGGCGTCCTTCGCCTTTCGCCAGACGCTCATCGGATTGCGCGGCCATCGCGAGCGCCTGTTCGGGCGTCTCGAGAACATAGGCATTCAGGGAACGGGCAGCTTCCATCGCATTCAGGAAAGCCTTGGCCATTTCGGTGGCCGAAGTCTCGCGCTTCTTCAGGGAATCGCGCGCTTCGGCGAGCGTGAGATTAGTCAGGCTGCTCATCACTCGACGACCTTTGGCACGAGGAAATAATGATCTTCCGTAAGCGGCGCATTGGCGACGATGACCTCGGCGTAGCCGCCGTCGGTCACCTCGTCGACGCGCTTTTTCATGATCATCGGGGTCACCGACGTCATGGGTTCGACGCCGGTTACGTCCACCTCGCCAAGTTGCTCCACAAACGCCAGCATGGCATTGAGCTCGCCTTGGAGGTGAGGGACCTCCTCCTCGGCAACGGCAATACGCGCGAGATGCGCAATTCGGCGGACGGTCGCCTGGTCGACTGACATGGAAATCCTCATGCAAGGGCTGAGATGCCGGCGCCCCGGCCTATAGCACCGGCACATTCGCACGGGCAACCGAGCCGACAGCCGCGCTTGTCATTCGCGCCAGCGGTATTGCAACCATCCAAGGCTGATCAAGACGCCAGGACGGTCGGCGCGCTACCCCGAATGCGGCGGACCTGACCGCAGTTTCCAGCAGCAAGAAAGCCGTCCAGCAACTGGACGCGCCTCTCTCACCCCGATTCACCTGGCCGTGTTCCGGCGCCGGCGGCGGGGCTATTCCGGTCACACCGTTACCGCTTCTCCCTTCGCTGGCACGATCACCTTCGTCGAGGATCCCGCCATCTCGGCCTGGAACGCCGATGCATCGGCATCGATGATCGGGAAAGTGCCGTAGTGGCAGGGGATCACCGCGTCGAATCGGAAAAACCGCTTCACCGCCATTGCAGCGGTCTTGGCGCCCATGGTGAAACGATCGCCGATCGGCACGAGCCCGATCTTGGGCTGGTAGATTTCATTGATCAGCGCCATGTCGCCAAAAATGTCCGTGTCGCCCATATGGTAGACCGTGGGCTCGCCGGGCGCGCGCACGATGATGCCATTTGGATGGCCGAGGGGTACGGTGACACCCGCCTCGCTCATGCCGGCTGAGTGGTCGGCTCGAACCAGGGTCACCTGGAACCCACCCGCATCGATCGTCCCGCCTGTATTCATGGGACTGAAGTTCTTCAGGCCCTGAGACGCCAGGTGCATGCACAAATCGAAATTCGTGACGACCGTCGCGCCTGTCTCGTCCGCGATGGCCAAAGTGTCTCCGACATGATCGCTGTGCCCGTGTGTCACCAGAATATGCGTCAGGCCGCGGATCGCACTCTCGCGGCTCCCTCCAAAACCTGGATTGCCGGTAAAAAACGGATCGATCAAAACGCCCTTGCCGCCAAAATCGAGCCGAAATGCCGAATGTCCGTACCACGTGATCTGCATCGTTGGGCTCCACTGCTGCCAGATGATCTATTCTAGGGTGAGATTGGGAATTCGGGGAGCCCGGCTGCATTTTATTCGGGAACGCCTCTGTGCTACGCCCCTCGCATGGCCGCACCGACGCTGACACTGGACGAGATTGCCGCGCTTCCGAAGGGAGCGCGACTGATGGGGTTGGATCTCGGCACCAAGACCATCGGCCTTTCGCTCACCGACGTCGAACGCCGTATCGCCTCGCCGCTGGAAACGATCCGGCGGATCAAATTCAAACCGGATGCCGAGGCTGTTCTGAAGCTCGCCGCGAAGTTCGGAGTCGCCGCGCTCGTGATTGGCCTGCCGCTCAATATGGACGGCACCGAGGGGCCGCGCTGCCAAAGCACGCGCGCATTCGCCCGCAACCTCGCCTTGATGACCGATATCCCCATTCTCTTCTGGGACGAACGGCTGTCGACCGTCGCGGTCACGCGAACATTGATCGATGCCGATGCGTCTCGCGCTCGCAGGGCGGAACTCGTGGACAAGCTCGCGGCCGCTTACATCCTTCAGGGACTGCTGGATCGAATCGCGGCCATCCAGCGGCAGCGCGACGATTAAGTCTAACCATCGAAAGCGCGGTTACGATGCGCCTTCACTCTCGCCCTGTTCCGCCGCGAATTGAGCAGCATGAACCCAGTCGCCGCCACCCTGATCCCGGTCTTCCTGCTGCTCGCCACCGGGTGGGCGACGCGTACGGCGCAAATCATCGATGACGTGCAGTGGCGCGGTTTCGAACGGGTCACCTACCATATCCTGTTTCCCGCACTGATCGCGGAGACGCTGGCGCGGGCTGACTTGCGGTCGGTTCCACTGCTCGGCGTTGGCGGAGCGCTGGTGCTCGCCATACTTGCCGTCACCGCGATATTGCTCCTGGCCCGCGGCCCGATGCAGAGGCGCCTTGGCATAGACGGTCCGGCATTCACCTCTGTTTTCCAAGGCGCCACGCGCTGGAATACGTTTGTCGCCCTGGCCCTCGCTGGCGGAATTTATGGAGAAGCTGGAACCACGCTTTGCGCGGTGGCTATCGCAGCGATGATTCCGCTGCTCAATGTCCTGGCCGTGCTCATCCTCTCGCGATACGCGGCGCCGATAAGGCTTTCGTTCCGCGATTTCACGATCACGCTGGTCAAGAATCCCTTCATCTGGTCCTGCGCGCTCGGTCTGGCCATCAATTTCGTCAACCCGCCCTTGCCCGGTCCGCTCGTCAGCTACGCCGAAATCCTGGGGCGCGCTTCTCTCGCCGCGGGGTTGCTGGTGGTGGGTTCCGGGCTTGACCTGACGCGCCTCAAGCGGCCAAGCGCCGCTCTGCATATCTCACTGGCGCTGAAACTCATCGTGCTGCCACTGATCGCGGTAACAATTGCAAGATCGATCGGCGTGACAGGCACCGGGCTCGCCGTCACTGTCATTTGTACGGCCGTTCCGACCGCGAGCGGGTCCTATGTACTCGCCCGCCAGATGGGCGGCGATGCACCGCTCATGGCGGAAATACTGACGGTGCAGACACTGGTCGCGATGGCCACCATGCCGATCGCCCTCGGGATGCTTCTCTGAGTCGCGCACTCAGCGCCTTTGACCGAATCGGGCCCGCTTCAATTTCCCTCCTATCCAGACGACGAGCCGGAATTGGGAAAATGGGCCTCTCATCGGAAAAATCGTCACTTCTTATCCTAAAATACAACTTCCGGTAACTTTTCCGACCGTTAACTACTGTGCAATATTGAATTACCAGCTATCGTTTATGAAACCTGCGGTTGTTGATTTTGATTCGTTCATTTTGAAGAAAGCAAGGAGATTTCCATGGCTGCCACCCTCACCTCGAAGCAGTTTGTCGAATTGCCTCGGACGAAGTCCCCGAGCGAACGGTTACCGCGCACCACCACCGATGCTCCCCAAACGGTCGAGGAAGTCTCGCGCTATGTCGGGCAGATGTGCGGCGAAATGGCCTCGCTGGCTCGCACCTCACGTCTCGACGTACTAGCCTATTTCCTTGAGATGGCCCGCATCGAAGCGGCATCGATCTCGCTGAAATCGCGCACTGAATAACCGGATGCGGTGAATATCGGCTAGCAGACGGGTCGCAACGAAACGAGTGCGGCGCCGTGCCGTTCCAGGCGGCCAGCCTGCTCCAACTCGAACAGGACGAGTTGGACAACCCGTATGTTGAATGACGATGCTCGTGCCAATTCATCCACGGAGATCGGAGTTGGGCCCAGCAGGCCGATTATCGCGCTTGTTGGGTCGCTTGCGGTGGAGCTCTCGATCGAGGCGCCGCAAAAATCCTCGTCGGTGGCGGTCCGCCACATCGAGCTAGAGGCGGCCAAGGACCCAGGGGGCTGGGACGCCTCGGACAAGAAGTCGTAATCGTCCCAAAGCGGTTCGTGGTCCGTGTCGGGAGCGCCTTCGCTCATCGCGCCCCGTCCGGTTCCACCATGTTCCACCAGGGGACGGAGAACCTCCAGGACGTCTTGCGCGCATGTGACCAGGGTTGCCCCTTGCCGGATCAGATCGTTGGTGCCTTCGGCACGCGGGTCGAGTGGCGAGCCTGGCACGGCCAGCACTTCGCGCCCTTGCTCCAACGCAAAACGCGCGGTGATCAGCGAACCCGAGCGGCGCGCAGCCTCGACCAACACCACGCCGGACGCCATGCCGGAGACGATGCGATTGCGTCTCGGGAAGTCCCTGCCGCGAGGCACCCATCCCATCGGCATTTCGGATACGACCGCGCCATTCTCCAGGATCGCTTCCAGCAGCCCTTCATGCTCCGCCGGATAGATCCGATCGTGGCCGCCGCCAAGGACGGCGACGGTGCCTGCCGCGAGCGAGGCCTTGTGGGCGACGGCGTCGATCCCTCGCGCCAGGCCGGAGACGACCACGAATCCTGCTTCCGCCAGTTCGCGTGCGAGCCGCTGCGCCATCTGCAGGCCGGCAGCAGACGCATTCCTGGATCCGACGATGGCCACGCTCGGGGCATTGAGCGCCCTGGCATTGCCTCTGATAGCGATGAGCGGCGGCGCGCTGTCTATCGCCGAAAGATTGCGGGGATAGTCCCCTTCCCCGGTAGCGACAAAGCGCACGCCCTTGCGCCGCGCCGCTTCCATTTCACGCTCGGCATCCGCAAGCGAAGCCATCTTTATCGATCCGCGCCCACGGCTGCGCGCGAGGTCGGGTAGCGCCTCCAGCGCCGCCCCTGCCCCACCGAAATGGTTCACCATGCTCCGAAAAGTGCGCGGGCCGATTCCCTCGCAGCGGATGAGACGCAACCATTGCAGACGCTGGACGTCGCTCAGCAGAATCGCACCGGACGAAGCCGGGGTCATGGATCGGCTCACTCTTTCGCCCCGATCCTGCCTTCCGTGCCCGCTCGCAATTTTTCGATATTCTTGCGATGCCTCCAGAACAGCAGGATGGTGAGCACCGCGAACACGAGTGCGGCATCTGCCCGCCCAAGCCCGAGCAGGACAAGCGGGCTCGCGGCGCTTGCCACGAGCGCCGAGAGCGACGAGTAGCGGAACAGGGCGGCGCAGCCGAGCCAGATGACAGCGAATGCGAGGCCCGCCGGCCACGCTATGGCGAGCAGCGTGCCGAGAAAGGTTGCCACGCCCTTCCCGCCCTTGAAGCTGAGCCAGACCGGAAAGACATGTCCCACAAACGCGCCTGCCGCGGCGGCCAGCGCCGCCTGCGGGCCCCATTGGGCGAAGAACAGCACGGGGATGGCGCCCTTCATTGCGTCAAAGAGCAAAGTCGCGGCGGCGAGCCCCTTGCGGCCGGTTCGCAGGACGTTGGTCGCTCCGATATTGCCGGAGCCGATCGTCCGGATGTCCTCAGTTCCGGCGACCCGGGTAATCAGCAGGCCGAATGGAATCGACCCAAGGAGATAGCCGGACAGGAGGGCAAGGATCAGGAGCATCTGGAGATCCGGGTTGATGGGCACGCCGGGCAGAGTGGTGCCGTGCTGCGCCGCGCGTCAACCGGTCACTGCCGTCAACGGCTCCATTTCACGAGAATGCTCAGGCAGAGGCCCGTATTTAATCGCGTTGGTAGACGATGTTGCCCGCCACCACCGTCAGGTGTACCCGCCCCTGAAGACGCGCTCCGTCGAATGGCGTGTTCTTGGAACGGGAATGAAGTTCGGCGGGCTCAAGCAGGAACGGCTCATCGGGATCGAAGACGATCAGGTCAGCCGGCGCACCCTTGGCGAGCCGCCCCTGCGGCAGCCCCATGATCTCGGCAGGACGCGTTGACATGGCCCGCAGCAGCGCGCCGAGACCGATCTCGCCTCCGTGAACCAGCCGCAGTCCAGCGGCGAGCATGGTCTCGAGCCCGATCGCACCATTGGCCAACTCGGCAAAGGTCTGCCGTTTCGTCTCGACATCCTGCGGATTGTGGTCGGACACGATCACGTCGATGAGGCCGTCGGACAGCGCTTCGACCACAGCCACCCGGTCATCCTCGTGCCTCAGCGGCGGGGACAGTTTCAAGAAGGTGCGGTAGGGGCCGATGTCGTTTTCATTCAGCGTCAGCGAGTTGATGGAGACGCCGCAGGATACGTTGAGGCCGTCGGCTTTTGCCCGTGCGATGATCGACACTGAATCAGCGCACGAGATCATCGCGGCGTGATAGCGCCCGCCGGTCAGCCGGACGAGCCGCAGATCCCGCTCAAGCATCAGGGTCTCGGCTTCGCGCGGAATGCCATGCAGGCCGAGGCGCGACGAGAGCTCGCCTTCGTTCATCACGCCGTCTCCGACGAGATCGGGATCCTCGCAGTGATGCACGATCAACGCGCCGAAATCGCGCGCATAGGTCAGCGCCCGGCGCATCACCTGCGCGTTCGTCACCGAGAAGGCACCGTCGGTGAGAAACACCGCGCCGGCCTCGGTGAGCAGACCGATCTCGGCCATCTCCTGGCCGTGCAGACCCTTGGTCAGAGCAGCGGCGGGGATCATGCGAACCACGGCGGTGTCCCGCGCGCGGCGGATGAGATAGTCGACCACGGCCGGGTCATCCACCGGCGGGGTGGTATCCGGCATGCAGATCACGGTGGTCACGCCGCCCGCCGCCGCGGCCATGCTGGCGGAGTGCAGCGTCTCGCGATGCTCCGCTCCAGGCTCGCCGACGAAGGCCCTCATGTCGATGAGGCCGGGCGCGACAACCTCGCCGCGGCAATCGAGAACTTTCGCGCCATCCGGCCTTGAGCCGCGCACCGAAGCGCCGAAATCCCTGATCAGTCCGCCCTCGGCATAGAGATCGCCGAATTCTTCCTTGCCGGTGGCAGGATCGATGAGGCGGGCGTTGGCGAGGAGAAGAGGCGGCGCAAGGTCGCGAACGGTCATGAATCGCGCCTCACTGGTTGGGCAGATGGCTGGCGAGGGCTTCGAGCACCGCCATGCGCACGGCGACACCCATCTCCACCTGCTCGCGGATGAGGGACTGCGCCCCGTCGGCGATGTCGGACGCGATCTCCACGCCCCGGTTCATCGGCCCGGGATGCATCACAAGAGCGTCCGGCCGGGCGAATGACAGCTTCTCCTCGTCAAGGCCGAAATAGCGGAAGTACTCTTTCGTCGATGGCACGAATGAGCCGTTCATCCGCTCGCGCTGCAGGCGCAGCATCATCACGATGTCAGCTCCGTCGAGCCCCTTGCGCATGTCGGTGAACACCTCGACGCCCATGCGATCGAGCCCGGGCGGCAGCAGCGTCGTCGGTCCGATCGCACGAACCTCGGCACCGAGGGCATTCAGCAGGATGATGTTCGAGCGCGCCACGCGCGAATGCAGGATGTCGCCGCAGATCGCCACCACGAGGCCGTGGATCGTGCCCTTGTTGCGGCGGATCGTGAGGGCGTCGAGAAGGGCCTGGGTGGGGTGCTCGTGCGCCCCGTCCCCGGCATTGATGACAGAGCAGTCCACCTTGCGCGACAGCAGGTGGACCGCACCGGCGGCATGATGGCGCACCACGATCAGGTCCGGCCGCATGGCGTTGAGCGTCATCGCGGTGTCGATGAGCGTCTCGCCCTTTTTGATCGACGACGAGGCGACCGACATGTTCATCACGTCGGCGCCCAGCCTCTTGCCGGCCAGTTCGAAGGACGCCTGGGTGCGTGTGGACGCCTCGAAGAAAAGGTTGATCTGGGTGCGCCCCCGGAGCGTGGATTTCTTTTTCTCGACCTGGCGTGACACGTCGACCGCATCGTCGGCCATATCGAGAAGCGTTCCGATGTCGCGCGCCGATAGGCCCTCGATCCCCAGCAAGTGGCGATGCGGGAAGACTCGTGGTTCGGGCGTGCTCATGAACGACGGGTGTAAGCGCGAAATCCGGCCGCGACAAGATGCGCGGCGGGGCTGACCACAGGCTCAGCACAACTCCGACGAAGCGGCCCTGAGCCCGCGGGCCACGGCAGCCTCAGTGCTCCTGTTTGCCCAATGCGACCGTGCCAAGCGCCAGGCGGTCGACATAAGCGATTCCGATCGCGGAGACGATGAACACCGAATGGATGATGGTCTGCCACATGATGCCGGCTTCGGTGTATGAGGCGCCGGGCGAACCCAGATTTCCGGCTTCGATGAAAGTGCGAAGCAGGTGGATGGACGAAATACCGATGATCGCCATCGCCAATTTGATCTTCAGGACGCTGGCATTGACGTGGCTGAGCCATTCCGGCTGGTCCGGATGCCCCTTGAGGTGCAGGCGCGACACGAATGTCTCGTAGCCGCCGACGATCACCATGACGAGCAGGTTGGATATCATGACGACGTCGATCAACCCCAAAACGATCAGCATGATCTGCTGCTCGCTGAAGCTCGTCGCCTGCGTAACCAGGTGGAACAGCTCCTTCAAGAATTTGAAGACATAGACGCATTGGGCAAGGATCAGACCGAGATAGAGCGGCAACTGCAGCCAGCGCGACCCGAAGATGATGGCGGCCAGTGGCTTGAGGGGCCGAAATTCGGTGCTGTCCATAAAAGTTGTCCTTGCCTGGCAGAAAGTTTCCCGCGCTCAAATATGCACGAAACTGACCATTGCCATATGACAGCATCAAACTTGCTGTCTAGGCCGACGCCTTGCAACGCCGGTGATGGTTCTTGCCGGTGGCGAGGCAGGCTGACCAAATCCAGCCCGGCGGGGTTGGACGCCGCCGAACGGACCTCCATTTGACACGGGGAGCCGCCTGACACACTTTCCCGCGCTGCGCTGCAGGGGCGGTCTGGCCTCCGAAGCTATTTTTCCTTCCTGTCTGACCGGCGTTGCACGCCGAGGATCGTTTCAGAATGAAAGTCGTCGTTGTCGAGTCTCCGGCGAAAGCCAAGACCATCAATAAATATCTCGGGCCCGGCTACGAGGTGATCGCCTCGTTCGGGCACATCCGCGATCTGCCCGCCAAGGACGGCTCGGTCGAGCCGGAGCAGGATTTTTCCATGCTTTGGGAGATCGATCCCAAGGCATCCAAGCGCGTGTCCGAGATCGCCAGCGCGGTAAAAGGCTCGGGTGGCCTGATCCTCGCGACCGACCCCGACCGTGAAGGCGAGGCCATTTCCTGGCACATCCTGGAGGCGCTGCGCGCCCGCAAGGTGCTGAAGGACGTGCCCGTCGAGCGCGTCACTTTCAATGCCATCACGAAGGACGCCGTCCAGGACGCGATGGCGCATCCGCGCCAGATCGATCAGGCGCTGGTCGACGCATATCTGGCCCGCCGCGCGCTGGACTATCTCGTCGGGTTCCGCCTCTCGCCGGTCCTTTGGCGCAAGCTGCCGGGCGCGCGATCCGCCGGCCGCGTCCAGTCCGTCGCCCTGCGACTGGTCTGCGACCGCGAACGGGAAATCGAATCCTTCGTTCCGCGCGAGTACTGGAACCTGCTCGCCACGCTGGCCACTCCTGCCGGAGCGACCTTCGAGGCGCGCCTGGTTGGCGCGGACGGAACCAAGATCAGCCGGCTCGACGTGGGCACCGCCGACGAGGCCGAGGGATTCCGCCAGGCTCTGGAGGCAGCACGGTTCTCGGTTGCATCGATAGAGGCCAAGCCGGCCCGCCGCAACCCCTACCCGCCATTCACCACCTCCACGCTTCAGCAGGAGGCCAGCCGCAAGCTCGGCATGGCGCCGGCCCGCACCATGCAGGTGGCGCAGCGGCTTTATGAGGGCGTGGACGTCGGCGGCGAGACCGTCGGCGTCATCACCTATATGCGAACCGACGGTGTCGATCTCGCGCCCGAGGCCATCCAGGCCGCGCGGGCCGTCATCGGCCGCGAGTACGGCGACAGATACGTTCCGTCGGTCCCGCGCAAATACGTCTCGAAGCAAAAGAACGCGCAGGAAGCGCATGAGGCCATCCGCCCGACGGATATGGGCCGCCTCCCCAAGACCATCGCCCGCTATCTGGAGCCCGAGCAGGCACGCCTCTACGAGCTGATCTGGATCCGCACGCTCGCCAGCCAGATGGAATTGGCCGAGCTCGAGCGCACCACCGCCGAAATCGCCGCCGATGTCGGACCCGGCCATAGATATCGCCGTGTCGACATGCGGGCGACGGGACAGGTCATGAAGTTCGACGGCTTCCTGCGCCTTTATCAGGAAGGCAAGGACGACGAGGGAGACGACGAGGAGAACCGCCGGCTGCCCGTCATGAACCAGGGGGACGTGCTGGAGAAGCGCGAGATCGCCGCGACCCAGCATTTCACCGAACCGCCACCTCGCTTTTCGGAAGCCTCGCTTGTCAAGCGCATGGAGGAGCTCGGTATCGGCCGTCCCTCCACCTACGCATCGACGCTGGCGGTGCTGAAGGACCGCGAATATGTGAGCATCGAGAAGAAGCGCCTCCACGCTGAGGACAAGGGAATGCTGGTGACGGCATTCCTCGAGAGCTTCTTCTCGCGTTACGTCGAGTACGATTTCACGGCCGCCCTCGAAGAGGATCTCGACCGCGTTTCCAATAGCGAGATCGACTGGAAGGAAGTGCTGCGGCGCTTCTGGAAGGACTTCTCGGCCGCGCTGGACGGAACCAAGGATCTTCGCGTCGGCGAGGTGCTGGACAGCCTCAACGAGATCATGGGTCCGCACATCTTCCCGCAAAGGGCGGATGGCGGCGACCCGCGCACCTGCCCAAGCTGCGGCAATGGCCAGCTCTCGCTGAAGCTGAGCCGCTTCGGCGCGTTCGTCGGCTGTTCGAACTATCCGGAATGCAAGTTCACCCGCCAGCTCTCGGCCAGCGCCAATGCGGAGGCCAGCGGCGTTGGAGGCGAAGGCGGCGGCCCGCGCAATCTCGGCAAGGATCCCGCCACGGGCCTTGACGTCACGGTCCGCGATGGCCGTTTCGGCCCCTATGTCCAGCTTGGCGAGGGCGATAAGCCCAAGCGGCAGAGCCTTCCGAAGGGCATGCCAGTGGAATCGCTCGACCTCGACACGGCGCTGGTCCTGCTCTCCCTCCCCCGCGAGGTGGCGAAACACCCGGAAAGCGGCGAGCCGATCCTGGCCGGAATCGGCCGCTATGGCCCCTACGTGCAGCATGGCAAGACCTACGCGAATATCGGCAAGGACGACGATATCCTCGCGATCGGCGGCAACCGCGCCATCGACCTGATCATCACCAAGGAGAGCGGCGGCGGATTCCAGCGCGCCGGCGCGGTAGCCGGGCGAGTGCTCGGCGACCATCCGGCCGGCGGTTCGATCACCGTGCACGCCGGGCGTTTTGGTCCTTACGTGAAGCACGGCTCCGTCAACGCCACGATCCCGAAATCGATCTCGGCGGACGCGATCACGATCCCGCAGGCTGTCGAATTGTTGACGGCGCGCGAGGCGGCGGGCGGCGGCAAGAAGAAGCCGGCGGCACGCAAGGCAGCCGCCAAACCCGCTGCAGGCAAAACTACTGCCGGCAAGGCGGCAGCCAAGAAGGCACCCGCGAAGAAGAAGGCGCCGGCCAAGAAGCCTGCCGCGAAGGCAAAGCCCAAAGCCGCGGAGTAGACCGGGGCTCGGCAGCCGTGCCGAGCCGTTCCCGCTCGAACATCCCGCCCCGCCGCGCGTTGAACCTGCCCTGCATGCGCAGGAGGTGGATCGCAAATGCGCGGCGTGCGACAAGGGACGTATGGATCACAGGAACGGACGCTGAGCGTGGCCAAGCGCAAGACGCCTCACGAGATGAATGGCGGCTCTGGTCTCCCTACGCGGGAGGCGGTGCAGGAGTTCATCCGCACGCACCCCACGCCCGTCGGCAAGCGCGAGATTGCCCGCCATTTCGGCATCAAGGGCGATAGCCGCATCGCGTTGAAGCGGCTTCTGCGGGAGATGCAGATCGAGGGCGCGGTCGACCGGAAGGGCAAGGCGCTGGCCAATGCCGGTGCGCTGCCGCCCGTCGTGCTCGCCGATGTCGTGACCCGCGACCGGGACGGCGATCTCGTCGCCAAGCCGACGGAGTGGGACGAGGACGACCTCGGCAAGCCGCCCCGGATCTCCGTCCATTTTCCGCGCAAGCCGCGCCCGGGAATGGCCGTGCCCGGCATCGGCGACCGAGTACTGCTTCGGATCGAGCCCGACCGCGAAGGCGGTTATCACGGCCGCCTCATCAAGGTGCTGGCGAAGTCGAAGGCCCAGGTCTTCGGCGTTTACCGCGCCTTGCCCGGAGGCGGCGGGCGGCTCGCGCCGATCGACAAGAAATCGCTGGGCCGAGAGGTCCCGATCCCGATCGGCGACGAAAATGGCGCCCAGGACGGCGATCTCGTGGCGGTCTCGCTCGCGTCGCAGGGGCGCTTCGGCCTGACGCTGGGCAAGGTGATCAACCGCCTCGGCTCGCTGAAGACCGAGAAGGCCATCAGCCTCGTCGCCATCATCTCGCATGGCATTCCGCAGGAGTTTTCGCCCGCCGCCGTCGCGGAAGCCGAGGCCGCGCGGCCCGCCACCATGGACCACCGCGAGGACTGGCGCGATCTGCCGCTGATCACGATCGACCCCGCCGATGCGAAGGATCATGACGACGCGGTCTATGCGGCGCCGGACGATGATCCATCCAATGAAGGCGGCCACGTCGTCACGGTCGCCATCGCCGACGTCGCGGCCTATGTGCGTCCCGGCAGCGCACTCGATCGCGACGCGCTGGAGCGCGGCAACTCGGTCTATTTCCCCGACCGGGTCGTGCCGATGCTGCCCGAGCGCATCTCGAACAATCTGTGCTCGCTGCGTCCCGACGAGGATCGCCCGGCGCTCGCGGTGCGCATGGTGCTCGGGCCCGACGGCCACAAGAAGCGGCATACCTTCCATCGCGTGATGATGCGCTCGCGCGCCAAGCTGGCCTATGCCCAGGCCCAGGCTGCGATAGACGGGCACACCGACGACACTACCGCTCCCTTGCTGGAGCCGGTGCTGAAGCCGCTTTGGGCAGCGTATTTCTGCTCCCGAAAGGCCCGCGACATCAGGGGTCCGCTCGATCTCGACCTGCCCGAGCGCAAGATACTGCTGAAGAAGGACGGCACAGTCGACCGGGTCATCGTGCCCGAACGCCTCGACGCCCATCGCCTGATCGAGGAGTTCATGATCCTCGCCAACGTCGCCGCCGCGGAGACGCTTGAGGATCGCCGCACGCCCCTGCTCTACCGGGTCCATGACGAGCCTTCCCTCGAGAAGCTGCGGGGACTTGGCGAGGTGCTGGCTTCGATCGGGATCAAGCTGACCGCGCAGGGCGCGTTGCGGCCCGAGTTCTTCAATCGGATCCTGGAACGCGTCAGCGGGCTTCCCAGCCAGGCGCTGATCAACGAGGTCGTGCTGCGGACACAGGCCCAGGCCGAATACGCCGCCGAGAATTACGGGCATTTCGGGCTCAATCTGCGCCGCTACGCCCATTTCACCTCGCCGATCCGCCGCTACGCCGACCTCATCGTCCACCGCGCCCTGATCCGCGCGATGGGCTTCGGCAAGGACGGTCTGCCGGACGCCGTGCTGCCCGAACTGCCCGAGATCGCCGCGAGCATCTCCGCGTCCGAACGCCGCGCCATGGCCGCCGAGCGCGAGACGGTGGACAGGCTGATTGCACACTTCCTGGCCGATCGCATCGGCGCGGAATTCGAGGGCAGGATCACCGGCGTTACGCGCTCAGGCCTTTTCGTGCGGCTGAACGATACGGGAGCCGACGGCTTCATTCCGGCGGGCACGCTCGGGGCGGACTATTTCCGCTACGAGGAATCCCAGCACGCGCTGATCGGGGACCGCACGGGCGAGACGCACAGGCTAGGCGATCCCGCCACCGTGCGTCTGGTCGAGGCCGTTCCGCTGGCGGGCGCCTTGCGGTTCGAACTCCTGTCGGAAGGCGCCACTACGCCTCGCGGCCGGCGGTCCAGTGTCAGCCGGCCCGGAGGCCGGATCGGCGAGAAGAAGTCGTACGGACCAAGACCGGGCAATGGAAAACGGGCACGCGGCGGCGGATCGGGGCGAGGCAAGCCCGATCGACCGTCTGGAGGCCAAGCATGATGAGCACGTCCACACTGATGAACGATCAACGCGACCGCTGGCTATCCGTGCGCCGGGGCCTTGCAGGCAAATGCCCGCATTGCGGCGAAGGCCGGCTGTTCAAGGGCTTCCTGAAGGTTGCACCTCACTGCGACGTCTGCGGCGAGCATTTCCATCACCACAGGGCGGACGATCTGCCTGCCTACATCGTGATCTTCGTCGTCGGCCACATCGTCGTCGGCGGCATGCTCTCGGCTGAGACGCATTACGAATGGCCGCTCTGGATGCATGTGGTGCTGTGGCCCCTGCTCACCGTGGCGCTGTCGCTTGCGATGCTGCAGCCCGTCAAAGGCGTCATCGTCGCCCTGCAATGGGCCAACCGCATGCACGGCTTCAACCATCATCCGGACGGAGACGATCACTCCGCGCTTCGCCCGCACGGCGAGACGCGGCCATGACCCGTGCCCGCCGAACCGTCACGGAACCCAGATGAGCACCGATCTCGCGACAAGAATGACGAACGCGCCTCGTGAGCGGCTCTGGCCCACTGTGACGCCCAAGGACGCCGCGACTCTGATCCTGATCGATCGTACCCGGAAAACGCCCAAGCTGCTGATGGGGCGCAGGCACGAGGGGCATAAGTTCATGCCCGGCAAGTTCGTCTTTCCGGGCGGGCGCATCGAGGCATGGGACCGCCGCATGGTCGCGGCCGGCGCGCTGGATCCCAAGGTCGAGGAGCGCCTGATGGCCCGCGTCCAGCGGCCGACGGCATCCCGTGCGCGCGCCCTTGCCCTTGCCGCCATCCGCGAGACGTTCGAGGAGACCGGCTTGCTCCTGGGCACCGCCGAGCACGGTGCGCCCGACATCGCCATCGAGGGTCCCTGGGGCGCTTTCGCGCATCACGGCGTCTATCCCGAGCTCGAACAATTGCATTTCGTGGCCCGCGCCATCACGCCGCCGGGCCGCCCCAAGCGCTTCGATACACGGTTTTTTGCGGTTGACGCTTCGGCGATCGCGGCCAGGGTCGAAGGGGTCGTAGGGCCCGAATCCGAACTCGTCGAACTCTGCTGGGTCGAGCCGAAGGACGCGCTGAAGCTCGAACTTGCACCCATCACAGGCGTGGTCATCGAGGAACTGCTGGCGCGCATCGCCGGCAATATGGCGCCCTGGTTGCCGGTTCCCCTCTATTACGAGAAGCGCGGACGCTTCCAGCGCGAAGAACTCTGAAACCGGTCGTCGAGAGGGCGGGCTGTCCCGTTCCCGCCTTGACATTCGACCCGGGATGGCTAGGTTGCGCGCCAACGCAGGCCGGTCCCAAGACCGGCCCGCTTTATTTTCAGTTGACGAACGGTCGCCACGGGCGGCTCGACACGAAGGAACACCGCCATGGCTAAGGCGACCACCATCAAGATCAAGCTGCTGTCGACCGCTGACACCGGCTATTTCTACGTGACCAAGAAGAACTCGCGCACGATGACCGACAAGCTGTCGCTCAAGAAGTACGACCCTGTCGTCAAGAAGCACGTCGAGTTCAAGGAAACCAAGATCAAGTGATCTGACACGCGGTGGGCGGCTGGTCTTTCCCTTGGGAAAAGCAAGAGCCGCGATCGCCTCGAATGCAGAAAAAGCCGCCCAGTGGGCGGCTTTTTCGCTATCAGGACCTAAGAGGGTGGCCGGCCAGGAGCGGCCTGAGGAGGCCACTCTGACCACTCCCGAGCCGGCCGAACCCCACGGGACCCAGGAGATGCGGCGGACCTGAGCATCCGTAGGGTATCTGGGAGCAGCGCCGTCTCCGGACCGGCCGGTCAGCGACATCTGCATGAGGAAAGACTACTGCAGCCCGAAAGCCGCGCCAAGCGCTCCAACTCGATGGAAGCCGTTTACCTGACGTTAAGGTATACGAGTAACTACGGCGAAACTTCGCCCTTGCTACTCGAAATCGTTTCCGCCCCGAGGCTCAGCCCTCGCCGAGATAGTTGCGAACGGTGTCCAGGAACTTCGCCACCGAGATCGGCTTGGAGAGATAAGCTTCGCATCCCTTGCCGCGGATGCGCTCCTCGTCTCCCTTCATGGCGAAGGCGGTGATGGCGATGATGGGGATCGAGCGCAGCGCCGGATCGCTCTTCATCCACTCCGTGACGTCCTCGCCGGAGACCTCCGGCAGCTGGATGTCCATCAGAATCAGGTCGGGGGTATGCCGGCGCGCAAGTTCAAGCGCTTCGACGCCGCTGGACGTTTTCAGCGTCGCATAGCCGTGCGCTTCCAGCAGATCGTTGAAGAGCTTCATGTTGAGCTCGTTGTCTTCGACGATCAGCACCGTCTTGGCCATGCTATTCCCCGTGCGGTGTCGCGTGGTTCCTGAAGGCTCGCTGGACCTCCCGGAGCCTCGGCGGCGCGTGCTCCCGGACGCTCGTCGGCGCGTGCGGCAATCGATATAACAGCGACACGTTGATGAAACACAAATCTTACTCGAGGTTGCAAATGATCCGGCAAGATCGCCGTAGCGGCGGAGCCGAGGAACTGGCCGTCGAAGCCCTCGGCTTCCTCGCATCCGACGCCGAGCGCCTCAGCCGCTTCCTCGACCTGACCGGCCTGACGCCCGATACCGTGCGCGAGGCCGCGTCGTCTCCCGGGTTCTTCGTGGCGGTGCTCGACCACCTCGCATCCGACGAATCGCTGCTCCTCACCTTCGCGACCAATGCCGGCGTGCCGCCTGCCCGGATTCTCTCGGCCCGGGACGCGCTGGCCGGCCCCAATGCGATGGGCCTTCGCGACGGCTGACCGGCTGGGGAAAAACATGAACGTCGCACCGGGAATCATGCGACGATCATGGCACGCAACCGAACTCGGCTGGAGGGAGCCGATGCCCGAGCCCCGAACGCCGCCTGGGACGGTGACGCCGATCTGCCGGGATTGCCTGACGCAGGCTGCGCCGCGCGCGGGCCGGCGATGCAGCGCGTGCGGCTCCCCTCGCCTGCTCGACCATCCGGAACTCGAATCGCTCGCGATCGCCCATATCGACTGCGACGCCTTCTTCGCCGCTATCGAGAAGCGGGACGATCCTACGCTCGCTGACAAGCCGCTCATCATCGGCGGCGGCAAGCGCGGCGTGGTCTCCACCGCCTGCTACATCGCCCGCACCTATGGCGTGCGCTCCGCGATGCCCATGTTCAAGGCGCTGGCCGCCTGTCCCGACGCCGTGGTGATCAGGCCCAACATCGAGAAATATTCCGCCGTGGGCCGCGCAGGTCCGCCAGCTCATGTTCGAGCTGACGCCGATGGTGGAGCCGGTCTCGATCGACGAGGCGTTCCTCGACCTCAACGGCACCCAGCGCCTGCACCACGCCAGCCCTGCCCTTACCCTGATGCGGTTTTCGCGGCGGGTGGAGGCGGAGCTTGGGCTCAGCGTCTCCGTCGGGCTCTCGTACAACAAGTTCCTGGCCAAGATCGCGTCCGACCTCGACAAGCCCAGGGGCTTTGCGGTCATCGGGCGTGCGGAGGTGGAGGCGTTCCTCGGTCCCAGGCCCGTCGGCATCTTCCCCGGCGTCGGCAAGGTGACGCAGGAGCGCCTCGCCCGCGACGGCGTGCGCCTCGTGTCGGACCTGCAGCGGCTGGGCATGTCGGATCTCGCCCGGCGCTATGGCGAAGAGGGCCTGCGGCTCGCGCGGTTGGCGCGGGGCGAGGACCGCCGGACCGTCCAGCCCGAGCGCGACACCAAGAGCATCTCCGCCGAGACGACATTCGACGAGGACATCGGCGACCCCGAGCGGCTGATGCCCGTTCTGCTGCGCCTGTCCGAGAAGGTCGCGCACCGCTTGCGCAAGGCCGGGTTCGCGGCCAGGGGCGTGACGCTGAAGCTCAAGACCGCCGACTTCAAGACGCGGACCCGCGCCCGCGCCATGCCGCCCACGCAGTTGGCGCTGCGCATCTTCGAGGCGGGCCGCGAGCTTCTGCTGAAGGAGGCGGACGGCACCCGTTTCCGGCTGATCGGCATCGGCGCGTCGGAGATCGTGGCCGGCGACGAAGCCGACCGGGGCGACCTCGTCGACACCTCCGCCGCGCGCGAAGTCACCCGCGAGCGGGCCATCGACAAGCTCCGCGACAAGTTCGGCGGGGAAGCCGTCATGCGCGGGCTTGTCTTCAAGGCGAGGCAGGAGCGCGAGAAGCGATAGCTTCGGCGATCGTCGGCCCGGCCGGACAGTCGCGCCCTACTTGTCGCAGGCGGGCGTATTGAGCACTTCCAGCCGCTTCAGGTCGCCGGTCAGGCCGAAATCGCCGTAGTCGAGCTTCAGCTTGCGCGACACGCCGTTCTCCAGCAGTTCGAACGAGATCACATAGACCGGCTGCTGGGTGTTGCCGCCTTCCTCGAAATAGCTGATCGAGACCGGCCAGCGGGGCATCTTGTCCCAGCCCGAGGTGCGCAGCGGCTCCTCGACCTCGGCCGTGGTGTCGGCGGCCTTGCCGATGACCGCGAAGGTGTCATAGGCCTTGCGGGCCTTCTCGGAGCCGTCATAGACGCGCGTTTCGAGGGTCGACTTGCCGGCTTTCGCGGCGTCGATCAGCATCTTCATCTGGGCGGTGGGGAATACCGCGTCGGGCAGGTCCAGCTTGGCGCGCTCGGGCTTGCGGAGGTCGACCACGATCTTGCCGTTGGCGCGCTCGGCGGTGCCGTCGGTGAATTCCGCCGGGCCGGGCGGGGTGCGCGATTCCGTGTTGAAGCGCAGGCTCGATCCGTCGCCCGACTCGAACGTCGATGAGCGCATGTCGGAAAGCTTGGTGCCGATGTCGCCGCCGGTGAGCTCCGTGACCTGCCGGAAGTTCAGCGTATAGCCCTCGCAGGCGCTGCCGTTGAACTCGAACACGATTCGGCCGCGCGCGGATTCGACGCCGCCCTTCCCCGCGCCCTCCGCCAGCACGAGATCGTAGGTGGCCCGGTGCGCGGCCATCGGCATGTTCTGGGCCGCGAAGGCGGGTGCAAGGCCGGCCGCAAGACCCGCGCCGGCCAGCAGGGACGAAACAGCGGCGGTGCGCAGCAAATCGCTAATCATGGCGTTCTCCGGTTCCAGATACGATATGCGCGGGGGAGCGCGGCATCAATGCGGCAATCGGGCGTCGTACTTGCGACAGTCCCGCTTGCGACTGAGGGACTTGCGACTGAGCGACTTGCCACCGTAGGACTTCCGACTGCCGGGCTTCCCAATGCCGGGCTTGCGAGCGCTCCGTTGATGGGCGACAACGAAAACCGCATTCCCTTCCAAGCAGAGGATCTCCGATGAGCGTCGCCGCCAAACTGCAGGAACTCGGCATCACGCTGCCGACGCCCGTGGCTCCCGTTGCCAATTACGTCCCGGCTGTGCGCACGGGCAACCTGCTCGTGATCTCGGGCCAGCTCTGCATGGGGGCGGACGGCAAGCTTGCGCCCGAGCACAAGGGCAAGCTCGGCGCGGAAGTTTCGGCCGAGGTCGGCTATGCCGCCGCGCGGCTGTGCGCCATCAACGTGCTGGCCCAGGCCCAGGCCGCCGTCGGCAGCCTCGAGAAGATCACCCGCTGCGTCCGGCTCGGCGGTTTCATGAATACCGTGCCGACCTACGCCGCCCTGCCCGCCGTGATGAACGGCGCGTCGGACCTGATGGTCGCCGTGCTCGGCGACAAGGGCCGTCACGCCCGCTCCACCATCGGCGTCGCCGAGTTGCCGATGGACGCGGTCGTCGAGGTCGAAGCCATGTTCGAGGTGGAATAAGTGGCGGCTCCTGCCTGGCTCACCGCGCGGCCCATCGCGCACCGTGGACTGCATGACCGCAAGGCGGGCGTCGTCGAGAACACCATCGGCGCCGCGCGCGCAGCCATCGCGCACGGCTTCGCGATCGAATGCGACGTGCAGCTCACGCGCGATCTCGAGGCGGTCGTGTTCCACGACTGGAACCTCGAGCGCCTGACGGAGGGCACGGGCCGCGTCGTCGACAAGACCGCCGCCGAACTGGCCGCGCTCACGATGCGCGACACGGTGGACCGCGTTCCCACGCTCGCCGAGTTCCTGGGCGTGCTCGCGGGCCAGGTGCCGCTGGTCTGCGAGATCAAGAGCGCGTTCGACGGCGACCTGCGCCTGGCCCGCCGCACCGCCGAGATCGTGAAGACCTATCCCGGCCCCGTCGTCCTGAAATCCTTCGACCCCGATATCGTCGCCGCCCTGCACACGCTCGCGCCCGACCACCCGCGCGGCATCGTCGGCGAGAACGACTATAAGGACGGCGAGTGGACCAAGCTGACGCCGGAGCGCTGCCACAGCCTGCGCAACCTGCTGCACTATCCCCAGTCGCGCCCGGATTTCATCTCCTGGCAGATCAAGGACCTCAACACGGCCGTGCCCTTCCTCTGCCGCAACGCGCTGGGCCTGCCGCTGATGAGCTGGACGGTGCGCACACCCGACCAGCGCGCCCTCGCCGCGACCCATGCCGACCAGATGGTCTTCGAGGGGTTCGTACCCTAGGCCCGGTCCGCCCCAAAGTGTCGCCCTGCGGCACGTTCCCGGAAAGGTGCAGCGCAGCGGAACCTTGTCCGTTTCTCACCCGCCGTACTATCTCTCCGTCATCCCGGGCCCCGACCCGGGATCTCTCGCCTCCCCGATCGGAGTGAGATCCCAGCTCTCCGCTACGCTCCGGCCGGGATGACGCGCCCTGGGGTTCCGACGACTTCAAAACCCTCCCAGCCCTGGACCATCACACCAACGCCCCCTTGCGGCATTGCCGCGCTTGCAGAGCGGCGGGATGCCCTTAGCTTAGGGAGCGCATTCGCGCGTGAGTCCCTGTCCCGCATGGCAAAATCGCTTTCCCCCGACCTGACGCTCCGAATGGCGTCGTCGTTGAGCGCCGTCCCGGCCGCGGCGTGGGACGCCTGCGCCAACCCACCTGTGGACGAGCGAAACGAAGGCGGCGAAGCCGGACCGGCGCGGGGCACGGTGCCCGTGCTTGAATCAGTATCGGAACCGCTTGAATCAGTGTCGCAAGCGCTTGAATCAGAGTGCGAAGCGACTGAATCAATTGATCAGGAAGACACAGCCAACCCCTTCATCTCGCACGCCTTTCTCTCGGCGCTGGAGGAGTCCGGCTCGGCGACGAAGCGCACGGGCTGGGCCGGCGCTCATGTCCTGGTGGAGGATAGCGAGGGCGAGCTGCTCGCCTGCGCGCCGGCCTATCTCAAGAGCCATTCGCAGGGCGAATACGTGTTCGACCACGGCTGGGCGGACGCCTATGCCCGCGCCGGCGGGGCGCTATTACCCCAAGCTCCAGGTGTCGCGTGCCCTTCACGCCCGCAACCGGGCGGCGGCTGCTCGTGCGCCCCGGTCCGAGGGCGGACGACGCACGCGAGGCCCTCGTGACCGGGCTGAAGGCGCTGCGCAACCAGGCGGGCGCATCCTCCATCCACGCCACCTTCCTGCCGCAAGGCGCAGTGGGAGTATCTGGGCGCGCGCGGCTTCCTGCAGCGCACGGACCAGCAGTTCCACTGGTTCAACGAGGGCTATGGCAGCTTCGACGATTTCCTCGCCGCGCTGGCCTCGCGCAAGCGCAAGGCCATGAAGCGCGAGCGGCGCGAGGCGCTGGCGAACGACATCACGGTCGAGCACGTCACCGGCAAGGACATCACCGAGGCGCACTGGGACGCCTTCTTCGCGTTCTACATGGACACCGGATCGCGCAAATGGGGCCGGCCCTACCTCACGCGCACCTTCTTCTCGCTGGTCGGCGAGCGCATGGCGGACCAGATGCTGCTGATCATGGCCAGGCGCGGCGGGCAGCTACATCGCCGGGGCCATCAACTTCATCGGCGTCCGACACGCTCTACGGCCGCAACTGGGGCTGCATGGAGGACCATCCGTTCCTGCATTTCGAGGTCTGCTACTACCAGGCCATCGACTTCGCCATCTCGCGCGGGCTGAAGCGCGTCGAGGCGGGCGCGCAGGGCGAGCACAAGCTGGCGCGCGGCTACCGCCCCGTCACCACCTACTCCGCCCACGACCTCGCCGACCCCGCGCTGCGCCGTGCCGTCGCCGACTACCTCAAGCGCGAACGCGCCTATGTGGAGGCCGCGCAGGAGGAACTGATGGAGCACGTGCCGTTCCGCAAGGGCGAGCGGCCGGAACAGGAGTGATCGCTTGACGCGCCAGCGCCTGCTTGCGAGACGTGCCTGCTTGCGAGACGCTGCCAGCTTGCGAGACGCTGCCAGCTTGCAGACCTGCCAGCTTGCCAGACGTGCCTGACCCATCGCCGGAGCGCCGACCATGACCGCCTACGACCCCACCAACGTGTTCGCCAGGATCCTGCGCGGCGAATTGCCCTGCGAGAAGGTCTACGAGGACGAGCACACGCTGGCGCTGATGGACATCATGCCCCGGGCCGACGGCCACGTGCTGGTCATCCCCAAGGCGCCCTGCGCGCAACATCCTCGACGTCGCAGCCCGACGATCTCGCCCGCCTCGCCATGTCGTGTCCAGAAGGTCGCGAAGGCGGTGAAGGCGGCGATGAACGCCGACGGCCTCACCATCCAGCAGTTCAACGAGAGCGCCGGCGGACAGGTGGTGTTCCACATCCACGTCCACGTGCTGCCCCGCTGGGACGGCGTCGCCCTGCGGCCCCATACGGGCGCGATGGAAAAGCCCGACGTGCTGAAACTCCACGCCGACAAGATCCGCGCGGCATTGGCTGGGTAAGGTTCTGGGCCGGGCGAAGTTCTGGGCGAGGTAAGCCGGATAGCCTGTTCTCGCAGGCGCGACGCGGGGTCGATCTATGGCCCCCAGATCATGACGGACCCGACCAGCACGCTTTCCCCCGCGATGACGCCCGCGATGAGGGATCGCCGGACGAGCAGGAACGCGCCGAGGCCTACGGCGACCGCGGCGTAGCGGGCCGCGATGGGGGCGGCGAGGAGCGCGCCGCTGGGCGAGGCCAGCAGCTTGGCAACGACAGCCGCCAGCAGCGCGGTCGCGACGAAGCGGACCCAATCGATGACAGGCGAATTCGGGCTCATGCCGCGCGACAGGAAGACGGCGGCCAGCCGCCAGATTTCTGTGGGCAGGAAGCCGAACAGGATGATAGCGAGATAGGGCCAGGTGGACTGATCGAGGCTCATTTCGGGTTTACCTTCGCCGGGTCTGCCTTCCCCGGATCTGCCATTTCAGGAATCGCCTTCGCCTGGTTCGCCTTCGCCGCCCGCATCCGCCCGACGGTGAATGCGACGGTGCCGCCGACAAGGCCCACGACCAGCAGGTCGACGCTCTCGCCCACGAGGCGGACCGCCAGCGGCTGAAGGGCAAAGCCGAGCACGATGGCCAGCCAGTCCGGCACGCCCCGCGCGCCCGCCGTTACCGAAACCGTAAAGAAAATCGGCGTGAGGAACAGCAGTCCCGCCGCGAAGGGCAGCGGCACCGCGCCCATCAGGTAATAGCCGGCGCCCGTCGCCAGCGTGGCGAGCCAGAGGCAGGCATTGCCGAAGCCGAGGAAATACGACATCCGCTCCGCCTCGCGGCACGGAGGGCAGCCGGCGCAGACTCTCGCTCCACACGGTCACGGCCATGTAATGCGCCGCGAGGACCTGCAGGAGCAGGCCGTGGCCGGGCCTTCGGATCATCGGCAGGATGGTCATCGTCATCGGCAGGAAGCGGATCGACGAGATCGAGATCGCGACCGCGATGGCGGGCATGGCCAGGCCCGCAGCGATGCCGCCGTAGAACAGCACCTGCGCCGGCCCCGCCCAGATCAGGAGCGTGGACAGCATCGCCGCGCTGACGGGATGGCCGACATCGCGCGCCAGGCTTCCGACGCCGACAAGCGCGAGGGAGACGGTCCAGGCGGGAAAGGACAGGGCGTGCAGCGCGCCGCGCCAGAACCAGTTCACGCCATGGGGCGGAGCGCCGGCCTCGATCTCGTCGGCCGACGCCTTGCCCGCCAAGGTCTTGCCAGCCAAAGTCTTGCCACGCCAAACTATCGCCGACAGATGCCCCGCCGGTCTGTTCATCCGGGCGCGGTGTTCCGCCCGTCACGGTTCGGCGCGGGTCTGGTCCTTGCCGGACATGATGCTCAGCAGCGGCGTGGCCTTCACCATGTCGCGCACCTGAAGCCACCCCCACCACGCCAGAAAGGCCAGCGCCGGGACGACGATCCAGGCGATGATCTCTTCCATGCGCTCACGACGGCGGCGGCGCTGCCGCCGCTTTTCGAACCACGATGCCAAAGCCTGCCCCTACGCGTCAGAGCGCCCGATCCGGCCACGCCGCACCAGGCAGTCCAAAGTTCGACTACGCATCGTCGATGCGCTCGACCTCCGCGTCGCACGAAAATGCGCCGGAGTCGATCAGCTCCGGACGAGCGGCACCTTCGGTACGGTCCGAACCGGAACCTTGGCGGCCGGCGACTTGCCTCCGGCGGGTCGCCGCTCTGGGACCTGCCCCGAGCCCGCCGCCGCCCGGCCCGGACAGCCCGCCGCCGCCACCGGGCTTGCCCTTGCGGGCCTTCGCGATGGTGGCCTTGCGCGTCGCGGCCGCCTTCTTGGCCGCCGCGGAGCGCTTCTCGCGCGCTTTCTTGGCTTCCGCGACATCCTTCTCGGGCTTGGGCGTGACCGGCCCTTCCGGGAACTCGAAGCCGAGCGCCTTCTTGCCGTTCTCGTCGTCGACGACGATCACGCGCACCGCGCCGCCGTCCTTGAGCCGGCCGAACAGCACCTCGTCGGCCAGCGGCGTCTTGATCGTGCGACTGGATGAGCCGGGCCATCGGCCGCGCGCCCATCGTCTCGTCGTAGCCGTTCTCGACCAGCCAGTCGCGCGCCTCGTCGGTGAGCTCGATCGTGACGTTGCGGTCGGCGAGCTGCGCCTCGAGCTGCAGCACGAACTTGTCGACCACCTTGGAGACGACCTCGCGCGGCAGCTGGCCGAAGGAGATGACCGCGTCGAGGCGGTTGCGGAATTCCGGCGCGAACAGGCGGTTGATCGCCTCGTTGTCCTCGCCTTCGCGCTTGATCCGCGTGAAGCCGATGGCCGGCTTGGCGAGGTCGGCCGCGCCGGCATTGGTGGTCATGATCAGGATGACGTTGCGGAAGTCGACCTGCTTGCCGTTGTGGTCGGTCAGCTTCCCGTGGTCCATGATCTGCAGGAGGATGTTGAAGAGGTCCGGATGGGCCTTCTCGATCTCGTCGAGCAGCAGCACGCAGTGCGGATGCTGGTCGACGCCGTCGGTCAGCAGGCCGCCCTGGTCGAAGCCGACATAGCCGGGAGGCGCGCCGATCAGGCGGCGAGACCGTGTGGCGCTCCATGTACTCCGACATGTCGAAGCGGATCAGCTCCACGCCGAGCGCTGGCGGCGAGCTGGCGGGCCACCTCGGTCTTGCCGACGCCGGTGGGGCCGGCGAACAGGTAGTTGCCGATCGGCTTCTCGGGATCGCGCAGGCCGGCGCGGGCCAGCTTGATCGCCGAGGTCAGCGCCGTGATGGCCGCGTCCTGGCCGTAGACGACGCGCTTCAGCGTCTCGTCGAGGTCGCGCAGCACCTCGGCGTCGTCCTTCGAGACGGTCTTGGGCGGGATGCGCGCCATCGTGGCGATGGTCGCCTCGATCTCCTTGACGCCGATCGTCTTCTTGCGCTTGCTCTCGGGCAGCAGCATCTGCGACGCGCCGGTCTCGTCGATCACGTCGATCGCCTTGTCCGGCAGCTTGCGGTCGTGGATGTAGCGGGCCGACAGCTCCACCGCCGCCTTGATGGCGTCGTTGGTGTAGCGGAGCTTGTGGAACTCCTCGAAATAGGGCTTCAGGCCCTTCAGGATCTCGATCGCGTCCGGCACCGACGGCTCGTTGACGTCGATCTTCTGGAAGCGGCGCACCAGCGCGCGGTCCTTCTCGAAGTACTGGCGGTACTCCTTGTAGGTGGTCGAGCCGATGCAGCGCAGCGTGCCCTGCGCCAGCGCCGGCTTCAGCAGGTTCGAGGCGTCCATGGCGCCGCCCGACGTCGCGCCCGCACCGATCACGGTGTGGATCTCGTCGATGAACAGGATCGCCTTGGGGTGGTTCTCGATCTCCTTCATCACCTGCTTGAGGCGCTCCTCGAAGTCGCCGCGATAGCGGGTGCCGGCGAGCAGCGTGCCCATGTCGAGCGCGAAGACGGTCGCGTCGGCCAGCACCTCCGGCACCTCGCCGTTGACGATCTTGCGGGCCAGGCCCTCGGCGATGGCGGTCTTGCCGACGCCGGGCTCGCCCACGAGCAGCGGGTTGTTCTTCTGCCGGCGGCACAGCACCTGGATCGTGCGCTGCACCTCGGGCTCGCGGCCGATCAGCGGATCGATGCGGCCCTCGCTGGCCTGCTTGTTGAGGTTGACGCAATAGGCGTCGAGCGCCTCGCCCTTCTTCTTCGTGCCGGGCTCGTCCTCGCCGGCGTTGGCGCTCGGTGGCGCTCCTCCTCGGCGCCGCGCGGCGAACGGGTCTCGGACATGCCGGCCCGCTTGGCGATGCCGTGGCAGATGTAGTTCACCGCGTCGTAGCGCGTCATGTCCTGCTCCTGCAGGAAATAGGCGGCATGGCTCTCGCGCTCGGCGAAGATCGCGACGAGCACGTTGGCGCCGGTCACCTCCTCGCGGCCGGAGGACTGGACGTGGATCACCGCGCGCTGGATCACGCGCTGGAA
Organism: uncultured Alphaproteobacteria bacterium; assembly: GCA_963822165.1. Classification (GTDB taxonomy): domain Bacteria; phylum Pseudomonadota; class Alphaproteobacteria; order Rhizobiales; family Beijerinckiaceae; genus Alsobacter. Next base: position 146,918 of record CAWGGK010000009.1, read on the forward strand.
GCCCGGCCGTCGGCTTGGCGTCGTCGCCGCCGTCGGTGACGAGGTTGCCGAGCTCGGCGTCGACATAGTCGGTCAGGTTGCGGCGCAGCGCGTCGAGGTCGACGTTGCAGGCGCGCATGACGGCGGCCGCGTCCTGGTCGTCGATCAGCGCGAGCAGCAGATGCTCGAGCGTCGCGTATTCGTGGTGGCGCTCGTTGGCGAGCGCCAGCGCCTGGTGGAGGGCCTGTTCGAGATTGCGCGAGAAGGACGGCATCGGGCTCAGCCTTTCACTTCTTTTCCATGACGCACTGCAGAGGATGCTGGTGCTTGCGCGCGAAGTCCATCACCTGCGTCACTTTCGTCTCGGCGACCTCGTAGGTGAACACGCCGCATTCGCCCACGCCGTGCTGGTGGACATGCAGCATGATGCGCGTCGCTTCGTCGCGCGTCCTTGTTGAAGAACCGCTGCAAGCACGTGGACCACGAATTCCATCGGCGTGTAGTCGTCGTTCAGCAGCAGCACCCGGTACATGTTCGGCCGCTTGGTCCGCGTCCGCGTCTGCGTGATGACGGCCGTGCCCGAGCCGTTGTCGCCCGGGCGGACCGGGCCGCGCCGCCGCTCCGCCATCTGCGCGGGAGTGGCGCGGAGCAACCCGAGACGAGGACGAGCCCCGACGCAAGCTCGCGGCCACGGGCCAGTGCCCGCTTCACGCGCTCGATCATACGGGGAGGCGTCAGCTTCAGATCCATGGCAGGAACGGCTGTCCCAGGTCGAGGAGGCGTCAGAGCCAGAACGAGGCTTCGGCGCTGCCGGTTCCGTCAATGTATAACCGTGCGCACCGCTTCGCCATACCGCAATCGAGCGATCTGAGAGCGTCTTGGTCGCATCGGGCTCACGTTGCCGTGCGCGCCGCACCGCTCCCCGGCAGGAGACGGCGCATTGCCTGTTGGCCCACGAAACTGGCTCAGGTCGACCCCCAACGGCTGTCCCGCCTCGGGTCCTGAGACCGGCCGGGAAGCCCATAACGAAAGAAGGCCCGGCATTGCCGGGCCTTCGAAACCTGATGCGGGATTGCGGCGAGAATATCTCGCCGCGACCTCTCGCTTCGCCTAACCGCACTTACTTGGCTGGCGGCGGCCTGGGCCTTGGCGAACATCGTCCTCGTAGGGCTTCACCGTGTCCTTGGCGAGGTTCGTGTAGAGCTCGCCGACCTTGGAGGCGTAAGCCACGAAGCCCTCGTAGGCGGACTTGAGGTACTCGGTCTGGATCTCGACGGCCTTGTCGAGGGTCTTGGCGCCGGCGAGCTTCTCGGCGACGGCCGAGGTCTGCTCGAAAGCCTTCTTGGAGTAGTCGGCCGCCTCGGTGGCGATCGCCTGGACGCTCTTGTGCGTCGAGCCGAAGCTCTTCATGGCGACGTCGACGTTGTCCTTGGCGAACTTCTGGAAGTCTTCGAACTGGCGTACCATGGTACAACCCTTTCGTGGAGGCCGCCCCGTGCGGCCGCTACATCGAGCGGGTCCGATCTGCCGTAGCGACCATCTGAACCCTGTGGCATCTTCATATGTGCAGCGCACAACGGCGTCAAGAAAAATGTTGCAGTGCAACATAAGACTTTGGATGGCTCCGCGACCTAGCCGATGTGCCGCAAAGGCCAGTAAATTCAACGACCTGGCCTTGCTGATGAGCTTGAGCGCCACGCGGCGGCGGCAAAATTTGATCGGAATCGTTCGATCGTCAAGCCTTTAACCACCCCGTAACCCCAAATCGATAGCTTTAAAGCTGTGCCGTGGATGCGACAGGCGGGTTGAACGACCCGTCCCACCTTCCCGGCGGCAACCCGCGCAGATGCGGGCGGGCCGGGTATTCGGGGACGTTTTAGAAATGGCAGGTCCTGTTGGCGCGCGCTTCGGTGCGCTCGCGTCGGTCGTTGTTGCGGCCACCGTCATCGTCACGCTCGCGGCCTCCCCCGCCGAAGCGCGCAAGCGTCAGATTTCTAAGGGAGGCGGCTACAATCCTCCCTATGCGGCCATGGTGGTGGACGCCAAGACCGGCCGCGTCCTGCACGCCGAAAACGAGGATGCGCTTCGCCATCCCGCGTCCGTCACCAAGGTGATGACCCTCTATCTTCTCTTCGAACAGCTGGAGAAGGGCCGCTTCAACCTCGACAGCGAGCTGCGCGTCAGCCGCCCACGCACAGTCCAGGCGCCCTCGAAGCTGGGGCTGCGCGCCGGGCAGACCATCGAGGTCGAGGACGCCATCAAGGCGCTCGTCACCAAGTCCGCCAACGACGTCGCCGCGACGGTGGCCGAGAACATCGGCGGGTCCGAGGACGCGTTCGCCGACATGATGACCCGCAAGGCGCGCCAGCTTGGCATGAACCGCACGGTCTACAAGAACGCGTCCGGCCTGCCCGATCCGGACCAGGTCACCACGGCGCGCGATCTCGTCACGCTCGGCCGCGCGATCCAGGACCGCTTCCCCCGCTACTACCCCTATTTCTCGCACGCCCACCTTCAGCTATGCCGGCGCGACGCATCGCAACCACAACCGGCTGCTCGGCCGGGTGGAAGGCATGGACGGCATCAAGACGGGCTATACCCGGATGTCCGGCTTCAACCTGCTCACTTCGGTGAAGACGGAAGGCCGCGCATGTCGTCGCGGTCGTGCTGGGCGGCCGCTCCGCCGCGTCGCGCGACAACCAGATGGCTGCCCTGCTCGACAGCAACATCGAGCGCGCCTATGCCGGCGCGCGCACGGCCCCTGTTGTCGGCGAGGGTTCGGCCGCCACTTCTGTTGCGTCGGCCGACGACGACAACCCTGTCACAACGGCGGTCGTTTCCACCCGCATGGCTCCCAAGCCGGACATCAGGCCGACGATCGCAGCGGTGGCGCCAGCCGCCCCCGTCGCGGTGGCGGCTGCGCCGTCAACGACTCCGGCGGCCTCCGGCAAGCCTGCCGTCCTGCAGGTCGCGGCCATTGCGCCTGTCGCGAGCGCCCGCCCCGCGGTCGTTCCTGCCTCCGGGTCGGCGACCACGACGCCTTCCTCATCCTCGGGAATGAAGTGGGTGGTCGGCGCGCAAGCCCGATGACACGCGGACCGGCCGCGCCGATCCCAAGGCCGTCAAGGTCGCCAAGGTCGAACCCCGCCCGGAGCCCAAGACGGTGCCCAAGGCCGAGATGTCCCGCGTGCCCAAGTCGGCGCAATCGGGCTGGATCATCCAGCTCGGCGCGACTGACGACGAGGCCAAGGCCAAGAAGATCCTTCAAACCGCCAGGACCAAGAGCCAGTTTCTGGCCAAGGCCGATCCGTTCACCGAGAAAGTCTCAAAGGGCGGCTCGACGCTTTACCGGGCCCGGTTCTCCGGCTTCGACGAAGGCAAGGCGGCGTCCGCCTGCAAGAGCCTTAAGCGGACCGGATTGTCCTGCTTCGCCGTTCGCGGCGGTTGAACTGAAATCATCTCCGCCGCGTTTTCGCGGCGGAATTTCGTGCCTGCTGTTCGCAGGTATTGTCCGGTCGCAGGGCCCAATGGGGCCTCAGGACCGCCGGAACGCGTGTGGAGTTCAGCGATGCCGGTTCAGGAGGACATCCTTGGCCTGGTTCACCCGGGTGGCGAGATACGTCGACCCCCCTTGGTCGGGATGCAGTTTCTTCATCAGCGCGCGATGCGGCGTTGCGGATCGCGTCCTCGTCAGCCCCCGGCTGAAGGCCAAGCACATCGTAGGCCTCCTGCTTGGACATCGCGACCGGTGATCGCGCCGCGCGGCAATTCCCGGCGTTCGCATCACCCTGTGCTGTTTTACGCCGGCCGGGAAACCGGCGGTCGAGATAAGCATCCAGCAGCCTTGATCCGTCGGGGTCGGCCTGCTCGCACAGGCTCGCGAGCTGCGCGAGTTCCTGGTCACCGAGGCTATCGAGCTCGCGACCCTCGAACGGCCCCGCCAGCACCCGGCCGTTCAGCGACGCCGGTGTCGTGGTCGAGGATCATCTCCAGCATCGCCGAGCGCACGCGCGACTTGCCACCGGGCGTCGTCGTAGCGCTGCCGAAGCCGGGCAACGACAAGCCCCTGGATCCCCAGCAGCCAGGCTCCGAACCCGCCGAGCGGGATGGCCATGTCGATGCGCCCGCGAAAGGCGAGGAACGCAGCCGCGCCCAGCGCCGCGACGCCGCCGGCGCGGCGCATGTTCTTCGCCGCGAAAGCCGGGTTCATCTTGAGTGTAGCTCTTAACCAGCCACCAGAGCAGGATGACGGTGGCGAGGCCGGCGAATCAGCGTCACATTCAGCCTCACTTCATCTGCTGGAGAAGACGCCGCGCGTCTCCGCCTTCCTCGTCCGCGAGGCGCTGCAGCGCGGAACGCCCGCCTGCCGCATAGGTCGCGGCGGCGCGCAGCAGCCCCGCGAGCTGCCCCGGCGCGGACGCATCGAACCGGGCATAGGCTCCGCCGGTCAGCCGGGCAAGCTCACGGAACGCCTTTTCGGCCACCGGGTCGCCGCCCTCGTGGAACATGAACGCCTTCACGCCGAGCAGGCCGAGCTCTCCGGCCATCCCGCAGAGTTCGTCGAGATTCTCCTCCATGGCGTCGCCGACATAGATCAGCGCGCCGACCTTGCCCTGCCCCGCTTCCTTGCGGACATGCTCGAGCACGCGCCGGATCTGCGTATGGCCGCCCTGGCAGCGGATCTGCGTCATCAGCGAGGTGAGCGCCCGCGCATCGGCCACGAAACGCGAGGCGCGGCATTCGCGAAAATCCGCGGAAATAGACGAGTTGCACGTCCAGTCCGCCGATGGCGGCCGCCGTGGCGAACATCTGGGCCTGCAACCCGCAGGCGAGATCCCATGTCGGCTGCCGGCTCATGGTCGCATCGAGCGCGAACACCAGCCGCCCTCGCGTTCCGCCGACGCCGGGCGCAAGCGCCTTGGCGTCCGCGATGAAGGCCTCGATGCGGTTGGCCGGGTCACGCCGCGCGACATCGCCGTTACCGGCTTTCGCCGTCTCCGCCTTGCCGACCAGATCGGACCTGTCCCGCGAACCCATGAAGCGCTCCATCAGAGCGATACATTGGCGGGGCGCAGGGGTTTTGCAATGGCTTTGCAATTCAGAGGCCGTTCGGACAGGCCCGTGCAGCTATTCCCAGGAGATCTGGGTCAGGAGATCGGCATGACGATCACGACGTCAGAAGGGCGGCCATCGAGGGCGTGCACCACACCGATTGCGATGCTAGCGCTGGACGCCCATCTCTCCGCGCACGCGTCCCTGGACGCGCAGTTCCGTATTGCCGAAGCGGAACGAATTGGCCTGAGGCGGCGCATTCATCACCGCCGATGGCAGTTCGTTCGTCGTGGTTTGGCCGGCGGGGCGGGCGTAGAACATCGGGCAGTTCTGGGCGCGCATCTTCACTCCGGGCGCGACCTCTGTGACTGCGCAGCGCGCCTCCGCCGTCTGAGCCATGGCGCCGGGTGCAAACGCACCCATCATGGCCAGACCCGGCCCGGCAAGAGTGATCATCCAAAATCCACGCATCAAATCGAATTGCCCCAATCGCCCAAGTACTCTAACAGCGCTTCAAAATGGGACATAATGAGGCAAGGGCGGCTCACGCCGCATTCGTGCGCAAGGGCGGCTCACGCCGCATTCGCGCAACTGACCAAACGCCGCACTAGATGAGGCCGAGCTGGCGCAGTTCGCGTCTCAGTTCCTCGGGCATGGCGAGCAGGTCTCCGCCGCCGGCGCCCAGGTCGCGCGGCACCGCCTTCTCGTCCATGTAGCGCCAGCCCTGGAACGGCCGGCACGGGCGCGGCTCCACAGGGATCACCACCGGCTCGAGCACGAGATGGCAGCGGCCGATGCCCTCCCCATCGGTGAACGGGCGGATATCGGTGATGCGCTGCCGGCAGGCCACCTGCCCCTTGATAACCCAATAGAGCGAGCCGCCATCGAGGATCTCGGCGATGCGCTTGGGCACCATGCGGGTCGTATGGCTCTGCTCCTCGGGCTTGCCGAGGCGGCGCCAGAGCGCCATCAATTCCGAAATCCAGCCTTCGAGGTCCGCGATCGAATCGCAGCCGACGCAAAGCTTGAGCATGTGTAGGGCCATGGCTCTGCTCTACCGCGCCGGGCGCCGCACGCCAATGGCTGGGCGGAGGGCCTGTGCAAAACTTGGCTCGCTCCGCGACGCGTGCGGTTGGCCGTGGGATGCTCGAAGCCAAAGTTTTCTGCTTCAAAATCATTGGCGGACCAGCTTCAACCAGCAGTCGGCGATGAGGAATTTCGTATTGGCCTGATGCTGTCAACTTCTCGAAAAGGAATGATCGTGACGTCCTCAAATCAAGGCTGCACAAGAGCTCACCATTAATTTTTCCCGAATAGGCTCATTTTTGTGTTATTCATTTCCTATGCTCAGAAAAATTTGTCCCCTGAAGTCGAAAACCGATCACGGATACGTTCGGTCACTGCTTGGCAATGATCAAGCGGCAATGCGGGCCGCCACATGCTGATCCGCTTTGGCTTCGACATCACGGTAGCCTGCCAGCAGCCGACCCCCATGGTCTGCCTGCTCACCGTGCATGACGACAGGCGCGGCGACCTGAGGGCGCCGGAAACGGTCCTGACCACGCCCGAAATTCCGATGTCGACCTATCACGACCTGTTCGGGAACGTCTGTCGCCGGTTCGTGGCGCCCGCGGGCGAGTTCCGGATCTGGAGCGACGGCGTTGTCGAGGACAGCGGCGAGGTGGACCCCACCTTTCGGACGCGCGGGAATGGCCCGTCGCCGAACTGCCGGACGAATGCCTCCTCTATCTGATGGGCAGCCGCTATTGCGAAACCGACAAGCTCAGCCAGACGGCGTGGGACCTGTTCGGCCACGTCCCGCCGGGCTGGACGCGCGTCCAGGCAATCTGCAACTACGCCAACAAGCACATCACGTTCGGCTACCACAACGCCCGCGCCACGCGCACCGCCTTCGAGGCCCATCAGGAGCGCGTGGGCGTGTGTCGCGACTACGCCCACCTCGCCATCGCGTTGTGCCGGTGCATGAACATCCCGGCCCGCTACGTGAACGGCTATCTCGGCGACATCGGCGTGCCGATCGTCGATCCGATGGACTTCAGCGCCTGGATCGAGGTCTATCTCGACGGGCGCTGGATGACCTTCGACCCGCGCAACAACATTCCGCGCATCGGCCGGATCGTCGTCGCGCGCGGCCGTGACGCGGCGGACATTCCGCTCATCAACTCCTTCGGCCCGCACATCCTGAACTCGTTCCGCGTCTGGGCCTACGAAGTCCCGCAAGCCTGAAAGCGCCGCCGCTGCGGCGTCACGCCATTAAACGACGCCGGTCCTGACCACGACTCCAATCCAGATTAAAAGGCGGCGCAGCCTGCGTATCCGCCCGTCCACCCCGCCCCTTGCCCACGCCCTTGCCGAGGTTCCCATGTCCAATCATCAATTCAAGCTCGGCGACGCCGTCGAGTTCGCCAGCATCTTCGCTTCGAAGGCCGCCACCTCCAGCTACGAAGTGATCCGGCTGCTGCCGTCCGAGGGGCAGGAACCCGCCTACCGCATCAAGCACAAGGCCGAGCAGCATGAGCGCGCGGTGAAGGAACACGAGATCACCCGCGCGCGGACTTGAAGCTCGCGCCGGACGGCACGGTCCGTCCAGCTCCAGTCTCTCGATCGACGCTGGTTCCTGTCCTGGCGACCTTCACCGGATTGCCGCCGGACGAGGGACAGCGTCAGAGATTTGCGATGATCTTTCGGTAGGCGTCCTCCGGGAACGCCTTCAGCGTGGTCGTGCGCAGCGCGCCGGACGCGCCAAGGGCAAGCCCGTATTGCGCCATGGCCTCGTCGTTCGGCGCCTCGACGATCGCGACCATGTCGGTCGTGCCCATGGTCATGAAGAATTGCTTGAGCTCACATCCGTATTTCTTGGCGAGCGCCTTGGCGCCATCCAGGCGGACAGGCGATTCCTTGACTGACTTGATGCCCTGGTCGGTCCAGTTCACGAGCGAGATATAGGTAGCCATGATATCCCCCGTCGATGTGTTCACGCGGGATTGCGACCATCGTAAATCCCGGTGCAACGCCGCAGCATCACACGCTGAACGGGAATGCAGCAAGTAGCGGCCTAGCAAAGGGCAAGAAGAGCCTACTGGACCGGCGGCGCCCTTGGAGGCTCGGTCCTCTCCGCCGGATCAGTCTTCCTCGCCGATGACGACGAGCTTGGCGCCCTCCGGCACCTGCTGGCCGGCTTCGGCCGCGACCTCCATCACGATGCCGGCGCGCGGCGCGACGAGCGCGTGCTCCATCTTCATCGCCTCGACGATGGCGATGCGCTGGCCCTTCTCCACCGCCTCGCCCTCCACCACGAACACCGCCACGACCTTGCCGTGCATGGGCGCCTTCACGACGCCGCCGCCGTCGCGCCTCGTCGAGCGACACGGAGAGCGGATCGAAGAGCCGCACCGCCGTCTGCCGCCCGTCCGACAGCGCGATCATGCCGTCCTCGGCCTGCACCAGCGTGAACTCCCGCTCGCCGTCGCCGGGCGGCTTCGTCGCCGATCATGTCCAGCGACGGGCCGTCCTCGTCCCAGCCGAGCATGGCGTCGACGCGCTCGCCCTCCACCACCAGCGCCAAGTCCGCTCCGGCGCGGGCCGGACATCTGGAAGCCGTCGGCGACGTCCCACGGCCCCTTGCGCCGTCGCGCCCGCGCTGATGGCGGAACTGCGCGCCGCGGCGCTCGCGCTCGCGCACCAGCGCCAGGGCGCCGCCGGCACCGCGCCCGCGTCGATCGGCCGCGCGGGACGGCGCCGAGCGCCTCCATGTTGCCGGTCGATGAAGCCGGTGTCGAAGTCGCCCTGCGCGGAACTCCGGCGCGCCTCGCAGAGCGCCGCGAGGAAGGCGACATTGGTGCGCGGCCCCGCCACGATGGTCTCGCCGAGCGCCGTCGGCCAGCCGGTCGAGCGCGCTCGTCGCGCGTCGGCGCATGCGCGATCACCTTGGCGATCATCGGATCGTAGAACGGCGTCACCGCGTCGCCCTCGGTCACGCCGGTGTCGATGCGCAGGCCCTCGCCCTGCGGGAAATTGCAGCGCCCACGAGCGTGCCGGTCGACGGCAGGAAGCCCCTCTCGGGATCCTCGGCATAGAGCCGCGCCTCGACCGCATGGCCGTCGATCGCGAGGTCGTCCTGCGCGAACGGCAGCTGCTCGCCCGCCGCGACGCGGAATTGCCATTCGACGAGATCGAGCCCGGTGATCGCCTCCGTCACCGGATGCTCGACCTGCAGCCGCGTGTTCATCTCCATGAAGCAGAAGCCGTCCGGCCGTCAGGCCCCTGCGAGCCGTCGGCGATGAACTCGACCGTGCCGGCGCCGACATAGCCGACCGCCCGCGCGGCCTCGACCGCGGCCTCGCCCATCGCCGCGCGCACCTCGGCGGTCATGCCCGGCGCCGGCGCCTCCTCGATCACCTTCTGGTGGCGGCGCTGCAGCGAGCAGTCGCGCTCGAAGAGATGGATGGCGTTGCCGTGGCGCGTCGGCGAAGACCTGGATCTCGATGTGGCGCGGCGGCGTGACGTATTTCTCGATCAGCACGCGCGCATCGCCGAAGGCGCTGGCCGCCTCGCGCTGCGCGCCGTCGCAGCGCCTCCTCGAAATCGATCGCCGGTCGACCCGGCGCATGCCCTTGCCGCCGCCGCCGGCCACCGCCTTGATCAGCACCGGATAGCCGATGTTCGCGGCGCGCTCGCGCAGGAACGCCGGCTCCTGCTTCGCGCCGTGATAGCCGGGCACCACCGGCACGCCGGCCTTCTCCATCAGCGCCTTGGCGGCGTCCTTCAGCCCCATGGCGCGGATCGCCGTCGGCGGCGGGCCGACGAAGACGATGCCGGCCGCGGCGCAGGCCTCGGCGAAGTCGGCGTTCTCGGAGAGGAAGCCGTAGCCGGGATGGATGCACTCCGCGCCCGGCCTGCTTCGCCGACCTCGATGATGCGCGTCGCCGACCAGATAGCTCTCCGCGCGCCGGGGCCGGGCCGATCGCGATGCGCCTCGTCGGCCTGCGCGCACGAACAGCGCGTCGCGCGTCGGCATCCGAATAGACCGCGATGGTGCGCATGCCCAGCCGCCGCGCGGTGCGGATGATGCGGCAGGCGATCTCGCCGCGATTGGCGATCAGGACGGAGGAGAACAGGGCCATGCGTCGAAGCTTCCTCGGATCGGGGCGCTGACTATGCGGCGGGCCGGATCGCTCTTCAAGGCTTGCCGCATGACCTAATGGCTTACGCTTGGCCTAATGCTGGCGCATGGTCAAGCCAGCGGCATGCGGTTAGGATCAAGCCGCTGCAACTGCTCGTTGCGGGCTCAAGCGGAGGGTGGCGTGGTCGACAAGACCGAGATTCAGAAGCTTCGGGCCGAAATCGAAACGGCGCGCGGCGAAGTTGTGCGCAAGCGCAGGAAGCCCGCCGCGCCCAAGGCCGGCCCGTCCGGGGACGCCTCGCCGAAGAGTTCCACCTCCGAGGCTGGCATGTCCGAGGCTGGCATGTCCGGGGGTGGCAGGTACTGGCAGTCCGAGGGTGGCGCATCCGGAGCCGTTCCGCCCGGGCCGGTCCTGCCCGGGCTCGAGGGTGTCGATCTCGAAGCCATGCTGACCAAGGCCGAGGACGCACTCGCCAACCTAGACGAGGACATATCGCGCCATCCGCGTCTCGCCGTGCTCGGCGCGCTCGCGGTGGGCCTGATCATCGGCTCGCTCCTGAGCCGCTAGAGCATCCGATCTGGATGCTCCAGATCTCTGATTTCACGCATTTTCTTCATGCGAACCGGTATCCACTTCGCTCGAAAATGCTCTGGGGAGAATGCCAGTGAGCAGCCTGTCGCGGAACGCCCATCTCTACCTGCGCGTGATGCTGATGCGTCGGCAGGTGCTCCTGCGCGTCATGGCCGTGAAGATCGCGCTCGGCGCGGTCGCGGCCCTGTTCCTGCTGGCCGGATTGCGCTCGCCAATGTCGCCCTGTACTTCTGGCTCGCGCCCCGCGTCGGCGAAGCCGCAGCGGCGGGCATGCTGGCCGGCGCACAGATCCTCATCGGCGCGATCGTTCTCGTCCTGGCCCTGCGCCATGCCGCCACGAGCGAACTCGAGATGCTGCGTGAGACCGAGGAGGTCACGCTGGCGATGCTGGCCGAGGAGGCGGAGGCCATCACCGGCCTGTTCACGCCCGTGGCGCGCGGCGCGGACCGCCTGGGCCGCAACCTCGCAATGGGGCTCGACATCGCCACCACCCTGCTCGGCTTCCTGCGCAAGAAGTAGCTACATCCTGAACACGCCGAAGCGCGTCTCCTCGACCGGCGCGTTGAGGCAGGCGGAGAAGGCGAGGCCAGCACGCGGCGGGTCTCGGAGGGCAGGATGATGCCGTCGTCCCACAGCCGCGCGGTGGCGTAATAGGGGTTGCCCTCCGCCTCGTACTGCGCGCGGATCGGCGCCTTGAAGGCCTCCTCGTCCTCGGCCGTCCAGGTCTTGCCCTCGGCCTCGATGTTGTCGCGCCGCACGGTGGCGAGCACGCTCGCCGCCTGCTCGCCGCCCATCACCGAGATGCGCGCATTGGGCCAGGTGAACAGGAAGCGCGGCCCATAGGCGCGCCCGCACATGCCGTAATTGCCCGCGCCGAACGAGCCGCCGACGATGACCGTGATCTTCGGCACCTGCGGCGCAGGCGACCGCCGTCACCAGCTTCGCGCCGTCCTTGGCGATGCCGCCGGCCTCGTACTGCGCGGCCCACCATGAAGCCGGCGATGTTCTGCAGGAACAGCAGCGGAATGCGGCGCTGGCAGCACAGCTCGATGAAATGCGCGCCCTTCAGCGCGCATTCCGAGAACAGGATGCCGTTGTTGGCGAGGATGCCGACCGGCATGCCCCAGAGCTGCGCGAAGCCGGTGACCAGCGTCGTGCCGTAGAGCGCCTTGAACTCGTCGAACTCCGAGCCGTCGACGAGCCGCGCGATGACCTCGCGCACGTCGTACTGCTTCTTCAGGTCGGTCGGCACGAGCGCCTTCGAGTTCGGCGGCGTCGAGACGCGGCTCCTCCGGCTCGGCCAGCGCGATGTCCGACGGCCTTGCGCGTGTTGAGGTTGGCGACGATGCGCCGCGCGATCGCCAGCGCATGGGCGTCGTCCTGCGCGTAGATGGTCGGCGACGCCGGAGATGCGGGCGTGCACGTCGGCGCCGCCCAGATCCTCCGCCGTCACCACCTCGCCGGTCGCGGCCTTCACCAGCGGCGGGCCGCCGAGGAAGATCGTGCCCTGCTTGCGCACGATGATGGTCTCGTCCGACATGGCCGGCACATAGGCGCCGCCCGCCGTGCACGAGCCCATCACCACCGCGATCTGCGGGATGCCGAGCGGCGGACAGCGTCGCCTGGTTGTAGAAGATGCGGCCGAAATGCTCGCGGTCGGGGAACACCTCGGTCTGGTGCGGCAGGTTGGCGCCGCCGGAATCGACGAGATAGATGCAGGGCAGCCGGTTCTCGCGCGCGATCTCCTGCGCCCGCAGGTGCTTCTTCACCGTCATCGGGTAGTAGGTGCCGCCCTTGATGGTCGCAGTCGTTGCAGACGACCATCACCTCGCGGCCCCTCGACGCGGCCGATGCCGGTGATCATGCCCGGCGCCGTGGATGGCGTCGTCATACATGCCGTTGGCGGCGAGCGCGCCGATCTCCAGGAACGGCGAGCCGGGATCGATCAGCCGCATCACGCGCTCGCGCGGCAGCAGCTTGCCGCGCGCGAGATGGCGCTCGCGGGCCTTGGCGGGCCGCCCTGCGCGGCCTCGGCGCGCTTGGCGCCGCAGGTCGCCGGCGAGCGCCGCGCCACTCCTCGGCATTGGCGCGGGCCTCGGGCAGCGCGGATCGACGGTCGAGGCCAGGACGCGACCCCGGTCGTCACCTGGCGACGATGCGCCGGTCGGCACGACGGCCGAGCGCGGCGATGCGCACCGTCGCGCCGGGGGCGGCAGCCCCACGTGCCTCTGCCCAGCCTCGGGTTCTGGCGGCTCACGCCTCGACCGGGCCGCCCGCCTTCTTCCAGGCGCCGAAGCCGCCGCCGATATGGGCGACGGGCTTCAGGCCCATCTCCTGCGCGGTCTTGCGCGCGCCAGCGCGGAGCGCCAGCCGCCGGCGCAGAAGAACACGAAGCGCTTGTCCTGCGCGAAGACCGGCTTGTGGTAGGGGCTCTCGGGATCGATCCAGAACTCCAGCATGCCGCGCGGGCAATGGAACGCGCCGGGCATCCTGCCCTCGCGCTCGAGCTCGCGGGGATCGCGCAGGTCCACGAGCACGACGTCGTCTCTGCCCGGCCAGCGTCATCGGCGTCCGCGGCGGGAATGGTCTCCACCACGGCGTTCGCTTCCGCGAGCAGCGCCTTGTATCCCCTGCGTGATCGTCTGGGCCATGAGCGTCCTCCATCGATGCCGGCGGGCACCGGCCTGGCCGGCATCTAGCCTGCGTCCGCGCGGCGCGGTCGAACGCCGCGCACCTGAGCGCGGCTTGCGCCGGCATAGCCGCGGCGCGGCATGCTCGCGCGCATGTTCGCCCTCACGCTCCTCGACTTCGCGCCCTCGCCTTCTTCATCGCCGCCTGGCTCGGCTACGCCGCTCGTGCTGGAGATCGAGCCGCTTGCGGCAGCGCACGCTCAACACGATCATGCACGGCTACCGCGACCAGTGGATGGAGCGGATGCTGCGCCGCGAGGTCCGCATCATCGACACGCAGATCATGGCGCAGCCTGCAGAACGGCACGGCCTTCTTCGCCTCCACCTCGCTGTTCGCCGTCGGCGGCGCGCTGGCGCTGCTGCGCGCGGCGGAGGACGTGCGTGCGCGTGTTCTCCGACCTGCCGTTCGGCATCGCGACCACGCGCGGCGCTGTGGGAGATGAAGGCGATCGGGCTGGCGGTGATCTTCGTCTACGCCTTCTTCAAGTTCGCGTGGTCCTACCGGCTGTTCAACTACGCCGCGATCCTGCTGGGCGGCGACGCCGCCCGTCGAGGAGCGCGAGCACGGCCGAGGCGCGCAGGCCATGTGCGGCGGCGTCGCGGCGATGACCACCGCGGCGGGCCGCCACTTCAACCGCGGCCAGCGCGCCTTCTTCTTCGCGCTCGGCTATCTCGGCTGGTTCGTCTCGCCCTGGTGCTTCATCGTCACGACGGCGGCGGTGCTGATCGTGATGGCCATGCGGCAGTTCCATTCCGACGGGCGCAGCGCCGTCGCCGCCGACCTGGACCGGATGCGGCCTGACGCGGCCGTCCGCAGGTGGTCGGACGGGGCGGCCTGCTTGACCTTGCGGCGGATCGGGCGCAAACGGCTGACATGACCGATATCGAACCCACCCCGCCGCCGGCCTTCAGGCCGACGAAGCCCCGGCCGCCGCCGCAAATCCCGCGCAGCAGGAGGCCGTCGCTCGAGGCGACCATCCTCGACCTCACGACGGCTCGCGGCGAGGACAAGACGATCTGCCCGTCCGAGGCCGCGCGCGCACCTCGGCGGCAAGCATCCCGACGGCTGGGGTCCGCTGATGAGCCCGATCCGCCGCGTCGCCGTGCGCCTCGCCCAGGAGGGCCGCGTGGTCATCTACCGCAAGGGCAAGCCCGTCGACCCCGACAATTTCAAGGGCGTCTACCGCATCGGCCTGCCCCGCCAGGATTGACGCGCGGATCGCGTTGCGGGTTCGGCTGAACCCGTTCGCATGATTGCCCCGCCCTGCTGAAGACCCGGGACCGCACCCGGGCTATAAAGCCGGATGTCCCGCTCGACCCGCCTGTTCGATCTGCTGCAAGCGCTGCGCCGGCATCGCCGGCCGGTGACGGCCGCCGCACTGGCGCAGGAGCTCGGCGTCTCTGTCCGCACCATCTACCGCGACATCGCCACCCTGGCCGGACAGGGCGCGCCGATCGACGGCGAGGCCGGCATCGGCTACGCGCTGCGCCCCGGCTTCATGCTGCCACCGCTGATGTTCGGCGAGGAGGAGATCGAGGCGCTCGTGCTGGGCCTTCGCTTCGTCGTGCAGCGCGGCGATGCGGGCCTGGCCAGGGCCGCCGCCGACGCCTCGGCGAAGATCGCGGCGGTGCTTCCGGCAGACCTGCGGGACGCCGCGATGGCGGCCGGGCTTCTCGCCGGCCCCGGCCCCAAGGCCGAGCCTCCCGCCATCGACCTCTCCCACCTGAGATCGGCGATCCGCTCCGAACGCAAGCTGCGCATCACCTATACCGACGGCGACGGTCGCAGCTCGGAGCGCACAATATGGCCGGTCGCGATCGGCTTCTTCGACCAGACCCGCGTGCTGGCCGCGTGGTGCGAGACCCGCAACGACTTCCGGCATTTCCGCGCCGACCGCATCGCCTCCGCCGACATTCTCACCGACCGCTATCCGCGCCGCCGCGCCGCGCTGCTGAAAGCCTGGCGCGAGAAGGAAGGCGTGCCGCAACAATTGTGACCGCGCAGACTACTGACAAAAACTGACAGCAGCCTGCGCTATCGGTGATGCCTCCAACGCAAGGAAGCCTCGCCATGCCCGACCAGACAAACCCATCGAACCCCGCCGATCTGCCCCGCCCCGGCTTCGTCCTGCTCTATGTCGAGAGCCCCGCCGAGAGTGCCGCGTTCTACACCGCGCTGCTGGGCAGGCCGCCGGTCGAGAACTCGCCCACTTTCGCCATGTTCGCCCTGGACGGCGGCTTCATGCTCGGCCTATGGGCCCGCACGGGCGTGGAGCCGGCGCCGTCGGCGGGCGGCGGCGGAGCCGAGATCGCCTTCACCGTCGCCAGCGATTCGGCCGTCCGCGCCACTTACGCGGAGTGGAGCGGCCGTGGCATCCGCATCGCGCAGCCGCCGACCACGCTCGATTTCGGCCACAGCTTCGTCGCGCTCGATCCGGACGGCCACCGCCTGCGTGTCTTCGCTCCCGCGGGGGAGGACGCATGATGAGCCGCAACTGGATCGCCGTCGCCAGCGCCGACCATGTCCGCCGCGGGCTGGCGGGCGGCTTCATGCAGGTCTGTCACGGCAAGGCCGCGGCCGTTGCGGCGGCTGAAGCCGGGTGACCGGGTCGCCTACTACTCGCCAGTCGAGCGCTTCGGCGGCAGCGACAGGCTGCAGGCCTTCACGGCGGTCGGCCTCGTCGCGGACGACCTCGTCGTCCAGGTGGACATGGGCGGGGGCTTCCACCCCTTCCGCCGCAATGTCGAATGGGCGCAGGGCCACGCCGCGCCCGTCCGCGCCCTGCTGGAGCTGCCGGGCTTCGCGCTCTCCGGTCCCGGCTGGGGCGCGCGGCTGCGCTATGGACTGCTGGAGATCGATGCCGCCAGCATGGACGCAATCGAAGCCGCAATGGGGGCCACGCCCGGCGCGGCGGCGGCCGGTGACGACCGCTATACCGCGCCCGCGCTTCAGGTGACAGGAAGCGGCATGGCGACCTTGGCCGACGGGCGAGCGTAGAGGCTCGCATACCACCGCTCGACATTCGGGCGGCTCTGCCGCGCGATGGGCATGTTGAGCCAGCGATGCACCGCGGGGCCGACCGCGATGTCGGCGATGGTGAGGCGGTCGGCCTCGATGTAGGGCCTGCCCTCGAGCTGCGCGTCGAGGATGCCGAGGAACGTTTCGGCCTTGGCCCGCGAAGCCTCGACCGCCGCCGCGTCGCGCTTTTCCGGCGGCGTGCGGACGAGGTTCATGAACGCCGGCCCGAACGCCGGGTTGAGCGCCGTCGTCTGCCAGTCCATCCACCGGTCGCACAGCGCGCGCTGGCCCGGCTCCTGCGGCCACAGCGTGTCCTGCCCGTAGCGTGCGGCAAGATAGCGCACGATGGCGTTGGACTTCCCACAGCACCAGCCCATCGTCGTCGAGCACCGGCACTAGTCCGTTCGGATTCATGGCCCGGTATTCGGGCGTGTTGACCACGCCGAACTGCCCGCCCGCCTCCTTGCGCTCATAAGCGAGCCCCAGTTCCTCGGCCGCAAAGACGACCTTTTGGACGTTGATCGAGCTCATTCTTCCGAAGATTGTGATCAAGGCGGTTCTCCATATCGAGGACGCGGTGTTCGAATGCCGATTCGCCGGCCAATTCAATCAAAGAGCCTCGCCAGCGAGGCCGGGCTTACCCCGTCTTTCCAAACAACTCCCGCCCGATCAGCATGCGCCTGATCTCGCTGGTGCCGGCGCCGATCTCGTAGAGCTTGGCGTCCCTGAGCAGCCGACCGGTGGGGTAATCGTTGATGTATCCGTTACCGCCGAGCAGTTGAATCGCATCGAGCGAGATCTGCGTTGCTTTCTCCGCAGCGATGAGGATCGCACCTGCAGCATCTTCGCGCGTTGTTTCGCCACGGTCGCAGGCTTTCGCGACGGCGTAGACATAGGCTTTGCAGGCGTTCATCATGACGTACATATCGGCGATCTTGCCCTGTACGAGCTGGAACGTGCCGATGGGCTGGCCGAACTGCTTGCGCTCGTGGACATAGGGCAGCACCACGTCGAGCGCGGCCTGCATGATCCCCAGCGGCCCCGCCGCCAGCACGACGCGCTCGTAATCGAGGCCGGACATCAGGATATTGACGCCCTTGCCCACCTGCCCCAGCACGTTCTCCTCGGGCACCTCGCAGTCCTCGAACACAAGCTCGCAAGTGTCCGAGCCCCGCATTCCGAGCTTGTCCAGCTTCTGCGCAGTCGAGAAGCCCTTCATGCCCTTCTCGATCAGGAAAGCCGAAATGCCCCGTGCGCCCGCATCGGGGTCGGTCTTGGCGTAGACTACGAGCGTCTCGGCCACGGGGCCGTTGGTGATCCACATCTTGTTGCCGGTGAGGACGTAGCGGTCGCCCTTCTTCTCGGCGCGGGTGCGCATGGAGACGACGTCCGAGCCCGAGCCCGGCTCCGACATCGCGAGCGCCCCGACATGCTCGCCGGAGATCAGCCTGGGAAGGTATTTGCGCTTCTGCGCCTCCGACCCGTTACGCCGGATCTGGTTGATGCAAAGATTGGAATGAGCCCCATAGCTCAGTCCCACCGATGCCGACGCGCGCGATACTTCCTCGACTGCGATGCAATGCTCGAGATAGCCGAGGCCGGAGCCGCCATACTCCTCCTCTACTGTGATCCCGTGGAGGCCGAGCTCGCCCATCTTGGGCCAGAGGTCCCTGGGGAAGGTGTTGGTGCGATCGATCTCCTCGGCCCGGGGCGCAATCTCCGCCTGGGCAAACCCGCCGACGCTTTCGCGGAGCATGTCCGCCGTCTCGCCGAGATCGAAATTGAAACCGCGCGCTGCGTTCGAGAGCATGGTCTTGGCGTTTCCCTGTTGTCTTATTCCCGGGTTCGAGCATAACCGACCCCGGCGTCGCGGATACAGCCACTTGAAGCCCGAGAGCGCGCTGGAGAGAGATTTTAGAATGGCGCAGCCCTACCGCGAAAAGCCCAACACGATACCATGGCCGCCGCTGGTTTACTCGGGCGCGATGCTGATCGCGTGGCTGCTCGAGCGTTACGACGCCTTCGAAGCCCTGGATAGTGCGTTGGCGGTCCTTCCCCGCGGGATCGGGCTTGCCGTGTTCGGCGCGGGCGTCGCCCTCGATATCTGGGCGTTCCTCACGCTGCGCGCCAGCAAGACCACTGTGCTGCCCAACGCGACAAGTACGGCGCTGGTGACCTCGGGGCCCTACCGCTTCACGCGCAATCCCATCTATCTCGGCAACACGGTCGCGTTGCTCGGCTTCGCCATGGGGCTGCGCTGGGGCTGGCTGCTGCTGCTCCTGCCGGTGACCGTGGCGGCTGTGAACTGGCTCGCGATCACTCGCGAGGAAGAACACCTCAGGCTTCGCTTCCCCGACGAGTGGAAGTCCTATTCCAGCCGCGTGCGCCGCTGGCTTTAAAACTGCTGCGTTTGATCTTGCCAGTTGTCAGGTTCAGCATCACAATCTTTGCGATAGGAACGTGCAAGTAACGTCGCAATAACGATCTGAACGGAATTCGCGATTTGGGAGGACAACAACGTGGCGAACGTGTTGACCGATGCCATGCGGGCGCTTCAGGACAGATTCGAAACGCGGCGGTTGGCAGACAAAGTCGTCGAACGAGCTTTCCGCACGCAATTCACAGACGCTGACAGGGCGTTCGTCGATAATGCGATGTTCTTCTTCCTTGCCACGGTTGACGCGGATGGCAGGCCCCAATGCTCGTACAAGGGCGGCCCGCGTGGCTTTGTGAAGGTAACGGGCGAAAACGAGATCACCTTCCCCATATTCGAAGGCAATGGCCTCTATCTCTCAGCAGGAAATATTGCTGAGACAGGGAAACTGGACCTGTTGTTCATCGATTTCGAGCGGCCGGCGCGTTTGCGCGTAAACGGCACGGGGTTCATAGACGACCAGCATCCGATGCTGGCCACGATGCGAGCTGCCCAGCTTTTTGTCCGAGTTCAGGTGAGTGAAATTCATCCGAACTGCTCGCGCCATGTCCACAAGATGTCGCTGCTTGAGCTATCACGGTCCACCCCTGTTTCCCCCAGCGAGGATGTGGGGAAGGCCGATTGGGGCGAAGCCTATTCAGAGGTGCTTCCAGCCTACATGAAACCAAAGCAAGCCGATTAGCCCTTCCACACGCATCGCGCAGTTCGATGCCGGGAGAGGCGGTTTAGAACGGCAGGTATGAGCGGATGGAGGCGGTTTCCTCGACGTCGTCAGGCTCGCCCTTGATGACGCGGGCCCTCTTCAGCCAGGCGGCCCATTGCTTCTCGGTACCGTTGAAGACGTTGCGATCGACCGGGCCAATGATGCCAGGCACCTTGCCGGTCGTGGTCCATTGCCAGAACGTCCAGCGGCGATCCGTATAGCGCTCCTGCGGTTCGGCCGCGACGCTGCGGATCCAGAAGGGATAGTCCTCGAACTCGCCCTTCAGGATCTCCTCGTGGAAGGTGATGTCGGTGTAGATGATCGGGCGCTTGCCCGTGTGGCGCTCCAGCTCCGCCAGCATGATCTTGATCATCGCCAGCGCCTGGTCGCGCGGCACCTTGCGGGGGCAGGTCAGCGAATGGCCGTTCCACTCAAGGTCGAGGACCGGGGGCAGCGCATCTGCGTCCTGCGGGATGTGCTGGACGAACCATTGCGCCTGCTGCACCGCCGGCCTGCACCAATAGACGAAGTGGTAGGCCCCGCGCGGGATGCCGGCCGCCTTTGCGCCGTTCCAGTTCTGCACGAACATCGGGTCGACATAGTCGCCGCCCTCTGTCGCCTTGATGAACGCGAACTTGGTGCCCGCCTCTTGTACGGCGTTCCAGTCCATGCTCGCCTGATATCGCGACAGGTCGATGCCGTGGATCGGGTAGGTCTGCGCCTTCGATACGCCAGGGTGAGGCTTGCTGTCGCTCTTACGTGGATAATAGTTCGGCGCCATCGTGCAGGACGTGGCAACGACCCCTGTCAGGACGGCAGCCAGCAGCGGCGCAAGGGCCTTGAGCCGGCGCAAACGCCCGGACGGAGCGGAGAGTTCGAAGCAGGGAACCCATGGGCAAAGGGGACCATCAATGGCGGGACCTCCAAGGGATTGTACGAAAGAGTTTAAGAAATCGGAAAGGTTGTATCGCGCGTCTTGCCGGGTTGTGCTTCAGCGAAGCCCGAACCAAAGGGTCGCGATGCCAAGAAACGAAAAGAAACCAACGACATCCGTCACCGTTGTGACGAACACGCCCGACGAGACCGCCGGGTCGGCCTTGTAGCGCTCCAGCGCCATGGGGATGAGAATTCCGCCCAGCGCGCCCGCGATCAGGTTCACCACCATTGCGAGGCAGATGACGATGCCGAGGTTCCAGTCCTGGAACCAGAGGCTCGCGACGACGCCGGTCAGCAGCCCGAAGCCGATCCCGTTCAGCACGCCCACGAACGCCTCGCGGGAGGTGACCCGCCATGCATTGGAGGGGCCCAGCTCGCGCATGGCCAGCGCGCGGACGGCGACGGTCATGGTCTGCGTCGCGGCATTGCCGCCCTGGCTGGCCACGATGGGCGCAAGCACGGCCAGCGCCACCATCTTCTGGAGGCTGTCCTCGAACACCCCGAGCACCGCAGACGCGATGAAGGCCGTGATCAGGTTCACGAACAGCCACACGAAGCGGCTTCTCGCGGTGTAGAACACCGTATCGGAGAGCTCTTCGTCGGCGCGCACGCCGCCCAGCGCCTTGATCTCGTCGTCGGCCTCTTCCTGCAGCACGTCGACCATGTCGTCGATCGTGATCACGCCCACGAGACGCCCCGCCTCGTCCACCACGGGCGTCGACACGAGGTTGTAGCGCTGGAAGATCCGCGCGACTTCCTCGACATCGTCCATCACGCCGACGCGGCGGCGGTCCGACGCCATCAGGGTCTCGACCGTGGCCTCGCGCGGGCTGCGCACCAGCCGGTCAAGGAAGAGGTGGCCGAGCAGGCGATGGCCGGGGTCGACGACGAAGACCTCGAAGAACAACTCCGGCAATTCCGGCGCGGCGCGAAGATGATCGAGCGCCTGCCCCACGGTCCAGAATGGCGGCACGGCGATGAGCTCGGTCTGCATCAGGCGGCCGGCCGAGTTGTCAGGGTAGTCCAGGCTCTTCTGGAGCGCGACACGGTCCGTGGCGGGCAGCGCGTCCAGGATCTCGTCCTGGTCTTCCTTGTCGAGGCCCTCGAGGATGTAGACGGCATCGTCGGAGTCGAGGTCCTTGACGCCCTCGGCCACCGTTTCGGCGGGGAGTTCCTCAAGGATCTCCTCGCGGACAGAATCGTCGACTTCCGTCAGCGCCGCGAAGTCGAAGACGTCGCCCAGCAGTTCGATCAGCCGGGGCCGCAAGTCCGCGTCGAGCGCTTCGAGCAGCGCGCCCTGATCGGCCTCATGCAGATCGGTGACGAGCGCGCGCAGGGAGGCGGAATCACCGGCCTCCACCGCATTGGCGATCAAAAGCACGAAGGCCGCGCTCACGTCGCCTTCGCTGTCACGAAAAGCAAGCACGCGCTCGGCCGCTTTCGGGGTCTCGTCAAGGAGCATGCCTGCGCTCCGTCCTGCGCTGCCGGTGTGAGGGGGTTGTATGTATTCGCTGCGACGTGCGCAATCTGGAAATCCTACGTCAACAAAGTTCCGCTAAGCATCGATACATGGATCGTTTTCAAGTTCCGCGATTCGGTCGGCGCCTCATCCTGCGAGGCTTGGGGGCGTGCGGCCTGGCTCCCGTCCTGCCCCCGCTCGAGGCGTTGGCCTCGGGCTGCGACAGCGGCGCCCGCATCGCCTCGCGCGTGCTGCCCGTGGGGACCGCCGATGGCCTCAGGGTCGGACTCAAATCCTACCCGCAGACCCTGGCGCTGGCCGACCGTGAGGTCGTACTGACCTTTGACGACGGGCCGATCCCGGGGCCGACATCGCGGGTTCTCGACGCGCTGGCCTGCCACGGCGCGCGGGCAACCTTCTTCGTGATCGGCCGCAATGCTGTGGCCAATGCCGCCTTGCTCCGCAGGATCAGGGCCGAGGGCCACACCGTCGCCTGCCACACATGGTCCCATCCTTGGACGTTGCGCGACATCTCCGACGCCGCCGCACGACGCGACATCGACGCAGGCTTCGACGCCATTGCCCAGGTGCTGGGGGAGCCGGCCGCGCCGTTTTTCCGGTTTCCCGGGTTTGCCGACACCCCTGCCCTGCTGGCCTGGCTGGCAGCGCGCGAGATCGGCGTGTTCGGTTGCGATTTGTGGGCGTCCGACTGGTCGCCCATGAGCCCCGAGCAGGAGCTTGAGCTGACGCTCGGCCGGCTGGAGCGGGCGCGGAAGGGAATCATCCTGTTCCACGATGTCCAGGCGCGCACGGCAGCCATGCTTCCGCGTTTTCTGGCGGCGCTCTCTGCAGGCGGCTACAGCCTCGCCCATACCGTGCCCGGGCGCGGGACGACGGATACGGTGTCCGCACCGCCCGGCTGGTCCAGCGATACGGAGCGGATGATTTCGCTGGCGCGCCGCCACCGTACCTAAGTATTCCGCCGGCAGCGCTTCAAGACATCCAAAAACAAAACGGCGGCCGAGGTCATTACAACCAGGGCCGCCGTCTGGAGTTCGCAAGAACTCTGAAAAGGATGGTGCGGTCGAGAGGACTCGAACCTCCACAACGGTTAAGTTACTAGCACCTCAAGCTAGCGCGTCTACCAATTCCGCCACGACCGCATACCCGTTTCGCTGTGGTCACCCAAGCGAAGCGGCGCTCCGTGTAACAGATCGATGGGGGCTCCACAAGGGCGGATGCGCGATGGCTGTGCCTTGCGCATGAGCCTCATGCCACCGCTGGCGGTATCCCTCTCTCGCTATCGGGGCGGCGGAGAAGCTGCTTGACCTCGACGGTGATCTCCGCCCCGTTGACCACGACCAGTCCACGCGCGATAGGAAGGTTGTTGGCGAGGATCTCGACTTCATCGTCCTCGGACAAATCGAGGGCGATAACCGCGCCGCGGCCCATGCGCAGGAGCTGGTGGATCGGCATGCGGGAACGCCCCAGGACGATCGAGATTTCGACGGCGACATTGTCGAGGCCTGTCAAGAAGTGGCTCCTGGGGTGATGATGTGCGGCTGGCGGTTCGCAGGCCAACCAAGTGCGGGCCGACGAAATGATTGAGCACCAACATGGTTAACGGCCCGTGAACTCACGCGACGAACTCGGCGCGTCCTTTCTGCCTCAGCCCGGATCTCCTCCTGTCGAATGGGCGATCTCGCTGGGGCTGATCCCCTATGACCAGGCCGTCGCGGAAATGGAGCGCCGGGTCGGGGCCATCTCGGAGGGAAATGCCGCCGAGCGTATCTGGCTCGTCGAGCACCCTCCCCTCTACACGGCGGGCACGTCGTCAAAGCCGGACGATCTGCGCGACCCGCGCTTCCCGGTGTTCGAGACCGGGCGCGGAGGGCAGTTCACATATCACGGGCCGGGGCAGCGCGTGGCTTACGTCATGCTGGACCTGAAGCGCCGCCACGCCGATGTGCGCGCCTTCGTGGCCGCGCTGGAAGCCTGGATCATCGGAACGCTCGGCGCGTTCAATATCCGCGGCGAGAGGCGGGAGGACCGAGTCGGCGTCTGGGTGCGCCGTCCCGACAAGGCGGGCGGCCCCGCCGGGGAAATGGCGGAGGACAAGATCGCGGCCATCGGGATCCGCGTGCGCCGCTGGGTCACGTTTCACGGCATCAGCCTGAACGTTGAGCCGGATCTCGGCCACTTCTCCGGCATCGTGCCCTGCGGCATCGACACGCCGATCTATGGCGTGACGAGCCTCGTCGATCTCGGCCTCCCGGTCACGATGGCCGACGCCGACGTCGCGTTGCGCGCCGCGTTCGAGCCGGTGTTCGGCCCGACCGTGGCGGTCGCTACATCGGAGACCTGAACAGCGGGGTTCCCGGCTTGCGTGGAGCGGGCTCGCCATGCTCGATCTCGTGCAGGTAGCCGGGCGGCAGGCCCCAATCCCGTGCCGCCGCCAGCACGCCTTCCAGATATCCCGGCTTCGGCTTTCCCGGCTTGCCGGTGCGGCCGATATAGACGAGCGCGCGCTTGGCGCCGCCCGGCAGGACGACGGGCTGGCTGATCTTGGAGTACAGGCCGGTCCAGACGCTCTCGTAGCGGTCGAGCGGCGGTATGTCCGAAAGCGCGAGGTCCCAGACGACGCCCAGCACGTCGCGGCGCGGATCGCGCACCACCGACGCATAGCCGTCGACCGTGATCAGGAACCGGTGCCGCGGCAAACGCGCCACGCCCACCGGCTTCGACGACGGGCAGCGCAGGGCCATGGCGGCACGGTCCATATTGGACCCATAGGCAAAATAAAGCGGCATGGCCGAGGTCTCGCATGCCGCGAGCCGCGTGACAATCAGGTGGCGGGCGAAGGTAGAGCCCGATCGATTCCCTAGGGCCTGGCGATGCGCAGTGCGTCCATGATGCTGCGTGCGGGCTCGTTCCGCAGAATCGCGTCGACCGATGGCACGAGCCTGCGCCGCCAGTTTGGACGCTCGCGATCCGTGCCCGGCAGGTTCACGGCATCCGTCTCGCCCGCGAGATCGTCGAGCTGGGCGAGAACCAGGGCACAGGGCGCGGATGCGACATAAGCGTGGATCGCGGCCAGAACGCCCGTGGCGAGTGGCGCGTCGAGGTCCGTGTCTGTCCCAGCCGGCATCGCTGACCAGCGGCCCCTGTTCCTGCAGCACCGAGAGGAGCAGCCGCTTTTCGGCCCGCCGCTGGTCGCGCGCCTCGCCGGCCGATTCAGGGGTCATGAGGCCGAGGGCCAGCTTCTCGACGATGTCGGCTCCACGCCACCAGCCTTCCAGCGTCGGCAAATCGTGCGTCGAGACGCAGGCCACCGCCTTGTCAGGCCATTGCGCCGGCGGCTTGAAGGCCGCGCCTTCCCGCTCGAACCAGAGCACGCGGTAGCTGAGCACGTCGGCGGCGGCCAGCCGGTCGCGAAAACCGTCCGGCACGGTGCCAAGGTCTTCGCCGATGACCGCGACGCGCGCCCTCGTGCTCTCCAGCGCCAGTTGCGCCATCAGGTGATCCATCGGCGCCGCGACATACGCGCCCTCGCTGCCGCGTGCGCCGTCGGGCACCCAGAACAGCCGCGTCAGGCCCATCGCATGGTCGACGCGCAACGCCCCGGCATGGCGCATATTGGCGGCGAGCAGCGCGCCGAAGGCGGCGCCGCCCGTGCGCGCCTGAACGAGCGGATTGGGCGGCGGCAGCGTCCAGACCTGGCCTTCGCGCGAGAAGAGATCCGGCGGAGCGCCGATGGACACGCCGCGCGCGAAATCGCCGCGCGCCGCCCAGATCTCCGCGCCATCGGGCGCAGCGCCGACCGCAAGATCGCAGTAGAGCCCCAGCGACAGGCCCGCTTCACGGCCCCGCGCAGCGGCCTGCCCGATCTGCCGATCGCATAGCCATTGCAGGAAGGCAAAGAACCGCACGCGCTCCGGCCGGAGGTTCGCCTGCAGGCTGGGTGAATTCGCATCCTGCAACTCCGCCGGCCATTCGTGCCACGGACCGGAGCGTTCCTCCTCGATCGCCTGGAACTGGCAAAAGCGCAGCAGGGCCTGCCCGCGTTCGGCAACGAAGCTGTCGAACGCCACGATATCAGGGTGTCCGGGAGACGCTTTGGCGAGGGCATCAAAGCCCAGGAACGCCTGTTCCATTGCAGCCCGCTTGATGGCCCACACGCCGGGGTAGTCGATGGCGCGAAGCTTCGTCAGCGCCTCTATCCCAGCGGCATTCTGGCGAAGCACGCCGTTGGCGGCGTCGCCCAAAAGGGCGATGTCGAGATAGATGGGATCGAGAAACCGGCGGTCGGAGGGGTGATACGGGCTCGCGCGCTCGCGATCGCCCGCAAAGAGCGCGTGGAGCGGGTTGATGCCCAGCGTCGCGGCTCCCGTGCGGGCGGACTGCTCGGCGAGTTCCGCGAGCGTCGTAAAATCGCCGATGCCCTGGTCGCCATCCCGCCGCACCGAATAGAGATGGCCGGCGACGCCGAACAAGCGCCTGCCGCCCGCCAGCGAGGGTGGGAGGTAGCAACGGCGGGGGGCGACCGTCAGCCGGCAGACCTTTTCCGGATGGGTCGCGAGCCAGACTGCGTAGCGCCCCGCAGGCAGGGGTGGAAGCTGGACGCTGGCGGCCCGGACCGGCCGCCCGTCCAAACCCGTGCGGATTTCGCGCGTGGTGAGTTCAACGGCAAACGAGAGCGGCTGTTCGGGTCGGCCTTCCGGCCCGGCCCCGGTCCAGTCTGCGCGCTCGACAACGACGTCGACGGTCGCGGCGCCACTGAGTCCGCGCGCGCCGACCTGCAGCGAGATCGCCTCTTTTTCGAAGGCCGGAACGGCGCAGGGCAAGGCGCGGCGGTCTCGCTCGTCGGCGAATTGCTCCAGCGCCTCGCGGGCATCGGCCATACCGGTCACGGCCACGCCCATGCCGGCCAGCAAGGCGGCTTTCGTGGCGTCGGGCACCGGGTAATAGGCGCCGGTCTCATCCCACCAATCCGGCGCGATCCCCGCCGCGCGCGCCACGCGGTCGAGCATGGCGGACGTGACGCCCTTGCCCGTTCGCCTGTCCTCGCTGCCGGTGCGCCCTGCTGATTGTTCCGTCTCGACCAGCAGCACGACGCTGCGCGGCGGCACGGCCAGGGTGTCGTCGCCGTCGAAGAGATCGTCCGCCAGAGGCTCGTCGGTCGTGCTGTCCAGCGCCAGCCGCCAAACATGGCGCGGACGCGTCCAGGGCAGCACCACGGCCAGCGGCTCGCGGCCGGCATGGAACACGACGACGACGCGGTTCTCGCCTCCATCAGGCGTACCGGCGCAGAGCGCTGCGATCAGCGTACCGGCTTCACCGGCGCGCCAGTCGCCCTCCTCCATCGGCCGTCCGTCCGCCCTGCGCCATTCGACATCGGGCAGACCAGCCGCATCGTTCTCGCCACTCGGGAAACGGGCCTGGCCAGTCAGGAAACGGTCTTCCCTCAACGCCGGGTTATCCCCCCGCAGGCCGGCCAGCTTCGCCGTGAAGGCGACGAGCGAGTTTTCAGCGCGCTCCCAACTCAGCCACGAGATTTCGTTGTCCTGGGCATAGGCATTGTTGTTGCCGTCCTGGCTGTGGCCGGACTCCGCGCCCATGGCCAGCATTGGCGTGCCGCGCGACAGCAGGAGCGTGGCGAGCAGCGCCCGCTGGTCCCGGCGACGCGCCGCGTTTATTTCAGGGTCGTCGGTCGGACCCTCGACACCGTTGTTCCAGGAATGATTGGCGTCCGTCCCGTCGCGGTTGTTCTCGCCGTTCGCCTCGTTGTGCTTGTGGGCGTGGGACACCAGGTCGGCCAGCGTGAAGCCGTCATGCGCGACGATGAAGTTGACGCTGCGGGAGGGCCTGCGCTTTGCGCCGAAGACGTCAGCGGAGCCGCTGATGCGCGTCGCCATCGCGCCGACAAGGCCGCCATCGCCGCGCCAGAAGCGCCTGACGTCGTCACGGTATCGATCGTTCCACTCTCCCCAGGCGGCCGGGAAATGACCGGGCTGGTACCCGCCGGGGCCGATGTCCCACGGTTCGGCGATAAGTTTCAGCTCGCGCAAGACGGGGTCCTGCGAGATCGCCGACAGCAGGGGTGCGGCGGGGTCGAAACCTCCGGCAAGCCGGCCCATCGTGGTCGCGAGGTCGAAGCGGAAGCCGTCGATCCCGGCCCTGTCCACCCAGGCGCGCAATCCATCCATGGCGAGGCGCAGGACAGGCGGCCGGTCAAGCGCCAGCGTATTGCCGCAGCCGGCGTCGTCGATATAGCGGCGCGGCTCGTCCGGCCTCAGGCGGTAATAGGTGGAATTGTCGAGGCCGCGCAGGCTCAGCGTCGGCCCCAGCTCGTCACCCTCGCCGGTGTGGTTGAGGACGACGTCGACGATCACCTCGATCCCCGCCGCCTGCAGGGCCGCGACGGCGGCGCGAACCTCCGGCCAGCCGCCGGGGGCGAGCCTCGGGTCGGGCGCGAGCAGCGTGATGGGGTTGTAACCCCACGCATTCGAGAGCCCCAGCGGAACCAGATGGCGTTCGCTGACCCACGCCGCCACAGGCATGAGCTCGACGGTGGTGACGCCCAGCGCCGCCAGATACTCCACCGACGCCGCGCAGCCGAGCCCCGCAAACGTGCCGCGCAGTTCCGGCGGTACGGCGGGGTTGCGCTGCGAGAAGCCGCGCACGTGCAACTCGTAGACGAGCGTGCGATCCCACGGCACGCGCGGCCTGATGGCCTGGACCGGAGCGTGCGGGCGCTTCCACGATCGCCTTGGGCACGAACGGCGCGCTGTCCTGCCCGTCCAGCGACAGGTCGGCGGAGGGATCGCCTTGCCGGTAGCCGAACATGGCGGGGTGGAGGTCGAACGGCCGGTCGATCAGCGTCGCGTAGGGGTCGACAAGCAGCTTCGACGGATTGAACCGCAGGCCGCGCTCGGGCTCGAAGGGGCCAAAGGCCCGTAGCCCGTAGCGCTGCCCCGCGCTGATGCCGGGCACATGGGCGTGAAACACCTCGCCGGTGCGGTAGGGAAGGTTCACGCGCCGGGTCTCGACCCCGGCTGCATCGAACAGGCACAGCTCGATGCGCTCGGCGTTTACCGAATGCACCGCGACGTTCACCCCGTCGCCCGCGAGCGATACGCCCAATGGCTCCGGCAGCCCCTCGCCGGCCAAGCCCTGATCCGGCAAGCTCTGGTCCAAGATGCGCGTCATGTCGGCAACCCGCCTGCGCCCCTGCTCACGCGCGCTCGGCCAGCAGGTCGCGGTAGAGTTTGGCGTAGCGCTTGGCAGGGCCCGTCCACGACACGTCGACGCTCATTCCATTCTTCTGCATGCGGCTCCACGCCGGCTTGTCGGCCCAGAGCCCGGCCGTGCGCCGTAGGGCGGCTTCAAGCATTTGACGGTCCACCGGTGCGAACTGCACGCCGGTCGCGACGCCGCGCGCCAAAGCCATCTCATTGGCGTCGATGACGGTGTCGGCCAGCCCGCCCACCCGGGCGACAACCGGCACGGAGCCGTATCGCAGGGCGCAGAGCTGCGTCAGCCCGCACGGCTCGAAGCGCGAGGGCACCAGCAGCGCATCCGAGCCGGCCTGGATGAGATGGGCGAGCGCCTCGTCATAGCCGAACTGGCATCCGATCCGGCCGTGCCAGAGCGACATCGCATTCTCGAAGCCGCGTTCCAGCGCCGGATCGCCGCTGCCCAGCAAGGCCAGTTGCGCGCCGGTCTCCAGCATCGCTGGAAGGCTGTCGAGCAACAGGTCCAGCCCCTTCTGCCAGGAGAGGCGGCTGACGACGCCGTAGAGGAGCGCATCGGGGTCCGCCCGCAGTCCCAGGCGTTCCTGGAGCTCGCGCTTGGCGGCCTTGCGCCCTTTCAGGCGCTTCAGGTCGTAGGCGGCGGGAATGTCGGGATCGGAGGCCGGATTCCAAACCTGCGTGTCGATGCCGTTGATGATCCCGTGCAGGACCCCTGCCCTCGCGCGCAGCAGGCCGTCGAGCCCCATCCCCGCCTCGGTGCCCAGGATCTCCAGAGCGTAGGTCGGCGATACCGTGGTGATCCGGTCGCAGAGCTGCAGCCCGGCCTTCAGGAAGCCGATGCCGCCGTAATATTCGATGCCGTCATAGGCGAAAGCCGCGGGCGGAAAGCCGAGCGGCTCGAGCATCGCCGCGGGAAACCGCCCCTGGAAAGCGAGATTGTGGACGGTCATGACCGTCGCCGGACGCGGCGTGTCGGCATAGTGGAGATAGGCCGGCGCCAGGGCGGCCTGCCAGTCATGGGCGTGGACGATTTCGGGAACCGGCAGTCTGGTGAGGCCGAGGCCGATATCCGCGCCACACCGCGCCAGCGCGGCGAAGCGCTCGGCGTTGTCGGGCCAGTCCTGCCCGTCCGGCCCGACATAGGGGTTGCCCTTGCGGTCGTAGAGGTGGGGGGCGTCGAGCACCAGCATCGCAAGCCCCGCCGACTTGCCCGACAGCAGCCGCGCCGGCCCGCCGAACAGGTCGGCATAGGTATGGACGGCCTTTCCGCCCTTCAGCGCCTTCATCACGGCGGGGTAGCCGGGCACGAGCGTGGTGAGGCTCACCTCCTCATCGTCAAGCGCGCCAGGCAGCGCACCGGTGACGTCGGCAAGGCCGCCGGTCTTGATCAGCGGATAGACTTCCGAGGCGATGGAGAGGACCGATACAGGCCTCATACGGCGGCGCCTGCATCGAGCCGGTCGATCATCGTCTGGGTGATCAGGCAGATGCCCTTGTCTGTGCGGCGGAAGCGCTTTGCGTCGAGTATCGGGTCCTCGCCCACCACAAGCCCCTCGGGGATCGTGACGCCCCGGTCCACCACGACGTTCTTCAGCGAGACGTTGCGGCCGATCTCGACGTAAGGCAGCACCACCGCATTCTCCACGGAGGAGAACGAGTTGATCCGCACGCCCGTGAACAGCAGGGAGCGCCGCAGCGACGCGCCCGAGACGATGCAGCCGCCCGAGATCAGCGAGGTCACGGCCGAACCGCGCCGTCCGTCCTCGTCATGGACGAACTTGGCCGGCGGCGTGATCTCGCCGAACGTCCAGATCGGCCAGTTGCTGTCGTAGAGATCGAGGTCGGGCACCACGTCGGTGAGGTCGATATTGGCTTCCCAATAGGCGTCCACCGTTCCCACGTCGCGCCAATAGGCCAGCGCTTCCGAGCTCGACCGCACGCAGGACTTCGAGAAGTGGTGCGCCACCGCCTTGCCGTGCTTGACGATGTAGGGGATCAGGTCCTTGCCGAAGTCGCGCGAGGAGTTCGGATCTTCAGCATCCCGGTTGAGCTGCTCGAAGAGGAACTTCGTCTCGAACACATAGATGCCCATGCTGGCCAGCGCCATCTCGGGCTTGCCGGGCATCGGCGGCGGGTCCTTGGGCTTTTCGAGGAACGAGATGATCCGGTCGCTCTCGTCGATATGCATCACGCCAAAGCCGCTCGCCTCGGCGCGGGGCACCTCAAGGCAGCCCACCGTGACGTCGGCGTTCTGCTCGACATGCTGCTGCAGCATCTGCTCGAAATCCATCTTGTAGATGTGATCGCCGGCCAGCAGCACGATGTATTTCGGATCGTAGCTCTCGATGATGTCGATGTTCTGGTACACGGCATCCGCCGTGCCGAGATACCATTTCTCCTCGGACACGCGCTGGCTGGCGGGCAGGATATCGAAGCTTTCGTTCCGCTCGGGGCGGAAGAAGTTCCAGCCGCGCTGCAGGTGCCGGATCAGGCTGTGGGCCTTGTACTGCGTGGCCACGCCGATGCGGCGGATGCCCGAATTGAGCGCGTTGGACAGGGCGAAATCGATGATGCGCGACTTGCCGCCGAAATAGACGGCGGGCTTGGCGCGCTTGTCGGTGAGCTCCATCAGCCGGCTGCCGCGACCGCCCGCCAGCACATAGGCCATCGCATGCCGCGCCAGAGGCGTAT
This sequence comes from uncultured Alphaproteobacteria bacterium, assembly GCA_963822165.1. Classification (GTDB taxonomy): domain Bacteria; phylum Pseudomonadota; class Alphaproteobacteria; order Rhizobiales; family Beijerinckiaceae; genus Alsobacter. The sequence continues at coordinate 178,869 of CAWGGK010000009.1, forward strand.
GCGGGATGTTGGAGGAGGAAGAAGGTGTCGACACGGCGCGTTCCTCTCTTGATCTCGTCGCGGCTTATGGAGCCGCTTTTGGGCGACAGGGTCAGGCGGGGTCGTACTCCAGATAGATGGTCGCCAAGGGCGGCAGGACGAGCGCGGCGGACGCCGGCAATCCATGCAGCGGTTCGTCGGAAGCAAAAACCTGGCCGAGATTTCCCAGGCCGGACCCGCCATAGATCGAGGCGTCAGTATTGAGGATCTCCCGCCATCGGCCGGCATGGGGCAGGCCGATGCGGTAGCCACTGCGGGGAACAGGCGTGAAGTTGCACACGACGGCCACCGGCCGGGCGCCCTCGCCGCCGAAGCGCAGCCAGACATAGACCGACTGGTCGGCATCATCAGCCACGACCCAGCGGAACCCCTCCCCCTCGCAATCGCGGGCATGCAGCGCGGCCCGCTCGCGATAGGCTGTGTTGAGATCCCGCAAGAGCAGTTGAAGACCGCGGTGCCTCGCGTCCGAGAGGAGGTGCCAGTCGAGGCCCTGCTCGAAGTTCCACTCCCGCCGCTGCCCGAACTCCTGCCCCATGAAGAGCAGTTTCTTGCCGGGATGGCCCCACATGAAGCCGTAATAGGCGCGCGTATTGGCAAATTGCTGCCACTCGTCGCCCGGCATCTTCCCCAGGATCGAGCCCTTGCCGTGCACGACTTCGTCGTGGGACAGCGGCAGCACGAAGTTCTCCGAGAAGGCGTAAAGCATCCCGAAGGTCAGCTTGTCGTGGTGCCAGCGCCGATGCACCGGCTCCTCGGACATGTACTGGAGCGTGTCGTGCATCCAGCCCATGTTCCATTTGAAGCCGAAGCCGAGGCCACCCGCATGCACCGGCTGCGACACGCCGGGCCACGCGGTCGATTCCTCGGCGATCGTCACAACGCCCGAGTGCTCGCCATAGACGAGCGTGTTGACGTTCTGGAGGAACGCCACGGCCTCGCGGTTCTCGTTGCCGCCCTCCGCGTTGGGCAGCCATTCCCCCGCCTTGCGCGAGTAATCGAGGTAGAGCATGGACGCCACCGCATCGACGCGAAGTCCGTCTGCGTGGAAGCGGTCGAGCCAGTAGAGCGCGTTCGCGGCGAGGACGTTCGAAACCTCCTTGCGGCCGAAATCGTAGATCGCGGTCTGCCAGTCGGGATGGAAGCCGCGGCGCGGGTCGGCATGCTCGTAGAGCGCGGTGCCGTCGAACTGGGCGAGGCCGTGAACGTCGACGGGGAAGTGCGCCGGCACCCAATCGAGGATCACGCCGAGCCCGGCGGCATGCGCCCGGTCCATGAACCGCGCGAAGCCCTCGGGATCGCCGAAGCGCCGCGTCGGTGCGAACAGCCCGATCGGCTGGTAGCCCCAGGAGGCGTCCAGCGGGTGCTCGGACACCGGCAGCAGTTCGAGATGCGTGAAGCCCATGTCCGCGGCGTAGGGGATCAGGGTATCGGCCAATTCCTCATAGCTGAGGAACCCGCCGTCCTCTGCCCGCCGCCAGGATCCGAGATGGACCTCGTAGACGCTCATCGGCGCGCGGCGGGCGTCCACCGCGCCGCGGCGATCGAGGTAGCCTTGATCGGTCCATGCGAAGCGGTCGGTCCGCGCCACGACCGAAGCGGTCGACGGCCGCAGCTCGCTGCCGAACCCGAACGGATCGGCCTTCAGCGGCAGCAGCGTGCCGTCAGCGCCGACGATCTCGTATTTGTAGACGGCGCCCTCGCCCACCTCGGGCGCGAAGATCTCCCAGATGCCGCTGTCGACGCGCTTGCGCATCTGGTGGCGGCGGCCGTCCCAAGCGTTGAAATCGGCGACCACCGAGACGCGCTGCGCATGCGGCGCCCACACCGCGAAGTGCACGCCGGCCACGCCCTCATGCTCGATGAGATGCGCGCCGAGCCGCTCGTAGAGCCTTCGGTGCGTGCCCTCGACCAGGAGGTAATCGTCGATCTGCCCCAGCACCGGCCCGAAGGCGTAGGGGTCCCGGAAGCGCCACGTCCCGCCCGTATTGGAGGCCTGCAGCACGTAGGGGAAGCGACCGCTACGGCCATGCACGACGCCTTCGAAGAAGCCGTCCGGATGCATCAGCCCCAGATGCGCCAGCACCTTCTCTCCGTCGATGACCGCGACGGTCTCCGCGCCGGGCACGAATGCCCGGATCACGGTTCCATCAGGGGACGCGTGCGGGCCGAGAATGGCGAATGCGTCGCCGTGACGGGCCGCGACGATGGCGGCGACGTCGTCCCTGGACGCCTGCACGCCGCCGCTCATGGCATCCTCACCCGGCCGGGCGCACCGGCACGTCCCAGATGTCCTGGCGCATATTCCGCGATCGTGCGGTCGGACGAGAACCAGCCGATCCGGGCAGTGTTCAGGATAGCCGATCGCCACCATGCCTCGGGATTGCTCCACCGTGCGTCGACCGCCCTCTGCGTCGCATAGTAGGCATCGAAATCGGCCGCGACCAGGAAATGATCGTGGTGGCGGACGGCGTTGACGAGACCCTCGAAGCGGCCGGGCTCGCCGGGCGAGAACACGCCGGACCCCACCTGCTCGAGCACCTGCTGAAGAGCGGGCGAGGCCGCGATGACGTCGCTCATGTCGATGCCCTTGCGGCGTCTGGCGTCCACCTCGTCGGTCGTCAGACCGAAGATGAAGATGTTGTCCGCCCCGACATGCTCGAGGATCTCGACATTGGCGCCGTCGAGCGTGCCGATCGTCAGCGCGCCGTTGAGCGCGAGCTTCATGTTGCCGGTGCCCGACGCTTCCATGCCCGCCGTCGAGATCTGCTCGGAGAGATCGGCGGCGGGGATGATCGCTTCGGCCGCGCTGACATTGTAGTTCGGCAGGAACACGACCTTGAGCAGGCCGCGCACCGTCGGGATCGCCGTTGACGAGCGCGCCGACGTCGTTGATGAGCTTGATGATCAGCTTGGCCTGATGGTAGCTCGCCGCCGCCTTGCCGGCGAAGATCTTCACGCGCGGCACCCAGTTGCCCGAAGGCTGGGCGCGGATCGCGTCGTAGAGCGCGATCGTCTCGAGGATGTTCAGGAGCTGGCGCTTGTACTCGTGGATGCGCTTGATCTGCACGTCGAACAGCGCGTCGGATCGACCCGCGTATCCCACGCCGTTCGCGCGATCAGGCGCGCGAGCTCCTGCTTCTTCGCCGGCCTGATCGCGGCGAAGCGTTCCTTGACGGAGCTGTCGTCGGCGAACTTGGCGAAATTCGTTGAGCTCGCCGGGATCGTCCATGACGCGCTCGGGCCGATGGTATCGACCAGCAGCTCGTCAGGCCGGGATTGGCCTCGAACAGCCAGCGGCGGAAGGTGATGCCGTTGGTCTTGTTGACGATGCGGCCGGGATAGAGCGCGGTCGAGGTCGTGGAACAGGGTGCTGCTTCACCAGGTCGGTGTGCAGCGCCGAGACGCCGTTGATCTTGTGCGAGCCGATGAAGGCGAGGTGCCCCATGCGCACATGGCGGCCATGGCCCTCGTCGATCAGCGACATCGCCGAGAGCAGCGCCGTCGTCCGCCGAGCGGCTGCGCTGCAGGCGGTCGAGATGCAGCGCGTTGATCAGGTAGATGATCTGCATCTGGCGCGGCAGCAGCCGCTCCATCAGCGGCACCGGCCAGCTCTCCAGCGCCTCGGGCAGCAGCGTGTGGTTGGTGTAGGAGAACGTGGCCGTCGTGATCTCCCAGGCCTCGTCCCAGCCGATGCCGTGCATGTCGACGAGGATGCGCATCAGCTCGGCGACGGCGATGGCCGGGATGCGTGTCGTTGAGCTGGATCGCGACCTTGTCGGGCAGCGTGCGAGATGCCGTTATGCTGCTTAGTGGCGGCGGATGAGGTCCTGCAGCGAGGCGGAGACGAAGAAATACTCCTGCCGCAGCCGCAGTTCCTGGCCCGCGGGCGTCGCGTCGCTCGGGTAGAGCACCTTGGAGATCGACTCCGAGCGCACCCGCATCGGCCAGCGCGCCGACATGGTCGCCCTGGTTGAACGCATCGAGCCGCAGCGCGTCGCGGCGCGCGCGCGGACCAGAGCCGCAGCGTGTTCACATGGCGTCCGCGCCAGCCGGGAACGGGCGTGTCGTAGGCGACCGCGTCGACGGTTTCGGCCGGCTTCCAGACCTGGCGCCGTGTCGTCCTCGCCTTCCATGGCCTCGACCGTGCCGCCGAAGCCGACCGCGTAGGCGACCTCCGGGCGCTCGAACTCCCACGGGTTGCCGAAGGACAGCCAGTTTTCCGGATATTCCTGCTGCCAGCCATCCTTGATCACCTGCCGGAACAGGCCGTGGTCGTAGCGGATGCCGTAGCCATAGGCGGCGATGGAGAGCGTCGCCATGCTCTCCATGAAGCAGGCGGCGAGGCGGCCGAGGCCGCCATTGCCGAGCGCGGCGTCCGGCTCGATCTTGCGCAGCTCTTCCAGATCGACGCCGAGGCTTTCCAGCGCGCTGCGGACGGGTTCCGTCAGGTCGAACTGGGTCAGCGCGTCGGCCAGGAGCCGGCCGATCAGGAATTCGAGCGAGAGGTAATAGACCCGCTTGCGACTCGGCGGCGTAGGTCGCCTGCGTCGAGGTCATCCAGCGCTCGACGATGCGGTCGCGCACGGCCAGGGCGGTGGCGACGAACCAGTCGCGCTTGCTGGCGACGACGGCGTTCTTGCCGACGGAATAGGTGAGCTTGGCGAGGATCGCGGCGCGCATGGCCTCGGCGATCTGTTCGTCGGACAGGCCGGCCGGCCGCGACAACGCATCGGCGGTGGCGTGGGCGATGACCGGGAAACGATTCGTCATTTAAACGTCCTTGATGATGGTCTTAACGCTCTCTGCAGTGATCATGCCACAGCACGCGTAAACGCAACGACACCCGTTCCGGTTGGGTGGGGAAGCAGACTTCATCCGGCCGTGTACTGAATGCAACAGGCGGTGGAAAGCCCAGGCTCTAGCCCGGGCCTCGCTTGCTCAGGCGAATTCCATGATCACCGCGTCGACGGCGAGGCTGTCGCCTTCCTTGGCGAGCAGCTTGGAAATGACCGTGGCGTCCTTGCTCGGCGCGCAGCACGTTTTCCATCTTCATGGCCTCGACGATGCAGAGCATCTCGCCGGCCTTGACCTCCTGGCCTTCCTTCACGAGGATGGCCTTGACGAGCCCCGGCATCGGGCAGAGCAGCTGCTTGCCGGTGTCGGCCGCCACCTTCTCGGGCATCAGGGCGGCAAGCTCGGCCTCGCGCCGCGTGAATACCCGCGCCTTCGCGGCGACGCCGCCATGCGCAAGCGCCACGCCGTTGAGGATCGGGCGGACCTGCACGGCGACAGTTCGCCGTCGACCGTGCCGTTCCACACCGGCTGCCCGGCAGCCACGCCGAATGCGACCTCGTGCGAATGGCCCTGGCCGAAGCCGCACGATCGAGGCCCTCGCCCGAGCGCTCGACCGCGACGTCGAGATGCAGGCGCGTCCAGCGCGACAACCCGCTCCGTCTCGAACGCGAAGCGGCTTCGCCGCGCGCAACTGGCCGGAGATCCGGCGCTTGCGGCGGTTCATCTTGTCGTCGATGGAGGCCGCGACCGCCGCGAGCAGATGCGCCGTCTCGCCCTCCGGCGCGGCGGGCTCGAAGCCGTCCGGAAACTCCTCGGCGATGAAGCCGGTGGAGAGCCGGCCCGCGATCCAGCGCTCATGCGCCATCAGCGCCGAGAGGAACGGGATGTTGTGGCGGATGCCCTCGATGGCGAAGGCGTCGAGCGCGCGCGCCTGCGCCTCGATCGCCTCGATCGCGCGTCGGCGCGTGGGTCACGAGCTTGGCGATCATCGGATCGTAGTAGATCGAGATCTCGCCGCCTTCGTAGACGCCGGTGTCGTTGCGCACCGTGATGCCGTCGGCATACGCCCTCGGCCGGCGGCCGGTAGGTGACGAGCCGGCCCGTGGAGGGCAGGAAGCCGCGCGTCGGATCCTCGGCGTAGACGCGGCTCTCCACCGCCCAGCCGTCGAGCTTCACGTCGTCCTGCGTGATCGACAGCTTCTCGCCGGCCGCGACGCGGATCATCTGCTCGACGAGGTCGATGCCGGTGATGAGCTCGGTGACCGGATGCTCCACCTGCAGGCGCGTGTTCATCTCGAGGAAGAAGAACGAGCGGTCCTGGCCGGCGACGAACTCCACCGTGCCGGCCGAATCGTAGCCCACGGCCTTGGCCAGCGCGACGGCCTGCTCGCCCATCTTGCGGCGGGTGGCCTCGTCGAGCAGCGGCGACGGCGCCTCCTCGATGACCTTCTGGTTGCGCCGCTGGATCGAGCACTCGCGCTCGCCGAGGTAGATGACGTTGCCGTGCTTGTCGCCCAGCACCTGGATCTCGATGTGGCGGGGGTCGACGATGAACTTCTCGATGAAGACGCGGTCGTCGCCGAACGAGGACGCCGCCTCGGACTTCGAGCCCGTGCGAAGCCCTCGGCCACCTCGTCCGGCGAATAGGCGATGCGCATGCCCTTGCCGCCGCCGCCGGCGGAGGCCTTGATCATCACCGGGATAGCCGATCTCGTCGGCGATCCTGACGGCGTGGGCGGGGTCCTCGATCACGCCGAGATGGCCCGGCACGGTCGAGACCTTGGCGGCGTTGGCGGCCTTCTTCGACTCGATCTTGTCGCCCATCGCCTCGATGGCGCGCGGATTGGGGCCGATGAAGACGATGCCCGGCCTTGGCCAGCGCCGTCGGGAAGGCGGCGCGCTCGGACAGGAAGCCGTAGCCGGGATGCACGGCCTGCGCGCCCGTCGCGCAGGCAGGCCTCGACGATCTTGTCGATCAGCAGGTAGGACTGGGCGGCCGGCGGCGGGCCGATATGGACGGCCTCGTCGGCCATCTCCACGTGCAGCGCGTCCCTGTCGGCGTCCGAGTAGACGGCGACGGTCTTGATGCCCATGCGCCGCGCGGTCTTGATGACGCGGCAGGCGATCTCGCCGCGATTGGCGATGAGGATTTTGTCGAACATGCCCTGACCAAAGCTCGAGAGCGCGGAAGTCAGGGACTTTCTACGGCTTGTGCGGTGCAGCGTCCACTCACCCGATGGGAGAAGACGCCGCCGTCACGAGAAGGCTTGACCTTTGCTTACGCAGCGCGGCTGAAGCTGGCCGGGATCGTGCGGGCGGACAGCTCGACGACGCGGTTTTCCACCAGCGCTATGGCCAGCAGGCGCTGGTCCACATGCTCGGCCTCGCGGACCAGCGAAACGAGCAGCGGACCGAAATGGGCGGCGGGCGCCACGCGGGGCTGTTCGATCTGGTCGATCAGCCACACCACGTCGTCGGCGCGGATCGTGCCGGTCGGCCGGCGCTCCCAGACAAGATGCGCGGTCAGCGTTTCCACGAAGAAATCGCCCCAGGCTTCGCAAAGCACCGGCACCATCCGCTCGACGCGGATCAGTTCGGCAGCCTCGACTTCGCTGATGAAGCCGCCTTCTTCTATCGCGTTCTGCATATCGCGCAGATCGTCACAAGAAACGCACTGCTTCTCGATGGCTCGAACGACGATGTTCTGGATGCGATTGGTGTTCATCTGCCCGATCTCCCCACTATTACTTAAGTGGATTCAATTTCGTTTCGTGCAGTAACTATTGATCCATACGTCTGACAGGCCAGTTAACGCGATTTTCTTAACGGATGTTCAGGTAAACCGCATCTGACGATGAATGGTTATTCGAAGTTGAATCCCCGAGCGGCACTAGGCCGGTATCGCGTATGATCCGCAGCGCAGGATCAAGGCTTCCAGACTGACGACACGCAATGTCCGGCCTTGCGATCCTGCAAGCAGCCTCTTGCCATCCTTGAGCGGGAGCGGGCGGCGCGCCACCTTGGGGCCAACCGATCGGCCTGGCATCGTGCCAGCCATCACCAACGATCCGAGGCGACCATGTCCAGCACGACATCAGCAAACAGTCCCGGTCTTCATCACGTCACCGCCATCGCGGGCGACCCGCGCCGCAACGTCGCGTTCCACACCGGCCTTCTCGGGCTTCGGCTCGTGAAGAAGACGGTGAATTTCGACGATCCCGGCACGTGGCACCTCTACTTCGGCGACGGCGGCGGCAATCCCGGCACGATCCTCACCTTCTTCCCCTGGCCCAACGCCGCGCCGGGCCGCGATGGGTCGCGGGGAAACGCACGAGACGTCGTTCGCGGTGCCCGCCGGAAGCCCTCGGCTACTGGCGCGCACGTCTCGCGGAATTGGCGTGATTCCGGTCGCGGACGCGACCCGCTTCGGCACGCCGGTCCTGACCTTCGCCGATCCCGACGGCATGGCGTTCGCGCTGGTTGAGATCGCCCGATGCCGCGAGCGCGTCCCGCCTGGACCGGCAGCGACATTCCGGCCGGACACGCGATCCGCGGCTTCGGCGGCGTGACCCTGGGCGTGAGCGAGACGGCGGCACGGCTGCCGTCCTCACCGGCATCTTCGGCTACCGGGAACTCGGCGTCCGAAGATGGCCGACGGCGCTTCACTTCCGGCGCCGGCGGGCTGGGCTCGACGGTCGATCTGGTCGTGGCGGACGGTGGGCGGGGTCGGCTGGGCGCGGGCTCGGTTCATCACGTCGCCTTCCGCGCCCGCACCGACGCCGAGCAGGCCGAAATGGCGGACGCGCTTGTCGCGCGAATTGCGCATCGGCGCGACGCCCCAGAAGGACCGCAACTATTTCCGCTCGGTCTATTTCCGCGAGCCCGGCGGCGTGCTGTTCGAGATCGCGACGGACGAGCCGGGCTTCGCCATCGACGAGCCCGTGGACAGCCTGGGCAGCCGCCTCATGCTGCCGCCGCAATACGAGGCAAGCCGCGCGCGCATCGAGGCCGCGCTGCCACCGCTCTGATACTAGACGCGAACGGAGCCGCTGACATCCAAGCCGTCAGCGGTCTCCGCGCGGTTCGGCCCATCACCGAGGACCAATGTCATGCCGATCTCCCCCGACTTCATCCACCGCTTCGTCCCCGGCACGGTGGACGGCGCGACGCCGCTGCTCCTGCTTCACGGCACCGGCGGCGACGAGAACGACCTGCTTGGCCTCGGGCAGGCGCTGTCGCCCGGCTCGCGCCCTGCTCTCGCCTCGCGGCAAGGTGCTGGAAGGCGCCATGCCGCGCTTCTTCCGCCGGCTCGCCGAAGGCGTGTTCGACGAGGAGGACGTCAAGCGCAGGGCCGACGAGCTCGCCGATTTCATCGCCTCGGCCAGCGCCGAATACGGCATCGCCGCGCCGGTCGCGGTGGGCTACTCGAACGGCGCGAACATCGCCGCCGCGATCCTGATGCGCAGGCCGCAGGTGCTCGCCGGCGCCGTGCTGTTGCGCGCCATGACGCCTTTGCACGATTTCGTACCCGCACCCATCGCGGGAACGCCGTGTGCTGATGGTCAATGGCGCCATGGACCCCATCATTCCGCTGCGCGAATGCCCAGCATCTGCGGGGATTGCTGGCGGCGGCGGGCGCGAAAGTGACCCACGAGGTGCTCCCGACCGGCCATGGCCTGACGCAGAACGACGTCGACCTGGCCAGGAGCTGGCTCGCCGGGCATTGACGCGGGCGATCGGGAATGGTCCTGCTTCGCATCTTGAATCAGGACGAGACCCCTCGATGGCCGCGCCCCTCGCGATCTGCCTTACGCCGGACGCGAATTTCTTTCGCCCCGCCGTCCTGACGGCGGCCAGCATCCTGCGCAGCCGGATGCGGATGCGCTCGAGATCCTGATCCTCTGCAACGAGCAGGACGTCGCGGACGGGTTCGACCGCCTCGCCGCCCCGCTGCGCGACCGCATCACGCTGCAGATCGTGGACTGGGACAAGCACGTCGGCGGGTCTTCCCGTGCGCGGGCACTTCACGTCGGCGGTGAACCGGCGTCTCGCGCTGCACCGCGTGCTGCCAAGCCGTTATGAGCGCTATGTCTCGATCGACGCCGACATGCTCGTCACGCGCCCCGGCCTGGCCCGGCTCGCGGACCTCGACCTGAGGGGCCTGCCGCTCGCAGCGGCGATGGACATGATCTTCCTGAAGGATTTCGAGGACGGTCCGCTGACGGCGGAGTTCAGGACCTATCGCGCCCGTCTCGGTCTCACGCTGGACACGCCCTATTTCAACAACGGGCTGACCCTGGTCGACCGGCACGAATGGGAGAGGCTCGACGTGCCCGGCGCGGCCACGACGTTCCTGGCGGCCAATTCCGACCGCTGTCCGTTCCTCGAACAGAGCGCGCTGAACGCCGTCATCCAGGGGCAGTTCGCGCCGCTCTCGCCGCGCTACAACTTCATGGGCGATTTCCTGCTGCTCGACCTGGAGACGAGATCGATCCCATCGTCCATCACTTCGTCAACCGGCCGAAGCCCTGGGAGCCGGGCTGGCGCGGCGACGGACCGTTTCGCCGACCCAATATCGCGGATGCGTTCCTGCACAATCGCCCTGGCCCGAACTGGCGCCCGTCGCGCCGCGCAGCCGGGACGCCCAGCGCCGCGCTCGCGCCGGACGCCGACATGCTGAAGTTCCGCGCACAGGCTCGCGAACTATCTCGCGCACGGTGCGCTTCGCGGATGGCTGGACGCTGCCGCCCTGAGCCTGGCGGCCCAGGACAGCTTGCTCAGACCGCTTGCCGCCGCCTCAGAGCGGCAGGTTGTCGTGCTTCTTCCAGGGCTGCTCGGCGCTGCTTTTCGACCAGCATGGCCAGGGCCTTCGCCACGCGCCGGCGGGTCGAATGCGGCATGATCACCTCGTCGATATAGCCGCGCTCCGCAGCGACGAAGGGCGAGAGGAAGCGCTCCTCGTACTCCTTGGTCCGCGCGGCGATCTTCTCGGGGTCGTCATGTCGGCGCGGAAGATGATCTCCACCGCGCCCTTGGCGCCCATGACGGCGATCTGCGCGGTGGGCCAGGCATAGTTCACATCCGCGCCGATGTGCTTGGACGCCATCACGTCGTACGCGCCACCGAAGGCCTTGCGGGTGATGATGGTCACCAGCGGCACCGTCGCCTGGCTGTAGGCGAACAGCAGCTTGGCGCCGTGCTTGATGAGGCCGCCATATTCCTGCGCGGTGCCCGGCAGGAAGCCCGGGACATCGACGAAGGTCACGATCGGGATGTTGAAAGCGTCGCAGAACCGACGAACCGCGCCGCCTTGCGCGAGGCGTCGGAGTCCAGCACGCCGGCCAGAACCATCGGCTGGTTCGCCACAATGCCGACCGTGCGGCCCTCCATGCGGGCGAAGGCCGGTGATGATGTTCTTGGCGTAGCTCTCCTGGATCTCGAAGAAATCGCCCTCGTCGACGACTTTCCGGATCAGCTCCTTCATGTCGTAGGGCTTGTTCGGGTTATCCGGGACGATCGTGTCGAGCGAGGCGTCGACGCGGTCCGGCACGTCGAAGGTCGGCCAATGGGGCACGCCCTGCGTGTTGTTGGCGGGCAGGAAATCGATGAGCCGGCGCACCTGCAGCAGCGCCTCGACATCGTTGTCCCACGCCCCGTCCGCGACCGAGGACTTGGACGTGTGGACCTTGGCCCCGCCAAGCTCCTCGGACGTGACGGTCTCGTTGGTGACGGTCTTCACCACGTCGGGTCCGGTGACGAACATGTAGCTGGTGTCGCGGACCATGAAGATGAAGTCCGTCATGGCAGGCGAATAGACGTCGCCGCCGGCGCAGGGTCCCATGATCACCGAGATCTGCGGGAATGACGCCCGAGGCGACCACGTTGCGCCGGAACACCTCGCCATAGCCGCCGAGCGCCGCCACGCCCTCCTGGATGCGAGCGCCGCCCGCATCGAACAGGCCGATGATCGGGGCGCGCATCTTCAGCGCCATGTCCTGGATCTTGGTGATCTTCGCGGCGTGGGTCTCCGACAGCGAGCCGCCGAACACCGTGAAGTCCTTGGCGAACACGAAGACGGTCCGGCCGTTCACCGTGCCCCACCCGGTGACGACGCCGTCGCCGGGCACCTTCGTCTTCTCCATCCCGAAATCGTCGCAGCGATGCTGGACGAACATGTCGAATTCCTCGAAGGACCCGCGGTCCATCAGAAGCTCGATCCGCTCGCGCGCCGTGAGCTTGCCCCGCGCGTGCTGCGCCGCGATCCGCTTCTTCACCGCCGCCGAGCCGCGCTTCCTGACGCCGCTGATCGAGCCGTTCGAGGATGTCCTTCATCGGTCGTCCTTCCCTGTCCGCCGGCGGGCGGAGACGCTGCACTGCACGCTGATTAACATGCAGCCCGGTCTCCGCACACTACGACGGAAGGTTGAGGCCTGGCGCGAGCGGACCGGATGCCAGAAGCTCAGGCCACCTTGATAGTCACAGCGACATTGTTGCGGGTCGCGTTGGAATAGGGGCAGACGATGTGGGCGTCTTCGACGAGCTTCTGTGCAACGGCGCGCTCGATTCCCGGTAGTGTGACCGTCAGATCGATCTTGAGAGCGAAACCGGTCGGGATCGTGCCGATTCCAACGTCCGCGGCGACGGTGGCGTCGTCGGACACCTTGACACCTGCCTTGCGTGCGACGGCCTTTACGGCCCCCAGGAAGCACGCCGAGTAGCCCGCGGCGAAAAGCTGCTCCGGATTGGTCGCCGCACCGCCCCCTCCGCCCATCTCCTTGGGAACCGACAGCTTGAGATCGATGACGCCGTCCGAGGATACGGCGCGGCCTTCACGGCCTCCGGTGGCGGAAGCGTGGGCGGTGTAGAGGATCTTGGGGTGGTCCATGGGTTTTCTCCAAGGCAGGGGATCTTTGAGGCGGGACGGTTGATTTGCGCCGGGCGCGCGACTGGAATCACCCGGCAGGGAAGACTCCAGTCAAGCCGAAACGGAGGCAAGCAGTCGCGCCGCAGCCTCCATCTCGACCCAGCGGTGCGCCCGCCGCTCCAGGGCTTCGTCGTCGAAACCCCAAAGTTCCATTTGAAAATCCTCGTCGACATGCGCGGCGGCCCACGCTTCGGTCGCAGTGAGGCGCTTATGAGCGACCGCAAGCGCCAGGAGCACCGATCCGGTGAGCGACGTCATCGTCGAAAGGGCGGCCAGGCCATAGGGACTATCGATGGCGCCGACTGCATCCCTGATAGCGGCGACCGAGGCCTCCGGCTGCTGTGCGAACGTGATACCCTCGGCCAGAATAAAGCGCGCTCCGAACGCCTCGTGCGCCCAGTCGAGCACCGGATCCCACATCTCGGCTTCGCGCGCGACGAGGCGGGCCGGATCGCCCGCCCGGTAGCACAGCAGATCCGAACCGGCGTACCGGCCAACCTCGTCCGCCACCGCCGCCATGTTGCGGGCAACGCCGTCCAGGGCCGTGTTGACAAGCCTCGTCAGCGGCATGTTGCCGGGCTGGATCGTCTCGCCCTGCGCCGCCCATTCTGCCGCCAGGGCCTCCGCGGCGTCCTCGGTCGGCGTCGCGAGCGGGGATTTAGCCGGGGTGCGGGCTGGGCGGCCGTCGAGCGTCAGCACGAATCCGCCCTCGATCGGTGCGAATCCGGCTTCCTTGTAGAAGCGGCGCGGCAACTGCGCCTTGGCTTCCATGCGCACGCTACGGCGCGGATCGGGAGCCGCCCCCCCCGTGCCGAACCAATCGGTGATGATATCGTCTTTCATCCACCCCATGTGGCGCGCCGGCACGGACTTGTCCACCGGCGCCTTCACACAAAGCGACAGGTTAATCTTCAGGCGCGTCCTCGATGGGATCGTATCGCTTGGCGTCGAAGCCGAGCAGGTTCCACGATTGCTGCATGTGCGGAGGAAGCGGCGCGGTCACATCGACGGGCTGCCCCGTGCGGGGATGCGGAATGACGATCCGCCGGGCCAGCAGGTGCAGCTTCTGCTGGATGCCGCCGGGCAGCTCCCAATTTTCGATATCGAAATATTTGGGGTCGCCGACGATGGGGTGCCCGATATGCGCCGTATGGGCGCGGAGCTGGTGCGTCCGTCCCGTGACGGGCTTCAGCGACAGCCAGGCGAGCTTCTGGGCCGCGGTCTCGACCACGGCGTAATAGGTGACGGCATGGCTCGCCCCCTCGTCGCCGTGCTTGGCGACCTGCATCTTGGCATCGCCATCATCGTCCTCGCCCTTGGCGAGGTAGGTCGATACGCGCCCCTGCTTCACGCGCGGCACGCCGGCCACGAGCGCCCAATAGGTCTTTCGCGTGTCGCGGGACCTGAAGCTCTTGGCCAGGGCGGCGGCGGCGAAGCGCGTCTTGGCGATGACGAGGCAGCCTGAGGTGTCCTTGTCGAGCCTGTGCACCAGCCGCGGCTTCTGCCCGTGCTTGTCGGTCAGCGCGGTGAGCATGCCGTCCACGTGCCGCCGCGTGCCGGAACCGCCCTGCACGGCGAGGCCCATCGGCTTGTCGAGCACCAGCATGTCGGCGTCTTCGTAGAGCACGATCGAGTTCAGGAAGGCGCGGTTCTCGACCTCGACCTGGGGCGACTTGATGGAGGGCTTGGGCGTATCGATCTTGAGCGGCGGAATGCGCACGCTCTGGCCCGCCTCGAGCCGATCCTTCGTTTCCACCCGCTTGCCGTTGACCCGCAACTCACCCTTGCGGACGACACGCTGGATGTGGCTGAACGACAGCGTGGGGAAGCGCGCTTCCAGAAAGCGATCCACCCGCATGCCATGCTCATCCGGCGTCACCTGCACGGTCTGGACGGCGGTCGCGGTATCGAGCGCGGTGCTGGCCGGCTCTTCGACAGGCTCGACCTGCTCGCCATAGCTGCGGATCGGCCCGGCAGCGCGGCGCGGGGCAGCGCCAGTACGGCTTGAAGCTGCACGGCCTGAATCCGGACGTGCTCCACCACTGCGCGGAGGCGTGTTCCCGAGAGGGCGGTCGGACTGGCCGGGACGCGCAACCCTTGGGCGGCTCACGGGCCTGTCCGCCTGTCTCGGCGGCTTGCCTTCGCCGCGTCCCTCAGCGGCCGGGCGTGCGGCACGGCGCGGTGCGGCCTCGAGCGGCTCGGCGCCGCGCGCACGACGCTGCGATGCCGGCTCGTCCACCGGCCGCGTATTGCGCCTGGGAGCGACTGCTTCTTCTGCTGGCTCGCGCTCCACGGGGGCGCGCGGACGCGACGGGCGCGGCCCGGTTCCCCGTCCGCCCTTGGCGCGATCGCGCGCCGGACCCGAGGGCCTGTTCCGTCCACCCTTCGCAGACCCGCCTCTGGGGCCCTTGCCGGTCGTTCTCATGACATTGTCCTTACAAGCGCCAGCCCTGCGGCGAGCCCCAGGATGGCGAGGGTCACGGATGCCGCGACATAGATGGCAGCCGAACCCATGGCGCCGCGCTCCCACAGGAGAACGGCTTCAAGCGAAAAGGCGGAAAAGGTGGTGAACCCTCCGCAAACTCCAGTGGTGAGGAACAGCCGCAGGTTTTGCGTCCACCCCTCCCCGGCCCGGAATGCCAGCCAACCGGCCAGCAGCCCCATGGCAAAGGAGCCGACGGCGTTGATCGAAAGCGTTCCCCACGGAAAATCCGTGCCTACGAGCCGGGCCGAGACATTGTTGACGAGATGCCGGAGAGCCGCGCCGATGCCGCCGCCAACAAAAACGATGAGAGTGGTCTGCATTGTGCCCACGCCCGGATCTACCTGCCCCGCTTCCGCCCAGCCGAATGCGGCACATAGCGGGGCGCGGCGGCAAAACACAAGCGCTGCATTGAATTTCAGCCCTCGCCGGCGCCGTTCCTTTCGGCGCGCAGCTTCGCCCACCAGTCGAGCCGCTTGCGGATTTCACGCTCGAATCCGCGCTCGACGGGCTCGTAGAATGTCTGTCGGCCCAGCCGTTCGGGGAAGTAGTCCTGGCCCGAGAACGCGTCCGGCTCATCGTGGTCGTACCGGTATCCGCCACCATAGCCTTCCTGCTTCATAAGCTTCGTCGGCGCATTCAGGATGGTCTTGGGCGGCGGCAGGGATCCCGCCGACTTCGCGGTCTGCATGGCCGCCTTGAACGCCGTGTAGAGCGCATTCGATTTCGGAGCGGTCGCGAGATAGACGGTCGCCTGCGCCAGCGCGAGTTCGCCCTCGGGCGAGCCGAGATAGTCGTAGGCATCCTTGGCGGCGTTGCAGACGGCCAGGGCCTGCGGATCGGCGAGGCCGATATCCTCCACGGCCATGCGAACGAGGCGGCGGCCCAGGTAAAGCGGGTCCTCGCCGGCATCCAGCATGCGCGCGAGGTAGTAGAGCGCGGCATCGGGGTCCGATCCGCGCACGCTCTTGTGCAGAGCGCTGATCAGATTGTAGTGCCCGTCCTGGCTCTTGTCGTAGATGGGGGCGCGGCGCTGCAGGATCTCGGAGAGACCCGCCGCATCGAATGTCTCGCCGGACTTGGCCGCGCGCCAGAGTTCCTCCGCCAGCGTCAGCGCGGCGCGCCCGTCGCCGTCGGCCATGCGGACGAGCGCGTCGCGCGCGGCGGCGTCCAGGGGCAGCTTTCGTCCCTCGATGGCCTCGGCCCTTTCAAGCAGAAGCTCGACCGCCCTGTCGTCGAGCGGCTTGAACGTCATCACCCGCGCCCGCGACAGCAGAGCGGCGTTGAGCTCAAAGGACGGGTTTTCCGTCGTGGCACCCACCAGCGTGATGGTGCCGTCCTCCATGACGGGCAGGAATGCATCCTGCTGCGAGCGGTTGAAGCGGTGGATCTCGTCGACAAAGAGCAGCGTGCCCTGCCCCGACATGCGCCGCCCGCGCGATGCCTCGAACACCTTTTTCAGGTCGGCCACGCCGGTGAAAATGGCCGATATCGGCTCGAAATGGAGGGTGGTCTCGTTGGCGAGGAGCCTGGCGACGGTCGTCTTCCCGGTTCCGGGCGGCCCCCAGAAGATCAGCGACCCCAGGGAGCCGGAATCGATGAGCCTCGTCAGCGCGCCGTCCGGCCCGACCAGATGGTCCTGACCGACCACGTCGGCAAGCTTCTGCGGCCGCAGCCGGTCGGCCAACGGCCGCGGCGCGTCCTTTTCCAGTCCCGCCGCGGTGAAGAGGTTTGACATCACGCAGACATAGTCCCTTGCGCCGCCTTCAGCCAGCGCCCCGGCTCTCAACCGCCGACCGGCGTCGTCACGACCTCCCCGTCGCGGCGGATCGTGAGCTTCCAGTAATACTGGCGGGGCTTGGCGAGTTTCTCTAGAGCTCGCGTCGAGCTGACGGCCTCCTCGTCGACGCTGAGGATCATGTCGCCTTTCTTCAGGCCCAATTCCTGCGCCGGTGTGCCGGGCGCGACCTCGGTCACCACGACGCCCTCGCCGGAGAAGTCGATGGAGAGCTCCTCGGCCAGCGCCGGCGACATGTTTCCGACGGTAAGTCCGGCCAGCGGCCAGCGGCCCTTGATGGCCACGATGTCGCGCGGCCTGGTTTCCGGGGCCGGCGCGAGCCGCACAGGCAGCGTGATCTTCTTGCCGCCGCGCAGCACAGTCAGTTGCGACGTGCCGCCCAGCGGCTTGGTCGCGAAGCGGAAGCCGAAGGCCTCCGCGTCGTCGACCGGCTGACCGTCGACCGCCAGAATGACGTCGGTCGGCTTCAACCCGGCTTCGGCGGCCGGCCCCTTTTCCACCACGGACGCAACGAGCGCGCCGATCGGCCGGTCGAGCCCGAGGCTTTCGGTCAGGTCGGACGAAACAGGCTGCAGCCGCGCGCCGAACCAGGGCCGCCGCACCATCTTGCTGCCGGTGCGCGCGGACGTGAGAACGACGCTCACCATATTGACCGGCACGGCGAAACCGATGCCGTGACTGCCGCCCGATTGCGAGAAGATGGCGCTGTTCACGCCGATCAGGCGGCCGTTCGTGTCGACGAGCGCGCCACCCGAATTACCGGGATTGATGGCGGCGTCGGTCTGGATGAAGAACTGATAGTCGGTGACGCCGACCCGCGTCCGCGCCAGCGCGGAGACGATGCCGGAGGTAACCGTCTGACCCACGCCGAACGGATTGCCGACCGCCAGCACAAGGTCACCCACTTCAAGCGCGTCCGAATCGCCAAGCTCAAGCGAGGGAAACGGTCCGGCGCCCTTCAGCTTGAGTACGGCAAGGTCGGTTCGCGGGTCGCGCAGCACGATATCCGCCGCTAGTTCGCGCCGATCCGCGAGCGACACCCTGACCTCGGTCATGTTCTCGATGACGTGGTTGTTGGTGACCACGAAGCCCGCGGGATCCACGATGACGCCGGAGCCAAGCGATCTCTGGACCCGCTCGCGCGGAATTGCATTTCCACTGCCGAAGAAGCGGCGGAAGAAGGGGTCGTCCATCAGGGGGTTAGGCTGCTGCTTCTCGACCCGGGACGCGTAGACGTTGACGACCGCCGGCGTCACCCGGTGGACCAGCGGCGCAAACGACATCTTCATCTGCGCGGCCGATTGCGGGATTTGGGTCTGCTGGGCAAGGGCGGGGCCGGCGATGGCGACGAGGGCTCCGATCAGCGATGCGAGGCAGGCGGCAAACGGGCGCATCGGGATAGCTCCTGCGAAGATTTGAACCCAGCATATAGCCGCGACGGTCGCGCCGAAAAAGCGTGTTGTCCATGGGCCTGACCTCAAACGCAAAACGGGCGGCCCGCAGGACCGCCCGTCGCAAAAAACCAGAAGTGATATTCGATCAGGCTGCTTCAGCCTCGTCGCCGTCGTTCATCGACGGACCGGAGTCCTTGCCCTTGGCGTCGACGTCGCGGTCGACGAACTCGATCACGGCCATGGCTGCATTGTCGCCGAAGCGGAAGCCCGCCTTCATGATGCGGGTGTAGCCGCCGCTACGCTCCTTGTAGCGCGGACCGAGCACGTCGAAGAGCTTCTTGACGAGCAGCACGTCCTTGATCTGCGCGATCGCCTGGCGGCGGGCGTGCAGGTCGCCGCGCTTGCCGAGAGTGACGAGCTTTTCGACGACCGGGCGAAGATCCTTCGCCTTGGGCAGCGTGGTGACGATCTGCTCGTGCTTGATGATGGCCTGGCACATGTTCATGAACATGGCCTTGCGGTGCTCGGCCGAGCGGTTGAACCGGCGGCCCCTAAATCCGTGACGCATGGCTTTCTCCTGTTTTTACGGCCGCCGTGCCAAGGGTCGCCCGTCTGTGCTTATCGGAGTGCGGACGGCGCTATGCCGCCCGCCTTCCGGCTCTCAGTAGTGTTCTTCGAAGCGCTTTGCGAGCTCTTCGATGTTCTCGGGCGGCCAACCGGCGATTTCCATGCCGAGATGAAGGCCCATGCCCGCGAGCACTTCCTTGATCTCGTTCAGGGACTTGCGCCCGAAGTTCGGGGTACGGAGCATCTCCGCCTCCGTCTTCTGGATCAGGTCGCCGATGTAGACGATGTTGTCGTTCTTCAGGCAGTTCGCCGAGCGGACGGAAAGTTCGAGCTCGTCGACCTTCTTGAGCAGGGCCGGGTTGAAGGCCAGCTCCGGCATCGCCGGCTTGTCCTCCTCGCGGCGGGGCTCCTCGAAGTTCACGAAGACTTCGAGCTGATCCTGCAGGATGCGCGCGGCGTAGGCCACCGAATCCTCAGGCGACACGCTGCCATTGCCCTCGATGGTCATGATCAGCTTGTCATAATCGAGGATCTGGCCCTCGCGGGTGTTTTCGACCCGGTAGGACACCTTGCGAACCGGCGAGTACAGGCTGTCGACCGGGATCAGGCCGATCGGCGCGTCTTCCGGACGGTTGCGATCGGCGGGGACGTAGCCCTTGCCCATCTTCACCGTGAACTCCATGCGGATCTCCGCGCCATCGTCCAGCGTGCAGATCACCATTTCCGGGTTCAGGATCTGGCAATCGCCCGTCACCTGGATGTCCCCGGCGCGAACCTGGCCGGGACCCTGCTTGCGCAGCGTCATCCGCTTCACGCCGTCGGCCTGCATGCGCACGGCGATGGCCTTGATGTTCAGGACCATGTCGGTCACGTCCTCACGGACGCCCGGGATGGACGAGAACTCATGCAGCACGCCGTCGATCTGGACGGAGGTGATGGCCGCGCCCTGGAGCGAGGACAGCAGCACGCGGCGCAGTGCATTGCCGAGCGTCACGCCAAAGCCGCGCTCAAGCGGTTCGGCGACGAGCGTCGCAACGCGGCGCGGGTCGTCCCCGGGCGTCACTTCGAGCTTCGTCGGCTTGATCAGGTCTTGCCAGTTTTTCTGGATCACGGATTAGGTCCTTCATGAATGAGCGCGGGCATATCGGTCCGTCGACCCTGGCCCTGCGTTCACGATGGCGTCACACAAACGCTTCCCACGCCCGTCGGCGCGAGAAGCGCAGTCAAAATCAAAATGTCAGACGCGGCGGCGCTTGCGCGGGCGGCATCCGTTGTGCGGGATCGGGGTCACGTCACGGATCGAGGTGACGGTGAAACCACCCGCCTGGAGCGCGCGAAGCGCGGACTCACGGCCGGAACCGGGGCCCGAAACCTCGACTTCGAGGGTGCGCATGCCATGCTCGGCAGCCTTGCGGCCGGCGTCCTCGGCAGCGACCTGGGCGGCGTACGGGGTCGACTTGCGCGAACCCTTGAAGCCCATGGTGCCGGCGGACGACCAGGCGATGGTGTTGCCCTGCGCGTCGGTGATCGTGATCATCGTGTTGTTGAACGAGGCGTTCACATGAGCGACGCCCGACACGATGTTCTTGCGTTCGCGGCGGCGAACGCGTGTTGCTTCTTTTGCCATAGCTTTCGATCCTTCGGTCGCGCCCGTCTTGCCAGGCGCTCGGGATTGAGGTGGTGCCGGAGCCCGTTGGAAACCGGACGCCAGCCTTCAGGCGCGGAGCGCCCCCGGATTACTTCTTCTTGCCGGCGATCGGCTTGGACTTGCCCTTGCGGGTGCGCGCATTGGTGTGCGTGCGCTGGCCGCGAACAGGCAGGTTGCGGCGATGACGCAGGCCGCGATAAGCGCCCAGATCCATCAGACGCTTGATGTTCATCGCCACTTCACGGCGAAGATCGCCTTCCACGACGTAGTCGCGGTCGATCATTTCGCGGATCTGGAGGACTTCGTTGTCCGTGAGCTGGGCCACGCGACGCTCGGCGGGAATGCCGACGGCCGTCGTGATCTCTTCGGCCTTCTTCGCGCCGATTCCGTGAATGTACTGAAGCGCGATGACGACGCGCTTGTTCGTCGGGATATTAACGCCTGCGATACGGGCCACTGCCGTCTCCATGTGGTTCGGGCCGAAGCCCGGGGCCGGCCCAGAAGGTCCGGCAGTTACAGTTCCCTGGCGTCCGGTGGAGGCCGGCCCTTGCCAGAGTTGGTTTCAACAACAAAAAACCCAAGGCCCGAAAGAGCCTCGGATCGCATTACCGATGAAACCGGAAATGGGCTGTTAGAGGATCGGGCGCGAGGTGTCAAGGCGGAGTCTGGAGCCAAACACCATCAAGCCCACGCAGCCGCTGCCCTAGGCCCCGATCGCCTTCGCGATCGCGTCCGTCACGGCGTCGATCGGCTGCATGCCGTCGATGGTCTTCAGCTTGCCGAGCTTCTCGTAATAGGGAGCGACCACTGCGGTATCGCGGTTATAGGCCGCGAGGCGGGTTTTGAAGACCTCCGGATCGTCGTCCTTGCGCACGGGCTGGCCGGCGGCCTTGGCCTCGTCCGCCCGCTTCACGATGCGGTGGACGAGGGCTTCCTGATCGACCACCAGCTCGACCACGGCGTCGAGCTTCAGGCCCTTCTGCGCCAGCATCCTGTCGAGTGCCTCCGCCTGCGCAACCGTGCGCGGGAAGCCGTCGAGGATAAAGCCCTTGGTTGCGTCCGGCTCATCGATCCGGTCAGCGACGATGCCGATGACAATGTCGTCCGACACGAGCCCGCCCGATTCCATCACGGCTTTCGCCTTGAGGCCGACCGGCGTGCCGGCGGCGACCGCCGCGCGCAGCATATCGCCCGTAGAAAGCTGCGGAATCCCGTGCTTCTCGACCAGCCTAACCGCCTGAGTGCCCTTGCCCGCCCCTGGCGGCCCCAACAAGATCAGTCTCACCGACGTTTCCCCCGCAGCTTCGACTTCTTCACAAGCCCCTCATATTGATGGGCGAGGAGATGGCCGTGGACCTGGGCCACGGTATCCATCGTCACGCTCACCACGATAAGAAGCGACGTCCCACCGAAATAGAACGGAAGCGCGGCTTGCGATATCAGCAGTTCGGGCAAGAGACAGATGAGGACGAGGTAACCGGCGCCGAGCACCGTGATGCGAGACAGGGTCTTGTCGATGAAGTCGGCCGTGCGCTCGCCGGGCCGGATGCCCGGGATGAAGCCGCCATGCTTCTTGAGATTGTCGGCCGTCTCATTCGGATTGAAGACGATCGACGTGTAGAAAAAGGCAAAGAATATGATCAACGCTGCATAGAGCAGCATGTAGAGCGGGCGGCCGTGGCCGAGATACGCCGCGATCGTGCCCAGGAACCCGCCCGGATCGGTCTGTGCGGAGAAGCCCGCGATCGTCGTCGGCAGCAGCAGCAGCGACGATGCGAAGATCGGAGGAATGACGCCCGACGTGTTCAGCTTCAAGGGCAGGAACGACGTCTGGCCTTCGTAGACCCGGTTTCCGACCTGGCGCTTGGGATAGCTGATCAGCAAACGACGCTGTGCGCGCTCCATGAACACGATGAACGCGATCACGACGACCGACATCACGATCACGGCCAAGATCAGCGCCGTTGAGACGGCGCCCTGGCGGCCGAGTTCCAAGGTACCCGCGATCGCAGACGGCAGCTCGGCCACGATGCCGGCGAAGATGATCAGTGACGAGCCATTTCCGATGCCGCGCGCGGTGATCTGCTCGCCAAGCCACATCAGGAACATCGTGCCGCCGACCAGCGTGATCGTGGTCGAAATGCGGAAGAACATGCCGGGATCGCCGACGACATTCGACGAGCCCTCAAGCCCGACCGCGATGCCATAGGCCTGGAACGTGGCCAGCACGACGGTGAGGTAGCGGGTGTACTGGTTGATGACCTTGCGGCCGCCCTCGCCTTCCTTCTTCAGCGCCTCGAGCGTCGGCACGACCGACGTCAGCAGCTGGATGATGATGGAGGCCGAGATGTACGGCATGATGTTGAGCGCGAAGATCGCAAGGCGACCGACGGCTCCGCCGGAGAACATGTTGAACAGTCCGAGCACGCCCTGGGACTGCTGTTTGAAGATATCGGCAAGCGCATCAATGTTGATGCCGGGCAACGGAATGTAGGTGCCCAGGCGATACACCAGGAGTGCGCCAAGTGTGAACCAGATGCGCTTCTTCAGGTCCTCGGCCTTGGCCAAGGCTCCGAAATTCAGGTTCGCTGCAAGCTGCTCAGCCGCCGATGCCATTCTGCGCTCCGCTCAGAAACTTTCGGGGTCACAATTTCCCCCGACATGCAACGCCGGGCAAAGCGGGTTCCCCCGCCGCCCGGCATCGAACTCTTCTCGACGAGACCCCTGATATGGGATCAGGCCGTCGCTTCCGCTACCACCGGGGCGAGCAGAGTAACCGAGCCGCCGGCCTTTTCGATGGCAGCCTGGGCGGACTTCGACGCGCCGTAAACCTCGAAGGCGAGCTTCGCCTTGAGTTCGCCGACGCCGAGGATCTTGACGCCGTCCCGAGCGCGCGAGACCACGCCGGCGGCGACGAGCGCCTCGACGGTGACGGTCTGCCCGGCATCGAGCTTCTTGGCGTCGAGCGCCTCCTGGATGCGCCCGAGATTGACCTCGTTGAGGTCCTTCGAGAAGGGGTTCCAGAAGCCGCGCTTCGGCAGGCGACGGTAAAGCGGCATCTGGCCGCCCTCGAAGCCCTTCACGCGGACGCCGGTACGGGCCTTCTGACCCTTGACGCCACGGCCGCCGGTCTTGCCCTTGCCGGAGCCGATGCCCCGGCCGACGCGCATGCGGGACTTCTTGGAGCCCTCGTTGTCGCTGATGTCATTGAGCTTCATGACAATTCCTCCTCACTGCGCGTGGCTGTCGTCGGCGACGACGCGCACGAGGTGCTGCACCTTGGCGATCATGCCGCGAATGGACGGCGTGTCTTCAAGGGTGGAGCGGCGGTGGAGCTTGTTGAGGCCGAGGCCGACCAGCGTCGCGCGCTGGCTGGCTTCGCGGCGGATCGGGCTGCCGATCTGCTCAACGGTGACGGTCTTGGAGGCTGCCATTGGATCCTCCCTCACGCGTCAGCGCTGGCGCCATCCGCGTCACCGCGGCGGGCCTGCAGGGCGGAAACCTTGAGACCACGGCGGGCCGCGACCGAACGCGGGCTGTCCTCGTGCTTCAGGGCGTCGAAAGTGGCGCGAACCAGATTGTACGGGTTCGACGAGCCGAGCGACTTGGACACGACATCGTGCATGCCAAGAGCCTCGAACACGGCGCGCATCGGGCCGCCGGCGATGATGCCGGTACCTGCAGGCGCTGCGCGGAGGATGACCTTGCCGGCGCCATGACGTCCCTTGACGTCGTGGTGCAGCGTGCGGCCCTCGCGCAGCGGAACCCGGATGAGCGCGCGCTTGGCGGCTTCCGTGGCCTTGCGGATGGCTTCCGGCACTTCGCGAGCCTTGCCGTGGCCGAAGCCGACGCGGCCCTTCTGGTCGCCGACGACGACGAGAGCAGCGAAGCCGAAGCGACGGCCGCCCTTCACGACTTTGGCGACGCGGTTGATATGGACCAGACGGTCCACGAACTCGGAATCGCGCTCTTCGCGATCCCGGTTCGAACGTTCACGAGGTTCTCTCGCCATGGTTTCTCTCACTTTCGCGGACACTCTCCAGGAGCGCCGCTCGCTTGATCCCAGGTTCGGTTCTATGCGGATCCCATTACAGGCTCCAAAGGCGCAAGGCCACCCCTAGGGATGGCCATGCTCCAGAACCAGCCGGCCCGCCACCACGGCGGACCAGACGTTCTCAGAAGTCGAGACCACCCTCGCGGGCGGCATCGGCGAGCGCCTTGACGCGCCCGTGATACATGTACGAACCGCGGTCGAAGACGACCTTGGTCACGCCGGCCTGCTTGGCGCGCTCGGAGATGAGCTTGCCGACCGTCTTTGCAGCCTCGATGTCGGCCCCCGTCTTCAGGGAGCCGCGCAGATCCTTTTCCATGGTCGAAGCCGCAACCAGGGTGACCCCGGCCGCATCATCGATCACCTGAGCGTAGATCTGCTTGGAGGAGCGGAAAACGGACAGGCGCGGACGCCCGTTCGCAGCCTGCTTGATGGAACGGCGCACTCGCGCAAGGCGGCGCTCCGTGGCCTGGGTATTCTTTGCCATGGCCGGTGCCCCTTACTTCTTCTTCCCTTCCTTGCGGAAGATGAATTCGCCTGAGTACCTGACGCCCTTGCCCTGGTAGGGCTCGGGGCCGCGGAAATCACGGATCTCTGCGGCGGTCTGTCCGACGCGCTGCTTGTCGATCCCCGAGACCAGGATTTCCGTGGGCTTGGGCGTCGCGATGGCGATGCCGGCCGGGATTTCATAGTCCACGTCGTGGCTGTAGCCGAGCGAGAGCTTGAGAACCTTGCCGGCGACAGCGGCCTTGTAGCCGACGCCGGTGATCTCGAGCTTGCGCTCATAACCTTTGGTGACGCCCTCTATCAGGTTTGCGACCTGCGAACGGGACATGCCCCACATCGCGCGAGCGCGCTGCGAGCTGTCACGCGGCGAGACCCTGATGGCCCCGCTCTCGAGAGCGACCGTGACGTCATCAGGTGCGCGGAAGGACAGTTCGCCCTTCGCACCCTTGACCTTGACGAAATTGCCATCGACGGCCGCCGTAACACCGGCAGGCACTGCGACAGGCTTCTTACCAATACGAGACATTGTTGGTCTCCCCGTGACTGCGTTGCGCCTGACGATCAGAAGACCGTGCAGAGCACTTCGCCGCCCACGTTCTTCTCGCGGGCCTCGTGGTCCGCCATCACGCCCTGCGGCGTGGAGAGGATCGTGATACCGAGGCCGTTGGCGACGCGCGGCATGGCTCCAACCGACGAGTACACGCGGCGGCCGGGCTTTGACACGCGCGAGATTTCGCGGATGACAGGCAGGCCGTCGAAGTACTTCAGTTCGATTTCGAATTCCGAACGGCCGTTGCCGTACTCGGTGGTGCTGTAGCCGCGGATATAGCCTTCCGAGGCGAGCACGTCGAGGACACGGGCGCGCAGGCGCGAACCGGGCGTCGAAACCTTGGTCTTGCGGCGCATCTGCGCATTGCGGATGCGGGTCAGCATATCGCCGACGGGATCATTCATGGCCATGGTCGACCCTCCTTACCAGGACGACTTGGTGAGCCCCGGGATCACGCCCTGCGAGCCGAGCTCGCGAAGCGCAATACGGGACATCTTGAACTTGCGGTACACAGCGCGCGGCCGGCCCGTGATCTCGCACCGGTTACGGACGCGAGTGGGGCTGGAGTTGCGCGGCATCTCCGCAAGCTTGAGGCGCGCCGAGAAGCGCTCCTCCATGGAATTTGACTCGTCGTTAGCGACGGCGAGAAGACGCGCGCGCTTCCCGGAATACTGCTTGACCAGCTTCCGGCGGCGGTTGTTCTTCTCGATCGAGCTCTTCTTGGCCATCTGTTTCTCCTGGTTTCCGCGTTTAAGAGCGAACTCTTACTGCCGGAACGGGAAGTTGAACGCGCGCAGCAAAGCGCGAGCCTCGTCGTCGGTCTTGGCGGAGGTGCAGACGATGATGTCCATGCCCCACACAGCCTCGGCCTTGTCGTAGTTGATCTCGGGGAAGATCAGGTGCTCTTTGATCCCCATCGCGAAGTTGCCGCGGCCGTCGAACGACTTGGGGTTGAGGCCCCGGAAGTCGCGGACGCGGGGAAGCGCGATGTTCACCAGACGGTCGAGGAACTCGTACATCCGGGTCTTGCGCAGGGTCACCTTGCAGCCGATCGGCATGTTCTCGCGGACCTTGAAGGTCGCGATAGCCTGCCGGGCCTTGGTGATGATGGGCTTCTGGCCGGAGATCAGAGCCAGGTCGCCGGCGGCAACCTGAACCTTCTTCGTGTCGGCCGTGGCTTCGCCCACGCCCATGTTGATGACGACCTTCTCGATGGTCGGCACCTGCATGAGGTTCTTGTATCCGAATTCCTCGATCAGCTTCTGCCGAACGGTCTCGGCATAAATCTGCTTGAGGCGCGGCGTGGCTGCCGCATGCATCTCATTAGCCATCGATCAGATCTCCCGAACGCTTGGCGAAACGCACCTTGCGACCGTCATCCAGCACCTTGAAACCGACGCGCGTGGGCTTGCCATCCTTGGGATCGGCAACGGCCAGGTTGGACAGGTGGATGGTCGCCTCTTTCGAGATGATGCCGCCCTCCTGGGTCTGCGTCTGCTTCTGGTGCTTCTTGACCATGTTGACCCCACGCACGACGGCACGGGATTCCTTGGGCATCACCTTGAGCACTTCGCCGGCCTTGCCAGCGTCACGTCCGGTGATGACGACGACCTTGTCGCCCTTTTTGATTTTCGCAGCCATCAAAGCACCTCGGGCGCCAGCGAAATGATCTTCATGTGGTTCTTCGCGCGCAACTCGCGCGGAACCGGCCCGAAGATGCGGGTGCCGATCGGCTCTTTCTGGTTGTTGATCAGGACGGCCGCATTGCGGTCGAAGCGGATCACCGAACCATCCACGCGGCGGATATCCTTCGCGGTGCGAACGACGATCGCCTTCATGACGTCGCCCTTCTTCACGCGACCGCGCGGAATCGCCTCCTTAACGGAGACGACGATAACGTCACCGACCCCAGCGTATTTGCGCTTGGAGCCGCCGAGGACCTTGATGCACATTACGCGACGGGCGCCTGAATTGTCGGCGACGTCGAGATTCGTCTGCATCTGGATCATGATCTTGATCCTTTCTGTGTCTCAGACCGGTTTCCGGCACTTGAATGGCTGCCGGACTTCGCCTGACGGGGATCTACGTCCCCCGTTTTTGCATGACGCAACAAACGGAAGGGCCGCTTGCGCGGCCCCCACGAACGATGCGGAGGAACTCTTTACGCGGGAAGTGTCTCTTCGACAACTACCCATGTCTTTAATTTCGACATCGGCCGGCCCTCTTCGATACGGACCTGGTCGCCGACCTTGTATTTGTTCGCCTCGTCATGGGCGTGATAGTTCTTCGTGCGCCGCACCGTCTTCTTGAGAAGAGGATGGGTGAAGCGCCGCTCGACCTTCACAACGACAGTCTTGTCTTGCTTGTCGCTGACGACGACGCCCTGCAGAATGCGCTTTGGCATCGTATTCTCCTCAGGCCTTGCTGCCGGCGGAGGCCTTGTCGGCCGCCGTCGTCTTGATGCGCGCGATATCGCGACGCACTTCACGGACCCGCGCCACGTTCTCCAGCTGGCCGGTGGCCTTCTGGAAGCGCAGGTTGAACTGTTCCTTCTTCAGCTTCAGGAGTTCGTCCTGGAGCTGGTCCGACGTCATGGCCTTCAGGTCGGACACGCGTTGCTTGGTCTTCATCGTGCCCTCCTTACTCGGCAATGCGCTGGATGAAGCGCGTCTTGATCGGCAGCTTCGCAGCGGCCAGGGTCAGCGCCTCGCGGGCGACCTCGACCGGAACGCCGTCGATCTCGAACATGATGCGGCCAGGGTGAATGCGGCACGCCCAGAATTCGGGAGCGCCCTTACCCTTGCCCATGCGGACTTCCGCGGGCTTCGACGAGACGGGCACGTCCGGGAACACTCGGATCCAGACGCGGCCGGCGCGCTTCATGTGGCGGGTCAGTGCGCGGCGGGCTGCCTCGATCTGACGCGCCGTGACGCGCTCGGGTTCCATCGCCTTCAGGCCATACTGGCCGAAGTCGAGATTGAACCCGCCCTTCGCAGCGCCGTGGATACGGCCCTTGAACTGCTTGCGGAACTTAGTCTTCTTGGGCTGAAGCATGTTTGAGCCTCCTCATGGGCCCGAATTACGAAGCGTGCTCGCGACGGCCGCCGCCGGAACGCGGACCTCCGTCGTCGGCCATGCGCTTGTCCTGGGCCATGGGGTCATGTTCGAGGATCTCGCCCTTGAAGATCCACACCTTGATCCCGCAGGTGCCGTAGGTGGTGAAAGCAGTGGCGACGCCGTAGTCCACATCCGCACGAAGCGTGTGCAGCGGAACGCGGCCTTCGCGGTACCATTCCTGGCGAGCGATTTCCGCGCCACCGAGACGACCCGAGCAGTTGATCCGGATACCGCCGGCGCCGAGGCGCATGGCCGACTGGACCGCCCGCTTCATCGCGCGGCGGAAAGCCACGCGACGCTCGAGCTGCTGTGCGATCGACTCGGCGACCAGCGTCGCGTCGACCTCGGGCTTGCGCACCTCGATGATGTTGATCACGACCTCGGAGGTCGTCATCGACGCCACGGCCTTGCGCATCTTCTCGATGTCGGCGCCCTTCTTGCCGATCACAACGCCCGGGCGGGCGGAGTAGATCGTGACCCGGCACTTGCGATGCGGGCGCTCGATGACGATCTTCGACACGGCGGCCTGCTTCAGAAGCTTCATCAGCGCCTTGCGGATGCGGATGTCTTCATGAAGAAGCTGGCCGTATTCGTTGCGTCCTGCGACCCAACGGCTGTCCCACGTCCGGTTGATGCCGAGGCGCAGGCCGATGGGATTGACCTTCTGACCCATAGTTCTCTCCTCAGGCCTTCGCTTCGACTTCGCGAACGATGATGGTCAGGTTCGAGAAAGGCTTCTCGACCCGGCCGGCGCGGCCGCGAGCGCGGGCGTGAAAACGCTTCATGACGAGCGCCTTGCCAACGAAGGCCTGCGACACGACGAGATCGTCGACATCGAGGTCGTGGTTGTTCTCGGCATTGGCGATCGCGCTCTCGAGGCACTTGCGCACGTCGCGCGCAATCCGCTTCTGAGAGAATTCGAGGTCGGCCAGCGCAGTCGCCACCTTCTTGCCGCGGATGAGCCCGGCAACCAGGTTCAGCTTTTGCGGCGAGATCCGAAGCATGCGGGCCACGGCCTTCGCTTCGTTATCCGGTAGGGCGCGGGGAGCTGAAGCTTTACCCATGGCTCACTTCCTCTTGGCTTTCTTGTCCGCCGCGTGCCCGTAGAATGTACGGGTCGGGGAGAACTCGCCGAACTTGTGGCCGACCATCTCTTCCGAGACGTTGACCGGAACATGCTTCTGGCCGTTGTAGACGCCGAAGGTGAGGCCGACGAACTGCGGCAGGATCGTGGAGCGACGGCTCCAGATCTTGATCACCTCCGAGCGCGCCGACATGCGGGCGGCTTCGGCCTTCTTCAGGAGGTAGCCGTCGACGAACGGGCCCTTCCAAACGGAACGAGTCATCGCGACCCCCTTACTTCTTCTTGCGAGCGTGGCGGCTCGACACGATGAAACTGTCGGTCCGCTTGTTGGAACGTGTCTTCTTGCCCTTGGTCGGCTTGCCCCACGGAGTAACCGGGTGGCGGCCGCCCGAGGTGCGGCCTTCGCCGCCGCCGTGCGGATGGTCGATCGGGTTCATGGTCACGCCGCGATTGTGCGGGCGACGGCCGAGCCAGCGCTGACGACCAGCCTTGGCGATCGTGGTATTCATGTGGTCCGGGTTGGATACCGCGCCGACCGTGGCGAAGCACTGACCATGGACCAGGCGCTGCTCGCCCGAGTTGAGCCGCAGGATCACGTAACCCTGGTCACGACCGACGATCTGGGCGTAGCCGCCGGCGGAACGGGCAATCGTGCCGCCCTTGCCGATTTTCATCTCCACATTGTGGACGATGGTGCCGACCGGGATATTGCCGATCTGCATGGCATTGCCAGGCTTGATGTCGACCTGCTCGCCGGCAACGACCTCATCGCCAACCGAGAGGCGCTGCGGTGCGATGATATAGGCAAGCGTGTCGTCGGCGTAACGCAGCAGCGCGATGAACGCGGTGCGGTTGGGATCGTATTCGATCCGCTCGACCTTCGCAGCCATGCCCAGCTTGTCGCGACGCTTGAAGTCAACGATGCGGTACGTCTGCTTGTGGCCACCGCCGCGGAAGCGAACCGTGATCCGGCCGTAATTATTCCGCCCGCCTTTGGAAGACTTGCCCTCCGTCAGCGCCTTGATCGGCTTGCCCTTGAAGAGCTCGCTGCGATCGACGATGACGAGCTGGCGAAGGCTCGGGGTCGTGGGCTTGTAGGTCTTGAGTGCCATGATCCTGTCCCTCTGGCTCTCACAGACCGGTCGTGACGTCGATGGAGTGGCCCTCGGCGAGGGTCACTACCGCCTTCTTCACGTCCGACTGCGTGCCAACGGTGCCCTTGAAGCGCTTTACCTTGCCCTTGCGGATCAGGGTGTTGACGCTTTCGACCTTCACGTCGAAGAGCTTCTCCACGGCCGCCTTGATCTGGGGCTTGGAGGCTGTCTTTCGAACCTTGAAGACCACCTTGTTCTGCTCGGAAGCGGTCGTCGCCTTTTCGGTGATGACCGGCCCGACGATGACGTCGTAATGACGCGGATCGGTGCTCATTTGAAGCGCGCCTCCAGCGCATCCACGGCCGCCTTGGTCAGCACGAGCTTCTCACGGCGGATAATGTCGTAGACGTTGATGCCCTGAATGGGCAGCACGTCGACATTGGGAATGTTGCGGGCAGCCAGGGCGAAGTTCACGTTCACCTCGGCGCCGTCGATCACCAGCACGCTCTCGAAACCGAGCTTGCCGAACCGCTCGCGCAATCCCTTCGTCTTGGGATCGACCGCAGTCGCCTGGTCCACGACGACGATGTTGTTGTCGCGGAACTTGGCGGACAGGGCATGGCGCAGGGCCAGGGCGCGGACCTTCTTGGGAAGATCATGCGCATGGGACCGAACGACCGGACCGAAGGCGCGACCACCGCCACGGAACTGCGGCACGCGTGCCGAGCCATGACGGGCGTTGCCCGAGCCCTTCTGCTTGTAGAGCTTCTTGCCGGTGCGCCAGATCTCGGCGCGACCCTTGGTCTTGTGCGTGCCAGCCTGGCGCTTTGCAAGCTGCCAGAGCACGTAGCGCTGGATCAGATCCTGGCGCGGCTCGAGACCGAAGATCTCGTCCGACAGGTCGACCGAGCCGGCGGTTTCGCCGTCGAAGGTCGTGACGTCGAGCTTCATCACACGCTCTCCACTTCAGCAGCCACAGGAGCCGCCGCAACATCCTGGGCGGTCATGCGGAATGCGCCGGGCTTGGGAGCGTCCTTCGGAAGGGCGCGCTTGACCGCGTCCCGCACGAAAATCCAGCCGCCCTTGACGCCGGGCACTGCGCCCTCGACCAGGATGAGACCGCGATCGACGTCTGTCTGCACGACACGCAGGTTCTGCGTCGTCACGCGCTCGGCGCCCATCTGACCGGGCATCTTCTTGTTCTTGAAGGTCTTGCCGGGATCCTGGCGTCCACCCGTCGAACCGATCGACCGGTGGGAGACCGACACGCCGTGAGTGGCGCGCAATCCGCCGAAGTTCCAGCGCTTCATGCCGCCGGCGAAACCCTTACCCGTCGTGGTGCCCGTCACGTCGACGAACTGGCCAGCAACGAAGTGGTCCGCCGTGATTTCCGCACCGACCGGGATCAACTCCTCGGAGGCGACGCGGAACTCCGCAAGCTTGCGCTTGGGCTCGACATTGGCGACGGCAAACCTGCCGCGCTCCGCCTTCGAGACGTTCTTGACCTTGGCCTTGCCCACGCCGACCTGCAGCGCGGTATAGCCGTTCTTTTCGGCCGTCCTATGTGCAACCACCTGACAGTGGTCCACCTTGAGAACGGTAACCGGCACGTGTTCACCTGAATCCGTGAAGATCCTGGTCATGCCTAGCTTCTGGGCGATGACGCCTGACCGCATTGTCGTGGTCCCCGTATCCGCTCGCAACTCAGAGCTTGATTTCGACGTCGACGCCCGCCGCCAGGTCGAGCTTCATCAAAGCGTCGACGGTCTGGGGGGTGGGGTCGAGGATGTCGAGAACACGCTTGTGTGTGCGGATCTCAAACTGCTCGCGCGACTTCTTGTCGATGTGCGGCGAGCGGTTCACCGTGAATTTTTCGATACGCGTCGGAAGGGGAATGGGACCCCGAACCTGCGCACCGGTCCGCTTCGCCGTCGAGACGATCTCGCGCGTCGACGAATCGAGAATCCGATGGTCGAACGCTTTCAGACGAATGCGGATGTTCTGGCCGTTCATTGCAGTGCCCTCGGGGTTGACCCGTCCGGTTGAACGGGACGCCCGGGTTTCCCCAGGCGCGCCCGCCCCTCTTCAGTTACGCGATGATCGTTGCGACGACGCCTGCACCGACGGTGCGGCCGCCTTCACGGATGGCGAAGCGCAGCTTCTCCTCCATGGCGATCGGCGCGATCAGCTCGACTTCCATCGACACGTTGTCGCCCGGCATCACCATCTCGGTGCCCTCGGGCAGCTTGACCATGCCGGTCACGTCGGTCGTGCGGAAGTAGAACTGAGGACGGTAGTTGGTGAAGAACGGCGTGTGACGGCCACCCTCTTCCTTCGTCAGGATGTAGGCTTCAGCCGTGAACTTCGTGTGCGGCTTCACCGAGCCGGGCTTGGCCAGGACCTGGCCGCGCTCGACGTCCTCGCGCTTGGTGCCGCGCAGCAGGCAGCCGACGTTGTCGCCCGCCTCGCCCTGGTCCAGCAGCTTGCGGAACATCTCGACGCCGGTGACCGTCGTCTTGATCGTCGGACGCAGCCCGATGATCTCGATTTCCTCGCCCACCTTGACGATGCCGCGCTCGATGCGGCCCGTCACGACCGTGCCGCGACCCGAGATCGAGAACACGTCCTCGACCGGCATCAGGAACGGCTGGTCCTTGGGACGATCCGGCTGCGGGATGTAGGCGTCGACCGTCTCCATCAGCTTCAGGATGGCGTCATGGCCGATCTCGGGGCGCTTGCCCTCGAGGGCGCACACCGCCGAACCCTTGGTGATCGGAATGTCGTCGCCGGGAAAGTCGTACTTGGACAGAAGCTCGCGAACCTCGAGCTCGACGAGCTCGATCAGCTCCTCGTCGTCGACCAGGTCGACCTTGTTCATGAACACGACCAGCGCGGGAACGCCGACCTGGCGGGCGAGCAGGATGTGCTCGCGCGTCTGCGGCATCGGGCCGTCGGCGGCCGAAACCACCAGGATCGCGCCGTCCATCTGCGCCGCGCCCGTGATCATGTTCTTCACGTAGTCGGCGTGGCCGGGGCAGTCGACGTGGGCGTAATGGCGCGCCTTCGTCTCGTACTCGACGTGCGCCGTCGAGATCGTGATCCCGCGCGCCTTCTCCTCAGGCGCCTTGTCGATCTGGTCGTAAGCCGTGAACGTGGCTCCGCCAGACTCGGCCAGAACCTTCGTGATCGCAGCCGTCAGCGACGTCTTGCCATGGTCGACGTGACCAATGGTGCCGATGTTGCAATGCGGCTTCGTCCGCGCGAATTTTTCCTTGCCCATGGCCGTACTCCGTGGATCCGAAGAAAGTGTATCTTGGTGGCGATCAGGTAATCAGGCGTACTTGGCCTGGACTTCGGCGGCGATGGCCGAAGGAACCTGCTCGTAGTGATCGAACTGCATCGTGAACGTCGCGCGGCCCTGAGACATCGAGCGCAGCGTGTTCACGTAGCCGAACATGTTGGCGAGAGGCACCATCGCGTTGATAACGATGGCGTTTCCGCGCATGTCCTGCCCCTGCACCTGTCCGCGGCGGCCGGTAAGGTCGCCAATGACAGAGCCGGTGTAGTCTTCAGGCGTCACGCACTCGACCTTCATGATCGGCTCGAGAAGCACCGCGCCACCCTTCTGAAGGGCCTCGCGGAAGGCTGCACGAGACGCGATTTCGAAGGCCAGGGCCGACAAGTCGACGTCGTGGTAGGCGCCGTCGATGAGCTGGACCTTGACGTCCACGACCGGGAAGCCCGCGAGGGGACCCGAGTTCATGACGCTCTCGAGGCCCTTCTCGACGCCCGGGATGTATTCCTTGGGAACCGAACCGCCGACGATCTTCGACTCGAACAGGAAGCCCTTGCCGGCTTCGTTCGGCTCGACAATGAACTTCACGCGAGCGAACTGGCCGGTGCCGCCGGTCTGCTTCTTATGCGTGTAGTCGATTTCCTGCTTGCGGGTCAGCGTCTCGCGATAGGCGACCTGAGGGGCGCCGATCGTCGCATCGACTTTGTACGTGCGGCGCAGGATGTCGACCTTGATGTCGAGATGAAGCTCGCCCATCCCCTTGAGGATGGTCTGGCCAAATTCGATATCGGTCGAAACGCGGAAGGAAGGATCCTCGGCAGCGAGCTTGGAAAGCGCCACGCCGAGCTTTTCCTGGTCGGCCTTCGACTTCGGCTCGATCGCGATCTCGATGACCGGCTCAGGGAACTCCATGCGCTCCAGGATGACAGGCTTCTGCATGTCGCAGAGAGTGTCGCCGGTGCGAGTGTCCTTGAGGCCAGCCAGCGCGACGATGTCGCCGGCGAAAGCTTCCTTGATGTCTTCGCGGTTGTTCGCATGCATCAACAGCATGCGGCCGATCCGCTCCTTGCGATCCTTGGTCGAGTTCATCACCGTCGTGCCGGTATCGACCTTGCCGGAATAAACGCGGCAGAAGGTGATCGTCCCGACGAAGGGATCGTCCATGATTTTGAAGGCAAGCATCGAGAAGGGCTCGTCGTCCTTGGGCAGGCGAACGGTCTCTTCCTCGGTCTTGAAATCGATGCCCTTGATCGCTTCGCGATCGACAGGAGAAGGCAGGTAGTCGACGACTGCGTCGAGAAGCGGCTGCACGCCCTTGTTCTTGAACGCCGAGCCGCAGAGGACCGGGTTGAACGTGCGGGTGACGACCGCCTTGCGGATCAGCGACTTGAGGGTCGCCTCATCGGGCTCGATACCGTCAAGATAAGCAGCCATCGCGTTGTCGTCGAGTTCGACGGCAGCCTCGAGGAGCTTGAAGCGGTATTCGGCTGCCTTCTCGGCGAGGTCGGCCGGGATTTCTTCATCGTGGTACTTGGCGCCCAGGCCTTCGTCTTCCCAGACGACGGCCTTCATGCGCACCAGGTCGATGATGCCCTTGAAGTTGTTCTCGGAACCGATCGGGATCTGGATGCAGACCGGGCTACCGGCGACGCGGTCGATGATTTCCTGAACGCAGTTGTAGAAGTCCGCGCCGGTCTTATCCATCTTGTTGACGAACACGATGCGCGGAACATTGTACTTGTCGGCCTGGCGCCAGACGGTTTCCGTCTGGGGCTCGACGCCTTGGTTGCCGTCGAGCACGCATACCGCACCGTCGAGCACGCGCAGCGAACGCTCGACTTCAATGGTGAAGTCGACGTGGCCGGGAGTGTCGATGATGTTGAGGCGCTTGCCGTTCCAGAACGTGGTCGTCGCGGCGGACGTGATCGTGATGCCGCGCTCCTGCTCCTGCTCCATCCAATCCATCGTCGCGGCGCCTTCATGCACCTCGCCGATCTTATGGGACTTGCCGGAATAGTAGAGGATACGCTCGGTCGTGGTCGTCTTCCCAGCATCAATGTGAGCCATGATGCCGAAGTTACGATAGTCCACGATCTGATGTATGCGAGGCATGGAACTTGTCCTGGTGTCTGCCGAAAGGGGTCGCTGTTACCAGCGGTAGTGCGAGAACGCGCGGTTGGCTTCCGCCATCCGGTGCGTGTCTTCGCGCTTCTTGACGGCATTACCCCTGTTATTGGAAGCGTCGATCAGCTCCGAGGAGAGCCGGTCAACCATCGTCTTGTCGTTGCGGCTGCGGGCAGCCTGGATCAGCCAGCGGATCGCCAGCGCCTGGCGGCGCTCCATGCGAACCTCGACCGGAACCTGGTACGTCGCGCCACCGACACGGCGCGAGCGGACTTCGATCGACGGGGCAACGTTGTCGAGCGCCTGCTTGAACGCCTGCAACGGATCGGACTTCAGCTTCTGCTCGACGATCTCGAGAGCGCCATAGACGATCTGCTCCGCGACGGACTTCTTGCCGTCGTACATGATCGAATTCATGAACTTGGTGACGATGAGATCGCCGAACTTGGGGTCCGGAATGATCTCACGCTTTTCGGCGCTGTGGCGACGGGACATGTCTGAAACTCCGTCTTACTTCGGCCGCTTCGCGCCGTACTTGGAACGACGCTGCTTGCGGTTCTTGACGCCCTGGGTATCCAGCACGCCGCGGATGATGTGATAGCGCACGCCCGGAAGGTCCTTCACGCGGCCGCCACGGATTGCTACCACGGAGTGTTCCTGAAGGTTGTGGCCTTCGCCGGGGATGTAACCAATCACTTCGAACCCGTTGGTGAGGCGAACCTTGGCCACCTTACGGAGCGCGGAGTTGGGCTTCTTTGGCGTCGTCGTATAGACGCGCGTGCACACACCACGCTTCTGCGGGGAGGCCTGCAATGCGGGAACAGTGTTCCGCGCCTTAACAGGGCTCCGCGGCTTGCGGATGAGCTGGCTGATTGTCGGCATCGTTCGCTCGTTCCAGTCCAGGCTACGCCTAGAGCTTTCGCTCGGTTGAATTTCGTCCGCCCTGCTTGAAGACCCTTTGACAGGCATTCGCGCAAAACGAATTCGCGCCTTCGGCTTTATGCCGGCGGCGCGAGTCTTGTCAGAGGACCACGGGGTAAGCCGCGATCATGAACCAACAGTTCGACTTCTCAGTCGGATTGTCGGGCAGCGTCTCGGTGTCTTGGCTTCGGCGCGAGGCGCGCTCGAAATCGACGACCGACTGTCTGCCGGAGAGTTCGCGGGTTTTAGCGGTGGAGTTTGCCATCGTCAACCCCAATCGCACCTGTGCAGTGCAAAATCCCCTGCGGGAACCCACTGAACGCCGCCCTGCCCTGCTTTCGTTCTCGAACCTTGCGGAAAGTTGCGTGAAAGCTGGCGCGAGAGTTGGATTCAGGCAGCCTGACCGGGCGCCCAAGCTGCAGATTTTCGATTCCCCTCCGCCGGATCGGGCCGACCCGGCCGAATCCAGCGGGATCAGGGATTGTGATTCCGTCTAGACGGCCAGCTCGCGTCGACCCCGTCGATTCCCCGCGAATGAAAAAAGGGGCCGCCCGAAGGCAGCCCCTTTCGATTCGTCTCGATCAGCATGAGGCCAACCGGGTCTTACTCGGCGGCTTGAGGGCCTTCGAGCGCAGGCGTGTTCGCAGGCATCTGCGTCTCGGCCGTCTTCTGGGCAACGATCATCTCGTCGCGACGCACTGCGATTTCGCGCAGGCGGTCGACCATCGCACCCGTACCGGCCGGGATCAGGCGACCCACGATGACGTTTTCCTTCAGGCCGCCAAGATTGTCGGACTTCCCGTTGACCGCCGCTTCCGTGAGGACGCGGGTGGTCTCCTGGAACGACGCAGCCGAGATAAAGGAGCGCGTCTGCAAGCTCGCCTTGGTGATGCCCAGCAGCACCGGGTGGCCCGTCGCGGGCTTCTTGCCCTCGGCGACCAGCCGCACGTTCTGCTCGTCCATCTCCACCTTGTCGACCTGCTCGTTGGCGAGGTAGTCGGCATCGCCGGGATCGTCGATCTCAACCTTCTGCAGCATCTGGCGAACGATCACCTCGATGTGCTTGTCGTTGATGTTCACGCCCTGCAGCCGGTAGACCTCCTGGATTTCGTTGACCAGGTAGGCAGCGAGTTCCTCGACGCCCTTGATCGCCAGGATGTCGTGCGGCGCCGGGTTGCCGTCGACGATGTAGTCACCCTTCTCCACGACGTCGCCGTCCTGCAGATAGATGTGCTTGCCCTTGGGGACGAGGTACTCGACCGCGTCGGTCCCATCGGCCGGCGTCAGCGCGATGCGGCGCTTGTTCTTGTAGTCGCGACCGAAGGAGATCACGCCCGCCTTCTCGGCGATGATGGCGGCTTCCTTCGGACGGCGAGCCTCGAACAGTTCCGCGACACGCGGCAGACCGCCGGTGATGTCACGCGTCTTGGCGCTTTCCATCGAGATACGGCCGACGATGTCACCGGCGCGAACCTTCGTGCCCGGATCGACCGCGACGATCGCATCGACCGGGAGCAGGTAGCGGGCTTCACCACCGCGCGGCAGCTTGACGACCTTGCCCTTGCTGTCGTGGATCACGATAGCGGGGCGCAGGTCCGCCGAACGGGGGCTCGTACGCCAGTCGATGACGACGCGCTTGGTGATGCCCGTCGACTCGTCCGCCGTTTCCACGATCGATGCACCTTCCACGAGGTCCTCGTAGGCGACGATGCCGTCGACTTCGGTGACCATCGGGCGGGTATAGGGGTCCCACTCTGCCAGGCGCTGGCCGCGCTTGACCGTGTCGCCCTCGTCAGCCTTAAGGCGTGCGCCGTATTGGATACGGTGCACCGCGCGCTCGGCTCCGTCGGGTCCCACGATCACGACCGCGATGTTGCGGCTGAGCGCGATCAGTTCGCCATCGGAGTTCCGCGCCACGTTGCGGTTGCGCATGACCACCGTGCCATCGAAGTTGGATTCGATGAACGACTGGTCGGCGATCTGCGCCGCGCCGCCGATGTGGAACGTACGCATGGTGAGCTGGGTGCCCGGCTCGCCGATCGACTGCGCCGCGATGACGCCGACAGCCTCGCCCATGTTGACGGGCGTGCCACGGGCCAGATCGCGTCCGTAGCAGGTGCCGCAAACGCCGTTTGCCGTCTCGCAGGTGAGAACCGAACGGATCTTCACCTCCTGGATGCCGGCGGCGGTGATCGGCTCGATGTGCCACTCCTCGATCATCGTGCCCTTGGGCACGATCACGCCTCCCGCCTGGTCAACCAGGTCCTCAGCCGCGGTGCGGCCGAGAATGCGGGTTGCAAGAGACGCGACGACCTGACCGGCATCGATGATCGCACGCATGCGGATGCCGTTGTCGGAACCGCAATCGCGCTCGTTGATGATCGAGTCCTGCGCCACGTCGACAAGACGGCGGGTCAGGTAGCCCGAGTTCGCGGTCTTCAACGCCGTATCCGCGAGACCCTTGCGGGCGCCGTGGGTGGAGTTGAAGTACTCGAGCACGTCGAGGCCTTCCTTGAAGTTCGAGATGATCGGCGTCTCGATGATCTCGCCCGACGGCTTGGCCATCAGGCCGCGCATCGCCGCGAGCTGCTTCATCTGCGCCGGCGAGCCACGCGCGCCGGAGTGCGACATCATGTAGATGGAGTTGATCGGCTTGGTGCGGCCGTTCTCGTCCTTCTGCACGGCCGAGATGCGGGCCATCATCTCCTGGGCGAGGCGATCCGAGCACTTGGCCCAGGCGTCCACGACCTTGTTGTACTTCTCGCCCTGCGTGATCAGGCCGTCGTTGAACTGCTGCTCGTAGTCCTTGGTGAGCGCGCGGGTTTCCTCGACGATCGGCCACTTGTTCTCGGGGATCAGCATGTCGTCCTTGCCGAACGAGATGCCGGCCTTGAACGCGTTGGTGAAGCCCAGCGTCATGATCCGGTCGCAGAAGATGACCGTCTCCTTCTGACCGCAGTGGCGGTAGACGCTGTCGATCGTATTCGAGATCTCTTTCTTCGTCATGAGCTTGTTCACGACGTCGAAAGTCACCTTGCCGTTGCGCGGCAGGAGCTGGCCGAGCACGGCGCGGCCAGGGGTGGTGTCGTAGATTTTCGAATAGGTCTCGCCGGCCTCGTTCACCGACACGAAGCGATACTTGATCTTCGTGTGGAAGGTGATCGCCTTGGCCGCAAGCGCGTGCTCGATCTCGCCCATGTCGGCGAACACCATGCCCTCGCCCGGCTCACCGTCGGAGATGAGCGAGAGATAATAGAGGCCGAGCACGATGTCCTGCGACGGCACGATGATCGGCTGGCCGTTCGCGGGGTGCAGGATGTTGTTCGTCGACATCATCAGCACGCGCGCTTCGAGCTGTGCCTCGAGCGACAGCGGGACGTGCACGGCCATCTGGTCGCCGTCGAAGTCCGCGTTGAAGGCGGCGCAGACCAGCGGGTGAAGCTGGATCGCCTTGCCTTCGATCAGCACCGGCTCGAACGCCTGGATGCCCAGGCGATGCAGCGTCGGCGCGCGGTTCAGCATCACGGGATGCTCGCGGATGACCTCGTCCAGGATGTCCCAGACCTCAGGCTTTTCCTTCTCGACCAGCTTCTTTGCCTGCTTCACCGTGGCCGAAAGGCCCTTCGCGTCGAGACGCGAATAGATGAACGGCTTGAACAGCTCGAGCGCCATCTTCTTGGGCAGGCCGCACTGGTGGAGCTTCAGCTCCGGGCCCACCACGATGACCGAGCGGCCGGAATAGTCGACGCGCTTGCCGAGCAGGTTCTGGCGGAACCGGCCCTGCTTGCCCTTGAGCATATCGGCGAGCGACTTCAGCGGACGCTTGTTGGCGCCCGTGATGACGCGGCCACGGCGGCCGTTGTCGAACAGCGCGTCAACCGCTTCCTGAAGCATGCGCTTCTCGTTGCGGATGATGATGTCAGGCGCGCGCAACTCGATCAGCCGCTTGAGGCGGTTGTTGCGGTTGATGACGCGGCGGTAGAGGTCGTTCAGGTCGGACGTGGCGAAGCGGCCGCCATCCAGCGGAACCAGCGGGCGCAGGTCCGGCGGGATCACGGGGACGACCGTGAGGATCATCCACTCGGGCTTGTTGCCCGACATCATGAACGCCTCGATGATCTTCAGCCGCTTGGCGAGCTTCTTGGGCTTCAGCTCGGTCTTCGAAGCCGCGATCTCGACGCGCAGGTCGGCAGCAGTCTTCTCGAGGTCGAGCGAACGCAGGATCTCGCGGATGGCTTCAGCGCCGATCAGCGCCGTGAAACTGTCCTCGCCATACTCGTCCTGCGCGCGCAGGTACTCGTCCTCCGACAGGAGCTGACGCTCCTTCAGCGGGGTCAGGCCCGGCTCGATGACGGTGTAGTTCTCGAAGTACAGGATGCGCTCGAGATCCTTCAGCGGCATGTCCAGCAGAAGGCCGATGCGCGAGGGCAGCGACTTCAGGAACCAGATGTGCGCCACCGGGGCGGCAAGCTCGATGTGGCCCATGCGCTCGCGACGGACGCGCGACAGCGTGACTTCGACGCCGCACTTCTCGCAGATGACGCCCTTGTACTTCATGCGCTTGTACTTGCCGCACAAGCACTCGTAGTCCTTGATCGGCCCGAAGATACGGGCGCAGAACAGGCCGTCACGCTCAGGCTTGAACGTGCGATAGTTGATGGTCTCTGGCTTCTTGATCTCGCCGAACGACCACGACAGGATCTTCTCGGGGCTGGCGATCGAGATCTTGATCTGGTCGAAGGTCTGGGGCTGAGCCACGGGGTTGAAGAGATTCATGACCTCTTGATTCATGGCCGTCTCCTAAATCTTGGGAGGTCGCCGCCAAATGCGGTCCGAACCTCGCGCAGAACTCTTTTCAGGGGTCCGGACGGCTGAGCGCCCGGCCTAAACCGCAGGGCATGGGCGCTTGCGCGCCCTGCCCTGCAATGCTCGATTACTCGGCCGCCTCGGAAGGCGGCAACTCGGCGACAGGCTTCTTCGTCGAGGTCAGCTCGACGTTGAGACCCAGCGAGCGCATTTCCTTGACGAGCACGTTGAAGCTCTCGGGAATGCCCGCCTCGAAGTTGTCGTCGCCGCGCACGATCGCCTCGTACACCTTGGTGCGGCCGGCCACGTCGTCCGACTTCACCGTCAGCATTTCCTGCAGCGTGTAGGCGGCGCCGTAGGCCTCGAGGGCCCACACTTCCATTTCGCCGAAGCGCTGGCCGCCGAACTGGGCCTTTCCGCCCAGCGGCTGCTGGGTGACGAGGCTGTAGGGGCCGATGGAGCGTGCGTGGATCTTGTCGTCCACGAGATGGTGCAGCTTCAGCATGTAGATGTAGCCGACAGTCACCTTGCGGTCGAAGGTCTCGCCCGTGCGGCCGTCATAGAGGGTCACCTGGCCGGAGCTGTGCAAGCCAGCCTTCTCCAGCATGTCCTCGATGTCGGCTTCCTTGGCGCCGTCGAACACCGGCGTGGCGATCGGAACACCCCGGCGCAGGTTTTCACCCAGCGTCAGCAGGCCTTCCTTGTCCAGCGACTTCACAGTCTCGTTGTCGCCATAGACCATGGCGAGCGTCTGCTCGAGCTGCTCCATCTTGTGCGTCCGGCGATAGGCGTCGACAGCGTCGCCGATCTTCTTGCCGAGGCCCGCGCAGGCCCAGCCCAGATGCGTCTCGAGGATCTGTCCGACGTTCATTCGGCTCGGAACGCCGAGCGGGTTGAGCACGATGTCGACATGCGTGCCGTCCTCGAGGAACGGCATGTCCTCGATCGGCACGATGCGCGACACGACGCCCTTGTTTCCGTGCCGGCCGGCCATCTTGTCGCCCGGCTGGATCTTGCGCTTCACCGCGACGAAGACCTTGACCATCTTCATCACGCCGGGCGGCAGCTCGTCACCGCGCTGCAGCTTCTCGACCTTGTCGAGGAAGCGCTGCTCCAGGCCCTTCTTGGCTTCGTCGTATTGCTTGCGCATGGCTTCGACGTCGCCCATGACGGCGTCGTCGGCAATGGCGAACGTCCACCACTGGGAGCGCGGCGTACCTTCCAGTACCTCGCGGTTGATCTCAGTCTCCTTCTTGAACCCCTTGGGGCCAGAAAGACCGACCTTGCCGACCAGCGAGTCGCCGAGGCGGGCGTAGACGTTACGGTCGAGGATCGCGAGCTCGTCGTCGCGGTCCTTGGCGAGCCGCTCGATCTCCTCGCGCTCTATCGCCTGAGCGCGCTCGTCCTTGTCCACACCGTGGCGGTTGAACACGCGCACTTCGACGACAGTGCCCTGCACGCCGGGCGGCACGCGGAGCGACGTGTCACGAACGTCAGACGCCTTCTCGCCGAAGATGGCGCGAAGCAGCTTCTCTTCCGGCGTCATCGGGCTCTCGCCCTTCGGCGTGATCTTGCCGACGAGGATGTCGCCCGCATTCACTTCCGCGCCGATATAGACGATGCCGGCTTCGTCGAGGTTCTTCAGCGCCTCTTCCGATACGTTCGGAATGTCGCGCGTGATTTCCTCCGGGCCCAGCTTGGTGTCGCGGGCCATCACCTCGAACTCTTCGATATGGATCGAGGTGAAGATGTCCTCCTTGGCGATCCGCTCCGAGAGCAGGATCGAGTCCTCGAAGTTGTACCCGTTCCACGGCATGAACGCGACGAGCACGTTGCGGCCGAGCGCGAGCTCGCCGAGCTCCGTCGACGGGCCGTCAGCGATGATGTCGCCCTTGCGAACGAGGTCGCCCACCTGGACCAGAGGCTTCTGGTTGATGCAGGTGTTCTGGTTCGAGCGCTGGAACTTCATCAGCCGGTAGATGTCGACGCCCGACTTCGACGGGTCGAGATCATCGGTGGCGCGAACGACGATACGCGTCGCGTCGACCTGGTCGATGATGCCTGCGCGGCGGGCCGCGATGGCGGCGCCGGAGTCGCGGGCGACGACCGCTTCCATGCCGGTACCCACGAACGGGGCATCGGCGCGGACGAGCGGCACAGCCTGGCGCTGCATGTTCGAGCCCATGAGGGCGCGGTTCGCGTCGTCGTTCTCGAGGAACGGGATGAGCGCGGCCGCGACCGAAACGAGCTGCTTCGGCGAAACGTCCATATAGTCGACGCGATCGACCGGAACCGTGATGACGTCGCCGGCGTGGCGGACGACGATCAGGTCCTCTTCGAGCTTGCCCGACTTGTCGACCTTGACGTTGGCCTGCGCGACGTAGTGCTTACCTTCCTCCATGGCGGAGAGGTAGACCACCTCGGACAGGATCTGGCCGTCCTTCACCTTGCGGTACGGGCTCTCGATGAAGCCGTACTTGTTGACGCGGGCGAAGGTGGCGAGCGAGTTGATCAGGCCGATGTTCGGGCCTTCAGGCGTCTCGATCGGGCAGATGCGGCCGTAATGCGTCGGATGCACG
The DNA here is from genome assembly GCA_963822165.1 of uncultured Alphaproteobacteria bacterium. Lineage (GTDB taxonomy): Bacteria > Pseudomonadota > Alphaproteobacteria > Rhizobiales > Beijerinckiaceae > Alsobacter. The sequence continues at coordinate 223,643 of CAWGGK010000009.1, forward strand.
TCGCGCACCTCGAAGCCGGCGCGCTCGCGGGTCAGGCCGCCCGGTCCAAGCGCCGAAAGGCGGCGCTTGTGGGTGATCTCGGACAGCGGGTTCGTCTGGTCCATGAACTGCGAGAGCTGCGAGGAACCGAAGAACTCGCGCACGGCGGCTGCCGCCGGCTTGGCGTTGATCAGGTCCTGCGGCATGACCGTGTCGATATCGACCGAGGACATGCGCTCCTTGATGGCGCGCTCCATGCGGAGCAGGCCGACGCGGTACTGGTTTTCCATCAACTCGCCGACCGACCGGACGCGGCGGTTGCCGAGATGGTCGATGTCGTCGATCTCGCCCTTGCCGTCGCGAAGCTCGACGAGCCCGCGCACCACCGCGATGATGTCGTCCTTGCGCAGGACACGCACGGTATCGGCGGCGTCGAGGTCGAGACGCATGTTCATTTTCACGCGGCCGACGGCGCTGAGGTCGTAGCGCTCGCTGTCGAAGAACAGCGAATGGAACATGGCCTCGGCGGTATCGATCGTCGGCGGCTCGCCGGGACGCATCACGCGGTAGATGTCGAACAAGGCTTCCTCGCGGGAGGAGTTCTTGTCGACGGTCAGCGTGTTGCGGATATACGGGCCGATATTGACGTGGTCGATGTCGAGAACCGGGATCTCATCAAATCCGGCATCGAGCAGCGCCTTCAGCGACTTCTCGGTGATTTCCTCGCCGGCTTCCGAGAAGATCTCGCCCGTCGCCGGGTTCACGAGGTCCTCGGCGATGTACTGGCCATAGAGATCTTCGTCAGCCGCGCGCAGGAACTTCACGCCCTTTTCGGACATGAGCCGGGCGGTACGCGGGGTCAGCTTCTTGCCGGCTTCGACGACCAGTTCGCCGGTTTCGGCGTCGATCAGGTCCGTCACGGCTTTCATGCCCTTCATGCGATCCGGGATGAACGGCAGGCGCCATCCGCCCTTGGGTTCGCGCGTGAAGGCGATGTGGTTATAGAACGTGCGAAGGATCTCCTCGCCGTCCATGCCAAGCGCGAACAGCAGCGACGTCGCCGGAATCTTGCGGCGGCGGTCGATGCGCGCATACACGATGTCCTTGGCGTCGAACTCGATGTCTAGCCAGGAGCCGCGATACGGAATGATGCGGGCAGCGAACAGCAGCTTGCCCGAGGAGTGGGTCTTGCCCTTGTCGTGGTCGAAGAACACGCCCGGCGAGCGGTGCATCTGCGACACGATCACGCGCTCGGTGCCGTTCACGATGAAGGTGCCGTTCATCGTCATGAGCGGCATATCGCCCATGTAGACGTCCTGCTCCTTGATGTCCTTGACGGACTTCGCGCCGGTATCGATGTCCACATCGAACACGATGAGGCGCAGCGTCACCTTGAGGGGAGCCGCGAAGGTCATGCCGCGCTGGCGGCACTCATCGACGTCGTATTTCGGCGGCTCGAACGTGAACTTGACGAACTCGAGCAGCGACGAGCCGGAAAAATCCGAAATGGGGAACACGGACTTGAAGACGGACTGCAGGCCCTCGTCGGGACGCCCACCCTTGGGCTCCTCGATCTGAAGGAACTGGTCATACGACGCCTTCTGGACTTCGATCAGGTTCGGCATCTCCGCGATTTCGCGGATATGTCCGAAGAACTTGCGCACACGCTTCCGGCCGGTGAACGTCTGAGCCATCTCGTTCCTCACTCCTGCGAACTACCGCACCCGATGCACCGCGGGCCCAATCAAAAGGGCGCCAGCCGGTCGGTGACGGTGTCCGCGCATTGCTGCCTGCACGGCGCCATCGGAACCGTCACGAGCGTCGTTGCGGACGCGCTGACGGCAAGAAGGCCCCGGAGCGCAACGCTCCGGGACCGGGACGCGGCTTACGCCGCGTAATGATCTGCACGCCGCATAACGGCGCGGATCCTTACTTGAGCTCGACCTTGGCGCCAGCCTTCTCGAGCTGGTCCTTGATCTTGCCGGCTTCTTCCTTCGAAACGGCTTCCTTGACGGCCTTCGGCGCGCCTTCGACGAGGTCCTTGGCTTCCTTCAGGCCGAGGCCTGTGATCGCGCGGACTTCCTTGATGACTTCGATCTTCTTCTCGCCGGCGGCGGTCAGCATGACCGTGAACTCGGTCTGCTCTTCGACCGGAGCGGCAGCCGGGCCAGCGGCGGGGCCAGCGACGGCCACGGCGGCGGCGGCGGAGACGCCCCACTTTTCTTCGAGCATCTTGGCGAGCTCGGCGGCCTCGAGGACGGTGAGGGTGGAAAGCTCGTCAACGAGCTTGGAAAGGTCAGCCATTGCAGTTCTCTCTGTATGTAAGGGTTTCGAACCAGTTTCGATGACGGAACAGCGTTACGCCGCGTCTCTCTTGGCATAGGCTCCGAACACGCGGGCGAGCTTGGCTGCCGGCGCGGTGGAGAGCTGGGCCAGCTTGGTCGCCGGGGCCTGGATAAGGCCGACGAGCTTGGCGCGCAGTTCGTCCAGGGAGGGCATCGTGGCCAGGGCCTTGACACCATCCGCATTCAGAGCGGTCTTACCCATCGCTCCGCCAAGAATGACCAGCTTGTCGTTGGCCTTGGCGAAATCGACGGCGACCTTGGGCGCCGCTACGGGGTCGCTGGAATAAGCCAGCAACGTGGGACCCTTCAGAAGGGCCCCGATCGAGGCGACGTCCGTGCCTTCAAGAGCAATCTTGGCGATGCGGTTCTTCGCGACCTTGACGGTTGCGCCGGCCTGCCTCATCTGCGAACGCAGCTTCTGCATGTCGGCGACCGTGAGGCCGGCATAGTGAGCGACGACGACGACGCTGGTGTCGCTAAACACCGTATTGAGCGTGCCGACGAGCTCACGCTTAGCCGCTTTATCCACGGGGCTCTCTCCGGTTGGCGGGGACAGATGTCCCGCCGGTTGCACCTTGCCTGCCCCCGGCCACCCGCAAGGGGCAGCCACGAACAGACGCTTCCGACGTCTCTGTCCCCGGATCTCGGACGCTGCGCGCCCGCTACCCGGCGTGATGGTTCGAACCGACGCATACATGGAAGCCTTGCGGCTCCCTTGAATAACGGTCTTCCCCGTCTGTGCAGGCCCCTGCGGAATTAAGCCCGTCCCCTAGAGGATGGTGCGCCTGCAGTCTCGGACAGGACATGGCCGGACAAGGCGGAAGGTTTCCCCTCAGCCTGCCGGCCCATCCCAACCAGTTACCCGGTTGGAAACTCTGTCAGGCGTACCGATCCCGAGGAACCAATTCGCTGACGATGTCTGGAACTCATCGGAGGTCAATAAACACTTCCGAAAGGCTTGCCAAGTCCGAACGGCAAAATAATGGCGGATATCCCATCCGGGTGGTTGACCGGGAGGATACGCCATGCGCGCGTTGTCGGACGTGCAATACCTATGTCCTTCTGGGAAGATTGGCGCGTTCCGCCAAATTTTCAAGTTCTTTCTGTAGTGGACCGCTTCCCTGCCTTCCCACTCGCTCCGTGCGAGCCGCCCGAGAATGCACCATGCGTCGAATTGGCAGCCTCTTCTGGATCCTGATGCTGGCCCTCGCCACCCTGGGCTTCGCCGTATGGGGCAGCTTGGCACTTTATTACCGGATGCCCTTCGGTGAGGCCGGCCGCCTGCCGTCAGCCATAGGCTGGGGCCTCCTGATGCTGCTGATTCTCGCCGGGATCTTCACGAGCCGCCGCCGAACGGCGGTGATCGTGCTGGTCATTTCAGTCAGCGCCATCCTTGCATGGTGGGCCTCGATCCTACCCTCGAACGACAGGAATTGGGGGGACGACGTCTCGCGCCCTGCCCTGGCGAGCATCGACGGCGACACGCTGACGGTCCGAAATGTCCGAACCTTCGACTGGCGGTCGGACACCGACTACACGCCGTCTTGGGAGGACCGCACCTACGATCTGAAAACCCTGCGCGGCCTGGACCTGTGGAGCAGCACGTGGGCAGGCGAGGATATCGCCCATATCCTGGTGAGTTTCGACTTCGGGCCGGACAAGCCTCCGCTCGTCTGGTCAGTCGAGCTACGGCGTGAAAAGGGCGAGGAATATTCAGCGCTCGCCGGCTTCTTCAAGCAGGCAGAGCTCATCGCGATTGCCGCCGACGAGCGCGATATCATTCGCGTGCGCACGAATGTACGTGGCGAGACCGTACGCCTCTACCGGCTCAATGCCGGCCCGGCGGCGACCCGGCGTGTGCTTGAAACCTACGTGAACGGCGCCAACCGGCTGGCTGAGACACCGCGGTGGTACAATACGCTCACCACAAATTGCACCACTGTCGTGTTCCAGATCGCGCAGGCCGTGCAGCCCGGCATCCCGCTCGACTGGCGCGTCCTGGCTTCCGGACACTTCGCGGATTACGCCTATGATCACGGCGCGCTCGACACCACCCTGCCCTTCGCGGAACTGAAGGAACGCGCCAGCGTAAACGAACGGGCCATGGCCGCCGACAAGCTTCCGCAGCCGCACTTCTCGCAAAAGCTGCGGGAGGGCATCCCTGATCCGAAGGCGGCCGAGGCCGCGGCGAAGCCATAGGTCGCATCAGGTTAGGCGGCGGCTACCCCTCGCCAAAGGGTCCGCTCGTTCAGCCGGGTGGCTAGACTCACGCCCGCTCGATCGTCTTGATCGGTCCGCGCGGGCGTCCCGACTTCACGGCTATGTCCCGATCCTGCGCCTCGATGAGGTGCTTGGCCGGGTCATCGCCATCGAGACCGCCCACTTCCGTGCGCGGGACGCGGCGGTTGGAACTGCGGCTGCCGTCCTCGTACAGCACATTGAACAGGACGAACTCGCTGTCGCCGTTGTCTTTCTTCTTGGCCATCGTCGGGCTCCTCTTTCCAATTCGGCACTGGAACGCGTAACGCGCCGCGATCGGCTGCCAGGTTGATGAAATTCCGGTCCGCGCTTGGCCCGCATGACCCAAAAATGAAAAGGCCCCGCCGGAGCGAGGCCTTCCCGATCGTTGATTCAGGCTTTTGATCAGGAACCGGGCTGCGCGCTGCCGATCACCGTCGACGGGTCGACCTTGACGCCCGGGCCCATCGTGGAAGAGATCGCGATGCGCTGGATGTAGGTGCCCTTGGCCCCGGTTGGCTTGGCGCGCGCGACTGCATCCGCGAACGCGCGGATGTTCTCGGCGAGCTTCTGCGCGTCGAACGAGGCCTTGCCGATGCCGGCGTGCACGATGCCCGCCTTCTCGACCCGGAACTCCACCGCGCCGCCCTTTGCGGCCTTCACCGCACCGGCGACGTCGGGGGTCACGGTTCCGACCTTCGGGTTCGGCATCAGGCCGCGCGGGCCGAGCACCTTACCGAGACGGCCGACCAGCGGCATCATGTCGGGGGTGGCGATGCAGCGGTCGAACTCGATCTTGCCGGAGTTGATGATCTCCATGAGATCCTCGGCGCCCACGATATCCGCACCGGCAGCCTTGGCCTCATCGGCCTTGTTGCCACGCGCGAAAACCGCGACGCGAACCGTACGGCCCGAGCCGTTCGGCAGGTTGCAGACGCCACGGACCATCTGGTCGGCGTGACGCGGATCGACGCCGAGGTTCATCGCGAGCTCGATCGTCTCGTCGAACTTCGCGTTGGCGCGGTCCTTGATCATGTTGAGTGCGTCGGTCAGCGGATAGAGCTTGATCCGGTCGATGCCCTCGCGGGCGGCGCGTACGCGCTTTGCTGGCTTGGTCATGACTTACCCCACCACCTCGAGGCCCATCGAACGGGCGGAACCTTCGATCATCGCCATGGCCGACTCGACTGTGCTGCAGTTGAGGTCGGGCATCTTGACGGTGGCGATCTCGCGGATCTGGTCCTTCGTGACCTTTCCGATGAAGCCGCGGCCGGGCGTCTTGTGCCCGGAAGCCGGCTTCTTGCCGATCTTCAGGTTCGCCGCCTTCTTCAGGAAGAAGGTGACCGGAGGCTGCTTCATCTCGAAGGTGAAGGAGCGATCCTGATACGCGGTGATGATCACCGGAATCGGGGTGCCCTTGTCCATCTGCGCGGTGCGCGCATTGAAGGCCTTGCAGAATTCCATGATGTTCAGACCGCGCTGACCGAGCGCGGGACCGATGGGGGGCGAAGGATTCGCCGCGCCCGCCGGCACCTGAAGCTTCACGTAGCCCGTGATCTTCTTTGCCATTATGGCTGCTCCTCATGAGCCCGTCCGGGGATCCTATCCACGAACGGTGGCGCGGCAGCACGTTCCCCTAGGGGACGCCCTGCGCGCCGGGTTTGCAGTTTTGCGGTGCGGCATGGTCCCCGGCTGGCCACCGGCATGCCTCCCGCAGTGAAAAGCCCTGGCGCGAGCGCCAAGGCTGCGTCTCCCTACCTTACGGCGGGGAATTCATCAAGGGCCGGAGAACCAGCCCTCTGAAGAGCAGTGCGCCGTCAGACCTTCTCGACCTGTGCGTATTCGAGCTCGACCGGCGTGGCGCGGCCGAAGATCGACACGGCCACCTTGAGGCGGGCGCGAGCCTCGTCCACTTCTTCCACCGTCCCGTTGAACGATGCGAAGGGACCGTCGGAGACGCGGACCTGCTCGCCGATCTCGAATGCGATCGTGGGCTTGGGACGCTCGACACCGTCGGCCACCTGGCCCTTGATCCGCTCGGCCTCGCGATCCGGGATCGGCATCGGCTTCTTGTCGGTGCCCAGGAAGCCCGTAACCTTCGGGGTGTTCTTGATGAGATGGTAGACGTCGTCGGTCAGGTCGCACTTCACCAGCACGTAGCCGGGGAAGAACTTGCGCTCCGTATCGATCTTCCGGCCACGACGGACCTCGACGACCTTCTCGGTCGGAACCATGACCTCTTCGAACTTTTCCTGCAGTCCGCGCTGCGCGGCCTGGTCCTTGATCGACTGAGCGACCTTGTTCTCGAAATTCGAGTAAGCGTGAACGATGTACCAGCGCATGCTCATGGCGTGCGGTTCTCCTTACCGTCCGAGGCCGAGCACAAGCCCGACGACCCAGCGGATGATCATGTCCGAAAGCAGAAAGAACACGCTCGCCACGACGGCCATGACGAACACCATCGCGGTCGTCACCAGCGTCTCCTTGCGGGTCGGCCAGGTCACCTTGGCCGCTTCGGAGCGGACCTGCTGAAGGTATTCGAACGGGTTAAGTTTCGCCATGGGCCACCGTTAAAGGGCATGAAGCCCCGCGTTCTTGCAGGCATGAGCCGTCGGCTGGGGAAGCTCGAACCGACGATGTCATGGAATAAATGCGGAGATAGGCTGAAACGGGACGCGGGTCAAGGAGCGCGACCCGTTCAGGTTAGGGTTCGGCGAAGGCGTCAACGGTTGACTGTCCGATCGCCAAGAAAAACCCCTCCCCCAAGAAAAACCCCCGGCCGCAAGCGACCGGGGGCTGAAATGGCAGGGGCTGAGGGAATCGAACTCTCGACCTGCGGTTTTGGAGACCGCCGCTCTAACCAGCTGAGCTAAGCCCCTATGTGGTCCGCTCTGCGGCGATCCACGGCGTGTAAATGCCGCAACATCGCGCGGGATGCAAGAGCGCCAGCAAACCCAACGCGCAAAAATGTGCCGGAACTTCCGGGTGGATTGGGCTGGATAGCCAGGCTTCAGGCGCGTTCGATGACCACCGCCGTGCCGTAAGCCAAAACTTCGGTAATGCCAGGCGCGATATCGTTTGCGTCGTAGCGCATCCCGAGCACGGCGTTGGCGCCCATCTCCTGCGCATGCGCAACCATGAGATCGTAGGCGTCCTGCCGGGCACGCTCCGCAAGCGTCGTATAGAGGCTGATGTTTCCGCCGAAGATCGACTGGATTGAAGCGCCGATCGTCCCCACGATGCTGCGCGAGCGCACGATGACACCGCGGACCATGCCGAGATGCCGCACGGCCCGGTATCCCGGGATTTCGAGGGTCGTCGCAACGATCATTGAAGCCCCAATGCCAAGAACGCCGGCGGGCCCGGCGCTCCTATCCTGTCATGCCAGGGCGAGTCGCGGAATTCCGCCATGCTCAAGCTCTGCATCACTCCGATGCGCGCCAGGACAAATAAGGCCTGGGATGCCAAGGCATGGCCTCGAACAGAAAAGGGCGCCTCCTGGCGCCCTCTCTTCACGATTACTCGGAAACGGGACGCCCGGGGTTCCCCAGGCGCGCCCGCCCCTCATCAGTTACGCGATGATCGTTGCGACGACGCCTGCACCGCAGCAGGAATGCGGTCTGCGCATTCCGTCATCGCCGCCATCAGGCGATGATCGTTGCGACGACGCCTGCACCGACGGTGCGGCCGCCTTCACGGATGGCGAAGCGCAGCTTCTCCTCCATGGCGATCGGCGCGATCAGCTCGACTTCCATCGACACGTTGTCGCCCGGCATCACCATCTCGGTGCCCTCGGGCAGCTTGACCATGCCGGTCACGTCGGTCGTGCGGAAGTAGAACTGAGGACGGTAGTTGGTGAAGAACGGCGTGTGACGGCCACCCTCTTCCTTCGTCAGGATATAGGCTTCAGCCGTGAACTTCGTGTGCGGCTTCACCGAGCCGGGCTTGGCCAGGACCTGGCCGCGCTCGACGTCCTCGCGCTTGGTGCCGCGCAGCAGGCAGCCGACGTTGTCGCCCGCCTCGCCCTGGTCCAGCAGCTTGCGGAACATCTCGACGCCGGTGACCGTCGTCTTGATCGTCGGACGCAGCCCGATGATCTCGATTTCCTCGCCCACCTTGACGATGCCGCGCTCGATGCGGCCCGTCACGACCGTGCCGCGGCCCGAGATCGAGAACACGTCCTCGACCGGCATCAGGAACGGCTGGTCCTTGGGACGATCCGGCTGCGGGATGTAGGCGTCGACCGTCTCCATCAGCTTCAGGATGGCGTCATGGCCGATCTCGGGGCGCTTGCCCTCGAGGGCGCACACCGCCGAACCCTTGGTGATCGGAATGTCGTCGCCGGGAAAGTCGTACTTCGACAGCAGCTCGCGAACCTCGAGCTCGACGAGCTCGATCAGCTCCTCGTCGTCGACCAGGTCGACCTTGTTCATGAACACGACCAGCGCGGGAACGCCGACCTGGCGGGCGAGCAGGATGTGCTCGCGCGTCTGCGGCATCGGGCCGTCGGCGGCCGAAACCACCAGGATCGCGCCGTCCATCTGCGCCGCGCCCGTGATCATGTTCTTCACGTAGTCGGCGTGGCCGGGGCAGTCGACGTGGGCGTAATGGCGCGCCTTCGTCTCGTACTCGACGTGCGCCGTCGAGATCGTGATCCCGCGCGCCTTCTCCTCAGGCGCCTTGTCGATCTGGTCGTAAGCCGTGAACGTGGCCCCGCCAGACTCGGCCAGAACCTTCGTGATCGCAGCCGTCAGCGACGTCTTGCCATGGTCAACGTGACCAATGGTGCCGATGTTGCAATGCGGCTTCGTCCGCGCGAATTTTTCCTTGCCCATGGCCGTGTCCCGTTCCTGAACGCCGGCCCCTGCCGGCAAGAGGTGGTCTAAACGGGCGGTCGGATAGGCGGTTTTCGGGGGAGATGCAAGGGGCGTCAGGCACCTTGCGGGAAGCAAAGCGCGCAAAGCGTATCGGGAGTTGCAAGGCGGGAAAGGGGGCTGGAGCGGGTGGAGGGAATCGAACCCTCGTATTCAGCTTGGAAGGCTGCTGCTCTACCATTGAGCTACACCCGCCCGCCGCGCACATATGCCTTGCGGAAAGCGCGTTGGCAACCGGCTGAATCGGAATTGTCGTTCTTGCGTGGCTGTCCGCCCCGCCTGGCCTCATGCGCTCGCACCGAGGCGCGGCCTCACTCCCGGGCGATGATGATCGAGAGGGAGGCTGGTGGGGGAAGCAGGACTCGAACCTGCGAAGGCTTAGCCAGCGGATTTACAGTCCGCCCCCTTTGCCGCTCGGGACATTCCCCCGCCGCCTGCTCAGCACGTAGTGGGCTGGCACGGATGCTGACGCGATGCCGGGGCGGCGCGTCCGCGGGGCGTCTTATGCGGAGGGCATCCGCCGGTGTCAACACGAAAAGCTCCCGCTTCCCCCGCCGATGGCGGGTGCGCGTTTGCTCCCGCTCGCGCCACGTGCGACACCGCATGCAGAAACCAACCGATGCGGCGTATCCATTCCATGGTCAAGAAACCCGATTTCAAGAAGCCCGATCCCGCCAAGCGGCGCGGTTCCAGCCGCGATGAGCCGGCTAGCGGATGGCGTCCCGAGGCCGCAGCCGGCAACCCCTTCGAAGAGGGCAAGCCGGAGCGGCAGCAGGATGCGCCCCGCGCCGAATCCCGGTGGCCGGCCGGCGACGCACCCCATCGCGGCCGGGAAGGCCGGGCCGCCGAAGGCCGAAACCAGGGCGAGCACCGCCGGCCGGGTGCGCAGGGCGAAGGCCGCAGATTCCCGCCATCCGGCGAAAAAGGGCGTGGCGGGCCTCCCGGCGAGCATCGCCGCCCTGCCCCGCGCGGTCCTGAATTGAAGACCAGCGGCCTGCCGCTCCTCTACGGTTTCCATAGCGTGGCGGAGGCCATCAACAACCCCAAGCGGGTCGTGCACCGGCTCTTCGCGACCGAGAACGCTGCCCAAAGGCTCGCGGAGATGGCGCCCGGCGCGAACGTACCCGTCACCATCGCGCGCTCCGAACAGATCGCGGGATTGGTGGGCGAAGACACCGTTCACCAGGGCGTCGTGGCGGAAGTGGACAATCTGCCGGCGCTGGGCCTGCACGATCTGCCCGATGACGGCGTCGTGCTGGTGTTGGACCAGATCACCGACCCCCACAATGTGGGCGCGATCCTTCGCAGCGCAGCGGCATTCGGCGTGTCCGGGCTGGTCATCACCGACCGCCACAGCCCCGAGGCGACCGGCGTTCTGGCCAAAACCGCGTCAGGCGGCCTCGAGCACGTGCCGATCGTGACGGTCGGCAATCTTTCGCAGGCTCTCACGGTGCTCGGCGAGCGTGGCTTCTGGCGAATCGGACTGGATTCCGAGGGCGACACCTCGCTCGACCAGGCCATCGCGCGCCGTCCCGTGGCGCTCGTGCTGGGAGCCGAGGGCAAGGGACTGCGCCGCCTTACGCGCGAGCGTTGCGACGTGCTCGCCCGTCTGGATGTGCCCGGCGCGATCAAGAGCCTGAACGTATCGAACGCGGCCGCCGTCGCCCTTTACGCGATTGACCGCGCCCTGGGGCCCAAGAACTGACCGCACCGGTCTGGAAACAGGGCTGACGGAACTGGCCCCGAAACGAGGCTGACGAAACGGGCGGCCCTTGGGCTGCCCGTTTTCGCTCGTGTCCGGCTGGCGGGCCTACTCGGCCTGGAGATGGATGATGCGCGGAGCGGTGGGGCTGTCGGACTCGAAGCCGACGCCAGAACCCAGCAATTCGGCTTCGCCCACCGACACGATCCGCGCGCCGCCGGGCCGCCTCGAGACGCCGCTGGGACCGTCGACAACATAAAGGGTCGGCGCACCCACGGGCACCGGACGGTAGCCCGGCACGGCCGGCAGGTCGGCCGCGGTCAGCGGGCGCGGCCTTGCGGCTTCCTGGGGCTCGTTCCGGATGACGATGACAGCAGGGCCGGTATAAGCCGACGCTCCCCAGATCGGGGCGCTCCAACCGGCATAGCCGCCCCAGCCCAGCCCGCGGACGGGCCGGTGCAGGCGGTCGCCATGAGACCAGTTCTTCACGATGGGCCGGAGTGCGATAGGACCGGCATTGCGTTGCGGCGCGATGTGCCTGCCCGTTGGGATGGGGCCCGCAAACGAAGATCCACTGCCCGGTCCGGCCAGTGCGGGCCGGGATATGGCAAAGCCGAAGGCCGCGCCCAGCGCGGTAGCGGCCATCACCAGGGCCAACGATGGAAGCAGTGAAGGTCTCACGGAAAACTCCATACGCAACGCAAATGCCGCAACGTGCAGAGTTTACGGTTTTTTAACGATTACGCGAGTCCTGCTCATTTTTATGGATAATTTGACGGGCATTGAGAAATCGCAACGCCATCCCTCGCCCATAGTCGCAAGACCAAAGCACGGCTGAACTACATCGCCGGTCTGGACTATGAATTGGGCAGGCAGAGACCACGATCCCCCGTGAAAAGCCCCGTTGCGGAACCGCGTTCCGTGGCGCGGCGGACTCTTGCCTGAACTACGCCGCGCTCGACCGAAGCGGCGCGTAATGCTCAGCGGGGAACGCCATGGCTATCGCGAACTACCAGACCATAGAACGAACCACTGCCTACAGGGATCTCGTGGCCAAGCGCTCGAAGCTTGGCTGGACCCTCTCGGCGGTGATGCTGTTCATCTATTTCGGGTTCATCCTGCTCGTCGCCTACGCGCCCAAGTTCCTGGGCACGCCGCTCGGGGCGGGCGTCATGACAGTCGGTATCCCGATCGGACTCGCCGTCATCATCTCGGCCTTCGTGCTGACCGGAATCTATGTCCGGCGCGCGAACTCCGAATTCGATGCATTGACCCGCCAGATCGTCGAGGAGGCCAAGTGATGATCGCTCAAAACAGCGCGACCAAGATCTGGACCACCTCGCTGATCGCGGCCGCCACCGGCGCAGCGCTCAGCATGGTTCCCACGCTCGTCATGGCGGCGGGCGCGGTCGAAGGCGGCACGAAGCAGGCGACCAACTGGTCGGCCATCTCGATGTTCATCGCTTTCGTCGGCATGACGCTCGGCATCACCTACTGGGCTTCGCGCAAGACGAAGTCTGCCGCGCAGTTCTACTCGGCCGGCGGCGGTATCACAGCGGGCCAAAACGGACTCGCGATCGCCGGCGACTACATGTCCGCGGCCTCGTTCCTCGGTATTTCCGGCCTCGTCTACACATCGGGCTATGACGGACTGATCTACTCGGTCGGCTGGCTCGTCGGCTGGCCCATCGTCACGTTCCTGATCGCCGAGCAGCTTCGCAACCTCGGCAAGTTCACCTTCGCCGACGTGGCCTCCTTCCGCCTCTCGCAGACGGAAATCCGCATCCTCGCGGCCTGCGGTTCGCTGGTGACGGTGATCTTCTACCTGATCGCGCAGATGGTCGGAGCGGGCAAGCTCATCCAGATCCTGTTCGGGCTCGACTACTGGATCGCCGTCGTCCTCGTTGGTGTGTTGATGATCGTGTACGTCACGTTCGGCGGCATGGTCGCGACGACCTGGGTGCAGATCATCAAGGCCTGCCTCCTGCTCGCCGGCGCATCCTTCATGGCCTTCGCGGTGCTCTACCACTTCGCGTTCAGCCCCGAAGCGATGTTCAGGAAGGCCGTCGAGGTCCATCCCAAGCACATCGCCATCATGGAGCCGGGATCGCTGGTATCCAACCCGCTCTCGGCGATCTCGCTCGGGCTTGCGCTGATGTTCGGCACGGCCGGCCTGCCGCATATCCTGATGCGGTTCTTCACGGTGTCCGACGCGAAGGCCGCGCGTAAATCGGTGTTCTACGCCACCGGCCTTATCGGCTACTTCTACGTGCTCACCTTCATCATCGGCTTTGGCGCGATCACGCTGGTTGCCACCAATCCGGACTTCCTCGATCCGGCGATCCTCGCATCCAAAGGGCCCATCGCGGCGCTGAAGGGCGGGTCCAACATGGCGGCCATCCATCTCGCGAACGCGGTGGGCGGCAACCTCTTCCTCGGCTTCATCTCCGCGGTCGCCTTCGCAACCATCCTTGCGGTGGTTTCGGGATTGGCGCTCGCCGGCGCCTCCGCCATCAGCCATGACCTGTATGCCTCGGTCATCAAGAAGGGCAAGGCGGTCGAGCAGGACGAGATCCGGGTTTCGAAATACGCTTCGGTGGTTCTCGGCGTTCTCGCCGTCATCCTCGGCATCGTCTTCGAAAACCAGAACGTGGCATTCATGGTCGGCCTTGCCTTCGCCATCGCCGCGTCCTGCAACTTCCCGGTGCTCGTCATGTCGATCTTCTGGCGTGGCCTCACCACCCGCGGCGCCCAGATCGGCGGCTTTGCCGGCCTCATCTCGGCGGTCACAATGGTCGTGCTGTCCCCCTCCGTCTGGGAAACGACGTTCGGCTTCGCCAAGGGATCGGCGCTGTTCCCCTACGACAACCCGGCGCTGTTCTCGATGCCCATCGCCTTCGTCGGCATCTGGCTGTTCTCCGTACTCGACCGCAGCCAGCGGGCGAAGGGTGAGCAGAAGGCGTTCGATGCGCAGTTCGTGCGGTCCCAGACAGGCATCGGCGCGTCCGGCGCCGCCGCCCACTAAAGCCTTCCCCGGGCGGGCCGGATCGCCCGCCCGGGGATAGCTCACGGAAGGACAGGAGCAGGCAGCCGCGTGGCGCGACCCCCGCCTGTTCCGTCCTGCACGGCCGGTCCGCCCTCCCGCGGATCGGCCGTCGGCTTTTCGGTAAGGGCCAGGAAAAAGGCCAAGGGACAAGCGGAATGCCAAAATCCTTCGACGCAGCAAACCCGCCATTCGATCGATTGGACGCCCAGGAAATCGAGACGCTGCGCGCCGCGATGGACATCGGTTATTACCGCCCCGGCGAGGTCCTGATCCCGCAGGGCGCCACGGCCGACCACCTTTTCGTGGTGATCAAGGGCACGGTGGAGGAGCGCGATGGGACGGAGCTCGTCGCCCTTCTCGGCCCAAAGGATTCATTCGACAGCCGTGCCCTCGTGCATGGCCGCAGCGGGCACGCATTCGTGTCCCGCGACGAGACATTGGCCTACCTGCTCCCGCGCGCGGTGGTGTTGCAGTTCATCCAGTCCAATGCGCGCTTTGCCTCGTTCTTCTACCTCGAGATCTCCCGCAAGCTCGACGCCATGGCCAGCGACGAGGACGAGCAGCGCGTCGGCAGCCTGATGCGGGCGCGCGTCTCCGACGTGCGGCTCCAGCCCGCCGTCTTCATCGACGCGACGGACACGATCGAGACCGCCGGCCACCGCATGCGCGAGATCGACGCCAATGCCCTGCTTGTCGCCAACGGCGAGCGCACCGGCATCATCACGGGCATGAACCTCTCCAAGGCGGTGGTTCTACGCCGCCTGCCGCTGGAGACACCTGTCGCCGATCTCGCGCATTACGACATCGTCCGCCTGGCGCCGGACGACTTCGTCTTCTCCGCGCTGCTGCTGATGACCAAGCACAACAAGCGGCGTATCGGGGTGCACGATGGAACACAGTTCGTCGGCATTCTCGAGGATATCGACCTGCTGAGCTTCATCGCGGGCAACACGCAGCTCATCGCGGGCAGGATCGACCGCGCGCAGGGGCTCGACGATATCGCCGCCGCAGCACGTGAGCTCGATGGGCAGGTCCGGCTGCTCCGGCGGCAGGGCGTCAAGCTTGAGGCGCTCGCGGAAATCGTCTCCGACCTGAACCGCCGGCTCCACGCCAAGCTCTATGGCTTCCTCGCACCCGACGCGATCCGCGACAGCGCCTGCCTGATCGTCATGGGGAGCGAAGGCCGCGGAGAGCAGACACTGCGGACCGATCAGGATAACGGGCTCATCCTGCGCGAGCCGGTCGACCCAGCCGCGCTCGACCAGTTCCGCCATGAGTTCAGCGGAGCACTGGAGCGTTTCGGCTTTCCGCCCTGCCCCGGCAACGTCATGGTCGTCAATCCGGTCTGGTCGAAGCCGCTCGCCGACTATCTCTCCGATTTCCGCGCGCTGGATCTCGCTGCCGGACGAGGCGGCCCACATGAACATGGCGATCTTCTACGATGCCGAGGCGGTCGCCGGCGATGCGCGGCTGCTGGACGAAGCCAAGCGCCAGCTTATCGAAATGGTGCGGGGCGAGCAGGCTTACCTCGCCCATTTCGCCAAGGCCATCGACGCCTTCCCCAGCCCCATCGGATTGTTCAACAATTTGGTGACGTCGGAGGGAAAGGGCGACGAACTCGACCTGAAGAAAGGCGGAATCTTCCCCGTGGTTCACGGAACCAGGGCCCTCGCGCTCGAAAAAGGGCTCATGGAAACGGGAACCGCCGAGAGGCTGGAGCGGCTTGCGGACCTGCGCGTGCTGAAGCCCGATTTCGCCCGCGAGGTGACGCAGGCTTTCCGCTATCTCATGGGTCTCAGGCTCGATGCGCAGCTCGCGCAGTCGGGCGGACGCTCGGGCTCGCTGGTGCGTCCCTCGGCGCTATCGAGCATGGAGCGCGATCTGTTGCGCGACGCTTTTCTCGTGGTGAAGGAATTCCGCGAGCTGGTGCGGCGCCACTTCAATCTGGGCATGTTCTGAGGCGGATGGGATCATGTGGCGTCAGATGAAACGCCTGTTCCACCAGGCCAGCATCGGAGACCAGAGCTACCGTTTCCTTTTCGACCGCGGGCCGGAGGGCGAGGTCGTCGTGATCGATACGGAGACGACTGGCCTAGACCCGAAGACGGATGACATCATCACCATCGCGGCCATCAAGGTGCGCGGCAACCGCATTCTCACCAGCGAGCGCTTCGAGGCTATCGCACGGCCGGATGCGAAGATGGACCCCGAAGCCATCAAGGTGCACCGGCTCCGCGAAGCGGACGTCGAAGGCGGCGAGCTCATCTTCCGCCTCCTGCCGGACTTCCTGCACTTCATCGGCGGGCGTCCGCTGGTGGGCTACTACATCGATTTCGACGTCGCCATGCTGGACAAATACATCATCCAGCTCATCGGCGTGCAGCTTCCCAATCCCCGCATCGAGGTTTCGCGCGCTCTACCATGAGCGCAAATATGGCGACGCCCCGCCCGGCACGCAGATCGACCTGCGCTTTGCGGCGATCATGCAGGATCTCGGGCTGCCTCAACTCGCAGAGCACGACGCATTCAACGATTCCCTGATGACCGCGATGATGTACGTCGCGCTTCGAGACCTGAAAGAGCGAGGCGTCCGCATCCCTCGCCCACGAACACGCGGCTTCGCCGACGCGCTGGGCATGTGAGCTAAGCCTCTGCAAAATCAGCGCTATAATTGATTGTGGCAGCAATTGGACCGGCAGTATACGAAGGTCCAATGGTTCCACAGCGGAATCGCGGGTTATCTTAACAACAGAAAAGAGCCGGGATTTGAAAACCCGTCCGAATAAGATCCTGACAAATAACGGATCAAAACCAAAGAGATAACGGCACAACTTGAAGATGTGCTTGTAGGGAGACTAAACGGCTCACGCGAGCCCTCGACCATTCAAACAGATCGAGCCTGAACGCAGTTCGGATGGACTGCGAACGGCGAAGCTTTACGCGTCCCCCGGGGCGACCCTAGGAGAACCCACATGTCAATGGCAGCCACTCAGGCAGAGGACCGCGTTCGTCCGATGACCGCCGAAGAGAAGAAGGTGATTTTCGCCTCTTCTCTCGGCACCGTCTTCGAATGGTACGACTTCTACCTCTACGGCTCGCTCGCCGCGATCATCGGCGCGCAGTTCTTCAGCCAGTTCGACGAGAACGACCCGCAAGCATCTTCGCGCTGCTGGCCTTCGCCGCGGGCTTCATCGTGCGTCCCTTCGGCGCGCTGGTGTTCGGCCGCATCGGCGACCTCGTCGGCCGCAAGTACACCTTCCTCGTCACGATCCTGATCATGGGCCTGTCGACCTTCATCGTCGGCCTGCTGCCGAGCTCGACCTCGATCGGCATCACGGCCCCGATCATCCTGATCGGCCTGCGCCTGCTGCAGGGCCTCGCGCTCGGCGGCGAGTATGGCGGCGCGGCGACCTACGTGGCGGAGCACGCTCCGCAGGGCCGTCGCGGCTTCTACACCTCGTGGATCCAGACGACGGCGACGCTGGGCCTGTTCCTGTCGCTGCTGGTCATCCTGGCCACCCGCACGATCCTCGGCGAAGCCGACTTCGCGGCCTGGGGCTGGCGCGTTCCGTTCCTGCTCTCGATCGCACTGCTCGGCATCTCCGTCTGGATCCGCCTGCAGCTCAACGAGTCGCCCGCCTTCCAGAAGATGAAGGACGAGGGCACGGGCTCCAAGGCTCCGCTGTCGGAAGCCTTCGGCCAGTGGAAGAACCTGAAGTTCGTGATCATCGCGCTGTTCGGCCTCGTCGCCGGCCAGGGCGTCGTCTGGTACACGGGCCAGTTCTACGCGCTGTTCTTCCTGCAGAGCATCCTGAAGGTCGACGGCTACACCGCAAACCTGCTGATCGCGTGGTCGCTGGTCATCGGCACGATGGGCTTCGTCCTCTTCGGCTGGCTGTCGGACAAGATCGGCCGCAAGCCGATCATCCTGGCGGGCTGCCTGCTCGCCGCCCTCACCTACTTCCCGCTGTTCACGGCGCTTGCCGGGGCCGCCAACCCGATGCTGGCGAAGGCGATCGAAACCGCGAAGGTTCAGGTCGTGGCCGATCCGGCCGATTGCGGCGACCTGTTCAACCCGGTCGGCACCCGCAAGTTCACCTCGTCCTGCGACGTGGCCCGTGCCGCGCTGGCCGCCGCGTCGGTGAAGTACTCCACCACGGCGCCGGCCCGGCTGGGCAGCCCGCCAAGATCGTCGTCAACGGAACGGAAGTTCCCGTTTTCGCCGACGGCAAGGTCTCGCCTGACTTCGCCGAAGAACCTGCTCGCCGCCACCCAGGCCGCGGGCTATCCCAAGCCCGGCGAAGCCCCGGCATCGTGAAGATGTCTCACCCCTTCGACCTCTTCCGGGCGCAGCCCTTCACGGTGATCGCGATCCTGCTCGTCCTCGTCATCTACGTGACGATGGTGTACGGCCCGATCGCCGCGGCGCTGGTCGAACTGTTCCCGACCCGCATCCGCTACACCTCGATGTCCCTGCCCTACCACATCGGCAACGGCTGGTTCGGCGGCCTGCTCCCCGCCACGGCGTTCGCCATGGTGGCCCAGACCGGCGATATCTTCTACGGCCTCTGGTACCCGATCGTGATCGCGCTCGTGACCTTCGTCATCGGCCTGATCTTCGTGCCTGAGACCAAGGACCGCGACATCTACGCGGGCGATTCAATGCACAGGGGCTGACCTCTGCCCCGAGCCGGCGCAAGTCAGCTCGATCAAGCCCAAAAAGAAGGCCCCGCGCGAGCGGGGCCTTTTTCATGCCGGCGACCCGGGCCCTAGAGCATCATCCCGGGAAGAGGATACCGGCTGGCGGAAAAAGATGATGCTGAAATCAAGAGCCTGGGGCAAACGACCTGAAACGGTCAGGTCGATTTCCGCTCTAGTCCTCGCAGACGCGTTCGCGGCGGACTTCCCAACCCCAACCGGGCACCCATACGCGATGCCGGGTGACGTAGCACTCCGGCGGCGGCGCGACATAGACCGGCCGCGGATAGGCATAGAGCGGCGGAGGGGCGTAGATCGGACGAGGAGCCGCCAGCGCCGCACCAAGCGCGAGGCCGCCAATCGCTCCAGCGGCGGCCGCCGCGCCGGGAGACGGGCCCCGCCCATAATAGCCATAGGGTCCATCGCGCCATTGCGCCGACGCTGGCGCCGCGCTTCCTGCGACGGCGGCGCCTAGCGTGAGGGCGGCCAGGGCCCCACCCAGGAGCTTGCGTTTCAACATGGTTGTCTCCTCTGCGAGGTTGTTCCGGAAACAACTCAAACGCCGTTATGCCCTCATCATCGCGCGATATCGCTGAATTGTGAGTGAATAAACGGTGGCGGGAATGTGGCGGCGAAGGCGCTTGAGCCTCAGCCCGTTCTGCTGCGGCAGGGCTTTTCGGGGCGCAGGCTTTTGGGTGGCGGGTTATCAGCGGGGCGGGCTTTTGTGCGGAGAACGTCTCCCGCAACCGCAACGGATGGGTTGAACGGCCGCCGCGCGGCTGCTAGGACGGCATCGTGGCCGGTGTAGCACAGCGGTAGTGCAGCGGTTTTGTAAACCGAAGGTCGGGAGTTCAATCCTCTCCACCGGCACCATTATTCAAGCGGCTATTCAAGCGGCAGGTCAGCGGCGTTGCCGGATCAACCCCGCACGGGCTTCGGCCCGGCTTGAACAGATTTCAAGAAAATGCTGCAGGGCAGGCAAGACGGCTATTAATGTTAAGCCGTCGATTACGTTGAAACAATTATTGCTTAACTTTAGATTGGGCCCTTCCGGTGTCGGAGGGATCCACCATGTCCAGGCAGCGTCAATTGAATGGTCGCCATTCAGACTCGTCGGAATTTGATTTCGATAATTTGCCGGACCAAGCCTCGCCCTTCGAACAGATCGAAGCCTGGACGCAATGGGCCGGCTTGGCGGGCGCGGGTACGAGCCACGGGCTTCCCTCCGAGGTCCAGCAGTTCATTACAGGCTTCGCGTCTCCAATGCAGGACGCCATCGACCTGAAGAGCGGTGGCACGAGCAAGCCCGGCGGGGGCGGCACCGGCACCGGCGGTACCGGAGGGACGATCCTTCCCGAATACACCAGCGGTGCGGTCGACCTCAATCTGTCGGACTCCTTTGAGCCCTTCAACATTCAGATCAAATTCAACGGAACCTGGACGGCCAAACAGCAATCGGTCGTGATTTGGGCTGCCGACACGCTCAGCAAGATCATAACCGCAGGCCTCGGCAACGATACGAATCCTTTTACATTGAAACCGGTCGATGATGTCTGCATCGACATGAGCGTGGGAAGCATAGACCGGGCCGGCAGCATCCTGTTCGGCAACACGCTGGCGGAAACTAAGGTCACCTCAGTGCGCACGGCCGGAGAGATAGCCACCCATCCTGCAACCCAGGACTATCTACCCGTGACATCCACCATCAAGCTGGACAGCTATGACCTGGCTAGCTCGACGTGGTCGTCGACGTGGGACCTGATTATCCTCCACGAGATGGTGCACGCCATCGGGTTTGTCGGAGACATATTCAAGAACAAGGGCCTGATTGACCCCGTTACAGGAAATTTCAGTGGTACAACGGCGACGTCCGCATATGGCGGGTTGGTGCCTGTTGAGAGCGCGGGCGGCACGGGGACAGCGGGCTCTCACTGGTCAGAAGCGCTGTTCAACTATGGCGCTCCCCCTTCACCCGCAAAAGCCTCAAACGAAATCATGACGGGCATTATCGGCCCCGGTGAACTGGCCTACCTGTCCGACGTCACCATCGCTGCCCTCTACGACATCGGTTACACGACCAGCGATCCCGACACGACGCTCAAATACGCAATGCTCGATAGTGGTCAGACAGTCCTGTAATTGCATTGGTCTGTCAGGCCCCGATTGAAAACAACCCTTTGATGCACGCCGCCGGCCATGGGGCTCCCGGGCCGGCGGATTGTATTCTGCGTCGATGAAGCGAGCCAAATCAGAAGGCTCCCCGACCGCGCTTCGCATCGCCTCAAGCGCCGGGAAGGCGCTGCTCGTAGAGAGGCTTCAGCGCGCCGAAGCTGCGCCAGAATCCCTCCGGTGCGCGCTCTTCCAGCTCGGCCACGAGCAGATCCAGATGAGCGTGCCAGCCAGCCGAAACGCTCGTCATCATCGGCCGCTTCACCACACGGCTATGCGTCACCGTCAGACGGACGCGGTCGCCCTCCTCCGCAAGCTCGAACCGGACATGCGACGCATCGGGCTCCGTGCCCCATGTGTATGCGAGCAGCGACGGTTCCTTGCAGGCGAGGATCGTGCCGCTGAGCCGGAATTCCTCGTGACCCGCAGGAGGCGGAGCGTCGTTCGGCGTCAGATCGTTGTTGCGGAAGACAAGTTCGACGGCCCCTCCGGGAACGAGGTCGAAAGCGCCGGCCGCGAGCCACCGCCTGCGCAGGTCCGGTTCCGTGAGGTAGCGCCAGACACGTTCGCGAGGTCCGGGCAGAACACGTTCGATCCGGATCGTATCCGGTGCGATCGGATGCGCGAAGGCGTCGGCTCCTGTCTCATGCTTTCCCATTTTGGTCTCCCTTTGATTTGTCTTCCTCGTTCAGGATTGCCTCGAGGGCATCCAGGCGTTCCGTCCAGAAGCGTTCGAAATGCCGGATCCACTCTTGTCCGGCATGCATGGGCGCCGCCTCCAGACGGCAGAGATGGCTGCGCCCCCGGATCGTGCGACGGATCAGGCCCGCATCCTCGAGCACGCGGATGTGCTTGGAGGCTGCCGCCAGCGACATCGGGTAGGGCGCCGCGAGGTCGCCGACGGTCGCCTCTCCCTGCCCGAGCCGCCGGAGCATGGCCCGGCGGGTCGCATCGGAGAGCGCGTGGAAGATCGCATCGAGATCGGGGTGAATATGCTCAACCATGTGGTTGAATATCTAACGATACGGACCGAATGTCAACCATTCAGTTGAATGAACGGGTTCTCTGCCCTGAGAAGCGGATCAACCTTTGATTTCAATAATCTACAACATGCCCGCTTAGGTTGCGCAGGTCGTTCGGAAGTGCGAATTCCCTAAGTCGCAGTGTCAAAAACCCATCGAGTTCGAAGCACGGTGATGCGGTTTTCCATTTCCACTTGACGGAAACGGAGAAGCAGAACATCATCCAAAACGATTTGGAGCCTGATTTTGAGTAGTCTGAAGGACCTCGCACAGTCACTTGGACTTTCGATCACCACGGTGTCGAGAGCTCTCGACGGCTATTCCGACGTCGCCAAGTCGACGCGTGAACGCGTCGTGGCCGCTGCGGCCGCCGCAGGGTACCGGCCCAATGCTGCGGCCCGCCGTCTTCGCAAAGGCTCCACGGAAGTCGTCACGCTGGTCCTGCCCACCGAGCCTGGCCAGTTTAATGAGCCGCTCTACATCGAGTTGCTCGCAGCGCTCGGGAAGCGTCTCGCGCGGGACGGATACGATCTTACGCTGCTCGCCGCGCCTCCCGGCAGCGATGAACTGAAGGCTTATCATCGCATCGTCGAGGGACACAGGGCGGACGGGCTGATCGTGGTGCGTACGCGCCGGAGCGACCAGCGAATCGACTACCTCCTGTCGGTCGGCTTTCCTTTCGTGGCAATGGGACGAAGCGACGTCAACGTTCCCTACGCCTTTGTAGACGGCGATGGCGAAGCCGCGTTCCGCGATGCGACGCGCCGGCTGATCGCGCTCGGCCACAGGCACATCCTGCATCTCGCCGCGCCCGACGCGTTCAACTTCGCCGGACTGCGCCGCATCGGCTACCAATCCGCGATGGAGGAAGCAGGCCTTCCCTGCCTGATCGATGAAGTGAGCGTGAACGAAGACCGGCGGATACGACGCGGCGCTGCGCTGGCTCGCAGGGCCGGACCGCCCCACCGCCGTACTATGCGCCATGGATCGCATCGCGTTCGGCGTGATGCGTGCCGCGCGCCAGATTGGCCTTTCCGTTCCGGGCGACCTCTCGGTCGTCGGGCACGACAACCTGCCCGCCTCGGCTGAAACCGACCCGCCCTTGAGCACGATGGAGCTTCCGATCGCCGAAACGGGCGAACGGCTGGCCAGCATGCTGCTGGAGCGCATCGGCGGGACGGACATGTCGAAGCTTCAGGAAGTCTGCCCTGTCCGCTTTGTCGAACGGGGAACCACGGCCCCGCCGCCGCGAGGCTGAGGATGCGGTTCGATCCCGGGATCTCCGGCTCAGGAGGTCTCGCGGATCGGCTCGAAGAAACGAGATCGGGCGATCAACGCCCGGCTTGAGGAGGAATGCCAAGAGGAGGGATCTGCCGATGTATTTCGGTCTGGCCAAAGCTTCAGCATCGGACTTGCCCAACCCCGGACTGGCAGGAGTTACTGGCCAGTGGCCTGCGCACGAGGGCGTCTGCACAGCACCCCGGAGCAGCGGAGAAACCGCCGCCACCCGGGCTCGCAGACCACCAACCATTTCATCAACTTAATCGCCGGACGCATGATCCGGACGCTTGATAAAACGGAGGAAACCAACATGAAGTCGCTTTTGACCACCAGTCTCACCGCGCTTGCGGCCATCGCCGGAATAGGCGGATTGGCACAGACGGCGTCCGCGCAGGATCTCGTGTTCCTGTCGACGCAGCTCCGCCCGATCGAGGAAGCGCAGAAGGTGCGCGACGTGCTTCTCAAGGGCGGCGCCCAAGACGACCTATGTCGTCGACGAGCCCGCGCCCTTCACCGTCCGCATGAAGGCCGAGACGGAAAGCCGGCAAGCGCACCGTCAGCGTCGTCGGCGCGCTCCACGGCGAGCTCCAGCCGCTCGTGCCGATGGGCGCGCTCGATACGCATCGACGACGTCGTTCGCCAAGCTTGCCGGCCGCAAGCATCCCCGCCGGCCTCATGGAGCTCGGCAAGATCGGCACCGGCAAGCAGATGTACATCCCCTGGATGCAGGCGACCTACGTGATGGTCGTCAACAAGAAGGCGCTGCCCTTCCTGCCCGCCGGCGCGGACGTCAATGCGCTCACCTACAAGCAGGTCGCCGAGTGGGGCAAGGACGATCCAGGACAAGACCGGCAAGCGCCGCGTCGGCTTCCCGGCCGGCCCGAAGGGCCTGTTCGCCCGCTTCCTGCAGGGCAACCTCTACCCGTCCTACACCGGCTCGATGGTCACCGAGTTCCGCTCGGCCGAGGCCGAGACGATGTGGAACGACTTCAAGGCGCTCTGGGCCACGGTGAACCCGAACTCCACCAGCTACGACTTCATGCAGGAGCCCCTGATGGCGGGCGAGGTATGGATCGCCTGGGACCACATCGCGCGCGTCAAGGATGCGCTGCAGGCCGCACCCGAACGACTACCTGGTCGTCGCGCCGCCCGCCGGCCCGAAGGGCCGCGCCTACATGCCGGTGCTCGCCGGCCTCGCCATCACCAAGGGCGCGCCGGACCGCGCCGGCGCAGCCGCGCTCATCGAGCATCTCTCCAAGCCGGAGACGCAGGTGCTCACGGCACGTGAGGTCGGCTTCTTCCCGGTGGTCGAGGCTACGCTGCCGGCCGACCTCTCGCCCGGCGTGAAGCTGCTGGCCGAAGGCATCGCCAAGACCCAGGGCGCGCCGGACGCCGTGGTCGCGCTCCTGCCGGTCGGCCTCGGCGACAAGGGCGGCGAGTTCAACAAGGTGTTCTTCGACACGTTCCAGCGCATCGTGCTGCGCAACGAGCCCGTGCGCGCCACGCTCGACGCGCAGGCGGAAGTGATGCGCGGCATCATGACCGCGACCGCCGCTCCCTGCTGGGCGCCCGACAAGCCCAGCACCGGCGCCTGCCCCGTCAAGTGAGTCGACGAAAGCGCCCCGTCGCCCCGGCTCGCCGCCGGGGTGACGGCCAGCCGCGCACGCAGGCCCCAGGCCGGCCGCAGGCGGCTTAAGCCCCGTGCCGCCGCAGGCGGCTTCGGCCCCAGAAGCCCGCAGGCGAATTCAGCCTCAGACAGGACGCGCGCATGTCATCCAATCGCTGGTTGCCCTACGCCCTGATCACGCCCGCGATCCTCTTCCTGGGGCTGTTCTTCATCGTGCCGCTCGTCCAGACCATCACGCTGTCGTTCAACGGCGGCGGAACGCCGGACGTGCTGGCCAACTACAAGCGCATGGCGGGCGACCTCAATTTCGGGGTCTCCATCCGCAACACCTTCCTGCTCGTCCTGGCCGTCATCCCCTGCAGGTCGCACTGGCGCTGGCGATGGGCATGATGCTGCAGAAGATGGAGCGCGGCCGCGACGTCGTGCTGTGGATCTGGACGATCCCGCTCGGCGTGTCGGACCTCGCCGCCGGCCTCGTCTGGCTCGCCATCATGCAGAACACGGGCTACCTGAACACGGTGCTCTTCGCGCTCGGCCTCGATCGACGGCCCGACGCGCATGGCTGAACAGCGAGACGCCCGGCCACGCTCTTCATCGCCGTGGTGCTCGCCGAGGTCTGGCGCGCGACCGCGGTCGTGCTGGTGGTTCTCGTCGCCGGCCTGCAGCTCATTCCCAAGGAGTTCGGCGAAGCGGCCGAGATCTTCGGCGCGTCGCCCTGGACCAAGTTCCGCAAGATCACGCTGCCGCTGCTGAAGCCCAGCATCCAGTCCGCGCTCATCCTGCGCACCGTGCTCGCCTTCGAGGTCTTCGCGGTCGTCTACGCGCTGGGCGGACGCAACTTCCCGGTTCTCGTCGGCGAGGCCTATGTCTGGCAGAACGAGAACCAGAACTACGGCGTCGCCGCCGCCTATGCGGTGCTCGTGATGATCATCTCGCTCGCCGCCACGCTCGTCTACCTCTTCGCGCTGCGCGCCAAGCCGGAGGCCCAGTCATGAGAAACCGCGCGACAGGAGAACCAGCATGACCGGGACCCGCCGCCTCCTCTTCTGGTCCGGCGCCGTGGCGCTGTGCGCCTGGGTGCTGGTGCCGATCTACCTCATCGGGCTCGGCGCCTTCGGCGGCCGCGCCGCCGCGTTCAAGTGGCCGAAGGACTTCTGGCCTCGCAACGCGTCGCTGGATCAGCTGCTCACCTTCCTGCGCATCGAGGGCGTATGGAACGCCGCCGTGAACTCGCGTCATCGCCGCGAGCGCTGACCATGTTCTTCTCGCATCGCTGCTCGGCGCGCCCGCCGGCTACGCGCTGGCGCGGTTCAACTTCAAGGGCGCGAACGCCTTCCGGCTGCTCGTGCTGCTGACGCGCGCCTTCCCGCTCGCCATCCTGGCTCTGCCGCTCACCGTCATCTTCATCCGCGTCGGGCTCTACGACACGCCGTTCGGCGTCTCGCTGGTCCACACCGCGCTGGCGCTGCCCTTCGCGGCGCTCGTCACGGCTGAGCCTGTTCATGGGCATCCCGCGCGAGCTGGAGGAGGCGGCCTGGGTGTTCGGCTGCACGCGGCTGCAGGCGTTCACCAAGGTCGTGCTGCCGCTCGCGCTGCCCGGCATGGCCGCCGCCGCGATCTTCGCCTTCGTCATCTCCTGGAACGAGGTGTTCGCCGCCTCCGTGCTCACCGTCCGCGAGCGCACGCTCACGGCCTACCTGCTGACCGTGCTGTCGGAGTCCCCGCTGCACTACCGCTTCGCCGGCGGCTTCATCCTGATCGTGCCCTCGGTCATCTTCATCTTCGCCGTCCGCCGCTACCTGTTCGCCATGTGGGGCGTCACGAACCGCTGAAGGAGGCCACCATGGCCGGCATCGTCATCGACAAGATCGGCAAGAGTTCGGCGCCGCGAAGGCGCTGGACGAGGTGTCGCTCGACGTGCGCCGACGGCGAGTTCGTCGCCCTGCTCGGCCCCTCCGGCTGCGGCAAGACCACGCTGCTGCGCATCATCGCGGGGCTGGAGACGCGCACGTCGGGGCGCGTGCTCATCGGCGGCCGCGACGTCTCCGACCTGCGCCCGCCGAGCGCGGCCTCGCCATGGTGTTCCAGAACTACGCCGTCTTCCCGCACATGACCGTCTACGAGAACGTGGCGTTCGGCCTGCGCATGCAGAAGAAGCCGCAGGAGCACGTGCGACCGCAAGGTCCGCAGCGCCGCCGGCGCTCCTGCACATCGAGCCCTATCTCGACCGCTATCCCGCCAAGCTCTCGGGCGGGCAGCGCCAGCGCGTCGCCGTGGCCCGCGCGCTCGCCGTCGAGCCCGCCGTGCTGCTGATGGACGAGCCGCTGTCCAACCTCGACGCGCTGCTGCGCCTCGAAATGCGCGCGGAGCTGAAGGGCGTGCTGCGCGAGGCCGGCACCACGACGGTCTACGTCACCCACGACCAGACCGAGGCCATGGGCCTGGCGGACCGGATCGCGGTCATGCATGGCGGCCACATCGTGCAGGTGGACGTGCCGACGCAGGTCTATTCGCACCCCGCGACGAACTTCGTGGGCGGGTTCGTCGGCTCGCCGCCGATGAACTTCGTCCCGGTGACGTCCACCGGCGGCCAGGGTCGCGCTCGATGCGGCTCGCCCTCCCCGCCCCGCGCGACGGATCGCTGCTGCTCGGCTTCCGCGGCGAGGATGTGCGCCTCGCGCCTGCCGGCGAAGGCATCGCCTTCACCGTGAAGGTGGCCGAGCCCATGGGCTCGCACCTCCTCCTCACCGGCAGCATCGCCGAACGGCACATCCGCATCGTCGCGCCGCCCGCCACGAAGGCGCAGGCGGGAGACCGGCTTGGGCTCGTGCCGGACCCGACCCGCGTGGTCTGGATGGCCCCGGACACCGGAACACTCGTTGGAGTCGCCTGAGATGCTATCCCCCGAACGCGCTGCCGCCCTCAACGCGGAAGCCCGCGCGATTCTCGCGCGCAATGACCGCGGCGGCTACACGGTCCCCAACCAGAACGTCTACCCGTTCCAGTGGAACTGGGATTCGGCCTTCGTGGCCATGGGCTTCGCGACCTACGACATCGACCGCGCCTGGCGCGAACTGGAGACGCTGTTCCTGGGACAGTGGGCCGACGGCATGGTCCCCAGCATCGTGTTCCACCAGCACTCGGACGGCTACTATCCCGGGCCAGCGGCCTGGGGCACGACGCACGTGCCGCCGACGACCGGCATCTCGCAGCCGCCCGTCGCCGCGACCGCCGCGCGCGTCGTCTACGAGCTGGATGGCGACCGCAACGCGGCGCGGGCCCGCCTCGCGGCCCTGTTTCCCAAGCTGCTGGCCTGGCACCGCTGGTGGCACGAGATCCGCGACCCCGACGGCACGGGCCTCGTCGCCATTGTGCATCCCTGGGAGACCGGCCGCGACAATTCCCCGGAATGGGATGCGCCGCTGCGCGGGCGTCACGCCCACGGTCGACGTCGCCGCACTGCGCAAGGACAAGACGCACGTGGATGCCTCCGAGCGTCCCACCGACGATTTCTACAACCGCGTGATGACGCTGGTCGAGGAAGCGAAGGCGCTGAACTGGGACGGCCTGGCGGTCACACGCGGGCTGTCGCTGCGCGTCTGCGACGTCGGCGTCCAGTCCATCCTGGTTCGCGCAGACCGGGACCTCCTCGCTCTCGCCCGCGAACTCGGGCTCACGGCCGAAGCACAGTTGCTGGAGCAATGGATTGCCCGGTCGTCGGCCGCGTTCGATCGCCTGCGCGGCCCTGATGGCATCTGGCGTTCGCTCGACCTTCGCACCGGAAAGCTCGCAGCCGACGTCACCTCCGGATCGTTCCTGCCGCTCTACGCGCGCGTCGGCGGACGTGCCGATGCGGACCGGCTCGCGGCCGTTCTGCAGGCCTGGCGGACGAAGATTCGATACATCGTGCCGAGCACCGATCCGACCTCGCCATCGTACGATCCCACGCGCTATTGGCGCGGACCCGTCTGGCTCGTCGTCAACAGGATGATCGCGGACGGCTTCGCCGGAACCGGCCGGCCGGAGATCGCCAGGCGCATGGCGGACGAAACCCGCGACCTCGTCGCCGAGCATGGATTGTCCGAATATTTCGACCCCCGCAACGGGGCGGGCCTGGGTGGCCGCGATTTTTCGTGGAGCGCGGCCATGTGGCTGGAATGGCTCGCAAAATCCGAGCCCACGCCGGTGTTGACCGCAATCGGTTGAGCGGCTGGAGCCGCCGCCTTCCGCCGTTGTGCGTGCCCGCACATACGGCGGCGGCGGCGGGGCGCATCATGCCAAACATGGTTAATGCCGTCCAAACGCCCTGAGCTTCCGCCCGAAAAGGACAGCGTCATGTCCGCGAAACCAGTCACCCAGAGCCGGGCCTTCCGACATAACGTTCGCGTCCTGCGTTTTCGGCACGTGGTGACTGCGCTGACGGGACTTGGCGTATTCGCGGCCGGTATTGCCTCCGCCATCGTTTCGCTGGCGCACATGTAGGCTTCCGCAGCAGAATTCATGCGCTTGTCGGCTCGCGAAAACTGGATACAGTATTCAAGCGAGGACCGACGCCCCCGGTCGCGGGCCTCGTTTGTTCGAGGCCGGGCGCGGAGGGGAAGCCAGTCATGCCGGCACGTAAGGCGTATCAGAAGAAATTCGCAGGGATCTCCCTCGCGCTGGGCCTTGGCCTCACGAGCCTCACGGGCCTGGGTGCCCTCGCCGCCGAGTTGAAGCTGGGCGTCAGTTCGCCCGCCTCCTCGCTGGACCCGCACTGGCAGAACCTGATCCCCAACCTCGCGCTGTCGTCGCACATCTTCGACACGCTGGTTCGGATGGACTCCAACAGCGCCATCGTGCCGTCCCTCGCCGAATCCTGGAAGCTGGTCGACGAGACCACCTGGGAGTTCAAGCTTCGGCCGGGCGTGAAGTTTTCAGACGGTTCGCCGCTGACTGTCGATGACGTGCTCTGGTCCCTCGCGCGCCCCGCGACGGTGCTGAAGAGCCCCGCGCCTTTCACCATCTACACGCGCTCGATCAAGGAAGCGAAGGCGGTCGACGCGTCGACCATTCGCCTGACCACCGCCGCCCCCTACCCGCTTCTCCCCAATGACCTCGCGCAGGTGTTCATCGTCAGCAAGAAGGCGACCGAGAGCATTTCGTCCGAGGACATGAACACCGGCAAGGGCGTCATCGGCACCGGCCCGTACAAGCTTGCCAGCTACACGCCGGAAGATCGCGCCGTGCTCGACGGCAACGCCGATTATTGGGGCGGCAAGCCGGCCTGGGACAAGGTGACCTACCGCTACATCACCAGCGAAGGCCCGCGCACCGCGGCGCTCCTGTCAGGCGACGTGGACGCCATCGACAACGTGCCGACGCCGGACCTGCCGCGCATCCGCGGCGACCAGGCGTTCACCTTCGCGCAGAAGCCCTCGCTTCGCGTCATCTACTTCTATGTGGATTCCGGCCGCGACGACGCGCCCTGGCTGACGACCAAGGACGGCAAGCCGCTCGGCAAGAACCCCTTCAAGGATGCCCGCGTGCGCAAGGCCGTGTCGATGGCCATCAACCGCGACGCGATCCGCGACCGCATCATGGAAGGGCTGAGCTTCCCCACCAGCCACTTCGTGCCGCCCTCGCTGCGCGCCAACGAGCCCGGCTTCGAAACCGTTCCGTTCGATCCGGACGCGGCGAAGAAGCTGCTCGCCGATGCCGGCTATCCCGACGGCTTCGGCCTCACGATTCACACGCCGAACAACCGCTTCCCCAACGACGCGAAGATCACGCAGGCCGTCGCCCAGATGCTGGCGCGCATCGGCATCGCGGCGCAGGTCGACGCCATGCCGATGGCCGTCTACGCGACCCGCGGTGCAAAGAGCGACTTCACCTTCGGCCTCATCGGCTGGGGCGCGCAGACGGGTGAAGTCTCCTCCACGCTCCGGGCCATCATCGCCTGCGAAAACAAGGAGAAGGGCTGGGGCCTCTTCAACTGGAGCCGCTACTGCAACAAGCAGGTGGACGAACTCCTCGCCAAGGGTCTCGTGACCATGGACGACAAGGCCCGCAACGCCATCCTCAACCAGGCCTCGAAGATCGCCGCCGACGACGGCGGCGTGCTGCCGATCCACTTCCAGTCCACCACCTGGGCCGCGAAGAAGGGCATCGCCATCGAGCCCCGCACCGACGAGCGCACGATTGCAATGAGCTTCAGCCCGGCGAAGTAAGCCGGCCGACCCTGTACATACGAGGCCGGGCCAAGCGCCCGGCCTTTTTCATCGTGAAGGATACCCCGATGTCCCGCGAAGCCGCCGTCAACTCCGCTACCGATCATTTCGATACCGGCGCGTTCAAGGCTGACCTTGCCCGCCGGGTGGCCATACCCACCGACAGCCGAGATACGGCGCGGGTCGCGGACCTCCGCAGGTACATCGACACCGAGATGGTTCCCGCGCTGGAGGCCATGGGCTTCACCTGCCGCGTGCTCACGCATCCTGCAGCGCCGGGACCGTTCCTCTTCGCGGAGCGGATCGAGGATCCGTCCCTGCTCACCGTCCTCGGCTACGGCCATGGCGACGTGGTGCCCGGCCTCGACGCGATGTGGGAACCGGGCCTGCAGCCCTGGGCCATCACCGAGCGCGGCGACCGCTGGTATGGCCGCGGCGTCGCCGACAACAAGGGCCAGCACGCCATCAACCTCGCGGCCATGGCCGCCGTGCTGAAGGAGCGCGGCAAGCTCGGCTTCAACGCCAAATGGCTGATCGAGATGGGCGAGGAGGCAGGCTGCCCCGGCCTGCGCGACGTGGTGGAGGCCAACCGCGACCTGTTTTCGGCGGACCTGCTGGTCGCGTCGGACGGCCCGCGCCTCGGAGCCGAAAAGCCGACCATTTTCCTCGGCGCGCGCGGCGCGCTGGCGCTCGACCTCTCCATCGACGTCGCGCAAGGGCGGGCATCACTCGGGCAATTGGGGCGGCCTGCTGTCCAACCCCGGCATCCTGCTCTCCCACGCCATCGCGTCCATCGTCGGCGCGAATGGCCAGATCCGCGTGCATGAACTCGTGCCGGCAGGCATCCCCGACAGCGTGCGCCGCGTGCTGGCTGACTGCCAGCCGGACGGCGGGCCGGATGGCCCGTCCATCGAACCCTGGTGGGGCGAGCCGGGGCTCACGGCTGCCGGAGAAGGTGTTCGGCTGGTGCAATTTCGAGGTGCTGGCCTTCGAGTGCGGCACGCCCGCGACGCCCGTCAACGCCATCCCGCCCCGCGCCTGGGCGCGCTGCCAATTGCGCTTCGTCGTGGGCGTGGACCCGGCCGAGATCGGCCCGGCGCTGCGCCGCCATCTCGACAGGCAGGGCCTGCCGATGGTGCAGGTCACGATCCTGCGCAATGAACTCGCCAACGCGACGCGGCTCGATCCCGATCATCCCTGGGTGCATTTCGCGGTCGGCTCGATCGAGCGCACGCTTGGGCGCAAGCCTGCCATTCTCCCCAACCTCGGCGGCGGCATTGCCCAACGACATCTTCGTCGAGGTCCTCGGCCTGCCCACGGTCTGGGTGCCCCACTCCTACCCCGGCTGCTCCCAGCACGCGCCCAACGAGCACGTGCCGGTCCACATCGTGCGCGAGGGACTGGCCATGATGGCCGGGCTCTACTGGGATCTCGGCGAGGTCAAGGGCAAAACTCCGGCCTAGGCCGGAGTGTTTCAGGTCAAGACTCCGGCCTAGGCGGGAGTAGTCCCAGTAAAGGCCCCGGCCTAGGCGGGAACACGCCCGTTCCGC
This sequence comes from uncultured Alphaproteobacteria bacterium, assembly GCA_963822165.1. Taxonomy (GTDB): domain Bacteria; phylum Pseudomonadota; class Alphaproteobacteria; order Rhizobiales; family Beijerinckiaceae; genus Alsobacter. Next base: position 256,380 of record CAWGGK010000009.1, read on the forward strand.
CCTTCCCGAATACCCGGCCTGCTCCGCTGTCGCTTGACGCAACGGCGCTGGTGTCGTGTAACCAACCAGTTATTTGGAGACGGCCGAAGCGATGCGGCGGCCCAGGAATGACGGCGCGCGAAGACGCGGCCGTGGGAGGACAGCATGGCGAACAGCACGAACAAGCATCGGATTGCCCTCGTTGGCACCGGCCATCGCGGCACCGGCATGTGGGGCAAGGAGCTTATCGAGGGCTGGGGCGATACGATCGAAATGGTCGGCATCTGCGACACCAATCCGCTGCGCCTTCGCCGCGCACGCGACACGATGGGGGCGGAACAGGCGCCTGTTTATACCGACGTGGACCAGATGTTCGCCGAGGTGCGGCCCCAGCGCGTCATCGTGACGACGCCCGACCACACCCATGACGACATCATCGTCAAGGCGCTCGAAGCCGGCATCGACGTCGTCACCGAAAAGCCGATGACGACCACTGCCGGCCAAGGCCAAGCGCATCATGGAGGCCGAGCGCCGCACCGGCCGGCGCGTCGACGTCACCTTCAACTATCGCTATGCGCCGACCGCGGCGCGCATCAAGGAATTGCTGCTCGAGAAGGTCATCGGGGAGATCACGTCGGTCGATTTCCACTGGTATCTCGACACGAGGCACGGCGCCGACTACTTCCGCCGCTGGCACGCCTACGAGAAAAATTCCGGCAGCCTCTTCGTCCACAAGTCGACCCACCATTTCGACCTGCTGAACTGGTATCTCCAGTCGGTGCCGAAGGAGGTCTTCGCGTTCGGCGACCTCAAGATCTACGGCAAGAACGGCCCGTTCCGCGGCGAGCGCTGCCGCACCTGCCCGCACGCCTCGCACTGCAATTACTACTTCGACATGAGCAAGGATCCCTGGCTGGAGATGCTCTACGAGGATCCGTCCAGGGAGGACGGCTATGTCCGCGACGCCTGCGTGTTCCGCGAGGACATCGACATCCCCGACACGATGAACGCGTCGATCCTGTTCGAGAACGGCGTGCAGGCGTCCTACTCGCTCAATGCCTCCATGCCGATCGAGGGCTATCACCTCGCCTTCAACGGCACGAAGGGCCGCATCGAGATCCGCCAATACGAGGCCCAGCCCTGGGTGGAGCCGCCGGCGGATGAGATCCTGCTGGTCCGCAGCTTCGGCGGCGAGGTCGAGCGCATCTGGGTGGCGCGCCAGCCAGGGCGGGCATTTCGGCGGCGACGACCGCCTGCGCAACATGCTCTTCCGCGAAGGCATGGAGGATCGCGCTCGGCCAGCGCGCCGGTGCGGAAGCCGGCGCCATGTCGCTGCTCTGCGGCGTCGCCGCCGTCACCAGCATGCACGAGAAGCGGCCCGTGACGATCCGCAGCCTTCTCGACTGAGCAGGCGGCCCGCCGGGTCCGGGGGGCGACAGGCTTGCGGACCTGTCCTCCGCACTCGGCTTGCATCCGCCACAAGCTGCTCGCATTTGGCAGGTCTAAAGCCCGATCGTTCCCACCGGCCACGGAGCACTCATGACCGCCACAATTCTAGACGGCAGGACCATCCACGACGGCTGGTCCCGGTTCAGCGTCATGCGCGTGCGACTCGTGGATGGAAACGTCGTCAGCCGCGAGGTCGAGGATCACGGCAACGCCGTAGCGGTGCTCCCCTACGATCCCGACCGGAGGGTCGCGCTGCTCGTGGAGCAGGCCCGCCCGGCCATCATCACGGCCGGTGGCCCGAACAGCCTCATGGAGGCTCCGGCCGGCCTGCTGGAGGACGGCGAAGATCCCGCGGATTGCGCCCGCCGCGAAGCGCACGAGGAAACCGGCGTCGAACTCGGCGCGCTGGAGCCTGTTGCCGGCTTCTGGTCCATGCCCGGCATCTCCACGGAATACATGCACCTCTACCTCGCGCCCTACCACGCCGCGTTGCGGACGGGGAATGGCGGCGGCGCGGACGGTGAGCACGAGAACATCACCGTGCACGAGATTCCGCTGGCCGAGCTGGCTGCGCAGTCCGACCGCGGCGAGCTTACCGACATGAAGACAGCGCTGTTGCTGACGACCCTGCGCCTGCGCCGTCCGGAGCTGTTCAGCTGATCTGATCGCCCGGCACGGTGCCCGGCGGCAGCGCGGCCACGTGGGCCGCGATCGCGCCCGCCGTCGTGAACCAAAGCCTCTCGCCGCCCGTGTCGCGGATGTGCCTGAGCGCGCGCCGCAGATGGCGTGTGCGGTGGGGCCAGCCCACCAGATAGCCGTGCAGCGCGATGCCCATCACCAGCGGGCGGTCCACGGCCTCCGCCAGCATCTCGTCGAACGTATCGACGATCATGTCCGCGAAGGCGTCGCCCTCAAGCTTCCGGCCCACGATCTGCGGAATGTCGTTCAGCTCCTGCGGATAGGGCACCGACAGGATGCGCCCGCCCCGGCGGGTCCGGAACCAGATCGGCTGGTCGTCCTGGCACCAGTCGAGCAGATACGAATAGCCCGCCTCCGCCAGCAGGTCCGGCGTGACGGCGCTCTGCGAAATCCACGGCCCGAGCCACCCCGCTGGCTTTCGCCCCTCGTGCCGGGCGATGAGCGCGGTCGCCTCCTCGATCAGCGCGCGCTCGTCCGCTTCCGGCAGGATGCCCTGCCGCTCGCTGTTGGTGCGGCCGTGGCCGACGATCTCGTCGCCGCGCTCGCGAAACGCCGCCACGAGCGCGGGCGCATAGGCGTACATGGCGCTGTTCACGAGCACCGAGGCAGGCAGGCCCAGCTCCTCGAAAAGCCGCAGCAGCCGCCACGCGCCGACCCGGTTGCCATAGTCGCGCCAGGCGTAGTTCAGGACGTCGGGCTGCGGCCCGCCATTCGCCAGTTCGGCTCCCAGCCCCTCGCCGAAGGAGAAGTGCTCGAGGTTGAGGCCCAGATACACGGCCAGCCGCCGGCCGCCCGGCCATGAATAGTCGGGCCGCCCCGGCAGGGGATGGTAGTCGTATCGCCCGTGGTCGCGCATGCCGCCCCTCGTTGCCGCACATCGGCTTCGCGATCGTCGGCGGGATCACCGGCGGGATCGCATCCGGATCGTGCAAAGCTCAGGCCACACTGGTTGGCAGAGGCGCGGGGCTGGCGCAAGGCCGCCGGTTCCGTGCTATGGATTTCCGGCGCCGGTATCAGGCGTTTCGAGCACGGGATTCATGCGCCGCTTCTCACGCATCGCCATCGTCACCAGCGACACGCGCGAAGCCATCGAGGCAGGCAAGCGCCTTGCCGCTCTCTACGGCGATGTCGACCCGGTCGAGGCCGATGTCATCGTCGCGCTCGGCGGCGACGGCCTGATGCTGCAGACGCTGCATCGCTTCATGGGCAGCGGCAAGCCGATCTACGGGATGAACCGCGGCTCTGTCGGCTTTCTCATGAACGAGTTCCAGGTCGAAGGGCTGCTCGAGCGGCTCGAAGGCGCGGAGCGCAGCATCGTGCATCCCCTGCTGATGGTCGCGACAGACAAGGCCGGAGCGGCTCATACCGCCCGCGCCATCAACGAGGTCTCACTGCTTCGCCAGACCTATCAGGCGGCCAAGCTTCGCATCGGCATCGACGGCAAGATCCGCCTGCACGAGCTTGCGGCGGACGGCGTGATGGTGGCGACCCCCGCAGGCTCGACCGCGTACAATCTCTCTGCGAACGGGCCGATCCTGCCGCTGAACGCGCCCCTGCTCGCGCTGACGCCGATCTCGGCGTTCCGTCCCCGGCGCTGGCGCGGCGCGTTGCTGCCGGATCACGCCCGGATTTCGATCGAGGTGCTCGAGGCCGACAAGCGCCCCGTCAGCGCGGTCGCCGACCATTTCGAGTATCGCAACGTGATCCGCGTCGAGGTCGCCATGGATCGCACCGTGGACCTCGTGATGCTCCACGACCCCGGCCACAGCCTGGAAGAGCGCATCCTGCTGGAGCAGTTCGGCTACTAGAGCGCGAGACGCCGCAGGCTCAGGCAGCCATCGTCCGCTCACGGCCCTTCTGAGCGTCCTTGCCGACGCCGCTCGCAGCCGGCGAAACGGCGGCCGGGTCTGCGCCCCAGAGCGGTTCCGGCCGATGCGTGATATCCGCAAGCCATGCGATATCGGCGAGGAAGGTGTCCTGGTCGGGCGAGGCGGAAAGAATCTCGCCATGCAGGACCGTCCCTCCATCCGATGTCGTGGACGTCACGACCTCGGGCCGCGCCTCGGTGGAAGGCTCCACCACCACGTCCGGCGCAACGGCGACAGGCTCGGTGACTGCGGGCTCGACGGAGGCTGGCTCGACGGAGGCTGGCTCCACGAAGACTGGCTCGACCAAGGCCGGCTCCACGAAGGCTGGCCCGGCGAGAGCTGGCGTCTCGGCCGCTGACGCAGCGCGGTAGCCGGAATGCCAGCTCCGGCCCGCAAGGATCATATCGGCCAGCGCGGCATAATCGGACTCAGCGAACGTTTGCGCCTGCCCGATCGCCACTGCGGCCGCCGGGCTGTCGGGGGCACGCTCGTCGGCTGCTTGCTCCATCGCTGCCGGAATCTGGACATCGAGGCGCGTGGCGGCTTCGGCATCACCGCTATCGTCAAGCGCGCCTTCGCCGCTTCGCGCCGCCACCACCGAGTCCGCCAGATCGAAATCCATCCTCACATCGGTGGCCAGCAGCAGGGGCGCTGCCAGGTCGGCTTGATAGGCCGCACGCACGGCTTCCGTCATGGCCCGCGCTTCCTCGCGAGCAGCCTCGGCGTCCACCTTGCGCAGCATCGCGACCAGCCCGTTTTGCTCGGCGAGGCCTGGGCTTTCACAAACCGCCAGCACGGCCGCCACGATCGTGCGGACCAGGGCGGCGTCCTCGACGATGCCCTGCGGATCGGCTGCCTGACGGGTATCCAGGGCGGTGCGGAACGCCGGCATGAGAGCGGGCGGCAATCCCGCCTTGGCATAGATCGCGTCGAACGCGCCGCCGCGCCGGTCGGCGATCAGGGCGCTCACGCGCGCAGCCGACTGTCCCGTGAGCTCGACGAGCGAAGCCGCGAACAGGCGCGGCTCACCCATCACGACGGCCCTCAGCAGCAGCGACGCCGTGAGCTGGCCCGAACGGCGAAGATGCTGCACCAGCGCAGGCATCTCCGCATCCGCTGTGATCCTCGCCAGATCGAGCGTGGCCTTCTCTGCCACTTCGCGGCCGGGCTGCTCCGCCGGTGCGCCGACCGTCAGCTCGCGCCCGTGGGCAGCCGGAGATGCCGGCCTTCCACCCGACGCCATGAGCGACTGCCGCACGGAAACGGGCAGATCCCGCCGCTCCAGCAACGCGACCCGCAGGGCCGGCACGTTGCCGTGGCGCTGCACCATGCGCATCAACGAGAATTCCAGGATGTCCGCCCCGGGATTGGCCGCCAGCTTGGCCAGCGCCTCCACTTCGGCGACTTCCGCGATCGCCGCCGCGAGCGGCGCGCCGACGAAGGGCCGGATCGCGATCGCGGTCTGCACCAGCACATCGCCAACCGCCACGCGCTCGACCAGTTCGGCCTCGGTCGGCAGAGGAGAGCGCGACAGCACGATGGCAGCGATGTCGCTGCGGTCGGCGGACAGCGCGGCAATCACGTGTGCAGGCGCGTTGCCGGCATCGGCCAGCGCCTCGGCCAGGGCCCGCCGCACCATCGCCGAGCCATCGTCGAGCATCAGCGTCAGGGCGTTCTCGGCTTCGCTGCGTTCCAGCGCGTCCATCTCCTCGCCAAGGTAGGCTTTGGCGAGAGCCGATACGGCGCTCGCGCGCGCGGCGGCCGGTGCGGTTTGAACCCAGCAGAGGAAGCGACGGACCAGCATGGTCACACCTTCGGCTTGAGGAATGTCGTGAGATCGAGCGGGCCACGCTGGGCCCGGGGCTGCGCCTGCCTGCCCGCAACGGCCGCCAGGTCGCGCGGTCGTTCGGGCGGCAGGGGAACCTGAAGCGCGGCAGGCTGCGCCGGCCCGGCCGTCGAGAGCCCTGGCTTCAGCCCGGACGCTGGCGTGAGACCTGCCATCGATGGGAGACCCGCCGTTGGCCGGAGACCTGGCGTTGGCCGAAGACCCGGCGCGGGCTCGGCGTCGCTCGCCACACCCGTGGCAAGGGATGCGGTTCGCGGGAAGTAGCGCGGCATGTCCCCTGCGGCGGCGGTGCTCGCGGGCAGGCCGGACCACAATTTCTGAACCGCCTGGTTCATCGGTCCACGCTGGCCTTCGGTCCGGAAAAGTCCGTGCAGCGCGGGGCCGTCCTGATGCGCGTAGGCCGTCGCGAGCGCGACCGGCGCGGCGGAGCCGAACCACGTCGCAGGGTCGCTCTTGAGCTGGGGCACGGAAGGAACGGCGAGTTCATTGCCGCCAGCCGAGAGCACGGCATAGACCTCGCCGAGGTTCCGCGCCCGGCCGCTGGCCTTGTCATAGAAGATGCCGCGGTTCGCACCGGCCTGCTCGGGAAACGCAGCCGCCGCGCTCTGGGTGGGCTGCGACTGCGCCTTGCGGATCAGCTCGGCCGCGCCGGACGCTCCCATCACATGCGCCACGTAGAGATCGCCCTGCGTCGGCTGGCGGCCGAGCGCCGCGGCAAGGCTCGCACCGTTGCGCCGTGTCAGTTCACCAGCCATCACGGCCGACACCTTGGGATCGCTGCGCAGGGCGAGGATCTGGGACTTCAGCGCGGGGTCGGCGACTTCGAAGCGCCCTCCCTTGGTCTCGCTGATCGCATCGGCGAGCGGCGCCAGCCCATGTCCCGCCCCCGACCCTTTCACCATGCCCAGCCACGTCTGCTCGATGAACTGGAACAGGCCGGACGCGCTCGACGTGCGCGCCTTCGCTTCAGGATCGAGCGACGATTCGCGCTGCGCGGTCTTCAGCAGATAGCCGAAATCGGCCCCGGTCCGCTCGGAACCCGTGCGAATCGCATCGAGAACGGGCGTCTGGGGCTTCGTTTCAGCCGCGGCGGGCGGGGTGGTGAACAGGAACATGCATACTCCGTGCAGCCTTCGAGGCTACCGGAAGAGTGTCCTGTTTTATGGTAAACGAAGCGTTAGGATCGGTCCTCGCCCGCCGGGCCGAGTGTCCGTCGCATGGCCCGCAGGAGCGCCATCCGGCGGTCGCGCGCCGCAATGCGCCGGGGCTGATCCTCCAGCTTGAACCGCGCGCGGAGGGCTTCGTCGAGCCGCGCGACCACAGTGTCCGTGACCACCTTGCGCGTCTCGCCGCGTTCCTGCGCCAAGGTCTCGAACATGAACCCGTAGCGCCCGAGATAGTCGGCAATACCGCCCGGCGCGTTCAGGTCCACGCCTTCCAGCGGTCCGAGGAACGCCCAGCGCAGCCCAAACCCGTCGCTGATGAGCTTGTCCACGTCTTCCGGCGACATGGTTCCATCCTCGACCACGCGCAGCATTTCGATCAGCAGCGCGCCCTGCAGGCGGTTGAGCACGAACCCGGGCTGCTCGCTTTTCACCAGAACGGGCGATTGCCCCGACCTCCCTCATCAGCGCGAACGTCGCGTCGACGGCGGCTTGGGACGTGAAGGGCGCAGGCACGACTTCCACCACCGGGATGAGGTGCGGCGGCGCCGCCGGGTGCGCCACCAGGCAGCGATCCCGCCCCGGCAGGTTTGCTGCGAAGCGCGAGACGCCGATGCTTGAGGTGGACGAGGCGATCACCGCCGTCGGCGGCGCAAGCCGGTCCAGCGTCTCGAACATGTCGCGCTTTACCGCGATGTCCTCTTCCAGCGATTCCTGCACATGGACACAGCCGTCGAGCGCTTCCTCGAGAGAGGCGTGCACCGAGATCCGCGCCGCAAGCTCGTCGATCTCAACGTCGGGCGCGATCGCCTGCGCGGAGACGGCAGCGGCGCGAACCCGTGCCGTGAGGCTGTCCCTGACCGCTTCGTGGCGCGCGAATGCCCGTACGCGAAGGCCCGCACGGGCGAACACCAATGCCCATGAACTGCCGATGATGCCGCCGCCGACGATGGTGACCGTCTTCAAGCCCGCCTCCCGCGCTGCCGAGCCGTGGCCGCCCCGAAAGGTAGCCACCGCTTTCGAATTCCCACTAGATTCCGCCCCGATTGAACCAGATGCCAGAACCGCGCGCGAAAGTGACCACGATGAGCGACGCATCCACCACACCAGGGATCCTTCTCTCCGGCGACCGCCTGCATCCGCGCGGCGGGATGTATTTCGAGGATTTCACGCCCGGACTGCTTTACGAGCACCGCCTGCGCCGCACCGTGACGCAGATGGACAACATGCTCTTCTCGAACATGACGCTCAATCCGCAGCCGCTCCACATCGATGCGGAGTTCTGCGAGAAGGAGACGGAATGGGGCAAGCCCCTGATGAACTCGCTGTTCACGCTGGGGCTCATGATCGGCATGTCGGTCAACGACCTCACGGTCGGCACCACCATCGCCAATCTCGGCATGACGGACGTGCGCTTTCCCAATCCCCTGTTCGAGGGCGACACCGTTCGCTCCACGACGGAGATCGTCGGCAAGCGCGAGTCGAAGTCCCGGCCCGATGCCGGCATTCTCGAATTCCACCACCGGGCCTACAAGCAGGACGGCACGCTGGTGGCCGAATGCCGCCGGCAGGCTTTCATGAAGAAGCGCCTTCCGCCTGAGCCGCCTGCCGCCTGATTCCGCCCCCCGCCTGAGCCGCCGATCCGCCCCGCTCCAGAGACCCCCAGATGCGCTCGCTTCTTTTCGTGCCGGCCGACAGCCCCCGCAAGCTCGAGAAAGGAATGGGCAGCGGCGCCGATGTGCTCCTGCTCGATCTCGAGGATTCGGTCGCCCCGCAGGCCAAGGCCGCCGCGCGTGAGGCGGCACGCGCCTTCGTGGCGCAGCACCGCAACGCCGCGAACCGGCCGCGCTTCTACGTCCGCGTCAATGCGCTGGACAGCGGCCTTACCGATGCCGACCTCGACGCCGTGATGCCGGCGGGACCCGATGGCATCCTGCTGCCCAAGACGATCTCGGGAGCCGACGTCCAGCACCTCGCGGCCAAGCTCGCCGTGCGCGAGGCGGAGAGCGCGCTGGACGACGGCGCCACCCGCATCATCGCCATTGCGACCGAGACCGCCCGCTCGATCTTCCACATGGGCACCTATGCCGGCGCGAGCCATCGCCTTGCCGGGCTCACCTGGGGCGCGGAGGATCTGTCCGCCGATCTCGGCGCGGAGACGAACCGGGCAGCCGATGGAAGCTACGCCGATCCCTACCGTCTCGCCCGGACGCTGACCTTGTTCGGCGCACAGGCAGGCGGCCTCGCGCCCATCGACACGGTGTTCACGAACTTCCGCGACATCGAGGGATTGCGCGCCGAATGCGAAGCCGCCCGCCGCGATGGCTTCACCGCCAAGATGGCCATCCACCCCGCCCAGGTGCCCGTGATCAACGCGGTCTTCACGCCGTCGGCGGAGGCCGTGGAACGGGCGCGGCGGATCGTCGCGCTGTTCGAGGATAGCCCCGGCGAAGGCGTTATCGGGCTGGATGGCGAAATGCTGGATCGTCCCCATCTAAAGCGGGCGCTGGGCGTACTGGCGCGAGCGGGCATCGCCCCCTCGAACTGATCCATTGGAGATTCTGGATGAAAAAGTCGATCGTATTGGCCACCGCCGTGCTGCTTGGACTTGCCCCTGCCGCCTTCGCCCAGCAAATGCCGATGCAGCACGGATCGGGCGGGCACGGACAGATGCATGGCAAGTCCGCCCAGGCCAAGACGGACAACAGCCCCTCGAGCCAGGCCTTCCGCGCAGCCAACGACAAGATGCACAAGGACATGGACATCGCCTTCACCGGCAACGCCGATGTCGACTTCATGCGCAGCATGATCCCGCACCACGAAGGCGCGATCGCCATGGCCAAGGTCGCCCTCGCCTACGGCAAGGACCCTGAGATCAAGAAGCTCGCCCAGGCCGTGATCGATGCGCAGGAGAAGGAAGTCGCCGAAATGAAAGCCTGGCTCGCCAAGCGCCAGTAAGGCCGCAGCACAAGGACCCGACCGGCCGGACTATCCCCCGCCTGCCGGCCGCGTCATCGAGAACAGCTTGTCGACGACGGCGTAGTCGCGGTAGCCGCAGCGCGCGATGGGCTGCGCCGCAGCCGTGTCGAACAGGCCATCCTTGATGAAGCGGTCGTCGATGTAGACGCCGACCACGTGGCCGAGCACGAGATAATTATCGATCTCGTCGCCATCCGAGGTCTTCAGCCGCACGATCTCGACCAGCCGGCATTCGAGCGCCGCCGCGACACCCTTGACGCGCGGCGGCTTCACGAGTTGCGACGCCTCGCGCTCCAGCCCGGCATGCTCGAACTCGCTGACCCCGCGCGGCAGCGGCGCGGACGTCAGGTTCATCTGGTCCCGCAGGTCGTAGGTGGCGAGATTGCACACGAACTCGCGCGTCTGCGCGATGAAGCTCACGGCATCCTTCATGCCCTCGCTGCCGAAGCCCGACGATGGTCGGCCGCGTCGAAAACGCGTTGAAGAAGGAATAGGGCGACAGGTTCACCGCGCCGTCGCTGCTCATCGCGCTGATCCAGCCGATCGGCCTCGGCGCGACGATGGCCTTCATCGGATCGTGCGGCAGGCCGTGGGCGTAGGAAACGGTGTCGTAGAACATGCTCAGCCGTTCCAGCGCGTAACGATTTCGGACATGACGGGCCGCACGCGGTCCTCCGGCTGCTGGCCGTGGCCGACATGGATGAACCCGGCGATCCGCTCATGCGGCGCGAGACCCAGCCGGTCGAGGAAGCCGCGGTGATACGCGGTCCACTCGGTGAGCCACGACGTCACGAAACCCATGGCGTTGGCGGCGATGACGAAGTTCATGCAGGCCGCGCCCGCCGAAAGCTCCTGCTCCCACTCCGGTATCTTGACGTGAGGCCCTGCCCTGCTGACCACGGCGACGACCAGCGGAGCCCTCGCGAACCGTCCGCGCTCGATTGCAAGCCTGTCCGCGTCCGCATCCGGATTTTCGGCGCGGAAAATTGCGGCCGCGACCTCGCCAAGCCTGTTGCGCGCCTCGCCCTCGATCACGACGAACCGCCATGGCGCGAGCTTGCCGTGGTCGGGCACCCGCGCGGCGGCGGCCAGCATCGTGTCCAATTCGGCTTGCGTCGGCGCCGGGGCCGGTCATGGCCAGCGGCGATACGGAGCGGCGGGTCCTGAGCAGGGAGAGTGTGTCGGTCATTCCGGTTTCCGGGTTGAGATCGGGTCAAACTGGCCGAAAATGAAGCTGAACGCGAATTTTCGTCGGCCCTTCATTCAGGCCATGGCAACCCGCGTTCCAAATGCGCGGATTGGGGCAAACAGGCCTCCATTGCGCCGCACGACGGAGCTAAGCCCCGCACCGCTCCCCGTCAAGCCAACGGCCGGGCGGCAGCCAAGCGACGCCTCGACATATCAGGAACTTGAGGCCCCTCTTCACATTCCGGCCGCTTTCGGCGGCGAAGCTTCTGAGAGCGGTTGCCGGCCCGGAGAACGGGCGGCGCGCACCAAACCCATTGACGGCCCGCCCCGGCCGGCGCATCCCGTTATCATGAATCTTCGTCTCGCCTTCGCCCTGACTGTCGCACTGGCCGGTTTCGCCGGAGTAGCGCAGCCATCTCTCGCCCAGGTGACCATCGCCCAGGTGACGCCCGGAGCGCCTTCGTCACGCGTTCCGAATGCGGGAACGACCAGTCCAACGCCGCAGCAGGCCACGCCGCCCGCGGCCACCACGCCGCCCGCCTCGGTGCAGCAGCAGGGCAACCTCCAAGTGGTTGCAATCCTGGGCGGACAAGCCGGGCTCATCCGTTCAGGCATCGTTTGGCGCATCTTCAGGGATTCGGGCGACGAGCCCGTGCTCGTCGAGACGTCGGAAGCGCCCGCTCCCAGTTTCAAGCTCGAGCCCGGCGTCTACTTCATCCACGCCACCTACGGCCTGGCCAGCGCCACCCGCCGCGTCGCGCTGGGCGCCAGCCCGATCACCGAATCGCTCACCATCAATGCGGGCGGACTGGTGCTCGGCGGCATTATCGGCGATGCGCAAATTCCGCCGGATCGCCTGCGCTTCAGCGTTTTCGTCCCCGTTGGAAACGACCCGGAAGGCCGCGTCGTCGTCCAGGACGCACGCGGCGCGGAACTGATCCGCTTGCCGGAGGGCACCTACCGCGTGGTCTCCAGCTATGGCAACTCCAACGCGATCACCAGCGCGGACCTGAAGGTTGAGGCCGGAAAGGTCACCGAGGCGACGATGCGCCACAAGGCGGCGACGATCACCCTGAAGCTCGTCACGGCGTCCGGCTCCGAAGCGCTGGCCGCCACCAGTTTCAGCGTGCTCACGCCCGGCGGCGACACCATCCGCGAAGCCATCGGCGCGTTTCCCTCGATGACGCTGGCGGAAGGCGAGTACATTGTGATCGCCCGCAATGGCGGCAAGGTTTTCACGCAGGAATTTCAGGTGAAGTCGGGCTACGACCGCGACATCGAGGTGATCGTCAAGTAGCCTCTTGCCGCACCGGGCTTCGCCACCCCCGGCCTTTCCAGTCCGTCATTGCCGCCGGATGCATTTCATCCCAGAGGTCTTTCATGTTCTCCTTCACTTTCCTCGGCACGGGTTGTCCGGTCGCCTCGCCGGTCCGTGCGGGGCCTGCTCATCTCGTGTCGACGGGTGAAGCGAAGGTCCTCATCGACTGCGGCTCGGGCGTGTCGCAGCGGCTCGTTGCAGCCGGGCAGCGCGCCGCCGATATCGATGCCCTCGTCATCACGCATTACCACTCCGATCATATCGTCGACTTCTACCAGTTGATCGTGTCGAGCTGGCACCAGGGCCGGACCAAGCCGTGGATCGTCCATGCGCCCGGCCCCGCCATCCAGAACCTCGCCAGCCAGATCGAGGCCTATTCGGACGAGCTCGGCCTGCGGACCAGCCACGAAAAGCGGCCCTCGACGTCGGGCCTGAATGTCGACTTCCGGCTGCTGTTCGAAGGGCCGGTCACCGTGCTCGGCGACCTGAAGGTGGAGGCCTTCCCGTCGACCACCGTCCCGTGACCCCTGCCTTCGGCCTGGTCTTCGAAGCCGGCGGCAAGCGCATCGTTTTCTCCGGCGATACGAGGCCCGTCGCCTCGCTGTCCGAGGCAGCGAAAGGCGCGGACCTGCTGGTGCAGGAAGTCTTCGTCGACCGCGAGATGCAGCCAACTCCAGGCGTGCGCAGCGCGGAGACGATATCAGCGGTGCAGGGCTATCACACCACCCCGGCACAGGCCGCCGCCATCGCCAGCGACGCGGGCGTGAAGGCGCTCGCACTCACCCACATCGTCCCGCCTGCCGCCGACCGCCGGGCGCTGGCGGCGGAAGTCCGCGCCGGCTTTCCCGGTCCCGTGATCGTCGGCGAAGACCTGATGACCATCGATGTCGAGGGCCGCATCGTGTCGTGCCGAGACGTGGTGATGGCCTACTGACGTTCCACGCCCGGCTTCAGAGGTCCGGGGCGCGCGTTTATGGCTGCCGCGGCAGCCGCGCGGGATGCCTTGATCCAAATCGTGGACGCGACGCCTCGGCGGTGGGAAGCTGATCATAGCGAGCCCGTTCAACTCGCGGTTACAGAGGATCGCTCATGCCCCGCAAGGCCGCCTTGTTCTTCTCCGCGCTCTTGGCCCTGGGACTGGTCGCCGCCGCGCCCGCGCGTGCGCAGGTGCTGTCGCCTCCGGTCACGCCAGAGCCCGCAAAGCCGCGCCCAGCGGGTGTCTCCCCCAAGCCGAGCGCGGATCGCGGCAAGATCATCGCCCAACGCTGGTGCGCGGAATGCCACGTGGTCGCACCAGACCAGAAGAGCGCGAAATCGGACGTGCCGAGCTTTGGCACGATTGCCACGACGCGCCCACCCGGCGCGGTGCCGCTGGACACGTTCCTCATGAACCCGCACCCGAGAATGCCGGACATGCAGCTCACCCGCACCGAAGTCGCGGATCTGGTCGCCTACATCCGCACGCAGCGGGGGAAATAGGGAGTTGAATCGAAAAGGCGCGAACCGTGAGGTCCGCGCCTTTGTTCCTGCGGTGCTGGCGAAACTACCTGACGCTATTCTGCCGCCGTCGCCCGACGTGAGGGCTGCCGCAGTGCCCGCAATGCCGCAAGCATCCCCCGGGGATCGCGCGCGATCAGCATGAGTAGCGACCGCGCGGCCGGATCGATCGCGTTGCGGCCCTGTTCCCAGTTCCTCAAAGTCGCGACCGGAATGCGGAGCAAGCGGGCGAAGGCGACCTGCGTCATGCCAAGATGAGCGCGAAGAACGGCCGGCGATGAGGCTTGCTCGTTCGGAAGATCGGCATCTGGATCCTCGCCATCCTCGACCATATGCCGACGCAGATCCTGCTCCGTCGTGGCATCGACCTTGGCCCAATCGGCCTGCGGCGGCCTAGCCAGAATGTCCTTCAAGCTGGCTCTGACAATTGCCATCGGATGATCTCCAATTTGCGTGACCGCCGGGCCGATATGATCCGTCTTGCTGTGGGCCTGTCCGTGAAGACGACGGTGAAGAACCGGCCTTCAATCCCGCCAACTGCGCAAAATCGATCCTCGCCCCACGCGAATCTGACGTCCTGCCAAATGAACACGCGGCCCGCAAAGATGCGGATTGCGTCGTCAAAGCCAAATCCGCGCTCAGCCAGATTGCGCAGGCTCTTCTGCCCGTCCCACTCGAATTCCATTGCCATACTACGCGATCCGCGTAGTCCCGCCTAGACCTGCAAAGGCGAGCAGTGTCGGCGTCGGCGTTCCCCACCACTACGAACCGGCAGTTGAATCGAAAAGGCGCGAACCGTGAGGTCCGCGCCTTTGATGCTGGGAAAATCAGATGAGCGCCGGCAGCTTCTATTCCGCCGCGGCGAGCATGTCCGCGTCGCGGCGCAGGTCCGGCGGCACGGCCTCGTCCGACAGCATCGCCAACGCGGCTTCCATGCGTCATCGAGACCTGGTCGGGCGAGCCCAGCCGGCGGATCGAGACGGTGCGCTCCGCCGCTTCCTTGCGGCCGACGGCGAGGATGACCGGGCACCTTGGCCAGCGAGTGCTCGCGCACCTTGTAGCTGATCTTCTCGTTGCGAAGGTCGGCCTCGACGCGCAGCCCGCGACGCTTCGCCTGGCGCACGAGACCTCCTGCGCGTAGTCGTCCGCCTCCTGCGTGATCGTGCAGACCACGACCTGCTGCGGCGCGAG
The DNA here is from genome assembly GCA_963822165.1 of uncultured Alphaproteobacteria bacterium. Taxonomy (GTDB): domain Bacteria; phylum Pseudomonadota; class Alphaproteobacteria; order Rhizobiales; family Beijerinckiaceae; genus Alsobacter. The sequence goes on from CAWGGK010000009.1 coordinate 271,557, forward strand.
CCAGAGCGGGAAATTGCCCGGCGATAGTGCTCGATCAGGATGCCGAGTGAAGCGCTCCATCGAGCCGCAGATGGCGCGGTGGATCATGACCGGCGTGCGTCTTCTCGCCGTCTGTCGGCGATGTAGAACGCGCCGAACCGCTCGGGCAGGTTGAAGTCGACCTGCGTCGTCCCGCACTGCCAGTCGCGGCCGATCGCGTCGCGCAGCACGTATTCGAACTTCGGCCCGTAGAACGCGCCCTCGCCCGGATTGATGCCGGTCTCGATCAGCCCGCCGGACTGCGCGGCGATCTTCTCGAGCACCCGCGTTCATCACGTCCTCGGCGCGGTCCCACAGCGCGTCGCTGCCGACGCGCTTCTCCGGCCGGGTCGAGAGCTTCACCACGATCTTGTCGAAGCCGAAATCGGCGTAGGTCGACAGGATCAGGTCGTTGATGGCGAGGCACTCGGCCTCCATCTGCTCGTCGGTGCAGAAGATGTGCGCGTCGTCCTGCGTGAAGCCGCGCACGCGCATCAGCCCGTGCAGCGCGCCGGACGGCTCGTAGCGGTGCACCGCGCCGAACTCGGCAAGCCGCATCGGCAGGTCGCGGTAGGACTTCAGCCCGTGCTTGAAGATCTGCACGTGGCCCGGGCAGTTCATCGGCTTCAGCGCGAAGACGCGCTGGTCCGCCTCCTTGTCCTCGGGGTGCATGAAGGCATGGGCGGACTTCACCGCGAACATGTTCTCCTGGTACCAGCCCCAGTGGCCCGAGGTCTCCCACAGGCGACTTGTCGAGCAGCTGCGGCGCGTTGACCTCCTCGTAGCCCAGCGTGCGAGCCGGCGGCGCATGTAGGCTGATGAGGCTCTGGAACAGCGTCCAGCCCTTGGGGTGCCAGAAGACCGTGCCCGGCCCCTCCTCCTGGAAATGGAACAGGTCCATCTCGCGGCCCGAGCCGGCGGTGGTCGCGCTTCTCGGCCTCCTCGAGCTGGTGGAGATAGGCGTCGAGATCCTCCTTCTTGGCGAAGGCGGTGGCGTAGATGCGGGTCAGCATCGGGTTGTTGCTGTCGCCGCGCCAATAGGCGCCGGCCACCTTCATCAGCTTGAAGGCGTCGCCGATCTTGCCCGTCGAGGTCATGTGCGGGCCGCGGCACAGGTCGAACCAGTCGCCCTGCTTGTAGATCTTGAGGTCCTGGTCCGTCGGGGATGGCGTCGACAGCTCGACCTTGAAGCGCTCGCCCTTGTCGGCGAACACCTCGCCTGGCCTCGCTCGCGGCGTCCAGACCTCCTTCGTGAAGGGCCGGTCGCGCGCGATGATGGCGCGCATCTCCGCCTCGATGGCCGGGAAGTCCTCGGGCGTGAAGGGCTCGTTGCGGGAGAAGTCGTAGTAGAAGCCGTTCTCGATCACCGGGCCGATGGTCACCTGCGTGCCGGGCCACAGCGTCTGCACGGCCTCGGCCAGCACATGCGCGGCATCGTGGCGGATCAGTTCCAGCGCGCGCGGATCGTCGCGCGACACGAACTCGATGCTGCGCGTCGGCGGTGATGGGATCGGCGAGGTCGGCGAGCTTGCCGTCCAGCGCCATGGCGACGGTGCGCTTGGCGAGCGAGGGCGAGATGCCCTTGGCGATGTCGAGGCCGGTGATGCCCGGCTGGAACTCGCGCGACGGCGCCATCGGGGAAGGTCAGGTGGATCATGTCATGTCTCCGGCTCACTCCTGCAAACGAGTGCAGGTAAGCGGTGTGCGCGGTCAGTGGCCGGCGGGTCAGGATGAGGCTCGAGGCGCGCCGCCGTCGCCCGGCCCGGCCGCCTCGCAGACGAATGGCGGGGTCGCGTTCGTGCCCCGCCAGCGCCCGTAGCGCCACGGTCTATACCAGGCGGCTTGCCTGCGGCAACGCGTCCGGCACGAAATCCAGGCCATGCGTGCCCCAGCGGATTGCAGCGGCAGATCCGCGCGACTCCCATCCATCCGCCCGCCCACAAACCGTGCCGGACGCATGGCCTCGTCCATGTACTCGGAGCACGTCGGCAGGTGCCGGCATTGCCGCCCGATGAGCGCGGATAAAGTGAATTGGTAACTTTTCAGGAGCACTCTCACCACGGTCAAAGCGGGACGCATGGGCCGCGCGGCTTGCGGTTCAGCCCGAGGTAAGTCACAATGAAGCCTGATTTTGCCTTGATCTCTGGGAGCTTGGGTCATCTGACGGGGACGGTCCTGGTGGCTTGCATCGGGGATCGGCGTTGAGTATGTCGAAGAACGCCCGCAGTTCGTGTCGGCGGCAGATTGCATGCCGATGGCGTAACGGAGCAGAACATTTGATGGTTTATCGCCTACCACTTCGATACGCATCCCTTCTTGCATGTGCCGGCGTTTCCATTTGCGCCACCTCTGCATTTTCCGCCTCGGCAAAGACAGCCAAGCCTGCTCCCGCGCCCGTCGCGGTAGAGCCTGCGCCCAAGCCGATGCCGTATGGCTGGCTTCTCACGGTGAAGGGCAACGTCACGGTTTCGCCGGACTTCCCGGGTTCCAAGACATACGGTTTCGTCGTCTACCCCTCGTTCAGCCTCCGCAAGGAAGGCACCGCAGAAGGCTTCAACGCGCCTGACGACGGCATCAGCCTCGCGCTGTTCGGCCAGTCGCACTGGGCCGCGGGCGTTGTCGGCCGCTACCAGACCGGCCGCTACACGGGCGACGACCGCCGCAAGCTGACGGCATCCAGGACGCCAAGTGGGCGCTGGAGCCGGGCCTTTTCGCCGAGTTCTGGCCGATGCAGGACACGTTGCGCCTGCGTGGCGAAATGCGCTTCGGCATCAACGGCTACAACGGCCTCGTCGGCAATCTCTCGCTCGATTATGTCCAGCGCGTCGGCAAGTTCGTGATCTCGGGCGGCCCGCGCATGGCCCTCGCCGGCTCGGAGTACATGGAGACGTATTTCGGCGTCACCCAGCAGGATGCGCTCAACAATCGCAGGTCACCGACTACAAGCCCGACGCGGGCGTGAAGTCGGTTGGTCTGGCTGCCGCCGCCACCTACCGGTGGAACGACAACTGGGCGACCAGCGTCAGCGCCGGGTACGACCGCCTCGTCGGCAGCGCCGCCGACAGCCCGATCGTGCAAGAATCTCGGCACGAACAACCAGTTCACCTTCGGCGCCAGCGCCAGCTACACCTTCCCGCTCGGCTACCTGCCGCGCTGAGGCTCAGCGCCCGGACAAACGGCCAGACACGTCAGGCCCGTCACGAAAAAGCCCCGCTTCGGCGGGGCTTTTTGTTAGGTCGACCAATCAAAGGCAAGCTCAGCCCCAATTGCCGGGCCTACGGCTCGCCATTGGCGTCGTTGAACTCGATCCAGTGGCCGTCGGGATCCTGGAAATAGAGCTGCCGCACGCCATCGGGGCGGGTCGTGATCCCCTGCGGCCTGCGCTCGAGATCGATAAAGTTCACGCCGTGCTGCTTCAGCCGGTCGAACGCCTCGTCGAAATCGGGCGTCGCGAAGGCGATATGGGTCGAGAGCGGCCGCGGCCTTTCCGCCTCCGGATCGCCGCCGATCAGGTGGATCGACCGAAAGCCGTCGATGATGAACCAGCGGATATGCGACTTCGCGACCCGGTTGGGGATCTCCTCGAGCCCCAGCACCTCGCCGTAGAATTTCGCGCTCGCATGGACGTCGCGCACATAGATTGAAAGGTGATGCATGGTGAAGCGTGGCGACATGGCCGATCCCCTGAACGTTGACGTGGGTTCGCGAGGCGCGTCACACGTCACGACGAAAGAGCATCATCTCTTCCAGGCCGGAAAAGAACCCCCAGGTTCGAAAAAACACCGCGATGTCGGAAAAAACGAACGAGCCGCCGGTTACTCAGCCGCCTGGGTCCCTGAAACGGCGCGCGCCGCCTCGATCTGGCCGATCGCGTCGACCACGGCGTCGAAGGTCAGCATGGTGGAGGCATGGCGCGCCTTGAAGTCGCGCACGGGTTCCAGCACGGCGATGTCGGCCCACTTGCCGTCGCGGGGCGGCGCGCCGTTCTTCCTTCAGCATCCGGCGCACCGTCTCGCGCAGTTCGCGCAGTTCGGCCGCCGTCGAGCCGACGACGTGGCGGGCCATGATCGAGGACGACGCCTGGCCCAGCGCGCAGGCCTTCACGTCATGCGCGAAGTCGGTGACGACGTCGCCGTCCATCGTCGAGGTCGACGGTCACGGTCGAGCCGCACAGCTTGGAGTGCGCCGTGGCCGTCGCATCGGGCGCGGCGAGCCGGCCGAGCCGGGGAATGTCGGCGGCCAGTTCGAGGATGCGCTTGTTGTAGATGTCGTCGAGCATGGGCGACCTGCTCTGCGCGCTGACGGCGGCGCCAGCGCTTTATATAGTGCGGCAGCGCCGTCCGTTGCGAGCCTCGGCCCAGCGTGCGACAGCCATGCGCGACAGGCGGGTTCGGAGACCGCCGAATAATTGTTCGGCCAACTTGTCGCAGCGTTGGTCCAACCGCGAACTCGACCCGTAGAATTCGCAGAGTAACAGCGGGAGGCTCCACATGGATGCCGTGGTTAAGCCCTTGATCGCGCATCGGCTGTGCCGATCTGCCGACAAGATCCAGGTCAAACGTCCGACGCCGGGAGGAGGCCGAAGCGGCCGTCCGCACGCTCATCCGCTGGGCCGGGGACGATCCGGCACGCGAGGGGCTGATCGACACGCCCAAGCGCGTCGTGAAGGCCTATGAGGAACTGTATCGGCGGCTACCGCGAGAACGCCGCCGAGATGCTCGAGCGCGTCTTCGAGGAGGTCGGCGGCTATGACGACATGGTCGTCGTGCGCGACATCCCTTCTTTTCGCATTGCGAGCACCACATGGTGCCCTTCGTCGGCAAGGCGCATATCGGCTACTACCCGGCCGAAGGCGTTGTCGGCCTGTCCAAGCTCGCCCGCGTGGTCGATGTCTTCGCCCGGCGCCTGCAGACGCAGGAGACGATGACGTCGCAGATCGTGACCACGATCGACGAGGCGCTGAAGCCGCGCGGCGTCGCCATCATCATCGAGGCCGAGCATATGTGCATGTCCATGCGCGGCGTCCAGAAGCAGGGCGTCGAGCACCATCACGACCCAGTTCACCGGCGTTTTCCGCGACGATCCGGCCGAACAGGCCCGCTTCATCACCATGGTTCGCGGCCTACGGTAGGGTCTCCCCGATCCCTTTCCGAGGCCTGACAAGGCCCGCCCGGATCGTCCCCGGGCGGGTTTTTCTTTGCTATAACGCCCGGAGTCAGCCAGAACCCCTTGAGCCCGGCAGCACGAGACCACGCCCATGCCCGATCCCTCCCCCATCTTCGCGCAGCGCGGAACGAAGGCCGAAATCGAGGAAGGCGGCGCTTCTCATGCCGAAATTCGATGCGGCCGGGCTGATCACGGCCGTGGCGGTGGACGCCGTCACGGACGAGGTGCTGATGGTCGCCCACATGAACGAGGAGGCGCTCGCGCCGCACCATCGAGAGCGGCGAGGCCTGGTACTGGTCGCGCTCGCGCGGCGAACTCTGGCACAAGGGCGACACGTCGGGCCAGATCCAGACCGTCGTGGAAATCCGCGTGGACTGCGACCAGGATTGCCTGCTGCTGCGGGTCGAGGTGGCGGGCGATGGCGGCTGCTGCCACACGGGCCGGCGCGCCTGCTTCTATCGCAGGGTCGAGCCCGCGACGCCCGCAGGCGGGCCGGTCCGCCTCATTCCGGTCTGACCGGATCCGCACGGCCCGTTGCTAAAATTGAACTCTGAAACGGACCCGCCCGTTATCCAGGCTTCAGACGACGGTAACATGCCCGGTATATGATCGTTTCCAGGGCTGACAGGGGATCGGAATGCTCCAGGACCTTCTCGGGTTGCGCGCCACGATGCGAGAGGACGGCGCAAGCGAGGCCGGAGGCGTGACCGCGGCGCCGGGCGCGCCCGATACCCTTCCCGCGGAACCGCGTAAGCCCGATCCGCGCATCACTCCCGTCACACCCGGCCTGCGCAGGCCCGGCTCGGCCTCGCGCTGGGCGGCGGCGCCGCCCGCGGCTGGGCTCATATCGGCGTCATCAGGGCGCTCGAGAAGGCGGGCTCGAGCCGGACGTCATCGTCGGCACCTCCATCGGCGCCGTCGTCGGCGGCTGCCACGCCGCCGGCAAGCTCGACGCGCTTGAGACCTTCGCCCGCTCGCTGACCAAGAGCCGCGTGCTCTGGCTCATGGATTTCCACATCGGCTCCGGGCTCATCAGCGGCGAACGCCTGAAGAGGCTGCTCGACCACGACGTCGGCGATGTCCGCATCGAGGAGCTGGAAACCCGCTTCGCCGCGGTCGCGACCGAGCTGCGCACCGGCCACGAGATCTGGCTGACGCGCGGCCCGCTGGTGCGATGCGCTGCAGGCCTCCTACGCGCTGCCGGGCATCTTCGATCCCGTGCATCTGGGCGGCCGCTGGCTGTTCGACGGCGCGCTGGTCAACCCGATCCCGGTCACCACGACGCGCGCGCTGTCGGCCGAGCTCGTCATCGCGGTCAACCTCAACAACGACCTGTTCGGCCGCGGCGCCGTCATCCCCGACCACGGCGACGCGAGCCGCCGCAGGAGGAGATGGCCGAGACGATCGCCGAGGGGCTGTTCTCGCCCGATGCTCGGGGCGGCGCGCAGCTTCACGCCAGCGCATGGCGGCGCTCGCCGGGACCCGGCCTCGCCAGCGTCATGGTCGACGCCTTCAACATCACGCAGGACCGCATCGCGCGCTCCCGCCTCGCCGGCGATCCGCCCGACGTCCACCTCAAGCCGCGGCTCGGCAAGATCGGCCTGTTCGATTTCCACCGCGCCGAGGAGGTCATCCGGCTCGGCGAGGAATTCGGTTGCACATGCGATGGAAGACATCGCGATCGCCATGGATGCGCTGACCATGAACGGGTGACCGGCTCACGCGCATAGCGTCCGCGCAGTCTTGCAAGGCGCGGCGTAGGAAATTGCCTGACGCAGAAACGTCCTGGGTTCAGCTTCTTGCCTGACGCAGAAAAGGGCGGACCCGCAGGCCCGCCCTTTCCCGTTACGAGTCTGCAGGCTTGCGTGACGGCCGCTACGCCGCGCGCGGGCCGCGATGCTGCTGGCGTCCGCCGCGTTCGCCACGCTCGCGCTGGCCGGTCTCGCCGCCGCGGTCCTCACTTCGTCCTGCTCGTCGAAGCGGCCACCATCGCGTCCGCCGCCGGAGCGTTCCATGGCGCGCTGGGCGTCCTCGGACATGCGGATGAAGATCTCGCCGATGCGGCGGGCGCCTTCGAACGAACGCTGCAGCGACTCGCGGGCGAGGTCGGCCTGCATGCTCATCAGGTTCGACGGCATCATGCCTTCGCGGCCAAACCGGTTGAACGACTGGCGAAGCGCCTCCTGGTTCCACGCCACCAATTCGCGCGTGACCTGCTGGAACCCAGTCACCATGACGCCCGCTGCCTGAGCCACGACTTCGAGGTTCTGGCTGGAGCGCTCGCCGACCTCGCCGAGGGCCCGATCCGCCATCTCGGTGGCCTGGCGGCCGAGGTTCTGCTCGGCGGACTGCCCGCGCTGCTCATTTTGGCGCTGCTCGTTTTGCCGCTGCTCGTTCTGAGCGTTCTCGTCGCGGTCGTTTCGATTTGGGGTACTGGCCATGTTGCCCTCCTTCACTGGTCTGGAGCGCTCTCAACGGTTGACGGACAGGGTGGTTCTTCAAGCGCCGGAATATTTTTGTGCTCTGCAGCAAAGGCGTGGCTGAGGCCTCCCGGCCTGCCCGGGAAGGCGCGGAATCAGCACCCATCGCAACTCAGGACAACCGCCCGAATTCCCGGATCTTAACCATTTCGAAACGATGTCCTTTAACGTTTCGTTAAGTGGTCCATAGTGCTGCGGCCCGTCATGTGCCGTTGCCAGAAGGCCCGTCCGATGTTCGAAGCAGATACCATCCAGGCTTTCCAGGCCCTCATTCTGGGCATCGCCGCAGCGGGAATGCTCGCCACCGGCTTCGAGGCTTTCACCCGGCGGCAGGCCAGCTTCACGCTGCTGGAAACCGGCGGCCGCCAGGCGCTGGCTTCCGTGCCGCTCATCGTCTTCACCGCTCCGTTCATCATCCTGCGCAACACCGTGCGGGGCCGGCGCTTCGAGCGCAGGCATGTCGGGTTCGTGGCCGCCGCCACGGTGATCGCCCTGCTCTGGGGCCTTGCATGCGGGAAGGTGATCATCGATCTCGTCATGATGCTGGGATCCTGAACGATGCCCGTCTACGCCCTCGACGATCGCAGGCCGGAACTGCCGGCGCCCGGCGCCTACTGGATCGCGCCCGATGCCAACGTCATCGGCAAGGTCCGCCTCGGGGTTGGCGTCGGCATCTGGTTCGGCTCCGTGCTGCGCGGCGACAACGAACTGATCGACATCGGCGAAGGCACGAACATCCAGGAAGGCTCGATGCTGCACACCGACATGGGCTTCCCGCTCACGGTCGGGCGCGATTGCACCGTCGGCCATCACGCCATCCTGCATGGCTGCTCGGTCGGCGAATGCTCGCTGATCGGCATGGGAGCCACGGTGCTCAACGGCGCGAAAATCGGCTCCTTCTGCCTCGTGGGCGCGAATGCGCTGGTCACCGAAGGCAAGGAATTCCCCGACTATTCGCTGATCGTCGGCTCGCCTGCGAAGGCCGTGCGCACGCTGGACCAGGCCGCCGCCGAAAACCTGCGGCGCTCCGCGCACAACTATGTCGCGAACTGGAAGCGCTTCGCGGCGGAGATGACCCGGGTCGACTGACCGGCCCGCCCTGCTTCAGCGCGCCGGCGCCGGGCGACTGAAGATCACGACGGGCTTGTCCTTGTAGGTTCCCCTCGCCCACTCCGAGAATCCGGCCCCCAGCGCGACGCGCAGCGACGGCTCGTTGTCGGGATTGATCATGCACACGAACCGGTCGCTCGCGATGTTCGCGTCGCCCCAGGCAAGCGCTGCCGCGACGGCCTCGCGCGCATAGCCCCGCCCCTGGGCCGCCGGCGCGAAGCCCCAGCCGATCTCGGGAATGCCGGCGAAGGACGGCTCGCGTCGCGCGCTGCAATTCGTGGAAGCCGACCTCGCCGACGAAGGTCCCGGTCTCGCGCTCGAACACCGCCCAGAAGCCGTAGCCGAGCAGCGCCCAGCTCCCCGCATAGCGCAGCACCCGCAGCCAGACGTCTTCGTGCCCCATGGGCTGTCCGCCGAAATAGCGCATGAACACAGGATCGGTCCAAAGCGACCTGGACGACGCGAAGTCCTCGACGCCATGCGGCCGCATGATCAGGCGCGGCGTCTCGACGATCCTGGCGGGGTCAGGCATGGCGGGGTCAGGCATGGCGCAATCCATTATGAAAAAGCCGGGCACGAAGCCCGGCTTTCATAGTCGAACGGACGATGCTTGTCCCGGCCGTCCGGTCAGCTCAGTGGCCGGCCACCGTCAGGCCCGGGAGATGCCGGCTCGCCCAGCCGTACCCACACGTTCGGGTTTTCCTGGGACTGGCGCTTGACGAAGCCATAGCCCGTGTTCCGCCAGGGCATGATGCGCTGGGTCTTGCTGTCGAGGATGAAATCGCCCCGATCGGTGACGACGGTCAGGATGGCATGCCCGGCGCCCGTCTCGTCGCGAACAACGGTCATCAACAGCGATTGCCGGGGAAAGCCCTCCGCGATCAGGATGCGGCGCTTGAGCAGCGCGAGATCCTCGCAGTCGCCCTTGTTGGTGTCGGGATAGGTCCACTTCTCCTGCACGCCGTAGAGCGCGATATCCTCGACCTGCTCGATGGACGAATTGACGGAGCGATTGACGTTGGTGAGCGAAGCCCAGAGTGCGGGCGTCAGCATCACCATCCGCCCCTGCATCGACGGCGCGGCGCAATCCTCGGAATGCGCGCCCGTGCGGCAGAAATCGATCCATCCGATCGGCGGGCGGGTGACTTCCTCGACGGGAGTGGCGGTCGTCGCGACCGGCAGCACATTCACGCCGCCGAGGCGGGCCGTGCGGACCGGCGTCGACGCGGTGGTGAAGCGCTTGAGGGCGTCTTGAATCGTGGCGTGGTTCCTGGCTGAAGGAGACGTCGCGTACGCCGTGCCCGCGCCTGCGAAAATTCCGCCCGCCACGATCGCCAGGCCCGCAAGCCCGGCCAAAATGCCCCCCGACAACCGCATAGCCAGACCCCGTCCCCTTTGGTTAATAGGACGTTAATCGATCTGAGGGCCGTACCGCAATGTCAGGGTTAATACAGGGTTAACGACGGTTTCGGGGTGAACGGATGCATCGCGACACGGCGCTGGGCCGCTTTGAGCCGCGTTGGAGCGTGATCGATTGAAAGCGGTCTAGAGTTCGACGCTCGGCACGAAGGCGGCTGGGCCGAGCGGCGTCACGAACTCCACGCCGAAGCCGTCGTTGAAATGGCGCACCACGCGCGCCTCGGTCTCGCCGATGACGACGCGCATCCCCACCGGCGGGCTGACCTCCGCGGCCAGCGCCGCGCCCGAGAGGGACAGGTCCAGCACGCGCACGGCCATCTCCTCCCCGCTGGGCAACCGCATGAGCGCGCCCGACTGATGCGGCGCGACCCGCTCGTGACGGCGATCTTCCGGCATTTCCAGTTCGTGCCGGTTCGCCAGCCAGGTGAGTTGGTCGGCCACCTTGTCGATCTTGCGCCGCGTCGCCAGCAACTGCACTGCGAAGCCGTGTTCGAAATGGCGGACGATCTTGCCTTCGAGCCGGCCGAGATGTTCGAGATAGATGACGATCCGCTCGCCGACCTTGCCCTTCAGCGGCGTGATCAGGGCGATGCCGCCGGGCGAGATATTCTGCGTCTGGCAGGGATATTCATTGTGGTTTTCGAGCATGAAACGGCCCAGCAGCGCGAGTGGCACGCGCTGATGACGCCGGCGCTCTACGCCGCGTGGCTGTATTTTGAGGGCGTTCGACATCCATCCGCGCGTGCAACCGGCCCAGCTCCCCCCGTGGGGCAGGCCTTTGCAGGCACAATCGTTACGCAAACTGGTTAATGAGTGTTTAGCCGCGTCATGAAAGCGCAACCTCAGATTGCATTTGACCGCCCTGATAGACAAAAAGGTGTTTACGGCGCACGGCATCGGCTCTTTCAGGGGATCCGACCCGCCTGATGGATGCCCCTTCCGCGCCGATCTCGGCGGGCAGGACCACGCGGCACGAGCGCATGAACAGCGACTCAACCGGGTCCAGCCCGTACCAGACCGGCATGGCGCCCGGCGTCAGGCATCCCAAAACCCGCGAATGGGTCTTGCCATGATGGCGCAGCGGCAGCAGCAGCAGTTCCAGGCCCACCTCGCGGCCGCTTCGGGTCGTGGCGTCGATGCCGGCCACGAGGGGAGACATGTCATCGCAGACGAGCAGTGGCAGCGCCGCCCCTTCCCGGTCGGGCATGCCGCCCGGCCACGTGAACAGCGAGGCGTACTTCATGGACCTCAGGTCCGCGCCAAACAGCGCGCAGACGCGCGTCCCGGCGAGGCGGAACGGAAACGAGGCCTCCGCATCCACTTCGAGAATGAAGGTATGGGCCAGGATGTCCCGGATCGCGGATGGATCGATGCAGGAACGGTCCGGCGCGGAGCGCGCGCCGCGCAATCCGTTCCAGTATGCAAAAAGCGACCGCGTCACTTCGTTCTTCATGGGGCAACCCGCTCGCAGTATCATTTCGGGACGCTCAGTCCCGGATCGGAACGTCCGAACGCCTCGAACCGTCCCGGACCGGTCATCACGACCGATCCTGCTGTTTTGGGTGCCAGCAGCGTGCCACTCTTTCCTAACCATTTATCTTAAGCTTAATATTGGGTTGCAATTGCAACCGCGGCGGCTCGGGGGCAGGTTGTCGTGGAACCCGTTAGGGGGGACGCAAGCTCCTGTGCGCACCCTCCTCACCACCTCGGGGCAGGACCCGGCGGCCGCAAGGCCGCAGCGCCACAAGCGCCCGCCCCTCCAAAAAGGGAGAGCTTCACGGCTCTCCCTCTTTTTTTGCCTTCATCCTTGAACCGGCTCTCCTGGCGGGCGATGTAGGAACACTGGACAGGGCGAGCCCATCGCGCCCGCCTCCGGCGTCGTGAATCCGTTCGAACAAATCGGAGCTTCCGGCGAATTGGATCATTTTGGCTGTTGCCGGAAAGCCTGGGCGTGAGACGCAGACCCGAGCCGATGTTCAATGTCCCCGGGGTCGTTCTGGGCGTCTTCGCGGTCATGTTCGCGATTCACGCGCTGAGACTCTGGATTCTCGGCGAAGAGGCGCTGATCTGGGAGTTCGCGTTCATTCCCGGCCGGTTCGCGCTGATGTTCGGCCTGGATCCGCTGCAGGCGCTCACCGACCAGCTCGCCACCGGGACGGAGACGGCCGAGCTTGTCCAGCGCGTCGCCTTGGCCCGCGAAATCGTCATCGAGGGCGAAGCCAAGCCCTGGACACTCCTCACCTACGCGTTGCTGCACGGCAGTTGGGCGCATCTCCTGCTCAACAGTGTCTGGCTCATGGCGTTCGGAAGCGCCGTCGCCCGCCGCTTCGGCTCCGTCCGCTTTCTCGCCTTCATGGCGCTCACCGCCATCGGCGGCGCGCTCGGGCATCTCGTGACGCACACGGGCGACGTCGTCCCGATGATCGGTGCGTCCGCGGCTGTGTCGGGCTGCATGGCCGCGGCGCTGCGCTTCGCCTTCCAGGCAGGCGCGCCGCTCGGCGGCTTCAGCATCGGCGGCCTCGAGGCCTACCGCCTCCCCGCTCTGGGTCTCCGGCAAATCCTGCGCGAGCGACGCGCCATGATGTTCCTGATCGTCTGGCTGGTGATGAACATCGTCACCGGCCTGGGAGCGCCGGAATTCGGCCTCGCCGACGCCGCCATCGCCTGGGAAGCCCATATCGGCGGCTTTGTCGTCGGCCTGTTCGCCTTCAGGCTCTTCGACCCGAGGCACGACGCCTCAGGCCCGGATTTCGACCAGGCCGATTAATACAATTCCCGGTGCATCATCCCGCCGAGTGGAAACTGGTTGGCGGAAAAAGATGATGCCGGATCAAGAACCTGGAGCTGACAACCTGATGCGGTCAGGGCGTTCGCTCAGGTGTTGCCGATCACGTCATTGTGTCGCAAGATCGCGGTCCCGAGTGCCGTCGAGGGCGGCCTCAGAGTCTCACCCTCGCGGTATCAGGCAACCGGTCGGCGGCAGTCATGTCCGTCCGGAAACATGGAAGGCCAGCGTACGTTCTCGCTTTGCGGACGCACGGCTCTTCCGGGGATGACGCGATCAGGAGGGTGATGATGTCGGTAGCCCATATTCTGGAAGGCAAGGGCCGCAACGTGGCCACGATCCAGCCTCACCGCATGCTGTCCGAGGCAGTGGCGACACTGCACGAACTTCGCATCGGCGCGCTGGTGGTCACGGGCGCGGACGGCAAGGTGCTGGGCATCCTCTCCGAACGCGACATCATCCGCGCCATCGCGGCAGGCGGGCACGTGCTGACTGACCCGGTTTCCCGCTACATGACCGTCGAAGGTGGTCACCTGCACGATGGACACCCTCATCGTGGACCTGATGGAAGACATGACGAAGGGCCGCTTCCGTCACATTCCTGTCGTCGAGAACGACCGGCTCGCCGGCATCGTGTCGATCGGCGACGTCGTGAAGCACCGGCTGGCCGAAATGCAGCACGAAGCCGAGGCGCTCCGCGAATACATCACGACAGCCTGAGGGCTTGCGGGCCAGGGTTTTCGGGCCCGAGCTCGCCGTCCAGGAGTTGCCGATCGGGAACGGCCGATCGGGAGTTGCCCACCAAGGCTTGCGGGCCAAGACTTGCGGGCCAAGCCTTGCTAGCCAAGTTGCTGGCCAAGCCTTGAAGGCCAGGACTTGCGGGGCCACGCGGCCCCGCGACAAGGGCGTTCGCCGCAGCGGCCTGCCGGGCGCGCTCGGCACGCCCGCCGCGACCGGCGTCTACGGGTTGACCCGCTTCAGGAACTCCGTGCGGAGCACCAGGCCCTTGATGTTCTCGACGCGGCACTCGATCTCGGCGGGATCGTCGGTCAGGCGGATGCCCTTCACCTTGGTGCCCTTCTTCAGCGTCGTCGACGTGCCCTTCACCTTCAGGTCCTTGGCGAGGAGCACTGTGTCCCCGTCATGGAGTTGGGTTCCGTTGCAGTCGCGGACGATGATCGGTTCGTCGCTCACCGGTCAATCCTCGGGATTCAGGTCGATGTCGAGGATCGACATGTTGAAGGCGTAGGAGCGATCGCCGTCCTCGTCGTCCAGCGAGACGATGCCGACGAACTCGTCGCCGATCATGACCTCTGCCGAGTCGTTCTTGCGCGGGCGCGCGACGACGCGGATGTTGGCGTTGTTGAAGATGCGGCGAAAATAGTTCTGCAGGTTCAGAAGTTCAGTCTTGTCCATGGCGCGGGCTCTCTGGGCTGGGCCTCATGACGGCGGCCAGGGGGGCGCCGTTTCTCGACCCGGGACTTGCCATGCCAGCGCGCCCGCCGCAAGCGGAAGGCGGCGCGGGCCTGAAATCCCGCGTCAGGCCCCCTCGCCCATCGGCGTCAGCTTGTCGGCCAGCAACTGGTCCATGGTGCGCGCGGGCTCCGCGCAGCCGGCCGTGCCCACCACCTGCGCCGGCACGCCCGCGACCGTGGTGTTGCGCGGCACCGGCTTCAGCACGACCGAGCCCGCCGCGACGCGGGCGCACTGGCCGACCTCGATATTGCCGAGGATCTTGGCGCCCGCGCCGATCAGCACGCCCTGGCGCACCTTGGGATGCCGGTCGCCGCCCTCCTTGCCCGTGCCGCCCAGCGTCACGTCCTGCAGCATCGAGACGTTGTCCTCGATGACGGCCGTGGAGCCGACGACGAGGCCGGTCGCATGGTCGAGGAAGATGCCCCGCCCGATGCGCGCCGCGGGGTGGATGTCGGTCTGGAACACCTCGGACGAGCGGCTCTGGAGATAGAGCGCGAAATCCTTGCGCCCCCGCTCCCACAGCCAATGCGCGAGGCGGTGCGTCTGGATGGCGTGGAAGCCCTTGAAGTAGAGCACCGGCTCGAGCAGGCGCTGGCAGGCCGGGTCGCGGTCGGTCACGGCCATGATGTCGGCGCGGAAGGCCGCCCCGATCTCCGGATTGTGCCGCGATCGCCTCGGCGAACGCCTGCTCGATGAGGTCGCCGGGCACGGCGCCATGGTGCAGCCGGGCCGCGACGCGGTGCGCCACGGCCGATTCGAGCGAGCCGTGGTTGAGCACCGACGCATGGATGAACCCGCCCAGCTCCCCTTCGCGGCGGATCACATCCTCGGCCTCCTCGCGCAGCCGCTGCCACACGGGATCGACGCGGTCGATGCGTCCGGCACGAACCGGCTGTGAATGGCTGTGAACCGACATGGGCGCCTCCAGGGCGGATAAACAAGGAACAAACGTTTAGCACATCTAGATACGAAGACCCATATGGCCAAGGGTCTGCTTTCGGCAAGAGAGTCGAATCTGGCAAGAGTCTTCCCGCGAGGCCCACATGCGGCCCTTCATCCTGAGCCGGGTTGCCGCTAACCGTATCGAAACCTGTCACGCCGACGAGGCCTCATGTCCAACCCGCTCCGCCCGCTCGACCGTCTCCACGCCATCGTGGACGGCCATGTCGCCCAGGTGCTCGTCGACAATCCCGCGCGGCGAAACGCCTTCGACCTCGCCATGTGGCAGGCCCTGCCCGCCGCTGTTCGCGGCGCTCGAGGCGCACCCGGAGGTTCGCGTGATCGTCGTGCGCGGCGCCGGCGCGCTGCCCTTCGCCAGCGGCGCCGACATCTCGGAGTTCGAGACCCTGCGCGCCACCGCGGCGGGAGGCCGCGCCTACGAGGCCGCCAACGAAGCCGCCTTCCGCGCCGTCGCCGCCTGCCGCAAGCCCGTCATCGCGATGATCAGGGGCTTCTGCCTCGGCGGCGGGCTGGGGCTCGCGGTGTCGTGCGACCTGCGCATCGCCGCGCAGGGCTGCCAGTTCGGCATCCCGGCGGGACGGCTCGGCGTCGGCTATCCCCCGGGCGCGATGGCCTATGTCGTCGCGGCGGTCGGCGCGATGGCGGCCAAGGACCTCTTCTTCACCGCCCGGCGGATCGCCACGGAGGAAGCCCTTGCGCTCGGCCTGCTCGGCCGCGTCGTCCCGGACGCCGATCTCGAGCGCGAGACCCTGGCGCTCGCCGCGACGATCGCCGCCAACGCTCCGCTCGCCCTGAGCGCCGCCAAGCTCGCCATCGCCTCCGCCGCCGGCCTGCCCGGCGCACCCTCGGCCGATGAACTCGACATCGCCGTCGCCGCCTGCTTCGACAGCGACGACTACCGCGAAGGCCGGACCGCCTTCCTCGAAAAGCGCGAGCCCCGTTTCAGCGGAAAATGATTCTTTCGCTGATACTTATCGATGCTCTTTGAATCGGATTATTGGCCGGAATCCGTGCATTCGGGTTGAGATCCAGGTCTCGGGCATGTTCGGGTTGGAGGATCGCCTGTTCGGCATTCAATTCGAACTGAGTTCGAGAGCGATCCGGCCGCTCATGGCGATCGGGAGTTCAGCCGCCCAACGTGACGCCTTGTGTTGGCGGACGGCCGGAACAACCCGGCTGAACTCGGGGTTTCCGGCTTGTTCGGCATGGAGGATCGCCTGTTCGGCACCCATTTCGGGGCTGAATTCGGCTTCATACAGCCAGACTTCAGGACAATGGGATCGTCTCACGGCCTGTGCCGGAGGAAGGCCAGCACGGCCTCCTTGTGGACCCGGTCGCCGACCGCGAGATTGTGGTCACGGCCCGGAATATCCACTGCCCTGGCGCCCGGAATCAGCGCCGCGAGCTGGTGCCCATCCCCCGCCACGGCGTCCCTGGTGCCCACGCTGATCAGGGTCGGGACCGCGATCCGGCCCACCTGCGCCGGCGTCAACGTCTGCCGCGACCCTCGAATGCACGCCGCCAAGGCCTTGAGATCGCTACCTGTTTGCTCGGCGAACGCCCGGAACATCCGCTGCATCGGATCGGTCAGGCCGGCGAGATCGGGCGCGTCCATCGCATCGGCGATCCCCAGCGGCAGCCCGACGCCCTCGACCAGATGGATGCCCAGTCCGCCCAGCAGGGCCGAGCGAACCCGCTCGGGGTTCGCCAGCGCCAGATGCGCCGTGATCCGCGCGCCCATCGAATATCCCATGACATCGGCCCGCTCGATGCCCAGATGGTCCATCAACCGCCGGACGTCCTGCGCCATGATGTCCGAGGAGTAGGCATCGGGGTCGTAGAGCTTCTGGCTCTGCCCATGCCCCCTGTTGTCGAGCGCGATCACCCGCCGCCCCGCGCCCGAAAGTGTCTTTGTCCACAAGGTGTTGACCCAGTTGACCGCGTGGTTCGAGGCAAAGCCGTGGACGAGAACGATGGGATCGCCGGGCCCCGAAACGGTGGGCGCAAAGTCGGCATAGGCGATCGAAACGCCATCGGACGAGAAGAATTCCATGGAAAAATCCGCAGTTTCCGGCCAGGCCCAGGTGGTTTCCGGCCAGGCCCAGGTGGACCCAAGCCGCCCGGAACCTAGGCGGAGGGCCCTGCTGCGGCAAGTGCCGCACCCACCCTTCGGAGACTAGCGAAGCACGGTCCGAGCGACTATGGTCGCCGCGAATTCACGAGGTTTCGCGGAGTATCACAATGGCCGACCACGGCGTCCCGCATTTCCACAACGACACCGGCGCGCCGTCGATCCGCATCGCCGCCCGCGAATTCATGTGCATCGGCGCCCTGCCTCCGCTCGATCACCCCCACGTCTTCCTCGACATGGGCGCGGACACCGAGATCGTCTGCCCGTATTGCTCGACCCTCTACAAGCACGACGCCACCTTGCACGGCAGCGACACCGTGCCCGCCGGCTGCGCCTACGACACGTCGAAGGTGGCGGCCTGAAACAGGAGGTAGGCCATCGGCCTGCCGCGTTTTCGAGCGAAGTGGAATCCGGTTCGCGTGACGAAAACGCCTGAAATCAAGGGTTTGGCTCAGGATCCTGCCCAACCGGTGCTGATCGCCGGAGCAGGGATTGGCGGGCTTACCGCGGCCCTGGCGCTGGCCCGTGCCGGCAGATCCGTTGTCGTATTCGAGAAGCGAACCCGCGTCGAGGAAGCCGGCGCGGGCATCCAGCTCTCGCCCAACGCCTCGCGCATCCTCATCGACCTCGGTCTTGGCCCGGCCTTGTCCCGTGCCGCCGGAGAGCCTGACAAGCTAGTGGTCCGACGCGGCCTGGATGCCTCCAGGCTTTGCGACATGCCGTTGGGCCGCTCGATGCGCGAGCGCTTCGGCGCGCCCTACTACGTCGTTCATCGCGCCGACCTGCAGACCATTCTCCTCGATGCGGTGCGCGGCCAGGCGTCGATCCGCCTCGTTTTCGGGCGCTCGATTCTCGATGCATGCACACAGTCCGACGCCGTCGAGGTGACCGCCGAAGGCGCGTCCGGAGTAGAAACCTTTCGCGGTTCCTGCCTCGTCGGCGCGGACGGCCTGTGGTCCCGCGTCGCTCAGGCCATGGGCGACAGCTCTGAACCGGTTTTCTGCGGCTACGTCGCATGGCGCGGGACGGTGCCGGTGGAAGCCGCGCCCAAAGGCCTTCCAAAGGCCTGAAACCGGCCTGTGGGTCGGCCCTGATGCCCATGTCGTGCACTATCCGGTCCGGGGCGGGCGAACGATCAACGTCGTCGCCGTGCTGAACGACCGCAATTCGGAGCCCGGCTGGTCACGCCCCGGCGACGCCGCCGTCTTCCGCGAGCGCTTCAAGGCCTGGGCGCCGGAACTGCGGGCGCTCTTCGAAGCGGTACCGGAATGGCAGGTCTGGTCGCTGTTCGACCGGCCACCCCGCCGGAGCTGGACGAAAGGCAGGATCGCGCTGCTTGGCGATGCAGCCCACCCCGTGCTTCCGTTCATGGCCCAGGGCGGCGCCTGCGCCATCGAGGATGCCGCCGTGCTCGCGGCCTGCCTGGCCGGAATGCCTCGTGACGTCCCATCGGCTCTGAAGGCGTATGCGGCGGAACGGCGTCCGCGCGCCTCCGAAGTTCAGTCCGCGGCGCGGCGGAACGGCCAGATCTACCATATGGCAGGTCCGATGGCTTTCGCCCGCGATCTTGTCATGACCAGAGCGGGCGGAGAACGCCTTCTGCGCCGATACGACTGGCTCTACGGGTGGGTGCCCGTCGCAAGACGCGGATAGATGTTCAAAGTGTCGGCCAAAGCGCTCTCGATGCGCTCGCGCAGCGCTTCGGCCGTGAACGGCTTCGTAAGCCAGGAACGCAGCGCGCCTTTGCCGAAGAGCTCAGCTGCCTTTTCTGGCTGGTTCGTGAGCAAAAGGAAGGGGGTATCGGCCCAAGCCGGCTTGTTGGCCATTTCAACGTGCAGATCATGGCCGGTCTGGTCACCCAGGAAAAAATCGCAGATCACCAGCCGGTAGTTGCGCAACCGCAACTGGGCCAATGCCGCGGGCACGCTTTGGGCGACATCGACGTCGAGTATCCCGTTGCGGCCGAGAAGTCCTTGGATAACCTTGCCCATGGCGGGGCTGTCATCGACGACGAGAACGGGTCTGAGGCTGTTGATTGACATGCGGGGGGCTTCTTCGGCTGCTCGTTTCTCTGATCAGTTCTTCTACTGACAATTGTTCAACGAAAGCTTGCAGCGACCGCGCATAAGGCACAGCGACCGACGACCGTTGTTGAACGTACAGACCGCAAGCGATTGAAAGCGTTAGCCGGTTCGCCGACAATCCACCTCGAAAAAATAACTCGGACAGACGCCGAACGGAGGAGTCTCGTATGCAGGACGGCAAAAAGCTTGGAACAGTGCTGATCGCCGGAGGGCGCGGCAATCTGGGCCGGAAGCTGACATCGCACCTTCTCGGCGCTGAGCTTTGCGAGCGCGTCCTTTGCCTGGACCATCCAGGGGCGAAACGGGGTCCAGCCAATCCTGCCGTCGTGGAGGTCGATATCGATCTCGCGGCTGCTGGCAATCCGGTGCTCGCAGAGGCGATGGATGGCGTCGACGCCGTTGTGCATTTCGCTGCCAGCAACCCGGCGCCGGACGCGCCATGGGATCAGTCGCGTGAATCCTTCGAAATGACCCTGCGTATCGCCAGCCAGGCCGCGGCATCCGGCGTGCGGCGACTCGTGTTCGCATCCTCGAATCATTCGATGGGCCGCTACAAGGATCCCCCTTTGTCGCACAGCATCCGCGCGGGCGAGCTTGGCGCGCAAAGCTTCCCTTCGCCCGGCACGGTCTGGCATGAGAATGGCCAGCTGGTGGACGGCGTCGCGTATGGATCGACGAAACTGCTCGGAGAATCCGTCTGCAGCATCGCCGCGGAAAATTCCGGCGGTCGGATGACCAGCGTGTCGATCCGCATAGGGTGGTGCCAACGTGGCGCAAACCGGCCAGAGACAATCACCGCCAGCGGCATCCCGAAAGGCGATCCTGCCGAGACGAACACGGTCGAGGGCCGGCGATCGCTTCGCTGGTTCCGCAATATGTGGCTCTCCGACCGCGACTTCGCGCAGGTCATGGAAAAGGCCCTGCTGGCCGATCCCAGCGGCTGGCCGGCGCCCGGGATCATCGTCAACGGGATGTCCGGCAATCGCGGCATGGCCTGGGACGTCGAAACAGCGAGACGCCTGATCGGCTACGTCCCCCAGGACGACATCTGGACGGCTCTTGGACTAGAGCCGCCACCGTTCGAGTGATCAGCCCCACGGCCCCCTTCGACGCGCCGCTGCTCCGCCCCACGGCCCGGCACCGGGCCGGGCGACAGGAGCAGCCCGGTATCCGATACCCAGCGCCTGCGCCTGAGCCATCAACTCGGCAATGCGGTTTTCAGGGTTTGGATGGGTGGAGAAGAGATTGTCCATCCGTGCCCCCGAGAGCGGGTTGACGATGAACATATGAGCCGTTGCGGGGTGCCGCTCGGCCTCCGCATTCGGGATCGCGTGCGCGGCGCCCGCGATTTTCTGGAGACCGGAGGCCAGCCAGACCGGATTGCCGCAGATTTCACCGCCCGCCCGGTCAGCCGCGTATTCGCGGGTTCGCGAGATGGTCATCTGGACCACCATCGCCGCCAACGGCGCGACGATCATCATTATGATGGCGGCAAGCGGGCTGACCGGCGAATTGCTGTCGCGGTTCGATGAAAACATCATCGCGAAGTTTGCCAGCATCGAGATCGCACCCGCGATCGTGGCCGTGATCGTCATGATGAGCGTGTCACGGTTTTTGATATGCGCCAGTTCGTGGGCGATCACGCCCGCAAGCTCTTCGCGGGTGAGCATGGCGATCAGGCCCGTATTCACGGCGACCGCAGCATGCTCCGGATCGCGGCCGGTCGCGAAAGCGTTCGGCTGGTCTTCCTGGATGACGTAAAGGCGCGGCATGGGTATTCCCGCCCGCTGCGCCAGTTCAGCCGTCATCTGATACAGCTCGGGAGCGCTGCGCGCGTCCACCTCCTGCGCCCCGTACATGCCAAGCAGCATGCGGTCGGAGTTCCAGTAGCTGAACAGGTTCATGCCGGCCGCGACCACGAGAGCGATCAGCATGCCCGTCCCGCCACCCAGCATGAAGCCGATGCCCATGAACAAGGCCGTCATGCCCGCCAGCAGCATCGCAGTCTTGAAATAGTTCACGTCACCCTCCTGCACGGGCGTCCCATCGGCCCGGCCTATGAAGGATGGGAACCCGCTCGCAACTTCGCAAGGGAGGACGCGCTCATGGCAAGTTCCGGCAGGTTTCCGCAGACAAGCTGCGCCCGGATCAATCCGCCGGGAGAAAACTCGCCAGCTTGGCCTTGACCGGATCGGGCCAGAGCATTGACGTGTGCTTGTCGAGCCAGCTCGCGGCGAGAACCTGATGGCCGGACCAGCGCGGCTCGTCTCCGCACCATACGGTATGCTCGATCGTCACCGAGGATTTTCCGACCTTCGTAACGGTCAGCCGGAAAGTGAGCCTGTCGCCGAAAAACGATGGCTTCGAGAAGTTGCACGTAAGGTGCACGGTTGGCGTACCCCAGCGCTCCTTCCAGATGATCTCGTGCCAGGGAAATCCGATGCTCGTCCAGAACTCCTCGATCACTCCATTGAGGATGTTGAGATAGGACGGGTAATAGGCCGTGCCGGAGATATCGCAATCGCCGAAGTTCAGCATGCGGTCGGTTGTGAAGCTCACTGGCATGGCTTGCTCGTGGTGCGGTAGAGGCGCCCGGAGTTGTCGGGCTGCCATTGATTGATGGACGCGCCTCTCTTATCGCGCAGCGCGGTCCGCGTACACAGGGCGCTCGCCTCGCAGCACGATATAGATCGCTGGAATGACCAGGACGGTCAGCAGCGTGGAGGAAGCGAGGCCGAAGAGCAGCGAGATCGCCAGCCCCTGGAAGATCGGGTCCGCCAGTATCACGGCAGCTCCGATCATCGCGGCCAAAGCGGTCAGCAGGATCGGCTTGAACCGGATGGCGCCGGCTTCCAGCACGATCTCCTTCAGGCTGCGACCCGCTGGGTCGGCGTGGCGAATGAAATCCACGAGGAGGATCGAATTTCGCACGATGATCCCCGCCAGGGCGATGAAACCGATCATCGAAGTCGCGGTAAAGGGGGCGTGGAACAGGCGGTGCCCGATCATGATGCCGATGAAGGTCAGTGGAATCGGCGTCAGAATAACCAGCGGCAGCTTGAATGAGCCGAACTGAGCGACCACGAGGATATAGATCCCGACAAGCGCGATCATGAACGCTCCGCCCATGTCGCGGAACGTGACCCAGGTCACTTCCCACTCGCCATCCCACAGCAGCGTCGGCCGGCTTTCGTCGAGCGGTTGCCCGTGCAGCGCGATCTCCGGCTTGGCGAGGTTGCCCCAGTCCGCCTTCTCGATGGCTTCGCCGACCGCCAGCATGCCGTAAATGGGCGCTTCGTAGGCGCCGGCCAACTCGGCAGTGACCATTTCCGCCGGCCGCCCATTGTGACGGAAGATCGGGAATGACGACGGCTCGCGGGCGATGCTGACGACGTCGCCGAGTTCGACAACCCCGCGATTGCCCGGCAATGCGTTCGCGGGCACCGGCGTGGACAGCATGCGTTCGTCGACCACGCGGTTCGATTTCGAGAGCTCCAGCCGGATCGGGATCGGCTGGCGGCCACCGCCCCGGTGCGAGTAGCCGACCGTCGTGCCGCCCTGCAGGGTGCGCAGCGTGTCGTACACATCGCGCTGCTCGACTCCATTGAATTCAACCTGGTCCTGCTCGAGCCGGACCCGGATCCGCGGCATCTGCTGGCCGAAGCTGTCATCGACATCGACGATGAAGGGAACGCTGGCGAAAGCCTCCCGGACCTTGGCCGCAGTGGCGCGCCGGGTCTCTGCGTCAGGACCGTAGATCTCGGCCAGCAGCGTGGCGAGTACGGGCGGCCCCGGCGGGGGTTCGACGACCTTCACCACTGTCCCCTTTGGAAGCGGAAGGCCGGCGAGACGCTGCCGGATATCGAGAGCGATCGCGTGGCTGGCCCGCTCGCGATCGGACTTCGGCGTGAGGTTCACCTGCACGTCGCCCAGCTCCGGCGTGGTTCGCAGGGCGTAGTGCCGGACAAGTCCGTTGAAATTGAACGGAGCGGCGGCGCCGGCATAAGTCTGGAACGACACGATTTCCGGCACGGCGGCGATGCGCGCCGCGATCTCCTGAAGGGTGCGGTTCGTGTCTTCGACCGAAGATCCCTCAGGCAGGTCGACGACCACCTGCAACTCCGGCTTGTTGTCGAAAGGCAGCAGCTTGACCGTGACATCCTTCGTCGCAAACAGGGCCAGCGAGCCGATCGTGGCTATGCCGACGAGCAGCAGAAAGATCCAGGATCGCGTCCTGGTGGCGAGTATCGGGCCGGCGATACGCAGGTAAAGCCGACCAAGAGCACCGACATCGCCGTGCCCATGCCCATGCGCTCCCGCCGGGACCGCCACGCGTCCAGCGACCTTCAGCATGAGCCACGGGGTCAGGATCACCGCAACGAAGAAGGAAAAGACCATCGCGGCGGACGCGTTAGCGGGGATGGGGCTCATATAGGGGCCCATCATGCCCGACACGAACAGCATGGGCAGAAGTGCGGCCACCACGGTCAGTGTCGCCACGATGGTGGGATTGCCGACCTCGCCCACCGCATCGATGGCAGCCTGAGTCCGCGAGCGGCCGTCGTTCATGGCCCAGTGCCGCGCGATGTTCTCGATCACCACGATGGCGTCGTCGACCAGAATGCCGATGGAAAAGATCAGTGCGAACAAGCTGACGCGGTTCAGCGTGTATCCCATCACCCGCGCCGCGAAGAGCGTCAGGAGAATGGTTGTCGGAATTACCACGGCGATCACGACAGCCTCACGCCATCCGATTGCGACAGCGACCAGGAGGACGATGGACACGGTGGCGAGCGCGAGGTGGAACAGCAGCTCGTTCGCCTTCTCGTTGGCAGACTCCCCATAATTGCGCGTGACGGTCACGTCGATGTCACCAGGGATGACGCTGCCCTTCGACTGCGCGAGGCTCTGGACGATGCGGTCGGCGATGATGACGGCGTTGCTGCCGGCGCGCTTCGCGACCGCGATGGAGACGGCCGGCAGCGTCACGAATTTATCGCCGCTCCGGACAAGGCTGGAAACCCGGTTCTCGGCAGGCGACGTGGCGAGCGAGATGGTCGCGAGATCGCGCACATAGACGGGCCGGCCGTCACGCGTGGTGACAAGCAGGTTTCCGATCTCGTCGAAGCCCTGCAACGTCTGCCCGGCCATGAACGGAACCTGCCGTCCACCGTCACGGACCTGTCCGGCCTGGAAGGACCGGTTTGCGCCTTCGATCTTGGCGGCGAGTTGCTGGAGCGTGACGCCCGCGCGGGCCAACGCCTCGGGATCGGGTTCCACCCGGATCTGCTCGGGTTGTTCGCCAACGATGTAGGTCAGGCCGACATCGTCCAGCTTGGAGACGGCGACCCGGAGCTCGCGTGCGACGCGCGTCAGGGCGCTCGCGTCCCAGCGATCGGCCGCCTCTGGGCGCGGCGTCAGGGTGAGCACGACAATGGCCACGTCGTCGATGCCCCTGCCAATGATCAGCGGCTCGGGGATGCCGGTCGGAATCCGGTCCATGTTGGCGCGGATCTTCTCGTGCACGCGCAGGATCGCGGCATCCGAACTGGTGCCGACCAGGAAACGCGCGGTCACCATCACGCTGTCGTCCTGCGTCTGGGAATAGACGTGCTCGACGCCGTTGATGCTCTTGACGATGGTCTCCAGCGGCTCTGTGACGAGCTTCACGGCATCCTCGGCCTTGAGCCCGTCGGCCCTGACCATGATGTCGACCATCGGCACCGAGATCTGGGGCTCCTCCTCGCGCGGCAGGGTGACCAGCGCCACGAGGCCGAGCGCGAATGACGCCAGCAGGAACAGCGGCGTCAGCGGCGAGCGGATGAACATCCGCGTCAGCGCGCCTGCCATTCCCAACCGG
The DNA here is from genome assembly GCA_963822165.1 of uncultured Alphaproteobacteria bacterium. GTDB lineage: Bacteria > Pseudomonadota > Alphaproteobacteria > Rhizobiales > Beijerinckiaceae > Alsobacter. Next base: position 297,046 of record CAWGGK010000009.1, read on the forward strand.
GGCGCCGAAATTGGATCAGGGCCCGGCTGCGGGGCGGCCGGAGAAGACGACGGCGGCAGGGTTGTCATGGCGTCACGATGCGGTCGCCCGCCCTCAAGCCGGATAGGACCTCGACCTTGCCGCCCTCCCCCTCGTGGGAGGCAGCACCGAGCACGACGGGAACGTCCAGCGTACCGCCGGGTCCGGCGACCTTGATGATGTCGATCCCGTTGCGGGTCTGCACGGCCGCCGCAGGCGCCAATCAGCGCGATGCGCTCGCCGACCGGGATCCACACGGGTACGCGTTCACCGACGAAAAAATCGCCCAAGCCATCGACCTCGACGTCCGCGATCACCCGGCCGCTTTCGAGTTCCGGATAAACCTTGACGATGCGACCGGTGCGCCGGGCTCCATTTGCGGTGGCCTCCGGGCCGAGCCCCCGCGCGCCGACAGTGACGGGATCACCGGCCTTGATTCGCGCCGCATGGCGCTCCGGCAAGGCGATCCGGAGGAAGTACCCGCCGGCAGCGATCTTCGCGACGGTCTCGCCGGGCATCACCACCGAGCCCGGAGCCGCGGGAACGGTGAGGACGCGGCCGGTCTTCGGCGCGAGAACCTGGCCTTCGGCCGTCTGCTGGACGACGACCGCACGATCGGCCCGGGCCGCATCGATCTGGTTGACGAACACGTCGACTGCCGTCTTCAACTGGTCCAGTCGGCTCTGCGTCACGGCCCCCCGGGCGACCAGCGACTGGGACCGATCGAGTTCGACGCGGGCGTTGTCCAATTGCGCGCTCAGCGCCTTGATCCGCGCGTCGAGCGCCTGGAGCTGGAGGCCCAGCTTCTCGTCCCCGACGACCGCGATGACGTCGCCGGCCTGGACCGCGCTGCCCTCCTCGACCGTGCGGGAAATGAGCGTGCCGCCGATCCGAACGCGTGCGGAAACCGTGTCGCGGCTGTCCACCTGGCCGAACACGGCCTTCATGTCGCGCACCGTCACGGGCTGCACAACCACTTCGGCGGCGCCGGCAAGGCCGCTCGGCCAGGCGGCGAGCAGCAGTATGGCGGGAGTGATGGCCATCCGCATGACGGATCTCCTGGGAAGGGTTTCTGAGGCTCGAAACGTAATTGACATATATTCGAACATCCGCAAATATTCAACCCATGAAAATCGAAACCGACATGCTCTCCGCCGCGGCCGGTGAGGCCAGTGAATTCCTGAAATCGCTGGCAAGCCCCGTGCGGCTGAGAATCCTCTGCTCCATCGCGGAAAAGGAAGCCTCGGTCGGTGAACTCGCCGAGGCTCTCGGCGTGCGCCAGAGCGTGGCTTCCCAGCATCTCGCGCTTCTTCGCAAGGACGGTTTGGTCCGGACTCGGCGCGACGGCCAGACCATCTGGTACGGTCTGGCCGACGAGCGCGTCATCAAGATGATCGAGGTGCTGCAGGCGACCTTCTGCCCACCCACGGCAGCCCCGGCGCCGCCCACAAAGCAACGCCGGAACGTCAAGGCCTAGCCGAATATCGTCCGGTTCGGGCGACCTCTACCGGAAGGTCTCGCCGACCCTGCACCCCATTCCCTTGAAAACCAGGGCGGCAGGACAGAAGCCCGTGAAGGCCGACTGGAGCAGGTTCAGGCCCACGAATCCTGTCAGCAACAGGAACCAGGGCGACACGAGGGTCGCCAGGACCACTGACAGCAGGACCATGAACCCTGCAAAGGCAATGACGGCGCGATCGATTGTCATGATGTCGTCTCCATTTGAAGCAAAACCGCCGGCCGACGCCGGCATTGAGCGAAGCCTCAGCTTATTTCCTCGTGAATATCTTTGAGCTTGCTGATGCCCAGTAAGTCGAGGGCAAGCTTCTCGTAGAAAGTTTCGCTCTTGCCCTGCCGGATTTTCCGGATGAAGTACTTCTCGAATCCGATCTTGGCCGCGTGGACCCATTTGCCCGACGCCGACCAGTTGACGTTGCGGGGCGGGATTTGCGGTTGGGCCACGAACGCAATGCCGCTGTCGCCGAAATCGGCGAGGCAGACCGCGTTCCAGCTCGCCACGGATTTCGGCTCCTCGCCCCTCAACAGCGCGCCGATGTTCTGGGCGGTGGCCGTGACCATCGACTCGATCATGAACCCGGTCTTGGGAACGCCGACAGGCAGCGCGGTCTTCCCGACGGGGGGAATGGCGACGCACACGCCGATGGAGAAGATGTTCGGAAAGGCAGGGTTTCGCTGGTACTTGTCCGCCAGGATGAACCCGCGCGGATTGGTCAGCCCCTCGATGCCCCGGATCGCCTCGACGCCGCGAAAAGCCGGCAGCAGCATCGAGAACGCGAACGGAAGTTCGTGCTTCGCCTTCAGCGAGCCGTCATCGTTCAGTTCCTCGACATGCATCATCGCAGGATCGACCTTCGCCACCTTGGCGTTGGTGATCCACTTGATGTGCTTCTCGCGAAGCGCACTCTCGAGCAGCGACTTGGTATCGCCAACGCCGTCGAGACCGAGATGCCCGATATAGGGCTCTGGCGTCACGAAAGTCATGGGAACGCGATCCCGCACCTTCCTGCGGCGGAGCGCGGTTTCCAGGATGAAGGCGAATTCGTAGGCAGGTCCATAGCAGGACGCCCCCTGCACCGCGCCGATGATGGCCGGTCCGCCGGATGCGGCGAGCTTCTCGAACGCATCTCGCGTGACGAGCGCGTGGTCGACATGGCAGACGGACTGGGTGTTTGCCTCGGGGCCAAATCCCTCGATCTCGTCGAAGGCGAGTTCCGGGCCCGTCGCTATGATCAGGTAGTCGTAGGTGAGCACCGACCCGTCGTTCAACTCGATCTGATTTGCCTGTGGAATGAGCCGCTTGGCCCCTTCCGGCCGAAACCCGATGCCCCGGCGCGCCATCACAGGGGCGAGATCGACCTCGATGTCCTCTTTCTCACGCCACCCGACCGCCACCCAGGGGTTCGACGGCACGAAGGAATAGGTCCCGCCCTTGTTGACCACGGTCAGGGTATCGCCCGCGCGGAGCGCATCCTTCATTTCATAGGCCATGATGGTGCCACCAAGGCCTGCACCGAGGACGACGACGTGTGCCATTGAACTTCCTCCGTTGCGGATGAGGCCTCTTGAACTCCTCTGAGCGGCCTTATCGAATAATCATATATTCGCTAATATGAATTTTCAAGAGCATTGACGCGTGTTGGAATGGAGTTGGTGCCCGAGATGCTCCTGACCATCGAGGCCACGATGATCGGCCAATCGAACTGATCGGCCCCGCTGCCGCGAGATCGCTGTCACGCGCGAGATCGCTGTCACGTAATTGTCTCACGACGCGCGTAGGCCCTAACCGCATCGGAGTTCGCTCCTAAATCACCTGTCGCGGAGCATTCGAGATGACCGCATTCAGCTATGCGGACGACAGCATGCCGGTGCTCGAACGGCATATGGTCCGCGCGATCGAAGTATTGACCGGCCAGCCCAAACTGGCCCGCCTCTACCGGGATTATCAGCGGCAGGATGCCGGGTTTGAGGATTTCTGGACGGGCGCGATCCGCCGCCTTGCGCTCGACGTCCGCTACGACGAGAGCAAGCTCAGGGAGTTGCCCCGCACCGGCCCCGTGGTCGTCGTCGCAAACCATCCCTACGGCGTTCTCGATGGCATCGTCCTCGGTTGGCTTGTGAGCCAGGTCCGGTCCGACTTCCGCATCCTCACCAACGCCGTGCTTTACCGGGCGCCCGAAGTACGCCCATGGCTGCTACCGATCGACTTTTCGGCAACGCCGCAGGCTCTTCGCACCAATCTCGCGTCACGAAAGTCCGCCCACTCACATCTGGCCGACGGCGGAGCGGTGCTGGTATTTCCGGCAGGCGGCGTTTCGACATCTCCCGACAGGCTGGGCCGGCACGGCGCGCAGGATGCGCCCTGGCAACCCTTCGTCGGTCAACTGGTGCAGCGTCATCGCGCGCCCGTGCTGCCGATCTATTTCCATGGCCAGAACAGTCGCATGTTCCAGATCGCAAGCCATCTCAGCCTGACACTGCGCCTGTCGCTGATCTTCAAGGAGGTCTGCGACCGGATGGGCACAAACGTCGATGTCGCTATCGGCGGCCTGATCCCCTTCGGGGCGCTGGAGCCGTTGCAGGACCGGCTGGCGATGGCAACCGAATTACGCCGGATCACCTACGACCTCGGCGCAACGCACGCCTCACCCGCAACAAGCACCATCGACGAGTTGGTCTGATCATGCCCACGAACGTTCTTATCCTCTGCACGGGAAATTCGGCGCGGTCCATTCTCGCCGAAGCCATTCTCAACCGTCTCGGAGGCGGGCGCTTCAGCGCGTACTCGGCCGGCAGCCGCCCCAGGGGCGAGCCGAACCCGTTCGCCCTCGAACTGCTGGCTGAACGCGGCTACGACATCGCGCCCTTCAGATCGAAGAGCTGGGATGAATTCGTGAGGCCGGACGCGCCGGTCATGGACATCGTGATCACCGTCTGCGATTCCGCGGCAGGCGAGACCTGCCCCTATTGGCCGGGAACGCCGGTGCGGGCGCATTGGGGCCTCCCCGACCCTGCCGAGGCCGAAGGCAAGCCGGCAGATCTCAGAGCAGCGTTTTCAGTGACCTACGATCTCCTCGCGATGCGGATCGAGCGGCTGGTGAGCCTCGATCCCGGATCCCACGATCGCGCGTCTCTCGCCAGCGAGCTCGCCGCAATCGGCGCCATGCAGGGCTCCACCTCGCTTCGCCAGGCGGATTCCGCGTGAGCGGTTTTGACATCCGCCGCCGGCTCTGCGCGGAACTGCTGGGCACGGCGATCCTCGTCGCGACCGTGGTTGGCTCGGGCATCATGGCGACCAACCTGACGCATGATACGGGCCTCGCGCTGCTGGGCAATACGCTGCCGACAGGCGCAATCCTGATCGTCCTGATCGTGGTGCTCGGGCCGGTGAGCGGCGCGCATTTCAACCCCGCGGTCAGCCTCGTCATGGCGTGGCGCGCCCGGCTGCCGTGGCGTGAGCTGGCGCCTTATACGCTGGCGCAGATCGCCGGGGGCATCCTGGGCGCGCTGCTCGCCCACATGATGTTCGATCTGCCGCTATGGCAGGCGTCGCAGACCGTTCGCGCCGGCGGGCCGCAGTGGCTCTCCAAGTCCGTCGCCACGTTCGGTCTCGTGATTGCGATTTTCGGCGCGGTCCGCTTCCAGCCCGCCGGCGTGCCGATGGTAGTGGGGCTCTACATCACGGCGGCGTACTGGTTTACGGCATCGACGTCGTTCGCGAACCCGGCGGTGACGATCGCGCGCGCCTTCTCGGACACCTTCCCGGGGATCGCACCCGTGAGCGTGCCGGGCTTCATCGCCGCTCAGTTGATCGGGGCCGTCGCCGCCGCCGCGCTGGCAGGCTGGCTGTTCGCACCGCGAGCCGAAGAGCCCCCTTTGTCCTCAGGCGGCTGAAAACGCGTCGAATGCTGTCCAGAAGCGGTCGCGGATGTTGTCGCGCTCCATCAGCACGTCGTGACGGCATCGATCGAGCACGACGGCCTGGCCCTGCTGTAGGCGCTCGGTTATCGCGACGGCGGCGGGAGTTCTGGTGACGCGATCCGACGATCCCGCCACCGTCAGGACCGGCAGCGTGATCTGCTGGACGAAGCTGCCGCGCCGGAATGCGGCCATCGCCTGGAAGGCAGCGTCGATCCAGCCAATCGTCGGCTTGCCCACCGCCAGGTGCGGGCCCGCGGCGAGGATGTGATAGGAGCGCAGGAAGCGCTCGGGATCGGACGACAGCACGTTGTCGACGGGAAACGAGGCGACAGCCTTCCCCTTCGCCGCAGGCCCCGGTATTAGGCGCGTGCCGAACCCGGCCGCCGCGCAAAGCCGCGCCATCGTCGCGGCGCCCGGCGGCTTCAGGCTGGGCGAGATGTCGATCATGGGCGCGGTCAGCACCGCCCGGTCGAGCAGCGCGGGTTTCCTCGCAAGGGCGTGAAGCAGCACGGCCGCGCCCATCGAATGCGCAAAGCCGATGAAGGGCGCCGGCATGTGACGGCGCACGATCGCGACGACGAAGTCCTCGAGATCCAGCACATGATCGCCGAAGCCGTCAGCGTGATTGCGGGTGGCATCGGGATGCAGACGCTGCGACCCGCCCTGCCCTCGCCAGTCGAAGGTCGCCACGGCAAACCCGCGCGCCTGCAGGTCGGCGATCGTCTCGAAATATTTCTCGATGAAATCGGCTCGTCCCAGCATCAGGACGACGGTGCCGCGGCAGACGCCCTGGGGAGTGCTGAGGGCATAGCGCAGGCCGACACCGTCTCGCGCGCGAAACACGCCGCTCACGAGTCCGGCCGGAACCGGATTCAGCCTGATCGACACCAGCGCCGGCCTGGCCGGCTGGCATTCGCCCGGCCAGCCGCGCGACGACCCTGTCCGCGCGGCGGCCTGTCCGTTTTGACGTTCATACGCGAGCGGAGAGTCCATCCGATATAGATCCCGTATCCTGACACGCACGCGCACAACCAAGGATCGTTGGAGCAGGATCGACTGCTCTCGGCAACCGCGCCGCACCCATGGCAATTCCGCCATTTATCCGACACATCCGGCAGCCGCTTCCGAAGAGGAGATTGGAACCGTCTTGATCAACAAAGGACAAGAGCGGATGCAAATCTCTAAAGCAAGCCCGCACCGAAAAGCCTTGATCGGACGATGCTGAACGATGGTGTGGTGCCCCAGCCGGCACCGGTAGTTAAAAAAGAGGCTTTTTAGCGCCTTTTCACTTTGCGCCAGGCGGCGAAGTCGAGCTTGCTCTGCTCTTCCGTCGGCGGGTAGAGCCCGAGGATCGAGCGGCCTTCCATCACCTTCTCGGTGACGAAATCCTCGAAAGCGGTCATCTCGACGGCTTCCTCGGCGATCTCGTCGGCGATGTTGGCGGGGATGATGACGACACCCTCGCCATCGCCGACCACGACGTCGCCGGGCCACACCGCGACATCGCCGCAGCCGATGGGGACGTTGATGTCGAGCGCCTGATGCAGGGTCAGGTTCGTCGGCGCGGAGGGGCGGTGGTGGTAGGCGGGAATGGCGAGCTGGGCGATCTCGGGCAAGTCGCGGAAGCCGCCATCGGTCACCACGCCCGCGACGCCGCGCTTCATCAGGCGCGACACCAGGATCGAGCCGGCCGAGGCGGCGCGCGCATCCTTGCGGCTGTCGATCACCATGACGGCGCCGGGCGGGCAATCTTCCACGGCCTTGCGCTGGGGATGGGCGCGATCCTGGAACACGCTCAGGGGGTTCAGGTCCTCGCGCGCCGGGATGTAGCGCAGCGTGAACGCTTCGCCGACCATCGTCGCGCCGGCCGGGTTGAGGGGATGCACGTCCTGGATGAACTGGTTGCGCAGCCCCCGCTTGAACAGGGCCGTGCACAAGGTTGCGGTGCTGACGGTCTTCAGGCGGTCGCGGGTCTCGGGCTTCAACATGGGCGTTTCCTCTTCCTTGAGATCACGGGTTCGGAGATGGATGGTCACGACGATGTCGCTCGAGCCAAGCCTGGCGATCACCGGACGACGCACATCCTACAGTGCCGCGAAGGGCCGGCGTCGGATCAGAGCCGCTGTTCGGTCCGCGGGTCAAACAGCGTAGCGGCGGAAAGGTCTGGGATGATCCATGCCGTCTCGCCGACGCGCGGCGTTTCCTTCGGCGCGAAGCGGAACGTGACGCGCGAGGTTCCCATCAGCCCCATGGCGAACGTGTCCGCGCCGGTCGGCTCGATCAGATCGATAGCGACCGGCACCGAGCCGGGCGCGCCGGGCGCCGCGAGACGGACATGTTCCGGCCGAAGTCCCAGGACGACGCTCTGCTCGCCGGATCCGGCGGGCCGTCCGGGCATCGGAAGGTTGGTGTCCAGGCCCTGCAGCCGCAGCGCGGAGCCGCTCTCGGCGGGGCGCAGCACGGCCGGGACGAAATTCATGGTCGGCGAGCCGATGAACCCGCCCACATACATGTTGGCGGGACGGTCATAGATGTCCGCCGGCGTGCCGAACTGCATGACATGGCCGTCCTTCATCACGGCGATGCGATCGCCCAGCGTCATGGCCTCGACCTGGTCGTGCGTGACGTAGACGATCGTGGTGCGCAGCCGCTGGTGCAGCGCCTTGATCTCCGCGCGCATTTCGATGCGCAGCTTGGCGTCGAGATTTGAAAGCGGCTCGTCGAAGAGGAAGACGGAGGGGCTGCGCGCCAGCGCCCGGCCCATGGCGACGCGCTGGCGCTGCCCGCCCGAGAGCTGAGCGGGGCGGCGGTCCAGAAGCGGGACGATCTGCAGCATCTGCGCGACGCGCGCGATGGTGGCGTCGCGCTCGGCCTTCGGGATCTTCTTCATGCGCATGGCGAATTCGATGTTCTCGCGCACCGTCATGGACGGGTAGAGCGCGTAGGACTGGAACACCATGGCGATGTCGCGGTCCTTGGGCGAGACGTCGTTGACGGTGCGCTCGCCGATGCGGATATCGCCTTCCGAGATTTCGTCGAGGCCGGCGATCATGTTGAGCAAGGTCGACTTGCCGCAGCCTGATGGGCCGACAAGGATGAGGAACTCGCCGTCCGCAATCGACAGGTCGATGCCCTTGAGGATTTCAGCGGCACCGAAGCGCTTGCGCACATTGGAGATGGTCAGGCTGGCCATGATCTATCCCTTCACGGCGCCGGCGGTGAGCCCGCGCACGAAATGTTTTCCAGCGACGGCGTAGACGAGTGCGGTCGGCAAGGCGGCGATCAGCGCGGCCGCCATGTGGACGTTGTATTCGGGCCGGTCCTCAACGACGGTGATGAGGTTGTTCAAGCCCACGGTGACGGTCTGGCTGTCGGAGGGCGCGAGCACCAGCGCGAACAGGAAGTCGTTCCAGATGTTGGTGAAGGACATGATGATCACCACCATCAGGATCGGCTTGGCGGTCGGCAGCACGACGTACCAGAAGATGCGGAACAGGCCGGCACCGTCGATGCGCGCCGCCTTGATCAGCTCGTTCGGGAAACCCACGAAGTAGTTCCGGAAGAACAGGGCGGATGGCAGCGAGTAGATGATGTAGACGATCCCCAGTCCTGAAAGCCCGCCCGCCAGGCCCAGCCAGTCGAACACGACGGTGAGCGGGAACAGGAACAGCCCGATCGGGATGAACGAGCCGAACATCAGCACGAAGAGCACGCCCTGGCTGCCGCGGAAGCGCCATTTCGCGAGCACGTAGCCGTTGAAGCAGCTCCACAGCGCGCCGATGAGCGTCGCCGGAATCACCACCCGCGCCGAATTGAGGAAATAGGGCGCTAGGCCGGAGCAGTCCGAAGCGCCGGTGCAGGCCGAGCTCCAGGCCTTGGCCCAGGCCGCCAGCGTCCAGACATGCGGCAGGCCGAAGACGTTGCCGTCGACGATCTCCTCGAGCGGCTTGAACGAGTTGACGAGCGCGAACCACGCCGGAAGCGCGAAGAAGACGAGCGCGACGATCAGCGCCGTGTAGATGGCGAGGCGCGCGGGACCGAATTTAGGCGTCATGGCGCTGCCTCCGCAGTTCGAGCAGGATGTAGGGCACGGCGATGACGATGCAGAGCATCAGGATGACGACGCCGGCCGCCGAGCCCAGCCCCATCAGGCTGCGGGCGAAGAAGCGGTCATAGGCGAACACCGCCGGCAGCATGCTGGAATTGCCAGGCCCGCCCTGCGTGAGCACGATCACCAGGTCGTAGGTCTTGATCATGGCCGGCAGCAGGATCAGCAGCGCGCTGAACACCGTCGGGCGCAGCGCCGGCAGGATGATGCTCCAGTAGATGCGAGGCAGTGTCGCCCCGTCGATGCGCGCCGCCTTGATGATGCTGTCGTCGATACCGCGCAGGCCGGCGACGAACAGGGCCATGACGAAGCCGGTCGAGTGCCAGATGGCTACGAGCGCGATGGCGAAGATGGCGTAGGACGGGTTCACCACCCAGTCGAACGAGGCGTTCGGAAAGCCGTTGTGCTTCAGCACGCTTTCGATGCCGATATCGGGGCGCAGCATCCACAGCCACAGCGTCCCCGACACGATCCAGGACAGCGCCAGCGGGTACAGGAAGAGGGTGCGAAGCACACCCTCGGCCCGCACCTGCTGATCGAGCAGGATGGCGATGAGCGCGCCGAGCACGAGAGGTATGCCGATGGCGATGGGCAGGAACAGGGCGAGGTTGGCGAGCGAGGTGAGCCACACCTCGTCCGCGAAGAGGCGGACATATTGCTCCACCCCCGCCCACTGCCAGAGAATGCGGCCGCGGCTCGGGGTGAGCGAGAGCGCCATGATCCAGAGCGATAGGCCGTAGAAGAAAAGCATCGCCAGCGTGAAGGCCGGGGACAGTGCGATCGCCGGCAACAGGCGTTCGAAACGCGCTGCCCGGTTTGCTCCCGCTCGCATGGTTCACCTCGCTTATTGGGTGGCGGCCGGGCGCATGCCGTGGGGCGCGCCCGGCCGGGCGCTTCAGGTGCGGGACGCCTCGACCAGCTTGGCGATCACGTCGGCGGTGGGCGTGTCCGGCTTGGCGTAGAACTGCACGGCGACGTCGGTGAGCGCGCCGAAGCGCGCGGCCGAAAGGACCATGGCCGGGAACGGCACGAGCGTGCCCGCCTTGCCGGCGGCCTTGAAGTCCGCATAGCTCTGCTTCGAGCAGGCGTCGAAGCGCGAGATATCCGCGTCCGTGCGGGCCGGCACCGAACCCTTGACGATATTGAAGTCTTCCTGCGCCTTGGGATCCATCAGCACCTTGGCGAGCGTCGCCTTGGCGTTGGGATTGTCGTTGCGCGACTTGAAGAAGAGAATGGCGTCGGTGTTGAAATAGAAGCTCTTCTCGGTGCCGGGCACGGGCACGCAATAGAAGTCCTTGCCGGGCTCCTGCTTGGCGGCGAAGAACTCGGCCTTGGCCCAGTCGCCCATGATCTGGAACAGCGTCTCGCCCTTGATGACGCCCTGCGTGCCTTCGTTCCAGCGCTTCGTCACCGCGCTCTTGTCGGCGTATGCGGCGATCCGGCGGAAGGTGTCGATGGACTTGGCCATCTCCGGACTGCGCAGCGCCGCCTCTTCGCTCTTGATGAAGGCGCGGGTGAAGAGATCCGGCCCCATGACGGAGAAGGCGACCTGCTGGAAGACCACGACCAGCACCTGGTTGTTGCCCCAGGCGAACGGCGTGATGCCCGCGGCCTTCGCCTTGTCAGCCTGGGCGAAGAACTCGTCCCAGTCCTTGGGCGGCGCGGACGCTCCGATCTTTTTCAGCGCGGCGTCCGAAACGAACATCATGCTCTGGCGGTGGATGTTGAGCGGCACGGCGACATAGGCCGCGCCGTTCAGCTTGACGAAGCTCTGCACGGCTGCCGGCAGCACGGCATCCCAATTGCCCGCCTTGGCGATCGCGTCGATGGAATAAAGCTTCGCGGGATCGTCCCCATATTCCATCAGGTCGGTGCTGATCTGGGCGGCGGCGGGCGCATCGCCCTTCATCAGGCGGGCGCGCAGCAGGGTGCGCTGGTTGCCGTCACCGGCAATGGCAACGTCCTTCCAGTCGACGCCCGCCTCCTTGGCTGCTTCCTTGTACTTGGCGACGGCTGCGGCGGTGCCGCCTGCGGTCCACCAGTGCAGGACCTCGACGGTGTTCTGCTGCGCGCCTGCCGGGGCGACGGAGAGCGCCAGGGCGGCACAGGCGGCGAGCAGCAGCGACTTCGATGAGCGGTTTGTCATGTGCGTTTCCTCTGGCGTGTTTTGCAGTCTGTTCGTTGGCCGGACGTGTCGGCCTCAGTTGCCCGCTGCCCGTATCCGCGGCGGCGCGGCTTCGGCGACACGTTCCACCCTGGGCGCGTCGTTCTTGGCGGCGTCCTTGGTGACGGGTGCGGCCACGGCGCTGGCCCGTGCGGTCCAGCGATCCCTCAGCAGGAAGGCTGCGGCCTTCGGTGCCCGATCGCGCGTGAACACGCCTTTGCGATTGCCGCCGACGCGCATCACGCTTTGGGATGTGGCGAAATCGGCGAAGTTCCACACCTGCTCGCCGATCACTTCCGGGATCCGATCGAAGACGCGGTGATACATGGCGAGGAAGGCCGACTGGAACTCCTCGCTCCACATGACCGGGACCGTCGCGTGCACGCCCGGCATGGTATCGGCGCCGTATTCGGTGATGACGATCGGCTTGCCGTATTTGGCGGCCCAGACGCGCAGCTCGGCATCCAGTACGCGCTCGGCCTCGTCGAGGTCGCCGCTCTGCAGATACCAGCCGAAGTAGCGGTTGAGGCAGAGCACATCGACATGCGGCGCAAGCACGTCCTCGTCCGGGCCATTGAACATGACGTTGACGCATGGTGACCGGGCGTGTGGGGTCGAGCTTGCGGGCCTCGTTCAGCAGCGGGAGGAAGTAGTCGAGCGCGCCCTTCGGCTTCAGGTCCGGCTCATTGGCAATGGCCCACATCACGACGCTGGGGTGGTTCTTGTCGCGCGCGATCAACTCGCGGATGGCCTGGCGATGCGTCTCCTGGGTGAGCGCGGAAAATCCCTCGGGCGAGAACTGCTCCTTCGGCAGGTCGTCCGCGCCGGTGAGCCGCGCACCGAGCGACAGGTTGAGGCCGACGGCCGCGGTCTCGGCGATGACCACGATGCCGTTCCGGTCCGCGAAATCCAGCACCTCCTGCGCATACGGATAGTGCGAGGTGCGGAAGGAGTTCGCGCCCATCCACTGCATGAGGGCGAAGTCGTGCACCATCAGCGCATCGTCATGACCCTTGCCACGGATGGCGGCGTCCTCGTGCTTGCCGAAGCCTGTGAAGTAGAAGGGCTCGCCGTTGATGAGCAGCTGCGCGCCCTTGACCTCGATCGTGCGAATGCCGACCGGCAGCGCGTAGCGGTCCGTGCCCGATGACGTGACGTATTCGATGGTGAGCGTATAGAGATAGCCCCGCCCCGGCTGCCAGGCGCGCGCCTTGGTGACGGAGAGCCGCCCAGACGCCGCGCCCGCGAGCGTCTTGGCCTCGCCGCTGGCGACCACTGCCCCCTCGGCATCGGAGAGGACCAGCCTGACCGCGCCTTCCCCGGCGACCTCGACGGTCCATTCCACCGCGCCGGCGCCCTGCGCGTAGCTAGTGACGACGGTCAGATCGGCGATATGCGATTGCGGCGTGGCGTAGAGCCACACGGAGCGGTGCAGGCCGGCATAGTTGAAGAAATCGTGGAACACCTGCTGGCGGGGACGCCCATTGCCGCCACGCAGGACGCGCCCCGGCGGAATGGTGTGCATGTGCAGTTCGTTGTTCACGCACACCGTGATCCGGTGCGTGGATCCTGGCCGGACGAGCGTCGAGATGTCGGCCTCGAAGGGCGTATAGCCGCCCTCGTGACGGGCGACTTCCTGTCCGTCGAGCCAGACGATGGCCCGGTGGGTGGCCGCCTCGAAGCGCAGCACGATCCGCTGGCCGTCCCAAGCGACGGGAACGATCGTCTCCGTCTGGTACCAGGCATCGCCGACGTGGTCGCGGATCTGCGCGTCGGGGAACATGTCGTTGTAGGAGGCGGGCACGGCGATCTCGCGCGCGGCTTCCAGCGGCTTGCGCCACCACCCGTCCTTGCGCCCGCTTCCCTCCGAATCGACACGAAAGCGCCAGAGACCGTTCAGCGATTTCAGCGAGCGTTCGGCGTTCTCGATCGGTTTGAGCATGACGTCCTGCCTGTTAGCCGCAGCGCTCGCCTGGCGAGTGGCGCGGGCCTGATGGGCGGACAATGCCGAAGCTCGATCATGCTTTCCAATATCATTTGAAGCGCATATCATACCTTTTTAGCATGACCCGATTAGCCTCCCGCAAGCTCAGCTATTTCATCGCAGTCGCCGAAGCCGGCCATATCGGCCGCGCGGCGGAGCGGCTGCGCATCTCGCAGCCCCCGCTGACGCGTCAGATCCAGGCGCTCGAGGCGGAGCTTGGCGTCGAGTTGTTCCACCGCACCGCGCGCGGGGTGACGCTGACCAATGCGGGCGAACAGTTGCTGGCCGATGCGCGCAATATCAGCCTGCTGATGGACCAGGCCACCGAACGCGCACAGAAAGCCGGGCGCGGGCAGGTCGGCCGCCTCGATGTCGGGTTGTATGGCTCGGCGTCGTTCGACATCGTGCCGCGCCTGCTGAAGGAGTTCGGCCGCAGCCATCCCGACGTAAACGTCGTCCTGCACTACGCGCAGGCGCCCCAGCAGGTGGAGGCGTTGCGGCAAGGGCGGGTGCAGGTGGTGTTCGAACGACTTCTACCTGACGAGCCCGACATCGTCACCGAACTCGTGGCGCGCGAACCGGTGATCCTGGCCCTGTCGGTGGACCATCCCCTCGCGCGCGACCGCACCGTGGCGGTCGCGAAGCTGCGCAACGAGCCGATGATCGTGCAGCGCTCGCAGAACTCCGCCCTGTCCAACATCGCCGACAGGATCTGCCGCGCCCATGGCTTTGAGCCGCGCGCCTTGCAGGATGCGGGCGACGTGGTCATGGCCACCATCGCCGCGGCCTCGAACCGCGCCGTATGCATGGTGCCGGCCTCGATGCGCAATGTCCGCATTCCGGGCATCGTCTACAGGCCTTTGCGCTCCGACGTGGATGCGCACATGGAACTGCATTGTTTCTATCTCAGGCAGAACCTCACGCCGCTCTTGACGGCCTTCCTGACCTCAATCCGCAAGCATCGCCATTCCGGCGCGACTGAGGACTTGGCTTGAATCCGTCCAGTTTGCACCGCGTGTCTGAGCCGCAGCAAATGAACGCGCTGTTCTTGCAGGACCTAGCGATAAAGCCTTCGGCTGCCGCCTTATAGTCCGTTTCGCTTCGCCCATCGCGTGATCGCATCGAGTGCCGTCGGAGCCGGGCCGAAAGCCTCGTCTTGCCGTGTTGTGTCCGCAATGAACTGACCCGTCCTGAAGAACAGGAACATCTGCATCAGGTCATAGCCCAGTTCCGAGACCAGCTTGACCGGCCGTGCCAGCACGCGGAACACAAGCCAGGGCACGACCCACAGCGACAGGGATTTTCCGGTCACCCGCGTGATGAGATCGGCGATCTCCCGTTGGCTCCGCGCTCCATCGCTCCACCCCACGTCGATGGTCTTGTTGACGATCGCCTCGCTCGAAAGGATCGCCGCCTTCGCGATGATCTCCGCCAGGTCGTCTGTCAGCACGTAGGACCATCGGGCGTCCTTGTCGCCCAGCACATAGTACCGGCCAGCCTTCACGCCATCGGCGACATAGTCTGGGCTCTGGTCCAGAAAGGCAGGCGCACGGATGATGACGTATGGCAGGCGCGAAGCCTTGATCAACTCTTCCGCCACCTTCTTGGCGTGGAAGTGAGGCACGTCGGGTGCCGCATCGCAGGCCACAATGCTGAGGAACACGAAGCGCTTCACCCCGGCGCGCGACGCAGCCTCGATCAGGTTCCGGTTGCCGCGGAAGTCGGTCTGGATCGACTCCTTCATGTAGCCGTTGGCCGAGCTGACCACGACATCGACGCCAGCGAGCGCTGCGTCGAGCGAGGCTGGGTCCATCATGTCTGCACCCACCCACTCCACCGCGGCGCTGGCTTTTGCGGGCACCCCGCGCCGCGACATGGCCCTCACGGCGTCGGAGCCATCCTGTTCCAGTTGACGCAGTATCTTCGCACCCAGAAACCCGGTTGCGCCGACCACGAGAACTCTTTGTCTGTCTTGCGGAGCGGTCGGAGTCGCCTTGGGCGTACCTTGCGTCATGGCTTTGGCCTTTCTGGCTCGATGCGATCCGGCTCAGGGTGCAAGAGTCCTTGGCCAATGCCGGAGGAGTCCGCGATCGAAATGCATATTGCTGTATCGGAATCGGATAAACCCGTCTCCGTGGACCACACTGATCCATTGGCGGACCAATGAAGGACGTCTTGAGCAACATGCATCTCTTCGTTGAGGTGGCGAAGGCAGGCGGTTTTCGCGCCGCGGCCGAACGGCTGCGGATGCCGAATTCCACCCTGTCGCGCCGCATCGCCGGCCTCGAGCGCGGCATCGGGCTGCGGCTGTTCAATCGGACGACGCGCAGGGTCGAACTGACCGAAGCCGGGCGGCTCTATTTCGAGCGCAGCCGCCGGATAATCGAGGAGGCGCGCCTGGCGCATGAGGAACTGTCGGACGTGGTCTTGCGCCCGACGGGGCTCGTCCGGGCATCCGTCCCCGTCGATTTCACGGTCATCTATCTCAGCGAGATCCTAGCGGACTTCCTGCGCCTGTATCCCGGAATCAGCCTCGCCCTGGACGTGACCCCGCGTCAGAGCGATCTGATCGCAGAGTCGGTCGACCTGACGATCCGCATCGGCGAGCCGAAGGATCAGAACCTGATCGCCCGAAAGCTTGGGGCTTCAGAAATGGCGCTTTACGCCGCTCCGGCGCTCGTGGCCGCCTTCGGCGCACCACGCACGCCGCAAGACTTGCTGAATGTTCCATGCCTGCGAATTGCGGGACGTGCCTGGTTGCTCCTCAACCGGCGGACCGGGGAAGAGGCAACCGTCCCGGTGGCGGGACGCTTTACAGCCAACAATATCGGCCTCCTGCGCAGGTTGGCCCTGCAAGGAATTGGCATCGGCGCGCTGCCGCGTGATCTCGTTGCGGAGGATGTCGAAGCGGGCCACCTGAGGCCCGTCCTGTCGGATTGGCGTCCCCCGGCCATACCGGTCTATGCGCTGACCCAAACAAGGCTGGTGCCCGCCAGGGTCCGTGTGTTCATCGATTTCCTGGTCGAGAGATTGAAAAGAGAAGACGGGGCTCTCGCTCGCTGAGAGCCGCGCAGGTCAATCATCTCCGCGACGACCTTCTCAACAGGCTTAACTTTGAACGCTGGCACCATACGCATCGAAGCGGCGCAGAACTCGCAGTCGAAGGGGCAGCCCCGCTGTGTCTGCCCAGTTACGCGGGCATAGCGGCCCATTTGCAGCAGGTCGAATCTGGGCATCGGAGCCATTCGGAGATCGAAGCTGCGCCCCCTACAGTCGACGGCGCTATGCGTCCCGTTCACGAGATCCTGTACGACCCTTGGCCAGGACAGTTCGCCTTCGCCTAGGACGATCGCGTCCAGATGATGAGCGGCTTCATCCGGCAACGCAGTGACATGCGGGCCGCCCATCACAACCCTGGTCTCACTCGCCCGAAGTTGATCCGCCAAGTCATAGGTTTCACGAATCCGGGCAGAGAAGCTCGAAAGGGCCACGCAATCAAAGCGCCCCGCGAGGTCGATCGTATTGGGAAGTCGGGAATCTCGACATATTCGAGGATGATGCAATCGGGTGTAAGCCCGGCAAGGGTCAAGAGTCCGAGGCTCGGGAGCGACGCCACCGTGTCGATGCGGAAGCGAAACAGGGAGCCGAAGGCCCAATTCAAAAGATCTGGCCTGTGCGGACGCACTCCGCTCAACGCGAGATCTAGTCAGGCCACATCCGGGCAACGTCGCCAAAATCCCAATCGCGACGGCAACGACAGGCAGAATAAAGAGGCACTGCAGACCTTGCACTTCCGCTTGCAGTGGTCCGCCGAGGAGCCTCAGTCCCAACTTACACAAATTCGAAAACTCTCTCCACCAGCCAAGCCGACGAGAGAATTCCGATTGCGTAGCCGGTACCAATCCGAACGCGCGCCTCGCCGCGGGCAGTCGTCAGGAGAGCGACATAACTGCGGCTCAGCCGGCGGAAGGCCGCAATCGCGAGGACGATCGCCGCCACGAAGAATAACTGGCCGGCTTCGACACCCAGGTTGAATGTCAGCAGCGCTAGCGGAAGGTCGTGCTGCGGAAGGCCGACCTCCTTGAGCGCGCCGGCGAACCCGAGCCCGTGGAGCAGCCCGAACGCGAAGGCTACGACCCAAGGCGCTCGTTCCGAGAACCGTCGCTCGCCAGTTCCGCTCTTCACGATCTCGCTTGCCACGAAGGCGATGCTCAGCGCGATGCATGCTTCGACCGGAGGCTGGGGCAGCGCGATGTAGCCCAGCGATGCACCTGCCAGCGTCAGGCTGTGCGCGATCGTGAACGCCGTGATCGTCTGGACCAGCTTCCAGCCGTCCCGGATGAGAACCAGCAGAGCCAACACGAAAAGCAGATGGTCGAACCCGGTCAGGATGTGCTCAACGCCGAGTTGGAAATAGGTCGAGGCGGTCGTGCGCCAGTCCGGTACTGCCGCAACGACCAGCGTCGCTCGATCCGGCGTCAGCCGCCCGACCTGAACCGTTCCATCGAGGTGAGCGATGCGCACCAGCACATCCGTCGCGTTCGTCGTCAGACCGTCCACCGCAAGCGTCGCCCCTTGCAGGCCGCCGGGACATAGAGCGACCCAGCGCTCCGTGTAGAAGGACGCCTCGATGGCTCGGCTCGGTTGCGAGGTCATCCGGCATGACGGAGGCAAAGAGGGGTAGAGTGCCATCCTGCGGTCACCCATCGCCGGGACGCGCCAGAGCACGGTAAAAGTGTCCGCGGCGCGTTCCCGGAGGTCGAGATAGCCCGGACGAAGCTCATCGGCATGGACGGCTCCAGCCAAAAGGCCGACTAGCAGCCCCAGGCACAGGATCGCGGCGCGCGCGAAGATCACCGCGCAGCTCCCGGCGTCTGCGCGGTTAGAGGCTCGACCACGACCTTATAGCGCGCTCAGCAGTGTCGCCAGTCTGTCCCGCTCGAGCGTCTTGCGCATCTCGCCCCGCCACTCCCGTTCGACGGCCGGGCGGATCTCGGCCAACGCCGGCAACTGGCCCGGACTCGTCCGCGTGAGGAAGACCAAGTGAAGGCCATAGGGCGATGCGATCGGCGGGCCCCATTGCCCCTCGGGCGCGTCGGCCAGCGCGGCCGCGAACTCCGGGCCGAACATCTGCTCGATGGCGCCACGGCCGAGGGCCGGGATCGCGGCAGGCAGCATCATCGGGTCGCCCAGGGAGGCCGGGTCGGGCTTGTCGGCGCTACGAAGCGCCGCGAGCGCGACGGCGGCATCGTGGTCGATGCGGTTGCCGCGCCTGTCCGGGCGAAGGACGATTTGCTGGAACGCGTAGACCGGCTCCGTTGTGAACCTGTCGGGATGCGCGGACAGAAAGTCCGAGAGCGCCGCGTCGTCGACTGGCATCGCCTCGACCTCGGCCTCGTAGAGGTACTGGATCTTAGCGCGCAGCCGTCGCCGGATCGCCTCGTCGCCGCGGTCGAGCCCGAGCGCGACAGCCTCCCTGACATATATCTCATCCTTCACCACGTCGTCGACGAGAACTCTTCAATTCGGCCGGGGTGGGCGGGCGCTGCCACGTACGCGCGAAGGCCACCGCGATCTGCTCGATCTTGGCTGGGCCGATCACGATCGACTCCCCGTCCTCGCGGCCTGGGCGGTCCAGGGTCGCGTAGACCGCGAAGACAAGGAAGCCCAGGGCTAGGAAGTGGACAAGTGGTTCCCGCAGGACAGATTTCAGCATGGCTGGAGTTCCCTCGCGAACCCTCAGGGCGTGTACCAGATCGGCGAGGTCCACGCGCGTTCCTGCACGGTTGCCGCGACGCCGGGGAGCAGGGGAAGCTTGGCGCGCACCGCGTCATAGGTGGTCCAGCGCGGCGTCGGGATCTGCAACACACGAGCGTAATAGAGCGCATGCTGCCGCCGGATCGAACTGGTCGTCGACCCAACTCCCGGTCAGTTGCGGGCTGCCCACCGTATTGGTGTAGGTGGCAGTCGCCACGTCGACGGTGTTCGCGACGGCCGGAAGCTTTCCGTCTGAGCTTAGCTTCCGGTCGCCCGACCACGCGACGTTGACGATCCTCTCCTGGGGCTTGCCGTCCGCGCCGATCCAGCCCTTGATGACCTGGATGCGGTCGAGATTGGCATCCTTCGGCCCCTTCATCGCTATCAGGTTGATGCGCAACGGCCTCTTCTCGCCGGCAGCGACGGAGGGAAGGGTCCCGCCCATGGGCACGCCGGCCCTGTAGCCGGTCTCGACCATGGCCGTCGGATTGGCGTCCGGTCCCGGAAGATCGAAGCCCGCGAACATCCGAACCTTGATGCGCACGCCGCTGGTGCCGAAGGTTTCCTTTGCCTTCATGGCGTCCCAGATGGCGCCGCGCGTATTGCTGGTCGCCCAGACGCCCGTGAGCGCGCCGGGGTTCAGGTCGACCCCGCCGATCCAGCCGCCTACGTCGCCGGTCCTGCGCCGTTGCACCGTGCCGTCCGCGGCGCCATGGCTGCCCACCGTGAAGTTGCTCTCGTCCGTATCAGCCGGTGTGCCGTTATGGCTGTCGGTGCCGCCGACGATACCGTACTTGTAGGGATTGGCGCCGAGGTCGCGCTGGTATTCCAGTCCCTTGACGAGCCCGTAGCGGACGAAGTTTTCCTTTTTGGCGACCCGCCCGCTGTAATTCGCCATCGAATTGGCGTTCTCGAAGTCGGCGAATTCGTCGGCGCCCCAGAAGTTCGGGTGAACCTCCGAATTTCCCTTGATCTGCATCATCTCGATCAGCGGTTCGAAATGGGCGCGGGTCTTCGCATAGGCTGCGTCGATCGGCTTGCCTTGCGGATCGAGCGGGTCGAACATCATGCCTTTGCTGGC
This sequence comes from uncultured Alphaproteobacteria bacterium, assembly GCA_963822165.1. Lineage (GTDB taxonomy): Bacteria > Pseudomonadota > Alphaproteobacteria > Rhizobiales > Beijerinckiaceae > Alsobacter. Next base: position 317,597 of record CAWGGK010000009.1, read on the forward strand.
ATTGGAATTGTGCGGAATCGCCAACACTGTGGCCCCGATTTTCTCGAGGCCACCCATCCATGCCCACAGACCATCCTCACGGTTGATGTCGATGTAGCTCATGGGGGCGTCGGGAACGCGGATATCGCGGAAGAATACGTTGCGGTGCAGGTTCCCCCCTTCGGCGCGGCGCTCCATTCGAAGGCGGGAATGGTGGTAAACTTGCCTGGCTGGTAGTTCCGCTCGGTTGCCTCGAGCTCGATGATCCAGGCGCTCTTGACCGTTTCCGCCCCCGCGAAGAACGGCGGATGCTGCGGCGTGTCGGAACGATTGCTCTTGACGACGTAGTCGAGGAACCATTTCTCCCGTTCCTCGAACGACGTCATCGATCGAAGTTCCTTGAGCTTGTCCTGGTCGTGCCCGGGAGCGCCTTTCACCATCGTCGAATACATCTCTCCGAGATATTCGGCGTGGTCGGTCACGGCAGCGAAATCGAGTGGCTCGACGATGCGATGCATCTGGCCGTTGACCATCATCTTCTCGCCCTGCGCGAACCGAAACGCCATGTCAGGGGTCAGGCGCGTGCCGCCGAGATAGGCGTCCAGCGAATACGACGTGTGGACGTGTGTTTCCCCGAAATAGGCGTCCCGCAGGGGATTGGCCGGAGCCTTGGCCTCCGCCGCGACGATCCTCGCCTGCTCCTTCAGAATTGCCGGGCTGGGCGTCATCAGCTTGAGATCGTCAGCCTGCGCCGCGGGCGCGAGCAGACAGGCCATTAGCAAAATGCTCCTGCCATATGCCGTATTGCCAAGGGTGACCGCATCATTGCGAACGCGCTTCTTCATGTCGGCAATCCCATCCAGTCATTCAAACGGAAGGCGGTTGATCCAGGGCGCGCCTCGGGATGGCCGACGCCCACGCGCGGGGCTTGTCAGGGCGTGTACCAGATGGGGGACGTCCAGGCCCGCTCCTGGTGCTTCATCGGCACTTCCGACCCCATCTTGATGCCGAAGCGCACCTGGTCATACGCCGTCCAACGCGGTGTCGGTATCTCGATGACGCGCGCGTAATAGAAGGCGCGCAAGGCCGGATCGAAGTCGGGGTCCGTCCAGACGGCCGAAAGGTCGGGATCGCCGATGGTGTTGCTCCACGTAGCCTTGTCGACGTCGACCGTATCGCCCACGCGCGGCACGCGGCCGTCGGCCCCTCGGGCCCGCCGGTTCGCGTCTCCCCATACGACGTCGTAGATCTGCTCGTGCGGCTTGGCGTCCTTGTCGACCCAGCCCTTGATGATCTGGATCCGGTCGAGATTCGCGCCCATCGGGTCCTTGAGCGCCGCGACGAGGAATGTCGGCGCCTTGGTCTGCGCCGACGCCTTCGGTAGATCGGCGCCCATCGGAACGCCCTTGCCGTAGCCTGCATCGGCGACGTCGCTGCGGTTGCGCGTCCTCTGCTGCAAATTGCCAGCCGCCGAAGAAGCGCACCGTCATCCTGGTGCCCGATGTCGCGTAGGTTTCCTTGCGCTTCATCGCGTCCCAGAGGGATTCCCGCGTGTTCTCGTTCGCCCAGACGCCGGCATATCCGGCGGCTTCGTAGATCCAGTTGTAGCGGGTCTTGCCGAAGCCCTTCTTGGCCACCTGTGACCAGCGCGTCGGGCTCGGCTCCTGGTCCACGTGCTTGCCGTAGAAGTTGTCCTCTTCGATCGCCGTCAGGGAATTGTGGACATCGGTGCCGCCGATGAAGCCGAACTTGAAGGGGTTGACGCCGAGCTTCTGCTCCTGGGCGAGGCCCTGCAGCAGGCCGCCCCTCAGATACATGGTGGGCCGCATCTCCGGCGTCTCGGGGGAGCCCTCCAGCGTGAGGTTGCCGTAATCCCAGCCCTGGATGCCGAAATCGGCGAACTCGTCGTTGGGAGACAGCGTGGGATGGGTCTCGCTGCTGCCCTTCGTCTGCATGACCTCCTGCAGAACCTCCCAGCGCGCCCGGCGCTCGGCGTAGTCCTTCGACAGCGGCTTGCCGGCGAAGTCGATCAGCTCGAACATGCGCCCGTTCGACAGGTTGCCATTGTGCGGAATCGCCAGCAGGCGGCCGCCCGTCTTAGCCTCGTATTTATCCATCCAGTCCCAGAGCTTCTCGGGATCCTCGCTCTGCCAGGCCGAGAAGGGCAGGATCTGGTCCGCCTTATCCTTGTTGTCGCGGAAAATGACATTGCGATGCAGGTTGTTGCCACCCGGCACCGACGTCCACTCGTAGCCGATCAGCGTGGTGAACTTTCCGGGCTCGTTGAATTTCTCGGCCGTGGCCGTGTATTGCTGCCAGACCGACTTCATGATCGGCACGACGACCTTGGGGTCCTTCACGGCAGGCGGAAGGGTGCCCTGCGCCTGCGCGGAGATGAGTTCGCGCATCGTCAATGACGCCTCTTCGCCGCCCGCCTTCATGGCCCTTCCCCAGCGCTGCAGGGTCGGATCGGCGGCGAAGGCCGGGTTGCCTTCGTAGATTTGCGCCATCACGCCAAGGCCTTCGGCATGATCGGAGATAACGAGGAAGTCGAGCGGACGGGCGAGTTTGGCCGGGACGCCGCTGGAAGACACCACCTCTTCCCCTCGGGCGAAGCGATAGGCCTGCTCCGGCATCAGCCGGTTTCCGCCCATGAAGGCGTCTCCCGAGTTCGCCGTGTGGTGGTGCGTGTCGCCGAAGAAGGGCCGCATGGGATAAGCGCGACCGGCATAGGCGGAATAGGCCGCGGCGGCTCCCTTTGCGGCGCTGACGGCGGGTTTCGTCTCGTCCGGCACCAGATCATCGGCGTCGAACGCTCCCTTGATGTCGACGGAACCGGGGTCCGGCGACGTGACATCCTGCGCTAGAGCGATGCCCGGCGAGGCCTGAAGCAAGGCGAGCGCCGAGAGCAGGATCAGTGCCGTGCGGTTTGGCTTGGGAAAGCTCGTCATCGTGCGCATGGGCCCCATCTCCCTGACTTGGTTGTTCTCTGCATCAATCCTTGGCGACGACGATATCCTTCGCGGCGGCCATGCTTTTCGGAAACACGTAGAGCGGCATGGAGAGCGAGAAGAATGCGGCCGTGCCTTCCAGCCGGTTCTTGACGTCGAATTCGCGGTAGACCTTCAGCCGGGCCGAGACGGGCAGATCGCCGACCTTGAAGCTGGTAGCCGACCGAGCCGCCGAGCGCGGCCACACGCCCCTTGAAAGCACCCAGGCTTGCACCCGTCCCGCTGTCGTCGGAGATCTGATCGTAGTAATACCCGACGAGCCCGACGGAGAATTGCGAGCTGAAGTTTTGGGTGACGGCGCCCTCGAAGTGCAGCTCGTTGCCGGTCTTGTAGTTTGTCGCGGCGTTCTCCAGGCTCGTCGTGAAGCCGGCCGCGAGCGAGATGTCGAGGCCGATCGCTGGATCGAGCCAGGTGAAGGCGCCGTTGAAATCGGCTGCGCCGCGGTGGTTGGCGACGTTGGCGAGCGCCCCCTGCTGATAGTCTCCGACCGGGAAGAACCCGGTCACGCCGGCGGTCCAATGGAAATTACCGGCATGCCAGCCGAGGAACGTGGAGAGCGCCGGGTCGCCGTAAGTGCTGGCGGAGTCGTGCAGCGCGCGCGACGGCGACTGCGACAAGGCCGGTGATGTGAGCGTGGCATTCGCGTCGACATTCGGCCCGCCGAGCGGGACAAGGAGGTTGAACCCGAGATGGCCGCCCAGGATATCCATGGGCGCGACGAAGGTGACTGCCGGCAGGTCCAGCCAGACAGTTGCTTTCACGTCGGCGACGGTCCGTCCGCCCACGACAGGGAATGGCCGATTGGCGCCGTTCGAACCTTGATACCAATAGACGGTGTTCTGGAAGAAGACGCCCGGCGGCGGCGCGATGCCGGCGGCCGGTCCTTTGAGACCGAGCAGGTAAACGCCATGCCCTCCTTCGGCGGCCTGCACTGGAGCCGCACCCACGGCGATGCCGACCAAGCCCAGCGCCATGGCCCCAGCCAAGCGGGCCTTCGTCGTCGTAGGTGTCATACGTCTCGCCCCGCTCCCGTTTCGGTGTCGCTTGCTTCAGTCAGAACCCGTCCGGCGGGACCTAGGCACTGAAGAACAGATAGTTGGACCAGCTTGAAAGCCGCATCAGCGCCATGCGGATGACGCCGGCGATCTGGACGTCGCCGGTATAGACGGCGGCGTTGCCCTGCGTGCCGGCAGGCAGACGAAGTTTTTCGGCGTCGTCGAGCCGGATGCGGACGGCGAACCGCGCGGTGCCCGGCGCGTTCGCTCCCGGAAACAGCCCGCTGGCGCTCAGCTGTCCTTCGCTGGCGATGTCGATCGTCGTCAGCACCTTGCCGGGAAAGACCGCGCCCGGATACATCGGGAAGATGACTTCCGCGTAATCGCCGGGATTGATCCGCAGAAAAGGTCCCTGCATGAAGGACGCGACGACCACGCCGGTATTGCTCTCGTCGCGGTCGCAGACGAACGGCAGCACCGACGCCGCCGCGCTGACGACCGCGCCGGGAACGAGCTGGATATTGGTCGCGTAGCCGTCGCACGGGCGCCCGGACGATCGATTCCTCGACATTGTAATTCGCCAGCGCCAGTTGCTGCCGCGCCTGCGCGACGGCCGTGTTCTCGCTGCCGATATTGGACTGGTAGGCGAGCCGCGCGCGCTCTTCCGCCGCCTGCGCTCCGGCAACCGCCTGCTGCGCCGTATCGCGATTGCGCTCGGCCTTGTCGAGCATCGCCTGGGCGATGACCTGCTTCTCGAACAGCTCGGTCTGCCGGTCGAACTCGGCCTGCGCGAGATCGAGCTGGGTGCTGGCCTTCTCGACGCGCGGCCGTGGCCTGGTCGACGGAGGATTTCAGCTGCGGCACGGCCTGCTCGGCGGCCGCCAGTGCCGCCTCGAGGCGGTTGACGTCGAACTGGAATTGCTGCGGATCGATGGTGAAGATGCACGTCGCCCTTCTTCACCGGCGCGTTCGGCTGGGCCACGACTTCCAGCACCCGGCCCGGCGCCGTGATGTGCGGCACGACCTGGACGACGCGCTGGAACACCCGCGCATCGGCCGAGGACGGATGGAAGTTGTTCATCGAGACGATGATGAAGAACGCGAAGAGCGGCCCGACCGCCGCCAGGACGCAGCGCCAGCGGCAGGCTCAGAGGCATGAGCCGCAGCTTGTCGAAGACGAGCCAGATGATGGCCATGTAGGCGATGAAGATGGCCGCCATCATCGGACGGACTCCTTGCTCGCGGTCCGGCCAGCCGCGCCTCCAGCGCGGCGAGGCGCTGGTCGAGCGTGTCGAGCGCGCGCCGAGGTCGGCCGGCTGGCCCGCGCATGCCGCCGGGCGACGGCTCGCGCCTCGGCCTTCAGCTTGCGGTAGAGGTAGATGACGTAGGCGGAACTCACGAGCGCCCACAGCATGGCTAGGCTCCTCGCCCGCGGCTTCGGCAGCCTTGCCTCGATGTCGGACAAGCCGCGCGGAGGCCTGCTGGAGCTTTGCCAGCAGCGCGAGCGTCGTCTCCAGCCGCCGGCGGCGCCGCTCCGGCGATCGGCTGGCCGGGCACGAGATGCGCCCAGACCATCGCGATCGGCCACAGCACGATCGTGATGATCCCCATCCAGCCGCAGATGTTGATCGCTTCGGCTTGCGGATGATCTCGCGAGCGGGCGATCGAGCCGGGCAGGCTGCCGAGCTTGTAGATCACGACGGCCGCCAGAACGGGAGCCACTGCGAGAACGCCGAGCGTGAGCCAGTGCAGGAAGGGCCCAAAGCCCTGTAGCGTGAATCTCACTTCATCACCTCAAGATTCCAGCTAACGCCTTGGCGATGTGATGCGCGGGCGATTGCGCAGTACATGGCCAAGTCCAGTCTGCTTCAGTTCTGCAGGGTCACCGGCGACCAGCCGGGGCCGGGATTGAAGCTCGTGATCTGGCGGGCGAGATCAGACGAGCGCTCGCCGAGATTGCGCTCCCAGACCCGTCCCTGCTGGTCGCAGAGGAAGGTCATGATGCCGGTCTGGCCCCAGGTCACCGGCGTCGGCGATCAAGGCGAAACCGGCGAGGAGCCGGCCCTTCACCATGTAGTCGTAGGCGCCGCCGGGCGCGTCGGGACCCTGCGCCGTCAGGATGCGGAACTCGTAGCCGCGATAGGAGCGCGGCTTGCCGTCTCCTCCGTCGTCGACCGCGCCGGCGATCCGGTCGCCCAGCGGGCTCCGGTCGGCGGCGTTGGCGGGCGGCCAATAGAGGCCGTCGTTTCGCCCGGGCGAGCTGAGCAGGCGGCGCGCATATTGCGGGACGGGCTCGTCGTCGTGCAGACGTGAGCGATACTCGTTCTGCGCCGCGACATAGTCGGCGCATACGCCGATCGCGGCGAGTTCGTTCACTCCCACCCGGCGGTCGATGATCGCTTGCTTGCCGGCCGCGAGGTCGAACGTCCAGCCTCCCGCCTTCTGCTGGAGCGGAATGGGGAAGCGCCAGCCCTTCGTGCCGAAGACCAGCGCCTTGTGGCCGGCGTCGCCATCGGCCACCGCGCTGCCCTTGCCGGCCAGCGCCAGGAAGTCTGCGATGCGCTGCTTGTCGACGGCCGGATCTCCGGATGACAGCAGGTCCTGTCCGCCTGGCCCGAAGATGCGAGTCCAGCATGCCCCTTGCCGGGGTTGCCGGCGGCTTCGACCAGCGCCTTCGCGGCGGCGTCGGGGGTGGCGAAGATCTGCTGGGCGGAAGCAGGGAGTGCAGCGAAGGAAAGGAGCGACGGCCAGCCCGCAGGCCCCGAGGAAATTGCCGAGCGTGTTCATGTCATCTCTCCTCATCGCCTATGCCCGCCGCCGCCGCCGTGGCCGCCGCCACCATGACCTCCGCCAGCGCGGCCGCCGCCTCCGCCGCCATCGCGGCCCGCCGCCGCCACCGCCACCCGCAGGACGCTGGACGGCCTGCCGGCTCGCCGCGCCCCGCTGCGTCGCGGCGTTGGCCGCGCCGCCCAGGCGGGCATCGCTGAATGCCGATGTCGCGCGCTGGCGCCGCCGGCCTCTTGGGCGGCCGCGGCCGGCTTGCCTGTCGGCCACGGCCTTGCCGGCGCCGCCGCGGTTCTCGCGCGGCTGCTGCCAGCCTTGGCGCGGTTGCCTGCCGCCGCGTCGATTTTCGTGCGGTCGCCGTCCGGCCTTGACGTTCGTGCGATCCCCGCCGCTGACCTTGGTCCGGTCGCCATTGCCGATATTCGTGCGGTCGCCGGTCGAGACATTCGTGCGATTGCCGACACTCGTTGATGAGTTGTCGATGTTGATCGTGTTGCCGCTGCCCCGGGCGGTCCGGTTGCCGGCCGTTGCCGATATTGGGCTTGCTGCCCTGGCCGGGACGATAGCGATCGTTATCCGGCCGCCACGCCCGCGTGTTGCCGTTGCCGATATTGACGCTGTTGCCGATGTTGACGTTGCCGTTGACGTTGACGCCGCCGACACCGGGCCGGTAGCCGGGATAGCCCGCCCAGCGCGGCGGATAGACGTAGCCGCGCCCCCAGTCCCAGGGATTGTCGATGGCGGAGCCGACGGCGACGCCGAGACCGAAACCGATCAGGCCGGCCACGGCGGCGTTCGCGCCCGGATTGTAGACGACCGCAGGATCGTAGGTCGGGAACGTAGAGCACCTCGGGGTCGGTGGGCTCGATCACGACGTACTGCACGTCGTCCTGCGCCTGGACGGTGACGCGCTGCTGTGGCGTGGACTGGAGGGTCCCGGCCTTCTGCGCCTGCAGGCGAAGCGCCTGGATGACGGCCGCCACGTCGTCGGGCTGGTTGACGAAGGCGTCGCCCAGGTCCGTCGTCGCGTCGAGTTCTGTGTTCAGCCGGTCGATCACGGTGGGGAAGCGCGCCAGCGACTTAACGGACGGATCCCAGCTCTGCGCGTCCAGGGCCGTGAAGTCGCCCTTGTCGGCGCTGGCCTTGTTCTTGGCGAGCCAGCGCGAAACCTGGACGATGTCGACGGGATAGGCCGAGGCGGGAAGGAGCTGCGCCAGCAGGGCGTCGGGATAGAGCGCGTAAGGTGCAACCAGCGTCTCGATCTCGGCGCGGGTGAATGCATCCGCGGAGGCGGTCTGCCCGGCGGTCGCGAGCGGGGGTGGCGCCGTCTGCGCGGAGGCTGTGCCTGGCGTAGCCGCGGCCAGCGCCAAGAGGATAGCCGCCGAGCAGAGCAGCGACCTCCGCCAATGGCCGGCGCTGATGACGTGAATGGGCATGCTTTCCCTCTTCAATGCGCGAAAATTGGTCAAGACAATCTTTTCGGCCCGCCGTCGCCGACGCCGTCCTCGACCTGCATTCCTTGTGTGGTGAGCGAAGTCTTGGCTGTGGTAACACAACCCAACGTGCGGCATTGTCCGTGCACGGTCAGTCCGGGAGTGCGGCATGGATTTTTTTTCGGCTCAGGAGATCGTCGCCAGCCAGGGTTGGCTGCGTCTGGTGCCCGCGAAGTTCCGAGCGGACGTCCTCGAACGAAGCCTGATCATGACCGCGGCCGCGGGCGAGACCATCTACCAGGTCGGTGATCCGCAAGGTGGGATTTATGGGCTAGTCTCGGGCAGCCTGGGCGTCTCCATCGCGCCCGGGGATGACGGACCATACCTCGCCCACTTTGTCCGACCCGGCACATGGGTAGGCGAGGGACCAGTTGTGACGGGCGGTCCGCGCCTGGTGGGCTTGGCGGCCATCCGGTCCTCGTGGCTCCTCCACCTGCCGCTGCAGGCCTTGCAGGAGATCCTATTCAAGGACCCCACCGGGTGGCGCTGGATCGCACTTCTCACCATGCTGCATCTCGAGACGGCCATCGGCGCCGCTGACGACCTGATGGTCCGCGACCACGTCCAGCGCTGCGCCGCTGTCCTCCTGCGCCTCGCTGGCTGCCGCCGCTCGGGCCTGGCGGACGGATCGCCCATCGACGTTCACGTCAACCAGAACGACCTGGCGCGCCTTGCCAACATTGCTCGCACAACTGCCGGTTCGGTACTTCGCGGATTGGCGAGCGAGGGCCACATCGAGCACCAGTACCGCCGCGTCCGCATCCTCGCACCCGAGGCCCTAAGAGCGATGATTGCTGAAACGTGATGATCTCTCGCGAGCAGTAAGCGGCACGGATTAGAACACCATCTTCTCGTCAGAAGGCGAGATGCGCGGCGATGCGGCCCGTCCAGACATTCAGGCCCGGTTGGCCGATGGAGTCATAGCCAGCCGATAGATCAATGTCCGAATAGTCGCCGATATTGATCTGAAGGCCAGCGCGGAGGGAACCCCACGTTCGCGCTGGTTGCTGGACTTGAAGTGCCCCGGTCATCACTCGCCCTTTATTTGAACGATTGAGGTCGACTGCGATCCCAGGCCGGATAGAGGGTACGATAACCGTGTTCTGATTGAACCGAAAAGGATAGGCGACTTCCACGGACGCTTCCGTAAGCGCTACCCCGTCCCTGCTGCTTCGCAGAAGCAGGCTGTTCGGCGAACCGATGAAATTCGGGTAGTCGGTCAAGCTGAACGAGGACGTGTTCACGCTCGAGACGTAGGCGCTGAGTTTCGGTCTAATTCGCCATTCTTCGAGCCAGGCTTGCGCCGTCAGATTGAACGACCCGAAAACCCGCTGCAGATCACGGTCTCCGCTGAAATCCGCAATATCCAGCCTCTGCCGACCCGATGCATAGGCAAGCCACGAATCGAACATCAGCCAGTCCGTGAGCGGGATCGCCGCGTACGGTCCGATCACGAAGGAATCGACCGATGATCTCAGCGTGCTCTGGAATTCGCTGGCGTCCCAAAACTCACCCCCGACAGCCAAGCCGAACACAAGTCCGGGCTGAACTCGGAAGTCGAAACCAGCATAGATGTCGCCGAGCCGCCCATTGAAATCGAGGCCAAAGCGATGATCGGAGGATGTGACGCCGCGACTGTCTATCCAGACGTTCCATCCCCTCTCGTCGGGCGACGATGGTGAACCCTCGGTGACGGCTCCAGGCGGATAGCTGGTTGGACGGGTTACAGGAAACAACTCTGAAACAAGTCGATCAGAGATACTGCGAGCCCGCGCCTGAGCCGTCCGCATCGCCATGGCTTGGTCGAACGCTAGGATGTCCGGGAGTCTCGCGCCGGCTCCCCCGCCGCCATTGCCCGTGCCTCCCCCGAACTTCCTCCGCCTTCGCCGCCCGAGGCTCCGCCCGATCCGCTATCCGTTCCACCGCCCGAGCCCGCGCCAGTACCGCCGCCGGAGCCGCCGCCCGTTTCACCACCCGAACCGCCTCCGGTACCGCCGCCTGAACCACCTGAGCCGCCGCCAGACCCTCCTCCGGTACCGCCGCCCGAACCGCCGGACCCGCCGCCACCTCCCCCTCCTGGCAAGCCGCCGCCCCCGCCTCCAGGGAAGCCCCCGCCAATAACAATCCCGCCCTTCTGGTTTTGCGTGTCGACGAGGCACTCTTCCGGCAAAATATAGAGCTTATGCGTGCCGCCATTTCCAGTGGAGACGGACGGCGAAAGCGAGAGATGAATTCCACCGCCGACGATCGGAAAAGTACTGGCGTACACGCCCTGCTGCGCGGCCTCGAGGCGGAACGTCTTTGTGTCACTGAGAAAACTTCGGCTCAGCCAGATGCTCGCGCTGTCGTTCGCGAAATGGCCGATGTAGTTGAGAGCGCCTGAGTTGTTGCAATTTGCCGCGAGCGCGAGAGGTGTCGGAAGCACCGCGAAGCTTGCAGTCAATGCTAGAATGAATCGGTGCGCATTGTGTGACCTGCGCAGGTGGGCGGCGTTTCGCTGCCATTTCGTCTCGGTGACGCGATCTCGAATATACATTCCTCGGCGGTAGCGCTAATTCGTTACGGCTAAACTAAAAACAAACCGCCACTTATGTCGAACGCAGGAACTTGCCGCGTCCCGTGAAATAGCTAAGATCGGCCTTTGGGGAGATGCCGTCGGAAGCGGGCCGCTACGGCGATTGCTTGCGCGAATGGCCTCGAATACCTCTTCAAGATTGGGTAGTCACAACCGTAGTCGTAGTCGCAGAAAGCAAGTTTGTCCTCCTTCATGACATCCTCGGCAGATGCGAAATCTAGTCACTGTCGAATGTCGAAAGTTTGCTGCAAGGCGCGCCCCTTAACTCCCGGTCCAGAAACCTGGCTGCGGCGTCAACTACGGTCGACTGCTGCTCGGCGCTGATGCCGGCGGGAAGCGACAATCACCTGAAGGCTTGCGAGGATCTCTGCGTAACAGCCGGGGAGACCGCCGTCGAACTCCGCAACAGCGGAGCGTTCCTCTAAATTGTCGCGATGCTAACGATGGGACGTTGCTACATCAGCTACGTTTGCTACGCCTTGGGTTCGTCCGGTTTAGCCGTAGCAAACGTAGCAGTCCACCGCTTGCGGACATAAGGGATGAACTCATGCATCTCAGTCCTCCTCTCCATGTACACGACGGTAACGGCGCGAATTTCTTATGACTGCGATTGCGCCAAATTGGCCCATTCGCTCATCAGCCCCCACGGCTTCTCGAACACATCGGTCCGGCACCATACCGACCAGCATCACGAATGGAGTCTCAGACCGTGCGCTAAGCTTTGGCATGAGATGCGTCCCACAGATAGTCCCACATCCAGCGTGGGACTATAGTGGCCAACCGTGGACAAAGCTGGACATGTGAGAAAGGAAAGGCCCGTTCTGTGGAGAAGAACGGGCCCATCTTAGACAACGCTGGACAGTGATTTGGTGCCCGCAGCCGGACTCGAACCGGCACACCCGAAGGCCGCAGATTTTAAGTCTGCTACGTCTACCAGTTTCGTCATGCGGGCGACGATGCAGGGTTAGCCGCGCTGGCGCGCCTCCGCAAGAGGCGGATCGTTTTCGCGAGTTAAAGCAATGGCCGCATGTTGCGCGCCAGTTCCTGCGTCGCGGCGATAATCGACCTTGCCGGTGCCCATCACGGGGATGGCGGCGGTGACGAGGATGGCGCTGGGAACCCAGAGTTCCGGATAGCCCTTGGCCTGCGCGTGCGCGAGCAGCGCGGCCCGGTCCGCCTCGGGCTTGTCGGTGACGAGCACGATCTGCTCGCCCTTGCGGGCGTCGGGCAGGGTGACGGCGACATGGGTGGCGCCCGGCCAGAGCCCGGCGGCCAGCGTCTCGATGGCTGCCGAGCGAGACCATCTCGCCGCCGATCTTGGCGAAGCGCTTGGCGCGGCCGCGGATGCGGACGAAGCCCTCGGCGTCGATGCGTGACGATGTCGCCCGTGTCGTGCCAGCCGTCCTGCGGCGGCGCGAGCACGCCGGGCTCGTCGGCGCAACAGGTAGCCGCGCCATGACGTTGGGCCCGCGCACGACGCAGCCGGCCGCCCTCCGTGCAGGCCCTCGACCGGCTCGAGCCGCCACTCCATGCCGGGCAGCATGTGCCCCACCGTGCCGGGCCGGTTGTCGAAGGTCTGGTTGACGGCGATCACCGGCGAGCACTCGGTCGCGCCGTAGCCCTCCAGGATCATCGTTGCCGGACTTGCTCCACATCGCGCGCGTCTGGTCGCGCACCCGCTCCGCGCCGGCGACGACGACACTGGACGCTGTCGAGATCGCCCGGCTCGGCGGCTTGCGCCCAGCCCTGCAGGAAGGTGTCGGTGCCGAACAGGATGGTCGCGCCGATCGCCTTGGCGATCTTGGGCACCTGCCGGAAGTGCAGCGGGCTGGGATAGAGCACCGCCCGCATGCCGCTGAGCAGCGGCAGCAGCAGCCCGCCCGTCAGGCCATAGCTGTGGAACACCGGCAGCGGGTTCAGCACCACCTGCCCCGGCCCGAGCGGCGGCGAGCCGATATGCGCCTCGATCTGCCGGACATTCGACAGGATGTTGGCGCTGCGAGAGCACCACGCCCTTGCGGCCTGCCCTTCCGAGCCGGAGGTGAACAGGATGACGGCCGGGTCGTCCGGCTGCGGCGCGTGGCGCCGATGCACCAGACCCGGCGCAAGGCTCATCAGCAGCCCGAGCGCCTTGTCGAGCGAGGTGACCGAGGCCCTGACGTCCTCGAGGTAGACGACGCGCACGGCGACGGCCTCCGGACCCTCGGCGTCCTGAAGTCCCGCTATGACTTCGTCCAGCTTGCCCTGCTCGACGAACCGGCGGGAGGTGACGACGGTGCGGATCTGCGCCGTCGCGCACGGCGGAGCGCAGGTTGGCGAGCCCCGCCGTGAAGTTCAGCATCGCCACGACGCGCCCGAACGCGGCGAGGCCGAAGACCGTGAGCGCCACGGCGTTCACATTGGGCAGCAGCACGCCCACCGACCTCGCCGGGCGCGCACGCCGGCGCACAGCTTGCGGCCGAGCACGAAGGCGCCCAGCACGATGCGCGCATAGCTCAGGGGGCTGCGCTCGGGGTCCTCGAGGATCGGCGTCTTGCGCCCGTAGACCTTGCTGGCGTCGAGCAGGGCCTGGAAGATCGACGTCCGGGCGCTCGCCTCGTTGAATACCGTCACGGCTTCACGCCTCCCATGTCCCGGAGGCTAGCGCACGCCGGGAAATCCGCAAGGACAGGGCTGCGGTCACGCAGTCACCGGCTCGCCTCAGCCCTTGTGGCCCTCGGCGATCGGCGCCTGGTAGGCAAGGCCCAGATCCCAGGGGAAGTAGATCCAGGTGTCCTGCGACACTTCGGTGACGAAGGTATCCACCAGCGGCCGGCCGAGCGGCTTGGCGTAGACGGTGGCGAAATGCGCCTTGGGCAGCATGTCGCGCACGATGCGGGCCGTCTTGCCGGTATCGACGAGGTCGTCGACGACGAGGACGCCCTTGCCGCCCTCCCCGCCGAGCTTCTGGACTGTCGGCGCGATGCCCTTCAGCACCTGCAGCTCGCCCTGGGACGTGTAGTCGTGGTAGCTCGCAACGCAGACCGTCTCGATGACGCGGGTGCCGAGCTCGCGCGACACGATGGCCGCCGGCACGAGCCCGCCGCGCGTGATGCAGACGATGGCCTCGAACGGCCCGGAGCCGCCAGCCGCCAGGCAAGCGCCCGCGCGTCGCGGTGGAACTGGTCCCAGGAGACGGGGAAGGCCTTGGGCTGGGGCTGTGACATCGGATTCCTTGGCAAGCTCGAGCAGCAGTTCTTCTACGCAGTCGTTCCGGCGGCGGGCGCGTCGCGCTTGGCCGTGAGATCCACGAGCATGGCCTCGACGGCGGCGGCGCCGGCGGCCAGTTGCGCCTCGTCGCGCGCCCGCACCACGATCTGGTTGGTGAAGCGCTGTCCGTCGAAGGACGGATAGGAGCCGATCACGACGCCAGGGTGGGCCTTCTGCACCGCGCCCAGCGCGGTGCCGTAGAGCGCCCTCGGGCAGGCCGCCGCGCGTCGATCGAGACCGATATCATCGTCACGCCGGTCTTGCAGCGTCGGCGCCACGGCATCCAGCATGGCCTGCATGATCGAGGGCACGCCGGCCATGACGATGACATTGCCGATCGGAAGCCCGGCGCCTTGGAGATCGGATTGTCGATCAGGTCGGCCCCGTGCGGGATCCGCGCCATGCGCAGGCGCGCCTCGTTGAGGTCGGCCGGATCGGCGTAGCGCTCGCGCAGCATCGCGACAGCCCGCTCGTCGACGCGAGATCCCGACGCCGAAAGCCTTGGCCACGCAGTCGGCCGTGATGTCGTCGTGTGTCGGCCCGATGCCGCCGGTGGTGAAGACATAGGTGTAGCGGCTGCGCAGCGCGTTCAGCGCCGCGACGATCTCGTCCTCGTCGTCCGGAACGACGCGGACTTCCTGCAGGTCGATGCCGATGCGCGGTGCAGGTAGTCGGCGATGTAGCCGATGTTCTTGTCCTTGGTCCGCCCCGAAAGGATTTCGTCGCCGATCACGAGGATCGATGCAGTCACGGGCGAAACGGCGTCGGACATCTCGGATACTCCAGGCATTCAGGGATTTAGCCCGCTCCACCCCGCCGCTCAAGGGCGCGAGACGGCGCGATCTGTGCAAAACGCCCCCTGCGCTGGCAGAAATGACGGATCAGGCCGCCTTACGCTGGAAGATCAGGTTCACGCGGGTCCGCTTCACCAGTTCGTATCCCCGCGCAACCAGCAGGCCAACCAGATCGACCTGCCACCGTCCGGCGCCGTTCTCGATGATGAACAGGGTCGGAAGCATCGTCTCGGGCGCGTTGGCGAGGAAGGGCTGCAGGATCAGGTCTTCGGCGCCTTCGACATCGAGCTTGATCGCATCGACGCGCTCGAAGCCCTCGTCTTTCAGGAGGTCGGCAAGCGCCTTCGCAGGAACGCGGACGGAGGGACCCTGGCCGAGGCCGACGAACTTCACGCTCGATTCGCCATGGTTCTTCATGTCGACGAACAGGGTGACATCGCCCGTCTTGTCGGCGACGGCGCAGTCGAGCGCCTTGACCGTCCCGAACCGGTTCTGCCGGATATTGTAGACGAGGCGCTCGAAGATGTTGGGCTGCGGCTCGATGGCGAGCACCCGCCCGGACTGCCCGGCCCGCGCGGCCACGAACAGCGTGTATCCGCCGACATTCGCCCCGACGTCGACGAAGACATAGCCTTCGTGAATATGCTGGGCGAGAAACTCGCGCTCGTCCGGATCGAAGTACTGCGGCGTGAAGACGAGCCGCTTCTCGCAGACATTGTTGTAGGGGTAGAGCCGCATCTTCGCGCCGAGGGCGTCGACGTCGAGCGGCTGGCCGCGCAGCATCCAGATCGCGATCTGGCGCAGGGCATAGGCCATGCGGCGACCGGCCCAGTTGCGGGGCATGCTGCGGGTATAATTGATCAGCGTTTCGGCCCAGCCCGTCGGGCGGTAGGCGCCGAAGCTGGTCGGGTCAAGCGCTGTCATTGCTTCGTCCGGCTTATTCATGGTGCGCGGACGAGTACCCTGAAGCGGCCGGGAAAGCCAGTCCTCGCCTCGACCCTCGTGTCAGGATGAGCGCTCGGCGAAGACGTCACTGATCTTCTGCACCTTGCGCGGCGCGCCGGTTTGCCCCATTTGATTAGGCTTGGAAGGGGCGATCCGGATCACCTGATGACGTTCGTCGAAGCCGCGCAAGGCGCTGGTCGCAAGACCGGCGAAATCAAGCTCCACGGGCCCGAGGCTTTCGAGGGGATGCGTCGTGCCGGGCGGCTCACCGCCGAAGCGCTCGATCTGCTCGTCCCGATGGTGCAGCCCGGCGTGACGACCGAGGCGCTCGACAATTTCGTGTTCGAGTTCGCCCTCGACAACGGCGCCTACCCTGCCCCGCTGATGTACCGCGGCTATCGCAAGGGCATCTGCACCTCCATCAATCACGTCGTTTGCCACGGCATTCCCAACGACAAGCCGATGCGTGACGGCGACATCATCAACATCGACGTCACGCTGGTGCTCGATGGCTGGCACGGCGATTCGAGCCGCGATGTACCTCGTCGGCGACGTGCCGCGCCGCGCCGCGCGTCTCGTCGAGGTCACTTACGAGGCGATGATGCTGGGCATCGCAGCCGTAAAGCCGGGCGCCACGACGGGCGATATCGGCGCCGCCATCCAGGAATTCGCCGAGGCGGAGCGCTGCTCCGTCGTGCGCGACTTCTGCGGCCACGGGCTCGGCCGGCTGTTCCACGACGAGCCCAACATCCTGCATTACGGCCGCCGCGGCGAGGGCGTGCCGCTGAAGCCCGGAATGTTCTTCACCATCGAGCCGATGATCAATCTGGGCCGTCCGCACGTGAAGGTGCTCGGCGACGGCTGGACCGCCGTCACGCGCGACCGCTCGCTTTCGGCCCAGTTCGAGCACACCGTCGCCGTGACGGAGACGGGCGTCGAGATCTTCACGCTGTCGCCCAACGGCTTGGACCAGCCGCCCTATATCGCGATCCAGGACTAGCAATTTGCGCGCCCCCGATGATACCTCCCCACCGGATGCAGGGGAGGATCATCGACGCGGCCACCGCCAGAGGTTGAGAAATCGCTTCACACGCGCTGGAGCTGCAGCCTTCGAGGACTACGAACTCCTCGAGCTCATCCTCTTCCGCTCCATTCCCCAGCGCGACGTCAAGGGGCTCGCAAAGGAGTTGATCGCGCGGTTCGGATCGCTCGCGGAGGTGCTGGGAGCGCCGATGGCGCGGCTGATGGAGATCGACGGCATCGGTGAGGCGACCGCCACGGACCTGAAAATCGTCGAGGCCGCGGGACAGGCGCTCGCAAAGGGCGCGGTTTCCAAGCGCACGGTTCTGGGTTCGTGGTCTTCGGTGATCGACTACTGCCGCGCCTCGATGGCGTTCTCGGACATCGAGCAGTTCCGCATCCTGTTCCTCGACAAGCGCAACAGCCTGATCGCCGACGAGGTTCAGCAGACGGGCACGGTGGACCACACGCCGGTCTATCCCCGCGAAGTGATGAAGCGCGCGCTGGAGCTCTCCGCCTCCGCCATCATCCTCGTCCACAACCATCCGTCCGGCGATCCGACGCCGTCCCAGGCGGACATCCGCATGACGCGGGAAATCGCCGATATCGCCAGGCCGCTTGGCGTGCTCGTGCACGACCACATCATCGTCGGCCGAAACGGCCATGCCAGCCTGAAAGGGCTCAAACTGATCTGAGCGGACGTTTTCGGCAGCAATGCAGTGATTAACTGCACAAAAAACAATCAATCTGCCGCCTGCCATCTTCGTATTTAGCCGTGTTTCACTGGCACGCGGTTTGCGGTTAGTCTTGACTTGGCGATGCGGGAGCGCATCGCCTGGTTCAGGGGACATGAATGGTCACAGCGTTCGACGAAATGCGTGCCGAAGGCGACCGTATCAGGGATGGATACGTCGCCCTGAAGCGCTGGCTGGACACGGTGCCGGCAGATCACATCGCGCTTCGGCGCAGCCAGGCCGAGCTGTTCTTCCGCCGAATCGGCATCACCTTCGCCGTCTATGGCGATGCCGAGGCCACCGAACGGCTGATCCCGTTCGACATCATCCCCCGTGTCATCACCAAGCCCGAATGGCAGATCCTGGAGAAGGGGCTCACCCAGCGCGTGAATGCGCTGAACGCCTTCCTCGCCGACGTCTACGGCAAGCGCGAATGCCTGAAGGCCGGCATCGTGCCGGAGGACCTGGTCTTCCGGAACCCGTGCTTCCGGCCCGAGATGGACGGGCGCAGCGTTCCCCACAACATCTACGTCCACATCGCCGGCATCGACATCGTCCGCGTCGACGCCGACAACTTCTACGTCCTCGAGGACAATGCGCGCACGCCCTCCGGCGTCTCCTACATGCTGGAGAACCGGGAAGTGATGATGCGGCTGTTCCCGGAGCTGTTCGCCGAGCACCGCGTGGCGCCGGTCGAGAACTATCCCGACTCGCTGCTTGCGACGCTTCGCTCGGTCGCCCCACGCAGCGCGTCGGGAGACCCGGTCTGCGTGCTTCTCACGCCGGGACAGTTCAATTCGGCCTTCTACGAGCACTCGTTCCTGGCCGACAAGCTGGGCATCGAACTCGTCGAGGGCTCGGACCTCTTCGTGCGCGAAGAGGTCGTCTACATGCGCACGACCGAGGGTCCCAAGCGCGTCGACGTCATCTACCGGCGCATCGACGACGACTTCCTCGATCCGCTCGCCTTCCGCTCCGGACTCGATCCTCGGCGTTCCCGGCCTGATGAGCGCCTACCAGGCCGGCAACGTGACGCTGGCCAACGCGGTCGGCACCGGCATCGCCGACGACAAGGCCGTCTACAGCTACATGCCGGAGATCATCAAGTTCTTCAGCGGCGAGGAGCCGATCCTGAAGAACGTGCCGACCTTCCGGTGCCGCGAGAAGGAGAGCCTGTCCTACGTCATGGATCACCTGTCCGAACTGGTCGTGAAGGAGGTCAGCGGGTCGGGTGGTTACGGGATGCTGGTCGGCCCCCATGCCACCAAGCAGCAGATCGAGGAATTCCGGCGCAAGCTCCGGGCCGCGCCCGACGGCTTCATCGCCCAGCCGACACTGGCGCTTTCGACCTGCCCGACATTCGTGGCCTCGGGCGTGGCGCCGCGTCACGTCGACCTGCGGCCCTTCGTGCTGTCGGGAGCCGACAAGGTTCGCATCGTGCCGGGCGGGCTGACACGCGTCGCGCTCAAAGAAGGTTCGCTCGTGGTCAATTCCAGCCAGGGCGGCGGAACCAAGGACACCTGGGTGCTCGATGCTTAGCCGGACCGCCGACAATCTCTACTGGGTGTCGCGCTACATCGAGCGCGCGGAATTCCTCGCCCGCATTCTCGATGCGACGGCCCGTCTTGCCACCCTGCCTGCCGCCTATGGCGGCAAGGGCACGGAATGGCAGAGCACGCTTCTCACCGCCGGCGCTGCCGAGATCTTCTCGCAGCACTACGACGAGGTGAACGAGCGCAACGTCACACATTTCCTGGCTTTCAGCCCGGACAATCCGTCATCGATCCGCAACTGCTTCGAGCTGGCGCGCTCGAACGCCCGGGCTGTGCGCACCGCGATCACCGGCGAGATGTGGGAGGCGATCAACAGCGCCTACCTCGAATTGCGCCGCTACGATGCCGCCGACCTCAATCGGGAGGAGTTCGCCCGCTTCCTCGAGTGGGTGAAATCGGCATCGCTGGCCTTTGACGGCTCGGCCTACCGCACGATGCTGCGCAACGACTCCTACTGGTTCTCGCGACTCGGCGTGTACATCGAGCGTGCCGACAACACCGCGCGCATCCTCGACGTGAAGTACCATGTGCTCCTGCCGGAGTCGGAACGGGTGGGCGGCAGCCTGGACTATTTCCAGTGGTCGACCATCCTGCGCGAGGTCTCGGCGCTCACGGCCTATCACTGGGTCTATCGCCAGAGCCTGCAGCCCTGGCTCGTGGCGGACCTGCTGATCTTCAACCGGCAGATGCCGCGCTCGCTGGCGTCCTCCTACGAAAACATCGTGGTTTTCCTCGACAATCTCGGACGCGCCTACGGCCGCCAGGGCGTGGCGCAGCGCCTCTCGCGCAGCACTCTCGCGCGCCTGGAAAACACGTCTGTGAAGGACGTCTTCCAGCAGCACGGGCTGCACGAGTTCATCTCAGGCTTCATCGTGGACAATGACAAGCTCGGCGCCGCGGTCATGGAGCAGTACTTGGTTTAAAAGCACCGTCGGGCTTCAACGAGGCTGGTAGGCCCGAAGCCTTGGCTCTAAAGGTTTGTTCATGCGCATCCGCGTCTCTCACCAGATGGTCTACGACTACACGCCCCCCGCGAAGTCGTTGATCCAGACGCTCAGGCTGACGCCTCGCAACCACGAGGGTCAGTACGTCGTCAATTGGCGAATCGACGTCGACGCCGAAAGCCGGCTCAAGGCCGGCGAGGATGCCTTTGCCAATATCACCCACTCGCTAACCGTCTCAGGACCGATCGAGACCCTGACGGTCACGGTCGAGGGCGTGGTGGAAACCCACGACACGACAGGCGTCCTGCGCGGAACCGTCGAGCGCTTCCCTCCCCGGCTCTATCTGCGCGAAACCGGACTCACGCTCCCCGACGACGCCATCCGCGCCATGGCCGATGACGTGCAGGCCAAAGGCGGTGCGGAAGCCCTCCCCGTTCTTCATGAACTCATGGCCCGTGTCCACGAACTGATGACGTTCGACGACGCGGCGCCGAGCGGGGAAACCACTGCGGCCGAGGCGCTGGCGCGTGGTCGTGGCGTCTGCCAGGACTTCTCTCACGTGTTTATTGCTGCCGCCCATCACCTCATGATTCCCGCACGTTATGTCAGCGGCTATCTCTGGCGCGATGACGGCATTGTCGAACAGAACGCAGGACATGGCTGGGTGGAGGCCTATGTCGACGGCTTGGGCTGGGTGGGATTTGATCCAACCAACGACATATGCCCAACGATAGGGCATGTTCGCGTCGCTATCGGACTCGATTCGGTGGCGGCTGCGCCGGTGCGCGGCAGCCGATACGGCTTTGGAGAAGAGAGCCAGGATGTGAAAGTCCGCGTCATGGCCCAGAACCAGTCGCAATCCTAACCTCGCTCGCTCAACCGCGAGCGCCGACCAAGACCGGATTCCTGAACACATGACCTACTGTACCGGGATCCTCGTTCGCGAAGGCCTCGTAATGATCGCCGACACCCGCACCAATGCGGGTCTCGACAACATCTCGACCTTCCGTAAGCTCCACGTGTTCGAACGTCCCGGCGAACGCGTCCTTGCCTTGGCGACCGCCGGCAACCTCTCGATCTCGCAGTCCGTCGTCAGCTTCCTGCACGAGGGCATCGAGAATCCCGATACCGGGGAAGTCGAGACACTGTTGGACTCCCCTACCCTGTTTCGTGCCGCGCAACTCGTTGGCCGTGCGGTCCACAAGGTTCGCACCATTGACGGGCGCAGCCTGGACGAAGCGGGGGTGAAGTTCGACGCGTCTTTTCTCCTGGGTGGGCAGATCAGCGGCAGCGCGCCGCGGCTCTTCATGCTGTACGCGGCGGGAAACTTCATCGAGTGCGGCCTCGAAACGCCATACCTCCAGATCGGCGAGCACAAATACGGCAAGCCCATCCTCGATCGTGCGGTGACGTTCAACACGACGCTGAGCGACGCCCTGAAGCTGGGGCTGATTTCGATGGATTCGACGATGCGGTCCAATCTCGGCGTCGGATTGCCGATCGACATCGTCACGCTGCGCCGGGATACCCAGAAATCCGAACTGGTACACCGCATCGAGGCTGGAGAGCCCTATTTCCACGACCTGCGCGAGCGGTGGTCCGCGGCGCTCCGGGCAGCCCACATCGCGATCCCGCCCCCGCCCTACAAACCGCCTGTCGATAAGCCATAAACCTTATTCTTCAAACAGATTGAAAGATGTCGCAGTGCAACTTGGCGGCTGAAGAGGCTCCGGCCGAGTTTGTTTTGATGTCTTGGATCAGGTTCAGGTTTAACCAGAACGCAGTGACTGCTCGCATCGTCTGGCCCGTGGCCGCGGTGCTGCTTTCCCTATTGTCGTTGGCCTTCCTGGCCCTTGTCTGGACGGGACAGCGAGCAAACGAGCTCGCGCTGGAACGGCAGACGAACCACATGAACGCGGCGCTCGCATTGAAGGGGCGGCATGTGCTGTCCCATCTGCAGGCAATCGCGGCCTCGCCGGAGCGACTGGCCGAACTGCACGATATCGAGAGTCATCGCTCCTCGTCCCAGCCGCCGACAAGCCACCCAGGCGAAGAATTCGAGGTGGCGGCATCCGTTGCGCCCGACAACACTCTGGTCAAAGGCCGCATTCTCGACGAAGTGGCGACCCCCTCCAGGTTTGAGCGTATCCTGCCCATACTGCTGCCGACACTCGCCGAATTGCGCGACCGCCTGGCTCAGTCGGCCATGCGCCGGGACGACAACGATTTCGCCACTGACGGGCCGCAGGGAGCGGGTGTCGTCCGCCTCATTACGCTGGGTAACGCCCTGACTTTTGTCGTCGCGGTGGCGCTGCCGGAGGTAGCGCCGGAAGGCGTCTTCGGCCCGAGGATTCTGGTTGCGACCCGGCCGCTTCCGCTGGATCAGATTGAATCGAGCCTTGTCGGGGGCGGTTTCGATAATCTTCAACTCGCACGAAGCGACATGCGACCGGACGCATCCATAAATATCCTGGACGCGTCAGGCGCGGTCGGCGCGCGACTGTCCTGGACACCTGACAAGCCCGGAATCGTCGTTGTCGAGCGCGTCCTGCCTACCCTCATCGTTGCGCTGCTGGCTGTCGGCCTCTTCTCCGGCTTCATGTTCTCGCACGTCCAGCAGGTTACCACGGAGCTGGTCTCGCGGGAGGCCAGGGCGACCCATCTCGCCAATCACGACGTGCTGTCGGGACTTCCCAACCGAGCCTTGCTGACGATGCGGCTGGATGCCGAACTTGCGCGGATCGGCAATGGCAGCGAGGGAGCGGCGATCCTCTTCATGGATCTCGACCGGTTCAAGGACATCAACGACACGTTCGGACACCACGCCGGCGACCAGCTCATCCGTATCGTGGCTCAGCGCCTCCAAGGCGTACTGCGCGGCTCGGACGTGCTCGCCCGGTTCGGCGGCGACGAGTTCGCGATCCTGCAGACAAATGTCCGGACGCCGCACGATTGCGCCACCCTCGCCCACCGTATTCTCGACGTCATCCATGAGCCGATCGAGATGGGCGGCACGATGGCCCAGGTTGGCGTCTCGATCGGCATCGCGATCGCTCCCGAAAACGGAACCGATCGCGATCGGCCTCATGCGCCTGGCGGATCTTGCGCTGTACCGCGCCAAGCATGAGGGCCGGAACCGCTACTCGTTCTTCGAAATCGGCATGGATGACGCCCTCCGCCTCAGGAAGATGGTGGAGGACGATCTTCGCGGCGCCATCGAGCGCAACGAACTGACAATGGCCTACCAGCCGCAGTTCTCCGCGGACGGCCGCAAGATCCTCGGCGTCGAGGCGCTCGTTCGCTGGACCCACCCGGTTCACGGTTCGGTTTCGCCCGCTGATTTCATACCGATCGCCGAGGAACGCGGCCTGATCGGCGCGCTTGGGCGAGTGGGTGCTGCGCCAGTCCTGCCGCGAGGCGCGGAACTGGAAGAATCTCACCGTCGCGGTCAACGTGTCGCCCATCCAGTTCCGGCAGAAGGACTTCGTCAGCTCCGTCACGCGGATCCTTGCATGAAGAGCAGATCGATCCCACCCGGATCGAGCTGGAACTCACGGAAGGCGTCATCGTCGAGGACGCCGACGCCGCCGAGAACGCCATGATGGAGCTGCGCGCAGTCGGACTTCGCTTCGCGCTCGACGACTTCGGAACCGGCTATTCCTCGTTGATCTATCTGCGGCGCTTCGCCTTCGACAAGATCAAGATCGACCGGTCATTCCTGGAATCGATGGAGACGACGGGCGAGAGCGCCATCCTGGTCCACTCCATCGTTCACCTTGGCCGCGCGCTGGGCCTCACCGTCACGGCGGAGGGGGTCGAGACGCACCGAGCAGCAGCGCTTCCTGCAAGCGGTCGGCTGCCATCAGTTGCAGGGCTATCTGTTCTGCAAGCCGATCTCGGCCGCGAGCATGACCGAACTGCTGTCCCAGTGTCGGAAGACGGAACGGTCCAGGCACGCTCGTCCGTCGCCTGATCCATCAGCAGACCGCTAGAATATGGCCGTCGCGCTGGCGATGACCGCGAAGACGAAGCCCAGGCTCAGGCTCGTGCCGACCATGCCGACCGCGAGCCCGCCGACCACCACATAGCCGTCGCGCTCCACGAGGCCGAGGCCGACAAGGCAGACCGCCAGCCCGAGCGGGATCTGGCCGATCACGGGTGCGGCGGTCACCAGCGCCAGTGAGAACGCCAGCAGCGCCACGCCCATGAACCTGATCGCCAGCGGTCGACTCGAACACGCCGAGCCTGGGGCGGGCGACACGCTCGAGCCAGACAAGGTAGGGCACGGCCCGCGTCGCCGCCTTTGCGACGTCACCGCGCGCGGGATCATGTGGTCGAGCATCCGCTTCGGCAGCCAGGGCGAAGGCCAGCCGACGGCGAGTCTGCAGTGCGACGAAGAACAGCAATATGCCCGAAATCAGCGGAATAGGCGGCGGCATGGGCAGGCAGTTGGGCAAGCCCAGCACCACGATCAGCAGCGCATAGGTCCGTTCACCCAGCGCCGATACGATCTGGCGAACGCTGATCCGGTCAGATGGTCCTCGCGGCCAAGGCTTGCAGAATGTCCGACGTGCGGCGAGGTCCTGTGGACATGGTTCCTACATGAAAAACGGGGCCGATACCGGCCCCGCGATCTTTCTATCTCAGCGTCCGATTGCGGCCAAGCGATGTCACGATGATGACAATGGCCGTCGCGAGCTTTCAAGTGCCTACAATTCGGCCGATCCGGCCGCCAGATCCTGCCGGATGGACTGCGAAATCTCGCGCAAACCGGCGCTCCCGCGCGATCGGGGCCTCGGCACGTCCACGCGCTGCGACACCCGCAGCGTGCCAGGCGTACCTGCCAAGCGCGACGATGCGGTCGGCGAGATAGACCGCCTCCTCGATGTCGTGTGTCACGAAGAGCACGGTTTTGCCGGTGCGCTCCCGGATGCGCAGCAATTCGTCCTGCAGGCCTTCGCGCGTCATCGCGTCCAGCGCGCTGAAAGGCTCGTCCATGAGCAGCACGTCCGGCTCGACGGCGAGGGCGCGGGCCAGCGCCACGCGCTGGCGCTGGCCGCCCGACAATTCGTGGGGATAGCGGTCGCCATAGGCCGCGAGACCGACGAGGGCCAGCGCGCCCTCCGCCCGCTCGCGCCGCTCGGCACGCGACAAGCGACGAGCGCTCCAGGCCGAAGCCGACATTGGACAGCACCTTGCGCCACGGGCAGCAGGCGCCCGTCCTGGAACACGAGCGCCACCGGCAGCACCGCGCCGGGCTTCGGACGGCGCGACCGTCACCGATCCGGCGCTCGGCTTCGACAGTCCGGCGATCACCCGCAGCAGGGTCGACTTGCCGACCCCGGAGTGACCGACGATGGCCACGAACTCGCCCTTGTCGATATCGAGGTCGAGCCCGCGCAGCACCTCGGTCCGGCGTCCTTCGCGATCGTAGGACAGGCCGAGATTCCGGATCGAGATCAGCGTGTCGTTCACGATCAGGCCTTCCACGCGAGAATGCGGCTCTGGACGACGACGAAGACCGTGTCGATGATGCCGTAGAGCCCGGCCATCGTGATCATGTAGACGACGACGATGTCGGTCGCGAGCAGGCTGGAGGCCTGCATCATGCGCTGGCCGAGGCCCAGCACGCCGAAGATCTCGGCCGCCACCACCGCCATCCAGGCCTGCCCCAGCGCGGTGCGCAGGCCCGACAGAATGCCGGGCGCCGCGGCCGGCAGCACGATCTTCACCAGCTTGGCGATAGGCGAGCGGAAGCCATAGGCCTCCGCCACCTCGAGGAGGTCGCGGTCGACGGCCCGCACGGCGCCGAGCGTGGCGAAGTAGCAGATCCAGAACACGCCGACGGCGACGATGAACACCGCCGCCGGTGTGGACACGCCGAACCAGATGATGGCGAACGGCACCCAGGCCAGTCCCGGGATCGGCCGCAGCAGCCGCACGACCCAGGCGAGGAACGCCTCGGACGGGTGGCTCAGCCCGGTGACGACGCCAAGCGCCGATGCCGAGCGACGGCGCCCACAGCGAGGCCCGGCGAGGTAATGCCCGAGGCTCGCAGCGGATGGACGAAAGCCAGAAGCCCGAGCGAGATCTCCTGCAGGAGCGCAGCGCGGGATGTCGGCTCGGCGCGGGCAGAAAGGCGCTGCGGCACGAAGCCGGCCTGACACGATCCCCTCCCACAACACCAGGAAGGACGCGAGGCCGGCCGCTCCGAGCGCGAGGGATCGGCCGGCGCGCACGTCAGCCCGCTTTGGCCTTGCTGTAGAAGCTCGGGTCGAACAGGCCCTCGAGCGGGTATTCCTTGTCGAGCGAGCCCAGCTTCACCTGATAGGCCTGCATCAGCCGCGTCGCCTCGACGATGCATGTCGGGGTCGGCGACGAACTTGCTCGCCGGCGAGGTCAGCGCCGCCCGGATGGTCGCGGTATCGACGATGCCCTTGCCCAGCACGGCCTCGATATGGGGAGCGACCCTGTCCGGGCTGGACTTGATCAGGTCGACCGCCCTGCACGGTCAGGTCGACGATGGTCTGGGCGCGCTTCGGATCCTTCTGGACGATGGCCCCGGTCAGCGCCACGACCGTGCCCGGGCTGGTTGGGGAACATCTCGCCGCCGAGCGCCACGATCTTGATGCGCGGGTCGCGCTGGGTGACGATGGTCACCGCCGGCTCGCGCATCGTCGCGCCGTCGACCGCGCCCGTCAGCAGCGCCTGCTGCGTCGCGTCGATGCCCATGGGCACGATCTCGACGTCGGCCTTGTCGGCCTTGCCGACCTCCCACAGCCAGTGCTGCATGCGTCGTGTTGGGCACCGAGCCTGCCGGCTGGGTCGCGAGGCGGGCCGCCTTGCCCTCGTGCCTTGCGAAGGCCGCCAGCGCCTGGCCGGCCGACACGCCGGGCTTGAAGTAGGGCGGCGAGCTTGGGCCCGGCCGACCATCACGATTTCCTCGACCGCGGTCGCCGTAACGACCCGCACGTCGATGCCCTTGGCGCGGGCCACGGCAAGCGGCGCGACGCCGGCGACATAGACGTCGAGCGTGCCGGAGGCCAGCGCCTGGATCATGTTGGGGCCGGATTCGAAGGTGATGAAGTGCAGTTCGAGTCCGGCCTGCCTTGGCCCAGCCCTCCCTGTCGAGCACGATGACGGGCGCCGCCCCGAGGATCGGGATGATCCCCACCCGCAGCTTCTGCGCGGCGCGCTGCGGCACGTCCTGCGAGACCGGCGAGCGCCGGGGCGGCGAGCACCGCGCCAGGCAGCGCCCTGCATCAGGAACCGACGAGAAATCATGGAAAATCCTCGTGAAGGGTTTGGCCGGCGCGCACCGGCGAGCCTTCCTGCAATCTAGGGAGCTTTCCACTAAAACACAAGATAGAACGGAAATACTTATTAATCACAGTATAATACGTGATTAATCAGCATCAGTGAAGCCGAAGCTCCCCCGCTCGCCATCCTCAATTCGGCAGGGCGGATCAGCCTGGCATGCGCCACCCTCACGGAATGCAGCGGCCCATCCAGCTTGGCCTGCCAGAATGTCAGGAAATCGTTGAGCAGCGGGAAAGCGGGCGCGAGGTCGTACTCCTGCCAGACATAGGTTTGCAGGAGCGACGGGATAATCGGGCAGGCGGTAGAGGATGTGCGCGGTCGTGAGACCGTAACCCTTGAGCTGCCTGATGAAGTCCTGGGAGACCATGGGTCCTCCTTCACTCCGGAAGGCGACCCGTGGCCCCAGCCAAGGGTCGATCCTCGGGTTCATCATCAACGTCCGAACGATCAATGTTCGCGACGAGGACTGATGGTTCATGATCCGTGCCAAGATGTAAATATTCCTTTTATGATCAATAGTTAGCAGCAATGCGAGGGAGTGCTGACAAGCCTCCGCCCTCAGCCCTTCGTCCGCAGCGTCGACCGCCCGCCGTCGACGCCGATGATCTGCCCGGTGATCCAGGCTGCCTCGTCGCCGAGCAGCAGCGCCGCGAGCGGGGCGATGTCCGCCGCCTCCCCGAGCCGCTGCATGGCATGCAGCTGGCCGATGGCGTTCGCCATGGCCTCGTTCGCGGTCAGTGTCGCGGCCAGCGGCGTGCGGGTCAGCGAGGGCGCGATGCAGTTCACCCGGATCTTGGGCGCGAGTTCCGCCGCCAGCGCCAGCGTCAGGCCCTCGATCGCGCCCTTGGCCATGGCGACCGAGGCGTGCGCGGTGAACCCCTGCGCGACGGCGACCGTGGAGAACAGCAGCACGGATGCAGCGCCTTCCGCCTTCTTCAGGGCCGGCAGCGCGGCCTGCACGGCCTTGACCGCACCCAGCGCGTTGATGCGGAAGTCCCGCTCGAAATCCGCATCGGTAAGCCGCGCCAGCGGCTTCAGCGTGATGGTGCCGACGGCATAGCAGAGGCCCTTCAGCGAGCCGCCGCCCACGCGACGCCGCCTCCTCCACCGCCTTGGCGATCGACGCGCCGTCCTCCACGTCGGCGACGCTGCATGGTCGCGCCGATCCGCCCGGCCAGTTCCGCGAGCCGGCCGCGTTCGCGCGCGACCAGATGCACGGCCTGGCCCTTGGACCGCAACGCGGCCGCGATGGCGCTGCCGATGCCGCCCGTTCCGCCGAAAATGAGGATCGGTTCAGCCATGGCAACGCTCCGCCTGCAATGGCATCGAGGGCTGACCGGGCCAGCCGAATGGCGAGGAACTAAGCTCCCAGCGCCGAGCTTCAAGCGCGACGATCCCGCGCAGGCGGTGGCAGCGGCGGTCAGGCCGGGCCGGGCCGTGTCCGTCCGAAGCAGGTCGAGCGCCTCGGGCGTATCGATGTCGACCACCACGGCATCGTCGCCGACCGGCACCTCGATGACTTCATCCGCGCGTCCCGCCAGCAGCTTGCGCGCGCCCGCATCGCCCGACAGCCGCGCGATGTCGGGAAACAGCGCGCGTGCAATCACGACCGGGTTGCCCCACTCGCCCTCGTGGACCGGAACGCTGGCGATGCAGCCCGGCAACGCCTCGAACGCCGCGACGAGACGGCGGATGAGAGACCGGCTGAAACGAACGGCATGTCCCCCAGCAGGATCACCGCGCCGTCGCCCCGCTCCCCGAGTGCGGCCACGCCGGCCGAAGCGACGTCGA
Organism: uncultured Alphaproteobacteria bacterium; assembly: GCA_963822165.1. Classification (GTDB taxonomy): domain Bacteria; phylum Pseudomonadota; class Alphaproteobacteria; order Rhizobiales; family Beijerinckiaceae; genus Alsobacter. The sequence continues at coordinate 346,784 of CAWGGK010000009.1, forward strand.
CAAGCCCTCCGCGTAGTCGGGGTTGTGCACGAAGCTGCACGTCGAGCCCGGCCAGCGCCTCAGCGACCTGCTCGCCCTGATGCCCCGTCACCACGACGAGCGGGGATAGCCCCGCGTGAACAGCGGCCTCCGCGACCCAGCGCACGAGCGCCTTGCCGCCGATCTCCTGCAGCAGCTTGTTGGGGCCGCCCATGCGCGTGGAGCGCCCGGCGGCAAGCACGATCCCGGCGACGCTCATTCGCCGGCTCCGTCGATCGTCGTGAGATGCGCCCGTCTCTCGCCTGCCTCACCCGGCAGCGCCGTCGCGCAGCTGTCCGCGCTGCACGATTTCCATCAGCAGCCCGCCCACGCCAAGCGCCGCGATGTCGCGTCCGGTCACGGGCAGCGCCGGCCAGCAAGCCGCTGCAGGATCCAGTCGAAACCGTTTTCCTTGGGGCTGCGGGCGCAACCCGGCGCGCCCAGGATCCACTTGTCGCCGACATGACCCAACAGCAGCAGGTTGCCGGGGTCCACCGGCATGCCGAAATGCTCGACGCGGCCGCCGGCCTGCTCGATGGCGGCGGGGATCACGTCGCGCCGGTCGGTGATGGCGGACGCGCCGAAGACGACGATCAGGTCCGCCGGGCCGCGCGCCAGTCCGGCGATGGCGTCGGCGAGCGCGCCGGTCTCATGCGGGGTCTGCATGTCCGCGACGACGGTCGCGCCCGCGATGGAAAGGCGCTCCTGCAGCACGTTCACCGTCTTCTTGCACCACGCGACGGCTTCAGCCCCGGCAGGAGCGTCGACACCACGCCGACCCGCAGCGGCCGGAACGCCGCGACCGAGATCGCCGCGCGCGACTCTTGCCCATCGACCCGTGCCGCAACGTCCAAGGCCCCGTCCAGCAGTGCTCCCGGCACCGCGAAGGGGATGATCTTCACGGTTCCGATCATCTCGCCTGGAACGCACCGCCCGCCATGCGGGAAGCGTGGCGACGGTGATGGACTCGTCGACGAAGTTGATGCCGGTCGATCAGCATCGCGGCGGATGACGAGGACGCCGGCCACCTCCGAGTAGAGATTGGAGCGGCCGGTGAACGGCCGCTCGACGCGCACGCCCTCGCCCGCGACGGCCTGGGCCAGCCGCTCGGCGGCGACGTCCTCCTGCACGTCGCCAGGGTCCAGCCGCGCGACGACGATGCTGTCGTGCCCGTCAGCGCGCAGGCGCTCGATTTCGGCGTGGCCGAGCACCGTGCCCTTTCGGATCGACGCCGCTCGCCAGCCGCACCGAATGGACAGCGATGGCGCCGAGCGCCCGGTCGAGGGATACAGGTCCAAACTCCACGCCAGTTCCCCGTCAAGCCGTCTTCTTCGTTCCGTCCAGGCTTCAGGCGAAGCGCCGCGGTGATCTCGCCGACGATGGAGAGCGCGATCTCCGCCGGGCTGATCGCGCCGATGTTCAGGCCGATCGGGGCGCGGATGCGGCCGATCTGATCGTCGTGAAACCGGCATCCTTCAGCCGCTCGCACGCGCGTGGCATGGGTTTTCCGCGAGCCGAGCGCGCCGATATAGAAGCAGTTCGAGCGCAGGGCTGGATGCAGCCCGGGATCGTCGATCTTCGGATCGTGCGTCAGGGCCACGAAGGCCGTGTAGCGGTCCATCCCGAGCTTCGGCAGCACCTCGTCGGGCCATTCCGCGTGGAGCGGCACGTCGGGAAAGCGCTCGGGCGTCGCGAAGGCCGTGCGGGGGTCGACGACCGCGATGTCGTGCCCCAGCAGCCGCGCCATCGGCGCGAGCGCCTGGCTGATATGGACCGCGCCGGTCACGACGATGCGGACGGGCGGCACCTGCACGGCGAGGAACACCTCGCCATCAGGCGTCTCGGCCATGCCGCTCTTGCCGCTGCGCAGCCTCTCGGCCAGCAGGTCGGCCAGCGGATCGGACGCGATCGCGCTCTCCTTCACCAGGCGCTGTGCGCCGGTCGCCGGATTGGTGAGGACCACGGTCGCGCGCCGCGCCGTGCGTTCCGCGTTGAGGGCGGCGAGAATCTCAAGCTTCATGTCGCCCTCTCCTGTCGTTAGTTGCGTTCGAGGGCGAGGCGCGCGCCAAGCCCGATGAGCAGCGAGCCGCCCACCGCACGCACGATGCGCTGCGCGCGGTTCGCGTGCTTGAGGCGCCCGATGACGGCCGAAGCGAAGAACACGGTCAGCAGGTCCGCCGACGAGAACGCGATGTTCACGATCACGCCGAGGATGAGAAACTGCGCCCAGACCGGCAACGCCGCGCCGGGATCCACGAACTGCGGCAGGAAGGCGATGAAGAAGATCGCCACCTTGGGGTTCAGCAGTTCGACGACGAAGCTCTCGGCCAGCGCCCGCCGGACGCTCTTTTCCTTCACGACCGGCATGTTCGCCCGAAGCCGCGATTGCGGATCATGCCGATGCCGAGCCAGACGAGATAGACCGCGCCGGCGAACTTCACGGCGACGAAAAGCTCCGGCACGTGCTGGAACACCGCCGAGAGGCCGAGCGTCGCGGCCAGCACATGGGCGTAGCAGCCCATATGGATGCCGAGCGCCGCCATCAGCCCGCCCTTGCGTCCACGGGCGATCGTCTGCGCCGCGGTGTAGAGCAGCGCCGGGCCTGGGAAATAGGCGAAGAGCGCGGTCGCGATCGCAAAGGCGAGGAGGACGTCGAGAGAGGCCATCAGTCCACCTTCTCGACACAGACGCGGATGCGCCCGCCGCAGGACAGGCCCACCCGCCAGGCCGTCTCGTCGGCCACGCCGAATTCCAGCATGCGCGGCTTGCCGTCGCCGATCACGTCGACCGCCTCGTTGACGACCGCGCCTTCGACGCAGCCGCCGGAGACCGAGCCGAGGAAATTGCCGTCCTCGTCGATGATGAGATGGCTGCCCACGGGCCGCGGGGCGGAGCCCCAGGTCTCGACCACCGTCGCGATGGCGACGCCCCGGCCCTCGCGACGCCAGGATTCGGCCTTGTTGAGGATATCGTCGTCGGTGGACAGCATGGTCCGTTCTCCCAAATCGCTCCGATACCAAAATTCAGTTTACTGCGGAACGAGGCCACGCGAGACCATCGCTCGCGAGCAGATCAGCCCACGCGTTTCAGCCATCTGCGGGGGTCGGCCTCGCCCGTGTCGTCCGCGGCCGAGCGCCTTGACCAGGGTCTCCATCGAGGCGAGGTTATGGATCGGCCGGAACTCGTCGACATGCGGCAGCATGGCGCGGATGCCCTGCGCCTTGCGCCTCGAACCCGTCGAAGCGCAGCAGCGGGTTCAGCCACACGAGCCGCCGGCAGGAGCGGTGCAGCCGGTCCATCTCGCGCGCCAGATCGGCGCGTTCCGTCGCGCTCCAGCCCGTCCGTGAACAGCAGCACCACCGCGCCCTGCCCCAGCACGCGGCGGGACCATTCGCGGTTGAACTGGTGCAGGCAGGTGGCGATGCGCGTGCCGCCGGACCAGTCCTGCACCTGCGCCGAGCAGCGCGTCAGCGCCTCGTCGGGGTCGCGGCTCTTCAGCGAGCGCGTCACGTTCGTCAGCCGCGTGCCGAAGAGGAAGGTGTGCACGCGCCGCCGCGCATCGGTGAGCGCATGCAGGAAGTGCAGGAACAGCCGCGTGTAGTCGGCCATCGAGCCCGAGATGTCGCACAGCGCGACGATGGGCGGATGCCGCACGCGCGTGCTGCGCGGTAGGCGAGATCGATGACGGCTCCGCCGGCCCGCAGCGAGCGGCGGAACGAGCGGCGCGGATCGACCCGCCGGCTGCGCACGCGCGGCGACCATGCGCCGCGTCAGCACCTCGTCGTCGGGCAGCCTCAGCTCGGCGATGGCGCGCTGGGCGCGGGCGATCTCCTCCGCGGTCATCTGGGCGAAGTCCTTGCCCTGCAGGATCTCGCGCTCGGACACGGTGAGCCGGGCGGAGATCTCGGTCTCCTCCTCCTTCGGCTCGCTCTTCCTCGCGTCCGGTCTTGAGCAGGGCCTCGGCGGCGCGCAGCGCGGCGGCCTCGGGCTTCTTCGGCTCCTCCTGGTCGGCGCGGCGGGCGAATCGGGCGACAGCGTCGCGATGATCTTCTCGATCAGCGCCTTGCCGCCGCCAGAAGATGCGGAACGCCTGCTCGAACACCTCGGAATGCTCGTGCTTCTTCACGAAGACGGCGTGCAGCGTCCAGTAGAAATCGGTCCGCGTGCCGACCCGCGCCGTCTCCACCGCCTCGAGCGCATCGAGCACCGCGCCGGGGCCGACGGGCAGCCCGGCATCGCGCAGCGCGCGGGCGAAATAGGCGATGTTCTCGCGAGAGCTTGCCCTGCCCGCTCGCGACCCGGTCGACCATGGCCTGATCCGATCACGGCGCTCCGCCGGGACGATTCGACTGACCGCTCAGCCTCAAATCGCCTTCGCCTTGTTGGTCGCTTCCTGCTTCAACTCGTCGAGCAGCGCCTTGGCCTGCCGAGCCCTGCATCTTCTGGATGTCGTCCTGGTACTTCAGCAGCACGCCCAGCGTGTCGGACACCATCGCCGGGTCGAGCGCGACGGCGTCGAGCTCCACCAGGGCCGTGGCCCAGTCCAGCGTCTCGGCGACGCCGGGCACCTTGAACAGGTCCTGGGCGCGGATGGCCTGGACGAAGGCGACGATCTCCTTCGACAGCCGGGCCGGAGCGCCTGCGGCGCCTTGGCGCGCAGGATCTGCAGCTCGCGCTCGGCGTTGGGATAGTCGACCCAGTGGTAGAGGCAGCGGCGCTTCAGCGCGTCGTGGATCTCGCGGGTGCGGTTCGAGGTGACGATGACGATCGGCGGATGCTCGGCCTTGATCGTGCCGAGTTCGGGGATCGTCACCTGGAAGTCGCCGAGCACTTCCAGCAGGAAGGCCTCGAACGCCTCGTCCGTGCGGTCGAGCTCGTCGATGAGCAGGATCGGCGGCGCCGGCGGTATCGGGCGCCAGCGCCTGCAGCAGCGGCCGCTTCACCAGATAGCGCTCGGAGAAGATGTCCTCCTCCAGCCGGGCGCGGTCGACCACGCCCTCGGCCTCGGCGAGCCGGATCGCCATCATCTGCGCCGGCATAGTTCCACTCGTAGACGGCGGAGGAGACGTCGAGCCCCTCGTAGCACTGCAGCCGGATCAGCTTGCGGCCGAGCGTGGCCGCCAGCACCTTGGCGATCTCGGTCTTGCCGACGCCCGCCTCGCCTTCCAGCAGGATCGGCCGGCCCATCTTGAGGGCGAGGAACACGACGGTCGCGAGCGCCCGGTCGGCGACGTAGTTGCCCGACGAGAGCAGCTTCAGCGTCTCGTCGATGGAGGCGGGGAGCGGTTAGCGGTCATGGTCTGGTGTCTCGGACAGCGGAACGGCGGAGCGGACCGCGCACGACCGGGCCCGGCCGGATACAGACATAAACAACGAAGCGGCCGGGACAAGCCCGGCCGTTGCTCGATGCATGGCGCCTACCCGCGAATGGGCGGGCTGGAACGGCTCGGGCCGGCGGACCAGGGCCCGCCGAGCGCCCGATAGGCCCTGCTTACTTGCCGATGGCCGCCGTCACGGCGCGCTTGGCCATGACGACGATCAGATGGGCGCGGTAGTCCGGGCGAGGCGTGGATGTCGCCGTTGAGGCCGGTGGCCGGCAGCGGTCATGCCGTCGAGCGACTTCGGCGAGAAGCGCTTCTTCAGCGCCTCCTCGAGGCTCGTGGCGCGGAACACGCCGTTCGGCGCCGGCGCCCGTCACGGCGACGCGGACGTCCGAGCCGCGCTTGGCGACGAACACGCCGACCATGCGCGTAGCGCGAGGCCGGGTTGCGGAACTTGGCGTAGGCGGCGCTGCGACGGGATCGGGAAGGAGACCTTCACGACGATCTCGCCCGGCTCGAGCGCCGTCTCGAACAGGCCGGTGAAGAACTGCGTCGGCCGGGATCTTGCGCTTGTTGGTGACGATGGTCGCGCCGAGCGCCAGCGCCGCCGCCGGATAGTCGGCCGCCGGGTCGTTGTTGGCGATCGAGCCGCCGATCGTGCCGCGGTTGCGCACGGCCGGGTCGCCGATGCTCGCCGGCCAGGGCGGCGAGGCCGGGAATGGCCTGCTGCACGATCGCCGAGGTCGCGACGTCGGCATGCTTGGTCATCGCGCCGATGACGAGCGAGCGGCCCTTGAGCTCGATGCCCGACAGGCCCTCGACCTTGCCGAGGTCGATGAGCGTGCCGAGGGCGAGGCGAGGCGCTGCTTCATCGTCGGCAGCAGGGTCTGGCCGCCGGCCAGCAGCTTGCCGTCCTCGGCGGCCTTGGCCAGAGCGGACGCCGCCTGGCGCACCGTCTTCGGGGCTTGATAGTTGAAGGCGTACATGGGTTTCATCTCCGGAAATGCATGAACGTGACGGATCGGACGCCGATCACTCCGCCGCCATTCTTCGCTGCGCGGACTTCTGGCACGCCTGCCAGACGGCCTGCGGGCGTCGCCGGCATGGCGATGTCCTCGTGGCCGAGCGCGTCGGTGATGGCGTTGATGACCGCCGGCGGCGCGGCGATGGCGCCGGCCTCGCCGCAGCCCTTGATGCCCAGCGGGTTCGACGGGCACGGCGTCACTGTCGTGCCGACCTGCGAAGGACGGCAGGTCGTCCGCGCGCGGCATGCAGTAGTCCATGTAGCTCGCCGTCACGAGCTGGCCGCTGGCGTCGTAGTGCGCGCCTTCGAGCAGCGCCTGGCCGACGCCCTGCGCGATGCCGCCATGCACCTGGCCCTCGACGATCATCGGATTGATGACGTTGCCGAAATCGTCCACCGCGGTCCAGCGCTCGATCTTGGTGACGCCGGTCTCCGGGATCGATCTCGACCTCGCAGATGTGCACGCCCGCCGGGAAGGTGAAGTTGGTCGGGATCGTAGAACGCGCCCTCCTTCAGGCCCGGCTCCAGCTCCTGGCCCGAGAACTTGTGGGCGATGTAGGCCTGCAGCGCGACTTCGCCGAAGGCCAGCGACTTGTCGGTGCCGGCCACGGAGAAGCGGCCGTCCTTGAACTCGATGTCGTCGGCGGACGCCTCGAGCGCGTAGGCCGCGACCTTCTTGCCCTTGGCGATCACCTTGTCGAGCGCCTTGAAGATCGCCGACATGCCGACCGCGCCGGAGCGCGAGCCGTAGGTGCCCATGCCGAACTGCACCTTGTCGGTGTCGCCGTGGACGATCGCGACCTGTGTCGATGTCGATGCCGAGGCGCTCGGACACGAGCTGCGCGAAGGTCGTCTCGTGGCCCTGGCCGTGCGAGTGCGAGCCGGTGAGCACCTCGACGGTGCCGACCGGGTTGACGCGGACCTCCGCCGATTCCCACAGGCCGACGCCCGCGCCGAGCGAGCCCACCGCGGCCGACGGCGCGATGCCGCAGGCCTCGATGTAGGCGGAGAAGCCGATGCCGCGCAGCTTGCCGTTGCGGGCGCTCTCGCGCTTGCGCTTGCCGAAGTTCTTGTAGTCGGCCATCTCCAGCGCCTTGTCGAGCGAGGCGGCGTAGTCGCCGGCGTCGTAGATCATGATGACCGGCGTCTGGTGCGGGAACTTCTTGACGAAGTTCTTGCGGCGGAAGCTCGCCGGGTCCTGGCCGAGCTCGCGCGCCGCCACTTCCACCAGGCGCTCGACGACGAAGGTCGCCTCGGGCCGGCCCGCGCCGCGATAGGCGTCGACCGGCGCGGTGTTGGTGTAGACGCCATCGACCTCGCAGTAGATCGCCGGGATGTCGTACTGGCCCGACAGCAGCGGCGCGTAGAGGTAGGTCGGCACGCAGGACGAGAACGTCGAGAGATAGGCGCCGAGATTGGCCTTCGTCTTCACGCGCAGGCCGAGGATCTTGCCCTTCTCGTCGAGCGCCATCTCGGCGTCGGTGATGTGGTCGCGGCCATGCGCGTCGGCAGAGGAACGCCTCGGTGCGGTCGGCGGTCCACTTCACCGGACGGCCGACCTTCTTGGCGGCCCAGACGCAGACGGTCTCTTCGGCGTAGATGAAGATCTTGGAGCCGAAGCCGCCGCCGACGTCGGGCGCGATGACGCGCAGCTTGTGCTCGGGCGCGATGCCGATGAAGGCCGACAGCACGAGGCGCGCGACGTGCGGGTTCTGGCTCGTCGTGTAGAGCGTGAACGGCGTCCTGCCCGGCGTCGTAGTCGCCGATGGCCGCGCGCGGCTCCATCGCGTTGGGGACCAGCCGGTTGTTGACGATGTCGAGCTTCGTCACGTGCTTGGCCTTGGCGAAGGCGGCGTCCGTCGCCGCCTTGTCGCCGAGATGCCAGTCGATAGACCCGGTTGTCGGGCGCGACGTCGTGAACGGCGGTCTCGCCCTGTCACGGCCTGGCCCATGTCGACGACGGCCGGCAGCACGTCGTAGTCGACGACGACCTTCTCGGCCGCGTCGCGGGCGGTGGCGTAGTCCTCGGCGATGACGACGGCGACGTGGTCGCCGACATAGCGCACCTTGCCCTGCGCCAGCGCCGGGTGGGCGCCGGCCTTCATCGGCGAGCCGTCCTTGGAGTGGATCATCCAGCCGCAGATCAGGCCGCCCACCTTGTCGGCGGCGAGGTCGTCGCCGGTCAGCACGGCGAGCACGCCCGGCGTCGCCAGGGCGGCGGTGGCGTCGATGCGACTTGATGGTCGCATGCGCATGGGGCGAGCGCACGAAATAGGCATGGGCCTGGCCGGGGCGGTTGATGTCGTCGGTGTACTGGCCCTTGCCGGTGATGAAGCGGAGGTCTTCCTTGCGGCGCACTGGAGCGCCGATGCCGGTCGATGTCATGGTGTTCCCTCCTGGACGTGTCCGCCGTTTCGATGCGGATTACGCCGTATTGGTTGAGACAGGCGGTGCTGAATGAGGTGGGCCAGGTCCAGGCGGCGGGCCGACGGAGGCGCCTGTGAACGACAGCCGCCCCAGTCCCGCCTGCCGGACGGCCGCGCTCACTCGGCTGCGATCTTGTGACCGGCCGCGCCCATGGCCTGCGCGCCGGCTTCGACCGCCTTGACGATGTTGTGGTAGCCCGTGCAGCGGCAGATATTGCCCTCGAGCTCCTCGCGGATCGTGTGCTCGTCGAGGGTGGAGCCCTTGCGGTTCACGATGTCGACCGCCGTCATGATCATGCCGGGCGTGCAGAAGCCGCACTGCAGGCCGTGATGCTCGCGGAAGGCCGCCTGCATCGGGTGCAGCTCGGTGCCGTTGGCGAGACCCTCGATCGTCGTGACGTGCGACCCGTCGCAGCGAGACGGCCAGCATGGTGCAGCTCTTCACGGCCTGGCCGTCGACATGGACCACGCAGGCGCCGCACTGGCTGGTGTCGCAGCCGACATGCGTGCCGGTGAGCCGCAGGTTGTCGCGCAGGAACTGGACCAGCAGCGTGCGCGGATCGACGTTCGCGGTGACGGATTTGCCGTTCACCGTCATTGAAACCGAGGCCATGCATTCCTCCACTGAATTGGGCATCCAGGCGGGACGCCCCTTTTGGCCGCTCTTCGCGGCGCGTTGCAACCGGATATCCGCCAAACGAGGGTTGATGCTGAAAGCGTCAATCGTTCAGGTAGATGACTTTTCGAGTGTGATACGCCCCGAAAGGGCGGTCAAGCGACTTCGCTTTGCAGAACTTGCTTCAAAATTGCGACATTTCGACGTTTTTTGGCAAGAGCGCTGGCCACAGGCTAAGCCTGCGCAGGGTTCACGGCCTTGGCGAAGTTGGCGAAGAACTCGTCGGCCATCTTCTTGGCCACGCCGTTGATCAGCCGTCCGCCGAGCTGGGCGAGCTTGCCGCCGATCTGCGCCTCGACGTCGTAGCTGAGCTTCGTGCCGCCCTCGACGTCCTCGAGCTTGACCGCCGCGCCGCCCTTCGCGAAGCCCGCGACGCCGCCCTCGCCCTCGCCGACGATCTTGTAGCCGTTCGGCGCGTCGATATCCTGAAGCGTCACCTTGCCCTTGAACGTCGCGCTGACGGGGCCGACCTTGATCTTCGCCGTCGCCGCGAAGCCGTTATCGCCCGGTCCGCTCGAGGCTCTGGCAGCCGGGGATGCAGACGCGCAGCACGTCGGGATCGTTGAGCTTGGCCCAGACGGTCGCCTTGTCGGCAGGCAGCACGAAATCGCCGTTCATGGTCATGGCCATGGGACATCTCCTCGAAGTCGACGGCGCGAAGGCCGGGCAGCCCGGTGGGGCTTGCAACGGGCCACCCGCGCTCTAGTAGGATGGGCGCGGATCACATCACGTCCCGCCGCGCGCCGCAATCGGAAGGCGAACGGCCAATGGTATGTAGCTGGCCGCCGCGATCTGTCGCATAAGTCTGCAACAGACAGCAAGGAGCCAGGCAGCAGGGAGCGGAGCCGGAATGTCAGTTCTCACGGCGGACGAACAGGCGTTGGCAGCCGGAGCGCGCGGCGACGGCGCGGCGATGGCGATGCGAATCGTCGCCGAGGCCGCGCGCCTGATGGGCGCGCCGCGCCTGATCCCGGTCGCCTCCGCCCATATCGACGGCGCGCTCTACCACGGCGATTCGGGCACGCTGTTCGCCGAAAAGCTGGTGGAAGGCGGCGCGAAGGTCGCCGTCCACTCCACGCCTCAATGTCGGCGCGCTCGATCTGGTGGGCTGCTCGCCGTGCAGCTGGCCGCCGCACCGCGCGACATGGCCAAGCGCATGATGCGGGCCTACGAGGCGATGGGCTGCGCCGCCACCTGGACCTGCGCGCCCTACCAGGCCGGCCACCGCCCCGCGCGGGCACGGACGTCGCCTGGGGCGAGTTCGAACGCCGTCGTGTTCTGCAACTCCGTGCTGGGCGCGCGCACCAACCGCTACGGCGATTTCCTCGACATCGCCTGCGCCGTCGTCGGCCCGCGCGCCCGACTACGGCCTGCACCGGCCGGAAAACCGCCGCGCCACCGTCGTCGTCGACGCGACCGGCCTTCCCGCCGCGCTGCGGGGCTCGGAGATCCTCTGGCCCGTGCTCGGCACCTGGTATGGACTGACGCTGGGCTCGGCCATCGGCGTCATCGACGGCTTGCAGGGCCTCGCGTCCGAGGACCGGCTGAAGGCGCTCGGCGCGTCCGCCGCTTCGGCCGGCGGGGTCGGCGCTGTTCCATGTCGCCGGCGTCACGCCGGAAGCGCCCGACCTCGCGACGGCATGCGGCGGCGCGGAAGGCCTGGCGAAGGCCGAGCGCATCGTCCTCACGCCGGCCATGCTGCGCGCCGCGCAACGCCCGGCTCTCCACCACGCAGGACGAGCGCATCGATGCGGTGGCCATCGGCAGCCCGCACCTCTCGCTCGACGAGGTGAACGCGCTCGACGCGCTGCTGCACGGCGGCGGCTGGAACGTCCCGTTCTTCGCCTGCACCGGGCGGCACGTCATCCGCGAGATCGAGGCGGACGGCAAGCGCGCCGCGCTGGAGGCGCAGGGCGTCACCTTCGTGGCGGACACCTGCGTGGTGGTGACGCCGATCCTGCCGGAGTCCCAAGGGCGGCGTGCTGATGACGAATTCCGGCAAGTTCGCCCACTACGCGCCCGGCAATACCGGCTACGCCGTGCAATATGGCTCGCTCGCCGACTGCGTGGAGAGCGCGGTCACCGGCAGGCTCGTGCGGGAGGACGCGCTATGGGGCTGACATCCGACCGGGTCCACCTCCGAAAACGCCACCTTCAGCTCCGAAGGCTTTACCTGCGAGATCCTCCTGCCCGGCGCGGGCGAGGGCGAGGTGCTGGCGCTCACGCATCCGATCAGCTTCTGGGGCGGCGTCGATCCGCGCACGGGCGACATCATCGACGCGCGCCACCCCCAGCGCGGCGAATGCGTCGCCGGGCGGGTGCTCGCGCTGCCCGGCACCATCGGCTCGTCCTCGGCCTCCGCCGTGCTGCTGGAACTGGTGCATGCCGGCAAGGCGCCGGCCGCGATCCTCATGACCGAGCCGGACGCCATCCTGCTGCTGGGCCTCGTGGTCGCCCGGGAGATGGGCTGGGCGACGCCCCCCGCCCTGCGCGTGCCGCTCGAGCGGCAGCGGGCGCTGTCGGGACGGGTGAAAGTCGACGAGTCCGGCGCGGTTCGGAGAGCCTAGCGCTCTGTTCGAGGCGTCGTGCTCAGACGGTGCGGTAGGAGCGGTGCACGTAGACGAGGCTCGCGGCCTGCGGCCCCATCCGGACGCCCACGACCTCGCCGATCATGACGTGGTGCGTCGCGACGTCCTTGATGTCGACGATGCGGCAATCGAGCGCGACCGCCGCGCCGACCAGCGCCGGAGCGCCCGTCGCCAGCGGCGACCATTCGCCCTTCCCGAAGCGATCCTCGAGATGCAGCCCCGTGCGCCCGGCGAAGACATCGGCGAGTTCGCGATGCTCGGGCATGAGCGCGTTGACGCAGAACACGCCGTTGGCCACGAAGCGCGGCGCGGACTTGCTGGCGCGGTTGAGGCAGACCAGGATCGTCGGCGGATTATCCGACACGGATGTGACCGCCGTGGCCGTCGCGCCCGCGAGCCCTGCGGGGCCGTCGGTCGTCACGATGGTGACCGCCTCGGCGAAGCAGCTCATGCCCTCGCGGAACGTCGCACCATCCACGGCCGCCATCGCGGCGGTGGGAGGCGCCGCGGCAAGGCGGACAGTCGATGTCATGATGGCTCGGCTCCAGGGTCGGGCGAGCATATGGAGCAGTCCGCCCGCGTCTGGCAATCGCGGGGCCTGCATATCGCAGGACGCCGAAGCGGCCGCGCTCCCGGCCTAGAGCTCCGCGAGCGCCTGCTTCAGGCCACTCCTGACATGGGCGATGAGCTCATCCGACGCCTGCCCTGCAGCATCGGGGTCGCCCTGCGAGACAGCGCGCGGCCAGAATGGCGTGATGCTCCGCCGTGATCACGAGATCGCGGTCGCGCCGGAAATAGTACCAGGCCCGCCGGGACATGGACTGGAGCGGCGCCAGGGCCCGCTGGGCGAAGGGATTGGCCGCGATCGTCCCGATCAGCGTGTCGAAATCCTTGTCGCCGTGCATGTACCGGGCGCTGTCGCCTGCGGCGGCCGCCTCCTCCATGCCCTGCCCGGCCCGCAGCAGCGCATCGCGCTGGGCCGGCGTCGCCCGCCGCGCCGCGGAAACCGCGACCACGCGCTCGATGGGCCCGCGCACGTCCAGCGCAAGCAGCACGTCGAGCGGATTGATGACGCCCACCGTCATGCCCTTGCGCGGGAAGACGACGAACAGCCCGTCCGCGACGAGCCGCTGCACGGCCTCGCGCACAGGCGTGCGACCGAGCCCGAAACGCAGCGCCAGTTCGTTCTCGGTGATGCGCATGCCCGGCGGCAGGTCGAGCCTGACGATCGCATCCTCGAGCAGCCGCGTGGCGCGATCGGCCATCGTCTCGGAGCCCGCCGAAGCCTTCACCGGATCGGGCGTTTCCAAAGGGATGCTGGAGGTCGGACCGCTCATATGACGCCTTATCGAGTTCACGCGATGACAGAGTTCATTGAATCAGAATAGCAGCCTTGGGCGCGCAACCCATTGATATCCATCACGGACCCCGGCGCAACGGCCTGGCGGGCCGGCGCGCCCGCAACGCGAATGGGCCAGCCGCAATCGCTGCATGGAGGAGCACGCCCGCGACGGCGGTTTCGCTGCCGTCATGCGCTCATCCAGCCGCCCCGGCGCCGCCCTCGCCGCCTCGCCGACCGCCCTGACTCCCCGCATCCGCCCCGACGCCGCCTCCCAACCGTAATCGCCTGCCCGCGGACGCCCCGCCTTCCGCCCTTGAATCGCCGCAGCCTCCCTGCAGCCGCCACGCCAGCCGCCTCGGCGGGGCCCAGCCAACCTGCCGCCGTCGCCTCCTCGCCGAGCGAACCGCCGCCCCAGGCGACCTCGCCGGCCCTTCAGCGATTCATCGCCGCTCACCAGCCCATCCGCCCGCCCCGCTCGCCGCGCTACAACCCAGGTTGACGTCTACAAGATCGTAATATATCACAGATATACCAGTACGGACTGTCCGGCGGCGTTCCGTCGAGAGCGCCGTTCGCCTAAGCTTCGATCACAAACGGGAGATAGACGTCATGAGCAAGCCCTGGAGCGGCATTTTTCCCGCGGTGACGACCAAGTTCACCGCCGACGACCGCCTCGACATCGCGGAGATGGAGCGCTGCTTCGCGCTGCAGCTCGACGCGGGCGTCGACGGCCTCATCGTCTGCGGCTCGCTGGGCGAGGCCTCCACGCTGGAGCCCGACGAGAAGATCGAGATCCTGAAGACCGCGCTTCGCGTCGCCAAGGGCCGCGTTCCCGTCCTGCTGACCGTCGTCGAAGGCTCCACCCGCCGCGCGCAGGCGCTGGCCGCTGCGGGCGCAAAGGCTGGCGCGGCCGGCTTCATGGTCCTGCCCGGCGTGCCCTACAAGTCCGACGCCCGCGAGACCCTGGCGCATTACCGCGCTGTGGCGAAGGCCGGCGGCCTGCCCGTCATGATCTACAACAACCCGGTCAGCTACGGCGTCGACATCACCCCCGCGATGCTCGGCGAGCTGGCTGGCGACCCGCTCTTCGTCGCGATCAAGGAATCCACCGACGACGTGCGCCGCGTGACCAGCATCTTCAACGCGGTGGGCGACCGCTTCCAGGTCTTCACCGGCGTCGACAACCTTGCCGTCGAGAGCCTCGCGGTCGGCGCGGTCGGCTGGGTCGCGGGCCTCGTCTGCGCCTTCCCTGCCGAGACGGTCGCCATCTACCAGCTCATGAAGCAGGGCCGCACCGCCGAGGCGCTGGCCATCTACCGCTGGTTCCAGCCGTTGCTGGACCTCGATGTCTCCTCGCGGCTCGTCCAGAACATCAAGCTGGTCGAGGCGCTCGTCGCGGGCTCGAACGATCGCTGCCGCGCCCCCCGCATGGCCCTGATCGGGGCGGAGCGGGCCGCCGTGGAGGCCATCGTGGCGAAGGCGCTGGCGAACCGTCCGGCCCTGCCGGCCCTGCGCGCAGCCGCCGAGTAATCCTCAGCATCGAGTAATCCTGGCGTCATGAAAATCGCAGTCATCGGCGCGGGCCTCGTCGGCCTCGCCAGCGCCCATGCCCTTGCCGATGAGGGCCACGAGGTCATTGTCGTCGACCGCGAAGGCCCGGCGGCCGGCGCGTCGCGCGGCAATGCCGGCTGGCTTGCCCACACCGACATCGACCCCATCGCGTCGCCCAAGATGCTGCGGCAGGTGCCGAAGTTCCTGCTGGACCCGCTGGGGCCGCTCTGCGATCCGGCCGAGCTACCTGCTGCCGATCCTGCCCTGGCTCGCGCGGCTGGTGCTCGCCTCGCGCCCGTCGAACCTCGAACGGTCCGTGGAGGCGCTCGTGTCCTTGCAGCGCCTCGCAATGCCCGCCTGGGACAGGCTGTCGTCCGAATCTCGGCCTGACACGCATGATCCATCAGCGCGGCGGGCTGTTCGTATTCGACGACCAGGCGGCCTTCGAGCGCGGCAAGCCTCATTTCGAAAAGCAGCGCGCGATGGGCATCGCCTGCGAGTTCGTCGACGCATCCGAACTGCGGCAGATGGAGCCGGGCCTATCGGAGCGCATCGTGCGGCGGCGCGTTCTTCCCTGATGCCGCGCATGTCACAGATCCGCGGCTTGCTCACCGAAGCGCTGTTCGCCGCGGCCATGGCGCGGGGCGTGACCTTCGAGCGCGCCGCCGTCGCGTCGGTCGAGGCAGGCCCGCCGGCCCGTATCCTGCTCGAGAGGCGGAGCGGTTCTGGACGCCGACGCCGTGGTGATCGCGGCGGGCGCATGGTCGAAGCCCCTCGCGGCCGGTCTCGGCGACGACGTGCCGCTCGAAACCGAGCGCGGCTACAATGTCAGCTTCCCGCGCGTGACCTCGATCCTCACGCGGCCCGTCGCCTTCCAGGGCCACGGCTTCGTCGCCACGCCGCTGGACACGGGCCTGCGCATCGGCGGCGCGGTCGAACTGGCCGGGCTGAAGCTGCCGCCCAACCACGAGCGCAGCCGCGCTCTCCACACCAAGGCCCAGCGCTTCCTGCGCGGCCTGCCGGCCTATGAGACCGGCACGCAATGGATGGGCTTCCGCCCGTCGATCCCGGACTCGCCTGCCGGTCATCGGGCGCTCGCGCGCCGCGAGCATCGGTGGTCTATGCCTTCGGCCACGGGCATTACGGGCTCACGCAATCGGCGGCGACGGGGCGGCTCGTCGCCGATCTCGTCGCGGGCCGCGAGCCCGCCGATCGACCTTGCGCGCTTCAGCCCGCAGCGATTCTGAAGGGCTTCCGGACGCACGCTCCTGCATCGTGAATTCAGAACGTCAGCAACCACAGGTAAGTGCCATGGCCACCCACACCTTCTTCTGCGTCGACGGCCACACCTGCGGCAACCCGGTCCGCCTCGTGGCGGGCGGCGGCCCGCCGCTCGCGGGCGCGCACGATGGTGGAGAAGCGGGCGCATTTCCTCGCCGAGTACGACTGGATCCGCACCGGCCTGATGTTCGAGCCGCGCGGCCACGACATGATGTCGGGCGCGATCCTCTACCCGCCGACCCGGCCCGATTGCGACATCGCCTTCCTGTTCATCGAGACCTCCGGCTGCCTGCCGATGTGCGGGCACGGCACCATCGGCACCGTGACGATGGCGCTGGAGCGCGGGCTGGTGACGCCGCGCGAGCCGGGCGCTGCTGCGCATCGACACGCCCGCCGGGCCTGGTCGAGGCCCGCTACGTCCAGAACGGGCCCTACGTCGAGAGCGTGCGCATCACCAACGTCGCGTCCTACCTCCACGCCGCGCGAGCATCACGGCCGAGGTGGAGGGCCTGGGCGAACTCGTCGTCGACGTCGCCTATGGCGGCAATTTCTACGCCATCGTCGAGCCGCAGAAGAACTTCCCCGGCCTGGAGCATGTCGATCCCTCCGACATCCAGCGCTGGAGCCCGAGGGTGCGCGCGGCGTTCCGCGAGAAGTACGACTTCGTCCATCCCGAGAACCCGGCCATCAGCGGCCTGTCCCACGTGCTGTGGACGGGCACGCCGACGCAGCCGGAGGCGCACGCCCGCAACGCCGTGTTCTACGGCGACAAGGCCATCGACCGCTCGCCCTGCGGCACCGGCACCTCGGCGCGCATGGCGCAGTGGGCGGCGCATGGCAGGCTGAAGGTGGGCGACGACTTCGTCCACGAGATGCATCATCGGCACGCTGTTCCGGGGCCGCGTCGAGCGCGCCGCGAAGGTCGGCGGCCTACGACGCCATCATCCCCTCGATCGAGGGCTGGGCGCGCATGACCGGGCTACAACACGATCTTCATCGACGACCGCGATCCCCTCGCCCACGGCTTCCAGGTGAAGGACCGCGGCTGAGCTCCATTCGGCGGGTGCCCCGGCGTGACATGCTCGAGGCCAAGCTTGCAAAGCCTCGTCTCGAACGCCGGATGGCAGGAATGTCGGGCGTGCAGAGCTGTGGATTGTCGCAGGATCCGCGGACAGTCCCTTTCGCGAGCGTCCAAATCGGAATTTTCCGTCGTCAAACTGTCGTTTTGCGACAAGTTCCGCTTTTTGTCGGAAATGTGACGGCTGCCGAAAGTTGTGGCAATTTCGACAGCTTGATAAGACTGCATCTCCGACGCGCTCACGCTGGGCACGGGGCTTGCTTCGCAAGTCACCGTGCACGGCGCAACGAGGGAAAAATCGCCGAGGGCGCGCGCGGCGGCGTAGAGGGGAGTTTCAGAGCCAATGGAAGTATTTCTCCAGCAGCTCATCAACGGGCTGACGCTGGGGTCGATCTACGGCCTGATCGCGATCGGCTACACGATGGTCTTCGGCATCATCGGCATGGTGAACTTCGCCCATGGCGACGTGTTCATGGTCGGCGGCTTCATCGCCCTGATCCTGTTCATGATCCTCACCGCCTGGCTCGGCCTCGCCGTCGATCCCGTCGCTGCTCATGGTGCTGGTCATCGGCATGGTCCTCACCGGCCTGTGGAACTGGACCATCGAGCGCGTCGCCTACCGCCCGCTGCGCGGCTCGTTCCGCCTCGCGCCGCTGATCTCCGCGATCGGCATGTCGATCTTCCTCGCCAACTTCGTCCAGGTCCTGCAGGGCCCGCGCAACAAGCCGCTGCCGCCCGATGATCCAGGGCAACTTCATCCTGATGGGCGAGCGGCTCGACCACGGTCGTGCTCGCCTACAAGCAGATCGTCATCATGATCGTGACGGTCGGTGCTGCTCGTCGTGTTCTGGTGGCTGGTGCAGAAGACGCCGCTCGGCCGCGCCCAGCGCGCCTGCGAGCAGGACCGCAAGATGGCCGCGCTGCTCGGCATCGACGTCGACCGCACGATCTCGCATGACCTTCGTCATCGGCGCCGCGCTCGCCGCCGTCGCGGGCGTGATGTACCTGATGTACTATGGCGTCGTGAACTTCTCCGACGGCTTCGTGCCCGGCGTGAAGGCGTTCACCGCCGCGGTGCTCGGCGGCATCGGCTCGCTGCCCGGCGCGGTGCTCGGCGGCCTGCTGATCGGCCTGATCGAGACCATGTGGTCGGCCTATTTCACCATCGACTACAAGGATGTCGCGGCCTTCTCGATCCTCGCCATCACGCTGATCTTCCTGCCGACCGGCATTCTCGGCCGGCCGGAAGTCGAGAAGGTCTGAGCCGATGACCGTCGCAGCCCAAACCGCCGCGCCTCGCCGAACCCGCCGACAGCGACCAGGATGGCGCAAGGCCATCCGCGAAGCCGGCTTCGCCGCGCTCGTCATGCTCGGCCTGTCCTTCCCGATCGTGGCGCTGCGGACCGAGCAGAACATGGCGAACGAGCTGGTGCTCGCGCCGCGCTGGTCCTGGTGTTCGTCGCCTGCGTCGGCGGTGTTCATCGCCCGGCTTCGTCCAGATGCTCTTCGCGAGCAACCTCGCCAGGTTCCTGATCGTCTTCGGCAGCCTGACCCTGCTCGGCGGGCTGGCGCGCGCGGTCGGACTGTCAGCTTCGACAGCTTCGCCGCGACGGTCTTCACCGTCGGCATCGTGCTGATCGGCGCGGGCGTCGGCTGGGAGCGCCGGGTCGAGACAGCGCCCGCCAAGGTGGCCGCTCCAGCCGGCGCGCCGCCGCGCTTCGCGGCCATCCGGCCCTTCGTCGCGCCCGCCGCGCTCGGCTTCCTCGCGGTCTACCCGATCATGGCATGCTGGCCATGGTCGGCACCGGGCGGGTCGATCAAGTGGATCGACAATTTCGGCATCCAGATCCTCATCTACATCATGCTGGGCTGGGGCCTGAACATCGTCGTCGGCCTCGCCGGCCTGCTCGACCTCGGCTACGTCGCCTTCTACGCGGTCGGCGCCTACTCCTACGCGCTGCTCGCCACCAAGGTGATCCCGGAGACCTTCCCGGCGCTGGGCGTCTGGGCGTTCTGGATCTGCCTGCCGATCTCCGGCCTGCTCGCGGCGCTCTGGGGCATCCTGCTCGGCTTCCCGGTGCTGCGGCTGCGCGGCGACTACCTCGCCATCGTGACGCTGGCCTTCGGCGAGATCATCCGCCTCGTGCTGATCAACTGGGTCGACTTCTCCAACGGCTATGCCGGCATCTCGTCGATCCCGCGCCCGAGCTTCTTCGGCATCCCGTTCAATGCGTCGGACACAGGGCTTCGCGGCCGTGTTCGGGCTGGAGTTCAGCCCGATCTACCGCACGATCTTCCTCTACTACGTCATCCTGTGCCTGGCGCTGCTGACGGCCTTCGTCACCGTGCGCCTGCGCCGGCTGCCGGTCGGCCGCGCCTGGGAGGCGCTGCGCGAGGACGAGATCGCCTGCCGCTCGCTCGGCATCAACACCACCAACACCAAGCTCACGCGCCTTCGCGCTCGGCGCCATGTTCGGCGGCTTCGCCGGCTGCTTCTTCGCCGCGCGGCAGGGCTTCATCTCGCCCGGAGAGCTTCACCTTCATCGAATCCGCCCAGGTGCTCGCCATCGTCGTGCTCGGCGGCACGGGCAGCCTGCGTCGGCGTCGTCATCGCCTCCATCGCGCTGGTCGGCGGCTTCGAGATCCTGCGCGAACTCGACTTCCTGAAGCAGATCTTCGGCGAGAACTTCGACCCCACCGCAGTACCGCATGCTGCTGTTCGGCCTCGCCATGGTGCTGATCATGCTGTGGAAGCCGCGCGGCCTCATCTCGACGCGCGAGCCCACCGCCTTCCTCAAGGAGAGCCAGCCGTGTCTCGGGTCGCTCGTGAAGGAGGGCCACGGCTGATGAGCGCCTCCGACCTGCCCCCGTCCTGCTCCAGGTCGAGCACCTGACCATGCGCTTCGGCGGCCTGGTCGCCGATCAACGACCTCTCCTTCGAGGCGCGCCGCGGCGACATCACCGCGCTGATCGGCCCCAACGGCGCCGGCAAGACCACCGTGTTCAACTGCATCACCGGCTTCTACAAGCCGACCGAGGGCATGATCACGCTGACGCACCCGGACGGATCGGCGCTGCCTGCTGGAGCGCCTGCCGGACTTCCGGATCAACTGGCAAGGCCAAGGTCGCCCGCACCTTCCAGAACATCCGCCTGTTCCAGGGCATGACGGTGCTGGAGAACCTGCTGGTCGCCCAGCACAACCCGCTGATGCTCGCCTCCGGCATGACCTTCCTCGGCGTGCTCGGCATCGGCGGCTACCGCGAGCGCGAGGCGCAGGCCGATCGAGACGCGCCAAGTACTGGCTCGAGAGGATCGGCCTCGATCGACCGCGCCGACGATGCGGCCGGCGACCTGCCCTACGGCGCCCAGCGCCGGCTGGAGATCGCCCGCGCCATGTGCACCGACCCGGTGCTGCTCTGCCTCGACGAGCCGGCCGCCGGCCTCAACCCGCAAGGAGAGCCTGGAGCTCAACGACGCTGCTGCGCTCCATCCGCAACGACCACGGCACCTCCATCCTGCTGATCGAGCACGACATGTCCGTGGTGATGCAGATCTCCGACCACGTCGTCGTGCTCGACTACGGCACCAAGATCGCCGACGGCACGCCCAGCGAGATCCAGAACGATCCCAAGGTCATCGCCGCCTATCTCGGCGTCGAGGACGAGGAGGTCGAGGAGGTCGAGGCCGAGGTCGAGACGGTGGCCGAGGAGGTCGAGGCGGAGGCACGGCCATGAGCGCCACGTCGACGCGCCGACCGCCGCGACCGCCGCGCCGGCCGGCCAGCCGCTGCTCGCCGTTCGCGGCGTGAAGACCTATCTACGGCAACATCATCGCGCTGAAGGGCGTCGACATCGACGTGCACCAGGGCGAGATCGTCACGCTGATCGGCGCCAACGGCGCCGGCAAGTCGACGCTGATGATGACGATCTTCGGCAATCCCGCGGGCCCGCGAGGGCAGCGATCATCTATCGACGGGCACGACATCACGCAGATGCCGACGCACGAGATCGCGCGCCTGCGCATCTCGCAGTCGCCGGAGGGCCGGCGCGTCTTCCCGCGCATGACCGTCTACGAGAACCTGCAGATGGGCGCCTCGATCAACGACTTCGCCCATTTCGACGAGGACCTGGAGCGCATGTTCACGCTGTTCCCGCGCCTGAAGGAGCGCATCGGCCAGCGCGGCGGCACGCTCTCGGGCGGCGAGCAGCAGATGCTGGCCATCGCCCGCGCGCTGATGGCGCGCCCGCGCCTGCTGCTGCTCGACGAGCCCTCGCTCGGCCTCGCGCCGCTGATCGTCAAGCAGATCTTCGACGCCATCCGCGAGCTCAACCGCACGGAGGGCCTGACCGTCTTCCTCGTCGAGCAGAACGCCTACCACGCGCTGAAGCTCGCCCATCGCGGCTACGTGATGGTCAACGGGCTCATCACCATGTCCGGCACGGGCAAGGCAGCTGCTCGCCGACCCGCAGGTGCGCGCCGCCTATCTCGAGGGCGGCCACCACTGACCGCCGGACGGGCGCGACGCCATGCAGGGCATCCTCTACGAAGAACAGTCGATCTGGCTGTTCCTGCTGGTCACCGTCGTCATGGGCGGCTCGGCGGCCTGGGCGTCCGGCAAGTCCATCGCCCAGACCTGGCGGCCCGCCTGGCAGGTCGTCCCCTACATGCTGGTGCTGGCTTGGCGGTGCGCTTCATCCACTTCGCGCTGTTCGAGGGCACCTGCTCGCACCCTGCAGTACTACATGGTCGACACCGTCGATCCTGCTCGTCGCCGGCAGCCTCGGCTTCCGC
This sequence comes from uncultured Alphaproteobacteria bacterium, assembly GCA_963822165.1. Classification (GTDB taxonomy): domain Bacteria; phylum Pseudomonadota; class Alphaproteobacteria; order Rhizobiales; family Beijerinckiaceae; genus Alsobacter. The sequence goes on from CAWGGK010000009.1 coordinate 368,881, forward strand.
TACAAGCGCACCCAGCAGATGACGACGCAGTACCGCTGGCTCTACGAGAGGACGGGGCCGTTCTCCTGGCGCGAAGAGCGCCGGCAATCGGCGACATACAACGCGCTTAAGCGTAACTTCAGCTGTTTCGGGTAAGACTGTCGCGGAGCGCAATGATCCGGACCCGACGGACGACCTGAAAACGGCCGAAATCCACGGTCAAGCTCTGCTTTTCGAGACTCGCACGGGAAAAGAATCGCCACAGTTCAATGCCGTCCGCCGCCGTCCAGCGCAGGCCCGCGGTCCAGAGCATCCAGTCTGCTCAGAGAAACCCGACCAACCGTTTGAAACGGCTATATTTACTGCATGAATTGCGCGGTTTGGCGTCGCGTGGACGTGTCGCAATTTAGAGTGACTCACGCTTAAAATGCAGTAAATATGCACGCAACCGGTGGTTGCGTTACTCAACACCGGGGATCCTACTCAAGAGGGGAATCTGATGAAGAAACTGCTGTTGACCGGCATCGCGCTCGGCGCGGTCATTGCCCTGTCGGGCGTCGCCCATGCGCAGATCAAGCTCGGCGTCGCCGGGCCGATCACCGGCCCGAACGCGGCCTTCGGCGCGCAGCTGAAGAACGGCGTCGAGCAGGCCGTCGAGGACATCAACGCCAAGGGCGGCATCCTCGGCCAGAAGATCACCGTGTCCGTCGGCGACGACGTCTCGGACCCCAAGCAGGGCGTGTCGGTCGCCAACAAGTTCGTCGGCGACGGCGTCAAGTTCGTGGTCGGCCACTTCAACTCCGGCGTCACCATCCCGGCCTCCGACGTCTACCAGGAGAACGGCATCCTGATGGTCACGCCTTCGGCCACCAACCCGAAGATCACCGAGACGCGGCATGTGGAACGTGTTCCGCACCTGCGGCCGTGACGACCAGCAGGGCGCGGTCGCGGCCGAGTACATCGCCAAGAAGCTCAAGGGCAAGAAGATCGCCGTCGTCCACGACAAGACGACCTACGGCCAGGGCCTCGCCGACGAGACCAAGAAGGCGATGAACGCCAAGGGCGTGAAGGAAGTCCTCTACGAAGGCGTCAACACCGGCGAGAAGGACTATTCGGCCCTCGTCTCGAAGATCAAGACCTCCGGCGCCGACGTCGTCTACTGGGGCGGCCTGCACACCGAAGGCGGCCTGATCGTGCGCCAGATGCGCGACCAGGGCGTCAAGGCCGTGATGATGTCGGGCGACGGCATCACCTCCGACGAGTTCGCCACCATCGGCGGCCCGGGCGTCGAAGGCACGCTGATGACCTTCCCGCCGGACCCGCGCAAGCGCCCGGAGGCCAAGGCCGTCGTCGAGAAGTTCGAGGCCAAGAAGTTCAACCCCGAGGCCTACACGCTCTACAGCTACGCCGCCGTGCAGATCCTCGCGGCAGGCGGCCGAGCAGGCCAAGTCGCTCGACCCCAAGAAGATCGCCGAGGCCATGAAGTCCGGCAAGCCCTTCAAGACCGTGATCGGCGACATCGCCTTCGACAAGAAGGGTGACATCACCCGTCCCGACTACACGATGTACATGTGGAAGAAGGACGGCGGCGGCAAGATCACCTACGTCGAGAACAGTAAGCCTCCGCCTTCAGCGGAGACTTGGAAAGGGCGCCTCTCGGGCGCCCTTTTTTTGTTCGCGGCGCGATCGCGCTTCGGAGATCGGCGCGGTCCTTGCATGAGCCGTTTCGCATTCCCGACCACGATCGTCCGTTTTGACAAACGAGACGCTCGTGGTCGCATATTCAGTCCGCGATCCGTTCTGACACGCTGCACGTCGCACAATCGACGCGAGGTCTCCGGTGTCGTGACCGACTGACTGCCCGGCTGCTCGCCGAAGCGCCGCGTTCTCCTGGCCGACGGCGCGACCGGCACCAACTACTTCGACATGGGCCTTGCTTCGGGCGAGCCGCCGGAGGCCTGGCTGCTGGAGCATCCCGAGAAGGTGGCGGACCTGCATCGCCGCTTCGTCGAGGCGGGCTCGGACATCGTGCTCACCAACAGCTTCGGCGCCGACGCGCTTCCGCCTGAAGCTGCACGGGCTGCGAGGACGCGCACGCGCGAGCTGAACCGCATCGCCGCCTCGATCGCGCGCAAGGTGGCGGACGAGAGCGGCCGCGACGTCGTCGTCGCGGGCTCGATGGGCCCGACCGGCGAGCTCTTCGCGCCGCTCGGCGCGCTGACCATGGACGCCGCCGTCGCCGCCTTCACCGAGCAGGCGCGCGGCCTCGCCGAAGGCGGCGCCGACGTCGCCTGGATCGAGACCATGTCCGCCGCCGAGGAGCTCGAGGCGGCCGCGCGCGGCGCCATCGCCGCCGGGCCTGCCCTACGTCTTCACGGCGAGCTTCGACACGGCCGGGCGCACCATGATGGGCCTCACGCCCGAGGCGCTGGCCGAGCTCGCCGCGCGCCTGCCGGACGCCAGCCCGTCGCCTATCGGCGCGAATTGCGGCATCGGCCCCGGCGATCTCGTCGCGTCCATCCTGGCCATGAGCGCCGCCGCGCCCGACGACGTCTTCGTCGCCAAGGGCAATTGCGGCATTCCCACACTGGGTCGGCGACAAGGTGCACTATGGCGGCACGCCGGAGCTGATGGCGGAGTATGCCCGCCTGGCGCGCGCCTCCGGCGCCCGCATCATCGGCGGCTGCTGCGGCACCTCGCCCGCGCACATCGCGGCCATGCGCAAGGCGATCGACGCCGGCGTCACGCGCCAGCGCCCCACCTTCGAGGCGGTCGAGGCCAGCCTCGGGCCGATCGCGCGGCCAAGGCCGGCGGAGCCCGCTCCCGCACCGGCCGGCGGCGGCGCGAAAGCGCGTGAGTTGTGGTTAATGTCGTTGCAACGCAACTGCAACCAAAAAGCGTATTGCGCAACCGAATACTTAATGAAATGCTACTTATATTGATCGGACGAAATGAGTAGCGTTATGCGTTCTTCAGGTCATTGCATTAACCAAAGCATTGCCTTCTGCTTTCCGTCGCCGGGACTTCCGCGTTTGCGCAAGCTGGCGGCACCTGTTCCATTCCCGCCCGGCGGCAGACGTGGCTGAGCAAGGGCGTTCACCTACGAGCGCTCCGCCGAGACGATCGGCTGCGCGGGCGCGCAAGCTCTCGTCGCTTCGCAATGCTCGGCCGCACGACGGAGGTCTTCGAGTTCCAGGACGGCAGGCAGCGCGTTCAGGTTACCGTCCAGGATGGCAAGCTGATCTCGTTCACGAACCGCCCTCTCGACGCAGTCGCGACGGGATCTCTCAAGCGCTGATCCACCTCAGGCGGTGCTCTGTTCTGGCGCGGTGATTGCCCGCGCTGCCGGGAGCGGACGACGCGATAGCGCAGGTCGTCCGCTCGTGTTCGAGCAACTTTTCGCCTGGATCCTGCGACGGTGCTCGAGCGCAAGCCGCCTGACAGGATCAGGCCGTCGGCTCCAGCTTCTCGATCAGCAATCTTTGTCCGAAGCCCAGACGCCCGACGGACGGTGCTTCAGCCGAGCCGGCCGAGCACGGGGAACGTCTCCAGCAGCCAGAACGACAGCTGCGTGAAGCAGCCGGTCAGGAAGGCGACGCCGGTGACGACCAGCAGCGCGCCCATCGTCTTCTCGACATGGCCCATGCGGCTGCGGAAGCGCCGCATGAAGCCGGTGAACGGCTCCAGCGCCAGCGCCGCGAGCAGGAACGGAATGCCGAGCCCGGCGGAATAGGCGGCCAGCAGCATGGCGCCCCGCGCACGCCGTTTCCTCCGAGCCCGCCACGGCCAGGATCGCGGCCAGGATCGGCCCGATGCAGGGCGTCCAGCCGAAGGCGAAGGCGAGCCCCATGACATAGGCGCCCCACAGCCCGACCGGCTTCTCCACGCTGATCCGCGCCTCGCGGTAGAGGAACGCGCAGCCGGAACACGCCGAGGAAGTGCAGCCCCATCATGATGATGGCGGCGCCTGCCAGCGAGCGAGAGCATGTCCAGGTACTGCCGGATCGACCTGCCCCAGCACGGAGGCCGTCGCGCCGAGCAGCACGAAGACGGTCGAAAAGCCCAGCACGAACAGCACGGCCACGAGCATGATGTCGCGCTTCGCCCGCCGCTCGCCTCCTTCCGCGAACTCCTCGATGGTCGTTCCCGCGAGGAAGCACAGATAGGGCGGCACCAGCGGCAGCACGCAGGGGCTGAGGAAGCTCAGCATGCCCGCGAAAACCGCGGCGGGGAGGGAGACGTCGCTCATCGGCTGCTTGTAGCCGGTCCGGCCTGGGGTTCCAAGGCTCGTGGGGTCACGAGGTCGTTTGCGGCGGTCACGCCTGCGTGCGCGGCGAAGTGCCCGCTGGCCTGAACCACGGGCATGAGCCTGCCGGCCAAGAACCTGCCGGGCATGAACTGCGGTCCTCAACCTGCGAGGCATCGGCATTCGAAATGAGCCGAAGTCGCGCTTGCCCGCCCGGCCACCCTCCCCCACACTCCGCCCATGCTCAACCTGATCACCGACGTCCCCGGCCTTCTCGTCGGCAATGCCGACGACCCATCGCGCGCCACCGGCGTCACCGTCGTCGCTGTTCGAGCGGCCCGCCGTCGCGGCGCGTCTCGATCCTCGGCGGCGGCCCGGGCGTCCGCGACACCGCGCTGCTCGAACCCGAGATGACGGTCGAGGGGGTCGACGCGATCGTGCTCTCCGGCGGCTCGGCGTTCGGCCTCGATGCCGCCGGCGGCGTGCATGGCCGTGCTGGCCGAGCAGGGACGCGGCTTCCGCATCCGCGACGTCACCGTCCCCATCGTGCCGCAGGCGATCCTGTTCGACCTGCTCAACGGCGGCGACAAGGCCTGGGGCCGCAAGCCGCCCTATTTCGATCTCGGCGCGGCGGCCTGCGAGGCCGCGGCATCGTCGCTTCGCGCTCGGCACGGCGGGCGCGGGCTACGGCGCGACCACCGCGACGCTGAAGGGCGGGCTCGGCTCCGCCAGCACGGTGACGCCGCCGGCTACACCGTGGGCGCCATCGTCGCCGTCAACGCCGTGGGCTCCGTCGCTGATGGGCGACGGCCCGCATTTCTGGGCCGCGCCCTACGAGCGGGACGGCGAGTTCGGCGGGCTCGGCTGGCCCTACGCGCTGCCCAGCGGACGCGCTCGAGCCCCGGCTCAAGGGCGGGCCGCGGCAGAGCACGACCATCGCGATCGTGGCCACCGATGCGCTCCTCACCAAGGCGCAGCGCAAGCGCGTCGCCTCGGCCGCGCATGACGGCCTCGCGCGGGCGATCTGCGCCCGGCCCACACGCCGCTCGACGGCGACATCGTCTTCGCCGCCGCGAACCGGCGTGCGGCCCGCTGGCCGACCGCCATGGCGCTGAACGAGATCGCGGTCGCCGCCGCCGATGCCTGGCCCGCGCCATCGCCCGCGGCGTCTTCGAGGCGCGCGCCTTGCCCTTCCCCGGCGCCCTGCCCGCGTGGAAGGACCGCTTCGGCCGCATCATGGTCTCGCCCTAGGGCTCGTCCCGCCAAGTGGTGTCCGGTTGCAAAAGACGATGCTGATCAGGAACCGAAGCGATCCACCGGTAGGGCGTCGGGATCGGTGAAGGGCTCCTCGCCCGTGATCATCTCGGCCAGCAGCCGTCCCGTCACCGCCGACAGCGTCAGCCCGTGATGCGCGTGGCCGAATGCGAACCACAGGCCCTTGTGGCGTGGGCGCGGGGCCGATGATCGGCAGCATGTCGGGCGTGCAGGGGCGGCTGCCCATCCAGGGCTTGGGATCGAGCTGCCCGTCCAGCGGAAACAGCCTGCGGGCATGCGGCTCGGTCCGCGCCGATCTGCACGGGCGTCGGCGGCGCGTCGCGATCGGCGAACTCGGCGCCGGTCGTCAGGCGGATGCCGCGCGCCATCGGCGCCAGCACATAGCCGTTCTCGGCGTCGAGCACGGTGTGGTTGAGCACCGCGTTGCCCGGCCGGCCGGTAATGCATGTGGTAGCCGCGCTTCACCGCCAGCGGCAGCTCGTAGCCGAGCGGCTCGAAGACGGTGTCCGCCCAGGGCCCCAGCGCGACCACGACGTCGCCGGCGGTCAGCACGCCCGTGCTCGCGTCTTCGACCGTCCATGCCCGTCGCCCTGCGCACAGCGTCCGCGCATCGCCGGCCAGGAACGCTCCGCCGCGCTGCTCGAAGAGATGCAGGTAGGCCCGCGACAACGCGCCGGGATCGGTGATGTTGACGGGGTCCTTGAAGTGGATGCCGCCGCGCACGCCCTCGCTGATGTGCGGCTCGCGATGGCGCGGATGCCGGCGTCGTCGAGGATCTCCACCTTGAGGCCGAAGGGCTCGAGCTGTCGCGCTTCCTCGATGGAGGCCTCGAGCTTTTCGGCCGAACGGAACAGCTTGAGCCAGCCATTGCGGCGGAGCAGGTCGTTCGCGCCCGCGGCGTCGACCAGCGGCTCATGCTCGCGCGACGCAGCGCTCGATGAGCGGCAGCGATGCGCGCATGGCTGCCGCGTGGCCTGCGGGGGACGAGGCCGCCAGTAGCGGAACAGAACGGCGCGATCTTCGGCAGGACGCCGACAGGTGGTAATACGCCTCGGGCGTGTTGTTCAGCGCGTATTTGAGCGAGATCGCGCCAGCGGCGCGGAAATGCATAGGGATAGATCGGAGGCGCGCTCGAGAATTCCGGCATTGCCGAAGCTCGTCCCCTCGCCCGGCACACTGCCTGTCGACGAGCGCGACCGACCGGCCCTTCTCCTGGATCTTGAGGGCCGTAGCCAGCCCGACGATCCCTGCGCCCAACACCACTACATCGCGCTGCATTGCGAATTCCGTCGTCCCATGATCGAGTGCAAAGCCTGACCATAAGGACGCGCGGCCCTGCCGTCACGCGCCTTGAGCATGCTGCGAAAAGGTGGAACCCGGCTTTTCGGGAACAGCATGCGACCATATGAAAAGAAGAGCATGCTGTGTTTCCGTTGAAACGCGGCATGCTCTTGAACGACCAGGGACCGTGCGGATCGGCCTTGTTCGGGCCTGTTTTGCTGAAGCCTGGAATTTACCCCCTTCATGTCCTCGGTTTTTTCATTCATTCCCCGTGTGCTGGCCTGGCTGGGCAAGCGCGGCGCGGCGGGTTTCGCCATCTCGATGTTCATGGGGCTGTCGCTGCCCTGGCTGGCGTCGAGCTTCCGGCCGTTCCTGCCCTATTCGATCTTCCTGTTCGTGACGCTCACCTTCGCGCGGGCCGACTTCGCCGGCGTCCGGCGCGTGCTGCGGCAGCCCGGCAAGCTCGCCGTCGCGGTGGCCTGGATCACGCTGTGCATGCCCGTGCTGATCGGGCTGGCGCTCGCCGTCATCGGCCGGGATTCGATCGAGCCCGGCCTGCTGCTCGGCATCGCGCTCATCGCGGCCGCGCCGCCGCTGATGGGCGTCCCCGCCTATGCGGCGCTGCTGGGCCTCGACAACAGCCTGTGCATCGCCTTCCTGGTGATTTCGCTGATCCTGACGCCCTTCGTCGCGCCCTCGCTGGCGAGTTTCGTCGCGGGCGACGCCGTGCCGCATCGATCCCGTCGTGCTGGGCCTGCGCCTGCTCGCGCTGCTGGGCGGCGCGGGCTTCGCCTGCCTCGTCCTGCGCAAGATCGCCGGCCCCGCCCGCATCGCCGCGCGCCGGCATGAGCTCGATGGACTGTTCGTGCTCATCTACTTCTTCTTCGCCATTGCGGCGATGGACGGGGTCATTCCCCAAACCCTCGAGAACCCGCTGCGCACCGTGCTGTACCTCGCCATCGGCTCGGGCCTGGCACTGGTGGGCATCGCCGCCGCGATGCTGGCCCTGCGCACGTTCAGCCGTGGCGAGGCCTTCGTGCTGGGGCTCGGCACCGGCATGCGCAATACCGGGCTTCTCGTGGGCGTGATGGGCGCGGCCTGCCCGCCCAACACCTACCTGTTCTTCGCGCTCCTGCAGTTCCCCATCTATTTCGCACCGCTCGTCATGGGGCCGCTCGCGAGGCTGATCCTGCGCAGGGAGGCGGTCGAGGCAGCCTGACCCGCGTTGGCAGGCTCCTTGCGCCCGTTGGCAGGCTCCTTGCGACAGTACCTGCAAGCGGGCCGTCTTGGCCCTCCCAGGATTGTTCGCGGAGCACGTCGCGCCATGGTAGCAGCACTCGGAATGTTGGGGATTTCGGCCGCAACAGGCCTCCTGAAGGCCCTTCAGCACAGCAGAAGCAGCGAAAAGACGTCCCAGGCGACAGCTTTGGACAAAATCGCGAGTTTCGGCGCCGACGGGCAGGACATGCCGGTCAAGGGCGCCAAGTCGGCAAATTCTGCCGGTCAGGACGTTTCAGCCCTGCCCCCGCCCCCTCCTCCTCCGGCCGACGCCTCGACAATGGCGAGCATTCTGCAGGCCCAGGAACAGGCCGGTTCGCGCCTGTTCCAGAAGCTGAACACGGACGGCGACGCTACGATCAGCAAGGACGAACTCACCGCCGCGCTCAGCAAGCTCGATGCCTCCGGCAAGAAGACCGAGGGCGCCGAGGAAGCCGCCAGCAAGGCCCAGAGCTTCGCCGACAAGCTCCTGGCCCAGCTCGACACGAACAAGGACGGCAGCATCTCCAGGGATGAACTCACCGAGGCGCTGCGCAGCCGCCACGGCAAGGGTCACAAGCCCATGCCGCTGCCGGGCGAGGATCCCGCCGCCACTCCGGCGACCGGCGACACGACGGCGGCCGCCTCGACCGGCGCGACGCAGCCGGCCGGCGGCGTCAGCCAGGCCGATCTCAACAACGCCGTCAACGCCTATGGCCGCGCGCCGTCGGGCCTGCTGATGGGCCTGCTCAAGACCGCGGACACCAGCGTCGCGGCCTGATGCTGCCTTGCCGGGGTCCAATCCCGGCCTGAGACCCATGCGCGACGGTGGATGACGCATGGGCGGCGTTGCTTCGTGGGGCCGGGAGTGATACCCGCCCCCCATGAGCATGACATCCGAACCGGCTGAACGGCCGCTGATCATCGCCCCCTCCATCCTGGCCAGCGATTTCGCGCGGCTGGGCGAGGAGGTCCGCGCCGTCGACGCCGCGGGCGCGGACTGGATCCATCTCGACGTGATGGACGGCCATTTCGTGCCGAACATCACCTTCGGCCCGGACGTGATCAGGGCGCATGCGGCCGCACTCGACCAAGGTCTTCGACGTCCATCTGATGATCGCGCCGGTCGATCCCTATCTCGAGGCCTTCGCCAAGGCCGGCGGCCGACATCATCACCGTCCATGCCGAGGCCGGCCCGCATCTGCACCGCACGCTCCAGGCCATCCGCGCGCTCGGCAAGAAGGCCGGCGTCGTCATCAATCCCGGCACGCCGGTCAGCGCGCTCGAATACGTGCTCGACCGCGTCGACCTGATCCTGCTGATGACGGTCAACCCGGGCTTCGGCGGGCAGGCCTTCATCCCCGAGGTGGTCGACAAGGTGCGCGCGGGTGAAGGCGATGGTCGGCGGACCGCGCCCATCGACATCGAGATCGACGGCGGCATGACGCCCGAGACCGCGCCGCTGGTCGACCGGGGCCGGCGCCAACGTGCTGGTCGCGGGCTCGGCCGTGTTCAAGGGCGGCACGCCCGCCGCCTACAAGGCCAATATCGCCGCCATCAGGAACGCCGTGAGCGGCACGCCCTGAGGCAGCCGCCCGTCGGGCTGCCCCATCGATCAGAAAGGACGCACCAGCATGATCCCGCGCTATAGCCGCCCCGAGATGGTCGCCATCTGGTCGCCCGAGACCAAGTTCCGCATCTGGTTCGAGATCGAGGCGCATGCCTGCGACGCGCTGGCCGAGCTCGGCGTCATCCCGAAGGAGGCGGCCCGGACCATCTGGGAGAAGGGCGGCGCGGCGAAGTTCGACGTCGAGCGCATCGACGCGATCGAGCGCGAGATGAAGCACGACGTCATCGCCTTCCTCACCCACCTCGCCGAGTTCGTCGGCCCCGACGCGCGCTTCGTCCACCAGGGCATGACCTCGTCGGACGTGCTCGACACCTGCCTCAGCGTGCAGCTCGTGCGCGCCACCGACCTGCTGCTCGCGGACATCGACGCCCTGCTCGCCGCGCTGAAGCGCCGCGCCTTCGAGCACAAGATGACGCCGACCATCGGCCGCTCGCACGGCATCCACGCCGAGCCGACGACCTTCGGCGTCAAGCTGGCGCTGGCCTATGCCGAGTTCGCCCGCTGCCGCGCGCGCCTCGTCGCGGCGCGCGAGGAGGTCGCCACCTGCGCCATCTCCGGCGCGGTCGGCACCTTCGCCAACATCGACCCGCGCGTCGAGGAGCATGTCGCCAGCGGCCTTGGGCCTGAAGCCCGAGCCGGTCTCCACGCAGGTGATCCCGCGCGACCGGCACGCCATGTACTTCGCCACGCTCGGCGTCGTCGCCTCCTCCATCGAGCGCCTCGCCACCGAGATCCGCCATCTGCAGCGCACCGAGGTGCTGGAGGCCGAGGAGTTCTTCTCGGAGGGCCAGAAGGGCTCCTCGGCCATGCCGCACAAGCGCAACCCGGTGCTGACCGAGAACCTCACCGGCCTCGCCCGCATGGTCCGCGCCTACGCCATGCCCGCCATGGAGAACGTCGCGCTCTGGCACGAGCGCGACATCTCGCACTCCTCCGTCGAGCGCATGATCGGCCCGGACGCCACCGTGACGCTCGACTTCGCGCTGGCCCGCCTCGCGGGCGTCATCGACAAGCTGCTGGTCTATCCCGAGAACATGCAGAAGAACCTCGACCGGCTCGGCGGCCTCGTCCATTCCCAGCGCGTGCTGCTGGCGCTGACGCAGAAGGGCGTGTCGCGCGAGGACGCCTACCGCCTCGTCCAGCGCAACGCCATGCCGGTCTGGCGCGGCGAGGGCGACTTCCTGACCCTGCTCAAGGCCGACCCCGAGGTCTCCGCCAGGCGCTCAGCGCGGCCGAACTCGAGGAGAAGTTCGACCTCGGCTACCACCTGAAGCAGGTCGACACGATCTTCAGGCGGGTGTTCGGGCGGACCTGAGGTCGCAGATCGGCACGATTTCTACCTCCGATTGCAGCGCTGACGGCCTGTCGCAGATGATGTTGCCCGCGTCGGGATGAACGGCCCCTGTCATCCAGATGTCATGGAGCCGTCATAGGCAGATCACAGCGGACGGCGATCTCACTCGCTGTCCCACCGGCACGCCTCCGTGAGGACAGCCGTTCGCATCAGCGCGAGTGTGCTGGGATCAGCAGACGGCGACGGTCCATGAAACAGGGAGACGATCTCGTGAAGCTCAAGGCTTTTTACGTGGCTGCCGGTCTCGCGGCGGCCGCTTTCGCCGCGCCCGCCTCCGCCGCCGACATCTCCGGCGCCGGCGCGACCTTCCCCTATCCGATCTACGCGAAGTGGGCTGACACCTACAAGAAGGAGACCGATATCGGCCTCAACTACCAGTCCATCGGCTCGGGCGGCGGCATCAAGCAGATCCAGGCCAAGACCGTGACCTTCGGCGCGACCGACGCTCCGCTCAAGGGCGCGCGAGCTCGAGAAGGACGGCCTCGTCCAGTTCCCGATGGTCATGGGCGGCATCGTGCCCGTCGTGAACCTCGACGGCATCACCCCCGGCCAGCTCGCGCTCGACGGCCCGACGCTCGCCAGGATCTACCTCGGCGAGATCAAGACCTGGGACGACCCGGCCATCGCCAAGCTCAATCCCGGCGTGAAGCTGCCGCAGCCAGCCGATCCTCGTCGTGCGCCGCGTCGGACGGCTCGGGCACCACGTTCAACTTCACCGACTACCTCGCCAAGGTCAGCACGGACTGGAAGAGCAAGGTCGGCGTCCGCCACCGCCGTCGAGTGGCCGGTGGGCATCGGCGCCAAGGGCAATGAGGGCGTCGCCAACAACGTGATGCAGACGAAGGGCTCGATCGGCTACGTCGAGTACGCCTACGCCAAGCAGAACAAGCTGTCGCACACCCAGCATGATCAACGCCGCCGGCAAGACCGTGGAGCCCGATCCCGCCGACCTTCCGGCCGCCGCCGCCGAACGCCGACTGGAAGAGCCAGCCCGGCTTCGGCATCGATCCTGAACAACCAGCCCGGCGCCGACAGTCTGGCCGATGACGGCCGCCGACCTTCATCCTGATCCCCAAGCAGCCGAAGGACCCGGCCGCCGCCGCCGCCGCGCTGAAGTTCTTCGACTGGGCCTACACCAAGGGCGACAAGATGGCCGAGGACCTCGACTACATCCCGATGCCCGAAGCCGTCGTGAAGATGGTCGAGGCGACCTGGACGCAGATCGTCGACACTGCGGGCAAGCCCCTCTGGCCGGCCACGAACTGAGTGAAGCAATGGGACCGGGGAACGGCTGCTCCCCGGTCCCAATTCTGCCCATTGATTGCGTCGCAAATCTGCCGGGCGCCGGCTGGCATAGTCTCTCCGCGAGGATTTCCCGATGGTAGACGCTAGCCCTGCAAGGGGCCGAGCCAGCCCCCGCGGCCCGGCGTCGATCGCGGCAAGGCGCTGGCGCGCTACCGCATCTCCGATGTCGTGTTCGAGCAGCTCACCCGCGTGGCCGCCATCGCGGTGCTCGTCATCCTCGGCGGCGTCATCGTCTCGCTGGTGCACGGCTCGCTGCCGGCGCTCTCCGAGTTCGGCTTCGGTTCTTCACCTCGTCCTCGTGGAACCCGGTCGAAGGAGCGTTCGGCGCGGCCGCGCCGATCTACGGCACGATCGTCACCTCGTCATCGCCATGCTCATCGCCGTGCCCGATCGGCCTCGGCATCGCGATCTTCCTCACCGAGCTCTGCCCCAAGGTCATCCGGCGGCCCATCGCCATCGCCATCGAGCTGCTGGCCGGCATCCCGTCGATCATCTACGGCATCTGGGGCCTGTTCTTCTTCGCGCCGTTCCTGCAGCAGAACGTGCAGCCCTTCCTGATGAACACGCTGGGCAAGGTGCCCGGCATCGGCCTGCTGTTCGAAGGCCCGCCCTACGGCATCGGCATGCTCACGGCGGCTTTGATCCTCGCCATCATGGTGCTGCCCTTCATCACCTCGATCTCGCGCGACGTGTTCGAGACGGTGCCGCCCATGCTGAAGGAGTAGCGCCTACGGCCTGGGCTGCACGCACTGGGAGGTCGTGAAGAACGTCGTCATTCCCTACACCCGCGTCGGCGTCATCGGCGGCATGATGCTCGGCCTCGGCCGCGCGCTGGGCGAGACGATGGCCGTGACCTTCGTCATCGGCAACGCCCACAAGATCCGGCCTCGCTGCTGGCTCCGGCCACGACGATCTCGGCCTCCATCGCCAACGAGTTCACCGAAGCGGTGCGGCGACTCTACACCTCCTCGCTCATCGCGCTGGGGCTGATCCTCTTCTTCATCACCTTCGTCGTCCTCGCGATCAGCGCGGCTGCTCCTGCTGCGCCTCGAGATGAAGCAGGGCTCCTGATCATGCTCACCAGCGAAAGCCTCGCCCGCTACCACAGGCGCGCCACGAGTCAGCCGCATCTGGATGGCGCTGTCGCTCGTCGCCACCGCGGTGGGCCTCGCCATGCTCGCGCTCATCCTCGGCGCGCTCTTCTGGAAGGGCCTCAGCGGGCTCAGCGTCGCCGTCTTCACGCGAGATGACGCCGCCGCCCGGCAGCGCCGGCGGCCTGCTCAACCCCATCGTCGGCAGCCTGCATCATGACGATCATCGGCGTCTTCATCGGCGACGCCGCTCGGGATCATGGCCGGCACCTACCTGGCCGAATACGGCCAGCACTCGCGCCTCGCCATGGTGGTCCGCTTCATCAACGACATCCTGCTCAGCGCGCCCTCCATCGTCATCGGCCTCTTCATCTACGAGGTGCTGGTGCGCCCGATGGGCCACTTCTCCGGGCATCGCGGGCGCGGCTGGCGCTGGCCGTCATCGTCATCCCGGTCGTGCTGCGCACCACCGAGGACATGCTGCGCCTGGTGCCCGCGCAATTGCGCGAGGCCGCCTTCGCGCTCGGCATGCCGCGCTCGCTCGTCATCCGCCGCGTGGTCTACACCGCCGCGCGCACCGGCATGATCACGGGCGTGCTGCTCGCCGTCGCCCGCGTCAGCGGCGAGACGGCGCCGCTGCTGTTCACCGCCCTGAACAACCAGTTCTTCAGCGCGAACCTGAACGAGCCGATGGCCAGCCTGCCCGTCGTCATCTTCCAGTTCGCGATGAGCCCCTACAAGGAGTGGCAGGACCTGGCCTGGGCCGGCGCGCTGCTCATCACCCTCACTGTGCTGACGCTCAGCATCATCGCGCGCACCCTCGCCGTCGAGGACCAAATCATGACCGCCGCCGCCAATCTCCCCGAGAAGGTCTCGATCAGGGACCTGAAGTTCTTCTACGGCGCCAACCAGGCCCTGAAGAACATCAACCTGCCGCTCTACGAAAAGCGCGCCACCGCCTTCATCGGCCCGTCGGGTTGCGGCAAGTCCACGCTGCTGCGCGTGCTCAACCGCATGTACGACCTCTACCCCAAGCAGCGCGCCGAGGGCGAGGTGCTGCTCGACGGCGAGAACATCCTCGCCCCGGGCCAGGACCTGAACCTGCTGCGCGCACGCATCGGCATGGTGTTCCAGAAGCCCACGCCCTTCCCCATGTCGATCTACGACAACATCGCCTTCGGCATCCGCCTCTACGAGGATCTGCCGAAGAGCGAGATGGACGGCCGCGTCGAGACGGCGCTTCGCGGCGCCGCCCTGTGGGACGAGGTGAAGGACAAGCTCGACGCGTGCGGGCTCTCAGCCTGTCGGGCGGCCAGCAGCAGCGCCTGTGCATCGCCCGCTCGCGTCGCGGTGAAGCCCGAAGTGATCCTGCTCGACGAGCCCTGCTCGGCGCTCGATCCCATCTCGACCGCCAAGGTCGAGGAGCTGATCGACGAGCTGAAGCAGCCGCTACACGATCGCCATCGTCACCCACAACATGCAGCAGGCCGCCCGCGTGTCGGACTACACCGCCTTCATGTATCTGGGCGAGCTGATCGAGTTCGGCGAGACGTCGCACATCTTCACGGCGCCGCGCCAGCAGGCGACGCAGGACTACATCACGGGCCGCTTCGGCTGACAGCCAAGAGCTTCATACCATGACCGACGCGAGCGCATCATGACCGATCACATCGTCACGGCCTTCGACGCCGAACTGAAGGACCTGCAGCGCATGATCGCCGAGATGGGCGGCATGGCGGAGAAGATGCAGTCCGACGCCATCGACGCGATCAGCGCGGCAGGACAAGCGCCTCGCCCAGCAGATCATCGCCACCGACCCGCGGCTGGACCAACTCCAGCGCGAGGTGGAGGAGAAGGCGATCCTCACCATCGCACGGCGCCAGCCGATGGCCGTGGACCTGCGCGACGTCATCGCGACCATCCGCATCGCCAACGACCTGGAGCGCGTCGGCGACCTCGTGAAGAACGTCGCCAAGCGCATTCTCGCGATGGAGGGCCAGTTCCCGCCGCAGAAGCTGCTGGCCGGCCTCAACCATATGAGCCTGATGGCGCTCGGCCAGTTCAAGGCGGTCATCGACGCCTACACCCAGCGCGACGCGCAGGCGGCGCTCGCCGTGTGGCAGCACGACGGCGACATCGACAATCTCTACAATTCGCTGTTCCGCGAATTGCTGACCTACATGATGGAGGACCCGCGCAATATCGGCTTCTGCACCCATCTGCTGTTCAGCGCCAAGAACATCGAGCGCATCGGCGACCACGCCACCAACATCGCCGAGACGGTCTATTACCTCGTCACGGGGCAGAGCCTCGTCGGTGGACCGGCCCAAGGGCGAGCCGGGCGACCTCGCGGTCCCCACCGCGCTTTAAAAGCACGCGCAGATCGGGGCTGACCACGCCCCGGTTCAGGTTTCGGGTCAGGTCCCTTGGAAGAAGCCTTTTGGGGAAAGCCCCAAGCGAAGTTCTTTGGGGCCTAAGCCAGGGCCATAGCCAAGTCCCAAGCCAAGCCTTGACGCAAGCCTTGAGCCGGCGCCGGCGAGCCGACCGCCGCCTTCCTGAACTCCATGCCAGGCATTCCCGCTGTGAATAGCGGGAACGCGGCAACTCAACGCTGGATTGGATCGTCCGAATCTGGCGTTTCGTTGCAATGTATTGTGGAGTTGAAAATGCGCCTCGACCGGATCGCCGTCCTTGCCTGCCTGCTTGTGGCGTCCATGGGGCAGGCGCCGGCAGCCGAACCGGCTGACCCGCCTACGGAACTCGCGGTCAGCAAGGGCCGATGCATCGAGGTGGTCGTCGCCGACAAGGCAGCGGCGTGCGTCAGGCAGCCCGGCATGATCCAGGTACGCTATCGCAGCGGGCGCTCCGTGCTGATGATCGGGCTCACCGGCCGCGCGGCGCTCGCCTTCGTCGCCGAAGCTGAGCGGAGCGCCGGGCCGCAGGAGACGGTGCTCGATCTCGAAAGGGTGCGCACCGGCCAGGACGGCACGGGGAAGAGCGGCACGGGGAAGAACGGATCGGCCAAGGACGGCGCTGCGCCGGCCGTACCTGTCACCGGCTCGTGCCGGGTCAAATGGTCGCCCGATGGGACCGCCTGGACCGACGTGGCGTGCGAAGCCAAGGACGAAGAGGGCAAGACCTACCGCCTTCTCTTCCAGCCGAGGGGAAAACTCGAGGTCGAGCGAAGCTGACGCGTTCAGCGCGCGCAGGCAGGATCTGACGCAGGCAAGACCTGACCCACGCGAGCCCTGACGCGCGCTATCTGGTCAAGGACATGAAAAACTGGCCGGGCATGAACCGTCCTGCCGGACGCCTCGTTACTGGAAGGTTTTCAGATCCTGGGAGCCCGCGGCGACCCAGATGCCAGCCGCGTTTCGCAGCTCCGTCAGGATGCTGTGCTCGATGGTCGCGAGGCGATTATATTCCGCGATCGTGGCATCCAGCCCTACGGCGAAATAGCCGGGGCAGTTTTGTGCAAGCTGACGACGGTAGAGCACCAACAAGGTGGTGCGCGTCTCGCGGAGGTCGCGAAGCGTGGCCTCGTAACGCCTGAAAATCAGTTCCAGCTCCGCCTTGGACGCATTCGCCGGCGCCGTGGTGCGGGGGTTGGAGCGCAGGCTGGCCATCTTGTCCTGATAGGCTAACGACGAGCGGTTGATGCTGGCGGCCCCGCTGGAGCACTCGTCCGGCGCGAGAACGCCCGAGGACGATTGTGCAAACGCCTGGCTGCCCAGGCAGGCCAAACAAGCCGCCAAATAAAAAATGCGCATGTCATACGCCCCTATGCAATGGGCAGTTTCTAACGCGAGATTCTTAAATAATGGCTCGCGGCGGCGGCTGAGCTGAATCGAATGATCGGAAGACGGGAGTCAAAAACAGCCGGTGCATCAAGCATGCGGCGGCGTCGAACGTGCGGACATCCCGGCCTCGAGCGCCGCGCACGCGCCGGTGCTGACCGGCATTCAGTTCATGTTTGACGGAGGTGTCTTGCGCACGGTTGAACTCCTTATTCAGCAGTACTTCGTGCCCCACGCGCCGGAATTTGCATACAAAACGGCGGTGCATCTTCT
This sequence comes from uncultured Alphaproteobacteria bacterium, assembly GCA_963822165.1. GTDB lineage: Bacteria > Pseudomonadota > Alphaproteobacteria > Rhizobiales > Beijerinckiaceae > Alsobacter. Next base: position 386,369 of record CAWGGK010000009.1, read on the forward strand.
GCCCCCACGAATTCGCAACCGCGGCGAATCTCGGACACGATCATTTCACATGGATTTCGGGCACTGCAGGGAGGGCGTGTCGCAGGAGAAACCTCCAGGCACTCCTTCACCAATTCGCTTGCCCTCGTTGCCCCGATTTCAACGCTGCAAGCCGTCTCGGCTCGTGCATCCGCCACGATTGATCCAACGGACATCAAAACCAGCAGGATGACTCTCGAAATCTTTGAAATCATCAAATCTCTCAAAATAAATGTTTATGATTTGTTCTATGCAGCAATCCTGCAAAAAGGGCAACCGCATTTCGAACGCGGTTGCCCAAAACTTGAGTTCGGCTGCCAGAACCGATGTCTGGCGAGCGGCCTGATTAGCGCGAGTAGAACTCGACGACCAGGTTCGGTTCCATCTGCACCGCGTAGGGCACCTCGGCGAGGCCGGGCACGCGGGCGAGCTTGGCGGTCATCTTGGAGTGATCGACCTCGATGTAGTCGGGCACGTCACGCTCGGAGAGCTGGCTGGCCTCGAGCACGAAGGCGAGCTGCTTGGAAGCTTCCTTCACCTCGACGACGTCGCCCGGCTTCACCTGGTAGCTGGCGATGTTGACGCGGCGGCCGTTCACCTTGACATGGCCATGGTTCACGAACTGGCGCGCGGCGAACGGGGTCGCGACGAACTTGCCGCGGTAGACCACCGCGTCGAGGCGGCGCTCGAGCAGGCCGATCAGGTTCTCGCCGCTGTCGCCCTTCAGGCGGATCGCCTCGGCGTAGTACTTGCGGAACTGCTTCTCGGAAATGTTGCCGTAATAGCCCTTGAGCTTCTGCTTGGCGCGCAGCTGCGTGCCGAAGTCGGACATCTTGCCCTTGCGGCGCTGTCCGTGCTGGCCGGGGCCATATTCGCGGCGGTTGACCGGGCTCTTGGGACGGCCCCAGATGTTCTGGCCCAGGCGGCGGTCGATCTTGTACTTTGATTCAGCGCGCTTTGTCATCGCGGTTCCTCTGCGAAAGAGAATGAGGAACGCGCCCTCCTCTGCCCGGTCTCCCGGGCCGACAGATTCCCTCGCGGCGTACGCTCGGGCATCACGGGTGCGTCAAACGGGACGCGGGCCCAATGAGGCCCGCGCTGCGCATCCCTTTAGAGAACGCCAGACCCGCTGTCAACGAAGCACGCTCACACCACGAGCGGCATCGGCTCGATTTCGGTCAGCGGCAGCCCGAATCCCGCCAGCGCGCGCGTCAGCGCCGGGCCGATCGCACCGCCCGCTCGTGAAGACCGCGACGGCCTCCTCGTCGCCCTCGTGCCCGGCGAGCGGCCCGCCGATGAGCTGCACCACCCGCCGCGCGATGGCGGGGGCGGGATCGAGCCAGGCGACGGGCCAGGGCGCGAGGCGGCGGAAGGCGTCCAGCAGCAGCGGATAATGCGTGCAGCCGAGCACCACGACATCGGTGCGGGCCTCGTCCGGCGGGAAGCACGGCGCGATCTCGGCGGCGATGGCGGCGTCGTCGACCGCCTCCCCCCGCAGATGCGACTCGGCCAGCCCGGCGAGGCGCGTGGAGCCGACCAGAGTCACCCGGCAATCGCCCGCGAAGGATCGGATCAGCTCCTGCGTATAGTCGCGCTTCACCGTGCCCGGCGTCGCGAGCACCGCGACGTGGCGGGTGCGCGACTGCTCGGCGGCGGGCTTGATGGCCGGCACCGTGCCGACGAAGGGGATCGAGAACCGCGCCCGCAGCGCGGGCAGCACCAGCGTGGACGCCGTGTTGCACGCGATGACGACGAGGTCGGGCGCGATGCACGTCGATCAGCCGGTCCATGACGGCGCAGACGCGGGCCACCAGCGCCGCCTCGTCCAGCCGTCCATAGGGGAAGGCCGCGTCATCGGCGGCGTAGACATAGCGCGCATCGGGCCGCAGCCGCGCGACTTCACGGAAGACCGTGAGGCCGCCCAGGCCGGAATCGAAGACGAGGATCGTTGGCGCGCGCATGGTGAGGATCGCGCCCCCCTCATAGACCGTTCCCGCGAGAAGATCGACGCTCATGACACATGCCACGTGAGGCCTGCCATCGCGAGGCCAGCCCGCATGTGAGCACCTTGAGGGTTAAAACGAAGTAACCATTCCAGGTTAATCCGTCGACAGGGCCGCAATTGCCGCCGCCGCCGCGCGCCGGCCTTCCAGCGTCGCGCCGCCCACGGTCATCGCGCCCGGCCCTGCCGTCGCCTCGCCGGCGAAGAACAGCCGTCCGCCCACCGGCTGCGCCAGCGCCTCGCGCACGCCCGCCCGGCCCGGCTCGACCACCGAATAGGAGCCGAGCGACCATTCGTCGTGCATCCATGCCGCGATGCGCCCGCCGGTGAAGTGCGCGCGCGCCTTGCCGCCGACGATCCCGGCGAAGACGTCCAGCGTCGCTGCGACGGCGGCGTCCTCGCCCGGCGCCATCAGCGCGCGCGCCGCGTCGCCGCCGATGGTGGCCAGCACGATATCCCGCGAGAACGGCCAGAGCTCGAAGGTCAGCCCCGTCCCGATGGCCTGCACGAAGTCGCTGGGCGATGGCCAGCCGAAGCGCTCGCCGTCGAAGGCCAGCGCCACCTTGCTCAGCGCGCCCATGCGCATGCCCCCAAGTGCGTCCAGCGTGGCGGCGGGGAGCGCAGGCGTGAAGCCGATCGCGCCCGCCTTCAGCACGCCGACCGGCACGGTGACGATGGCCGCACCCGCCCGCACCGTCCCGCGCGGCGTCTCGACGGCCACGCCCCGCCCGTCCCAGTTGATGCCGCGCACGGGCGTCGAGAGTTCGACGGGCAGCCCCTCCGCCGCCCGCTCCACCAGCGCGCCGTAGCCGCCGGGGACGATGCAGTCCGGCCCTTCCCACAGGGACAGGAGGTCGGCGAGGTCGATGCGCTCCGGCTCCTCGCCGATGGCCTGCTGCCCGAAGCGCAGGGCCGCCTCGCGGATCAAGGGCGGCGCATCCGCGACGAGTTCGCCCAGCGAGCGCGCGCCCGTGTCCTGCCAGTTCTCGAACATCTCCCAGAGCGCGCCGCGCGCTTCCATCCGCTCGGCCGTGGCTGCCGCGTCGAGGCGCTGGCCGCCCTTGAACGCGGCCCCGCCGCCCCAGCCGCGGTGCTTCTGCAAGGGCACGCCGAGTTCGCCGGCGAGCGCCACCCAGGGGTTCCGGTCGGCGTAGTGGACATAGGCGGCGCCCGCATCGAACGGGATGCGGCCCGGACCCGCATGGTCGGTGAACGCCCGGCCGCCCACGCGGGCGCGCGCCTCGAGCACGCGAAAGCTGCGCCCGGCCTCCCGCAACGCGCGCGCCGCCGCGATCCCGGCCGCCCCCGCGCCGATCACGACGATATCGACGTCACCAGCGCTCACGACGCGTCCTCGTCCGTTCCCTCCGGGTTCACGCCGCCTTTGTCGTCGGTCCCCGGCGCGACCACTTGTTTTTGCTCGGCGCGGCCTCCTTGGCCGGCGGTGACGGCCTCGCCTTCGCCGCCGCCACGAGATCCTGCGAGCGCGTGCCCGAGGGCGTCTGCTTCGGCCCGGTGCGCTTGCGCGTCTGCGGCTCGCGCGGGCCTTCGATGAGCCGCACGATCATGCCGCGCATCGTCCGCACGTCCTGCTCGGACATGCTCATCCGGTGGAACATGTTGCGAAGGTTGCGCGACATGACGGGCTGCTTGTTGGCGGGCCGGTAGAAGCCGCGCGCCTCGAGCTCCCCTTCCAGGAATTCGAAGAAGCTCAGCATCATCTCGCGCGTCGCGGGCGGCCATTTCGGATTGAAGGTGAAGGGCAGCGGCGTCTCCTGCGCCTCGCGCCAGGCATAGCCGAGGATCAGCACCGCCTGCGCCAGGTTCAGCGAGGCATAGGCGGGGTTGACGGGGTAGGTGAGGATTTCGTCGGCAAGCGTGATGTCCTCGTTCTCGAGCCCCGTGCGCTCGCGGCCGAACAGCACGCCCACCCCCTGCCCCGCCTCGATGCGGGCGCGCATCGCCGGCCCCGCCTGCGCCGGGCCCACGACGATCTTGCCCTGCCCGCGTTCGCGCGCCGTGGTGGCGTAGACGAAGTGCAGCCCCGCCGTCGCCTCGCGCACGCTGGGCCAGATCGTGGCTTCCTCCAGGATGGACTCCGCCCCCGCCGCCGCCGCGCGCGTCTTCTCGTGCAGCCACCGCTCGCGCGGGCGCACCAGCCGCAGGTCGGTCAGCCCGAAATTCGCCATCGCCCGCGCCGCCATGCCGATATTCAGCCCGAGCTGCGGCTCGACGAGGATCACCGCCGGCCCTCCGGAGAGCGCTGGACGGGTACGATCGGTTCCGGCGCCGGGCATGGCTGGCTCGCTGGTGCGGGGTGAAGAGGTACGGGGTGAAGCGGGCGGTCCGCGACGGTTTACGGGAAAGCGCGGCGAATTGGGAGAGGCCGGGCGCACGCCAGCCGCGTCATTCCCATCCACGCGGGCCGGCCCGCCTCATGCAGCGCTTCGGCCCCGCCCCCTCCTCGCCCCATTTCGAATATGATCTGATGTGCCCATGCCCGCCGCGCGCCGCCGTTGCGCGGGCCAAGCGACACATCAGAGCGGAGTTTCCGAGATGTCCCCCGCATCCCATCAAGACGAAGCCGCTTCAGCGCCAGCCCCGCCCAGTCCTGCGTCTCGCCCAAAGATCACGCCCTGCCTCTGGTACGACGGCGACGGCGAGGAGGCCGCGCAATTCTACGTGTCGCTGCTGCCGGGGTCTCGCATCGAGCACGTGCAGAAGAACGTCACGGATACGCCGGCTGGCCGCACGGGCAGCGTTCTCGTGGTGGAGTTCACGCTGGCCGGCCAGCGTTTCGTCGCGCTCAACGGCGGCCGCAAGGCCGAATACAGCCACGCGGTCTCCTTCCAGATCGATTGCGCCGACCAGGCGGAAGTCGACCGCCTGTGGGACGCCATCCTCGAGAATGGCGGCCGCGAGGAAGCCTGCGGCTGGATCCGCGACCGCTGGGACGTGCCGTGGCAGATCGTGCCGCGCGGCCTGCTCGACATGATCTCCGACCCCGACGCCGCAAAGGCCGCCCGCGCCATGCAGTCCATGATGGAGATGGTAAAGCTCGACATCGCCACCATCCGCCGCGCGTTCGACGGCGGCGTGAGCGGACCTCTCGAGATCCGTATTTCGTGATGCCGGCGCAGATCACCAGAGCTTCCCGTTCTCCTGCCAAACTGGCGTGTTTGCGCAGCGTGTATAATGCCCCGTCGTCATCCCGGCCGCAGCGCAGCTGAGAGCCAAACCCAAAGTACCGCCCAGCGGTCCAGCGGCAAGAATTCCGCGCGAAGCGCGCTTCCGTCCTGTCTGAAGGCAGTCACGACCCGCTGCACCTTTCCGGGAGCGTGCCGCAGGGCGACACTTCGAAGTGAGCGCCCATACGCCACCTTGTCAGCCCTGCATCTCTCCGACCCACCTCCGTCATTCCGGCCGCAGCGAAGCGGAGAGCCGGGGATCTCAGCCCTATCAGAATAGGATCACAATCCCCTCATCCTGAGGAGCGGACCCGCAAAGGTCCGCGTCTCGAAGGACGAGGGTGGCGCTAGCCACGATGGCTCAGCCTGCTGGAATCCCTCGTCCTTCGAGACGCCATGCGAAGGCGCACTGGCTCCTCAGGATGAGGGGGTCACCTGATCCGGCGAGGAGAAAGATCCCGGGTCGAAGCCCGGGATGACGGAGATGTGGTGGATGCAGAGGAGGAGAGCGAGAGAGCGCGAGAGAGAGACGTGCGGAAAACGGGCGAGAGGCGGCGGAGGCGCTGGGAGCCGCAGGTCAATGAGTTCAGCGGCCTATTTCTGGCTGGAATCACCCGGTTAGAGCGCGAGCAACCATGCGGCGGGCGGAGCCGATTACACCACCAAAGGCGCGCTTTGCCGCAGGCGGGGCCGATGCTATGAGGGGCGCCGACGCGCGTCCGCCTTCACGGCAGGCGCATTTTTCTCGGGCTGAAAGGGTGCGGACGATGGCGAAGATCAAGGTGGCGAACCCGGTCGTGGAACTGGACGGCGACGAGATGACCCGGATCATCTGGCAGTACATCAAGGACAAGCTGATCCATCCCTATCTCGACATCGACCTCCAGTATTACGACCTCGGCGTCGAGCACCGCGACGCGACCAACGACCAGGTCACCGTCGATGCCGCCAACGCGATCAAGAAGGTCGGCGTGGGCGTGAAGTGCGCCACCATCACCCCGGACGAGCAGCGCGTCGAGGAATTCAAGCTGAAGGAAATGTGGAAGTCGCCGAACGGCACGATCCGCAACATCCTCGGCGGCGTGATCTTCCGCGAGCCGATCATCTGCAAGAACGTGCCGCGCCTCGTGCCCGGCTGGACTCAGCCCATCGTCGTCGGCCGCCACGCCTTCGGCGACCAGTATCGCGCGACCGATTTCAAGGTGCCCGGCAAGGGCCGCCTGACCGTGAAGTTCGAGGGCGACGACGGCACCGTGATCGAGAAGGAAGTCTTCAAGTTCCCGAGCGCCGGCGTCGCGATGTCGATGTACAACCTCGACGATTCGATCCGCGACTTCGCCCGCGCCTCGCTGAACTACGGCCTGAACCGCAAGTACCCGGTCTACCTCTCGACCAAGAACACGATCCTCAAGGCCTATGACGGCCGCTTCAAGGACATCTTCGAGGAAGTGTACCAGGCCGAGTTCAAGGCCAAGTTCGCGACCCTCGGCATCACCTACGAGCACCGCCTGATCGACGACATGGTCGCCTCGGCGCTGAAATGGTCCGGCGGCTATGTCTGGGCCTGCAAGAACTATGACGGCGACGTGCAGTCCGACATCGTGGCGCAGGGCTTCGGCTCGCTCGGCCTGATGACGTCGGTGCTGATGACGCCCGATGGCAGCATCGTGGAGTCGGAGGCCGCGCACGGCACGGTGACACGCCACTACCGCCAGCACCAGAAGGGCCAGGAGACGTCGACCAACTCGATCGCCTCCATCTTCGCCTGGACGCGGGGCCTCGCGCACCGCGCCAAGCTCGACGGCAATTCCGAGTTGCAGAAGTTCGCGGACACGCTGGAGAAGGTGTGCGTCGACACGGTCGAGGCCGGCTGGATGACGAAGGACCTCGCCTTGCTGGTCGGCGCCGATCAGAAGTGGCTGTCGACGACGGGCTTCCTCGACAAGATCGACGAGAACCTGAAGAAGGCCATGGCGGCCTGATCCGGGCTCGCGGGCCCCGGTCCGCTAGTCCTCGGCATCACGCGAAGGGGAGACCGTGCGAACGGTCTCCTTTTCCATCTCACGCTTCGGGCAACCTCGCGAACACGCTCCGCGATATCGGGCCGCTTGGCCATCAGGGTCCTGAGATCGCCGGCATCCAGCACGAGCAGTTGCGTCCGCACTGGTGGCCCGGACGGTCGCGTTGCGCTTCGCGTTCTTCAGCACCGCGATCTCGCCGAAGAACTGACCCTCCCCCAGCACGTGGCGTTCGCCCCCCGGCAGCTCGATCTCGACCTGCCCCGACGCGATGAAATACATGCTGTGGCCGACTTCGCCCCGGCGCACCACGATCATGCCGCCCTCGACGGTCTGCGACCTCAAGAGCCGCATGATCGCCGCCACCTCCTCCGCCGTCAGGTCCGCGAACAGCGGCACCCGCGCGATCATCCCCCAGGTGACCACGAACTGCCGCCGGTGGATCACCTCGGAAAACGACGTCGCCACGATGCCCACGGGCAGGGCGATCATGACCAGGCCCAAGAGCGCAGTGGCGGAGGCCAGGATCTTGCCCAGCGGCGTGATCGGCACGACATCGCCATAGCCCACCGTGGCCAGCGTGATTACCGCCCACCACATCGCATCCGGGATCGTCCCGAACTTGTCGGGCTGAGCGGCCCGTTCGACGATATGCATCAGCGATGCGGTCGCGATCACCAGCCCCATCAAGATGACCAGGCACGCCGCCAAGCGCCCTGCGCTCGTCGTAAACCGCTTCATAGAGGGACCGGATGCCCGGCGAGTACCGCGCCAGCTTCAGGAACCGCAGGAGCCGCAAGCACGATCAGCACGCGCAGATCGGCATCCGGGAAAAGCCAGACGGCGTACAAGGGTAGGATGGAGAGCAGGTCCACGATCGCGCCGCCGGTTCGCGCGAATGCAAGGCGTGCACGGACCGGCCCAATTCGCCGGTAGGGCGGGTACTCTACACTCGACCAGAGGCGCAGCCCGTACTCGGCGGTAAAGATGGTCACGGCGACCAACTCGATGACGTCGAACACCCGGCCATATTCGGCACGGAGCGTGGGAACGGATTCGAGGATGACGGAGGTGACGCTGACGAGAACCAGAAGCACGAGTCCGAAATGGATGGCGCGAGACGGTCCGTCCCCCGGCTCGCCCGACTCGAACAGCGTGTAGATGCGGTGGCGCAGGCGCGCCAGGCGCTTATTCGTAAGGTGCGGAAGGAGCGTGTTCACTACCCTGCTAGGACAGCGGCGATGCTGGCCAGCGCCTCGTCCGCGCGCGCCCCTTCGGGCCCGCCGGCCTGGGCCATATCCGGCCGCCCGCCACCACCCTTCCCACCAAGTTTCTCCGAGCCGATCCGGACAAGGTCCACGGCGCTGAAACGGCCTGTCAGATCGGCCGTGACCCCAACGACAATGCCGGCCTTGCCATCCTCGGCCACGCCGACGATCGCCACGATGCCAGAGCCGACGAGCTTCTTGCCTTCGTCCGCAAGCGTCTTCAGATCCCGCATGTCGATGCCTGTGATGGCGCGGGCCAGGAGCTTGACGCCGCCCACTTCCTGGATCCCGCTGTCGGCATTCGAACCGCCGCCACCCATCGCGATCTTTCGCCGCGCCTCCGACAGCTCACGCTCGAGCTTCCGGCGCTCCTCGATCAGGGCAGCCAACCGCTCGCCCGCCTCCGAGACCGGAGCCTTGAGTTGTCCAACGAACTCGCGCAACTGCCGGCTCTCGGCAGCAAGGTGCAGGCGAGCCGGTTCGCCAGCCATCGCTTCCAGTCGTCGCACACCCGATGCAACCGCGCTTTCGGATACGACGCTGATAAGACCTATGTCGCCGGTGCGGCGCACATGCGTGCCGCCGCACAACTCGATCGAGAAGGTCGAGTTCGCGCCTTCCGGCGTTTCGGTCCTGCCCATCGAAACGACGCGAACCTCATCTCCATACTTCTCGCCGAATAGAGCGCGGGCGCCGGATTCGATGGCCTCGTCGACCGCCATCAGGCGTGTGACGACGGGATCGTTCTGCCTCACCATCCGGTTCACGATCATTTCGACGCGGGCGATCTCCTCGTCGCTGACCGGCTTGGGATGAGAGAAGTCGAACCGCAAGCGTTCGGGCGCGACGAGCGAGCCCTTTTGGGCAACATGGTCTCCCAGAACCTGGCGTAACGCTTCGTGCAGAAGATGGGTCGCGGAATGGTTGGCGCGAACTGCTGAGCGGCGTTCGTGGTCCACCTGAAGTTCCAGGGCATCGCCTACGGCAACGCGGCCCGAGCCGACATGAACGATGTGAGCGAAGACGTCGCCGAGCTTCTTCTGCGTATCCAGAACGCGAATCGTGACATCGGTTCCCGCCATTACGCCCGTGTCGCCAACTTGCCCGCCCGACTCTCCGTAAAAAGGCGTCTGATTTAGGATGACGATGCCACTCTCGCCCGGCTCCAGCTTTTCAACTGGCTGTCCGTCGCGGATCAGGGCTGTCACCACGCCTTCGGCGTGTTCAGTGTCGTATCCCAGGAACTCCGTGGCACCCACTCGTTCCTTGACGCCGTACCATACGGTTTCCGTGGCGGCTTCACCCGAGCCGGACCAGGCCGCGCGCGCCATCTCCCGCTGCCGGTTCATAGCTGCGTCGAAGGTTTCGAGATCGACGCCTATCCCGCGGGAGCGCAAAGCATCTTGGGTAAGGTCGAGCGGAAATCCATATGTGTCGTAGAGCGTGAACGCGACGTCACCCTTCAGGCGCTGTCCGCTGACCAGATTGCGAGTCTCGTCTTCCAGGATCGAGAGACCGCGTTCGAGGGTTTTACGAAAGCGGCTTTCCTCGAGACGAAGGGTTTCGGTGATCAGCGGTTCGGCGCGAACGAGTTCGGGGTAGGCATGCCCCATTTCGCGAACCAGTGCAGGGACCAGCCGCCACATCAACGGTTCGCGTGAGCCTAACAATTCGGCGTGTCGCATGGCCCGGCGCATGATCCGGCGCAGGACATAGCCACGCCCTTCGTTCGAGGGCAGCACACCGTCCGCGACAAGGAACGACGACGCGCGCAGGTGGTCTGCAATGACCCGGTGACTGGCCTTTTGCGAACTATCCGGATCGACGCCCGTGAGGTCGGCGACGGCGCGGATCAATGCACGCATCATATCCGTTTCGTAATTGTCGTGCGTTCCCTGCAGGACCGCGGAGATCCGCTCCAGGCCCATGCCGGTGTCGATGGACGGCTTCGGCAGAAGAACACGCTCGCCGGGTGCGATCTGTTCATACTGCATGAAGACGAGGTTCCAGATCTCGATGAACCGATCGCCGTCCTGATCGGCCGAACCCGGAGGTCCACCCGCGATATGATCTCCGTGATCATAGAAAATCTCGGAGCAGGGACCGCAGGGACCCGTATCGCCCATCGCCCAGAAATTATCCGACGTCGGGATCCTGATTATTCTGCTTTCGGGCAAACCCGCGATCTTGCGCCAAAGCGAAAATGCCTCCTCGTCCTCCGAATAGACAGTGACCAGCAGGCGATCGACCGGAAGCGCGAATTCCCTCGTGATCAGGTTCCATGCAAGCTCGATCGCGCGATCCTTGAAATAGTCGCCGAACGAGAAATTCCCGAGCATTTCGAAGAAGGTGTGATGGCGGGCCGTATATCCAACGTTATCGAGATCGTTATGCTTTCCACCGGCGCGAACGCATTTCTGCGAGGTCGCAGCGCGGGAGTACGGCCGCTTTTCCACGCCCGTGAAAACGTTCTTGAACTGCACCATGCCGGCGTTGGTGAACATCAAGGTGGGATCGTTGCGGGGAACGAGCGGGCTCGATGCAACAGTCTCGTGGCCATTGCGAGCAAAGTAATCAAGGAAAGTGGATCTGATCTCGTTCACGCCGCTCATAATCGCCGGCTCTCGCTCACACAAGGCGCCGCGAAGGGCGCAGGACAGGTCTGAGGCTTTCTAGTCGGGGGCGCTGCCCCTGTCGAGAAAAAGCACAATACAGCGCCAAACCTGCCAAGTTCGGGACGAATGCAAAAACGGGCGCCCAGAGGACGCCCGTCGATAGAAGGCCGATCAATTGAAGCGCCTAGGCCTCGCCGGCATCCAGGTCCTCAGCGGTGGGATCGATATTCTCGAGGATGCGGTCGGCCAGAAGTCCTGCGTTCTGGCGGATTTGCCCCTCGATCTTGTCGGCCAGATCAGGGTGCTGACGCAGAAACTGCTTCGCGTTCTCGCGGCCTTGTCCGAGACGCTGGCTGTCGTAGGAGAACCACGCGCCGGACTTCTCTACAATGCCGGCTTTCACGCCAAGATCGACGAGTTCGCCCACCTTGGACACGCCTTCGCCGTACATGATGTCGAATTCGACCTGCTTGAACGGCGGGGCAACCTTGTTCTTGACCACCTTGACGCGCGTGGTGTTGCCGACGACCTCCTCCCGATCCTTGATCGCTCCGATGCGGCGGATGTCGAGGCGGACGGAGGCATAGAATTTGAGCGCATTGCCACCGGTGGTCGTCTCCGGAGAACCATACATCACGCCGATCTTCATGCGGATCTGGTTGATGAAGATGACCATGCAGTTTGAACGGGAGATCGAAGCCGTCAGCTTGCGAAGCGCCTGGCTCATCAGCCTGGCCTGCAGACCCGGCTGCACGTCACCCATTTCGCCTTCGATTTCTGCGCGAGGCACCAACGCCGCAACCGAGTCGATCACGAGTACGTCGATTGCGCCCGACCGAACAAGGGTGTCGCAAATCTCAAGCGCCTGCTCACCGGTATCGGGCTGGGCAATCAGGAGGTCTTCCAAATTCACGCCGAGCTTGCGGGCGTAGATAGGATCCAGAGCATGCTCCGCGTCGATAAATCCGCAAACCCCTCCCTTCTTCTGGGCCTCGGCCACAGTGTGAAGAGCAAGCGTCGTCTTTCCCGACGATTCCGGTCCGTAGATCTCGACTACTCGTCCCCGCGGAAGGCCACCGACGCCAAGGGCGATATCAAGCCCCAGGGATCCTGTGGGGATGGTCTCGATCTCAACCGCCTTCTCGTTCTTGCCGAGGCGCATGATAGAGCCCTTACCAAACGCGCGCTCGATCTGAGAGAGAGCGGCATCAAGAGCCTTGGTCTTGTCCATGGATTGACCTTCGACGAGTCGGAGAGACGATTGCGACATTGGTGCGTCCTTATGGCAGGCGACAGAGAGAGTCTCAACAAAACCGTGAAAATAGTCTGGTCATGTTTTGTTCTCACTCGCAAGTTCTTTTTTTGTTCTGCGTCCTGCAACCTGGGTTTCAGAAGCTTGCAGGCAACATATCCGCGCGGGTCGTCGGCAACGTTCAGAGGCTGGACGAGGCTTCGCGACCCGGTTCAACGCCCAGCCTAGAACTCACGAGAGTGCGCTTTTCACTGCCTCGATGAGCTGCTTCAGCGAGAAGGGCTTCGGCAGGAACGCGAATTCCTCACCCACGGGGAGGTTGCGGCTGAATGCCTCCTCGGCATATCCGCTGACGAAAATGATCTTCGCGGTGACGCCACGCTGCCGGAGTTCGCCCAAAAGGGAAGGACCGTCCATTTCCGGCATCACGACGTCGGAAACGATGAGGTCGATACTGCCGTCGTGCTCCTCGACGACCTGGAGAGCTTCCACGCCTGACGCCGCCTCGAGGACAGTGTAGCCGCGCTGCGCCAATGCGCGGGCTCCGAATGCCCTCACCGCCTCTTCGTCCTCGACGAGAAGCACCGTTCCGTTACCGGTGAGATCCGGCTGAGGAGGCCGCACCGCCGGCTCGGCAGGCCCTGGCTGAGTTCCGCCCGCTTGCTCTTCAGCTTCGTCCCCTGCGTGGCGAGGCAGGAAAATACGGAAAGTGGTGCCCTCCCCCACAACGCTGTCGCAGAAGACGAAGCCGCCCGATTGCTTCACGAATCCATAAACCATGGACAGGCCGAGCCCTGTTCCCTTGCCTACTTCCTTGGTCGTGAAGAAGGGCTGGAAGATTTTATCGATGATGTCCTGGGGAATTCCGGTACCGGTATCCTGGATCTCGACGAGCACGTAGTCGGCCACCTGCATCGCCGGATAATTCAGCGCGGCGCTCTCTTCGGACGGCATGTTGCGCGTGCGGATCGAGAGCTTGCCTCCTTCCGGCATCGCGTCGCGCGCGTTGACCGCCAAATTCACGACGACCTGCTCGAACTGCATCAGGTCAGCACGCACCGCCCACAGATCGCGACCGTGCCGCACGTCGAGTTCCACGCGCTCGCCGAGAAGGCGCTTGAGCAGCATGGTCAGGTCCGACAGGACCTCGCCAAAATTCATGACCTGCGGCCGAAGCGTCTGACGCCGGGAGAATGCGAGGAGCTGGCGCACCAGGCCGGCGGCCCGGTTGGCGTTCTGCTTGATCTGCATGATGTCCTGGAAGGACGGATCGGTAGGCCGGTGGTTCACCAGCAGCAGATCGGCATAGCCCATGATTCCCTGGAGCACGTTGTTGAAGTCGTGCGCCACACCGCCGGCCAATTCTCCGACGGCCTGCATTTTCTGGGCTTGAGCAAACTGCAATTCGAGTGCGCGCTGCTCGGTCGTATCGATCGCATAAACGATCGCTGCCTCGCCATCGTCCTCCTCGTGCTCCACCGAGGAAACGAAGAAGCGCGCAGATTTTGCGCCGTCCCCGGCAAGCGCAAGGTCGAGCGGCGCGATCTCGCCCTTACCCTCGGCGGCGGCGGCAATCGCTTCGGTGAGACCCTCGCGATCCCGCTCGGCGACCACGGCGAGGATCGAGCGAGGCTCGGAGGCGTCCATTCCCTTGAATACGGGTCCAAACAGCCGCGCGAACGGACCGTTGGTACGCGCAATTCGGCCGTAGCGGTTGATGGCGGCGATCGCGAGCGGAGTGTTGTTGAAGAAGCGGGCGAACCGAACTTCGGCCGCACGCTGACCTTCGGCTACGTCCTCGCCCGCCGACCGGTTGAGAACGAGCGTGCGCGACGCACCCGGCATGCCGTCGTAGCCGAAGGCGACGCGGTGGAAAAGCCGCACCGGCAGTGATTGCCCGGTCCGCCTGCGAAGGTCGAGGTCGTGGATCTCCGTTCGAACCTCGCCGGCTCCGCCTGTTACGGCTGCCAGCAATGCGGCGCCGTCGCCAGGCACCAGGTCGGCCAGGCTGAGCCCGCCCGAGCCGAACTGTGCGAGATCGTAGTCCAGCCAGTTGGCCAGGGTCGCATTCATGTACACGACGTCGCCGCCGGCATCGACGGACATGAAACCGGCGGGGGCGTGGTCGAGATAGTCGATCGCGTGCTGAAGCTCCTGGAATACATTCTCCTGGCGTTCGCGTTCACGGCTGATGTCGGCCACTGTCCAGAGGGTCGTCTGCCGGCCGGAAGCGCGCTCGACCGGCCGGACCTTGACGCGATACCAGGCAACGCCCTCTACAGCGCCCAGCGGTGGCGACAGACGCACCTCCTCGGCTGCGGCCTTTTGGTCGCGTGCGGCCTGCGCGAGCCGGTAAATGGCTTCCGACACGTCGGAAGCTCCGGTAAGCAGCCGCTCGACGGTTGGCAGGTTTTCCGTGCCGTTCGTTCCAGCGATCTTGAGGTAGGCCTGGTTGGCGTAAATCACCCGCCCGTCGGAATCCACGACGAGCATGCCTTCCAGCGCTGAATCGGCGATAGCCTTGGTCAGGTCGTTGCGGAGGGCGCGGCCCGAGAACTCGATGATGCCGACTGCACCGGCAAAGAGTGCGAACACGCCTACCACCGCGAGCAGCGCCAGCAGCCCGACGATCAGAGGCTGGGCCTTCTCGGTCGCCAGGAGCGACAATGCGATTGCCGCACCGACGAGCACGCCGGCCAAAACGAGCAGAAGCGCTGCGCTCCCAGACCTCGGTGTCCGGTGCACGCTTTTCCCCGCGTTGACCGTGCCGTCCTGCCCCGTGCGTTTGGCCATTCCGGATCCGTCCAAAACCGTCAAGACGCTCTCCTGCGCAGACGCATGACGAAGCCTATCACCTCGGCAACGGCCTTGTAGTGCTCGACAGGAATGTCCTGATCGAGATCGACGGCCTTGTAAAGCGCCCGAGCGAGCGGCGGGTTCTCCACCACCGGTATGCCATTCTCCTCGGCGAGTGCACGAATCCTCAACGCAAGCGAGTCGAGGCCCTTTGCCACGCATCGGGGAGCCTGCATGCCGCGTTCATACTGCAGCGCGACCGCGAAATGGGTCGGGTTCATGATCACGACAGAGGCGTTGGGAACCTGGGCCATCATCCGGCGGCGTGACATTTTCATGCGCAACTGCCGCAGCTTGGCTTTGATTTCCGGATTGCCTTCGGTCTCCTTGAACTCTTCCTTGATCTCCTGCTTGGTCATGCGCTGGCGCTGGTACCATGTGAATTTCTGGTAGGCGAAGTCGCCTCCGGCCAAAAACGTGTAGATGGCCAGCACGCCGCCCATCAGCTTCAAGATTTCTGTGGTCGTCGCAGGCAACAGGGCGGCGACATCCATTGTGACCAACGATTCGACGCGGGCACGTTCCGGCCACAAAACGTAGACCATGGCGACGCCGACGACGCCAAGCTTGAGCAACCCCTTGAGGAACTGGACAAACGCCTCTTTGCCGAACACGCGCTTGAATCCGGCAAGCGGCGACAGCCTGCTGAACTTCGGCGCGAGAGGCTCGGTCGTGAACAGCGGGCGGTGCTGAACGAGGCCGCCCGCCAGCGCCGAGATCATCAGGATGGTGAGCGGAACGCCAATAGCGCCGAGCGCGGTCAGAAGCGCGTACTCGCCGAACGACCGCAGCCCCCCGGTATTCACCGGAATTTTGTGAGCATTGGCGAGCAGTCCTCGCAGGGAAGCCGTCAGGCTGTCGGCCGCGCTCCCACCGGCGATCATCAACGCCAGCGTTCCGCCGGCCAGCACAAACCAGGTGTTGACCTCTAAGCTCTTGGCAACATCGCCGCGCTCGATCGCCTGTTCAATTCGACGGAGCGTCGGGTCTTCTGTCTGGTCGTCCTTGTCGGGCTCCGCCATGCTTCACCGCCCCAGAAACGGTTCGAGAAGCTCGGATAGCTCCTTCAGGAAGCTTGTCATCATCAGACCGAGCACGGCGGCAAGGATCAGGAACCCCAGCATGATCGTCGCGGGCATCGCCAGGAAAAAGACCTGCAGCGACGGCATGAGCCGCGACAATACGCCAAGGCCGACGTTGAAAATGATCGCAAAAACAATGAAGGGCGCGGCAATCTGCACCGAGATGCCGAAGCCTTTCGCCATAGTGTCGAGCGCGAGCCTCGCCGCATCCCCCGAGAGCGGGATTTCACCAGGAGGCAGCACGATATAGCTCCCGGCTATGGCCGCGATCACGGTGTGGTGCGCATCGGTGACGAACAGAAGGGTCAGCCCGAGAATGGTCAGGAAGTTTCCGACGGCGGCAGCTTGTCCGCCTTGCGTAGGATCGACGGTTTCCGCAAAAGCGAGGCCCAGGGATTGCGACACGAAATTGCCCGCCGTCTGGAGGCTTGCGATCACAAGACGGGCCGTGAGCCCGATCATCAGCGCGACGGCAATCTCGAGCAGCAGAACGGCTAGCGCGGCATCGGGCCGGCTGATCGCTGACGGCAGCAAGGGCTGCACCATCGGCATCATTGCGAGTGTCAGGAACAATGCGAGCGACAGGCGAATGCGGCCGGGCAGAATACGCTCGCCCAGCCCTGGCATCAGCATCACCAACGTCCCGACCCGTGCAAACACGAGAATGAACAACGTTGCGATCTGCGGACCAAGGGTCAGGGACATGGAGCGGGACCTGCCAACCGTCTCGTTTGCCGCCGAAGCGCGACCAGGTGCTGGAACATCTCCAAACCACGAGGCCGACGGATGTCATCCTAGACGCCCGAAGCAATTCGCGCTGCGATCCGCATCATGTAGGTGGTTAGGGCATCGCCCATGAAAGGCAGAAACAGGATCATGCCGAGACCGACCAGAAGGATCTTCGGAACGTAGATGAGCGTCTGCTCCTGGATCTGGGTCAGCGCCTGTATCAGGGAAATAACGACGCCGACCGCCAACGCGATCAGCATGAGAGGGCTCGCCACTTTCAGGAACGTGAAGATACCGTCGCGGGCAACGTCGAGGACTTCAGCGCCCGTCATCATGCGAACTCCCGACCTTCATACCGGCATCCGCATGATTTCCTCGTAGGCCGCGATCACCTTGTCGCGGACGGCTACCAGCGTTTCCAGGGCCAACTCGCTCTCGGCAACGGCGGTGACAACGTCCACCATGTCCGCCTTCCCCTGCATGACGGCGGTCGACTGCTGTTCGGCATTACGGCCGGCTTGGCCGACATTCTCCAGGACCTGCCCGAGCGTGTCGGCAAAACTCGTCGCTTTTTGCGGAGTGGCTGCGACCCCGCTTGGCGCCGTAAGGCGCTGGGTTGCTGCGTATGCGCCTGCGGCGAAACCTGAAACTGCCATTTGAAAATCCCGGTTGGCTCGTGCGAGCGGAATAGAAATCAGCGCAGGATTTCAAGAGTTCTGGCGAGCATCCGGCGGGTTGCCCCGATGACGTTCAAATTGGCTTCGTAGCTTCGCTGGGCTTCGCGCATGTCCATTTGCTCGACAAGCGAATTCACATTCGGCAGCTTGACGTTCCCAGCCGCGTCTGCCCCTGGGTGCCCGGGTTCATAACGAATTCGGAAAGGAGCCTGATCCTTGGTCACACGCCCCAAACCGACCGTCTGTGCCTCGAGCTCCCGGTCAAGCTTCCCCTGGAATGTCGGAATTTTGCGGCGGTAAGGATCGGCGCCCGGCTTCGAGGAAGCAGAGTCCGCATTGGCGATATTCTCGGAAATGATCCGGATACGGCCAGCCTGAGCCTTGAGGCCGGACGCGGCGATAGCCAACGAGCGCATGAAATCCATGATCGAAAATCCTCAGACCCGTTTGCCGATGGCGATTTTCAGCAGAGACATGCTCTTGGAATACAGGGTCGCGACGGCCTGATAATCGGCCTGGGTGTCCGCGATCTTGATCATCTCATCTTCCAAGCTCACGGAATTGCCCGAAGGAACGGTCTCGAACCGGGCCGCATTGCGCGATGCCTGGGATGCCGATCCACCGATGCCGCCCATGTGAGCCGCGGACGTTTGGACTGGAGCCAATCCGCTCCGGCCACCCGGAGAAAACTCGCGCAAATCCCTTGGCTTGAATTTCGGCGTGTTGGCGTTCGAGACATTCTCCGCGAGCAGCTTCTGGCGTGACTGGAGCCAGTGCATCCGCCCCTTCAACTGCTCGATCAATGGAAGTCCGCTCACGATCAAGCTCCGGTGGTGATCCCGCGACGATCGCGGATTGGCTCCGTCACTGGGCAAAAAATGCCGCATGCATGGTTAATTTCGGGTAAACAAAGCTTGGACGAATCCCGCTTGGCCACGATCTGCTTGACGCGGTAAACCTGAGCGGGATTGCTATCTTGACCGTGGCAGGACTGCTGCCTGCACTTTTAGGAGTCGTGACCTTTGCAATCTCTGCTGGGATATTCGCTGCCGACACCTGTAGTCTGGGCCGTCGCCTTCGCCATCATCTTCACGCTTTTGGCGATTTTCGCGCTGGTGCTCCGCAAACTTGCCGGTGCGCGGCTCAATCTGCAGGGCGGAGCCGCTCGGGGGCGGCAACCCCGGTTGGGCGTGGTCGACGCGTTCAGCCTTGACCGCCAGCGACAACTGGTGATCGTCAGGCGGGATAACGTCGAGCATCTGGTGTTGCTGGGCGGCCCCAATGACCTGCTGATCGAATCGCAAATCCTGCGCGGAGCACCCGGCTTCGTGCAGCGTGAGCCTGATCTCCGCGCCGAACCACCCCGACCGGAATTGCAGCGAACCGACACGCCGCCCGTGCAGGCGCCGCCCCAGCCGCGGGTTGAAATGCCGCCGCCCCCCCAGCCACGCGTGGAAATGCCGCCGCCGCCACCGCCGCGTCCTGCCCCGGTCATTGTACCTGCCGACTCGCCCAAGCCCGACGCGCCCAAGCCCGACTCGCCCAAGCCCGATGCCAGGAGCCTGGCTCCGCGATACGAGCCTCCGCGTCCGCCGGTTCCACCTGCTGTCCCGCCCGCGGCCCCGTCGGCGGCACCTGCCGCTGCTCCTTCCGCCGACCGCTATCGTGCGCCGCCCGCGCCCCCTTTCGTAGAGCCAGTTCGCCCGGCGGTTTCAATGGCACCCAGCCCATCTGCTTCGCCGGCCCCGGGACCGGCAGCAGACGGGGTCGTCCGCGAAAAGCCAGCGCCTGAAAAATCGGTTGCGGTGAGAACAGCAGCCGAGATCCCCACTCCACCGGCCGCACCGCTTCATGCGGTCCGCCAAGCCGCACCAGCCGGATCGTCCGAAATGGCCAAACGGTTGGACGAGGCGATCAAACGGCCTGTCACCGACGCTCCCGACCTACGCGGCGAAGCGAACCGCCCCGCTTCTCCCCCTCCTGTCAGACCCGCCGGGCCGAATTTCGTTCCCCCTCCTGTCGTCCGGCCGGCCATGGCGACGCTGGGTGAAGTGATGACGAGCTCTGAGACCAAGCCGCAGGCGCAGACGCCGGGCGAGCCGGCCAAGCCGATGGCTGCCCCGGCGGAGCCGGCCAAACCTGAACCGACAATCATCCGGCCCGAGCCGGACCTGGCAAGCGTGTTCGCCCAGGAGCAGAGGCCCAAGGAGCCGCAGCCGACAGTCAAGCGCCCCGAGCCCGCGCCGCCTACCCCGGTGAAGGCAGCGCCCGAAGCGATGGACTTCGATTCGCTCGAAGCTGAAATGTCGCGGCTGCTCGGCCGCGATCCGTCGGCCCGGAAGGATTAGCCGACCGCTTCGGGACTTCTCCACAGCTCCATGCCCCAGGATGGCGGCGCGGAGAGAGGTCCCGGTGACCCGACCGGTCCGAAGCTCTACCGTTTCTCGATGCGCAGACGGATTCGGAGCGGATGGACGATGGGCCTGTTGGCGCGGCGCGGGGCGATCGTGGCCTCGCTGGTTACGCTCGCCATAGGTGGGGGCGGCGCCGCGTTCGCGCAGACGATGACGTTCGATCTCGGTCAGGGAACCGGTGTCAGCGAGCGGGCGCTCCAGCTGGTCGCGTTGATCACGCTGCTTTCGCTCGCTCCCGCGGCACTGGTGATGGTGACGTCGTTCACCCGCATCGTCGTGGTGCTGTCCCTGTTGCGGTCCGCGATTGGTGCGCCGACCGCGCCGCCAAACGCTGTCATCGTCAGCCTTGCGATGTTTCTCACCGTCTTCGTGATGGCTCCGACATTCCGTGCAGTTTACGACAACGCGATCACGCCGCTTCTCGCGGGACAGATCCAGCCTCAACAGGCGTTCGAGCGCGGGTCGCAGCCGGTGCGCCAGTTCATGCTGGGCCATGTTCGCGAGAAGGACCTGGAGCTGTTCCTGAACCTGTCGCGTGATCCGCGGCCGGCGACGCCGGAGCAGACGAGCCTGACCACGCTGGTGCCCGCGTTCATGATTTCGGAGTTGAGGCGCGCCTTCGAGATCGGCTTCATGCTCTTCATCCCGTTCCTGATCATCGACCTCGTCGTCGCGTCGATCCTGATGTCCATGGGCATGATGATGCTCCCGCCGGTAACGGTGGCGCTGCCATTCAAGCTGATCTTCTTCGTACTGGTGGACGGCTGGAATCTCGTTGCCGGAAGCCTCGTGCAGAGTTACGGCGGAGGATAGACCGGGCTCCCGATCTTGCCCCTCGGCGGGCCCGGTCAGCCCGACGGCGGCGGCGTGGCCGGAGTCCCGGCCTGCGGCTTTGAGGCCGTATCCGCCGTCTCTGGCGCGGAACCGCTCGCCTGGGGCGTCTTGTCCTCGCGCGGGGACCGAGGCGGCGCGTCCGAATAGCGCTTGCGATACTCGGTCAGGAACTCCATCAGCGTGTCCGCCCCCGCCAGCGACTTGGCGAGGTCACGATATTCCGCCGCCCTGCTGCCGCTGGGACCGGTCAGCACGGCGAAGGCCCTGGAATCCTCGCTGTCGGCCATCTTTGGCGACAGCTTGCCGCGCAGCCGCTCCAGCGAGAGCGGATCATCCGACAGCACGAAAGCGAGCGCGGCGCGCATCACGTCCGCCCGAGTGGCCGCCGAAAGCGGCTCCGGCCGCTTCCAGGCGTCGCCGACCATCCGTTCGTACTGCTCGCCTGCTGCGCGCCAGTTTCGCGACCGCCAGAGAATGTCGGCCCGCAGCCGCTCGACGTCGGGGCCGCTTTCGGCTGCTATCAGGTCAATCGCCAGGTCGCCTCGCGACAGCTCCGAGAGTGCCCGCGCCTCGAGGAGCGCGCGGCTGCGCTTTGCATCCGCTGGCAGCTCGGACGTCCGGCTGGAGCGCAGGGTCTGCAAGGCGCGGCTCGGCTGCCGGTTCACGAGATGCAGGACCGCCAGCCTGGACCCGACCGCAGCCTTCGCGGCGCCGGTCAGCCGGTTATCCACCTGGTACTGCAGCAGATCGGACGCTTCGTCGAGCAGGTCGAGGCTGACGAGGCGATCGGCCAGGCGCCGGATCATTTCGTCGCCGCGTCGGCCGGGCGGAGTGAATTCCTTGAAGTCGAAATAAAGCGCGAGCGCGTCGAGCCGAGGGATGGAATCCCCCTTGCCATCGAGAAACACGCTTTCGAAGCGCTTCGACGCGTCGTCGCCGAGGGCGCGGGTCAGGTCGTCCTGGGGAAACAGTTCGTTCGCGAGACGCGCCAGGCCGAAGACGTCGCGCCACCGCTCCTGCTCGCCGTAGAGGCGTCCGAGCAGCGCAAGCGTCTGGATCTCCGTGTGGTCACCGCGCCACGACGTCGCCAGGGATTCCAGGTGAGCCAGGATCGCGGATCGGTCATAGTCTGGCTTGGCCATGGCCAATGCAGCGCCGGCTACGATAGCCCGAGCTTGGATAATCCGGTCCGACGACCGGGACAGCGCTTCATACGCTTCCGCCGCCTCTTCGCTCTGGCCCTGCATTTCGTTGCGCCGTGCGCTCAGGAAGGCCAGCAGGTCCTTGGGCAGGTATTCGGTATCGATCGACTGAAGGAGGTCCATCGCCCTGCCGACAGCATCGATGTCGCCGCTCTCGATCGCCGCCTCGGCGAAAGCAGGACCGATGATCCCCTTGAGATGATCGGGGTAGCCTTCAAGAATGTCTTCCGCCTGCCGAAATCCGCTCATGGCGGCCGGCCAGCGGCGCTGGCGAGCGTCGATATAGGCGCGCCAGAGGTCCATCTCCGGATCGTTGACGGTTGGACTTGCCGCCACGTACGTCGCCGCCGTCGGCAACCGGTTGGCGAAAATGTTCGCAATGGAAGCCAGTATCCGCACCTCGCGGCTGCTGCCCCGCTCCTGGTCGTCCGCCGCGATAACGTCGAGCAGGCCCGCGGTTTCTTCCCCCAGACCGTTCGCGAGTTGGAATCGGGCGAGCCTCAGCCTCGCTTCCGTGCGGCCGGACTTGTGGGCCTCGGCCGCGGCCGTCGCCAGGTCCCGCATCCGCTCGCGCACGTGCCCTTTCCGGTCATCGGACCAGATGTCGCGCTGTATGACGGATGGATTGGCGGTTCCCATCTTTTTGGCAGTCGAAGCCCTGGTGGATGACAACGCCAGCCCGCGCGGGCGGCTGATCGTGACGTCATCCAGCCCCGTGGCGACGACGACATCGTCCGCGAGCGGATTGACAGCCAGGCCATGCGCACTGGCGAGCACATTGAAGTCCACGAAGGACTGCGTACGCAGTACGCCCCTGGGCGCCGCCTTGAGCGGAACGACGGCGACCTTGTCTCCCAAATCCGTGTCGTCGACCCAATGGACCAAGCCCGGTTCGACCAGCTCGGCCCGGATCATGGGGGCACCCCATGCATCCGCGCCGCGTCCCAGGACGATGCTATCCATGGAATCGGTGACCGCATCACCGAGCGTAACGACCCACGAACCGTCAACGACCGCGGCACGGACGAGGGCCGGCCGCGGCATCGCCACTTGCAGGATGGAAAGCTTGCCGCTCTGACGGATTGTAGCGGGCCCCAGGACGCCCGGGTTCTCTGCCTGGGGCGCGGCGAAGGGTAGCGGAGACTCGGCCGCGATCCAGATGACACCAGCCCGCTCGAACACGGCAAGGGGCGTCGAGGCGGGAAGCGAAAGCGCGATTCGTGTCGTGTCGTTTTCGCGGGTCGACACGGCGACCGGAATCGAGCTCGCCACCGGCTCGGACGGCCTTGGTGGAACGGGCGGGCTGGCCGGAATCGGAAGCGGCGCTTGCGCCGGCGCGGGGGTGGGAGACGAATTCAATCTGGCTTGCGCGGACTGGCCCTGCGGCACTGGCGAGGCCGGTGCGTCGGTTCGGGCCACGATTGGCGGATCGCGAAGAATCTCGGGGATGCGGGGCGTCACGGCCGACGGCGCCATTTCCGCGGCCTTGCCGTCGGACGGCTTGGCATCGGCGGCCTTGGCGTCGGCGGCCTTGGCGTCGGCGGCCTTGGCCTCCCTCGCTGCGACCTTGGGAGCCTCCAGGAGTGGCGGCCTGATTTCCGGAGCCTTGATGTCCGGACTTTTGGCTTCCGGACTCTTGGCTTCCGGAGCCTTGGCTTCCGGCGCTTTGGTTTCCGGCGCTTTGGCCGCCTTGCTTGCTTCAGCCGGAGCGGCATCTCCCAGCTTTGGCACGGAATCGCGGTTCAGGGCTTTGGCATCGAGCGCAGCGACCGGCTTGGCGGGTCCGCCCGCACCGCGCGGCGGGACGATATCGATGGCGTAGGCTTCGTCTTCGCGGAAACCATTGACCTTCACCCCCGGCGACAGGCCAAGGGACAGCTTGAGCGTTTCCACCCCCGGCGTAACCTGCACCGAGGTGACCCATTCGGGCAGGGCGGCTTTCAGGGCGGCGCCGTCGAGGCGCAAGGCCGCGTCAAATATGAGTTCTGCGCTGTTGTCGCCGGTTTGAAGGCTGACGGGAACGACCTCGGGTGTCTCGAACAGGATCCGGGACAGGGCGGACGTCGTTCCGACGCGGAACACGATATCAGGGCGGATTTCCGCGGCCGCCTTGCGCGTCAGCCGTCGTGCGGTCTCCTCGGCTTCGCGCAGGCGGCGGCTGAGATCCTCCACGACACTGGCGGGCAGCGCGGGCGGCAGTCCCTTCCAGCCTTCGGGCAGCAGGTCGAGATAGAGCTGCTCGCCAGCATCCATCGTGTTGACGCGCAGGGGCTTCACGAGTCCAAGCCGAAAGCCTTTTTTGTCAGGGTCCATGCGGACGGCACTGACATAGGACGACAATTCCATGACCAGCTTGTCGAGATTGACGGTCACCTCCCGGTCGAACGTGGCGATCAGGACGCCATTGGTTACCCTGGTGGTCGTCTTGGGCATCTCGTCGAAGGTGAAGACGGCACGGCCGTAACCGTTCATTTCAGCGCCGCTGACCCGTGCCGAAGTCGCCCAGGCCTGCGCCGAAGCCGCAAGCAGGTTGGCCGCAAGCGCCAATGCAAGGAGACCCGCCCTGCGCATCGGCGCGGGACGGCCCAACCGGTCAAGACAACTCCAACGCAACGCCATACGCGGCTACACCTCGCCTGCGTCGAAAAGACAGCACGGCTCAAGGTCTGGAAATACCCCAGATTGGCTAACATGCGCTTAACCCGCCCACCGTGAAATCAAAGGCTTATCCCTTGCTGCTGCCGGGCGTGGCTGGAGAAACCCAGCGGCAGGAATAAGCCGCCAAATTGCCCCCACGTCCCGCGTGGATCAGCCAAGACAGTCGCCGCTTTCGCCGCGCTCCGGCCCGCGATGACGGTGAGGGCTCCTCTTTCCGTCATCTGCCCTCTCTTGGTGATCTGCCCTCTTTTCCTCTTTTCCTGCTTTCCTCTTTCCCTTTCCATCATCCACCCTCTCTCCGTCATCCCGGGCAACGGCCCGGGATCTCCCGCCTCGCCGGATGGGGTGAAGATCCCGGCTCTCCGCTGCGCTCCGGCCGGGATGACGGAGTGGGGTGGACGAGGCAGTGCAAGGCGAAACCGCCCCGAAGTGCCGCAGGGCGGCACTCTTGGTTTGGCCCTCCGCTAGCTCCGGCCGAGATAGCGGATTGGGTGGGAAGGGCTGGGCCATACCGCCCCGAAGTGCCGCTCTGCGGCACTTTCCCGGAAAGGTGCAGCGCAGCGGAACTTGTCAGGGATCCAGCGCAACGAAGCGCCGCGCAGCGGCTCGTGATTGTCTTAAGGCAGGATGGAAGCGCGCTTCGCGCGGAATTCTTGCGCTAGGCCCCGGATACCCATCCGCTAACGCTGCAGGGTTCCGGGGACGTGCCGTAGGGCGGCACTCTTGGGTGAGGGGACGTGCCGTAGGGCGGCACTTTGGGTTCCGGGGACGTGCCGCTGTGCTGACCTTTCCGGGGACGGGCCGCACGAGCGGCACTCTAGGTTTGCGGCGGTGGCGGCTTCAGGGGCGCTTTGGATCTATCCCGGGCAATTCGCCCGGCGGCAGGGGCGCGCCGGAGGTGGCGGCGACGCGCTTGCCGCGGTTGGAAAGTTCGACCGTGAGCTTGCTGGCCGATTTCAGGGCTCATCGCAGCCAGCACTTCGGACATTTTGCGCGCGTTCATCGCGTTGACGACAGGCACGAGGACCGACAGGTCCAGCTTTTCGAACACCCTCGCCGCTTCCTTGGGCTTCATGGTCTCGTACATGGTGACGAGATTCTTGATCGCCGGCGGCGGCTCGCCCGGCGCCTGGCCCTGTCCCGGTTGCTCGCCTCCGGCGGATGCGCCCTTGTGTCCTTCGAGGTTCCGGAGATCGCGTATGCGCTCCTCGAGCTTCTTGTCGGCGGCCTTCAGGAGGTTCTCACGCATGTCGAGTTCGCGCTGGCGCTGCTCGAGTTGCTCGCGGCGCTCGCTCAGCCGCTCAAGCAGGCCGCGTTCGGCGGCCGAGACAGGCCTGGCGTCTTTCGTCTCGACGCTGACGGGCATCGCCCCTGGCGGACCGGACTTCGCAGCCTCCTTGGGGTCGGCTTTCGCGTCGGGCTTGGCGTCGGACTTGGCGTCAGGCTTGGCTTCGACCTTAGCGTCCTTCTCCTTGGGCGCCGGCGTGGTCGAACCCGTCGTTTCAGGATCTGCCACGATGCGAGGGCCGCCGAACACCTGCGTGATCGAGCGGTGCAGCGAGCGGTTGCCCGGGGCGGCATCGGTCGACAATTCGACCGCCTTCAGGAACAGGAGCGCCGCCGCGGCCCCCGCCACCGCCGGGAAGAGCCTGCTATTGCGGAAATTCATGCAGCTTCGCTTCCGCGCTCGGTTCCGCGTGCGAGGGCTGCATCGGAAGATCCGCCCATCCGGCGTTGCGCGAGGCTCTGGGCTGCCGCCAAAGTCGCCGCGAGGCGGCTCTGCGCCTTGACGGCGACCGGTTGGGGCTCGGCCTGGGATGCAGCATGTGCGGCAGTGGGCGCCGGCTGTGCCGGGGCTCCGCGCGGCACGCCGCCACGAGCGGTCTCGACGATCCGGCTGATGCGCGCGATCACGTCATCGCCGGACTGGATGTGCGTCATCAGGTCCTTTGACTGGCGCTCCGCCTTTTCGAGATGGCCCGAAATGGTCTCGTCGCAATCGCGCACGACACCGCGCAGGCCGGCAACCGCGCGTTCCGCGCTTTCGGTCGCCGTCATCAGGTCGAGGATGGTCTTTCGCATCGACTGCTCGTCGGCCCTCATCATGCGCAGGCGCCGATCCAGCAGGATGCAGTACCCGATCGTGGTGGCGAGAAGCACGCAGAGAAGCAGTTCGGTGACGAGGCCGATCATTTCACGTCCTTCTTGACCGTGGCGCTCGCTTCGTATGCGGCGAACGTCGTCTTGGAGCGCCGGAGCGGCTTGCTGACGCGTATGGCGATCTTCTCGCCGGTGCGGCCCATCCGGCCTTCGGTCAGAAGCGCGTCGCCGCATTTCAGCTTGACCGGGCTGTCGGCTCTCATGTCGAACATCAGGGTGTCGCCGACCTTGAGCGACATCATCTGGCGCAGAGGCAGCTGGGTTTCGTGCAGGATCGCGTCGATGCCCGCCTTGGCCTGCCAGATCTCGGTGGCCAGATGGTCTTCCCAGATCGGATCGCGGCCGAACTTTTCACCCATGAAGCTTTGAAGGAGCATTTCACGGATCGGCTCGATGGTGGCGTAGGGCAGCAGGATTTCGACCGCCCCGCCGCGGCCTTCCATGTCGATGCGGAGCTGGATGAGAATAGCCGCGTTGGCGGGACGCGAGATCGAGGCGAAGCGCGGATTGGTCTCGATGCGGTCGATCGCGAGATGCACCGGCGACAGCGGCTTGAAGGCAAGCTCGGTGTCGGAGAGCACGACGTCGAGCATGCGTCGGACGAGGCTGGTCTCGATGGTGGAATACGGCCGGCCGTCGAGGCGCACCACGGTGGCGGACCGGCGGCCGCCAAGCAGCACGTCGATGACCGAATAGGCGAGCATCGAGTTGACGGTGATGAGGCCGAAATTGTCCCATTCCTCGGCCTTGAACACGGCAAGGATGGTCGGCAGCGGAATTGAATTGATGTAGTCGCCGAAGCGCACGGAGGTGATGTCCGACAGGGACACTTCGACGTTGTCGGAGAAGAAGTTGCGCAGCGTCGTCGTCAGCAGCCGGACAAGCCGGTCGAAGACGATTTCGAGCATCGGCAGACGCTCGTAGGACACCATGGCGGAATCGACGATGGCGCGCAGGCCCGTCGAACTTCCCTGCGACGTCTCGTGAGCCGTGAAGCCGAGGAGATTGTCGATCTCGTCCTGGTTGAGCAGCCGGTCGATGCCGGCGTCGGGCACGACGGGGGTTGCCGCCGCCTCGATCATCGCCGACCATTCGGCCGAGATCTGATCGCCGTCCTGCGCGCCGCTCATGCCCGCGCTCCGCTGCTGCCGTGCGCCCGCGTCACTGGATCAGTATCTCCTTGAAGAGCACCGCATCGATCTTGGCCGGGTGAATCGCGATGTTGACGCGCTTCAGCAACTCCTCCTTCAGCCGGTAGACGCCGGCGGATCCTTCGAGATCGGTGGTCCGCAACTCGCGCGTGAACACCTGGAGCTGGTCTTCGATCCGCGGCAGCAGGGGCGTCACCTCCGCAACGATCTTTGGATCGGCGACTTCCAGGCTGATCCTGAGCTTGAGATAGCGGGGCCGCTCCGCCGCGGCCTGGGGGCTCGGATTGGCGAGGTTGACCAGTATCTCCTTCATATCGACGAACGTGGCCTTCTTGGCGGCCTGGACGGGCGCCGCCGCGTGGTCGTCCGCTTTCTTGCGCATCAGGAACCAGTATCCGCCGCCGCCGCCACCGCCCAGCAGCACGGCTGCCGCCGCCACCATGACGATCAGCTTCTTCTTGCCGCCGGCCGCCGCCGGTGCGGCGGCGGGCGACGCAGGATCGGGCGCCGCTTCGTCCGGCTTGGGATTTTTCGGCTTCTTGGCCATGCGCGACGGACCATTCTCGGCGGGAGCGAAATTGCTCCTTGAACTTTGCAGTTCGAGCTTCTGCGAACAGAGTTAATGAACGTTTAAGGGCGACCGCCAAGCGGCACTTTTTGCCGGGTCGATCTTGCATCGTATGACCTGAACTGCCCTACGCTACAGACAAGGTCCCGACCGGTAAGTTCATGTTTTCAATTGCATTTTACCGAAGTGGCACGGCTGGCACGCCGCTTGCGGATCAGTTGGCGTGATGGCCGCGCTGGGGAGCGCCGAGGCCGTCGCGGGTCTGAACCGGACGAGCCTGGGCTCGGTCGGCATATTGCGGGAGCAGGACGATGGAGAATGCGATTCTCATCGGCCTTTCGCGGCAGGTGGCGCTGTCGCGCGAGTTGGACGTTATCGCCAACAACGTGGCCAATATCGGAACAGCGGGCTTCAAAGCCCGATCGCTGCGCTTTGAAGAATACATCATGCCCGGCGCCAGCGCCGACACGTTCAATCCGGCCGACCAGCCGGTTTCCTACGTCGTGGACAAGGGCAGCGGGCTCGACTTCTCCGGCGGCGCGGTGGAGCGCACCGGCCGCGATCTCGACATCGCCATGCGCGGAAACATCATCCTGGCGGTGGATACGCCGCAGGGCGAGCGCTACACGCGCAACGGTTCGTTCGAGATCAACGACAAGGGCGAGCTCGTCACAAGCGACGGCTTCAGGGTCCTCGGCGACGGCGGTCCCATCGTGTTCAACAGCACCGAGACCGGCGCCAGCATCGCCGTCGACGGCACCGTTTCAAGTTCGGCAGGCACCAAGGGCAAGCTGAAGCTCATGGAAGTCCTCAATCCGAACAATCTCGAGAATGTCGGAACGAACCTCTTCAGCGCGACCGAGCCGCTGGGCGCCGCGGGCCGCGAGACTCGCATCGAGGTGGGCGCGATGGAGCACTCGAACGTCAAGGCCGTCATGGAGATGAGCCGGCTGATCGAGGTGAACCGTGCCTATACGAGCATTTCCACGATGATCACGCAGTACGACGCCCTGCGCCGCAGCGCGATCGAAAAGCTGGCGCAGGCCGCCTGAGGAGCTGAACCATGCGTGCGCTTTATACGGCGGCTACCGGAATGGCGGCCCAGGAACTCAACGTCCAGGTCATCTCGAACAACATCGCGAATACGCGAACCACTGGCTACAAGCGCCAGAGGGCCCAGTTCCAGGACCTGCTCTACGAGACATTGCGGAGGCCCGGCGCGGCGACGTCCGACGGCACCATGGTGCCCTCCGGCGTGCAGATCGGCTCTGGCGTCAAGACCGCCTCGACCGCTCGCGTCATGACCCAGGGCACTCTGACCCAGACGGAGAAGCAATACGACATCGCCTTGCGGGGCGAAGGCTTTTTCCGCGTGCAGATGCCCGACGGACGCACCGCCTACACCCGCGACGGCTCGTTCGAGCTCGACGCGACCGGGCAGCTCGTCACCCACGATGGCTACATCGTCGACCCCGCCATAACGATTCCGCAGAACGCGACGAGCGTCTCGATCAGCCCGGGCGGGACGGTGCAGGCCAGCATCGCCGGCCAGACCGCACCGCAAACGGTGGGCGAAATCCAGCTCGCGCGCTTCATCAACAAGGGCGGCCTCGAGTTCGATCGGCGACAACCTCTATGTCGAGACGGCGGCGTCCGGCCAGGCCGTGACGGGCGCGCCCACGTCGGAAGGCTTCGGCTCGCTGCAGCAGGCCTTCCTGGAAGAAGCGAACGTCAACGCGGTCACGGAAATCTCCTCGCTCATCGCGGCGCAGCGCGCCTACGAAATGAACGCCCGCGTGATCACGGCATCCGACCAGATGCTGTCCTCCACCACCCAGATGTTCAGGGGCTGAGCGATGACACTCGCATCCTTCGCCAATCGCACATTTGCCAATCGCGCCATCATCGGCGCATCGCTGGGCACGGCCGGGCTCGTCCTGCTCACCAGCGTTTCCCTCGCCCAGGGCCCGCAGACCATCCGCACCGACGTCGTCGTCATGCAGGACACCATCCTGCTCGGCGACATCGTCACCAACGCCGGCGCGGCCGGATCGGCCCCCGTGTTCCGCGCTCCCGCCCTCGGCCGCTCCGGCACCATCCAGATGCTGCGCGTGCTCGAAGCCGCCATCGGCGCGGGCGTTACGGGGATCGATGTGGGCGCCGCTTCGCAGATCGTGGTGACGCGCGCCGCCCGGCGCATCGAGAAGGAGGAGATCGCGACGGCCGTCTCCGCCGCGCTGGCCCGCCACGGCATGGACCAGGCCGAGGTCAGCATCGCGCTGGATAACGGCGACGCTGCGCTGTTCGTGGAGCCGGACGCGAAGGGCGAGGTCAAGATCACCGATCTCACCTACGATCCGCGCTCGCTGCGCCTCGATGCGGTGGTGGCCGTCGCGGGCAGCCGCAGCCTCGCGCTGAAGCCCGCCCGGATCACCGGCACGGTGGTGGACAGCGTGGAGGCGCCGGTGCTGCTGCGCAACATGCAGCGCGGCGAGACCGTGCGCATCTCCGACATCAGGATGGATCGCCGCCCCCGCCGCGACGTGTCGACCGGCGTCGCCGACCCTGCGGCCCTCGTCGGCAAGGTGGCGCGGAGCCAGCTCCAGGCCGGCGCGGTGCTGCGCGATGCCGACCTCGCCAAGCAGGAACTCGTCGAAAAGAACGGCGCGGTGCAGGTCATCTACGAAATCCCGGGCCTCGCGCTCGCGATGCGCGGCAAGGCGCTCGAAGGCGGCGGAATGGGCGACGTCGTGCTGATCCAGAACATCCAGTCCAAGCGCAATCTCCAGGCGACCGTGACCGGCCCGGGACGCGTGACCGTGATCGGCGGCCTGCCGGGACGTTTCGCCGCCGCCCAATCCGCCGTCACCGCCCAGTGAACAGGAAATCCGACATGTCTGAGCGCATCCTGAATTTGCGGACACCGCGCCGCGTCACTGGCATCCGCATCGCCCTCGCGGCGTTGGCGATCACTCCCCTCGCGGGGTGCGGCGCGGCGGACCGGCTGGCCAATGTCGGCAAGGCTCCCGCCCTGTCGGCGATCGAGGATCCCACCGCGACCCCCGGCTAC
Source organism: uncultured Alphaproteobacteria bacterium (assembly GCA_963822165.1). Taxonomy (GTDB): domain Bacteria; phylum Pseudomonadota; class Alphaproteobacteria; order Rhizobiales; family Beijerinckiaceae; genus Alsobacter. The sequence continues at coordinate 418,131 of CAWGGK010000009.1, forward strand.
AAGCCGGTGCAGATGCCGATGCCCAACCCCGAGCCGGTGAGCTTCGCGCCGAATTCGCTGTGGCGGCAGGGCTCGCGCGCCTTCTTCAAGGACCAGCGCGCCCGCCAGATCGGCGATCTCGTCACCGTCCGGGTCAAGATCACCGACAAGGCGAACATCGACAACGCCACGAAGCGCTCGCGGACAGAACACCGAGAACTTCGGTGCGGGCTCGATGTTCGGCTACGAGGCCGAGGTCAACACCATCCTGCCCGAGAACACCAAGGCCGACACGCTTCTCGCGGCCAAGTCCGATTCAGGCAGCTCCGGCCAGGGCTCGGTGAAGCGCTCGGAGGAACTCGTCACCAATGTCGCGGCCGTGGTCACCCAGCAATTGCCGAACGGAAACCTCGTCGTGGAGGGCAAGCAGGAGATCCGCGTCAACTTCGAAGTGCGCGAGCTGATCGTGGCCGGCGTCATCCGGCCCGAGGACATCGAGGCCGACAACACCATCGATTCCACCAAGATCGCGCAGGCGCGCATCGCCTATGGCGGCCGCGGCCAGATCACGGACGTGCAGCAGCCCCGCTATGGCCAGCAGGTCATGGACATCGTGCTGCCCTTCTAGCGCCACCGTTCAACCGGGGTCATCGGCGCGCTCCCCACCTGCCGCTGTCCCTGGTGCGCCTTCCGTCTCCCGCCGGAAGGCGCCCCTCTTCACCTATAAACTCCTCCTGAAACGACAGACGGCGCCTCCTTGCGGAAGCGCCGTCTGTGAACGGGGCCACGATGGCCCGATTGGTTCTGCTGCGTCAGTCGTCGCGATAGACGCGCTCGTTGCGCTCGTGACGTTCCTGCGCCTCGATCGAAAGCGTCGCGATGGGGCGGGCCTCGAGGCGCTTGAGCGAGATCGGTTCCCCGGTCTCCTCGCAATAGCCGTAGGTGCCGTCATCGATCCGCGATAGCGCGGCATCGATCTTGGAGATCAGCTTGCGCTGGCGGTCACGGGCGCGCAGTTCGATCGCCCGGTCGGTTTCCGAAGATGCGCGGTCGGCGAGATCGGGGTGGTTCTCGCTCTCGTTCTGGAGCGCGGTCAGCGTCTCCCGGCTTTCACGCAGGATGTCTTCCTTCCAGGCGAGAAGCTTGCGCCGGAAATATTCCTTTTGCCGATCGTTCATAAACGGCTCGGTATCGGTCGGCCGGTAAGCGGCCTCCAAGGTCATGGTAGCCATCGTTGCCTTTTCAGCTTGTCGAGCCATGTCCGACTTCGTCCCTACCCAGCGGGCGGCGGGACTATAGCGATGCGGAATGAGGGCGGCAACGTCGATTAACAGTCATAAAACTGTGAATTTGGAGGCATTTTGGCGCGATTATGCACCAAAAGGGTGCGCTGGCCGCTTTACACCTTGAGCGTCGCAGCAGGGCCCGATTCGAAAATGCCAATTTTTGGCGCAATTCAACGGCGCTTCGTCGAATTCAGCCTATGCTTGCAAAACTGACTCTTCAGCGCAGTCCAAGCTTCGCGAGTTCGACCTCGGCCCGAAGCTCGATATGCGCCAGGACCTCATCGAGGCCGGGATCGCTGGTCGCCGCCCGCCGCTCGGCGAGCATCGTGCGAATCCGGTTCAGGGCCTGTGCATCGATTCGACCGCTCAGGATCGCGACCTTGAGCCCGTCGAGTTCGTCCAGGATGCCGCGCCCGCGGAGCGCGGCCTTGCGGCGGCGCAGGACCGGATCTTCCTCGCCCTGCAGCAGAAGAAGCGCCTCGATGCCGCCAAGTCCCGCAGCGGCGCTCGACGATCCGGCGGGGCGGGGCTCTTCGGCCGCGCTTTCGACGGTAAAGCCAGCCGCACCGGGCCTGCGAGGCGCGGCCTTTGGCTGAGCAATCGATATCTTGTTCTCGACGCGCATTGCGGCCCCTTTTGGCTGCGGCCACACTCAGGCGTTATGGTTAAGCTGGCGTTAATGGCGCGGCAAATATTGCCCTGTATGAACCGCAATTGCCCACGCGATTTAGACCGACCACATGCGAACGGGAGCGATTTATAAATACTTTCCGTGGGTTAGCGTCTGGCATGGCTCTGGCAAAGGTTTCGGGACGATCAGCCCGTGAGACGCCATGTCCCGACGCCCTGCCCTCACCTTTCTTGCCGCTGCCCTCGCCATGGGATGGACGCTGTGCGCCGGAGCGACGGCGTCTCTCGCAGCGTCGCGGATCAAGGATCTCGCGTCAGTGGAAGGCGTGCGCCAGAACCAGTTGATCGGATACGGCCTCGTGGTCGGCCTCAACGGCACGGGCGACACGCTGAACAACTCGCCGTTCACCAGGCAGAGCCTGCAGGCGATGCTCGAACGCCTCGGCGTCAATACACGCGGCACCAATCTGCGAACCGCCAACGTCGCGGCCGTGATGGTGACGGCCAATTTCCCGGCCTTCGGCACGCAGGGAACGCGCATCGACGTCACCGTATCGGCGCTGGGCGATTCCAAGAACCTGCAGGGCGGCACGCTCCTCGTCACGCCGCTGCTCGGCGCGGATGGCGAGGTCTACGCGGTTGCGCAGGGCTCGGTGGCGATCTCCGGCTTCTCGGCCGAAGGCGAGGCGTCGAAGGTCACGCGCGGCGTGCCCACTGTCGGGCGTATCGCGAACGGCGCCATCGTGGAACGCGAAGTCGAGTTCCAGTTCCGCAACCTGAAGCAGCTTCGGCTGGCGCTGCGCAATCCCGACCTGACCACGTCCAAGCGCATCGCCGCCGCCATCAACGACTTCATGGGCGGCAATACCGCCGAGCCGATCGATCCGTCGACCGTGGCGATCCAGGTGCCGGCGCGCTTCCAGGGCAACATGGTCCGCCTGCTCACCGACATCGAGCAATTGCGCGTCGAACCCGACCAGAACGCGAAGGTCATCATCGACGAGCGCTCCGGCATCATCGTGATGGGCAAGGACGTCAGGGTGTCCACGGTCGCGGTGGCGCAGGGCAACCTGACGGTGACGATCACGGAACAGCCTGTCGTGAGCCAGCCGGACCCCCTGTCCAACGGCGAGACGGTGGTGGTGCCGCGCACCGGCATCGAGGTCGACACCGGAAGCGGCAACAAGCTGGCCGTGGTGAAGGAAGGCGTCACGCTTCGCGAACTCGTCGACGGGCTCAACGCCCTGGGTATCGGCCCGAGGGACCTGATCGCGATCCTCCAGGCCATCAAGGCCGCCGGCGCCCTGCAGGCCGAAATCGAGGTGATGTGATGCAAGCCTCGCTCGCCTCGCTCCCGCAAGCTTCCGCCTCGCAGGCATCGGCCGCATATGCCCAGTCGAAGGCAGGCGCCGGCGGCCGCGCCGCGCCGCCGTCATCGAACGGAACCCTCCAGAAACTGTGGCAAAACGCTCAGGATTTCGAAACCGTCTTCCTCGAAAACATGTTCGAGCATCTCACCTCCGGGTTATCGGGTGAGGGTCCGCTCGGCGGCGGGGGTGCGGGCGGCGAGATCTACCGGGGCATGCTGACGCAGCAATATGCCAAGTCGACCGTCGCCGCCGGCGGCATCGGCCTTGCGCCGAACGTGTACCGCGAACTCGTGCGGCTGCAGGAAGCTCGAACCAGGGATGACGGCCATGCAAAGAGCTGAACGCCTCCTGCCTCCCAACGTGACCTCCCGCGTCGAGGCCGAGCATCTCGCGCTGACGGTCGGCGAAGCCATGTCCCGCCTCGAGGCGGTCGTCGCGGAAGAAACGCGCCTGCTCAAGGAGTACAAGCTCGTCGACGCGCTGGAGCTGATGTCGCCCAAGAGCGAGGCGGGCAAGGCCTATGTCCAGGCGCTCGACCTGCTGAAAGCCAATGCCGTCGCGCTCGGCCGATGGGCGCCCGCGATGGTCCAGGACCTGAAGCGGGCCCAGGCCCGGCTGACGGACGTGCTCAACGTCAACATGGCGGTGCTGGCGACGGCGCGCTCCGTCTCCGAAGGCATCGTGCGCAGCCTGGCGGCGGACGTGGCCGCGCCGCGAACCCTGACGACCTACGGCGCGGGCGGCCGCGCAGCGGCGCCTTCAAGATCAGCCGCGACGCCGCTGACGATTTCGCGCTCGCTTTGACGTGCGATCGTCTAGGCGTCATTCGAAGTTTAACAAATTCTATCAGCAGGCCTTAGCAAGCAATCCGCCATAACCTCTCCAGGCCGAGTCCGGCCGTGATGACGAGAGAGGCATGGCCATGGAACTCGGCTTGTCGGCAAAAACCGGCGTAGCAAGCATCGCGCTGCCACGAGTGGACGCGCCCGCTTCCCAGCAGGCCGTCAAGACCGACCTCCCGCCAAGCCGCGCCGTGACGGCGATCGCCGAGAGCGAGGCGACGCGGCTGGACATCTCCGACCACGCCCGGACGCTGCTCGCGGCCGAACCCGCCGGCATGCGCAACGTGGTCACCAATATGCGGATCGATCCGGACACGCAGCAAGTGGTCCTTCAATACCTCGACAAGGCCACCAGGCAATTGGTGAGGCAGGTGCCCGAGGAGGAGCTCCTGCGCTTCCGTGCCTATATCCGCACCCTGTTCGAGACGTCGAGATCACCCGCCGAACCCAAGATCGAGCGCTCAGCGTAACCGGAAAGCCTCGCTCAGCCCGGCCGGATCAGCACGCCCGAGCGCCTGCTCCGTGACGGGCTAAATTTGGACCCGATCGTTCAAATTCTTCGTATTTTGTTTCCGATTACTTATGGCTGGCGCCAATTATTCTGGGCGTCCAATCTGCGCACCTTGATTGCCGTCGACGGCAACGAGAGCGGAATGCCGGGGCGCAGCCCTGCCGGCGGCCATCGATCCCACCGCCGCGCGGACCCTTCGTCGAACAGCCCGGTATCGAGCAAGCAGTGCAGCGCGAAACCGCTGTCCCTGCTGTGCTGACCGAGCGGCCTGGCCGGCCTGAAGCGGGCGGCGTGCGAGCGCCGCCGCTCCGCATTCGACCTGCCCGCACGGACAGAGCCGCCCGCTTGCCCGATCCAGTGTTGCGCAGCCACGGGGCCACAATTGCGCTTTTCGTGCGAGACGCTGCCGTAAATGACTATAGCAAATCTCCTGAAATCAGGCCGAATACGCAAGATTTTCACACAATAACCTTAGGTTGCATACTCTCTCATAAGCAACTTTAGGTATTATTCTTTTGCGATAACCTTTATTTTACAGTTCCCGGTCATGCTGAAGCCTAGGATTTCATATGGAACCTCGCAGCATGATGCTGCGCTGTTGTTTGGGTAGGAGTAGATTTCATGGCAAGCGCACTTTCACCACAGATGTCGGCAAACCTTGTCGCGCTCACTTCGATCAACACCGACATGGCAGCAACGCAGGGGAGGCTGGCCACCGGCAAGAAGGTCTCCACCGTCCTCGACGGCGCCGCCCTCTTCTTCCGCGCGAAGGGCCTTTCCGAGAAGGCCGAGGCCCTGGACCCGGTCAATGCGAATATCAGCGCCGCCATATCGAACGTGAAGATCGCCGACAAGGCCATCAGCACGATGTACGACAACCTGAGCGGCTTGCTCTCAACCCTGAAGGACGCGAGATCGAAGCCGATCACTGCGACCACGGCCATTAACACGACCAGTGGCGCTGATCAGCGTACATCTTACGCGGCCGTAGGCAGTCTGGTCCAGGCCGCCCCTGTCGGCGCGGCTCCCGCGGTCGACGTCGACGATCCGTCGAAGTTCCAGACCGGCGATTCGTTCGCCATCTCCTTCACCAACGCCGCGGGTTTGACGACAACCCGATTCTTCGAGGCGGGCGCGGCTGTTACGGGAAAGACCGGCCTCACGGACGCCGCGGCCATGCGTTTCACGGATGGAGCGTCACTGATGGCCGCCTTCACGACCGTGTTCGGTACCGACGACATTGCCTTGACCTTCAACGCGGCCGGAGACCCGAACAAATTCGTATTGAGCGCCACGAATCCGGCGACCACGATCACGATCTCGCAGACATCCAACGCCGCGCCGGCCAACATCCCGGCGGGAACGCCGAACTCGTTCCTCGATTTCGACAAGATTTTCGGCACTTCGACCAGTAGAGTTGGCGGGGCCGCAGTGCAGGTCCAGAACGGTACCGCCCTACTGAATGTGGTCGGTACGCAAGTCACCTACACGGGAACGGGCGCCAGCGCGGCCAGCGCAGCCAACCTCGAGACGCGGCGTCTGGCGAGGGACACTTATGCGGTTGTGCTGCAACAAATCAACAACCTCGCCAAAGACGGCTATCTGACGGGCTTCAACAACCTGCTGACCGGCAGTACAATGACCGTCGACCTGAACGAAGACACGGGCGACGTCGTCCAGAACGTCACCATCGGCGCGGTCGATCCGGCCGCGCTCGGCTTCGCCGGCTTCGTCGCGTCAACGGGACGGGACGACATCGCCAGCTTCAACAGTGACACCCTGATAAACCAAGCCGTGAACCGCGTGACCGGGGCCCTGACGATCCTGCGCGCCCGCCAGAACGCCCTGGCCAGTCACACCTCCATGCTTTCGACGCGTATGGATTTCAACAAGAACGCCCAAACCATCACGGGAGATGTTGCAAACGCGATTACGACCGCCGACTTGACCGAGGAAGCCGCCAGGGCGGCTTCGTTGCAGACCCTCCAGACCTTCTCTACCAACAACATCACGATGACGAATACCGCGGAAAAGTCGCTGATCCAGATCCTCCGCTGATATCGGGCTGGACGATGGAGGCGGACCCGAAGGTCCGCCTCCGATTTTGCGGACTGGCGCAGCCGAGCGAACGCCATTCGCCTGAACTGACCTGACGATCCTGGCTGCAGGCCGCACGAGCGGAGCCGCGCCACCTTCCATATCCTGACCATTCCAAATCCTGACCATTCCAAGCAGAGACCATGGCCATGTCGAGCGCAGCCCATGCCTATTCCCGCACCGCCAGGACCGGGCTCACCGTCCGGCAACTCGAGGCCAGCGTTCTGAGGCAGTGCACCGCCGACCTGCTGCGGGCAGGCGACGCGCCCGACGACCAGGCAGGCCTGCTCGCGGCCCTCGACCAGAACCGCCGTGTGTGGAGCCTTTTCTCATCGGCTGCGCGCGCCAGCGATAGCGACCTGCCTGTCACCGTCAAGACTTCGACTCTCACGATGGCGGCTTTCATCTTCAAGAGAACGATGGACATCATCCAGGCGCAGGCGGACGGAAATCCAACGCCGCTGAAGATCCTGCTCGAACCCCTGATCCAGCTCAACCGGACCCTCATCAGCGGTCTCGAGCGCAGCGCCGGCTAGGGCGAAAACCGGCCTGATTGCAGCGGGCAATCCGCTCCCCTTCTCCCGTTTCCACAATAGTTGTTTTCGCTAACGATTAGCGTCGTGGCGGAGCGGCGCTTTCAGCGCGAAAAATCGAACACGCCGCGCGTGTATTCGTCGTCTTTTCCCGTTTTCGTACGTCCGCGTTAACCCCCTAGTAAGGTTAACAAACCATTCTGCGTGCATAGAGCCGGCCATTCGCCCGGCACGTGCATCAGTATGGGGACGGCACGCATGTCGGACATTGTTTTAAGCTCAGGCATTCGCAACAACCTTCTTGCTTTGCAGAACACGTCCGACTTGATGGGCGCGACACAGAACCGTCTCGCGACGGGCAAGAAGGTGAATACGGCCCTCGACAATCCGCTCAACTACTTCGTGGCGGCCGGCTTCTCGGCCCGCGCCAGCGACCTCTCGCGATTGCTCGACAACATCGGCCTCTCGGTCAAGACGCTGGAAGCCGCCAATAACGGCATCACAAGCATCCTCAAGCTCGTCGAGACGGCCCAGGCAACAGCGAGGCAGGCCCGCCAGTCGGCCACCACGACCGCGAAGCTCGCATCGACCCAGTCGCTCGGCACGGCCGGCGCAACGACCGCTCTCGTGGGCGGTACGGCCGCACCCAGCAATTTCGACATCGGCGACAGCATCAATATCAGCGTGGGCGGCATCGGCCCCGTCTCCATCGCGATCGCCGCAGGCGAAACGGTGCAGACCCTCATCGACAAGATCGCCACCAACACCACGCTGAACCCGACGGGAACGACGAACGTGCGCGCCTACGTCAACGACGGCGGCAACCTCGTGGTCGATGCCGTCGCGGGCGGCAACCTGACGATCGCGGTGACCAACGCGGTGGGCGGCACGACGACCAACACCGTCAACGATCTCTTCGGCACGGCCATCGGCCCGGGGCTTGCCACGACTGGCGTCATCCCCGCCACGGTCAACCCGACGCGCACCACCTTCGCCAAGCAGTACGACGAGTTGCTGACGCAGATCGACCAGCTCGCCAAGGATGCCGGCTTCAACGGCGTGAACCTGCTCAATGGCGACAGCCTCAAGGTCGAGTTCAACGAGGAGGCCACCTCCTCGCTTACGCTCTTCGGCGTCTACGTGAACAGCAGCGGCCTCGGGGTGAACGGCGCGCTCCGGAGCTTCCAGGCCGATACGGACATCGATGCCGCGCTCGCGGAACTGAAGGTGGCCACCAACGCCCTGCGAGCCCAGGCCTCGACCTTCGGCGCGAACCTCACCGTCGTGCAGACGCGGCAGGATTTCACCAAGCGCTCGATCCTCACGCTCAACAACGGCGCCGATCTGCTGACGCTGGCGGACCAGAACGAAGAAGGCGCGAGCCTGCTTGCCCTGCAGACGCGGCAGCAGCTTTCGACCAACTCGCTCTCCCTCGCCTCCCAGGCCGACCAGGCCGTGCTATCGCTCTTCCGCTGAGGCTTCTGGAAGCCCGGCTTGTCCCAGAAAGGATGGCCCCATGGCCCTAAAAGTCGAGCTGAAGCCGCATGAGCGCATCATCGTCGGCAATGTGGTGATCACCAACAGCGAGAACCGCGCTCGCTTCTTCATCGACGGCCACGCCCCGATCCTGCGCGAGAAAGACATTCTCACGCCAGAGACGGCAAACACCCCTGCGAAAAAAATCTACCTGGCCGTGCAATTGATGTACCTGGCTGACGACGTTGGTCAGCACCACGAAGTTTATTTTAACCTCGTCCGTGAATTTCTCGAGGCAGCGCCGAGCGCACTCGGCATCGTGGCTGAGATCAATAACCGGATCTTAAGCGACGAGACCTATAAGGCATTGAAAGTAGCTAAGAAATTGATTGATTACGAATTGGAGTTGATGAGTTATGCAACACGCGGCTAGCGCATATGCTAAGGTTTCCCGTGAAGCTCTTTCGCCGCGTGAACTTGAAGCAAGTCTCCTGATTAAGTCGGCAGCAAAACTCCAGGCTATCTCCGACGATTTTCACAACCGCAGGCATGAGCTCGATTCCGCTCTGACATTCAATCGAAAGTTGTGGACCGTCCTGTCGACCTCGGCCACCGAGGCGGATAACCCGCTGCCGCAGGAAACCAAGCAGAACATTGCGAACCTGGCACTGTTCATCTTCAAGCGGACCTTTGCCTTCACTTCGGAGTCGGGTCCCGACAGCCTTGCGATCCTGATCAAGATCAATCGCGATCTCGCCGCCGGATTGCGAGCCGGCGCCGTCTGAAGCAGGCAGACTGCACACACGAACGACCGGCTCGCGGCGCTGGACCCTAAAGTGTGGCTCGCGGCGCGATTCCGGAATCCAAAGTGCCGCCCTGCGGCACGTCCCCGGAACCCCAAAGTGCGGCCCCGCCGCACGTCCCCGGAACCCCAAAGTGCGGCCCCGCCGCACGTCCCCGGAACCCTGGAGCGACAGCGCAAGGGTGTCCGGGGTCTAGCGCAAGAATTCCGCGCGAAGCGCGCTTCCATCCTGTCTTAGGCCAGTCACGAGCCGCTGCGCGGCGCTTCGTTGCGCTGGATCCCGGACAAGGTTCCGCTGCGCTGCACCTTTCCGGGAACGTGCCGCTAAGCGGCACTTTGGGGTTCCGGGAACGTGCGTTCAGGCTGCGCTTGGAAGTGGCGCACGCGGCAGGGAACGCACTTGAGCGTGCCCTCTGCGGCGTGATCCGCACGTCCCGCGTGCGGCTGATTACAGGTAGTTGACCAGCGACATCTTCGAGATCATCGACGTGGTCTCGTAGCTGGCCTGGAGGCGGTTCTGGATGGCCAGCAGCGAGGCTATGCTTTCTTCCGTCCTGGTGTTCTCGATCTCGCCGAGATAGCCCGTCAGCGCGGCGCTTGCGTCCTTGTTGCGGTTCTTGGCGTCGTTGATCTGAACGGTGGCGGCGCCGAGTTCCCTCTGCACGTCGGAAATCGTTATCGCCGTGCCGGGTGCGGGGCTCAGGGCCGCGCGCACGGCCTGGGTCAGCGCGGCATAGCGCTCCGTCCGCGTGGTCTCGCCGGCCGGGAACGTCTCCGACGCGAGCGCCGCGAACGCCGCCATCGTTTCGGCGAAGGGCTGTTCGTTGGCCTGTGCGCCGATGCCCACCGGCGTGCCGTCATCCGCGCGCACCGGGGCGGTTGCCCGCGGATTGGCAGTCGAGTCGCCCTGATACCAGATGACGGTGTTGGCGGGCGTGCCGGCCGTCAGTGTTGTCGCCGTCGCGAAGCCCGGCCCTGTCACACGCATGGGCGGCGAGCCGTCGGTCGTGAAGAAGCTCTTTGCCGCCGTCAGCGCGGAGGCGGTCGAGAGAGTCGTCGACGCGGCCTTGGCTATCGCGCCGTCCAGCGCCGCCTTCAGGTTGATCGCGGTCTGGCCGGGCGTCGCGTCGATCTGGAAGTCGTTCGGGCCGGCTGGAGCGGAACTGGTCGCGGAGCGCGCCGTCAGGATCAGATCGGTCTTCGAGCCGTCGGGCAGCGACAGGCTCACCGTGACCGTATCGCCATCTGCCGGCTGTGTGGGAAGGTCGACGGACATTGCCGGCGGCGCTCCCGCTGGCTGCGTCAGGACCGCGCCGACGATCGTCGACGTGATGCTGCTGAGGCCGAACCCGAACACGCCGCCCGTCGCCGAAACGCTGACAGTCGTGCCCGCCACCCCGGTGGCGAGGCGTCCCGAGCCCGTGCCCAGATCGGCCAGCTTGCGCTCGGCGATCAGGGTCTTCACGCCTGCCTGCAGTCCTGATCCGTCGAGGAGAACGGAAGCCGGCAGCACCGGCCTGGTGTCGGTGTCACGCCCCGAAAAGAGATAGCGGCCGTCGACGTTCTGGTTCATGAGGTCGACGGCTTCGGTGAGGCGCTGCGCCGCGACGATCTGGGCCGTCGTCTTGCCGTTCACATCGAAAGTGTTGCCGATGTAGAGCAGGTCGGACCGCGACTCCGAGCTGCTCTTCTGCAGCCGCGTGATCGAAAGATCCATCAGCTTGAGACGCAGTTCGGCGTCCTGGATGGTGGCGGAAAAGCCGTCATAGGTTGCAAGCTTGGCGCGCAGGTCGAGACTGCGGAACCGGCCCGCGCCCTGCCCCGAATAGGTGTCGGCGATCTTGCCGGTGGAGAGCTGGCGCTGCAGATCCTCGGCCGTCGTCTTCAGGGCGGTGAGCATCGACGCGGTTTGCCGTGTGCGCACCGAACCCTGCGAGAGCGCCCCGGAATATGAAAAGCCAATGGTCATGGCCGGCCCTTACATTCGCATCAGGAGATCCATCATCTCCTTGATGGCCGTCATCAGCCGCGCATTTGCGGAATAGGCGTTCTGGATCTGCACGAGGTTCGTCAGTTCCTCGTCGACACTGACGCCGCTCGCCTTGGCGAACCTGCTCTCGATGGAGGCCTGGACGACCTGCTGCCCCTCGTCGAGCCGCTGCGCGGACGCGGCATTCGCGCCCTGCATATCGACGACGCGGCGCAGGAAGCTGCTGACCGTTCCGGTGAAGGGCGCGTTGGCCGCGCCGATGCCGGTGGCCGGCGAGAACGTGATCTGCGACGAACCGATGGCGTTGCGGATGAAGTCGGCGCGGGCCGTATCGCCAGCCGGGGTCGTCGCCGTGTACTGCACCAGATCGGCGGGCTTGATGGCGGGATTCACCGTGAGGCGCCCTGCAAGACCGACCTTCTGGGATCCGTTGTCGAAGGAGCCCGAATAGATCTTGGAACCGTCGCTGAAGAGCGGCAGTTCGACCCCGTTTCCGGTGAACGAGGTCGTGGTCACGCTCGCGCTCGCGGAGTTGACGACCGTCGTTCCGCCATTGCCGGCGATGCTGAAGACGCCGGCCGTCTGCGTGACCGTATAGCCCGCCCCGAGGGCGGTCTGCATGGCCGCCGCCGCGCCAGCGGCTCCCGAGCCGAAGGGAATGGCGACCTCGATGTCGTTAGGATCGGGCGTGGCGTTGGCCGGAAGCCCGCCCGCCGTCGTCGAGACGAACGAATAGGTCTGGCTCGTCCCCCCGTTCGTGACGCCGAGCGTGAAGACGTTGCCGGGCTGGAGCGCGTTGAGGTCGATGGTGGCGACCGGCGTGGCCGCTGCGCTCACCGCGCCGGTGACGGTGCGGTTCGAGAGCGCCGTCGCCAGGCTGGCGGCGAGTTCGTCGACCTGCGCCTGCGCCTCGACCAGAACCTTGTCGCGCATCTCGATGAGCGCGGCGATTTCGCCCGAGCGGATCATGCCCTGGCCGATGACATCGACCGTTCCGCCGCCCGAGAAGCTCGCGGTGATCGTGCCGACGCCTCGGCCTGCCCCCGTGCTGTAGAGACTCGTCGGATCGAGCGCGCCGCGCGCGTCGAACGAGAGCTTCGTGACGACGCCCCCGTCGAAAAGCGACAGGCCCGCCTGCGTGGACAGCGCGATCGTGCCGTTCCCCCGGTCAGACACCCGGACGTCGATCAGCTTGGACAGCTCGTTGATCTGGGCGTCGCGCTGGTCGAGCAGCGCGGGATTTTTGCCGTATGTTTCCGCGACTTTCCTGTCGCTCGCAGCGATGCCGTTCAGCAGTTCGTTGATGCGCGTGACGTCGGCGCCGATAGCCTGCTCGGCGGTGGTCCTGAGTTCCTGAATGCCGTTCGATACGCTGTTCAGCTCGCGCGCCAGACTGCCCGCCGCGGTCAGCACGCCTGCACGTGTGAGCGAGGAGCCGGGATCCGCGGCCAGGCTCTGCAGCGACTTGTTGAAGTCGTTCAGCACGGAATCCAGAGAATATGCACCGCCCGGCTTGCCGAAGAGGCTTTCGGCACGGTCGGCGAAGGCGGTGCGCGTTGCGGCGTACCCCGAACCGGCGCTCTCGGTCCGAAGTTCGCGCTGCAGGATGGTGTCGAGCAGGCGTTGGACGCCATTCAGCCTGACGCCGTTGACGCCTGCCGGCCCGCCGATCTCCTGCAGGACCGCGACCCGGCGCGTATAGCCGGCGGAATCCGCATTCGCGATATTGCCCGAGACGACCTCCATCTGGGCCTGCGTTGCACGCAGTCCAGACAGAGTACTCGACAGAGCGGACGAAAGGCCCATGGCTTCACCAGGTGGTCAGGATGAGAGCCTGACTTAACGGATAATATTTATTGCGTCCTGCAGCATCTGCTGCGCGGTCGAAACAACGCGAGTATTCGCTGAATATGCTTGCTGAGTTATGATCATTTTCGAGAATTCCTGGGCAATATCGGTGTTGGAGCCTTCCAGCGACCCAGGTATGAACGCCGTTCCATTGATCGCATAGATCGGTTCGCCGGACTCCAGCGTCTGCTCGAAAGTGCCGCCATCGCGCCGCTTGAGCGCGTTGTCGGCTGCGAACTGGGCAATGGCGACCTGCGCGACAGCCCTGGACTGGCCGTTCGAATAGCTCGCCATGACCTGCCCGGCATCGTTGATGGCGATGTTGTCGAGCACGCCCGCGGAATACCCGTTCTGCTTCAGCAGATTGGGCTTCACCTGCCCGCTGATGTCGGCGAACTGCGTGAGGCCGCCTGCCCCCACGTCGAACGTGATTGGACCGAGCGCGACCCCTGCTACTGTCGGCGCGGCCATCGTCACCGAGGTGGCCGACGTCAGTTGGCCGGTCGTGCCGAAGGTGAACGTTCCCGCATTCGTCCAGGCGACCGTGCCGGCCGCGGTCGACGTCGGCGCATTGCCGTAGAACAGATCCCAGCTATCGACCGTGGGCGGTACCGCGGCAGCATCGACATTCGATGTCTTGCCCCAGCGCAACTGCATCGTGACGGGTTCGCCGAGCACGTCGTAGACCGTGAGGCTTCCCGCCGATATCGTCTGGCCCAGGAAGGCGGACTCGCCGGCATTCGTGATCGTGGCCTGGCCCGCCGGCGTCAGATTGGTGCCGCCGCCGGTGGTCGTCGGCGAGCTTGGCAGGTTGGCGCGGTAATCGATCAGGCTCGTCAGCTGCGCGGGGATCTGGCCGCCGGAGAACTGCAGCACATCAGGCGCCCCCGTCCCGATTGCTCCGGTCGTCGCGTTGGCGACATTGCCGACCAGGTAATTGCCTGCGCCGTTGACCAGATAACCGTTCTTGTCCAACTCGAAGTCGCCACGCCGCGTGAAGAGATCCATGGCCGCGAAGGTGGGCACGCCGCCGGCGAAGCTCACGCGGTCTCGAACGACCATGTAGCCCGCGCCGCTGAGCGCCACGTTGGTGCCGACGCCCGTGGTCGTGATGTTGCCGGAGATGTTGTTGGTGCCGCGTGAAAACGCGATGACGGAGCCGCCGATCTGCTGGCGCAGCGGGAAATCCGGCACCAGTTCCTCGAAGCTCGTGTCGACCCGCTTATAGCCGGTCGTTTGTGAGTTCGCGATGTTGCCCGAAATGTTCTCGAGCGCGAATGACTGAGCCTGGAGGCCGGCGACGGCCGTATTCATGGCGCCAAAAATACTCATTATCAACCCCCGCAACTGCGACCCGACCGGGCTCGACGAGCCTGACACGGGCAGTGATCGGGCAGACATGTCGCAAGGCGCATGCCACGGATAATGACTAGGTTTTTCAGTGAGCTAGGCTGTACGGCGACACGTAAGCACGGCACAAAGAGCAGGTTTGGACTGGCTACCCGGCAGGATTTGCCGGGCCATCGCGCTCGAACAGGAAGCCCGCGACATCGCGGACAGTGGGGGGCGGCAGAGCGGCGAACGGGAGAGGACGGCACACAGCGATGGCCGACAACCCGACGCGCGCCGTGAGCAGGCCATTGAGCACGCCCTCGCCCAGCTTGGCCGACAGGCGCGCGGCGATGCCGTGGCCGAGCACCTGCTGCACCAGGCTGTCGCCCACTGCGACCCCGCCCGTGACGGCCAGATGCGCGCCGACGGAGCGCAGGAGCTTGATGAAGCCGAACAGGCCGGGCCGTCCGCCATAGATCTCCGAAATGCGCCGAACGACCCGCAAGGCCTGCGCGGCGACGAAGAGCAGGTCGACGATGGCGCGGGGTGAAATCGCCGTCACGAGCGAAACGCGCCGGGCCGCGCCGGCGACGGCCGAGCGGGCCTCGCGATCGAGCGTGACCATCAGTTCGCGCTCGGCGAGGCGGATCAGGTCGGCGCCGTCGATGATGTCGTCGGCCGTCTCGGCGAGGCGGCCACGGGCGCGGGCCGTATCGGGCCGTGTGGCGTAGAGGGTCGTGAGATCGGCGAGGATGGCCCTGCCCTCCTCACGGTCGTCGGTAGCCAGCACCGCGTCCGCCCGGGCTTTCAGCGCCTCGATGCCTTTCGCACGCAGGATGCTGCGCACTTCGCGGCGTGGCGAGGGCCAGCAGCGCAAGCACGGCAAGCACGGCGAAGCCGAGCGCGACCCAGCCCAGCACGGGATTGCGGAGCAGCAGATCGGCGACGAAGCCCTCGATGCGCCGTGAACAGCCACAGCGTGAACAGGCCGGACAAAGCGCCCCAGAACAATGTCGCCCCAGCCGAACGGGCGGCGGCGGGCGATGGGTGACGGCGCGGCGGCGATCTCCCTGATGTCGCCAAGCGGCGAGTCGAACACCGCCTCGTCGTCTACTTGCGTAACGACGACGCCTCCCTTCGGCGGCTTGCCCGCGTCGGCTTCTCCGGCGGAGAAGCTGACATTGGGATCGTCGAGGCGGAACGCGCGGGGTGCGTGGGCGCCGGGCTTTTTCATGTAAGCCGGTCTCCGATCAGGAACTCGAGCGCCCTGTCGAGCCGTATATGCGGGAGCGGCCCGGGCCGTCCGTCGCTCGCGGGCGCGGCCATCGGCGGGCGGAAGCGCACGAAGCGCAGTCCGAATTCCCCGGTCGCCGGCTGCGGCCAGCGCTTCGGCGGGATCGGCCGGCAGTTCGCCCGGGAAGACGGCGGCTTCGGTCTCGCCGTCGAAGCGCTCCTCGCCGATGATCTCGCCCGCCAGCGGCGTGCCGACGATTGCAGCCAGGTGTCTGGCGGCCCTGCGGTGACCCGCGCCTCGCGCGTGGCGCGGACGGAGGCGACTGCCGCAAGGTCGACCGACGCGCCGAGCCCAGCGGCGCGAACCTTCGCGCGCTCCACGAGCAGGCCGAGCACGGCCTCCAGCCGGTCGTGGCTGGTGTGGTGCAGGTGGTCCGCCTTGGTGGCGGCGAACAGCACGCGGTCGATGCGCGGGCTGAACAGGCTGGTGAGCAGTGAATTGCGCCCCGTTCGGAAGGCCTGCAGCACCTCGTCGCAGCGCCGTCTGCAGGTCGTCGACGGCGGCGGGTCCCGCATTGAGCGCGGCGAGCGTGTCGACGAGCACGATCTGCCGGTCGAGCCGGGCGAAATGGTCCCGGAAGAAGGGCCGCACGACGTGCTCGCGATAGGCCTCGTAGCGCCGCTCCATCATGGCGGCGATGCGTGCCCGGCTTGATCGTCCAGCCCTCCGGCAGGTCGAGCGGCGCGAAGGTCAGCGCGGGCGAGCCTTCGAGATCGCCCGGCATCAGGAAGCGCCCCGGCGGCAGCGCGGAAAACGAGAACGGCTCCACCCGCGCCGCGGCAAGCGAGGTCTTGAACAGGTCGGACACGCGCCGCGCGACGTCCTCGTCGGCCCGCGCGGCGGGATCGATCGCCGGCGAGGGCGGCGAGGAACTCGGCGGACACACCCTCCCGGGCCGGGCTCCGGCTCGCGGCAACGGTGTCGCGCGACCACGTGGCGAAGTCCTTGTCGAGCAGGGCGAGGTCGAGCAGCCACTCGCCGGGATAGTCGACGATATCCAGCGTCAGCGTGCGCGGGCCGGCAAACCAGCCCGTGCGGCTCTCGTATTCGATGACCAGCCGCAGTTCGGCGATGCGCCGCGTCGAGTCCGGCCAGTGCCGGTCCGGTCCCGTCAGCGCCGCCAGATGATCCTCGTAGGCGAAGCGCGGCACGGCGTCGTCGGGCTGCGGCGACAGGCTTGCCTTGCGGATGCGCCCCTCCGCATAGGCGCGAAACACCGGCAGGCGCGAGCCGCGCACCAGCGCATGGACCAGCGCGGTGATGAACACCGTCTTGCCCGAGCGCGACAGCCCGGTCACGCCGAGCCGCAGCGTCGGGTTCCGCATCCCGGCCAGCCGGTCCGTCAGCGAGCGGGCGGCGATGCGGGCGTCGTCGACGAGATCCAGGAAAGGCGGCAAAGGCGGGGTTTACTCCGGTGCTAAGCCGTTATGTAAGCACGACATGGCGGAATTTCGAGGCGCAGGCCCAATCGCGCCTGCGCCCGCTTGCTAGTCCGCCATACGAGCCAGCTTGGTCTCGATCGTGCGCGCCCAGAGCGTCGCGCCCAGCGGGATGATGCTGTCATCGAAATCGTAGCCGGCATTGTGCACGGGCTGCGTGTCGCCGTGGCCGATATTGATGTAGGCGCCGGGCCGCGCCTCCAGCATGTAGGAGAAGTCCTCGGAGGCGAGGATCAGTTCCTTGTCGCGCGAGACGTTCTCGGGACCGACCAGTTCGGCCGCGACGCCGGCGATGAAATCCGCCTGCTCGGGATCGTTGATCACAGGTGCGAACAGGACGCGGAAATCCACCTCCGCCTTCGCGCCGAGCCCCGCCGCGACGCCCGTCGCGACCCGCTCCAGCGAGGTGCGGATGAGGTCCATCGTGGCGTGGCTGAAGCAGCGCGCGGTGCCGCGCAGGACCGCATGGCCCGGAATGACGTTGTAGGCGTCGCCGCTGTGAATGGCCGTGACGCTGATGATGGAATGATCCGTCGCCGGGATGTTGCGCGAGACGATGGACTGGATGGCCGTGGTGACGTGGCAGGCCGCGAGCACAGGATCAACGCCCACGTCGGGCCGCGCGCCATGGGAACCGACGCCGGTGATGGTGATGTCGAAGAATGCGCCGCCCGCCATCATCGGGCCGCTGCGCAGCGCGAATTCGCCGAGCGGCATGCGCGGGGCGTTGTGCATGCCGAAGACGCTGTCGCAGGGAAAGCGCTCGAAAAGCCCGTCCTTCAGCATCGCAACGGCGCCGCCCAGCCCCTCCTCGGCGGGCTGGAAGATGAAGTTGACGGTTCCGTCGAACGCCTTCGTCTCCGCAAGGTAGCGCGCCGCGCCCAGCAGCATGGTGGTGTGGCCGTCATGCCCGCAGGCATGCATCACGCCCGGCGTCAGCGAGGCATAGGGCTTGCCAGTGGTCTCGTGGATGGGCAGCGCATCCATGTCCGCCCGCAGGCCGACCGCCCGGTGCGAGTTGCCGTTGCGCAGCACGCCGACCACGCCGGTGCCGCCAATGCCGCGATGCACCTCGATGCCCCACGAATTCCAGCAACCCCGCCACGATGTCCGAGGTGCGGTGCTCGGTGAACCCGATCTCCGGATGGGCATGGAAATCGCGCCTGATGGCGATCAGGTCTTCGTGGAACGAGGTAATGCGATCGAGAGCGGCGGACATGGAAGGGCCTCTATGGGGACGCGGTGATTATGGCTGGTGGCGCGGCGGGGGACAAATGGGTGGGGCGGGAGTGTTGACGTCGAGGCGACGCGACGTATATCCTGACCTGTATATACAGGAGCGGAACGTGGCAACGGCAAAAGTGTTCCAGTCGGGCAACAGCCAAGCTGTGAGGCTGCCCAAACAGTTCCGACTGAAGTCCGACGAAGTCGAAATCTTCAGGCGCGGAGACGAGATCGTACTGCGGGAGAAGCCGCGCACGTTGGCGCGCGCATTCGAACTCATCTGCGAGCTGCCCGATTTCGAGCGCGAGGATGCGCCTCCACAGGAGCGCGAAGGCCTTTGACGCCGCGATTTCTGCTGGACACGAACATCATCATTTATATCCGGCGAAAGCGGCCTAGGGACGTGCTGGCCCGCTTCGCCGAAATGTCCGCCGGAGAAGCCGTCATGTCGGTCGTGACGCATGGAGAACTCGCATACGGCGTGGAAAAGTCCATGGACCCGAGGGCAATCGAGGTCCTGCAGGAACTGGTAGAGCTGATCCCGGTGATTGCGCTACCTCCTCGTGCCGGGACGATCTACGGCACATTGCGAGCCGATCTCGCCCGGGGGGGCCAGATGATCGGGGGCAACGATCTCTGGATCGCAACTCATGCCCTATGTGAAAATCTGACACTGGTGACGAATAACGAGCAGGAATTCAGGCGTGTGCCTGGGCTTGTCGTGGCCAATTGGGTCACGGCCTAGATTATCCGATCTGACTGCATCAGATCGGATAATCTAGGTTTCTGGTTTTACGCATTTTCTTCACGCGAACCGGTATCCACTGCGCTCGAAAATGCTCCAGCCCCTCAATCCACCGCGCCCTCCGGCGTCACGAACCGGTCCAGACGCCCTGCTCCCGGACCCGCGCTTTTCCAGTCTTCAGCGGGGAAATCGATCACCGCGATGGCGGCGGTGGGAAATTTCTCGCGCAGGCGGGCATAGGCGTAGCGGTCGCCGTGGCCGATCAGCGAACGCGCGAGGTCGGACATCGCAGGGTTGTGGCCGACCAGCATGAGCGTGCGCGCGCTTGGCGGAGCGTGACGCACGAGGGCGAGCAGGTCGTCCGTCCCTGCGTTGTAGATCGTCTCCTCGAAGCGCACGTCCACGGGGCCGAGCGGCGGGGCGGCATGCTCCCAGGTCTGGCGCGTCCGCAGCGCGGGCGAGACGAGCACAAGGTCAGGGAAGAGCTGTTCGTCCGCCAGCATCCTGCCCATCGCGGTGGCGTCCTTGACACCGCGCGGGGCCAGCGCCCGGTCGAAATCCGGCGCGCTGCCGTGCGGGACGGCCTTGGCGTGGCGGAAGATGATCAGGCGGCGCATGGGCTCACCTGCCTTCCCGCCGGTTCATGAACGCAATCCGCTCGAAGAGGTGCACGTCCTGCTCGTTCTTGAGCAGGGCTCCATGGAGCGGGGGGATGAGCTTCTTGGGATCGCGCTCGCGCAGGGTTTCGGGGCCGATATCCTCGGATAGCAGCAGCTTCAGCCAGTCCAGCAGCTCGGAGGTCGAAGGCTTCTTCTTGAGGCCGGGCACCTCGCGCACGTCGAAGAAGATCCGCATCGCCTCGGCGACGAGGCGCTTCTTGATGCCGGGGAAGTGGACGTCGACGATCTTCTCCATCGTCTCGGGGTCAGGGAAGCGGATGTAGTGGAAGAAGCAGCGGCGCAGGAAGGCGTCGGGCAGCTCCTTCTCGTTATTCGAGGTGATGATGACGATGGGGCGCTTTTCCGCGCGGATCGTCTCGCCTGTCTCGTAGACGTGGAACTCCATGCGGTCGAGTTCGAGCAGCAGGTCGTTGGGGAACTCGATGTCGGCCTTGTCGATCTCGTCGATGAGCAGCACGGGCCGCTTGTCGCTGTCGAAGGCCTCCCAGAGCTTGCCCTTGCGGATGTAGTTGCGGATCTCGGACACGCGGGGATCGCCGAGCTGGCTATCGCGCAGGCGCGAAACCGCGTCGTATTCGTAGAGCCCCTGCGCCGCCCGCGTGGTGGACTTGACGTGCCAGGTGATGAGCGGCGCGCCCAGCGCAGCGGCGATCTCCTCGGCGAGAACGGTCTTGCCCGTTCCGGGCTCGCCCTTCACCAGCAGCGGCCTCTCCAGCACGATGGCGGCGTTGACGGCGACCTTCAGGTCCTCGGTCGCGACATAGGAATCGGTGCCGTGAAAACGCATGGACGCTCCTGCGGCTCCCTACCGGGGCCATATCGCCCCACATGGAGGCTCATGTGGAAACTAGGGAAAGGGCGCGGGCGGGGCAAGGTTCCGGCTGGATTTGTATCGCGGGAAGGTGGGGCCAAATGGATTGTTCATTACAATCTGTGATAGTCGTAGAAGCTCACCACTGTTGGCAATTCAGACGCGCTTATTATTGCTTCTTAAAGTTGTAGAAAAATCTCTTGGTTGCATTTAGCGAAACAACATTTGAAAATTTTAAGCGCCTCGTTTATGGTAGCCGCCTCACTATTTCATGCGCTCCATTATTACAGAGAATTCGTCTATGGATAACTCTCAAGCTACTGAAGACCAGATCATTAAATTAATTTTGTTACAAGCGACGAGTTACGCATTAAGGCTTGGGCGTGCTGTAGCTTATTTTTCTATCGCTTACTTGCTGATCGGATCGGTTCCGAGCCCGCCAGACGGATATTTGGCAATCGCGGCGGCGATAGGGTTGCTAGGGATTGGCATGACAACGGAAAAAATTGCCCGATTGGCAATAATCTTTTTATTGTTTCTTGCTTTGTTTCCTGCCGAAATTTCTAAGTCAACGCGATTGATTTTGAAATCTTACTTCAACTCCAAGGCAACCACGCAAGCGACAGCAAATACAGAGGCGCCTAAACCGTAAAGAAGGTTGTATTTGCGGATATGAGGCCTCGGCTCTTCAAGCTTACGCAGCCCATCGTATCTTGTAAGCGGAAGCTATTATTCTCGCCATCGGTTCACCCCCGCTGCGAGAGCCACCGCGCCATCCCGTGGCCCGCGGCCGCGCCTGTGGCGAAAGTGGCCTGCAGCAGGTAGCCGCCCGTGGGGGCTTCCCAGTCCAGCATCTCGCCCGCGGCGAAGATGCCGGGAAGCTTGCGCAGCATGAAATTCTCGTCCAGTTCGTCGAGCCTCACGCCGCCGGCCGAGGAGATCGCCCGGTCCATGGGACGGGTCGCGACGAGGCGGATGAGGACGCCCTTCATCAGCCGGGCGAGGCCGTTGGGCGTGGCTGGCATGTTGTTGCCCGCGGCTTCGCGCATGAGGCCGATGGCGACCGGGGACAGGCCCGTCGCCTTGCGCAGCGCGTTGGTGAGCGATTCGCCGGGACGCTTCTGCATGGTGCGCTCGGCGAGGCGCTCCACCAGCACCTGTTCGGTCCAATCGGGCTTGAGGTCGACATAAAGCCGCGCCTCGCCGGTCGCGGCGATGGCGTCTCGCATCGCCGATGACAGCGTGTAGATCGCGCCGCCCTCGACACCGTGCTGCGTCACCACGAACTCGCCCCGCAAGCGGCGATTGCCGAAGGTGAGCGCGACGCCCTTGACCGGCGCACCCGCGAAGCGCTCGCGCATCACTGATGACCAGTTCACGTCGAAGCCGGAATTTGCGGGAACCAGCGGCGCGACGGCGATGCCCTTCTCTGCCAGCGGCGCGACCCAGGCGGCATCCGAGCCAAGGCGGGGCCAGCTTGCGCCCCCCATGGCGAGCAGCGTGGCGTCGGCGGGCACAGCGTGACGCGCGCCGGTTTCGTCCTCGAAGAGCAGCGCCCCGGCCTCGTCCCAGCCGATCCAGCGCTGGCGCGCGACGAAGCGTACGCCCTGCGCGTCCAGCCGGCGGAGCCATGCGCGAAGCAGCGGCGATGCCTTCATCGCCTTGGGAAAGATCCGCCCGCTCGACCCTGTGAACAATTCCTGCTCGAGACCTTCCGCCCAGCCGACCAGCGCGTCCGGCGGAAAGGCTGCGATGGCCGCCGCGATGGGCGCGGACGCCCCTGCCCTGTCGTAGTGCGACAGGAAGGCCGCGAGATCGTCCCCCCGGCCTTCGGCATGGGTGAGGTTAAGCCCGCCACGTCCGGCGATCAGCAGCTTGCGGCCGAGGCTCGGCATGCGGTCGTAGACGGTGATCAGCGCCTCTGCCCGCCGTTTCGCGAGCCAGCACCTCGGCGGCCATCAGGCCGGCTGGGCCGCCGCCGATAATGGCGATCCTGGATTGTTCGGGCAAGGACGTGGGCATGGGCGTTGGATCCTGGAGCGAGCGCGACCCGGGCGCATGCCGTGATGCGGTTTTGGGCGTTTGGGATTGGGCATACAGGATCGGGCTCCGCGGAGCCAATCGGCGTGGTCCCGACGCCCGATGGGGCCCGGCCTTGACACCACCTCGATGCGGGGCCACCTGATGGGTTCCAGGAGATCGATCGGACCATGATCCGGATCACGCATGTAAGCAACGGAAGCGTCCGCACCAGCAATCTGCCGCCCTGGGCGGCAGCTTTGGGCGGGATCGCAGCCGTGGCGATGGGGCTCGTCGTTCTTTCGCTGGGCGTCGCCATCGCGCTCGTATTAGCTCCCATCGCAATCGGCGGCGTGCTCTATGCGCGGCACCGGCTGAAGAAGTTCGTCCGCGAGGCGCAGGAGCGGTTCGCCGCCCAGCAGGCCGCGCGAGCCGACTTCGAACGCGCGCAGGCCGGTAGCTTCGACGACAAGCCGCCCGCGCAGGTCATCGACGTGGAATACCGCGTCATCGACGAGCCTCGCCGGCCATAAGGCCGATGCCGAGGCTCGACGCCGCGCCGCGGGGCCGCTAGTTTTCCGGCATGCTGCTGCACTTCTTCACCAATCTGCGCCAGGCGAAAGTTCCCGTTACGCTGCGGGAATATCTCACCCTTCTCGAAGGGCTGGAGAAGGATTGCGCGCAGCAATCGGTCGAGGATTTCTATTATCTCGCGCGCGCCTGCCTCGTGAAGGACGAGCGCAACCTCGACAAGTTCGACCGGGTGTTCGCGACGACATTCAAGGGGCTCGACGGCTCGCCTGACGCGCTGGCGCAGGCCGATATCCCCGAGGAATGGCTCCGGTCGATGGCGGAGAAATACCTGACCGAGGAAGAGAAGGCGCAGATCAAGGCGCTGGGCTGGGACAAGCTCTGGGAGACGTTGCGCGAGCGGCTGCAAGGAGCAGAAGGGGCGGCACCAGGGCGGCAACAAGTGGATCGGCACGGGCGGCACGTCGCCCTTCGGCGCCGACGGCTACAACCCCGAGGGCATCCGCATCGGCCAGGACAAGAACCGCAATTTCCGCGCGGTGAAGGTATGGGACAAGCGCGAGTTCAGGGATCTCGACGACACGGTCGAACTCAACACGCGGACGATCAAGATCGCGCTGCGCCGCCTGCGCAAGTTCGCGCGCACCGGGGCGGCCGACGAACTCGACCTCGACGCCACCATCCGCGAGACGGCGCAGCACGGCTATCTCGACGTGCAGATGCGCCCCGAGCGCCGCAATGCCGTGAAGGTGCTGCTGTTCTTCGACGTCGGCGGCTCGATGGACTGGCACATCGCGCAGGTGGAGGAACTGTTCTCCGCCGCTAAGTCGCAGTTCAAGCACCTCGATTACTTCTACTTCCACAACTGCCTCTACGAGGGCGTGTGGAAATCCAACCGCCGCCGCCGCGAGGAGCAGACCCCGACCTGGGACATCATCCGCAAATATCCCTCCGACTATCGCGTGGTCTTCGTCGGCGACGCCTCGATGAGCCCCTACGAGATCGCTGCTCCGGGCGGCTCGGTCGAGCACTGGAACGAAGAGGCCGGCAAGGCGTGGGTCACCCGCGTGCTGGACCATTTCCACCACGCGGTGTGGATCAACCCCGTGCAGCAGGGACAATGGGGCTACACGCACTCGATCCAGATGATGCGCGAACTGATGGCCGGGCGCATGTTCCCGCTTACTCTCGACGGGCTGGACGGCGCGATGCGGGAGTTGGTGCGGTAAGGGTTTTCTTGATCCATTTTTGGTACATTTCTGAGAAAGCAACAATGGCTGACACAATGAACACCAGACCTCACGTCGGCTCGTCGCTGGACGATCTGCTGGCGCAAGACGGAACGCTGCAGGAGGTCACCGCGCGCGCGTTGAAGCGCGTCATCGCTCGGCAGCTTGCCCATGAGATGAAGGCCCAGAAGCTTACCAAGTCCGCGATGGCCTTGCGCATGGGAACGAGCCGTTCGCAACTGGACCGGCTCCTCGATCCCGACACCGACTCGATGACGATAGATACGCTCGTTCGTGCCGCGCATGCGGTTGGCCGCCGCGTGAACGTGGAATTTGTACCGGAATGAGCGGCATCAAGGACGACATTTCAACAACCACTTTCGACCCCGACGCCCAGACCTACGCGCACCGGCCCAAGCCGTTCGGGCAGGAGGTGACGTACCGGCTCGATCCGGCACATCTCTTCGTCGACACCGGGCGCAAGCAGGAGCGGATCGGCTATGCGCAGATCGCCGCTGCCTGGCTGAGCTACCGCCCGGCGAACGTGACGTCGCAGGGCTTCCGCACGGTCCTGCGGCTGCGGGACGGGCGCACGCTGACGCTCGGCAATCTCTCCTGGAAAACCTATTTCGAGGCGGAGCGGAAGGACGCGGCCTACCGCGCGTTCGTCGGTGCGCTGCTGGCGCGCGCGGCGCAGGCCAATCCAGCACTGGTCTGCATGGCGGGACGGCCGGGCTGGCTGTGGGCGCTGAGCACCATCGCAGGCCTGATGATGACGGGCGGCATCGCGGCCACGCTCGTGTGGTCTCTGTTCCACGGGTCGTGGACGCTGGCGGGACTATCGGCGCTGTTTCTCGTGCCGCTGGTGCACCAGGCCTGGGGAATGGCCTCGCGAAACCGCCCCGCCGCGTTCAGCGCCGGAGCGATCCCTGCGGGCGTCTTGCCCAAGCCTGTCTAGTCCGGCCGGTCCAGGCAGTTCCTGCCCGGTCAGGCTGTTCCGCGCACCACCAGCACCGAGCTTTCGGCGTGGCGCACGATGGTGGAGGCGTTGGAGCCGAGCAGGTAGGTCGCCATGCCCGGCCGGTGCGACCCGACGACGATAAGGTCGGCGTGCTGCTTCTTCGCCTCGGCGAGCACCTCGTTATAGACCGAGCCCATGCGCACGGCGGTCGTCACGCGCTCTTTCGGGAAGTTGAGCCTGGCCGCGAGGTCCGCGAGCTTCTTCTCGCAGTCCGCCTGCTGCTCTTCGTCGAAGGAGGGCGGCACGTACTCCATGAAGGTGACCGGCAGGATGGACCGGACATAGACGAGCGCGAGCCGCGCTTCCGTGATGCCTGCGAGCGCGATGGCCTTGTCGAGCGCCGGGCTCGAAACCTCGGGTTCCGCGAGGTCGACGGGGACGAGGATGGTCTTGAACATGGGGGACCTCCTTTGCTGATGGGCTAGCAATATACCCAGAGCGGAAGGGCAACGTTGAGGCAGGTCAACCCACGGTCGTGCGCAATTCAGCCCTGCGCGGGATCGAGCGCAGGCAAGATGGGCTCATCGCGTCACTGAGACGGAGGTCCTGTCAGACGGCCAGGAATGCCGGAGGCATGACGGCTGCGCCGCTCAGGCCACGCCGAGCTTCTTCTGCAGGTTGGTCGACGACGTCGTGTACTGGAAGAGAAGCTTCTTCTCCGGATAGACGTAGCGATGCACCCTCTGCGCCGCGAGGGCGACCTCGTGGAAGCCGGACAGGATGAGCTTCAGCTTGCCGGGATAGGTGTTGATGTCGCCCACCGCGAAGATGCCCGGCGTCGACGTCTCGAACTTCTCGGTGTCTACCGGGATCAGGTTCTCGTGGAGGTTGAGGCCCCAATCGGCGATCGGGCCGAGCTTCATGGTCAGGCCGAAGAAGGGGAGCATGGCGTCGCAGGCGATCTCGTAAGCGGAGCCGTCAGCGCCCTTGCAGACCGCGGCTTCGAGGCGCCCGCCCTCGCCCTTGAGCCCGGTGACCTGGCCGATGCGCAGGTCCATGGCGCCATCGGCGACGAGCTTGCGCATCTGCTCGACGCTGTGCGGAGCGGCGCGGAAGTCGTCGCGGCGGTGCATCAGCGTGACGCGCCTGGCGATGGGCTGCAGGTTCAGCGTCCAGTCGAGCGCGCTGTCGCCGCCGCCGACGATGAGGATCGTGCGGTCGCGCAGCGCTTCCATCTTGCGGACGGCGTAGAAGATGCTCTGCTCCTCATAGGCCTCGATGCCCGCGATGGGCGGCTTCTTGGGCTGGAACGATCCGCCGCCCGGCGGCCACCACCACGCTCTTGCAATCGAACACGGTGTCCGGCGTCGGTCGTCACCCGGAACGCGGGGCGCGACTGGCGAGCCCGATCGCCACGACTTCGGTCACCATCTGCGACAGATGGAAGGTCGGGCCGAAAGGCTCGATCTGCTTCATCAGATTGTCGACGAGGCCCATGCCGGTGACGATCGGGAAGCCGGGAATGTCGTAGATCGGCTTCTCGGGATAGAGCTCCGCGCACTGCCCGCCCACCTTGGGCAGGATGTCGATGAGATGCGCCTTGATGTCGAGCAGGCCCAGTTCGAACACGGCGAACAGCCCGACAGGCCCCGCTCCGATGATGACGACGTCGGTCTCGATGATTTCGGTCATGGTTCCGTCCAATCCTGGGCCGCGTTTGCCCGACGACGCGGCCCGGCGCAAGTGCCGACTTAGTCGCAAGACGGAGGTTTTAGTTCAACGCGGTGGAATGTGGAATAAAATTATCACACGTTTATGTTTGTAAATTAAACAGGCTTAAAGCCGGCGATGACAACCGGCTTGCCGCAGGCCAGCCGCATGTCCACCACGCTGAAATCGCCCTGCCCCGCTTCTTGAACATCCGGAATGAAAAGCCGTCGGCCAGCGCGCGTCACCCCTGCCGTTCGGGCGTATTCACCACCAGGCCGTCCAACTCCGGCTTGACCTTGATCTGGCAGGACAGGCGCGAATTGGGGCGGACGTCGAAGGCGAAATCGAGCATGTCCTCTTCCATCGCCGCCGGCTCGCCGGTCTTCTCGCGCCACTCGTCTGCGACATAGACGTGGCAGGTGGCGCAGGCGCAGGCGCCGCCGCATTCGGCCTCGATACCCGGGATCGAGTTGCGGACGGCGGTCTCCATGACGGTGGCGCCGTTCTCGCCCTCGACGGTGCGCGCGGTGCCCTGGAAATCGACATAGGTGATCTTGGTCATGGGAGCCCTGTGCAAATCAGGCGGAATGAATGTGGTTTCGGGACTGGCCCGGGTCTTGGCGTGCCCCGAACTGAACGCGCAGCCGTCTATTTAGGACAGTGGGCCGCGCTTGAACAGGCGAGGTACGAAGGCTTCATCGGCAAAACACGGCGGGAATGCGCCTAGCAAGTCCTTGCTGCGTTTGACAAGTCCTGACTGCATATAAAAGGACCAATTTCACTGGATTCAGAGCCCCGCGCCGCCAGCGCCACCCAGGAGCCCGGCGATGGTGGCGCGGGCTTCGGCCACCGTGGCGTGCAGGCCGACGATCGCTTCCATCAAGAGGCTTTCAGCCTCCGTGGTCATGGTTTCCAGCCGGCGGGCGGCCTCTGCAACCTGTACAGCGCCGACAGCGGACGCGGAACCGTAAAGCCTGTGCGCCGCCTCGCGACGCGTCGGAGCATCGGCCGCCTCGCGGATAATTTTCAACAATTGCGCGGACTGGTCGAAGAACATAGACAGGACATCGCGCTCGACCCGCGCGTCATGCATCGACTGGCGCGCCAGGAAGGCCCTGTCGAGCACCGGCAGGAGGCCCCATTCCTCCTTGCGGTCGCTGTCTTCAACTCCCGTCATGACAGGTCCTTGGCTCCTTTGGATCGTTTCAGCTCGGCGCTTCATGGAACCTGTCGCGTGCGCCAGACTGGGAGACCACCTGCCCCGCGATGCCTTCACCGCGGCAGGCTCACGTCCGTCCCGTCATCCATGGCATGATCGTGGATCGGCGCACCGGATAACATCAGACTTTCGGCGGGTCCACCGTGTGGCAAGGCTAGCGGCCGGCAGCCATACGCGGCGCTTCACTTGTCATGAACAACGCGTTAACGACGTTTGGTGACATTTAACCTGCGCGGGTTTCAATCCGACCGTGCGGGGACTAGACTGCAGGTTGGTTAATCGGGGCTCTACGGCCCCGGCTCCACCGTCCGAGGCAACCGGGCGGATGCCGGCCCGTTAGCGGGAGCCCACCGGGGGCAAGGCGTTCGTCGGCCGTGCGGTGTTGCGATGCGTATCGATGCGAGGCGACCTTATGGCCACCCAGACGAAGACAACGGATCCGACCGAAGCGGCCCTTTCCGCCATTCAGGAAGCGCTGAACCTTACGGATAGCGATCTGGCGAACAGCACGGCATCGCCGGCTGGCGCCGCGCCGGGGTCAACGGCGTCTTCGTCCTCGCCTGCAAACGGCGCCGACCCGATCGGAGACCGCGACACCATGGCGCGCCTGCCCGAAGTGTCCGAGGCTCCCGCTTTCGGTGAAGTGAAGGTCGAGCGTCCACGCGATCGCGTACGCCGCGACGCCCCCGCCGAGCCGCGCCGTCCCGCGCCCGGCCGCGCCGCCAACGACGATCGCCGCGCCGTCGGTGAAATCCTGCAGGCGCTCCAGGTGCGCCCGTCGCGCAAGCCGTTCGTCCTCGCCTTTCTCGCTTCGGTCCTCTGGCTCGGCGCATTCGGCTTCTATGCGTGGCGCCAGTGGGGCGGCATGTGGATGCCGGGCGATCCTATCGCCCCGCTGCTGATGAAGCCCGAAGCGGGACTGATCGGGTTCGGCGCGCTGGTGCCCGTGATGGGCTTCTACGTCCTCGCGCACCTCTTCTCCCGTGCGCAGGAAATGCGCCTCGTCGCCCGCTCCATGACCCAGGTGGCGATCCGGCTCGCAGAGCCGGAAGGCGTGGGCTCGGACGCCGTGGTCAGCCTGTCCCAGACCGTTCGCCGCGAAGTGGCGGCAATGGGCGACGGTATCGAGCGTGCGCTGGCCCGCGCCGGCGAGCTTGAGACGCTCGTCCATTCCGAGATCGCGACGCTCGAGCGCGCCTATGGCGAAAACGAAATCCGCATCCGCGCGCTCATCGATGAACTGGTGACGCAGCGCGAGGCGATCCTCTCCAACGCCGATCGCGTGAAGGCCTCGATCAGCGGCTCGCACGAGACCTTGCGCGACGACCTGAATTCCGCCGCGACCCGCATCTCACAGGCCGTCGGCGAGGCCGGCGCCCGGGTAACGCAATCGCTCGGCGCGAAGGCGGAGGAGATCACCGGGGCGCTCGCACGCACCGGCGACAACATGATCGAGGAAATCTCGACCCGCGGCGGCGACCTGATTACCCGCTTGACGAGCACGAGCGAGGACGTCAGCACGCGCCTGACCGCCGCGAGCCAGTCCGTCACCGACACGCTGGGCAGCAAGGCCCAGGAGATCACCTCGGTGCTTTCGCAGACCGGCGCCCAGCTCGTCGACGAGATCGCGGCGCGCGGCAGCCATGTCAGCGAAACCCTGGAACGCACCAGCGAGCTCCTGACGAGCAGCCTCACCGCCGGCTCCGAGCGCGTGACCCGCGTCATCGCCGAGACGGGCGCTGGCGTCGCGGAAGCCATCGCCAGCCGCGCCATGGACGTCAACGAGACCCTGAAGCTGACGGGCGACGCGCTGACGGCCGACCTTGGCCAGCGCGGCGAGCAGGTGGCGCGGCAGATCGAGACCACCGGCAACGCCATCGCCGAGTCGATTTCCTCGCGCGGCGAAATCGTCGCCCAGCGCATCGCGGAAACCGGCGAACGCCTGCACGAGAACATGGGCGCGCAGAGCCGCGACCTCGAGCAGGGCCTCGAAGCCATCGGCCACCGCATCGCCATCACGGTCGGCGAACGCGTGGAGGCCACGCGCGGCGTGTTCGACGAGAGCGCCGAAACCGCTGCCCGCATCTTCGCGGCTCGGACGGCCGACACGCAGGCGCATCTGGCGGCGCATGCCACCGAGGTTCACAGCGGCCTCGCCGACCTCGTCAGCAACGCGGTGGCGAGCATCACCGAGCACACGGGGCGTATCCAGGAAGCCCTGCGCGAAACGGCTGAGGGGCTGGCCGAGACGGTCGCCAGCCGCGGGGCGGAAATCAGCTCGTCCGTCGCCACGACGCTGGGCGCGTTCGAGACTGCAGTGGTTCACCGCGGCGGCGACCTCGACCGCCAGCTTGCGGAGCGTCTGGCCGGCTTCGAGGAGATTGTCCTCGGACATGGCGGACGGCTGGAGCAGACGCTCGGCGAGCGCGTGCAGGCGTTCGACGCCAGCATCGGCCTGCGGACCAACGCCCTCGACGCAACCTTGTCGCGCCACGCCGACACCCTCGAAAACACGCTGGTGGAGCGTGCGGGCGCACTCGAAAATGCACTGGTGGAACGCACCGGCGCGCTCGAAAGCACGTTGGCAGCCCGCACGGGCACTCTCGAAAGCGCGCTGGCCGAGCGCATTGGCGCGCTCGAAAGCACGCTGGCGACGCACACGGGCGCTCTCGAAAGCACGCTGGCCGAGCGCACGGGCGCACTCGAAAGCACGCTTGCGAAGCGCACGGGCGCTCTCGAAGACGCGCTGGCGGCCCACACGGGCGCGCTGGAAAGCACGCTGGCCGAGCGCACTGGCGCATTTGAAAGCAGGCTGGCGGAGCGCACCGGTGCGCTCAACAGCGGCATCGAGGCGCAGACTGCCCATCTCGTGACAGCGCTCACGTCGGGCGCCGCGGCGTTCGAGTATAGCGTCGGCCAGCAGGCGAGCCGGCTGGAGCAGGCGCTCGCGTCGCGCGCCGACGGCATCAACATCGTCCTGGAAAACGGCGCGGCGAACCTGGACCGTTCGCTCACGCGGCATGCCGACGAGATCGCTTCGACACTCGATGGCCGCGTCGGCCGGTTCGAGGAAGTCATCGCGGCCCGCACCGAAGCGCTCGCCGACGCCGTCGACGGACGCACGGCGAAGCTGGAAGAGACGATCGCCAACCGCCTGGGCAGCTTCGAGTCAAGCCTGACCATGCGCGCCGAGGCGATCACGAGTTCGCTCGGCAACGCACTCGAGGCATTCGAGACCGGCGTGCTCGGCCGTGGCGACGAACTGTCGGCGAACCTCACCGGGCGCCTGCAGGCCTTCGAGGAAGCCGTGCTCGATAAGGGCGGCACGCTCGTCAACCGCATCTCCTCCGACACGGAAACCTTCACCAAGGCGGTGGAGTCGCGGCTGGGCGCGGTGGAGAAGCTGCTCGGCGACGGCGCGGAAACCCTCGCCTCCCGCATCGAGGAGCGCACCCGCGCCGCAGCCGATGCCATGGCCAGCCATATCGGCGGCTTCGAGACGCGGACCCTCAAGTCCGGCGAGCAGGCCGCGCGCACGCTCGACGCCATCTTCGTGCGCATCGACCAGGGGCTCGACGCCCGGGCCAAGATGCTCACCGAGACGCTGGCCGGGCGGACGCTGGAAATCGCCCAGCTTCTCGGCTCGGGCGGGAAGGATCTCGCCCTGGCCATCGAGGCCAAGGCCGACGAGGCGGGCCGCACTATCGCCAGCCGCACCGAAGCGCTTGCTGACATGCTCTCCGCCCGCGCGGACGGCATCAATGCAACGCTCGGCAACCAGGCGTCCGCCATCGCCGAGACGCTGGACGGCCGCGTCACCCGCTTCGAGGAGCGCGTGGTCAACCGGCTCGACAGCGTCAGCGCGACGCTGGACGAGCGCGCCCGCGCCTTGAGCGAGATGCTCACGAGCGGTTCGGCCTCTGTCACGCAGGCGCTCGGCGATCGCACGTCGGAACTGGGCTCGCTGTTCGAAACGTCAGGCAAGGCTATCGGCGAAACCTTGGCGAAGGGCGCCGAGACGATGGCGCAGGCCCTCGGCGGGCGTACGCACGAATTCGGATCGATGCTCGAAGCGTCCAGCCGGACCCTCTCGGCCACCGTGGCCGAGTGGCACGCAGGCGCTGGCCGCAGCGCTCGCGGAACAGGCGCGCACACTCGACGGTATCGTCAGCGAAAAGGGCAGCCGTCTGGTCGGCGATCTCGAGAGCGTCAGCTCCGCGACGGCCGAGCGGCTGGCCGCAGGCACGAGTGCCGTGCGCGCCGCCTTCGGGCAGCAGACGGACGCCCTCACCTCCCTGTTCGAGGTGAACGGGGCGCGCCTCGTCTCCGAACTGGTGACGCAGGGCCGGGCAGCGGCCGAAAACTTCGGAACGGCCGGCGAGACGGCGACGCGCGCGCTGGCCGAATTGCGCGAAGCCACGACCCGCGACCTGACCGCCTTGGGCGAGGTGACGACGCAGAGGCTGACCGAGATCGGCCAGGCCGCCACCCGCGAGCTGGCCAATGCCGGCGATAGCGTCACCCGCACGCTGGACGAGCGAACCGCCGCGCTTGCGCATCTGCTGAGCGATCGCACGGCGAGCCTCACGGGCGCCGTCGAGACCTCGACGAACCTGCTCCAGACGGCGATGGAAGACGGTGCGGCCCGCTCTATCGCACGGCTGGTTTCGGCGAGCGACAGGCTGCGCGGCGAGATGTCCGGCAGCCTCGAGAAGGTCGTGGCAGCCAATCAGCAGCTCGAGCAGCTTCTGGCTGGCACGGGCGCCAATCTCGGCCAGATCGAGGCTACCCTCGGCGAGCGCCTCTCCGCCCTGAAGGAAGCCATCGGCTCGATCACGTCCGAGACAAACGCCACGGCGGAACGGGCCTCGACGCAGGTCGACGCGCTGCGCGCGCTCTCCGAGGGCGCACTTCGGGAAGCGGCAGGACTGTTCGAGCGGCTCGAGCAGCAGGGCCGTTCCGTCGCCTACTCGACGCGGGACCATACCCGCACGCTCGCAGACGCGACCCGCGCCATGGAAGAGGTGGAACAGCGCGTCACCTCCACCTTCGAGGCGCGCCGCGCCGGTCTGGAAGAAATGCTCGCGGCCATCGCCGAGCGGTCCGAGCGTGTCGAAAGCACGGCGGCCGCGTTCACCGCCGGGATGGAGCAGGCCTTGCGCAACGCCGAGGAGCGTGCGCAACAGCTCGGAAGCCTGATGGAAAACACGGCGCGCGCTGGGGCGGTCGCCATCGGCGATCAATTCGAGCAATTGCGCATCGCCACGGGCCAGGAGCGCGACCGGACCGCAATCAGCCTTCGCAGCGTGCTGGAACAGACGCTGTCGGAAACCGGCCAGGCCCTCTCGACCGCTACGGACCGCTTCCGCGACGCCGCAGGCGAATTGCGCTCGCTGACCTCCGAGGTCCAGAAGGAGCTCGAGGAAACCCGGGCGGAACTGCGCAAGGGCGTCCTCGACATCCCGCGCGAGACGCAGGAATCGACCGCCGCCATGCGCCGCGTGGTCGCCGACCAGATCAAGGCTCTCGGCGAACTCGCGAGCCTCGTGCGGCGATCCGATACCGGCCTCGATGTGGCGCGCGCCCAGCCGGAACAGCAGAGGAAATCGGCGAACGCTGGTGGAACCGACCTGGTGGCTTCGCCCCCTCGTATGCCGCAGGTGTCCGCCCCGCCTCAGGCTCCCGTCGCGGTTTCGGCGTCCGTCCTTGTGACGCCGCCGCCGCGCCGCGAGGCTCCGGCCATCACGGTCACCCAGGTCACGGCGCCTGCCCGGCCGGCGCAAACCCCGCCTTCCGCGACGCCGTCTTCTACGGCGCCGGCGGCGCAGCGGCCTGCCACGCCGGCCCCGGCCAATCCGACCGGGTTCAAGGGCAGCCAGCCCGCTGCCCCGGCTTCGCCCCAGGCACCGGCCTCACCGTCAGCCCCGGCTGCGGCGCGGCCCGCGAACCCGGCCCAGGCGCGGCCAGCCAATCCTGCTCCGGCGCGCACTCCGCCGGCTCGCAATGAGCAGGGGCAGGCTCGCGGCGGCTGGATCTCGGAACTCCTCGCGCGCGCTTCGCGCGACGACGACGACATGCTGATGCCCGCGTCGCCCACCCCTACCCCGGCGGCACAGGCGCTCGACAGCGATATGGAACCCCGCGTCAACCCGGCTCTGCTGACCCTGCCCTCCCTCGGAACCCTGTCCAAGGAGATCGCGGGCATGGTAAAGGAGAAGCTCGCCGATGAGATGTGGCTGGCCCATACGCGAGGCCAGCGTGGCGTCTTCACGTCCGAGCTCTACACGGATGTCGGCCGCGAGCGGTATGAGGACTTCCGCCGCCGTTATCAGCGCGATCCGGAGTTCCGCGAGACCGTCGATGCCTATCTCGAGAAGTTCGACGAGTTGCTCGACGAGATCGTGCCCGGCGACCGCACGTCGTCGGTGTACCGGTCGGTGATGACATCAGAGGAAGGCCGCGTGTTCACAATGCTCGCCCACGCCAGCGGCAGGCTTGCCTGACAATAAAGCCCCCGAGGTCAGGGTTTCCTGATCCCGAGGTCAGGGTTTCCTGATCCTCCCGAGGTCAGGGTTTCCTGGTCAGCATGAAAAAGGCGCGGAGCCGGGCTCCGCGCCTTTTCGTTTGAGGAGTTGAAGCCGGCCCGTGGAGCGAGGACTTCCGGGCCTCACGCGTACGGCGTGGAACTCAGGCGCGGTTGCCGACCCAGCGAACGATCTCCGCGAGGATGGGTGTCATCAGGCGGTCCAGCGCGACCGCGGCGTCGGGGCCGGCCACCTGCCCGATCGGGGCCGTGCTGCGGAAGACGCGTGCGGCGACGATGCGGCCTGTATTGTCGATGACCTTGACGGAGAGCTCGATCTCCGCCTGCGGAACGCCGTTTGCGGTGGTCACGCCGAAGGCCCGGATGTCCGCGCCCAGGAGGTAGTCGGCCGAGAGCCCGCTGCCGGCCCGGCCTACGGCTTTCCCGGCGTTCTCGAAGCTCTGCACGATGCGGCTTTGCAGAAGGCGCGGCAGCCTGTCGGACCATTGCGCACCGCCCAGGAAGCTGACGGAACCCTCGTCCGAGCGCACCACGATGCGGTCCGCCTCAAGCGTTTGCAGGGCGACAGGCTCCGCCACCAGCAATTGCGCGCCGCCCGCAGCCTGCCTGATCGCGCCACGCGGAAGCGACAGATCATAGGTCGCTACAGCCGCCGGGCCGGTGCTGCACGCGCCCGGCACGAGGATGGCGATGGCAAGTGCACATGCCCGCGAAGCCGCTCCCAAGGTCAAGGCATGGCGACAGGCAGACCAGGGACTGGATAGGTGCGCTGCGGTCTGATCGGACATGAGGCGGTGGGCTCGGCGGGAGGAGAACGGGGTAGTCCAGCTCAACGGGAATCACGAACGAGAAGGCGGAATGATCTTGCGTCAGTATCGCTGGCGTAGGAACCGGCTTAAGCAGCGAAGGTTGCGTTTCTGGCGGTCAGGGACGCCCGGTATACTCAGGGATCGACGGCTTGTTGCCGAAAAGCAACTGCTGGGGGTTGCGTTCCAGGCTCCGGAGCGTGCGGCTGAGTTCGCCAAGGGTGCGCCGGCCATCCTGGGCCAACGCCTCGAAGTCACGCAGGCCCGGGCCGGTCAGCCGCGCGACACCCGAAGTGATGTCGGCCGTGCGCTTGTCGAGATTGTCGGCCAACACGCGGATGGACTTCGCCATGTCGGTGATGCTGTTCAACGCGCCCTGCGTCTCCTCCGAGCCGAGGAATTTCTGGGCGCTGGCGAGCACCTCGTCGACCTGATCGGCAGACTTGTTGAGCTTTGCCGACAGTTCGGTGGCGTTGCGAACGATCTCGTCGACATTGCCCGAATTCCCGCCGAGCGCGGTGGCGAACTTGTCGATATTGTCGATCGTGCGTGCGACCTTCGTCCCGTCCACGCCCTTCAGGGCGGCGTCGAAGCTCTTCAGCGCCGAGCCTGCATCCGCCAGCACGCTGTCGATCCGGTCGGATGCCTTGTTCAGCTTCGCCGTGAGTTCGCTCGTGTTGCGCAGGGTCTCGGCGACCTGCTGGTTGTTGTCGCCCAGCGTGCTCGCGAACTTGTCGATATTGTCGACGGTCCGGGCGATCTTGTCGGGATCGATGGCCTTGAACGCCGCCGCGACGTCCCCGACCGCTTCGTCCAGCTTGGCGGAGGTGTCATTGAGGCGGCTGTCAGCTCGGCCGCGTTGCTGACCACCTGCGCGATCTTGTCGCTCTGGCCGGAGATCGCGCCCGTCACCTTGCTGACGTCAGACGACGATCTTGCTGACGTCGGCCGGATCGACCGCGCGGACGACCTTTTCGACGCTTTCGGACAGTTTCTGCAGATCGACGGACAAGGACGCGATCTTGTCGGCGGCGTTGCCCGTGGAGGACAGGAATTGCGCGACGCCCGGCGAATTGGTGGCCAGCGCGCTGCGAGAAGGTCTCGATGTTGCGGACGGTGTTGCTGATCGAGCCCGGCATTGTCGGTGAAAAGCTGATCGGCGCGGGTGAGCACGTCGTCGGCGCGCTTGCGCGAGGCGCTGCGCGCTCTCCAGCAGGTCCTGGAAGTCCGAGCGGTCGGCGAGGATGACCGGCGGCTGTCCGTCCTTGCTGACGCAGCGGCGCGCTGCCGGGCCTGCCGCCCGGAGAGCTGGATCGAGGCGACGCCCGTCAGGCCCTGGAACTCGAGCCGCGCCGCGTGTCGACGTTCATCGGCGTGCGCGCGTCGATCTCGACGCGGGCCACGACCTTGCTGGGATCCTCCGGCAGCAGTTCGAGCGACACGACCTCGCCGACCGCAGGCCGTTGTAGAGCACCTGCGCGCCGCGCGAGAGGCCGGACACCGAGCCGTTGAAGATGATGCGGTAGTGCGTTCAGCTTGGCGCCGGCGTCCTTGCCGGAGAACCAGAACACGAAGCCGAACGCCGCGGCGAGCACCGCCAGCGTGAACAGGCCGATCAGGGCGTAGTTGGCGCGGGTTTCCATGCCAGTGTCCTACCCCTGCGCCGGCTCGGCGCCGCCCACGAGCGACTGGGCCCGCTTGCCGTGGAAATAGGACTGCAGCCAGGGATCGTCCGAGGCCAGCATGGTCTTCGATGGTGCCCGCCGCGATGACCCGCCCGTCGCCGAGCGCGGCGATTCGGTCGCAGACCGAATAGAGGCTGCCGAGATCGTGCGTTACCATGAAAACCGTGAGCCCCAAAGTCTTCTGCAGGGTTGCGATCAGCTCGTCGAAGTCCTGCGCGCCGATGGGATCGAGGCCGGACGTCGGCTCGTCGAGGAAGACGATCTCCGGGTCGAGCGCCAGCGCCCGGGCGAGCGCGACGCGCTTGATCATGCCGCCGGAGAGTTCGGACGGGAACTTGTCGCCGACGTCGGGCTTGAGGCCGACCATCTCGAGCTTGAGGATGGCCAGCTCGTCCATCAGCCTGTCGCGACAGCTTGAGATATTCGCGCATCGGCACCTGCACGTTCTGCTTCACGGTGAGCGAGGAGAACAGCGCGCCCTGCTGGAACAGCACGCCCCAGCGCCGCTCGATCGGCTGGCGGCGCGCGCGGCGTCGAGGCTGTCGAGATCCTGCGCCGAACACCTCGATCGTGCCCGGCCTGCTTGCGGCACGAGGCCGAGGATGGTGCGGGTGAGCACCGATTTGCCCGCGCCGGACGCGCCGACGAAGCCGAGGATCTCGCCGCGATAGACGTCGAGGTCGAGCCCGTTCATGACGAGCCGGTCGCCGAAGCCGACGACGAGGTCCGCGCACGCTGATGATCGACCTCGCGCTCGGCGGGCTTCCCGTCCGGCTGCGCTGCCGGCTGCTGCTGTGTCTCGGCCATCGTCATCCGCCATGCCGCCTCAGTACTGGATGGCGGCGAAGAACATGGCGAACAGGCCGTCGACCACGATGACCATGAAGATCGACTTCACGACCGAGGACGTCACCTGCCGGCCCAGCGATTCGGCCGAGCCCTTCACCGCCAGCCCTCGATGCAGGCGATGATGCCGATCACCAGCGCCATGAACGGCGCCTTGATGAGGCCGACGAGGAAGGTGTTCATGCCGATGGCGCTCGCGCAGCCGGCTCGAGGAACACGTCCTGGCTGATGCCGCCATAGATCCACGGCCACGACACCGCCGCCGAACAGGGCCGACATGTCGGCGAGGAAGGTGAGCATCGGCAGCGCGATGATCAGCGCGAGGATGCGCGGCAGGACCAGCACCTCCATCGGGTCGAGCCCCATCACCCGCAGCGCGTCGATCTCCTCGCGCATCTTCATGGAGCCGATCTCGGCGGTGAAGGCCGAGCCGGACCGGCCCGCGATCATGATCGAGGTGAGCAGCACGCCAAGCTCGCGCAGGGTCAGGATGCCGGTCAGGTCGACGACGAACGGCCGTCGCGCCGAAGCGGCGCAGCTGGAAGATGCCCTGCTGGGCGACGATGCAGCCGACCAGGAACGAGATCAGCGCGATGATCGGGCACGCTGCGCAACCCGACCGGCTCCAGCTGGAACACCAGCGAGGTGAGCCGGAAGCGGCGCGGCTGGACGATGATGCGTCCCAGCGGCCGCGATCAGGGCGCCGAGGAAGCGACGCCGCCCGTGACGTCCGTCCCGCGCTGACCACGATTCGCCCGACATCGGCGAAGATGCCGACGACCGCGCGAGCCGCTTCCGCGCCTGGGCGGGGTCAGGTCGTGGAAGGCCACCTCGTGCAGCAGGATCTGCTGGGCCTCGCTGAGCCCGGCGAAACCGGCTGTCGCGCCGGCCGCTGCGCAGTCTGTGGCGCGGCGCGGTCGAGAACCCACGCGCCCAGCGTGTCGAGCCGCGCGACGCCGGAGATGTCGAGCGTGACGCGTGCCGCGCCTTGCCGGTCTCGGTCAGCAGCCGGTCGCCCTGCTCCTCGACAGCCTCCGCATGCGCAGCCGTCCACACGCCCGAAAGCATCAGCCGGGCATCGTTCCGCTGCGCTGGATGGAAAATGCGGGTGTGGAGTCCATGCCTTGAGTTTGCCTCGCGGGCGGAGCACGTTGCGTACGCTGGCGCGGATTGCCGGTTGAGATCGCCATGCGCGACTTCTATCGTGGCCGCTCGCCGCGAGTCGAGCAACAAGGCGCTCGCGGCTGTACACCGGCCATCAGCCCTGGAACACAGCCTGATCCGGCTGCTATGGCGGACATGTGGCGCAGGTCGCCGAACCCACTCGGGAGCAACGACCGATGAAACGCAGCCTGTCGACCGAAGCGGAACGCTGGCCCATCGCCGGCGCCTTCACCATCGCGCGAGGCTCGCGCACGGAGGCCGTCGTCGTCGCCGCCACGATCGAGGATTCCGGAGTGCGCGGGCGGGGCGAGTGCGTTCCCTATGCCCGCTACGGCGAGAGCGTCGAGAGCGTGATGGCCGCGATCGAGAGCGCCGCGCCACTTCGTCGAGCGCGGCGGCAACCGGCAGGAGCTCGCGGCGGCGCTGCCGGCCGGCGCCGCCCGCAACGCGCTCGACTGCGCCCTGTGGGACCTCGAGGCCAAGATCGCCGGCGTGCCTGCGCACGTGCTGGCCGGCATCGACCGGCTCTCCCCTGCGACCACCTGCCTTCACCATCAGCCTCGGCACGCCTGAAAGCATGGCGGAGGCCGCGCGCCCGCGCGGCGGACCGGCCCATTCTCAAGGTGAAGCTCGGCGGCGGGGCGGACGATCCGTTGCGGATCGCCGCCGTACGCGCGGGCCGCGCCCGACGCGATGCTGCTCGTGGACGCCAACGAGGGCTGGCGCGCCGACGACATCGCGCAGCAGATGGCAGCCTGCGTCGCAGCCGGCGTCGCCGTCATCGAGCAGCCGCTGCCGGCCGCCGACGACGCGATCCTCGCCGACCTGCCGCACCCGATCCCGATCTGCGCCGACGAGAGCGTGCACGGGCTGCACGGGCTCGCCGCGCTGGCCGGGCGCTACGACGCCGTCAACATCAAGCTCGACAAGACCGGCGGACTGACCGAGGCGCTGGAACTCGTCGCAAGGCGGCGCGGGCGCTGGGCTTCGAGCGTGATGGTCGGGTGCATGGTCGGCACGTCGCTGGCCATGGCGCCGGCCATGCTGCTGACGCCCGGCGCGCGCTTCGTCGATCTCGACGGCCCGCTGCTGCTGGCGCGCGACCGGGAGGACGGCCTGCGCTACGAGGGCAGCGTCGTCTTCGCGCCCGCGCCCGCGCCTGTGGGGCTGAGCCAAGCGGAGCTATACTGGTCCGGCGCATGCCGATTTGGGCGTCGGGGCAGATCAGTTCAGGAAGCTTTGCATGAAGCCCTATTCCGCGAGCCCTTTTCCATGAGCCCTTTTCCATGAGCCCTCGTCCATGAGCCCTCGTCCATGAGCCCCCAAGAACCGGCTTCCAGCCTTTCCCCGGAGGATTTCGACGCCATCGAGGCCGCCGTGATGGAGACATCGCGCGGGCGCTGGTTCCTGACCGAGTACGCACGCCGCAACAGGCATGCGGATACGGAAATGCTGCTCGAAGCCATCGGCCGGCTGGAAAACTCGGTTGGAGCGGGCGGTCGGATTGGCGACCCCGGCGGCGACGTGATGCGCTTCCGCCGCGAGATCGCCGATATGGCCGAGACGGTGAGCCGCGCCAAGCAGGAGATAGCCTCCAGCGTAATGGAAGACACGGGCGTGCAGCGCGGAAGCGGCACCCAGGAGCGGGCCTATGAGGATCTGATCCGCACCGCCGAGAAGGCGGACCAGGACGTGTTCAATGCCGCCGAGCATGTCCAGGAAATCGCCTGGGCCATGCGCGAGACCGGAGAAATAGCGTCGTCGTGCGACGATCTCGACAGGCATGCGCTGGAGATCTATCGCGCCTCGAACCAGCACGCGCTCACTACGAACCGCATTCGCTCCATCATCGCGGTGCTGCGCTACATCGAGGCACGGATCGAAACCCTGATGGGCGCTTATCCGTCGGAGTTGGTGCTGCTCGGCAATGAACGCCCGGACGCTCCGCACGGGGTGAGCACGACCGCGCTGCTGGATTCCGCGCCGCCGCGCATCCGCGACGACATCGTCTTCGTGGAACATGGAGGCATGCACCGCGCGCCCGCTCCGGAGCGGGCATCCGACGTGATCCGGCCTGCCGCCGCCGATCCAATCGCGCGAGAAGTTGCACCCCCGCGTGTCGTGGATCCCCGGCTGGCGCCCTTCGCCGCATTCGATGCGCTGGAACCCGAGCAGAAGCTGGCGCTGTTCGCCTGACGCGTTCGATCCCGATTGTGCCGACCGCGGCATGCCATGCGCCGCGGAACGGCCAGATCTGGTGAAGCAGGGCTGGCTTGATCCCTTTGGGGCTGGCTTAATCCGTTGGGGACTGGCAAAACGTCTGCCTGGCACGATTGCCAGGATGCGGGCCTCGTCTTCCGCACCCTCGTCGTGCGGTCCCGCGCTACTGGCGCGACAGCCCTCGCTAACTCCAGGAACGGAGCCTCCGCATGGATCTCGGAATTGCCGGCCGCAAGGCCATCGTCTGCGCATCGAGCCGCGGCCTCGGAAAAGGCTGTGCCCGCGCCCTCGCGGAGGCCGGCTGCGACGTCGTCATCAACGGACGTGATGCGGCCGTGCTTGCCGCAACCGCGCAAGAACTCACCGAAGCGACCGGCCGCACGATCACGCCCGTCGCCGCGGACGTAAGCACGAAGGCGGGCCAGGACGCGCTGCTCGCGGCGTGCCCCGATCCCGATATCCTCGTCAACAACAATGGCGGCCCGCCGCCCAAGGGCTTCCGCGAGATCGGGCGCGAGGCGATGCTGGAAGGCGTCATCCAGAACATGGTGACGCCGCTCGAACTGGTCCAGCGCGTCATCGACGGCATGATCGCCCGCAAGTTCGGGCGCATCATCAACATCACCTCGGCCTCGGTGAAGACCCCGATCACGGGCCTCGATCTCTCGTCGGGCGCGCGCGCAGGCCTCACCGCGTTCCTCGCGGGCGTCGCGCGCGAAGTCGCCGGCGCCAACGTGACGATCAACTCGATCCTTCC
This sequence comes from uncultured Alphaproteobacteria bacterium, assembly GCA_963822165.1. GTDB lineage: Bacteria > Pseudomonadota > Alphaproteobacteria > Rhizobiales > Beijerinckiaceae > Alsobacter. Next base: position 460,711 of record CAWGGK010000009.1, read on the forward strand.
CGGCGTCTTCGACACTGACCGCATCCGCAGCAGCATGAAGAAGATGGCGGAACTGCAGAACGTCGATCTCGAAACCGCCAAGCGCAACCGCATGAATTCCGTCCCCGCCGGGCGGTTGGGCCAGCCTGACGAGTTCGGCAAGCTATGCGCGTTCCTCGCCAGCGAGCACGCCGGATACATCACCGGCCAGAATATCCTGATCGACGGCGGCGCCTTCCGCTCGGCCTTCTGAGTTCGTCAGACGTCCCGCCGTCCTCATTGGAGGGCGGGACGCCTAAGCATGCGCGGGCCGCGCAGCCGCCAGAGCCTTTTAGCTTTTGCGGATCGCGTTCAATCGTGATCCTCTGGCCCTTAGTCCTGAGTCATTTGCCTGTCCGTTCTTCGGCTCCAATCACTTCCGTGACACTCTTGCCCCAAGCTCCTGCACCAAGCCCCCGGTGAACATTCTTCTCGGAATTTTCCTGAAGATCATCTCGGCCTTCGCCTTCACGGCCATGGCCACGATCATCAAGCTGGTCAGCGATACCTACCCGACCGGGCAGATCGTGTTCTTCCGCTCGTTCTTCGCGCTGATCCCGCTGCTCACCTGGCTGGCGATGCGCGGCGAACTGATCGATGCAGTGCGCACGCACAAGCCCTGGAGCCATCTGCGCCGCAGTCTCGCGGGCTCGCTCGGCATGTTCTGCGGCTTCGCCGCGCTGAGCCTCCTGCCCCTGCCGGACGCCACCGCGATCGGCTATGCGACACCCCTGCTCACGACCGCGCTCGCGGCCATCATCCTGAAGGAGAAGGTCCGCCGCTACCGCTGGAGCGCGCTCGGCATCGGTTTCGTCGGCATGCTCATCATGATGGTCCCCTATTTCGGCGCGGGCCACGCGCCGCTGTCGCTGACAGGCGGGCCGGCTCTGGGCGCGTTGTTCGGATTGCTCGGCACAGCGTGCTCGGCCGTCGCCTCCATCGAGGTCCGCAAGCTGGCGCAGGTCGAGAAAACCGGGGCGATCGTGTTCTACTTCTCGTCGACCGCCGCTCTGTTCGGCGCGGCGACCTTCCTGCTCGGCTGGCCGACGCCGACCCTCCACGACACGATCCTGCTGATCACGGCAGGTATATGCGGGGGCATCGGGCAGATCCTGATGACGTCGAGCTTCCGCTTCGCACCGGTCTCGGTGATCGCGCCGTTCGACTACATGTCACTGCTCTGGGCGCTGATCGTCGGCTTTCTGGTATTCGGAGACATCCCGCAGCCGCTGGTGGTCGCGGGCGCCGCTCTCGTGGTCGCCGCGGGGCTCTTCGTGATCTGGCGCGAACGGCAGCTCGGCATCGAGATGCGCCGGGAGCGCGAGGCCGGCTCCCACCGCCAGAACTGACATACCGGAAGCTGCCGCTTTACAAGCGCGCGTTCGTTATTCAAAACAACATCCAGGACACGCACGGACGCTTTGAGCTCCCCCCGGGTGCGGCGTCGGCAGGAGATAATCGTCATGGGCGTCGAAGGTCGCGACAGGGCCAGGACGATCGACATGGGCGCGCACGCGCTGTCCGGCCAGCTCGGGAAAACCATTCAGCGCCTGCGCAAGGCCTACAATCTCTCGCTTTCCGAGCTTGCCGAGCAGAGCGGGGTGGCGAAGTCGATCATCAGCCAGATCGAACGCAACGAGACCAACCCGACGCTGGCCACCATCTGGCGGCTATCGCAGGCGCTCGACGTATCGATCGAAAGAGTTCTTTCTGCCGGAGACGAAGAGCCCTTCATCGAGAAGACCACCAAGCGGCGACACGCCGGTGCTCTTTTCCGACGACGGCAAGGTTCGGCTCGCCATCTTCGGCTGGATCAAGACGGTCGAATGGCTGCAGTGGTACGACGTGCATGCGGAACCCGGCGGGGTGCTGGAATCCGACCCGCACCAGCGCGGCTCCATCGAGAGCCTCTCGGTCATCGACGGCGAACTCGAGGTGGAGGTCGGAGGCCTGATCCAGAAAGCCAAGGCGGGCGAGACTTTGCGCTATCGCTGCGACCGCCACCACATCGTCCGCAACGTCTCCGACAAGCCCGCCCACGCCACCATGGTGTGCATCCTCAAGGCGGCGGTGATGGACTGAGGCTCCCGATGCGGTTCCAGACCCTCGTCGGGGTACGAGGGAAGATGGACGCGGCCGGGGTTACAGTTCCGGCTTCTTTGCCGCGCTGGCGACGGGCGCGCAGGCTCTTCAGATATTCGGCCATAGCTGCGCGGTCGGCATCGGTGAGCTGCGACGTGTTCCGGATGACCGGCGCCATGGACCCGCCGACGGAGTCGAACTCGGGCGTGAAGCCCGTCTTCAGCAGTTCGGCGATCTCGTCCTTGGACCAAGAGCCGATCCCGGTTTCATGCGGCGTGATGTTGGGCACCGTGCCTTTGCCTTCGGGGTTGGGGCCGCCGGCAAAGCGCATGCCGGGCTCGATGGCGCCAGCGAGAGTGCGCGGTGAGTGGCATTCGGCGCAATGGCCGGCGGCCTCGACAAGGTAGCGGCCGCGATTCCACTCGGCACTCCTGGAAGGATCCGGCGTCAGCGGCTTGCCGTCGAGAAAGGCGAGCTTCCACAGGCCGACGCCGCGGCGGACATTGAACGGGAATGGCAGGTCGTGATCGGGGGCACGGCCCTTCACGCGAGGCAGCGTGCGGATGAAGGCGAAGAGGTCCGCCACATCGGCCGAAGTCATGTGCTGGTACGCGGCATAGGGAAAGGCCGGGTAATAATGGTAACCGTCCGGCGAAATCCCCTTCCGCATGGCGCCGATGAACGCGCCAAGGGTCCAGCGGCCGATACCGTCTATGCGGGTCGGGCGAGATATTCGGGGGATAGAACGTGCCGAAGGGCGACGTCAGCGCCAGTCCGCCACCGAGCTTGGTGCGGTCGTCCTGACCCGGCGTGGCGTGGCAGGACGCGCAACCGCCGGCATAAAAGAGCTCGCGGCCATTCTCCAGATTTCGTGGACCCGCCGGTTCAGCCTCGGCAGCGCCGCCCCTGATCGCCGCGTATGTCGCAGGAGCGGTCAGAACCCAAAAGCCGACCGCCCCGGCGACGAGCGCCAGGGCGGCTGCAGTCAAAACCGTGGTGATGCGCATGAAGCGTTCGTTCCAGCGCGCGCCAGGATGCGGCTTACTTGTTGCGATAGGTCTCGTGGCAGGACTGGCAATTCTGGGTGACCTGACCGAACGCGACCTTGAAGCTATCGGCATCCTTTGTCGACGCCTTGGCGGCCTTGGCGTCGGCCTCGAACTTCGCGAAGGCGGCTTTGAAGCCGGCCTTGTCGTCCCAGATCTTCGAGCCGGCCTTCGTGTCGCCCGTCTTGGTGGTGGCGGGGAAAAGGCCGGCGAACTTGGTCGTCGTGTCGAGATAGGTGTCGTACACGCCCTGGATCTTGGCGGCATCGAACGGCGCTTCGCCCTTCGCGATGGCAGAGGCTTCGCGGGTCGCGCCGCCCTGCTTCTTCATCAATGCCTTGCGTTCAGCGATTGGATCGCTCTGCGCCATGACGGCGGTCGCGGCAATGCTCATGGCCAGCACAGCAAATACAGTCTTCAACATTTTAGGCGTCTCCCCCGGACCCGGCGAACACCGGCTCACATGTCTTCCACACTAACGATCTGAGGGAAAAATCGACCGCAGGAGATCGCAAAGTTGAATTTGCACTGCTGCAAGTTCAACTTTGCGTCAACCCGCCGTGATCAGGCGGCGGCTTTCGCCTGTGCCGCGCGGATGGCCGCGAACACACGGTCCGGCGTCGCCGGCATGTCGATGTCGCGCATGCCGTAGGCACGGTCCAGCGCATCCACCACCGCGTTCATCACCGCCGGGCAGGAGCCGATCGACCCGGCCTCGCCGGCGCCCTTGATGCCGAGCGGATTGGTGGTCGAAGGCACGTTCTTCGTCTCGAAGTGGAAGAACGGCACGTCGTCGGCGCGCGGCATGCAGTAGTCCATGAAGCTCGCGGTCACGAGCTGGCCGTCCGTGTCGTAGACGGTGCGCTCGAGCAGCGCCTGGCCGATGCCCTGCACCACGCCGCCATGGACCTGGCCGGCGAGCAGCATCGGGTTCACCGCGATGCCGAAATCGTCGCAGATCGAGTAGCGCACGATCGCGGTGACGCCCGTGTCGGGATCGATCTCGACTTCGGCGATATGCGTGCCGTTCGGATAGGTCGCGGTCGGCGGCGTGAAGTCGCCCTCCCCGGTGCGGCGCCTCGGTGGTCGCGCTGGGCAGGTTGGCGAGTTCCGTGAAGCTGATCCGCTTGTCGGTGCCCGCCACGCGGACCGCACCGTCGGCGATCTCAAGGTCGGCGACCGACGCCTCGAGCTTCTCGCTGGCGAGCTCCTTCAGCTTCTCGGCGAGGTTGCGGCGAGGCGACGTAGACCGAGACGCCGCCGACCGGGATCGAGCGCGAGCCGCCGGTGCCGTGGCCGGTCTTCACGAGGTCGGTGTCGCCCTGGATCACCCGGATCTTGTCGAGCGGCAGGTCGAGATGCTGGGCGGCGAACTGCGCATAGGCCGTGGCATGGCCCTGCCCGTTCGACTGCGTGCCCGAATAGACGGTCACGGTGCCGTCCGTCTCCAGGCGCACTTCCACGTCCTCGCCCGCGCCCCACGCCGTGCACTCGATATAGGTGGCCATGCCGATGCCGCGGATCTTGCCGTCCTTGCGGGCGGCCTTGAGCCGGTCCTTGAAGCCGGCCCAGTCGGCCGATTCCATCGCCTGCGTCATGTGCTGGTCGAAATCGCCGGTGTCGTAGGTGCGGTCGCCGATCGGCGTCTTGTAGGGCATCGCCGTGGCCGGGATGAAGTTCTTGCGGCGGATGGCGTCCGGCTTCATGCCCGTCTCGCGGGCCGCGCGGTCGACGAGACGCTCGAGCAGGTAGGCCGCCTCCGGACGGCCGGCGCCGCGATAGGCGTCGACCGGCACGGTGTTGGTGTAGATGCCGCGCACGCGGGCGTAGATCTTCGGCGTGTTGTAGACGCCGGTCATCATCGTCGCGCCGAGATAGGGGATGTAGGGCCCGAACTGCGAGGCGTAGGCGCCGAGATTGCCGAGGATGTCGAAGCGCATGCGCGAGGAACTTGCCGCCCTTGTCCATCGCCACTTCGGCGACGGCGTAGTTGTCGCGGCCCTGCGCGTCGCCGATGAAGTGATCGGAGCGGTCGGCGATCCACTTCACCGGGCGCTTGAGCTGGCGCGCCGCCTCGGCGGCCAGCGCGTATTCGCGGTACATGAAGCTCTTGGTGCCGAAGCCGCCGCCGACGTCGCCGGTGATCACCTGCACCTTGTCCGGCTTCACCTTCAGGACGTCCTTGGCCAGCGTGTCGCGCAGGCCGTGGACGCCCTGGCTGGAGAGCGTGAGCTTGAAGCTGCTTCGGTCTTGGCATCGTACTCGCGCGACGCACGCCGCGCGTCTCCATGTAGTTGGTGATGAGGCGGTTGTTCTCGATCTCGATCTTCACCACCTTGTCGGCCTTGGCGAAGATGCGCGTCGACCTTGGCCTTGTCGCCCATGGCGATGTCGTAGGCGACAGTTGTTGGGCTGCTGCGGACCACACGGCGGTCGCGCCCTTGGTGACGGCCTGGCGCATGTCGACGAGCGCGGGCAGCGTCGAGTAGTCGATGCCGATGGCCTCGGCCGCATCGCGGGCGCGCGGCCGGGGTTTCGGCGACCACGAAGGCCACGGCGTCGCCGACATGCTTGGCGACGCCCTTCGCGAGCACCGGGATATGCGCGACATGGCTCTGCGTGCCGTCGGCGTTCGGCAGGCAGCCCTGGCAGGGCACGTCGCCGAGATGGGCGACCTCGGCCGCGGTCAGGACCAGCTTCACGCCCTTCATGGCGCGCGCGGTATCGAGGTCGGTGAAGGTGAACTTCGCGTGCGCATGCGGGCTGCGCAGCACCACAGCGTGAAGCGTCTTGTCAGGCGAATAATCGTCGGTATAGCGGCCACCGCCGGTCAGCAGGCGGTGATCCTCGACGCGGCGCATCGGCTGGCCGATTCCGAACTTCTTCACGGACATGGATTTCCTCGAGGTTTTCTTGCTTGAAGGGCAGGCCCGAATTCACGGACGGATGTAGGAATACGAATGAGCCGTGGGTGAGAGTAGGACGGCTCGTCGTCGCAGTGTAGGCGCGAAGCGCCTGCCGGTACTGCGACAAATGCAACGCTGGTTCAGCTTCCGGTCTCCACAGGCGCGCCGTGGGCCACCCAGTCCAGGAAGCCGCCGGCATAGTGGGCATCGACCTTCACGCCCGCTTCGTTCGCCATCATGGCGGCGTTGAGCGAGCGCTTGCCGGAGCGGCAGGACAGGACGATGCGACGGCCCTGCGGATCGGGCAGTTCGGCAGCGTCGAACATCGAGAGCGGCATCAGGATAGAACCGGGGATGTGCCCGGCTTCCCACTCGTTTGGCTCGCGCACGTCGACCAGGAGAATTGAATTGTCCGCAAGGCCCTTTTGGATCGCCTCGATATCGAGGTCTTCCACCTGGGGGCCACGCCCAAACCAAGACATCGGCGACTCCGATCAGGAACTGTCAGGAGGCGGGACTTTACCCCATCCGTCGCTGTTGGCGAGGGCGGATTTTAGCCCGAACAGCCGGAAAACGCCCTGTATGTCCGTCGTCCATGGGCCGGCAAAGGCCGCGCGAGGCCAAGCTCGGGGTCTGACGGCCCTTTCGCCTGAGCTGGAATAAGAAGGCCTCGCCCCTAGCCGCGCGAGGCCATGTAGGCGCGCCATCCGCCATGGTTGGACACGTCCTTGGCGCCGGCCAACGCCTCGGGCTCCACCAGGAAGCCCTTGGGGTGCGTGCCATCGGCGAGGTTCAGCGTTCCGATGCCGAGCGGCGACGGAATGGCGGCCACGAAGCGGCCGAACGCCTTCGGCGTCAGCGCCCAGACCTCCGTCGCGATGGCGACGCCCTCCCTCTGCGACCCGCAGCAGGCCCGGCTTGAACGGCGGACCGCCGGGCAGCGCGTAGAGGCGATAGGTCTCCTTGGTGTCCGACCGCGCGCAGGAGACGCGCCCCCAGCGCCTTCAATTCCTTGTTCAGAGGCATGCCCGAGAGATGCGCGCCGACGACGCAGAGTTCGAACTCGCCCGGTTCGGCCCGGACCGGCAGCTTGGCCAGCGGAGGCATAGTCGCCTTCGTCGCGCCGAGCGGGAGGTTGGCGGCGGCATGGACGGTGCGGCCGATCGAGGCGATGGCGGCATCCGAACCGCGCGGGGCGATCAGTGTCGTGCCGGCCGGAAAGCCGTCGGCACGGAACGGCCCGGGAACGGCGAGCGCGCAGAGATCCAGCAGGTTGACGAAGTTCGTGTAGGTGCCGAGCTTCGAATTCGGGCCGATCGGATCGGCCGCAAGTTCCGCCACGCCGTAGGGGCGCGGCAGGGTGGGCACCAGCGAGCGCGTCGATCCCGCTCCAGACCGCCGACCGTGCTGCGAGCCAGTTCCTCGAGGCGATAGGATGCCGCATAGGCGTCAGCCGCCGAGAAGCGTCGTCGCACCCGCGATGATCTTGTGCGTCACCGGCAGCAGCGCATCCGGCCGTTCTTCGATGAAGCCTCGGATGGCCTGCGTACCGCTCGGCGACGTACGGCGCCCTCGTAGAGCAGCTTCGCCGTCTCGAAGAAGGGCGTGAGATCGACTTCCACAAAGCGCGCGCCGAGATCCTTGTAGACCTGCAGCGCCGCGACCCAGGCGGACGCGGAGGCCTCGTCGCCGTCGAAGAACAGGTCTTCGACCCTGCGGAATGCCGAGCCGCAGGGTCGGCGGCATCGCGCCGATTGGGCCGCAGGTGACCGGTTCGCGAGAACGGATCCTTCGAATCGTAGCCTGCCATGACGCGGAAGGCCGCGTGAGCGTCGTCTACCGTGGCCGCGAAGACAGAGACGCAATCCAGCGACTTGCAGGCCGGCACGACGCCGCGGATCGGCACCGCGCCGAGCGTGGGCTTGAGGCCGACGATGTTGTTGAGCCCGGCGGGCACCCGCCCGGAACCGGCGGTATCGGTGCCGAGCGCAAAGGTGACGATGCCGCGCGCGACGGCGACGGCCGATCCGGAGGACGAACCGCCCGGCACGATGGCAGGGTCGAAGCTGTTCTTGGGCGGCGGATAGGGTGAACGCACACCGACGAGACCGGTCGCGAACTGGTCGAGATTGGTCTTGCCGACAAGGATCGCGCCGGCAGCCTGCAGCCGCATGACACAGGTCGCGCTCTCGGCCGGAGTGTAGGCGTAAGTCCGGACAGCCAGCCGTGGTCGGCATGCCCGCGACGTCGATATTGTCCTTCACCGCGAACGGCACGCCCCACAGCGGATAGCCGACGGGATCGAACGGCGGCAAGGCGCGGGCCGCGGACAAGGCCGCATCCATCGGCACGACAGAGATGAAGATGCCCGGGTCTGCCGCAGCCGCGAGCCGGCTGTACACGTCGACCACGAGGTCGGAGGGCAGCATACCCTCGGAATAAGCCTTGTGGAGGCGGCTAAGATCAAGATCGACAGACATGGTACGCACTCCAGGTCGTGGTCACCGGGTGCCTGAGACTATGCAACGGCCAGACCGCTAACCGCAAATCGTAGCGCTTAAGTTCGGGTGGCACCCCTATTGCCTGCTCCGCTCGACAGACCTCACCCAGACAGCGGGATACCATGACAGAGCCAGCCGAGATCCCGATCATCGACCTCACGCCTCTCATCTCCGGCGCGCCCGGAGGGATCGATGGCGTTGCCAGGCAAATCGGGGAGGCCGCACGCGGCATCGGCTTCTTCGCTCTGATCGGGCACGGCATCTCCGCCGGGCTCCAGCAGAATATCTTCGACGCGGCCCGGGCGCTGTTCGCGCTCCCCGTCGAGGCCAAGGAGACGCTCGCCATCGAGAAGGCCGGCAACAACCGTGGCTGGGTGCGGCTTGGCGGCGAGGCGCTCGACCCGGCGCGCCCGGCCGACATCAAGGAAGCGTTCAATATCGGCCTCGACCTGCCGCCCGGCGACCCTGATATCCTCGCCGGAAAGCGGTTCCGCGGCCCCAATGTCTGGCCGCCTCTTCCGGCTGGCGCGAGGCGGCGCTGGACTATTTCGACGCCGTCTGGCGGCTCGGCGTGCTGCTGCACAGGCCCATCGCGCTCGACCTCGGCCTGCCGCCCGGCTGGTTCGACGACAAGCTGGACAGGCCGCTGGCGACCTTGCGCCTGCTGCGCTACCCGCCGGCCCGCCGATCGCCCGACACCGGCGCGATCGGCGCGGGGGAGCACACGGATTACGGCAATCTCACTCTGCTGCTCACCGACGACGCGGCGGCCTGGAGGTGCGCACCCGCGACGGGCGCTGGATCACGGCGCCCACGATTCCCGGCGCGTACATCATCAATATCGGCGACTGCCTGATGCGCTGGACCAACGACGTCTATGTCTCGACGCCGCATCGCGTCATCCACACGGCCCCGCGCGAGCGCATGTCGATCGCGTTCTTCCTGGACCCCAATCCGGACGCGGTCGTGGAGGCCCTGCCCTCCTGCACCGGACCGGACCGCCCTGCCCTCTATCCGCCGATCAGCGGCGGCCGATTATCTGCGCGAGAGGCTGGACGCCACTTACGCCCATCGCCGTGCGCTGAGAACTGACCAAGCGCAAGTGCGATCGCTCAGGAATAACGGCGGGTTTGCTCATCAAATAGGCAATCGGCAGATTCCGAAACGAACCGTTAACGCGGACCGTTCCGGGTTCCACGACTTGGCACACCCATTGCGTATCTCCCGTCACGTCCAGGATCGGCGCTGGTCGGGCGCCGCGGGCCATAAGGGGAGAACGGGTCATGTCGTTGCAGGAATTCGATCGTCGCACCTTGCTGAAGTCCGCCGCCGCCACGGCCGCCGGCGTCGCCGCCGGCGGACTGCCGTTCAACGCCGCCGCAGCGACCGCGCCCATCATCGGCATCATCTATGTCGGCCCGCGCGACGACTTCGGCTGGAACCAGGCCCATGCCGTCGCCGCCAAGGCGCTGAAGGCCGTGCCGGGCGTCAAGGTCGTCGAGGAAGAGAACGTCCCCGAGACCGTCGCCGTCCAGAAGACCATGGAGTCGATGATCAACCTCGACGGCGCGAACCTCATCTTCGCGACGTCGTTCGGCTACTTCGACCCGCACATGCTCGAGATGGCCAAGAAGTACCCGAAGGTCGAGTTCCGCCACGCCGATCGGCCTGTGGAACAAGGACAAGCACCCGGCCAACGCCGGCTCCTACTTCGGCTATCTGCAACCAGGCGCCACTACGTCAACGGCATCGCCGCCGGCCTGTCGTCCAAGACCGGCAAGATCGGCTTCGTCGCCGCCAAGCCGATCCCCTCGGTGCTGCTCAACATCAACTCGTTCGCTGCTCGGCGCGCGCAAGGTCGAACCCGAACGCCACCGTGCAGGTGATCTTCACCGGCGACTGGTCGCTGCCGGTGCGCGAGGCCGAGGCCACCAACGCGCTGGCCGACGCCGGCTGCGACGTCATCACCTGCCACGTCGACAGCCCGAAGGTCGTGATCGAGACGGCCGAGCGCCGCGGCGTCAAGACCTGCGGCCACAACGCCTCCCAGGCGCCGCTCGCGCCCAAGGGCTTCATCACCGGCGCCGAGTACAAGTGGGAGACGATCTACAAGGACTTCGCCGGCCTGCTCGCCAAGGGCGAGAAGCTGCCGAACTTCGTGCGCGGCGGCTACGACAAGGACTACGTCCAGAACACCGCCTTCGGCGCCGGCGCCACGCGACGGAGGCGAGCAAGGCCGCCGACGCCGCCATCGCCGACCTCAAGGCCAACAAGCCCTATCTTCGTCGGCCCGCTGAAGGACAACAAGGGCAACGAGGTCGTGCCCGCCGGCAAGACGATCGACAACTACGACGTCGTCGCTCGAGCAGACGAACTACCTCGTCGAGGGCGTCGTCGGCTCGATCACCTGACCGCGCGATGCTGCGGGCCGCCGGCGCTCCGGGCGCCGCCATCGTGCTCCCGCCGCTTCCGGCCGGCGCAGCGGCCCGCACACGCGAGGCAGCGGCGCGATGACAGATGACGGCGCAGCCCGCGGCAGCCGGCCGCCGCACCCGCCGCATCGCAGCGAGCTGGCTCGGACCGGCTCCGCGTCGGCTCGCGAATACGTCGCGATCCCGCTGTTCGCGCGTGCGTCGTCTCGGCGTCGCTGTTCTCGATCTTCCTGCTGATCGCTCGGCAAGTCGCCCGGCGAGTTCTTCGCGCTGCTCTGGCGCGGCGGCTTCGGCACCGCCTTCTCCTGGCAGAACACGCTGCTGCGCGCCGCCCCGCTGATCCTCACCGCGCTCTGCGTGGCGCTGCCCGGCCCGCGCCGGCCTGGTCATCATCGGCGGCGAGGGCGCGCTGGTGCTCGGCGGCTTCGCGGCGGCGGTCGTCGCCCTGCCGCTGTCGGGCATCGGCCCGCCGCTCGTCGTGCATGCCGCTGATGGCGCTCGCCGCCATGCTCGGCCGGCGCGCGTCTGGATCGGCGCTCGTCGGCTGCGCTGCGCCACTACCGCGGCGTCAACGAGACGATCGCCAGCGCTGCTGCTGACCTACATCGCCATCGCCATCATGAACTTCTTCGTCGAAGGCGCCGCTGCGCGATCCGGCCTCGGCCAACAAGCCCTCGACCGCGCCGATCGGCGACGGCCAACATGGTCGGCAACGATCCCCGGCACGGACGTGCACTGGGGCCTGGTCGTCGGGCATCGTGCTCGCGCATCGCTGCTCTGGGTGCTGATCGACCGCACCACCTTCGGCTTCGCCGCGCGCGTCACCGGCGGCAACGTCGCGCGCCGCGCAGGCGCAGGGCCTGCCGGTCGGCACGCTGATCGTCGTCTGCTGCGCGCATCGCCGGCGCCTGCGCCGGCCTCGCCGGCTATCTTCGAGGTCGCCGCCATCCACGGCAAGGCCAACGCCTCGCTCGTCGCCGGCTACGGCTTCACCGGCATCCTCGTCGCCTTCCTCGCCCGGCACAACCCGCTCGCCATCGTGCCCGTCGCGATCCTGTTCGGCGGCATCGCGGCCGCCGGCGGCCTGATCCAGCGCCGCATGGGCCTGCCCGACGCCACCGTGCTGGTGCTCCAGGGCCTCGATCTTCGTCGTGCTGCTGGTCAGCGAGACGCTCTACGGCCGCTTCAAGCATCTTCCAGCCGCGCGCGAGCGCTGGGAGCGACCTGATGGAGCGATCTCGGCACTCCTCACCGTCCTGCTCGCCATGATCGGCGGCGCGATCCGCGTCTCGACGCCGTTCCTGTTCGTCTCGCCTCGGCGAGTGCCTGACCGAGAAGTCGGGCCGCATCAATCTCGGCCTCGAAGGCACGCTCGTGCTTCGGCGCCATGTCGGCCTACGCGGTCTCCTACCTGACCGGCTCGCCCTGGCTCGGCGTGCTCGTCGCCGGCTGCTGCGGCGCGATGCTCGGGCGCGCATCCACGGCTGCGATCTGCAAGCTGCCGCGCGTCAACGACATCGCCATCGGCATCGCGCATGATGATGCTTCGGCATCGGCCTCGCCTTCTTCTTCGGCAAGCCCTTCATCCAGCCGACGCGCGCCGCGCCTGCCCTCGATCCCGCTCGGCGACTGGACGGGCAACCCGGCGCTCGCGGCGGCGCTGAAGGTCAACCCGCTGTTCTTCGTCGGCATCGCGCTGGCCGTCGTCGCTGTGGTGGGCGCTTCCGCAACACGCGGCTCGGGCCTGATCGTGCGCATGACCGGCGACAGCGCCGCCGCCGCCCGCGCCATGGGCGTCTCGGTCGACCGGGTGCGCTTGCTCGCCACCGACGGCCGGCGGCTTCCTCGCCGGGCGTCGGCGGCGCGTTCCTGTCGCTCTACTACCCCGGCAGCTGGAACGAGGGCCTGTCGTCCGGCCAGGGCCTGATGGCGGTGGCGCTGGTCATCTTCGCGCGCTGGGACCCGATGCGCTGCTTCTGCGCCGCGCTGCTGTTCGGCGCGGCCGGCGCGCATCGGCCCGGCGCTGCAGTCGGTCGGCATCACGCAGGGCTACTACTTCTTCAACGCCGCGCCCTACATCCTGACGCTCTTCATCATGATCGCCTCGTCCTCGCCCAAGCGCGCGCCATCGCCGGCGCGCCGGGCGAACTGGCGCATCACGCAAGTGAAGGCGCAGGAACGGCCGACCATGAACGGACTGGGCGGCCTGAACAAGTCCGACAACGGCGTCGTCATCGGCCTCGTGCAGCTGCAACTGCCCGTCGTCGTCACGCCGGCCGACCTCGCCGCGCAGACCGCAGCGCATCGTCGCGATGGTCGGCAAGGCGCGGCGCAACCTGGCGACGATGGACCTCGTGGTGTTCCCCGAATACGCGCTGCACGGCCTGTCGATGGACACCAACCCCGCCATCATGTGCCGGATGGACGGGCCCGAGGTCGCGGCCTTCAAGGCGGCCTGCATCGAGCAACCGCATCTGGGGCTGCTTCTCCATCATGGAGTTCAACCCCGGCGGCAATCCCTAGAACACCGGCCTCGTCATCGACGACACGGGCGAGGTGAAGCTCTACTACCGCAAGCTGCACCCCTGGGTGCCGGTCGAGCCGTGGGAGCCGGGCGACCTCGGCATCCCCGTCATCGACGGCCCGAAGCGGCTGCAAGCTCGCGCTCATCATCTGCCATGACGGCATGTTCCCCGAGATGGCGCGCGAGGCGCCTACAAGGGCGCCGAGATCATGCTCCGCACCGCCGGCTACACCGCGCCGATCCGCGACGCCTGGCGCTTCACCAACCAGTCGAACGCCTTCTGCAACCTGATGGTCACGGCCAATGTCTGCATGTGCGGCATCGGACGGCACGTTCGACAGCATGGGCGAGGGCATGATCGTCAATTTCGACGGCAGCGATCATCGCCCACGGCACCTCCGGCCGGGTGGACGAGATCATCACCGCCGAGGTGCGGCCCGACCTCGTGCGCGAGGCGCGCGCCGGCTGGGGCGTCGAGAACAACATCTACCAGCTCGGCCATCGCGGCTACATCGCCGTGAAGGGCGGCGCGCAGGACTGCCCCTACACCTACATGACCGACCTCGCCGCCGGGCCGCTACCGCCTGCCCTGGGAGGACGCAGGTGAAGGTCACCGACGGCACCTCCTGCGGCTTCCCCGCCCCGACCCGCCGCTACGGCGAGACCGCTGACGGAGGCCGCCGAATGACGATGCCCACCATCGCCGCCGATCCCTATCCCTGGCCCTGGAACGGCGACCTGCGCCCGGACAACACCGCGCTGATCGTCATCGACATGCAGACCGATTTCTGCGGCAAGGGCGGCTATGTCGACACGATGGGCTACGACCTCTCGCTGACCCGCGCGCCGATCGAGCCGATCAAGCGCGGTGCTCGCCGCCATGCGGGCCAAGGGCTACACCATCATCCACACGCGCGAGGGCCACCGGCCCGACCTCGCCGACCTGCCCGCCAACAAGCGCTGGCGCTCGCAGCAGATCGGCGCGGGCATCGGCGATCCCGGCCCCTGCGGGCAAGCATCCTCGTGCGCGGCGAGCCGGGCTGGGAGATCATCCCGGAGCTCGCGCCGCTGCCGGGCGAGATCGATCATCGACAAGCCCGGCAAGGGCTCGTTCTGCGCCACCGACCTCGAACTGATCCTGCGCCAGCGCGGCATCGCCAACATCGTCCTGACCGGCATCACCACCGATGTCTGCGTGCACACCACCATGCGCGAGGCCAACGACCGCGGCTTCGAATGCCTGCTGCTCGAGGATTGCTGCGGCGCGACCGACCACGGCAACCACCTCGCCGCGATCAAGATGGTGAAGATGCAGGGCGGCGTGTTCGGCGCGGTCGTCGACACTCGCGCCACGCTGCATCGGAGGCGCTGCCATGACGCGTCGCCGGCGCCGCATGCCGCCGCCGCGCCCGCCGCGCCATCGGCCTCGAGACCGATCGGCATGACCAAGATCTTCGGGCCGCTGGTCGGCGCTCGACGACGTGTCGATCAAGGTGCCGGCCGGCTCTTCCACGCGCTGCTGGGCGAGAACGGCGCGGGCAAGTCGACGCTGGTGAAGTGCATCATGGGCTTCTACCAGCCCGACCGCGGGCAGGTGCTG
The DNA here is from genome assembly GCA_963822165.1 of uncultured Alphaproteobacteria bacterium. Classification (GTDB taxonomy): domain Bacteria; phylum Pseudomonadota; class Alphaproteobacteria; order Rhizobiales; family Beijerinckiaceae; genus Alsobacter. The sequence goes on from CAWGGK010000009.1 coordinate 475,820, forward strand.
CGTCGACGGCCACGAGATCGCCGATCGCGAACCCGCGCGAGGCGCGCGCTGCCGGCATCGGCATGGTCTACCAGCACTTCACGCTGGTGCCCTCGCTGACCGGCGCCGAGAACCTCGTCATCTCGCCGCGCCGACGTGCCCGCCGTGATCGACTGGACGCCGAGAACGAAGCGCGCTCGACGCCTTCCTGGACCGGATGCCGTTCCGCGTGCCGCTCGACGTGCCGGTCGCGCACCTCGCCGGCGGGCGAGAAGCAGAAGCTCGAGATCCTGAAGCAGCTCTATCTCGACCAGCGCTTCCTGATCCTCGACGAGCCGACCTCGGTGCTGACGCCCGGCGAGGCCGACGAGATGCTGGGCCTCGTGCGCGGCATGACGCGAGCGCGGCGAGATCACCGTCCTGATGATCACGCCACAAGTTCCGCGAGGTGACCGCCTTCGCCGACGACGTCACCGTGCTGCGCCGCGGCCGGCATCGCGGGCAGCGGGCCAGGTCGCCGACCTCACGCATCGACGAGATGGCGCGGATGATGATCGGCGACACCGCCGATCCGCGCACGCGCCGAGCGCAAGCCGCACGGGCAAGCAGCCCGATCGTGCTGGAACTCGCCGGCCTCTTCGCCGACGACGACGAGGGCCTGCCCGCCGATCGAGGCCGTCGAACCTGAAGGTCCATGCGGGCGAGATCGTCGGCATCGCCGGCGTCTCCGGCAACGGCCAGTCGGAGCTGGTCGAGGTCCTGTCCGGCCAGCGCGCCGCTCGACAGACGGGCGCATCTTCATCCACGGCAAGCCCTTCGAGCCGACGCGCGACGCGATGCGACACGCTCAAGGTCTTCGGCCTGCCCGAGGAGCCGCTGAGGAACGCCACGGTGCCGACGCATGCGCGTGGCCGAGAACATCGCCTTCCGCTCCTTCGACAAGCCGCCGATCACCAGCCTCGGCTGGTGGCTGTCGCCCGGCCCGATGCGCGAGAAGGCGCGCGAGCTGATCGCCCGCTACCGGGTCAAGACGCCGTCGACCGAGACGCCCATCGCCAACCTCTCCGGCGGCAACGTGCAGCGCGCGGTGCTGGCGCGCGAACTGTCGGGCGACGTCGACGTGCTGATCGTCGCCAACCCCTGCTTCGGGCTCGACTTCGCCTCGGTGGCCGAGATCCGCTCGCAGATCATGGAGCAGCGCAACCGGGGCGCGGCCGTGCTGCTGGTGTCGCGAGGACCTCGACGAGATCCTGGAACTCTCCGACCGCGTGGCGGTGATGTCGGGCGGCACGATCACCTATGTCGCGCCGATCGCCGAGACCGACCGCACGACCATCGGCCACTACATGGCGGGGCACTGACGATGTCGATCACCGTTCCCGCCGCGCCCTACCCCTTCGCGCTCGACCCCGACGCGGACGGCGCTGGTCGTCATCGACATGCAGCGCGACTTCATCGAGCCCGGCGGCTTCGGCGAGGCGCTCGGCAACGACGTCGTCGCGCCTGCGGCGCCATCGTGCCCACGGTCGCGCGGCGCTGATCGACCTGTTCCGCGCGCAAGGGCTGGCCCGTCATCCACACCCGCGAGGCGCACCTGCCCGACCTCTCCGACTGCCCGCCCGCCAAGCGCGCTGCGCGGCGACGCCGCCGCTGCGCATCGGCGATCCCGGCGCCGATGGGCCGCTGCTGGTGCGCGGCGAGCCGGGCAACGCAGATCCTCGCCGAGCTTGCGCCCGCTGCCGGGCGAGATCGTCATCGACAAGCCCGGCAAGGGCGCGTTCTACGCCACCGGCCTCGGCGAGATGCTGCAGAGCCGCGGCATCACCCACCTGGTCTTCGCCGGCGTCACCACCGAGGTCTGCGTGCAGACCACGATGCGCGAGGCGAACGACCGCGGCTACGAGTGCCTGCTGGTCGAGGACGCGACCGAAAGCTATTTCCCCGAGTTCAAGGCCGCGACCATCGACATGATCACGCGCGCAGGGCGGCATCGTCGGCTGGGCGACGCCGCTTCGCAGCGCTGAAGGAGGCGGTGGCCGTGAGCGACGCGTCCAAGCCCGACGCGCCCGACCCGAGGCCATCATCGACGCGCTGGCGCCGCTGCTCGGCATCGACGTCGACGCCGGAATTCCGGCCCGGCGTCGTCGCGAACCTCGAGACCACGATCGCGCGCATGGCCGCACTCGTGCTGGCCGCGCCGCTGGACGAGCGCGAGGAACCGGCCGCGGTGTTCCGGCCATGAGCGCGTTCGATCCCGTCCGCGCCGCCGGGGCCGAGATCGCCGCGGCGGTCCGGGCGCGGCAGACGACGGCACGCGCCGTCGCCGCAGGCCCATCTCGACCGCATCGAGCGCGCTGGACGGCAGCGCTCGGCGCCTTCACGGCCGTGACCGCGACGCGCGCGCTGGCCGAGGCCGACGCCGTGGACGCCGACGCTCGCGCGCGGGCGAGGACCCCGGTCCGCTGGCCGGCGTGCCCTACGCGGTGAAGAACCTGTTCGACATCGCGGGCGTGGCCACGCTCGCCGGCTCGAAGATCAACCGCGACAACGCGCCGGCCGCAGCCGACGCGACGCTGGTCGACGCGGCTGCAAGGCGTCCGGCGCGGTGCTGCTCGGCGCGCTCAACATGGGCGAATACGCCTACGACTTCACCGGCGAGAACGCCCATGACGGCCCCTCGCGCAACCCGCACGACCTCGCGCACATGTCGGGCGGGTCGTCCGGCGGCTCGGGGACGGCGGTCGCGGCGGGCCTCGTGCCGCTGGCGCTGGGGTCCGACACCAACGGCTCGATCCGCGTGCCCTCCTCGCTCTGCGGCCTGTTCGGGCTGAAGCCGACCTACGGCCGGCTGACGCGCGGCGGCACCTTCCCGTTCGTGGCGAGCCTCGACCATCTCGGGCCGATGGCGCGCAGCGCGCGCGCGATCTCGCGCTGGCCTACGACGCGATGCAGGGCGCCGACCCGCGCGACCCTGCCTGCACGCCCGCAGCGCATCGAGCCCGCCGTCGCCGAGCCTCGGCCACAGGGATCGGCGGGCTGCGGATCGCCGTCGCGGACGGCTATTTCGCGCAAGCGGCGCCATGCCGGAGGCGTTCGAGGCCGTGACGACGCGTCGCCGAAGCGCTCGGCGCGACGCGCACGCATCGACGTGCCCGCATGCCGGCCGCGGCGCGGGCGGCCGCCTTCGTCATCACGACGAGCGAAGCCGCCGCGCTGCACCTGACGCGGCTGCAGACACGGCCGCGGCGATTTCGACCCCGACGTGCGCGACCGCCTGATCGCCGGGGCGATGGTGCCCGGCGCGCTGGGTGACGCAGGCGCACAAGGTCCGCCGCTGGTTCCGCGACAGCATGCTGCGGGTCTTCGACGAACGCCGACATCCTGCTCGCGCCCGGCGACGCCGTGCCGCGCTCCGCGCCTGGGGCAGAAGACGATGATGCTCGACGGCGTCGAGATGCCGTGCGGCCCAATCTCGGCATCTTCACCCAGCCCATCTCGTTCGCCGGGCCTGCCCGTCGCCGCCGTGCCGGTGTGGACCGAGGGCGAGCGCCTGCCCATCGGCGTGCAGGTCATCGCCCCGCCATGGCGCGAGGACCTTGCGCTGCGCGTCGCCCACGCGCTGGAGACGGCGGGCGTGTGCCGCGCGCCGGTGGCTGATCTGTAGAGCCCGTGCCGGACCGCTAGCCCTTCCGGGCCGCGATCCTCGCCTGCAGATCCCTCAGGAACGGGATGCCGTCGAACTGGTCCTGCTGCACGACGTCCCACGCCACGCCCGGTGGGCTGCGGATAGGCCGTGCGCGTCTCGATGCATTCCGTCCTGGGTCAGCGATCCAGTCCAGCGGGGAATCGTGGCCGAGCATGATGAGATCTTCGTCGGGCACGACCTGGCAGGAATGAACCGTCGTGACGATCGGCGTATGCGGCCGTCGACCGTGCCCAATTCGCGGAAGATCCCGAGTTCGAGATCGGCGAAGCCGCCGCCCTTGCCGGTGCGCCCGCCGGCGCGGGTGACGGCGACGCAGCCCACCACGACGAGATCCATCGGCTCCATCTCCTCGAACTCGACGGGCATGCCGTGCTCGACGGCTCCCTGGGACGTCGCGGCGAGCTCGAACGAGATGCCCTTGCGCTCCAGCTCCGCCGGGTCGAGCAGGACGAAGGGGAAACCCTGCACCAGTTCGGGCACCGGCATGTAGAGGAGCTTGCCGTCGTAGAGCGCGCGCAGGCGCACGGGGATCTGCGGCGGATCGGGATTGCATTTCACGACACGGCGCCGCTTGCCACACCGGGAGTTCAGCGCAGCCGGCGCGCAGCCTCGTCAGCGCCGTAGAAGTTCGGGATGCGGCTGCGCACCGGTCCGACATTCACCCGGCGCACTTCGAGTTCGCTCCAGACCGCGTGGCGCAGCTCGTCCTTTCCGCCATGTGCGCCCTGCCCAACGGGCGCTTGCTGCGCCTGAAAGAGCAGCGTTGTCCGGGGCCTTCAACTCATCCATGTCTTGGTTGTCCCGCTCATGTTCCGGCGGATTGACCGCAAGCAAGATCCGGACCCGGCACGGCGCTTGCTGGGCTGGCGGGCGAACCCAGGAAGGACCGGACATGACCATCAACGAACCTGACGTGCTCGCCGAGGTGACGGCCGCCTTTTCGGTCTACGAGACAGCGCTCGTCGCGAACGACGTCGAGACGCTCGACGAGCTGTTCTGGAACAGCCCGCACACGCTCCGCTACGGCGGCGGCGAGAACCTCTACGGCTACGACGAGATCGCCGCTTTCCGCGCCGGGCGTTCGCCGGCGGGGCTCGCGCGCACCATCGAGCGCACCGTCATCACGACCTATGGGCGCGATTTCGCCACGGCGAACACGCTGTTCCGCCGAGACACCGCGCCGGGCAAGATCGGCCGGCAAAGCCAGACCTGGCTGCGGACGCCCGAGGGATGGAAGGTCGTCGCAGCGCATGTGAGCATTATTACAGAAATGTAATTCGATCGATTTCGTACGGAACCGTCTCAATTCACTGGCGTTCCATTCCCAACTCAGGCGGGGGAGGACGTCATGGTGGCCGTTCACGGCCCAAAGGATCGGCCAACGGAGGGCGAGGCGTTCGTCCCCGATCACGGTTGGATCCAGCATCGTCCCGCTGAATTCTACGAAGCCATGATTCGAAACATGAATGCGGTGCCGTCACGGCATCGCATGGCTACGCATGTGCGGCTTGAAAACGATGGTTTCGAGCCATCCCGCTACTACCGGATCGAGACCGAGGACCGGGCTTTCGTTTTCCGGTGCGACAATCACGAGCCGTTGCAGGACGTGACCGCGCAAGAAGCCCGGTTCGCGCCAGCGCGGTACAGCATGGACGAGATCGAGGGATTCCTGACCGATGCAATCGCGCACCGGCACTGAGGCGGACGACGCCGGCCAGGGGATGCCCTGGTCGACGAAAGTGGGCCTACTCGCCCGCTCGCAGAAGAGGCGTGTGCTCGCCCAGGGCGCTCTGCCACTGGGATTCCGAAGCGAACTCGTCGTCGCCAGCGATGGCGAGAAGTTCACCCAGGCGATTCCGGGCGCGGTTGACCCGGCTCTTCATGGTGCCGACGGCGCAGCCGCAGATCTCGGCGGCCTCTTCGTAGGACATGCCGGACGCGCCGACGAGAATGAGGGCTTCGCGCTGGTCGGGCGAGAGCTGGCCGAGCGCTTCACGGAAGTCGAGGAAATCCATGTGGGCGTTCTGCGAGGGCGCGGACGCAAGCCGCCCCGCGATCTGCCCTTCGGGATCGGCCACTTCCCTGCGCCGCTTGCGATATTCGGAGTAGAACAGGTTTCTCAGGATCGTGAACAACCAGGCGGACATGTTCGTCCCCTCGGTGAACGATCCGAGATTGCTCCACGCTTTGACAAGGGTTTCCTGGACCAGGTCGTCCGCCCTGTCGATGTTTCCGGACAGCGACATGGCGAAAGCGCGGAGGCTTGGAATGGCTGCGAGCAGTTCGGCTTTGATGCCGCTGCTAGGGCTGCTCATTCGATCTCTCCCGTTTTCTTGTCGAGTTTATCCATCAGCTCCTTGAAGCGATCGGGAACCGGCTGGTTAAGGAGATCATCGTAGACGGCGCGCAATTGCCGGCCGATATGGTCCTGCACCTGCGGTTGCAAGCCGGGTGCACGGCGCTCTAGTGCGGCATCGCCCGGATCAGCCAGCTTTGGCTCCGAGCTTTGCGCGCGCCTGCGTTGTGTCATCGCCACCCTCCAAATACGCCCGCCTGAAGCTGTGCGGGCGCTCAGCGTGGATAACGCCGTTCGGGCAACCGAGTTCCGGCGTCCGGGGAACCTTTTTTTCGCCTCTACGTTGTATTCATGTGGCGATGCGCTTCGAGCAATGCCGTCGGGGGTCAGAATGTCAATTTCGCAGCTTATTTCGCCTCACCTCCCCTATCTTCGACGCTTTGCGAGGGCGCTCACCGGAAACCAGCGTATCGGTGATATTTATGTTCAGGCCGCGCTCGAAAGCATCGTGGCTGATCCGTCGCGCATAAATCCGGAGAACGACGTCCGGACGTCCCTCTACAAGATCCTGCTCGAAGTCTGGCGCTCGGTCCCCATCAACGCCCAGTTCGATCCCTCCCTGCCGCCTGCGGAAGTGGGCGCCCTGCGTAGCCTGGACGCGATCGCGCCTCGCTCGCGTATTGCGTTCCTGCTCCGCTCTCTCGAGGGACTGACCAACGCCGAAGTGGCGCAGGCTCTCGATTGTTCGCTGAGCGAAGTGAACCAGTTGATCGAGGACGCCGGCCGCGAAATCGCCGAGCAGATCAAGACGGACGTGCTCATCATCGAGGATGAACCGCTGATCGCGCTGGACCTTCAATCGCTCGTCGAGGATCTCGGGCACAACGTCGTCGATGTCGCGCGCACCCACAAGGAAGCGGTGGCGTCGATCGCCAAGCTCACCCCGGGGCTGATCCTGGCGGACATCCAGCTTGCCGACGGGAGCTCCGGCCTCGAAGCCGTGAACGAGATCCTCGGCATGCTCGAGGTGCCGGTCATCTTCATCACAGCCTATCCCGAGCGGTTCCTGACCGGCAGCAGGCCGGAACCGGCGTTCCTCATCACCAAGCCCTTCCTCACCGACACGGTGAAGGCGGTGATCAGCCAGGCACTCTTCTTCCAGCGCAAGGCGCATCGCACGGAGCCCGTGCAACTCAGGGCTTGATGGTCAAGCTCCCGAGCACCATGCAAAAAAGGGCTGGAGTGATCCAGCCCTTTTGTTTGGGACATTGCTAAGCGTCACAGCCGGCCGGTTAGAAGCATGATCAGGATGATCAGGAAGACCACGCCAAGGATACCGGACGGGCCATAGCCCCAGCCGCGGCTATAGGGCCAGGCCGGAATGGCGCCGATCAGGAGCAGGATCAGAATAATCAGCAGGATGGTGCCTATCGTCATTTCAGGTCTCCTGTTGCCAAGGGAAGAGGCCAGCTCGGCCTCGGTCTCCTGTCCGGAATTTCAAAGCAAATCCAACGAACTAGCACTTCGACAACGCGGACTTGCCAAAGTTGGTTCCTTTGATCCCGGTCTTGGCGGGCGGCGGCAAATAATATGCAGCCGTACAACGCCGAAGGACCCGCAAAGGCCTTGGCCAATGCGGGTCCCGGGGCACGATCCGATCGGGCGGGAGGGGGCACAGACACCCAGACCGTGCCTTGCGGAGCTAGAACTCACCGACCCTGGCGAGGTTCCTTTCCCGGCTCGCAAAAACGCGGACTGAAGCCGGGCACGATCAGCGGTCCAGATTGCCGGGCGGCAGCGCCGCGACGACGGTGCGGAAAGCCTGGCGTGCGGGGGACGGCCGCGGGGAAACGGCGTCGGCCGGGCCGCATGCGTCACTGGCCTGGCCATTTCGCGCCCGAGTCCCGTCGCGAGTGTCGGGCGAAACTGGGTGAGTTCGACTGTCTCGACACTGAGTTTGGCTGCAGGCGCGCGAACCGGTGCGGGGCTGGCGCCGATCAGGGCGAGAACGGGCGGAACAAAAAAGAAGGAAATGGCGACGCCGAATGTCACCGTCGGCAGCATGCGCGCAGGTTTCATGATCGCCTACCTGATGTGAATGCGGGAGCGTGTTGTATGAACGAAACAATAACGCCATCATCCTTGCCGGGTTCCATTTCTCCTGCGCACAAATGTCATGCAATTAGAGGTAACGTCCGCAGCAGAAAGAGGAACTTTCACAGTCAAGACAGCGTTGGGAGTGAGTCTTCTCGATAAGGAGAATACTCATGTTCGGTATGCCGGGACGAACGACTCATCCTGTTGCTCGGTTCTCGCTGCGTGGCCCATTCCAGGCCATCAGCCAGACGGCACCGGGATCACCAGCTCCCAGCCCTGAAGCAACGGCCACTATCGCTGCGCCGGCAGTGCTCAATTATCTTGCGCGGCAGAGCGCAACGCAGCGTCTCGCGACCAGCTTCATCGGCAAGAACGTCTACGATCCCAACGGCCAGAAGATCGGCGACGTCAGCGACATCGTGCTCGATGCCGGAAACGGCGCAGCCAATGCGATCGTCATCGGTGTAGGCGGCTTTCTCGGCATTGGGCAGAAGGACGTTGCGGTGCCGATAGGAGCGTTCCGGGTCGAGAACCGCGAGGGTCGTCAGCACTTCGTCCTCGGGGCATCGCGCGAGGATCTGCGCAGCGCTCCGCCCTTCGTGCGAGCCGACCCGAAAAGCTGATCCGGGCTCCGAGCCGCACCTACGGATCGGAGGGCAGCACCTCGTCCGGCGGCGGCTCCGACTGCCGCTCGACGCCACCATTTGGGGTCTGACGCTCGACATCGGAAGCCGGCGAGCGCTCGGCTTCCTCGCCGGCTGGATCGGCAGCCGGACCGTCCTGGTCGGGCGCATCCAGATCCGGGGCATCCACCGAAGGCGTTACAACCGGCATGTAATCGGGATCGATGCCATATCCAGGCTTATCGCGGGGGCCGGCCTGCGCCGGATCCCACGCATGAATTTCGATGCCGTGCGTCATCCGGCCACCCTCCTTTGCCGCGTGCTGCGGTGAGGAACCAACACGAGCGATACAGCGTTCCTCGGCACCTCACAGAAGCCTCGAACAGCCTTCGCAACCCAGGAGCACACCCATGGCCGTCAAGACGATGCAGGACCTCTTCGTCCATACGCTCGGCGACATTTACTACGCCGAGAACCAGATCCTCAAAGCGCTCCCGAAGATGGCCGAAAAGGCGCAGTCCGAGGAATTGCGCGAGGCGTTCGAGCAGCATCTCGAAGAAACTCGCGAGCAGATCCAGAGGCTCGAGAAGGTCTTCGGAATGTGCAACGCCCCTGTCAAGGGCGAGAAGTGCGACGCGATCGAGGGCATTCTGAAGGAAGCCGACGGCCTGATCGACGAGATCGAGGATCTCGAGGTGCGCGATGCCGGAATGCTCGCGGCCGCCCAGGCCGTCGAACACTACGAGATCTCCCGCTACGGCACGCTCATCGCCTGGGCCGAGGAACTTGAGATGGACGACGCGATAGACCTTCTGGAGCAGACGCTCGATGAGGAAAAGAACGCCGACCGTCTTCTGACCGAGATCGCCGAGGGCGACGTAAACGACGACGCGATGTAATCCGGCTTTCAGGAACCTAGGCGACAGCCAAGCAGGAAGGGGCCGGCGAGACGATACCGCCGGCCTCTCTTTTTTGCAGGCGGCATGGTCCCATCCGGCAATGCCCGCAACACCACGCGCATAAAAAAACGCCGGCTCCGGCCGGCGTTTTCGTTGGGACTACGGGGCGATCAATAGTAATCGCACACACGGCGGCCCCACTCGTCATAATAGCATTGGCGCTGCGGGGTCGTTGCCGCTCCAATCATAGCACCGCCGGCCGCGCCGATCGCTCCGCCAGCCAGAGCGCCGCCAGCCTTTCCAGTCGCCAAACCGCCGACCACGGCGCCCGTCGCCCCGCCCAGGGCCGCTCCTGTGAGTGCCCGGTTATTGGCTTCGGTCTGCGCGCAGGCGCCGAGCGAGAGCGCTACAGACGCAGTTAGAAGAATTTTCCTCATCGGTCTCTCCTCAATGGCCGCTCAAGAAGCGTCGGCTCCGCAGGAAACGTACGTCCCGGGTTTTGGTTGCCGGGCCGCATGACCGGACGTCCCGCAAGCCATCGGGGACCTTGACCGTGACTAATGCACGGTAGTGCACCATAGCGTGAGCGCGACGGAACCATCGGCCAAGCCTGTGCGTTGCCCGATTTCAGTAGAAAGAGGAGCCGCGCATGGCAGACAAGCAGCAGCGATCCAACCGAGGCTTCGCTTCGATGGACGAGAACAAGCAGCGCGAAATCGCCCGCAAGGGCGGTGAAAGTGTTCCGAACGAAAAGCGGAGCTTCTCGCGTGACCCCAAGCTCGCGGCCGAAGCCGGACGCAAGGGTGGACGCAGCGTGGCCCCGGAAGCCCGGAGCTTCTCCCGTGATCCCAAGCTGGCCGCGGAAGCGGGGCGCAAGGGTGGCGAGGCATCCCATCGGCGGGATCCGCAAGGCCGCGACTGAACGGACAATCGGGAGCACGTTGCCGGGCGCCATAACGCCCGGCAATCGTGCCATCTCCATGTCTGAACGAAAAAGGGCGCCACATCGCTGAGTGGCGCCCTTTCCTTGCGGGGAGGCAGCGGACGATGGCCCGCCGGCCTCGAACCTTCACGCGTCGACCAGCGCTCCCTCGCGCATCGCCGGCTCGCCGGCCTGGATGCGCTGGAAGGTCGCAAGCGCCTGCCCGACCACCTGGTCCATGTTGTAGTAGCGGTAGGTCGCCAGACGGCCCACGAACCACACGTCCGGCGTCGCCCGCGCCAGCGCCTCGTAGCGCTGTAGAGCTCGGCGTTCTCCGGCATCGGGATCGGGTAGTAGGGATCGCCCGAGGCGCTCGGGTACTCGTAGGTCAGGCTCGTCTCGCGGATGCGTCTGCCCCGTGAGGTGCTTGTACTCGGTGACGCGCGTGTAGGCCTGCGTCTGCGGGATAGTTCACCACCGCCACGGGCTGGAACCATTCCTGGTCCAGCGTCACATGCTCGAAGTCCAGCGAGCGGTAGGGCAGCTTGCCGTAGCGATAGTCGAAGAACTCGTCGACCGGCCCGGTGTAGATCACCCGCCTGTGCGGGATGACGTCGCGGACCTCCTCGTAGCTCGTCTGCAGTCATCACCTTGATGTTGGGGTGGTCGAGCATGCGCTCGAACATCCGCGTGTAGCCGTGCAGCGGCATGAACTGGAACGTGTCGCCGAAATAGCGGTCGTCCCGGTTGGTGCGCACCGGCACGCGGGCGGTGACGGACTTGTCGAGCTCCGAGGGGTCGAGCCCCCACTGCTTGCGCGTATAGCCGCGGAAGAACTTCTCGTAGAGCTCGCGGCCCACGCGGGACACCACCACGTCCTCCGACGTCCTGATCTCGCGCCACGTGCTCGGCGCTGCGAGGCGAAGAAGGCCTCGACCTCGTCGCTCCTGCAGGGACAGGCCGTAGAGCTGGTTGACCGTGTCGAGGTTGATGGGGATCGGCAGCAGCTGTCCGTCCACCTGCGCCAGCACGCGGTGCTCGTAGGGCCGCCACGGCGTGAACTGCGACAGGTGATCGAAGATCGCCTGCGCGTTGGTGTGGAAGATGTGCGGGCCGTACTGGTGGATGAGCAGGCCGGCCTCGTCGTAGCCGGTCATAGGCATTGCCGCCGATATGGGTGCCGCTTGTCGATGACGAGCACCTTGTCGCCGCGCTGGCTCGCCAGCCGCTCGGCCAGCGTGCTGCCGGCGAAACCCGCGCCTACGATGAGCCAATCAAACATGCGCGGCGCCTTCCGCGACGACGACCGCGGCGGCCGCTGCTCGCGGCGATCGTTCGCTGCCGCTTTCGCCAGCGTGACGTCGCGGATCAGCCGCTGCATCGCCGCCCAGGTGCGGTCCCAGGACTCGTGCGCGAGATGCCGGTCCACCCGCTCCAGCCACGCCTCGCGCGGGCGCTCCATCAGCATCTGCGCCTGCCCGACGATCTCCTCCGCCGACGCCGCGATCTCGACGAGGCCGTTCTCGCCGTAGGGCCTGACGACGTCGGGATCGGCCGTCGACACCACGGGCACGCCGGCCGCCAGGAATTCCGGCGTCTTGGTGGGGCTGATGAACCGCGTCGCCTCGTTCAGGGCGAACGGCATGATGCCCGACGTCCCAGCCGCCGATGTAGGCCGGCAGTTCCTGCGTAGGACTTGCCGCCCAGCCAGTGCAGGTTCGGCAGTCTGGGCAGCGTGCCGGGGTCGATCTTCACGACAGGGCCGAGCATCACGAAATGCCAGTCCGGCCGCAGCCGCGCCGCCGCCTCGACGAGTTCCAGATCCATGCGCTCGTCGATCACGCCGAAGAAGCCGAGGCGCGGATGCGGAATGCCCGCCTGGTCCGCCGGGTCCTGCCGGCCGGGCAGACGCGCCTTGCCGAAATGCGGCCGTATCGATGCTGGAGGGGAAGGCGTGCACGCTGGGATGGCGGTTCTGCTTGGCCTCGTAGAGGCTCATGCCGCCGGTGAAGACGAGGTCGGCGTGCGCTGAACAGCCGCCGCTCCATGAGCGGCAGAAGCAGCGGGCGCGTTCTTGAACGCCGGTCAGCTCGTCCATGCAGTCATAGACCTGGGCACGCGCGGTCAGGTGCGTGCTGAAGGCCATCGCCATCGGCGAGTAGTACCAGAGGATGGTCGGGATTGCCCGTCCTGGCGAGCATCTCGTCGAGCAGCTTGCGCTGCGCGGCCATCGTGGCGCGCTCGCTAAGGCCTTCCGGCAGATCAGGCACGGCAACGCGTGACGCCGCACGCACGCTCGCTCACCTCGAGCCGGGGCGTCGCGATATCCTTGATCACAGGTTCTTCGAAGACGATGACCCGATAGGTGCGGGCGGCGCGGCTTAGCAGATGCTGAGGGCGTTGCCACACGAAATCCCAACGTAGATGAGAAAAGCAAAGGAACAAAGGCTTGTAGTTCGCAATTGAATGAACGTTGGCAAGATTACTACGACCCGGCGGAGTAGAGGATTGCATGATCACCAGTGTCCTTTTGGCTGAAAGAAAGCTCTCCCGTTCAGGTCCGCTTGCCTGTTGATGGATCTCGTGGAGATCGGAAGCAGTCAGGAGCCGGAATTGGGCTGCTTGGTGTAACGTCGTTTTGCGGCACGAAGTTCCCGGGCCTTTTTCCGCCCGAATCGAGGCGGAATGAGTGCCGAACACTGGAGCAGACTTCTCGCTGACAGTGCATAACTATCCGGTACCGGACCAAGCTAAAGCGTGGCCGAAGCTATTGAAAACTCACGGACATTTCATGCCGATACACGTTGTTTTCCGTATAGGCTCAGGCCCTGAAAATCGCTAGGCGTTCACAGTCGCTCAGGCGACGCTCCGCCGCATCAGCCGAGGCTGCCCCGAGACGGGGAACCTTGGCCTTTGCGACGCGTTTTGGTGCGATCAGGAGGCGGCAATGACCGTTTCAGCGCGACGGCTTGCAAACGCGATCTGGCGAACCGGCGACCTGCCGGCGGGCCTTCCTCCCTGCATGAACAAGCCCGTGCGCTGCACAGGCGGATCCACCGTGGGCAAGATCATGGATGTCGTGCTCGACGACAGCGGCCACTCTGTCCTGTTCTGCGTCGTCAGCTTCGGCAGCGTTCCACATTTCGGCGATGACTGCCGCGTGGTGCCTTTCGATGTTGTCCATTTCGATCCTGAAACCGGACATGTCGTCGTGACCCTCGATGCCGCGGCACTGCGCGACGCTCCGATCTTCCTGCCCGGTCACGAGGCGATGGACGAGAGCTGGTGGCAACGCGTCGAGGATTACTACCGCGCTTTTCACCACTGAGCCTTGATGCCCCACGGTCGCGCATCGGCTCCTCGCACCGTACCCCCGCCCTCCCCGCTTCAGCCCGCCGAGACCAGTCCATGAGATCCGAAATATCCCTCGATGGGACGTGGGAGTTCATGTACGTCGCCGACGACCGGCAGATCGAGCCGATCAACGGTCCGCAACATCACCGTGCCCGGGCCCTGGCAGGCGCAGTTCCCGGATCTGCGCATGCGGGCGGGCATCGGCATCTACCGCCGCGAATTCGAGGTGCCGGTCGGCTTCAAGAACGGCCGCATGCTGCTGCGCTTCGGCGCGGTGTTCCATCACACCCGCGTCTGGCTGAACGGCGTGCCCGATCGGCCAGCACCAGGGCGGCTTCCTGCCCTTCGCCTTCGACGTCAGCGAGTACCTCGTCGAGGGCATGAACGAGATGAAGGTGCGCGTCGAGAGCCCCACCGACAACCCCGCCGCCTACCCCGACGCGCCCTTCGCCGAGATCCCGTTCGGCAAGCAGAGCTGGTACGGCCCGCTCTCCGGAATCTGGCAGTCGGTGCGCATCGAGCGGCGCAACCACGATCATGTCGTCGCGCCTGCGGATCTCTGCCCGACCTGGCGACCGGCGATGTGCGCGTGACGCGTCTTCTTCCACGCCCCGCTCGACGGCGTCGCACATCCTGCGGATCAGGCGTCATCGCGCCCGACGGGCGACGTCGTCGCGTCGGCGTCGGAAGCCGTTCTGCCCGGCGACGAGGAGTTCGCGGCGCGTGCTGGCCGTGCCGCACCGTGCAGCCCTGGTCGCCGGAAAAGCCGAACCTCTACCGGCTGGACGTCGCCCTCGAGCATGACGGCGTCGTCATGGACGAGATGGGCGACAACTTCGGCTTCCGCACCATCGAGACGCGCAACGGCCGCATCTGGCTCAACGGCGAGCCGATCTACCTGCGCGCCGCGCTGGACCAGGACTACTACCCGGACACGATCTGCACGGTTCCTTCGATGGAGTTCCTGGAGGACCAGTTCCGCAAGGCCAAGGAACTCGGGCTGAACTGCCTGCGCTGCCACATCAAGGCGGCCGATCCCCGCTACTACGAGGTGGCCGACCGCATCGGCCTGATGATCTGGACCGAGCTGCCCAATGGCGGCCTCTCCACCGAGCGCTCCCGCGCGCGCAAGGAGACGGCTGCTGAAGGGCATCGTCGATCGCGACGGAAACCATCCCTCCATCGTCATCTGGACGATCATCAACGAGAACTGGGGCGTCGACCTCGTCCACGACGCCGACCACCGCGCCTGGCTGAAGCGGACCTATGCACTGGCTCAAGGCCTACGATCCCACGCGCCTCGTCGTCGACAACTCGCCGCTCTCGCCGAGCTTCCACGTCGAGACCGACATCGCCGACTACCACTTCTACGCCGCGTTCCCCGACAACCGGCGCGCCTGGGACACTTTCGTCGACGAACTCGCCAGCCGCGCCGACTGGCTGTACAGCCCGGAGGGCGACGCGGTGATCAAGGGCGACGAGCCGCTGATGTGCTCGGAGTTCGGCAACTGGGGCCTGCCCTTCCCCGACGACCTCGACGACGCCGACGGCCAGGAGCCCTGGTGGTTCGAAACCGGCCACGACTGGGGCGAGGGCGTCATGTACGCCCACGGCATCGAGAACCGCTTCGCCGACTGGAGCCTCGACCGCGTCTTCGGCAACCTGCGGCGGCTTCGTCGACGCAGGCGCAGTGGCAGCAATACCGCGCGCTGAAATACGAGATCGAGACGATGCGCCGCCGGCCCGCAGCTCGCCGGCTACGTCATCACCGAGTTCACCGACGCGCACTGGGAGTCCAACGGCCTGCTCGACATGCGCCGCAACCCGCGTGTCTTCCACTGGGATCTTCGCCCGCGATCAACGCCGACACCGTCGTCGTTCCGCGCTGGGAGCGCCTGTCCTACTGGGGCGGCGAGACGATGAAGATCGATCTCACCGTGGCCCATGGCGCGGGGCCGGCCCTCGAGGGCTGCACGGTCGAGACTGACAGTCGACGGCGAGCAGACGCAGCCATGGCCGGTGCCGACGCCTGCCGCCGGGCGAGGTTGCGGATCTCGGCATCGTCGACGCATCGACATGCCCGCAGGCGGCGACCGCTCG
The DNA here is from genome assembly GCA_963822165.1 of uncultured Alphaproteobacteria bacterium. GTDB lineage: Bacteria > Pseudomonadota > Alphaproteobacteria > Rhizobiales > Beijerinckiaceae > Alsobacter. The sequence goes on from CAWGGK010000009.1 coordinate 491,796, forward strand.
CAGCGTGTCCCGTGGAGTTCCGGCTGCACGGACGAGGACGGCCGCATGCTGGCGCAGCAACCGCGTCGACCCCGCCCTGCACCCGCCGCCCGAGGCGGAGCGTTCGCGGCGACCGTGGTGTGGTCGCCGGATCCGGAGATCCGCGAGCGGCTGGCGGCTGCTCGGCTACGAGATCGCCGAGAGCATGCGCGACGGCGCGGCATCGTGGTGGCGACGGAGGTCGACAAGCCCATCGTCAACTGCGTGCGCGACGGGCGGCCGGCTGCTCTACCTGCCCGACGAGCGAAGGCACGCTCTACCCGTTCTTCCCGCACTGGCAGAACGTACGCGTGCATGGCCCGCGCGGGCACGCTGTGGGCCGGCGACTGGGCCTCGACCTTCGCCTGGCTGGTGCGCTCGGGCCCGTTCGCCGAGTTTCCCGGCGGGCCGCTGATCGACGAGACGTTCGACCGGGTGATCCCGACCCACGTCATCGTCGGCTGCAACCTGCTCGACTTCCAGTCCCGCGTGCATGCCGGCCTTGTCATCGGCTGGATCCACAAGCCGGTCGCGCTGTCGGTGGAGCGGGCCTACGGGAAGGGCCACTTCGTGGCGTCGACGTTCCGGCTGCTGCGCGACCCGGCGGGCGCGGACCCGACGGCGACGCTGCTCCTTCACAAGCTCATTGGCCTTGCGACCGCTAACGCGCAGGCGCGCCAGCCCGGCGACGAAGAGGCCGCATAGCCTGCGCCATAGTTAGGACCGCCGCCGCCGGCCTGGCGCTGCCACGCGGACCGGTACGGGCGTGCCGGGCGTTAATTCGTCAGATTGCTCGAGCGCGGTCGAAAGCACGGCTCCGCTCGCCAGGCTCATGAAGCCGGTGAGCAGGAGAAGCACCGCAACGGCGCCTCCTTCAGTGGTCGAGACAATGCTCCGCAGGTTAGCGACATCGAGCGCCATCAGCGCTGCCACGAAGGCAAAGCCCAACAGGGCTCCGAGGCCGAAATTGACTGCGACGAAACGGGTGATGATTTTGCGATCATCCATGGGGGAAGCTCCGTCGAGATGATGTCCATCAACACCGCCTCGCGCCTTACGTTCCGCATGAGTTGAATTGTCGCTGTATGCGGGATGCGGTCCGGGATTGGAACGAGCGCGCAAGCGTTTCGTTGAAGGGCAGACCGTGCCGTGCCGGTCCCATGCACCGCGCCTGGGCGCGTGCCAGCGTCGGCGGGAGAACCATGGCCGTAGCCCCATTCTTCATGTTCGCGACCGGCATCGAGAACAGCGAGCCGACGATCCACGGCGGGCGCCTTCGCGTCGACGAGATGGAGAAATGCGGTCACTACAAGCACTGGCGCGAGGACCTTGCGCTCGCCTGCGAGATCGGCGCGAGCGTGCTGCGCTACGGCCCGCCGTTTCATCGCACCAACCCTGCGCACGGGCGCTACGATTGGGAATTCGCGGACAAGACCTTCGCGGAGATCCGCCGCCTCGGTCTGGTGCCGATCGTCGACCTCTGCCATTTCGGCGTGCCCGACTGGATCGGCAATTTCCAGAACCCCGACTTGCCTGCACACTTCGCCGTGTATGCGCGCGCCTTCGCGGAGCGCTTCCCGTGGGTTCAGCTCTACACGCCCGTCAACGAGATGTTCATCTGCGCGACGTTCTCGGCCAGCTATGGCTGGTGGAACGAGCAGTTGCGCGACGACCGCTCCTTCGTCACGGCGCTGAAGAACATCGTGAAGGCCAATGTGCTGGCCATGCACGCGATCCTGGACGTGCGCCCGGACGCGATCTTCATCCAGAGCGAATCCTCGGAGTATTTCCACGCGGAGGACCCCGCCGCCATCGGCCTCGCCGAAACGATGAACTCGCGGCGGTTCCTCTCGCTCGACCTGAACTACGGCCTGCGCGTCAACTCGGATATGTACGAGTTCCTGCTCGACAACGGCATGACGCGGGACGAATACGAGTTCTTCATGAACAACACCCTGAAGCATCACTGCATCATGGGTAACGACTACTACGTCACCAACGAGCACCGCGTGTCCTCGGACGGCGCGACGCGCACGGCTTTCGAGGTGTTCGGCTACAACGAGATCACGCGCCAGTACTACGACCGCTATCGCCTGCCGGTGATGCACACGGAGACGAACATCACGCAGGGCGAACGCGGCGACGAGGCCGTCAACTGGCTGTGGAAGCAGTGGGCCAACGTGCTGCGCGTGCGCAACAGCGGCGTGCCCATCGTCGGCTTCACCTGGTACTCGCTCACGGACCAGGTCGACTGGGACACCGCGCTGCGCGAAGATGAACGGCCGGGTAAACCCGCTCGGCCTGTTCGATCTCGACCGCAAGATCCGGCCGGTCGGGCACGCCTACCGCAAGCTGATCGAGGACTGGCGCGACGTGCTGCCCGCCCAGAGCGTTTGCCTCAGCGTGCCGCTCGTGATGCCCGACGCCACCGATGAGCCCTGGGCCATCGAACGGCGCGAGGCGATGCGCAAGCAGCGAAAGGCGCGGGCGTCGAGCCAGCCCAGGCAAACCGAGTCTCCCTCAGGGCCCGGCCTCCCAGGCCCGATCCTAGCCAGCCCACACCTTCAGAGGGCGCGGGGCGTCGCTGAGGCTCCGGACGTGGCTGGCGGGGATCTCCAGCCGCCAACGGACGCCCTCGACGGCGTGCTCGAGTTCCGCCCGCCCATTCAGCGCGCGCGGCACAAGGCGTTCGAGCACGGCATGCCCGAAGCCCTTGCGATCTGGCTTGCTGACGGGCGGTCCATCGGACTCGATCCAGTCGAAGCGGAACTGCGCGCCCTCCTCGGCGGACAGCAGCGTCCACTGGATCGTGACCTTCCCACCGTCCACGGACAGTGCCCCATACTTCGCGGAGTTGGTCGATAGTTCATGCAGCGCCAGGCCGATGTTCTGCGCCGCCTCCGGCTCGAGACGCAGGTCGGATCCCTCGAGCCTGATCCGGGTTCCGATGACCTCGCGATAATGGCCGAGCTGCGAGCGAACCAGTTCCGTAACCGATGCGCCTTCCCAGTTCTCGTCCACGAGGATGTCGAGCGAGCGCGCGAGGCCCTGCAGGCGGCCGGAGAAGCGGGCCTCGAAATCCCGCGCGGACGAACTCGCGGTCAGCGTCTGCCGCGCCATCGCCTGCACCACGGCGAGCAGGTTCTTGGTGCGATGCGTCAGCTCGCGCAGCAGCACCCGATTGTGCACCTCGCGCTGGCGGCGCTCGGTGATGTCGACCGCGGCGCCAAGCAGACCTACCACTGCCCCGCTCTCGTCGCGCTGGGCCTCCACATGGATGAAGTACCAGCGCTCACCATCCGGCAGGACATACCGGAATTCTCCGTTCTGCGGCTCTCCGGTATCGAGCGCGGCCTGCTTGAACTCGCGCATGCGCGGGGCTAGCTCGGCCGGCAGCATCTCGTCTTCGCTGCGTCCGATGAAATCCTGCGCCGGCACGCCGCGCACATCCGCGCTGAGCCACGTGAAGCGCAGGTCGAGGTCCTGCGCGAACACGGTGATGTCAGCTCCGCGCAGCGCAATCTGGAAGCGCTGGACGGTGCTGTCGAGTTCCTCGGTCAGCGAGCGCAGCCGGCGTTCCGATTGCTTTTCGCCTGTCACGTCAACCGCGCAGCCGATGACGCCGACGGTGCGGTCGTGCTCGCGCAAAGGTTCGATCCGCATCTTGTACCAGCGCTGGCCGCCCGCCCCATCCGACATCGGAATGTCCTTGACCGAGACCTCGCCGGAGGCCAGCACGCGGTTCTTCTCCGCGATGACGATCGCGGCGGTTTCGGGCGGCAGGATCTCCTCGTCCCGCAGCCCGATCATCGCCTTCGACGACAGCCCTGCAAAGTCGTGGCTCGCAAACGTCATGCGCCGTTCGGCGTCCTGCGTGAACACGAAGATCTCGGCTCCGCGCATGGCGACGTCGAGCAGCTTCAGCGTGGACGAAAGCTCCTGGCTCGCCGCCGCCATGCGCTCGTGCGCCATCCGCTCCGACGTGATGTCGATCACCGCGCCGATGATCCCGATCACGTCTCCCGCATCGTTTCGCAGCGGCTCGGCGCGGGAGCGGAACCATCGGGCCTCGCCATCGACAGTGGTGCCGTAGTCGTAGCCACGCGGCTCGCCGCTCGCCAGAACGGCTTCCTTCATCGGCACGATGGCGTCGATGACTTCCGGGCGGAAAACATCCTCCTCGCGCGAGCCGACAACTCGATCGAACGGGATGCCGAAGATGTCGCGGCTGATCCAGGTAAACCGCCTCTCGCGATCCTGAGTGTAGACGACCACGTTCGCCGCCCGCAGCGCGACCTGGAACCGCATGACGGTCGTCGCCAGTTCCTTCGTACGCTCCGCGACCTGCTCCTCGAGTCCGAGATTCGCTTCGTGGAGCCTCGCGCGGCTGACACTGATGTGGCGCATGAAGCGGTAAGAGTTCATCACCTGGTGCAGGCCGAACACGACGATGGAGAGCGCCGCCACGAACGCGGCCAGGAGCTGCCGCTTGGCAGCGGCGGCGTAGGCAGTCTGCCCCGCGGCCTTGAGCTGGTCGTTTCCGGCGATGAAGTTGCCGAGACTCGATTTGACCGGCGCCATCGGGTCCGCCCCGGCATCCTCGCGCAGCCGCTCCACGGCGGCTTCGCCGCGCCCGTCCCGCGCCAGCGCGACGATGCGGCCGCCGCGCGCGATCTGCAGTTCGGCCAAGGCGCGCACCCTGTCCAGCCGCTGGCGTTGCCGCTCGTCCTCGACAAGCGCCGCAAGCCCCTTGAATGCGCGCGACAGGTCCTCCGTCGCGGTGCGATAGGTGTCGAGCAGGCGCACGTCGCTGGTCAGCACGTAGCCGCGCTCGGCTGCCTCCATCTCGTTCAGGATGGAGGACACGCGCAGCGCCTGCTCACCGATCAGGCTCGCCCGGTTGATCGTCTGGATGTTCGTATTGGTGTCGATGACGGCGAGGCCAGCCGCGAAGGCCGCCGCCAAAAGCAGGACGACGCCAACGAGTGCGACCAGGCCGCCGTGGTATTGGTCGAGATTCCGTTTTCTGGACGGCCCGGCGAAGTTCCGCATCCATCCTCTGCCGAGCCGGTTGCGGCTCATTTTGTTCTGGGCCATTTCCGGCCTTGGAGTGGCGGCAAGGCGACCGGCTGGACGAAAAAACCCGATCTTCAACGCTCGACGTCGAATTTCGTTCCCAGGATTCTCGCCTCTCCTCGCGCGAGTGCTTGCAGCGGATCACGCATGGCGGGCGTCAATTCCCGACCGTGAAATAAAGGATCACGCCGGCGATCACCGCCAGCGTGAAGCTGACTCCAAGGACTATCCTGACATTGTGACCCGTCACGCCTTGGCGGGCCTCCGTCTCGGTAGCCCGCTCGGGAACGTCCGCGCGTTCCGGCCGCTGCCGGTCGTGCTGGGTTGCCATGTGTCGCTCCAAAAAAGTGTTGCTCCAGGGACATGATGCTCGCCAGGACGTCGCGCTCCAAAAAGTCCGTCGCCGCACAGCGGCCTGTCCCGGTCGGCGGCAGGAGACCCGGCTCGGGAGGTCAAACGTCAGCATATACGGGAGGTTCCTGCCCTGGCGCCGGACCGCCTCGGCAGGCTCCCCGCCTCCCTTGGGCGCGAAACGTTTGCTGGGAACGAAGCCCGAAAGGGTGCGTTGACGCGCTAACCGGGCCGCATGCTGCCTGTCTAATCGCCAGAGTTCCCCCATGTCGTTTCGTGCAATTCCGCCGCAGGTTCGGGTCTTTCTCCCGCCATCGGCGCTGTTCGTGCTCAATCTCTTTCGACGGTTCCACCGGTTCCGTGCGGGATACGACCAATCTCACCTCGACGCCGCCGCGCAGAGTATTCGCGCCCGGCTCGGCGAAGCGGCGGCTGACGGGGTGATGTCGGATGCCTTGATGGTCGACAACGAATTGCGGCTTCGCACCAGCGGCACCTTCGACTCTCAGCCGGAGGGCTCGCCCACAGCGTCCGGCGACGAGGTCGCCCTGCTCAGCATGCTGGCGGCGATGCAGACCGCGAATTACCGTGTCGCCGCCGAGTGCGCGGTGCAACTCGATATCATCCAGTCCCGCACGATGCTGATGCTGGCGAACCGGCTCGCCGCACGCCTGGCCGCAGCCGGGCTTCGCCTCGACCAGGGCGTTCTTCAGCCGAGCTGGTCGGTGAAGGCGGCGTACCGTCCCCCCCGCGCCAGCGGCGAGCGGCACCTGCACCTGGTGTGAAAAGTCAGCGATTCCGCGCCGGCTTGGCTGCCGCCGTTTTGCGGGCCGGCTTGCCGCCTGAAGCGGAAGGCGCTGCTTGATCTCGAAAAACGCCGCCCACGGGTCGGCGCCGAGGCTGTCCAGCCGATTGAGCAGGTTCGAGACGCGAAAGCGATCCGCACGAATGGCAGGGCTCGAGTTCGTCCCAGCCAAGCGGCGTCGCCACGGCCGCACCGGGCCGCGCGCGAGTCGAATAGGCCGAGATGGCCGTCGCTCCCCGCCCATTGCGGAGATAGTCGACGAAGATCCGCCCGCCGCGCTTGGCCTTTGCGAGTTGGGCCGTGTAGCGCGCGGGCTCCTCCTTCGCGAGACCCTCCGCGATGTCGCGTGCAAAGGCCTTGGCTGTGTCCCAGTCGGCATCGGGCTTGATCGGCGTCACCACGTGGAGGCCCTTGCCGCCCGTGGTCTTCACGAAGCTTTCCAGCCCTGCCGCCTTCAGCCTCTCGCGCACGGCGAACGCGCCTTCGATGACGGTCTCCCAGCCGACGTCGTCGCCGGGATCGAGATCGAAGGTGAGCATGTCGGGCTTGCCGATCGTCGCGATGTGCGAACCCCAGGGGTGGATTTCGAGCACGCCGGCCTGCACCAGCGCGATCAGGCCGTCGAGATCGTGCAGCACGAGCACGACGTCGCCCTCCCCGTCCGGCAGCTTTTCGACAGCCTTGTCGAGCCCCGCCCAGGCATGCTTCTGGAAGAAGCACTGCCCGCCCACACCCTCGGGGCAACGCACCAGGCTCAGCGGCCGGTCGACGAGATGAGGGCCGATCCAGCGCCAGATTTCGGTATAGAAGTCCGCGAGGCCCTGCTTGGTCACGCCCGCATCCGGCCATAGCATCCGGTCGGGATGCGTGAGCTTGATCCGCGAGACCGGAACAGCCGCGGGGGCCGGTGCGGCGTTCCTGCCTGCCCCTGCAGGCGCTTCCCGCACGACCTCGATAGCGGGCTTGTCGCGCCGGATGCCGTGAAAGACAGGGTGGCGCAGGCGCCCGTCACTCGTCCAGCCGCGGAACTCGACCTCCGCCACGAGGGCCGGCTTGGTCCATCGCACGCCGCGTTTTGCATCCGCCGGCAGCGGCCCGGCGAAGGGCGGCTCCTGGACCCGCTGGCGCTCCAGCTCGTTCCACAGTTCGAAGGACGATGCCTCGGTCAGGCCGGAGCCGACCTTGCCCGAATAGACGAGCTTGCCAGCCTCATAAGCGCCGACGGCCAGCGCGCCCACCGCGCGCCGGGACGTGGTGGACTGCGTGAAGCCGCCGATCACGAATTCCTGCCGCGCCGAGCATTTCGACTTGATCCAGTCCCCGCTGCGCCCCGACCGGTAGGGCGCGTCGCGCCGCTTGGAAATGACGCCCTCCAGGCTGAGGCGGCACGCGTGGCGAAGCAGCTCGGGCCCGCCCTCCTCCATGTGCTCGCTGTAGCGCAGCGGTCCCGTAGCACCGGCAAGCAGCGTCTCCAGCGCCGCCTTGCGCGCTTCGAGCTTTTCGCCGGGTCAGGTCCTCGCCGTCGAGATGGAGCAGGTCGAACGCGAAGAACACCATGCGGTCGCACCCGGCCGGCGGCCAGGTCGCCCTGGAGCGCCGAGAAGTCGGACACGCCGGACTCCGCCTCCACCACCAGCTCGCCGTCGATCAGCGCGGTCGCGCAAGGCAACGCGGCAAGGGCGTCGAGCGCCGCCGCGCCCTTGAACTTCGCGGTCCAGTCGAGCCCGGTGCGCGTCTTCAGCGTGACGCGCCCGTGATCGATCCGCGCCTGCATGCGATAGCCGTCGAACTTGATCTCGTGGAGCGTAGTTCGCGCTCGACGGCGTTTCGCTGCGCAATTCGGCGAGGCAGGGCGGAATGAAGTCGGGGAGCGGAGCGGCTTCCTGCGCGCGCGCTTCCCGCTCGGCTTGTCGTCGGGAGCCGGGCGCGTTCGTCCCGGCGTCCTGGCCGCGCAGTGCTGCCGGCGGCTTGGCGGCGTTTGCGCGAGCTGGCCCTGCCCGCGCGGCAGGCGCGGCTCTTTGCTCCACTTGGCGGGATCCGGCTCAGGAGAAGCCGGCGATTTCGCGACGCTCTTCTTCGCGCGGCTTGCAGCGCCGCGACCGGCAGGATGCCCGCCGGCGACGTCTTCCACGCTCCGGCCCGAGATGACCGACAGCGGCTGCTCGTCCGCGATTTCGGAGCTCGCCGGGCTCGCGCGCGGCCTCATCGTGCGCCTTGATGAGGAGCCAGTTCTCCCGCTTTTCGCCGGGCCGCGCCGCGGATGCGGACGAGGTGCCATCCGCCGTGCAGCTTCTCGCCTTCGAGCGTGAAGTCGAGATGGCCCTTGGCGTAGCCCTTGTGCGGGATCGGCCTGCCGGAATCCACGTGCCCCTGTCCCAGACGATGACTTCGCCGGCGCCGTAGTTTCCCGGGGCGATCTGGCCCTCGAACGAGCCGTATTCCATCGGGTGGTCTTCGACATGCACCGCGAGACGCTTTTCGCCGGGCACGAGGCTCGGTCCGCGCGTCACGGCCCAGCTCTTCAGCACGCCATCGAGTTCAAGCCGGAGATCGTAATGCAGCCTTGTCGCCGCATGCTTCTGCACGACGAAGGAAAGCTTCGCGGCCTTCGCCTTCCCGCGCGCGCCCGGCGGGTTCGCTGGTGCTGCGGAAATCGCGCTTGGCGCGGTAGGTATCGAGGTCCGCCACGCAGGATCCTAGCTCGCTTTACGCAGGCGTCCGGAGCCGGACGGCGGCGCTGCCTTGCCCGCGCTTTTCGAACCCCCGCCTTTGCCTCCGGCAGGAGCGCTCTTCACCTGGCTCGCCTTGGCACTCTTGGCAGCGGCCTTGGGCTGCGGCTTGGCGGGAGCCTTGGCGGCGGCCTTGCTCGCGGCGCTGCGGCGGAGCCGCCGCCGCGCTGCTCTTCGCCGGGGACCGCCTTGCCGGGACGAGCCGTTCGATTCGCCGCCGCGCGGCTCGATGCCCGCGCCGGCAGCTTCCTGCCCGGCAGATCCCTCTCGGCAGATCCCTTCTCGGCCTGGACGCTCCGGCGAAGCGCGTCCATCAGGTTGACGACGTTGCTCGGCTTCGGCGCGGCGTGCGGCAGCTCTGCCTGCTTGCCGCTTCTGCTTCGACCTTCACAAGTTCGATCAGCGCGTTCTCGTAGCGGTCCTCGAATGCCGTCGGGTCGAATTGCCCTGCCATGCGCTCGATGATGTGCGTCGGCGAGATCGAGCATGTCCGGGCTCGATCTTCGACATCGGGGATCTCGTCGAAATACGGCTCGTCCTCGCGCACCTCGTAGGGATAGCGGAGCGTCGCGGCGAAAAGGCCCTTTCCCCTGCGGCTCGATCATGATGATGCGCTCGCGCCGGTAGAGCACCACCCGGGCGAGGCCCGACGACGCCCTTGTCGCGCATCGCCTCGCGGATCACGGCGAAGGCCTCCTGCGCCACGCGGTCATCCGGCGCGAGGTAGTATGGGCGTCGAGATAGAGCTCGTCGATCTCCTCGCGCGGCACGAACTTCTCGATGTCGATCGTATGCGTGCTTTCGATCGCGATGGCGTCGATCTCCTCGTCGTCGACCGTCACGTACTCGCCCTTGGCGACCTCATAGCCCTTCGCCTGGTCTTCCGTCTCCACCACGTCGCCGGTCTCAGGATCGAACATCTGCCGGCGCAGCCGGTTGCCGGTTTTGCGGTTGAGCGTGTGGAAGGCGATGCGGCGCGGTGGATTCGAAGCGGGATAGAGCGCCACGGCGCAGGAGACGAGCGAGAGCTTCAGATAGCCCTTCCAGTTGGCACGCGGCGCCATGGCACCCTCCATCGGACCGACGCTCCCGACAACCGCTCCCGGGGACCGGGCTTGGCGAACGCGACGATCGCGCAATGGCCTTGCGCGATCGATGCAGCGGCTTGGGGGTCCGGAATCGCAAACGCGACCGCATCTCCTTCGTTCCGATTCTGCTGGATACGGGCTTCACATGTGCTGGGACTGTAGGAAGCGCATTTCTGCGTTGTTGGTTAGGGAGAGCTTAACGCGATTCAGATCAATCGATCAATCCATCGCGGTTCGTCGAAAAGAAAGCTGAAAGCAAAGGAACAGCCAGTTCGCACTATTTCGGACACGATAGTGCCGTAATTCGAAGCTTGTAACTAAGCTATTCGCGAAAAATTCGACGCTTCGACGATCTGTTGCTGAATAATCACATCGGGACTATTGCTCAATAATCGATGCTTCGTTTTGCCTACTTCGAGGGTTGAATGCTGGTCCGGCGAGGGATAATTTCGGTACTCCTCGCAACGCCAACGACAACAAGGATAATGTCATGCGTAAGTTTCTTCTGGCCTGCGACCGCTCTGGTCGCGGTGTCTCGCCCCGGCCTTCGCGGCCGATCTGCCGAGCCGGGTTGCCCCTGCTCCGATGACCACGACCTATGTCCCGGTCTTCACCTGGACAGGCTTCTATGTCGGCTTGAACGCCGGCTATGGCTGGATGCAGAGCGACAACATCACGTTCACCGACTCCGTTCGGTCGGCTCGACCAGTCTACTAGCGGCGGTGACGACGGCGGGTTCACCGGCGGTGGCCAGATCGGCTACAACATGCAGTACAACCAGTTCGTCTTCGGTCTCGAGACGGACATCCAGTATGCCGACTTCGGCAAGAAGAACTACTACGCCACCGGATTGGTCCGTTCCCGACCTTCGCGACCGACAACGGCAACTACTTCGGCACCGTTCGCGGCCGTCTCGGCTATGCGATCGATCGCACCCTCATCTACGTGACCGGCGGTCTGGCCTACGGCGACGTCGGCGAGACGCGTCGGCAATGCCGACACCAGTGCGGGCTGGACGCTCGGCGGCGGCGTGGAATACGCCTTCACCAATAACTGGACCGCCAAGCTCGAAGGTCTCTACGTGAACCTCGACCGCGGTAACAGCGCGGCGATCGTAGTCGACGGCATGTCGGGCGTCTAGCAGGGTCAGCGCGTTCAAGCAACACCGAGTTCGGTGTCGTTCGCGTCGGCCTGAACTACAAGTTCTGATCGGTTCTCTTCCACCAAAACTACCTGTGCCCGGCGGAGCGATCCGCCGGGCATTTTCATAAGAGCTACCGCTGGGTTATCGCGTTTTGTTGCAAGTGGCCCGGGGAACTTCCCCAAACATCCGGCGTTCCCGATTGAACGCGCGTGTTTACAATTGCGAGCCGCACATCCGGGCTCCGGGGCTGAAAATCAAAGTCGAATGGATAGCGGCAAGCACTTCCACGAACTCGCGGATGCTGCGCCGGTCTTGATCTGGCGCGCCGGCGCGGACAAGAGATGCAACTGGGTGAACCGGCCCTGGCTGGAGTTCAGCGGCCGGCCGCTGGATGCAGAGCTCGGCTCCGGTTGGCTCGATCTCATGCATCCTGACGATCGCGAGAGCGCCGTTGCCGAATTTGAGGCTGCCTTCCGCGAAAGGCGCTCGTTTTTCCGCGATTTCCGGCTGCGGCGTTTCGACGGCACCTACCGCTGGTTCGCCGATAACGGTCGGCCCTTCTACATCGCGGACGGGACCTTCGGCGGCTATCTCGGCTCATCGATAGACATCACCGAGCGCAAGGAAGCGGAATTGCGCGCCGAGAAGGCGCTTGCGGATGCGACCCAGGCCTTGCGCCAGCGGGATGTCCTGCTGGCCGAAGTCCATCACAGGGTGAAGAACAATCTGCAGGTTATCCTCAGTCTGCTCTCCCTCAAAAGCCGTTCTGTCGAGATCCCGTCGAGCCGTTCGGAGCTGGACGCCATCGCCCGGCGGATCCAGGCGCTGGCTATCGTGCAGCAGGAATTGCACGAAGACGAGGATGTCAGCGGCATCGACATCAAGAGATACATCATGCGTCTCGCCAGCCCGCTGGCCGAGCTTCACAGATGCGAGCATATCGACGTCGAAGTGTCGGGCGTGGAGCAGCGGATCGAGCTCACCCGCGCGGGTGCGATCGGGTTCATTCTTGCCGAACTCATCTCCAATTGCTTTGGGCATGCATTCGGCGACGGCGATGGGAAGGTCCTTATCGACGTCGGCGGCGAGCCGGGCCGCGACGTGAAGATCTCGATTTCCGACACGGGGCCCGGCTTCGACGAGGGCCGGCTCGAACGCCCCACCGGAGTTGGACTCAGGCTCGTACAGAGTCTCGCGAAACAGATGGATATCGGGCTGAAATGGAATACCCGCGCCGGCGCTGCGCTTGAAATGCTCGTGCCTCGCGGCGCGCCGGAATACATGGCCGCCGGTAGCACGGCGCACGCGCCCATTTAGGGTCTATCGCGCTAGTCGCGCGCCCATCAGCCGCTCGATGACGCCCTGGAGCTCGTCCATCTGGAAAGGCTTGCCCAGGCGCAATGTCGGGGGATCGCCAAGGGGTTCGTTCGCCGAGCCGCGCGAGATGTGACCTGTGGCGAAGACGACCGGGAGGTCCGGGCGCAGCGTCCGGAGCTGATCGGCCAACTTGTCGCCGGGCAAGTCCGGCAGGCCGATATCCGTGATCAGCAGGTCGATGTCGTCCCGAGAACGAAATACGTCCAGCGCCTCGGTCGCCGTCATCGTTTCGACGGGCCTGTGACCGAGCTCCTCGAGGATGTCGACCAGCGTCAACGCAATGAGTGGCTCGTCTTCGACCAGCAGAACTGTAAAGGAAGCTGCCCCGCTCATCGCAGCCTACTCAGGTGCGAAAACCGTCTCGAATTCTCGGGCGCATTGGTGAGACATAGCATTTTCAAATGGGGAAACCCTTCATGGTTGCAGCATAGCCGTACCGCAATGCGAAAGCGATACCGACGTAAGCTTAGCCAAGCCGCCTGTCTTGATCGCCGCGTTTCACGGCGCGGTTCTCGATCGGGAGGCAGGTCGTGCGCACCCGTTCGCGGTGAATGCGAGGGAACATGCTGCGGGCGTGTGTGCCAAGGCGCCGTCCTCATCGACACTTCCCGGCTGGCCGGGCCTGCGGGCCGGGCTCTCGCCTTCGGGCCGAACGAGCGGTTTGGCTGGCTTAGGTGGGCGCACCTTGTCTTCCGCCATGGCCCGTTCCTCCATTCCGTTCATAAGCGAACCGACAGGAACGGCCAGACCGTGACAAGTGTTCCCGCCCCCAGGCGGCGAAAGCTGTTCCCGCCCTCAGGCGGCGAAAGCGGCCAGAGACCGCTCGGCGAGTTGTTCCAGCGAAAACGGCTTCGGCAGCAGCTCGAACCCGTCCTCCGGCCGGAATTGCGCGATCTGGTTGGCGTATCCCGAGGTGAGGAGCACGCGGATCAAAGGCCGCTCCAATTTGATCGAACGCGCAAGAGATCGTCCGTCGGTTCCCGGAAGGCCCACATCGGTAAACAGCAGATCGATATGCTCATGGCGCGCGATCTGGGCCATCGCGGACGCCGCGTCGGGAGCCTCGATCACTTCGAACCCGAGGTCTTGAAACGCGTCCACGCTGAAACGGCGGACGCCGGGATCGTCCTCGACCACGAGCACGACGCGCGTTTGCGACATCGCGTCGGCGCGCGGCGCGGCAGGCGCGGAATGGGAAACGGAGTCGGCTACCTCATGCTCCGGCTTTGCGGCAGGCAGGTAGAGCGCGACGCAGGTGCCCTGCCCTTCGCGGCTGTCGAGGCGCACATATCCGCCCGATTGCTTGATGAAGCCGAAAACCTGCGACAGGCCAAGGCCGGTGCCCTGGCCATGGGGCTTCGTCGTAAAGAACGGCTCGAAGACCTTCGGCAGCACATCCGCCGGGATGCCGCTTCCGGTATCGCGCACCCGGATCACCACATAATCGCCGGGCGCAGGCGCCTCGACGCCCGGCGCCTGCTCGGCCACGTGCTCGTGCACGGTCTCGATCGTCAGCGTGCCTCCCTCCGGCATCGCGTCGCGCGCGTTGACCGCGAGGTTGAGGACGGCGCTTTCAAGCTGGTTGGGGTCGATGTCCACAATTGCTGGCCTGTTGGCCAGGACTGCCTTGACCGTGATCTTCTCGCCAAGCGTCCGCCGGGTAAGGTCGGACATCCCGGCCACGAGCGCGTTGGCGTCGACGCGCTTTGGCGCGAGCGGCTGCTGGCGCGAGAAGGCGAGGAGGCGCTGCGTCAGCAAGGCCGCACGGATCGCCCCCTCCTTCGCCAACGTGGCCGAACGCCGGGCGCGGACGTCCCCGGGATCGAGCCGGTGCAGGAGAATGTCGAGATTGCCCAGCACCACTGTCAGAAGATTGTTGAAGTCGTGAGCGATGCCCCCGGTGAGCCGTCCCACCGCCTCGATTTTCTGCACTTGCCGAAGGGCCTCCTCCGCCAGTTCACGCCGCTCCGCCTCGCTCTTCAGCGCGGCCATCGCCTGGTGCTCGCGGGCGGTATGCCGAAGCGCCATCAGGCTGAGCAGGAACAGGCCCAGGGTGGCGGGCAGGCCGATGAGAAGATATCCGCCCATCGTACTGAACCATTGCCGCATGATGGCATCCGTGGTGGTCGACGCCGTCAGGTAGACGGGTTGGCCGGGCACCTTGCGATACGCGAACAGCCGTTCATCCGCGTCGAACATCGAAGCCGTCCGGAAGTACCCGTGCTCCGGCGAAGCCTTTATCGCCTCGTTGAACGCTTCGGAAACCAGCGGACGCTCGGTCAGCTCGCGCGTCGTCGAGGGATACCGGACCAGAACGTCGCCTTGTTCCCGCACCAGGGCGATGGATATGCCGGTGGGGTCGGTGATGCGGCCGTGAAATGTCCTGAAATAGTCCGGCTCGACGGCCACGGCCGTGACTCCCCGGAACGTGCCATCCGGGTCGGCGCGCCGCGTTGAAAACTGGAAGAAATACTCGTCGTTCGTGCGGCCGTGGAGCAGCCTGCTGATATAGGGCGGCGACGCCGGCGCGACCTGCGCCGTGAAATAATCGCGGTCGGCGCGCGATAGAGCGTTTGACGCCGGGTATGCCGATGAACTGACGAGCGGTACTCCGCTGGCATCGAGAACCCAGATGTCCTGAACCTGTTCGAGTGTGCTGCGGATCCTGAGCAGGCGCAGGTTGAGGTCCGCCTCGGAACGCCTGATGTCCTGATCGCTGAACGAGTCGATGAACTGCTCGACCTGGTCCGCGACCAGTTTCAGCGTCTCGAACGTCTTGAGCGCGTGCTCCTGTGTCAGATCTAGCGTCTGGAGAATCCCGCGGCGCGACTTGGCCTGCTCGTCGCGCCATGTCACCTGCGCCAGGACCGCGAACACTAACAACGGCACCAGAACCGAAGCGACGACCAGGAGACGCAGATGGGTCATGGTTCCGACCGGTCACGTAAGAGAGCAGGCAAAATCCACGACAAGTCGAATGCAACGCGGGATAATTCTGGACTGCTCTGGCGCGGACCTGGCAACTTTCAAACCTGAGAGGTACTCTGGCAACCCCTCTCGTCCAACCTCAACTAAGTATCAGTACTTACGTATCAATGCCGCCACGATCGCTGTCGATGCGGGCGTGCCCCGGCGGCCGATGACGCTGCGCTGTTGAGAAGGGAATCGAGGACGTAACGCTGTCGCAGGCTCTCGACGAGTTCGTCCTTGGTCATCGCGCTGCAACCATGCACGCCGAGTTCCGTCGCGAACGCCCGGAGGTCTGCCAGAATTCTGTCGGTGTCATCGACATTGTCCAGATTGGGGTGAGTGGGAGAATGCTTACGAATAAGGCGGGCTTCACTCATGACCTTACCATTTCACTACGTCCGGCTTCGGCACGTACGGGGAAGCATCCGGATCGCATGTGCGACACCGGACCCGTTGTCCACGCCTGACCTGCCTGCCACTCTGCCAACGCCGGCAACTCGCAAAGCCGGCTATTCGCACGACCGGCAATTCGCAAGACCGGCAATTCGCAAGACCGGCCATCTCGTCAGGAGCCGCAAGGCTGACATGATCGGCGCGGCGCTGCCAGACGCCCGAATTGGGTATGGCCGTCCGCGCCCTGCCCTACGCTACTTGCTCCTCTCCTGCAGGTGGAGGAGCCCATCCGAACGTGCATTCGGCGGCATCGGTTCCGGGCCAGGCGGCCACCCCCGACAAGGCAGGGAACAAGCTGTGCAAGCAGGCGTTCCCGACTGCGAGCGAGCACGCGATCGCCCGCCATAAGGAGCACAGGAACATGCCGGACCCGACCCAGCCCGAGCCGTCTCCCGCACCGGGTCCCCAGCCTTCGCCCCAGCCGGGTCCGCAGCCTTCCCCGGCTGCCCTCTCCCGGGATTCCGCCGAACCGCCCCGACCTGCCGGAACCGCCTTCGCCCGTAGAGGTGCCCGATATCCAGCCCATACCCGGGATGCCTCCAGCCGGGGATCCCATGCCTCCGCCGGCCAGGGCATGAGGCGCGAACGCCCCTGTCGCGCGCTCGAACGGCGCATCGCATGAGGCTCAGCCGCCGACGAAGATCCCGGCGGTAACCGTGACATCCACGTTCATGCCGAGCGGATCGCTGGTGGACCCGATAAACTGCCCGGCGACCGGCACCGCCTGGCTGGGGTCGCGCGTGGCGGCGACCCGAATGAGAGCGTCGGATCCGACCGTGTTGTTGGTGGGATCGAACTCCAGCCATCCGGCGCCGGGCAGGTATACTTCCACCCAGGCATGCGGTCGCGCCCGAGCCGACCATTCCGGCGCCGCCGATATCGAGAGCGGGATCGTAAAGGTAGCCGGTGACGAAGCGCGCGCCGAACCCGAGGACGCGAAGCCCTTCCATCATCAGCAGCGCATAGTCGCGGCACGATCCGCTGCCGCGTTGCAGGGTCTCCGTCGGCGTCTGCGTCCCTTCCTCGTGCCTCATCATGTACATGAACTGGTTCTTGAAGGCGCCGTTCATCGCGTAGAGGACGTCCATGGTGTCAGGTCCCGCCTGCCGGACGAAACCCTGCGCCCAGTCCACCACCGCGGCACGCGGATCGGGATAATGGCGCTCGAGCAGGCGGCCGAGGTCGGTCCGATCGTCGGCCGAGTAGATGAAGGGGTAGCTCGCCGCTGTGGAATCGACGGCAAGCTGCACCACGTCTGGCGGGTATCTCACGAGATCCAGCTCGCTCTCGATGCGAAGCTCCGTCGCGCGCTCATGAAACGTGGCGAATGTGATCGAGTTGCCGAACACATCGTGCACCCAGCGCAGATCGGCCTGGGGCGTAATCTTGAGCTTGGCCTGCACGACCCGCAAATCGTGGCTGTCGCGCGGACGCAGCATCATCCGGTGCTCGCCGAGTTCCACAGGATTGGCGTAGCGATAGGTCGTGGTGTGACGAACGTTGAGGGCGAGCACTGAAAATCCAATTTCCAAATAGAACGGACGAGCGGCGTCTGGTCGCAAACCATGCGGGTCGCAAACCATGGACGCCGCTGCGGAGCGATGCGTCAAGCGGGGGCCTGTGGAACGCGGGTCCGGGCAAGGAGTTCCTGTCCCGGATGGGTTGTCGCTGTCCCCGCGCCGGCCGACATCGATCAAAAAATTGTAACGCCGGACGGAACCCTGCGAACCACCGAACGTTATTCGGTTGCAAGTGACGCGAGATGAAGGAATGCCCCCTCCCAATCGCAGCGTCACCGCCTAGACCCGCAACGGGGAGACTCGTTGCGGGTCTTCTTTCGTCTGGTCGGTCAAAAACCTCGCCCGAACGAAGCGCCCATCGATGACGGGCGCTTCAGTCGCAGGTTCGCTCGCATGTCCCCGCTCAGCCAGTGGCTGCCTTGGGCGCGGTCCGGTGCGATTTCTGGTCGAAGAAGAGCGCCTGGCTGATCACCGCCTTCACCGTTTCCGTGCGGAACGGCTTGGTGATCAGGAAGGCCGGCTCTGGCCGCTGGCCCGTCAGGAAGCGTT
This sequence comes from uncultured Alphaproteobacteria bacterium, assembly GCA_963822165.1. Taxonomy (GTDB): domain Bacteria; phylum Pseudomonadota; class Alphaproteobacteria; order Rhizobiales; family Beijerinckiaceae; genus Alsobacter. Next base: position 509,876 of record CAWGGK010000009.1, read on the forward strand.
CGGGATAGGCCGTGATGAAGATCACCGGCACCTCGAAGCACGTCGAGGATATCGTTCACCGCGTCGACGCCCGAGCTGCCGTCGGCGAGCTGGATATCGGCGAGCACGAGACCCGGCTGCCGGCGCGCGACGGCCTCGGCCGCTTCGGTGCGCGTGCGGGCGACGTCGATCACGCTGATGACCAAGGCCTTCCACAAGGGCCTCGAGGTCCATCGCGATGATCGGCTCGTCCTCGATGATGAGAACGTCGGTGGCCATCTGCTGGGCGATCTCGCGGCCGGCGTCGTCGATCAGGCCGTCGACCTCTTCGCTCGTGCGGTCCATCGCCTGGCCGATCTGCTCGGGCGTGAAGCCCTCGACGGAGTTGAGCAGGAACGCGACGCGGGCTGGCGGCGTCAGTGCTGCGAGGCTGCGGCGCACGCCCGCAGTGCCGTTGGCCACCGGAGCGGCGTCGGTAACCTGGTTCAGGGGATGGATCCCCAGACCTTCAGGAAGGCCCTGTACAGCGCGACGCGGGGCTCCACGGTCTCGTCGAACGAGGACGGGATCGGCGACAAGCGCCTCGAGCGTTGCGACGTGCGTAGGCGTCACCGCCCTGCTGCGTCCCGGTCAGGGCGCGGGCAAAGCGCCGCAGATAGGGGAGATGCGGCGCGATCGCCTGAGCGATGGACATGCAGTGCCCTCCTTCAGGTCTCGAATTCCGGAGGACGGAAGTCGGGTGCATCGACTCAACGTAAGTGCCGGCCTGGCGAAAAGTTCCAGTCAGGTGCAGGAACCGGCTGGAGAAACGGCGCGTTGAGCGACGAGATCCACGATTCGGAGCTTCGGCATTCCGGACCTTCGCATCGCCGTATCGACGCGGCTCGTCGACAACCGTGGAGGCTCACATGCGAGACAAAAGAGTCGGCAAGCCTGCCAGACTCCGCCACGACAGGTCCCGGCCAGAAGGACCGGAATGAGACACATCGACATTGCCGAGCCGGATGCGCCGACTCCCGGGCAGGCGGCTTGGATGACCGAACTTCAGGCGCACATCGGCCGCCAGCTGCGCGCCATCTACGACAGCGTCGTAAACCAGCCTGTCCCCGACCGTTTTCTTGAACTGCTCGAAGCAGCTGGACGAGAAAACCGGGGCCAGAGAAGGATGGCGGAGTGATGGAGGACCCGGACGGTACGCCGCATGAAGGAGGACATCTGTCCGCCGTACCCGCGCTGCGCGCCTTCGCCATGTCGCTCGCCGGCAATCCCGATCGCGCCGACGATCTGGTGCAGGAGACGTTGTTGAAGGCCTGGGCCAACCGCGACAGCTTCACGCCCGGCACCAACGTGTCGGCCTGGCTCTTCACCATCCTGCGCAACGTCTTCTACTCCGAGCATCGCAAGCGGCGGCGCGAGGTGGAGGACGCGGACGGCCAGATGGCCGCACGCCTCGCCACCCATCCGTCGCAGGACGGGCACATGGACCTCGTCGATTTCCGCGCGGCGCTCCAGCAATTGCTGCCGGATCAGCGCGAGGCCCTCATCCTGATCGGCGGCTCCGGGCTGTCCTACGAGGAAGCCGCGCAGATCTGCGGCTGTGCGGTGGGCACCATCAAGAGCCGCGTGAACCGCGCCCGCAATCGCCTCGCTGAACTACTGTCGGTCCGATCGACCGGCGAGTTCGGCCCGGAGTCGCAGTGGAAGCCCGCCTTGGGCGCGACTTCAGGCAGCAGGCCGGACGATCCGCAATAGCGTATAGTCGTTGCCGCCGGGAGAGTATGCCCGTCTACTCGGCTGTCCCGTCACGAACGATGATCGAGGTACAAACAGTGCGCGACAACGCCGTCCTGCTCAGGGTCGCCACGGCGGTCCCCGAGCATTGCCTCGAACAGCGCGACGTCACCGCGCGCGCGCGGGATATCTTCGGATCGCGCTTCGGCGATTTCGAACGATTGGCCCGCGTCTTCGAGACCGCAGGCATACGCCGGCGATACTCGGTTCGCCCGCTCGAATGGTATGCCGCAGCCGGCGGCTGGGCCGAGCGCACGAAAGCCTATCTGGATTCCGGCGCCGACCTCTACGCCGCAGCCGCCGAACGCGCGCTGGCAGGAGCCGGCATGACGGGACGCGACGTCGACACCATCGTCACGATCTCCTCGACCGGCATCGCCACGCCCAGCCTCGATGCACGCGCCGCCCGGCGGCTCGGCCTGCGGGAGGACGTGGCGCGCGTGCCCGTCTTCGGCCTCGGCTGCGCGGGCGGCGTCACCGGTCTGGGGCTTGCCGCCCGGCTCGCGAAGTCTCGGCCCGGCAGCCTCGTGCTCGTCGTCGCGATGGAGTTGTGCACCCTCGCCTTTCGCGGCGATACGCTGAGCAAGGCCAATATCGTAGCCACCGCCCTTTTCGGGGACGGCGCTGCCGCCGCGCTGGTGCGGGCCGGGAACGGTGAAAAGGGCGTCGCGATCATCGAGGGCTCGGGCGAGCACCAATGGCCCGACACGCTCGACATCATGGGCTGGGACGTGGAGCCGGAAGGCCTCGGCGTCATCTTCGACCGCGCCATTCCGCCGTTCGCGGAAGCCAATTTCGGCAGCGCGATGGACGGCATCCTCGCAAGGCTCGGCCTCGCGCGCGACGATGTCGGCCGCTTCGTATGCCATCCCGGCGGCGCGAAGGTCATCGAGGCGCTCGAGCGCTCGCTGGGTCTCGACCAGGGATCGCTCGATCACGAGCGCGACGTGCTGTCGGACTACGGCAACATGTCCGCGCCCACGGCGCTTTTCGTGCTCGACCGCGTGCTCGCCGCCGGGCTGCCCGAGCGCGCGGTTCTTACCGCGATGGGCCCCGGGTTCACCGCCAGCGCCGTGTCGCTGCTCCGGCCGAACTGATGACGGGAGCGGTCCTCCTTCTCGGCCTCGTCACCGTGCAGCGGCTCTGTGAGCTGGTCTGGGCGCGCGCCAACACGCAGCGCCTGATCGCGGCGGGCGCGCGCGAGGCCGGAGCAGCGCATTACCCGTGGCTCGTCGCCTTCCATGCCTGCTGGCTCGCCGGGCTCTGGACCTTCGGCCATGGCCAGCCTGTGCATGCGGGCTGGCTCACCGCCTTTATCGCCCTGCAGGTCTTCCGGATCTGGATCCTTGCATCGCTCGGGCGGCGCTGGACGACCCGCATCCTGGTTCTGCCGGGCGAGACGCTGGTGCGGCGTGGACCGTATCGCTTCCTCAACCATCCCAATTACGTGCTGGTCGCCGCCGAGATCGCGGTGCTGCCGCTCGCACTCGGGCTGGTGGCATACGCGATCCTGGCAAGCTGCATCCATGCCGCTGTCCTGGCCATCCGCATCGATGCCGAGGAAAAGGCTCTGGCCACGACGTCGCGAGGTAAGCCCGGCGGGCACGCCAAAGCATAATCACAGATTTCAATGTATAATTAACGATCATACAATTTTATCCGTTGATTTCTGATCCTGCATCGTCGATTGTGCCTCTTCGTACGGCTGTGCGACCGGCTAGGCCAGGTTGACCTCAGTCAAGGACAAGCGGTCCCAGCCAAAGCAGTTTGGCGGGGACCAACGGACCGGACCAGCGATGCAGATAGTCGTGAGAGACCATCAGGGTGTCGAGCACACCCTTGAAGCGCTTGAGGGCTGGCGGGTGATGGAAGTCATCCGCGACTGGGGCGTCGGCATCAAGGCCGAGTGCGGCGGCGCATGCGCATGCGCGACATGCCACGTCTATGTCGACCCCGCCTGGCTGAACTTGCTGGTCCCGCCCACCGATGAAGAGATCGAGCGTCTCGACGAGGCTCATTGCGTCGAGGCCAATTCCCGCCTGTCCTGCCAGATCCTGATGACCGACGCGCTGGACGGCCTGCGGGTCGAACTCGCTCCCGGGTCGGAGCCCGAGGAAGTGGCGGTGAGCTCGGCCGCCGCCTGAAGCCGCACGAGGCGGGCCTGCGCCCCGATCACCGCTCCGGCAGCACCAGCACCTTGGGCGACTGAGGCAGCGTAGCCCGCGACACGGTGATTGCAGCAGTATCGCTCCGCTCCACCGGGAATTTCTCTTGCACCCGCGAGAGAAAGCGGTTGAGCGTCGACGTCCCGAAATAATGCATGGGGATCATCAAGGGCGCGTTGATCGCCGCCATCACCTCGAGCATGCCGTCCGTGTCCATGGTGTAGCCGCCGTCGACCGGGACCAGCAGCACGTCGATGCGCCCGAGCATTTTCAGGTGGCCGGGCAGCAGCGTGTGATGAAGATGACCAAGATGCGCCACGCACAGCCCGCCCGTCTCGAACACGAAGATCGAGTTGCCGTTGGTTTCCGTGCCGCCGCCCCAATTGCGGATGTTGGTGGGAACGTTGCGGATCTGGACGTCGGCCACCGTGAGATTGTGCCGCGCCGGGGCGCCCGAGGGGTCCCATCCCCGCAGCACGTGCTGGATCCGCGGATCGGGCCGGTCGGTGTAGTGCGTGGTATGCGCGTGGTTCATCGTGACCACGTCAGGGATTTCGATGGGCCGCACCGCATCGTTGTAGTCGGTTGCGATCCGCACGCCGCCCGGACTTTCGAGAAGAAACGTCGAGTGGCCGATGAACGTGACGCCCACCTCTCCGGGTTGCAGAGCAGCCCGAACGATCGGCAGTTGGCGCGACGAGGTGAGACCCATGCAGGGGTCGCCATCCACGGCCTGGGCCGAAGCGGACGCAAAGGGCGCGGCCAGGGCGAAAAGCCCCGCGATCCAGGCCACGGCGGATGCAGCATGCGGCATCGAAACCTCCGGTCGAACGCGGCAGTGTAGCGCAGGCAGGCAAGGACGCCAGTGATCGAGGCCGCGACAGAACGCCCGGCACGATCGCCTGGAACCGCCGCGCCCCCTGCACGTTAAGGATTTGTCGTAGGCGAGACCTGAGAAGCGAAAGCGCCCCGTTGGCCCCCGCCCCCCGGCCAGCGGGGCGCAGCGTTTCAGGCCAGACCACGCTCCCGACCACCCAAAAACATCCCTGTTGAGTTCGCAGCCACGCTGCGACATTCTCCGCGCTCCTGAAAACCGGGCCTCCCAGCCCGCCAGAAAGAAGCCGGCCTATGATCCTCGTCTGCGGAGAAGCCCTGTTCGACGTCTTCGTGGAGGCGGGCTCCGGAACGCGCATCCCGGCCGAGATGGTGGTGGGCGGTTCGCCGCTCAACGTCGCAGTCGGTCTCGCGCGGCTCGGGATCGACAGCAGCTATTTCTCGGGCCTCTCCACCGACCGCTTCGGCGAGATCCTCCGCGACACGCTGGTGCGCGAGGGCGTCGACATCTCGCATGTCCGCTTCAAGCCGAACCCCACCACGATCAGCATCGTCGCCAAGGGCGAGGACGGCCAGCCGCGCTACGCCTTCTACGGCGCGGACGCGGCCGACCGCAGCATCACGCCCGAAGACCTGCCACGCGACTTGCCCGCCAATGTGCGCGCCATCACGATGGGCTCCTACACGCTCGTCGTGCCGCCCGTGGCCGATGCACTGGCGGCCTTCGCCGAACGCGAAGGCTCGCGCCGCGTCATCAGCCTCGATCCGAACCTTCGCCCGACCGTCATCGGCGACGTCGAGCGCTGGCCGGCGCAGTTCGACCGGTTCGCGCGCCATTCCACGATCATCAAGTCCAGCGACGAGGATATCGAGGTCGCGTTCAAGGGCGGTGTCTCGGTCGCCGACGCCGCGAAGCGCTGGCTCGATTGCGGCGCGAAGCTGGTCGTCGTGACACGTGGCGGCGAAGGGGCGCTGGCCTTCACCGGCGGCGAACCCGTCTCGGTCCCCGGCCGCAAGGTGCAGGTGATCGATACGGTTGGCGCGGGCGACACGTTCCACGCCGCCCTGCTGGCGGACCTCGACCGGCGCGGCTTGCTCTCGCGGCCCGCCATCGCCGGCATGGACGACGCCACTTTGGCGCAGGTGCTCACCTACGCCGTCACCGCCTCGTCCATCACCTGCACGCGCCGCGGAGCCGACCTGCCCACGCAGGCCGAGGTCGCGGCTGCGCTGGCGGCGTAGGCCGCAGGATACCATCGCGGCGTAGGCCGCAGGAGACCATCATGGCTGAAGCCGCACGCATCACGGCCGCATGGGACGCACTCGCGACCCACCGGCAGGCCACCGAAGGCGAAAGCCTGCGCGGTCTCTTCACCGCCGATCCCGCCCGCTTCGAGACCTTCTCCGCCCGGCAGGAAGACCTGCTGCTCGACTATTCGAAAACCGCCATCGACGCCCGCACGCTCGAACTGCTGGCCGACCTCGCCCGCGCCTGCGAGGTCGAGGCGAAGCGGGACGCCATGCTGTCGGGCGCGAAGATCAACACGACCGAAGGCCGCGCCGTACTTCATACGGCCCTGCGAAACCGCGCGAATACGCCCGTTGTCGTCGATGGCAAGGACGTGATGCCCGACGTCAACGCCGTGCTCGCGGCGCTCGGCGCTTTCGCCAGCGGCATCCGCGACGGCTCGATCGCCACGGCGCGCGGCGGGCGCTTCACTGACGTGGTGAACATCGGCATCGGCGGTTCGGACCTCGGCCCCGTGATGGTCACCCTCGCGCTCGCGCCCTATCACGACGGCCCGCGCTGCCATTTCGTGTCGAACGTCGACGGCGCGCACTTTGCCGATACCGTCGCGCGCCTCGATCCCGCGACGACGCTGTTCATCATCGCGTCGAAGACCTTCACCACCATCGAGACCATGACCAACGCGGCCTCGGCCCGGCGCTGGATCGTGGCGGCGCTCGGCGAAGACGCCGTCCCGCATCACTTCGCGGCCGTCTCAACCGCGCTCGACAAGGTCGCGGCGTTCGGCATCCCCGCCGACCGCACGTTCGGCTTCTGGGACTGGGTCGGCGGGCGCTATTCCGTGTGGTCCGCCGTGGGGCTGCCGGTGATGATCGCCGTCGGGCCGGAGGCGTTCGGCCGCTTCCTCGATGGCGCGCACGCGATGGACCGGCATTTCGCCGAGGCTCCGATCACGGAAAATCTGCCGGTCCTGCTCGGTCTTGCCGGCGTCTGGCATCGCGATGTCTGCGGCTACGGCTCGCGCGCGATCCTGCCCTACGAGCAGCGGCTGGTGCGCTTTCCAGCCTATCTGCAGCAGCTCGACATGGAGTCGAACGGCAAGAGCGTGACCCTCGACGGCACGGCGGTCGAGCGGCCGACCGGCCCCATCGTCTGGGGCGAGCCCGGCACCAACGGGCAGCACGCCTTCTACCAGCTCATCCACCAGGGGTCCGACGTGATCCCCTGCGAATTCCTGGTCGGCGCGCAGGGGCATGAAGCAGGCATGGGCCAGCACCATGCGCTGCTGATCGCCAATTGCATCGCGCAGTCGCAGGCGCTGATGAACGGCCGCACCTTCGAGGAGGCCCAGGCCCAGCTCATCGCGATGGGCAAGGACGCGGCGGAGGCGGCGCGCCTCGCGCCCCACCGCGTATTCCCGGGCAATCGGCCGTCCCTCACCATCGCCTACCGCCTGCTCGATCCCTACACGCTGGGCCGGCTGATCGCGCTCTACGAGCATCGCGTCTTCGTGGAAGCGGCGATCTGGAACATCAACGCCTTCGACCAATGGGGCGTCGAACTCGGCAAGGAGCTCGCCAACGCGCTGCTGCCCTTCGTCGAGGGCGCGCCGCCTCCGGCGGGGGCCGACGGTTCGACCATCGGACTGGTGCAGGCGCTGGGGACAATGCAGGGCTGAAGGGCATTCCTTCGTCACGCTCCCGCTTCGCGCAAAATTGTCACACCCTCCACCCTTGCGGTGGATCGTCGGCACTTTGCCACGTTCTGGTCTTGATGCCTGTCTACTGCCCCGCCCCTTGTGGTTGGCGGTCCGCGTATTTGCCCGCGTTGCAGGCGCAAGCTCCGCCGTTTAGAAATGGGTTCCTCCGCGAGGATCGCCAGATCCTTTCCACTCCTCTTTTGTCCGATTGCGCCATGACCCGTGACATGACCCGAGACATGACGACCCGAGACATGCAAGCCAATCATATGCCCAGAAACCTCGCGTCGGCGGGCCGCGGGGCCGCTCACCGTCTGGTCGCCCTGGCAGCCACGGCCTTCGTCAGCCTCGCCTTGGTTGTCCCGGCCCAGGCCCAGGACGGCAAGAAGCGGATCGACGACCTCATCGCGAAGATGACGCTGGAGGAGAAGGTCGGGCAGCTCAACCTGCTCTCCGGCCACCACGCCACGACCGGCCCCTATGCCCGCTCGGACGTGAAGGAAGCTGTGCTGAAGGGAACCGCCGGCGCGCTCTTCAACGTCTACGGCGCGGAATACACGCGCGGCTTGCAGGAGATGGCGGTCAAGCAGACCCGCCTCGGCATTCCGCTGCTGCTCGGCTTCGACGTGCTGCACGGCTACAGCTCGATCTTCCCGGTCCCGCTGGCGCAGGCGGCGACCTGGGATCTTGCGGCCATCGAGCAGGCCGAGCGGATCTCGGCGCGCGAAGCCTCGGCAGCCGGCGTCAACTGGATCTACGCGCCGATGGTCGACGTCTCGCGCGATCCGCGCTGGGGCCGCGTCGTGGAAGGCGCGGGCGAATCCACCTGGCTCGGCTCGAAGATCGCCGCCGCGCGCGTGAAGGGCCTTCAGGGCGACAAGCTCTCGGCGAACGATTCCGTCGCGGCCTGCGTGAAGCATTTCGCCGGCAATGGCGCGACCGAGTCCGGGCGCGACTATACCGGCACTGACTTGTCCGAGCGCGCGATGCGCGAGACGCAACTGCCGCCCTTCCAGGCCGCCGTCGATGCGGGCGCGCGCTGCTTCATGTCCGCGTTCAACGCGGTGGACGGCGTGCCCGGCGTCGCCAACGACCGCTTGCTGCGCGATCTCCTGCGCGACGAATGGGGCTTTCGCGGCATCGTCGTCAGCGATTTCGGAGCCATCAAGGAACTCACCGTTCACGGCGTCGCCGAGAATGACGCGGAGGCCGCGCGAATGGCGTTCCGCGCCGGCACCGACATGGACATGGAGAGCCGCAGCTATGTGACGTCCCTGCCCGGCATGGTGCGCGAGGGGCTCGTGCTGCAGAGCGAACTCGATGCCGCCGTCCGCCGCGTGCTTCAGTTGAAGCAGGATCTCGGGCTCTTCGACAACCCGTACGGCCGCAGCAACCAGGCCCGCGAGAGCACTGTCGTGGGCCGCGTGGACCATCTGGTCGCCGCACGCGAAATGGCCGAGAAGTCCTTCGTCCTGCTCAAGAACACTGCTGGAACGCTGCCTTTCTCCCCGGCCGTCAAGCGTGTCGCGATCATCGGCCCGCTGGCCGATTCCGGAGCCGACACGCTCGGCCCGTGGTCCGCCAACGGCAAGCCCGACGATGCGGTAACGCTGGTGGCAGGCGTGCGCGGCGTGCTGGGCGAAGGCGCCGAGGTCACCACCGCCACGGGCGGGACGGTGGACCGCTCGCGCCCCGCCGATATCGCCGCCGCATTGAAGGTCGCCAAGGCGGCTGAGATCATCATCCTCGCGCTGGGCGAGCGGGCGACGCAGAGCGGTGAATCCGCCAGCCGCAGCGTCATCGATCTTCCCGGCGACCAGTTGGCGCTCGCCCGCGCCATCTTCGCGCTGGGCAAGCCCACCGCCGTGGTGCTGTTCAACGGCCGGCCGCTGACGCTGGAGGATCTCGACCGCGAGGCGCCCGCGATCCTCGAGGCCTGGTACCCCGGAAGCCAGGGCGGACCCGCCGTCGCCCGCGTCCTGTTCGGACAGGCCGAGCCGCAGGGACGCCTGCCGATGACGTTCCCGCGCTCCCTGGGCCAAATTCCGATCTACCACGACGCGCGGCCCACCGGGCGGCCTGCGACCGACCAGAACGCCCCCTACACGGCGTCGTACATCGACCAGTCCCCCTCGCCGCTCTACCCCTTCGGCTATGGCCTCACCTACACGAACTTCTCCTATGGCGCGCCGAGGCTCGACAATCCGATCATGGGTGCGGGCGGCGCCGCGACCGTATCGGTCGATGTGATCAACCAGGGCCAGCGCGAGGGCACCGCGCAGGTGCAGCTCTATCTGCGCCACAAGGTCGCCCGCGTTTCGCGCCCCGTGCGCGAGCTGCGCGGCTTTGCCCGCATCACGCTCGCGCCCGGCGAGGTCGGCGTCGTGAAGATCCCGCTGGTCGAGAAGGACCTCGCCTTCTGGCAACCGGACGGCCGCTTCGCGCCGCCCGAGAGCGGAGCCATCGAGGTGCTCGCGGGGCCCGACGCCGCGACCTTGCGAGGCACGCTGCTCACCTACAAGCCGCGCGGCGAGGCTGTGCTGAAATCGCGCACCGGGGGCTGAGCGCGTTCCGGGAACGTCCTGTTGGCGGGCTCGTTATTGGCCGGTCTTCAACAGGAGGAAGCCCATGTCGATGTCCAGTTCCAGCATGTCCGGCAGTTCGGAAACCGCCCGCGACCTTTTCATCGTCGGCGCGCGCAACGCCCACGCCGTCGAGAAGGAGGCGGCGCAGATCATCCAGCGGCAGCTCGACCGCCTGGAGAACTATCCTGAAATGGCGCAGCGCCTGCGCCAGCACCTCACCGAGACGCGCCAGCAGGAAGAGCGGCTCGACCGCATTCTCGAAAGCCTCGACGAGAGCAGCTCGACCATCAAGGATACCGTGCTGGGCCTGATGGGCAACATGGCCGCCCTCGCCCACACGCCCGCCGACGACGAGATACTGAAGAATACGTTCGCCAACCTCGCCTTCGAGAACTACGAGATCGCGGCCTACAAGTCCCTGATCACGATGGGCGAAGCAGCCGGAATGTCCGAGGCCGTGCCGCTGCTGCGCCAGTCGCTGCAGGAAGAGGAAAACATGGCGCGCTTCATCGACGAGAATGTCGAGATGGTCACGCGCATGCACATCGAGTTGAAGGAGCGCGGCGAGAAGGCCGACCGCTAGTCTATCGACCCGCCAGGTGGATACGGGTTGGCCGAAAAGGTGATGCTGCAACATGAACCTGGAGCGGGCGACCCGATGCGGTCGGGCCGTTTTCGCTCCAGATCCAGCCCTCATCGCGATGCCGGCCAGCCGAGCAGACAGCTCTCGCCTGCTGACCCCTCTCCACGTTTACGGGCAGAGGGGTTTTTCGCATCCCATGTCATTTTTACATTATTCGATGTGATTTAACCATTAAATCGCATTCTTATGTGAATTATGTTGTCACCTCGGATCATCGGTGTAATATCCAGGTCCGAGCCGCATCGCGGCTCATGCAGCGGAGCGGAACATGGTCGATGTCTCCGGCGTGACACTGAGGGAGTTCCCGGCGCTGAGGCGCGACGCGGAGCGGCCTGTCGGCGGCTTTATCGCACGCATCCGCGATGCGATGTCCCGGCTCCTCACCGATGATCTCCAGGCCGATGCCTTTCTCGTCCTGAGCGGGGCGGAATCCGTCGCGGTTCTCGTTCGCCATTCCAATGACTACGTGATCGTCGCACGTCGCCCCAGCCTCGGCGTGCTCGACGGCCGCATCTATCCGACTTCAGGCGCCGCGCTTGCAGCGACAACCGCGCTGCTGGCGGCGTTGGGATCGAGCGACACCCGGCTGTCATTGCAGCCCGTCTGGTATAATTGATATTCCGCTCGCAGGCTGTTCCGGCTGCGAGCCGGACGAAAGTGGAAGTGCATGAGCATTCGTAACGGGATCGTCGAGGCCATCGGCAACACGCCGCTGATCGAGCTTAAAGGCCCCTCGCAAAAGACAGGCTGCCGCATCCTCGGCAAGGCCGAATTCATGAACCCCGGCCAGTCCGTCAAGGACCGCGCCGCGCTCTACATCATCCAGGATGCGGTCAGGCGCGGCCAGTTGCGCCCGGGCGGCACGATCGTGGAAGGAACTGCCGGCAACACCGGCATAGGCCTCGCCCTTGTCGGCAACGCGCTCGGGTTCCGCACGCGTCATCGTCATTCCCGAGACGCAGTCTCAGGAGAAGAAGGACATGCTGCGGCTGGCGGGCGCGGAGCTCGTGGAGGTTCCGGCCGTCCCCTACGCCAACCCCAACAATTACGTGAAGGTCTCGGGCCGCCTCGCCGAGATGCTGAACGCGACCGACCCGAACGGCGCGATCTGGGCGAACCAGTTCGACAACACCGCCAACCGGCGACGCCCATGTCCTCACCACCGGTCCCGAGATCTGGGAACAGACGGACGGCAAGGTCGACGCGTTCATCTGCGCCGTCGGCACGGGCGGCACGCTCGCCGGCACCGGCATGGCGCTCAAGGCGCGGAACCCCGGATCCAGATCGGCCTCGCCGATCCCATGGGCGCCGCGCTCTACAGCTACTACACGACGGGCGAGCTGAAATCCTCGGGCACGTCCATCACCGAGGGCATCGGCCAGGGCCGCATCACCGCCAACCTCGTCGACGCGCCGATCGATGTCGCCTTCCAGATTCCCGACGAGGAGGCGCTGCCCATCGTCTTCGACCTGCTGAAGGACGAAGGCCTGTGCCTGGGCGGCTCATCCGGCATCAACGTCGCGGGCGCGATCCGGATGGCCGAGAAGCTCGGTCCCGGGCACACCATCGTTACCATCCTGTGCGACTACGGCACGCGCTACCAGTCCAAGCTGTTCAATCCGGACTTCCTGCGCGGCAAGAACCTGCCCGTCCCGCAATGGCTGGACCAGCCCGCGAGCGTCAAGGCGCCGCTGGTGTAATTCCGCTGGTATGACGCCGCTGGAATGACGCCCTTGGCGGGCCGGCCTTGCGCTCGGCCCGCATCGTTTTCCCGCACCTGAGATCAGGCCACGGAAGCCCGCAGCCAGGGCCGCCGCGGGTTCGGCACGGCTTCCAAGCCCTCGCGTGCCGCCGTCTGGTAATGCACGCTGACGCCGCGAACCCGGCCCTCGGCCAGCGCGCGGATGGTCGGCTCGTGCTTCACGTCGAAGCTGTCGAAGCCGCACCGCAGCATCAGCGGGATCTGGTCGTGCAGCACGTCGCCAGCCGCGCACAGCTCGCCCGTGTAGCCGTGGCGTTCGCGCAGCAGGCGCGCCGACGAATAGGCGCGTCCGTCGGTGTATTTCGGGAAGTTCAGCACCACGAGCGCAATCGCGGCCAGGTCGGCCGCGAGCACTTCGACATCCTCGCCCGCGTCCACCACCACTCCGAACGGCTTGCGGCGCGCGATGATCATGTCGCGCTCAGCCAGGAACCGGGCCAGCGGCACGAGGATGGGTCCATCGGGGCCAACGGCTTCGTCCGCTCCCAGCAACCGCCAGGCATCGTTGGCGACGAAGGTCCCATTCGCAAAAATCGCCATGGTCAGGCTGCCTCCGCCGGATAGAGCGCATCCCGGAACGGCGCCTCGCCGAGCCGGCGGAACGCCTCGAGGAAGGTTTCCTGCGGACCCTGCCGCAGGGCGCAGATAGGTGTCGACCACCGTCTCCACCGCGTCGACGATCTCGGCCGAGGAGAAGCCCTTGCCGACGATCTCGCCGATCGAGCAGGTCTCGTCGCCCGAGCCGCCGAGCGTGATCTGGTAGAACTCCTCGCCCTTCCGCTCGACGCCGAGGATGCCGATGTGGCCGACATGGTGGTGGCCGCAGGCATTGATGCAGCCGGAGATCTTGATCTTGAGCTCGCCGATCTCGCGCTGGCGCTCCGGGTCGCGCGAAGCGCTCGGAGATCCGCTGCGCGACGCGGGATCGAGCGCGCATTGGCGAGCGCGCAATAGTCGAGGCCCGGGCAGGCGATGATGTCGGTGATGAGGCCGGCATTGGCCGTGGCGAGGCCGGCGCGCTGCAGCTCCGCGAAGACGGTCGGCAGGTCGTCGAGCCTCACATGCGGCAGCACGAGGTTCTGCTCGTGGCTGACGCGGAGCTCGTCGAACGAGTAGCGCTCGGCGAGGTCGGCGACGCGTCCATCTGCTCGGCGGTGGCGTCGCCCGGCGCGCCGCCGATGGGCTTCAGCGAGACGGTGACGCGGCATAGCCCGGCTGCTGGTGCGCCACGACGTTGCGCTCGACGAAGCGCGGCGAAGCTCGGCGTCGACGCCGTCGCGCCGTCTCGAACGCTTCGGACGCGCGCGGGCAGCGTCGTCGAAGGCGGGCGGCGCGAAATAGGCGGCGATGCGGTCGATCTCCGCGCTTCGGCAGCGTCGAGCGGCACGTCCGTCGGCCTTGACGGCCTCGAACTCGGCCTCGATGTCGCGCGTGATCTCCTCGATGCCCGGTCTCGTGGACGAGGATCTTGATGCGCGCCTTGTACTTGTTGTCGCGGCGGCCGTAGAGGTTGTAGACGCGCAGGATCGCCGTGCAGTAGGCGAGCAGCTCGCTCTCGGGCAGGAAGTCGCGGATCTTCTTGGCGATCATCGGCGTGCGGCCCTGGCCGCCGCCGACCCAGACCGCGAAGCCGAGTCTCGCCGGCCTCGTTGCGCTTCACCTCGAGGCCGATGTCGTGGACCTGGATCGCCGCGCGGTCGTTCGGCGCGCCGGTGACGGCGATCTTGAACTTGCGCGGCAGGTAGGTGAACTCGGGGTGCAGCGACGACCACTGCCGCAGGATCTCGGCATAGGGGCGCGGATCGGCGACCTCGTCGGCGGCCGCGCCGGCGAAATGGTCGGCCGTGACGTTGCGGATGCAGTTGCCGGAGGTCTGGATGGCAGTGCATCTCGACCTCGGCGAGATGCTGCGAGGATCTCCGGCACGTCCTTCAGCGCGATCCAGTTGAACTGGAGGTTCTGGCGCGTCGTGAAGTGGCCGTAGTTGCGGTCGTAGGTGCGCGCGATGAAGGCGAGCTTGCGCATCTGGCGCGACGACAGCGTGCCGTAGGGAATGGCGATGCGCAGCATGTAGGCGTGCAGCTGCAGATAGACGCCGTTCATCAGCCGCAGCGGCTTGAACTGGTCCTCGGTCAGCTCGCCGGAGAGGCGGCGCTCCACCTGGTCGGGGAACTCGGCGACGCGCTCCTGGACGAAGCGCTGGTCGAATTCGTCGTAGCGATACATGTGCGGTGCTCGGCGGTTCAGGCGGCGTCGCGGAGCGGGTTGGTGGGCGAGCCGATCGTGGGGCCGGTCGGCGCGGATCGAGCTCGCGCAGCCGCGTCGGGCGCAGACGGCCGCTCATCGCTCGCGACCTCGATGAGGTAGGGGTCGACGACGATGGTGCGCGCGGCGTCGCCGATGGCGGCGGCGAGCAGCAGCGCCTCGGCCGCCTCCTGCGAGTCGGCGATATCGGCGGCGGCGAGTCGCTGCGACCAGGCGCCATCGGGCGTGCGGAACACGACGCGGCCGTTGCGGCGTGTCGTTGCCTGTCACGGCGAGTGCGGTGGCGGAGCGGGGCTTCTTCATCATGGCCTGGAGGTCTCCGATCGGGCGCCGTCACGCCGCGACGGCGAGCATGGGGACGATGTCTTCGGCGCTCGTCGAGGTCGGCCTGCGGCCATGGCCGGGCCGGCGAGGATGAGCACGGGTCCCGCGACGTCGACGCGCATCGCTGAAGCGCAGGCAGGTCGGCAAGCTGTCCCGAGAAGATGCGGCGGTGCGCCCGCCCGGCGTTCTCGACGGCGACGACCGGCGTCGCGGCCGGAAGGCCGGCGTCGGCGAGGCGGTCGCGGATCTGCGCGCCCGGCGCTCTTGCCCATGTAGACGGCGAGCGTGCCGCCCGCTGCGCGCCAGCTCGGCCCAGCCCGCGGGCTCGGACCCGTCGGCGCCGTGCGCGGTCGCGAAGGCGAGGGAGGAAGCGACGCCGCGCAGCGTCAGCGGCGTCTTGCGCGTCGGCGGCGGCGGCCAGGGCGGCGGTGATGCCGGGCACGATCTCGAAGGGGATGCCCGCCTCGCGCAGCGCCTTCATCTCCTCGCCGGCGCGGCCGAAGACGAGCGGATCGCCGGCCTTGAGCCGCGCCACGCGCTTGCCCTGCGCGGGCGAGCGCGCACGAGCAGCGCGTCGATCTCTGCCTGCGTCACGGAATGGTTGCCCTTGGCCTTGCCGACGCTGATGCGCTCGGCATCGCGGCCGCGCCATGGCGATCACCTCGGCGCGGCACAAGCTGGTCGTGAACGACGACATCCGCCTCCTGCAGCAGGCGATGGGCGCGCAAGGTCAGCAGATCTGGCGAGCCTGGGCCCGCGCCAATGAGCCACACCATCCCGCAACGACCGCCGGTCGTCTTTGGCTCCACCAAGGGATGGCGTGGCAGACCGGCGGGCGAGAGGGGATCCTGTCCCACCGGTTTTCCGATTTCGAATTGAGTTGGCGGCAGAGAAGCTACTGCCGCAGGCGGCGCATCGGGCGCGGAGGCGCCGGCTGCGAAGGCCCGCGCAGACAGCGCCCGTCCCAGCGTCCGGAAGCCGGAGCTTGCAGATCCAGCGGACGCGGCTCGAAGCGCTCCGGTCCAGCCAATATCCCTGATAAGCCGAAAGACGTTCATTTCACACTCTAAAATGTGAATATTGATAATTCACATTAGCATGTGCCATTTTGAAATAAAAGCACAGATGCTTGGCAGGGTTAAGCGCTGTTGGCCGGCCATGTCCCTTCGGTCACGCCTGCTGACCCCAGGATCGCTTAAAACCCGGCAGATCCCGTCAAAGCGCGCGGGATTTCGAACTCGTCCGACTCGGATTCTCAATTCGGCGATCTTCGGCGTCGACGATCCCGGGTTCGCATGGCTGTTCGCCTTCGAGTCGGGTCGAACTCTTGACTCCAGCGGTACATCGCGTTAGTAACCACACAGTTACTAAGGGGCGGCTGCGATCTCCTCGGGAGGACGTCGACCAGCCGGCCAAAGCGGGAGGAAGACGGGAATGGCGCAGCATCGGCTCGGCATCATCATGCACGGCATCACCGGCCGCATGGGATACAACCAGCACCTCGTCCGCTCCGTCTGCGCCATGCGCGACCAGGGCGGCGTCACGCTTCCCAATGGCGACAAGGTGGTCCCGGACCCGATCATCGTGGGCCGCAACGCCGAAAAGCTCGCCGAAATCGGCAAGAAGCACGGCATCGCCCGCCAGACCACGGATCTGGACGCGGCGCTCGCCAACAAGGACGACACGCTGTTCTTCGATGCCGGCTCCACCCAGATGCGGGCCGGCCTCATCACCCGCGCCATCGAGGCGGGCAAGGACATCTACTGCGAAAAGCCGATCTCGGACGATTTCGAGAGCGCGCTGAAGCTCGTCAAGTTCGCCAAGTCGCGGGGCACACGCAGCGGCGTGGTGCAGGACAAGCTGTCCCTCCCCGGCCTGCGCAAGATCAAGATGCTGCGCGACAGCGGCTTCTTCGGCCGCATGCTCTCGGTGCGCGGCGAGTTCGGCTACTGGGTGTTCGAGGGCGACTGGCAGGCCGCGCAGCGCCCGAGCTGGAACTACCGCAAGCAGGATGGCGGCGGCATCATCCTCGATATGCTCTGCCACTGGCGCTACGTGCTCGACAACCTCTTCGGCGAGGTGCAGGCCGTGAGCTGCCTCGGCGCGACGCATATTCCCAGCCGTGTCGACGAGGCCGGCAAGCCCTACGAGGCCAACGCCGACGACGCCGCCTATGCCACCTTCCAGCTCGAGGGCGGCGTGATCGCGCAGATCAATTCGTCCTGGTGCACCCGGGTACGCCGCGACGATCTCGTCACCTTCCACGTCGACGGCACGCACGGCTCCGCCGTCGCCGGCCTGACGCGGTGCTTCACGCAGCACCGCGTCAACACGCCCCGCCCGGTCTGGAACCCCGACCAGCCGCAGACGATGCCACTTCTTCGACCAGTGGGACGAGGTGCCCGACAACGTGGTCTACGACAACGGCTTCAAGACGCAGTGGGAGGACTTCGTGCGCCACCTCTACGCCGGCACGCCGTGGACCTACGACCTGCTCGCCGGGCTCAAGGGCGTCCAACTCGCCGAACTCGGCCTGAAGAGCTGGCAGGAACGCCGCTGGCTCGACGTTCCCCGCCTGGAGGTGTGACAATGACCAGCCTCATCCTGCCGACCGCCGCCCGCGCGCTTGAGACCTACACGGTCCGCAATGCGCCCCTGCCCGCGCCCGCGAAGGGCGCCAAGCCCAGCTTCAACCGCATCGCCTATGCCGCCGCGCACGTGGTGGCGGACCCGCTGGCCGAGCACGATCCGTGGCTCGACACATCAGTCGACTGGGAGCGCACGCTCGCCTTCCGGCACTATCTCTGGGATCTCGGCTTCGGTGTCGCCGAGGCGATGGACACCGCCCAGCGCGGCATGGGCCTCGACTGGACATGGGCGCTGGAGCTGATCAAGCGCTCGCTGGCCGAAGCCAGGACGCGCCCCGGCGCCGTCATCGCCTCGGGCGCGGGCACGGACCATCTGGCCGTCGGCCCCGACGTCACCGTCGACGACGTGATCCGCGCCTACGAGCAGCAGATCGAGGCCATCGAGGGCCTTGGCGGCCGCATCATCCTCATGGCGAGCCGCGCCCTCGCCAAGGTCGCACGCGGGCCGGAGGATTACGCCCGCGTCTATGACCGCGTGCTCTCGCAGGTGCGCCAGCCCGTCGTCATCCACTGGCTCGGCGAGATGTTCGATCCCGCGCTCGAGGGCTATTGGGGCTCCAAGGACCACATGGTCGCGATGGAAACCTGCCTCGGCATCCTCCAGCAACAACGCCGCGAAGATCGACGGCATCAAGATCTCGCTCCTGTCGAAGGAGAAGGAGATCGTCATGCGCCGCAAGCTGCCCAAGGGCGTGCGCATGTATACCGGCGACGACTTCAACTACGCCGAACTGATCGCGGGCGACGAGCAGGGCCATTCGGACGCGCTTCTGGGCATTTTCGACGCTATTGCGCCCGCCGCCTCGGTCGCCCTGGCCGAGCTTGGGGCGGGCCACGAGGCCGAGTTCCACGCCATCCTGGCGCCGACGGTTCCGTTGAGCCGCCACATCTTCAAGGCCCCGACCCGCTTCTACAAGACCGGCGTCGTGTTCCTCGCCTGGCTCAACGGGCTGCAGGACCATTTCACCATGGTCGGCGGCCAGCAGAGCACGCGGTCCATCGTCCATTTCGCCGAGCTGTTCCGCCTCGCCGACGAGGCGCGCGTGCTGCGCGATCCCGAGATGGCGGCGACGCGGATGAAGCGCCTGCTCGCCGTTCACGGCATCGTCTGAGGAGCCCCGATGGCCGCCAATCCCGCCGGGCTCTCCCTCAACCTCGCCACCATCCGCCAGCAATGGGACATGCGCGAGGCGGTGGACGCCTGCGTGCGCCACGGCATCCGCGCCATCTCTCCCTGGCGCGACCAGATTGCCAAGGTCGGCCTCGACGAGGCGGTGCGCATGGTCAAGGCCAACGGCCTGCAGCTCACCGGGGTGTGCCGGGGCGGCATGTTTCCGGCGGCCGACAAGGCAGGGCGCGAAGCGGCCATCGACGACAACAAGCGCGCGATCGATGAAGCCGCCGCCCTCGGGGCGGACTGCCTGGTGCTCGTCGTCGGCGGCCTGCCGGCCGGCTCAAGCGACATCGCCGCGGCCCGCGAGATGGTGGCGGACGGCATCGCCACCATCCTGCCCTACGCGCAATCCCACAACATCCCGCTCGCCATCGAGCCGCTGCATCCGATGTACGCGGCGGACCGCGCCTGCGTGAACACGCTCGGACAGGCGCTCGACATCTGCGAGTGGCTGGGCGAAGGCGTCGGCGTCGCCATCGACGTCTATCACGTGTGGTGGGACCCGGACCTCCCCGCCCAGATCGCCCGCGCCGGCCGGATGAAGCGCATCCTCGCCCACCACATCTGCGACTGGCTGGTGCCGACGCGCGACCTGCTGCTCGACCGCGGCATGATGGGCGACGGCGTCATCGATCTCAGGGGCATCCGCGCGCATGATCGAGGCCGCCGGCTTCCACGGATTGCAGGAGGTCGAGATCTTCTCGTCGCAGGACTGGTGGACGCGCCCCGGCGACGAGGTGCTGGCCACATGCATCGAGCGTCACGATACCCTGTGCCGCACGCATCGGGTTCCGCTTGCTGTATCGGGAATTTAGGACTATTTTCAACTTCGGCCACTTAGAGAATCGGCAGCGCGAACGAGGCCGCTGCAGGTAACCGCCTGGTGACTTGAGTGGCAGCGAGTGCGCAAGAAATCGCAAATTCGTCAAACTGCCGTCAGTCGCAACCGGCCTTTCCGAATAAATGCAACCTCGGGTTGATTGTAACGAAATACGTTACAGTCGCTCCCCCCTCAGTTCGACGTCTCACCGGCGGCCTTCCGGCCCCGGCAGCGATCCGAGCAGTACTTCACCTCGTCCCAGACCTTCTCCCACTTCTTGCGCCAGGCGAATGGCCTGCCGCAGGCCGCGCAGGGCTTCTGCGGCAGATCGCCCTTGCGCCGCATTCTGGCCATTAGACCCTCGCCCCGCGCCCCACGAACCGCCCGATCACGATGGGTGCCGCGATCGAGAGGATCAGCAGCAGGCCCAGCAGCACGTTGATCACGATGCCCGGCACGTTCATCAGCGACAGCCCGAACGTCGCCAGCCCCAGCACGAACACCGCCAGCACGACGCCGAAGATGGTCCCGACGCCGCCCGAGATGGCGACGCCGCCGAGGATCACCATGGTGATGATGTCGAGCTCCCAGCCGAGCCCGATATTCGGCCTGACCACCCCGATGCGGGCCGTCAGCAGCACGGCCGCGAGCCCGGCCAGCAGGCCGGACAGGGTGAACAGCGCGAAGCGCAGCCGGTCCACCCGGATGCCGGAGAACCGCGCCGCGACAGGGTTCGCACCGATGGCGAACAGCCGGCGTCCCGTAGCCGTCTTGTGCAGGAACACGCCGAAGCAGACCGCCAGCACGAGAAAGATCAGCGAAAGACAGCGGCATCGGCGGCATCTCGACGAGATAGCTCTGGCCGAGCGCAAGGAAATCGGCCGGGAAATCCGAGAGCGCCTGGTCGCCCAGCGACACCTGCGCGATGCCGCGAAACAGCGACATCGTGCCGATGGTGATCACGATGGAGGGCACCCTGATCCGCGTCACCAGCGCACCGTTGAACGCGCCGCACGCCAATCCCGACCGCCAGCCCCGTGGCGATGAGAACCGGCGTGCCATAGCCCTCCCCCGCCATCAGCCCGATGCACAGCGCGGCCAGCGCGATGATCGCCGCGACCGAGAGATCGATCTCCCGAACCAGGATCAGCAGCGCCATCGCCAGCGCGATGATGGCCTTCTCCGAGAAATTGTAGGTGGCGTCGGCGAGATTGTAGAGATCGAGAAAATACGGCGATACCAGCGTGTTACCGACGATGACGGCGACGAGCAGCAGGCCAGGATGCTCTCCCACCGCAGCAGCCGGTCGGACAGCCGCCGGGCGCTGCATCGGCGACCGCGTAGCGCGAGCCCGACGTCGCCGGCCGTCCGAACCGTCTCCGTGCCTAGTTTCAGGTCGGCTCCGCTCATCGGGCTTTCGCCTTGGCTGCTGCGCGGCGCGCTTCCGGCAGGATCAGCTTGTCCGGCCGCAGCTCCGCGCGGGCATTGATCACGACCGCGGCCAGGATCACCGCGCCCGAGATCAGCCATCTGCCAGAACGGCGAGACCTGCATCACCGGCAGCGCGTTGACGATCACGCCGATGAACATGCGCGCCCAGCAGCGTCCCCGCGACCGTGCCGACGCCTCCGCCGATCGAGACGCCGCCGATGACGCAGGCGGCGATGACGGTCAGCTCGTATCCGGTCGCGATCTCGACATAGGCGACCCCGTAGCGGGCGACCCACAGATAGCCGCAAATGCCCGCCACCGCGCCCGAGATCGCATAGGCCAGCAACTGCTGGCGGCCCAGATCGATGCCGCAATAGCGCGCCGCCACGGGATTGCCGCCGACCGCATAGAGCCCGCGCCCCGGCGCGTGTCATGGACAGGAACAGCCAGGCGGCCAACGCCACTAGCCACGGCGATCCAGAACACGCTGGTAAAGCCCCAGGAAAGTCAGCTTGGGGAACGACTGGAAATTCTCGCCCATGTCGGGCGCGTTCACCTGTCCGCCGCCGCCCACCACCACGATCATGCCCCGGAAGATCGCGAGCGTCCCGAGCGTCACGACGATCGGCGGTATGCCGAGAAAAGCGATCAGGCTGCCGTTGATCAGCCCAAGCCCGTGCCCGATGAGAAGGGAGAGGCCGAGGAACACGATGGCAGGCGCATCCTGGGTGTGCTGCGCGAACATGGCCGTCAGCATGCCGGTCAGCGCGAGGTTGGCGGCGACCGAAAGGTCGATGCCCGCGCGTCAGGATCACCACCGTCTGCGCCAGCGCCATCATGAACAGGAAGCCGGTGTCGTTGAGCACGCCGATCAGGCTGTCCGGCTGCGTGAAGGCAGGCGCATAGGCCCCGATGCCCACGACCATCGCGACGACGATCACGCCGAGAACGGCCTCGCGATATCGCAGCAGAGCGTTCATGCGGCCAGCATGTCCGGCCGGTGCCCGCCGGTGGCCGCGGCGACGATCCTCTCGGCGGTCCAGGCTCGGGCCGCGCCACGCGCGAATTCGGCCACGATCCGCCCCTCCTGCATCACCAGCACGCGGTCGGCGAGGCCCATCACCTCGGGCAGCTCGGAACTGACCAGGATAACGGCCAGCCCCTCCTCGGCGAGTTCGCCGATGAAGTCGTGCACCGCCGCCTTCGAGCCGATGTCGATGCCCTTGGTCGGCTCGTCGAGGATCACGACCTTCGGCTTCGTCGCCAGCCACTTGGCGATCACGACCTTCTGCTGGTTGCCGCCGGAGAGCTGGCCAACCTGCTGCTCCCAGTGAGCCGCCTTCACCGCGAGCCGCGAGCCCAGGCTGCGCGGGTCGCGCGCTCGATCTCGCGACGGACGCGACAACAGCCAGTTCCGCACATGGCTGCGCCAGCGAGGCGAGCGTGGTGTTCTCGCGGATGCCGAGCGGCAGGATGCGCGCCCTGGTGCTGCCGGTCCTCCGGCACATAGGCGATGCCCGCGGCGATGGCGTCCGGCGGCTCGCTGATCGACGAGCCGGCGGCCCTCCGATGACACCGCCCGCGCGTCGGCCGCGCTCATGCCGAACAGGCACTGCATCGCCTCCGACCGCCCTGCGCCCGACAAGGCCGTAGAAGCCCGAGGATCTCGCCCCGCCGCAGCGTGAAGGAGATGCCGTCGAACTCGGTGGCGTTGGAGAGGTCCTCGACCCGCAGCACCTCGTCGCCGATCGCGATGTCGCGCTTGGGGAAGACCTGGTCGATGGGCCGGCCCACCATCAGGCGCACGAGGTCGGGCTCGGCGCACGTCGCGCGTCAGCCCCTCGCCCACCTTCTCGCCGTCGCGCAGGCAGACCCAGCGGTCGGAGATGCGGAAGATCTCGTCGAACTTGTGCGAGATGAAGAGGATCGCGCGTCCCTGCGGCCTTGAGCTGCGCCGACGATGCGGAAGAGGTCGTCGATCTCGTGGCGCGACAGCGCCGCCGTCGGCTCGTCCATGATGATGACGCCGGCGTCGTGGCTCAGCGCGCGGGTGATCTCCACCATGTGCTTCTGCGCGACGGAGAGCCGCTTCAGCGGCGTATCCGCGTCGAAATCGGCCTCGATGCGCTTCAGCAGCGCGCTCGGCCCTGGCGCGCATCGCGCGCCAGTCGATGAGCGCGCCGCCGGGCATGTGGCCCATGAAGATGTTCTCGGCGACGCGTCAGCTCGTCGAACATGACCGTTTCCTGGTGGATCGCGGCGATGCCCGCCGCCCAGGAATCGCGGGGCGAATGGAAATGCCGGTCCTGGCCTGCAACGGAGATGCTGCCCGCGTCAGGCGTGTAGATGCCCGGTCAGGATCTTCACGAGCGTGGACTTGCCGGCCCCGTTCTCGCCGATCAGCGCCGTCACTTCGCCGGCATGCAGCGCGAACGATACATCGTGCAGCGCGCGCACGCCGGGAAAGCTCTTCGAGATGTGATCGAGCGTCAGGATCGGCGGTGCTTGCATGAACTGCCCGGGCAACGGAGCCGGCCTGCTGTCTTCACAGATGACATGGCCGGGCGCAGAACCCGGCCATGCACACCCTGCTTCCGCGTTAGGATCAGGCTTAGAAGATCTTGGCGAACTTCTCGACATTCGACTTGTCGAACGTGAACGGCTCGGCCATCGCGGCCTCGCCGTCGTCGCCGATCTTGATGGCGCCCAGCCGGCCGATCTTCACGGTCGAACCCGGGCCCACTTTCTGTCCGCCCAGGATGGCGGCCATGATCATCGTCGACGGCGTAGCCGTAGTCGACGGGGTTCCAGATCGCGAAGCTGTCGCAGGCGCCCTTCAGCACCGCGTCCTTCATCTCCGAGGGAAGGCCGAGGCCGGTGATGTAGACCTTGCCGACAAGCCCGCCATCCATGATGGCCTTCGCGCCGGAGCGGATGCCGATCGTCGTGGGCGAGATGACGCCCTTCAGGTTCGGATAGGCCTTCACGAGCGCCTGCATCTCGCGATAGCTCTTGTCGTCCTGGTCGTCGCCATAGACGGTCGCGACCAGCTTCATCTTGGCGTATTCGGGCTTCTTCCACTCTTCCTTCATGGCGGCGATCCAGGAGTTCTGGTTCGTCATCGTGGAAGCGGCGGAGAGGATGGCGACCTCGCCCTCGCCCTTCAGGGTCTTGGCGATCATCTGCACCTGCTTGGCGCCGATCAGCGCCGTCGAGGATGCGTTGAGGTGCATGATCCGGCCTTCCTTGGCGATGGCCGAGTCGAACGAGATCACCTTGATGCCGCGCTGCTCGGCCTTCTTGCCGACCGGCACGAGCGCGTTGGCGTCGTTGGACGAGACCATGATGCCGTCGACCTTCTGCGCGATCAGCGCGTCGATGACGGCGATCTGGTCCTCGGCCGTCGCCTTGGTCGGGCGCGGTGTAGATGATCTCGATGCCGCCGAGTTCCTTGGCGGCTTCCTGCGCCCCGTCGCGGCACGCGTCGAAATAGCTGTTGCCGAGGTTCTTCACGACCATGGCGATGCGCTTGTTGGCGGCGAAGGCCGGGGATGCAAGCCCGAGCGGCAAGTGTTGCTCCCGCCGCACCGGCGGCCAGGATCTGCATCAAACGGCGACGATCGGTCTTGAGGCTCAACTCGTCCATGGCTTCCTCCTGATATCGCCGTCGTGCGGTTCATGCCGGGGCGTTGGGCCGAGCTTAGGCAGCGGCTCTCCGCGAGGTCAATGCTGGACTTTACAACCTTAGCGCGCCGGTCCCGCGCGGGGATCATTGGCGCTCGACGCCGTGATCGGTTATCTCACCTGCAGAACGTGTTGGAACAGATGCCGTGGCCGCCGGCCGCAGAGCGCACAGGTTCCAGCCGACCGGCTGGATGACACTCGACAATGCCCTTCCCAAAAACCCACCCCGCCCTTGCCCGTGCGCTCGAGGAGCGCTCCTATTTCGAGCCCACGCCGGTCCAGGCTGCCGTTCTCGATGAGAACGCGATTGGGCGAGACCTGCTCGTCTCCGCGCAGACGGGTTCGGGCAAGACCGTAGCCTTCGGCCTCGCATTGGCCGATACGCTGCTGGGAGAATCGGAGCGCTTCGAGCGCGCGGCCGAGCCCCTGGCCCTCGTCGTCGCCCCGACCCGTGAACTTGCGCATGCAGGTGCTGCGCGAACTCGAATGGCTGTATGCACCGGCTGGCGGGCGCGTCGTCTCCTGCGTCGGCGGCATGGACGTCCGGCGCGAGCAGCGGGCGCTCGCCGATGGGGCCCACATCGTCGTGGGCACCCCGGGCCGCCTGCGGGACCACCTGGAGCGCGGCCGGCTCGACACCTCCGCCATGCGCGCCGTCGTGCTCGACGAAGCCGACGAGATGCTCGACCTGGGCTTTCGCGAGGACCTGACCTTCATCCTCGACGCTGCGCCCGCCGAGCGCCGCACCCTGCTGTTCTCGGCCACGATCGCCCGCGAGATCGCGGCGATGGCCAAGCAGTACCAGCGCAATGCCGTCCGCATCGATACGATCGTGCAGAACCAGCCACACGGCGACATCGAGTACCGCGCGGTCCGCAGTCGCGCCGAACGACGTCGAGCACGCCGTCGTCAATGTCCTGCGCTACTACGACTACCGCGCCAGCCTCGTCTTCTGCGCGACACGCGACGCCGTGCGGCGGCTGCACGCGAACCTGTCCGAGCGAGGCTTCTCCGCCGTCGCGCTGTCGGGCGAGCTCAGCCAGGCCGAACGGACCCATGCCCTTCAGTCGCTGCGCGACGGCCGTTCCAGCGTCTGCGTGGCGACCGACGTGGCCGCGCGCGGGCTCGACCTGCCGGGCCTCGGACTGGTCATTCACGCCGACCTGCCGAACGACCCCGCGACGCTTCTCCACCGCAGCGGCCGCACCGGACGCGCCGGAGGCAAGGGCATCTGCGCGCTGATCGTCCCGTATACCCGCCGCCGCAAGGCCGAGGTGCTGATCCGCAATGCCGGTGTCGACGCCACATGGATGGCCCCGCCGACAGCGGAGGAGATCCGCACTCGCGACCAGGAGCGCCTGGTCAGCGATCCCCTCCTCGCAGAAACGTCGTCCGAGGAGGATCTGATCCTCGCCCGCGCCCTCCTCGCCGAGCGGTCGGCAGAGGATATCGCCGCCGCGCTGATCCGCATGCACCGAAGCCGCCTGCCCGCGCCAGAGGACATCCTCGACACCGGGCCCGCGCGCGACACCCGCGATACGAGGGAAACGCGCGACACGCGGAATCCGAAGGCGAAGCGCGATGAGTGGAGCCCGGTGGGCGACCAGGCGCCCCGGCCGCCATCCGACAACCGCCGCCCCACCGGCCCCATGACGTGGTTCCGCATGAGCGTCGGACGGCGCAACAATGCCGATCCGCGCTGGCTGCTGCCGATGATCTGCCGCCTTGGCCACGTGACCAAGAAGGAGATCGGCGCGATCAAGATCGCCGACCGCGAGACGAAGTTCGAAGTGGTTCAGGAAGCGGCTGCCCGCTTCGCCGCCGCCGTTCTGGCGACGGCCCAGGAGGACATTCGCATCCAGCCCGACGATGGCGGACCGGACCAGGGCCGGCCTGCTCCCCAGAAGAAAGCGCCTCGCAGCGATCGTCCGTTCACACCGCGACAAAATGCACCTGCCCATCATGAGGCGGGCGATCCGCCCCGGAAAAAACCGTTCCGCGACAAGCGCGAGGGCGAAAAGACAGGGCCCGACCGCGCCCAGAATCGCGTTCAGGACCAGTCATTCCGTGGCGAAGGCCCGAAGGTCATCAAGCCGCGACGCCCGGGCAATCCGCACGGCAAGAAGGATATGCCGGGCGGCCCTAAGCGCGGGCCGGGTTCGAATTAACTGCTTTAGCCAACATCGCTGCAATCGGATAGGATCGGATTGACTTTTTGTGGCTTACTGCGAGAACAATTGCGACTTTGAATGAAAGCAGGATTTCAGATGCGAGTTGTTCGTCGTTTAATCTCTGACGAGTTGGGCGCGACAATTACCGAATACGCAATGTTGATTGCGTTAGGCCTTGTCGCATCGGTCGCCGTGATGAACGGCCTGACAACGACCGTATCTGGTCGTATGACGCAGGCGAGTACGTCGCTGAATGGAAGTGGAACGTCATCATCATCGGCCGGCGGGACCACTACGGCGGCGGGTACGGCGTCGACCCAACCCAGTTCCTCGGGATCGTCCTCGTCAGGCACACAGGTCGCGTCGACCGGAACGAGCGGGACATCTGGAACGACGAGTAGCTCGGCAGGCAGTCCGCCGGCACGTCGGCCAACACCGACCAGACAACCGCGACCACCGCGGGGGCCACCGGGTCAACCCAGCCCGCCACCTCTGGAACCGCGTCGGGATCAACCGCGGGTTCGACGTCGGGCACGACATCGGGCACGACATCGGGCGCAACATCGGGCGCAACATCGAGCACGACATCGGGCGCAACATCGGGCGCAACATCGAGCACGACATCGGGCGGTTCCGGCACCGTCGCTTCAACAGCGCCAGTGGTCGATCCATGCATTCTTCCGAACGGGAAGCGGAAGAATAACTGCTAAATCGCGCGGCCGGACTCATGACGTGTCCTGCGCAGGAGGGCTAGCCGGCCTGCCCTCTCAATCCGTCGTCGAACCGGGATAGGCAGCCTCGGCCACCTGCATCAGCGCGGCGATATAGCCGTAGGTGAACGCGAAGGCGGTCATGACAGGATCCCGCCCGCTGATCTTCGGCACGTGGTCCGGCATGACCATGTATTTGTATCCCACTTCCGCATAGACCTTGATGGTCCTGAGCATGTCCATGTCGCCTTCCTCTGGGAAGGTCTCCATGAACGACAGCTTGCGGCCCCTGATGTTGCGGAAATGGACGTTGAAGAGCTTGCCGCGCGTTCCGAACCAGCGGATCACGTCGTCGATCTCGCCGTCGGGATCATCGAGCATTTCGCCGACGGTGCCCTGGCAGAAATTGAGCCCGTGATAGGGGTTCTCGCGCATCGTCACGAACTTCTTCAAGCCCTCGACCGTGCCCAGCACGCGCGTCACGCCGCGGTAACCAGGCGGTGTATAGGGATCGTGAGGATGGCAGGCGAGCCGGACCTTGTTCGCCTCCGCCACCGGCACGACCCGCTCAAGAAAATAGTCGATCCGCTCCCAGTTCTCGTCCTCGGAAACGACGCCCGCGAGACCCGGCTGGGCGTCGTGGTCCGCCTTTTCCCAGCGAAAAGCCGTATTCAGCGACCCACCTCGACCCCGCTCCAGTTCGGTACGCGGAATGCCGATGATGTTGAGATTGTACTTCACGGACGGAATACCGGCAGCGCTGACCCGCTCGATGAGCCTGCAGATGGAATTGATCTGCCGGTCACGGTCCGGCCCCGCCATCAGGATGTCCTTGCTGTCCTGCTCCTCCAGCGGACGCGAATTCAGGGGCAGTTGCACCATGTCGAGGATGAGGCCGAGATTGTCGAGCCGGTCCCGATGACGCTTCAGATCGTCGAGGGACCAGGAGTGCGGATTACCGGCAGGATCGGCGCAAACATGCCGGATGCCGAGCTGGGCCATGATGCGGAAATCGTCGTCGTCACGGGCGGGGTTCTGGGTACCAAGATACATCGTGGAGGTCTCATCAGTCGGGAAGGGTAAGCGGGAAACGCGAGGTGGTCCTTGGCGCGCGCGATGGGCCAGGCGGACGAGCGGAAGCGACGGAGTTGCGAACGGTCAGGGGTGCAGGCAGCTTTATCCGGTCAGGCAGGGGAGCAAGGTCCGCATCACCCTGGTGAAGCCGTGCAAGCAGCATGTCCGTCGCCAGGCGGCCGACCTGCTCGGTCGGCGCGGTTATGGTCGTGAGCGGCGGGTTGCAGAAATCCGCGCCGAAGATGTCGTCGCATCCGACGACGCTCATATCGCCAGGCACGGACACCTGGCGGTCGGCGAAGCGCCGGAGAGCGCTGATGGCCAGCAGGTCGTTGAAGAAAATGCAGGCCGTCACGCCCAGGTGGATCGCAGCGTCCGCCGCAGCCGCGCCGGCGTGCTTACCGGGCGAGAATGGGCCGATGCGGGCGCAGGTCACACCCAGCCGTGCGGACGCCCCCTCGATCGCGCTCCATCGCATCCTGCTCGACCACGAGGGGTTCGGGCCGGCTGCGTAGGCGATCTTGGTGTGCCCGAGTGAAACGAGATATTGTAGCGCTTCGACGAGAGCCGTCGGTGTGTCCACCACGACGCTCGGGACACCCTCCACCTCGCGATTGATGATCACGATCGGCACGCGGCGGGATACCTCGACGAGCCGTTCATCGGAAACATGCGCGCCCATGACCACGAGACCGTCGACGGACGACGGGAGTTCGGCCAGCGCGGCGACTTCGATCTCGTCATTGTTCTCGATATCGACCAGCAGATGCCTATAGCCCCGCGCGCGGAGCTGGGTCTGTGTTCCCCTGATCAGGCCGCAGAAGTAGGGGTTGGTCACATCAGGCACGAGCAGCGCAATGCACCCGGTGCGCCCCGATGTCAGCGATCGCGCCTGCGGATTTGGATAGTAGCCAAGCTCGTTGGCAGCCGCGACGACCCTCTGGCGCAGCTCCTCGCTGACACGGCCGGGGCGGGTCAGGGCACGTGACACCGTCGACGTAGCCACTCCGACGCGACGCGCGACGTCGGAAATGGTGACGGTCGACCGTGGCTGGTTGCCCCTGCGGCGCATCTAATCTCCCCTGCCCAGTTCGCTGCCGGTTCCCGCAACCAAGCTGGCCATTTGCTTATGCACTTTTGGCAACCCCTTGCCAAACCGCTTTCCTGACAGAATAGTGAGGTTGCCGGCCATTGCAATCGGCGACAGCGAGCGCGGATCAACGCGGCGGAAAGATCAAAAGCCAGTACAGGCTTTGACAGGAGGAACAGTGAAGTTCGCACTCTTCAGCGGCTCGACGCCGGAATGGACGCCTGGCGAGCTCGCCGCCATCCTGAAGGCGCAAGGCTGGGACGGCGTCGAGTGGCGCGTGGTTGACCAGAAGCCCACCTCGGAAGTCGGATTCTGGGCAGGCAACCGCGCCACATTCCCCCTCACCGGTCTGGCCGCGCAGGCAGATGAGATCAATGCCGTCACGTCAGGTGCGGGCCTGGAGCACGCCGCCTTGGCCGGCTATGTCGCCGTGGGCGATCGAGATGCGCTCGAAGTACTCTTCGAGGGCACCGCGGCCATCGGCGCCAGGCGCGTTCGGGTCAACGTACCCAAGGCGCTGCCGGGAACGCGCTATGGCGAATTGTTCGCCCAGACGCGGCTCGATCTTGAGCACGTCGTGGCCCGGGCAAGGGCGCACGGCGTCCAGGCTCTCATTCAGATTCACCATGGAAATATCCTTTCCACCTCCTCCGCCGCGATCCGGATGGTGCAGGGGCTCGATCCCGCCTGCATCGCGCTCATCCACGACCTCGGAAACATGACCATCGAGGGGCGGGAAGGCCTCAACACCTACACGCCGGGCATGGAGATTCTCGGCCCCTATCTGGCGCACGTTCATGTGAAGAACGCGGCCTGGCGCCCGACAACGACCCATCCTGACGGAACGGTCGACTGGAACTGGAGCTGGGCTCCGCTGGCCAGCGGCCTGGGCGATGTGAAGAGCTACTTCAAGTCCCTGAAGGAGGTGGGCTACGACGGCTGGGTGACGGTGGAGAACTTCCTGAGCGACCAGCCTTCGCAGGAGCGCATCGCAGGTGATCTTCGCTATCTGAAG
Organism: uncultured Alphaproteobacteria bacterium; assembly: GCA_963822165.1. Classification (GTDB taxonomy): domain Bacteria; phylum Pseudomonadota; class Alphaproteobacteria; order Rhizobiales; family Beijerinckiaceae; genus Alsobacter. Next base: position 540,989 of record CAWGGK010000009.1, read on the forward strand.
GCCGCGGCGCGAGAAGCCGGTTATCCGGTCTGAGTGCCACGATCCTCTGACGTTCGCGCGGGACGGCGGCCCGGCAACCCGCAGCCCCGCAGCCCGGCAACCCCGCAGCCCCGCAGCAGATCAGCTCCATCATAGAAGCAAATGATCGCTTGTGCAGCGCAGCAAGTATTGCTGCGGATGCTTTGACGGCCTGCTCGAACACTTCGTTGACAGCGATGGCAATCGGTTGCACCCTGTCACTGCAGGCGACATCCAGCGTGATGCCAACCAGCCCGCGCATCGTCCAAAGCGGCGAGCCGAGACAATCAAGGGAGGTACGACATGGACAGCGACTTTCAGCGACAGCGTCGGCGCGTACTCAAGGGCATGGTGGCCACCGGTCTGATGGCTGCGGCTCCCGGCACACTCTCGGCCCAGACCAGAAAGCCCGGCACCGTGACCATATGGGTCGGAAGCTGGTGGGCGCCCGCAGGTGCCGATCACCCAGAAGCTCTGGCAGGCCGACTTCCCCGAGATCACGCTGGCATTCGAGCCCTTGCCGATCAACGGATACCTCGACAAGTTCACCACGGCCGCGCTCGGCGGCACGCCGCCCGACATCATCGACGTCGATACGACCTGGGTCTCCACGATCGCGGCCAAGGGCCTGCTGCAGAACCTGAACGACGTTGCTGCCCAGCTCGACGTCTCCGACATCTCCCAGGCCGTGTGGACCGCAAGCCGCTTCAAGAACGTGCAATACGCGATCCCGGCCCGTGGCGGACCGGAAGTTTTCTACTACAACAAGACCGTCTTCGATAAGGCCGGCGTGCCCTACCCCAAGGCGGGCTGGACGCACGACGATCTCGTCACGATCGCGCAGAAGCTGACGATCAAGGGCGAGCAATACGGCATCGGGGTGCCTGCCGATTTCAGCGATCCGTCCAACGTGCTGTCGCTGTTCTGCCCGATCCTCTGGTATTTCGGCGGCGACTTCCTCACGCCCGACAACAGCGCTCCGGCGATCAACAGCCCGGCCAGCGTGAAGGCGATCACGTACTGGTCGGATTTCTACGTGAAGTACGGCGCCTCACCCGAGGGGACCCCGAACTTCTCGACGACGCGTGATCTCATGCCCTTGTTCGAGGCGAACAAGGTGGGCCTCATATCGAGTTCGTCCAACACATTCGACGCGCTTCTGCAGAAGCCGAATGTGAAGTGGGGAGCAGTGCTGGCGCCCGACAAGATCAACCGCGCCGGCGGCTGGACCATGGGCGTACCCGTCGGAGCCAAGAACCCCGACGGCGCCAAGATCTTCCTGAAATGGCTGATGCGTCCCGAGATCCAGGCGCAGGTCATGAACCGCTTCCCGGCCAGCCTGAAGGCACGCAAGATGCCGCCGTGGAACGAGCCCAAGTGGGACATCTTCGTGGAGGCCGAACCCGACGCACGGTCGGTGCCCTCGGTGGCGGGATGGTTCGAGATGCAGACGGCCATTCTCACCAACCTTCAGAAAGTGCTGGTGAAACAGATGACGCCGCAGCAGGCCGCCGACGCGGCAGCGGCCGAGATGAAGAAGATCATCGCGGAAAACAAGTAGCCGCGACACAGGCGGCGGGTGGGCCTCCCTCCACCCGCCGCCAGTCATTCCAATGAACGGCGCTGGCCGATAGCAGCGCCCATCAGTGCTGAGAGGCTATTGCCGTGATCAAATTGGGTTTCAGCACGATCGCGTGCCCGTCCTACGACGTCGACCAGATCATCGCCCTGGCGAAGGCCAGCAACCTCGAAGGCATCGAGATCCGCTTCCTTCGCGGCACCGTCGACCTCACCTCCCTCGACGAGTTGTCTCCCCGGCGCATCTCGGAGACGCGCCGCCGCTTCGAGGATGCCGGACTGAAGGTCGTGGTGATCGGCACGAGCGTGCGCATGAACTCGCTGGACCCCGCCGTACGGGCGCAGCAACTGCAAGCTGCCCGCATCAACACCGATATCGCTGCCGCCCTTGGGGCGCCGATGCTCCGCGTCTTCGGCGGTCCGATTCCAGCGGATCAGGATCGCGAAAAGACCATCGACGGCATCGCGAAAGGGCTCGGCGAGGTCGCCGAACTCACCGCACGGAGCGGCGTCGAAAGCGTGCTGGAAACCCATGACGACTTCTCGACCTCCGCCAGCGTGCTCGACCTCTACGCGCGGGGCGCGAGCGAGCGGCTCGGCGTACTCTGGGACACGCTGCACACCTACCGACATGGCGAGACCGCCGAGCAAAGCTGGGCAGCTCTCGGCCCGCGCATCAGGCATGTCCACGTCAAGGATTCCTACAAGGCCGACCGGAGCGGTTTCGATTTCGCCCTCACGGGTGAAGGGTCCGTGCCGATCAGGTCCTTCATCGACGTGCTCGAGCGGAACGGCTTCGATGGATACGTCCACTTCGAGTGGGAGAAGGGCTGGCACCCCGAGATCGCCGATGCGGACATCGCGGTCCCGCATTTCGCCCGCGTCATGGCCGAGCTGCGCAAATGAGCCTGCTTGATGCCAGTCCGGCCCGGTTGGGCGGGCGCGGCGTACGGTCGCCGGATGCGGACAGCCCGCGGCCGTCCCGCTGGCGGGCGCAGTTTCGCAAGTGGTTGCCGGGCTACCTGCTGGTACTTCCGGCGGTCCTGCTCATCGTTTTGATGATGCTCTATCCCGTTCTGCAGACGGTCTATTTCAGCGTCAGCAAGGTCCAGCTTCCCACGTTCCGCACCACGTTCGTCGGTCTCGATAATTTCATCCGTATCCTCGACAATCCGGACACGGGGTCCCTGGTCCGCCGCACGCTCCTGTGGGTCGTCGGCATCGTCGTCTGCCGCATCGTGCTTGGCCTCGCGGCAGCGCTCGTCTTCAACGCGAAGGTGCCCGGCACCGTCTGGCTGCGGGTTCTCGTCATCCTGCCGTGGACTATTCCATCCGTCGTCGGCGCCAATCTCTGGCGCTGGATATTCCAGACGGATTCCGGCGTCCTGAACCAGACGCTCCGCTCATGGGGCCTCGCGGACTACGCGCTCAACTGGCTCGGCAACCCCGACACGGCGATGATCGCCGTCATCGTCGCCTACACCTGGGCAGGCTTCCCGTTCGTCATGCTGCTGATCCTCGCGCGGCATGCAGGGCATACCGTCCGAACTCTATGAAGCAGCGCGGATCGACGGCGCCAATTGGTGGCAGCTTTTTCGCTACATCACCCTGCCCTCGCTCAAATCGGTGCTTATCGTCGCGCTGATCCTGGAGATCGTCAGCGGCCTCAACTCGTTCGACACGCTTGTGATCATGACAGGCGGCGGACCCGCCAAGGCGACGCAGATCTGGGGCCTCGAAATCTACAAGACGGCCTTCACGGCCTTCAATCTCGGCGGCGCTTCCGCACTCAGCGTCCTCATGTTCATCGCGGTGCTCGTCGCCTTCGTGTTCTACGGAACCGCGAACAAGGCGATGCAGCGCAAGGAGGCGTCGTCATGACCAGCGTCGTCGAGAACGAGCGCGCTGCGTATATGCGTTCCCGCTCGGGCAATGCTCGCCCGTCGCTTCGCAAGAAGCTCCAGGTTTTCGGGCATCATACGATGGTGCTGGGCTTTGCGATGCTGTTCGTGCTGTTCAGCGTGTTGCCTCTGGCGTGGGGCATCAGCACGGCCCTGAAGGAAAAGGATGCCGTCTACGCCTTCCCGCCGGTCTGGATTCCCGAGCGCGTCACGTTCGAGAACTTCATCGCGGTCTTCAACAATCCCGCGCTGTTCCAGAGCTTCATCAACACGCTGATCATCGCGACCTGCACCACCGTCATCGCACTCGTTGTCGGTATCCTCGGCGCCTATGGCTTCTCGCGATATCGCTTTCCCGGCCGCAATACGCTGCTCTGGTCGCTGTTGTTCACGAAGCTTTTCCCGCGCGTCGTCGTCATCGTCCCGTTCTTCGTGACGCTGCGCAACCTCGACCTGATGAACACCTACCAGGGGCTCATCCTCGTCTATCTCATGGCGATCTTCCCGGTGGCCATCTGGATGCTGAAGGGCTTCTTCGACAACATCCCGATCGAGATCGAGGAAGCGGCCGTCGTCGACGGCTGCTCGCTGCCGCAACTCCTCTGGCTCGTCGTCATCCCGATGTCGAAGCCGGCGCTCGCCGCCGTCGCGATGTACTCCTTCATCATCGCGTGGAACGAGTTCCTGTTCGCGCTCGTGTTCACCAACGGCCTGAGCAAGCGGCCGCTATCGGTCGCACTGGCGTTCTTCATCGATGAGAACGGCATTCGCTGGGGCGAGCTGATGGCGGCGTCCGCGATCATGAGCCTGCCGGCGCTGATCGTGTTTTCATTCGCCCAGAAGCTTCTGGTGCGCGGCCTGAGCGAAGGAGCGGTCAAGGGATGAACAACGATAAGGTCGCCCTTGTCACCGGCGGGAGCCAGGGCATCGGCCTCGCCATCGTCGCCGCACTCGCAGGGCGCGGATATCGCGTCGTGGCACTGGCGCGCAACCTCGACCGCCTCAAGGCTTCGATCGCGGGCCTGGGCGAGACCGAGCGCGGGCTTGTCACGCCTCTGGCAGCCGACGTCAGCCAGGAAGCGGACGTTGCGTCCGCGGTCGATCAGGTCGATGCGGCAATTCGGCCGTCTGGACGTGCTGGTCAACAGTGCGGGTGTCAGCATGAACTCGAACAAGCGCCTTGCTGATAGCGACGTGGCCGAGTGGCATCGCATCATCGACATCAACCTGACCGGCACCTACCTCATGTGCCGCGCCGCGCTGCCTCACCTGGAGAAGTCTCCGGACGGCGACCATCGTCAACATCCAGTCGACGGCCTCCTATGCGGCCAAGCCGACCGTCGGCGTCTATGCCGCGTCGAAGTTCGGTGTGCGGGCGCTCACGGAGTCCCTCATCGAGGAGTACCAGGGCTCGAATGTGCGCATCACCTCGGTGAGCCCCGGGGCAGTCGACACGACGATCTGGAACCACAAGATCGAGCCGCCCGACGACGCGAAGCGCTCGCACGATGATCCGCCCCTCGGACATCGCCGAGATCGCCCTGTTTCTCATCGAGCGCCCGGCACGGCTGCACATTCCCAACATCACGGTCACGCCGACACGCTTCGGCAGGCCCGTCATAGTTACTCCCGTATTGGACGCCGCGCCGCTCGCATGAGGCCTGCGTCCGAAGTCACCAGAAAGGACAGACCGTGGTCTTCGAACTCAACCATTTCGGCATCGTCATCCGCGATCTCCAGAAGTCGCTCGCTTTCTATCAGGGACTGATGGGCGCGAAGATCGTCTATCAGGGCTTCATCCCGCCCTCCCAGACCGATGTCATCTATCTGCAGATCGCCGGGGGCATGATCGAGCTGCTGCACCCCGCTGCGCCGCCGCCGACCGAAACCTTCGGCATCACCCATGTCGCGTTCATGACCGACGATCTCGACGCCGACTACGCCCGGCTGGTGGACAAGGGCTACAAGGGCCTCGTCGCGCCGAAGGTGGCAGGGTCCGGCGTCGGCCGCCTCGCCTTCCTGAGCGACCCCAACGGTGCCCGCGTCGAGCTGATCCAGCGCGATCTCAAGATGCGCGACGGCATCATCGACCATCCCGTGATCAAGTCGTTCGACCATTATTCGGTGCTGGCGAACGACCTCGAGGGCGCGTTGCGTTTCTACCGCGACGACCTCGGAATGAAGATCATGAAGAAGATGGCCGTTCCGGCCAGCCAACTCGACATCACCTATCTCAACTACGATTACGACGTGCTGGAACTGCTGCACCGTCCCACGCCCGACACGAGCGCGCCGATCTTCGGCCACTACGCGCTGAGGGTCGACAATGTCGATTCAGCGCTGAAGTATTTCGCCGAGCACGGCGTTCCCGCGGAGCCCGGAACACCCAAGGCGGCCGGCACGGGCATCGGGCGCATCGGGATCATCCGCGACCCCGACGGCGTCAAGATCGAACTGGTCGACCGGGTGGATCTGCGTCAGCTCTGAGCGGAGCGCTCATCAAACGAAAGAGGCGCGGCCAACATGACCGCGCCTCAGTTGTTTTGAAACGTTTGCCGCGGGGTTGGCACTCAGGCCGCGCGGGGCTCACTCATCCGCAGCAGGCCCTGCATGTAGCCGATGGCATGCGCGCGGCCGCGGTGGTTCCAGTCGGTGTCGTCGTCCATGTGGGGCACGTGGTCGTCGAGCAGGAAGCCGTTGAAGCCGCTGCGCTTCAAGCGGAGCATCGTCTCCGGCCGGATCGAAATTGCCCTCTCCGATGAAGCATTCGATGAAGTTCGGCACGGTGCCCTGAACATCGCGGAAGTGGACGTAGAAGATGCCGCCCCTTCGGCCCGAAGAACTCGATCATCTCGCGCCACGTTGGCCGCGCCGCCGGGCATCTCCGAGCAGCAGCCGAGGCACAGGTCGAGGCCCCAGGCCTCGCTGGTCGGGTTGATCTCCCAGGCGCGCTTGAAGTTGTCCGGCTTGTAGAAGAGCCGCGCGACGCCGCCGAGCATCGGCACCGGCGGATCGTCGGGATGCAGCGCCATCTTCACGCCCGCCTCCTCGGCCACCGGCAGCACGGCCTTGATGAAGTAGGTGTAGTTCGCCCACATCTCCTCCTCGGTGATCACGGCCTCGCCCTTGCCGCGCAGCGGCATGGTCTCCTGCCAGCCGAGGCTGGTCGGGAGGATACTGCCGCCACTCGTCCTTGCTGGTCTTGCTCTCGACCTCGGCCATGTCGAACTTCGTGCAGCCCGCCCCGCCGCGGCCCGGCGCGAAGCGCTCCGTGCGCCAGACCGAATTCGGCATGAAGTGGAAGCCGAGCATCGGAATGCCGGCGCGGCCGATGTTGCGCAGGATCGTGCGGTAGTTCTCGATCTGCTCGTCGCGGCCCGGCAGGCCCAGCATGGCCTTGTGGTAGAAGTGCGTCGGCACGTTCTCGATGGCCTCGAGGACGAGGCCGTATTCGCTGGGTCTTGTCGACAAGGCCGCGCAGGTCCTTCTCCTCCCAGCGCGCGTCGCCCGGCAGCTTCGGCGTGTTCATCTGGATGCCGGTCACGCCGATCTGCTGGGCGAAGCGCAGCTTCTCGTCGGTCAACTCGTTGAACTGCCCGACCGCGATCCTGATGCCCTGTTGCGCCATGTGCGTCTCCTCTTGGATCAAACTGCTTTTTGACTACGGGCCTTACCGGCCTTTCGATGCGTTCAGCCCTTCACCGATCCCGCGGTCATGCCCTGCACCATGTAGCGCTGGGCCACGAAATAGAGGATCATCAGCGGCAGCGACGACAGCACCGCGCCCGCCATCAGCGGCCCCCAGGGCAGCACGTCGCTGGTGATGAGGTAGTTGAGGCCGAGCGGCGCGGTGCGCTGCGACTCCGACGTGATCAGCACCAGCGCCAGCAGCAGCTCGTTCCACGCGCCGGTGAAGGTGAAGATCGAGACCGCGGCGATGCCCGGCGCCGAGAGCGGGATGACGATGCGGAACAGCGCGCCGAACCGGCTCAGTCCGTCGATCATGCCCTGCTCCTCCAGCTCGCGCGGAACGCCGCGGAAATAGCCCTGCAGCAGCCAGGTGCGAGAGCGGGAGCGAGAAGGTGAGGTAGACGAGGATCAGCCCGTGCAGCGAATTCCCGAGACCCAGCTTCGCCATGAGGATCGACAGCGGAATGAACAGCAGCGACGTCGGCGTGAGATAGGCGAACAGGATCAGGCGGCCGATGAGCCCGCGGAAGCGATACCGGAACCGCACCATCGAATAGGCCGCGAAGCGACGAGATGATCGACCGAGATGACCGTCACCGATGTCGCGACGATGAAGCTGTTGCGGATGTTGAGCAGGAAGCCCTTGTCCTCGAGCAGGATGCGGTAGTTGTTGAAGGTGAAGACCTGCGGCCAGAGCGACGGCGTCCGGTAGATTTCGCGCGGCAGCTTCAGCGACGTGATCAGCATCCAGTAGATCGGGAACAGCACCAGCAGCGACTGCGACGAGCAGCGCGGCATAGGTCAGGACGCGTGCCGAGCAAGTTCGCGCCTGTGCCCGCCGGGCGAGCGTGTCGTCTGCGATGGTGGCGCGGCTCATTCGTCGTCCTCCGCGCTGCATCATGGCGACGTCGCGAAGAGCACGAGGATCGCCAGCACCGGCAGCATCGCGACCGACACCGCTGCCGCCTCGCCGAGCCGCTGCGTCTGCATGCCGAAATAGGCGAGCACCGGGAACACCATCGTCGCGTCGGATGGCCCGCCCTGCGTGAGAAGCCAGACATGCTCGAAGGAGTTGGCGGTCCAGATGGAGGACAGCAGCGTCGGTGATGATCACGACCGGCCGGATGCCGGGCACGTCACGTAGCGGAAGCGCTGCCACGCCGTCGCGCCGTCGATGCGCGCGGCCTCGTAGAGCTCTGCCGGGATCGTCTGCAGCGCGGCCAGGATGCTGATGAACCAGAACGGAAAGCCGCGCCAGACCGACGGCGACGATGACCGCGGGCATCGCCGTGGAGCGCTGGCCGAGCCAGTCGACGATCTCGGGATAGATGCCCGTCCGGTGAGGACAGATTGATGCCGCCGCCGATGGGCTGGTACAGCACCCGCCAGGTGAGGAAGGCGACGAAGGCCGGCATCGCCCAGGGCAGCATCAGGAACGAGCGGAAAAGCCCGCGTCCGGGAAGCGCTGGTTGACGAGCAGCGCCAGGCCCAGCCCGATCGCGAGCTTGAGGATATCGCTGACCACGACCAGCACGATCGTGTTCCAGATCGCGCTCGTGAACGCCGGCGGACCGCGCCAGGTAGCGGAAATTGGCGAGGCCGATCCACTCGCCGTCATTGCCGACGACGCGGTTCGTGAACGACACGTAGATCGCATAGAAGAACGGGTAGGCGACGAGCCCGAGCAGCAGCAGCACCACCGGCAGCGACCAGCCCGTAGGCGAAGAGCGCCTCCTGCGTGGAGGCGCGATACCGCCGCCGCTCGCGAGCAGGCTGCCGCGTGGCCATGGCGGCGGCATCGACCGTCTCGGATCTGGCCTTCAATGGCTGGATGTCCGCTGCATGGTGACTTGACCCCCGGCGCAATCGCGGGCCGCGAACGAGGCGCGCGCCCCGTCCGCGGCGCCGCGTGCCGCGCTTACTTGTACTTGTCGTAGATCGCCTGGATCTGCGCTCTGCGCCTCGTCCATCGCGCGGTCGAAGTCCCAGCTGTCGATCACGACGCGCTGCGCCATCTTCGGCACGACGAAGTTGTTGTAGGCGTCGGCGAAGCCGGCGTTGTAGACGTCGGGATAGGCCGGCGGCGTGCCCTTCTTCACGAGGTCGAGCAGGCCCGACAGGATCGGGTCGCGTCGAGAAGGCCTTGAACTCCGCCTGCTTCTGCAGCACCGGCCCGTAGATCGCCTGCTCGTAGTAGGCGTTCATGAATGCGGGTTGCGCGAGGTACTCGAGCAGCGCCCTCGCGGCGTCCGGGTTCTTGCTCGATCTTCGGGATGGCCCGCAGATTGGTCGTCGATCGCCGAGATGACGCCCTTCGGGCCGCCGGGCAGCGAGGAGTAGCTGCGTCGCCTGGTAGAGTTCCGGATCCTGCGTCTTCGCCGCGATGCCGACCGAGCCGGTGTTGGCGATGAAGGCGGCCTGTCCGGAGAGATAGGCCTGGTTGTCGCCGGCGCCGTCCCAGGTCGTCACGCCCGGCGGGAAGACCTTCTTGTCCCAGGCGCCCTTCAGCCAGCGCAGATACTCGCGGGTGGCATCGGACTTGATGGCCGCCTTGGTGCCGGTGTCGTCGGCGATGCGTCCGCCATAGGACTGCAGCACGCCGATCTGCACGTTGCCGTCGCCGACATTGGACAGCGCGAGGCCCGAGGCCGAACAGCGGCGGCTTGTTCACCGCGGCGGCCTGCTGGACGAGTTCCTCCCAGGTCGTCGGCGGCTTGGTGAAGCCGGCCTTGGACAGGAGATCGTTGCGGCGCAGCAGCAGGTTGCCGGAGACGCCGAACGGAATGCCCGTGCGGCCGCCGGCGACCTTGCTGGTGTCGGTCGCCTTGGCGACGGCGTCGAACCAGCCGCCCTGCGCCTTGCCGATGCTGTCGAACTCGGAGTCGACAGTCAGGAACTGGCCCTGCCGCGACAGCAGCAGCAGCAGGTCGAGGTTGAGGTCGAGCGCATCCGGCATCGTGTTGGACGCGACCGCCGCCGAGACCTTCTGCACCGTCTCGTTCTGGTTGATCATCACGACTTCGGTCTGGATGCCGTTGTCCGCGCCCCATTTGTTGATGGTGTCGACCAGGAGCTTGTTGGCCTTGTCGGAGAAGATCAGCCCGCCCCAATAGGTGAGCTTCGATCCCTTCACCAGCGCCGGCGCGGCGAGCGCGCTTCGAAGGCCGCCCGCTCCCATCGCGGCTGCCGCCCCCGCCAATGACGTCTTCAGTACGCGCCTGCGCGTCCACCCTTCGTGCCTGGCCACTGCCGTCCTCCGTGGTTGTTTCCTGCCTATTTCGTCCTTGTGTCCGCCGGTCCTCGTTTGCGGGACCGATCGGTCGTTCGACTGTCAGGCGGTTGGCCCATGGCTTTCGCCTGAAATCACATTCAGAATTGCATGTTCGCATTACGAACAACTCACTGTTTTTGATCGAAAATGCGAAGTCAAGCGAGGTCCCCGTTCACTGGACACTGAAACGAGAGCCCGGCGCCGCGAGGCGCTGCGATGCGCCTCGTGATCCCAGGCGATACCGAGCCCCGGCTCCGCTGAAGGCAGCGCCCGGCCCTGTTCGACGCGCATGCCCGTGTGCGTCAGCGTATCGAGCTGCGGGATGTATTCGACCCAGCGCGCGTTCGGCACGGCGCAGCACAGCGCCACATGCAGCTCCATCAGGAAGTGCGGGCAAACCGGTACGTTGAAGGTCTCCGCCAGGTGAGCCACCTTCAGCCATGGCGTGATGCCGCCGATGCGGGCGACGTCGACCTGTACGATCGAGCATGCGCCTGCCTGCAGGTACTCACGAAAGTGCAGCGGGCTGTAGAGGCTTTCGCCGATGGCGATGGGGATCGACGTCTGGCGGGCAAGGCGTACATGCCCGCCGAGGTCGTCGGCCGGAAGCGGCTCCTCGAACCACGCGATGTCGACGGCTTCGTAATGCCGCGCCCGGCGGATCGCCTCGTCAACGCTGAAAGCCTGGTTGGCGTCCGTCATGATCTCGAAGGCCGGTCCGCAGGCCTCGCGCACCGCCGATAGCCGCGCGATGTCCTCGGAAACATGCGGGCGGCCGATCTTGATCTTCGCGCCGCCGAACTGCTTTCTCGCGGGCGCGCAGCGCGTCATCGACCAGCGCCTGCGGGCTCGAGATGAAGCCAGCCGCCTTCGGTCGTGTAGAGCGGCACGCGACTCCTGCGCGCCGCCGGCCATGATGTGCAGAGGAAGGCCGGCCTTGCGGCAGCGCAGGTCCCAAAGCGCCGTATCGATGGCGGCCTGCGCCAGGGCGGTGATCGCGCCGACGGTCGTTGCGTGTGTGAGGAACATCAGGTCACGCCAGAGGCGCTCCACCTCGGCGGCATCACGCCCGATCAGGGCGGGCCCCAGCGTCTTCTCGATCAGCTTCATGATCGAGGGGCCGCCGGTCCCGATGGTGTACGAATATCCCATGCCGGTAGCGCCGTCGGAATCGGTGATGGTCACGATCGGCGTTTCCTGGCTGACGAAGCTCTGGATCGCGTCCGTGCGCTTCACCATCGGCACGAGGTCGACCATGACTGCGTCGACCCGCACTATCTTCGCCATGTGTCCTCCCTCCTGGTCCGCCGTTTGCCGGCGTGGCCACTTCTAGAAAAACCCGATCGCCCTTTGCATCGCGCGGGCAAAATGCACCTCGAGCGCGGCTTCCGCCGCCTGAGGGTCGCGCGCCTTGCATGCGTTCAGGATGTCGAGATGCTCGTTCATCGTCCGGATGACCAGCGGCGACGAGAGACGAAATTCACGGTCGAGCCTCACCAGCCTCACGAACCGCTGGGCCTGGCTATATGCGGCCTCGATCATGGGGTTGCTGAGAATGCTCACGACCTCCAGATGGAAGCCGAAATCCACAGCCTCGAGATCCCGGGCCATATCGAGCGTGAGTTCGCGCCCGCGCACCGTGTCCATGACATCGATGTGCCTCTTCTCAAGCTGCGTTATCTGATCGAGCGAGGCAATCTCGGAGAAGGTGCGAACGGCCGCGCGCTCGAGGATCATGCGGAGCTGGTAGCTGTTTCGAACGAGCGCGAAATCCGGCTTGCGCAATTCGATGCCCGAGCGGGCATGGATCGTGAGCCAGCCCTCCGCCTGAAGCACCCGCAGCGCATCGCGAAGCGGCCCGACCGGTACGCCCAGGATCTTGACCAGCTCGCTCTGCGAGAGGAAAGCGCCGGGCTCGACGCGCCTGTCGAACAGCGCCTGCAGGAATCGCTCGCGCGCGACGTCGCTCAGGCTGCGGCCGGACTTGTCGATCTCCGCCGAAAACCCCTGCCCGGTTGCGTCGGCGAGTTCAGGCTCGACCAGGGCGCTTGCAGTCGGCGAGAGTTGTGATCTATCTTTCATCGCAACTGATCTATCACAAGGCGTCGTTGAATAACAAACGCCTTCAGTGGTTGGACGTAGCGGGGAGACGCGGGAATGCGGATCGAGGGCTTCAGGCTCACGCGGTTTCAGTATGCGCGCGACCGGGTGATCGGCGACAGCCAGGTCGGCATCGGCTTCGCCCACTACGTCGCGCTCGAACTCCTGTCGGACACCGGCGAAACCGGGCTTGGCTTTGCCCTCAGCCTGTTCCACCCGCTGCCCGCGCTGCAGGAAATGGAACGCATCTTCATCGAGGAGGCCTGGCCGGGTCTCGAAGGCCAGCCGCCCGCAGGGCTCGTCCATCGCATCACGCGGCCCCGTGGGCGGCAATGCGCGGCGCCTGAGCCTGCCATTCGAGGAAGCGATCAACCAGGCCTGCTGGGATCTCGCGGCCAAGCAGGCGGGCCTGCCGCTCTTCCGGCTCCTTGGCGGCACGCAAGGATGGGTACGCACCTACGCCAGCGGCCTCGATTACCACCTTCACGACAGCGAGTACGTCCAGTTCTTCGGCGAAGCCGCAGCGCTGGGCTATCGCGGCTTCAAGATCAAGGTCGGCCATCCCGACGTGGAATGGGACCTGAACCGCCTTGGCCTGCTGCGCGACGCGGTCGGCGGCCTTGGACCCGTGATGGTCGACTGCCAACGAGGCGTGGTCTCCCCGCGAGGCGGTTCGCCGGCTCGACATCTACCGCCGCGCCGGGTTCGACATCCTGTGGGTCGAGGATCCCTGCATCCGCGATGATTTCGACGGCCTGCGCGAGGTCCGGGCCGGCGCTCCCTGGGTGCACGTGAACTCGGGCGAGTATCTGGATCTGCGCGGCAAGCGGCGGCTGATCGAGGCGCGCGGCGTCGACATCCTGAACGTGCACGGCAACATATCGGACGTCATGCGGGCGGGTTGGCTGGCGGCCGAGCACGGCATCCCGGTGAGCCTCGGCAACACGATGCTCGAGGTCGGCGTGCACCTCGCCGCGGCCCTGCCCGAGGTCGACTGGCTCGAATATTCCTTCCAGAACTACAATCACCTGGTCGAGCAGCCCATCGAGATGCGCGACGGCTACGCCATCGCCCCGGAGCGGCCCGGCCACGGTCTCGTCCTGAGTGAGAGCGCGCGGCGCGAACATGCCTGCCCTGATGTCATGGATGCGGCCGACCTGCCGCCGGCTCCGCAATCCAGTCCCATTCGCCTATCGGCCTGAACGCCGGACTAGACGCGCACCGGCCACGAAGGCGGGCGTGAAACGAAGACCACGGGGAGGAACGTCATGCATCTCGATCGCAGGAATGTCCTGGGTGGATTGGCCGCGACACCGCTCGCGGCAATGGTGCCCGGCCGGGCATTCGCCCAGAAGGCCGGCATCAACTACTGGCATCACTTCACGTCGACGACGGAGTTCAAGGGGCTGGAGCGCGTCATGGCGCTCTTCAAGCAGAAATATCCCGACATCGCGGTGACGCAGGAGAACATCCCGAACCCCGAATACATGTCGAAGATGACCGCCGCCGTCGTCGCCAACGCTAAGCCCGACACCTGCATGGTGGTCGCCGAGCGCGCCAACGACCTCGTGGCGATGGGTGGCCTGACCGATCTCACAGACCGCATCAAGGCGTGGCCGCGCTATGGCGAGTATCCCGCGCAGGCCTGGGCCGGCAGCACCGTGAACGGCAAGATCTACGGCATCCCGGCCTTCACCTTCGTCGACTGGATGTACTACCGGAAGGACTGGTTCGCCGAGAAAGGCATCGCGCCGCCCAAGACCTACCAGGAGTTCCTGGAGGCGGCGATCAAGCTCTCCGACCCTTCCAAGAACCGGTACGGCCTCAGCCTGCGCGGAGGCGCGGGCGGCTTCAAATACGTCCTCGATCTCATCGAGTCCTGGGGCTCGCCCATCGTCAAGGACGGCAAGATGGCGATGGACAAGAAGAAGGCCGTCGAGGCGGTCGACTTCTATGCGGGCATCCTGACCAAGCACAAGGCTGCCCCGCCGAGCGCGCCGAACGATGGCTACCGGCAGATCATGGAAGCCTTCAAGACGGGACAGACCGCGATGGTCTGGCACCACACCGGATCGCTGACGGAAATCCAGGCCGCCCTGAAGCCTGAGCAGTTCGGCACGCTGCCCATGCCGGCCGGCCCTGCGGCGCACATCGCGCGGCTGACCTACCTCTTCAACGGCATCTCGAACCCGTCGAAGCTGGAGGCGGCGATGGCCTGGATCTCGTTCTGGGCGGAGCCGGAGCCCGGCATCGCGTTCCTCGAGGAGACGGGCTATTTCCCCTCCTCGCCCAAGGTCGCCTCGGACGAGCGCATCACCAAGAACCCGCTCTACGCCGCCGCGGTGGAGACGACCAAGTTCGGCCGCCTGCCGCCCACATTCGTCGGCGTCGCGGGCTGGTCGGAGACGGTGGTCCTGCCGGAATTCCAGAAGGTGCTGGTCGGCCGCGCGACCGCCGGAACAGGCTGTCGACGCCATGATGTCGGGGCTCGAAGCGGCGCTGAGATGACCGCTCGCGGAGCCGGCCGCGCGGTCGGCTCCGCTTTCGGCGTCAGAAAATCTGGAGTGATTACAATGACAAAGCTCGGCCCCGCCGAGGTGCAGGCCTATCGGGACAACGGCATTCTCTTTCCCTATCAGGTCATGACGCCGGACGAAGTCGCGGCGGGTCTCGCAGTGGTCGGGCGCATCGACGCCCTGCCGCCCGAGCAGCGCAAAGCCGTCCTGCTGCACAAGACCTACTGGGTCTCCAAATCACTCACCGACCTCTGCCGCAGTCCGCGAATTCTCGATCTCGTCGAAGGGCTGATCGGCCCTAACATCTTGGTATGGGGCGCGAATTTCTTCCTGAAGGAGCCGCGCTCGGACGCCTATGTGAGCTGGCACCAGGACGCGACCTACTGGGGATTGGAGCCCGCCGACATCGTGACGGCGTGGGTGGCTTTCACGCCGAGCACGGTGGAGAGCGGCTGCATGCGGGTGGTTCCGGGGACGCACCAGGGCGGCATCGTCGAGCATCGCGAGACCTGGGAAGCAGACAACCTGCTCTCGCGCGGCCAGGAGATCGCAGTCGAAGTCGATGTCGAGAAGGTTGTCGACGTCGTGCTGAAGCCGGGCGAGATGTCCCTTCATCATGTGAAGATCGCGCACAATTCGGAACCGAACCGGTCCGCCCAGCGCCGGATCGGTTTCGCCATCCGCTACGTCGCCGCGCACGTGAAGCAGGCCGGCGGCGTCCGCGACAAGGCCATGCTCGTTCGCGGCGAGGACCGCTGGAACTACTTCGACCACGAGGAAGGAGCGCGCGGCGAATTCCTTCCCGAGGACCTCGAGCGCCATGCGCAGTCCTGGGGCGCATCGCGCCTTGTCCCGGCCAAGCCGGCGAAGGCCTCCTGACGCAGACCGAACCGCCATCCGGAGCGACGACAATGCGCATCACCGACATCCGCTGCTTCCTTCTCGAGGCCGAGCAGCCCGTCCACCGCTATCGCTGGCGCAACGGGCTCATGGGCTCGCATGACGGGCTCGTGCCGGGCGCGAAGCAGATCACCGCCGTGCTTCGCATGGACACTGACGAGGGCATCAGCGGCGCGGTGGAGATCGAGTCCTCGGCCCGCTACGCGCACTCGGTCGCGCAGCTCACGGAGCGCAGGCTGAAGAGCCTGATCGGCGAGGATCCGCTGTCCACCGAGCGGCTGTTCCACCTGATCTGGGAGATCGACCGCGTCGACGAGATGCACATGACGCATCTGGGCATCGTCGACCAGCTCGCCTGGGACATCAAATCCAAGAAGGCCGGCCTGCCCATCTGGCAGATGCTGGGCGGCAACAGCACGAGGGTGCCCGCCTACGCGTCGACCGTGACCTGGAACACGATGGACGAGTACGAGCGCTACATCAAACAGTGCATCGACGAAGGCTTCACCGCCTTCAAGCTCCATGCCTGGGGCGATGCCAAGGAGGACGCCCGGCTCTCCCGCAACCTGCGCAAATGGACCGGGTCCGGATGCCGACCTGATGTTCGACGGCTCCGCCGGCTGGGACTACGTGACCTCGATGTGGTTCGGCCGCGTGCTCGAGGAGTGCGGCTTCCTCTGGTACGAGGAGCCGATGCGCGAGTTCGAGCTGAACAGCTATCGCAAGCTCTGCGACGCGCTCGACATTCCCGTGCTTGCCGCGGAGACGTCGGACGGCTGCCATTGGAACATGGCGACATGGATCCAGATGGGCGCGCTCGACATGACGCGCGTCAACACGAACTTCAAGGGCGGCTTCACCGGCTCGATGAAGATCGCCCACCTCTCCGACAGCCACGGCATGCGATGCCAGGTCCACGGAATGGGGCTGGCCAACGCGCAGCTCTGCGCCGCGATCCGCATCAACGATTATTACGAGCAGCTCGTCATCAACGCGCAGCAGATCGCAGACCTGAAGAAGCTCGGGAAGCTTGCGATCGAAGGCGGAATCCTGACCGTGTCCAGCGAACCGGGCCTGGGCCACGATGTCGACTGGGCTCATGTCGAGCGTCATGCCCTTGCGTCGTTCTGAGCGATGACCATGGAGGTTGCGGACCGGGTTTCAAAGCCGCCGCGCAGCAAGGCGCGCGGTCCGCTTGCCCGTATCGCGGATATCTCGGAAACCCGGTTCTGGGCCTATTACCTGCTCCTGCCGAGCATCGTCGTCATTCTTGCGGTGGTGCTCTATCCCACGCTCTGGGGCATCAGCCTCAGCTTCCGCGAGATGCGGCTGAACCGGCTCGACCTTGGAACGGGCTTCGTCGGCCTGAAGCACTACTACGCCATGGCCGCCGATCCGGTGTTCTGGCTGGCGCTGCAGAACACTGTTGTCTGGACGGTCGGCGCGGTTGCAGGCGAGCTGCTGCTGGGCCTCGGCGCGGCGCTGCTCCTCAACAAGGAGCTGCCCGGATTTCGCGCCGCCTCGGTCCTGATCCTGCTGCCGTGGTTCCTGCCCAATGTCGTCGCGGGCCACATGTGGGCGTTGATGCTCGATCCCCGGCTCGGCGTCATCAACGACATGCTGGTGAAGATCGGCGTGCTCGATACCTACAAGGCCTGGTTCGCCGATCCCAACACGGCCCTCGCCGCCGCGCTGGCGGTCGAGATCTGGCATGGCTTCCCGTTCTTCGCGCTGCTGCTGCTCGCCGGGCTCAAGGCCATCCCCCAGGAACTCTATGAAGCGGCTTCGATCGACGGCGCCGGGCCGGTAAAGCAGTTCCGCTTCGTCACCTGGCCGCAGCTCAAGACCATCATCGTCGCTTCGGTGGTGCTGCGGGTCATCAGCCTCGTCAACTCGCCCGACATCATCCTGATCCTCACGGGCGGCGGTCCCGGCCGGTCGACCCTGGTGCTCTCGCTCCACGCGTTCCTGAAGGTCAACAAGGAATTCAACTTCGGCTATGGCAGCGCCATCGCGGTCGGTGCTGTTCATCCTGCTGATGGGCTTTTCCTACCTCTATGTCCGGCTCTCCAACGTCATGAAGGATTGATCATGGCCAGCCGCTATCTCGACACGATGTCCGGCCGCAAGCGCCTCGGCGATCTCCTCGCGTCGCTCGCCGTATCTCGTGATCGTGCTCTTCTGCGGTGTTCCCGATCGTCTGGACGTTCCTGATCTCGCTGAAGCCGGAAGAGGACATCGTCACGCGCACGCTCACCTACATCCCGACGCGCATAACCTTCGAGAACTACGTCGCGATCTGGACGCGGTCGAATTTCCCGACGCTCATCATCAACAGCGCCGTGGTGACGTTGATCACCGTTTCGATCTGCACGGTCGTGGGCACCCTCGCCTCCTACGCCGTCGCGCGCTACCGCTTCAGGGGGCGGCGCGAGATGATGATGCTCTATCTGGTGGTCAGGATGTTTCCGGCCGTCATGATCATCATCCCGCTCTTCATCCTGATGCGCGGCCTGGGCCTGCTCGACAGCCGGTTCGGCCTCGCGCTGGCCTACACGACGTTCCTGCTGCCCGTGTTCATCTGGATGATGAAAGGCTTCTTCGAAGCCGTGCCGAACGACCTGGAAGACGCGGCGCGCATCGACGGCGCAAGCCGGATCGGCGCGATGGTGCGCGTGGTGCTGCCCCTCGTCGTCGGCGGACTTGTCGCGACCGCCGTGTTCGTCGCGATCGGCGCGTGGAACGAGTTCCTGTTCGCGCTCATGCTCACCACCAGCACGGGCTCACGCACCTGGCCTGTGGGGCTGCAATTGATGGTCGGCGAGTTCCAACTGCCCTGGGGTTCGCTCGCGGCCGGCGGCATCATCTCCATCGTGCCGGTCATGGTGCTTTTCGCGGTGATGCAGCGCGCAATGGTCCGCGGCCTCACGGCCGGCGCGGTGAAGAGCTGAAATATCGACAGCGTCCCGCCGTGCCGACAAGGCTACAGCGGAAGCCGGCCTGATTGAATCAGGCCGTCCGCTCCAGGTTCCTGATCCAGCACTATCCCGCCAGCCGGTATCGGCCTGGCGCGATGGTGCTCTAAGCCCTCCGCGCCAGTTCGCGCCTGTCGAAGATACCTGTCAGGCAGGTCTGCAACTGTATCGCGGTGAACGGCTTCAGGAGAAAGGCGTCGATGCCCAGCGCATCCACCTCGGCCTGAGCCTCCTCGCTGGCATCCGCTGAGATCATGATGAACGGAATGGCGACCAGGAGGCGGTCCTGCCGCATCATCCGGGCAAGCTGGGAGCCGCGCAGCGGCTCCATCAGCAGGTCGCAGATCACGAGGTCGTACTTGTTCCTGCGAAGGATTTCGAGCGCCTGCGCTCCATCTGCCACGCCGTCCACGACCTGATAGCCGATGGTGCCGAGCATGTTCGCGAGAACCTTTCGCATGATGGCGAAGTCGTCGACGATGAGAATTCGTTTCGTGTGTGCCATCGGCTTTTCCTGCTCCGGTCGTCGATTTCGTGGACCATGATTCTTCCGGGGGACTGCTTCAGGGAGTGCTACAGGGGGAGTGCTTCATGACGCCCGGCGCAACTGTTCCGGACGGGTCTTCAACGGGTGGATCGCGGCTCGCGTCCTGAATTTCGAGACCAGGGCTTCAAGTCCCACGATCTGCTGGCTGAGCATCGTCGCGGATGCCGCGCTCTGTTCGGCCAGGGAAGCGTTTTGCTGCGTGGTGTTATCAAGCGTGGAGACCGACTGGCTGATCTCGTCGATCCCTATCGCCTGCTCGCTTGCAGCCGAGGAAATCTCGGCGATCGTATCGGCCACGGATGCTGCCGTTGCCACGATTCGCTCCAGCGCGACCCCGGCTTCATTGCCAAGCCTCACGCCTGACAACACCTCGGCGACGGATCCGCCTATCAGGCCGGAGATGTCTTTTGCCGCTTCGCTGGAACGCTGGGCGAGCGTGCGCACCTCGGACGCGACGACGGCGAAACCCTTGCCCGCATCGCCGGCCCGGGCAGCCTCGACGGCCGCATTGAGGGCAAGCAGGTTGGTCTGGAAGGCGATCTCCTCGATAACGGAGGTGATGTCTGCGATCCGCCTGGATGACGCCTCGATGCGGCCGATGGCCAGGACGGCCTCGCTGACGATGCGGCCGCCGTTGGCAGCCCCCTGCCTGGCCTCGGAGGCGAGGCCTGCGGCTTCGCTCGCCGATTGAGCGCTCGTCTTGACGGAGGCGGCAAGTTGCTCGGTCGTGGCAGCGTTTTCCTCGAGGCTGGCAGCCTGTTCTTCCGTGCGGGCGGCCAGATCTTCCGAGCCCGCGCGGATCTCGGAGGCGGCAATGGCCACGTCGGCGGCGGTCTGCTGGATCACGGTGATCGTATCCGCAAGGCGATTGATCGTCTCGTCGATGCTGGTCTTCAACTCACCAAAAATGCCGACATAGTTCCCGGCCACATTGCGGGTCAGGTCGCCAGCCGCGAGAGCGGCGAGGGATGTCCCGAAATCCGATGCTGCGCTCACGACCAGGTCGGAGACGGAATTGAGACCCTGCGCGATCTCGCGCGCCGTGCTCTTCTTGCCTTCCAGGTCGACGCGACGGGTGAAGTCGCCTTGCGCCGCGCCTTGCACGATCACGGAGATCTCGCGTTCGGCCGCAAGCTCCTGCGTGATATCGGTCCAGACCAGCGCATGGCCCAGGATGCCGCCGTTCGAATCGTGGACCGCGCTCATATCGACGTCGACGACATGGTCGCCGATCTCATAGCGCACGCGGCGGCGCTTCCCGTTGTCCGACATCAGCTCACGGCGGATGTTGCTGTTCGTATTGTAGTAGTCGATGTGTTCGCCATACATGCCCTTGATCGAGAAGTCCTCCCGGCCCGACCGCAGGAACGGCTCGAATTTCATCAGGAAGTCCACGAGGCCCGAACTCATGAAGTTGATCCGCTCGTTCGGATCCGTGATCATCAACATGGCGCCGGAGCCGTTCAGGCCCGCCGTGGTCAGCGCGTGCTCGCCCGTCATGCCCTGAAGCTGCTTCAGGGCACGAGCAATCTCGCCGAACTCGTTGTTGAGCTCTCCGCCCGCGACCGGGGTGATGAAGTCGCCGGCCTGGAAGCGTGCGATTGTCGTCAGGACGCCTGCCAGGGGCCGCCTGATCGAGCGGATCACGAGGACCAGCACTATCGCCGTCAGGAAAAGGCAAAAGGATACGATCACCATGCGGATCATCCGCTGGCTTTCGAAGCCGGCGATCCTCGTATCGAGGAGTCGGACAAGCTCTCCCTGCGCGCGCGGCCATAACGCGTCTACCAACACGATTTCGGCAGCCAGCGCCGCGTTGAGTTCCTTCGCGCCGGCACCCTGTCCGTTCTGCAGCGATGCGATAAGCGTGGCTGCGGCGGAGGCCGAAGCCGCGCCGCCTTTCGCCAATGCCGCAACGGAATCCGACAGTTTCCTGCGGACGCTTCCGTCCGCATTGCCTTCCATTGCGGCTTCGATCGACGAGGCTGCCGATGCCCGGGCCAGCCGAACGCGGGCGACGGCGTCCGCGACGGCAACGATGGCAGCACCGCTAACCTTCCCGGACCCCTCGAGCATTTCGTCAGCGGCGATAAGTCCCAGCAGCGCCGAGCGCAGTTCGGGCAGACGAACCGTGACGGCATCCATCACGTAGTAGGAGTCGAGATCGGGATCGAGCGTGAGATTGGAGCCGTCCGCAACCTTTGAAATCGCGGCCTGCACGCTTGTGGAGATACCAGCCCGGTCGCCGGCCTTGAGGCTTTCCGCAAACGCATCCACCGCCGAGGCGCTATTCAGTTCCCCGTCCCTGGCGGGATCGGACCGGCGGGCTGAGTCCAGAGCCGACAACGCGGCCTTCGGATCGGACGCCACGCCTGCGTTCCAAAGGGAAAGCACATAGTGGGCGCCGATGACCTCGGTCCGGGCAAACGTGATGTCCTTGGCGACCTGCAGAACATAGAGGCTTGTCATCATGGAGAACGGAATAGTCACGACAGCCAGAATGGCCGCGATCTTGATCCCCACGGTGAGCCGCAGTCCCTTGGCTTTTCCGAACATGTGACGTCTGCCCCAGTCATTCCCAATATGCCGGCCGAGACCGCTTCGATGGTCAGTCGACCGCTTCGGGAGACAAGGTGACCTACAACCTTTGCTTTTTCGTTACACAAAAATCAAATCGAAGTTGCAACTATATGTATCAAAAATTGAACATTTCATAACCTTCCTGAGCGCCGCAAATTACGATTGAGTGCTGGAAGCTCTACAAGCCGGCCGCTTCTGCCTGACATGCTGCGCCCAAATGAGGTGAATTTGTCTTCAGCGGCTTCGTTGAAGTGCGTCTTTCGTCGCGTGATATCGTTGAGGCAGGTCATCGGCGGCCGCGGCTGAAGATGCAATTCTCAGGTCCTCGGCCCCGCCAGGCCCACCGCCTAGCTTTAGAGGAGAAATCCAATGACGAAGATGCGCGCCGCTATCTTTGTTGAACCAGGCCGGATCGTCCTGGACGAGAAGAACGTCCCGGACGTCGGGCCCACCGACGCGTTGATGCGGATCACCACGACGACGATCTGCGGCACGGATGTCCATATCCTGAAAGGCGAGTACCCCGTCGCCCGCGGCCTCACGGTGGGTCACGAGCCCGTTGGGATCATCGAGAAGCTCGGCTCGGCCGTGACCGGCTACCGGGAGGGGCAACGCGTGATTGCGGGAGCGATCACACCCAGCGGGCACAGCTACGCCTGTCTGTGCGGATGCCATTCCCAGGACGGAGCCGGCACCAGGCACGGCTTCAAGGCCATCGGTGGCTGGAAGTTCGGAAACACGATCGACGGCTGCCAGGCTGAGTTCGTACTTGTGCCCGACGCCATGGCCAATCTCAGTCCTATTCCCGACAACCTGACGGATGAGCAGGTGCTCATGTGTCCCGATATCATGTCGACGGGCTTCTCCGGCGCCGAGCGCGGCCGAATCCGGATCGGCGACACGGTGGTTGTCTTCGCACTCGGGCCTATCGGCCTTTGCGCCGTTGCAGGTGCAAAGCTGATGGGAGCGACCACAATCATCGGCGTCGATACGGTTCCCAGGCGGTTGGAAGCCGCACGAACGCTTGGCGCGGACCATGTCATCGATTTCCGGGCGCAGGATCCGGTGGAAGCGGTGATGACACTGACCGATGGGCGCGGGGTCGACGTAGCCATAGAGGCCTTGGGCACTCAATCGACCTTCGAGGCCGCCCTGCGCTGCCTGAGACCGGGCGGAACGCTGTCCAGCCTGGGTGTCTATTCCAGCGACCTGAAAATACCCCTGGGTGCCTTCGCGGCCGGCCTCGGCGACCACACCATCGTGACCACGTTGTGTCCTGGAGGAAAGGAGCGGATGCGGCGACTGATGGACGTCGTCGCATCAGGCCGCGCTGACCTCGGCGCCCTCGTGACCCATCGGTTCAAGCTCGACGACATCGAAGCCGCATACGATCTTTTCTCCAATCAGCGCGATGGCGTCCTGAAAGTGGCGATCGTGCCCTGACAGGTCGTCGGCATCTGGAGGCCAACCGGCATCGGGTCGCGCGTCTGAATGGTCGTAACGAGCGGCTCTCACAAGCTATGCCCTGATACCATCTCCTCGCTTCTGGAAAGGAGGGGCGCCCTCGCGAAAAACAAGTCCTGAGCGTTCGATGAAATAAATAAATTTAATCGCACAATTGTAGCGAACTTTAGCTGTGCGGGTTTTGTTTAGCATTTGATCTATTGAACAGCGCCTGCCGAAATGCGGCGTTGTCCATGACGAGCAGCAATCTTCCTCGATTTCAAATGGATATGGCTTCCTCAAATGCGCAAAATCGCACTGATTACGTGTGTCTCGCTGCTTGCTTCCACGTCATCCTATGCTGTCACGCTCAACTCCCTTTTCGACGTGGATTCCGAGACGGCGCGCTACTGCAAAGAGGCGACCGTCAAGGGCATCTTCGGAGAATCCCGGATCGTCTATGAATGCCCCAACATTGTACCCGACCGGAACTCGGCTCTTCGGGACCCACTGACGACAGGCTCGATCGGAGCGACGAACAGCAGGGCAAGCGGCAGCGCCGCGGGGCGTGAGTCGTCCGGCGAAACCGTCGGCGCCGGCGTCCTGAACAGCGTGGGGCCGGTGAATGGCCCGGCAATTCCCGGCTCCATTCAACTTGGCACGGCCGGAACGCCGGGCCCTGCAGGATCGGGCGGCGATGGGAAAAGCCCTGATCCAGTTGCCCCGGGCACTGGACCCGTCGCTGACAGTTCAGGTGGCGGCAACACCGGCGGAGGACCGGCGGGCGGTACGGACCCTGCTACCGGGCCGGGGACAGGATCAGGTGGGACCGGCGCGCCGGGCGGGAATGGCGGCGGGACGGCTGGCGGCGGGACCGTTGGCGGCGGGACGGCTGGCGGCGGACACGGCGCAAGCCATGATGGTTCGGGTCCCGGAAACGGGAAC
Source organism: uncultured Alphaproteobacteria bacterium (assembly GCA_963822165.1). GTDB lineage: Bacteria > Pseudomonadota > Alphaproteobacteria > Rhizobiales > Beijerinckiaceae > Alsobacter. The sequence goes on from CAWGGK010000009.1 coordinate 565,453, forward strand.
GGCAATCAGCCCAATTCCGGAAACCTCGGTGGCAACACCAGCGGCGACGGACCGGGCACCGGGAACGGCGGCACGAACAACGGCAATGGTGGGGATTCCAACGGGAACGGCAACGTAAAATAGCCAGGCACCGCCGATCTGCTAGTCGGGACGAAATGGCAGCGGTCGCAAGACCCTGCCATTTCTACCGCTTCCCAAGGGCGTCGGCGCCATGGGAGGTGTGGTCCGCAGCGCTCTCAGTGGCAGATGGCCCACTTGTTGGTGACAGCGCCGACCGACTTCGCAAAGCGCAGGGCGGCCAGTCGCATGGTTGCGCTCCATTGCAGATAAGGCAGTCCAAAACATGGTCATTGCCAAGTTGAACCCACTCGGAGTGGGGAATTTGTGCGGCCTGATTGGCATCATGAAAACGTGGGCAATCGGGGTGAACTAGGGGGCGGGGTGGCCGTCCCGCCGTCGTTGTCCACTCCCACGCAAGCGTCGGCGGCGTGGATGACCGGTCCAGCATCACCAGCCTGGGCGTACTCTGCCAGCGCTCGCAAGAAATCCCTGTCTGCCCTATGCGCCTTCGCCCGGCTCGTAGCGCGAGAGCCAAATACCCCGCGGGTCGACTGCTGTCAGGAGCGTACTGACAGATGTCGGCCGACAGTCGTCGCCATGTCCTGACAGCGTTGACAGCTAGTGAGGGAGCCTGTCGACGTAGTCCGCTAGCGGAAAAATGAACGTGAGGTGGCTCGACTGGAGGACGGCAATGCATCGGAGCCGGATTTGATGGCGACCGGCCTGGTGCGATGCTGCTGAGTTATTTCATTTTTCCAGAATATCTCCGGTTTGTAATATTATCCAGTTGAATACATAGAATCAAAAATACATAGATATTTACTGGTCGTATACACGTATTCTCTTCTGAAACACTCATTATATTCTATGATGTTATTTAAGAAATTTCCCGCGAAATTAGTTTGGCTACACTCGGCGGGACATGACCCGCTTGTAGCCACTAAGACACAAAATCCATAAAGCGAAGATCGCCACATCGTTAGCCGCCTTTTCCCTGATGGCCGACCGGTCCGAATGGCCCTGCGCCCTGCGCAGAAAGATTCCAGCAGGGCGTCCGCCCGATCTCCTCGACCGGAGCGGCGACAGACACTGTCCAGCCACGCGAGCGGTGAACCGTAGGCCTTAAACTTGGCCGTTGGACGAGGGGAATGATTGACGTTTCACGACTTCCTGACCCGCAAAAGTCCCCCGATCAGAAAACGGAGAACCTACCTGGGGACAGGAAGCACCTTGTAAACATCGCGATTTCAGGTTGATTATTACAACCGAAAGTTGAGAGCAAAATCACAGATGTCGGACGACGAAGGCTACCAGCGCGTCGGAGTGATTACCCGACTACCAGGGGTCCTCGCCTCCATGGGGATCGAGCCGGGCGACGTGTTCGATGCCGCCGGCCTCCCGCTCGATTCGGTCGCCAATCCGGATAATGCCCTCTCGTTCACGCAGCTCGACCGGCTTCTCACCTGCGCCGTGCAGATGTCGGGATGCCCTCATCTCGGCGTTCTCGTCGGCCGGGAATTATCCCTGGCGATGCTGGGACTGGTGGGCGAGTTGATGCGGCACGCCCCTACGGTGCGACAGGCGTTGCGAGATCTCGCGGACAACCAGCATCGTTACGTTCGAGGCGCAGTGGTCTACTTCGCCGAACAAGGCGGTTTCGGCACCGTGGGCTATGCCGTCTACTATCCCGGGTTCGTCGCGGCGGAGGTCCTGACAGACGGAGCCATGGCGGCGGGCCTGCGGTTCTGCCTCGAACTGGGCGCTGGCAGTCCTTCCGACATTCTGGTTCCCAGGCCCGCGCCGTTAAATATTCGCGCCTACGTGAAAGCGTTCGGAGCGCCGATCCGTTTCGGCTGCGAGGAGGCGGCCTTCGTATTCAGGTCGTCCCAATTGGATCTTCCCGTCCCGGGCGCCGATCGGGCGCGGAGGGCTGCCCTGGAGGATGCGGTCAGGGGCCATTGGGAGACTAGTGAGCCCACGATGGCCCACATGGCCCGACGCGCGCTGCGGTCTGTCGTCCTTTCAGGATCCGCTGAGCTCGAAATCGTGGCCGCCCGGTTGGGGGTGCACCCCCGGACATTGAACCGGAGGCTGAAAGACGAGGGAATGACGTTCCGCTCGATACTCAACGACGTGCGCTTCGACGTGGCCTGCCAACTCCTCGAAGGGACGGCCCTGCCGATCACGCAGATCGCGCTATGGCTGGGATATTCGGAATCGGCGTCCTTCGCCCACGCCTTCAAGCGCTGGGCCGGCATGAGCGCGATCGAGTGGCGCTCCGCGGCGCCGCGGAACAGAAATCGTGCGTCATCCGGGCACCCCGTCCTGCCACCACTTCGCGTCCCCAAGGCCCAACGCGGCCCGGAATTCGTCGGCAAAGCCTAAGCCGATTTTTTTCCAGGCTGTCAGATTCGATCAAGTCTCTTTCCATTCGACCCCTCACCTTGCTGCAAGCTCGCCTCCGCGAAGGCGGGGTGTGGTCGTTTGCGCCACAGAGGTGGGTCGGCGGTTCGGCGCGGACTCAATGGTTTCGGAATCGGCGAGCCGACGAGGGCATTTGAGAGTGAAGGCGGCGAAAAGATCGCGGAAAGGGGCCGGACTACTGCGGGCCACCGCCCTGACGGCGGCGCTCATACTGGCGGGCTGCGCCGTTGGACCCGACTACCAGTCGCCATCGGTGAAGGTCGCCCCGAGCTGGCTCGAATGGCGCAATGCATCGCTGAAGGGCGGCGTGGACGTCTCGCAGTCATGGTGGCGCACATTCCACGACCCGGCGCTCGATAGGCTCGCCGCTCTGGCCTACCAGCAGAACCTTACGCTCCAGAGTGCTGGCACGCGGGTGCTCCAGGCGCGGGCCGCGCTGGGCATCGCAGTGGGCGAACTCTATCCTCAGCAGCAGCAGGCAAACGGCTCCATCGGCTTCAACAGGTCAAGCCAGGCCGACCCGACAGCAAACGCCGGACTGAAGAACTACTGGCGCGACTCACTCGGATTGCGCGTCGGATGGGAACTCGATTTCTGGGGCCGGTTTCGACGTGGCGTCGAGTCGGCTGACGCGGCCTATCTCGCCTCCATCGCCAGTTACGACGACGTGCTTGTCAGCTTGATGGGGGACGTGGCTGGCGCCTATGTCGGCATCAGGACCCTGGAACGTCAGATCGCGATAGCGCAAGAAAACGTGCGCCGGTCGCAGCGGGTCCTCGCGATCGCACAGGAGCGATATAAGGGAGGCGCGGCCAGTCAGCTCGACATTTTCCAGGCGCAGAATGTGCTCGGGAACGCCGAGGCCAGCATTCCCGAACTGACCCTGCAATTGCGCAAGGGCGAGAACGCGCTGCTTGTCCTTCTTGGACTGCCGCCGGAGTCGCTGCGGCCATTGCTGGCGCGGGGTACAGGCCGAATTCCGCAAGGGCCAGCCCGCGTCGCCGTCGGCATCCCCGCCGATCTCCTGCGCAGGCGACCGGACGTCCGCGCCGCCGAGCTGAAGGCCGCCGCACAAAGCGCGCAGGTCGGTGTCGCCGCAGCTGATCTCTACCCGGCGATCAGCATCACCGGCGCATTCGGAGGAGTGGCGAGCAACGTCAACCGCGCCAACCTTGCGGATGTCTTCAAGCATACCGGCATCGCCTATGGAATCGGCCCGTCGTTCCAGTGGAACCTGCTGAACTACGGGCAGATCACCAACAATGTCCGGCTTCAGGATGCCGCCCTCCAGCAGAACCTAATCGACTACCAGAACACTGTCCTCAAAGCGCAGCAGGAGGTCGAGAACGGCATTGCGAGCTTCCAGCTCTCGCGTGCGCAGGCTGCGGCTCTGCAGCGAAGCGCACAGGCCGCCTCCAAGGCGTTGGACCTGGCCATCGACGAGTATCAGGCCGGAACGCGAGACTTCACGACAGTATTGACGGCTCAGCAGAACCTCTACGCAGCCGACAACAGCCTGACGATGGCCACTGGCGACGCCTCCACAGGGCTCGTCTCGCTTTTCCGCGCCCTCGGCGGAGGCTGGCAGATCCGGGACGGCAACGGATTCGTGTCGCCGGCCGTCGCTGAGGAAATGCGCAACCGCACGAACTGGGGAGGCCTTCTGCCTGCCCCTGGACAGGTACCGGCGGCCGGACCGGGCCTTCCCGGACCTGACGACCGGGGCCCGACGGTCCGCGCCCCGGACCTCTGAAAAGGATGGCTCACAATGCCACATCGCTCTGAAAAGCTGGCGATGGCGCCCTTGGTGGCCCTGATCGTTCCGGCCTTCGGGTTGCTGCTCGCCGTTTCCCCCGCTCGCGCCGAAAGCTGGTGGGATACGTTCTTCCACCGTCCGGGCGAGACGGCTCCTGCCGCAGCGCCCAAGGCTACGCCCAGGCCCTTGCCCACCGTGGCCGCTCCAGCTCCAGTCGCTCCCGCGCCAAGCGGGGCGTCTGCACCCATCGCTGTCGCGCCGGCGCCTGCTCCGGTCGTTCTGCCTTCGGTCCCTGTTGCCTACCCCAAGGTCCAGCGCGTCAGTGAGTTCCTGGAGGTGGCCGGAGTGGTGGCGGCGGCCAATGACGTCAAGCTTGTCGCCCGCGTCCCCGGATATCTAGATCAGGTCAACTTCCGCGACGGACAACGCGTGGAGCAAGGCGACCTGCTCTTCACCATCGAGCAGGACCAATACCAGGCGCAACTCGCGCAGGCCGAGGCGCAGGTTCAGGCGATCCAGGCTGCTCTCGAGTATGCGCGCACCCAGGCGGAGCGCTACCAGGCCCTTCAGCGCAAGGGCGCGGCGGCGCAGGTCGTGGTCGACAACTGGAATTTCCAAGCCAAAAAGACAGAGGCGGAACTTGCCAACGCCAATGCGCAGCTAGACCTCGCCCGGATCAACCTTCGCTACACCGAGGTGCGGGCCCCGTTCGCGGGCCAGATGGGCAAGCTGTTGCAGAATGTCGGCAGCATGGTTGGCGGATCCGGCCAGTCGCCCCTCGTGGCGGAAATCGTGCAGCTCGACCCGATCTTCATCGAGGCCAGCGTCAGCGAGAAGGACTTTCTCGCCTTCCGTGAGAACGTCGGCGACAAGCGGCTGAGCTACGAAGAGATGCTGCGAATCCCCGTCGATATCGCGATCGCGAGCGAGCCCGCATTCCACCTGCGCGGCAAGGTCGAATACGTCGCCCCGGCCGTCGATTCGAAGAATGGCACGATCCTCGTGCGCGGCATCGTCCATAACCCCGATCGGTCGCTCCTGCCGGGCCTCGACGTCCGCATGCGCCTCCCGCGCGGCAAGGTGCTGGCCAACGCGGTGCTCGTGCCGGATCGGGCGATCCAGACGAACCAGGCCGGGCGCTACGTGCTGGTGGTCAACCGGCAGAACGTGATCGAACAGCGCCAGGTGCAGCTTGGCGAACTCGTGGGCAATCTGAGGATCGCGACCCAGGGGGTACGCCCGGACGATCGCCTGGTGATTGCCGACCTTTGGCGGGCCACGCCTGGTCTCAAGGTGAACCCGAAGCTCATACCGATCGACCAGGCGGAGACCGTCGCAGCCGGGAGCCAGTGATGTCGAAGTTCTTCATCGAGCACCCTGTCCTCTCGAATGTCGTCGCGATCATTCTCGTCATCATCGGGGCGGTTGCGGTCTACACGCTGCCGGTTTCTCAATATCCCAACATCGTTCCGCCCACGGTCCAGGTGAGCGCTCGCTATCCTGGCGCGAGCCCGCAGACCGTCGTCGACACCGTGGCGCTGCCGATCGAGCAGCAAGTCAACGGCGTGGACGGCATGCTTTATATGCAGTCGACCAGCGCGGCGGACGGCACCTATACCCTCAACGTCACTTTCCAGATCGGCATGGACCCCAACACCGCCCAGGTGCTGGTGCAGAACCGGTTGTCAAACGTGCTCGCCTCGCTGCCCTTCCCGGTGCAGGCGCAGGGCGTTTCCGCGCAGAAGAAGTCCACGGCGATCCTGCAGATCGTGACGCTGGATTCACCCGCCGGCTCCCTCGACGGGCTCTTCCTGACAAACTACGCGACCATCAACCTCGTCAACGAATTGGCCCGTATCCCGGGGGTGGGCAACGTGTCCGTCTTCGGCGCAGGGCGCTACGCGATGCGGATCTGGCTTGATCCCCAGAAGCTGCAGTCCTTCGGACTGGTTCCCTCCGACGTGGCGAGCGCTGTCCAGAAGCAGAACCAGGTGGTGGCTCCGGGCCAGACGGGTCTCCCGCCAGCGCCCCAGGGCCAGGACTTCCAGTACACGGTCGACGTCGCTTCGCGTCTCGACGATCCCGCCAAGTTTGGCCAGATCATCGTAAAGACCGATACTGCGGGCGGCGGGCAGGTCGTTCGGGTCGCCGATGTGGGCCGCGTCGAGCTCGGCTCCCAGACCTACTCCCAGTCCTTCCAACTCGATGGAAGGCCCGCGGCCGGCATCGCCATCTACCAGTCGCCCGACGCGAACTCATTGCAGGTTGGCCAGGCCGTCGGCGCCAAGATGAAGGAACTGTCGGCGCGGTTCCCGCAGGATCTGCGCTACGCCATCCCCTTCGATACGACGCTCTTCGTCAAGGCCTCGATCGACGAAGTCTACCGGACGCTCTACCAGGCGGGTATCCTCGTCCTAGTGGTCATCCTCGTCTTCCTGCAGAGTGGCCGGGCGACGCTGGTCCCGGCCACCACCATTCCCGTCGTCATCATCGCGTCCTTCGCGGGCATGGCGGCGCTCGGATTCACGGTCAACCTCTCGACATTGTTTGGCGTGGTGCTGGCGATCGGCATCGTCGTGGACGACGCGATCGTCATCGTGGAGTCGGTCACGCGCCAGATCGAGGAGGGCAAATCGGGCCACGACGCAGCCGTCGATGCCATGAAGGAGCTTACCGGCCCTATCCTGGGCATCACGCTTGTGCTGATGTCGGTGTTCCTGCCGGCCGCCTTCCTCCCCGGCCTGACCGGCAAGATGCTTGCGCAGTTCGCCATGGTGATCGCCGCGACGGCCTTGATCAGCGCCATCATGGCCGTCTCGCTCAGCCCGACCCAGTCCGCCCGTTTCCTGCGCCAGCCGGTGCCGCTCGACAAGCGCAACTTCTTCTACCGCGGCTTCAACGCCGTCTACGACCGGGCCGAGCGCGGCTACGTCGGTCTTGTCACGCGTCTCGTCAAGCGCAGCTTCCTCGTCGTCCTGCTGGGGATCGTGATCTCGGCGGGCGCTGTCTTCGGTATCGCGCGCCTGCCGACGGCCTTCATTCCCAACGAAGACCAGGGTTATGCCCTCGTCGCCATCCAACTCCCTGACGGCGCCGCCCTCGGGCGCACGCGCGACGCGCTCGACAAGGCGACCAAGCTTGCCCTTGCCACCCCGGGCGTGAAGCAGGTCATCACGATTTCCGGCATCTCGGTCCTCGACAACAGCGCCACGCTTGCGAATGCCGGCGTCAACTACGTGATCTTCGATGACTGGGACACCCGCAAGAAGGCCGGCCACGAGGATCTCGTATCGATCCTCACGGATCTCCAGAAGAAGCTCGATGGCATCGCTGAGGGAAGAGCCTTCGTCGTGGTGCCGCCACCGATCCAAGGCATCGGCAATGCGGGCGGCTTCCAGATGCAGACGCAACTCCTGGGCGGTAGCTTCGACTACGCCGCCCTGGTGCGCGCCACGCAGGCGCTGATGGAGCAGGCCAAGCCGGACCCTGCCGTGGAGCGCCTTCTCACGACCTTCCGGCCATCCGCCCCGCAGGTCTCGGTCACTGTCGACAGACAGCAAGCCGAGCAGATGGGCGTGGACGTGGGCGATGTCTTCAAGGTCATCACCGACTATATCGGGTCGACCTATGTGGGCGAGTTCAACAAGTTCGGCCTGTCCCTGCAAATCTATGTGCAGGCCGATTCAACCTATCGTCTGTTGCCCGACGATCTCCTGAACCTCTACGTCCGCAGCCAGAACGGATCGATGGTCCAACTTGGCACCGTCGCGTCACTTTCGCCGGTATCGGGACCGCCCATCATCACACTCTATAACCTTTACCCCTCGGCGTCGGTGTTGGGTTCGCCGGGCAAGGGCTTCAGCTCCGGCGAGGCGATGGACACAATGGAAGCTGCCGCCGCGAAGGCACTTCCAAAGAACGTTGGATATTCGTGGACCGGAATGTCGTATCAGGAGAAGGCGGCGGGCAACCTGCTCTATGTGGGCTTCGCCATGTCGGTTCTTCTCGTTTATCTCGTCCTAGCCGCCCAGTACGAGAGTTGGCTCCTGCCGCTGGCAGTCATTGCTGCGGTCCCCCTTGCGTTAGCCGGGCCAGCAACTGTCCTGACGGGAATGGGAGTTGCCAACAATCTGTATGTGCAGATCGGGCTCATGCTGCTCATCGCGCTTTCCGCGAAGAACGGCATCCTCATCGTAGAGGTGGCGCGTGAGCAGCGCATGAAAGGCGCGGCGATCCTGGAGGCTGCCGTAAACGCGTCAAAGGCTCGCTTCCGTCCGATCCTGATGACGTCCTTCGCCTTCATCCTTGGCGTGCTGCCGCTGGTCTTCGCCACAGGTGCCGGAGCCAACGGGCGACGCTCCCTTGGTATCAGCGTCTTCTCCGGCATGATCGCGTCGACCTGCCTAGCCGTCGTGTTCGTTCCGGCCTTCTTCGTCGTCCTGCAAAAGCTCGACGAGCGCCGGAAGGGGGCACCTGCCGCCAAGTCGGCGACGCCGACCGAGGCGGAGCCCGAGGTGCTGCGAGCCTGACCGGCCGCGACGAGCGCCGCACCTGAGGGCGATGCCGTCGGCCGGCCTGTGTACTGGTCAGTAGATCATTGGGTTGAAGCCCCACATGCCATAGTCGAAGGCCATTGACTGCGTCATCATGGCCGTCATCTGCTGCTCGTTCGCTACGTTCTGCTGGAACACCATCTGCCTGTAGGTTTGCCACGCCTGCTGGTTGCCGGCGTAGAGACACCTGCAGATCGTAGGATCGGCATAGATCCAGATGGGCTGACCGTTCTGGACCTGCTGGATGAACTTGTGCGGCGGAAGAGCCTTCATGGCTGCAAGCTTGTCCGGCGTGTCCGCGGGCCTCAGCTGGAAACCTGCCGCCGCCAGCATGTCCTCCTTGTCCTGAACTACGGTTTGGCAGCCGGCCAGTGACAGAGCCGCGCCGATCGTGGCGGCAAGAATCCGAGGCGTCATCATCGATTCCTTGAAAACGCAGTGCGACATGCACGCATTGAGATCGCACCATCGGGCCGGCGGGCAGGCGAAGTCTTGATCGTTTCGACCAAGGCTTCGAACAATCCGGGGTTGCCTGTCACGGGGTAAGGTCACCGCGTTCCGTCACCGCTCTTGTTGCCGAAAAGGCTGAACATCGCGCGCGACTTACCAGTGTCCAAAAAGATCAAGCTAGCGTCTGGCACTTCGGTCAGTCTGACCGCCGTGCTTTGGATCAAGGCCTGTCGCGAGCCGCCGGGGATCGCGGCAGGGTCGGCAGGAGGCTGCGCAGGTGGACTCACGGAACACAGACCGGAAGTCCGGCCATAGATCCTTCTCCGTCTTGCAGGGGCTCCTGCCCGTCAACACTGCCGCGCTGCCGCGCGACATCCTGGCCGGCATCACCCTCGCGGCGCTCGGAATTCCGGAGGTGATGGGCTATACGAAGATCGCCGGGACGCCTGTTGTCACGGGGCTTTACACGATCCTGCTGCCGCTAGTCGTATTCGCCATCCTGGGAAGTTCACGCCACCTCGTGGTGGCAGCCGACTCTGCGACGGCCGCAATCCTGGCCGGAACGCTCGCGTCGGTCGCGGCTCTGGGCAGCGAGCATTACCTGGCGCTCACGAGCCTTACGGCCCTGCTGGTCGGAGCCCTACTGTTTGCGGCGCGGATTCTCCGCCTCGGCTTTCTCGCCGACTTCTTGTCGCGGAGCGCACTGATCGGTTTTCTGACGGGCGTGGGTGTGCAGGTCGCCGTCGGCGAACTTGCCGGCCTGATCGGGCTGGAGAAGCAAGGCCATGGCACGGCTGAACAGCTCATCTCGTTTCTTCGCCGGCTCGGTGAATTCCACCTGGCGACCTTCGCGGTCGTGGCCGGGGTGCTCGGCACGATCCTCCTGTTCGAGCGCCTCGCCCCCAAGCTGCCGGGCGCGCTGATCGCTGTCGTCGGTGCCATTGTCGCGAGTGCTGCGTTCGACCTCCACGCCAAGGGGATAGCAGTGATCGGGGCGGTGCCCAGCGGCCTTCCGAAGCTCACCCTGCCGGTCCTCGACCTGGGCGCCCTGTCGGCCGTGCTCACAGCCGCCGCGTCCTGTTTCGTCGTCGTGCTGGCGCAGAGCGCTGCGACGTCGCGCGCTTACGCCAACCGTTACAACGAGGCCTTCGACGAAAACACCGATCTGGTCGGGCTCGCCGGGGCAAATGTTGCCGCTTCCCTGACGGGCACCTTCGTCGTCAATGGCAGCCCCACGAAGACCGAGATGGTCGACGAAGCGGGAGGGCGCAGCCAAGTCACGCATCTCACGACTGCAGTCATCGTGCTCGTGGTGCTCATCTTCCTGACGGGCCCGCTCAGCATCCTGCCTTCGGCCGTCCTGTCGGCCATCGTCTTCCTGATCGGGGTCAAGCTCGTCGATTACAAGGGGATGTCAGAGCTCTTCCGAGTGCAGATCGACGAATGGGTCGTGGCCCTGCTGACTGCCGCCGGGGTCGTCTTCCTGGGCGTCATGTACGGCATCCTTGCTGCAGTGATCCTGTCGCTGATCGCGCAGGTCCGCCACAGCTATCGCCTGCGGACGCGTTTGCTCATACCCGATGGGCATGGCGGGTTCGCCCGGGTCCCGGTGGGAACGGGACAGCAAGCGGCGCCGGGGGTCTTCGTCTACTGTTTCGAAGCTGACCTCTTCTACGCCAATTCGGGTCGCTTCGTGGATGAAGTCCTGCAGCTGGCTGCGGCCCCAGGGGTCTCGGCCATCATCATCGACGCCTCCGGCATCGATTCCATCGACTTCACCGCCGCCAAGTCGCTGATGCAGTTGCATGGCGAGCTCGAGAAGCGCGGCATCCGGATGATCGGCGTCGCCGTCAATGACGGGGTCGTCGACGCAATGGATCGCTACCGCAAGGCGGACGAAGAAGGCGGCCGGCTCTTCACGACCGTCGAAGATGCCCTCCATGGCCTTGCCACCATGGCGGCAGCAGCGCCATGAACCGCTCCAGCCCCATTTCGCGCGAGCCACCCGAAGCCGCGGTCCTGCTGCAGGGTCGCGGGGCTCGCGAGCATCGTCTCGACCTCGGGCGCCACGCCCGTGAACGGGTACCCCGGTCGAGCCTCCGCACCTTCGAACCGCCTCCGCGCGATATCAAGAGAATACTGGCCAAGTCGAATGAGGGCCGGCTGCCCGCGCTCGTTCCGGTCCGCTACGCCCGCATGCTCGCCTCGCCAATCGCCTTCTACCGTGGCGCGGCCTGCATCATGGCGCACGATTTGGCCCCACAGCCGCGGACCGGCATAGACTGCCAGATCTGCGGTGATGCGCATCTTTCGAATTTTGGCTTCTACGCCAGCCCCGAACGGCAAATCCTGTTCGGCCTCAGCGACTTCGACGAGACGCTTCCGGGGCCCTTCGAGTGGGATCTCCGGCGGCTCGCCGCCTCGTTCGCCATCGCAGGACGGGAACACGGGTTCGGGCGGCACGCCCAGAAGGAACTGGCATTCCGCGCCAGTGCGGCGTTTGTCCGCGAATTGGGCGAACTGAGCGAGATGGGCGTCCTCGCCGTCTGGTATCAGCATTTTACCGGCAAGGGGATGCTGGCCATAGCTGCGGACAAGCATGTCCGCAAGGCCGAGAAGGCGGTTCTGGATAAGGCGAAGCACCGGACCTCGCTGACACTGGCCGGGCAGTCCACCGAGGTCGTCGATGGCCGGCTGCGGATTCGCGAGGAGCCCGAACACGTCTATCATTTCGGGGGCTTTGCCCGTTTGCGGCGGGAGTTCGACGATGTCGTGCGTGATTTCTTCGGACGATATCGGCAGAGCCTGACGGACGAGCGGCGCGCGCTTTTTGACCGGTTCGAGCTCGTCGATGCCGCGGTCCGCGTGGTCGGAGTGGGGTCGGTTGGAACCCGGTGCTACGAGGCCTTGATGATGGCCGACGGCGAGACGCCGCTCTTTCTCCAGGTCAAGGAGGCGCGGATGTCCGAACTGGAGCCCCACATCGGGCTCAGCACATACGACAATCATGGTCAGCGCGTCGTTGCCGGGCAGCATCTTCTGCAAGGTGCCAGCGACATTTTCCTGGGTTGGGCCAAATCCTCGTCCGGGGTCGACTTCTATGTCAGACAGTTGCGAGACATGAAGGGCGCCTTCGATCCGCTCTCGATCGGCAAGGATGCCCTGTCCGACTATGCAGAGGCGTGCGGGATCGCGCTGGCGCGGGCCTTGGCTAAGGCAGGAGATCCCTTGGCAATGCGGGGATATGTGGGCAAGTCCGACGCCTTCGCCGACGCCCTCGCCGAGTTCTCGCTCCTATATGCGGATCAGAATGAGGAAGACTACGCCACCCTCCAGGCGCTGTCGCGGGCCGGGCGCATCCCGTTCGGCAGGCCCTGACATGCTGCCCCCCGGTGAGCCGCCTTACGTCACCTCGCTCGAGGAGGTCGCCTGGGGTCTCGTCCTAACGGCGGTGACGATCCTGATCCACGGCGTGGCGACTACGTGGTCGATCGTGGCGACGAGCCCGAGGTCGGCCAGTGGGCCAACGCGACCTATCCGCGATCTCGGCCGGATCATCGCTCTGGCCGAGTTGATCGTCCTGATCCACCTCGTCGAGGTGCTCGTGTGGGCCGCTTTCTTCTACTGGGGAGGAAATTTCGAGAATCCGAGTATCGCCTACTACTTCGCCCTGTTGGAATACACGACTGTCGGGAGCAGTTATAATTTGCATACTAGATGGCGGTTTCTGGAGGGCCTCATCGCGATCTGTGGCCTTCTCACATTCGCTTGGTCCACTGGTGTACTGATGACCGCCGTCCAGGGCGTCCAAGACCGGAGCATCGCCGAGCGCCTCCGTAACCGAGGGTCGCAAAAAGCTTCAGAGCATCGCGAGATTGAACACTAGCACTGTCAACCCCATAACTTGCGCGCCTTCGTGCAACCACGGCTTCCGCCGACGTGGGACGAAATGTGGGACTGCTGAACCGTTCTGCTGCGAACTGTCTGAAAAACAACCATTTTTTTGAGATAAGATGGTGTTTGGGAGAGGCTCAGGCTTAGAGCAGACGTTCCTTACGTCCGCAAAGGGTCAAAATGAGCCCCGGATGGTGTCTGTTATAGGTAATGTAAATTGAACCAAACGCCCGCGGTCCACCTTCGCATACCCAAATCGCACCGGCGTCGGCCGTACAAGAAGAGCTCGGCTTTGCGCCCGAAGCGGAAGCTGAGGCTAGTGCCAGGAGCCGACGTTTGGGCGCTCTCGACAGCGTCAGTCGTGCCGCGCCATGAGCCTGAAGTGGCTCGGTGGCACACCGACCTCCCGGGTGAAGGCGCGGGAAAAGTGCGGCAGTTCGGAGTAGCCCAGCGACCATGCGATCTCTGAGAGCGGCAGGTCGGTCTCTCGGACGAGAGCCATGGCCTCAGCTACGCGGACTCGGGCGAGAACCTCGCGGAAGGTCGTGCCCTCCTCCTGCAGCCGTCGCTGCAGGCCCCGGACTGTGAGCCCAAGCAAGGCCGCAACGGGCTCCACTTCCGTGCCCGGAGACTCCGGACCAAAAGCGATCAGGCCCTGCACGGAACCGCTAAAGGTCCTGGTGGGACGGCTTGCGACCATGCGCCGGAGATCGGCAGTGGTGACCGGGCGGAAATTCTGCGGTACGGCCCGGCGGGCGTGGAACAACGTCACAGGGATGGACAGACCGGTGCCCCCGTCACCGAACACAATCTGCGTGCGCAATTCGCGCTCAAGGACACGAGCATGGGCTGGTCTGGCATACGGCACATGGAAGGATGGCGGAAGCCAGCCCTCGCCCAAGTATACGCGCACCGCGCGCAGCATGGGCGTCAGCAGGTGATCGGCATGCGTGTCGAAGCCCAGGCCTCTGTCCTGGGCGGGGTGGCAGCGCCAAACCACCAGATCTCCACGCCGCACGATGCTGAAGGTGCTGCCCGGCTGATGATAAGGCACCGCGCGCTTCGCGCGGGCGAGAGCCTGACCAAGCGTGGTGGCCGAGAGCGCATAGAGGCTCCAGGCACCAAAATCCCCGGGTTTCATGGCTCTGCCTAGAGACAGGCCGAAGAGCTCATTCCCGGTGCGGCGCGCACCCTCACCAAGCAGGGCGAACATCACCGGGACCGGGATGAGCCCCTGGCGCCGGTCCACCAGTGCCCTCGGCACGCCGACCCGGCGCAATACGTCGCCCAACACAGCGTCGCCTGCCTCCTCGCAGACGCGCGTGAAGGGACCAAGGCCGGACAATCCGGTGAGCTTGACCGCCGCCATTGCGTATCCTCGCCAGCGTGTCTGTCGCAATATGGTAAGCGAAACCTTGGCTTGTATCCATATCTTGAGAACAGGCGCGGTTGCGGCTGTCCCTGTGCGAGTATCGCCGCCACCGCCCCCCCGAGCGCCGGAGATGACGATGCTGAAACCAGCCCTTGCCTTTGTCGCGACGTTGACCGCCATCGCCGCCCAGGCCCAGACGACCCTGACGCCCGACGAGGCCAGGGGCATCGCCAAGGAGGCCTACGTCTACGGCTATCCCCTCGTGGACAGCTACCGGATCAACCACTCCTATTTCATCGCCACCGGCGGCCCCGAGTTCAAGGCACCCTGGAACCAACTGAACAACACGGCGCGTGTCTACACCCCCGAGGACAAGGCCATCCAGACGCCGAACTCCGACACGCCCTATTCACAGCTCGGGATGGACCTGCGCGCCGAGCCGCTGGTTCTCACGGTCCCGCCCATCGAGAAGAACCGCTACTTCTCGATCCAGCTGATCGACAGCTACACGTTCAACTTCGACTACATTGGCAGCCGCACGACGGGCAATGATGGTGGGCATTTCCTCGTTGCCGGGCCCTCCTGGAAGGGTGAGGTACCCAAGGGCATCGCCAAGGCCTTCCGCTCCGAGACCGACTTCGCCTGGGCGCTCTATCGCACGCAGCTCTTCGACACCGCCGACATTGACGGCGTGAAGGCCGTACAGGCCGGCTACAAGGTGCAGACTCTGTCCGCCTTCCTCGGCACGGCCCCGCCTCCGCCCGCGCCCAAGGTCGACTTCCGGCCGCCCTTGTCCGTCGAAGCCCAGCGCGGTTCGCCCGAGTTCTTCGACATCCTCAACTTCGTGCTGACCTACTCCCCGACGGACCCCACCGAGGTGGCCCTGCGGGACCGCTTCGCACGCCTCGGCATCGCCGCCGGACGCCGCTTCGTTCCGGCCGAACTGCCGGCCCCCATCCTGCAGGCGGTGAAGGACGGGATGGCCGATGCCTGGGCCGAGTTCGCCGCCTTCAAGACGGGCCAGATCGACACCCTGAAGGTAACAAGCGGGGACCTCTTTGGTACGCGTGCCTATCTCAGGAACAACTACCTCTACCGCATGGCGGGGGCGGTCCTCGGCATCTACGGCAACTCCAAGCAGGAGGCCATGTACCCCGCCTACCTCGTGGACGCGACGGGGGCCGCGCTGGACGGCGCCAAGAACGCCTACACCATCCGCTTTGCGCCCGACCAGTTGCCGCCCGCCAACGCCTTCTGGTCCCTGACCATGTACGAATTGCCGGCGAGCCTGCTCTACGCCAACGGGTTGAACCGCTACCTCATCAACTCGCCGATGCTGCCGAACCTGAAGCGCGACCCCGACGGCAGTCTGACCCTCCGCCTGCAGAATGAGGCGCCGCCTGCCGAGCGGCAGTCGAACTGGCTTCCTGTACCTGCAGGCCCCTTCTGGGCGATCCTGCGGATCTACTGGCCCAAGGAAGCTGCGCTCGACGGAACGTGGAAGCAGCCGGTGATGACGTCGACGCCAGTGAATGCCTCCGCGGGCGCCGGCTCGGTCACGGTGACGCCCAAGACCTATATCCGCGCGGAGAGCGACCGGAGCTTCCTCAACATCCAGGCGCTTGCTGGCGGTATCAACCGCTTCTTCCACTTCCGCAGCCCGACGCCTCTGGACGGGCAGACGGTGGTCCGCATGAACCGGGACACACTCTACTCGGCTGCGATCGTCGACACGTCGAAAGGCGCGAGCCTCACCATCCCGAAGCTGCCGGCCGGGCGCTTCATCTCGGCGCTAATAATCGACAACGACCACTATGCGCCAGCCGTCCACTACGAACCCGGCACCTACGCGCTGCCACAGGACACGAAGTACGTGCTCGTCGCCATCCGCACGCAGATCTTCAACCCGAAGGATCCGGCGGAGGTCGCCCTCGTCAATGCGATCCAGGATCAGCTTGCGATCCAGGCGGCGAGCGCGGACGCGATGCCTCCATCGCAATGGGACCAGGAATCCTTGAAGGCGCTTACGCAGGAATACGAGAAGCAGTCCAAGCAGTATGCGAGCTGGAAGGGCATGATGGGGCCGCGCGGGACCGTGGACGAGGCCACGCGGCACATTGCGGCCGCCGCGGCATGGGGCCTGAACCCCGACAAGGACGCAACCTACCTGAACTACGGAGGCCAGCACGATCCAGGCAAGTGCTACTCGGCCACCTACCAGGTGCCGGAGAACAACGCGTTCTGGTCGATCACTCTCTATGGCGAGGACGGCTACATGAAGTCGGAAAATAACATCCTAAACAGCACCACCGCGAAGCTGAACGGCGACGGGACTTTCACGGCCTATTTCGGCTCTAAGGACCTGTGCGGGGACGTGCCGAACCGCCTGGACGTGACACCGGGCTGGAACTTCCTGATGCGCATCTACAGGCCGCGCGCGAGTGTGCTCGACGGGAGCTACACGTTGCCAGAGGTCACGGTAGTGAAGTGAAGGATCGGCGCCAGCGACCCCGTACCCTACGGTCTGTGATCGATTTGTCTACTGCGTCAGCTGTTCAATCGGGGTCAACGCACGTGGATCGTGACGTTGATCGGCTGCATCGTCCAACCGTCCGAAACATACAGTGTAAATTTATCGTCCCCGGTTGTCGGGCCAGCCCTATAGAGGATGCCTGTGAACGGGATTTTTGCGCTCTTGCATCCGAGTTCTGGATGATTTTCTTCCCCATCCTGAAAGACCAATTGGCCGAGTCGAGGCTCAGGCCTCACGGCAATCTTACCAATATAGACGCGCTGACAGAAATCAGCATAGAGCACCATTTTCATTATGCCGGAAAATTGGTTCTTTCGAGCCGTGATTTCAATACTGTCGGGCCAAGCGAACGAGGGTGTACCCATAAGCCCGATAAGCGCAAGCATAGCGCCGAGCCCACGCCCAACCAGGCCGAACCCTTTCATAGCCTCTCCCTCCTCTCTGGTCGTCGCCTGTTGCATCCCCACGGTCGAGATGCGGCATGCTGACCTCGTACTCGGCGGTGTTCGACTGGAGACGCGAGGCTGTCAACTTAGAACTGAACACAGCAAATCAAGCGTTGATGTAAGACAAAGCTGTTGCAGCTTTTGCGGCTTAGATTGAAATGGTCACGCGCGCCGCATCCCTCAGCTAAGCAGCATCCTCACACGCGTCCTGTTGCTGGAGAGGCTCGCAGCAATATCGAAATGCTCCCGCCGGATCGAAGACTGCGAGTTGTGACAGCAGTTGAGTTGGACGCCTGAACGACTGAAAGGCATTTGCAGGAGAGCGCCGTGAACGTAAGTCGTGGTCGTGCGCTGTTTGAACTTGTGTCACGCGTGCCATCGTACAAGCGACTGCGGGATAACTCCAAATGGCACTCGATGCTGAGATCTGCAGCATGGGTTCTGCTGGCAGCTCTCGGGCCTACGCCGTCCGCGGCCGGCACGGTTTCCATCCTGGGCACCAACGCGCTGGGCACTACCTTGGTAAAATTCGGCGGACGGATCGTCCAAGGTGATGCCACCCGACTTCTCGCGGCAACCGCCCACTTCCGTGAGGCGATTGTAATCTTAGAAAGTCCTGGCGGCAGCGCAGCAGAAGGTCTGACGATGGCTGAACTGATTAGAGCCCGCAGCTTCTCTACCGCTGTGCTCTCGGGCGCGTCATGCACTTCGATGTGCGCCATCGTATGGCTGACCGGCAGCAAGCGCCTGATGGCCGATGGCGCCAAGATCGGCTTTCACGCGGTGTTCGACCCCAAGAGCCGCAATGCCTCGGCGTCCGGAAACGCTATTGCCGGCGCGTACCTGAACGGACTTGGCTTCGGTGTTGAAGCGATTCTCTTCATGACGGCGGCTCCGCCGTCGGCCATCGCATGGCTTACAAAGGACAAGGCCGCCGACCTGAAGATTGACTTGGTGGAACCGTCACCGGCCCTGACAGCGGTGGCACGGCCTGCGGTGGCATTGCCAGCGGGAGGCTTGGACCTGTGGGCTACGACACCCTTTGTGACTTATGCTTGCGAACGCGAGACCACGGAATTGCTGATCAAGCACTGGCAGAAGGGCTCGGCGGACTTGAAACGCTTCGTTGCCAGCAACGATGCCTTGCTGCGCTCAACTTGCCAGAACGTGCGGGAGAAGGCTGTGGTCGTGATCCGCGAAATCAGCCCAGCCCTGCCAATGGCCTGCGTGGAGACCGCGCCGGAAAAGGTCTGCCGTTGGGCTCCCCTCTTCCGGCTGCGTGCTGACCCGGTCAGGACGCCCTGGCCCGCGGCCAAGCCCCGAGCGGAAAAGTCCGATGCTGAGGTGTGCAGGGCAGCTCTCGCACCATCCGGGCGGGGCTGGAATGTTAATCACTGGAATGAGGTGGAGGAGGCGGATCGGCGCGGCTTGAGTTTGGAGGCCTGCACCGCGCTTCAAGCTCCGTGAGGGCGTCTAACCGCGCAAACGTCGACACTCTCTCCAGACTTGGGCGTACCGCCGCGAGTTAAGATGCTTCGGCTAGAGGCGATTGTCGGTCGGCTGCTAACTTGGCAAAAGCTCCCGGGCGCGCCGGACGATCTCAGGAAAGGGCGAAGGTTTGTGCAGGCGTGGCACGCCAGCCAATTCCTTGGGCTCGGTCTCGTCCAACGGCATCCCGGAGCAGATCAGGAATGGGACGCCCCGCCGCTTCAATTCGAGGGCGAGTTCGTGGCAGGGGCCGTCCTCCAGCCTGGAGTCGAGCACGGCCACGTCCGGTAACTCGGAGTTGAGAGCGCTGAGAGCCGCCGCGCAGCTCCCGAACGGGCCCGAGACGAGAAACATCGCGTCGATGAATTCCTCCTCAAGCGCGAACGCGAAGATCGGCTCCTCCTCGACGATCATCACTGAGGGGTTGGTGCGGTGGTCAAGATCGAGTGCGGATGACATGCGGACCTCCTGCTTGGGGGCAGCACACCCGCAATGTTAACTCTTAGTCCAAGCCTGAGGTTGCCCGCCTGGGTGTGTCTGTACGGGACCCACCCAGGCGGGACCGATCCCAAGGCTGGCGGCCATTGGAACCGATGCGTTTACGCGCACCGCCGAAGCGGCCCGCGAATTACATCTGCGCCAGGGAGATGATCGTCGATGCGACGCCCGCAGCCGCCACGCAGATCCCGGTGACGGCCAGCATAAAGCGCATCAGGTGATTGATCCGGGTCCGGCGCTGGAAGTCGTGGCTCTCGATCATGGTGGCGGTCATGGCGTCGTCCTCGTCTTGAGGAACCTGATGAACATGAGGACATGCTGCACCCGAACGCCCCGGACGTAAGTGCGTTCGAACACGAAGCCCGTGCTTGTACTTGCCTCGCAAGGTGTAGCTCGGCCATTTCGAATGGCGTAGATCGAGCCACGCGGCCAAGAACACGCTGAGGGGCTACACCTTCGGCCCGTGAACACGCGGACGACAGATGGCGAACCAAGTGGCGGATCTTCGCAAAGCCTCCGGCAAATTCCCATCTTGTACAACTTAGCTCGACTGCGCTTTATTTCAGCGTTCAAGCTTCCGGGTCATAGCTCCCACTCTCCACCAGGCATCTTGAACGCGCCCGATCATGGATCTCATCGGGACCATTACCAGCGACCGAAGAACTTGAAACGTGGAAGCGACCGGGTTCAGCGAAAATCTAGGGGGCGCGCGGGAACGACAGGACGTGACCGGTTAGTTTAGGTAAGCAGCAGGCCCTTCACGGTTCGACCGTGAACAGCGGCCAATCGCCGGCAACGCCTTTGAGGGTGTAGGTTCCGCGTTCGAAGAACTTGAATTTGTGAGCCCGCGACCAGATCCTTGACGGTACGCGAGGTCCAAACTTCATTCGCCTGAGCTTCCGCCAGAACCCGCGCCGCCGTGTGAACCGTGATGCCGCCGACATCGCTGCCGATGAGCTCGACTTCACCGGTGTGGAGCGCCGAGCGTATCTCAATGCCGAGCTGCCGCATCTCCCGGCTGGCCGCGCAGGCGCAATGGATGGCGCGCGCCGGTCCATCGAAGGTCGCGAGATAGCCATCGCCTGTGCTCTTGACGACGCGGCCCCTGAAGCGGTCGATTTCCGCCTGCATCACCGCGTTGTGATACGCTTCTGCGCTCCGTGGCTAATGAGACCGACCTTGCTAATTCGACAGCTGGTGTTAAGGCCGTTCCTTAGCTACCACTTGTCGCACGAGGCGACGCTGCTGCCGGTTCAGGCCGTGAACTTCAGGCGAGTTCCGCGATCCTTAAAGCGGAAGTCGGAACCGCAGAGATTAGGCCGCCGCGCTCGCCGGCATCGCCGTCGCGGATATCAAGGAAATAGGCACGATCTGATCGCCATAGTCGACTAGCGGTCTAGACCTGATCACCAATCGACATTCCATCACATCTGCGACGGACGAACGGTACGAAGATTTGGATATCTCGCGGGAATCTCGGCGAGGGACACTTCCAGGCCAATGGAAGCCACTCTGCTTCCCATATGCTTCCCAATTGAACTTCCTGGAAATCAGGTTCGGGCGTAGCCAGGACACCGCCCGGCTTATCTTATTGTAATGACTGTACCTTTGATGGTGGGCGCTGTAGGGCTCGAACCTACGACCCGCTGATTAAGAGTCAGCTGCTCTACCAACTGAGCTAAGCGCCCATCAAAGCGTTCGCGGGGCGCATGCCGGCCCCGCGGCGAAGGGGTGAGTAGCAAAGGCCGCGGAGGGATGTCCAGCGTCTTGCACGCCACCCGGGGATCAAGCGCGACGCGGACTGCGTCGACGCGCACAGCCTCTGGAGTTCAGATTCCGCCGAGCGGCGCGCTCGAGTGCAGCCGCTTTCCGGCCGTCGGTCATGCGGTCGCGCTTGACCATCAGCTTGTTGAGCGCGCCGAGATAGGCGCGCGCCGAGGCGACCAGCGTGTCGGGGTCGGCCGCCTTGGCCGGTCACGGCCGTGCCGTCCTCGCCGAGACGCACCGAGACCTCGGCCTGCGCGTCCGTGCCCTCGGTCACCGCGTGCACCTGGTAGAGCTCCAGCCGCGCCTCGTGCGGCACGATGCGCCTGGATGGCGTTGAACGTGGCGTCCACCGGGCCGTTGCCGCGTCGCCTGCACCGTCTGGTGGTCGCCGTCGACGTCGAGCGTCAGGGTGGCGAGCTGCGGGCCCTGCGTGCCGGCGATCACCGTCAGCGCCACGACCTTGATGCGGTCGTGGGCGGTGGCGATCTCCTCGTCGACCAGCGCCTCGATGTCCTCGTCGTAGACGTGCTTCTTGCGGTCGGCGAGGTCCTTGAAGCGCTTGAAGGCGTCCTCGAAGGCGTTCTCGCCCAGCTCGTAGCCCAGCTCCTTCAGCTTCTCGCGGAAGGCGTGGCGGCCGGAGTGCTTGCCCATCACCAGCGAGGTCTTGGACACGCCGACCGATTCCGGCGTCATGATCTCGTAGGTCTGCGGCGTTCTTCAGCATGCCGTCCTGGTGGATGCCGCTCTCGTGGGCGAAGGCGTTCCGGCCGACGATGGCCTTGTTGTACTGCACCGGGAACGACGTGACGGCCGAGACCAGCTTGCGAGGCGCGCGTCAGCATCGCTGGCGTCGACGCCGCGTGCGTAGGGCGAGCACGTCGCGCGCGGGTCTTGATCGCCATGACGATCTCTTCCAGCGCGGCGTTGCCCGCCCGCTCGCCGATGCCGTTGATGGTGCACTCGATCTGCCGCGCGCCGCCGGCGACGCCGGCCAGCGAGTTGGCCACCGCCAGGCCGAGGTCGTTGTGGCAGTGGACGGAGAAGATCGCCTTGTCGGCGTTCGGCACGCGCTCGCGCACCGTGCGGAACAGGGCCGCGTATTCGCTCGGGCACGGTGTAGCCGACGGTGTCGGGGATGTTGATCGTGGTCGCGCCGGCCTTGATCGCGGCCTCGACGCAGCGGCACAGGAAGTCGAGCTCGGTGCGCGTGGCGTCCTCGGCCGACCACTCGACGTCGTCGACGAGGTTGCGGGCGCGGGTGACGGAGGCCGACGACCATCTCCAGCACCTTCTCGGGCTCCATCTGCAGCTTGTACTTCATGTGGACGGGCGAGGTGGAGATGAAGGTGTGGATGCGCGGCCTGCGCGGCGTGGCTTCACCGCCTCGCCGGCGCGGTCGATGTCCTTCTGCGCCGGCGCGGGCGAGGCCGGCGACGGTCGCGTTCTTGATGCGCCGGGCGATCTCGCGACACGGCCTCGAAGTCGCCGTTGGAGGCGATCGGGAAAGCCGGCCTCGATGATGTCGACGCCCATCTCGTCGAGCAGCGTCGGCGACCTCGCAGCTTCTCCTCGAAGGTCATGGAGGCGCCGGGCGACTGCTCGCCGTCGCGCAGGGTGGTGTCGAAGATGATGACGCGGTCCTTGGCGATACGGCGGTCTGGGTCGGCGGTCGCGGTGGTCTCGGTCCTGGCTCGGTGTCCTGCTCGGCGCCGCCGATCCGGTCGAGCGCTGTCGGCGCGCCGTGGGTTCGGTCTGGCGGCTCGATCCCCTGAGCGCCCAGGCGCATGCGCCCGGCCGGCCCTCAGGGGCGGCTAAGAAGCAGAAGGAGCCCGGACAGCAGGCGGGAGGACGCGCGAGCAACGACCGGACCGGCCCGCGAAGGCCTCCGTCGGTGTCTGCGGCAAGGTGGCGAAAGCGGCCACGGCGTCCATCTCCCATCGGGGCATAACGGCCCCACGCGACCCTTATCGGATCGCATGGCGAAGCTTCTAGCCGAGAGATGGGGCACTTTGCAAGGGGCGGCCGCGAGCGGCCGATGCCGATGGACACGGCGACGGCATTGACCGGCGGGCGCCTTGGGCGACACTGTGGCTTACGCCGCCCAGGCGCGAATCCCAGGCCCGCGCCCATCGAAGCCCACGCCTGGGCGACATGATCGAACTTTCCGGAGCCCCCGATGAGCAATTCAACGACGATACGGACGATCCGGCTCGCGGGCGTGATCTTGCCCGCTGCTCTTCCTGGCCGGCTGCAACAGCACGGCAACACCGGTGTCCTCGGCCCCGCCAGCCTCCAGCTATACCGGCCTTGCGCCCGGCGTTGTCGCCGGCGGGGTTCAGGCTTCCGGCAGGCACGGGCTGCTCGGGCGACATCGCGCGCTGGCAGGCCATCCAGGACAACGACCTGAATTCGGGCCATGTGAGCCAGAACGTCTACGACCAGATCCAGGGCGACATCAGCAGGCTTCCTCGGCCTGCGCCGGCGGGCCGCGACGCGGAGGCCCAGGGCATCGTGCGCGCGTCGCGCAGCAGGCACGGCTATCCCGCGGGCTGAAGCTCGAACTCCCGCCTGCAGATAGGCCGCCACGAACGGCGGCATCACGGCCTCAGCGCGGCGATGTCCGCCATGCCGCGCACGATGGCCATTCCGGACAGCTCGGGATCGATCCTGCGCCGCGATGTTGGCGTGGATCAGGTCCCGCGCTTCGTCAGCCGGCAGATCGATCGCGACGCGGCGCATGAGCGCGAGGCGCGGGCCGGGCTCGACGATGGTCCAGTCGTCGGCAAAGCGTGAGCGCCGCCGTGGCGAGGCCGGTCTCCTCCCCCAGTTCCCGCGCGACGCTTCCGGCGAGGTCGACCCTGTCGCCGACGACGTCGTCGAGGTCCGGCGTGCCGGCGGGAAAGTAGACCTTGCCGGCATTGGCCGTGTGCGCACCCATCACGCCGAGCAGGAACGCCCCGTCCGCCGCGCGCAGCGCCGCCATGGCGAAGCAGTTGCGCATCGTCCGGTCGGGGAAGCCGAAGTCGCGCCAGGCGATGAAGCGCGAGAAGCGCGTCTCCAGGTAGGCGCCACGGAACACGTCGCCCTCGAACGCGCCCCGGTGCAGCACGCAGCACGTTCCCGTCGAAGACGCCGGATTGCCCGCGCTGAGCTCGGCCCAGTGGCGCGTCGATGCGCGCCGCTTCGGCCTCGGCCCAGGCCCAGGGGCGCGGCTCGAAGGCGCAGGACACGGTCCGGACATGATGGAAAACCGGCATCTCGGTCACAGGCGCAGCGCGCCTTCGGAGACGACGACGGCCGACCCGCCGATGGTGGCGCGGGCGAGCGCGCCGTTCTCCACGCTCAGGCCGAGCAGGATCTGGGAGGGGCGGCCCATCTCATAGCCCTGCTCGATGACGAGCGAGTGCTCCCCGTCGCCCGGCCTGTCGAAGCGCATCACCACGCCCGCGAATGCCGCCGCGGCGCCGCCCGTCGCAGGATCCTCGCCGACGCCCATGTCGGGCGCGAACATGCGGGCGTGATAGGCCGAACCTGCATCGCTCACCTCCCGCGAGTAGACGAAGGCGTTGGCGTGGTCGGCGGGCCGGATTGCCGGCGCCACGCCGCGGTTGAGGCCGCGCCCGCGCCACCGCGTCCCGGCTCGCGACCGGCACGAAGGTGAAGCCCACGCCCGCCGAGAACACGCTGGGCGCGATGCGCGCCGAAGCCGATATCGGCTTCGGCACCAGGCCGAGGGCCGCGGCTAGACTTCCGGCGGAGCCGGCCTGCTCCACCTCTGCGGCAGGCGGGGCAGCGTGAAGGTCGCCTGCCCGTAGCCCTCGCCCCGCAACCTCGACCGCGCAGGCCACGAGGCCGACCTTCTCCTCGAGCCCGAAGGCGAGCACGCCATGCCCGTGGCCGTGGTCGAGCAGCCCCAGCAGCACGGCCGTTCCGACGGTGGGATGCCCGGCGAAGGGGAGTTCGCGGCCGGGCGTGAAGATGCGCAGCGACGCGCGCTGGTGCGGGTCCGCGCGGCGGCAGCACGAACACCGTCTCCGACAGGTTGAACTCGCGCGCGATCGCCTGCATCGCGATGTCGCGTCAGGCCCTGCGCGTCGAGCACGACCGCCAGCGGATTGCCGGCAGAGAGCGCGGTCGGTGAAAACGTCCAGCGTGAAGAAACGGCGGCGCATGGCGGCCTCCTCGTCGGTGCATCCATTGGCGTACGGAAACCCCGTTCGTGCCGATGAACGCGTTGCAAATCAACCCTGAACGCCGATCCAATGTCGTGGGACCGGCGCGCTAGGCGGTATGACCCCACTTGGGCAGTTCGAATTCGACGACAAGCGGGCAATGATCGCTCGCCTTGGGCCGGTCCCAACCGATACGCGGATAGCGGTCCGCCGTCGTGGCGAGACGCGCGACGGAGCGGTCGGGATCACGCGGGTCGAGCGGCACGCGGTAGGGCAAGCCCCGGCGGACGATCTCGGCCGTCACGCTGTCCGCTCAGCAGGCCGGCGACAGCAGCACGTAGTCGAGCTGCACGTGCTCCTCGACGGATCTGCTGGCTGGCTTCGGACCAGGCCCGGTGGAAATGCGTCCAGCGCTCGTCGGCAGGCAAGCTCGCGACCGGGTTGACGGCGAAACGGTCGAGCAAGCGGGTCGATGCCGCTGGGCTGGCCGGCGTCACCTCGCCGTTCGGCCCGATGCGCTCGACATAATCGTTGAGGTCGCCGGCGACGATCCAGGCGCCCTGCGCCAGTCCTGGCCGAAGCGCCGCTCGACCAGCGTGCGCACCGCGCGCGACTCCGCGCGGCGCAGCGGCAGGGTGGCGTGCGCGGCCGTCGTCCTTGCCGTTGTTCATCGACTTCAGGTGACACACGAACAGAGTCAGCGCCCGCTTGCCCATGTTGAGGTCGACCATCAGGCAGTCGCGGTTGAACACGCGGCTTTCCGGCGTGATGCCGAAGGCGGCGACCTCGCGGTCGAAGACGCCGAGTTCGCCGAAGCTCGCCTCGCGATGCGAGGTCACCGTGATGTCGTCGGGCTCCAGCAGGTCGCGGCGGATCGCGATGGCGACGTCGATGCCGCGCCGGTCATTGCCCTCCACCAGCCTGAAATGGCCGTATCTGATGTCGCTGATGCGATGGACATAGTTGGCGAAGAAGGCGTCGAGCACGCGAAGGCTGTCGACCTCCTGCAGGCACGATGATGTCGGCCTTCGTCTCGGCGATGGCGAGCGCGGTCATCTGGCGCTTGTCGTCCTCGAGCGTGAGCGCGACGCTGCGCTCGGCGGCCTCGCGCTCCCTCGGATGGCCGAAATCGGCAAGCGACATGGCGGCCGAGGTTTCGCCCCGCCCGACTTCGGCGAAGCGCCAGCGGGACGACAGGTTCTCGACGTTGAAGGTGGCGACGCGCAGCCTCATGGCTTGTTTGTCTCACCCCGGCATTACGGCGGCAAGCGCCGCTTCAGCGCGGCAGATGCTCGGCTGGAAATCGCCTCGTGGGATTCACGATCTCGTCCTGCGCCGCAACGAGCAGCAATTCCGCCGAGCCCGCCTCGATCGTCCGCCTGAGCACGCCGTGGATGGACGCTGCCGCCTCCTCGAGTGCGATCCGCGCCGATCCGCTGCGGAGGTAGTGCACCAGGAACAAGGCCGCGACCGCATCGCCGGCGCCGTTCGGGCTGGCATCCAGGCGCGGCGTGCGCACCCGCCATGCGCCATCGCGATCCGAGGCCAGCATGTCGAGCGCATCGCCGGGCGTGTCGTCGAGGAGCGCGGAGGTCACGAGGATCGCGCGCGGGTCCGCGCCGGTGCAGCGCGGCCACTGCGTCGAGCATGGCAGGCAGCGTGCGGCAGGCGCGGCCGGTGAGCCACTCCAGTTCGAACTGGTTCGGCGTCACGATATCGGCGGCGGGGATGGCCCTGTCGCGCATCAACTCCGGGAATGCCTGGTCGCACGAAGATGCCGCGCCCGACATCGCCGATGACGGGATCGCAGCACCAGACCGCCCGCGCATTGGCGGCCTTGACCCGCTCAACCGTTGAGATCATCGCCTCGCCGATCTCGGCAGAACCCAGATAGCCCGACAGCACCGCATCGCAGCGACGCCAGCACGCCCCGCGCGGCGATGCCGTCGACCAGCTCCACGATCGAAGCCCCGTCGAACACCTGCCCCGTCCACGCGCCATATCCGGTGTGGTTGGAGAACTGCACGGTATGGATCGGCCACACCTCGCAGCCCAGCCGCTGCATCGGGAAACACGGCCGCATGCGTTGCCCACATGGCCATAGGCCACGTGGGACTGGATGGAGAGGATGTTCATCGGGGTCGAGCCGCCCCTGCCCTCACTTCACGGTTTCTGCCGCCTTCTTGGCGAACCGGTCGTCGAAGGTCTTCGTGAGATCGACCGTGGTGCCCTTCATCTCGTCGTCGAACTTGCACGAGCATGTCGTTGGTGCTCTTCATGCCGGCGGGCGACGACGATGCCGTTCGCGAGTAGGTCGGCTTCGAGTTCTTCACGGCGAGCATGTAGAGCGCCTTGTCGCCCAGCAGGTACTCCTCCGGCACCGCGGCGGCGACTCCTCGGGCGTGGCCTTCTCGATCCACTTCAGCGCCTTGTAGAGCGCGTTGATCAGCGCCTGCGTGGTGTTGGGGTTCTTGTCGATGAAGTCCTGCTTCATGTAGAGCACGGCCGCCGGGTTGGAGCCGCCGAACAGCGGCGCGCGTGCCCTCTTCCGTGCGGGTGTCGACGACGATCTTGATGTCGCCGTCCTTCTCCAGCATCGAGATCACCGGCTCCAGATGGGAGATCGCGTCGATCTCGCCCTTGCTGGATGGCGGCGACGGCGGACGCGGCGCTGCCGACGCCGATGAACGACGCGTCCTGCGGCGTGAGGCCCGCCTTCGCCAGCAGGAAGTTGACGAGCATGTTGGTCGAGGAGCCCGGCGCGGTGACGCCGATCTTCATGCCCTTGAGGTCCGCCGGCGACTTGTAGGCCGCCGCCTTGTCCTTGCGGATGCCGACCGCGATGCCGGGGAAGCGGCCCGAGCTCGAGCACGGCGCGGATGTCCTGCCCCTTGGCCTGCATGCGGATCGTGTGCTCGTAGGCGCCGGTGACGACGTCGACGGAGCCGCCGACGAGCGCCTGCAGCGACTTGGCGCCGCCGGCGAAATCGTTGATCTCGACATCGAGCCCCTGCTCCTTGAAGAAGCCCTTCCGCTCGGCGATCGTGAGCGGCAGGTAGTAGAGCAGCGCCTTGCCGCCCACGCCGAGCGTGACGCTTCTTCTTCTCGAGCGTCTGCGCGAAGGCAGGCCCGGCGGTCGCGATGGCGGCGGACGCGGCAAGCGGCGAGCACAGCACGGCGGGTCGTGCAGAGATCGAGTGTCATCATGCGGTTCCTCCCTGGATCTTGTTTTCGGATCGGTCGGCTCGGTGGCTTCACGCCGTGGCGGGCTGCGGCCGCCACACCAGCAGCCGGTTCTCGACGAGCGTCACGAGCCAGTCGATGACGAGCACGAAGGCGGCGAGGACGACCATGCCGGCGAACACGCCGGTGACGTCGAAGACGCCCTCGGCCTGATGGATGAGATAGCCGAGGCCGGCAGCCGAGCCGAGATACTCGCCGACGACCGCGCCGACGAGGGCAAAGCCGACCGAGGTGTGCAGCGAGGAGAACATCCAGCGACAGCGCCGAAGGCCAGTAGACGTGCCGGAACAGCTGGCGCTCGTTCATGCCCAGCATGCGGGCATTGGCGAGCACGGTGGGGCTCACCTCCTTCACGCCCTGGTAGACGTTGAAGAAGACGATGAAGAAGACGAGCGTGACGCCGAGCGCCACCTTCGACCAGATGCCGAGGCCGAGCCACAGCATGAAGATCGGCGCCAGCACCACGCGCGGCAGCGCGTTGGCCATCTTCACGTAGGGATCGAAGATCGGCGGCCACGCAGCGGCTTGCGCGCGAACCAGAAGCCGAACACGACGCCGCCGACGGAGCCGATGACGAAGGCGAGGACGCCTCGCGTCAGCGTGATCCAGAGATGCTTCCAGATCAGCCCCGTCGCGAACATCTTCCAGACGCGGGCGATGACGTCGACCGGGCGTGGAGAAGAAGAACTTCGGCAGGAGATAGCCGCCGCCGATGGGCACGCGTCGATCCGACATGCCAGATCGCCGAGCGCCACGACGGCGACGAGCACCTGCAGGGCGAGGAGCCTGGTGCGCGGTATCTGCTGTCATGCCGTCGGCCTGCCGTAGGCCTTCAGCACTTCGGCCTTGAGCTCGCCCCAGATCGCCCGGTGCAGCGCGTGGAAGCGCGGCTCGAGCCGGATCTCGGCCACGTCGCGCGGACGCGGCAGGTCGATGACGATGGTCGCCGATGATGCGGGCCTGCGGGCCGGCGGACATGATCACGACGCGGTCGGCGAGCGCGATCGCCTCTTCCAGGTCGTGCGTGACGAACAGCACGGCCTTGCGGTCGGCGGCCCACAGGTCGAGCAGCAGCGTCGCCCATGATCTGGCGCGTCTGCGCGTCGAGCGGGCCGAAGGGCTCGTCCATCAGCAGGATCTTGGGATCGCGGATCAGCACCTGCGCGAGGCCGACGCGCTTGCGCTGGCCGCCCGAGAGCTGATGCGGATAGCGGTCGCCGAAGGCCGAGCAGGCCGACGCGCCGCAGCCAGCGCCGCGCCTGCTCCAGCGCCTCGCGCGCGCGGCGTGCCCGCCGACCTCGAGCGCGATGGCGACGTTGTCGCGCGCCGTCTTCCACGGCATCAGCGCGTCCTGCTGGAACAGGTAGCCCGCCTTGCCGTTGAGCCCCGCGAGCGGCTGCGCCGAAGATCGCGACCGTGCCCGCCGCCGGGCTGCAGCAAGCCCGGCCGCCGCGTTGAGCAGGGTGGACTTGCCGCAGCCGGTCGGGCCCGACGATGGCGACGAACTCGTTCTCCGCCACCCGCAGCGACACGGGCGCGACCGCTTCATAGACGGGCGCGCCGTTACCGCCATAGCGGATGGACACGCCGTCCAGCATGACGGCCGGAGCCGGCCCTGGCCTGGAGTTTTCGATGACCCGCAAGACGGGCATGCCCGAACGTCCTTCCCGATCGCCTCTTCTTCCCGCAGTCTCGGGCGAAGGCCGGCCAGCCTAGTTTCGCCCGGCGCAGGGGGCAAGGCGCACGTTCGCGAACTCGCCACATGGAAAAGGCCCCGGCAACTGAATGCCGGGGCCCCTTTGCCGTCCGTAATGCGGACCGCTCAGTTCTTCGACTTGTCGACCAGCGCCTTGGCCTTGATCCAGGGCATCATGGCGCGCAGCTTGCTCGCCGACTTCCTCGATCTGGTGGGCGGCGTTGCGGGCGCGGATGGCCTTGAACGAGGTCTGGTTGACCTTGTTCTCGAGCATCCAGTCGCGCGTGAACTTGCCGGTCTGGATGTCGGTCGAGGACGCGCTTCATCTCGGCCTTGGTCTCGGAGGTGATGATGCGCGGGCCGGTGACGTACTCGCCGTACTCGGCGGTGTTGGAGATCGAGTAGTTCATGTTGGCGATGCCGCCCTCGTAGATGAGGTCGACGATCAGCTTCACCTCGTGCAGGCACTCGAAATAGGCCATCTCGGGGGCGTAGCCCGCCTCGACCAGCGTCTCGAAGCCGGCGCGGATCAGCTCGACGAGGCCGCCGCAGAGCACGACCTGCTCGCCGAACAGGTCGGTCTCGCACTCTTCCTTGAAGCTCGTCTCGATGATGCCGGCGCGGCCGCCGCCATTGGCGGAGGCATAGGACAGGCCGAGGTCATGGGCGTTGCCCGAGGCGTCCTGGTGGATGGCGATCAGGCGTGGGCACGCCGCCGCCGCGCTGGTACTCGGAGCGCACCGTGTGGCCGGGGCCCTTCGGGGCGACCATCAGCACGTCGAGGTCCTTGCGGGGCTCGATGAGGTTGAAGTGGATGTTGAGGCCGTGGGCGAACAGCAGCGCCGCGCCGGGCTTCATGTTGGCGTGCAGCTCGTCGCGGTAGATGTCGGCCTGCAGCTCGTCGGGCGTCAGCATCATGACCACGTCGGCCCACTTGGCGGCCTCGACGACGGTCATGACCTTCAGGCCCTCGCCCTCGGCCTTCTTGGCCGTCGGGGAGCCGGCGCGCAGCGCCACGGCGATGTTCTTCACGCCGCTGTCGCGCAGGTTCAGCGCATGGGCGTGGCCCTGGGAGCCGTAGCCGACGATGGCGACGTTCTTGCCCTTGATGAGATTGATGTCGGCGTCGCGGTCGTAATAAACGCGCATGGTCGTGAGCTCCTTGGGCGCCCGCGTGCCGCGGTGCGGTTTTTCGGTTGTGGGGTGCGCTTAAGCGGCGCGGTGGTTTGGGTCAAGCACGAACGTGCTGCAGGACGTAATCAGGCTCCTCACAGCACGAAAGGGATGATGGACAGGGCCAGAAGCACGGCCATGACGATGTTGAAGGCCCGCATCCGGGCCGGGATCGCGAGGAAGCCGCGCAAGCCCGTGCCGAAGGCCGCCCAGACGCTGACCGACGGCAGGTTGATGGAGCCGAAGACAAGGGCGACGATGGCGACAGTGACGAGGAAGGCGTCCGGCCGCGTGTAGACGGTCGTCGCGGTCAGCGCCATCGCCCAGGCCTTGGGGTTGATCCACTGGAAGCCGCGCAGCCTCGACGAAGCGCATCGGCCTCGCCGCGCCTTCCCCCGCTCCGAGGCTTCCCGACGTGGCGAGGCGCCAGGCCAGCCAGAGCATGTAGCCGGCCGAAACCAGCTTGAGCACGGCAAGAATGTTCGGCGACGCCGTGAGCGCCGCGCCGAGCCCGAGCCCGACCACCACCAGCATCGACGTGAAGCCGAAGCCGATGCCCAGCATGTGCGGGATCGTGCGGCGGAACCCGAAATTCACGCCCGATGCCAGCAGCATCATGTTGTTCGGGCCCGGCGTGATCGAGGTCGCGAACGCGAAGACGGACAGCGCAAGCAGGGCTTCACCGGTCATCGGTGCAAGGCCTGGCCGAGCGGAGCTTGAGTCATGCCGATCAAGGCAGAACGATCCCATCCCGCTCGAAGACGCGACGGACGGCCGGGCGCGCGGCAACGCGGCGGGCGTGCGCCGTCCACTGGGGAAGTCGGCCGCCATGTCGTAGCCCAGCACCGGTCCGCGGCCCCAGGTCCAGAACACCGTCAGGTAGAGGTCGGCGACGCTGAAGCTGTCGCCCGCGATCCAGGGCTGCGATCCCAGCGCGCTTTTCCACCTGCTCCCAGAGTCGCGCGCGGTGATCTTGCCCTTGGCGATGACCTCGGCCTTTCCGGCCTCGCTGTCGGCATAGCGCTCGGCGCGGCGGATGTGGGCGTAGGCGACATGCACGCCCGACGAAATCCAGGCGAGCCACTCGGCGCAGCGGCATCGTCCTCGCGCGGTCCGCCGGCCAGAGCGCTCGCCTCGGCAGCAAGCCGCGACACGTAGCGCAGGATCGCCGGCACCTCGGTGAGCACGAAGTCGCCGTCCACGAGCACCGGGACGCGGCCCTTGGGGTTGAGCGCGAGATAGGCCGGCGTGCGCTGCTCGCCCTCGGCGAGGTTCACGCGGCGTCGACCTCGTAGGCGAGCGCCGGATTCCTCCAGCGCCATGTGGGCCGCGCAGGAACAGGCGCCGGGGGAGTGATAGAGCTGATCATGGGTTGGCTGACTTTCTGCTCGGCGCTCAGAGCGCTTCCGGGCCGCGCGCCATGGCGGCGATGCCGGTGCGCGACACCTCGACCAGGCCGACGTCGGCCATGAGGCGCAGGAAGCGCTCGATCTCCTCGGTCGTGCCGGTCAGCTCGAACACGAAGGAGGTCAGCGTCGCGTCCAGCGTCCGCGCGCCGAAGGCGGCGGCAAGGCGCAGCGCCTCGACGCGCGCATCGCCCTTGCCGACCACCTTCACCAGCGCAAGCTCGCGCTCCAGCGCCTCGCCCTGCACCGTGAGGTCGATCACCCTGTGCACCGGGATGAGCCGGTCGAGCTGGTGCTTGATCTGGTCGATCACCTGCGGCCGTGCCCGCCGTGACGATGGTGATGCGCGAGACATGCTGCTCGTGCTCCGTCTCCGAGACCGTCAGGCTCTCGATGTTGTAGCCGCGCCCGGAGAACAGGCCGGCGATGCGGGCGAGGACGCCGGGCTCGTTGTCGACGAGCACGGACAGCGTGTGGCGGGCGACGGGCTGGGCCTTGGGCGCGTCGGAATAATGCGATTTCATCGGTCGGCCCTTCTCGGGAATGGGGCGTTCATGGCGATTGTCTGCGTGTGTTCAGGCGACTAGCGGAAGGGGCCGATGGCGGGTTCGTCGGCCTCGTCATGGGCGACGATCCAGCTCTCCTCCATCCCGGCCTTCTGCCACTCGCGGAAGGCGGGGAGGTCGAGCACCGCGTCCATGTAGGCGCGGATCGGGGCCTCGACGGGGATGCGAGTAGGTCTGGAAGCGGGTCACGACGGGCGCGTACATGGCGTCGGCCGCGCTGAAGTCGCCGAACAGGAACGGGCCGCCGGCCGTCGCGCCGAAGCGGTCGCGCGCCTGCGCCAGAGATGGGTGACGCGGGCCACGTCCTTGGCGACGAGATCGCCGCGGTCGCGCGTGCGCGTAGCGCTTGCGCACGTTCATCGGGCAGGCCGCGCGCAGGCGCGCGGAAGCCCGCATGCATCTCGGCAGAGATGGTGCGGGCGAACGCGCGGGCCTTGCGATCCTCCGGCCAGACCGGCCTTGTCCGGGAAAGCGGTCGGCGAGATAGTCCATGATCGCCAGCGACTCCCAGACCGTGACGTCGCCGTCGACCAGGATCGGCACCGTGCTGCCCGGCCTTGTAGGCGGCGACGCGCGGCCGGAACTCCGGCGTGTCGAGGGGGATCGAGGTCCTCCTCGAACGGGATGCCGAGCACCTTCATCAGGATCCACGGCCGCAGCGACCAGGACGAATAGGCCTTGTTGGCGATGACGAGCTTCATGGTCGTATTCCTTTGCCCTCGTCTCGAGCGAGACGGCCGGCCTGGCTTCTCCCTCCCCGCGCGAAGGAGGCCTCAGCCTCCCGCCGCGAAGGTGGAGTGATTGCCGCCTCACACCAGCATCTTGCCCTTCTCGTCGATGACGCTGCCGATGTCCTGCGCGTCGTCGCCGAGCGTCGGGCAGGATCATCTCGTTGTGCGCCTTGCCCGACGGGATCATCGGGAAGCAGTTCTCGTCCTTGGCGACGAGGCAGTCGAAGATCACCGGGCCGGGCGTGTCGATCATCTCCATGATCGCGGCGTCGAGGTCGGCCGGGTCGGAGCAGCGGATGCCGACGCCGCCATAGGCCTCGGCCAGCTTCACGAAGTCGGGCAGCGCGTGCGAATAGCTCTCCGAATAGCGCCCGCCGTGCAGCAGTTCCTGCCACTGGCGCACCATGCCCATGTACTCGTTGTTGAGGATGAAGATCTTCACCGGCAGGCGGTACTGCAGCGCCGTGGACATCTCCTGCATGTTCATCAGGATCGAGGCTTCGCCGGCGATGTCGATGACCAGCGCGTCGGGATGCGCCATCTGCACGCCGATGGCGGCCGGCAGGCCATAGCCCATCGTGCCGAGCCCGCCGGAGGTCATCCAGCGGTTCGGCTCCTCGAAGTGGAAGTACTGCGCCGCCCACATCTGGTGCTGGCCGACCTCGGTCGTGACGTAGACGTCGCGGTCCTTGGTCAGCTCGTAGAGCCGCTGCACCGCGTATTGCGGCTTGATGATCGTCGTCGGACGGCCGGTAGGCGAGGCAGTTGCGCGCGCGCCAGCCGTCGATCGTCTTCCACCAGCCCGCGAGCGCCGCCTTGTCGACGTCTGCGGCGACGAGGCGCGCCACAGGCGCACCATGTCCTCGAGCACATGGCCGCAATCGCCGACGATGCGCGATGTCGACCTTGACGTTCTTGTTGATCGAGGACGGGTCGATGTCGACGTGGATCTTCTTCGACTTCGGCGAGAAGGCGTCGAGCCGCCCGGTGATGCGGTCGTCGAAGCGCGCGCCGATGCAGATCATCACGTCGCAGTCGTGCATCGCGAGGTTGGCCTCGTAGGTGCCGTGCATGCCCAGCATGCCCAGCCACTGCGGGTCGGCCGCCGGGATAGGCGCCGAGCCCCATCAGCGTCGAGGTGATCGGGAAAGCCCGTCAGCCGCACCAGCTCGCGCAGCAGCGCGGAGGCCTGCGGGCCGGAATTGATCACGCCGCCGCCCGTGTAGAACACCGGCCGCTTGGCCGACGCCATCAGCTCGACGGCCGCGCTTGATCTTGTCGAGGTCGCCCTTGATCGTGCGGGCGGTAGGTCTTGTGCTGGTTCGTCGTGGGCCGCGCATAGGCGCCCTTGGCGAACTGCACGTCCTTGGGGATGTCGACGACGACCGGGCCCGGGCCGGCCGTTCGACGCGACGTAGAAGGCCTCGTGCAGGATGCGCGGCAGGTCCTCGATGCGCTTCACGAGGTAGTTGTGCTTGGTGCAGTGGCGCGTGATGCCGACCGTGTCGCACTCCTGGAACGCGTCGGAGCCGATGAGATGCGTCGGCACCTGCCCGGTGATGCAGACCAGCGGGATGGAATCCATCATCGCGTCGGTGAGGCCGGTGACGGCGTTGGTCGCGCCGGGGCCGGAGGTGACGAGCACGCACGCCGACCTTGCCGGAGGAGCGGGCATAGCCCTCGGCCGCATGCACCGCGCCCTGCTCGTGGCGCACGAGGATGTGCTGCACCTTCTCCTGGTGGAAGAGCGCGTCGTAGATCGGCAGCACCGCGCCGCCGGGATAGCCGAAGATGTGCTCGACGCCCTGGTCCTGAAGCGCCTGGACGACCATCTCGGCGCCGGTCATCTGTCGGGTCATCGCTTGGCTCCCATCGGCTCGTCTCGCGGTCGGCTTGGCGTTCAGGCTTGGGCCGGGTTGTTTCGTGGTTCGATTTCAGGGCAATAAAAAAGGCCCTCGGAGGGGCCTCGGTCGCAGCGCCAGCGATCAGGATGTCGGCCTAGGGCCGTCCCGCTTCTGGCGCACCGCGTACGATAAGGATGTTGCGCACGATGCGCTCCCCAAAGTCGAAAGTTGCGGGACAGTAGTCGTCGTCGCCGGCGTCCGTCAAGAAGCTGCAACGCTGAAACTTCGCGCCGGGCGCATTCTTCTATAATCTCGCCGCCATGTCCGATCCAGCGTCCCGTCGCCAGCCTCGCCGCCGCCTCAGCCCGCGCAGCGCATCACCGTGCGCGCCCTGCTGCTCGGCGACCGCATCGACACGACCGGCCTGGAGCGCTCGGACATGATCTCCAGCGCGCCTTTCGCCTTCCGCATCGCGGAAAACGGGTTCGTGGCGCTGTTTCGCTATGGCGTCGATCGTGCTCGGCGGGCTTTCGCCCATCGAGGAGGACGACCTGCTGCGCAAGCTCACGCCGCGCATCGCGGCCCCCTGCCGCCGCATCGACGACGAGATCGCCGTCATGGAGATCTCCGGCGGCAAGGAGGACCAGGTGCCGCCGGGCGGTCCGATCCAGGTGCGCGACCTCGCGCCGGAGCGGATGCTGGTGGTGGCCGACGCGCTGGCCAAAAGCGTGGCGCTGGCCCACAACGAGCGGCAGGTGAGCGCGGTGTTCGACGTCATCGACCCGCTGGCGCGCGATCTCGCCCGCGCCGGCCGCGTGCCGGGCGACCGCAAGAGCATCCTCAAGCTCATCGGCGAAGCGCTGCTCGTGGAGCACCGCATGTCCGGCCGCGTCGCCATCGAGGAAAAGCCCGACGTCCTCTGGGACCGGCCGGACCTCGAGCGCCTCTATGCACGGCTCGAGGACGAATACGAACTCAGCGAGCGCGGGCGCACGCTCTCCCGCAAGCTCGACGTGGTGCAGCAGACAGCCCGCGCGCTGACCGATCTCATCGACGCCCAGCGCAGCGTGCGGCTGGAGGCGACCATCGTCCTGCTGATCGTGTTCGAGATCCTGATCACCTTCTACGAGCTGATTTTCAAGCTCAGGGGCTGAAGCATCATCCCGCCAAGCGGATACCCGGTTGGCGGAAAACGACTGATGCTGGAACAGGAGCCTACGGCTGGACGCCGCGCTCGAACGCGTCGCGCAGGCCCGCGGCCGCCTCTTCCGGCGTCAGTCCAGGCCCAGCCCTGCGCCTGGTGGCGGAACCAGGTGAACTGGCGCTTGGCGTAATGGCGCGTGTCCTGCTTGGACGCGCTCGATCGCCTCGACCAGGGTCATCTCGCCCTGCAGCGCCTTGATCAGCCATGGGACGCCATGCCCGCGCATGGTGGGGAGCGCGGGGTCGAGATCGCGCTGGGCCAGCGCCCGCACCTCTTCCAGCGCGCCGAGGCTGAGCATGGCGTCGAAGCGGCTGTCGATCTTCGAGTAGACCAGCTCCCGCTCGGGCGAGAGGAACACGCGCAGGCACTCCTGCGCCTCGAACACGCCGCCTTCCCGATCGCCGTGGAAGCTGACGAGCGGCCGACCCGTCGTCTCGAACACCTCCATCGCCCGCAGGATGCGCTGCTTGTCAGTGGGCCGCAGCGTGGCCGCCGTCGCCGGGATCGCGCGCCGCCAGTTCGCGATGAAGCGTCTCGGCGGCGACATCCATGGTGGATGCGCGCAGCGCCGCCCTGACGTCGTCTGGCACGGGCGGAATGTTCGACAGGCCGTCCGTCAGCGCCGGAAGTACAGCCCCGTGCCGCCGGTCACGATCGGCAGGCGTCCCTCCGCTTCGATCTCGGCCAGGACGCCTCGCGCGGAATCCAGCCAGCGGGCCGACCGAGAGGTTCTCCGCCGCGTCGGCGTAGCCGAAGAGCCGGTGGGGCGCCTGCGCCTCCTCCTCGTCGCTCGGTCTCGCGGTGATGATGCGCAGATCCCGGTAGACCTGCATGGAATCGGCGTTGACGATGGTTCCGCCCAGTTCGCTGTGCCAGACGGATGGCGAGCGCGGACTTGCCGCTCGCCGTCGGTCCTGCGATGAGAATGGCCCGAAACATATCGCCCGCGATGCCCCTGTTGCGCCGGACCCCCTAGGCCCGAGAGTGAAGATGCAAGACTCGACTTCCAACGACCCGCAGGCCCAAGCCCCGAAGGCCAACTCAGCCAGCCACGTGGCCACGCTGGTCTCGAACCCGGCATCGCCCGTTCTCACCGATGCCCTTCTGGCGCGCGCCGCGCAAGTGCTGCCGCACGTGTCAGGGCCGGTTTGGCTGGATGACGGCATCGCCGCCGACCTTTCCTTCACGCCCCACGCCGGCGCGGACCTTCGCGCGCTCGCCGATCAGGTGCGGCTCGCGCTCGACGGCGCGCCTGTCGACGTCGTGATCCAGCACGCCCGGGGCCGGCGCAAGCGGCTGTTCCTCGCCGACATGGATTCCACCATGATCGGGCAGGAATGCATCGACGAACTCGCCGATTTCGTCGGGCTGAAGGACAAGGTCGCGCCGATCACCGAGCGCGCCATGCGCGGCGAACTGGCGTTCGAGCCGGCCCTGCGCGAGCGCGTCGGCCTGCTGAAGGGCCTGCCGGTGGCGGTGGTCGACCGCATTATCGCCGAGCGCATCACGCTCACGCCGGGCGGCAGGGCGCTGGTGCGGACCATGAAGGCGCAGGGCGGCTACGCGGCGCTTGTCTCGGGCGGTTTTACGGTATTCACCGGCCCCGTCTCGGCCATGATCGGCTTCGACGAGCACCGGTCCAACGTCCTCCTCGCCAAGGGCGGCGAGCTGCTCGGCGCGGTCGAGGAGCCCATCCTCGGCAAGGAAGCCAAGCTCGCGACGCTCATCGAGTTGCGCACCCGCTTCGGCCTGCCGCGCGAGGCGACGATGGCCGTGGGCGACGGCGCGAACGACCTTGCGATGCTGGGAGAAGCCGGGCTCGGCGTCGCCTTCCGCGCCAAGCCCGCGGTCGCTGCCGCCGCCCATGCACGCATCGACCATGGCGACCTCACGGCGTTGCTGTATGTCCAGGGCTATCGCCGGGCAGAGTTCGCGGGCTGAAGTGAGCGGACGAGGGACAATGCGATGACCCAGCGGCGCCTGATCTCGTCCGGCTCGCCCTTCGAGGCGCAGATCGGCTATTCACGGGCTGTTGTCGATGGCGACTGGGTGTTCGTGTCGGGCACTACCGGCTTCGACTACGCCACGATGACGATTTCCGAGGATCCACTGGCCCAGGCGGAACAGTGCCTGCGCAACATCGGCGCGGCGCTCGCGGAAGCCGGCAGTTCGTTCGCGGACGTTGTCCGCGTCAACTACGTACTTCCCGACAGGGCTGATTTCGAACCGTGCTGGCCGGCGCTGAAGGCCGCGTTCGGCGAGGCGCGCCCTGCCGCGAAGATGATCCAGGCCGGCCTTCTCGATGCCCGCATGAAGATCGAGATCGAAGTCACCGCCCGCAAGCGCCAAGGTGCATGAACCGACCGGCGCCTCAGTACATGGTGGCCTTGGCCCGCGCCGGCCACGCTTCGTCATACGTCTTGCCGTCGAAGCTGCCCGCCGTGCATGCGGCGAGAATATCTCCGGCACTTGGCAGGCTGTCCGGAGCGGCGTGATGCGCGGGATCCCAGAGCTCCGCGCGGAGCACGGCCCGGGCGCACTGGAAGAACACCGTCTCCACCTTGATCACGACCACGGATCGCGGGAGCCTTGCCCTCGACCGTGAACCGGGCAATCAGCGCGGGGTCGACGGATACGAGCGCGATGCCGTTCAGGCGCAGCGTGGTTCCGGAGCCTGGAATGAGGAACAGCAGCGCGACGCGCGGGTCGGTGACGATGTTGCGCAGCGTGTCGATGCGGTTATTGCCGCGCCGGTCGGGCATGAGGATCGTCTTCTCGTCCTCGACCGTGACCAGATGCGGCAGGTCGCCACGCGGCGAAGCGTCGAGCCCGTCGGGCCCCGAGGTCGCCAGCACGGCGAAGGGGCTTGCTTCGATCAAAGCCCGGTATTCGGGCGTGATGTGGCCCTTCTCCTTGACGATCGAGGCTTCCCCCGGCTCGCCATAGAGCGCCTTCAGGGCCGCTTCGTCATGGATGAGGAAGTTGGGATCGAGGTTCATGAAACAACTCCGGGCGCGCGGCACAAGGCATCGCGCGCCCGGAACGTCATAGTCAAGACGGGACCGGACTGCCCCGGCCGCAGATCCAGTTGCACCTACTCGATGCGTCATGGCGACGAAGCGCACGTCACCCTGGGCGTTCGCGACGAGGAGAAGGGCGGACTTCTTGCCCTCCTTCTTCAGCGCGTCGAGCCGCTTGGTCATGGCGTCCGGTGTCGTCGACGGGCTCCTGCTGCACCTCGACGATCACGTCGCCCGGCGCGATGCGCTTGTCGGATGCCGGAGAGTTCGGGTCGACGCGGGTGACGAGCACGCCCGCGCACGTTTTCCTTGATCTGAATAGCGCTTGCGCAGCTCGTCCGTCATCGACGGTCAGTTCGAGCCCGAGCGCCTTCTTCACAGCCGGCTTCTCGGCCTCCGCCGACGGCACGTTGGCCTTGGCGACCTTCTCGCCCTCCTCGAGGCGGCCGAGCGTGACGGTCTTCGATGATTTCCTGGCCCTTGCGCACGATCCGGACGTCGACGGCCTTGCCGACCTGCGTCTGGCCGACGATGCGCGGCAGGTCCTTCGATTCCTTCGATCTCGATGCCGTCGAACTTGACGATGACGTCGCCCGCCTCGATGCCCGCGGGCTTGGCCGGGCCCTTCTCGTCGATGCCGGCGACCAGCGCGCCGCGCGCCTTGCCGAGGCCGAGGCTCTCGGCGATGGCGTCGTCGACGTTCTGGATGCGCACGCCGAGCCAGCCGCGGCGGGTCTCGCCGAACTTGGTGAGCTGGTCGATCACGGGCGCCGCCAGAGACGACGGCACGGCGAAGCCGATGCCGATGGAGCCGCCCGAGGGCGACAGGATCGCCGTGTTGATGCCGATCACGTCGCCATCCATGTTGAACAGCGGGCCGCCGGAATTGCCCTTGTTGATGGCCGCGTCCGTCTGGATGTACTGGCCATAGGACTGGTCGGAAATGTCGCGGTTGCGCGCCGAAACGATGCCCGCCGATCACCGAGCCGCCGAGGCCGAACGGATTTCCGATGGCCATCACCCAGTCGCCGATCCGGGCCTTTTCGCTGTCGCCGAACTTGACGGCGCTTGCAGCGGCTTGTCGGGCTTCACCCGCAGCACCGCGAGGTCGATCTTGGCGTCCTTGCCGACGATCTCCGCCTTCAGCTTGCGGCCGTCGGTGAAGATCACGGTGACGTCGTTGGCCTCGCCGATGACGTGGTTGTTGGTGATGACGATGCCGGAGGCATCGATCACGAAGCCGGATCCAAGCGAGTTGGAGCGCCGCTGCGGCCGCGGTGTTCCGTTCTCACCACCGCCGCCGCCCGGGGCGTTCTTGTTGAAGAAATCGTCGAAGAAGTCCTGGAAGGGCGATCCCGGCGGAAGCTGCGGCAGTCTGCAGCGAGCGCTGCTCGGTCACCGTCGTCGCTGCCGAGATGTTCACGACCGCGTCGATCACGTTCTCGGCGAGATCGGCGAAGCGATTCGGGTGCCGCACGGGCGAAAGCGGGAGCAGGCAGCGCGAGAACCGAAGTGGCTACCGCGCCTGCGACGGCGAACGCGAAAGCAGTGCGCCGGAATGCAGCAGGATTGAGAGTGGGCATGAGGGTTCTCTGGGTCATGGTTGCCACGAGATTCACCGATGAATTAGGGCAGAAACGCGACGGAACACCCCTCGCGACATCAGATGCACGATACAGCGCGCCGCGCGCTCCACACAATCACGATACCGGTGGCCGGTTTCCCCGCCCGGCGAACGAGATAATCGTCCGCGCGCGGCAGTCCAGCGGCGCAGCCGGGCTTCATCATGCCTCGGACCATCAAGACAGGAAAGGCCGCGGTCGGGGATCGCTCGCTGACGAGGACTCCGGCCGCGGCCTTCGCAACTGAACAGGCTCAGGGCCGGGCAACCACGCCAGGCGCAACGGCAGCGGCGGTGCTGCCGGTGGCGCCGGGAGCCTGCGCGCCCGGTGCCGGCGCGGTCGCGCCCGGTACGATCCGCTGCTGGTCCTTGGACAGGCGCGGATCGCTGAAGTACCGGAAGAACGATGAATCCGGGCTGACAGGACGCATGCGCGTATCGCCAGACCGCATCGAGGCCTCGTAGGCCTGCATCGAGCGGCAGAACCCGAAGAACTCGGGATCCCGTCCGAAGGCCTCCGCGGGGATGCGGTTGCGCTCGGCTTCGCCGGTGCCTCGAAGCTCGTCCGCCCGGCGCGACGCATCGGCGCGGAGCACCGTGACTTCGCGGTCGGCTCTCGGCCTTGATGGTCTGCGAGAGCTGCGAGCCCTGCGCGCGGATGTCGGCGGCTTCGCGCTGACGCTCCGTCTGCATGCGCTGGAACACCGCCTGGCTGTTCTGCTCCGGCAGGTCGGCGCGGCGCAGGCGCACGTCCACCACCTCGATGCCGAGGCCGTTGGCCTGGCGGTTCACGTCGTCGCGGATGCGCTGCATGAGCCCGGAGCGGTCCGTCCGCACGACGGCGGCGAAGTTCGCCTCCGCCAGCACGGTGCGGACAGCCGAGTTGACGATCGAGGTGAGGCGCATATTGGCGCCCGCGACGTTGTTGACGCTCTGGTAGAAGCGCAGCGGATCGGTCACGCGGTAACGCGTGAAGGCGTCGACCACGAGGCGCTTCTGGTCGGAGGCGATGACCTCCTGCGTCGGCAGCTCGAGGTCGAGGATGCGCTTGTCGATCTCGATGACGTTCTCGATGATCGGCCACTTGAAGTAGAGGCCGGGCTGGGTGATCGGCGGGCGCGCGACGCGGCCGAACTGGAAGACAAGCGCCTGCGCGGTCTGCGGCACGACGAAGGTGGCGCTGAAGAACACGACGAGGCCGACGAGAGCGACGCCCGCAAGGCGCAAAGCGAAGGGTGCTGCTCATTTCTGGCTCCCTGCGCGGGACGGCGTTGCAGCTCGTCGAGCGGCAGGTAGGGCACGACGCCCTGCCCGTTCGAGCCGTTCTGGTCGAGGATGATCTTGTCGGATGCCGCCGAGCACTCGTTCCATCGTTTCCAGAGTACATGCGCTCGCGGGTGACGTCGGGAGCCTTGCGGTATTCCTCGTAGACCTGCGTGAAGCGGCTCGCCTGGCCGTTCGCCTCGGCGACGACGCGTTCGCGATAGGCTTCCGCTTCCTGGACGATGCGGGCGGCCTCGCCTCGCGCCTCGGGCACGACCTTGCTCTGCGTAGGTCTCCGCCTCGTTGCGGGCGCGGTCCTGGTCCTGCCGCGCCGCCTGGACGTCGCGGAACGCGTCGATGACCTGCTGCGGCGGATCGACCTTCTGCAACTGCACAAGGCGGATCTCGACGCCGGCGCCGTAGTGGTTGAGCGTGTCCTGCATCACCTGCCGCACCTCGGCCTCGATGGGGCCGCGGTCCGTGGTCAGGATCTGCCTGGATGTTGCGCCGGCCGATCACCTCGCGCATGGCGCTCTCGGCGACGGCCTTCACGGACGCCTCGGGCGCCTGGATGTTGAACACGAAGTCGGCGGCCTTGGCCGGGTTGATCTGCCATTGCACGGCGAAATCGATGTCGACGATGTTCTCGTCGCCGGTCAGCATCAGGCTCTCTTCGAGCACGTCGCGCGATCACGGCGCGGCGGCCGGCCGTCGCTGCCGCGGTAGCCGACCTCGGTGGTGTTGACGACGGTGACGCGCGGCTTGACGACGCTGCCGATCGGATACGGGAAGTTGTAGTTCAGGCCCGGCTGGGTGGTGCCGGACATAGCGCCCGAATACCAGGTTCAGGCCGACCTCGTCGGGGCGCACGGTGTAGAAGCCGGTCGCCGCCCAGAGCAGCACTGCGCCGACCGCGAGCGCGATCACGCCGCTTGCCGCCCATCGGCGCCGCCCGGCATCACCTGCCGCAAGCTGTCCTGGCTGCGGCGCAGCAACTCCTCGAGGTCGGGCGGCGCGCCGCCTCCCCCGCCGCCGCCCTGCGGACCGCCACCCCACGGGCCGCCGGGCTTGCTTGGGACCCCAGGGCCCCCCGCCACCGCCGCCGCTCTGATTGCTCCAAGGCATTCAGTCTGTCCTTTTCCGCTCTCGATCACGCAGCTCGCGCCCGAGGCGCGTTAATTTCTTATGCGCACGGAAGTGGGGTGCCGTCGCCCATTCGTCAACGGAGGCTTTGCCGCTTGGTTGACGAGTTCGCTTGAACGCGACGGCCGAGCGTCAGGCGCTCGACGCTCGTAGTCGATGAACGCGAAGGCGTGCTCGTCGTCCGGGCCGGCCGGATGCTCCTCGCGCCGCGTCTCGCCGGAAACGGGCCGTGATCGACGGGAGCGAACACCGCGTCGCCATCGGGCGTCGCGTGGACCCGGGTCAGATGGATGCGGCTCGGCATGCGGCATGGCCTGCGCGTAGACCTCCGCGCCGCCCGCCGACGACGACGCTGTCCGCCCCCATGCCGACGCCCGATCTCCTGGCCCCAGCGCCAGCGCCGCTTCGAGGTCGTGCGCCACCCGCGACGCCCTCCGGCCGGAACGCGCGATCGCGCGTCAGCACGATGGTCTCGCGGCCCGGGAAGCGGCTTGCCGATGGACTGGAACGTCTTGCGCCCCATGATCAGCGGCCGGCCCAGCGTCAGCGCG
Organism: uncultured Alphaproteobacteria bacterium; assembly: GCA_963822165.1. Taxonomy (GTDB): domain Bacteria; phylum Pseudomonadota; class Alphaproteobacteria; order Rhizobiales; family Beijerinckiaceae; genus Alsobacter. The sequence goes on from CAWGGK010000009.1 coordinate 610,327, forward strand.
CGGAAGCGCCGCAGGTCGGTCTTCAAGCGCCAGATCAGCCCGTTGTCGCGGCCGATCACGCCGTTTTCGGCGGCCGCGACGACGATGACGACGGGCAGGCTCATGACCGGTTCACCGCGCCTGGTCGGCCAGCCGCCACAGCGCGGCTTCGGTGACGCGGCAGGTCGTCCAGCCGTCCAGCATGACCGCGCCCTGCGCCTTGTAGAAGTCGATGGAGGGCTCGTTCCAGTCGAGCACCGACCATTCCAGCCGGGCGAGATTCTCGGCGACGCAGCGCCTGCGCGAGGTTGGCGAGCAGCAGCTTGCCGAGGCCGTGCCCGCGCAGCTGCGGGCCGCACGAACAGGTCCTCCAGATAGATGCCGTGGCGGCCCCGGAAGGTCGAGAAATTGTAGAACCACAGCGCGAAGCCCGCGACCTCGCCCCTGCCACTCGGCGATGTCGCAGAAAACCCGCGGCGTCTCGCCGAACAGCGCCTCGCCCAGCATCTCCGGCGTCGCGTCCACGTCGTGCGGACAGCCGTTCGTACTCCGCCAGTTCGCTGACAAGCTGCGAACACGACAGCCGCGTCGGCAGGCTGTGCGGGGCGAATATGCGGGGTCATGCGAATGCTCCGGGTGGACCCGCTCAGGCCGGTGCGGGTTAAACCGCCACGGGCGCCCGGATGGCGGGATGCGGATCGTAGCCTTCGATCGCGACGTCATCGAAGGGGAAGTCGAAGAGGCGACGTGACGTCGGGGTTGAGCTTCAGCGCGCGGCAGCGGCCGCGGGCTCGCGGGTGAGCTGCAGCTTGCGCCTGCTCGAGGTGGTTCGAGTAGAGATGCGCGTCGCCGAAGGTGTGCACGAAGTCGCCCGGCTCCAGCCCGGTGACCTGCGCCACCATGTGGGTCAGCAGCGCGTAGCTCGCGATGTTGAAGGGCACGCCGAGGAAGATGTCGGCCGAGCGCTGGTAGAGCTGGCAGGAGAGCCGGCCCTCCGCGACGTAGAACTGGAACAGGCAGTGGCAGGGCGCCAGCGCCATCTGGTCGAGGTCGGCCGGGTTCCAGGCCGATGACGACGAGGCGGCGGCGAATCCGGGTTGCGGCGGATCTCGTCGAGCACCCAGCGGATCTGGTCGACCGTGCCGCCGTCGGGCTTCTCCCAGGAGCGCCACTGCTTGCCGTAGACGGGGCCGAGTTCGCCGTTCTCGTCGGCCCACTCGTCCCAGATGCGTGACGCCGTTGCGCCTTGAGATAGGCGACGTTGGTGTCGCCGGCCAGGAACCAGAGCAGCTCGTGGACGATGGACTTCAGGTGCAGCTTCTTGGTCGTGACGAGGGGGAAGCCCTGCGGCGAGGTCGAAGCGCATCTGATGGCCGAACACGCGAGAGCGTGCCCGTGCCGGTCCGGTCCGACCTTGCCGGACGCCTTCGGCGAGAACGCGGCGCAGCAGGTCGTGATAGGCGTGCATGAGCGATCCCATTCTGCCGGCAGTCTAGGCCAGTCCCTACGTCGACACGGCGCATCTGATCGCGCGCGTTGCCCAGCGCAATTTAAGCTGTGTTCTTGCCCCGGCAGGGCTTCCTTCCGCGCGCCGCGGACCCTATATTCCGGATGCCGTCGCAAGGCGGCTATGGCGATAAACGGTCATCGAAATAAGCCTTTCGGACCCGGGGGCGGTACCCGGCGCCTCCACCAGAGCCCACTCCGGCCGCATCGGGCTGGTCTCCGGCGGGGGCGAAATAGGATCGACGAGGGTGTAAAGGGTGGGCTTTTGCCCGGCATGGTTCCGCCGTTATCGGGCCTATTCGTATAGTTGCCAATGACAACTATGCTCCGGTTGCGGTGGCCGCGTAAGCGGTCGCTAACACCGAAACACAAGCCCTTGCGGGTAGCACTGTAAGGCGGGGTTCGGAGGTACCTGGCAACAGAAACCTCCACTTCTTTCCGCACTGCGCGAAGCCAGTCCATGGCATGCCGCAGGACCTCATCCGCTACGATCTCCTGGTCCAGGACGCGCTGAAGGGCGTGGTCCGCAAGGTTCTGACGGATGCGGCCGCGCAGGCCTGCCCGGCGATCACCATTTCTACATCTCGTTCCGCACCGAGGATCCCGGCGTCCGCATCTCCCAGCGGCTGCGCGACAAGTACCCGGACGAGATGACGATCGTCCTCCAGCACCAGTTCTGGGATCTCGCCGTCACCGAGCACACCTTCGAGGTCGGCCTGTCGTTCTCCGGCATCCCCGAGCGCTGCTGGTGCCGTTCGATGCGCTGACCGGCTTCTTCGATCCGTCCGTCCAGTTCGGCCTGAAGTTCGAGCTGTCCGGCGCCGAGCCCGCCGACAACGACGAGGAAATCGAGGACGAGCGGCCCGAGCCGCGCACCTCCCACCGCCCTGCCCTCGCCGCGCCATGCGCAAGGCGCTGGCCGCCAAGGGAGACGGCGACAAGGCGTCCGGCGATCTTGCCGAGGTTCGCGAGAGCGCGCGCCGCGCCGCGGACAAGGCCAAGCGGGATGGCGGGCAGGATACGGCCAGGCCATCGGGCAAGAAAGCAGCGGCCGACGGCGGGTCCGCCGACAACGCCGCCAAATCCGATGCCGGCAAGGCGGACCGGCAAGCAGACTCGGGCAAGACGGACGGCACGGCCGAGGTCGTCAGCCTCGACGCATTCCGCAAGAAGACCTGACCGAGGCTGGCCGGGGCTTGGCGCGATGACAGCCGAGATCGTCAATCTCCGCCGCGCTCGCAAGGCCAAGGCACGGGCCAGCGACGAGGCCGCCGCCGCCGAAAACCGCATTCGCTTCGGCCGGACCAAGGACGAGCGGCAGGCGGTCGAAGGCGCTTGCATCGCTGGACGAGCGTCGCCTCGAAGGTCATCGCCTGGTCAAGTAGCGTCCGACGGCGCCGGTCCTGGCGAGGACGGCAAGCTGCCCGAGATCGGCAAGCCCCGCGAGGACGCGACGTGAGCGACAAGATCGTCAAGCGTTCCGTCCGGATCTCCGGCCATCCGACGAGCGTATCCATCGAAGATCCGTTCTGGACCGCGCTGCGCGATATCGCGTTCGCCCGCGGCATCAGCCTCAACGCCCTGGTCGCGAGCATCGATGCCGACAGGGAGACCGGAAACCTGTCCTCGGCCATCCGCCTCGCGGTGCTCGCGCATTATCGCGACAGGTCGCCATAAGCCGGTTGTCCAGATTGTCCCGGAGCCAGTTGTCCAAGAGCCGGTTGCTCAACCCTACGGAGCGCTCGGTTGCGGCGCGGGCCGGGTCGGGAACTGCGGCGTGGGAGCGGGCCGGGACACTGGCGCGCCGCCCATCAGCCGGGTTGCCTCGGCCAGTCCGTTGTCATCCGCCGGCGGTGCCTGGACGGGCGGCGCCTGGGATGGACGCAGAAGCAGAGGCTGGCCCGTCACCGCGACAGGATCGCTGATCCCGCGTGCTTGTTCGGCACGCCGCGCCTCCTCCGCACGCCGCGCCTCTTCGGCACGACGCAATTCTTCGATCCGGCGGGCTTCTTCGAGGCGGCGCGCTTCTTCGATCCGGCGGGCTTCTTCGGCCTTGCGCGCGGCTTCTGCCCGCCGCGCCTCTTCCTGCCGGATCTCTTCGGTGCGGCGGGCTTCCTCCGCGCGCCGGGCGATTTCGGCTTTCCTGGCGTCCTCCGCGCGCCGGGCTTCCTCAGCGATCCGGTTTTCCTCGGCGATGCGCGCTTCTTCCGCCCGGCGGGCCTCCTCGATGCGGCGGCCTTCCTCGGCGCGGCGGGCTTCTTCAGCCTTGCGTGCTTCCTCGGCGATCCGGGCTTCCTCCGCCCGGCGGGCTTCCTCGGCCTTGCGGGCCTCCTCGGCGATGCGCGCCTCCTCGGCCAGGCGTGCTTCCTCCGCCTCGCGCAGCTCGCGCTCGTGCGGCCTCGCGCTCCGACTTCAGCCGCCGCATGAAGAAGCTGCGCTCGCGCAGATCCATCTCGGCCGCCTCGATCCGCTCGAGCTCGCGCGAGACGGCGCGGGTGGTCAGCACGTTCGTGAGCAGCGCGACATCGATGTCGCGCTCGATGCCGTTGCGCCCGGTGCGCCACATCACCGTGGCCTGCGGAACGGGTCCGCTCCATCCCTCAGGTGCGGGGCTGGCGACCATCGTCGCCCTCGCATCCAGCCGCGCGTTGCGCAGGTCGAAGCCGATCGTTCCGTTCACGTCGACGCCCGGCGTGCGCAGGGCGATCGGCCCGATGCGGACCTGCCCGTTCGAGAAGGTCACCGGCGCCTCGATCGCCGCAGCGTTCAGTCCGCCCCGGTCGAGCGCCTTGCCCAGCGCGTCGCGTACCCGCGCCAGATCCGGCGGATCGCGTTCGGCGTCGAAGGCGCCGGTCACCGCGCGCAGCGCCTGCGCATCGAGGCGGGGCAGCGCGGCATTGCGAAGCTGCATCTGCCCGCCGCCGGAGAGCGACGTCACGAGTGCGGCCACGGTCTCGCCCGACCCGCTTGAATCGAGCTCCGTCGTCACCTCCCCGGCGAGGCCGGCCTGCGGCAGCAGCGCGGCGAGCGAAGCATTCTGAAGGGCGACCTTGGCCGACACCGTCGCGAGCCCGCCCTGCCGCCTCACGGTGAAGCCGCCGCCCAGCCTGCCGCCCGCGAACGCCGCGTCCGCCTTGCTCACTTCCAGCAGCTCGGGCGTCCAGCGCAGCGTCATCGTCGCATCCGATCCGGCGGGGCCGAATCCGGGATCGATGCTGCGCGCTTTCAGCGTGATCAGGCTCTCGAAGGGCGGCGGCAGCACGCCGCCGAACCGCCCCGACGGCCACAGATTGCCGGGAAGCGGAGCCTGCAGGGTGCCGAGCCCCAGCGAAGCCAGCCCTCCGAGCGAGAGGCGCTCGAAGTTCAGCGTGCCTTCCATGCGGCCCTTGTCGCCGAGATAGGCCAGATCGCCCGCGAGCGGCAGTCCGCCGATGCGTCCCGTCAGCCTGGCGAGATCCAGGCGGGAGCCCTTCAACTGCGCATCCGCCTTCAAGGCGGCGGGAACGCGCCCGAGCTGGTCCGGCCCCGGCAAGGCGAGCAGTTGCAGCAGCGGCCCGATATCGGCGCTATCGAGCGACAGCGAACCGGTGAGATCGGTATCGGTGCCCTGCGCGAGCCTGCCCTCGCCCGCGAAGGACGTGCCCGCCGCTTCGCCTGTCAGCTTCACCGCTGCGCCGTCGCCGAAGCGGCCGTCGATGTCGAGCACAAGCCGGCCGCGCCCGAACCCCGGCAAGGGCAGCGCCTCCAGCCCCAACTGGTTGAGGAAGGCCGCCGCGTCCGGCGACTCCATGCGGAAATTGCCGACGAGCCGGTCCGCGCCACCGGCAAGTGCGATGCGGGCCGAACCCGCGATCCGCGACGCGGCGGCCGTTCCGTCGATGGTGAACTGCGTCTGCCCGTCAGCTCCGGAGCCACGCTCCGCGATCAATTTCACCCGCAGGGGCCCGAGCGTCGGCGCCCTGTCGGCGATCAGGGCCGGCAGCTTGCCCGGCACGACCTTGCGCAGCAGCTCGGCCAGGGGCTCGACCCTGCGCGCGTCGATATTCGCCTCGATTCTCCCGCCCGAACTCGCGACCCGGCCGGTGGCGCGCATCGACGCGCCGCCGACATCGACGATATCGAGCGTGTCGATCTGCACGCCCGTCTCGGAAACGCCGAGCCTGAGCGCGACCCGGCCCGCGCCGATATTCGGCCCGGACGCCTGCCCCACCCGGACGTTCCGCGCCTCGAAGGTCAGCGCCACGTCGAGGCCGCGCGAGGCTGCGGTCAGGGTCGAGATGTCGGGCATCTGCTCGACGGTGAGCCCATCGGCGGTCAGTTGCGCCTCGAATTTCGGCCGCCCGCCCTGGTCCGGCAGTGCGTAGCGCATCGTGCCCTGGACAACCGACTTGTCGAGCGTGAGGCGCATGTTGCGGGCCGCGGCCACCGACGGCGACAAAGCCATGTCGGCCTGCAGTGCGAGTTCGCGGATATCGCCGATGCGCGCGGAACGGCCCGCGCCCTCGCCTTCCAGCCACGCCGCCAGCCGCGCCGGATCGCGCGAGCGCAGCGACACCCGGCCGTTGAACTGCCCGCCATCGCCGAGCCCGGCCTCGCCGGACGCATCAAGCATCGCGCTGCCCGGCAGTGTCGCGCCGAGCTTGGCGATCTGGATGCGGCCATTCGCGAACATCATGTCGGCGGCGAACCCGCTGACTGTCTCCCCGCCGACGATCGCATTGTTGATGCGGGCCGAGACGGTCACCGGCACGCCGAACGGCACGCTGCCGCCATCCTGCCCGAACGCCGAAAGCCACGCCGAAAACACGGAGGCGACGGGCACGATGCGTGTCGGCTGGGGCGAGTCCGCCGCCTGCGCGAAAGGCCGGTCGAAGTCGATCTGCCGGCTTTCCAGCGACAGGGCAAGGCTGGGTGCAGCGCCAAGCGCCAGATCCCCGGAACCCGTGAACTTGATCGCGCTGTCGTCGCCGCCGGCCTGCAGTTCCGCGCCTTCGAGCCGCCCGGTGCGACCGGACTGCTTCAACGCCGCCGTGAACATCCACGGGCGCACGGCGAAGCCGTCCCGCTCCGGCCAGCGCGTGCGCCCGCCGGCCAGCAGGCGTCCGTCGAGCTGGAGACCGGCTGCGGCAACGCTCGCCTTGCCGTCGAACTCGCCCCGCTGCGAGCCGGTCAAGCGATTGCACGACAAGCTTCAGCCGCGTGGAATTCCCGCTCGGGCGAGCCCGTGGCGACCCGGAAATCGATGGGGACGCCGCCCATCGTCGCGCGGCCATTGGCCCGCCAAGGCCCGGCCAGCGCCGGCGCATCCGCTTCGGCATCGACATCAGACATGCCGAGCGTGCGTCCTCCGGCCCGGTCGGCCAGCACGATCGCGCCGTTCGTCACGTAGAGGCGCTCCACGGCGACCGCGCTCGCCGATCCCATGCCGCTCATGACGGAGCCGAGTCCGTCTATCGTCCCGTCCTGGTTCAGTTGAGCTTCGAGCCGTGGTCCGTCGATCACGGCTTCGAGCACGTGGATCTGGCCCTGCAGCAGCGGCATGACAGCGATTTCGAGAGACAGCCGCTCGACGCTCAACCGCGGACCGCCCTGCGGCGCGGACGCCGCCACTTTCTCCAGCTTCAGCCGGGGCGTCGGCAGCAGCTTCAGGTCGATCGGGCCGGATATCTGCACGGGCACGCCGGCCAGGCGGGTCAACTGCTCCTCGAAGTCCGCCCGGCGGGTGTTCCAGTCAATGAAATACGGCCCGGCGAGCGCCGCCGAAAGGGCGACGATCAGCAGGATCGCGAGGCCAGTTAGAATATCACGCAAAGCTGGGCGGTCCCGGGGTGCAGCAACGTGTTTCCACCATAGCGCACTTCATGGCGGCAGGGTGACACACCACGGTAACACTTGGCAGGCTCTTGCTACCGATCCGTAAACCCGGAAAAAGTCTTCAAATCCGGACGATCTTTCCAGGATTCATGATGTCGAGCGGGTCGAGCGAGCGCTTCAGCGTGCGCATCATGTCCAGCGCGCCGGGATCGTGCTCGCGTTCCAGGTACTTGATCTTCGACTGGCCGACGCCGTGCTCGCCGGTGCATGTCCCTTCCATGGCCAGGGCGCGCTCGACCAGGCGCTCCAGAAAGCCCTCCAATCGGGCGATCTCATCGGCATCGTCCATGTCCACGAGCGGGCAGACGTGGAAGTTGCCGTCGCCGACATGGCCCAGGATCGGCGCGATGAGCCCGGTCTCGGCGATGTCGCGCTGCGTCTCCTCGACGCACTCGGCCAGCCGCGAGATCGGCACGCACACGTCGGTTGCGAGCGTCTTGCTGCCCGGCCGCAGCGACACCGCGGCCCAGTACGCGTCGTGCCGGGCCTGCCAGAGGCGGGTGCGGTCCTCCGCTCTCGTCTCCCATTCGAACGGCCCGCCGCCCAGATCGGCGGCGATCTCGCCGAAGCGGATCGCCTGCTCCTCCACGCTGGCCTGCGTGCCGTGGAATTCCATGAACAGCATCGGGCATTCCGGCAGCCCGAGCTTCGAGTAGAGGTTGATCGCCCTCACCTGCGTCTCGTCGGCAAGCTCGATCCGCGCCACGGGAATGCCGGTCTGGATGGCGAGGATGGTCGCGTCGCAGGCGGCCTTCACCGAGGGGAACGGGCACACCGCCGCCGAGATCGCCTCCGGGATGCCGTAGAGCTTCAGCGTCACCTCGGTGATGACGCCAAGCGTGCCTTCCGAGCCGACGAACAGGCGGGTCAGGTCGTATCCGGCCGAGGATTTGCGGGCCCGAGACGCGGTGCGGGTGATCCGTCCATCCGGCAGCACCACCGTCAGCGAGAGCACGTTGTCCTTCATCGTGCCGTAGCGCACCGCGTTGGTGCCTGACGCGCGGGTGGAGGCCATGCCGCCGAGCGAGGCGTCCGCGCCGGGATCGATGGGGAAGAACAGGCCCTGGTCGCGCAAATGCTCGTTGAGCTGCTTGCGGGTGACGCCGGGCTGCACCACGCAGTCGAGATCCTCCGCATGAACGGCGAGCACGGCCTTCATCATGCTGGTGTCGATGCTGACGCCGCCGAACGGCGCGTTGGTGTGCCCCTCGAACGATGTCCCCGCCCCGAACGGGATCACCGGAACGCGATGCGCGGCGCACAGGGTCACGATTTCGGACACCTCTTCCGTGCTCTCTGGATAGACCACGATGTCAGGCGGCTGGTTCTGCGCCCAGGTCAGCGTGTTGGCATGCTGCTCCCGCACGGCCTGGCTGGTGACGGCGCGGTTTCCGAACCGGGCGAGCAGGCTCTCGCGGACGGCTTCGATCGCACCCTCGGCTGGGACGGGGCGGGCTTGAGCGGATCTGAGTGGCCATCAGGTCCGTACCATTGGGTTCAAACTAAGAGCGAGTTCACGATACAAGACTTGCCATCGGCACGACGATTAGGGACAATTTTACATTAGCCGGGAGGTCGGGCAATCGTGCCTGGCTGCCGCGCGTTTCCAGATTGAGGCGTTTCGCTCGCAAGATGACCGTCTTAGCCGAAACCAAGCCGTTCTTCTTCGCGCCGTTCGTGTCCTCCACGATGGCGATCGAGCCGGGCTGGATCGACTATAACGGCCATCTCAACATGGCCTATTATTCAGTTCTGCTGGATCGCGCCACGGACGAGGCGTTCGATATCCTCGGCATCGGCCAGGATTACGTTCGGGAGCGCAATGCGTCCGTGTTCACGGCGGAATGGCATGTGCAGTACAAGCGCGAGCTGCGGCTCGACGATCCCGTCCGCGCCACGATCCAGCTGATCGAGTTCGACGACAAGCGCATCCATACCTATCTCGAGCTGCGCCACGCGCGCGAACTGTGGCTGGCCGCCGCGGCCGAAAGCCTGAACCTGCACGTCGATATGACCACGCGCCGGGTCGCTGCCCTTCCCGCCCGACGTCATCGCGAGCCTCGCGATCATGAAGGCCGCGCATCGCGGGCTTCCCATGCCCGAAGGGCTCGGACGAAGTCATCGGCATTCCCAAGCGCGCAGCGTCCGGCAGGCCCGGGGTGCACTGACGCCGGTCAGGCGCGGCTCGCGATGCTCCGGCCCGCATCGGCGATCGACTTCATGCCGAACAGGACGAAGGTGACGCCGACGACGCGGTTGACGATGCCGCCATGCTTCAGGAAGAAGCGGCGGACCTGCGGCAGCCCGGCCCAGAACAGGATCACGACATAGCCGAGCAGGAAGCCGATGATGGCCGCGCCCATGAGCCAGGGCGCGGTGCCCCAGTCGATCTCCGAGGCGTAGCTCACCGTCAGCGCCGTGAAGACGGCCAGCGACACCGGATAGGCCTTCGGATTGGTGAGCCCGAAGACGAGCCCCGCGCGCAGCGGCTTGAGCCCACCGGCCACCGTGGACGGTCCGCCGCCCCGCGACAGCACGGCCCTGCCGCCGAGATAGATGAGGTAGACCCCGCAGCCGATTCCCAGCGCGTCGAACAGGGCCGGGCCGAGCTGGTTGACGCCCACGATGGCCGCCAGCGCCAGCCCACCCCAGAGCACGTCGCCGGCCAGATGCCCGAACAGGAAGCGCGCTCCGGCCGTCCGCCCATGCTGCGCCGCCAGCGCGAACACCGCGAGGAACGCCGGGCCCGGCGTCACCGCGTAGATGAAGCCGGCCAGGATGGTTGCGGCGAAGAGGCTGGAGCTCATGGCTTGGCGCTCGCTGGAATTGCAGAACCTACCCCGTATTGCATCGGCGACCCGCCGTCCCGCAAGGTGCGATTGCAGGTTATCGCCCGCCGGTTGGCGGAACTGTCGACAGCGCCGTCCTTTCGCTTCATTTTGAGCTGAGAACGAATCGGCCACGACGCGCTATCGTGCTCAAGCCGATTTACAACCTGAGCGGGATGATTTCGGGCGTTTCCGATCCATATAAGGGGATCGCGGGGCGCACCGGCTCGAAACGCCCATGTCGATCCGCCTTGCCGGCGGAGCGCGGAGGTTCCAGACGGGCGGGTGCTCTTGGCGAGCGCTCCCGGCCGGGACCGCACTCTCGGAAGCCACGGACCGTGACCGACCCATTTCGCCTGGACGAAGAGTTCACTCCCCGCCCGGGCGGCATCGCGGCGCGGGCCCGCGCGGCCGTGGCCGCGCCGCAGCCCTATCTGGCCGGCCTCAACCCGGAGCAGCGCCGCGCGGTGGAGGCGACCGACGGCCCGGTGCTGGTGCTGGCCGGCGCGGGCACCGGCAAGACGCGCGTGCTCACCACGCGCATCGCCCACCTGATCGCCTCCGGGCTCGCCTACCCCTCGCAGATCCTCGCGGTGACCTTCACCAACAAGGCCTCCCGCGAGATGAAGGAGCGCGTCGGGCATCTGCTCGGCGGCGTGGCCGAGGGCATGCCCTGGCTCGGCACCTTCCACGCCATCGGCACCAAGATCCTGCGCCGCCACGCCGAAATGGTCGGCCTGCGCTCGGACTTCACGATCCTCGACACGGACGACCAGCTCCGCCTGATGCGCCAGGTCATCCAGGCCGAGGACATCGACGAGAAGCGCTGGCCGGCCCGCGCGCTCGCCGCCTTCATCGACGGCTGGAAGAACCGCGGCCTGACGCCGGACAAGGTGCCGTCGGGCGAGGCCGCCGCCTTCGCCAGCGGCCGCGGCGCGAAGCTCTACGCCCAGTACCAGGAGCGCCTGAAGCAGCTCAACGCCGCCGATTTCGGCGACCTGCTGCTGGAGAACCTGCGGCTCTTCCGCGAGCACCCGGACGTGCTGCAATCCTACCAGGAGCGCTTCAAGTACATCCTCGTCGACGAGTACCAGGACACCAACGTCGCGCAGTATCTCTGGCTGCGCCTGCTCGCCCAGGGCCGCCGCAACGTCGCCTGCGTCGGCGACGACGACCAGTCGATCTATGGCTGGCGCGGCGCGGAGGTCGACAACATCCTGCGCTTCGAGCACGATTTTCCCGGCGCGACCGTGGTGCGGCTGGAGCGCAATTACCGCTCCACCGGCCACATCCTCGCCACCGCCTCCCATCTCATCGCCCACAATGACGGCCGCCTCGGCAAGACGCTGCACACCGAGGACGAGCCCGGCGAGAAGGTGACGATCACCGGCGCGTGGGACAGCGAGGAGGAGGCCCGCCTCATCGGCGAGGAGATCGAGGCGCTGCAGCAGAAGGGGCATTCGCCGGCCGAAATGGCCGTGCTCGTGCGCATTTCCGCCCAGATGCGCGAGATCGAGGAGCGGTTCATCACGCTCGGCCTGCCCTACAAGGTCATCGGCGGCCCGCGCTTCTACGAGCGGCTCGAAATCCGCGACGCCCTCGCCTATCTGCGCTGCGTCGCCAACCCCACCGACGACCTCGCCTTCGAGCGCATCGTCAACACGCCGAAGCGCGGCCTCGGCGACGCGACGCTCGAACTGCTGCACCGCTACGCCCGCGCCAACCGCGTGCCGCTGATGCAGGCGGCCCGCCTGATGGTGGAGACCGACGAGCTGAAGCCCAAGCCGCGCGGCGCGCTGCGCGATCTCACCTCCGCCTTCGCCCGCTGGGCGAACCGCGTCGAGACGATGAAGCACAACGAGCTCGCCGAGCTCGTGCTGGAGGAGAGCGGCTACACCGAGATGTGGCAGAAGGAGCGCACGGCGGAAAGCGCCGGCCGGCTGGAAAACCTGAAGGAGCTCGTCCGCTCCATGGAGGAGTTCCCCGACCTCGCGGCCTTCCTCGAGCATGTCTCGCTCGTCATGGAGATGATCGACAACGACGCGACCGAACGCGTCTCGATCATGACGCTGCACGGCGCGAAGGGGCTGGAGTTCGACACGGTGTTCCTGCCCGGCTGGGAGGAGGGCCTGTTCCCCAACCAGCGCGCGCTGGACGAGAGCGGCAAGGCCGGCCTCGAGGAGGAGCGCCGCCTCGCCTATGTCGGCATCACCCGCGCGCGCCGCCGCGCCAAGATCATGTTCGCGTCCAACCGCCGCATCCACGGCATGTGGAAATCGACCATTCCCTCGCGCTTCGTCGACGAACTGCCCGAAGCGCATGTGGAGGTCACCGAGGCGCCGGCCCAGTATGGCGGCTATGGCGGCAGCCGCTTCGACCGCATGGCGCCCTTCGGCTCGACCTACAACACCCCCGGCTGGCAGCGCGCGCAGGAGCGCACGCGCCAGGGCGGCGGCTCGGGCGGGAGCGGTCCCGGCGGAGGTTACGGCGGCGACTCTGGCGCTCGCGGCGGCGGCAATGACCGCTCCGGCGGGAACGGCGGCGGCTTCGGCGAGCGCGACGCCCCGCGCTACAACGCCTCGGGCCGCAAGGGGCCGCTGCTGCTGGAGGGCGAACTCGTCGCCAAGTCCACCGGCGCGAGTTCCGCCTTCGCGCAAGGGCAGCGCGTCTTCCACATCAAGTTCGGCAACGGCACGGTCACCGGCGTCGACGGCAACAAGCTCACCATCGATTTCGACAAGGCCGGGCGAAAGATGGTTCTGGATAGTTTCGTTCAGGCCGCGTAAGCGCTCTGCCGGTGCACCGGTGCGCTATTTTATTCACTAATTTCATTACGACTGAAAACATTGGTTTCGGCATGTCGAAAAATAGATTTGTGATTTTCTGGACTTTTCTTACAGTATTCGGCACGCAGCCGGCCTTGGCCGACGACATCGGTGTCTTTGTACAAACATACCGATGCGATGTTATCGAGGCTCTCGAGGCCATCGCCAAACCGTTCGAACCACCTTCGAATGATCGTTACACGGTTATTTCTCGTGTCGACCGTCCACAAGCTTACGTCCAATGTCTGGCTTTGCCGAACGACACTATGCTTTGCGAAGCTTCGACAGGCGCATATGGGCCGAAAGCGGGGGAGCCGGGCGCATTTGCGCTGACGTCCGAGATGCGGACGGAGTTGAAGGTCCTTGGCTTCGAGGAAGACAGCAACGAGAAGCCAGGGAATGCAAGCTATACGGTGATCACGCCGACGCCGCTCTCGCGTGGGATCGTGGCCGAAAAGCTTCTCACGACCCTCTACAAAGTCTACGGCGCCCGGCTCACGACGAAGATGCTGATTGCAGCGCCTCTGCGTCACAAGAAGCCGATCCTCCTGGGCCGCTGTCGCCTGCTGTCCTGATCGAAGGCCTTGCCGTCGGGACGTCCGCCGGGTGTCGACAGCGCCCCACGCCTCCGATATGAACCGGCATGCTTGAAGGTATGCCGCCCCACAACCCGACCCATCTGATGCGCCTCGTGACCAACGAGGCCACCGCACGCAGCATTGCGGATTTCCTGATGGAATCCTTCGATCCCGCCGAAACGGCGGCCGCCGCGTTCGAGAACGAGCAGACGCTCGCCTGGGAGGTGGAGGTCTACTTCTCCTCGCCGCCGGACGAGGACTCCGTGCGCGAGCTGATCGCGCTTGCCGCCGGGCCCGAGGCCGCGGCCGCCGTGGTTTTCGACGACATCGCCGAGAAGGACTGGGTGAAGGCCTCGCTCGAGGGTCTCGGCCTCGTGCGCGCCGGACGGTTCGCCGTGCATGGCGGCCACGACCGGCACCGCGTGCCCGGCAACGCGATCGGCATCGAGATCGAGGCGGCCCTGGCCTTCGGCACCGGCCACCACGGCACCACGCGCGGGTGCCTGCTGATGCTCGACGGCATCCTGAAGCAGCGCCGCCCGCGCCGCGTTTTGGACGTGGGCACAGGCACCGGCGTTCTCGCCATGGCCGCCGCCCGCGCGCTGCACCGGCCCGTCGCCTCGGGCGATATCGATCCGGTGGCCGTGGAAGCGGCGCGCGAGAACGCGCTGAACAACAGGGCGGGCGCTTATGTGCGGCCGGTCGTCGCCCGGGGCGTCGGCCATCCCGTGCTGGCCGCGGGCAAGCCCTACGACCTCGTCTTCGCGAATATCCTGGCGCGCCCGCTGATGCGCCTCGCGCCGTCCATCGCGTCCATCGTCGCGCCGGGCGGCGAGATCATTCTATCAGGCCTCATCCCGCGCGACGTTCCCGGCGTGCTCTCGGCCTATCGCGCACAGGGCCTGCACCTCGTGCGCAAGATGGAACTCGAGGGCTGGGCCACCTTGCTGCTGCGCGGCGGCGGCGCGGGCGGGCGGAGGCTCGCCTAGGCCGCTCGCGTGAGCAGGCCGGGCGACATTCACGCGGGCCTTCACGAAGAGATTCAGAAGTGAATTGAAAGGCCGCGCCTGAAGCGGGCTGCGCCCTGCAGAACGTTCGGCGCAAACCGAATTGAGCCTCGCCATGTCGGGATCCGGGCTTCGACCGGCACCGTGCGGAGCTTCGCCCAACCGACCGGGCGGCTCCCCCAAAACGAAAAACTCCGCGGGCACAATGGCGCCCGCGGAGCTTCGGTTCGTGACGTCCGGGCGAACCCGGAGCGGATCACTTAGACATAGAAATCAGCATCGGTGATCTTGTAGTTCAGCACCGTGATCGTGAATTCCGTGTCCAATCCCAGATCGCCAATAATAGTGCTGTTGGTCCCATCGAAGGACGTCGCTTCCAACGTACCTGAGGTGATGAGCAGCCGATCACCCGCCTGGAAGTCGACAATCATATCGTCATTCGCCTCGCCTGCAGACAGATTGACGCCACCGAAGACGAACACGTCGTCGCCGTCACCGCCAGCCATGGCGTCGCTGCCCCTCTCGCCATGGAGCCAATCATCCTGGCCCGAGCCGATCAGGACGTCATTGCCGTTACCGCCCTTGGCGACGATGCCCCCAACCAACCCGATCTCGGGTCCATCTTCAAACGAGCTGAAAGTGACCGGGCCAAGATAGCCACGCATGTCGATCAGGTCGTTGCCGCCACCGGCCCTGACCTCTTCGATGCCTGTCATCTTAGAGCCCTGGATGTAGTCGTTGCCTCCAGTGCCAAGGACAGTGTCGCCCCCTTCGCCGCCATCGAATTCGGTCATTCGACCCGCGCAGACCTTCCACGCCCAGTTCGACCTGGTACTGATCGATCGTGTTGGAATCGAACTCGACAGTCTCTGTCGTATAGCCGAAGTCCCGCGAGAACAGGAACGTGTCGCTCCCACCTTCGCCGAACAGCACGTCCGCGCCGTCGCCGCCGACGAGCAGGTCGTTGCCATCGCCACCGTTCAGGGTGTCGTTGCCAGTTCCGCCGTCGAGATAGTCATGGCCGTCACCGGTCGCGACCTGGTCGTCACCCGTGCCGCCACGAACGGTATCGTTGGCGCGGACGTCCGCACGGTCCAATCCGGTGTCGATGACGTCATTGCCATCCCCGCCGTCGACGGTGACGCCCTCGGTCGCGTTTGTGCCGAAACCGCCATAGGCCTTGATCTTGTCAGAGCCGGAGCCGCCGTCGATCGACACGCCGGTACCGGCCATGATTATGGTAATCTCATCCGAGGCTGTACCGCCATCTATACGAGCATCGGCGATCTTCCCAGAACCGGTGATGGTGTCGTGTCCTGAACCGCCGGCAACCAGTCCGCCATTGACAAACGTGATAGTGTCGTCGCCGGAGCCGCCGTCGATCGAGTCACGGCCTGTATCGCCATCGCCAGCGACGCCGCCCGTGATGAGGTCGTCGCCAGCGCCGCCCCAGATCAGGTCGCTGCCCTTTCCACCGTCGATCTTATCCGATGCGCTCTGACCGATCATGGTGTCATCGCCATCCTGCCCAGAAACCTTCCGGCCTTCCAGGAAAGCGGGGCCCTGGTAAACTCCGTTGATAACATCGCCAAGAATGACGAAGTCACCGCTATTCCCCAGGTCGACGAACTTGCCAGCCCACTGTTCATCGGTCCCGAGACCAAGATTTTTAGCCTTGTCCGCGTCATATTCCGCGACCTGGGCGAAGATGATCGTGTCGGCGTCGGCCGTCGCACCGGGCTGGGCAGGATCCTGCTGGTCGCTCTGATAGACGGCGTGGGCGCCGGGGCCGCTGCCGCCGATGCCTTCCGACTGGAGTACCTTGAACCCGTTGACCGTGACGATGGCATTCTCGAAGTTATTGTACTCGGAGCCCGCGATCGTATTCGTGCCGTTGGACTTCCAGTCCCAGAGGAGCTTGACGACGTCGGCGCGGGTTGCCGGGTCGGCGAAATCCTTGAGACTCATTTCGATACGGAGCGTATCGATTCCAATTCCGGCTTCGACCGTGTCCCCGGCCTCATAAATGAGGGACCCGCTCGTATCCCTCCCGATGACCTTGTCGCGCAGCACCAGGATCAGCGTGTCGTCGCCCTCGCCGAGGTTGATAGCGTTGGATCCACCGCCGCCATTGACGGTGTCGGCGCCCGATCCGGTCTCGATGACGTCGTCGCCGACATCGCCCGCGACATAGACCCTGCCTGTTCCCGACACGGTGATCTTGTCGTCGCCTTCGCCGCCGGTGATCGTCGCCGCACCGGCTACGGTCACCGTGATTGTGTCGATCCCATCCTCGCCGTAGATCTGCGCATTGGTCACCGACCCAGTGATCGTGTCGTCATCCGCGCCGCCATAGACGACGTCGTTGCTGTCGACGGCGATGTTGTCGTTCCCTTCGCCGGCCTTGATCAAGTCGCGGCCCAAGCCGCCATCGATCGTGTCGTCGCCGCCGTCACCCCTGATGACGTCCGCACCGCTGTAGCCGAAGAGAAGGTCGCCGTCCTCACCGCCGTCGAGCGTGTCCTTGCCGTTCGCGCCATAGATCGTATCGGCGCCGTCCCCGCCGCTCAGCAGGTTGGCTGAAGTCTCAGATCGCAGGTTGACCGAAGAGTCGGCATATAAAACGTCGTCGCCCAGGCCACCCACGAGCGTATCGGCGCCCTTGCTTCCCGACAGCGTGTCGTTGTCATCTCCGCCATCGATGTAGTCGGCGGCAAGTCCCCCGGTGACTTTGTCGTTCCCCGCGCCGGCGTCGATCACCTGCCGCCGCGACTCGCCGGTCTTGTTGATGATGTCGTCCCTGCCCGTGCCGAATGCAAAATTGATTTCATTCCAGACGAACTCGGTAATGTCTTCGCCGGCGGCCGACCCTGCAGGTCCCCTCATATTGATCTTAATAATCGCCATTACAATCTCCCACAACCTAAGGTTTTAATCTACAAATTTCAGCCGCCGCTCTGAATAACGAATTGATTACATACATTTCTACGCGGTGTACACACCTTCTTAAGACATAATTAACGGGTCTAGACATCGCGAATAGCACTCGACCGTACCGATCCAAGCAGATTTGCTCTGGTTGCGCTGTAACCGCGCTGTTCATACTCAAGATCTTGATCTGACCGGTGAGACCGGCTGCTTGCTTGTGAGCCGTGTGGCAACGCGGCGGAGGGCCGCGCGGTCTGGGGGCATCCGCCCACGCGGCCTGACCCAGGTCTCAGCCACACTGCGCCCGTCACCGCGCATTGCGAGGCCTGCACGCAGCTTCCGGCTTGACGCCTCTCCCCGGGCTGTGCACGGCTTGTCCCCCCGCGCCCGGTGCGCCGCATGTTCGAAGAGGCAGCCTTGCCCGAGTCAGCCAAGAAAGCCGCCACCACGGCCGTCTTCCAGTCGTTCCAGGAATCCGCCGATCGCACGCAGGGCGCGCCCCGCCTCGCGAAGCTGCGCGCCGAGCTGGCGCGACGCGGGCTCGACGGGTTCATCGTGCCGCGCACGGACGAGCACCAGAACGAATACGTGCCGCCCAGCGCCGAGCGCCTCGCCTGGCTCACCGGCTTCACCGGCTCCTGGGGCATGGCCGTGGCGCTGAAGGACGAAGCCGCCATCTTCGTCGACGGCCGCTACACGGTGCAGGTGCGCGAGCAGGTGGACGAAGCCGCCTTCAAGCCGGAACACCTCATCGATACCCCGCCCGAGACGTGGCTGGAATCCCACCTCAAGCCGGGCGCGAAGCTGGGCTACGACCCGTCCTTGCAGACGCCCGACGGCGTGAAGCGCTTCCAGCGCGCCTGCGCCAAGGTCGGCGCGGCTTTGGTCGAGGTCGAGACCAACCCCATCGACGCCATCTGGACGGACCGGCCCGCGCCGCCGCTCGGCGCGGTCGTTCCGCACCCGGTCGAACTCGCGGGCGAGGAGGTCGCCTCGAAGCTCGACCGCATCCGCGCGCGCCTCGCGAGCCTCGGCGACGACGCGCTCGTTGTATCGGATCCGCATGCCGTCGCGTGGACCTTCAACATCCGCGGCGCGGATGTCTCCCACACGCCCCTGCCGCTCGGCTACGCGGTGGTGCCGAAGGAGGGCCGCCCCAGCCTGTTCCTCGACGGGCGCAAGCTCTCCAACGCTGTGCGCGACATGCTGGCCGCTGTCGCCGACGTGCAGGAACCGTCCGCGCTGGACCGCTCGCTGCAGCAGCTCGGCGCGGCGAAGGCGCGCGTGCGCTTCGACCAGTCCACCGCCTCGCAGCGGCTCGTCTCGCCCAGTCGAAGCCTCGGGCGGCAGCGCGGATATCGGGGTCGATCCCGTCGCGCTGATGAAGGCCGCGAAGAACGCGGCCGAGATCGCGGGCGCGCACGCCGCCCACCGCCGCGACGCCGCGGCCATGACGAACTTCCTGGCATGGCTGGCGAAGGAAGCGCCGAAGGGCGGGCTCACCGAGGTCAGCGCCGCCGTGAAGCTGGAGGAGTTCCGGCGCGCCACCGGCGTTCTGAAGGACGTGTCCTTTCCCTCCATATCGGGCGCGGGGCCGAATGCGGCGATCCCGCATTACCGCGTGTCGCACCGCTCGGACAGGACGCTGGAGCCGGGCATCTACCTCATCGATTCAGGCGCGCAGTACCAGGACGGCACGACCGATATCACCCGCACCATCGCCGTGGGCCCGCCCACAGCCGAGATGAAGGACCGGTTCACGCGCGTGCTGAAGGGCCATATCGCCATTGCCCGCGCCGTGTTCCCCAAGGGGGTCTCGGGCGCGCAGCTCGACAGCTTCGCCCGCCAGCCCCTCTGGGAGGCCGGGCTCGATTTCGACCACGGCACCGGGCACGGCGTCGGCAGCTATCTCTCCGTCCACGAAGGTCCGCAGCGCATCGCGAAGATCGGCACCACGCCGCTGGAACCCGGCATGCTGCTCTCCAACGAGCCCGGCTACTACAAGGCCGGCGCGTGGGGCATTCGCATCGAGAACCTGATCCTTGTCGAGAAGCGGGAGATCGCCGGGGCCGAGCGCGAGATGTACGGCTTCGAGACCATCACCTTCGCGCCCATCGACCTCGCTCTGGTCGAGCCCGCGATCATGACCGCGGACGAGATCGCCTGGCTGAACGCCTACCACGCCAAGGTGCGCGAGATCGTCGGCCCGCAGGTCGAAGGCGAAACCGCCGCGTGGCTGGCGGAGGCGACGCGGGCGATCCGAGGCTGAGGGGAGAGCGGCGCGTCAGCGACGCGCTGCAATCCGGAGGGCGGGCTCCACGCGCGCAGGCGCACGCCGCCCCGCGAACTTGAACGACGCGACGAGCGAATTCAACGATCGCGTCCGCTCCTCGAGACCGGCGGCCGAGGCCGCGCTTTCCTCGGCCAGCGATGCGCTCTGCTGCGTCGAACTGTCCATCCCGGCGATGAACTGCGTCAGTTCCTCGATGCCGGTCGCCTGTTCGTGGGACGCCGTCGAGATGTCGTCGACCGTGCTTTCGACCAGCGCGACGGCCGTGACGATCCGCTCAAGCGCGGCGCCGGCATCGCGTACGAGCCTGACGCCGTCGGTGACCTCCCTCGTCGACTGAGCAATCAGCGATCCGATCTCGCGCGCTGAATCGCTGGAGCGCTGCGACAGGCTGCGCACTTCGGACGCCACGACCGCGAAGCCGGCTCCGGCCGAGCCGGCGCGGGCGGCCTCCACAGCGGCGTTGAGCGCCAGCAGATTGGTCTGGAACGCGATTTCATCGATCACGGCCACGATGCTCGTGATGCCCTGCGCCGCGGCTTCGATCCGGCCCATCGCGCTGACAGCCTCGCGTACCACGTTGCCGCCCAGATCGGCCTCTTTCCTGGTGTCGCCGGCCAGCGCGACCGAGCGCCGCGACGCCGCCGCGGTGGTCTTGACGGAAGCCGCGAGTTCCTCGGCGGTGGCGGCCGTTTCTTCCAGGGACACGGCCTGCTTCTCGGTCAGCAGCGAAAGCTCCCGGGCGCCGCTGGTGATCTCGCGGGCAGCCCCGTCCACATCGTGCGAGGTGTCCCGGATCTCGGCCATGATCTCGGCCAGGCGCTCCGTTGTTTCGTTCACGGCCCGCTTGATGTCGCCGAGGCGTCCTTCGTAAGCGCCCGTGACGCGGACCGTGAGATCCCCCGCCGCGATGCTGGACAGCACGCTCTGCAGTTCGCCGGTCGCCTGGTCGATGCTCCCGTTGATGGAATTCAGCCCGCTGATGAGCCTTGAGAGGTTTTCGTCTTCGCTGGCTAGCGTGACGCGCGCCGAGAAATCGCCTCGCTCGGCCCGTGCCACCAGGGCGCCCGCCTCGTCCAGGACCAACCCTGCCCGCCTGATCTTCGCGGCGTCGGCCTCGCTCGCCTGCCGGTTGCCGGCTTCGAGCCGATCCCGCTCGTCGAGCCAGCCCGTCAACGTCGCGATGTTGCGGACGACGGCGCCGAATTCGTCGCGGCGCGCCGCGAAGGATGGCTCGAAGCCCGATCCATCCTTTTCCACGATGCCCCGGATGACGGCGGCGACACGCTGCACCGGCCGCACGAGCGACGTCGTCACGACGAGCGTGATCGTCAGGCCAGCGGCAAGCGCCAGGACGGCGAGCAGCAGCACGAGCCTGCCGCCATCGCGTGCCGTCCCCGCGACGTCGCGGGCGACAAGTTCCGTGCTTGTAGTGCTCGATGCGATCAGCGCTTCAGCCCTGCCCCGGAGTTTCCCAAACAGTTCATCGGCCTGGCCGAGCATCATCGTCGCCATGCTCTCCTGCACGTCGCCCATCTCGACTGTTGAGCGCGCCAGGTCGCGGTAGGCCTTGATGTCCGCGATGAGAAGTCGCACCTGCTCGGCGTCCTGCGTGCCCCAATCCGTTCGGAGCGCAAGAGCCTGCGCGGCCTTGTCGAGCACGCCTGCCTCCTGGTCCAGCGTGGTCCTCAGCTTGGCGAGGGCGGCTTTGTCGATCCCGCTGTTGAGCCAGCTCACATAGCGGAACAGAAGGATATGGCTCTCGGTGACGACGCTCGCGGTCTGCTCGGCCGCAGCCCGTTGAGGCAGTTGTTCATCGAGGAGTTGCAGCGCGCCCTGGCGGATCGCCTGGACGCTGCCGAATGTCACGCCCGCCAGCAGAAGCATGAACATCATCAGGACGACGGGAGACGCGAACGCCTTTGTCCGAAGCGACACGTGGTCGAGGAAACGGGTCATCGGTGGCCCTCGCGTCTCGCCGCTGCCGATCAGCGATAAACGCCGACGCCGATGGCGTATCCGTCCACGACGTCGACATAGGCCGACTTGTCTTCGATCTTGTTGGTGATCGGGTTGGGCCATTTGTAGTCGACCCAGCCCGGCTTGCCGGACTTCGCGACCTCGATGATCTCGCGGATCAGGAACTTGCCGTTCTGATCCTTCAGGCCGATGAGATCCTTGCCGACGAGCGCGGCGTTCGCCCCATGCGCCACGTTCACTCCAGTGAGCTGATAGGCATAGGGGTAGAGGTCGCGATCGTTGAACGTCTTGGCCGTCACGGCGGCGAACGTCTTTTCGCTGCCGTCGGTCTTGAACGTCGCCTGAACGCGCTTGACCATCGCGACAGCTTCATCCCGCGTGCCGAATTCCGCTGCGGCAACGGGCCCGGCGGCGAGCGTGACAACGATGGCGATCAGAGAAAACAGATAACGGATCATAATGAACTCCAACCAAATGTTTGTCTTCAACATGACAAATATGGATTGTAGGAGTAAAAATTGTATGTTTGCTGCGGAAATATCCTGAGTTGCATTCAGCCGTCGGCGCCGGCCTCGCCCACCAGCGCCAGCCAGGCATCCTCGTCGATCACCTCGATGCCCAGCTCGCGCGCCGTGTCGAGCTTGGAGCCGGCGCCGGGGCCGGCGACGACGAGCGTCGTCTTCTTCGACACCGAGCCCGCCACCTTCGCGCCCAGGCGCTCGGCCATCGCCTTGGCCTCCTCGCGGGTCATCTTCTCCAGCGAGCCGGTGAAGACCACGGTCTTGCCCGCGACCGGGCTTTCGCGGCCACAGCCTCCAGCGGCTGCGGCGTCACTTGCGCCAGCAGCGCGTCGATCACCTCGAGGTTGTGCGGTTCGCCGAAGAAATCGCCGATCGGACTCGGCGACGACAGGCCCGACGCCCTCGACATGCGTGAGCTCGCCGAGTCCGGCGGCCCCGCCTGCGCGCCGTCGGCGACCGCCGCCCGCAGGGCCTCGATGGTGCCGAAATGCCGCGCCAGCACCTTGGCCGTCGTCTCGCCGACATGGCGGATGCCGAGCGCGAAGATGAAGCGGTTGAGCGGCACGCTGCGGCGCGCCTCGATGGCCGCGAAGAGGTTGCGCACCGAGGTTTCGCCATAACCCTCGCGCCGGCGCAGCGGCTGAACCGGCGGCGGCGTCGCGCGCCTCCAGCGTGAAGATGTCCTGCGGCGTGCGTGATCAGCCCGTCCTTGTAGAACGCCTCGATCTGCCTGTCGCCCAGCCCCTCGATGTCGAAGGCGTTGCGCGAGGCGAAGTGCTTCAGCCGCTCCACGGCCTGCGCGGGGCAGACGAGCCCGCCGGTGCAGCGGCGCACCACGTCTTCCTTGCCCGTCTTGGGGTCGATCTCCCGCACCGCATGGCTGCCGCAGGCCGGGCAAAGCGTCGGGAAACTGATACGGCTTCGCGTCTGCGGGCCGCTTGTCCGGGACGTGGCCGAGCACCTGCGGGATCACGTCGCCCGCGCGCTGCACCGTCACGGTGTCGCCGATGCGGATGTCCTTGCGGGCGATCTCGTCCTCGTTGTGCAGCGTCGCGTTGGTCACGACGACGCCGCCCACCGTCACCGGCTGCAGCCGGGCGACAGGCGTCAGCGAGCCCGTGCGGCCGACCTGGATGTCGATGCCCAGCAGCACGCGTCGTCGCCTTCTCGGCCGGGAACTTGTGCGCCGTCGCCCAGCGCGGCGAGCGGGAGACGAAGCCGAGCCGGCGCTGCAGTTCGAGGTCGTCGACCTTGTAGACCACGCCGTCGATGTCATAGGGCAGGCTCGCGCGCTGCTCCTCGATCAGCCGGTAATGCGCCAGCATCTCGTCGACGCTCTCGCAGCGGCGCATCAGCGGATTGGTCGGCAGGCCCCAGCGCGCGAAAGCCTCGACCATGCCCGATTGCGTGCGCGCCGGCATGTCGCCGACGATCTCGCCCCACGCATAGGCGAAGAAGCGCAGCGGCCGCGCCGCCGTGATGCGCGGATCGAGCTGGCGCAGCGAGCCCGCCGCCGCATTGCGCGGATTGGCGAAGGGCGGCTTGCCCTCCGCCTCCTGCCGCGCGTTCATCGCGGCGAAATCGGGCTTGGTCATGTAGACCTCGCCGCGCACCTCGCATACGCCGGGCACGCCGTCGCCGGCCAGCTCCTCGGGGATCTCGGCGATGGTGCGGACATTGGCGGTGACGTCCTCGCCCTCCTCGCCGTCGCCGCGCGTGGCGGCGACCACCAGCCGGCCCGCCTCGTAGCGCAGCGAGCAGGACAGGCCGTCGATCTTGGGCTCGGCGGTGAAGGCGAGCGGCCGCTCGGCGGGCCAGTCGAGGAACCGGCGCACGCGCTCCACGAACTCGCGCACCTCCTCGTCGGCGAACACGTTGGCCAGCGACAGCATCGGCACGCGGTGGCGCACCTTGGCGAACTTCTCGGAGGGCTTCGCGCCGACAGCGACGGAGACTGCTTCCAGTCCGGCCAGCACGGGATGCAGCGCCTCGAGCGCCTGCAGCCGCAGCCGCAGGGCGTCGTACTCCGCGTCGGTGATGATGGGCGCGTCTTCGGTGTGATAGCGCCGGTCGTGCTCGGCGATCTCAGCGGCCAGCGCGGCGTGCTCCGCCTTCGCTTCGCGGGCCGAGAGCTGCTCGGGCGGAGCGGCCCGGCGCGACGCTGCTACCGGGTTCGCGGCCGCTTTCGCTGTCGCCTTCGCCATGTTCAATCCGCGGCTTCGAGAAGCCGCTGCGCCGCGGCGCGGGCTTCGTCGGTGATGGTCGCGCCGGCCAGCATGCGGGCGATTTCCTCGCGCCGCGCCGCCTTGTCGATGGCGAGGACCTTGGTCGCGATCCGGTCCGCAGCGCCACCCGTTTCGGCCGCCGCATCGGCGGTCCCCGCAACGGCGTCCTTGCTGATCAGGAAGTGCCGGTCGGCCCGCGCCGCGACCTGCGGCGCATGCGTCACGGCCATCACCTGCACGCGCTCGGAAAGGCGCGCGAGCCGCCCGCCGATGGCGTCCGCCACCGCGCCGCCCGCCCCGCTGTCGATCTCGTCGAACACCAGCGTCGGCGCGGAGCCGCGGTCGGCCAGCGACGACCTTCAGCGCCAGCATGAACCGCGAGAGCTCGCCGCCCGACGCCACCTTCATCAGCGGACCCGGCCGCGTGCCCGGGTTGGTCTGCACCCAGAATTCGACACGGTCGAAGCCCTCCGGCCGTGCGCTGCGTCTCGTCCGTCTCGATATGGACGATGAAGCGCGCGCGCTCCAGCTTCAGCGGCGGCAGCTCGCGGTTGACCGCCTCTTCCAGCCCCGCCGCCGTGGCGCGGCGCGCGGCGCTGAGCGCGCGGGCGGCTTCGAGGAAAGCGTGCTCGGCGGCATCGACCGCCTGCTCCAGCGCGGCAAGCTTCTCCTCGCCCGCCTCGATGGCGGCGAGGTCATCCGCATAGCGCTTGCGCAGCGCGGCCAGCCCATCGCTGGGCACATTGTATTTGCGGGATGCGGCGCGCAGCGCGAACAGCCGCTCCTCGGTGCGCTCCAGCTCGCGCGGGTCGAAATGCCGCCGCGCGCTGCGCCTGCTCCAAAGCGAGCCGCGCCTCGTCCAGCGCATTGAGCACGGCGTCGAGCGCCTTGACGCTGGGATCGCAGAGTTCCGGCGCCTGGACGGCGCGGCGCTCGAGCCGCCGCAGCACCGACGATATCGTCGGCACCGGCGAAGCATGCCCCGCGACGGCCTCGTGGGCCTCGTTGATCTCGCCGACGACCTTCTCCGCCTGCATCATGCGCTGGCGGCGGGCGGCAAGCTCCTCCTCCTCGCCGACGACGGGCGAGAGCTTGCTCGAGCTCGTCGACGGCATGGGTGAGGAAGTCCGTCTCGCGGCGCGCCTTCTGCGATCCGCTCGCGGTGCTCGGCCAGCGCCAGCCTCGCGTCCCGCAGCGTGCGGTGCGCCGCGGCGACAGCCGCGCCGTCGCAGCCGCCGAAGGCGTCGAGCAGCGCCCGGTGCGCGGCCGGCGTCGACCAGCGCCCGGTCGTCGTGCTGGCCGTGGATCTCGACGAGCTGCGCGCCGATGGCGCGCAGCACCTGCGACGCTGACCGGCTGGTCGTTGACGAAGGCGCGGGTGCGCCCGTCGGCGAACTGCACGCGCCGCAGGATGAGGTCGCCGTCGTCGGGGATGTCGTGCGCGCTGGGCCAGCGCCCGCGCGGGATGCGCGGCGGCAACGTCGAACACGGCCGTCACCTGCCCCTTGGCCTCGCCGTGCCGCACGAGGCCGCCATCGCCCCGCCCGCCCAGCGCAAGGGCGAAGGCATCGAGCAGGATGGACTTGCCCGCGCCGGTCTCGCCGGTGAGCACGCTGAGGCCGGCCGCGAAGCCGATGTCGAGCCGTTCGATCAGGACGATGTCGCGGATCGCGAGCTGGACGAGCATGTCCTATTCCTCGCGGCTCGCCGGCCAAAGGTCAACCGGACCGATGGACGCCCTTCGGCGACAGGGCGCAGACCGGATCTCCGCGGCGGTAGGCCGGCTCAGCCCAGGCCGACGGACTTGAAGGCCTTGCTGATCCAGGAGCCTTCGTTCTCGCGCGGCTCCAGACCCTTGCTCTGCAGCAGCGTGTAGGTGTCCTTGTACCAGCGGACTGTCGGGGAAGTTGTGGCCCAGCACCGCGCCGCCGTCTGCGCCTCGTTACGACGCCCAGCGCCAGATAGGCCTCGGTGAGGCGCGCCAGGGCTTCCTCGATCTGGTTCGTGGTCTGGTACTGGCTGACGACATTGCGGAAGCGGTTGATCGCCGCGGTGTAGTTGCGCTTCTCCAGGTAGAAGCGGCCGACCGTCATCTCGCGGCCGGCGAGCTGGTCGCGCACCACGTTGATCTTGAACTTGGCGTCCTGCGCGATATTCGGAGTTCGGCCAGCGCTGCACGACCTCCTGCAGCGCCACGAGCGCCTTCTCGGCGCGCTCCTGGTCGCGCGTCACGTCGGGGATCTGGTTGTAGTAGGACATGGCGACCATGTAGGCGGCATAGGCGGCGTCCGGCGAGGCCGGGATTCAGCGCCAGGAACCGCTTTCCGTTGGCGATCGCGTCGTCGTACTGGCGGCCCGTGTAGTTGGCGATAGGTCTGCAGGATCAGCGCCTTCTTGGCCCAGCTCGAGAACGGATACTGCGGTCGAGGCTCGCGAAGCGCTTGCGACGCCGATTCGTAATCGTTCTTCTGCGAGTAGCGCGAGGCCCTCGTTGTAGAGCTGCTCGGCCGGCACTTCCGGGACGATCTCGGGCTTGTAGGTCTCGTTCTTGTCGAACGGGTTCAGTCGACGAAATCGTGTCGCAGGCCGCGAGCGGCGCGAGCAGGGCGAGCCGCCAGCACGCAGACGACACGGACCGCGGCGATGCCGGCTCGGCGACGGACGGACGAGTCGGACGAACATCGGAACGCATGAAGCTGAATGGCCCTCGATTGGATCCTGGCAGGATCTGGGATCGCCGGGAAGCAGCGGCGCGCGGCTTGTTTAGCGCAACGCGGCTGCGCCGCTAGCAGCAGCGACTGACACGCGCGAAAGCTCACGACCAGCGGCCGGAACGAGCCGGCAATCCCGCAGGGTGCGGCGCGGATTGCAGGTCAGTTGGTCTCGGGCGCGTAGGCCAGCGCAGGCTGCGATCGCCCCGGCATGCGCCGTGCGGCCGGTCTCGCGGCGCGGCAGCCTCGACGATCGCGTAGGCGGAGCGGTCGGCGAACAGCGCCTGCAGCACCGCCACGTTCATGCGGTGGCCGCCGCAATAGGAGCGGTAATGCGCCAGGAGCGGCGCGCCGGCGAGCGACAGGTCGCCGACGGCGTCCAGCGTCTTGTGGCGCACGAACTCGTCCGCGTAGCGCAGGCCCTCGGGGTTGATGACGCCTGTCGTCGCCGAGCGCGACCGTGTTGTCGAGCGAGGCGCCGAGCGCGAAGCCCGGCCTTCCAGAGCCGCTCGACGTCGCGCATGAAGCCGAAGGTGCGGGCCCGGGCGATGTCCGGCGGAAAGCGACCGGGATCGAGGTCGAGGACCTTCTTCTGGCGGCCGATCAGCGGCGTGTCGAAATCGATCTCGACCTCGAGGCGGAAGCCGCGGGCGAAGGGGCGCAGCTCGGCGAAGGCGCGGCCCTGCTCGACGCGAACGGGCTTCAGAACCTTGATGGAGCGGCGGCTGGCGGACTGGCGGACGAGGCCTGCCCGGTCGATCGCATCGACGAAGGGGGCCGCGCTGCCGTCCATGATCGGCACTTCCGGCCCGTCGATCTCGACGAGGACGTTGTCGACGCCGAGGCCGGCGAGAGCCGCGAGGAGATGCTCGATGGTGGCGACCGAGCCGGTCGCGGTGTCGCCGATGATGGTGCAGAGCTCGGTGGCGCTGACGGCGTCGTGCCGCGCCTCGATGAGCCGCTCGCGCCCGCCATCGAGGCCGGTCCGCAGGAAGGTCGATGCCGGTGTCGATATCGGCCGGATGGAGGACGATCCGGACGGGGGCGCCCGAGTGGACGCCGATGCCCGTCAGTTCCGCGCGGTCGCGCAGGGTCGCCTGCTTTTGACCAGCCATCATTCCGATTCCACACTTCATCCGCAGTCGCTCGACAACATCGTCGTACTGCAGTGTCCGTGCTCTGTCTTGACTCGCCCCTGCGACTTGCTGTCGCTTCGACCTCGCCGGCCGGATCGCGAGATCCTGTGACGGGTTCGGCATGCCAGCGCTCTGACGTCGCCTTTTGCAGCCGGAACATAGCCGCGCAGCACGGAGTCGCGCCAAATCACGCTTTCTTACGGTTTGTAACACTCGTCTCGGTGTGAATTGTCGTGATCCCGGTAACCAGAATTCACGTCATGGTTTCAAAAGGATGAAGCCCGGCTCGCGGGGAGCCGGGCTTCATGATTTTCGCGTCCTGGTCGTGCAGGCGCTTGTCGAGGCACGGGAATCGCGTCGTCAGTTGACTGCCGGCGCAGGAAGGCCGGAATCTCCAGGTGGTCGTCCTCGTAGGGGCGCTGCGGAGCCGGCTGGCGGCCATGCTGGTCGAGCTGCCCTGCGCGGGCTGGCGGTGCGCCGGGCCGGCGGCTGGCGCTTGGCGTATTCCTGATGCACCGGCGCGGGCGCCGGAGCGGCTGGCGGCAGGGCTGCTGCTCGGAGGAGCCGGCGGAGCGTAGCCCTGCTGCGGGGCGGGAGCCTGCTGGGCATAGCCCTGCTGCGCCGGCGCGGCTGCGGGGCCGGCGCCTGTCGTCCTCGTGCTTGCGGCCGAAGCCGGCCTGGCCGCGAGGCGCTCCATCAGCGTCACCCGCTTCTTCTCGGGCTGGGCGGGCGCGGCGGCCTGCTGGCCGCGTCCGCTCTGCTCGAAATGCGCTGGCCGGGGATCGGCAGTTCGTCGACGCGCGGCATGCGCGGCGGCGCGAACCACCTCCTCGGCCCGCGGCGGGATGAAGCTGCGGCTGCGGCATGCATCGGCTCGGGCTGGGGCGCGCGCTCCAGCATCGGGCTCGGCGTAGACCGGCTTGGGCGGCGCCGGGCGGATGTTGACGTCGTGGTGAACCGCGAGCGGCGCGGGTCCACGGCCGCCGGCTGGTAGACTGGGGGCTGGAGCGACGGCTGCTGGTAGGTCTGCTGGGGCGCAGCCTGCGTCGTCTCGATCGGGGTCTCGATGCGGGCCTGGGCGGCGTGGCGGTGCCTGGGCCAGCGTCTGCTGGCGCTGGCGCGCCTCGTTGCGCAGGCGCTCGGTCGACCTCGGCGATGCGGGGCTCCATGGCGGGGGCGGCGTCGCGGCCGAGCTCCTGGTCGATGCCCGTGGCGACGACGGAGACGCGCACGATGCCTTCCAGCGAGTCGTCGCGGGTCGCGCCGAAGATCACGTTGGCGTCCTGGTCGACTTCCTCGCGGATGCGGGTGGCCGCCTCGTCGACTTCGTACAGGGTCAGGTCGGAGCCGCCGGTGATCGAGATCAGCAGGCCGCGCGCGCCCTTCATGCAGACGTCGTCGAGCAGCGGGTTGGCGATCGCGGCCTCGGCGGCGCGCAGCGCGCGCTTCTCGCCGGTGGCCTCGCCCGTGCCCATCATCGCCTTGCCCATCTCGCGCATCACGGCGCGGACGTCGGCGAAGTCGAGGTTGATGAGGCCTTCCTTGACCATCAGGTCGGTGATGCAGGACGACGCCGGAGTAGAGCACCCGGTCGGCCATCGCGAAGGCGTCGGCGAAGGTGGTCTGCTCGTTGGCGACGCGGAACAGGTTCTGGTTCGGGATGACGATCAGCGTGTCGACGGCCTTCTGCAGCTCGTTGATGCCGCTGTCGGCCAGCCGCATGCGGCGCTGGCCCTCGAACTGGAAGGGCTTGGTCACGACGCCGACCGTGAGGATGCCCATGTCGCGGGCCGCGCGGGCGACGACCGGGGCCGCAGCCCGTGCCGGTGCCGCCGCCCATGCCGGCGGTGACGAACACCATGTGCGCGCCGGCGAGCTGGTCGCGGATCTCGTCGATGACCTCTTCGGCGGCCGCGCGGCCGACTTCCGGCTGCGAGCCGGCGCCGAGGCCCTCGGTCACCTGCACGCCCATCTGGATCACCCGGTCGGCCTTCGACGAGGTGAGCGCCTGGGCATCGGTGTTGCCGACGACGAACTCGCAGCCCTGCAGGCCGAGCTCGATCATGTTGTTGACGGCGTTGCCGCCGGCGCCGCCGACGCCGAACACGGTGATCCGGGGCTTGAGTTCCCGGATGTCCGGAACCTGCAGATTGATCGTCATTGTCTCTGGCCTCTCGATGTGGGCGCCCGGCAGCGCCGTCGTTATTGTCCATGACCGGAGCGCGGCCGCCGCGCCGCCGCCTCGTTCGCAGTTCTAGAAACTGTCCTTGATCCACCGCCCCATGCGCGACAGGTAGCCGTCCGTGCCGGTGCCGAGGAACGCGCCCGGACTGGCGCGGCACGAAGTGCTCGAGCGCGGCCACCTGCGGATAGACGAGCAGGCCGACCGGCGCGGCGAAGGAGGGACCCTTCGCCGCTTCCGGCAGGCCCTGGACGCCGAGCGGGCGCCCGATCCGGACCTGCTTGGACAGGATGCGTGCGCGCCAGCTCCGGCAAGCCCGGTGAGCTGCGCGCCGCCGCCCGTGAGCACCACGCGCCGGCCTGTCTCGGCCGAGAAGCCCGCCGCCTTCAGCCGGTCGCGCACGAGCTCGAGGATCTCCTCGACGCGCGGCCGGATGATCCGCACGAGGTGGGACTTGGGCACGTGGTTGACCGCGTCGCGCTCGTCCTCGTCCACCGAGGCGACCGCGATCGTCTCGCGGTCGTCGGAGGCGGTGGCGATGGTCGAGCCGTAGAGCGTCTTCAGCCGCTCGGCATGGGCGACGCTGGTGGACAGGCCCGCGGGCGATGTCCATGGTGATGTGGTTGCCGCCGACGGCGACGCTGTCGGTGTGGACGAGGTGCCCGCCGGCGAAGACGCCGACGCTCGTCGTGCCGCCGCCGAAGTCGACGACGACGACGCCCATCTCCGCCTCGTCGTCGACGAGCGCGGCGAGGCCCGCCGCATAGGGCGTCGCGACCACGGCCTCGACGTCGAGGTGGCAGCGCTCGACGGCCAGCATCAGGTTGCGCACGGCGTTCTGGTCGCCGGACACGACGTGCATGTCCACGCCGAGCTTCTCGCCGACCATGCCGTGGGGATCGTTGATGCCGCGCGTGGCGTCGAGCGCGAAGCCGGTGGGCAGCGAATGCAGCACGGTGCGGCCGGGGCGCGCGCCGGTCATGCTGGCGGCTTCCAGCACGCGATGGACGTCGCCGTCGCGTCACCGCGTGGCCGCGCAGCGCGACGTCGGCGTGGTAGGACTGCGAGCCGAGCCGGCCGCCGGTCATGTTGACGATCGCGGCGCGGATCTCGACCTTGGCCATGCGCTCGGCCGCGTCGACCGCGAGGCGGATCGCCTGCTCGGCGCGCTTCGAGGTCGACGATCGCGCCGCCCTTCAGCCCGCGCGAGCGCTGGTGGCCGATGCCGATGATGCGGGCGCGATGGGTGCGGCCCGCGCAGCAGGTCGCTCTCGGACGACCGGGTCGAGCCGGGCGACGAGGCAGACGACCTTGCTGGTGCCGACGTCGAGCACGGACAGCATGGCGCTCTTGCGCGGCGACAGCGGCTTCAGGCGCGGCGTGAGGCTCGGGCTGACGGTGGCTCACGTCGCGCTCCCCTTGGCTTGCCTTTGGCCTTGCCTTGAGCGTCTCGGCGCGCGCCGTCGGCGGCCTCCTCGCCGAGGCGCAGCACCACCCGGTCGGGCATGGCGCAGGTCGATGGAGAGCACGTCCCGGTCGAGGATCTTCTGGTCGCTGCATGAGCGCGGCGAGCCGGCGCGACGGCCTGCGGCGGCGCCCTCCTCGGGCAGCCTCACGTCGACGCCGTTGTCCAGCTTCAGCGTCCAGCGGCGCTCGCCGACCAGCATGCCGGCGCGCACATGCGCCCGCAGCTCGGGCGGCGGCTTCCAGCAGCTTGGCGAAGGCCATCGGCCTTGGCGTTGGCGCCCTCGCCCACCACCAGCGGAAGCCGGCGAAGCGGGCGTCGTCGAGCCGGTCGATGACCGTGCCGTCGACGGAGACGACGAACACCTCGCCGTGGTTCTGCCACAGCGCGAAGGGCTCGCGCTCGACGACGCGTGATCGACGAGCGCGTTGGGGTAGAGCTTGCGGACCGTCGCGTCCTTGACCAGCGGCACGGCCAGCAGCCGCTCGCGCGCGGCGGCGGCGTCGAAGAACGGCAGCGAGCCCCGCGGGTCGATCGCCGGCGACCTGCAGCACCTCGCGTCTGGTCGAGTTCGACGATGCCGGCGATCGGTCACTTCCTCGATGCCGAAGCCCAGCGCGCGCGGCGACGATGTCGCGCGGATCGCCGCTGCAAGGCGACGAAGTCCTCGTACTGGCCGCCGCGCACCGCGCCGTAGAGGCCGACGGCGGCGAAGAAGCGCGAGCGAGCAGGACGTGCCCGAGTGAAGCGCGGCACGCCGGACGCCGCGCGCGCTCGGCGGCCGCGCACCGGCGGCGCGGACGCGGCGACACGCGCCGCGGGACGCAGCAGTCCGGCGCGCGGCGCAAGCACGGCCGACCCCGCACCCGGCGAAGGCGGGCGCAGCGGCGAGCCGCGCGCCGAGTGCGCGCTCACCGATCGCAGGAGGCGTCCTCCACCATCCATCGAACCAACTCACCGAATGTCAGGCCCGCATGGGCCGCCAGTTCAGGCACCAGAGACGTCTCGGTCATTCCGGGCTGCGTGTTGACCTCGAGGCAGACGAGCTCGCCCGGTTCCATCCGGGCGGTCGTCGTATCGGAAGTCTGCGCGGCTGACGCCCCGGCAGCCGAGAGCTTGATGCGCCGTTAACGCCAACTGTTGAACCTGATGGTAAATATTCGGTTTAATTTCTGCCGGGAGCACGTGGATCGACCCCCCCTTCGCGTACTTCGCGTCGTAGTCGTAGAACACCCCGGCGGCCGGCTGGATGTCGATGACGCCGAGCGGCCTGTCGCCCATCACGGCGCAGGTAAGTTCCCGTCCCGCAACGTAATTTTCCACCAGCATCATGTCGCCGAAGGCCCAGTCCTCGCGCCCCAGCTCCTGCGGCGGATGGCTGCGGTCCTCGCGCACGATGATGACGCCGACCGACGAGCCCTCGTTAACGGGTTTCACGACGTAGGGCGGCGGCAGGACATGCCGTTGTGCCGCTTCGAGACGGTGCACCGTCACGCCGCGCGGCACGGGAACGCCCGCCGCGGCCATCACGGCCTTGGCCCGGTCCTTCTGCATGGCGAGCGCGGAGGCCAGCACGCCGGAATGGGTGTAGGGGATCCGCAGCAGCTCCAGGATGCCCTGGACGATGCCGTCCTCGCCCAAGCGCCCGTGCAGCGCGTTGAAGCACCACATCCGGCTTCAGCTGCGGCGAGCACCTGCGGCGAGGTCGCGCCCGACATCGATGCGGGTGACGCGGTAGCCCTCGCCCTCCAGCGCGTCGGCGCAGGCCGTCGCCCGAGCTGCAGCGACACCTCGCGCTCGGCGGACAGGCCGCCCAGCAGGACCGCCACGTGCTTGCTCATCGCCGCATCCTTCTTGCGTCTCGCCGTCGCGCGCGCCGGTGCGGCAGCCTGGCCCGCTCACGGCTCGCCGATCCGCTTGATCTCCCATTCGAGCGTCGACGCCCGATCGCTCGCGCACGCGCCGCCGCACCTCCTCGCCCAGCGCCTCGACGTCGGCGGCGGTGGCGCCGGGATGGCGATCAGGAAGTTGCAGTGCAGCTCGGACACCTGCGCGCCGCCGATCCGCAGCCCGCGGCAGCCGGCCGCGGTCGACGAGCTCCCAGGCCTTCGCGCCCGGCGGGTTCTTGAAGGTGCGAGCCGCCGGTGCGCGTGTTGACCGGCTGCGTGGCCTGCGCGCGCCTCGGTGATGGCGTTCATCTCGGCGAGGATCGCGGCGCGGATCGCCCGGCCGGCCCTGGAACAGCGCCTGCGTGAAGATCACGTCCTCGGGCACGCCGCAGTGCCGGTAGGTGAAGCCCATCTCGGCCAGCGTGAACCGCGCAGCGCGCGCCCGCACCGGTCGACGCCGCGCGCCTCGACGAGGACGTCCTTGGTCTCGCCGCCATAGGCGCCGCCGTTCATGCGCAGCGCGCCGCCGATCGTGCCGGGGATGCCGCGCAGGAAGGTGAGCCCGGCGATGCCGGCCTCGGCCGCCGCCCGGGCCACCTTCACGTCGGCCGCGCCCGCCCCGGCCCGGACGCGTACGCCGTCCTCGACGGCGATGTCCTGGAAGCCCTTGCCGAGGCGGATCACGACGCCCCGGCACCCCGCCGTCGCGCACCAGCAGGTTGGAGCCGAGCCCGATGACCAGTGACCGGCACGTCGGCCGGGCAGGCCGCCAGGAAGGCGGCGAGGTCGGCCTCGTCGGCCGGCTCGAACAGCACCTCGCCGGCCCGCCGGTGCGGAACCACGAGTAGGGCGCCAGCGGCGCGTCGGCCGCGCAGCGCGCCGCGCAGGCCGGGCACGGCGCAGCGCCGGCGATCGTCGAGGCCGGCGCCGTCATGGCGCTCGGCTGCCGGCGCCAGCTCATCGCTCGCCCCGTCCAGCGCCGCGAGTTCGCCGGGCAGCGCGTAGGCCCAGTTGGTGATGGTGCCGGCGCCGAGGAACACGACGTAGTCGCCCGGCTTGGCGATGCTCGCGCACGATGCCCGGCGATGTCGGCGGGCGCGCCGAGCGGCAGCACGTGGCGGTGGCCGTGGGCCTTGAGGCCCTGCACGAGGCGAGTCGCGGTCCGCGCCCTCGATCGGCTGCTCGCCGGCCGCATAGGTGTCGGCGACGATGACGAGGTCGGCGTCGTTGAAGCAGGTCGCGAACTGGTCGAACAGCGAGGCCAGGCGCGTGTAGCGGTGCGGCTGCACGATGGCGATCACCTGCCCCGGCGTCGAGGCCCGCGCCGCGCGCAGCACGGCGGCGATCTCGACCGGGTGGTGGCCGTAGTCGTCGAAGATCGCGACGCCGTTCCAGTCGCCGGTGCGGGTGAAGCGGCGCTTGACGCCGCCGAAGCCCTTCAGCGCCTCGCGGATGCGTCTCCAGCGGCATGCCGAGCTGGTAGGCGACCGCGATCGCCGCCGTGGCGTTCAGCGCGTTGTGGTGGCCCGGCATCGGCAGCGTGAGCTCCTCGATGCCGGTGAG
The DNA here is from genome assembly GCA_963822165.1 of uncultured Alphaproteobacteria bacterium. Lineage (GTDB taxonomy): Bacteria > Pseudomonadota > Alphaproteobacteria > Rhizobiales > Beijerinckiaceae > Alsobacter. The sequence goes on from CAWGGK010000009.1 coordinate 645,814, forward strand.
CGTGCCCGGTCTTGCGGTCGCGGATCACGACGCGGAAGCGCGAGCGCCCGCCCGTCAGGTCGACGTCCATCAGCCGCACGTCGGCCTGCGGGTTCTCGCCATAGGTGATGACCCGGCGGTCCTCGATCTTGCCGACGAGCTCCTGCACCGTGGGATGGTCGAGGCACATCACCGCGAAGCCGTAGAACGGCAGGTTCTCGACGAAGGCGCGGAACGCGTCCTTGATGGCGTCGAAGGTCTTGAAGTGGTCGAGGTGCTCGGGGTCGATGTTGGTGACGATGGCGACGTCGGCCGGCAGCTTCAGGAAGGTGCCGTCGCATTCGTCGGCCTCCACCACCATCCAGTCGCCCGCGCCCAGGCGCGCATTGGTGCCATAGGCGTTGATGATGCCGCCATTGATGACGGTGGGGTCGAAGCCGCCGGCATCGAGCAGCGTGGCGACCAGCGAGGTCGTGGTCGTCTTGCCGTGCGTGCCGGCGATGGCGACGCACTGCTTCAGCCGCATCAGCTCGGCCAGCATCTCGGCGCGGCGCACGACCGGCAGGCGGCGTCTCGCGCGCGGCCATCGAGCTCGGGATTGTCGCGGCTGATCGCGGTGGAGACGACGACGCACCGCGGCCTCGCCGAGGTTCTCGGCGGCGTGGCCGATGGAGCACGGCGATGCCCTTGTCGCGCAGCCGCTTGACGTTGGCGCTGTCGGACGCGTCGGAGCCCTGCACCGTGTAGCCGAGATTGTGCAGCACCTCGGCGATGCCGGACATGCCGATGCCGCCGATGCCGACGAAGTGGATGGGGCCGAGTTCGCTCGGGCAGTTTCATGCGGCCGTCTCCTCGTCGGGCTGGATCGGCCCGGCGACGCCGCAGTCACGAGCGTCGGCCAGGCGCTCGGCGCGCATCGGGGATGCCGGCGCTGTCTGGCGGCCTGCGCCGCGCGGCGTCAAGCCTGTCGGGATCGGCGAGCCGCGCCGCGCAGCTCGGCCGCGAGCCGCTCGGGCGTGAAGTCGAGCCTGGGGGATCACGGTCGCCGCGCCGATGGCTTCCAGCGTCGCGGCGTTGGCCGCCTGGTCGCCGTCGAGCGATGCGGCAGCGGCACCAGGATCGACGGCCGGCCGATGACGGCGAGCTCCGCCACGGTCGAGGCGCCGGAGCGCGCGACGACGAGATGCGCGGCGGCGATGCGCGCCGGCAGGTCGCGCGAAGAAGGGCGCGACCTCGGCCGCGACGCCGAGGCCGGCATAGGCCTCGCGCACGCGCTCCGCGATCCTCCTCGCGCGCCTGCTGCACGATGGCGAGGCGCGCGCGCGCTCGGCCGGCGAGCAGCTGCGACAGCGCCGGCGGCACGATGTCGCTCATCACCCGCGCGCCCTGGCTGCCGCCGAACACGACGAGCCGGAGAACGCCGTCCGGCTGCGAGCGGCGCGAACGGGATGTCGCGCCGCCTCGAGCACGGCGGGCGCACCGGATTGCCGGTCATGCACGCAGCTTGGCCTCGAGCCGCGCGCGCGATGCCCCTGCACCGCGGGAAAGCCGGTGGCGATGGCCTGCGACGCGCGGCGCGAGCAAGCGGTTGGCGCGGCCGAGCACGCCGTTCTGCTCGTGGATGACGGTCGGCATGCCGCGCAGCGCGGCGGCCAGCACCGGCGGCACCGTCGGATAGCCGCCGAAGCCGACGACGGCGGCGGGCTTCACGCGGCCGATCAGCGACCAGGACGCGCAGCGACGCCCGTGCGCCAGCTCAGCGCCGCGCGCGGCCATGGCCGACCGGCGAGCGGCCGCTCGGCGTCGCCGACGGGATCTCGTGGATCGTCTCGGCCGGGAAACGCCTCGCCGTAGCGCGTGGCGCGCTCGTCGGTGGCGAGATGCACGCTGCACGCCGCGCGCGCGCCAGCGCCGTCGCCAGCGCCTCGGCCGGGAAACAGATGGCCGCCGGTGCCGCCGGCCGCGAGCAGGACGGGTCTCGCGCGCTGCCATCACGCGCGCCCGCCCCCGGCCTCGCGGCCGGACGATGCGGTCGAAGTACTCCGAGCGCGGCCGCCGCCGCGTCACCGCGAGCAGGAAGCCCATGGCCAGCGCCAGCGAGATCAGCGACGAGCCGCCATAGGAGATGAACGGCAGCGTCATGCCCTTGGCCGGCATCAGGTGGAGGTTGACCGCCATGTTGATGACGCGACTGCAGGCCGAACAGCATCACCAGGCCGGCGGCGGCGAGCCGGCAGAACGGCTCCTCGTTGCGCCGCGACAGCACGAGGCCGCGCAGCACGACGAGCATGAACACGACGAGCAGCAGCAGGCAGACGATGATGCCGAACTCCTCCGCCGTCACGGCGAAGATGAAGTCGGTGTGGCTGTCGGGCAGGATGCGCTTCACCGTGCCCTCGCCCGGGCCCTTGCCCGAGCCAGCCGCCCTGCACGAAGCTCTCGATGGCGGTGTCGACCTGGAAGGTGTCGCCGGACTGCGGGTCGAGGAAGCGGTCGATGCGCGCGGCGACGTGCGGCAGCAGCGTGTAGGCGGCGAACAGCCCGAGCACGCCGAGGCCGCCGAGGCCCAGCACCCAGAACAGGTGCAGGCCGGCCAGGAAGACGAGCCCGCACCAGACCATGCGTGATCAGCATCGTCTGGCCGAAGTCGGGCTGCAGCACCAGCGGGACGATCGTCGCGAACAGCAGCAGCGAAGCCGATGATGTTGCCCGGCACGTCGGTGCCGCCGCCCGCCTTCCGAGAAGCCCAGGCGGCCAGGACCACGAAGGCCGGCTTCACGAACTCCGACGGCTGGACGGCGATGCCGGCGAGCGAGATCCAGCGCCGCGCGCCCTTGACCTCCGCGCCGAAGAGCAGCGTCGCCGACGACCAGCGCCATGCCGACGACATAGACGAGCGAGCGCGGCGCGCCGGACGTGGCGCGGCGAGAAGAAGCTCACCACCAGCATCACGAGCACGGCCGGGACGAGGTACACGACCTGCCGGTTGACGAAGTGGAAGGTCGGCAGGCCGAGGCGCTCGGCCACCGGCGGGCTGCCGGCCATGCCGAGCACGATGCCGGCCACCATCAGGACCACGAGCGCGGCCAGCAGCAGGCGGTCGACCGTCCACCACCAGTCGGCGAAGGGCGTGCGTTCGACGCGCGAGACCATGGCTCAGGCCTTTCCGGATGCGGTGCGCGACTGGCCGATGCCGGGCAGCGCGAGGACGAGGTCGCGGAAATGCGTCGCCGCGCACCTCGAAGTTCGGAACTGGTCGAAGGAGGCGCAGGCCGGCGAGAGCAGCACGACCGGCTCCGCCGCCGCCGGACGCGGCGGCGTCGGCCGCCGCGGCCTCGCCACGGCCTGCGCCAGCGTGCCGCAGCGCGTCGTAGGGCACGCGGCCGCTCCAGCGTCGCGGCGAAGGCGTCGCTCGCCTGCCGATCAGGTAGGCCTTGCGCGACGCGCGCGAAGAGCGGCGCGAGCGGCGCGATGCCGCCTTCCTTCGGCATGCCGCCGACGATCCAGTGGATGCGCGCCGGGAAGGCGGCGAGCGCCTTCTCGGCGGCGTCGGCGTTGGTCGCCTTGCTGTCGTTGACGAACAGCACGCGGCCGATCGCGGCCGACCTGCTCCATGCGGTGGGCGAGGCCCGGGAAAGCTCGCGAGGCCCGCGCGGATCGCTCGGGCTCGACGCCGAGCGCGCGCGCCGCGGCGATGGCCGCCGCGGCGTTCTGCGCATTGTGCGCGCCGCGCAGCGAGCCGATGCCGGCGAGGTCGAACGACGGTCTCGCTGCCGCCGGCGCCGCCAGCACGACGCGCGTGCCGTCGCGCGAAGAAGCCCGTCGGCGAGCGTGCCGCTCGACGGAGATGCGGACGACGCGTGCGTCCTGCCGCCTGCCAGCCGGTCGGCGATCGCGCGGCACCAGTCGTCGTCGACGCCGACGACGGCCGTGTCGGCCGCCGGCGACCAGCCGCTCCTTGACGGCGGCGTAGTGCTCCATCGTGCCGTGCCGGTCGAGATGGTCGGGCGTGACGTTGAGCAGGATGCCGACGCGTCGGCGCCAGCGACGGCGCGAGGTCGATCTGGAAGGACGAGCACTCGACGACGTGGACGCGGCTCGGCGACGGCGGCTCCAGCGACAGGATCGGCCGTGCCGATATTGCCGCCCATCTGCACGTCGCGGCCCGCCGCGCTGCAGCATGTGGGCGATCAGCGCCGTCGTCGTCGACTTGCCGTTGGTGCCGGTGATGGCGACGAACGGCGCGCCCGGCGCACAGCGCCGCGCGCTCGCGGCAGAACAGCTCGATGTCGCCGATGATCTCGACGCCGGCTCGCCGCGCCTTGCCCACCGTCCAGTGCGGCGCGGGATGGGTCAGCGGCACGCCGGGCGACAGCACGAGCGCGGCGAAGCGCGACCAGTCCGCGCGTGGCGAGGTCGTCGACCGTGAAGCCCGCGCCGCGCGCCTTGTCGCGCGAGGCCTCGCTGTCGTCCCAGCACGCCACGCGCGCGCCGCCCGCCACGAGCGCCTGCGCGGTCGCGAGCCCGGACCCGCCGAGCCCGAAGACCGCGACCGTCGCGGCCGGCGAAGGAGGTGACGGGGGTCATGCGCGCCTCACCGCAGCTTCAGCGTGGAGAGGCCGACCAGGGCCAGCACGACGGCGATGATCCAGAAGCGGACGACGACCTGCGGCTCCGACCAGCCGAGCTGCTCGAAATGGTGGTGGATCGGCGCCATGCGGAACACGCGCTTGCCGGTCAGCTTGAAGGACGCGACCTGGATGATCACCGACAGCGCCTCCAGCACGAACAGCCCGCCGACGATGGCGAGCACGATCTCGTGCTTGGTGGCGACGGCGATGGTGCCGAGCAGTGCCGCCCAGCGCCAGCGAGCCGGTGTCGCCCATGAAGATCTGGGCCGGCGGCGCGTTGAACCAGAGGAAGCCGAGGCCCGCCCCGATCATCGCGCCGCAGACCACCGCGAGTTCGCCGGTGCCGGGCACGAAGTGGATCTGCAGATAGTTGGCGAAGATCGCGTTGCCCGACGAGGTAGGCGATGAAGCCGAAGGTCGCGCGCCGCGATCATCACCGGCACGATGGCGAGGCCGTCGAGGCCGTCGGTCAGGTTCACGGCATTGCCCGCGCCGACGATGACGAACGCGCCGAAGACGGCGAAGAAGATGCCGAGGTCGAGCAGCACGTCCTTGAAGAACGGCAGCGCGACGCGAGGTCGCGAGGCTGCCGGCGCGCCGACGGCATGACGTAAGCGACGATAGCAGGCGACGCCGGCGATCAGCGCCTCGATCAGCAGGCGCGACCTTGCCGGAGAAGCCCTTGTGGCGTCTGCTTCGTCACCTTCAGGTAGTCGTCGTAGAAGCCGATCGCGCCGAAGCCGAGCGTGACCAGCAGCACGACCCAGACATAGGGGTTGCTGCAGGTTCGCCCACAGCAGCGTCGAGACGATGAGCCCGGACAGGATCATCAGCCCGCCCATGGTGGGCGTGCCCTTCTTGTCAGAGATGGGACTGCGGCCCGTCCGTCGCGGATCGGCTGGCCCTTGCCCTGCTTGATGCGCAGGCTGGCGATGATGCGCGGGCCGAAGAAGAACACGAAGAACAGCGCCGTCGCCGTCGCGCCGCCGGTGCGGAAGGTGATGTAGCGGAAGACGTTCAGGAAGCTGAACGGCGGCGGAGAAGTCGGCGAGCCAGTAGAGCATCGGTGACGGTCCTGCGGCTCTCACGGCCGGCGGGGGCGCGAAGCGGGCTTTCAGCGCGGCGACGATGCTGCCCGTGCGGCTGCCGTTCGAGCCCTTGACGGTGACGACGTCGCCGGCGCGCAGCGCGCGCGAGCACGGCGGTTCGAGTTCGGCCGCGCTCGGGGCCCAGGCGCCGCGCTGCTCGAGCGGCAGCGCCTGCCAGAGGCTGCTTCATCAGCGGCCCGGCGGCGAAGACGAGGTCGATGCCATGCTCTTCGATGGCGCTCGGCGAGCGCCGGCATGCAGCGCCGGCCCATCCGGCCCGAGCTCCAGCATGTCGCCGAGCACGGCGATGCGCCGGCCGCGCAGCCCGACCGGGGCCTGGCCGAGGACGTCGAAGCGCCGCCCGCATCGAGGCCGGATTGGCGTTGTAGCTCTCGTCGAAGAGCGCGATCGTCGCCGCCCGGCGCCGACGAGGCGGAGCTGCTCGCCGCGGCCGGACGGCGGCGTCACATCGGCAAGCGCCAGCGCGGCGAGCGTCAGGTCGCGCGCCGAGCGCCTCGCACGACGGCCAGGACGCACGAGGCTGTTCATGGCGACGTGCCGGCCGGGGCTGCCGAGGCGGTAGGTCACGGGCATGCCGTGGACCATCGCCTCGACGATGCGACATGTCAGGCTTGAGCGATCAGCCGCGTCATGCGGACGTCGGCGTCCGCGTGCTCGCCGAAGGTGACGATGCGCCCGGCGCGCGACGCCTTGCGCGTGGCCGCAGCAGCCGCTCGTAACTGCGGGTTGTCGCGGTTGATCGACGGCGGTGCCGCCGGGCTCGAGGCCGGCGAAGATCTCGCGCCTTGGCGTCGGCGATGGCCTCGATCGAGCCGAGGTTCTCCAGATGCACCGGCTCGACCGTGGTGATCAGCCGCGACGTGCGGGCGCACCATGCCGCGTCAGCGGCGCGATCTCGCCGGCGTGGTTCATGCCGATCTCGAAGACGCCGAAGCGGCGTCGCCGGCATGCGCGCCAGCGTCAGCGGCACGCCCCAGTGGTTGTTGTAGGAGGCGGCCGACGCATGGGTCGGCGCCCTGGCGCGCCAGCACCGTGCGCAGCGCTTCCTTGGTGCCGGTCTTGCCGACGGAGCCGGTGACGGCCGACGATGCGGGCCGTGCGTGCGCGCCGCGCGCGGCGCAGCCCCAGCGCGACCATGGCGTCGAGCACGTCGGGAACGGCGAGCAGGCAGCCCTGCCCGTCGAACTCGGCCGCGCGATCGTGCGCGACCACGGCGGCGGCGGCGCCCTTCGCCGAGCGCGGCGGCGACGAAGTCGTGCCCGTCCCGCGCGTCGCCCTTGATGGCGAAGAAGAGGTCGCCCGGCTCGCAGCGTGCGCGTGTCGATGGAGACGCCGTTGACCGGCGCCGGCAGCGCGCCGACCGCGAGCGCGCGCCATCGCGGCGAGACGGTCGTGCGCGTCCAGAGCGATGCCATCGTCGGACGCTCGCAGGCGCTCAGTGGTCATCCGTCACCTGCGCGCAGTCTGCCGGCGCCCAGCGGCCGCAGCGCCACGCGCCTCGTGGTCGGAGAACGGCAGGACCCGGTCGCCGACGATCTGGCCCGTCTCGTGGCCCTTGCCGGCGACGACCAGCACGTCGCCCGGCTTCAGCATCGCGCACGGCCGTGCGGATGGCCTCGCCCCGGTCGCCGATCTCGCGCGCGCCCGGCGCGGCGGCCAGGATCGCGGCGCGGATCGCGGCCGGCGTCCTCGGAGCGCGGATTGTCGTCGGTGACGATGACGACGTCGGCCTTCTCGGCGGCGATGGCGCCCATCACGGGCCGCTTGCCGCGGTCGCGGTCGCCGCCGCAGCCGAACACGCAGACGAGCCTGCCCGGTGGCATAGGGCCGCAGCGTGTCGAGCACATGCGCCAGCGCGTCGGGCTTGTGGGCATAGTCGACGACGACCATGCGCGCCGTTGACGCTCGCCGACGCGCTCCAGCCGGCCCTTCACGCCGCGTCAGCTCGGGCAGCGACGGCCAGCACGCGCGACATCGTCCTCGCCCGCCGGCGATCGCGAGCCCCGCGGCGACCAGCGCGTTGGAGGCCTGGAAGTCGCCGGCCAGCGGCAGGTGCACGTCGAAGCGGCGGCCGTCGCGCCTCCACGATCATGCGCCTGGCCGAAGCCGTCGCGCGCCAGCGAGGCGAGGCGCAGGTGCTTGCCCGCCCGTCCGACGGTCATCGTGCGCAGGCCGCGCGCCTGCGCCGCCGTCGACGACCGTCGGCGGCGTGCTCGCCGTCGGCGTTGACCACCGCCGTGCCGCTCCGTCGGGCAGCAGCGTGTCGAACAGCCGCAGCTTGGCCGCGAGATAGTCCTCGATCGTCGGGATGGTAGTCGAGGTGGTCGCGGCCGAGATTGGTGAAGCCGCGCCGCCGTCAGCCGCACGCCGTCGAGGCGGCGCTGGTCGAGGCCGTGCGAGGACGCCTCCATCGCGAGATGCGTGACGCCCTCGCGCGGCGAGGTCGGTCGAGCGTCTCGTGCAGCGTCACCGGGTCGGGCGTCGTCAGCGAGCCGTAGACGGCGCCCGACGGCGCGACGACGCCGATGGTGCCGAGGCTCGCCGCCTGCCGGCCGCACGCCGCGAGGATCTGGCGGGTGAACTCGGCGACCGAGGTCTTGCCGCTGGTGCCGGTGACGGCGACGATGGTCGCCGGGCTGGCCGCGGATGCAGCGCGCCGCCGCCGCGAGCGCCAGCGCGCGCCGGACATCGGGCACGCGGACGATAGGCGGCGCGGTCGGCAGGTCGCGCGGGACGCGCGCGCCTCCGCCACCACCGCGACCGCGCCCGCCGCGGCGCGCCGCGCGGCGAAGGCCAGGCCGTCGGCCTTGCGTCCCGGGAACGGCGAAGAACACGCAGCCCGGCGCGACCGCGCGGCTGTCGGCCGTGACGCCCGTGACACCGGGATCCGGCGTCCGGCGCCGGCTGCTGCCGGCGAAGATCCGCGAGGATGATCGCGCCAGTCTCATCGCGTGCCCCATGCGCCCAGGCGGGCCATGACCGGGAACGGCGACCGTGGCGGCTCGAAGCGCGGCGGCAGGCCCGAGCAGCGGCGCGACGCGCTCGATGATCTTGCCGGTCGTGGCGCCGGCGTTCCAGGCCGCCGTGGCGAAGCCGAAGGTCTCCGGCAGGCCCTGCGGCTCGTCGTAGAGCGTCACGAACAGGTATTTCGGCTTGTCCGCCGGCGCGATGGCCATGAAGGTCGTGAACAGGCGGTTCTTCGAGTAGCGGCCGCCGATCGACCTTCTCGGCCGTGCCGGTCTTGCCGCCGACGAAGTAGCCGGGGACCGCGGCCTTGGCGGCCGAGCCCTTCTCGGCGTTGAGCCGCATGACGTAGCGCAGCGCCTCGCTGGTCTCCGGCTTGATCACGCGATGGCGCCGCGGCCATCGCCGTCCTCGCGACGTCGCGCTTCAGGAAGGTCGGCGTGATCCAGTTGCCGCCGTTGACCAGCGCGCCCACGGCGGCGGACGCCTGCAGCGGCGCCACGGCGACGCCGTGGCCGAAGGCGATGGTGATGGTGTTCAGCTCGCCCCACTGCGCCGGCACGATCGGCTCGGCGCTCTCCGGCAGCTCCGTGCGCATGCGGTCGAGCTGGCCCATCTTCTTCAGGAAGGCCTTGTGGCCCTCCACGCCGACGGCCAGCGCCATGCGCGCCGAGCCGATGTTGGAGGAGTGGATGAAGATCTCCGGCACGGTCAGCACGCGGTTGGTGGCGTGGTAGTCGTGGATCGTGAAGCGGCCGAAGCGCAGCACGCCGCGCGTGTCGAAGCTCGAATTGATGTTGACCTTGCCGGAGTCGAGCGCCATCGCCGTGGTCAGCGCCTTGAAGGTCGAGCCCATCTCGTAGACGCCGACGGCCATGCGGTTGATGCGGTTGGGATCGAGCGCATCGGCCGGGTTGTTGGGGTCGTAGTCGGGCAGCGAGACGAGCGCGATCACTTCGCCCGTGTTGACGTCGAGGATGAGGCCGGCCGGCGGCCTTGGCCTTGTACTTCTCCATGCCCTTCACGAGCTCGTCGCGCAGCGCGTGCTGGACGCGCAGGTCGATGGAGAGCTGCACCGGCTTCAGGTCGGCCGGGTCGGTCGTCAAGCCGGCCATGTTGAGGGCGGCGAGGCCCTGGCCGTCGATGTACTTCTCGATCCCGGCGATGCCCTGGTTGTCGAGGTTGGTGAAGCCGAGCACGTGCGAGACGACGGGCCCGTTGGGATAGACGCGCTTGTTCTCGGGCATGAAGCCGACGCCGGGCAGGCCGAGGCGGTAGACCTCCTGCTGCTGCTTGGGCGTGATCTCGCGCTTGACCCAGACGAAGCCGCGCTTCGGGCCGAGCTTCTCGCGCAGCTCGCGCGCGTCGAGGTCGGGCAGCACCGCCGTCAGCAGCTCGACCGCCTCGTCCTTGTCGACGATGCGGCGCGGCTCGGCGAACACCGAGACGGTCTTCACGTCGGTGGCGAGGATCTCGCCGTTGCGGTCGACGATGTCGGGCCGCGCGCCGGAGATCTCGGCCGCCGCGCGCCGGTAGGCGGTCGGCGGATCGGGGCGCAGGCCGAGCTGCACCAGCCGCGCCGCCGATGACGACGTAGAGGCACGGCGAAGCCCGCCGCCACGAGGAAGACGCGGTGCCCGCTCTTGTCGAGCCGCATGCGGAACAGGTCGGAGACCAGCCGCCAGATCCGCGACCGGCGCGGCTGCGGCCTGCGCCGGCCGCTCCGCGGCGCGCCGTCGGCCGGGACTCGCGAGCGCGCGGGTCGCTGGCGGCATCGCCGGGCGCGGCTCGTGGGTCGTCTGCGGTCATGCCGGTCGCTCACGGCTTGCGGCTCGCGGGTTGCGGCTGGTGGGCGGTCGTGCGGGCGTCGCCGGCCTTGCCGGACGGGCGTGTTGGTGGGCGCGGCGAGGCCGAGCGCCTCGAGCTTCTGCGCCGATGCTGTCCGACGGGCGCCGGGCGCATGCGGGATGTCCTGCCAGCGCACGATCTGGTTGATCGACGCCGGGCGCAGGTCGGCAGATGCTTGTCGGCCAGCGCCTGGATGCGGTCCGGGCGGTTGACGAGCTGCCACTCGGCCCGCAGCACCGCGATCGCCTCCTTCTCGCGCGCGATCTGGCCGTTGCAGCTTGGCCACCTGCTCGGCCAGATAGATGCGTGTCGTACTTGATCCGGTAGGCGTAGAGCGCCGAGCCGATCAGGGCGAGGATGGCCACGATGTGGAGGAACCGGCGCATCAGCGCCGCCTCCCTCTCGGCCGCCGCGCCGGCGGGCCCGGCGCCGGTGCCGCGTCCGCTCGGCGACGCGCAGCTTGGCCGAGCGGGCCCGCGGATTGGCGCGAGCTCCGCGTCCCCGGCGACGACGGGCTTGCGCGACGACCAGCGTCGAAGGTCGGCTCGGCCGCGCGGCGACGGCCGGCGCGTGGCGGGAGGGCGCGGCCTCGCGGCCGGTGCGCTCCGTGCAGGAAGCGCTTCACGATCCGGTCCTCCAGCGAATGGAAGGTGACGACGACGAGCCGCCCGCCCGGCGCCAGCGCGCGCTCCGCCGCCTCCAGCGCGCGCTCGAGCTCGCCGAGTTCGTCGTTCACGGCGATGCGCAGCGCCTGGAAGGTGCGCGTCGCGGGATGGATGTCGTCCTTGCGCGGCGCGCACCACGGAGGCGACGATGTCGGCGAGCCGCTTCGTCGTGGTGATCGGCGCTCGCGCTTGCGCGCGGCGACGATGGCCGCGCGCCACGGCGCGCGAGCGGCGCTCCTCGCCATAGAGGTAGATGAGGTCGGCCAGCGCGCCCTCGTCCATGCGCGTTGACGAGATCGGCGGCGCTCTCGCCCTGCCTGCTCCATGCGCATGTCGAGCGGGCCGTCGAAGCGGAAGGAGAAGCCGCGCTCCGGGTCGTCGATCTGCATGGAGGAGACGCCGATATCGAGCACGACGCCGTCGAGCGGCGTCGAAGCCCGGCGTCGCGCGCGATGCTCGTCGAGATCGCCGAAGCGGCCCTGCGACCAGCGTCAGCCGCCCGCCGCATTCCGCCACGAGGCCGTAGCCCGCCGGCGATGGCCGTCGGGATCGCGGTCGATGCGCGAGCGACGCGCACGTCGGGCGCGGCGTCGAGGATGGCGCGCGTGTAGCCGCCGGCGCCGAAGGTGCCGTCGCAATAGACGCCGCCGGGCCGTGGATCGCGAGCGCGTCGAGCGACCTCCCGCAGCAGCACGGGAACGTGACGGGCCGGTCCGCCAGCGGCGTCGGTGGTCCGATCGCCGCGACCCGTCATCGTTCCCGCGCTCCGGGAGTGGGGCCCGGCCGCGCGAGCGCGCCGAGCTCCTTCTTGAGATCCCTCACCTTTCGCCTGGCCTCGTCGAGATGACGTTGGAAGGCGGAGGGCTCCCAGATCTGGAACTTGTGCCCCAGTCCCACGAAGGTCACCGCGTCCGTGATCCCCGCATGGGCCTTCAGCGTCTCCGTCAGGCCGACGCGGCCCTCCGGATCCACCTTCAGCACCTCGCTGATGCCGTAGAGCGCCGTCGAGAAATGATCCCGCTCGTCCGAGAACGGCGGCAGCTGCGTCGATCAGGCTGTCGATCTCCGCCAGCAGGCCGTTGCCGCCCGCATCGAGCGCCTGCGGCTTCCAGCGAGGGATGGACATAGAGCCCCTCGAACCCGTCCCGCGCCAGCACCGCCCGGAAGGACGCCGGGATCGACACGCGACCCTTGGCGTCCAGCCGGTTGGTGAAGCTGGAGACGAACCGATCCATCGGTACTGAACGACGCCCCCAACACGCCCGCCGCAACACACGCGACAGGCCCCGCAACCGGCCCTCCCGTTCCAGCCGCGCGGCAGCCCTCGCCGGCCAACGCAACCACAGGCTGCGCCATCGCTCCGGCGTGTCCGCTACTCGTTACTGGAAACGGGATGATTTGGGATAGCATGGGATATTATGGTCGTCAATGGACGCAGCCCACCCGCGGCTGCGGCTGTTCCGCCTTCCCGCATAACAACCGGTTAAGGTTAACGGAGCGTTTAGGAGCATCGTTAGCCGGCGCGGAATTCCCCTTTTCGGAGCCTACCTTGCGGCCGGTCCGGGCCTCGCGGCGTCAGGGTTTCCGGGGAGGAAAGGCGCATCACTGCAAGGCAAGGCGCGCCTTCCTTCTCCCCTTGGAAAAGGCGCCCGCAAGGTAAGGCGCGTCGTCCTTCTCCCCCGGGAGAAGGTGGCGGCGAAGCCGACGGATGAGGGGCCGCGATGCCGGGCGCTGGCCAAATCTCGATCCTGATTTCGGCCGGCGACACCCTCATCCGCCCCTTCGGGGCACCTTCTCCCGGAGGGAGAAGGACGAGACGCGGCGCAGGATGGGATGAAAGGGCTGAGTTTGCGGTGGCGATAGCGAGGAGCGGGGCGGAGGAGCATTCCCTACTCCCGGGAGGAGAATCTCCCCAAAAGGCAAGGCGCGTCCTCCTTCTCCCCACGGGAGAAGGTGGCGGCGAAGCCGACGGATGAGGGCCGCGATGCCAGGCGCTGCCGACCAATGCCCTGACGCATCCAGAGCCTTATCGGCGACTGCCCCGGCGCGCCGCTGCAAGGCTCCCGGAGCGGAAGGGCGCATCATCGCAATGCAACGCGCGTCCTCCTTCTCCCCACGGGAGAAGGTGGCGGCGAAGCCGACGGATGAGGGGCCGCGATGCCGGGCGCTGGCCAAATCTCGATCCTGATTTCGGCCGGCGACACCCTCATCCGCCCCTTCGGGGCACCTTCTCCCGGAGGGAGAAGGACGAGACGCGGCAGCCGCTGCCCCGGCACGCCCACGCCGCTTGACGCCCGCGTCCGGCTACGTCCCAATCAGGCGATGAGCACCCCCTGCCCCGCCTTGATCCCGTGACGTCGCCCCCGCACCCGCGCGCCCCCGTGATCGAATTCCGCCCCGCGCTCGCGCAGGACGCCCCCGCCATCCGCGATCTCGTCCGCGCCGCCTATGCCAAGTGGGTTCCCCTCATCGGCCGCGAGCCGATGCCCATGCAGGCCGATTACGACCGCGCCGTCGCCGAGCACCAGTTCGACCTGCTCCATGCCGATGGCCGGCTGGTCGGGCTCATCGAGACGATCCTGCACCCCGATCATCTCTGGATCGAGAATGTCGCCGTCCACCCCGAATGCCAGGGCCAGGGCCACGGCCGCCGCCTCCTCGCCCAGGCCGAACACCACGCCGCCGCCTCCGCCCGCCCCGAACTCCGCCTCGTCACCAACGGAGCCTTCGAATCCAACATCGCCCTCTACACGAGATCCGGCTACCGCACCGACCGCCGCGAGCCGTTTCGTGGCGGGATCGCGGTGTATATGAGCAAGGTGGTTGGGTGAGGGGCAGTGCGTGTGCATTGAGCGGCCACGCACTCGGACTTAATCAAATTGAGGCGCTCTCCCCGCCACACCCCGCTTGACATCAGCAGGACAATATGCCTATATACGTCCTGTCTCCACCCGGGGAAGGGGCGTCTGCAGCGTGCTGATGCGGGTGGGGGACGGTGGCCGGCGGGAGGAGGGGAGTCACGCTCCCTCGCTCGTGCGGCGGCCCAAGTCGCAGGGTTTGGCCGGCCGGCAGTCGGTCAGCAACCCGGGCTGTTCGGTTCCATTTGCGGCCCCTTGCCGCCTGACCGGGCGTGAAAACCCGGAAGGCGGTTACGGGCCGGCCAGGGCCGCGCGGCTATCGGACCAAACGGGGTGAGTGTCTGCCCCCCGGGATCCTGCGAAGCAAGCCTCCAACACCGTGCGCGGAACGGCCGGGCACCCCGGCCTGACGCTGAAGAAACATTTCCTAATCCTCCGCGCGAGCGAAGGGATCGGGAGACCAGGCCGTTCCGCGCCGCCCTTCCATCAGGGATCGCAGGACTTCCAAGGCCAAGCCCCGCACCCTCCAGGGTGGCGGGACGAAAGCTGTTGGGGGGAGGAGCGTCGCCCTACCCCCTCCGTCATCCCGGCCGGAGCGCAGCGCAGAGCCGGGATCCAGGCGCGGTGGTTGGGAGCATTGATCCCGGGTCGGGGCCCGGGATGACGGAAAGAGGGCAGAGGACGAGGGTTGCAGGGGCTGAACCATCGCGGCCATCGCCGCCCTCGTCCTTCGAGACGCAGACCCAGGCGGGTCTGCTCCTCAGCGACTGTGTTCGCGGTCAAGCGGGTTGCCATGGTTTTTGGTCCCTGACGATGGCGTTGGCGATGGTGAGGATTTTCCTCGCGACGGCGATGAGGGCGACCATTTTGGGCTTGCCGGCGGCGACAAGACGGTCGTAGTAGGCCTTGAAGGGCGATGTGCCTCGGGTTGCGGTCAGGGCGCTGGTGAAGAGGACGGCGCGGCAGGTAGCCCGGCCGCCACCGATCTTGCTCCTGCCTTTCCACTGGCCGGATTCGCGCACCCAGGGAGCCAGGCCGGCCAGCGCCGCGACGCGGCGGCGGTCGAGGCTGCCGAGTTCGGGCATCTCGGACAACAGCACGCGCGCCGTCGTGGGCCCGATGCCCGGCACCGTCTTGAGAAGTTTCTCCCTCTCGCGCCAGGTTGGCGAGCCCCTCACGGCGTCGTCGATATCCGTTTCGACCTCGGAGAGTTCCTTCTGCAACGCCGCCACCAGACGCTCGATGCTCTTGCGCAAGCGCTTTTGCGTCGTTCGGCCCAGCCGCTGCTTCTCGGCCGCCATCATCTCCACGATCTGGCGGCGACGCGACACCAGGTCGGCGAGTTCGCGGGTCTGCTCGTCAGGCAGCAGCCGGACCTCCGGCTTGACCGCCTCCACGAAGCGCGCGATCACCAGCGCATCCAGCCGGTCCGTCTTGGCGCGTTGACCCAGGGCCTTGGCGAAATCACGCACATGAGCCGGATTGAGAACCACGACAGGCAGTTGAGCCGCCTGCAGACCCGCCGCGACGATCGTCTCGAAACCGCCCGTGGCTTCAATGCCGATGCGCTCGGCATTCAAGGGGCCAAGACGCTCAACCAGCGCCTGAACCCCCGCTGACGACCGCGGCACCGAAAACGCTTCACCCGTCGGAAGCACCGCCACGTCCAGGCTGTCCTTCGACAAATCAATTCCAACGTTCAAGGCTTCCATCTCGTCCCGTCCTTCCTCAATCGGGCTCATCCGAAGACGGCGGCCCGCTCGACTGTTCGGGTTCGATGGAACGACGGAAGGGTGTCCGAGCTGAGGATCGGGCTTTGCCCTGGGATGAGCCGGAATCCCTTCCGCCTCCGCCGCCCTCCTTATAGCAGATTGCGGTGGTCCGAACTTAGAAGGATGAGGGGGTGAGGGGGGCGGAGCCCGTTATGACGGAGAGAGGGAGGGTGACTGAGAGAGGGTGAATGACGGAGAGAGGGCAGATAAGCATCGACCGCCGGGACGCGTGGCAATTCGCCGGGTTGTTCCAACGTGCTGCCCATGACACTGGCTGTGGGCGGCGGCGGACGGCCTCAGCCAGGTCGCCGGTTCGCCATCAGATGGCGACGAGACACGAAGCAGCCTGCGGCTCACGCCCGGCTGTCCAGAAAGCAGGGACTGCCGATGGCGAGCGTTCGCAACCTGATCCTCGTCCTCGGCGATCAGTTGACGCCGGGTCTGTCGAGCCTCGCCGCCGGAGATCCGGCGCGCGACCGGGTGCTGATGGCCGAGCTTCACGACGAGGCGACCTATGTGCGCCATCACAAGAAGAAGATCGCGTTCCTGTTCTCCGCCATGCGCCATTTCGCCGGGGAGCTGCAGCGGCCGCGGGCTGGACCGTCGACTACGTGAAGCTGGACGCGCCCGAAAACCGGGGCAGCTTCACCGCGCAACTGGAGGATGCCGTCGCCGGGCATTCGCCCGAGCGCATCGTCGTGACCGAAGCCGGCGAATGGCGCGTCCTGCAGATGCTGGAGAGCTGGCGGGCGCGGTTTTCAATTCCGGTCGACATCCTCCCCGACGACCGGTTCCTGTGCTCGCCCGCGGCGTTCAAGACCTGGGCGGCGGGCCGCAAGCAGTTGCGCATGGAATATTTCTACCGCGACATGCGCCGGCAGACCGGCCTGCTGATGGACGGCGACAAGCCGGCCGGAGGCCAGTGGAATTTCGATGCGGAGAACCGGAAGCCGGCCGAAATCGATCTGTTCATGCCGCGCCCAAAAGCCTGTCCGCCCGACGCCATCACCCGGGAGGTGCTGGAGCTGGTCGAGGCCAGGTTCGGCAATCACTTCGGCGATCTCGCGCCGTTCTGGTTCGCCGTCACCCGCGCCGACGCCGAGGCCGCCTTCGCGGAATTCGTCGAGCAGGCCCTGCCCCGCTTCGGCGACTACCAGGACGCGATGCTGGCGGGCGAGCCGTTCCTGTATCACGCCGTCATCGCGCAATATCTCAATTGCGGGCTGCTCGACCCGCTGCGCGTCTGCCGCGAGATCGAGAAGGCCTACCGCGCCGGCAAGGCGCCGCTGAACGCAGCGGAGGGCTTCATCCGCCAGATCATCGGCTGGCGCGAATATGTCCGCGGCATCTACTGGCTGAAGATGCCCGGCTATGAGCGGAGCAATTTCTTCGGCCACACGCGGCCCCTGCCCGATTTCTACTGGACGGCCGAGACCGGGATGGCATGCGTCAGGGCGGCGGTGTCGCAGACCAGGGAGCAGGCCTACGCCCACCACATCCAGCGGCTGATGGTGACGGGCAATTTCGCCATGCTGGCCGGCGTCGATCCGCACGCACTCCACGAATGGTATCTCAGCGTCTATGCCGACGCCTATGAATGGGTGGAACTGCCCAACACGGTGGGCATGAGCCAGTTCGCCGATGGCGGCCTGCTCGCCTCGAAGCCCTATGCGGCGAGCGGCGCCTATATCGACCAGGATGTCCAACTATTGCGGGTCGTGCCGCTACGACGTGAAGCAGCGGACGGGACCGCAAGCCTGTCCGTTCAACGCGCTCTATTGGGATTTCATCGCCCGGCACCGCGACAGGATCGGCCACAATCCGCGAATGGCGCAGATGGTCCGCACCTACGACAAGTTCACTGCGGAGGAGCAGCAGCGCATCGCCGACAGCGCCGCGACATTCCTGGCGAGCCTATGACCCTCCACGCATGCCGGGCAGCTTCGCGAAGCGCTGCGCGCCGGCCCGTCAGCCGCTCCGCCCGGCGCGGTAGCGGCCTGAGGCCGGGTCGTGTTCACCCCGCTCGTGGACGACGCCGGCTCGGCCGACCAGAAGCGGATCGACACGTCCGATCGTGGCAACGTCCTTGCCTGCGTAGGGCAGCGAATGCAGGACCACCCGCATGGCGTTGATCCGCGCCCGCTTCTTGTCGTCGGACTTGATCACCGTCCACGGGCAGTCGGCCGTATCGGTGTGGAAGAACATCGCCTCCTTGGCCCGTGTGTAATCCTCCCACTTGTCGAGCGACGCAAGGTCGACCGGCGACAGCTTCCACTGCTTCAGGGGGTGGGCCTGCCTCTCGCGAAAGCGCCGCCGCTGCTCTTCGCGGCTGACCGAGAACCAGAACTTCACGAGGTGGATGCCGCTTCGCACGAGGTTGCGCTCGAACTCGGGAACCTGGCGCAGGAACTCTTCGTATTCGGCCTCCGAGCAAAAGCCCATCACCCGCTCGACGCCGGCGCGATTGTACCAGCTTCGGTCGAAGAGGACGATCTCGCCGGTGGTGGGCAGATGCTGGGTGTAGCGCTGGAAATACCATTGTCCGCGCTCGATCTCGCTCGGCTTCTCCAGAGCCACGACGCGAGCGCCGCGCGGGTTCAGGTGCTCCATGAACCGCTTGATCGCGCCGCCCTTGCCGGCGGCATCGCGGCCCTCGAAGAGAATGATGAGCCTCTGCCGCGATTCCTTGATCCAGCCCTGCAGCTTCAAGAGCTCCGCCTGCAGGAGGAACTTCTGTTCCTCGTAGTCGCGCCGCAGCATCTTGTACTTGAACGGGTAACCGCCGTCCCGCCAGTCCGCGGCGAGTTCGTCGCTGGTCCTGCGCAGGCGCTTGCCCGATGCCGGACGGCCGAGCGCGGCGTTGATCGTCTCGACGTCATCAGGTGCGGCTCCGTCGAGCACGGACTGAAGTGCTCCCGCCTTCTCCGAAAGCGGCAATCCGGGACCCGAGAGGATCGCCTGGATTGCGCTGACGCCAGCGATCTGGCGGCTGTCGACGGCATCGCGAACCGCGTCTGCCCTGATTTTATCAGGGTTCAGGTCCGCGGTTTGCCCATTTGCCTCCTCGACCACGGCTTTCCGCGCCGCGCGCCCCCCACCTGCCCGCCGGGCGTCATTGGTGCGACCCCGCGCACCGGACCGCTGGCCATTGCTTGCCTTCATCGAATGTATCCCCCCTGAAACATCAGGCAGCTTGGGCCGGTACGATCAGGCCGTCATTGACCTTAAGCAAAGCGGCGGCCGGGCGCGGATGCACAAATAGCTCGCCCCGACGGGCAGGTTCCGGGGGAGGAGCCGCGCTGCTTCGACGGGGCCGATCCTCGCGAGACAGCGGCCGGGACGCAGTCAGCGGCCGGAGCCCGTACGGAAATCCTCGAGCATCGCCCAGTCGAACTCGACGCCGGTTCCCGGTGCGTCAGGTGCTACAGCCAGGCCATTCTCCATGACGAGCGGCCGAAGCGTGTAGCGGTCGATCGGGAAGCTGTGAACCTCGATCCAGCCGTCACCGGGTCGCCCCGCGACGAGGCTGACGTGAAGCTCCTGCATCCCGTGGCTGCAGACCGGGATGCCGTGCGCACGCCCGACGGCGGCTGCCTGCATCCAACCCGTGATCCCGCCGCAGTTCGACCCGTCCGGCTGGAGGTAGGACAGGGCTGCGAGTTCGCAGGCCATTTCGAATTCGTGGATGGTGTGAAGGTTCTCGCCCATGGCCAGGGGCATGCCGGTTTCCGCTGCGATCCGCGCATAACCCCGATAATCGTCGGGGATGATCGGCTCCTCGAACCAGAGGAGATCGAAGGGTTTGAAGGCGTTCGCCGCGGCGATCGCCTGGTCGACGTCGAGCGCATAATTGGCGTCGACCATGAAGGTCGTGGCAGGGCCGATGCGGTCGCGTATGGACCGGACCCGGGCAACGTCGTCGGCGAGGTCCGGCAGGCCCACCTTGATCTTCACGGCGTTGAAGCCGGCATCCACGTACCCGCCAACCCGGTCGACGAGCTTTTCGAGCGGGAAATTCAGGTCGATGCCACCGCGATACGCCTTGGCCGTCCGCCCCGCGCCGCCAGCCATCTTCCAAAGCGGAAGCCCCTCGCGCTTGCCCTTCAGGTCCCAGAGCGCGATGTCGACGGCGGAGATGGCGAACGACGCGATTCCGCCTCGCCCGACATAGTGGATGTGCCATTGCATCGCATCGTAGAGTTCCGGTATGGGCGCGGCATCCCTCCCCATCAGGAACGGCGCGAGGTCATGCCGGATCATGGCGAGAATAGCTTCCCCTCCCTTTCCGCCGGTGTAGGTGTAGCCGGTTCCTTCCTGGCCATCGGAGAGCCGTACGGTCACGGTGACCAGCTCGAAATGCGAATGGTCCCCGTGCTTGGCATCGACGAGAACTTCATCGAGCGGGACTTTGAAGAGGCGCGGTGAGATGTCCACGATTGCGGTGGGTGCGTTCACGCCGGAACCTCCGATGGTGTTGTCGGACAGACCGGGCGTCCACAGCGGGCAAAGCCCGGCCAGCTCGAAAGTGTGCAGCCGGGCGCGCATTTCAGCAAATGCAAACCAGCCTGACGCTCTTTCGGGTTGGTCCCAATTACGATGTGCCGGCCCACCGAGCCGCCTGATCGAGGCTGGCTATCCCCAGCGCGCACGGGTGCGGGCTTTCAGGTCGATCCGCACCGGGCTGGCGCTTCGCGCTCCGCTCCCTGCGGCAACCACTGGCCAGGCCGTCCGCTCGAACAGGACCAGCAATTGATCCGGAATGAAGCGCGTGCGGGAGGCATAGACATGCCGATCGCCCCGGGCGTTCTGGCCGTAGGTGTAGAAGCGCTGGGGCACGACGAGGTGCAGGTCGTCCCTGGCGCGCGTCATGGCCACGTAGAGCAGCCGCCGTTCCTCCTCGATCTCGGCCGATGATCCGGTCGCCAGATCGGATGGCATGCAGCCGTCCACGCTGTTGAGCACGAACACCGACTTCCATTCCTGGCCCTTCGCGGAATGAATCGTCGAGAGGATCAGGTAATCTTCGTCGCGGTGCGGCACGCCGGCCTGGTCGCTCGTGGCATCGGGAGGATCGAGCGTCAGCTCCGTCAGGAATGCGTCGCGGGACGAATAGCCCGACGCGATCTGTTCGAGCTGGATCAGGTCGGCCCGGCGCGTCGGCGCATCCTCGTGGATCCGGTCGAGATGGGGCTCGTACCAGAGCCGCGCCTTCTCCAGTTCGGCGGGCCAACCAGCGCGTCCGCTCCGCAGGGACATCACGGTCTCGACGAACGGCGCCCAATCGGCGCCCGCCCGCACAGGCGCAGGTGCGCTCGCGATCGACGCGACCGGATCGGCCGCCTCGACCATGTGGTCCAGCACGCGCTGGGCGGAACTTGGCCCGACGCCGGGCAAAAGTTGGAGCACGCGGAATCCAGCCACGCGGTCGCGCGGATTCTCGACGAAGCGAAGCAGCGCCAGCAGGTCCTTGACGTGCGAGGCGTCAAGGAACTTCAGGCCGCCAAACTTGACGAAGGGGATGTTGCGGCGGGTCAGCTCCAGCTCCAGCGGTCCACTATGGTGCGACGTGCGGAACAGGATCGCCTGCTCCTTCAGCGCGGACCCGCCTTCCCGGTTCTCCAACACGCGCTCGACGATGTAGCGCGCCTGCTCGGTCTCATCGGGTACGCTGACGAGCTTCGGGCGGTCGATCGAAATCCTGTCCGTCCAAAGATCCTTGGTGAAGCGTTCGGCCGCCAGCCCGATCACGCCGTTCGCGGCCGCGAGGATCGGCTGGGTGGAGCGGTAGTTCTGGTCGAGCGTGACGATGTCGGCGGGCGGACTGAACCTCCCGGGGAAATCCAGGATGTTGCGGATCTCGGCGGCGCGGAACGAATAGATCGACTGCGCATCGTCGCCGACCACGGTGAGCCCGCGGCCATCCGGCTTCAACGACATCAGGATCGAGCACTGGAGCCGGTTCGTATCCTGATACTCGTCGACAAGGATATGGTCGAACCGCGCGCCCATGTCGGCCGCGATATCGGGTTCGATCGCCGCCTGCGCCCAGTACAGGAGCAGGTCGTCGTAATCGAGCACGTTCTGGCGCTGCTTCGTCTCGACATAAGCGGCAAATAGACCACGCAGCTCGGCGGCCCAACCCGAGCACCATGGAAAGGACGTTCCAAGCACCTCCTCGATCTCGAGTTCCGCATTGATGCAGCGCGAGTAGATCGCGAGGCAGGTGGCTTTCGCCGGAAACCGGCTCTCGGTATTGGAGAAGCCCAATTCGTGCCGGACCAAATTCATCAGGTCGGCGGAGTCTTCACGATCATGAATGGTGAAAGCGGGATCGAGCCCGACCTGCTCGGCGTATTCCCGCAGCAGCCGCGCCCCGATGCCATGGAACGTACCCGCCCAGGTGAGCGCATCGGTCATGACTGCGGCGCTTTCGCCCATCACGGATCGCGCGATACGCTCCACGCGGCGCGTCATTTCCCGCGCGGCGCGCCGCGAGAAGGTCATCAGCAGGATACGCCTGGGGTCCGCGCCATTGACGATCAGGTGGGCTACACGATGGGCCAGCGTATTCGTCTTGCCCGAGCCCGCCCCCGCAATGACGAGAAGCGGCCGCGCCCCCTCCCCCGGCGCCGCGCTTCCATGCTCGACGGCTATCCGCTGCCGCGGATTGAGTTTGTCCAGGTAAGTACCAGTCATGGGTTCGAAATCAGCCCTCTAGCGAAGGCATTCAATCATCTTTCTGGTTTTGTTCCCACTAACAGGATGGCTTGGATCGAGTGTCGTCGGTCGACAGGGAATGCCTGAACGGATGAGGCGCGCGCCGGCGATATGCGCCTTGCATCGAGACCTGTCAGAATGTCCTTCAACCCGGAAGGCCGGCTCCGCTTAGCTGTGCCGTAAAATGCTCGAATACAGGTGCGCCGGGGATGATCCGGTAGCTCGGAAACATGTGCATGAAGTCCGCAGCTGTGGCGCGAGCTTCTTCGGCCTTCCCGAGCAGCATCAAGCTCACTATGGCGATCAACGTCGACGGGGTGTGAGAGGGGTAGATTTGCAGACCCCTCCGCGCAAATGCCAGTGCTTCGGCGAACTCGCCTCTCATCAATCGTGCACCCGCCTGGCCCGCGAGCGGCATCACACTGAGTGGGTCGAAGGGCGACAGCCGGAGCGCGTGATCGGACAACTCGATGCTGCGGTCATATTCGCCTGCCCAGGTGCTGATCACGGAGCCATGCCCATGGGCGTGGGCCGAGCTCGGATTGATGGCTATGGCTCGGTCGATCATGCCCAAGGCGAGGCTGTAATCGCGAGTTGCGAGCGCGAGGGCAATTGCCGCATGCGCGAGGGTGCTGGCATCCTCGGATTGAAGTTCCTGAACCGCGCGAGCGTGCCGCAGCATGGCTTCGCGGTGGGGCGCAGGCAGGCTGCCCTCCCAGAGCGACTTGGCGAAATAACACCATGCTGCAACGCCATGGGCCTCCGCAAAGGACGGCTCTATCTGGAGGGCGCGGGTCACAAAACCGAGCGCAGCTTCCCGCCCTTCCGGTCTGGTCTCATACATGTGGGCGATGGCCCGCAGGTAAAGGTCATACACGCCCAGATCGTCGGGCCGCTTCCGCTTCACCCGGTCGATCTCGGCACGTCGCACCGTTGGCTCGATCGCGGCGACAACGGACTCGGTGATCGCGTCCTGGAGGTCGAAGATTTCAGTCAGTTCACCGTCAAATCGATCCGCCCACAGTTGGGTTGCCGTGCTGGTGTCGATCAACTGGGACGTGATCCGGATGCGATTGCCAGCTTTGCGGACCGACCCTTCCAGCGCATAGCGGACGCCAAGCTGGGCTCCGATCCGCTTGATATCGAAGGCGGCTCCGCGGAAAGCGAAGCTTGAGTTGCGGCCGATGACGAACATCCAGCGGATGCGGGAGAGCCCCGTGAGAAGATCCTCGGTTATTCCGTCGGCAAAGTATTCCTGGTCCGGGGCGCCGCTCAGATTCTGGAAGGGCAGCACCACGATCGACGGCTTGTCGGGCACGGGCAGCGTAGCTGACTGGACCGGCTTCGAGGGTTTGGACGAGGCAGTCTGAACTGCGAAGACCCGGACGGGATCCCGTAGATTTTTCACGTTCTGGATGCCCAGATCGATCACGGAAAGCGGAAGAGCTTTCCTCACATAGCCATAGGTGACTTCAGAGATGCAGATGCCGCCTGGATCGGCGATCAATTCAAGGCGAGCCGCCAGATTGACGCCGTCGCCGAGAAGATCGCCGCCCTGCACGATCACGTCACCGACATGCACGCCAATCCGGAACTGGAGACCTGCGCCTTCAAGGTTGGACACAAGCTGACGCTGGGCCTCTATAGCGCAGCGAACCGCATCCACGGCGCTCGGGAACTCCGCCAGGATGCTATCTCCGGCCGTGTTGGCAATACGCCCACGGTTCTGCGCGATAAGTCCGTCGAATATCTGGCGGTGAGCATTGAGCGCGTGAACGGTCCCAACCTCATCGGATTCCATCAATCCTGAGTATCCGGCAATGTCCGCAGCAAGGATAGCAACCAGCTTCCGTTGAACTGTTCCGGCACTCTCGTCCACTTGTAACCACCTCTCGCTTCATCAAGACGAGGCAGTCCGCCAGTCTCTGCGGGCGCTCTCCTATACTCGAAACAGCCAAACGACGGGGCGGATCATATTAGCCCGGACGTCTGGCGGGCGTAGCAGAAGGGTTTCATTCCAAGCCCTGTTGCCCTGTCGGTCGCCGTCGTTGCCATGACGATGCCGCTTGCTCAGCCTTCCCTTGCCACTGGCGGCACGTAGTCGTCGAGGCCGCCCTCATCCAGGCGGACGGTTCGGCCAAGCTCCGCCGAGCGATACAACGCCATCAGCATGCGCACGACTTCCAGCCCGTCGTGGAAGGTCTCCATGGGCATCGTACCCTTGCGGAAGGCCTCCACAAAGTGGCGGTTCTCCAGCGTGTAGCCGTAGATGCCTGGCTCGTCGTCGAGCACCGGCATCAGGCCCTGCTCGGCGTTCTGCTTTTCAACGAGATCCTCACCGGCGCTACCGGTCACGGCGCGCGACATGAACACTTTCAGACCCGTATTCAGCGAGCTGAATTCCATCGCGTACTCCGGCCCGAGCAGTTCGAGGGTGATGCGCAGGCCGGGGCCGACATAAGCCCACGACGTGGTTGCCTCGATCATGACCTGGTTACCGTCCGGGTCCTCCAGCGTAAGGAGCCCACGTGCGAAATCCTCGGCAGGCCGACGCGAGTAGTCAACGCCCGCTCCCATTGCAGCCTTCAATCGTTCGACGTAAGGCGCGCGTGTCCATTTGAGGTTTGCGACGGTCGCGTTCGCCGAGACGAGAGTGAGGGCGTCGCGCCGCTCGCCGGGCGCGGTCAGCATGAACCGGGCGACCTCGACGCTGTGGCACATCATGTCCGAGAGCACACCGCCACCCTGCTTTTCGCCCTGCCAGAACCAGGGCTCGTGGGGCCCGCTGTGCTCCTCGGCGGCCCGCGCGATGTAGGGACGCCCGCTCGCCGGCACCGCGCGTCGCCAGATGATTTCACGGCCCCGCAGAACCGCCGTCGAGAAAATCTGATTCTCGAGATATCCGTGAAGGAGGCCGCAATCTTCGACGAGCCTCAGCATCTCCCGGGCTTCCGCCATCGTGCGCGCGAGTGGCTTCTCGCACGCCACCGCCCGCAGCGGCGTGGTCCCGTCCTTGGCAATCCGATTGATTTCGCGCATGGCTTCGAGGCGGCGATCGTTTGGATTGACGATCCACACGGCATCGACTTCGCCCGACCGCAGCATGGCCTCAAGGTTCGGGTAGGCGACGCAGTCGCCAAGATCAAGTTCGCGAACTTTCGCCGCGAACCGCTCCCGGTGCTCCGGTGTCGGGCTGTATACGCCAGTCACGACGACGTTGCGCACGCCGGCGAGCGCCTGCAGATGGAATTGGGCCATGAAGCCCGATCCGATGAAGCCGATGCGAAGCACCGGAAGCTGCGCATGATCCACTGTCTTCTCCCAAACTCGCGGGACGAGCCGCTTGATTGATTTCAGTCCCTCGGGTTGAGCGCGTCATTGAGCGCATCGCCCAGCATGTTGAAGCCAATCACCACCACGACGATGGCAAGCCCCGGCCACACCGCCATCCACGGAGCTTCGACCAGGAACTGGCGTGCGGAATCGAGCATGCTGCCCCACGAGGGCGCCGGAGGCGGCTGGCCCAGGCCAAGGAACGCAAGGCTGGCTTCGGCCAGCACTGCGATTGCGGTCGTCAGCGTTGCCTGCACAATGATCGGCGGCAAGACGTTCGGAAGAATGTAGGCAAGCAGGATCTTGGAGTGCGGCAGGCCGACCGACACCGCTGCGCTGATATAGTCCTCAGCCGCAACGCTCAGCGTCTGGCCGCGTGTCAGCCTGATGAAAACAGGCATGGCCGAGACGCCGATGGCGATCATCGCGTTCTCAAGGCTGGGGCCCAGAAATGCTGCCAGGGCAATCGCCAGCACCAGGAAGGGACAGGCCAGCAGGGCGTCCGTGACGCGGGAAATGACCGTGTCTGTGATGCCGCCGAAATACCCGGCCACGATGCCGAGTGGAACACCGATCACGGTCGCGATCACGACGGAAATGAAGCCGGCTGTCAGCGAGGCGCGGGCTCCGTAGATAACCCGAGAAAGAACATCGCGACCGAGATCGTCGGTCCCGAAGAGGTGGGAGAGATCAGGACCCTGCCGGATCGCCATCCAATCCGATGCACCCGGATCGTACGGCGCGAGCCAAGGCGCGAAGACGGCGATCGCAACGAACGCGAGAACGATGAATCCCCCGATGAGCGCGCTCGGTTCGCGCAGCAGGCGTCCCGCCGCTGTCCGGGGATCGAGGAAGCCTGGGCTCTTCGGCAGTTCGGTTGCGACCGACAGCGGATCGCTCACGACCGGATTCTCGGATTGAGCGCCGCATAGGCGAGATCGGCGGCGAGGCTCAGAAGCAGGAAGAAAGCCGCGGCGCACATCACGACAGCTTGAACCACCGCGTAGTCCCGGCTGAAGACGCCATCGACGATCATCTTCCCGAAGCCCGGAATGCCAAACACCTGCTCGGTCAGCACCGCGCCGGAGAGGAGTTGTCCCAATTGCAGCGTCGCGAGCGTGACGACGGGGATCAAGCCGTTGCGCAAGGCATGGCGTATGACGACGACCCGCTCTTTCAACCCCTTGGCCCGCGCGGTTCGGACGAAGTCCTGGCGCAGGACCGTCAGCATCGAACTCCGAGTATGGCGCATGATGATGGCCGCGGAGGCCGTCCCCAGCACGACGCTGGGCAGGAGCATGGTTCGCAGATTACCCAGGGGATCCTCGAAGAACGGAATGTAGCCGCCTGACGGCAGCCAGCCGAGGTTCACGGAAAACAGCAGGATGAGCATGATGCCGAGCCAGAAGCTCGGGATCGAAAGCCCGGCAAGGCCGATCACGCTAACCGTATGGTCGACATACGATCCGCGTCTGAGTGCGGCGATCACTCCCGCCGGAATGCCTATGACCAACGCGATCAGCATCGAAAGGATCGACAGCTCGATGGTGACGGGCAGCTTTTCCGCGACCATCCGCCCGATCGGCAGGCCCGTGCGCACCGACTTGCCGAAGTCGCCGAGCACGAAGCCTTTCAGCCAGATCAGGTACTGGTATAGGACCGGCTCGTCGAACCTGTACTTCTGGCGCAGGAAAGCGAGGACCTCCGGATTTCGGTCCTCGCCTGCCAGTGCGAGGGCAGGATCTCCCGGCAGCAACTTCTGCAAGCTGAAGACCAGGATCGACACCAGGAGCAGCGTCGGTATCGCGACAGCCGCCCGCCTTGCCAGGAAGCGGATCATGTCGGGACCAATGCGCTTGCCTGACGGTCAGGATGCCGGCTTGACGCCTTTCAGGCGCAGCAAGCCATCCGGATAGACGTTGATGCCGTCTACTGTGGCACGGGCGGCGAAAAGCCAGTTCGGGTGATAAAGCGGAATGCTCGGAAGATCGGTCAGGTAAATGCCGGTCGCCTTTTCATAGAGCTGTTTCCGCTTGCCCTGATCGCCTTCCGCGCGGGCTGCATCGAGAACGCCTTCGAGCTCCTTGTTGCAGTATTTGTTGACGTTCTGGCCGCCAGTGCAGCCGAAGAAAGCATAGAGCGTCGGGTCGGGATCGGCGCGACCGCTCCAGTTGCCGATATACATTTCGAAATTGCCGGCCAGGTAGCGCTGGATCGCCGTTGTCGTCTCGAGCGGGAGCAACTTGACGTCGAAGCCAGCCTCCTTCGCCATCGTTTGCACGATTTGCGCGACCCGGGCATCCGTGAGCGAGTTTTCGAAGGTCAGCTCCACGGGGACAGTCGTCGCGCCGGTTTCCGCGATCAGCTTCTTCGCGGCCGCCACGTCTCGCGCAGGCGCGGGATGGCTCTTCGAGTAAAAAGGATCGGAAGGCGGGATCATCTGGTTGTCGGCCGTGTATTCCCCATTGAACGCGACCCGGTTGATGACCGCCCTGTCGAGCGCCAGCTCGAATGCCCGCCGCAGCTTGGCGTCCTTGCCGAGTGGCGTATTCGCCTTTTCGCCATTGCCGACATTGACCATGAGATGGGAAACGGCGAGACCGGGTGCGCCGTGCAGCTTCAAGTTTTTGTCGTCCCGCACGGTCTTGAGGTCGGTCGGGGCGACGCGTTCCGCGATGTCCAGGTCGCCTGCGCGAACACGCGAGAGACGCACCGTCGAGTTGGCGATGTAGGTGTAGACGATCTCGTCGTAACCGTAGCTGGTCTTGTCCCAGTACCCATCGAACTTCTGAACGCGGATCAGGTCGCGGGCCTTGCGCTCGACGAACTTGTACGGCCCAGCGCAGACGGGCTGCGCCGCGAAGTCATCCTTCGCCGCCGCAGCCGGCGACACCATCATCCCGGCCCGGTCGCTCAGGACCGAGAGCAGCGGAGCGAAGGGCTCCTTCAGGTTTAAGCGGACCTGGTCGGGCGCGAGGACATCGACGCTGGCGACAGCCGAAAGCTCGGCCTTGCGCCGCGAGTCCTTCATCGTCTGCATGCGCTCGACATTGAATTTCACGGCCTCCGCATTGAACGGGGTGCCGTCATGGAAGGTAACGCCTTTGCGCAGCGTGAACGTCACGGATTTCTGATCGCCGGAAAACGACCACGCCTCGGCAAGCTGGGGGACGATCTTAAGGTCGGGCGAAATGTCGACCAGCTTGTCGCAGAGGCTGGCGAAGACAAAACGTCCCGTATAGGTGCCGCTCGTGGCGGGGTCGAGCGCGTCCGGATCGTCCTGGATGCCGACTTTCAAGGTCGCGGCTTGGGCGCTGCCGAGAAGCAGCAATGGGGTGAACGCGGCTGCAAGCAAGAGGGATCGGGTCTGGCGCATGGAAGTACCCTTCTTCGTGACCGGGCAACTGACCTTCTCCAATGGATGCACGCTGCCTGGTGTTTGTAAAGGTGCTTGACGAACTCCTTGCGCAGCAGGTCATCCGATGGTCGGAAGGCGCTGTTTGCGATCCTCGATGTTGACAACACATGGCCTTATCCAACTAATTAGTCTGGAAGCTTGACTAATTGACTGGATAGATCCTGCAGCTAGGTCGTTTTATGAATGAGGCATTTTCCACGTCGATTGCGCGCCAGATCTCCGTTCGGGCGGTGTTCGAGGCGATGCTCAAATGCGGACCCATTTCGCGCGCCGAACTGGCGCGCATCACCGGGCTCTCCAAGCAAACGACGTCAGATGTCGTGCGCGCACTGGAGGAGGCCCGCTGGATACGTCTTCGTGGCCAGACGCAGGGCGCGATCGGCCGTAGCGCGACGATGTATGAGGTCGAAGAAAACAACGCGTTCGCGCTGGGGGCCGATCTTGGCGGCACGAAAATCCACGTCGCCATCGCTAACCTGCTCGGCGTTATCGTCGGCGAATTGACCGAGCCGACGGACCGCCAGGGCGGACATGCTGTTGTGGCCCAGATCCACAAAATGATGTCGCGGATCGCAGCCAGGGCCGGCCTCGATCCAGCGCTCATCCGGTGCGGTGCGATAGGAAGTCCAGGCGTGTTCCAGCCCGAGAGCGGCCATATCAACTTTGCGCCGAACATACCGGGCCTTGACGAGATCGACGTCGCGAAGGCGTTGAACAACGCGCTTGGCTTTCCGGTTGCCATCGAAAACGACGTAAATCTTGCTGCGCTCGGCGAACGCCGGCAGGGCTTCAGGCTCGATGCCCCGAATTTCGCGTTCATAGCCTTGGGTACCGGCATCGGCATGGGGATGGTCGCCAACGGCCAACTCGTTCGCGGCGCTCGTGGCGGGGCCGGCGAGATCGCCTACTTGCCGATCGGCGGGGATCCGTTCGATTCCCGCAGCTTCAAGCTCGGCACCCTGGAGAGCGCAATCGGGAGCGCCGCGATCACCGAGCGCTACGCCGCCCTTGGTGGAGACCCGACGTTTGATGTCCGGGTTATATTCGACCGGCTCGGCACAGGTGATCGCGCCGCCGCGACTACGCTAGACGAGATCGCGCGGCTGATGTTTCAGGCGATCATGGCGATCAGGGCCCTGCTGGACCCCGAGCTCGTCGTTCTCGGCGGAAGCATCGGCTGCAGGTCGGAACTGGTGACCCGCGTCCGGGATCTCGCCGCACGCTTCATGGCTGATCCCCTGCCGATAGAAGCGAGCGCGCTGGGCAGCCGGGCTACGCTGGTGGGGGCCATCGGTCTCGGAGTGGACACACTTCAGGCAACGCTTTTTGGTGCTGTGGGCACCGCCGCAGACAGCTCGGTGGCGAGCGTCGTATGAGAGTGGCTGCCATTCTTTCCAAGCTATATCGTGATCCGGCGCGGATCGAACGCCGCGGCCTTCGCTGGTGTGTTGATCACGCAGCATGTTGATGTGTCCGGATCAGTCAGACCAGGAGGGTGCGTTTTGCGCGATTTCATGAAACCCGGCCGTTCCGCCGCCGTCGCGGAGCACGGCATGGCAGCAACGTCCCATCCCGCCGCCACGCTCGCCGCGGTCGAAACGCTCAAGGCAGGTGGAAACGCCGTCGATGCAGCGTTGGCGGCGGTTGCGCTACAGGGCGTCATCGATCCGCACATGACAGGGATCGGCGGCGACTGCTTTGCTCTGGTTTCGAGACCCGGCCATAGACCGGTGGCCATCAATGGTTCTGGGCGCGCGCCTGCCGGCATGTCCCTGGATGTGTTCGCGCGCGCGGGGCTGACGTCTATCCCCGACGGATCGGCCCACGCCGTCACGATACCAGGCGCGGTGGACGCCTGGTGCAAGCTGTCCGCTGGATATGGCCGGATCGGGCTGGATCGCATCCTTGCGCCCGCCATCGAAGCTGCCGACGAAGGCTTCGTGATCACGCCACGCGTGGCGCACGACTGGGCGCAGTTCCAGGGGCGCGTGGCCGCTCATGCGGAAGCCGCGACGCAATTCCTGCCGGGCGGCCGGCCGCCGGCCGTCGGCGACCGCATGGCCAACCCCGCTCTCGCCGCAACCCTGCGCCGGATTGCGCGCCAAGGGCGGTCCGCCTTTTACGAGGGGGAGGTCGCCGAGGAGATGACGTCTATCCTGGCGAGGAAAGGCGGCACGCATCGCATCGACGACTTCGCCTCGCATTCAACCGAGGAGGTCGAACCGATCTCGGCCGCTTATCGTGGCTATGATCTCATGGAGTGCCCGCCCAATGGACAAGGGCTCGCCGCGCTCCTGATCGCCCGGATTCTCGACGGTTTCGATATGGCTGATCGGAGTCTCTCCGACGCGGACCGCATCCACCTGCTCGCGGAGGCCACAAAGGCAGCCTATCGCCAGCGGGACGCTCTGATCTGCGACCCGCAACACTGTCCGGTCGATGTCGCGGGCCTGCTCTCCGAGGCTTCGATAGCAAGGATGCGCGCGCCGATCACGCTGGCCCACGCGTCCGACCCGGCCGACTTCGACGGCCCCATCCATCGCGACACGGTCTACGTCACGGTCGTCGACCGCGACGGCACAGCCGTCTCCTTGATCAACTCTATCTTTTTCGCATTCGGCAGCGGCATCTATGCGCCGCGGGCGGGCGTGCTGCTGCAAAACCGCGGCGCCGGATTTCGTCTCGAGGCAGGCCACCCCAATGTGATCGCGCCGGGCAAGCGGCCCATGCACACTATCATTCCCGCCATGCTGATGAGAAACGGCAAGCCGGTCATGCCCTATGGAGTCATGGGCGGACAGTATCAGGCGACAGGCCATGCCCACATTCTCTCGCGCATCGTCGACCATGGGGACGATCCGCAGGAGGCCTCGGACCAACCGCGTTCATTCTGCTTCAACGGCGTGCTCTCCCTTGAGCCGACGATCGGCGAAGCGATCCGCGCCGACCTTGTTGCACGCGGTCACCGGACGGAATGGGCGGAAGCGCCGCTGGGCGGCTGCCAGGCGATCTGGATCGATCACGAGCGCGGCGTCCTCATTGGGGGGTCCGACCACCGCAAGGACGGGATAGCCCTCGGATACTAGGGACACGGGGCTTGGCACATCACGCTGACTCGATTGGCACTGTTGACGCGCCGCTCGTAGAGGCGCGTGGGCTGACCTTTGCGCTTCCGCCGGGAGCCGACCGGGCGTTCGCGGTCAGCGATGTCTCATTTGCCGTGCAACGGGGCGAAGTCCTTTGCCTGGTCGGTGAGTCCGGCTCCGGAAAATCGGTCTGCGCACAAGCGCTCCTCGGATTGCTGCCGAAAGCCATCGTACCGGCCGGCGGCAGCCTGATTTTCGAAGGGCGGGATCTCTTCACGCTGACTGCCGATGAGTGGCGCGCCATCCGCGGCAGCAGGATCGCCATGATCTTTCAGGAGCCGATGACCGCACTCAATCCGGTCATGCGGATCGGCGAGCAGATTGCCGAGATGTTCGAGGCCCACGACCTTCTGACCTCGACGGAACGCGAGGAACGGGTAATCGACCTCGCTCGTGAGGTTGGCCTCCCGGACCCCGAACGGATCGTGCGGGCTTATCCTCACGAGATCTCCGGAGGCCAACGACAGCGGGCCATGATCGCGATGGCGCTGGCGCTCAAGCCGGCGCTTCTGGTCGCCGACGAGCCCACCACCGCGCTCGACGTCACGACACAGGCCCAGATCCTAAAGCTGATCCGCGACTTGCAGAAGCGCCACAACATGGGCGTCCTGTTCATCACGCACGATTTTGGCGTAGTGCGCGACATCGCCGACCACGTCGTCGTTCTCGAAAAGGGCGTAGCCGTTGAATCGGGAACCGCTATCGAAGTTCTGACGAACGCGCAGCATCCGTATACCCGGGCCTTGCTCGCCGCCGTGCCGACACTCCAACCGCCAATCAGGCAAGACAATGTCGACAACGTCGTGTTTGAGGCCACCGGTCTGACGAAGACCTATACCGGCACGAGTGGCTTATTTGGCGCAGCACGAACAGTGCATGCCGTGAAGAACGTCAGTTTCAAGATCGCCCGTGGAGAGACGCTGGGTCTCGTCGGAGAATCCGGATCGGGCAAGTCCACCGTGGCCCGCCTCGTCACTCGGCTTATGGAGCCGGACCGCGGAACAATCCGGGTCGCTGGCCTCGACCTCGGGGCTGCACGCGGACATGACCTTCGCGTCGCCCGACGTCACATCCAGATGATCTTCCAGGACCCGTTCGCCTCGCTCAACCCGCGTCGACGGGTCGGGCTCAGCATTGCGGACGGGCCCATCGCAGCCGGCATTCCAGCCGGCGCAGCGCTCGAAAATGCGGGGCGGCTACTCGATCTGGTAGGGCTCGAGCCTTCCGCGATGAACCGCTACCCGCATGAGTTTTCCGGCGGTCAGCGGCAGCGCATCGGCATTGCTCGCGCGCTGGCGCTCGAACCTGATGTCATCGTCGCCGACGAGCCCGTCTCCGCACTCGACGTGTCGGTGCAGAAGCAGGTGCTGGAACTTCTGGAAGAGCTCAAGACAAGGCTTGGCCTAGCAATGCTTTTCATTACCCACGACCTGACCGTAGCCGCCCAGGTCTGCGACAGGGTGGCCGTGATGCGCTATGGGGAAATCATCGAGCTTGCACCTGTCGCCGAACTCTTTGCCAACCCACAGCATCCGTACACGCGCGAACTCCTTGCTGCCATCCCCGGCCAAGTCCCGCTGCCGCCTGCGGACGTTTAAGAAGCTCAACGAGATCGCGACCCACGTGCTGACCGCGCCGCAGCGCAACGATTGCTACCGCCGCTGCAGCTGATCAACGTCCCTGTTCGAGCCTCACACCGGCGTCGCGGCGTGTGCGCAAGAGCGAGCCTGGCCCAGAAGGCCAGCATCAATGCGATCGACATTCTGCTGCTCGACGAGTGCTCCGACGTAGGGGAGCCTGACGACGACGGCATCGGCGGAGACCTGTGTCTCGCGTCTGGGCGACATCTGTATCCTCAGCCCGCATTGTTTCCACATCCGTCAGATGATCGACGCGGATGCAGGGGATCTCGGCCTAGCCTTTCTCTTTCGCCATCTCCCAGCGCAGATGGCCGTCGATGATCGTATTGTGTTGATCGATTAGGATTGGCTGGCAATAGCCGAACCGGTGCTGCTGGATTTCTATCTTCAGGTCGCTGGTGGACCAGGTGCCTCGCTCGCCGATGCGGTTGAGGGCGATCCTCAACATCCGCACCTTCTCCCTGATGGGGGAAGACGTCCTGCTCACCGGCTTCGACGAAGCCGAGGTTTGCTGCAGGGTGACCCGCGCGAACCGGTCAGCTACGAGCGCCTGCAGGACGGTGAACGGGCGCGCCTGGTCCTGACCGACGTGCCCTACAACGTGCCCAATGTCGGCCACGCCACGTCGGATGGCCGGCATCGCGAATTGCCATGGCGGCCGGTGAGATGAGCGGAACCGAAGTTGCCGCGTTCAACCGGCAATGGATGTCTTCGGCAAGCGAGCGCTCTGGTCGACGGCGGCCTGATCGGGACTACGATCGACTGGCGCAGCGTCGAGATTATTCTGGCGACCGACCGCAAGCACGGGCTGGCAATTTCTGGGCCCTGATCGAGACGCTTGCGGTTGATGTGATCGGGCCGGACCCGTGCGATGTCCGCGACATCGCGGAACTGAAGTGGATTGCCGAATACGCGGATCTGCATGGCGTCGCCATGGCGCCACGCGGCACCGCCAACGGCATTCTTGGCCTCGCCTCACTGATCCAGGTCTGCGCCACCCTGCCGGATAATCTGATCGCCTTTGAGTATCCGGCCCGCTTCGAGGAGTTCTGGTACGACATAACCGAGGGCTTCGACGGCATGCCGGTCAAAAATGGCCTGATCGACGTCGGTGACCGCCCGGGCCTGGGCGTGAACCTGATCCCGGCGAAGGCCAGGAAGTATTTGGCCGATGGCGAAGCTGACTTCTTCGACTAATCCTACGCCAGCTCGATTAATCGCGGCGCACATGCCATTCAATCGCTAGCGAGGCGTTTTCCGCCACCCTTTCCCGCCTAACGATATCCGCCACGTCGTGTGGCTCTGTCTGCGCTTCACCCTCAGCTACCGCGACCTCGAGGAACTTCTGGCCGAACGCGGCCTGATGTTTCGGATGAGACGGTCAGACGCTGAGACCTGAAGTTCGGGCCGGCGCTCGTCCGAAATCCACGCGCCAAGCGGCAGCGGCCAATGGCATCTGCGGCAACCCGAGCTGCAAAGGCGTTCTGGAGCAAGTGAGCCGCACGATCACGCTTTGAGATGAACCGTGACCAGCACGGTCAATTCAGAGCCAGGCGCGAATTCCGCCGCTATCCGCAACCAGCCTCCGAAATGCTGCACGCGAAAGACCGCAATACCGTCCTTTACAAAGGGCATCGGCGCTTCGGCCCCCTCTGGGATCCAGCGCATGCCGTCGGGCGAGATCTCGGCGCGCGCCTTCGGCTGTTCGCCCTTGGGCTCCTTCAGCGCGCGGACGAAGATGACCGCCTCGCGCGCCCATCCCGCCTCGTAGGGCTCGCTCGACGCCTCGCCCGTCCAGCGTTCGTTGCGGGCGACGATGGCAGTGATGTTCTCGGGCAGCATCAGAAGTCCCCCGAGATGCAGACGGAGTCGACGTAGAGGAAGGCGCGCTTGTCGGTGTCCGTCTCGACGAAGAACAGGAAGTTCAGCATGCACCAGAGGTTCTTCATCGCGGGGATGCGGATGGAGTCGAAGCCCGACATGTCGAAGATCGCGGTCGTTGCAGCGAAAGCCCGTCGCCCGCATCGTCTCCAGGTCGAAGTCGACGCAGAGATAGGTCCAGTTCACCTTGGTCGGGATCTCGTTGTAGCAGAGCCTCTGCGCGCCGTCGGGCAGGTCGCGCCAGCCTTGCGGCGGACAGGTGATAATGGGTGACGGTCTTGTTCGGCTGTCGCCGCAGCGTCTTGAAGGGCGTGGTCTCCGTCTTGAACTGCCACTTCTGGACATGCTTGCCGTTCTCGGCGTTGAGGAAGCGCAGATGCGGCATCACGCGCTCGGTGCCGCCGTCCCGGTCGCCGCCCTGCAGGTCGAACAGCGAAGCCGACCGAGCGAACGTCGGTCTCGCTCAGTTTCAGCTCGTTCGCCTCGGGCTTGAAGGTGAAATAGGCCTCGAAGCGGATCGGCCCGCGCTTGCGGAAGGTGTGGCGCTTGATGGCGACGTTCTGCGCGCCGGCCTGCGGCCGCGTGTCGCGATCTTCAGCGCGTAGGAGGAATCCAGCCGCCATGGGAGCCCGCGTCCCAATGGCCGAGCGTGGAGAGCATCGCGCTGGTGTGCTGCGCATAGCCCGGCAGCATGCGCGTCGAGGTCGTCCTCGTAGTTGCCGACGAGCTGGGACCAGCCGCAGATGCCCGCGCGAGAAATCGTCGAGCGAGATGATGCGCGGCAGCGGATCGAAGCGGCTGAGGTGCGGGTCGGCCCGGAGCAGCGCGAGACGCAGCGCCTCCGCCATGTCGTTCGTCGAAGTCTGCGCTGTCATGGCGCTCTCCCCTCATGCGACCCGCAGACGCTTGACGGCGTCCCAGTCGATCTCGATGCCGAGCCCCGGTCCTGTCGGGCACCGGCAGCATGCCGTTCTTCTGGCGCTCGATGCCCGGGCGCGCGCCGGTGATCCAGGTCTTGAAGGGGCTGCGCGTCCGTCTCGCATTCCATCGCCTTCACGTTCGGCATGGCCGCGGCGAGATGGATGCTCGCCGTCTCGCAGACGATGCCGGACATGCCGATATGGGGCGCGTACTTGACGTCGTGCGCCGCGGCGAACTCGGCCATGCGGCGTCGTCTCGCTGATGCCGCCCGGCGCGCGCCACGTCGGGCTGCAGGAAGGACAGCGTCCGGCTGGACACGAGCCGCATCGCCTGGTCGAGCGTGTAGTTGCTTTCGCCGGCCGCCAACGGCGTGTCGCAGCGCTGACGCAGCTCGACATAGCCGTCCTCGTCCTCGGGCCGCAGCGGCTCCTCGAACCAGAAATAGCGATTGGCCGTGAGCGCGCGGCCTACCTCGACCGCCTCTTCCAGCGAATAGGCCCAGTTCGCGTCGACGCAGAGATCGATGGCGTCGCCCGCGCGCTTGCGCAGGAGCTCGATGCGGCGGCAGGCGTCGCTCACCGGATTGGCGACCTTCACCTTGATGCGCGGGAAGCCGGCCTCGAGGTAGCGATCGAGCTGCCGCTCCATGGCGGCGTCGTCGCCCCAGTTCACCGACGCCGCGTAGACCGGCACCTCGCTGCGCCCGATCCCGCCGAGCAGGCGATGGATCGGCATGTTGGCGACCTTGCCGAGAATGTCCCACAGCGCGATGTCGACGCCCGCGATCGCCTCGAACAGCATGCCGCCCGAGCGGCCCGACAGGGCCCGCCTCATCTCCTGCCAAAGCGCGGCGATATCGGTGGGGTTGCGGCCGACGAGGCGCGGCTTCAGCGAGGTCTCGATCAGCTCCGCATAGGCCTTGGGCGAGAAGCGGGCCAACGCCTCGCCCACGCCGGTGATGCCGGCGTTCGTGCGGATTTCGACGAGGCAGATCGAGACGTGGGAATACTCGCCCCACGACGTGATCGTCGGCGTCGGCAGTGTCTGGGAAAGGGGATGGGCGATGACGTCCGTGATGCGGATATCGGCGCCGCTTGCCGCTGCCTCGACCACCTTCAGCCTCCCTGCTTCAGCCCCTCGCAACCGGGCCGGCATCGAACACGGCATGACTAGCCGAGAATGCCGGCCACATGGCAACTGATAAACTTAGTTGCTAGGTTGGGATCGGCGATGCTATCCATGCTGATTATCGCCCCTGCCCATTCACTCGAGGAGCGCCGATGTCGGCGGAGTCGACCCGCAAGCCGTGTCTTCGGCGCGCGCCTGCGAGCCCGTCCCGGCTCGCCGACGCCGTGTCGGACGCCATCGCTGCGGCGCTGTTCGACGGGAGGATCGCGCCGGGCGAGCCCCTGCCGCCGGAGGGCGAGATCGCCAGGGAATTCGGCGTCTCCAAGCCGATCGCCCGCGAGGCGCTTCGCCAGCTGACGGCCGCGGGCCTGATCTCCACCCAGCAGGGCAAGGTGGCGCGCGCCAAGGCGCTCAACGGTGAAACCGCTCGAGCGGATCTACGGCTACGCGGTGCGCTCGAGCCTGCCGCGCCTGCGCGAAGCCAACGAGATGCGGCGCGTGATCGAAACCGGAATCGCGCGGCTGGCTGCCCAGCGCCGGGACAAGGCCGGCATGGCCGCCATGCAGCTCGCGCTCGACGAGATGCGCGCCGGGCCTCGGCGATCCCGCCGCCTTCACCGAGGCCGACATCCTGTTTCACCTCGGGCTCGCCATGGCGACCGGCAATTCGATGATCCGCGTGCAGATGGAGGGCATGCGCTCCGTTCAGCGGGAGGTGTCGGAGCTGTTCTCACGCCGCGCGAACCGGATGCTGGCCGACTGGCAGGCGACTATCGACCGGCACGTGGCGCTCTACAACGCCGTCGAGGCCGGGCGACGCGGTTCTGGCCGAGCAATGCATCGCGCGCCATTACGCGGCGGCCGACATCGCCTCGCTGAAGGTGGCGGAGCACGACACGCGCTACGAAGGCGAGGCCAAGCGCGATGAACGCCGGAGCGCTTCTCGCTCGCCGGGCGACGCGCGCTCGTCACGGGCGCAAGCTCCGGCATCGGCCGCGCGATCGCCCTCGGTCTCCACGAGATGGGCGCCGAAATCGTGCTGCATCATTTCGGCGATGCGGCGGGTGCGGCGGAGACGTCGCGTTCCGTCGCGGGCGCCCCGGTGTTCGAGGCCGATTTCACGCGTCCCTGCGCGGCTGCAGGCGCTGGCGGCAGGAGATCCTGTCCCGAATGCGGCGCGATCGACATCGTCATCGCCAATGCCGCCATCGAGCGGCGTATCGGATGGACGGCTGCGTCCGACGCGGCACGTCGCCGAGCATGTCTCGGCAAATCTCCTGTCGCTGATCGAGCTCTCCCAGACCCTCGTCCCGCCGATGCGGAGCGGGGCTGGGGCCGGGTCGTGGCCATCGGCAGCGTCATGGCCGAGCGGCCGCGCGCCGAAGCGCTGGCCTATGCGGCCGTCAAGGCGGCGCAGCTCGTCGCCCTGCGCGCCATCGCGCGTGATGTGGCGCGGACGCGGGGTGACGATGAACGTCGTCTCGCCCGGCGCGATCGAGATCGAGAAGAACGCCGAGCGCTATGCCGACGCCTCGTTCCGCGGATGCTGTCGTGGCCAAGATCCCCGCAGGCCGGCCCGGCCTCGCTGGAGGATGTGGCGGGCGCGGTGCTTTTCCTGTGCTCCGACGCGGCGGCCTACATCACCGGGGCGGACATTCCCGTCGACGGGGGCTGGACGATCGGCGATGCGCCAGGCGTCCTCCCCGGGAAACGCTGCCCGGAGAGACGTCCTGCCCGGGGAGAAGACGGGTCGGTAGAGACGACCGTCGAGCGACGGCAAAAGACAAAGCCAATCAAACAGGGAGGACTCATGAAGACGATCACGACATTACTGGCGACATCCTGCGTTGCGATCGCACTGGCGACCCCGGCCCTGGCGGCGGAGCTGCGCTTCACGATCTGGACCGGCAACGAAGCGCACCTGAAGATGCTCAACGGCTATGCCGAGAGGTTCAAGGCGACGCATCCCGACATGACGGTGAAGTTCGAAGATGATCCCGCCCGGCGACTACACGCAGAAGCTCACATTCCAGCTCGCCGGCGGCAACGCGCCGGACGCGCGGCTGGCTGATGGAGGACGCGGCGCCGACCTTCGCCAATGCCGGCGTGCTGGAGGACCTCGCGCCGACGCTGAACGCCGCGAAGGACTACGACTTCGCCGATTTCTCCAAGCCCGCGATGCGGCTCTGGGTGTCGGGCAACAAGGTGCTCGGCGTGCCGTTCTCCACCTCGCCCTTCGTGATCTTCTTCAACAAGGACATGTTCGACAAGGCCGGCCTGGAGGATCCGCTGGCGCTTGCGGCCAAGGGCCAATGGGACATGACGAAATTCCAGGAGGTCGCAAAGAAGCTGACCGCCGCGAACGGCAAGTTCGGCTTCGAGTTCAAGGATGGGCAAGGCTACGACTCGCGCATCATGCATGCCCTCATGCCGCCCATCCGCGCCTATGGCGGCGACGCATGGGCCAACAAGCAGTGCGGATTGGACACGCCCCAGGCCGTCGCCGCGGTGACGCAGCTTCACGACATGGTCTTCAAGGACAAGTCCATCGTCCCGCCCGGCGAGAAGGGGGACTATTTCTCCGGCAACGCCGCCATGACCATCAACCAGATCTCGCGCGCTTCGCTGATGCCGAAGGCCGGCTTCAAGTGGGGCATCGCGCCCCTGCCGACCGGCCCCGGCGGAGAATCGCCCGTCATCGGCCAGGCGGGCATCGTCGTGTTCGCCGCCGAGCAAGCAGAAGGCGCTCGCCGCCGAATTCGTGGCTCACATGACGAACAAGGCGAATGTCGCGATCGCGGCGCAATTCTTCCCGCCGGCGCGCCAGAGCGTGCTGCTCGAGCGACGCGTTCGTGAACTCCAACAGCCTGATCCCGCCGGCGCAGATGAAAGTCGTCAGCGACGCGATCGCCAAGGGCAAGGTGCTGCCCAGCCACGAGAAGAGCCCGCAGATCCTCGCGGCGATGAAGCCGCAGGGTCGATTCGCTGTGGCGCGCGGACGCCAATGTGGCCAGCGCGCTCAAAGCCGTGTGCGCCGCGATCCAGCCGCTCCTGTAGGGCCGGTTTCGTGAACAGGAAGCCGGCAAACAGCTCCATGGCGCGCGACGACGGCGCGCCATGGCTCACCCTGAAATTGCGTGAGGCGATGGAGGCCTGGCTCTTCATCAGCCCGACCATCGCCGGCTTCCTCATCTTCTTCGTGGGCCCCCTCGTCGCCGTCGTCGGCTACTCGCTGACCGAGTGGAACCTGCTGTCGCAGCAGAGCACCTTCGTCGGCCTCGCCAATTACCGGCACGCCCTGTTCGACAATCCGGATTTCTGGCACGTCGCCCGCAACTCCGCAGTGTTCGCGCTGGGGCTCGTGCCACTGAACATGGCGCTCGCCCTCGCACTCGCGCTCGCGCTGTCCCAGCGATTTCCGGGCGTAATCATCTTCAGGACCGTGTTCTTCGCGCCGGTCGTGACCTCCGCGGCTGCCTGGGCGATCGTCTGGAAATTCCTGCTCCAGGGCGAGGCAGGCTTCGTGAACCAGATGCTCGCGGGCATCGGCATCGCCGGGCCCAACTGGCTGCGCGATCCGAACTGGGCGATGGTCGCCGTGATCCTGACCCGTGTCATCAAGATGGTCGGGCTGAACATGATCCTGTACATCGCCGCGCTTCAGGCCATACCGCGCGACTACGACGCCGCGGCGAGGCTCGAAGGCGCGTCCGGCTGGCAGATCTTCAGGGGCATCACATGGCCCCTGCTCGGCCCCACCACGCTCGTGATCCTGGTCATCACGACGATCGGCTCGTTCAAGGTCTTCGACCACATCTACCTGATGACGGGCGGTGGTCCCGAGAACGGAACGCTCGTCCTCGCCTTCTACATCTACGAGCAGGGCTTCAAGTTCTTCGCCGTCGGCTACGCCTCGGCGCTCGCGATGATCATGTTCGCGATCGTCATGGGCTTGACGGTCCTGCAACTCCTTCTGCGGCGGAGGGACACATGACGGATCTGTTCACCCGACGCCAGTTGAGGATCATTTCCCGGACCTGCTGGATCCTGGCCCTCAGCGTCGCCGCCATCCCGTTCCTGTTTCCGTTCCTCTGGATGATCTCATCCGGCCTGAAGAGCGCCGCTGAGATCTTCGGATCGCCGAGCATCGTGCCGCGCCAATGGCAGTGGCACAACTATATCGACGTCTTCACCTACCAGCCCTTCGCGCGGCAATACTTCAACTCGCTGTATATCGCGCTGACGGTGACAGTCGTCACGCTCCTGTTGTCCTCGCTCGCAGGCTATGCGCTGGCGCGGCTGCGTTTCGCCGGCGCCGCGCTCGTCGGGCTGTTCCTCGTCTCGGCGCTGATGGTGCCTGAGGAGGTCACGATCATTCCGAACTTCTTCCTGATGAAGCGGCTCGGGCTGATCGAACTCGCATGTGCCGCTGATCCTGCTGCCCGTCTTCGGCCCGCACGGAATCGTCGCGACCTTCCTCATGCGGCAATACTTCCTCGCTGTTCCAAAGGAGCTTGAGGAAGCGGGCCGGATGGATGGGCTGTCGCGGCTCGGCGTGTGGTGGCGCGTCGCGATTCCGATGTCGCGGCCGGCGCTCGCGGCCGTCGCGATCATCACGTTCCTGCATTCGTGGAACATGTTTCTCGAACCGCTGATCTTCGTGTCGTCGCTCGAGAAGTTCACGCTGCCGCTGGCACTGTCCAACTTCACGGACCCCTACGGCGTGCCGCTCTGGCACCTGCAACTCGCCGCGACGAGCCTGGCCGTCGTGCCGATCCTCATCGTCTACCTGATCGCGCAGCGGCAGATCGTCGAGAGCTTCGCCCTCTCGGGCGTCAAGGGTTGAGAGCACGGAAAACCATGACCAGCCTGACCCTCAGAAATATCCAGAAGCGCTTCGGCAAGACCGAGGTGATCCGCGGCATCGACCTCGACGTCGAGGATGGCGAGTTCGTCGTCTTCGTCGGTCCCTCGGGCTGCGGGAAGTCGACGCTCCTGCGGATGATCGCGGGGCTCGAGGACATCACGTCCGGCGAATTCCGTCTCAGGGGCCGCGTGATGAACGAGGTGCTCCCGGCCAAGCGCGGCGTCGCGATGGTGTTCCAGTCTTACGCGCTTTATCCGCACCTGAACGTGCTCGACAACATGGCGTTCGGGCTGAAGGTTCGCGGCGTCGAATTGCAGGAGCGGCTCAGGCGCGTGAATGCGGCGGCGGCCACCCTCAAGCTCGAACCGCTGCTCGGCCGCTTTCCGCGCGAACTGTCCGGCGGCCAGCGCCAGCGCGTCGCCATCGGCCGTGCGATCGTCGGCGAGCCGGAGGTCTTTCTCTTCGACGAGCCGCTCTCCAACCTCGACGCCGAATTGCGCGTCCATATGCGCGCTGAAATCGCCGCCCTGCACCAGCGGCTCGGCAACACCATGATCTACGTGACGCATGACCAGATCGAGGCCATGACTTTGGCCGACAAGATCGTCGTCCTGCGCGATGGCTCCGTCGAGCAGGTGGGCACGCCGCGCGAGCTTTACGAGACGCCGCGCAACCTGTTCGTCGCGCAGTTCATCGGCAGCCCGAAGATGAACATCCTGCCCTTGGCCGCCGTGCGCCTGCCCCCGGATTCCCGCGCGCCTGCCGGAGCCGTGCAGGTCGGCGTGCGACCCGAACATCTCGAGTTCGGGGCTGCGGACGAAGGCCTGGTTCGCGGCAGGATCGCCGTCGCCGAGTATACCGGGGCCTCGACGCTGGTGCATGTTAGCCTGGATCGTGGCGAGAATTGCCTGGTGATCCATGAGGGCGAGACTCCGGCGATCGGAACCGAAGTGGCTCTAGCGACAACCGCCTCGCACCTGCATTTCTTCGACGCTAAAGGGGAGGCTTGCCAGCCGTGATGGGGCTGCACGCGGATCCGGCGGAGCATGCTGGCCACGCTGAATCGCTGGTCCATGTCGGCGATCTTACTGTGCGGTGTGGGGGCGCGGCTACAGACTGCGCGAACCCACCCACGATCGCCTGGCGCGCTGAGATGCGCCGACCGACCCTCTCCAGCAATGATTTTGGCGAGCGCCGAGCTTGATCTCAGGCTTGAATTTGATCCGCCAACCGATCGGCGAACTTGCTCAAGCCCCATTCGGAGACAAGTTCTCCTGCCCTCATCCAGGTTGGAATTGCGTCCGGGATGGGCGGAAGTGGCGCTGACTCATCCATTGTGGCAATCCGTTTGAATAGGCGCAGATCCTCGGCCTGAACCAGAAAGCAGCCAGCCATCAGTGCACTCTCGAGCGACCCGAATTCGGAGTAAACTCGCGGCCGTCGTCGCATCTATGCCGCGCGCGCCAAGAATCCTGTCGGACAGGTCGCCACGTAACGCGATGAAGTCAGGCACTTGCGAAGGCGAATGCTCGTCAGACCCGAATTGCATGCCGATCTACAATCACGCGACGAGGTGGGGAGTCCTCCGTAACTCCGAAAAAATCTCGGCGCCATTATCGCGCACGATGACGATCTCCTCCAGCCGCACCC
The DNA here is from genome assembly GCA_963822165.1 of uncultured Alphaproteobacteria bacterium. Taxonomy (GTDB): domain Bacteria; phylum Pseudomonadota; class Alphaproteobacteria; order Rhizobiales; family Beijerinckiaceae; genus Alsobacter. The sequence continues at coordinate 690,341 of CAWGGK010000009.1, forward strand.
CGAACTCGCCCGGCAGGTAGATACCCGGCTCGATTGAGAACACGTTGCCTTCTTCGAGGATTGTATCGGAGGTCGCGGTGATGTAGGGCGGCTCATGGACGTCGATGCCAAGCCCATGTCCGGTACGGTGAACGAACTGGGCCCCGAACCCGGCTTTCTCAATGACGTCGCGCGCAGCCTTGTCGACAACGCTGGCCTTGATGCCCGGACGGACCGCCGCGAGAGCGGCTTGCACGGCTTCCTCGACAATGGCCGCGATGTCGGAAAACCGATTACTCGGCTGTGCCGATATAGGCGACGCGTGTCATGTCGCTTGGATAGCCATGCTTTCGTCCACCTATATCGATCAGAACCGCGTCGCCCTCCTTCAGCACACGCGAGCCGGTGTGGTGATGGGGGAACGCTCCGTTTTCACCGAAGCAGATACTGCGGAACGCAGTCTGCGCCCCGTTCTCCTCGTAGAAATTCTCGACGAGCCTCGCGATTTCCAGTTCGGTTACGCCCGGGCTTCAGGGCGGCGAAAGCCGCCTTCATCGCCCTATCGTTGAGGAGTGCATTTTGCCTTCAGACGCTCGAACTCGGTCGGGTCCTTCCGCGCGCGGAGACGGCCGACGGTGTCATCCGTGAAGCGGCGACGTGCGTCCGGGATGACGTCGAGAACGAGCAACGCGAAGTCAGCCCGCATCGTCTCGTCGAGCACCACCGCCGGCGAGGCGTTCTCACCCAGTGTCGCCTCGAGCTGCCTGACGAAGGGCCGCATGTGGACCCTCGGCATCAGCCCAAGGGAAGAACGGCAGGTCGGTTTTCGACCGGGAACTGTCCACGTTCAGGGATGGCATCAGAAAGCAGGCGTTTGTCCGCCCGATCAAGAGCATCACGGGACGCTCGTCTCCATGCGGCGACAGCCCCGTCATGTAGACCATATGGGAACTTGGACCGAGGACGACGAGGTCGGTTCCGGTCTCGACCATCAGCAAGCGAAGGCGGGCTAATCGGTCGGCGAATGGCATGGACGGCTCCCCTTGTTCGGGGCTCGGCTCTCGGGTCGTCTTGAGCAGACAAACCCGAGAGCCGGATCCAGTGATCAGTTCTTCTTGACGAGGCGGTAGAAGACGAAGTCGGAGGTCGCGCCGTTCACATAACCGTTCACGGACGGACCCATCGCGACACGTGATGTGGCCTGGAACATGATGACGATCGGCGACACCGCCTGCACCTTCTTTTGCAGGTCGATATACATCGCGTTCCGCTTGGCGGGGTCGGGCTCAGCCAGCGCCGCCTTGGTTGCGTCATTCAACTCCTTCGGCGGCGCCCAACCGTTCCGCCAGGTCGTGGTCGACTGGTACTTGTCGTCCGCGTTGTCCTCGTTGTAGGCGAAGGCCTTGGCGTTCGAGTGCGGGTCCATGAAGTCCGGACCCCAGTACAGCAACATCGCCTTGTGGGTTCGCGCACGGTATTTGGTGATCACCTGGCTGCCGGTGCCGGGCAGGATTTCGAACTGGATCCCTGCTTCGCCGAAACTCGCCTGCAGTGACTGCGCCATGTCGGTGAACGGCGCCGAGTTGATGACGTCAAGCGTGACCTTGATCGGCAGTTGCACCTTGGCGTCGGCCAGGATCTTCTTCGCCTTGGCGACATCATAGCTGAAGGGCGTGTCCTCGAGCGCACCCGGGAAGCCCGCTGGCCAGAAAGCCTGGTGGGTCCGCATCTGCCCCTTGAGGAAGCTCGACGTCATGCCCTGATAGTTGACCAGATAGCGCGCCGCTTCCCAGATCGCGGGATTGGTGAGCTCGGGCGACTTCTGGTTGAACGACAGGAAATGCACGGCTGCCTGCGGATAGTTCTCAAGCTTGAAACCGCCCTTGGCCTGCAGCCCGGCGATCTGGTCGGGCGTCAGGTTTTTCGCCATGTCGACGTCGCCGGACTCGAGCAGAAGCTGCTGGGTCGCGGCTTCCGCGACGTGCCGGATCACGACCGATTTCATCGTCGGCGCGCCCCGGAAATAGCCCGGGTTGGCTGCGAGGTTCAGGATTTCGGCCTTGCGGTAGGTGCGCAGCGAGAATGGCCCGGTGCCGGCCGACTTGCCCTTCAGATAGGCGTTGCCGAAGTCGCCGTTCTGCTCGTTCGCCTTCACCGTCACCGAGTCGACGACCGAGCCCGGCCGTGCGGCAAGCACGTTCAGCACGAAGCCAGACGAGAAATTGCCGGCGTACTTGATGGTCACCTTGTTGCCGGCCGCGGTCACCATCTGGTCGATGTTGTCCTTGGTCCAGCCCAACTGGGTGAGGATGAACGCCGGAGCCTTGTTGAGCGCCACGACGCGCTTGAACGAATAGGCGACGTCATCCCCGGTCAGGGGATTTCCGGAAGTGAACTTCACGCCGTCGCGCAGCGTGAAGACGATCGTCTTCGCCGCGTCGTCGGCAACCCAGGAGGCAGCGAGCCCGCCGACCAGTTTCTTGGTGTCCTCGGCTTCGTATTGGACCAACCGATCGTAGGTCTGCGTGACGTATTCGCCCGAGGAAAATTCGTAGGCTTCCGCCGGATCGATGCTCACGATGTCATCGATGTTCTGGGCAATTACCAGCGTGTCGGCGGGCGTTGCCGCCAGCGTCACGACCGGCGCGACGGTTGCTAGCAGAACGCCGACAAAACTGGCCCGCGAGAAGATTTTCATGACGGTCTCTCCCTTTTCACCTTTGAGGACTTTCTGACTGCAGGCTGCGCTCGGGCTGGGCTGACCTCGGCCACTCGAGGGCGAAACAGAGCGAGGGTACCCGTCCAGAGAAGCACAGCGGGCGCATCGGTTCTGTTGGCCCAGGCATGCGGACGATTTCCCCGGAAGTGCATGCTGTCGCCAGGGCGCAGCACCACGTCTTCGCCATCAAGGCTCTGCACGATAGCCCCTTCCAGCACGAAGATGATCTCCTCGCCTTCGTGGACCACCGTCTCGGACCGAAAGCCCGGCGGGCACGGTCATGAGGAACGAGGACAAAGTGTTGCCGGCGAAGTCGGCCGCGATCCGCTCATAGACGCAGGACGACCCGTCCACCTGGAATCGTTGCCGCTCACCGGACCGCGTGATGCCATCTTCGAGGGACGGCGTGGCGATGAAATAGTCGACACCGACATCGAGCGCCTGCGCGATCTGGGCGAGCGTGCCGAGCGACGGCGTCGCCAGATCGCGCTCGACCTGGCTCAGATAGCCGACCGAAATACCGGCCGCGTCGCACAGCGCCTGAAGCGTCATGCCCACCTGCCGGCGACGCGCCCGGATCAGGCCACCGACCTTGGGGTGGCTGGCGCGTTCCGGAGAGACAGCGGGCAACGAGCGCATTTCAGAATCCAGGACGAATTGGACGACGTGAAGATTTGCAGTAAAATTTTCTTGATGAAAGCAAAAATTTTTGTACTCTCCAAGCGAAATCGTAGCCTTTCCGCCGACCTGTTCCGCGCCGGAATTCGAGATCGCTGACCTCAACGATGTCCAACTCGCCAACGTGCGAGATACACTCATTACTCTGGAGGTCTGCTACGTGTCCCTCGGCGGCAGTGCACGACCGGCAAGCATAGGGGTCGCCAGCCGGTCAGCAGCCGCAGCGAGACGGACTGCGAGCCTTGCGCAGGGATTGGCTGCGGTAGCCATTTCCGTGTTCCTGACTTTTCTCGGGCTGCTTGCGATCACGTTCTTCATCGGTCGTGTGATCCCGATCGACCCTGTGATCGCGGTGGTCGGAGACCGCGCACCCAAGGACGTGTACGACGCGACACGGATCGCTCTCGGGCTGGACAAGCCGGTCGATCGAACAATTCCTGTGGTATTGCCGCGCCGTCCTCTCGGGTGACCTCGGCGTTTCGGTCTCGACTGGAAACCGGGTCGTCGACGATCTCAGGCATGTCTTCCCCGCCACGCTCGAGATGGCCACCATCGGCATCATCATCGGCGTGGCGGTCGGTGTCCCGATGGGAGTTTGGGCGGCAGCACGGCAAGGCTCGTGGCTCGACCAGGTCATCCGCGTGGCCGGTCTGTTGGGCTACGCTGTGCCGGCGTTCTGGCTTGGGCTCGTCGGCCTTGCCGTCTTCTATGCCCGGCTGAAATGGGTCGGCGGACCAGGGCGGCTCGACATCGCGTACGACGGCGTTGTCGAGCCGGTCACTGGCCTCTTGCTGGTAGACAGCCTGATCGCAGGGGAGCCGGAGATTTTCGTCAACGCACTTTGGCATCTCGCCCTGCCCTGCGCGGTGCTGGGGTTTTTCAGTCTCGCCTACATCGCCCGCATGACCCGATCGTTCATGCTCGACCAACTGAGCCAGGAATTCGTGGTGACCGCCAGGGTGAAGGGCGTGCCGGAAACGAAGGTCATCTGGAAGCACGCTTTCCGGCCCATTCTCATCCCGCTCATCACGGTCATCGGCTTGTCCTATGCGGGCCTGCTGGAAGGATCGGTGATGATCGAGACGATCTTTTCGTGGCCCGGCATCGGCAACTATCTCACCACCGCGCTCCTCAATGCCGACATGAATGCCGTCCTTGGCGCGACACTGGTGATCGGTGCGGTATTCATCGCGATCAACAAGCTGTCTGACCTGAGTTACCGCTTTCTCGATCCGAGGTCGAAGTGACGTCCGCGATCGATTGGCTCCTGGCGGACTCCCCCGCCTCACGCCTGCAAGCCCGCATGGGGCGGCTGTATCGCCTCGCTATCGCGATCGCGGGCAACCCGCTCGCCGTTGTCGGCGCGGTGATCGTGCTTGGCCTTGTCGTCATCGCAATCCTGGCACCCTGGATCGCGACCCACGACCCTATTGCGCAGGCGCTTGGGGACCGGCTCAAGCCACCCTCACGAGCCAATTGGATGGGAACGGACGAACTTGGCCGCGACATCTGGTCCAGGGTCGTCTACGGCTCGCGCATCACTCTCACCATCGTGCTTCTCGTGGCCGTGATCGCAGCGCCGACCGGGCTGCTGATCGGCGCTGTCGCGGCTTATGCCGGGGGGTGGGTCGATCGCATCCTGATGGGCCTGACGGACGTCTTCCTGTCCATGCCCAAGCTTATCCTGGCGCTCGCCTTCGTCGCGGCGCTCGGACCGGGCATCGAGAACGCCATCATCGCGATCGCCATCACGTCCTGGCCGGGCTATGCCCGCGTCGCACGGGCGGAGGCTCTCGTCATTCGCAACGCGGAATTCATCGCAGCCGTCGAACTGCAGGGCGCGACCGCATGGCGGGTGGTCTTCGCGAATATCCTGCCGCTCTGCGTCTCCTCGATGATCATCCGCGTCACCCTGGACATGGCTGGCATCATCCTGACCGCAGCGGGGCTCGGCTTCATCGGGCTCGGGGCGCAGCCGCCAATGCCTGAATGGGGCGCCATGATCTCTCGCGGCCGCAGCTTCATTCTCGACCAGTGGTGGGTCGCAACGATGCCGGGCTTCGCAATCGTCATCGTCAGCCTGGGCTTCTGCTTCTTGGGAGACGGCCTGCGCGACGCGCTCGACCCGAAGGGCGTGAGCGGACGATGAGCGATCCGCTCCTTGAAATCGAAAATCTCACGGTCAGCTTTCCTGCGACCGCGGGAAGGCCGCGTGGACGTCGTCCGCGGCGTCTCGTTCTCAGTTGGGCGGGAACGGCTGGGCATCGTGGGGGAGAGCGGCTCGGGGAAGTCCATGACCGGACGAGCCATTCTCCGGCTCATCCGGCCACCGGGCCGGGTCGTCGCGGACCGAATGGACTTCCTTGGCAAGACCGCTGCTCACCCGTTCCGAGCGCGAGATGCGCGACGTGCGCGGCGCTGGAATATCCATGATCATGCAGGATCCAAAATTCTCGTTGAACCCGGTCATGACCATCGGGGCCCAGATCGCCGAAGCACTGGAGACGCACGAGCGCCTGTCCAGCAAGGAGACGCGCCGCCGGGTGATCGAGATGCTCAATGCGGTCAGGATCGACGATCCCGAACGGGTCGTCCCGGCTCTATCCGCATCAGGTTTCCGGGGGAATGGGCCAGCGCGTCATGATCGCGATGATGCTCATCCCCAAGCCCGATCTCCTGATCGCCGACGAGCCCACCTCGGCTCTCGACGTATCGGTCCAGGCGCAGGTCCTGGACATCGTGCACGGCCTGGTTCGCGACAATGGGATGGGCCTGATCTTCATCAGCCACGACCTCAATCTGGTCGCAGGCTACTGCGACCGGATCCTGGTGATGTACCGCGGCGAAATCGTCGAGGAATGCGCGGCAGGTCGGCTCAGCGAGGCACGCCACCCCTACACCAGGGGCCTCCTCGCTGCGGTGCCGCGGATGGACGAGACCCGCGAAGAGCTGCCGGTCATGGACCGCCGTCTCATAGGTGGCACGTGACCGCGCTCTCGATCCGCGACCTCTCGGTCTCATATGACGGCAGCCAGGTCACCCATGGCATCAGCTTCGATGTCGCGGAAGGCGAGAGCTTCGCCCTTGTGGGAGAAAGCGGCTCGGGCAAATCCACCATATTGCGGGCCATCAGCGGCCTCGCCCGCAACTGGACCGGGGAGATTCTCGCATTCGGCGAGCCTCGCACGCACAAGATCGATCGGGCTTTCGCCCGGAGCTGCCAGATGGTGTTTCAGGATCCCTATGGATCCCTCCACCCCCGCAAGACCATCGACGCCGACCTTGGCTGAGCCATTCCTGATTCACGGCATCGGCGATCAGGACCGGAGGATCGAGGCGGCGCTGGAGGCGGTGGGGCTTGATCGCCGGTACCGATTCCGCTTCCCACACCAGCTTTCCGGCGGCCAGCGCCAGCGGGTTGCGATTGCTCGCGCGCTTGTGCTTGAGCCGAAGATCCTGCTGCTCGACGAACCCACCTCTGCTCTGGACGTCTCGGTTCAGGCTGAAATCCTGAACCTGCTGAAGCGGATACGGCGCGAGCAGGGGCTGACCTACATTCTCGTCACCCATTCACTGCCGGTGGTGAGCTTCCTGGCGGACCGCCTGGCCGTCATGAGGCATGGCCGCATCGTGGAACTGGCGTCGGTCCAGCAACTTCGGGATGGAACGTTCAGCGATCCCTACTCCCGCGAACTTCGAAGCCTGACGCAGGGCCCGATTGCCCCTGTGACGACAACACACTGACATCCAGAGGATCACGATGCCTGCTAGCGGCCCCGCCATTTCCCCATCCGATCTCGAAGCTTTCGATGCGGCGCTCGCGGAGGCCACGACCCCGGACGCCTGCTGGACGGCACTCCGGCATCTCGCCGAAGCGACCATTGGCGCGAGGCTTTTCACCATTATGCACATCGACAACGTGCGCGAAGTCGCCAGCCGCGCGTTTACAAGCGACCCCGCGTCATACCCTACCTCAGGTACGAAGCCACTGCGCTACGACGCCTGGTTCGAACACGTTCACCGGGACAAAGAAACGTTTGTGGCCAACACGATCGCAGAGATTGCCAAGGTTTTCCCGGACCACGAACTGATCTGGTCGCTCGGCTGCGGATCCGTGGTCAATCTGCCGATCGTGATCGGTGGCAAGGTGGTCGGCACGATGAATGCTCTCGATGCTGAGCATCACTACGACAGGGAACGCGTTGCGGCCGCCGAGAGGCTGCGCCTGCCTGCGAAAACCGCCTGGCTCGCGGCGCAGTACTGGTCAGGAATAAAGCTCTAGCTTGGCTTTTGCGATCTCAGGGCCCGTTCTGCTTCGCCTCATCTGATCAGGCCGGAGTGATTTCGCCAGTGTCGGATTCTGTGGGCTCGGCGGTGACACGATTTTTGATACGCTCTTCACGTAAGGTCGTATCTGTTGATCCTAAGGACTCTGACAAACCTTCTTTCGCTGTCGAGATAGCTCGACACTTCTGCCTGTTCGGGTGCCAAACGCTGCCGTAGATGGATCTGCCGCTAATTCGTCCACCGCCGCTGTCACGCCAACGACTCTGAGCTCATGAAACTCACTGTCGTTCCTCGGCGTCACGACGCGGCGGTCTATTCTGCCACGCTTGCGCTGCCTCCGCCCTGAACCGGCGGAGCGTGCGGCGAGAGACAATGTGGCGTTTGAGGTCAAAAATGCTGTGAATAGCGGCGTGGCGGCGATGTCTGCCCGGCCGAGCACGCGCCCGCTCCGCCCAAAGCGTCGCGCCTGTCTTCGCCTCGATCAACTGAGCCGAAATCCTGACCTAGGCATCAGCGCGGCGGACGGCCCCGCTCAGGACGTACCGCGCACCGAGTTTCTGGGCGACGGACTTGGGTTTGAGTGGTTGCCCCTTGAAGGCGAAGGAGGAGTTCCTTGCCACCACGGAATGCCAACTCGTCTTGGCGAGCGCGGTGATGATGTGATCCGATCCCGTCCGCGAGATACTCTTGGCCCGGATCGCCGCTGAGATGCGAAAGCGGCAGGACAGCAGTTGAGGAGCGATCCGTGAAGCTCTGCCTTGCCACGGCTGGCAAGGGGTCCCGAGCGGCCAGGCCCTCGGCGCGCAGCACGTAGGCGCTCATCGGCCTTGCGATGAGGGAGCCGTCCACACCCACGAAAACACCCGCGACACCACTGCCCGACCTTTGATCGTCATGACTCCGGATTCGATTGGCAGACGGTATTTTGAGGAGGTTGCACGGGAAGTGGACCTGCCTGGAAAGCCCGATCTGCAAAAGGTCAAAGACATCATGCTGCGGTATGGGTTAGTTCCGGCATAAAAGTGCGCAAATGTCCGGTAATGGTTTTCAGACGGAAGCAGCGCAACGTGGCAAGACGCTACCGCCGCGGCGTGACGGCGAGGATCGACAGCCCGAACCATCTGTCCGAGCCGATTAACTTGATAGCGCCGGTGACGGTCCATCGGTTTTGGCCATGGTCGCCTTGAGACATTGCAGTTTGCGGCGCTAATCAAAATTCACTGCGATTTAGCCGAGCGGCCAAGGTCGCGCGAAATGGCATTCGACCCGTCGCTGATCGATCCAGCGCGGCTCTGGGCTGTCGACCCGGCAGCGGTCCTGCGCGATCGGGCACCTTGGATGGAACCGACATCCTGACGGCATCGCCGCCGGACTCGGCGGATCTCCAGCGAGCAGGATCCGGTTCCGTCTCTTCGCGGGGTGCGATGCCGGAACCGCGGACAGCAAGGCCTGGCTGTACGGGTGATATGGCGCATCGAAGAACGCCTCCTTCGACGCGAGTTCCACGATGCGGCCGAGATACATCACGGCCAACCGGTCAGCCATGTGCTTCACGGTCGCCATGTCGTGCGAAATGAAGAGGTAGGCGGTTCCTTGCTCTTCCTGCAGGTCCTGTAGCAGATTGATGACCTGCGACCGGACAGAAACATCCAGGGCCGAGACCGGCTCGTCCGCGACAATGAGCTTTGGCCGTATGGCAAAGGCGCGGATGATGCCGAGGCGCTGGCGCTGTCCTCCTGAAAACTGGCGCGGCCACTGGTCGACATGCCGCTCGCCCAGTCCCACGGCTTGCAGAAGGCGCACGGCCGCGGACCGCCGGTCGCCCCGGCTTGATACGAGGCCGTGAACGGCCAGGGGCTCGGTTATGGCCGAGCCGGCAGTCATGCGCGGATCAAGGGAGGAGAACGGATCCTGGAACACGAACTGAAGTTCGCGCCGCACACTCTTCATCTGCCGTTGCGAGAGCTGTGAAATATCGCGGCCCTCAAAAAGAATCTGTCCGGCTGTCGGCTCGGTAAGTCGAAGGACAAGGCGCGCGATCGTCGACTTGCCGCAGCCGGACTCGCCGACGAGCGCCAGCGTCTCGCCAGCCTTGATGTCCAGCGTCACGCCATCCACGGCGCGGATGCCGGCACCTCGATCGCCATAGACCTTGCGGAGGTCAGCGAGGCTGAGGACGGTATCCGTCATATTGCCTCACGCGCCTTCTGCGGCATCTGCGCCTGTTGCTGCCGCGCCCAGCACGCCACGCCATGCCCAGCTTCGAGCGCGGTGAAGGGTGGCGCCTCGTTGTCACAAGGCGCGAAACGGGCCGGACAGCGCGGATGGAACGCGCAGCCGGTCGGCATCTCGGTGAGGTGTGGTACAGCGCCTCCGATTGCCGGCAAACGGCGCGTCTGCTTCATCTCGATCGAGGGCGTGGCGGAGAGCAACCCGATTGAGTAGGGGTGACTTGCGTGGTCGAAGAGCGTGGTCGCCGAAGCCTCTTCGATCACGCGCCCGCCATACATCACTGCAACACGGTCAGCGAGTTCGGCGACGACGCCGAAGTCATGCGTGCGAGTATCACTACACGCCCGAGCGAGTGGCGGTCGCTGGGCGCCTTTACCTGCCTGCGAAGGCCGCCTGGCTCGCAGCGCAGTATTGGTCCAGCCCGTCACGAATTTGACAGCCAATCAACTAGACTAAGCTGTCGAGTTTAGCGCCCTTCGCTGCGAGGGTTCAGCGTCGCGCATCCGGACAAGCACGAAAGCCCCGCATGGGCGGGGCTTTTCAGCTCGACATTTATCCCAGTCAGAATCGTGTGGCCGGAAACGCGTCGTCAGCGCACGGAAGCTGCTAACTACGCGGCCTTATCGACCGGCTCTGGCACGGCACTATCGATTGCCCGCATATAAGTGTCGAGAAGGCTGTCGCGCTCGTCGCGTTCGTCCTGGTCCTGTTTCCGAAGCTTGATGATTTCTTTGAGAATCTTCACGTCGAAGCCTTCGCCCTTGGCTTCGGCAAAGATCTCCTTCTTGCCTTCGTTCAGCGCCTGCAGTTCCAAATCGATCTGTTCGACCCTTTCGATAAACGAACGCAACCGCACGCCAGGGATGCCAATGTCGGACATGGTGTCTCCATCTTTAAGGAAGTCGTGAGGATGGTCGGTGGGAAGTTACCGAGACATTAACAGTGGATCGGAGATCGTGAATTGGAAGGGCAGCAGTGCCCGTGCATACTCAACCCGCCGCAATCGGCTTCGCTTTCCGCACTGCCATGATCGGGAGGTTGCATGACCAAAGCACCACGGCGGACAGCACAGGACCAACCAACCAAGGATTTACAGGCGGCAAGTCGGAAGGCCGACTTGCAGGACAGCCCGGCTTCAAAGGCTGCAACACCGGTGGCCAAGAATCAGCCGAGTTCGAAGGCTCCAATGCCTGCGGACGCTTCCCGCCCCATTCGGAATATTTCGTCCAACATCGAGATCGGGAATCGGACATTCGCTTCAACACCGAGGATCCTCGGTGGCCGTGCACTCAATATTCTGCCTGACCTCCCCGACGTCAGGGATCGTATCTACCAACCGAATCTCAGAGCGGTTCGGTCGACTCTCTATCCCGCGATCGCGTTTTCCGTGCGTGATCAGGGCAATGCCTCGAGTTGCACAGGCTTTGCCCTGGCTCACGTGATCGACTGCCTCATGTTTCGGGAGGTTCTGGCCGAGAGCCCCAAACGCGTCAGCGCACGCATGTTGTACGAGATGGCCAAACGGAACGACGAATGGTCAGGCACCGTCTACGAGGGGTCGAGCATAAGAGGCGCTGTCAGCGGCTTTTATCGAAACGGGGTGTGCGCGACTGACCTCGCACCCGACGACGCCGACGAAAGTGAGTGGGTTCTGACCTACCGGCGCGCGAAGGAAGCCAGAAGCAATCGGCTCGGCGCCTACTATCGCGTGCAACCTGACCTGTCCGACTACCATGCCGCGCTGAATGAAATTGGCGTCATCTACGCCTCGGCGCAGATCCACACCAATTGGGAGAAGCCGGTTGATGGCCGCATTCTGCCGGGTGGGGAGCAAGTGGGCGGCCACGCTATTGCAATCGTCGGCTATGATGCCGAAGGCTTCTGGATTTTGAACTCGTGGGGACCCGACTGGGGCAATAATGGCATCGCCCACTGGTCCTACCAGGACTGGGCGTCCACCATGATGGACGCTTGGGTACTGCAACTCGGCGTGCCAGCACCGACGGCGTTCAGCGCCATCCCGCGTGCCATGCCATCCGAGCTTTCCACTCCCCACCTCTCCGCCGCACCCAACCGCAGCGACATCGTGGGACATTTCATCAATATCGACGACGGCCGCTATGTCACCACAGGCAGGTATGGTTCGCCAACGCGGCTTGAGATGGACGAAACGGTTCAGCGCCTCACGAATCCCACTGCGAATGACGGCAAGGGTTATGATCATCTGGTGATCTACGCGCATGGCGGTCTGAACACCGTGAACGACGAAGCCAACCGCATCGCGACGTGGAAGCGGCATGAGATCTTCGCCCGCAACAAGATCTACAATTTTCATCTCATGTGGGGATCGGGCTTCATCGATGAAGCCTTCGGGCCGTTGTCATCAGTGGTGGCTGGGCGGGCCGCAGGTTGGCTCGGCGACCTTCTGTTTGAGACGGGGCCGGGAAAAGCGCTCGGGAGCGCAGCCTGGCGCAACATGAAGCAGGATGCGACCGCAGCGTTCACGAAAAGCGCTGAATACGATGGCGGGTTCATTGGTCTTGCTCCGCTGCTCGCGGGGCTCGATCGTGCCAGCCGCAGGCCGCGGCTCCACCTCGTCGGTCACAGTGCGGGCGCAATCATGCTGGGCCGCCTGCTTGGCGCGCTGCCCCGCTTTGGCCTCAAGCGCCTGGAGCTGGGGAGCATCCACCTTATGGCGCCCGCCTGCACGACGGCCTTCTTTCGGGAGTTTTACGAGCCTGTGATTCGAGGAGCCGGAGCGCTGAAGGTTCAGGATAAAATCTACCTGTACAATCTCAGCGACGAATTGGAGCAGGCCGACACAGTGGCGCTGGGTGGTCTTCCAGGGTATGGCCGCTCGCTACTGTACCTAGTCTCTCGCGCCTACGAAGACAGCGCCAATACGCCTCTCGCTGGCATGCAAGTCTATCGGGGAAACCTTCCGACCTCGAGCAAGCTCTCGATCGATCTGTCGACCAGCGCGTTGACGGCATCGACCAGCCATGGTGGCTTTGATAACGACGTCAAGACGCTCACGGCCATCATGTCCCGTGTGCTCGGAGACGCGGTGCCCGAGCCTCCCACAAGCAATGAGCTGATTGGGTATTAAATTTTGACCGCCCTATCGCCCAGTGGCCGTTGGCTGTCGAATAGGCGGCAAGGGCTTGTCACGTCTCCGGCGGGAGGTCGCAAGTAGCGAAAGGGAGTGGCTGGGTCAGGCCGCCACACCCGCGTTGCACCATGCCGAGAACGCCTCGGCTCGGAAGCGCCGGCGGGTTCGAGAAGAGGTGAGATGACGAGGAATGGTGAAGGTGTTGTAGGTGGCTGCCTGCGTGGACAAGAACCGCTGCGCCGAACCCGGCGACTTGACGCCCTGCAGCTTCCATTCTCGTCGTCGCACCGGCCCGCGCGAACTTTCTGCCCGGTTGTCGGTGCGCTTGGCTGAAATGTGGACGGGCATGGTCAGGTCCAGCTCTCTCAAGGCGGCGCCGTAGGCTGCATATCGGCCGGTGACTCATTCGTCGGGGACCATGGCGTAATGCTTGGTACCCCATCAGCTCCGGTTGGCGAGCCGCAGGATCACGACGTTCTTGGCAGGCACCGTCACATGCGTTCCGGGCAGGGCCGCCCCTATGGGCCAACTGCACGCGTCCGCCTGCATCAGCTCACATCCGCCTCCCAGCGTGTAGCGGGTCGTGCGCTCCGCATCGGTGGGGTTGACGAGCCAGAGGAACGTCCCCTCCGGTCCGTCGTGGATGCGGGCGAAGAGGGACCCATCGGTCAGGCGCACATGCGCCTGCGCGCCGCTCCACGAGAAGACGTCTGCGAAGAACCGGCGGTTCTCGTCGCCGACCTCCCGGTAGTAACCGACGGACGGGTTGGTGCCGACGAGCAGGGTCCGCCCCGCGCCGAAAGTGTTCTCGACGACCGCCGTGCGCCCGTCGTCGAATGCGCCCCGCACCCTGCCGGTCGTGACGGTGTAGGACTGCAGGAAGCCGCCGCCGGCCACAGGCTTTCCGTCGAACGCGAAGCGGATGCGGTCGCCGATGTCGGGCATGAACTCGACCTCGGCCTCCCGCACGCCGAAGACCTCGTCCAGCCCGAAGATTCGGCTGGACGGGGCCGACATGCCCGCGGTCCGCGAAATAACCGGGACATGCTTCCGCGATCAGGGTGCCGCCCTTGCGCACCCACTCGGTCAGGCGGGCGGCCTGATCGGCCTTCAGCATGATCGGATAGGGGAAATAGAGCACGTCATAGGCGTCGATATCGTCGATATGCACCCAGTCGGGCTGCACGCCATTGTCGAGGAAGCCGCGGTAGGCGCCCCACATCGCGGCCGGATAGGGCTTTTCCTGCCGGTCGAAGTTGAGCAGGTAGTCGAACTGCTGCGTCTCCGGCACCAGCAGGATGCCGATCTCGCCGCGCACGGGCTTGGCGTGCCACAACGGCCGCCTGCGCCGGCTCGTTGGCCCATTTGGCCATGCCGCTCGCCATGTCGGATCGCGGGGTCCGCGAGCCGTCCATCGCGTAGGAGCCGAACGCGCCGAACAGCGGGCCATCGAGCAGCGGGCGCATGCGCAGGTTCATGATGCCGCGCGCGCCGCCCGCCAGCGAGATCATGCTCCAGATCCGGACATCATCCGGCGTCGCGACGCGTCCGTCCTCCTTGTCGCGGCCGATCACCTGCGGCTGGAGCCAGAGCGGCCCGCCCTGTCGTTCGGCATGCCAGAACGGCTTGCCCCGCGCCGCCGCGCGCACGATGTCGACTCCGTACCAGCTCTTCCAGGGCTCGCTGCCCTTGCGCGCCTGAACCCAGGTGAAGCCGTAGACCTCGACCTTGGACGCCGCGAGCCAGTCATTGCATCCGTTCGAGGCCATGATCGGAACGGAGCCCGATATGCCGTGCGCGGTAATCAGGTTCTTCTGGTCGACGGCGCGGATCGTGTCGATGCGCCACTGCATCTGCTCATAGGCGTTGTCTTCGCGGAATTGCAGCCAGTCGATGCATTCGGGATAGGGCGCCATCTGCGTCGGCGGCTCGATATCGTCCCATGTGCTGTAGCTGTAGCGGTTCCACAGCGGGGCCAGCGCCTTCAGCGACCCGTACTTCTTCTCCACCCAGCGCCGGAAGGCTGCTTTGGTCTCCTCGCTGTAGTCGACGTCGGACGCGTAGTTGCACTCGTTCCAGACGTCGTATCCGTAGATGCGCGGGGTGATCCTTGTAGCGGGTCGCGAGCGCCGTGAGGAAACGGCCCGCCGCTTCCTTCACCTCGGGGCAATTCAGCGTCAGGGCCCCTGCGCCGCCGCCATTGTTGCTGAAGCCGCCCGAGGCGCTGCTGACGCCCATATGCGAGGCGAGCTTGGTGCCGTCCGCACGGACCTGGATCGCGTGGGCGTAGCGCTTCATGGCCCAATCGGGCACGGCATGGATCAACTCGGCGATGATCGTCTTGATGCCGTTCTCGGCGGCGAGGTCCATCTGCCGGTCGTAGTCCGACCAGTCGTAGACGCCTGGCGCGGTCTCGATCGAGCCCCACATGAACCAATGGCGGAAGATGTTCAGGCCGTCCTGCGCCGCCGTGCCGTAGTCGCGCGCCCAGTCCGTCCGGGGCGGGTTCGATTTGCGGAAATACACCGCGCCGAAGGGAAGCTGGATCGTATGTTTCGTCACGGGTCTCTCCATTCAGGCAAGGCATTGTGGACGGCTGCGCCAGCGCGCCCATTCGGGAAAGGTTTTGTTCGGGTCACGCGGCCGGCATCGCGTGCCGGTGGCGATGCAGCATGCGCTTGTGGCGCGGGTCGGGGTTGGGAACGGCGGAGATGAGGCTCTTCGTGTAGGCCTCGCGCGGATCGGTGCAGATCTCCTCGGCGGGCCCGATCTCGACGATCCGGCCGCGATGCATGACCGCGACCCGGTCGCAGAAATAGCGCACCACGGAAATGTCGTGCGAGATGAAGATGAAGCTCAGATTCAGCCGCTTCTGGATGTCGAGCAGCAGGTCGAGGATCTGGCTGCGGATCGAGACGTCGAGCGCGGATGTCGCCTCGTCGGCGATATGATGCGCGGGTCTAGCGCCAGCGCCCGCGCGATGCCGATGCGCTGACGCTGCCCTCCCGAGAAAGCGTGGGGGATACCGCTCCATGCCCAGCGGATCGAGGCCGACAAGGCGCATGAGCGACGCCACCTTGTCCTCCAGCACGCTGCGGCTTTCAGCCAGCCCGTTGACGATCAGCGGATCGCCGATGATGTCGCGCACGGTCATGCGCGGATTGAGCGACGCGAACGGGTCCTGGAAGACGAGCCGCACGTCGCGGCGGTACAGCCGCGAGGCCGGTCCGGTCGAGCGAGGTGACATCCACGCTCGTTCCGTCACTGCGGCGATAGCCTATCGTGCCCTCGCTGGGCTCGATGGTGCGCAAGATCAGCTTGCCGACCGTTGTCTTGCCCGATCCGCTTTCGCCGACGATGCCGAGGTTTTCGCCGGGATAGAGATCGAAGCTGACATCGTCGACGGCGCGTGATCGAGAACGCCTTGCGGCCGAACAGGCTTTGCGCGCTTCCATAGACCTTGCCGAGATTGCGCACCGAGAGGACCGGCGCCGCATCGCCGGGTATGGCCGCGCACGTGTCCACCCTGCTCGAGCTTCAAGGTCGAGGCGAGCAACTGGCGTGTATAGGGATGCTCGGCGTCGTGGAAGAGCGCGTCGACGGATCGCCGTTCGACGATGCCGTCCGATAGCGCATCACCGCGACCTCGTCGGCGATCTCGGCGACGATCGCCCATGTCGTGCGTGATCAGCAGCATGGACATGCCATGCGCCACCTGCAGCCTGCGGATCAGGTCGAGGATCTCGGCCTGCGTCGTGACGTCGAGCGCGGTGGTCGGCTCGTCGGCGATCAGGATCTCTGGGTTCCCGGCGAGCGCCATCGCGATCATCGCGCGCTGCCGCATGCCGCCCGAGAACTCGAAGGCGTAGCGATCGACCATCGCTTCGGGGTTCGGGATTTCGACCTGGCGCAGGAGCTCGACCGTCCGGTCGCGCGCGGCTTTCCTTGTCCATCGACGAATGTGCAGCCGGACGGCCTGGCCGATCTGGAAGCCGATCGTGTGCACAGGCGACAGCGAGCTCATCGGCTCCTGGAAGATCAGGCCGATCCGCCGCCCGCGGATCGTGCGGATCGCGCGGCTCGACGGATCGAGCGCCGGCGATGTCGATCGCGCCCACGCCATCCGGGAGCAGGATCTCGCCACCGGCGATCCGGCCCGGCCGCTCGACAAGCCCCAGCAGCGCGCGCGCCGTCACGCTCTTGCCCGAGCCGCTCTCGCCGACGAGGCACAGCGTGGAGCCGCGCTTCAGGTCGAAGCTGACGTCGCGGACGGCATGCAGGATGTGCGTGCGCAGGTGAAAATCGATCGAGAGGTTCGCGGACCGAAAGCGACGACGATCGCTGGGCAGCGTGGTCATGTCGTCGCCTCAGCTTTCGTAGGGATCGGCTGCGTCGCGCAGGCCGTCGCCGAAGAAGTTGAAGGAGAGCACGGCCGTGACCACCGCCAGCCCCGGCCAGATCAGCAGCCAGGGCGCGGTGGCGACGGTGCGGACGTTCTGGGCGTCCTGCAGCAGCACGCCCCAACTGACGACAGGGCGGCTTCAGCCCGATGCCGAGGAACGACAGCGAGGTCTCCGCCACGATCATCGTCGGCACCGCGAGCGTCACAACGGCGAGGATGTGGCTCGTCAGCGAGGGCAGGATGTGGCGGAAGATCAGCCGCCGCTCGCGCGAGCCGTCGAGACGCGCCGCCGTGACGAAGTCCTCGCCGCGCAAGGCGAGAAAGCGGCCGCGCACTTCGCGCGCGAGGCTCGTCCAGCCGAGCAGCGACACGATCAGCGTGATGATGAAATAGACGTGCAGCGGCGACCAGGTGAGCGGGATCGCCGCGGCCAGTCCCAGCCAGAGCGGGATGGTCGGCATCGCGCTCACGACCTCGATGACGCGCTGGATCAGCGAGATCGACCCAGCCGCCGTAGAAGCCCGAGATCGCGCCGAGCACGACGCCGAGGATGCAGCGACATGCGTGACTCCGACGAGGCCGATCGACATGGAAATGCGCGTGCCGTAGATGAGCCGCGACAGGAGGTCGCGTCCCAGCCGGTCGGTGCCCAGCAGGTACATCGGATCGGACGGGTTCAATGGTCCGATCAGGTGGGTTTCCATCGGGAACAGGCCCCAGAGCTTGTAGGGCGCGCCTTTGACGAAGAAGCCGACAGGCACGATCCTGCGCTCGTCGACCACGAACGTGCGCCGCAGCGCCACCTTGTCGATCTCGGTGCGATAGCCCTTCACATGCGAGCCGAAGGTCCGATCCGCCATCCGGCCGCGTCACGAACAGGCCCAGGCGATTGCGGGCGGAGCGAAGGTGTACTGCGCCCGCGAAAGTTCCGGGGTCGAAGGAGCGAGGAACTCGGCGAAAAGTCCCACCAGGTAGAGCAGCACGATCACCACGCCCGCCGCCATGGCGAGCTTCTGGCGGACGAGCTTTCCGAACATCAGCCGCCATGGACCGATCGCCGCGATTTCTTCCGTGCCCACGCCCTTTCGAAGCAGCGTGATCGCAGGTCCATCGGGGATCTCGTCGCGGAGGACGACGCCGCCATCGGAGGTTTGCACAAGCGACATCCGCGCGCTCCCTCAGGTCAGCCTGATGCGCGGATCGAGCAGCGCCAGCAGCACGTCCGAGACCAGCATGCCGACGAGCGTGAGCGCGCTGAGAAGCAGGATGAAGCTGCCGGCGAGATACATGTCCTGCGACACCAGCGCCCGGAACAGGAGCGGCCCTGCGGTCGGCAGGTTGAGCACGATCGCCGTGATCGTCACGCCCGAGACAAGGTGGGGCAGCACCCAGCCGATCGCGGAGACGAACGGGTTCAGCGCGATGCGCAGCGGATAGGTCAGGATCACCTGGTACTCGGGCAGGCCCTTGGCGCGGGCCGTGATGACGTAGGGCTTGTGCAGCTCGTCGGTCAGGTTGGCGCGCAGGATGCGGATCAGCGCCGCCGTGCCGGAGGAGCCGATGATGATGATCGGGATCCACAGATGCGCGAGGAAATCGCCGAACTTGGCGAGCGACCATGGCTGCTCGACGAATTCCGGCGAGAGCAGCCCGCCGACGCTCTGTCCGAAATAGCGGTAGGCGACGTACATCAGCGTCAGCGCCAGGATGAAGTTCGGGATGGCCAGGCCGAGGAAGCCGATGAGCGTGAAGACGTGGTCGCCGATCGAGTTGCGCCGCACGGCCGAATAGATGCCGATCGGAAGCGCCACGACCCAGACGAAGAGCAGGCTCAGCACCGAGATGACCAGCGTCGAGCCCATGCGGTCCCAGATGAGGCCGGCCACCGGCTGGTTCCACTCGAACGAATAGCCGAAGTCGCCGCGGGAGAGGATGCCCCAGATCCACTTCCAGTACTGGACATAGAAGGGCTGGTCGAGGCCGTAGATCGTCTTCAGGAGCTCGAGCTGCGCGGGATCGATGGTCTGCCCGCTGTCGGTCATCGTGGCGAGCAGCGAGGTGAGGTAGTCGCCCGGCGGCAGCTGGATGATCAGCGAACGAGATCAGCGACATCCCGAACAGGGTCGGGATCATGTAGAGGATCCGGCTGAGGATGAAGCGGGCCAATCGTTCCTCCTTTCCTCGTCGAGCCTTGGCAGCCGGCCGGTCGGTCCGGCCGGCACGATGCATCAGGTCCAGGAGACGTGGACGACCTCGATCCGCTCGATGCCGGGCACGTCGAGCACAGCCCTGCCGTCCTGCGATCGTCACCGGCGCTTCGCGTCCGGCGACGAGCAGGCGCGCCGTCGCGCCCGTTCGCCCGAGGGCAAGGCGACCGACAGGCGCTGGCCGCCGAGCGGAATGATCTCGCGGACCGGGCCCTTCATCATCATCGGGTTGGTGAGGTTGAAGAGTGCGACGGCGACGCCCTCGGCATTCTCGCGGACGGCGAGGTCGACGATGCCGGGCCCGTCGACCTCACGCGCGGGCGGCTTGCCGAGCGCCCAGCGCACGGCATTGCCGATCAGCCGGGCGTGGTCGACGGCCAGCACTTCCCAGAAGATCTCGCCGATGTTCCAGGGAATGTAGACGGCGCGCCCGCCGGCCCCGGTCTCGCGCGCCACCACGGCGGCGCCCTTCGGGTGCCTCGCGCGGATAGACCTCCTCCATCGGCAGGTCGGGGAAGTCGGGCACGAAGCAGGAACGGGCTGCGTCGGCGCCCGCGCGCGGGCTCGCACCGCCATCAGCCGCGTGCCGCCCATGATGCGCGCCGCGCCCTCGAAGCCGGCGTTGACCGGATGGTTGCCGATCGAGCGCGACGTAGTTGTTCTTGACGATGCCGCGCTGGCCGGCGACGAATTGGCGCCGAGCACGTCGGCGAGGCCGAAATCGGCGCGGGCCTTGCCGGTCTCGTCATGCAGCGACGTCTCGAAGGCCGCGACGACGCTGCCGCCGCGTCGCGACATAGGCGCGGATGGCCGTCGCATTGCGCGTCCGAAAGGCACGACGCGTTGGCGAGCACGATCAGCTTGAAGCGGTCGAGGTTCTCCGGCGTCAGAGCCTGGTCGGAGAGCAGCTCGAACGGCAGCCGCGCCTCGACCAGCGCATGGTAGAAGCCCAGATCGTGCCCCTCGGCCTCGTGCCGGTCTTCCGGCGCCCAGTGGCGCAGCGTCGTCGCGGGGTCGAGCATGGCGATCTCGGCCGTCGGCGCCGTCGACTGGAACACAGCCTCGACCTTCGCCTGCAAGCCGAACGCGTCCGCGACCGGCTGCACCCAGCGGTTGTCGGGCACCACGCCGTTGAATTTGGTGAACCAGGCAGAGAGGCCGTGCGCCGTCCCGTCGTTGATCCAGAGCGGATCTCCTCGCGGAGGTGACGGCGTCCTTCCAGCGATACTCTTCCTCCGGACCGATCGAGGTGATCAGCCCGACGGGCCGGTCGGGGAACGTCGCGCGGATGCGCTTGCCGTTGCGCCCGGCCGACCAGCCCATCTCCACGCCGCGCCGGCCCTGATGGTCGACGAACAGGAACGGGCAGTGCTTGGTGATGACGGACAGGTCGAATTCCATCAGCGACGCGCCGCTCATGTTCGGGATGAAGCTCGCATGCGGGCGGATCGCCTTCACCGCGTCGTCCCACTGGGCGATCACGTCGGTCAGCACCTTGCGCCGCCAATGCGTCCACGCCTGCCATGCGGGATCGTTGGCGTCGGATGTCAGCGGCAGGTCGAAGCCGGAGAAGTCCCTGAAGCGGCGGCGGCTGTCCTCGCCGTAGTCGACGCCGTGGCCCTGCCAGCGATTGGCGAAGACGGCGTCGACGTCATAGTTCGCGGACGATCTCCTTCACGACCTCGGGCATGAAGTCGCGGTTGTAGGCGCCGTAGGCGTTGGTCACCCAGACGGACGGGAAGGCCCAGTGGCGGCGCGGCGTTCCGTCGGCCTGCGTCTGCACCCATTCCGGATGGGCGGCGGCCGCGTCGTCATGGATGGCATGCGGATCGACGCGCGCCATCACATGCATGTTCAGCTTGCGCGCGCCCTCGACGAGCGCGCCGAAAGGGTCCTTGTCGCCGATGAACCGGCTGACATAGTGCAGCTGCATCTGGCTCGGATAATAGGCGATGTAGCCGCCCGCGCTGATGCAGGTCGCGTTGGACTGCGTGCGCTCGAAGACATCGATCCAGAACTCCGGATCGAACTTCTCCGGGTCGTCCTCGGCGAGCGTCAGCTGGGTCCAGCGCGTCGCGGTCTTGTACCACTCGGGGCTGCGAAGACGTCGGCGGGAAGTCGGGACTGCATGGTCATCGGGGCATTCCGTATGCAGGGATGGTCGCGCATTCGATCTGACGCGGCGAAGGCGCATCGCGTCATGGCGCGAGACAGCGGGGCGAGCGGGGAATGTCCGGCTGGCACAAGGCAGCCGGACTCGATGTCAGGCAGCGGTCAGGCCTTGAAGAACTGCTCGGGCATGGTCGGCGCAGGCGTCGGCCAGCCGAAGGAGTTCGGCATGGTCTTGGTGATGTTCCGCATGTTCTTCTTGACGACGCCGTAGCTGTCCGGCGGGGCCGAGACGCCGAAGACGTAGAACTGCTTCCGCCGCCCCCTGGAGGATCTCCTTCATGACGGCTGCCCTGCCTTCGCTGCTCGCCGTCGCCGTGAGCTTGTCGTAGAGCGCGAGCTGCTTCTTCGTCAGTTCGTCCGGCTCCACGGCGCGCGGCGTTGGCGCGGTCCCGGTACCAGAGCTGCCAGCCCGGCGCGTAGATCGCGTTGGCGCTGTTGGGCACGTAGTAGCGCGGCGTCGAGCATGGCCGCGATCCCGCCATTGGCCCCGAAGATGATGCGCGGTGGCGTCGAAGTCGCGCGCCCTGCCGCACGCGGGTCTCCCACAGCGAGCGGTCCATCGACGCGCATCTGCGCGTCGATGCCGACCGCCTGGAACATCGGGATGACGAGCTGAAACATGTCGAGGAACACGGTGCGCGACTGGTCAAGCTCGAACGATGATCGTGAGGCGGCGGCCTTTCTCGTCGAGCCGGAAATTGTTCGACGTCGCGCTTTGGCACGAGCTTGTCGAGCATCGCGTTCGCCTTGGCGGGATCGAACTCGGTGTACTGCTTCGCGAGTTGCTCGTTGTAGAGCGGATCGCCCTTCTTGATCGAAGGCTGCGCCGGTTCGCCCTGCCCCACCAGCACCGCGTCGATCAGCGATTGCCGGTCGACCGCGTGCGACATGGCCGCCCGGAAGTCGCGGTTCTGGAACAGCTTCCGCTTGGTCTCGTCGTTGTGGTTCAGGTTGAAGATGAAGCACATCGCGTTCGCGTCGGTGGACGTGAGCGTGTAGAAGTCGAAGCCGCCCTTGTCCTTCGCGTCGAACAGCACCGACTTGTTGGTCGGCGTGGCGATGTACTGGTCCATCATGTCGATCTCGCCCTGCATCGTCTTGAGCAGGAGGACCTGCGGATCGGACACCATCTGGTAGACGATGCGCTCGAGATAAGGGAGCTGGTTCCCCTCGGTATCGACCTTCCAGTAATAGGGATTGCGCACCGCAAGCGCGCGCTCGGTGTTTTCGCCCGGCGCGATGGTGAACATCCACGCATTCAGCGTCGGCTTCTTGGACGAGTTCAGGAAGAACGCATTGTCGTCCTGGAACCCCGCGGCACTCTGGAACGACGCGACCCAGCTCTCGAATCCGCGCTGCTTGGCGAGTTCGTTGGCGGCGGGGTTGAAGTCGATATGGAACTGCTTGAGGTAGTGCTTGGGGCAGCGCGTCGTCTGGTCGTTGTTCGACCACGCGACGTTGAGCGGAAAGAAGCCGTTGGGGCGCGAGAAGATGACCTTGAAGGTCTGCGCGTCGACCACTTCGAGCTTCGCGACCTCGCCGGCGGTCTTCCAGTGGTCCTGCCCCACGAAAGCGACCCGCTTGTCGGTGAGCACGGTGTCATACCAGAACTTCACGTCGTCGGTGGTGTAGGGCTGTCCGTCCGACCACTTCATGCCCTTGCGAAGCCGGATCGTATAGACCTTGCCCTCGGCGTCGCCTTCGAAGGATTCCGCGACATTGGGGATGACGCCGGACCAGTCGGGCGTATAGCGCAGAAGCGGCTCGTAGGCCTGGTAGCGGAACAGCATCGACAGCGAGCCGCCGCCGACCAGCGCATGGTTCCAATCCCCGCCATAGCGGCCGACGCGCTCCACCGGCTTGATCACGAGCGGGTTCTCGGGAAGCCGGTCGCGAACCGGGGGCAGGCTGCCCGCCGCGACACGATCGCGAAGGCTGGGCGCTTCCTTGTAGTCCGTTCCGGCGGCCAGGGCAGGCAGGGCGATCGCAGCGGACCCGGCCGCAAGGAAGGTGCGGCGACTGATGCTCGGCATGGCGTTCCTCCGTCCTCAGGCAGCCTTTGTGGGCCGGCCGCCTGTTAGGTCTGAATGAAGCTTGTTCCGAGATTTTTGTTAGGTAAAGTGTTATGCACGCATGGCGCGAAGACTTTTTTGGAACGAGTGTTTCCCATGGCCCGCGTCACCGTCCGCGACATCGCCGAGCATCTCGGCCTGTCGATTTTCACGGTCTCGAGATCGCTGTCCGGAAAGGACGGAGTGAGCGAGGCGACGCGCCGCGTGGTCGTGGATGCGGCGGCGAAGCTGGGATACCGGGCGACCGTCAGGCCGGCCAGCGCCGAAGGTGGCCAGATCGGCCTCGTCTTCCACGATCAGGATCCCGTGAACGGGGACCTGCACGTGCAGCTTCAGAACGGCGTGCAGCGCGAGGCCAGCCGGCTCGACAAGTCAGTGCGGCTGCAATGGGCTCACGACCCCGACCAGATCGCGCAGTTCGCGCGGACGACGGCCGGCGTTCTGATGGTCGGCCCGCATGATCGCGCCTCGGTCCAGAAGGTTCGCGATCTCGGCGTGCCGGTCGTGCGCCTCGGCTGGGTGGATGCGCTGGAGCAGATCGACCAGGTGTCCGGCACCAACCGCGAGGGCGGCCAGGCCGTGGCGGAGTACCTGATCGGCCTGGGGCATCGCTCGATCGGATATGTCCAGGGCACGCCGGGCTTTCGCGGCCGCGTCGAGCGCTTCATGGGCCTGCGCGACGTGATCGAACGCCACCCCGGCGTAAGCGTCCACAACCTCGAATTCGACGGCGAGCACGGATTTCTGCAGGCGTTCAAGGCGCTGAAGGCGAAAGGCGCCGTGCCGACCGCGTTCTTCTGCGCCCATGATGGCCTGGCGCTGTCGGCCATGTCCGAACTGATGCAGCTCGGCTACCGGATTCCGGATGATATCTCCGTCGTCGGTTTCTTCGACTTCGCCCTCGCCAAGCAGGTCTCGCCGCAACTGACCACTGTGCGCGTCGAAGGCGTCGAGATGGGCGCTGCCGCACTGCGCCTGCTGGTCGACCGCCTTGACGGCAATGTTCTGCCCGGAGCGCCCGCCCGGCGCGTCCAGATCGTCTCGACGCTGATCGAACGCAGTTCGGCCGGCCCCCCGGACGGAGCAAAGCTGTCGAAGCTTTCGAGCGCCAAGTCCTCCAACCGGCCCTCCGGCCGGTCCGCCAGCGCAGCGTGAAGGCATGGTCATTCGACCGGCGGCGTTAGAGGCTTTCGCCTCCTACGTGCGAGTTCGCGGTAGAGCGCCTCCGGACTCACCGCGATCTCGGCCGCCACGTCGACCCAGCGGCCTTCATGCTGGAGCGGGCCGTTCACATCAAGCCAGGCGGAGAGGCGCTCGGCCACGGTCCGCAGCGAGAGGATTTCGGCGCGCATCCGGGTTGCCTGTACTTCGTGCGAGAGGCGCGTCAACCAGGCCTCAGCGAAGGCGGGCTCGCGCAGCTTTGCCCGGAGGTCGGCAATGTGCACGCTCTCGACAATACACTCACGCGCGACCACCGCGTCGCAGTGATATGCCGCGGAGAAGAGGGAGGCCTCCGCCACGACCGCGCCGGGGCCAGCGCGCTGCAATACCAGCGTGGCGCCATCAGCGCCGTAGCGGACTAGTTCGACCAATCCATCAACGACGCGGTGCATCGCTCGAACAAGCGAGCCGCGACTAAACAGGATGTGCCCAGTCGCGTAGATGCGCCGAATGGCGGGCAGGCCATCGAAAAGGAAATCGGACATGATCGCTATCATGCGCGCGACCGCGACGCCGGTGCAAGGTGGGTTCACCAATCGCCGGAGGCTTCAACCGATGCTCCCCCGTCTCCTCATCCTTGCTGCCGCCTTCTGCTCGCCTCTTCCTGCCTATGCCCAGCACGCGCACCACGCGATGCCGCCGCAGGCCGGGCCAGCTTTGACTGCGCCGCGCGAAGTCGGGACAATCCGCGTTTGCTGCCATTCAGGAGATTGTCGCCTTGCTCGAGGCCGATCCGCGAACCGACTGGAGCAAGGTGGATGTCGAGGCCCTGCGCCAGCATCTCAAAGACATGGACGCCGTCACGCTTCGCACGGAAGTCGACACCGAACCAGTGGAGGGCGGCGCCCGCTTCTTGGTGACAGGTGAGAGTGGCGTGTCGGTCTCAATACGCCGCATGGTCCAGGCCCACGCAGCCACCATGAACGGAGCGGACGGCTGGCGTATGACAGCCGAGGAGCGCCCGGGAGGGGCTGCGCTCACCGTCACCTCGCCCCGCCCCGAGGATACAGCGAAGATCCGCGCCCTCGGCTTCATCGGCGTCATGACGCGGGGCATGCACCACCAGCAGCACCATCTGATGCTAGCGCGGGGCATGAGCCCCCATCACTGAGCGTGGGACGGCGCGCTGCTTTCTGGCGTCCGGTCGCGTAGGCGGGCGGCTGCTAAGAGGCCTTTCACGCAAGCGTCTTTGGTGCCACCCCGGACGTAGACGGTGCGGGTCGTGCCGAGCCGGCCGGCAACGACCGACCCGGCGGGCGCCCTGATTAAACTGCGCCCGCGCGCGACGCCGAGCTGTTCGCGCGGGTCGGCAATCAGAGAAGATCGATAGCCTACGGACAGCGCTTATAGTTTTGTGTGAACTCATTGAAGTTATTGAATTTGCGCGTCAGCGAACCGTCCTTTTGAACTTGCAGGTGCACGTCCTGGGTCGCTGCCATTACGCTATCCTGACATTGCATCATTAGGGAGATTTTGGACCCGCGCTGCTTGGCGTGGCTCACAACGCAGGATTGGGATTGGCCTCTGATCTTATCGCCCTCGATAATGAAGCCACCCACATTAAAGTCGTCCAATTTCCTAAGGGAAACCTTGCCCCCATCATTGGCGAAGACTTGACTGCAGCTGAGGCCGCTCTGTGCCCAAGCTCCCTGCAAGATTTTTACGGTCTCGCCCGCATGCGCGGCAGCGGAGAACGATACCAATACGGAAACGACGGATACTATTTTTGGCAGCATAGTATTTCCCCTCTGTAGTTGATCCCATTGCTGTTGAATACTGAGGTCGTGGCTAACATTTAGCAAGCGTGTTTGCGCAGTAGGATTCGCTTTAGAATTCCGACCGTTGAGCCACGTGCAGTTTTAGCAGCCAAACCCGCTTGTGGCAGCGCGCTTCCGGGCTTCTCTCCAGCAAGAGCACGGGATGAAACCAATTGAGATCGACACTGGTAGCCGGTCGGCGACCTTCGATGCCGAACAGATCACGACGGCTCGAGGCGGATCTGGCGGTAGGGCGGAAAGAACCGCCCTTCGTTGGACCCGGCAGTTCCGCTTCGATCAGGCAGACACACGCTTCGCCACCGTTGCCCGGCTGCAGCCTGTCGTCGCCTGGAACTGCGACCATGACAAGCCGGACTTCAGCATCTGCAATATTCCAGCATTGCGCTTCGCATCCTCTGGCCGCCCCCTGTTCCGCCCTTCTGCCTTGGCCAGCGCATGCCCCTGAGCCTGACGCTGCCGCCGGACCTCGTAGTCCTTGCGGGCCGCTGCGACGAGCACGTCGAGCATCATGCCGTTGATGGTTTAGAACATCCGAACGGTGAAGTCGTCGGGCTTGGCCGTCGCCGTCACCCAGGAGGTGGGAAGGTCGAGGGCAACGACCCTGACCTTGCGCACGGCGATCTCAGATTTTAGGCGCTCCCAGTTAGCGGCGAAAAGGGACTTCTTGATCGCGGCCTGGAGCTCTTTCGAGGCATCAACGCTGTGCCTGGAATAGCGAGAAATCCCGCTGGGCTCCAACGTCTTGACCGGGCGGCGGCACGTCTTGCTCAACGACCCGTCCGCCCGCACCGCCGCAAGCTACTTTGACATCACGATGCCTCGCCCTTTGCACATCTGGTCGAAGACGGTCCCGATTGCCTTGATGACGGTCACCTTCGGGTTCGCCTTGCATTACACGATGACTTCATGCTCGGCTTCTTTGGTCCGCCCGATGTTGATGAAGTGCTTCTTGCCAAGACCGTTGTACCAGCCGCTGTACTAGGTCCTGAGTAGATAGGCGTCTTCCTGGAAGGTGCAAGCGAGCTGGGCGCAGGTAAGCTTCTGCACGTCGAGATAGCCGTTGGCGTCGGCATAGGTCTTCAGTTCGACCTGCGTCTGGGCCGTCGATCCGGACAGGCCTCGCAGGACGGCGGCACCGATCAGAGCCGGAATTGGCTGGCTTTAGTTCACGTTGACCCGAAGGGTCAGGAACGACATCGCGCTTCTAGGTCGTTTGTATCAGCCCCAGGACGCAATTGACGTTCACTGCCTTGCTGGCGCGGCGCTTCGGTTCGGGCGATGGCACAACGTCTGCTCAACGCCGTCCCCCGCCACCCCGTCCGCCACCGCCGCCGCGCGCGCCGCCGCCAATGCTGCCGCCGCCATAGCCACCGCCGCTGTATCCGCCTCCGCCGTACCCGCCTGGCCGGGAGCCGCCGCCATAGCCTCCGCTGTAGCCGCCGCCATAGCTGCCACGCGAAAGATTGCCGCCCGGCGATCCCCAGTTCGGCGAACCTTGAATCGTTGGCGAACCGGAGCCTATGAAGGGCGAAGTCGCCGGCCGGGCGAGCTGCGTGTTGGCCGATTGGCGCTGGTTCCCAAGCTGCCGGGCTTCGAAGTCCTGGCCCAGATTGGAAGGCATCGGCGGCGGCGCGAGGCGTTGCGGCGCTGGAGGGCGCTGCGCCGAAGGCCGCTCATTAGACGGTCGCTGAGCCGCGGGTCCACGGTCGCGCGGAGGCGACGAATTGACGCCACCTTGCGACGGCGGCGCACCGGACCCGGCGCGGTCGCGGGGCGCGGCGCCATCGCCGCGCTGCAGGGCGGCTGCGGCGCCTGCGCCCGCGGAGATCCCGACGCCGCTCTGCTGAAGGCGCGAGCGGGCGTCTGCCGGCAGGTCCTGGATCCGTTCGCCGCCCTGGAGCAGTTCGCCGCGTTGAGGGCGCGTCACGTCCTGCCAGCCGCCTTCCCATTTCTGCCAACCGTCCCCGGCATTGCGGTAGACCTGCCCGTCCCGGCCGGCGTAGAGGTCGCCCCGACGCCCTTCATGAACGAAGCCCTGGTTTGCCGACGTGTTCCAGCGAACGGTCGAGCCCCCGGCAGCCCCGGCTCCGGCGGTGACGCGGGCCCATTCGTCGCCGCGCTTGACGCCGGCGGATTTCCACGCGCCGTAGACATTGCTGCCGCCCGCGGCATAGCCGCCGGAATCCGACCTGGGGTTATAGGCTCCGACAAACCCGGCCGAGCCCCGCGGCCCCCAGGCCGCAGCAGCCCTTCCGTATGTTCCCGTTGCTGGGTTCCAGGCCCGGCCGACGCCGATGCCACGGTAGGGGCCATAGGCGTATCCATAACGGCCATATGTGCCACGGACCGGATTGTAGTAGGCGCCCATGCCCCAGGTGACCGGCCTCGGGTAGTAGATCGGGCCATAGGCGGGCCAGTCGTACCAGTAAGGCGGATAGTACCAGCCGGTGCCATAGACGAACGTGTCCCAGGCGAGGAAGCCGTAGGTGTAGCCGGCGGTATAGCCGTACCAGACCGCGTCGGGCTCGGTCTCGTAGACGCGCACATAGGTCACGTTGTAGAGCGGCGACGAGGCAGGGATGTCATAGATCTGGGAGGGGACCTCACGCGCCAGTTGCCAGGGGCCTTCGCGGCGCATCGGCCACGAACCAGACGCCGTCCTGCAGCAGGAAATAACGCGATTCCACCTTGATGACGGTGGCCGCCGTGTTCGTCGCGAAGGCGAGCGCCGTCTCTTCGATCGGGGCGAATTGGGGTGATCCGACGTAGTCCACGGCCGGCTTGATCGAGCCGGCCTCCACCCGCGCGGTGATCGGAATGCTGGCCTTCAGCCTCGCCTGCGCGCTTTCCGACGTCCCCGGCACCGAGGCACGAACGGCGTAATACGGCGCGCCTTCAGGAATGGCGCGAAAGCCGACGGGAAGATCGGGCGTCGCGAACGACCACGGTCCCTCAAGGCCCGCAGCGCGGAACCAGCGCCCGGACAGGAGGACATACCATTGCTTCCCGTCCCGATCGAAGAAAAGGTCCGTCTCGGTGTTTGCAACCCACTGCAGCGACGTGCCGGGGACGTCTTCGAGGGCAGGCTCGCCTTCCAGCAGGATGAGCTCCGCAGGGGCGTTTGAAACGAGCACGCGTGGCGGCTTGCTGCCGGGGTAGGGCTCCGGACTGCTCGCGGCCCGCGCATCGGTCCAGTTGCCATCATCGGGCAGACCGGCCAAGGCCGCGGGCAGCGACGCCACCGCCGTCCACGGTCCTTCCATCGCCGTGGCCGTGAGCCAATGCGTATCGTCACGCAGATAGAGGACGCCGCCCGCGTCGATGCGCAGGAGGTCCCAGTTCGTGTTGACGACGAACGAGACGCCATCCTTGCCCTTCACGGGCGCAAAGACCGGTGCGCCGTTGGTCTGCAGGAGGATCGCCGGCGACTTCGACACAAGGATAGGCGGCGGGTCGGCCTTCAGCCCCTTCGCTTCGGCCATGCGCTTCTGGTCCGCGAGACTTGCGGTGATCCGCGCCTCGGGAATTGTGAGCGCGCCTGTTGGGAGCAGCTTGCCGACCCCGATCGCGAGCGCATCCAGTTCGTCGCGTGCGAGGCTCGAGAAGTTCAACTCGGTGACGACGATGTCAGAAACGACGACCTTGGCGTCCTCGTCATTGTAGGCCGTCTTGCCGCGCAGGCCGATGACGCCGAATACAGGTTTGCCATTGGGACCCTTGCTGTACTCGGCGGCGACGAGCGCCTCGATGAGCTTGAAATCGGTCCAGGCGCTGAACTGGGGCTGGTGAAGGACAAGGCGGCCTTGTCCGACATCGAAGGCGCGCGGCCAGCGCTCCTGCTCGTTTCCTGCCTGAATATAGCGCCCGCTGACAAAGCCCTTCCGCCCTTGTAGGTCACCGCACACCAGGCCCCGGCGTCATCGCAACTATCGATGTCGACATCGGCGCCAGAAGGCAGGATCTGCAAGGTGGAGAAGTTCGTTCCAGGACCCGCGCGCAGATTGACCCCGGTGGTCGTCTGTCCCGGGGACGCCAGGGCGCCGGTCGAAAGTGCGAGCGAGACGAGCGCCGGTGCCAGCAACTTGAGCATGAGTGGGTTTTCTTTGTTCGACGTGCCGGTCGCGGGGCGGTTATCGCGGCTGCCACCAGCGGACGCGCTCCGCTTGCGGGCCTCCAGGCTCTTCCCCGCTCTCTTCAAGCTATGTCCGATCGGAACAAGATCGGATGATTGAAGTCAACGGGTTTAACATTGTGCGGGCCTGGATGCGTTTTAAGTTACCGTAACGTACTTCCCGAGAGACCGAGAACGGGTCTCCATCTCTAAAAAATCACCTTTGGGGGCAGCCATGGATGCCAGAGAAGCGATTGGGGCTATGGCGCCGGTTCTCGATGCGTGGCGCGGTTTCGAACCCGGCCAGTGGCAGTCCGAGATCGACGTCCGGGGGTTCATTGTCGCCAACGCCACTCCGTATAGCGGCGGACCCGAATTCCTCGCCCCGCTCTCCGCGCGCACCCGCGCAGTATGGGCGGCCCTGCAGCCCTATTTCCGGGAGGAAATGAAGAAGGGCGTGCTCGACGCGGATGCCGCGCACTCCCTCGACCATGCTGGCCCACGCCGCCGGCTACATCGACCGGGACAACGAGGTCATCGTCGGCCTCCAGACCGACAAGCCGTTCCGCCGCGCGATCATGCCGTATGGCGGCCTGCGCATGGTGGAGAACGGGCTGAAGGCGGCCGGCATCGAGCCGGACGCAGCCGTGCACGAGGCCTTCACCAGGTATCGCAAGACGCACAATGACGGCGTCTTCGACGCCTATACGCCCGAGATCATGGCCTGCCGCCGAGCCGGCATCATCACCGGCCTGCCGGATTCCTACGGCCGCGGCCGGATCATCGGCGACTACCGCCGCGTCGCGCTTTACGGCGTGGACCGGCTGATCGAGGCCAAGCAGCGCCGAGCGGGCGCAGATCGACGACATGTGGCCCACCGACGAGGTCATCCGGCAGCGCGAGGAACTGGCCGACCAGCTGCGCGCGCTGGCCGACCTCAAGGCGATGGCCAAGCTCTACGGCTTCGACATATCAGGCCCGGCGTCGGACGCGCGCGAGGCCGTGCAGTGGACCTATTTCGGCTATCTCGGCGCGATCAAGGAAGCCAACGGCGCGGCGATGTCGATCGGCCGGATCAGCACCTTCCTCGACATCTACATCGAGCGGGACCTCCGCGAGGGCAAGCTCGACGAGGCCGGCGCGCAGGAACTGATCGACCAGCTCGTCGTGAAGCTGCGCATCGTCCGCTTCCTGCGCACGCCGGACTACGACGCGCTGTTCTCCGGCGACCCCTACTGGGCGACCGAGTGCATCGGCGGCATGGACCTCGACGGCCGCACGCTGGTGACGCGCACGAGCTACCGCATGCTGCACACGCTCACCAATCTCGGCCCCGCGCCCGAGCCCAACATGACGGTGCTCTGGTCGCAGCAACTGCCGGAGCCGTTCAAGCGCTACTGCGTGAAGCTGTCGGCCAAGACGTCGTCGATCCAGTACGAGAACGACGATCTGATGCGGCCCTACTGGGGCGACGACTACGGCATCGCCTGCTGCGTCTCGGCCATGCGGCTGGGCAAGCAGATGCAGTTCTTCGGCGCCCGCGTGAACCTCGCCAAGTGCATGCTCTACGCCATCAATGGCGGCCGGGACGAGGTGAGCGGCGACCAGGTCGCGCCGCCGGCGCCGCCCGTGCGCCGGCGACGTGCTCGACTACGACGACGTGATGGCGAAGTTCGACACGCATGATGGAGTGGCTCGCCCGCACCTACGTGCATGCGATGAACTGCATCCACTACATGCACGACAAGTATTTCTACGAGCGCCTGGAAATGGCGCTGCACGACCGCGATATCCTGCGCACCATGGCCTTCGGCATCGCCGGCCTTTCGGT
Source organism: uncultured Alphaproteobacteria bacterium (assembly GCA_963822165.1). GTDB lineage: Bacteria > Pseudomonadota > Alphaproteobacteria > Rhizobiales > Beijerinckiaceae > Alsobacter. Next base: position 723,142 of record CAWGGK010000009.1, read on the forward strand.
GGTGGCCGACAGCCTGTCGGCGATCAAGTACGCCAAGGTCCGGCCGATCCGCGACGAGACGCGGCCTGGTCGTCGACTACGAGGTCGACGGGCGACTTTCCCGACCTTCGGCAACAACGACGACCGCGTCGACCAGATCGCCGCCGACCTGGTGCGCGTCTTCATGGACAAGCTGCGCAAGCACCCGACCTATCGCGGCGCGGTGCATACCCAGTCGCGTGCTGACCATCACCAGCAACGTCGTCTACGGCAAGGCGACCGGCAACACGCCGGACGGACGCCGCAAGGGCGAGCCGTTCGCGCCGGGCGCCAACCCGATGCACGGCCGCGACAGCCATGGCTGGCTGGCCTCCTGCCTGTCGGTCGCCAAGCTGCCCTACGCGCATGCGCAGGACGGCATCAGCTACACCGTCTCGATCGCGCCGCAGAAGGCGCATCTGACCGAAGGCGAGCTCGTCGAATCCGCCACCAAGGCCTTCGACATGTATTTCGGCCATGGCGGCTTCCACATGAACCTCAACGTCATCGACAAGGAGACGCTGAAGGACGCGATGGAGCACCCGGACAAGTACCCGCAGCTGACGATCCGGGTGTCGGGCTACGCGGTGAATTTCGTGCGGCTGACGCAAGGAGCAGCAGCAGGACGTGATCAGCCGAACCTTCCACGGCCAGGTTTGAGGGGGGTCACGTCATGCCGAGCTCGCACGACCTCGAAGCGGAAGCCGCCACGACCTGCGCGTCGGCCTCTCGCCCGACGCGCCGCGCCGACACCGACGCCGATGGCGACGGGCGCGTTCGGCTACGCCCACTCCTACGAGACGTCGTCGCGCTACGACGGGCCGGGCTTCGCATCGTGCTGTTCGTCTCCGGCTGCCTGCTGCGCTGCACCTACTGCCACAACCCCGATACCTGGCACCTGAAGGACGGCACCTACGTCGCCGCCCGGCACGTGCTCGACAGGCTGGCGGGCTTCGCGCCGGCGCTGCGGCAGCTCGATGGCGGGCTGACGATCTCCGGCGGCGAGCCGATGGTGCAGATGGCGTTCACCGCGCCGCATCCTGGCAGGGCGCGAAGGAGCTCGGCCTGCACACCGCGATCGAGACCTCCGGCTTTCTCGGCGACCGGGTCGGACGACGACTTTCTCTCGCAGCTCGACCTCGTTCTGCTCGACATCAAGAGCTTCGACCCCGGAGACCTACAAGCGCGCCACCGGCCGCGACGTTGCGCCCGACGCTGCGCTTCGCCGAGCGGCTCGCGCGCTATCGGCAAGCCGGTCTGGGTGCGCTTCACGCTCGTGCCCGGGCCGCACCGACGATCCCGAGAACGTCGAGGGCAATCGCCCGCTTCGTCGCGCCGATGAAGAACGTGCAGTGGGTGGAGGTGCAGCCCTTCCACCAGCTCGGCGCCTTCAAGTGGAAGGCGATGGGCCTCGACTACCCTGAAGCCGAGACCGCCACCGCCGACGCCCGGAACTGATCGGCCGGGTCATCGGCCAGTTCCGGGACGCCGGCTGCAACGTGCGCTGACCGTCCTTTCCTCTCATGGGATCCGCATCATGCAAGGCATCCGGGTGTTTCTCGAAGCCCAACCGGTCCTCTCCCTCTTCCTCGTGATCGCCACCGGGTACGCGCTGGGCACGGTCTCGATCCGCGGCTTTGCGCTGGGCGTCGGCGCCGTCCTTTTCACCGGCCTGATCCTGGGGGCCATCGCGCCCAAGGCGGCGCCGCCCGGAATGGTCAGCACGCTCGGCCTCCTGTTCTTCCTGTATGGCGTGGGTATCCAGTACGGACGCCAGTTCTTCGCGGGCCTTGCCGGCCCCGGGCTCGTCTGGAACCTGCTCGCACTGGTGGCCGTGACGGCATCGCTCGCCGTGGCGCTCATCACGGGCAAGTGGCTGGGGCTGACGGCGCCCACGGCCGTCGGGCTGTTTGCCGGGTCCGGCACCTCGACCGCCGCCCTGCAATCGGCGCTTGGTGCGGCCGGCAACGCCGAACCCGCCATCGGCTACAGCGTCGCCTATCCGTTCGGCGTGGTCGGGCCCATCCTCGTCATCTACTTCGCCACCATCTGGCTCAAGCCGAAGGTCGAGAAGCCGCAGTCGAACCTTCGTCATGCCGAGGTCACGGTCGACCGGCCTGAAATCGTCGGCCTGAAGATCCGTGACGTGATGCGCAAGTTGCCGGACGGCCTCAACCTGATGGCCGTGCGCCGCGATCACAGCAACATCCCCTATGACGAGAACCTCGTCGTGCAGGCCGACGACGCGCTGCTGCTGGTGGGCAGTCCGGCGGTCATCGACGAGGCTATCGCGCTTGTTGGCCGGCCAGACCCGCAGCGTATCACGAAGGACCGGCGTGACCTCGATGTCGTTCGTGTTTTCGTATCCAAGCCTGCCATGTTCGGTCGCCCGCTCTCGGAGTTGCCAAAGCCCGGATTTCCCATGCGGGTTTCCCACATCAAGCGTGGCGATCTCGACATGCTCGCGACTCCGGACCTGGTGATCGAAAGCGGCGATCGGCTCATCGTCCTCGCGCCCGCAGACAAGGTTGAAGCCGTGCGCGCCCATTTCGGCGATTTCATTCGCGCCACGGCCGAATTTTCCTACATCTCGATCGGCGTGGGTCTCGTCATCGGTCTCGCGGTCGGCCTCATCCCAATTCCCGTTCCCGGCTTCGGGACTTTCACACTGGGCGTCGCGGGGGGACCGCTCCTCGTAGCCCTCGTTCTCGGCAAGCTCGGACGGACGGGCCCGATCAGCTGGGCCATGCCCGCGCCGGCCAACCTCGTCCTCCGCAACCTCGGGCTGACCTTATTTCTCGCGGCCGTCGCCATGTCGGCCGGCAAGCCCTTCGTGGACACGGTGGCGACCACCGGCATACCGATTTGCTCGCCGGGGCTGTGGTTCTCCTGACGAATGTCTTGATCGTCTTGCTGGCCGGATATTTTCTATTGCGGGTGCCTTACGACTTACTGATCGGCGTTCTCTCGGGTGCGACCGGCAACCCAGCAATACCGTCCTACGGCTCGCGCCTGCTGCAGTCCGATCGGGTTGACGTGGGCTACGCAACGATTTTCCCGTCGATGACGATCTGGAAGGTTTTGCTCGCCCAGATCACGGTGACTCTGTTGGCCGTACCTCCCGGCTAACGTCGGCGTGAATAGAATACGGTGCCGCAATAGCCGGGCCGAGGCTGATGCGGAGAACGCGGGACGTGCCGCTACCACCACGGCGGCTGTCGCACGAGCAATTCAGGAGAAGACGACCTTTTGAATACTTCCCGGCTCCCGCCCGCCGACGAGCCTCGCGTTACAGGCACACGGATTTCGGTTGAGCGGTCATTTGCGGTCGCCATCGCACTTAGCTTCGCCGGGGGCTACCTGGATGCGTTTACGTGGCTGGCTCATGACCGGGTCTTGGCCAACGCGCAAACCGCGAATGTCGTTTTGTTAGGCGTCTACGCCGCCATGGGGCAGTGGAACGAAGCCTTCCGCCACCTTCCGCCGATCATTGCCTTCGTGGCAGGCGTGTTCGTGGCGCTTTCTCTTCGTGATAGCAAAAAATACGATACGCACCGGGTGAGCCTCACAGTCGAGATCATCGTGCTGCTTACGGTCATGATCCTGCATGTTCGGCTGCCGAACATTGCTGGTACGCTTGGCATTTCCTTCGCAGCAGCTCTCCAGACAACGAGCTTCGCGGCCGTGGAAAGTTGGACCTTCAGCTCGGTCATGACGACAGGGAATCTGAGCCGGTTCGCGGAAGCCCTTTACGCGCGGGCGATTGGTCGCGGAAACGCGACAACTAAACGGCAGGCCTGGGTGTTTGCTTCCATATCGGTCATGTTTGGTGTCGGAGCTGGAGTGGGTGCGCTCGCGACGGATCACTTTGCAAGTGGAGCCCTCTTCTTTCCGACGGCTCTCCTGTGCTGGGTCCTATGGCAGTGCACATTCGACCGAGGCGACGGATAGTTCGTTTGGCGGCTCGGCGCTGACACGTTAATCGGCCCGCGCATATGGTTCGGGCTGTCTAGCCTTATCGTCACGCCGCGGCCGTCGCGTTCTGCCACGCTTGCGCTGCCTCCGCCCTGAACAGGCGAAGAGTGCGGCGGGAAACGAGATGGCGTTCGAGGGAAAAGGTATTGTGGACTGCCGCATGCAAGCTGAGAAAGCGCTGGGCCGAGCCGGGCGACTTGAAGCCCTGCATCTTTCGCTCTCGTCGTCGGACGGGTTGATGTGAATTCTCGGCCCGGTTGTTTTGGCGCAAGCCCTGCTCATGCCGGCCCGAAAGACCCAGGTCTCGCCTCGCGGCGCCATAGGACCACAGCTTGTTGATCACCCACACGCTGGGAGCAAAGCCCTGCTTCTTGAGTAGCTTTCGCATCAGTCGCAGCGCTGCTCGTTTGTCGCGCCTGGATTGCACCAGCAAATCCAGGACTTCGCCCTCGCTATCCACAGCCCGCCACAGCCACTGCCGGTTGCCGCCGATCGAGACGACCATCTCGTCGAGATGCCATTGGCCGCTCGGCCGTGCTCGACTGGCGCGCAGATTTCGGGCGAACGCCGGCCCGAATTTCAAGACCCAGCGTCGGACAGTCTCGTACGAAACATCCAGGCCGCGTTCGACCAGGAGTTCCTCGACGTCGCGGTAGCTGAGCGTGAATTGCAGATAAAGCCAGACTGCGTGGCGGATGACGTCAGGAGGGAACCGGTGGCGAGCGTAGGAGATGGGCGTCATTGCCAACCGTATCAACTCTCTCGGCAGCCGTCAGCGTTGGCGTGACAGGGTCTAGGTGGTCATTTCGCCGGTATCGACCAACCCGCTGCTCTTGCCGACAGCGACGTCGTCGCTCTGTTCCGGCACCCGCGTTTTGACGTCATCTTTTCACGCCAGGGCGCCGTACCAGATACGACCGTAATCGCCTGGGCGCGGGAACTTCTGCGCCATACTGGCTGGACTAGGGTGATGTGGGGGTCGGAGGTCTGGGGGTCGGAGGTCCCCATTCTGTTCTGGCGCAACGAGACGCTGCAGCAGGCCCTTTCCTGGGTCGATCGCCGGCGACAGTAAGTCCGGTTACTTCCGCAGATCCCGTGTCGTCTTGAGCAGCAATTCGCTCCAGTAGGGCGTCTTCGCTAGCAGGATCCGCCCCGGCCCGCGATATACTCGCAGAAGCTTCTCGCCTGACAGCCAGCTCGAAATGAAGCCGCGCGACGGACGCCGGACGTAGAAGGTCACGCGGCTGCTGCGCGCGATCACCGCGCGGCCCTCGACTGCCAACTCCTCGTCGCCAAGGTCGATCTCCTCGACAGGACCCAGCGCGTTCAGCACAACCTTGCCCTTGCCCGAGACACGGGTGTGGAAATCGATGAAGCCCGCGCCCGTCCAGTAAGCGTTCATGATTTTCTCGCGGTGGACCTCCACGGACACGCTGGCCTCGGAAGCCCAGTACGCGCCGCGGTCGAGGATCCACGGGTTCTCGTTGACCTGCAGGGCATAGTAGCCGCCCAACGTGGGCTCGAGAAAAACGTCGCCCGTGCCGCGAAACGTCGGGCGAACGGCGGCTTCGGCGGACAGGGAGGCGCGCATGAGGGTGAGCGGGCCGGGAATCGGCGCTGACATGGAGACCGCGCCACGCATGTAGGACAAGGCCCCCGCCTCGGTCCGGATCGCCTCGTCGCGGAGAACCGCCCGCACGAAGCGGATGTTCTCCAGCGTCTCGATCTCGAAGTGGGCCATCGATTCGCCTGCCAGTCGAGGGCTCTCGCCCGTTGATCAAAGCCGCACGTCGCGCGGAGGCGACGCCTAGTCCGTCAGCCTCAACTCGCGGTAAGCCCGGAGCGCGCCGGGATGAAGCGGCGCAGCGATGGTATCCTTCGTCATCTGCTGCGGCGTCAGGCCCTCCAACGCCGGATGGGAGCGGCGTAGGTCGTCCACATTGCGCAGAATGGCCATCGTCATCGTGTAGACGATGTCTTCGCCCGTACCAGCCGGGGTCACCAGCACGGCGCGGACCCCGAAGCTCGGCAGGTCGGCTGGAAGCCCATAGGCCCTGGCCGGTATCGTGCCCGTCTGGAAATGAGGCACGGCCGCGGCGAGCCTGTCGAGCGCGGCACCTGCGACCGGTACGATCCGCGTGTCGCACGCATCGAGCGACTTGCGCACGACAGCGGAGGGATGACCCACGAGCAGCAGAACGGCGTCGAGCTGGTCCTTGCAGAGCGCCGTTATGGCCACGTCCGGCTTCAGCTCGCTGAGCACTGGTCGATCGCCCGCAGTCCAGCCGGCGGCGTCCTCGACGGCGGACCATGTCGTCCGCGAGCCCGAGCCGAGAACGCCGGTGTTCAAACGCTTGCGCCGCAGATCGTCGAGGCTCTCGATCCCCGCTCCCACCCGCGCGACGATGGTGATCAACTCGGGATGGAGCGATGCAACGGAGCGGAGCAACGGCTGCGGACGTCCTGCGAAGGGCCCGCGGCCGGCAAAGGCATCAGCCGCGGCATCGGATTGCACCATGGCGAATTCGAGCTCGCCTTCGCGCAGCTTGGTGAGGTTGTAGACCGCACCTGGGGTCGACTCGACGCCACAGCGCGCCGTGAGCACAGCGGCGGTCCGGTTGAACAGGCGGCAGATCGCACGACCGACGGGATAGTAGACGCCGTTAACGGCGCCCGTGCCCAGCGAAAGGTACGCCATGTCCTGCGCGGCGACCGGCCGGTGCGAAATTGCCAGTGCGCAGAGCGCGATCAGCGCGCACGCCGCCGCGCCGGCCAGCCCACCAGTCATGCACGGGCCGCGCTTCACGGCGTCTCGTCCCATTTCATCACCTGGTCGTAGATACTGCGGTAGGCGTCCGGCGCGACGTTGACCGCCCCCTGAAGGGGATGATCGAGCGAGAAGATCAGGAAGATCATCACGCCAAGGAAGAACGACACGATTCCGCTGAGGATGAGCAGCGGCATCAGGCGGATGTCGAGCATCCAGAGGAACACGATGTTGAAGGCCGCCCCGATGAAAACGACGTACCACAGCACGCCGGGAATAGATGTCGTTACCCCAGCCAGCCGCTGCTGGCGGAAGGCAGACGAGCGTGTTGAAGGAGCGCAGCACCTCGCCGTGGAAGATATCCTGCCCCTTCGTCTCCGGATTGTACGACAGGAGCTCCGAGCGCAGCACTTCGAGCCTGTTCTCGCCGCCGCGGGGCACGATGCCGGTGCGGTGCGCCGGCCAGTCCTTGTTGATGACGTAGAGCGTGTAGTCGCGAAGCATCCCCTGGACCTCGCTGCGCAGCGGCTCCGGATAGGCGTCGCTCGACCGGTAAATTGTCGACAGCGTCATCGCCTCGCGGTTGGCGAAGTCACTGACGTCCTTCGTGCTCTGGTAGGCGGCGACGGAGAGCAGGCCGAGAAGCAGGCCGTAGAACAGGCTGAAGCCCGAGCTGGCATAAGTGACGAGGTTGTTTGTGTTCTCCTCGCGCCAGAACCACGGACGCAGCAACGGCCTGACGACGATGATCCCGATCCACGTCACGGCGACGAAGAAACCCGAAAAGTAGATCGGCGCCCAGTTGACCGGCACCTGGGCCAGGAAGGTCTCTATCCGCTCGAGCATGGGAGCCTGCCGACGGGAGGAGTGAAAGGCGCGTCTTCTGCCGGCTGCAATTGGAAATGGCATATGGCGGGGGGGCGGTCAAGCTGGCGTCCCGCTGGCCAGAGTTCCGGCTCAGCGGATGATCCGCCGATCAGAGAGTTCAGGGCCACCTGCTAGGCCCACCGGAAGGCAACAAAGTCGAGCAGATAGAAGGTCTTCATGATTTCCAAGGTGAATTTATCCAATTCGTCTGTCTGGCTGCCGCTCGCTTTATTGGCCTGCATCTCGAGCGAGATGTCCCTTACCGTGCGCTTGCCGTCGATCAATTCCGCAATGCGCGCACTTGTTGGATCCAGGGGAATACGCTGGCGGGCGCTATAGAGCTCTCGCATCGCCAAACCGCACCGGTGCCGGAAGAAGGGCACGTAATCGAGGGATTTCGTTGACGTTAATTCGATGCGGTAGGTCGAGCCGTCTCGCTCAGGATGGCATGCTGTGAAAAAATGACATGCATTGCGAAAGTTGATGCGCTCCATGACCGCCCATTGTTGCTCGTCCTTGAGCGTGGCAACTGATTCCATGAACGCGTTCTCGGGAATGGGCGGGGAAGAATACGGTGCCTTGAAGAATAGATCCTGAAAAACGAGGCCGGAGCTGCGCACCAGATCGATGCATTCGGTGATCTCATAGCTTCGATCGCGGGCGTTGAGAAACGTGTCGACCAAACCCGCATCATATCGAAGGTCAGGCGCTATGGCCTCGTAAGCCCTGATGGGGTGATCCATTGGCAGCATAGCAAGGGCCTGGCGTATCATCGATATTGAACTCACATTTTGTGACAGTTCCATTGCCCGGAAAACGCCCTGCATCATCTCCACGCCCATGCGTCCGAATTTTGCGTAAAGCATCAGCGCTAGGACACCATCCTTACGAAGGCATTTGGCAAGCTCCCTGAGACCTCGCGCAGGGTTCGCAAGGTGGTGGAGCACGCCGGTGGAGACTATGAGGTCGAACGTCGAGCCGAGGGAGCCCACATCTTCGATAGGCAGGAGGTGGAGTTCCAGGTTCGTCAGGTCATGCGTCTTCTTGAGGAACATGTGATGATCGAGAGAGGGCTGGCTCACATCGACAGCAACGATCCGCGCCTCTGGATTCTGGTAAGCAAACACGGCGGCCTGGTTAGTGCCGCAACCCGCGACGAGAATGTCCAGCTTCGGGTAAAGCTGGGCCGAGGGCCAGAAAATCTGGTACGAATGACTCGGATCGTACCATTCCCAATTGTCCCTGACCCACTCCGATAGATCTCGGATTGGCTTGGGATACATCCAGTCAGCGTATTGACGCGAGATGGCGTCCGCTGTTGGGCCGCTATTCATTTGTGTAGTTCCTGCACACTCACCATGTTTACTCCGGAGTGGCGCAATAGTATAGAATACATCGAAACAAGGGAGGGATCCGGAATGACCGCCAGTAAAAATCGCTCGCTCGTTCGCGGCAACGATCGGTGCCCTGAAAGTGACCAGACGCCAGGGAGAGGTAAGATGGCCCTGGCGGCTTTGGCCTTGGGCTCGGTTCTTTCGACCACCGGGGTGACCGCCGCCGCTACGGGACACGTCGACGAACACTGCTGTACAGATCGTGCAAACGGCGGCGGCGCAGCCGAAGAGGCGGGAAATATCGGCCCTGTTTCAAGCGGTGAGATTGTCGGCCAGTTGTGGCGGGTGGCGATGAGTGGATCAGGTTCGCACAGCAATGGCGGTGTTGGCGGCAATGGCGGCACCGCCGGCGTTGGGGCCGGCATTGGCGGCAATGGCGGCGTTGGGGCCGGCAACGGTGGTCCTGGCGGCAACGGCCATGGTGGCCATGGTGGCCATGGTGGCAATGTCGGGTCTGGCGGCAATGGCGGCACGGGCGGCGTTGGGGCCGGCAACGGTGGTGCTGGCGGCAATGGCGGCAGTGCCGGCGCTGGCGGCAATGGCGGCACGGGCGGCGTTGGGGCGGCGGCATCTGGCGGGGGCAATGGCGGGGTCGTCTGGGGCGCGGCAACGGCGGTAACGGTGGCGTTGGGGCCGGCAACGGGGGCAGCTAATACACTGGCCGACGCTTAGAGTCCCTTGCGGGCAGGCTTATTTTTTGTCGCAGTGTCCCTCGCCCGTGGTGCGAGTTCGATCCAAGTCGGCGCGTGATCGCTCGCTTTCTGCCAACCCCTCAGATCCTGGTCCACGCCGGCAGCCACCAAACGGGCACTGACACGTTAATCGGCCCGGGCACACGGTTTGGCTGTCGATCCTGTCCGTCACGCCGCGACGGTCGCGTTCTGCCACGCTTGCGCTGCTTCCGCCCTGAACAGGCGAAGCATCTGGCGAGAGGCGAGGTGGCGTTGGAGGTTGAAAGTGTTGTGAACGGCTGCGTGCATGCTGAGAAAGCGCTGGGCAGACCCGGGCGACTTGAAGCCCTGCATCTTGCGCTCTCGTCGTCGGACCGGCTGGTGTGAATTCTCGGCCCGGTTATTCTGGCGCAGGCCCTGCTCATGCCGGGCCGACAGACCCAGGTCTCGCCTCGCAGCGCCATAGGATCGCAGCTTGTCGGTCACCCACACGCTGGGAGAAAAACCCTGCTTCTTGAGCAGCTTTCGCATCAGTCGCACCGCAGCCTTCTTGTCTCGCCTGGATTGCATCAGCAGCTCGAGGACTTCGCCTTCGCTGTCGACGGCCCGCCAAAGCCACTGCCGGTTGCCGCCGATCGAGATGACCATCTCGTCGAGATGCCATTGGCCGCTCGGCCGTGGTCGACTGGCGCGCAGGTTCCGTGCAAATTGTAGCCCGAACTTCAAGACCCAGCGTCGGACCGTCTCATACGAAACATCAAAGCCGCGTTCGGCCATGAGCTCCTCGACGTCGCGGTAGCTGAGCGTGAAGCGAAGATAGAGCCAGACGGCGTGGCGGATGACGTCAGGCGGGAGCCGTTGGCGTGCGTAGGAAATGGGTGTCATGCCCAACCCTATCGCCACGCTCGGCAGCCGTCAGCGTTGCTGTGACACTGCCGTTCGAGGTGGTGCAGGCCAGGCTCACCACGCAGCAACGCAGGATGATGGCGACCCGCAGCACCTCGCAGGCGCTGCTGAGGGGCAAGCTGTTCGACGACCGCGGCAGTCGGATGACGCCCATCCAGCCCTCAAGCGAGGCGCACGGTATCGCTACTACGTCAGCTGTGCCCTCAACCAGGGCCGACCGAGCGAGATCGGATCGGTGCCGCGCGTGGCGGCCGGCACGATCGAGACCGCCATCATCGCCGCCCTGCGGGCCCGCTCTCCAGAACTGGCCAGCCTGGAGCCCGCCGCGCTCATCGAACGCCAACTCCGCCGTGCGGTGCTGACGAGGCACACGATCGAGATCCAACTCACCGCCCACCACGCCGCACCAGTAGGGTCCGCGGCCGACAACCATCCTGATGGCGATGGATGACGACGCTCAACCAAGTTCTGATCGCCATCCCGTTTGATCGTGCGCCGACCAGGCGGGCCCGCGAGATCCTCATCCCGGCGAGTCCCGACCCGGCTCGACACCAGGCCAATCCGGTCCGAGACCCGCGCCACATTGTGCGCTCGATCGCCTTGGGACGCCGATGGCTCAACGAGATCGTCACTGGCACCGCCACCGGACCCGAAGCCATCGCCATGCGCGAGAGCTGCACGCCGCGTCATGTGACCAAGCTGATGTCGCTGGCCTTCCTGGCCCCCGATCTCGTCCAGGCGGCCATCGACGGTCGGCTGCCCCGCGGCGTTGGCGTGTCCCGTCTCACCGATGCCCCGATCGAGTGGTCGCGGCAATGGGACATGCTCGGGCTCTGACCGCTGACCGGCGCCCACACAGTCTGACCGATGCAGCCGATCTTCCCGGGTTGGAGGCGCGGCACAACCGGCTGCATCCTCCGGTCTCGCCGTAGCGTTTGAGCACCGACGCGCCTGAGGCGAACTGCCCAAGATTCGAATAGCTGCTATCCGTCGAAACCCGTCTCGCAGACACCTGCAAACCAGTCGCCCGTCCGATGCTCGCCATCGGCCCCAGGAACAGAAATCAAAGGCGCGGAGACTGGCGGGTCAGACACCCCCTATGAGGCCCGAAAGGGAGAGCAGAGACCGCGAGTTCGTCGGTCTCCCGTAACTAACCCACGGACATGTCGCGCACTTCTGCCACGTCTCAGTTTACTGTGGTTCGGGAGAAGTGCCTGGTGGTGGACGCAGTGGACACGAACCCGTCTCTGCCACTCGCGCCCCTGGTATCAGGGGCAAATACAGGGAAAGCTGCGCAAAAGGGCTGCCGGACGGACGAGGGTCGTGGTCGCAGATTGACGCGGCAATGTCCAAGGGCGTTAAGCTCGACTGTTGGCACTTTGTGCATTACTGCATGAGCAGGGGAGCGAACAGGTCAAAATACTGGATTTAACAGGCATGACGCTGCGCCATAACAGGCCGGCTTCGGAGTCCCGCACGCGAAGGGTGCCGTCAGCGATGTCCCCGACCGCTTCTGCCTGGCAATTGGTCTGACCTGGATGAAGTGCACCAAGGAAGCATGTGTCCCTGCCGCTCCGGCTGATCCTGCACCGGATCTGTTGTCATAACTGTCCCCAACTATGATTCACCCATGAGATTGGCTTGCGTTCCTTCCCTCCCCGCATTCCGGTCAAACTTAGAGGCCCGTCCGGATAGGTGGGCTTTTCTTTTGAAAGTGCGTTCCGAATTCTCGGTTCGAAGCAGGGCGAAATTGCGGTGACCGAAACGCCCAGGACGGCGCCATCCGAAACGGTCTGCATCAGGCTGTCAAGTCAAATCTCTGTGTTCGGTATAGCTGGCGCGCCATACGCCAAATAGGAATATTTATGCGGTACGCAAACCGCGTGCCAAAATCCAACCACCCGGCTTGAAACAGCCCCGCTGAAGCGCGAATCTTCATGGCATCAGGTGACGCGTGACCCGCAGGTTTCGCGATCGAGCCAGTCAGTCTTGCCCTGATCGGGAAAAGGCTGGAACAACTCGGTCGTCACCCTTTGCAACCTCACCAGGCCGCTGGCGAGACACGGACGGCATTCTCGCCGTCAGCGTGTACGCGTCCGTGCGTCCTGGTCGCGAACGAAGGAACAGCAGGCAGTATGACCGACAAACATCGCGAACATACCCATGCCCAGGACCGGCGCGTCGTTGCCCGAGCCGGCGGCGAAAGCCGACTGATCAATAGCCAAAGGGCGGCCCCGTCCAAACCGCTGGGTCGCCTGACCCGGGCGGTGCGGCGCGGGGAATTTCCAAAACCAAAGCAAGCTCGCAAGAAAGCGGGCGCGACGGTGCACGCCAAGGATCGGGCCATCGTCGATGCCGTCAACCAGGATCTGCGGGTCGGCGCTGGGCCCCCAGGTGATCGAGCACATCCCAATCAACAATGCTGCGCGTCAATCCCCGCAACGCGCGACGCCACTCCACCCAGCAGATCCGGCAACTGACGAGCAGTATCGCCAGCGTTCGGCTTCATCGGTGTGCTCGTGGTCGACGAAGAGGGGATGGTCCTGGCCGGACATGGCCGCCTCGAAGCTGCCAGAGGCTGCGGCATGACCGAGGTGCCCTGCGTGCGAGTCAGGCACCTCACGGCGACCAAAAACGTGCCTTCGCCCTGGCCGACAATCGCCTGGCGGAACTGTCGTGCTGGGATGACGAAATTCTGGGACTGGAACTCCGCGAACTCTCCGCGCCCGCATCTCGATCTGGGGTTCGACTTCGAGATCACCGGCTTCGACAGCGTTGACGTCGACCGCTTGACGGGGACCGGCGGCGGGGGCGGATCGGCCAAGGGTCACGATTATTCCGACGATCCCGATGATGTCGTGCCGGATCTTCTCGTGGAAGCGCCGGCGATCTCAAAGCCCAGCGACCTCTGGCAGCTCGGCCCGCACCGCCTGCTGTGCGGCGATGCGTTAGATGAGCAAAGCTACGCGAGGCTGTTGAACGGGGAGACCGTCGCCCAGGTCTTCGCCGATCCACCCTACAACGTCCCGATTGCCCGCAACGTCACCTCGGTCGCCGGCTTTCGTGAGTTCGTGATGGCGTCCGGCGAAATATCGGAGCCGGAATTCATCGAGTTCCTCACGCGCGCCTTGAGGCTGGTGCAGGAGGTCGTGGCTGATGGCGCCATCCTGCACGTCTGCATGGACTGGCGGCACGCGAGCTCTTTGCTGGCGGCGAGTGATGCAGCGCGCCTCGCGCTGAAGAATATCTGCGTGTGGGTGAAACCCAATGCCGGAATGGGCAGCTTCTACCGCAGCCAGCACGAGTTCATCTTCGTGCTGAAGGCCGGCACGGCCAAGCACGTCAACAATTTCGGCCTCGGGGCGCGGGGTCGGCATCGCAGCAATGTCTGGCGCTATCCGTCTGTCGTTGGCCAGCGGCGCGGCGTCAATGCACCCGAGGGAGGTCACCCGACGGTGAAGCCGGTTGCGCTCGTCAGTGATGCGATCCGCGACTGTTCGAAGCGCGGCGGCATCATCCTCGACCCGTTTGGCGGGAGCGGCACGACCTTAATTGCGGCCGAGCGCGTCGGCCGCTGTGCCCGGCTCATGGAGATCGACCCTCACTACTGCGACCTGATCATCCGACGCTGGCAAGCCGCTACGGGCGGTCGCGCGACTCTTGCCGGCGATGAGGCCAGCTTTGATGAGATCGCCGCCCGGCGGCACGAGGAGGACGACAGGGCCGATGACCGGCAGAACGGACCGACTGAGGGGGAAGGAGGCTGCGATGGCCGATGATCCTAAGGGCAAGGCGTCCCGGCGTCCTCCGACGGCGACCCAGTTCAAGCCAGGCCAGTCCGGCAACCCCTCGGGGCGGCCCAAAGGCTCCAGGAACTTGACCACGGTCCTGCGCCACGAGTTGGCAAAGCGCGTCAAAATTACCGAGGACGGCCGCACCCGCCAGCCCACCAAGCTGGAACTGGTTGTCCAGCGCCTGACCCATGACAGCATCAAGGGCCAGCCCAGATCGCTGGAACTGTTGCTGAAGGTGCGGCCACGATCGACGCGATCGGATCGACCGATGCGGGGGCCGACGGGCCTGCCGATCGAAAAGCCTGATCGGGCCGGACTGCGACGCATCCAACTGCAGCTCGATCGCATCATGCAGGACGAGGAGTGAGCCGATGCCTGCGCCTCCACAAGCGAGAGGTGAGTCCTTACCTCAGTCAGCAGGACCTGATCGCGCTGGCCCGACTGAACTTCTGGGTCTTTGTCGAGCTCGTCTTTCCGGTCCTGCACCCGGGGCAAAAGCTCGTCTATGCCGACTACATGGATCTCGTCGGCGTGGTCCTGAAAGGCTGCGCGACAGGTCGACACCGGCGGGTGATCATCAATATGCCGCCCCGCTTCATGAAGTCGCTGCTGGTCTCGATCCTCTACGTGGCCTGGCGCATCGGCGTGGACCCCACCGCCAAGTTCATCTGCATCAGTTACGGCGACGATCTCGCCCACAAGCTGTCGGGCCAAACCCGAACCTTGATGCTCTCGCCCATCTACCGCGCCATTTTCCCCAACACCGTTCTGGAGAAGAAGTCGACCGACCACCTGGTCACGACACAAGGCGGCTATCGCTACGCGACGGCGGTGGGCAGCGACATCACCGGGTTTGGCGCTGACGAGATCATCATCGATGACCCGCTCCAGCCCGACGAGGCCACCTCCGAACTGATGAAGCAGAAGCTGCGGGATTGGGTGCAATCCTCGGTGCTGACCCGCTTCAACGATCCCTCAAAGGGCGTTCTGATCCTCGTCATGCACCGGATCGCGCCGGACGACCTGTCTGGTACTCTGGAGGACACTGGAGGATACTTCGTCCTCAAACTGCCGCTCGTGGCCGAGAAGTTGGAAAAGTTCATCTACAAGGGCAAGCTGATCTTCGTGCGCCAGCCCGGCGCGCTGCTCAATCCCAGCCGGATGAGCGAAGCCGATCTCGCGCAGCTCAAGGCTGAGATCGCCCCGCACGTGTTTGCTGGGCAGTACCAGCAACGGCCGCTGCTGGGCGGTTCCGGCATCTGCGACATCGGCCGGATCCGACGCTATGACAAACCGCCCGCCTTTGAATTGACGATCCACAGCTGGGATCTCGGCGCTACGGTGGGCGGCAATCCCACGGTTTGCACCAAATGGGGTGTGGCGCGGGAACCTGAAGTCGGCGACGTCTTCTACCTGATCGGCCTGATCCGCATAAAGTTGGAATTGCCCGACGTGCGCGCCGCGATCAAGGCACAGGACGCGCTGGACAAGCCGGCCCTAATTGTCATCGACGGTCTTGGGATCGGGATAGGCGTGTATCAGGAGCTACGCAACGCGGGCTATCGCCACCTCTACGCGGCCAATGACGTGTCGGAGCTCTCAAAAAGCAGCAAGATCGAGCGCTTCACCAAGGCCCTCATGTGGATCTACGACCAGAAAGTCGCGTTGCCCAAAGCGGCGCCATATCTTGATGGGCTGTTGGCTGAGATGGCCGCCTTTCCGGAAGCCGCAACAGACGATCAGGTCGACAGCATCAGCCAGGTCCTGGCCCGGCCCGAACGGGCGCTGCATGTATGCCCGCCAAAAGCATCGGCCCGCCAATCTTTGACCTCGACCACACCGTTAAGACGCTGAGCGAATTTGACTTATGCTCAAACTGAGCAATAGTCGGATATGCACTCCTCATCTCAGTCGCTCAGTCCCAGAACCAGCCAGTCCCACCCGCTTGAGATCGCCACCATCGTGTGCGGTCCGGGGTTGGGCCAGATCGGCGTGGCCTTCGCGCCGGGGAAGATCCAAGCTAACGCCGCCAGCGGCGCCTGGCACCGGGACCTGGCGGCCGACCTCGACGTGATCGCCGCCTGGAATGCCGCGGCGGTCGTGACCTTGATCGAAGATCATGAGCTTGCCGATTTGCGCATCACCGCGCTTGGGCCAGAGGTGCGGCGCCGACACATGGAATGGCACCACCTGCCCGTTCGCGATGTCAGCGCCCCTGACGCCCGCTTCGAGGCGCAATGGGTGGTCGCAGGGGAAGCACTTCGGGCTCTGTTGCGTGCCGGCAAGAACGTCCTTGTGCATTGCAAAGGCGGCCTTGGCCGGGCTGGGATAATCGCTGCTCGGCTGCTTGTCGAACTCGGCCAGGCTCCTGATGTCGCCATCACCACACTCCGCACCGCGCGGCCCGGCGCCATCGAGACCGAGGCGCAGCGTGCCTGGGTCGAAAGCGGGCGCAGCGTTCCAGAGCCCCTCCCCTTGCACACCGAGGAGGCGCGTCGCGACCGGGCCATCGGCGCGCTCGTCGGGCTTGCCGTGGGCGACGCCATCGGCACCACGCTGGAGTTCACCGCCAAGGCGGACTTCGCCAGCCTGAGCGACATGGTGGGGGCGGTCCCTTCCGCCTGGCGCCTGGCCAATGGACCGACGATACCGCCATGGCGCTGGCGCTCGCCGAAAGCCTCCTGCACGAGCCCGATCTCGATCCGGCCGATCTGATGACCCGCTTTGTCGCCTGGTCCCAAACCGGCCAGTACTCCTGTACGGGCACCTGCTTTGACATCGGCACGACCATCCGCGCCGCCTTGGCCCGCTATGCGCAAACCGGCGATCCCATCGCCGGCTCGACCGATGCCTTCGCCGCCGGCAATGGCGCACTCATGCGGCTTGCCCCGATCGCCATCCGTCACGGATCCGACCCCATCGCCTGCGCCCGGATTGCTGCCCTGCAGACCCGCACCACGCACGGGGCGGAAGAGGCCATCTCGGCCTCGGTGCTGTTTGCCTCGATCCTGTCCGATGCGATTGCCGGAGCGCCCCGCTCGACCGTCCTGCAGGCCCGCCCGGGTGCCTTCGCCGGTGGTGTTGCGGCGCTTGCAGCCGGGTCTTGGCGCGGTCTCCATCGCCGGACGATAAGGGGATCGGGCTATTGCGTCGCGGCACTCGAAGCGGCAGTCTGGGCGGTGGCCCGGACGACGTCGTTTCGATCAGCCGTGCTGCTGGCCGCCAATCTCGGCGAAGATGCCGATACCACCGCGGCCATTGCCGGACAGCTCGCAGGGGCGCTCTACGGGGTCGCTTCGATCCCGCAGGAGTGGCGGGCCAGGCTGGCGTGGGGCGACCACATTGAGGGTCTGGCGGAACGCCTGCACCGCGCTTAGAGGACAATCCAGTCGACGCCTTGTATTGAGGTTAGCTGAATGCGGGACTGATCGCCTGAACGTGACAGGTTCAAAGCGGGGACACGCAACCACCTTTGCCGAACTGTCGTCGAAAGGTCATACGTGCAAGTAAAATTTTATCGCATCGTGCTTCGCCGGGCGACAATTTCAACGCCAAGATCGACCACCCGCGGCCCGTCATACGTGCCCGTCCATCATCTTGAGCACAGTGGCAACAGACGAATAGCCGATCCGATAGCGATGGGTGCGTACCGAACTAAGCGAAGGGAAGCAGGCGTCGGTGAAGTCCAAGTCGTTAAATCCGGCAATGCCCATATCTTCGGGCACGCGGATGCCTTGGGCATGGCACTCGAACAGCACGCCAAGGGCAAGGCTATCGTTATTGCAAAACACCGCATCGAGGTTGGGTGCCTGCTTGAGAGCCCTGCGAAACATTTCGCGCCCAAGGCTCGGACGGGAAAACTCGAGGAATGGCGGCACGCCCGGATCGCTCTGGGCTGCGATCGCCGTCAGTTCGTCCCGGGAAACCGAATGCACTGAACTCGGCTCCTTGAGTCCCGCCGCCTCCAGCGCACTTTGATAGCCGTACAGGCGCTCCTTCGAGCGGTCGCTCATCCAGCCGCTAATAAACCCGATGTTTTTATAGCCCCGTGAAATCAGGTGCTCAGTCATGAGCCGGCCAGCATCGCGATGGCCAAATCCGATCACGACCTGGATTGGATCGTCCGTAATGTCCATGATCTGAACGATTGGACATCCGGCGGCCTCAAGCATACTGCGCGAGCGTGGGCTCTGGTCTACTCCGGATATGATAAGCGCGGACGGCTTCTGTCGAAGAAGACCTGCGATCAGCCGTTCCTCCTCACCGGCATCATAGCGGGTATTGGCGACTTGAACCTTGAACTTGGTGCCATCTACCCCGTCGTAGATGCCGCGCAGCACGTCGGTGAACACTGTATGGGAAAGGGACGGGACCAGGACGCCAAGTACGTCTGTCCGCATCGAAGCGAGAGCACGGGCGTTCAAGTCAGGAATGTAGTTGAGATCCCGGACGGCATCGTCGATCAGCTTCCGAAGGCCCTCGGAAACAAGTTCCGGGCGGCGCAAGGCGCGCGAGACCGTTATGGCGCCTACGCCAGCCTTGGCAGCGACATCAGCAATGGTGGGCCGACCGTCGCTGCGACTGCGACGTCGTTTGTGCTCCGCAATGTCTGCGGCGTCCCGACCAATTTTGCGACCCTTGCGAATGGAACCCACTCCGCTCGTTGAACAATATTCGTCAAACTCAAGTCCCTTAAGGGACGGGCCAAGAGACTGTCCAGTTTCGCCGATCTGCCATGCGAACCACGGCTTGACAGCATTGGAATGGTAGCGCTACCGTAAATGAAACGCACGGAAAAAATGTGCGTACAAATCAGTCCGCGACGCCGGGTATCGGCGAGGCCTCTGATCAGCGAATTCCAAGGGAGGACGTGATGGTGCTCACCAGGCGCAGCTTTATGGCGCGTAGCGCATCGGCCATGGCCGCAGCAAGCTACGCTACCGGTGTCAACGCACAGTCAGCAAACGATACGATCAGGATCGCATTCGCTGCGCGAGGCAACCGAACGCTCGACCCTGCCGCTTCGATCCAGGGCGCGGACAACTGGTCGATCACGCACATCCATGACGTCCTCGTCACGTCGCCACCGGGCCGTTTTGCCGAGAAGCCCGACGAGTTCGTACCTCAGCTTGCCAAGAGTTGGTCGATGTCGCCTGACGCAAGGACCTGGACCTTCCAGCTCCGCGAAGGCGTGCAGTTCCACAAGAACTACGGTGAATGCACGTCCGAAGACGTCGTGTTCAGCATCGACCGGGCGCGTGATCCGAAGCAGGGCGGAGGAAACCGCTCGCTTTTCGAGAACATCGTCGAAGTAAAGGCAAGCGGGAAATACACTGTCGTCGTCACGCTGAAACAGCCTGACCCGTTGTTCATAGGCGGTACGATCCAAGATTACTCCTGCGTCATCATGTCGAAAAAGGCTACGACTGAGAAAGGCGAGGCCATTGGCCGCGATCCTGTAGGTACAGGCGCATACCAGTTCGTCAGCCTTGATCCGGATCCCTCCAAAGGCATCATGATGACGGCGAACCCAAGCTATTTTGGGGGCGCGCCGGCTACAAAAAATCTTCACGTCATGTACATCCTCGACACAACGGCGCGCACGCTGGCGTTGTTGTCGGGCACCGTTCACATGATCGAGGGCGTGCGCGCCCCGGGCTGGACAAACTCCATCCAGCAGAAGAGCCCCAATCTCCTATTCGATGTCGCGGCGCCGGGCAGCCTTTTCACCATGCACTTCAATATGTCGCGAAAGCCATTCGACGACGTCCGCGTGCGCCGCGCCTTCGCCTACGCTATCGACCGGGACGCAATCGCCAAGGCCATGGCGCCCATCAGCCGCCGCACATGGGGGCTTAATGCCCCCGGTTTTCCGGGCGGTCTGACGCTGGATCAAGTCCCGGCTGAGCTGCGCTATCCCTTCGATCCCGCCAAGGCCAAGGCCTTGCTGACCGAAGCCGGATTCCCAAGCGGCTTTACGATGGACGCCTATACGAGCCAGCGCGAGGACTACAAGTCGGTCATGCTGATCGTGCAGGAACTCCTGCGCAAGGTCGGCGTGAACGTGAACCTTCAGGTGATCGATCATACGACTTTCCATGCCAACAACAGGAAGGACATGAACACCCTTCCGCAGAATTCGTCGGCCTATCCGCCGGTCCCTGCCCTGCCCCTGGGCGATAATCTCTCCAAGAGCTCTGAAGTGAAATCGGACGGAAGCGGTGGCACGAATTACTCGCACTATGGTGTGCTGATGCCCGGGATCGACGAGTTGCTGGATCAGGCCGGGAACGAGCCCGACTTCGAGAAGCGCGTTGCGATCATCCAGAAGGCGGAAAAGAAGGTACTCGAGGACGTGCCATTGATCCCCATCAGCACAAACGGCTACCTCATCGTCCGCGACCCCAAGGTGAAACTCGGCTTCGAAGTGAAATCTGGATACGCGTTCTGGCGATTGGACAAGGCGGTCATCACTTGATCCCGCTCGGGCAGATCAAGCGCGCGTTCACGAGCGGGAATTTCTATGGGACATACCATCGCACGGCGGTTGCTTGACGCGATTCCGACGTTACTGCTCGTCCTGACGCTGGTGTTCGTGGCGATGCGAGTGTTGCCCGGCGATCCGGCGCTCGCCGTGCTAGGCGAACATGCCACCGCCCAGCAACTCGCCGAATTCAGGCGGAAGATCGGCCTCGATCTTCCGCTTTGGCAACAATATATCAATTTCATCATCGGTGCCGCGACGTTCAGCTTCGGCAATTCTTTCGCCAACAATTTCTCGGTGAGCCAACTCGTTCGGCTGAACCTGCCCTATACGGTCGAACTCACGATCGCGGCAACGATCATCGGAACAATCATTGCCATACCCGTCGGTGTTGCCTCGGCGGTAAACCGGGGCCGTCCGATAGACGCAACCTCAAGAATCTTCTCGCTCATCGGATATGCCGTGCCGGACTTCTTCCTGGGTGCGGTTCTGTTGATTGTATTCGCGCTAAACCTAGGATGGTTCCCGATCAATGGCGGTGGCGACGGCTTTGCCGACCGGCTTTGGCACCTCGCTTTGCCGGCGCTGACCCTTGGTCTCATCAAAGCCGCCTTCGTGAGCCGTCTGACACGATCGTCGCTCCTCGAGGTCGTCCGCAAGGATTACGTCCGTACAGCCCGCGCCAAAGGCGCCAGCGAACGCCGCGTCGTTTACCGCCATGCGCTGCGCAATGCGTTGCTTCCCGTGATTACCGGGCTTGGCCTCAGCATACTGTCGACGCTTTCTGGCTCGGTGGCGATCGAGCTGATCTTTGGACGCCCGGGTCTCGGCAGCATGCTCGTCGGCGCGATCGAAACTCGCGACTATCCGGTCATGCAGGCTGGGATCGTGGTGTTCTCACTGTTCGTTGTCCTGGTGAACCTCGGAATGGACATCATTTACACGCTCGTCGACCCGCGCGTGGGAGATGCAACATGACCACGGTAACCGAGACATCCCCAACGGCAGCCGTGCGCCGCTCTGCGCCGGATGGCGCTCTCCAACAGCTCTGGCGCAATATCGTCTTCGAGCCGCTGACGCTGGCGTTCTTCATCATTCTCGTCGCGATCGTTCTCATCGCGGTCTTCGCCGGCGTGATCGCACCCTATGATCCCGTCGAGCAAAGCCTGCTTTCGGTCAATGAGGCGCCCACCGCTGAACACTGGCTGGGCACCGATCAGTTCGGCCGCGACGTGCTGACCCGGATTATCTATGGCGCTCGGACCTCGCTGGTGCTGGGGCTTTTGTCGCCCGCGCTGGCGGCCGTGATCGGCACGGTGCTGGGATTGGCCGGTGGCTATTTCGGCGGCTGGCCGGATCGCCTGCTCGGCCGCGTGGTGGACCTGCTGCTCGCGTTCCCTGCGCTGTTGCTGGGCATCCTTGTCGCTGCAGCCCTGAGCTCCGGTTTCTGGTCGATGGTGGCGGTGCTCACGATCGCCTTTGCCCCGCGCTTCGCCCGCATCGCGCGCGCATCGACACTGTCGCTTCGCCACGAACCCTTCGTAGAGGCAGCAGTCGCGGCCGGGGTCAGCCACACGCGCATCATCCTGCGTCACATTCTGCCTAATATCGCGGGGCCGGTCGTCGTCGTGCTGACCTTGTGGATCGCGACCGCAATCCGGCTGGAGGCGACATTGAGCTTCCTCGGCATGGGTACCCAGCCGCCGCAGGCGAGCTGGGGCAACATCATCCGGGACGGCCTCAGCAACATGTACGGCTCGGCCTGGCCGATCATCAGCGCAGGCGTGGCAATCAGTATCACGGTGCTCGCGTTCAATATGATCGGCGATGCAGTTCGTGACGTGCTCGACCCGGAGACACGAGCATGAGCCCGCCCCTGCTGCGTGTCCGGGACCTCGCCATTGAGTTCGGCCCACCCGGCGAAGCGCTGAGGGTTGTCGACGGCATTGGGTTCGACCTTGAGGCGGGCGAATGCATCGGAATTGTCGGTGAGTCCGGCTCTGGCAAAAGCATGACATCCCTCGCGATGATGCGACTGATCCCCGAGCCGCCGGGGCGCATCGCATCCGGGCGGATCGAACTCGAGGGCCGCGACCTCCTGAAGCTACCTATCGATGCCATGCGCGACATCCGCGGCAAGGAAATCGGCATGGTGTTCCAGGAGCCGATGAGCTCGTTAAACCCGGTCATGACAATTGGAGACCAGATAGCCGAGACACTGCTTCTGCACGATCCGATGGACCCCGCCCGACGGCGCGAGCGGGTCATCGAAATGCTCAGTCTCGTTGGCATCCCGAGCCCCGAAGACCGCCTGGGCGCTTATCCGCACGAGTTTTCAGGTGGCATGCGCCAGCGGGTGATGATCGCAATGGCCCTGGCCTGCAACCCAAAGGTACTGATTGCAGACGAGCCGACCACGGCGCTGGACGTTACGATCCAGGCGCAGGTGCTCGATCTTCTGAAGCGGCTTCGTGAGCAGTTGCGCACGGCAATCGTACTGATCTCGCACGATCTCGGCGTAATCTCCGACATCGCCGACCGGGTTATCGTGATGTATTGCGGCCGGGTCGTGGAAACGGCCGAGATCGCCACGATCTTCGAGCGTCCCGCGCACCCCTACACGGAGGGATTGCTCCGTTCCATCCCCAGCAGCGGCAATAGTGGACGGCGGCTTTACCAGATACCGGGTACCGTTCCATCGCCCCAGGATCGTGGGCCGGGCTGCGATTTCTACGATCGCTGTCCGCGACGATTGCCCGTCTGTCTCTCCGCGAAGCCACCGCTGTTTGATCTCGGCCGGGGCCAATCGGCCGCATGCTATGCCGCTGCCGGCGAGGTCGTGGCATGACAGCTCCACTGCTTCAGGTGGAGGGCCTGACAAAGCTCTTCCCTTCGCGACGCCGCGGCGGCCTGTTCGCAAAGGCCGGGCCAGGTGTGAAGGCGGTCGATGACGTGAGCTTCGAGCTTGCGCCCGGCGAGACCCTGGCGCTGGTGGGCGAGTCCGGATGCGGCAAGTCGACGACAGGACGACTGTTGCTTCGGCTCATTGAGCCGACGTCCGGACGGGTCCTGTTTCGTGGAACCGACATCGCCAGCGCGAACGCGCGCGAGATGCACGACATCCGCAAGCACGTACAGATCATCTTCCAGGATCCGTACGGCTCTCTGAGCCCAAGGCGCACGGTGGTGGAAATCGTCGGAGAGCCCCTGGAAGCGCAAGGGGTCGTGAAAGGAAATGCGCAACGCCGCGAGCGGGTGGCCAGCCTTCTCACCCGCGTCGGACTCTCGCCTGACGTGATGGACCGCTATCCGCGCGAATTCTCCGGCGGGCAGCGCCAGCGCATCGGCATTGCGCGCGCGATCGGTCTGGACCCGGCCTTCATCGTCGCCGACGAACCGGTCTCCGCCCTCGATGTCTCGGTGCAGGCTCAGATCGTCAACCTGATGCAGGACCTGCAGGAGGAACAGGGGCTTTCCTACCTGTTCATATCCCACGATCTGCGCGTCGTGCGGCACATCGCTCACCGGGTGGCCGTGATGTATCTCGGCCGCATCGTCGAAGAGGGCCCGAAGGAGCTTATCTTCGCCCTACCCCAACACCCCTATTCTCAGGCCCTTCTTTCGGCTGCTCCCGAGCCCGGACCCGCGCGCCAAAGCCGCCGCATTATCCTGCAGGGCGACGTGCCGAGTCCGACCGCCGTGCCGTCCGGCTGCAGCTTCCGAACGCGCTGTCCCATGGCCCAGCCGATTTGCGCCGCCGAGCGCCCCCCGCTTCGGGAGGTCGCGCCGGGGCAGCGAACTGCCTGTCACTTCGCGGCGCCAAACCCAATCCGTATCCCGGCTGCCCCGGCTGTCGAAACCGTGGCGTGAACGGATGGCGCGGAACCCTCGCCGAGATCCGTCCGCGTCGTTCTCGTGATTTTATCTGGAGTTGAGCCATGACCTTTCCGTCCGCCGTTCATGTCGATGCTCGACTTGCGTCCGAGCCTGCCCTGGCGTGGGCTGTTGAACACCTCCGCCGCGCCCTGGCTCAACGTGAAATCAGCATCGACGAGAGAGCGGCAGGCGCCGTGAAAATCGCAACTGGGTTGGGACAGGATCCGGCTGCGTTGACCGCGGCGAAAGCCGCTGGCGTCGTGCTCCCCGGTGCCCCCGAATCCATGGCGCTTCTGCCCGTCGGCTCGGGCATTCTTGCGTGGGGACGCGACCAGCGCGGTCTCGTCTACGCGCTCACCGAATTGGCGGACCGAGTAGCACATGCGGAAGCCGATCTGTTCGGCCCGGACCTGCCACTCGTCGAGGAGCCGTCAGCTCGGGTTCGCAGCATCGCCCGTTTGTTCAGTTCCGAAGCCGAGGACAAAAGCTGGTTCCACGATAGGCAATTCTGGCACGAATACCTGTCGATGCTCGCAAGTAATCGCTTCAACAGGTTCAACCTGACGCTCGGCATGGGTTACAACTACCCTTATCACAACAACTATATTACTGATGTCTATTTCTACTTTCCGTACCCGTTCCTCCTGGACATGCCGGAGTACGGGATCGACGTGAAGGAACTCACGCCGGAAGAACGCGATGCCAACCTCGAAACACTCAAGTTCATCGCTCGCGAAACGGCCCGGCGAGGCCTCGATTTCCACCTGGCTTTATGGACCCAGCGCTACGACTTCGATGACGTGCCGAATGCGTGGCATACGGTTCGCGGCGTTACGGACGACAACCTCGCGCCCTACTGCCGCGACGCGCTGACAAGATTGCTCACGGAGGTTCCGGAGATCAAGGGCATCACCTTCCGTGTCCACGTGGAAGGCGGCATTGCCGAAGGCGATTACGGGTTTTGGAAGGAAGCTTTTGCAGGCATCGCCGCAGCGGGACGCCCCGTCGAGATCGACATGCACGGCAAGGGACTCGACCACGAGACCATCGCCATCGCACGAGCCTCAGGCATGCCGATTGCCGCCTCCCCGAAATACATGGCCGAGCATATGGGGCTGCCCATACCACCAGTCGGCAATCCGCGAAAAGGAATACCCGCCGCCAGTCGCCCGCAGCCAACGCGAGCAGCTCAGCGAGGGCTCACGGAAGTTTCTGCGCTACAGCTACGGCGACCTGCTGCCCAAGGTGAAGGACTGGAAGGTTGTCTTCCGCATCTGGCAGGGAACCCAGCGGGTGCTGATGTGGGGCGATCCAGCGACGGCGGCAGGCTATGGCCGGTACTCGATCTTCTGCGGCGCGGAAGGCGTAGAATTGCTGGAGCCCAACTCCTGGAAGGGACGCATGGGCACCGGCATTCCAGGCCAGCGCTTCCACTATCAGAAGCTGGGCCTCGCACCGAAATGGGATTGGCAGAAGCACGCGTACCAGTTCCGCGTCTGGGGCCGCCTGCTCTATTGTCCCGATGCGCCGCGCGACAGCTGGATGCGGCACCTTCGTTCGGCGTGCGGCGATGCGGCAGATGCCTGCGAGACGGCCTTGTCGCTCGCCAGTCGCGTCCTGCCATTGGTCAGTCTGACGCATGGGCCGTCTGCTTCAAACAACCACTATTGGCCGGAGGTCTACTCGAATTTGCCGGTCTCGCCTGTCGGCACAAGACGCCCCTATGGAGCCGACATGGAAGGGCCGGTTCGCTTTGGCAACGCGCCGACGTTCGATCCTCAGCTATTTGCTACACCGCGCGAGCATGCCGAGGCGCTCCATGCCGGCCAGACCGACCCGCGCTATACGCCGCTGGACGTCGCTGATTGGCTGCAGAGGCTGGCAGATGGATGCGACGAGGCGCTCATCGCCATCCGCCGAAGCGCATCCTTCGACAATAACGAAGTTCAGCGGATCGCCATCGATGTCGGGATTCTCTCCGGCATGGCTCGGTTCTTTGCGGCCAAGTTCCGGGCCTCCGTCTGGGTGGAGCTCTTCCTCATTTCGAAGGCTTCCGAGTTGCTTGATCGGGCCGAGGCGCAATTGAAGCGTGGGCATCTTGCCTGGGCATCGGCGGCCGATATCGCCCGCGACGTCTATCATGACGATCTGACCTTCGGGAACCAGACCTGGCTGCGAGGCTCCTGGCAGAAGCGGCTGCAGGAAATCGAAATCGAACTGACCGATATCCAGTCCCTGCGCTGCGACCCGCCTCACGAGACCGTGCATCCCGATGAGCGCACGCGTAGCGCGATTGCTGCCGATCGAAGGACGCCGCCCGACCGCCAGCAATTCCCTCACGCTGGATGCGCCGGAAACTTTCGAGCAAGGGGCAGGCTTCACTGTCCGGGCAAGGGGGGAAGCGGGCTACGAAGCCGTTCTCCACTATAGGCACGTCAACCAGGCCGAGCGCTGGTGCATGGAGCCGATGCGCCATAACGGTGAAATCTATCTCGCCGAAATTCCTGCTGACTACACACGCTCTCCCTATCATCTGCAGTTTTACGTGACGTCGTCGAAATCAGGAGAAAACGGCATCTCGCCCGGTCTCGCCCCTGATCTCGCCAATCAGCCATACCGCATCGCCCTGCAGGCCTGATGCCTCTTGTTTCCTGCAAACCTAGGAACAGCCATGACCGCCGAACAGCCTTGGTTCAAAACCACATATCGCTGGGCACAGACCAATCTCGTGGAGATTGACCCGGCCCGCTATGACGACGCGTGGTGGCGAAATCATTGGCGCCGCACGCGGGTGCAGGGCGCGATCATCAACGCGGGCGGCATCGTGGCTTATTACCCGTCGAAATTCCCGCTGCACCACCGGGCGGTGGCGCTGGGTGACGGCGACCTATTCGGCACTGTCGTGCAATCAGCCCGCGAGGAGGGCCTGAAAGTCATCGCCCGCATGGACTCCAACCGTGTGGCCGAAAATTTCTACCGCGCCCACCCAGACTGGATCTGCGTCGACGCGGATGGCAAGCCCTACCGTCAGGCCGACAAGTTCATCACCTGCATCAACTCGCCCTATTACAGCGAATACCTTCCGCGGGTGATGGAAGAAATCATCGAGCGCTCGCGCCCGGACGGCTTCTCGGACAATAGCTGGCCGGGCATGCCGCGCGAACGCATCTGCCATTGCCGGAACTGTCGTGAGGGCTTCTTCGCCCACGCCAAGCTCGATCTGCCGAAAACCCACGACTGGTCCCACGAAAACTACCGTCAGTGGATCCGCTGGAATTTCCAGCGCCGAACCGAGATCTGGGACCTCAACAATACGATCACCACCGCAGCCGGCGGCAAGGACTGCATCTGGAGCGGAATGATCAGCGGCGACGTGCTGAACAACAACAATCGCTTCATCGATCTGAAGCAGATACTGCCCCGCGCCAAGATCGTGATGCTGGATCACCAGCGCCGGAACGCCATCGATGGCTTCGCCGATAATACCGAGACGGGCAAGCGGCTCCATGAGGTCGGCGGCTGGGACAAGCTGATCCCGGAGAGCATGCCGCAATACCAGCTCGGCTCACCGGCCTTTCGCCTGGCGAGCATGCCCCCGCCCGAGGTCCGCTTGTGGTCGAGCTCCGGCTTTGCCGGCGGCATCCAGCCGTGGTGGCACCACATCGGCTCCATGCACGAGGACCGCCGCCAGTACCAGACGGCGGAACCGATCTTTCGTTGGCATGAGGAGAACGAGGCCTTCCTCGTCGACCGCCAGCCGCTGGCCGACGTGGGCATCGTCTGGTCTCAGCGCAACCACGACTTCCACGGCCAAGGCAAGGCAGTGGAACGCACGATGGGCCCCTATCGCGGGGTGATGAAGGCGCTGGACAAGGTGGGCATCAGCTATCTGCCGATCCATGCGGACGACATCTCCGGCGCGGCGAGCCGCGTGAAGGTGCTGATCCTGCCGAATATCGGCGCGATGTCAGCCGGCCCAGGTTGCAGCTGTCGAAGCGTTCGTATCAGCCGGCGGATCGGTGATCGCTACAGGTGAGACCAGTTGTTCCGGCGAGTTTGGCGAGCCGTCCAGCGACTTCGCCCTCGCGGGGCTCTTCGGCGTGCATCGGGGCGAGGGCTTTCGCGGCGGTATGGAACCTGCCGACCTCAACATCGAGGTGAGCAGCCGCCACACCTATCTGCGCCTCGCGCCGGAACTGCGCGCGGGCGTCGATGGTCCCCGCGACGCCACGGCGCCAGCAAGCAACAGCCCAGCGGCCATCCGGTGCTCGATGGCCTGGATCAAACCGACACCGATTCCGTTCGGCGGTTACCTGCCGGTGGTCACTGTCGATGACGGCGTCGAAGTTCTTGCCACCTACATCCCGGACTTCCCCATCTTTCCGCCGGAAACCTCCTGGATGCGGCAGCCCCGCACAACGCTGCCGGCGATCACCGTCCGGACTGCCCAGTCCGGCGCGAAGCTCGTCTGGCTGGTCGCCGACCTCGACCGCTGCTTCGCCCGGGACGAGAATGCCGAGCACGCCCAGATCATCACGAATGCGGTGCGCTGGGCGACTGGACCGGAATGCTACGGTCAGCTTGGATGGCGGCCTCGGCATGATCAGCGCGACAGTCTACGACCAGCAGGGAAGGACGGTCGTCCACCTCAACAACCGGCTGCTCACGTCGCGCGTGCCCGGCCGGCAGGACCGGCTCGTGCCGATCGGCCCGGTCAGGGTCAGCCTGAAGGGCAAAGCGGCCGGCCAGATTCGACTGCTCGTGAGTGGCAAGACGGTTCCGGCCCAAATACGCGACGGTTGGGTCACATTCGACGTTCTAGAAATCCTCGATCACGAGGTGGCGGTTATCGAATGATCATGACCTTAGGTTATGGGG
The DNA here is from genome assembly GCA_963822165.1 of uncultured Alphaproteobacteria bacterium. Taxonomy (GTDB): domain Bacteria; phylum Pseudomonadota; class Alphaproteobacteria; order Rhizobiales; family Beijerinckiaceae; genus Alsobacter. The sequence continues at coordinate 752,772 of CAWGGK010000009.1, forward strand.
CCGGACCGCCAACTGCATCCGATTGGCTGCGACGACGGCCGGCCTTCTGTGACGATCATCCGCGAGACGGTTTTCGCGGTCGATGTCAGGCGGTCCCGGTATATGGTCGGAAGCTTGGCCACTCTGCTGGAATGACGCTTGACACTCGACTTGGTAGCGCTACCGTCTCCAAATACTTTCTTATGCAACCCCAAATACTAGACAGAACATGACTCTTTCGCTGCAGCGAAGATGAGAAGACGTATTGCCGCAACGCAACAAAAAACGGGCCAAATCAAAGCCCTGGAGCTGTGCCACAGAATGAACAAGCCCCCGTCTCGAGTGAGATGACCGAGGGCAATTCGGGAGGAGCGAAGAAATGAAACAGCGTAAGCATGTCATCGACGCAGCTGCGTCCGTATCTGGCCGGCCCAGCCGTCGTAGCATCCTGTTGGGAGGAGGCGCACTCTTGGCTGGTACTGCCCTTGTCGGCCGCGCTTCGGCTCAGGAGCCGGTGAAGATGCGGATCAGTTGGTGGGGATCGGACGATCGCCATCAGAAGACATTGAAGCTTATCAAGGTCTGGGAAGCGCGACACCCCGGCGTGACTATGTCCGCCCAGTACGGGGGGCTAATCGGCTACCAGGACAAATTATCGACGGAGTTCGCGGGCCGAAATGCCCCTGACATCATGCAGATCTCGGACAATCGCAAGTCCCTCATCGGCTCTGGCCGATTGCTGCAGCTCGACGACTACGTCAAGAGCGGCGAACTCGATCTCTCGAGCGCCAACAAGAGCGTTCTCGAGACGCTGAAGGTCAACGGTAAGCTCTACAGCATTCCCTGGGGACTGGCCGGCGGCTGCTGGTTCTTCGATACTAAAGTTTTCGCCGACAGCAAGGTTGAACTGCCTAAGGCAAACTGGACGTGGGACGAATACGCTGAGAAAGCGAAAGCGATCTCCAAGGCTTCGCCGAAGGGCCTTTACGGCTCTGCCGACATCTGGGCTCCGACAGGCACCCGATCACTGTATCCCTTCGAGTTCTTCCTGCGCGGGCGCGGCAAGACGGCATTCACCCCGGCCGGCAAGCTCAATTTCGGCAAGGACGAACTCACCGAGTGGTTCACCTTCTGGGAAGAGTTGCGCAAGGCGGGCGCGGTGCCTCCTGCGGAAGTGACCGCGCTTGAAAACGGGTTCGAGACATCGCCGATCATCACGGGCCGCGCAGCGATGTACCCCATCAACAGCTCGATCGCGTCGTCCCTTCAGGGCCTCGCCAAGAATAAGCTCGTCGTATCGCCGTTTCCAACCGGCGTCGGAAGCAAGGCGTTGTCCGGCACGCAATACGGCGCCTTCGTCAACACAAGCCTGCAGGTCTACGCGAACGCCGACACCAAGAACAAGAAGCTGGCAATCGACTTCCTGAATGCCATCACCAACGATCCCGAGATCGCCAAGATCCACCTGATGGCCCGTGGCGTGCCCCTGTCGTCGAAGATGGCGCAGCTCGTCTCACCCGAGATCTCGGAAATCGAGCAGAGCATGGTCCAGATGGTCCAGTACGCGCAGGAAAACGCCGCCCCGCTGTTCGTACCGTGGCCGAAGACGGGTTCGCAAATCCAAGACCTCATGCAGCGTTCGCACCAGCAGATCGCGTTCGGGCAAGGGACCGTCCCTCAGGCGGTAACCCGCTTCATGGACGAGGCCGGCCAGATCATGGACTGACCTCCGCCGCCGGCGCGGTCCCACGGGCAGCGCTGGCGGCATCACCAAGGCGCAGGAACGATACCGGATGCGGACCCGCAGACCTCTTAGCGACAATGCCTACGGCTATCTGTTTCTGTTACCTTGGCTGTGCGGGCTGACGCTTTTCATGGCGGGCCCCACGCTGGTCTCGCTCTACCTGTCTTTCACCGATTTCAATCTGGTCGACGATCCGCACTGGATCGCTGCGCAGAACTATGTCCGGCTGTTCTCGCGGGACACCCGCTACATGCAGGCGCTCAGGGTCACGTTCACCTATGTAGCCCTTGCGGTTCCCCTGAACCTTATCTTCGCGCTGGCCCTCGCCATGCTGCTGAACAGCAAGATCAGGGGCCTCGGCTTTATCGCGCGGTCTACTATGTGCCGTCGCTACTCGGAGGCAGCGTTGCCGTCGCCATTCTCTGGCGTCAGGTGTTCGGCGCGGACGGGATCGTCAGCGGCATCGTTCAGTTCTTCGGGGGCGCGGGGTCCAGTTGGGTCTCGTCGCCATCGTCGGCGCTGTGGACGCTGGTCATCCTGCATGTGTGGCAGTTCGGCTCGCCGATGATCATCTTTCTCGCCGGTCTCAAGCAGATCCCGCAGGAGCTTTACGAGGCCGCTGCAATCGACGGAGCCGGGCCCTGGATGCGGTTCCGGGTGGTGACCTTTCCGATGCTCACTCCGGTGCTGTTCTTCAATCTGATCCTGCAGATCATCAACTCGTTCCAGGCCTTTACCCCGGCCTTCATCGTCAGCGGCGGCACCGGCGGGCCGCTCGAATTCGACGCTGTTCTACACGCTCTACCTCTACTACCAGGGCTTCGCGAATTTCCGCATGGGCTACGCCGCGGCGATGGCGTGGATCCTGCTGGTGATCATTGCCGTCGTCACCGCTTTCGCCTTTCTGACCAGTCGGTTCTGGGTCCATTACGAAGATGTCGGGAGATAGCGCCAATGGCGATGGTCAAATCCCTGCGATATCGTCCGCACTCGCGACGTGCTGACCCATGCCGCACTGCTCGGCGGCGCATTCTGCATGATCTATCCGCTACTATGGATGATCGGCAGTTCGTTCAAGCCCGACAGCGAGATTTTTGCCAACCTTAACCCGATCCCGCGCAGTCTCGATTTAACCAACTATGTCACCGGGTGGACCCTGCGGCACCGGAACGAGCTTCTCGACGTTCTACATCAACTCGTTCCTCGTCTGCCTTGGCGCCATCGTCGGCAATCTCGTGTCCTGTTCGCTGGCCGCCTATGCCTTCGCGCGCATCCGCTTCCGCCTGCGCCCGATGTGGTTCGCGATCATGCTGGGCACATTGATGCTGCCGTTCCATGTCACGGTGGTCCCGCAATACATCATCTTCAACAAGCTCGGCTGGACCAACAGCTTTCTCCCCCTGATCGTGCCGAAGTTCTTCGCGGTCGATGCCTTCTTCATCTTCCTGATGGTGCAGTTCATCCGCGGCATTCCGATCGAGTTGGAGGAGGCGGCGATGGTCGATGGCTGCAATCGTCCACAGATCTTCACGCGGATCATCCTGCCGCTGATCAAGCCGCCGCTGATCACGACGACGATCTTCACGTTCATCTGGACGTGGAACGACTTTTTCAGCCAGCTCCTCTACCTGAACACCGAGACCAATTACACGGTCTCGCTTGGCCTGCGGCAGTTCCTCGACTCCTCCGGCCGCTCGTCCTGGGGCTCGATGTTCGCCATGACGACGTTGTCGCTTGTTCCGGTCTTCGTCGTCTTCCTGTTCTTCCAGAAGCGCCTCGTCGAAGGCATCGCGACAACCGGGATCAAAGGATGAGGCAGAAAGCTGCCAGCGGGAGCATCGAGCGATGACGGACAAACTCGTCGGTATTCAGGTCGGCGCCGCCTCCTTCGTCGACGAGGGCGTTGGCGGCTGTTATCGACACGGTGCAGGACCGCGCGTCCGTCAACGCGCTGTTTCTGGCAACGACGACCTGGAGCCGGGTGACCGGCGGACGCGCCGAACCCGGTTATCCGCATCCCGGGCATGGCAGCATGGAACCGGACACGGACTGGGCCGGCGGTCACTATGCGACCGATTCACCCGGAGTACTATGGCAACACTGTGCTCGGTGCCGCCGGCCGTGCGCCAGAGCATCCCGGCTGGGACATGCTCGATACGGTGCTGCCGGAGGCAAGCGTCGTGCGATCCGCTGCTACGCGCTCATGGACGAGAGCGCCCATGCGCGCCAACTGCGCAGCTACCCTAACATGCTCAAGTGCCTGGAGGTGGACATCTGGAACAAGCCGGCCCGCCGTCCCTGCTTCAACAACCCGGACTACCGAAACTGGCACCTGAGCCTGATCGAGGACGTGATCAAGTCCTATGACCTCGATGGCCTTCTGTGGCAGTCCGAGCGACCGAGCCCAATGGACCGCCTGATCCAGGAGCCTACGCGCCAGGGACTCGGTCTCGCTGTCTGCTACTGCGAGCACTGCAAGCGGCAGGGCGCGGAGCGCGGCGTCGACTGGCGGCGTGCCCAGGAAGGCTATCGCAAGCTCGTGCTCTGGAACGCTGACATCTCGGCGCGGCGCGATTCCCTCGGACGGCGCATTCGCGACGTTTTGGCGGCTGCTGCTGACCTATCCGGAACTGCTCGCGTGGCAATCGCTCTGGGTTGATGGCCAACATCAGATGTACCGCGACATCTTCGGCACCGTACGCGCCTTCCGGCCCGCAGATGGAAGTGGGCTGGTCGATGTACCAGAACGTCACCTTCAGCCCGTTCTACCGGGCCAGCCAGAACTACGCGCGACCTCAGCCACATCTGCGACTTTCTCAAGATCGGAACCTGGAACACGGCCGGCGGTCCCCGCTTGCAGACCTGGATCGACAATGTCTGCCGCGCGGTATTCGGCGACGTGCGCCCCGAGCAGGCCTATCCCGTGCGTCATGAAGATGCTGGGACTGGAGGAAGCCGACTGGGCCGACCTGCACCGGACCGGGCTGTCAGCCGAATACGTACGCCGCGAGACGCGGCGCGCCCTTGTCGGTGGCGAGGGACGCTGCATCGTCTATGCCGGAATCGATGCCGGTGTTCCGGTCGGCAGGCCGGCACGCACTGGTCTGCCCGCAGCCTTCGCCTGGCGACGTCGCCGGGCATCGATCACGACGACACGAGCGGGCCGGACCTCGTCGCTGCACGCCGCGAACGTGTCGCGCGATGCCGTTGGCGCGCTTTCGCAGGGCGGCGCAGCGGGCATCATCCTTGGTCGAGAAATACGCGCAGATGCGCCTCGACGTGCTGGACGGCGTGCGCGCTGCCCTGGCCAGCTTCGCCTGACGAGCTCGATAAATCGGGAGAACTGACGATGGACAAGATCGACCCTGGGCGGCACGGGACTGCAGGTGTCCCGCATAGCCCTGGGCGGCTATCCGTTCGGCGGGCTGAACCGCGCCAATGATTGGGATCCCTGGTCGCCCGGAGGGCCGGGGGACGGCGATCGAGACGGTCAACCGCGCCCTGGACCGGGGCATCAACTACATCGACACGGCTCCTGCCTATGGAGCGGGCAACAGCGAGGATATCATTGGCGAGGTGATGGCCACGCGCCGTAGCGAGTGCGTCCTCGCGACTAAGGTCCGCTGGGACGGACTCGACAAGGCCGCGGTGATCGACAGTGTGCGAGAGAGCCTTAAGCGCCTTCGAACCGACCGGATCGACATCGTCCAGTTCCATGGCGGGATGTTCACGCAGGCCGAGTACGAGCATATCGTCCATGGCGGGCCTCTCGACGGGCTCATCGCGCATGAAGGAAGCCGGCGCAATCGGCCATATCGGCATTACCGCCGAGGAGCCATGGACCGCCCTGCCGTTCCTGAAGCATCGCGAAATCGAAGTGTTCCAGGTAGCCTACAACTTCATCTACCAGCATGCCGCGCGCCATTTCCTGAACGATGCCAAGGCGGCGGAAGTCGGCGTCGTGACAATGCGCACGATGACGTCCGGCATCATGCAGCGGGCCATCCGTTATCTCGCGCCGGAGTGGCAGGAGTCGCGCGACGTCTTCGAGGTATGCCTGAAGTTCGTGCTGTCGGACTCCCGCGTGCATGCTCCCATCGTCGGCATGCGCTGGCCGCAGGAGGTCGATCACAATGTCGCCCTCGTGGAAAATTTCCGGCCGCCGATCGACTTCGCCGAACTCCCGCGCATGACGGCCGACGTCTACAAAGCCGAGGACTTGGAATGAGCCGGCTCCCGCGAGGACAAGGATCAAGATGGCCGTGAAGGCGCCAGCTTCACCCGTGGTCGATGCCTACGCGCATGTGGGCCTGCCCCGCTTCGTGAGCGTCGATCATTATCGCAAGCTGATGACAAAGGAGGGGATCGCCCGAGCGACGCTCTGCTCCTTTGACAGTTCGCCCGATCTACACGCTATTCACGACGCATTTTCGGCGGAACCGGATCGCTTTCGAGGGATCGGGGTTCCGCTAGGGCGCGACCGCAGCGAGGTGGAGAGCGCGTGCAAGGCTCAGCTCGAAGCGGGCTTCAGCGGATTACGCCTCACGGACGCCGACGTGGTAGATCGGCCCTGGCTTCTGGACTTGCTTGGGGCGGCCTCAGGCCTAGCCATTGTCTGTGGGCAGGCAGGTCGGCCCGCATGCGCGAGAGCATGCCTTGCCGCACTCGACCGCCACGAAAACCTCTCCGTCATAGGTGGTCATTTCGCCGGTATCGATCAACCCGCTGTTCTTGCCGACAGCGACGTCGTCGCTCTGTTCCGGCACCCGCGTTTTCACGTCATCTTTTCACGCCAAGGCGCCGTACCAGATACGACCGTAGTCGCTTGGGCGCGCGAACTTCTGCGCCATACTGGCTGGACTAGGGTGATGTGGGGGTCGGAGGTCCCCATCCTGTTCTGGCGCAACGAGACGCTGCAGCAAGCCCTTTCCTGGGTCGATCGCCTCAATCCCTCGCCCGAGGAACGGGGCGCTTTTCAGGGCGGGAATGCCATCCAGCTGATGTTCTCGAATTCTCTCCCAGTTGCGCCCCTCCGCCTTCCGTTCGCCGCTGCGGAACGTGCCCGCCCAATCCCTGCGACGATGTGGGCTCGGGCGCTTCCAATCAGGCAGGATATTGCCGGCAGGCTCGTCCAAGCCTGGCTCGACGAGAACAAGGAACCCGATCTGGGCACGTTCCTTGAAATCGTGGTTGGATCGCACTCTGCCACCGTTTCGATGACGGTGGCCGTGCCTCGAACCGTGAGGCATTTAGCGGGAGCGGTGTCACGGGCGTTGTCACGGCAAAGTTCGAGCGGGCGCAGGTCAGCTCCAGCATTCTCCGGCTTACGCCGCGGCGGTCGCGTTCTGCCATGCTTGCGCTGCCTCCGCCCTGGACTGGCGAAGCGTGCGGCGAGAAACGAGGTGGCGTTGGAAGGAGAAGGTGTTGTGAACGGCGGCATGCATACTGAGAAAGCGCTGGGCAGATCCGGGCGACTTGAAGCCCTGCATCTTGCGCTCTCGTCGTCGCACCGGCTGGTGTGAATTCTCAGCCCGGTTGTTTTGGCGCAAGCCCTGCTCATGCCGGGCCTGAAAGAGCCAGATCTCGCTTTGCTGCGCCATAGGACCGCAGCTTGTCGGTCACCCATACAGTGGGCGCAAAACCCTGCTTCCTGAGCAGTTTTCGCATCAGTCGCAGCGCGGCCTTCTTGTCTCGCCTGGATTGCACCAGCAAGTCGAGAACTTCGCCCTCGCTGTCGACCGCCCGCCACAGCCACTGGCGCTTGCCGCCGATCGAAACAACCATCTCGTCGAGATGCCATTGGCCACTCGGCCGCGGTCGCCTGGCGCGCAGGTTGCGAGCGAACTGCAACCCGAACTTCAGGACCCATCGCCGGATCGTCTCGTACGAAACATCCAACCCGCGATCGACCAGAAGTTCCTCGACGTCGCGGTAGCTGAGCGTGAAGCGCAGATAGAGCCAGACGGCGTGGCGGATGACGTCAGGCGGGAACCGGTGGCGGGCGAAGCGGATGGGCGTCATTCCCAACCCTATCGTCACTGCTCGGCAGCCATCAGCGTTGCCGTGACAGTGCCAGCGAAACAGAACCTCGCGCGTTACTGTTCACAGCTAATGCCACGATCGGCGAAATAAGCATCGAGGACATCTGGACTGGCGGTCGGGTCGGCGAGCGCGACATAGGTGTCAGGGCGAAGAAGATAAGCCGCGTCGCGAGCAAGTCCTATCGCTTCGAACTGGGGCTGCCAGTCGAAGAGGTGAAGTTTTATCCCGCGTGAGGCGCAATGCTTGTCGAAGGCAGGCGATACTGAGCCATAGACGTGCACCTGCCAGTCGATAGTCGTGAGCGCTGCAAAATTGTCGGTGCCGGCAGCTCCTGTCCAGGGCAGCCTATCGCCGCCCCGAAGGCGTCCGGCCCACCCTGAACTCAAGGGCATCCCCCGATAGTTCAGGGAAATCTGCGAGACCGTGCGGAACAGGAAATCGCGGACGGTATCCATCGAGAGGGCGGTCGGGATGACGAGCGGCGCCAGCCGTGTCCGCACAAGGTCGGCCATCCGGCCCGGCGCTGTCGCAAAGCTGAATACGCGGTCGGTCGTCGCCACAAGCGCCTCGGCAAATGCCTTCCGCTCGATCTCGTAGCTGTCCAGGAGTGTTTCTGGGGCGCGGCCGTCGAGAACTGCCGCCAGTTTCCACGCGAGATTGATGGCGTCGCCTATTCCGGTGTTCATGCCCTGGCCGCCGGCCGGGCTGTGAATGTGAGCGGCATCACCCAGGAGAAAGGCGCGACCGAGCCTGAAGCGCTGGGCCACCCGGTGATGAACCCGATATGTGGAGAACCAGTTCACGGTCGCGACGTCGACCTTCAGATGATCGATGGCGCGGTGAGCGACATCTTCGAACCGCAGCGTCTCGGCGTGCTCCGCCCGTTCGTCCCTGACAGTCCCGATCAGGCGAACCCGCCCGGTGCCTGCAAGCGGGAAGACTGCCAGGAAGTCGGCTTCATCGAGGTCGATGTGCAACTCGCCATTGATCGCGGGACCGGATGCATCCACGTCGGCGACATAGAAAATCTGCCGGTAGGTTCCTCCCGGAAAACCCGCTGCAAGCGTTTCGCGGACGACCGATCGAGCCCCATCGCAACCGGCAATGTAGTCGAACTCGGCTTCGTCCCCGCGCCCGTCACGCTGTCGTAATCGGGCGACGATCTTCTTGCCCTCATCCACGAAGGACACCAGTTCCGTCCGGCGTTCCACGGCGCCGCCCAGCTCCTCCAACCGGGCGACAAGAAGCCGCTCGTGCTGGTCCTGGGGAAAGATCTCGAGGAACGAATACGGAGTTTGATCGGCCCCGATCGCGCCGAAGGCAACATGGGCGGCCTGCTCGCCCCTGACCCACAAATTGACCGCAGGAACCTTGTGCCCGGCCTCGACGACGGCTTCGGCGAGCCCGAGCTGGCCGTAGAGTTCAAGCGTGCGCGCCTGGACCGCAAGTGCGCGAGACGTCATGCCCGGCTCAGCCGTCCTGTCGATCAATCGCACGTTGACGCCAAGCTTGGTGAGCCACAGCGCCAGTACGAGGCCGGTGGGGCCTGCTCCAACGATCAGCACTGACCTTCTCATTCGCGTCAGCTATGCTCGCGGCGGAAAAAAATGAAGCGGGCAGCGGCGATAGGTCCGCCCACCGGCTTCGTCCTGAAAGAAACGCTGTCGACCGCCGACAAGACGATTATCAACCACTCAACTTCTCGCAACCACTTGCCATCACTCTATTCAGACCACGCTGATGTCCCTGCCGCGTGCTGCCGGGTCGGCGCCTCTGGGGGTTGGAGCGGCTTCGCAACGGCGTCATTCTCGCCGGTATTGTCCCGCAAGCGCCGCGCTGCGTCTCGTCAAGCTGAAAACCGGGCTGTGCGCCAGGCTCCACGCGTGGTCCGCAGACGGTCTTGTACAAAACGTCCAGACCGCATTCGAGCAATAGGCACTCGACGTCGCGGTAGTTGCGCGTAAAGCGAAAATTGCCTCAGACGGTATGGCGGTTCACGTCAGGCGGGAACCGGGTGCGCGCGTGCCCGAGAGGTATCGTTTTCAACCCTATAGTCCCGTTCGTCGGTCGTCAGCGTCACTTTGACCATTTCGGTCCCGCTGGTAGGTGCCTGCGATCTAAACTGTTTCTGTTTTGGAGAGCGGCCAGGGTCGCGCGAAATGGCATTCGACCCGTCGCTGATCGATCCACCGCGGCTCTGGGCTTTCGACCCGGCAGCGGTCCTCGCGCGATCGGGCAGCTTGGATGGAACCGGCAGCCCGACGGGCATCGCGGCCGGGCTCGGCGGATCGCCAGCGAGCAGGATGCGGTTCCGTCGCCTGGCGCGGGTGCGAGGACGGAACCGCCGACAGCAAGGCCTGGCTGTACGGGTGATAGGGCGCGTCGAAGAAATCCTCCTTCGACGCGAGTTCGACGATGCGGCCGAGATACATCACGGCCAACCGGTCAGCCATGTGCTTCACGGTCGCCATGTCGTGCGAGATGAAGAGATAGGCGGTGCCTTGCTCCTCCTGCAGGTCCTGCAGCAGGTTGATCACCTGCGACCGGACCGAAACGTCGAGCGCCGAGACGGGTTCGTCCGCGACGATGAGCTTCGGCCGTATGGCGAAGGCGCGGATGATGCCGAGGCGCTGGCGCTGTCCGCCGGAAAACTGGCGCGGCCACTGGTCGACATGCCGCTCGCCCAGTCCCACGGCCTGCAGAAGGCGCACGGCCGCGGACCGGCGGTCGCCTCGGCCCGAGACAAGGCCGTGAACGGCCATCGGCTCGGTTATCGGCCGAGCCGGCAGTCATGCGCGGATCGAGGGAGGAGAACGGATCCTGGAACACGAACTGGAGTTCGCGCCGCACACCTTCATCTGCCGTTGCGAGAGCTGCGAGATGTCCCGGCCCTCGAACAGGATCGTGTCCGGCCGTGGGCTCGGTAAGCCGAAGGACGAGGCGCGCGATCGTCGACTTGCCGCAGCCGGATTCGCCGACGAGCGCCAGCGTCTCGCCTGCCTTGATGTCGAGCGTCACGCCATCGACGGCGCGGATGCCGGCGCCTCGATCGCCGATAGACCTTGCGGAGGTCGGCGAGGCTGAGGACGGTCTCCGTCATATTGCCTCGCGCGCCTTCAGCGGCCTCTGCCAGCCTGTTGCTGCCGCGCCCAGCACGCCACGCCATGCCCTGACGCGAGCGCGGTGAAGGGTGGCGCCTCGTTGTCGCAGGGCGCGAACCGGGCCGGACAGCGCGGATGGAAGCGCAGCCCGGCCGGCATTTCGGTGAGGTGCGGTACAGCGCCGCCGATTGCCGGCAGACGGCGCGTCTGCTTCATCTCGAGCGTGGGCGTCGCGGAGCAGCAGCCCGACCGAATAGGGGTGGCTTGCGTGGTCGAAGAGCGTGGTCGCCGAAGCCTCTTCGACCACGCGCCCGCCATACATGACGGCGACACGGTCGGCGAGTTCGGCGACGACGCCGAAGTCATGCGTGATGATGATGACTGCGAGGCCAAGTTCCGAACGCAGCCGTCGCAGCAAATCGAGGATCTGTGCCTGGATCGTCCCGTCGAGTGCGGTCGTCGGCTCGTCCGCGATCAGCACTTTCGGCTCGCAGGAGAGGGCCATAGCAATCATGACGCGCTGGCGCATCCCGCCCGAGAGTTGATGGGGATAACTGTCGAGCCGCATGGCCGGTGCGGGAATTCCGACGATGCCTAGCAACTCCGCAGCCCGGGTTCGCGCCGCCTCCCTTGAGAGGCCGAGGTGCTTGCGCAGCGGCGCCATGATCTGCCGTCCGACCGTCATTATAGGGTTCAGGGCCGTCATAGGCTCCTGGAAGATCATGCCGATCCTGCGTCCGCGCACCTGGTCGAGTTCGGCACGGGGCATCGCCAGCAGGTCGCGTCCTTCAAAAAGCGCTGTCCCTCCATTGATCCTCGCCGAACCCGGCATCAGGCCGAGTGCGGCCAGCGCCGTCAGGCTCTTGCCCGATCCGGATTCCCCGACCACGCCGAGGCACTCCCCCGGCGCGACATCGAGGTCGACACCCCGCAATGCGTGCACTTCGCCGCCCTTCGATGCGAAGGAGACCTGAAGGTTTCGGATGCTCAGGATCGGCGTCATCGCGACGTGACCCGATCAGGATCGAGGCGATCGCGCAGGGCATCGCCGAGTATGTTGAACGCCAGCACGGCGAGCGTGATCGCAAGGCCCGCAAACAGGGCGGGCAAGGGCGAGCCGAAGAGGTCGGATACGCCCTCGCGCACCATGTTGCCCCATGATGGGGCAGGCGCCTGTGCGCCCAGTCCGATGAAACTCAGCGATGCCTCGAGCCGGATCGCTGAACCGATCCAGATGGTCAGCATCACGATCAGCGGGCCAGAGATGTTGGGCAGGATATGCAGGCCGATTGTCGAGAAGCTTCCCCGGCCCATGGCGATCGAAGCATCGACATATGCCTCGCGCCGCACCGCCAGCGTCGATGCGCGCGAGAGCCGGATGAACGGCGGTACAAGCGCGGCCGCGATGGCGATGGACAGATTCTGGACACCCGGGCCAAGCACCGCGACGATCAGCACGCCGAGCAGCAGCGGATCGAACGACATCATCATGTCGGTGACACGCGTGACCACGCTTTCGGTCCAACCTCCAAAGAACGCCGACGCGGTGCCGAGGCCGATGCCGACGAACGCCGCGATCAACGGCGCCGCGACGCCGATCGTCATCGAAAGGCGCGCGCCCTCGATGAGGCGGGAGAGGATATCGCGGCCGTACTCGTCCGTGCCAAGCCAGTACTCCGCCGACATGCCCTGGTCGGCCGCCGCGAAATTCTGCAGCAGGGGATCATGCGGCTGTATCCATTGCGCCGTGGCCACGACGACAAGCAGAACCGCAAGGATCGCAACGGAAACGCCAATGAAGATTCGATCCAGCATCTCAGCTCTCTTTCACGCGCGGATCGATGACCGCGTAGAGCAGGTCAGTCGCCAGGTTCACGCCGACGACCAGGAGCGACAGGAGCACGAGGCCGCCCTGGATGAGCGTGTAGTCGCGCGACGTGACCGCGCCGACAAGAAGCTGCCCCACGCCTGGCCTGTTGAAGACGAGTTCGATGGCGATGGTCCCGCCCAAAGTCGCGATGATCGACAGCGACAACTGCGTCGTTATCGGGACGAGCGCGTTTCGGAAGATGTGCTGCCAGACGACGGTCGCGCTCGTCCATGCCCAGCGCCCGGGCAGTTCGAACATAGTCGCGCCCGGCGACGTCGATCACCGCCGTGCGCGTCAGGCGCATGAGGCCGAAGCCCTTGAGCAGGCCCAGGGTGAGCGCGGGCAAGGCGAGATAGCGCAGGTCGAATGGCGTATCGCCACCGCCCAGAAGAGGAAACCAGCCGAGCTTCAGTCCAAAGATCGTGAGCAGCAGGAGCCCGACGTAGAAGTCGGGAAGGGCCGAGCCAAACAGCGAGACGAGCCGGGTCGAATGATCCGTGCCGCCGCCAGGGCGCATCGCCGAAGCAACGCCTGCGGGCACGCCGATCACGATGCCGATCAGGGTTGCGGCTATCGTCAGCATGATGGTGTAGGGCAAGTGCCGCAGCATGGTGGCGGTGACATCGACGCCGTTGATGAGCGACTTGCCGAGGTCGAGATGCAGCAAGCCCCACAGGAACTGGGCGTATTGGACCAGGATCGGCTGGTCGAGCCCAAGCTTCGCCCTGACATTTGCGATCGTGGCCGCGCTGGCGCGGTCCCCGAGCATGGCGATCACGGGGTCGCCCGGCAGCAACCGCATGGCGAAGAAGACAGCGGTAAAGACGAGCAGCGCGGTCAGGACCGCATCGCCCATGCGTTTGATGGCGAAACGCCACATTGGATCAGATGCTCCTGCCCTGAGGAGCCGGCGGCGCGAGGCCGCCGGCCGTCACACCCTATTTGCTGACCCGCTTGGCCGTGGCGTATTCGTACTGGCCGAACCCGCTCAGCGGCTTGTAGCCGAGGTCGATATTGCCCTGGATCGCGCTGACCAAAGGCTGCGTCTGCAAGGGTAGCACGGGCATGTCCTTCAAGATCTGCAACTGCGCCTCTTTCAGGAGAGCCAGTTGCTTCTCTACATTCGTCTCGGCGACCGCCTGGTCGACAAGCTTGTCCACACTGCCGCCCATCTCGCCATAATGCGAGAAGTTGCGCAGGGACGCCGGCTTGCCGACGGCTGCAGCGGAGTGCAGGAACTCGTTGATGACCGCAGGCGCCGTCGGCGCGATCGCCGTGGACAGCATCACGATCGTGCCTTCGTCCTTGCGGATCGCGGCGTGGTAGCTGGCGTGGTCGACGATCTTCAGCTGGATGTTGATCCCGATCTTGCGGACCATGTCCTGGACCATCAGCATGTTCTGCTTGTAGTCCGACCGTTCGCTCGACAACGCCTCGATGGTGAAGCCATTCGGATGGCCTGCTTCAGCCAGCAGGGCCTTGGCCTTGGCGAGATTGAAGTCGTAGCGTAGGTCGGCAGGGATTTCCGGCGTCTTCAGCGCGCCGTAGAACACGTCCGGTACGATCGCCGGCAGGTCGCCATGCACGACGCCGAAGACAGAAGCCCAGACCTTGCGGTCCACCGCATAGGCGATGGCCTGACGCACGCGGACGTCGTCGAGCGGCTTCACCTTCATGTTGAAGTGGATGAACTGCAGGCTGCCCGGCTGCATGATGCTGATGACAGCATCGGGCCTCGCCTTCTGGATCTGCTCGACCCAACGCGGTTCGCGCGGTCCGCCGGTCTGGTCGAGCTCCTTGCCGATGAAGGCGATCGTTGCGGCGTTGTCGGCCGGGATGTAGCGGAAGCGCAGATTTTCGGTCGGCGGCGCGCCCTTGAAGTAGTCCTTGTTGGCCTTGAGGACGATCGATTCCTGGGGGCGGTACTCGACGAACTCGAAGGGACCGCTGCCGACAGGGTTGCGTCCGAACTCGGCGCCGAGCTTCTCGACCGCATTCTTTGGCACGATGAAACGCCCGAAGCCCGGCGTGAGCGCGGTGGCATGGAAGAAGGCGTTGGAGTCCTTCAGGTTGAAGCGAACAGTCAGGGGATCGATGACGTCGATCGAAGCGATGTCCTTGAAGCTCGCACCGTGTACGCCGCCCAGCTTGGGATCGAGCTGGCGCTCATAGGAATACTTCACGTCCTCCGCCGAAACCTCTCCATAACCCTTGTGCCACTTCACGCCTGGCTGCAGCTTGAAGGTCCAGGTCTTCTTGTCGGGTGAGATCTCCCAGCTCTTGGCCAGTTCGGGCTGGAGATCGGGAAGATCGATGTCCATGGTCCCCCGCTTGGTGTTCACCAGCGAATTGAATATCTGAAGCACGATGGTCTCGTCGTCACCGGTCTTGGTCTGGGCCGGGTCGATCGAGCCAAGGTCGCGCGCCTGAAGCCGCATGTTCAGCGTATCGGCTGCCTGCGCCAAGACGGCATGGGAACTGGCGCCGAACAGGGCCACTGCAGCCGCGGCTATCAACAGGGGTCGGAAAGTTCTCATCTGCGTTTCTCCCGGGTCGTGTGTTTTTGGTTTCGCTTACTCGAAGACATTGTGACTGATCGTATTCTTCCTGATGAAGTCCCAGTCATAGCGAACGCCGAGGCCCGGGCCGTCAGGTGTCTCGAAGCAACCATCCTTGCCGACATCGTCCAACTTGTCGGAATAGCCGCAGGCGTAGAATGTGCCGACGGCCTGACCGCGCGAGGGACCGACCATCGCGAGTTCGTAGAAATTGGTGTTGCGGATCGCCGCCATGGCATGGCGATGGGCCGGGCCGTTGCCATGGATCTCGACATCCAGCCCCAGCGCCTCGGCGAACTGGGCGATCTTGATCGTGCCTGTGATGCCGATGTCGAGATCGGGATCCGCACGAACGAAATCCGTTCCGTCAGCCAGCACCAGGGTCGCCATCGCCTCGACGCCGCGGACATGCTCGCCCAGCAGGATCGGCGTCTTGATCATCTGGCGAAGGCGGCGGTGGGCATGGGCGGCAAGGCCGCCGTCGCTGTACGGATCCTCGTACCAGAAGAAACCGGCATCGTCGCAGGCGCGACCGCAGGCAAGCGCATCGGCGAAGGTGATGAGATGACAGGCGGAGTCGTGCATGAGCTTCATGCGCCCGCCGACCCGCTTTCCGAGCAGACGGATGGCCGCGGCGTCACGGCGATAATCGCCGTCCGTCCAGCCATGCATCTTGAACGCGCGATAGCCCAGTCCGTAGCACTCCTCGGCAAAATCGGCGAACGCCTCGGGCGTGGCGAGGCCGCCGCCATCGCCACCGAACCAGGTGGACGCATAGGCAGGGAGGCGTTTGCGCTTCTGGCCGCCGAGAAGCTCCGTGACGGACGCGTTGCTCCGCTTTCCTGCGAGATCCCACAGCACGTTGTCGATCTGGCACGCGCCGATCCGGTCTTCCTTGCGAAGCCAGCGGCGGGCGTTCTCGTAGATCTTCTCTCGCGCATAACAATCCCAGCCGATGATGCGCTGGGCGATGAAGTGGGTCTGCGGGGCCGTATCCGTGCGCCCGCCGACATACTCGCCGCGCGCGCCGTCGACTGCGTCTCGACCGTAATGGCGATGCGCTTGCGCGCGTGTCGTGCGCCGGGCATGTCGATTCCGCTCGGGTTCACATCGAAGGCGACGTTCTCCATGTCGTGCTTGAAGAGGATCACCTCGATCCGCTTGATTGCGGAGCCCTTGGGCGAGGTGCGCGCGCTGGACGCGTCGCTGGTGTCGATTGTCTTCAGCATTGTTCATTCGCTCCAGCTACTCGACCACGACGTGGGACTTGGCGTTCTTCTCGATGAACGCCCAATCATAGGAGACGCCGAGACCTGGACCATCAGGAACGGGGAAGCAGCCATCCTCGCCGACATCGTCGACGGCGTCCGTGTAGCCGCAGGTGTAGACGGGCGCGCTGAAGTTGCCGCGCGATGGTCCCACCATCGACAGTTCGTAGAAATTGGTGTTGCGGATAGCCGCCATGCAGTGACGATGCGCCGGGCCCGGAGCATGCAATTCGACATCGAGGCCGAGCGCCTCGGCGAAGTGCGCGATCTTCATCGTGCCGGTGATGCCGACGTCGAAATCGGGGTCGGCACGGACGAAGTCGGTGCCGTCGGCCAGGACGAGCGTGGCATTCGATTCCAGCCCGCGCACGTGCTCGCCGAGCAGCAGCGGCGTCTTGATCATCTCGCGCAGCCGGCGATGGGAATGCGCCGCGAGGCCGCCATCGCTGTAAGGGTCCTCGTACCAGAAGAAGCCGGCGTCATCGCAGGCGCGGCCGACCTCCAGCGCATCCGCGAAGGTGCGGAAATGGCAGGCCGCATCGTGCATGAGGGCCATGCGGCCGCCGACGCGCTTGCCGAGCAGGCGCACGGCCTGGGCGTCGCGCTCGGTGCCGCCGTCCGTCCAGCCATGCATCTTGAAGCCGCGGTAGCCCATGGCGTAGCACTCCTCGGCGAAGTCGGCGAACGCCTCGGGCGTGGACAGCCCGCCGCCATCTCCGCCGAACCAGGTCGAGGCATAGGCCGGAACGCGCGTCTTCGAGCCGCCCAGCATCTGGCTGACGGATATCCCGAGGCGCTTGCCGGCCAGATCCCACAGCGCGATGTCGATAACGCCGGCGCCCATCCGGTCTTCCTTGCGGAGTTGCCGGCGGATGAGCTCGTAGGCCTGCTCGCGGGCAAAGGATCGAGCCCAAGGACGGCTCGGGCGCATGCGGTCGCCTGGGCAAGCGAATTGGCTTGCCCCCCGACATAGGCAGCCCCAGGCACCGTCCCGCGTCTCGATCGCTGACAGCGAGCCGCAGGCGGTCCGATTTCGACGCCGGGCATGTCGATGCCGCCGCGACACGCCAATCATCGGATAGGAGAAGATCCAGAGATCGATCTTCTTGATTTCCGCAGCCCGGGACCGGGGAACGTCCCGATCCTCGACGCCGGCGTTTGCCTCTACGCTCATGTCTTGTTCTTCCTTTGATCCGGGATCATTAGTTCGAGTGTCCAGCGCTGGACTGTTGTGTGTCGGGAGCGCGCGGCGGCGGCTCGCGGCTGCGGCCGTCGAAGAAGTCGTGAAGCGCCTGCACATCGATGCGGGCTGCCAGGTCGCGGGCAAGTGCGGCGTTTGCGGCGACCTCGGCTGGCGTACGCATGCCGACCAGCGCGACTGTCGACCTCCGGCGTGGAAAGCACGAAGCGCAGGGCGAGGCGCGTGACGCGCTCGGGGTCGAGATCAGGGAATTCAGCACTGAGCAGCTTCTGCAAGACGCCCGATGTCGCGGCCCGCATGCGTCAGGATGCCCATGCCAAGCGCGCGAGCTCGTGGGATGGGACCGAAGGGCTCGCGCTGGTAGTCGCACGCGCCCTGGTAGATGATGCTGTAGGCCATCTGCAGGACGTCGAATCGGCCAGTGTCGATGAGGCGCTCCAGGCCACCCGATGGCACTTCCGCGGTGACGCCGATGGATCTCGTCCATCCTCTTGCGCGTGATCGATTCAAGCCAGTCGAGACCGCGTGCATCGAGCACCCATCCGGCCAGGTCGTCGGCCACGACATGCCGTGCAACTGGAGCAGGTCGACGCTGTCTGTGCCGCAGCCGTTCGAGGCTCCCGGCGACGCTGCGGGTCCAGTCGTCCGGACTTGTGACCGGGCTCCACCTTGACCTTGGTGGCGAGCACGATGCGATCGCGATGCGGGGCGAGAACTTCGCCGAACAGCCGCTCCGATCGGCCGAAGCCGTAGCCCGGCGCCGTATCGAACAGCGTGATGCCTTCCGCCAGCGCCGCTTCCAGTGCAGCGCGCGCACGTGCCTGCACAGCGTCGTCGTCGCGCCTCTCGGCGACCAGGTAACTCTCGATACCGATCGCCGCGCCGCCGAAGCCGAGGCGCGACACCGTGAGCCCTGTCCGGCCGAGCGCGCGCGCTTCAAGCATCGCTGCGCACCCGGGGTAGTGCAGCGTCGAGCACATCGTCGAGATAGGCGCTCAGCGGGCCGCGATCTTCACCGCCCCAGGCCGATCCAGCCATCGAATCAGGCGGCCGGGCAGGCCGGTGTCCATGGGCAGGCCGAAGGGCCACATCGGCACGGACCGCTTCACCTCGAAGCGACCGGGGTCGAACGGCAGCCGCAAGGGGTGGCGGATCGCAGCCGGGCGCGAGAAGATAAAGCGCTCCGCATTGCCGGTGAAGAAGGCCTGCACGTTCTGGCGGCGCTCGGGCGCAAACCGCTCGATCCAGCGCGGCGTCGGGCCGACCGGTTCGTCGCGCCAATAGAGCACCGGAGCTTCCGTGCCCCATAGCGACCGCTCCCAGCCAAGGATGCCGAGGAGCGCCTGCGCCCATGCCTCGATCAGTTCGCTGGCGGAAAGATGCCCTGTCGCGACATCACCACGACGAAGCGCGGGTGACGGAAGAGGTCGCGGACCGGGCCCGGCGGGTCGAGCACCGCGGGATCGGTCGGCCCAGCGAAATGCCCGCCCACGACGAGGCCGTCGGGCTTGCGTCGAGATAGCGCAAGCAGCGTCGGCGCCGCTTCGGCCAGCGCGTCTTCGCCGACGACGAGGGGGAAGGCCCGAGGCCGCGCCAGTGTATCCAGCAGCCACGGACGGTCGCGCACATCGGCGACGTTGAGGCGCAAGCCCGACAAAGCCTGCCTCGATCTGCAGGGCGATGCCGCGTTTCGACTTCGGCGCGGTCGGCCCCCAGCGCCAGCCCCAGGCCGCGGAATTCGCCCGGATACCGGGAAATCGCCCGATGGACCATCCGCCAGTCCGGGCAGCAGTCGAACGGCACAGACGAGCGTGCTGTGTGATGCCGAGCCGCTGCATGGTCGCGCGGCAGTTGTCGACCGTCTGGAAGCGCGGCATGCCGACATGGGCGTAAGCGTCGATCATCGGTCAGCCCTTCATGGCGCCGGCGGTCAGGCCGCTGACGAGGTACCGCTGGAACAGCAGGAAGAAGACGACGACCGGCAGGGTCGTCATGATGCCGGCGGCGTTCAGCGCGCCCCATTGCGTGTAGCCCTGGCCGATCATCTGGCCGAGTGCGGCGGGCAGCGTGCGCACGGTGTCGGAGGTGGTGAGCACGGTGGCGTAAAGGAACTCGTTCCAGCTCAGGATGAAGCAGAACACGCCCGTCGCGACGAGCGCCGGGCCCGACATCGGCAGGACGATCGTGCGCAGCACCTGCATGCGGCGTGCAGCCGTCGATCAGCGCCGCCTCTTCGATCTCCTTGGGGATGGTGTCGAAGAAGCCCTTCAGCATCCAGGTGCAGAACGGGATGGTGAAGGCCACATAGGCGATGAAGAGGCACCAATAGGTGTTGATCAGGCCGAGCTTCGAGAAGACCAGGTAGAGCGGGATGATCCCCGTCACGAGCGGAAACATCTGTGTCGCGAGGATCAGGAAGGCGATGGCGTCTCGGCCGCGGAAGCGGAAGCGAGAGAACGCGTAGGCCGCCAGCGTCGAGACGATGATCGACGCCGAGGGTCGTGACGATCGCTACAAGCAGGCTGTTCACGAAATAGCGAACATAGGGCGCCGCATGAACAGGCCTGGCGTAATTGGCCATTGTCGGTTCGCGCGGCAGCAGGGTACGTCGCGCGCGAAAACCTCGGTCTCGGGCTTGAGCGAGATCGAGACCATCCACACGAAGGGCGCGACGACGTAGACGCGCGAAGAAGGCGAGCACGACCCAGCGCAGGACGGCGGCGGCGCGGGCTCGTCCGAAATCGTGGCCTTATAGCTGCCATTTGCGTACTCTTCCGGCCCGCGATCATTCCGGTCCCCTGGCGCGCAGGTAGAAATAGCTGATCACCGCGGTGATAAGGGTCAGGATGGTGGCGATGGCCGAAGCGCAGCCCGAAAGCTGGTACTCGGCGAAGGCCGTGTGATAGGCGAGGAACGCGATGACCTTGGTGCTGTTGGCCGGGCCACCGAAGGTCATGATGTAGGGGAAGTCGATGCCCTTCAGCGAGAAGATCACCGACAGCAGGATCAGCGATCAGAGCTACGCCGCGCAGGCTCGGCAAGCGTGATGAAGCGCAACTGCTGCAGATCGGTCGCGCCATCGATCTCCGCGGCCTCGTAGAGCTCCTGCGGGATCGACTGCAAGCCCGGCCAGCATCATGATCGGCGAGGAAGGGAAAGCCCTTCCAGACATGGGCCATGATGAGTGTCGGCATCGCCCAGGTCGTGCTGGAAAGCCAGGGAATATAGTCGGCGATCAGTCCGGCATCGAGCAGCAGCTCGTTGACGATGCCCTGGGCGTTGAACATCGTCCCGAATACGATGGCGACGAGCACCGTTGGCACGGCCCAGGGGATCAGGATGATCGCGCGCGCGATCGCCCTGCCGGCAAAGGTCTGGTTGAGCGCAAGCGCTGCAGCAAAGCCCAGCACGAGTTGACCGACAAGGGACCCCGCCGTCCAGTAGAAGGTCAGCCATAGCGAGTGATAGAAGGCGGGGTCGCTCAGTTGCTCGGTGTAGTTCTCGATGCCGACGAAACGCATGCCCTGCCAGGGACGGTTCAGGTTGAGGCTGTGAAAGCTCAGCCACAGGCTGTAGCAACAGCGGATAGAGAAAGATGACGGCCAGCACCAGCAGCGCCGGCGCCAGCAAAAAATAGGGAAAGAGGTCGAGGGGCGCACGCCGCGGTCGAACCCGGGTCGGCGCGGCACCTCGCGGGCGCCTCGCCGGGAAGTGCCGCGCCGCGCATTGGCAGCGTCATTTCAGGAATTTCACCAGCGAGTTCCTGCATCTGCTTCACGCCCGCTTCCGGCGTGATGTCACCGGCCAGCATCTTCTGGTAGATCGGCGTCCAGACGCTGTCGAAATGGGCCGACGCGCCGCGTAGTCCCATCCATTTGGGCGAATGCAGATCGGCATTTGCGATGGTGTCGAGCAGCACCCGGTACAGCGGATCCTCGGCGTAATAGGGATCGGCCAGAGCCTGCTTGTTAGCCGGGATCATGCCGTTGGTCTTCATGTAGAGCCCGAGGCCTTCGGGCGAGGTGTAGTACTTGAGATACTGGATGACTTCCTTGTCGTTCTTGGACTGGGAGAACAGCCCGAGAGCGCCGACATACATGAACTCGCCGCGGCCGGCCGGGCCCTGCGGAGCCCGGAACATGCCGTACTCCCACCCCTTCTTTGCGAAAGCCTCCTTGGTCGCTTGCATCTCCCACGGTCCCATCATGACCATGGCGACTTTGCCGGCCCGGAAGTTGTTGGGCGCGTCGCGAACCGTGTCTGAGATGGTGCTCGGCGGCGACAGGCCGTCCTTGTAGAGGCCGACGAGCCACTTCAACGCCGGCACCGTCTGCGGGCGAATCCCACGTCACCGGTTCGTCCGGGCTGGCTGTCGGCGTAGCGCGGCGTCTTCACCAGTCGCCCGCCGAAAGCTCTTGGCGAGGCTGATGTACTGGCGCCAGGGACCGCCTTCCGCGGCGGCGGTCAGGCTTACGCCCCATTGGTCCACGCTGCCGTCGCCGTCGGTGTCCTGGGTCAGGGCCTTGGCGGCCTTCTGGAATTCCTCGAGGGTCTGAGGCGGCTTGTCGGGATCAAGTCCCGCCTTGCGGAACATGGTCTTGTTGTAGAACCAGACTTCCGTCGCCAGCATCTTGGGGATCGCCCAGACATGGCTGTCCTTCTCGCCTTCACGCGGAAAGCTCACATCCGCCCAGGCGACGTCGACGATGGAAGCCTTCCAGGCGGGTCGACCAGAGCGTCCAGCTTCTTCACGAAGCCCACATTCGCCGCCTGGCCGACATCGCCCAGCCGCCCGACGTCAGGCAGGCCCGAGCCGGCGGAATTGGCCGCAAGCAATTTTTGGTTGTGGGTCGCCCAGGGCGTTTGCTCAATCTTAATCTTGATGCCCGGGTTCTTGGCCTCGAACGCTGCGATCAAGCTGTTGATGCCCTCGAGGTCGGCCGGCCGGAGATTGGTCTGCCATTGGGTGAGCGTAATGGTCTGCTGGGCATGGGCGCCTTCCCCAACCGCGATCAGTCCAGAGACAAGCGAAACTGCCGCGAGAACCGCGCGTGCGCGATCTGTCATGGTGTCCTCCCCTGCGGATCCCGGCTGAGCTTGCTGCGAGCCGGTGGCGGATCCCTTTCGAATGGAGCCCGTCCTTGCCCAGAAATCGTAGATTATATATTTTCCTTGATCAAGAACCCTTGCGCATCCCGAACTCCGGAATTCCAGCGCGCCACCGAAGGCCTGAATAATGGTCCTGAAGCCTGCCCTAGCGTTGCCGTCGAAGGCAGACGCAGACCTGACGGCACAAGCCGATCCACCCCAGCTTGTCTTCGGGGGAACGAATTATCACCGTGTCCGCGATGCGATCCGGCGCGACATTATTGCGGGTATCTTCGCCCAAGGGGAATGGCTGAAGATCTCCATCCTCGTCGAGCGGTACGGCCTCAGCGCCGCACCTATCCGGGAAGCCCTGAACCAGCTCGAGGCCGAAGGATTGGTGGAACTGCTCCCCAACCGGGGCGCGCGCGTGCGCCTGATCACGCGCGATTTCATCGCGGATCTCTTCGAGATCCGATTGGCGATCGAGCCGATGCTGGCGGAGCGAAGCGCTGCCGTCGCATTGCCTGAGCATGTAGCGCAGCTGATCGCAATCGAAAGCGAGTTGGAAAGGGCGTTCCAGTCGCGTGAAACTGCTGGCATGATCCGCGAGAACCAGAAATTCCACCGGGCGCTGCATCATATCCGGCCGAACAAGCCGGCCATCGACCTGATCCATCAGCACTCCGCGCTCGTCTCATCGGTTCGGCGCCATTACGGATTTCCAGAACAGCGCTTCGACACGATCATCAGCGAACACAACGGACTGATCGACGCTTGCAGAAGGCGCGACGGGAGGGCAGCCTACAAGATCATGCGCACGCATGTGCAGCACTCGATCGACGAGCTCCTGCCGCGTATCCCTAAGTGAGGCCAGCTGCGGCTTCCGGCTAAAATCATGCCCCCTATCGAACGGAGTCGCCTCTTTGACCGCAATACGCTTCATGGCGTTGTCACGGCAAAGTTCGAGCGGGCGCAGGTCAGCTCCAGCATTCTCCGGCTTACGCCGCAGCCGTTGCGCTCTGCCACGCTTGCGCTGCCTCCGCCCTGAACAGGCGAAGCGTCTGGCGAGAGACGAGGTGGCGTTGGAGGTTGAAAGTCTTGTGAACGGCTGCGTGCATGCTGAGAAAGCGCTGGGCCGATCCGGGCGACTTGAAGCCCTGCATCTTGCGCTCTCGTCGTCGCATGGGCTGGTGTGAATTCTCGGCCCGGTTGTTCTGGCGAAGACCCTGTTCATGCCGGCCCGAAAGTTCCAGGTCTCGCCTCGCGGCGCCATAGGATCGCAGCTTGTCGGTCGCCCATACTGTGGGAGCAAAACCCTGCTTCTTGAGCAGTTTTCGCATCAGTCGCACCGCAGCCTTCTTGTCTCGCCTGGATTGCATCAGCAGATCGAGGACTTCGCCTTCGCTGTCGACGGCCCGCCACAGCCACTGGCGCTTGCCGCCGATCGAGACAACCATCTCGTCGAGATGCCAACGGTCGCTCGGCCGCTGTCGCCTAGCGCGCAGGCTCCGCGCGAATTGCAGTCCGAACTTCACGACCCAACGCCGAACTGTCTCGTAGGAAACATCCAAGTCACGTTCGGCCAAGAGTTCCTCGACGTCGCGGTAGCTGAGCGTGAAGCGCAGATAGAGCCAGACGGCGTGGCGGATGACGTCAGGCGGGAACCGGTGGCGGGCGTAGGAAATGGGCGTCATGCCCAACCCTATCGCCACGCTCGGCAGCCGTCAGCGTTGCTGTGACAGTGCCGGCTACTCTATTCGAAATTGCCGCGGCTCTGGGGACGCCTTCTTCGCCCATCGGGACTGATTGATCTCACGCCGAGTGATCTGTCATGGTCTTGCCACGGCGCGAAAGGTCCACGCAGACCAAACGCCTCTGTTGTGGCACTCAGTTTTTGTGGTGGAGTTCTCATCGGGTTACGTTGCGTGTGCATTTAGATCCAAAGTTTTGTTATTGGAACTAGAGGCTTTTCTACCCAGGTGAACGTGCCACTCCCTCAGCGCAAGTCCGAGAATACGATCCCCTTAGCTTCAATGTCTTCCTATGAACCGCACCTGCCAGCGATCATGAACGATAGGCCTAGGGGGCGGGCGGCGCGGGTGCGTACGCCAAGAAGCGGCAATCTGCGGCTAGGCCAGCGATACCTGGCACATGAAGGATCTATGCGGGGCTGTTCCGCTCACTGGATCGATGGCGCGACGGTCAATGAGAAGGTTGAGATTGGCGCCGTCGGGCTCGTAAGGGTCATAGCCCGGCGCGCCGATTGCCTCGCACGCGTCCCACCAGCCGTGCTGGCCGCAGACCACGTCCTTGTCGAGGGCGCCATTCAATCGGGCGCGCGCGCGGACGCTGGCGACCGGAGTTGAGATCATCACCCAGTCGCCAGCCGCAATGCCGCGGGCAGCGGCGACATCCGGATGGAGTTCAACCTGGGGGTCGGGCGCGCGGCGGCGCAGGCTTGCGACGTTGCGGTGCTGCGTCTCGCAGAAATGCGTATCCTTGGCCGACGTGAGAATGAGAGGGAATAGCGGCGCGAGATCGGGACGCGAGCGCGGCGAGACTTGCGGTTCGAAGAACATGGGTAGCGGCGGGTAGCCGTGCTCCAGCATCACCTCCGAATAAAGCTCAATCCTCCGTGATGGCGTCGCGAAGCCCGCGGACACCCCATCACGGGTCTCGGCATACTTTCGATGGCGCGTCACTACGGCTGCCCGGATGCCGCGCGGCGTGGCACGCAGCGCCTCCAGTGTGATGCCGCTTGGCGCGATCTGGTGGCGCCACCCCGCCGCGATATCGCCGCCGAAAAAGCGATCGCCGAGACCAAGGCGCTTGGCCAGGTCGAAGACGATCTCGACATCCGAGCGTGCCTCTCCGCGCGGCGCAATCACCGGGCGCCGCAGTTGGAGATGTGCCTGCGCTGCCTCGCTCACCTCGAAGCCGACACGCAGTGCCTCGGTCTCAAAGGCGCTGGCGACGGGAAGCACGATGTCGGCGAGCTCGGCAGTGGGGTTCATGAAGAGATCGGCGTGGACCATGAAGTCGACCGATTTTAGCGCATCACGTGCACGCGCACTGTCGGCATGTGCCATGACGAGGTTGGCACCGAAACCGACCACGCCGCGCACTTCGTAAGGCCGTGCATCGAGTACCGAGTCATAGAGTTCCCCGGAGGTGATGTATTCCCAGCGCGATGGCCCAAGCGGACGGGCCTGAAGGCCAAGCGCCTTGGCGCGCTGCTCCTTCGAAAGCAGTTCGGCGCCGTCGATGCGATTCACCGGAACTCCGGCGAACAGCACGTTGCCGCCCGGCACGTCGAGGCTACCGGTGAGGATGCAGAGCTGGGCGATGGCGCGAGCCATCTGGGTGGAGTTGGTGTGCTGCTCTACCCCGCTCCAGGCATAGTAGGCGACCGGCCGCGACTCCCAGAGCAGTCGCGCGGTGGCTTCGATGGCGCTGGCGTCGACGCTGGTGATCGGCGCGGCCGCGTTGGGTTCGTACTTGCGGCAGAGGTCGGCGAGCAGAGCGAAGGCGGGGCGGCAAGTGATGGGTCCCGTGGGCGTGGCGATCTCGAAGGTGCCAGCAAGTGCGAGATTCCCGTACGCATCGTCGGCGCCGCGCTTCGGGCCTAATAGCACCGGCACTCCGCTCGCGGCATCCCAAGCGACGTAACTACCGCTCTCGCCGGAGGGACCAATATCCGCAGCACGCAGAAATCGTCCGTTGTCGTCGCGCACGAGCTGCGGGCCGTTGGTCCAGCCACGGACGAAGTCGTGGTCGAACCAGTCGTGCTCGATCATGACGTGAGCGATCGACAGCGCCAGCGCCGTGTCGGTTCCGGGCCGGACTCGAAGCCAATGGGTCGCGCGGCTGGCGAGGCCGACCCGCCGGGGATCGACAACAACGAGCTGTGCCCCGTGGTTGAGTGCGGCGACGGCAGCCGTGGCATGGACGATGCGTGCCAGCGACGGATTGTAGCCCCAAAACAGGATGCATCCGGCCCGCTCGAGGTCTGGCATAAAGGCGCCCGGCACCGGCGCGCCAAACGTGTAGCTCGTAGCGAGGTGACGGCCCCAGCCGCAGAGCTCCATTGAATTGACGTGATTGGGACTGCCATACGCGCGGCGGAGACGCGTGATCCAGTCCTGCGAATCTGAGATTGCCGAGGTTGAAGGCGAGGCACTCGAGAACACCACGGATTCGGGACCATGTTCGGCGGCGATGCGGCGGAGGTTGGCGGCGACCGTGTCGAGGGCCTCGTCCCAGCCGATCTCGACCCAGCCGGGATCAGCTTCGCCCTTCGGCCGGGTCCGTTTCAGCGGTCGCAGAAGGCGATTGGGGTGGTAGACGATCTCCGGCGCGACCTTGCCTTTAAGGCATAGCGCTTGGCCTGTGGGATGATCAGGGTCGGCATCGAGGGCTGTGAACTTACCGTCGGAGACGGTGGCAATCGCACCGCAGCGCGAGATGCACAGTGCACAGAAACAGGGAATGCGTTCGCTGTTGTGATCGGTCATGGGCTTGCCCATAGAGGTCTGTCGAATTCCCTTCGCAAAAGGCTACCACGATTTCGGCCACGGGCGCGCCAGCTTCTATCAGTGGAAGGCAGCGCTCGAGCCGCCTCGGTCTCGTTCGAGATCGCCTTCAGTCGTCTGTCGGAAACCCCGCGAGCCGAAGTCCCTCCACGATTCTCGGCAGAAATGGCGTCTTTCTGAAGAGCGGATTGAGCATGTGGGATTTGATGGTGAAATCTGGATGCCGAGCCAGCAGAATTCCCGCCGACTGCTGGGCCTCTTCCAGTCGCCCGGCGTGAACGAGTGCAGGCGCCAGAATGCGGTGAGCCCACGTCGCGTCGGGCTGAAGGTTCAGGCCCTTCCTAATCCACTCGATGGCGGATTCGTAGTCCCCAGCGCAGAAGTGCGCGGTTCCTGTCCCGATGTGCGAATTAAAGTTGATGGGGTCGAATGGGCTGATCCGAAGCCCTTTCGCGAAGTGCTCGATGGCGATGTCGGTGAGCCCGCGATAGGTGTGAAACCAGCCGCTGCGCTGCCAGGCCCAGGCCGAGTTGGGATCTCGCCTGAGGGCTTCCTCGATCAGCGTTCCGGCGCGGTCGAGATCGCCCGCCATCGTGTGAGCCGCGCCGAGCGTGGTGAGCACAAGGGGATCATCCCTGTCCACTTTCGCGGCCCGTTCCGCTAGCTCCGCGGCGCGGGCCCGATGCAGGGTGGCGTCCTCGGCTCGAAGGTAGATGACGTGCTGCATGTGAACCCATGCCGAGAGCGCCAACGCGAGCCCATACTCCGGCTCAAGCAGAATCGCCCTGTCCAGCAGATCGAGCGCTTCCTTGGCGCCTTCCAACTGGTTCGACCAGACCGCAGGCATCGCCCGCATCACGCAGTCATAGGCGTCAAGGCTGTCAGGTCGCTTGCGGCGCGCCCGCTCGATCTCCGACGCGCGCAGGCTGGGCAGAAGCGCGCCGACAATGGCCACGGTGAGGTTGTCCTGCAGGTCGAAGATGTCCGCGACGTCTTCGTTGAAGCGATCCGCCCAGACATTCGCACCGGTCGGGCCATCGATCAGTTCGATCGTGACCCTAACGCGCGAGCCCGATTTGCGAACGCTGCCGACAAGGGCGTAGCGAACGCCGAGTTCCTGCGTGATGACGGTGGGGCCGTCTCCCGACGATCGGAAGAAAAAGCTGGAGTTTCGCCCGATCACCATGAGCCCGCGCACGCGTGACAGTGCGGCGATCAGTTCCTCCACGATGGAGTCGACGAAATAATCCTCGGCCTGGTCGGCGCTCAGATTGCGAAACGGGAGCACCACGATCGACGTGCTACGGGGCGGTTGAGCCGAAGGCGGGACCCCCACCCGGGACCCTTCTTTCGCGAAGACCGGACGAGCCGTCTCGACGACGATCCCGGCGCCCGTCTCCCCCGCCCTCCCGTCTGAGCTTGGCGACACGCCGGTCGGTGTGACATGGTAGATCCGGATCGCACGCGGGATATTCTTGACCTGCTTCTCGCCGCCATCCCTGAAATCGGCGACGATCTTGTTCTCAACCTGCTCGAACACCTGCTTCGAAATACACACGCCTCCCGGCTCGGATTGTGCTTCCAGCCGAGCGGCGACATTCACGCCGTCGCCATAGATGTCCTGCCCGTCGACAATCACGTCCCCAAGATGAACTCCGATGCGAAGTTTCAGTGCTGACCGTGCGGCATCGGACTGGATTGCAAGCGCACAGCGAACCGAGTCGACGACGCTGCCGAATTCGCAGAGCGCCCCGTCGCCGAGAAGCTTGACGATCCGCCCTTGATGCGCGCGGACAGCGGGTTCGATGATGGTGGTCCTGATCTGCTGCCAATGCCCGAGCGTTCCAGTCTCGTCGGAACTCATGTTGAGAGAATAATCAACAACGTCCAGCACGAGGATGGCAGCCAATCTGCGCTGATATCCCGGTCCGCTCACGCTCAGGAACTCCTCTTCGACGGCCGCTTCCGCAGGCGACCACGCCGTGCCTGGGGGACACATTCTGCAGAAGCAGCGCGCAACTCGCCAGCGTGCCATCAGGCGATTGCCAGGTTCGTACGAGCAGACGTGTCGATGGAGTACGCGCCAACCGGCCTAGCCTGCCTCTTTTAACTTCCTTGGGAACCGGTGAGCGAAGCTCGGCAGGGGGCTTGTCACGGCGCCGGCGCGCGATCACGGAAAGCGCCGAGGCGGCCCGGATCAGGCTGCCACGCCAGCCGCATCGCGCCATACCGAAAACGCCTCGGCCCGAAAGAGCCGGTGCGTTCGGGCGGAGGTGAGGTGACGTGGAATGGTGAAAATGTTGTAGGTGGCGGCATGCATGGACAAGCAGCGCTGCGCCGAACCCGGTGACTTGAAGCCTTGCAGCTTCCACTCTCGTCGTCGCACCGGAACATGCGAACTTTCGGCCCTGTTGTTCATGCGATTGGCCGAAATGTGGACCGGCGTGGTCAGCCCCAGATTACTCAAGGCCGCGCCTTAGGCGGCGTATCGGTCGATGACCCATTCATCTGGGACGGCAGCGTACTTCTTCAGCAGCTTTCGCATGAGCTTGCGGGCTGCTGCTTTGTCTCGTTTGCACTGGACGAGGACGTCCAGGACCTCACCTTCGGCGTCCACCGCTCGCCAGAGATACATCTGCTTTCCTTCGATCCGGACGAACATCTCATCCAGGTGCTAGCGGCCGTGAGGGCCAGCCCGCAGTCGACAGGCAATACCGGGTCCAAACACGTGGACCCAGCGCCGGACGGTTTTGCAGGAGACCTGGATGCCGCGCTCTGCGAGGAGATCCTGGAGGTCGCGATAGCTGAGGGTGAAGCGGAGGTACATCCAGACGGCGCGCTGGATGACGTCGGCCGGGAAGCGGTAGCCACGATAGGACGGGGCGGTCATGCCCACCTGCTACGACTGAGGCTCCCGACGGGCAAGTCCGAGGACGTGACAAGCTCCGACGCGGAACGCCTGTCCCGCGGAGTGAAATAAATCTCGTCGATGCGCTGTCAGGAGCTAGCGATGATTACTTTGGTACTGCCGTGCTTTGCCGGAGGCACTCTCTCCGATGCGAAGACGCTCTCACGCCGGCGGCCGCTGCTGGCCCGGTTTGTCAAGGATCACCAGACCGGGAGGCACGTTCGCCGCCTGGGATTGTCACGCCGAACGGCCGAGAGTAGCGCCCAGGCGGGCAGGGCAGGTCGCTACATGTCAGGGATCCGTCTATCGATCCTGTACCCGTCCGTCCGCGCAGTCGTGGCGGGCGCAATCGTCGTAGATACTCATCGCAGTTCGCTCTTTTGCCGAGGGTGTCACATCCGCGAACTTGCCGAGCTTTGGCTGCGGCCAGATAGAAGGAATCCACAGCTTCAATCTTCGGGCGGCGTGACTTTCCTGCGGTGTCTGTGGCGGTTCGAACCTCAGCCTTGCCGGACGTACACGACGGGCCGAGGTTGAAATTCAACCCCCGGATCGAGCGGATACATAGGCCTCCTGCAGATCGTGTGGCCCAGCGTCGGGAGGTTTGCTGACGTTGCCCCGGGAATGTCGATGTTGAAGTTCTTCTCAACCCACTGGTCGTACATGTGGTATTCGGTGTGCGGTGACTTCACGATGATGAGATCGAAGTCTTGCGGATCGAGGCCGTTGGCATAGTACATCGCACGGTCGAACAGGCTCAGCGTCTTCGAGAAGACAACCACGGTAAACGTGCCGAATGCGAGCACTGCTGTCGGTCCTGCGTCGAGGCCGGTCTTCATCGTTTCCAGCCGCGAGCGTCCGTCCGAGAGCAGCTTCACCTGCGACTTCACGGCCATGGGATTAAAGCGCTTCTTGTCGATCGTGCCGCCGAGCGTCACGTCAATAGTGGCTCCCACACCGGCCGAGTGCGCTGCCGCGGCCGCCTTCGGATCGACGATCTGCGCCAGCACGCGCTTCTTCGTTCCGGCCCGTCGCAGGCTGTCGATAATGATGGCGCTGTCGCCCGTTGCCCCCGACGACGTGGCGTCGGCGGCGTCGGTGAAAACCACCGGCCCCTTGATCGTCTCGGCCTGCGCAATGGCGCGTTCCAGGGAAACGAACTTTCCTTGCATGCGGAAGCGCTGCAGCCAGAACTCCTCCGCGATGCGGGTGGCCTCGGCCTTCGCGGTCGCCTCGTCCCCCGCCGTGCAAACGAGCACCTGACTGCACAGTTCGGGAACGTCGGTAAAGGGATTGCCGATCATGATCCCCGCCGCTAGAGCCGTGCCGTCGCGCTCGATGCGCTGCGCCTCGCGGATGAGGTCGCCGTAGCAGCCGGACTTCGTCACGCATTCGTCGCCGCGCACAAGGGCGGGGATCACGACGCGGGCAATGGTGGTCTTCAGCCTTTCCTGGACGATCCGCACGAGCAGTTTCGCAGCGCGTTCGCCTGTGTCGGCAAAGTCGACGTGCGGATAGGTGTGATAGATGGCGAGCCCGTTGACCTGCCTGAGCATGCGGTCGGTGAGGATACCGTGCAGGTCGAGCGAGATGACGATCGGCACGGCCTCACCGACGATGCGCCGGGTTTCCTGCAGCAGGCATCCTTCTGGGTCGAGCTCGCCCTCCGCGCCCATGGCCCCGTGGAGCGAGAAGTACACGCCGTCGACACCGCCCACCGCGCCAGCCTCGATCGCCTGAATGAGTTCGGCCGAAAGCCGCGACCACCCCGCCGCGGCGAGCAGGCCTCCCGATCCGGCGCGCGCGCCCATGGTCAGGACGATCTCGAAGTCCGCTGCCCGAAGGACCGGAAGAGCGCCGCCAAGCCCTGTGTTCAGGCCATCCTGCGCCAGCATCTCCGTTCCGCGCTCGATGTGGAAGTTCTCGTAGGTCGACGACATTGGGTTGAAGGACGAGATCTCCTGCATGCACTCGACGACCAGGATCCGTGGGCGCTTGCTCATACCGTTCTCCTCGAGATTGATGGAGGCTTATCCCATTTCACACGTTATCGGAGCTGGACGGAGCAGGTCCGGCTGCCGCATCGCGCATCAAACATGGGTGAAACGGGTCTTGTCGTAATCTTGCATGACGACCGCCGTGCCCGAGCCGATTTACGCGTCAGTGCCGTCGCCGCTGTTGTCGCCTGCGCGGATTGGGCGCTATCAGGGCGCAACAGGGATCATCACTTCATTGCGCCGCATAAACCAGAGCGTCCACGGGGGATCGTACTGGGCCAGCAACGCCGGGCCGATGGCGCGCAGGTGGTGCGTTCCAGCGCGTTTTTCGAGCTCAGCGGTTTTGGTGGCCACATCGTCCTCCCGGGCCAAACCGGAGAACTGCAGCACCGCAAAGCGGGTCGGCGGGAGCACCCGCAAATGCACCTTGGGATCGTCTGGTTCCGGCAGCGTTTCCATTGAATAGGCGCTCGGCATCGTGAACCGCACTACCCATTCGCCCCCGCTCTGGATCTGGGTGACCGGCGCGGTCATGGCGATCTTTTCACTCGTCGGCGCTTGGGCTACCGGCGCCGTCATGGCGATGCTTTGGCGGCGTTTGTTGCCGCCGAATATATATCCGGCGAGCAGACGAAAGCCTTTGCTGGCCGCTTCCTTTTGATCGCCGCTGACGGTCACCTCGGCGACCACCAGGGCCGGATAGTCCCGGACTTCGAAAGCGTCCTCATGCAAGACGACCTTGAAAGCTGGTTCTTCGACGGCCATCGCACCAGTTCCAAAAAGGGCGGCACCGAGTATCGCGCCCAAAACTATACGTCTCAGAGTCATGCTTCAGCCTTCAGTTTCGTCTGTCGGTGACGCCCGCCGCTCTAAATCTTGGCAAAGCGACTTCTGGTAAATCCTACCATGGTTCGGCCAACTGCAGAGGATTCGTCACGGCCTTGACACGGTAACGTTGACGCCCCGCAAAGCGTGGCGATAGAGTTGGGACTGATCCCCATCTCATACTCACGTCACCGGTTCCCCGCCTGACGTCATTCGCCGCACGCTCCGCCTTTTCAGGGCGGAGGCAGCGCAAGCGTGGCAGAGCGCAAGCACCGCGGCGTGACACAGGAGGACACAACAACTGATCTGCGCCGGTCGAACTTTAACGTGACAGTGCTAGGTAGAACGATCTCGGGTCATCAGCTCAGCGAGTCTGATTAAACGGAGATCTTTGGCGGGCGACGACAGCTGACCTCACGTTACCGCTCCGGCTGATCTGTTCCAACGTGGCGCGCGGAAAGCGGCGCGCTGCTGGGGCGGTAGCCGTGCAACCAAGGACAACGAAGGACGGTGTCCTTTACCTGAGTATCGTGTCCCCTTCGGTCTCAGTATCCAAACAGCCGCAGAACAATCCAGGTCACCAGGAAGGCAATCACAAAGACAATGAGCACCGTGACGATCGTGCGCGGGGTGCGAGGCAGACCCTGCAACCGACCGGGACCCATGAAGATGTACCACAGGGTCACGATTAAACCGATGATGGTGGCGATCTCGTTCCTCGGCATAGGCCACTCCAGGTCAGTGTCTTCCGGTCGGCGGATCGAAACGGCACTCAATCCACGAGAGGCATCGTTGAGCGTCCAGGATCGCACCGTCAAGCTTCGGATAGAACTGCACTGACGCTCTCCGGTTCGAGGGACGCGACGTTCGTCAAGACTATTTGACTTTGAGCAGCACCCTATCCCTCTCTTCTTCTCGATCTCGTCGAGATGCCATTGGCCACTCGGCCGCGGTCGCCGGGCGCGCAGGTTGCGAGCGAACTGCAACCCGCACTTCACGACCAATCGTCTGACCGTTTCGTACGAAATATCCAACAAGCGTTCGACCAGAAGCTCCTCGACGTCGCGGTAGCTGAACGTGAAGCGCAGATAGAGCCAGACGACGTGGCGGATGACGTCTGGCGGGAACCGGTGTCGGGCGAAGGAGATCGGCGTCATTCCCAACCGACACTTATGCGGGGGCAATTTCGCGTGAGTGCTGCCTAAAGCGGTATTTACTTCGTTAGCGTGACAATGCCTTTCCAGCCTAACACGACGACTGAACTGCTCGCTTACAGTCGACCTGTGAGAAGCAGCACCAAGACTATGATTAGCAAGACGCCGATTAAGCCAACACCGCCATGTCCAAAGCCGTATCCATATCCTCCGAACCGGCCACTGAACCCGCCGAGCAGAAATATGATTAGAATGATGATCAGGATTGTACCGAGCGACATTGATCATACCCCTGTGTGACGCGCCCTCGCCGAATGTGGACCAAGGGCATTTGCCTCTGCGGAAGCGCGGCTTATTTCTTTTCGATCGAAATCCCGCGCTCACCAATGGTGATCTCGACGCCGTTTGATCTGTGTCGCTCCTTGTAAAGTTGGTATCCGAACACTGTGGCAGCGATCGCGAGAACGCCGATCACGGTGTACAAAGCGACATTCCGAGTCATTTACTGGGCTCCTTCGAGCCTGGACCGACTGGTCCGGCAGAGCGAATTCTGGATTGCGCATATTCGACCTAATCCAGAATGACTGGAAACATTCAGGATGATACTTGGCTGGCATGCGATGATCTAAGTCAATTGCGAACTAGCTTCCTCCGCGTAATGACGGCTGTTCGAACAATGGAATTCAGCCGCACCAGACGTTTGTAGGCGGGTGTTGTTTGCCCTGACAATGTGTCGTCCTCGTCAAGAGGTGGGCACGACGGCGCGGTGGCGCAGGATTTCCATCAGCGTCACCGACACCGCGACGATGACCGGTCCGAGCACGATGCCTGGCGCGCCGAGAAGTACGACACCACCTGCAACGGCGATAAAGGATGGGATCGTGTGAAGCATCAGCCGTCGGCCCACCAGCATCGGGTACATCACGTTGTCGACGAGGCCGACGACAATCGTGCCCCACACCGCGAGCAGCGCCGCCGATGCGAGATCGCCGGCGAGCGCGAGAACGAGCGCGGCTGGCACCCAGATCACGAAGGCGCCAAGGAACGGGACCACGGCGAGAAGGCCCATCAGCACGCCCCAGAAGACGGGCGCTGGCAGTCCAAGCCACCAGAACATGGCTCCGCCCAGGATGCCCTGGATGACTGGAAACGGCCGCCATCCCCAGCACTGTGGCGTGGATCGTGTTCGTGATCCGGTTCTTCAGCGTCGATGAACTCGGGAGCGTTAGCGGCAAGGTGCTCTCGACGGCTCGCGTGATCTCCTCGCGGTCGCGCAGCAGATAGAACAGGAAATAGAACATCAGCATCAGGCTGATCAGGCCGGTGAACGACCCTTGGACGAAGGAGCCGCTCCACCCGGCCAGCCAACTTGTGGCTGCCTTGACGAGCTCGGGAATGTCGAACCGCTCATTGATGGCGCGAAGGATCGGGGCAAGCCGGGGACGGGCATCGATTGCCCGGGTCCAGGTCTCCGCATCGATCAGGGTGCCGATCAACCGTGCGCTCCGATCGGTTTCACTGAGCAACGCTCCCACGATGAGGATCGTCGGCACCACGACGATCAGCGCCACGATCGCCGACGTCAGGGCTGCAGCGATGCCGTTGACCTTCACGACGCGCCTCATATGCGCATCCAAGGGCGCGAACAGGACAGCCAGAGTGAACGCGCCGACGAGAGCCGGGATGAATGGGATTGCGAGCAGGTAGCAGAGCACGAGCCCAAAGCCCACGCCGCAGGCCAGCACCAAGGTCGAGATCGTGCGTTGTCGCGGCGACGGGGCTTCAGTCATGCAGCCTCCTGATTATCTGGCACGTCCGCGTCCAGCCAAGCAGCCGGAACGGCAAACGCAACTATTCCGCCAGTGAAGCGCTTCAGTTCCAGCTTCGAGACTCGACGAGCGCGATAGAACTATCAGATGCTGTCGCTTAGGCACGACGCCTTGTTTCACGTCAATGCGCATACGAGCCAAACCTATATCTGTTAAAATGTGCTTTCAGCACGCTGAGTACCACACCCTTGCCATGGCCTCACAGCCGGCGGTTGCGGCTCGATCCGGGCACCCGGGCGCCCGACACACAGAGATTGCTTCTGTCGCGCTTCTGGCGCGCCGCTTCGGGATTCTGGCAAGGTCGCCGGCTCCCGGCAGACGCATGGCTGCTGACCGCCCTGCTGTTGGCGAGTGTCCTGCTCCAGCTCGCCATCCAGTATCGATTGAACTTCTGGGGCCGCGACTTCTTCGATGCCTTCGGCCGGAGGGACGAGCAGGCGCTCCGCAGCCAGGCGTTGATGTTCCTGCCGCTGGCCGGCATCAGCATCCTTGTGGCGGTCTTTGCCATCTGGGCGCGCATGACGGTCCAGCGGCGATGGCGCGCGTGGCTGACGCAGCATCCTTATCGACCGGTGGCTGGCCAATGATCGCTTCCGCCAGCTCCGGTTCACGGTCGGCGAAGACCAGAACCCCGAGTACCGGCTCGCTGAGGATGCGAGGATCGCGACGGACAATCCTGTCGGTCTCGTCGTCGGCTTGCTCAACGCCGTCCTCGGCGCGGTGATCTTCATCAGCATCCTGTGGAGCGTGGGCGGCGATCTCACCCTGCAGGTCTTCGGCCACACCCTCACGGTTCCCAAGTATCTGGTCATCGCGGTGACGATCTATTCCGTGCTTGCTGAGCGTCGCCATGGCCATCATCGGCCGGCGTCTCGTCGGCGTCATCGCTGTGAAGAACGCTGCCGAGGCCCAGTTCCGCGCGGTCGGCTCCCACCTTCGCGAACGCGGAACGTCGACGCCCCTCTCCGAGGGGCAGGACAAGCAGCACCGGCTGTTGTCAGGTTCACTGAATGACGTCATCGCCAGGTTGGCGTGACCTGTGCGTTCAGTTCATGCGCACGACGGTGGTATCCCAGGGCAACATCCTGCTCGCGCCCGTGATGGCCTGGGCGCTCTGCGCGCCGAAATATCTCGTCGGAACGATGTCGCTCGGCGAGGTGGCACAGGTCACGGCGGCCTTCGTGATCGTGCAGGCGGCCCTCAACTGGCTCGTCGAAAACTATGCCGGCGTTGCGGACTGCCTTTCGTCCGTCAACAGGGTTGCATCGTTCCTGATCGCGCTTGATGAACTCGACCACGACGAGACGGCAGGCTGAATGAAGCGGCTCTCGTGTCGGTCTGGTCAGCGCCAGAAGGCCGGACCAAGGCTCCGCTTCTGTGTCGGGTGACAGCGGTGGAGGCGAGGAAATACCAAATCCCTAGCATGGATCTGAAGGGAATGTATCAGCGAAGTCATTGCTAGGGATATGCTCGCAGGTACGTTAATGTCGAACTCAACTTCGATAATTAGATCGTCGTTCGGACATTCCTGATCTTCCGCATCAATTACCGCAGATGGACTTGCGCCGATCGCCAACAGATCAGCGCCTTGACCGGTTTGCCATGAAAGGCCTTATTTTGCTGAACTTCCCGAATGAGAGCTGCAGCTACGATGCGACGCGACATTCTGTGCGTTTCTGGGGCTACGATGGAGCCATGGAGGTCTCGTTTTTCATCACGCACGACGCACTCGGTCGCATTCAGTATGGAATGATTGATGGAGAAGTGAGCCTTTTGGCTGCTTTTAGAGCCCATCGGAAGCAGGTTCTCGAAATGGCTGCGCGCGTCTATGCGCGGGGTCGAAGAGGCTCCTATGAAGTCACAGCCCTAGACGTTCAGTAGTTAGACTTCGTCCTGATTTGGCTTGACCGCGCTAGGCCAAGCGGCTGCGGGCGCTCGAAGACGAGAACGCCAAGCTGAAGCGGATGCTGGCCGACGCGATGCTGGACAATGTCGCGCTGAAGGATCTACTGGGAAAGAAGTGGTGACGCCCGCTGCCGAGCGGAAAGCTGTCGCGCATCTCGTGGCGGACCACGGGATGAGCGAACGGCGGGCGTGTAAAGCCATCGGCTGCTGCCGCATGACGATCAGATACCAGACCACCCGACCGGGCGATGACGGCCCTGCGCGAGCGGATGAGGGCGATCGCGCATGAACGCCGCCGCTTCGGCTATCGGCGTCTGCATGTGATGCTCAGGCGCGAAGGCTTCGCGGTGAACCACAAGAGGCTGTTCCGGCTCTATCGCGAGGAGCGTCTCACGGTCCGCCGCCGCGGCGGTCGCAAGCGGGCCATGGGAACGCGGCGCCGCTCGGATGCCGCTGGCGCCCAACGAGCGCTGGTCGCTGGACTTCGTCTCGGACCAGTTCACCGACGGGCGCCGCTTCCGCATCCTGGCGATCGTCGACGACTGCACCCGCGAGTGCCTGGCGCTGGTGGCGGACACCTCGCTGTCGGGCGTGCGGGTTGCGCGCGAACTGGACGGCTCATCCGCAGCGCGGCCGAGCCGAGATGATCGTCAGCGACAACGGCAGCGAAGTCACCAGCAACGCCATCCTGGCATGGGCGGATCAGCCGGCGTCGAGTGGCACTACATCGCGCCGGGCAAGCCGATGCAGAACGGCTTCATCGAGAGCTTCAACGGCCGCCTGCGTGACGAACTGCTCAACGAGACGCTGTTCTCATCGATTGCACATGCCCGAGCCGCTCTGGCGATCTGGCAGCGGACTACAACGTATAGAGGCCGCACTCGAAGCTCGGATGGCAGACGCCGATCGCCTTCGCTTCAACCTTCCACCCGCGTCGGGATCTGGCGCTGCGCAACGCGAAAAGCTCCGCGCCAGCTCCCGCCGCTTCTGTCCCCCCAACATCCAAACCAACGCCAGAACGAACTCAAAACTGGATAAAACTTGGGGGCAACGTCAGTCAGGCCCTCAGCTTCGTCAGCGCCGAGCCCTTATGGGCGGCGATATGATCGGTCTTGCCGCTCTTGATCTCGTATTGCGGCGACTGGGGCTGGCACGATGAATGTGGCCCTTGTAATCGAAGTCGCGTGTATGAACCCAAATGATTGTGCCGCTGACGCGACCGGCTTCCGAGTTCCACTCGACCCGATCTCCAACTTTGAACTCTTTAGCCATGAGAGTTTCCCGATGAAAGACGCTTGCTGGTCATTTCCAAGTGAACGCGAAGCCCCCATTTACAATGCATGAACACGCGAGAACCCAAGCTTGCGAATGGAAGAGAACTCGTATGACTCGTGTGCAACGGCTTCCCGTTTACACCGTCGGGCATTCCACGCGGAGCATCGCCGAGTTTGCCGATCTGCTGAAGCAGGGCAGTGTTAACTGGTCGTCAATATCCGCCGCACCCCGCGGTCGCGAACCAATCCCCAGTTCAACCTATGTGACTTGCCCGAGGCGCTGACCGCCTGGCAGATTGGCTATACGTGGATCGCGGAGTTGGGCGGTGGCGTATCAAGTCGAAGGCAATCCCGCCCGAAGTTAATGGCTTCTGGCTGAACCAGAGCTTTCACAATTACGCCGACTTCGCGCTGTCTGACGAGTTTCGCGCCGGCTACTCGCGTCTTATCGAATTGTGCAATGCGCGACGGTGCGCAATCATGTGTTCAGAAGCAGTCTGGTGGCGTTGCCATCGGCGGTTCGTCGCCGATTACCTCCTTCATGACGGGTGGGAGGTTTTCCATTTGATGGGGGTCGCGCGGATTGGGGTCGCCACGCTGAACGCAGCAGCGCGGGCCTATGGCGCCTCCCTCGTGTACCCCCGCGACAAGCAGCGAACAGCGCCCGGCAAGTTGCGATAAGCGGCTGAGAACATTTCCCAAACCCTAGTCGATTTCCAAGCTAGAGGATGCCCATGTTTTCGCCGTCAATGAAGAATGTGGCAGGGACGTCGGCTATGCGGCCGCCAGGGTCTTCTCGATGTCATGTAGCGAGTGACCTGTGAGCTCTTTTGCGATCTCATGCTTCAGAATAGCTATTAGCCCCTTGTGATAGTGCTTGCGCAATTCTCCGAGGGTCCGGGCGCCGCGATAATGACCAGGTCGGAAATAGTTCCGTCGAGCACGTGTCGATTGAGCAGATCCGCGGTACCTGAGGCAAATCCATCCTCGGCTGCCTGGCTCTCATCTCGATTCGCAGCGCTGCTGTGGTGTCTTGCACCCGATCCTTTTGCCCCACTCACCACATTGGCTTCTGGTAGCTTCCTAAGCTTCATTTCGCGTTCGTCACCATCATTGCGGAACATGACCAGTGTTTCGCCATCGGCTACAGCGACAATTGTTCCTTTGGGAAGCAGCATGGATACCTCTCCTTTAATTGACCCGAAAGTCTTCAATGGATTTGGCCGTGTACCAAGCCATCTTTTAGGATAACGCGCGGCGTGCTGTTAAGTT
The DNA here is from genome assembly GCA_963822165.1 of uncultured Alphaproteobacteria bacterium. Taxonomy (GTDB): domain Bacteria; phylum Pseudomonadota; class Alphaproteobacteria; order Rhizobiales; family Beijerinckiaceae; genus Alsobacter. Next base: position 793,319 of record CAWGGK010000009.1, read on the forward strand.
ACGGCTATCGGGAAAACTTCGGCGTCCCCGAGTTGTGCGAGGTGCCGTGGCGCCCACCCGATCCAGTTGCCCTCGCATTCTAGAATTTTTTCATCCCGTTCGGAACGCTCTGTCCAAACGGGTATCGTTTGAAGGATTTTGTAAATAATCCAGCGCTGATTTAAAACATGAAACCACTGAAATTTAAAAGAAATAGATAATTTGCATTTTGTAAAAGAAGAGGTCATGTGCTTATGCAATTGATCCGAATTTGATTATTTGAAGAATTTTCAGATTTCGAGAGGTCGCTGTGGTAATCTGGCGAGAATTCAGAAAGATCGCCACCTTGGATATAAGGTCCGGAACCACTCCGGGTGACAAAGATTTTCATTCATAAGCCAGAAGGTGTTCTCCATGATCAAATTCGAAGCGCAACAAAAAACCGCTAAGCCCGCCGCGCACTTTGACGAGCCGAAGGACGTGGTTGTGGATCCGACCCTTTCGAACGCACAAAAGGCGAAGGCGTTGGGGTCTCTGGAACAGGACGCGCGTCAGCTGGCTGTAGCCGCCTCTGAAGGCATGACAGGCGGTGAGCGAACAAACTTAACCGATGTTCTCAAGGCCAAGGAATCCCTAGCTGGCTCAGCCAAGAAGAAGTGACCCGCAAGGTCACGTGAAAGCCTTCGAGATATTTCGAAAACGCAATCTAAGGGATGATGATGCAGCAGACCGGTGGCTCCCCCAAGACGGGCGTTCACGACCACGAGGCTGGCCGTGATCGACGCGTCACCTACTACGTGGCGTTACCATTCATGTGCGACGCGAACGGTGAACTCAGCGCCGGGGAAGCAGTCGAGTTCCGACCCCGCGGAGCGCGATTGCGGCGGCCCAGGTCATGGCTGGCAAACATCCTGGGGCCGTGGCCTTTTCACGGACCGGTGACCCTGCGACAGGCGCATTCGATGATGCCGTCGTGCTTCTCAAAGTCGGAAACGTCCCGATTGAATCCTTGGCGAGCTGACCCCCCTTTAAGGCTAATGGCCGGGATCTAGCCTACAGAAATCCCTGCCCATTTTCGCTCCTAGTGGAATTCCGAGAATTGTGCCAGTGAGCGAAACATGACAAGCCGAACGACGGAACATACGGTCTCGTTCAATCATCCGTTCAAGCTTCATGCGTGCGAGGCAGTTCAGCCACCAGGAACGACATGGTGGTAGTCGACTGAGGAAGAAACCTTGTCGGCCTTTCCTTTTAGCGTTCAGGTCCACGGTGACGAGCGTCAGTAGTCGCCTGATTGGCTTCGCCAGGACACGTCTCGCAGGTTCATTGCGTCGAGGCTGCCGATCGTGAAGCAGCAATGAAGGCGACCGAAGTCGATCCGGCGTCTGCCACCGTAAACGGCAGTTTAGCCTGTCGTTAAAGAGCAGTATGCATTTCTCGTCGCTCTCGGTGCCATCGAACCTATTTCGCGGTGGTGTCGGCAGGCCAGGCTCAGGCACGCCAACGATGATCCAGATGGGTGAGGGTTTTTGCTCTCCGTAGCCCGATATCACGTCGGCCAGCGCTGGCAGCTACGTGCTGGCTGATACCTTGGGGGTGGCCTACGCAGCGAGGACGGTTGCCGGGAACCGGACAGTGAATGACGTTCCCAGCGAGACGGGGTCGCGGGTCAGGATACCGCCGATCTGGCGGACGAAGGCGTCGACAAATCGGGAGCCCAATCCAGGAAGTCCATCCTCGGAACCCGTTCCGTGATGACTGACACGGAGCAGACGTGTTCGCCTTCCGGCCGGAGGAAAATCGAGATCGTGCAGATCTATGCGAAAGCGTACTTGACGGCGTTTGTGGCGAGTTCATTCACGATCAGTCCGAAGGGCAGGGCGTGCTCGGCCGACAAGGTCAGCAATTCGGCCTGCGCCAAGATCTTACTGTCATGATCCGAAGCCAGGAGGCTGGAGCGCAGGTTATCGGCAATCCCTTCGAGGTATTCGTCTGCCCGCACTGGCCAACAAGGCCGATCGGAAATCATGTCATATAGCTTGGCGACCGCACTTATCCGATGCTGCAGGGATTTGAAACCGTCGACGCAGCTCAGCCGCGTGGCGCGCTTCGAAGGACACGAACGAACTGATGATCTGCAGGCTGTTCTTGATGCGATGCGCGACTCAGCGGACAGGAGGTCATGGTGGCGCTCGAGCAGTCGCGCTTCGGTTACGTCTTCGAAAACAGGCGTTAGACGGCGGCGTCCAGCTTCCGGATGATGCAGGCGTCGTGCGTTGAGCTTGAAAATCCGACGACCAAAGCCGGGGAAGTCGCCCTCGATTTCATAGCCATCAAACGAGGTGTCGTCGGCGTTGATCCGCTCGAGCAGGGCCCTCAGTGCGGCCGATCCCCATTGCCCCTCTCCAAGGTCTTTGACGTGGCGGCCAAGCACTTCCGCTCCTGTCACGTGGAAGAAACGCTGGAAGGCCCGGCTGGCAGTCACGACCTTCATGTCTTCGTCAAGGATCACGAGGGGATCCCGCACCGTATCCACAATGCTCTGTGCCAGCAGCCAATGCTGCTCGCTTCGCCGCTCGGCCTCCCTGGCATCCGTGATGTCGCATCGCCCGCAACGGGAACGGCATCGATTGCCGGGCGGGTACACCTTCCTTCCGTTCAGGACGAGGCGGCGGAGGCCGATTGTTGAAAGGAACACTCGATCTCGAACGCTTCGACGATCTGGTCTAAGGGGATCAGTCGCTCGAGGAGCCGCCTGAGGTCCGGCCGGTCCCATTCGTGAAGGCCGAGTTGGTATATGCTACGTCCGATCGTGTCTTCGGGCTCGGCTTTGAAGAGCCGGTAAAAGGCACGATTGGCCGAGACGACGTGCAGGTCTTCTCCGAGGACGAGCAAGGCGCTGCGGATGGTCTCGACGATGTCGTGGGCGTCGACCTGACTAACGGGGCTTAACATCCCGAGATATAAGCACGGCTCTTGGAACGTCGCCGCTTAAAAAGCGGGGTTAGTGCGTTCGTGCAACTCGGAGGCTATGGATTGACCGATGCGAAGCACGGCTCTGGCGCTTTGTCCACCGAAAGAATTGCAAATGATAAGAACACTAGCTGACGGCGGCATAATTGTTTTGACAAAAGTGAGCGATTGCAATCGTCATTCAACCAGATCAAG
>CAWGGK010000010.1:0-226962 GCA_963822165.1 uncultured Alphaproteobacteria bacterium
GATCTTCTTGGTGAACTTGATGTTCTCACAGTGCCTATTTCGGAATCCACACACTGAGAGCGGTCGATAACTTTCCGATTACAGGGACGGCAATATCGGTCTATCCCGATCTCATCCGCGCGATACATCTGTGAAGATGGCTGCCGCATTGGCTAACCGGGACCTGGGCTTCTTGGATGCCGAGCGCACTGATGCGATAGCAACGGCCTGCCGTGAAATCATCGATGGCCGACTTCACGATCAATTCGTGGTGGATGTCATCCAAGGGGCGCAGGCACATCAACCAACATGAACGCCAACGAAGTGATCGCCAATCGCGCGTTGGAGTTGCTCGGTAAAGAAAAAGGAGACTACAAATCACTTCACCCGAATGAACATGTAAATCTGAGCCAAAGCACCAATGATGTGTATCCAACAGCTCTCAAAATTGCTGCTTATAACGGTGTAGTCCGCCTGATAGAGGCTATGTCCGAGCTGCGTAAGGTATTCGAATTAAAAGAGAGCGAGTTCACGGATATCATCAAAATGGGCCGTACTCAGCTTCAAGATGCGGTACCTATGACGCTTGGTCAGGAATTTTCGACATATGCTGTAATGCTTGGCGAGGATGAGCAAAGACTGACAGAGGCACTTGCTCTCATCTGCGAAATCAACATGGGCGCGACTGCGATTGGAACGGGCATAAATGCGCCGGCTGGATATTCCGGAAAAGTCTGTGCGCATCTGAGAGACGTGACAGGACTGCCACTTGTTACTGCTGCCAACCTGATCGAAGCCACACAGGACTGTGGAAGCTTCGTTCAATTGTCGGGCGTCCTCAAGAGAGTTGCCATCAAACTCTCCAAGACATGTAACGATTTGCGCCTGTTATCTTCTGGCCCTCGCGCAGGTTTCGGCGAAATCAATCTTCCACCGGTTCAAGCCGGCTCTTCTATCATGCCGGGTAAGGTAAACCCGGTTATTCCAGAAGTGGTGAACCAGGTCGCTTTCGAAGTTATTGGCAACGACATCACCATCAGCTTCGCAGCCGAGGCCGGGCAGCTCCAGCTCAACGCTTTCGAGCCGATTATTGCCCACAGCCTGTTCAAAAGCGTCATTCACCTTGAAGCGGCCTGCCGCACGCTGGCAAATCGATGCGTTTCGGGTATCACGGCGAACGCCACGCATCTGAGATTTACAGTCGAAAATTCGATCGGGATCGTGACAGCACTCAACCCCCATATCGGATATGTGAATGCAACCCTGATTGCGAAGGAAGCTCTTGCCTCTGGCAGGAGCGTATACGCTCTGGTGCTGGAGAAGGGTCTCCTCACTGAAGCTGCACTGGAAGAGATACTAAAGCCCAGCGCGCTGACCCGCCCCGCTACAAGTTGATCCCGGCGTCGTTCTGGAGTTTGCAATTGCGGGTCGATGCGAAGATTCAGAACTTCATGCGTCAACCGGTTCGAATGAAGACAGAATCCAGGTCATTTCGTGTCGATGTCGGGCTTCTTCGATCGATATTTCGAAATGACGGCTCGACCGAGCGGCGGATTTCAGCCGTTCGCTGTTTCCGGCCGCCATCACGCCAGCCAAATTCATCGCAGGCGTGATCTTGGGTATATCCTGCCCGCGTCCAGACCGGTATCCTCGACTCAATCTGCCACGAGCTGACCGAATTTCCCCTGAAAGGGCACCATGGCCACCCTGATCGCTGGACTCGTTATCTTCTTCGGCGTCCACACGCTGACCACGCTGAGGGAACTGCGGGCCGGTCTGGTTACGCGGCTCGGGCCGGGGCTCTACAAGGCAGTCTACAGCCTGGCTTCGCTGATCGGGTTCGTCCTGATCGTGCTCGGCTACAAGGCCTATCGCGCAGCCGGATATGTCGATGTCTGGACGCCGCCCAGGGGCATGGCCCACCTCAGCATCCTCTTGATGTGGCCCGCAATGGTCGCCCTGGTGGCTGCGTATGCTCCCCCAGGAGAGATCAAGCGGCGGCTGAAGCATCCGATGCTCGTCGCCGTGAAGGTCTGGGCCCTGGCGCATCTGCTCAGCAATGGAGATCTTGGCTCGATCATCCTGTTTGGGTCGTTCCTCGGTTGGGCTGTCTACGACCGGATCTCGGTGAAGAAGCGGGCTGACGGGAGCGAACTCCCCATCATCACCGGTGCGCGTCGGAACGATGTCGTGGCCATCGTTCTGGGGACGATTTTCTGGGCGCTGTTCATGTTCGTCCTGCATCCGTTGCTCATCGGAGTGCAGGTCATCGCGAGGTGAGCCGACGGCATCAGGCCCGCGGATACTATCCGCGGGCCTGATTACGTTCGGTTGCTTTGCCGCTGGATAAGCCTGCCGTGGGCTAGCCCTGCGCCTCGCCCCTGGCTTTCGCAAGGGCAAGTTCGAGGTCGCGGGCGATGCCGATGGCGCGCTTGTAGAAAACGGGCTGGGTCAGGCCGGTCTTGTCGAAGGGCGTTTCGAAGACGAAAGGCGCAACCAACGGTGCTGCGGCAAGCTTGCGAACCGTCACGTCCCAGTCGATCACGCCGTCGCCGGGAAGCAGGTGGTCGTCCTTGAAGCCGAAATTGTCGTGCAGGTGCGTGGTGATGATCCGGTCGGCGTAGCGGTCGAGGAAGGTCGATCCGCCCTTGTCCACCATGTTGGAGTGGCCGGAATCGTAGCACATGCCGACCACGTCGGCTGGGTACTCCGCGAACAACCGGTCGAAGGTGGAGACCGCCGTATCGAGCCCCATGCTCGGGATGTTTTCGATTGCCAGCCGCACCCCGGCCGCACGCAAACTCGGCACGATGCTGTCGAGGGACCGTCGCACGCTGTCATAGCGCGCGCCGGCGACCTCCTGCGTGTCCGGCGCGGTCACGTGCAGGACGAGCACCGGACTGCCCAGCATTTCCGCCAGCACGATGCGGTTCTCGAGAAGGTCAACTCCGGCCAGCCTCTGCCACTCCACAGGGGACGTGAAGTCCTTCCGGTCCTCGACCCCGAGCCCGTGCGTCTCGACGACGGGGTTGCGGCCGTGCGAGGCGTGGATGGAGTGGGTGAGGAGCCCTGCATCCCGGATGCAGCGGACGATGTGGTCCATCTCGCTGCGGGCGTAGACATAAGGGCTGCCCGAATCCGGGTTCCAGTTGATGTGCGTGAAGCCCGCGGAAGCGATGTCCGCCAAAGATTTGCGCAGGCCCTCGTCGTACCAGCGCGCATGTCCCGGCCAATGCCAGACGGTCATGCAAGTCATGTCATATCCTTCCTGTAATTACCGCCCGGTTGAGCGGTTTCTGAATCCAAATCGATTGGCGAGCGCGACAATCGCAAAAGAAAATCCGGTGAGAAGCACAATGTAGACGAGCGAGCGGGCGATCTGTTCGGGATCGTCCGACGCGGCGGCGTTACGCAGAGCGACGCCGAGCGGAACGTTGTTCACGTTGTAGAGAAAGGCCGACATCGTGTATTCGGCGAGCCCTTCCTGGAACGCCATGACGATGACCAGGATGATGACCGGTGCGAGCAGAGGCGCCTGCACTTTGAAAAGTGCCCGGCCGGATCCGGCGCCCAGCGAGCGGGCAGCGTCGACGAGCGAGGGGTCGAGCTCGCTCAATCCTGCGCCAAGCATCCGCACCATCAGGGGCAGGGCGAAGATCGCATAGGCGACCGGCAGGCTCCACCATGAGCCCACGAGCGCCTGCCCGAAGAGCATGGCGCTCGGCGCGCCATAGGCCGTGATGAGCCCCAGCGCGATCACCGATGTCGGCAGGATCCACGGGAGGAAGAGTGAGAACTCCAGTACGCCCGCAGGCCAGCCACGCCAGCGCCGCAGCAGCAGGCTGCCGGACATCGCGGCGGCGAAAGCCAGGAGCGCCCCTACGGCGGACAGCACCAGGCTTGTTGCGAGCGGGCTGGCGATTGCAACGTCGGAGAAGACGGCGCGGTAGTTGTTGAAGGTAAAGGTGGTCGGGAACGGCTCGTTCAGAATGCTCGCCGTCGGCGCGAAGGACAGGATCGCGGTCAGGACGATGGGCGCGATCTGAATCGCGGCGAGCGCATAGGCCAGGACGTGAACGAGGGTATTCGCAGCGGGTGAGGCCAGCCGGAGCTTGCGCATCGCGGCGGGCGTGCGGGTTCCCACGCGCTTTGCGTTCCGCAGGTCGATGCGCCGGACAACCAGGAACACCACCATGCTGACGAGGCCAAGACCCATCGCCAGCAGCGCCGCGAGATCCGTGCTGCGCAGTGACATGAGCGTCTGGATCAGCGGATTGAGCAAGGTCACCCCGCGCCCGCCCAGGATCACCGGCGCGGCGAAAGACGTCATCGCGTGCAGCATCACGATCAGGCTGACGGACATCAGGCTGGGGAGCACCGCGGGCAGGACAGCGTGGCGAATGGCTCCAAGGGGCGAGCAGCCGAGGCAGCGCGCCGTCTCGATAGTTCCGTAGTCGACCCGCCGAACCGCGGCCCGGAAGAACAGGACATGGTACTGCGTCATCGTGAAGGTGTGCACGAAGACGATGGCCCACAGGCCCTGGAACCAACGCGGGTCCGCGTCCGGTATCATCAGTCGAACAGCGTTGGTGACGACGCCGTGCGCGCCGTAGACGAAGGTGTAGCCGGTGACCGCCGCGACGCTCGAGAAGACGAGCGGCGTGAGATAGATCAGGGCCAGGATCCTGGCGCCTTTCACCTCGATGACCTCGAGCACGATGACCTGGAAAATCCCGACGAGGCTGACAGTGACGAGCGTCGCCACGGTGACGACCAGTGTGTCAGTGATGCTCCGCAAAACGCGCGGTGAGGCGGCCAGGGTCTGGATGGCTTCCGTCGGCCATTGTCCGCCGGGCAGCAGGGCATGGAGGATCAACTGTCCTACGGGCAGCCATAGAAAGGCGAGGAGCGCCCAAGCGAGGGCCATCACCATCCCGACGAGGAGAATGGGTCCGAACCAGCGGGATGCCGCGGTCATTGCGGTGCATCCGTGGGGAAGCTGAGAACCCGCGCCGGGTCAATTCCGGCGGTCAGGACCGTGCCGGGTTCTGCTCCCTGACTGTCCCGCCCCAGTACGAAAGCCTCGATTTCGTCGCCGTCCACAGCCAGCAGCACGCGCGTGAATGCGCCCAGGAAGGACGAGGATGTTACGGTCGCCTGGAAAGTGATGAGGCCGTCGTGCGGGCGCAGCACCACATCTTCCGGACGCACGAAGCAATCAGAGCCTTCCGCACCGCGCAACTTCGAGCGAACAGCCTTTGGCAAGGCGACGATGTCACCCATGAAGCGGCACACGAAGGGGTCCGCGGGCTTGTCATACAGAGTGCGGGGATCCGCCACCTGCACGATCTTCCCGTCTTTCATCACCGCAATCTTGTCGGCCAGCGCGAGCGCCTCTTCCCGATCGTGGGTGACAAAAATCGAAGTGATGCCGAGCCGCCGCTGCAAGGCGCGGATATCGTCCCGCAAGGAGACGCGCAATTGCGCGTCCAGGTTCGACAGCGGCTCGTCAAACAGCAGGACTCGGGGGCGCGGCGCCATTGCCCGGGCGATGGCGACACGTTGCTGCTGTCCACCGGACAGCTCGGAAGGCCTGCGGTCCCCCAGATGGCGCAGCCCCACGAGGTCCAGCATTTCGTCGACACGCTCGCCACGTGACGAGCGGGGCCAGCCCTGCATCGCCAGGCCAAAGCCCACATTCTCGCGGGCCGTGAGGTGAGGAAAGAGAGCGTAGTTCTGGAACACGAAGCCGAGGCGGCGCTGCTCGGGTTGCAGAGCGGTGATGTCCTCACCACCAACCACGATGCGCCCCGCCGATGCTTTGATCAGTCCGGCCAGGGTGCGCAGGAGGGTCGATTTTCCGCAACCGGACGGGCCGAGGAGAACACAAAGGTTCCCCTCGTCCACGTCCAGATCAACCATGCGAACAGCCGGCGCTCCGTCATAGCTGACGGACAGTCCGCTGAGGGAGATCATTACGGGATGATCTCGAGCTGAACCTTCTTGAGCCAGCCGTCGAGATTGCGGGCCACCAGCGCCCAGTCCAGGTTCTGGGCCCGGAACAGCTTGGCATTGGCCTGGACCTGGGCCGGAGACTTTGCGATCGCCTCAGGATGAGCCGGCGTCTGATTAAACTTGGCGGCGTACTCGGCCATGAAAGCCGGCGAACCGAACCACTCCACGAACGCCTTCGACGCCTCGATCTTCCTCGTGCCTGCCATGATCCCGACGGATTCCGCGACGATCGGGGTGCCGCCATCCGTATCGACATAGGTCATGGCGATGTTGTTCTTGGCCGCGTTGTTAACGACGCCGCCGAACCAGGAGATCACAACGGGCGTTGCCCCACCGGCGACGTCGCGCCACGCGTCCACTCCCTCGACCGTCGGCCGGGCATTGGCGTAGAACGCCTTCAGCGTGCTCCAGCCCTGTTCGCTCACAACGCCGGTGGCGGGGTCGGCGAAGCGGGACAGAATGCCGGCGATGTAGACGCGCGTCGTCTGCGCCGCGCTAGCGGCCCCACCGTGAACTTGTCCTTGTAGATGGGGTTGGCGAGATCGAGCCAGCTCTTGGGCGCGGGAAGGCCGGCCATCTTGTCGGCGGCGTAGGCAACGACGATGGGCGTCTGCCAGAACATGTGGAACTGGCCGTCCTTGTCCTTGAACACCGGATCCAGTCCGCCGGCCCAGGACGGCACGTGGGCCAGGAACACGCCTTCGCCCTTCAGCCGGTACATGGCCTGCGGCACGAGGCCGAGCACGACGTCGGCCTGGGGGTTCGCCTTCTCGGCCATGATGCGGTCCAGCAACTCGCCGCCGCCGGCTGCGAGGAACTTGACGTCGTGGCCGGTCGCCTCCTTCGCCCGGGCGGCGATGAACACGCCACGCTCGTCGCCGCCCTGCGGCGAATACACGACGATCGTTTCGGCGAATGCGGGGGCTGAAATAAGGGCCGCGGCGAACACGGCCGCAGCGGTTCGGAAAATGAAATGAGAGGTCATAAAAAAACTCCAGAAACGCAATGGACGCTTTATAATCGATTTAGATATGGTCAGCAATCGTGCAATTGATTACTGCGCATCTTCCCCAGGAAAGTCGAGCGGCGGCTGAAGCACCCGATGCTCGTCCCCGCGAAGGTCTGGACATGAGGGCACCTGATCGGCCATGGAGGTCTTGGCTCCGTCATCCGGTTTGGTCATTTCCCTCAGGCGAATGTCTCAACCTCGCGCCACGCTGCATGACAAACGCAGCGCTCCGTGGTAATCGCCGATCCCGAATGGGCGTGGGCCCGGGATGAGGCGGGCAGGCGACTGCGTGTCCAGAAGGAACCGTTGACGGCTATGGCCGACATATTTCGCGAAATCGACGAGGAAGTCCGCCGCGACAAAGCCCTCGAGTTCTGGAAAAGGCACGGCAACAAGCTGATCGCGCTGGCCATACTGGTCGTGCTCGCGACCGCTGGCTGGCGTGCCTATGACTATTACCAGACCAAGGAAGCCCAGGCCGCCGGGGCGCGCTTCGAGGCCGCGCTGGAAGCATCGCGCGCGGGCCGAACCGACGAGGCTGAGAAGGAACTCGCGGCGCTATCGAAGGATGGCTCTGGCGGCTACCGCGCTCTGGCTCGCTTTCGCGAGGCCGCCGAACTCGGCAAGACCGACGCCGCCGCGGCTGTAAAGCTGTATGACGCCCTTGCCACGGATAATTCATACGCGGTTCCGTTGCGAGACGTTGCGCGCTTGCGCGCGGCGCTTCTCCTGGTGGATACGGCTTCGCTTGCCGAACTCAAGACCCGGCTCGACCCACTGCTTGCCACGCCTGGCCCGATTTCGCCGAATGCGCGTGAACTCTTGGGACTGGCAGCATTGAAGGCCGGTGATTATGAGACCGCAGGCCGATACTTCGATGAGATCATCATCGATCGCTCCGCGCCTGCGCAGCTCAGACAGCGTGCGGACCTGTTGCTCGCCATTGTTCGCGCTGGGCCGGTGAAACCTGCTACTTGATTGCCTTGTCGGCAATTGGCGGCATGAGCGATTTCGGGCGCGGTCGATCCCGGCCCGCCTGACGGAAACGCTGCCGCTCAAGAACTTGGAGCCTCGTAAAGAGCGAAGCTTCAGAGGACAATGATCATGAATTTCACGGTGGCCATCATCGGCCGGCCGAATGTCGGCAAGTCGACGCTGTTCAACCGGCTTGTCGGCAAGAAGCTCGCTCTGGTCGACGACCAGCCCGGCGTGACGCGAGACCGTCGCGAAGGGGACGCGCGCCTCGGCGACCTCAACTTCACGATCATCGACACGGCTGGACTCGAGGACGCCGAAGCCTCGACCCTGGCAGGGCGGATGCGTGCGCAGACCGAGGAGGCTTTGGCCGATGCGGACGCGATCCTGTTCGTCATCGACGCGCGCGTCGGCGTGACCCCGCATGACCGGCATTTCGCCGATCTCGTGCGGCGGGCGAGCAAGCCGGTGATCCTGTTGGCCAACAAGGCCGAGAGCCGCGCCGGCCATTTGCAGACCTACGAGGCCTTTGGACTTGGCCTGGGCGATCCGATTCCGCTATCGGCGGAGCATGGTGAGGGGCTGTCCGAACTGTATGACGCGCTACGCGAAGCGCTACCCGAGCAGACGGCCCTCGACCCCGAAGTCGATACCGAAGTTGACGAGAACGGGGAGGACATCGAACGGCCGCTCCGGATTGCGATCGTCGGACGCCCCAATGCCGGAAAGTCGACCCTCATCAACCGGATGCTGGGCGAGGAGCGATTGCTGACCGGTCCGGAAGCGGGGATCACCCGGGACTCGATCGGCCTCGACTGGGTCTGGCGCGGCAAGAAGGTGAAGCTGTTCGACACGGCCGGCATGCGCAAGCGCGCCAAGGTCGAGGAGAAGCTGGAGAAGCTGGCGGTCTCCGACGGCCTCCGCGCGGTGAAGTTCGCCGAGGTCGTGGTGCTTCTCCTGGACGCGACGATCCCCTTCGAGAAGCAGGATCTCGCGATTCAGAGCGTGATCGAGAAGGAAGGCCGCGCGCTCGTCATCGCCGTCAATAAATGGGATCTGGTGGCAGGGGACACAGGTCGCCTGAAGAAGCTTACCGACGACTCGGAGCGGCTGCTGTCCCATGTGAAGGGCGCGAAGATTGTTCCGGTCTCGGCGCTGACGGGCAACGGCGTCGACAAGCTGCTGGAAGCCTGTTTCGAGGCGGCGGAGATCTGGTCGAAGCGGATCTCGACGGCCCAGCTCAACAAATGGCTGGCCCGGATCCTGGAAAATCATCCGCCGCCGGCCGTGTCAGGCCGCAGGATCAAGATCCGGTACATGACGCAGGTGAAGGCCCGACCGCCCCATTTCGCGCTGTTCGGAAATCAGCTCGATGGCCTGCCGGAGAGCTACACCCGCTATCTCATCAATGGTCTGCGGGAGCAGTTCGGGCTGCCGGGAACGCCCATCCGGCTCAGCATGCGGACCAGCGAAAATCCGTACGATAAAGAGAACAAGGGCTGAGGGCGCTCGGCCTCACTCCGTCTGGCGGGTCTGCTTTATGCCGGGTGCTGGAAGCTCAGCACCTTGCCGCTCGGGAAGTCGAACAGCTTGCCCGACTCCGTCCAGCCCGGACTAGCTAGCTCGACGAGGTGCGGAGCGAGCTCATCGGGCGTGCGCAGCGTCATGGGATCTTCGCCGGGAACCGCTGTCTCGCGCATCCGTGTGCGCAGCGGGCCGGGGTTGACCAGCATAACCTTGACGGGCGTCGATGCCGTTTCCGCCGCATAGGTCCGCCCGAGCGCGTCGACCGCTGCCTTCGACACGGAGTAGGGGCCCCAATAGGCGTTGCTCTTCCACGACGCGCCCGATGACATGAGGATGGCCCGGCCCGCGTCGGACGCGCGCAGCAGGGGATCGAGCGAGCGGATCAGCCTCCAATTGGCTGTGACGTTCACGGCCATCACCGAATCCCAGTCCTTCGGCGTGACGTGCCCCAGGGGCGAGATCGGCCCAAGCAGCGCGCCGTTGCCGAGGAAGATGTCGAGCTTTGCCCAACGCTCGAAAATCGCACCGCCCAGGCGGTCGAGAGCTTCCATGTCCTTCAGGTCGACAGGCACCAGGGTGGCGCTGGAGCCCACGGCGCGGATCTCGTCGTCGAGTTCCTCGAGCGCGCCCTGCGTGCGGGCCAGCGCGATGACGTGAGCGCCGGCGCGGGCATAGGCGAGGGCTGCCGCCCGGCCAATTCCGCGCGATGCGCCGGTGACGAGCGCAATTCGGTTTTCGAGTGGTCTGGTCATTTTGAAACTCTGGACAGGTATTTGCGCCGGATGGCGAACTCGGGAGTGTCAGCCAACCTCGGCGAGCATCGAAAGCTGCTTGGGTCCTTCGCCGATCCGGTCGGTGATGGGCGTGGGATAGTCCCCCGTGAAGCAATGATCCGTGAACTGGGGACGAATGGCATTGCGGTTCGTCTCGCCCATGGCGCGGTAAATGCCTTCAACCGAAAGGAAAGCCAGCGAGTCGCAACCGATGTAGGCCCGCATTTCATCGAGATTGTGGGTGGCCGCGAGCAGCTTGTCCCGCTCCGGCGTGTCGATGCCGTAATAATCAGGATGCGTGATCGGAGGGCTCGAAATACGGAAATGCACCTCTTTCGCGCCGGCATCGCGCATCATCTGAACGATCTTCACTGAAGTCGTGCCCCTCACGATCGAATCGTCGATCAGCACGATGCTCTTGCCCGCCACTACGGACCGATTGGCGCTGTGCTTGAGGCGAACGCCAAGGGTGCGAACGGACTGCGTCGGCTGGATGAAGGTTCGGCCGACATAATGGTTCCGGATGATGCCGAGCTCATACGGTATGCCGTGCTCCTGGGCAAAGCCCAGAGCTGCGGGCACGCCGAAGTCCGGAACCGGGACAACGACATCGGCTCGCACCGGCGCCTCGCGCGCGAGCTCCGCGCCCATGCGTTTGCGGACGTCGTAAACCGAGTGGCCGTGGACGATCGAATCCGGTCGGGAGAAGTAGATGTACTCGAAAATGCACGGACGCGCCGGCTGGGAGCCGAACGGCTTGATCAATTCGATACCATCCTCGGACGCGATGATAATTTCGCCATTCTCGACGTCGCGCACGAAGCGAGCGCCGATGATGTCCAGCGCGCACGTCTCGGACGCAAGGATCGGGCAGCCATCAAGATCGCCCAGAACCAGGGGCCGGATGCCCAACGGGTCGCGTGCGCCTACCAGCTTCTTATTGGTGAGGCCGACGAACGAATAGGCGCCCTCGATCGCGGCCAGCGCGTCGGTGAAGCGATCGATGAAGCGATTCTTGCGGCTGCGAGCCACCAGGTGAAGGATCACCTCGGTATCGGAGGTGGATTGGCAGATCGCCCCGTCGCGCACGAGCTGGCGCCTCAGCGTGAGGCCATTGGTCAGATTGCCGTTATGGGCGACCGCAAAGCCGCCGCCATCCAGTTCCGCAAAGAGCGGCTGGACATTGCGCAGGATCGTTTCGCCCGTGGTGGAATATCGGACATGCCCGATGGCGCTGGAACCCTTCAGCCGCGCAACGGTCGACGCGTCGGAGAACGTGTCGCCCACGAGCCCAAGGGCGCGCTCGGTATGGAAGCGCTTCCCATCGAAGCTGACGATACCGGCTGCTTCCTGGCCACGATGCTGGAGGGCGTGAAGACCCAGGGCCGTGATCGCGGCAGCATCAGGGTGCCCGTAGATGCCGAACACGCCGCACTCCTCGTGGAGGCGGTCGTCATCCAGATCGATGTGATCGGTGCCAAAGGTGGCAGATTCGGCCAAGCCGCGACGCTCGTTCATAGCCGACCTCATATTGGCCGCCCTTGGCGGCGTTTCAAGTGACGCCGCCAAGGCGACGCTTCAGGGCTTTGCGTTCGGCGAAGACGCCGTTCCGATCAAAAGCTGGAGACTTTGCTGCTCGGCTTTCTTGTAGACCGGCGGCGCCGTGGTCTCGGTCTTGCGCTGCACGGGCGGCGGCGCGGTCGGAGGAAGCGTTCCCGGCGCCGCGGACGGCTCGCCAGGGTCGCCCTCGTTCCGGTTCTTCGCCTTCCACTTGGCGATCAGGCCTTCCGGATCATCCGGCAGAAGCGTGATGATCTGATCGCCCGTCTCCTTGAGCACCGGGCGCAACTTGGCGTTCTTGACCCAATCCGGCTGCGCCTTGTCCCCAACCAGCTTGTCGAAGAAGACGAACGCTATCACCGCGATGAGCAACCCTCGCGCCGCTCCAAACAGGAACCCGAGGGTCCTGTCGAGCGCACCGATCTTCGAGTCGAGGATGAGATCGGACAGCTTCACCGTGATGAACGACACCACGATCAGCGTACCAAGGAACACAGCGCCGATGGACGCGGCCAGCGCAAGCTGCGGCTGGCGTGATGTAGTCCTTCAGATACGGCAGCAGCAGGGGGTGAAACACGTAAGCCGCCGCGGCGGCAGCGGCCCATGACGCGATTGCAAGAACCTCTCGCGTCAAGCCACGGATTGCAGCCAGCAGGGCTGACAGGAGCACCACGCCGAGAACGACGAGGTCGAGTGCGGTGACCGGCAACTGGTTCATGGAATCTCGGCGGTGACAGGTCCGATTGGCAACGTCTTATAGCTTCACAGGTATCGCCCGTCACGCATCTTGGTCGCGATCAGGCCCTTCTTCCCCCATCCCGTGATGCTGCCTCGCCTTTTTGGGTCCTGGAAGCAGCCTTCGCTGCGATTCCAGCCACGAGTTCGGAGACGTCCCCCGCGGTTTCGACCTCGATCGGAGGCCGTCCTGCGCTTTCAATGCCGGCTCGCGGAACCAAAGCGGACTGGAAACCGAGTTTTGCGGCCTCTTTGAGGCGGCTCGCTGCCTGTCCCACCGGCCTCAGCGCTCCGGTCAGGGCGATCTCACCCATATAGACGCGATCTGGCGGGAGGGGGACGCCTGCAAGTGACGAGACAAGGGCTGCAGCGGCCGCGATGTCCGCGGCAGGCTCATTGATTCGCAGGCCACCGGCGACGTTCAGATAGATGTCATGCTGGCCCAGCTTCAGTCCGCCATGAGCTTCAAGCACGGCAATCACCATGGAAAGCCGGCTCGGATCCCAGCCGACCACCGCGCGCCTCGGCGTACCCAGCGCAGTAGGCGCGACCAGCGCCTGGAACTCGACGAGCAAGGGCCGCGTGCCCTCCATGGCGGCGAAAACCGCCGTGCCGGGCGAGGCGGTATCGCGCCCGGCGAGGAACATCGCCGAGGGATTTGGGACCTCCGCGAGGCCAAGCCCGGTCATCTCGAACACGCCGATTTCGTCAGTCGGTCCAAAGCGGTTCTTCACCGCTCGCAGGATGCGGAAATGATGCGCGCCATCGCCCTCGAACGAGACGACGGCATCGACCATGTGCTCGACGACCCGCGGTCCGGCGATCTGGCCGTCCTTGGTGACGTGGCCGACGAGGATCACCGCCGAGCCGCTCGTCTTGGCGAACCGGATCAGCGTCTGCGCGGAGCCCCGCACCTGGGTCACCGTGCCGGGCGCGGCCTCCACGGCCTCGGTCCACATGGTCTGGATCGAGTCGATGATGACCAGCTTGGGCGGTTCGCCCTGCGAGAGCGTCGCGATGATGTCCTCGACGCTCGTTTCCGCGGCGAGTTGGACCTTTGCGCCTGAAAGCCCGAGCCGCTCGGCACGCAGCCTGACCTGGCCGGTCGCTTCTTCGCCGGAGATGTAGACCACGCGATGGCCCTGGGCGCTCAGCGCGGCGCAGGCCTGCATCAGCAGCGTCGACTTGCCGATCCCCGGATCGCCGCCCAGCAGCACCACGGAGCCCTTCACGAAGCCGCCACCGGTAACCCGGTCGAGTTCGGCTATGCCGGAGGGCACGCGTGGAGCCTCGCTTTGATCCCCCTGCATTCCCTCCAGCTTGAACACACGTCCCCGGCCGCGCGGGCCGCGGACTGGAGCGCCGCCGGGCAGGGGGGCGGAAGCGGCCTCCTCGACAATGCTGTTCCACTCGCCGCAAGCTTCGCACCGGCCCTGCCAGCGCCCATGCACCGCGCCGCAGTTCTGACAGACATAGGACAGCGCGCGCTTCGCCATTCAGACCCCGATGATTCGCCGCTGGGTGCGTTGGCCAAGCTGCGTCAGAACTTCATACCCGATCGTGCCCGCCCGGGAAGCCAGTTCGTCGACAGTGATGTCGTGGTCGAGCAGCGCGACAAGCGCCCCGCGGTTCGCCGCACCTGGGGGCGCGTGCGAGACGTCGATGACGATCGTATCCATCGAGATCCGGCCGGCAATGGGGCAGCGCACGCCTCCGACAATCACCTCGCCGCCCTTGCGCGTGTCGCTGGACGCGGCAGCCCCCGGAAATCCGTCGGCATAGCCGATTGCGACGGTCGCCAGGCGGCATGCGCCACGGGCCGTCCACGTGCCGTGGTATCCGACCGTCTCACCTACACCAACGGATCGCACCTGCAGAATGCGCCCTTCCAGCCGTACCACCGACGCCATCGGATTGACCTCCGACGGCAGTGGATTTCCGCCATAGAGAGCATAGCCCGGCCGCAGCACATCGTGGTGAGCGCGCCACCCCAGGAAGATGCCGGACGAATTCGACAGGCTTCCGGGGACGCCGGGGAACTCCTGGCGCAGCGCCGAAAAAATCTCGATCTGGCGTTCGTTGACCGGGTTCTCCGGGCTTTCCGATGCGACGAGATGGCGTCATCAGCAGCGAGATGGGAAAGCCAGGGCTTGAAGGCCTTGTCCTGGCGCGCCCACGCCATCGCATCGCGGGGCGTAAGCCCCAGCCGGTTCATGCCCGTATCGACATGAACGGCGGCGTGCCCGTCGACGTGATGTGCGCCCACGAAGGCGGCCCATTCGGAAATCTCTTCGGCTGATCCCAGGACGGGACGCAGCCGATGCTGCGGCGAGGAAAGGCGCCGATCCCCGGCATCAAGCCACTCAGGACGTAGATGGTCGCGTTTGGAGCAATGCGACGGACGCGTTCGCCCTCATGCGGGAGCGCGACGAAGAATGTCTTGCAGCCGGCGGCTGCGAGCGCCGGAACGGTCGTCTCGATCCCCGTGCCATACGCGTTGGCCTTGACGACGGCCGCGCATTCCGACGACGGCGCGCGTGCTGAAAGCCGGCGCCAATTCGCGGCGATCGCCCCAACGTCGATGGTGAGGATGCCGCCCGCGCACGCGTCCATGGCTCCCGTCCGGCTATGCGCAAACGCCACGGTCACGGGTCAGACCCGATCGGGAAGATGATCTTCGCGGGCCAGATCCGAGAAGCGCGTCACCTCCGCATCGAAGTGCAATTGGACGGTGCCGGTGGGTCCATGGCGCTGCTTGCCGATGATCACTTCGGCGCGGCCATGGATCTGCTCCATCTCGGTCTGCCACTTGAAATGCTCTTCGGTGCCGGGCTTGGGCTCCTTGTTCTTCAGGTAATATTCCTCGCGGTAGACGAACAGCACGACGTCCGCGTCCTGCTCGATGGAGCCGGATTCGCGGAGGTCGGAGAGCTGCGGGCGCTTGTCGTCGCGGTTTTCCACCTGTCGGGACAACTGCGAGAGCGCAATCACCGGCACGGCGAGTTCCTTGGCCAGCGCCTTGAGGCCGGTGGTGATCTCGGTCAGCTCCTGCACGCGGTTCTCTCCCTTCTTGGAGGAGGCCGTGAGAAGCTGGAGGTAATCGATCACGAGGACGTCGAGGCCCTTCTGGCGCTTCAGGCGCCGGGCGCGCGCGACGAGCTGGGCAATGGAGATGCCGCCGGTCTGGTCGATGTAGAAGGGAATGCGCTCCATCTCGCGGGCGGCGTCGGCCACCCGCGCGAAGTCCGGCTCGCTGATCTCGCCGCGGCGGATCTTGTAGGACGCCACGCCCGACTGCTCGGCGATGATGCGGGTCGCGAGCTGCTCGGACGACATTTCGAGCGAGAAGAAGCCGACGATCCCGCCGTCCATCCGCTTGATCGTGCCGTCGGGCTGGCGTTCGCCGATGTAGGACTTGGCGACGTTGAACGCGATGTTGGTGGCGAGCGCCGTCTTGCCCATGGCGGGGCGTCCCGCAAGGATGACGAGGTCGGAGCCTTGCAGGCCGCCCATCATGCGGTCGAGGTCCAGGATGCCCGTCGAAATGCCGGAGAGCTTGCGGTCGCGCTTGAAGGCCTCGGCCGCCATGTCGATGGCGCCGCGCAGAGCCTCGGAGAAGCTCTGGAATCCGCCCTCGTAGCGGCCCTTCTCGGCGAGTTCGTAGAGGCGGCGCTCGGCATCCTCGATCTGCTTGCGCGGAGGCTCGTCGACCGGCGCGTCGTAGGCGACGTTGACCAGCTCCTCGCCGATGATGATGAGCTGCCGGCGCATGGCCAGATCGTAGATCGTGCGGCCGTAATCCTCGGCATTGATGACCGTCGTCGCCTCGGCCGCAAGGCGGGCGAGGTAATGCGACACGGTCATCCCGCCGAGGTCCTGGTCGCCCAGGAAGGTCTTCAGCGTGATCGGGGTCGCGATCTTGCCGGTGCGGATCAGCGAGCGGCGCGACCTCGAAAATGCGGCGATGCACCTCCTCGGAGAAGTGCTCGGCCTCGAGGAAGTCCGACACGCGGTAGAACGCGTCATTGTTGACAAGCATCGCGCCGAGCAGAGCCTGCTCGGCCTCGATGTTGTGCGGCGCCGTCCGGTACTGCGGTTCGATCCCGCCGGTCTGGAGGCTCGCCAGCGTAATCGCCGTCGCCATTCGAATCATGTCCCGTGAGTGCTGATCGTAGCACCCAAGGTTTATGAACGCTTGCACCCGGGACGTCCCGCTCGCCTCGTATGACGCGCAGTTTGTCCCCGCTGCGCACATGAGAACTTGATCCGCGAGCCTGGACGGCTGCTCCGCTTGACTGCGGCAGGAATGACGCACACCGCCCCGCTGGAGGCATCCAGACCCTCCTGAACGCGAAACGCCCGGCCGCAGGGCCGGGCGTTCCAGGCGTTCAAACCACGCGGACGAGCTTAGCGGTCGTCGCCGCCTCGGCTTCGGCCAGCGCGGCGCCGATGTCGAGGCCGAGGTCGTCGAGGTTGGTTTCCTCGCGGCCCTGGAGCACGCTCTCGCCACGGCCCTGGCGCTCGGCCTCCTCCGGGCTGCGCGCGACGTTGATCGTCACGGTCACCTCGACTTCGGAATGCAGGTGCACGGGCACCTTGTGCAGGCCGATCGCCTTGATCGGCGTGTTCAGCACGATCTGCTGGCGATCGACGCTGAAGCCGCCGGCCGTGAGGATGTCGGCGAGGTCGCGCGTGGCGACCGAGCCGTAGAGCTGGCCCATTTCGCCGGCCTGCGGATGATGATGAAGGACTGGCCGTCGAGCTTCTCGCCGACGGCCTGGCCGCCTC
The DNA here is from genome assembly GCA_963822165.1 of uncultured Alphaproteobacteria bacterium. GTDB lineage: Bacteria > Pseudomonadota > Alphaproteobacteria > Rhizobiales > Beijerinckiaceae > Alsobacter. Next base: position 17,362 of record CAWGGK010000010.1, read on the forward strand.
TGCCTTGGCTTCGAGATTGCGGGCCTCGAGCTGGCGCGCTGCTCTTCGAAGCGCGAGCGGTTGTCCTTGGTGGCGCGCAGCGCCTTGCCGCGCGGCAGCAGGAAGTTGCGGGCAAAGCCGTTCTTGACGCGGACGACTTCGCCCATCTGGCCAAGCTTGGCGACGCGCTCGAGCAGGATGACTTCCATGGGATATTCCTTTTCAGTGTTCTAGATGATCAGACGATTGGTGATGAGGGTGGAGCGGCGGCGAGCTTGCGTGCTCGCAGCACCGAACAGGGAGTCCGACGATGCCGACCACCGCGTAGAGCAGCAACGGCCAGCCGGGCAGACGAGGAAGGTGAAGTAGACGGCGAACAGGATGCCGCCGCGTCCGGAAACGCCCCTGGTCAGCACGTGGATGACTGCAAGGCCCTGCAGGCAGTAGGCCATCAGCAGCGGCCGCCCCGACGGAGCGCGCGAGCAGCCCGCCGAAACCCGTCAGCACAGCACTGGCCAGCAAGGCCGCGCCAAGCACCATGAGGCCCGCGCGCGGCAAGCTCGACCATCGCGATCTCGGGCCACGGCCGGGGCAGGCGGCCGGACTTGCGGACGATCTGTCGCGGCGAGCCAGACCAGGAGAACGGATGAGCCGACGCTGATGGCGGCGCTCAGCGGCGGCGCCACGGTGGCGACAAGCAGAGCGAGGTCCTTCGTCGTCTGGCTGCGGCCTTCGGGAGCAACGCCCTCGAATGTGTTCGGGATTGATCTGCTCGATCAGGTTTATCGGCGCGCTCGAACTGGGCCACGAACGCGTCGTAGTCCGCCGCCAGCATCAACGCGCCGACGAACGTCAGCATGGCTGAAATCGCGACCATCCAGAGCAGCAGCCGGCCGAGCGGATACCACTCCGTCGTGGCGCCCTCGGTCCGCGCCAGAAGCACGAGGTAGGCGAACCACCAGGCCGGCAGCGGCGACGCTGAGGAGAAGAGCAGGCCGGCAGGGATCGAGAATGCCAGCCCGACGATGCAAGCTGCCGGCAACGCTGCCGCGAGGCCCGCGCGGTGGTTCCAGCCCAGGGCGGCGAGCAGCACGGGAAGCGGAGCGACGAGGTAAAGGATGATGGCGAGCGGGTTCCCGGTCGTGACGACCGCGAACAGGAGGGCGGAAACAAATCCCGCGCCTGCGCCAATGCCGAGCAAGGAACCCATCGTCGAGCTGTCCCGCCTCGTTTGAGCGGTTAGGGGAGGATGCCTCTCCAACCAACCCGGCACACATGCACCGGGCGACTAATCCGTCCGCGTCGCCGCGTTCGGGTCCCGGACATTGTCCGGGCAGAGCGACGGCCGGGATGAATCCCGGCCGCTTGTTCGATGGCTTGTCGCCTTACGCGATCACGTAGGGCAGCAGGCCGAGGAAGCGGGCGCGCTTGATCGCCTTGGCGAGTTCGCGCTGCTTCTTGGCCGAGACGGCCGTGATGCGGGACGGCACGATCTTGCCGCGCTCGGAGATGTAGCGCGAGAGAAGACGCGTGTCCTTGTAGTCGATCTTCGGCGCGTTCGGGCCGGAGAAGGGGCAGGTCTTCCGGCGACGGAAGAACGGACGGCGAGGCAGCTGCTGCGGACATCAGATGGCCTCCACGTCGGAAGGAGCGTTGTCACGGGGCAGGGCGGGGACCACGATCACGGTCGCCGAAGCGCCCGCCACCGCCGCCGCCGGGTCCGCCGGCGCCGAAGCGACCGCCGCCACCACCGAAGCGGCCACCGCCACCGCCGCCGAAGCCACGATCGCCACGGTCGTCGCGATCATCGCGGTCGCGCTTCTGCATCATCGCCGACGGGCCTTCCTCGAGCTCCTCGACGCTGACGGTCATGAAGCGGAGGATGTCCTCGTTGATGCGCATCTGGCGCTCCATCTCGGCCACGGCGGCCGGCAGGGGCGTTGATGTTGAGCAGGGAGAAATGAGCCTTGCGGTTCTTCTTGATGCGGAAGGCGAGCGTCTTGACGCCCCAGTACTCGATCTTCTCGACCTTGCCGCCGTTGGCCTCGATGACGGACTTCATCTGTTCCGTCATGGTCTCGACCTGCTGGGCAGTCACGTCCTGCCGCGCAAGGTACACATGCTCGTAGAGAGGCATTCAGTGTGGCCTTTCAACTCGTTTCGCTTCCGGCGCGAAGCCCTTCGGGCCTCGGAAAGGCCCGAGCGGGAGGTATCCGAAGGCGGAGACACGGGAAGACGGGTCCGAAAACCCTGCTATGCCATCGATACCACTCGACGGCACAGCCTTCCGTTCAGCCCCCGGCCGGAAGCAGCGAAGCGCGGTCTTTATACCGGCGACCCAGCCGACGCAACCCCATGCACTGCATTCCCGGCCGAAACGGGGCGATCGGCTTGACAAGCGGCGTTCAGGGCGTGCAGGTCCACCGCCACCTTCAAACAGAAGTCCCTTGAGGATGCACGATGTCCGTAGCGTTCATCTTTCCCGGCCAGGGCAGCCAGGCCGTCGGCATGGGCAAGGCGCTGGCCGAGCAATTTCCTGCTGCGCGCGCCGTGTTCGACGAGGTGGACGACGCGCTCGGCCAGAAGCTCTCGAACACTGATGTTCGAGGGCCCCGAGGCCGAGCTTACCCTGACCGCCAATGCCCAGCCCGCGCTGATGGCCGTCAGTCTGGCCGTTGTCCGCGTGCTCGAAGCCGAAGCCGGTCTCGATCTCGCACGGGACGCGGCGTTCGTGGCCGGCCATTCGCTCGGCGAATACTCGGCGCTCGCGGCGGCGGGCAGCATCAGCATCGCCGATACGGCGCGGCTTCTGCGCATCCGCGGCGACGCCATGCAGGCGGCCGTGCCGGCGGGGCAGGGCGCCATGGCCGCACTTCTCGGCCTCGATTTCGAAGCCGCTGCCGCTGCCGCTGCGGAAGCCGCGCAGGGCGAGGTTTGCCAGGCGGCCAACGACAACGGAGGCGGCCAGGTCGTCGTGTCCGGTACAAAGGCGGCCGTCGAGCGCTGCATGCGAGATCGCGAAAGGCAAGGGCGCGCGCCGCGCGCTGCTCCTGCCGGTTTCCGCGCCTTTCCATTGCGCTCTGATGCAGCCGGCGGCCGACGCCATGGCAAGGGCCCTGGATTCCGTCGAAATCCGCTCGCCTTGTGTGCCCGTCGTGGCCAACGTGCTTGCCGCGCCGCTGACCGATCCGGCAGCGATCCGTCGTCGCTCGTCAGAGCAGGTAACCGGGACCGTGCGCTGGCGCGAAAGCGTGGCCTGGATGGCCGGGCAGGGCGTTACGCAATTTCTACGAAGTCGGCGCCGGCAAGGTGCTGATCGGGCCTGGTCAAGCGGCATCGCCGAGGGCGCGGAGGGTGTCGCCATCGGCACGCCGGACGACGTCGCGGCCTTCGTGGCCAGCCGCAAGGCGTGAGCAACCGATTCTCAGGGAGACGCCCATGTTCGACCTGACCGGCAAGACCGCACTCGTCACCGGCGCAACCGGCGGCATCGGCGGCAGCCATCGCCCGTGCGCTGCATGCGCAGGGTGCAACGGTCGCCATTTCGGGCACGCGGCAGGAGGCGCTCGACGCGCTTGCCGCCGAGCTGGGTGATCGCGTCCACATGCTCACCGCCAACCTGTCCGACAGGGAATCGGTCGAGGCGCTCGTTCCGGCCGCCGAGGCGGCGATGGGCCAGCTCGATATCCTCGTCAACAACGCCGGCGTCACCCGCGACAACCTCTTCCTGCGCATGAAGGACGAGGAGTGGGACACGGTCATCCGCGTGAACCTCGAAGCCGCGTTCCGCCTGATGCGCGCCGCGGTGAAGGGCATGATGCGCCGCCGCTACGGCCGCATCATCTCCGTCACGTCCATCGTCGGCACGACAGGCAATCCCGGGCAGGGCAACTACGCCGCCTCGAAGGCGGGCCTGGTCGGCATGACGCAAGTCGCTCGCTGCCGAGGTCGCGAGCCGCAACATCACCGTCAATTGCGTCGCGCCGGGCTTCATCGAGACGCCGATGACCGACGTGCTGAACGAGAAGCAGAAGGAATCGATCCTCGGCAACGTTCCGATGGGGCGGCTTGGGACCGGGCGCGGACATCGCTGCCGCCGTCGTCTACCTGGCCAGCGGCGAGGCCGGTTACGTGACGGGCCAGACGCTTCACGTGAACGGCGGAATGGCAATGATTTGAAGCTGTTGCACGGCAAGTTGAACCAGGTCTGACGAGAAGCTGGGCCACTCGCCATCGTGAATAAAGTATGTTACTCACCGCCGACGTCCATTGGGGGGCTTGACGGCACACCGTGCGGCGTTTTGAGGTAGTCCAGTGACTTGGCTGGCGACAGTCGAAACGGCAAATCCCCGAAAGCTCCGGGCCGCGCATCGGCGGACCGGTATCCTGCTTCCGACCGAGGCGTTCTCTGAAGGCGTCCCGGTCTATAGTGAACGAGGTTCAGATATGAGCGACATCGCCGCCCGCGTGAAGAAGATCGTCGTCGAGCATCTCGGCGTCGAGCCGGAGAAGGTGATCGACAGCGCCAACTTCATCGACGACCTCGGGGCGGACAGCCTCGACACCGTCGAGCTGGTGATGGCCTTCGAGGAAGAGTTCTCCGTCGAGATCCCCGACGACGCCGCCGAGACGATCCGGACCGTCGGCGATGCCGTGAGCTTCCTCGAGAAGAAGGCGGCCTGATCGGTCCAGCCTTCACGTCCGGACAGGAGTGCGCGTGAGCATGCGGCGCGTCGTCGTCACGGGTCTCGGAATGGTGACGCCGCTGGGATGCGGCGTCGACATCACCTGGGAGCGTCTTATCGAAGGCCGCAGCGGCGCGCGGCCAGATCCAGGGCTTCGACGTGAGCGATCTGCCGGCCCGCGTGGCCTGCCAGATGCCGCGCGGCGACGGCTCCGACGGGACGTTCAATCCCGACCAGTGGATGGACCCAAAGGACCAGCGCAAGGTCGACGAGTTCATCATCTTCGGCGTTGCCGCGGCCACGCAGGCGCTGCGGGATGCCGGCTGGAAGCCCGAGACCTACGAGGACCAGATCTCGACCGGCGTTCTGATCGGCTCCGGCATCGGCGGGATCGGCGGCATCTACGATGCCTCGATCACGCTGGCCGAAAAGGGCCCGCGGCGCATTTCGCCGTTCTTCATTCCCGGCCGCCTGATCAACCTCGTATCGGGCTACGTCTCGATCGAGCACGGGCTCAAGGGGCCCAACCACTCGGTCGTGACGGCCTGCTCCACCGGCGCGCACGCCATCGGCGACGCGGCGCGCCTCGTTGCGCTCGGCGATGCCGACGTGATGGTGGCCGGCGGCGCGGAATCGCCGATCAACCGGCTTTCGCTCGCGGGCTTTGCCGCCTGCCGGGCGCTGTCGACCGGCATTCAACGACGAACCCGACCCGCGCCTCGCGTCCCTACGACAAGGACCGCGACGGCTTCGTCATGGGCGAGGGCGCCGGGATCGTCGTTCTCGAGGAACTCGAGCATGCCAAGGCGCGCGGCGCCAGGATCTACGCCGAGGTGATCGGCTACGGCTTGTCGGGCGACGCCTATCACATCACCTCGCCGTCAGAGGATGGCGACGGCGCCTATCGCTGCATGGCGGCGGCCCTGAAGCGCGCCGGACTGGCCGCCTCCGATGTCGACTACATCAACGCGCACGGCACATCGACGCCGCTCGGCGACGAGATCGAGCTGAAGGCCGTCGAGCGTCTCGTCGGCAACGCGGCCGGCGACCTCGTGATGTCGTCCACGAAGTCGTCGGTCGGGCATCTGCTCGGTGCGGCCGGCGCGGTCGAGGCGATCTTCTCGATCCTCGCCATGCGCGACGGGATCGTGCCGCCCACGCTGAACCTCGACAATCCGTCCGTCGAAACGCCGATCGACCTCGTGCCGCTACACGGCGCGCAAGCGCGAGATCGACGTCGCACTGTCGAATTCGTTCGGATTTGGCGGCACAAACGCATCCCTCGTGTTCCGCCGCTACGCGGCCTGAGAATCCTGCACCGCCCTTTCGCCATATTTGGCGATAGGGTTCTTGCGTGATCGCGCAGTTCGGACACTCTGCCAAAGCTGCGCGAGGAAGCGAATCGCGATGTAGCCGGAATCGTTGAACCGGGGCACGTTGAAGCAGTACACGCTGAAGCAGGACACATGGCCGATCAAACCGAGCCCGGCGACAAGAACGCGAAGGCTCCCGAAGCGCCCAGGCGCGGCCTGCTTGGGCGCATCGTGCCGCGAAGCCCGACCGAGGCGATCCAGCCGGTGGCCGCGCCGCCTCCGCCTCCCGTTGCGGAGCGCCGCCGCCGCCCGGTCGTCAACTTCATCAGCGGCATGCTTTCGCTCGATCATGGTGCTGGCCCTGGTCGCCGGCGCCGCGCTGTTCTTCGGCAAGATCCAGTTCTCCGCGCCCGGCCCGCTGGCCGTCCGACAAGATCGTCAGCGTCAAGGGCGGCATCGCCGACGTCGCCGAGCAGCTCCAGCGCGAAGGCGTGATCGAGCACCACTACCTGTTCATGGCCGGCCTCCAGCTCCTCGGCAAGGCGTCGACAGCTCAAGGCCGGCGAGTACCAGTTCAAGCGAGCATGCGAGCCTGGGCGACGTGATGGACACGCTCGTCGAGGGCAAGGCGGTGCTGCACTCGATCACCATGCCCGAAGGCCTCACCAGCCAGCAGATCGTCGAGCGGCTGCGCGACAACGACGTGCTGGTGGGCGACATCGACGAGATCCCGAAAGAGGGCGCGCTGCTGCCCGACACCTACAAGTTCGCCCGCGGCATGACGCGCGCACAGCTTCTCGACCGCATGCAGCAGGAGCAGGCGCGCGTTCTGAGGGAGGTCTGGGCGCGCCGCGCCGCCGACCTGCCGGTCAAGAACCCGCAGGAACTCGTTGTGCTTGCCTCGATCGTCGAGAAGGAGACCGGCCGCGCCGACGAGCGGACCCGCGTCGCCGGCGTGTTCATCAACCGGCTGAACCGGAACATGAGGCTCCAGTCCGATCCGACGATCGTTTACGGCCTCGTCGGCGGCAAGGGCACGCTGGGCCGCGGCATCCTGCGCAGCGAGATCGACCAGCCGACGCCCTACAACACCTACTCCATCCCGGGCCTGCCGCCGGGGCCGATCACCAATCCCGGCCGGGCGGCGATGGAGGCGGTGGCCAATCCGTCGCGCACGCGCGAGCTCTATTTCGTGGCCGACGGCACCGGCGGGCACGTCTTCGCCGAAACGCTGGAGCAGCACCAGCGAACGTGGCGCGGTGGCGGCAGATCGAGGGCGAGCGCCGCGACGCCGCGCCGCCGCCGGTCGTCGCCCGGCGCCGTCGCCCGGCGAGGGCAGCCGACCCGACGACGGCCGACCGCCGACGCCGACCGCGCAGCCCGCCGCACGGCCCGGCTCCGGCCGCCCGCACAGTGGCCGCCCCGGCGCAACGCCGACGCGCCCGCTGCCGGCGCCTCGCGGCAATCTCGACGCGGTGGCGGGCACGCCGAAGGATCCGCTTGCTGAACAAGAGCTTCGACCTGAACTCGCCCAAAAGTCGGTGCCGCCGCTCACAGCCGTGAGCGCGTCGGCGCGACCGGCTCGCTTAGAAGCGGCTGCGACACGGCACTAAGGCTGCGCCTCCCTTGGCTCAACCAGCCGCTGCGCACCGACGCGTCGGAGTTCAGATGCGCCATGGCCCTTGCCAGCATGACCGGCTTCGCCCGCGAGACGGGCACGTCGGGACCGTGGCGCTGGGCCTGGGAACTGAAGACGGTCAACGCCAAGGGCCTCGACGTCCGCGTCCGCGTGCCACCGGCGCTCGAGGCCCTCGCCGAGGAGTGCCGCGCAGCGCATCGGCAAGGCGATCCAGCGCGGCACCTGCTTCGCGACGCTCACGGCGACGCGCGAGGCGCGCTCCTCCGTCGCACGCGTCAACACGTCGCTGCTCGATGCTCTCGTGGAGGCGCTCTCGCCCTATGACGGGCGGATGGGACTGCGGGCGCCCTCCGTCGGCTCGCTGCTCGGCGGTTCGCGGCGTCGTCGAGGTCGTCGAGGCGCGAGGACGAGCCGAAGGGCTCGCCGCAGCTTCCGCCGACGCATGCTGGCCGGGCTCGACCGGGCGCTGCGACGCGCTCGTCGCCGCGCGCCGCGAGGAGGGCCGTGCCCTGGCCGCGATCCTGGCCGCCGCGCGTCGACACCATCGAGCGCCTCGCCGCCGCCGCCGACGCCTGCCCGGCCCGCAAGCCCGAGGCCATCCGTGCCCGCCTCGCCGAGCAGATCGCGGCCCTGGTCGACGCCTCGCGCGGCCTCGATCCCAACCGCCTGCACCAGGAGGCGGTGCTGCTCGCCGCGAAGGCCGACATCCGCGAGGAGATCGACCGGCTGCACGCGCATGTCGGCGCGGCGCGCGAACTGATGGGCAAGGGCGGCCCGATCGGCCGGCGGCTCGACTTCCTGGCCCAGGAGTTCTCGCGCGAGGCCAACACGCTTTGCGCCAAGGCCAACGACGTGTCGCTGACGGTCATCGGCCTCGACCTCAAGACCGAGGTGGAGCAGTTCCGCGAGCAGGTCCAGAACGTCGAGTGAGCGCCATGACCGCGCAGACTCGAAAACGAAACCATCGCGCGGCGCGGGCTGATGCTCGTGCTGTCCTCGCCATCCGGCGCCGGCAAGACGACGCTGACGCGCCTGCTGCGCGAGAAGGAGCCGAGCCTGACGCTGTCGGTTTCGGTCACCACGCGGCCGCGCCGGCCGAGCGAGGTCGAGGGCGTCCACTACCGCTTCATCGACGTCGAGGACTTCGCGGCCATGCGCGACCGCGGCGAACTGCTCGAATGGGCCGAGGTGCACGGCAATTTCTACGGCTCGCCGCGCCGCGAGATCGACCGCTCGCTGGCAGCGGGCCAGGACATCCTGTTCGACATCGACTACCAGGGCGCCCAGCAGATCCGCGGCCAACGCGGCGGCCGACGTCGTCAGCGTCTTCATCCTGCCGCCCTCGATCCCGGAGATGAAGCGGCGGCTGGAGCGGCGCGCCGAGGATCCGCCGGAGATGATCGCGCGGCGCATGCGCACGGCGCTCGGCGAACTCGAACGCTGGCGCGAATACGACTACGTGCTCGTCAACGACGATCTGGCAGCGCTGCTTCGAGCGGCTGCAGGCGATCCTGGTCGCCGAGCGGCTGCGGCGCGAGCGCCAGCTCGGGCTTGCCGGCCTTCGTCGACGGCCTGATGTCGACCTTCGCAGCTGACCTCGTAGCTGCCGCAGCTAGCCTCGTAGCTGCCGCCATGCGTTGGCGAGAGCGACGAAGCCCTCGACCGGAACGGTTTCGGCGCGGGCCGTCGGGTCGAGGCCCGCCGCCTCGAGCAACCGGCCGGTGTCGCAGCCCAGCGGCTTGAGGCTCTGGCGCAGCATCTTCCGGCGCTGGCCGAAGGCCGCCTGCGCGACCGCCGTAAGGTCGGCGAGCCGGCAGGGCAGCGGATCCGGCCGCGGCACGAGCTGCACGACCGACGACGTCACCTTCGGCGGCGGCGTGAAGGCCGACGCGCGAGACGTCGAACAGGATGCGCGCACTGCGTGCGCCAGCCGCACAGCACGGCGAGCCGGCCGTAGTCCCTCGGGCTGGGCCGGCGTCGCGACGATGCGCTCCGCCACCTCGCGCTGGAACATCAGCGTGAAGCTCTCGAAGATGGGCGGCCAAGGCTCCGCCTCGAGCCAGCCGGTCAGCAGCACGGTAGCGATGTTGTAGGGCAGGTTCGCCACGATCCGGACGGGCTGCGTCGAGCCCGAGCGCGGTCCAGTCGATGGCCAGCGCGTCGCCGGAGATCACCTCGAGCCGGCCGGGATAGCTGCGCGGCGATCTCCGCGAGCGCGGGCAGGCAGCGCTCGTCACGCTCGACGGCGATCACCGTCTTGGCGCCAGACGCCAGCAGAGCCCGGGTCAGGCCGCCGGGCCCCGGCCCGACTTCGACGACAGTCACGCCCTCGAGCGGACCGGATGCGCGCGCGATCCGGCTCGTCAGGTTCAGGTCGAGCAGAAAGTTCTGGCCAAGCGACTTGCTTGGCCGCCAAGTCCGTGCGCGTGATGACGTCGCGCAGCGGGGGAAGAGTCGTCGATGGCGCTCACGCGCCAGCCCGCACGGTCAAACGATGCGGCCAGCCGAAGTGCCGCGATCAGGCTGTCGGGGCGCGCAATCCCGCGGCCGGCGATGTCGAACGCCGTGCCGTGGTCGGGGGACGTTCGGACGAAGGGGAGCCCGAGAGTGACGTTGACGCCTTCGTCGAAGGCCAGCGCCTTGATCGGGATAAGCGCCTGGTCGTGATACATGCAAAGCGCCACGTCGTAGGCCGCACGGGCTCTGCCGTGGAACATCGTGTCGGCGGGCAGGGGCCCGACCGCATCGAAGCCTTCAGCCCTCAATTGCTCCACGGCCGGCCGGATGACTGCGTCGTCCTCGCCGCCGAGCGCGCCGCCTTCGCCGGCATGCGGATTGAGCCCCGAGAGCGCGAGGCGCGGACGCGCCAAGCCGAAGCGCGCCGTCATGTCTCGCGCAACGATCCGGCTGGTCTCGAGGATAAGCTCCGTCGTCAACAGGTCCGGCACGCTGCGCAGCGGCACGTGGATCGTGACTGGAACGACGGCGAGAAGCTCGGACCATAACATCATCACGGGTCGCACCTCGGCGCCCCAGAGGCGAAGGGCGAGCTCCGCGAGATACTCCGTGTGACCAGGGTGCTTGAATCCGGCGTCATAAAGCACTGATTTTGCAATTGGATTCGTTACAATCGCTGCAGCCTGCCCCTCGTGGACAAGCCGTGCCGCGATATCGATGGAGGCGATCGTTCCGGCCGCTGTCGCGGGATTGGGCTTGCCTGGCGTCCAGGTTGGCCGGATGGCCTGTGGGGATGACCGGCAGGCTGTCGCCGATACCAACAGCGTCCTGCGGACTTGAGACTTCCCGGATCGTGACCGGAAGGCGAAGCTCTGATACCAGGCGCTTCATCGAGCCCGGGATCAGCGATCATCACGAAGGGTGCCTGAGCGGCGTCTCCCGACGGCATCCACTCCGCACGAGACGCCCAGGCCTTGATTGCGAGCTCGGGGCCGATGCCCGCCGGGTCGCCTTGCGTAAGCGCCAGCGGCCTTCGCAGGCCGGCGGCTTGGGTCACTGGTTCACTCCGTCCGGAGACGCTCCGCCGGCACTGTAGGTATAGCCGGCCGCACCCAACGTGCGCAGTTCGAGGCGCAACATCACCGTCTGAACGCGATCCTTGGTGCCTTCCGAGTAGGTCTGCTTCGCCGAATTCGCATAGACGATGCCGAGCGTCGTGCATTCGTCCTGATAGCCGGCTCCCAATGAAACCGCACTGATCGAGATTGGATTGGACGTTTGCGATCCCGTGGGTTGGTAGAACCTCTCATAGTCCTGCCGGCCGAGGTCGATGGACACGCCACCCGCGACGTAAATGGTTGAGGTCAGTTTCAGCCTGGCCGACGTAACGACGCCTTCGCGCTTCGTGTAGATCCCCAATTCAGGCTGCGCGGCATAGCGGGCATACATCACGCTGCCGGATATCCGGTCGATGGAGGCTGCAGCCTGCAGTTCCACCCGCTTGCAGGGCGAAGTCCTCCTGGGCGAACCGGCCGCGCGCGATGAAGGAGAAGTTGCTCCATGGCGAGATCTGAAAGCGCGAGACGTAGTCCGAGTTCTTGTTGTCGAGGCCGGAGTCCAGGCCGGTGCGCGAGATGTCCGGCGTGGCGAACGAATTGCGTCCGCCAAGCTGGTAAGACTGGCCGAACAGCGCGCTGCCATATCCACCATTCAAGCCGCTGAACGTGTATTGGGCTCCGACGTTGGCCCGTGTGCCGCCTTCGATCCGGTCATACCCGGAGAACTTGTCCACACTGAAGAGGTTGGTGTCGTCGTAGACGAGGCTTTGCGCGTCCTCGTTCGGCAGCTTGCCGATCTGGGTTTCGTTCGGGCGCACGATGAGCTGTGCGATCGGCTCGATGACGTGTGCGCCGATGCTGGAATTCGCCACGAAGGGATAGCGATAGGTCGTGCCGACGGCGGGCATGAACCGTCCGATCATCTCGCCGCTCGTGTCGATGAAGTTCGGGCAGGTACTGGTTGAACTGGCCGGTCGTGTCGAGCGATGACAGCGCTACATCGCCACGCATGGAGGCGAAGGGCGTCCAGGACTGGCCGAGCGGATCGATGAAGGTGCGGCGCCAGGCTGCATTCAGCGACCCTCGCGTATAGTTCCCGGCAACGCCGCGCACGAAGCAACTGGCGGGATCGTAGAAGCCGGGAGCGCAGGTGTTGTAGATCGACCCGCCGGATCCGCCCAGACGGGAACTGATAGCTGCCGGGCTGGCCGGCCGCATTGACGAGGCTCTGGAACGCGGTCTCTGAGCGGGTCGTGCTTGCTGATGTTGGCGGTCAGCGCGAGTTCGCCGCCCAGGAATCCGGGACCGTTGAAACGGCGGTCGTAATCGATGACGGGAGCGGCGACCGGAATCTGCTTCTGCCAGTCCGCGTAAGAAAGGCCGCGGAAATAGTAGCCCTTGCGTCGAAGAAGCTGCGTTCGCCCTGGCCGGTCAGGTAAACCGTCGAGATGCTTTCCCTGAAACCGGTCCAGTTGAACGGGTCGATATTGCCGACATTGTTCTTGTAGTTCTGATTGAACCACTTGTCGGTCGCGGCGTGGATGTCCCAGCCCTACTGCCACTTGTCGTTGATCAGGAACTTGCCGGCCGTGTCGACGGACCCGCGGAAATCCTTGTTCCCCGCGCCGTAGGGCGGCTGGAGGAAGGCTTCCTTGTCCTGCTGGAAAATTCCGGCCACGCGAATGTTGTAGCTGCCGTTCACGAGGCGGTGGCGCCATTCGGCCTGCCCAAGCAGGCCTTGCCGGCTCATCAGGGTGGGCGTGACCGTCAGATCGTAGTTCGGCTCGATAGCCCAGAAGAAGGGCAGTCGATGCGCCGTAGCCAAGGGCAGTGGACGCTACGTAGTGGGGGGCGAGGAATCCCGACTTGCGCTTCACCGTCGCGTCGGGCGCCGAGAAATAGGGAAACCAGGCGACGGGAACGCCCCAGAACTCGAGTGTCGCATCCTCGTAATAGACGGTGCGCTCTTCGTTCTTGTGGATGATGCGTTTGGCGCGCACCTGCCAAAGCGGAGGCTTGGACGGATCGTCCTTGCAGGCGTCGCAGGCGGTGTAGGTGCCTCGCTCGAAAACGGTCGTCTCGCCGCCCGTCCGCTCGGCCCTGGGCGCGGCGAACCGCGTCTTGTCGGTCGTCTCGATTCGCAGGGAGTCGATGAAGCCGTCCTTGAAATCGTCCGTGATCTCGAACTTGTCGCCATAGACAACCTGGCCGTCGGCCTCGGTCATCTTGGCGTTGCCGGATGCGTAGACACGGTTGGATTTGCGGTCATAGGTGACCTTGTCGGCCTCGAGCACGCGGCCCTGGTAGTAGAGTTGCGCGTTGCCCGACGGCGGAAATCGTGTCCTTGTCGCGGTCGTAGACCAGTTCCCTGAACTCGACGACGAGCTTGTCGCCGGGCTTCTTGCCGGGCGCCTGGGTCTTCTTGGCGAGCAGGTCGGTTGCAGTCTGCGCGTACGCAGGAACCAGCACGGAAGCCATCGCTCCAACGCCGGTCAAACCAAGTGCAAATGCAGCAATGAACCGTCTGTCAACCATGCCCGAACCACACCGGCCGAAGATACGCACGGCCCGTCATCACCCATCCTCCTGATACAACAGAGCGAGTGTTCCGAGCAAACTTCCTACGACCGCGGGCGACCACGCCGCGATCGTCGTCGACAGGATTCCTGCCGCGCCCAGATCCTCGACAAGGCGTGTCGCGACGTAGAGCACAAAGCCCGAAGCGACACCACCGAGAACCATCCGCGCCACACCACCAAATCTGAAAAATCTTAAGGAAACAGAAGCGGCGACGAAAACCATCGCCACAAACAGCAATGGGCGGGCCAGAAGCGACTGGAACTGCAGGCGGTAGCGCGTCGCATCGAGCCCTGCGCGCTCGGTTCTCTCGACGAGAGACGGCAACTCCCAGAAGGGAACGGAGTCGGCGGCGGAGAAGGATTGCCTGACCTGCTCGGGCGTCAGGTTGGTCGCGATGACGTAGGACGCGAAGCGTCTGCGGCTCCTGCTCCGGCGTGATGAGCCGGACCTTCGTGCAGCTCCCAGAAGCCCTGGCGGAGTTCCGCCGTCTCACCCTCGACGCGGCTCTGGAAGCGGCCGTCCTTGTCGAACTCGAAAAAGGTGACGCCGCCCAAGCGAGCTTCCGGACGCGCTGGACCGCTCGGCACGGATGATGGCTTGACCGTCGATGCTGCGCTGGCGGACCCAGAACTGCTGCTCGCCAGGGTTTTTGCTGCGGCCGAGCTTGATGGTCTCGACCTGCGTCGCGCGGTCCTTCAGGCGCGATGCGACGGGGTTGTAGATCGTCACCGTGAAAATGCCGATGCCGAGGGCAACCAGGATGGCCGGGGTCAGGAACTGCCACGCGGAGACGCCGGCCGCGCGCGCGACCACCAGTTCCAGCTTCCGCGAAAGGTTCAGAAGGGCCGCCATCGATCCGAACAGCACCGCGAAGGGCAGGATCTGCTCGGCGATGGCCGGCGTGCGGAACAGGGCGAGTTGCGCAAGCAGCGCCGTCGACACCTCGGCCACGTCGCCGGTGCGGCGAACCAGTTCAACGAAATCGAGCGTGTAGATCAGCCCGAAGACGGTGAGGAAAACGCCGAGATGGCCCGCAGGAAGCGGCCCGACAAATAGAAGCCCAGAGTTCTCCCGATGATCATGCTGTCAGCCGGCCAACGCAGTGGCTTGCTTGCCGGCATAGGCAGGCTTCGGCCGGCGGGAGAACGCCGAGCGGTCTTAACAGGACAAAGAAACCGGCAAGCGCACCCAGCAGCGGAACCGCATAGGCGAGCGGAACCGCCATTGGCGTACGGACGATAAGGCTCGACACCGCGAAACCGCCGATTCGCAGGATGATCACCGCGATCACCGCAATTGCGATCGCCATTCCGCGGCCCTGACGCGTCGTCCGCGCCGTTCCCAGCGCCGCGATGCCGATGGCCATCAGGGCAAGCGGATAAAGCGGGCCGGTGAAGCCGGTCGTGCAGTTCCGCCCTGAAGCGCCCCTCCTGCGATTTCACGTAGGGATCGGCAAGGTCCAGATTGAGGAGTTCGACGGTGCTGCGCTCGCGCGGCTTGTAGGTGATCACGTCGCCGTCGGACCCGAACTGGCTGAGGTCGATGGCATAGCGCTCGAAAACCACGATGGACGGATTCGACGACGCCTGCCTGCTCGCGCTGGACGCTGCCCTTTTCCAGCACGAGGTAGGGCAGGCCGTTCGCCTCGATCGTCTGGCCACGCTCGGCGATGTAGGTGCTGGTCTTCTCCTTGTCGCGCCGGTCCTGCATGAAGATTCCGAGCAGCGCCTCGCCAGACCTTTCGCGGTAGTGGAACGTGATGCCCATGTCGAGCGACGTGAACTGTCCCTCCCGCACGATCTTGGTGAGGAAGTCGGCGCGGATCTGGGTGATGAGGTCGCGAAGGTCCCGGAAGCTCGCGGGCATCGCCCAGAGCGTCATGGCGGCGACGAGCAGGGAAGCCGCGATCGTCAGCGCCAGGAACGGCCGGAGAAGCCGGGCAGGGGCGAGCCCCGCCGCGCTCATCACGATCAGCTCGCTGTCGCCGTTCAGCTTGTTCAGGGCGTAGATGGTCGCGATGAACAGGGCCACTGGAGCGATGATGGTGATCAGCGCAGGAATCGACAGGCTGGTCACCGCGAGGAACATCAGGATCGTCTGACGCTTGGCGGTCAGCAGATCGAACTCGCGCAGGGCCTGCGTGATCCAGATGACCGCCGTCAGCGAGAACAAGCGTCGCCAGAAAGGCGATCGCAACGGTCTTGAAAATATAGCGGTCGAGAATGGTCATGGAGCCGGTCAATCCTGCGTGCAGCCAGCCGTAAAGATTTGTGGCCGCATCGACAAGTGCGGGGGATGGACATGCCGTCATCCATCAACACGGCAGCGTGATGGCGATTTGACGCCTGATACTGGAAAGTTGGTCAAGGGGCCGATACAAGCTAGAGCATCACTCGAGCGTTTACACCCTTCGCGCATGGCCGAAGGGTCTGATCTGATTGAAAGCGGAGCATCTCATGTCCGATCGCCTCAAGATTGCCTTCGCCACGCACGCCCTGCCGGTCTCCGGCACGATGGTGGTGTTCGTGGGAGACGATCTGGCTCTGTCTCCGGTAGCCCGTGAGCTTCTGGGATCGGGAGTCGCGGATGCTGTGGCGCGCGCCGCCGCCGCCGAAGCGTTCAAGGGCAAGGCGCTTTCCGGCCTGACGTTGCTTGCTCCGGCCGGACTTCAGGCCGATCGCCTCGTCGTCATCGGCCTGGGGAGCGCCAAGGACCGCAGCGATACGAACTACCTCGACCTGGGTGGCGCCATCATGGGGCGGGCCGGATCGAGCAAGGCGATCGCAATCGTTCTGGACGGTCCCGCGGACTGGCGCGCCGACGCAGATGCTGCCGCGGATATCGCTCTCGGCGCTCTCGCTGCGCTCCTACAGCTTCGACAAATACAAGTCGAAGAAGCAGGACGACGACACGTCTGCCGGCACCGTCGAGGTGACGATCGGCAACGGACGATCCCGCCGGCGCGCGCCGGGCGATGAAGAGCCGGAACGCAGTTGCCGAAGGTGTCACCATCGCGCGCAATCTCGTCAACGAGCCGCCGAACGTGCTGTTTCCCGCCGAGTTCGCCCGCCGCGCCGAAGCGCTTGAGAAGCTCGGCGTCGAGGTCGAGGTGCTCGACGAGAAGAAGCTCGAAAAGATCGGAATGCGCGCGCTGCTCGGCGGTCGGGCAGGGCTCGCGTCGCGAGAGCAAGGTCGTCATCATGCGCTGGAACGGCGCGAAGTCGTCCAAAGCCAAGCCCGTCGCGTTCGTCGGCAAGGGCGTCTGCTTCGATACCGGCGGCATATCCATCAAGCCCGCGCAGGGCATGGAGGACATG
This sequence comes from uncultured Alphaproteobacteria bacterium, assembly GCA_963822165.1. Classification (GTDB taxonomy): domain Bacteria; phylum Pseudomonadota; class Alphaproteobacteria; order Rhizobiales; family Beijerinckiaceae; genus Alsobacter. The sequence continues at coordinate 34,390 of CAWGGK010000010.1, forward strand.
AAGGGAGACATGGCCGGGGCTGCCTGCGTCGTCGGCCTCATGCACGCGCTGGCCTCGCGCAAGGCAAAGGTCAACGTCATCGGCGCGATCGGCCTCGTGGAAAACATGCCCGACGGCAACGCCCAGCGGCCGGGCGACATCGTGACCTCGCTGTCCGGCCAGACGATCGAAATCATCAATACGGACGCGGAGGGCCGTCTCGTACTGGCGGACGTGCTCTGGTACGTCCAGGACCGCTTCAAGCCGACCTTCATGGTCGATCTGGCGACCCTGACCGGTGCGATCATCGTAGCCCTGGGCCAGGAGAATGCCGGCCTGTTCTCGAACGACGACACGTTGGCGGAGCGGCTCGCTGCGGCTGGCAAGGCCACGGGCGAGGGCGTCTGGCGCATGCCTTTGGGGCCGGCCTACGACAAGATCATCGATTCCAAGTTCGCCGACGTGAAGAACTCGGGCGGCCGCCATGCAGGCTCCATCACGGCCGCGCAATTCCTGAAGCGGTTCGTCAACGACACGCCCTGGGCGCATCTGGACATTGCGGGAACCGCGATGGGCTCTCCGAACACCGAGGTCAACAGAAGCTGGGGTTCCGGCTGGGGCGTCCGGCTGCTGAATCGCCTTGTAGCCGACTACTACGAGGGCTGATTACGGCTGGAACATCAACCGCCGCCACTGCGTTCTGAGCGCATGTGGAGGTATGAACGATGAAAGCTACCGGCATTCTGGCGGCTTCGGCCGCATTGGTGATCATTGCCAGCCCGATGAGCGTTCAGGCCCAGTCCTCGGGCGGCGCCGCAACAGGAGCCGTTGGCGGCGCTGCCGCAGGCGCTGCTGTCGGCGGTCCGGTTGGAGCGGCTGTGGGCGGTGTGACTGGCGCGATCGTAGGCGGTGCCCTGGCGCCAGCCGATTCGACACGGGTCAAAGAGTACGTCGTTCGAGAGCACCGGCCCTCCGTCAAGGTTCAAGAGGACGTCACGGTCGGCGCGGCGCTCCCGAGCACCGTTGAACTCTATCCGGTACCTGCGGACACCGGAGTGCGGACCCAGTACCGCTACACCGTTGTCAATAACCGGACCGTTCTCGTGGATCCGGGGACACGCAAGGTGATCCAGGTCATCGAATAGACGGCGCCGAGTAGGAGGCGGGGCGACGGCGGGGCCTTTCAGGCAAGGCCTCGCTAAATCGGTCTCGTCCTGCTCAAACTGAACAGGCCTCTTGGGATTTGTCCCAAGGGGCCTTTCTCGTGCCTGCAACTGCGGTATAGCTGTGGCCTCATGAGCGAGAGCAACGGCGTCGAGATCTTTTTCTACCACTTGCAGCGCCAGCCGCTGGCCGCGGTGCTGCCTCAGCTTGTGGAAAAGAGCCTGGAGCGCGGGTGGCGAGTAGCCATCCAGGCAACCTCGGAGGAGCGCATTGCAGCGCTTGACGATCACCTCTGGACCTATGCCGACGATAGCTTTGTTCCGCACGCCAGGGATCAGGATCCGGACGCGGAGCGCGAACCGGTGGTTCTCACGCTTGCGAGTTCCAATCCGAATTCCGCGGACATCAGGTTCCTTATCGACAATGCAGCATTGCCGGATGATGCGGCGGCTTATCTCCGGATCGTGCTTCTGTTCGATGGCAATGACGAAGATGCACTAGCCTCGGCCCGGGCCACATGGCGCGCGGTTCGCGAATTCGGCTACCAGGCAACCTACTGGCAGCAGAACGAAGGTGGCCGATGGGAGAAAAAGGCGTGATGTCAGCAATGCGGTTCGCCAGCCCCCGGACTTTGCCAGCGCTGGCGAGATGGTTGCTGCCTTCGCTCGCCGGGTTGCTACTGAGCGGATGCGCCGTCGAGGTTGCCGGGTTCGCCAATGACAAGTCCTTCGTTGCCCGGCTTCCTCCGCCGCAAGCGGCGCCGGTGGCCGAGGCCGTTGTCGGCGAGGACGGGCGCTGCTCGGTCGACCAGGATATCGACAAAGCTGCGCTTCAGGGGCGCGACGGTAACGCCCTGATCGGAGTCACCGAATGCGAATTGGTGGCGGTGAAGGGCGAGCCGTTGAGCGTGCAGACGGGCGCAAGTTCATCCGCCAAACGCGAAACGACGATGCTGTACATGGAGCCCACCGGCAAGGCGATCTACCTGTTCGCCAATAACCGCCTCACGAAGGTGGTTCGCTGATCTCGCCGCTTGTCCCCTCTGGGGTCTCAAGAACGGCAAGTCCGTAAAATCTGAGATAATCGTCACAGACTTGGTCAAGCGACGGCCCCTATACCGGGCGATGCAAGCATTATTTTTTTTGACCAAATTTATTTCAGGACAGGCATATGCATCCGATTTTTTCGGGTTCACGGCATTGCGTCGCCTTGAGCGCGTTAGCGCTCGCGTGCATGGCTTCACCCGCTCAAGCCGCCAAGCTTTTGACTTTTGAACCCTGTCTGACGGTCGAGGAGGAAACCTACATCCTCGAGCATCTTGGCCAGAGAGACATGGCGAGACCAATGGCTGGTCGCCCGATGAAGCTGAGCTATTCGATGGTCGACCTCGATGGCGACGGCGTTTTCGAAATCGCGGTGCGAGCAAGTGCGGACGACCAGTGCGAAGGGGTATGCCGTACGGCCCTGTTCATGAAGACAGGACGCCAGTGGCGCAAGATGCTGGATACGAACGCAGCGGAAATCGCGGTTGGTGAGCGCAGACAATTTGGCATTCGCAATCTGCTCGTCGGTGACGTCGTGATGGTCTGGACAGGCACTCGCTATGTGGCCGCCCATTAACAGTCGAGCGTCATGGAGTATGAGCAAGGACCAGCGTTGGCCTCGCGAACGGTCTGAAAGCCGTGGGACTTCAGTAGCCTATCCGCTCGCGGTTTCCGAGGCGGACGAAAGGGCAAGCCATTTCTCTTCCGCCGCGATCAATCCGCGCTCAAGCTCGGCACGCTGCGCAGAGAGCAGCTTGGCCTTTGCCGGATCGCGCTGAAAGACGTCCGGCTTCGCGAGCACGCCGTCGACCCGCTGGATCAATTCGGACAGCTTGCTCATCCTGTCTTCCAGGCCCTCCAGTTCGCGCTTCAACGCGGCTTTGGGCAGGCGCTTCTCGCCGCTGTCGCGTCGGTCGGACGCCTGGCGCTCGGCCGCTTGACGATCCACCTCGCGCCGCTCCGCCGCGTTCTTCTTCTTCTCGAACGCCTCGGGCCCTTCGAGGACCAGCCGGCGATAGGCATCGAGATCGTCATCGAACGGCTTGACGGTGCCGTTTCCAACAAGCCAAAGCCGGTCCGCGCAGGCTTCCAGAAGAAAGCGGTCATGCGAGATCAGGATCACCGCGCCGGTGAAGTCGTTGATGGCTTCCATCAGGGCGACGCGGGAATCGATATCCAGATGGTTTGTCGGCTCGTCGAGGATGAGAAGATGGGGGCCGCCGAAGGTTGCTAGACCCATGAGGAGTCGGGCCTTCTCGCCGCCCGAGATGTTGGCGACCGGAGTATCGGCCTTGGCCCCGGGGAAACCCATGCGAGCGCAGCGCGCGCGGATCTTCGCTTCCGTGCTGTCGACCATCAGTTCGGCGACGTGCTGGTACGGCGTTTCGTTCAGGCGGAGTTCGTCGAGCTGATGCTGTGCGAAGTAGGCGACCTTCAGCTTCTGCGATCGGCGCATCGCTCCTGTCATCGTGGCGAGCTTGCCGGCCACGAGCTTGGCGAATGTCGACTTGCCGTTGCCGTTTGAGCCCAGCAGCCCGATGCGGTCGTCTTCGGCGATCACGAGCGAAAGCCGGGAAAGCACCGGCTTCTCGCCGTAGCCGACGCTGGCGCCCTCCATGGCGATGATGGGAGGCGAGAGCGGGCGCTCGGGGGAGGGGAAGTCGAACGGCAGCACTTCGGTGTCGATGATCGTCGCGATCAACTGCATCTTTTCCAGCCGCTTGACGCGCGACTGCGCCTGCTTGGCCTTCGACGCCTTGGCCTTGAAGCGGTCGACGAAGGCTTGCAGGTGCTTGCGCTCGTCGTCCTGCTTCTTCTTCATCTTGAGCTGCAGCGCCTGCTGCTCGATGCGTTGCCGCTCGAACTGGTCGTATCCGCCGCGGTAGAGCGTCAGCTTGGCCTGGTCGAGATGCATGATCTGGTCGACCGACTGGTTGAGCAGGTCACGATCATGGCTGATCACGAGCACCGTGTGGGGGTATCGTCGCAAGGTAGTCCATCAGCCACAACGTGCCCTCGAGATCGAGGTAGTTGGTCGGCTCGTCGAGCAGCAGGATGTCGGGCTCGGCGAACAGGACCGCTGCGAGCGCCACGCGCATGCGCCAGCCGCCCGAGAAGGACGAACAAGGCCGCGCCTGCGCTTCGGAATCGAAGCCGAGGCCGTAGCAGGATGGTTGCCGCACGCGCAGGCGCGGAATGGGCGCCCATGTCGGCCAGCCGTGTCTGGATCTCGGCGATCCGGTGCGGATCGGTCGCTGTCTCGGCCTCTTCGAGCAGGCTTGCGCGCTCGACGTCGGCGGCGAGTACGACCTCGGTCAATGTTTCCGGGCCGCCCGGCGCTTCCTGCGCGACCGAGCCGATCTTCAGGCCGCGCCCGATCATGATCGAGCCGCCCTCGGGCGAGGTCTCGCCCCGGATCATCCGGAATAGCGTTGTCTTTCCGGTGCCGTTGCGGCCGACGAAGCCGACCCGGGAGCCTGTCTGGATTGCGACGGTCGCCTTGTCGAACAGGGTCCGCGCGCCGAGCCGGTACGTGATGTCGTTGATATGCAGCATGGCGCGCTTGTCGCAAACGCGCGGCCTACGCGCAAGGGCAAGCGGGCAGGGCCAGCGGGAAGGGTGCCCATCCTACTCCACGATGTCGCCCGAGCGAGTGACGGGACTAAGCCCCGAATTTGCGTCGGACAGCATCTGGATCGCACTCGCGATCAGGCGATACTTCGTTCCGGTGACAGTCAAGTCCCTGAACCAGTTCACCAGGTCGCCCCAGGGATCGCTGATCTTCGCAAGGCCCGAGATAAAGGCGACGACGGTCCCGACTTCGGTTTGCCCGTTCACCACAAACCACCCGCCCACGCCCAGCACAGCCGCCGTACCGCTGTGGTGCAGCAGGTTCATCAGGAAATTCATCGAAAACTTGAGCTTGAATATCGCCATGTTGAGCTGGAACACGCGGCCGATCCGCTCCTCCTGATCGCGGCCAAGGACCCCGACGCCGGCGGGGTCCGCGATCATCGACATGCTCACTTCGCGAAGTGTCATGATCCGCCGGGCGACGCGGCGGTTAATGGCACGCTGGATGAGCGGCACGAATACCACCTGCGGCGCAAACACCAGGAAAGCCAGCAAGGCCATCAGCGGCTGAAGGTAGATCATGTAGCGCGAAGACGCTGACCAGGATGCCGCCCTGCATTAGTGGCTCCGAGACGTAAACGCCCACGAAGCCGCCGATCGGTTCAGCCTCCGACAGCATCATCGACGTTTCCACGCCGAGCGCCTCGGCGCTCGATAATTCCGCCGGCAGCCCATGGATGAGGTTATGGACGCTCATCCGCAGGCGTCAGGACGGACATTTCGCCCACCCAGCCGCGGTACACGTTCATGCCCAGCTTGATCAGGCCTTCACCCAGCGCCAGCGCGACGTAAGCCAATGCGAGCAGCAGGATCGCGCGGTAATCTCCGCCCTTGAAGGCATCGTTGACGATGCGGCGCTGGACCTCGAGCGGCGCAGTCGAGAGAACGAAAACGAGGATCGAGAGAACGGAAAGCGCGATCTGGTGCTTGAGGCTTACCTTCCGCACGAAGCCCAGCAGGGTCTTCGGCATATCCGCACCGTCGAAAACGCGGGTTCGCCGGGCCAACGCGGAGTCCCGCAGAGACTGCTGTCCCGGCGTAACGATAGCGTCCATGGCTGGCGGTCCCCTGCGATTCTGCAACCACTTGTTGCGCTTCCCGCGTGGCGCTGCAACCCTTGCGAATGTAGACCTAGGCTGCAGCCGACGCGTCGCAGGCGGCGTGCCGGTTAGTCCGGCAGCGGGATGAACTCGCTCTCGCCGGGGACGTCGGGGAAGCGGCCTGCGCGCCAATCGGCCTTTGCCTGCTCGATGCGCTCCTTGGACCGGGACACGAAGTTCCACCAGATATAGCGCGGGCCCTCCATCGGCTCCCCGCCGAATATCATGACGCGGGCGCCGCTGACCGCCGATAGCGTCACCGGCTCGCCTGGATTCAGGATCAGCAGCCGCGCTTCGCCGAACACGTCTCCGCCGACCGAGATCGCACCCTTTGCGACGTACACCGCACGCTCCTCATGCTCCGCCGGGATCGGCAGCTTGGCGCCCGGCTCCAACGTCACGTCGGCGTAGACCATCTCCGAAAGCGTCTTCACCGGCGCGGTCAGCCCGTACATCGAGCCCGCGATCATCCTGACATGCTTGCCCTCGGCCTCCAGGGTCGGCAGTTCGGATACGGCATGATGCGCAAAGCCCGGCGCGGTCTCTTCGTATCGTTCAGGCAATGCAATCCACGACTGGATTCCGAACAGGGGAGCAGGCGAGAGCCGCACTTCCGGCGCCGTGCGCTCGGAATGAACGATGCCGCTGCCCGCGGTCATCCAGTTCACCTCGCCCGGATCGATGGCCTGCAGGCTGCCCAGGCTGTCGCGATGAAGGATCTGACCCTCGAAAAGATAGGTGACCGTCGCCAGGCCGATATGGGGGTGCGGGCGAACGTCGATGCCTTCGCCGGCCCGGAACACCGACGGGCCCATCTGGTCCCAGAAAATGAACGGCCCGATCATCTGTCGCTGCGCCGAGGGCAGGGCCCGGCGGACCTCGAAACCGCCGAGATCCCGCGCGCGGGGTACGATCACCGTTTCGATGGCGGGGTTGGGCTCACTGTGATCAGTGGTTTCGCCGGGCTGCGGGCTGCGAAATTGCGTCATGTCAGTCTCCCGTCCCGGCGCTCGATCCGGGTGCGAATGGTCGTTGGGGCCGGTACGTCGTTCGACCGCTATCTGGTGCCGCGCGTTGCGTTTAGCCAGCGCAAGCGCGCAAGGATCGACGTTGCGCTGTCGAAAGCCGCTCAGGTGATGCAAGGTACCAGTGAATTCCCGTGTGCGTACCCCGGTCCGGAAAGAGCCCGTGACAGCTCGCTACGAAACGCGCGTTTCCGCGAAACGCGATTGCAAGTCCCGCCAGGATCGTGGCTTCCTGCCATCGACACCGCCGTTGAATTTTGAACGAGGCCCAGACATGCCCTTGTGCGCCTGATGAGCATTGCTGCGGAGCATGGCGCCGAACGCCTGCGGAGCCTGCTGAAGCTGCCGCCGGCTGCGGACGCCAGCGCGCAATCCGTTTCCAAGGAGCGGCACGACGGCTGGATCTACGAGACGCTGGAGATGACCATGCCCTCCGGCGCTGCGGCGCGAGGGATCATGACGTACCCGCCGGAGCTTGCGTCCCCGGCGCCTGCTATCCTGTACATCCACGCTCATGGCGGCGACTACGCACTTGGCGCAGCCGAACTGACGGAGGGCAGGCCCCAGCTCCTCGGTCCGCTCGGTCCTGTATTCGCGCGCGAAGGTTACGTGACCCTCGCCATCGACCTGCGCTGCTTCGGCAGCCGCGCCCACGAAGCCGAGGGAGCTACCGCCAAGAGGCTCGCCTGGTACGGCCGCACGCTGCTCGGTGACATGGTGGGAGACCTGTCTGCCGCGCTTGGCTGGCTCGCATCGCGGCCGCAAATAGACCCGGACAGGATTGCCGCGTTTGGAATGTCGATGGGTGCGACGCTGGCCTACTTCCTCGCAGCCGTCGACCCGCGTATCGCAGCCGTCGCTCACCTGTGCTGCCTGGCTGATCTCGCTATGCTGGTCGAAAGCGGCGTTCACGACCGCCATGGCCACTACATGACGGTGCCCGGCTTGTTGGCCGAGACCTCCACCGGCGCCATCGCGGGTCTCGTTGCGCCGCGTCCCCAGTTTGTCGGGGTGGGCATGGGCGACGCCCTGACCCCCGAACCGGCATTCAATCGGGCGATCGCCGAAGTCCGCGCGGCCTACGCCGGCTCAGGCGCGCTGGACGCGTTGAAGGTTCTGGCCGAACCCGCCAGCGGGCACACCGAAACCGCCGGGCACCGCCAGCAGGTTCTCGCTTTCTTGAGGGAGACGATAGCGAACAAGGGACAAGGTAAGCGTCCTTAAGGCGACGGCGGCACGTCCCTCTGCCAATTCGCACGTGTTTCCCCGCCACGCGCGCACGTCTCCTACATGCAACAGCGCCGCCCTTCCTGGGACGGCGCTGTCGTATTCAAGTGCGGCTACTGAGACGGCGAGATCAGTTCGCGGCGAAGCAGTAGAGCAGGCCGTTACCGCCGGTGCGCAGGAGTGCCGCCGGACTGCATCCGGCCGAGGGGTGCGAGGCGTTCCAGGATGACGATTCCCCGCCCGTGCCCATGCGATCGAAATGACCCAGCATCGCGGACCCATCGCCGTTCTTGGTCCAGTTGCCGCAGGTGAGATCCTTGTCCGGCGGCGGGGCCGTGCCGTTGGCAAGGCTGCCCGTCATGATGTCATGATAATTGATCACCATCGGGCGAGACGGGATCTTGCGCGCGGTTTCCGTCAGTCCTGACTCGACCGTGATGTTGTTTCGCTCGGGATTGTGCAGATCGTCGACATTGGCGGCGATCTGCATGCCGACTGCGTTCACCCACGGACCCTTGCCGATGCGGTCGCGCGCGTTGACGGCGGGCTTTCCGCCGACCGCCTGCTGGCTCAGATAGGCGCGCCACGTCTTCGAGCCTGCGCCTGCCGCCGTTGCGAGGTCCTGGCACATCTTGTCGGCGCCTTCCAACCCGCCCAGATTGGCGCCGTCGGCTCCCGCCTTGCTCGTGATGAAGAATGACATGTTGGGAAATTGGACTGGCGGCGGCTGCTGTGCATGGGCCGAGCCCGCAAAACCAGCAACGCAGGCGATAATGGCAAGCTGAACTGTAGAACGCATTCCGATCCTCCCGTAGCGAGCGCGGTCCGACGTTCAATGTCGTAACCCGGCGCATCGTCCGGCGACGATGATTGCTGGCAGGATCATTTGCAACCGACCATCCAAGCCCAACACCGCGATTTATGTGTTGAATCTGGGCATCCGAGATCAAGTTGCCGTGAAACGTCCTGGGATGGGAACCGCGGAGACGAGCGGGAGCGCCCCGGACATGTCCTTGAAAGGATTAAATAACCCTGGGCAGCGCTCGTCTGAGGCCGCCCAGGGCGATGGTCTGCGATTGATTGGCTGCCGACTAGTGGCGCGCCAACTCGAAGCGGTCGGCGTTCATCACCTTCGTCCACGCGGCGACGAAATCCTTCGCGAACTTCTCCTGGGAATCCGCGCAGGCGTAGACTTCCGCGAACGCACGAAGCTGGGAATGCGAGCCGAAAACCAGGTCTACGCGGGTTCCCGTCCACACCAGTTCGTTCGTCTTGCGATCACGCCCTTCGTAGACCTGCTCCTGGCCTGGCGCAGGCGCCCACTGCGTGCGCATGTCGAGCAGGTTGACGAAGAAGTCGTTGGTCAGCCGCCCGGGCGTCTTGGTGAAGACGCCATGGTTTGAGCCGCCCGCATTCGCGCCGAGAACGCGGAGACCGCCGAGCAGCACGGTCATTTCCGGGCCCGTCAGGTTCAGGAGCTGCGCCCGGTCGACCAAGGCTTCCTCGGGCTTCATGTACTGGTGCTTGCTGCCGATATAGTTGCGGAAGCCATCGGCCCGCGGCTCGAGCGGCGCGAAGGACGGCACGTCCGTCTGCTCCTGGGAGGCATCCGTGCGGCCCGGCGTGAACGGCACTTTCACGACGGACCCGGCATCCTTCGCCGCCTTTTCGATGGCGGCGCCGCCGGCAAGAACGATCAGGTCGGCAAGCGATACCTTCTTGCCGCCGGATTGGCTGCTGTTGAACGCGTGCTGGATCGCTTCGAGCTTCTCCAGAACGGTCTGAAGCTGCGCCGGCTCGTTGACGTCCCAGTCCTTCTGGGGGGCCAGGCGGATGCGCGCGCCATTGGCCCCGCCGCGCTTGTCGGAGTGGCGGTAGGTCGAGGCGGAAGCCCAGGCGGCCGATACGAGCTGCGACGTGGAAAGCCCGGACGCAAGGATCTTGTCCTTGAGCGCCTCGGCGTCGCTATCGTCGATCAGCGGATGATCGACCGCAGGCACCGGATCCTGCCAGATCAGCGTCTCCTTCGGCACGAGCGGCCCGATATAACGCGCGACCGGACCCATGTCGCGGTGCGTGAGCTTGAACCAGGCGCGGGCGAAGGCGTCGGCGAACTGGTCGGGATTGGCGTGGAAGCGGCGCGAGATCTTCTCGTAGGCCGGATCGAAGCGCAGCGACAGGTCGGTGGTGAGCATGGTCGGAACATGCTTCTTCGACGGGTCGAAGGCATCGGGAATCGAGGGCTCCGCGCCCTTGGCCTGCCACTGCAAGGCGCCGGCCGGGCTCTTCGTCAGCTCCCATTCGAAGTTGAACAGGTTGTCGAAGTAGAAGTTGCTCCACTTGGTCGGCGTCTGGGACCAGGTCACCTCCGGGCCGCCCGTGATGGCATCCGCACCGGCGCCTGCGCCATGCTTGCTCTTCCAGCCGAGCCCCTGGTCGGCGATATCGCCCATCTCGGGTGCCGGACCGACCAGCGACGGGTCGCCGGCGCCATGGGTCTTGCCGAAGGTGTGGCCGCCGGCGATGAGCGCCACCGTCTCCTCGTCGTCCATCGCCATGCGACGGAACGTCTCGCGAATGTCCCTGGCCGCGGCGACAGCATCGGGTACGCCGTTCGGCCCTTCCGGGTTCACGTAGATCAGGCCCATCTGCACCGCGCCGAGCGGTTCGGCGAGCTGGCGTTCGCCGCTATAGCGCTCGTCCCCCAGCCAGGTGCCTTCCGGTCCCCAGAACAGCTCTTCGGGTTCCCAGACATCGGCCCGGCCACCGGCGAAACCGAATGTCTTGAACCCCATCGACTCGAGCGCGACGTTGCCGGCGAGAACCATGAGGTCCGCCCACGAGAGCTTGCGCCCATATTTCTGCTTGATCGGCCAGAGCAGCCGCCGGGCCTTGTCGAGATTGGCGTTGTCCGGCCAGGAGTTGAGCGGCGCGAAGCGCTGCTGGCCGGCTCCGGCTCCGCCGCGCCCGTCCGTGATGCGATAGGTGCCCGCGCTGTGCCACGCGAGGCGGACCATCAGCCCGCCATAGTGGCCGAAGTCGGCCGGCCACCAATCCTGCAAATCCGTCATCAGGGCATGCAGGTCCTTGATCACGGCATCGAGGTCGAGCGTCTTGAACTCTGCGGCGTAGTCGAAATCCCTTCTCCATGGGGTCGGAGAGCTTGGAATTGCGATGCAGCACCTCGATGTCGAGCGCGTCCGGAAACCAATCGCTGTTCCTGCGGCCACGGCTTCCGCCCTTCATAGGGCACTTGCCCGCGGTCTCTTCAGCCTTCGCGTCCATGTCCATCTCCTATGGTCGGCCGGCCTGCACCCTGGCCGGCGAAATCATCGGCCCTGCGGCGCGCATTCACGGAACCCGCGCCGGGCAACTCATGTCTCTGCGTTATCGCCTCTCTGGCAATTTGGCAAAAAGTTGCGGGGGAGTCTGCGTGAGGCGAAGTGGCGCTGGTGCGCTTGACCTTGAGCCTAGGCCGCGTAGAGCACGACCGACGTGTCCAGCCCCTTGATACGATAGGTCTCGGGGCGGGCCTCCGCCATTTCAGGTTGCGCGCGCTCATAGACCGCATGGGTTGCCAATATCTGGCCGGCTTCGGCCACGGACTGGGCGCGCGATGCAAGGTTGACGACATTGCCGATAGCGGTCAGGTCGCGGTGGGACCGGCCAAATTCACCGAAACTGAGCTCACCGGTGTGGAGGCCGATGCCAACACCCAGTTCCGACCCGGTCAGGCCGAACGTGTGGACCAACTCGTCCCGTTTCGCTGTGCACCGTCTTTGCAGCTCCCGAGCCGCCAGGACGGCGAGACGCGCGTGATCTTCATGCTTGATGGGGAAATTGAAGACCGCCATCACGGCATCGCCAATGGTCTTGTTGAGCAAGCCGTCGAACTCCCAGATCGCATTCGCACACTCGTCATAGAATGTGTCCAGGAGGCCAGACATCGCATCCGGAGACAGCGTCTGGGAGAGGCTCGTATAGCCCCGCAGATCGGCGAACATGATTGTCGCATCAATGGTGATCTTCCGGGTTCGCATCACCTTGGTGAACATCAGTTCACAGATCGTGCAGGTATTCGGGTTCATCCGGCTGGGGCGGATGCCAAACGCGCGGAAGGGCAGCGACATCACGCCGTGCAGCGGGATGGGGACATTCATTTGCTGCCAGCAGCCTTTGCAGATGATGGATCTCTTCTGGGGCATGGCATGCTCACGCGCGAGGGCCGAAAAAGGCTAGCACGGCGGTGTCATTCCCGACAGGCCGGGATGGCCGCGGCAGGCGGGTAGCCCCTGCGGAAGCGCTTCGGGGCTCGGAATGTCTTCTTGCAATCTCATGTCCGCCGGGGGCTTGCTCTCGATGGCGGACGCGGGAGACGTCAGCCTGTCCGGTCCGAACAGGCCTTGAACGGGTTCTCAAAGCCGCACTTGCCGCAGCCCGAGAGACACAAGGTGCCCATTAGAATTGCCAGCACCAGGGACGCTCGCAGCATGCCACCCTCCGTTTCCAAGACCACTTTGCCAAAACCACGCATTCAAGACCACGCTTCAGGCACGCGCGCACATCATGTGCGGAGTGGAGCGATTTAGCGACCGTTAGATTTGGCGGTAACCCCAATTCTCTTCATTGTGCTAGCCTGGGCGCAGTGCCCGGGACCGGGCGCCCGGGATATTCTGCGCCATTACCTTCAAATCTGCCACCCGAGGGAGGGATGCAGTGGTGAACGAGAAGGTTTTTGAACAGCGCCTGACCGCCCTTGAGGCATCGCGGGCCTGGAGTCCGCGGCTCGTGTCCAAGCTCGAAAACCACATCCGCTCGGCGGATGATGCAGCCCTTTTGCGCATCAACCCCCTGACCTTCGCTGCTGAGAAGGGGGTCGAACCCGCAGAAAGCATCGACCTTTTCCTGTACTCCGCCGCACACGGCCTCTTCGAGATGAACTGGAACTTGCTGTGCCCTGTCTGCAGCTGCGTCATCAGCAGCTTTCGCGCGCTCAAAAAGCTGGAGAGCCATTGCCGGTGCACCAATTGCCGGGTCGATTTCGTTGCGGCTCTCGATGACATGATCGCGGTGACCTTCACGGTCCATCCGGCCGTTCGCCGGATCTCCTACCATGATCCGGAGACACTTTCGGTTGAGGACTACACGTTCCGCTTTCGCATGGCCGAGGAAGGGTTGATCCCGGACGGGAGATCCTTCGTCAGCATCAAGCAGATGCTTGGCCGTGGGCTGGCTTATCTCGATCCCAATGAGACGGTGACGATGGAGGTCATGGCCGAAGCAGGTGCGCTTCGGGGCAGCAGCTTCGACGGCGACGCCGGGTTCGTGTTCAGTGTCGATCCCTCGCTGCCCCCCGCCGAGCAGCGGGTTCAGATCCGCTGCGACACCGATTCCTGCACGCCGGAGGGGGGCACGCTGGCGCCGGGCAAAGTGACCTTCGAACTCACAAACGCCGCCACAACGCGCTTCGCCTTCGGCGTCATGCAATTGCCGCCGGGCGTCACGCGGCCACCACCGCTCCACTTCGCGCCCTTCCTCTCAGGCAAGCAACTTCTGACCACCCAGACGTTCCGTGACCTTTTCCGTTCCGAGGTCATCCGCGGCCGCGAGGGGATCGGCGTGAAGGACGTCACGCTACTTTTTACCGACCTGAAGGGCTCCACCGCGCTTTATGAGCGCGTCGGTGACCTCGATGCCTTCGCACTCGTCCAGGAGCATTTCGACCGGCTCATCCATGTGACCGTCCGCCACCACGGTGCAATCATCAAGACCATCGGCGACGCCGTCATGGCGGCCTTCCTCACGCCCGCCGACGCCGTGCAGGCAGCATTGGACATGCGAAGCGAGATCGCCGCTTTCAACGAGCACAAGCTCGACAAGGCAATGATCCTGAAGATCGGCGTTCACAGGGGCGCGGCGATCGCCGTGACGTTGAACGACCGGCTCGATTATTTCGGGCAGACGGTGAACATCGCCGCGCGTGTGCAAAACCTGGCTGATGCCGACGAGATTTTTGTCAGTCAGGACGTCTATGACGCGACGGGCGTCCGCGAGGACCTGGCAGGCTTTGAGGTTGAGCCTCAAACCGCGCGGCTTCGAGGCGTGCAGCACGACATGCCGGTTGTGAGGGTAGGAGCCAGGATGGCTGCTTGACGCGCGGGCTGGCTCGATTGTGTTCCGCTGTGAACGGGCGCACTCTAGCTCCCGTCGTAAGCCTGTTGGGACGGAGGTTCTGATGACCGCGTTCAACGCTGTACGTTTCCGGGTCAAGGCCGGTCGGGATCGGGAGTTTCTCGCCGCGCACGAGAAGGTCGACAGGGATTAGCCCGGACGTCGCCATATCAACCTGATCAAGACCGGCGACCAGACCTACTGCATCATTGCCGAGTGGAACGACATGGACGCTTTGGCGAAGGCGCGTCCGCAGATGATCGCCACACTGGACACGTTTCGCGATTGCCTGGAAGACCTCGGCGGCGGACTGGGACTTACTGACCCCGTATCCGGTCCCGTCGTTCTGGCGCTGAAGTAAGCCGCTCCGCCGCGCGCACGATCATGTCGTAGCGTTCGCGAGACTCGTTTCGCGAGCGCTCCCGCTGCTTCTCCGATGCGGATTCAGCGGTCGTGATGTCTGCAATCCCCCGACCGGATCGCCATGGGGCTGTCCGTCAATCTCGGATGGAGAATGCAAATGTCGAGCAAATACATGATCACCTGGAATGAGCGGTCCCAGGGCTCTGCGATCGAATACGAAAATGCTCAAAAGCGGATTCTCGAGGTCTTCACGCAATGGAAAGCGCCTGACAATTTCAAGATCGAACTGTTTGTAATCCGCGTTGGCGATTGGGGCGGGTATATGATGCTCGACTGCGACGACCCCTTGGCCGTGCATAAATTCTGCTCGATGTTGCCGTCCTTTGTCTTCGAGGTGCGACCGGTGGTCCCCGTCATGGATGCCGTCAGGGTGGAGCTTGAGGCGATCGCTTTTCGTGACGGGCTGATCAGGAAGTGACCGGCTGGAACCATTCTCATTAGAATTGGCGGAAGGGGTGGGATTCGAACCCACGGTGGGCTTTCACCCACGGCGGTTTTCAAGACCGCTGCCTTAAACCACTCGGCCACCCTTCCGGAGCGAACGCTTCGGAACGAACGCTGCGCATGACGCACATGCGGAACGAACTCCTTCTAGACGCTCGGGGATGCAGCTTCAAGGGCGGGTGATCCGTCCCCGCGGAGGGGGGCATCGTTGGCGCGGCGGCCTGCAAAACTTCCGCGACCGCCAGCCGCGTCCTGCGCCCGTGGACCGCGCGCGGGCCGTAAGCTACTAGGATGGTCATGGAACGTTGCAATCGGAGCGAAGCGTCAATGGCCAAGCGGTTAGCCTTTTTCGTTGTTGCCTCGCTCCTCGGCATTCCGGGTGCGCTGGCCCAGGCTCGGCCGGACTCGCTGGCGATGACGTGCGCTCAGGCGAGCGGCCTCGTAAAGTCGCAGGGCGCGGTCGTGATAGGCACGGGCCAGTTCATTTATGACCGGTTCGTCGCCGATACCAGGTTCTGCCCGACATTCGACACCACCAAGCCGGCCTGGCTGCGCACGCGCGACAAGGCGCAGTGCTTCGTCGGCTATACCTGCGTTCCCGTACAGGACTACCTGTTCAACTAGACCGGGCCGGAACGGCAGTGATCCGCACACGACGCCAAACGCGTACGTCGCTGAGCGAGTACGGCGCACGATGACTGTAGCGGCCGGGTTGAGACACGCGCGGAGGCTTTGCATGGTTCGATATCTGGTCCTGGCGAGCATGATGATCGCCGGTTCTGCATACGCGAATACGCCGGACGGCAAGCTGGGCGGCGAAGAGATTCGCAAGGCGGTATCGGGCAAGCGGATCTATCTGTCGGTTCCGCTCGGAGGCGAAATCCCGCTTTTTTACAGGCCAGACGGCCGCGTTGACGGAAGCGGGGAGGCGGCCGGTCTCGGGCGGTTCCTGCGTCCCAGCAATTCCGGGCGCTGGTGGGTCGAGGGCAACCGGCTCTGCCAGAAATGGACGAGCTGGTACGACGGCAAGACGTTCTGCTTCACGCTTTCGCGCGCCGGTTCGGTCGACGCGGTCGCCTGGTTCAGGGACGACGGCGCTTCGGGCGTCGCCAGGATCGGCAACTGACCTCGCGTTAAGTCCAAGCTTGCGCCGCCGCCTCAGTCGCTTTAACAATCCGTTCAGTGTGCTCCGGTAAAGAATTAGACTCGTTACCAGCGAGACACGCGCGCCCCACGGGGCGCAACCGTTCGCGTCGCGCGGAATGGAGCGGCGTTGGGGGCAAGACGATGCAGGCGAAACGAAGCGCGGATTGGACTGCGTCCGTAACCCCGTCCGACTCGCTCCTCCGTTTCTGTCCAATCGTTCAATCTGTTCTCCGGGAAAGCTCCTCGAATCGCACTTGCGGTCGCGACTGGCCTTCTTGTCGCCAATTGCGGTTCCCAGAAGGTGGGATCGCGGGGCGGCGGCATCGATCCGAAATATGGCGTCGCGGCCAGCCCGAAGATGGTCGCCGACGGCGAGGACGTGCCCAAGGGCGGCGGCCGCGCCATGGTCGGCAAGCCCTATGTCGTCGCGGGCCGCCTTTATACGCCGCGCGAAATGTCCTCGAATTATTCGGCCGTCGGCCTCGCGTCCTGGTATGGACCGTCGTTCCACGGGCGCATGACCGCCAATGGCGAAGTGTTCGACAAGATGTCGATCACCGTCGCGCACCCCACCATGCCGCTTCCGAGCTATGTCCGCGTGACCAATACCGGGAATGGCCGTTCGATCATCGCTCGCGTCAACGATCGCGGTCCCTATCACGGCAACCGCCTGGTGGACGTGTCCGAGCGGGTCGCCGAGGCGCTGTCCTTCAAGCAGGCGGGCACGGCCCGGGTGCGCGTCGACTATATCGGCCGCGCCTCGACGTCCGGCAGCGACGACGAGAAGCTCTACGCGACGCTGCGGACGGACGGCGCTCCGGCCCGCGTGCGCGGCGACACCACGTACGTCGCCTCGGCTGACGATATCACGCCGGTCGCGTCGGCCCGCGTGACGCCGATCCAGCAGCCTGCCGAGCAGGCGGCAGCATCGTCCGCCCGCTGGCCCTCATTGTCATCCGCGCCGGCAGCCGTTCCTGCCCCGGTCGCCGCTCCCGCGGTCGCAGCGGTGGCTGCGCCTGCCGCTCCGGCACTCAGCGTCGGCAAGCCGGCTCCCGGCGTTCCGCTTCCGCCGGACCGTCCGTTCGATCTCAGGGTCACGAGCCCCCGGCCGCTCGCCTCGCGCCGGCATGGCGCCGTGCCCGGCGTCGCGCCGATGCCCGTCGCCCCGATGCCGATCCCGCGCACGGCTTGCGCAGCTCCGGCTCGCAGACGGCCGGCCTGTTCTTCGCCGCGCCCGAGCCTGAGCGTCGCGCAGACCTTCCGCAAGTCGGACCCGATGGCGCCTCTGATCGAGCAGAACTTCGTGCCGCTCAAGGGCCGGACCACCGCGACCTTCTGAGCAGGCGCGCTGGCGGGTAACGAGCCCGTTGCATTCCGGCGCGCGCGTGCCAGCATGTTCAACCCGCAATGAGCGGGCTTTCCTTGATGTGTCGAGCCTTCAAGACCGATTCGCCTTCGCCGCGGCGTCGTCAGCGGCTGTGCATGCTGGCGTTGGTGGCGCTCTGCCTGCTCGTCCTCGGGCGGCCCGGTGCGCGCGCAGCAGCAGGGCTTCCAGACCACCGCGCCCTACGCCATCTTGATGGATTCCGACACCGGCGCCGTCCTCTACGAGAAGGCCGCGGACGAGCTGATGGTCCCGGCCAGCATGGCCAAGCTGATGACCATCGAGCTGCTGTTCCACGAGATCGCAGCAAGGGCAAGGTCAGGCTGGACGACGAGTTCCTGATCTCCGAGAGCGCGTGGCGCCGGGGAGGCGGGCCGTCCGGCGGCTCCTCCATGTTCGCCGTGCTGAACAGCAAGGTGAAGGTGTCCGACCTCATCCAGGGCATCACCGTCATGTCGGGCAACGACGCGGCCATCGCCGTGGCCGAGGGCCTCGCGGGCAGCGAGGGCGCGTTCGCCACGCGCATGACGGCGCGGGCCCGCGAACTCGGGCTGCACGAAGTCGACCTTCGCCAACGCCACCGGCATGCCCGATCCCGACCAGAAGGTGACGGCGCGCGAGCTCGGCGCTGCTGGCCAACCACATCATCAAGACCTATCCGGACCTCTACAAGTATTTCGCGGTGACGCGAATTCACCTGGAACAAGATCAAGCAGCAGAACCGCAATCCGCTGCTGACATGGACATCGGGGCCGACGGGCTGAAGACCGGCAATATCGGCGAATCCGGGTTCGGCGCTCGTCGGCTCGGCCGTGCAGAACGGCCAGCGCCTCATCGTCGTCGTCAACGGGCTCGAAGACCGCGAAGGACCGGGCCGAGGAGGCCCGCCGCATCCTGCAACTGGGGCTTCCGCTCCTTCGAGGTGAAGGAGGTTTTCCCGGCCGGCGCCGTCATCGGCGAGGCCAAGGTGTTCGGCGGCGAGCCCGCCTCCGTGGATCTCGTCGCCAAGGGGCCGGTGCGCATCCTCGTGCCGCGCGGCAGCAACGAGCGCGCTGGTCGGCAAGATCGTCTACCAGGGCCCGCTGCGCGCCGCCCGTCGCCGGCCGGCGCGCAGGTCGGCAGGCTGCGGATCCAGCGCGGCGACGTCCAGGTGCTCGACTTGCCGCTCTATGCCGACGAGGACGCCGCAGCCAGGGCGAGCTCACCAAGCGCGCCTTCGACGCCGCGAGCGAGCTCGTCATCGGCTTCGTGCGCAGCAAGTTCCAGAAGTCCGGGATCATGACCGACCGGCCGGCCGGGCCGCTTCATCACGCTCGAGGGCGGGGAGGGGGCCGGCAAGTCCACGCAGGTCCGCCGCCTCGTGGAGCGGCTGGAGGAGCGCGGCATCGCGCGCCGTCGCCACGCGCGAGCCGGGCGGCTCGCCGCGGGCCGAGGAGATCCGCGCGCTGATCCTGTCGGGCACGGCGGCGCGCCTCGGGCGCCGCTGGCCGAGGCGCTGCTGTTCTCCGCGGCGCGGGCCGACCATCTCGCCGCGACCATCCGCCCGGCGCTGGCGCGCGGCGAGTGGGTGGTCTGCGACCGCTTCGCCGATTCGACGCGCGCCTACCAGGGCGCGGCCGGCGGGCTCGATGCCGCGCGTCATCGAACGCGCTGGAGCGCATCGTCGTGGGCGAGACCAGGCCCGACCTGACCCTCATCCTCGATCTCCCGCCCGAGGAGGGCATGGCGCGCGCCGCCGCGCGGCGCGGGTCGCCGGCGAGCGTCGACCGGTTCGAGACGCGAGGCGCTCGCCTTCCACGAGACGCTGCGCGAGGCCTTCCTGCGCCATCGCCGCGGCGCGAGCCGGCAGCGCTGCGCCGTGATCGACGCGACGCGGCACGCGAGGACGCGGTGGCCGACGCGATCTGGCGCGGTCGTGTCGAGCGCCTGCCTGCTGGAGCCGGCGCAGCCTGGAGGTCGGCGCGTGGCTGAGACGACGACATCCCGGAAGCCGACCGGCTCGAAGGCGTCGCCGCATCCGCGCGAGACGCAGGCGCTGTTCGGCCAGGACGCGGCCGAGGCGGCATTCCTCGACGCCTATCGCGGCGGCCGCTTTCCCGCATGCCTGGATCCTCGGCGGGCCCGAGGGCATCGGCAAGGCGACCTTCGCCTACCGCGCCGCGCGCTTCGTGCTGGCCCACCCCGACCCGCGCTCTGCCGAGGTGCAGCAGGCGCCAGCGACCTCGTCGGTGCCCGCCGACGCACCCGCGCCGCGCGCAAGGTCGCGGCGCAGTCGCATACCGGCCTCTTCGTGCTGCGGCGGCAATGGAACGCCGAGAAGAAGACGCATGCCGACGGTGATCCCGGTCGAGCTCGCCCGCAAGGCGGTCCAGCTTCTTCGGGACCACGGCCGGGGAGGGCGGCTGGCGCGTCTGCATCGTCGACAGCGCCGAGGATCTCAACGTCTACGGCGCCAACGCCCTGCTGAAGATCGTCGAGGAACCGCCGCCGCGCTGCCTGTTCCTCATCGTGTCGCACATGCCCGGCCGCCTGCTGCCGACCATCCGCTCGCGCTGCCGGATGCTGCGCTTCCGCACGCTGCCGGCTGCCGATGTCGTGCGCGCGCGTGCAGGCCGTCGCGCCCGGCGAGCTCGATCCCGGAACGCGTGCAGCGCGCGGCGGCGCGCTGGCCGGCGGCTCGGTGCGCGGCGCGTTCAAGGTCCTCGACGAGGGCACGCTCGCCATCGTCGAGCACATCCGCGCGACGCTGGACCGCCTTCCCGCGATCGACTGGACGGACCTGCACGCCATCGCCGAGGGGCTGGCCGGCACGCGCCAACGACGCGGCGTTCGAGACGGCGGTCGAGACGATCTTCGCCTGGCTGTCCGAGCAGACCCAGGCGCATGGCCGGGCGAGGGGGCGGCGCCGCCTTGCACCCCTCGCGGAGGTATGGGACAAGATCGCGCGCTCGGTCCGGGAGACGGACAGCTATAATCTCGACCGCCGGGCGCTGGTTTTGACCCTTTTCACCGACCTCTCCGACGCGCTGCGCGCTTCGCGCGCCGGCTGAGGTTCGGTCTGGCTCGCGAGGCGGTCATGGCCGAAAAGCCCACATTCTACATCACCACGGCGATCTCCTATCCCAACGGCGCGCCCCATATCGGGCATGCCTACGAGCTGATCGCGACCGACGCCATCGCCCGCTTCAAGCGGCTGGACGGCTACGACGTGTTCTTCCTCACCGGCACGGACGAGCACGGCCAGAAGATGCTGCAGACGGCCGCGCAGCGAAGGCATGCCCGTCGCGCGAGCTCGCCGACCGCAACGCCGGCCGTGTTCCGCGCGCATGGGCCGCCGCGCTCGACGCCTCGCAACGACGATTTCATCCGCACGACCGAGGCGCGGCACTACGCGACCTGCGCAGGAGATCTGGCGGCGGATGGAGGCGGCGGGCGACATCTACCTCGACAGCCTATTCCGGCTGGTACTCCGTGCGCGACGAGGCCTATTACGCCGAGGACGAGACCGTGGTCGGCGGCGACGGCGTCCGCCGCGGCCCCACCGGCACGCCGGTGGAGTGGGTGGAGGAGGAGAGCTACTTCTTCCGGCTCTCCGCCTACCAGGACCGGCTGCTGGCGCTCTACGAGAGCCAGCCCGACTTCATCCGGCCCGAGGAGCGCCGCAACGAGATCGCTGAGCTTCGTGCGCTCCGGCCTGAAGGACCTCTCGGTCAGCCGCACGGCCTTCGACTGGGGCATCCCGGTGCCGGGCAACCCGAAGCACGTCGATGTATGTCTGGGTCGACGCGCTGACGAACTACGTCACCGCGACGGGCTATCCCGACGATGCCGCGCCCGCGCGCCAAGTTCTGGCCGGCCGACGTCCACATCATCGGCAAGGACATCGTCCGCTTCCACACGGTGTACTGGCCGGCCTTCCTGATGTCGGCGCGGCTGGCCGCTGCCCAAGCGCGTCTTCGGCCACGGCTTCCTGTTCAACCGCGGGGAGAAGATGTCGAAGTCGGTCGGCAACGTGATCGACCCGTTCACGCTCGCCGAGCATTACGGCGTCGACCAGCTGCGCTATTTCTTCCTGCGCGAGGTGCCGTTCGGGCAGGACGGCAACTACTCGCACGAGGCGATCGTCAACCGCATCAACGCCGATCTCGCCAACGACCTCGGCAATCTCGCGCAGCGCTCGCTGTCGATGATCGCCAAGAACCTCGAGCGGCGTCGTGCCGGCGCCCGGCCGCGTTCTCGCCGGCCGACCAGCGCGATGCTGGCGGCGGCGGACGCGCCTGCCGGACAAGGCGCGCGCGGCGATGGAGGATTTCGCCCTGCACACCATGCTCGCCGAGATCTGGCGCGTGGTGGGCGACGCCAACCGCTACTTCGCCTCCGAGGAGCCCTGGGTGAAGCGCAA
The DNA here is from genome assembly GCA_963822165.1 of uncultured Alphaproteobacteria bacterium. GTDB lineage: Bacteria > Pseudomonadota > Alphaproteobacteria > Rhizobiales > Beijerinckiaceae > Alsobacter. Next base: position 56,532 of record CAWGGK010000010.1, read on the forward strand.
GACCGATCCGGAGCGCTTCGCGACGGTGCTCTACGTCACGGCCGAGGTGCTGCGCGCCGTCGCCATCATGGTCCCAGCCCGTGATGCCGCGCGCCGCCGGCAAGCTGCTCGACCTGCTTGGCGTCGCGCCGGACCGCGCGCGACGCTTCGCCGCATGTGGGGCAGGCGGCATCGCATCGCGGCCGGACAGCGTGCTGCCCGCGCCCTCGCCCGATCTTCCCGCGCTATGTGGAACCTGAGCAAGACGGCCGCGAGTTCCTGAACGCAGCTCCACAAAGATAGTCGCGTCCCTATGCTCGTCGACAGCCACTGCCACCTCGATTTCCCCGATTTCGCGCCTGAGCGCGACGCCGTGATCGCGCGCGCGCGCGCGGCCGCGGGCGTGGGCGCGATGCTGACGATCTCGACGCGCGTCGCGCGAGTTCGACGCGATCGCGGCGCATGGCCGAGCGCCTATCCCGATGTGCTGCTGCACGGTCGGCACGCATCCGCACAACGCCGCGGAGGAGCCGGACGTGGCGGTGGAAGAGCTATGTCGAACTGTCGCGCCATCCGCGCTGCGTGGGCATCGGCGAGGCCGGGCTCGACTACCACTACGACTACAGCCCGCGCGACGTGTCGCAGCGCGTGTTCCGCACCCACATCGCCGCGGCGCGCGAGACCGGACTGCCGCTGGTCATCCACGCCCGCGACGCCGACGACGACATGATCGCGCATCCTGACGCGACGAGATGGGGAAGGGCGCCTTCAAGGCCGTGCTCCACTGCTTCTCGTCCGGGCGCGGAGCTGGCGCGGGTCGGCGTCGAGCTCGGGCTCTACGTGTCGTTCTCCGGCATCCTCACCTTCAAGCGCTCGCGACGACATCCGCGCCATCGCGGCGGCGGTGCCGCTCGACCGGCTGCTCGTCGAGACGGATGCGCCCTACCTCGCGCCGCAGCCGCTTCAGGGGCAAGCGCAACGAACCGGCCTATGTCGCTGAAACGAATGAAGGTTCTGGCCGCCGTGAAGGGCATCGCGCGGGCGACGATGGCGGACGTGACGACGCGACAATTTCTTTCGCGCTGTTCGCCAAGGCGCCGGCTCGTGCCGGCCGAGGGGCGGCTGCGTGAGCCTGACCTTCACGATCCTCGGCTGCGGCTCCTCGGGCGGCGTGCCGCGCGTCGGCAGCGGCTGGGGCGCCTGCGACCCCGACAAATCCGCGCAACCGCCGCCGCCGCTGCTCGATCCTGGTCGAGACGCGAGGGGCCGGATGGCCGCACGACGCGTTGCTGGTCGACACGACGCCCGACCTGCGCGACCAGCTCCTCGGCGCGGACGTGACGCGGCTCGACGCGCGTGCTCTACACCCACGACCACGCCGACCACACGCACGGCATCGACGATCTGCGGCCGCTGGCGATCCACATGCGCCGCGTGCTGCCGGTGTACATGGACGAGGACACGTCCGAGCTCGTCGCGAACCGTTTCTCGCTACTGCTTCGAATCGCCGCCGGGAAGCGACTATCCGCCCATCGTGCGTCGAGCACCGCATCGACGCTGGGCCACGACGTCGCGGTCGACGGAGCCGGGCGGCGCGATCACGGCGAAGCCCTTCCGCGTCCACCACGGCAGACGCGACGCGCTCGGCTTCCGCTTCGGCGACGTCGCGTACACGCCTGACGTGAATGCCATTCCGCGACGAGAGCGTGCCGGCGCTCGAGGACCTCGACCTCTGGATCATCGACGCGCTGCGCCCAACGCCGCATCCCACGCATCTCTCGCTGTCGGAGGCGCTGGGCTGGATCGAGCGGATGAAGCCGCGGCGGGCCGTGATCACGAACCTGCACACCGACCTCGACTACGAGCGCCTGCGCAAGGAACTGCCGGCGAACGTGATCCCGGCCTATGACGGCATGGTGCTGAACGGGTGAGGCGGGCGCGGTCCGGCGTCGGCCTGAACTGTGATCTGCTGGAGATGCGCGTAGTTTCAGGCCGGCCAGGGACACGGCAGGGTCAGTCTCTCTCTGTGGCCTATGGAGCGGACAGCGCCAGCGACGGACGGCATCGCTGAGCACTGTTGCCATTGCTGAAAGGCCTGACGGCCTCGGCCACGCCCTGGGCCGTTATCGGCCTGAACCGTGTCGCTGGAGACGTGCTGGAGTTGAGGCCAGCCGTGGCCAAAGCAGGGTCAGCCTCTAAGGCCGCCTGGCGGCGAGGCGCCAGCGACGGACGGCAGCGCTGAGCAGTGTTGCCATTCCATGCTGTTTGGAGAGGAAGCTATCCAGGACCCGTCCCGCAGCCGTGTATCCACGATTCGCATAAGATATATTATGGAACCTAGACTATGGAGCCTGGATGCGTAGTGAGCTGTCCCTCACAGTTGGAACAGGTAGAAGCCGAGTCCACCCACGGCGACAAGAACTGCGCCCATCAGCTTGAAGATCTTGAGCACGTCCAGTCTCTCGCGGCGTTCGGTTCGCGCCGCGGCCCAATCCTCCGGGCTCTTGGGTTGTCCGAGCTGCATCGCGAAAAGGTTCGCGCTCTGTGCGTGGCCTATCGCCGAGCCGTCCTCCATTTCCACAGTATAGGAGATCAGCAGGACCACGACGCCGGTTATGAAGACGCCGAGGAACTCGAAAACGGCCACGAGCATCGTCAGGAATGCCAGCACACCCAAGCCGCACGCCAGGGCCGTCGCATTGACCAGGATTTCCAAGGGGCGCATCCGGCAGCTCCTATGTGAAGCATACCACGGGAGCACAAGCCCCGCGCCCGCCGGCGGCTCGCCCGGATCAGGAATCGAGCGCGAGACCCATGGCTCGCGAGACTGCCCGGCGGAGCCGATGGTCAGCCGGGCTTTCTAGTTCCGAGCCTCGCTTCCCCCGGCGGATTGACGCGCTCAGCGGACTTGCTTGGGACGACCATAAAGTTCCAGCCGATGGCCGACGAGCTCGTAGCCAAGCTGTGCGGCGATCTCGGCCTGCAGGCGCTCGATCTCGGGGCTGCTGAACTCGATCACCTTACCGGTCTGCGTATCGATGAGATGGTCGTGATGCTTGCTTGAGCCCGGTTCATAGCGCGCGCGGCCATCCAGGAACGCGTGACGCTCGATGATGCCTTCCTGCTCGAGGCGCTTCACGGTCCGGTACACGGTCGCCACCGCAATGCGCGGATCGCGCTCGGCCACGCGCTTATGGAGCTCGTTTGCGTCGGGATGGTCGACAGCCGTGGCGAGAACCCCGGCGATGACCCGCCGCTGGCCCGTCAGGCGCATTCCCTTGGCGCGGCACTGCGCTTCGATCCAGTTGCTCATGGTCGACACTCAATACGGGTTGCACTTGCAAATCAATTGCAGCACAATCTTCTTGCACTTGCGACTAGATTGCAACTGGGATGGAGCCAACATCATGCGGGCGGATGAGTTTGCCGCAGGACGTACGCTGTCGAACTGGCGGCGCGAGCGTGGCGACCCTTCGCTCTCGGACGTGCATCGCACGATCGCGGTTGCGTCCCACGGCTCCGTCTGGCGCAAGCTCGGCGCGTTCCTCGGGCCCGGCTATCTCGTCGCCGTCGGCTATATGGACCCGGGCAACTGGGCCACGTCGCTCGCCGGCGGTGCCAAGTTTGGCTACGCGCTGCTCTTCATCGCCCTGCTCTCCAACTTCATGGCGATCATCCTCCAGCACCTGTGTGCGCGCCTCGCGGTCGCGACCGGGCGCGATCTGGCGCAGGCCTGCCGGGACGCCTACCCCCGGGCCGTCGCCTGGCCGCTCTGGTTCCTGGCCGAAATCGCGATCTGCGCAACCGACCTCGCCGAAGTCATCGGCACTGCGATCGGCCTCAATCTCCTGTTCGGAATACCGCTCGAGATTGGCGTGATCATCACCGCGCTCGATGTATTCCTGATCCTCTGGCTGCAGAACAAGGGCTTCCGCTGGATCGAGGCGTTCATCATCACGCTGCTCGGCGTGATCGCCGTGTGCTTCATCGTCCAGATTGCGCTTGCCAGCCCGGAATGGGGTCAGGTGATCCGCGGTTTCGCGCCGACAACCGACATCCTGACCAACCCCGACATGCTGTATCTCTCGCTCGGCATCATCGGGGCGACCGTCATGCCCCATAATCTCTACCTGCATTCGGGCATCGTTCAGACCCGGGCGTTCGGCGAGACGCCGACCGAAAAGCGCGAGGCGGTGCGATACGCCACTATCGATTCGACGATCGCGCTGATGTTCGCGCTCACGATCAATGCGTCCATTCTCATCCTGGCGGCGGCCACGTTCCATCGCACGGGGAATACCGGGGTCGAGGAACTCGACAAGGTCCACGCCCTGTTGTCGCCCCTCCTCGGCTCCGCGATCGCACCGAGCCTGTTCGCGATCGCGCTGCTGTGCTGCGGCCTGAACTCGACCGTCACGGCGACGATGGCCGGCCAGATCGTGATGGAAGGCTTTCTCGACCTTCGACTGCCGCCCTGGCTGCGCCGCCTGGTCACGCGGCTCGTCGCCATCGTTCCGGCGGCGGCGGTGACCATCATCTACGGCGATAGCGGCACGGCAAAGCTGCTGATCCTCAGCCAGGTGGTGCTGAGCCTGCAGCTTCCCTTCGCCATCGTCCCGCTGGTGATGTTCACGGCGGCGCGAAAGAAGATGGGGCCGCTCGTCGCGCCGGTCTGGCTGACGGCTACTCGCAGCTGTGATCGCGACGATCATCATCGCGCTGAACGTCAAGCTGCTGGTCGATTTCGTGGCGGGCTGACGCGCGACCGGCGAGGCAGGTTGGAGCGCCCTACTCCAGCGAAATTCTTAAGGACACCCGGACCTCGCGGGTGAATTGGACGAGCGCGCCCATCAGCAGCACAAGCGCCACCACGAACAGCACGGCCAGCCCTTTTGTGTGCTGGATTTCCAGGAAAGCCAGCCCGAACGACACGATGAGGAGCGCGGCCGTGCACAGGGCGCTCAGGACAGCCAGGTAGATGGCATCGTTCAGCAGTTCGGCGCGCTTGGCCAGAAGGGGCACGAGCCGCTCCATCTTTTCGGCCTCGGGCGAGCCTTGCGCCGCCGCGCGCACCACGTGATGCCGGTCGATCGTGCGTTCCAGGCGCGAAACCAGGATCGAGAGGAATCCCGCGACAGCGCCGAGCAGGAAGGCCGGCGCGGTCGCATGCGATATCACCTGGGTCAAATGGTCGAGATCGGGGCTATCGGGAAGCATGTCGGTTCCTGCAGGATCGAGAACGCATCGCGACACTATTCCAATCAGCCGGGACGCGGACAGAACTTAGATCACCGTCGCGCCGATTGGATACCGGTTGGCGGAGAAAGACGATGCCACGTCAAGACACTGAGCGGATAAGCTGATGCAATCGGGCCGGTTTCCGCTCTAGTCGCCGGAAGGCTTGTCCGTCCGCATTTTCTTGATGCCGGAACGCCTGCTCTTGGTGTCGAGCCGCCGTTTCTTGGAAGCGAGGGTCGGCCGCGTCGCCCGGCGGATGACCGGTCGAATGGCCGCCTGGCGGATCAGGTCCAACAGCCGCTCGAGCGCGTCCTGCCGGTTGCGGTCCTGCGTACGGTATTTCTGCGCGTGGATGATGAGCACGCCGTCCTGCGTCATGCGGCTGCCTGCAATGCCCTTCAGGCGCTCCTTCACGTCGTCCGGCAGCGAGGGCGACGCCAGCGCATCGAAGCGCAGTTGAACGGCGGTCTCGACCTTGTTCACGTTCTGCCCGCCCGGCCCGGATGCCCGCACGAAGCTCTCGTCGAGCTCGCGCTCGTCGAGGCTGATGCGGCCTGTGACGCGGATAAGGGCGGGCATTTGAAGGTTCTCGGGGCTGGGAGGTCGGTCGCTGGCCTAGGTTGCATAGCACAGGGACGCTGCGATGACCCAGCTTGCGATGCCATGGTCGATGCGAAGCGGGAGATGCCAGGCGGGAGTCGGGCCCCCTCCCCGCCTCGGTCGTCGGACGCGGGCCAATCCTTCCTGCGCCGCACGGTGTTCGCGGTTCGACGCGCCGAGCACCTTGATCCGCGGGCATGGCGAGCCGTAAGCGGCTTGCAATATCCCGGCGTCCGAGTGATCCCTACAGCCTCAGACCAAGACTTGCCTCAGACCAAACTCGCCTTCGACCATAAGTCATTGAGCCCCGCGCAGGGGCGCGCGGAGTGCCGATGCCACGAGCCATCCAGCCAGCCCGCAAGCTCTCGGCCAGCCTGGCCGGCCTTCTGATCGCTGATGGCAAGGGCTTTCCCACCCGCCCGGTGCCCGAAGCGAGGCTGGACCTGGAGGGCTTCGTGCTGCCTGGCCTGTCCATCGAGCGGCATCGCGGCATGGCGCGGGCCGCCGATGCCCGCGTGCCCTGGTATCCCCGCGGCACGCCCATCCGCAATTCGCGCCAGGTCTCGATTGTGTCCTCCGCGGAACTGGCCGAGATCGCACGCGCGCTCGACATTCCCGAGGTCAGGCCCGAGTGGCTCGGCGCAAACCTCGTGGTCGACGGCATCGAAAGCCTGTCGATGCTGCCGCGCGGCTCGCGCCTGTTCTTCCCCGGCGATGCCGTCGTCGCCGTGGAGGATCAGAACGTGCCGTGCCGTGGACCGGGGCGCGTGATCGCTGCCCAGCACCCCGGCAGGGCCCATCTCGATCTCGACTTCGTCAACGTCGCCAGGCGACTTCGCGGCCTGGTGGCCTGGGTCGAGCGGGCCGGCACGGTAAAGGCCGGCGATGCTGTGGAGATCCGGCTGCCGGAGCAGTGGATCTACTAAGCTAACGAGGCTGCTACCGCGACAGGAACGCCGCGAAAGCCGCCTTCGCCTCGGGCGTCGCAAGCATCTCGCCGAACACGTCGAACTCGCGCTGCATGGTCTGTGCGATGTCGGCCTGCCCTGCCCGCATCAGGCGCTTGGATTCCAGCATCGCCCGCCTCGGCTTGGCCGCCAGCGCGCGAGCCGCGCCCCAGGCCTTGGCTTCGAGCTCATCGGCGGGAACAACTTCGCTCAACAGGCCCCAGTCGAGCGCCGTGGCGGCATCGATGCCTTCAGCCAGGAGCAGGAGGCGCGAGGCACGGGCATGCCCGACGAGGCGGGGCAGAAGCATGCTGCTGCCGGCTTCGGGCACGAGCCCCAGATTGACGAACGGCGTCATGAACCGCGCATCCGGCGAGGCATAGACGAGGTCGCAGTGCAAAAGGATCGTGGTTCCCACGCCGACGGCAATTCCCGGTACAGCCGCCACCACGGGTTTCCGGCAGAAGGCCACGCCATCCAGGAACCGGCGTACCGGAGCATCGGGCGTACGCGGCGGCGCGTCGAGGAAGTCCCTGAGATCGTTGCCCGCCGTAAACATGCCGCCCGATCCGGTCAGCAGCACGGCGCCGATGGCGTCATCTGCATCGGCTTCGGCGAACGCCCGGCCCATCGCGGCATACATGTCCGATGTCAGCGCGTTCTTCTTCGCCGGCCGGTCGATCACGACCGTTCGCACGCCCTCGCGATCCTCGATCCGGACCTGCTCTGTCGACATGCCTGTGTCCCTGCCTGTTTCCCTGCCGTGTTCGCGGGGTGGATGCTGCATTCAGCGACTATCGTTATCAGGCGCCGCTTGCCTGACAAAGCAGCGTCGAAGAGGGAAGCGCCACCCCTCCCCTGCGATCGCCATGGCAACGGAACCGACCTTTCCGGGCGACGTTTCTGGGGCTGCCGGGCCATCAGACCCGGACCAGAACACACGAACGGGAGGCATTTCGATGTCGAACCAGGACCGGTGGAGAGACGACCAGAACCGCTACGGTGAGAACCGCGGCCGTGAGCGCTGGGACGAGCGTTCCGATCGTTGGGGCGATCGCGACCAGGATGATCGCGGCATGTGGACCGGCGAAGGCGGGCGCAGCGAGTACGGCTCCGGCAGCCGCGGCTCCGGAATGGGCGAAGGCGGAAGCGCAGGCCAATGGCGCGGCGGCGGCATGGGCAGCGGTAGCGGAATGGGCGGTAGCGGAAGCTATGGCGGCCCGGGCGGTTACGGCGGCCAGCGCGGCAGCTCCTTTGGCGGAGGCGAAGCGGGCTACGGCTATGGCCGCGGATATGGACGCGGCGGCAGCATGGGCCTTGGCCGCATGGGCGAGCGAAGCGGCTCGTATGGCGGCGGCTCGTCCGGCGGCCGCTATGAGCGCGGCTCGTCATGGACGGGCGGCGAAGGCTGGGGCGGGTATGGACGCGACGAAGGCGGGCGCGGCTACACGGGCCAAGGCTACACCGGCTACAGGGCTATACCGGCCAGGGTTATACCGGCCAGGGCTATGGCGACCGGGATCGTGACTATGGCCGGGGCGGCGATGATCGTGGATTCCTCGATCGCGCTTCGGACGAGGTTGCGTCCTGGTTCGGCGACGAAGATGCCGAGCGCCGGCGCAGGATGGACCAGCAGGGTGAATACCGCGGACGCGGCCCGAAGGGCTATGCGCGCTCCGACGACCGCATTCGGGAGGAGATCTGCGATCGACTGACTGACGATCCGATGATCGACGCCAGTGAGGTCGAGGTCACCGTCTCGAGCGGGGAAGTCACGCTTGCCGGCACAGTGGATCGCCGCGAGATCCGCCGGCGCGCCGAGGACCTGGCGGAGCGCATCTCCGGCGTCAATCACGTCCAGAACAACCTTCGGGTCCGGCAGGGCCTGATGGGTGGTTCGCAGGCCAGCGGCTCCACGACGGGCGGAACCCGGACGGAGCGATCCGGCAGCGGGACGAGTTCGACTGGTTCGACCGGCAGTTCGATCTTTGGATCGTCCAGTTCCAATGGTTCGTCCGGCTCCTCTACCGGCTCGACCAGCGGCAGCTATTCCGGAACGGGATCGTCGTCGTCCTCGTCCGAGAGCACAAAGGGAGTCAGTGGGTCCTGAGGCCTGCTGAATCATTGTTCCTTGCGGGCGCGGTGTCTCGATGAGCCGCGCCCGCTCACTCGCCGGTGATCGAGGAGTGCAGGATGGGCGAGAACGAGCAGCAACATCGTACCGGGCATTCGCAAGCGGCCTCACGAACGGCCGAGGCGGGGCGCGACATCCAGCGCGAGGCTGAAGCCAAGTCCAGCCAGAAGTCCGGCCAGAACGGCGGCTCTGAAAAGAAACCCGTCCAGGCGGGCCAGCGGGAATACCCGGCCAGCCCCCTGCCCGAGCAGCACCAGGCAAAGCCCGGCCTCGAATCCCGGCTTGACCCCCGCCCCATGTACGAGGCGCCCGGCTACAAAGGCTCCGGGAAGCTCGAGGGTATGGCGGCGCTGGTGACGGGCGCGGATTCCGGCATAGGCCGCGCCGTTGCCGTGCTGTTTGCGAGGGAGGGCGCCGATGTCGCGGTCGCTTATCTCGACGAGCACGAGGATGCCGAGGAGACACGAAGGGCGGTCGAGAGCGAGGGAGCACGCTGCCTCCTCCTGCCGGGCGATGTCTCCGATCCCGGTTATTGCCGCGACGCTGTAGAGAAAGCCGTCAAGACCTTCGGAAAGCTCGATATTCTCGTCAACAACGCTGCGTTCCAGCAGCATGTCGAGCGCATCGAGGACGTCAGTGACGCCCAGTTCGACCGTACGCTGAAGACCAACCTTTACGGCTATTTCAACATGGTGAAGGCCTCGGTCCCGCATCTGGGACAGGGCAGCGCGATCCTGATGACCGGTTCGGTCACCGGCATAAGGGGCAGCAAGGAACTGCTCGACTACTCGATGACGAAGGGAGGAATCCACGCATTCGCGCGCTCGTTGGCCGGCAACCTCATCGACCGGGGAATTCGCGTCAACGTGGTAGCGCCCGGCCCGGTCTGGACGCCGCTCAACCCCGCCGACCGGCAGGGCGATGACGTCGCCAGGTTCGGAGGCTCGACCCCGATGAAGCGCCCGGCCCAGCCCGAGGAGATCGCACCGGCCTACGTATTCTTGGCTGCGCCGTCCTGCTCCAGCTACATCACCGGCGAAATCCTGCCCATTATTGGCGGCTATGGGTGAGCGTGCCGGTTGAACTCCTCTATTCAACCGTCTTTGTTTCGCTCATATTTCTCCCTAATCGCGCCGCAGGATGCGTTCTTCATCGGGTGGAACGATGCGGATCGATTCCGCGTTGATATGAGAGCGCAAGCTGCGCGTTGAGCAGGAGAGTGAAATGTCCATCCGGTCTTCGGCCCGGAACATCATGGTCACCGCCGGTCTGGCGTCCATGGTCATGGTAGCAGTTCCGACTTCGGTCACCACAGCCCAGGCAGGCGCAAGCACCGGCACCTGGCGCAACGGCATGGTCGCAGGCCCGCGCTACGGCTACGGTCCTCGCTACGGTTACGGTCCCCGCTACGGCTACTACGGTGGCTACCGCCGCGGCTACAATGCAGGACCCGCGGTGGCGGCTGGCCTGATCGGCGGCCTCGCCCTCGGCGCGGTCGCTGCGGGCAGCAGCCCCTATTACGGGGGTGGCTACGGTTATCCCGCGTATGGCGCGCCCGTCTACTACCGTCCGGGCGCGTATTACGGGCCAGCATGCTATTGGACCACCCGCCGCGTTTATGACGCGTGGGGTTACACGCATCTCAGGCGGGTACAGGTCTGCAACTGACGCACTGACGAGGCTGAAACTTGGCGGCAATAGGAACGAGCGGGGAATAATCCGCTCGTTTTTTCGTCCGGTCTCGTACAAATGTGCTAGGGTGCTGAGACGTCGTCCCCCGGCAGTTCACCGGCTGTCCACCACGGACGCCGCCGGTGGACTGTTTCATTCGGTTAATCATGGGGCGATATTTGTTCAACCTTGATAAAGCCGATCGCGTCTCCCTGGAATCGATCCCTGTTCCAGCGCTTTCCCGCCTGGCTGAATACTGGCGGAAGCTTCAGGTGGACGCGTTGCCTTCGCTTTCCGATCTCGATCCCCGGCTGGTTCTCGTCGAACCTGGCCGCGTTCACCTTCTGCGGGTCGAGGGGCCGGGGCTATTTCGCTTCCTGCATTACGGCGCCAACGTCACCAATCCTGACGCGCGCGACATGACGGGCCTCACGACGGCCGAATACGAAGACAAGGCTTTCGGCGATCTGGTCCGTTCGCACTACCAGGAGGCGGTGGACGAGCGGCAACCTGTGTGCCGGCTGGTCACGGGCAGTTGGAACGGCGCGGATTACCGCTATATGCGCCTGACGCTCCCATTCGGCCTGCATGGCAGCACGGTCGAGTTTCTCGTCGTCTGCACCCATCGGATATCAGTGCCCGAGGTCCTGGATCGCCATCCCAATCTGGACGTCGATCCCGCCAAGCTCCGCGAAATCAGCCAGCGAAGCCGACGGCTCGCGGCGCAGGTCAATGGCCACGACGTGGGTGTGGGCCTGGAGGGCGTCGCGATCGCGGCCGATCTCCGCTTCGCGGAGGCAACGTTGCTGGCGGTTCACAAGGGCATCTCGCCTTCCGGCCAGGATATGCACGGCAGCGGCACGATAGCCCGGTAAAGCGTTCCCGCTCGTAATCGTAGCTGCCGAGATGCTTCAGCCGGCCGGGCGTTCGGCCTTACCGTTTCCGGGCAGGCCATCCTGAGGGGCTGAGCGGGGATAGACGATCTTGCGATGCGCTGCGCACCACGAGGATGAGCCGACCCGCGGCGCGCCGCAGAAGGCCGGCTCGTGCCCGTCCCTGTCCAGCACCCAGCGGCAATGGTTCTCCCTGAGATCATAGAGCCGCACGCCCCGCTTAGGCACGGCCTGCGCTTTGCTTTTCACCTTCGCGAGAACCTGCCGCGGCGTTGGGCGCGCCAGCAGGGCGGCAGGGAGCGGGCGCACGACCGCATCCGCGCGCCTGGCCTTATCCGTCGCGTCGATTGCACGCTTCACCACCTGCGCCGCCTCCGGGACAGTATGCGAAGCGGACGCCAAAGCGGCCCTCGCCTTCACGGCGCTGGCCCGCCGCAGCTTCGCGAGAGCAGTCTTGGGAGGAATGACGGATTTCGAGGTGGACTTGGCCACGGCGGTGCGGGACCTGACAGAGTTCGCCGCACCGTTCGCCTCACCAGCCGCGGTCACTGCGACGGTTCCGGCGGGTTTTTTTCCGGCAGGTTTGGACTTGGCAGTTTTGGCAGTTGCAGGTTTGGCTTCGATGACCCCGGTCGCGCTTTTGGATGCGCCATTGGAGCGCGTTGACTTGCCCATTCCCACCTCCACGCAGATCGACAACCCCGCTTTGCTGGATTGGACCCCACGTCATTGCCCCGTCGCAGGAGTGTGAAGAATTAAGCCACACCCCAACTTTGGATCAGCGGACTCAGTCACAAAGATGTCAAGCGCCTTGTGTATCCCCCGCAAACTCCGGTTAGAATTCTCCGGAGTTCAGTACGGTATCAGCGAGTTAGTTTGACAATTGTCAGCGCGATGCGGCGCGTCGCGATCTTTTAGCATTCGGTGCTGCTGCAACGCTTACCGGTTCTCCGTCCGCTCCGATAAAGTCCACTTGCGTGCCCTTCGCTACCATCGCAGCAAGGTCCAGCGCGTCCCAGTTGGTAAGCCGCACGCAGCCATGGGAGAAGGATTTGCCGATGCGGCCCGGCTCCGCGGTTCCGTGAATACCGTACGTTTCAGCCGTCAGGTCGATCCAGACCGCGCCCACGGGTCCGTTCGGCCCCGGCGGCACCTCGAAGGGCTTCGTGGCCTTCACGCCCTTGAAACCGAACTTCGGATCGTAGGTGTAGGTCGGATTTTTCGCGATGGCACGCACCGCGTACTCGCCGCTCGGAGCGGGCTTCTCGACGCTTCCGATCGAAGCCGGGTATTCGGTCAGGACGACTCCCGTCTCGTCGAGCACGCGCACGCGGCGCTCATCCTTCAGCACCTCGATCCGCCCCACCTTGGCGCCCACCGGATCGCGCCTGACGTCGGGGACGAGGATCGTGCCGCCCTCCTTGTCGAACGCCGTGCCGGGGTTCAGGGCCGACAGCAGCGTCTCGTCGACATGATATTTCTCCGCCAGCGCCTCGCGCGCGGTGCGGTAGCCGAGCCGCTTCAGCTTGGCCATCTGCTCGAGCTTGGTGGGGATGCGCTTCACGAACGGCCCGCTGGCATCGCCTGCCTCGATCTTCACCTCGACGATCGCGGGCTCGGATGACGCCTCCACGATCCGCTCATACGTCTCGCGATCGAGTTTTCCGGTCGGCTGCATCCCTGCGCGGCGCTGGAACGCGGCGATGGCGCGGTCCACGTTCTCGCCGCCGTGGCCGTCGACGACGCCCGGTCCGAACCTGAGACGGTCGAGAATGACCTGGGTGCGCACGATCGCCGGATTGATCCCGCGGATGGGCTTTGCCTGCAGCGTCGCGTCGTTGACCGCGGCCGCGTCGAGCGATGCGGCGTGGGCGAGAGCGGGCGCGGAGCACACCAGCACCGCGACGATAGCCCCCGATATGCCCCGTGCAAACGACGCGTTGAGCGCCAGGCCCATGTTCAAGCTCCCTTTGGTCCTGGGATGAACATTTGCCGCGCCTGCTCGTTCCATCGTCTGGGCTTGAACTTCGCTTTATTGGCAGATGCTGTAGCCATTGGTGCGGCCGCGCATGTCGACATGGAGATGCTCGCCATGGGCTTCGGTGCCCGGTCCGAGCACGGTCGCGAAGAACGAGCAGGCGGAGGCTCGGATCGCGCTCTGGAAGCCCTCCTCGGCGCTGCCGGGCTTTTGCGTGCCGATCAACATTTTGGTGTCGCCCTCGAAACCGAATCCGGCCAGGTCGAGCCCGTTGGCAAATGCGTGCTCGCTCAGCTTGGCAGCCGGGTCGTGGTTGACACCACGGCATTGATAGCTCGTTCCCGCAAGGAGGCTGGTCAGGCGGCGATGCAGCCGCGCGTCGGCCTCCGCGAGCACGCTGTCTCGTGCCCATTTCGCCAGCGCCTCCGTGGCGCGGCATGTAAGTGTGACAGGCGGAGAAACCGTCACGCCATCAGGCAGCATCGAGACCTGAAGCGGAAACGGCGCGCCGCACGCCCCCTCCGCGATCGGCGGGAGCGGCTTGAACGTCGCGCCAGTAGCCGCGACCCGTTCCCGGCATTCGATCTCGTCCTGCGGCAGCTCGGCTTCCTGCACGGGCTCTGTCGCCGGGGGAGAGGTCTGGACTGTCCCGCCGTTCGAAGCCGGAGACGGCGCGCCGTTTTTCTTTTCCGGTGCAGCTGGCAGCGCCTTGTCCGGCGGTGCCGGCTCGGAAGCTTGCGAAACGCCACCCAACTCCGCAGGCCGTGGTTGTGGGGTCGTAGTCGGGGCCTGCTTGAACTCAGCCGGCCGCTCGGGCGGGCTCGGCACGGCGTTCTGGGCAAGGGCAGCCTGCCAGCCAGCGCCACACAGCGCCAGCACGGCTAGAAGGGTGCGGCTCGAACCGCCGACGATGGACCGCGCTTTGTTCACTAGGGAACAACGGCCTGCGCCCCGTTAAGTTCACGCAGGAAAGCCAGTCAGACGCCCCAGCGCCAGAAGTCGTTCCCCTCGCGCCTGTAATGACTGGCGAGCACCATCGCGTGGACCTCGGAAGCGCCGTCCACCAGGCGCGCCTGCCGGGCGTAGCGGTAGATCCACTCCAGCACCGTATCCTTCGAATAGCCTCGCGCGCCGTTGATCTGGATCGCCGTGTCGGCCGCGAGTTGCAAGGTGTCGGCGACATGGTTCTTCGCCATGGAGACTTCCTTGCGTGCGAAGCTCCCGGCATCGAGCGCCCACGCCGCCTTCATCACCAGCAGGCGGCCGATCTCGATGGCGCTGGCGACCGTTCCCAGCTTGATCTGCACGCTCTCGCGATCGATGAGCTTCACCCCGAAGCCCTCACGCTCCCCGGCGTAATGCCTGCGCGATCTCCATGCAGCGCTTCGACAATCCGAGCCAGCGCATGCAATGGGTCAGCCGCGCCGGGCCAAGCCGCATCTGCGTCAGCTTCAGCCCCTGCCCTTCCCCGAGCAGCACCGCATCCGGCGGGATCACGAGCCCCTCGAACGCGAGTTCGCAGTGCCCGCCATGCTCCTCCGGCCCCATGATCGGAATCCGCCGCACGATGCGCCAGCCCGGCTGGTCCCGGTCGAAGAGAAACGCCGTCAGCCCGTGGCGCGGATCGTCCGACGTCCGCGCGACCAGGATGAAATGCTTGGCTTCCTCCGCGCCGGTGATGAACCACTTCGTGCCGTGCACCACGTAGGATCCATCCGCCTGCCGCTCCGCCCGCGTGCGGATCATCGAGGGGTCCGATCCTCCCCCGGGGTGAGGCTCGGTCATGACGAAGGCGGACCGCACCTCGCCGCGCACGATCGGGAGCAGCCAGCGTTCCTGCTGGGCCGGCGTGCCGGCCTTCGCCAGCACCATCATGTTCCCATCGTCGGGCGCGGCGGCGTTGAAGCAGGCCGGCCCGAAGATGGAGCGGTTTGCCTCCTCGTACATCGCGGCCTGCCCCATCAGGCCGATGCCCATGCCGCCGAACTCCCGCGGCGTCTGCGGAGCCCAGAGACCCTCCGCCATCGCCTTTGCGCGAACCCGCCCGAGCAGCGGCAGCGCAATGTTCTCGTGGGCATCGTAGGAGGCGGGATCGCTTTCCAGCGGGATGATCTCGCGGTCCACGAAGGCACGTGTCCGCAGGCGGATCGCGTCGATTTCGGGCGGCAGGGTAAAATCCATCATGGCCTCACAGGGTACTGACGAGATGGCCGCAATCGACCGGAATGACGACGCCCGTCATGGCGGAGGACGCGTTGCCTGCGAGCAGCAGGAAGGGCGCATCGAGCTCCTCGATCCTGACGATCCGCCGCATGGGAACACGGCGGACGGTGGCCTTGCCGGCCTCGGTTTCAAGGAAACCCGCGCTGATCTCCGTCTCCACATATCCCGGCGCCAACGCGTTGACGCGGATGCCATGGCGGGCCCATTCCAGCGCAAGTGCGTGCGTCATCTGGATCACCGCCGCCTTGGACATCGCATAGGGCGCAACCGAGCCCGCCACTCGCAACCCCAGGATGGAGGCGATATTGACGATCCGGCCGCCCTGCCCTGCCACCGTCATGCCGCGCGCCGCCTGCTGCGCCACCAGGAACGCGCCGCGCGCATTCGTGTCCATCACGGCGTCGTAGTCCTCGACGGAAAGGTCGAGCGCTCCGACGCCGGTCGCAATCCCGGCATTGTTGACCACGCAATCGATGGGACCGATGGCGGCCACCGCTTCCTCGAAGCCTCGCGCGATGCTGGCGGCGTCGGTGACATCCATGGCCACCGCCGCGGATTTCCCCGGCCCTGTCATTTCACCCAGCGCTTCCGCCAATCGGTCCGTCCGGCGCGCGGTGATCACGACATCCGCGCCATGGGCATGCAGCAAACGGGCGAAATGCCTGCCGAGACCGCCCGACGCCCCCGTCACGAGCGCACGGGTTCCCGCAAGCCCGAACGGATCATCCATCCGCAATCCAGGCATGGTCATCGGTGCGTTTCTCCCTCGGGGTGCAGCAACGGCGGCATCCGCCGAACCATAACCGACCCGGCCGGGAACGCACAGGCGGGTGCGAGGCGTTGTCATCGGCCCGGCAAGGACCGGGCTCAACCGGTTCGCCATGCCCCGCACGTCCAGTACTCCGGCCAAGAAGTCCGAGCCTGCCATCACCAGCCCCTCGGCGCTGGCCGATCTCAGCGTGCCGCTGGACCTCCCGCCCATGGAGGCCCGGCTCGAGGACGCGCTGCCCAAAGGCGATGGTTGGCAGTTCGAGCCCAAATGGGATGGATTTCGATGTCTCGCATTCAAGGCCGGGCCGATTGGTCGAGCTGCGCGCCAAGTCGGGCAAGACGCTGACCCGGTATTTCCCCGAGATGGCGGCAAGCCTGGCCGCTCTCGATGTCCCGGCCTTCGTGCTCGACGGCGAACTCGTCATCGCCGTCGGCGACACGCTCTCCTTCGACGCGCTCCAGATGCGCCTTCACCCCGCCGAAAGCCGGGTCCGCAAGCTGGCCGCCGAAACGCCGTCGACCTTCGTCGCCTTCGACCTGCTGATGACGCCGGATGGAACGAGCCTCATCGACCGGCCGCAGCGCGAACGGCGCGAGGAGCTGGAGCGCATGTTGAACGCCATCGATCCTGCGTCCTCCTTGCGCCTCTCGCCTTTCACAATGAGCCGCGAGCACGCCTTGCGGTGGCTGGACAAGGCAGGCGACGCGCTGGACGGCGTCGTCGCAAAGCCGGTCGATGCGGCCTACCAGCCGGGCGAACGCGCCATGGTGAAGGTAAAGCGGCTGCGAACCGCCGACTGCGTGATCGGCGGCTTCCGCTACGAGCGCGGCAGCCGGCAGGTCGGCTCGCTCCTGCTTGGACTTTACGACGACGCGGGTTTGCTCAACCATGTCGGCTTCACGTCCGGCCTCTCGGCGGAGCAGCGGCGGGAGCTCACGCCTATGCTCCAGGGGTTGGTCGAACCACCGGGCTTTACCGGAAAGGCACCCGGCGGCCCCAGCCGTTGGAGCACGGACAAGACCACCGAATGGGAACCGCTCCGGCCCGAACTCGTCGTCGAGGTCCAGTTCGACCAGGTGACGTCGGATCGTTTCCGCCACGGCACGCGCCTCGTACGCTGGCGTCCGGACAAGGCGCCCGGGCAATGCACGTTCGAGCAGTTGAAGAGCGAAGCCCGCCCGGCGCGCCTGATCGCAGAACTCTCGGAGGACTGAGAATGGCCCAGTCGAGATCCACGCCGCGAGCGGAAGGCCAGCCGGACAAGGCCGCCGCTGAGCCAGCAAAGCGGCCAGCCAGGCAATCGTCAGGGAAATCCGCCCGGAGTCCCCGGTCAGCGACAGCTTCGCAGCCGGATGGTGAAGCCATCGAGGTCGGCGGCGTTCGCCTCACCAGTCCCGACAAGGTGCTTTACCCCGAGCAGGGCATCACCAAGCGCGATCTCGCGCTCTACTACGTCGCCGTCGCCGACAGCATGCTTCCGCACGTCGCATACCGCCCGATCACCTTCGTGCGCTGCCCGACCGGCCGCCAGAAGACCTGCTTCTACCAGCGCCACGCCGGCTCGGGCGTTCCGGCCGCTCTCTCGCGCATTTCGATTCCGGGGTTCGAGGAGTCAGGCGAGTACCTCTATCTGAAGGATGTCGCCGGCCTGGTCTCGCTGGTGCAGATGGGCGTTCTCGAAATCCACCCCTGGGGCGTGCGCACAGACCGGCCCGACAAGCCCGACCGGATGATCTTCGATCTCGATCCCGGCGAAGGGCTGGGCTTCGAGCAGGTGATCCAGGCCGCCCTCGATCTTCGCGACGGGCTTGCAGGCCTGGGCCTCCAAAGCTTCGCCAAGACGACCGGGAGGCAAGGGCCTGCATGTCGTCGTTCCCATCGAGCGGCGCTATGAATGGCCCGAGGTAAAGGCCTTCGCCCGTGCATTTGCGGAAGGCTTCGTCACCCGCGAGCCCGAGCGGTTCCTGATCCGCATGGCGAAGGCCGAGCGCGTCGGCCGCATCCTGATCGACTATCTGCGAAACGACGCGACCGCGACCGCCGTTGCCGCCTATTCGACGCGGTCGCGTTTCGGCGCGCCGGTCTCGACCCCCCTGTCCTGGGACGAGGTGAAGCCGGGCCTCGACCCCGCCGCCTTCACCGTGCGCACGGTGCCCGCGCGACTGGCGCAGCTTGGCCGCGATCCCTGGTCGGAAATCGGCGATATCAGGCAGCGCCTTCCATCCCGGCCAGCCTAGCCGCCGAACGCGCCCTGCGTGTTCACATAGAGCGAATAGACCGACTGGCTCGCCGCCATGAACAGGCGGTTCCGCTTGAGCCCGCCAAAGCACACATTGGCGCAGCGCTCGGGCAGCTTGATCCGGCCGATCATCTTGCCGGCGGGGTTGAACACGACGACGCCATCCAGATCGGGGGAGCCCATGCCCCAGCCGCACCACAGATTGCCGTCGACATCGCAGCGCATGCCATCCGACGTGCCCGGCCCGCAATCGATGACCACGCGGCGGTTGGCCAGGCTGCGGCCGCCATCGACCATGTCGTAGGCGACGATCAACCGGTTCGGGGCGGCACGCGATTCGACCACATAGAGCAGGCTCTCGTCCGGCGAGAAGCAAAGCCCGTTGGGACCGGGGCAATCGTCCACGACAACGCTGACGGCGCCGGTTGCGCCATCGATCCGATACACGCTCTGCGGCAGCAGCGGATCGGCCTTGTCGCCCTCGTAATTGCCCAGGATTCCGAATGGCGGGTCGGTGAACCAGATCGACCCGTCCGACTTCACGACGACGTCGTTGGGCGAGTTCAGCCTCTTCCCGTCGAAGCTGTCGCACAGGACGGTGATGCTCCCGTCATACTCGGTGCGCGTGACCCGCCGCGTTCCATGCTCGCAGGAGACCAGCCTGCCCTGCCGGTCGCGCGTGTGGCCATTGGAGTTGTTGGACGGCGTGCGGAACACGCCGACCCCGCCCGTCTCCTCGTCCCATCGCATGATCCTGTTATTGGGAATGTCGCTCCAAAGCAGGTAGCGCCCGTCGCCGAACCAAACCGGCCCCTCGCTCCATCGCATGCCCGTCGCGATCCGCTCGATGGCCGCCGACCCGATCCGGTATTTCTCGAAAGAAGGATCGAGGATCTCGATCGCGGGATCGGGATAGACTGAGCTCTGCTGCCACATGATGGACCCCGGCATTGTCGTGCTTCGGATCTTGGTCGGATAAGGTTGAAGCACGGCCGGACGGCCGGCGGAAGAATTTTTGGGGAAACGGGACGCCGCAGCCCCAAAACGCTACCGGCGGCCGCTATTCGGGTTGAAGTCGTGATGGAGGCGATGTTCGGGCCCGAGGATCGGCTGTTCGGACGCCGATAATGTGATGTTCGAAGGCCGGTTCGGCTGGATTGTCGCATGAACCCGCTTGTCAACGCAGCCCGGCTTCGCTATTGAACCCGCCTACCGCGCCGGCCCAAGCCGCCGGCGTCGCGTCCCGGTGGGGGATAGTTCAACGGTAGAACAGCGGACTCTGACTCCGTTAATCTTGGTTCGAATCCAGGTCCCCCAGCCAACTATCCGACTGATACTTCACGCTTAATTGCCCCCGATCGGTTCGTTCGCTCGACCTTCCCAACAAGATCGGCTTGGAACAGAGTCTCTTTCCGCGGGTTATGTCCTGCCCGGTTGCTGAATAACACGCCTTGAAGGTTGTTTTCCGGGCGCTCTGAAAGTGCTTCAATAAGCAAGAGCTTCGCAGGACAAACGAACTTGCCAAGATGATCTAGTCCGATAAGAGGAAGGTCATGCGTCTCGCAATCTATTCTGCCGCAATAGTACTTACCGTCGTGACGCTCTGGACGAACGGCGTAAACCGTACTCGCGATTACGATTTCTGCAGGGCGAACGGCGGCTCGCGATCGACGTTCGAAGGCAAGCCGGTCTGCGAACGCGGCGATGGTTTTGTCTTTGTCCATCGCCCCGAGCGCGCCTGATCGTCAGGCCGGACTGTAGACTTGGCCCAGCGAGGCTGAGACTGGGCAAATCCATCGAGCGCGCGAACGGATTGGCTGGAGCTATTTGTCGGCATCTGCCCGGAATCGCAGCCAAGCCTCGTCCTTGGAATCATGCTGTAATGCCTGGACGATTCTGAGGCGGATCGTTTTCGATCCCATTACTCCCGATCTACAGGACAGGCATGACCCTCGTCGAACGCGTCGAACTGAAGCCAGGGTATTCGATCTCTCGGATACTGAAAGGCGGCTGGCAATTGGCTGGCGGGCATTCTGAAATCGATCGAGATGCTGCCATAGGCGAGATGGCGGACTACGTTAAAGTCGGAATTACCACGTTCGACTGCGCGGACATCTACACCGGCGTCGAGCAAATGATCGGCGATTTCCGCCGGAACGCCATCGCGGCCGGCCAGGCCGAGCTACTCGAGCCGCTGAAGATTCATACGAAATTCGTGCCGGACCGGGACGTTCTGGCGACGATGACCAAGCAGGATGCGGAAGCGATCATAGACCGCTCGCTCGCACGCCTCGGGCTTGAACGTCTCGATCTCGTGCAGTTCCACTGGTGGAACACAGATGTTCGACGCTATGCCGAGGTCGCAACCTGGCTCCGAGAGTTCCAGAACAAAGGAAAGATCGATCTCCTCGGCATCACGAACTTCAACGATACTGCAACACGCGAAATACTTGCAGCCGGCGTGCCGCTTGTCACCACCCAGGTGCAGTATTCGCTCCTCGATGACAGGGTGGAAAAGGCTCTCGTCCAGACTACCCGCGACAACGGCATGAAGCTTCTCTGCTACGGCACCGTCGCCGGAGGATTCCTGAGCGATCGCTGGCTGGGCTCGGCGGAACCCAGCGAACCGCTCGAAAATCGCTCGCTGACGAAATACAAGCTGATCATCGACGACATCGGCGGCTGGGATTTCTTCCAGGCGTTGCTTCAAACGTATTCGCACAGTCGCGGACCGGCACGATGTCGGCATCGCCGATGTCGCGATGCGCTATGTCCTCGATCGGCCCCAGGTTGCCGGGATCATCGTGGGCGTTCGCCACGGCGGCCATCTCGCGGCCCACGCACGGGTGACGTCGTTGCGTCTAACCGATCGGGATCGCAACGAGATCGCTGCGGCACTGGCGGGAAAGCGCGTGCTGGACGGCGACTTCTACGATCTGGAACGCGATGCGGCCGGGCGTCATGGGCGCATCATGAAGTACAATCTCAACACGGCCTAGCTTGCCCAAGACCGGCATCGCTTTTCGCGTGATGGCGGTGGGATCCAGGCTAAACTCTGTCCTAGCTCGCTAATCGGCTTGGCCGCGTCATCCCTCGCTCCGTTCGCGCCAACCCAGAAAGTGACCCGTCGCAACACCAAGCGCGGCCATTTGCCTTGGATTGTTAGCTTGTATACAAATCTGGTTCCTCTGTGCTTGGGATCCTTCCTCGATGAGCTATGCGGCATTTTCCGAACGACTGGCGTCTTTCAACGACATCCTGAATGCGATCTCCATCCTTCAGTGGGACTCGCGCACGATGATGCCGCGGGGCGGCGTCGAGAGCCGCTCCAAGCAGATCGCGACACTCACGGTCGCGGCCCGCGATATCCTTCTGTCGGATGAAACGCGCCGTGCAACTGCGGCGGCGCAGCGGGAAGTCGAACGGCTTGATCCTGCATCTCCGCAACGTCGCTCGGTCGAGCAGACCGCCTACGCCATCGATTTTCACTCGCGCATTCCCGGCCGCGCTTCAGAAGCGGCGAGCCGAACTGAAGACAATGGCCAACGCAGCCTGGATCAAGGCTCGCGCCGACAGCGATTTCAAGCAATTCCAACCCTATCTCGATCAGGTCGTTGAAGTTGCTCGCGCCTATGCCGATGCAATCGGCTACGAAGAGCATCCCTACGACGCTCTCATGTCCATCTATGAGCCCGGTGAGACGGTTGCCAGCCTGACCAAGTTGTTCGGCGCCTTGCGCGCCGGCCTTGGTCCGATCCTGAAGGCTGTGACGGCCGCGGAGCAACCCCGCGCCGACTTCCTTGAGCGCGAATATCCCGTCGACCGCCAGCACGCCTTCGCGCTGCGCATGGCCGAACTGATCGGCTACGACCTCAATCGCGGGCGGCTCGACAACACTGTCCATCCGTTCGAAATCTCGTTCACCCGCAACGACGTCCGCATCACCACCCGGTTCTACAAGAACTACCTGCCGCCAAGCCTGTTCGGCGCGCTGCACGAGGCCGGGCACGGCATCTATGAGCAGGGCGTGGACCCGGCCTACACCCGCACGCCGCTGGCGACGGACATCGTGGGCTACTACGCGGTTGGCGGCGTCAGCTTCGGCGCGCACGAATCCCAGTCACGGCTTTACGAGAACCATCTCGGCCGCAGCCGCCGCTTCTGGCAGCTCCATTTTGCCGAGTTGCAGAAGACGTTCCCGGAGGCACTGTCCGATGTCGACGCCGAAGGCTTCTATCGCGCCGTGAACCGCGCGCGCCCCGGCTTCATCCGGGTCGAGGCGGACGAACTCACCTACGATTTCCACATCATGCTGCGAACGGAAATCGAGAAGGCGCTCGTGGACGGCAGCCTGGCCGTGAAGGACCTGCCGGAGGCCTGGAACGCCATCATCAAGAAGGAACTCGGGCTCGACGTTCCGAATGACGCGCAGGGCGTGCTGCAGGACATCCACTGGTCGACCTGCCAGATCGGCACCTTCTGCAACTACACCATCGGAAACGTCATGGCGGCACAGTTGATGGAGACGGCCCGCCAGACGACACCCGCCATCGCGGCAGGTCTCGAAACCGGCGACTACAAGCCCCTGATGGGCTGGCTGGGCGAACATGTGCACCAGCACGGCCGCCGGTTCACCCGCGACGAGTTGCTGGTCCGCTCGACGGGCCGCACGCTCGAACCCGGGCCCTATATCGAATATCTCAGGGCGAAGTCCGCCGACGTCTACGGCATTGCGATCTAGAAACCGGACTGACTCGGCCTGCCCTGCGTCACAGCGGGCAGGCCGTCTTCCGTTGACGGCGAAGGTCGCCCTCAGCCTGTCTTGCCGAATTCTTCCATGATCGCGGCGGCGTACTTGATCCCCTTGATGTAGTGATCGACCCCGATGTTCTCGTCGGGGGCGTGCAGGTTTGCTCCTGGATTGGCGAAGCCCGTCAGCACGCACGGGATCCAGACGTGGCGCAGGATGGTCCCCTCCGCCGAAACGCCGTTTACGATCGGAATCTCGCCGTAGACAGTCGTCGCGGCCGCGATGATGGCCTGCGCCATGCTCTCCTTCACCGAGATCTTGTAGGGCGGCTCTGCGTTCATCCGGTACTGTCACTTCGAGATGCCCGAAGCCGTGCTTGATCAGATGGCTCTTCAGCTTCTCGATGGCCTTGTCCGGCTGCATGTTGGGAATGAGGCGGAAATCCATCTTCACGCGTGCTTCGTTGGGCACGATGGTCTTCATGCCGGGCCCCGTATAGCCGCGATAGAAGCCCCTGGATGTTGGCGGTCGGCTCGTAGGTGCGGGCGCGGATAGCCTCCACGCCGTCGCGCCCGAGCGCGAACTCCTTGATGCCCCACTCGGCCTTCATATCGTCGAGGTTGACGCGCTTGGCCTTGTCGAGGAGTTCCTGCTCATCCTCGGGTTCGAGCTGGTAGATGCCCTCGTACCAGCCCTCGATCAGCACGCGGCGGTCCTTGTCCAGGATCGTGTTGAGCGCCCGGACGATGTCCCAGGCCGGGCTCGGCAGGAGTGGGAAGTTGAGCGAGTGAACGTCTGAAACCGCGCCGCGCGCAACCAGTTCGACGAACAGCACGGACTTCAGGCCGAGGTCGATATCCGGCAGCCCGGTCGACGTGTCGACCGACCCGTCGAGGCAGTGCATGCCGTCGGCTTCCAGCAGCTCCTTGTTCTTCTCGACCCAGGGGCCGAGGTGCAGGGAGCCGATTTCCTCCTCGCCTTCGATGATGAACTTCAGGTTCACCGGCAGTTCGCCGCGAACGGCCATGAAAGCCTTGGCGGCCTTGTTGAAGGCGAGCACGCCCGATTTGTTGTCCGTCGCACCGCGCCCGTAGAGGACGCCGTTGACGATATTCGCCGGACCAAGGGCCGCCATGGGACCACGCATCGATGGGCTCGGGCGGTTGCACGTCGTAGTGCGAGTAGCAGAGCATCGTCTTGGTCGAGCGCGGTCGTCTTCATGTGGCCGACGATGATCGGCGGCCCGCCATCCAGTTGGTGAAGATGGGCGTCGAGGCCATCCCGCTTCATCTGCCGAAGCACGAGGTCGGCGCACTCCTCGAGACCGATTTTCTGGGCGGAGATGCTGGGTTGCCGAACCATCTCCTGCAGGTCGGCCACTGCCTCGTCGGCGTGGGCGTCGATCCAGTCGAAGATGTCCTTCATCGAGTTGGCGGCGCTCATGTGTTCTCAACCCATGGTCTTGAGGCGCGGGTCGAGGAAATCCCTCAGCCAGTCACCCAGGATGTTGAAGGACAGGACCGTCGCCATGATCGCGACGCCCGGGAAGATGGCGAGCCACCAGCGTCCGGCGAGAAGCTGATCGCGGCTTTCAGCCAGCATGCCGCCCCACGTCGGAACCGTCGGAGGAACGCCGAGGCCGAGGAAGGAAAGCGCAGCTTCGGACAGGATGACGCTCGCGACGTTGAACGATGCGATCACCGTAAGCGGCGCGAGGATGTTCGGCAGGATGGTCTGGAACAGGATCGTCGATGTGCGCGCGCCCAAGCGCCCGCGCCGCGTCGACATATTCCTTCTCGCGCTGCGCGATCGTTTGTCCGCGCGCGATGCGGGCATAGGTGACCCACTGCCCTATCCCGAGGATGAGTGATGAGGTTCCAGACACCCGGCCCAAGCACGATCAGGAACATGATCGCCAGCAGCACAAACGGAAAGGCGAGCTGGATGTCCGCAATCCGCATGATGACGTCGTCGATCCACCCCCCGAAATAGCCGGCCAGCAGACCGAGCACCGTTCCCAGGAACCCGCCGATCAGCACGGCCGTCAGTCCAACGATGACGGAAATCCGTGCGCCGTAGATGAGCCGCGACAGCACGTCCTGTCCGAGCGCGTCGGTGCCGAGCACGTAATCGACATTGCCCTGCCGGTCGACCGAGAGCGGCGGCTTCAACCGCGCCATGATCGCCTGACGGTTGGGGTCTCGCGGCGCGATCGAGGGCCGAGCGACCGCCGCGAATCCGACGATGGCGAGGATGATCAGCGCCGCGATCGGCCAGCGTGCGCGAAGCAAGCTGCGCCAGGCGCGCCGCATCGTGCGCTGGCGATCGGTGAGTTCGACGACGCCCTCGGCAGGCGCTTCAGTGGCGATGAATACAGTTGGGGGATCGCTTGTGGTCACGGCGCGCCTCTTCTGGTCAGGTGAGCCGAATGCGCGGATCGAGGCGCGCATAGATGAGATCGACGAGCAGGTTCAGCGTCACGAAGGTGATCGCGAACACCACGACAGCCGCCTGTACGAGGGGGATGTCGCGCTGGTTGATGGCGTTGAAGACGAGCCGGCCGAGTCCCGGCCATGAAAAGATGGTCTCGACCACGACGACTCCGCTCAGCATGAACCCGAATTCGAGACCGATCATGGTCACGACCGGCAGCCACGCATTCCGAAGTGCGTGGGAAATCACGACGTCTCTCTCGGCGAGGCCCTTGGCCCTCGCGGTCCGGATGAAATCCTGGCCGAGCACTTCGAGCATGGACGAGCGGACGAGGCGCGCGTTGCGCGAAAGCGAGAAGAACGCGACGGTCATCGCCGGCATCGCGATGTAGCGCAACGCCTCGGGAATATTGCCGAGCGCAGTGCGAAATTCGCCGTTCAGAAGCGGGTCCAGCACTGGGACATGACCGGAGATCGGCAGCCATCCCAGGCCGAGGCCGACGAACAGGATCAGCATGATGCCGAGCCAGAAGCTCGGCATGGACTGGCCGAACATCGCGAGCGTCATGATGCCGCCGTCGATCGCGGTTCCCCGCTTCAGCGCGGCCATGATGCCCAGCGGAACAGCAAGCCCGATGGCGAGGATGATGGCCACCAGCGTGAGTTCCAGAGTGGCCGGGAAGTGCTGCATGATCACGCCGAGCGTCGGCGTCTTGTAGGTCAGCGAGGTCCCGAAATCGCCCTGCAGCAAGCCGCCCGCGAAGGCTGCGTATTGCACCACGCAGCGGCTTGTCGAAGCCAAGCTTCGCCCGGGTCTCGGCGATCTCCTCAAGCGGTCGCGCGCTCGCTGACGTAAAGGAACGTTGGGTCGCCGCCCATGTGCAGGGCGATGAAGGTGATCACGGTCACGCCCGCGATCACGAGCACACTCTGCAACAGGCGGCGTCCGATATAGGTCCACATCGTGTGGCTTATTCCCCGTCACGAAAGGCCCGGCCGCCGATGACGCGACCGGGCGAGTTCGTTACTTCAGCTTGGCTTCGTTGATGTAGATCTTCTCGTCCCGGCGCGGCGCCCAGTCGATGCGCGTGCTGACGCCGTAGAAGTCCGGCTGGAAGTACATCAGCAGCCAGGGGCTCTCGTCGTAGAAGATCTTGAGCATGCGGTCGATGGTCTTGCGCTGCTCGGCTCGAGAGGCTTCTTGACGGCCAGCTCAGCCCAACCGGAGAAGAAGTCTGCATTGTTCCAGTTGGTGTAGTTGGTGCCGGCTTCGGGAGCCGAAAGGTCGGCCATGTCGTAGAGAGCGTTCCAGGTGCCACCGCCGCTTCCAAGCAGGAACATCGGGCCGGCCTCCTTCTTGCGGATGAGCGGCATATAGACCGAAGCCCACTCCATCAACTCGACCTTCGTCTTCACGCCGATGTCGGTGAGGAACTGGCCGACCGCGAGCGCGACGTTCTTATCGTTGAGGTAGCGGCCGTTGGGAGCCTGCAGCGTGATCTCGAACCGAACGCCGTCCTTCCTGGGATAGCCGGCTTCGTCGAGAAGCTTCTCGGCCATCTTCGGATCGTACGGATAGGGCTTGAGATCGGGGTGGGCGTTCGGCGGATTGACGAGGCCGGTCGCGCGCTGTGCACGTCGTGTTCAGCAGCTGCTCGCAGATCGTGGGCACGTCGACGGCGTATTGGAGGGCGCGGCGAACACGCGCGTCCTGGATCGCCTTGCCGCCTGGCGTGTTGGCGAACATGTCCTTCTGGTTGAAGCCGATATAGATCCGGCGTGTGCCGCTCACCGGCGCGACCTTGGCCTTGGTGCTCTTGTTCACGGTCGCGATCTGGTCAGGCGCAACGTTGGTGATGATGTCGACATTTCCGGCGAGGAGTTCTGCCGTGCGGGTCGATGCCTCAGGGATGACGCGCCAGACGACCTTCTCGAAATTGGCCGGGCGCAGCTTGAAAGTCGGCACCTTCTCCAGGACGATCCGGTCGGAGCGAACCCATTCGACGAACTTGTAGGGGCCCGAGCCGATCGGCTTCTGGGCGGCCTGCTCCTTCGTCATCTTCTCGTAGCGAGTCCTTGCAGTGGATATAGACCTCCGAGACCATGCCGAGCGCGATGGGGTTGTACTTGGCGATCGTGATCTCGGCGGTCAGGTCGTCGACCACGCGAGCGTCCCTGTAGCCCAGCGACGAGAATACGAAGCCCGGCGTGTTGCCGGTGAACTTCATGGTCGGGTCGGCAGCGCGCTTGAACGAGTAGACCACGTCCTCGGCGGTCAGCGCCTCGCCGTCATGGCAGGTGAGGCCCGGCGTTCAGCTTGAAGGTCAGCTTCGTGCCGTCGTCGGATTCGGTGTAGGACTCCGCGAGGTAGGGCACGATCTTCCCTTCCTGCGTCACCTGGAAGAGCGAGGCCCAGATGTGCTGCGCGATGTTCGCGGTGTCGCGCGAGCTGATATCGTCCGGATCCAGCGTGCTTGCGTCGGTTCCCCCGCCGATCACGAGGGTATTTGGCCCGGGGGCCTGAGCGAATGCAATCGCCGGGGCAAGCGCCATCCCGGCTAGGGTCAATGCAACTCGTTTCTTCATCATGACGTCTCCAGGCAGCCGGGGGTGGGTCTACTGGCGGGCGCGCGACGCCCCCTCGCGCAGCGCGGTCCGTGTCAGAATTCGCCGGGGGTTGGCGAAGTCCGGATTGACCGGACCGTCGGGACCCCCTTGTGCATTGTACTACAATTCTACAGTCTACAAGGCAGTTGGTTCGCTTTGCAATGCGGCTTCGGCCATGACCGGACGGGAGCACCGAGTGAGAGAGAATGGATGTCGACGGTGACCTCGGCTGAACATAACGATGATGCCGCGCAAGCGAGGCCTGCAAGTCGCTTGCCACCGCGTCCTATTCCGGTGGCCAAGGTCGATGCATCAGCCCTGGAGGCCTTCACGCTTGCGGCATTCCGGGCGATGGGCGTCAGCGACGAACAGTCGCAGATGACCGCCCACGCGCTCGTCTACAGCGAATTGCGGTTTCATCCCGGCCAGGGACAGGGCGTGAGGCGGCTGCGCGCCTATCGCGATCGGATCGCGGCCGGCGTGATCCAACCGGAGGCTCCATTCGAAATCGTGCGGGAAAGTCCCGCGCTCGCCCTTGTCGACGCCCATAACGGCCTAGGCAGCCCCACTGGCATCAAAGCCATGCGGCTGGCCGTCGCCAAGGCGAAAATCTGTGGCATCGGCACGGTCATCGTTCGCGGCGGCACCCATTACGGTTCATCCGCTGTCCACGCATCCGAGGCTGTCGCTGCCGATTGCATCGGCATGGCGTTCACGAATGCCGGTCCGGAAATGGCGGCCTGGGGCGGGGCGACGCCCATGGTCGGCACGAACCCCTGGGCCATAGGCGCGCCGGGCGGCCGTGGCTTTCCTGTCATCCTCGATATCGCCCTCACCACCGCAGGCAAGGGCATGATGCGCTGGCACGAGCGGGAGCGCCTGCCCATGCCGCTGGACTGGGCGCTGACCCCTGAAGGCCAGGAGACGGACGATCCCTCAGCGGCGATGCAGGGCGCGCTGCTGGGCATTGGGCAGTACAAGGGCTACGGCCTGTCACTGATGACCGACGTGATGACCGGCGTTCTCTCGGGCGGCGCGTTCGGCAGGGCGCCCTACTCCGATCCGAAGCGGCAGGACGTGTCGCACAGCTTCACGGCCATCGACATCGCGTGGTTCATGCCGGTCGCTGAGTTTCGTGAGAGGATGGGCCGGCTGACCGACGACATCCGCACCAGCCGACTGCGCCCTGGCTTCGACGCAGTGCTGGTGCCGGGTGAACTCGAACACCGGCGCGAAACGGAAAAGCGCGCCACCGGCGTCCCACTCGACCGCGCCGTCTATGACGACCTGCGCGACCTCGCCGGCGAACTCGGCATCCCCTTCACGCTCGACGAGATCACGCCATGAATGCGCCAGCTTTTGCCACTGCGACGACCGCGGCGCCTCTCGGGCCAGCGTTCTACCGCCGGATCCAGGACCGTCTTCGCGGTCGGCTGCAAGCGGACGGGCACGATGGGCTTCTGATGCTCGCGACCGGCAATGTCGTTTACGCCACCGGGTTTTTCCACTCGGCGAACGAGCGCCCGATCGGCGCGTACATACCGGTGGAAGGAGAGCCCGTCCTGTTCGTGCCTCTGCTCGAAAAGGAAAATGCCGAGGCCAACTGGATCGCCGACGTCAGGACCTACGAGGAGTTTCCTGGCGTGGTCCACCCTATCCTCTGGATGATCCGGGCCTGCGGAGCGCGGCGACTTGCCGTCGACACGATACCGGCTCGCCTGCTTGCCCCTGCGCAAGAGGCCGTCGAACGCCTCGCGATCACCGATCTGGTGGAGCAGCAGCGCTTCATAAAGGAGCCGGAGGAACTGGCGCTTATCCGTGCGGCGGCCCGGTACGCGGATCTTTGCCTTGAGGCGATCCGCGACGGAACGTCCGCGATCGTCCGCGACGGCGGTACGGAGCTCGATATTCTCTCGCATGGCGTGCGCGTGGCCAGCTCGGCGCTCGCCCGCGATCATGGCCAGGCTTTTGCCCACACCCGCATGCACGTCGTCGGCACCGTTCACACCGGCCCTCGCGGAGCCCTGCCGCATGGCAAGACCATCGCGCGGCGGCCCTCGCCCGGCGAGACGATGATCGCGGGCATCGGCGCGAGCCTCGGCGGATATCACGCCGAGAGCGGCGCGACATTCGTGTTCGGCGAACCGTCCGCCGACCAGCGCCGGTGCCTCACCGCCATGCAGGCCAGCAACGACGCGGCAATCGCCGCGCTGAAACCGGGCGCGCGTTGCGACGCGGTCAACGAAGCCGCGCTCGAGCCGATCCGCAGCGCGGGCCTCGCGGACGCCATCCGCCATCGCATCGGGCACGGCATGGGGATCGAGGGGCATGAGGCGCCCTGGCTGGCCCCGGGCGACGAAACGCGTATCGCGCCGGGCATGGTGTTCTCCAACGAGCCCGGGATCTATCGTCCCGGCATCGACGGCTATCGCACGATCAACAGCATGATCGTGCTTGCCGACAGTGTGGAAGTGCCAAGCCGCTTCCTTTCAGACAATCCTTGGGACCGCAGGGTCATAACACCATGACGATGATTACCGCGGAACGAGAATCCCAGCCGATAGCAGCGCCGGGCGAGCCGCCGCTCCTGGCCATTCGCGACCTGCAAACGCACTTTCGCACCGAGGACGGTATTGTCCGGGCAGTGGATGGCGTCAGCTTCCATGTTGGGCGCGGCGAGACCGTCGCCGTTGTCGGAGAATCGGGCTCCGGCAAGTCGGTCACCAGCCTGTCGATCATGCGGCTCATCCCGCCGCCGGGCGCAATCGTAGGCGGAGGCATCGAATTCCAGGGCCGCGATCTCCTGACGCTCTCGAACTCCGAAATCCGTGCGGTGCGCGGCAACGAGATCGGCATGATCTTCCAGGAGCCGATGACGAGCCTCAATCCCGTCAAGACCATCGGCGACCAGATCGCCGAGGCCGTGGCTCTGCATCAGCGAAAGAACGCACGGGAGGCCTGGAAAGCAGCGATCGAGATGCTGGACCTGGTCGGCATTCCGGATCCCGCACGGCGCGTCTCGAACTACCCGCACCAGATGTCCGGCGGCATGCGGCAGCGCGCGATGATCGCGATGGCGCTGTGCTGCCGTCCGAAACTGCTGATCGCCGACGAGCCCACGACCGCGTTGGACGTGACCATCCAGGCGCAGATCCTCGACCTGATGCGCAAGCTCCAGCGCGAGCTGGGCATGTCGATCCTGTTCATCACGCACGATCTTGGCGTCGTGGCCGAAATGGCCGACCGGGTGGTCGTGATGTACGCCGGCCGCGTGGTCGAGGAAGGTGACGTGCGCGACATCTTCGCCCGCCCCCGAATGCCCTACACGCGCGCGCTGATGCGTTCCATCCCGAGGCTCGACCGGACGGATGGAGTGCGGCAGCGCCTGGAGACGCATCGCCGGCTCCGTCCCGAACCTCCTGCGCCCGCCCAAGGGCTGCGCGTTCCATCCGCGCTGCCGCTACATGCGTGAAGAATGCCTGCAATCGGCGCCGCCGCTTGAAGACACGGGAGGGGGCCACACCGTGCGCTGCATCAGATGGCGCGAGATCGATGCGGAGACGCCATCATCATGACGATCACGGCTACCCTGGACCGAACCGCCCCGGCCATCACGCCCGCTCCCCTTCTGGACGTGCGCAACCTGCGCAAGGATTTCCCGGTTCACGGGGGCATCCTGTCGCGCGTCGTCGACCGCGTCCAGGCCGTTCAGGACGTGTCGTTCTCGATCGGCGCGGGC
This sequence comes from uncultured Alphaproteobacteria bacterium, assembly GCA_963822165.1. Lineage (GTDB taxonomy): Bacteria > Pseudomonadota > Alphaproteobacteria > Rhizobiales > Beijerinckiaceae > Alsobacter. Next base: position 88,734 of record CAWGGK010000010.1, read on the forward strand.
CAGGTGCTGGGGCTGGTCGGCGAATCCGGATCGGGCAAGACGACGGTCGGCCGCGCGATCCTGAGGCTCATCGAGCCCACATCGGGCGCGGTGGTCTTCGACGGCGTCGACATCACGACCTTGTCCGCCGAGCAGATGCGGCAGTACCGGCGGCAGATGCAGATCGTCTTCCAGGATCCGTTCGCCAGCCTCAATCCCCGTATGACGGTGGGCGATATCGTCGGCCAGGCCATCGACATCCACGACCTCGCGAGAGGACGCGAACGGCAGGATCGGATTGCCGAACTGCTGGATCGCGTCGGCCTGTCGGCGGCGCATATCAGGCGTTATCCGCACGAATTCTCGGGCGGGCAGCGCCAGCGCATCGGCATCGCGCGCGCGCTCGCGGTGAAGCCGAAATTCCTCGTCGCGGACGAGCCCGTGTCCGCACTGGACGTGTCGATCCGCGCGCAGGTGGTCAACCTGCTGGAGGATCTCAAGCAGGATTTCGGCCTTACCCTGCTCTTCATCGCGCATGATCTGGGCGTGGTCGAATACATCTCGGACCATGTCGCCGTCATGTATCTCGGCCGCATCATGGAGATCGCGCCGGCGCGCGACCTCTACACCAATCCCCGCCATCCCTATACGCAGGCGCTCCTGTCGGCCGTGCCGATCCCGGACCCCACGGTGCGGCGTGAACGCGTGATCCTGCAGGGAGACATCCCCTCCCCGCTCAATCCGCCATCGGGCTGCGTCTTCCGCACACGCTGCCCGATCGCCACCGCCGATTGCGCGGGCGTCGTGCCGCCGCTCACGGAGCGTGGTCCCGATCACCTCGCCGCCTGCATCCGCCAATAGCGCAGGCGCAAACCGGACAAAGGCTAGGCAGGCAGGTCGATCCAGCGACGCTCCTTGCTGGAGCGCGCGACGGCATCGAGGACGAGCTGGTTCTTCCAACCGTCCAGGAAAGTCGCGCCTTCGCGAGGCTGCCGCTTTTCCCGGATGGCGGCAGCAATTTCCCGCATGACGCCGACGACCGAGACATTCCAGATGCCGGGGTTCAGCCCGGGCAGCGCTGCGTTCGGATCCTCGACCTGCACGTCCTGGAAGGCCTCGCCGGCACGGGCGAGCAGCAATTTCTCGCCCGTGTTGTGCAGCAGGATCGTACCCTCGCTGCCGAAGATCTGCGTCGTGTTGTCGAGCGCATGCCGCGCGACGGCGCTGATGAAGACCTGCACGAGCGCGCCGTTCTGCATGTCCAGCGTGAACTGCGTCAGGTCGTCCGCGTCGGCGCGCCAGGGTTCACCCGTGGCCTTGTCCACGCGATCCGGCACGACGGTGCGCATCAGGCCGTCGACCGAAGCAACCTCGCCGAGCCACCAGCGCAGGAGGTCGACCTGATGCGAGCCGTTCGCGCCGAGGCGGCCGCCGCCCTGGCTTGCGAGCGACCACCAGTCTCCCTTGGCCCGCGAGGCAGGATCGCCCCAGGCCGCCACGATGTTCGACACGTTGACGTGCCTGATCTTGCCGATCGCGCCGCTCTCGATGAGCGACTTCACCTTCCGCCGGTTCGGGATTGAACCTGCAGCTCGTGGTCGATCATGTGCACGCGCCCGAGCGCCACGGCCCGGTCGAGCATCGCCTTGGCCTCGCCTGCGTCCATCGCCGTGGGCTTCTCGCAGAGCACATTCGCTCCGGCGTCGAGCGCCGCGAGCGCCATCTCGGCATGGGTCACGGTCGGCGTCGCGATGCAGACCAGATCCAATTGGTGGTCCGCCAGCATGCGGCGCCAGTCGTCATAGGCGTGCGTGACGCCGAACGCCGCGGCGGCGGCATCCGCGCTCGACTTGCGAGCGCTCGCGATGGCGACAACTTCCGCCCCGTCTACATGGCGCAGCGCGGGCAGGTACGCCGCCTTCGCAAAGCTCGCGCCGATGATGCCGACTTTCATGCTCGTCTCCTCGTGTCGTCTTGTCGTTAGAGTGCGGATCGACCGCGAAGATCGCGTCGAAGCGCGTCGATCTCATGGGCAAGGCGCGCACGGGCCTCGCCGATATCGCCGATGGCATCCTGCAAGGGCCTGCCGCCGGATGCCAATGCCGGGTACGACCCGCTCGAACATCTCGCGACGAAGGCGGCTGCACACGCTCGGTCCCAGCTGCAGGAGCAGCGCATTGAGCTCCAGCATCGACGCGTCGTCGAACACCGCGTCCCATGCGTCGCGCTCCGGCCCGAAATCGAACCGCCGCAGCGGTGGTCGCGTGGCGCGGATCGTCGCGCGGCGCGCCTGCGTCGCGACCTCGTCGACTGCACGGTCGGCGAGGACGACGCCGTAGTCCCGCTCGGCCGCCTCCTGCGAGATATAGCCGGACAAGACGTCGTCGCGCACCTGGGCGGCTGGCCGCTCGAGCGGATCGCCGAAGCCGCCGCCTCCCGGCGTCATGATGGTCACCACGTCGCCGGCGCGCGCAACGAACATGTCCAGCTTTCCGAGGTCCCGCTCCTGCGGCGGTGCCTGCATTGACGATGACGCGCGCCGTCGCGCCCGGATGTCCGCCGGCCAGCCCCCAGGGGCGGAATACGAAGCGCTCCATGCCCCGGCCGAGCACGGCGCTTCCGTCGCGCACGATCCGCACGCTGAACACGACGCCCGTGCCGCCGCGCCACCGCCCTGCCCCGCCGGAATCCTGCCGCAGCGCGTACTCGACGATGACGGCCGCCGCTTCTTCCTCGGTCTTCTCGATGGGCGTATTGCGCTGGTTGGCGAGGCTTGAATCGCGCCCGTCGACACCGTCGCCACCGTCACGCGCGCCAGTGCCGCCCACGAGCGACTGCAGCACCATCACGTTGCGCGCGCCGCTCTGCGGGTTCTGCTCCACCAGCACGGAGGGGATCATCACCCCGCCGCTCGGGGCAGGCATGAGGCCGGGGCTCGCCGTCGACAGCGCGCCGACCAGAGCCTCGTTGATCCGGATCGCGGTTGCCGCGCGAACGCCGACCGCCGCGGGCGGCGTCGGGATTCACGATCGTCCCGCGCGGCGCCTCGACGGTGATGTGCTCGAACATGCCGTGGTTGAGCGGGATCGTCTTGTCGTGGCTGTAGACGAAGTGCATCAGCTTCAGCGTCAGCCACACATGCCGCTTGCCGCCGGTGGGCACGTTGTAGGCGGCCTCGACCTGCGGGTCGGAGCCTGTGAAGTCGAGATGCACGTGCCCGTCCCGAGCCTGGAGCCTGCAGCGCAGGCGAACCGGAATGCGGGAATTGTAGTCGTCGTCCAGATAGTCCCAGAACACGTAGTCGCCGTCGGGGATCAGCCGCTGCACCTGCCGCGCCTTTGCGCCTGCATAGGCGACAAGGTCGCGCTGCGCCTGCATCACGGTCTCGACGCCGTGCGCCGCGACGAGTTCGAGCACGCGCTTCTCGCCAACCTGAAGCGCCGCCAGCATGGCCTGGATGTCGCCCAGGTTCACATCCGGCGTCCGGCAATTGGAGCGGTAGAGCGTCAGGAAGTCCTCGTTCATGACGCCGGCCTTGACGAGCTTCATCGGCGGGATCTGGAACCCCTCCTGGAACAGGTCGGAAAAGCGCGGCGAGATGCTGGACGGCACGCCGCCGCCGACATCGGCGGAGTGGATGAAGTCCCAGGCATGCGCGACGATGCGGCCTTCATGGAAGATCGGCCGGATCAGATGCAGATCCGGCATATGGGTCGACAAGCCCTCGCTGAGCATAGGGGTGGTTGGTGATGATGACGTCGCCGGGCTCGAGATCGGGAATCGCAGCCAGCGACGGCCCGACATCGCTGTCGAGGAAGCCCGAGACGCCCAGCACCTTCGGATAGGCGAAGAACCGGCCCGAGGGCTCGGCCAGCGCCGTGCCGAAATCGCCCGCCTCCTTGACGTAGGTCGTGCGCGCGGAGCGCTGGAGGGTGATCGCCATCTCCTCGGCGACGGCCGTGAACTTGTGGAAGAAGATCTCGAGCAGCACTGGATCGAGGCGAATGACCGGATCGAGGCTCATGACCGCGCCTCCCTCGTCAGGTGAAGGGTTCCCACGGCGTCGGCCCGCGCCCGCCATCCCTCGAGGATCAGGGTGGTGGTGTCGGCCTGTTCGATGATGGCCGGGCCGTGCACGATGGCATCGCGGCCGAAGTCGGCACGGTCATAGACCGCAGCCTCGAACGGCTGCCCCTTGCGCCAGAACACGCGCGTTCCCGCGCTTCTCCGGTTGCCGCTGGGCGACGGTCGGCAGGGCTACAGGGGGCACCTTGCCGATGACGCCAAGGCGAACGGTCGTCACCTGTACGGCGCTCCCGGGGTTGCTGAAACCGTAGAGCCGGTAGTGCTCGGCGTGGAAGGCGTCGCACCAGGCGGAGGCCGACGGGCGTCCTCGCCGGGCGACGGGATGTCCAGTTCGTAGGCCTGCCCCGGATAGCGCATGTTCGCCGATACCGAGAGGCGATGCTCGCCGACCAGCGCGCCCTCGCGCGCGACCCAGTCCAGCGCTTCCGCCTGCAAGCGTTCGATGGCCGCCGCGATGTGCGGCCAGCCATCGGCTTCGGCCGCCAGGACGCCCGGCCCGCCGACCAGATGACGCGCGGTCTGGACGTAGTCGCGCCGGACATCGGCGAGAACCGCGCCAAGCGCGCAGAAGGCGCCCGGGCGTCATCGGCACGAGCACCGCGTCGAGGCGCGCTTCCTCGGCCAGCAGCACCGCATGGGTCGGCCCCGCGCCGCCATAGGCGACCAGCGCGAATTCGCGCGGGTCGGCGCCGGCCGTGGCCAGCAGCTTGATGATCTCGGTCGCCATCTTGGCGCTGGCCACCCGAAGCGCCGCCTCCGCCGCCTCCACCGGCGCCTGAAAGCCCAAGCTGCCGCGCGACCTCGTCGAGCGCGCGAAGCGACGCGTCCCGATCGAGCGGCATCTGGCCGCCGAGGAACCGCGTCGGGATCGAGGATGCCTGTCGCCAGATAGCAGTCGGTGACGGTGGGCTCTGTCCCGCCCCGGCCATAGGCCACCGGGCCGGGATCGGCGCCGGCCGAGAGCGGCCCGACCTTGAGCAGGCCCTGCGCGTCGACCCAGAGGATCGATCCGCCGCCGGCACCGATCGCGCCGACGTTGACCACCGGCATGATCAGCGGGAAGTCGCCGACGAAGGTCGTGGTGGTGAATTCCGGCGCGCCTGTCCTGGCAGATCGAGATGTCGGCGCTCGTTCCGCCCATGTCGAAGGTGAGGAGCTTCGTCCGGCCCGCCGCCTCGCCGACGCGGACGGACGCCACGACGCCCGATGCGGGGCCTGACAGCACCGTGTCGATCGGCCGCTCGCGCGCGGTATCGAGGCTCAGCGTGCCGCCATTGTTGGCGGTGATGTAGATCGGTGCGCCGATGCCCGTTTTCAGCCACCCTGTGGCGCAGCCGCTCGAAATAGCCCGTCATCAGCGGGATGGATATAGGCGTTGAGGCCCGCCACCAGGCAGCGCTCGTATTCGCGCACCTCGGGCCATACGACGCCGGATTCCGAGACGAGCACGCCAGGCAGTTCCCGGCGAAGCAGGTCGGCGACGGCGATCTCGAGCGACGGATCCCGGTAGGAATTCAGCAGCATCACCGCGACGGCATCGACGCCCCGCTCGCGCGAGGCTCGCGGCCACGGCTGTCGACCTCGTCCGTCCGACACGGGCTCGATCACCGTGCCGTCGGAGCGCATGCGGGCGCCGATCTCGAACACGAGGTCGCGCGGGACCAGGGGCGCCTCGCGCGGCTCGGTGACGTCGTAGGAGCTGGGCAGCCGAAGCCGCGCGATTTCCAGCACGTCGCGGTTGCCGCGGGAGACGACCAGCGCAAGCCGCGCGCCGCGGCGCTGGATGATCGCATTCAGGCCGATCGTCGTGCCGTGGACGACGAGTTCGACCGCGTCCGGCGCGATCCCGTGGGCGCGACAGCAGCGCCTTCGTGCCGCGCTCGACGGCAAGCGACGGGTCGCCGGGCACCGACGGCTCCTTGTGCAGGATCAGCCGCCCGCCGGTCATGTCGGCCAGGATGAAATCGGTGAACGTGCCGCCGACGTCGATGCCGATCCGATAGCGCGCTGGCGTCATACCAAGGTTCTTCATGCAAGCTTCTTTTCAGTCGTCGGCACGGCTTGCGGCAGCAGCACCGGGGTCTCCGCCGAACGCCAGCACGCTGTGGCGGGCATGCCGGGAGCAGGCGACACCAGCGGCGGATTGTCGGTTCGGCAGCGATCGAGGACAACCGGGCAGCGTGTCTGGAACCGGCAGCCGGGCGGAGGATCGAGCGGGCTGGGCACGTCGCCCTGCAGGATGATGCGCCGGCGGCGGCGCTCGATGCGGGGGTCCGGCACCGGCACGGCCGACAGCAGCGCGCGCGTATAGGGATGCCGCGGATCGGCGTAGAGCGGCCGGCGGTCGCCGATCTCGACGATGCGCCCGAGATACATGACCGCGACCCGGTTGGAGATGTGGCGCACCACGTTCAGACCGTGGGCGATGAACAGATAGGTCAGGCCGAGCCGCTGCTGCAGATCCTGCAGCAGGTTCATCACCTGGGCCTGGATGCTGACGTCGAGGGCCGAGACAGGCTCGTCGCAGACGATCAGGTCGGGCTCGCAGGCCAAGGCACGGGCGATGCCGATGCGCTGGCGCTGCCCACCGGAGAATTCGTGCGGATAGCGGTCCGCGTAGCCGGGGTCGAGGCCGACAAGCGAGAGAAGTTCGCGAATGCGGTCCTTCACCGCGGCCTCGCCGTCGCGCAAGCGATGCAGGCGGATCGGCTCGCCCAGCGTATCGCCGATGCTCATGCGCGGGTTCAGGCTGGCATAGGGATCCTGGAAGATCATCTGGATGCGGCGTCGCGCCCGCCGCAGCGCCTCGGCATCGAGCACGCCGAAATCCTCACCCCCGAAGAGCACCGATCCGCCCGTGGGTTCCACGAGCCGCAGGATGGCCCGCCCGACGGTGGATTTCCCGCAGCCGCTTTCTCCGACGAGGCCCAGCGTCTCGCCGCGCGCGATGGTGAAGCTCACGCCGTCCACGGCCTTGATGGTGCCGACGCGGCGCTCGACGATGAAAGCCCTTGGTGACAGGGAAGTGGACTTCGAGATCGCGGACCTCGAGAAGCGGCGCTTCGGACGGCGCGCTCATGGCCTGACGCCCTCGATTGAACGACGATGTGGGGTTCGACGCCGAGGTCGTCGGACTCGATATCGAACCAGCATGCCGCTCTATGGTCAGGCCCGACGTTTCGCAGGGACGGCGCCGAGGCGAGGCAGGCGCTCAGCCGCCAGCCGGCATCGCGGCGAGAAGCTGCAGCTGGACGGCCCCGACGATCCCGCAGGCGGGAGCCCCGGGATCGGCACGAGCCGCGCATCCTCCGGCCGGTCCAGGCGCGGTACGGACTGGAGCAGGCCGACCGTGTAGGGCATGCGCGGCGTCGCGAAGATCGCGTCCGTCGGCCCCTCCTCGACGATGCGGCCCGCATACATCACGTTGACCCTGTCGGCCATGCCGGCGACCACGCCGAGATCGTGGGTGATGAGGATCATCGCCATTCCAAGCTCGGCCTGAAGCGAGCGCAGGAGCTCGAGGATCTGCGCCTGGATGGTCACGTCCAGCGCCGTCGTCGGCTCGTCCGCGATCAGCAGCCTCGGCTTGCACGCGACCGCCATGGCGATCATCACGCGCTGCCGCATGCCGCCGGAGAAGCGATGGGGATACTCGTCCAGCCTGGCTTCGGGCGCGGGTATGCCGACCAGTGCGAGAAGTTCGATCGCGCGCGTGCGCGCCGCTGCGGGACTGAGGCCGAGATGAACCTCCATCACCTCGGTGATCTGTCGCCCGATGGTCAGCACCGGGTTCAGCGACGTCATGGGATCCTGGAACACCATCGCGATGCCATTGCCCCGCAGCGCGCGCATGTCCTCCGGCGAAACGGCACGCAGGTCCGGCCTTCGAACATGATCTTGCCGCTGGTGATACGGCCCGGCGGGTCGCGCACGAGGCCCATCACCGCGAGCGCCGTCACCGACTTGCCCGAGCCGGATTCCCCGACGATGCCCAGCGTCTCGCCGCGTTCCAGCGAGAACGACACGCCATCGACGGCCCGAACGATCCCGCCCTGCGACGAGAAGGCGACGGAGAGATCGCGGACTTCGAGCAAAGCGCTCATGCCGCCACCTGCCGCCGTCGCCATTCGATGATGGACGCGATGGCATCGGCCAGCGGCGTCCGCGCCAATTCGCCGAATTCCGCAGTGAAGCGCTTCGTCGAGATCTCCATCCGGATCTCGTGCGACTGCAGCGCGACATCGGCCTCGCGCGGGTCGTCGACCCATGCCGAGCGAATGCCTGCCTGCGGCCGCGGCCTCGACGACCGCCTCCCAGCGCAGGTGCTCGCCCGACCACGTGGTAGAGCGAATGGCGCAAGGCCTGGCGCAGCTCAGCATGGCATGGACAGCCGCGCCGAAATCGTCCCCGGCCAGCCAGTCGCGCTCCACATCGCGGCCATGCACCTTGGCGACACGCGTCGCCCGACCCCGCCTGGATGAGCCGGGCCATCGCGCTGAGCCGGGCGCGGCTTGGCGTCGGCCGCTCGAAGCGCCCGAAGATCGAGCCCAGCCGCACGCTCGCCGCCGAAATGCCGGTCAGTTCGCCCCAGCGCCGAACGATGTCCTCGCCCGCTCGCTTGGTGATCCCGTAGAGATGGACGGGGCGCGGGTCGTCCTCTTCGTCGCTCTCGGGTGCGGCCGTCCGGCCCGAACACGCCCGTCGACGACAGGAAGATGAATCGCTGCACGCATCCGGCCTCCCCGGCCGCAGCGAGCACGTTGGCCAGCCCGCCGAGATTGACGTCGACGATGCGGCATCGGCGCTTCGCGTTCCTGCTCCGGCGATGGCGTGATCGCCGCCGCATGCACGATGGCCGTCGGCCGCGTTTCGGCCACAAGCGCACGCGCGGCATCGCGATCCGTGACGTCGAGCATCATGGGCCTGACCGTCACTGGGTGAGCCAGATACACGCCCCGGGCCACCTCATCGGGCGAAGCCCGGTCCGCCGCGATGACCATCCGCGCCGGGTCGAGCCGCGCCAACGCATCCACGATGTGGCATCCAACAAAGCCCGATGCCCCCGTCACCAGCACCGTCATGCTGACGTTCCGATGAGATCGCCAAGCCCATGCCGCTGCGCATGAAGGCCGCCACATCGACGCCGCTGCCCGGTATCGTCGCTCTCGATGGCGGCAAAGCACAGCGCCAGGGTCCGCAGATGGTCGCGCCCGTCGCAAGGCGGCGGCGTTCCACCTCGAACGGCGGCAATGAACTGCGTCGAGCAGATGAGCCGTGTCGTCGATGAACGGCCGCTCGTCGGCGATCGGGTACCGGCGTCAGCGCCGCGTCGCCCGTGGCCGCCGTGGCGAGGTCGGCGAAAAGCTCGCGCTGGACGATGACGCCGCTGCTCGCAGTCCGTGCGCCACTCGAATTTCAGCTCGTTCCAGCCGCCCGTCCAGGTGCCGAGATAGTTCACCTCCAGCCCGCCCTCGAGCGTCAGGAGGCAGACTGACGTTGGCTGCATGGCGCGTACATGCTCCATGACGGGTTCCACGTCCGGCATGACACCGCCTCGACCTCGCGCCCATAGGCGAAGCGGATCAGGTCGAGGTGGTGGACGCTCTGCTCCAGCATCATCGGATGGCGCATGGTGAGCGGGTATTTGTTGAGGCCCGGACGCATGCCGTCGCGGTTGCGCTGATAGGTGAACTGGCCGAAGCCAGGCTCGCCGAAGACCGTGCGCGCCACGAGGTCGCGGATCGCCCGCGTCACCGGCAGGTAGCGGAAGTTCAGCCCGACGCGTGAGCGGCAGCCCATGCGCCTCTCCCAGGCGGACGATGGCGGCGGAGTCGTCCAGCGACGTCGACAGCGGCTTTTCGGCCAGCAGGGGCAAGCCCGCCGCGAAGATCGCGCGCGATTGCTCGAGATGGCCGTCGGGCGGCGTGACGAGCAACGCGGCGTCATAGCCGCCTGCCGCGAGCGCCTGCGTCCAGCGTCGCTGAACCGCGCGCGGCGCGGGGTAGCGCGCCGCGAACGTCTCCAGCCGGGCGCGGTCGATATCCATCACGCCGGCGAGTCTCGCACGCCGGCTGGGCGGCGATGATGTCCGCCCACATGCCGCCGCGGTTGCCGAGGCCGATCTGGAGGATGCGGAAAGCCATGGCGCTGTCCCGATCAGGCGAAGATGCGGGACTTGGCGGCCTCGAGCCGCTCGCATCGCCTCGCGGATGCGCTCGACCGGCTGCAGCAGGCTGAAGCGGACATAGCGGTCGTCCGTGTCGCCGAACAGCGTGCCCGGGAACACCAGGACGCGCGCTTCGGTCAGCAGCAGCTCGCAGAATTCCGGCGCCGAACGGCCGCTCTTCTCCACATTGGCGTAGACGTAGAACGCCCCGCCCGGGATGTCCGTAGGTGAAGCCGAGTTCATCGAGCGCGCCCATCATGTAGGTGCGGCGCTCGGCATAGGCCCGCACCATGGCGTCGACCGGCTCCTGCGGTCCGGTCAGCGCCGCCAGCGCCGCCCACTGGGCCGGCGTGTTGGCGTTGATCGAGAGCGTGTGGCGCGGCTCGACCAGCGCGCTTGATGAACGCCGCGGGAGCGGCGATGTAGCCGACCCGCCAGCCCGTCATCGCGTAGGATTTCGAGAAGCCGTTGAGCGTGATCGTGCGCTCCCGCATCCCGGGCAGGCGTGCCGATGGACAGGTGCTCGCTGCCTTCGAAGATGATGCGGGCATAGATCTCGTCGGAGATCACGACGATGTCGTGCTGCTTGCAGATCTCGGCGATCTCGCGGATGGCCGGAGGCGGCGTCACCGCGCCCGTCGGATTGTTCGGCGTGATCAGCACCAGCACCTTCGTGCGCGGCGTGATGCGCGCCTCGATCTCGGCGGGAACGAGCGCGAAGTCGGACGCCTCGACGGTCGGCACCGACGACGCAGACGCCGCCGCACATCTCCACAGCCGTGTCGTAGGAGGTGAAGCGCGGCGTCGGCATCAGCACCTCGTCGCCCTCGTCGATGAGGGCGAGCATGCACAGCATCACCGCTTCCTGCGTGCCGGCGGTGACGACGACTTCCGTCGGCCGTGTAGTCGAGCCCGTTCTCGCGGCGCAGCGTGTCGGCGATCGCCTCGCGCAGCTTCGGCAGCCCGGCGGGCAGCGTGTAGTGGTGCTCGTTCTCGTCGATGGCGCGCTTGGCGGCCTCGACGATGTGCTGCGGCGTGTGGAAATCGGGATCGCCCCGGCCCATCGCGATCACGTCTGGCAGCTTGGATGCCATCGCCAGCATCTTGCTGCGATAGGATTCGTCGTGCGAGCGGATGCGCCGCGAAAGGGACTGCATCAGCCGGGTCTGGGGAGCCGCCATCGTCATACCATCCGCCTGCCTTCGAGGAACGTCATCTTGACCCGCGCGATGTCGTCGAGGTCGGCCAGCACGTCGCCGTCGACGACGATCACATCGGCCAGCTTGCCGGCCTCCAGCGTGCCGGTCACCTTGTCGAGCTTGTTGAGGCCCGCCGCCACGACGGTGGCGCTGCGGATCGCGTCGTAGGCGTCCTTCTTGACGCCGACCTTGACCATGAACTTCAGCTCCGGGGCGATCACGTCGTGCGCCACCGCAGGGCTGCCGCAATCGGTGCCGAACGCGATGGTGACGCCGGCCTTCGCCGCATTGACGAGGCCCTCATAGCGCTTGGGATCGGCGACGGCCTTCTGCCGCTCGGCGATCTTCCATTCCGGGAATGTTGAACTTGCGCGCGATCTCGGGCTGGCTCTGCACCACGACGGGCGCGAAGGTCGTGACGATCGGCACGTTCTTCTCCACCAGCAGACCGATGGTCTCCTCGCTCATCGAGCCGCCATGCTCGACCACGTCGATGCCGAAGCGGCACGACGCGGTTGATGCAGGCGTCGTAGGTGGCGTGGGCGGTGATGGGCAGCCTGTTGCGGTGGCTCTCGTCGATCACCGCCTCGAGCTCTTCATCGGTGAACTCGAGCGTGTCGTGGCAGGCCATGATCTTGATGAGATCGGCGCCGCCGCGCACCTGCTCGCGCACCGCGCGGCGCATCTCGTCGGGCCCGCTCGCCTCGCGGCAGCACCAGTAGGTGTGCCCGCCGGTCTGCACGATGGCCTGGCCGCAGACGAGCAGCCGCGGCCCCGGGAAGATGCCCTGCGCCACGGCCTGCTTGGCGAAGAGGTTGGTGCGGTTGACGCCGAGGTCGCGGAAGGTGGTCACGCCCGCCTTCAGGTTGACCAGCATGTTGCTGGCGCACTTGTAGGCGGCGATCTCCGGCCCGTCGTCCATGGACTGCGCGGCGAGATCGTGGATGCCGTCCCAGGCGAGGTGGCCGTGGCTCTGGATGAGGCCGGGCAGGATGGTCCCGCCGGTCTCGATGACGCGGGCCGCCGTCGCGCCGAGGTCGGACGTGCGTCCGACGCGCTTGATGGCCTTGCCCTCGATCTCGACGAAGCCGTTCTCGATGACCTCGTCGCCGACGCAGGTCAGCACGCGGCCGACGAGCACGATGTGCTCGGGCTGGATGTCGACCATCGGGCGGATGATCTTCTGGAAACGCCAGGGCGCTTGTTCGGGCATCGTCGCCTCCGTTCTGGTGTCGCGGCAGTTCAGGCCGCCGAGGCGCGCGGCTTGAGGCCGAGTTCCTCGAGCGCCCGGGCGCCGCCGTCGAGGTTGGCTGAGGTTCATGCCGGCGTAGTTGGGCGAGTAGACGACGCCCTCCCCGCCGGCGCGGTAGGTCGCATGCACGCTGCGATAGACGATGTCGGGCGTGCAGACCGCCTGGTCGGCGCGCACGCGCGGCGCGTCGACGCCGATGCCCATGTAGACCTTGCGCCTTGCCGGCGCAGCCGCGCACCGCGTCGGCGCATTGGCCGTAGACGTAGGTGTCGGGATCCATGCCCGCCTGGATCGACCGACGCCCAGCGGCGCCTCGTCGAGGCCCGAGGATCGAGTACATGGCCGGCGTGAAGTCGTTGGCGTCGAAGTCGCGCAGGATCGTCTTGCGGTAGTGCTCCATCTCGTTGGCGAAGATGCAGCCCGGACTGGTGCTGGTAGGTGATCGGCTTCACCCAGTCGGCATAGTCGGTCTGCTCCTCCCAGCCCCACTGCGCCTTGCGCACGGGGTTGAAGTGGTTGCGGTTCCAGACGTTGAGGCCGAAGGACAGCTTCGGGTCGCACCACTTGATGATGCCGTAGAGCTCGCGGTCGAGATCCTTGGAGCGCTCGAGCCAGCATCTTCTCCCAGAGCAGGACCTCGGGATTGCGCAGCAGCACGCGCATGAACTCGATCAGCGAGTTGTCGGCGAACGTCTTGCCGGCGCGCAGGCCCTTCACCGACGTCCCACACCGCGTGGAAGGCGGCCTTCACGCGCTCGACGTCGATGCCGCGCTCGGCCGCCTCGCGCCGGCAATGGGGGCAGAAGCAGCCCGGCGCCTGGCCCTGCAGCATGCGGTCGAGCGGGCTGTTGCGCTCGTTGCACCACATGATGCCGTCGATGGCGTAGGACGCGGCAGTGCTCCTCGATGATGCCGTGCCACCAGCGGCGGTAGTGCGGGTTGCTGGTGCAGGGCTCGCCGGCGACGCGGCCCGAGCAGGTCGATCTCCAGGCATTGCGGCATGTTGGGGATGAGCACCGCGGCCGCCGAGCCGTGGCCGGCATACTTGAACAGCGGCTCCATGAACTCCGGGATCACCTTCATCCCGCGCGCCTTGGCCTTGGGCATCGACGAGCTCGAGGATGTCCTGGCCGCCCATCTCGGGATCGGCGGAGGCGAAGTCCTTGATGAAGGTGTCGGCGTAGTACTCCGGCCGCGACTTGATGTAGCTGCCGCCCTGCATGGTGTAGGGCGCGGGCACGCCGTGGTCGGGCCAGCCCTCCAGCTGCTGCGGAGATGCGGCGGCCGACCTTGAGGCCGAGCCAGGAGATCGTGCCGATCATCAGCACGTTGACGCCGACGCGGTGCTGCAGCGTGTCGAGCACGGCATCGACGCCCTCGTCGATGAAGCTGATCGGGCTGATCTGCATGCCGACGAAGGGATCGCTGGCGCTTGGTGGTTATCGCGGCTGGCTCATGGCGGTCTCTCGGTGATCAGCCGTCGACCCGCATGCGCGGATCGAAGGCGGAGCGCAGGCCGTCGCCGACCAGGTTGCAGGCGACGACGACGGTGAGGATGGCGAGGCCGGGGAAGGTGGAGATCCACCAGGCGCGCGCGCAGCACCTCGCGGCCCTCGGCCGACATCAGGCCCCATTCGGGGATGGGCGGCTGCGCGCCGAGGCCGAGGAAGGACAGGCCCGAGCCGATCAGGATGGCGTTGCCGACCTGCAGCGTCGAGAGCACGACGACCGGCGCATAGGCGTTGGCGAGGACGTGGCGCAGCATGATGCGCCAGGGCGGATTGCCGACGACGCGCGCCGCCTCGACATAGGGCAGCTGCTTGATCGACAGCACGCTGCCGCGCACCAGCCGCGCATATTGCGGCACGGTGCGCGACGCCGACCGCGATCATCACGTTCTGGATCTCGGGCCCGAGCGCGGCGATGACGACGAGCGCCAGCAGGATCGACGGGAAGGCCAGCAGCGCGTCCATGACAGCGCGAGATCAGCGTGTCCCACCATGCCGCCGCGATAGCCGGCGACGAGGCCGAGCAGCGACGCCCGGGCATGGCGCCCGAGCGTGACGCTGATGAAGCCGAGCTGCAGCGAGATCTGCGAGCCCACCAGCACGCGGCTGAACACGTCGCGGCCGAGCAGGTCGGTGCCGAACCAGAACGCGGCCGAGGGCGGCTGGCGCGCGAGGTCGAGCGGTCTCGGTCGGGTCGTAGGGCGCGATGCGCGCGCCCAGCAGCGCGACGACGGTCCAGGCGAGCAGCATCACGAGCGCCGACCACGCGCCCTTGTTGCGCAGGAAGCGCCGCAGCCACGGCGCGCGCGCGCGCGGAGCGGCCTGCTGCCGGCGACGGCGCGGCCTGACGATCGCGGGCTGGACCGTGGTTCCATCGCCGCGGCTCAGCTCGTGTACCGGATGCGCGGATCGAGCCACGCATAGGCGATGTCGACGGCGAGGTTGACGGCGAGATAGACGGTGGCGAGGAAGAGGATGCAGCCCTGCACCAGCGGATAGTCCTTGGAGAGGATCGCGCTGACGACGAGGCGGCCGACGCCCGGGCCGGCTGAACACCGTCTCGGTCACGACCGCGCCCGCGAGCATGCCGCCGAACTGCAGGCCCGACCATCGTGACGACGGGGATCAGCGCGTTCTTGAGCCCGTGCCGCCACAGCACGAGCCGCTCGGGCATGCCCTTGGCGCGGCTGGTGCGGATGTAGTCCTCGCGCGAGCACCTCGATCATGCTCGAGCGGATCAGCCGCGCGATCAGGCCGGCCGAGACGAGGCCGAGCGTCAGCGGCCGGCAGCACGAGGCTGCGCCAGTCGTCCGCGCCGGCCGGCGGAAACCAGCCGAGGATGAAGGAGAAGACCAGGATGAAGACGCAGCCCGAGCCAGTAGACCGGCATCGACGCGCCGACATAGGCGAGGCCCATCGCGGCGGAATCGACGACGCTGTTCTGGCGAAGCGGCGGCGACCATGCCGAGCGGCACGCCGATCAGCAGCGCGCAGAGCGAGGCCGGACACGCTGAGCTCCATGGTGGAGGCGAAGCGGTCGCGCGATCAGTTCGGTCACCGGCAGGCGGAAGCGGATCGAGGTGCCGAGATCGCCGATCAGCGCGTTGGCCGACGAAGCGCAGGTACTGGACGACCAGCGGATCGTCGAGACCCATCTCCGTGTGGAGCTCGCGCGAGCCGCTCGGGGGTGATCGCGCCGCCCTCGGCGCCCGCCAGCATCAGCTCGGCGGGATCGCCCGGCAGGACGTGCATGATCATGAAGACGATCAGCGAGATCAGCCAGAGGACCGGCAGGAGCTGGAGGATTCGGCTGAGGATATAGCGACCCATGACTCACCGGCGCAGGAGGACGGCCGAAAGGCGGCCGGACCGCGGGTCGGGTCCGCGGTCCGGCCGCGCTGAGGTCACTTGTCGATCGAGACGTTGTTCAGGAAGAACCAGTTGCCTTCCGCGCCCATCTTGAAGCCCTTCACCTTGCCGCGACATGGCGACGAAGACCGGATCGGAGAGCGTCGGCAGCATCAGGGCGTTCTCCATGATGATCTTCTGCGCCTGCTTGGCCGCCTCGCAGCGCTCGTCGATCGAGGGCAGCGCGCGCAGCTTGTTCAGCGTCGCGTCGAGCGTGTCGTCCTTGAAGCCGGTCCAGGCCCAGCCGCCGGGCTGGTCCCATTTCGAGTTCCAGACCTGGTCGAGGATCAGCGGATCGGGCGAACGCTGGCGCTCGTACATCAGGTCGAAGTCGCGCTTGCGCACGCGGTCGAGCTGGACCGGGCCGGGCACGACCTCGACCGCGAGGTCGATGCCGGCGCGCCGCATCTGCGCCTGCAGCGCCTCGCCGATCTCCTTGTGGTGGAGCACGTTGTAGCGGATGCGCAGCGGCGTTCCGTCGGCGACGCCCGCGACGCCCTGCGCCTCGCGGATCGGCTTGCCCGCGACGGCCTTCCAGCCGGCCTGCGTCGAGCAGCGCCTTGCGCCTTGTCGACCGAGCGCTCGTACATCTTGCCGGCGCCATCCCAGAAGCAGCGATGGTTGTTGTTCGAGCGGCCCTTCGGACGGCGCGTAGTAGCCGTCGTAGAGGAGCTTGTTGATCGCCGCCTGATCGGACGCGTGGTGCAGCGCGCGGCGCACGCTGATGTTGTCCAGCGGCGGCTTGCGCACGTTCATCACCATCTGCAGGCCGGTGCCGGACTGGTCCTTGGAGATGAACTGGAGCGTCTTGTCGTTCTTGTAGTCGTCGACGTACTGCGCCGGGATGGTGAAGCCGATCTGCGCGTTGCCGGTCTTCACGACCGAGCCGAGCACCGCGCCCTCGCCGATGAAGCGGATCGTCACCTGGTCGACATAGACCGGCCCCTTGTGCGCCTGCAGCCGGGTTCCAGCCGCCGTAGTCCGCCCACTTCTTGAAGACGATGCGGTCGTTCTGGCACCCATTCGCCCAACGTGAAGGGGCCGGCGCCGACGAGGTTCTTGCTGAAGTTCGCGAGGCCGAACTTCTCGGCGGCGGTCGGCGACCAGATCGGCGTGCGCCGCAGCGCGTCGAGCAGCGTCACCCAGGGCGTGTCGTAGGTGATCTTCACCGTCAGCGGATCGACCACCTCGACGCGTCTTCCACGGCCCGATATCGCTCTTGAGCTGGGCGGACGCCGTCTTCGGATCGTTGATGCGCTCGAGATTGTACTTCACCGCCGCGGCGTCGAACGGCGTGCCGTCCTGGAATTTCACGCCGGGCCGCAGCTTGAAGGTCCAGGCCTTGCCGTCCGGCGCGCTCTCCCAGGACAGTGGCCAGCGCCGGCTTGTACGGCGCCGTCGCTGTCGAGCACCACCAGCGGGTCGGCGACGAACGAGTTGAACAGCCATGTCGACTGGTAGGGGTCGATGTGGCCGTCGAGCGAGGCCGGCTCCTGGTTCGCGGGGAACGCGATCACCAGGTTCCCGCCCATCGTCTGCGCGAGTGCGCCGGCGGAACCGGCAACCGCGAGGGCGGACGACAAGAGAAGCGTGCGGAGCATGCTGGGAGCAGACCAACGGGCCATCGAAACTGTCCTTTCCACGAAAGACGACGAAGCCGGATGTCGACGGTTAGAGCTGTTCCCTGTCCCGGCTATCTGTGTCCTCAGCAAGGGGAGTGCCAGACGCTTTCGAGGGACGCTTTCCGCTTTCTGTTGATGTCATTTTTTCATATTGTATAACAAACATACAGTCAATGCGCCCTGCTCCGGCATGCTGCCCAAAGGCGCGTCATCCACACTGCTCTTGCGAGAGGCACCAATGCGCCCCGGTACGCACCTGATCGTCGCGCTTGGCGATGACCTCTACGAGATCGAGCGGCCCTTCGGCTCGCTGCTCCCCGCCGAGGGCAAGGTCACCGACGTCGCCGTTGATCATTCCGGCCGCATCCACGTGCTGCTCCGGCGCGACCCGCTCGTCGAGCCCGATGGTCCCGCAGTCGTCGTCTTCGATGACGATGGCCGCCGGCTGGGCGCCTGGGGCGAGGACATCGTCGACGCGCACATGATCTCCTGCGATCCGGAGGGCCGCCTGTGGGTGGTCGATCGCGATTCCCACTTGATCCTCGCTCACGACGCGGATGGCCGGAAGCTGGCGTCGCTGGGTACGCGCAACGGGCCGGGAAAGCCGTTCAACCACCCCGCCGACATTGCGTTCGGGCCAACGGGCGACCTGTTCGTCGCCGACGGATATGGCCACGGCTTCGTGCATCGCTTCGACAGGAACCTCGATCCAACCCTGCGCTGGGGGAGCGTTGGCACCGGCCCGGGCCAGTTCCTCACCGTGCACGGCATCTGGGTGCACCGGAGATGGACGCGTCCTCGTCGTCGACCGCGAGAACAGCCGGGTTCAGGTGTTCGACGCCGAGGGTACGCTGACCGGGATGCTCACGGCATTCCATCGCCCGTCGGACATCTGGGGCGACGCCCAGGGCCGGCTCTACATCAGCGACGCCATTCCCACGCTGACGCGCCTCGATCCGGACCTGACGCGTCAGCGGACGATGCCGGCCCGTCCTGAACGGCGCGCACGGCCTGTGGGGAGACGCCCACGGGCAGGCTCTACCTCGCCGAAGGAAACCCCAGCCGGATTACACGGCTCGTTCCCAAGTCGGCTAGCCGAGCCGCTCTCCTAAGTCTATTCCGCGCCGACGAGGAGCGGGCGCGGCAGCGTCACGAACACCTCGTCGAGCTCGCTTCCCTGGCGCGGCCACAGCACGGCGAAATGACCACGCCGGTCGAGCACCGTCGCGCCGGCATGCCATACGCCCGGCGCGTAGGACACCCCGATGGTTCCATCGACCAGGAATCCATGCACGTCCGACAGATCGGGCTGACCGTCGGACGCAGTTCCTGCGACGACGACCGTGTAGCGCGAGACGTCCTGCGGAATGAAGGTCTGCCACGCGATCGGATGGCGTTCGAGCTTCGTGACGAGCACCGGCAGTTGCCCTTCGGACACGTGGTTCACATGCACGCGCGGCATCGTGCCCGGTGCCTCCGATGTCAGCACATGCGAGTAGTCCGCGCGCTGGCCCACTTGCTCGGGCGGCATGATCCAGAGCCCGAAGCGGCTGAAATCCGCCGAACCAGGCGCCGCGAGCGCTACACGGAGTGGCCCGTCCGCCTGCATCCCCACCTGCGCCTCAGCCCGTGACCAGCGCCGGGTGGCGCTGCGCCCAGTGCTGGGCGATTTCGGAGCGACGGCAGACCCATACGCCGGCCTGCTGCTGTACGTAGTCCACGAAACGGATGAGGCCCGCCATGCGGGCGGGATGGCCGATCAGCCGGGGATGCAGGCCGACCGACATCATCTTGGGCCGCTTCGCGCCCTCCGCGTAGAGCACGTCGAATGCGTTGCGGAGCAGCGTGAAGAAGTCGTCGCCGGTGAAGAGGCCGCTCGTGAACTTCACGTCGTTCGTGACGAGCGAATAGGGCACGACGAGATGCGGATGGCCCGCCACGTTCGTCCAATAGGGCAAGCTCGTCATTGTAGGCGTCGCTGTCGTAGAGAAAGCCGCCCTCCTCCACCAGCAGCCGCCGCGTCGCCACGCTCGGCGCGTAGCGGCAGTACCAGCCGAGGGGTCGGTCGCCCATCGTGCGCTGGAGCGAGGTCACGGCAAGGCGGATCTGCTCGCGTTCCTCATCCTCGGTCATGCGGTAATGCTCGACCCACCTCCAGCCGTGGCAGCAGACGTCCCACGCCGGCGCGGCGATGAACGGCGGCCGCGGCGGCGTTGCGCTCCAGCGCCAGCGCGCAGCCGAAAACCGTCATCGGCAGGCCGCGGTCCGCGAACAGCCGCGGCCACCCGCCAGAAGCCGACGCGCGTGCCGTATTCGTACATGCTTTCGGATGCGAGATCGCTGCTCGCCGATCGGTACGCGCGCAGCCGAGCACTTCCGTCAGTGCCGTCTCGGACCGCCCGTCCCCGTCGCCGATCGAGTACTCGGAGCCTTCTTCGTAGTTCAGGACGAAGTTCACGGCGATCCGTGCGCCGCCCGGCCAATCGGCATAGGGCGGCGCTCGGCGTAGCCGACGAAGTCTCGCTCATGAACATCCGCCGGCGGACGCTGTTGCAGCATCGCGGGGGCCCTCGCGGATCCGGCTCAGGTGCGGGGACCCTGCACCTTGTTGAAGAAGCAGCACCAGTCGCCGACGGTGACGTTCGGCAGCGCCCGCAGGCCGAAGAACATCCCGTCGGCCGGCGCCTCGAGCACCGCAAGTTCGTCGCCGAAGAGGTTGAAGATGCGCGCGATGACGTCGTCCTTCTTCATCGGCGTCAGGAACTCGACGCCGGGCTCGGGCAGGAACAGGCCGGAGGCCGGCGCCAGCAGCGCCTCCTGCGAGCCCTTGGTGCGGTTTTGTCGTACTTCGCTTTGCCCGGCAGCATCTTGTAGTGCCGCAGCACGTTGAGGATGGCGTCCGCCAGCTTGCGGCCCACCTCGGCGAAGGCCTGGGCGACGTCGCCGAGCGGCCGCCGAGTTCGACGGTGATGCCGACCTTGCCCTCCTCGGCCATCACGGCCATCGGGTTTCCCTTGGGGTTGGGCGAGGACATGATGCAGCCCCAGCCCGGCCCCATGGCCGTGCCGAGTTCGACCGATTCCGGCCGCTCGTCGACGAACATCGCCTCGGCCAGATAGGAGTGCGCGCCGCCCGAGTGGATGGAGATCTCCATGTCGGCGACCTTGCGCATCCACTGCGCATGCGCCCAGGCGATCCGCTCGGAGAAGTAGCCGTTCTCGCGTCCGGGATAGATCCGGTTCATGTCGTGGCTGAAAGTGTCGAGCGGGTTGCCGCGGCATGCGGCCTCGTAGGCCGGCACGTTGATGACGGGCACCAGCACCAGCGTGCCCGACAGCGTCCTCGGGCTTCACCTCGCGCAGCAGCGATCTGGCAGCACGAGCGGGCCTTCCGGCTCGTCGCCGTGGATGGCGCCGTCGATCCAGAGCACCGGGCCGGGCTTCGCGCCGTTGATGACGACCACGGGGATCTCGACCGGCCGATCCGCCGGCCATGTGCATGCACCGGGATCGCGCCGCGCGCCACCTTGCCGGGCGCGGCCTTCGCCGTGCCGACCTGGACCGTCTTCGCGTTGCCGGCTGGGCTTTCGCCGCCTTGGCCTTCGCCCCCGCCATGTCAGATCCCCTTAACCTGCTTGTACTTTTCGAGTTCCTCGGGCGTGTAGACCTGCATGAACTCGATCTCGATGCCGCCCGGCATCGTTGTCGAGGAAGGCGACGTAGCCCTCCGGATGGGCGTGGCTGCCGACCACGCCGCAGGGCTTGCACAGGCGCAGTTGCGCGCCCTGCTGCTGCGCGTGGGCCAGCGCCTTGTCGATGAAGTCGACCTCGTAGCAGATGTGGTGCAGGCCCTCCCCGCCCCGCTCCTTGATCCAGGTGGCGAAGCGGCCGTCGGCGTCCATCGAACTCGCAGAGCTGGTACTCGATGCCGCCGAGGTTGAAGAGCGCCACGCGGTTGCGCGACTTCTCGTATTCCATGATCGGCGTGTCGCCGGGCACGCAGAGGAAGCGGGAGTAGCTGTCGAGCGCGCCTTGCGCGTCCTTCACGGCGAAGGCCATGTGCTTGATGCCGATGACGTTGGGATTGTCGGATCTTCACGGGTGCGTTCATCGGGGTCTCCTCAGTCTTGTCGGTGCGGTCAGGCGCTGGCGCGCTTGGCGGCGACGAGGGCCTTCACGACCTTCTCCATTCGGCTGATCGCCTCCTGCACCTTGGCGATGGGCTGCAGCAGCGAGATGCGGACATAGTCGTCGCAGTGGTCGCCGAAGAGCGAGCCGGGGAACATCATCACCTTCGCCCTCCTCCAGCAGCCGGATGCAGAAGTCCGACGCGCTGAGGCCGGTCGACGAGACGTTGGCGTAGACGTAGAACGCGCCGTTCGGGCCGCGCATAGCTCAGGCCCATCTTGTCGAGCGCGGCGCACATCAGCTTGCGGCGCTCGTCGTAGAGACGGCGGGCATCCTCGACGCAGTCCTGCGGGCCGGTGAGCGCGGCGAGCGCGGCGTGCTGGCTCACCGCCGGGGCGCAGATCGCGAGGCCGTGGTGGATCTCGGCCATCGGCGTCGGTGAAAGCCTTCGGCGCGGCGAAGTAGCCGACGCGCCAGCCGGTCATCGAATAGGCCTTCGAGAAGCCGTCGATGGTGATCGTGCGCTCGCGCATGCCCGGCAGTGCGGCGACGCGCTGCACCCGGGCATTGTCGTAGATGAGCTTGGCGTAGATCTCGTCGGAGATGACGATGAGGTCGTGCTTGATCGCGAGCGCGCGAGCTTCTCGATCTCGGAGGGCGGGATCACCATGCCCGTCGGGTTCGAGGGGTTGATCAGGCAGAGGATCCGGGAGCGCGGCGTCAGCACCTTGGCCACGGCCTCGGCGGTCAGCGCGAAGCCGTCCTTCTCATAGGTCGGGCACGGTGACGGTCTTGCCTTCGGCGAGTTCCACGGCCTGGTGGTAGGAGTTGTAGCCGGGCGAAGGGATGATGACCTCGTCGCCGGGGTTCACCAGCGCCAGCATCGCGACGAACATCGATTCCTGTGCGCCCGCCGTGACGACGATCTCGTCGGTCGAGTAGGTGCGCGCCGCCGGCCGCCGCGATCGAGGCCGCGATGGCCTCGCGCAATTGCGGCATGCCGAGCGGATGGGTGTAGTGCGTCGCGCCGGCCAGCAGCGCCGCGCGGCCCGCCTCGACGATATGGGCGCGGCGTATCGAGATCGGGATCGCCGCGCCCGAGCGCGATCACGTCCTTCAGCGTCGCCGCGATGTCGAGCATCTGCGTGCGGACGGACGACTGCTTGATCTTCACCCGGTCGGCGAAGCGGGTGGTGGCGGGTGTCACGGAGAGCACTCATGATTTGCGATCCACGGAACGGGGGTCAAGGACTTGGCTGAGGCGGTCGCCGAGCAGGTTCACCGCCATGACGGCCAGGAAGAGGGCGAGGCCGGGGAAGATCATGGTCCACGGCGCATAGCGCATGTATTCGCGGCCGGAGTTGAGCATCGCGCCCCATTCCGGCGTCGGCGGCTGCGCGCCGAGACCGAGGAAGCTCAGCGTCGCCGTCGTCAGGATGGCATTGCCGAGGTCGAGCGTGCCGAGCACGACGAGGGTCGGCACGGCATTGGGCAGGAGGTGGCGCAGCATGATGCGGAAGTCGCCCGCCCCCAGCGCCCTGGCCGCCTCGATGAAGGGCTGCTCCTTGAGCACGAGAACGGCGCCGCGGATCACGCGCGCGAAGCGCGGGCACGCCGGCGATCGCCACGGCGATCACCACGTTGACGAGCCCGACGCCGAGGATCGAAACCACCAGGATCGCCATGACGATCTGAGGAAAGCCGAGCATCACGTCGATGAAGCCGCGAGCCCCATTCGTCGATCCGCCCGCCGACATAGCCAAGCACGATGCCGATGACGCTGCCGGTGATCAGCGACAAGGGTGACGGTGGCGAGGCCGACGCTGATCGAATAGCGCCCGCCATAGAGCACGCGGGAGAAGACGTCGCGGCCGTGCAGGTCGGTGCCGAACCAGAATTCCGCGCTGGGCGCGCCCAGGCGCGGGCCCAGGTCGGTCTCGTTCCAGTCATACGGGACGATCCATGGCGCGAGGATCGCGCAGACCACGATGACGATCGAGCACGATGCCGCCTGCCAGCGCGCCGGGATGGCGGACGAAGCGGCGCAGGAACCGTCGCCTCCGCGGGTCGCGCGTGACGCGGTACCGGTGCTGAAATGGCGCTCATGCCGCCCTCCTCAGCCTGATCCGGGGATCGATCACGCCGTAGAGGATGTCGACCGTGAGATTGACCAGGAGGTACGCCGCCGTGGTGTAGACGACGAGCGCCTGCACCAGCGGCATGTCCTTCGTCAGCACGGCATCGACCAGCATCGTGCCGAGGCCCGGGCGGGCGAAGACGTTCTCGGTCACCACGGCGCCGCCGATCAGCACGCCGATCTGCACGCCCAGCAGCGTGATCGGCGGGATCATCGCGTTCCGCAGCGCGTGCTTGAACACGACCTTGGCGCGCGACAGGCCCTTGGCCCGTGCGGTGCGGATGTAGTCCTGCCCCATCGCCTCGATGATCGAGGAGCGCACGAGCCGGGCAAAGCCGCCGGCGATGAACAGCCCGACCGTGATCGAGGGAAGGATCAGCGCCGGCAGGCCCCGGCCGACGATGGGAACCCAGCCAAGCATGATGCCGAAGATGTAGATCAGCATCATGCCGATCCAGAACGAAGGCAGCGATACGCCGACGAGCGCCAGCGTCATGCAGGTCGTGTCGACCCAGGTGTTCGGTCTGTATCCCCGGCGAGTATTCCCAGCGCGAGCCCGACGAAGAGGCCGACCAGGAGGCCGCCCAGCGGCCAGTTCGAGGTCGGGCCGGGCCTGTTCGAGGATCATCTTGCCGACGGGCTGGCGCGTGCGGAAGCACTCGCCGAGATCGCCCTTCAGCGCCTTGCCCAGGAACGTCACGTAGCGCTCGACGACGGGACGATCGAGCCCCAGCCGCGCCCGTTCGTTGGCGCGCACTTCCTCCGATGCCGGCACGCCGGCCAGCATCAGGTTCACCGGGTCGCCCGGAATCACCTGGATGACGACGAACACGACCGTCCAGGTGAACAGGAGGACCGGGATCATCCCGGCGAGGCGGCGTAAGATGTAGTCCATTTATGGATCACGCGGAGGGCTTGAAGCGGAGTGCTCGGAGCGGAGTGCCTGGAGAAGAAGGCGGAGCGCCAGGAGATGGCGCTCCGCCCGGGGCGATCAGTTCGCGGGCTCGACATCGTGCAGGCGCACCTGCCATTGGCCGGCCGCGTAGCGCAGTCCCTTCAGCTTGGAGGAGTGGACGACCGTCTGAACCTGGTCGTGCACCGGCAGGAAGATCGCCGCGTCCATGATCATCTTCTGCGCATCGGTGTAGAGCTTCGCCGCCTCCGCCGGGCGACGTCGCCGATCCTGCGTCCGCGAGCAGCTTGTCGAGCTTGGGGTCCGAGTAGCGCGCCCAGTTGAACTTGAACTTGCCGGGCTCGGGAATGTTGGCGCGTCGTGAACGGGATGGTCAGGACGGAGGCCGAGTTGTTGACCCAGCGGATCGGCAGCAGATCGTAGCCATTGGCGAAGATCAGCTCGTCCTGCTTCTGCTTCAGGACGTTCTCGACCTTCACGTCGATACCGACGCGCTTAACGTCGCCCTGCATCGCGACGCAGGTGTCGGGCTCGAGCAGGCACGGCGCGTAGACGCTGAGCGGCTTGCCGTCCTTCTCGCGGATGCCGCCCGCGCCGACCTTCCAGCCGGCCTCGTCGAGCATCTTCGCCGCGGCATCCCGGTTGAAGGGATAGTACTTCTCGACATCCTTGGAGTAGTGCGGCGACGACGGCGCCAGCGGGCCCCATGCGGGCTTGGCCAGGCCGAAGAACAGGTTCTGCGACAGCTTCGGCCGGTCCACCGCCGAGCATGAAGGCTTCACGCACCTTCTTGTCGGCGAAGGGTCCCTGCGAGGTGTTCAGCAGCATGCCGTAGGGCAGGCCGGCCGCGACGCCGACAGTGGCCTTGAACTTGCCGCTGTCGCCGAGGCGCTTGGTGTCGAGCGGCGGCGTGATGTCGGAGATCTGGACCTCGCCGGCCTCCAGCGCCGCGACACGGGTCGCGGCGTTCGGGATGAAGCGATGCACGATCTTGGTGACCTTGCTCGGCCCCTTGTTGGTCGAGAAGGAGGGAGCCCACTTGTAGTCGGGGTTGCGCTCGAGAATGACCTCGCGGCCCTTCTCCCAGGAGACGAACTTGAACGGACCCGTGCCCACGGGCGCCTGCGCGAAGCCGGTATTGCCGAGCTTCTGCACGGCGGTCGGGCTTACGGGCGAGAGCTCGTTCTCGGCATAGGAGGAAACGGCGTCGGCGAAGGGCCGCTTGTAGCGCACACGCACCTCGAACGGCCCCAGCACGTCCGTACCCTCATAGGGTCCGAGCATGTCGACCGCGCCCTGCGAGCCGGTCTTGGGGTCGGCGACCGTGTCGAAGGTGAACTTCACCGCCTCGGCGTTGAACGGCGTGCCGTCATGGAACTTCACGTCCTCGCGCAGTTTCAGCGTCACGGACTTGTTGTCGGGCGCCACGGTCCAAGACGTCGCGAGGCCCGGGTAGAGCTTGCCGTTCTCGTCCGCCGCGACCAACTGGTCGAACACCTGGACGATGACCTGTTCCTCGTGGCGCGACTGGGTCACGCGCGGGTCGTAGGTCACGTCGCTATTGCTGTCGTCGGCCCACACCACCGTGAGGTCCTGGGCCATCGCCGCGTTCATTGCACCCAGCAGTCCCGCGAGTACCACGGTGCTGGCCAAAAGCTTCGAGCGTGTTCCTGTCATGTCGTTCCCCTTCCGAATTCGACTGATTACGGCGATCGCCGCACCTGGACCTGCGCGCTCTTGCGGCGCTTCAACGCACTTCCATGCCCCCCTTGAAAACCCTGAGACGGCCGGGATCGCCCAGCACGCCGATGTCGACGGTCGGATCCCCGTCGACCAGCACGAGGTCGGCCAGCCGGCCAGCCTCGATGCGCCCCGCCTCGATGCCGAGCAGGTCGGCGTTCGTCGCCGTTGCCGCCGTGATGGCTTCGAGCGGCGAAAGCCCGCCCTGCACGAGCAGAGCGAGTTCCTTCCAGTTCACCGGACCATGCTCCAGCATGAACCCCGCATCGGTGCCCGCGGCGATGCGCACGCCCGCCTTGCGGGCCATGGCGAGCGATGTCCACTTGGCCTCGCGCGCCGCGTTGAGCCAGCGCCACGCGCCGGGGGACACGCCCTGCTCTTCCGGGGTGAAGTCGAAATTTCGCTCGTTCACGAGCAGCGTCGGCACGTACCAGGTGCCGTGCTTGACCATCAGCTCGATGATCCGGTCGTCGCAGAAATGCGCGTGCTCCACGCAGTCCACGCCGTGGATGATCGCGTTGGCCAGGCCATCGATCGCCGCACGTATGCGAAGCCACGCGATAGCCCTGCATATGCGCCTCGTCGCACGCCGCGGCGATCTCCTCGTTGGTCATCTCCTGCCGGCACCAGACGCCCGGGCGTGCGCCAATGCGAGACGTCGGTATTCAGCTTGATGAAATCAGCGCCGCGCTTGATCTCCTCGCGCACGCCCTGTCGGAACGCGACAGGTCCATCGCAGGGGCGCGTCAGGTCGCGGAACTCGGTGTGATCGGCCCAGCCGGGCTGGTCCATGTGGCCGCCGGTCACCGAAAGCCCGTGGCCGCAGGCCTTGATCCGCGGTCCCTGCACCTGCCCCGCATCGATCGCGCGGCGCAGGTCGATGATCGTGCCGCCCGGCGCATGCATGTCGCGAACCGACGTGAACCCGTGCCGCAGCGTGTTCAGGGCGTAGCTGGCCGAGCGCAGCGCGATCGCCGGATAGGACAGCTCGACGAGTTCGCCCCGGAAGGCCCGCTTGTGCGGGATGCCGCTGTAGGCGAGGTGGACATGGGCGTCGATGAGGCCCGGTATCAGGGTGCGGCCCGGGCGCCTCGATGATCTCGGCTCCGTCAGGCGACCCGATGTCGGCCGCCCTGCCCGCCGCCACGATGCGCTCGCCCTCGATCAGCACCGCCGCGCCTTCGAGCGGCTTCGCGCCTGCGCCATGCACCAGACGGTCGGCGCGGATCAGCGTGCGACGGGCGGCCGGGCCGGTCATGCGGCGCTCTCCGCCTTGATCTTGCAGGCGAGATCCCACGCGCGGACATACTGGTCGTGGATGCCTGAGGAGTCCTGGAGCGCGAGGTGCACGAAGGCCGGCGCGATCTCGGCGGGATCCTTCCAGATCTTGCGCTGGGCCTCGCCGTAGGTCGTCTCGCTCATCGAGGTATGAACCGGATGGCCGGGCGTGATGCTGTTGACCGCGATGTTGTAGGGGCCGAGCTCGACCGCGAGAGAGCGCGACAGGCCCTCGATGCCGAATTTCGTGGAGCAGTAGACCGCCTCGTCGACGCCGCCCTTGATCCCGGCATTGCTCGACACGTTCATGATGGACCCTGCCCGGCGCGCCTTCATGCCCGGCGCGACCGCCTTGCAGCACAGGAACGGCGCACGAAGATTGATCTCGTGCATCCAGTCCCAGTCCTCGACATCAGTCTCCTCGATCGGCTTGAAGAAGATCACGCCGGCATTGTTGACCAGCACGTCGATGCGGCCTTCGCTGGCCTCGATGCCTGCGAAAGTGGCTGCGATGTCGGACGGTGATCTCAGGTCGAGCACATGCGCGGCGGCAGTCCCGCCTGCATGCAACGATGGCGGCGCGGACCGTTTCGAGTTCGTCGGCAATGCGATCGACAAGGTGAACCCTAGCGCCCTCGGCGGCGAAGAGCGTCGCGACCGCCCGGCCTATGCCGCGTGCGGCGCCGGTGATGACGGTGACCTTGCCCGACAGCTTGCCGCTCATGTCGCCACCCGCCCTCCGTCGATGAGAAGGCCGATCCCCGTCGTGAACGAGGACTGGTCCGAGGCGAGGTAGAGCACGGTCTGGGCGATCTCCTCGCCCGTCCCCATCCGGCCCATCGGCGTGATCGCGCGCCAGCGCTCCTCCACGGCGGCCGGGTCTGCCGAAAGCACGGCGTTGCGCCGGTTCATGTCGGTATCGATGACGCCAGGGTTGATGGCGTTGACCCGGATGTTCCGCCGCGCATATTCGATGGCCAGCACGCGGGTCATCGACATGACAGCGCCCTTGGACGCCGCGTAGGAGATGTTGCCGCCCACATTGGCGAAGGCGCTCACGGACGAATTGTTGACGATCGTTCCGCCGCCGTTCCGGAGCAAGGCCGGGATGGCGTGCTTGCAGCCGAAGAACGTACCCTTGAGGTTGATGCCGATCACCTTGTCGAACAGGGCTTCGGTCACGTCCTGCGAAGGGGTCACCGGCTGCTCGATGCCGGCATTGTTGAAGATGGTGTCGAGCTTGCCGTAGCGCTCCTCGGCCGTCGCCACCAGTGCGGCGACTTCGGCCTCGATCGAAACGTCGCAGCGCTGGAAGACGGCCTTGCCGCCGGCGGCCTCGATCTCGGCCACGGCGCTCGCGCCGGCCGCCACGTCGACATCGCCGATCACGACTGACGCGCCTTCGCGGGCGAAGAGCAGCGCTGTCGCGCGGCCCATGCCGTTGCCGGCGCCAGTGACAATGGCGACCTTCCCTGAAAGCCTCACCCTGCCCGCCTCCGACCAGCCGCCAAAGCGGCACGTTCATTGCTTGGACCGCTCCGTCTAGAGGGACGGCCCGGCACTCACGGATGCTAGCCACAGACTAATTGTATAACAAGCTAATATTTGCGCTTGAGGCCCGGCCGGTGACGTGGTCCGATGCAGACCGGAGTGCAAACGCGGCCGATGAACAGCCTTCAGCCTGACGAAATCATCCGCATCGAGGGGCTCGAGACGCGGTTCGACACGGAGGGCGGATCCGTCCGCTCCGTCGATGGCGTCGACCTCTATCTGCGCCGTGGCGAGACGCTGGCCATCGTCGGCGAATCCGGGTCCGGCAAGTCGGTCACCTGCCTCAGCCTGATGGGGCTCATCCAGTCGCCGGGCCGCATCGCCGCAGGCCGCATCCTTTTGCGCAGCCGCTCGGGCAAGGTCCTCGATCTCGCCGCCCTCGACGACGCCGCCATGCGCACGATCCGCGGCAACGAGATCGCCATGATCTTCCAGGAGCCGATGACGAGCCTGAACCCGCTCTACACCGTGGGGGATCAGATCGCCGAGGCTGTCGAGGAGCACGCCGGCGAGAGCCGCCGCAAGGCGTGGTCCATCGCCGTGGACGCCCTGCAGCGCGTCGGCATCGCCGATCCCGAACGCCGCGCCGCCGACTATCCGCACCAGATGTCCGGCGGCATGCGCCAGCGCGTCATGATCGCGATGGCGCTGGCGTGCCGCCCTACCGTGCTGATCGCCGACGAGCCCACCACAGCGCTGGACGTCACGATCCAGGCCCAGATCCTCGATCTGCTGCGCGGTCTGCGCAGCGAGGCCGGCGGCGGCATGAGCATCATTTTCGTGACGCACAACATGGGCGTGGTCGCCGAGATGGCTGACCGCACGGCCGTCATGTATGCGGGCAAGGTGGTCGAGACGGGCCCGGTCCGCGAGATCTTCCGCAACCCGCGCCACCCCTACACGCGCGGCCTGCTCGGCAGCATCGCCAAGTCCATGCGCGGGCCGGACGGCGTCCGCCTCCCCTTGCCTGCCATTCCCGGCAACGTGCCCAATCCGCTCGATCTTCCGCCGGGCTGCGCTTTCGCGCCCCGCTGCGCACACGCGCTTCCGGCCTGCGCCGCCGCCACGCCGCCGCTGGAGGAGGTCAATCCCGGCCACGAGACGCGATGCATTCGCTGGAGAGAGCTGTGACATCGACGTCGCCTCACGCGCCTGCAGAGAACGCGCCTGTACAGAACGCCGCGTCCGGCACGCCGCTGCTCGACGTCGCGGGCCTGACCAAGCATTTCGGCGGCGAAGCGCCCTGGTTCGGCGCAAAGCCGCCGGTCATCCGCGCCATCGACGGCGTGAGCTTCACGGTCAGCCGGGGCGAGGTCGTCGGCCTCGTCGGCGAATCCGGGTCCGGCAAGACGACCATCGGCCGCACCGTCCTGCGCCTGACGGACCCGACCGCAGGCAGCATCCGCTACGACGGCGTCGACATCACCCACCTCGATCGCGCGGCCATGCGCGCCTATCGCCGGCGCATGCAGATCGTCTTCCAGGACCCGTTCGCGAGCCTCAACCCGCGCATGAGGGTCGGGGCCGCGCTGGCGGAAGCCTTGACGATCCATGATCTCTGGGGCGGCCGCCGCAAGCAGGACGCGGTGGTCGAAATCCTCGAGCGCGTCGGCCTGTCCGCGCAGCACATCAACCGCTATCCGCACGAATTCTCCGGCGGCCAGCGCCAGCGCATCGTCATCGCCCGGGCGCTTGCCGTCGAGCCCGAACTGATCGTCGCCGACGAGCCCGTCTCGGCCCTTGACGTCTCGATCCAGGCGCAGATCATCAATCTGCTCGCACGGCTCCAGAGCGAGTTCGGCCTCGCCATGCTGTTCATCTCGCATGACCTCAGCGTCGTCGAGTACATCTGCGACAAGGTCATCGTGCTCTATCTCGGCCGCGTCATGGAAATGGGGCCGGTGGATCGCATCTTCGCCGACGCCCCAGCACCCCTATACGCTTGCGCTTCTTGCCGCCGCGCCGGTCGCCGATCCGGATGCCCCGCGTCGGCACATGGTGCTGAAGGGCGACATTCCGAGCCCGGCCTCGCCGCCGTCGGGATGCGTCTTCCGCACGCGCTGCCCCTTCGCCATCGACGATTGCGCCAAGGTCGTGCCGCCGCTGCGGGAACTCGCGCCCGGCCACTTCAAGGCCTGCATCCGGGACGACGTCGCGTGAGCGGCCTCGCCCACCCGGCCAGGCGCTCAGGCGTCGCGGCGGGTGGCGGCGATGTGATCGGCCGTGCGAAGCGCGAGCGCCTGGGCGGTCGCCGTGGGGTTGGCGGACGATCCCGTCACGAACACGCTCGCATCGATGACATAGAGATTATCGCTGTCGTGGCACCGGCCGTACGGATCGACCACCGATGTCTCGGGATCGTGCCCCATCCGGGCAGTGCCCATGATGTGAAAGCCGGCATCGGCCTGCAGCGGCGTGCGGAAGATGGTCCCCGCCCCTGCCTCCCGCAGCACCTCTTCGGCGCGGTCCATGCCGAAATCGAGGCTTCGCCTGGAGTTCTCGGAAACGCGGTAGATCATCTTGGGAGCCGGCGCGCCGTCGCGGTCGACGAGCGTGTCGGACAAGGCGATGCGGTTCTCCAACTCGGGGAGATCCTCGGCGCAGATGCTCACGCCTGCGATCCGGTCGAAGCGCCGCTCGAATTCCGCGTGATGCGCCGCGCCGAACGGAAGGGCCTCGCCGATCGTACCGCCCATCGCAAGCGCCACGGGCTGGGGGCCGAAATTGAGCTGCAGCTTGAAGCCTCGGACGAAGTCATGCTCCGGCCGCGTCGAGAAATACTCGAACGAGATCAGGCCTGCCTTCTGGCCCGAAGTCCACGTGCCCAACTGCTCGTCGAAAAGCCCCTCGACCTTGGCGTAGGGGTGCAGCATCAGGTTGCGTCCGACAAGTCCGGACCGGTTGGCCAGCCCCTCGGGGAAAGCGCCGGAGCGCGACATGAGCAGCAGGCGCGGCGTGCCCATGCCGTTTGCGGCCAGCAGGTAACGCGTTCCCTTGACCCGCACGCGGCCCGTCATCGCTCGCGCAGACGAGTCCCGTCACGTGCCCGGCTGCATCGTGTTCGAGTTCGAGCGCCCGCAGTCCGGTCCGCAATCGTGCGCCCGCCTCCATCGCACGCCGCATATAGATGCGGTCCGCCGACGCCCGCCTCCGGGATGGGCAGCCGATATCGCATGGCCCGATATGGGTGCAGGGCTCGTCGCCATCCTCGCGCCGTCCGAGCGTGAGGTCGACCGGCCACCAGTGCCAGCCGAGCCTGTCGAACGCTTCCGCGAACCGCCGGCCGCAGGGTCCGACGGACGGCAGTCGGCGCAACGCATTGCTCCGCTCGGGGCCGGAGGGATCGCCGACGACGCCGGCCAGTCCGATCTCGGTCTCGTTCAACGCGAACCACCGGGCAAGATCGTCGTGGTCGATCGGCCAATCCTCGGCCACGCCGTCGAGCGTTCGCGCACGAAAATCCTCGGGCCTGAAGCGCGGCATGTGCGCCGACCACCAGACCGAGCTTCCGCCGACAGCGTGCCCGACCATCGGGCGGATCGGGCTTTCGCTGTCGTCGACAGGCTCGTCCTCGTCCCATCGCCGCACATTCGGGTTGGCGTGAAAGCGCGAGCGGCGGCGCAGCTCGAAGTCGGCTTCGTCGCGTCCCAGCGCGTCAGGATCGAACCAGTGCCCGCGCTCCACGCAAAGAACGTCGAAACCCTGCGTGGCCAGCCGCCAGGCTGCCGCGGCGCCGGTCGGCCCGCTTCCGACGATCACGATCTCGGCTTCCAGGTCGGCCTCGGAGCCATGATTGAAGTCGGCCTGCAAGTCCGGATTTTTGGGCATCGGCTGGTCCCTTCGCAATGCGGCAACGGCGGGGACCAACGATGATCCAGCCCGGCGCACTGCGCATTCTCATTGATACGATGATCCCCGGCCATTCGAACAGATGGCCCGCTGCATCCGACGTCATCGACGCCGAGGCGTTGGCGCAGCAGATCGATGCAGCCCTGTCGCCAGCGGCTGCCGCGCTCCTCGACGCGCCGATTACGGCCTCGACCGCATCTGCGCTGCTCGCGAGGCTTGCCACCGAGCATCCCCCGGATGCGCGCGCCGTCACCGAGGCAGTCTATCGCGCCTACTACACGACCCCGGCGGTGCAGTCGGTCATTCGCGATCTCGCGGAATCCGGCCCGCGCGAAGCCTCTCCCGATTTTGACGACAGCATGCTCGAACAGGTGCGCGCGCACCGCCGCGGCCAACGGAGGATCTGACATGAACGACGACAACGGCCCCGACCATCGAACTCCTGAGCCCGCCCGACATGTTCAGGGGTCCCACCTACGAGCACGCGGCGCGGGTGGGCGATTTCATCTTCATCGCCGGCCAGGTCGCCAAGGACATCGAGGGCCGCGTGATCGGTCCCAACGATGCCGAAGCCCAGGCCCACGCGGTATTCGAAAGCCTCGGCAAGGTGCTCGCCCATTGCGGCGTCACGCCCGACGACGTGGTGAAGGTCACGACCTATCTCGTCGATTCCGCCGACGCCCCGAAGGTGACGCCGATCCGCCGGGCGTTCTTCGGCGCGCACCGCCCGCCTCACACCGGCGTCGTGATCAAGGCGCTCGGCGCGCCCGAGGTGAGGCTGGAGGTCGAGGCCATCGCCGTGGCTCGCAGGCGCGCGCCATGACCGTCCCGTTCTACAATCACGCCCTGCTCTATCGCGCGCCGCCGCGACGACATCGACGGCGCGATCCGCCGCGTGCTGGAAAGCGGACGGCTCGACTGGGGCCAGGAGGTGCCTGCCTTCGAGGCGGAATTCGCCGCCTGGGTCGGCGCGCCCTTCGCCGTCACCACGAACTCCGGGACGGCTGCGCTGAAGGTCGCGCTGCTCGCGCTCGGCATCGGCGACGGCGACGAGGTCATCACCGTCGCGAACACCGACATCGCCAGCACCTCCGCCATCCGCCTGGTCGGGGCGAAGCCCGTCTGGGTCGATGTCGATCCGCTGAGCCTGACCATGGATCTCGACGCCATGCGCGCAGCGGCGGGTCCGCGCACGCGCGCCATCCTGCCGGTCGATCTCTACGGCCACCCTGCCGGCAATGCCCGAGATCATGGCCTTCGCCCGGGAGCGCGGGCTCGTCGTCATCGAGGACGCATGCCTCGCGCTGGGCGCCGAGATCGACGGCATCCGGATCGGCACGGCTGGCCGACGTGACGTGCTTCAGCTTCGCGCCGACGAAGCACCTGGGATCGCTCGGGCTCGGGCGGCGCATGCGTCACTGCGGATGCCGCGCTGGCCGAGCGCATGCAGATGATCGCCGCCTACGGCCAGTCGCGCTCCCGCCACATGCAGGGCGGCGCGGCCATGCAGCCATGCTGTTCCACGAGACGGAGGGCCTGAACGAGCGCATGGACGAGATCCAGGCCGCCGTGCTGCGCGTCAAGCTCGCCGATGTCGACGCGAGCCTGGCCACGCGCCGGCAGCAGGCGGCTGCCTACGAGGCGGCGCTCGCCGGGCTGCCGGTGGATTGTCCGCAATCCAGCCCCCGCGCGCTGCATGCCTGGCGCAACTACGTCGTCCATGTCGACGACCGCGAAACGGTGCAGGGCGGCGTTGTTCGAGCGCGGTATTCCGACGGCGCTGTCCTACGCCCCGCCGCTGCATCTCCATCCCGCCTTCGCCGATCTCGGTGCGGGGCCGGGCAGCTTCCCGGTATCGGAGCGCTCCGGCCAGCGCCTCGTCGGCCTGCCCATCGGCCCGCATCTTGAGATCAGCGACATCGAGGAGGTCGCGGCGGCATTCCGCGCCATCCTGGGCTGAACCCTGCCCTATGACGGCGCAACCGCCCTGCGCTGGCGCGCCACCCGCGCCTCCCGCAGCGTGATGTAGAGCGCGGACGCCGGTGACGAGGATCGCGCCGGCCACCGTCTGGGCGTCCGGCGTCTCGGCGAAGAGCCACGCCCCGATGATCGCCGCGAGCACGATCCGGAGATACTGGACCGGCGCGATGCCGGAGGCGTCGACGCCCCGGAACGACGAGATCGACGCCCACTGGCCGATCGTTCCGGTGATGCCGATGATGACGCGTCAGGCCCCACACCCAGCCCGAGGGCCAGTCCCAGGTCGCGAGGCTCCAGGGCAGGTTCACGCAGATCGTCGTCAGCCCGATATAGCCCATGATCGTCGCCGTCGGTTCGGTGCGCGTCAGCCCCTTGGTGGCGAGCGTGATGCCGGTGGAATTCACCGCGAGCAGGATCGCCACCAGCATCGGCAAATCGAACGTCACGGTCGTGGGGCGCACGACGATGAGGATGCCGGCAAAGCCGACCAGCGTGGCGGTCCAGCGCCGCCAGCCCACCTTCTCGCCCAGCACCGGCCCGGCCGCCATGGTCGTGAAGATCACGTTGCCGAAGAAGATCACCGTCGCGGTCGCCAGCGGCAGGTTCGCGAACACGTAGTAGTAGGCGACCGCTCCCACGGCGCTCAGCGTGCCCCTGATGATGTGCATGCGCGGGCCGGTCGCTGCGGAAGGCCAGCCTGAAGGACCCACGCAGCCAGATCGCGAGGAAGGCGAACTGCACCACGCACCGCATCAACGCCACCTGCGCGGAGTTGATGTCGGGGCCGATCATCTTGATGAACGTCGCCTCGAGCGTGAACAGCAGCATGGCCAGGAAGGCCATCCCGTAGGCACGCAGCACCGCCCTGTCGAGGCCCGCTTTATCGCCGTCCGCCCGTTCCACCCGGATTGTCCATCTCCGGCGCCGGCAGCGCAGGACGCTGCGCGCCGCCTGCTGTCGTCCGGTTCAGGCTCCGGCGCGGCGGCGTGTGCGTGCGACGAGAAGGAGGTGATCCTCCAGCGCCGTGCGCAGCGCGTCCACGGAGGGCTCGCGGCTGACCTGCTCGAGGATCCAGTCGCGGAACGCCTCGTGCTGGCGCGCGACCTTGGAGAGGTCCTTGTCGCGGTACGGCTCCAGGCTGAAGATCACGAGCACATGCCGGGCGATGGCGTTCCACAGCGTGGCCGCGATCTCGTTGCGCGAGGCGCGGCAGATGGTGCGGTGGAATTCGAGATCGGCCCGCAGCGAGGCGCGGCCATCTCCGGCCTTGGCCGACATGCGCATCTGCTCGATCGCGACGTTCAGGTCCGCGGGATCCTCGATGCCGGCGCGCCAGTTCGCGATGGCGTCGCGCAGCAGGAAGGTCTCCAGCATGAGACGGACTTCGAGCACCTTCTCGATCGTATCCGGCTCGAACGACGCGACCCGGTAGCCGCGATGGCCGCCGCCCGACAGGATGCCCTGCGCGTGCAGCACCTTGAGCGCCTCGCGGATGGGCACCCGGCTCACGCCGAGCTTGTCGGCCAGCGGTCGTCTCGACGATCCGTTCGCCCGGCATCAGCAGGCGTGTCGCGATCGCCTCGGCGACGGAATCCGCAATGGATTCCGCCAGAAGGAGACGCTTTGGCTGCGGAAAGGCCTCGACGGGGGCCGCGAACTTGTGTGCCGCGCTCGTCAAAATTGAGTCCTCCAAACGTGAAGCGAGGACGAATTGCCTCTGAAACCGATTCGTGTCGCCATCGCGCTTTTCAATCCATGAACCGTTGTGGTTGTTGCGCCAGTGCTCACAGGAGTTTCGCTCCAAAATTCCTGTGCAGATCCATTTCCGGAACCAGTTTTCCTGCCGGGCGAGCGGCTTCACCGCCCTTTCGGGGCAGGAATTGTCCGAATCCGGGCTTCACGGCAAGCGAACCTTCGTCGATGACGGGCGTGCCGCGCACGAGCACCGTCGATGGCCAGCCCCGCACGGTCACGCCCCGCATAGGGCGTGTAGCCCGTGGCGTCGTGCATCATGCCATCCGCGAACGTCACCGTGCGGTCGGGATCCCAGACCGCGATGTCGGCATCGGCCCCGATCGCGATCGTGCCCTTGCGCGGGTGGAGGTTGTAGAGCTTCGCCGGGTTGGTCGCGGTGATCTCGACGAACTTCTCGGCGCCGAGCCGCCCGCGCGTCACCATGGCGTCGAACATCAGCGGCAAGCCGGCTTTCCAGCCCCGGCATGCCGTTGGCGATCTGCTTGAACGTGGCCGAGGGGCCGGCGCGCAGCTTGCCCGTTTCGTCGAAGCGGAACGGCGCGTGGTCGGACGAGACGACCTGCAGGTCGCCGAGCGCCAGGCCCTGCCAAAGCGCCTCCTGGTCGTGCTCCGCCCGGGCCGGCGGGCTGAACATCCACTTGGCGCCTTCGAGGCCCGGCTTGTCCATGTCCTTCGCCGTAAGGAACAGATATTGCGGGCAGGTCTCGGCGAACACCTTGAGGCCCTCGCCCCGGGCGCGGCGCACCACGGCCACGCCCTCCGCCGTGGAGACGTGGAAGATCATGATCGGCTGGTCGACCAGCGCCGCCATCGAGATCAGCCGGGTGAACGCCTCGGTCTCGGCGATCCGCGGATGCGCCATCGCGTGGTACTTCGGCGCGGTGTAGCCCTTCTCCACCAGCCGGCGTCCCATCCAGGAGAGCATGCCGTGGTTCTCGGCGTGCACGCACACCATCGCGCCCGATTGCCGCGCGGCGAGCAGCACGTCGAGCAGCTTCTCGTCCTCCACCTTCAGCCTGTCATAGGTCATGAAGATCTTGATGGAGCCCATGCCCTGCTCGACCATGGCGGGGATGTCGGAGGTCACGGTCTCCTCGGTCGGGTCGGCGATGATCATGTGGAACGCGTAGTCGATCACCGAGCCCCTGGCCGCCAGCGCGTGGTAGGCGGCCACGACGTCGCGCAGCTTGTTGCCGACCTGCTGGGCGGCGAAGGGGATCACGGTCGTCGTTCCGCCGAACGCCGCCGAAACCGTCGCCGTCTCGAAATTGTCGGCGTTGACGAGCCCCGCCGCGGTCAACTGCTCGATATGGCAATGGGCGTCCACGCCGCCCGGCATCACGAGCCGTCCCGCCGCATCGATTTCACGCCGCCCCGGCGCGAGATCCCGCCCGATCGCGACGATGGTCTCGCCGGAGATCGCCACGTCGGCCTTCATGCTGTCGGTGGCGGTGACGACAGTCCCCCCGCGGATGACGATGTCATAGTGGCGGGGCTTATGGCAGGGTTCTCGGCATGGCTCACGATACGGCTCCCGTTCCCGCGCCTCTTCCGGGCACGAACATCCAATTTCGTTCACTGGCCGAGGCGGCGCGGCATAGACAGTTCGATCCGGGTCCCAGCCTTGCGACCCCTGAGTGTATACATTATGACAATCTAGCAGTTTCGGGAAGATGGGGCATTTACATACTCCTTTCCGGGCAGTAGGCGCGGCAATCTACCAAGGCGGCGTTTACGAATACGGCACTTGCAGGATCGGCTCTGGCGGCGGGATGACCCAATGGTGAGAATCGGTATCGACGTCGGTGGCACGTTCACCGACTTCATCCTGATGAACGAGGATGACGGCGCGATCCGCTTCTTCAAGGTGCCCTCCACGCCGGGCGATCCCTCCGAGGCCATCGAGTCCGGGCTGCGGCAGCTCATGGCCGATGCCGGCGTCGACGGCGCGAAGGTCGGCTATCTCGGCCATGGCACGACCGTCGCGACCAACATCGTCATCGAGCGCAGGGGCGCGCGCACCGGCCTGTTGACGACCAAGGGGTTCCGCGACGTGCTGGAACTCGGGCGCCAGGCCCGGCCATCCATCTACGACTACCACGTGCGCAAGCCCCCGCCGCTGGTTCCGCGCGAGCGCCGCGCCGAGGTCGACGAGCGCATCGGCCCGGAAGGCACGGCGCTGCGGCCGCTCGACAAGGCGTCGCTGGAAGCGGCCGTGCTCGCCCTCAAGGCGGAGCAGGTCGAGGCTGTCGCGATCTGCTTCCTGCACTCCTATCTCGCCCCTGAGCACGAGGAGGAAGCGCGCGAGCGCCGTTCAGCGCCTGATGCCGGACGTCTACGTCAGCGTTTCCTCGCGCATCCTGCCCGAGTTCCGCGAGTTCGAGCGCATGTCGACGACCGTGGTCAACGCGTTCACCGGCCCGCGCATGGGACGCTATCTCGACGAATTCCGCCGGCGCGTCGCCAGCCTCGGCATTCCCGCCGAGCCCTACACGATCCATTCCAATGGCGGCCTGATGTCGGTCGAGACGGCGCGCGACTGCCCCGTCCGCACCTGCGTGTCCGGTCCCGCCGCCGGCGTCGTGGGAGCGGCGGCCATCGGCGTTCTCGCCGGCCTTCCCGACCTGATCACCTTCGACGTCGGCGGCACGTCGACGGACGTGTCCCTCATCGATGCGGGCACGGCCGCTCTTCACCGGCAACCGGCTTGTCGCGGGCTATCCCGTCAAGACCCCGATGATCGACATCCACGTCATCGGCGCGGGAGGCGGCTCGATCGCCGCGGTGGATTCGGCCGGCGCGCTCAAGGTCGGTCCCCGCTCGGCCGGCGCATCGCCGGGCCCCGTCGCCTACGGCCTTGGCGGACGCGAGGCGACGATCACCGACGCCAATCTCTGCCTGGGCCGCCTCGATCCGGACGCCTTCCTCGGCGGGCGCATGCATGTCGATCTGGACGCCGCCCGCCGGGTGATCACCGAAACGGTCGCGCAGCCGCTCGGCCTTTCGCATGGAGGCCGCCGCGCACGGCATCATCCAGATCGCCAACGCCAATATGAGCCGGGCGATCCGCGCCGTTTCCATCGAGCGCGGCTATTCCATCACCGACTTCGCGCTCGCCGCTTTCGGCGGAGCCGGGCCGCTGCACGCCGCGGAAGTGGCGGTGGAATGCGGCATTCCCAGCGTCCTCATTCCCGTCGAGCCCGGAACGCTCTGCGCGCGCGGCATGCTGCACACCGATCTCAGTTCCGACTATGTCCGAAGCTGCTTCTGCGATGCCGACCCCGCAAGCTGGCTGCGCGTCCTCGACATGCTCGACGGCCTTGGCCGGGAGGGCGATGCCTGGCTCGACCGGGAGGCCGTGCCGCAAGAACGCCGGCACGAGCGCCGCATCCTCGACGCACGCTATCGCGGGCAGAACTTCGAGGTGAAGGTGGATTGCTCGGGCCTCGGCGCGGGCGATTTCGAGGAGCTCGTCCGGCGCTTCCATGCCGCGCATGACCGCGAATACGGCTACTTCATCGCGGACCGCCCCATCGAATTCGTCACCTGCCGCGTGCAGTCGGTCGGCGAGGTGCCGAAGCCGCCCAGTGACGCGATGTATGTCGGCGGCCCTTCGATCGACGAGGCGCGCATCGGCAGCAGGCCTGTCTACATCGATACGCGACACGGCTGGCAGGACTCGGCCATCTACGAGCGCACGAAGCTGCCTGCCGCCGCAACGGTCCACGGTCCCTGCGTCATCAACGAGATGAGCGCGACGACGATCGTCCTGCCCGGCCAGAGCGCCACCGTCGATCCCCACGGCAACATCATCCTGCAGGTGGCCGCATGAGCACGCCCGTGAACACTTCGATGAGCACGCCAGCTCCGGCGCCCGCGCCGGACCGGCTCTTCGACGCCATCCAGATGGAGGTGTTCAGCAACCGCCTCCTCGCCATCGCCGAGGACATGGGCTCGATCCTGATCCGCTCCTCCTTCTCCACCAACATCAAGGAGCGCCGCGACTGCTCGACCGCCCTGTTCGACGCGGCAGGCCGGCTCATCGCCCAGGCGGATCACATCCCGATCCATCTCGGTGCGATGATCGGCGCGGTCGAGGCGATCCTGGCGCGCTACAGCCTTGATGACATGAAGCCGGGCGACGCCTTCATCTGCAACGATCCCTATCTGGCGGGCGGCAGCCACCTGCCGGACATCTCCATCATCACCCCGGTCCACCACGAGGGCGTCGTCCGCTTCTTCTGCGGCAACATCGCCCATCATGCCGATGTCGGCGGACGCACGCCGGGCTCGACGTCGGGCACCTCGCGCTCGATCTTCGAGGAAGGCATCCGCCTGCCCGTCATCCGCATCGCCCGCGAGGGCGAGATCGACCGCGACCTCATCGAGCTCATCGCCCACAACACCCGCGATCCGGAGGAGCGCATTCTCGATCTCAAGACGCAGATCGGCAGCAATGCGCGCGGGGCCGACATGCTGCTCCGGCTCGTCGGACGCATGTGCTGGCCGGTGGTGGAGCGCGCGCTCGACGACATCCTCACCTACACCCAGCGCCGCCTGCGCGCCCGCATCGCCGAGCTTCCCGACGGCGAGTACCGCTTCGAGCGTTCGCTCGACGATGACGGCTTCGAGGGGCCGCTCGTGCCCATCGTCTGCACGGCCCGCATCTCGGGGGAAAACCTCGAGCTCGATTTCGAAGGGTCCGGCCCGCAGGCGCGCGGCGCCGTGAACCTGCCCGACAGCGCCCTGAAGGCATCAGTCTATTATTGCGTGAAGGCCGTGCTCGATCCGGGCCTGATGCCGAACCAGGGCATCATCGATCCCATCAGGATCACCGCTCCATCAGGCACCATCGTCAATCCGCGGCCCCCGGCGGCCGTGGCCGCGCGTGCCGTGACATCCAACCGCCTCTGCGGCGCGGTGTTCGGCGCGCTCTACCAGGCGCTGCCTCCCGAGGAGGGCATGGCGTCCTGCAACGATTCCACGTCGGCGACATCGGTCGCCGGCTGGCACTCGCGCCGGCAGGCGACCTACGTCTACCCCGAGAGCATGGGCGGC
Source organism: uncultured Alphaproteobacteria bacterium (assembly GCA_963822165.1). Lineage (GTDB taxonomy): Bacteria > Pseudomonadota > Alphaproteobacteria > Rhizobiales > Beijerinckiaceae > Alsobacter. The sequence continues at coordinate 130,842 of CAWGGK010000010.1, forward strand.
GGCGCGGGAGCCTTCGCCGACAGCGACGGCCAGGACGCGATCCACGTCCACACCGTGAACTCCACCAACCTGCCCGTCGAGGCGATGGAGCTCGAATATCCCCTGCTGCTCGACGAATACTGCCTCGTGCCGGATTCCGGCGGCGCGGGCCGCCATCGCGGCGGCATGGGAATGGCGCGCCAGATCCGCATCCGCGAGGACGGGACGATCTTCTCGGCACGCTCGGACGCCCATCTCGTCCCGGCTCCCGGCGTGAGCGGCGGCCTGCCCTCCAATGTCACGCGCATCCTGCGCAATCCCGGAACGCCGCAGGAGGAAATCCTGCATTCCAAGGCGTCCGGCCTTGTGCTCGCAGCCGGCGAGACGATCCGCGTCGAGACGCTGGGCGGCGGCGGCTTCGGCCCACCCGCGCGAGCGCCCGCTCGACCTCCTCGCCGAGGATCTGCGCCAGGGCAAGGTGACGCGCGGCGCGGCGGAGCGGGACTACGGCGTCGAGATGGTCAGGCAGGCACTCGCGCTGAAGCGGTGAGCGGCGTCACCGCCCCCCGCTTCACCTGCGCGGCATCGCCGCGTTGGGCGCGAGGCGTGTCTGCGCGGCAAGGCGGATCGACGCGTTGACCGCGCCGAAGCCGGCATAGCCGTTGCGCTGCACGATCTCGAAGAAGAACCCGCCTTCCAGCGTGACCGTGTAGGCCTGGAAGAACTCGGCCTGCCCCTCGCGGTCGTAGAGGACGTTCGCGGCCTTCAGCCGGTCGATCTGCTCTTCGCTCAGATCCGTGCGGGCCTCGAGGTCGTCGTAATAGTTCTCGGGGATCGGCAGCATTGCGATCCCGGCTTTGCGGATGCCGTCGAGCGCCGCGAAGATATCGTCGGTGGCCAGCGCGATATGCTGCACGCCCGAGCCGAAGAAATCCGTCAGGAAGCGCGCCGCCAGAGTCCGGCGGCTCTGCGAGGCGTTGAGGATCAGCCGCAGCGCGCTGTCGGGGCTGCGGATGACCTGGCTCTGCACGATGCCGCCGGGATCGATCACGTCGGCCACCCGCGATTTCTCGACGTCGAGCAGCGACGTGTAGAACAGCAGCCACGTCAGCAGCTCCTCGTCGAGCATGGACTGCGAGATATGGTCGACGGACGTCAGGCCGACGCCGGCCGGCTTCTCGCCGGTGGGCTCGAAATCGACGTCCCAGAGCCGACCCAGCTCGCTCTTGCCGTCGACGAAATACAGCAGGCTGCCGCCGAGCCCGCGCACGCTCGGGATGTTCAGCTCGCCCGGTCCCACGCGCTGCGTGAACGGCGTGTCGAGCAGCTTCACCGCGCGCTCCACCGTCGCCGCCGCATCGTCGACGCGCAGCGCGATCGCGCAGACCGAGGGGCCGTGGGTGATGTTGAAGGAGTGCGCGAACCCCTCCTTGTCGCTGTTCACGACGATGTTGATGTCGCCCTGCTGCCAGCGCGAGACGGCCTTGGAGCGGTGCGCGCCCGTATGCGCGAAGCCGAGGCCCCGCAGCGTGGTCTCGAAAGCGGACGCGGACGCCTCGTCCATCGCGAACTCGACGAACTCCACGCCCCGGCACATCGCCCGCGGCGGCAGCGCGGGAAGCCCGGCGATGGGCGCGCCCGTGGCCCGGCGCAGCTCGTCCAGCATGAAGATGAGCGAGCGGTGCCCGTCCACGCGCGACGCTGCGCGCCGAGCCCGCGCGGAAGCGGTCGTTGAAGATTTCGAGCGACAGCAGCCCGTCGAACCCCGTGGCCTGCAGGGCCTGCATGAAGTCACCGATGGCAAGCTCGCCCTGCCCCGGCATGCAGCGATAGTGCCGGCTCCAGGAGAGGTAATCCATGTCGAGCAGCGGCGCGTCGGCGACCTGCACCAGGAAGATGCGATCCCTGGGGATGGAGCGGATCGAGTTCAGGTCGGTGCCCCGCACCAGGGCGTGGAAGGTATCGAGCACGAGCCCGATGGCCGGATGGTCGGCGCGGCGGACCACCTCCCACGCGTCGCGGTAGTCGTTGACGTGCCTGCCCCAGGCCAGCGCCTCGAAGCCCACGCGCAGCCCGCGCCGATGGGCCCGCTCGCCAAGTTCGTGGAAGTCGGCGGCGGCGCGGTCGATGCCGCCGATGCGCGTCCGGCGAGACGTTGCTGCACACCAGCAGCAGGTCGCAGCCGAGTTCCTGCATCAGGTCGAACTTGCGCTCGGCCCGCGAGAATACCTTGGTGCGCGCCGGCTCCGGCATGCCCTCGAAATCGCGGAACGGCTGGAACGTGATCGTCGTCAGCCCGAGATCGGCGACCATGCGCGCGCACATCCGCCGGCGTGCCGTTGAACGACAGCAGATCGTTCTCGAAGATCTCGACGCCCTTGAACCCCGCCGCGGCGATCGCCTCCAGCTTCTCATTCAGCGTGCCGCTCAGGGACACCGTGGCGATCGCGGGCTGCATCTTGGTCCACTCCTTCGAGATCGTCGGGTCAGTACCGGATCCTGGCTACTGCGCGGAGATTGTCGGGCGTCGTGCTGGGAAAGCCGAAAAATTCGAGATAGGCGGGGATCTGCTCGAACAGCATGTCCGTGCCGATCTGGACCGTGCATCCCAGCGCGCGCGCCGCCTCCAGGAACGGCGTGAACTCGTCCTTCATGACGACTTCGCCGACGAAGGCGGACGGTCCGATCCGCGACGACATCGAGCGGCAGCGGATCGCCGGCATTCATGCCGACCGGCGTCGCGTTGACGACGATGTCAAAGCCGGCGGGGTCTTTCGAACCGACCACCAGCTCAAGGCCGGGATAGTGCGTGCGCGAGCCTGTCGGCGAGCGCCCGCGCGGATGCCGCGTTCACGTCGAACAGTCCGAGCCGCGCCGCGCCCGCTCCGGCCAGCGACGCCGCGATGGCCGAGCCCACGCCGCCGCTGCCGACGACGAGCGCGGATGCCCCCGCCGCCGTGCGGCCCTTGCGAACCATGCCGCGCACGAAGCCCTCGCCGTCGAACATGTCGCCCAGCAGCGTACCGTCCGGGCGCAGCAGGATGGCGTTGCACGCGCCCGCGATCTGCGCCGCGGTGGAGACCTCGTCGACGAGGCCCACGGTCGTGACCTTGTGCGGCATCGTGACGAGAGCGCCGCGAAGATTGGTCAGCCGGGACAGGGTGCGCAGGCAAGCGGGATAGTCCTCCGCCCGCACGCCCATCGGCACGACGACGGCATTGAACCCGATGCTCTCGAAATAGGGGTTGTAGATCATCGGCGCCTTGAAGGACGCCGTGGGATAGCCCAGATGCGCGATGAGGATCGTGTTGCCGTCGATCATTCGGTGATCCCTATGGCCGCGCCGGTGCTGGCCGCCTTCTTCACGGCCTCGATGACCCTGAGCGTGTTCAGGCCTTCGCGGCCCGATACGATGGGAACGGCCTCACCCCGGATGACGTCGCGGAAATGGCCGATCTGCTCCCTCAGGGGATCGGCGGGCGTGAAAGGAACGCGCTCGCGGACGAGAGGCTCCCACCAGCTCCGCCTGCCCGGATTGGACCAGAGCTCGAGCTGGGGAATGCTGAGCGAGCCATGCGTCCCGCCGATCTGGTAGCAGGACTGGTCCTGCTGGGGATAGGCGGGGTTCTCGCCCGACGTAAGCTCCCAGCTCCAGGGGGCGACGACGCTGTCCGACACGTTCACGGTGGCAAGCACTCCGCTTGCAAAACGCAGGATGACGACAGCCGTTTCCTCGACCTCGTTGCCGCGGACGATGTTCGATTCCTGGGCCTGGACCTCGACGACCTCGCCGCAGAGATAGCGGAAGAGGTCCACGTCGTGGATCAGGTTGATGAAGACCGGACCGGCGCCTTTCTCGCGATGCCAGCCAATGTCGAAATACTCGTCGGGCTTCATCAGCCAGAACTGGCCATGCAGGGTCAGGATGCGGCCAAGCCGGCCGGAATCGATGATCTCCCTGGCCTTGCGGATCATCGGGTTGTAGCGGCGATGGTGGCCGACGAGGAGCGGAACGGACCTGCGCTCCGCCGCTTCCACGAGCAGCGTCGCCTGCGCCACGTCATCCGCGACCGGCTTTTCCACGAGCGCGGGAATCCCCGCCTCGATCACTTCAAGCCCGTTGGCGACGTGAACCTGGTTCGGCGTCGCGATGATGACGCCGTCCGGCCGGTCTACCGGAAGCATCTCGGCGAAGCTGGCGAACCAGGGCACGCCAAGCCGAGCCGCGACTTCGCCTCCCACCGGCGACGGGTCGACGATCGCCGACAGCGTCACGCCCGGAAGCGCCGCGATATGCTCGGCGTGACGCCTTCCGATCAGGCCGGCGCCCATCACCGCGAGTTTGGTCGACATCATCGCCTCCTGCCGGGTGCGATCCCTGGCCGGGCCGCACCGGCGTATCAGGGCTTCTTGTCGTCTATGAGCTTTGCGATCCGCTGGATGGCCAGCAGGTAACCCTGCGTGCCGAGGCCCGCGATCACTCCATCGGCCCGCAGCGAGACATAGGAATGGTGCCGGAAGGCCTCACGCTTGTGCACATTGGAGATGTGCACCTCGATGACGGGCTCATCGAACGTGTTCAGCGCATCCAGGATCGCCACGGACGTATGGGTGAACGCACCGGGGTTGATGACGATGCCGCCCGCCGTCTCCCGCGCTTCATGGATCCAGTCGATGATCTCGTATTCGCGGTTGCTCTGGTGAAATCTCACGTCGAGCCCGCGCTCGCCCGCCACGCGCCTGCACTCGGCTTCCACGTCCGCCAGCGTCTCGTGGCCATAGATGTGCGGCTGCCGTTTTCCCAGCAGGTTCAGGTTGGGACCATTCAGGACATAGACAAGCCGGCTCATCGATAAACCCTCACGAGAACGTTCTTACTGGCCGGCAACATAGCCGAACATCTTCGGCAGGAAGAGCACGGTGTCGGGAATCAGCAGCATGATGAGCAACGCCGTAACGAGCACGCCGATGAACGGCCAGATCGAGGCGATGATCGTGCGAAGCGGAATTCCCGTGATGGCGTTGATGACGAAAAGCAGCACGCCATAAGGCGGCGTGATCAGCCCGATCATGCAGTTCACCACGGCCGTGACGCCGAAATGAACCATGTCGATCCCGAGCGCCCGGCAGGTTGGGATGAACAGCGGAATGATGACGAGGATGATCGTCGTCGCGTCGAGCAGGCAACCCAGGACCAGGAACAGGAGGTTGACGGCCAGCAGGAACACGAGCGGCGACACGTTCAGCCCTTGCATCAGGTGCGAGACCTGCGCAGGAACGTTTTCAGACGCCACGATGTAGTTGAAGATAAGCGCCGCGCCGATGACGAGCCCGACCGAAGCCGTGGCGCGCCCGCTTTCGAGGAACACGCCGTAGAGTGTTCGCAACGACACTGCCCGATAGAAGAATGTAGCAAGCACAAGCGCATAGAGCGCCGCGATCGCAGCCGCTTCCGTCGGCGTGGTCGCGCCGCCATAGATGCCGTAGAGCAGGATCACGGGCATCATCAGCGCCGGGAACGCGCGCACGGTGAGAGCAGGCAGTTCCCTGCGAGGCACGGGTTCCTCGAGCGGCACGTTCTGCTGGCGGGCCATGCGGGCATTGAGGAGCATCAGCGCGATGCCCATCATGATGCCCGGAACGAAGCCGCCGAGAAACAGGTAGCCGATCGAGGTGTCGGAGACGAGGGCGTAGAGCACCATCGGAATGGATGGCGGAATGATGGGCCCGATCGTCGACGCCGCCGCCGTGATCGCTGCGGCATAGCCGGCGGAATACCGGTTATCCTTGCGCATCATGCCGATGATGATCTTGCCGAGGCCCACGGCGTCGGCAACGGCCGATCCGGACATCCCGGCGAAAATCATGTTCGCGACGACGTTGACGTGGCCGAGTCCGCCCCGGAAGCGCCCGACGAGCGCAAGGCAGAATTTCAGCAGCCGCTCCGAGATCGTTCCCGCATTCATGATGTTGGCGGCGGTGATGAACAGCGGAATGGCGAGCAGCAGGAAGCTGTCGTAGAGACCCTGGATCATCTGCTCCGCGGCGAGCCCCATATCCTGCCCCTTGAGCAGCAGATACAGGATCGACGAGGCGATCATCGCGAGCGCGACAGGCGCGCCCATGCCCGCAACCCCGAACAGGGCGACAAGGCACCAGAAGAAAGGCGCACTCACAGGCTCTCCTCCCGCTCGAGGGTGGCCATCGAATTCGCCGCGCATCAAGCGGTACGCCCGCAGTCCGTAATGGACGATCATGGCGACCAGGAAGATCAGATAGACCGAGAACAGGATGTCGAGCCGGATACGCAGCGTGTCACTGCTGCGGATGGCCTTGAAGGTGATGAAGTCGTAGGTGGCGGGAAGCGAAAGAAGGAAACCGCCCGCCAGGAAAATGGCGCTGAACAGCGCCAGCTTCCTGCGAGTATTCTCTCCGCACGCAAGGTAAAGAATGTCGAACTTGACGTGGTCCTTGTCCTCGAGGAGGAACGCCGCGCCCCAGAAGACCGCCCACAGCCAGGTGATAAGGATCACCTCGTAGGTCCACTCCGTCGGTGCATTGAACACGTACCGCGTCGCGATCTGGATGATGAACGACGCGAACATGATGGCCATCAGGCCAACCATCACGTCCTCGGATCGCTTGTGCAGGAATTGCATCAGGGCGCGCATGCCAAGGTCCTTCACGCGGACGGATATCGATTCAAGCGTGAAAGCGGGCAGGCCCCATTCAGGCCTGCCCGCGACGCATTACTTGATGGCGTTGATCTTTTCGACCGCGCCGGCAGGCCAGTCCTTGGCCAAATTGGAAGCGAGGTATTGGGCCTGGACGTGCTTGCGGAAGGCTTCGACGTCGGGGGTGTAGACCTTGAGGCCCTTCTCCTTGAAGAAGGCCTCGAGTTCCGCCTCGAGCTTCAACTGCGCATTGCGGGCATACTCGCTCGCATCGTCCGCCGCCTTCTGGACGATCGCCTGCTGGGCCGGGGTGAACTTGTCCCAGGCCTTCCTGCCGATCGTCAGGAAGTTCCAGTCCACGAGGTGGCTCGTAAGCACGATCTGCTTCGTGACTTCGTAGAACTTCGAGTCCTTGTTCGTCGGCAGCGGGTTATCCTGCCCGTCGATCGCGCCGGTCTGGAGCGCGGTGTAGACTTCGGTGAACGCCATCGGCAGCGGGCTCGCGCCGAGCGCCTTGCCGAGGAACTGCCACGCCTCGCCGCCCGGCATGCGGAGCTTGACGCCCGCGAGATCGGCGGGAACCTTGATCTCCTTGTCCGTCCGCAGATTGAGCTGGCGGCGGCCGAGATACATGACGGAGAGCAGCTTCAGCCCGAGCTTGTCTTCGATCAGCTTGGCCATGGACTGGCCGACGTCGCTCTTGAACACCTTGACCTGGTGATCGGCATCGCGAAGCAGGTAGCCGGCGGTGAACATCGACCAGGCCGGAACGATGGTCGCGAATTCCTGCGCCGATGCGATCGACATTTCCAGGTTGCCGCGGGCAATGGCCTCGTTCTCGGTTCCCTGCTTGAAGAGCGAGGCGTTCCAGTGTGGTTCGAAGCTCGCGAAATCGCTGACCGCCGGACCGAACTTCTCGATCAGGCCAATCGCGCGCTGGTCGGTTGCGGTGGCGGGAGAAGAAAGACGGAGTTGCACCTTGGATTGGGCAGAAGCCGGGGACCCAGCGCCCGCCATGCCGGCGGCTGCGAGGGTCAGCGCCGAGGCCACTAACGTCCGGCGATCGATCTTGGTGTTCATGTGATTCCTCCCGTTTTGACTAAGCCGTTTTCGGCTGGTCGACGCTTCGAAGCCATACTATGCGAAGCATGCTGCCACCGGGGCGCCGCCTCGCGTCATTTGACACGCGGTCTCCACATCAGCCAAATGTACTAACCGGTTAATTTTGTCAACGACCATCCCGAGCCTGCCCAGGGCTCCGCTCGGCCAGAACGGGTTTTGATCGATGGCTTCCCGAAGAACTGCCGTCACACCGCCGAAACCCCGATCGCCGGAGGGCGCGCCTCCGCAGGCCAAGACCTCGCAGCTCAAGACCCCGCAGCTCAAGACCCCGCAGCTCAAGACCGCCACTCGACGCGTCCAGGATCCTGAGGGCGTTCGGCGCAGCATCCTCGAGGTCGCGAGCGCCGAGTTCGCCGCCAACGGACTGAGCGGCGCCCGCGTCGACGAGATCGCCGCCAAGACGTCCACCAGCAAGCGGATGATCTACTACTACTTCGGCGACAAGGAAGGACTCTACCGCTCGGTGCTGGAGCAGGCCTATGCCCGAATCCGCCAGATCGAGGCGAAGCTGAACCTCAGCCACCTCGAGCCCGAGGAGGCCATCGCCGCGCTCGTCGGATTCACCTTCGACTACCAGAACGACCACGAGGATTTCATCCGCCTCGTCATGGTCGAGAACGTCCACAGGGGCGAGCACCTCGCCAAGTCGAACGTGATCCGGGACCTCAACGTATCCGTCATCGACACCCTGCGTGACATCTATGCCCGTGGTTGCAAGGCCGGTGTTTTTCGCGCGGGACTAGATCCCATCGATATCCACATGACGATCAGCGCGCTGTGCTTTTTCAACGTCGCCAACCGGGCGACCTTCTCGCAGATCTTCGCCCGGGACATGCAGAGTCCGGAGGCCTTGGCCAAGCGCCGCAAGGTCGTGATCGAGACGGTGCTCCGGTATTTGAAGTGAAAAATGCCGAATTCGCGGTGTAGGCGATGTTCGGCATGGAGGATCGCAAGTTCTAATGGCATTTCGGGACTGAGTTCGAAGCCGGCGGGCTCCGGAGGCTTCGACCAGGCGGCGCAAGGTCGTGATCGAGACAAGTTCTCCGATATTCGAAGTGAGACACGCCGAACTTGCGGTGTCGGCGAAGTTCGGGATGGAGGATCGCCGGTTCTGATGGCATTTCGGGACCGAATTCGAACGGGGCGGCGCGTATCCGGGTAAAGCCCGGCTTTCAGTGGCGACGCCCTGAGCGCCTTCCCGGGATTCCTGCCCGGAACCCCTGCCCCGCACCCTGCCCTTTGCCGCGGACCTCAGTTCGCCCGCACCGCGGCAGCCCTGACCTGGGCCACCAGCCGCCCGATATTCGGATCGTCGGGCAGCAGGATCTGAAGCCGCTCGGCATAGGGCAGCGCCCTCTTGGGATCGCGGTCCCGCATCGCGCCCTGCAGCAGAGCGGTTAGGATCTGGACGTCGGACGGGCGCGCCTCCATCCCCTTTTCCAGCACCTTGCGGGCCTCTGCTTGACGGCCAGCCGAGTCTAAAGCCACAGCATAAACATAGGCATAGCGAGATTGGTTCGGCTCAAGCTCGAAGGCCTGCCGGAGAAAATCGAGAGCCTCGGCATAGCGTTTGGATCGCACGAGAGCCAGTCCGAGGGCATGCCGTGGCGCCGCTGCCCGAGGGTCAATGGCGATCGTCTGGCGCAGCAGCAGCTCCGCATCGGCCTCCCGCCCGACGCTCCGATAGAGGTCGGCAAGGTCCACCCGCGGCGCCACCGAGAACCCGAGCTTGAGAGCGGCGAGGTACTCCTGCTCGGCCTCAGCCGCCTTGCCCTGGCGTGCCAGGAAGCGACCCAGGTTGGACCGCCCCTCCGGCCTGTCGGCATTGAACCGCTCCGCCGCGACATACTCCGCGCTAGCGAGCTCGAACGCCCTCCGCTCCTCCGCCGACGCCGCTGCGGGCGGCCCTTCCGCCAGCGTGTTGACTGCCTGGATCCGCACCATGCGCACCCTGTCCGCCAGGAGCGGGCTCGCCCGCCGCCAGCGTTGATCCGGCGGCAGGTTCGCCAGTCCTCCGAGTGCCGCCACCCTTACCATCGGATCGGGATCGGACAGCGCAGCCGCCATGAGGCCATCGACTTCGGCGGATGGCCTGCCCTGCAGGTGTATCAGCGCCGTCCCCCGCGCGATTGCGGGCGTCGCCGTATCCTTCGCGACCGCGATCAAAAGTGCCCGCGCATCCGGCTGATCCGTTCGAGCGGCGTGAAACGCCGGCGCATAGGTCTGGAAGCCCTTGCGCACGGGCCCATGCCATCGCTCGACGGCGGCGGCTGCCCAGGCTGCCGGCTTGTCACGATGACAGTCATTGCAGGCGTTCGGCGTCCCCAGCGAAACCGACTGGTCCGGTCTGGGCACCCGGAAGCTGTGATCATGGCGTGGATCGACCACCATGTAGGTGCGAACGGGCATGTGGCAGGAGATGCAGTCCGGCTGCCCTTTTCCCGCGGGATGCCCGGTATGGCTGCTGGCTGCGAACTTCTGCGGCAGGTGGCACTGGCTGCAGACTTCGCTCCCCTCTGCCTTCAGCTTCCCGGCATGGGGATCGTGGCAATCCGAGCAGACCACGCCCTTTGCGTGCATCTTGCTCTGCTGGAACGATGCATAGTTGAACACCTCGTCCCGCATCTGGCCGTCATCCTCGAAGAGGTCCGGCATCAGGAATGTCGGGCGGTAGAAGTCTGCGATCGGGCTACCCGGCTGCCATCCCTCGGCGAATTGGCCCCTTCGCGAGTGGCACGTTCCGCATGTCTCGACCTCGTCCCCTGCGGGCCTGCTGACGCCGTGCGCCGGACTTCCAGTCGATGGATCGGGCGTCCAGTCGGGTTGCGGGCGTTTCGCTGCCACGCTGGCGAAGCCCTTCTTGGCGTCGCTGGCGCTCTTGCCGCCGGTCACCCACTCCAGATGGCCACTGCCCTTCCCATGGCAGCTTTCGCATCCGACGCTGATCTCCGAGAAATGCGTGCTGAAGCTGTTGGACGGGGCATCAAACGATTTGCGAACCGCCGTCGAGTGGCAATCCGCGCACATGAAATTCCAGTTCTGCTGGCCGCCGGTCCAGTGCAAGGCATCTCCCGGAGGGATGGCTTCGTCCGGATACATATGGATCCAGCGCTGGCCGCCCTGCCCCTTCGGCCTGGCATCCCAGGCATAGGGCAAGGTTTGAACGCGACCGTCCGGAAATGTGGTCAGGTATTGCTGAAGCGGCTCGATGCCGAAGGTGTAGTCGACCTTGAACTCGGACGTTTTGCCGTCCTTGCCTTCCGTTTGAACGAAGAAAGCGCCATTTTCCCGAAAAAACCGCGCACGAGACGCGAAATGCTCGGCGCGCTGGTCGTTGAAATCGCCCAGCACGGAAGAAGCCGTCGCAGGCTCCATTGCCTTCGCATGCTGGGACTTGCCCCAAAGCGCACTTTCGGCAGCATGACAGCCAGCGCACGCCGCAGAGCCCACATACCCGCTCGGCGTTTTCTCGGTTAGGACGCCAATTCCTGAATTCGGCGGCCTCGATTGGCCGTGTACGGCGCCGATAGCGAAGACCAACATCGCGCAAAGCGCAGCAAGCAGGACTGCATTGACCCAGCCCGCCCGGCGGAACGACCACGGCAATCCCGACTTCAACTCGCTAGGGTTCGACGTCATATTGCCTTAGCCCCGCTGCATCGAAGGTTCCTGGAATGGAAACGGCGCTTTCCACTCAGCCTTCATGACGATACCAATTCAAGGCTCAGTTTGGGATGGATACTGTCTTTGCTCAAAAGAAATGCCGCCGAACGGTGTCCGGCGGCATTCCGAAGGGTCAAACGCGGATTACTTGTCTCCCGCGCCGCGCGTTACAGCTTCCATCACGCGGTCCAGGTTGAAGCTTCCGGGCTTCTGACGCGGCGGGAATTCGCGGAAGCTCTGCAGCCACTGTCCGACATAACCTGCCCCAGGCGCGATCAGGAACATGCGGTCCATGTACCAGCGCTGGTACCCCATCGCGTTCTCTTCCTCGGCGCGCTCGAAAGGATCCATTCTCAAATTGGTGAGAGAAGGCGCCCGTAGCTCTTCGAACGGGGACTGCCAAACCTTGAGCCCCAGCGAATTCTGCTTGAGGAAGGTCATTTTCCAGTTGCCGTAGCGAAGGGCAGCAACCGAACCGTCATCGGTCCAGTAGATGAACTCCTTGCGAGGCCATGCAGCTTCGCCCTTCAACGCGGGCAACAGGTTGTAGCCGTCGAGATGGACCTTGAAGGTCTTGTCGCCGACCTTCTTGCCGGTCAGCAGTTCGGACTTCACGTTTGGCGAGCCAGCGGCCGCCAGCAGCGTGGCCAGCATGTCCTCATGGGCGCCGATTTCATTGATAACGGTGCCCGGCTTGATCACTCCCGGCCAGCGTATGACCGTTGGCACGCGGTAGCCGCCTTCCCAGTTTGTATTTTTCTCACCGCGGAACATAGTGGTGCCGCCGTCAGGCCATGTGAAGGTCTCTGCACCGTTGTCCGTCGAGTACATCACGATTGTGTTGTCCTCGACGCCGAGCTGTTTCAATTTGGCGAGCAACTCGCCGACCATCCCGTCGTGCTCGACCATGCCGTCCGCGTAGACGCCAAGACCTGTCTTGCCCGCCGACGACGGCTTCAGATGGGTGAAGACATGCATGCGGGTTGAGTTCCACCACACCATGAACGGCTTGTCGTCCTTGACCGCCTTTTCCATAAATCCGAGTGCAGCGGCCGTGACTTCCTCGTCGACGGTCTCCATGCGCTTGCGGGTGAGCGGGCCGGTATCTTCGATCTTGCCGCCCGCGAAGCTATGTATGACACCACGCGGACCATATTTCTTCTTGAACTCAGGATCTTTGGGATAGTCCGGGTTTTCCGGCTCTTCCTCGGCGTTGAGGTGGTAGAGATTTCCGAGGAACTCGTCGAACCCGTGATTGGTCGGCAGCATCTCGTCGCGGTCGCCGAGATGGTTCTTGCCGAACTGGCCGGTGACGTAGCCCAGCGGCTTCAGCAGGTCGGCAATTGTCGGATCCTGCGCCGTCATCCCCTCGGGCGCGCCGGGCAGGCCGACCTTGGTCAGCCCGGTGCGGATCGGCGACTGCCCGGTGATGAACGCGGCGCGTCCGGCGGTGCAACTCTGCTGTCCATACCAATCTGTGAACAGGGCGCCTTCCTTGGCGATGCTGTCGATGTTGGGCGTCCTGTAGCCCATCATTCCCATATTGTAGGCACTGATGTTGAACTGGCCGATGTCATCGCCCCAGATCACGAGGATGTTTGGCTTCTTGGTTGCGGGTTGCTGAGCGCCTGCACCGGCGGGCAGCAACATTGGGGAGACAACGGCCAGCGCTAAAACGAAATTTGTCCAGGTTTTCATGATCAGCCCCCGCCCATGTAGAATGGTCTTCTCCTTCAATCGTGGAGAAAGCGAATTTTTATAGGGTGCCGAAGGCGCAGAATGCAACCTAACTTATGATGACCCGCAAACTAGAACTTGACCGATAACGGATTTGAACCGGAGTGGGCGAGCGTACTCAGGCCCACTCCCCACTTCTGAACACAGCCACACGCCCGCCATCGGCGTTAATTCCGTCTATGTCCACCTGATCGGAACCGATCATCCAATCGATATGAATCAAGCTTTTGTTGCCGCCCTGGGCGGCAATCTGCTCGGGTGTCAACGAGCCGCCGTTGAGGAAGCACTTCGAATAACATTGCCCCAGCGCGATATGGCAGGCCGCGTTCTCATCGAACAGCGTGTTGAAGAACAGCAATCCGCTTTTTGAAATTGGCGATGAATGCGGCACGAGGGCAACCTCGCCGAGACGGCTTGAGCCTTCATCCGTGGCGAGTACCTTTTTCAGCACCTCTTCACCGCGCGCGGCGTTCGCCTCGACGATCCGGCCGCCTTCGAACTTCACCGCAATTTCGTCGATCAAGGTTCCCTGGTAGGACAATGGCTTCGTGCTTCGGACGGTGCCGTCAACCCGAAGCGCGTGAGGAGTTGTGAAGACCTCCTCAGTAGGGATGTTAGGATTGCACGTGACTCCGTTTTTGGCCGTAGAAGCCCCGCCCTGCCATTCATGGCCATCGGCGAGCCCAACGGTCAGGTCTGTTCCGGGACCTTTGAAGTGAAGCGAGTGGAAACGTTGCGAATTAAGCCACTGAGTTCTCGTCCGAAGCGCTGCATTATGCGCTGTCCAAGCCGCAATAGGGTCGGCTACGTCGACGCGTGAAGCAGAGAAAATTGCATCTGCAAGCTTGGACACGGCAATCGCGTCATCGTCGTCGGGAAACACCTGCCGCGCCCATGACAGCCCCGGGAATGCGAGAAGATTCCAATTGATCTCGAAGCCGGTGATCTTTTCCAGCGCCGGCTGATAAGCGATTGAGTTGGCTTTGTTCGCCCGGGAGACTTTTGCCGGCTCTTCTCCCGCCAAGAGCATCGGGTCTTCTCCCCGAACTGCGAGCCGAGCGGTGTTATTGGCGAACGCCTTCGCCATTCCCTCATAAAGCCAGCCGGGCGCACGGTCGAAACTCTCATCCGGGGCCAACCGGTAGCGCGCCAGGGTGATCTCGTCGTCCGAGAAAATCGGCGTCACCAACCCGGCACCCGCTCGATAAGCATGCTCGACAATCCGGCGAACGAAATCGATGGCCTCGATAGGGGCTGTTATGAGCAGATCCTGCCCAGGCTTTAGTTGCAGCCCGACCTTGATCGCGACTTCGGCAAGTTTGTCGAGCTTCACGGGATCGATCGATGTCGAAACCCGGCGCAACTGAGTGTTCATGAAAGTTTGCCTCGCGATTTGTCCGATTCAACGCAAACTATAGCCCGTGGCACGAATGCAGAGCACCTAGGTCTGCAGCAATTGGAAAGCCCAATGCAACAGTCAGTTTGCGTGGTGAGGGCGGGTTGGTGCTTCCGCGGAGGCAGGCTCAGGCAATTAGCGGTTTGCCAGCCTCGTGACCTTGCGGCCGGAGCCGCGGCCGTGCCACGTGAAGTCTCTGTCCGCGACATCGGCGTGCAAAAGACCGTTTGAGTACGAACCGATCCCTCGCGCCTCCGGCAGGGAGCGGAGTTGCGCCACGGCCGTTCGAGACGCCACAGCCTTAGGTCTGAAATCAATGGCCTTGCCAGAGTAATGAGCGGAGCGCCTGGCATGACGCCCGCCGCAGGTCGACGTTATTTCAATCGCACCGATACGAGCGACAATAGCTTCTACAAGCTTGCGAGTCTCGCTCTTGAGGCAGGTCAGCCCCTTCACCTGAGGCTGAAGACAAACTGATCCGGCACAGTCGGAATCTCCAGCGAGTGCTGGAGATATAGTGATCAATACCGCCACTAGCGCTGCATACCTCACCTTCATTCCGACCGTCCTCTCGGTTTCATCGCTGTCCGCTCACTTATCCGGCATTTTCGCTCGATCACCAAGCTTAGCAGTATTATTTTGAATCTACGGGAAGCACAGGCGTCGCCGTATGAATTAATTCTGCAGTAAAAAATAGAAATCTGTTCACGAGAAACGTGAATAGTGCAGCACCGAATGGAGGTATATTGACGATCGAGATCGCGTGAATGAGATGGACATGAAATAATGGCTGGAAGGCGAAAGAATATATTCGATTGAGGCCGGTCTCATCACCCTTGAAGCAGAAACTGAAGCGAAGCTGCTCGATCGCCTTCGCAACAGCAAAGCTCGAAACTCACGGTCTGAATCCGATCTCGTCGACTGGAACCGGGAATGCCGGTCGACCTAGATTTTCCACTCAGGCGCTGCGTGCCTTGCGCAATCGACCAACGATCCCGGTGGGAAAAAAATAAACGCTGAGCACAAACAAGATGCCAAGCCATAGCAGCCAGCGGTCCGGATGAAGGATGTCAGTGAGAAACGGCACGCCTGATACAGCGGCGCTGGCGTTTGCCATGAGGCCCTGCAGGTAGGTCTGCGCGAGTACGAGCAGCGTCGCTCCCAGGACTGCCCCGTAGAGGGTCCCCATCCCGCCAATGACGACCATGAGAAGAACATCGATCATGATCGAGAATGAAAGTGATGTATCCGGACCATTGTAGCGCAACCAAAGCGCAAGCATGGCGCCGGCGATCGTAGCGGCTGCGGCCGAGATGACAGAAGCCGCCGTCCGATAGGCGACCACACGGTAGCCAAGGGCTTCGGCCCGAAACTCGTTTTCCCGGATCGCCTGAAGAACGCGTCCGAAGGGTGAGTTCACGATCCGCAGCAAGCCCAAAAACACAACCAGTGTCGTTGCGACGATCATGTAGAAAGCGAGGACGCGGCCCGTGATCGCTACACCCCCGATCGTACCGCCGACGGGTCGGTAGGACGGGCGCAACTCGGCCGGGAGTTGAAACGAAATGCCATCTTCTCCCCCCGTTATGCCCGAGAGCTGCGATGCCAGGACCAGGAATGCGCTGGCGAACGCCAATGTGATCATGGCGAAGAAGATGGCGCGCACCCTTAAGCTCAGCAAACCGATCAGCATCGCAAAAACGCAGGACAAAGTTAGCGCGGCCATCAATCCGATGGCCACTTGGCCCCAACCCGGACCGAGGCGGTCGAGCGATATCGCGACCCCATACCCTCCAATGCCGAAGAACATCGTATGAGCGAAGGAAACGACGCCGGTATAGCCCAGCAAGATATCGTAGCTCGCGGCCAGCATGATGAAGATGCAGATCTTGGCCGCGGCGCCAATCGGCTGACTCCCCGGAAACACGAATGGCGTGAGCAAAATAGAGACGGCAATAACGCCCAGCAGCACACTCAGCACGACAGAGCGAGGCGGGTCATCGGAAAGCAAGGCAAGCCGGAGCCTGCTCAAGGACATCGCCGACCTCATCGCCTCGCCACCGGGAAGAGCCCCTGCGGTCGCCAGGCAAGAACGACAGCCATCACGAGGATATTCGACACCAGCGCCAGCTTCGGCGTGAGAAAACCAACATAGTTTGCGACCAAAGCGATCAGCATCGATCCGACGAAGCAGCCCCCGACAGATCCGAGCCCTCCTATGATGATCACGATGAAAACGAGGACCATGACCTCCATTCCCATTCCAGCCGTCAGCGTCTGGCGATAGAACCCCCACATCACGCCGCCCAAGCCGGCGAGCGCGGAACCGGCCACGAAAACGCCGACAAAAAGCCGGCGGATTCGATAGCCGAGCGCCTCTACCATCTCGGGATTCTCCACGCCCGCCCGGATGAGGAGCCCAATGCGGGTCCGGTTGAGAACCAGGTTCATCCCGATGAACACAAGGACGCCTACCGCGACGGCAACCACCCGGTAACGCTCCATGGCGGCGTCCCCGACCACGAACGATCCGCGGAAGGCTTGAGGCAAGCGGATGGCGATTGGTGATGCACCCCAGAGCACGTGGATAGCCTGCTCGGCAATGATCATCCCGCCCATTGTGACCAGGATCTGCTTCAGATGGCTGCCGTAAACTGGCCGGACGATCACCCTCTCGAATACGAGACCGAGCGCTGCTGTAATGACCATGGCGACGACCATGCAGAGGAGAAGAAGCGCCAGGTTGAGCATCAGCGAGTCGGCTTCGCCCCAGGATGCCAGAGGGCCCAGGACCAGGAGCATGGCGTACGCGCCGATCGAGATGAACACGCCGTGACCGAAGTTGATGACGTCCATCAGGCCGAACACCAGCGTCAAGCCCGCCGCCATCAGGAAAATCATCATACCCATTGCGAGGCCCGCCACAGTGAGCGTGACCCATGTCGACCCGCTTCCCACGAATGGATAGGCGACGGCCATCAAGATGGGGCACAGCGCAAGCGGCAGCAGATCTCTGCGGGGAGCAGGCAGGTCCGGCAGGGTTTGTGCTTCGATCTCTGTCACTGATGCTTATCCAGGCTGAGGCCGAGAAGCCGTTGCTGCAACACGGAATCGGCTGCCAGATCGCGCATCGTTCCGGAATGAACGACCGCTCCGTCGTCCATCACGGCGACGTCATCGCCCAGGGCGGCGGCGGCGTGGAAGTTCTGCTCCACCAGCAGAATGGTTTCACCTGCGGCCTTCAATTCGCGGAATGCGTCGACCATGTTGCGGATGATGGCGGGCGCCAGCCCTTTGGTGGGCTCATCGACAAGAAGAAGGCGGCGTGGTTCGGCCAGAGCTCTGCCGATGGCAAGCATCTGCTTCTGGCCGCCCGACAGCACCCCCGCCGGCATCTGCCAGAACCGGCGCAGCGCGGGGAAAAGCGTCATGATCCAGTCGAGGCGCGATGCGTCGATAGGGCCGCTACGCGCCGCCAGCACCATGTTTTCGCTGACCGTCAAATCGGCAAATATCCCCATGTTTTCTGGAACATAAGCGATCCCGGCGCGGGCAATGTCGGGCGTGGGGAGATGCGTGATGTCCTGGCCGTCGAAGATCACTCGTCCCGCCGTCGCGCGCCAAAGGCCCATGATGGTTCGCAGTGTCGTCGTTTTACCCGCGCCATTTCGCCCGAGCAGCAGCGTCAGTTCTCCGGCGGGGACATCGAAGCTAACCCCGTGCAGGATGTGGTACGGGCCGATCCGTGTCTCGACATCTTCCAGCCTCAGGATCGGATCAGCCATCGACTGCGGCGTCCAGCCCTAGATAGGCTTCTCGAACGACAGCCGAATTCATGACCGTTTCGGGGTCGCCGTCGGCCACGAGAGCACCGTTGTGGAGAACGATGATCCGATCGGCGAG
Organism: uncultured Alphaproteobacteria bacterium; assembly: GCA_963822165.1. Taxonomy (GTDB): domain Bacteria; phylum Pseudomonadota; class Alphaproteobacteria; order Rhizobiales; family Beijerinckiaceae; genus Alsobacter. Next base: position 149,316 of record CAWGGK010000010.1, read on the forward strand.
TGCGCGCACCACATCAAGCTTGTGCTCGACGAGGAGAATTGCGCGATCGCCTAACGTCTTGAGATCCTTGATGAGTTCCAGGATAGTGGGCACCTCGTCGACACTCATCCCGGCGGTTGGTTCGTCGAACATGAAGACCTTGGGCTCCAGCGCGATCAGCAGGGCCACCTCCAGCTTGCGTTGATCGCCGTGCGGAAGTTCGGATGTCAGCATCGCCGCTTTATCTGACAATCTGACTCGGTCCAGGATGCCTTGGGCCGTGTCGATCAGGTCCCGCCGGCTCGTCCAGCGGTGGAAGATGTCGAATCCCGCGTTGGCGCGGGCCTGGACCGCCAGGCGAACGTTTTCGCGGACGCTCAGGCCGGGAAAGAGGTTGGTGAGCTGGAAGGCACGCCCCAGCCCACGGCGCGTTCTGGCGGACGGTGGCAGACCCGAAACGTCGAGATCTTCCAATAGAACTTGGCCCGAAGTCGCCCTGAGTTGACCCGAGATGAGGTTGAAGTAGGTGGTTTTTCCAGCCCCGTTCGGCCCGACGATCGCCGTCAGCGTTCCAGCCTCGAATTTGCAGCTCACCCGGTCCACGGCGACGTGCCCACCGAAGCGGATTGTGAGATCGCGGGTCTCTAATGTGGCGGGTGCCATCGTTCGATCCAGTAAGGGGCCAGCAGACCGGCCGGCCCCTTTTTGGCTTCAGCGCTTGTTCCGGATCGGGATGGGCAGCTTGTCCGCCGGGATCGTGTCGACGAGTTCGAGCAGGTCGTTGTCGTCTTTGCCGTCCTTCTTCACCTTGAAGTGATACATGGACTGCAGCGCTTGATGATCTTCCTTGCGGAAGGTCATCTGGCCTTTGGGCGTTTCGAAGGTCAGGCCCTCCATGGCCTGGATCAGCTTCTCGGGGTCCGTACCGCCGGCCTTCTCGACTGCCGCCAGAACAGCCGATGCCGCTGCGAAACCGCCCGCCGTGAAGAAATCCGGCGGTGCGCCGAAGCGCTTGCGGTGCTCGGTGACGAACCAGTCGTTCATGGGGTTCTTCGGGAAGTCCCAGTAGTAGTAGATGGCGCCTTCCATGCCCGGATAGTTCTTGTAGAGCTTCATTGCGGGCAGGATGTTGCCGCCCGGCGCCATCTCGATCCCGAAGCGCTCGGGCTTGAGGTCGGCAATCTTGGGCAGCGGATGCTGGCCAGCCCAGATGATCGGGATGATCTTGCGGCCGGGCTTGTCCTTCAGGGCATCGAAGAGGCGCTGCGCCGAGGCCGTGAAGTCGGTGGTGTTCTGGGGCGCATATTCCTCGAAGACGACCTTCGCATTGGGTCGGATGGCCTTCAGCGCGTCCTTGAGCGCAGCCACGCCGTCACGGCCGAAGGCGTAGTCCTGCGCCAGCGTCGCGATGCTGACTTCGCCTGTGGCCGGGATGGCCGCCGCTGCCGCATAGGCGTCCTGCGTGGAATTTCGCGATGTGCGGAAGATGTACTTGTTCCACTTCTCGCCGGTGATCGCGTCCGCCACAGCCGGCTCGACGATCAGCACCTTGCCCAGTTCCTCCGCGACGGGAAGCATTGCGAGCGCGGCGGCCGAGGATGACGTTCCGATCGCGATGTCGACCTTGTCGTCCGAATAGGCCTGCTCCAGCAGCGTCTTCGCCAGGTCGGCCTTGAGCTGGTCGTCTTTCACGATGACCGTGATCTTGCGGCCATTGGCTTCCATCGTTCCCTTGGTGAGGTATTCAAGGCCCATCATCAGCCCGGTCTCGGTCTGCTTTGCGTAGGCCTCGAGCGGTCCGGTCTTGCCCGCGATGAGAGCGATCTTGAGCTCGGCGGCACTGGCAGCCTGCGTCAACATCAGACCCGCGATGGCGGTTAGTCCCAATTTGATGGCCGGACGCATGCTTCCTCCTGCTGTTCTTGGCTTTGTGCGGCCAGGGCCAGCGCCATCCCGCCGGGGTTCAGGACATCGCGGTTGTCGACCGGATATGTAATCCGATCTGAAACAAAGCGGGAAGGCAAGACGCCGTGGCAGGTTTTCACGCTGGAATTGCGTAGATTTTTTGCAGGTTGCCGCACTCGGCTCAACTCGCGCCCGTAGATGCACTCATTGGCTGTGGATGGCTCAGCGCGTTTTTTCCCCTTTTGCTGCGGTGCATGCTAACCGGGAGGGCCTTCGGGGCCTTGGGTCCGAGTCGACGCTGGATGGAATGAAAACCAATATCGACATGGGCATCGCCCAAGGCGGCGCGCCCGCCCTGCTTGACCTGGAGGAGCTTCTTGCCACCCGCCTGCTGGTGCAGGGGAACTCCGGCTCGGGGAAATCGCATCTGCTGCGGCGCTTGCTGGAGCAGAGCGCGCCATGGGTGCAGCAGGCCGTCATCGATCCCGAAGGGGACTTCGTAACGCTGGCCGACCGCTTCGGCCATGTGGTGGTCGATGCGCAGCGGTCGGAGGCGGACCTGCAGCGGGTCGCGGCGCGGGTACGTCAACATCGCGTCTCTGTCGTGCTGAATCTCGAAGGGCTCGACGCGGAGGGTCAGATGCGCTGCGCGGCAGCGTTTCTTGGCGGATTGTTCGATGCCGAGCGGGACTTCTGGTATCCCATGCTGGTCGTGGTGGATGAAGCCCAGGTGTTCGCTCCCTCGGTTGCCGGCGACGTCTCGGACGAAGCACGCAAGGTCTCGCTCGGTGCGATGACCAACCTGATGTGCCGCGGCCGAAAGCGCGGCCTTGCTGGTGTCATCGCGACCCAGCGCCTCGCCAAGCTGGCCAAGAACGTCGCGGCCGAGGCCTCCAACTTCCTGATGGGCCGCACCTTCCTCGATATCGACATGGCCAGGGCCGCCGACCTCTTGGGCATGGACCGCAGGCAGGCGGAGATGTTTCGCGATCTCGAGAGGGGTCATTTCGTGTCCCTCGGCCCTGCCCTTTCGCGCCGCCCCCTGCCGGTGCGGATCGGATCCGTCGAGACTTCTGAGCGAAGCGGGTCTCCCAAGCTTTTGCCTCTTGCACCCCAGGAAATCGAAAACGCGCACGAATTGATTTTTCAGGCGCCGGAACCGGGCCTGCCGAGGGCGCCTAGGCCGAAGCCCGTCCGCACGCCTTCTACTGCGGATCTTCTGACACAGTTGGCGCAGCCAAGGCCCGCCTCCGCGCAGGTCGCGGATGCCGCCCCTGAAATGCCCGCCGAGGAGCGCGATGCGGCAATGGGCACCATCCTGAAGGAAATCCTGGCGGACGAGGACGCGGCATTCCACCCCGTCGCCATCCTGTATCAGGACTTTCTGGTGCGTTGCCGCATTCGCCGTCTCGGCGGTGATCTGCCCGACCTACCCGCCTTTCGCCGGAGGCTGGCAGTCGCCAAGGCGAACGCCTCGTTCGAGGCGGACAAGGGCGAGGAATGGATGAAAGCGGTTACGTTTTCCGCTGATCTGCCTGAGGATCTCCAGAGCGTATTCCTGCTTGTTGCCCGGGCGGCGCTGGAGAACGCGCCTTGCCCGAGTGACGCCGATGTCGCGCGAACCATCGGAAGCCGCTCGCCAAGCCGGGCCCGCCGGGTGATGGCCTACATGGAAGAAAAAGGCTTTGCGATCAGCCGAACCGACTTCCGAGGTAACCGGATCGTCGCAATTCCTGATCTTGGTTGGGAAACCGCTCCGGCCGACGGCAAGCCAACCCGCACGCCGGGTCCCCGCGCACCGACGGCAAGGACCTGTTTGCCGCCGAATGACCCCGGCTACGCCGACCACGGAAACGTCCACGTCTCGGTCAGCGCTCGGTCTCCAGCCCGAAGATAGGCGCGAACGTCTGCGGTCTTGCCGGGTTCGACCACGACGTCGATGCCGGCTCGAAAGCCCCGCGTGACATCGTTCGGAACGAGGAAACTTGAGGTGATCACGCCGCCCGAGATCGTGGGCACCAGTTCCACCTGCTTTGGATCCTCGACGAAGTACGGCAGTTCGCCTCCGACAAAATCAAGAATGAAGCGGCGCGAGCCGAGGTGGTCCGTTCCCTTCACGCCGTGAGCCCGCGGGGCTGTCTGGAATGTGTGAACGACGACGGCACCGCCGTGGAGCTCCGATGCGGACTGCCGGGCGATCAGGCGATATTGGCGCTTCACGGGCGTGCCGGGCCGCGCCGGCTCCTTATCGACCCAGAACGCGACGATGTTGTCCTCGGTCTCGTTGCTCGAGGGTAACTCGACCAGTTCGATACGGCCTTCACCCCAATCGCCAACGGTCTCGACGAAATAGCTTGGTCGCAGATCGTAGCGTGCTTCCAGATCTTCGTAGTGCTCGAATGCCCTGTCCCGCTGCATGAGGCCAAAGCCGCGCGGGTTCTTGTCCAGGAACGAGGCGATGTTGACACTCGCCGGGTTGCGAAGCGGTCGCCATATCCATTCGCCGCTGCCGTTATGGACCAGGAGACCGTCTGAATCGTGCACCTCGGGCCGGAAGTCATCCTTGAAGCGCCGATCGTTCTCGCTGATGAAGAACATCGAGGTCAGGGGCGCTATTCCGAGGCGCTTGATCTCGCGGCGCGGGTAGAGGGTGACCGTCGTGTCTACGGTCGTGAACTCGCCGGGATACACGACAAACTGGTAGGCGCCTGCCAGAGACGGACCGTCCAGCAACGCCCAGATCGTGATCCGCTTCGACCGCTCGTCCGGCTGCTCGATCCAGAACTCGGTGAACTCGGGGAATTCTTCGTTTGGTTCGCCAGAGCCGATTGCGATGCCTCTTGCTGACAGTCCGTAGTGCTGTCCACGCCCGAGGAAGCGGAAATAGCTCGACCCCAGGAAAACGATCAGTTCGTCATCCACGCCAGGGCGGTTGAGCGGATAGTGGAGGCGGAACCCGGCAAAGCCCAGATCGCGCGGCAAGGGCGGATCGAACCGGTTCTTCCCATAATCGAACATGGCGGCGGCATAGGGCACTGGCTCCGCCGCACCATTCTTCACGATACTGATCCGAACGGGCCGAGTGAACAGGAACCCCGGATGGAACATTTCCATCTTGAACGGGGCGCCCAGTAAAGCTTGATCCTTGCGAAAACGGATATCGCGATATCCGTCGTAGTCGAGCTTCGCTAGGGATTCTGGCAGTCTGTTGTCAGCGCGCTCGAAAGGCTTCGATGCGAGTACGGCGGCTTGGGCCACGACATCCTCGTACGAAAAGCTGCCAGGTGGCGTCTGAGCACGCGCTTTTTCTATCGACATCGCCAACGCGGACGCTCCCAGAAGCAACAGGGCTGAGCGACGGGTTGTCTCGGTAACACCTTCAAATGGCACGGGTGGCTCGCTTTGTTGATCCAGTGCTCAAACGTGCCGTTCGTGCTCAGCGTTCCAGCCAGCAACCATCCGAACGTGACCGGACATTTACCCCCGGACGTATTGAGGGTATGGGAACGTCAAACCGAAACCGTCGCGCCGACCGGGTTGCCTTGGGCCACCACCAATGGCTGCGGCCCGAGCGAGTGCCCCGATGACCGCGCAGCCCAAAATCTCCTTCGTTTCGCTCGGCTGCCCCAAGGCGCTCGTCGACAGCGAACGGATCATCACGACGCTACGGGCCGAAGGCTACGAACTGGTCAAGACGCATGAGGGCGCCGACGCCGTCGTCGTCAACACATGCGGTTTCCTCGACAGCGCCAAGGCGGAGTTGCTCGCCGCCATCGGCGAAGCACTGGCCCGCAACGGCAAGGTTATCGTAACCGGCTGCATGGGCGCCGAACCTGAGCAGATTCGCGAGGCCCACCCCGGCGTGCTCGCGATCACCGGTCCGCAGGCCTATGAGAGCGTGGTCTCAGCCGTCCACCAGGCGGTGCCCCCGGCGCATGATCCGTTCTTGGACCTCGTGCCGAGCCAGGGCATAAAGCTGACACCGCGACACTACGCTTATCTCAAGATTTCAGAAGGTTGCAACAATCGGTGCACCTTCTGCATCATCCCCAAGCTGCGCGGAGATCTGGTATCCCGACCCGTCGGAGATGTGCTTCGGGAGGCCGAGAAGCTCGTCAATGCGGGCGTGAAGGAACTGCTCGTCATTTCGCAGGACACGTCGGCCTACGGCGTCGACATCAAATACGCGACGAGCCCCTGGAAGGACCGCGAGGTCCGCGCCAAGTTCCTCGATCTATCGCGTGAGCTTGGCTCGCTGGGCGCCTGGGTGCGCCTGCATTACGTCTATCCCTACCCGCATGTGGACGAGGTCATCGCGCTCATGGCGGAAGGGCTTGTGCTGCCCTATCTCGACATTCCCTTCCAGCACGCCTCGCCGACGGTGCTCAAGGCGATGCGCCGGCCGGCTTCCCAGGAAAAGACGCTCGATCGCATCAACCGCTGGCGTGAAATCTGCCCGGATCTCGGAATCCGCTCGACGTTCATCGTCGGGTTCCCCGGCGAGACCGACGCCGATTTCGAGATGATGCTCGATTGGCTCAAGGAAGCGAAGCTGGAGCGCGTCGGATGCTTCAAGTACGAGCCGGTCAGGGGCGCGACCGCCAACGACCTCGGCCTGCCGCAGGTGCCTGACGAGGTGAAGGAAAGCCGCTGGAAGCGCTTCATGGAGGCGCAGCAGGCGATCAGCGCCCGCAGGCTGCAGTCGCGCGTGGGCAAGCGGATCAAGGTCATCGTGGACGAAGCCGGTCCGACCGTCTCGAAGGGCCGCTCGCAATGGGATGCGCCCGAGATCGATGGAACCGTGTACGTCGCAAGCCGGCGTCCGGTCCGCTCGGGCGATATCGTCACGGTCAAGATCGAGCGGGCCGACGCCTACGACCTGCACGGAACGGTCGTCTGACCGCTCAAGGTTCCGGGTCGCCCCGGAACTGGCGGGCGATGGGAAGCACGATCGCCGGCAGAGTTGCGCCGTTGGGCAGCACGGTCGCGGAGTCGAACAGGCCGCGCTGGACGAAATGCGGATCGGCCAGCGCCTCCTCCAGGCTGGCGACGATGGTGCAGCAGCAGTCGAGCGGCTCGAGAGATCTGCTGCCAATAGTCCGCCGGATCGAGCGCCGATGATGGCCTTCAGGGCCGCGCTGCGTCGCGTGTGGCGGCTTCCGGTCGTCCCGCAGTTCGCCGGGAAGGCCAACGGCCTCGCAGAGGGTGCTCCAGAACTTCTGTTCCAACGCGCCCACGGCGAGAAACCTGGCATCCGAGGTGGCGTACAGCCGCATAGCGAGGGCTTCCGCCAGTCAGCAGGTTTTCCGCCGCGCCCGGAAACCGGCCCGTGGCATGGCCTTCGACCAGCCCGTACCAGCCGAAGGTGAACATCGCATCGGCCATGGCGATATCGAGCCAGGCGCCCTGCCCCGTCATGTCGCGCTGACGCAGCGCAAGCAGGATGTTCATCACGGCGGGCATCGCGCCGCCGCCGATGTCGGCGACGAGCGCTGGCGGGATCGCAGGCTGTTCCGCCGTGCCCGGCGCCATGCGAAAGCAGGCCCGGTGAGAGCCTGGTAGTTGATGTCGTGCCCGGCCTGCGCCGCACGCGGCCCCTTCTGGCCAAAGCCGGTGATGGAGCAGTAGACGAGGCGCGGATTGAGCGCCTTCATGTGCTCGTAGCCCAACCCCAGCCGATCCATCACGCCGGGCCTGAACTGCTCGACGACAACATCGGCCCGCTCGATCAGCGGCCTCAGCGTTGCCGCTGCGTCAGGCGATTTCAGGTCGAGCGTGAGGATGGACTTTCCGCGGTTGAGAACCGCGTAGGGAGCCGAGGTCCCGTCGACACGAGGCTCGAAGCGCTGCATGTCCTCGCCGCCGGGCTTTTCGACCTTGACGACCTCGGCGCCAGCCTCAGCCAGCATCAGGGTCGCCATCGGGCCCGGCAGCAGGGTACTGAAATCGAGCACGAAAATGTTCGACAAAGGCTGCGGCATGCCGGGCTCCGGGACGGGAACTCAGTCTAGCGGCATCCTTCCGGCCGCGTCATGTCTCCTTAGCCAGGAAATAGATCGTACGGAATCTTGTTTTCGACGATCAGCAGGAGCAGGCCCGTGACCGTCACGACGGAGATCAGCGTCCCGACCAGGATCGCCGTCGAGGCGCGCTCGACATAGACCTGATACTGGTTCGCGATCACGAACACGTTCAGCGCCGGCGGCAGCGCTGCCATCAGCACCGCCGTGAACATCCATTCACGGCCGAAATCCCCGATCCATGACAGCATCACCCAGACCACCAGCGGATGGATCAGGAGCTTGATGACCAGGAGAGCGGGCATCTCGAACGGGATGCGCTTCAGCGGCCGAAGCGCCACCGTGACGCCCATGGTGAACAGCGCGCAGGGTGCGGCGGCGTTCTTCAGGAACGAGAGCATCGCGTCGATCGGCGCCGGCGGGACGAAGCGGAAATAGGCCGCGGCCACCGCGACGGCCGTGGCGATGTTGAAGGGGTGCGTCACGACCCGCTTCACGACGTACCAGGCGGTCGCGCCGACGTTCATCTTTTCCGAGCCGCCCAGCGCCATCAGGAACGGCACGAGCGTGAACAGCAGGATGTTGTCGAAGACGAAGATCAGCGCCGTCGGGACGATCGCGCCCTGGCCCAGCGCGGCGATCGTGAGCCCGGGGCCCATATAGCCGATATTCGAATAGGAGCCGACGACGCCCTGGATCGTCGATTCAGCCATGTTGCCGCGCGTGGCGATCATGCCGACCGTGAAAGCGAGGGAGAAGGCGACGTAGGTCGCCAGCGTCGTGCCCATCACATAGGGCCAGTTCGCGAGTTCCTCGAACGGGGCGGCCGCGATCAGCTTGAAGAACAAGGCGCCGGCAGAGCGACGTAGACGATGAAGAAATTCATCCACTGCAGCCCGGCCTCGGGGTACTTCATGAGCTTGCCGCATACGAAGCCCAGGAAGATCAGCCCGAAGAACGGCATGGCGAGGGAGGCGACGCTCGTCACGTCTGATCCTTGGACCGCGCAATTGCGGGAAAAAGCTGCGGGCGCACAGAGGATCGACGCCGGTCACGCGTTGGCTAGTAAGGGGCAGCACCGCGGAAGCGTCAACCTCCATCACGGCACGGCAAGGCTGCACGGTCGCATGGCAGGACGCGATCATCGCTTCCGGTTGCCGATCCGCCGTGCTAGCGGGACGCTGGCTTTGATTTTCAGGACGAAGGCGTGGTTGAGACAAGCGGACAGCCTCTTCCGGCCAGCGCGCCGGGGCAGCCCGGCGGCGCGCGACCGATGGACCCCGGCGCGCTTACGCTGGTCCGTTGACCCGGCTCGAATATTGGGGCTTCCTCGCCGTCGCCGGCATGGCGCGGGCGCTGCCGCTCGACATCGCCTCGTCTGTCTCCGGCTGGCTCTGGCGCGTGATCGCGCCGCGGCTGCGGCGCCACAAGCGCGCCCAGGCCAATTTGCAGGCGTCGATGCCCGCGCTCTCGCCTCACGAGCAGGACGTCATCCTCGCCGAGATGTGGGAGGTGCTGGGGCGCACCTTCGCCGAAGCCTTTCATCTCGATGACATCGCAGCCGATCCGGACCGCGTGCGCGTCGAATTGTCGCCCGAGGTGAAGGCCATTTTCGGCTCGCATACGGGATGCGTGCTGGCCTCCCTGCACACCGGCAACTGGGAATTGGCGGCGCTGGCGGCCGCCAGGTCGGGACTGCAGGTCGCCGGCGTCTACCAGCAGCTCGAAGAATCCGCTCGTGGACCGTGCCGTGACCGGCATGCGCGCGCATTTCTATCCGCTGGGCCTGTTCAGCAAGGGCCACGATACCGTGATGAAGCTGATGCGGATCGTGCGGAACGGCGGCAGCGTCTGGCCGTGCTGGCGGACCTGCGCGAGCACAAGGGGCATGGCCGCTCCGTTCTTCGGCCGCCCCGCGCCCTCGACCCCGTTTCCCGCCCTGCTGGCGCGGGCCAGGGCGTGCCGCTCATCGCGGGCCGGGTGCTCCGGCACCGACGGCGCGCGGTTCGTGGTGACCGCCGAAATCGTGCCCGTGCCCCGCACCCATGATCGCGATGCCGACGTCCGCCAGGCGACAGCGGCTCTCCACGCCGTTTTCGAGCGCTGGATCCGGGAAGCGCCCGGGCAGTGGATGTGGGGCCATCGGCGCTGGGGCTGAGCGCCCTGCGCAGCCTGGTCCTGCCGCATTGGCCGATTGCGTGACCGGGATTTCCAGCCATATTGCAATGCAATACGACCTGGACAGCCGACCGGAGAGCCGCATGAAGCTCGCTCGCAATTTCTACAAGCCGCTCGCCATCGGCGCGCCGGAGCCGCTGCGCGAGCTGCCGGTCACGGCTTGAGCGGATGATCCATTTCGTCCCGCCGCACATCGAGAAGGTGCGCGCCAAGGTGCCCGAGCTCGCCGGGCAGGTGGACGTGGTGCTGGGAAACCTCGAGGACGCGATCCCGGTCGAAGCCAAGGAAGCCGCTCGCGAGGGCTTCATCGCCATGGCGAAGTCCGACCGATTTCGGCAGCACCGGCTTGTGGACGCGCATCAACGCCCTCAACAGCCCCTGGATGCTCGACGACGTCACCCGCATCGTCGGCGAGGTCGGCGACAAGCTCGACGTCGTGATGCTGCCCAAGGTCGAGGGACCCTGGGACATCCACTATCTCGACCAGTTGCTCGCGCAACTCGAGGCGCGGCACGGCGTGCGCAAGCCGATCCTGATCCACGCCATCCTGGAAACGGCGGAGGGCGTGAAGAACGTCGAGGAGATCGCCGAGCGCCTCGCCCCGCATGCACGGCATGAGCCTGGGCCCGGCCGACCTCGCGGCCTCCCGCGCCATGAAGACGACCCGCGTGGGCGGCGGTCACCCCGAATACAAGGTCATCTCGGACCCCGTGGACGGACGCGAGCCGCGCAGCGTCGCCCAGCAGGATCTCTGGCACTACACCATCGCCAAGATGGTCGACGCCTGCGCCGCCAACGGCCTCAAGGCCTTCTACGGCCCGTTCGGCGATTTCTCCGACGCGGAGGCCTGCGAGGCGCCAGTTCCGCAACGCCTTCCTGCTGGGCTGCGCCGGCGCCTGGACGCTGCATCCCTCGCAGATCGGCATCGCCAAGCGCGTGTTCAGCCCGGATGCCGGGGAAGTCGCCTTCGCCAAGCGCATCCTCGACGCCATGCCCGATGGCAGCGGCGCGGTAATGATCGACGGCAAGATGCAGGACGACGCCACCTGGAAGCAGGCCAAGGTCATCGTCGATCTCGCCCGGACGGTCGCGGCCAAGGATCCGGAACTCGCGGGCGCATACGGTTTTAACGCTGGTGATGATCAATCGACGTTGCGCAGGGCCGCATTGACGAGGCTGACAGCTCGGGCGTATCCGAAATGTCAAGCCATGAAGCCACGTACCGCAAAATATGCTCTGGGTCAGGTGGTGAAGCACCGCTTTTACCCGTTCCGCGGCGTCATTTTCGACGTCGACCCGACTTTTTCCAACACGGAGGAGTGGTACAACTCCATTCCCGAGGACGTCCGGCCCTCGAAGGACCAGCCCTTCTATCACCTCTTCGCCGAGAACGCGGACACCGAGTACGTCGCCTACGTGTCGGAGCAGAATCTGCTGCCTGACACGTCCGGCGATCCGGTGCGCCATCCGCAGGTCGGACGACGTCTTCGAGCGTGCCGAAGACGGCATCTACCTCGCCCGCCGCGACATGCTGAACTAGCAGCGCGACGTGCCCGGCACATACAAAAAACGCGCGACCGAGTTCGCGCGTTTTTGTTGACTCCGATATGCATGGCCGATCAGGGCTTCGGGAGCCGCAGGCGCGCGCCGGAGCGCCGGTGCGCCGCCGCCCTGCTCCAGCTTCTTGCGCATCTCCTCGGCCTGCTTCTGCATCTGCTCCTGGAGCTGCTTCTGCTGCTGCTCGAGCACGGCCGGGTCGATCGGCGGGCCGTCAAAGGCCTTGCCGAAGCCGGCCAGCGGCACCTGGAACGTCACCTCGCGGGCGAACTGGTTCTGCACGCTGATGTTGCAGCGCCGTGCCCTTCTTCATCGCCGCGATCACGGCGTCGTTGAGCGGTGCCCTCGGCGAAGCAGCCGTTCGGAAGCAGATCGCGAAGCGGCCGGACTCGGCCTTGCCCTGATCGACGGCGTAGCGCACGCCGGGCTGCAGCAGCAGGCCGAGCGGCATCAGGAAGCGCACCATGCGGTTCGGATCGCCCTTGACGTCGTAGACGGCGACGGCCAGCACGGGCTGGCCCTGGTCGGAGACGAAGTCACGCGTCGTGTAGCAGATCTCCTTGCCGGAGCCCTGATCCTTGCCGCAAACCTTCACCCAGTCGGGCTGGGACGGCTCGGGCTTCACCTGGACGACGGTCGGGCCCCTGCTGGGCGGGAGGCGAAGCGGGCTGAGCCGGCGGCTGCTGGAGCAGGAGCTGCCGGCGCCGCAGGCTTGGCAGGCGCGGGCCTTGGCGGCGTCGTCTGCGCCAGGGCCGGTACGGCTGCCAGAGCGGCCGTCACAAGCAGGGCAAGTCGCAGGCGCGAGGCGGAGCGGCCGGTCAAACGACATCAATTCTAATCCTCTTCATTCTCGCGGAGCGGCCGGGCTGGTTGGGCCAATCCCCGCATGCGCGCCTGCCGGAGTGAACCCACCAGAAAAACGCTGCCTGAGCGAACGCTTCATCGCAGGATGATGCCGGTGCTCTTACCGCTTCCAAACCCGCTTTTCCAGAACAAATAGCGTGCTGGACGGAGATCGCCTGCTTCGCGCCGCGTGATAACCTCTCGCGAATCAGAATCGTCGTCGAGCGAACTCATTGGTCCGCCGCATCCATCAACTCTTGATCTATGTCGGCCTTGTGGCGGGCTTGCTTTGCAGTCCGGCGTCGCGCGGAGCCGCGGCATGGCATCGCCATGCACGGCGAACCGGCGCTGCAAGTCCGGTTTCCAGGCCTTGCCCTATGCAAATCCGGACGCCCCGAAGGGCGGACGAATCGTCTTCGGCGTGCAGGGCACGTTCGACACGCTGAACACCTTTTCTGTCCGCGGCATCGCGGCGCAGGGGATCGCGCCGCCGCTCGGCCTCGTCACGCAGGGGCTGATGGCGCGCTCCTACGACGAACCGTTCAGCCTCTACGGCCTGATCGCCGAGAGCATCGAGACCCCTGACGACCGCAGCTGGGTCGTCTTCCGGCTCAATCCGAAAGCGCGATTTTCAGACGGAAAGCCGGTCACGTCGGAGGACGTGCTGTTCTCCTGGGACCTGCTCAAGACGAAGGGCAAGCCGAATTTCCGCAGCTGGTACGCCAAGGTGGTGAAGGCGGAGGCGCCGGATGCGCATACCGTCCGATTCGACCTATCGGGGGCCGGCGACCGGGAGCTTCCGCTGATCCTGGCCCTGATGCCCATCTTGCCCAAGCACGCAACCAACGCGGAGCGGTTCGAGGAAACCACCTCGCGCCCCCCGTCGGGACGGGCCCCTACGTGGTCGCCGAGGTCAAGCCGGGCGAGAGCATCACCTATCGCCGCAACCCCGATTACTGGGCGAAGGACCTGCCGATCTCGCGCGGGCTCTATAATCCGGACGAAATCCGCTTCGACTATTACCGCGACGCCAACGCGCTGTTCGAGGCGTTCAAGGGCGGGCTCTACGATGTCCGGATCGAGGACAGCCCGACGCGCTGGACGACTGGCTACGATTTTCCTGCCGTCCGTGACGGGCGCGTGGTGCGCGATCCAATCCCGGTGCGCACGCCGAAGGGCATGAACGCCTTCGTGTTCAACACGCGGCGGCCGGTCTTCGCGGATATCCGCGTGCGCGAGGCGCTGGGCCTCCTGTTCGACTTCGACTGGGTCAACCGGAACCTGTTCAACGGCGTCTACGAACGCACCGCGAGCTTTTTCCAGGGCTCGGACCTCGCCTCAACCGGTCAACCTGCATCGCCGAGGGAACGCGACCTTCTTGCGCGGTTTCCGGGTGCGGTGCGGGCGGACATCCTGGAGGCACGTGGAGGCCGGCCCAGGGCGACGGGTCGGGCCGGGACCGGGAACTCGCAAAGCGCGCCCTGGCTCTGCTTCGTGAGGCGGGCTGGGGCCTGAGCGACGGCGTCATGCGCAACCGGTCGACAGGTGAGCGCTTGAGCTTCGAGTTCCTGGCGTCGAGCCGCGTTCAGGAGCGGCTCGCGATCAACTACAGCCAGTCGCTGCTGCGGATCGGGATCACCATGACGGTGCGGCTCGTCGACGACGTCCAGTACTGGCGCCGGCTGTCGGCGTTCGATTTCGACATGATCCAGTTCGCGTGGGGCGCCTCGCCCTCCCCCGGCAACGAGCAGTACGGCCGATGGAGCGAGCGAGCGGCCGACCGCCAGGGGTCGCTCAACTATGCCGGGGCCGCGATCCCGCCATCGACGCGATGATCGACGCCATGCTCGCCGCGCGGGAGCGCTAAGATTTCGTGGCTGCAACCCGCGCGCTCGACCGCGTCTTGCTGTCCGGGTTCTATGTCGTCCCGCTATTCAATCAGCCGGAGCAATGGATCGCGCGCAGTTCGGCGGTGAAGCGGCCCAAAAACCCTGCGCTGTTCGGCCTGCAATTCGAAACGCTCTGGCGCGACGCTCCGTAAGTCTCCAAACTCTCGGATATTGTTAATAAGCGATTCGGACCGCCCATTGAGTTCCGCCCACGCCTACGAGCAGAATGCCGGCCTGTCCGCGCCGTGGACTGGCGTGAGCCTTACCGACCTTTTTTCCTCGACAGTACAGATGAACGGCAGCGCGACTGCCGTGATCGAGAGATACGGTGTCGCGAAGCGGGCATTAAGTTATCGCGAAGCCGACGTGATCGTGGACGGAATCGCCCGTCATTTTATGGATCTTGGGCTGGAAACGGGCCAGCCCGTAATCATCTCGATGCACAATTGCCTCGAGGCTCCCTTGGCGATTCTCGGCGCATTGCGCGGCGGCTTTGTTCCCTGTCTGCTGCCCGTATCGGCGACGATTCAGCAGGCAGGCTCCCTGATGCGCCTCGTGAAAGCGAAGGCGGTCGTAACGGTCGGCGCGGTTGAACGGCTGCGTCCCGCCGATCTGCTGCGCCAAGCGGCCGTCGAATCCGGCGGGCCGCGCTTCATCCTTGCCTTCGGATCAAACCTTCCGGCCGGCACGATCGGGCTCGATGGCGTGCTGACCCGTTCGTTCGATGCGGGCGAGCGCGGTTCTTCCACCCGCGACGAAGGCTATATGCCAGGTGTCATGACGACCGAACTCCAGCCGGACGGCGTCACCGTCCATCGGCACGACCAGGAGGGGCTCGTTGCCGCCGCGCTGCAACTGGTTCTCAGATCCGGAATGGCGGCGGGCGATACTATGCTCTCGACGCTCGCTCCGATGACGCACGCGGGACTGGCTTGCGGGCTTGTATCGACGCTTCTGGTCGGCGGCATCCTTCAGGCGCACCCCTTGTTTTCGGGCGCTGAATTGATGCAGCAACTTGAGGAAAGCCCCCGTTCGCACCTCGTCGTCCCAGGCGTGCTCGAAGGTGCGTTGGCCGAAGCCAAGGTTCTTGGAACCGACATGGTCGCTTCGACGCTGCTCGTACACAGGCCTCCGGCACGTTTCGACCGCGATCGATCCGGCGCGTGCAACGCAGACCGCGATCATCGATCTCCTTGCGCTGGGTGAGCGCGGCGTCATCGCCGCGCGTCGAGGTGCAGACGGCCGTCCTGCGCTTACCTCAGGAGACGCACGTATTCCTGAGGACGATGGCGGGCTCGTCATCTCGGTACGTCAGGATGAAACGGGCCCGCTCGAAGTGTCGGGAACAGCCGTGTCCCGGCTCGAGGGCGAGGATCAACCGCTGCTCGAATCTGAATGGTACGAGACTGAGCTTCGAATGCGCACGGACGCCGACGGTCGGATACTCGCGGTTGGCCGGTTCGGCTAACGGTTTCCAAGCCGGCCCCGGGCGCCTATATCCGAGTGATCAGCACGACAGGTGCTCACTCTGGAGTTTACGATGTCCGATGCAACCGAGCCTGTGGCTCCCCTGACAATCGATGTTGTGTCAGACGTCGTCTGCCCTTGGTGTTATGTCGGAAAACGGCGGCTTGAACAGGCGCTCGCGTTGCGACCCGGCAGGCTCGTCGAGCTGAGGTTCCGGCCATTCCAACTCGACGCAACCATCCCGCCCGAGGGTCTCGACCGCCAGGACTACATGCGCAAGAAGTTTGGCTCGCTTGAGCGCCTTGTCGAGGCGCACACGCGTCTCGAGGCGATCGGAGTATCCGAAGGAATCGACTTTCATTTCAAGGACATCAAGCGATCGCCCAACACGTTGGATGCGCATCGCCTGATCGGGCTGGCGCAAGGTTTCGGCGCGCAGGACAAGATCGTGGAGGCCCTTTTCGACGCCTATTTCGTGCGGGGTCTGGATATCGGCGACAGAGGCGTGCTGGCCGATATCGCGGCCGAGGCCGGACTGGATCGTGAGGATGTCCTGGAGTTCCTCGACAGCGGCGAACTTGCCGACCGCGTTCGCCGGGAGATCGAGACCGCGCAGCAACTTGGAATCCAGGGCGTGCCCTTCTTTATTTTCGGCGGAAAATACGCGGTATCGGGCGCCGAAGCGCCCGAAGTTATCGCGGATGCCATGGACAAGGCATCTGAAACCGCTGCCGCCTGATCTGCTCAGGCGGCCTTTTTCCGCTCTGCGATCTGGACGAGGCTGCGCAGGATCACCGACGTCCCCGCGAGGCGTTCCTCGGCCGTATCGAAGTCGCGGATAAAGACGATCCTCATATCCGGCCTGACCTTGGCGAGAGATCCCTGCTCCGCGACATAGCGGACGAGGCCTTCGGGGTTGGTGAAGGCATTGTCGCGGAACGACAGGATGAGGCCCTTCGGCCCGGCATCCACCTTCTCGATATTGGCGCGGCGGCAAAGGGCCTTGATCGAGACGATCTTGAGCAATTGCTCGACCTCGTCGGGCAAGGGGCCGAAGCGATCGATGAGCTCGGCGCCAAACCCATCGATCTCCTGGTCGGTCTCAAGCGTCGACAGGCGCTTGTACAGGCCCAGCCGCAGATGCAGATCCGCGATGTAGTGCTCGGGGATCATGACCGGCGTACCGATCGTGATCGACGGCGACCACTGGCTCTCGCCCGGTTCGTCGATGCCCGCTTTCAGCGACGCAACGGCCTCTTCGAGCATTTGCTGGTAAAGTTCGTATCCGACTTCCTTGATGTGTCCCGACTGCTCGTCCCCGAGGAGATTGCCGGCACCGCGAATGTCGAGGTCGTGAGAGGCGAGTTGGAACCCCGCGCCCAGCGTGTCCAGCGACTGAAGGACCTTGAGGCGGCGCTCGGCCTGCACAGTCAGCGTACGGTTGACCGGCAAGGTGAACAGCGCATATGCGCGTGTCTTGCCCCGGCCCACGCGCCCGCGAAGCTGATAAAGCTGCCCGAGGCCGAACATGTCGGCGCGATGCACGATCAGCGTGTTCGCCGTGGGAATGTCGAGCCCCAACTCCACGATGGCCGTGGACAGGAGCACGTCATACTTGCCTTCATAAAAGGCGGTCATCACGTCTTCCAGTTCGCTCGCCGGCATCTGCCCGTGGGCCACGGCAACCCTCGCCTCCGGCACGTCGGAAGCCAGGAAGGCACGCGCTTCCGCGATGTCCTCGATCCTCGGACAGACATAGAAGCTTTGCCCGCCGCGATAGCGCTCGCGCAGCAGGGCCTCGCGGATGATCAGGGGATCGAAGGGTGTCACAAAGGTCCTAACCGCCAGGCGATCGACTGGCGGTGTCGCAATGATGGACAACTCCCGGACGCCCGTGAGCGCGAGTTGAAGCGTGCGCGGAATCGGCGTGGCGGACAAGGTGAGCACATGGACCTCGGCGCGCAGTTCCTTAAGCCGTTCCTTGTGCCCGACCCCGAAATGCTGCTCCTCATCAACGATGAGCAGCGCAAGGTCCTTGAACTCCACCGCCTTGCCAAGGAGTGCATGGGTACCCACGACAATGTCGATCGTACCGTCGGCAATGCCCGCCTTCACGACTTTCATATCGGCCGGCGAGACGAAGCGCGAAGCCTGCGCCACGCGCACCGGCAGGCCGTGGAAGCGTTCCGAGAACGTCTTGAAATGCTGGCGCGCCAGCAATGTCGTCGGCACGACGACGGCAACCTGACGTCCGGATAGGGCCGCCGCGAAGGCAGCGCGAAGCGCGACCTCCGTCTTCCCAAATCCCACGTCGCCACAGATGAGCCGATCCATCGGCCTACCGGTACTCATGTCATCGAGCACGGCGTCGATGGCGCTCTGCTGGTCCTCGGTCTCGTCGTAGGGGAAGCGCGCGCAGAACTCGTCGTAGAGCCCCTCCTGCGGCACGAGCTTGGGAGCCTCCTTCAGGGCACGGGCAGCCGCAATCTTGATGAGCGCATGCGCCATCTCGCGAATGCGCTGCTTGAGCTTTGCCTTCCGGGCCTGCCACGCGCCGCCGCCAAGGCGATCCAGCGAAACCTCGGTGTCCTCGGATCCGTAGCGCGACAGCAGCTCGATGTTCTCGACCGGCAGGAACAGCTTGTCCCCGCCTGCATAGTGAAGTTCGAGGCAGTCGTGAGGAGCGCCGGCGGCGTCGATCGTCCTCAGTCCGACGAAACGACCGATGCCATGATCGACATGCACGACGAGATCGCCCTGGGTGAGACTACCCACTTCGGCGATGATGTCCTGAGGACGCTTGGACCGCTTGGCGCGGCGCACGAGCCGGTCGCCCAGAATGTCCTGCTCGCCGATGACGGCGAGATCTGGCGTCTCGAAGCCGCTCTCCAATCCCCAGATCGCCAGCGTCGCCACGTTTCGAGGCTGCGCCATGGCGTGCGCGAGCACTTGAACGGAGACCGAGCCCTTGAGGCCATGATCCGCCAGCACGTGCGACACGCGTTCGCGCGATCCCTCCGACCAAGCCGCGACGATGACCCGCTTGCCGTCTGCCTGTAGCGACCGGATGTGAGTGACCGTGGCGTCGAAGACGTTCGCGGCCCCGGTCTCTCCTTCATGTGCCCGTTCAGCCGCGAAGGTGCGCCCTTTACGTCCGCCCGCGTCGACCGTGACGCGTTCGCCGCCTTCGGGCTGCGCGAAGGGTGTCAACCGGACGACTGTCGACCTTTGAACCAAGTCCGCCCATTCGCTCGGCGCAAGGTAAAGCGCATCAGGGGGCAGCGGCTTATAGGGGATACCCTGCGAGGCCTTGTCCGCGCCGGTTTTGTCCAAGGCTGATCGGCGAGCCTCGTAATAGTCCTTGATCTGGGAGAGACGCTCACTCGCCGCCTCGTCCGCCAACGGATCCATAACGAGCGGCGCGCCGCCGATATAGTCGAAGAGGCTGTCCAACCCCTCAGAAAACAACGGGAGCCAGTGTTCGAGCCCCGGGTGCCGGCGACCTTCGCTGACGGCCTCGTAAAGCAAATCGTCCCGCGTCGCGGCGCCAAACAGCGCAATATAGTTCTGGCGGAACCGCTTGATGGTCTCGGTTGTCAGTTGCACCTCGCTCATCGGGACGAGATCGAGTGAGCGGAGCTGGCCGACCGACCGCTGCGTTTCCGGATCGAAGCTGCGGATCGACTCCAGCGTGTCGCCGAAGAAATCCAGCCGACGGGTAGCGGCATGTCCGGGTGCATAGAGGTCGACGATACCGCCGCGCACGGCATATTCGCCCGTTTCACGAACCGTCGACGTGCGCTGGAATCCGTTGACGTCGAGCCATCCCGCCAGACCCTTGATGTCAACGACGTTGCCTGGTGCAGCCGAGAAGCTTTCGCCTGCGACCCGTTTCAGACGTGGAAGCCGCTGCAGGATGGCATTGATCGTCGTTGTCAGAATTCGCGGTTTGTCTTCCCCCGAGCGGGTCCGGGCGAGACGCGACAGAACGGTCATCCTCCGCGAAGCTATCGCGGCGTTCGGCGAGACACGGTCGTAGGGCTGGCAATCCCAGGCCGGCAACGACAAGACCTCCAGCTCAGGCGCTACGAAGGCGAGCCCGTTCTCGATCAACGCCTGCCGTTGGCCGTCCCGCGCAACGAATACGAGCACGGCAGGCCGTTCTGGCGCCTTTTTGGATAGAACACGGGCAAGGTCGGCCACGAGCATCGCGTCGAAACCATCAGGGACGGAACCGATCGTCAGCGATTTGCCCTGGACGACCGATTCAGCCGCGGTTTGCAGGGGGGATGTCTTGGCCATGACTTCAATCTTGGAGTGTGGAAAGGATGAGCGCGGCTCACCCTGGGGCGCGATTAATCGATGGCTGTGGAGCGGCAGGGGCGATCCGATAACGCGAGAAGTGGCACGCTGTTCAGTCCGCCGCTCCGATGCTGAGGACCATCACACGTGAATTGGACCGAGATGCGTGTGGAAGTCCCTGACCCGCTTGAATATGGGGGTGTCATAATTGGAGGGCGTGGGGATCTTGCCGGTCAACCAGCCGAAGATGTCGTGGTCCGGCGCATCGATCAGGTGCTCGAACACGTCGAGTTCAGCATCTGACATATCGGCGAGGTGAGCATCCGCGAACTGACCGACAATCATGTCCATCTCGCGAAATCCACGATGCCACGAACGAAACAGAATGCGGCGGCGGCGCTCGTCGAGGCCCGCACTGCTTCGTCTAGTCCCTGTCATGCGATTGCCTCGTCGTCAGCCCGAGCGGGGCCAATACCCGCTTGCAGCGCGTATATAGCGGCGTAGGGGGCGGATGTCAGTGGCTGTCTACGCACATCAGAGCGGCGGGAGGTCACCCCTGCCCCACTCGGCCTTGGTAGCCGCGGCGAAATCATCGAAACAGCATTGCGCAATGGCAGCTCTCAGCCCAGCCATCAGCTCTTGATAATAGGCCAGGTTCACCCAGGTCAGAAGCATCATGCCGAGAATCTCGTCTGACTTGACGAGATGATGCAGATAGGCGCGGCTGTAGTCCCTTGCCGCAGGGCAGGACGAACCGGGATCGAGCGGCCGGTGATCGTCGGCGTGCCGCGCGTTGCGCAGGTTGACCTTGCCAAAACGCGTATAGGCGAGGCCATGTCGCCCGGCACGGGTTGGCATGACGCAATCGAACATGTCGACCCCCCGGCGCACCGACTCCACGATGTCGTCAGGGGTGCCGACACCCATGAGGTAGCGGGGCTTGGCGCTGGGGAGATGGGGCTCGACCGTCTCAAGCATGGCCAGCATGACCTCTTGAGGCTCGCCGACAGCTAAACCCCCGATCGAATAGCCCTTGAAGTTCATCTCCACGAGCGCCCGGGCGCTCCGGACGCGCAGATCGGGAACTGCCCCGCCCTGGACAATGCCGAACAGGGCCTTGCCAGGCTGTTCGCCGAATGCCTCTTTGGAACGCTGCGCCCAGCGAAGGCTGAGTTCCATCGCGCGCTCGGCTTCCTCGTCGCTGCAGGGCAGCCGAACGCACTCGTCGAACTGCATCTGGATGTCGGAGCCGAGCAAGCCCTGGATCTCAACAGACCGCTCTGGGGTGAGGACATGGCGCGAGCCGTCGATATGCGATTGGAATGTCACGCCTTTCTCGTCGAGCTTTCTAAGCTTGGCGAGCGACATGACCTGAAATCCGCCAGAATCCGTCAGGATCGGGTATGGCCAGTTCATGAACCGGTGAAGACCACCGAGGCTGGCGACGCGCTCTGCGCCGGGGCGCAGCATCAGATGGTAGACATTGCCGAGCACCACGTCGGCCCCGAGCTCTCGCACCTGATCGGCGTACATCGCCTTGACTGTGCCGGCCGTGCCGACCGGCATGAAAGCTGGCGTGCGAATTTCACCACGCGGCGTTCGCACGACACCCGTACGCGCACCACCATCCGTTGCATTGAGCGTGAAGCTGAAAGTCTGATCAGGTGTCATGCAGCGTCATCAACCGGGGCATCGGGCGGCGCCCGGAACAGAAGGCTGGCATCCCCGTATGAGTAGAACCGATAGCCCGTATCGATGGCGTGTGCATAGGCGCGTTTCATGCGCTGCGTACCGGCAAACGCACAAACCAGCATGAACAGCGTGGATTTCGGGAGGTGGAAGTTCGTCATCAGCACATCAACCGCCCGGAAACGATAGCCGGGGGTGATGAAAATGGCCGTGTCGCCCACAAAGGGACGCACGACGCCATCCGCGCCGGTAGCGGTTTCAAGCAGCCTGAGCGAGGTTGTGCCGACCGCGACGATGCGTCCGCCGGCGCGTCGCGCGGCATTGAGGCGTGCGGCGGTCTCTGGGTCGACCTCACCGTATTCCGCGTGCATGCGGTGCCCGGTCGTGTCCTCAGCTTTCACTGGCAGGAACGTGCCCGCGCCCACATGGAGGGTCACGCGTTCGAGGCTGATGCCGCGCTCTTTCAGGCGGCTCACGAGACCGGGCGTGAAATGCAACCCAGCGGTTGGAGCTGCTACCGAGCCCTCGTTCTGGGCGAACAGCGTCTGGTAATCGCGTCGATCGGCTTCGTCTTGGTCGCGTTTCGCGGCAATGTAGGGCGGGAGCGGCATTTCCCCGACGTTGGCAATAGCCTCGTCGAGAGCGGCGCCCGAGAAGGCGAAACGAAGCAGGACCTCGCCTCCCTCCCCCTTCTCTTCGACCTCAGCGTCCAGTGAAGCAAGAAGACAGGCCGAACTCTCCGAACTCTCCCCGAACCGGATCCTGTCGCCAACTGCCAGCCGCTTGGCCGGGCGAACGAAGGCGCGCCACTTGTCGTCCGCCTCCCGCTTGTGGAGCGTCGCCTCGATATGGGCAATGCCGTCGCCGCGTGCGCGGATGCCGGAAAGTCGAGCTGGAATTACGCGTGTGTCGTTGACGACGAGAACGTCGCCGGGATTAAGAATCTCCGGGAGGTCGCATACGGCCGCATCGCTCAATTCGGGCTCGCCGGACGGTCGAACGACCAGGAGACGAGCGCTGTCGCGCGGCTGCGCCGGCCTGAGCGCGATCCGGTCGTCCGGCAGGTGAAAGTCAAAGAGATCGACGCGCATGATGTCTCGGATTCAAGGGCGCGGGACCGTGCCGCTTTTGGGGCGGGAGATCAAGCCAGCGCTCTAAAAAACGACGCCGGGCTTTAGCCGGTGATGGGTGGCGTCCCCCCGATCCAGTTTGTCCGCGACGGGGTCAATCAATAAATGCAACCTGTGGTTAACTTCACGTATTAAGCTCGCATTAATTGTCTTATCTGCGCTGCGTTAAACAAAATATCACCTTAGTTGGATTGCTCGCTTGATTTTTTTCGTGCTTTGTCCGATAAGAAAAACGTGACTACTGAAGATTTCACTTCAGCTCCTGCATTTGATCGTCAATTTTATCGGCAGTCTGCTTCTTTATAATAGATCGGCCGGATCCGCGAGGGTCCGGCCGATTTGATTTAGCACTCTACTGCCGAACGGAAAGCAGCAGTAAGTCGACTCTATGCCAGAGTGGCGGACACAATTCGATCCGGCTCGCGGACGGGCTCGCCACGCTTGAACTGATCTACATTCTCCATGCCCTCTGTTACCTGACCCCAGACGGTGTACTGGCGGTCGAGGAAACGGGCATCGTCGAACACGATGAAGAACTGCGAGTTGGCCGAGTTCGGGCTCTGCGAACGAGCCATCGAGCAGATGCCGCGCACGTGAGGTTCGGCGTTGAATTCGGCCTTCAGATCGGGATGGTCGGAGCCGCCCATGCCGGTGCCGGTCGGATCTCCGCCTTGCGCCATGAAGCCGTCGATCACGCGGTGGAAGGGCGTGCCGTCGTAGAAGCCGGCCTGGACCAACTGCTTGATGCGGGCGACGTGGCCGGGAGCCAGATCCGGCCGCAGCTTGATGACGACGCGGCCCTTCGTGGTCTCCAGGATGAGTGTGTTGGTGTCTTCAGCGCTCACGAGATGTTCCTTGTACAATATTGGCAGTTAGTTCGAGTCGGCCAGAAGCTTCATCGAGATGATTTTGTCCGGTCCCTTGACCATTCCGCTGTTCGGATCGTCGCTCTTCTTGATCTTGTCAACCGCTTCCATGCCGGAAACTACGTTTCCAACGATGGTGTAGTTCCCGTCGAGGAACTTGCCGTCGGCGAACATGATGAAGAACTGGGAGTTTGCCGAATCCTTTGACTGAGCGCGCGCCATTCCCACGGTCCCCCGCTTGAAGCTCTCGCTTGAGAATTCGGCCGGAATGTTCGGCAAATCGGAGCCGCCGGTTCCGGTTCCGGTGGGATCCCCGGTCTGCGCCATGAAGCCCGGCATCACGCGGTGGAAGACGACTCCGTTGTAAAAGCCACGCTTTGTCAGAGCCTTGATCTGTGCGACGTGCTTGGGAGCCAGGTCCGGTCGAAGGCGGATCGTGACCGCGCCGTCCTTGGTGGTGAGGACGACGGTGTTCTGCGGATCAGCGGCAGGTTGCTGGGCCGATGCGGCGGTGACGCCGACCAAGAGAGCGCCTACCAGTGCGAGTGATCGAAGCAAGTTTTCCTCCTGAAGTTTCATCCGGTGTGTTGAAGTTTTTCGAAGTCGGAGCCGAAATGCCACCCGAAGGTGGGATCCTCCACGCCTCCATTCATCGAATTAGCCGTGTTCTATCCGAACTTCTCCGCGAGCCGTTTCGCGACACCGGCAGGCACGAAATGTCCGACCTGCCCGCCCATCGCGGCGATCTGCCGCACGAGCGTCGCGGTGATCGGACGCACGGCCGGGGAAGCCGGAATGAAGACGGTCTGGATCTGGGGCGCCATGGCGCCGTTCATGCCCGCGAGCTGCATCTCGTAGTCGAGATCCGTACCGTCCCGCAACCCGCGGATGAGCAAGGTCGCTCCGGCGCTGCGCGCGGCATCGACCGCAAGGCCGTCGAACGTGACCACCTCGATCGTCGTTCCGGTGCTCGCTGCAATCTCGGCGAACTCCGCCTCGATCATCGCGGCGCGTTCGGAGGCGGGGAACAGGGGAGCCTTGCCCGGGTGCACGCCAATGGCGACGACGAGCCGGTCTACCATCCGGCAGGCGGCGGAGGCGACGTCGAGGTGCCCGTTTGTCACGGGGTCGAAGGAGCCGGCGTAGAAGCCGGTTCGCCTCGGGAGGGCGGCGGATGGGCTCGAAGACATGGCGCTCGAAGACATGGCGAAAGGCTTACAGGGTGCTCCCGGCGCGGGCAAGCGCGCGGGCAGGCTCCGGGAAAGAGCGACAGCGCGGCGGGCGATGAGTTTTCGTCCGTCCGGTTCCACTTTATGAGCGCCGAGCGTTGTGCGATGCGGCGTTGGCACCGATACTCGGCAGCATGTCAGCTCTCTTCAGTGCCCACGCCATACTCCTGTTCGGCAGCGCCCTTATGCTGGTCGGCATCCTGTCGAGCCTTCTGGCGTCGCGCTTTGGCGTGCCGATCCTGCTCGTATTCCTGGGCGTCGGGATGCTGGCTGGCGAGGACGGGCTCGGCTTCCAGTTCGATAATTTCCGGCTGACCTTCATCGTGGGGTCGGGTGCGCTGGCGATCATCCTGTTCGACGGCGGACTGCGCACGCGCATCGGCACCGTGAGGTCGGTGCTGGGTCCCGCGGGGATGCTGGCGTCCTTCGGCGTCCTGATCACGGCGGGCCTGACCGGTCTCGTGGCGATGCTGCTGCTGAAGCTGACCCTGGTCCAGGGGCTGCTGATCGGCGCAATCGTCGCCTCGACGGACGCCGCGGTCGTTTTCTTCCTGCTGCGCACGGGCGGCTTGCAATTGCGCCGGCGCATCGGCGCGACGCTCGAGGTCGAGTCCGGGACCAACGATCCATTCGCGGTCCTGCTCACGGTGATACTGGTGGGCATCGCGCTCGGCGGGGCAGGCGCGGGTGCGGGCAGCATCGCCCTCTCCGTGCTGATGGAGGCGAGCCTCGGCACGGTCATCGGGCTTGCGGGAGGCTACGTGCTGGTGGAGTTGATCAACCGGATCACCCTGCCCAGCGGACTGCACCCCGCCTTCGTCGTCACAGCGGCGCTCGTGATCTTCTCTTTGACCCAGACCCTTGGCGCGAGCGGTTTCCTCGCCGCTTACGTCGCGGGCCTCGTCGTGGGAAACCGGCCGGTGCGGGCCTATGGCAGCATCACGAGCTTCCACGATACGGCGACCTGGCTCTGCCAGATCGTGCTGTTCACCCTGCTTGGCCTGCTGGTCACGCCCTCGAAGGTGGTGCCGCTGCTGTTGCCCGCGATCACGATCGCGGTCTTCCTGATCTTGGTCGGCCGTCCCCTCGCCGTGTTCGCGTGCCTGAGCCCCTTCCGCTTCTCGCGGGCGGAAATGGGTTTCGTTTCGTGGGTCGGGCTGCGAGGCGGCGTCAGCATCTTTCTTGCCACCATCCCCGTCCTGGCAGGGCTGCCGCAGGCGGAACTCTATTTCAACGTCGCCTTCGTCGTAGTGGTCGTGTCGCTCGTGACGCAGGGCTGGAGCATCGGCTTTGCCGCACGGCGGGCCGGCGTCGCGCTTCGCGATCCGGCGCCCGAGGTGAAGCGGATCGACATCGACCTGCCCGGCCAGTTGCATGAGGAACTGGTCGGCTATCCCCTGCGGGACCCGAGCCCGGCCACGAGGCTGCGGGCCCTGCCCTCCTGGGTCAAGCCTGTGCTGGTGGTGCGCGCAGGCAAGGTGCTGGACCCGATGATGGCCGGGAACCTGAAATCGGGCGACTACGGCTATTTTCTCGCACCGACCATGCGCATCCCGCGCCTCGACCGGTTTTTCGCCGTGGACGGAACGGCGCCCGAAACGGACAGCATCCCCGAACTGCCGTTCGACGCGACGATCGGCGCCGGCGCGGTCGCCGATCTCTACGGGCTGACCATCGAGGACACCGAACGCGGCATGTCGATCGCGGACCTTTTCGCCGACCGGCTCGACGGTGCGCCGCAGGAGGGAGACCGCCTCGATTTCGGGTCGGCCATCCTCGTAGCCCACGGCGTGGTGGCGGACCGCGTGCACCTTGCGGGACTGTTGCTCGAAGCGACGCCCGAGGACGAGGACGACGCCCCGTCGACCTGGCGCGGCGAACTGGCCCTCCGCGCCCGCAAGGAAGCGCTGAAGCTGAAATTGCGGGCTAAAGCCGCCTTGCGAAGGCCAGCCTAGAGAATGGCAAACGGCCTCCGAAAAAGCCGGAATTTGTTGATTGCGAGCTTATCCTAAGCAACGTACATCGAAACGGCTAAGCTAACGCTTGTGATGATAATCGAGGTTTAGCAAAGCTCTGCCCGCTCCGCCCGCGCAGCCGGTGCTGCATTGTCAAGGATCGGATCAATTGCCATCGACAAGGAATCATTCTTTCCTTTGTCACGGATTCATTTACACGTTGCTACCTCCGATTGAGTCGGCAATGATGTGTTCGGTCATATCCGGGCCGTTCTGAATTCCATGTCGAGGGACGACGGTGGAGCATGACGATGTTCTGGCGGTGGTCGACGACAGCCTGTCGCAATCCGCCGCAGCAGATACCCTCGCGAAAATTGCGGTCATCGACGACGATGAGGCGGTTCACGAGGGCACGCGCTTCGCGCTGAAGGGTTACAGGCTGAACGGTGTCGGCCTCGACATCCTGTCCGCATATTCGGCGGCGGAGGCGCGCGACCTGCTGACGCGCAACCCCGATACGGCTGTCGTGCTCCTCGACGTGGTCATGGAGACCGATACGGCGGGGCTTGATCTCGTCAATTTCATCAGGCGCGAACTCGGCAACGAGACCGTGCGCATCATCTTGCGCACGGGCCAGCCGGGCCAGGCGCCCGAGCGCGACGTCATCGTCAATTACGACATCAACGACTACAAGGCCAAGACCGAGCTGACGGCCGACAAGCTCTTCACCGCCCTTACCGCCGCCCTGCGGGGGCATGACCAGCTTCGCCGCATCGTCTCGCTGCAAGACGAGCTCATGCAGGCCAACAGCCAGCTTGAGCAGAGGGTGCAGCAGCGAACGAGCGAGCTGATGGCGGCCACGCGGCGCGTTGAGGCTCAATGGGCGAGGGCGCGAAGGGCGAGCGCGTTCCAGCACGAGGTCCTCGGCATCGTCGCCCACGATCTCAAGAACCCCCTTTCGATCATCATGGGCCGCACCGAAATCCTCGAGGAGCTCGTTCGCGACAGCGAGGTGGAGGAGAGCGCGCGCAACCAGATCGATCGCATCCGGGAATCCGCGCGGCGGCTGACCGGGCATGGTCGATGCCTTGATCAAGGACGCGATGACCGACGCGATGGAAATTCCCGTCCATCGCGACACCACCGATCTCAGCGTCATCGTGACCGAGGCGGTGGAGGCGAACCGGCCGCTTGCCCAGCAGAAGCAGCAGACGATGGTGTTCGAAGGACCCGCGCACCTGCCGCTGTCGTGCGACCATGAGCGGCTGCGCGAGGCCGTGGACAACCTTGTGAGCAACGCGGTGAAATACAGCCCAGCCGGCGGCGAGATCATCGTCAGTATCGGCGAGCATCACGGCGAAGCCTATGTCAGCGTGCGAGACAGCGGGCCCGGCTTGCTGCCTGAGGATTTCCCCCGTCTCTTCGGCCGGTTCCAGCGGCTCTCGGCGCGCCCGACGGGCGGTGAGAACTCGACCGGACTTGGCCTCTTCATCACCAAGCGCATCGTCGACCTGCACGGCGGGCGGATCGAGGTGGATTCGCCAGGGCCGAACCAGGGAACCATCTTCACCATCTGGCTGGAGGCTGCACGAACCGACCAGGCCGGGACGGAAGCCGCATGACGGCCGGCAAGCAGCACATCGCGGTCGTCGACGACGAGGTCGAGAGCCGCGAGATGATCGGCGAGTATCTCGCGCTGCATGACTTTCGCGTATCGCTCTGCGATGGCGGGGCGAGCCTGCGCGAGCTGATGTCGCGCGACATGCCGGACCTGATCATCCTCGATCTCAACATGCCCGAAGAGGACGGTCTCTCCATCGTGAGGTGGACTGAAGCAGTCCACCGCCGTGCCCGTGATCATGCTGACAGCCACGCGCGAGCGCCATCGACCGCGTGGTGGGGCTCGAGCTTGGAGCGGACGACTACCTGGCCAAGCCCTGCGAGCTTCGCGAGCTGCTGGCGCGCATCCGCACGGTCCTGCGGCGGCTGCGATGGGTGCGCCCGGTGCAGGCGGAACGCCGGCTGGCCGCAATCGTGTCCTTCGACATCGTCGGCTTCGGCCGGCTGGTGCAGGAGGACGAACCGCGGCACGCTGGCCAGCGTCGATGCGGTGCTGGGCCAGGTGATCGCGCCGAGCCTCGCCATACGAAACGGCACGCTGTTCAAGATGCTTGGCGACGGCGCCCTGGTCGAGTTCGTCAGCGTGGTCGAGGCAGTCGAATGGGCCGTCGTCGTTCCAGCAGGACATTGCGGAACCGGCCGCCAACGGCCCACGCCCTGTCGTTCCGCGTCGGCATCGCGGTCGGCGACATCGTCGTCAACAACAACGACCGCTTCGGCGAGGGCGTCGCGCTGGCCGTCCGGGTACAGGAGATTGCGCAGCCCCGGCGGCGTGACGCTGTCCGACTATGCGCACCAGCTCGTGCGGGGAAAGACGTCCGCGCAGTTCATCGACGGGGGATTGCACACCCTGAAGAACATCGCCGAGCCGATGCGGATCTGGCACTGGGCGCCGGAGGCGACCGCCGGGACCGCACTGCGCCGACGCCTGCTGGCACACTGAGCCTCGCCGAAGCGCTCAGCTTCCTTGATGTCCACGCCGTCGAACGGATGGCGTCCCAGCGGGTCCATCACGAAGCCGGTCACGTCCCGCCTCGTCGCCATGAACACGATGGAATGGGCGATCGGGCACCCAGGGCGCCTCGTCGTGGAAGATCTCCTGCGCCTGACGGTAGAGCTCCTCGCGCTGCGCGTCGCGGTCGGCAGGCGCTTGGCCCTGGTGACCAGCGCGTCGTAATCGGCGTCGCACCAGCGGGCGACATTGTTGCCGCCCGGCCGCGCGGCGGTGCAGCCAAGCAGCACGTGCAGGAAGTTGTCGGGGTCGCCGTTGTCCCCGGTCCAGCCGTAGAGCGCCATGGCGTGCGTGCCGTTCTGCAGCGCGCGCGCGGTACTCGCTCCATTCGCGCGTGACGAGCTTCAGGCGGACGCCGAGCGGCGCGAGGTCGGCCTGGATCATCTCCGCGATGCGCTTGCCGTTGGGGTTGTAGGGGCGGCTCACCGGCATGTACCAGAGCTCGGTCTCGAAACCGGCCGGCGTAGCCGGCCTCCGCCAGCAGCCGCTGCGCCTGCGGCGCGGTCGAACGGTAGTCGCTGATGGCGTCGTTGTAGGACCACAGCGTCGGCGGGATGGGGTTCTTCGCCACCGTGCCGGCGCCCTGGTAGACGGCGGCGACGATGGCCGCCTTGTCGATGGCCATGCTCATGGCGCGGCGGACGCGGACGTCGTCGAACGGCGGGCGCGTCGGTGTTCATGGCGAGGTAGCCGATGTTCAGGCCTTCCTGCTGCAGCAGCTTCAGGGCGGGATCCTCGGCGATCCGCGGCGACGTCCGCCGGGTTCGGGAAGGCCATCACGTGGCACTCGCCCGACTTCAGCTTGGTCAGGCGCACGGCCGGATTGGGCGTGATCGAGAAGACCAGCGTGTCGATGGGCTGGCGCCCGCCCCAGTAGTCGTCGAAGGCGCGGTAGCGGACGGTGACGTCCTTCTGGAAGCTCTGGAACACGAACGGGCCGGTGCCGATGGGCTGCGCAGTCGAGCAGCTCCGGCTTGCCGAGCGCGAGCAGCCGGTCGGCATATTCGGCCGAGAGCACCACGTTGAACGGCATGGCGAGGTTGGCGAGGAACGGCGCCTCGGGCCGCGTTCAGCGTGATGCGGACCGTGCGGTCGTCGATCTTCTCGATCGACTTCAGGAGCTCGGGCATGCCCGAGGTCGCGGAAGAAGTCGAAGCTGAAGCCGGAGACCTTGTGGAAGGGGTGGTCCTCCTTCCACTGCCGCATCAGCGAGAACACGACGTCGTCGGCGTTCATCGTGCGCGTCGGCGTGAACAGCGCGTTGGCGTGGAACTTCACGCCCGCGCGCAGCCGGAACACGTATTCCGTGCCGTCGTCGCGAGACCGTCCAGCTCTCGGCGAGGCCGGGCTCGATGACGTGTCGTGCCTTTCGCGAACTCGACGAGGTTGTTGAACATCGGCCGGCCGGCGTTCATGCCCGTCGTCGTGGTGACGATCTGCGGGTTCAGCGCCTCGGGATTGCCCTCCGAGCAGAAGACGAGCGTCTTGCCCGCAGCGGCAGCGCGAGGCCGCATGCGCCAGCGATCGCGAGCGCGGCGATGCGGAGATGCGGGCAGAAGGCGGTGCGCATGGCCGGTCTCCTGGCTTCAGGTGCCTGCTGGCGGCTCTCGCCGTCGCCGGACGCGCTCGGCGGGCCGCGGAGCCTTGACGATCGGGAGGTCGATGGCGAAACGCGTCCCGCGCCCGGGCGCGCTGTCGACCTCGATGCGGCCGCTGCAGGGTCTGCACGACGAGGTTGTAGACGATGTGCAGCCCGAGCCCCGTGCTGCCCTGCTGGCGCGCGGTCGTGAAGAACGGGTCGAAGATCCGCGGCCGATCTGGTCGGCGGGGATGCCGCGGCCGTCGTCGGACACTACGAGCGCGATGCGGTCGCGGCCCGGCTCGCGCACGGCGATGCGGAGCGTGCCCCGCCTGGCCCTCGGCGAAGCCGTGCACGGCGGCGTTGACGACGAGGTTGGTGAGCACCTGGCCCAGCGCGCCGGGATAGGTCTCGATGGCGAGGCCCTCGGGGCAGTCGATCTCGACGGCGAGCCCGCGCTTGCGCAGCACGGGGCCGAGGCTGGTCAGCAGTTCGTTCAGCCAGGTGCGCAGCTCGATGGTGCGGCGCTCGCCGCTCACCTGGTCGGCGGCGACCTGCTTGAAGCTCTGCACGAGGTTCGGCGGCGCGGGTGAGGTTGAGGAACAGCAGGCGCGCGCCCTCGCTCATGCGCTCGGTGAACGCGATCAGCTGCGAGCGCAGGAGCTGCTGGCCGCTGCGCGGTCCTGCGCGAACGCCCGCGCCTCCTCGCCCATCTGGGTCGCCGTGGTCAGGGCGACGCCGACGGGCGTGTTGATCTCGTGCGCGACGCCGGCCACGAGCTGGCCGAGGGAGGCGAGCTTCTCGGCCTGGATGAGCTCGGCCTGCGTGCGGCGCAGGTCGGCCAGCGCGGTGTCGGCCCGCTGCACGGCGTCGCGCAGCGCGCGTCTCGCGGGCGCACGATCTCGGTCGACGAAGAAGTTCGCCGCCCGCGCCATGTCGCCGAGCTCGTCCTTGCGGTCGCGCGTCTCGCAGACGCCGCCGCCGGCAGGGTTCTCCGCGAGCCGCAGCATGCTCTGCTGCACGCGCTGCAGCGGGCACGGTGATCGACCGGGCCACGACGAAGGCGGCGATAGCGCGCCGAAGCAGCAGGCCGATGGTCGCGCCGACGAGCAGGATGGTGCGGATCGTGCCGCCGAGCCGGTCGGCATCGCCGGTGAAGGTGTCGTTGAGCGAGCGCGCGCCCTCCGTCAGCGCGACGGCGGCCTCGTCCATGGCGGCGATGCGCGGCGTTCTGCTCGCGCAGGCCCGGACAGTGGTCGTCAGCAGGCGGTCGCGCCATTCGGTCGATGGCGTCGATCATCTCGGTCTGGATCAGCGGCGAGATCGGCAGCTGCGCCATCGTGTCGGCCGAGCGTCGTCGCTCTCGTCGACCATGGCCAGCACGGTCGCCGATGTCGCGCTTGGCGAGCGCCTCGGAGGTCCTCTGCCCGAGCTTCAGCGTCGGCGATGGCGATGTTCTGGGTGGCCTGCTCGGTTTCGTTCGCCTGCGACCGAGTAGGTGAGGAGCTGGCGCCACCTCCTCGTGCAGGGCGCGCTGCTCGGTCTCGTCGACCTTCAGCAGCCGCTCGCAGAATTGGATCAGCGCGCGGTCGGCTCCTGTCGGGCTGCCCGTGGACGCCTGGTCGAACCCGTCCAGCAGGCCGCGCAGTTCGTCTGCCTCCGTCTGGCGCCCCGCAGCGCCGAGGACGCGGACGAGATCGAGCACGGTGTTGCGGACCTGCGTGCGCGCAAAGACCTGGCCGCGCGCCCTGGCATCGTCGGCGGCGACGCTTTCGGCGGCGGGGGCGTCGCCCTGGCGTGCTCCGCCCTGCCCTGTCTCGGGCCGCGATGCATTCAGCCCCATCGTGGCGACGATGGCGCGAAGCTCCTGCGCCTTGTCGACGATGTCGCGGATCAGGCGAAGCCGGCGGTCTTTCTCGGACAGCGAGGCCACG
Source organism: uncultured Alphaproteobacteria bacterium (assembly GCA_963822165.1). Lineage (GTDB taxonomy): Bacteria > Pseudomonadota > Alphaproteobacteria > Rhizobiales > Beijerinckiaceae > Alsobacter. Next base: position 182,470 of record CAWGGK010000010.1, read on the forward strand.
ATGTCGGCATTGGACGCATGCTGGCGCGTACGTGCCTGGTCGGTCAGATCGATCAGTTCGGCGGCCCGTTCAGACATCTCGACCAGAAGCCGGTCGTTCTGCTCGGTCGAGGCCGTGAGCCGCCGAAGCTGGGCCGTGTAAAGGCGCAGATTGTCCTGCGCTCCAGCGACGGCCGCGGACTGTTCGGGCGTGCGCGCGGCTCGCGACAACCCCTCCAGTTCCTGCCCTGCCCGATCGGTCAAGGCATGGAAGCGATTTGCCGTCTCGCGCCGGTCGGCCGGCGGCACGACGACGTAGCGGTCGCGCTCGGCAGTCGCGACCAGCAGATCGCGATAGATGCTGCCGGCCAGTACAGCGCCGCTGCGGGTAAGATCCGCCTCGCGCAACAGGAACCACGCCGCCGTCGCGATAACCGCAGCGATCGCGATCGGAATGCCCCCAACGAGGAAAACCTTGGACGCTATGCGCAGAGCCAAGCCTCCGGACCAACCCAATGTAAGCGACAGGCTAACAGACCGGACAGAACTGAAAAGTGCTCCGCGTCACCACCGTGAGCTGTCACGGTACGAAAAGCAGGAACACGAAGGCCGCGAAAACCACCAGATGCACGAACCCGGTCAGCAAGTTGGTGCGCCCGGTGCCGAAAGTGAGCGTGCTCAGCCCCAATGTCAGCGCAAGAAGCACCACGTTGCGCTTCTCTATTCCCAGGATGATCTCATGCTCCGTGATGATGCTCGCGATGGCGACGGCCGGGATCGTGAGCCCGATCGTGGCGAGCGCCGAGCCCAGCGCCACGTTAAGCGCGGTCTGCAACGAACCGCGGTTCGCGGCCCGCAATGCGGACAAAGCCTCCGGCATCAGCACGAGTGCAGCCAGCAGCGCTCCGATGATGGTATCAGGCTTCGCGACGCCCGCCGCCTTCATCGCCGTTTCGACGTTGGCCGCCACGCGCTCCGCGAGGAGGACGATGCCCGTGAGCCCGCCGATGAGCCAGCCAAAGGCAAACAGGGCGCGGCGCGTGCTTGGGCGTGAAGCCTCGTGCTCGGCTGCTTCCTTGGGGTCGAGGAAGTGCGCGCGGTGCCGCACGGTCTGAATGAAGAGAAAGATCGAATACAGCGCCAATGCCAGGACGGTCACGAGACCGAGCTGGCTGGTTGAAAACGTCCCCTCTCCGGTCGTGACGGTGAAGTCCGGAAGGATCAGCGTCAGGACAGAGAGCGCCATCAGCACGACCAGGAAATCATTGGCGCCCTGAACCTGGAACGTAGGTTCGCCCTGTCTCAACGCGCCGATGACAAGGCAGAGGCCCACGAGCCCCGTGCAGACGATCATCACGACGGAGAAGATCGATTTCACGCGCCAGCGTCGGGTTGTTCTCCGCGTGCAGCATGAGGGAGATCAGGATCGTCACTTCGATCGCCGTCACGCAGATCGTGAGGGCCAGCGTGCCCAGCGGCTCTCCCAGGCGCTTCGCGATCACCTCCGCATGAGTGAGCGAGGCGAAGACGGTCCCGATCATGATCCCAGTGGAGATCAGCGGAACGGGGTGCATGATCCAATCTGGAACCCTCGCGATCAGCCGGGACTTCATCGAATGCGAAACCCGCAGCAAGCAGCAAGGCAAGGGCGGGAAACACCATGCTGGAAATGCTGGTCCTGGGGTGTCCTGTCATCTTGCCGCCTGTCCAGCTTCCCGCCGGGAAGCCCAGCCGGTTCAAGAGATTGCATCAAATCGAGTTTACAACGCTGAGGTGAATCCAGGTCAATGAGCGCGCAGGCGGCGTAAACCGCCCGTTCGACATGTTCCTTGCGAACAGGCGGCTGGCCGTTAGTGTGGCGCCGCGATATCGCATGGAATTTCGGGAGCGCTCGTGGCTGATCTTGTCGTTTATCACATCCCCGCCTGCCCTTTCAGCCAACGGGTCGAGATCCTGCTCGAACTCAAAGGATTGAGCGAGCGGGTGCGCTTCGAGACGGTCGACGTCACCAAGCCCCGGGCGGACTGGCTTCTGGCCAAGACCCGCGGCACGACGGCATTGCCCGTGCTGGAAACCGAAGACGGCAGGATCATCAAGGAGAGCCTGATCATCCTGCGCTATTTCGAGGATCGCTTCCCCGAACGGCAGGTGCAGCGAACCGACCCTTACGAGCGGGCGGTTGAAGCCATGATGATCTTGATGGAAGGCGATCTTACGGGAGCCGGCTATCGCTTCGTGCTGAACCAGGATCCGGACAAGCGCGACTCGTTCCGCGACGCGCTGCTGGCGCAATATGCGCGCCTGGACGGTTTCCTGCGGCACCACGCGCCGGACGGACCCTTCCTCTTCGACCGGTTCGGGTATGCCGAAACGGTCTTCACCTCGCTCTTCATGCGGTTCTGGTTCCTGGACTATTATGAGAATTTCGAACTCGACGATCCGGCATTGAGCCGGGTGCGAGCGTGGCGGGACGCCTGCGTCGCACACCCTGCTGCCCAGCAGGTGACGTATGACGAGATCGTCAAGCTCTATTACGACTACTCAAAGGGAGCAGGAAACGGCGCCTTGCTCCCGGGCCGGACGCTGTCGAGCTTCAACCTCGAGCCGCATTGGTCGAAGCGTCCGATGCCGCCCCGCGACAAGTACAAGGTCAGCGCGACGGATGCCGAGCTCGGGCTCGCATAAGCTCGCTCAAAGGGGACGGGACGTGCCGTCTTCCTTGATGACGTCCTTGAAGCGGCGGATGACGCGTTCCATGATCGACAGCGCCCGATCGACCTCTGAGTCCGACGGCAAGACTTGCTGCGGCGCGCCAGGGGCTGCATCGCCAGGCTTTGGCTGTGTCTGGCCGGTCGATGGCGGAGATAGCCCGGCCGACCGGTTTCGCAGTTCGGCGTTTTCGCGCGTCAGCCGGTCGATCTCGTCCTGAAGCGCCGCCCGCTCGTCGGGAATGAGGCGGCATTCGTAAGTAGTGCCCTGCCGCAGGCACTGGCTCACCACGCCGGTACGACTGTCCAGCTTCAGGAAGCCCTCCGGCGTCGGCGTCATCGCAAAGCGCCCGTTGGAGTCCTGTGCGATCGCGCCCGCTGAAAACAGCATCGGCGCCGCTGCGCAGAGGAGTTGTAGGGTGACCTTGGCGCGCATGGTTGCATCCCGGCGTAAGCGACGAGGATCGGTCAATTCGAAATCGATGGCCGACCAGCGCAATGAACGCTGTGGATGTGGCAAAGCAGTGGCCAGGTTCAGCGATACGCGCCGAACGTGCGGCTGATGCCTTCGCTCAGCGAACGCGCCGGGTGATTCTGGCCTCCGGAAGTCTCCTCGACGCCGGAGCGCTCTGCAAATCTATCCTGCGAGACCGAGATTTCGCGGACGACGAAGGTGAAGACGAGAGCCACTATCCCGCCGAAAAGCGCCCAGGCGAGAGATGAATGAGGCTTCTTGCGCGCCCTGATCCGCTTGCCGAGAAGGGCGGCGCTTTCGTCGCGCAGACGTTGCCCGGTCGTTTCGATTGCCGCGGACCAGGCCTCCTTCTGTCGCGAGGAAGCCCGGGCAATCTCGACCAGGTAGAGCCGGGCCAGTTCTGCGTTGCTGCTCACGACGGTGTGAACGTGAACGATCGCGCCACGGCTATTGGAAGGCTTGGCGCGAACCAGCACCATTCCAACGTCCAGAGTCTGCGAGGCCAGCCTTATGTAATGGAAACGCGCGCGCGCGATCCGCTCGTCGGCGAAGCGTTCGACAGACAGCCAGGTATCCGCTGGCAGGCCGGGAATCCGAGATTGGTTGGCCTGCATCACGACCAGATGCAATTCGCCTTCGGTATCTGCCATGTGTTGCTTCGCGCGTTAACCGAACGAGCATGACGTGCGACATGTTTATATTTTCTCTATTTTCGCAGGATCCCATTTGTATTTGATCATTCTGCGAGGATTTATCCGGCCATCAGACTTTCTCGTCCCCAGCCGGATCGGGCGATGGTCGCGGGCGCAGCGCCTTGCGGAGAAGTCCGGAAAGGAAACGCGATTTTCTGTCGCTCGATTCCGCCTCGTCCTGGATCTCGGCGCCCCGGGCCTGGCGCACCAGTTCGACGACACGGTCGTGGTACTCCTCGAGCCCAGGACGATGCCCGACGCTGAGCAGCATGGCTCCCGCCAGTTCGTCCTTGAACAGCGACATCATGGAATCCTGGCTTGCCTCATCCAAGGCGGACGTCGCCTCGTCCATGATGACGATCTCGGGCCTCTGCAGGATCAAACGCGCGAATGCCAGGCGCTGCTGCTCGCCGCCGGACAGGGTCTTGTCCCATCGGTGCTCGTCGTTCAGCCGTCCGCCAATGTGGCGAAGGCCGCAGCGATTGAGGGCGTCCACCAGATCTTTGTCCGGTTTCTCTTCGTGCGCATCGGGATACAAGAGCGCTGAACGCAGCGTGCCGTTGGGGATGTAAGGCTTCTGCGGAATGAACCGCAGCCGCGCGCCTTTAGGGATCAGCACCTGCCCCTGTCCCCAGGGCCATAGGCCGGCGATCGCGCGGATCAGGGTCGATTTGCCGGACCCTGAATTCGCCCTTGATGAGCACCTTCTCGCCCGCCCGGAAGGTTGCAACCGCGCCGTTGATGACGATGCGGCCGCTATGCTGCGCGACGCTGAGCTCCTGCAGATGCAGCGCATCGTCGGGGCTTTCCCCGATCTCGATGCGGGTCTCGTTCAGTTGCGTCCTGGACAGGTCACGCAGCGTGCTCCACAGCGCCACGACGCGTCCTGCGGAGGCGGACCACTCGGCCAGGCGGATGTAATTCTCGACCAGCCAGTTGAATGCGAGTCTGCACCTGCACGAAGGCCGCCGCGATCTGCATGAGCTGGCCGAGAGACATCTCGCCGGACAGGTATTTCGGCGCACCGAGCAGCAAAGGCACGACCGGGGCGAGAATGGTGTTGCCGTGGATGATGAACGTCATCAACGATTGCTGCGAAACCACTTTGTTCCAGCGCGCCAGGGCGTCATCGAGCGACGTGTTGACGTGCCGGACCTCGTCGTCCTCGCCGCCGATCAGCGCGATGCTCTCGGCGTTCTCGCGCACCCGGACCAGTTCGAAGCGGACCTGCGCCTCCGCCGCGTTCTTCCGCTCCGTAAATTTTATGAGCGGCCGGCCCAGGAAAACCATGATCCCGGACGTGAACAACGCATAGAGGCCGGCGCAAACCACGAAATAGCCGGGAATGCTGATGCCCCAGACGGTCAGCGACCCTCCCGCCGTCCACAGCACGCCGACGAAGACCGCGGCCATCAGGATCGCGTTCGACAGTCCGATCGCGAAGTCCACGATCGGCTCGGTGGCGATGCGCACGTCGTCGGTCATCCGGAATTCCGGACTGTCGAGGTCGGGCACCGCGATGCTCATCTGATAAAAGCGGCGGTCCCGCAGCCAGTCAGACGCCAGCGAGGCTGTGAGCCAGCGCCGCCACTGGGCCTGCAGCGTCAGACGGCAGAAAACCTGCGCCACCATCGCCACGATCGCCGAGATCGCCAGCCCGGCGAAGAGCAGCATCGCGAACGAGATCTTTTCGGTTTCCTTCTTGTCGAGCGCATCGAAGAAGTAGCGGTTCCAGCGATTGATGCCGTACTGGATGGCGATGTTGGCAAGGATCAGAGCGACGATCGCGATCGTCAGCACCCAGGCCGCCCGCGCTGTCTCTCCGCGCCAGAAACCAGAGGACATCGTCCAGAACTTGCGCTGAAGCGAGGCGCGCGCGTCGACCGCTTCCTCTTCACTGGTGAAGAGAACGGGTGGGACAGGAGCGGGGCGCTCCTCGGTGGTGGCTGACAAGTGCGCGGTCTCCGGTTGACCTGGCCCCGCACCCGCGGGAAGCCCGAATGGCTGTGTTCTGGCTTGGACTGAACGCTCCGGCACGGGTGAGCGTTCCATGACTGCCCGGCGCAGTTGGGCTGCAGCACGGCGCAAGCTCGTGCGCTGCAGAGGAAACCAGAACAGCCTGAACGCGTTGTCCGAAAAAGCCCAGGAACTCTGGTTCCGGCGCGCTCGCGTCGCTGAGCCTGGGCGACGCAAAGGGCGAACCGGTCCCGTTTCGCTCCAGCAGCCCAGGGAGCGAAGCCGATGTGGTCCCAGGTCTACAATCCTTTCAACAACACGGTTCTCTCCACGATCGTCGCGGCGGTTCCGGTCGTGACGCTGCTGATCCTCATCGCCAGCGGCAAAGTGCAGGCCCATTGGGCGGCGCTGGTCGCGCTGGCGGTTGCGCTGGGCATCGCGATCTTCGCGTTCACGATGCCAGCCGGCCTCGCTATCCGAGCCGCATTGTTCGGCGCGCTCACGGGCTTCTTCCCCATCGGCTGGATCATCCTCAACGTCATCTTTCTCTACCGGCTGACGGTTGAGAAAGGCTGGTTCGAGGTCATGCAGCACTCCATCGGCGGCATCACGACGGACCGCCGGCTGCAATTGCTGCTGATCGCATTTTGCTTCGGCGCGTTCTTCGAGGGCGCGTCGGGCTTCGGCACACCGGTCGCCGTCACCGGCGCGGTGCTCATGGGCCTCGGCTTCTCGCCGCTCGCCGCCGCGGGCCTGTCGCTGATCGCCAACACGGCGCCCGTCGCCTACGGAGCGCTCGGCGCCCCGATTGCGGGACTTGCCGCGGCAACCGGCCTCGATCCGTTCAAGCTCGGAGCGATGGTCGGCCGCCAACTGCCGTTCTTTTCGGTGCTCGTGCCGTTCTGGCTCATCTGGGCCTTCGCGGGATTCCGCGGGATGATCCAGATCTGGCCCGCGATCCTCGTGTCCGGCGTGTCCTTCGCCGTCACGCAATTCCTGATGTCGAATTTCCACGGGCCGACGCTCGTCGATATCGTCGCGTCCATCGTGTCGATGGCATGTCTCATCGGGCTCCTGAAGGTTTGGCAGCCGAGCGTACTGTGGACGTCGGCCGCCCTGCGCGTTCACGACGACTCGGCCTCGACCATGCCAGCCGCCATTCCACCTCCGGCCGCCGCCGAAGACCGCCAACTCGTGATCCAGTCCTGGATTCCCTGGGCCATCCTGAGTGCTTGCGCGTTCATCTGGGGCACGGTGACGTTCAAGGCGTGGGCGAATTCGCTCTATGCTCCCGCCTACCCGATCGAGGGCTTGCACAACCTCACCCAGAAGGTACCGCCGATCGTGGCGCGGCCGGCGGCGGAAGGCGCCGTCTTCGCCTTCACGTTCCTGTCCTATACGGGCACGGGTATTCTCGTCGCTGCGATCCTCGCGGGGCTCTACATGCGGTTCTCGCCGTTGGCCTTGCTGCGGGCCTATGGCCAGACCATCTGGGTCGTGCGATATTCGCTGCTCACAATCGCCGGCATGCTCGCCATCGGTACGCTCACCCGCTACTCGGGCGTGGACGCCACGCTCGGGCTCGCCTTCGCAGGAACCGGCGTGCTCTACCCGTTCTTCGGCACGCTGCTCGGCTGGCTGGGCGTCGCGCTGACCGGTTCGGATACCGCCTCGAACGTTCTGTTCGGCGGGCTGCAGCGCATTACGTCGGAGCAGTTGGGCCTGTCGCCCATCCTGATGAGCGCGGCGAATTCGTCCGGCGGCGTGATGGGCAAGATGATCGACGCGCAATCCATCGTCGTGGCATCCACTGCGACCGGCTGGTTCGGGCACGAAGGCTCGATCCTGCGCTTCGTATTCGGCCACTCGATCGTGCTGGCGTGCCTCGTCGGGCTCCTGGTGATGCTGCAGGCCTATGTCTGGCCGTTCAGCGCCATGGTCGTCCAATAAGGCTCAGGGAAGCGCGAAAATCCTGACGTCGTGCTCGATGCCGCGCAGCACGGCAGGCTTCGACACGGGCTTGACCCCCTGGCCGGCGAGGACCGCCGAGGCCTTCGGATCGTCGATCACCGAGCCCGTCGTGAGGATCGCCTGCGCGTCGGCGAGGTTCTGCACGCGCGAGGCGATATTCACGCTCTGGCCGAAATAGTCCTGACGGTCGTTGAGGGTGACCGCGAGACAGGGGCCCTCATGGATGCCGATCTTGAGCAGGATGTCGTCCTGCCCGCGCTCGCTGTTGAGCTTGCGCATGCCGTCCCGCATCCGAAGCGCGGCGGCGATGGCGCGGTCCGGCGTGGGGAAGGTCGCCATGACGGCGTCTCCGATGGTCTTCACGACCGCCCCTGCCTCGGCTGCGACGATCTCTTGCAGGATCCGGAAATGCGCCCTCACCAGATCGAACGCCGCGAGGTCGCCCACCCGCTCATAGAGCATTGTCGACCCGCGAAGGTCGGTGAAGAGGAAGGTCATGCTGGTGATCTTGAAACGCTGGTCCACGTCGAGCGTCTCAGCCCGGTAGATGTCGCGGAAGGTCTGGTTGGTCAGCAGGCGCTTGGCGGTCAGGAAGGGCTGCCGGTGTGCGAGGATATCGTGCAGGGCGTCGTTCGCGACGCACACATTGGGCAATACGCGGCCATGCGTGTGGTTCTCGAGCGTGAGCCGCACCGGGCCCGGCCGGATGACGATGCCTTCATTCACGGCATGGCTGTCGCTGATGACCATGGAGAGGTTGCGGCGTTCCGTCGTAGGCTCGCCCTTCACCTCGATGAACTGCGTCGAATGGGTCACAGCGTCGAAGATGATGACCATCTCCGCCGGCAGGTTCACGGACAGGAATGCACGCTCCCCGGGAGCAAGCTCGATCATCTCGATGATGCAATGTGAGAACCGCTCCTCGAAATCGTCCGGCAGGTCCACGCCGGAACTCCAGAAGATCTGCCGGTAATATTCGAGCGGTGGCAGGCGCTCCGGATCGTGCGCGCCGATCCGGCGGACCCTTTCGGCGACGGTGAACGTGACCTCGACCATTTCATCGAGAGTAGGTTCGTAGCCAGCACCGCAAAGCGAGCAATGATACTCGTTCTTGTTGATCGATTTCAGCACCGCGCCCGTGCCCAGTACGCCACCACAGCCGGGACATAGGACGTTCCACGCCATGTCGAACACGCCGACGCGTGCGCAATGGAGGAACGCCGCGATGGTCAGTTCCTGGTCCAGCCCCTGCCGCGCGGCGAACGCGAGGGGATTGATCCGGTTGAGATCGCGGTCACGCCCCTCCTCGACGAGAAGCTGAATTGCATCGATCACGTCCGGATCGGCGGCCTGTCGCAAAGCTGAAAACAGATGCAGCGAGTTGCTCATTAGGCGTCCCTCGTCCATTCCCTGTCACTCAGTCCGTAGTTGATAAGTATATCACGTCCGAACACGGCGTTTGTGGGGAGGCACACATTTGCGGTCTGGGCTGATCGCGCGGCCATCGCCTGGCTGAGGTGCACTGCGGGCGCACTGCGGCGCAGGTCTCCATAAAAAGGCTCCCCAAGGGGATGGGGAGCCTGGACGCAAGCGGGGCTGGTCGAAGAGTAACCCCGCTATTCCTGCTGCTGGCCGCACTGCTCGACTTCAGCCTTCGTGAACTTGGACTGGTTCTGCATGATTTCCGTGCATTTGGGATCCATGCCACGCTTTGGAGCCGACGTGACCGCGCCTGTTTGGCTCGTGCTCCCGGTGGTGCTGCCTGCATTGCCGCTTCCGGGACTGGACGGAGCGGCCACGCCGGATTGCGGCACACGAGAACCGGTCGGATTTTGACTCTGCGCGAAACCGGCACCGGCACTGAGCAGAATGCCTGCTGCGCCCAGGATCAGGGCGGATTTTTGGAAGGATACCTTCATGAGTTCCTCCTGCTGATCGCGTTGTAACGCCGCATCTGCAGGATGGTTCTGCCGATCGATTTCCATTCGTCAGGGGCGGTTCACGACGATCTCGATCGATGAAAAATAGGCCGCGAGATCAGCGATATCCTGATCCGACAATGCAGGCGCCACGACCGACATCATCTCGTTCTTACGCGTGCCGTCGCGGTATTCGCCGAGCGATTTTATCAGGTAAGGCTCGACCTGGCCGGCGAGATTAGGCGCCTCCGGGATCTTCGAAAGGCCGTCGAGACCGTGACACGTCTGGCATTGCCGCGCCTTCTGTCGGCCCGCCTTCGCATCCCCGGCAGCATAGGCCGCAGGATGCACGAGCAAAGCACACAAAAACGCAACCGTTGCGAAAGACCGGGTGAGTAGGCGTGCTGTCATAAGCTTATCCAAGACGTTTCAGACCGCTGAGCCGTTCATTGCGACGGGCCGGAAGCAATGAACCGGGATACTGAACGCCTCTGGCGAGGGTCGAGATCCCGGCTCATCATCCAAAACGCAACGAAGTTGGAACCAATCGGTGTAGGACGCCCGGACTGAAGTGAGCCCGGGCGGTTGCGTCACTGCCCCTCGTAGCTGATCCGGTAGACCGCACCGGCGAAGTCGTCGGACACGAGCATCGACCCATCCCTGAGAATGGCTACGTCGACCGGGCGGCCCAGATATTCGCCGTCGGCAGTCAGCCAGCCCTCGGCAAATGGCTCGGTCTTATCCGCCGTACCGTCTTCCTTGAGGTAGGTGACCATCACGCGCGCCCCGACCGGGTCCGTACGGTTCCAGGAGCCGTGCTGGGCCGAGAAGATGGCGCCGCGATACTTCTGCGGGAACTTGTTCCCGGTGTAGAAGGTCATCCCGAGATCGGCTGCGTGTGCTTCCATCTCGACTTGCGGAAACACCACGTTGGCCGGCGGCGTCTGGTCCTTGTACTCGGTGGTGCGAACCTTCCCGCCGCCATACCAGGGGAACCCGAAGTTCTGGCCGGCCTGGCTGGCGCGGTTCAGTTCACCGGGCGGGATCTTGTCTCCCATGCCGTCGACCTGATTATCCGTGAACCAGAGACTGCCGTCCTTCGGATTGAAGTCCATGCCCACGGAGTTTCTGATTCCGGTCGCGAAGACTTCCCGGTTCTTGCCATCGCGGTCCATCCGGATGATCCCGCCGATGCCCCACTTGCGGTAGGTGTCGAGCTTTTCGGGAGCCGGCACATTGAACGGTTGGCCGAGCGCGATGTAGAGCTTGTTGTCAGGACCAATGCGGCAGACACGCGCCGTGTGGTTATAGCTTTGCTCGTCCGGCGGGATCAACTCACCCTGCTTGACCACGGGCACTGCAACGACATCGGGGCTCTCATAGAAGAACTCGGCCGCCGGATATTCGAGAACGCGGTTCTGTTCGACCACGTAGAGGAAACCATCCTTCGAGAAGCAAGGGCCATTGGGGATGACGAGGTCGATGGTCGAGGCAAATGGCTTCACCTCTTCCGCCTGCCCGGACTTGGCGCGGTCCGTGACCGCATAGACCTTGTTCTTTCGAGTGCCGACGAATGTCACGACACCTTGCGGCCCGACGGTCATGTGCCGGGCATCCGGAACAAGCGCGTAAAGGTTGATCTTGAACCCTGGCGGCAGCTTGATCTTGGTCAGGTTTTTCTTGAGGGCCTCCGCCTTGGGCCCGGTCTGCGGAATCGTGGGGATTTCAGGGGATGCGCCCGTGACCTTGAAGCTGCCGAGCTTTTCCAGATTGCCGGGCGCATTCTGGGCGAGCGCAGTCGAGGCAAGGAGCGCGAGACCGGCGCCCAGTACAAATACCTTCTTCATGGCTTCCTCCAACAGCGGATTGTATCCACTTTTTCTGCGGGGGAGCATCATCGCGCAGCTTCGTTATGCAGTGCAATGGGATAGCCGACATTTTTTGGAGTACAGCACCGCTTGGATATTAGGCCGTATTGCTCAGCTTAAGATCGCAGTAGCGGATACTGAGCGGGGCTGCTTAGTGTGTACTCCGTATCGATGGGCAGGATCGTACGCCAGCATACGAAACTGCCCCGGATTTCAATCCGGGGCAGCAGGTGGTCAGCAGGCAACGGTTGGGTTCAGATACCGGCCAGTTTGTCCTTGACGTCGACAACAGCAGCGGGGTCGAAGCTGCTGCCGGCCTTGCCGCTCAGGTTGGCATTGACCTGGTCGACCACGCTTGCGTCGATGGGTTTGTTGGCGGCCGAGGTCAATGCGCTGGCGGCAAGCCCGATGAGGTCGTCGTAGTTCACCATCTGGCCCTTGAAGCTGACCTCGGTCGTCGGGTCATCCACGAGGGTGCTGGCGAGCGTCATGGCGTCCATGTACTCGCGGATGCGGCCGACCGTGGAGTTGGGGGACGCGTTCGCCAGGGCGGATGCCGAGGCATGCGACGCGTTCAAGCGGCCCATCTGCGACGATGTCGCCAGAGGCGTAGCGCCGGAAACCGTCGCGGTGCGGGTCGTGGCCGAGGTCGTGGAGGTTACAACACGACCGCGGTCGAGTTGCCGATCGTCACGCCGGTCCTGCCGGCGGTCCTCGCGGCTGCCGACGCGGCGATCGTCCCTGCGGTTCTCACGCCTCACGCCCGCATCGTCGGAGCGGAAGATCTGTCCGGTAAACACCGATTGCAGGAAACCGCCAACCCCGTTGGACGACTTGGATCCGGCATTTCCCGAATTGCCGCGCGACCCGTCATCGCGTGAGGCGCTGGAACGCCCCGAACCGGCATTTCCCGACTTCCCGTGGCCGCTGTCATCGGAACCTCGCGCGGAACTGCCGCTGTTTCCGCCTGAATTCCCGCCGCCATTCCCGCCATTTCCGCCATTTCCGCCGCCGCCGCCGTTTCCGCCACCGTTACCCTCGCCGCCCTTTGCCAGGACGTAGCTCCCACCGGGAGCGCCGGAAATGTCGAAAGACACGGGGACCGCGGCCATGGCGAAACCGAGAACAATGGCCGATGCGGCGCTCGCGAGACGGTTGCGGTGGAATGCCATGAGGCCTCTCCTTGATAAGTTGAACGGCCGGTAAAACTACCTTCGACCGAGCAGGGTGATGACACCGAGCATGGCCTTTCGTGTGATTTGGAAGCCGTCAGGTTTAAGCCACGATGTAACTTATCGCGTTAAACTCTTCAATAAACTTGCGACAAGTTTGAATCCGGCGGTCCACTGAACCAACTCAAGCTTCAGGTGCAACGATAATGCGTGTTTGCAGGTTCCCGAGGCGACGCCCACGAGAGCTGTCGCTGGGTGAAGCAGCAGGTAGGCAGAATGTACGATTTCATGGCATCCCTTGGCCCGCACCTGCTGGCCCTCACCATCGCCTATGCGCTCGCGCTGCCGATCGGCTGGGACAGGGAACGCGAAGAGCGAAGCGCAGGTCTGCGTACGTTTCCACTTGTGGCGCTTGCGAGCTGCGGTTTCGTGCAGGCGACGGAGGGAATCGCCGGCCATTCGCCGGAAGCTCAAGCGCGGATCATCGAAGGGCTGATAACCGGGATTGGCTTCATCGGCGGCGGCGCGATCATCAAGCACGGCGGCAACGTTCAAGGCACTGCAACCGCCGCGGGACTTTGGGCGACCGGCGCGGTAGGAGCAGCCGTGGGGCTGGGCAGCTATGACGTTGCCGTTTCGATTGCCGCGCTCACCATTCTTACCTTCCGCGGTTTGTCCCCTTTGAAAAAGCTCGAGGATGAGAAGCGCGACAACGGCGGCGCCTGAAGTCGGTTCTGGCGCCCTGGAATTACCTGTCCTTGTGGGAACTTACGTGCCGCCAATCCGATTGATCAGTCAGCCACCAGAGTTCGGAGGCGATCGGAGGTTGAGATGAAAAAGCTTGTTCTGGCCTGCGGCGTCCTGCTCACGACAGCGGCATGTGTGCCGACCTATTACGAGACCACATCCACGGTAGGCGCGCCGGCGGTCTACGACGAATATTACTACCCGCGTTACCAGACGGGCTACGATCCCTACTATGCTCCGCGGCGCGGCTATTACTACAATTCGCCGTATGTATCGGCTGGCCCCCGGATGCGCGGCGGCTAGGGCGCCATCCCGCCAGGTGGGTACCGGTTGGCGGAAACTATCATGCAAATTCATGCAGCTGGAGCGAACGGCCTGATGCAATCAGGTCCGTTTTCGCTCTAGTTGCCGATCGGATTCCATCGGCAGAAGCGGTAGGCTCAGGCGGCGGCAGACACACGCCGTCGGCCCAAGCGGCGGTTCAAGGCGGCGGTCCAGGGCGGTCGTCCAAAGCGGCCGTTCAAGACGGAGGTCCAAGGCTCATTGTCAACGCCCCCGGCATGACGTTAGGCTTTGCCCCGGAAAAGCGCCGCGCTTTGGCCGGAGATCCACATGCGTCCTTCCCTTCGCTCACTGGCCGGAATCCTTCTCGTCCAAGGTTCGATATTGGCGGCGCAGGGCGCTTTCGCACAGGGCGGACCTCTGGTGCTGCCGATCCCCGGCGGTCCTGCTCCCCAAACGCGCCCAGGCCCGCTTCCGCTGCCCCAAGGTGCGCTTGATCCTGCCGGACAATCGGCGCCAAGTCGGCTTAATGTCCCGCCGCGTGCGCCCATTTCAGGGCTTAATCCTGCCAATTCAGGGGTTAATCCTACTGGCGCCACCCCTGCCCCCGTGCGCGCCGCAGCGCCGAAATCGCCCAATCCCGCTGTATCCCCTAGTCCCGCTGTATCCGCGAACCCGGCGCCAACTGGTTTGACGGCGCCCGCTCCGGCGGCCGTGGTGCAGGAAGCTCTGCCGGCAGTTTCACCTGAAACGCCTGCTCCGGTCGCAGCTTCAGCGCCGCCCAGGGGTCCGGTGCGCGTCATATTGCCTGCGACAGGTATAACGCCGCCTGCCGCCGCCCCATCGATTGCTGCAGAACCGACGGCGCCAGCAGCACCCATCCCGGTTGTGGCACCTGCTGCCGTGGCGGCGAAGCCCGTTGCGCCAGCCGCACCCGCCCCGGTTCCCGCCCCCGCTGCCGTCGCGGCGAAGCCCGTTGCGCCAGCCGCCGCACCCGCCCCGGTTCCCGCGCCCGCTGCCGTGGCGGCGAAGCCCGTTGTGCCAGCCGCCGCACCCGCCCCGGTTCCCGCGCCCGCTGCCGTCGCGGCGAAGCCCGTTCCGCCAGCCGCCGCACCCGCCCCGGTTCCCGCGCCCGCTGCCGTGGCGGCGAAGCCCGTTGTGCCAGCCGCCGCACCCGCCCCGGTTCCCGCCGCCGCGCTGCCGTCGCGGCGAAGCCCGTTGCGCCAGCCGCCGCACCCGCCCCGGTTCCCGCCCCCGCTGCCGTCGCGGCGAAGCCCGTTCCGCCAGCCGCCGCACCCGCCCCGGTTCCCGCGCCCGCTGCCGTGGCGGCGAAGCCCGTTGTGCCAGCCGCCGCACCCGCCCCGGTTCCTGCACCCGCGCCGGTTCCGGCTGCCGTCTCACCCGCGCCTCCGCGAGTGGCCTCGCCCGCGGAAAGGTCCACCCCTGCCGCCGCACCTGCGATCGCCCCGCAGGAGCCCCGGCCAACGGCGGTCACTGCCTCGCGCGGGTCTGCAAAAGTTCGGGCGCTCGTGCGCGAACTCTGCGCCACGCCGACATGCATGTGAGCTCGATGCGTCATGAGCACTGCCCGATGCGGTGCTCGCCAAGAGGCTGACTTATGGCGCCCATGCCGAGTCTATGCCCTGCGGCTTGTCTTGAGCGAGGCCCGCGAACGCCTGCCGGGCGGGAATTTCTCTAGAGCAGCGAGCTCTGCTTGCGGCCCGAGAGAAGAAAAGCGCCTGACACGGCGATCACGGTCAGCGCCAGCAGGATGCTGGAGAGCGCCGACGCAAGTCCGTATTCGCCATCGAGCACTGCAAGATAGATGCGCACGGGCATCGTGATCGTGCTGCCGACATAGAGGACGAGCGAGGACGACAGCTCGTTCATCGCCGTGACGAGGCTCATCAGCGCGCCTGCCAGGATGCCCGGGGCGATGAGCGGAACGGTGATGCGGAGGAAGGCGCGCGCGGGCGAATATCCAAGGCTGATGGCCGCTTCCTCGAGGCTCGGGCTGAGTTGCTTGAGCGCTGCCGCAGACGAACGGGCGGAATATGGCAGGCGGCGGATGAAGACCGCCATGACGATGACGAGACCGGTTCCCGTGAGCTCCAGCGGCGGGCCATTGAAGCGGGTGATGATGGCGATGCCCATCACGATTCCGGGCACCACGTAGGGCACCATCAGGATGCCGTCGAGCGCAGCGGTCGCCGGGCGGGGGCGGCGGGTGACGAGGTAGCCGATGAGCGTGCCGACGGTGACGATCGCGAACACCGCGGCGCTGGAATAGATGAGCGTGTTCCAAACCGGCGTCGAAACGGTGGAAATGACGCGCTCATAGCTCTGCAGGCCGAAGCCCGACTGGAACACCGGCCCGCTGGTGCGGCGGAACGAGAAGATCACGGCGGTGATGGCCGGCAGCGCGCCGACGAGCACGATGGCGTAGGCCAGCGCGTGCAGCCCGACGTTGCGCCAGCCGGTCGCCTGCTTCACGTGCGGCCGGCGCATGAGGTTTCCGGAATAGACATCGCGGCGGGTGACCCGGCGCTGCAGCAGCACCAGCCCCATCGACAAGGCGATCAGGACCATGCTGAGCGCGGACGCCATGCCGGGATTGCCGCCCATCTCGCTGCCGAACAGCGTGAAGGCCTCCGTCGCCAGCACGTTGAAGTCGCGCCCGATCAGGCGCGGCGTACCGAAATCGGCGATCGAAAGCACGAAGGTCAGCAGGGCCGCCGCCGTGATGGATGGCAGGATCAGGGGAAACGTCACCTGGAACAGCCGCCGCAGCGGCGACAGGCCGAGCCCCTCCGCGGCCTCTTCCACCGAGCGGTTCACCGCGCTGAGCGCGCCCGAGGTGATCAGGTAGACATGCGGGAAAAACTTGAACGCGAAGACGAGGATGACGCCGCCCGCGCCATAGATCGTCGGCATGTCGACCCCGACCGACACGAGCGCCTGCCGCACGACGCCGTTGGCGCCGAATAGCACGATCCACGCATAGGCTCCGATGAAGGGCGGCGACACCAGCGCGATGACCGCCAGCGTCTGGATGATCACCCGGCCGCGAATGCGAAACCGCGTCGTGACCAGCGCCAATGTCACGCCGAGAACGAGCGCGCCGCTCATCCCGCCGAGGCCCGCGATCAGCGTGTTGCCGATGGCGCGGCGATAGGACTTTGCCGTGAACACGTCGATGTAGTTCGTGAGCGCGAGCGCGCCCGTGTCGTTGTCGCGGAAGCTCGCGAGGAGCACCGAGGACAACGGCCAGAGCAACAGAAAGACGATGATGAACCAGGAGCCCGCGAGCACCACCATCCACGGATCGAACCCGCGCCGCTGCGTCCCGGCCGGCGCGGACGTCATTCCGAACCAGCCGCGCTTCACGGCCGCGCCTCGAGGCGCGAGCGATCGCCTCGCCACGCCGAGGCGTGAACAGCACGACCTTGTCGTAGGGCAGCGCGATGTCGACCGTGCGGCCTTCGACGTCGAGGAGGTCGCGCGTGGGATCGGTAACCTGCGCGACGATCTCGCCCACCTCGGTCATCAACGTGTAATGCGCCTCGCGGCCGAGGAAGGTGATCTTGCGCACCGCGCCCTTGAGAAGGATCGCGCGACCGTCGCCCGATCCGCCGTGCCCGATCACCACGTTCTCCGGCCGGATGGCGAGATCGAAGCCTGTCCCGCCCGGCGCGGCGAAGGGCAGTGTATAGGGGCCCGATCCGCACGCGGCCATCCTCCGGTCCGTCCCGGGCACGAAGTTCATGGTGCCCACGAAGGCTGCCGTGAAGCGCCGCAGCGGCGTGCGATAGACTTCGTATGGCGTGCCGACCTGCTCGACCACGCCGCGATCCATGACGCAGATCCGGTCGGAGATGGCGAGCGCCTCCTCCTGGTCATGGGTGACGTAGATCGTGGTGATGCCAAGCCGCTTCTGGATGTCGCGGATATCCTCGCGCAGATCGATGCGCAGCTTGGCGTCGAGGTTCGACAGCGGCTCGTCCATCAGCAGCAGCTTCGGCCTGATCGCCATGGCGCGGGCAAGGCCGACACGCTGCTGCTGGCCGCCGGAGAGTTCGGACGGCAGGCGCTGCGCGAGCCCTTCGAGGCGCACCATCCGGAGGCCCTCGTCGACTCGGTCGCGGCGATGTCGGCCGGCGGCATCCGGCGGGCGCGCAGGCCGAACGCGATGTTCTCGGCGACGGTGAGATGGGGAAACACGGCATAGTCCTGGAAGACCATGCCGATGTCGCGCTTATGCGCCGGCCTCTCGTCGATCCGGTCGCCGTCGACGACGATGCGGCCCGCATCCTGTCGCTGAAATCCCGCGATGATCCGCAGAAGAGTCGTCTTGCCGCAGCCGCTGGGTCCGAGCAGCGTGAAGAATTCGCCGGAGACGACATTGAGATCGATCCCCTTGAGAACCGCGACGTCGCCGAAGCTTTTCTCGATGTTCCGGATTTCGAGACTGGACACTGGGGGCCGCTCTCCTGTCGGGCTAACGTCATGAGTTCGCTTTACAAGCGCCGTCACAATGCATGATGCTGGACCGCAACGGCGAGAAGAATTTTCGGGAGCAGGACCGTGGAGAGAACGACGATGAAATCAGCTTTGTTGACCGGCCTCGTGGCCGCCGCCCTCACGGTCGCCACTGGCGCAGTGGCGCAGGAAAAGCGCGTCGTCGTCTACACCGCCCACAACACCAACATCATCAACGCACTGCAGCCCCGCTTCGAGAAGGAAACGGGGATCAAGATCGACCTCGTCAAGGCGGGCTCGGGAGACATCATCAAGCGGGTGCGCGCCGAGGCGTCCTCGCCCAAGGCCGACGTGATCTGGAGCATCGGCGGCGAGACGCTGGAGGACAACAAGGACCTGCTCGCGACCTACGTGCCCAAGGACGCGGCGGTCATCAACAAGGCCTACGCCGTCAGCCCCGAATGGCTCCCCTACACCGGCATCCTCGCGGTGTTCGCCGTCAACACGAAGCAGCTCAAGCCGGCCGACTATCCCAAGACCTGGAAGGACCTCGCCGACCCCAAGTGGAAGGGCAAGGTCTCCTCGGCCCGCGCCGACACGTCCGGCTCGTCGTTCCAGCAGCTCGCCACGGTGCTGCTCGGCTACGGCGACAAGGGCTGGGACGTCTACAAGGGCATCCTCGCCAATTTCGCCCTGTCCGACAGTTCCGGCGCGGTCGTCCGCTTCGTCAACGACGGCGAGGCGCTGGTCGGCATCACGCTCGAGGACAACGCCCTCGAATACGTCAAGAACGGCGGCAATGTCGCGATCGTCTACCCCGAGGACGGAACCTCGACCGTCGCCGACGGCATCGCCATCGTGAAGGGCGGCCCGAATACCGATACGGGCAAGGTCTTCGTCGACTGGCTGCTCTCCAAGCCGGTTCAGGAATTGCTGGTGGCCGAAATCGGCCGGCGTTCAGTGCGCACCGACGTGAACGCCACCGGCCTGAAGCCGATGAGCGAGATCAAGCTCATCAACTACGACATGAAGGCGGTCGCGACGAACCGGAACGCCTGGCTGGCGACATGGAAGAAGGCGCTCGCGGACCGCTGAGGCGCGGGGCGGCGAGTCGCCGGCATGCTGATCGAAGCTTTCTCGCAGGGGAAGGATCCCGCCGCACCTCATGCCAATGAGGACCGCTTCGTGATCCTTCCCGGGCGAGCCTATGCCGTCATCGATGGGGCCACAGCCCGGACAGGCGCCCGCTATGACGGCATGCTGTCCGGGCAATATGCTGCCGTGACAACCAAAGCGGCGCTCGAGAGCGATTCTCAGTGCAGCCCGATGCGCCGCTCGATGACGGAATGGCGATCGTACGCGCCGTCACGCAAGCGCTCGCCGACGCTTATCACAGGCACGAGATGTACGAGCGGGCGCGGCACGAGCGGCACAACCGCTTTTCGGCCACCATGGCGCTCGTCACACTCCATGGCGAGCATGCCGACATCACCCTGGTGGGCGATAGCGGCATACGGCTGAACGGCGAGCGTGTCATGCAGGTCGAGAAGGATCTCGACCTGATCACCTCCACCTTGCGGCAGCAGGCCTGGCCGGTGATCGCGGAGGTGACCGAAGACGCCGATCTGCGGGAGACGCTGTCCCGCCAGATCACGTGGCACGGTACAAGGCAGGCACTCGACGCGCTGTCGCCCGCATCTCGACGCCTCGCACCTCGCGCGGATCGAGGAGACGTCGCTGGCCGCCAACGCCGCCAAGCTGCCTCACGTGCCGATGGCCGATATCCGGAACCTCGTGACCGGCGGCATCGTCAACGCCCAAGGCGGATATCAAAACGAAGCCGGGATGATCCTGGGATATTCCTGCCTCGATGGCTTTGCCGTTCCCGAAAGCCTCGTCTATCGCGAGCGGATCGACCGCGACGCGCTTGAAAACCATCGAGCTGTTCAGCGACGGCTATTTCACGCCGGGAGACGCTTTCGGCGTTGCGTCGTGGGAAAGCCAGGTTCGCGGAGGTCGAGCGGGAGGATCCGCACAAGGTGGTCAGCTATCTCTCGCCGAAGGGCTCGACCCGCGACGTCGTTCGCGGACGACCGCACCTATCTGGGCATTCGCTGGTAGATTTACGTCACCTCGTCCTCACAGCTTTGTCGCAATGTGCATCCAACGTTGTGCCGGCGCCAGGGAGGCCGAAGATGCGTAAAGGTGGGATGAGCAGACGGGATCTCGTTTTTGCCGCGACTGCGGGCGCGGGGCTGCTTCTCGCGCCGCCTGCCCACCGCGCCTTCGCGCAGGCCTCGCTGCTGCCAGCAACGCCCGAATGCCGCGATGGACAGGCCGCCAACAAGAGCGCAGACGGAGGGCCCGTATTTCACGCCTCAATCGCCCGAAAAGCGCAATTTCTCGGCGGATGTGGCCGCAGGCGAGCGGTTCACGTTGGCTGGACTTGTCGTCAACCGGCGCTGCCGGCCCTTCGCGCGCGCCCTCGTGGATCTGTGGCATGCCGATGCGGCCGGAGCCTACGACAATGTGGGTTTCCGCCTCCGTGGACACCAATTCACCGATAGTGAAGGACGGTTCCTGTTCGATACGATCATCCCCGGCCTCTATCCCGGCCGCACTCGCCATTTTCACCTCAAGATCCAGGCACCCGGCGAGCGCGTACTGACAACACAGCTCTATTTCCCCGACGAACCGGGCAATGCCCGCGACGGCCTCTACAACCCCGCTTTGGTCATGGCAGTGTCCCGTCGTGAACGCGCCACAATAGGCCGGTTCGACATCGTCCTGGGCTGATCGACCGGCCGAATGGGCTGAAACGTTGCGGGAACGTAAGGCTCCGCGACAGGGTTGGTGAACACCCATCCCCCGAACCTGCG
Organism: uncultured Alphaproteobacteria bacterium; assembly: GCA_963822165.1. GTDB lineage: Bacteria > Pseudomonadota > Alphaproteobacteria > Rhizobiales > Beijerinckiaceae > Alsobacter. The sequence goes on from CAWGGK010000010.1 coordinate 203,596, forward strand.
GAGACTTTCCCATGAAGGCCCTCATTCTGGCTGCCGCGCTGACCGCGGCAGGCCTTTCCTCTGCTTATGCCCAGGGCATCACGATCGGCCCCGGCGGCGTTACGGTCGAAACCCAGCGGCCGGAATACCGCGAGCGCCGGTACTATGGCGACCGGGATAACGCGCCGCGTTACGGCGATCGGTACGATCGAGCGCCGCCGGTATGGCGCGGTGGAGCGCTGCAGGACCGAAGTGACCCGGCGCATCAACCGCTACGGCGAACGCGTGATACGCCGCGAACGCGTCTGCGACTAAAAACCGACCTGATTGCGTCTGGTCGTCCGTTCCAGCCCCGTTGATAGAGCATCATCTTTTCCAACCGCAGGCTAAGCGCTGGAGGATGATGCTCTAATGTCAGGATCGAAGGACTCTGCGAGTGCGCGGCGATTTTCGCCGCGCATATTTTTGCTTCCTTCCACCTTAAGCGTTACTAGGCGTTACCGCGATGATTACTGCAAAGCCTAACGTTATCGTTTGCTATTTTACTTGATTGAGCCCTTGACTTGCTTTCGAGCGCGAATAAATTCGCTGGCACTCTCCCCTGCCGAGTGCCAATGCCGGACCTGTCCGGCGCATGACTGCCAGGCAGGTCGGCGGCGGGAGCGAGTCGAACCTGCGGGAGTCAGAGCTGCCGAGACGTTCAAAGCCATCAGGGAGTTCAGATATGGCATTTCGTCCGCTGCATGACCGCGTGGTCGTCCGCCGCATCGAGGCGGAAGAGAAGACGAGGGGCGGGATCATCATTCCCGACAGCGCCAAGGAGAAGCCCCAGGAGGGCGAGATCATCGCCGTCGGCTCCGGGAGCCGCGACGAAACCGGCAAGATCACCCCGCTGGACGTGAAGGCGGGTGACCGGGTGCTGTTCGGCAAATGGTCCGGCACGGAGGTGCGCATCGATGGGCAGGATCTCCTGATCATGAAGGAGAGCGACATCATGGGCGTGATCGAGGAGAGCGCCGCGAGCCAGCGCGCGGCCTGAGACGCATCCGACCCTGCCCCATTCCCAGAGATCAAGGAGACAACACGATGGCTGCCAAGGAAGTCCGCTTCGCCGCCAATGCCCGTGAGAAGATGCTGCATGGCGTCGACATCCTGGCCGACGCAGTGAAGGTGACGCTCGGCCCCAAGGGACGCAATGTCGTCCTCGAAAAGAGCTTCGGCGCGCCCCGGATCACCAAGGATGGCGTGACCGTGGCCAAGGAAATCGAGCTTGCCGACAAGTTCGAGAACATGGGCGCGCAGATGGTGCGCGAAGTCGCGTCCAAGACGAACGACATCGCCGGAGACGGCACCACGACGGCCACGGTCCTCGCGCAGGCGATCGTGCGCGAAGGCGCGAAATCGGTCGCGGCCGGCATGAACCCGATGGACCTGAAGCGCGGCGTCGACCTCGCCGTCGAGGAGGTCGTACGCGACATCCAGGCGCGGGCCCGCAAGGTGCAGTCGTCCGACGAAATCGCGCAGGTCGGCACCATCTCGGCGAACGGCGATAAATCGGTGGGCGAGATGATCGCCCAGGCCATGCAGAGGGTCGGCAACGAGGGCGTGATCACCGTCGAGGAAGCCAAGACCGCCGTCACCGAACTCGACGTCGTCGAGGGCATGCAGTTCGACCGCGGCTATCTCTCGCCCTATTTCATCACCAACGCCGACAAGATGGTGGCGGAGCTCGAGGATCCCTACATCCTGATCCACGAGAAGAAGCTGTCGTCGCTTCAGGCGATGCTGCCGATCCTCGAGGCCGTCGTGCAGACCGGCAAGCCGCTGCTGATCGTGGCGGAGGACGTGGAGGGCGAGGCGCTCGCAACCCTCGTCGTCAACAAGCTGCGCGGCGGGACTGAAGATCGCCGCCGTCAAGGCGCCAGGCTTCGGCGACCGGCGCAAGGCCATGCTCGAGGACATCGCCGTCCTGACGCAGGGCCAGATGATCGCGGAGGATCTCGGCATCAAGCTGGAGAACGTCACCCTCAACATGCTCGGCCGCGCCAAGCGGGTGCGCGTGGAGAAGGAAAACACCACGATCATCGACGGCGCGGGGAGCAAGGAAGACATCGAGGCCCGCGTGGCCCAGATCAAGGCGCAGATCGAGGAGACCACCTCCGACTATGACCGCGAAAAGCTGCAGGAGCGCCTCGCAAAGCTCGCCGGTGGCGTCGCGGTGATCCGCGTCGGCGGCGCGACCGAGGTGGAGGTGAAGGAGAAGAAGGACCGCGTGGACGACGCCCTGCACGCCACCCGCGCCGCAGTGGAGGAAGGCATTGTGCCCGGCGGCGGCGTCGCCCTGCTCCGCGCAAAGATGGCGGTTCGCGACAAGCTGACCGCCGAGAACGCTGACGTCCAGGCGGGCATCAACATCGTGATGAAGGCGCTGGAAGCCCCCATCCGGCAGATCGTCGAGAACGCCGGCATCGAGGGATCGATCGTGGTCGGCAAGATCAACGAGAACTCCTCGCAGACCTACGGCTTCGATGCGCAGACCGAGCAGTATGTCGACATGCTGCAGGCCGGCATCGTCGACCCCGCCAAGGTGGTGCGCGCCGCGCTGCAGGACGCCGCCTCCGTGGCGGGCTTGCTGATCACGACTGAAGCCATGGTCGCTGAAGCGCCCAAGAAGGAAAGCGCCCCCGCGATGGGCGGCGGCGGCGGGATGGGCGGCGGCATGGGTGGAATGGGCGGCATGGACTTCTGATCGCCCAGAGCACCACAGGAATTATCCGAGCCCCGGCAATCTGCCGGGGCTTTTTTGCGCCGGGGTCTCGGAGCCATGCCATGGCCGCCGTTGAACCGGCGAAGGCATCAGGCCTAAGGTGTCACAAGCCCATTTGGACTGGCTTCAAGAAGACGGCAGAGGATGACGCTTGATGACAAACCAAACCCCTGCTTCCGAATTTCCCGCCTTCGACGTGCTGCTAACCGGCGGGCGCGTCATCGATCCCAGGCACGGTCATGACGGGATCGCCGATATCGGCATCGCGGCCGGGCGGATCGCCGCGGTCGGGCCGGACCTTCCGCGCGACGGCGCCGGGCATATCGAGGATGTCTCCGGCCTGCTTGTCGTGCCGGGCCTCATCGACCTCCACACCCATGTCTACCACAAGGCGACATCGCTCGGGGTCGATCCCGAGCCTATAGCCCGGCGGTCCGCCGTTTCGACGCTGGTTGACGCAGGCTCGGCCGGAGCCGGCAATTTCGCGGGATTGCGGGATTTCGTGATCGACAGCGCAGGCGTGCGGATTCTTGCCTATCTCAACATTTCCTTTGCCGGGATCTACGGCTTCGACAAAGGCGTATCCGTCGGCGAGGTGGTCCAGCGGGGATTGCTCAACGTCGATCGCTGCGTCGAAACGATCGAGGCCAATCGCGGCTTGATCGTCGGCGTCAAGGTGCGCCTTGGCGGCATCGTCTCCGAGGGCATCGATATCGAGGGACTGGACCTTGCGCTGCAGGCGGCTGAGCGGACGGGGCTGCCCGTGATGACGCATATCGGCCCTCCGCCGCCATCCTATGAGGAGATCCTGGAGCGCATGCGCCCGGGCGACGTGCTCACCCATTGCTACCGCCCTGCCCCCAACGCGCCCGTCGACGACGCCGGCGCGGTGCTGCCTGCGCTGCGCAGGGCCCGTGAGCGCGGCATTCTCTTCGACATCGGGCACGGCATGGGCGCGTTCGCTTTCGACAGCGCCGAAGCAGCCCTTGCCGAGGGTTTTGCACCCGACATCATATCGAGCGACGTGCACGTGCTCTCGGTCAACGGTCCCGCCTACGATCTGCTGCATACGATGAGCAAGCTCGTGACGTGCGGCCTGCCCGTTCCCGACGCGGTCCGGATGGCGACGGACGCGCCTGCACAAGCCATGCGCCGAAGCGATCTCGGGCATCTCGGGCCGGGTGCTACCGCCGACATCACGCTGCTCGACCTGGTGGAAGCGCGCTTTCCGTTCGTCGATGTCGTCGGCGTCCGGCGCGAAAGCTACACCCTCCTGCGTCCACGCGGGCTCTATGTCGCCGGTGAGCGCCGTTCGCTGGCGCCGCGACCATTCGAGGAAGCTTACTATTCGGCCTAGCCAGCGGCAGCAGGACAGCGCATCCACAACGAGCCTTGCAGACAGGACCGGCGCGGTTACGGTAGCGTCCTCCACGTAATCTGAACTCCACCGGAATCGTCAGCATGACCGCGCCCGCCTCCCCCGCCGAGAACCCCTTTCGCCGCGCTTTGGCGCAGAACCGGCCCCTGGTGGGCATCTGGTCGATGCTGAATGCGAGCACCGCCGTCGAGGGTTTGGGACCATCGGGCTTTGACTGGATTCTCCTCGACGGCGAGCACACGCCCCTCACGGTGCAGGACGCGATCTCGCATCTGCGTGCGCTGCAAGGCTCCCAGGCCGTGCCGCTGGTCCGCCTGCCCTGGAACGACCCCGTGCTGATGAAGCTCTATCTCGACGCCGGGATCACCACCGTCATGCTGCCCTATATCCAGAATGCCGAGGAGGCGCACGCCGCCGTGCTCAGCATGCGCTATCCCCCTCAGGGAACCCGCGGTGTCTCCGGGATGAGCCGGGCGAGCCGATACGCGCGGACGCCGAACTACCTGCAGAACGCCAATGCCGGGCTTTATTTCATCGCTCAGATCGAGACCTTGTCCGCACTCGACCAGCTCGAGGCCATTGCCGCCGTGGACGGGGTCGATGCCCTGTTCTTCGGCCCTTCGGACCTGGCCGCGAGCATGGGCCTGCTCGGCCAGCCGGACCATCCCGACGTCGTGGGGCTGATCGAGAGCGCGCTGCCGCGCGTCCGGGCCACGGGCAAGCACGCCGGCGTCCTGTCCCCAAGCGCGGCAACGAGCGAGCGCCACCTGCGCAGCGGCTTTGATTTCGTGTCCGTCACCAGCGACATGGCTCTGCTGTTTCGAGGCGCGGAAGAGGCTGCCGCGCGCTTTGGCGCCCTCGCGCGCGAGCCGCGCAAAGCGTGAGCGCTGACTGACCACATGGCGGACGGTCTTGCGACGGCGCTTCACGCAACGGCGGGAACTCCGCAGAAACAGCGCAGCCGCGCGCCTGACGCCGCGAATCGACCGACACATCGATCAAACAACCCGGCGGCGACCGCGAGGCAGCCATCGATGGCGAGCGACCGCGCGCGCTCGAAGTCGCGGGCCGATGGGGTTGGTGCGCGCTGGGGACACGAACCCGCCACCGGAGTGCCGCCTGCTATCAGGGGCAAATACAGGGTGGGCGGGGAAGCGTGCCTAAGCCCTGGCCGACAATCGGCTGGCGGAACTGTCCTGCTGGGACGAGGAGATTGTGGGATTGGAACTCCTCGAACTCTCCGCGCCCAATCTCGATCTGGGGTTCGAATTCGAAATCACCGGCTTCGACAGCGTTGACGTCGACCGTTTGACAGGAACCGGCGGCGGGGGCGGATCGGCCAGGGGCCAGGATGTTTCCGAGGATCCCGACGATGTCATGCCGGAGCTGATGACGGAGGCGCCGGCGATCTCAAAGACGGGCGACCTGTGGCAGCTCGGTCCGCACCGCCTGCTTTGCGGCAATGCGCTGGACGCGCAAAGCTACGCCAGGCTGCTCGGGCCGGAGGTCGTCGCCCAGGTTTTTGCCGATCCGCCCTACAATGTCCCGATTGCCCGCAACGTGACCTCGCTCGCCGGCGGTCTGCACCAAATGGGGCGTGGCGCGTGAACCCATCCTCGGCGACGTTTTCTATCTGATCGGCCTGATCCGCCTGAAGATGGAATTGCCCGACGTGCGCGCCGCCATCAAGGCGCCAGACGCGCTGGACAAGCCGGACCTGATCGTCATCGACGGTCTCGGGATCGGGATCGGCATCTACCAAGAGCTGCGCGGCGCCGGCTATCGCCACCTCTACGCCGCGCACGACTTGTCGGAGCTCTCGACGAGCAAGAAACGCGAACGCTTTACCAAGGCCCTTCTGTGGATCTACGACCAAAAGGTCGCCCTGCCCCAGGCGGGGCCATACCTGGATGGTCTGCTGGCCGAAATGGCTGCGTTTCCGCTAGCCGCGACCGACGATCAGGTCGACAGCATCAGCCAGGTCCTGGCCCGGCCAGAACGGGCGCTGATGTATGCCCGCCAAAAGCATCGGCCCGCCAACCTCTGAGCCCGTCACCAACGCGGCGGGCTGAGAAGATTGGAAAATGCTCAAACTGAGCAATATTCGACATCGGCGCGCTGCGGACCGAACACATCGGCGCCGGGCATGTCGACCACCGGATGTCCGTCAACTGCAGACTGATCAGAACAGAACCCGCGACGGGTGCACAAACTACGCAATGGCTCAGGGCGTGTCCTGCACCGCCTTGATCATCTCCATCCCGCCGACCTTGGGCGCCCAATTCGTGTAGATGGGCATCATCGCCTTTTGCCACGGCGCCTTGTCGACCTTGTGGTAGGTGGCTCCGGCGGCGACGGCCTTCTGCATGGCCTCCTCGTCGCCCTGGGCGATCAACCTGTCCTGGAGCTTGATGCCTTCCTCGGCTGCAGCTTGCACAATTGCCTGCTGCTCCGGCGACAGCCGCTTCCAGAAGCTCGTGGAGAAGGCGACGGCTGAAATCGAATAGATGTGCCCGAGATCCGTGAAATGCGGGCCCACTTCATAGAATTTCTGCAGCCAGTAGGTCGTCTTCGCATTGTCCATCGCATCGACAACGCCGGTCTGCAGGGCGTTGTAGGTTTCTGGAAAGGCGATCGGCGTGGGGTTGGCCCCGAGCATCTGCCATAGTTCGACGTGCAGCGGACTTTGAAGCACACGGATCTTCTTGCCCTTGATGTCGTCGGGGGTGAGGATCGGGAACTTGCCCAAAGGATGGCGGGTGCCGTTGACGAGAAAGCCGACGACCTTGAAGCCGTGCGGCTCGTATTTCGCGGCCATCTGTTTGCCCACGGCGCCCGCCAGGACGCGATAGGCATGGCCGTCATCGCGGAAGAGGAAGGGCATGTCGAACAACTGCCCTTCCGGCACCCAGGTGCTGAGAACGGAGACGTTCACCGGCGCCCCGCACACCGATCCCAGCCGCATGCCTTCGGCCATCTCCTTCTCGCCGCCGAGCTGCGAATTGGGGAAGATCTGGACATCGATGCGCGCCTTTGGCTTCCGCATTGATGCGGTCGGCCATGCGCTGCATGCCGATGGTGCCCGGAAAATCGACATTGCCGAGCGCACCAAACTTGCAGGTGATCTTTTGGGCGAATGCCGGCGATAGCGTCGACAGAAGTCCCGCCGCTACGAGGGCGGCCCCGAGGCCAAGTCGCGTCATTTTTGTCTCCTCCACCGTCCGGACAAATGCGCTTTGTCCTTGCGTCGTCACGTCGGCTGGCCCGGCGCTAGAAGAAAGCACGCACGAAGGCCAGCGATATCGCCGGGAATATAGGTGATGAGCGCGAGTCCGAAGATCAGCACAACCAAGAACGGAATAACCGCCCGGAAGGTCGCCTGGACCGAAGTGCCCGTAATGGCTGACGGGATGAACACCAGCAGCCCATAAGGCGGCGTCAGCCCGCCGAGCATCAGATTGACGACAACGATAATGCCGAAATGCACCGGGTCCACGCCCAATTGCAGAACCAGGGGCAGCGAGATCGGGACGACGATCAGCATGATGGCCGTCAGGTCGAGGAATGCGCCGGCGATCAGCATAATCACATTGAGGCACAGCAGGATTGCCCACGCGTCGTTCACGTAATCGAGCATGAAGCGGAGAAACTGCTGCGGCACGCGGCCTGACACCAGCACCCAGGCGAAAGGCGCGGCCACGCCGATCATGAAGCCGACCATGCCGCTGTCGACGCTCGACTCGCGCAAGCCGCGCCAGACGTCCGGCAGCCGCAGGTCGCGATAGAAGAAGATGCCGATCAGCAGCGCGTAAATCACCGCGACGACGCCGGCTTCGGTCGCCGTGACCACGCCAAACCGGATGCCCCCGATGATCAGCACCGAGAGCAACAGCGCCGGTATAGCCTGAAACAACGGCGAGGCGAGCATGGCCCAGGCGGGCGTTGCCGTAGCGTGCCCATAGCCATGCCGACGGGCTTGAACATAGACGGTCAGCATCAGCAGAGCTGCAATCAGCAGGCCCGGAAGGATACCGGCCAGGAACAGCTTTCCCACCGACACATTCGCAATCGAGGCAAACAGCAGCATGGCGATCGAGGGCGGGATGATGTTGGGCAGCACGGCGGACGAGGCGATCACCGCGCAGCAGAACGGAGCGGGATAGCCGCTCCGGACCATCTCCGGCACGGTCATCTTGGCCAGCAGAGAGGCGTCAGCCGTCGAGGAGCCCGAGTCGAAGCCGAAGAAGACACTGGTGACGACGTTGACCTGCGCCAGCCCGCCGCGCAGATGGCCGACCAGGGCGCGCGCAAGGCCGATCAGCCGGGCGGTGAGCCCGCCTGCGTTCATGATCTGCGCCGCGGCGATGAAGAGCGGGATGGCCAGCAGCACGAATTTGGACGAGCCGACCACGACGTTGTGAACCACCGCAGCCGGCGGCAGCAGGTCGCCCGCATCGCTGGCCACGAAGGCCGCAAACAGCATGCAATAGGCAACCGGGACACCCAGGGCCAATGTCGCCACGAACGCGATGGCCAGCAGGACGGTCGGTTGCGCGCCGTCAATCCCGGTCAGTTCGAGCACGTCGATGACAAGCCATGCCAGAGCCGCGGCAGCGATGGCCGGCAGCATGGCCTTGCGCGCCTCGGCCGTCTCGAACGCCTCCAGGACCTGGTAGACCAGCAGGAGAACGGCAGAGACAGGAATCGACGCATATTGCCACCACGACGGAATCCCGAGGGTGATGCTGCGCCCTGACGTGAGGGAGGCAATGGCCAGGCCGGCCGAGAGGAGCCGGATCACCGTGTAGGTGATCGCAAGCGGTAGCCAGGAACCGGACCAGCGCTTGTCCCGAGGGCGGCAGCCGGTCGTGCAGGAGATTGATGGCAATGTGCTTGCTGCGATAGGTCGCGATCGGCAGAACCGTGAAAATCAGAAGCGTGAACAGCCAAAGCCCACCCTCTTCAGTCCAGCTGAAGGACGCATTGAAGGCGTATCGCGAGATGACACCCGAAAGCACAACGACAATGATGGCGGTGAGGCACGCCGCGCCCAAATTCTCGAGGATTGCATCCAGAACGAGCCTGATTGCGATGGCCCGCCGGCCAACTCTGTCCTCAGGCGAACTGTGCTGCACCCCCGGAAGCGGGGCGGACACGGCCGGGTGCGTCATCGTCCCCCCAGGGCGCTTTTTTCTATTGTGTCGAGGCAACCACGGCTTGTTATAACAAGTCAACTCCGTTCAAAGGCTCGGTCCGCTTAGTTTGGCCATTGCTATCCAATGGACGGAGGCGCCCAGACGGGCATTGGCGGGCAGCGCGTTAGGGCGGTCGACAAGTCCACTTCCTTGGGCATGGGCGGGGGCTTGCCAGCTTCATGTATCCGGGGCCATGCAGGCTCACCACCTTGGCACCGACTGATACGATCCTGATCTGCAGTGTGGTCGACCCGACGGGCCTGGCGAACCCTTGGATCCCGAAGAACTGGCGGACGGGATCACGGCCTTTATGCTCAAACCGCGGTTGGTCGCGAAGTTCATAAAAAAATCCATATCGCCCTGAGGTTAGCGGCGGGTATAGTGGCAGCTAAAGCTCGCCGGCGTTTGCGGGGACCTGCATGACTGCAGCGGCCAATGCCTTGCTCGAGTCGGTTCGCCCGGTATGGCGGAGCCGCGGCATTCCGGATTGGCTCGTCGCCTATCTGTTCCTGGCGCCGGCTGCTGCCGTGTTCCTTGGCCTCATTACCTATCCGGTGCTGGATGGTATCCACGCGGCCTTTACCGACCGCGCCATCGGTAGGCAGGGGGAATGGACTGGCTTTGCCAATTTCGCCAAGCTGCTCGACGACCCCGTTTATGTGCGCGCGGTCGCCAACTCGCTGTTCCTGACCCTCGGCGTCGTTGCGGCGAAGCTGGTCATCGGCCTTGCGGGCGCGCTCGTCCTGAGCCAGCCGATGCCCTTCCGCGGCTTCTTCCGTTCGCTCGTATTCCTACCCTGGGCGGTGCCGGGCCTGATTGCCGGCCTCTCCTGGAAGTTGCTCTACGACGAGACGTCAGGCGTGCTCGGCTATGTCCTGCTGGCCGGCGGCCTCGTCGACCGGCCGGTCTATTTCCTGTCCGACCCGCAAATTGCCATGGTGTCGATCGCGGTCGCGATGATCTGGCACGGCCTGCCCTTCTTCATCATGATGTTCATCGCAGGCCTCTCGGCGATCCCGGCCGACCTCTACGAGGCTTCGGCGATCGACGGCGCCAACATCCTCCATCGCTTCTGGTATGTGACGCTGCCGCAGCTTCGCGACATTATCACCATCACGCTGATGCTGTCGTCGATCTGGACCTTCAACTCGTTCCATATGGTCTTCATCCTGACCAATGGCGGACCGGCGATGCGCACCCAGATTCTGCCCACGCTCGCCTACGACTACGGCATCAGCCGCACCCAACTCGGGCTCGGATCGTCCGTCCTTGTCTCGGTCATGCCGGTGTTCATTGTCCTGATCATCTTCCTGACAAGGCGCATGCTGCGCGACAAAATCTGAGGCGCGAATGGTCACGGACCGCAAGACCCGCATTGTTACCGGCACACTGACCGCCCTCGGTGTCGTCGTGCTGGTCGTCTGGTCGCTCGCGCCGATCTACTGGGTGGTGGCGACGTCGTTGAAGGGCGCCAAGGAGATCTACGCCTTCCCTCCGACGCTCTGGCCGACGACGGTCACCTTTTCGAATTACACGGATGCGATCTACACTTGGGGGTTCCTCCGTTATATCCGCAACAGCGCGGTGATCGCTGTCACCGTCACCGCGCTCTCGGTGGTCATCGGTGCCCTCGCCGCCTACCCCATCGCGCGGCTGCGCTTCCCTGGGCGTGCGCTGGCGGCGCGCGCCATCATCGTTTCCTATCTGCTGCCGCCATCGCTCCTGTTTATTCCGCTCTTCATCGTCCTGTCTGAACTCGGCCTGATCGACCGCAAGCTCGGCCTGATTGTCGCCTATCTCACCTTCACGGTGCCGTTCTGCACCTGGCTCCTGATCGGCTACTTCCGAACCATCCCCATCGAGCTCGACGAGGCCGCGCTGATCGACGGCGCAACGCGCGTGCAGATCCTGCGCCATGTCATTCTGCCGATCGCGCTGCCGGGTCTGGCAGTTGTCGCGCTCTATGCGCTGACGAACTCCTGGAACGAGTTCCTCTATGCCCTGGTCTACGTCAATTCCGCCGATGCCAAGACCTTCACGGCCGGCCTGACCGGCCTCGTCATGGGCGACACGTTCATCTGGGGCCAGCTGATGGCGAGTTCAGTCATCGCCATCGTGCCGGTCCTCGCCGTCTATCTCTTTGCCCAAAGGTACCTGGTGGAGGGCCTCGCGGCCGGCGGCGTCAAGAATTAGCACTGGGGCAAGCCGGGGCAGAGAACCCGGCCGGTCAAGAGCCCGGAAAAAAACCGCGTCCGGACGGCCGGACGTGACACAGGGGAGGAGATGCAATGATGAAGCGATGGACAGGTCTCATCGTGTCGGCACTCTTGGCCGCAGGTCTCGGTCGCGCGAACGCCGCGGATCTGACGGTATGGGGCCTGCAGGCCTTCAATCCGGCTGCCGATGCCTATATCGGCGAGCTCGTGAAGGAATACGGCAAATCGAAGAATATCAGCGCTGAATATGTCGTCGTCCCCGCCAATGTCCTGAACGACAAGCTTGCCGCGGCCTTCGCGGCCGGAGCGCCGCCGGACGCTTTCATGAATGTGAGCGCCCAGGGCCTCTACTATATGTCGCAAGGCCTCACGGCGCCGCTCGACGACGTGCTGGTGGAGATGCGGAAGGTGCCGGGTGGCATCTACGAGAACACGATGCCGCAGGCGATTTACGACGGCAAGGTGCAGGCGCTGCCGATCGAGATCGACATCTCGCCGATGTATGCGCGAAAGGATCTCCTGGCCAAGGTAGGCCTGCCCATGCCGCAGAACCTGGACGAAATGCGCAATGCGGCGAAGGCGATCCTGAAAGCGGACCCGACCATCCAGCCGTTCGGGCTGCCGGTGTCGAGCGCAAACGACGCGGAGGGACAGATCCGGCAGATGATCTGGGCCTTTGGCGGCGCGATGTTTTCAAAGGACGGCAAGACCGTCACCTTCAACTCTCCCGAAGTGATCGCGGCCTACCAGTTCATCGCCGACATGTTCGCCGAGGGCACCATTCCGCGGGCGGCGCTCTCCTGGGACGATGCTGGCAACAACAACGCCTACCAGACCGGCCGCTCGGCTTTCATCATCAACCCGCCGAGCGTCTATTCCTGGATGCAGGCGAACGACAAGACGCTGCTCGCCAACACTGCGCTGATCAATCTGCCCAAGGGCCCGGGCGCCAAGGGGCGCGTGGCGGCCAGCATCGGCTCCTGGCTCTGGCTGGTGCCAAAGAGCTCCAAGCAGATCGACCACGCCAAGGGCTGGCTTCGGTACTTCTTCGAGCCGACACGCTACCAGCAGATCATCGACAAGGTGGGCGGGCGCTGGCTCCCGATCTATCCCGCGATGATGTCCATGCCGCTCTTCAAGGACAATCCGGATTACGCCAATTTCGGCGACATGGCGGCGAGCGGGATCATCGACGGCTATGAGGGGCCGCCCACCGCCTGGGCCTCCAAGGTGAACAATGCCAAGGTGGTGACCCAGATCATGCAAAAGATCCTGGTCGACCGCCTCGCCGCCAAGGACGCCGTGGCCTGGGGCACCGCGGAGATCGAGAAGCTGAAATAGCCGTCCGGCGGGTAGGACATGGGGGCGGGAGGCAATGTGCGGGGATCGGGCCCGCCCCCGCACTCGCCCCGCCCGCCGAACCGTCGGCAGGCAAGAGCGCAACCGGGGCGGGCCACCGCCTCGAGCCGTCACACACTACAGCGCAGTGCTCGTCCAGAGCGCGAGAAGGAGCAAGGAATGCTCGAAATAGCCGAGTACATCAATCCGACGCCATCGCCACTGTGGAAGCTCGCCAAGCAGGCCGGCGTCGACCTCGCCGTCGGCGGTCTGCCCTTCGACAGCGTGCAAGCCGGTGAGGCGCCCTGGGACATCGCGCCCTTGCGGCGGATGAAGGAGCGCTATGAGGCCGGCGGCTTCAAGCTGGCGGTGATCGAAGCGCGCCCGCCGCTCAACAAGGCCAAGCGCGGATTGCCGGGTCGCGACGAGGAGATCGCCACGGTCTGCACTCTGCTCGAGAACATGGGCAAACTCGGGATCCCGGTCTGGTGCTACGAGTGGATGACCGACTTCAACTGGATCCGCACCAACACGAGTGCGCCGTCGCGCGGCGGCTCCATGGTGACAAGCTTCAACGTCGCCGACCTCCCGAGCGAGCCCTCGGAACTGGGTCCGATCAGCGAGCAAGAGCTCTGGACCCATCTCCAATATTTCCTTGAAAGGGTGCTGCCCGTCGCCGCCGCGGCGAACGTGAAAATCTCCATGCATCCCGACGACCCACCTCTGTCACCCATCCGCGGCGTTGGCCGGATCATGCGCAGCATCGACAACTTTCAGCGGCTCATCGACATGGCGCCGAGCCGCCACAACACCATCACGCTCTGCCAGGGCAACTTCACCCTGATGACGGATGATCTGCCGGCGGCGATCCGCAAGTTCAGCGACAAGATTTCCTTTGTTCATTTCCGCGACGTGAAAGGGACGCCGTCCAGCTTCGAGGAGACGTGGCACGACGCGGGGAAGACCGACATGTTGGCCTGCATGCGCGCCTATCGCGATATCGGCATCGATGGCGTACTTCGGCCCGACCATGTGCCCACGGTCGAGGGCGACAGCAACGAGCATGCCGGTTACTCGTCCTTCGGACGTCTCTACGCGATCGGGTATATCCGCGGACTGCACGAAGCCGTGTACAGGGATTAACGGAGGGACCTCGCGCTTATTCCGACGTGGCGCCTGGTCAAGGGTCTGCGCCACAGGTACCACCGCATCGAGGTTTTTCAGGCCGCCAGGACGATGGATGGCGTCGCCATGAGCAACATGACGCCGGAGCAGACGGACAGGTGCAGGCCAGCTTCGATGCCGTAAAGGTTTCGCCGAGAGGTAAAGGCTCACTTCAGCGGCGCCACGTGGCAGATTGGCCGGCTGGAAGCATAAGCGACTATCCTGCTACCAACGAGTCGGGTCGCTGTGCGCTGAGGCACCCAACTTGGAAGAGGCCCTCCCGGACAGCGCGGCAAAATGAACGTGCCAAGGGTGTGAAGGGCGACGCACCCCATCGCCTATGAGCTCTACGTCGCCGTCGCCGAGCGCGGCGAGCCCTGGCCCGACGCGGTGCCCGCCATCGGCCATAACAGCGCCGCCTTCGGCCTGGCGCCAGCCGACCGGCTCGCCGGCGACATCGCCGCACTGTGGATGGCGGCCAAGGGCTGGCTGGCGCAGGCGGGCGCCATCGCGACGCAGCCTTTGGCCGACAAGGCCGCCAACTTCGCCGAGCGCTTCGCCGCCTTCGAAAAACAGGCCGAGGAGCAACGCACGCTGGAGAAGCGGCCGGTGCTGGAGGCCGGGCGCGACACCTCGGGGCCTGGCGACCGACCAGCACGCACCCCGGCAGCCGGGGGAGCGCCTGGAAGCGGAAAATGGACGGCACCGTTTTGCGTCGGCGCTAGGACGAAGCATCGCTCCTCCGCTCCAAAGCAAGTGAGAGGATCAAAGAACAGATACCTGCCGCTGACGGTTGAGATTACGCCGAGCGGAGCGCGACGGTTCTGGCTGGGCGTTCAGGCCATCGAGGCGGTCCGACGGAGGTCAAGATACACCGGATGCCGGAGTACAAATTCATCATCAGGTGTGAAACGTCGCTGCTCGACCCAACCCACGGGCGAAAGCCGTCCGCGATAGATAAGTAAACTTCGCTATTGTCAGGTATGAGCTTAAGTTGGTAACTAAGCGTTAGGAAATGGTCCTGAGGTTTGCTTGATGCGGTTGAACGCCCGTCTACCGTCGCACGAAGCGCTGGTCACCGGTGCCCTCGGGTCGGTGTTACGGAGGTTGCCGGCCGAGACGGTCGGCAAAATCATTGAGCGAAGCTGCGTCATGCTGCAGAAGTCCCTCGAGCGATGCGCCGAGTTGGCCCGCCAGGATCGGCAGGATCTGAATGATCGGGTGGTCCGCCTCGAAGCTGAGAATGAACAGCTTCGAACCCAGCTTTTCATGCTCAAATTCGGAAAGTCTGAAAGAGCGGCTTGAACCCGGACAGGCTCCCTCGAGCGTCCCCTCACAAGCAATTCACCCTCAACTTGGATGTCAGCGTCAGGGCAGGTATCAGGCGCCAAGCGCTCTCCCGGGTAGCGGTGTCGCTTTTTTCCGTGCACCAAGCCGGGCAGGATCGACTGGTTTCCGAGCCAGCGACATGAACCGTCCGTTGAGAGGCTCAGAAAGGCCACCCGCGACTTAGGCGCGCCGGTCTTTCGGCGAATTCGTATCGACCCGCCGGCTCGACAGTCCCGCGAGCGTGGGCACGAAGAATCCGACCTGGAAAATCACCACGGCGACCAAGGCGGTCGCAATGCCATGGAACAGGGCCCAGGTCGCGAGAGCGACAATGGGGGAAAGAACCGCGATCCCGAAAACCGTGACGCGATACGACAGCAGCATGCCGATCAGGCCGACTATCAGCAAAATCAATGTTGTCGGCACGTCTGCGAGCATTGTTCAGGCTCCACCCCACAGATATGTCTAGCAGATTCGTGAGGTCAACACAGTAGCGCCAGAAATTCTTTACAAATCCTTATCATCAGCCACATCATTGCTGCAACTCTGCGATACGATTATCGATAATGATTGGATCGATCCTTGGTACGCTGCAATCCTCATCCTCCGTCTGCTATGACACCCGAGGCCGGTTGAAGAGCCTGCCATTTCTGGTGGGATGACGCGGGCTGTGCCTGATGGTCCAGACAGCCGCACAACAGGTTCGTCAGCTAACGTTGACGCCAATGCTTTCAGTCAGCCGAAGAAGTTCTGCAACCCACAGTGACGCCACCGCACTTGCGTCCAGCGGCAAGGGGAAAGTCCCCTGATCCGACAAGGCCAGTCACGCAGCAACATCCAATTCAAGCCGTTCCAAAAACTTGTCGTAAAACAGCATCAGCATAGGAAACGACGCAGCGGCAATCGTTTCGCAAGCCATCAACCTGCGTTCGATTTCCAGTTTCTCGCCACGGGCTGCGGCTTTCATCAGAGCCGCGTGTTGCCTCGACAGCTGAGCGAAAGCTTCGCTCGCAGCAAGCTTTTCGTCTCCCACCAGGACGAACAGATTGGTGGTCTCAAGCCGTCCTCGCAACTCAACATTCCCGGCTTCCAGCCAGGCGAAATCGGGCGCGGCCTGCCGCAGGCTCTCAGCTGCCAAAATATCGACTCCGAGTTCCTTTGTGAGGCTTTCGATGCGGGCAGCCACGTTCACGGCGTCGCCGACGATCGAGTAATTAAACCGGTGCTCGGATCCCATATTGCCGACGCATGCGCGGCCCAAATTGAGGCCGATGCCGATGCGCACATTGGGAGCGATATCATGCTTTTGCATGAGGCCGAACGCATCCGCCTCGTTGAGCGCCTGCAGGCGCTCTCGCATCCGCAGCGAAGCCCGACACGCCAAAACCGGATGATCGGGGACATCCACCGGCGCATTCCAAAACGCCATGATCGAGTCACCGATATATTTGTCGATGGTGCCTGCCTCATCGGTGATGATCTCGCTCAATTGTCCCAGGAGCAGGTTGAGGAAATCGATGAGTTCCGTCGGTGACATCTTCTCGCTCAACGACGTGAAGCTGCGCACATCCTGAAAGAAGATGGTGAGCGTGCGGTCCTCGCCCCCGAGGCGGAGGGCCTTGGGATTGGCTTCGATCTGCGAGAGCAGGGCCGGCGAGACATAACGTCCGAAGGCCCGGCGGACGAAGCGCTTGTCCCGATCCGTGACAAGATAGCGAAAGCTGGTCAGCGCGAAATGCAGCAGCAGGCCCGTCGCGAGCGCAAACAGGGGATCCAGCAGCAGGTTCCAGCTGGCAAAGGCAAACCAGGAGCCGATCGCGACGTTCAGGGCGAGAAGGCTGCCCAGAGCCAGCGCAATCAAGGGTCCGCTATAGATGACCGTCAGGACAACCGTGAGACCCATGGCGACAATCAGCGCGATTTCAAGCAGGTCTACCCAATCGGGCCGCAGCAGGAAGGTATGGCCCAGGACCTGCTCCAGCGCCTGAGCATGGACGGTTACGCCAGGCACGGTTTGACCCAAGGGCGTCGTGCGGACGTCGAGCAACCCCACCGCGGATGTCCCGATGAAAATGATATTGCCTTCGATCAAGGGCTTCAGACCCTCATCGGGGGGATCCTGAAGCAAGCGGGCGATCGAGACGTAGCGCTCGGGCACCTCCTGGCTGAAATACACCCGGAAGTCACCCCGCCGCGTTGTCGGGATTTCGAAATCCCCGACCCGGACGGACAGCGCCGCGGCGGGCTCCTCCTGCGTCGACCTGACAAGGATCGTCTGCGCGCCCTGGGCCACCCGAAGGGCCTCCAGCGCCAAGCTCGGATAGACATTCTGTCCATCGCTCCAGACCAGAGGCACCTGCCGGACAATGCCTTGGTTATCCTGTGGCGAGATGCTGATGGCACCGAGACCGGCGGCTTCGGCTTCCAAAGGCGGAATGTTGCCAATGGCCGCGGCGAACCCGGCGATGGAGCGCGCGGGATCGAGGCCCGTGAACGCGAGCCCGGCTTTGCGTGCCGGACGGAACGCATTTTCGCCGGGAAGGATGCCAAACCCGAGGACGATATTGCTATCCGCCAACGCAGCGGCGAAAATCTGGTCATTGTCCGGCAACTTGCCATCGAGCGTATTGGCGACGTCGGCGCCCATCGCCGCACGCACATCGGGACGCCGTCCGATGCTGGCCGGCGACATCCGGTCGGCCTCAGGAAAGACCATATCGAAGGCGATCGAGGCAGCGCCCAACGCATTCAGGCGTTCGACAACACGCGCGAGGTCGGTGCGCGGCCACGGCCATTGCCCGATGGCGGCCAGCGACGCTTCATCGATATCGACGATCCGGACAGGCTGGGCGTCGTATGCCCGGGGCTTGAGGCGCTGGTACTGATCGAACAGCAATTCGCGGGCGATCCTTGCCGGCAATGGATCAGCGAGCCGCACAAAGGCGCACACCGCCACGAAGAAAATCCCGATGAGCAAGGCCAGGAGATTGAGACGAATTATTCGGGCCGCTGCCTCGCACACACACCGCTTGAGCGGCGATCGGCCCGAGCGGACCTGCTCAGCATATCGCCGTCAGCAGATTTGACCACACGATCGCGCGCTTGGCGACACGCCGCGGGCGACGGGGGCTGGTTGAGCTGGGCTCGGGGCTGGAAACAACACATCCGAGTGTCCGAAGAGCCGGGCGGCAAGCAGTCCGACCCACTCCTTGGTCGCGAGGTCCACCATCTCGAGGCCGGACAGCCAGGACCAGGACCAGGACCAGCGGTTATGGCCGCGCGCGCCAGCCGTCCGAAACGCGACCGGATAGGCATCGAGATTGAGCCCGGCCTTGCGAAACAGAGCTTGCGCTCGCGGCATATGAAAGGCCGACGTGACCAGCAGCCATCGGCCCTTGAGGGGGAGCCGACCAGAGCGGCCACAAACGATGCATTCTCAACCGTATTGCGCGAGGCATCGTCAAAGCTCATGCGGGAGACATCGAGGCCCAAGGTGCTGGCGAAGCGGTGCACCGCGTGCGCTTCGGCGGGGCCTCGAGCACGTCGCCGCTGCCGCCGCTGAACACGATCCGGGCCGCGGATAGCGCCGCGCCAGGTCGGCCGCCGCCATAATGCGCTCCCCCTCCCGAAGGTGAGTTGATCGCGCGCAAGGCTGATGCGGGCATTGACGGTGCCGCCAAGAACCACAATTCCGGTCACCTCGCGCCCGTCGTCGTGCCACACCGGAAAGCGGTCCTCGAGAGGCCGGATGAGCCAGGCCCCCAGCGGCGAGGCGCCCGCCAGCACCAGCGCGGCAAGCCCCAAGGCGGCCAAGGCACGGGTCCACCGGACTGGCCGGACCATGGACAAGGCGACGCCGACCACCACGACAAGACCCAGCACATTGCTCGGGACCGTGAACCAGCCGATTGCTTTGGACAGGACGAAATACATCAGGTCACCGGTCCGGATGCGAGCCCGGTCCGACGCCGTCGGACCGAGGCCCCGAGAGCCCGTCAAGCAGCTGAGCCCATTGGGCCAATGCAGCGCGGCGCGAAAAATGGTCATCGAGCATGCGCCGCGCGCAGGCGCCCATCTCGGCAACCTTCGCCGGATGGCCTTGACACAACAGCACGGCCGCAGCCAGACCGGCGGCGTCGCCAGGGGCGATCGCGAGCCCACAGCGATGCTGCGCGACAAGGCTGGCGATTTCGCCGTCCAGCGCGGAGACGGTCAGGATGGGGCGGCCCGCAGCGGCGATCCCATAGACCTTGCTGGGGACGATAAGGCCTTCCATTTCCGGCCTGAGCGAGACCCAATGGACATCGGGAACGCACAGCGAGGCGGCGAGCGACGCCTGATCCTGATACGGCCTGAACGCGAAGAGGTGGTCGAGTTCGCGGGCCCTGACCTCGCGCTGCAAACCCTCGATATGGTGCCCGCCGCCGACAAACAGGAAGCACAGATCGGACCTGGCTTTAAGCGACACCGCAGCGTCGAGCAGCGTTTCGACCTCATGCGCCCGGCCCAGATTGCCGGAATAGCCCACCACGAACCGATCCTGCAGGCCCCACGCCTGGCGCAGCGGATTGGTGGCGGTTGGCATCGCCGATGAGATGATCGTCCACCCAATTGGGGATGGTCGCGATGCCCTCGTCAGACAGCCCCAACCCGCGGAAGCGGTCCGCCATCCGATCGCCGATCGCGACGTTCACCGCCGCCCTGCGGAAGGAGGCATCGCGCAGCGATCGCGCCGCGTGCCCAAGCGGGCCGTTGAGCCAGGCCACACCGAGCTGTTGCGCCACCTCCGGGTAGAGATCCTGGGTCCAGTTGACGAGCCGGGCCGATCGACGGCGCGCGACGTCAGCGGCTACGATCGACAGCAGCGGCGGGTCCGTCTTGGCGATGATGATGTCATCGGCCTGGGCAAGCCGCATCAGCGCGCGCCAGGCCGAGCGGTAGAAGCTGGCATAGTCCAAGGCCCGGCCCGCCAGGTTGGCGCGGCCAAAGGCGCTGGTCGCCACCCGATGGATCTCGACACCGCGCACCGTCTCAAGCGCTGGCAAAGGCCCGCCCTGCCCTTCTGCATCATAGCGCAGCCGGCTCGTCACCACCCGCACGTCGCGTCCGCCCTCGGCGAGGTGAAAAGCGAGATCCGACACGATCTGGCTCGTGGCCGAATGATCGGGCCAGAAAAAGCGATTGACGAAGATAAGCCGGGTCATCCGCGATGGCCGGAGCCGCGAAAAGCGAGCGATCGCGATCGGCCCACGTCGGCACGCAGCACCGGCTTTTCGGACAGCTGGCTAAGAGGCATTGGCGCTGAACCAGCGGTAGGTCAAGGCGATCCCGTCTTTTAGGGCGGCACGAGGACGCCAGCCGAGAGCGGTCAAGCGCGCGGTGTCGAGGAGCTTACGCGGCGTGCCGTCGGGCTTGCTGGGGTCGAAGTGGAGGTGTCCCGAAAACCCCACGACCTCCGCGACAGTCTCAGCCAATTCACGGATGGTCACGTCCTCGCCGACGCCAACATTGACGTGGCCCTCACCGGAATAATGCTGAACGAGATGCACCAGCGCATCGGCGCAATCGTCGACAAACAGGAACTCGCGGCGCGGCGTGCCGCTGCCCCAGATCTGACGCCTGGTTCTCCGCGCACCTTGGCCTCGTGCGTTTTGCGCATCAGCGCCGGCAAGAACATGGCTGGTCGCCAGGTCGAAATTGTCGCCGGCCCGTAGAGATTGGTCGGCATGGCCGAGATGAAATCGCAGCCGAATTGGCGGCGGCACGCGGCGGCGAGCTTGATGCCGGCGATCTTGGCGATGGCATACCATTCGTTGGTCGGCTCGAGCGGCCCGGTCAAGCAGCGCGTCTTCGCGCAATGGGCTGTGGCGCGAATTTCGGGTAGATGCAGGACGATCCCAGAAAGAGCAGCTCTTCGACGCCGACCTGCTGCGCGGCCTGGATCAGGTTGGCCTCGATCATCAGGTTCTCGTAAGAAACTCGCCGGGCGAGGTCGCATTGGCCAGGATCCCGCCGACCTTCGCCGCGGCCAGGAACACCGCATGCGGCCGCTCAGCCTCCATCCAGGCCTCGACCTGGTCCTGGCGCAACAGGTCAACCACGGCCCGCGCCGACGGTCAGGACGTCGCAAGCCTCGCGCGCCAGCCGCCGCACGAGCGCCGAACCACCAGGCCCCGATGGCCGCTGACCAAGACGCGCTTGCCCGCCAGGGGACGGGCTCACCAGCCGACCGTTCATGTCGGCGTCCGGCAAGGCACGACCCGCACCCTTCCCTCACTCATGCCGATGCGCCTTTTCCTCGGCGACGGCGATCAGATCGGCCTGCACCATCTCGGCGACCAGGTCGGCAAAGGGCGTGCGCGGGCCCAGCCGAGCCGCGCGCCTTGGTCGGATCGCCCAACAGAAGATCGACCTCGGTCGGCCGGAAATAGCGCGGATCGACTTCGACCAGCACTCGCCGCTGGCCTCATCGAGCCCGACCTCGTCAACGCCGCTGCCGCGCCAAGCGATCGTGATGCCGACCTCGGCAAAGGCGCGCTCGACGAATTCGCGCACCGTATGGGTCTCGCCGGTGGCCAGCACATAATCGTCGGGCTGATCCTGCTGCAGCATCAGCCACATGCCCTCGACATAATCGCGGGCGTGGCCCCAATCGCGCTTGGCATCGAGATTGCCGAGATAGAGCCGGTCCTGCGGACCAAGCTCGATGGCGGCCACGGCGCGGGTGATCTTGCGGGTGACAAAGGTTTCGCCGCGCAGCGGGCCTTCATGGTTGAACAGGATGCCGTTGGAGGCATGCATGCCATAGGCCTCGCGATAGTTGACCGTGATCCAATAGGCATAGAGCTTGGCGGCGCCGTAGGGCGAGCGCGGATAAAACGGCGTGGTTTCGCGCTGCGGCACTTCCTGAACCTTGCCATAGAGCTCGGATGTCGAGGCCTGATAGAAGCGCGTCGTCGTTTTCAAGGCCGAGAATGCGGATCGCCTCAAGCAGGCGCAAGCGTGCCGAGAGCATCGGCGTTGGCCGTGTATTCCGGCGTTTCGAAACTCACTTGCACATGGCTTTGCGCCGCGAGATTGTAGATCTCGTCGGGCTGCATTTCCTGCACCAGGCGGATCAGATTGGTGGAATCGGTCATATCGCCATAATGGAGGATGAACTGCGGTCGTTCTCATGCGGGTCCTGATAGAGATGTCGATGCGCCCGGTATTGAACGACGACGAGCGGCGCTTGATGCCATGAACGATATAGCCCTTGTGCAGCAGCAACTCGGCCAGATAGGCGCCATCCTGCCCCGTGATGCCGGATACAAGTGCGATTTTCCGGGCAGGGGCCATCAAATGCTCCCGATCATTGCGACGAAACGAGCCCCACCGGCTGTGGCGTCTGCAGTTCTGAAGGTGACGATGACGTCGAGGTGAGGTCAAGGCGTTTTCTGAGCTGGACGGCGCAACGTTTCGGCCGCCTGACCCAATTGTGTTGAGACGGCGTGAAGACAATTGTGCGGGGAGGGGGATTTCCGGAACCCGAACTGCCGGTGTTAATATCATCACATCAAAACCCGCCACGTTGCCCGCGTCATCGCATGGTCCCTGCTCGGCGCCATGGTACTTTTCACGCTCTCGCCCATTGAACTGCGGCCGCACACACATGCGCCTGCCAGTCTCGAGCGGTTGGCGGCGTTTCCGGTGCATCGGAGCTGCGTTCGCGATTGCCTACCCGAAACATCGCCTTGCCGTGCTGATCCTGGTGCTCTGCTTTGCAGGCATCCTGGAACTCATCCAGCATTTCACGCCGGGCCGGCATGGTCGTATTCGCGACACCTTGGTCAAGGCTGTCGGCGCCGCATTGGGGACCCTTGTTGTGCTGTTGAGCGAACGCGCCGCACGGCGCCTGTCCGGCCGCCACCCGAGCTCCCAGGACGAACCTGCCTAGGCGAACATCGCTCGGCAGACCTCACCCCTGCACGTGTGACTATCGAGCTCGCCTCCCCGCGCCGT
>CAWGGK010000011.1:0-99396 GCA_963822165.1 uncultured Alphaproteobacteria bacterium
GTCGCTGGTCGCGAAGGCCACGACCTCGTACTTCATCTTGTTGGCGCGGAAGAAGTCCGCGAGGTTGAGCTCGGTCGTCGTGCCCTGCTGCGCTGCAGACCGACGCGCCGTTCAGCTCGAGCGCCGAGGCGACGTTGAGCTTCTTGCGGACCATGAAGCCCTGGCCGTCATAATAGTTGACGCCCGTGAAGTTCAGGCCGAGCGCCGTGTCGCGCGACATCGTCCAGGTCGAGTTGCGGACGAGAACGTCCACTTCGCCCGACTGAAGAGCCGTGAAGCGGTCCTTCGAGGACAGCGGCACGAACTTCACCTTGGTCGGGTCGTTGAACACCGCCGCCGCGATGGCGCGGCACACGTCCACGTCAAAGCCGGTCCAGACACCCTTGTCATCGGGAACGCCAAAACCCGCCAGCCCCGTGTTCGAGGCCGCACTGCAGAAAACCCTTCTGCTTCACGGTGTCCAGCGTGCCGGCACTCGCCGTGCTGACGCCGATTGACGCAATGACGCCCATCAGGGCGTACGCGGTCAACTTTCCCATATGCTTTCTCCCCCTCGTTCTATTCGCCGCACTTGGACGAACGGTCGCCGCTCGCAAATCATCCCGATCTCGGAGCGGAGTTGCCGGGTCGCACGAGTGACTGCCCATAGTCAATATGCCGCAATAGTTGCAGAAAATGGTGATTACACTTAATAGTTGTATGTTCGTGTGATCAGATATACATGCAGAATTATCGCTTGTTTTGCTCCATATATGACAACTCCGAATTCAAATTTAGAGCATGCTGTCGATATGCGTTCCAAAATTGGAATGATATCTAATATCTGACTGTCGCGTCTTTGCCGCCCATGATGTCGCTTCGACAGGGCAAATATATAATCGCTCGTGTCGGCACCGCCTCGCAGCCGGTCGTTGCCGAGGCGGACTTCCAGGCGGTTCGCAGCCGCATCGCGGACCAGGGTGTCGGAGAACGCGCCGCCTGGCAGGTCTCGATGTCTTGCCGCAAGCCTCCCACCCACCCGCGCGTGGTCTTCAGGGGGTCGAAGATGCGGACGATGAGAGAGGCGGCGTGTCCCCCGAATGGCCCGATATTGGTGCTGACAATCCGTGATCTTCTCCTTGAGCGCCTGGGGCAGGATCACCTGGGGTCGGTCGCGGTCTGCTCTTTGGTGGGCAGGGCGTCGATGCGTAAAGAACAGATGCTTTTCGCAATAAATTCTCTTCAACCATAGATTGTATAAATATAAAAAAATATAAAAATCTCTCTCAAGTACCAATTATCACTTGACATAATTGAAAGCTCAACAAAACATTAAAACATTACCAATCTCGAGTCATTGCGACTAAAATCACTCTTTCGCCAAGCAGCCCCAATTTTACCTATGCAGACAATATGTTAATGGGCTTGTCGATGGACCCATGGGCAATTTTCGAGTGGGACTACTTCGTCGAAGGGGGAGCGGAGTCGAATATATTTGAGGGAAGCTTAATTTTCCCGAACACATTTCGATTTTGAGGGGAACGGCGGAAATGATTATTATCGGGGCGGCGGTTCTAGCTTCGATAGGGTAATTCTTACTGGCAAGTTTTCTGATTATTCGTTTCGTTGGCAGAGTGTAAGTCAAAATGGTGCATTTTGGTGGTTGTGGAACGACGTATCACACTACGACGTGCTCGTTATAACGGAAACCGTCCGGGGTCTCCTGACGGCGTCGATGTACTGCGCGATATCGAGTTGATCGGATTTTCTGATCTTTGGGTGGGCCAGAACTCCATTCCCTGGTTTGCCTATGCGCTGACCATTTCAAATTCGTCAGTGCAGGAAAACGCTGGTGCAGGGACGGTTATCGGCACGTTCAGTGTTACTAATCCTCAATCGAGGACCTTCCAATACTCTATTCTCAATTCTCAGTAATATAGCCCAGCTTAATTCCTCAACCGGATCGCTCTCACTGTTGCGTTCGGTGGACTATGAAACTCTGACTTACTTCGATTTAACAATTCGAACTAAAGACAATAATGGCATATACTTCGACCGGACCCAGAGAATTACCGTAACTAACGTCGTCGACGTCGCGCCCACGATCAACACTGTCCCCACGAACGCGATCGCGGAGAACGCAACGCGCAGCGCGTCCGGGATCCGCTGGGCACGGTGACGGTGTACTACGACGCGGCCGAGACCAATCCGGCGCCGCCTGTGTCGTCCAACAGCGCTTTCTCCTTCGGCGACTGGAACGCGTCGACGAAGACATGGAAAGCTTCATCTACACCGGCACGCTCGACTACGAGACGGCGACGAGCCTGTCGGTGCGCATCGCCGCCCCCGGCAGCACCGCCGCGCAAGCGGCTGCAGCGCCGCAGTACACGTGGCAGGTGACGAACGTCAGTGGACGGGCGCCCACGATCACCACCGTCACCACGAACGCGATCGCGGAGAACGCAACTAGGGCAGCGCGTCCGGCTATCTGCTCGGCAAGGTGACCGTTGGCCTACGACGCGGCAGTAGACGGGCAATCCGCCGCCCACGCCGGTGCGTTCCGACACGACCAATTACAGTCCGGACTGAAACGCGCCGCAGAAGGCGTGGAAGATCTTCTACGCCGGGACGCTCGACTACGAGACGGCGACGAGCCTTTCGGTGCGCATCGCCGCACCCGGCAGCACCGCCGCGCAGGCGGCTGCAGCGCCTCTGTACACATGGCAGGTGACCAACGTCGTGGAGGCGGCCACGATCACCGTCACCACGAACGCGATCGCGGAGAACGCTTCTAGGGAATCGCGCGGCTATCTTCTCGGCAAGGTGGTGGTGGCCTACGACTCCACAGTAACGGGCAATCCGCCGCCCACGCCGGTGCTTTCCGACACGACCAATTACAGTCTGGTCTGGGACGATCCTCAGAAGACATGGAAAATTTACTACACCGGCACGCTCGACTACGAGACGGCGACGGAGCTTGTCGGTGCGCATCGCCGCCCCCGGCACGAATGCGGCGAACAGCGCCCAGTACACGTGGCAGGTGACCAACGTCACGACGTGGCGCCCACGATCACCACCGTCACCACGAACGCGATCGCGGAGAACGCAACGCTCACCGCATCCGGCTATCTGCTCGGCACGGTAACGGTGAACTACGACGCGGCCGAGACCAATCCGGCGTCGCCTGTGTCGTCCAACAGCGCCTTCACCTTCGGCGACTGGAACGCGTCGGCGAAGACATGGAAAATCTACTACACCGGCACGCTCGACTACGAGGCGGCGACGAGCCTGTCCGTGCGCATCGGCGCACCCGGCACGAATGCGGCGAACGGCGCCCAGTACACGTGGCAGGTGACCAACGTTAATGACCTCGCGCCCACGATCACCACCGTCACCACGAACGCGATCGCGGAGAACGCAACGCTCACCGCATCCGGCTATCTGCTCGGCACGGTGACGGTGTCCTACGACGCGGCCGAGACCAGTCCGGCGTCGCCTGTGTCGTCCAACAGCGCCTTCACCTTCGGCGACTGGAACGCGTCGACGAAGACGTGGAACGTCTACTACACCGGCACGCTCGACTACGAGGCGGGAACGAGCCTGTCGGTGCGCATCGCCGCCCCCGGCAGCACCGCCGCGCAGGCGGCTACAGCCCCTCTGTACACATGGCAGGTGACCAACGTCGTGGAGGCGGCCACGGTCGCGGTAACGACCACGCGCGCCACGATCAACGAGGGCGAGTTCATCCCCGGGGATGGCATCCTCGTAGGGCGCGCCACGGTAACCTACGATAACAGCGTCGCAACGGCGGACAGGTTGCCGCCAACGCTGTCGGACCCCACAAGTTCACCCTGCGCCAGGTGGGCACCACCCCAGGCGTCTGGGACATTTACTATGTGGGCCCCTCGCCGGACTTTGAGATCCAGTCTCAGCTCGCGGTGTCAGTCAGCCCGCCCGGCGGCACCGGATCGGCAATGCCCCTGGTCGTCGCGGTCAACGATGTACCGGACACTTTTTTCGGTACGGTCAACGACGACATCCTCGTCGGTAACTACGTTGCCAACACATTGCTCGGCTACGCTAGAAACGACTTTCTCACAGGGCTGGGTGGTCCCGATACGCTTGATGGAGGAACGGAACAGGATAAAGCAGGCTACGTCGACTCTGATGCCGCCGTCAGCGTGTCCCTCGTCGCGGGGGCCGTGAACACGGGAGGGCACGCCCAGGGTGACGTGCTGATCGACATCGAGGATCTCACCGGCAGCCGATTCGCCGACACCTTGATCGGCAACGACGGGGCCAATCGCCTTGCAGGCGGCCCGGGGGGCGACAGGCTCCTGGGCGGAGCTGGACAGGATACCGCAGACTACAGCGGCTCCGATGCCGCCGTCGTCGTGTCCCTCGTCGCGGGGGCCGTAAACACGGGAGGGCACGCCGAGGGTGACGTGCTGATCGACATCGAGGATCTCACGGGGAGTGAATTCGACGACAACTTGTACGGCAACGCCGGGGACAATCGTCTCGAAGGCGGCCGTGGACACGATTACCTCTTTGGAGACGCCGGTGCCGACGTCTTTGTCGGCGGCCCGGGTGCCGACACAATGGACGGCGGAACCGGAAACAACACGGTAGACTACAGCGGTTCGGCACAAGCGGTGAACGTCACGCTCTGGTTCGAGGCGACGAATATCGGCGGAGACGCCGAGGGCGATCGGATCATGGTGGTCCCGAACGTTATCGGAAGCGCATGGAACGACACGCTTACAGGAGGCATAAACAATAACCTCATCGAAGGTCGCGCGGGACACGATTTCCTCACCGGCCTCGCCGGCCGCGACACGCTGGACGGCGGTGCCGGGATCGACACTGCCAATTACTCGTCGTCGGCCGCTGCCGTGTCGATCAGCCTTGTTGCGGGCACGTGGGGCACCGGCGGCGACGCGCAGTGGGACCGTCTGATAGACATCGAGAACCTGCGTGGCAGCGCGCACTCCGACACGCTCATTGGCAACGCCGGTGCGATCTGCTGGAAGGCGGCCGCGGCAACGACACCTACATTTGGCGAAGGGGGCACGGCGCGGACCGGATCACGGAAGGTGCTACCGGCGGAAGCGCGGATGTCCTCCAGTTTGGCGACGGCATCACCGCGAGCGACGTGACGATTACTCACTCCGGCAAGGACATCGTCGTGACGATCGGCGGGAGGGCGGCGGGGTCGGTCATTCTGCAGGATCAGGCGAGAGGTGGCTCCTACGGCGTCGAACCATCCTCTTTCAGAGATGGAACCCGTTGGTCCTCGCGGACCATAGAAGCGATGATGATCGCCAACCTCGTGCCGGAGGGCACGTTGCTTGGTATCGCATTGCGCGCCAATGCACTTGAAAGCGCAAACGGCCTGGAAAGCTGGTTGCCGAACTGGGCTCGCAAGTTCGTCGACAAGGTGAAGGAGATCGCCGAAGGCGATCTTGATATGATCAAGGACTTCTTCAAGCAAGGGTACGACGGCATCGTTGCACGCTGGGAGGCGAGTAAATTAATCGCAGAGGCGTTGGTCGAAGGCTTCATTGCGCGCGTGGAAGGTTATGAAGCCCTCCTGCTTGAGATGGTCGCCGAATTCGCCGATATTCCGGGACTTGGACAATATTCACAGGACCTGTTCAACGATGCTCATAGCCGGGGCTCCGATGCGATAGATAAAGCCTTGCTCGCGCTGATCGTTGCCTGCACGAACACAGATCCGGATACCGCTCAGGAGATCATCAACAATTTCACGCTGGTAAGAGATTTGATGGCAATGACCAGTGATGATCCGGCCGAGGTCAGCCGCGCGCAAAGTCGCCTTGGTGATATGCTCGCAGCAGTTCATCAAACAGCCAAGTTGGTTGGGTCCAACCTCCAAAGCGACTTCTGGAATAAACAATATAATCACAAATTCGACATCGGCTTCGATGGCGCCCTTTCTGGCAGGCTCATGGCCTACGGGACACAAAGTGTACAAGGTCGATTTCAGCATTCAGATTATGGATACACCAACTGGCTGGAAATTCGGCCGATATGTTCAAGCTGTACGATCAAGAAGGTCCGATCTCCTTCGCCGGTTTCCCCGTGGTCGTTGACGCCAACCAGTACTCGCAGCGCGAGTTCCAGCTGACCTGGGAATGGTGTCGGCGAATATCCTCTCTATAATTTCGAGGCTTTCCACTCGACCCAATTCGGCTTCCTGGGCGAGATCACCTTCCCCCGCCAAACCCTCGAAGCAGTACTGAGTACCCTCGGGTCTACGATCGCTGCGATCGGCAACGGATTGTCCGCTCTTCTATATGGGCTCGCTGATCTCATAGTGAAAGCTGCAGTAGGAACCGCAGAGCAAACCCTAGAGCTGGCCGAAGGTTTGAGAAGTGCCGCAGTTGGGGTGCAAGACACACAGCGGACTGCCACCGTTGCTTTGGAACTCGGGCAAAGAGACGCTGGCCTCAGTCGATCAGGTGGCCGCTGCTGTCGGCTGGGTTGACAAAGCTGCGACATGGCCACTGGAGTTCTCTGGCTGTCCGGCCTTTACTCGCGCGCCAAGATCAACAACAAGCACGATCGCGAATTCCGACTGCAATCGGGTTATGGCCTACTGGTGTTGGAGGAACAGTTGGCTTTGCATTTGCCAGCGCTGTAGGAGGGCTTTTAGATTCGGCGGCTGGAGGAGCACTCTCTCGCGCTATACCATACATGCAACAATTCGGTTTTGATGCGGGCGGCTTCTTGGCCGATTTTTACTACTCCATGGAGGTGTTCGACGAATTTGAGAATGGCTGGACACCCGACGTTTGGGTTGACACCCTGCCCAGAGCGAACTGGGGTAGGGGTGGAGTTGCGAATTTTGCATTCGGTGCCCGCTTTCAGTATACTACAGTCTGGGAGCACGCATTCAAAACAACGATGAATAGTTCGCAGGGCGCGATAAACACGTCCCAATTGGCCGAAATTGCTCGTCTCCTTGGATCGGAGACAGTGATGGCAGAACTGAAATCAACTCTTGCCCCCGAGTTGCTGCCGATGCTCGCAGCCCTGATGGAGGACGGCACAAAAGTTGCTTCGAACTTGGCCCAGGGCACGTCCACATACCCGTCGGATCCTTATTCAAGTCTGGCATCGAGCAATGGCTGACGGAGTCGTCGGCCGGCACTCGTGCCGGCCGACGACTCCACCCGGCTGACCCGTTTTTTCAACCGCTTCTTGGTTATTTCCCGGGCGGCACATCAAATTGAGTTCCTGCTTCATTGCCGGCTCCGATCGTTGAGATTGCATGACTTTCATTACCCCTTTGATTAAGGACGCACCCGACAGCGGCTTGATCGCGATTTGCGTCATCGCGGCTTGGTACCAGGTGTCGGCCGATCCGGTTCATTTGAAGCGGGAGCTGGCGCTGGACGAGGCGGAGGCAGGGCCTGACGAAATCGTGCGAGCCGCAAAGCTCGTCGGGTTCAAGGCCCGCGTCCTGCGCGGGATTTCCCTGAAGCGTCTGCTCGCGGCGCCACGGCCGGCCATCGGGCGGCGCATGGACGGCCGCTTCGTGATAGTCGGCAGCGCCCGGGATGCGGACAAGATGAGGATCATCGATCCCATCACCCACGTTTCGTCAGATATCTCGGCCGAGGAGGCGCTCGACCAGCTCGAACCGACGCTCATTCTGGTCCAACGCCGGCTGGTCGGGCCCGGCCGCGCGCCCAATTCCGTAGTCTTCAACCTGCTGTGGTTCCTGCCGTCGATCTGGCGCTACCGCGAGCCGCTCGCGCACGTGCTGCTCGCCTCGCTGTTCGTGCAGCTCTTCGCGCTGGTCACGCCGCTGTTCTTCCAGGTCGTGATCGACAAGGTGCTGGTCCACGCGGCCTTTCGACCCTCTACGTGCTGGTCGATCGGGCTCGATCGCCATCGGCCTGTTCGACGCGTTCCTGCAGTGGCTGCGCACCTACGCGCTGTCGCACACCACCAACCGCATCGACGTCGAACTCGGGCCAGCGGCTCTTCGCCCATCTGTCTGCGCCTGCCGTGTCGGCTATTTCGAGACGCGCCCGGCCGGCCAGACGGTGGCGCGCGATGCGCGAACTGGAGACGATCCGCGCCTTCCTCACCGGCCAGGGGCTCTTCGCTCGGCGCTCGACCTCTTCTTCACCATCATCTTCATCGCGGTGCTGTTCGCTCTATTCGACGAAGCTGGCGCTGATCGTCGTCGCGTCGATCCCGCTCTATCTGCTCGATCGCGCCTCGTCGTCGGCCCGCCGCTGCGCGACGCATCAAGGAGAAGTTCAATCGCGGCGCCGACGAGCCAGCAGTTCCTCGTCGAGACCGTCGTCGGCGTGCAGACGATCAAGGCCGCGGCCGTCGAGCCCGCCATGCGCAGGCGCAATGGGAGGAGAGGCTCGCCGCCTATGTCCGCACCGCTTTCGACGCGACGCTGCTCGGCGCGGCCGGCCAGGGCGCGATCCAGTTCGTCAACAAGACTGACGACCGCGGCGCTGTCTGCTGTTCGGCGCCAAGGCGGTGATGCGACGGCGAACTGACCGTCGGCGAGCTCGTCGCCTTCAACATGATCGCCGGCCAGGTGGCCCAGCCGATCCTGCGGCTCTCGCAGATCTGGCAGGATTTCCAGCAGGTCCGATCTCCGTCGCAGCGGCTGGGCGACATCCTCAACGCCGCACCCGGAGCCGGCGAACCCGGCGATGGCTCGACTGCCGCCGCCCCGCGGCGCGCATCGAGTTTCGCAAGGTCAGCTTCCGCTACGCCCGGCGCGGCCAGGACGTGCTGAAGCGATGTCTCGCTGAACATCCGGCCCGGGCGAGGTGCGTCGGCATCGTCGGGCCGTCCGGCTCGGGCAAGTCGACGCTGACCAAGCTGGTCCAGCGCTTCTACATGCCCCAGGAAGGGCAGGTGCTGGTCGACGGCATCGACCTCGCCCAGGTCGATCCCGCCTGGCTGCGCCGCCATATCGGCGTCGTGCTGCAGGAAAACCTGCTGTTCAACCGCACATCCACGACAACATCGCCCTCGCCGACCCGGCCATGCCGCGCGCGCAGGTCATCGCAGGTGGCCCGGCTCGCCGGCGCCGACGAGTTCATCGCCAAGCTGCCCGGCGGCTACGACACGATGATCGAGGAGCGCGGCGCCAACCTGTCGGGCGGCCAGCGCCAGCGCATCGCCATCGCCCGCGCGCTCGCTCACCAACCCGCGGATCCTGATCTTCGACGAGGCGACCAGCGCGCTCGACTACGAGAGCGAGCGCATCATCCAGCGCAACATGCGCCACATCGTCGCAGCGGCCGCACCGTCATCATCATCGCCCACCGGCTGGCGGCCGTGCGCAAGGCGGACCGCATCATCGGCATGA
The DNA here is from genome assembly GCA_963822165.1 of uncultured Alphaproteobacteria bacterium. GTDB lineage: Bacteria > Pseudomonadota > Alphaproteobacteria > Rhizobiales > Beijerinckiaceae > Alsobacter. Next base: position 9,356 of record CAWGGK010000011.1, read on the forward strand.
TGGACGGCCGGATCGTCGAAATCGGCACCCATGACGAACTGCTGAAGAAGCCGGACGGCCTCTATGCGCATCTTTGGAACCTCCAGACGAACGGGGCCGTGGAATGACCACTTTGGCCGAGACGCCCCCCAAACAGGACGGTGGCTTCCTCAATCGGGCTTGGCGTCGCCTGGCGCGCCAGCGCAACGAAGCCGCCACGCCCAGCCATAACAGGCCGAGGCGGCCGCAGCGACGCGACGATCAGGAGTTCCTGCCCGCCGCTCTCGAACTGCTCGAGCGCCCGCCTTCGCCTGTCTCCACCGCACTCATGTTGTTTATCTGTCTTATCGTCGTTTCGGGCATCGCCTGGGCGTGGTTCTCGCACCTCGACATCATCGCCACCGGTAGCGGCAAGGTGCAGCCGAGCGGGCGTGTCAAGACCGTCCAGACCTTCGAGGCCGGGCGGGTGCGGGCGATTCTCGCCCAGAACGGCACGTTGGTGCGTGCGGGCGAACCTCTTGTCGAGCTGGAATCCGATGACGCAGCCGAAGACGTCAGGGCCCTCAGCGCCGCCCTGGCCTCGGCACAAGCGGAAATCCTGCGGCGCGGCGCCAATATTGCGACGGCAAAAGCATCCGAGCTATCATTGGAACCGGTCGACTGGCCGTCTGCGATCCCCGATTCAATCCGAAGCCGTGAGCAGGATGTTCGCCGGGGCGAGGTCGCCGGACTAGCCGCCCAGCTTGCCAGCATCGCAGGCCAGCGTGAGCAGAAAAAAGCCGAACTGGCGCGCCTCAGCGGCAGCATAGAGGCCATCTCCTCTTTGATCGCCATCCAGACCGAGCGCGTCGACATGCGCGCGCAGCTTGTCGATTCACGCTCGGGGTCGCGCTCCGCCGTCCTGGACGCCAGCGAAACGCGTGGCCAACAGATTGTGAATCTCGCATCCATGAGCGGTCAGTCGCGGGAGGCGGAGCGGGCGCTCGCTGTCCTGGATCTCGAGGAGAGAAGAGTCCGCGCCGTTTTTGTCGGTGAACAATCGGTCAAGCGGGGTGAAACTGAACGCCAGATCGATGAGCTCGGCGCCCGTTTGGCCAAAGCGAGACTTCGCCTCGAGCGCACGGTTCTGCGCAGCCCTGTCGATGGTGCCGTCCAGGCTTCGAGCATGACGAGCATCGGTCAGGTACTTACCGCGGGCCAGGAAGCAATGCGGGTTGTGCCTAGTGAGTCCGTTCTCGAATTCGAAGTCTACATGCCAAATCGCGATATCGGTTTCATCAAAGTCGGCCAGGAGGCGACGATCAAGGTCGAGGCCTTTCCCTTTACCCGATACGGTGCAATTCCCGCTCACGTCGTGCGCATCGCCTCCGACGCCGTGCCGGAGGCCGATGCTCGCCAGATGGAGTCGGATCCAACGAAGGGTCGTGAGATCCAGCAAATTGCCGGCGCTCAACGCGTTCAGGGGCTCGTCTTCGCCGTTACCCTGGCAACAGATCGCCGGTCGATCACCGTCGATGGCAGCGAACGCGAACTCATTCCGGGCATGGCTGTGACCGCGGAGCTCAAGACGGGAAAGCGCCGCGTCATCGACTACGTGTTCGCGCCGTTGGTCGAGGTAACTTCGCGCGCCGCGCGAGAGCGCTGATGTCCCGGGAAGGAATTGCCGTGGCAGTGCCTCGAAGCTGAAACCGATTGTGGGTACTGGATTGTGCAGATAGTCGACATCAATGCTCTCGCAGGAGAGCGTTGTCTGCTGTCATCACGGCGTTGCCCCCGTAACCAAAACCCGTTCTGGTTGAGGTCCCGGTTTAATGGGGTCTACGAACTCGTTCTGGGTTAGGCCTGTGGCCTTTGCAGTCGATACGCCAAGCTTCGATGGTGAGGTCGATCAGCGGGGCCCGTCATACGCGATCCATGCCCGCCGATTGTCCCCGATAAGTGGGCTACGTCGCGTACGCCGTAGTTTCGAATGCCCCGGGATGCGCGAAAATCATTCCCACTCGATCGTACCCGGCGGTTTGGACGTCACGTCGTAGACAACCCTGTTGATCCCTCGAACCTCGTTGATGATCCGCGTGGCGGCGCGGCCGAGGAAGTTCATGTCGAACGGATAGAAATCGGCGGTCATGCCATCCACCGAGGTGACGGCGCGCAGGGCGCAGACATGGTCGTAAGTCCGTCCATCGCCCATCACGCCAACCGTGCGGACGGGCAAAAGCACCGCGAAAGCCTGCCAGATGTCGTCATAAAGGCCTGCGCGGCGGATTTCCTCGAGATAGATCTCGTCCGCGAGGCGCAGCACGTCGCATTTGTCGCGGGTCACTTCGCCGGGAATGCGGATGGCCAGGCCCGGCCCGGGGAACGGATGGCGGCCGACAAAGGCTTCGGGCAAGCCGAGTTCGCGTCCGAGTTTACGAACCTCGTCCTTGAATAACTCCCGAAGGGGTTCGACAAGCTTCATGTTCATACGCGCGGGGAGACCGCCGACGTTGTGGTGCGACTTGATCGTCACCGAAGGTCCACCTGTGAACGAGACGCTCTCGATGACGTCGGGATAGAGCGTGCCCTGCGCCAGGAACTCGGCGCCGCCGACGGCCTTGGCTTCGGCCTCGAAGACATCGATGAACAGACGGCCGATGGTCTTGCGCTTGGCCTCCGGGTCTGTGACCCCGGCAAGGGCTGCAAGGAACTTATCAGCAGCATCAACATGCACGAGCGGGATGTTGTAGCTGTCCTTGAAGAGCGCCACGACCTTCTTGGCTTCGCCGAGGCGCAGCAGGCCGTGGTCGACGAACACGCAGGTGAGCTGATCGCCGATCGCCTCATGGATCAGCACGGCGGCAACCGCCGAATCGACGCCGCCGGAGAGGCCGCAGATCACCCTACCCTTGCCGACCTGCGCGCGGATGCGCTCGATGGCCTCCTCGCGGAAGGCCTTCATCGACCAGTCAGGCGTGAGACCGGCGATGCGCCTCACGAAATTGCGCAGGAGCGCGGCGCCATGGGGCGTGTGGATGACCTCGGGGTGGAACATCAGCCCGTAATAGCGGCGCTTCTCGTCCGCGATGACGGCATAGGGTGCGTTTTCAGAGGTGCCGTAGCGAGCAAACCCCTCAGGAAGCCGGGTAATCCGGTCGCCATGGCTCATCCAGACCGGATAGGCCTCGCCTTTGCGCCAGACGTCCTCGAACAGAGTGCACTCTTCCAGCACCTCGACTTCGGCACGTCCGAATTCGCGATGGTGCCCGCCTTCGACTCCGCCGCCCAACTGGGCTGCCATCGTCATCTGCCCGTAGCAGATGCCCAGAACCGGCACGCCTGAATCAAAGATGACCTGGGGAGCGCGAGGGCTGCCCTCCTCGTGTACGGATTCAGGGCCGCCGGACAGGATGACGGCATTTGGCTTCATGGCCTTGAAGGCCGCTTCGGCGGACTGGAAAGGCACGATTTCCGAATAGACGCCTTCTTCCCTCACGCGCCGGGCGATGAGCTGGGTGACCTGACTGCCGAAATCGACGATGAGGACTTTGTCGTGATGATGATCGGTCATTCTGGCCCCGCTGTTCTTCTGTCGGTCTTAAATCGCTGCGGGCCTCGGTCAAGTGCGCCCGCGTCCGTTTGATCAGTTCTCCCTGCGAAGCAGTGCGACGAAAAAGCCGTCGGTCCCAGTCCGCAGGGGGCTCAGTTGAAGGCCGTTGCCGCGAATGCTGGCAAACGCGGCCAGTTCGGGAAGGCTGGCGTCCGCCGCCACCTTCTCCGGCGCGATCACCTTGAACCCGGGCCGGCGCGACAGGAAGGATTCCACTGCACCGTCATTCTCGGCGGGAAGCACGGAACAGGTGATGTAGGCGATGCGGCCGCCTTTCTTCACGAGGTCCGCCGCCCTGTCGAGCACGGCAGCCTGCTCCGCTATCCGGTCGTCGAGGCTGTTGGGCCGAACTCGCCATTTGGCGTCAGGGTTGCGCCGCCAGGTTCCCGTTCCCGTGCAGGGCGCGTCGACCAGCACCAGGTCGGCTTTGCCCCGCAAATGCGCCAGCGGCTCGTCATCCTTGCCCTTTGCCGCGAGCACCTGGACGTTGCGCGCACCTGATCTTGTGATGCGGTCGAAGATCGGCGCAAGGCGGCGCTTGTCGGTATCGGTCGCGAAGATCTGCCCGCGATTGTCCATCGCAGCGGCCAGCGCCAGCGTCTTGCCCCCGGCACCCGCGCACAGATCGATCACCTGCATGTCGGGGTCGGCGGCCGCGAGTTGCGCGGCGAGCTGGGAGCCCTCGTCCTGGATCTCGATCCAGCCCTTCTGGAAGGCGGGTTCGGCCTGAACGGCCGGCGACCGCGCATCCTCGGCAACGACGATACGCAGTCCCAAGGGCGCGTGCGGCGCGCGCACGGCCCCGAGATGAGCCAGCTCGGCCAGCGCCTTCTCAGGGTCGGTCTTGAGCGTGTTGATCCTGAGATCGACAGGAGCCCGCTGGGCCAGCGCCTGCGCCTCTTCAACACGCCTCTCGCCGAAGGCCTCGGCTAGGGCGCCGTCGAGCCATTCCGGGTAATCGCCTGCCACCGGCGCGGGAGCGCCGGCAAGCGAGAGTGCATCGAGGGCCGCGCGTTCGGTGTCGCTCAGCGGCTGCGGAGCGAAGCGCTCGCCATTGCAAAGCGCCGCAATCTTCTCGGTCGGCCAGGAGCGCGCGAGGCGCAGTCCGCCGAGAAGAACCGAACGCGGCGATGCATCGCCCATGACGTGCGTAGCCGAGGACTTGTGACGAAGCGCGTCGTAAACCAGACCGGCGATCGCGGAACGGTCGCCCGACCCGGCGAAGCGGTGGTTCAGGCCCCAATCCTTGAGGACGTCGGACGCTGGCCGGCGGCGTGCCTCGATGTCGGCAAGGATTTCCACGGCGGCGGACAATCGGGCGGATGGGGTCATGGAAACACAAGCCTTATGACGATCAAAAGCCACATGACCATCAGGATAGTCACGCCGGCGAGAAAGATGCGGAAGCGGTTCGGCACATTGTTGGCGCCGGTGTGAATGAACGAATGCACGACGCGTGTCGCGACGAACGCCCACGCCAGCACAACCATGAGCGTGTCGGCAGCCCCGATGTAGATGGCTATCCCGACAAGGACATAGAACAGAACGGGCGTCTCGTACTGGTTCACGTAATTGTTGCTGAACTTGCGGACGTCAGCCGGCCAGGCATCGGACGCTACGGCTATATCCGCCATCCGCACGCGCTTGTCGCGGAGCGCAACGAACCGGGCGCGGCCGGTGGCAAGCAGCACGACGAAGGTCAGCAGGATCTGGGCGAGGACGGGAAAGACGAGGGTCATGACGTTCTTCGAGGGTTCAGCCGGTTCGCGAGTTCAGCCGGGCGCGGCTTTCGTCCCCCGGTCAATTTGCTGCCACGATCAAGCTGGACTGTGCGTATGGCCAATTTCGGCTTTCGTGAACGGATTTGAAAATGAAAAGCCTTTCCCGCGTCCTTTGCCTCTCTTTCGTCGCGGCCGCCATGACGGCCTGCGCCACGACACCGCCACCCTCCCTGACACCGCCCCCCGCCAAGAAGCTCGACGCGAAGACCCAGCTCGAATCCGGCCGCAAGATGTGAAGACCGGCCGCGGCGCTTGCCGCCGCGGCAGTCCCACTCAGCGTGAGGTCGGGTAGTTCGGGCTCTCGCGCGTGATCGTCACGTCGTGCACGTGGCTTTCGCGCAAACCGGCCGAGGTGATCCGTACGAACTCCGCCTTGTTCCGGAAATCGACCAGATTGGCCGCGCCGACATAGCCCATCGCGGCACGCAGCCCGCCGGCAAGCTGATGCAGCACGCTGCCCACCGCGCCCTTGTAGGGCACCTGCCCCTCGATGCCCTCCGGCACGAGCTTCAGCGTGTCCTGGATGTCCTGCTGGAAATAGCGATCGGCGGAACCGCGAGCCATGGCGCCCACCGAGCCCATGCCGCGATAGGCCTTGTAGGAGCGTCCCTGGTAGAGGAACACCTCGCCGGGGCTCTCGTCTGTGCCCGCCAGCAGCGAGCCGACCATGGCGCATTCCGCGCCGGCGGCGAGAGCCTTGGCGAGATCGCCCGAAAACTTGATGCCGCCATCGGCGATGACGGGAACGTCGTTGCGAAGCGCCACCTCGCTGGCGTCCATCACGGCGGTCAGCTGCGGCACGCCGACGCCCGCGACGATGCGCGTGGTGCAGATGGAGCCGGGCCCGATGCCGATCTTCACGGCGTCGGCGCCCGCGTCGATCAGCGCCTGTGTCCCGGACCCTGTCGCCACGTTGCCGGCGATGACCTGGACCGAGTTGGACAGCTTCTTGATGCGGGCCACGGATTCCAGCACGCGCTGCGAATGGCCGTGAGCCGTGTCGACCACGATGACGTCGCAGCCTGCGTCGATCAGCATCTCCGAGCGCAGATAGCCGGCCTCGCCCACCGTTGTGGCGGCCGCGACCAGCAGGCGCCCCTGTGCGTCCTTGGATGCGCTCGGATAGGTGATCTGCTTTTCCATGTCCTTCACCGTGATCAGCCCGATGCAGCGGAAATGATCATCGACAACGAGCAGCTTCTCGATCCGGAATTGATGGAGCAGACGCTTGGCTTCATCCTGGCCGACACCGTCGCGCACCGTGATGAGCCGGTCCTTGGTCATCAGCTCTGAGACAGGCTGGCTCGGGCTGGTCGCGAAGCGGACGTCTCGGTTGGTGAGGATGCCCACGAGCTTGCCGGGTTTGCCCGCCGGGCCGCGCTCGACCACCGGAATGCCGGAAATGCCGGTTTGTGCGCATGAGCGTCAGCGCGTCGTCCAGCGTCTCGTCGGGGTGGATGGTGACGGGGTTCACCACCATGCCGCTCTCGAACTTCTTCACCGTCCGCACTTCGAGCGCCTGCTCTTCCGGCGTGAGATTGCGGTGAAGAACGCCGATCCCGCCTGCCTGCGCCATGGCGATGGCGAGGCGCGCTTCGGTCACCGTGTCCATGGCCGAGGAAACGATCGGGAGGTTGAGGCTGATCGTGCGGGTCAGGCGCGTGCGAAGGTCGACCTCGGAAGGCATGACCTCTGAATGGCCCGGCTGAAGCAGCACGTCGTCGAATGTGAGCGCTTCGCGGATGATCATGGCCAACTCCTGGATCTCAGGGGAAATAAGAAAAAGCGCCGAGGCTGACGCCCGGCGCTCGCGATAACGAGTTGGCGCGTGCTGTTAGCACAGTCGCACCCGAGTCGAAAGCGGCTTTAGTCCTCTACCCGGCTTTCGGACGCGTTATTGCCACGAAATCCCGTGGCCAACACGTAGAGTTCGGCCGAATCCGCGCGGCTTGCTGCCGGCTTGACGTGTCGGACGATAGAAAAATCCCGCTTGAGATCGGTCAGCAATGAACCTTCCGTGCCGCCCTGAAGCACCTTTGCAACGAATGCCCCGCCGGGCGCCAGCACCTGGCGCGCGAAATCGATCGCCAATTCTGCCAGCGCTACAATTTTCAGGTGATCGGTTTTTTTATGGCCGGTGGCATTGGCGGCCATGTCGGACATGACCACATCCGCCTGCCCGCCGAGCATGGCCTTGAGGCGGTCCGGCGCATCCTCGTCGAGGAAGTCCATGACGGTGAATTCGACCCCGGGAATCGGATCGATATCGAGGAGATCGATGCCGATGACGCGGCCCTTGCCCTCCTTGGAGCCCACTTTCGCCGCGGCGACCTGCGCCCAGCCGCCGGGCGCCGCGCCAAGATCGACCACGCGCTGGCCGGTCCTGAACAACTTGAACTTGTCGTCGATCTCCGTGAGCTTGAACGCGGCGCGCGAGCGATAGCCCTCGCGTTTGGCGCGCGCGACATAGGGATCGTTGAGCTGGCGCTGCAGCCAGCGTGTCTGAGACACGGTGCGCTTCTTCGACGATTTCACCCGCTGCTTCAGCGAGCGGCCGCCAGCGCGGTCGGACTCCCCTGCCCCGCTCAACTGTAACGCCCCCGGCGGCCCGACCACACGCCGTCTTCGCTCATCAATTCCATCAGGATGCCTTCGCGCAATCCGCGATCTGCGATCCGGAGGCGGGTGGAGGGGAATGCGCGGCGGATTGCTTCCAGGATCGCGCAGCCGGCAAGTACAAGGTCAGCGCGCTCCGTACCGATGCATGGATTCGCCGCGCGCTGGGCGAAAGACATGCCCAGCAGGTCATCCATCACGGTTTCCACCTCTGAATCATGCATCCAGAGCCCGTCAACCTGACGGCGGTCGTAGCGCGGCAGCCCGAGATGGATGCCCGCAAGGGTCGTGACCGTACCTGATGTTCCAAGGAGATGGAACTTGTCGCACCTGTGGGACCCGGCCATTTCGGCCGTGAAAGCGGCCATCATGTCCTCAACTTCGAGAACCATCCGCTCGAAGGATTCACGTGTGACCTCGATCCCGCCGTGGCGTTCGGCCAACGTGACGACACCGACGGGGAGCGACGTCCAAGATCTCACGCGATCGCGCAACTCGCTGCGCTCCTTTGCGGGACCGTTCAGCCAGACGAGTTCGGACGATCCGCCGCCGATATCGAAGAGCAGCACGCAGGCCGCGTGTGCGTCGGCCAGAGCCGCACAGCCTGCGACGGCAAGATGCGCCTCGGTCTCACGATCGACGATTTCCAGTTCGAGGTTCGCCTCTTCCCGCACGCGGGCGATGAACTCGGCGCCATTCTCTGCGGAGCGGCAGGCTTCCGTTGCGATGAGCCGCGCCCGTGTCACGCCACGTGCTTCCATCTTGGCGCGGCAGATCTTGAGCGCCTCGATGGTGCGGACTGTGGCAGCGTCCTTAAGGCGGCCCGATGCGCCCAGGCCCTCGCCGAGCCTGACAATCCGCGAGAAAGCATCAACAACCCGGAAGCCTTCCGAAGAAGGCCGGGCCACCAGCAATCTGCAATTGTTCGTGCCCAGATCGAGAGCCGCATAGGTCAGGCTATCCGCACGCGTGCCGTTGCGGTGCCGCCCATACCTGCTGTCCGGGCTTCGATGCCCGTGCACCGGCGTCGGCGCAGCCGCCTCGGGCGCTTGCAGCCCGAAGTTCGCGACAGCCTCTACGCCTGTGTGGTCAACCGGCACGCAGTGTCCCCGTTCATCATCCATCCGGTAACGTAATCGTTCGGATGCCGCACTGCAAAGCACGATCGTGCGGCGGCGTTGCGATGGGCGAATGGCGCAAGCTCCCGTACGGACGCGCCGCACGCCTTGCCGGGCCATCGGCCCGCGCTTTTTCAGCGATAAAGCTGGACAAGGGCCACAATGCGCGGTGTTCAATTCCTTGTGCGCCGGAGAAAAGTTTCATGAGCGATCCACGCATGTCCATCCTGACCGAGCTCGAAAAGCGGGTGCTTTGGCTGGCATCGTGGACCATTCACAACGCCAACCACGTCCGGGCCGCCGGCGAGGTCAAGGTCGGCGGGCACCAGGCCTCCTCCGCATCGCTGGCGACGATCATGACGGCCCTCTATTTCTCGGCCCTGAGGCCCCAGGACCGCGTAGCGGTCAAGCCGCACGCATCGCCCGATCTTCCACGCCATCCAGTACCTGGCGGGCAATCAGACCAAGGCGAAGCTGGAGCAGTTCCGATCGTTCAAGGGCGCGCAGAGCTATCCCTCGCGGACCAAGGACGTCGACGATGTCGACTTCTCCACCGGCTCGGTCGGCCTAGGCGTCGCCCAGACGCTCTTTTCATCGCTCGTGCAGGACTACGTGACCTCGCGCGGCTGGATGAAGGACCGTCCTGAGGGCCGCATGGTCGCGCTCGTCGGCGATGCCGAGATGGACGAGGGCAATATCTACGAGGCCCTGATCGAAGGCTGGAAGCACGGGCTGCGCAATTGCTGGTGGATCGTCGACTATAACAGGCAGTCCCTCGACTCGGTCATTCGCGAGGGCCTCTGGCACAAGTTCGAGTCGATATTCGCCAATTTCGGCTGGGACGTGGTGATCCTGAAATACGGCGCGCTGCAGCAGGCGGCTTTTGCCGAGCCCGGCGGCGAGAGGCTGCGCGACTGGATCGACCATTGCCCCAACCAGCTCTACTCCGCGCTGACGTTCCAGGGCGGCGCCGCGTGGCGCAAGCGCCTGCATCGACGATCTCGGCGACCAGGGCCCCGTCACGCGCCTGATCGAGAAGCGCAGCGACGCGGAACTCGCGATGCTCATGGGCAATCTGGGCGGGCATGACCTGCCGAGCCTGCTCGAGGCGTTCGAGGCGGCCTCCCGGCACGACCGCCCCGTCTGCTTCATCGCCTACACGATCAAGGGTCACGGCCTGCCTCTCGCCGGCCACAAGGACAATCATGCCGGGCTGATGACGCCGTCGCAGATGGAGGTTTTCAGGGCGGCGATGAATGTCCGCCCCGGGCACGAGTGGGACAAATGGGAGGGCGCCAGCACCGAAGCCGCAACGCTGGACCGCTTCGTCGCCGCCGCGCCGTTCTTCGCGCAGGGGCAGCGTCGGCTGACGGCGCCGGTCGTCCCGGTGCCCGACACGCTGGAGTACCCGACGCCCGGCGGCAAGCCATTGTCCACGCAGATGGGCTTCGGGCAGATCCTGAACGACATCGCCCGCGAAGACACCGAGCTCGCCGCGGCGCATCGTGACGACCTCGCCCGACGTCACCGTTTCCACGAACCTCGGGGCGCTGGGTCAACCGCCGCGGGCTCTTCGCCCGGGAAAGCATGGCCGACACCTTCAAGGCCGAGCGCATTCCCTCGACCTTCACCTGGGAGTTCGGGCCTAAGGGCCAGCATCTGGAACTCGGCATCGCCGAGATCGAACCTCTTCATCATGCTCTCGGCGCTCGGGCTTTCCCACACCATCAACGGCGAGCGCCTGCTGCCGATCGGCACCGTCTACGACCCGTTCATCTACCGGGCGGCCGACCAGATGAACTATGCCTGCTACCAGGATGCCCGCTTTCTCCTGGTGGCGACGCCTTCGGGCATCACGCTGGCCCCCGAAGGCGGGGCGCACCAGTCGATCGGCACGCCGCTCATCGGCCTGGCTCAGGACGGACTGTGCGCGTTCGAGCCGGCCTTCGTGGACGAACTGGCCGTCATGCTGCGCTTCGCATTCGACTACATGCAGCGCAACGGCGACGGCGATCCCGACGAGACGACCTGGCTGCGCGATCAGACGGGCGGATCGGTCTACCTGCGCCTGTCGACGCGACCGCTGGAGCAGCCGCTCGCGCCCGATGACGCGGACCTCACGCGGGACATCGTCAATGGCGGCTACTGGCTGCGCCCGCCCGGGCCCAATGCGAGCGTCGTCATCGCCTATCAGGGCGTCGTCGCGCCCGAGGCGATCACGGCGACCGGCCTGCTTGCCGAGGACCGGCGCGACGTGGGGCTTCTCGCCATCACCTCCGCGGACCGGCTCAATGCCGGTGACACCAGGCGGCCGAGCGCGCCCGCCAGCGCGGCAATGGCGCCGCGCCAGAGCCATGTCGAGCGACTGCTCGCGCCGCTTTCGCGCGATTGCGGCATCGTCACCGTCATCGACGGCCATCCCGCAACGCTGGCCTGGCTCGGAGGCGTTCATGGGCCACAGGGTCAAGGCGCTGGGCGTCGAGCATTTCGGCCAGACCGGCACGATCGCCGACCTCTATCGCCACCACGGCATCGACGCCAATGCGATCGTCCATGCCGCGCAGGCGGTCAGCACAGGGCGAGCAGGTCCGCTATCTCAAGGCGCTGGCGGAATAGCCCCGGAACACGTCTGACGGGAGCCAGCGCACTCGAGCGCGCCGGCCAACAGTTCAGGTCATAGCGACTGGAGCGGGCCACGTATTTGCGTCAGGTCGCCCGCTCCAGGTTCTTCATTTCAGGATATTGCTCCGCCAACCCGTATCCAATTGGCGGAATGTTGCTTTAGAAAATGAAGTCGGCGGCCTTCAAGTGTCGGCAGCGACATGCTGGAGGACGATCGTGTCCGCCCCAGCGTGGATCGCCGTACCGCCCATGCCGTCAGACTTGCGTCGGCCAGGACCTGCGCAAGGCTGGTGAGGCCGAGTTCGTGAACGTTCAGCCTGTCACCATCGGATGCGCGGAAATCCGTCACCCGCGCGTGCTGCCACCTGCGGTATTTTCGAACACGAACGTATCGGCGCCCGCCGCGCCGAGGAGGCGATCCGACCCGCCTCCGCCGATCAGGACATCGTCGCCGAGCCCACCATACAGCGTGTCCGATCCACCATTGCCGGTCAGCTTATCGTCGCCTCGACCCCCAATAATCCGGTCGTTGCCGTCGCCACCTTCGATGGAGTTGTCGAGGCCATTTCCGACAGCGCGGAAGGAGTGATCGCCCGGAATAGGACAGGTTTTCGACATAGCCGCGCAGGACATAGGCCGAAAGGTCGGTCTCGATGCTGTCGACACCTCCGTTGGCCCGCTCCACGGGCCGTTCACCGCCCGCATCGACGATGTAGGTGTCGTCGCCGATTCCGCCGTGCATGACGTCCCGGCTAGAGCCGCCATCGATCGTGTCGTTGCCGGCGCCCCCAAAGATCGTGTCCGCGCCGGCAAGGCCATCGAGCGCATCAGCGCCACGTTCCGCCATGGATCAGGTCGCGACCCGCGCCCGCAGCATCGTTGCCATCATCCACCAAGGCGCGGTGGGCGCCTTCACCGGCGTCTTGGCGCTTCCGGGGCTGCCGGAGGGGTTGCCACGGGTGGCGGCGTTACCGCGTCGGGCCGGGTGTTGCAACCACATCCGGCTCGGTAGGCACGGCAGGCTCGGCAGGTGCGCCGGGCGCCTCCGCGGCATGTCCGGGCATCTTGTCCCAGACCTTGACGTAATCGATCTTCATGTCCGCCGGGAACTTGGTGGTGGCATCGGGACTGCCCGGCCAGGTTCCACCTACGGCGACATTCGCGAGCATGTACATCGGCTGTGCCTTCAGGGCAGCCGGGGTAGCGATCGATCCGTAGAGTTTTCCATCGACATAGACCGACGTCTTGTCGGACTGCCAGTCGAGCCCGAAGGTATGAAAGCCACTCGACAGATCAGGTACGTCTGACCGAACGATCTTTTCCTTCACCCCAGAGTGATGGATCGTCGAGTAGAGGTAGTCGGTCTGGTCGCCCAGCATCTCAAGCAGATCGATTTCGCCCAACTTCCCGGAATTGTTCCGGAGCAGCCAGAGAGCCGGCCAGAGCCCTTTGCCTTCCGGCAACTGGGCGCGAACTTCCATGTAGCCGAACTTGAAGCTGAAACTGTCGTGCGTGTTGACCATACCCGATGTGTATGTTGCCCCAAGTTCATCGAGAGGTCGGCAGGGGTCCGTTCAGCTCTGAAGGTCAGCGCGCCATCGGCTACCTTGTACGGATCAATTCCGATCGTCTTCCCACCAATCTGGGTCGAGTTGTCGTCGAGATAGATTTGCTTTTCTCCGTTGGCAGGCAGTGTTCTGCCGCCCCACCAGAAAGCGGTTCCCCATTGTGGATCCAGAGAATTTCCAGAGAAATCATCGGAAAATAGGAGTGATGCGTTGGAATTTGTAACCGGCATTGCTTTCCCTTTGTTCAGGCAGCCGTTTGAAGTATTTGGCGGCGGGCAAGCAATGTCCGAAATGAGGACAGAATGTGACGTGACATATATCGCCATACATCATGGCAAAAATGACGACATTATTGTATGTAGTTGCTTTCTACTAATGAAATTTGGACACATTCATACACCCCAGTGACTTATGGACATAGAGTGTATTCTATAATGTACTCGATGATGACTTGTATCAAGCCGAAATGGCAATGGAAGTGCAGGAGGGTATGCAGTATTTGGCTATGGTTCTGAATAATAGGGGTACGGGAATCGACGTGCGCTGTGGATAAGTCGGCAACTCCACGCGTGATTCTGCTCTTCGCCGGCGAAACCAATGCAGACAATTGCGGGAAAGGCCATCCGATTTGGCGGCGGTCCGTGTCGGGGACCAGCGTAAACTATTTCGCCATGATTGCGACGCAGTTCCTCGATGACGCGCGCCGAACGCAGCGCACTTAAACAAGGCACCGGCGTTCGCCGTGCATCATGCCCGAAATTTCGTCGAACGATCGAAGGGCAACGCGGCGATGACGTTGGCCGGTCCGCTATTTGGGAATGCGCGGATCGCGGCTTTTCTGAACGGCGTCGGTCGCCTTGCCGGGTTTTTCTCAACGCCTGCCTGCAGAACTTTCGTGGCCGTTTCGGCCTTGCGCGCGGTGCTATCCGGCCGCGACGCCGTCTCCGGCGTCGCGGTCAGGCCCTGGTCGGCAGGCTTCTTGCCGCCGGAACGTGCTGCCTTTTCGAAGGTGGTCAGCGACTCGGGCTGCTCGCCCGCTCTGTCATCCTTGCCGCCCTTCTGTCCGGTCATGGCATAACCCTCGCGTACCGCTGAAGCTGGATGAACGCCAGACGGTCGTGATCGTTCCGGATGTCAGGCGAAACGAATAGGCCTATGCAGGCTCGCCCTCGCGCTGCGCATCATCTCCTTCCAGGCGGGGCGCGCGTGGCAGGCTGCAAGCCAGGCTTTCACGTTCGGCGCGTCAGCAAACAGTTCGGGCGCGGGCAATGCGTAGCGAACGACCTCGGACGTGTTGATATCCGCGACCGTGAAGCGGCCGCCCATGATGAAGCCGTCCTTGGCTAGCGCCTTGTCGAGCACCGCGAAGGGCTTGCGAAGGGCCTCGACCGCCATGTCCGCCACTGCGGCATCGCGCTCTTCCGGAGGCTTGGCGGCGCGGTGATAGAGCACGTTGATGCTGTGCGGCTCGCATTCGGTGGCGGCCCATAGGGCCCACATCGCGGCGAGGCCTTCCTCCTGGACATTTGCCGGCGCGAGCGGCCCGCCATGCTTTCGCGCCAGATACAGATTGATGGCCAGGGACTCATGGAGCCGGAAGCCATCATCGTCGATGCATGGGATACGGCCGTTCGGGTTCACCTCCAGGAACTCGGGGCTGCCCGTATTCAGCGGCGCGCCTGGCGCATCGGGATCGGCAAGCCGATAGGCCTGGATCACCGGGACGTGCACGAACGGTATGCCAAGCTCGAGCGAGAGCCAGATGTTTCGCGTGGCGCGGGAGCGGTATACGCCGTAGATCGTCAGTGTCATCGAGCAGTCCTCGGTCGTGTGGTGACGGGAAGCAACCGCAACTTGACGTGGTTATGGCTGCGGCGTCGGATCAGGTTTCGCGGCGATATTCGCGTGCCCACCAGAGGCCCGCGGCGGCACCGAACAGAGCAGCGAGCAGGCTCGTCGTGAGAATGGGCATATAGGCGGCCAGATCAAATGCGAAGCTCTGGTCGAAGATCATCTTGAACAAGCATGTGACGACAAGCGTGCCGACCAAGCCAAACCCATATGCCATCGCCAAGACGAACATCCGACCGGAGCTGCGTGCCGCCATGAAAGTCAGCAGCGCGGCAAAGCCGCCCGCGACAATCAGGTGGATCACAGTCCAACTCAGCAGGTGCATGGCCGGCGGGTCCTTTCGCGAGGCATGATGGCGCAGTCTCCGCTGGAGCGAAAGCTGAGCAGCGGCGGATTCCGCTTCACGCCGCCTTTTCTTGTGCAGCCAGCCTATTCGCCAGTTCGCGGATGACATCGCCCGCCATCATTACATCATCCCGTGTCGTCTCCGTTTGACCCACCTGGAACCGGATGACGAACTGGCCCTCATGGATGGTCTGCGTAATGTAGATGCGACCGTCGTCATTGATCGTCTTCACGAGCTTCTCGTTGAAGGCATCGATCGTTTCAGTCGATGCTCCGCGCAGAACCGATGGAACGGCTCTGAACGTGAAGAGCGAAAGGACCGGCCGCGTGACGAGTTCGAATTCCGGATCGGCGGCCAGTTCGGCGGCCAACTCCTGTGACCAGGCCACATGCTGCCGGATCTTGGCGCGCAACGCCTCGACACCGTAGCTGCGGATCACGAACCAGAGCTTCAGGGCGCGGAACCGGCGGCCGAGCGGGACGGACCACTCGTTATAATCGGTGACGCCTGGGATCGCGCCCTCCCCTGCCCAAGCGTGCGCAAGTAGGCCGGTTTCAAGCCCAGCGTCGCGGTGAGGGATGCAGGATCCCGCACGAAGTGGGCAGTGCAATCGAAATTGGTGAAGAGCCATTTGTGGGGATTGAAGACGAAACTGTCCGCGCCCTCCACCCCTTGCATCATGTCGCGGAACTCGGGACAGATCATCGCCGCGCCGGCCCAGGCCGCATCGACATGCACGTATAGGCCGTGCCTGCGCGCCACGGCGACAATGGCGGCGATGTTGTCGCAAGCTCCGATCGAGGTTCCGCCGAGACACGCGACGACGGCAGCAGGGAGCATCCCGTTCGCTTTGTCCGCCACGATGGCGCGCTCCAATCCGGCGACGTCCATCGCGTAGTCGGGGCCGCCCGATGTCGCAACCTTGACGAGGTTGTCCGCCCCGATGCCGGACATCCGAACGGCCTTGTCGACCGACGAATGAGTTTGGGCTGACGCGTAGATCCGCAACTGAGGCTGGCTCGCCAGCCCCGCAGTATTTCCGGTGAACCCCAGCACCTTCTCGCGCGCCGTCAGGATTGCGGCGAATGTCGCCGACGTCGCCGAGTCCTGGATGACGCCCGTGAACGAGGCCGGCAGGCCCACCATCTGGCGCAGCCAGTCTATCATCCTGGCTTCGAGCTCGGTCGCGGCCGGCGATGTCTGCCAGAGCATGCACTGCGCGGCCATGGCCGCCGTGACATATTCGGCCACGACGGAAGGCGGGCTGGAATTGGCCGGAAAGTAGGCGAAGAACCTGGGATGCTGCCAATGCGTCATGCCTGGCAGGATAAGGCTGTCGAGGTCCGCGAAGATCGCCTCCATCGGCTCGCTGACTTCTGGTGGAGAAGCCGGGAGGGCCGCATGGATCGACCCCGGCTTTGTCTGCGCCCGCACCGGAAGGCTTCGCACCTTGTCGAGATAGTCGGCAGACCAGTCGGCGGCCTTGTGCGCCCAATGCCTGAAATCCATGAAACCCGATCCTGCCTTGCTGAGACGCTTCGCGATCCGGCGTTGTTGTAGCGCGGTCATGACTGGGGCCGCCACGCCCTTCTCGCCTGTATTTTCGGCGTCAGGCCCTAGCGCTTCGGCCGCGTTGCGATCCAGATCACGTGCTTGGCGCCGGAACGGCCGCGGTGCGCGCGGACCTTGATTTCCTCGACTTCGAATCCGCTGCGCCGCAGCCTTGAGGCGAAGGCTGCATCCGGACCCGAAGACCATACGGCCAATACGCCGCCCGGAGCCAAGGCGGAGCGTGCTTCGGCAAGCCCCTGCAAGCCGTAAATCCGATCATTCGCCTTCCGCGTAAGGCCATCCGGGCCGTTGTCGACGTCGAGCAGGATGGCGTCGTACGCGGACGGCTTCGCCCTGATGGCATCCGAAACGTCGGTCTCGACGATCGACACGCGTGGATCCGTCATGCTCGTCCCGAAGAGTTCGGCCATCGGGCCTCTCGCCCAGGCGACAATCTCGGGCACGAGCTCGGCGACGACCACTCGTGCTTCCATGCCCAGAACGGCCAGCGCGGCGCGAAGCGTAAATCCCATGCCCAGACCGCCGATCAGGATCCGCGGGCGTGGCCCGAGCCGGGGGCAGACAGCCGTCGCAAGCGCCTCCTCGGACGCGCTCAGCCGGCTGTTCATCAGATCGTTATGCCCGAGCCGGATCGCGAACTCCTGCCCACGCCGCAGCAGCCGGAGCTCGTTTTCATCACCCGGCACCTTAGCCGTCGCAAGCAGAGACCAGGGGATCATCGAGTATTCGTCCGGAATGGATGTTGCAGCGCCTGTGCTGACGCGAGCCGTCAGCACATCAGCCAGATCACGACCGCCGTCAAACAAATTCCACGATGCGCTTTGCTGCCATTTTCGTCCGGTGCGGATGCCCGGCGCTGCGGGTTGTGCGATAATGCACTGCCGCGCCCCCAAAGTTGATCACGAATGGAATGGGCCGGAAACGCAGGGCGCGGGCGGCTCATTCAAATCCGGGAGTTCACGCACATCCGGGAGATCACGACATCCGGGAGATCACGCCATGGCCGCGATTCAGGTTGTCGATGCCATCAATGACGGTCGCACGTTCCAGGATTTCGATCGGGATAGCCTGCCTGCAGATCTTACATTCTCAGTGATGGTGATGCCGACCTACGACCCCATCAAGCGTCTCGTTCCCGCGATGTTTGGTTGCCGGCATTGCGGGACCGCTTGGATGATCGCCTCGCCGGCCCCGTTTGGGACATGCGGGACATGTGGGGGTCAGCACGAGATCCTCGCCATTTAGCGTGACGCTCGAGGTTTTCGGTTTGTCCTGATTTCGGAAACCGGCGCTTTTTGCTTGCGCTCGTTCACCCACATCACGCCTACGCCGGAGATGCTCGTGCCGAAGGCGGCCGGTTCCGCAGCGACTGGAGGGATCGCGAATACCGGCATTTCTCCCATGACGTAGCGCAGCATCTCACCGTCATCGAGATCGAACAGGCGAATGCCGCAGCCTTCGATCCCTGCCTCTGCAAGTGCCGATTTCAGTTCCGCGACGGCCGCGCTGATCCGGTTCTTCATCTGACCCTCATTGCCCCGGACTGTCCGGATGCAACAACCCTAGACAAAAACCTGTCGAACGGTATCCGCTGAGTTGCGGACGCGGCGTCCTGAACGCGATGGGAATGACAGGGGAGCCATGCCCTGCCCGCGCTTGGCGGCGCGCCCGATCCGGCGATAATCGCAGCCCCGAGCCTTCGACGCGATACGAGCCTTCGACGCGATGGCCGTCCCAACCCCCGAAAGAAACCCCGATGGATATGGTAACGCTCGGACGAACAGGCCTGAACGTCAGTGTGGCTGCCCTTGGCGCAGGCGGCCATAGCAGGCTCGGCCAAAGGCAGGGCGCAAGTGCCGCCAGTTCGGTCGCACTCGTCAGGAAGGCGCTCGATCTCGGGATCACGATGATCGATACGGCGACCGCCTATGGCACCGAGGCCATCGTCGGCGAAGCCATCAAGGGCCGTCGCAGCGAGGTCGTCATCTCCACGAAGGTATCGATCACGCAGTCGGATTCACCCGAGGACAAGCACAGTCTGGTTGATGCCGAGGAACTCACAAGGCGCGTTCACGCCTGCCTGAAGCGGCTCGATGTCGACCACGTCGAGATCATGCATCTCCACGGCGTCGCGTTGGCGCAGTACGGGCACTGCCGCGACGTGCTTTGGCCCGCGCTGGAAAAGCTGCGGCAAGACGGCGTGATCGGCTTTGCGGGTATCACGGAGCGCTTCGGAGCAGAAAGCGGGCACAAGATGGTGGAAGCGGCCCTGGCCGACGATCTCTGGCCCGTCATGATGATCGGCTACAATTTCGCCAACCAGACCGCGGCCCGTCATGTCTTGCCCGAGACGCGCAAACGCGGGGTGGGAACCCTCTGCATGTTTGCGGTCCGGGGCGCGCTGGCGAGCCCGGAGGCTGCATCTGCGCTGGTCAGCGATCTCGTGGCGAAGGGAGAAATAGCCCGCGAGGATTTCGATGCCGCCGATCCACTTGGCTTCGTTCTCGCCGAAAGCGACGCCTCGACGCTGAGCGAAGCAGCCTATCGCTTTTGCAGGCACAGCCCGGGCATCGACGTCGTACTGACCGGCACCGGAAATGTCGACCATCTTGAGGCCAATGTTCGCGCCCTGCAGAAGGGTCCACTGCCTGAAGCGGTGACCGCAAAACTCCGGCATCTGTTCCGGAATGTGACCAGTGCTTCGGGAGATCCGGTCAAGACCTGATGGCATGCGGTCCGTCGCGAAGACGTACAGTTACGTTATCGCGCGCCCTTGAGGCTCAGGATGTAAGCCACGATGTCATCGCTCTGGGCGGGCGACAACATGACGTTGGGCATGCTGGGATGCGAGGTGCGCAGGAACACCGAGAGCGACAGGGCAGTTGCCGACTGCATGCGCGCGACCTCCGCGAGCGCCGGAGCCCGGCCGCGCGCGCCTTGGCCCGAAGGCCCCACGTCATGACAATCCGAGCACCATTGGGTGGCCAACTCACGACCGGTTGCGGGATTGCCGACGTCCTGCGCCGCGGCGGGGCCCGCAATCGAGAACAATCCGAGAAGTATGATCAGCCGATACATGACGCCTCCAAGAGTGTCCCTGCCGCGATGTGAGGTCAGCCTGACGGAATTCGAGCCTTGTTCTGGGCGAGCCAGGCATCGAAGGATAGCAGGTCCGGATTGAGCGCGCGCGAGAGCGCGACGTCTCGGCTTTTGCAGAATTCCTCGTTGAAGAGCGCCTGGAAGTGGAACATGTTCCCGAGGTCGTCGGCTCCCGGGAAGCCAAGGGCGCGATAGTCGTCGAACGGCATATCGTAGAACCCGACCTTCTGTCCGAGCGCCTTGCTGAAGCCGGCAGCCATTTCCGGGCCGCTCAGCGTCTCGCCGGCAATGCCGATCCGTTGACCGGCCGTCTCGGCGCCACGCTTGAAGACGCCATAGGCGCAGCGGCCGATGTCCTCCGCGGCAATACCGGGCAGCTTGCCGCCACCGAGCGGCAGGACGAGGACCAGTTCGCCGTCCTGACCCTTGCGCGGACCCATTCCGAAATAGATGAAGTTCTCCCAATAGAAGGCTGCCAGCAGATAGGTCGTCGGCGTGCCGGCGTCTGCGAACAGCCGGTCCGCTTCGGCCTTCGCATCGAAGTGCGGCACCTTGTACTTGCCCATCAAGGTGGGTAGCCGGGTGTCGCTCAGGGGCACGCGCGTGCGGCTATCCTCCAGCGTGGACCAGATGACGTGGGAAGCGCCTGCCCTCTTGGCGGCGTTCGCCATCGCGCCGGCCTGGACGATTTCCCGCTCGGGCGAGAAATGCTCCCAGAAGTTCGTCACGCAGAATACGCCGTGCGATCCCGCGAAAGCGCGATCGAGGCTGCCGGGATCGTCCGCGTCACCGGCTACGACCTCGGCCCCGGCCGCGGCGAGCGCCTGGGCCTTATCCGAGGCGGGATTTCGCGTCACTGCGCGAAGCCTGAATGGCCCATTGGCATCCGCCAGAATGGCGCGCGCAAGGCCGCCTCCCTGGGCACCGGTTGCACCAATGACAGTGATGAGCTTCTGCTCCGGCATTCGGCAGTCTCCCGTGTCTTGCGTCGATCAAGGTCTGACTGGGCAACCACTTTGATATGGAAGACGACACCAATCGCTGTGCCAAACGGCGGCCGACTACGTGCCTACCTCCGCAGGTTGTATCTCGATATGAACACGTTGGGCCTTCGATTGACAACCATGCGCCCAGAGAGGATCGGGTGCATCCGTCCGCAGCGCTATCAGCACTGCCTCCGCGTCTTGTCATCAGAACTCATAGCGAAGGGACGCCCAGCGCCGGCCCGTTTCACGTCCGCCGGCCAAATGGCCTTCCGGCGCAAAGAGGTAAGGCGGCCGGGGTGGACCCGACTTCACGAGGCCGGACCCTTCCAGCCGGGCATGGGCGATCGGTATGTTGTAATCGACGAAATTCTCCAGTTTTCCGCCAGGAAACATCGGCGCCTGCGCCCACGCCATGCGTTCGCAGATCCTGTCCGCCAGCGTCCAATCCCTTGCCTCGATAGCGCGCGCGAGAGCGGCAAGCGGCTCCGTTCCGTCCGCCGCGTTCCCCGTCCAGCACGCAAGCGCGTCATCGGGAAACTGCCGCGCGAACGCCGCCCAATTCGCGTCGATCGGCAGCACACGCATGCGTCCATCGACGGCTTTCAGATCGTCCGCCATCGCAGGGCCGCCAATGTGCTTCGTGGCTATGATCTCGCGGATCCGGCTCAGCGCCGAATAGGCGTCCGTGGAAATTTTGCCTTTGAATGCGAGATGGTTGTCGTAGACGATCGTCGGCACGCCGGGCAGCGCCTCGGCAATGTCCTGGTAGTAGCGGATGATGCCCGGTGCATCGAGTGCCATCCACATCGGCCGACCCAGAAACAACCCGTCCGCTCCGAGCCGCATCAACCCGCGTGCGCGCATGATCGTGTCGCGCGTATTGAGGGTCGTCACTCCGGCAAAAAGCAAGCCGCGTCCATCCAGGGTATTGGCCACGCAGGCCGTGAAATCCTGATGCTCCTGCCAGGTCAGCGTCGCGCCTTCGCCAAAGCTGCCGTTCGTCATCAGGATCTTCACGCCGCCGTCGACGATCCTCGACACCATCCGGGCCGTCTCTTCGAGATCGACTGAATTTTCGCAGGACCAGTGGTCGGCGTCGGGCGTGGCCGGCGTTGGAATGATTCCGACGATTCCCCTGATATCGTCGGGGGACAGCTTCATCGCGGGCGAGGCCATGGTCACTCCAGGGTCGGGCCGATCAGCCACTGTGATCGGCTCACGATACGCTATGCTCGGAATGCGTCGAGTTCCAAGCTGGCTGGTTTCAACTTCCGGAATAGCTTGCGTCGAAGGAGAGATCTTTCGGATAGCTATACTTTGTACGATTGTGGCAGGATCGAAATTTTTTACAACGACGTGGACCGAATCTGGCATTAACGCTAAATGGAGCGTCTTCGCTTCCCATGTGCTTCTTTCACCTTCGGGAGTTGTGGCGCGCAATTCGCTAATATAGTCTCCCCCGGTGGAGGTCCAGATGGCATCATTACTCGATTTTTGCAGCGACATGCCATTGAGCATCGTTGAGCCGGGCACTGAACTTCTGACGGAAGGAAAGCGTACGGGCCGCCTCCTCGTTCTCGCCAAGGGCAAGATCGAGATTCTACGCGGCGCGACGCATGTAACCCTCTTGAACGAGCCAGGCTCGGTTCTCGGCGAAATGTCCATTATGCTGGACGAGCCGCACACCGCGACGGCAAAGGCCGTCGGACCGGTCGAGATCTATGTGATCGAGGACGGCGAGACTTTTCTGAAGGAGAACCCCGGCGCGGGCTTTCTTATGATGCGGACCCTGGCCAAGCGGCTCAACTCCGCCACGACGTATCTGGTCGACCTCAAGCGCCAGTTCGCCGGACAGAATAATCACCTCGAGATGGTCGGCGAAGTCCTGGAAAGCCTGATCTTTCAGCAGCAGCGTCGCGAACTCAAGCCAGGCTCGGATCGCGACCCACGCTTGCCATGAACCATTCTGGCAAGGCGGTGAGCGGAGGAATGGGCCGCTCGATCTCCTGATTGAGCTTCACCGTCTGCGCGCCCATGGCCGATATCCAAAGAGCTTCCCCAGCATCCGTGTCGAACACGACGTGTGCAGGCGGCGCTCCATACTGGTGTCCGGGGTTGAAGACCCAGGTATTTCCGATCTTGTCCGCCCAGGTGCCGTTCCTGATAAACGGTGACTGATGGACGTGCCCCGACAAAACGATGTCGGGATTGTAGGTCGCGATCCACGAATTGAGTTCGGGGTCACCCATCGAGCGCGTGCCGGTCCAACTCGTGGGCGAGGATTGCGGCGGCGAATGATTGGCCCAAACCCAGCGCGCCGGCCGCCGGAGCGAATCCTTCGCCAACTGAGTTGCCAAAGCATTCTGCGTCTGCGGCCCGTCCCACCACGGGCACACAGTAAAGAGAGTATCGCCGACCAAAACGCTTCCACCGTCGACGACAACACCGTCTCCGTGGAGGTCGGTCAGCCACGCCGCAACTTTTTCGCCTTCGCTTCCGAGCGAATTGAGATCGTGGTTTCCCGAGCACAGGACGAGCTTGGTCCGTGCCGAAATTCGCCGGACGTATTTCTGGGCGACCGTGATTTGTGCGTCGAAGTCCACCCGTGACCCCAGGTCCAGGACGTCGCCACCGAGTACGACAACTTCGAAACGTGGCGAAATCTCCGCCAGCCAGTCAAGTTGCGGCAATGAATAGTGCAAATCGGCAACGTGCAAGAATTGCATACAGCTTCCCCAAGTTGCAGGACTGTAGGTGGAGCCGCACGGGATGAACCACCGGAAAGTTGGATGAACGTGAGGCGCGGATGATGAAAAATCAGCCAAGTGGTGGCTAGAGGCTTGCAATGTTCGCGCCAGACACGAAAAAGCCGCCAGAGGCTTCCCTCGGCGGCTTCCCATGTGCGACCCGGTCAATCACCTCGCCATTACATCCGTGGTCGGACGAAAGGCCGGGGAAGCACACCCGCACGGCAGAGCCGGGATGTGCAGCACGAAATCCTTATTGCAGGCATTAGTGTTCAAACTAAGGCAAGGTTGCAGCTCGATGGACACCACGCGTGGAGCGGACCGGTCGGGAAGGCTGTCAGCCAATTCGCGCCCAGCTAAACCTGACAATCGTGCCGTGCCGCGTCGCGCAGAAGAGACGTATGCGATCCAGCCCTTGCTTGCCCGCTCGCAACTGGACGGTGGAGTTCATCGGCTGTCGCCTGTGCATGTGAGCCAGTGCGGCATAGCGGCCCTGCACTCACAATACGGATATGGCCAGACCGCATCAAAGGCCTGTACTCCTAGTGCAGCTTCGATCGCACAACATCTGGCGCAAGGATTGCCCATGACGAACAACGCCGCGCCCCTGACGATCCTGATCGCCTCCCCGCTCGAAGACGAGCACGTTGCGCGTATCCGCGCGTTCGCGCCCGGGCAGTTCAACGTGATCCATGAGCCCGAGTTGGTCGGCATTCCCCGTTATGTCGCCGACCATGTCGGAATACCCCGTACGCTCACGACTGAGCAGCGCGAACGCTGGGCGACCCATCTGCGCACGGCGGACATCCTTTTCGATTTCGATCGCGGCGGAGCGGCAGAGCTGCCAGTTACAGCCCCTCGCCTGCGCTGGGTTCAGGCCACCAGCTCCGGCATCGGCGAGTTCCTGAAGCGAACCGGCCTGGACAAGTCCGCTATCGTGTTCACGACGGCGGCTGGAGTTCATTCGCGGCCCCTGACGGAATTCACGCTCCTTGGGCTGCTCTATTTCTTCCGCGACGTGCCCCAGCTCGAAGACATGAAGAGCCGGAAGCATTGGGAGCGCTACACCGTCGAAGGGCTCGATGGTAAGCGCGTGCTCGTCGTCGGGCTTGGTGCGGTGGGGCGCGAGGTCGCTCGACAATGCGCATCGTTCGGGATGGACGTCTGGGGCACGCGGCGACGCCCGGGTGGGGAACTGCCCGATGGCGTGACGCGGTGGGTGGACCAGGGCGAAATTCGAAGCGCCCTGCCGGACGTCGATGCGCTCGTCCTGGCCTGCCCTCTGACGCCGGAAACCAAATTGCTGATCGGCGCTCGCGAAGTTGCGGCTCTCAAAAACGGGGCGGTCCTCGTCAATATCGCGCGCGGCGGCGTGATCGATGAGCCCGCCCTTATCGCCGCGCTCACGAACGGACACTTGAAGGGCGCAGCCCTCGACGTCTTCGCCACGGAGCCCCTGCCCCAGGACAATCCGCTCTGGACCCTGCCAAACGTGATTTTCTCGCCCCATTCAGCGAGCACCGTTCATGCGGAGAACAGTCGGATTGTCGACCTCTTCCTCGATAACCTGGCGCGCTATCGCGATGGAAAGCCGCTGCGTAATCTGTTTGAGCGGGACCGGGGCTACTGATCGAAGCCGCAACTCTCGGCTCCTGATAATCACCTACGAAATCTCACGGCAGAACACCGAGGACACGCTCATGACAGGCAAGCCAGCATCTTCGGCCCCGGCAGTGCCCTTTCCGGTCGAGTTCGTCCGCGATCAGTTTCCGGCGCTCGAACAAGCTGGCGATTTCATCTTCTTCGACAATGCGGCAGGCGCGCAGATCCCGCGCATGGTTCTCGATGCCGTGATCCACCACCTCGTGGATCATAATGTCCAGCGCGGCGGCCCCTATGCCAAGAGCCGCGCTGTCGACCTTGCTGTAGCCGAAGCAAGAGCAACGGTAGGGCTCCTGATCAATGCCTACCAACCGGACGAGATCTCATTTGGCCTGAATGCGACGTCGTTCATTCGGCTCGTCAGCCTTGGCATTGGCCAGAATTTGTCGGTGCGTAACGAGATCATCGTGACTGACATGGACCACGACGCCAATATCGCGACGTGGTCGGCGTTGGAACCGATGGGAGCCGAAATTCGCGTCTGGAAAATGCGCGCAGACGGCAGGCTCAATGTCGACGATCTCGCACCTTTGCTGTCCGAACGAACACGGCTCGTGGCCTGTGCGGCGGCAGCGCATGCGATCGGGACACTGGTCGATATTGCCGCTGTATCCCGGCTCGCTCACGAAGCCGGCGCCGAGGTTTTCGTCGACTGTGTCCATTATACGCCGCACGCGGCCGTCGACGTGAGAAAGTGGGATTGCGACTACCTCGTCTGCTCGGGCTATAAGGTCTTTGCCCCGCATATGGGCTTCTTGTGGGGACGGTACGAGGCGCTGCAGCGTCTGCCGACCTTCCGCGAAGGTTTTATCCCTGACCGTCCTCCCTACAAGATCGAGGCCGGCACGTTCGTCTACGAGAACGTGGCCGGCATGGACGCTGCGGTGCGGTACCTCGAAGGTCTTGGGCGGCATATCGGCGGCGGCAATGGCGATGACAGGCGCGCCGATATCGTCGCGGCCATGGACGCGATCCGGGCGCGGGAACAGGTTCTCGCGCACAAGCTGCTGGCGACCCTTCACGATGCGGGGGCGACGATCTACGGCATTGCCGATTTAGAAGCGGTTGCCGATCGCGTTCCCACGGTGTGCTTCAATTTCCCCGGCAAACACCCCGCCCTCGTCGCCGACGCGATGGGAAGGGCTCAGATCGGCATCCGCGACGGACACATGTATGCGCCTCGCCTTATGGGGCGGCTGGGTCTCAGCATGGATCGGGGGGCGATCCGGGTTTCCCTTGTCCATTACAATACCGAAGCGGAAATAGAGCGCTTCGCCGAAGCATTGCCGGCCGTGCTGGCGCAAGCCTAGCCCCAACTGGGGACCGGCTCCGTCAATTATCCAGAAAATCATTCTTGGTTTATTCGCGATTAACCAAGCGCACGCATGATCGGCTCCACATCGACGTGGTGGCTTCCGACCGTCCTACCTGCGGGGAACCACTGGTCCGGCTCAGTTCCAATCAGCCGGCCAGCTAGGTGATCCCAGGGTGTTTCGCGGCAGGAAGCAGGTGGCGTAGCCGAGAGTTTGCGTATGAGTGATAGAACCGCAGGAACAGCCCGCATACTATTGCGGTATCGCAGGCATCGGCAGCTACGCGCCATTCGGCGGCTCACGGTGTCCTCTCTCACCCTAACGTTCGCCCTTTGGTGCGGCTGGTCGGCATGGGAATGGCGGTCATCGCCAACCGAGCGTCCCGACACAGTCGCTTCGTCGCCCGTGCCGCCGGCCGAGGCCGTCCCGGCAGGGTCCTATGTCGCATTGCTCGATCCGGGCTTTGCCATTGGCGCTGCGCCGGTACCTCTGCACCAAAGTTCGCCCTTGAGCGCGGAATGGCGGCCAGCTGTGACCGCATCCGCTGCTTTGTCCGAGCCTCAGATCCGCATTGCCGAACTCGATGGCGTACCGGCAGTCGCGGCACCTTTGGAATGGCCAGCGTTGGCAGAGGCGACGCCAGTCACTACGCCCCGTGCTGTGGAGGCACAGCAGGCTCCCAAGCTCACCGAGAGGCCCCGAGTTCGCGGACGCCGCGGTCTCGCGACGCCCTGCCCGGATAGCGGCTTCGGCTCTGGCCGTGCCGCAGGACAACAGGTCATTCCTGGAAAAGATCTTCGGACAACAGCAACCAGCCACCCCGGCCCTCGCCTATGCCGCTCCGCAGGACGCCATCATCGACAATGCCCGGGGCCAGCGACTGAGCCCTACGCCCAAGCTTGATGGGGCTCAGTTGGCGGCCGTCTACGACATCACTTCGCAAACAGTCTACATGCCGAACGGCGAGAAGCTGGAAGCTCATTCCGGACTTGGTGATCGATTGGACGACCCGCGTTTCGTCCACGAACGGATGCGTGGAGCAACGCCGCCGCACGTCTATGACCTCACGTTGAGGGAGTCGCTGTTCCACGGCGTGCGGGCGATCCGCCTCAACCCGGTGGGCGGCAGCGCCGCGATCCATGGCCGCGACGGCCTGCTCGCGCATACCTTCATGCTCGGCCCCAAGGGCGATTCCAACGGATGCATCTCCATCCGCAACTACGATAAGTTCCTGCAGGCCTATCTCAGGGGCGAAGTGAAGCGCTTGATCGTGGTCGCCAAAATGAGCTGAGCTTGCCGCCGACGTCATGCCGCCGCGAACGGGCTAGCCTCCCTTCCTTTGGCTTTGCCTCTTCAGTCGTCCCAGGCCGGAGACTTCGCGGGATTGATGCGGCGATAGTTCCGATCGAGCTTGGAGATCGCAGCCATGTCGTCCCGGTCGAGGACGACGCGCTGCGCCTGCCAGTTGCCCCGCAGATTGCCATCGCTCGAGGACGCGGGTATCACGACGTGCCCTTCCGCCATCAGGAAGGCGAGAGCGACAGCGGACGCCGGGACACCGTGCTTTTCGCCGATGCGCTGCAGCAAGGGATCCGACGCGACCTCGCCCTTGCACAGCGGTTGGTACGCGGTGAGCGTGAGCCCGATCGATCGAGCGTAGGACACGAGCTTCGGCGACTGCAGGTAGGGGTGAATTTCGACCTGGTTCGTTGCGATCGCGCCCGGTCCGAGCAACTGCTCAGCCCGCTTCAGATGCGCGATTGGAAAGTTCGAGACGCCGATGAGGCGGGCGTGACCGCGACGTTGCGCATCGGCAAGCGCGAGGACGTAATCCTCAAGGGGTACGGCATCGTTTTGGCTCGGCCAGTGGATCAAGAGCAGGTCGACCGGACCCAGCCCGATCGTCTCGATGCTGCGCTCGACGCTGTCCATGAACTGCGACTTGTCCAGGCGCGTATCGGCCACTTTGGTGGTGATGAAAAGGTCCGCGCGCGGTAGCCCGCTCCGCCGCGCGGCCTCACCGACCCGGCTTTCGGTGTCGTAGCTCTGCGCCGTGTCGAGATGGCGGTAGCCGATCTCGAGCGCGTTCAGGATGGCGGCCGTTCCGGCATCGCCCGTGCGACCATAGGTTCCCAGCCCGAGCTTCGGGATTGCGTCGGTCATGTCTGAATTATCCCTTTGTGGCGCCTGCGGTGAGACCGCCGACGAACAGCGACGCCCGGCGCGGTGGGTGCGAGGAGGTGCCCGTCTGCAAAGAAGAGCGTTTCGCTCACCAGTTCCTTGCGCCAGGGAACATCGACGCAGACATTCTCGAAGACCGAGAAGCTTGGAATCGCCAGAGCGGTGTGCAGGGTCATCGCGTTCATGACCGGGCCCACAGGATGATGCGGTGCGACAGGGATCAGGTGCAGAACGTCGGCGACGAAGGTTTCCAGGCGCGTGACCTTCATCGCTGAACCCTAGTCGCCAGCCGCCATGCGGGCGATGGCCTTGGCTTGCAGGCTATCGGGCATCATCTGCATCAGTTCGATCCGGTGGCCTTCGGGATCCTCGATCCAGGCCTGCCAGTTGCCGTCAGCGCCCATCTGCTTGCCGCGCGCCAGCGGAACTCCGGCCGCCTCCAATTCCTGCAAGGCGACGTCGAGGTCGGCGACTTCGAGACAGAGGTGGTTGAATCCGACGGCCTCCCGCTCTGCAGCGCGTTCGCCAACACCTTCCGGGAATATCTCGAGGAACTGACTGTCAGTGATCCGCAGATACAGCAGCCACAGCCGGCCATCCCTGTCGAGCCGCATCATCTCGCGCATTCCAAGCTTGCCGACATAGAAGTCGAGGATACGCGCGACATCCTTCACCCGGATAGCCACGTGAGCGATCGACGAAACCGTCAGCATCGACCTTTCCTCCCGCCGCGCAGCAGTTCGCCTGCTTGCGCTTGCATGTTGTGTTCAAATATGAACTGATGCTATTCAGATTTGCATCATCTTACGAACGTGCGGAATTACGAGTCAATGAGAAAACCCCGGGCATCGAACCGCGGAACGGCTCCTGCCGTGGTGAGCCAGCACACAATTCCTGCAATCGATCGGATGATGGCGAGTGCTGGCGGCTCTCGAAGCCCAACGGGACGGCGCCTCGATCAAGGCGCTGACGGGCAGTCTTTCGCTGCCCCGCAGCACAGTTTACCGCACGCTCAACACACTCGAGGTGCACGGCGTCGTCCAACGGGACGCGACCGGCTGCTATCGCCTCGGCAGGCGCCTGCTGACCCTTGCCGCCCACGTCCCCACCGGAACGGCAAAGCTCGATATCGGAGCGCTCGCGCAACCCTTCCTCGACGAGGTCGCCATCTCGGCCGGGCACAGCGTCAAGCTTTCGGTGATCGACGGCGATGGCGTTCTCGTGCTTGCAGCGGCGCAGGGTCGACGTCCCTATGCGCTCGGCGTCACGTCGGGCCAGCAGATGCCGATCAATGCCGGCGCTGCCGGAAAGCTGCTCTTCGCATTCCTGCCCGAAGACGAGCAAGCTGAATGGCTTGCACGGCCACTGCCCGCATTCACCTCGCGCACCATCACCGACCCGCGGCGCCTCAAGGCGGAGGGCGCACGAATTCGAAAGCAGGGCTGGGCTCAAGATCGCGGCGAGAGCGCGCCGAGCATCTACGCCTACGCCGCGCCGATCCGGGATCACGAGGGGACGGTGATCGCTGCCCTGAGCATCCCGTTCCTGGGCGGAACCGAGTCCGGCCGGGTCGAGGACATTCGCCTTGCAGTGATCAACACCGCGGCGCAGATCAGCAGCATCCTGCCGTCCTGATGATGGCTCGGGCGACTGGCGAGCACTGATCGCTCTCGACCCGACGCGCAGTCGATGTGCTTTGGAATCGGCAAATGCTCGTATCGAATATCGTCGAGTTCTCACCTCTATCGCGAAGCTCTACAAGCCAGTTCAGCGCTTGCAAACATCGTCGAGAGGCATTCCTTTGATGACAAGGGCAACGGGCGCAGAAAGTCTGGGAACTGCGCCAGCACGATCATCAGGGAGGCAAACATGGATAAGCCGGTATCGCCGGAGACGCTTGAACTTCTCGGCCGGGTCAGCACGAACACGCTGACCGGCCTTATGATCAAGATCGCCGGGCTGCGCACCCGCGCGGTTCGAGGAGTGCGGCCGCTCGTGCCGTCCCGCAGCCGGTTTGTCGGACCCGCCTTCACCGTCCGCTACGTCCCGATCCGAGAGGACCTGACGGACCGCGCGAGCATGGCGAGCCCCAACAGTCATCTCCATGGCACGTACGACCGCGTTCCGCGCGGGAGCGTCCTCGTCATGGACATGATGGGCAATGACACATGCGGATGTCTCGGCGACGTGCTCGTGGCCGGGCTCATCGCACGTGGCGTTGCAGGTCTCGTCTGCGATGGTGGAATTCGCGATGGCGAGGCTATTGCGGCAATGACGTTGCCGGTCTTCTCGTCAGGCGTCGCCGCACCGCCGAGCAATAGAGCCTTGCTCGCCGCCGACATCCAGGTGCGGATCGGCTGTGGCGGCGTGCTTGTCGAACCCGGAGATATCGTCGTCGGCGATCCAGATGGCGTCGTGATCGTGCCACGGCACATGGCCGACGAACTGGCGCGAAAAGGCGTCGAGCAGGAAGACGTCGAGGCCTGGGTCCGCAAGCGGGTCGAGAATGGCGAACCGGTGACGGGACTTTACCCGCCCGGTGAGAAGACCTTGGCAGAGTACAGGGAATGGGTTGCGACCGGGCGCCGATGATTGAAGCCGGCGACCTTAAGACGGGCACGGCAAATCGCAGGCCGCATCCGCATCAGGCCCAAGGGGAATTGCAAGATGAAGATCGCGCGTGTCGAAAGCTTTCTGTTCAATCCGGGCACGACGCGGAACCTGCTGTTCTGCCGCATCGAGACGGATAGCGGGCTGCATGGCTGGGGAGAGGCATACGTCACCGCCGAGAAGGAGAAGGCCGTGGATGAATATCTGCGGGCCATGGCATGCCATCTGATCGGCCGCAGTCCATTCTCCATCCGGCATACCGGGCAGGTCCTGTTCGACGATTTCGTCATTCGCCGTTCTTCGATCGGCTTCCTTTCGGCGTGGAGCGCGATCGAGATCGCGCTCTGGGACATCGTGGGAAAGGCGGCTGGCCAGCCCGTCTACAATCTGCTCGGCGGCGCCTCCCGCGAGCGCGTTCGCGTCTATGCCAATGGCTGGGCCGACGAACCGGGTACGCTGGACGAGATCATCGAGCGAGCGGTCGCCGTGAAGGCGCTGGGCTATTCGGCGCTCAAGTTCGATCCGGTTCCAGGGCCATGGCGCACATACATCCACAAGGAGGATGAAGACTTCGCCGTGGAGTTCGTGAAGCGGATGCGCGAAGCGTTGGGGCCCGACATGGAATTGCTGGTCGAGATGCATCGCCGACTCTCTCCCTCGCATGCCATCCGCATTGGCCGCCGCATCGCCGAATACGATATCGGCTGGTACGAGGAGCCTTGCCTGTCCGACAATATCGACCTTGTTGCCGAGGTTCGCCGGAACGTCCCCATCCCAATCGTCACGGGGGAGACGCTCTATTCCAAGGAAGATTTCCTGCCTGTGTTTGAGAAACGCGCGGCCGACATTCTCAATCCGGATATTTGCGCCATGGGCGGCATCACGGCCCTGATGGAAGTCGCGGCGATGGCACAGCCGCACGCCATAGGCATCGCGCCGCACAACAACAACAGCACGCTCGCCGGCCTCGCCGCCACCGTGCATGTCTGCGCCACGATCCCGAATTTCGTCACGGCGGAATGCTTCATCAACCGGCTCAACGCCTGCGACGAGATCGCGCTGAGTTCGATCAAGGTGGAGGCAGGATGGGCCGAGCTTCCGACTGCGCCGGGCCTAGGGATCGACATCGATGTCGCCCAGTTGCGAAAGCATCCCTACAAATCCTTCCCGCCAAAAGGCCTACGCCATTCCTGGGAGGAATTTCCGCGAAAGCACTACAAGGCATCGAACTGGATGGAGGGAGCCGGCGGAGTGAAGCGTTGACCGGACACAGGTGACGGCCGGACTTGAAGCTAAGCTCTGCGTACCGATCGGGGGCACACGAGGAAAAGGACGAACAGAGCTAACCCGACTGGCGCAAGAGCTATCCAGGTGCCCATGAGCGCTGCCGCACAGGCGAAGGTCCAAAGGAACATCAGCAACAGTTCGATGAAGCCGACGAGCTTGGATTGCGAGTGACGCCGCAAAACCATTCCTCGCTTTGCGGGCGCCTGCCGCCAGAAATTCACGAGGGCGGTCGACAAGCCTGCTGCAATCGCGGAGACAGCGGCGCACAACGCGCCCCACGGCGAGGCGAGCGCCAGGCCAACGAGCGGGACGCTCAGCAGCAGTCCCACCGGCAGCGCGATCGCCTTGATCTTGAAGCGCTCGATGTCCGCGCGCGTGACGGGCGCAGTTGCAAGAAACTCAGGCGCGTCCTCACCTGACAGCGTGACCCACGCCAGCGATCCGGAAAGCTGTGCTGAGATCATGACGATCGAAGGTGCGAAGGCGTTTGCGGCAGATCCCGCCATATCGCCGGATTGCCAAAGCACGATGCTGAGCGGAAACGTATAGATGATCTGGAGTAGGATCTGGGACAGCAGCCAAGGGTCGCGCCAGATCAACATCCGTTCCTTTGCCGCCAGCGTTGCGGAGAGGCCACCTCGGAAGGGCCGCTCGCCCTTGGCCTCGTTGCCGGATTGGAGGCTTCCGGAAGCCAATGCAGCCACGTCGGCGATGCGTCGCCCGCACAGAGCCACCGCTGTCGAGAAGAGTACGCCGGCGAAAAGCAACCAAGAAAGGAGTGCCAGCGTGTCTCCCAATGCCGCGCGGACGGGAAGCCAGAGCACCCCCGCGTGATCGAGCCATGAACCAGGAGGTGGGTGAGTCGACGCATCGGTCAATTGGTCCCGAAGGCGTGCCGGCAGCATGCTCGTCACCTGCGCGGTGATGACGAATGAAGCCCCGACCAGGGTCGCGGCAACCTGCGAGAAGCCCCGGGCACGCCGTGGTCCAAACGTGATGAAGAACAGCATGGCCAGCGACAGCCCCACCGCGGCGCCGACGAGCGCGGAGGCGCACAGCCAGGGATAGATCGCGAACCAGTGCGGTCGTCCCATCAGAACGCCCATATTGGCTAGCGGCAGCAGCACGAAGGCTCCGGACGCAGCGCCTTCCATGGCCAGGGCCAGCGCGCGCGACGTCAGGACGGCGCGTGTGGAAACGGGTGAGGACAGGAGGAGGTCGAAGTCTCCGCGCGAATAGAACGACCGCATCGCAGAGGTCATGGACTGCGCGACGATCAATGACAGGCTCATCACCGTACCGGCGGCGAACCACATCTCGATCTGCGCTTCGCCGGCGGCATTGGCTCGAAGGTCATCGATCCACCACGCAGCCGGCCACGCCATCAAGTGCACAGAAACGCCGGCTGCCACCATCAGCGCCGCGATCTTGATGCTAGAGAGACCGCCAAATAGCGAGGCGACGCCGCGAATGCTCTGGCGCAAATCGTGCGCCAGGAACCATCGGACGGTGCCCGGCCTCAGCTTCACTCGGGTGCGCCGGTTAGATGAAGGAACAGGTCCTCGAGCGTTTGAAGCCCGCCTCCGCCTGCGGCACGCAACTCGGTCAGCGTACCCTCAGCGATCAAGCGGCCATTCTTGATGATCCCGATCCTGTGCGCGAGGCGCTCGGCAACCTCGAGAATATGAGTGGTGAGGATGATGGTCGCGCCCTGGCTGACGCGCTCACTCAACAGGTCTTTCACCAGCCGGGCCGTTGCCGCGTCGAGACCCGTGAGCGGTTCGTCCAGCATCAGTAGCCTGGGCTGATGCACGAGCGCGCCGGCCAGGGCCACCTTCTGCTTCATGCCCCTCGAAAATCCCTCGCAGCGTTCGTGCCGATGGGGCCAGAGACCGAGAATATCGAGCAATTCGTTCGAGCTTTTCTGGGCAACATCGGGTGGTATGCTCCATAGCCCGGCGACGAACTCGAGATATTCGAGAGGGCTAAGCTTGTCATAGAGCATCGGCTCGTCTGGCAGCCACGCAATGATGCGCTTTGCCTCGATCGGGAAGCGTCTGACGTCGATCCCGAAAACTTCGATCGACCCGCTGTCGGGATAGATCAGTCCGGCGATCATGCGAAGCGTGGTCGTCTTGCCCGCTCCGTTCGCTCCAAGCAGCGCATAAAGCTCACCGGCGCGCAGCGTCAGGTTCAGACCGTCGACGGCAGGCTTCAGGAAGGCTTTGCGGACGTCCTTCAGAACCAGCGCCGGCGGTCCGAACCGGGACAGGTCGGTTTGCGGCCGGGGAGCGTGAGGCAAAGATAACTCCAGGATTGGATCGTAACTGCGGATAGGAACACGGCGGAACAGCTGTAACTAGCATAGACGGGGCGCCGCGCCGCAACTCGCAAGGCTAAACTTCACTTACAAATGAATACTTCACTGATTACGATGGCAAGCATAGGAGATCGTGGCCATGCCCGCTGACCTATCGGATTTCCGCCATCGTCAAGCCACGGGAATAGGTAGATTTAGATCAAGAGCGTGATGTGTAGGAGCGTTAGCGAGAGGATACAGTCCGGGTTGGAATGTACGAGCAAACGTTGACCCGCACTGACTACTCGGACTGGCGCGCAAACGGCACGGTTCAGGCAGCGAGCGCGCGCAGCCGAGCGTTCAAGCGCGCGAGCCATGTTCGCACCGAACCGGTGTCGTCGCGCACCAGCCGGAAGCCGAGGTTGGCCGGCGGGATGCCGACGGCGCAGCCGCCGGCGCGGGCGTCGCGGATGAAGTCGGTGACGTAGCTGCGGTGTGCGCCCTCGACCACGCGCACGCCGCAGTTGACGGTGCGCGCGCCGGTGGGCTGGCCCGCCGCGTCGACGCCTGGCGCACGAAGCAGGTGTCGGTCCATTCCCAGACATTGCCCGAGAGGTCGGCGATGCCGCGCTCGTTGTCGCCGAAGCGCCGAACGGGCTGCGGCGTCTTGTCCGTCGACGGTCTGGCGGTCGGATTCCTGCTCGTACTTGGCGAGCCAGCGCTTGGCGAAGCCGTCCGCTGCCGTCGTCGCGCGCACGGCGTCGTCGCTTGAAGCGGCTGCCGGCGGCATAGGCCCATTCGGCGTCGGTCGGCAGCCGCCAATGCCTGCCCGTCTGTGCGGAGAGCCAGCTCGCGTAGGCGGTCGCGTCCTGCCAGCTCACGCCGACAGCCGGCAGGTCGGCGCGCCCGGCTCGCGGCCGAGCCGCGCGTTCGCAGGCTCCGTCGGCGACGCAGCGGTCGTAGTCGGCGGCGCTCACCTGGGACTTCATGACGGTCGAGGCTCGTGGCGACGCGATCCATGACGCACGCGGCGCGTTGACCGGCCGTCCTTCGCGGGCGAAGTCGCCCGCCACGCCGGTAGGCGAAGGAGCCGGCGGCCACGTGCACGACGGGCGACGGGGTCAGGCGAGCGGTAAGCGAGCCGAGCCGTGCCCGCGGCGGCGAAAGCGCAGCGGGCCGCGGCGAGCAGGCGGCCTTGAGCGGCGAGCTTGGTCTTGAGGACGCAGCAGCATGGCGCGCCTCCGGCGCGGAGACGGCGGCCCGCCGGGCGGCACGGGCCGCTCGGTCGCCTCGGGGATCAGTGCTTGTGCGCCATCGGGGCGGGCTTCGAGGGCGCCCAGCTTCGTCGCCGCCGCCGATCGGGCCGGGAGGGCTGACCTGCTTCATCAGGTCGTCGTTCCACTTGCCCTCGACCTTGAAGTGCGCGGTGGCGCCGAGCTCGACGGCCTCGATCAGGTTGTGGTTGACGTAGGCGTAGATGCCGGGCTGCAGGAAGGTGTAGAGCGCCGCGCCGGCCGAGCCGCCGCGGATGAACCAGGTCTCCAGGTCCTTCTGCGGCGGGTTGGCGAACTTGCCGGTCTCCCAGACATAGTCGCCATGGCCGCCGATCAGATGCGGGCGGGTGTCGCGGTTGGCCTGGCTGAATGCACGATCAGCACGCGTCTCGCCGACCTTGGCGGTCAGCGCGTTCTTGCCGGTCAGCGCGCCGACCTTGCCGTTGAACACGACATGGGTCGGGATCAGCTTGCGCATCACCTCGACCGTGTCGGGATAGGCCTCGCCGGCGCTGTCGTAGGTCTTGAACTTGCCCTTCTCGTCGCGCGGCACGTAGAAGTCCTGCTCGCCGATATAGAAGGCCTTGTCGTAGTGCAGCGGCTTGCCGGTCTCGTCCTTCAGGCCGTCGCGCGGCAGCACCATGACGGCGCCGTTCATGCCGGAGACGACGTGCCAGGGGATCATCGGGCCGCCGGGCGCGCAGTGATAGACGAAGGTGCCGGTGCGGGTCGCCTTCCAGCGCAGCACCACCTGCTCGCCGGGATTGACCAGGGTCAGCTCGCCGCCGCCCAGCGCGCCGGTCGCGGAATGGAAGTCGATGTTGTGCGGCATCGAGTTGGTCTCGGGATTGACCAGCGTCAGCTCGACGTAGTCGCCCTCGTGCACCACCATCATCGGGCCCGGGCATCGAGCCGTTGAAGGTCATGGCCTGGAACTTGGTGCCCTCGTCGTCGATGACGAGCTTCCTTCTCCTCGATCGTCATCTTGAACTCGATGACCTTGGGGCCGTCCTTGGTGGCCTGCTCGTGGGCATGCACGAAGGGCGGCGCGACGAGCTCGACCTGCTCGCGGGGAAGCTTGTCGACGGTCGTCGGCCGAGGCCGGGAGCGGCGGCGACAAGGGCGGCGACGGCGGCGGCTGCCATGATGGCGCGGCGGGTGAACATCGCTCTCTCCGAGGTCTGCATGTCTTTGTTTGCAGGGTGAATGTGCGCCCTTCGCCGCCCGCCTTCTTTGCGGTGCAACAAACAATCAAGCGGAAGAGATCAACACGATATCGATCGAGTGCGAGCGCAGCCGACACCGCGATGCGAGCCGTCGGCTGGCCGCCGAGCTACGGAGCGCCACCCAAAGCGCGTTCAGCGGGACTTTGCGAATTGGATGATCGCTGCTGCCGCGACGTTCTCTCGACCCGTAAATGTGTGAGGTGTATTGGGACGGCATGGTTGACCAGGACCACCGCCTCCCGACACCCAGACAACTTTGGCGCGGCCACGCGACCAACGGGCGAATTCATCCACTGCGCCCGGTGACGTCATCGGGCACGCGTCTTCACGATGGTGAAGCACGAGCGTTTGCGGCAATTGGGAAGGATTGCCGATGGTGCCGACGACCGATCCATTCGGCGTTCCCGGTGGCAGCAGTCCTCCGGCTGCAAAGACAACCCGATCCGGCCGACTTCCCAAGGCGATGGCTCGCGCCGCCGTGACCGCTCCAAGGCTCATTCCCACCAGGGTAACGCGGAAGCCGCGCGACTGCAGGTCGGCAATCAGCCGGGATGCCTGATCCGCGCTGGTTGTCATGACAGTGGTCAATCCGGCTGCCTCGAACAGACTTGTGCTCAAGACCAGGAAATCCATGGGCGACGCACCTCCTGCCCCGGGTATAAGGACGAGGGCGGACGGCGACGGCGCTTTCGTGGTTTGCGCGATCGCGGCAGAACCGAAAAGCATCAGGGTGAGTAAACCTAAACGGAAGCTGATCATGAAGTCCCCATTCATTGGAAGTCAGCATACTTGCCAATACACTGACCAACTTGCGCTTGATTTCTCAGGAAAGCGACTCAACGGGCTGAGCATGCATCTGCTGCAGCCGTAGCTCGGCAGAGGGTCCGGCCGGACCTGGATCGCAAAAGCCCGCCGCTGCCTCGTCAGGCACGCGGCATCCTGCAGGCCTCGGATGGTGCCGATCGCGTCGAGGCGGCCGCCGACCGGCGCCTCCCTGGCATGCTTGGCATGGTGACCCCACAATGCACCATGCTATATGGCGGAACGGAGGAATTAATATCGTCGTCCTGAATGCCGGTGCTTTCGTCGACGATGATGTCTTGCGTCACGATGTCGAGCGCCATGGAGTAATCTCCTTGGGCTATGACAATGGAAAGAAGCGCCTCAGACGCGCCAAATCTCAGTCGCGACATCCGCCGCGCGCTGAGGGGATTCCTGCTGGGGCGGATGCAGAGGCGGAAGCTTCCTTCCGATCAACCCAAGAGGCCATTGGCCGATGGATAAGCGTCGCACTCTCTTTCGATGGCGCCGTCGGATATATATATATATCTGACGCCGCCAGCGCTGATCGTGCCGTACGCGGCGGGCCGTCCTGAAGCGGGCGGCAGCCCGGGCAACTGGCAAGCGGCGTGAACGCTGCGCCGGCGCGGCGAGGGCCGCGTCATCGAGCAGCCCTTTTCCGCCGAGGGTGTGCGGCGCGCCCGACCTGGGGCAAGCCTCGCCCGTGGATCAATTATCCCCAGCGCATACTGCAAATGCGCGCCCGCGCCTTTGCCCTGCGCGACGGCGTTGCCGACGTGCTCGGCGGGCTTTGAGCGCGCGAAGAGCTGGAGGGGAGCGTGTCCGGCTGGAGCGACCCTACGGCGCACGACGGATCCCAGTATACCCTAGCGCACGACCCTGTTCAGGCCCCTGCCGCCCATCCGCGATGGCGCGTCAAGGAGGTCGCCAGGTGGTCGGATAGGCCAGCGCGGCGGCGTGTTCGTCCTCCGTAACCCCGGCCTGGCGCCGCATGGTCTCTTGACAAATGTCAAAATGCTTCGCTCGCGCGAAGCTTCTCGTCACCTACAAGCCCGAACAGATTTGGTGGTCTCATGTTGCCTTTGTTACTCAACATCCCCCGCTTGCAGCAAGGGGAATTCGGACGATGACGCTAACCTTAATGCAGGGGAGGTTCGTACGGTCGTGCACATTGGGTTTCTTAACGCTTGTCAAGATCACGGTTCCGTGAATTAAATTCTTAAGGATTTGTTAATAGTTGAAACCTCTTGTACTAAAGTGTGAGATCTGATGCAAAAGCTTCAGCTCGACCGATCCGCGATGCAACAGCAAGATCTCAACTTGCGGAGCGGCTATCGGACTTATCTTGTCGGCGCGGCTTTGCTGAGCGCGGCGGTCAACGTGCTCTATCTCACCGGCTCGTTTTTCATGCTGGAGGTCTATGACCGCGTCATCCCGAGCAGGAGCCTGGCGACCCTCATCGGGTTGTGCGTGATTGCTGGATTTCTGTACTTTTTCCAGGGCCTGTTCGATGTTCTGCGCAGCAGGATCTGCTCAGGCTCGGCGCGTTGCTCGACGCGCGATTGGCGCCGCGGGTCATGGCCATCGTCGCACGCCTGCCTTTGCTGGGGGGCGGCCCGGGAGACAGTCTCCAGCCGCTGCGGGATCTCGACCAGATCCGCTCCTTCGTCGCGTCGGGCGGGCCCACCGCGTTTTTCGACCTGCCGTGGATCCCGCTTTACGTCGTCATCTGTTGGGCTTTCCACCCGGCGATCGGTGTCGCCGTCATCATCGGGGCGTCCATTCTCTTCAGTCTCGCCCTCTTCACCGAGATGGCCACGAGGAGCCCGACCAAAGAGGCCGCGAAGGCCGGATCGGCACGAATGGGGCTGGCAGAGAGCGCCCGCCGCAATGCTGAAGTCGTGCATGCGCTGGGCATGGCTTCGTCACTGCGGGCCCAGTGGGAGGAGCGCAATACGGCCTACTCCAAGGCTCAATTGCGGGCCTCGAGCATCGGCGCCACCCTGTCCGGCACCTCCAAAGTTTTGCGCATGGCTTTCCAGTCCGGGATCCTGGCGTTGGGCGCGTGGCTGGTGATCCACCAGGAGGCGACCGGCGGCATCATCATCGCAGCCTCGATCCTATCAGCACGCGCGCTGGCGCCCGTCGAACTCGCGATCGCCAATTGGAAAGGCTTCGTGGCGATGCGCATGAGCCGTGGGCGGCTGACCGAGCTTCTGCAGCGACTGCCGACGACAACCGGCGAACGGCCCTGCCCCCGCCGCGCAATTTCATGGATGTGCAGGCCTTGACGGCAGCTCCGCCCGGCTCCCGCCGCCCCGTGGTCCAGGACATCGGCTTCCGACTGAAGGCCGGGGCAGGCCTTGGGCGATCATTGGGCCGAGCGGATCGGGAAAATCCTCGCTGGCCCGCCTCCTCGTGAGCATATGGTCGCCGCTGAGCGGCAAGGTCAGGCTGGACGGAGCTTCGCTCGACCAGTGGGACGCCGACACGCGCGGACGGCACATCGGCTATTTGCCGCAGGATGTGGAACTCTTCGCGGGAACCGTCGCGCAGAACATTGCCCGCTTCAACGCGGCGGCCAGCGACGAAGCCATCGTCGCGGCGGCGCGGGCTGCCGGCGTGCACGACCTCATCGTCTCGATGCCAGACGGTTACGACACCCAGATCGGCGAAGGCGGCATGGCGCTGTCCGCCGGACAGAGACAACGCATCGCGCTTGCCCGTGCGCTCTTCGGCGACCCCTTCCTTGTGGTTCTCGATGAGCCGAACTCGAACCTCGATGTGGAGGGAGAAGAGGCCCTGACCCAGGCGATCCTGGGCGTGCGGGCCCGTGGCGGCATTGTCATCGTGATCGCGCATCGCCCCAGCGCGCTGGCTGGCTGCGACCAGATCCTGACGCTCGCCGAGGGAAAGATCGTGGCACTTGGCCCCAAGGACGAGGTCTCTCGAAGGTCCTGCAGCGTCGTCCGGCAACTTGGGCCGCCGTCGCGAAGCCGTCCGTTGTGTCGCCGCGCCCAGTTGCGGCGGGAGAATAGGAGCAGCGATGGGACCCAAGGCGCACGTTGAGGACAATGCAAAGATCCAGGCTGACCGCATGACTGCGGAACGGCCCCTGGTGCGTTCGCTCAGGCAGCATCTGCTGGTTGGCATCGCCGGCGGCGTGCTGCTGTTTGGCGGGGTCGGTGCATGGGCGACGAATACCGAATTCACGGGCGCCGTCATCGCGCCGGGGCAGCTGGTGGTCGATAGCTCTGTCAAGAAGGTCCAGCACCCGACGGGTGGCGTCGTGGGCGAGCTGAAGGTCCGTGAAGGCGACGTGGTCAAGGCCGGCGACGTCGTGCTTCGCCTTGACGAGACGCTTACACGGGCAAGCCTCGCGATCGTCAGCAAGACCCTGGACGAGCTGTACGCGCGCATGTCCCGTCTCGAAGCGGAGCGTGACGGCAGCCCGACTTTCATCATTCCCGGCGAGATGGCCTCCCGCGTCGGAGAAGAGGGTCTGTCGCGCGTGCTCCTGGGGGAAGCGACCCTGCTGACAACTTCCGGGCCGAAGCCCGTGCCGGGCTCAAGGCGCAGCTCAATGAACGCATTGCCCAATTGCGGCAGGAAGTTGAAGGCCTCATCGGGCAGACCGAGGCGAAGTCGCGCGAGAAGGAGCTGATCACCGAGGAACTGAATGGTGTCAGGGCGCTCTATGCCAAGAACCTCGTTTCGATCCAGCGGGTGAACCTGTTGGAGCGCGACGCCGTGCGGCTCGAAGGAGAGCGGGGACAATTGGTGGCCAGCATTGCCCAGGCCCGGGGACGGATGAGCGAGATCGGCCTGCAGATCCTCCAGATCGACCAGGACTTGCGCAGCGAAGTCGCCCGCGATCTCCGGGACACGCAGGGCAAGA
The DNA here is from genome assembly GCA_963822165.1 of uncultured Alphaproteobacteria bacterium. Taxonomy (GTDB): domain Bacteria; phylum Pseudomonadota; class Alphaproteobacteria; order Rhizobiales; family Beijerinckiaceae; genus Alsobacter. The sequence continues at coordinate 51,781 of CAWGGK010000011.1, forward strand.
TCGCCGAACTGGTCGAGCGCAAGGTCGCGGCCGCCGATCAGTTGCGCCGGGTCGATTTGCGCGCGCCCCAGGACGGCATCGTCCATCAGCTCCTGACCCATACCGTGGGCGGGGTGATCAGCCCGGGCGAAGCGGTGATGCTGATCGTGCCCGAAGGTGACCGGCTGGTCGTCGAAGCCAGGATCAGCCCGGCCGACATCGACCATGTCCGGGCGCAGCGGACAGCGCGTCTGCGCTTCGCCGCGTTCAATCAACGCGAAACGCCGGAAGTCGAAGGCATCGTCATGACGGTGTCGGCCGATGTGACGACAGACCCCAAGACGTCGTCCACGTACTACGTCGCCCGCATTGCACTCAACGCGGAGGCGACAAGAACGCTGAAAGATCTCCGCCTTGTTCCGGGCATGCCAGTGGAGGCCTTTATCGAGACGTCACCGCGTACAGTCCTGTCTTTTCTGACGAAGCCTCTCACCGATCAAGTCCGGAAGACATTCCGTGAAAACTAGTTCCAGCAACAAGAAAAACAGAACCTCAATGACGTCCTCACTGCAAGGCCTATTGAGCGACGTTGCGGAGGCCATCAGAAGGCAGCCGCTGCTTTCGATCTGCAGAGGGTCAACGAAACGATCAAGATGGAGACAACAGGTCATGGACAGTCGAACCCATCCGCAAAGAGATTTTTATTCACGACCGATTGGACCTCGATGCTCGTGATGAGAGCCGAGATTTTGGATCTGTCTCTGCAGACACCTCAAAGATTTTGTTGCTGGACCAAAGCATTGAAGGCACCGTAAAAAACCCAGGACCTTGGGCGACGGAATGCGTGGTTGTCGTCGAGCACAGCGAGGTAATGGCCCGTGGTCTGGCGTCTTTCCTTCGCGAGGCAGGTTGCGAACTCGTCGAATTTTGCACCCGCGAAGATCATGCAGCGGATCGGGTCCGGCAGAGCCAAGCCGAGATCGTTGTTTTCGGTCGAGGGCTTCCATCGAAATCCAGAGCTCGCCGTGTCGATCCTTGGCTCGGAGCAGGGCCGGTTCGGCATTGTGATCCGGGACCGTTTTGACGCAGCCGAAGTAACCGGTCTGTCCGAACTCGGCATCATCGGCATCATCCATGCGGATGCCGGCGCTGACAAATACAGGGCATGCATCGCGTCGGTGAGGGAGGGGATTACCCTGGATCGATCCGGATTTCCTGTCGGTTCTGATGCAGCCGAGCGGCCGGTGCACAAACGCCCTCACATGCCGAGAACTCGACATTTTGCACATGGTGCAGCGTGGCTCCAGGAACAAGCAAATCGCCTACTCTCTCGGGATCACCGAGGGAACCGTGAAAATGCACATCCACAACATGCTCGTTAAACTCCAGGTCACGACGCGGACGGAACTGGCTCTGCTTGGGGTTCGGAGCGCCGCTCGCGCGGGCTTTGATCCAAGGGAAGGTAGCAAGGAATAGTACGCTTGGCGTCTGACCCGATACGTCGACCGGACTGAGCGGGACCGGGAATTTTTCCCGGACCAAAGCCAAGATCTGCATCGCTACGCCGAGCCATTGCACTTGTTCCGAGCCACTGCATGGCGAGGGAACGAGGACGTCCATCTAGCAATCAAACTCCGCCCTGTCGGCGCGAAGTGGAGGCGGTGTGAGCCGCCTCCCCTTGGTTCTTAGCCTATACGATGAATGCGTTGCTGATGTTGACGTCCAACTGCTGCGTGGCCGTGGCATCCCCGTCCGCATCCAACACGTTCAACGAGAAGCTGAGACTGGCGTCGATTGTCCCACTGGACTGCTGCACGAACCCGATGTCCACGATCTTCAGGACATCGTTGTCTGTTGGATCCCAAGCCGTCAGGCCGCTGGTGGCGCTGCTGCCGCCGTTTGCTCCGGTAGCTCCATTCAGATTGATGGCGTTACCCGTCAACCCGTTGGCGCTCTGCATGATCTGGATGCCCTGGATCTGGTAGGTCTCGCCAGCGACTGTGTAGTCGTTCTGTTCGAGAATGAGCAGGGCATCGTTGTTGTCGAGCGTGAATTGGGTGTTGTAAGGCGCGGGAACGTTTGCGTTGCCCTTGATCAGATCCGAATTCTGAACGTTGACTGCCCTGGTAATTTCAACGCCATTGGCGCCCTTCAGGTCGAGGATCAGGATCAGATCCTCGGAATTGCCAATGCCGTCGAACTTGACGACGACGCCACTTGCCGAGGCTGTCGGGTCGAGCCGTTCGGTACCTCCGCCGGCAGCATTGGGGTCGACATCCCCGAGTATATTCTCCTCGAAAAACCGCAAAGTCAGCAGTTCACCTTTTTGGATCGTATCTCCGGCGACGCCATTCGTGGATTGGGTCGCACTGACCCAGTCCTCGTTGAGGTTGGTGACCATATCGTGGGCACCCTGCGTAAATGAGATATCGGTCGGCGGTCCGGTCGGCGCTCCATCGCCCATCGAATTGAACCCAAACCCGATCTGCTGGGTGATCGAGTTCGCGGTGAACTGAACAAAGAACGGATCTGGATCGCCGTTCGGCGTCAGTTGCTCGGCGACAATCAGCGGATGGCCGGTGTTGCCGGTAGGCTGTTTCGCCACCAACTCACTCGTCTGCAGCACATCAAACGAGAAGCCGTCGATGACGTCGGTCAGAGCCAACGTGTAGGTGTCGTTGACCTTGTCGAATGTCAGCGTGCCGCCAGCGGTAGCGTCCTGAACGCCTGCTGTGATTGGATCCTTGTCGTAGTGGAACGACAAGGGAAATTTGCGGAACTCTCAGTTTCGCTCTGGAGCGTCACCACGGCTTGGGTGATGCCGGGGGTCTGGGCGTTATCGACCGTGCCCGTCAGGCTGATCTGCACTTTTGCAAGGATATTGTTGATATCAACAAAGTCACTGATACCCGCCGCATACTCCGAAGCCGTGTGCCTATCCGTCATGTCGTAGCCGAAGATCCCGCTGGCCGTCTGACCCAGCTCGTTACCCAGCGTCTCGGGCGTTTGAATATCCGAAGCAACAGGGTCAGCATCGAACGGAACCGTGATCGTCGGATCGGTGTCGTCGAAGGTCAGGGAGAGACCCGCGCTCGCCCTTTGCTCCGACACGACATCCTCGTCGCCGTCGGTCACCGTCACCGTCGACACCACGTTGATCAGACCGTTGAGGTCGAGGGTATTGTCCTCGCCCGCGCCTTGCGGCGCGTTCGAGTGCTCGAGCGCAACGAACGACTTCAGCGTCACGGTCGTACCCGACAGCGTTACTGTGAACGCGGCCTTATCGAGCGAACCGTTGCCGTCGCTGTCGAACATGCCCGAGATCTGGGTAGCGGAGTCGGCGACCAAGGTGATCGCGTGGTTGCCTGCGGTGGTCTGCAGGCCGGTCGAAGTCCCGCCCGCCAAAGCCAGCGCGTAGGTCACATTCGTCGTGTAGCCGTCCACCGCGCTTGCCGTGTAGGCCGGCGGTGTGATCGTCACCTGGCTCTGCCCGCCAGCCCCGCTCGCTTCGACCACCTCGGCAGCGCCAACCACCGGAGCGGCCGTGATGGACAGCGACGGATCGGTGTCGTTGAAGGTCAGGGAGAGATCCGCGCTCGCCCTTTGCTCCGACACGACATCCTCGTCGCCGTCGGTCACCGTCACCGTCGACACCACGTTGATCAGACCGTTGAGGTCGAGGGTATTGTCCTCGCCCGCGCCTTGCGGCGCGTTCGAGTGCTCAAGGGCCACCAGCGACTTCAGCGTCACGGTCGTGCCCGACAGCGTTACTGTGAACGCAGTAGCATCAAGCGTGCTGTTACCGTCGCTGTCATACTTGCCAGAGATCTGGCTGGCGAAGTCGGCGACCAAGGTGATCGCGTGGTTGCCTGCGGTGGTCTGCAGGCCGGTCGAAGTCCCGCCCGCCAAAGCCAGCGCGTAGGTCACATTCGTCGTGTAGCCGTCGACCGCACTTGCCGTGTAGGCCGGCGGCGTGATCGTCGCCGTGCCCTGCCCGCCAGCCCCGCTCGCTTCGACCACCTCGGCAGCGCCAACCACCGGAGCGGCCGTGATCGTGAGCGTCGGATCGGTGTCGTTGAAGGTCAGCGACAGCGCCGAACTCGTGCTTTGCGACGACAAGACATCCTCGTCGCCGTCGGTCACCGTCACCGTCGACACCACGTTGATCAGACCGTTGAGGTCGAGGGTATTGTCCTCGCCCGCGCCTTGCGGCGCGTTCGAGTGCTCGAGCGCAACGAACGACTTCAACGTCACGGTCGTACCCGACAGCGTTACTGTGAACGCAGTAGCATCAAGCGTGCTGTTACCGTCGCTGTCATACTTGCCAGAGATCTGGCTGGCGGAGTCCGCGACCAAGGTGATCGCGTGGTTGCCTGCGGTGGTCTGCAGGCCGGTCGAAGTCCCGCCCGCCAAAGCCAGTGCGTAGGTCACATTCGTCGTGTAGCCGTCCACCGCGCTCGCCGTGTAGGCTGGCGGCGTGATCGTCGCCGTGCCCTGCCCGCCGGCCCCGCTCGCTTCGACCACCTCGGCAGCGCCAACCACCGGAGCGGCCGTGATCGAGAGCGACGGATCGGTGTCGTTGAAGGTCAGCGACAGCGCCGAACTCGTGCTTTGCGACGACAAGACATCCTCGTCGCCGTCGGTCACCGTCACCGTCGACACCACGTTGATCAGACCGTTGAGGTCGAGGGTATTGTCCTCGCCCGCGCCTTGCGGCGCGTTCGAGTGCTCGAGCGCAACGAACGACTTCAACGTCACGGTCGTACCCGACAGCGTTACTGTGAACGCAGTAGCATCAAGCGTGCTGTTACCGTCGCTGTCATACTTGCCAGAGATCTGGCTGGCGGAGTCGGCGACCAAGGTGATCGCGTGGTTGCCTGCGGTGGTCTGCAGGCCGGTCGAAGTCCCGCCCGCCAAAGCCAGTGCGTAGGTCACATTCGTCGTGTAGCCGTCCACCGCGCTCGCCGTGTAGGCTGGCGGCGTGATCGTCGCCGTGCCCTGCCCGCCGGCCCCGCTCGCTTCGACCACCTCGGCCGCGGTAACAGTCGGAGCGGCCGTGATCGAGAGCGTCGGGTCGGTGTCGTCGAAGATCAGCGACAGCGCCTGGCTCGTGCTTTGCGCCGAAAATGGATCATTGTCGCCGTCGGTCACCGTCACCGTCGACACCACGTTGATCAGACCGTTGAGATCGAGCGTGTTGTCCTCACCAGCGCCTTGCGGTGAGTTCGAGTGTTCCAGGGCAACGAACGACTTCAGCGTCACGGTCGTACCCGACAGCGTTACTGTGAACGCAGTAGCATCGAGTGAGGCGTTGCCGTCGCTGTCATACTTGCCAGAGATCTGGCTGGCGGAGTCGGCGACCAAGGTGATCGCGTGGTTGCCTGCGGTGGTCTGCAGACCGGTCGAAGTCCCGCCCGCCAAAGCCAGCGCGTAGGTCACATTCGTCGTGTAGCCGTCCACCGCGCTTGCCGTGTAGGCCGGCGGCGTGATCGTCACCTGGCTCTGCCCGCCAGCCCCGCTCGCTTCGACCACCTCGGCAGCGCCAACCACCGGAGCGGCCGTGATGGACAGCGACGGCCGGAATCGTCGAAGTTGATGAAGGACCCGACTTCTTCAGTGTAGGCGTTCGTGCTCGTTGCCGAGTAATGGAACTCGGTGATGTCGCACCCTTCGTTCAAATCAACTCCCGAAACGGTCAGCCGGTCCAGTGGACTGCTGGTTGTAATATCGACAATAGTGACGTTGTCGAGACCGGTGATTGTAACGACGCCGGTCCCGAGTCCGCTGATAGTGACGTCAACGCTGCCCGCAACATCAAAGGTCCCATCGGCAGTGATGGGGAGCGCAACGCCCGATTGGCCGGTCAACTTAACGCTGGTAATAGGTGCAGCTGTGGTCGGGCTGCCGTCATAGAAGCCCGACCCTTGCTCGTTGCCCTGAACGTTGAAGGCGCTGATTTTGATGTCCACCCGCAAACCCGGGTTCGAAGGCGTAATTTGATTGATCGTGAACCCTGCCTGCGAAATCGTCTCGATATGGCTACCATACTGGATTTCCGACGCGCTACCTGCGGGCAGGGTCCCGCCGGTCACAAAGTCAACCTGGAGCGTTTCGTTCGGATTGATGCTCTGGTTGTTGACGCCGAAGCCCTGGGTGCTCACGTTTGCGGTGGCGTTGCTGTTCCCCACAAAGCCCGTGACGAGAATCTGCTTGGAAGCGTCACTAGGCGAATTGATCAGATAAAAATCGTGATTTCCGGGCGCAGCGTTCTGTCCTGTAAAAGAGACGACCGTGGTCCCACTAACCGCCGCGAATACATGATTTGATAGATCGATCTGCTCATCAATTTTGGTCGGATCGGGGTGAAGCAACGGCACGTATTGAACCGTATACAAGTCGGCATTCGTGGCGCTGGTGTTGATCAGCGCAAACGAGAACGCGAGTGCGCCTTTTTCATCGGGCTCGGCAGCCGCATCAGAGGTGCCGATGACGCCGATCACGACGTTTGAGTGCGTTGCATCCTGAAACAGCCAAACATAATTGCCATCGACTGTGCGGATCCCGCTGTTCACGCCGACCGTGGTCGAGAACGGAGTGCCTGAGGAATTCTGCGCGAGAATAACTGAGGTGATCGTTTCCCCTGCGCTCGCCGAGGCCTGTACGAAGTTGGACTGGAAGGCGACCTCCGGTGAAGTCAGTCCGCCTGCGGCATCTAGGCCCAAAAGGTATTGCAGCGTTGTGTTGGTGTTGTGTGGAGCCAGTGTCGGATTAACGTCGTCATCCGTCAGGCCGATGCTTTCGTCGATGACGAGCTCTTGGGTCACGATGTCGAGCGCCATTGAGTGATCTCCTTGGGTCATGACGATGGAACGAAGCGACGCAGGTGCCGAAACTTCAGTCGCGATACCGGTGGCGCGTTCCCGCTGAGGCGGAAGCAGAGGCGTACACTTCGTTCCAATTAACCTGGAGATGGCGTTAGATAAGCGTCGCACTCTCTTTCGATAGTAACCGTCGGATATATATCTAACATCACCAGCCCGATCTGCGTACTTGTGCAGCTGGTGGGCCGTCAGTCGGCCTATCCAAGGAGAATACTGTTGCTGGCGTCTCAAGCCGGAAGAACGCTAACGCCGTTCCAGGGCAATCATGGACGATAACGAAGTCCAGTTCGCGGCGTTCTTCGGGCTCCACCGATGATTCCTGTCCGGTACAGAAGGCGACGCCAAAGCCGGCGTGGCGCGCCCGGAGCAGGAAAGCAAGTTCGCGTTCGGGCCTGAATCCAAGGGCGCCCAGATTGGCCGCGGTTGTGGCGTCGAAGAATGACACCGTCGGAAGGTTGGCGATGCGGGAGACACCCTTTGCGCGAAGGCGCTCCAGCAGTCGATCCGGCGATCGCAGCCTGTCGAGGGCGAACACCCCGAAATAGAGGCGGTCGCGCTCGGACGCTGGTCCGTCGAGGACCCAATCTTCGTCGACATAGGCGTTGGCGTCGTGAATCGGCAGAATGGATAGCCACAGGCCCGACGGCATGGGCAGACCGGACAGCGATGGACAGATGAACACCGGGCCCGTGCCGCCCCGTTCGGCTCGTCCTGGCACGCGGTCGCGCACATCGCAGAGCATCGTCATTCTCCAACCCCGACCAGGGATTCAAAAGCTGGTGGGCCACCGACCCAATGCGAGGCGAATTCGCAGGGCAGCTTTTCACTACCCATTGTTACCCAAGAAGCGGAGATGTGCTTGTTTCATTGTAAGGGTCGGCAGGGCAAACTCAGTTTGGCGCTCGCTGAAAGAGGTGCCAACGAAAGCACAGGGAGGATTGGGTGGCCGTCTTCAGGAGCCATGACGTTGCCCCCGGCTGGTGCGAATTGGAGCGATTCGAGATCGTCGATCTCGCTTTGGGCCAGACCGTGCAGCACCGGCGGGCCACGCCCAAAGAACGCGTAATCGGATGCCTCGGTGCCGTCCAGTTGATCCATCCTGGCGGCTCCGTCCTCATCCGCGAGGGCCAGTTCTTCGACGTCGAACTCGTGGACGGCGCCGATTATTCCCTGAAGGGCTGCACGCCCAAGGCCCAGGCGGTGCGCCTCTGCGGGCATTGGGGTGCCGACATTTCGGGCTGCGGCATCTTCAGGGTCGAAAATCAGGTCAATCCGAGCGATAACGGCGATCCTGTGCCCTACCAGAAGAACACCCGGATCGACTCCCACTACCATGACTGCGACGAATACTGGATCGTACTGGAGGGCCGCGCGACCGTCGTCGTAGGCGGGACCCACATGGCCATGGGTCCTGGCGATTGCGTCACGATCGGCATGGGCCATCACCACGACATGCCGGAGGCGCCCGAGCCGGTAAAGGCCGTCTATTTCGAGACGACCCTGGAGCGGCAGAAGCGCGTCGGACACCTCTGGAACCATACCCATGGCATCGCCGTGCCGCATCCGGAAAGGATCTGAACTTGACCAAGAAAGTCATCCACGTCGGCGTCGGGGCGTTCGGCCGACGCTGGTGCACGGAGTTTCTCGCTTCGAACATCGCGGACCGCACGATCGAAGTCGTCGCGCTTGTGGACGTCGATCCCAAGGCGCTTGAGTTCGGGCGCAAAGCGCTCAAGCTGCCGGCTGAGGTCTGCTACACGGATCCTCGGGAAGCATTCGCCGCTCATCGCGCGGACTTCTGCACTATTGTCGTGCCGCCGAACTATCACGAGGCAATCGTTGACGTCGCCCTGGAATTCGGGCTCGACATCCTGTCCGAAAAGCCGATCGCCGATACCATGGAGGCCTCCGCCCGCATCGTCAAAAAGGTGAAGGCGGCGGGACGAAGGATGGCCGTGACAATGAGCCATCGTTTCGACCAGGACAAGACGACGCTGCGGCAGATTGTACAGTCTGGACAACTCGGCAAGGTCAATACCGTATCCTGCCGCTATGCGGCTGACCTGCGCGAGCACATGGCATGGGGCGCGTTGTTCCGGCATACCATGCTGGACCCGCTGATGATCGAGGGTGCAGTGCATCACCTTGACCTGGTGGCGGATTTCGCCGGGGCTCAGTGCCAGACGCTCACGGCCTCCACCTGGCGGCCGGCTTGGGCCAGATACGCCGGCGATACCGACGGCATCGTGATGATGACGTTTCTCAACGGTGTGCGTGGCGTCTACGAGGGTTCATCCAGTGCTGCGGTGGGCCTGAACGACTGGTCCAAGGAATATGTCCGTGTCGATTGCGAACTCGGGACCGCGATCCTCAACAACCGCGAAATCGAGATCTTCAGCCGCAGCGACCTCGTGCGCCAGCGCTGCCGTGAAGGCCAGGGCCAGAAGATTCAGCTCATCACCCAGCCGAAATGGCTGAACAACTGGCTGATCGAGAAATTCGCCAACTGGCTTGATGGCGGCCCCATGATGGAGACACATGTCGAAGCCAATTTGCACGCATCGGCCCTGATCTTCGCCGGGATCGAAAGCTCGCGGAAGGGACAGACCATTGACGTTCAGGAGTACATCCGATCGTTCGGTTGACCCTCGCCTTCTCCGTACCCAGCGGGACAGGCACGCTGGAAGGGGTTTGGCAGGCGCCGACGCGGGATCGGAGCGCAGGCTGGAGTCTGCGCCCTTTCTCGTGGGTGCGGCGATTGGAACGGGGATGGCCGCCCAATCGGCCGATAAGAGGAGGAGCCGACTTCCTGCTCGCGCTCAGTGCCGGGCGGATGCGGAACATCGGAGAACCCTCTATCGCGACGATGCTTCCGATGCGCGATAGCAACGATTTCGTCATGAGTTTCGCGACGACCGAAATTCTGCCGCGGGCCACAGTTCCGGTTTTCTTCGGCGCCTGCTGCTTCGATCCGCGGCTCGACCTTGCTGAGCTCATCGCGCGCGTCGCCGATGCCGGCTTTGAAGGGGTCGCCAACTTCCCAACGGCGGCGCTGATCGACGGCGCGTACCGGCAATTCCTGGAGCAGGCAGGATGTGGGTTTGCCCGGGAGCTCGATATGCTGGCTCTTGCCCGCGAGAGGGGCCTCGCCACGCTCGCGTACATCCATACTCGCGATGAAGCCCTGGCGGCGGCTGCCCGGGGCGTCGATATCATCAATATCGATCTGGGCTGGAACATGGGAGGCGTACTCGGCGTCGAGTTCGAACTTGCGGCTCGGACCAGGCTGCGCTGTCAGTCGCCGGAATCGCCCGGACCGTCCACGCCGATTTCCCGAAGACGCGATGCGTCGTTGAAGGGGGGCCGATCGTCAGCCCCAAGCAGCTCGAAGACCTCTGCATGGTCGCTCGCGTCGATGGCTATGTCGGCGGGTCAACCATCGACCGCGTGCCATCCGAGAGCGCCATCGAGATCGTGACGGCTGCCTTCAAGGCTATTGGTTCGCTCCGGCAGAGAATGGACGGGCTCGAACGCCGTTTGGATCGCCGCTGGTTTCCGCGCTGTTTGTGGGGCCATTCGCACGCCATCGAAAATGCGAGGGCGGTTTTCGCGCGCCTGGTGACAACGGATCACCCTGTTGTGATCGTTGGCGAGGACGGCACCGGGCGGCGCGAAGTCGCGAGGGCACTGCATGCCTTCAGTTCCCGCAAACGCCGCGACCCCATCACCGTGACCTGCTCCAGCCTGCCGGCCGAAAGGCTCGAAATTGACATGTTCGGCTGTGAGGCCGGCGCCCGCCCCCATGTCACCAAGACGCGGATTGGCTGGCTGGAGATCGCACGGGGCTCATCCCTGATCCTGGCCCAGATCGAGGACCTGCCTGTCACCATCCAGCGCGCCTTGATCGACGCCGTGGAGAGCCGACACTTCTACCGGATCGGCGGCGAAACGCCGATACCGCTCGACGTCCGCTTTCTTGCGCTTGCGCGCCAGCCTCTAAAGGACATGCCGGATACGGCGCTCGACCCCCGCTTTTCGGAATGGATTGGCTGCTTTACCCTTGTCATGCCGCCCTTGCGCGAGCGCATAGACGACATGCCCTCCCTGATCGAGGAGACACTCGCGCTTGTCGAAGCCCGGGGAGGCGGGGTGCGCAAGACGCTCGATCCGACGGCCTTCAGGACCCTCGCGGATTACCACTGGCCCGGCAATCTGCGCGAACTGAACGCGGTTCTCGAGCGTGCAGCCTTGGCCAGCCCCGGCAGCGTGATCGAGATACAGCATCTGCCGGCGCTCGACGGCGCCCGCCGACACGATCCCCTGCTGGCATCCACTTCGGAGAAGGAATGGATTCTCGAGGCGCTGAAGCAGAACCGCTTTCGCCGCGGACGTACGGCCGATTACCTCGGCATGTCGCGCAAAACGCTCTATAATAAAATTCAGGCTTTTGGCCTACTTAGCGCCGAGGTTCAAACTCGATCTCGACCGTCGCGAGGGGTTCATTCGGAGCCCTGACCTGGGTTAGCGCCGCCGGGCCAGGACTGCCTTCTCGAGCGCAACGATTCCGGCCGCAAAAGTGTCCTGCCCGACCTGTTGGCGGATACGCGACTCATCTTCTGGCGCTACATCGAACTCCGCCATCCATTCGACGAAGGTCCGGTTGTCCGCCGTGATCGGCTTCAAACCGAAGGTCGCGACGTAGTTTGCGATCGGCATGGGCGAAATGATGATATTATAAACAAACTGGCGGTCGAGATCGCTGAAGGAGAGCAGACGCTCGCGCAGATGCCCACCGCTGGTGGTCGTGAAATTGCGGACGCAGCCGACCTGGTCGCTCGGAGCACCGTCCTCGATATGACTTTCCGCAATGATCGGGTGCCACTCGCCGTGTCCATTAAAGTCTCGGGCATAAGCCCAGACCTCGTCGACGGGTGCATTGATCACGCCGCTCACGTAAACCTTGGCCATTGCGGGTCGTCCTTGTTCTTGATGCGCTTTTACAGGGATGAGAGGCCGAGAGACTTGAAACTGCGCGTGCGATCCGTCAGTGCGAGCTCGGTCGGGAGCCGCTCCATGCTGCTGGCGCCGTAAAAGCCGTGGCATCCAGGACTGTGGGTGAGGACGAACCGTGCGTCCTCCGGCTCCGCAATCGGGCCTCCATGACACAGGACGATGACGTCGCTCCGCACGGACCTTGCTGCGTCGGCGATCACGGTGACACGCGCGACGCAGTCGTCGAGCTGGAGAGCAGTCTCCGCCCCGATCGCACCACCCGTCGTCAATCCCATATGCGCGACGATGATGTCGGCGCCTGCCCGGGTCATTGCCGCGGCTTCGTCGGTGTTGAAGACGTAGGGTGTGGTGAGCATGTCCTTGGCGTGGGCGAGAGCAACGAGGTCGACCTCCAGCCCGTACCCCATCCCTGTTTCCTCGAGATTGGCCCGGAAGACGCCATCGATCAGACCCACGGTCGGGAAGTTCTGGATGCCCGCAAAGCCCAGTGACTTCAGGTGGTCGAGGAAGCTGTCGAAGTGGCAAAACGGGTCGGTGCCGTTGACGCCCGCCAGCACGGGCGTGCGCCGGATCACCGGCAGCACTTCAGATGCCATCTCCAGGACGATATCGTTCGCGTTGCCATAGGCCAGCATGCCAGCCAGGGACCCTCGTCCCGCCATGCGGTAACGGCCTGAATTGTAAATCACGATGAGGTCGATCCCGCCGGCCTCCTCGCACTTGGCCGACAGGCCGGTCCCGGCCCCGCCGCCGATGATCGGTTCGCCGCGCCGGATCATGTCGTGGAACCGCTCCAGGAGGGCTTTTCGGTCGAAACGCATGGATCAAGCCTCCGCCATCGCGGCGTTAAAATGATGCAGCACCGCCGCTGCAAATGCAGGGTCGTTGATCGCGCGGGGCACGCGTTCCACCCGGCGCAAGCGGGTCTGCCGCACGGTGTGCTCAAGCGCTGAAAAGAGGGCCGCGTCGGCCTCCACATCGAAGAACGGCTGGCCGGGCGCATCGAGGAGGGACACGCCGCCTTCCGGCAGAAGAAACCTGACCGGACCGTCGCAACGGTTGAGGCGCTCGCCGATCCAACGCCCGATCTGGGCATTCTCCTCCGGCGTTGTTCGCATCAGCGTCACGTGCGGGTTGTGGCGGTAGAGCAAGCGGCCGGCATAGCGCTCCGGCACCGTCGCGGGCGGGCCGAAATTGACCATGTCGAGCGCGCCGCAGGATCCGACATAAGGCAGTCGGGACCGGGCGATGGCCCCGAAGCGGTCGTTCGTGCAGGGGAAGATCCCACCCAGCAGAAGATCGCAGACCTCCGTCGTGGTGATGTCCAGCACGGCTGAGAGCAAGCCGGACTCGGCGAGCTTTTCCATCGATTGTCCACCTGTCCCGGTCGCATGAAAAACGAGGCAGTCGAACCGGTCCTTCAAGGCGGTTTCCAGGGCTCGAACGCAGGGCGTGGTCACGCCGAACATTGTGAGCCCGATGGCGGGCTTATCGTCCGAAGGGCAGGACCGCTCGGCCTGTCGCTGCCGTCCCCGTACCATTCCGATGATGGCGCCCGCGGCATTGGACAGGATCACGCGGGTGATGCGGTTGAGACCGGCAAGATCGGTTACCGAATACATCATGGCGATGTCGCTGGCCCCGACATAGCCTCCCACCTGCCCAGACGCGACGGTGGACACGATGAGCTTGGGGACGCCGATGGGCAGCACGCGAAAGCCAGGCGCGACTAGCGCCGTTCCGCCCGAGCCGCCGACCCCGAGCGCCCCTGCCACATCGGCGCGACGCTGCATGAAACGCTCGAAGGCCAGAGACATCCCGGCAACCGCAGTGCCGCGGTCGCCGGTGAACACCGCGTCCGCCCCGTCCGGATGGCAGTCCGCGACCTCGCGCGCTGGGATGTCGGCCGGTTCGCCATGCGGTGTCGTGGACAGGTCGACGATCACCGCGTCCAGGCCCTCGGCGCGGATCAGGTCGCGGAGAAAGACAAGCTCCGCGCCCTTGGTGTCCGCCGTTCCCGCGATGTAGACGCGCTGGGCCATCCGCCGACCCGCCTCAGATCTTTTCCAGGGGCTCGACCCGGACATTCAGCATGGGGCCCGGTTCGATTGCAGCCGGCCGCGCCCAACGGACGCCATTGGCGATCACTTTGCAGATGGTGGTGTCGTGGTAGGTCGGAAAAGTTTCGTGGCCAGGACGGAAGTAAAAGATCTTGCCGCGGCCGCGCCGGTAGCAACAGCCGCTGCGGAAGACCTCACCACCCTTGAACCAGCTCAAGAAGACGAGCTCGTCGGGAGCAGGAACCTCAAAGGGCTCGCAATACATCTCCTCAAGGGGCAGCTCGAAATGAGCGGGGATCCCCTCGGCAACGGGGTGGGCAGGGTCGACCACCCAAAGCCTTTCAAGCTCTCCGTCGGCGCGCCACCGCACGGTGCATGCGGTGCCCATCAGGCGCTTGAAAGGCTTCGAAAAATGCCCGGAGTGGAGGGCCACGAGACCCATGCCGAGATGGACGCGGTTCGCCACCGCGGCAGCCAAGGCGTCGGAGACCTCGTCATGCGCGCGGTGTCCCCACCAGACCAGCACGTCGGTGGCGTCGAGGACATCGGCCGGAAGGCCCTGATCGGGATCGTCAAGCGTGACCGTCCTTACTTCCGTGATGCCGTTGGCCTGCAAGCCGGCGGCCAGCGCCATATGGATGCCGTCGGGATAGATGGCCGAGACGGCCGGGTTCTGCTTTTCATGCCGGTACTCGTTCCAAACGGTCACTCGCATCGTTCAACTCTCCTCGAACCCACTCAATCGTGCCCTTCCCCGGCAAACAATAATCTTTCGGCCAGGTTCACGACTCGCGCATCCACACCTGCATCTCGCCAGGCTCGCGATTGTCCCACGCGAAGTACGGGACGGCGGTAAAAGCGGCCGCAAGCCGCTCGGGCGGTTGCTGGCGATACAGGACGCCGTCCCAACCTGCGCTGCTCTCCGTCCTGGCCTCGGCGCTCAGGACAACCGTGCCGCCCAGCATGTCGGGAGCGAACCGCGCCTGGACGTCGACGTCGCGGCCAAGAGTAAGCCTGTCCAGCGGCACGTCGTGGTCGACGCCCTCGGCGCAGAACAGGATCGGTCCCCGCCGGAAGGCCACGCGCCCTCTGTCGAACCGCACATCAGGATGCGCGTAGATCCGCTGCACGGTCATCGGCAGGCGCAATTGTACGACTTCTCCGTCACGCCATTCCCGTTCGATCCGGACGTAGCCATTCGCGGTCGCGGCTTTTGCTTCGACCGCTTCACCATTCACGAAAATCGACGGGCTCTCGCACCAGCCGGGCACGCGCAACAGCAGCGCAAAGGAGGCGGGCTGCTTGAGTTCGATACCGATCTTGACGTCGCCATCCCAGGGATAGGATGTACGCTGCCTAATCCGAACCGGCGTAAGGCCAACCGTGAGATCGGCTTCGCTGTCAGCGTAGAGATGCACTGCGATCGTGTCCTCGCCGATCCCGTAATGCAGTGCGCCGACCGAGGCGATAAGGCGCGCGAGATTAGGCGGACAGCATGGGCAGCGGTGCCACTCCCAGCGGTGGTGATCGCCCAGGCTCGCCAGCGGGTTCTCGTAGAAAAAGCGCGAGCCGTCGAGCGATGCGCCCGCGAGCGCCCCGTTGTAGAGCGCCTGCTCCATGACGTCGGCGTAACGCGCATCCGGCGAGACGCCGAGCATCCGGCTGGCCCAGAACACCAGCCCCACGGCAGCGCATGTTTCGGCATAGGCGCTCTCGTTGGGCAGGTCGTAGTCCCGCGTGAAACCCTCATTGTCCTGAGACGGGCCGAGGCCTCCCGTGACGTAAAGGCGCTTCGTGACAAGGTCGTCCCACAAGGTTTCCAGCGTGCTTCGCAATCCGGCATCGCCAAATTCGGTCACCAGATCGGCCATGGCGGAATAAAGGTACATGGCGCGCACGGCATGGCCCACGACCTTTGTCTGCTCGCGGACGGGGATGTGGGACTGGTTGTAGTCGGGCGTGCGGTGGGCGAAGGCCTCCGGAGGCTCTCCGCGTTCCTGCGCCTCCAGCTCGAAATAGCGCGGCTTTTTCCCGCGCTCGTCGATGAAATAGCGGGCCTGTTCGAGGTAGCGGCGCTGTCCTGTAACCCGGGCAAGCTTGACCAGCGCCAGTTCGATCTCCTCATGCCCGCAATAGCCCTTGCGCTTGCCTGGCTCCGGCCCGAACTGGCCAATGATGTGATCGGCGTAGCGGCACATGACATCGAGGAACTTGCGCTTGCCGGTCGCCTCGAAATAGGCGACCGCGGCCTCGATCATGTGGCCGGCGCAATAGAGCTCATGGCAATCGCGCAGGTTCAACCACCGCTTGCCCGGCTGCATCCGCTGAAACCAGCTGTTGAGATAGCCGTCCGGCGCCTGCAGGTCGTGATACATGTCCACGATCCCGTCCACCATCGCCTCGAGCGCGGCGTCGCGCCGGCCGGCGAGGCAGGCGGAAGCGGCCTCGATCACCTTCGCGACATCGGAATCCCAGTACATCTGAGATGTGACGTTGCCTCCGACCGGCCGGACCTTGCTGCCCCCAAAGGCGGTACTGAAGGGAATGCGCTGCTCGGGGACCGGGCGATGCGGATCGATCTGATCGAACATGCCGGCCTCCTCGCACCTGCGGTGCAGGATGGGGACGGTGCGGTTGCGGGTGGCGTCGATGCGCTCCGCCCAGAAGCCGCCCATGCGGACCTGTCCAAGGCCGGGCGGCCGAAGGCAGACGCAGGAGGGAGATGAAGCGCCAGGCGCCGAATCTGGTATCGTCATAGCATCATCCTCGAGGTCATTTCAGGGCGCCCGCGGTCAGGCCCGCGACGATCCGGCGCTGCAGAAAGAGGAAGGCGATCAGGATCGGCAGGACGAAGATCGACGAGAACGCCATGACCCTGTGCCAGTCCGCATACTCCGCGCCGACGAAGCTGTAGATGCCGACGGTCGCGGGCTGCAATTCCTGCTGGCTCAGCAGCGTCATGGCGTAGACGAACTGGCCGTAGGCCTGCACGAAGCTCAACGTGCCAACAACGATCAGCGGGACGCGCATGATCGGCAGAACGATGAGGCGGAAGGTCTGCAGCGGCGTGCAGCCATCGACGAACGACGCCTCCTCTAACTCGATCGGCACCTGACGGAACATCGGCCGCAGGATCACCAGCGCGAAGGACAGGGTCTTGGATGCGGTGGCGAGGATGACCGCGAGGAACGTGTTCAGGATGTCGAGCGACTTGAAGATGATAAACATTGGCGTGGCGAGCAGCGCCTCGGGGAAGACCTGCAGCAGCAGGACGAGGATGAGCGCCACATCCACCAGCCGCCCGCGCAGACGGCTCATGGCATAGGCGCCCATCGACCCCATGACCAGGGTCAGCAGCGTCACGGGGATAGCGATGGTGAGGCTGTTGCGCAAATAGCGAAGGACGTTCTCGCGCACGAACACGTATTCGAACGCGGCCATCGTGGGCTGGCGTGGAACGAAGGTCGGCGGATTGGCGAAGATTTCCGATGACGACTTCAGCCCGGAGATGAACATCCAGTAGATCGGGAACAGGTAGATCGCAACGAACGCCGCGGCGAAGACGGCGTGCGGGATACCGCCGAACGGCAGCGAACCCAGGCGGCGAAAACGGGGCGTCTTCATTCGCCCTCCTTGTTCAGCGTGCGCACATAGACGAGCGCGACACCAAACACGATGACGAAGGCGAAGGTGCCGATCGCGGCGCCGACACCGAACTGGAACTGCTGGAACGAGAACTGGTAGCTGAGGAGAGGCAGCACGTTGCTGGCGTCCAGCGGACCGCCGTGGGTTGTCACGAAGATCAGGTCGAAGGCGCGCATGGTGTAGATCGTGACGAGGCAGGCGATGGCCAGCAGCGCCGGGCGGATCGCCGGGAGCGTGATGAATCGGAACCGGGCGAGCGCGCCGGCGCCGTCCAGCGCGGCGGCCTCGTAGAGCTCCTCCTGAACGCTCGTCAGCGCGGCCGCCACCAGGATCATGCTGAAGGGCATTCCGAACCAGACATTGGCGATGGTCACGGAGGTGAGCGCAATGGAGGGATCGGAGAGCCAGTGAACCGGAGCGCTGACGAGCCCTAGGCCGCGCAGAACAAAATTGGCCACGCCGTACTCGGTCGCGAAGATCCACTTCCACAGCGCGCCGACGACGAGGGCGGGCAGCATCCAGGACGCGAGCAGCAGGCCGCGCATGAACGGCGCTCCCGGGAAGCGCTGCGAGAAGAAAAGCGCAAGGGCCAGGCCGATCCCGACCTGCGCGATCACGTTGACGATGACGAAGACGAGGGAATTGACGAAGACCTTGCGAAACGACGGGTCGGCCAGAACCTCGCGGTAATTGTCGAACCCGACAAATGGTCTCATGAACTCGGCGAGGTTGCCGAGGTTCACTTCCTGAACGCTCATGATGACGTTGTAGACGATCGGGAAACCGACGAACGCCAGCAGATACGCGATCGGAAGGATCAGGAAGACGTGGAGCAGCGCGTTCCGCGTTGCGACCATCAGGGGTCTCCGAACGTTAAGCGTGCGGGGCCGGTGGCGACCGCAGCCGCCACCGTTCCGGATCTCGAGGCGAGCCGATCACCCCGTGCGGAGCCTCGGACCGAAGTGGGACGGCGAGTCGTCGGACACGGCCGGACTGTTCCCGTCAGAGCGGGGTCCGCGCGAGGATCGGCTCGATCTTCTTGGCAGCCTCGCCCAGCGCGACGTCGGCGGGCTTTGCTCCCGTGATTGCTTCCTGCATCGCGGTCTGGATCGCCCGGGAAATGTCAGGCCATTGCGGATGCGGGCCACGGGCGCGCGCGCTCTGGAGCTGCTCGCGGTAGATTCCGTAGGCCTGGGGCCAGAGCGGATTCTGCACTACCACGTCGGACCGCGGCGCCAGTCGCCCGGTCGCCCAGCCTTCGTTCAGGATCTTCGGGTTCGACATGAACTCGATGAACTTGAAGGCGCCATCGACCGACTTTGCGCCCTTGGGCACCACCCAGTCATAACCGCCCAAGGCGGAGGCCCTGATGTTCTTGTCATCCTTGACGGGCAGGAGCGACAGCTTCCAGTCGAACTTTGCGTCCGTCTGCAGGCGAGGCAGTTCCCATGGCCCGCACAGCACCATGGCGTTGTTGCCGGCCATGAAGGTGTTGGTGACCTCATACTGACGCTGGTTGATGACGTCCTTGGATGCCGTTCCGTTTTTCACCAGATCCGCCCAGAGCTTGAGGGCGGAGGCGGCTTCAGGCGTATTGAGATTGCTGACATTGCCGCCGGCCTGGTGGAGGAAGGGCAGCCACTGGAACACGCCCTCTTCGCCCTGCACCGCGCTGAAGCCGAAGCCGTAGACGTTCTTGGCGGGGTCGCGCAGTTTTTCCGCGGCGGAGGTCAGTTCCGACCATGTCTTGGGCGGTTTGTCGGGATCGAGCCCCTTGGCCCGGAACATATCAGCATTGTAGCACAGCGCCAGCGTGTTGGCGTCGCGCGGGACAGCATAGATCTTCGACTTCCACAGTCCGGAGGCCCAGGGACCTGCGAAATAGACATTCGGCTTGATGAAGGTCGACTTGCCGACCAGATCCGTCAGGTCGGTCAGAGTGCCCTGCGCCGAGAAGCTCGCCACGACGGGATTGTCGAGGGTCACCAGATCAGGGACAGAACCGGTCGCAATCGCCTTGATCAGTTCTGTCGTGATCTGCGGGACCGGGGACGATGCGTGCCTCGATCTTGTACTCGGTCTGCGACTCGTTGAACGACTTGATCCCGCCATAGATCATGTCGGTCTCGAGGTTGAACGGATGCCAGAGCGAAACGGTCTTTGTTTGGGCCGAGGCAGGCAGAACCGCCAGGCAGGCCGTGGCTGTCAAAGCAAGCGTAAACTGTCTCAGCATTGCATCTCCTCCGGGTTGGGCATTGTTTTGGGTCTGCCCTGTTAAAAGTGTGCGGGAACCGCAAGCGACCAACAAGTTAAACCCGTTAGATGTTGGGTAAAGATGGGTAAGATCCTGCGCACAAACGCCCTGTGCTGCCTTTTAACGGCTCCACCACATCACAATCGGTGTCACGAAAACCGGCAGCACACCATACGGCGTCGGCAGTCCCCGCAACCCCAACGTTGCCCCGGCTCTGTCAAAGCCGAGGCCTGTCTCGGTCGCAACGCGCGGCCCCTGCCCTCCTTGTGGTCGCTCCGTGGCGACGTGACCACCGACATGTGCGGTTTATCACTGGACCTGGCACCTGGCACCTGGCACCTGGCACCTGGTCACCTGGCACCTTCCGCCAACATGACTATCTCAGATAGCCGCGCCGCTTCATGAACTGAACAGCCTTCGCCTGAAGATCGGCAGCGGCCTGCTCGGGCGTCTTCGTCTTGGAGCAGGCTGCGTTGACCTCATCTGAAACCATGACAAGGATCTGTTCGGCTTCCTTCACTGGGATGTAGCCGAACGTCTCACCAGAAAATGCCGAACGCAGGGCCGCATAATGCGGGTATTTTGCAGTGAGCGCGGGATCTTGCAGGACAGAAAGTCGGGCAGGTGATGTGCCTACCGCGGCCGTGCGCTGGACGACACCTTTGGACGTCAACCACGCTACGTAAAGACGGGCAGCTTCCGGATTCTTGGCTTTTGCATTCACGCCGATCGAGGTTCCCCCGAGCAAGTTTCCACCAGGAGGCGTCAGTGCGCCGAACTTTCCGGCCACAGCCGATTTGGTGGGATCGGAAAGCGCGCCGATCCCGCCCGCCCAGATTACGGCATGAGCCGCCTTGCCCTGCTGGAAGCTGCCCAAGACTTCCTGGTAGTCCCAGGTGAGGTTTCCCGGTGGGCTGATAGCCTGCAACTGATCCGAGAGGAACTTGAAAGCCTTGACGCTTGCATCGCCGGCAAGGTCGGGTTGACCCGACGCGTCCAGATATTTCCCGCCGAACGCGTGCTGCAGAAGCGACCACATGACATAGGCCTGTGGGGCTTTGCCGGCAGGGAGCGCGTAACCGTAGACGCCGTCGCCCATGACCTGCTTGCCGCGCGCCACGACCTCGTCCCATGTCGTCGGGCCTTTTTCCGGATCCAGACCCTTCGCAGCGTAAAGCGCCTTGTTGTAGACGAGGAAAGCCACGTCCCCCAGAATTGGAAGACCAACGAGTTTGCCATCGCTCTTGCCGTACACGTCGAGGACCTTGGGCGCGTAATCGGAGAGGTCCAGAGCCGGCGCGCCTTTGACCTCGTTCTCGAGCTTCGACAGGTCGGCCAGGTACGGTGTCAGGTCGGGCTTCCATTGATAAATGAAGAGACTCACGTCGTAGGCATTCGTACCGCTCGACCAGTCCAACATGAGCTTTGAATAGTGGTCGCTGGGAGCCACGCGAGTGACGTTGAGCTTGATCCCGGTTGCAGCCGTGAATTCCTCGCCGAGTTGGATGGTCGAGTTGAAAGGCGGGCTTGTGCGGGACATGACATTGAGCGTCGTGCCTGCCCAGGTCTTGGGAAGTTCCTGCGCTTTTAGAAGACCTGGATGGCCAAGCAGCGCTGCTCCTGCCGCACTTCCGAGGGAAAACTGACGCCGATTGATGATGGACATGTTTCTCTCCCAAGTGTCCTCAGGCCATTTTTCTCGTTGCCGTCATCCCTTGACGGCTCCCATCGTGAGGCCGCGCACGAGGTATTTTTGCATGATCACGGCGAACAGCACGATCGGCGATGAGATCATGACGGCTGCCGCGCCAATGGCGCCCCATTGGACACCGTACTCATTCCTGAACCCTATGATTGCCAGGGGTGAAGTCGCCGCGCTGGACTGCGTCAGCGCGAGCGCGAACAAGAACTCGTTCCAGGCGCTGATGAAGACGAAAACACTGGTCGCAACCAGCCCTCCGGTAACAAGAGGTAGCATGATCTTCAGGAAGACCTGCAGTTCCGAGCACCCGTCCACGATCGCCGCTTCACGCAGTTCGGTTGGCACCTCGCGGAAGAAACCGCGCAAGAGCCACACCGCGAACGGCAGGTTGAAAGCGCAGTAGACGATCACGAGCGTCGTTGTCCTGTCCAGCATCCCGGCGCGGGCTGCGACGAGATAGATCGGCACGAGAATGGCGACGCCTGGAACCATCCTCGCTACGAGTACACCCGCAAGGAAGACACGGTTCTTCTTGTTCAAGTGGGCAAGGGAGTAGGCTGCGGGGGCTGCCAGCGCGATCACGGCCAGGGTCGATGGCACGGCCGTCAGAAGGCTGTTGATCAGGTAGGCATGGAACTGGTTCTGGAAGAAGATGGTCCGAAAGCCTTCGAGCGTCGGCTGAAAGTAGAAGCGCATCGCGAGTGTGTCGATAGGGTTCCGGAAGGCCGTCAGCACCATCCAGGTGTAGGGAAACAGATAGATCAGCGCGATGACGATCCAGAGCACCGTCATCAGAGCCATGCGGACTTGGTTTCGCGAACGCACGGTCATCATCATCGATCGGCCATCGCTGTCTTGAACAGCCGCCAGAGCAGAGGCGAACTCGCGACCAGAACGACGACCACGAAGATCCACGCAACGGCCGTGGTTCGTCCAATGTCGAATGCCGAAAACCCGATCTTGTAGGCGAAGATTGTAATCGTCGTGGTCCGATCGCCGGGCCCCCCTCCGGTCAGAAGCCAGATCTTGTCGAAGTCGCCCATGGCTGCGATCGCCCTGAACGAAGTTGCAATGAGCATGTAGGGAACAAGATGTGGCAGGGTGATATAGCGGAGCAACTGAAGCTCCGATGCTCCGTCCATGCGAGCGGCGTCCACGGTATTGCGGTCGAGCGCCTGCAAGCCTGCCAGAATTACCAGCATATAAAACGGCGTCGTCTGCCAGACGTCCATGAAGACGATGGATGGCAACGCCATGTTCAGATCGAGCCAAGAAACCTTTGGCAGGCCCAGGCTGGAAAGCGCCGCGTTGAATACGCCGCTATCTTCCTCGAAGAGCAGCTTCCAGAATATACCAACGACCGACGGTGTGATGACCATGGGAATGATCATGATCGATCGGAAAAACGAGCGCGCGTGGAACTCCGCATCGAGCAGGAGCGCGAAGATCGTTCCGAGCGTCAGCCCACACGTGACTGAGAAAAGTGCATAGAGCACCGTGACCCGGACAGCCGACCAGAACTCTGCGCTGGCGGCAACATCCGTATAATTCTCGGTGCCGACATAGATGTCCGCCGTGCCCGGTATCGGTAGAACCCAGGCTGTGAAACTCGCCTTGAGCGCGAATAGCATCGGGCCGAGATAGACAGCCAGCAGCACCAGGGCGGCAGGCGCAAGGAAGAAGACCGCCGTGCTCCTTCGAGCAGCATCCGGTAACTTAATCCGTGCGAAGGGCCGCACTGGCATTCTTGTTCCTCTGACGCGGTCCGTGCGCTCCGGCCATCCGGGACGCCATCGCCGCTTATTGAGCTGCGCTTGCAGTCAGGGCCTCAAGTCCAGAGACCGGCGTGGCGAGGGTCTACTGATCAACGACTGATCCATCGTAGTGAAGCCGCGTCACGATCTTGCGGGGCTTCCACGGAAACCGCTCGGCGGCATCAGGGCGCAGCGACACCCCGATCCCCGGTTCGTCGCTGATGATGAGGAAGCCGCGACCGTCATGTTGTGGCGCCCCGGTAACCAGTTCGTCCGAGGGGGGCGCATGTCGCCGGCCTCTCCCCAGCTTTCGTCCGGCAGTTCCTGAAGGACAAAATTGGGTGCGATGGCCGCGATCTGCAGGCAGGCCGCCGTCGAGACGGCGCTCAGGGGATTGTGAGGCACGACGCCGACATGGGATGCCTCCGCCAGCGCCGCAATCTTCTTGGCGCCGGAAATGCCACCGACGATGCACACGTCGGGCCGTACCATCTGGACCGCATTGCGCGCGATCAGCATCTGGAACTCCCACAGCGATGTCATGCGCTCGCCGGTGGCGATGGGGATGCCGATCTTGCTGGCGACATACGCCATCTCGTCGAGGTTGTCGGGCGTGACCGGATCTTCGAGGAACAGCGGGTAATAGGGCTCGATGGCCCGCCCGAACGCCACCGCCTCGAACGGCGTCATCCTGCGGTGGATCTCGACGCACAGATCCACGTCCGGCCCGGCGATCTCGCGGTAGCGCCGCACCGTCTCGACTGCATCCGTGAGCTTGCGAGCGTGCGACTTGTAGTAAGGCTCACTTCGCGGCGAATCGAGGAACGGCGTGAGGTGTCCCACCGCCGTATAGCCGGCCTCGCGGGCGCGGGCCACGCCGTCATAGAGTTGCTGTTTGGTGGTACCGAAGACATGGTAGTAGGCGCGCGCCCGGTCGCGGACCTTGCCGCCCAGCATGGCGTGAACCGGCGCGCCATAATGCTTGCCCGCAATGTCCCACAGCGCGATGTCGATCGCGCTGAGCCCGCCCATGATCGCCGATCCGCGGAAATGCGCGAAGCGGTACATGTATTGCCAATGATGTTCGATCCTGAGCGGATCCTCCCCAATCAGGTATGAGGCAAAGCGGTCGACGGCGGCCGCGGCGGATTCCTGGAAGCCCCAGGCTCCGGATTTACCCAATCCTGTCAGGCCGGTATCGGTCGTGACCTGCACGAACAGGTAACGGTTGATGAAGATATTCTCGATCTTGGCGATTTTCATGGCGGGTCTCATATCGACGGAGCTGCAGGATCCAGGGGATCGTCTGGGACGATGGTGATGGCTTGCGGGGCGATGCGGATGCGGACCGATTGCCCCTCCAGAGGTGCGGCTTGAGCCGGCATGTCGGCGCGGATAAAGACGCCCCCGACATCGAGAAGACAGCTGACAATGGGCCCCAGGAAACTGGCCCTGATCACGCGTGCATCAGCGATGTTGTCACCCTCGGTTCCGCTGGGGGCGAGTTCCACAGTCTCAGGCCTGATGCACAACAGCGCTTCGGCTCCCGCGAAGAACGGTGTTGCCGCTGAAGGGGCCGCGGTAAACAGGAGATCGTTGACAAGCCGCACCTGCGCCAGGTCGCCGGCCATCGACACGATGCGAGCGGGCAAGAGGTTGGCATGTCCGACGAACTCCGCCACGAACCGTGTTGCCGGGCGCGCATAGAGTTCGCGCGGGCTACTCTCCTGGATGATCTTGCCGTCCTTCATCAGGATGATCCGGTCGCTCATGACCATGGCCTCGGATTGGTCATGGGTGACGTAGATGGACGTCTTGCCGAGACGCCTCTGCAGTTCCACAAGTTCGAAGCGCATCCTCTCGCGCAGGCCGGCGTCCAGATTGCTCAGCGGCTCATCGAACAAGAGCAGGCGGGGCCGCGTGACGACGGCCCTTGCCACGGCCACGCGCTGCTGCTGTCCGCCGCTGAGCTCCGTCCCGAACCGATCGGCGTAGGCCTCGAGCCCGACCAGCCGGAGGACCTCCTGAACCTGCTGCTGGATTTCGGCTTTGCCTTCGTTGCGCGCCCTCAGCCCGTATGCCACGTTCTCGAAGACGCTCATGTGGGGCCAGACGGCATAAGACTGAAACACCATGTTGATGCCGCGTTTCTCCGGCGGCACCTCATATCCAGCCCGCGCGACCACGTCTCCGCCGATCTGGATTTCTCCCCCCGACGCAGTCTCGAGGCCGGCGATGCAGCGC
Organism: uncultured Alphaproteobacteria bacterium; assembly: GCA_963822165.1. GTDB lineage: Bacteria > Pseudomonadota > Alphaproteobacteria > Rhizobiales > Beijerinckiaceae > Alsobacter. The sequence continues at coordinate 77,313 of CAWGGK010000011.1, forward strand.
AGGGTCGTCGTCTTGCCGCAGCCGCTTGGACCCAGCAGCGAGATGAATTCGCCTTCGGCGACATCGAAGGAGACATCGTCGACCGCGACGACATTGCCGTAACGAACGATGAGATTTTTGATGCTGAGCTGAGCCATGCCTTATCCGGTTCGAGCGCTTGATGACGCCGCCTAGATCCCTTGCGTCAGCCTGACGCGGAACACGTAGCGCCCTGCCAGAACGCCGATCGCCAGGATCGCGGTCTGAAGAAGGCCGACGACGGCAGCGTTCTGGACGTTGCCGTATTCGAGATAGTCCCAGGACATGACCGAGAGCACCTTGTTGCTCGGCGAACTCAGCAGGATGGCCGAGCTGATCTCACGAACCGAGAAGATGAACACGAGGACCCATCCCGACAGGACGGCTGGCTGAACCAGGCGTAACGTGATGCGCGTGGCGGTGCGCCAATGGCCGGCTCCGCACAGGGCCGAGGCTTCCTCCAAAGCGGGGTCGATCTGCATCAGGGCCGTGTCGCAAAGGCGGTAGGCGAAGGGAATATAAGAGGCCACGAAGGCGACGACCAGGATCCAGATCGTGCCGTAGATCGGCGTGGTCACGTAGGTCCAGAAGAAGCCGGTTCCGAACACGATACCGGGCACGGCGATCGGCACCATGGCCAGGTAGTCGAGAACCTTGGAGCCCGGCACCTTCAGGCGGCGGATCGCATAGGCGAGAACCAGCGCGAGAATCGCGCACAGGGTTGGTGCGATCACACCGACGAGAAGGGTATTGCCGATCGACGACGTGACCGCCTTCGACGACGCAACCGCGATGGCATTGCGGAAAGTATATTGGGCATCGAGGATTGAGGACGACGTGAAACTCGTGAAGGCCGAGTAGAACAGAGCAAGGTATGGCAGCAGGATCGCCAGAACGAGGTAGCTCAGCACCAGGATCATGGCGGGCGTCCGCCATGCCCGCAGGCGCACCAGTCGGATCCGATAGCCGCGCGCGGTGACTGTCACGAAGCGGTTCGCCAGACGTGACGCGTAGCGGTAGAACGCGATGCCGATCAGCGCGAGCCAGAACAGAAGCGTGCCGATCGCGGAGGCCTTTCCGTAATCGACCGGATAGGTGGCCGTCGACTGGTAAATGTCCACGGCGAGGAATGGCAATTGACGCGTACCGCCCAGGGCCGCCGGGATCGAAAACGTCCCTGCGGTCAGCACGAAGATGAAGAAAAAGGCTGAAATCAGCGACGGCCTGATCACCGGAAAAGTGACCTTCACCGCCGTCTTCACGACCCCTGCCCCGTTCAGATACGATGCTTCCTCCATCGAGGGATCGATGCTTCGCAGCGATGCCGACACGGTCAGATAAGCGTATGGAATGAAATACAGCGTCATGACCAGGACGATGCCGGTGGGCGTCATCACGTTGAGCACGGGTGACGTGACGCCGAACAGGTCTCGCGCGAGACGGTTCAGTACACCTGCATTGGGAGCGGCCAAAATCAGCCACGCCAATGCGCCGACGAAGGGCGACAGGTAAAGGGGAGCGATCACGCCGTTTTCGAGCCAGCCTTTGGCGGGCAGGTCTGTCCGCGCGATCAGCCAGGCCAGAGCGACGCCAAGAACGGTCGAAAGAAGCGCAACGATAGCGGAAACTGCGATGGTGATTCCCAGCACGCGCAGCGCCGGCCAGGTCGTGTAGACGTCGAGGATCTTCTGGAAGGTGAAGCGCGCATTGGGATCGACAAGACTGCCTGTTCGCACAGCCCCGAAGAACATGAAGGCGATCGGCAGGAGGATCCCTATCGTTAGAAGGACACCGAGGCCAATCGCCAGGACCAGACGAGGAGACAAGCTGGCCCTGCCGCGATTGCGGACGCCGGCAAGGCCGGCCATCCCTATGCTCGGGTGAGACACGACGGATGCCCGCTCACTGGCCGAAGATCCGGTTCCACTCCTTGATGATGGGTTTTTCAGGATCCACGTAGGCGGGGTCGTTGATGTAGTCGAGGAACAGGTTCTTGGGATCCTGATACCAGGGTTCCTTGTACCAGTCGGTCTTTGCCGCGACACGGGGGTCGACGGTGTCCTCGCGGGCCGAACTCGTGCCTGCGAATTTGAACCATTCGGCCTGGCCCTCCTTGCTCATCGCCCATTCCTGGAAGAGACGGGCTGCGTTGGGGTTGGGACCTTTGGAGGTCACGCTCTGAATGGTCAGGTTGGCGGGCGTCGGATCCGGGAAGACCCACCGAACCGGTGCGCCCTTGATGTAGAACAGCCCCATGTCGCTCTGCGAGGCCTGGTCGGCGATGGCGTGCTCGCCTGCCGCCATCCGGTCGTACATGGGCGCCTTGCTCTGATAGATGACCGGCTGGTTGGCTGCGAGCTTCTTGAGGAAGGGTTCGCCGTAGCGATCCTTCATGGCGCGCTGGAACATGTAACAGAACGAAAAGCTGCTGCCCCCCGAGGCCGGCGTTGCCGTGGCGTAGCGGCCCTTCCAGCGCGGGTCGGTGAGGACGTCCCAACCACCGGTCAGGATCATCTTCTCCTCTTCGGGCGTGACGCGGTTGGTGTTGTACATGATGCCCATCGCATTCACGAACAGCGTGTACCAGATGCCCTCGCGCTTCATGCTGGGCCTGATCGCGGGATCGGCGACGGGCTTGTAATTCGCGATCCAGCCTTCCTTGTGGGCGGCTTCGATCAGGACATTGTCGGTGATCTGCATCACGTCGGCGATATGTTTGCCAACCCGGGATTCGTTCAGCCACCGCTCGAAAAGCGGGTAGCTCGGACCACGGACATTCTGGGTTTCGATCCCGTACTTCTTGGTGAATGCCCCCGTCCAACTGTTCGTCACGTCGATTGCGGTCGTGTGGTAATAGGTGAGCGTCCCCTCCTTCTTGGCCGCGGTGATCAGAGCTTCGGGAATGACCTCCTGTCGACCTTGGGCGAATGCGCCCGATCGGAGATCGGAGCCAAGGGCGGCACCTCCCACCAGTGCGGCGCCAGCTTTCAAGACCGTCCGGCGACCAATTAGGCGGGGTGTTCTGTCGAGCGACATAGTTTCCTCCGTTTCGGTGCGGCCATTTACACTCGGCTCTGCCGGGAAGATTTGCGCAAATAGCAAATCGTGTCAAACTTCGATCGTAGCCAAGGCCGTTGCATCCCTTTATTCAGCTGCTCTGTTTCTTGAGGCTTCGACGATGCGAGACCACTTCAATTCGAGGCGGGATAAACCCACTCCGCTCAACGAGCCGACCTATCTCAAGATCAAGAAGGCGATCATCAGCGACCTCGTCGGAGGCATATTTCAGCCTGGCGATCACCTCACTATCGACATGCTGACAACGCGCTATCTCGTGAGCCACATGCCGATCAGGGAAGCGCTGCGCCAACTCGAAGGCGAAGGCATTCTCGTTTCCATCGCGCACCGTGGGTTTCGGCTTGAGGAGATTACGGAAGACTATATCCGCAACATCTACGACATCCGGGTCGGTATCGAATCCATGCTTGCACGCCGAGCCGTCGAGCGCGCGACGCCCGCCGATGTCGCTGAACTCGTAGCAATCCATGAGGCCTGCTGCAGCGAACTCAGAACCGGCAGCCCGAAGGCTCTCGAGACCAATATTCTGCTTCACGCCAGGCTCTATGCGCTGGCACGCAATCCCGAAGCCGAGCAACTCCTTGAGGGGCGCACCCGCGTGGTCAGGACGGTCGGCGATGGCCTTGGCGGCTACAGGCCGGGCGTATCCGAACTGGTCATTGCGGAGCACAACGCGATCATGGAGGCGTTCGAGGCGGGCTGTGCTGAGGCTTGCGGTCAGGCGGTTTTCGCGCACGTGACGGCTGCGCGAGACCGGTTGTTGGAGACGCTGGCCGAGAAGAAGCTGGCCAAGCCGTTGACAGATCTCGCAGTTCGACCCGATCGGGCGACACCGCCCTGAGGTGCCGAGCCTCTTTGCAAGGAAGCAGGCATTTGGGCGAGCTCAGGTCATTGCGCAAATCGGCAGCAAAAGAGAATGACCCGACCGCAAAGAGCATAATCATTTACTTTTTAAAGACTGGATATCCAAGCATCTGGATATATTCAAGCTCTCCGGTAATGGTGATAGGTCATTAAGAACAGTATTAGACGGCAGAAGCCGCATGCCCAAACGTCTGCTATGTTAATAACTCAATCCAACCAAGGCCGCTCAGATGCCAGCATCTGATATCGTCGAGGTGATCGGACAAACGCTCTGTACCTCGGTCTCATCCGCGAGCGCTTGCTACAACCCCACCATAAGCGCATCCGTCGGATTTACACTGCTCGTGATTGTCGTCGCGATGATTGCGTTCCGGGCGTTCGCGCTCCGCGGTTAGACGCGAATACCAAGCGATACGGGTGCGCCGGCCGGGAACGCAGCGCCGTTCCGGCTGATTGGTCGTCTGCACATCGCTGGTCAGGCTTTGATCGGAGCACGAACGTCCGGCACACGCTGTCGCGTCATTGGAGGACGAGAGGACCGATCAGTTCGCCATGGCGCCCTGCGTCATGCCTTTCACGAGGAACGGCTCCAGCAGCACGAACAGCACCAGCATCGGCAGGACCGACACGGTGGCCGCCGCCATCAGGCTGGACCATTCGACGAGATATTCCCCGGTGAAGCTCTGCAATCCCACCGTGACCAGCCAGTGTTCCGGCTTGCTCAACAGAGTGCGGGCGAAAACGAGATCGGACCAGGTCACGATCGCCACATAGGCGGCGCAGGCGGCCAGTCCGGGACGGGCGAGCGGCAGGACGATGTAGCGGAAGGCGGTCAGTTCGTTGCATCCGTCGATGCGGGCGGCTTCCTCCAGTTCGCGCGGGATAGCGTCGAAGAAGCCCTTCAGCAGCCATGTCGCAAAGGGCACCGCCACCGCGCTGTTGGCGAGCATCACGCCCGTCCGGGTCTCGATGAGCCCGATCGACGAAAACAGGATGAAGAACGGGATCACGATCAGCGCGCCCGGCAGCATCTTCGACGCCAGCAGGCCGAAACCCATCGCCCGCTGCGCCGCCGTGCGGTAGCGCGACAGGCTGTATCCGGCCATCGCACTGGCGGTGAGCGTGATCGCCAATGTGCCCAGCGTCACCACGACGCTGTTTCCAATCCAGGTAAGGAGCGGCTTTCGCGTGAAAACCGCCGCATAGGCATCCATAGACATCGACGCGAACGGCGGCAGCAGCGGGGGATTGCGCGACAACATGATCGCGGTCGGCGTCATCGAGGTCAGGACGATCCAGTAGAGCGGAAAGAGCGCGATGGCCATGAACGCAAGCGCGGCCAGCAGCAGGAGCCAACGCTGCCTGCGCTGGGCAGCAGGCATTTCCAGGAGCTCAGCGCGCTTCATGCGGCTCGCCTCCCTTCATGCTCAGCCAGGCGAGCACCGCGCAGGCGCCCAGCAACAGCACGCCGATGGCCGACGCCACGCCCATCCTGAAAAACTGGAATGCTTCCTCATAGACGAGAAGCGAGAGAGTCTGGGTGGCGCGCGACGGCCCGCCTCCGGTCGTGGCGAAAATGATGTCGAAATCCTTCACCACCCACAGGGTCTGGAGCACCAGCGAGAGTGCAGCCGCTCCACGGATGCCGGGCCACGTCACATAGCGGAACGTCTGCCAGGCGCTGGCGCCATCGATCTTGGCGGCCTCGTAGAGAGCAAGCGGTATCGACTGCAAAGCTGCGAGCAGAGTCAGCACAAAGAAGGGAAAGCATTTCCAGATCGCCGGGAGCAGCACGGCATAGAGCGCCGTGGCTTCCGCCGAGAACCACGCGATGTCGGTCGTGATCAGGCCCAGTGACCGAAGCACGGCATTCACGACGCCGTACGACGCGTCGAACATCCAGAGGAAGCCGATTGCCGCCACCACGCCCGGCACCGCCCAGGGCAGCAACATGAGGCTGCGCACGGCGCGCCGGCCCGGAAAATCACGGTTGAGCAGCAACGCCAGGACGAGACCTATGGCAAAGGCCGGGCCGATGACGCCGATCGCAATAGAGGCCGTGCGGCCTGCCGCCTGCCAAACCACCTCGTCCTGCAGCACGCGCCAGTAGTTGCCAAAGCCAAGCGGCAGCGTTTCCAGCCTCGATATGTTCGGCGCACGGCCTACCCGCAAGCTCGTGACCGCGACCGTCCAAAGTGGATAGACGACGAGCCCCGCAACCAGCAGAACCGCTGGTGCGAGGAGGCCGTAGGCGATGACGGTATCCCGGCGGATGCGCATTCGTGTCCCTGCGGCATCTTGGCGGGCGCGCCCGATTGGGCGGCCCCTATCTACTCGAGGGAGGTTGGCCGGGTTTCGCCCATCGCTGCGAGCGGCCGGGAGGGCGTTCCTGCCTCACATGCGATCCTGAAGAGATCGAAGCCGCATCAATGCTGAGCAGCGGCATCACTTCAACGGAACGGCCCGTTCCAGTTCCTTCTGCAGGTCGCCCATGATCTTCTCGGTCGGATCCTGCGTGGACTGCAGCTTGAGCATCGCGCGGCCAAAAATGCTGGCATACTCGTTGTAGCTCTCCATCAGCGTGGGATGGGTCGGGAAGACCGACACCGCGGAAGCCGCGGAGTCCATGATCAGCTTGAGGTGCGGCAATTTCTGCGCGGCATCCGGCGGCAGTGAGTCTTTGCGAGGCGCCGGCGAGGCGGACATGATCGGGTACTGGGCCTGCCATTTGGGAGACGCAGCGAGTTCGATGAACTTCCAGGTCAGCTCCTGCTTCGCCTTCGGCGTACCTGATGCGATATGGATCGAGTTCGACGTTCCGCCTGTTACGTTGGGAAATGGCACCCGGGTGACCTTGAGAAACGGCTTCGTCGCTTCAGGCGCTTTCTCGACAAAGGCCCAGATCCACGGCCCATCCCGCAGGAAGGCAGCCTTCCCATCGATGAAAAGCTGTCGCGCCGTCGTCGAATTCGTGCCGGGAGGGGCGAAGCGCATGGACTTGCGGTACTGATCGACCGCAGCGAGCACCTTGGGGTCGGTGAACTGATACTTGCCGTCCTTCACCCAATCGAGCCCCTGCCCCATCACCCAGGTTCCGGCCTCGACGACGAGGTTGGGATGCTCGATGGAGGTCGCCACAAGCCCGAACTGGCCGGCATCCCGCTTCGTGGATTTCTCGATCGCACCGAGCCATTCGTCCGGCGTGGTCGGCAGTTTCGCGCCGGCCTCGTCCAACAACTTCTGATTGTAATAAAGCAGGCTGCCATAGCCCATGAGCAGCACGCCTTGCATCTTGCCGTCCCATTTCATGTCACCCTGCAGGGGTGTCCATGTCTTGAGGATGTCGGTCTTGGCGAGGCGGTCATCGATAGGCTGAAGCCAACCCTGTGAGGCGAAGGCGGCGAAATTGCGCGTGGGCAAATGCACGATGTCGGGCGGGTTGTTGCCAGCGAAGCGCACGGTCAATTGCTGCACGTAGTTGGCGAAGGGTATGGAGTAGAGGTTCACCTTCACGCCGGAATTCTGTGCCTCGAAATCTGCGACCACGGCCTTCCACCACGAGGATACGCCAGGCTCCTCGGCCTGCCAGCTCGGGAAATCGAGCGTGGTTTGTGCTGATGCCGGTGCAGTAATTGCTAGCGCGAGCGTTGATACCGCAAGGGCGAGACTGGCGCGCCGGCTCCATCGCGTCACGTTATTTCCGTGCCTCATGGCGATCACTCCCGATCTGTTGTTCTGCACACAGGTCTGCGGAGGAGAGCCCTTGCGGGCAGCCGTCGTCAGCCGGTGGACCGTTTTCAGTCGGAAGAGATGCTCGCGGAAGAGGTCAGGCTATGCAAGCCCGAAGTCGTGCCGTTCTTCGGGAAGGCTTCATCAACGTCACTGGGCAGCGCGTTCGCTCGTCGTTGCGACCTGATAGACGGGTGCGCGCCGGATACCGTGGATCCAGGCTCCGTTCGCGCCGATGGAATAGAGCGGCTGAAAGCCGTCTGTCTCGGCTTCGAGTCTAACCGCGTCGGTGTTGCTGTCCAGAATATAGGTCTCGCCCTGAATTTCCACGCTCAGCAGGGCGTGGCCGATGTTGCGGACCAAATCCTTCACCACCAGAACCCGCATGCTGTCGGCGGGAACGCCAAGCGCCAGCAACATGCCGAACTTGACGATCACGAAATCTTCGCAGTCCCCCACTCCCCGCGCCGCCGTCTCCTCAGGGGTCGCCCAATAATCGTCTACGCCAAACGTCGCCACGTCGACCTGGTATCGGATGAGACGATTGACCAGGCGGTCGACCGTCTTGACCATATCGAGGGCGGGTGACGCCCTCTGCCGCAGGGGCCAATCGGTCGAATGCACGCCTCAGCGAGGAATTGCACAGCGCCGAGCAGTGCGGAACATTCGGCGGTAAACAGGCGGGCCGGCCCCGCAGCCAAGATGGCCTGCCAACGAGGCGATACCGCGAGCCCACCGACCCGGATAGGAACGGTTCCAAGCACCGTTCCATCGTGAATAGCCTTGGAAGGCATCAGGTTTCCAAGTGTATCCCGCGGCATTGATCGCTGCCGTCCTGATTTCGTCAAAAGCCTCGTACCGGGCCTGATTGTGCCCTGATTTCCCATTCTTCGTTACATCTGCAACATTGCCTTTGACCGCAGCTCCGACATTTCGGATCGTGCTGCCGCCGAAACGATGGCGCCAGCACAGTAACCGGCTTGGCTACTTTGGCGGCAGCCCGGCGTGAAGGATTGCGCCCATGCGGCATCCATCGAGACGAGCAGGCTTGCCGCAATAGAGACCGCGAGCACGGTCTGCACTGATCTTTCGACGATACTGCAGTAAAACGGAACTTGCGAACGCATGATGCGAGCCTGAAATTTCATTCAAGCCTGATCATGGTCTGTGTTGTCTTGCAGGGCTCTAAAAATACTTAGCCAATACTTTGAAAATTAATTCGATAAAATTCGAAATGATTCTCGATCGACCTCCTCAAATCCCCGACATTTCGACCGCCCTGCCCGGTCCACATTCGATTCAAAATGAAGCTCTGGATATATCTTAAGATTAACCATCATGGGAATTAGCCGCAACGACATATATCTTGTTATATACTCTAGGTTGCGCAACCCTTGCGGGAAACTCCGGTTGCATTAGGTTGCAATTGAAATGAATTCGGCCTGTCTTTTGCTGGCCACTCAATTGCACCAGGAGCTTCCGATGCGTAACGAAGGTACAGGCGCCGCCGGTCCGGTCACGACTACTTCAGCCTCGGACAAGCCCGCCGCATCCCTCGCAGACAAGGTCATCCTGGCGCAGGCCAATACGGCCAAGGCCACGGGCAAGCCGGTCGAAGATTTCGTTCTGCCCCCGCCCGACAAGATCATGAAGGTGAAGCCGATCCCGGTCGGCGGCGGCATCGAGTCTCTCGCCTTCAAGCTGCCGGCGGATGCGTCGATCGACAACATCAAGATCGTCGAGATCGACGGCGTAAAGATGCTAGCCCTCGTCCAGGCGGACGGTTCGGTCATCATCCTCGAAGGCGCCGACGGGATTTCCGGATCGACGGCCCAGTTGCCCAACCTGCTTTTGGGCGATATCGAAATTCCCCAGCAGGCCCTTGAAGCCGCCTTCCTCAACAGCGGCATCCAGCCCGCGGCTGGTCCTGGCGGCACGACAGCGCCGAGCTCCGGCGGCAATTTTGAAATCCCGCCCGGCGACATCGATCCCTATTTTCCGATCAGCCCCCTGCTGCCCCCGACCCAGCTGAGCTTCGAGCCGCTGCAGCTGCCCGAGATCTCGCCTCCCCTGCCTATCCCGGAAGAGCCAGCGGTCATCGTTCCGCCGTCGGGCTCGCCCTTCGCGTCCGTGAGCGTGTTCGAGCGGGCGCTAAATGATGGCGGCTCGACCCCGGACAGCGCGTCCGAGCGCGTGACGGCCAACCTGTCCTTCACGGCCGGTACCGCCGCGTTCACGTCGGCCGCCTTTGGCGCGACCGGCGGCATTTCGGTCGCCGGCGCGGATCCCGCCGCTACCTTCACGTGGGTGGTCAATGGCGCTGGCCAGCTCGAGGGTCACCTCGGCTCGGCCTCGGGCCCGGTTGCGCTCCTGCTTTCGCTGTCGCCGATCTCGAGCGACGGCGCGACCACGGTCACCGTGACGCTGACCGACAACTTCCCGCACGCTCCCGGCGCCGACATCAACAGCATCGTCGTCTCCGGCATATCGGTCCTCGCGACCGATGCCAACGGCGCCTCCGTCACCGGTGGCGTGACCGTGACGATCGTCGACGACGTCCCGACCGCGATCACGGCGGTGCGTCCCATCATCGGAACGGTCGAGGAAGACGACCTCACCTACAGCTCCGGCACCATCCCCGGCCTGTCCCAGGGCAATGACGAGGACGGCAGCATCGACAAGACCGTGGTGACGTCGGCGACCACGGGCAATCTCTCGGATCTGTTCAAGTCCGGTGCCGATACGCCGCTGACATTCAGCCTGAGCTCGGCGACAAGTGGCTTGCCGACCCTGTTCTCGAAGGGCGTCGCCCTGACCTACAGCGTCAGTGGCGATACGCTGACCGCGACCGCGAACGACGGCGACCAGTCCCGCACGGTGTTCACGCTGAAAATCTCGTCCACGGGCGATTTCACGTTCACCATCTATGACCAGCTCGACCATGTGGCCGGCAATGGCGAGAATTTCGACCTGCGCACGTCGGCGGATGGCTCAACCTCCATCGCGGCCATTGACTTCTCTGCGCTCGTTATCGCGACCGACAGCGATGGCGACATCGTCGCCGCGAAGGCTGGCGGCTTCGCGATTCAGGTGCAGGACGACGTACCTGTCGCCGTTCAGTTCGACCAGGAGCAGGAGTTCAACGGAATTCGCAGTTCCGTCCAAGAAAGCGGGATGTCAACGACGCAGTTCGACGGCATGTCCGCCGATGGCTCCGAAGGCAACAAGGACGGCGGCGTCACCTCGGATTCGGACGAAACCTCCGGATCGGCGGGCGCCCTGACGGCGTTGTTCCTTTCCGGTTCCGATGAAACGCTGACGATCGGCCTGAAGTCGACGCTCGTGGCGGGCGACATGCCCGACCTTTACTCGAAGGGCGTCAAGCTGACCTATTCCGTATCGGACACCGACGGGGACGGCGTCAGGGACACGCTGACCGCGACGGCTGGGGCCGGCGAAGGCGCACGGACGGTGTTCGTTCTTCATGTGAACTTAGACGGATCGTGGAATTTCGACCTCCGCGACCAGCTTGATCATGTCGACAACGGCCTGAACAACGAGAATTTCGAGCTGGTTACGAGCGCACCAGGCGCTGAGCAGACAACTTCCGTCGCCTCGGTCGACTTCTCCAAGATCCTGACTGGCACCGACAAGGATGGCGATACCGTCACCGGCGCCGCCACCGGCGCCTTCACCATTGCGGTGCAGGATGACGTTCCGACCGTGTCGGCTTCGGTGAATGGTTCGGCCAGCACGGCCGGCCTGGCACTGAACCTCGACGAGACGGCCGGCACGGACCGCTATGCCCCGGGCGAAGCATCGGACGTCAATGGCGGATCCGATGAGGTGGGGCTTCCGCCCGGCGCGATCGGCTCGCTGACCTCGACGGTTTCAAATGGGCTTGCCTCGCTTTTCACGGTAAGCGGCAGCGTGGGAAGCGACGACGTGGCTGGCACGCAGACCACGGCGGTTGCACTGCAGCTCTCCGATCCGGGTGCGAACGGGGTTCCGACGTCGCTCTATGCGACGGGCCCGGGCGTCGGCACGCAGATCTACATGTTCCAGAACGGCGCGGTGATCGAAGGCCGGGCGGGAACCACGAGCGGCTCGCCGCTGGTGTTCACCATCAGCCTGACGAGCTCCGATCCGGCGACCGCGCAGGTGACATTCACCCAGTACCTGCCGATCGAGCACGGCAACACTGCTCTCTATGACGAAGCCGCCATCCTCAACACCCTGGGCTCCGATGCCGTCAACCTCGTGCTGACGACCTCGCTGACGGATGCCGACGGCGACACCGCGACCAGCACCGCCACCTACGGTCTCGTCACCAGCACCTCGTCGCCCTTCTCCATCGACGATGACGGGCCGACCGTGTCGGCTTCGGTGAACGGTTCGGCCAGCACGGCTGGTCTGGCGCTGAATCTCGACGAGACGGATGGCACCGACCGCTATGCCTTGAACGAGGCTGCGGACGTCGACGTCAACGATCAAGCCGGCGTGTTGCCGGTGGGGAGCCATCGGCTCGCTGACCTCGAGCGTGTCGGGCGGCCTCGACTCGCTGTTCACGGTAACGGGCGACGCCGGCCGTGATGGCCCCGGGGGGACCCAGACCAAGTTGGTAGCACTGCAGCTCTCCGATCCGGGCGCGGACGGTGTGCCGACGTCGCTCTATGCGACGGAGCCCGGCGCCGGCACGCAGATCTACCTGTTCCAGAACGGGGCTGTCATCGAAGGCCGGGCGGGAACCACGAGCGGTTCGCCGCTGGTGTTCACCATCAGCCTGACGAGCGCCGATCCGGCGACCGCTCAGGTGACCTTCACCCAGTATCTGCCCATCGAGCACGGCAATACGGCCGAGTTCGACGAAACCGCGGTGCTCAACACGTTGGGTTCCGACGCGGTCAACCTGCTGCTGACCACCTCTCTGACGGATGCCGACGGCGACACCGCGACCAGCACCGCCACCTATGGTCTTGTCACCAGCACCTCCTCGCCCTTCTCCATCGACGACGACGGGCCGACGGTCTCAGGCTCTACAGCGGGTTCCGGGACAGTAAGCGGTCTGGCGCTGAATCTCGACGAGACGAATGGCACCGATCGCTACGCCTCGAACGAGGCTGCGGACGTCGACGTCAACGATCAAGCCGGCGTGTTGCCGGTGGGAGCTATAGGCTCGCTGACCTCGAGCGTGTCGGGCGGCTTGTCGACGCTCTTTATTGCATCCGGGACGGCCGGACGCGATGGGCTTCTAAGCGCTCAGACTCAAACGGTGACGCTGCAGCTCTCCGATCCGGGCGCGGACGGTGTGCCAACGTCGCTCTATGCGACGGGCCCGGGCGTTGGCACGCAGATCTACCTGTTCCAGAACGGGGATGTCATCGAAGGCCGGGCGGGAACCACGAGCGGCTCGCCGCTGGTGTTCACCATCAGCCTGACGAGCACCGACGCAACCACAGCCCAGGTGACCTTCACCCAGTACCTGCCGATCGAGCACGGCAATACGGCCGAGTTCGACGAAACCGCCATCCTCAACACATTGGGTTCTGACGCGGTCAACCTGGTGCTAAATACGACTTTGACGGACCAGGACGGTGACACAGCTACTGTTTCCGCCACCTACGGCCTTGTCACCAGCACCTCGTCGCCCTTCTCCATCGACGACGACGGGCCGACCGTGTCGGCTTCGGTGAATGGTTCGGCCAGCACGGCCGGCCTGGCACTGAACCTTGACGAGACAGCCGGCACGGACCGTTACGCCGCCGGTGATGCCGCTGACAATAATGGCGGATCCGACGAGGTGGGGCTTCCGGCTGGTGCGATCGGCACGCTGACCTCGACGGTGACGGGAGGCCTCGCCTCGCTGTTCACGGTGTCGGGTTCTGCCGGCCGCGACGGCGTGGCGGGCACGCAGACCACGGCGGTTGCACTGCAGCTGTCCGATCCGGGTGCGAACGGCGTTCCGACGTCGCTCTATGCGACGGGCCCGGGCGTCGGCACGCAGATCTACCTGTTCCAGAACGGCACGGTGATCGAAGGCCGGGCGGGAACCACGAGCGGCTCGCCGCTGGTGTTTACCATCAGCCTGACGAGCTCCGATCCGGCGACCGCGCAGGTCACATTCACCCAGTACCTGCCGATCGAGCACGGCAACACTGCTCTCTACGACGAAGCCGCCATCCTCAACACCCTGGGCTCCGATGCCGTCAACCTCGTGCTGACGACCTCGCTGACAGACGGCGACGGCGACACCGCGACCACCACCGCCACCTACGGCCTCGTCACCAGCACCTCGTCGCCCTTCTCCATCGACGACGACGGGCCGACCGTGTCGGCTTCGGTGAATGGTTCGGCCAGCACGGCCGGCCTGGCACTGAACCTTGACGAGACAGCCGGCACGGACCGTTACGCCGCCGGTGATGCCGCTGACAATAATGGCGGATCCGACGAGGTGGGGCTTCCGGCTGGTGCGATCGGCACGCTGACCTCGACGGTGACGGGAGGCCTCGCCTCGCTGTTCACGGTGTCGGGTTCTGCCGGCCGCGACGGCGTGGCGGGCACGCAGACCACGGCGGTTGCACTGCAGCTGTCCGATCCGGGTGCGAACGGCGTTCCGACGTCGCTCTATGCGACGGGCCCGGGCGTCGGCACGCAGATCTACCTGTTCCAGAACGGCACGGTGATCGAAGGCCGGGCGGGAACCACGAGCGGCTCGCCGCTGGTGTTCACCATCAGCCTGACGAGCTCCGACGCCGCCACAGCCCAGGTGACATTCACCCAGTACCTGCCGATCGAGCACGGCAACACTGCTCTCTACGACGAAGCCGCCATCCTCAACACCCTGGGCTCCGATGCCGTCAACCTCGTGCTGACGACCTCGCTGACAGACGGCGACGGCGACACCGCGACCACCACCGCCACCTACGGCCTCGTCACCAGCACCTCGTCGCCCTTCTCCATCGACGACGACGGGCCGACCGTGTCGGCTTCGGTGAATGGTTCGGCCAGCACGGCCGGCCTGGCACTGAACCTTGACGAGACAGCCGGCACGGACCGTTACGCCGCCGGTGATGCCGCTGACAATAATGGCGGGTCGCGACGAGGTGGGGCTTCCGGCTGGTGCGATCGGCACGCTGACCTCGACGGTGACGGGAGGCCTCGCCTCGCTGTTCACGGTGTCGGGTTCTGCCGGCCGCGACGGCGTGGCGGGCACGCAGACCACGGCGGTTGCACTGCAGCTGTCCGATCCGGGTGCGAACGGCGTTCCGACGTCGCTCTATGCGACGGGCCCGGGCGTCGGCACGCAGATCTACCTGTTCCAGAACGGCACGGTGATCGAAGGCCGGGCGGGAACCACGAGCGGCTCGCCGCTGGTGTTCACCATCAGCCTGACGAGCTCCGACGCCGCCACAGCCCAGGTGACATTCACCCAGTACCTGCCGATCGAGCACGGCAACACTGCTCTCTACGACGAAGCCGCCATCCTCAACACCCTGGGCTCCGATGCCGTCAACCTCGTGCTGACGACCTCGCTGACAGACGGCGACGGCGACACCGCGACCACCACCGCCACCTACGGCCTCGTCACCAGCACCTCGTCGCCCTTCTCCATCGACGACGACGGGCCGACCGTGTCGGCTTCGGTGAATGGTTCGGCCAGCACGGCCGGCCTGGCACTGAACCTTGACGAGACAGCCGGCACGGACCGTTACGCCGCCGGTGATGCCGCTGACAATAATGGCGGGTCGGACGAGACCGGCCTTGTGGGCGCAGCAATCGGCACGCTGACCTCGACGGTGACGGGAGGCCTCGCCTCGCTGTTCACGGTGTCGGGTTCTGCCGGCCGCGACGGCGTGGCGGGCACGCAGACCACGGCGGTTGCACTGCAGCTGTCCGATCCGGGTGCGAACGGCGTTCCGACGTCGCTCTATGCGACGGGCCCGGGCGTCGGCACGCAGATCTACCTGTTCCAGAACGGCGCGGTGATCGAAGGCCGGGCGGGAACCACGAGCGGCTCGCCGCTGGTGTTTACCATCAGCCTGACGAGCTCCGATCCGGCGACCGCGCAGGTCACATTCACCCAGTACCTGCCGATCGAGCACGGCAACACTGCTCTCTACGACGAAGCCGCCATCCTCAACACCCTGGGCTCCGATGCCGTCAACCTCGTGCTGACGACCTCGCTGACAGACGGCGACGGCGACACCGCGACCACCACCGCCACCTACGGCCTCGTCACCAGCACCTCGTCGCCCTTCTCCATCGACGACGACGGGCCGACCGTGTCGGCTTCGGTGAATGGTTCGGCCAGCACGGCCGGCCTGGCACTGAACCTTGACGAGACAGCCGGCACGGACCGTTACGCCGCCGGTGATGCCGCTGACAATAATGGCGGATCCGACGAG
Source organism: uncultured Alphaproteobacteria bacterium (assembly GCA_963822165.1). GTDB lineage: Bacteria > Pseudomonadota > Alphaproteobacteria > Rhizobiales > Beijerinckiaceae > Alsobacter. The sequence continues at coordinate 93,407 of CAWGGK010000011.1, forward strand.
GTGGGGCTTCCGGCTGGTGCGATCGGCACGCTGACCTCGACGGTGACGGGAGGCCTCGCCTCGCTGTTCACGGTGTCGGGTTCTGCCGGCCGCGACGGCGTGGCGGGCACGCAGACCACGGCGGTTGCACTGCAGCTGTCCGATCCGGGTGCGAACGGCGTTCCGACGTCGCTCTATGCGACGGGCCCGGGCGTCGGCACGCAGATCTACCTGTTCCAGAACGGCACGGTGATCGAAGGCCGGGCGGGAACCACGAGCGGCTCGCCGCTGGTGTTCACCATCAGCCTGACGAGCTCCGATCCGGCGACCGCGCAGGTCACATTCACCCAGTACCTGCCGATCGAGCACGGCAACACTGCTCTCTACGACGAAGCCGCCATCCTCAACACCCTGGGCTCCGATGCCGTCAACCTCGTGCTGACGACCTCGCTGACAGACGGCGACGGCGACACCGCGACCACCACCGCCACCTACGGCCTCGTCACCAGCACCTCGTCGCCCTTCTCCATCGACGACGACGGGCCGACCGTGTCGGCTTCGGTGAATGGTTCGGCCAGCACGGCCGGCCTGGCACTGAACCTTGACGAGACAGCCGGCACGGACCGTTACGCCGCCGGTGATGCCGCTGACAATAATGGCGGATCCGACGAGGTGGGGCTTCCGGCTGGTGCGATCGGCACGCTGACCTCGACGGTGACGGGAGGCCTCGCCTCGCTGTTCACGGTGTCGGGTTCTGCCGGCCGCGACGGCGTGGCGGGCACGCAGACCACGGCGGTTGCACTGCAGCTGTCCGATCCGGGTGCGAACGGCGTTCCGACGTCGCTCTATGCGACGGGCCCGGGCGTCGGCACGCAGATCTACCTGTTCCAGAACGGCACGGTGATCGAAGGCCGGGCGGGAACCACGAGCGGCTCGCCGCTGGTGTTCACCATCAGCCTGACGAGCTCCGACGCCGCCACAGCCCAGGTGACATTCACCCAGTACCTGCCGATCGAGCACGGCAACACTGCTCTCTACGACGAAGCCGCCATCCTCAACACCCTGGGCTCCGATGCCGTCAACCTCGTGCTGACGACCTCGCTGACAGACGGCGACGGCGACACCGCGACCACCACCGCCACCTACGGCCTCGTCACCAGCACCTCGTCGCCCTTCTCCATCGACGACGACGGGCCGACCGTGTCGGCTTCGGTGAATGGTTCGGCCAGCACGGCCGGCCTGGCACTGAACCTTGACGAGACAGCCGGCACGGACCGTTACGCCGCCGGTGATGCCGCTGACAATAATGGCGGATCCGACGAGGTGGGGCTTCCGGCTGGTGCGATCGGCACGCTGACCTCGACGGTGACGGGAGGCCTCGCCTCGCTGTTCACGGTGTCGGGTTCTGCCGGCCGCGACGGCGTGGCGGGCACGCAGACCACGGCGGTTGCACTGCAGCTGTCCGATCCGGGTGCGAACGGCGTTCCGACGTCGCTCTATGCGACGGGCCCGGGCGTCGGCACGCAGATCTACCTGTTCCAGAACGGCGCGGTGATCGAAGGCCGGGCGGGAACCACGAGCGGCTCGCCGCTGGTGTTTACCATCAGCCTGACGAGCTCCGATCCGGCGACCGCGCAGGTGACATTCACCCAGTACCTGCCGATCGAGCACGGCAACACTGCTCTCTACGACGAAGCCGCCATCCTCAACACCCTGGGCTCCGATGCCGTCAACCTCGTGCTGACGACCTCGCTGACAGACGGCGACGGCGACACCGCGACCACCACCGCCACCTACGGCCTCGTCACCAGCACCTCGTCGCCCTTCTCCATCGACGACGACGGGCCGGTGCGGCTTTCGGTGTCGGACCAGACGCTTTACGTACCTAAGGTTGCCGGAACGACTTCGACGGACTTTGGTTTGATTTCGTGGGAGCCGGGGCGCGACATGAGTGGCTCGTCGCTCACGTTCTCGGGCGGTACGAACGGCATGGCAGGGGAGACCTCCGCAGGGCTGCCGCTGACGGTCACCGTAGCCGGCGTAAAGTACACCGTATTTTTGACCGGTTTCGGCACCGACACTCTGAGCGGAAAATACGGCGGCGCCGACCTGGCAGGCTCCACCAACACGGCCTTCGTGCTGCACCTTAACAGCGACGGCACCTACCAGATTGACGCCTCCGTCGCTTTCGACAGCGTGACGAAGTTCAATTATGACGACTTCACCAGCGCAATTGGCGGCGGCAACGGCGCATACTTCAGGCTGGGGTCCCTGACGACCGCTTCGAATGCCGACGATATCGTCATCGTGCCGGCGCTTCGAAGCGAAGCAACCACTATCAACACTTCGCAGGGCAACCTTGCGATGGGCAACAACTTCTTTGATGCAGACAACACCGGGGACCGTGACGGAGCGGACTTCCGGTTCGTGCAGAACGCCGCTGCTTACCCAATCGACCCGACGGGTGGCGGATCACGCCTGGTGAACAGCGTTGCGATCGAAATCTCGGATATCAGCGGAGCCCAGGGATCGACCACACAGGTCATGATCCGCGCCTACTATTACGACGCCAACAATAACAAGGTGTATCTCACCAACGCTCAGATGAACCTATCCTACCTCAGCAATGACGGCCTGACCCAGACCGAAATCACGGAGACGCCCGGATCGTTCACGCAGAATGGCGGAACGATTACCGGTGAGGTGATCACTGGCTACGACACGGGCGCAAATGCCTTGCTGGGCCAAATCTACGTCCAGGGCACCGTGGATTTCGCTGGTGTCGAAGTCTGGTACTACAGCGGCAACGCGTTCCGAATTCGGCGGGATCGAGGGCGTCTCGACATCGACCGATCCTGTCACGGTACCGTTCACCGTCTCTGGCAGCGACGGGGATGGCGATGTTCTGACCGATAGCTTCAACGTGACGTTCACGCAGAACAGCTACGTTGGCACTGAAAGCGCAAACAGCATCACGGGTTCCGACAATCCCGACCTGATGTCAGGTCTCGGTGGCGCCGATTTGCTGTTCGGCGCTCTGGGGGACGACTTCGATCTCCGGCGGCATCGGAAACGACACGCTTGCCGGCGGATCCAACGGTCCAGGCGGTGATACAATCGATTACAGCTACGTAACCGACCCAACCAAGGGGCTCACAGTCACTCTGAATGGGGCAAGCAACGTCACTGCCACTGTCAGTGGCGGTGGCGACACCGACACCATCAGGGAGTTCGAGAACGTTACGGGCGGCGCGGGCAATGACAGCATCACCGGCGATAATGCAGCGAACCGGCTCGAAGGTGGGGGCGGGAACGACACGCTTCTAGGTGGAATTGGCGACGACATCCTGATCGGCGGGGCCGGAGCGGACCTTCTCATCGGCGGCGCCGGCGCTGACGTGATGATCGGGGGAACGGGCAACGATACGTTCAAGCTAAATGATATAAGTGTGCGCGATCTAATCACGGATTACAGCGACGGCGACACGATCGATCTCACGTCGCTATTCAATGCCGGGCATAGCGGCGCATCGACCCCCGCCGAACTGTCGACCTACGTGAGCTACAACGCCTCGACAGGGCAGCTTGCGGTGGATGCGGACGGAACGACGAATGGCAGCAACTACGTCGTCGTCGCTGAGATCCAGAACCACCCGGTGTCCGTTTCAATCATCTACGACGACAGCCTTAACAACCCTCAGTCGCCTGTAAACATCACTGGTTAAGTTAGATATTTCTGCAGAAAAGGCCCTGTTTACAGGGCCTTTTCTCATTTCAGCACGAGGCGCGCAATGATCTACATCGCAACGCCAACCCCCAACGGCACGTTCACGGCCGCCTACGTGAGCACTCTGATGGGGTTACGAAGCGCCCTTGATAGGAAAAAGTTTGCGAATGGGTGGCTTCACATCTCGTCGAGCGACATCATCATGGCGCGGAATGTGCTTGTTAACCGAGCCCTTGAGAATCCTGCGACAACGCATGTCTTCTTTGTGGACAGCGACATGCAGTTCGGCCCCGACGTTTTACTCCGCCTTCTTGGCCTGGGTAGGCCGCTCGTTGGCTGCATCTACCCCAAGAGGATGCTTGATCATGCCGAAGTGGAAAAGCACTTAGCAGTCGGCGGGCGAACGCTGTCTGACGCCATCGCGCTGGCGTCAAGCTACGTGGTCCGTAGACCCCGCTGGGGCGCGGGCGGGACTGAAGGGCTGTGCCGCGCCGGCGGCGTTGGCATGGGGGCTTGCCTGATCCAGCGCAGCGTCTTCGAAACCATGGTTGCACAGAAAGCAGTAAGCGAGATCCGCGCCGACGAACCCTATAGAGCCGTGGGGCTAAAGGGCCCCATCTGGAATTTTTTCGCCCTTTTGACCGACAAGGCCGGAGAACAACTCTCCGAAGACTTCTCGTTTTGTGAGCGCTGGAATAGGGATTGCGCAGGCGAAGTCTGGGCGGTGACCGACGCCAAGATCGATCACATCGGTGAGATGCGGTATTGTGCCAGTTTTAAGCGACACCAGGAACTGAGATCGTCGATCAAGACGACTTACATTCCACTCTCTCGCATTTCGGAGCAACTGCGGTTGGAGTTCACGCCTAATACCAAAATGAAAGGACGCGGATGGCAGCGTGCTGACAATGTCTCTCTTCGAATTTTATCCAGGTTTTTTGTAACAGGAAATTGTAGTCCTACGGCGATAATCTCATCCGCGGATGCTGTTGGTCTTCTTTTGGCAATTGGGCACGATAGCCACACCGTCAGGGGCTTAGCAAAGAGCTGTGCGCGGCACAATGCTTCGCGTTCTCCCGATGCTCGCGAAGAACGCACAATTGGGGACGAGTGACGGCGCTGCGCTTTCGGGCGTGCGAACAGGCCGCCGCGACGCAAAAGCGTAACAACCGCGCCATCCAACCGAAAAATGCAACGCACTCAGCGGGGAAACGTACAGCAGCCGGATGACAAGCAGGGTCACACCGTCTGCGCAGACTCGGGTTAAAATTCTGAGGCCTGATGGTGCATATTTCAAAATCAAGTGCATAGCCATCACCTAGAGACGCCGCGTTCGCCACTGCAGCACTTTGCGTCGTCCGTGACGAAGGCCTGCGTCCGGACCGCCGGGTGACCACGCAGTTCGGCTAGTTCAGCAGATGTGCAATGAGGGATTCCATCCCCGGAGCAAGCTGAAGAACCACCCTGACATTAGCTGGGGTGGGCGCTGCGGCCCCCTGCCCCAGTAGCGTGGTCTCGAGTGTGAAGCCGCGCATCGAGTTCGCTGAACGCGACACGGCCCCTTTCATATCGGTCGGTCTTATTCTTTTCGTCACCACCCATGTTCACGCTGCTCGGCGTGTTTTCGGCCAGCTGCCGCTTCACCACAGTTCCGTCCAGCCTTCGTTTCCATTTGCTGGCTCGGCTTCCCCGCATGGGCGCGGCCGGCCGCCAGGCGCCCAGATGCCGGGCCTGGATCCGTTTGGTCTTGGCGAGTTGCGGCACATCTCGCTTGGCGGTCTTGGTGCCGTGGCAGGGGGCGCAGAGGACCTGCAGATTGGCGGGGTCATCGGTGCCGCCCAGCGCGACGGGTGCGACGTGATCGACCTCCCAGCGCTGGCCGGGCGTGATGTGGAGCGTACAGCGCTGGCAGCGCCCCTGCGCGGCCAGGAATGCGGCGAGACGCTGGCGTGTAGCGAGCGAGCGCCGGGTCATGACGATCTGCCCTCCGGGGGCGCAGTGTCCGAGACGTTCGGCCAAGCCAGCGCCGTGACCCGGCTAGCATGGCGGGTGTGAATGGCCTGGGCGGTGCGGAGATGCTCGCGACCGAGGCGCTCGAGCCTGGGCACGAACTCCTCGTGGATCTCATCAAGGTCGGCGTGATCGCGGGCGCAGCACAACGCATTTTGTAGTCGGTGAGGATCTGCTCGGGGTTGAGCGGCGGGCCGTCGACTAGCCGCTGTCGGTACCTGCGCTGGCGCGCTCCGCTTGGTCGAGGACGGCGGGCGGGGTGTCGGGTAGCGCG
>CAWGGK010000012.1:0-296173 GCA_963822165.1 uncultured Alphaproteobacteria bacterium
TGCTCAGGACCACGACGGCAAGCACCCCACCCAGATCACCCAGGGGCACTGGTTCTGGGGACCGGTGAAGGCGCAAAAGAAGTCATTTCTCACGGTCGTTCTTGCCGCGCTGATGATCAATCTCATCGGCCTCGCGGCGCCCTTGTTCACGATGAACATCTACGATCGCGTGTTGCCCAACAAGGCGGTCACGACGCTTTGGGTGCTGGCAATCGGCTTCGCGGTCGTTCTGCTGTTCGACTTCGTGCTGAAGCTGGCGCGAGCGGTGCTGCTCGATACCGTCGGCAAGAAACTCGACATCCAGCTTTCCGAGACGATCTTCGAAAAGATCCTGAATACGCCCCTGTCTGAACGTCCGAGTTCGACCGGCGAGTTCGTCAACCGGGTCTCGCAGTACGAGTACATCAGCGAATTTTTCACATCGAACACCATCACGGTGTTCATCGATTGCTTCTTCCTGTTCATCTTCTTCTTCGTGATCTACCAGGTCGCGGGCTGGATCGTCGCCATTCCGCTTGTCGCGATGGTGCTGGTCGTTGTCGCTGGCCTGATCGCGCAGAAGATGATCGGCGAGAAGATGGCGGCGTCGCAGGCCGAAAGTTCGCTGCGCCACGCAATGCTGGTGGAGGCCGTCGGCGCGCTCGAGACAATCAAGGGCATCAGGGCGGAAGGCGCGTCTCCTGCGCCGGTGGGACAATGTGATCCGCACCGGCCTCGGTCACCCAGGAGCAGATCAAGACGATCTCGTCCACTGCGGTCTATTTCTCGCTTCTCGTCCAGCAACTTGTAACCATTTTCGTGATCGTCGCTGGCACCTACCGGTTCGCGGTGGGTGAAATGACCACCGGCGCGATCATCGCCACCGTCATGCTGGCGTCGCGCGCCGTCGCACCTCTGACTTCCGTCGCGACCACGCTGACGCGCGCGCGCCACGCCTTTTCAGCCATGCGCACGCTTGAACGACCTGATGGCGATGCCGGACGAGCGCGTATCGCACCGCAACTTCGTGAACCGGCCGGTCGAGGACGGGGCGGTTCAGATCCGAAGCGGCGTCTTCTACTATCCGCACGTGCAGCGGCGCATTCTCGACGGCATCAACCTGTCGATCAGGCCTGGAGAGAAAGTCGGCATCATCGGACGTGTCGGCTCGGGCAAGACGACGCTCGGCCGGCTGATCGCGGGATTGTACCCGCTTTCCGACGGCGAGCTTCTCATCGATGGCGTGGACGTCCGGCAGTACCACCCGCACGAGGTGCGCAAGGCCGTCACCATCGTCTCGCAGGACACGGACCTGTTCCTCGGCTCCGTAAAGGAGAACATCCTGATGGCGCGCCCAAGCGCCTCGGACGAAGATCTCGTGCGTGCGGCCAAGCTCGCAGGCGTCGACGATTTCGTGTCGCAGCATCCGATGGGATATGACATGCCGGCCGGCGAACGCGGCCGAAACCTCTCCACCGGCCAGCGGCAAGCCGTCGCCGTGGCGCGGGCCTTCCTGATCAAGCCCAAGATCCTCTTCCTCGACGAACCTTCAAGCTCAATGGATCTCGCAACGGAACGCCTTTTCCTGGCGCGCCTGCAGGAGAACATGCCGGCAGAACAGACCCTGTTGATCGCGACACACCGCTACAGCATGCTGGCGCTGGTCGACAGGCTTATCGTCGTAGAAAACGGCAAGATCGCCGCCGACGGGCCGAAGGAAACCGTGTTGAACGCCCTTCGGGCCGCGAGCGGAGCGGCGGCCTGACGCGAAGCTCGACCATGACTTCGCCATTCCAGCGTGAAATCAACACCCGGTTGCCGCAACCATGTAGTCTAGCCGCCGGCAGCCGCGTTCCTCCGTCACGCCAAGGGTTCGACCACTCGTCATGACTTCCAAGCGCTATGCGGCACCGATCCGCCTGACACTTCTTGCAAGTGTGCTGTGGTTCGTCCCGGCTCTGGCGCAGGAAGGCCCGCTTTTGCTGCGGCCCGGCGCTCCCGAAAGCGCTCCGGCGGCGCCTGCAAAGCCAGCGACGCGATCTGTCACGACGCCGGCGACCAGGCCGGCCTCCGCGCCCAAGGCCTCGTCGACGCAACCCGTGCGCGGCCCGTCCGCACAGAACAGCAATTCAAAAAAGGGCGGCGACGGCGCCGCGGAGACAAATATCCCCGCCTCGCCGCCCGCCGCTCCCGCCAAGGCCGAGACGGCCAAACCTGCCGTTGCCAAGCCCGCAACTGCCAAGCCCGCGATGTCCCAGCCTGCGCCAGCGGTAAAGCCTGCGCCGTCGGCGAAACCAGCGCCGACGGCGAGACGCGGAGGCAAGGGAGCGCCCGCCGTCGTGCAGCCGGTAACCCCAGAGTTGACCGAGCTTTCCGGGAATATGTTAGGTCGCCAGTCCTATGGCTGGGTGGCGCCAGGCCGGCTCGACGACCATTCGCTCGCGACCGATACCAGACTTCTGACCAACCGGGTCGTGACCGTCCTCCCCGTGGAATTGGTCGGGCAGCCTCGCGCAGCCTTGACGGAAACGCTGCCGCCGCCACCCCGGCCGATCTACACGATCCTGGGTTGGACGCCGCCATCCGTGCCGATCCACGAGCCCGGCATGATCGCTTTCGACTCGACGGAAGCCGCTCCGTTGGCTTTGAACTCGCTTGAATCCTTTGAGGCCGGCCTACCCGCCGGCCCTTACAGGGCCGGCCTCATCGAGGATCAGGACAAGAACCCGGAGCGTCCCCGCATCGAGCTCGGCACGGTCATGTGGCGCGTCGTTCCCGGCACGGGCGGAGATGGCGTCGATTCGGTTGCTGCACTTCGCGCCGACATCGTGATCACGAAGATGAAGCTGCGGGCTGAAGTAACGATAAGGCCCAACCGTGATCCGAAGGTTGCCACACCGCTGGTCATGGACGTAATTTTCACGGGGACCGAGAACACGATCACGCAGATCGGCATGCCGGAATTGCGAAGCCTCGGCGTCGACCGCGGAATTCCGCTCTACGGCACGATTCAGCCAAAAGGCGATGGATTCGCTGTGCTTCTTGCAAGTGCACAGAATGATGGTGAACAGAACGTGCGCCTGCTGAGTTCAAGGTCCTGGATCGATATTCCTGTTCGTTTCAAGAACGGTTCAAGGATGATCCTGGCATTCGAGAAAGGAACGGCGGTGCGCGACATGCTGCGCGGAACGTTCCGCGCCTGGCGTTTACCCTGGTTGCCTTGAGCATGAGCTTGCGAAAAGCGCCAGCGCGGCTATACAACTTTGAGTGGTTAAACGACTGATTTGCTGAACTACCTGCCTGATGATTGGCCCGCGCACATGTCTGCACTTTCGTTCTCTGGACCCAAGCCGCGGAAACTGGCAAGCCAAAGCGACGGTTCGACGAGATCGGCCACAACGATCATCTATTCGGTTTCGCTGTTGGGGCTGTTCCTGATCATCTGGGCCGCTTTTGCTGAGGTCGACGAGGTCACGCGGGGCGACGGAAAGATCATTCCGTCCAAGAAGACGCAGACGATCCAGAGCGCGGAACCGGGTGTCGTCCAGGAAATCCTGGTGCGCCTCGGGCAGAACGTGAAGCAGGGTGACCTGCTGGTCCGGCTCGACAGCAGCTTGACGAACTCCAATCTCGGCGAGGTCGAGGCCAAGACGCGCACGCTGCAGGCACAGATCGCACGTCTGCGTATCGAGAGCGAGGGCAAGGCAGAAAGCGGGTTCGTTTGCCCCACCGATCTTGCCGCATGTCGCGCCCGAGGTCTGCGCGAACGAGGCCAACTTGCTAGCCTCGCGATATGACGGCGTGCGGAAGCGGGCATCGTCCCTTGCCGAGCGTGTCGAGCAGCGCCAGCGCGAACTCAACGAAGCCCAGCAGAATGCGACTCGCTTCGCCGAGGGCCTCGACCTCGCGGAAAAGGAACTGGAGATCATCTCCCCGCTCGCCGCGCGCAACATCTCGCCCAAGACGGAATTGCTGCGAGCCCAGCGTGCGGTCGTGGAGTTGAGGGGTCAAAAGGCCGCCAACCGAGAGGCGATCGCGCGCATCGAGGCCGCCCTTCGCGAAGCGAACAACGCCTTGCAGGAAGAAACCCTGAAGTTCCGCCAGGATGCCTTGGCCGAACTCACCAAAGCGTCCGCCGAATACTCGGTTCTCCGCCAGACGGTGAAGGGCGCCGAGGAACGCGTACGCCGCACGGACATCCGCTCCCCGGTCGACGGCATCGTCAATACCCTGGCGGTGAACACGGTCGGCGGCTTCGTCAGTGCCGGCGGCCATGTCATGGACATCGTGCCGCTGGAGGACGCCCTGATCGTGGAGACGAAGGTTCGGCCGGCCGACATCGCCTTTATCCGGCCCGGCCAGTCCGCGCTGGTCAAGGTCACATCGTATGATTTCAGCATCTATGGCGGGCTCAACGGCATCGTCGAGCACGTGTCGCCCGACAGCGTCGTGGACGAGACAGGCCGCGAGAAGGAGACGTTCTACATCGTGCAGGTGAAGACGGATCATTCCGTGCTCACGCACAATGGCAGGGAATACCCGATCATGCCCGGCATGATCGCCCAGGTGGACATCCTGACGGGCAAGAAGACCGTCCTCGACTACCTGCTGAAGCCGATCCTCAAGGCGAAGCAAGAAGCGCTGAGGGAACGCTGACATGGGTCTCGCGGTCGAACCGGCCGTAACGCCAGCCGTAATTGCTCCGGAGGCAGAATCCGCCAGTCCGATGCGATTCCGGATCTTCAAGCGGGGCACGTGGCGCCGGGCATTCCGCCTCGAGGAAATCTTCTGGCAGATACTGGCCGACGCCGCCGTCGCGACAAACACAAAGCTCGCCGACTATGTGAAGGCGCTCAGTGACGAGACGGATGGTTCGGGCGCGAACCAGACATCCTTGCTGCGCGTCCATGCGGCCGAGTGGCTGATGACGAAGGCGCGCGCACTCCAGATCGCGACCGAGCCGCGCGAAGTGCTCCACGCTGCGCTTCAGGCCCCCGTTCCGTGCTTCGTGATCGGCGCGAACCGCTCGCTGATCAACTTCAATCCTGAATTTTCCAACTACGTGATCGGGCGCGCACAGGCGGCGAACGCAGAGGACGTGTCCAAGGCGCGGCTCTCGCTCGACGCCCCTGTCGACAAGCTGATCGAGGTGCTCAGCCAGCCTCCCGGACGCGTCGTGGTGTGCGGCTTCACGATCCGCACGTCGTCGGCCATCGCGACGGGCCGGGCAAAGGTGACCCTCATCCAGCCAAACCGCAGGGACATGCTGGTCGGGTATATCCTGCCGAACTGAGTGTGCTGGTACCTGAACTCTCCGGCGTAACGACCTCAGCGCAGGGTCATGAACGGGGAGCAGGTCCTGCCGATCCCCTGATGACCAGATGTGTGTCCAGCACGCAGCGAACATCCCGCGTGGTGCGGCCGCCGAGCAGGTCACTCAGCAAATCGAGCGCGATCTCGCCCGCCTCGTCGCAGCGCGCCGACACCGTGGTCAGCGGCGGATAGGTCGTCGCGCCCAGCACATCGTCGCAACCGACGACGCTGAAGGCGTCGGGCACCACGATGCGGCGCTCGGCAAGCCCCACCAGCACGCCCTGTGCCGTCACGTCGTCGAAGGCGATGGCTGCTGTCGCGCCCGTCGACAATATCTCACGCACGGCGTCGCGACCCGTCTCGAAGCTGGCACGGTGGGCGGGCAGCGCGATCATCTCGATGCCGCGCCTCTTGGCGGCCTGGCGCACAGCCTTTCGCCGCTGCTGGTTGGACCACGACGCCGCCGGCCCCGTCACGTAGACGATGCGCTTGTGGCCGAGATCAGCGAGATGGTCGACCGCGGCCGCGATGCCCGTCGCCGTATCGATGAGCACGCGAGGCAGGCCCGTCACGTCCCGGTTGATCAGCACGACGGGCCGGCGAGCGGCGTAGGCGCGGATGCGCTCCTCGCTGAGGCGCGACGAGACGAGGATGATGCCCTCCACCTGTCCCGCGAACTTGCCGGCGAGCATGTCCTCGCGCTCCGGCGTCTCGTCGGAACTCCCGAGAAAGAGGCAGAATCCAGCGAGGTCCGCCCGCATCTGCGCGCCCCGGATCAGCGGCGGAAAGAACGGGTTGGCCACATCAGGCACGATCAGGGCGATGTTACCGTGACGACCGGTGGAGAGCGCGCGGGCGATCTGGTTCGGGATATAACCGAGGCGGCCCGCCACCGCCTGAACCCGCGCAACCGTCTCCGCGCTCAGCATCTCCGGACGGGTGAAGGCCCGGGAGACGGTGGCGCGCGACACTCCTGCCGCCGCAGCCACCTGCCGGATGGTCGGCTGGTTGCCGGCCGGCCGCCGGGCGGTGAATGGCGCCGCCGGACGATGACCCGGGCGGCTCGTCTTGTCGTCCATGCTGCGGTTCCGGCTCGATGCTGCTCATCGAAGGCGGCCTGTACTGGCCATTGACGATCATACCGATTTGCGAGCCTCGGGACAGCATGCCAGCGACCGGATGAGACACTCGGAAAGCCACGCCTCCGATTGACACGCAACCGGTTGCACGACATCCTTCTATTTCTCGCCGAAGGGCTCCCTTGCAGGGAATATCACCGGGATGGCCGGCGGTCTGGAGACCCTTGATGCCTTCGTCTAGCCAAATTCAGGCTGCGGCTCCCCTCGATGCCCTGCCTGCCTTCACATTTCCCACCCGAGCTGAAATGGGCAGGGCGGCGGCGGCCGACATTGCGGCCGATCTTCGTCTCCGGCTTTCAGGTGGCGGGACGGTGCGGATGGTCTTTGCTGCCGCTCCAAGCCAGGCGGAGATGCTCGAAGCGCTCGTCGTGGAGCGCGACATCGACTGGCCGCGCGTGACGGCCTTCCATATGGACGAATATATCGGTCTCCCGCCCGGCGCGCCGGAGCGTTTCGCGAGTTGGCTGAAGCTGCACCTCTTCGACAAGCTGCCCTTCGCCGAGATCCACCTGATCGACCCCGAAGCCTTTCCCGATCCCGAAGCCTGCGCCCGCGATTACGCCGCTCGCCTGGCCGCCGCGCCGATCGACGTCGTTTGCCTCGGCATCGGGGTGAACGGCCATATTGCCTTCAACGATCCGCCCGTCGCCGATTTCAACGACCCCGCCGCCGTGAAGATCGTGGAACTCGACGCCATCTGCCGCCAGCAGCAGGTCGACGACCAGTGCTTTCCTACCCTCGCCAACGTGCCCACACACGCATTGACGCTCACGGTTCCGAGACTGCTGGATTGCGACCGCATGTTCTGCGTCGTGCCCGGCCCCGCCAAGCGCGAAGCCGTCCACCGTACGATGGCCGACCCTATCGGCGAAGCGTGCCCCTCCACCGCACTGCGCCGGCATCCCCGCTGCACCCTTTACCTCGATGCGGACTCCAGCCCCGATGCCTGAACCCACGATCGATGCCGACGCCCTTTGCGAGGGCTATCTCGCCACCACGACCCAACTCATGGGCGAGATCCTCGGGAGGAACGCGAGCCCCTTGACCGTGCGGCCGGCAAGCTCGCGGACCAGATCGAGGCGGACAGGCTGGTGCATGTCTATGGGCCGGGCGGACATTCCAATCTCGCCGCTCAGGAGATCTTCTTTCGCGCGGGCGGGCTGATGCACGTCTCGGCCATCCTCGACGAAGGCACGTTGCTCTCCAACGGCGCCTTGCGGTCGATGGCGGTCGAGCGAACGCCGGGCTACGGCAAGATCGTCATCGCGGACCGCCGGCTCGGCGAGGGCGACCTGCTGATCCTGGTGAATGCCTACGGCATCAACGCCGCGCTGATCGACGCCGCGATCGAGGCCCGGAGCCGTGGCGTCTTCCTCATCGGCGTGAGTTCGCGGCGCCACGCCGCGAATACGTCGCCCGACCACCCTGCCCGCCATCCGACCAAGCAGAACCTGCACGATGTCGTGGACATCGCCATCGACACCAAGGTCGCCATCGGCGACGCGGGCGTGCAGGTGCCCGGCATGGCCTCGCAGATCGCCGCGCTGTCGACTTTCGCCAACGCCTTCGCGCTGAACTGCCTCGTCATCCGCACCGTCGCCAAGCTGGTCGAGCGCGGGATCGAACCGCCGGTCTGGCGCAGCGGCAACGCGCCGGGCGGCGACGAGGCCAATGCGCGTTTCCTCGGACGCTTTCGCGAGCGGGTCCGCTGGCTGTGAGCGCCGAAATCGTCACCGGGCGCGATCCCGCAACGGGCCGACCCATCGCGGTCACCGTGCAAGACGGCGTTGTGGTGGAAGTCGCGCCGGGACCGGAAGCGGCGGATGGCTGGCTCTCGGCAGGTCTGGTCGACCTTCAGGTCAACGGCTATGCCGGCCACGATCTCAACAGCGGAGCGCTTACGCCCGAAACGGTGATTGCGCTGGCTGCGGCACTTCGCAAGACGGGCGTGACGACCTTCCTGCCCACGCTGATCACCGCCTCCCGCGAAAACCTTGTCGCCGCGCTGCGGACCATCGCAGAGGCCCGTGCCAGCGATGCGCTCACCGCTCACATGACGCCACGCCTGCATATCGAGGGTCCGCAGCGTCTCGCCCGAGGACGGGCCGCGCGGCGCTCATCCGCGCGAGCACGTCCGCGCGCCCGACCTGGCCGAATTCGACGGATGGCAGGACGCGTGCGGAGGGCTGATCGGGCTCGTCACGCTCTCGCCGCACTGGCCTGAAGCCCCGGCCTACATCGCGGCGCTGGCCCGGCGCGGCGTGCACGTATCTCTCGGCCACACGTCTGCCGACCCCCTGACGATCCGTTGCGGCGGTGGATGCCGGGGCCACCCTGTCCACCCATCTCGGCAACGGCGTCGCCGCCACGCTGCCCCGGCACCCGAACCTCATCTGGGCCCAGCTTGCCGAGGACAGGCTGACGGCCACCTTCATCGCCGACGGGCATCATCTGCCCGACGACACCTTGAAGGCCATGCTCCGGGCCAAGGGCCTGGATCGCGCCGTTCTCGTCTCCGATGCCGTTGCGCTCGGCGGCATGCCGCCGGGGATCTACGACCAGCCGATCGGCGGACGCGTCGAGCTTACTCCGGAAGGACGTCTCGGCGTTGTCGGCACGCCTTATCTCGCGGGCGCGGCACGGCCCCTGATCGATGGCGTCGCCGTGGCGATGCGCGCGGCGGGACTGACGCTCGCGGAAGCGCTCCGGCTGGCGACCTCAAATCCTGGCCGCTTCGCAGGAGGGCGCGGCGTCCTTGCGGTGGGCCAGCCGGCGGACCTGATGCGCTTTCGCTGGTCGCCCGGCGATCCCGCTCTCGCCATCGAGCGCGTGTGGGTGCGGGGGATCCCGGTTTGAGCGCGTCTACCATGCTCGCCGGCGCTTCGGTCAGGACCATCACGCCGCCACCCGGCCTTGCCATGGCCGGCTTCGTGGCCCGGACGAGCCCGGCTACGGGAACCCACGACCCCCTCACCGTGCGCGCCCTTGCGATCGGCGACACGGCGGTCGCGGTGGTCGACGTGGTTGCGCTGTCGCCGGAGACCAGCCGCCGCATCCGCGCCCGCGCCCGCTTGCCGGCCGAGCGGATCGTGATCGCCGCCCTGCACACCCACGGCGGCCCGATTCCGACGTCCGACGGCCTTGGCGGTGGAGGAGACGCAGCTTGGCTCGCCGCTTATGGAGGATGCCTGCGTCGCCGCACTGGATGAAGCCTTGGCGCGGCAAAGGCCCGCAGTGCTCGCCTTCGGCATCGGTGCGGACCCCGGCGTCAGCAGGAACCGCCGGCATCCCGGAGGGCTGACCGATGCCAGCCTGCCTGTGCTGGTCGTCACCGGGCAGGACGGAGCGCCGATTGCGCACCTCGTATCCTACGCATGCCATCCGGTGGTGCTCGGAGCCGACAACACCCTTTGGACCGCCGACTACCCACATTATGTCCGCGACGAACTGGAGCGCCAAAATCCAGGCACGACAGCGCTTTTCCTGACCGGCTGCGCCGGCGATCTCAACACCGGCCACACGGCCCATGGCTCCATCACCACGGCAGCAAATCCGTCCCGAACCTTCGCTGAAGCGGAGCGGATCGGCCGGCTGATCGCGGACCGGGCAAGTTCGGCGCGGAACACCACGCTACCTCATGGGCACGCGCAGGCGCTCGATATGCAGGTTCGCCTTGATTTCGAACGCAACGAACCCGCACCGCCTGCCGTGCTGGCGGCGGAATGGCGGCGCGAGGCCGAGGGCGCCGCGCCGGGCCGGCGCGCGCTGCTGGAGAGTTGGATCGGGTGGGCTGAAACGCTGGCGCTGCTGCCGCTGGAGCCGCACATGGCGCGGGTCTCGGTGCTGGGATGGGGGCCACTGACTCTCGCCGCCCTGCCGGGCGAAATCTTCGCCGAGACCGGTATCGCCCTTCGACAGTCGATAGAGGCCGTAACTGGCGGTCCAGCAATCGTCATTGCCTATGCCGACGAATGCCTCGGATATATTCCGCCCGCGTCCGAGTACCCGCATGGCGGGTACGAAGTGACTGAAGCGCATCGCTATTACGGGGCGCGGGCGGCCTACGCGCCCGGCTGCGCCGAGCGGCTGGCCGATGCGGCGCAGGGCCTTGCGCAGCGTTTGCAGCAAGCGTCCGGCGCTTCGCCGGAAACCCCGCGCGGGGGTCCCTCGCATGCTTGACACGCAACCGGTTGCACGTCAGCCTTCTGCCAGAACGCGTGGACCCTTGGCAGGTCCATCCTTGAAGCGCGCGCCAAAAGCTCGTGCCAAGATTTTCCCATCAGCCGCCTCCCGGAGGGGATTCCAATGAAGCCGATCTCGACACGCATCGACCGGACCGCTGCTATCGCCCTGGGACGCCGCGCGGTGCTCGCGCTCGCGGCCTCCGGCCTCGCGATCTCGTTCTCGATGGCCGCAGCCAGCGCGCAGACTGTCACGGTCTGGAGCGGCTATCCGGAGATGGAGCCGTTCTACAAGAAGGTCGGCGAAGGCCTGAAGAAGAAGTACCCCAACCTGCAGGTCAGCGTTCAGGCGATCCCGCTCCGCGAGCATGAGAAGCGCCTTGCGCTGGCCCTGCCCTCGAACTCGGCCGCCGAAATCATCGAGCTCGCGAACTCAACGGCCCAGCGCTACATCGAAGCCGGGCTGATGAAGGCTGCGCCCGACGACGCCGCCAAGTTCGTCGGCAATACCGCCTTCTTCGACACCTTCGTGCAGAAGACCGCGACCGTCGGCGGCAAGGTCTACGGCATGCCGCTCTTCCGCGGCCAGGGCGCGCTCTACTACAACACCGAGATGTTCGCGAAGGCCGGACTGAGCGGCCCGCCTAAGACGATGGAAGACTTCACCAGCTACGCATCCAAGCTGACCCAGCGCAATGCGCAGGGACAGGCTACGGTGAGCGGCTGGAGCTTGCGCCTGAGCGGCGGCGGCGCGGGTATCGCCGAGAAGTTCTGGATCAACATGTTCCAGTATGGCGGAAACCTCATCGAGGAGCAGTCCGACGGCAAGTGGATCACCACCTACGCCTCGGAGGCCGGGCGCAAGGCGCTGAAGCAATATCTCGAGAACGTCCATACGCTGAAGAACGTCTCGCCCGAAATGCCGGCGGACGCCGACGCCTTCGAGCGCGAGCAGACCGCGATGTTCATCCGCGAAAGCTGGGTGATCGGCGATATCGCCCAGAAGGCTCCCAACCTGAAGTTCGCCACGGCGCCCCTGCCCCGCGGCACCATCGTCGCGCCCGTGTTCCTCTATACGGGAGCCGAAGGCGAGAAGGCCCGCATCGCGTGGGACTTCGCCATGGCCGCCAATGAGCCTGAGAACGCCGTGTGGCTGCTCGACAATGTCGGCTGGCTGCCCAACCGCAAGGACGCCGACTACTCGAAGGTCGTCGCGGCCAAGCCGGCCTTCAAGGCGTTCGTGCAATCGCCGCCGAACTACGCGTTCTTCACGCTTCCGGCCATCGCGCCGGTCGAGGAGGTGCTTACCCGCCTCGCCGCCCGCCTCGTGAAGGCCTTCGCCGACCCGTCGCTGGCCGGCAATGACGCGGCGATCGACGCCTTCCTCAAGGAAGCAGCGGCGGAGACCGACACCATCCTGAAGCGCGCCAACCTTCTCGGCTCGAAGTAAGGCCCAACGCGGCAGCGCCGGTCATTCGGGTGAACATCAGCACGGTCCGGCGCGTTTCGATGCGCCGGCCCATGCCTCGCCGTCGGGCCTGCTGCGGACGTCACGCATGAAATCGCGCGCGCGGATCATCTTCATCGTCGGTGCGCTTCTTCCGACGCTGGCCGTGTATGCCTGGGTGCGGCTCTATCCCATCGCGGACGTGCTGTGGCTGAGCCTCCACGAGTGGAACATCATCTCGAAAGTGCGTCCGTTCATCGGACTGGAGAACTTCGTCGAGCTCTCCACCGACCCGCTCTTCCTGGAGGCCCTGCGCAACACCACCGTCATCGCCTTCGGCGTGCTCGTCGTGACCATTCCGCTGGCCATGGTGCTCGCCGCGATGATTCACAGCCGCACCGGAACGCGGCTGGCCGGCTTCTTCGAAACGTCCGTGTTCCTGCCGCACGTCGTGTCGCTGGTGCCTGCGGCAATGGCGTGGAAATGGATTTTCGACGCCCGGCTCGGCCCGCTCAACGCGATGCTCGGGGTGTTCGGCATCGCTCCCCGCGCGTGGCTGTTCGATCCCGTCCTCTCAGTCGTGTGCATCATCGTGCTCTGTGCGTGGCAGACCCTGGGTTTCGCGGTGCTCATCTTCCTGGTCGGCATCAAGAACCTGCCGGTGTCGCTCTACGAGGCAGCCAAGCTCGACGGCGCCAATGCCTGGCAGCGTTTCGCCTACGTCACGGTGCCGATGCTGAAGCCGATCATCCTCTATGTGTCGGTCGTGACGCTGGTGGCGGGCTTCAACGTCTATGGCCAGGCATTCGTGCTGGCGTCAGATGCCCAGGGCGCGCCCGGCAACCTGGTGCGCGTGCTGGTCCTCGACATGCTGGAGAACGGCTTCCGCAACTACCGTGTGGGCTACGCCGCATCCGAGGCGGTGGTTCTGCTCGTGGTCGTATTGACGCTCACGGCTATCCAGTTCGGCCTGCTGCGGGACAAAGGTGAACGGGCATGAGCGTCGAGGGGATCGCCGGCAAGTCCATCGCCGACACGGCCCGCGCCGACACCTCCCTGTCCCCGCGCCGCCGCGAGCGTCTGGTCGCGTTGGCGACGGACGCGGTCCTGCTCGCGGTCTGCCTCGTCATGCTGCTGCCGCTGGTGCTGCTGGTGTCGAATGCCTTCAAGACGCCGCCGGACATCCTGAAATGGCCGCCCGCCATCTTCCCGCGCGACGCGACGCTGGACAATTTCCGGGCGGTTCTGACGACGACGCCGCTGCTCCGCTGGCTCATGAACAGCGCGCTGTTCGCCGCGTTGTCGACGGCGGCGATCCTGGTGACCTCAGCGATTTCCGGCTACGTGTTCGCCAAGTTCCGCTCGATGCCGCTCGACATCATCTTCGGCGTCATCCTCGCGACGGCGATCGTGCCGTTCGAGGTCTACATGATCCCGCTTTATTTCAACGTCCAGGCACTGGGCCTGCTCAACAGCACGTGGGGCCTGCTCATCGGCTATCTCGTGATGAGCTTCGGGATCTTCCTCATCCGCCAGAACGTCATCGCCTCGATCCCCGACGAACTGCTCGAAGCCGCGCGGGTCGATGGCGCTGGGGAGACCTGGATCTTCGTGCGCATCGTCGTGCCGCTGCTGCGCGGGCCGCTGGGGGCGCTTGGCGTGCTCGCGTTCTTCCAGGCGTGGACTGCGTTCACCTGGCCGCTGATCGTGGCGACCACCAAGGAGTCCTATACGGTCGAGGTGGGTCTTGCCCTGTTCCAGACCGGGTTCACTGTCGATCTCGGCCGCCTCAGCGCCGCCGCCGCCGTGGTGCTGATCCCCACCGTCATCGTGTTCTCCCTATTGCGGCGGCAGTTCGTGCAGGGCGTCGCCACGAGCGGGCTGAAGGATTGAGAATGCTGCCTGTAAATGCCGACGCCGCCGATTTCCTGCGCGATGCCCGAGCGGCCTATGTAAAGGCCAACGCCGCCGCCCTGCGCTGGATGCTCGACCGGCCGCTCCTGAACGGCGCGTTCCTGAACACCAAGCTGAACAGCATCACGCTGCTTGATTACGCCGACAGCGATGGATGGCGCGGACCGGGCGTGACGTTCGGCTGGATTCAAGGGCCGCGGACTTGAAGCCCTCGTCACCCATGCGCGGTTCTTCGAGAGCGAGGATCCTGACCTGGCCGGCCGGCTCGATGCGGCGGCCCGCCTGCTCTATCCGGCCCTGTCCTCGCTGTTCGCGCGCGATGGCCACGCCTACTTCGCCTACGACAGGACGCTCACGCCGGTCTATCCTGACGCAGCCGGGGTTCTGCACCCGCAAAAGCCGGCCGGCGATCTCTGGACCTTTTCCGACATCTTCGTGCTCAAGGGCCTCGTCGCGGCATCCGCCCGGTTCGCGCCGGAGGAGACGGCTCGCCATGTCGCCGCCCTGCTGCAGGTGGTGCGTGCCATCGAGGAAGGGCGGTTCGTGTCCGACGAACGCCAGCCGCTGGACGCCATGGCGCTTGCCGGAGAACGGGGCGATTTCGGGCCGCGCATGATCATGCTGGGCGCGGCGGCCCTGCTGCGCGACGTCGGCGAGGCCGATGCGGCGGCCTTCGGCGTTCCGCTTCATCGATCATGTGCTCGCCACCAACATGATCCGCGAGGGCCGGCGCGCTGGCGTGCTGGCGGACAAGCCGGGCGACGATGTGTGCAATCCCGGCCACGCCATCGAATTCGCCGGCTTCGGACTGGATCTGCTGCCCCCGGATGCCGATGCGGCACTCGTCAAAGCGCTCCAGGGCGTGATGCTCGCCTCATTCGATCTCGGCTTCACGCCGCCGGGCCTGCGCCTGAAGGTCTCGCTGGCGACGGGCGAAGCGCTGGCGCCGACCTTCCCGTGGTGGTCGCTGCCAGAGGCGGTTCGCGCCGCGGCCCTCGCCTGGGAGCGGACGCGAGATCCTGCCGCGCTCGCGGCATGGCGCAAAGCGCATGAGGCGTTCTTCGCCCATTACTGGCGCGGCGAACCGCCGATCGCCTACCAGACGCGGACAATCGACGGCCCACTCGATTTCGTGCCCGCGACGCCGGACCTCGACCCCGGCTACCATACCGGCCTCAGCTTCCTCGGGGCGATCAAGAGCATCGACCGGGTGCTTGCAAAGCAACCGTAACGGCTCCGGCCAAGCATCCCTAGACGCGCAAGTAAAACCCCGGGACGCGTGTGCGTGTTTTATTTGGTCCTTGACCCAGATCACGGACACGCCCGCCTCGCGGCCCCAATCTGCGCAAGTGAAACGAGACGGCCCCGTGTGAAAGCATTGGTCACTCGCACGAGCCGTCGCAAACTCTCGAGAGAAGGAGTGAAGCGATGAGACTGCCAACTCTTTGGTCGAGCAACGATCCATTCCGCGCTCTGCAACGCGAAATGGATGACGTCTTCCGGTCCTTCGGCCGCCAGTTTCCAACGGCCGGAGCTGGCGGAATGGATATGCGCGTGCCCGCGATGAACGTATCGGAAACCGATAACGCCATCGAAGTCACGGCCGAATTGCCGGGAGTCGACGACAAGGACCTCAAGGTCAGCATCGACGGCAACCGCCTTTATATCTCCGGCGAGAAAAAGCAGGAGCGCGAGGATAAGGAGAAGGACTGGCATGTGGTGGAACGCAGCTTCGGCTCGTTCCAGCGCTCGCTGACCCTGCCCTTCGAACCGCAGGAAGAGGCTGTCGATGCGCACTTCGACAAAGGCGTGCTGCATCTCACGGTCAAGAAGCCCCAGCAAATGCCGAAGGGTTCAAAGACCATCAATGTCCGCTCGGGCGGGCAACCCGCCCAGATCTCCGGGACCGCTCAGGAGGTTCAGGGCTCACAAGGGCCATCGGGCGCGGCCGGCAGCCCGAACCCCCAGGGCGGCTCGAACGAGAACCAGGAGCGCAAGGCGGGGTAATCTCGCCGGAACTGCCGAGGCATCGGCCGTCATTCCGGCCGATGCCCTTGCCTCAAGCGTGACAGATCGCAGAGAGGCCCCCTGACGGGCAGGACATGATCATGGCCGACCGCCGCCGCTTTTCGAATCGGATCGAGGCCGGAAAACTGCTCGCGCAGGCGGTAATGGCGCTGCGGTTGCGGGACCCGGTCGTCTATGGCCTGCCGCGGGGCGGCGTGCCCGTTGCCGCACAGGTGGCGCAAGCCCTTCACGCGCCGCTCGACGTGCTGTTCGTGCGTAAGATCGGTCTGCCCAGGGAACCCGAGCTGGCGCTCGGCGCCGTCGTCGACGGAGACGATCCCGTGACCGTCTGGAACGAGGACGTCGTTGAAATGGCTGGCCTTCCGCCGGCGCGGCTCGACGCGTTGAGAAGCGCGCAGCTTGCCACGATCGATAGGCGGCGCACGCTCTACGGCAGCAGCATCGCGCCGGTAGACCCGGCTGGCCGCACCGCCATCGTCGTGGATGACGGGCTGGCGACCGGCGCGACCGCGCGTGCCGCGCTCCGGGCGCTTCGATCGAGAAGGGCAGCACGCGTCGTGCTCGCGGTTCCGGTCGCACCGTCGCAAGCGCTCGTCGACTTCCGGCACGAGGCGGACGACATCGTCTGCCTGATCCAGTCGGCGTGGTTTCCCGGCGTCGGAGCCTTCTATGACGATTTCGGCGAGACGACGGACGCTGATGTCATCGCGATCCTGGACAAGGCCCGATCCGCCCGGCCCGTCTGAGCCTGGCATCAGAGCGAAGCGTCACTTGTATAGATAGGCCAGAACCACCTTCAGCAGGAACCAGACGATCACGCCGCCGATGAGCACCGGCGGTGCGAGGAAAAAGTAATCGAGGCGCTTGCGCGCGGCGGCAACGTCCTGCTGGCTGCGCCCGGGCTTGAGCTTGACCAGCGCGAGCCGCGCGACGAGGAGCACGAGGATCAGGACGAAGGCGAGGAGGATCAGTTTCAGCGTCACGTCGGATCACCTGTCGGAATCGTCGCTGGCATCCTGGCGTTCTCCACCCTGAGCCGCAGCTCTGCAATCCATACAGCATCACGCCCGCCGCGTGGACGAGCGGCTTCGTATACCGCCTGGGAGCGCGGAACCCAACCTTGCGCGCCGCTGGCGGCGCTTATAGCCGATCCCGCTGCGCTGCTGACGTGCGCACTCGCCGTCCGGGGCCGCAGCGTGTAGAACGCCCGCATGGGTCGCAGCACGCGGCCAACCCAATTCCCTGCAGGATCAGACCCCGTGAATGAACAGGCCCCGAAAGCGGCGGAGACAGCCGCTCCCCCGAAATCCCTGGACGAAGCGCCGCCGTGCCCCCATTGCGGCAAGCCGCCGTCGCTTTGCGTGTGCGAAGGCGTCGAGCCGATCGCGAACAAGGTCGCGCTCCTGATCCTTCAGCACCCCCAGGAGCAGGACAAGACCTTGGGCACTGCGCGCCTCGCCGCCCTGCATTTCAAGAACGCGACCTTCAAGGTCGGTCTGTCCTGGGCCAGTCTTGAGAAGGCGCTCGGCCGGCCCGCCGATCCGCGACGCTGGGCGATCCTGCATCTTGGCTCGGCGGAAGCCTCGTCGGTGCCACCGGGGCGGGAAATCGCGGTGCTCGACAAGAAGGGCGAAGCGCTCCCGAACCAGGACGCCGCGCTGCGCGACATTGAGGGCATCGTCGTATTCGACGGCACGTGGAGCCAGGCCAAGACGCTGTGGTGGCGCAATGCCTGGGTGCTGAAGGGCAAGCGCATCGTGCTCGCGCCCACCAAGCCGTCGCTCTACGGCAAGCTTCGCAAGGAACCGCGCCGCGAAGGGCTCTCGACTTTGGAAGCCGCGGCCCTGGTGCTGAGCAAGCTTGAGCGCAAGCCCGAGATCGAGACGACCCTGCTCGCCAGCTTCAGCCGCATGCTCGACAAGTACAAGGCCTCCGGACTGACCGCCAAGGTCGCCAAGCCGGATAACCGCGGACGCAGCAAGTTCCGCCCTCGCCGGACTGCAAAGCCCGGCTGATCCGCCGCATCAGGCATCGTCGCGGCGTGAACTCGGCGCGCCGCACTGTCGCGCCCCCTGCCCTGGCCGGAACGGCTCCGTCAGGCATCCGTTGTTCCGCGTGAACCCACCGGCACGGGAGATCGCGATGAACGACAGCCGACAGCACAGTACGTCCCTCTGGATGGCGCGCTCCGGACAGGATGCCGTCTTCAGGGCCGAGCGCCTCCCTGCCGATGCACAAGCCGATGTCGTCGTGGTCGGCGGCGGCATCGCCGGCCTCTCGACGGCCTACGAACTTGCTCGCGAGGGTAGCAGCATCGTCCTGATCGATCGCGGCCGGCTGGCCGGCGGAATGACGGCGCGGACGTCCGCTCACCTCGCCTCCGAACTCGACGACTATTATTGCGAGCTTATCGGCATGCGCGGTCTCGACGAGGCAAAGGCGCTGTTTGCGAGCCAGGCCGCCGCGATCGATCGCATCGGGGAGATCGTGGCAGCTGAGCGGATCGACTGCGACTTCAAGCGCATCGACGGCTATCTCTTCGCTCCGCCCGGAACCGACACGGATATCCTCGCCCGCGAGATGGAAGCATGCGCGAAAGTCGGATTTACCGGCGTCGGCTGGGCAGAAACCTCGCCTGTGACAGGCGTTGACCCTGGCCGCTGCCTTCGCTTCCCTCGCCAGGGACGCTTCGATCCGCTGCGCTACTGCGCCGGACTGGTGACGGCGCTGAAGCGGCTCGGTGTGCGCCTGCATGGCGACACCGCCGCGATGGAGGTCCGTGAAGAGGGCGGCGGAGTCGTGGTGACGACGGAGCACGGCCCGCGCATCGATGCGGGCGCGGCGGTTTTCGCCACCAATTCGCCGGCGAACGACTACCTGGCGATGCATTCGAAACAGGCGCCCTACCGCACCTACGTGGCGGCGCTGCGCGTGCCAAGCGGAAGCATCCCCGATGCGCTGATATGGGACACGCTCGACCCCTACCATTATGTCCGCATCCAGCCCGATAACGCGCACGACTGGCTGATCGTGGGCGGCGAGGACCACAAGACCGGTCAGGCGGCCGACATGGATGAGCGGATAGCGCGGCTGGAGAGCTGGGCGCACGAACGATGGCCGCAGTCGGGACCCGGTGAGCACTGCTGGTCAGGCCAGGTGATGGAACCGGTCGATATCGCGCCATTCATCGGCGTCAATCCGGGCAATGAGCGCGTGTTCGTCGCGACAGGCGACAGCGGCGAGGGTCTCACGAATGGCGTCGCGGCCTCGCTTATCCTGCGTGATCTCGTCGCAGGCCGCCCCAATCCGTGGGCCGTTGCGACGGATCCCTCGCGCATCACGCTGGGCGCGGCGATGGAGTTCGTCTCGGAAAACACTACCGTGGTCGAGAGCTTCGCGGCCCGGGCGTTCGGCGGCGAGAGGCGCGACCCGCAGACACTGGCTCCCGGCGAAGCGGCGGTGCTGAGCATGGAGGGCGAGAGCGTGGCGGCATGGCGCGATCCCGCCGGCGTGCTCCATCTTCGCTCGGCTGTTTGCACCCATGCGGGCTGCGTAGTGAACTGGAACCCCTTCGAGCGATGCTGGGATTGCCCCTGCCACGGCTCCCAATTCGCGCCCGACGGGACGGTGCTGAACGGCCCTGCCCTGACGCCTCTCGGAGAAATTTCCCATGGCGCGGGCTGAGATGGGCGGGTGAGCGCTATTTCGCCACGATGGACCGGCATCATTCTTGCTGGGCTGGATCGCGGCGACTGTTGTTTCGTCCAGCGATGCAAGCGGTCTCTACGTTTTGGCGAAGGCGCGGCCTGAGCGTCGTTGCCTACCCGCAGGCCCGCTTGCAACAGACGTCACAAAACCAGTCATCTAACAGACTCGTAACTGTGCAATGGATCGAAGCAGCGCTATAACGCCCATGACCAGTTGCCGGCGGTGACGCAGGCTCGACATTTTGCGCCTCGGTTCGCTTGACCCCGGCAGTGGTTTTTCGGAGTGACCTTATGCCCTCGAAGGCGTCCCTTGTCGTGCTGGCCGGAGCCGCGGTTGTCGCCGCCTTCTATGTTGGTCCGCTCGTATTTCCCGAACTGAAGCCGAAGCGCGACGCGTTCGTGGCGCAATATCCGGTCCTGGCGCAACTCCCCGGCCTCGATCTCCCGGCGGCGAAGCCCGAGGGCGCAGCACAGCCGGCCGCCGGCGGTGGCCGTCCCGGCGCAGGCGGCGGTGGCCGTCCCGCCGTGCCGGTGGCAACGGCGAAAGTGGTGCGCCAGGCGATGCCGGTGCGCTTCGACACGATCGGAACCGTGCAGCCGATCGCCACCGTCACGCTGCGCTCCCGGGTCGAGAGCCAGGTGCTCAGCGTCAACTTCGAGGACGGCGCCAACGGTCAAGCAGGGCGACATCCTCTACCAGCTCGATAGCCGCGGCATCGAGGCGCAGATCAAGCAGGCGGAGGCGAACCTCGTCGCGTTCCCGCGCCCAGCTCGAGCAGGCAAAGCGCGACGTCGCGCCGCAACGAGGCAGCTGGCCGCCAACGAATTCGCCTCGCGCCAGAAGCTCGACGACAGCCGCACCGCCGTGCAGACCGTCTCTGCGCAGATCCGCGCGGACGAGGCCGTGCTGGAGAACCTCAACGTCCAGCTCAGCTACTACACGATCCGCGCTCCGATCACGCGGCCGCATCGGCGTGGCCGGCATCAAGACCGGCAACATCGCCAAGACCGGCGACAACAGCGTCGCCGCTGGCGACGATCAACCAGATCAGCCCCATCTACGTGTCCTTCGCGGTGCCCCAGCGCCTGCTGCCGGAACTGCGCGACGCGCTGGCCGAAGGGCACGTCGAAGGTGCAGGCCACGCCGCAGGGGCTGACCGACGCCGTCGACGGCAAGATCGCCGTCATCGACAACAGCGTCGACGCGGCGTCGGGCACCATCGCGCTGCGGGGCATCTTCGACAACAGACGACGATGTGCTCTGGCCCGGCGCGCTCTGCGACGTGCGGCTGGTCATCCGGACAGAGCCGAACGCCGTCGTCGTGCCGCGCGAGGCCGTGCAGACCGGCCAGAACGGTCCGATCGTCTTCGCCGTCGACCGACGGCGTGGCCAAGGTCCGGCCTGTGGTCGGTGGACCGCACGCTGCGCGGCCTCACGCGTCATCAAGACCGGCCTCAACGGCGACGAGACCGTGGTCACCGACGGCCAGCTTCTCCTGACCGACGGCGCGCGCGTCGAGCAGCGCAGGACGGTGGCGGCAGGCCGCCCGGTGCGCCGCAAGGCGCGTCCTGCTCCGCGTGCCGACTCCCGCGGCAACGGCTCCTGCCGCCGGCGCGGCGCCGGTTGCAGCGGACGGAAAGGCGCCCGCCGCGCCGCCGCAGGCCGGTAGCGCCGCCCCGAACGGCACGAAGGGAGCCACCTGATGTCTCTTCCGGAGCTCTGCATCCGCCGTCCGGTGATGACGACGCTGATCACCCTGTCCTTCATCATCTTCGGGCTCTTCGCCTACCGGCAGCTTCCTGTCGCCGCCCTGCCCCGGGTGGACTTCCCGACCATCAACGTCTCGGCGCAGCTGCCCGGCGCCAGCCCGGAGACGATGGCGGCCTCGGTCGCCGCGCCGCTCGAACGCCAGTTCTCGAACATCTCCGGCATCACGCGCGATGACGTCGATCTCGACCCAGGGATCGACCAACATCACGATGCAGTTCGACCTCGACCGCAACATCGACGGCGCGGCCCTCGACGTGCAGTCGGCCATCAGCGCCTCGGCCCGCCGCCTGCCGGCGGACCTGCCGAACCCGCCGAGCTTCCGCAAGGTCAACCCGGCCGACCAGCCGATCCTGTTCCTCGTCGCTCACATCGAGCACGCTGCCGCTGTCGACCGTCAACGACTACGCCGAGACGGTCCTGCAGCAGCAGATCTCGCAGATCCCCGGCGTCGCGCAGGCCCTGATCTTCGGCTCGCAGAAATACGCCGTGCGGATCCTGGTCGACCCGTCGGCGCTGTCCGCGCGCGGGCTCGCCTTCGCGGACCTGCGCACGCGCGGTCTCGGCCGCCAACTCGAACCAGCCCACCGGGACGCTGCGCGGCGAGCGGCAGCGCGTCACGATCGAGGCCACCGGCCAGCTGCGCGCGCGCGAGCCGATTACGGCGACCTGATCGTCTCCTCGCGCAACGGCGTCCCGATCCGGCTCGAAGACGTCGCGACGGTCAAGGATTCCGTCGAGAACGACGAGATCGGCAAGCTGGTACAACGGCGAGCGCTCGCTGATCGTCGCGGTGTTCCGCCAGTCCGACGCCAACACCGTCGAGGTCGTCGACCGCATCCGCGAGAAGGTTGCCGGCTATCGCGAGCAGCTTCCCGCCTCCATCGGCCTCCACGTGCTGAACGACCGGTCGATCCCGATCCGCGAGGCCGTGCACGACGTCCAGTTCACGCTGATGCTGTCGATCGCGCCTCGTCGTGCTCGTCATCTTCCTGTTCCTGAAGTCGCTGACGGCGACCTTGATCCCGACGCTGGCCCTGCCGGTTTCGCTCATCGGCACCTTCGCGGCGATGTACGTGCTTCGGCTATTCGATCGACAACATCTCGCTGCTCGCGCTGACGCTTGTCCGTGGGCTTCGTCGTCGACGACGCCATCGTGATGCTGGAGAACATCGTCCGGCACATCGAGGACGGGATGAAGCCGTTCGAGGCCGCGCTCAAGGGCTCGCGCGAGATCGGCTTCACCATCGTCTCGATCACGCTGTCGCTCGTGGCCGTGTTCATCCCCGTCTTCTTCATGGGCGGCGTCGTCGGGCCGCGTGTTCCGCGAGTTCGCGGCCACGATCTCGGTGGCGATCCTGGTCTCGGGCTTCGTGTCGCTGACGCTGACGCCGATGCTGTGCGCCCGCATCCTCAAGGCGCACGAGCCGCACGCCAGAGCCGGGCCTGTTCTCGCGGGCGGTCGACGCCGTGGTCGGCGGCATGCTGGCCGTCTACCGCTGTGACGCTCGACGTCGTGCTCAAGGCGCGGCTTCTCGTGCTGCTGCTCACCATCGGTTCGGTGTTCGCTGAGCGTGAAGCTCTACATGGACGTGCCGAAGGGCTTCTTCCCGCAGGAGGACACCGGCCTGCTGCGCGGCGCCACCGAGGGCCCGCCGGACACCTCGTTCGAGGCGATGGTCAAGCGCCAGGAGGCGATCAACGAGATCATCCGCAAGGATCCCGCCGTCGACTACCTCAATTCGAACATCGGACAGGGCGGCGTCAACCAGGGCTTCATGTTCATCGCGCTGAAGCCGCGCGACCAGCGCGACGATGTCGCGACCATCATCGCGCGCGTTGCGCCGCGCGACGGCCGACAGTTCCCGGCATCACGCCGTGTTGCAGCCGGTGCAGAACATCAACCTGAACTCGGGCCGCCAGTCGCGGGCTCAGTACCAGTACACGCTGCCCAGCGCCGACCTGCAGGCGCTCTATGCGGCCGCGCCCGACATGCGCCGCCGCATGACCGCAGCTCGAGCAGCTGCGCGACGTGAACATCGACCTGCAATTGTCCAATCCCCAGGTGCTGGTGGAACTCGACCGGGACACGCGCCGCCAATTTCGGCGTGACGTCCGACCAGTTGCGCCAGACGCTCTACAACGCCTTCGGCTCGCGGCAGATCTCGACGATCTTCACGCCGTCGAACGACTACCAGGTCATCATGGAGGCCGACCGCGCCTTCCAGACGGATCCCGCCGTCCTCTCGCGGCTGTTCGTGCGCGGCACATACGGGCCAGAACGTGCCGCTGGACGCCGTGGCGACGATCAAGCGGACGATCGGACCGCTCTCGGTCAGCCGTCAGGCGCAGCAGCCGGCCGTGACGATCTCGTTCAATCTCGCGCCGGGCGTTTCGCTCGGGCGAGGCGGTCGCAACGCGATCCGCGACGTCGAGCGGCAGGCGGGGCTGCCGGCCTCGATCACGACCGGCTTCGCCGGCTCTGCGCAGCTCTTCCAGGACGCGCTGAAGGGCCAGGGCCTGCTGATCCTGGCCGCGGTGCTGGTGATCTACATCGTGCTGGGCGTGCTCTACGAGAGCTTCATCCACCCGATCACGATCCTGTCCGGCCTGCCCTCGGCCGGTCTCGGCGCGTTGCTTGCGCTGCAGTATTACAAGATGGACCTGTCGGTGATCGCGATCATCGGCATCCTGCTGCTGATCGGCATCGTGAAGAAGAACGCCATCATGATGGTCGACTTCGCGCTCGAGCGACGGCGCGAAGGCGCGGACGCTATGACGCGCGATCCGCGAGGCGGCGCTGCATCCGCTTCCGCCCGATCATCATGACGACCTTCGCCGCGCTGCTCGGCACCCTGCCGATCGCGCTCGGTCACGGTGCGGGCTCGGAACTGCGCCAGCCGCTCGGCATCGCCGTCGTCGGCGGCCTGATGGTGTCGCAGTTGCTGACGCTCTTCATCACGCCGGTCGTCTATTTCTACCTCGACAAGATCGAGACGATGATCAGCGGCAAGAAGTACAAGCCCGAAACGCCGGCGTCCGCCGAAGCGCAGGCCGCGGGAGCGGCGGTGCCGGTGGGCGCAAACCTCCAGCGGCCGGATTGAACTTCCGGCCCCGCACGCGCGCTGCATGCGGGGCCTAAATCGCACAATCAAAGAGAAAATCGCGTTGGACGCCGTTTGAGCGGACCCGACCCTGCGCCGTTAAGCCTTCGCTAAGCTTTATGTTGCTCCGATGGCGTGGTGGGCGGCGATAACCCCGTCTTAGCCCTGTCGAGATGTTTGTAATGCGTTCCCGAACGGCTTTCGACGCTGAAAGTGGCATGGTCGCCTCGCCTTGCAGGCGCCTGCTTTGCCGCTGCGATTGCCGAACCGCGCCGGAGGTTCGCATGCGCGGAATGATGCGCGGCGGCGCCGCCTTCCTCCTCGGGCTGACGCTGGCCATGTGCGCCATCATTCTCGTGCAGTCCATGCTGCTGCCCGGAACGGACCGGGAGCACGCGGACCAAGGCAGCGCCGCTGTGCTGGAGTTGCGTCGCTAGGTCCCGAACCGCCGCGCTTTATCGCGTACCTTAGGCCGCAGTGACCGACACGACCTTGAATGTATGCATATCGCCGTCTCCGTCACGCACCGAGACGTATTCGCCGGGCTTGAAGACGTGCTGCGCCAGCTTGTATCCGGCTTCGTCATCTCCGCTCGTGGATGGATCATAGTCGAAGAGCCACGTCGCCCCGCCGGAACCGCCGGCGCGATGAACGAGGCGGCCGGTTTCGTCGGGCTCGCCGTTCCAGAAGCGACGGACGCGGCAAGCCGATGCGATCTCATGCCAGGCGGCGGCGTCGAGGCGGCCGCTCTCGTCGAGCGGCGCGATCAGGTCGTATCCGTGCTTGGCCGACCCATCCGGATACTCCTTGGAACGTGCCAGGTTCAGGATGATGCGCTTGAGGTGCTGAGGGTGGGCCATGGGGGGTTCTCTCGGTGGATAGGCTGGCGGTACTGTTCGCTCATGCCGCGCGCGCGTCGTTGATTTCGCGCAAGCGCGGCAGTTACGCGCGGATGACCCGCGTCGGCCCTTGAACCCCAATGTATAAGCCGGCGCTACTTGGAAACATTCCGGTCTGTCCAGTTTAGAATTCCTATAAACTATTGAAGTTACGTCATTATTTCTTGACCACGGGGATTTTGGCAGCAACAAGAAGCCTGTCGAAGCAATCGCGGCCGGGCCTTGAACCCGGTACTCGAGGAGAACTGAATGCCCATCGCACCGCTCAAGAATATGACCGCCACGCTCGCTTTTGCCATCGCCGCACTTGCCGCCGCGCCGGCGCTCGCCGCCGAGGTGAACGTCTACACCTCCCGCGAACCGGCGCTGATCAAGCCAGTGCTGGACGCCTTCACCAAGGCGACCGGCATCAAGGTCAATGCCGTGTTCCTCACAACGGCCTCGAGGAGCGCGTGAAGGCCGAGGGCCAGAACTCGCCGGCGGACGTGATCATGCTGGTCGACGCGGCCAAGCTGGCCGGCGCCGTGGAGATGGGCATCACCCAGCCGGTCGCAGTCCCCGGAGCTGGAAGGCCGCCGTTCCCGCCACCTGCGCGATCCCGCCGG
The DNA here is from genome assembly GCA_963822165.1 of uncultured Alphaproteobacteria bacterium. Taxonomy (GTDB): domain Bacteria; phylum Pseudomonadota; class Alphaproteobacteria; order Rhizobiales; family Beijerinckiaceae; genus Alsobacter. Next base: position 26,085 of record CAWGGK010000012.1, read on the forward strand.
CAACTGGTTCGCCACCACGCTGCGCTCGCGCGTCGATCTACGCCTCCAAGGAGCGCGTGCAGCAGGACGCGATGACCTATGAGGAGCTGGCCGACCCCAAGTGGAAGGGCAGGATCTGCATCCGCTCGGGCCAGCACCCCTACAACGTCTCGCTCTTCGCGGCGGTCGTGACGCGCTACGGCGCGGAGAAGGCGGCTGACTGGCTCAAGGGCGTGAAGGCCAACCTCGCCAAGAAGCCCTCCGGCGGCGACCGCGAGGTCGCCAAGCGATATCCTGGCGGGCGTCTGCGACATCGGCGTGGGCAACACCTACTATATCGGTCTGATGCGCAACGATCCCGATCCCGCCCAGAAGAGCCTGGGGCAACGCGGTGAAGGTGCTCGACTTCACGCTTCGCCGGCGGCGGCACGCACGTGAACATCTCGGGCGCCGCGGTCGCGAAGTTCGCGCCCAACAAGGACGAGGCCGTGAAGCTGATCACCTTCATGACCTCCGACGCCGCGCAGGCGCTGCACGGCCGACACGAACTACGAGTACCCGATCCGCACGAGCGTTGCCCGACGGCAAGACTGAGAAGCTCTTCGGCCCGATCAAGCCCGACAGCTCTGTCCCTGGCCGCGATCGCCAAGAACCGCAAGACGGCGAGCGAACTCGTCGACCAGACCGGCTTCGACAACTGAGCCAGGCGGGACGTTCGTGAGGACCACGCCTTGAGGCCGGTCCCTGCCGGTCACGCAGCGATCCCGCCCGGCGCCGCAAGCGCCGGGCGTTTGCCGATGAGTGCTTCGCTGCGCCGGCTCCTGGTGGTGACCGCGCTCGCCGCCGTGCTGGTCGCCGCGCCTATCGTCGCGCTCGTCGTTCATCGCGCTGCAGGGCGACAGCTCCACGCTGCTGCATGTCGCCCGCAACGTGCTGCCCGACGCATTGGTCGCAGACGGCGATCCTGCTGGCGGCGTCGCGGCGGTCGTCACGCTGATCGGCATCGGCACGGCGTGGCTGGTGACGGCCTACCGCTTTCCCGGGCGCGACATCCTCGCCAGTGGCGCTCGTGCTGCCGCTGGCCGTGCCGCACCTACATCGTCGCCTATGTCTATGTGGAGCTGCTGGAGCCGCTCGGGCGCGCTCCAGGGCGCGCTGCAGGCCGCTGTTCGGCTGGCGCTCGAGGGCGGATTACTGGTTTCCCGAGATCCGCTCCATGCCGGGGGCGGTCCTGCTGCTGGGCTTCGTGCTCTACCCCTATGTCTACATGACCGCGCGGGCTCTCTTCGCGGTGCAGAGCGCCAACCTGATCGAGGTCGCGCGAACGCTCGGCGCCGGGCCTCTGGAGATGTTCCGCACGGTGGCCCTGCCTCTGGCGCGCCCTGCCCTCGCGCTCGGCCTCTCGCTGGCGCTGCTGGAGACGCTGAACGACATCGGCGCGACCGAGTATCTGGGCGTGCGCACCCTCACCGTGTCGATCTACACCACCTGGGTGAACCGGGGCAGCCTGGAAGGCGCGGCGCAGATCGCCTGCGCGATGCTCGCGGTCGTCGCATTCATCCTCTGGCTGGAACGGCGCGGACGCGGCGCGCGGCGCTTCTCCGCATCGGTGAAGCGGCCCCGCCAGGCCACGCCGCAGCCGCTGCAGGGCTGGCGCGGCGTCGCCGCCAGCCTCGCCTGCGCCCTGCCCGTCACGATCGGCTTCCTCATCCCGGCCGTCTTCCTGATGCGGGAAGCGGCCATCCGGACCCTGCGCACCGGCGTGCATCCGGATTTCGCACATGCAGCTCGGCTACACCATCGCCTATGCGGCTGCCGCCACGCTGGTGGTCGTCGTGCTGGGCGCCGTGGTCGCCGCCGCAGTGCGGCTGGTCCGCCGGCGCGCGCGTCGGCGCTCCTGGCGCGCATCGCGGCACTGGGCTACGCCATGCCGGGCACGGTGCTCGCGGTGGGCCTGCTCTGGCCACTGGCCGGCATCGACAATGCGCTGGCCAATGCCGTGGCGCGCCGCTCACAGGCGTTTCGCCGGGCTTGATCCTCACCGGGTCGGGCGCGGCGGTGGTCATCGCCTATGCCGTGCGCTTCCTCGGCATCGCCTCGGGCGGCATCGAGAGCGGGATGAGCCGCATCTCCACCCATATCGACGACGCGGCGCGCACGCTGGGGCGGCGGCCCGGGCGAGCTGCTCCGCGAGATCCACCTGCCGCTGGCGCGCCCCGCGCTGGTCTCGGCCGCACTGCTCGTCTTCGTCGACGCCATGAAGGAGCTGCCGGCCACGCTCCTGCTGCGCCCGCTCAACGTGGACACGCTGGCGACCGCGGTCTACGCCAGCGCCTCGCGCGGCGTGTTCGAGGAAGGCGCGCTGGCCGCGCTCGCCATCGTCGCTCGTCGGGCTCGTGCCCGTCGTCCTGATGATGCGGCTGCGTGCCGGCGACGCGCGCCGCCAGCCGCCGCGCAGGCCGCCGCGCGGCGTCCGAGGCCGCCGCTGCCCGCGCGTCAGCGCCCTGCAGCTCGCGGCAGGTCCCTGATAGAGGTCGAGCGCCTCGGGGTTGGCCAGCGCCTCCTTGTTCTTCACCTCGCGCCCATGCACGACGTCGCGCACCGCAAGCTCGGTGATCTTGCCGGACTTGGTGCGCGGGAATGTCGGCGACCGCGACGATCCGTGCCGGCACGTGGCGCGGGCTCGCGCCGGTGCGGATCTTCGTGCGGATGCGCGCCTGCAGCGCGTCGTCGAGCACCACGCCCTCGCGCAGCCGGACGAAGAGCACGACCCGCACGTCGCCGTCCCAGTCCTGCCCGATGGCCAGCGCCTCCAGGACCTCGGGGATCTGCTCGACCTGGGCATAGATCTCGGCCGTGCCGATGCGCACGCCGCCCGGGTTGAGCGTCGCGTCCGAGCGGCCGTGGATGACCAGCCCGCCATGCTCCGTCCACTCGGCGAAGTCGCCGTGGCACCACACGCCGGGGAAGCGCTCGAAATAGGCGGCGCGGTACTTGGCCCCGTCCGGGTCGTTCCAGAACATGACGGCATGGAGGGGAACGCCCTCGTGCAGACGAGCTCGCCCTTCTGCTGGCGCACCGGCCTGGCCCTCGTCGTCCCAGACGTCGACGGCCATGCCGAGGCCGGGCGCCTGGATCTCGCCCTTCCAGACCGGGCCCGTGGGATCGCCGAGCACGAAGCACGACACGATGTCCGTGCCGCCCGAGACCGAGGCCAGATGCACGTCCGGCTTGATGGCGTCGTAGACGTACTCGAAGCTCTCCGGCGCGAGCGGCGACCCGGTCGAGGCGATCAGCCGGACGCTGGCGAGATCGTGCGTGTCGCGCGGCCGAAGCCCGGCCTTCTTGCAGGCGTCGATGTATTTCGCCGAGGTGCCGAACAGCGTGAAGCGCTCCTGCTGCGCGTAGTCGAACAGCACCTGGGGCTGGGGATGGAAGGGCGATCCGTCGAACAGCATCAAGGTCGCGCCGCTGGCGAGGCGCCGAAACGAGCCAGTTCCACATCATCCAGCCGCAGGTCGTGAAGTAGAACACGCGGTCGCCCGGCCGGACGTCGCAATGCAGCCGGTGCTCCTTCAGGTGCTGCAGCAGCGTGCCGCCGGCGCCATGCACGATGCATTTCGGCACGCCGGTCGTGCCGGAGGAGTAGAGGATGTAGAGCGGATGGTTGAAGGGCAGCCGCGTGAAGCGACGGCTTCCGCGGCGGCATAGGGCGCGATGGCGGCGGCGAAGGTCGTGGCGCGCGGCAGGCCGGACGCGATCGCGCCGGCCTCGCCGAGATAGTCGACGATCAGCACGGCGGCTGCGGTCGGGCAGCTGCGGCACGATCTCGGCCAGCTTCTCGCGATGCGTCGATGCGCTTGCCCGCATACCAGTAGCCGTCGCAGGCGATGAAGACCTTCGGCTCGATCTGGCCGAAGCGGTCGAGCACGCCGCGCGCGCCGAAGTCGGGCGAGCAGGACGACCAGGTCGCGCCCAGCGAGGTCGCCGCGAGCATCAGCGCCACGGTCTCCGGCAGGTTCGGCATCATCGCGGCCACGCGGTCGCCGGGGCCGACGCCCTGCGCCTCGAGCCATTGCTGCAGCCGCGACACCAGCGCGTTCAGCTCGCGCCAGCTCATGCGAAGCCGCGGCCTTGTCCTCGCCGCGGAACACGATCGCCTCGCCGTCGTCGTCGCGCGCCAGCAGGTTCTCGGCGAAGTTCAGCGTCGCGTCGGGGAAGAAGCGCGCGCCGGGCATGGCGTCGTCAACCAGAAGCGCGCTCGCCCTTTTCGCCACGCACGCCGGAATCGTCCCAGACAGCCGACCAGAACGCTCCCCGGTGTTCGATGGAGGCAGCGTGCAGCTCGCGAAAGCTTCCTGTGCGCAATCCCGTCCGCTCGTTGAACAGGTTGCGAAACCTGATCATCTGGCTGTTGGCAACGCGATCCACCGGGGGAGTCCAAAGCGGATGGTGCGAATTGGTCATTGTGCTGCCTTGATCTGGGTTCAGCGCTGTCACTGGTTCTTGAATCGATACCGAAAATGCTGCAACCGCGAAAGCCTCACCGTTCGTCCTGCAGCCATGTTCGGTTGCCGGGAGCCTCGGCCAATAGGACGATAGGTCATGCCCCTGTCGAGCCGCTGGCCAGGGCCGCGGAGTTCTCGACAACCCTGCGCTTGGAAAACGTGCGCGGGATTCGCACCATGAGATCAGCAGGCGCCGTCTGACATGAAGCCGCTGCCCCTCATTGGCGCCGTCCTGGTTCTAACCGCCCTCTGGGCCGGTCTGACTACGTGGCGGATTCCCGGCACAGTGCTCGAACGCGAGGTCGGCGCACAGATCCTCGGTCTCTCGGGCATGACCGTCAGCACGCGGGAGGCGGCGCGGTTCACCCTGCTTCCCTATCCCCAGATGGCAGTGGATGAAATTCGCCTCGGCGGAGCGCCCGAAAACCTTTCACTCCATGCTGCGACGATGCGCGGCAAGGTCCGGCTGTTGCCATTGATGGGGGGCCGGATCGAACTGGCCGACCTCACGCTGGAGCGTCCCACACTTACGCTGGCCGAAACCGGTCTTGCCGACGGCGCCCTCGCGCCGATCGGTCGTCTCCTGGCGCCTTCGTCGGAACACGAAGCGCCGGAAATGCCCGATATCAGGAAGCTGACCGTGATCGACGGCTCCGTTCTCGCGCCTCGGGCCGATGGGCAGCTACAAGCGGTCATGTCGGGCATCAACGGCATCGTGACGCGTGGGTCCGCGCCGGCGAGCGTCGATGTTTCCCTGCTCCTGCGCTGGAGGAACGAAGTCGTCGAGGTCGCCGCCTCGGGACTGCATCCCTCGGGCGTCGCGGGATTGAACCCAACTCCAATTCGCGCCTCCATCAAGGCGCCTCTCGGGACCGTCGAGCTCTCGGGAACACTTGCGGGTGGCGGGAGCCGTCAGACGGACGGAAAGCTCAAGCTTTCGACACCCGCTGTCGATCGCTTTGCGTCCTGGCTTGGCCTCACGATGCCAGTGCCATTGGCAGGCCCCCTGGACTTCTCGGGCGATGTCCGTCTGCTGCCGGGGTCGATATCCCTCGCCAATGCCAGCATCCGCAACGAGAATGGCCTCTTCGATGGCGCGCTGACGCTACGCCACGGCTCGGGCAATGACGGAGCCGGCAAGGACGGAGCGGGCAAGGACGGGTCCGGACGCGTTGCGATGAGCGGAACGCTGGCCACGGACCGGCTGGAACTGTCGGCGCTGCTCGGCAGGCTATCGCAGATCAAGGCTTCCGACGGAGCCTGGAGCCGCGACCTCGTGGACCTGGGCATGCTCCCGACGGGCGATCTGGACATACGCCTCTCGGCCGCCGCCGTCATCGCGGGTCCTGCGAGGCTGACAAACGCTGCTCTCGCAGTTCTCGCACGCGGCGGCCGTACCGATATCGCCATCGGCAATGCCGAGTTTCTCCAGGGCACGCTGAAGGGCCGCGTATCCATCACGACCAGCGCCAATGCCGGACTCGACCTGAAACTCAACACGACGCTGGAACACGTGGACTCGGCCAGCGCGATCGCAGCCATCGGAGCCGCGCGCCGCGTGACCGGACCCGCGAATATGTCGCTTCAGATCGAGGCAACGGGCGAAACGCCGATGGCCCTGATGCGCTCGATGGATGGAAAGGTGAGCCTGAACCTGAAACAGGGCGAACTGCTCGGCATCAACCTTCCCGACCTGCTCGCCAAGATCGAGAAGCGGCCGTTGACCACCGCCTTCGACGTGCGCGGCGGCCGAACGCCGTTCGAGACCGCCCAACTCTCCGGGCGCATTTCCGGCGGCGTAGTCGAGATCACCGAGGGCCTGATCCAATCGCCTGCCGCCAGGGTCACGCTCGCAGGTCAGATCGGCCTCGCAGACCGCCTCTACGCAATCACAGGTCAGGCCAATGCAGCGCCCGGTACGAATGGCGGCGCTGGCATCGCCCTGCCCTTCGAGATTTCCGGCGCTCTGGAGGATCCCGTTCTGATGCCGGATGCGCGCAGCCTCATCCGCCGCTCGGGTGCGGCCGCGCCCTTCTTCGAGCCGAAGCGCCCCACCACCCCCACCGGCGCCCCCGCTATGGCCGACAGCGCTTCGCCAGCCCCCTGAGGTGCGTTCTGTGCCACTGGCCGGGATTAATCTTATCTGGGTGGCTGCACCGCCAACGAATTTTACCTGGGCGGCTGTGCCGCCACGGCGCTCCGCTTCGTAGCCAGCGACGCAATGATGATCGCGATGGCGACGAATCCGATCAGGATCGTACTCGCTGCGTTGATCTCGGGCGAGACCCCCAGCCGGACCTGTCCGTAGATCCGCATCGGCAGGGTCGTCGCGCCCGGCCCTGACGTGAAGCTCGCGATCACCAGATCGTCCAGCGAGAGCGTGAACGCGAGCATCCAGCCTGCCGCGACAGCGGGTGCGATCAGCGGCAACGTGATCTGGAAGAAGGTCGCCAGGGGCGTCGCGCCGAGATCCATCGCGGCCTCTTCCAGGCTGCGGTCCAGCGTGATGAGCCGCGACTGCACGACCACTGTCACGAAGCACATGGTGAAGCTCACATGCGCCAGCGTGACGGTCCAGAACCCTCGGTCGAGGTCGAGCGCCACGAAGAGGAGCAGGAGCGAAAGCCCCGTGATCACTTCCGGCATGACCATCGGCGCGTAGACCATGCCCGTCAGGAGAGTGCGGCCGGTGAACTGGCCGAAGCGAACCAGGGCGATCGCGGCCAAGTGCCGAGGACGGTCGCCAATGTCGCCGAGAGGACGCCGATCCGCGCCGTGACCCAGGCAGCTTCGAGCAAGGGGCCATTCTGCAACAGCGCCCCGTACCACCGCGTCGAAAACCCACCCCAGACCGTGACCAGCTTCGATGCGTTGAACGAAAAGATCACCAGGATGAGGATCGGGAGATAGAGGAACGCGAAGCCCAGCGTCAGCGACACGACATTGAACGCGTTTAGACGGGGGTTCACGAGCGGACCTCCGCCCGGCGCGCCTCGACATTGCGCCATGCCAGGATCGGACCGACGATCACGACGAGCAGCACGATGGCGACGGACGATGCGAGCGGCCAATCCCGGTTGCTGAAAAACTCGCTCCAGAGCGTGCTGCCGATCATCACGGTGTCGGAGCCGCCAAGCAGGTCGGGAATCACGAACTCGCCCAGCGCCGGTATGAAGACCAGGAACGATCCGGCAATGACGCCTGGCATGGACAGCGGCACGGTGACGAGCCAGAACGCCTTCCAGCGGGGCGCGCCCAGATCCTGCGCGGCTTCGAGAAAGGCAGGATCGATCCGCTCCAGCGCCGCATAGAGCGGCAGAAGCATGAACGGCAGATAGCAGTAGACGAGCCCGATCTGCACCGCCCATTCGGTGTTCATGATTTCAAGGGGCTCGTCGATCAGGCCGACCGCGAGCAGCGCCGCATTCAGCAGGCCCTCGGGCTTCAGGATACCGATCCAGGCATAGACGCGGATCAGGAAGCTGGTCCAGAACGGCAGCATGGCCAGGAGCAGTAGCGCAGGCCGTATACGGGCCGGAGCCCGCGCCATTCCATAGGCAATGGGATAGGCGATGATCAGCAGCAGGACGGTCGCTGTCAGCGCCAGCCGCAGGGACGTGAGGAACGCATCCACATAAAGCGGCTCGTCAAGGAGCAGGCGATAATTGTCGAGCCCGAAACCGGCGAGCTTTCCCGCCCAGTCCGCCAGGCTGTCTTCGCCCGAGAAAGCCGGACTGTAGGGCGGACGCGCCGAGACCTTCTCCGAGAAGCTGATCTTCAGGACCAGCCCGAACGGCAAGAGGAAGAACACCAGGAGCCAGGCGATCGGCAACCCGGCCACGATCAGCCGCCCGCCCCTGCCGTGACCGTTCGGAGCGTTCGGCCTCACCCCGGCTGCCCCGGCAAGAGGATGGCATCGGCGGGATCGAACCCGATCCAGACCGGGTCGTCGACCCCGATGCCCGCCGTGCCGCGGCGGCTGGCATTGACCCTGGACACCCGGACGATCTGTCCCGACGCGAGCCGAACCCGGTAATGGGTGGTGTCACCGAGATAGCCGATATCCCATACCGCTCCGGCAAGGCAGTTGGGGGTCCCGACAGGCGGCTCATCACGCCATAGTTGAATTTTTTCGGGCCGCACCGCGACCGCCACCTGAGCGCCCGGCGCGATCCCGGCGCGGCTGGCCGTCGTCAGCCGGTTCGAAGTTCCGTTGCCGGCACTTCGAACTGAGACACCGAGATGTTCGGCATCGACGATCTCCACTTCGGCTTCGAATATGGTGATTCCTCCGACGAACTCCGCGACGCTTCGGGTCGCGGGGGCCTCATAGACCTCGTCCGGGGTGCCGACTTGGATGAGCCGGCCCTTTTCCATCACGCCGATCCGGGTCGCCATCGTCATGGCCTCGTCCTGATCGTGCGTCACCATGAGGAATGTGGTCCCGAGCCGGGCCTGAAGATCCATCAGCTCGTACTGTGTCTCCTCCCGCAGCTTCTTGTCCAAGGCTCCCAGCGGCTCGTCGAGCAGGAGAACTTTCGGCTTCTTTATCAATGCTCTGGCTAACGCGACCCGCTGTTTCTGACCGCCGGAAAGCTGCTCCGGGCGACGCTTTTCGAGGCCGGTAAGCTGGACGGTACGCAGCATTCCGGCTACCCGGTCGGCGATCTCCGGCCGCGGTACGCCCTCCTGCTTCAGCCCGAACGCGATGTTCGATTCGACGCTGAGATGCGGGAACAGCGCATAGGACTGAAACATCATATTCACCGGCCGCCGATGCGGCGGGACGCCACTAAGCTCCTGATCCAGAAGCGTTATTTTGCCACTGTCGGGTGTCTCGAAACCGGCGAGCATCCGCATCAGCGTGGTCTTCCCACACCCCGAAGGCCCGAGCAGGCAGAAGAATTCACGCTCATAGATGGACAGTTCAACTCCGTCCACGGCTCGCGCACCGCCGAAGCTCTTCACTACATTATCGAAGCGGATCAAGGGCTTGGCTGAGGGGTCGAGCCAAGGCGCGAAACCGCGCCGCCCTGCATGCGACGATATCGGCTCATCCATTGGAGCGGAGCGCCTCGGCGAGCCTGTCCTCGAGCACCTTCGGCCGGCGGATCACCAGCGCACCCCGCGTCCTGACCACGAGATCCTCATGACTGAGGGATGAGAGCTCCCGCGTCACCTGCTCGCGCCGGCAACCGATCCTCGCGGCAAGAACGTGATGGAACGGTGGTGGCGAGACGGCCCGCTCCCCGGCGGCCCCCGGCCTCTGAACCGAAAGTCTCAGCAATTCCGAATAAAGCCTATGTTTTACATCGAAAATCGAGTGTTCGGTCAGCCTCGCATTGAGCTCCCGGATGCGGTTGGTCAGCAGCTTGAGAAGCCTGTCGGTAATCACCGGCGAGGAATGCACGGCCTCCTTGAAGACCGAAGCGGGCATGATGCACATCTCGGCGTTGGTCATCGCCGTCACGTTGGCCGAGCGGGCGGTATCGTCGATCGCGGACAGTTCGCCAAAAAACTGGCCGCCTTTCATCTCGCCCAGGATGATCTCCTTGCCCGCCTGGGTCCTGATGAGGATGCGCACGTCGCCGGAGATGATGAAGTACACATCGGAGGTCAAATCTTCGAAATCCACGATGATTTCGCCCTCGTCGTAGCGCTTCCAGGCGCAGCGCCGGTCGAACTTCTCAAAATCCAGCTCTGAATCTTTAAAAAAAGGAACGCGGGCGAGCGTCTGCATACTGCGGTGATCCCCAATGCGGCCCTATGCTATGGCCACCCACCCCGCCGTCAAGGGTCATGGTGAAATGTGAACCCCATCGCGTGCCGCCCAACCTCGCCTGCCTGAAGAATTGTCATGCCGGGCTTTTCGAAGAGATCGCCCTCGAAATGCTCGGGATCGCCCGTCCCGCTCCACCCCTCGATACAGAGAAAGGGCGCTTTAGGCCTGCTCCACAGGACGATGTTAGGCAGGTTATGGAATTCGACGTCCAACCACGCCCCGCTACAGCCAAAACGTAGCGACCTGCTCGCTGCGCCCACGAAACAAAGGGCTTCGCGGCTGAAGGTCTTTTCCGAGAGGACCACTTCCCGCCCAGTGATCTCGATGGGGCGCATGTTGGCCGAAAACAGGCCGCCGGGGGCGATAACAGGCACTTCCGACCGCTCTTCGCTCTCGAAGATCACCGAATGCGTGCCGCCATCCCCTCGTGGCAATGGCAAACGAAAGCCCGGATGCAGCCCGGCCGCGTAGGGCATCGGGCCCGAGCCGGTATTTGTGACAGCCATTTCAACAACCAGAGACGTCGCCGAGAGCCGGTATTCAAGCTCCAGAAGGAAGGCAAATGGATAGAGCTCCCGCGTAGTGCGGTCGTCCCGCAACGCGAACCGCGCGCTCCGCCCATCGCCCGAGGTCACTTCGAAGCGGCAATCCTTGGCGAACCCGTGCAGACTGAGAGGATAACTGTGGCCTCCGACCCGAACGGCTCCGCCCCTTGTCCAACCCACCACCGGAAACAGGACGGGGCTACGGGCGGCCCAGAATGCCGGATTTCCGTCCCACAGGATCGGCGAACCGCCTATAGACCAATCCTGGAGTTCAGCGCCAACAAGCGCGATCCTCGCGCTGGCGGTGGCGCACTCAAGCGAGATCTCGTCTGACATAGCGCTCGCCCGAGTTAGAGCCGCAGAATTGGCCAACAACCATTCAAGAGTGAGACTTGCGGGCTTCGGCGATCGGGTCCAGTCAGAAACGCGGCGGACGCCGTTTCGACGGACTGCACCAAACGCCGCTGGACACTCCCGAAACCAACCTCTATAAACCGCGCCGTTCCCCCCGGTCATCGACCGGCGCGACGGATGCCCAGGTAGCTCAGTTGGTAGAGCATGCGACTGAAAATCGCAGTGTCGCTGGTTCGATTCCAGCCCTGGGCACCATTTTTCTCCTGACCTGCTGATGATTGAGTTCTTTCCGGAAACCGGAAGGACTTCACGATCTTAGCCTGAGCAGACCCAGGCGTGGCGCTTCGGTTTCGGCTCCGACACGTCAGGCCATCCCGATGCGTTGCGCGCCTGTCCTGAACATCGCTTCGGTCTCGGGCGTGAAGCGGAAGGTCGCGAGAAAGTTCTCGACGCCGTAGCCGGGCTGGGCGCGCCGGATGATCGATGCGAAGGCGGCGCCTTCCTCCGGCCTTTCGGCGAGGGCAAGGCAGTGGGCGGCGATCGCCATGATGCCCACGTGCGCGTTCGGTCGGGCCGCCGCCTTGAGAGCCCATTCAGCCGCTTCCTCGAACTGCCCGAGCCGGACATGGGCCATGGCGCGCGTACCGAGCATGCCGAACAGGAGCGGATCGAAGGGACTGAGGTGCCGCGAGTGGTCCGCCGCGCCGATCGCGAGGTTCGCATCGCCGGACTGCGAGTGGACGAACGAGAGCGCGTAATGCCCGAGCGCGAAGTTCGGGCTGAGATCGACTGCCCTAGTCAATTCGTCGAGCGACTCGCTGTCGCGTCCCCGGAGCCATAAGGCGCGCCCCATGGCCCAGTGGGCGGCGGGGTTATGCTCGTCGACGAAAAGGCTTTGACCGGCCGAATCGTAGGCCTGGTCGATCTCGCTGTCACGATCGCCCCAGCGCTGGAAGGCATTCTGCCAATGCGTGAAGGAGAGGCCGGCATAGGCACGTGCAAAGGTCGGATCGAGCTTGATGGCGCTCTCGAAGAAGTGCCGCGCCAGCTCGTTCTCGGTCCGCGTAAACCGGTACATGTGCCAGAGGCCGCGGTGATAGGCCTCCCAGGCATTCAGGGAGCTCGGCGCCTTGAGAACAGCGCGGTTGCGCTCGACCATTTCGATCTCGCTCGAGATCGAGGCGACGATGCTGTTGCCGATCTCGTCGAGCACCGAGAACGTATCGTCAGGCTTGCGGTCGTAGACTTCCGCCCAAAGGATATTCGCTGTTCGCACGTCGATCACCTCGACGTTGATCGTGATCCTGCTGCTCTGGACTCGAACCGATCCGCAGGCGACGAAATCCACATTGAGCCGCCGGCCGGCTTCCTCCGGGCTCAGGTGATGCTCGGCCAATGCGAAGGCGGATCCGCGGGCGATGATGAAAAGGTTTCTCAGCTTCGCCAGTCGGGTGATGATGTCGTGGGTCAGGCCATCGGCTACGCCGCCTCGAACACCGGCCGGTCCCGGCGTCTCTTCAAACGGCATAACGACGAGCGACGCGCGCCTCGACGCAGCCTGCGCGGTGTCGACGGTCAACGCGGTCTGATCGAGCAGAGGAACTGCTGTCGAAGGCCGCGAAATCGGAGCCGCTGCCGGACGCTGCTCCCTCAGCGCCTTCCATGCAGCCCGGACGGGCGCAAAGTCCAGTTCCTCAGATTGGAAAAGCTTGGCCGCGGTGGCGACGTGCTCTTCGCCGGCGCCAACTTCGCCACGCTCTGCCAATGTCGTAAGGAGCGCGATGTGGGGCCGGACATCATATGGAGCAAGGCGGAGCCATGTCTCCAGGTGCTCCGACAATTCGTCCGAGTGCGCTGGCAGCCGGCGCACGAGGCTTTGCACGATGTCGATATGCAGGGACCGGTAGCGCCGGCGCTGGCCGACCAGCCACGTATTGAGCTGCGGGCTTCGATCGACTTCCAACCCGTCCAGAAACTCGCCGGAGAACAGCCTGGATAAGCTTACGAGCCGCTCGAGGCTCAGTGTGTCGAGGCCGTCCTTGACGGCCGCTTCCACCGCCGCCGTGTCGACGAAACAATCGTCGAGGTGAAGCGCCACCGTGTCCGCGGCGGTCTCGATGCGCTTGCGGCCGGGATCGTCGAGAACCCTGCGCAGCTTGCTGAGACACCAGCGCAGTTCACCTCGGGGATCGTTCGGCACATCCCACACGAGGTCGCACAACTGGCTTCGGCCCACGGCGCGCGGCGAGAGCGCGAGAAAGGCGAAAACCGCGCGTACCTTTCGCGATGCCGGAAGCTCAAGCGTGACCTCGCCGCGGCGGAAGGCCAGCGGTCCAAGCATCTGAATGGAAAGGACGGCGTTCATGCGTTCCCAATCCAGCCTGAGGATTCCACGCACGTTTCCACGATGCCTCCCACGAAGGCTACGTACTGTCTGTACTATCACCGATGGCAAAAGGTTGCATCCGTCCAGCCGGGCGACCCCTGATCGAGTATCGATGCCGAAGGAGCCTTGAAATGACCCATTCCGCGTTCACCAGGACCACCGCTGGCCGTGGCCGTCTCTTCGACAGCGTTCTCGATACGATCGGCGATACGCCCGCAATCCGGATCAACAATCTTACGCCGGACCACGCGACGATCTACGTCAAGGCAGAGTTCTTCAACCCGGGCGGCTCGGTGAAAGACAGGTTGGCCTTGAGCATCATCGAAACCGCCGAGCGGGACGGCAGCCTCAAGCCGGGCCAGACTGTCGTCGAGGCCACGAGCGGCAACACGGGCATCGGCCTCGCGATGGTGTGCGCGCAAAAGGGCTACCCGCTGGTGGTCACCATGGCAGACAGCTTCTCGGTGGAGCGACGCAAGCTGATGCGTATGCTCGGCGCCAAGGTCGTGCTGACGCCCCGTTCCCAGAAGGGCTTCGGCATGTATCAGAAGGCCGTTGAACTCGCCGAGGCCAATGGCTGGTTTCTGGCGCATCAATTCGAGACGAAGGCCAATGCCGACATTCACGAGGCAACCACGGGCCGTGAGATCGTCAACGACTTCCGGGGCTCGCGGCTTGACTGGTTCGTGACAGGGTATGGAACAGGCGGCACCGCCGTCGGCGTCGGCCGCGTCCTGCGCCGGGAGCGCCCGGAAACCCGCATCGTGCTCTGCGAACCTGCCAACGCTCAATTGCTCGGCAGCGGGAAAATGCAGGAGCGCACTGCCGACGGTGCGCCCGCATCAAGCCACCCGGCGTTCGAACCGCACCCGATCCAGGGCTGGACGCCTGATTTCATTCCGGCGGTGCTTCAGGAAGCTGTCGACAAGCATCTTTATGACGAGCTGACGCCAATTGCCGGTGCAGAGGGCATGAAATGGGCGAAGCTGCTGGCTCAAAAAGAGGGCATCTTCACAGGCGTTTCCGGCGGCTCCACATTCGCCGTTGCTCACGCGCTGGCCGAAAGTGCGCCAGCGGGTTCGGTCATCCTGTGCATGATTCCTGACACCGGCGAGCGCTACATGTCGACGCCGCTTTTCGACGGCATCGAGGCCGAGATGGATGCGGACGAGATCGCTCTCTCGCGTTCGACGCCTGGCTTTCAATTTCCTGCCGCGTGACCCAATCCATGGTGACCCAATTTAGGATGGATGGAGGACCAATGTATACCCGCCAAACTCCCACGAACGCTGCCGCAGAAGAAACGCTGGACCCCTCTGATTGGAACCAGGTTCGTGCGTTGTCCCACCGGGTCGTCGACGATGCAGTGGGCTATCTGCGCGACGTTCGCGAACGTCCCGTGTGGCGGGATATGCCTGACGATGTGAGGGCGTTCTTCAACGACGCCCTTGCCCCGTTCCCCTGCCCCGATCGGCGACGTCTATCGTGATGTCGCGGAGAAGGTGATGGCCTACCCCATGGGCAACGTCCATCCGCGCTTCTGGGGCTGGTATATGGGGACAGGAAACTTTACCGGCGCATTGGGCGATTTCCTGGCTGCGGTTCAGGGTTCGAACCTTGCCGGCGGCAACCACGCGGCCGTCCTGCTTGATGACCAGGTGGTGAACTGGTGCAAGGAGATGTTGGGCTTTCCAGCCTCTGCGAGCGGAACGCTGGTCAGCGGTGGTTCGATGGCGAATATCATCGGGTTGACCGTCGCCAGGAACGTCAAGGCCGGCATCGATGTGCGCGAACTTGGCGTCGCGGCCATCCCGCAGCCTTTGCGGTTCTACGGCTCGGATCAGATCCATAGTTGCCATCGAAAGGCGATGGAGTCATTGGGCCTCGGCAACAAGGCGCTCGTTCGAGTTCCAACGAACGAGAGCCTAGAGCTGGACATTTCGGCCCTGCGCGAGGCGATCGCACAGGACCGGGCCGCCGGGTTGAAGCCGGCCTGCGTGATTGGGACGGCGGGCACGGTCAACACCGGGTCGATCGATGACCTGAATGCACTCGCCGACCTCGCGGCCGAAGAAGACCTATGGTTCCACGTAGACGGATGCATCGGGGCGTTGATCGCCATAGCTCCCGAAAACGCCTATCGCGTCGCCGGGATCGAACGTGCCGACTCCGTCGCGCTGGATCCGCATAAATGGCTGCACACCCCCTTCGAGGCTGGTTGCGCCCTGGTCCGCGACGCTACTGCCCATCGCAACACCTTCGCACTGCATCAAGAGTACATCGAGGCCGCTCCACGTGGCCTTGCATCCGGGCAGTGGCTGCTGGACTTCGGACTACAGACTACCCGCGGCTTCCGGGCGCTCAAGCTCTGGATGGCGCTGAGGGAGCATGGCATCGAGGCGTTTGGCCGCCTTGTCGACCAGAACATCGCTCAGGGTCAATTCCTGACCGCGCTGATCAGCGCCGAGCCACTACTTGAACTCGTCGCGCCCACAAACATCAATATCGTCTGTTTCCGCTACAATCCGGGAATCTTGACCGGTTCGCTTCTGAAGGCGCTCAACACCGAGATCATGATCAGGCTTCAGGAACAGGGCACGGCCGTCGTTTCCGACACCACGATCCGCGGCGAGCATTGCTTGCGTGTCGCGATCAACAATCACCGGACCGTCAGGGACGACCTGCAATTGCTGGTGCGCGAAACGGTGAGGCTGGGCAATGCGATCGCAGCTGGGCAAACAGGCTGAGCGTTCGTTAGGACGCCCCGACTGCTTCCGCCTGCACGATCAGCGCGTCGAGAATTCGCACGCCACGGCCGTGGGGCAGGACGACCACTGGATTGAGGTCAATGGCTGAGATGACGCCGGAATAAGCCATGGCGATTTCGGCGAGGCGCACCATCAGCGCACACAGCGCGTCCTCATCGCATGGTGGTACGCCGCGCCAGCCCTTCAGCAAGGACCGCAGGCGGGTCCGGGACAGAAGTTCATGTGCGGCTTTCTCATCGATGGGAAGAACCCCGACGCTGCTGTCGCGGACAAGCTCGACCAGTACCCCACCCGTGCCGACGACGATCACCGGACCGAAGGTCTCGTGGCGAACAATCCCCACGATGGCTTCGACGCCGTCCTGGATCATTTCCTGGACCAGCACGCCCGCGATTTGCGCATGGGGTACGCGGGCGCGAACAGTCTCGACGATCTCGGCAAACGCAAGCCGGACTGCCGCTTCATCCGGGAGACCAAGCCGGACGCCGCCCGCCTCGGTCTTATGGGCGATGTCGAGCGACTCCACCTTGAGGACGACAGGAAAGCCCAGACCCGCCGCAATTGCGACCGCCTCGTCCGCCGTCTTCGCGAGCCCTTCGCGGGTCGTGGGGAGTCCATGTTCGGCGAGGAACAGCTTGGCCTCGCGCTCCGTCAGGGGGCCGGACGCGATCCTATCGACCCAATGTGGAAGAGGTTGAATGGAAGCCATGATCGGGATCGCGGCGGCTCGTGGCGGCGCGACGAGCGATTTCAGGGCCGACAATCCAGCCCGCGTGCCTGACAGCACGGGGACGCCGGCCGCCTCCAGGGGCACTTCGAAATCGGCATGCATCCGCGGCAGGTTGGAAAGCACGACGCACGGTATCGCAGCGCTTTCGGCAAAGGCCGCGATAGCGTCCCCGATCCCTTTGTATTCGGCCGCTCCACCTTGATCGAGACCGGAAGGCACGTCCTGGACCGATGCGATCGCACCGATTGATGGATCTTCGGCAAGCGCCGCCAGCGCTGAGCCGTAGATCGCCGGCTGGGCGAAAACGATCCCGGTCAGGTCGAGCGGATTTTGTGGCGTGGCATAGGCCGGCAGTATCGCACGCAGCGCCTGGATGGTGGCCGGGGCCAAGGCAGGAACATCGATCCCGATTGCATCGGCGACATCTGTGACGTGCGCCATTCCACCGCCGCTGACGCCAAGCAATGCGACCCCCTGCACCGGCCGGCGGGTTGCAAGGCTGGCGGCCCGCGACGACAGGAGCGCCGCCGTTTCGAGCGCCGCAGCGATATCGTCGGCGGCGATGGCGCCGATGCGTTCGAAGAAAGCGAGGAACGCGGCATCTGACCCGGCGAGCGCACCGGTATGCGCCGCGCTGGCGACGGCGCCGCGTTCAGAACGCCCCGCACGCAGGACGATCACGCGCTTGCCTGCGCCGTGCATCGACGCGACAGCATCCGCGAACGCTGCGGGATCGTCGATCTTCTCGATGACCAGCAGGGCGACACGGGTCGCTTCGTCCTGCGCGAGAAAGCGCAGGTAATCCGGCATGTCGGTGACGGCGGCGTTGCCGGCCGAGACCAGCAGGCTCACGCCGATTCGCCCTGAATGGGCGAGCGCGATGCCAAGCGCGCCGGAATGGGAGAGCACCGCCACGCTGCCCTGGGGGATAGGAGCGAGCCGCGAGCTGTAGAGCGCGAGGCCGGAGCGGTTCTCGAAAAGGCCCAGGCAGTTCGGGCCGCAGACTGCCATGCCATGCCGCAGCGCGATCTCGCGGATAACCTGCTGCCTCGCCCTTCCCTCCGCTCCCATCTCGGCAAAGCCGCTCGCCAGCACCACGGCTGCCCGCACGCCGAGGCTGCCCGCCTCTTCGAGCACATCGGCGACCGCCTCCGCCGGAAGCCCGATCAGCACGGCATCGGGAGGTCTATCCATATCCGCGAGGCGGGGCACCGCGGGCAGTCCAAAGATCGTGGGAGCGGTCCGATGGACGGGCACGATCCGTCCGGCATAGCCGCGCTCGAGCAGATTGCGGATGACGAAGCCGCTCGACGCGCCGGCCCGTTCCGACGCACCGACGATCGCCACCGACGCAGGCCGGAGGAGACGGTCCAGCGCGATGTCGCGGTCTGCCACGCCGGACATGGCGGATGCTTAGTCCAGGCCCTTGAACGGCGCGTCGCGGAACGCGAGGTATTCCTTCAGGGACATGTTCGCGAGCTTGGCCATCCACTCGCGTCCCTTGGTGGAGGTGTGCAGCGCCGCCATGGCCTCGACGTTGTAGTCGAACGAGTTCTTCAGCCCGGCGATCATCTGCTGCTGGTTGAGCGAGGCCTTGGCAAACTTGATCGCGGGCGCCGGCATGCGCGCGAGCTTGCGAGCGATCTTCAGCGTCGCTTCCTCAAGATCGGCTGCGGGAACGACCTTGTTGACGAGGTGCATGCGAAGGGCTTCCTGGGCATCCACCAGATCGCCAGTGTACATCAGCCAGCGCGCATCGCGGCTGGCCATCAGCCAGGGCATCATGAGCGTGGGCGGACCGGAATTGTGCCGCACCTCGGGCTCGCCGAACTTGGCGGTGTCGGCGACGATGGCGAGATCGCAGCACATCATCAACTCGAGCGCGCCGGCCAAGGCATAGCCGTGGACCGATGCGAGCACCGGGATGGGCGCCCGGTAGATCTCCAGCCAAGCCTCGGCGTTCTCAGTCATATCGTCGCGCCAGAACTCGATGTCGACATCGAAGTCCCCGCCCTGCAGATCGTAGCCTGCCGAGAAGGAACGGCCCGCTCCGCGGATGACCAGCGCATTGATGGCGGGGTCGACGGAGGAGGCTTTCACGGCATGGACGATCTCGTGGATCACTGTTTTGTCGATGGCGTTCAGCTTGTCGGGCCGGTTCAGCGTGAGAATTGCAAACGCGTCGTCGGCGTCCTTTTCCAGAAGGATCGTCTCGTAGGCCATCGGAATGTCTCCAGTCAGTGGCTATAGGGCGACGAGCGCCACGGCGATGCGGGCCGCGAGGTCCGCGTTGTTCTTGACCAGCGCGATGTTCGCGCCAAGGCTTGCGCCCTTGGTCAGTTCGTTAATTTTCGCGAGCAGGAACGGCGTGAGTTCTTTGCCGCCGATGCCCAGTCGGTCGGCCTCCGCGACCGCGGAGCGGATCGTGGTCTCCATGGCCGCCGCATCCAGCGCATCGCCCGTTGGGATCGGGTTGGCGATAAGCAGGCCTGTTCCGGCCCCAAGCCTGTGGTGGAGCGAGATGGCGCGCGCCAGGTCCTCGGGCGTGTCGAGGCGAAGTCCCGCCTTTTGCCCGCTATGGGGCGTGTAGAATGCGGGGAACTCGTCCGTGCCGAACGCAATGACCGGCACGCGCTGCGTCTCGAGGAATTCGAGCGTCTTGGGGATGTCGAGGATCGACTTCACGCCCGCGCAGACCACCGCCGTTGGCGTGCGGCCCAGTTCCACGAGGTCGGCGGAAATGTCGAAGGTGTGTTCCGCGCCCCGATGCACGCCGCCGACACCGCCCGTCGCAAAGACGCGGATGCCCGCCCGCTCCGCCAGCAACATGGTGGCCGATACCGTCGTCCCCGCTGAGAGACCGCGCACCATCACCGTCGACAGGTCGCGCGACGACGCCTTGAACGCCGAGCGATCGTTAGCAAGCCGCTCGATGACCTCATCGGAAAGGCCGACCGTGGCGACACCGTCGATCAGGGCAATGGTGGCAGGTGTTGCGCCGCGCGCGCGAACGACGTCCTCCACCGCCCGGGCCATCACGAGATTTTCCGGGTATGGCAGGCCGTGGGTGATGATCGTGGATTCAAGCGCCACGACGGGACGGCGCTCGGTCAGGGCCGAAGCAACTTCCTCGCCGATCATGATGAGGGGTGCGGGTTTGCTCATCGTTCGTCAGGCTCCTGCCAAGTCGGGAACACGCTCCATCGCAGCCGCAAGCAGGCGTGGCGACAACTCCGGATGAACGGTGGACCGGTTCTCTGTTGTGAGGGCGGCCAGTACAGTTCCCATCCGCACAGCCTCGATCAGCGTGTCACCTGCAAGCAGGCGGAACAGCGTGCCTGCGATCAGCGCATCGCCTGCGCCGGTCACGTCGACAGGTTTTGCACGGATGCCAGGTACGTCAACCACCCCGTCCTCGCTCGCGACGAATGCACCGGCGCTGCCATGCGTGAGGATGACGTTATCGACGCCGCGCTTTCGGAGAGCGGATGCAGCGCCACGGGGCCTCGGCGTGGCGCCAAGGATCGCCTTGGCCTCGTCGTGATTGAGGAAAAGCAGATCGATGCCCGAGAGGTCGGCGGGAAGCCGCATCGCCTTGGGCGTCGAGACGGCGTTGACCGCAAGCTTGAAACGCGCCGCGTGCTTTCGCGCCATGATGTAGGAAATGACTTCCGCCGAGAGGTTGCAGTCGATGAAGACCCAGGTAGCCGAGGCGATCTGAGGCCAGGCGCGTTCAACATCCGGGACTCCGATCAGGTCGAAAATGTCCATGTCGGCGAGGCCGACGACAAGATCGCTATCCGGCCCCAGCACCGCGACGTACTCTGCCGTCCTGCGTCCTCTCGCCGTGACCACGCGCGAGCTATCGACACCGACACTGCGAAGATGCTCCAAGCAGTGCATGGCCAGCCTCGTCATCGCCAACCATCGAGACGAGGCTGACATCAGCGGTGAGACACGCAAGGTTTTCGGCCACGTTCCGCGCCACACCGCCAAAAGCCCGATAGCCGGCCACGGGGTTGGAGGTGTGAGGTACGATCGGCTCGGGAGCGCAATATTTCCGGTCGAGCGTCGCGCCACCGACGCAGACGACGCGCTTGGGCTTAGGCAGCACATAGCCGCGCCCCAGGATCTGCCCTTTCTGGATCAGCGAGACAATATGCGCGGCCACGGTGGAGCGGGCGAGGCCTAGCGCGACGGCGATCTCCTGCTGGCCCGCAAACGGGTTTGCCACGATGGCGTCCAGCACCGCGCGTTCTTGTTGCCCGAGTTCGTTCGAAGCCATGCAATATCGTCCTGCTTGGGCCGATAAGGACAACAACAAACGAGCTTGTCAACAATTGTTGCCGGGGCTAGCCTGATTGAAACACGGGAGCGAAACCGGTGAACCGGCAACGGCGATGACGCCATTCGGCCCGGTTCGACGGTCGCACCAGGCTTGTAGCCGAGGCAGGCATCGCGCTCGAGAACAGGTGAAGCCGTGAGTGCAAACCCAAACCTTCGGTCCGACGGCATTCCCGTCATCGATATCGGCCCATTCCGCTCGCAACGAAGCGGGTGCGCGGGAGACGGTCCTTGCGGTCGAGGCTGCCTGCCGCGACACGGGCTTCTTCCTTGTCACCGGCCATGGTGTTTCGACCGACGCGACGGACCGGATATACCGGCTTGCTCGCGCCTTTTTCGACCTGCCTGACGCCTACAAGCGCGAACAGGGGCGCGGCGTCGATGTGCCGGGTGGCGTCGCATTCGCCCCGATCGCCGAGGAGGCGCTGGCCGCCACGCTCGGGATCAAGACGCCCGGCGACTACAAGGAAAGCCTGAACTACGGTCCAAGATTGCTCGGCAGCACCTGGCCGGATCGGCCGGAAAACCTGCAAACCGCTTTCGTCGACTATTTCGCCGAGATGGAAACGCTGGCGAGAACGTTGCGCCGCATCTTCTGCAGCGCCATTGGCCTCGCCGAAGATCACTTCGAATCGTGCTTCACGCACCACACGTCGGCCCTGCGTGTGATCAACTATCCAGAGCAGACGGTAGACCCCCTGCCCGGCCAGCTCCGCGCCGGCGTGCACACCGACTACGGCTTCATGACCATCCTTCGCTCGGAAGCTTCGACCGGCGGTCTGCAGGTGCAGCGGCGCGATGGCGTGTGGCTCGATGCCCCGTCCATCGACGGTGCCTATGTCGTGAATATCGGGGACGCCTTCATGCGGTGGACCAACGATGCCTGGGTCTCGACGCCGCACCGGGTTGCGAACCCGCCCCGCAATGGCGGGGGCTCATCGCGACGCCAGTCGATTCCGTTCTTCCTGAACCCGAACAGCGACACCATCATCGATTGCTTGCCGCAGTTCAAAAACGCCGATCGCCCGGCAAAGTACGAGCCTATTTCCTATGCCGATTACATCGCACTGAAGACCAGCCAGGCCTTCAAGCGCTAGCAGCAGTCCGTACGCGGATCACGGAGGGGGACAACATGACAGGTCTAGACAGACGACAGGCGCTCGCCGGCCTCGCGGGGCTCATGGCGGCAGGTGCGAGCGGACTCTCCGCACGGGCACAGGGAAAGACACTGATCGTCCCGACTTTGGGCGGCGTGTGGGAGCAGTATCTGGCGCAAGACGATCGGCCCGGCCTTCTCCAAGGCGTCGGGCGCGACGGTGACTTTCGAGGTTGGAAACGGTCGCGTCTTCGGCGCGACCCTGCGCGCGGCAGGCGTGAAGTCGCCGCCCTATTCGATCGTGATGACGAACGAGGTTTTCGCATCCAGCCTGCGCAAGGAGGGCTTCTTCGAGAAGCTCGATCTGAGCAAAGTGCCGAACTATGCCGATCTCTATCCGCTTGCGAAGACGGCCGACGGCTTCGGTGCGATCGCGGCCGTTTCGCCCATCGGCATCGGCTATCGGACCGACCTCGTGAAGACGCCTCCGAAAGCCTGGAAAGACCTTTGGAGCAATCCCGAGTTCAAAGGCAAGATCGGTCTCTACAACTTCGCAAACAGCGCAGGCAAGATGGAGCTGTTGCTGGCCTCCAAGATCTTCGGCAAGGACCAGTACGACAGCGACGCTGGCTTTGCCGCGCTGGGCAAGCTGGGCCGCGTGATCCAGGTCGACTTCAACCTATCGACCGCGCTGTCGTCCGGCGAGATCGTCGTCGCGCCGTTCGACTTCGCGGAAATCGCGCGCCTGCGGTCTCAAGGTCTGCCTGTCGATTACGTCGTGCCGGAGGAAGGCATGATCATGTTCGACCAGACGCTGAATATCCTGGCCAACGGACCGGAAAAGGAGCTCGCCTACCAATACGCGAACTTCATCCTGTCACCGGAAATCCAGGCCCTGATGATGCGCGAGTTCTTCATCTCGCCCACCAACCAGAAGGTCGCGGTGCCCGACGACCTGAAAAAGGCGGTGCCGATCTCCGGCGCGGACATGGCCAAGATCCTGACGTGGGACTGGGACTACGTGAACAAGAACCAGGGCGAACTCGCCGAGCGCTGGGCCAAGACCCTGAGCTGACCGGTTCACTGTACGCTGGGCCTCCCGCTTCGAAAGCGGAGCGGGAGGCCCTTCGATTCCAATGTCCTCCCTGAATTCCAAAGCCCCCGGGACGTCCTCCGCATGACGCAGGTCAGCATCAGTCACCTCACGAAGAGCTTCGGCGCCGGGCCTGTGGTGAATTCGCTATCGCTGACGATCGAGCATGGAGAGTTCGTTTCGCTGCTGGGACCCTCAGGTTGCGGCAAGACGACGACCCTGCGGATGATCGCGGGCTTCGAGCACGCCGATTCCGGTACGATCGCGTTCGACGGCGGCCGACGTCAGCGATGTTCCCGCCGAGAAGCGGGACATCGGCATGGTGTTCCAGAACTACGCGCTTTTCCCGCATATGACCGTTGGCGAAAACCTCGCCTTCGGCCTGGAGATGCGCAAGGTGGCGGCAGCCGAGATCAAGACCCGGACAGCGCGGGTTCTCGACATGGTGCAGCTTGCGGGAATGATGGACCGCTATCCCAGCCAGCTCTCAGGCGGGCAGCAGCAGCGCGTCGCGCTGGCGCGCGCGCTGGTGATCGAGCCGCGCATCCTGCTGCTCGACGAGCCGCTCGCCAATCTCGATGCCAAGCTGCGCGAGGAGATGCGCGTCTTCATCCGCGAACTCCAGAGGCGCGTCGGCATCACCACCGTCTACGTCACGCACGACCAGGCCGAGGCGCTCAGCATGTCCGACCGGGTCGTGGTGATGTTCGGCGGCCGGATCGCGCAGATGGGATCGCCTACCGAGATCTACGACCGCCCCGCAACACGCCAGGTCGCCGGCTTCGTCGGACAGGTCAACGTGCTCGAGGGCACCGTCATTTCGGTCAGCGACGAAGGCTGCAGGATCAACCTTCCCTTCGGCTCGATAGCCATCCCCCGTACTCCGGACCTTTCGCCGGGCCTGCCCGTGGCACTAGCCCTGCGGCCCGAGGCGATCTCGCTGTCCGCGCCTGATGACGCGGGCTGGCGCGGACGCGTCGCGTCGCGCCACTACTCCGGCAATCTGGTCGATTACCGGGTCGAGATGGCGGACGGCAGCTTCGTCCACGCGCAGACCTTCCCCACGACGCGTTTCGATCCCGGCTCCGAGGTCAGCGTGCAGGCCGATAGCTCGCGGCTCTGGGCTCTGGGGTCCTAGGCATGGTTGCGGAGCGTGACATGGCGACCACGAAGCTCATAGCGTCTGGAGGAATCGTCAGGCCGCGCAGGTCGCGTGCACCATTCCTGCTCATCCTGCCGGCTGCCCTGGTGCTGCTGGTGTTTCTGGTCATCCCCTACATCAACATCGTCGCGATGAGCTTCCGGCCGCCGGGCGACGGAACGCCCTATGGCCCGGGTTCTCGCTCGCGAACTATCGCAAGTTCTTCTCGGACAGCTTCTACCTGCTTCAGGTCGTCAACACGCTGTGGATCGGCGCCGTCGTCACCGCATGCTGCCTCGTCATCGGCTTTCCCGTCGCCTGGCACCTCGCGCGGGGCACAGAGCAGGCTGCGGCCGCTCTACTACAGCATCGTGCTTGCGCCGCTGCTGGTGGGCATCGTCATCCGCTCCTATGGCTGGACGGTGCTGCTTGGGAACAACGGCGTGATCAACCGGACGCTGCACGAGCTGGGGCATTACCGATGGTCCGCTGCCGCTGATGTACAACGGGCTCGGCATCGTGCATCGCGCTCACCCACGTGCTGCTGCCCTTCATGATCCTGCCGATCATGAGCGCGATCCAGGGCATCGATCCCTCGCTCGAGGCCGCGGCGCGCTCGCTTGGCGCCAGCCGCGCCACGGCGTTCCGCCGGATCGTGCTGCCGCTGGCGCGGCCGGGAATCCAGACCGGATCGATCCTCGTCTTCGTGCTGGCGATCAGCGCCTACGTCACGCCTGCGCTCATCGGCGGCATGCGCGTGAAGACGATGGCAGTGACCATCGTCGATGCGCTGATCGACACGTTCCAATGGCCTTTCGGCTCGGCGCTGGCGCTGGTGCTATCCGTCGTCGGCGCGCTCGTGCGTCGTCGTCTTCGCGCGCCTCACGCGCATGCGGTGGAAGGCCGTTTGATGCTCACGCGCCTCCTCACCGGCTACTGCTTCGTGGTCTACGCCTTCCTGCTCGCGCCGATCTGCGTCGTGGTGCTCGCCTCGTTCAACGCTGGGAACTTCCTGACCTTCCCGCCGCAAGGGCTGTCGCTGCGCTGGTACTTCGTGTTCTTCGAGAACGAGGTGTTCATGCGCGCCATCCGCACCTCGCTCTGGGTGGCGGCTGTGGCAAGCGTCATTTCCACTGCCATCGGCACGGCGGCGGCGATCTTTGCGGTGCGCTATGCCGGGCCGTCTGAAGGACACGGTTCGGGTCGCCATGCTGGCGCCGCTGCTGCTGCCCGAGGTGCTGACGGCGATAGCCCTCCTGTTCTTCTTCTATGCGATCGGCATCGGCACGCGAACGATGGGCGGCATGGTCGTCGGCCACATCGTCATCACGCTGCCCTTCGTGTTCATGAACGTCGCGGCCTCGCTGGAAAGCTTCGATCCCGGCCTACGACCTCGCCGCGCGCAGCCTCGGCGCGAGCCGCTGGGCGCGCTTTCGGCGCATCATGCTGCCGCTGATCAAGCCGGGCGTCATCGGCGGGGCGTTGTTCGCCTTCATCATCTCCTTCGACACCTTCACCATCTCGTTCCTGCTGAAGGGCATCGGCACCTCGACCCTGCCGATCCAGCTCTTCGATTACCTGCGCACGAACTTCACCCCGGAGGCGGCGGCCGTGTCGTCGGTGAGCATCGTCATCACGATCGCGGTCGTGGTGGTGATCGAGAAGGTGCTCGGCCTGAAGGTGCACAGGTTCTAGAGCCGGTGCGAATGTCCTCAGGAGATCACGCGGCGGCGCGCCGCCCTGCCTTCTGCAATTCAGCGCGCAGTTCGCCGCGCCTAGCCTCTACGCGTTCCGTAGCGGCCTGCTTCACATGGCCGAAGCCGCGGACTTCCAGCGGCAATCGCGCCAGCGCCACCGAAATTGCATGCGTCTCGGGCGAGAGCCCGGCGCAGAGTTCGTCGATTTCGGCGAAATACTCCTCGATTGCCGCGCGCTCGGCCTTGCGCTCCTGCGTCCGCCCAAACGGGTCGAACATCGTGCCGCGCAGCCCCTTGAGCCTCGCCAGCACCTTGAACACGCCGAGCATCCACGGCCCGAACGCGATTTTCGCGCGGATGGCCCGTTCGCGGATCGATCCGCGATAGCAGTGGCGGCGCGAGGTGGAACATCAGCCTCGGCGTACCCTCGAAGGATGCCTCGAGCTTCGCCCTGAACTCCGGTGCAGCGTAAAGCCGGGCGACCTCGTACTCGTCCTTGTACGCCATCAGCTTGAACGCGCTATCCAGAACGGCATCGGCAAAGCCGGACAGGCCAGGTGCGAAACGCTCCTCGGCCGCGCCCGCCCTTCGCACCAGTTCGACGAGCCGGGAGGCATAGCGAGCGTCCTGATAGGCGGTGAGGAATCGCGGCACGGTTGCGGAGACGTGCCTCGAAGTTTTCCGCCACTTCGGGCTCGCTTGCCGCCGTCTTCAGCCGTGCCGAATCTGGCTCGTGCGCCGCAAGACGCCCGAGTGCGAAGGCCGACTTGTTCATCGCGACGGCGACCCCGTTCAGCTCGATCGCCGTCATCAAAGCGTCGAGGCTCACCGGAACGAGCCCGCGCTGCCACGCAAAGCCGAGCAGCAGCATGTTGGCGGCGATCGCATCGCCGATGAGGCCGGTCGCCAGCCCGGTCGCGTCCAGGGCCGCCGCCTCGGTGTCGATTGCCTTGCCGATGATCCGTAAAAGCGTCTCCGCTTTCAGGTCGACGGCATTGTCTTTCACGAACGCCGCCGTCGGCACGACATGCCGATCGACGACCGCCTTCGTATGCCCAGCAGCCGCGCCGAGCAGCGCCCCGGCCCCAGCGGCGGTTACGAGATCGAAGCCAATGATCAGGTCTGCCTGCCCCAGCCCGATGCGTACGGTGGATAATGCATCCGGATTGGCCGCGATGCGGATGTGGGATAGGACCGCGCCGTTCTTCTGCGCCAGGCCCGTCTGGTCGAGCGCCAGCACGGCGTTGCCGTCGAGATGCGCGGCCTGCGGCCAGGATGGCGCTGACCGTGATCACGCCCGTTCCGCCAATGCCCGCAAGCAGCATGGCGTAGGATCGTCCGAGTTACCGGCAAGATCGGCAACGGGATCCCGTCCATCTCCACCGAGACAGGTGCAACGGGCTCCCTGCGCGCCTTTCGTGGCTCCACTCCCTCGACCGTTACGAAGCTCGGGCAAAAGCCCTTGATGCAGGAGAGATCGGTGTTGCAACTCGACTGGTTGATCTGCCGCTTGCGTCCAAGCGGAGTGTCCAGCGGCTCCACCGCGATGCAGTTCGAAACCGCCGAGCAGTCGCCGCATCCTTCGCAGACGGCGTCGTTGATGAAGGCCCGCCGCGGCGGCAGATCCATCTTGCCGCGCTTGCGGCGGCGGCGCTTCTCGGCTGCGCAGACCTGGTCGAATACCAGCGCGGTTACGCCGGGGATCTCTCGCAACCGCCTCTGCACGGCATCGAGTTCATCGCGGTGGCTGATCGCTACTTCGGCGGGCAACTGGCCGACCCAACGGTCCGGATCCTCGGCCACCACCTCGACGCGCTTCAGCCCTTCCGCCAGCAATTGGCGCACGAGAGCGGGAACCGTCAGCTCGCCGTCATGCGGCTGTCCGCCCGTCATCGCGACCGCGTCGTTGAACAGCACCTTGTAGGTCGCGTTCACCCCCGCTGCCGCAGCCGCGCGGATCGCGAGCAGTCCCGAGTGGAAGTAGGTTCCGTCACCCATGTTGACGAAGATGTGCTGCTCGTCCGTGAAGGGCGCCATTCCCGTCCACGCGACACCCTCGCCGCCCATTTGCGTGAAGGTCGCCGTCGCGCGCTCGGGCAGGCCGATCACCATCATGTGGCAGCCGATGCCCGTGGAGGCGCGGCTTCCCTCCGGGACGCGCGTGGAAATGCTGTGCGGGCAGCCTGCACAAAAATACGGCTCGCGCCCCGTATCAGCGACCAGGCTCGGCCGGGCACGTTCGCTGCGATCAAGCCATTCGCGACGCTCGCGCAGTTCGATGTCGCTCTCGTCGAGCACATTCAGGAGCGCCCGCGCGATCATCACGGGGTTGATTTCGCCCCATGCAGGCAGGAGCGGCGCGCCGTCAAATCCGGCCTTGCCGATGACCCGAGGCCGCCGGTCCGCGGGGCTGTTGAACAGCAGCGACTTGACCTGGTCCTCGATGACGCCGCGCTTTTCCTCGACCACGAGAACAGTGTCGAGTCCATCAGCGAATTCGTCGAGCCCGTCCGGCTCGAGCGGCCAAACGAGTCCGATCTTGTAGAGCCGCAGTCCCAGCGCTGTGGCTCTCTGCCTGATCGATGCCGAGCATCGAAAGCGCGTCCTGCAAATCGAGCCAGGCCTTTCCCAGACGCCAGCGACGCCGATGCGCGCTGGGCTCGGAGCGGTGGTGATCCGATCGATGCGGTTGGCGCGAGCGAAAGCCTTGACGGCGAGCATCTTGTGCTCGAAGAGCCGCCGCTCCATGCCGTGCGGCCCGTCAGGCCACCGAATGCCGAGCCCGCCCTGGGGTAGCGCGAGATCGGGCGTGACGATGCGACGGCTGATCCGCCGCGACGTCGACGCTTGCCGTGCTCTCGACGATATCGGTCTGGCACTTGAAGCCGACCAACGACCCGGAATATCGGCTCATGGCCCAACCCAACAGGCCATAATCGATGAATTCACCGACGCCGCCAGGGCTGAGCATGGGCACCATGGCGGAGATCAGGTTGTGCTCGCTCTGGTGCGGCAGCGTCGACGACACGGCGCCGTGATCGTCGCCCACCAGCAGCAGCACGCCGCCATGCGGATCGGTGCCGCAAGCCTGGGCGTGACGGATGGCATCCATGCTGCGATCGACGCCGGGGCCCTTGCCGTACCACAGCGAAAACACGCCATCGTAGCGTGCGCCCGGGAAGAGGCCGAGTTGCTGGGAGCCCCAGACGGCAGTTGCCGCCAGATCCTCGTTGACGCCGGGCCGAAACACGATGTGGTGAGCTTCGAGGAGAGGCTGCACCTTCTGGAATTCCCGGTCGATGCGAGCCAGAGGCGATCCGCGATATCCGGAGACGAAGCCTGCCGTGTTCAGTCCGCTCATGACGTCGCGGCGACGCTGCGCCAGCGCCATCCGCACAAGCGCCTCGTTGCCCGACAACAGCACCCGGCCCTGCGCCAACGTAAAACGCTCTTCCAGAGTCGGGCGCTCTTGCGACGTCGGTCGACCTTGTAGCGTCGGGCTATTTTGGCGAACTGAACTGGCCATTCAAATCCTCTAGGCGAGACGCATCAGAGTAGACTCTGGCCACCCTGACCGAAGCCTAAGTGGTCGGAAAGCTTGATGGAAATCCTTTCTGCGGAGCTCCGCCATGCATCCCTTCCGCTTCACAGTACGAAGCATTGCGCGATAGGCTCCAATCTGAAGGATTCGTCCCGGCAGTAGTCCCCATCGTCCAGCCATATCGCGCATCCAGCGAACAGTCTCCCGCCTCGGAGTTCCAGCCTTGCCCCACAGGATCATCATCGACACCGACCCCGGCCAGGACGACGCCGTCGCCATTCTGCTCGCCTGCGCCTCCCCGGAGCTCGAGGTGATCGGCATCGTAGCCGCAGCAGGGAACGTGCCACTTCACCGCACTGCCTTGAATGCCCGGAAGGTGCTTGAACTCGCTGGCCGCAATGACGTGCCCGTCCATGCAGGCTGCCCGCGTCCGATGGCGCGCGCCCTCGTAACTGCAGAGCATGTGCACGGCGTGACGGGGCTGGACGGCCCTCACTTTCCGGATCCGGTCATGCCACTGCAGGACATGCACGGCGTCGACTGGCTCATCAAGACGCTTTCGAAAGCCGCGCCTGATTTAATAACGATGTGCATCCTCGGCCCGATGACTAACCTCGCGATGGCCCTGGTGAAAGCGCCTGAAATCGCTCGCGCCATAGATAAAGTGGTCGCGATGGGAGGCGCCTATTTTGAGGTCGGCAACATCACGCCCGCAGCGGAATTCAACATCTACGTCGATCCCGAGGCCGCGGAAATTATTCTGAAAAGCGGCATTCCGGTGGTTCTCGCTCCCCTCGACCTCACGCATAAGATCCTTGTCACCAGGGAGCGCTTCGACCGGATCGAGGCTGTCGGCAACAAGGCGAGCCATGCCGTGGTGCAGATGCTTAGATTTTCCGAGCAATTCGACCGCAAGAAGTACGGCTGGGACGGCGCACCGCTGCACGACCCCTGCGTCATCGCCTATCTGCTGAACCCTGAGCTGTTCACGGGGCGCACGATCAATGTCGAGGTCGAGACCAACAGCCAATTGACGCGAGGGATGACCGTCGCGGACTGGTGGCGCGTGACCGACCGCGCGCCGAATTGTCTCTTCCTGGGCGATGCGGATATCGAGGGGTTCTTCGACCTGCTCGTCGAGCGGCTGTCCTTCTACTCCGGGACGGCGAAAGCCTCCATCGGCTGAAGTCAGCGGGGCGAGTTGGGATCGTCAGTCCGCTCCCGGGCTCGCTTCAGGCGGCGCAGCGACGCGAGCTGCCATAACCCGAAGGCAAGGATGCCGCCTGCGACCGCGACGAATTCCAGCAGGATGATCGTGCTGGATCCCACGCCGGATTATCCTGCGATGCCATACTTCTCGCGGCGTTCGAGCCTCTCGAAGAGATCGAGGACACGACCGACTTTCCCGTCCAGACGGGCGAGAACGCGGGCCGGAGCGGCATCGATGGCAGGAACGGGGTGAGCCGAAACGGCATCGACCAGGAACGCGGCGGCGGCCACAGGAGCCCCTGCGGGGGCGGCGAAAGTCAGGGCTGTCGACACCAGCGAGCGGCCAAGCAGGGCAGCCTTTCGTTTGGACGATACCCTGGCCCGGCTTGAGACGGAGTCCAAGTTCTGGCGCTCTACTTCGCGGCCGATTTCCGCGTACATGTGGCGGGCGGCGAACATGCCGGGGCGGCAGGAGAGCGGCAGGCTGGGGATGCCAGCTTCCGAGCGGCGATAGAGTTCGTCGGCGGCGGCGAGGAGCCTGGCGACCACGCGGCGCAGCGCCGGGGTGATCACCGGGGCGGACGAGCCAGGCGTCCGGATCGATGCCCTCCTCCGCAAGCCATTGCAATGGCAGGTAAATCCGGCCCGCCCTGGCGTCCTCCCCGACGTCACGCGCGATGTTGGTAAGCTGCATGGCGAGCCCGAGGTCGCAGGCGCGGGCGAGTACGGAGGGTTCCCGGGCGCCCATCAGCAGGGACATCATGACCCCGACAGTGCCGGCGACGCGGGCGGCGTAGGCGTGGAGGTCGTCGAGCGTTTCGTAGCGGCGGCCGTTGAAGTCCCATGCGAGACCTTCGAGCAAAGCCTCTGGTAGTGCTTGAGGAATCGCGTAGCGGCGGACGATATCGGCGAGCGCGCGCTCGGCCGGGACAGGGTCGGGACGGCCCTGGTAGACGCGATCGAGCCGCGCCTGAAGTATAGACAATGTATTCGCCGCGCCGCCATCGACATCCACGGCGTCGTCGGAAAGGCGGCAGAAGGCGTAGAGGCCGTAGGCGGGGTCGCGCAGCCATGGGGGAAGCAGCAGCGATGCGGCGTAGAATGTGCGCGAGCCATGCCGGATGGCTTCGCGGCAAGCCGCCCGGTCCGCCGGGGATGCGTGATCAGCGGGCGAAGACTGCAGCATCTGGAACCACCGTATCGAGCACTCGGGCCGACGAAAGGACACCCGGAAGGCCTGCACCGGGATGGGTGCCTGCTCCCACGAGAAAGAGGTTTTTGACGTCTTCGCTGCGGTTATGCGGGCGAAACCATGCACTTTGGGTCAGGATCGGCTCCATTCCGAACGCCGCGCCCCGGAAGGACAGGAGCCTGTCCTGGAAATCCTGGGGGGTCGTGACCAGCGATGTCGCCAGTTCATCCTCGAGGCCGGGAAGCAGCGTGGCGGAGAGGTGATCGGAGATGGCGCGGCGATAGGGCTCGGCGCACTGGGACCAGTCCTGCCCGCCCTCCAGGTTGGGAACCGGGGAGAGGACGTAGAAGGCGTCGTGGCCGGGAGGCGCGAGCGAGGGGTCGGTGCGCGTCGGGCGGTGCAGATAGAGGCTGAAGTCTTCGGCCAATATCTTGCGCTTGAAGATATCTTCCAGCAGCCCTTTATACCTTGGGCCGAGCATGATCGTGTGATGCTCGACATCGGGATATTGCTTGCGGGTTCCGAAATACCAAACGAACAGCCCCATCGAGTACGACGTGCGCTCGATCTTCTTGTCCGTCCAGCGCCGGCGCGCCTCCGGCGGCAGCAATTTTCGGTAGGTCCAGGCTGAATCGGCATTCGAGATCACGATCGAAGCGTCGATCCTCTGGCCCGAACTGAGCCGAACACCGGATGCATTTCCATGTTCGACAACGATGCTCTCGACGGCGGCGTTGCAACGCACCTGGCCGCCCTGCCCTTCGATCAGATCGACCATTCCGTCGACCAGCCTGCCGGTCCCGCCCATCGCGAAATGGACGCCCCAATGCTGCTCGAGAAATGCGATGAGGCAATAGACCGCAGTGGCGCGGAACGGGCTTCCGCCGATCAGCAGCGGATGGAAGCTGAGGACCGTCCGCAACCTTTCGTCGCGGATGTAGGACGAGACCAACCCATAGACGCTGCGGTGTCCGTGCAGCCGGAGCAGGTCGGGCAGGATGCGGAGCATGTCCATCGGCGAGCCGAAATGGCGCGTGGCCGAGCTTCTCGAACCCGACGCGGAAAATGGCTTCGCTCTCGCGCATGTAGCGCTCGTAGCCGGGTACGTCGGACGGCGAGAAGCGCGCGACCTCGGCCAGCATCGCCGCGCGATCGCCGCTGTAGTCGAAGGTCTCGCCGTCGTCGAAACGGATCCGGTAGAAGGGCGTGATGGGGCGCAGGTCCACGTCGTCGGAGAGCTTGCGGCCGCAGAGCTTCCAGAGATCCTCGAAGAGGAACGGCGCGGTGACGATGGTCGGGCCCGCGTCGAAGGTGAAGCCGTCCTGCCGGTGGACATAGGCGCGGCCGCCGGGCGCATCGAGCTGTTCCAGGACGGTGACGCGATAGCCGCGCGCGCCAAGCCGGATGGCTGCCGCGAGACCGCCGAAGCCGCTGCCGATCACGACGGCATGGGGCCTGCGATCGGGCTTGATCGCGGCTGCCGAGCGAGGGGCATCGACTGTCAACATTGAAAGACAATAACAGTGTCAACTTGCGTTGCGCAAGGCATGCGCGGGCCCTGCGGCATTGATCCCGCCACCTGTCCGCCGCTCGTCCCGGCCATCGCTTTTCCGCTTTGTAGGAATACGGATCCGGCCCTATCTTTCGTCATCCTGCGCGACTTCACGCTTGCCTGCTCGCGGGCCTTGGAAATGGAGTTCCTCAGTGTCGCAGAACTCACGCATTTCGCGCCCACCTGTCCCGCGCCCACCTGTCCCGCGTCCATGGCTCGCGCCGAAAGGCGGCGTCTCCCATGTGGAAGGCGAGCGCGAGCCGCCGCTCTGGAACCTCACGATCCCGCAAGTCCTGGCGCGCACCGTCGCCGAAGGCGGCGACAGGGACGCCGTCGTGTTCCGGCAACCCGGAATACGCTGGAGCTGGGCGCAATTCGGCGAGCGGGTGCGAGCGCTGGCGGCCGGGTTCGTCGGGCTGGGCTTGAAGCCCGGCGACCGCATCGGCATCTGGGGCCCGAACATGCCGGAATGGCTGCTGACGCAGTTCGCATCCGCGCAGGCCGGGCTCATCCTGGTCTGCATCAATCCGGCCTACCGGCTCGCGGAGCTGGACTATGCGCTCAACAAGGTCGGCTGCCGGGCGCTGGTGACGGCCGAACGCTTCAAGACATCCGACTATCTCGGCATGCTGCGCGAGCTTGCGCCGGAGCTGGTCGACTGCGAACCCGGCCGACTGAAGGCGAAGCGGCTTCCCCGGCTGGAGATGGTGATCGCCACTGGGCGGGAGAGCCATGCCGGCATGCTGCGCTTCGACGACGTGGCGCAGGGCGACATCGCGGCGGCCAGGCCGGCGCTCGATGCGATCGCCAAGGCGGCACAGGCCCGACGACGCCATCAACATCCAGTTCACGAGCGGAACGACGGGCAATCCGAAGGGCGCCACGCTCACCCATTCCAACCTGGTCAACAATAGCCGCTTCGTCGCTCGCCCGGATGAACTTCACAAGGGACGACCGGCTCGCCATCCCCGTGCCGCTCTACCATTGCTTCGGCATGTCGATGGGATCGATGGGCTGCGTCACCCTCGGCGCGACGATGGTGTTTCCGTCCGAGGGGTTCGATCCGCTGGCGACCCTCCAGGCGCTGCAGGACGAGCGCTGCACGGCGGTCTACGGCGTGCCCACCATGTTCGCGGCGCAGCTCGATCATCCCGAGTTTCGCCAGCTTCGACCTGTCCTCCCTGCGAACGGGAATCATGGCGGGCTCGCCCTGCCCTGTCGAACTGATGAAGCGCGTCGTCGACATCATGGGCGCGCGGGAGGTGACCATCGCCTACGGGATGACGGAGACAAGCCCGGTCTCGTTCCAGAGCCACGGCGACGACTCGCAGGAGCGCCGGGTGACGACGGTGGGGCGCGTGCATCCCCACACCGAGGTGAAGATCATCGACCCGGAGACCGGCGCGACGGCGCCGGTCGGGGCCGTGGGGGAGCTTTGCACGCGCGGCTACAGCGTGATGCTGGGCTATTGGGACGATGCCGCGAACACGGCGGCCAGCATCGACGCGGACGGCTTCATGCATACGGGCGACCTCGCGACGATCGACGCGGAGGGCTACGGCAACATCGTCGGCCGCATCAAGGACATGGTCATCCGCGGCGGCGAGAACGTCTATCCGCGCGAGATCGAGGAGTTCCTTTACCGCCACCCCGCCGTCCAGTCCGTGCAGGTGTTCGGCGTTCCCGATCCGCGCTTCGGCGAAGAGCTCTGCGCGTGGATCGTCCGGCGGCCCGGCACGACGCCGACCGCCGAGGACATCCGCACCTTCTGCCAGGGTCAGATCGCGCACTTCAAGATCCCGCGCTATGTCGAGTTCGTCGACGAGATCCCGATGACGGTGACGGGGAAGGCGCAGAAATTCCGCATGCGGGACGAGATGATCTCGCGGCTGGGGCTTACTGCTGCGAGGACGGCGTAGGCCAGCAGGACGTTGATGCTTGCCGGCGAAGCTACAGATCCCGGGTCTAGCCCGGGATGACTGGGAGGTTGGGTCGAGGATAACCGAGCGCAGAGGGCATCGGCGCTACGCTTGCAGCACGCCCAGCCTCTCCGCGAACCGGAAGACCAGTTCCGCGACCAGCTCCGGCTTCTCCTCGTGCGCGAGGTGGCCGAGGCCTTTGAGAACTTCGAGCTGCGCGTCCGGCAAGGTGCGGGCGAGGCGCGTGGAATCCTCCGGCGGGATCGCCTTGTCGTTTGCCCCTGCGATGAGGAGCGTGGGCGTGCGCAGCTTCGGCAGGTCGCGGGCAAGGGCCTTCAGGTCCCAGTTCGCCATCATGCCCAGCGTGCCGGCGACGTGGCCGGGCGAGCGGAAGAGCCGGGCGTAGAGATCGAGGCCGACGCGCGTCGATTCGCGAGCCGGTGTCCCGGATGAGGCGCTCCACCGTGGTCTGGTCGGCGGCAAGCCAGGAGAACAGGCGCGGCGCGAAGGGGTTGACGAAGAGCAGCCGGGCGAGGCCGGGGAACACCGCTCCGGCGAACCCCGGAAACGGCTTCAACGCCCCGTTGAGGCTGACGAGGCCCTTCGGAGAAAGCCGGCCATCGAGGCAGAGCTTGGCCAGGATGGCGACGCCGGCGGAGTGGCCGACCACGAGCGCCGGGCTTGACCTCCAGCGCCTTCAGCAGCTCATCCAGCGCGTTGCGCCATGCCCGGCAGCGACAGGCCGCCGGAGCGCGGCTCGTCGGTGAAGCCGTGGCCGGGCATGTCGGGCGCGACGACGCGGAAGCGCTGGGCGAGGATGGGCCCGAGCGCGCGCCATGAATGCGTCGCGGCGCCGGTGCCGTGCACCAGCAGCGCGAGCGGCGCGTCGGGCGGCCCCATCTCCTGCACATGCCAGCGCAGTGCCCCTGCCCGCACGAAGCGGCTGGTCTCGCGGTTGGGCCAGTCGCGCCCGTCGCGCTCCCAGGAAAGCCGCTTTGTGGACACGGGTGCGCCCTCCAGCGTGGCTGGCCGGCGATCAGCGCGGGATGGCATGGCGGACAGCCTGCGAAAGGCCCGCGGAGCCTGCCATCGGCATCGGCAGATAGCGCGCGTCCATGGCGGCGGCGAGCGTGGCCGATTGCGGCTGCGGGCGGGGCGAAGTGTCGATGAGCAGGCAGGCGAGCCCGGCGGCCCGCACCTGCCGCGCGGCCTGCAGGGCCTCCTCGCCAGCCAGCGTGCGCCCGCCTTCGCCCGCGCGGGTGATGTTGGCTTTCCCGTCGGTCAGCAGCACGAGGAACGGCGTCTGGCCCCGGCGGCTTGCGGCGTCGGCCAACGCGACAGCCGCGTCGAGCGCGGCGGCGAGCGGCGTGCCTCCACCACCAGGCAATCCCGCGAGGCTGCGCTTGGCGCGCACGAGCGAGCGCGTCGGCGGCAGCAGCAATTCGGCGGTCTTGCCGCGAAAGGCGATCAGCGCCACGCGGTCGCGGCGGACATAGCAATCGGCCAGCAGAAGCTCGATCGCGCCCTTCGCCTCCGCCAGGCGGTGCAGGGCGGACGAGCCCGAGGCATCGACGGCAAAGATGGTGGTGCTCTCGCTGCGCTGCTCGAAGCGGGTCACCCGGAAATCCTCGATCCTGACGAGCACGCGCGGCTGCGCGGCACGGGGCGCGCCGGAACGGGCGGTCTCCTCCCGGCGAAGCCGCTGCCAGGGGGCTGCCGCGCGCAGCGTTTCCACGATGTTGGGCCGCGATCCGCCGCCGGGCTTGCCCGCGAATATGCCGACGGGCCGGCCGCGCTGCGTGCTTTTTTGCGCACGGCCCACCTTGCCGGCGGAGGCTCCTGCCCGCACCGGTTTGCCCGCCGCCTGAAGCAGCGCCAGGAGACCGGGCGGAATGGACGCCTGCGTCGCCTCAAGCACCATATCGTTCAGCGCCTGCGTGCTGTCGCGCTGGGTGTCCTGCGCGTCATCGGGCGTGTCCTGATCGGGCTTGTCCTGCTCTGGCTGATCCTGCTGGTCGGCATCGCGCCTGCTGCTCGGGCGCGCTGGCCTGATCCGGCGGAAGCCGCGTGGCGCGCGGCGCGAGCACGAGGCGCGCGGCCAGGAGGATGTCGTCGTCCTCGATGTCGGTGCGCCCCTCCAGCGCGGCGGCCGCGCGGGCGGCGCGCAGCGCGAGCAACGGCGCGCGGCACGAATCGATGCCGAGGGCGAGGGCGGCGGTGCAGAGCGCCTCGAGCGCCGCTCCGTCCGGCTTGATGGCGGGCAGGATCGCGCGGGCAGAGGCGATCTCGGCGGGCGTCGGGAGGTCCAGCGCCGAAGCCGCCGATTTCAGTGAGATTGCTGACGCCGTCGCGGGCAGCTCGCGCAGGCTGACGCAATCGAGGTCGAGGTGAAACGCCAGGCGCTCGGCCAAGGCAGGAGCGACCTGCTCGTCCTCGCCGATGCCCTCATCCAGCGCGATGACGCCGAAGCGCGTGCGGGTGACGCTGGCGAGCCCGTCGCGCTCGAGGCGGACAGCGCCCGAGTTCAGCACGGCGGTGATGCGCGCGGCGGTTCCCGGCGGAATTCGCTCGGCCATCGCGAGAAGCACGAGGCCGCCGTCGCCCTCCGCGAGAATGCCGCGCTCGGCAATGGGACGGCCCGCGCGCAACGTGGCGGCAAGATCGAGCCCGCCGAGAAGGCGGTCGTCCGTGATGCCAAGCGGAATGCGGCGGAAGGGCGCGGCGGGATCGAACCCGCGCAGCAGCGCCAGCCAGGCGTCGCGCACCGGCCCGGCGCGGGCGCGCAGCACCGCGCCGCCCAGCCCGGCCGGATCGACGGCGATCAGCGCGGCGGCGAGGCAGGCATCGGACCAGACGGCCTGCGAGAGCTCGGCACGCTCGGCGGCGACGGTCTGGCCGCCGTCCTGCGTGCGCGCGCCCGCCGGCAGGTCGCTGGCCGCCGCGCTCATGCGGCGAAGACTTCCGCGATGGCGCGCTCCACGCGGACGGTCGCGCCGGTGTCGTCGAGCGGGTTGCGGCGCAGGCGGTGGCGCAGCGATGGCGCGGCGACGCGGCGCAGATGGTCGTCGGCCACGGCGGCCGCGCCCTCGATGGCGGCAAGCGCGCGGGAGGCGCGGATCAGGGTCAGCTCGCCGCGAATGCCGTCCGTGCCGAGCGCCATGCACAATTCGGCGGCGCGCTCCAGCACGTCGGTGCCGACTTCGGTCGTGGCGAGCCGGTTGCGGGCGGCAGTGATCTTGCGGCGCAGCGCCTGGTTCTTGCCCTCCCAGCGCTTGCTGAAATCCTCGGGGTTGCGGTCGAAATCGTCGCGCCGGCGGATGACCTCGACGCGCGTCGGGATATCGCGAGGGCTCTTCACGTCGACGGCGAGGCCGAAGCGGTCGAGAAGCTGGGGGCGCAATTCGCCCTCCTCCGGATTGCCGCT
The DNA here is from genome assembly GCA_963822165.1 of uncultured Alphaproteobacteria bacterium. Classification (GTDB taxonomy): domain Bacteria; phylum Pseudomonadota; class Alphaproteobacteria; order Rhizobiales; family Beijerinckiaceae; genus Alsobacter. Next base: position 65,345 of record CAWGGK010000012.1, read on the forward strand.
GCCCACGAGCACGAAGCGGGCGGGATGGCGCACGCTGAGCCCCTCGCGTTCCACGACGTTCTCGCCCGAGGCGGCGACGTCGAGCAGCAGGTCGACGAGGTGATCCTCGAGCAGGTTCACCTCGTCGATATAGAGAAAGCCCCGGTTGGCGCGCGCGAGGAGGCCGGGCTCGAAGCCCTTCTCGCCCTTGGCGAGCGCGCGTTCCAGATCCAGCGCGCCGACCACCCGGTCCTCGGTCGCGCCGAGCGGCAGATCGACGACGGGCACGGGGGCGAGGCGGCTCTTCAGCTCCTGCCCCGCCGCACGCCTGGTACGGCAATCCTCGCATTGCGCGGACGGATCGGCCGCGGGGTCGCAGCCATAGTGGCACCCGGCAACGACGCGCATCTGCGGCAGCAGTGCTGCAAGCGCGCGCACGGCGGTGGACTTTCCGGTGCCGCGATCGCCGAAGACCAGCACGCCGCCGACACTGGGGTCGACGGCGGCGATCGTGAGCGCGAGCTTCATCTCGTCCTGGCCCACGATGGCGGCGAAGGGAAACGCAAGGGACATGCTACGGGAACCTGACTGGCGAACGCTGCGACGGCGCGCTGGTGGGCTGCGCGACTGGGATTTGAAGTGTGGCCGATGCCCGCGCGCCGCTCAAGCCGGGCACGTCGCATTGCGAGCGTTTACAGCGGGCCGCGGCCCGCGAGCGCTCAGCCATCCCGCAGCGCGGCTTCGGCGACGCGAGGCGGCAGCTTGAACTGCACGGCCTCCTCGACGCCCGGCATCGTCTCGATGCTGACGGCGCGCAGCTCGCCCAGCGCCTCGATGGTGTCGAGGACGATCGATTTGGGGGCGGACGCGCCGGCCGTGAGGCCGAGCGTGTGGACACCGTCCAGCCAGGCGGGATCGAGATCCCCGGCGGAATCGATGAGATGGGCCGCGACGCCCGTCGCCTCGGCGATCTCGCGCAGGCGGTTGGAATTCGAGCTGTTGGCGGAGCCCACGACCAGGATGAGCTGCGCCTCGCGCGCCAGCTCGACGACGGCGTTCTGCCGGTTCTGCGTGGCGTAGCAGATATCCTTCGTCTGCTGCCCGACAGCGGCGGGAAAGCGCTGCTTCAGCGCGCGGATGACGTCCATCGTATCGAACAGGCTGAGCGTGGTCTGCGTGACATAGGCGACGCGGGACGGATCGCTCACCTCGATCCGCTCGACGTCGCGGCGCGTCGCCACGACATGGAGCCGGCCGCCGATCTGGCCGCGCGTTCCCTCGACCTCGGCATGGCCTTCATGGCCGATGAGCACGACGTCGTAGCCGCGCTCGGCATAGCGCCGGCCTTCGGCATGGACCTTGTGGACGAGCGGGCACGTGGCGTCGATGACGTCGAGATCGCGGGCCGCCGCGCCCTGCTCCACGAGGCGCGAAACGCCGTGCGCGCTGAACACCGTGAGGGCCCCGTGCGGGATCTCGTCGACGTCATCGACGAAGATCGCACCGCGCGCGCGCAGGCTGGCGACGACGTGCTTGTTGTGGACGATTTCGTGGCGGACATAGACCGGTGCGCCGTAGAGCCGCAAAGCCTGCTCGACGATGTCGATGGCGCGGACCACACCTGCGCAAAAGCCGCGCGGCTTGGCCAGAATGACGCGCAATGACCGTGTCTCTCCCATGCAGGTGACCATATGACTTTACGTCATTCGTGTCACGCAATATTGACACTTTTGGACGCTCTCCTGCTTCGACCAAGTTACAGGCGACAGCGCACGCTACGCGTGTCATCCATTCACACGGCCGGCGCGTATATTCGCCGGGGGAACGACCAAACTCAGAATAGCGAGACCGAATATGAGACTGATCAAAACAGCGCTGGCCGCCTCCGTGCTCCTCGCCGTCGCGGCGTCGGGAGCCCAGGCCCAGGATGCGGCCGCCGGCGAAAAGGTTTTTCTGAAGTGCAAGGTCTGCCACCAGGTCGGTGAGACCGCAAAGAACGCGGTCGGCCCCGTTCTCAACGGCCTGTTCGGACGCAAGTCCGGCTCGGTCGAGGGCTATAGCTATTCCGAGGCCAACAAGAGCTCCGGCCTGACATGGGATGAAGCGACGTTCCGCGAATACATCAAGAACCCGAAGGCCAAGATTCCCGGCACCAAGATGATTTTCGCCGGCCTCACCACCGAGGCCGACATCGACAACGTCGTCGCCTACCTCAAGCAGTTCGGCGCGGACGGCAAGAAGCTCTGAGCTTCATCTGCGACTTGAACCTGACGCGGCCTGAACCCGCCCCACTTGACCCTCGTCCTGCGATGCACCGCGCGATACCGCGTGACGCATCGTGGCGAGGGTTTCGCGTGCGGCGGATGTCGGAAGCCTGCATCAGTCCCCGGGCTCAGCATGGCGCTCCCGGCATTGTCGACGATCAGGCAATCGCCTGATCGTCGAGGCTGATCCGGGGCATCGCCTCCATCACCTTCGCGACGATGGCGCGCGCATCGAGACCGGCGTTCGCGTACATGCGATCCGGCTTGTCATGGTCGATCCAGGCGTCCGGCAGAACCATCGACCGCATACGCACCGAGCCGTCGAGCAACCCGGCCTCGGCCAGATGCTGCATGACGAACGAGCCGAACCCGCCGACGCAGCCTTCCTCGACCGTGACGAGCACTTCGTGCTCGCGCGCCAGCCGCTCGACGAGTTCCGTATCCAGCGGCTTGGCGAAGCGCGCATCGGCGACCGTGACGGACAATCCGCGCGTGGCGAGTTCTTCGGCGGCGGCGAGGCATTCGGCAAGCCGCGTACCGAGCGATAGAAGCGCCACGGTGGATCCCTCCCGCAGCACGCGGCCCTTGCCGATCTCCAGCGGCATGCCGACTTCGGGCATCTCGACCCCGACGCCCTCGCCGCGCGGGTAGCGGAAGGCGATCGGACCCGAATCATGGGCCGCGGCGGTCGCGACCATGTGGACCAGTTCGGCTTCGTCGGCCGCCGCCATGATGACCATGTTGGGGATGCAGCCGAGATAGGCGACGTCGAACGAGCCCGCATGCGTGGGGCCGTCGGCTCCGACCAGTCCGGCCCGGTCGATCGCGAAGCGGACCGGAAGGCCCTGCAGGGCCACGTCGTGGACCACCTGGTCGTAGGCGCGCTGAAGGAAGGTGGAGTAGATGGCGACAAACGGCTTGTAGCCCTCGGTGGCCAGCCCCGCCGCGAATGTCACCGCGTGCTGCTCGGCGATGCCGACATCGAAGGTGCGGGTTGGAAATTCCTCTCCGAAGAGATCGAGCCCCGTGCCCGCCGGCATCGCGGCGGTCACCGCCACGATCTTGTCGTCGAGCCGCGCCGCCTTGGTCAGGCTCTCGGCGAACACGCGCGTATAGGCCGGCGCATTCGCCTTCGCCTTCACCTGCGCGCCGGTGATGACGTCGAACATGCTGACGCCGTGGTACTTGTCGGCGGAGGCTTCCGCCGGCGCGTAGCCCTTGCCCTTCTGCGTCACGACATGGACGAGGATCGGAGCCGCCGTGGCGTCGCGTGCATTACGCAGCACCGGCAGGAGATGGGTGAGATCGTGCCCGTCGATGGGGCCGACGTAATAGAAGCCGAGTTCGCCGAAGAGCGTGCCTCCCGTCAGGAAGCCGCGTGCATGCTCCACGGCGCGGGTGATCGTGCGGTCGATGCTCCTGGGCAGGTGCGCGGTGACATGGCGGCCGATGTCGCGCACCGTCAGATAGGTGCGGCCCGACAGCAGGCGCGACAGGTAGGACGACATGGCCCCGACCGGCGGGGCGATGGACATGTCGTTGTCGTTGAGGATGACGATCAGCCGCGAATCCTGCGCGCCGGCATTGTTCATGGCCTCGTAGGCCATGCCCGCCGACATCGCGCCGTCCCCGATGACGGCGATCACGTTGTTGCTTCGGCCATCGAGATCGCGCGCGACCGCCATTCCGAGCCCGGCGGAGATCGACGTGGAGGAATGCGCGGCGCCGAAGGGGTCGTATTCGCTCTCGGTGCGCTTGGTGAAGCCCGACAGCCCGCCGCCCTGGCGCAAGGTGCGGATGCGGTCGCGCCGCCCCGTCAGGATCTTGTGCGGATAGGCCTGATGCCCGACATCCCAGATAATGCGGTCATCCGGCGTGTTGAAGACGTAGTGCAGCGCCACCGTGAGTTCGACGACGCCAAGCCCCGCGCCAAGATGGCCGCCGGTGACGGAGACGGCATCGATCAACTCCGCGCGCAATTCCTCGGCCAGCGTCGGCAATTGCGCCTCGTCGAGGCGGCGCAGCAGTGCGGGAGAGGAGGCGAGATCGAGAAGCGGAGTGTGAGGGCGTGCCATGGGAGCGATCTCGCGGAAATGGCGTCAGGGTTGGGGGACAGGGCGGATTGTCGGAGCGGGCTGAGCGCGGCCGGTTCGAGCCGTCTGGCGGGCAGAAAAGCGGATGCGTAGGTCGACCAGGTGCGCGGCAAGTGAGCCCGCAAGGCAGAGGGCGACCCAGCCCCACCACCCGCCGACGAGGGCGGTGCGCACGGCCAGCATCAGCATCGCGCCAGACAGCAGGTTGCCCAGCAGGTCCGCCGGACGCGGGCCGCGGCCCGTGAACCGGTGGAAGGCGACCAGCGCCAGCGCTTCCAGCGCGACCAGGACGAGGATCGCGTCGATGACGAAGCCGCTGGCGAAGAGGTCAGCCATGCAGGACCTGCGCCTGATTTGCGGGACAGAGGACCCAAGGCGAGGCGTGCGGAATCCCGATCATGGCGAGACCAGGCGGAAGAGATGGGCGAGGTCCTTGAAGAAGATCCTGACATGCGCGCTGAAGCTCTGGCGCACGAGTTCCTTGTTCATGTAGGCCTGCCACGTCAGGCGCTGCACGTCCTTGTCCTTGCAGATGCTGACGAAGCGCTCGCGGCGCTGGTCGCTCGAATACCAGAAGTGCTGCATCATCCGGAGGATCCAGAACACGCGGCCATGCGCCTTCATGAAGCGGCGGCGCGCCGTGCCGAGTGCCCGCATGTCGCCTGTGCGAAGCGCCTCCATGGCGGCCTCGGCAGCGAGGCGGCCGCTATACATCGCGTAGTAGATGCCTTCGCCCGAAGCCGGCGCCACGATGCCCGCGGCGTCGCCGGTGACGAGCACATCCCTGCCGTTGTCCCAGCATTTCAGCGGCTTAAGCGGGATGGGTGCACCCTCGCGCCTTACGGTTTCGTAGCCGTCGAGCCCGGTCTGCCTGCGCAGGTCGCGCACCGCGCCGCGCAGCGAAAAACCCTTGTGAGCGGTGCCGGTGCCGATGCTGGTCGTCTCGCCATGCGGGAAGATCCACGCGTAGAAGTCCGGCGAGAGGTGGCCTTGGTAATAGACATCGCAGCGCTTTGCATCGAAATCGCCGTTCTTCGAGCCGGGCGGCGACTTCACGATCTCATGGTAGGCGAACACATAGGGGACCTTGTCGCCGTCCTTGATCTCGGCGCGGGCGACACCCGAATTGGCGCCGTCCGCGCCGATGACGAGGCGGGTCCGAATGCCGAGTGGTATCGCCCTTGCCGGTGGCCGACGGCAACCGGTATTGCACGGTCGCGACGCCCTGCTCGTCCCGCGTGATCCGCTCGAACGTGCCGGTGCGGCGCACGGCCCCCGCCTCGCTCGCGCGCTTGCGGAGCCATTCGTCGAAATGCTCGCGATCGACCATGCCGACATAGCCGCCGTCGATGGGCATGTCGACGCGCTTGGACAGCGGCGAGATCATGCGCGCGGCATTGACGCGGGCGACGATGATTTCATCGGGGATATCGAAATCGCGGATGAGGCGCGGCGGAATCGCGCCGCCGCATGGCTTGATGCGCCCTGCCCTGTCGAGCATGACGACGCTGAGGCCGGCGCGGGCGAGATCGTTCGCCGCGGTGGCGCCGGCAGGCCCGCCGCCAACGACGACGACGTCGAAAATCTGCGTCGTGCTCATGATGTGAGGGCTCCCTGCCCTGTCGTGAAACCTGGCTGCGGGACTGCACGGCGCGGCGAGCCCTTGGTGAGCGCCCCAACGCGGCCAGCGACGACCGCACTGACCAGGAACAGGATCGCCTCCCCGATGAAGACGGCGGCGTAGGCCGAGACGGGCGACCCGATGACGGCCTTCGCGATGTCGACGGCGACTGCGCCGGTGAGCCCGCCAACGCCGAAGGCGACGGCCTGCGCCGCGCCCCACAAGCCCATGCGCGTGCCCTCGCGGCCATTCGCGCCCGCACCTGCCAGCGCCATCATGGAGCCGATGGCGGCGGTGGCGAACGCGCCATTGGTGAAGCCCAGCGCGAAGACGGCCGATTTAAGCGGATAGGACGGCCCGACGAGCCCGCCCATCGCGACCGCGACGAGCGCCATCGCGGAGCCGATGCACCCGGCGATGGCCCAGCCGCGAAGCGAACCGAGGCGCGGTCCGCCGATGAACGTCGTGATGAGGCTGACGAAGATCATTCCCGCCAGCACGCCGCCATGCTGCAGGCCCGCGAGCTTGGTCGTGGCGCCCAGCGTCATGCCGAAGACGATGCCGGCGTAAGGCTCGAGAATGAGATCCTGCGCGCTGTAGGCGAGCATCGACACGAACACGAAGATGGTGAAAAGCCGCGCCTGCGGCTCGGCCCAGACTTCCGCCATGACGGCGGCGAAGGCGGGCTTTGCGGCTTGCCCGGCTGAGCGTCTGCGGAGCCTGCGCGCCCTGCTCCACCCCGCGCACCGCCAGCATCGCGACGATCAACGCCACGACGCTGACAACGCCCGTGACCGCGACGAGCCGCAGCGGCGTGAACGGATCGAGGAAATGTCCGGCCGTGGGCGCGGTGATCGCGAAGCCCGCGATCATCATCACCCAGACGATGGTGGCGGCCGCGGCCCGGCGGCCCGGGGCGACCCGCGTTGCCAGCAGCGCGAGCAGGTTGGTGCCTGCGGCGCCGACGCCGACGCCGACCAGCGAGAATGCGACGATGGAGAGCGCGATGCCCGCGGCAAAGCTCATCTCGATCAGCGCCGTGGCGACGGCCGCCAGCACGCCGCCCGTGGCCAGCACCGCCATGCCCGCGACGATCCAGGGCGTGCGCCGCCCGCCGACATCCGAATTATAGCCCCAGCGCGGACGCAGCCCCTGCATCACGTAGTGCCAGCCCATCAGCAGGCCGGGAATGAAGGCCGGCAGCGCCATCTCCACCACCATCACGCGGTTGATGGTGGAGGTCAGCAGCACGAAGATCGCGCCGAGTGCGGTCTGCACGAGGCCGAGCCTGACGATACCGAGCCAGCCGAGCGGAGCTGCATTCATGTGAGGGCCTGCATGGTTGGGCGCATGGCGAAGGCGGCGACGAGCATGCCGAGGACGTAGAGCGTGGTGCCCGTGGCGTTGTACCAGGCGGCCTTCTCGCGGGGTTGCGCGAGGAGCTTGGACATCAGGGCGAACTGCCCCAGGAGCAGCAGCGCCACGCCGCCGGCCTGCAGCGGACGGCCCCAGGCGACGAGCGCGGCGATGACGCCGACCTGCGGAACCGCCATCACCACGCAGGCGAGCTTCGCGGCCCGCTCGACACCGAGCTGAACCGGCAGCGAGCGCAGGCCCATGCGGGTATCGCCTTCGACGGATTTGAAATCGTTGAGCGTCATGATGCCGTGCGCGCCGATGCTGTAGAGCGCGGCGAGCAACAGGATGCGCCAATCGGGCAGCGTCGCGAGCATGACGGCAGCGCCGGTGAACCAGGGCAAGCCCTCGTAGCAGATGCCGACGGCGAGGTTGCCCCACCAGCCGTTCTGCTTCAGCCGCAGCGGCGGCGCGCTATAGGCCCACGCCGCGACGAGCCCGAAGACGGCGGCGATGAAGACCCACGCGCCCAAGGTCGCGGCGACGCCGAGGGAAATCGCGGTCCAGACGCAGGCGACGTAGAAGCCCCAGCGGCCCGGCATCCGGCCCGAGGGAATGGGGCGGTGCGGCTCATTGATGGCGTCGACATGGCGGTCGTACCAGTCGTTCACGGCCTGGCTGGTGGCGCAGACGAGCGGCCCCGCCAGGATGATGCCGGTGATGATGACAGGCCATTGCCCCGAGGGCGAAAGCCCCGACGACACGACGCCGCACACGAACGCCCACATGGGCGCGAACCACGTGATGGGCTTCAGCAGTTCGAGGAAGACGGGCGGCGCTGGCGTAGCCATGCGAGGAAGCTAGCATGACATATCGAAGTGTCAATCAAGACTGACACTTTTCGACGGCTGTATTCCGGTGATTTCGAACGGCTGGCCAGCGCCGGGGCGGCGGCCTTGGACGCAGCCTGTTACCTTTGGCCGCGGAGGGCCCAAGCGCGCGGAATTCGCGCGGACCCGTGCGGCTGATCGAAGCTTATGCGAGGTCAAGGCTTCGGCGACCCGCTGCCGCCGCGCGAACTATGCGGAACGGCCTGCGACCAGGCTTCCCCAGATCGCCTATTCGCGGTCGTCGAGATCGCCCAGGCCGTAGCGGCGGAGCTTGGCGTAGAGGCCCTGGCGGCTGAGGCCGAGCATTTCGGCGGCCGAGGCCCGGTTGTCGCGGGTCAGTTCGAGCGCGGCTTCGATGCACAGCCGCTCGATCATGTCGGTCGTCTCGCGCACGAGGTTCTTCAGCGACACGCGGCCGACGAGCTCGGTGAACTGCTCGACCGAGCGCGGCAGCTCGCGTCCGCCGAGCGCGGCGGTGCCGGTGCGCAGCGCCGAACTGCGGATGGTGAAACCCATGCAGGGCGGATCGTTGGCGAGCACCGCGACGGCAGCGATCTCCACGTCCTCCACCGAACCATACTCGCCGCGCATCACGGTCGAGAAATGGCGGACGGAGCCGTGGTCGCGCAGGTTGGAGACGAGCACGTCGATGTCAACGCCCTCGCGCCCGACCCAGCGGTCGAGCAATTCGCCGCGCGCCTGCTCCTCCGTCGCCAACTGGGCAAGATCGAGGAAGGCGGAATTGGCCGAGAGGATCCGCCGCGAATCGTCGGTGACGACGAAACCTTCAGGCAGCGTATCCAGCACCTTCTGCAGGTCGGCGCGCGGGCGGATCGCGCCGGCGTCCGACGCAAGCGGCGAAAGGCGCACGAGGCAGAAGCTGGAGTTCTCCTGCCGGAACAGGGATCCCGCCATCAGCAGTTCGACCCGGCTGTCCGCAAGGCGCACGCGCACGTCGGCGACCTGGCCCGTGACCCGGACAGCGCCGAGCATGGACTGGATCGGCAGCGCGCTTTCGGGATCGAACAGGTCCGAAAAGGCCCGGCCCGTGACGCGCTTGGGCGGCAGGCCGATCAGCTTGATGGCGGCGGGATTGGCTTCCGACACTTTCTCCGCAGCGACATCGACGATCAGGACCGGCTCGGACGCGAGCTGGAACAGGAGGCGGTAGCGCGTCTCGGCGGAGCGGATGCGCTCATACTCGCGCTCCATCGTCTGCTGGGCATTGGCGAGGCGCTGCTGCAGGGCGGCGGTCGAGCGCAGGTCGCGGCCGACGGCGACGATTCGCCCGTCGCGGCCCACGCTGATCCCGGAATAACGCACCGGAAGGTCCGCGCCCTTGGGCGAGGGATGGTTCACCTGCCGCCAGCGTGAAACCGATTTCGACGCGGCCTCGGCCAGCAATTCCTCGATCTTGCCGCGGCTTTCCACGGTGACGGTGTCGACGAAGCGGCGGCCCAGCCATTCGTGGCAGCCTTCCTCGAGCAGATCCTCGGTGCCGAAGGAAACGTCCCTGATGATTCCGTCCGAATCGATGACGAGCGCAATGTCCGCGGCGGCCGCGATCAAGCTCGCGGCGACCTCGGCTCCGAGATCCCCAAGCAATTCGTGCGGCTCGGCGAAGGCCTTAACCGCATGCCGGGGAATGGATATTTGCATTGCAGCCATTACAATCAGGGGTTGAGGTGCGACACTTTCAGCAGGCTCTGGCTCGCATATCAAGCAAACTTTGGGCGACTAGGACGGCAGCGGGGCCATTAGCGGCCGTTGCATCGGCGCCGACGAGGACGCCCAACTCCGGCCGGTCCACGAATACGGGCCCGCCGACCATGATGCACACAGACTTATTACGCGACACTTTCCGAATGGTTCGAATCGTCGAGACCAGAGCGCCCATCTTGATGGTGCTGCTCAGCGACAATCCGACGACCGAGAACGTCTCGCGGCGAAGCAGCCGGTCGAATTCCGCGCCCGGCCCGTTGCCGCCGCCCGCGACATCCCAGCCGGAGCGGCGAAAAAACTTTTCGACCATGCCAAGGCCGAAGGTGTGCTGCTCGCCCGGGGTTGGCAGCAGGAGAATGCGTCGGTCGCTCGCACGGCTGGCGGTCTCGCCCACGAAATCCGGGCCGAGCTCCGTCATCACGTGCTGGAGGCGCGACAGGGCGACGGTGACGTCGACGAAATCGACGATGTCGGCGGTCCACAACTCGCCGAGATGGCGCGCCGTGGGCGCGAGCAGATTGAGAAAGATGGCCTCGACCGACACCCCGGCGGCGCGTCTGGCCGACACGTAGGCCGAGATGGCCTTCATGTCGTCGGAACGCACGAGAGCGGTGAAAGCCTCGACCTGATCGCCCTCGTCGGCCTCGACGGCAACAGGCTCGCGCGCAGGCATCGAATGCGCCAGCATCAGCCGGGGAATAATCTCCGCCTCGATGACCTTGGCGAGGGACTCGCTGACAGTCTCCCGGCGCGCGGACGGCTCATCCGGCGTCCGATCGAATGCGAGCCCACCTGACGGCGGGGCTTCGTCAACGGCCTGCCAGGAAAGGCCGCCCTCGGTTCCCTGTGAATAGCCCACCATTCGCCCCCTCCCGAGACGGTTTGCCGGATGAGATCAGAGTGCAGCCTCAGCCTTGTCGTGTGGCTTCTGAAGGGCGGTCATCCCGGCGCCCCGGACGTTCATTGAGCGATGTCGTCTTGGTCTGCAGCTTCAGCCTAGGCGAACGGAAGTGGCCTGACCAGTGCCATCATCAAAACGCAAATCCCCGCGAATGTAAACCTGAATTGACGTCTATCTAGATTGACACTTTTGCCAGCGCCGTTAAAGTTCATCCGGCGGACGGCACAAAGCAGCCCGCTTCGGGGGAATGGCGCAATGCACGAAGGGGGACCCGGTCGCCGACAGGGTCGGGCGCTCGCCACACCGAGAGCGCTGTACACCGCGGACGAGCGGCGCCGGCGTGACCAGTCTCCGTGGACCTTGGTCCAGGGCATCCTCGCCCCGGTTCAATTCGTGGTCTTCCTCGTCAGCCTCGCCCTCGTGATGCGCTATCTCGCGACCGGCCAGGGACTTGAGGCAGCCACCGTTTCGATCGTCGTCAAGACGCTCGTCCTCTACGCGATCATGATCACGGGCTCGATCTGGGAGAAGGCCGTCTTCGGGCGCTATCTCTTCGCGCCGGCGTTCTTCTGGGAAGACGCCGTCAGCATGATCGTGCTGGCCCTGCACACGGCCTATCTCGCCGCCCTTTGGCTGGACTGGCTGGACGCGCGCAGCCTGATGCTGCTGGCCCTTGCCGCCTACGCGACCTACGTCGTCAATGCCGCGCAATTTATCCTGAAGCTTCGCGAGGCGCGTCTCGCCGGCGAAGCCTCGCAGATGCCGGAGCTTGCGCGATGAATGCGCCCACCCCGGTCCCGAACGGAACGGCACTTGAAGGCTGCGGGAACTTCTCCGTCCTGCGCGAGCGTGGACAGCGCGAAGTTTTCTGTGGATTGACGGGAATCGTCTGGCTTCACCGCAAGATCCAGGACGCGTTCTTCCTCGTGGTGGGCTCGCGCACCTGCGCGCATCTCATCCAGTCGGCCGCTGGCGTGATGATCTTCGCCGAGCCGCGCTTCGCGACCGCGATCATCGACGAGCGCGACCTCGCGGGCCTCGCCGACGTGCATGAAGAGCTCGATCGCGTGGTGACGCAGCTCCTGGCGCGCCGCCCCGACATCAAGCTCCTCTTCCTCGTGGGTTCATGCCCCTCCGAGGTGATCAAGCTCGACCTCTCCCGCGCGGCGCAGCGTCTCTCGAAAGGCTTCGCGCCTCATGTGCGCGTGCTGAACTACTCGGGCAGCGGCATCGAGACCACGTTCACGCAGGGCGAGGACGCCTGCCTCGCCTCGATGGTCCCCGACCTCCCCGCCGAGGGCGCGACCGCTCCCCATTCGCTGCTCGTCGTCGGCGCGCTGGCGGACGTGGTGGAAGACCAGTTCGCGCGGCTTTTCGCCGCAATGGGCATCGCTCCGGTGACGTTCCTTCCGCCCCGTCGCGCGGCGGACCTGCCGCCAGTGGGGCCGAACACGTCCTACCTCCTGGCCCAGCCTTTCCTCTCGGACACTGCGAAGGCGCTCGACGAGCGCGGCGCGGTGCGGATCGAGGCGCCCTTCCCGCTCGGCTCCGAAGGCACGACGCTCTGGCTGCAGGCGGCGGCGGATTGCTTTGGCGTCTCCCCGGCGCTGTTCGATTCGGTCACGGCCTCCGGCCGCGAGCGGGCGCAGGTCGCGCTGGAGCGCCACCGCGAAAAGCTCGCCGGCAAGAGCATCTTCTTCTTCCCCGATTCGCTGCTCGAAATTCCGCTGGCCCGCTTCCTCGCCCGCGAGCTGTCGATGCTGCCGGTCGAGGTCGGCACGCCGTACCTCAACCGCCAGATCCTCTCGCGCGAACTCGATCTGCTGCCGCCGGGGCCGCTGCTGAGCGAAGGCCAGAACGTCGACAACCAGATCGACCGCTGCCGCGCCGCGCGGCCGGACCTCACAGTCTGCGGCCTTGGCCTCGCCAATCCGCTCGAAGCCGAGGGTCTCTCGACGAAGTGGGCAATCGAGCTGCTGTTCACGCCCATCCAGGGTTACGACCAGGCCGGCGATCTTGCCGAATTGTTTGCGCGGCCGCTCGTGCGCCGCGCCCGGCTGGAGGTCTGAGCCATGAAGCTCACCCTCTGGACCTATGAAGGCCCTCCGCACATCGGCGCGATGCGCGTGGCGACCGGCATGGAGGGGCTGCACTACGTGCTGCATGCGCCCCAGGGCGACACCTACGCCGACCTGCTGTTCACGATGATCGAGCGCCGCGCCAAGCGCCCGCCGGTCACCTACACCACATTCCAGGCCCGCGACCTCGGCGGCGACACGGCGCAGCTCTTCAAGTCCGCCGTGGCGGAGGCCTACGAGCGCTTCAAGCCCGAGGCGATGATCGTCGGCGCATCCTGCACGGCCGAACTGATCCAGGACGATCCCGGCGGCCTTTCGCTGGCGCTGAACCTGCCGATCCCGGTCGTGCCGCTCGAACTGCCCGCCTACCAGAAGAAGGAAAACTGGGGCGCGGCCGAAACCTTCTACCGCCTGGTCCGCTCGCTCGCCGCACCGGTCGAGCGCACGCCCGACCCCACCGCCCGGCCAAGCTGCAACATTCTCGGCCCGACGGCGCTCGGCTTTCGCCATCGTGACGACGTGCAGGAGGTCATGGCCATCCTCGCCAGCCTCGGCATCGACGTGAACGTGGTGGCGCCGCTGGGCGCGACGCCCTCCGACCTCACGCGCCTGGGCGACGCCGATTTCAACATCGTCCTCTATCCCGAAGTCGCCAACTCCGCGGCGCTCTGGCTGGAGAAGACCTTCAAGCAGAAGACGATCAGGACCGTGCCGATCGGCATGGGCGCGACGCGCCAGTTCATCAACGAGGTGGCCGCGCTGGCCGGTGTCGATCCGGCCCCGGCGCTCGAAGCCGGCAATGCGCGCATGCCCTGGTATTCGCGTTCGGTCGACTCGACCTATCTCAACGCCAAGCGCGTCTTCATCTTCGGCGACGCGACACACGCAATCGCGGCGGCGCGGGTGGCCCACACGGAACTCGGCTTCAACGTCGTCGGGCTCGGAACCTACAGCCGCGAATTCGCCCGCGAAGTGCGCGAGGCGGCGGCGCTCTACGGCATCGAGGCGCTCATCACCGACGACTATCTCGAGGTCGAAGCCAAGGTCGCGGAGCTCCAGCCCGAGCTGGTGCTCGGCACGCAGATGGAGCGCCACATCGCCAAGCGGCTTGGCGTGCCCTGCGCCGTGATCTCGTCCCCGGTGCACGTGCAGGATTTCCCGGCGCGCCACTCGCCCCAGATGGGCTTCGAAGGCGCGAACGTCCTCTTCGACACCTGGGTTCATCCCCTGATGATGGGCCTCGAGGAGCATCTCCTGCAGATGTTCCGCGACGACATCGAATTCCACGACGGCGCGGCGCCATCCCATCTCGGCGGCAAGAGCCAGCCCGCCGCCGCCGCGAGCCCCGCACCCTCCCCGGCCGCCGCGCCGGTCCAGGAGCCCGCTCTTTCATCCCCCGCATCGGCGCACATGCTGCCCGACGCTATCGCCCTCCCCGTCGGCTGGGCCGGCGACGCCGAAAAGGAACTCCGCAAGATCCCGTTCTTCGTGCGCGGCAAGGCGAGGCGCAACACCGAGCGCTTCGCCCAGGACCGCGGCATTTCCGTCATCACCATCGAGACCTTGTACGATGCAAAAGCCCATTTCGGCCGCTGATCGACCCGGTTTCCGGGTCGTCGTCGTCACGCTCGACAATCATCTGTCGGGGGCGGTGAACCGCGCGCGCCGGACGCTGACGGCCGAGATGCCACGGATGGCGCTGTCGTTCCACGCGGCATCGGAGTGGGAGAACGACGCGGACGCACTGGCGCGCTGCAAGCGCGGACATCGCAGAGGGCGACATCATCGTCGTCACCATGCTGTTCATGGAAGACCACGTGAAAGCCGTGCTGCCGGACCTGCTGGCCCGCCGCAACGCTTGCGACGTGATGATCGGCTGCATGTCCGCACCCGAGATCGTGAAGCTGACACGCGTCGGCCGCTTCAACATGGACGGCACGCAGCGCAGTCCGCTCGACTTCCTGAAGAAGCTGCGCGGCGGCGGCAAGGGCAAGCCGCCCAGCGTCGGCGCCAAGCAGATGGCCATGCTGCGCCGCATTCCGCGCATCCTGCGCTTCATCCCTGGCGCGGCGCAGGACGTGCGCGCCTATTTCCTGACCCTGCAATATTTCCTCGCGGGATCGGACGACAACGTCTGCAACCTCGTGCGCTTCCTCATCGGCCGCTACGCCGAAGCCGGCCGCACCGGCGCAGCGGGGCCGATCAAGGCGCTGCCGCCCGTCGAGTACCCCGAAGTCGGCGTGTATCACCCGCGCATGGCGGGCCGCATCGCGGAGAACGCCGCCAAGCTTCCGCGCCTGTCCGGACCGGTAAAAGGCCGCGTCGGCGTGCTGGTGATGCGCTCCTACCTTCTGGCCGGCAACACCGCGCACTACGACGGCGTGATCGCTGCCTTCGAGGCGCGCGGCATCGAGGTCGTCCCCGCCTTCGCGAGCGGGCTCGACGCGCGTCCGGCGGTCGAGCAGTTCTTCGTGCGGGACGGCAAGCCGGTGGTCGACGCGATCGTCTCGCTGACAGGCTTCTCGCTGGTCGGCGGGCCCGCCTACAACGACGCACGGGCGGCCGAGGAAATGCTGGCCGGGCTCGACGTGCCCTACATCGCCGCGCAGGCGCTCGAATTCCAGACCTTGGAGCAGTGGGAAACCTCCGACCGCGGCCTGATGCCGGTCGAGGCCACCATGATGGTCGCGATCCCGGAGCTCGACGGCGCGACCTCGCCCACCGTGTTCGGCGGGCGATCGGGCGCGGAACCGGCGTCGCGCGACATGCCGGCCGTCGCGCGATATGCGGGTGCATCCCGAGCGCGCCCATGCTCTGGCCGCGAAGCTGGAAAAGGCCGATCACGCTGCGGCGTACGCCGCGCGCCGAGCGCCGGTTCGCCGTCGTCATCTTCAACTTCCCGCCGAATGCGGGCGCGACGGGAACGGCAGCCTATCTCTCGGTTTTCGCCTCGCTGTTCAACACGCTGACCCGCCTGAAGGCCGAGGGCTACACGGTCGATGTGCCCGCCGATGTCGACGCATTGCGCGATTGCATCATCAAGGGCAACGCCATGCGCTACGGCGCGGACGCGAACGTCCATGCGCGCATTCCCGCCGAGGATCATGTCCGGCGCGAGAAGCACCTTGCCGAGATCGAGGCGCAATGGGGTCCCGCCCCCGGCCGCCACCAGAGCGATGGGCAGTCGATCTTCGTGCTCGGCGAGCGCTTCGGCAACGTGTTCGTCGGCGTGCAGCCCGCCTTCGGATACGAGGGCGACCCGATGCGCCTGCTGTTCGAGCGCGGCTTTGCCCCGACGCACGCCTTCTCGGCCTTCTACACCTGGCTGAAGCAGGATTTCGCCGCCCATGCCGTGCTGCATTTCGGCACGCATGGCGCGCTGGAATTCATGCCCGGCAAGCAGGTCGGCATGTCCGCGGCCTGCTGGCCCGAGCGGCTCATCGGCGACCTCCCGAACTATCTATCTCTACGCCTCGAACAACCCGTCCGAAGGCACGATCGCCAAGCGTCGCGCCGGTGCGACGCTGATCTCGCTATCTGACGCCGAGCCTGGCGCAGGCCGGCCTCTATCGCGGGCTCGTCGACCTCAAGGCCACGATCGATCGCTGGCGCGCCCTGACCCCGGAAACCTGGCACGAGCGCGAGCAACTGGCCTCGCTGATCCAGACGCAGGCGGTGGCAGCTCGACCTCGCAAAGGCCGAGCCCGCCTGGAAGGCCGACGCGGAGCCGCAGGTGCAGGCGCTCGCCGCCGCCGTGCTCGAACTCGAATACACGCTGATCCCGCATGGCATGCACGTCATCGGCGCGCCGCCGGAAGCCGAAGAGCGCGTCGAGATGCTGATGGCGCTGGGCGAAGCCTCGCACGGCAAGCGGCCGCAGCAGGCCGGGATCGAGGCGCTGGTCGCCGGCATGCCGCCGGAGGACGTCATGTCGCGCGGACTGGGCGGCGACGGCGCGTCACTCGCGATGATGCGCGATCTTGCCGAGACGGACAGGCTGCTCGCGATGGACCACGAACTGCCGTCGCTGATGCACGCGCTGGACGGACGCTACATGCGGCCGGTCGCCGGCGGCGATCTTCTGCGCACGCCGTCGGTGCTGCCGACGGGCCGCAACATGCATGGCTTCGATCCCTACCGCATCCCCAGCGCCTTCGCGATGCAGGACGGCGCGCGCCAGGCCGAGCACGCTGCTCGCCCGCTACGCCGAGCGACGGCCACAAGCTGCCGGAATCGCTCGCGCATGGTGCTGTGGGGCACGGACAACCTCAAGAGCGAGGGCGGGCCGATCGCCCAGGCGCTCGCGCTGATGGGCGCACGGCCCCGCTTCGACAGCTATGGCCGCCTCTGCGGCGCGATGCTGCTGCCGCTGGAAACGCTGGGCCGCCCGCGCATCGACGTGGTGATGACGCTCTCGGGCATCTTCCGCGACCTGCTGCCGCTGCAGACGAAGCTGCTGGCCGAAGCCTGCTACCTCGCCGCCACCGCGGACGAGCCGGTCGAGATGAACTTCGTCCGCAAGCACACGCTGGCGCATATGCAGGCGCACGGCTGCGACATCGAGACGGCCGCGCTGCGCGTCTTCAGCAATGCCGACGGCGCGTACGGCTCCAACGTCAACCACCTCGTCGACAGCGGCGCCTGGGGCGACGAGGACGAGCTGGCCGAGACCTTCTCGCGCCGCAAGTGCTTCGCCTATGGCCGCATGGGCAAGCCCGTCGCAGCAGGCCGCGCTCCTCAAGGGCGTGCTGGCGAGCGTCGACATCGCCTACCAGAACCTCGACTCGGTCGAGCTCGGCGTCACCACCGTCGACCATTACTTCGACAGCCTGGGCGGCATGGGCCGCGCCGTCGAGCGCGCCAAGGGCGGCCGCCATGCCGATCTACATCGGCGACCAGACGCGCGGCGAAGGCAAGGTGCGCTCGCTCTCCGAGCAGGTCTCGCTGGAGACGCGCACCCGCATGCTCAATCCGAAATGGTACGAGGGCATGCTGAAGCACGGCTACGAGGGCGTGCGCCAGATCGAGGCGCACGTCACCAACACCGTCGGCTGGTCGGCGACGACCGGCCAGGTCGCGCCCTGGGTCTACGAGCAGATCACCCAGACCTTCGTCCTCGACGCCGACATGCGCGAGCGCCTGGCGGCGCTCAATCCCGACAGCATCCGCCAAGGTCGCGAACCGCCTGCTCGAGGCCCATGAGCGCGGATACTGGACGCCCGACGCCGTCGGTTCTCGAAGCGCTGCATCGCGCAGGCGAAGAGCTCGAAGACCGCCTCGAAGGCATCACCGCGGAGGCAGCAGAACATGAACCTCGCCATCAGATCCCCCGTGGCGAAACGGCCGGAAGGCAGCATGCAGGTCGAGCTCGACCCGACGCTGAAGATCGGCAACGCCAAGGTGTTCGCCGTCTACGGCAAGGGCGGCATCGGCAAGAGCACGACGTCGTCGAACCTCTCGGTGGCGTTCTCGAAGCTGGGCAAGCGCGTGCTGCAGATCGGCTGCGATCCCAAGCACGACTGCACCTTCACGCTCACCAAGCGGCTCGCCCCGACCGTCATCGACGCGCTGGAAGCGGTGCAGTTCCACTCCGAGGAACTGCGCGTCGAGGACTTCGTGGTCGAGGGCTATAACGGCGTGATGTGCGTCGAGGCCGGCGGACCGCCGGCCGGCACGGGCTGCGGCGGCTATGTCGTCGGCCAGACGGTGAAGCTCCTCAAGGAGCATCATCTGCTCGAAGACACCGACGTGGTGATCTTCGACGTGCTGGGCGACGTCGTGTGCGGCGGGTTCGCCGCGCCCCTGCAGCATGCGGACAAGGCGCTGATCGTCACCGCCAACGACTTCGACTAGCATCTTCGCGATGAACCGCATCGTCGCGGCGATCCACGCCAAGTCGAAGAACTACAATGTCCGCCTCGGCGGCGTCATCGCCAACCGCAGCGCCAAGACCGACGAGATCGACCGCTTCAACGCCGCGGTCGGCCTCGACCGCATCGCGCACTTCCCCGACCTCGACGTCGTCCGCCGCAGCCGGCTGAAGAAGTCGACGCTGTTCGAGATGGAGCCCTCGCCCGAACTCGAGGCCGTGACAGTCGGAATATATGCGCCTCGCCGCGAGCCTGTGGCTCGGCACGCCGTCGAAGGACGCCAAGCCGATGAAGGACCGCGACCTGTTCGAATTCCTGGGGTTCGACTGATGCCGACAGCAACCTACGCTCGAGCGCCGCGGGCAGCTCGAGACCTATTTCGACCGGACGGCCGTGCGAGGCCTGGTCGCGGCTGACCTCGGATGCTCCGGTCGGCCGCATTCGCGCCACCGTGCGGGCCGGGCGCGACCGGATGCGCGCGACCCTGCTCGACTGGCTTCCCGCCGATCTCACCGGCAAGCGCGTGCTGGATGCCGGCTGCGGCACCGGCGCGCTGGCCATCGAGGCCGCGCAAGCGCGGCGCCGCATGTCGTCGCGGTCGATATCTCGCCCACTCTGGTCGGTCTTGCCGGCGAGCGCACGCCGGACGATCTGGGCGCCGGCAGCATCGACTGGCGCGTCGGCGACATGCTGGACCCGGCCCTCGGCCGCTTCGACCACGTCGTCGCGATGGACTCGCTGATCCACTACCACGCGCCCGATATCGTCCGCGTGCTGGCCACCCTCGCCGCCCGCACGGATGCGTCGATCCTCTTCACCTTCGCGCCGCGCACGCCCGCGCTCAGCGTCATGCACGCCGTCGGCCGCTTGTTCCCGCGCGGCGACCGCGCTCCGGCGATTGAGCCGGTCGGCCCTGAGCATCTCGGCAAGCTGATCGAGCGCGATGCCGCGCTGAAGGCCTGGCGGGCCGTGCAGACGCAGCGGGTCGCGCAGGGCTTCTACACCTCCCAGGCATTGGAGCTTCGCGCCAAATGAACCCGAGCCGCGCCATGGTGAAGGGGTTGATGCGGCTTGGTCCGCATCTGCTGCCGTTCGCCGACGCGGTCTCGGCGGAACTGCCGCTCGGGCGGCTGCTGCGCCTCTGGCTGTTCCAGGTCACCGTCGGCATGGCGGCGGTGCTCCTCATCGGCACGCTGAACCGGGTGATGATCGTCGAACTCGGCGTACCTGCCTGGCTCGTCGCCGTCATGGTTTCGCTGCCGCTGGTCTTCGCGCCGCTGCGCGCGCTGGTCGGGCACCAATCCGATCATCATCGCTCGGCCCTGGGCTGGAAGCGGCTGCCCTACCTCTGGTTCGGCACGCTGGCGCAGTTCGGCGGGCTCGCCATCATGCCGTTCGCGCTGATCCTGCTCTCGGGCGACAGCAACGCGCCGGAATGGGTCGCGCACGCTGCCGCCGCCCTCGCCTTTCTCCTGGTCGGCGCCGGGCTCCATACCGTGCAGACGGTGGGCCTCGCGCTGGCGACTGATATCTCGCCCGTATCCAACCGCCCCCGCGTGGTCGCCCTGCTCTGCACCATGCTCCTGGTCGGCATGGTCGTCAGCGCCATCGTCTTCGGCTGGCTGCTCGACCCGTTCAGCCAGATCAAGCTGATCCAGGTCATCCAGGGCGCGGCCGCCGTCACCGTCATCCTGAACGGCATCGCCATCTGGAAGCAGGAGCCGCGCGGTGCATCGCGGCGCGGACCAGCGCCGGCCGGCACCAGCTTCCGCCAGTCCTGGACGACACTCACCGCGCGCGGAAACGCACTGCGGCTCTTCGTGGCGACGGGGCTCGGCACCGCCGCCTTCTCGATGCAGGACATCCTGCTCGAGCCCTATGGCGGGCAGATCCTCAAGCTCTCCGTCGCTGCCACGACGATCCTCACAGCGGCGCTGGCAGGCGGCGGGCTGTTCGGGCTTGCGCTGGCCGCTCGCCGGCTCAACAAGGGCGCGGACCCGCATCGGGTTGCGGCACTTGGCGCGCTCGCCGGCATCGCGGCGTTCTCTGCCGTCATCTTCGCGGCTCCGCTGCAATCGGCGCTGGTGTTCGGCGCCGGCGTCACGCTCATCGGCTTTGGAGCCGGGCTCTTCGCGCACGGAACGCTGACCGCCTCCATGGCGATCGCGCAGGCCGGCGAGACCGGTATCGCGCTTGGCGCATGGGGCGCGGTGCAGGCCAGCGCGGCCGGCATTGCGATCGCCACCGGCGGCATCCTGAAGGATGTCGTGTCCGATCTCGCGGTTCGGGGCTCGCTGGGCGAGGCCTTGGCGGAAGCATCGACGGGCTATTCCGTCGTCTACCACATCGAGATCGCCCTTCTGTTTGCAACCCTCGTCGCCATCGGCCCGCTCGTGCGCAGCGCGAACGGACCCTCCCGATCAACCTCTCTTCCAGCCTGGTCCAATGCCAAGGCTGAACAACTGGAGATCATGCCATGAGAGGCGCCATCACCAGCTACATCGATGTGGCCCAAGTCGTGCTGTACGCGTTCTGGATCTTCTTTGCCGGCCTGATCTTCTATCTCCGCCGCGAGGACCGGCGCGAGGGCTACCCGCTCGAGTCCGAGGTCTCGGGCGTCGGCGGCAAGGGGTTCCTGCTGATCCCCAAGCCCAAGGAATTCCTGCTCGCCCATGGCGGCAGCGTCTTCGCCCCGCGTGATGAAGCGCCGCGCGAGATCAACGCCGAAAAGACCGAGCTTTGGCCCGGCGCCCCGCTCCGTCCCATCGGCAATCCGATGACGGCCGGCGTCGGACCCGGCTCCTATGCGCTGCGGTCCGATACACCCGACGTCACCTTCCACGGCCAGGACAAGATCGTGCCCCTGCGGGTCGCGACCGATTTCTCGATCGAGCCGCGCGATCCCGATCCGCGCGGCATGACCGTGGTGGGCGCTGACGGCAGGGCGGCCGGCACGGTGACGGATGTCTGGGTCGACCGCTCGGAAATCCTGGCCCGGTACTACGAAGTGCAGATCGAAGGTGGCAAGAGCGTCCTGCTGCCGGTGACGTTCTCCAAGATCGACAGCACCAAGGGACGGGTCAACGTCGCCTCGATCCTGTCCGATCAGTTCGCCGACGTGCCCGCGCTGAAGAGTGCGGATCGCGTGACGATGTACGAGGAAGAACGGGTCGTCGCTTATTACGGGGCCGGCCACCTCTACGCCACGCCCGAGCGCTCGGAGCCACTGCTGTGAACGCACAGGACATGTCCTTCGTCAGCGGCGTGCCGGAGCCTCTTCCGCAGGGAGAAAGGCTGCTTTGGCAGGGCAAGCCGAACTGGCGCTCCATCGCGCGCCACGCGCTGCATATCGACAAGATCGCGCTCTATTTCGCCGGTCTTGCCGTCTGGCAGATGGCCACGCCACTGTGGGACGCCGAAACGGCATTCTCGCCATTGCGCGTCGCGATGATGCTCGGGCTCGGAATGGCGTGCCTGGGCCTGCTGGCCGGCATTGCCTACCTGATCGGTCGGACCTCGCTCTATGCGATCACCAGCAGGCGGGTGATCATGCGGATCGGCATCGCGCTTCCGGTGACATACAACGTGCCCTTCGCCAGCATCGCGGCGGGCTCCCTCAAGGCCTGGCCCGACGGCACCGGCGATATTCCGCTGGCGCTGGCCGGCAAGGATCGCATCGCCTACCTGCATCTGTGGCCGCATGCCCGGCCATGGCGGTTGGCCAAGCCCGAGCCGATGCTGCGCAGCGTGCCGCACGCCGCCCACGTCGCCGAGATCCTGGCGCGCGCGGTGGTCTCGTATAACGACCAGCCGGCGGTGGGCACGCCTGCTTCCTCCGTCACGAGCTCGAATTCGAGCGGCCGGCCGCCGCGTCTGATCGTCGCGGCCCAGAGGTAGAAAACCATGAGCGCGAACATGACCCAGGGCGAAAAACCGCATCAGGGCGGCCTGCCCCGCCCGACGTTGATCGGCGCGGCCTGCCTGGTTTTGCTTTCGCTCGGGGCCGTCGCCTTCGGCAGGGCCACGGATATCGGCGTTTCCCACATGGCGGCGAGCAGTGTCGTGGCCACACGGGACGTCAATTTCATGGACCGGAGCGATGGGGGCGTGGACGTTATCGATGCCGTCAGCGGCCAGCCGATCGATGTCGTGCAGCCCGGCACGAACGGATTTCTGCGTGGCACTTTGCGCGGGCTCGCGCGGCAGCGTAGGCTCAGCGACATCGGCGCGGAACCGCCGTTCCGGCTGACCCGCTGGAGCGACGGAACATTCTCGCTGGAAGACCGGGGGACCGGCCAGCGCATCGCGTTGGAGGCCTTCGGACCAACCAACGCGGCCGTCTTCGCACGGCTGCTGACATTGCGGGGGACTACGCCATGATAGCCGCCTTGCTGGGGCGAGAGACGATCGAGGTGCCTTGCACCGTCGAGATCGAGAAGACCCCCAAGAGCCTGCATGCTCATGTCGTCCTGGACGGCGACATCGAGATTCGGCCTGGGGACAAGGTCATCGTGCACGACGCGCCGACCGAGATCGGGTTCGGCGAGACGCTGAGCGTGCGCCGCATGGCCACGATCACGCGCGCCAACGCCGTCGAACGGCTGTGGACGCGGATGAAGGCCCCCCTCGACATCACCGAACTCTACGACGTCAGCTTCTCTGACAGGAGGAGACTATGAACGCTCACTCGCGCCCGACCGCGCCCAATGAGACGACCGCCCTCGCCCTGTCGAGCACGGTGCTCACGCCCAATTTCTATACGACGGATTTCGAAAAGCTGGACAAGTACGACGTCAGCTCCGTCCGCGAGGAATGGGACAAGCTGATCGCCGAGATGAAGGCCGACCCCAACAAGGGCCACTTCGTCCGCAACAGCGACTTCGACGAATTCGACATGAAGTCATTGCCCGACGATCTCTACAAGGAGTTCACGGACTTCCTCGTGAGTTCGATCACGGCTGAATTCTCAGGCTGCGTGCTCTATGCCGAGATGAAGAAGCGCGCCAAGAACCCCGACATGAAGGCGCTGTTCACCTATATGAGCCGCGACGAAGCCCGCCATGCCGGCTTCATCAACGAGGTGCTGAAGGATTTCGGCATCGGCGTCGACCTGGGCTTCCTGACACGCGCGAAGAAGTACACCTACTTCAAGCCGAAATACATTTTCTACGCGACCTACCTCTCGGAGAAGATCGGCTACAGCAGGTACATCGCCATCTTCCGGCACCTGGAGCGCAATCCCGACAAGCGCTTCCACCCGATCTTCAAGTGGTTCGAGAAGTGGTGCAACGACGAGTTCCGCCACGGCGAGGCGTTCGCGCTGCTGATGCGCGCCAACCCGTCGCTGCTCACGGGCCTGAACAAGCTGTGGGTGAAGTTCTTCGTCCTCGCCGTGTTCTCCACGATGTATGTCCGCGACCATACGCGCCCCGCATTCCACAAGGCGCTTGGCGTGAACCCCGAGGAATACGATTTCGAGGTGTTCCGCATCTGCTCGGATATCTCGAAGCAGGTCTTCCCGCTGACGCTCGACCTCGACAATCCCGGCTTCCGGGCCGGCCTGGAACGGCTGCTCAGGATCTCGCAGGGGATCGAGGACGCCAAGGCGCAAGGCGGGGTCGCCGGAACCTTGAAGCGCTATGCCCTGACAGCGGGCGCAGCCCTGACGTTCGGGCGCATGTACCTGCTGCCGTCCAAGCCCAACCCGCTGCCTGCGCAGATGCGCCTGTCGCCGGTCTGGTAGCCGCCGGAGCCACGGAGTTGGACCGAGCAATGGTTTCGCCACGATGACGCAAACGCTGCTCCCGATCCTCTACGCGCTCTTCGTGTGGTGGTTCAGCACGGGCATCATCATGTATCTCGACGGGCTGCCCCGGCGGACGTTCCGCTGGAGCATGCTCGGCGCAACCTTGCTGCTCGGGGTATCCCTTTACGGGCTGGGCCGCACCGCGGCGGACACTTCGGTCACCGGCGCCTATGCGGCGTTCACCTTCGCGCTGCTCGCCTGGGGATGGCAGGAGATCAGCTTCTATACGGGCTATGTCACCGGACCTCGCAAGACCGCATGTCCGGCCAGATTGCTCCGGCCTGAAGCACTTCTGGCATGCCGTCGAGACGACGCTCTGGCACGAAGCGTCGATCGTGCTCACCTTCGGGGTGGTCGCGTGGCTGACATGGGACCAGCCGAACCAGGTGGGCCTGTGGACCTTCGTCGTGCTGTGGTGGATGCGCGAAAGCGCGCGTGTGAACGTGGTTCTCGGCGTCCGCAACCTGAACGAGGAGTTCCTGCCGGAGCACCTTTCCTATCTCCGCCGCTATCTCAAGCGCGGTCCGATGAACCTGCTGTTTCCGGTGTCGGTTTCGGTCTCGACCGTCATCGCAGTGCTGATGGTGCAGAACGCGATGGCTGCCGAAAGCGAATTCGCCCTCGCCGGCGCGGTTTTCGTGGCGACGATGATGGTCCTCGCCATTCTCGAGCACTGGTTCCTGGTGATCCCCCTGCCCGCGCAGGCGCTGTGGAACTGGAGCCTCAAATCCCGCAAGGGGCAGACTTCCATGGTGGCGGAGGCGGTGCCGCAGCACCTCGCGCCGGCCGCCTGCACCTGCAACGCATCCACGCATCACGGGTCCCTCCAAACGACGGGTGAGGTAAAATGAACGACATGTCTCCCGAGCGTTGGGCCCTGGACCACGCACAAGAACTCGCTTCAAACCCCGATACGGCCGCTGCCACGGGGAGCCCTCAGCGTACAGGCCCAGCGTCGGAGTCGACCATGAACTACGAGTCCTTCTTTCGCGATCAACTCGACGGTCTGCGCGAGGAAGGACGCTACCGCGTCTTCACCGACCTGGAGCGGCATGCCGGCTCGTTCCCGAAGGCCACACATTATCGTGCCGATGGCCCGGCCGAGGTGACGGTGTGGTGCTCGAACGATTACCTGGGCATGGGCCAGCACCCACAGGTGCTCGCCGCGATGCACGAGGCGCTCGACAAGTGCGGCGCGGGTGCCGGCGGAACCCGCAACATCTCGGGCACGAACCATTACCACGTGCTGCTCGAGCAGGAACTTGCCGACCTCCACGCCAAGGAAGCCGCGCTGCTGTTCACCTCCGGCTACGTGTCCAACTGGGCCGCGCTTGGCACGCTCGCGTCGTGCATTCCGAACTGCGTCGTGCTGTCGGACGCGGGCAACCACGCCTCGATGATCGAGGGCATCCGCCAGAGCCGCGCGCCGCGCCACATTTTCCGCCACAACGATCCGGCGGACCTGGAGCGCAAGCTGCGCGACCTGCCGCTGGGAACGCCCAAGCTCGTCGCCTTCGAGTCCGTCTACTCGATGGACGGCGACATCGCGCCGATCAAGGAGCTGTGCGACGTCGCGGACGCTTATGGCGCGATGACCTATCTCGATGAAGTCCACGGCGTGGGCCTCTACGGCGAGCGCGGCGGCGGCGTTGCCGAGCGCGACGGCATCGCACACCGCCTCACCGTGATCGAGGGTACGCTGGGCAAGGCTTTCGGCGTGATGGGCGGATACATCGCGGCCTCGCACGCACTCTGCGATTTCGTGCGCAGCTTCGCTTCCGGCTTCATCTTCACTACGGCGATCCCGCCTGCGGTGGCGGCGGGCGCTGCGGCCAGCATCCGCTATCTCAAGGACAGCCCGGCCGAGCGCGAGCGCCAGCGCGATCGCGTCGCCCGCGTGCGCCGCCGGCTCGACGCCGCCGGCATCCCCCACCTCGCGAACGACAGCCACATCGTCCCCGTGATGGTGGGCGATCCCGTGCTGTGCAAGCAGATCAGCGACATCCTGCTGGAGCGTTTCGGCATCTACGTGCAGCCGATCAACTATCCCACCGTGCCGCGCGGCACGGAGCGGCTGCGGATCACGCCCTCGCCGCTGCATACCGACGACGACATCGAGCACCTCATTGCGGCGCTGACGTTCCTGTGGGCCGAGATCGGCCTCAAGCGCGCCGCCTGAAGCCGGGGGCCGCGAGGCCCGAAGCGGATCGAACGAGAAAACCCGCAGGATCGCTCCTGCGGGTTTTTCTTTGCCTTCACCGATTTGGCCCGCACCGAATTTTTGCAGCACCGACTTGGTCGGCCCGCACGTAGTCGTCTCCAATTGGCAAGCTCGGGATTGCTGTAGCGGTTAGATCTCGCTTGGCTTGGCGGCGTGATTAGCAGGCGGGGCGCGGCGGTTGAACCAGCTGACGTTCCGCGACGCAGGGACACGGGCCCTAGACAACATCTTGCGCAACTGCTTTCCCCGAGCAGTTGCGCGCGTTGGGGTTAAGCCTGCCCTTCCCCCTGCGCCTGACCCTTCCACTTAGCCCTGCCCGACTCTCTTCGCGACCCTCAGTCTGGTTCGGCCTGGGAAGCCACCGCTCGCGCAGCACGCGCTTTCGTCCGGCGAAGATGCGCGCCGAACGTAAGCCGGCCGCCCCAAACGAAAACCGCCGCGGGGGGAGGCCCGCGGCGGCTCGTCCGGCGATATCGTCAGCGCTATTTGGGAGCGCGGGCCGACAACAGCTCGGGATAGTCCTTGGCCATTTGCGCACCATAGAGAGGCTTGTTCACGCCCTGATGGCAGGTGGTGCAGTTCGTCTTGGGGGCATCACCGAGCACGCCCAGCCGGTTTGCCGGATAAGTAGGCTTCAGCGGGTCGAGATAGGTGGCGTTCAGTTCCCTCACCATCTGGATGCCGTGCCATGCCGTTACACGCTGGGGCGTGCTTTCCTTCCACTGCGAGAACGCGCGACTGTTGTGACAGAACGTGCAGTTGACGCCGAGGCCTTCCGACATGTGGATCATGAGCGAATAGGTCTGCTCCGTCGCCTGGATCGACGCGCCGCCCTTGCCGGTGGGGAGAGCAACCGTGGCGATAACGCGCGCCGGATCGTTCTTCTGCAGGTAAGGCGTGAAGGGATCGAGCGTCATCGACGTCAGCCCGTTCGCGCGTCCGGGGTGATTGAACTGCGGCGTCTGCGCCGCCATTCCGCCGGCATGGGCCGGACCCGGATTGTTGAACCAGATGTTGGCCGGCACCGGCTTCCCGCGGTGGCAGGTGTAGCAGGTGACGCCGGTGGCAGCCACGTGAGGCTTCCAGTCGGCGTTGATGTGGCGCGTCATCTGCAGCATGCGCCGCGCCACGACCTTGGTATAGACGGTATCGGCCGCGAGGTTCGCCTCGTCATGGCAGTAAGCGCAACCCTGCTCGGGCGCCACCCACTCCGTGATGGAGATCATCACGCGGTTGAACTCGTCGACGCTGAGGTCGTTCAGCACTTTGACGTTTTCGTAGACCTTGCTGGCCGGTTCGCTGTTGGCGTCGGCCGGATCCTGCGGTGCGGGCGCGACATTCGCGTCCTTCAGCCTGGCGACCGTGCGCGGGTTGGAGACCTGCTCCATTCCTACGCCGCGATATCCGAGCTGTTGTGTCTTGACGGGCGGGCGACCCCAACCCGCCATGGTGAACATGGCTGCCGTCAGCAGAACGGCGACCACGACACCAAGGATAGACGATCCGATTTTCATTTCGGTACCCCCAAGGCAGGAGCCGGATCCAGTACAGGCGGAAAGACCTGGGGATAGGACGGCGCGACGCCGTGCTTGACGGCCCAAAGATACCAGTTATCGACCACCGTGCCGGTGAGCAGGATGCCGATGCCGCCGCAGAGCGGGCAGAGCACCGCGAACCACCACGCCCAGCGATGGATCGACTCCATCGTGGCGTTGAAGCCCATCGTCCAGCGCCAGAACAGTGCGGCGCGCTCCGTCGCGGTGCCGCGGTCGACGATCTGCTCGATCTCGCGCTCGCCTCCGAACCGGCTCACCGCCAGGATCGTCGCGCCGTGCATCGCAAACAGCAGCGTCGAGCCGTAGAGGAAGACGATCGAGAGCATGTGGAACGGGTTGTAGAAGAGGTTCCCGTAGCGGATCGAGAATGCCGCCGTCCAATCGAGATGCGGGAAGATGCCGAAGGGCACCGCCTCGGACCAGCTTCCCATCAGCACCGGGCGGATGAAGCCCAGCACCAGGTAGAGCCAGATGGCCGCGGCGAAAGCCCAGGCGACATGCGTGCCGAGGCCAAGCGCGCGCGCCCGCCGATAAACCCTCAGCCACCACAGAAGGATCGACGTGGTGAGGAAGAAGCCGGCCAGCAGCCACCAACCGCCTTCGCGCAACGGCGGCAGGATCTTCAGCCCGTGCTGGGGACCCGGAGGGTCTAGCCCGAGCCAGAAGAGCTGGCGCACGAACTGCACGGGATCCCAGTTCACCGAGGCCCACATGTTGAGCCCGATGATCTCGATGGCGATGAAGCCGCAAAGCAGCGAGGCGATGCCGAGCCACCCAAGATAGACCGGACCCACCTGTGCGTTGCCAAGCTTACCGTACCAATACTGGAAGAAGCCTTTGCCGAGGCGCTCGGAGGCGTTCCGCGTGAGCGGAATGCCCAGTTCGGGCAAGGTGCGGATCTGCACCTGCGTAAAGATATTCTGGTATTCGGCCATGATCAGCGCCCCTGCCTTATCGCCAGATCGGAAGGTTGAGCCACCAGCCCCACCACTCGGGCCAGCCTCTCGTCCAGAACGGACCGCTGATCACGATGCAGACCGCACTCCAGAAGCCAGCCGACAGCGCCAGGAACAGGCCGAGCCGGTGGATGCCGAGCGTGCCGACCGAATAGCCGATCGTGTCGCGGAAGAAGGTGTCTTCATGCTCGGGCGTTTTCACCACCTCGCCCTTGCCCGGATTGGCCGCCGAGAGGACGAGACCCCCATGCATCGAGAGCGCGAGCGTCGTCGTGAAGAAGAACGTGATCGCGAGCATGTGGGCGGGATTGTAGTGGAAGTGCAGGTACTGGTACCCGACGTTCGACACCCAATCGAGGTGGCTCAGGATGCCGTAGGGAAATCCGTGCCCCCAGGCGCCCATCAGGAAGGGGCGGATCACGACCAGCGTCACATAGGCGAAGATCGCCACGCTGAACGCGAACGGCACGTGATAGCCCATGCCCAGCTTGCGGCAGATTTCCACCTCGCGCAGCGCCCAGGACACGAAGGCCCCGATCGCACACACCGTGATGATCTGCCAGAGGCCGCCTTCCTTCAGCGGCGCCAGCCCGAGACCGTACTTCAGGTCCGGCGGGGCGATGTTGATCTGCCAGATGTTCCATGTCGTGCCGAGCGACGCGCCATAGACGATGAGAGCAGTTCCAAGCAAACTGAAGAAGAGCGTGAGGACGCCGAAAAATCCGACATAGAACGGTCCGACCCAGAAGTCGAACAGATCTCCCCCGAGGAGCGTGCCCCCGCGTACCCTGTATTTTCTTTCAAAACTCAGCATAGCCATCGCTGAATCCTCCGCGGGCGGCAAATTGCCTCATCGGGGAAGGTGGCGGACATGGAGAGACCTGGGTCGTCTCCATGCCCGCCGCCGGTTGCTTCGCAGACGCGTCCGAAATCAGGCCGGAAGTACCGGCATGATCGACGGAACGCTCTGCTCGATGGACGAGGTGCGCCGCGGCCCCTCGAGCCAGTTGAACCGATCGGTGCTCAGCAGGATGAAATGGATGAGCAACGCCAGCACAAACAGGAAGGTAGCAAGAGCGACCAGCGTTCTGCGCGGATCGAACAGGAGCCAAACTTTCCACATTCTTCGATCCTCCCTCAGCCGACGAACGGCAGCATGCCGTACGCGGCTACTACGGTGTCACTGATGAGAGAGGCATAGCCCTTCGGACCGGGCAGCCAGGGGCGCCAGGACCAGACGAGAAAATGCGCAATCAAAGCAATGACGGTGAAGCCGATGAAGCTCATCACGAAGAGATTGTGAAATTCCTGAGCTTCGCTTTCCGTCAAACCTGACAAGGTACTTGGTCTTTCGTTGGCCATATCGTCATGACCTCCACATTCAGGCCTTGCGGCCGTCACCGCGCGTACCCCACGCGGCAGGGTGTGCCTCGGCGCCAATCCCCTGCGGGCGTGGCGCCAGGGCCGTGGCCCCGCTCTTTGACGAACGGGGCCTGTGAAATCCCGTCAGCCCATGAAGGCGAACGGGATCGTCCGATCCGCCAAGGCTTTCGCCTCGTGGAAGATCGACCTGGACGAGCGCGACTGCGCTTCGAATTGCGATGGGGCGTGGGGCAGCATCCGCTGCACGATCGCCGCGGCGAGGAACAGCAGGTACGTCGCCGCGAAAATGATGCGGAACTGCTTTTCCTTCTGGCGCGTGGACATGGTCAGCATGTGCGATCCCTCCATCCGGTACTGGTCGTAGTCCGCCGGCCCGAAGCCGGAGACTTGCGAGGCATACCTGCTCGCGGCGCGTGAAAACGATCGAATGGCACGCTCATGCGGCACGTCCTTCAGCGAGGGCCGTGCCGGCGCGCAGGATGCGCGCGAGGGTGACCCTGTCTTCGCCAAGCTGGCGGGTCTCGCGTTCGGCCGCATCGCGCAGCCGCTTGGCTGCCGAAATGCGTACGAGCACGGGATGGGCTTCGAGCATCTCTTCGAGGGCGGCGCGCGCGGCGTCGTCCCAGGGCAGCTCGCGATGAAGGCGCGCGGGCGTGGCGTCGACCTTGTCGAGGTCGGTTCCCAGCGGCAAAATGTGGAACAGCGCGTCGAAGAGCGCGTTGCAGACTTCCTGCACGAGATAGGTCGCGCCCGCATAGCCCATGAACGGCGTGCCTGTGTGGCGGCGGATGATCGCGCCCGGGAACGAAGCGGGGATGTACATCGCCCGCGCTCCGCATTCGGCGAGGTACATGCGCTCGTTAAAGCTGCCGAAGAGGATCAGTGGCGTCTTCTCCCGGACGTCGCGGCGGATCGCCTCGTTGTCGGTCTTGGCGCCTGCGATGCGCGAGTACGAGAAGGTGCAGGGCAGCCCCATCTCTGTCTCGAGGAAGTTGCGCACGCCGCGGGCATAGGTGTCGTTCGCGACGATGGCGAAGCTCGCGGTGCCGAAGAAGTCCTGCGTCACCGAGCGCCACAGATCCCAGATCGGCTTGATCGTCGTGTGCTTCTCACGCTCGATGAAAGGCTCGGGATCGAGGCCGAGCAGGTCGCCAAGGGCGCGCAGGAACTTCGTGGTGGAATGCAGGCCGATGGGGGCCTGGAGATAGGGACGATCCAGCGCCTCGCAGAGAAGGCGGCCGAATTCGCGATAGAGGCAGACGTTGACGTCGGCATCGACGAGCCGGCCGACATCGGCGAGATGGCTGCCGAGCGGGAACACCATGTTGATTTCGGCGCCGATGCCTTCGACCAGGCGCCGGATCTCGGCAAGATCGGACGGCATGTTGAACGTGCCGTAGGCAGGCCCGATGATGTTGACGCGGGGCTTGTCGCCCGGCTGCGTCTTCTTCCGCTTGGGCGCGACGCCCTTCTTGGCGCCGAACTCGGTCCACAGCCATGAAAGCGCGCGATTGGCGCACTGCCATTGGTCCTCGTCGATCGTGCGCGGCAGGAAGCGCTGGATCCCGGTGCCCTCGGGCGTCACGCCGCCGCCGATCATCTCGGCGATGGAGCCCGTGACGACGACGCTGGGCTGCGTGGGATCGAGCGTCTTGTGCGCGCGGCGCATCGCGCCTTCGGTTCCGTGCCGGCCGAGTTCCTCCTCGGCCAGACCCGTGACGACGATGGGAAGCTCGTGCGGCGGAAGCGCGTCGGTGTAGTGCAGGACGGAGGTGACAGGCAGGTTCTCGCAGCCGACCGGGCCGTCGATGACGACCTGCAGGCCCTTGATGGCGGTGAACACATACACCGCGCCCCAGTAGCCGCCGGCCCTGTCGTGATCGAGGACGAGCATCAGTGCGCCCCCCCGGTATCGTCGCCGAGATCCTGCGTTTCCTTGCGGCCCGCGGTGGCGGCCATGCGCGCGGCAAACTTCTTGCGGAATTCCGGACGGTCGCGCGGAACGTCCTGCCAGATGCCGGCCGCGTGGCCCTCGCCGACGCCGGCGAAGAAGGCGCTCATCTCATCGAAGCGCGCCTTGTTGCCCATGGCGGCGTTGATGACCTTGGCGAGCGAGCCAGCACCTGCCGGGCCCATCAGCGGACGGGCCGAGATGAGGTTGGTGAAGTAGAGCGAAGGAATGGACATCTCCTTCGCCTTCTGAACCACGGGCGTGGTGCCGATGGCGAGGTCCGGGCGGACATCCCGCAGCGCAGCCAGATCCTGCTCGAGCGAGGCGCGGAACTGGACGTGGACGCCCCTGCCCTCCAGCCATTCGCGGTCCGGGTCCGACCAGCGGGTGCGCGGACAGGCGGTTCCGACATAGCGCAGGTCGGCGCCGCTCTCGACGAGAAGGCGGGCGACCAGCAGCTCCGAGCCCTCGTAGCCCGAAAGCGTGATGCGGCCGGAAATGGGATTCTTCTCGAGCGCCGCGCGGATGGCGGGAAGCAGCCGGTTCTGCGCGGCCTCGACCTTCTCGCGACGAGACGCCGCAGGCCTGGCCGATGCTTTCGAGCCAATCGGCCGTGCCGTCGAGACCGACCGGCGCGGAGCCGACGATCGGCCTGCCAGCCGCTTCGAACTCACGGATGGAGGCGGTGTAGAACGGGTGCATCGCCGCCACCGCCGCGCAGTCCAGCGAGGCATAGAGCTCGCGCCATTCGCGGGTGGGAACGACCGGGCCTGCCGCGAGGCCCATGAGATCGAGCATCGCGCCGATGCCGACGGGATCGGCGGGGAACATCTCGCCCAGGATGGTGACGGTCGGCTTTTCGCTGCGTCCGGCGCGCGGAGCCTGCACGGGACCCTGCTCGGCCTCCTTGCGGGCATATTGCAGCATGGCGCCCGCCAGCACGTCCTTGGCTTCCGCATGCGTCGGCACGCCGAAGCCCGGTACGTCGATGCCGATGATGCGCACGCCGTCGATCTCCTTCGGCAGCAGCCGAAGCGGCACGCCGGAGGCGGTCGGGACGCAGAGATTGATGATGACGATGGCGTCGTAATTGTCAGGGTCCGCGAGCTTGAAGACCGCCTCGCGGATATCTTCGAAGAGCTTGCCCGTGACGAGCGTTTCGGAGTTGAACGGCACGTAGCCGACGGTGCGGCGCGCGCCGTAGAAGTGCGACGTGAAGGTGAGGCCGTACACGCAGCAGGCCGAGCCCGACAGGATCGTCGCGGTGCGGCGCATCCGCAGGCCGACGCGCAGCGAGCCGAAAGCCGGGCACATGCTCTGGGGCTGGTCGTGCGGACCCGCAGGGTAATCCTTGGCATAGCGCTCAAGCGTCTCGCTCATGCCGGCGGCGTTGGCCGCCTTGCGCATCTCGTCCTTGCCGGCGTGGCAGCCATGCCCGTCCTCGCGCGTCGCCGCGATGTTCACGGCCTGCGTTCCCGGGGCGGGAACTTCGGCCGCGACAAGCGGGGCGTCAGGGGTGAGGACGTTGGACATGCTGTGCGTTCGCCTCAGATGCTGTCGTAGACGACTTCGAGGGATGGCTTCTGGATGGCGGCGTGGCCGCACATGTCCTCGAAGGTGGCGGGTTCGAGCACGTAGTCGCGGCCGGTCTCCTGGCTGTCGAACAGGCCAAGCAGGCCATCCTGGCTCAGCGGGGTCGGATGGTTCGGCACAGCGTCGTGGACGTTGGCCGCGAGCGTCTCGAACAAACCGCCCCAGCGCCCGCCGGGCATGCCGACGATCTGGTAGTTCGCGCTCTTCTTGCGGATGTCCTCGTCGGCCGGAATGGAAGCAAGGATCGGGATGCCCACGGCCTTGGCGAACGCCGCGGCCTCCCCGGTGCCGTCATCCTTGTTGATGACGAGGCCACCCACGCCGACATTGCCGCCGAGCTTGCGGAAATACTCGACCGCCGAGCAGACATTGTTGGCGACGTAGAGGGACTGGAGATCGTTCGAGCCGACGACGATGACCTTCTGGCACATGTCGCGGGCGATCGGCAGGCCGAAGCCGCCGCACACCACATCGCCGAGGAAATCGAGCAGGACGTAGTCGAAGCCCCATTCGTGGAAGCCGAGCTTCTCGAGAAGTTCGAAGCCGTGGATGATGCCGCGTCCGCCGCAGCCGCGACCGACTTCCGGTCCGCCCAGCTCCATGGCGTAGACGCCGTCGCGCTTGAAGCAGACATCGCCGATGGCGACGGGCTCACCGGCAAGCTTCTTCTTCGTCGAGGTCTCGATGATGGTCGGGCATGCGCGCCCGCCGAAGAGCAGCGAGGTGGTATCGCTCTTGGGGTCGCAGCCGATCAGCAGCACCTTCTTGCCCTGCTGGGCCATCATGTAGCTGAGGTTGGCGAGCGTGAAGCTCTTGCCGATGCCGCCCTTGCCGTAGATCGCGATGATCTGGGTTTCCTTTGTCGCCTTGGTCGAGACGGCATCGGGCTCGATCGCGGCTTCGGCGCGAAGAGCCGCGAGCGCCGCGGCGCGCTCGGCATCGGTCAGGAAGTCGTGGGCGACGCTCATGCGCAGTCTCTCCAGTCGAGAACCATCTTCAGGCAGGAGGGGTCGTCGAACGCTGTTCGGTAGGCCGCCTCGGCATCGGCGGCCCTGGCCCGGTGGGTAATCAGTCCGTCGAGGGACAGGCGGCCGTTGGCGATGAGCGCGGATACCGCGGCAAGGTCGGGCTCGCGCCATTCCGCGGAGACGCGGATGCGCGCCTCTCGCATGAAGGCGGGCGGAAAAGCGAAGGAGAGCGGCTCGTCATAGAAGCCGGCGAGCACGACTTCGCCGCCGGGCGAGAGCTTGGATACGAGCGTATCGAGGATGCGGCTGTCGCCGCTGACGTCGGTGATCGTGCGGTAGGTCGAGGCGTCCTCGGAGGGATCGATGACGCGGTAGCCCTGCGCGCCGCCCGTGCGTTGCGGATTGCGCTCCCAGACAACCGGGTCGCCGCCGCCGAGCACGGAGAGCCGCGCCAGCAGCCGCCCCAAAACGCCATGACCGACGATGAGCTCACCAGCGCCTGCCGCAACACCGGTGCGGGCGTGGTAGGCGGTCGCGGCGAGAGCCAGCAGGATGGCCTGCTCGCCAAGACGATCCTCGACCGTGACAGTCCGAGAGCCCGGGACGGTCAGCATCGAAGCCGCACCGCCGAAGAGCCCCCTCACCTCGCCGAAGCAGCGCGCGCCGGGAACAAAGACCGTATCGCCAATCGACCGGCCCGAAAGCGGCCCGGCCTCGACGACGCGTCCCACCGATTCGTAACCGGGGACCAGCGGATAGCCCATGCCTGGAAAATGCGGCATGCGCCCGGACCAGAGCAGCCGCTCGGTGCCGGTGCTGATGCCGCTCCAGTCAATCTGCACGACCACGTCTTCGGCGCCCGCTGGACTGATGTCCAGACGGCTGAGCGAAAGCTGCTCAGGTTGCTCCAAGACGATGGCGAGTGCGTTCATGACAGGCCTTTCTGACCCGGGCATCAGGATCGAACCCGCTGCCATGTGTCAGCTTAGCTTGACGCTCCCGAGCGTCAAGCAAAACTTACAATGATGTGTGTCAAACTCGGGCGACAATGAGCCCGGTGAGCATCGGCCGGCGCGTACGCACAGTGCGGCTCTCGCGAAAGCCGGCGCGGGCCAGCAATTCGGAAATTTCGGAGGGTGAGCGAGCGCGCCCCTGGCCCATCGCAAGCAGATAGAAGCCGAAATAGGCGTCGCCGATGGGTTCGGCCCCGGGCACGCCCGCGAAAGGCTCCCCGATGAGAAGCGAGCCGCCCGCAGGCAGGGCTTTGCGCGCGGCCGTCAGGAGCTTGAGAACCGATGCATCGTCGTGGTCGTGCACGATCCGTATGAGCGAAATAACGTCGGCTCCGGTCGGCAGATCGTCCGTCAGAAAGCTGCCGCCAACGGCGCAACCACGCCCACCGAGCCCTGCTTTTGCAAATCGGTCCGCTGCCTTGGCGGCCACCGGCGGGAGATCGAACAGGGTCACGGCCAAGTGCGGCATGCGCTCAGCCGCGCGGAGCAGGAAGCCACCCTCGCCGCCCCCGACGTCCATGAGCCGGCGGCACCCCGAAAAGTCGTAGGCGTCCAGGATGTCGTCGGCCACCAATTGCTGCGAGGCCGACATGAGCGAGCTGTATTCGGCGACGCTGTCTTTCGTGATCGAGGCGCGTGCTGGTATTGACGGGTCTGGGTCGCCTTCGCCGGCATAGGCCCAGTACGAGCCGAGCCGGGTGTCGACCTGTCCGCGCAGCAGGGCCACGGGGTCGGCGAGATCGGCGTAGAGCAGGCTGTGGTGTTCAACCATCGCCGCGATGCCGGGATTGCCGAGCATGGCCGCGCCAAGATCGCCGAGGGCGAAGCGGTCAGCCTCCAGAGGCTGCACCAGGTCAAGCGAGGCGGCCGCGCGCAGCAAGCGAAGAGCCGCTTCCTCCGGCAGGCCCATTCGCCGCGCCAGCTCCGCCGTGCCAAGCGGACCCTTGGCAAGCATGTTGAAAAGATCGAGCCGTACGCAGGCGAAGAGGACCTGCGAGTAGACGAACCCGGCACAGACATCGAAGAGAGCGCGCGCCCGGCGATGCGCCACACGGCGGGTCAGCGGAAAGCCCGACGCCCAGCGCTGGAAGCCTGGACTTGCGATCAGGCGGTTGCGAAACGCGACCCAGCGATCCTGCCCGAGCGCTCTCAATCCGCGCCGGGGGCGTTGCGGCAGTTGCGTCATGCTGGCTTCAAGCCGGGACGAGGCGTCTGCCAAGGCGCGCCTCCTTTTTTCGAGCTCAGGCGGCGACGCGCGCCAATTCCTTGGGCAGGAATTTCAGCGTTTCCGCGTACATCTGGATCCGCAGATCCGCCGCGCCCGGGCAGTTCGGGATCGAGTCGACGGCGTCAGTCACAAGGCGTTTCAGGTGCAAGACCGCGCCTTGCACGCCCAGTTCGTGCGCCGCATTCGGGCGGCCGAGCACGGCATCCCGACCGACGGGCTTGCCGATATCGTCGGGATTGCCGGCGACATCGCGAAGGTCGTCGGCGACCTGATAGGCCGCCCCCAGCTTTTCGCCCAGGATGCGCCATGGCGCGCCGTCCATGCCGGCTGCAGCAGCGCCAGCGACCGTTGCGGCGGAGAAGAGGGCGCCGGTCTTGGCCTGCTGGTAGTCCTCCAGGATGATGCGGGGTTCGCATTCCCAGGCCTGGCCGGCCGTGATGCCGTGCGGTGAACCGACGGCTCGCGCAATGGTCATCAGGAGCTGCGGCAGGCGCTCGGGCGAGCGCATCGTGCCGCGTCCAAGCGTCTCGAACGCGAGCACGATCAGCGCGTCGCCAGCCAACACGGCCAGCGGCTCGCCGAAGGCGCGATGGACAGAGGCCTTGCCGCGCCGTGTCTCGGCATCGTCGAAGCACGGCAGATCGTCATGCACCAGCGAGGCGCAATGCAGCAGCTCGATCGCGGCCGCTGCCGCGGCGGCGGCTTGCGGATCGCTGTTGCCGCAGGCGTTCGCAACGGCGAGGCAGAGCTTGGGGCGGATGCGCTGGCCGCCAGGGAAGACCGAGTATCGAATGGCTTCGGCGAGGCGGGGCGGCGCGCCCGGCGCTTCCGCATAGGACACGGCGGCATCGAGGATCTGTTCGATGATACGGCCGGCGTCCATGAGCGACTCCCTCGGCTGCGGACCCGGCAAGAATGTGAATCTTGATTGTCGGTCCCAAGTGTCATCTATTATTGACACTGGTCGGCGCTGAGATCAATGACCTTTCTGGGAGTGTCCAAAGCAGGCATGGCCGGCACGACAGACGAGAAAGTTGTGGTCATCGGCGCAGGCATCGCAGGGCTTGTCTGCGCGCTCGATCTGGCCGGTCGCGGTCTCGACGTCACTGTCGTCGAACGCGCGGCTACGCCCGGCGGCAAGATGCGCGAAGTCGAAGTCGGTGGGGTACGGCTGGACGCCGGGCCGACCGTTTTCACGATGCGGCACGTCTTCGAGGAGATATTCGCGGCTGCGGGCACATCCCTGGATGCCCATGTTTCCCTGAGGAAGGCCGAGACGCTCGCACGTCACGCCTGGAGTGACAGCGGTCCGCTCGATCTCTTCGCCGAGCGCGAACGATCGGCAGATGCGATCTCCGCCTTCGCCGGCCCCGACGAAGGCCGCCGCTACCTGGAGTTCTGCGCCCGCGCCCGCCGGATTCACGATACCCTCGACGCGCCCTTCATGCGCGCCCAGCGGCCCAGCCCTCTCGGCCTGATGGGACGCATGGGCCTTAGGGGAATCGGCGGCATGATGGGCATCAGCCCTTTCACCACGCTGTGGAGCGCATTGGGCGGGCATTTCCGCGATCCGCGTCTGCGCCAGCTCTTCGGGCGATAC
The DNA here is from genome assembly GCA_963822165.1 of uncultured Alphaproteobacteria bacterium. Taxonomy (GTDB): domain Bacteria; phylum Pseudomonadota; class Alphaproteobacteria; order Rhizobiales; family Beijerinckiaceae; genus Alsobacter. Next base: position 104,394 of record CAWGGK010000012.1, read on the forward strand.
GCGACCTACTGCGGCTCGTCGCCCTTCAGCGCTCCGGCCACTTTGATGCTGGTGGCGCATGTCGAGCAGGAGGGCGTGTGGCTCGTGGACGGAGGCATGCATTGCATCGCCCGGGCTCTTGCCGGACTGGCCGAAAGCAAGGGCGCGCGGTTCCGATATGGCGCGGACGTCGCGCGGATCGTGGTCGAGAACGGCCGGGCGGCAGGCGTGGCGCTCACCTCGGGCGAAGTGCTGGCGGCTGGCCGGGTCGTCGCGAATGCCGATGCGTCTGCTCTCGCACGGGGATTGTTCGGCACGCCGGCAACCCGCGCCGTATCGCGCTTCGCGGACGTAAAGCGCTCGCTGTCCGCCCTGACCTTCGCCCTTTCGGCGCGAACATCAGGATTTCCGCTGCTGCACCACAACGTATTCTTTTCCTCGGACTACGAGGCCGAGTTCCGCGACATCTTCGGCGCGGCCCGCTTGCCCGGCGGGCCCACCGTCTATGTGTGCGCCCAGGACAGGGCGGATACCGACTCGGCCCTGCCGCAAGGACCCGAGCGGCTGTTCTGCATCGTCAACGCGCCCGCGACGGGCGACACGCACCCATTCACGCCTGAGGAGATCGAACGATGCACGGACCGGAGCTTCGATCTCCTGGCTCGCTGCGGGCTGAAGGTGGAACGCCGCACGGAGGCGATGACCACGACCACGCCCAGCGATTACGACCGGCTGTTCCCGGGCACGGGCGGGGCATTGTACGGCCGCGCGTCGCACGGCTGGATGGCATCGTTCGCGCGTCCGGGTTCGCGCAGCCGGATACCGGGCCTCTATCTCGCCGGGGGCAGCGTCCATCCGGGCCCGGGGGTGCCGATGGCAGCGATTTCGGGGCGCCTGGCGGCCGGGAGCCTGATGCAGGACCTCGCTTCGACCAGGGCGTACAGCCCGGTGGATATGCATGGTGGTATGTCGACGCCATCAGCGAGGACGGCAAGCAAGGCCTGACGATCATCGCCTTCGTCGGCAGCGTCTTCTCGCCCTACTATGCTTGGGCGGGACGCCGCGAGCCGGCAAACCATTGCGCCATCAACGTCGCCCTTTATGGCGAACGCGCGGGCCGCTGGTCCATGACCGAGCGCGGCCGCGGCGCTCTGGAGCGCGACGCGACGCATTTCCGGGTCGGACCCAGCGCATTGTCGTGGGATGGCGCGGGCCTCACGATCAGCCTCGACGAGATCGCGGTACCCATTCCCTTACCGATCAGGGGAACGATCCGCATAGTGCCGGACGCGCTGGCGGGCCAGACCGTGCTGCTCGATGCGGCGGGGCGTCACCGCTGGAGGCCCATTGCTGCAAGCGCCACGGCCCATGTGGAACTCTCCAGCCCCGCCCAGCGCTGGCGCGGTCACGCCTATTTCGACAGCAACCATGGCGCTGAACCGCTGGAAGATGGCTTCTCGCGCTGGACATGGTCGCGCGCCAGCCTGCGGGATGGCGCAGCCGTGCTCTACGAGGCGCAGCGGCGCGATGGGAGCACGCTCGACCTGGCGCTCCGCTTTGCCGCGGATGGCAGCTTGACAGAGTTCGAACCGCCGCCCCGCGCGGAACTCCCGGGCACGCTCTGGCGCGTTAATCGCGAAACCCGCTCCGACAGCGGGACGGCAAAGCCCCTCCGCCGCTTTGAGGACGCGCCGTTCTACGCCCGGTCCCTGATCGGTCACCGCATCCTGGGCGAGGACGTTGCAAGCGTGCATGAGAGCCTCGACCTCGACAGGTTCGCCCAGCCCTGGGTGCGGGTGCTGCTGCCGTTTCGAATGCCTCGAAGGAGTTGGGGCTAGAAGGCGTCCTCCCAGCTCCGGCTCAAACGCACGGCCGCGTTGATGAGCCCGACCATGGAATAGGTCTGCGGGAAATTGCCCCATAGTTCGCCGGTTACATAATCCGCATCCTCAGAGAACAAGCCGAAGCTGTTGCGCTGACGTCAGGATTCGCTCAAACAGCTCCTTAGCCTCGTCGCGCCGTCCGATCGCGGCGAGTGCATCGACGTACCAGAAGCCGCAGATCATGAACGCCGGTCGTCATGTGGCCGAAGTCGTCCTCGACATCGTAGCGAAGCAGCAGGTCTCCCCGCCGAAGTTTCGCGCCCACCGCTTCCACCGTCGCGATGAAACGGGGATCTTGGGCTTCCACGAAGTTCAGCTCCTGCAAGAGCAGCAGCGTGGCGTCGAGATCCGCGCCGTCGAAGGTGGATACGAAAGTGCCGAGCTCCGGATTGTAGGCGCGTGCTTCGATCACGGCACGCTGGCGGTCCGCCTCCGCCGCCCAGAACGTCGCGTCGATCTTCCTTCCCCAGCACTTTCGCAACGCGCGCGAGCCGGTCGCAGGCCGCCCAGCACATGACGCTGGAGAAGGTGTGGACGGAGGCCTTGGTGCGAAGCTCCCACGGTCCCGCGTCCGGCTGGTCGAAGACACGCCGCGCACGTTTGCCGAGGCGCTCCAGATGCTCGAAGAGAGCCGGCAGGCCAGGCCGGATCAGCCGCTTGTCGAGGAAGATGTGGGTCGCCGCAAGCACGATCGCTGCCGTAGACGTCGTTTTGCACCTGCGTGTAGGCCGCGTTGCCGACACGCACCGGCCCCATGCCCCGGTAGCCCGGCAAGGCGGGCGCGAAGCGCTCCTCCAGATCGGCCTGGCGCGTGATGCCGAACAGCGGCGGCAGGTCCTCGGAGCGGCCCAGCGCCTCCACGTCATCGACGATATTCGCGATATAGGCGAGGTAATCCTCCATCGTCCGGGTGGTGCCCAGCCGGTTGAGCGCCTGGATGACGAAGTACGCGTCGCGCAGCCAGCAGAACCGGTAATCCCAGTTGCGCGAAGTGCCCGGCGCCTCCGGGATCGAAGTCGTCAGGGCCGCGACGATCGCTCCGGTTTCCTCGTAATTGCAGAGCTTCAGGGTGATCGCGGCACGGATGACGGCTTCCTGCCAATCGAACGGGATGGAGAGCGAGCGAACCCAGTCCTGCCAATAAGCGATGGTGTCCTCGAGGAATTCGCGCGCGGTCGCGTCCGTCTCCGAGCGCAAGGGCTCATCGGAGCCGAAGAAGAACGACACCGGCTTGTCGAGGGCGAAGGGCGTCTCCTCCACGAGGTAGGATACCGACGCGTCAGTGGTGACGCGCAAGGTTTGGCGAGGGCCGACGAAGCGCAGATGGTTCGACCCGCGCGTCAAATCCGGCACCCGCGCGCCCCAGTCGAAGCGGGGCCTCAGGCGCACGCGAATGCGCGGCCGACCGCTGATCGGGCGCACGCGGCGCACGATCTGAGGCGGCCGGAACGTGCGGTCGTAATGGTTGAAGCGGGGCGCGAAATCGGTGATTTCGACCGCGCCTCCCTTGCGCGTCCTCGAGCACCGAGACGAGCACCGCCGTGTTCTCGATATAGCTTTGAGTGCAACTGATGCCCCCGACGAGCTCGATGCTGAAGTCTCCGCCCATCGCCTCGGCCTGGGCGGCATCGCCCCCCAGCAGATGACAGAACACCGGGTCGGCGTCGAAACGTGGGAAGCAGGACCAAACGATGCGGGCCTGCCGGTCGATCAGCGCTGCAATCATGCAGTTGCCAATGACCGCAAGATCGAGCGAGGGACCAACCTCCGACGGGGCCGACTTGAGCGGCGCGCCTTGGGTCGGCAGCACGTCAGCAGTCGCGCTTTGGGCGTTGCCGCCCTGCGTTCCCTCCATCGTATTCGCTGAAGTCATGAAATTGCGTCCTCTGCAAAGGCGATACGGCCGGAAGTTGCCCACTGATCGAGGCAGCGCATCAGGGCGGTTGGCGTGGCGATCCGCCGTGCGGCACGAGACGGCCCCTCCCCGACCCTGACCGACAATCCCCCGGCGGCATCGACGACCTCGAATCCATGCTCGTCCGTCACGTCGTCCCCGATGAAGACGGGAACGCGGTCGCGAAAGGGCGCGTGCCGAAGCAGCGCAGCGATTGCGTCGCCTTTGTTCGCGCTTGCGGGCACTAATTCCAGCACGCTCTTGCCGGCCTGGAGCCGGAAACCAGGGCCAAGCCGCTCGGCTTCGGTGCTCATCAGCGTGACGGCCTCGTCGGCGAGATGGGGCGCCAAGCGCCAGTGAAGCGCGACGCTTCGACCTTTGTCCTCCACCAGCAGACCGGCCTTGCCCGTCATCGCCGCCTGCAGCCTGGCGACACTTTCGCGAAGCGCAGGAGACGGAGGGGCGGCTGCCAGGCCGCTGCTGGCCAAGCGTATCTCGGCGCCATGCAGACCTGCGACGTCGAACCGTGCCGGTGCGAATTCCGCGTCTATGACGCCAACCGGCCGGCCGGTGACGATGGCGAGCGCGCCGCCGAGCCGGTCCCGCAGCCGCTGCAGGATCGCGCAGAGATCGGGATGAACTACAATCGCATCCGGGCGCGGGGCGATGTCGACGAGCGTGCCGTCGAAATCCAGGAACAGCGCATAGGCACGCGAGGTGTCCGTGCCGGATGGCGGTGTTGGATCACGCATTGGATGCGACAGCCGGGATCGGATTGCGTTCGTTCAGGCGCGCGATGCGCTCACGCTTACGCAGCCGCGAGGCATCGAGCAGCATCTGCCCTGCCCACCTGTATACGTTCCGGGCGCGGACCTGTTCCCGCATCAGGCGCATGCGTTCGCGCTGCTCGCCTTCCGGCATGGTCAGCGCGCGAAGGATGGCTTCGCCCATGGCATGGGTATGATAGGGGTTCACGATGACGGCTTCGCCAAGCTCACGTGAAGCGCCCGCAAAGGCAGACAGCACCAGGACGCCCTGTTCGTCGTCCCGAGCCGCGACGAACTCCTTCGCGACGAGGTTCATCCCGTCGTGCAGGCTGGACACGATGCAAAGATCCGCCGCGCGAAAAAGCTCATAGACTTCGTTCGGCTCGTGATGCTCGGCGACAAGTACGATCGGGCGATACCCTGGCGAGCCATGCCGGACGTTAATGTCGTCAGCGAGAGCTTGGGCCTCCTCCTGTAGGCCGCGATAGCTGGCTAGCTTGCTGCGGGTGGGAGCAGCCACCTGGAGCAGCGAAAAGCGGCCGGTCCACTCCGGGTGCTCGGTGAGAAACGAGTCCACCGCCTGCATGCGGTCGATAATGCCCTTGGTGTAGTCGAACCGCTCGATACCGACGGCCAGCCGAATATCCGGCGCGAGGCCTAGGCGCTCGCGTACCGCGACGCGGCACTCCGCGATCGGCTTTTGTCGCGCCAGAGCCGCAGGCGGCCAGGCAATCGAAATCGGATAGGGGCGGACGAGCGTGGAATTGCCTCCGAAGATCACCGACGACGTCTCGCGCACGATCCGGCTCTCGAGGAACCGGTCCACCGTCTCGAAGAAATTGTTGCAATGAAACTGCGTGTGGAAGCCGAGGATCGAGCTGCCAAGCAGGCCCTCGATGATCTCCTCGCGATGCGGGCAGATGCCGAAGGTCTCGGCGTTCGGCCAGGGGATGTGCCAGAAGGTTATGATTGTCGCCCTCGGCAAGCGCTCGCGCAGCATCTTGGGCAGCAGCGCGAAATGGTAGTCCTGGATCAGGATGATCGGGTCGGGCTCGCGCGCTTCCTGCGCAACCGCGTCGGCGAATTTTTCGTTCACCTCCCGGTACATCTGCCAGTCGGTCTCCCGGAAAATCGGGCGCACGAAGGCGATATGGCATAGCGGCCAGAGGCCCTCGTTCGCGAAGCCATAATAATAGCCGTCTTGCTCCTCCTCGGAGAGCCAGACGCGGCGCAGCGTGTAGCTGGGGTCGTCGGGCGGAACGGCTACCCGGTCGTTTCCGTCTACGGATTCGCGGTCCGCCGTACCGCTTCCATGCGCCACCCAGGTGCCGCCGCAGGCGCGCACGACCGGTTCCAGCGCGGAGACGAGACCGCTCGCGGGGATCTGAAGGCTGATGCTGCCCGTTTTCGAACGGTTATGGATGTAGGGCTCACGGTTCGAGACCACGATAATCTCGGCGCCCGGCAATTCGTTGGCGAGTGCAAGGGTCAGCGTTTCCGGCGTCCACTCGACATCTGCGGCGTCCATGCGCCGGCGCAGAGTGTCGAATTCGTCGAGGGCCTTTTGCACCTCCTCGCCCATTGCGCCGAGCGTGGCAGCAGGACGTGCCTCCGAACGGCCCGTACGCAGGTCATCGATCGCCTGGCGGACGGCCGACATCCAGCGGCGCATCAGCATGAACGCGACGAGGCCAGCCAATGCGGCGCCGGCGAGAGCAGTGGCCACCATGCTCGCGAGCGTAGCCATGCGAGGAGCAGGCACGCCAGCCGGCGCGGCGAGGATGAGCGGCATCAACCCCAGCGCCAGCGCTGCGGCAAGACTAACGAGTATGGCTGCTCCGAAAAGCCTGATTGCTGGAATGCGCCCCTCCTTTGTTGAGAGAGGGACAACGCACGAATGCGGCAAACTGAGGCAGGCCGCGACGTGAAATGCGGCGCGAGATTTCCTAGTTTATAGAACTCGCGTCCAAAAACGGTATTATTACAAGCTGTTAGCAGCAGACGCTAAACCAGCTTCAATGCTGGGCTGCATCAGGCGTGGCCTTCGCTGAAGGAGGCGGCGATCGATAGTGGTTGCCGGTCAAGCTTGCCGAAAATCACAGCCGCGGACGACTGCGGCACCGTCCGGCTGAAGTCCGGCCCATTGCCGCCAGAATCGAGGTCGGACGCAACGGTGCTTACGCCAGTTCCACCGCCACTACCCCTGGCACCGCCTTGATGGCGCCCGCGATCTGCGGCGTTGCCTTGTACTTGCCCGGGAGTTTCACCTCGACCTCGCGCTGCCCGCCCTCGATCATCAGGACCAGCGCTATCTCGCCGTCGCCGCGCTCTCGCAGCCGCTCCGCGATGCTCGGCATCGGCTTGTCGTCGCGCATGAAAATGCGCATGAACGTCGGCAACTTGGCGGCGGCTTGGTCGAGCGGCTCTACCGTGGAGATTCGGGCACGGACTTCGTCACCCTCGGCCGAAGCCTGGACCGTCAGCACCACGGCACGGCCCGGTTCGAGCAGGTCGCGATAGGTGTTCAGTCCCTCCTGAAAGAGAATGGCCTCAAAGTGGCCGCTCTGGTCGGAGAGGGCGAGAATGCCCATCTTGTTGCCGGTCTTGGTGCGCCGTTCCTGCCGGTCGAGCACCGTCGCGGCAACGCGGCCCATGGACGCGCCGGCTTTCACCGCCTTTGCAAAATCGGTCCAACGCTGAACGCGGAGACGGTCGAGCACCGGGCCATATTCGTCCAGCGGGTGGCCGGTGAGGAAAAAGCCGATTGCCTCGTACTCGCGCTGGAGCCGGTCGGCGGCGAGCCAGGGCTGATACGGCGGCACGCGCAGGTTCTCGACGACCCCGCCGGAGCCGAAGATGTCGGATTGTCCGGCGGCCTGCTCGTCCTGCGAGCGGTTTGCGAGCGCCAGCAGGCCGTCGAGCGCCGCTGTCGCGCGCGCGCGGTCCGGCTCGATCTCGTCCAGTGCACCGGCCGCGATGAGGCTCTCGAGGGTGCGCTTGTTCACGTGGCGCGGATTGATCCGGCGGGCAAAATCCGAGAGATCCTTGAAGGGACCGTCGCGCTTGGCCGCGGCTATGCTTTCGACCGCATGGACGCCAACCCCCTTGATGGCCGCCAACGCATAATGGATCGCGCCGTCATGGACTTCGAACGCGACACCCGAGCGGTTGATCGAGGGTGGCTCTACCTTGATGCCGATACGCTGCGCCTCGCGGCGGAATTCCGAGAGCTTGTCGGTGTTCGACATGTCGAGCGTCATGGACGCCGCCAGGAACTCGACCGGATAATTGGCCTTCAGGTAGCCCGTCTGGTAGGCGACAAGGGCATAGGCGGCCGCGTGCGACTTGTTGAAGCCGTAATCGGCGAACTTGGCGAGCAGGTCGAAGATCTCGTCGGACTTCTCCTGCGACACGCCCGCGCTCGACGGCCCCGGAGACAAAGCGCACCCGCTGCGCGTCCATCTCCGCCTTGATCTTCTTGCCCATGGCGCGGCGAAGCAGGTCCGCTTCGCCCAGCGAGTATCCCGACAGGATCTGCGCGGCCTGCATCACCTGTTCCTGGTAGATGATGACGCCCTGCGTCTCCTTGAGCACCGGCTCGAGCTTGGGGTGGATGAAGTCCGGCTCCTCCAACCCGTGCTTGCGCGCGCAATAGACGGGGATGTTGGCCATCGGACCCGGCCGGTATAGCGCGACGAGGGCGATGATGTCCTCGAACCGGTCGGCACGCATTTCGACGAGCGCCTTGCGCATGCCCTGCCGATTCCACCTGGAACACGGCGACCGTCTCGCCCCGGCCGAGCATCTCGAATGTCGTCTTGTCGTCGAGCGGGATCGCCGAGAGATCGATATGGATGTCACGGCGCTTCAGGAGATCGACCGCGGTCTTGAGCACGGTGAGTGTCTTCAGGCCAAGAAAGTCGAATTTCACGAGGCCTGCCGGCTCAACCCATTTCATGTTGAACTGGGTGACAGGCATGTCGGACTTCGGATCGCGGTAGAGCGGCACGAGTTCCTCGAGCGGCCGGTCTCCGATGACGATACCTGCGGCGTGCGTCGAGGCGTGGCGATAAAGGCCCTCCAGCTTCTGCGAAATCTCCAGCAGGCGCGCGACGACCGGCTCCTCGTCGGCGGCAGCCTTCAGGCGGGGCTCTCCTTCCAATGCCTGGGCCAAAGTGACCGGGTTGGCGGGATTTTGCGGCACCAGCTTGGTGAGCTTGTCGACCTGGCCGTAGGGCATCTGGAGCACCCGGCCGACGTCGCGCAGCACGCCGCGCGCCAGGAGCGAGCCGAATGTGATGATCTGCGCCACCCGGTCCTGCCCGTAGCGCGATTGCACGTAGCGGATAACCTCGTCGCGCCGCTCCTGGCAGAAGTCGACGTCGAAGTCCGGCATCGAGACACGTTCGGGGTTCAGGAAGCGCTCGAACAGCAAGCCGAAGCGCAGCGGATCGAGGTCCGTGATGGTCGTCGCGTAGGCGACCAGCGAGCCCGCTCCGGACCCGCGGCCCGGACCGACAGGGATGTCATGAGCCTTCGCCCACTTGATGAAGTCGGCCACGATGAGGAAGTAGCCGGGATATTTCATGCGCTCGATGACCGAGAGTTCGAAATCGAGGCGCTTGCGATACTCGTCCTCGGTCAATCCCGGCGCGGGACCGTGGGCGGCAAGACGTGCGGCCAACCCCTCCTCCGCCTGCCGGCGCAGCTCGGCAGCCTCGTCGACATCCGCTCCACCCTCGCCTGTCGAAAAGCGCGGCAGGATCGGCTTGCCCGTACGAGGCCGGTAGGAACAGCGCATCGCAATCTCGACGGTATTTGCGACGGCTTCCGGCAGATCGGCGAAAAGCTGCACCATTTCGGCGCGGGTCTTGAAGTCGTGACGGGGCGTGACGCGCCGCCGCTCGCTGTCGGAGACGAGACGCCCCTCGGCGATGGCGAGCAGCGCATCGTGCGCATCATAGTCATCAGGCTTCGCAAAGAACGGCTCGTTGGTGCCGACCAAAGGCAGGCGCAGGCGATAGGCGAGATCGATCAGTTCGGCCTCGACCGCGCGCTCCATCTCAGCGCCGTGACGCTGGATCTCGACATAGAGACGGTCGGCGAAAGGCCTTTGCGAGGTCGGCGAGACGAGCCTCCGCGAGATCGGTCCGGCCGGCGGCGAGCGCGCGGTCGATGGGGCCGTCGGGACCGCCTGTCAGGCAGATCAGTCCCTCGCTGGCGGCGAGCACGGACGCGATCGGAACGTGGGGCGGCTCGCCGGGCGGGGGATCCATGAAGGCCCGCGAGCCGAGCCGCATCAGGTTGGCGTATCCCTCTGCCGTGGCGGCGAGCAGCACGATGCCCGGCCTTGCCTGCATGACGCCGCCGCGGCGTGGCGGCTCGTCCCCCGTTTCAACCGCCAACTCTATCCCGACGATCGGCTGGACACCCGCCCCCGACATCTTCTCGGAGAATTCGAGCGCGCCGAACAGATTGTTGGTGTCGGTCAGCGCCAACGCCGGCATGTGGTCCTTGAGAGCCAGCTTCTTGAGCTCGTCGATGCGCAGCGATCCCTCCAGCAAGGAGAAGGAGGAATGGACGTGCAGATGCACAAATCCGACGTCACGCAGAATGCAACTCACGATGCGGTTCTCCCAGGAGCGTTTGATCATCGGGGTTGGCGCGTCCCGGGTCCAGAGCGCACGACGTCCGGCCTGGGGACAGCCTTCATCAGGATGCGAGTGCGCCGGCCCAGAACAGGATCGCAGCCATGAATGCGCCGATTGAGGCCAGTTCCGCGGCGTCTACGATGAGGGTTCGAAGCATGATGTCGTCCTCCGTGTTTGCTCTATGAGCCTATTATGTTCAAGTTTTGTTCTTTCTTTTCAAGCACGATTTCGTCCGTTCTCTGACAAGTGCGACGCAGGGTTAACCGGCCCGGAATCCGGCCCGGGTGGAATTAACGTCCTGCGATTTTGGTGGACACTTTCAAGGCCGGAGCCGGCCGGCATCAAGGCGAGGCGAACGCGCCTGCCGACAGCGAGCTGATCAGCGTGTCGTTCCTGCCTCAGGCGATTTCGATGTCGAGCCCGAGGTCCAGCACACTGGCGGAATGGGTGAGCGCGCCGACTGAGATCATGTCGACGCCCGCCTCGGCAATCGACGCGACGGTGTCGAGGTTGACCCCGCCGGAGGCTTCGGTGCGCATGCGGTGGCCGACCATCGCAACGGCCTTGGCGAGCATATCAGGACCCATATTGTCGAGGAGCACGACGTCGGCGCCCTCCTCGAGCACCTCCTCGAGCTGGTCGAGGCGATCGACCTCGATCTCGATCTTCACGAGATGGCCGATCACGGCCTTGGCGGCGCGGAGCGCAGGGCCAACGCCGCCGGCAACGGCGATGTGATTGTCCTTGATCAGCACGGCATCGTCGAGGCCGTAGCGGTGGTTGAACCCGCCGCCGCAACGAACGGCATATTTCTCGAAAGCGCGCAGGCCCGGCGTCGTCTTGCGCGTGCATACGATGCGCGCCTTCGTGTGGGCCACCCGCACGACGTATTGCGATGTGAGAGTCGCGATGCCGGAGAGGCGTCCCAGGAAATTCAGCGCAACCCGCTCGCTGGACAGGATGGATCGCGCCGGGCCGCTGATCCGCGCAGCGATGCCGCCTGGCTCGAGCGCGGCGCCATCTGCTAGCAGTTGCTCGAACCGCACATGCGGGTCGAACACACGGAACGCCGCCTCCGCAAGCGGCATGCCGGCAAGCACGCCGGGCTTGCGGGCCGCGATGACAGCAACTGCTGTAGCGGTCGCCGGAATTGTCGCGAGAGTCGTGATGTCGCCGGCACGGCCAAGGTCCTCGTCGAGCGCGCGCCGGACAGCCTCGTCGATCAGCAGCGGGTTGAGGAAAGCGGAGGTCATGGTTGCGTCCTCGTGAACGGGCCGGTCAGGATGAGACCGACGCCAGCGCGCCTTCTGCGACCCAACGCGCCTCTCCAAGGGTCAGCCGCGAGCGATGCGCGAGAGCGGGATCGGGCGCGGGATAATCGGAGCGCATGTGCCCGCCCCTGCTCTCGCGGCGAGCGAAAGCCGAGGCGGCGACGAGCAGAGCGGTTCGCGCCATGTTGCGCAGTGCCGCAGTGCCGGCGTCGCGCTCGATGGCGATGATTTCGCGCAGGGCGATGCGCATGCCGTCGGCATTGCGGACGACGCCGACATGCTCGGACATGACCCGTCTCAGATTGGCGACCATTTCAAGTCTACCCGCAGGCGATCCGGTATCGCCTGTCGTGTCCGGCTGAAGCAGAGTAGCGACGGCGGGCGGCGGCAGCGTCTCCTGAAGCAGATCGCTGGCGATACGCGCGGCGAACACGACGGCTTCGAGCAGCGAATTCGACGCCAGCCGGTTGGCTCCATGCACGCCGGTGGAAGCCACCTCGCCGGCAGCCCAGAGACCGGGCAGCGAAGTGCGGCCCCGATCGTCCGTGCAGATGCCGCCCATATGGTAATGCTCGGCAGGCGCGACGGGGATCGGCATGCGTCACCGGATCGATTCCAGCACTTGCAGCAGACGGCATGAACCGTCGGGAATCGCTCGGAAAACTCTCGGCCGATCGCAGTCGCGGCAATCGAGGAACGCGCCTCGTCCGGCTGCGATCTCGGCGAAGACGCCGCGGGCGACGATGTCGCGCGGCGCGAGTTCGGCGTCCGGGTGGATGGCCAGCATGAAGCGCTCGCCGCGCGGTTGATCAGCGTTGCCCCGTCGCCGCGCAGCGCCTCGGTGGCGAGCGGTGCGGGATCGCGGCCGATATCGATGGCGGTGGGGTGGAACTGAACGAATTCCGCATCCGCCACCAGCGCGCCCGCTCGCGCCGCCATTGCGACACCGTTGCCGTTGGCCTGAGGCGGATTGGTGGTGACAGCGTAGAGATGGCCGATGCCGCCCGTCGCGAGGACGACCGCCGCCTGCGGTGAATGTCCGGGCCAGCGGCGCAGCCCCGGCATCGCCGCGCGCGACACGACGCCGGCCACGCGACCGTCCTGCGTGACAAGCCGCCTCGGCAACCTCGCCCTCTATCACCGTGATCGAAGGCGTACTGCGGACGGCGGCGACGAGCGCCTCCATGATGGCCTTGCCCGCCATGTCGCCGCGCACGCGCACGATGCGGCGCTCCGAGTGGGCCGCCTCCCGCGATTGGACGAGTTCGCCCTGCGAGGTACTTGTCGAAGGGCACGCCGAAGGCGAGGAGATCGTGAACCCGGTCGCTTGCCTCGCGCGCCATGCCAAGGACCATCGCCTCGTCGACGAGGCCAGCGCCCGCGATCACGGTGTCGGCGGTGTGCTTCTCGGGGCTATCGCCCTCCGACATGGCGGCTGCGATTCCGCCCTGCGCCCAGGCCGAGGACGCTCCCTCCCCGATGGGCGCGGCGGCGAGCACCGTGACCGGTGTCGGCGCGAGCTTCAGCGCGCAGAACAATCCGGCAAGGCCGCCGCCGACGATAAGCATCGGACTGTACACCGCTTCCACTCCCTTGGTGCGTCGCGCACCGACGCCGGCGGACGGCTTATTCTCGGCCGCATTCGCCTGCATCAGGCTCGCTGGATCGCGGCTTCTCAGTTCTTGAGGTTGATCATGCGCTCGATCGGCAGGCGCGCCTTGGCCGCGATCGCCGGATCGATCAGAACCTCCTCGCGCATGTTCACCAGGCTGTCGAGGATCTTGGGCAGCGTGATCCGCTTCATGTGCGGGCACAAATTGCACGGGCGCACGAACTCGACGTTCGGCGCCTCGGCGGCGACGTTGTCGGCCATCGAGCATTCCGTGACCATCACGACGCGCCGTGGCTGCCGCGTCTTCACCCAGTCGATCATGTGTGCGGTCGAGCCCGTGAAGTCCGCCTCGGCGATCACGTCGGGCGGGCACTCGGGGTGCGCGATGATCTGGATGGAAGGGTCCGCGTCGCGATAGGCGCGCAACTCGGCGCCCGTGAAGCGCTCATGCACTTCGCAGTGGCCCTTCCAGAGGATCAGCTTCACCTTGGTCTGCGTCTGCACATATTTGCCGAGATATTCGTCGGGCAGGAAGATCACGCGGTCGACGCCCAGGCTCTCCACCACCTGCACGGCGTTGGACGACGTGCAGCAGATGTCGGTCTCGGCCTTCACGTCGGCGGACGAATTCACGTAGGTGACCACCGGCACGCCGGGGAAGCGCTGCTTGAGCAGCCGCACGTCAGCGCCCGTGATGGACGCAGCGAGCGAGCATCCGGCGCGGCTGTCGGGGATCAGCACCGTCTTTTCAGGGCTGAGCAGTTTCGAGGTCTCGGCCATGAAATGCACGCCGCACTGGACGATGATGTCCGCGTCGGCCTTGGCCGCAAGGCGCGCGAGCTGCAGGCTGTCGCCGACGACGTCCGCAACGCAGTGGAAGATCTCGGGCGTCTGGTAGTTGTGGGCGAGGATGACCGCGCCGCGCTGGGCCTTCAATTCGTTGATCGCCTTCACGTAGGGCGCGAAGAAGGGCCATTCGACGGATGGAATGACATCCTTGACCTTGTCGTAAAGGTGGGCGGTCGCCTTCTCTACTTCGGGGTCCAGGCGATCGACGGCATCGGCAGCACGCCGTAGCGCTTCTGGGCGGGCGTCTGCGGCGGTGGCGGAACAATGCCGGCCAGAGCGCTGGAGTCGACGTGAAGTCCGGACATGGCGACCTCCGTAATGCTCACTTTGAGCATAAGAGGGGACAAAATGATCCGGCAGGACGACCCTTGCCGGCACTCATATGCTCAATGTGAGCAAAAGTATTATAGGCTCCCTCCAGCCGATTGAAAGGGGTGCGGAGAAAGGATTTTCATGCTCGTCCCGCGGCGTCATCAGAGGTGTCATGCACGAGACGAATTGCGGCGCGCAAGGCAATATGTGTAACTACACATAATGACGAAAACCGGCCCTGCAACATCCATCCAGCGCGGGAAGCCAAGCTCAGTGACGAGCGGTGACCCAAATCTCCGCGCGGCATCGGCGCCGCCCGCCGACGCACAAGTGGATCTGCCGCGCTGCCTCGCCCGTGCAAGCCTGATGGCGACCCGCGCGGTCACCCGCGCCTACAATGCTTTCCTTCGTGAAGCAGGCCTGCCGGTCACCCAATTTTCGCTGCTGTCGACTATCAAGCTCGGATCCTACGCCTCCCTCTCCGACGTGGCGGGCAGCCTGGCCCTTGAGCGGACGACGTTGCTGCGCAATCTCGCGCAGTTGGAAGCCGCAGGGCTCGTTGTTCCGGTGGAGCGCGGAACTGCCGGCACAGGCCGGGGGAAGCGCTACCGCCTGACGCCGGAGGGAGAGGCTGCGTTCGATCAGGCACGCCCACTTTGGCTGCAGGCGCAGCAGGCATTCACCAGCGCCCTCGGTCCAGAGGACGCCGCCGAAATCGGCCGAACGCTGACCCGCTTGCGGCGCACGGCTGAAGCACTTGCGTCAACCGATCATTCCCCCGCCTCGGCTCGCCCCCGCACGCCGAAAGGATCAAAGCCATGAATGCCCCAGCAGCCCCGCCCAATGCCGTGCTCGGGATCGTTCCCATGCATGAACTCGGCGGTATGGATGGCCTCGCCTTCTTCCAGGCCATGATGGCCGGCGAAATGCCCGCTCCCCCGTTCAGCCAAACGGCTGGCATCAGAATGCTGAGCGCGGAACTCGGCGCGGTGGTGTTCGAAGGCATTCCCTCCGAGGCGTTCTACAATCCGCTCGGCACGGTTCATGGCGGCTGGACCGCGATGATCCTCGACACGGTGATGGCCTGCGCCGTGCATTCCACGCTGAAGGCCGGGCAGGTTTATACCAGCGTAGAGATCAAGGTGAATTTCGACCGGCCGATCTCGGCCTCTACCGGACCTGTGCGGGCAGAAGGGAAAGTCATCAATGTCGGCGGCAGGATCGGAACCAGCGAGGGCCGCCTCCTCGATTCCAGGGGACGCCTGCTTGCCCACGGCACAACGACTTGCCTCGTGCTCGATGCGCCCAAAGCTCGATCTGAACCCGGTGTCACCGATCGCCTTTCGCGATTGGCCTGATCACAAGCTTTGGTTGGTCGAAGCGAGATCGCTTCGCTAGCCTTCCCTTTGCCGATAAGCCCTCCCCCGCCTCCCCAACTTGGACGCATGCCCCATGACTTCGCCTGCACAATCGCGCCTGAGCCGTTTTTCGCCTGAAATCATTCTCGTTTGCGGATGTCTTTGCGCAATCATCACTTTCGGTCCGCGCTCTGCGGTGGGCCTGTTCCAGATCCCGATGAGCCAGGAGTATGGCTGGAGCCGGGAGGTCTTTTCGCTCGCCATCGCCATTCAGAACCTGCTCTGGGGCGTCGGCCAGCCGTTCGCCGGCGCCGTCGCGGATCGCTTCGGCACCGTCCGCGTGCTCATGGTCGGGGACGCTGCTGTATGCCGCGGGCCAGGTCGTGATGGCCTACGCAGTGACCCCGGGCGTGATGACGCTGGGTATGGGCGTGCTGGTTGGCTTCGGCCTCTCGGGCGCTCGTTCAATCTCGTGCTCGGTGCATTCGGCAAGCTGCTGCCGGAGAGCTGGCGTGGGATGGCATTCGGCGCGGGCACGGCGGCCGGTTCGCTCGGCCAGTTCCTGTTTCCGCCGATCGGAAGCATGCTGATCGAAAGTTTCGGCTGGCAGCAGACGGCGCTGATCTTTTCCGGGGTGCTCCTGCTGGTGATCCCGCTTTCCGTCACTCTCGCGACGCGCGGCACCCGTTCGGAGCCGGCGAAGGCCGAACCTGCCGCAATCGATCCCGCAGGCATTGGGCGAGGCCTTCCGCCACCGCAGCTACGTACCTGCTGATCATCGGCTTCTTCACCTGCGGGTTCCATCTCGCCTTCATCACCACGCATATGCCGGCCTATCTGCGCGATCTCGGCCTTCCGGCCTGGGTCGGCGGCTGGACGCTGGCAGTCATCGGCCTCGCGAATGCGGTGGGCTCGCTCAGCTCGGGCTGGCTCTGCAGCCGGATGCCGAAGCGCTGCATCCTGTCCGGCATCTATCTCGGCCGCTCGATCGCCATCCTGATCTTCATCATGCTTCCGCCCTCCCCCGCGACTGCAATCGGGTTCGGCGCTGCGATGGGATTGCTTTGGCTGTCCACCATCCCGCCGACGTCGAGCCTCATCGCCCAGATGTTCGGCACGCGGTACATGTCCATGCTCTACGGCTTCGCCTTCTTCTCGCATCAGGTCGGCGGATTCCTCGGCGTCTTGCTGGGCGGCATCCTCTATGAGAGCACGGGCTCCTACATGATCATCTGGTGGCTCTCGATCGCATTCGGGATCATCTCCGCCCTGATCAACCTGCCGATCCGGGAAAATGCCGTGGTACGCATGCAGCCGGCGACGGCCTGACCGGAATGCGCCGCGCCCTTGCCGGCCGGCGCCGGCTGCGCCACAACCGGGATAAACACGACGATCGGAGATTGCGATGGGTATGTTCAAGGCGGTCGTCGTCGACAAGAACGAGCAGGGCTATAGCTGCGAGATCCGCGATTTCGACGACGAGCGAGCTGATGGACGGCGACGTCACCGTCCGCGTGACGCACTCGACAGTCAACTACAAGGACGGCCTCGCCATCACCGGCAAGGCCCCCGTCGTGCGCCGTTTCCCGATGATCCCCGGCATCGATTTCGCCGGCACGGTGGAGGCGTCCTCGCATCCCGACTGCAAGCCCGGCGACGCGGTGGTGCTGAACGGCTGGGGCGTCGGCGAGACGCATCTCGGCGGCTACGCTCAGCGGGCGCGAGTGAAGGGCGATTGGCTGATTCCGCAGCCCGAAGGCCTGAGCGCGGCGCAGGCCATGGCGATCGGCACGGCCGGCTACACGGCCGCCTTGGCCGTAATCGCGCTGGAAAGGCACGGTCTGACGCCGGATCGCGGCCCTGTCGTCGTGACCGGCGCGGCCGGCGGCGTCGGTTCGGTTGCGATCGCGCTGCTCGCGAAGCGCGGCTGGCATGTCATCGCCTCGACCGGGCGCGCCGCAGGAGGCCGACTACCTGAAAGGCCTTGGCGCGGCCGAAATCATCGACCGCAACGAGCTGTCCGGCCCGGCCAAGCCGCTCGCGCAAGGAGCGCTGGGCGGCTGGCGTCGATAGCGTCGGCTCTCACACGCTGGCCAATCTTCTGGCCATGACGCGCTACAACGGCGCGATCGCGGCATGCGGGCTCGCACAGGGCATGGACCTGCCCTCTTCCGTCGCGCCCTTCATCCTGCGCGGCGTGTCGCTGCTCGGCGTGGACAGCGTCATGGCGGCCAAGGCGCGGCGGCTTGAGGCCTGGGGACTGCTCTCGCCGTGAACTCGACCGCGACAAGCTGGCCGCGATCACGACGACGGTTCCGCTCGAGGGCGTCATCGAAGCTGGCCGGAAGATCATGGCAGGCGAAGTTCGCGGCCGCATGGTCGTCGAGATCGGCTGAGCACAGGTCTCGATTGCCGGACTGCTTCGCGTCCGGCAGGGCACGGCGTCAATCTACCCAGGATCAGGCAGGCTCCGCTTCGCCCGAGCCGAGGCCGCGAGCGGCGGACAGCAGCCGACGGCACTCCTCAAGCTCGGCAAGGGCATTTCCCAGACGTCGCACGGCGTCCTGCGGCAGGTGCGCTTCGGCATAGGCCGGACGCTGCGGGCGATGTGGGGCAGTAGGCGCGTATGCCGCGTCGTCACCCAGCGGCAGAGCCGATTGCTGCGGACCCTGCAAGGCGCGCGGGGTACGCTCGTCTGGCGCCTCGTCCTGCTCATCGAGGGCGACGCCCTCGCCGACATCGTCCTCGGCCCGAGGTCGGCGTCAGACGGCGGCGGCGGCACGGTGATTTCTCCGCGCCCCAGCGACTGCACGGCCTGAGCCCCTGCTCCTTCAGGATGCGCTGCACGCCCCGGATCGTGTAGCCCTGGCCGTAGAGCAGGTGGCGGATGCCGCGCAGCAGGTCGACATCGTCGGGCCGGTAATAGCGCCGGCCGCCGCCACGCTTCAGCGGCCTGATCTGGGTGAAGCGCGTCTCCCAGAAGCGCAGCACATGCTGGGGAAGGTCGAGATCGTCGGCGACCTCGCTGATCGTCCGGAAAGCGTCGGGGCTCTTGTCCATAGCGCCGCCTCTCGATGTGTTCGAGCCTGCCGCCAGGCTCACCGACCTGAACCGGGCGCGATCCTGTTCGCAGCGTCAATCCTCTGTCAGCTCGTCCAAGCCGTTGATTCGGGCCTTCAGGATATTGGACGGCTTGAACACCATGACCCGCCGCGGCTCGATCGGCACCTCGACGCCCGTCTTCGGGATTGCGGCCGACCCGCTCGCCCTTCGAGCGCACGACGAAGGATCCGAAGGAGGACAACTTCACGGTCTCGCCCTGTGGCAAGGCAATCGGACAATTCCTTCAGAACGAGTTCGACGAGGGCTGCCGATTCCGTGCGCGACAGGCCGACCCGCTGGTAGACGGCCTCGCTCAGTTCCGCGCGCGTGATCGTGCGCTCAGCCACGTTGCCCCCCACTCGCACCTGCAAGCCCAGCGCGGAATCAACCCGCCGAACAAATTACCCTAGAAAGCTGAAAATCAGCGTATTCGGCGTCGCTTCCCCGGTCAACGCGATCTTATCCGGCCGTACCAGCGGATCAGCGCCGAGCCCCAGGTGAAGCCGCCGCCCATCGCCTCGACAAGCACCAGTTGGCCCGGCTTGATCCGGCCGTCCTGGCGGGCGACCGAAAGGGCGAGCGGGATCGAGGCGGCGGAGGTGTTGCCGTGCTCGCCGACCGTCATCACGACCTTGGCCGGATCGATGCCAAGCTTGCGTGCGGTGGCGTCGATGATGCGCCGGTTGGCCTGGTGCGGCACGAACCAGTCGATGTCGGCCGCCGTGCAGTCCGGTGGCGCGGAACGCCTCCTCGATCACGTCGGCGAGGAAGGTCACCGCGTGGCGGAACACCTCCTGGCCCTCCATGCGGAGATGGCCGGTCGTGCCCGTCGTGGAGGGACCGCCATCGACATAGAGCTTGTCGAGATGCCGGCCGTCCGAGCGCAGATGCGAGCGACAGCACGCCGCGGTCTGCGATCGTCCCCTCGCCCTCGGCTGCGCCTCCAGCACGACGGCCCCGGCGCCGTCGCCGAAGAGGACGCAGGTGGTGCGGTCCTCCAGTCGAGGATGCGCGAGAAGGTCTCGGCGCCGATCACCAGCGCGCGCTTGTGCGAGCCGGAGGTCAGGAACTTGTCGGCCGTCGTCAGGGCGAAGACGAAGCCCGAGCAGACGGCCTGCAGGTCGAAGGCGGCGCCCGTGCGTGATGCCGAGCGCGGCCTGCACCTGCGTGGCGCGTGGCCGGGAAGGTGTAGTCGGGCGTCGCGGTGGCGACGATGATGAGGTCGATGCGTCGAGGCATCGACGCCGGCATCGGCGAGCGCCGCGCGCGCCGCGCGTGTCGCGAGGACGGAGGTCGTCTCCCCCTCGGCGCGATGTGGCGCTCGCGGATGCCGGTGCGCTCGACGATCCACTCGTCGGAGGTGTCGACCGTCTGTGCGAGTTCGGCGTTGGTCAGCGACGCGCTCGGGCAGGTAATGCCCGCAGCCGAGGACGACGGAGCGCAACTTGCGTCACGATGCGTCTCCGGTCCGGCTTCGGCCGCATCTGGGGCGGCAGCCGGGAAGTTGGCGTCGAGGCTGTCGCGAATCTTGGCCATCAGAGTCGTGCTCGACCATGTCGTAGGCGAGGTCGATGGCGGCGGCGAAGCCCGTCGGGTCGGTGCCGCCATGGCTCTTGATGACGATGCCGTCGAGCCCGAGGAACACGCCGCCATTGACCTTGCGCGGGTCCATCTTGTCGCGCAGCGCGTCGAAGGCGCCCTTGGCGAAGAGATAGCCGATCTTCGCCATCAGCGTGCGGCTCATGGCGGCGCGCAGATAGGCGGCGATCTGCTTGGCGGTGCCCTCGGCCGTCTTGAGCGCGATGTTGCCGGCGAAGCCCTCGGTGACGACCACGTCGACCGTGCCCTTGCCGATGTCGTCGCCCTCGACGAAGCCGGCATAGGCAAGATGCGGAAGGTCGGCTTCGCTGCAGCATGCGCCCGGCGGTCTTCACCTCCTCGACGCCCTTGATCTCCTCGACGCCGACATTCAGCAGGCCAACGGTCGGCTTGTCGATGTCGAAGACGATCTCGCGCCATGGCCGAGCCCATGATCGCGAGGTCGACGAGGTGGCGCGCATCCGCGCCGATGGTGGCGCCGACATCGAGGACGATGCTCTCGCCGCGCATGGTCGGCCAGATCGCGGCGATGGCGGGACGGTCGACATGCGCCATGGTGCGCAGGCAGAACTTCGACATCGCCATCAGCGCGCCGGTGTTGCCGGCGGACACCGCGACGTCGGCCTCGCCCTTCTTCACCGAGTTCGATGGCGCGCCACATGGACGACTTCCGCCGTCCTTGCCGCAAGCGCCTGGCTCGGCTTGTCGTCCATGCGCACGGCGACGTCGGTGTGGTGAAACGTGGTGACGGCCTTGAGCGCTGGATGCTGGTCCAGCAGCGGAAGGCACTCGGCCTCATGGCCGTGGATCACGAAGGTGCTGTCGGGATGGCGCTCCAGCGCGATCGCGGCGCCCGGGATGACCACGGCGGGCCCGTGGTCGCCGCCCATGGCGTCGAGAGAGATTCTCACCTTGCGGGTCATGGCGGATCGACAACTGCCTTCTGGGCAAAATGGTGCTGCGCGGACAGCCGGCCCCCGCGATGGACGGCGGACAATAGCGGAGCCGATTGTGCGAGGCAACAGGATTTCGCTGCTGTCCTCAGTCATCCAGCTTTGACTTCAGCGACGCAGGGCTTGCGAAGGGAGACGGCTCCGGTTCGCTCTCCAGCAAGGGAGTGAATGCAACGCCGGGCTTGCGTGGATAGGGGTCGAGGCCGAGCGCCAGGAACTCGGCGGTCAGCACGCCGAGGTCGATTCGGCCGTTCACGATGGGATCGGGCGCATCGAGATCGACTTCTGCTCCTCCCCGCCGGCGTCGGCTTCGTCGCTGAAGCGGCGGCTCGGTGTAGCGCAGCGTCGACCGGTTCCTTACGGTCGACACGAACGGCTCCAGCGTCACCACGCAGGTCTGCTCGATCGTGGCCTCGACCTCGCCCGTCACTTCCACATAGCGACCCTTGCGCACCACATCGTAACGGCCGACAAGCCTGTCGATACCGGCGAGGCCAAACTCGGCCGCGAGCGCTGCTCGTTCCTCCGGATTGGCTTCGACTGTCACCTCGATCTGCCCGCCTGGCATGTCATCCACCTTGACGGAGCGGGACGAGGACCGGGATCAGAGGCCGTCTGGGCTCACGCTGACGGCAGCGCCTTTTCCAGAAACATGCTTCCTTGGCGCAGGTTTACCGCGATCGGTCATAGGCTGTTCTCCGGCGGCAGTGCGGGGAATTCGATCCTTGCGGCGACGAAATCGGCGAACGTGTAGCTTTGAAGCAAGGCGGCCGCGCTCCGCATATAGGCGGCGACGAGGCGCGGCGCATCCGGAACGGCTACCGAACGGTTGAAGACGTTGAGCTCCAGCGCTGCCAGCGAGGGCATCTTCGCTGCCATCGCCTCCTCATAGGCCTTTGTCCGGCCATAGAAGGCGGACGCGAGCGTCTTCATGCGCTTGGGCACGGAGATGTCGCCGACGCCCGAGTTCGCGCAGGGCCGAATCGAAATAGGCGAAGATCGCGTCCACGAGGTCCTGCGCGAGTTCACCGGCGGGATCGGGGAGCGCCCGCAGCCGCCGCAGCACCAGGAACGCGTGCAGGATCACATCTGTCGAAGCGGCCTTCGACCGTGTCGGGCACGCCGAGATCGCGATAGAAGGCCGGCTC
Organism: uncultured Alphaproteobacteria bacterium; assembly: GCA_963822165.1. GTDB lineage: Bacteria > Pseudomonadota > Alphaproteobacteria > Rhizobiales > Beijerinckiaceae > Alsobacter. The sequence goes on from CAWGGK010000012.1 coordinate 126,772, forward strand.
GCGCGACGCATCGCGACAGGCGCTGATAGAGCCGCTCGACGATGGCGGCGTTGCGGTCGCGGCGCTTGAACGGGTCCGAAAATCATGGATCCTGCACCGTGCCGGGCTGGGCCGTGCGCTCCGTCGGGCCGCTCCTTGCATTTCCATGGTCGCGGGTTACGGCATCGATGCCGGTGCTCGCAAGAGAAATCGTCCGCGGCTTCTGCGCGGACCGGTCGGTTTTCCTTTACAGGGAGTGTCGCATGCCGCGTCGCGAGGCGTCTCGTCAAACCTCCGGATTTCGTAAGTTCGCCCTCTCCGCCGTAGCCGCCCTGGCGATCACGTCGGGTCTGGCGGCCTGCAGCAGTGAGCCGGTGACCAAGCGGCTACATTCTGGACGAGAAGGCCCTGGCCGAGGTCAAGCCGGGCACCGACGCGCAGAAGGTTCTGCAGACGATGGGCACGCCCTCCACCGTCTCCACCGTCGGCAACCAGACCTGGTACTACATCAGCCAGACGACGACGCAGCGGCTGAAGTTCATGAAGCCCACCATCGTCGACCAGCGCGTTCTGGCGGTCGACTTCAACAAGAACATGAAGGTCGAGCGCGTCGCCAGTTACGGCCTGCAGGACGGCGTTCTGTTCGACTTCATCAGCCGCACTACGCCCACCGGCGGCACCGAACTCTCTCTCGTGCGCCAGCTCATCCGCGGCGCGGGGCTCGGCAGCTAACGCTTGAGGAAGCAGCGATCCGTCCGCTGCGCCATCGCCTGGACAGCAAAAAGCCCGCGGCGTGAGCCGCGGGCTTTCTTCATTCCGGAGCCGGTGGCCCGAGCGCCTTAGCCGATGTGCGCGAGCACGGCCAGCAGCAGCAGGGCCACGATGTTGGTGATCTTGATCGCCGGGTTCACGGCCGGGCCGGCGGTGTCCTTGTAGGGGTCGCCGACGGTGTCGCCGGTCACCGAGGCCTTGTGCGCCTCGGAGCCCTTCAGGTGCTTGACGCCGTCCTTGTCGACGAAGCCGTCCTCGAAGGACTTCTTGGCGTTGTCCCAGGCGCCGCCGCCCGAGGTCATCGAGATGGCGACGAAGAGGCCGTTGACGATCACGCCGAGCAGCGAGGCGCCGAGCGCCGCGAAGGCCGAGGCCTTCGAGCCGGAGATGGCGAGCACGCCGAAATAGACGACGAGCGGCGCCAGCACCGGCAGCAGCGAGGGGATGATCATCTCCTTGATCGCCGCCTTGGTCAGCATGTCGACGGCGCGGGCATAGTCGGGCTTCTCCGTGCCCTCCATGATGCCGGGCTTCTCCTTGAACTGGCGGCGCACCTCCTCCACGACCGAGCCGGCCGCGCGGCCCGACGGCCGTCATGGCGATGCCGCCGAACAGGTAGGGGATGAGGCCGCCGAAGATCAGGCCGGCGACGACATAGGGGTTGGAGAGGTCGAACGAGACCGCGCCCATGCCCTTGAAGTACGGATACAGCGTCGAACCCGCCTTGTTCGCCTCGGCGGCGAAGTACTGCAGGTCGTAGCTGTAGGCCGCGAACAGCACCAGCGCGCCGAGACCGGCCGAGCCGATCGCGTAGCCCTTGGTGACGGCCTTGGTGGTGTTGCCGACCGCGTCGAGCGCGTCGGTCGAGTGGCGGACTTCCTTGGGCAGGCCCGCCATTTCGGCGATGCCGCCGGCGTTGTCGGTCACCGGGCCGAAGGCGTCGAGCGCGACGATCATGCCGGCGAGGCCGAGCATGGTGGTCACGGCGATGGCCGTGCCGAACAGGCCGGCGAGCTGGTAGGTGGAGATGATGCCGCCGACGATGACGATGGCCGGCAGCGCCGTCGATTCGAGCGAGACCGCGAGGCCCTGGATGACGTTGGTGCCGTGGCCGGTGACCGAAGCCTGCGCGATCGAGACGACCGGGCGCTTGCCCGTGCCGGTGTAGTACTCGGTGATCCAGACGATCAGGCCGGTGACGATGAGGCCGACGATGCCGCAGATGAAGAGGCTGGTGCCGTTGACGACGATGTCGCCGCCAATCGCCTTCACGACCGCCACTTCGCCGAAGCCGACCGTGCCCGAGGTCGCGAGCGCAAGGCCGACGACGGAGAGCAGCGAGGTCGACCCACAGGCCCTTGTAGAGCGCGCCCATGATCGAGTTGTTGGCGCCGAGCTTGACGAAGAAGGTGCCGACGATCGAGGTGACGATGCAGACCGCGCAGATCGCGAGCGGGTAGAGCATCGCGGAGGCGAGGACCGCCTGTGCCGCCGAAGAAGATGGCGGCGAGCACCATGGTGGCGACCACGGTCACCGCGTAGGTCTCGAACAGGTCGGCCGCCATGCCGGCGCAGTCGCCCACGTTGTCGCCGACGTTGTCGGCGATCGTGGCGGGGTTGCGCGGATCGTCCTCGGGAATGCCGGCCTCGACCTTGCCGACGAGGTCGGCGCCGACGTCGGCGCCCTTGGTGAAGATGCCGCCGCCGAGACGGGCGAAGATCGAGATCAGCGAGGCGCCGAAGCCGAGCGCGACCAGCGCGTCGATGACCTCGCGGCTGGCCGGAGCCATGCCCATCGGACCGGTGAGGACCCAGTAGTAGACGGCGACGCCGAGCAGGGCGAGGCCGGCCACGAGCATGCCGGTGACCGCGCCCGCCTTGAAGGCGACGTCGAGGCCGGCGGCCAGGGACTGGGACGCCGCCTGCGCGGTGCGCACGTTGGCGCGGACCGAGACGTTCATGCCGATGAAGCCGGCGGCGCCCGACAGGACCGCGCCGATCAGGAAGCCGATGGCGACCGGGCAGCCCGAGCAGCCAGACGATGACGACGAAGAGGACGACGCCGACGATGCGATGGTCGATGTACTGGCGCTTGAGATAGGCCTGCGCGCCTTCGGCGATCGCCGCGGCGATCTCCTGCATGCGCTGGTTGCCCGCGTCGCGGCTGTTCACGTCCGCGATGGCCCAGGCGCCATAGGCGATCGACAGCAGACCGCCCAGAATAATCAGCCAAATCATGTTGCCGTCCTTGTCAGAGTCCCCGGCCGCACCGGACCAACGGGCCCGGCAGTAACGTCAGTCTTTAAGACACCCTCGACTTTGGGGCGCCACAGTCGTGCCAAAATTGGGGCGCGACGCAAACAGGACTTTCAGCCGATCACGCTTTTGAACCGGATCTGAGCGATTTTGTTCGATTTAGGCCAGGTGACGCCTGACGGTTGCGCCAGCCTCGGTAAAGACAAAAGCGAAATCAACGCCACGACGACGGGCGGGAACACCACATTGTTGACCATGTCCCAGCCGACCCGCACCAGGATTTGCCCGGACGAGAACGAGCCGAGGGCCATGATGCCGAAGATCGTGAAATCGTTGAAAGCCTGCGCCTTGTTGCGTTCGGACGGCTCGCAGCTCTGCGCCACCATCGTCGATGCGCCGACAAAGCCGAAGTTCCAACCGACACCGAGAAGGATCATCGCGATCCAGAAATGCGCGACGGTGATGCCCATCAGCCCGACGACGGCGGCCGCCGCCGTGAGCGCAAGCCCCGCTCCGATCACTGCAGGCGCGCCAAACCTGACGATCAGCGTGCCTGTCACGAAACTGGGGGCATACATCGCGATCACATGCCACTGGATGGCGAGGTTCGAGTTGCTGATCGAATGGCCGCAGAGGCGCATGGCCAGCGGCGCAGACGTCATCACGAAGTTCATGAGCGCGTAGCTGACCAATCCGCAGACCATCGCCGTGGCGAATCTCGGCTGCCTGACGATCGTCATGAGCGCTCGGCCGGTGCCTAACGAGGCGGGCGGCGGCTTGGGGATGTCGACCTGCGACAGCACGGCCATCGCAACGAGGGCCACGAGGGCCTGTGCCGCGTAGCTCGCCGCAAACAGGTAGGGCGCCCAAAGGTCCATGGTGAACTGGACGAGTTGCGGACCGAGGAAGCCGGCCGCGATTCCGCCCGCCAGTACCCAGGAGATCGCCTTGGGCTTGAACGCCTCGCTGGCCGTATCGGCCGCCGCAAATCGATAGGACTGCGTGACCGCGGCATAGAGCCCGCCAAAGAATGTGCTCACGCTAGAAAAGTGCGAATGAACTCCAGAGCGTCGCCAGGCAGCCGAGCACGCCCATCAGCACGCCGCAGCCAGCGCCGATGATGAAGGCAGGCCGTCGTCCCCAACGCCTGGCGATCATGCCGGCGGGCAGCGTTCCAGCGGCCATCCCAACCACGAAGACGGAAATCGGCAGCGTCGCCAGCCCGGGGTCGGGCGCCAGCATCGAGCCGACGATCGCGCCGGTCGCAAATATAACTGACGCGTTCGCACCGGCAAGCGCGCCCGCCGCTGCGAGCACGAGCACATTGCGCCTTGCGAGACGATCACCCGTGGCCGCGGTAAGGGGCAGCGCTTCGGCCTCACTCATCGAATGATCCTAGAAATGGCTGAAAGACCCTCGATCGAATGTCACGGGTCTACCGCCAAGGTGGAATTCCGCCGTGCCGGCGCTCGGAGTCACCACCCCGATCGGAGTGACGTCGATTCCAGCGGCTTCAGCATCGGCGCGGAATGCCGCTGCTGAGTTCGGCGGTACCGTACAAAGAACCTCGTAGTCATCTCCGCCCGTCACCGCAACATTCAGGAAGTCTGGGGAGCCATGCAGCGATGGCCCGGGCTGCTTCCGAAAGTTTCACCCGGTCCAGGTCCACCTGTACGCCGACGCCGGACGCCTTCGCCATCTTCACCGCGTCGCCGACGAGACCGTCGGACACATCCATCGCGCCATTGGCGTGAGCCAGCAACGCGGGAGCGAGGCCGAGGCGGGGTTGGGGGCGCAGGTAGCGCTCGAGCAGGTGGGCGCGATGAGCAGGCTCGAGTTCGTGCGGCCCACGCCGAACCGGCTTCCAGCCTGCAGCCGCAGGCCCAATGCGGCATCGCCGATCGTGCCGGAAACGAAGATCATGTCGCCGGGCCGCGCGCCGGTTCGCAGAACCATTCCGCCCTGCCGGAACGGTGCCGATCGCCGTGATGGACAGCGTCAACGGGCCGGGCGTCATGACGGTGTCGCCACCGAGCAGCGGGCAGCAGCCGGCCTGGGCACATGCGCCGGAGGCCCTCGCAAAAGTCCGCCAGCCAGTCCGTCCGTCCAGTCCTGCGGCAAGGCGAGCGACAGCAGGAAGCCAAGCGGCGTCGGCGCCTTTCGCGGCGAGATCGGAGAGGTTCACCGCCAGCGCCTTCCAGGCGATGGCGTCGGCAGGATCGTCGGGGAAGAAGTGCACGCCGCCGACGAGCGCGTCGGTGGTGAGGACGAGATCGCAGCCGGGCGGCGGGCGGATGCTGGCCGCATCGTCGAGGAGGTCCCGAGCGCCCTCCCCGGCCAGCGGGCGGAAATACCGGGCGATCAGATCGTCTTCGCTGGGGCGGGGTGCCATGAGATCGCGCCTCGCCTGCTCGCCTAGCTGACGCGCTTCGACAGTTCGTCGGCGCGCGTCTCACGGCCGATGGCATCCAGCACGGCGTTGACCATGCCCGGCTCCTCGCCGTCATAGAAGGCATGCGCGACGTCGACATACTCGGTGATGACGACGCGGGCCGGCACGTCCGGGCCGGCGGAGCAGTTCATAGGCGCCCGCAGCGCAGGATGGCGCGCAGCACGGCCTCGACGCGCTTCAGCGGCCAGCCCTTGGCGAGCGCCGCGTCGACCTTCTGGTCGACGAGCCGCTGCTCCTGCACGACGCCAGCCACGAGATCGCGGAAGAACGGCTTCCTCGGCCGGCTTGAATTCGACGCCGTCGATCGGGCCGGCCCATCCAGTGGGCCTCGAACTCGGCCACGGCGTCGATGCACGCCCTTGCCCGACATCTCCATCTCGTAGAGCGCCTGCACCGCCGCCAGCCGCGCGGCGGAGCGCTTTTCGCTCCTCGACATCGTCAGACCCTTCCCGCCGCTACGCGACGCTTGATCCGCAGTACGGCCAGCGCCGCCTCGGCCGCGCCGCCGCCCTTGTTCATGTCGCCGACGCGGGCCCGCGCCCAGGCCTGCGCTTCGTTCTCGACGGTGAGGATGCCGTTGCCGAGCGGAATGCGGCGCGCCACTGACAAGGTCCATCAGCGCGCGCGAGCTCTCGCCCGCCACGATGTCGTAGTGGCCCGTCTCGCCGCGGATGACGCAGCCCAGCGCCACGACCGCGTCGTAGGGGTCGCCGGCCTGCTCCGCCGCATCGAGCGCGATGGCGATCGCAGCCGGGATCTCCAGCGCGCCGGGCACGGTGATCACGTCGAAATCGCGGCTTCCGCCCTCTCAAGCGCGGCCGTTCGCGCCGGCCAGCAGCTCGTCGGCGATATCGTCGTAGAAGCGGGCCTCGACGATGAGGACGCGGCCCTGGGTGGGAAGGCGACTCGACGTCGCGCGGCGGGCGGGGAGCGGCCATGGGAACCTTCGAACGAAAATTGTGCGGCTTGAGGCGCCGTCAGTAGCCCTGCTCGCGCGCTTCCGCAAGGCGCGCGGCGTAGCGGGCCATCTGGTCGACCTCGATGTTGATGCTCGTCTCCGGCCCGCATCGCGCCCCAGGTCGTCACCGCGAGCGTGTGCGGAATGAGGAATACGGTGAAGAGGTCGCGCTCCACGGTGTTGACCGTCAGGGATGTGCCGTCGAGCGCGACCGAGCCCTTCTCGGCGATGAACTTGGCCAGTTCGCGCGGGCACGCGGATGGTGAAGCGCGCCGTGGCGCCCCAGGCGTCCGGCCCCGGTGCACGTCGTCGCGCGCAACGATCTCCGCCACGCCGTCGACATGGCCTGAGACGAGATGGCCGCCGAGCTCGTCGCCGATTTTCAGCGAGCGTTCCAGATTGAGCGCGTGCCCGGCGCCCAGGAGCAACGGTGGTGCGCGCCAGCGTCTCGGCTGCCGGCATCGACCTCGAACCAGCGAGCCGCCGCCCGTCGCGCGGGCCCGATCGCCGTCACGGTCAGGCAGGGCCCCGAGCATGCGATGGATGCACCCAGGGCGATGCTTTCCGCGGGATAGCTGGAATGGATGCGGATGTGCCGCAGCGAGCCCTGGTGGTCGCTCGACCGAGGCGACCTGCGCCGACATCCGTGACGATGCCCGGTGAACATCAGATTTCTCCTGGTGAAGACCTGCATGAGGTCGTGCCCCAGCGGGCGAGCTTCGGATGCGGCGAACTGCGCGGTGTCGGCGATCAGGCCGGAAAGCGCCGGGCCAAGCGCCGTGCAGGCCTGGCTCGCCCAGAACCGTGCGGCGACGTGAGCAGGACGACCGCGTCGACAAGGCCGGCTCCGGCGAGTGCGTTCGCCGAGCGTCGGGCCGGCCTCGCAGAGAACGCGCGTGACGCCGCAGCTTCGCCACGACGCTGCAGCGCTGCCTCGGGATCCAGAGCGCCGCCCGGATCGGTCCGCGCGACCCGCTCGACGACCACGCCGGCCTTCACCAGCATGGCTTCCCGATCATAGGGCGCATCCTCGGCGCAGAGCACCCAGACCGGGACGTCCCGCACGCCCCTCAACAACTGCGATCCCAGCGGAATCCGCAAATTGGTATCGAGCACAACGCGGACCGGCGAGCGATGCTCCAGGCCGGGCAAGCGGCAGGTGAGCAGCGGATCGTCGGCCAGCACCGTGCCGATGCCGACGACCACCGCGTCGTGCTGCGGCGCGCATCATGTGCACGCGGCGCGTTCGCGTCGGCCCCGGTAATGAGAAGCCGCTCGGCCCGAGCTCCGGCCTTCAGCCGCCCCGCATAGCCGTCCGCCGTACTGGCGAGCTTCACGCGTCACCAGCGGGCGGCCATCGACCATGCGGCGGATGAAGCCGAGATTGACGAGCCGCGCCTCGCGCGCCAGCGGTCCGACCATGACCTCGATGCCGTGCGCGCGCAGATGGATATGTCCGCGGCCATTGACCCGGGGATCGGGATCCTCGATCGCGGAAACCACCCGCGCGAGACCCGCGTGACAGATCGCGTCGGCGCAGGGCGGCGTCTTGCCGTGATGGGAGCACGGCTCCAGCGTCACCGCCATCGAGGCGCCGCGAGCCGCCTCCCCCGCCATGCGCCAGCGCCACGGTCTCGGCATGGGGACGGCCGCCCGGCTGCGTGAAACCGCGCCCGACTATCACGGGGCCCTCTGGCGTCATGCGCCAGATCACCGCGCCGACGGCCGGGTTCGGCCACGTGTTGCCGAGCCCGCGGCGCGCCAGCGCGAGGGCATGGCGCATCATGCGCTCGTCGACGCTCCGCTGCGCCGGGGGCGCAGTCAGGATGGGCGCGGGCGACGAGGTCTCCCGCATCATGGCGCGTCCTTGGCCTCGCTCCGGGCTTTGCTTGCCGTCAGCTTCTCGAGCGCCTCGCCCGGCTCGTCCGCGGTCAGCTGGCCGATCAGCTCCTCGAAGTCCTTCGCCTCGCGGAAATTGCGGTAGACGGAGGCGAAGCGGACATAGGCGACGTCGTCGAGGGTCTTGAGCCCCTCCATGACCAGTTCGCCGATCGTCGCGCTCGGAACCTCTCCGTCGCCCATGCTTTCGAGCTGGCGGACGATGCCGTTGACCATGCGCTCGACCCGCTCGGGATCGACAGGCCGCTTGCGCAGCGCGATCTCGACCGAGCGCAGCGAGCTTGTCCCGATCGAACGGGATGCGCCGGCCGGAGCGCTTCACCACCATGAGTTCGCGCAGCTGCACCCGCTCGAACGTCGTGAAACGCCCGCCGCAATCCGGGCAGACGCGCCGCCGGCGGATGGCCGAATGGTCGTCCGTGGGCCGCGAATCCTTCACCTGCGTGTCGAGGCTCGCGCAATAGGGACAGCGCAACGGCTTTCCTCCTCAGGCCGGATGAGCCGGCCGTCCCGCGATCAGTAGATCGGGAACCGCCGGGTCAATTCGCGAAACCTTGGCCTTCACGGCCTCCTCGACGTCGTGATTGGCCGCCTCGCCGTTCTTGGCCAGCCCGTCGAGCGTCTCGACGATGAGGTCGCCGACGCGCTTGAACTCGGCCACGCCGAAGCCGCGCGACGTCGCGGCCGGGCGAGCCAAGGCGGATGCCGGAGGTGATCGTCGGCTTCTCCGTGTCGAACGGCACGCCGTTCTTGTTGCAGGTGATATGGGCGCGCCCGAGCGCGGCCTCGGCCGCCTTGCCGGTGAGGCCCTTCGGCCTGCAGGTCGACCAGCATCAGGTGGTTGTCCGTGCCGCCGGTGACGATGGCGTAGCCGGCCGCCCTGATCGTCTCGGCCAGCGCCTTGGCGTTGTCGACCACGGCGTGCGCGTAGAGCTTGAACTCCGGCGTAAGCGCCTCGCCGAAGGCCACCGCCTTCGCCGCGATGACGTGCATCAGCGGTCCGCCCTGCAGGCCGGGGAAGACGGCCGAGTTCATCTTCTTGGCGATCTCCGGATCGTCGGTGAGGATGATGCCGCCGCGCGGGCCGCGCAGGGTCTTGTGGGTCGTCGACGTCACGACGTGGGCGTGCGGGAACGGCGAGGGATGCGATCCGCCCGCCACGAGCCCCGCGAAATGCGCCATGTCGACCATGAAGATACGCGCCGACCGCGTCGGCAGATCTCGCGGAACCGGGCGAAATCCCAGTGGCGGGCATAGCCCGAGCCGCCGGCGATGATGAGCTTCGGCTTGTGCTCGTGCGCGAGGCGTTCGACAGCCGTCCATGTCGACGCGTCTGGTCCTCCGGCTTCACGCCATAGCTACGACCTTGAACCACTTGCCCGACATGTTGGGCGGCGCGCCGTGCGTGAGATGGCCGCCGGCGGCGAGATCGAGGCCCATGAAGGTGTCGCCGGGCTTCATCAGCGCCGAGGAACACGGCCTGGTTGGCCTGCGAGCCGGAATTGGGCTGCACGTTGGCGAAACCGCAGCCGAACAGGCGGCAGGCGCGCTCGATGGCGAGCGTTTCGGCGATGTCGACGAACTGGCATCCGCCATAGTAGCGCCGGCCGGGATAGCCCTCGGCGTACTTGTTGGTCATCACCGAGCCCTGCGCCTCGAGCACGGCGCGGGAGACGATGTTCTCGGAGGCGATCAGCTCGATCTCGTCGCGCTGGCGGCCGAGTTCCTTGGCGATGGCGTCGGCGATCTCGGGATCGCGGTCGGCCAAGGGGGCGGCAAAGAAGCTGTTGGACATGTGGCTCTGGCCACGCGTTTCGCCGACGGACATGCTGTGTGCCTCCAGACCCGAAGGGCCAAAAGAGCCTCTGAAAAACAATCTCGCTGCGTCTGATCTGTCGAACGCGATCCTGCAATGGCGCGAAATGTTGTGGGTCGAGGGCCTCACACCCTCAAGCCGTGCCATAGCATGGCCACGCAGCCTGGCCAACAGTCGTGAGGGCTATCCGCAACGGAATCAGGCGGCGCGAGGTCGCACCGCCTGTTCAAGCCACTGCCAGCTTGGACGAGCCTACTCTTCGTCGTCAGCGCCTGCCGGACGCTGCATGGCTGCCATCGGCATCGGGCCGAGGCCGTCCTTATTGTAGATGTCGTCGCGGAACTGCACGAGACCATCGGGCGTCGCCCAGGCCGTGATGTAGACCCAGTAGACCGGCACGGGCTGGGCAAGGCGTGCGTCGACGCGCTGGCCGCGCTTGATCGCCGCGTCGATCTGCTCGCGGGTCCAGCCGGGCGTATCCTTAAGAGCCAGGTGATGTAGTCGCGCACGTTCTGCACGCGCATGCAGCCCGAGGACACGAAGCGGAAATCGTCGCCGAAAATGCCCTTGGACGGCGTGTCATGCATGTACACGCCATAGGGATTGGGATGTTGATGCGCACGAAGCCAAGCGAGTTGAACTCGCCGCCCGGATCCTGCCGGAACATGTACCGGGTCGCCTCGTCCGAGCGCCAGTTGACCTGCTCGGGCCGAAGCTCGTCGGTCTGGTTGCTTGAAGATGCGGATCTTGTTTTCGGTCAGGTAGTTCGGGTCGGCCTGCATCTTGGGGATCAGATCCTTGCGGATGATCGATGCGGGCACGGTCCAGAAGGGATTGAAGTTGATGTCGACCACCCTCGTCGTCAGAACCGGCGACTGGCGGTCGATCTTGCCGACGCCGGCGGCGTGGCGGGTCATCACCTGCCCGCCTTCGACCGTCTCGACGAGCGCGGCAGGAATGTTGGCGACGACAAAGCGGTTGCCGAGATTGCCGGCATAGGACCGCAGGCGCACCACGTTCGTCTCGAGCTGGCGCAGGCGCACCTCGGCCGGAACGTTCATGGCCGTGATCGTGACGATTGTTCAGCACGCCCGTCGCGATGATGCCGTGACGCTCCTGAAAGCGCTTCACGCCTCCTTCGACGAAGGAGTCGTAGACTTGCGAAGCGCCTGCCGCCGGGTCGAGATCGCCGGAGGCGACCAGCCTGCGACGAAGGGCAACGACGCCGGGACCCTTCTGTCCGAGCCGCAGTGCCTGCTGCGGCATCTGCGGCCAGCCGCCGGAAGACACGAGCTGGCGATAGTACATCGACCATCTGTTCGGTCGCCTGCAGCGTCAGCGGCGACAGCACCGGAATGAGAGACCGCCCAACCTTCAGGTTGGTAGCGCCGTCATAGTTCTGCTTCCACTCCGCCTGCGCGCCCATCGACGCGTCCTGAGCGCGGGCGCCCGTTGCGGCGGCGAAGAGCGAAGCAAGAACCGGCACTGCGAATTCGCGGCGGGTCATCGATCTGAACTGGGTCATCGTCCGTATCATCACCGGTTGTCTAGAACGCGAGCACTAGCCCTGATCCTTCGCAGATCAGGGTAAATGATCCGTTGTCAAGCAAGCCACATTGGCGCTGGGCGCAAAAGCACCGCTCACGGCGGCAATAATAAGGCATTCCCCCGTCCCGTCTCCTCTTCTGAACGGACATGTGATTTCAATGACACTCTCTTGGGGGCTGGACGGCTTCGAAGCTCTTTGGCCATCGGTTTCGCTGGCCATCACCATCCTGGTCTTCGCCGCGCTTTGGCGGGTCAGCATCGCAAAGACCAATTGTGGGGTGGTAGACTTATATTGGGGCTTCGGGTTCGCCGTCATCGCATGGCTGGAGCTTGCGTTCGGTGGCCGCTGGGACGGCTATCGCCTCGGCTTCATCGCCCTTGTCACTGCCTGGGCGTTGCGCCTCGGCTGGCATTTGGTGGACCGCCACCGCACGGCCAGGGGCGAGGATGCCAGGTACAGGCTCATGCGGGAGCGCAACGGGCCCGGCTGGCCAAACAAGAGCTTCTGGATGGTATTCATGCTGCAGGCGGTGATCCTCTGGATCATCGCTGCGCCGATCCACATGGTATTTGCCGGGCCCAGCATACCAATCGACCCAATTCTGGTTGCGATCGGCGTCACCGTCTTTTCGATGGGCTTCGTCCTGGAATGGAGAGCGGACGCGGCGTTGGCCGCCTTCCGGCGGGATCCTGCCAATCGCGGGCGACTGCTGACAACGGGGCTGTTTTCCTGGTCGCGCCATCCTAACTACTTCGGGGAGGCGGCTGTTTGGTGGGGATTGGGGATCTTCGCCTTTGCTCTCAGCGGCAGTTTCATCGCACTGCTCGGCCCCGCGATCCTGCACTTCCTCCTGGTGAAGGTATCGGGCATTCCGATGCTCGAGGAGCAGCTTTCTACCCGTCCGGGGTTCGCCGCATATGCCGAGCGCACCAGCGCGTTTGTACCGCGCCCTCCCCTCGGTGCTTCAGCCGCACAGGCTCGGGTTGTTCCGTCCAACTCCGCTTCAGGCAGGCGCACAAAAAAGCCGGGCCAAAAGGCCCGGCTGAGGTGAGGCCCCGAGGGGATCAGGGCAAATATCTACGGCAGAAGGCCGGTCCGAGAGCCACATCGATGCAGGACGCATGAGCGGCCCGGATCGATACGACAGAGCTTTGCGCCTTAGAGGCGATAGCGGATATGGTCGGTCCAGAAGCGCTCGAGCCGGGCCAGCGCCGTGTTCACGTTCTTGAAGTCGTCAGGCGTGATGCCGCCGATCTGTTCGACAGTGCGAACATGCTTGTCGTAAAGCGATTTCACGATCTCGTGAACTTCGCGGCCCTCGTCGGTCAGGCTGATGCGAACCGAACGCCGGTCGATCCGCGACCTCTGATGATGGAGATAGCCCATCTCCACCAGCTTCTTCACATTGTAGGAGACATTTGAGCCGAGGTAATAACCGCGAGTGCGCAGCTCGCCGGCGGTGAGTTCCTTGTCGCCGATATTGTAGAGGAGCAGCGCCTGCACGCTGTTCACATCGGAGCGGCCGCGGCGATCGAATTCGTCCTTGATGACATCGAGCAACCTGCGATGCAGCCGTTCGACCAAGGTGAGCGCCTCGATATACAAAGGCTTAACTACAGGAGCTTCGACCTTATCGGCTACCTGATCTAATGTTTTAAGAGCGGTCTTCATGTTCTGCCTCACAACACTACCCTGTTAGCCGCGTTTATCCGGCTTTTGTTCCTTTCATAAGTAGAGCAACGCCCATGAAGACGAGTTTAAACAACGGGATGAATCGAGTGTTCATCTTCTTTCGATGAATTGACTCTGAATCGAAACTGGTTCTTTACCTAAACAAATTTGAAACACGTGAATGGATAGGGATCGAAGCTATCACAACCTGTCGACCTGTTCGGGCCTCGCGGGAAAAGCGGCGATGTCACGCCTCCCGCGACGCGAGCCACGACAGCACGACGTAGAGGACGATCAGGGCCACTTCCACCGCCGCAAGGACGGGGCTGACGAACGCGCCTTGTGGACGGACGCCGGCAATGAGGAGGTGGCTCAAGACCGCAAGAAGCCACATCACGCCGCCCCAGGTGCTGGTGAGCCAAAGCCCAACTGCGGCAACCGGGTCAAGCACGGCGAATGCGACAACCATGGCTCTGATGCCGATGGGCATGTCCTGAAAGCTTGGACCACCGAACACGTCCACTCCGAGAATCGTCGTCCACGACCCCAGCGCCTTGATGATCCACATCGCCGCGACACAACGCATGAACCAGACGAGGACGCGGTCCCATGCCACGGCGCGTTCAGGTTCATCCTGGCGCAGAGATCGGGTGGACGTTCGCGTCGGCTCGATCATGCGCGGATTCCGTCCGTCAGTTCGTGGTCGACCGGTTCGAAGAAGCGCGCCACGCGTTCGGCCGACACTTCGCCGATCGTCGCCGGAGACCATTTGGGTGCTCTGGTCCTTATCGATGACGACGGCTCGAACACCTTCGTAGAAGTCAGGATTGTCGAGCATCCGCGAAACGATGCGGAATTCCAGCGCCATCGCATCCTCGAAGCTGAGGTGAACTCCCCGCCGCATCTGCTCGAATGCGATCATCATGCTCGTCGGACACTTGGTCCGCATCGTCCGGGCGGTTTCGGCTGCGAACTCCGAACCGCTATCGGCTTCGGCGTCGAGCCTGGACAGTATCGCCGCAACGCTACCGGCCGAAAAGCAATGGTCGATGACGGCACGGTCCCGCGCACAAGGCGCAGGCTGGGCCGGTGCTGCGTGGTCGGCCAGAGCGCGCGTCGATCTCGTCACCTGCAGCCACCATCTCGAGGACCACGTCCATCTTCGCGCTCGGGACGGAGTGGGTGGCGAGGCCGAGCGCCAGAACGTCGGCAGCCTTGATGCGGGCGCCGCTAAGCGCCAGCCACAGTCCTGTCGAACCCGGCAGGCGCGGCAGCGCGTACGTCGCGCCGACATCGGGGAAGAACCCGATGCCCACTTCCGGCATGGCGAAAAGCGTGCGGTCTCCCGCGACGCGGTGGCTGCCGTGCAGCGACATTCCGACCCCGCCGCCCATCACGATGCCGTCCATCAGCGCGACGTACGGCTTCGGATAGCGCTTGATGCGAATATTGAGCGCATACTCCTCGCGCCAGAATGCAAGAGGCTCCGCCGGTTGACCGGCCCTGCCCAGGTCATGGATGCGGCGGATATCGCCCCCCGCGCAGAATGCCCTGTCCCCTGCCCCGCGGATGACGACGCGGGTCACGGCGGAATCGGTCTCCCACCTGTCCAGGGCCGCGGCGATGGTACGGACCATGCCGAGCGTCAGGGCATTGAGGGCCTGAGGTCGATTGAGAGTGATCAGGCCGGCCGACCCAATCCGCTCGCAGATCGCCTCGTCCGAAGAAGCCAGTGTCGTCATCGCGATATCCGCTCCAGACCCAAGCCGCGCCAGTGCCGCGAACCGGCGGCGGTGCGGATGGAAGGGGGGCCGAGTTAGCCCGCGTGGAGGCGGTGCGTCAACGCGTTCGCCAACCGGGGGCGTTGCCGCCCATAGCCATTTCGCTGACGCTTTCGAAAGCGGGCACAACAATGTTAGGTGTTGGTGTGGCGGCGGTGCTAGGCGGAGGGCCTTGGCACGCTTGCCGAGGCATTTTGTGAAGGAGCCCGCGATGTCGTCGCGAGTCACCCCGTTTCTGGGCGCACCAGCTCAGCAGCCCTTGACTGCCGGTTCGGACAGGCTCGACCTGACGCACCGACCCAGGCGCAACCGCAAGTCGGAGTGGGCACGCCGGCTTGTCCGCGAGAATGCTCTGACGGCCGACGACCTGATCTGGCCGCTCTTCGTCGTCGACGGCGAGAATCGCCGGGACGCCGATCCCCTCGATGCCCGGCGTCGACCGCCTCACGCATCGATCAAGCCGTCCGGGAGGCCGAGCGCGCCGCGAAGCTCGAAATTCCCTGCATCGCGCTGCTTCCCATACACCGAGAAGGGCCTGCGCGACGAAGGCGGGCGCGAGGCGCTGAACCCCGGCAATCTGGTCTGCCGCGCCGTGCCGCGCCATCAAGAAGGCCGTGCCCTCGATCGGCGTGCTCACGGACGTCGCGCTCGATCCCTACACGAGCCACGGCCATGACGGCCTGCTCGACGACGGTGTGATCCTGAACGACGAGAGCGTCGACCGTGCTGGTGCGCCAGGCGATCAACCAGGCCGAGGCCGGCTGCCGACATCGTCGCGCCCTCGGACATGATGGACGGCCGCATCGGCGCCATCCGCGCAGGGCTCGACGCGGCCGGCTTCATCGACGTCCAGATCATGGCCTATGCCGCCAAGTACGCCTCGGCCTTCTACGGTCCGTTCCGCGACGCGGTGGGCAGCAGCGCGACCCTGACGGGCGACAAGCGCACCTACCAGATGGATCCCGCCAACGGCGACGAGGCGATCCGCGAGGTCGCGCTCGACATCGAGGAGGGCGCGGACATGGTCATGGTCAAGCCCGGCATGCCCTATCTCGACATCGTCCGGCGGGTGAAGGAGACCTTCGCCGTGCCGACCTTCGCCTACCAGGTGTCGGGCGAGTACGCGATGATCCGCGCCGCCGCCGACAATGGCTGGCTCGACGGCGAGAAGGCGATGATGGAGAGCCTGCTCGCCTTCAAGCGCGCCGGCGCCGACGGCATCCTCACCTATTTCGCCCCGGCCGTGGCCGAGAAGCTGAAAGCGCGCGGCCTGAGGCGGGACGATGCGGCGCGGCCAGTGTCGCGCGCCGGACATGACAGCCTTGCGCAGGTTCGGCTTGCCTTTCTTGCTGCTGATCGCCGTCGTGGCCGGCTGCGCCCGGCTGATCGACGCCGACCAGGCGCGGATCTGCCGGACGATCGTCGCCGGCGCTGAACCCGCCGGGCAGCGCCATCTCAATCATCCGCGTCGTGCCGCGGCGACGCGCCCGACCGCTGCGCGTCGTCTATCGCGTGACGCCGCCCGGAGCCCCAGCCCGCACCCGCTTCGTCGCATGCCGCTTCGCGGGAGGAGGCCTCTCGCGGGCACGGCTGGACCTGGTTGCCGTCTCGCACGAGAACGGCAGGATGGGCGACGCTGCGTTCCTGTTCCTGCGGCGGTTCTACCTGGCGAGCCCGAGTCCATCCTGGAGGATCCCGGCGAACTCGGGCGCGGCGAGGTCTGGCGACGGTCCCTCTGGCGTCGCCTACGGGCTGCAGCAATTCCTGTCCGCCCTGCCGCAGGCCGGCGTCTACGGCCTGCTCGCGGCCGCCTATTCGCTGATCTACGGCCTGGTCGGTCGCATCGTGTTCGGCTTCGGCGAACTCGCGGCGCATCGGCGGCTATGGCGCGCTGCTCGGCGTCACGCTGGCGCTCCAGGTCGGCATCCAGCACCCGCTGGCCGGCCTCGCGATGGGGCGCGTGCTGGCGCTGCTGCGCCGCGATCGTCCACGGCGGCGTCGCCGGCCGGCTCGTCGTCGCCCCGCTGTCTGACGCGGACCGGGCCTGCCCGTGCTGATCGCCACGACCGGGCTGATGCTGCGTGCTGTCGGAATATCTGCGCCTCGTCCAGGGCAGCGACCTGCGCTGGGTGCCGCCGGTGCTCAACGCGCCGATGGCGCTGCTGCGCGCCGGGAGCTTCGTCACGACGGCCACGCCCGTGGCGCTCTCGTGACCGCGGCGTGCGCTCGTCGCGGGCGCTGGCGCTGCTCGTCCTGATGCGGCGCACGCCGTTTCGGCCGGCGTGGCGCGCCTATGCCGACGATCCCGCACGGCCGCGCTGTTCGGCGTCGACCGCAGGCGGGTCTTCGCCGGCACCTTCGCCCTGTCCTCGGCGCTGGCCGGGCTCGCGGGCTTCGTCGATGACCGCCTATTACGGCGGCGTCGGCTACGGCGCCGGGCTGACGCTCGGGCTGAAGGCGCTGGTCGCGGCCGTGGTCGGCGGCATCGGCTCGGTCGGCGGCGGCCTTGCTGGGCGGGCTCGTGATCGGGCTGGCGGAAGCGCTGTGGTCGGCTACGATGCCCATCGAGAGTCCGCGACATCGCCGTCTACGCCCTGCTGTCGATCGTGCTCGCCCTGCGCCCGGGCGGCCTGCTCGGCTTCGGCGACCTGCTGCCGCGACGCGTCTGGTAACCGGCGCAGGCATTCGATGGAGACTCCGATGACGCAGCTCCTCCGGCATAACGGATCACCGATCGACGCACGTGCGGGCCGCGCGACCCTGCTCGAGGGCCAGGTGCCAGCGCACGCCGATGCTGCCCGCCCCGCGGCTCTCCGCCGCGACCGGCGCCGAGATCTTCGTCAAGTACGAGAACATGCAGACGACCGGCTCCTTCAAGGAGCGCGGCGCCTTCGTGAAGCTGTCGAGCCTGTCGCCGGAGGAGCGGCCGCGTCGGCGTCGTCACCATGTCGGCCGGCAACCACGCCCAGGCCGTCGCCTACCACGCCGCGCGGCTCGGCATCCCCGCCACCATCGTCATGCCGACCGACACGCCGCTCGTGAAGGTGGAGAACACGCGCGCCCACGGCGCCACGGTCGTGCTGCACGGCGAGACGCTCTACGAATCCCAGGACAAGGTCGACGGACCTCATCGCCGAGCAGGGCCTCGTGCTCGTCCACCCCTATGACGACCCCGCCGTCATGGCGGGCCAGGGCACCGTCGCGCTGGAAATGCTGGCCGAAGCGCCCGACCTCGACACGCTCGTCATCCCGATCGGCGGCGGCGGGCTGTGCGCGGGCATGGCCGTCGCCGCCCGCGACGTGAAGCCCGACATCCGCATCGTCGGCGTGGAGGCGGCGCTCTATCCCGTCCTTCGTCAACGCCATCGACGGCAGGACCGCCCGATCGGCGGGCCGACGCTGGCCGAGGGCATCGCCGTGAAGACGGTCGGCTCACTGACCCTGCCCATCGTCCGCGACCTCGTCGAGGAGATCGTGCTCGTCGACGAGGCGGCGATCGAGAGCGGCGTCAACGCCTACGCCACCCTGGCCCGGACCATGGCCGAAGGCGCCGGCGCGGCCGGGCTCGCCGCCATGCTCGCCTTTCCCGACGGTTCCGCGGGCCGCAAGGTCGGCCTCGTCCTGTGCGGCGGCAACATCGACGCGCGGCTGCTGGCTGCCATCATGGTCCGCGCGCTGGAGCGCGAGCAGCGGATCGTCGTCCTTCCGCATCACGCTGCCGGACCGTCCCGGCCTGCTCGGCTCGATCGCCTCGCGGCTCGGCGAACTCGGCGCCAACATCCTCGAGGTGTCGCACGGCCGGCTGTTCCTCGACGTGCCCGCCAAGGGCGTGTCGCTCGACCTCACCATCGAGACGCGCGGGGCCGAGCACACCAGCGCCGTGCTCAGCGGCGCTGGCGGCCGACGGACTGAACCCGCAGCGAATCGACGCGCCGCGGCAGGTTTGACGGCAAAGGTTGAACCGCGGGCCGGCCGCACCACATCTTGCACCGAAGCGTCCGCGATCCGGCGAAGCCGCACCGCGACGTCACGAGAGGCCGCCATGTCCCAGATCCCATCCGTTACCCCGCTGCCGAACCCAGCGGTCGAGCCGCGCCGGGCTACGCCTGCCACGCTTCGACCACGGCGTGCTCGGCGGGCGCATGCTGCGCCTTCTGCGTCGACCTCGTCGTCGTCGGTCCTGCTCTGGGCGATCTTCGTGACGGTGCTGATCGATCCTCGGCTTCGTGACCTTCGGCCTCGCGTGGCTGCTGATCGCGCCGCTTTTCCCATCGTCGCCGTGCTCTACAGCGGCCTGACGTCTCGGGCCCGCGCCGCGGCACCGTCGGCATGCGCATGTTCGGCGTCGAGATGCGAATGTCGACGGCCAGACCGGCGCCCTTCGTCGTGGCGGCCGTCCATGCGGTGTTCTTCTATGTCAGCGTCTCGATGCTGACGCCGCTGGTCCTGCTCTTCGGCCTGTTCCGCGACGACCGCCGCCTGCTCCACGACCTCCTGGCCGGGCTCATCGCCGTCCGGCGCGTGTGACCACACGCACGGCGTCGCGGCTTATCGCTTATGAGGGTCGAGCCCGTACGCGTCTGGTGCTATCCTGTTGTCCAGCGGCTGCAGCGCCGCAGAGGACGACCGGTGACAACCCAGTCCCGCGACCAGCCGCAGTTCTACCTGACCGCGCCGACCCGTGCCCCTACCTGCCGGGCCGGCAGGAGCGAAAGGTCTTCACGCACCTGATCGGCAAGCGGGCGGGCGAGCTCAACGACGTGCTGACCCATGGCGGCTTCCGCCGGTCGCAGACCATCGCCTACCGGCCCGCCTGCGACGGCTGCCGCGCCTGCGTGTCGGTGCGCGTGCTGGTCGACGACTTCGCGCCGTCGCGCAACATGCGCCGGGTGCAGGAGGCGAACGACGACCTCGTCGGCGAGATGCGGCACGAACGCGCCGACCTCCGAGCAGTACTCGCTGTTCCGCCACTATCTCGACACCCGCCACGGCGAGGGCGGCATGGCCGACATGACGGCGCTCGACTTCGCCATGATGGTGGAGGACAGCCATGTCGAGACCCGCCTCATCGAATATCGCCAGCGCGGCCCCGACAGCTTCATCACCGGCCGCGGCGACGGGTCCCTGATCGCCGCCGCGCTGACCGACGTGCTCTCGGACGGTCTGTCGATGGTCTATTCGTTCTTCGATCCGGACCTGGCCGCGCGCAGCCTCGGCACGTTCATGATCCTCGACCATATCGCAGCGCGCCAGGCGCATGGGCCTGCCCTACGTCTATCTCGGCTATTGGGTCGAGGGTTCGGACAAGATGGCCTACAAGGCCCGCTTCACGCCGCAGGAGCGGCTGCTGCCGCACGGATGGCAGCGATGCGAGTAGCCGGTTCACGGCGCCTTGACGATGTTGTAGGTGCAGCGGAACGACGCGCCCGCTACCCGGTAGGTGTCCTTGGGATTGCTCGGATCCTGAACGATGGCGTCGCCGGCCTTGGCCACCATCGCCTCGCCCCAAGGCGCCTGGAACGACCAAGGGCCGTCCTTTTCCCCAAGCACGAAATAGCGCATCTCGACGCCCTTCGGCTCGTATTCGACCCAACCTGCGCGTCCGGCTTTCCCTTCGGATCACCGTAGCGATCCTTCATCTTGGCCGCCTTGACGACGTATTCCTCGTTGCCGGTTTCCGGGCAGCGATTGCGCACCACCACGTCGCCCGCTTCCGTAGGCTTGCTGCGCGTCTCCACGCCCTCGCCCTTGATCACCGTGACGACAATCTCTCCGACGACCGTCGGACGCCCATCCACCGGCTTGGTCTTCTTGGCCAACCCGACCTTCTGGTCGGCCATGGCCTTGGTGAAGATCGCGCCGATGTCGACCTCATCGGCCAGCGCCGCTCCGCCTGAAAACAGCAGGCCCGCGACAGCAACCCGACACGGCCATGCGTGAAACGTGCGACAGCATGTCCAATCTCCGGCATTCGACCATGATGCGAGAGCTTAGGCGGCAGGAAGCGACGCTCACAAGCGGCGTATCAGCCGCTGAACATGTTCGACTTCGGGAAGCCTTTCGGCGGCAGGCGGCCGGCTTCTGCCGCGGTTGCCGATCCAGTCCTTGAGGTCGGCGGCCGAAACCGTCCAGGTGCGGCCGGACGTGTCGAGCCAGGTCAGTCCCTCGCTCCAGCTTGAAGACCTTGGCGTCGGACATGCCGCCGTCCTTGTAGCGCTGCAGGCGGACGCCCTTGCCGCGGCCCATCTCCGGGATCTGGTCGAGCGGGAAGACGAGCAGCTTGCGGTTCTCGCCGACGATGGCGACGTGGTCGCCTTCGGCCGGAATGGCGAGCACGGCCTTGTGCTTTGCGTCGACGTTGAGCACCTGGCGTGCCCTTGCGCGTATTGGCCGCGACATCCTCGGACGGCGCGACGAAGCCGCGCCCTTCGGTCGTGGCGATCAGCAGCTTGGTCCCGGGCCGGTAGCGGCCACACCGTCACGATCTCGGCGCCTTCGTCGATATCGGCCATCAGGCGGATCGGATCGCCGAAACCGCGTCCGCCCGGAAGCTTGGAGGCCTCCAGCGTGTAGACGCGTGCCGTCGGTGGCGAGCACGAGGATCTTGGCGGTCGTCTCCGGTGAAGAACGAGATCTTGAGCGCGTCGTCGCCCTTGAACTGCAGGGCCGAGAGGTCCTGCACATGGCCCTTCAGCGCGCGGATCCAGCCTTTCTGCGACACGACGACGGTCAGCGGCTCGCGCTCGACCATGGCCTCGGTCATGTCGAAGTCGCCGATCTCGGGCGCATCGGCGAAGCTCGTGCGGCGCTTGCCGATCGTCGTCTCCGGGCCGAAGGTCTTCTTCACCTCGCGGATCTGCCAGCCGATCGTCTTCCACTGCTTCTCGTCGGAGGCGAGCAGCGCCTCGATCTGCGTCCTTCTCCGACGTCAGGTCGTCGAGCTCCCGCTTGAGCTCCATCTCCTCGAGCTTGCGCAGCGAGCGCAGCCGCGTGTTCAGGATCGCCTCGGCCTGGTTGTCCGTCAGCTCGAAGAACCGCATCAGCTCGGCCTTGGGCTCATCCTCCTCGCGGATGATCTTGATGACCTTGTCGAGGTCGAGATAGACGATCAGCAGCCCGCGCAGGATCTCGAGCCGCTTCTCGATCTGGCCCAGCCGGAAGCGCGAGCGCCGCTGCAGCACGACGCGGCGGTGATCGAGCCACTCGCGCAGGGCCTCGCTGAGGCCGAGCACCCGCGGCACCAGTCCGCCGGTCAGCACGTTCATGTTCATGGGGATGCGGCTCTCAAGCTCGGTCAGCTTGAACAGCCATTCCATGAGCAGCGCAGGGTCCAACGTGCGGCGTGCGCGGCTCCAGGACGACGCGCACGTCCTCCGCCGAATTCGTCGCGGATATCGGCCAGCAGGGGCAGCTTCCGCTCGTTGAACAGCTCGGCCATCTTCTCGATCAGCCGCGCCTTCGGCACGAGATAGGGGATCTCGGTGACGACGATCGACCCAGCCGCCGCGTGTCGTCTCTTCCTTGTGCCAGCGCGCCCGCACGCGGAACGAGCCGCGCCCCGTGCGGTAGGTTTCCTGCATCGAGGCGCGCGGTTCGACGATGACGCCGCCCGTCGGGAAGTCCGGACCCTGCACGAAGGTCATCAGCTGTTCTGACGTCGCGTTGGGATGCTGGATCAGATAGAGCGCCGCGTCGCAGAGTTCGGCCGCGTTGTGCGGCGGGATCGAGGTCGCCATGCCCACCGCGATGCCCTGCGAGCCGTTGGCCAGCAGGTTCGGGAAGGCGGCCGGGAGCACCACGGGCTCCTCGTCCTCGCCGTTGTAGGTCTCGCGGAAATCGACGGCGTCCTCGTCGATCCCGTCGAGCAGCAGCCGGGCGACCTCGGTGAGGCGCGCCTCGGTATAGCGGTAGGCGGCGGCGTTATCGCCGTCGATGTTGCCGAAGTTGCCCTGCCCGTCGACCAGCGGATAGCGCTGCGCGAAATCCTGCGCGAGGCGAACCAGCGCGTCGTAGACCGCCTGGTCGCCGTGCGGGTGGTACTTGCCGATGACGTCGCCGACGATGCGCGCGCACTTCTTGAACGCCTGGCCGGGATCGAGCCGCAGCAGCCGCATGGCGTGCAGGATGCGCCGGTGGACCGGCTTCAGGCCGTCGCGCGCGTCCGGCAGCGCGCGGTGCATGATCGTCGACAGCGCGTAGGCGAGGTAGCGCTCCTCCAGCGCTGCCCTCAGATCGATGTTCTCGACGCCATCGCCGGAGGCGGCGGATCGACCGGCTTACCCATGCTGCAATCCCATCAAATGACCGGGAACGCTTAGCGAACATGGCGAGTCGAGGCAAGGCGATCGAGTGATCCTCTGCCGGCCCGGGGTTTGCCCCTCAGATCGCCTGCCCGGCCGGCGTCGCCGTCTTGATCACCACTTCGATCGAGCCGACCGCCTTCGGCGCCGGAGGGCGAGGAGCCGGCTTGCCCGCTTCGGCCTTCGCGCAGGCGGCGTCCTCCTCGTGCACCAGGAAACGCAGGCGGGTGGCCTCCGTCGCGGGCTTTAGCGGCACGTCTGCGACGCGAGGCAATTGAGAAAGAGCTTGGATCCAGGCATGGCCGGCACGATCAGCACCTTGCCGTCTCCCTGGACCAGAACGCCAATTTCGATGCGAACCGGCGGAGGCGCAGGCGCGGCGGGATCAGGACGCCGCGCGACGTCGGGCCACGTCGAAAACCGACGTGCAGAACTGCCCTTCCGTGCAGAGCAGGCTGTGCAGCGCGGGATAGCGATCGCCGGTGCCTTGGGCGCGGACCACCACTGAAACCGGCGGCTTTCCCTCGCGCCGAGGCACGACGGTCTGGGCCTGCGCGGAAATCGGCGGCACGGCCATCAAGGCGGCCAGAAAGGCGGCGGTCTGCGTCAGTCTCATGGCGTCTCCTCTTGCGCCGATGATGGCGTCAGACCGCTCCTTGCCGCCACTGCCGCGCGTAACCGCCGCGATGAAGGCCGCACGCACCTCGGGCATGGCAAGGCCCCTGCGGTTCGTAGACGTTTCGGGACAGGAAGTAGCCCGGTCAGCGCGAACGCCGCGGCCAGGTCCGCGGGGGTCGGCATGAGCCTGCCCTGCCCTTCGCGTCATGAAAGCCGGCAGGGTCAGCAGGCGGTCCTGCCATGCCTCGCCCGCCGCGGCCGAAACCGCGCGGCCGGTTCGCGGCGAGACGTAGGCGAGGTCCTCGCGTACGCCCGTCGCGGCGCAGGCCGACAGGTCGAGCCCGAAGCCGAGTTCGGACAGAATGGCGAGTTCGAAGCGCACGACGAGCGGCGCGGCGAGCTCGGCATCGTGCAGCGCATCGACGACGATCCCGAGCGCCTCGTACAGGCCGGGATGGGGATCGCGCTCGGGCAGAAGGCGTGAGAGGCTTCCGAGGACCGACAGGCCGTAGAGCGCGGCGGGCGAGTCCATCAGCTTGGCTGCGCGAAGGTTCGTGCCCTCAACCGCATAGTTGCCCAGGTGTTCGTCGAGCCGTGCGCGCCAGACGACCTCGACGGAATTGCCCGCCTGGAGCATGGGCTGCAGGCGGGAGGAGCGGCCGCCGCGCACGAGGCCGAGATGGCGGCCATGCGCGTGCGTCATCAACTCGAGGAGAACGCTCGCTTCCCCATGACGCCTGACGCCGATGACGATGCCCTCGTCACGCCATTCCAAGCCGCAAGGCCTCCGATACCAGGGTCAGTTCTTCGGAAATTCCAGCCCCATCTCGCGATAGCGGGCGGGATCGTCGATCCAGTTCTCGCGCACCTTCACGAAGAGGAAGAGGTGCACCTTGGTGTCGGCCGCCTCGGCGATTTCCTTGCGGGCCGCCTCGCCGATCGCCTTGATGGTCTGCCCGCCCTTGCCGAGCACGATCTTGCGCTGGCTTTCGCGCGTCACGAAGATCGTCTGCTCCACCCGCGCCGAGCCGTCCTTCATGGTCTTCCACTGGTCGGTCTCGACGGTGGACTGGTAGGGCAATTCGTCGTGCAGCCGCTCGAACAGCTTCTCGCGCGTGATCTCGGCGGCCAGCATGCGCAGCGGCACGTCCGAGACCTCGTCCTCGGGGAAGAGCCACGGCCCTTCCGGCATCGTAGGCGGCCAGCCGCTCGCGCACCCGCGCCACGCCGTCGCCGTTGAGCGCGGCGACCATGAAGGTCTCCTCGAACGAGACCCGCTGTTGAGGTCCGCAGCCAGGTCGAGAAGCCTGGGCCGCTCCACCGTGTCGACCTTGTTGAGGATCAGGATCTTGCGGCGGCTCCATCTCCTTGAGGTGCTCGAGGATGGCCTCGACCTCCTCGTCGATGCCCTTGCGCGCATCGACCAGCAGCGCGATCACGTCGGCGTCGCCTGCCCCGCCCCAGGCCGAGGTGACCATGGCCCGGTCGAGCCGGCGCTTTGGCGCGAAGATGCCCGGCGTATCGACGAAGATGATCTGCGCCTCGCCGGCCAGCGCGATGCCGCGCACCAGCGCGCGGGTCGTCTGCACCTTGCGCGAGACGATCGACACCTTGGCGCCGACCAGCGCGTTGATGAGCGTCGACTTGCCGGCGTTCGGCGCGCCGATCAGCGCGACATAGCCGCAGCGTGGCGTCTTGCCAGCCTCGGCTGAGGGGTTCGTAGTCTCGTCGGTCATGCCATCGCCTTGCCGGTCACGCCTTCGCGGCGCAGGAACGCCTCGGCCGCCGCTTGCTCGGCGAGGCGCTTGGAGCGCCCCTCTCCTTCGCACGGCTCGTAGCCCTCCACCACGGCCGCGATGCGGAACATGGGCAGCATGGTCCGGGCCGGAGCGCTCCACCTCGCGGTAGACCGGCGCTGGCTGTGCCGCGGCCCAAGGCCCATTCCTGCAGCGTCGACTTGGGATCGCGCACGGCGCGGCCGGGCTCGGTCATCTTGGGCCCGAACGAGCGGCTCGACCAGATCGCGCGCCGCGTCGAAGCCGCCGTCGAGGTAGACTGCGGCGAGCACGGCTTCGCAGACGTCGGCGAGGATCGCCTCCTTCTTGCGCAGGCCGGACGGCGATTTCGCCCTGCCCCAGGCGGATGAGAGGACCTACATTCCATGCCAGCGCCACTTCGGCGCAGGTTTCGCGGCGGACGAGGTGGGCGAGCCGGCGCGACAGCTCGCCCTCGCTCGCCTCGGGATAGGCGCGGAAGAGCAGGTCGGCGACGGACAGGCCAAGCACCCGGTCGCCCAGGAACTCGAGCCGCTGGTAGTGCGGCCCGCCGGCGGCTGTGCCTTGCAGGGCGCTGATATGCGTCAGCGCCCGTTCCAGCGGCAGCCGGTCGCGGAAGATGTGGCCGAGCGACTGCTTCCAGAACGCTCAAATCCGCCTTCGGACGCGCCATGTCTACCCGACCGGCTTCAGCAGCCGGTTCCAGCGCACCGTCCACGGCCACTCCCAAACCCGCCAGGCCGCGCCGTCCTCGCGCATCGAGAAGAAGATGATCTCCGCCCGGCCGACGAAGTTCTCGAACGGCACGAAGCCGACGCCCTGCGGGCTCGGAACGCGAGAATCGAGCGAGTTGTCGCGGTTGTCGCCCATCATGAAGAAATTGCCGGGCGGCACCTGGTAGACGGCGCGTGTTGCGGCCGAGCCGGTTGCCGTAGATGTCGAGCTCCTGGATCGTGTAGCTCACGCCGTTCGGCAGCGTCTCGCGATAGTAGCGTCGACCTGGTCGCGAAAGCCCGCGCCCGCCGGAACTTCGGCGTTGCCGCAGCTTTCCTTCTTCACCGGCTGGCCGTTGATGTGCAGGACGCCGTCGATCATCTGGATCTTGTCGTTCGGCAGGCCGATGACGCGCTTGATGTAGTCGGTGGAGTTGTCGCGCGGCAGCTTGAACACGGCGATGTCGCCGCGCTTTGGCTCGGCGCCCCAGATGCGGCCGCTGAACAGCGGCGGGCTGAACGGGAACGAGTACTTCGAATAGCCGTAGGAATATTTCGACACGAACAGGTAGTCGCCGATCAGCAGCGTCGGGATCAGCGATCCCGAGGGGATGTTGAACGGCTGGAACAGGAAGGTCCGCACGACCACTGCGATGAGCAGCGCCTGGACGATGACCTTGATGGTCTCGGCAATCCCGCCCTCGTCGGCTTGCTTCCGCTGGTCGGCCACGCGGCTCGGCTCCGTCATATCTGGTCCCCTGAGAGGCACGCTCTCTGAGAGCTACCCCATTGCCCGGCCCGGGCAGGGGTATAGACCTCGCCGGGAGTCGTTGCAACGCAGCGAGCATTGGCAACGCAGCAAGCATTAGCCGCAGCGGGCATCGGCAACGCAGCGAGCAGCCGAAGGCAGTGCGTCAAGCCACCGGCCGCGCCTCGATCACCACGAAGGCCATGGCCAGGGGATACTCGTCGGTCAAGCGTCACGTGGACCACGGCCTCGTGCCCGGCGGGGTCAACTCCTGCAAGCGCTTCAGCGCGCCATCCGTCAGCGCCAGCGTCGGCGCGCCGGAGGGCAGGTTGACGACGCCGAGGTCCTTCATGAACACGCCGCGGGTGAAGCCGGTGCCCAGCGCCTTGGCGCAGGCCTCCTTGGCCGCGAAGCGCTTGGCGTAGGACGCGGCGCGCTCGGCCCGGCGGTCCGACTTGCGCTGCTCGACGTCGGTGAACACGCGGTCGACGAAGCGCTGCGCCGAAGCGCTCCAGCGTCTTCTCGATCCGCCGGATGTCGCAGAGGTCGGAGCCGATGCCGATGATCATGAGGAGGGCCGGCCAGGGCGGCGAGACCGCGCGCGCGCCCGGTATCCATGGCGGCCCGCATGCGGCTGATGGCTTCGTCGAGGCCGACGAAGACGGCCTCGCCGATCAGGAAATGGCCGATGTTGAGCTCGGCGATCTCGGTCAGGGCAGAGATCGCGCTCGGCGGTCTCGTAGTCGAGGCCGTGGCCGGCATGAACCTCCAGGCCCAGCGCGGAAGCGCGTTCCGCGGCCGCCGACAAGGCGCTCGAACTCGCGCGCCGCCTTGGCGTGGTCGCCATGCTCCATCGGCCTCGCACCAGGCGCCGGTATGCAGTTCGACGACCGGCGCCCCCATGGCCAGCGACGCCTCGATCGGCTCGGCGTCGGCCTCGATGAACAGGGACACGCGGATGCCTGCGGCGTTCAGCTCGGCGACGATGGCGCAAGGTGATTGTGGCCGCTTCACGACGTCGAGCCCGCCTTCGGTCGTGCGCTCCTCGCGCTTCTCGGGCACGAGGCAGACGGCGTGGGGCCGGACGCCGCAGCGCGATGCGCAGCATCTCGCCGGTGGCCGCCATCTCGAAGTTGAGGGGCACGGTGATCTCGCGCTTGCAGCCGCGGCCATGTCCTCGTCGCGGATATGGCGGCGATCCTCGCGCAGATGGGCGGTGATGCCGTCCGCGCCGGCCTCGATGGCGAGCAGCGCTGCGCGCACAGGGTCCGGGCGCGATCCGCCGCGCGCGTTGCGGATGGTGGCGACGTGATCGATGTTGACGCCCAGCCGGAGCCGGGACGATGCGCTCTTCGAGGTAACGGGTCCGGTCATGGCTTTCCCTAGACCTTGAGGCCACGGCTGCCGGGCTTGACCGGCGGGATCGCGGCCAGTTCGGGCGGCAGCTGGTCGGCAGGATAGGCGGGAATGTCGAGGCTGGCGAGGCTGACGAGCGGCACGCCGATATCGGCCTTGCCGCCCGACCGGTCGATCAGGCAGGCGGCGCCGACGATGACGCCGGGATGCTCGCGGATGGCGTCGAGGCATTCGCGCGAGGACAGGCCCGTGGTGATGATGTCCTCGACCATCAGCACGCGCGCGCCCTCCGGGATCTCGAAGCCGCGCCGCAGCCGGAACCTGCCGTCCTCGCGCTCGACGAAGATCGCCTTGGCGCCGAGCTGCCGCGCGGTCTCGTAGCCCGGCACGATGCCGCCGACCGCCGGCGAGACCACGACGTCGATCGTGTCCGAACGCCTCGCGCGCCTTTTCGGCCAGCGCCCTGCAAAGCCGCTCGGTGCGCACCGGATCCTGGAAGATGAACATCTTCTGCAGGAACACCGGGCTGCGCAGACCGGAGGACAGGATGAAATGCCCCTCCAGCAGCGCGCCGGCGGCCCGGAACTCCGTCGAGAACCTCGTCTTTGGTCATGCTTGCGGCCCGCTTGTTGTTTGTGGGAGGCATCGCAGAAGCGCGGCGGCGGGTGCAAGCGCCCGTAACGTCGCCGCCGCCGCTACCCGTTCACCCGCTGCACCGAACTGATCACCGGCCGCTGCTTGAGCTGGTTGATGATGCGCGTTGAGGTGCTTGAGGTTCCACACCTCGAGGTCGATCACGACTTCGCGGAAATCGCGACGCGCCTTTGCCGGTCACGGCGATGCTGTCGATGTTGCCGTCATTGTCGCCGATGATCTGGGCGATCTGGGCCAGCGTGCCGGGCTCGTTGATCGCGGTGACGGCGATCTGCGCCGGGAAGCGCTGGGGCTCGGTCTCGTCGATGTCCCAGCGCACGTCGAGCCAGCGGTCCGGCTGGTCGTCGAAGGCGGTCAGGGCCGGCGACTGGATGGGATAGATCGTGATCCCCTCCCCCGGCGTGAGGATGCCGACGATGCGGTCGCCGGGCACGGCGCCGCCGTTCGGCGCGAAGCGCACCGGAAGGTCGCCGTTGAGGCCCCGGATCGGGATGGACTTCGGCGCGGCCTCGTCCTTGGACGATCCCGATGCCCGGGACCTTGAAGACGAGGCCCTCGGCCTTCTTGAGGCCGAACCAGCCGCCCTCCGTCTTGCTGGCCTCCGCGCCCGCCGACGCGCTCCTCCTTGTAGTCGGGATAGACGGCCTTCACGACGTCGCCGGAGAAGATCTCGCCGCGCCCGACGGCCGCCAGCACGTCCTCCAGCGACGAGCGCGCGAGCCGCGGCAGCGCCGCCTGCAGCTTCTCCTCGGAATAGGGCTTCTTGCCGCGCTCGAAGGCGCGCTCGACGATCTGCCGGCCGAGCCCCGCATATTGCTTGCGCACGGCGGCGCGCGTGGCGCGGCGGATCGCGGCGCGCGCCTTGCCGGTGACGACGATGCATTCCCAGGCGGCCGGCGGCACCTGCCCGGGCGCGCGGGCGATCTCGACCTCGTCGCCGTTGTGCAGCTCGGAGAGCAGCGGGACGATGCGGCCGTTGACCTTGCAGCCGACCGCCGTGTTGCCGACGTCGGTATGCACGGCATAGGCGAAATCGATCGGCGTCGCGCCGCGCGGCAGCGCGATCAGCCGGCCCTTCGGCGTGAAGCAGAACACCTGGTCGTGGAACAGCTCGAGCTTGGTGTGCTCGAGGAACTCCTCGGGGCTGTCGCCCTCCGCCAGCGTCTCCACGGTGCGGCGCAGCCACTCATAGGCCCGGCTCTCGCGCGCCAGCGCGGATTTGTCGCTGCCGCGCCCGTCCTTGTAGAGCGCATGCGCCGCGATGCCGTATTCGGCGATCCGGTCCATCGTCCTCGGTGCGGATCTGCAGCTCGACGCGCTGCCGGCCGGGGCCGACCACCGTGGTGTGCAGCGAGCGGTAGTCGTTCTGCTTGGGCGTCGAGATGTAGTCCTTGAAGCGCCCCGGCACGCTCGGCCAGGTGGTGTGGACGATGCCGAGCACCGCGTAGCAGGCGGCCAGGTCGTCGACGACGATGCGGAAGCCGAAGATGTCGGACAGCTGCTCGAAGGAGACCGATTTGCGCTCCATCTTCTTCCAGATGGAATAGGCGCGCTTGCGCCGGCCCTTCACCGCGGCCTTGATGCCGAAGGCCTGCAGCTTGCCTGCAAGTTCGCGCTCGATCTCGTGGATCAGCTGGCCGCTCCGCGCGCCGATCTCGTCCAGCCGCGCCGTGATCATGGCGTGCGCCTCGGGCGAGAAATGCCGGAAGGCGAGATCCTCCAGCTCCTCGCGCAGCTCCTGCATGCCCATGCGCCCGGCGAGCGGCGCATAGATGTCCAGCGTCTCCTCGGCGATGCGGGCGCGCTTCTCCGGCGGCACGAAATGCAGCGTGCGCATGTTGTGCAGGCGGTCGGCCAGCTTGACGAGCAGCACGCGCACGTCGTCGGCGATGGCCAGCAGCAGCTTGCGGAAGTTCTCGGCCTGCGCCGCCTTCTTGGAGACGAGGTCGAGCTTCTTGATCTTGGTGAGGCCGTCGACGAGCGCGCCGATCTCCGTGGCCGAAGAGCTTGTCGATCTCCTCGCGCGTCGCCTCGGTGTCCTCGATCGTGTCGTGCAGCACGGCCGCGACGATGGTGGCGTCGTCGAGCCGCAGCTCGGTCAGGATGCGCCGCCACTTCGAGCGGATGCGACATATAGGGGTCGCCCGAGGCGCGCTTCTGCGTGCCGTGCGCCTTCATGGCGTAGACATAGGCGCGGTTCAGCAGCGCCTCGTCCGCATTCGGATTGTAGCGCTTGACCCGCTCGACGAGTTCGTACTGCCGCATCATGTGGGCGGCCGACCTTCCGATTCCCGGGATCGGCAATTCGATCCTGCCGCCAAGTATCGGGGCGGAACCGGCAGCGCCGCAAGTGCCGAGAACGACGAACTGCTCACGAGATGCACGAAGCTGCAGCGTTTCCGCCCTGGCTTGCATATCTGCATGACGACAACCGCAAAAAAGCCCGGACGAAGCCGGGCTTTTCAAGACTGAGCTGAATGAGGCGATTACTCGCCTTCGTCGTCCGATCTCGGCCGGCGGCACCAGGCCCTCGAGGCCGCGCAGGAGATCCTCTTCGGTCATGCGGTCGAACTCGACCGCATTGTCCTCGCCACCGGCGCTCGGCCGCCGATCAGCGGCACGGACTCGGGCTCGGGCTCGTCCACATCCACGTGCTTCTGCAGCGAGTGGATAGGTCTTCCTTGAGGTCCTCGGGCGAAATCGTCTCGTCGGCGATTTCGCGCAGGGCGACGACGGGGTTCTTGTCGCGGTCGCGGTCGATGGTCAGCGGCGCGCCGGACGAGATCATCCGCGCGCGGTGGCTGGCGAGCAGGACGAGCTCGAACCGGTTGTCGACCTTGTCGATGCAGTCTTCAACGGTGACGCGAGCCATGGCCGCTCCGGTCTTGCAGGGCTTGTTGCAAGGATTGAAGACGCGCTGTTACACGGTATCGCACGATGGAGCAAGCCTCGACCGTCGATGAGGCCATCGCGGTCGATGCGCCCGATCTCCAAGGCGCGTTCCTCGCGCTCCGCTCAAGCTGCGCCATGTTCAGTCCTAGTCGCAGAATTGCAGGCACCGCGCTTGAGCTTGAGCGGTTTCTCCGAACTTGATGGAAAACCGGCAGATTTTCGTCCATTTCCTTGACTTGTTGAATTTTCCCGTTCAGACCCACAACCGCAGGTTCGTACTGACCACAACGTTTGCCGTGATCTCGCATCGTACCGAGCGCGCACGCTAAAGTAAGACATCGACGATTCTGCACGCGGCCATTTCATATTGCCGCGCCCGTGTAATCACCGCCGATCGAGCACAGGACCTTGTCGATGCAGACCGTTGAAAGAACCGCCCTTTTCATTGACGGCGCAAACCTCTACGCGACCGCAAAGGCGCTGGGCTTCGACATCGACTACAAGCGCCTGCTGAAGGAATTCCAGACCCGCGGCATATCTCGTGCGGGCGTTCTACTACACGGCGCTGATCGAGGATCAGGAATACTCCTCCATCCGCCCGCTGATCGACTGGCTCGACTACAACGGCTACCGCGTGGTGACCAAGCCGACGAAGGAGTTCGTCGACTCCACCGGCCGCCGCAAGGTCAAGGGCAACATGGACATCGAGCTCGCGATCGACGCGCTCGAGCTCGCGCCCTACATCAACCACATGGTGCTGTTCTCCGGCGACGGCGACTTCCGGTCGCTGGTCGAGGCGATGCAGCGCCGCGGCGTCCGCGTTTCGGTGGTGTCGACGATCAGCTCGCAGCCGCCGATGGTCGCCGACGAACTGCGCCGCCAGGCCGACGAGTTCATCGACATCCTGCACCTCGCCGCCAAGATCGGCCGCGACCCGGCCGAGCGGGCCGAGCGCCCGCCCGCAACTACGAGCGCCGTCCGCGTCGACCACAGCCGTGGACCCCGCGGGAGAGGACGTGTAAGCAGCGGCCCATGGCCGTACCTTCCTCGACAAAATCTTCGGCCGGGCCTTCGCGCCCGGCCTTTTCGTATCCCGAAGGCGTCCACGCCGAGCCCGGACGCGATTGCCCGTCTGCCCGCGGCTCGTCGCCTTCCGCGAGAGCGGCGCGGGAGCGCGAGCCCGGCTGGCACAACGCGCCCGTGCCCTCCTTCGGCGACGCCGGCGGGCGGCTGCTCGTCGTGGGCCTCGCGCCGGGCCTGCGCGGCGCAAACCGCACGGGCCGGCCGTTCACGGGCGACTACGCCGGCGACCTGCTCTACGACACGCTGGTCGACTACGGCTTCTCCCGCGGCGTCTTCCAGGCGCGGCCCGACGACGGCCTGACGCTCGTGGATTGCCTGCTCACGAACGCCGTGCGCTGCGTGCCGCCGGAGAACAAGCCGGTCGGCAGGAGATCGCGACCTGCCGGCCGTTCCTGTCCGCAACGATTGGCGGCCTGCCCAATCTGAGGGCCATCGTCGCGCTGGGCCGGATCGCGCACGAATCGACGCTGCGCGCGCTCGGCCCTGAAACAGGACGCATTCCCTTCGGCCACGCCCGCCGTCACCAGGTCAGGCCGGCGTGGCTCTCCTCGACAGCTACCACTGCAGCCGCTACAACACGAACACAGGCCGCCTGACGCCGGAGATGTTCCGGGCGGTGTTCGCGAATGTCAGGGCCGAGCTGGACGCGCCGAAATAGCCGGGCGCATCGGCGTGCCTACTGCTTCGCCGCGGGCTTTGACGTGGGGATTGGCGGCCCGGCCGAGAAGCGGTTGAACACCATGTCGGGCGCGCTGGTGTTGTGGCGGGAGGCGGCGGCTCGGCCCGCCCAGAGTTCGGTGGCCTTCGCCGCCCGGGAAGCTCATGATCGGGCTTTCGCCCCAGCCCTTGCCGCCCTTGGTGCGCCACGCGACCCGGGCCACGTCGGCGTTGTACTCGGTGGTGTACATGGAGCGCATCGCCATGAACGGCCGTGCCGCCGGCCATCGGGCCGTCATAGCTGATGTCGAGGATGATGCGGTCCTGGTCGAGCGTGTCGACCGTCAGCTTTGCCGAGCCGCCGCGCGCGAAGTTCATCGTGAACGTCTTCGTCTCCGGGTCGAAGGAGATGTCCTTCAGGTCCACGATCGGCCGCTCCTGGACCTCCACGGGGCCGACCAGGAACGAGCTGCCATAGGCCGTCCAGCGCATGTGAGCCGGCGGCAGCGGCCGCGCCCGCCAGTAGCCGTCAGGCGGGTAGACGACCAGCACCTCCTCCGCGCGCTCATTGTGCAGCACCCAGAGCTGAACGACATGCAGCCCCTGCTCCACCCGGTCGCCCACCTTGCACCGGCACGGTCGCCGGCCGCCAGAACGAAGGGTAGGTATAGCCGGTGAGCCAGAAGTCCGCTCGTTCTCGAAGAACGTCACCCGCCGCGCCTGAGCCACGAAGGAGGGGTCGTGCGACATGTCGCAGCTGGTGAAGTCCGGCGCCCAGCGATCGACGACGATGTGCCGATGAAGGCAGGGTGAACGGCCTGGATGCGCACGCTGCGCAACCGCGGCGAGGTGAATTCAGGGCGACATTGTCCTTCTCGGCGCAGAGTTCCGGCTCGCTCCGGTTGACGACCGACACGGCCAGGTCGTCGGCAAGGGCGAACGAAGCGGCAAGGCAGGTTGCGATGAAACCGCCGGCAAGAACCGCTGCTGCGTCGAGACCTTCATCGGAAACTCCCGGATGCGGCCGGCATTGGCCGTGAGAATGCATAAACGTCGCCGGAATTGGCTTCGTGCGGCAGGTCGTCGATATAGGCGAGCATCGTCGTGGCATCTGTCGGGCGCTCGAAGACGAACTGCTGCGTCTCGCCCAGGGCAACATTGAACTCGTAGGGCTCCGAGCGCCTGGACCCGGTCGATGCAACGCTTGGCGACATCACGTGAAATGGTCGTGAACTCGAAGGAGAGCGCCGGCAGGGCCTTGCTCAAGCCCCGAGATAACGGCGTCTTCGAAGCCTTCGACGTCGATTTTGACGAAGGATGGCGTTCCATATCGTCGCGATAAGGCTGTCCAGGGTCACCATGGGCACGCGGATGGCGCTATCCCAGACCTGCCCCTCCCAGCCGCGGCGCGCCGTTTGCCGCAGCGACGAAATCGGCAGATGCGGTGGAAACGGTCGGATTGCGGCTGTTCACCCTGAAGCTCGAGCTCTCCGTCCTGCGCTCCGACCGCGGCGGGAAGCAGCGGTGACCTTTCGGTCGAGGCCGTGCAGCAAGCGGATGACCATGCCGGGGCCCGGCTGCGGCTCGACCGCGAGCACGCGCGCGCCGAGCCGCCGGAAGGACGAAACGCGGTCCCCGACATGGGCGCCGATGTCGAAGACAAGATCGCCGGGCCGCACGAACTGGCCATAAAGCGCGTCCATCGCGCGGTGATGATCACGGTCGAGATGATAGACCCGGATCGAGCGCCAGAGTGCTGCTGCCGTCGCGATCTGCGCGCGCAGGCCCATCAGTTGCGTCAGGCCGCGCTACGCAATGGAATCTGCATCGACGCCGGCCAGAGGCCGCCACTTCGCGCGGCGGTGACGATCTCCTCCGGAATGGCGCAGAGGCGCCAGCGCGCCAGCAGCCTCGCCAAAGGCCGGCGAGGCCGTGACCACGGCGAACGGGATCGCCAGCGGGAAGCCGGCCAGCAGCGGCAGCCCCCACCACAGGGCCGTCGGCGCTTTCCAGGCCAGGAGCGCGATGACGGCGCCGCCGAACAGCGTCTGCGGCCAGAGGCCCGCGGCCGCGGTGCGCCCAGGACAGCGCATGCGCATCGCGCGCCTGCCCGCTCCAGGTCACCGACTTGCCGAAAGCAGCCCGATCATGAACATGCGTCGTCCGAAGCGTCGTCGCCGCACCCACGAGGAACGAGAACACCAGCTCGATGACGAAGCTCGGCAGCGAACTGCACGCCGTCCGCCGTACCGCGCCAGGCCGCCCTTGGTCAGGATCACGTCGAGCGCGCCCGCGATCTTCGGGCGCGAGATACATGGCCAGGAAGGCGAGATAGACGAAAAGAGCCAGCTCGGCCGGATACCCGGCGGCAAGGTCCGCCGTCTCGAAAGGCTTCAGCGCCGCGAGCGCGAACATCAGGGTCCAGGCGGGGATGCCGAGGAACATCAGGATCGCCCAGGTCAGCTGGAAGCGGCTCATCGGCAGCAGCCCGGGCAAGCCGAGCAGCTTGACAGTACTGCATGTTGCCCTGGCACCAGCGCAGGTCGCGCCGCGTGAATTCGAGCACGGTCGGCGGATTCTCCTCCCAGCTCCCGCATTCCTGCGGCAGCACGCGCACCTCGTAGCCGGCGCGGCGCATCAGCGTCGCTTCGACCTGATCATGGGACAGGATGTGTCCGCCCAGCGGCGGTTGCCAGGCAGGATCGGCAGGTGGCAATGCTCGGCGAAGGGCGCGATCCGCACCATCGCGTTGTGGCCCCAGAACGGGCCGCAATCGCCGGCCCACCACGCGCTGCCCATGGTGTAGGGGCGCATGCCCTGCCGCATGCCGAACTGGAACAGCCGGGCAAACGCGCTTTGCGACGGCAGCCCCACGACGAGGCTCTGCAGGATGCCGAGCTTGGGATGGGCCTGCATGATCCGCACCAGGCGCACGATGGTCGCGCCGTCCATCAGGCTGTCGGCATCGAGCGGCAGCATGAGCTCGTAGTCGCGCGCCCCAGCGGTCGCAGAAATCGCGGACGTTGCCGGCCTTGAAGCCCGTATTGTCGGCGCGGCGGCGGTAATGGAGCCGGTGCGCGATCGTGCTGGCTCTCGCGCCAGCTCTCGAACGCGAGCTCTTCGGCCAGCGCAAGCGCGGGATCGTTCGTGTCGCTGAGTACGAAATACGCGAACCTGGCGCCCTGCCCGGTCGCATCGACGCTGTTCTTGACGATCCGCAACCGCGCAATAGCCCGCTGGGCATCCTCGTTCCGCAAGCGTCAGCAGGATCGCCGTACGGATGCCGAGAGGCTCGTCCGTCTCGCCAGCAGCTGCGAACGGCGCGGTCTCTTCCCAGGGGTCGGGCGTGGCGTGCAGCAGCCAGAGACCGATAACGGAATTCCAGAATCCGAGCACGCTCCAGGGCGCCGCGAAGAGGAAGCAGACGAGCATCAGCCCATCCACGATCGTCCAGCCGCCCGCGGAAAGCACCGACACCATCGCCCATGCAAGACCCAGATAGGTCACGATATTGAGGGCGGCGACGATAAGGCGGCGGCGGGTAAGCTCGTGGGTTGACTGCAACCCCGCAGGAGTGATCGATGCCATGATACGCGCTGGAACTCGCGGGTTTCGGGCGACGACGGAAGGCGTGGTCTGTGAACGGACATAAAGAGGAACGCGAGCTTGGGCAATGAGCAGGAGGGACGCAAGGTCGCGCGACAGGCGGACGCAGACGCTCCGATGGCGCTGTGGTACGTAGCGCCCGGCGTCGCGGATCTGCGCCCGGCCTCGGTTTCAGCTTTGTCCAACGACCCCGAGGTCTCGGTTCGCACGCTCTGGAGCGGCATCAGCCGGGGAACCGAGCGCCTCGTGGCATCAGGGCTTGTCCCGGTTGCTGAGTACGACCGCATGCGCGCACCCATGCAGGAGGGCGCGTTCCCCTTCCCCGTGAAGTACGGCTATTGCGCGGTCGGCATCGTGGAGGATGGGCCGGTCGATCTCGCCGGCAAGACCGTGTTCGCCCTGCACCCGCACCAGGACCGCTTCCAGGCGTCCGCATCGATGGTGACGCCGTTGCCGGCGCGGTTCCCGCGCGACGAGCGCATCCTCGCCGCCAACATGGAGACCGCGCTGAACGGCCGTGTGGGACTCCGGCGCAGGCCCGGCCGACCGCATCGTGGTGATCGGAGCGGGCGTGATCGGACTTCTCGTCGCCTGATCTGTGCGCGCGGATGCCGGGAGCCGAAGTCACCATCGTCGACATCGATTCCAGCCGGAAGTCCATGGCTTCTCATCTGGAAGCTCGGCTTCGCCTCGCACTGCCGAGGCACCTCGCGAAGCCGACGTCGTGTTCCACACGAGCGGCCATCCGGCCGGCCTGGCCACCGCCCTGTCCTGTGCCGGGATGGAGGCCACCGTGGTGGAAATGAGCTGGTTCGGCGAGCGCGACGTCGCTGCTCCGCTCGGCGGCGCGTTCCACAGCCGCCGGCTCAGGCTCATCTCTTCGCAGGTGGGCCAGGTCTCGCCCTCCCGCCGGCCGCGCTGGTCCTATGCTCGACGCCTGTCGGCAGCGCTGGAACTGCTGGCCGACGACAGGCTGGACGCGCTGATCACCGAGGATGTGGCATTCAGCGATCTTCCCGCCGCGATTCCGCGTATCCTGGCGCGCAGGTGCGCCGGGTCTCGTCACCGCCGTCCGCTATCCCTGATCCGGCACCCTAAAACCACCAGTCATCGCACCAGAACCAGGAGCCAGGCATGTTTGCCGTCGAAGTGCGCGACCACATCATGATCGCGCACAGTTTCAAGGGCGAGCTCTTCGGGCCGGCCCAGGCGCTGCACGGCGCTACCTTCGTCGTCGACGTCGCGTTCTTTCGCGAGGACATCACGTCGGACGGGGTCGTCGTGGACATCGGCCGCGCACATGACGCGCTGAAGGCCATCCTTGGCCCGCTGAACTACAAGCAACCTCGACGAGATCCCCGAATTCAAGGGCAAGCAGACCACCACCGAGTTCCTGTCGAAGCACATCTTCGATCGCATGTCGCAAGCCTGCCGCGCGGGCGATCTCGGGCCAGGGTCGGAGGGCATCGTGAAAATGCGTGTCATGCTCCACGAATCCCATGTCGCGCGCGCCTGGTACGAAGGTTCCGTCATCGGTGGCTGAGGTCTACTTCGCGATCCCCGGCGATCTGGCGACCCTGACCGGCGGCTACGGCTACGACCGTCGCGTGCTGGCGCTGTTGCCGGAGCGCGGCCTCGATGTCCGCTACCTGCAGCTTCCCGGGTCATACCCGTTCGCGTCGGTCCCTGAGCTTGGCGAGGCCGGATACAAGCTGCGCAACACGCCCGAAGACGCGGTGCTCCTCATCGACGGCCTCGCCTATCGGGGCGCTGACCGACTGGTGCTGAAGGACATCGACCGTAGGATCGTGGCGCTGGTCCATCACCCCTCGGCGCTGGAAGCGGG
This sequence comes from uncultured Alphaproteobacteria bacterium, assembly GCA_963822165.1. Lineage (GTDB taxonomy): Bacteria > Pseudomonadota > Alphaproteobacteria > Rhizobiales > Beijerinckiaceae > Alsobacter. The sequence goes on from CAWGGK010000012.1 coordinate 166,152, forward strand.
CCTGAGCGACCGCCGCCGCCGCGCCCTGCACTACAGCGAGCAGACCGCGCTGGCCCGCGCTTCGCACGTCATCGTCACGAGCGCGACGACGGCCGGGATCCTCGTGGCGGACTACGACGTGCCATCCGGCAAGATCACGGTCGCCGAGCCCGGCACCGACCCCGCCCCTCGCGCCGTGGGTTCGGGCAGGCGGCGACCGGATGCTCGCCGTCGGCACGATTTCCCCGCGAAAGGGATATCGCGTGCTGGTGGAGGCGCTCGCAGCCTGCCGAGCCGCGGACTGGCATCTGCACCATCGTCGGCTCGCTCGACCGCGCGCCTGAGGAGGCCGCTGCCGCTTACAGCGCTCGTCAAGGCGAGGGGCCTTGGTGACCGCATCGCGTTCGATGGGCGAACTCGGGCGACGCCGCGCTCGAGGCGGCGTTCGGCGAGCGCCGACGTCTTCGTCATGCCTTCGCTGTTCGAGGGCTACGGCATGGTGCTTGGCGAAGCCATGGCCCGCGGTCTCCCCATCGTCTGCACGACGGGCGGCGCTGCCGCCCAGACCGTGCCCGACCAGGCCGCACTGAAAGTGCCGCCCGGCGACGCCTCGGCGTTGCGGGAGGCGATCACGCGGGTGCTGGCCGACGCCGGGCTCCGCGCCCGCCTTTCGGACGCGTCGTGGTCAGCCGGCCAGACTTTGCCGCGTTGGGAGCAGACCGCGGACCGTATCGCCGACGGTTCTCCGAGCGGTGATGAGTGGAGCATCGGCATGAGTGGTTTCAGTGCGGAATGGCTGGCGCTGCGCGAGCCGGCCGATCACCGCGCCCGCAATCCGGGCCTGCTCGGGGCCGTGGCCCGCCATTTCGGCGACCGCGATGACGTTCGATGTGGTCGATCTCGGCTGCGGAGCCGGGTCGAACCTGCGCGCCATGGCGGAAGCGCTTCCCGCGCGGCAGAACTGGCGGCTGGTCGACTTCGATCCGCGCCTCCTCGATGCCGCCCGCGAGCGGCTTGTCGATTGGGTTCGCGAAGTGAGGTCCTGGAGAATGGAATCTCGCTCGCGCTCGGCCACCGCCATCTTGAGATCACCTTCATCGAGGCGGACCTCTCGAAAGGCCTCGACCTGCTGCTCGATCCCGCACCGGACCTGATTACCGCCGCGGCGCTCTTCGACCTTGTTTCCCCGGAATGGATCACGCAGTTCGCGGCCTCGCTCGCCAACCGCCGCGTGCCGCTCTACACAGCGCTCACCTATGACGGCGTCGAGAACTGGTCGCCGCCGCATGAAATGGACCAAGCGGTCTTCGCGGCCTTCCACGTGCACCAGGCGACCGACAAGGGCTTCGGGGCTTCGGCAGGTCCGCAGGCCACCGAACTCCTCGTTCGTGCCTTCGAATCCCACGGATACACCGTGAGAACCGCTCGAAGCCCCTGGCGGCTTGGCCCGGCCGACCGTGCCCTAATGAATGAACTTGCCGCGGGGATCGCCAGCGCTGCGGCGGAGACCGGGCGCATCAGCCCGGCACAGGCGCAGGTTTGGCTCGATGCCCGCCGGCAGGCCGCCGCAGCCGAGATCGGGCATCTTGACCTGCTGGCGCTTCCGCCTGGCTGAACCCTTCAGCGCCCCGGCATCATCCGCGCCATCACGCCGTCCTTGCGCACGATGACGTGGAACAAAGCTCCTGCGATGTGAAAGAGAGCCAACCCGGCAAGCGTGAAGGCCGAAAGCTTGTGCAAGGCGAAGAGCACCTTCGATACGTCCTCGTTCTGGGGCAGTATCGGCGGTAGGACGAAGAGCCCATAGACATTGATGGCCGCGCCATAGGCTGATGTCGCGGCCCAGCCGAGGATCGGCACGATGAAGATGAGCGCATAAAGCGCTTTGTGAACGATGGTCGAGGCCACGCGCTCAAAGCGGGTGAGGCCCGGCTCCGGCTCCGGCGCACCGCGCGCAAGCCTGACTGCAAGGCGAATGATCGCAAGCGCCAGGATCAGCGTGCCGGTGGAGCGGTGGAGATCGTAGAGGCGGTCCTGGATCGGGCCCTCCGGCACCTTGTCCAGCAGGAAACCGCCGGGAATGTTGGCGATGATCAGGATTGCCACAATCCAGTGCAGCCACTTGGCGGCGGACGAGTATGAGGCGGCCTCTCGGCCTGAAGCGATGCTCGTCATGGCGTTCCAGGCTCCCCCTGATTACGTCTCAGATCGCAGTCGAAAAGCACGTCTCCGTCGTCAAGCACATACACCTGCGTTACTGGCCTGAGGGCCCTATCGAGCGTCGCGATGGGCTTGAGATCCAGCCCTGACTTGCCGGAGCCTATGATCATCGGCGCGACAAGGACATGCAACCGGTCGACGCAGCCTGCGTCGATGAAGGTCGAGATGGTCTTCGCTCCACCCTCCACGAGAATGCGCCGAAGCCCTTGCGCGAACAACGCGTCGACGATGGCCACCGGCCAGGGGCGGCCAGGCTCGTCCGGGACGACGAGTTCCTGCGCGCCTGCCGGGCCTTCCGAGCTCGTTTTCCGGATGACGATCCGCCGAGCGCCGTCGTCGTTCATGCAATGGCAGTCGGCCGGCAGGCGTCCCGAGGGATCGATCACGACCCGCGCCGGGTTAGGCCCAGGCACGCGCCGGACGTTCAAGCGGGGATTATCGGCCAGGACGGTCCCGATCCCGACGACGACCGCATCCACGTGAGCGCGGATGCGATGGAGGTGGTCCAGCGCGGCGCGATCGGTTGATATAGCGGGATTTGCCAGTGAGAGTTGCAATCCGGCCGTCCAGAGATTGGCCTAGCTGGGCCACCACGAAGGCCCGGTCCGAGGGAGAATTCAGGAACGAGTTCGAACAGCTTTTCCGCCTTACCACCCGGCAGGGTCTTGCTTTTTTCGGGATCAAGGTGTGAATAGCGCATGGCTTAGGTGTCGTTCCCGCAATCTGGCCACACCGTTGGTAGATGATCAACACGCCTACGGTTAGGTAGCTCTTCCGGTTTACTCTGTCCGCCGCAAGTCCCGTGTGAGGTTTTTTGATGTATCGTGCTGGCGGCATTGTGAGTTTGCTGGCGGATTTCGACCACACGCAGGTCGAGCGGGCTATTTCCGAATTCCGGTCTGGCCGGCCCGTGCTCATCGTCGACACCAAGGATGCGGTTCTAGCCATTGGGGTGGAAGCCCTGGAGCAGGACTTCGCCGCGCAACTCGACAGCTTGGCCCAGGGCCGGGCGCGGCTCGTCCTGCCTGCCGCGCGCCTGCGGCGCCTGGGCGTGGAGCGCACCACCGCCGGCGCGGTGGCGCTGCCCAGTATCGATGCCGCCCGGATCGAAATGCTCGCGCTGAAAGTGGACGCGCGGGTCGATGCTCCGGTAGGGCCGGCAAGCCCGGTGGATCTGGTCGCCATGGAACTGGCGTCGCTTTCACTCGTCCTGCCCGCCGTCGTCACGCTTCCGGTCGAAGCCGACAAGGTGAGCGATGCCGTGGTGCGCATCGCAGGTGACCTGATCCGCAGATTATCGCCGCGCGATGGCCCGAAACATTCGCATCGTCAGCCGCGCCCCGGTACCGCTCGAGGACGCGCCCGATACCGAATTCGTGATTTTCCGCGGCGGCGAGGGCCTGCGCGACCAGGTCGCCATCATCGTCGGCAAGCCGGACCTGCGCGAGCCTGTGACCGTACGGCTGCACTCGGCCTGCCTGACGGGCGATCTCTTCGGCAGCCTGAAATGCGATTGCGGCGACCAGTTGCGGGGCGCCGTGCGCTGGATGGCGGCTAACGGCGGCGGCGTGCTGCTCTACCTCGACCAGGAAGGCCGGGGAAATGGCATCGCGAACAAGATCCGCGCCTACAAGCTCCAAAGCCAGGGCTACGACACCTACGATGCCGACGAGATGCTCGGACTTCGACCTCGATCAGAGGCGTTTCGACTTTGCCGCCGAGATGCTGAAGCAACTGGGCGTGGCACGCGTGCTCATCATGACGAACAATCCGCTGAAGATCGCGGCGCTCGAGGGCGCCGGGCTCGAAGTAGTCGAGGATCGGCGCGTACACGGGCGTCCGACGGTCGAGAACGTGCTTTACCTCGCGTCGAAGCGCGACAGGGCCGGCCATTTCATCGATCTTGACGACCTCGCCCACCATAAGCCGATCAGCGACTGACGCGTCGCAAGGCAGCGCGCTCCCGATGATATCGCGCGAAGCCTCCCCCGAGGTGCGGGACTTCAGGCTCGGCCCTGCCTTGGGGCTCCTGCTGCTCGCCTGGCTCGATCCTGTCCTGGCCTTGGCTATCGGGGCATTTCACGATCCCCTGGGACGCCAAGGCGCATTTCCAGGCTCAGTTTCAGTTCCTCGCAGACAGCCTCCACCGGGGCGAGTCGCCGTTCTGGAACCCCTATGTTTTCGCCGGCTCGCCGCAGATCGCCGATCCCCAGAGCCTGATCTTTTCCCCGCCGCATCTCATCGCCGCGCTACTGACGCCCACGCCCGGATTTCAACTGGCCGACGGCATCGTGCTTCGCCATGCTGCTGGCCGGCGGCATTGGGATCGTGCTGATATTCCGGGACCGGAACTGGCATTGGATCGGCGCGGTCGTCGCCGCCATCGCCTTTGCGTTCGGCGCGCTCGGCCGCGTGGCGGGTGCAGCATACCGGGCAGATCCTGACGCTGGGCTGGTTTCCCCTGGCCTTCTGGCTGCTGATGCGCGCGCTCGATCGCGCATCCCGGCTGGTGGGGACTTCGCGCCGGCGTCGTCGCGGGTTTCATGGTGCTCGGGCGCGATCAGGTCGGCCTGCTCTGCGTCTACGTGCTGGCGGGATACGTCGTCTGGCATGTCGCCGCGGCCCGAAAGCCGCTTGCCGCGCTCCGGGCCAGCATTCTCCCGCTCGCGGCGGGCGTGGCCGGCGGCCTCGTGGTGGCTGCCGTTCCGATGATCATGACAGCGCTGCTGGCCGGCCAGACGAGCCGCGCCTCCATCATCGACCTCGCCGGCGCCGAGCGCGGCTCCCTGCACCCCGCGAGCCTGCTCACCGCGTTCGTCGCCAATCTCTACGGCACCGATGGACCGCTCGCCGACTTCTGGGGCCAGCCCAGCTTCGCCTGGGGTCCGACCGACCTGTTCCTCGCCCGCAACATGAGCGACGTCTACATGGGAGCGATTCCGCTCATCGCCTTGCTGGCGCTGGGCGTTGCGCGCGGAGCACTCGCCGCGCGGGAGGTCCGGTTCTTCGTCGCCGCCCTGCTCGTGATGACGATCTACGCGCTTGGCCGCTACACGCCGGCCTTCGCCCTGATGTTCCATCTGCCCGGCGTCGGCCTCTTCCGTCGTCCGGCGGACGCGACTTTCCTGATGGGCGACGCTCGCCGCCATTCTCGCCGGCTATTCGGTCCACCGGCTGATCACCGGAACCCTGCCAACCCCGGCGAACCGGCACGCTCGTGGGCGCCGCCCTCGTCGCGGGCGGGGCTTGCGGCCAGCGTCGGCGTCGCGTGGTGGAAGGGCCGCCTCGGCCAGGCACTGCCGCCGCTCGCCATCGCATCGGCCTGCATCGCCGTCTCCGCCGCCGCGCTTTGGGCCGCAGCACGCTTTGGGAAGGCGCGCCCGCTCCTGGTCGCGGCTGCTCCTGGCGGCGGTCCTCACCGCGGACCTCGCTGTCAATAACGGCCCGAACGAGTCCACCGCGCTCCCGCCCGCGATGTACGACGTGCTGCGCCCCGACAGCACGAACGCCACCATCGCTGTCCTCAAGGCACGCTCGGCAGCCTCGGCCCCGGACCGGCGCGACCGCATCGAGATCGCCGGGGTCGATTTCCACTGGCCCAACGCCAGCATGACGCACCGGCTCGACAACACGCTCGGCTACAACCCTGTCCATCTCGACACCTATTCGCGGGCGACAGGCGCGCAGGACCATGTCGCCCTGCCCGACCAGCGCCAGTTTTCGCCGCTGATGCCCGTCCTACCGTTCGCTGCTGGCCGATCTGCTGGGGCTGAAGCTCATCGCCACCAGGGGCGATATCGCCGACGTGGACCATTCGCCCTCCGCGCGCGAACTCACCGAGGTCGCGCGCACCTCGGACGGCCGAGTCTACGAGAACCCGACTCCGCTTCCTCGCGTGCTCTTTCGCTCCGAAGCCCGGACGGCGGATTTCGAGGCGCTGATCAGAACGGGCGATTGGCCCGCCTTCGATCCGCGCAATACCGTCCTGCTCGAGCAGGGCTCGATAGCGCGGCCGCTGGCGATCAAGCCTGCCGGCACGGTCGCCATTCGCAGCTACGCGAACACCGAGGTCGTCATCGACGCCAGGTCGCAGACCGGCGGCTACGTGGTGCTGAACGATGTCTGGCACCCGTGGTGGTATGCAACGGTAGACGGCCAGCCCGCGCCTGTCCTGAAAGCGAACGTGATCTTCCGGGCCGTGCCAGTGCCCCCGGGCGATCACGAGGTCCGCTTCGTCTTCCGGCCGTTTGCTGGCATGGTCGACGAACTCGCCGGCCTTCTTGGCCGTTCAGCCACAAAGGCCAGCACCACGCCATGACCAGCCACATCCTGATCCGCGGGGGCGGACATCCGCAGCCCAAGCCCTATTTCGACGCGCTGCTCGGCCTCACGGGAAAGCCGAGCCCGCGCGTTCTCTACGTTCCGACAGCGGCAGGCGCCGCCGACCAGGCCGTGCGCGACGGTCTACGACCAGGTGATCGCATCCGGCGGTATTCCGGCCACCCTCTCCTTCTTCGGGCCGGTGCCGGGCGACCTCGATGCGCACCTCGCGGAGTTCGACGTCATCTACGTCGGTGGCGGCAACACGCGGACCATGCTGGCGGTCTGGCGGCAATGGGAGTTCGACGAGGCGTTGCGGCGGGCCTACGCGCGCGGCTCGGTCTTCGGCGGCGGCAGCGCCGGCGGCCTGTGCTGGTTCACGAGCGGCACGACCGATAGCTGGGCCGGGCCGCTTCGGCCCATCGACGGCTGCCTCGGCTTCCTGCCCTGGAGCCATTGCCCCCATTTCGATGGTGAGCCGGGCCGCCGGCCGACCTACCACGATCTCGTGTCCCGCGGCGCATTGCCGTCGGGCTACGCCCTCGACGACGCCGGGATCATGCACTTCGAAGACGGCGTCTTGCGCGAAGTCATGACCCTGACCGAGGGAAAGACGGCTTATTTCGTCGAAGCCGACGCCAGCGGGGGAGAAAACGGCGTCAAGGAAACGCCCCTTCCCGCCCGCTTTCTCGGCTGACCTGCGCCGATCAGCCCTTGTCGCGCATGAGCGCGGGCCTTCTCGCGGCTCCAGTCGCGTGCCTTCTCGGTCTCGCGCTTGTCGTGCAGCTTCTTGCCGCGCGCGAGCGCGATCTCGACCTTGGCCCGGCCCTGCTCGTTGAAATAGATCTTCAGCGGCACGATCGTCATGCCCTCGCGCTGCACCGCGCCGATCAGCTTGTTGACCTCGCGCCGGTGCAGCAGCAGCTTTCGCGGCCGCTTCGTCTCGTGATTGAACTGGTTGGCCTGCAGGTATTCGGGGATGTAGGCGTTGACGAGGAAGATCTCGCCGTTCTTCTCGCCCGCATAGCTCTCGCGCGATCGTCGCCTTGCCGCCGCGCAGCGACTTCACCTCGGTGCCCGGTCAGCGCGATGCCGGCCTCGAAGGTCTCGCCGATCTCGAAGTTGAAGCGGGCCTTCCGGTTGTCCGCCGCGATCTTGTAGTTCGGGTCGCTCTTGCCCTTGATGCGTCACCGTGACGATCCGATCAGCCCACGCTCAGGCGTTCAGCAGCCCGGCATGCACCATCGCCGAACGGATCGCGGCGCGGGTCGGTTCCGTCGCCGGGACCAGCGGCAGGCGCACCTCGTCGCGACATGCGGCCGAGCGCCGACGAGCCCGTACTTCGCGCCCGGCCAGGCCCGGCTCCAGGAAGATGCGCCATGTGCAGCGGCACCAGCCGGTCCTGCAGCGCGAGCGCCTCGGCGTAATCGCCGGCCAGCGCCGCGTTCCTGCAAGTCGGCGCACAGGCGCGGCGCGACGTTCGACGACGACCGAGATGCAGCCCGAGCCGCCCGACCGCCACTGAAGGCGAGCGCGGTGATGTCGTCGCCCGAGAGCTGGATGAAGTCCGGGCCCATCGCCTGAGCGCTGCTGCGTGACGCGCGCGACGTTGCCCGTCGCGTCCTTGACGCCGGCGATGTTCTTCAGCTCGTAGAGCCGCTTCATCGTGTCGACGGACATGTCGATCACCGAGCGCGGCGGGATGTTGTAGATGATGATCGGGATGCCGATCGCGTCGTTGACCGCCTTGAAGTGCTGGTACAGGCCCTCCTGGCGTCGGCTTGTTGTAATAGGGCGTGACGACCAGCACGCGCGTCGGCGCCGGCCTTCTCGGCGTGGCGGGCGAGGTCGACCGCCTCGGCGGTGTTGTTGGAGCCGGCGCCGGCGATCACCGGCACGCGGCCGCGCGCCTCGGACGATGCACCATTCCACGACCTTGCGGTGCTCGTCATGGCTCAGCGTGGGGCTCTCGCCCGTCGTGCCCACGGGCACCAGGCCGTGCGTGCCGCTCTCGATCTGCCAGTCGACATGCGTGCGGAAAGCCGCCTCGTCGAGCGTGCCGTCCTTGAACGGCGTAACAAGAGCCGTCATCGACCCCTTGAATCGTGCGGCTCTTCGTCATCAGGCGATCCCCGGTTTCCCGCAGCGTCGTGCCTCCACGCCGCGTCTCATGCAAGTCCGTCGTTGTCCGTCGTTCAAGTCCGTCATGCGGCGCTCGAACGCGCGGCCCACACACATAGACGGTTGCCGCCCCTGCGAAAAGGGTGCGCTGAGCCTCGCGGCAGGCCAGAATCTCAGACTTGCCGCTTTACGGCCATGGTGCTCTCCTAAAGCCCGGCTGAGGACTCTGGTTAACCAACCGGCAACGGAACAGGGCCAGAGTGAGAGGGGGCCCTCTCTATTGCGGAAAGCGCGATGTCCCGAGCGAGACCGTATCGGCTGACGACACTGCTGCTGGCTTGCGTGGCCAGTTCGGCTATCGCCGGCTCGAGCATGCAGCACGACGACGATAGCTTCGTCGTCGCCAGCATGGAACTGGCAAGCCTGGACCAGCAAGCCTGGACGTCACAAGCCGGGAACGGGCAGGGAATGACGGGGCGAGCATCGACCAGTTCGATATTCCCGCCGATTTCCGGCGGATCTGCGCGAGCCGAGCCTGCGTCCACAGGCGCGTTGCAACTCGCATCCACCCAGCCCACCGATCTGTCCGGGGAGCCCGGCGTAACCGCGGGCTCAGGCGCCCTGACGCCAGCAGACGATTTCGGTCCTCCCGCCCAAATCGCAAATCTCGACGCCATCCTCTCCGGCCGCGCCGCTTTTGGCCGCCCTGCCCTCCCTGCGATGCTCGGAAATGCCGATTGCGGGCGCGCTTCGCACGGCCATCGAGCTCTACCGCAAGGGCGACCTGGCGGGCGGTGATGCGGCTGCGGGTAGGCTTTCGGATCCCTCCGCGCGCATTCTGGCCGAATGGATCGCTATCCGCACGCGGCCGGCCGCGCTCGGATTCCAGCGGATCACGGCCTTCATCGAAGCCCACCAGGACTGGCCGACACAAGGCCATGCTGCGCCGCCGCGCGGAGGAAGCGCTGGTCGGATCGAACCCCGGCATGCGCCAGCTCGAGGACTTCTTCGCCCAGAAGCCGCCCGTTACGACAGTTGGCAAGGTGGCTCTGGCCCGCGTGCGCGAGGCCGCCGGGCGCAAGGACGAGGCAACGGCGCTGATCCGCGAAACGTGGCGGCGCGACGATTTCGGCGCGGACCTCGAAAGCCGAATTCTTGCCGCCTTCCCCGATCGCCTGAATGCACAGGATCATCGGCTGCGGGCCGAACGGCTGCTGTTCGCCGAGCAGTGGAACGCCGCCCTGCGCAACGCCGCCCGCGCGGGCGACGATGCCGTCAAGCTCGCCAAGGCGCGCATCGCGGTCGACGCGAACAACCGCAAGACGCAGGCTGCGCTGGACGCAGTGCCCAAATCCGCCCAGTCGGACCCATCGTTCGCATTTTCCAAAGCGCAGTACCTGCGCCGCAAGGACAAGCCGGTCGAGGCCGCGAAAGCATTGGTCGGCGTCAGCCGCGACCCCGCTCTCCTGGGCGATACGGAGGCCTGGTGGACCGAACGCCGCGTGCTCGCTCGCGAGCTGCTCGACATCGGCGAGCCTCGCCTGGCCTACCGGGTCGCCGCCGAGCATCCCGAGGATGCAGGGGCGGTTCGCATCGAGGCCGAATTTCACGCAGGCTGGATAGCCCTGCGCTTTCTGAGGGACCCGACTACCGCGAGCCGTCATTTCGCGGCGGCGGCTGCGATCGCGAAGACGCCGATCTCGGTCGCCCGTGCCGCGTACTGGCAGGGCCGCGCCGCCGACGCCGCGCAGGACCCCTCCTCCCGCCAGGTGGCGGAGAGCTATTACGAACGCGCGGCGCAGCACGCCACCGCCTATTACGGGCAACTCGCCCGCGCCCGGCTCGGCTATGCCAGCGTCACGGTTCGCAGCGTCGCGGGCGAACCGGCCGCGCCTGACGCCATGCAGCCCGTCGAACGCGCAATCGCCATGCTCTACGAAGCTGATGCGCGCGATCTGGCAATGACGCTCGTCATCGATATCGCGAAGACGGAGACCGACCCCGAGCGGATCGACGCGCTTGCCGACCTGCTGACGGCCAAGGGCGATGCGCGCGCCTTGCTAACGCTCGGGAAGACGGCCTCCCAGCGAGGGCTGCCCGTGGACGACCACGCCTTTCCCCTGATCGGCGTTCCCGCCTACGCCGCGCCGGTTGCCGCGGTCGAAAAGCCGCTCGTCTTCGCCATCGTGCGCCAGGAAAGCGCCTTCGACGCCAAGGCGGTGTCGTCGGCGGGGGCTCGCGGGCTGATGCAGCTCATGCCAGCCACGGCGAAAATGACCGCGTCGCGCGCCGGCGTCAGCTACGAGCTCGACCGCCTGACAAGCGATGCGGGCTATAACGCCCTCCTCGGCGCCAGCCACCTCGGCGACCTCGTGGGCGAGTGGCGCGGCTCATATCTCCTGACGATAGCGGCTTACAACGCCGGCTCGGGCAACGTGAAGAAATGGATCGAAGCCTATGGCGATCCGCGCAAATTCGAGATCGATCCGATCGACTGGGTTGAGCGCATCCCCTTCACGGAGACACGCAATTATGTTCAGCGGGTCATGGAGAACCTCCAAGTCTACCGCAGTCGTCTCGACGAGCGCGCGACTCTCATGATCGACCGGGACCTGAGGCGCACGGCGCTTCGATAGACAGGACGGCGACCCCACTGCTAGAGCTTGCGCCGAGGTTTGAGGGATCGATCGCATGGCCGAACAGACGGGTTTCGACAGCGTCTTCGTGAGGGTGACCGACGGCCTCAAATTGCATGCCCGCGATTATGGGGACCGCGCAAGCGAGCGCTTGCCGATCGTCTGCCTCGCGGGCCTTACCCGCAATTCCATCGATTTCCACGATCTGGCACTTGCGTTGTCGACCCACAAGCACCGGCCCCGCCGCGTCGTGGCGCTGGACTATCGCGGCCGCGGGCTTTCCGACTACGACGCGAACTGGAAGAACTACGATCCGCGCATCGAGGCGGCGGACGCCATCGCTATGCTCACGGCGCTCGGCGTGCACGAGGCCGTCTTCATCGGCACGTCACGCGGCGGGCTTGTCACCATGGCCATCGCAGCCATGCAGCCCGCACGCATAAGGGGCGTGGTGCTCAACGATATCGGCCCTGTCATCGACGCGCGCGGTCTGATCCGCATCCGGGCCCAGGTCGGCAAGCTGCCCGCTCCACGAAATTGGGCCGAGGCCGTCGATATGCTCAAGCATATGTCCGGGTCCCATTTCCCGCACTCTCGGGCGACGACTGGGAGGCGATGGCGCGCGGCACGTGGCGTGAGGACAACGGCCGGCTCGTGCCCTGCCGCGACCAGAACCTGATGAAGGGTCTCGAGGGACTGGATCTCGAAGCGCCGCTTCCCGTGCTGTGGTCCGTGTTCGAGGGGCTGACCCGGCTTCCGGTTCTCGCCATTCGCGGCGAGAACTCCGACCTGCTCAGCGAGGAGACGCTGACGGAGATGGAAGTGCGCCATCCCGGGCTCGAGCGCTTCATCGTTCCCGGCCAGGGCCACGCTCCCCTGCTGCGCGACACCGCGAGCATCACGCGGATCGCGAGCTTCATCGGCAGGGTCGAGGACACGAAATCGCCCGCCAATCGAGCGGCGATGGAGGACGCGGTGGGCTGAGATTCGATCTCGGCCTCGCAATCCGTCATCGAGCAAAGGAAAGTCTCGGCCCGGGTAACGGTTCAAGGCCATTCCTTGATCCGCCAGCTTCTGGAAGCCGGGCGCCGTGGCCACGGAGGCGCGGCGCGCTTCCTCTTGTGGGGACGATGCCTTACTTCAGGGAGCCGAGCGTGAGGTCGACCGACAGGGTCGCGATGAACGCCGTGCCGCACCAATTGGAACGACCGCCGTTGGTCAGGCCCGCCGGGTCGGACGTCAGCCCATAGCACTGGCTCTTGGAGAGGTCCGTGTCGTGGTAGCGCAGGTCGATCGTGAACGCACCCTTGTAGGTGTAGGAAACGCCCGCGTTCCAATAGTTGTAATCAGGATAGTTGTAGTATCCCAGCGCGGCATCGGACTTGCCGATCCAGTAATGGCCGACTTCACCCGAGATGGCGAAGTCGTAAGGCAGTGCAACCTTGCCGGTTGCCGACAGGTACGTGCCGTACGCGCCCGTTCCAAGCCAGTCGGGTGCGTAATAGAGGTTCGTGCCGATGGTGTAGCGCTCCATGAACGTATAGGAGGCCTTGCCGTAGAGCTCAAAGAAATCGGTGTCCTTCGCGGTGATGGCGAAAGCCGGGATGGCATTCGTGTCGAAGAGCTGCTTCTCGCGCGGGTAGTAATAGAAGATGCCGCCAAGGTCGAAGTTGACGGGCCCAAGGGTCGGCCGGATACCGGCCATCAGGTCGATTTCGGCCGAAGGCTGGGTGGGAAGATCGACGCTCGCGCCTGCAACACCGACATAGAACATGTCGTTATAACGGCCTTCCGCATAGGCTCCGACGCTCGGCCCGCGATCGGACTGCGACACCCCGCGGAAATTATAGTCGGTCGTGAGCTTTGCCCCGAAGGCGAGGTCGAACGGCGACTTCGCCTCGACCGGCGGTGGCGGGGTCTCCGCCTTCTTGCCAGGGGCATCGGCTGCGAACGCGGCCGTTGCAACTGACGCAAAGATGACACTGAGCGCGAGGGTGCGAAACTCCATCAAACCGATCCTTCAGGCTGGCGCTGGGCCGAATTTGTTCGTCACCTCAGTTTCAGCAGATGCTTGCTTCGCTCAAGGTCAAAGCCTGGGCAACCGTGCCTATAACTTAGGTTTATTGCCCCGTTTTTCGGCGATACAGCAGGCCGGGAAAATGAGTTGCAAAAGCGTCACAATCAAAACGAGCGAATTCTTATCTCAAAGCAAAAAACCCCGGTGCGTGAGCACCGGGGTTCCAGATCGATCCGTGAGGATCAGATCAGACTAGAAGTCGCGCTGGACGCGCAGACGAGCGTGCCAGATGTCCGACTGACGCGAGGTCGCGGTAGCCGAGAACGGCGCGAAGTCAGTCGCCTTCTGGTAGACGCCTTCACCGGCAACCAGCAGGCCCTTGACCGGGGTCCACTTCACGTTGGCGCCGACGCCGTAAACCTTGACGTCGTTTGCCGTCAGGTAAGCGTTGTAGTCGCCGTAGGAACCGAACAGGGCGGTCGACACGGTGGGAGCCCAATAATGCTCGATACCGCCGACGAGAGACCAGGACTGAACCTTCTTGACTACGCCGCCAGCGGTAATGGTCACATCGGAACCGCCGGTCGCAACGTTGCCAACCGTGCTGGAAGCCCAACCAGTGTAGCTGGAAGCGCCATCAGCATAGGCCGCCTGCAGGAAGAGCGCGTCGCCAGCCGCCAGCATGGGCAGGTTGATCTTCACGCCACCCTGGATGGCGAAGCCATACTCGGTGTCAGGCTGCGCTGCGTAGCCAGCGGACGTCTTGCCGACAACGGCGCCAGTCGCAGTGTCGAGAGAATACGTCGTTCCCGCGAATGAATAGGCCGGACGAACGGTGTGCAGGGCGCCGGTGAGGGCGATCTGACCCCAAGGCTGCGTCCAGTCGAGGCGAGCAACCACGTCCGGCGTCGTCGTGCCAGCATACGTGTTGCCGGAGACGCGACGCTCGGCGTTGTCTTCGAGCGAGAGCGTGGCGAGGAAGCCGTTGCCCGCGTTGAAGGTGTAGGCGAGCGCGTTGATCGCGCCGTAGTCAGAGCCGCGGCCGTTCGAGCCACCGCCGAACAGCGAGACGCCGCCGAACGGAGCGAATTCGAAGAACGAAGTCGCGATACGACCAGCCGTGACGCCGGAGAACTGGATGTAGGCCCAGTCAAGGTTGGTGGACGTCGTGCCGGAGGTGACGGTCGTGTAGAGACGCGTCGTGGCGCGGACCGGACCCCAATCCGTCGCAGTGTAGCTGTCGAGAGCAATATAGCCACGGCCGCGGAAGGCAACTGTGTTGGAGCTGCGAGCGAGGGGCTCATCATAGATGTAGTCGGCACGAACGCGGCCGCTGACCTTCAAGCAGGTGTCGGAGCCGGGAACGTAGAAGAAGCCGGCGCCGAAAGCCGAGCAAACGCGAACGTACTCGACCGGCGCGGCCTTCTTCGTGGGCAGGTCGGCGGCGAAGCCGACGGTCGCCGACGCCAGGAGGGCGGCAGACGACAGGAAAATGGACTGAAGACGCATTAAAATGCTCCCTGAAAATGGAACCGCCAGGAGCGAGGCTCCACAACGGCAGCGGTTAACGAGGATGACGATGCGCAAGTCATCCACCCCGTTCAACTTCAATCATGTCTGATCGACGGTAAAAAACAGTCATTGGGTAGATTAGTTGCAATATCACAACAATATCTGAAACCTTAAGTTTGTTGTTTTGAAAGACAAATACTTCAGGTTGCAATTTGCATCTTCAAGAATTGACTACAACCTAAACACGCACCGCCTTGGGCAGCGCCGGGAGAACAGATTTGCACCCACTACAAAGCGCGGCCGCCACCCTTGGCGGCCGCGCTATGCAGGGCGCCGCCTTTGAGCCATGGTCCTGCTGGTTGACCGATTGACCGCCGGAGTTCGCCATGTCTGCACTTACCCTCCCCGCGACGACACGCGCCGTCGTCATCCACGCCGCGCACGATCTCAGGGTCGAAACGGTGCCGGTGGATTCGCTAGGCCCCGACGATGTCGCGGTGAAAATCGAGCGCGGCGGCATTTGCGGATCGGACCTGCATTATTTCCACGCCGGCGGCTTCGGCACGGTGCGGGTGCGCGAGCCCATGGTTCTCGGCCATGAGATCGCGGGCCGCGTTATCGCTGTTGGTACGGCGGTGACGCGCGTCACGGCGGGCGGCCGGGTTGCCGTCAATCCCAGCAGGCCTTGCAACGAATGCCGCTACTGCCGCCGCGGCTTGCAGCACCATTGCCTGGATATGAAGTTCTATGGCTCGGCCATGCGCTTTCCCCATGTGCAGGGCGGCTTTCGCGAGGTGATCGTGTGCACGCAGGCGCAGGCCGTCCCGGTGCCCGATCACGTCTCCCCTGAGATCGCCGCCTTCGCCGAGCCTTTCGCCGTGTGCCTCCATGCCATGCGCCGCGCCGGCCCTATCGCCGGGCGCCGCGTGCTGGTGACGGGCTGTGGACCCATCGGCGCACTCTGCATCATCGCGGCGCGGCACGCTGGGGCGCAGGAAATCGTGGCGACCGACGTCGCAGCCGCGACGCTCGCGCTGGCCGCGCGGATCGGCGCGGACGTGGCGCTGGATGTCGGATCGGACCCATCGGCCCTCGCGCCCTACGAGCGCGAGAAAGGGCAGTTCGACATCGCCTTCGAAGCCTCCGGCAACGCCCGCGCGCTCCAGTCGGCGCTCGCCGCCGTCGGCCCGGGCGGCCGCATCGTGCAGGTCGGTCTCGGCGGTGAGATGACCCTGCCGGTCAACACCATCGTCGCCAAGGAGATCGAGCTCGTCGGCACGTTCCGCTTCAACGAGGAGTTCGACTGGGCGGTTTCACTGCTTTCGAGCGGTCGCGTCGATGTCCGCCCGCTGCTCACCGAGACCGTGCCGTTCACGGACGCCCGGCGCGGGTTCGAACTCGCTTCGGACAGGTCCAGGGCGATGAAGGTCCAGCTCGCCTTTTCCTGATCTTCGGGCGGCCCGTCCGCCCCGGAAACCTAGTGCGTCGCACGACGTTTCGTTCACCTGAAGGCAGGAGGCCCGCTCCTGCCGGGACAGGAACGGAGCGCGTGCGATGGCCATCACATTCCAGTCCGGGCTGGGCCGCAGCGCCTCGTCCCGAACCTTCGCAAGACATATGCTGGCAGGGCTCTGCGCCGCTTGCCTCGTCGCCGCATCGCCTGCCCTGGCCCCATCGTCCGCCCTTGCCCAAGGCAGCGGCGGCGGGTCGTCCAGCAGCGGGTCGTCCACCTCCGGGGGATCGTCCGGTTCCAGCGGCGGCGCAGGGGGAATATCAGGAGGTGTGGGAGGGTCTTCCGGCGGCTCGCTCTCCGGTCCTTCCTCGATTGGCGGCTCCAGCCTGCCCTCGGGCACGACCGCACCTCCTGGCGCGATCCTGCCGCCCGCCACCACCGGCGCGCAGGGGCTAGCGCCATCCACGTCGGCCGGAGGATCGAATAGCGCCACCACTTCGCCGAGCACGCCCGGCGGAACAGGCAACACAGGCATTTCGACCGTGCCCGACGTCGGCGGCCCGCGTCCGTCCGTCAGCGACATCCCCGGCCGTGGCGGTGGATCGGCGGCCCCGGGCCGTGCAGCCGGAACGAACGCGGCCGGGGCAGCGCAGGGCGGCGCGGGCACGGGTGCGACGACCGGCTCGGTCACGGGGGGCCAGGCGCCCATGACGACTTCCCGCGAGGGCGGAGATGCCGGCATCGGCGGCCCGCGGGGCACGGGATCGGCGCAAGGCGGAGATGCCTGCAACGACGTGCTGGCAAAGCCGGGCAACTTCACCCGCCAGGTGATCGAGGAGTGCCGCAAGCGCACCGGCCGCGACCCCGCGCCGCGAACCGCCGGCCCGGACACTGCCGTCAACCCGGTCGACGCACCGTCGCAGGTCCAGAAGGCCCGCGAGCCGCAGGACAAGAGCGCGGTGCGCAGCATCTGCACCAATTGCGAGCCCGGCGCCGCGCCTGCGAAGTCGGGGCAGAAGCGAGGGTCTGGCGGCTAGCGAAAAGGCCGGCTGACGAAACGCGAGCCGGCAAGGCCGAACCGCCACGGCGTCGCCGCGCCCTTGGTGATGCCGATGCGGCGTCCCACGGCGATCTCAGGCCTTTGGCCCGGCAACGCCAGCGCAAACGGCGGAGCGTCCAGCGCCAGTCCGTCGTGTGCGCCCGATATGCCCAGCGCCTGGCACAGCCGTCCGGGACCCGAGCACAGCTTCTCCGGATCGCGAAGGCCGCGCCTCTCGTGCATGGCCTCGAGACCATGCGTCGGCTCCAGCGCCCGCAGGAGCACCGCGCTTCCGTTCCCCTCCGCGCCGCATACCGCGTTCAGGCACCAATGGATCCCGTAGGAGCGATAGACGTAGACGCATCCCCCGGCCCGGAACATTGCGGCATTGCGCGCCGTGGGTCCATTGAAGCTGTGCGACGCCGGGTCCTGGTGGTCGTAGGCCTCGGTCTCGACAATCACGCCGCCTACGCCATCCACGAGCAGCGTCGCGCCGATGAGCCCTCGCGCGACGGTTTCCGCATCTTGCGCGAAGAAAGCCGCGAGCGCGTCCTGGCCGGCCAAGGCCGTGCTCAAGGTTCGAAGCGCTCCACCGTCACGCGCTTGCCGACCATGAAGGCGTCCGCCACCAGGCGGAACGGAGCCGCATCGACCTCCGAGCGGTTGGCAAGCAGCAACTCCGAGAAGTGGCGATAGATCGCCTCGTACTCCTCAGGCTTCTCCTCGAGGACGAGAACGCCATCCACCTCGAGCCGGCTTCCCCCGTGCCGCAGCGCGAGCACCGTGCCCGCTTCGGTCTCGATGTCGATATCCCAGGTCTGAGGGCCGGTCTGGCGCCAGTCGAACACCGCGCGAAGCTGCTCGCACTCGTTTCCCGCGGCCAATTCAAGGGTCGCCGCGATGGGCGCTTCGGCGTTTTCGGGCGTCTCCAGCGTGGCGGCGCGGACGAACACCGGCTCGGGCACGATGCGGGTGACAATCGAGAGCGCGTTGATGCCGGGGTCGAACACGCCGAACCCGCCTGCCTCCCAGATCCAGGCCTGCCCGGGGTGCCAGCGCCGGACGTCTTCCTTCCACGTCACCTGGAGCTTGCGGAGCTTCTGCCCGGCGAGGCGCTTGCGGGCTTCGTCCACGGCGGCGTTGTATTGCGAGTGCCACGTCGTGAAGACGACCTTGCCCGCCTGATTGGCATGATCCTCCAGATCGATCAATTCGCTCAGCGTCGCCGCGGGTGGCTTTTCGAGCAGGACGTGCTTTCCGGCCCGCAATGCTTCGCGCGCGATCTGATGGCGCACCTGCGGCGGCGTGCAGATGGCGACGCAGTCCATATTGGGCTCGGCCAGAAGGGCTCTCCAGTCGCGGAACACGTGCGTCACGCCCGGCACTGTCACGCCGCGCTGGCTGGATACGGCCACGAGCTCGAAATCGGGATTGGCTGCGATGACGGGGATATGCTGGTCGTGCGCGATCTTGCCGAGCCCGATGATGCCGATACGGTGCTTGGTCACAGGCTTCTCCCTTTGATCGTCTTCTGGGGCTTTCAGCGCGCCAGCATCGCGTGCGGGCCGCTCCGCGTCCATCCACAACGGCGAAAGGCCAACCTATGTTCGCTGCATGGATGCGGGCGAGTTCGGTGATATCAACTCGGTTGTATCGGCCAGGCCGACGGACATCCCCGCGACGTGCCCGATGATCATCAGGCAGGGACCTTCCGGCGCCATAGTCGTCGACGAGCGCCCGCAAACCGCCCAGCGCTCCGTGCCGAACCCGCTCGTTCGGCCTTGTCGCGGACTCCACGAGAACGACAGGCGTGTCCCCGGAAAGCCCGGCCTGCAGCAGCCTGGCGGCCAGGTTGCCGACGGTATGCACGCCCATATAGATGACCGTGGTCGCCTCGGCGTCGGCCAGCGCCGCCCAGTCGAGATCCTCGGGCAGGCGGCCGTCGCGCGCATGGGCGGTGATGTACTGCACCCGGCGCGCCACGGCCCGGTGGGTGAGCGAAATGCCAAGGCTCGCCGCCGCGCCGCTGGCGGCGGTGATGCCGGGCACGATTTCGCTGGCGATGCCAGCCGCACGGACTTCCGCCATTTCCTCGGCGAGCCTGCCGAAAATGGCGGGGTCGCCGCCCTTCAGGCGCACCACGCGCTTGCCGCGCAGCGCCATCTCGACGATCAGCTTCGAAATGTCTTCCTGGTTGCAGGATTTGCGGTAGCCGCGCTTGCCGACCGCGATGCGCTCCGCTTCGCGCCGCGCGAGGTCCAGGATCGCATCCGGCACAAGGTCGTCGTAGAGCACCACGTCGGCGGACTGGAGCAGCCGCACCGCCTTCATCGTCACCAGCTCAGGATCGCCCGGCCCCGAACCGACGAAGGCCACCGAGCCTGCCGGCGGGGCCTCGGCGAGGTCGCGCGCCAGCGCCAGCATGTCCTCCCGGTCCGCATCGGTCGGTGCGCGGTCGGGCGTGACCAGGGCCGTGGCGGTGAAACCCTCCCAGAACGCGCGGCGCGCGCGGAACGGCAGCGCGAGATCGCGGATCAGCGGACGCCAGGCTTGCGCCGCCTGCGCCCAGCGCTTGAAGCTGGCCGGGATCGCCGCCTCTATCCGCACGCGGACGGCCTGCCCGAACACCGGAGCCGCGCCATCGGTCGAAATGCCGATGACCAGCGGCGAGCGGTTCACCACCGCGCCGAACTGCACGTCGCAGAAGGCCGGGCGGTCCACCACGTTGACCGGCACGCCGGCGAGGCGCGCCGCGCAGGCAAACGCCTCCGCTTCGCCGTCAGTGGCGACATCGGCGATGGCCAGCGCCGCGCCGCGGATCACCTCCGGCGTCCAGGCTTCGGCCACGAAATGGATCCGGCCGGGTTCGTCCGCCGCCCTGTTGTCCACCAGCCGGTCCAGCGCCTCGCAGCCGCGCGGTGCGTAGAGTTCGACATCCGCGCCCGCCGCCGCCAGCAACTCCGCCTTCCAGGCGACGCCGTCGGTGGCTCCAGCCAGGATCACGCGCCTTCCGGCGAGCTTGTGGAACAAAGGCAGGGTGGCAAGCGGTTCGATCCGCGCGGGATTGTCGCGACGGGGCCGGCGGCCTGTCGCCGCCCTTTCCGGATCCTCAGCTTGCGTGCTCCGCATGACGGGCCTTCAGCATCTTCTTGAGTTCAGGCAGGCACGACCCGCAGTTCGTGCCGGCTTTCACCGTGCGCCCGATATCGTCGATACCGCATGCGCCCTGCGCGATCGCCTCGTTGATCGCCGCTTCGCCTACCCCAAAACACGCGCAGACGATAGGCCCGGTTTGCGGGACGCCCTCCCCGCTCTCGCCCGAGAGGATGAGCAACCGGTCCAGCGCGCTCAGCTTTTCCGCCGCCCAGAGCCGCGCCAGGCCCGTCCAGCCGCCGGGTGCGCCGGGGCCAGTGTAGAATACGGCCTCCAGCCGATCCTCCAGCAAAAGCGCCGCGCGTGTCACATCCGCGGCCTCGTCCCGGTATCGCGCGATGTCGCTGCCCGGCACGCTGGAGCGCAGCGCATCCAGCACCGGGCCGGGATCGAACGGGCCGTCGAGACGCGTCGCAAAGCCGCCGTCCACCGCACACCACGCCCAAAACGTCACGCCCGGCAGTCGAAGGCGCCTGCGCGACAGGATGAACCCGCCCGCCTCCCCTGCCACCGGCGACACGCTCACCGGCGTCGCCTTGGCGTCGGGCTGGCCCGAATGAGGGTCCGTCGCGGGATGAACGAGCGCTCCAACACGCGCATCGCCCGCGGTCTCGTCATTCCAGTGGATCGGGGCGAACACCGATCCCCTCGCCTGCTCGGCATCGAGGTCGACGCGCAGCACGGCCGAGCCATGGGTCGAGGCGACCCGCGCCAGCCCGCCGTCGGCCAATCCGAAGGCGTCGGCATCGGCAGGGTTCACGGCCAGAACCGGTTCTGGACGATGGCTTGCCAGCCGCGGCGAGAGCCCGGTCCGCGTCATCGTATGCCACTGGTCGCGCATGCGGCCGGTATTGAGGATCAGCGGATGCGCGGGCGAACCCATCGATATCCTGGGCGTATCGATCGCGATAAACCGCGCACGCCGGTTGGGCGTGAAGAAACCTCCTTCGGCGAACAGGCGCGCCTGCCCTGCTGCATCGCCGCGGCGGACCGGCCACTGCACCGGAGACATCGCGTCATAGGCGGCATTGCTCAGTTCCGTGAGACCCGAGAGATCGAAGTCCCGCGTGCCCTCATTCTCGAATGCCGACAGCGCCGCGTGCTCGCGGAAGATCGCAGCCGGCCCTGTCCAGTCGAATGCCGCGCCGAAGCCGAGCCGCCGCGCCACTTCGCTCACCGCCCACCAATCCGGCATCGCCTCGCCTGCCAGCGGCAGGAAGCCGCGCTGGCGCGAGATGCGCCGCTCGGAATTGGTGACCGTGCCGTCCTTCTCGCCCCAGGCAGCCGCCGGCAGCAGCACATGCGCGCCAGATTGCGTGGTGTCGGTCGACGCCACGTTCTCGGAGACGACAAGCAGATCCAGCTTGCGCATGGCCGCCCGCATCGCGTCGGCGCGCGGCAGGCTGACAGCGGGGTTGGTGCCCATCACCCAAAGCGCCTTCACCTCCCCGCGCTCGATCGCCTCGAAGAGCTGAACCGCCTTCAACCCCTCGCGCGACGCCATGTTGGGAGCGTTCCAGTATCGGCGGACGCGGTCCACCTCGGCCGGCGAAAAGCCCATATGGGCCGCGAGCTGGTTGGCGAGCCCGCCGACCTCGCGGCCGCCCATCGCGTTGGGCTGGCCGGTCAGCGAGAACGGCCCCATGCCCTCGCGTCCGATCCGCCCTGTCGCGAGATGGCAGTTGATGATCGCGTTGACCTTGTCCGTGCCCTGCGAGGACTGGTTCACGCCCTGCGAGTAGAGCGTCACGACGCGCTGCGTCCCGGCCCAGAGCGCATAGAACGAAGCGATTTCGGCGGCGCTCAGTCCCGTCGCGGCGGCCACTGTATCGAGGTCAGGCGCGATGGTCCGCGCACGGTCCAGCGCCACGCCAAGACCCTCCGTGTGGTCGCCCACGAAATCCGGATCGATCGCGCCATTGTCGGCCAGATAGGCCAGCAAGCCGCTGAACAGGACCGAGTCCGAGCCGTGCCTGACGGCGAGATGAAGGTCGCCAGCTTCGCCCGTGGCGGTGCCGCGCGGATCGATGACGATCAGCTTCGCGCCGCGCGTCTCCCGCGCCGCCTGCATCCGCTGGAACAGCACGGGATGGCACCAGGCCGCGTTGGAGCCGACCAGCACGAGCAGGTCCGCCCGGTCGAGGTCCTCGTAGGAGCCCGGCACCGTATCCGAGCCGAACGCGCGGCGATGTCCGGCGACGGACGACGCCATGCACAGCCGCGAATTGGTGTCGACGTTGGCGGTGCCGATGAAGCCCTTCATCAACTTGTTGGCGGCGTAATAATCCTCCGTCAGCAGCTGGCCGGAGAGGTAGAACGCGACGCTGTCGGGCCCATGCTTCGCCACCGTTTCCGCAAAGCCCCTCGCGACGCAGTCGAGCGCGGCATCCCAGGACGTCCGCTGCATCTTGCCTGATGCGTCGAGCATCTTCGGATGCAGCAGCCTGGTGCCGAGCCCCAGCGTCTCGCCAAGCGCCGAACCCTTGGAGCAGAGCCGCCCCAGATTGGCGGGGTGCCCGGCATCGCCCGCGATCGCCGCTCCGCCCATCCCGTCAGGCGTCGCGATCACTCCGCATCCCACGCCGCAATAGGGGCAGGTGGTGCGCGTGGCTGGTGTCTCGGGCACCGGGGAGAGCGCGTTCATCAGTACACGTCCGCCTGATAGCGCCCGGCCTGCTTCAACGCGGCGATCTCAGCTCTGGCCGCAGCAGCGTCGAGCCCGCGATGCGCGGCGATGGCATCGGCGACGGCGCTCTCGACATCCTTGGCCATGCGGCTCGCATCGCCGCAGACGTAGAAGTGCGCGCCGTCCGCCAGCCAGTGCGACAGCTCGGCCCCTGCTTCGCGCATACGGTCCTGCACATAGACCTTGCCGGCGCCGTCGCGCGACCAGGCGGTGGACAGCCGCGTCAGCGCGCCCTTGGCCAGGAATTCCTCGATCTCGTCGCGGTAGAAGAAGTCCGTCGCCTCGCGCTGGTGGCCGAAGAACAGCCATGCCGGCCCCTTCGCGCGGGTCACCAGCCGGTCCTGCAGGAAGGCGCGGAAGGGCGCGATGCCGGTGCCCGGCCCGACCATGATGATGGGCGTCGCGGGATCCCGGGCAGCGCGAATCCGTGCGCCTTCTGCACATAGATGCGGACGGGATCACCCTCCTGTACGCGCTCGCCCAGGAAGGTCGAGGCGACGCCGAACCGCAGCCGGTCGTCGACCTGGTAGCGGACCACGTCGACCGTCAGGCTCACGCGGCCCGGATTGGCCCTGGGCGAGGAGGAGATCGAGTAGAGCCGCGGCTGCAGCGGCTCCAGCGCCTCGATCAGCTTGTAAATAGGCGGCGCGAGGTGCGGGAAGGCGTGGAAGGTCGAGAGGACATCGTATCCATCCGCGCCCTCGCCTTCCGCCATCTTTTCGAGCCGCTGCTTTTCCTTCGCGTCCACGGCGACCGAGGCCAGCAAGGCGAACAGCGCGTCCGGCGCAGGCGACAGCGCCTTCACATGCGTCAGCCAGTCGCCGAGGCTGCGGGTCTGGCCCTCGGCGGAGATCGGCTCGTTGAGCGGAATGCCGAGGAGCCGTGCGATGGCCTCGACCAGCGGCACGGGATTGTTGCGGGAAAATGCCGAACGCATCGCCCGGCTCGTAGCTGACGCCGCTGCGCGACAGGTCGAACTCGACGTGATGCGTCTCCTTCTCCGACGCGCTGGCGTTCAGCCGCCGCCGCGAGACGAAGATGGCCGGACCGGCGCGTCGCGCGACGTGCCGCGCATTTCAGCTGCTGCGGGAGCCGGAACACCGGCGGCGTCGGCGTCGCAGGCGCAGCGTCCAGTTCCACCGCCAGCGCCTTCAGCATCCGCGCGGTTTCCTTGCCGCCGGGCGCGCAGAGATTGAGCTTCTTCTCCGCCCCGCTGGCGATGGCTTCGGCATAGGTGTCGCAGAGATAGCCGCACTGGCCGCAATCCTGCTGCGCCATCGCCGCCATCATGCGGCGCGGCAGCGGGCGGCCTTCGGCGAGCTTCATGCGCTCGGCCATCGGCAGCGCTGGTCATGCCACGGCGCTTCGCCGTCGTCGCCGCCGGCGGAGCGGCCTGCGGCGCGAGGAGCGACGCGCCCTCCGCCGGAGACAGCGTGGTCACGCCGCTGCCGCCGAGCGACAGCAGCCCGCGAAGAAGCCGTTCAGCCAGGCGCGCTGCTCCGGGCTGAAGGGCGCGTTCTCCGGCAGCACCGGCGCGGCGAAAGCAGTGGTCGGCTGGACGCTCATTCGGCCAACTCCCCGTTGAGCGCCTGCAGCGCCTCGATGTCGTGCCGGCGCGTGAAGGCCTGGAAGGTTTCGTCCGGCCCGCTCCGGTGCGACGAGATAGGTTTTGAGCAGCCGCTCGACCGTCGCGGGCGCATCCTCGGCCCTGATGTCCCGGGCCAGTTCGCGCCCGATGCCTGCCTCGGGGCCGAAGCCGCCGCCGACACGAGGTGATAGCCCTCGACGGTGTCGCCCTCCTCGTTCACCGGCACCTTCGCGCCGATGAGGCCGATATCGCCGATGTAGTGCTGCGCGCAGGAATGATGGCAGCCGGTCAGGTGGATGTTGACCGGGCTGTCCAGCGTCACTCGCTCCTCGCACCAGCGCGCGATGTCCTCGGCGTGCCCCTTGGTATCCGCGGCCGCGAACTTGCAGCCCGTGCTGCCGGTGCAGGCGACGAGCCCGGCGCGGATGGATGTCGCCTGCCAGTCGAGGCCCAGCGCCTCGATCCGGCCTTGGCGTCGTCGATCGCTGTCCGCCGGCACGCCGGAGATCAGCAGGTTCTGCCAGACGGTGAGGCGAATGTCGCCGTCGCCGAGGTCACGCGCCAGCGCGGCGAGCCCGCGCATCTGCGCCACGGTCAGCCGGCCGACCGGCAGCACCACGCCGATCCAGTGCAGGCCCGGCTGCTTCTGCGGGTGGACGCCGATATGGGCTTGCCGGTCCTGCCTCGGGCGCGGCAGCACATGGGCCGCGTCGACCCGCGCGAGCGGCGCGCCGAGTTCGGCCTCGACGGCGGCCAGGAATTTCTCGAAGCCCCAGGCGTCGAGCACATATTTCAGCCGCGCCTTGGTGCGGTTGGTGCGGTCGCCCTCGCGGATGAAGACGCGCACGATGGCGTCCGCCACCTCGTCGCGTCGCAGGCGGCGCACCACGATCCCGGTGTCGCGCGCGAGATCCCTATGGCCCGTGATGCCGCCGAGCGCGAGGCGGAACCAGACGCCCGGCTCCACCCCGGCGCTCGCCGGTTACCTCAACGGCCTGGAAGCCGATGTCGTTGGTGTCCTCCAGCGTCGGCACGATCCCGCCGCCGTCGAACGCGACGTTGAACTTGCGCGG
Source organism: uncultured Alphaproteobacteria bacterium (assembly GCA_963822165.1). Classification (GTDB taxonomy): domain Bacteria; phylum Pseudomonadota; class Alphaproteobacteria; order Rhizobiales; family Beijerinckiaceae; genus Alsobacter. The sequence continues at coordinate 191,949 of CAWGGK010000012.1, forward strand.
CAGGCCGTAGAGCGCGCGCTCGTTGAGGATGTGGTGGTGCCACTCTCTGGCGTAGGGCCGCGTGTCGAGCAGCGCCTGCGGATCGATGCCCGCCGTCGCGTCGCCGGTGACGTTGCGGATGTTGTCGGCGCCCGATCCCTTGGCGCTAAGGCCGAGATCCTGCAGCCCCTCGACCAGCTCCACCGCGTCTTCGGCCGCGATCTCGCGGATCTGCAGATTGGCGCGCGTCGTGACATGCGTGTAGCCGCCGCCCAGCCGCTCGGCGAGGTCGGCGACGCCGTCGAACTGCCATGCCTTCAGGATGCCGTTGGGAATGCGCAGGCGGCACATGTAGCTGTCCTGCGCGGGCGCGACGTAGAACAGCCCGTGATAGCGCCAGCGGAAATTGTCGGCGGGCTTGGGAAACTGGTTCGCCGCGGATTGCTCCTTGAGGCGGGCATAGGCGTCGAACGGATGTTCCTCGCGCTTCCATTTCTCCTGGTCGGCGAGCTTCTTGCCGGCCGCGACCGTCGCGTCCTGCGCCTTCAGGTGGATCGCGTCCGGGCCTTCGTGCTGCGCGATGCCTGCGCTCGCCGCAGCGCCGCCGCCGCCGATCGGCGCGAGCCCCTGCGCCGACCGCGCGGCCTGCACGCCCGAGACGAAGCCTTCGAGATAGCGTTTCTGGTCGGCGCTGAAATCGTTCATGTCCGCCTCGGGGTGGTCATGCGGCTTGCCTGGGGGACGCGATGGCGCGGCCGAAGATCAGGCGGTCGCGCATGGCGCGGATGTCGGCGCCGGTGCGGATGAGGTCGAGATACCAGAGGGCATCCGCCGTATCGCCGAACAGCACGGCCCCGGTGAGCCGCCCGTCCGTGATCAGCAGCCTGCGGTAGAGCCCGGCCGCCTCGTCCGTGAAGACGAGGTCGTGCACGCCCGGCCCCCCGGAGAAGTCGCCGGCGGAGAACACGTTGACCCCCGACACCTTCAGGTTGGTGGCGAGCACCGAGCCCGGATAGCTCGCACTGGCGTCGCCCGCGAGCCGCGCGGCGAGGACGTTCGCCTGCTCGTAGCCGGGCTCGACCAGCCCGTAGCAGACGCCCCGGTGCTCGGCGCATTCGCCCGCCGCGTAGAGCCCCGGGATCGACGTCGCCAGCCCGTCGTCGACGACGATGCCGCGATTGACGTCGACGCCCGCGCTCTTGCGCCAGGCCGCGTTGGCGCGGATGCCGACGGCGCACACGACGAGATCGGCGGGTATGACCCGCCCGTCGGTCAGTTCGAGCCCTTCCGCCCTGCCCTCGCCGGTCACCCGCGGCGGTATCGGCCGAAAGCACGACCTCGACGCCCCTGGCCTCGATGGCCCGCCGCAGCAGCGCGGCAGCGGGAGCATCGAGCTGGCGCTCCATCAGCCGGTCCATCAGGTGAACGAGCGTCACGCGCACCCCGGCCCGCGCCAGCCCGTAGGCGGCCTCGATCCCGAGCAGCCCGCCGCCGATCACGGCCGCCTTGCCGCCCTTGTCGCCCAGCGCGCGCAGCGTGGCGATATCGGCGAGATCGCGGAAGGTGATGACGCCAGGCAGGTCCATGCCCGGCTTCGGCAGGCGGATCGGCTGCGAGCCGGTGGCGAAGACGAGCTTCGCAAAGGGCAGGACCGCCCCGTCCGACAGGCTCACCGTGCGGCCTGCCGTGTCGACTGCGTCCACCGCGCGGCCGAACACCGTGGTCACGCCCTTGCGCCGCCACCACAAGGCGGGCTTCAGCGTGAGGTCGCGCTCCTCCACGTCGCCCGCCAGCAGCGAGGAGAGCAGCACGCGGTTATAGGCGGGGCGCGGCTCCGCGCCGACGACCGCGATGTCGTAGCGGCCGAGCGCCCGCGTCGGTCAGGCGCTCCGACGCAGCCGCGCCGCGACCATGCCGTTGCCGACGATGACGAGAGCGTTCGCCCATCGCTCGCTCCGCCTCACGCCGCTTCGACGTAGCGGTGGCGCTCGTAGAGGAAGCGCAGCACCGCCTCGCGCGCCTTCAGGTAGGTCGGATCAGCCGCCATCTCGAGCCGCTTGCGCGGGCGCGGCAAGGTCGACGGTCAGCACCTCGCCGATGCGGGCGGACGGCCCGTTGGTCATCATCACGATGCGGTCGGAGAGCAGCACCGCCTCGTCGACGTCATGGGTGATCATGATCACGGTGTTGCCCAGCGACGCGTGGATCTGCATCAGCGAGTCCTGCAGGTGCGCGCGGGTCAGCGCATCGAGCGCGCCGAAGGGCTCGTCGAGCAGCAGCACCTTCGGCTCCATCGCCAGCGCACGGGCGATGCCGACGCGCTGCTTCATGCCGCCCGAGATTTCCGACGGGCGCTTGTCCTTGGCGTGGGCCATCTGCACGAGGTCGAGATTGTGCATGGTCCAGTCGTGCCGCTCGGCGCTGGTGCGCGTCCCGCGCAGCACCTTGTCCACCGCGAGGCGCACATTGGCGTAGACCGTCAGCCAGGGCAGCAGGCTGTGGTTCTGGAACACCACGGCGCGATCCGGCCCGGGGCTGTTGACCTCGCGGTCTTCCAGCAGCACCGCGCCCGTCGTCACCGGCGTGAGGCCGGCGACGAGGTTCAGCAGCGTCGACTTGCCGCATCCGGAATGGCCGATGATGGAGACGAACTCGGCCCGGTCGATGGTCAGGCTGATGTCGGTCAGGACCTCGGTCGTGGCTGCGCCGCGGCTGTAGCTCTTGCCGACGTGATCGAGCTTGAGATACGGGCGATCGGAAACAAGGGTCATCGTCGTGCTCCTCAGTTGGCCGCCGTGCCGCGGGTGACGAGCGCGCCGGCTGCGCCCACGAGACGGTCGAGCGCGAAGCCGACGAGGCCGATATAGGCGAGCGCCACGATGATGTCGGGCAGCCTCGAGGAATTCCACGCGTCCCAGATGAAGAAGCCGATGCCCACGCCGCCGGTCAGCATCTCGGCCGCGACGATGGCCAGCCAGGACAGGCCGATGCCGATCCGCAGGCCCGTGAAGATGTAGGGCGCGGCCGACGGCAGCATGATGATCCAGAAGAATTCGAGGTGGTTCAGGCGCAGCACCGCCGCGACGTTGCGGTAGTCCTGCGGGATGTTGCGAATGCCGACCGCCGTGTTGATGAGGATCGGCCAGATCGAGGTGATGAAGATGACGAAGATGGCGGAGGGCTAGCTGTCGCGGAACGCCGCCAGCGCAATCGGCAGCCAGGCCAGCGGCGGCACCGTGCGCAGGATCTGGAAGATCGGGTCGAGCCCGCGCATCGCCCAGACCGATTGGCCGACGAGCGCGCCGACCAGCACGCCGACGACGGCCGCGAGGCCGAAGCCGATCGCGACCCGCTGCAGCGAGACCAGCACGCGCCAGCCCAGCCCGATGTCCTGCGAGCCGAGATTGAAGAACGGCGACACGATCAGGTCGTGCGCCTCGCGCCAGATGACCGAGGGCGCCGGCAGCGTCGCGCCCGGCCTGTCGCACAGGATCTGCCAGAGCAGCAGGAGCAGCGAGGCCATGACCAGCGGCGGCAGGACGCGGCTGAGCAGCCAGCGCCCGATCGGAAGCAGCCGTTCGGCAACGCTCTTCCCCGGCCGGGCGAGCGTGACGACTTTCGCAGTTGCCGAAGGGCCTGCCGAAGGGCTTGCCGATGGGCTTGCCGAGGATTGACCCGATCCATTGCTGGTCTGCCGCGTCAATTCCTCGGCCCCAATCTTCACAACAGCCAATCCCATCGCTCTCTCCACCATGATCCGAATTCGAGCCCATGCCCCGGAGCGCGCGTGCCAGCCGCTCGCTCCGGGACGATGACGCTCAGGCGATGCGCTTGATGCCGAGGCTGGCCAGATAGGCCTGCGGGTTTTCGGGGTCGAAGACCTTGCCGTCGAAGAAGGTCTCCTTGCCGCGCGAACTCGTGGCGGGGATGTCGGCCGCCTTCACGCCAGCGCCTTGGCCGCGTCGCGCCAGAGATCGTCGCGGTTCACCTTGTCGACCAGCGCCTTCACGTCGGTCGTGGCTTCGAACTTGCCCCAGCGGATGTTCTCGGTGATGAACCAGGCGTCGTGGCTCTTGAAGGGATAGGAGGCGTTGCCGCGCCAGAACTTCATGAGCAGGTCGGTGCCGGTCGACGACCTTGCCGCGGCCGTAGTTCATGTCGCCCTTCAGGCGGCCGAGGATGTCGGCGGTGGGCACGTTGAACCACTGCCGGCGGCCGACGATCGCGGCCATCTCCTCCTTGTTGGCCATGTCGTCGCACCACATCTGGGCTTCGATCACGGCCATCAGGATCGCCTTGGCGGCGCGCGGGATTCTTCTCCACCCAGTCGGCGCGCATGCCCAGCGCCTTCTCGGGATGGTTCTTCCAGATCTCGCCGGTGGAGCAGGCGGTGAAGCCGATGCCCTGGTTGACGAGCTGCTCGTTCCAGGGCTCGCCCACGCAGAAGGCGTCCATGTTGCCGACCTTCATGTTCGCCACCATCTGCGGCGGCGGCACGACGATGGTCGAGACGTCCTTGTCGGGGTCGATGCCGGCGGCGGCCAGCCAGTAGCGGATCCACAGGTCGTGCGTGCCGCCGGGGAAGGTCATGGCGACCTTCACTTCCTTGCCCTCGGCCTTTCGCTTGGCGAAGGCGGCCTTGAGCGGGCGTCGCATCGAGGCCGACAGGCAGGTCCTTGTACTCGTTGCGAGACGGAGATCGCCTGGCTGTCCGTGTTGAGCCGCGCCAGGAGGTACATCGGCATCGGCACGTTGTTCTGCGTCACCTTGCCGGTGGTGATCAGATAGGGCATCGGCGACAGGATATGCGCGCCGTCGATGCCGTTACTGCCGCCGCCGAGCACGAGGTTGTCGCGCGTCGCGCCCCAGGACGCCTGCTTGGCGACCTCGACATCGGGCATGCCGTGCTTGGCGAAAAAGCCCTTCTCCTTGGCGATGATCAGCGGCGCCGCATCCGTCAGCGCGATGTAGCCGAGCACGGCCTTCGTCGTCTCGGGGCCCGCGCCCTGCGCGAAGACGCCCCGCGGGATCCCGAACGCCGATGCGCCGAGAAGCGCGCCCGCGGATTTGATGAGGCCGCGCCGGGTAACGCCGGGAATGAGTTTCGAAATATCGCGGGTCGACTTGGTCATGTTGGCTCCGCTCCAAAAAAAACGCCGCTGACGAGGGTCTGCCGGAAGGCAGGTCCTGGTCAGCGGCGTTGCTGTTCGGCCCGTCGTGGGGCCCAATCTGTCGCCCATCGCCATTGATGAGCACGAGGCAAGTCATACAAGGAGCGTGCCAAGTCGTTTCGACGCTCAAACCCGGTCGCAGCTTTGCAGGGCTTTTCTCGGCCGATCCAACCATCCTTCCTCTGCAATGGGCAAAATACGTGAGGACCGACGCCGGCTTTGGCTGTACGAAAGCTGATCGAAGCTGGCTCCGCTGCGACGAAGTTAAGCGCCACTTTCGCAGGCTCGTGCCGCATTTTTGTGCGGTGCAACAGAGGTGGTCGCGGTCAGCCCGCGCCGGTCGCCGTGTCGAACCGGTCCGGCCGATAGACGGCCATTGCGGTCGAAAGACCGTCGTCGGAGGCAGCAGCCTGCCCGGCGGCGACCATCTGTTCGAAGAGCCAGCGAGCATGCGCGGGATCAGGCCTGATCGCGCCGGGCCCAGCACCAGATAGTCGGGATCGCAGCGCACGACGCCTGGCGCAACCGCCAGCTTTCCCGCGATAATGCGACCGGACGACCTCGCCGGAGATACCGAGCACGTCGCTGCGCGCCAACATCCGGCGATAGATCGGCGAAATTGGCGGGTTCGCCGCACCAGCGCGACGCCGCGGCGATGGCCCGGACGAGCCCGTTCGTCACCTCGGCATTCGCCCTGTCCCATTCCGGCCCGGACGCCAAGCACCTTCTCGGGGCAGTCGCGCCTGATGTCGGTTCCAAAATGCAGGATGCGCCCGATGATCGGCCAGCACGGCAAGGCTGTTCCAGGGCGCGCCGACGCAGAAGCCGTCAAGATGGCCGCTCTCGAGGCTTTGCACCATGAATGGCGGCGGCAGGACGACGAGGTTCACGTCGCGGCCGGGATCGATGCCGCCCGCCTGCATCCAGAGCCGGAGCTGGTAGTGGTGGCTCGAGAACGGGAACACATGCCCGAAGGTCAGCGGCGTCTGCCCGTTCCGTGCGCGGTCCCGGACGATCCTGCGCAGAGCCGCGGCGCTGACGGCGGGATCGGCTCAGATCCCCATCGCAGGCCTCGCCGAGCATGGCGTGCAACCCGCGCGACACCGTGATGGCGTTGCCGTTCAACCCCAGGGCGACCGGCGCGATGGTGTCGACCCTGACATGCCCAAGCCCGAGGCTGGACGCGATGGCGGCAGGGGCCAGCATATGCGCGGCGTCGAAATAGCCGAGATTGAGCTTGTCCCGGATATTGGCCCACGACACCTCCCGCACGAGATCGAGATGCAGGCCCTCGTCCTCTGCGAAGCCGAGTTCGGCCGCCGCGACCAGGAGCGCGGCGTCGACGAGAGGGATGAAGCCGACGCGGACGGTCACCGTCATCGAAACAGCTCCGCCGCGGTGACGACCGAGCGCGCGATCTCGGCCATCTTCTTCTTCTCGTTCATCGCGGTCCGCCGCAGCAAGGTGTAGGCCTCGTCCTCGCCGATGCCCTTGGCTTTCATCAGGACAGCCTTTGCACGGTCGATGATCTTGCGATCCTCGAGCTGCGACTTCGCGCTCTCCAGCTCGTCCTTCAGGCGGGCCACAGCGTTGAACCGGCTCACGCACATGTCGAGGATCGGCTTCACGCGCTCCTTGCGCAGGCCGTCCACCACATAGGCGGAGACGCCGGCATCGATGGCCGCGTTGATCATCGCCGTGTCGGATTGGTCGACGAACATGGCGACCGGCCGGGGAACGGCGCGGCTCACCTGGAACATCTGCTCCAGCACGTCGCGGCTCGGGCTTTCGAGGTCGATCAGGATCACATCGGGATCGATCGCCACGATGCGCTCCAGCAGCCGGTCCGTCTCGTTGAGGTGCACGATCTCGGCATAACCGGCCTCGCGCAGTCCCTCCTCCAGCACGGCCCGCCGCACGGCGCTCTGGTCGATAATCACGATCCTGGTTGTGCAGTCGGGGGAGGTCACGCCGTCCTCGAAATGGTTCGAGGTCATCTAGCAAGGAGCCTGCCAAGCCTTCCATACGGCAAGAGGTCCGTACGGCAAGACGTCCGTACGGCGCGAGACCGGTTCATTGCATGTGGCGGCTATCATCGCCCTCGAATTCGGCTGCCCAAGTCCGAGGTCCGGTATCTCGGCATTGCTCGGGCGATGTTCAGTATCGAGGAACCGCCGTTCGACTGGCGTTTCGGCTATCAATTCGACAAGGACGCGTCCCGTCGCCTTCCGAAAAGGAGCAGCCGCGAATTCACGCGCGCCGGCCTATCACGTCGACGTTCAAGCGCCAGATCGAGAGGTTCAGGATCGCCGCGAAAGTGACCCAGCCGAGATATGGAACCATCAGCCACGCCGCCCCGGCATGGATGGGATAAAACGCCAAAATCGTCCCCAAGATGGACAGCCACAGCAAAACGACCTCGCCAAACGCGAGATCTGGCCGTTTCATACCGAAAAACAGTGCGGACCACGCCGCGTTCAGGACCAGTTGAAGGGCGTAGAGCGCAAGCGCCCATCCAGCACCCGCAAAGCCCGCCTCGCGCCAGACAAACCAGCCGGCCACGGCGATCATCACATAGAGCACGGTCCAGGCCGGGGCGAAAAGCCAGTTGGGCGGCCTCCACCAGGGTTTCGCGAGCCGCTCATACCACTCGCCGGGTCGAAAGAACGCACCCGACGACGCCACCGCAAAACAGGCCGCGAGGAATCCGAAAAGGCCGAGAATTGAGCTGTCCATGATGCATCATGGACCGAGCGGCTTCAGATTCATATCGCTTGCTCAACTCGGAAGTGCCCGCGTGCATGATCATCGCGCTCCATGTGATGACCGAGGGTCTCAAACTCCGCGGCGGGAGCGGTCTACGTCCTGCACTTTCTCAGCAAAATACAATCAGTGATGCGTAGTAAAATCATTCTAATTGTATCAAATTGGATAAATATTCGCAGGCGGATTGCGTACAAGGCATTATCGTTGTCTTAAGAAATTGCGTTTTGAAAAATTGCATTGGTTCAAAAAAATCAACGTATTCAGTTTGAGATTCTATATTTTGAAAATTATCTTTTAGATCTAAAGGATCTTCTTTATGGCCCATTATCGGAGGTATTATTCAAGCAGATCTTCAGAACGACTAGAAAAAATGATTATTACAGCAATGATGGCCGTTCTTTTGATCGCTACGGGCGCTTATCTGCATTCCGCTACATTGAATATATTCGGTGGATTAGCTTTAGCCCTGAATGTTCGATAGCCCGCCGCGCCACGGAACATTCATCAGGAGGACCCTGCAGTCCTCCCGTTAATTCCACGACTTTCCTGGCGCGATCAGTCTTTGACGGCTGTGGATGGGCGGTCACCCGAGCGCGATGTTTCCTCGTGCCATCGCCCCGCTTCGTCCTGATAGGAGATATCGCCCGTATCACCAGGCGCGCGCTGTTCGGTTGCTGCATTTGTTGCTGCTCTGAGCGCTTCGTCCCTCGTCGCGAATGTTTCCGAGAAGACATCCCGCATCTTATAGGCCCAGCCCCCGTCATGCTGGACGATCTCGTAGGTCACTTCAGCCATTGAGGACACTCCGAACGGCAATCGCGGAAGGGACATTTCGCCCAGGCCGGCTGCTTGGGCATCGCAAACTCCAGCGACCCCCATTATTGTCTCAACAAACCGCGACGCTTCTCGTTCCAGGTCGAGCCCTTGGCTTTAGCGGTATCGTTGAATAGCGTTGCTGGAAGTGACGCACGGTAAGCGGCGCCCACGCAGTCAAAACGCGCCAAAGAGATAAGACAGGCTGCGGACCCGCTCTGAAAACTCGTTCTGTGAAGGACCTTCAGCCCTTTCTAACGCAGGGTCGAGAGGCTCGAACGAGCCAAGCACACGCTCGATTTCGCTAGCCGTCACCGATAACATCGCTTCGGCATATCGACGCGCCCGCTTTGGATCGCGGTCCGCGATCGCCTTGGCTGTGAGCTGGTGCAGATTCTCGGCTGTCTTCTGCTCCGGACCTTCAGGGTCGAGCCGCCACATCGCCAGGAAGTATGCGCGCAACAAGACTTCCATGGCCGGGCAGAGCCCCGCCATCAGCCGGTTTCCGGAGGCGCGCAGCATCGTGACGTGGAATGCGATGTCGGCCTCGATCGTAGCTTCCTTCGGATCGGTAGGCAGTTCCGCGGCAAGGCTGACCAACAGATCGATGTCCGCCTGCGTCGCCCGGAGCGCTGCCATCGCTGTCGCCGCGGGTTCGAGCAGCAGGCGCATCTCCCGAATATCCGAAAGGAATTGGGGCATGTTCGCGGGGTCGGAGAGGTGCCAGGTGAGCACGTCGGGATCAAGGTAGTTCCACTCCCCCCGCCCGCACACCCGGGAGCCATACCGTCGAACGGTCCGGACCATTCCCTTGCCTGACAGGACCTTCACCGCTTCACGCAGCCCTGGGCGGCTCAAGCCGTAGCGGTCACCGAGCGCTTCCTCAGGCGGCAAGTATTGAGCCTGCCGGGTATTCTCCTCTCACGATCGCCATGCCGATCGCGTTCACCGCGGAGCGCACCAATCCCTTCGGCATGGTTGAGCGCGTTGTACGGGAAACAAGAGTCATTCCCATGCCTTCCGAATGGTGCAGCGCAGCAACGTCGGCGTTCAGCGAAGCAGATTATCGCCGCTTGACTTGCATTCCAAGTCTGACCTAGAAATTTGTACGATAACACGAGTGCGGAGTCTTCGTCCGGTTCGTCGGCCAGGAACCCGCAATCGATAAAAGCGACGGGGAAACGCGCGGCATCGCTGAGTTCACTTGCTCAGCAGCCACGAGCCTGATCTGGGTGGTGCATATGAAGATCGTCGACCTCAAATGCGCGGTCATCGGAAAAAATCCGATCGTCCGCATCGTCACCGACGAAGGTATTCACGGTTACGGGGAGGTCGAGCAGTTCAAGCCCTACCTCAAGCCGTTCGTCATGGTGTTTCGTGATGCGCTGATCGGCGAGGACCCGACCAACGTCGAGCGGGTCATGCTGAAGATCCGCCAGCGTGGCGCATTCAAGCCTTATGGCGCGGCCGTCAGCGCCATCGAGATGGCGCTTTGGGATATCGCCGGCAAGGCTGCCGGCGTGCCCGTCTACAAGCTGCTGGGCGGCAAGGTTCGCGATCACGTGCGCATCTACAACGGCTCGCTGCGCAAGCCGATGACGAGCTTCCGGCCCGAGGACTACGCGGACGATATGCGGCGGATGATGGCGCTCCCCGAGGGCTTCACGATCGTCAAGCAGGGCGTCTCGTTCCACAGCCCGATGAAGCGCGAATTCCCGAACTATTTCTACGGCAGGCCAACGCCTCGCCGTTCCACGGCGCCCTCGACCGCGGCCTTCTGACGGAGCGCGGCATGGCCTACACGCTGGACTGCGTCGCCGCCATGAAGGAAGTGCTCGGCGACAAGGTGGGGCTCGCTCTCGATTGCGGCCCCGGCTGGATGCTGCAGGACGCGATCCGGTTCGCGCGCGCCGTCGAGAAGCACAACCTGATGTGGCTCGAGGACATGCTGACGGGCGACTACGTCCCCTACGTCAACGCCGACGTCTATCGTGAGCTGACAGTTTCGACGTCGACGCCGATCCACACCGGCGAGCAGATCTATCTGCGTCAGAACTTCAAGGACCTCATCGAGCGCAAGGCTGTCCGCGTCGTAGGTCCGGATCCCTGCGATGTCGGCGGCATCGCCGAGCTCAAATGGATTGCGGAATACGCCGACCTGCACGGGGTGATGATGGCGCCGCACGGAACCGGCAACGGCGTGCTCGGCATGGCGGCGCTTGTTCAGGTCTGCGCGGCGCTGCCGCACAACTTCATCGCGTTCGAGTACCCCGGCGGCGACCCCGCATGGTGGTACGACATCGTCGACGGCCTGCCGGACCCAACTCGTCAAGGACGGCATGATCGAGGTTTGGGATCGTCCCGGCATGGGCGTCGACATCAACGCCGAGCGGGCAAGGCGCTATCTGGCCGAAGAGGACAAGACGTTCTTCGACTGAGGTTCACGCCGGCTCCACGGGGCTGGCCAAAGAAGCGGCGACACCGCGGAGACGGTGAGCCGCACTCCCGAGGGTGTAACCCCGGGCGCGCGGAGATTGCGCAACGCTTTACTCGGTTCGGATCGAACCGTAGGCTCGCTGGAAAACAAGCAAGCAAACAAGCAAATAAAACGGAGGAGACGGCATGAGCAAATCCAAGAAGGGGGGCGTCTTTTCGCGTCCCGTTGACCGGCGGACTTTCCTCGCCTTCACCGCAGGAGCGGGCGTAGCCGCGACAGGCTTGGCAGCCCGGGCTTTTCGACCGCCGCATTCGCGCAGGCCAGCAAGACCGGCGTCGACCCCACCAAGTGGACGCCGGAATACATCAAGAGCATCGCCGGCACCGCCGAGTACGACACGGCGGCCGAGTGCTACAAGGTCGTCCCGAAGGACTACAAGGGCCGCCTGACCTACTGGTATTTCGGCCCGACCCAGGCCTCGCCGCAGATCGAGCACGACATCGACAAGCAGTTCTGGGAGGCGTTCAAGGCGCTCTACCCGAACATCCAGGTCACCGCGCTCAACCTCAACTACAACGAGATGATCGACAAGCTGCGCACGGCGGCGATCGGCAAGGCCGCGCCGATGGTCGTGCGCCTGCCGATCCTCGCGGGCGTCGAGTTCGCCGCCAAGAACCAGCTCATGGAATTCGGCCCCGAGCAGGTCGGCTACAGCGTGCGAAGAGTTCTGGCCGGGCGCGATGAAGTCGGTCACCTGGAAGGGCAAGACCTACGGCGTTCCCACCAACAACGAGACGATGGCGCTGATCTGGAACGCCGGGCTGTTCAAGGATGCCGGGCTCGATCCCGAGAAGCCGCCGGCGACCTGGGACGACGTCGTCGCTTACTCGAAGCAGATCAAGGAGAAGACCGGCAAGAACGGCTACGGCATGGTCGCCCGCGTCAATGCCGGCAACACGCCGTTCCGCTTCATGCCGCAGCTCTGGGCCTACGGCGGCGGTGCGCTGGACGAGGCTGAAGCCCAACCCGACCTACAAGACGGTGATCGTCAACAGTCGCCGGCGGCGAAGAAGGCGCTGCAAGCCTCCTACGACATGTACGTCCGCGACAAGTCGGTCCCGACCTCGGCGCTGACAAACACGCAGAACGAGAACCAGGATCCGTTCATCGCCGGCCAACTCGGCATGATGATCGCGCACCCCGCGCGAGTACGCGGTCATGCTCGACCGCGCCAAGAAGGCGACGGGCGACGACAAGAAGCAGGCCGAGGCCGTGGTCGCGAACATGCGCTACGGCCTGATCCCCAAGGGTGACGCCCGGCGCGCCGTCGTGTTCGGCGGCTCGAACATCCACGTCTTCCGGCCGGACCTCGTCGACGGCGGTCTCGACGTGAACGCCGCGAAGGCCATCATCGCCTTCGCGACCGGCCCGGAGTGGACGACGAAGATGGCTTGGGTCAGCTCGAACCCGGGCAATCTGCGCGGCTTCAGGACCAAGTGGATGAAGGAGCGTCTGGAGACCATCAAGTTCCTCGACGTGACGACCTCCATGCTGCCCAATGGCATGCCGTTCCCGGTGGTGCCGCAGGCGACCGAGATCATGAACATCATCGTTCCGAACATGCTGCAGAACGCACTGACGAAGAAGATGACGGTCGATCAGGCGGCAGACGACGCCGCCAAGAAGATCAAGGACCTGCTGAGCGACCTCTGAGCTATCCGCATCGCGGACAGATCGCAGCCGTCCGGCGGACGAAACTCCGCCGGACGTCCCCGCTTACCTGGAGGTCGCCGGCTTGACCCATGTCCAAACCGAAACGGTCGTCGCGCGCCCACGTGTGGTCAATGCCGTGAAGCGCGGCCTGCTGGACCGCATGTGGCGCCACCGCGCACGATTATCTCTACGTGCTGCCGGCGATCGGCGTGATGCTGCTCGTCATCGCCTATCCGGTCTATTACACGGTCTATCTCTCATTCTTCAACACGCCGCCCAACCTGGCGCTGGAAGACAAGATCTTCGTCGGGACTGGACAATTACGTCCGCATCCTGACGAACGAGAGCGTGCACGAAGCGACCTGGAACACGATGGTGTGGACGATCTGGTCCACGCTTCTTCGCCTTCGTCATCGGCTTCGGCGCGGCGCTGGCACTCAACCGGGCATTCGCCGGGCGCGGCCTGCTCCGCGGCACCCTGCTGGTGCCCTATGTCATCAGCGCGGTCGCGGCCTCCTACATCTGGCGCTGGATCTACCACAGCGACTTCGGCGTCATCGGCGCGCTGTCGGTGCAGATGGGCTTCAGCAACCGGCCGATCAACTTCCTGGACGACCGCGACAACGTCATGGCCTCTCTCATCGTCGTGAACGTGTGGAAGGAATTCCCGTTCGCGATGATCATGATGCTGGCCGGCCTGCAGACCGTTCCCGATCAGCTCCTGCGCGCAGCGCAGGTGGACGGCGCCAATGCGCTGGCAGCGCTTCTGGCACATCACGGTTCCGCACGTGAAGGGCGTCACGCTCGTCACCGTGCTGCTGCTGCTGGTCACCAACCTCAACAGCTTCACCATCCCCTACATCATGACGGGCGGCGGTCCTGCCGGCGCCTCGGAGATCTGGATCACCCACATCTACCAGCTCGCCTTCGGGCGCATCCGGTTCGGCGCTCGCCTCGGCCTACTCGGTGATCCTGTTCATCGTCATGATGACGATGGGCTACTTCTATGTGCGTGCGCTGACGCGCGGCGACGAGAGGACCGCGGGATGAGCGCGCATGCCGAAAATCGGCCCGACAACACAGAGCCCGCCCTGCGGCGCAAGCGGCGCGACCCCTGGCAGATCGGCGGAAACATCTTCCTCGTGCTGCTGACCGTCTTCTCGGTGCGCCGATGGTCTGGATGTTCATCACGTCGATCAAGACGCAGTTCGCCGCCGTGCAGTACCCGCCGGAATGGCTGGCCCGAGCAACCCGACGATGGAGGAGTACTGGCGACTGCTGCTCCCCACCAGCGATGTCGGCCGCGACTTCCTGCGCTACATGGTCAACAGCCTCTGGGTGTCGTTCGCGACGACGGTGCTCGGCGTCATCGTCGCGGTGCCGGCGGCCTACGCGTTCTCGCGCTTCCGTTCCCGGGCCGCAACCTGCTGTTCTATTCGGTGCTGCTGCGCAACATGTTCCCGGCGGTCGTGTTCCTGATGCCGCTGTTCATCATGATGCGGTGGCTGGGACTGGTGAACACGCAGTTCTCGCTGATCCTCACCTACCTGACCTTCGGCCTGCCGCTGTCGATCTGGCTGCTGAAGGGCTTCTACGACAACATCCCGGTGCAGCTCGAGCAGGCCGCGCGCATCGACGGCGCGACGCGCTTCCAGGCGTTCATCCTGATCGTCATGCCGCTGTCTTCGCCCGGCATCATCGCCACCGCGATCTACTCGTTCATCAGGCCTGGAACGAGTATGTCTATGCGCTGACGTTCCTCAACGACAAGTCGAAGCTCACCCTGCCCGTCGGCCTGCAGCGCTTCTTCGCCGAGTACGCGACGAACTGGCCGGGCCTGATGGCGGCGTCCTTCATCATGAGCATGCCGGTCGTCGTGCTGTTCCTCGTTCTGCAGAAATACTTCGTGAAGGCGCTGACGGAGGGCGCCGTGAAATCGTGAATTCGTTTCCGGCGGCAGACACGCGTCAAGATTTCAAAGGGCATTCCGAATGGCACAGGTCAGACTGCTGAACGTGGTGAAGACCTACGGCAAATATCATGGCCGTCGACCATGTATCGCTCACGGTGGAGGACGGCGAGTTCGTCGCGCTCGTCGGCCCGTCGGGCTGCGGCAAGACCACGACGTTGAACCTCGTCGCCGGGCCTGATCGAGATTTCTGGCGGCGACATCTATATCGGCGACCGGCTCGTCAACGAGCTCGATCCGAAGGATCGGGACATCGCGATGGTGTTCCAGAACTACGCGCTCTACCCGAACAAGTCGGTCTACAAGAACCTCGCCTTTCCCCTGAAGATGCGGAAGACGCCGAAGGCGGAGATCGACCGCAAGATCATGGAAGCGGCCAAGGTGCTCGACATCGTGCACCTGCTCGAGCGCCGTCCGCGCGAACTGTCGGGCGGCCAGCAGCAGCGCGTGGCGCTCGGGCGGGCGCTCGTGCGCGATCCCAAGGTCTTCCTGATGGACGAGCCGCTGTCCAACCTCGACGCCAAGCTGCGCGTGCAGATGCGCTCCGAACTGAAGCGCTTCCACCAGGATCTCAACGCGACCGTCGTCTACGTCACCCATGACCAGCTCGAGGCCGTGACCATGGCCGACAAGATGGCCGTGATGAACGGCGGCATCCTTCAGCAATACGACCGGCCCGAGATCGTGTTCGAACACCCGGTGAATACCTTCGTGGCGTCCTTTGTCGGCAGCCCCGCCATGAACCTGATTCCCGCGACCGTATCCGGCTCCGCCGATGGCGCCGAACTTGTCGGGCCGGACGGCTGGCGAATCAAACTATCGCCCGCCAATTCCCGCAAGGCGCTCTCGTCGAGCGTGCCGGAGGTTACCCTCGGCGCGCGCCACAGCACCGTCCGCCTCTCGACCTCCGACATCCCTGGGAGTGTTCCCGGCCTGGTCTATACAGTGGAGCCGACCGGCGACATCACCTTCGTCCATGTGCAGATCGGCCCCGCGACCCTCGTCGTCAGCGTGACACCCGACGTACGTCTCGTGGCGAACCAGCCGATCTGGGTCACGTTCGATCAGGAGCGCATTCATATTTTCGACGGCAAGACCGGAATGGCCCTGAAGGCCGTCTGAGAACCGGCTTCTTCGAAAATCCGGAGAGCTGCCTTCAAACAGCGCTCCATTCCCTCAGCTGAGGGAAATCTGCAGGGAAAACCGCTGCCGCGCGGCAGCTGCCGTGGCCAGCAGCCAAACACGCCAGCAACCCTGCATTGACCACGACGCCAACGCACCTCGTAAGCGAAGAACCGGCCATACTGACCTTTCTCTGCTGCCTCGAAGTGTTTCGTGTTGACGTAGTAATTAAAACATAGGTGCTGATACCGATTTCAAAACAATAGATTTGCCTATCGCCTGCGCCAATACAACGTCGGGACAGCACCTTCAGGAGCAGCGATAACGACCTTCCCCGGTCGCTCATTGCTATTTCTGAAGGGTAACGCCCATGAAAATACATCGTCCTGCGACGCATGGCGTCGCGTCTGCCGCGCCGGTCGACCGCACCAGCGCCGCGCGTGCCGGTCTCAACCCGACCCACCCGGCGCCGGCGGGCCGCGGCGATAATGCCAAGCTCGATCTGACCTATGTTCCGATCGAGCCTCACGGCCTATGCCGGCAATCCGCGCAAGCATCCCAAAAAGCAAATCGACAAGCTAATGGGCTTGATCGATGCCCCCTGGCCTGATGCAGCCGCTAATCATCGACGCCGCCGGCGTCATCGTCGGCGGCCATGCGGTGTGGGAGGCGGCCAAGCGGGCGGGCCTGACCCACGTGCCGGTGGTGCGCCTTGAGCATCTCGACGACGTGACCATCCGCAAGCTGCGCCTCGGCTTGAACAAGCTCGCCGAGGAGTCGGGCTGGGACGAGGCCAAGCTCGCTTTGGAGTTCGAGGGCCTGTTGGAGCTGGATCTGACGCTCGATCTTGACCTGTCCCTCACCGTGACCGGCTTCGAGATGCCGGCGATCGACCAGTGCATCACGCTGGCCGCGCGCGAGCGCGCCGGGGATGAAGACGATGAGGGCGCCGGTCTGGGCGCCGCGGGCGATGCGTCGGCGCTGCTTGCGCCCGCGGGGCCGCCGGTGTCGCGCCTGGGCGATGTCTGGATCCTGGACGAGCACCGCCTGCTCTGCGGCGATGCGCTGGAGAGCGCCTCTTATGCCGCGCTGATGGCCGGCGAGGTGGCGGCGATGGGCATCCACGATGCGCCCTATGACGTGCCCATTCGCGGCCATGTCTCGGGCTCGGGCCGCCACCGCGAGTTTGTCATGGGGTCGGGCGAGCTGGGCGCCGGCTTCGCCCCGTTCCTGACCCGCGCGCTGGCCAAGTCCTGCGCCGCGACCCGCCCCGGCGGCCTGCAATATATGTGGATGGATTGGCGTCACATGGGCGAGATGCTGGCGGCGGGCGCGGCCAACAACCTTGATCTCATCAATCTGTGCGTGTGGAACAAGGGCGCGGGCGGCATGGGCTCGTTCTACCGCTCGGCCCATGAGCTCGTCTTCGTCTTCGCCAGCCCCGGCCCGCGCACCAACAACGTCATGCTCGGCGTTTATGGCCGCAACCGCACCAATGTCTGGGACCATCCCGGCGCGGTGGCTTTGCGCCGCGAGCTGCAAGGACCACCCCACGCCCAAGCCGGTGACGCTGCTGGCTGAGGCCATTCGCGATGCCAGCCATCGCGGCGATGTCGTGCTCGACGTCTTCTGCGGCTCCGACTCGAGCCTCATCGCCGCTGCCAAAGTCGGGCGTCGGGCGCGCAGCATCGAGCTCGACCCGCTCTATGTCGATGTGGCCGTGCGCCGCTGGCAGGCCTGGTCGGGCGGCACCGCTCGCCACGCGGCGACAGGACTGAGCTTTGAAGCGATGGCGGCGCAGCGCGCGGTCGAGGCGGCCTGCCTCTGGACGCGGCCGCGCCCGCCGGCGGCCGCCGATCCGTCCGGCTTCCCCCCGCCGCGACCCACGACGGCCGCCGCCGCGGCGAGTGAGCCGGTCGGGCTGGCTCCGGTGCGCCAGCGCACCCGCGGCGCGGCCTAAGGGAGGCGGCCATGAGCGCCAAGCGCAGCCCCCGCGATCGTCGTTGCTACAACACGCCGCCGGCGGAGTACCAGTTCGCGAAAGGCAAGTCCGGCAATCCGGGCGGCCGTCGCAAGGGCAGCCGCAATTTCCATACGCTGTTGGCGCAAATCGCCGACAGCGAGATGCAAATGCGTCGCGATGGCCGCACCGTGACGGTCACCGTCGCCGAAGCGGTGATCTGGAAGCAGATCCAGGAGGCGCTTAATGGCGATCCACGCGCGCTGCAGGCGTGCCTGGATCGCCTTGAGCGCCTGGTCCCGCCCTCGAGGAGCCCGAGGACGACCCCGCCTCGGCCATGACCACACCGGAGCAGGACGCCGCCACTTTGGCGCGCTTTCGTGACGCGGTGATGCGCCAGGCCGCGATGGCTCCACAGGATGCTGCCGAGGCCGGGCCTGACGATGACCAAGCCGCTGCCGACGGCAATGGCAATGCTCAATGCCGACGCTGCTGCGCTGCCGGAGGGCTCGGACCATGAGTGAGGCTCCGATCGGCGAGGCGGACGTGCTGCGGGCGCTGTGGCGCTCGCAGCTGTCGTTCTTCAACGAGCGCGTCTTTGCCGAACTCGAGCCGGGACGCCCTTATCTGCACAATTGGCACCTCGATCACATCGCCTGGCAGCTGATGCGCGTCGCCCGCGGCGAGGTCCGCCGCCTCATCATCACCATGCCGCCGCGCTCGATGAAGTCGATCAGCGCCTCGGTGGCCTTCCCGGCCTTCGTGCTCGGCCATGATCCGACCAAGCGCATCATCTGCGTCAGCTATGCCGAGAGTTTTGCCCGCAAGCTCAGCCATCGAGAGCCGCATCGTGCTGCAGAGCCCATGGTATCGCGACCTCTTTCCAGGTTTCAGCTTGACGGGAGCGCGCAGCCACGAGCTCCTGACCGACCAGCGCGGCTACCGCCTGGCCTCGGGCGGGGCCGGGTCGCTGCTCGGGCGCGGCGCCGATCTCATCGTCATCGACGATCCCATCAAGGCCTCGGACGTCTACTCCGCCGCCGAGCGTCGCCGGGTCTGCGAGTTCTATGACAATACGCTCTATACCCGTCTCAACGACAAAAGCACCGGCGCCATCGTCATCGTCATGCAGCGCCTGCATGAGAACGACCTTGTCGGTCATGTGCTGGACAAGGATGAGTGGGAGGTGGTGACGCTGCCGGCCATCGCCACCGAGAGCGGCGCCTACCGGCTCAGCGATGTTCCCGGCGACCTGTATCACCGGCCCGCCGGCGAGGTGCTGCATGAAGCGCGCGAGCCGCGGGGCGTGCTGGAATCGATCCGCCGCATGCAGGGCTCGCTGCTGTTTGCCACCCAGTACCAGCAAGAGCCGCTGCCGGAGGCGGGCAACATCGTCAAGCGCGACTGGCTGCGCCGCTATGGCCGGGCGCCGGAGAGCTTCGACACGGTGGTGGCGAGCTGGGACACCGCCTCGACCTTGGGGGAGAGCGCGGATTATTCGGTCGGGACGGTCTGGGGCTCGCGCGGGCTTGACTTCTATTTGCTCGACGTGGTGCGCGAGCGGCTCGAGGTGCCGGATCTGCGTCGCCGCATCGTCGAGCTGTCCCGCCGCTGGCGGGTGGATGCCGCTGCCGGGTTCCGCCGCGTCGCCGGGCCTCGGCCATAACCGCGCCGGACTCGATCCCGCCCTGGCCTTGCTGGAGGACATCACCGCGCTGGGCGAGGCAGCCGATGACTGGCTCGCCGCGGTCGGGACCATCACGGCGCAAAGCGAGGCCGACAAGGCCGGCAATTTTGCCGAGGCGTTTAGCAAGCTCGAAAAGCAAGCCGAGGCGGCCCGCACCAGCGAAAAGAAGCCGGTGCTCGAGCAGGGCCGCGCCATCGACGCGTGGAAGCCGGTCGTTGCCGCCGCCGAGGCCGACAAGAAGCGCCTCAAGCAGGCGATCGAGCCCTTCCTGCTGGCCGAGCGGGCGCGGCTGGAGGAGAAGGCGCGCCGCTCCGGCGTCTGGGTCACCGACAGCCCCAAGGCCGGCACCCAGGGCCGCCGCATCGGCCTGCGCACCACGCGCGCGGTGCAGATCCTCGATGCCCACGCCTTCATCGCCGCCTATCGCGACGATCCCCGGCTGTGGGCCGACCCGGATGTCCTGCAGGTGCTGTTGCGCCTGGCCGGCGCCGATCTGGCCGCGGGCCTCACCGTGCCCGGCGCGTGCCTCGCCGAAGACCATGTCGCGGCTTGAGGGGAGACCACGCCATGAACACCATCCTGCGTCACGGCGCTCCGCGCCCGCTGCCCGGCCCGGCCAGCCTGGCCTCGCTCCATCCCGCTCAGCCTGCCTCCCGCCTGGCGGCCGGAGCCCGGCCGCGGCCTTTGGTGCCGCGCACGCTCGAGGAGGCGGGTGCGCTGGCCGAGGTCATCGCCGGCTCCGGCCTGGCGCCGGCCGGGTTTGACACGCCCCAGGCCTGCCTCATCGCCATCCTGCATGGGCTGGAACTGGGGCTAACCCCGCTCGCCGCGCTGCAGCGGCTCGCCCTCATCGAGGGCCGGCCCACCTTGTGGGGCGATGGCGCGCTCGCTCTGGTGCGCGCCAGCGGCCTGTGCACCGCTTTCCGCGAGACTTTGGAGGGCAGCGGCCCGGGCGACTGGCAGGCAGTCTGCACGTTGCGTCGCCGCGGCGAGGGCCGCGTCATCGAGCGGCGGTTTGGCGTCGAGGATGCGCGGCGCGCCCGCCTCTGGGGCAAGCCCGGGCCGTGGAGCGACTATCCCCAGCGCATGCTGCAAATGCGCGCCCGCGCCTTTGCCCTGCGCGACGGCTTTGCCGACGTGCTCGGCGGGCTGTATGTGCGCGAGGAGCTGGAGGGCAGCGAGCCCGGCTGGAGCGCGCCGGCGCCGCCCAGTGGCCCCCGGCCTGCCCCGGCTCCGGCTCCGAGCCCGCCCCCAGCACCTGCCGCGCGGCCCGATGCGACGGCGGGCTTTCGCGACCTCAACGCCGGCCCTCGCGACGCGGGCGCCATCTCGGATCGCGGCGACAATCCGTGTGACTCCTCCCCACTCGCCCCGCCGGCCGGAGCCGTCCCGACACCCGGCAAGCCCGCGAAGGCGCGGTTGGACACCGCCGCAGCGGCCGCCACGCCTGATGGCACCCTTGACCGCACCCCTGAAGCCTTGCCGAAGTCCGGGGCGATGGCCTCCGGGTCATTGGGCGCTCCTGTCGCTCACGGCGATCGCCGGCAGGCGCGAGCCGCCGCCAATGCCGCGGCCATGAAGGCGGCCGTCGCGCGCTCGGACGAGGCCGTCCCGCAGCCATGCGCGATGTCGGCCGGGGCCGCCCGACCGAGGGCCAACCCAACAGACGGGTTCCTGGGTGCCACCGAGCAGGACCAGACGCCAGGCGTCATGACAGTCGCAGAGCAGGACGGGCCGACGGGTGGACAGGCCGAGCTGAACAAAAAACGCGGGGAGTTGGTCGAGCGGCATTTTCGATCGACCTTTCGAACCGTCCCGTGCAGCACCCTGATGGCTCGCGTGCACGGCTGACCGATGCAGAATTCCAACTCCTTCGCCTCTTCATGGCTCGCCCTAACGAGATCCTCGATCGTCAGAAGATCGGTATCGAAATCAGTCGCAGAATCCATGACAAGAACACCCGAACGATTGACGTTCTGGTCAGCAAGCTTCGCAAGAAGATAGACAGTCCGAACGGGCCTTCCATCATCGCTACTGTGCGCAACGCAGGCTATGTCTTCATTCTAAGCGGTGAATAGATCAGCCGTCTGTAACGCGGGGGGCGGGACGGCTAGAAGCTCGGCAGTGACTGGAGACGCTCGAGTGCGAATGCCCGGGATTTGCATGTTCGCCCGGCGCGACTGCGGCACATCACGGCCGAGCAGTACGAGGCCGCTCCCTACACGGCGCGCCGGATCCCGAGAGCACAGGGCCGCGTCGCGCGTCGGCCAGCACCACGTCATTTTGGACTTCGGGCCCATGCGGCCTGGTCGGTGAACCGATTAGGGAGCGGCAGGCCCTCGACGGTTTCGCTATTTAGTCAATGCTCGCCAAAACTGAGTTTCGTACTCTGAATGCCGTCTATCGACAAATGGTGCCGAAGGAACCTTTAAGCGGGCGAAACCATGGGTTGCCAAGATAGCCAGCAACAACAGAATAAAATAGACGATCAAGATCGGCACTGCGGGCAGAAAGTTAAGCTGGGGAAACGTGCCGAGGAGTAAAGGCACATACCAGGAGGTCACCGAAACCGCTCCCGAAACCAGTAGCAATGACCGTTGTCCGGCAGTCAGGCCGTGGAACAGATTGCGTCCAACGCGGTTCCGCATCAGCGGCAGGACAGTCCGGTGGATGAAAGCGCCATTCAAAGTCAAAACCGCAACAATTGCGATCTTGGCCCATACTTTCTGATTTGAAAGCTTCATAGGATCAAATTCATAATAATGAATCAGGAACCCGGCACCGGTTACCCACAATATTAGCAAGCCGATCGAAACGATATTGGAACAAAAATCAATGAATATACAGTATTCCTTCTTAACTCGACCCATTATCATAAATTTTGCGATGAATATATCGAGGGTTGTTGCCGCCCCTAAGCCAAGAAGCAAGCCAACAAGATGCATCGCAATCAAGCAGGATTTGAGAGTTGAGATGGGATCTCCTGCGAGTCGCTCGAATATCTGAAACAAATTCATTCAATTGTCCTTTTCCTTAGCCAGGATCATGAAGCAAAGCGAGAAGCCGGTGCCGCAAGGACGTGACCAGAGTTCTACAAATTGCCGGGAGATTAGGCGTGGTTGGATCGAGAGCGCAGACCCGCCCTCTGGGTGAAGGCCACAATGATCCTGGAAGACATCGGTCACTAGGCCAGTTAAATGGGTCAGCCTGCTAGATGACCTGGAAGCCATCACCGTGAAGGGCCGAAATCCGCAATTGCGGTCTCCAATGGGATCGTGTTTCCCATCACGTCGGCGGCATTGTTGACCAGCGCGGTAGCTGCGGCGGCGGCCAATTCCGGATCGTTATTATGAACAGCGGTAATCAGACCACGCACGAGCGTTCCGGTATTTCCGTTCTGCACAAGTTCATTATCGAAGCGGGCTGAGAATAACCCGCCCTGAGCTTCCGAAAAGTCTTCTGCTGATTGGGCAAAATCCTGCAACAGACTTATCAATTCTTTATCTTTGGAGTGACCCGGATCGGATGCGGCGGCAACTGCCATGGTGCCCAGGGTGGCCGAGTGAGTTGCCCAATCAAACATAAAGGCCGTTTGGGTAGCATCTAAAGCAAACGGCTTGGGAGCATTGCTAAGCGCTGGCAAAGCGGAAAATCCGCCCAGTTCACTGAGCACGTCATCGCCGTTCATAATGTCCAAAATGTCGCGATGTATGTCGTTGATGCCTTTGGGTATCCAAGCACCGGCTGTCGCCTGACCGTTGATGTACGACGTCTCCAAACTGAGCTGGCCGATTACTTCCTGGATGTGCAGACCGGTCGCATTGTGCTGAAGGTCAGAATGACCGGCTAGGTAAGTCTCAAGACCGGTCTGAACCAGTGCGAGATCAGAGAGAACGGCCGTTTTGTTTGCGGGCGAAATTCCGCCAACGAGTTGTACAGTGGCGTCGTCAAAGATTGAACCGAGCGTGGCGAAATCTCCACTCGGACCCACCTCGGTCGGAGCGGAAGGCGTGGCTTCGCCCACACTCGTCGTGTTCCCCAATACGTCATCAGCATTGCTGGCAAGCTCGTGGGCCGCAGCAGTCGCCAATGCAAGATCATTCTTCTGAACAGCCGCAATCAGCCCCCTCACGAGCGAGCCAGTATTGCCGTCCTGCACCAACTCGTTGTCAAATCGTGCCGAGAAAAGACCTCCCTGCGCCTCGGAGAACGTGTCGGCTAAATTGGCGAAATCCTGAAGCTTCTGGATCAGCGCCCGGTCTCCATTATGTCCTGGATCGCTCGCTGCTGCTATGGCCAGAGCTCCGAGAGCAGACGAATCCGCCGCCCATTTCTCAATGAAGGCAGTCTGCGTGACACTGAGTTGGAACGGTCTAGGATCATGAAGCAAAGATGGCAGGGGGGTGAATCCACTCAACCCATTAAGGAGCTCATCGCCGTTGACGATATCCAAGATGTCACGCTGGACGTCATTGATGCCCTTAGGCGTCCAATCTCCGGTCGTCGCCTGGTTGTGGATATATGCGATCTCTATGTTGATCTGATCGATCACCTCCTGGAGGTGCAGACCGGTCGCATCGTGAGCGAACTCGGAATGCGCGGCCAGAAAATCTGTGAGACCACTTTGCACGTAGGTGAGATCGTCGAGTACAGCCGTCGTATTGGATGGAGATAAGCCTCCTATCAGCTGCACCGTCGCATCGTCGAAGACAGATCCAATATCTCCTAATTCATTATTCGCCATCGCGAATATTCTCCTTTCGCTTGTATTTCAATATCGGATATTGATTATCTTTCTGACGACATTAGGTGATAATTGAAAGTAAGTGCAAAAACGTACAGCCATTAAGTCGATTGATTCGGTCAAGATAGCAATCTTCTAATTTTTCCTCTCTTATATTGACATTTTTCTATCCATTAAGATTTTGATACAAAGTTTTTAAAGCAGTAATTAAGGCTGTATTGTGACGTCCTTATTGTCTGCTGTTACACCACAGGGCATGGCCGACACAAAAGCCTTCGTCTGAGCTCGACCAGTAGCACCCGCAGGTCGCGATTGATCGACTTCAGATAATTGTCTTTTGTATCTGTTGCTGGCGGGAATGCTTAAGCTCGGACATGGAATCAAGCCGCGCGCGGATGTCCATGGCTGGCGCATCAACCATCAGGAAAGCCGCTCAGGCGGCATTGGCGTCGATGAGGGGACAACCGCTGCGCGGGGCCGCGGTGGCGCGTAAACTTATCGAATCCAATGGCTGCCAGCCTTGGAACCGATCCCGCCTGGGTGGGTCCCGTACACACAGGTTCGACGGCTTCCGCCTGCTCGCGATGCGCGACACCGAGCGCGTGATCGTGCGACAGCGCAGGTTAATCGAAGTAGCGGTTGCGAGCGCTGAGATCACTGACTGCGAAATAGGGTAATCCCACGTGGTAAGTTACTCACAGATTTGGGCGGATGTAGATTGCGAGGTGAGATCTCTGTCCCTCGATAAGGGTTCGGCGCGGTGCAGCAAACTCGGTCGCACTCTCCGGAGGTGATCATGGCAATCATTACCGGCACTGAACAGGACAATAGTCTTACTGGCACAGCAGGAGCCGATTCGATTTCGGGCCTCGGCGGGCGAGATCACCTTTACGGTGGCGCCGGTAACGATACGCTGTACGGTGGCGCTGGTGACGACGCCATGCACGGTGACGCCGGCGCCGATATCATGTACGGCGGCGCCGGCAACGACGACTATTACGTCGATGACGTGAACGATGTCGTCAGCGAGACGACAGTGCCCGGCGTCAACGACGGCGGCAATGACAGGGTTTACAGCACGGTC
Source organism: uncultured Alphaproteobacteria bacterium (assembly GCA_963822165.1). Lineage (GTDB taxonomy): Bacteria > Pseudomonadota > Alphaproteobacteria > Rhizobiales > Beijerinckiaceae > Alsobacter. The sequence goes on from CAWGGK010000012.1 coordinate 217,394, forward strand.
AGCTTTACTTTGAGCTCGTTTCTCGAGCGGCTGGTGCTGCTTGAATCCGCGATCGCCATCACCGCGACAGGCAACGCCCAGGTCAACTCGATTGTAGGCAACTCCAACGGCAATATCATCAGCGGCGGTGGCGGCAAGGATACGCTCACCGGCGGCCTGGGCGCAGATACATTCGTGATCGGCCCGGCCAATGCCGCCAACACCGTCACTATCACGGATTTCGCCGCGGAGGACAAATTCGGCATCACCGCCAGCGACTACGGGCTGAGCCAAGGCAACGGCCTTGTTGACAATGGCTCCGGTACGCTCGTCCTGGACCCCACTTGGTTCGCTACCGTGACCGGGACCCAAGGCACGGTCGCCGGCCACGGCCAGTTTCTGTACAATACCACTACCCGCACATTGACGTGGGACGCGGACGGTTCCGGTGCCGTCGCGGGCATCGCGCTCGCGACACTTCAGGCAGGCGCCATCGTCACCGCTGACAACTTCGCGATTTCCGGGTCCACCAACATCCCCGTGGTCGGCAACATTTCGATCAGCGATGTCACTGATCACAGAGGGCGACGCGGGAACCAAGGTCGCCACTTTCACGGTCACCGGGCGAGCGGAACCGCTGCCTTCGACGTCAACTTTGTACTGCGGACGGGTCGGCCACGGCCGGCAGCGACTATGTCGCGCAGCCGACGGGCACGGTGAGCTTCGCCGCCGGCGATCTCACCAAGACCCTTTCAGTGACGATAAATGGCGATACGACCGTCGAACCCAACGAGACGTTCTTTGTCAATCTGACGGGTGTCACGAACGGCGGGACCATCATCAAGAGCCAGGGCGTCGGCACCATCGCCAACGACGACACCGTGGCGGCCGTGGGCAACATTTCGATCAGCGATGTCACGATCACAGAGGGTGACGCGGGAACCAAGGTCGCCACCTTCACGGTCACCGGGCCAGCGGAACCGCTGCCTTCGACGTCACCTTTGTGACTGCGGACGGCTCGGCCACTGCCGGCAGCGACTATGTCGCGCAGCCGACGGGCACGGTGAGCTTCGCCGCCGGCGATCTCACCAAGACTATTTCAGTGACGATAAACGGCGATACGACCGTCGAACCCAACGAGACGTTCTTTGTCAATCTGACGGGTGTCACGAACGGCGGGACCATCATCAAGAGCCAGGGCGTCGGCACCATCGCCAACGACGACACCGTGGCAGGGGGGAGCGGTGGCGGGGGCGGTACCCCACAAATCTTCGAGAAGCGAGTGATCTCGGGATTGGATGATGTCGAGCAGAGTGCGACAGGCTCGATGTCCGGCGGTGCGATAACGAGCTCGGACCTGGAACTCGTCGTTGACGGAACGAACAATCAGACGGTCGGAATTCGATTTACCGGCATCGAAATTCCACAGGGCGCGATCATTACCAACGCCTACATCCAGTTCTCGACCGACGAGGTCGGCTCGATCGCGACCTCGCTACTGGTCCGGGGCGAGGACAGCGATAATGCAGCGGCATTCGCCAGCGTGAAGAACAACGTGTCCTCGCGTGTGATGACCGACGCATCCACGCCCTGGACGCCGCCGGCGTGGACCAAGGTGGACGAGGCCGGCCCGGCGCAGCGCACGCCGGATCTGGTTGCCATCGTGCAGGAGATCGTTGCCCGGCCGGGCTGGCTGGCGGGCAACAACATGGCTTTCGTAGTTACTGGTACGGGCACGCGCACCGCCAATGCCTACGAGGACGGCGCCTTGCTCGCACCCCTGCTGCACATCGAATACACCCTGCCTGCCGGCACCAACTCTGCCCCGGTCCTCGACCTCAACGGCTTGGCCGGAGGGACGAGCTATTCAGTTATATATCCAGAAAACTCGGTCGGAGTGCCGATTGCCGACAGCACCGTCCAGATCCAGGATTCTGACAGCGCGAACATGACGCGCACCACCATTACGCTTACCAATGCGCAAGCCGGCGACCAGCTCGTGATCAACAACGCTGGCCTACCGACCGGGATCAACGTTAGCCAAGCCACGGCAACCAATATCATCCTGACCGGTTCGGCGACGAAGGCTGCCTACCAAACGGCACTGCAGCAGATCTCCTTCAAGAGCACGAGCGACAACCCGGATCCCACCACCCGAGTGATCAATCTAACTGTGAGCGACGGGCTAACCGACTCCAACACCGCTATTGCAACCGTCGCCATCGACCGCGCACCAGACCCCGTCGGCGACACCGCAGCGACCGATGCCGGCGTAGCCGTCACGACACGCAATGTGCTCGCCAATGACGACCAAGGCGATGCTCCTGCCATCATCAAAACCGTTAGCCCTATCAGTGTCTATGGCGGTTCGGTGGTCCAGAACAGCGACAACACTTTCACCTACACTCCTGCGCTTGGTTTTGTCGGCATTGACACCTTCACCTACACGATCGCAGACTTGGATGGTGATGCCGCCGACGCGACCGTCTCCATTGCGGTGGGTGCTTCCGGCATCAACGATGCTCCAGTCGATGTCAGGCTCACCGCCAGCAACGCATTCCGAGAGAACGTTGCCGGAGCCATTGCCGGCACGTTGAGCGCGATTGACCCCGATCCCGGCGACACGCACACGTTCACTGTCGACGATACGCGGTTCGAGGTGATCGGAAATCAGCTCAAGCTGAAGGATGGAGTTCGCCTCGACTTCGAAAGGACTCCGCAGCTCACCCTGAACGTGACTGCGACCAACTCGGGCGGGCAGTCAATCGTTCGGCCTGTGGCCGTTTCCGTAGGTGACGTCGACGAGATCCGCTTCGCCGCATTCGGAGACTACGGACTGAACTCCGGCACCCCCTCCGTCGCGAGTCTCGTCTCCCGTCTCAACGTGGACTTCATTGCCACCGTGGGAGACAATATCTACGGCAGCGCCTCCATCGATAGCCAGATCGGTCAGTTCTACAGCTCCTATATCGGTAACTATACGGGCGCATACGGTTCCGGCAGCAACATTAACCGTTTCTTCCCCGCACTTGGGAACCACGAATACGAGGATCCCGCTGGCGGACTTAACGCCAGTGCCTATTTTGACTACTTCACGCTCCCGGGAAATGAGCGCTACTACGACTACGAAATGGGTCCAATACATTTCTTCGTGCTGAACAGCATGTCCCAGGAGCCCGACGGATATAAATCAACCAGTGCTCAAGCCCAATGGCTCAAGGCAGCGCTGGAAAGCTCGGATTCGCCTTACAACATTGTCTATATGCATTATCCGCCATATTCGTCCGGACTACACGGTTCGAACACAAGTCTACAGTGGCCCTTGGAGCAGTGGGGTGCGACGGCCGTGCTCAGCGGGCATGATCATGACTATGAGCGGATCATGCGCGACGACAACGCGGACGGGACGGCCATGCCGTATTTTGTCACCGGATTGGGTGGCAGCGGGCGTTACGATTTTGCGAGCGCCCCAGTCACTGGCAGTGCGACGCGGTACAACGCCGATTATGGAACGATGCTGATCCAAGCGAGCGATGCGACCATCACCTTCGAGTTCGTTTCGGTCAGTGGTGGAGGCACCCTCATCGACAGCTTCACGATCGATCGACCTGGCGCGAACGCGCTGGCGGCGAGCGGAAATGATGTCCTTACCGGCGGACCGGGCAATGATTTGATGAACGGGCTATCAGGCAATGATCGGCTCAACGGGCTTGCTGGAAACGATACGCTGACCGGCGGCGATGGCGACGACGAATTCATCTTCGCTCCCGGGACCGGCCAGGACACCGTCAGCGACCTTCGCCCGGGTCAGGGCACGCCGGATCGCATCGATCTCACGGCATATCTTTTCGGCAGTTTCTCCGCCTTGATGAGTCGTGCCTCAAACAGTGGCAGTAACGCCGTCATCGATCTCGGCAGCGGAGATAGGGTTACTCTCGTCGGAGTGCAAGTGAGTCAGCTCCACAACGACGATTTCATATTGTGAGCACCTGCTTGAACATGCTCTCTGGTATCGGCCTGAGGTCAGAGCCTCACTGATGTGTGTCATTGAGGCTCGGGCGGCAGACTTTGCGCTAGCTTGGGCGAGGACTACCGCGAAGGGTCAGGCTTGGCGAGCAAGGCACCCGTCGCAGGGCCGTCAGCTCATCACCGGGGGCCGCACCCGGTCCATGGCGGACCGAGCGCCAGACGTCGATGTCCGCCACGCCAAGCTCTCAACTAATGATCAGATCGCCGCTGAATACGTTGCCCGGATCGATCTCGATAATGCGCCCATCCATGACATGACTGTCGCCAAAGTCCGCGACATAGATGTGGGTCGCCCCGCTGCCGTCGCTCGCCGGCGCAAGCTCGATGTCCTTCACGCTGGTACGGATCGAGCCCGAGGGGGCACTGGTGTGCGTGTTCCTGTACGATTCCAGAAGGTCGATGGTCTCCAGGGTATTGCCGCTCCGGTCAACCACCCAGATATCGGCGCTGAACCCGCCGCCGACCAGGAAGACATCGTGCGCGGGATCGTAGGCGATCGCCTCCGGATCCACGATCGCTTGATCCTTCAGCACGACGGAACTGACGAGCGAAACTGTATGGTTGGCTTGGTCGACGGCGACCTCCTGAATCGTGCGCGAGAAGCCGTTCACGATGAAGAGGTGATGCGACACAGGGTCGACCGCTACGTCCTCGGGGTCGACGTCCTCGACGTTGCTGCTGCCGAGACCGCCGAGATTGGTATGGAATGACCACTGCGCAGCAGAAGGATTAGCCGGGTCGACGACGTACACGTTGCCGAGACCCTTGGCGTCATCATCCGAGACGTACATCACGTTCCGCCCAGGATCAATCGCCAGCCCCGTAGGCTCGACCGTGTAGTTCGGGTCAAAGCGGGCGGTTAGCGTTCCATCGAGGTTCAGCGCGAAGATGTCTCTGAAATCGAAGGTGGGCTCCTCCTCGATCTCCGCGTCAGACAGCATCAACTTGCCAGAGGCCGGATCATAGGCAATCCCGGAGGGATCCGGAATTCCGAGTTCCCACGTGTTGTGGATCGCGACCACAGACGGGTCGGGGTCGACTATGGTCGCCGATGCGGAACCAGTGCCGAGCGTTAGCGCCTCGCCGGTGGATGCGATCTTCGCGGAGTTGATCTGCAGTGAAAAGTCTTCAGCACGCTCACTTTCGCCATCGCTCACCATGCTCACCGAGACGTAGGCCGTGGTCTCGCCAGCTGGAATGACATCCGTCCCGGAGATGCCGGTGTAGTCGCTGCCCGCCTTTGCGGTACCATCCGTCGTGCTGTAGGTCAGGGCGACGTCCTGGTACCATGGTTGAGAGAGCTGGATCGTGAAATACACCTTGCTTGTATCCTCGGTCTGAGGATCGGTCGAGAAGGCAGAGACGGACGCTGTTGGGAGTGCGGAAAAGACATTGAACTGGCTGTCCAACACGATCGTACCCGACGTGAAGGTGGCCAGAGTGACCGCAGCTTGGGTGCCTTGGCCGTCCGGGTCCCATTTGAGTGTGGGACTCGTGCCGCCAGTGAATATGAACTGGCCGTGGCCCAACACCGTGGCCGATGAGCCCGAGATGAAGTAACTCGGATCGAGCCGGCCACCAATCAGGCCGCTGCCCTCCGCTAGCCCGAACTCGCGGGCGTAGATGCCGACCCGGTCTGCTGCTTCGAAATCGTAGACCTTGTCCGGATTGCCCTGGTTGAGGTTGAACACGAAGGTGTCCGCGCCGGTCCCGCCATAAAGATAGTCGGTGTCGCGGCCCCCGATCAGGGTATCGGCTCCGTCCAAGCCATACAGTGTGTCGATGCCGTTGCTGCCAAAAAGAACGTTGGCTCCGACGTTCCCCTTCAGCGAATTCGCCAGATCGTTGCCGGCGCCGCTCAGGTTCCCGCTGCCCTGCATTTCGAGACGCTCAATGAACCGGCCTAGGCGGTAGCTGATCGTGCTTAGGACATATTCCGTGCCGCCCTCATCCGTGCCGAGGGTGCTCAACTCGCTCACTACGTCGCCGGCGTGGTCTACGACATAGGTGTCGTTCCCCGCACCGCCATACATGGTATCAATTCCAGTCCCACCATCGAGGCGGTCGTCACCGGTGCCCGCATCGAGCAGATCGTGACCGCCCTTACCATAGAGGCGGTCTTTTCCACCCTTACCAAAAATCCGGTCAGCCAGCCCAGTTCCGATCAGATCTTCGCCGTTGTCAGTCCCTATGATGTCATTCGTTGCCATGCTTAGGGCTCCCCGATATACTATACGGGCCAAACTACTCGCTCAGCCGCGTTCTCCGCATTACGGGCGCATAGCGACTGTACTTTCACTTGTTCAATGAGATCATAAGATCACGGCCCAAAGAAGCTCTCTTTGGGAGTAATCCTGAAAAGGATACTTCAGCGAAAGTCGCGGATTGCGCATGGAATTTTACTTCTGGCGGAGCTGATGGGCGCGACACCAAAGCGGCTCATCGGCACAGGTGAGCATCCATCGTGCTTGCCGCGCTCTGCCGGTCGAGCGGCTCGACCTATCACTACCGTTTCCCACGGACCGGGCAGTCCGGGCCTCATCAAGCGGATCAAGGAGATTGCCGGGAAGCGCATTCGCTACGGCAATCGCCGGATTTGCCAGAAAGCATCCATCGCTTGCGGGCAGGCCTCAGAGCCAAATCGATGGTCCGCCCAGTTGCAATATGCCCCCGGAGTTCGATTGGGTCCGGCTGCTCTGTTCCCCCGTCGTCTCCTCGGCGAGACAACAATTACCCCTGAAGATGGATGATCTACCACGGAATAGCGACGTTCTCGCATCTGGCTGGGGTGTAAATTCTATCTGTCTTTCCCACCATCGCACAGAGATGCGTCATGAAAATCCCTCCGTTCAATCAAAAATTTGGAACCGACTTTGGGGAGGATCTGATCGGCACTGTTGGGCGCGATCAGCTCTATGGGTTTGGTGGCAACGACCGGCTCTACGGCATGGGTGGCGACGACCAGCTTTATGGCGGGGCAGGTAACGATCTGCTGGACGGTGGAACTGGCGCCGACGTGATGGATGGAGGGTCTGGCGACGATCTTTATCGGGTCGACAACTTGGCCGACATCGTAAGCGAGCAGTCGGTTCCGGGCGTCGACGAAGGCGGCACCGATACGGTGGAGAGCACCATTACCTACTCGCTCCCTACGCTTATCGAAAAGCTGACTCTGAAAGGGACAGCGGCGATCAACGGGACCGGAAACGAGCTCGCCAACAGGCTCGCCGGAAATGATTCCGCCAATGTGCTGAGCGGACGGGCAGGTGACGACATCATCTACGGGTACGGTGGTGCCGACATGCTGATCGGCGGTGCCGGGAAGGACGAACTGTGGGGCGGCACAGCCTCAGACACTTTTGTGTTCAACTTCCCCGACCCGACCAGCACCGATCGAGTGAAGGATTTCTCTGGGGCTGATCATGATCACATCGGGGTCTATGCCAGCGATTATGGGCTGAGCCTGGGCCATGGTTTGGTCGACGGCGGAACGGGCACATTGGTTCTGGATTCCGCTTACTTTGTGGCGGTGGCCGGTTCCGCGAGTGCCGTCCAGGGCACATCGTTGGATCACGGGCAGTTCGTGTTTTCGTCGACCGCCTCGACCCACACTCTAATGTGGGATGCTGATGGCGCGGGCCCCTCACACGGCGTCGCGCTTGCCACCTTCAACCTGGACGCGACGCCGAGCGCTGCGGACTTCTCCGTCTTCACTACACCTCCGACCGTCACGGTGAAGAGCGCGCCAGACCCGGCGCCTCAGCGCGCGGACGCTCTCGTTGGCTTCACGATTGATCTGTCTATCCCGACGAACGAGGATGTCCTTCTGACCTACTCGACGATCGACGGCACGGCCGTCGCCGGCAGCAACTTTGTCGGTGTTTCGCATGGCCAGGTCGTGATCCCTGCGGGCAGCACCAGCGCCACGGTGTTGGTCAATGTACTCGATCATGACGTTCAAGAACCCGTGGAGTTGTTCAACCTCCACGTCGAATTAGCGGTGGGCGTGGCGACCAGCACGGCGTTTTCAATTGCGAATAGTACGGCAAGCGGCTCAATCGCGCCGCTGGCACCTTCTGTGGTCGCGATCACTGACACCGCCGCGTTCGGCAGCCAAGACCCGTTCGGGCTGACCTATGTACCAGGCTCGAATACTCTCTTCATGTGCGATCCGCAAAATCTATCATACACGAATAACTTATTCGCACTAAACCTAGACGGCAGTTTGAAGTCTGGCGGAGTAAGTTCACTCAGCTTCGGCTTCAAGCCTGCTGGCTTGGCGTTCGACCCGACCTCAGGCCGGATGTACATTGCCGATGATGACCTGTTGAAGATCCAATGGGTCGACCCAGCCAATCCCACCCGGGAACTCGGAGAATTCTCAGCTAAAGCATTGGGCAGCACCGACACGGAAGATGTGGCGGTGAACCCAAACAATGGCCACGTTTTTATCGTGAATGGCGGAGATTTCGGAGCACCCAAGATCATTGAGACTGACTCTATCGGCTCGCAGATATTCTCTACCGTTGACCTCACAACAGCGGTCCAAGGGCAACCTGTTGGCAGTCCCGAAGCAGTCGCCTACGATGCCGCCCATGACGTTTTCTTTGTCGCTGGCAATAACTACGATATCAAGGTCGTCAACCGGAGTGGTGCGGTCTTGGACGACATGACTTTCCTTTCCAATTATCGCAATCCTGTGGGCAATATAGGAGTTGAGATCCAGGGCTTGACATTGGCGCCGAGCAGCGACCCGAACGACGACCCTGCCAAATTGAACCTTTATGTCGCCGACGCCGGGCTTTTGAACGGCAATCATGACGGCCGGCTGATCGAGATCGACCTGCATGGAGGATTGCTGTTCGCTTAGCGCGAGGCAAGATGACGAGAAGCGAAAAGGGACTGCCGGGAGCTAGATTTCGGCACGTCGGCGATGCCCTTTCTTAGTAAAGAATTGAAAGAGATTAATTGACGGCCACGAATAACCCGCTCGTTCATAAACCGCTAAAACCAGTCCGCTCGTGATCTCGTGCGATGCAACTCATCGAGGCGGAATTTTAGCGTTACAGTCCCGCTGCCAGGTCGCCAGTTACGCCAGGACATGGACAATTGGTCCGAACAGCGTCTCACTGAATAGTTCGTCGCGCAGGCACCTGTTGAAGCCCAGGCCGTCAGCAGCCACTATGTCGCTCCGGGACGTCCTCAGCAGAAACGCCGGGCCGTTTCACGGCCACGTACATCCGCCGGGTCGGCGGGTCACCACATGACTTCACACCAGAGCAACCCATCACCGCATGGAGCCGAAGCAGCGGCGCTCATGGGCGATCGCCTTCATCCGGTCGCGCAAGGTGTTCATCACCTAGCCGGGTGGTTTGGTAATTGACGTCATGCGGAAGCGACCGTTGGCTGATCCTTGTCTGGACCAGTTCAACTTAAATTAAATTGTATGGGCAAATGACGGCGGAATTTCGAAACGAAGAACTCGGTCTAATCCGCACTCGAGTGATGGCTGACGAATTCCGCGGGCGGCTTCAGAACCCCTGCCCCGCTTGAAAGTTCAGCGATTTCGATTTGCGAGCTTGGATGACGGTCGAATGCCGCTGCTGAATGGACACCATATTTTTTGGCCCACATAGCGGCCTCTGTCCGATTACGAGCTGGAATTTTGCGCAAAATCGCTTTCACATGAACTTTTACCGTAGCCTCGGTAATCCCGAATTTTCGGGCAATAATTTTATTTGGACTGCCTATACTCAGGCAATCGAGCACTTCAAGTTCTCTTGCCGACAGTTTCTTCATGGCGTTTGCCGTTTCGTCTCCCAATTCCGGAGCAAGTTCAATCGACTTCACACCGACGCATGGAACTGGAAACAGCCGCTCACCTAGCAGGACCAGCTCTAACGACTTGGTGAGTACCTCGCCATTAATTTGCTTGCAAAGTAGTGCGCTCACGCCGGCCCTTACAGCTTGAAAAACCAAGTTCTCGTCATGCTCATTTGTCAAGCACACAATGTGAGCACGATTGTTGATCAGACGCAACGAGGTCACTACATCGGCGACAGATGAATTCGAATGTTCTAAATCTACTACAAACAATAAAGGATATACTTCCTGCAATTCTTCACATCCGAATCGATGAACATCGTCGCTAAAAGATCGAACGTTGTAACCAGCCTGAGACAGAATATGCGTCAGCCCATCCCGAAAGATGGGATTCCGCTCGATAACAGCGACGTCGATCACTGCTCTCTCCCCCGTTGAGTTGAAGAAACCCATTGTGAGGTAACCCTGGAGTTTTAGTGTGGATTTGAACTTAAGCTTGATCGTGGGAGCATCCAGTCATAATTTCTACATAGCAACGGCTTTTAGTAAAGATATTTTTTAGATTATCTCCGTACAGTTACGCACTTTAATGAAACGAGATAAATGCACAGGATGCGCTTAAGCTTGTTCTAGACAGTAAATTCAGATTTTTTGCAAATCATCAAGGTCGATGACAATCACTGTTCTTCCATTTAGGTCGTGCACAATCATCTTCCAGCCCGCGTACCGGCCCATTTCGTCATTTTTAATAATTTCGGCGATCAGTTCGCGGAGCTTGTAGACGTCGCCGTCCACAAGATCGATACCCGTGAAATCTCGCAGGACGTCGTCGTTTCGCGCAAGATCAAGAAAGTAGCGCATGCAGCGCTCGCCAGACGTCCTGAACAGGTATGCCTGAGATCCAAATAATAGGCGTCTTGGACAGCACTCTATTGGCATTTCGGCTGATGACGTTGCGCCTAAGGAGTAATATGCACTCGCATGCATCAGCTTCGGTTGCGCTCTAGTTTTCGTTTCCCTTCCGCTGGTGTGTGGCGCGTAAGGTCTCGTTCGAATTCGGCGGACGCCTTAATCGGCGAGGAATTGCGAGATCGCTCGCGTTAACAGCAGTAGCGCGGGGTCTGGGCTCGAACGCGGCGAAATGTCCGACGCGTATGCGGCGCAGGACATTATAGCGCGGCAGACCAAGGCGGCGCTCAATGACCGGGCCGCCGAGAGGTGTAAGATGCAGGTCCTCCATCGCGTCAACTGTGCTGCAGGCTGCGGGGCGTCCGCCGAGTTCCTGTCGTGCAGCACCCGACTCGCCGCCCACCCAGACCGCCCAGTCCGGGTCGAAACGCCGGCGGTCAGGGCGTGTCACACACCGGGATGAGCGTTAATAAGAGAATGCGCAAATGATGTAACATCATCTTGGCGCGGTTGGTTGGCTTCGCCACCCTAGCCTCAAAGCCAAGATCCGGATGAACAGCCTTCTCAGCTCTAACAGCCGCGTCACCGTCAGAGCTTAGTGCCACCTGCGCCTTGTAAGGTGCGCATTGTTCGCATCACGAAGCCGGCTCTATTTGCAAAGCGGAAATCCCGGTCCAGGAGGCGGCGCGCGCCCCAGACCAAGTTACCCGCAAGCATCATCGGGCGGCCCGCGACCGGGTGCGTCGCAGCAAACAGACGACGCCAGTGCTGCAAGCGTGACTTTGTCGAAAGCAGCGTCTTGGGCACCTCGACACTGAACAGGGCATGCAAAGTCATTAGCTGTGTCGCAACCGCATTGCGTCCGTATGAATTTGGCATGGCGCACCAGATCCGCTGCCAATCGACGCCATCGGGAGACTCGGCAAGTCTCTGCAAGGTCATAAAGATGCCGAAGATCGATTCGCCCCCGCACGTAATCGCCTTCCTTGATCATGTCGTGCACGATCCAGTGGTGGGCGCGTGCTGTCGCCGACTGCAACCGCATATGCACGCCGGATCGCGACACGATTGAGGGTGGATCAATCGAAGGGTTGGGGAAATATGCGCGGGTGAGTCCGCTCGGCGCATCACGAAGCTCCACGAGCCCAGCGTCGCTTGGTCGTCCCATGCCGCGCGTCCCCTCAGCATCGGTGTAGCCGAGCTCTAGTAGAACGGAGCGGGCGCGAGCGGTCTCACCGGCCTCGATCCCGAGATCAAGATCCGTTGTCATTCGGTCGCCGAGGGATTTGTCATCGGCCATAAAGATCGGTACTGAGCCCTTGAGAAGCGTTGCCCTAATCCCAAATGAGTTGAGCGCTCCCCCTACCTCCACGAGCTGCGTCCGAAGTTTCATGTTTCGCTGGCGGTTGAGGTCGTACAGAAAGCCAAGGTACGAACGCACATCCTGCGGTACGCTCTCCGCTGGTAAACGGGCAACCGCCGCCGAGAGGGTCGGGCCGAGCCAACAGCGGTTCGCCAAGGCAACCACGTGCATCCAGTCCGCGCCCTCGAACGGTTCATTTCGCAGGTAGGCGAGGAGTGCGGTCAAGGAATGTTGGGTTTGCGTCATCCGCAAACCTCCTCAAGCCTGGCGACGGCCTCGCCCAGATCGGAATATGTGAGGCGAAGGCAAGCGGCACCGCGCAGCATTGCCGCTAAAGCCTCGAACCCGGCGACCGTTAGACGGCCCTGGCGCGAATGGCCGCTCTTCAGCATCGCTCGCATTGCATCCAATTTATCGATCCTATTCAGATCGGCCCTAGCGTCCCGCTGACGGTCCAGCAACACAAACCAGCGGACACGCTCGGCGATCACTGACGCGATGGTAGGGGGTGCGACATAACGCACACGCTTGCCATCCAGGCGGATGAAACGCGGTATTGCCGCAAGGGTCGGGATTGAAGCCGCGAGCAGTGCTGCAGCCCCGTCCTTGAGCGTGATGGCGAATGGGGCGCCGCGTACCCTTCCCTCTTTATCAACAAGGGCGAGATCGTCCCCGCAATACCCGAAGCCGTGATGGACCAGAGCCGCAGTCAGGGTCGACTTGCCGCCGCCAGGTCTCGCATTCAGGAGCAGCATGCGCTCGTTCTTCAGCAATGCCGCCGCATGAAGGGCAACTTCATAACCGGGACTGGCAAGCAGCTTCTCAAGCAGCAAAGCCTTGATCGCCGGAACGCACGTCTCGACCGCGCACGAATGCTCCTCCACGCCATCGCACATTACCCGGACTAGCCCATCGACCTCCGTCAACACGATCGAATGAAGCGGTTCCACCCAATGATCAGCGAGATGCGCGAACGAAGGTAGCAATGTTTCAGCCAGCGGCTCAGCAAAGGAGATTTCTACTCCCATACCCGCCAGTGAGATGCGCTGCGGGGAGCCACCATTGCGACCGGCGGCATTGGTCCGTGCCTCTAGAATTCCGAGTTCCACGCCAGAGCGAATGACATTGGCAACCGTTCCACGGGCGTGCTCCGGATCGGCGCCTTGAGCGGCAAGCTTTTCGATGATCTCCGCTGGATCGAGCCCTCGCTCGATAGACCGCCAGATTTTCGCGGTACTGCTATCGCATCGATAGATGGCCTGCCGGTTTTCGCTGAAGATGAGACTACGGCCTTCGAGGTCCGTACTCACCGCTCCTTTGCGGCACCAGCTCGTGCACAGTGGGGCAGAATTTTCCGATGGCGCTGCCGGCATGCGGGACTCTGTCGCGACGACATCGGGGGAAAATGGAGATGCGGATTGCCTACGTTTGCGCGAGTTCAATGGGCTACCACCAAGACCCCGGACCCTAAGCACCAAGGCACTCGGGGTCTTGCTTCAGCCCTCGACGATCCGCATGGAAACAACCAAAGCTTAATCTGCCTTTGGCCCGCCTTTCTTGCTATGTCCTAACGCGCGTCCACCGCCCTCGTGACCCCGTGATGAGGGTGGTATAGGACGGCTGCTGCCCGATTTGGCGATAGCGTTCGACGACATGACCGTCGAAAGAAGAAACGTCACTGCTGGCGGCGTAACCGCTGCAAACTTGCCGCACTTTTTGATGAAATCACGACGATCGTTAGCCATGACATTCCATGCTCCAGTGACGACCCGCTTAGCGGGTCCGGCCTAGATTTAACAAACTAAATGTATTGAAGCTTAGACACATCTACTCCTTAGTGTTAGAAAGGAGTATTCGCGGCGGTCTACATATTGGGTAGTCAGTGACGCCAATTGGCACCTAGAGCGTGTCCCATGCCAGCTTGACCACAAGCCTGACCGTTGCGTCTAGATCTCCCTCCGTGCTGACATCCACATGACCAGCGGCCTCGATCACTGCACGCGTTTCGAGCTCCCGGCGACGCCGCACGGCCTCAGCATCTGGGCCGCCCGATTTCGTCCGATGGGCGTCGCGATCGATGGCCTTCTCAATCGGCGCCGTCAAGCGGATCACCAGCCGCGGCTTCGGCATCGCCGTGTACAGCGCGCGCTCTTTGACCATGAGATAACGCTTGATCCTCGAGTTGCACTTTTCGACGGCGAGATCGTCGAAGCAACTTCCATCCATCGTCATTTCGGCACTCGACGGATACCGGTCGGACAACACGATCGTGCCTGCTGCAGCGGAACGGAATGCACTGAGCAGCAGGCGCTTACGATCATAGGCGAGCAGCGCCATGCGGAGCACGTACAGCATCGAATAGCTTCGTTCACCTCGCCGTTCAGGTTTTTCATATTCTCCCGGCCGCTCAGCGGGAACTAACGCGCGTAATATCGGCGTCAGCAGTCGCGGGCCCGCGCTTAGCCAGGTTGGAGGCGGCTTACCTGAGTGAATTTGTCGGATGGCGAGGTGACGGCCCAGGCGTGTTGTTAGGGCGCGACCGAGCGTCGACTTGCCTGTTGCCTTTGGTCCAACAAGAGCGATGATGGCTCCGCCTGTTTGCAAGGACAGGTCACGGCGCTTGCGTACCCGTCCCCATCCCATTGCTGATACCCGCCAAGCGAGCGATGCTGCGGCCGCCAACGGCTCCAGCCTCCGCAGTCCGCGCAACTGACGCGCCAGCCGGAGGCCCAGCAGTAGCCGCTTCCAAAGTGGCGACGAGCTTGCGCTAAAGGTGTCCACAATGTCCAAGAACATCGCTGGATCGATCTGAGGAAAGGTTTGGCGACAAAGAGCAGACGCCTGCGTTATGTCGGCTTGCCCCGCCAGCCAGGCCATCTCATCGCGCTGCACGGCGCTGTCTCGGGACGCCATCCACACCTCGACGGGGTTCGTATGCTTCAAGGCGAGGCGGATTGCGAAAAGTATCAGCTCCACCTCGGGCGCCGGGATCCAAACTCCCTCCCGCTTCACTCGCTGTTCGAGCAGCATTTCCTCAACCGGCAATCGATAATTTTTCACAAGACTGTCGCCAGAGACGATCTGAAAATAAGCGTGAACATGCACCAGTTCAGCTCTGTCCTCATCGAGAGCCAACGCATGAAAAACCCCGGGATGCCCAATCCCGGCCCGCGAATGCGCAAATTTAAAACCGTGTCGGAGCAGCAATGCCTCGAACCGCCCGGCATGCCTGAAGTCAACAAGCAAATCGACGTCGTCTGCACCCTCCAAGGTCTCTCTCAACCGGATATTGCTCTTCCAATGGCAATATCGGATGCACGCTTCGTTGAGATCCTCGATCAACGCCAAGATGGGGCTGATGGGCGCGATGCCCTGCTGAACGGTCGATACCTCGTCGCGTAAGGGGTCGTGCGAGAGTTCTGCGCTCATGGTGCCGTCACTCCGAAAGGACCCGTGGTCAGTCCAAGTCGCTTCTTGATGAAGAGCGCCATCACCACGTTCCAAGCGATCATGCTCAGTGTCGTGGCGCAGGCCGCGCCAACCATTCCGAACGGGACAACGGCAATAAGTGAGATGAAAAGGTTGGCAAGGGTGCAGCCCGCATAGATCACCGCGCCCAAGCGCTCGTTCCGCGTCATCGTGATCAGATGCTGCTGCGGCCCAAATCCAGCACCCACGACCTGGGCTACAACGAGGATCAACATGACAGGATAGGCCGCGGCGAAATCCATGCCGAACCAGCTCAGCAGATAAGGCCCGAGCACGACCAATGGCAACGCGACGGCGCTCGTGCCCAGCAACGACAGCCGCGAAGCCCGTGTCGAGAGTTGCTGCAGGGCGGCGTGCTCGCCGCGTACATGCAGGTCGGAAACTGCCGGCGCGAAGATCGTCGCGACCGCCATCCGTGGCAGCCCGGGCAGCAGGGCCAGGCTGTACGCCACGGCAAACACGCCGGCCTCGCGCGTGCGACCGTTGATGCCCAGCACGAGAATACCGCAGCGGTTCATCAGATTGTCGGCGAGCACGAGAACCGAGATCGCCACGGCGGGCCGGTACCACTCGCCCCAAAGATATTCCGGCTTGTGCCGCGTGAGTTCAGGCGGGCGCAGCTTTCGAAGAAAATGCTGAACGAGAAGGAGGGTCCCGATCGAACTGATCAGCAGCGCAGCCATCGTCGTCACGGCGTCGAGGCGCATGCTGCCGCTCAGGGCCAGACCGCCCATGAGCGAGATCAGCAAGACGTCCCGAACGATCCGCTCGGGCAGTAACGCCTCGACCACGCCGCCAAGTCCCCGCACGGCGGAGGCCCCGACGAGATGCAGCGCGAGCACCGGAACCGCAGCAAACCCCATAATGAAAGTAAGGCTGAGCTCGCGCCGGATAAGTTGCCCGGCGGACAACACAACGACGATCCCGAGAACCGCGACGACAAGGCCGGCAAGCGTCGTCATGAGCAGTGAACTGCGCAGCACACCGGCGACAAGAGGCAATTCCTGTTTGGCCAGGTGCGCCGGCACTAGGCGCAGCAACGAAGTGTGAAAACCCAGGGTGCTCAAATATCCAAGCAGCGTGATCCAGGCGAGCACATAGGCGTAGATGCCGTAGCTGTCGGGCCCGAGCAATCGCGCCAGGAGCAGTTGCGCAACATAGGACAAGCCGGCGCCAGCCACGAAAATCCCGAAGGCGAGCAAGCTGGCCGAGGCGAGTGGGTTCTTGCTGCCGGACCGCGCCGCCGACCGAAAATTCGCCAGCATGACCGACCCTGCGCTCTGCCTTCGCGCTGGACCTGCACCGAGAGGCTCGTCCTCCACGGACCTCACTTCGGATGCCGTCATCGGCTCCTCACGTTCCTTGACCTTTGGCCGCCAACGGACCCGACGACACAAGTTAGCGCAGCGTGGTGTTCAGCCGCAGGTGCTGCGGCTCGCAAGACGATTTCCGAGACTGCACCGTCGAGATCGCTCCACACGGTGGAGTTCAGCGACAGCGATCGCCAGCCCAAGCGCTCGGCAAACGCGCCGAGCCTCGAAACCTCGTCGACCTGCCGCAACGTCGTGGCGAGATCCAACTCAAGCCATCGTTCCAGAGCGCTTTGCCGGGCCAGCCGCTCCGTCAGCCTGGCCTTCAGCACGTCCTGGTGTGGTTTGAGCACAACCAGCAGATCCGGCCGGGGCACGAATGACATCGCGTGCTCGATATCCGCCGCCTGGCCCCGCGATGAGCTCATGCTCAGGTTGCAGACGGACGACAGGAACGCCTGGTCGAAGATTGTAACTCGGTCCGGGTTCGCGACGGCGACCGACCAGTGTTTCAGCAGGATCGCGAGGTAACGCCGGCTTCGCAGCATCGACAACAGATGGCCCTGGGGGAAGAGCGCGAGAAGTTTCGCGTCGACCTTATCCGGATCACCCGACCCCATCAGGGCTGGCACGGCGCTCGCGACCTTAAGGGCCCTGCGCAGGGGCGCGGTCACGACCGATACGAAGGGCGAGGAGCCACTGGCACCTCTCACCATGGAGTCGGTCTCAGTGGGGCGCGAACTGCTGACGAGCCGGACCTCCCGGCCCTTCCCGCGCAGCGCCTGCGCCACCGATCGGGCCAGCGTGGTCTTGCCAGCTCCTGCCGGCCCGAACATCTCGATGATCATGGCGCGCTCTCGGTTTGGAGCCTGTCTGAGATCGCGGGTTTCAATTCTGCGGGACCAGTTGTTGCATCGCCAATCCACGCGGGGGTGCGCCCGCTGACGCACCCGGCCGGCTTTCCCCCTGCTCCTGCTGCCGCATGGCGACTTCTATGACGTCGCCCGGCTGCAATTCCATGTCGAAGGTGGCGTTCAGCTCTTCCAGAGTGGACCCAGTCCGGCGATGGACAATCAGCTCAATCGCGCTTGGACGATCCTGCCCCGTCGGTATGGCGGCGCCGGCCACCACAATTTTTTCCTGGATTTTTTCCAGCCTGGCGCGCTCTCCCGCGAGCTTCACCGTGGCCTCGCGAAGTTCAGTCAACAGTTCGATTCGGCGCTGATCGTCCGCCTTTTCGACGTCACGACTGAATTCCGCCCGGTTGCGCCGCACCTGCATGAGTTGCGCGGCCGTTTGCAGACGGCGGGTGGACGAGAGCAGGACCGCCCTTCGCGCGTCCGTGACACGCGTGATCGGCACAGTGCCCTTGTTGTAGAGCTCGGTCGTCCGCTGCAATTCCTGGGTGTCTTCCTGCAGGCCCAACTCTTCTTTCTTTTGCTGCTCCGTCAGAATATCAATCTGCTCATCCATCTGCTTGATCGAGCGCTGAAGAAACTCCCTGTTGCGACTCTGGTCGCTCTCACGCCCTGCCGAAAAGCTTTTATCGATCTCCAGGATCGCGGTGACGGTGCCATCCTGCGAAACCGCAGGTGGCACGTTTTGCCAGTCGAATTCCTGTTTCGTCCCGAGTTCCTTTTGGATGCGCCAGATGCGAGCCTGCTCGGAGGCGATGCTGATGGACGCAGTCATGAAATCGCTCTGTAGGCCCAACCCGTCGAACGCGTTGCCGGCCGCGCGGGCGGCCTGGCTGAGCGACCCGCCGGCCGAAGCCACGGCCTGGCGAACCGTCATGCGGGGGCGGAACACCTGCTCGCCCGGGCGCGAAACCTCACCCATCACGAAAATCGGCTTGTATTCGACGACTGCGACCGAGATTTCGTCACGATCCAGCATGCGCGAGAGTTCTCGTCCATCCGGGGTCCGCACGCGCGCCACACGGCTGGCAAGCGCCAGCTGGATCCGATTGCGAATCTCCGAAAACGGCAAGCCTTCCGCCGGGATCGTGCCGACGAGGGGCAGCGAGATGGTGCCATCGAGTTGCACCGGCACGCGCTGGCGCAGATCCGGCGCGTTGGCCGCGGATATCTCGATCACATCACCGGCGACGAGCCGGTAATCGGTTTGCCCGGCCTGGACGGCAGGCCCCGGCATTGCACACACCAGCAAGGACCACGCAAGAAGAAGCTTGGTCTGGAAAGAGCCGCTTCGCTTTCCTGCCGCGAACACACGGAATGTCCTGGATAACTGCATGGTGCGGAATCCTAGGTTGAGAACGTCGCTTCCGAGCGGACCGACCCTCTTGCAAATCGCTCGCTCCACCATTCCACGGTGCGGCGAATGCCTTCCCGGAGGTCGACTTTGGGAGTTCAACCGGTCGCAGTGCGGAAGCGGGTCGCATCGGCCAGTAAGGCGCGGACTTCAGAATTCGCCGGCCTGGTGCGCAGCGGGTCGAGCTCGAGGGGCTTTGCACGGCCTACGATGTCCAGCGCGATCTCGATCAACTGGCCGATGGTCACGGCGGTGCCACTGCCGGCGTTATAGGCGCGGCCATATTCGATGGATTCGGCCCGGCCCATTTCGAAAAAAGCGGCGGCAGTGTCCGTGACATAGGTGAAGTCGCGCGACGGCGACGTATCCCCAATCTGGATCGTCGCGGAAAGAGGATCGAGCGCCTGGCGCAAAACGGAGGGGATGACGGCCCGCTCACTCTGGCGCGGGCCGAAGGTGTTGAACGGCCGCAGGATCGCGACCGGCACCTCGAACGACCGGGCGAAGGCCTCGGCCATCATGTCCGCACCGATCTTCGAGGCCGAATAGGGCGATTGGCCCTGTAGCGGATGGGCTTCATTGATCGGCACGGTGATTGCCGTGCCGTAGACCTCGCTCGTGGACGTGTGCACCATGCGCGTCACGCCATGCTCGCGCGCCGCCTCAAGAAGGTTGAGCGTACCCAGCACATTCACATCGACATAGGACTGAGCTGCCGCATAGGAGTGCGGGATCGCGATGAGGGCCGCGAGGTGGAATACGATGTCCTGCCCCGCAACCAGCCGGCGCACGAAGGCGGCGTCGCGTACATCACCGCGAACGGCCCTTAATTCTGAGCGGATTGTTGGGGACAGGTCGTCGATCCAGCCATGCTGGTCGAATGAATTATACAGGCAGAGGGCGGTCACCTGCGCGTCCGCCTCCACCAGCATCTCCGTGAGATGCGAGCCGATGAAGCCATCCGCCCCTGTCACCAATACATTCCGCCCGCGATAGCCTCGCTGGCTGCCAACGCTCCGAACAGCGACCTGCTCCATCCTAGTTCGCCTTCTGCTTGGGCGCGTGGCCGGATAGAACAAGTTTCGACAACAGGACCGGGCGACGCGTCTGGCGCACCCGTGCCGTTATGGGGATCACGTCCGCTGAGCCCGACGCTATCGGGACACGAGACGGCTGATCCTCTTCTTGGTTGCTTGCCATGTCGAATGCCACGCCGAAAACCGCGAGCGCACCAAATAACATCCACTTCAGGTCTGAGATCAGAGTCCGTTGCGAATAGTAAGAGCGATCGACGCTTGCTTTTCTCGGAAACAGCACCTCACGATAAAACGCAGTCGGGTTCGAATCCTCAGGATACAGAGACCATTCATCGCGGAAAATGGCTTGGCTCGGGCCCAGGATGCCGGGGCGATAATTCAAGACGCAGCGGTAGCCATTGTCGAAGCAGTCCGCAAAATCGAGGCTCTCTGGCCGTGGTCCGACGATCGCCATCTCGCCGCGCAATACGTTGATCAACTGCGGCAGTTCATCAAGTTTCGTCCGTGCCAGAAAGCCTCCGACCCTCGACATGCGGCTGTCGTTTTTCATCGTCAGCGGGAGACCGGCCCTGGTTTCCCTGGTCGTGAATTTCCGGAATTTGATGATCTCAAAATGAGTTCCGCCCAGCCCCAGCCGCGTCTGTCGGAAAAAGATCGGTCGGCCGCACTCGATGAGGACGGCCATGCTGATGAGGGCGAACAGGGGGAACAGCAGCAGCAACGCCAGCGCCGCAATCGTCACATCGACCATCCGGGCGACAGTGCGCCCAATTTGAGTGTCTGTTCGAGCATCCATGTTCGAACCCTCCTCAGCGGGGAAGTGCCGTCGAAAGCGCCTCGACGACCTGATCTACATGGCCGTCCACCATCTGCGGATGCAAAGGCAAGGTCAGTTCGCGGCGACCAAACTCTTCAGTGGCAGGAAGCGAGACGTCTGGATTGAGGTCACGGAAATAAGAGAGATGATGCACGGGCGGATAGTGGATCGTGGTCTGGATCCCGTTGTCGCGTAGGTGCAGTAGCGTCTCTTCTCGGTCTGCGTCTTCGGGCAGGACGATTGGCATGATGTGGTTCGAGGTCGGCGTGTCTGGATGGAATGGTACGATGACGGATGGACACGCCTGCGCCAGAGCGCCACGGTAGCGGCGAACAAGCGCCTTGCGCCTCTCGTTCCAACCTTTGAGCCGCTCCAACTGCACGAGGCCAATCGCGGCCCGTAGATCATCCATCCGGTAGTTGAAGCCCAGCATGGTGACGTCGTAGTGCGGAGTCCGGCTGCTCAGCCTCTGGAATGTGCCGCTCGTCATGCCATGCCCGCGCATGGTGCGCACGCGTCCGAGCAGTTCTGGGTGGGATGCGAGCACCGCCCCGCCCTCGGCGGTTGTCATGTTCTTGTTTCCATAGAAGCTGAAAGCGGCGCCTTGGCCATAGGTGCCAACGCCATCGATACCGATCGCGTGCGCCGCGTCTTCGATCAGCATAAGCCCGCGCCGCGCCGCGAAATCGCGCCACGCACTCCGATCGGCCAGGGCGCCCGCATAATGCATCAGGATCACTGCGCGGGTTTTCGGCGTGCAACGGGCGTCGCAATCTTCGATGGAGAGGAGCGGTGTATCGAGACCCTCGATGTCCGCGAAAACCGGCGTCGCGCCGACATAGAGTACACAGTTCGCCGTCGCCACGAATGTCATGGACGGAACGATGACCTCGTCACCCGGGCCGATGCCGATGGCGGCCAGAAGCAGATGCAGCGCTGCGGTGCATGAGCCGACAGCAACCGCGTCACTCGCTTCGTGCATCTTGGCGAAGGCCTCCTCAAAGGCGTTCACCCGTGCACCCATCGTGATCCAGCCGCTATCGATGACTTCGCTAAGGGCCTTTTTCTCCTCCGGTCCCAGAACCGGCTCCGCGACAAGAAGCATCCAACTCTCCTGGCAATTGAGGTCGAGGGAGGATTACGCGGCGGCCACGATCTCGAACGCCGGGGGCTGGTCGTCCCAGGACAAGTCCTGCGCCTTCTGGAAATCCTCGACGCGTCCGATATCCAGCCACAAACCGTCGTGCACGAAGGTATAGGCCGGCAGCCCGCGACTGAGCAGACACAGCATCAGGTCATCGAAGCCGAAAGGCACACCCCGCGGGATATATTCGAGAACACTGGGCTGGATGCAGTAGACGCCCATACTCATCATGTTCGACAGCAGCGGCTTTTCTTTGAACGACGTAATCCTGCCGGCAGTCTGCTCGATAACGCCGAAGTCCATCTTCGTGGTGCGCATCGCGGTCGCGACCGTCACCAGCGCATTATTCTTCAGATGGGATTCAGCAAACGCGCTCAGGCTGAGATCCGTGAGCACGTCGCCGTTTATAACCATAAATGTCTCATTGAGCTCGTCTCTCAAAAGGCTCAGTGGGCCAATTGTTCCAAGCGGCTCTTCTTCTTCAGTATACTTGATCTTCATGTCCCACTGACTGCCGTCATTACAAAAACTCTTGATAATGTGCCCCAGGTAACCGGTGGTGATGTAGACCTCGCGAATGTCGTTGCGGCGGAGCCATTTCAGAAGCAATTCCAGAACGGGCTTAGCGCCTACAGGCATCAAGGGTTTGGGTAGAACCATCGTGTAGGGCCGTAGCCGGGTTCCGCGTCCACCGCATTAAATCACAACCTTCATATCTCTCTCCTGGGACGCAAACATTGGCGAGACGCTCACCACTGCTTTCTGCAGCGCAAGCATACCAATGTATTCAGGGAACAAAACTGAAGCTTAGCCACGGATAACTGCGTGACCAGTGAAATGTGAAATCTGAATATAGATGATACGATACGAATAAAAAATGCAAAAAAGTGCAACTGGAGGAGACAGATATGCCCTCAAACTACCTATTGGAGGTACAACCTGAATAGCCCTCTAAGGGAAATCAGGAGCATTGCCCCTGCGGCAGGGCGATGCGAAGATTCAACGACGTGAGATATAAGCTGAACGAGTTGGCAAACAGGCTTTCGAGCTCTTTTCTTCGGCCGAAACATTGATGCGCGGACTTCGTTCGCGACGGATCGCAACACGATTGCCTCAAAGTCACCGGAGCACGCAATTTTGGTTCGCGACGCACTCCTCGCCTTCGGGCTGGTTCTCTCCACTGCCACACAGTTGAGGATAGCTGGCATGCCGTTGGGCCTCGGCGAAATGGTTCTTTCGGTTTGGCTGGTTTCGATAATCGCAATTCATCTCACCCGCCTCCGGATCGACGTGAATGGTCCCATGGTGCGGCTTCTTTCCTTCTGGCTTGCGCTTTCCACTTCACTAAGCCTTGGGGCCGTGATGGGCATGCGCACGGAGCTCTTTTTTGATGTTGCTTCGATCATCCATGACTCTGTCGCGTACCTGCTGCTCACCTGCCTGGCCTGTATGATGGCGATAGAACTTGCCCATCCCGACCGTCTGCAGCGGGTCGCCTGGTACATTGTATTGATTGGGTCGGCTTGCATGCTGCTTCTGCTGGCGGATGGTGAGGGCTGGATCGACATTCCGCAGATTGAACCGTGGTACTTCGCCGGCTTCAAATCTGCCCGCTTCCGCGGTTGGGCGAATGACCCCAACCAGCTCGGTCTGGTTGCTGCGTTCCTGACGTTGACTTCGCTCTACCTGGCAGAGAAGGCCAGAAGCTGGCTTGAGCTTGCCGCGGCCATCGTGCTTGGCGGAGAAGCCTTCTTCGCGGGCGTGTTGACAGCGAGCGACACCTTCACCCTCTGCATGCTGACGGCCATACTGCTTTTTGTCGTCCTGACGTCCTGGAACTGGCTTCGCTCCCCGGGTCGCCAGTTAACGGTCAGGGCCGCGCTTGTGGCGATCGTAATGTTTTCCACTCCGCTTGCAGTAGCGGCGGCATTGCCCTTCGTCCCGATCGCTCTCGATCATGCAGAAGCGTACGCCAACGACGTTTATGACGAAAACGATCAGGGCGCGACCAGGCTGAAACTCTGGGCCGAGGCTTATTCGAAAGGACTGGAGTCCTGGATGCTGGGCTTTGGGCCGGGCGCGCACCTCACCAGTAAATCCTACAAGCGCGCCCCGCCGGATAAGTTCGAGGCGCATAACACACCAATGGAATTGTTCACGCAAGGCGGCCTGATTGCAGTACTCGCCTACTTGGGCATCGCGCTTTCGACTTGCTACTCAGTGGTGCGGGCGAGATTGCCAGCACTGTCTGCCTTCGCGTTTAGCCTTCTGGTCTTCAGCCTTTTTCACTACGTGATCCGCCATCCGATCTTCTGGTTCGGTCTCGTGCTCTGCCTCCTAGAGGCGATGACAGCGAGACGATCTGCTGCAACTGTATCCAGACCGGCTGTCTCCATCTACAGCGAACAAAGCGCATGAAATGGATTTTTGCTGATGAAAACCCAACAAACCACAGAACTTCATCTGCAACAGGTCACTGATCTTCTTCGCCTACGCTGGAAGATGATCGCTGTTTCAGCCATTATTGGCGCGTCAGCGACATTCGCTATTGGTCTTATCATACCGCCACGCTATACCGCGAAGGCACAAATCATTGTTGAACCGGATGGAGGCAATGCCGGCCAAGTCCTCGACGATGCGGCCATTGAGACGAGGGTCGAATTGCTGCTTTCGCCCCAACATCTCCAACGCGTGCTCGACAGTTTCGAGACCGATCCGGAGCCCCGCTCGGCCTCGTTGGACAACGCAGCCAGTTGGGCTTGGTCTAGACTTCAAACACTGTGGGCGAAAGAGCCGGTTGCGCCAAACTCGAATGACGAAAAGACCCAGCCGAATCCTGCCAACGACCTGCCGGCCGTGGAAGAAGAAAGTCCCCGCCGCTCCGTTCTGTTCGAAAAAGGCTTCGATGACTTCGATCGTCATATCAATGCGTTCAAGGAGCGCCGCTCTCGCCTGATCTCGGTGACCTTCAATTCCACTGATCCGGTCACCGCAGCCGCCGTCGCCAATCGCGCGGTAGAGCTTTACATTGACGCGCTATCAGAACGCGCAGGCATCAATCTTGCGGAAGCCCGGCGCGTCGTCGAGACCCGCATCCCCGCCGTGCGGGATGAGGTCGAGAAAGCCGAAGCTGCGCTGCAAAAATTCCGCGCCAAAAACGGCCTGACCGACGCGTCTCGGACGGACGCGCTCGCCCAGGATATCGCCGAGTTCACACGCCAACTCGCCCTAGCCAAAGCAGACCTGACTGCGCGCCAAAGCCGTTCCGAGCTTTTGCAGAATATTCAGACATGGGATAACGGCGTTCCTATGCTGATCGAAGTACTGCACGATCCTTCTCTCAGCGAGCTCTATCAAAGGACACACTCCACGCCTGAGTATGCCACCAGCATCACGGGCGCGGTGTCGCAAGCCGATAAATCGGGCCCGCAACTGGAGCTTCGTCGGAAGGTCGACGACGCGGTGAAGCAAAACCTTACAAAGCTTGCCGGCGATATCGAGGTGGCTGAATCGCGTGTGCGCTACTTTGAACAGCGGCTCGCCAATCTACAGGACGCGCTTGCGAGCTCGCGTGAGGCGGACTTGCAACTCAGCGAGTTGCAGCGGCGGGCTGCAACGTCCGCAGAACTGTATAAGACGCTGCTCGCCAAGCAGCAGGATCTGCGCAGCCGTGAAGTGCCGGAGCCGGATGCCCGCATTGTCTCTCCGGCAACAGCGCCGGACCAGCCGTCCTCACCGAACCCGTTGCTCTTCGTGCTGCCAGGCCTCGTGCTTGCCACCATCATGGGCGCACTATGTTCCATTCTGCTGGAGCGGCTTGATCGCCGCCTGCGCAGCGAGCAGGAGGTCGAGCGCACGCTGGGAATACCCTGCATTGGCCTCGTCCCTCACCTGGAGTCATCCAAGCGTCGCTTGCGCCCGCACCAGTTCCTGACTGAACAACCCTTTGCGCCCTACACCGAGGCCATCCGGTCCGTATCGGTCGCAGCGCTGGGCCTGCCCAGTCTCAACAAAGCTTCCAAGATTATCGTGGTGACATCCAGCATCGCCGGCGAGGGCAAGACGACCCTGGCCATCAGCATAGCGACCTATGCCTGCATGCTTAAGCAGCGCGTGCTGCTTATCGATTTCGATTTCCGCAATCCGGGCGTGCGTAAAGCATTCGGGGGAGCATCGGATCTCGGCATTATCGACGTGCTCAATGGGGTCGCTCTAGAACAGGCCGTCAAAACGGTTCCTGAAACTGGCCTGGACTACCTGCCCTCGCCCAACAGCCCAGTCGACCCGCTAGCCATCATCTCTGCCGCCGGCCTCCCGGAACTGCTCAAGCAGGCCCGAGCCCGGTATGATTGCATCATCATCGACACCGCAGCCCTGCTCGGCACCACGGAAGCGCGGCTTCTGAGCGCAATGGCTGATGAAGTGCTCTTTGCCGTCCGCTGGAGGTCCACCCGTCGCGAAGTGGCCAAGAACGCTCTACAGCAGCTGCGCACCAGCTTGGGAAAAGACTTCCGGTCGCGCACCCGCGCAGTGATCACAAAGGTAAATCTGAAAAAGCACCGCCGCTACCGCTTGGGCGACGTCGCGCAAACCAGCAATCGTTACGCCGCAGCAATTCCGCAGCTGAGCAAGACGTAGGCGCGAATGGTAAACAAAACAAACTCTGCCGGGATCTGGATCACTTGCACGAAGCGCACTTTATTCCGGCGAGCCCGCGACTACGAAGCTGCGCTGTCGGATAGAGTTCCGCCAAGTGCCGGCGCAGGCTGAGTGACCATCAGTTGCGCATATAGCGCCGCGTGGCGGCGAACGATGGTGCGTAGACTGAATTCGTCGCGTGCCATCGTCTCGGTACGTTTGGCCATCACGCCTGCAGCGTCGGTATCGGCAAGCAGTCGGAGAATTCCAGCGGCTAGTTCGTCTGGTGCACGCTGAGGCACGACAATCCCATTCCATCCATCGCGGATCACCGCGCAGCACCCTGGGATATCGGTTGTCACGGTCGGCAGCAGCGCCAGGGCCGCCTCAAGCAGGACGCGTGGCACGCCCTCGCGATACTCGGTCGGAAAGGCGAACAGGTCCGCTGCGCGCAGTAGCGCCGGAACGTCGCTGCGTGGCCCCGTGGCGATCACGTACGGAGCGTGCGCGTCGATTTCATCCTGCGTCACTGCGAGCGGCCCCTCGCTTTGGCGTGGGCCGACCAGGAGAAAGCGCACGTCTGGCCGTTGGCTATGCACCAATTCCGCCGCCTTCAGCAGCGTTGGAATTCCCTTCTGTCGCGTCATGCGAGTGACCGTGATAACGACCGGCCCACCACCGAGCCGCAGAGCTGTCCGGACTTCGTCCCGGCTTGGCGCGTTCGCCAGGATCCGATCGAAGCCGTCGTCATCGACCCCTCCCCCGCCGGCCGGGATAACGATCCCGTTTGAGCCTGCCATGTGATGCCGTTCGAAAAACTGGCGGTCATCCTCTATTTCGAACACCGTCGCGGCGGTCGATAATGACGCAATGCGATGGAGAGCGCGGTAGACAGGTCGCGCCGCACGAGCGAGCAGCGATCCGTCCGAATAGACCCAGGCACGCCCGCAAATTGTCCGCACGCTGCGCGTCTTAACACCCGCCAACGCCGCCGCCATGGGCAGCATAAGGCAGGGCTTGGTGTCGTAGCCTTGCGCGAGATCAGGGCGTAAATCCCGGAGCATCTCGGCAAGCCGCCTCACGGCCAGAACGTCCGAAACCGGGTTGATGAAGCGATCAAAGTGGAATGGGTGGAACGGGATCTCGACTTTCCTGAACGGAACTGGATCGCCACTCCCGGCCGCCGTTACTCTGAACCCGAGATCACGCATGGCGACGAGAAAGGGAATGCGCAGGTAGTGATCCTCCCCGCCCAAATAGAAGATGTGCGAGGTCATGCAGATTTCCTTATAGTTTGCGGGGCAACTTCGGATCGAGCACGGTTCCCCGTGCACTTCAGCCAGGCGTCGAGCATTCCTCCGACCGTCGTGGTGGGAAAGGCGCCCGCGAGCGCCGAGAAGCGTGTTTCGCACCGTGCGAGATTCACCCGCTGACGAAACCGGTTAGCAGCGCCGATGCCATTGACTTCGGGTTGGCCGGGATCGATCTCCCAAGGATGGATGTAGAAGACATAAGGTTGGCCGGTCTGTCGGATGGTCGCGACCCCACGCAGCCACACGCTGTACGGGATTAAACGGAAATAACCGCCTCCTCCCCAAGGAATCCCGCGCCGCCCGAGCTTGAGACAGGAAACACAAACTTCGTGAAAGCCCGCCCGCAAGGTCAGGATTGTTTTCGAGAGATCGTTCCCTTCAAGCCGTCCGTAACGATCGTGTGCCAGCGTCGGAACAACGGAGGAATCGTAGCTGTATCCAGCCTCCTCCAGAATTGGCACTGCCCAATTCGTGATCGAGAAACATGGCGCACGGTAACCTCGCACCGGCGTCCCCGAAATATCTTCAAGCATCAATCGGGATCGCAGTACGTCAGTGCGGAATTGCGCATGATCAAGCTTGTATACGAGCTCATGACCATAACCATGAGACGCCACCTCATGTCCGGCGGCGGTAATTGCCCGCACGAGCTGCGGTCTTCGCTCGGCGACCCAGCCCAGCACGAAGAATGTCGCGCGGGCCCGGCGCTCGCCTAGAATCTCGATCATCCGCATTGTGTTTCGCTCGACCCGAGAACTCGCAATCCTCCCAAGCGCTTCTTCCAATCGCACGCTTGACGTTCTCGGTATGGAACCAGTCCTCCACATCGATCGAAAGCGCGATGGGGTCGCCGCTCAACTCCGGTCCCGTCATTTCTCGCCTTTCAGTTCTCTGGCTAATACTTGTATTCATTCCGCTGTTTGGGCGTTTGCTTTCCGTTTGAAGTAATTGGCAAAGGTGCTGCGAAGGTCGGGCTGGCTCGGCCCCCTGGCCGTCGCCAGCGTGGGGCACGCGACCCGTGGCTGCACACCCCAGGAATAGGTCATGTCAAACGGACGCTCGGCGGGCGGCACTAACTCGTCCCAGACCTCGAGCATCGCATTCGTCTCGGCGGCACTCGGCAGACGATAATAAGGCGGGTTCTGCGTCGTGCAGCTTTGGCCGAAAGCCTGGAACACGGGAACAATTCGGTTTACGGCAATGCCCGCCGTCCTTGCCTGCTCGATGCGCTTGCGAAGTGTGGAGAGATCACACCCTCGCTGTTCGTTGTTGCGGTTGCAGGGATACGGATCAAGGCCGATATAGTCGGCCGCATCCTTGAGCTTGGCGAACTCAGTCGGATCCTGCGCGCCGTTCAGCACCAGGATGAACGTCTTGGCCCTGGGGTCGAGGGAGCGGATCAGCGCGCTACGGGCAGTCAGTTGGCTGGCAGCATCAGGACAGCGCGCCGGATGAGGCTCGTCGGAAATATAATAAATTCCGCTGAACTTCGGTTGGTCCCTGATGGCCATCACAGCCTGGGCGACCTCGGCATCGTTGAGCCGCCAACTACAACTGGTGTTGTAGCCGTTGCCGAGCCACATCACGCCCTTCATGCCCTGAGGCAATGCCATCAGCGTGTCCAGCGTATTGACGTCCGCAAGGTTAAATCCAACCTCCATCGCACCCGCATAATCTCCCCGCATATTCACGGTGAAATGGAGTGCTTCCGCATTGGCTGATCCCGCGCCACAAAGCATGAGGATGAAGCAGGCATGGCCAGCTCTCAGCTGCCTCAGCACCGAGGGGACCATGACATTCTCCTCTATAGAAGGGTGTGACCCAACCCGCGGAATCGGTCGACGTCGGCCGGTTTTGGGAACGTGAAATAGCCAGCGCGGGACATGTCCATCGGCGTAGACGTCTTGTTGCCGTTTCGAATGCCCTTCAGCACACGGATGAGAAGCCGCGCCCCGTCCCTCTTCGTTCCCTTGATGACCCGGTCGAGACAGTCGCGTCGCTTCAAAGGAAATGTTTGCGTGGCCAAAATCCCACCCGCATCTACCTTGGGCACAGTCCAATGAACCGTAATCGTCACGGCGGGTTCTCCGCTGAGCATCTGCCAAAACGTCGGTAGCATGCCGCGGTATTCAGGCAGCCTTCCGGAATGAATATTGATGCCTCCGAGCCGCGGGACCGCGAGCAATTCCTTGCGGAAGATTTCAGGGCATGCCACGGACACCAGAAGGTCGGGCGCGAGCGACGCAACATTCTTTACAAACGCCGTGTCGTTGACAGACGAGGTCTTGAGAACAGTGAGGTTCTTCGACCTAATCAGCGCCTCGACGGTATCGCCCGTCAGGTGTGCCTTAAGATAGCGCATGCCCAATCGCGCTGTTCCAATCAATCCATACACGCTGGAGACGCGCTTCAATGTGTTTGCGATAGGCTCATGAAACGGCTTGTCGATGACTACGCCGCAGAACTCGATTTCGTCAGACGGTAATTCAGCCAGGAAAACGCGGAAGAACTGGACGACATAGATGGGATCGTCTTCGGTCACCACGAGAATGCGCAGTGGCCGGTGCCGCGCGCGCTCCTCATCGCTCTCGATTTCGGCTTGGATATCTTGACCTATCTGCATCGTTACAAGTCCCTGCAACTGAGGCGTGTCGCAATCTGCCGTGAATTCAGTCAAGGCTGAACGTGCAACAGCGGAGTGTGATCAGCTTGATCTGTACAATTACGTTCAGATAATCCCGACGTGGTGCGTCTGCTTATTTGTTTAAATCAGTGATCAACTCTAGTCATTTTCCAATGAGTAGTACCTGGGGATTACTCCATCTTGGTAGCGAAGGATCTTGTTGTACCAACACTTATAGACTTGATGAAAAATGGAGATGAAACACACTCAGAGCATCGATCGTGGATCCCATTGATGATCAAGCAACCAATGCAATGGCTCGCTTCCGCAGCGTCGGTGCTTTGCGCTCTGGGCCTCAGGCCAGCATTTGCTCAATTACCTGCTCAGTCCGAGCAGCAGGCCATGACGAGCCCAGTGCAGGCCAGCCGTAGCCCCTGCCTCCTCGGCCTTCCAGATTGCAGCAATACGCGGCCGGCGGCGCAGAACTTGGAACCCAGACGCAACGCCGCTTACCTGCGAAACCTGACCGTTTGTCTGAGTTCGGCTCCGACGTGCCAACGCGAAAATCTCCTCGCGGAAGACGCGGCGGCCGTGACGGCGGCTGATTACAACAGAAATCTTTCCAACTGCCTCGCCGGCCGCCAGCCTTGCGTCGGTGAAAAACTTACGCCCGAGCATCGGGATCGCGTTGGCTTCGCGCAATATGGCCGCCTGCTCACAGCCTGCCTGGAGCTGAAGCAGAGCTGTGTGATGGCGGAGTTGAAGGATCGGGATCAGGAACATGTCCGTGCGATCGTGTATCGCCGCAATCTCGCGATCTGCACGGCGGGACTTTCAACCTGTCGAGATCGCGATCTAACGCCCGAAGACCGTGACCGGCTTAAGAGTCGCACGACACGCGACGCGTCGCCGGTTGCAGCGCCAAGCAACCGGACAAGCGTTGCAGGTCCAACTGTAAGGAATGAACCCGGCGACGGCCGATTGATGGAGGGCCCTGCGAGTTCAACGTTTGACGCAAGGCCTGCCAATTCCGCAGCGAGCCTTGACGGTATGGGAGCCAAGCCCAGCGCTGCCCGAAATGAGACTGAGGGATCACAAGCTGAGAACGACGATCCTTCGACGAAGTTCAGACCAGGTCACGGGGATTGGCATCAGCCAAACGACCAAACGGAGCCTGTCCGCACCGTGACCTTGGCCCTTGAGCGCATAGAACAGCTTGAGGCAGAGCTCGTGATGGCTCGAAACGACGCTGCCGTGGCCAAACAGCGTAGCCAAGAACAGGAAGCCACATCGCAGGCCGCTTCTTCGCATGCATCGGACTTGATTGCAGAGCTCACTGCCCGCGCGAGCGCTTTGGCCGAAGAGCTCGCGAAAGTTCGTGCGGCCGCCGAAGCGCAAACAGCGGAATGGCTAGATCGCCTGAATCGCACTGCAAGCGAACATGCCGCTGAGATCGCGCTACTCAAAGGCGAAGCACAGCAACGTTCGGTTGACGCACAAGGACAGATCGTTGCCCTTTCACAGGAATTGGGCGCTGCCAAATCTGAAATCGCAACGCTCCGCGAAAGCGAAACAGAGTTGCAGGCACGGTTAACGCGCACCGAATCGTCTGTGTCGGAGTTCCAGGGTCTCGCCGCCAAGGAACAGGCGAGGAGCACGTCGCTGGAGCGCGAACTGGCGAACGCCCGGGCCGCAATTGAGGTCGAGCGGAAACGTGCCGAGGAAGCGGACGATCCTTCCTGCTTGGCGCCTAACAACTGCCTTTCCGCAGCCGATGCGCTCACCCAGGAGCGGTCCCGAACAGCCACTCTCGAAACCGAACTGCTCCAGAGCCGCGCCGAACTAGAAAGGCTGCGCGCCGAAACGTCTGAAAAAATTCGTGAGTCGGATGCCTTGGCAGCTGAGCTCCAGGAACAGAAGGACCGCATGAATGATTTGCGTCAGCGCACCGAGGGTTTGGATCGCGAACTCGCTGCCGCCAAGCAGGACGCCGAGACACTCCGCGCAAATCTCACCGCTTTACACACAGACGCAGCGTCGGCTCAAGACGCGGACCTTCGCAAGTTGCAAGAGCTGGAAGCTGGCCGTGAGGAGCAAAGACGGCTGTCCGTGCAGGAACGGGATCGGGCCGACATGTTGGCGCGCGATGCCGAGCAGACAGCGCAGAATCTCGCTGCCGAGCGCAGCGCCTCTGCAGCCGACAAGGAGCGCGCCGAGCACGCTGAAACCGAACTGAAGCTCGCCCGCAACGAGGTTGAAACTCTGCGGGTCGAAATAGCCTCGCTGACCGCTGAAGTCGAAAGAGCGCGAACAAACTTTCCCCGGGTCGCCACGCAATCTGCCCCGGCGCCCTTGCCTCCACCCGACGCGCCCGCACGTACGGAAGCCTCCGAACCTCCTGTTGGGGGAAAAACAGAAGCGCCGGCGGTTCCAGCCAAGCCGGCAGCACCCCCCGTGAATGAAGCCCGGCTAATGGCGAGGGCGGATGATTTCATTCATCGCGGCGACATCAGCGGGGCCCGACTGATGCTGGATCGCGCATTAAACGAGGGCAGCGCACTCGCCGCCTTCCGTCTCGCAGAAACCTACGATCCCCGCGTTCTCGCGCAATGGAAGGCGCACGGCACAACGGGCGACCCAGACCGTGCCAGGCAACTCTATAGCCGTGCTCTGGCGGCCGGCTTCGAGCCCGCAAAAGAGCGGCTGCACTAGAACGGACCAAATCGCATTCCCCCAAAATGACATTCGGCAGGATACCATGATCAAAACGGCAACCACGTTTCTTGCCGCCGCGCTCGCGCTCTTCACCTTAATCGGGGTCGCCGAAGCGCAACAATCGAGCAGACCGAACCAGCGAGCAACGCGGTCTTCCGAGCGTTCCGCCGAGGCGCTCACGAAGGAAAAGCTCAACGCCTGGACCGTCGGCCTGGCGGGCGGATTGCTGGAAGGCGCTCCGCTGCGCTTCGCCACCGAGATCGCGCGGGTGGTAGACGACGGCGAGAATATGCACGTGCTGCCCATTGTGACCCGCGGACCATCGGAGAATGTGGAATCCCTGCTCTATCTGCGCGGCGTTGACGTCGGCATCATCAATGCGGACGCGCTGGAGGAATTTCGCACTCTGGTGCCCAATATCGACCGGCGCATCGTGTCGATCCTCAGCCTGTTCCAGTCCGAGGTGCATATCTTCGTTCGACCCGAGATCAACTCGCTGGAGGATCTCAAGGGCAAGAAGGTGAATTTCAACACGCCTGGCACATCAGCCGCTTATTCCGGCCCTTTGGTTTTCGACCGCCTCAAGCTCGACGTGCAGAAGACATTCATCCCCCATCAGGTCGCGCTTGAGCAGATGCGCAAGGGCGGCGACATGGCGGCCGTCGTGTTCGTGACGTCCAAGCCGGTCGACGCGTTCGCCCGTTCCAATTGGGATCCGGGCTTCAAGTTCCTGCCGATCCCCTACGATGCACGCTTCGAGGACCATTACCTCCCGACCTCGCTGTCGACCACTGACTACCCTCAGTTGATCAAGGGCGAGCAGGTCCAGACGATTGCCGTGCCCACGATCCTGGCCGCCTATAACTGGCCGCGCGGCACTGAACGCTACCGGCGCGTGTCCCGCTTCGTCGACTATCTCTACAACCGTATCGAAAAGCTCCACGAAGCTGGCTTTCACCCCAAGTGGAAAGACGTGAATCTCTCGGCGAACGTACCGGGGCTTATGCGTGCGCCAGCCGCGCAGGAATGGCTGGATCGGGTGGGCGGCGCAGGCACCTCCGAGAATACCGCCACGCCGGGCCGGCCAGTGGACGCAGACGCGGTCCGTGCGCAGGCCGAGCGCGCAGCCCGCGGAAATGCCGCCGAGGCGGATCGCTTGTTCCGCGAGTTCATGGAATGGCGGCGGACGCGGCAGTGAAGGGAAGCCAGGTGCAGTTGAGGTTGTTGATCCCCCTCCCCGGCGCAATCGTTTTAGGGCTGGCTCTGGCGTTTCCGGCCCAGGTTCGGGCTCAAGCGTTGCAGACCTGCGACACCTGTGTGCGTGAACAAGGCTGCACGCCGCGGCAGGACAATTGCAACGCCGAGTGCCGCGCGCGCTATTTCTCCGTTGATCCGCGCCGGGATCAGTGTACGGCGGCATGCTCCACCGCCGCCTTGGCCTGCGCACAGACAGCGAGCCAGACCTGCCGCGCAAAAAACGCGTGCCAATGAAGGGCATCCAACGAAGGCTGGCTGTCACCTGAGGCAGCGTGCGCGCGCCACGTGAGGCATTTTCGGCGCGATGTCGCATTTTCGTGCAGCGAAGGTCGTAAATATTCTCGGCTCGAATGCATTCCCGGGGCATGTTGCCGCTCAAACCGGAATCAAAGCCGATGAAATTTTCCTATCGCCACCCTCCTGCGAAACGCGTTCAGCGGCAATCGCGAGTGGCCCGAGCAATGGCGCTCGCCCGAGCCGAAGGCCGCACTACGACGCCGTCATCGTCGGCGCCGGCGGGCATGGGCTCGCCACCGCCTACTACATGGCCAAGGAACACGGCATGCGGAACATCGCGGTGGTCGAGAGGGGCTGGCTCGGCGGCGGCAATACCGGGCGCAACACCACGATCATCCGCTCGAACTATCTCTGGGAGGAGAGCCAGGGCCTCTACGAGCACGCCATGAAGCTGTGGGAAGGCCTGTCGCAGGAGCTCAACTACAACGTCATGTACTCGCCGCGCGGCGTCATGATGCTGGCCCACAACGTCCACGACGTGCAGGTCTTCAAGCGCCACGTCCACGCCAACCGCCTGCACGGCATCGACAATGAGTGGCTGAGCGCCGAGCAGGCGAAGGCGTTCTGCCCGATCCTCAACATTTCCGACAAGGCATGCGCTACCCCATCGTCGGCGCGGCCCTGCAGCGGCGCGGCGGCGTCGCGCGGCACGATGCGGTGGCCTGGGGCTATGCCCGCGCTGCCTCGGCGCTCGGCGTCGACATCATCCAGAACTGCGAGGTCACCGCCATCCGCCGCGGACGCCACTGGCGCGGTCGAGGCTTTGGAGACCAGCGCGGGGCACGATCCGGACCAAGAGGATCGGCGTCGTCGCCGCCGGCCACACCAGCGTGGTGATGGCCATGGCCGGCGTGCGCATGCCGCTGGAGAGCTATCCGCTGCAGGCGCTGGTCTCCGAGCCGGTGAAGCCGGTCATGCCCTGCGTGGTCATGTCGAACACGATCCACGCCTACATGTCGCAGTCCGACAAGGGCGAGCTCGTCATCGGCGCGGGCACGGACGCCTACACCTCCTACTCGCAGACCGGCGGCCTGCACATCACCTCGCACACGCTCGACGCGATCTGCGAGCTGTTCCCGATGGTCCGGCGCCTGCGCATGCTGCGCAACTGGGGCGGCATCGTCGACGTGACGCCGGACCGCTCGCCGATCATCGGCAAGACGCCGGTGCCCGGGCTGTTCGTCAATTGCGGCTGGGGCACCGGCGGCTTCAAGGCGACGCCGGGCTCCGGCCACGTCTTCGCCCACACTGTCGCGCGCGGCGAGCCGCACCCGATCAATGCGCCGCTTCACGCTGGACCGCTTCCGCACCGGCCGCCTGATCGACGAGGCCGCCGCCGCCGCCGTCGCGCACTGACCATGATTCCAGACCCGAGTCTCCATGCTGCTGATCCGCTGCCCCTATTGCGAGATGGACCGCCCCGAGCTCGAGTTCCGCTATGGCGGCGAGGCGCACATCGCGCGCCCGCTCGATCCGTCGCAAGACCACCGACGAGGAATGGGCGCGAGTTTCTCTACATGCGCACCAACCCCAAGGGCCTGCATGTCGAGCGCTGGCGCCACACGTCCGGCTGCGGCCGCTTCTTCAACGCGGTGCGCCACACGGTGACCGACCGGTTCGTGGCGACCTACAAGGCCGGCGAGCCGAAGCCGGATATCGGCGCAGCCGCGCAGGAGCCCGCCCGATGAGCGGCCCGTTCCGCGCGACGTCCGGCGGCCGCATCGACCGGTCGCGCACGCTCCGCTTCACCTTCGACGGCAAGCCGCTATACCGGCTATCCACGGCGACACGCTGGCCTCGGCGCTGCTCGCCAACGGCGTCCATCTGATGGGCCGCTCGTTCAAGTACCACCGCCCGCGCGGCGTGCTCGCCGCGGGAGCGGAGGAGCCGAACGCGCTCGTCGGCGTCGACCGCGGCGGCGGGCGCGCCACGCCGAACCTGCGCGCCACGCAGGTCGAGCTCTACGACGGCCTGGTCGCCGAAAGCCAGAACCGCTGGCCTTCGCTTGCGCTCGATGTCGGCGAGGTCAACGATCTCGTGCCGGCCGGCTGCTTCGGCGCGGGCTTCTACTACAAGACCTTCATGCACCCGGCCGGCGCCTGGAAGAACGCTCTACGAGCCGGTCATCCGCCGCGCGGCCGGCCTCGGCGTCGCGCCGAAGCGAGCCCGATCCCGACCACTACACCCACCGCTACGCCTTCTGCGACGTGCTGGTCGTCGGCGCCGGCGCAGCCGGCCTCGCGGCGGCGCTGGCCGCGGCGCGAGAGCGGCGCGCGGGTCATCCTGTGCGACGAGCAGGCGAGATGGGCGGCGGGCTGCTTGCCGAGCCGCGGCGTCACCATCGACGGCATGGCCGCGCCCGAATGGGCGGCCGCGACGCGTCGCCAAGCTTGCCGGCATGCCGAACGTCACGCTGCTGCCGCGCACGCAGGCCTTCGGCTACTACGCGCAGAACTTCCTCGGCCTCGCCCAGCGCCTGACCGACCACTCGCCCGCGCCTGACCGCCACGCGCCGCGCGAGCGGCTGTGGAAGGTGCGCGCCAAGCAGGTCGTGCTGGCGACCGGCGCCATCGAGCGGCCGCTGGTCTTCCCGGACAACGACCGGCCCGGCATCATGCTGGCGTCGGCGGCGCGCACCTTTCTCAACCGCTACGGCGTGCTGCCCGGCTCCAGCGCCGTGCGTCTTCACCGCTGACGACAGCGGCTACGCGGCGGCGCTCGATCTCGCCAGCGGCCGGCGTCGACATCGTCGGCCATCGCCGATCTGCGTCCCGCCCCGGATGGTCCCGGCTCTGGACGCGGCCCGCGCGGCCGGCATCCCGGTGCTGCCAGCGACCGTGATCACCGGCACGCGCGGGCGCCTGCGCGTCATCGGGCGTCGCGCTCGGCACGCTCGCGGCGGATGGCTCGGTCTCACCGGCGAGATCGATCGCCTGCGACTCGTGCTGATGGCCGGCGGCTGGACACCGTCCGTCCACCTGTTCTCCCAGTCGCGCGGCAAGCTGCGCTTCGACGAGGCGCGGCAGGTCTTCCTGCCCGGCAAGTCGGCGCAGGCGCAGCGCTCGGCCGGCGCGTGCAACGGCACGTTCGGCATCGCAGCCAGCCTTGACGAAGGCGCGGAAGCGGGCGAAGCCGCGGCAAGCGACGCGGGCATGACGGTGGCCGAAATGGCTGTCGACAGCAGCGGAGCAGCCATCGTCGCCGGCGAGATCGCCGCGTCCGGCGGCTGGCATGGCGCTGTGCCCCATCACCGCGATCCGCAATCGGTGAAGGCCTTCGTCGACTTCCAGAACGACGTCACCGCCAAGGACATCGGCCTCGCCGTGCGCGAGGGCTTCCGCTCCATCGAGCACGTCAAGCGCTACACCACCAACGGCATGGCGACCGACCAGGGCAAGACCTCGAACATGAACGGCCTCGCCATCGCCGCCGGCATCCTGGGCAAGGCGATCCCGGAGGTCGGGCTCACGACCTTCCGCCCGCCCTACACGCCGGTCACCTTCGGCAGCTTCGCCGGGCATTCGCGCGGCCAGCTGTTCGACCCGATCCGCCGCACGCCGACCCATCGACTGGGCCGCGAGCCACGGCGCGGTGTTCGAGGATGTCGGCCAGTGGAAGCGCGCCTGGTACTTCCCCAAGGCGGGCGAGGACATGCACGCCGCCGTGGCGCGCGAATGCCGTGCCGTGCGCGACAGCGTCGGCATCTTCGACGCCTCGACGCTCGGCAAGATCGAGGTGGTCGGCCCCGATGCCGCCGAGTTCATGAACCGGCTCTACACCAACCCCTGGAGCAAGCTCGAGCCCGGGCGGCTGCCGCTACGGCATGATGCTGAACGAGGCCGGCTTCGTGATGGACGACGGCGTCATCGGCCGCCTGGCGCCGGACCGCTTCCACGTCACGACCACGACGGGCGGCGCGCCGCGCGTGCTCGCCCACATGGAGGACTATCTCCAGACCGAGTTCACCGACCTCAAGGTCTGGCTGACCTCGACCACCGAGCAATGGGCCGTCATCGCCGTGCAGGGTCCGCACGCCCGCAAGGTGCTTGAGCCGCTGGTCGAGGGCATCGACATCTCGCGCGGCGCCATGCCGCACATGAGCGTCCGCGAAGGCAAGATCTGCGGCGTGCCGACCCGGCTGTTCCGCGTCAGCTTCACCGGCGAACTCGGCTTCGAGGTGAACGTGCCCGCCGACTACGGCCAGGCGGTGTGGGAGGCGATCTGGAACGAGGGCCAGAAGCACGGCATGCAGGCCTACGGCACCGAGGCGATGCACGTGCTGCGCGCCGAGAAGGGCTACATCATCGTCGGGCCAGGAGACGGACGGCACGGTCACGCCCGACGACCTCGGCCTCGACTGGGCCATCGGCAAGCCGAAGCCCGACTTCGTCGGCAAGCGCTCGCTTGCCCGGCCGGACATGCTGAAGCCTGACCGCAAGCAGCTCGTCGGCCTGCTCACCGCCGATCCCAATGCACGTGCTGGAGGAAGGCGCGCAGATCACGGCCGAGGCCACCCCCGTGACGCGGCACGCCGGCGCTGGGCCACGTCACTTCGGCCTATGCGAGCGCCGCGCTCGGCCGCTCGATCGCGCTGGCCCTGGTGTCGGCAGGACGGGCGCGCATGGGCGAGACGCTTTATGTGCCGATGCCGGAAGGCGCAATCGCCGTGACCGTCACCGACCCGATCTTCCTCGACAAGGACGGGAGCCGCCTCGATGGCTGATCTCACCGCGACGCGCGTTCATCCGCTTTGCGGGCATTGCTCCCGCTTCGGGCGCTGCTTCGCTCGGAGGCGTGGCGATGTCGGCCACCCCGGCGATGTCGCGCTACATTCTGCGCGGGGAAGCCGCGATTGGTCCGGCCGGCGCTGTGCTGGGATTGACCATTCCGGCCCGGCCCTGCATCGCGGCGGTAATGGCCGACCATGCCGCGCTCTGGCTCGGCCCGGATGAATGGCTCCTGCTCCTTCCCGAGAGATACGACCCTGCATCGCTCGAGGCTGCCCTCTCCGGCATCGCCTGCAGCCTGGTCGATGTCTCGCATCGCCAGACGGCGATCGTCCTTGAAGGTCCCGGCGCGGCGGAGACGCTCAACGCCGCTGTCCCGCTCGATCTGTCAGACCCTGCATTTCCGGTCGGGATGTGCGTGCGCACCATTTTCGAGAAGGCCGAAATCGTCCTCTGGCGTACTGCGCATCAGCGCTTCCACCTGGAGGTCTGGCGATCATTCGCGCCCTATGTCTGGGAGCTGCTGGACCTGGTGCGTGCGGAGAACGCCGCCGTCTAGGCTGGCCGCACCAAGCAGGCGGTCCGTGCGTTCATCGAGACGCCGGGCAACATCCATGCGAGTATCCGGCGTCTGCGACAGGAGAGGTGCGTGGTGGAAAAGAACCGTTATTCCAAGGCAATGCTGGGAAATCGCAGGCTGAAGCCGGAAACCCTCATGCTGGGCTACGGCTATGATCCTGCGCTCTCGGAGGGCGCCGTCAAGCCACCGATATTCCTCACTTCAACGTTCGTGTTCACATCGGCCGAGCACGGAAAAGCCTTCTTCGACTACATGGCCGGGCGGCGCGAAATTCCGCCGGGCGAGGAAGCCGGCCTCGTCTACTCCCGGTTCAACCACCCCAACGCCGAAATCGTCGAGGACAGGCTGGCGGTTTTCGAGGAAGCCGAAGCCGGTCTGTTGTTTTCGTCGGGCATGTCGGCCATCGCGACGTCTATCCTGGCATTCGCGCGGCCCGGCGACGCCATCCTCCATTCCCAGCCCCTCTATGGCGGAACCGAGACGCTGATCGCCAAGACGCTCGCCAATCTCGGCATGAAATCGGTCGGGTTCGCTGATGGAGTAGACGAGCAGGCGATCGTCGCGGCAGCCGAGGAGGCAAGCCGCGCCGGCCGCGTCTCCATCGTGATGATCGAGACGCCATCCAATCCCGTGAACACCCTTGTCGACATCGCGCTCGTGCGCCGCATCGCCGATCAGGTCG
This sequence comes from uncultured Alphaproteobacteria bacterium, assembly GCA_963822165.1. Taxonomy (GTDB): domain Bacteria; phylum Pseudomonadota; class Alphaproteobacteria; order Rhizobiales; family Beijerinckiaceae; genus Alsobacter. Next base: position 258,397 of record CAWGGK010000012.1, read on the forward strand.
GATCACGTCAGGGACACCGCCCCATCCTGATCTGCGACAACACGCTGCTCGGGCCGGTGTTTCAACGTCCCCTCCAGCATGGCGCTGATCTCTCAGTGTACTCGCTGACAAAGTATGTGGGCGGGCATTCCGATCTCATCGGGGGCGCGGCCCTTGGTTCGCTCGCACTCATCAAGCAGGTTCGCCAGCTGAGATCGTCGATCGGCACGCAGTTGGATCCGCATTCATGCTGGATGCTGGGCCGGTCGCTGGAGACGCTTTCGCTGCGCATGAACGCGGCAAACCACAACGCCCAGCAGATCGCCGAAGCTCTGCGTGATCACCCCAAGGTCGCCAGGGTTCACCATCTTTCATTTCTACCCGAGAACTCCCGGGAGCGGGCCGTCGCGACGTCACAGAGCACCGGGGCCGGCTCGACATTCTCATTCGACGTCAAGGGCGGCGAAGCCGAGGCATTCCGGGTTTTGGACTCGCTCCAGATCGTCAAGCTGGCGGTCAGCCTTGGCGGGACGGAATCCCTGGCTTGCCACCCCGCGTCCACGACACATTCAGGAGTGCCCAAACCCACCCGTGATCGGCTTGGGGTGACCGATGCGACCATCCGGATCTCCATCGGCATAGAGCACCCGGACGACCTTCTGGCGGATCTTGAGCAGGCGCTGGCGGCGCTTTAGAGCGCGACGGTCGTGTTCAACGCCGATGCATGCGCCTTCAATGCATCCGGCTCTGGACGAGGTAGGCGTCGATAGCCGCTTCTCCGAGCGCCTTGCACGCCTCGAGGCGGTGAAGGCCTTCGACCAGGACGTAGCGTGCGCCGTCCGGCCGTACCATGATGGGCGTTTGCAGCCCGTTCGAAAGAATGCTTTCCGCCAGTGTCTCGACATTGCCGGGGTTCAGCGTCTGCTTCCGCTTGACCGGCACGTAGATCTCCGCAATCGGCACGCGGTATTTCTTCATCATGGCGGTGCGTCTCCGGCGCGGGAGCGGCCCGGCATCCAGTGATCTCGTCCAGATCCTCGCCGAACCGTGAAGCTTCGGCGACCGACCTGGTCATGACTTGAGTGCAGCCGCCCTGTTAGGCCTTTGCCTTGCGAACGCGGGTTTTGGGTACCGGCGGCGGGGCGGCGGCAGCCTCTTCGGCCAGTGCTGCGTCGCGCGCAAGGCGGAGCGCACGCAAGCGCTGGATCTTGGCAGCGTCTGACACTTCCGCCTTCTTCTGCTCGGCGATCCGGGTCGCCTCCTCGCGGCTGCGGCGTTCGGCAACGTCGAACCGGCGGTTCGCGCGCTGCTTGGCTTCAGTCTCGGACATGGCTCGCGTCGACAAATCAAATCTCCTGATAAGCGTGTGCGCCGGAGCCGCTTGCGCTGGAGTCTCCGGCGTTCAGGTTATGAACAAGCCCCTCACAATCGGGGCTGCGGCAGGCCTGCTATTTCTTGCCGGGTGGGCGCGGCGGAGCGCTGGCCTTGGGCTGCATTGCCGAAGGCGCGGCCGCCGCGGTGGTCTTTGGCTTTTCTTTCTTCGGCTTCTTGCTTTCGCGGTTCCCGCGCTGCTCGCCTCTAGGCATCGTTGTATCTCCAAGATCGTTCCGGCGCGATGGTGCGCCATCCGGCTCGTCGTCCTGTCCGGCCAGCAGCCGGTCGAAGTCCTCGTTCAACTGTTCAATCAACCGCTGCCGTCGCGCGTCCTGCGCAAGGAGCGTCGGGCCCATCAGGTCGAGGAGGTAGCGCACCTTCTCCACCGCGGCGGCCCAGTCAGTGGCCGGCGCGGCGACGAGATGCGCCTCCAGCTCTTCCTGCCGGGCGCGCAACGCATCCTGATCCGCCTTTACGCCCAATCGAAGGCGACGCAATTCAGTCTCTTTGCGGGCCATAACGCCGCGCCTTTCGTCGAGATCGGTCGTCCGACCCACCATGGCGCGTCCTTCATGTCGTGCGGGCGATCGCCAGCAGGCGTTCACTCTAGCACGGATGCATTACAATACGGCGGGAAATGCGGAGGCAGGGCTCCCCACAGCCACCTGGCGCCTGTTTTGAGACGATCTGCCGTTTCCAGGACGAGTCTGATCCGCGCAGGCACTCGGGAACGAGTGCTCACTTGCGTTCCTGGTCATCGTATCCGCCCGGCTAACGAGGCCGTGGCGGTGGGGGAATAACGACGCCCCCCTCAAGGCCCTTCATCGTCCAGTCATAGATGAGCGTGCTGGTGGCGATATTCCCGATGCGGGCAGCGGCAAGATCGAGGATATCGATGATCACAAGCGTCCACATGAAAGTCAGCAGAGCCGCCATCACACGCAGCGGCGTTCCTCGGAGGCCAAGCTGATAGCCAAGCGCCGCCATGCTCAACAACGCCATGCCTATCAGGAGCCAGAACAAGGTGGGCGGTATCCGCTTTTCAAACGCGAATGCCTCCGCCGTGCTCATGTCGAACATCTGATTGAGAGACCCCATCAACGAACTGGCGACTGGATCGGGCCGCTCCCGGACGATCGCGGTCAGGTGACCCCACATCTCGTTCTGGAGTGTCGACGAGCGGCTCGACAGGTCGTCGATCACCTGCTTGTCGTATGAAGCTTTCACAAAAGCCGTACGAACCGCGCCGTAGTCCTTGATGAGCCGTGCAATCTCGTCACCCCTGGGGTGGCCGATCGCACCAGCCTGCAGCCACGCCGTGCCGATGGCATTCGCCTCGGCAAGTGCGCCCGCTTCTCGCTCGCTGAAGCGGCTGTTGGCGAAGCTGAGCGTCAGCGCGAGAACGAAGGCAAGGAGGGCGAGCATCGACCCAACCACCACGCCGACACCTTCCGGCGCCGCATCGCTTCGCATCGCGGAACGCCGCCCGAACCAGTAGCCGATCTCACGCGCCGCGATCTGAAGGAGCAGCAATACGAGCCCAAAGCCCGCAAGGCTCCAAACGGCGAAGTTAAGCACCATGGCGGTCATGGGAAGCTACTCTCGATTTCGCGAGACGACCAATTGTGACGCCCAAGCATAGCTGTTGCGGGGGTGAGTCGCAGTGTCGGCGAAAAATCCGAAAGTACTACGATCCCAGTGCATTCAAGCGTTCCGCTGACGCTTGCGATACGCGTGGAGCAAGTGCAATCTCAACAAACAACAACATATGGGGAGTTGTCGTCAGGATCCGGTTTGTAACTCGGAAGAGCCATCTTTCATGGGGATCAAATCATGACCGTCCGACCAGATCCGACTTTTCATGCCACCGCCAAAACTAGCCATGCAGGCGCCGCGCGAGCGCTACGCCTACACGCTCATGCTGAGTCCGGACTTCTCCAAGCCCGACGGGCTTGCGGTCATCGATGTCGATCCGGCATCCGGCCGCTACGGCAAGATCGTCCACACGGTGATCATGCCGAACAAGGGCGACGAGTTTCACCACTTCGGGTGGAATGCCTGTTCGTCCGCGCTCTCGCCGCTCACCGGCCACGCGTTCCTGGAGCGGCGCTTTCTGATCATTCCGGGCATCCGCTCGTCCCGGATCTACATCATCGATACCAAGCCGGAGCCGACCCAGGCCCGGATCCACAAGATCATCGAGCCCGAGGAGGTCTTCGCGCAAGACCGGATATTCGCGGCCGCACACGATCCATTGCGGACCGGAGGGCATCTACGTCTCGACGCTCGGCGGCGGCGGCGCGGACGGCACGCGACGGTCCTCCCGGCATCTTCATCATGGATTGCGAGACCTTCGAAATTCTCGGGCGCTACGAGATGGACCGCGGCCTCCAGGACAAGCACTATGATTTCTGGTGGAACCTGCCGCGCGACTACATGGTCTCGAGCGAGTGGGCGCTGCCGCCGCAATTCGAGAACGGCATCGTGCCGGAGGATCTGCTCGCGAACAAATACGGCCACCGGATTCACTTCTGGGACCTGCGCGGGCGGCGCAACATCCAGACCATCGACCTTGGCGCGAACCACCAGATGGCGCTGGAGGTGCGTCCGGCGCACGATCCGGTGAAGGAGTACGGCTTCCTCGGCGTCGTCGTCGACACCACGAACCTTGAGGGCTCGATCTGGACATGGTGGCGCGAGGGCGGCCAGTTCCATTGCCGCAAGACCGCGACCATCCCGCCCGAAGCCGCGGCGAAGGACGATCTCCCGCCCCTTCTGCAGGGTTTCGGGGCCGTGCCGCCGCTCGTCACCGACATCGACCTCTCGCTCGACGACCGCTTCCTCTACGTGTCCTGCTGGGGCACGGGCGAGATGCGCCAGTACGACGTGTCCGACCCGATGAATCCGAAGCTCGCGGGCTCGGTCCATATCGGCGGCATCGTCCGCCGGACGCGGCACCCCGGCGGCGCCGATTATCGCGGCGGGCCGCAGATGGTGGAGATCAGCCGGGACGGCAAGCGCGTGTACTGGACCAACTCGCTCTATTCGACATGGGATGACCAGTTCTACCGGCACGGCATGCCCGGTGCGATGGTCAAGGCCGATGCCGGGGAGAATGGCGGCCTGACGCTCGACCCCAACTTCTACGTCGAGTTCCCATCGGGCTACCGCTCCCACCAGATCCGGCTTGAGGGGGGCGACTGCTCGACGGACTCGTTCTGCTATCCCTCGGTGTGATCTCAGGCGGATTGTCGCTCGGCATGCATGAATGGACGACGGCCGGCCTCTGGCTGGCCGTCCTGGGCAGCGGCCTCTATCACGGCATCAATCCCGGGATGGGGTGGCCGCTGGCCGTTTCCGCGGGCTTGATGAGCAAAGGCAGGCGGGATCTCCTCGCTGCGCTGGGCTTGCTCGCTGTCGGCCACTTCCTGGCAATGGCAGCAATCCTGCTGCCCTTCGGCGCAATGGTCGCGCTCGTCGAGTGGCAGAGGGAGATCCGGATCGCAGCCGGTCTCGCGGTGGTTTGCGCGGGGCTCTATCTGCTGCTCAACCGCCGGCATCCCCGCTTTCTTGCGCGCATCAGGCCGACGCGGCTCGCGCTCTGGTCCTTTGCTGTCGCCACGGCCCATGGCGCGGGGCTGATGCTGGTGCCGATCTATCTCGGCCTGTGCCGTGCGGAGGACCTCGACCCCGGCCATCACGCCGCGAGCGCGCTCATCAACGCCAACCTGCTGACCGCGATCGAAGTCGCCCTCGCGCATACCGCCGCGATGCTGGTCGCGGGCGGCGAACTCGCCTTCGCCGTGCATGGCTGGCTCGGGCCGAAGTTCATCGCCAAGAGCTGGTTCAACCTCGAAACGGTCTGGGCGCTCAGTCTCGTTCTTGTCGGAGCCGTCGGCCTGGTGAGCGCGCTCGACAGCGGCTAAACAATCGGGCCTTGTCGGCTAGGAGCGGCATGCTGTTTGCAGGCCCGCACCAACAGCACAATTCTCGGGACGCGCGGCTTCCCGTCGATCGCAGGTCCGGAGCCCTACCCTATGCCCCTCCAGCGTCCTCGTTTGTTCATCCGGGGCGCCCCGATTTCGTCCCGCACACAGATCCTCGTCATTTTCGCTGGCCTGATCGCGGTCAATATCGCCGCCTGGGCCTCGGCGTGGGCGCTGTTCTCCACCCAGCCCACGCTCCTGGCAGCCGCATTCCTGGCTTATGTGTTCGGCCTTCGCCACGCCGTTGACGCCGACCACATCGCGGCGATCGACAATGTCGTGCGCAAGCTGATGCAGGATGGGCAGAGACCGTTCGCGGCCGGCCTCTACTTTTCACTCGGACATTCGACGGTGGTCGTCCTGGCCTCCGTCGCAATCGCCGCCGGCGCCATGGCATTGCAGGCGGAGAGCCTGGAGGAGTTCAGATCGGTATCGGGCGTTATCGGAACGGGCGTCTCCGCTGTGTTTCTGCTGGTGATCGGGCTCGCGAACCTCTTCATCCTCCGGCGCGTGTGGGCCAGCTTCCAGCGTGCCCGGCGAGGCGAAAAAGTCGTGAGCGACGATCTGGACACGCTTCTTGCGGGCCACGGCATCCTTGCCCGGATTCTGCGTCCGGTGTTTCGCGTGGTGACCAGGAGTTGGCATATGTACCCGCTCGGCGTTCTGTTCGGCCTTGGCTTCGACACGGCCACCGAAATTGGTGTGCTGGGTATCGCCGCGACACAGGCGGCCCAGGGCCTCTCGATCTGGACGATCCTGATCTTTCCCATCCTCTTCACCGCGGGAATGGCGCTGGTCGACACCGCCGACAGCGTGGCGATGGTCGGCGCTTATGGCTGGGCGTACGTCAATCCAATCCGCAAGCTCTGGTACAACCTCACGATCACCGCTGCATCGGTCGCGGTGGCGCTGCTCATAGGCGGCGTGGAAGCGTTGGGACTCCTCGCCGGCAAGCTCGGGCTGGAAGGATCGTTCTGGCAGAGCGTGACGGCGCTCAATGACGATCTCGCGAGCATGGGCGTGACCGTCATCGGCATCTTCGCCGGGAGTTGGCTAATTTCCGTCGTGCTTTACAAATGGAACGGCTACGGCCAAGCGCCTGCACCTGTATCCTAGCCTTATTTCAGCGTCGTCTTGGTGGCTGGAAAATCGCGCCAGTGGCGACCGCTGCCTTTTCGGATGACCTCGTCATCAGGCAGGATTTCAAAGGGCGTGTGCTCCGGCCTTCCGCGAAGCTCATCATAGAGTCCATTGAAATTGGTGCTCCGAAGCGTCTCGAACAACTGCTCGAAACGATCGATGACGAAGTACGAAGCCTGGAAGTCGTCGATGTAGTAGCCGGTGCGAAGCACGCGATCGAGATCGAAGGCGATCTGATTGGCGCTGTCGTCGCTCACCACGTACTTAGCCTCGCCAAACGACGACACAATGCCCGCGCCATAGATTTGAATGCCCTCGGGCCTGCGGATGAGGCCGAATTCGATGGTGTACCAGTTCAGGCGGGCGAGGAACTTGACGCCCTTGTTCTCGACGGCATCAAGGCCGATGCGGCCATATTCGTTCATGTAATCGGCATAGGCCGGGTTGGTGAGCAAGGGCACGTGCCCGAACACGTCGTGGAAGATATCGGGCTCCTCGAGGTAATCGAGCTGTTCGCGCGTCCTGATGAACGTGCCTGCCGGAAATTGACGGTTCGCGAGCATCTGGAAGAAAGGCCGTGACGGGATAAGTCCGGGGACCGCGACCACCTCCCAGCCCGTACGCCGCCGCAAGCGTGCGTTCATGATCTCGAAGTTCGGCACGCCTTCGGGTCCAATGCCGAGCGCCGCAAGCCCGTCGAGATACTCGGGGCAAACATGGCCCTTGAGGGTGCGCACCTGCCTGTCGAACAACATGCCCCAGATGGCATGATCTTCGCGGCTGTAGCGCTCCCATTGCTGATCGACGATGCAGTCCTCGACGGTCTTCGCGGTGACGACGGCATGTCCGGACATCGCTGTGCCTCCAGGGGCCTTTTTCGCGCGTCAGGGAAGTGTGTCGCCCAATCAACGGCTGACGGGGTGTCATGGATCCCTCTGTGGCACTGAGGCTGTCGGTCTGGATTGAGCCCGATCACAATCCCGGGACTGTGCCTCGCTTTGCGGGCAGACTGAACTCCAGGTGATAAGCTGAGGGCAAAGTAGATCTACGGGAGACGGTCATGCGATCTCTTGTGCTCTTGCTCAGCCTTTGCGTCGTTCTTGCGGGATGTAACGCGACCCAATCCGCGCGACCCGGAATGACATCGGGAAGCCAGGCGATCAGCACTTCGGGCGGAGAAAGCGGCGGCTCGGGGAGCGGTTCAGGCGGCGGCGGCGGGGCCTATTAGCGGCGCAGTAGGCTTGCACCCACTCGGTGAGGCCGGGCCCTCGCGTGCGCGCTGATGTTCGGGGCTAGGAAACCGACGCAGGTTTGGCGTATTGCGTGTGCAGGTCGAATTTGCCGTCAGCGGCCCTGCCACCGAGGAAGCGCACATCTCCCCCGATCCTGATTTCAAGTCTGCCGCGCTCAAGGCGCGCCTCGCGGTCGCTACGCTTTTTTTCACGCTCGGTGGTCTCACGGGCGGATGGGCGCCGCATGTTCCGCTCGCGAAGGACATTTTGGGCGTAGGGGCCGGCGTGTTCGGCTGGCTGCTGCTTGCGATGGCCGGAGGCGGGATCGCCGCCATGCCGGTAGCGGGCGCATTCATCAACCGGTTCGGCAGCGCTGCCGTGTGTCGCGCGTCCGGCATTGCGCTCTGCCTCACATTTGCGCTGCCTGTCTTCGCCGCGACCCCGCTGACACTTGCGCTTGGCCTCGCATCTTTCGGCGCGGCACTGGGCACACTCGACGTATCCATGAATGCACATGGACTCGCGGTCGAAAAGCGGCTCGGCCGGGCCGTCATGTCTTCGTTCCATGGCTGGTTCAGCGTCGGCGCCGCCGTCGGCGCAGGTGCGGGCGGCTGGATCGTCGGGGCCTTCGGGCAGGCCCCGCATGTCTGGATCACGGTGGCGGCATCTCTTGGAGCCATCGCCTGGGCAGGCACCCGATTGCTCCCCGCCGCAGAGGACGCCGCGATGTCGGACACGCATTTCGCGTGGCCGACCCGAGCGACCTTGGGCCTGGGCGGGCTGTGCTTCCTCGCGCTGTTTGTCGAGGGGGCGATGCTCGACTGGAGCGCGCTGCATCTGCGCGAAAATGTTGGGGCGAGCCTGAGCACGGCAGGTCTCGGCTTTGCAGCCTTCTCCGTCGGCATGTCCGTCACCCGCTTCGCCGGCGACAGGCTCCGGATGACGTTCGGGTCGGTGTGGCTGGTCTTTTCGAGCGCGGTTGCGCTGGCGATCGGCCTCGCGCTTGCCATCGCCCTTCCCTCGCCTGTCATGGCCATTGCTGCATTCGCACTGGCCGGGCTCGGTGTCGGGAATATCGCGCCCGTGCTGTTCGCGGGTGGCGGACGGGCGGAGCCCGGCGCTCCGGGCCGGGGCATCGCGGCGGTCACGACGATGGGCTATTCGGGCTTTCTCCTTGGCCCGCCGATCATCGGCATGGCCGCGGAGTGGACTGGCCTACGCTGGGCCATGGCGTTGACCATCGTCGCGGCCTTCGTCATTGCGATCTCGGCGCGTGCCGCCCGTGCCGCCGATGGAGCATGATCAAGATCGATCCGGTTACAGAACGGAAACCTGTGATCCGAAAAATGACGAATGGCGACTGAACAGCGCCTGTTTCAAGCGTGGAGTCTGCGCCAATCTCTCTTCGACACCGGATTCCTCGACACCGGATTTCGAGCGGAGAGCAGGACCATGACAATCCTCAAGACGATCCTCAACGTCGCGCTGAAGAGCAAGTCTCCCTCCCGCGCGAGCGAAGAGATGTCCCGCGCGATGCAGGGGCGCAATCGCTGGACCATGATCCGCGAACAGCAGGCCACCAGGCGCGCGGAGCTTGCGTGCCGCCCCGTTTATTCCTGAGGAACCGCCCGTCGACGCACGAAAAAGACCGGGGCGTGAGCCCCGGCCTTTTCCGAAATCCGGTGCTCGTATGCCCGGTATTTACTACTCGATGATCTGCACGACCTTGCGAGTCGCCGGATCCACCAGCACCGTGCGATTGTTCACGACGGTGTAGCGATAGTTCTTCACGCCGTACTGCGGCGGCACTTCGTAGTACTGGACGCCGCTCGAAGGCAGGGCCGTGCCGACGCGAACTTCTTCCTGATAGGTGTAGGAAGGACGCTTCTGCTCGACGACGTAGGTCTTGAAGCCGGTCGCCTGCTCGCCAACGATGCCGCCGACGATTGCGCCGCCAACACCGCCAACCACTGCGCCGACAGGTCCGCCGACAATCGCGCCGCCGACCGCACCGGTGGTAGCGCCTGCGGCCACGCCGCCGTTGGACTGAGCCTGGGCAGCCAGCGGGGCTGCGATCATGGCCAAGGCTGCGATAGTAAAGGTTCGAATTTTCATTTGGTATTCCTCCGCTCTTGCTTATGTCGGTGCAACAACAGGCGGCGGAGGCTTCGGTTCCGCCTGAATGATGTTTGTTTTCCCTCTCGCGATTGATGCAAAAAGTTCCGCCGTTTCGCGAATTATGTTCGCGGCCGGTCGGATCCGACGAGAAGAAGTTGCATGAAGGGGTCACGCGGAAGGCACGCGAACGTGAAACAAGCCGCACTCGCCTTTGCCCACCTGGCGCACCATCTTGAGCAAGGATGAAAATTCGGGCCCTTAGCGGGCAGCGGCCTTTGCCTGCGATTTTTCGCGCAACGTTTGCCCGCGAGTTGCCCGAACGGACGGACCTGCCATATCAGGGGAACGCCATGACAACGCGCCGGGAAATCGTACTCACCGGAGGCGCCGCCATCATTGCCGGAGGATTTACGATGAGCATCTTTGGCCAGAAAGCCGACGCCAAAAGCGAAAAGGGCGAGACCTATGCAGTCGCCCACAGCGAGAGCGAGTGGAAGCAGATGCTGACGCCCGAGCAGTACCGGGTGCTTCGCGACCATGGAACCGAACGTGCGGGGACAAGTCCGCTGGACCGGGAAAAGCGTGCCGGGAAGTTTGCTTGCGCAGGATGCGGCCAGGAGTTGTTCGCCTCCGACGCCAAGTTCAATTCAGGCACGGGATGGCCAAGCTTCTTCGCGCCTTTGCCGAAAGCCGTGGGAACGTCCGTCGATAAATCCTGGTTCGCCACGCGTACCGAAGTCCATTGCAGCCGCTGTGGCGGGCACCTTGGCCACGTTTTCGAGGATGGGCCACGCCCGACCGGATTGCGCTATTGCATGAACGGCGTGGCGATGAAGTTCGTGCCGGCAGACCAGAAGCTCTAAACATGAGCGGGCCGGATCGGCGTCCAACGCCATCGACAATCCTGCGAGCGCTCGTCCTGACGGCGGGCATGGCAGCGGCAATGCTGCTTGGCTCGTTCAGCGCCAGCCTCGCGCAGTCGGCCGGTTCGACTCGCGCGGAGGCCATCTTCGCGGGTGGCTGCTTCTGGTGCCTGGAGTCCGATTTCGACAAGGTGCGCGGGGTCGTATCCACGACGTCGGGCTATACGGGCGGCAGCAAGCCCAACCCGACCTATCAGGAAGTCTCGGCAGGCGGTACCGGGCACGCCGAAGCCGTGAAAGTCGTCTATGACCCCGCCAAGGTCACGTTCGCCCAACTGGTCGAGATATTCTGGCGGAACATCGATCCCGTCACCCCTAACGCGCAGTTCTGCGATCACGGCTCGCAGTACCGTTCGGCGATTTTCTATTCGTCGGCGGCCGAGCGGGCGGTGATCGAGAAATCAAGGGCATCGCTCGAAGCAACCGGCCGCCTCAAGGCGCCGATCGTGACCGAGGTCGCGCCAGCTTCGACGTTCTATCCCGCGGAGGACTATCACCAGGATTTCGCGACGAAGAGCCCGGCAAAGTACAAGTTCTATCGTTGGAATTGCGGCCGCGACCAGCGCCTCAGGGTTCTCTGGGGAGATGAAGCCGGCTTCCACGGCTCGTAAATCGGCGAGCGGCGATTATCAGGCCTGAACCGGAACTTTGAGCGTGGCTCGGACTTGTCCGTATGTTCCAGAACAACGGAGAAGAATCATGGGTAGCGCATCCGACAAGGCTCGCGGCCTCGGCAACGAAGCCGCTGGCAAGATCAAGCAGGGCGTCGGCGAAATGACCGGTTCCGAGCGCTTGAAGGCCGAAGGCGAAATGCAGGAAGCCAAGGGCGAGGCGCAGCAGGCCGTCGGCAAGGCCAAGGAAGGCGTCAAGGACGCAGCTAATCGCGCTGCCGATGCGATCAACCGTAAGCTCTGACGGGCTCGCGGGAATCAGAAAAGGGCGCCCTCTCGGGCGCCCTTTTTTATTTGATCGGGCTCAGGACTTCTGGCGCGCGATGACCTTGTCCTTGATCGCGTCATACGCGTTCTGAGGGATGATCTTCTTGTCCACCAGCTCATTCTTGGCCTTATACGGCCGGCCCTTGATGATCGCTTCGGCGCGAGCCGAGCCGATCTGCGGCAGAGCGTCGAGTTGCTCCTTCGAGGCCGTGTTGATGTCGATGATCGACGACTGCGATGTGCTGCCGGTTGTCGGAGCTGCGGCGGGAGCAGTCGCAGGAGCCGTCGTCATCGGCTTCGGCGGATTGAGCGCCGGAGCAGCCGAGGCTGGCGGGGCCTTGGGAGCGGAGGTTGAAGGAGACGGCGTCTGGGCCTGGGCCAGAACAGGTGCCAGCATCAGTGCAACAACCGCTGCTATCGTCTTATACTTGAATGTGCGCATCGAAACGCTCCTTCCAGTTGAGGGACCCCCATGAAATGCCACCCCCGATGAACCGGAGATGAACTGGCAATTCAGAGTTGTGTAACGCGGGCTGCAGCACTGGGTTGCCCTGAATGACCTTTGACCTTGATTAATGACCGGCGCCCATCGCTGTCCTATGGTTGGCAAGAACGCGAAGCGCCGGAGGGACCCATGAAAATGTCCGACGATAAACGTCCGGTTTCAGCCAAACCTGACGTCCAGGCCTTCTTCGACGAGGCCACGAACACGGTGAGCTACCTGGTCATCGACCCCGCGACCCGGGAAGCTGCCGTGATCGATCCTGTGCTCGATTACGACCACCGGACAGGCAAAGCTTCTACCCGCTCGGCGGACAAGCTGATCGAAGCGGCCGAGCATTCGCAGTCCAGGATCACGTGGATTCTTGAGACGCATGTTCACGCCGATCATCTATCGGGCGCGCCGTGGCTGAAGCTGAAGACGGGCGCGCCGGTCGGCATCGGCGAGCATGTTCGCGAGGTGCAGAAGATCTTCCGCCCGGTGTTTAATGCGCAGGATCTCAAAGGAGACGGCAGCGAGTTCGACCACCTCTTCGTCGATGGCGAGCAGTTCAAAATCGGCGAGCTCGAAGCGCGCGTCATCCATACCCCGGGCCATACGCCGGCCTGCGTGTCGTTCGTGATCGGCGATGCCGTCTTTGTCGGCGACACGCTGTTCATGCCCGATTACGGCACGGCGCGAGCCGATTTTCCGGGCGGCAGTGCGCGTCAGCTCTATCGCTCGATGCAGCGGATCCTGAGCCTTCCCGGGGACCTGCGCCTGTTTGTTTGCCACGACTACAAGGCGCCGGGCCGAGATCAGTTCGCGTGGGAAACCACGGTGGGCGAGGAACGCGCCCGCAATGTCCATGTGCATGAGGGCGTGACGGAAGACGAATTCGTCGCCATGCGCGAGGCACGCGACGCGAAACTCTCCGCCCCGGTCCTGCTCATGCCCTCGATCCAGGTGAACATGCGCGCCGGCAAGCTGCCGCCGGCCGAAGCCAACGGTGTTCACTACCTCAAGGTGCCGGTGACGCTCGAACAAAGAGCCTGAGTTGCGCTGCGCACACGGGCCACGCTTGATCGCGCCGTGCGGATCACTGCCAGGAAGAACGCGGTTGCGCTCTTCTCGTGAGCGATGTCCGAGGAAAACCGCCGATCAGGGGCTGGCGTGTTCCTGGGTCAGGAACGCCGCCTTCATCAGAGCCTGCGTATAGGGCTCTTTCGGCGCGGCGAAGATCTCGTCGACCGTGCCGCGCTCCACGACCTTGCCGCTCTTCATGACGAGGATCTCGTCGGAAAGCGCGCGCACAACCGCGAGATCGTGGCTGATGAAGAGGTAGGACAGCTCGTGCCGGATCTGCAGGCCGCGCAGCAGGTCGACGATCTCCTTCTGCACCGAGCGGTCGAGAGCCGAGGTCGGCTCGTCGAGCACCACCAGGCGAGGATGCAGGATCATGGCGCGCGCGATGGCGATGCGCTGGCGCTGCCCGCCGGAGAATTCGTGCGGGAAGCGGTTGCGGGTCGCCGGATCGAGGCTCACCTCCTCCAGCGCGGCTGCCGCGCGGCTATCGCGCACGGCGCGGCTGATGCCGGGTTCGTGCACCAGCAGACCCTCGGTGATGATCTCGCCGACGGTCATTCGCGGCGAGAGCGAGCCGAACGGGTCCTGGAAGACGAGCTGCAATTCCTTCGCGCAAGCGGCCGCATCTGCGCGCGATCGAGCGGCATCAGGTTGCGGTCCTCGAAGCGGATCGCGCCCGATGACGGCACCAGCCGCAGGATGGCGCGGCCGAGCGTCGACTTGCCGGAGCCGGATTCGCCGACGACGCCGATGGTGCCGCCGCGCCGAAGCGTCAGGTCCACGCCATCGACCGCATGCAGGTTCGACGCGCCGCGCCCGAAGAAATCGCCGCGCAAACGGAAGGTGACGCGCACGTCGCGCGCCTCCACCAGCACCGGCGCGCCCTCCGGCGGCGGGAACCTTGCGGCCCGTCGGCTCCGCCGCCAGCAGCATGCGCGTATAGGCCTGGCGCGGGGCAGAGAACACGGCCTCCGTTTCGCCCGGTCTCCACGACCTCGCCGTTCTTCATCACGACCACGCGGTCGGCGAAGCGGCGGACGATCCCCAGATCGTGCGTGATGAACACGATCGACATGCCGAACCGCGTCTTCAGGTCTGCCAGCAGCTCCAGGATCTGCGCCTGGATGGTCACGTCGAGCGCCGTGGTGGGCTCGTCGGCGATCAGCACCTCGGGCCGGTTCGCGAGCGCCATGGCGATCATGACGCGCTGGCGCTGGCCGCCGGAGAGTTCGTGCGGGTAGGAGTCCAGCCGCTCCTTGGGTCTGGGGATGCCGACCAGGGTCAGCATGTCCAGCGCCCGCGCCCGCGCCTCCGCACGGCTCATCTTCGTATGCGCGCGCAGCGGCTCGTCGAGCTGGTCTGCCGATCTTGTAGAGCGGGTCCAGCGAGGTCATCGGCTCCTGGAAGATCATGCCGATGCGGCTGCCGCGATAGCGGTTCAGCTCGCGCGGCGAAAGGCCGAGGATCTCGTCGCCGCCCACCTTCACCGACCCGCGCGCAAAGCCATTGGAGGCGAGCAGGCCCATGACGGCCATCATCGTCTGGCTCTTGCCCGAGCCGCTTTCGCCGACGATGGCCAGCGTCTCGCCCTGGGCGACGTCGAAGCGATACGCCCTTCACGGCCTTCAGCTCGCCATCGCCCGGTGCGGAAGCCGACTTCGAGATTTCGCACGCTGAGGACGGCGTCCTGAACCGGCGAATCCGGCAAGGGCGGAACCTGTACCTGGGCCGACATCTCAGCGGTCCCTCGGGTCGAGCGCGTCGCGCAGGCCGTCGCCGATGAAGTTCAGGCAGAACAGCGTGGACGGTCAGGAACAGCGAAGGCCAGATCAGCATGTAGACCGCGCCCTGGATGTTCTTGGCGCCTTCGGAGATCAGCACGCCCCAGCTCGTCATCGGCTCCTGCACGCCGAGCCCGAGGAAGGACAGGAAGCTTTCGAGCAGGATCACCTTGGGCACCAGCAGCGTCATGTAGACGACGACAGGCCCCAGCGTGTTCGGGATGACGTGCCGCGTCAGGATGCCGAAGGTCTCGACGCCCATCGCCTCGGCGGCCTGCACGTATTCCTGCCGCTTGATGGAGAGCGTCTGGCCGCGGACGATGCGGGCCATGTCGAGCCATTCCACCGCGCCCACGGCGATGAACATCAGCACGAAGTTCCGGCCGAAGAACACGACGAGCAGGATGACGAAGAAGATGAAGGGCAGCGAATAGAGCACGTCGACCGCGCGCATCATCACGGCGTCGACCCGCCCGCCCAGATAGCCCGCCGTCGCGCCCCAGAGCACGCCGATGAGGATCGCGACGGTGGTGGCGAGCACGCCGATGGCAAGCGAGACGCGGCCGGCGACGAGCGTGCGGGTGAGCAGGTCACGGCCGTTGGAGTCGGTGCCGAACAAGAAGAAGTGCTTCTCGACCGGAACATCGACCGTCACCCTCGTCCCGTCCGCGGATTTCTCGACCACCTTGGGGCGTCAGGAAAAGGTCCGAGCGGTCGAAATAGACCAGAAGCCGCTCGTCGATGCGCACGCGGCGTCACCATCGTCACGCGAATGCTGTCTGGCCCGATCGTCAGCCCTTCGACCTTGGCGCGCATGCGCGACGCGATGCGGTCGACCGCGCCGGGCGATCTGCTCGGGCTTGGGATAGCTGGAGCTGCTGGCGGGCGACGCGGACATAGTCCTGGTAGACTTGGTCGTAGTCGTGCCCGGTGAACAGCGGCCCGATGAGACAGGCCAGCGCGATCAGCGACAGCACGATGATGCTGGCCAGCGCTGCCCGGTTGCGCACCAGCCGTGCCGCGCGCATCGGCCCAGAGCGAACGGCCCTTCACCGTCGTCGTGGCGAGGTCGGCGACGACTTCCCGGGCGGCCGACAGTCATCGCGGGTCACTCGGCAGTCACTCATAGCGCACCCGCGGGATCGATCAGCGCGTAGACGATATCGACGATCAGGTTGAAGAAGAGCACGAACACCGCGATCATGATCGACGGTGCCCATGACGAGCGTGTAGTCGCGGTTGAGCGCGCCTTCGACGAAGTAGCGGCCCACTCCGGGGATGCCGAAGATCGTCTCCACGACGACCGAGCCCGTCAGCAGCGCCGCGGCGGCCGGGCCGAGATAGGACACGACCGGCAAGCGCCGCGCCGCGCAGCGCGTGCCGCACGATGACGCCGAGCGGGAGGCCGTTCGCGCGCAGCGTGCGGATGTGGTTGGAGCGCAGGACCTCGATCATCGCCGCCCGCGTCATGCGCGCGACGACCGCGATCTGCGGCAGGGCGAGCGTCAGGATGGGCATGATCGTGTTGCGCATCGCGCCGTCGTTCCAGCCGCCCACGGGCAGCCAGGCCAGCATCAGCCCGAACACGATCTGCAGCACCGGCGCGACAACGAAGGTCGGCACCGTGATGCCGAAGGTGGCGACGCCGACGACGGCGTAGTCGACGGCATGGTTCTGCCGGAAAGCCGCGATCACGCCGAGCGTGCCGCCGACGATGAGGCCAGCGAGCAGCGCGGAGAAGCCCGAGCCGCATCGAGATCGGCAGGCCGCGCGCGAACAGCTCGGCGATCGTGAAGTCGCGGAAATAGAAGGACGGCCCGAGATCGCCCCGCATCAGCGCGCTGAGATAGAGCCAGTACTGGTCCAGAGCGGCTCGTCGAGCTGGTAGATCTTGCGCAGGTTCTCCATCACCTTCGCCTCGAGCGGCCGCTCCAGGTCGAACGGGCCGCCCGGCGCGAGCCGGATCAGGAAGAACGAGATCGTGACGATGATGAACAGCGTCGGGATCGCCGATAGCAGCCGCTTGAGGACGTAAGCAGACCCATCGCTCAGGCCCTCTTCAGGAACGCAGAACCGGCGGCGGACTTGCTACTGTCCGCCGCCGCAGCCCGAGAGCATTACTGCTTGATCGTCAGGAAGCGCGAGAGGTGCCGGTCGAGCGTGTTGCTCTCGAAGCCGACACCTTGTCGGAAACGAGGTTCTTCGAGCCGTAGAACAGCAGCGGCAGATAGGGCTGGTCGCGCACGAAGATGCGCCTCGGCCTCGCTTCAGCACCTTGGCGCGCGCGGCCAGGTCCTTCGTCGCGGCGGCCTTCTTCATCAGCGCGTCGTACTCGGGATTGGCATAGTTCGCGTAGTTCAGGCCCTTGTTGTCGCTCTCGCGCCAGGAACAGGAAGTTCTGCGGGTCGGAATAGTCGGCGATCCAGCCGGCGCGGGCGACGTCGAAGTCGCCCTTGTCGCGCAGCAGCGCGTAGTGGGTCTTGAGGTCGGTGTTGACCAGCTTCACCTCGACGTTGAGCGGCTTCCACATGTTGGCGAGCGCCACCGACGTGTTCTTGTGGTTCTCGGAGGTGTTGTAGCGGATCTCGACCGTCAGCTTCTTGCCGCCGGGGCCGTAGCCGGCCTCCTTCAGCAGTGCCTTGGCCTTGTCCTCGCGCTCGATCGGCGAGAGGTCCTTCCAGCGACGCCGTGGCCGGCTCGCCGTAGTTGCCGATGCCCGGCGGCACGAAGGAATAGGCCGGGATCATCGTCCCGCCCCAGATGTCGTCGGCGAGGAAGTCGCGGTCGATCACCATCGAGAGCGCCTGGCGCACGCGCACGTCATCGAAGGGCGGCTTCTTGGTGTTGAACGCGAAGTAGTAGGTGCCCAGATACGGCGCGACCTTGAACTGGTCCTTCAGGGTCTCGCGGATGAACTTGATCTGGTCGGTCGGCACGTCGTTGTAGGTGTGGAGTTCGCCCGCCTGGAAGCGGCGCAGCGCCGGCGGAGCGGTCCTCGATCGGAGAAGAAGTTGACCTGGTCGATCTTGACCGACGCGGCGTCCCGGTAGTTCGGGTTCTTGACCATCACGATCTTGTCGTTCGGCGTGAACGACTTGAGCATGAAGGCGCCGTTGGAGACCATGTTTTCCGGCTTCACGAAGTCCTTGCCGAACTTCTCGACCGAGGCCGGGATGCACGGGCAAGCCCGTCTGGTGCGCGAGCTGCGCGATGAAATACGGGGCCGGCTGTCTCGAGCGTGATCTCCAGCGTGCGGTCGTCGATGGCCTTGACGCCGAGTTCCTCGACCTTGGCCTGGCCCTTGTTGACCTTCTCGCCGTTCTTGAGCGTGTAGAGGATGTTCGCGTATTTCGCGCCCGGTCTCGGGGTTCATAGCCGGCGGAACGAGAAGACGAAATCGCTGCGCCTTGACCGGATCGCCGTTCGACCATTTCGCGTTCGAGCGAAGCTTGAACGTGTAGACGGTGCCGTCGTCGTTCGCCGACCAGCTCTCCGCGACGCCGGGCACGATCTGCGCCTTCGCGTCATAGGTGACCAGACCTTCGTAAAGGTCGAGCAGGATGTCGCTTTCGACGACGGTCGAGGTCTTCTGCGGGTCGAGCGTCTCGGGATCGCCGGCGTTGCCGCGGTTGTAGACCATCTGCGCGGTGGCGGCGCTCAGCGAAAAGCCGAACGCAACGAGCGCTACGGTCGAGCGGATCGTTTTGTGGAACATGAATGCCCTCTTTGGTTGGTTCACTCCTGATGCGAACGTTGCGCCATAAACTCAACGCACGCAATACGCGCCGTGCAGCAAAGCGCTCTCGTCATGCCTCATCCGGCGAGGCCAGCATTCCCGTATCCAGTTCAGGCCGCGATATCAGCCGTGGATGATCTCAACTGAGCAGGCGTGCCCGCGAAGGGTGCGCAGAAACGGGAATGCGATGACCCGCCTCGCCGCCGCTTTCTTTCTCATCCTTGCCGGCGTTTTCGCAGGCTCGCCTGCCCTGGCGCAGGACGCGGCCAATCCCGCTATTCGCTCCGTCATACAGGATCAGCTCGGCGCATTCACGAGGGACGATGCCGCGGGCGCGTTCGGCTACGCGTCTCCCGGCATCCAGCGAATGTTCGGCTCACCTGAAAACTTCATGAACATGGTGCGGCAGGGCTATCCGCCGGTCCATCGGCCGCAGAGCTATGTCTTTGGCAGTTGAGGCAGGAGCCGCAGGGGCCGGTTCAGGAGGTGATCATCACCGACGCAGTCAGGCGTGCAATGGCTCGCCCTCTACTCCATGGAGCAGCAGCCGGACGGCACGTGGAAAATTTCCGGCTGCTCGCTGGTGAAAGCCCCGCCCAACACAGCGTAACAGGTTGCGACGGCACCGAAGCCGTCGGCGATAGCTCTATAAGGCCAGCAAGGTTTGGCTTGCCCTACCCCGCCTGGAGCCGCGCCAGCGCTTCCTTGAGCTTGCCGCCACGCGACAGAGCCTCCTCGCGGCGCTCGCGCTGCTCCTCGACCACCTCTTCCGGCGCGCGGGCAACGAAGTCGGCATTGCCGAGCTTGGCGTCGACCTTGGCCACGTCGGCCGCGATCTTCTGCGATTTCCTTGGTCAGCCGCGCGCGTTCGGCGGCGATGTCGACGATGCCGGCCAGCGGCAGGGCCGCGACCTCGCCCGCGCACGACCATCTGCACCGACTGCGGCGGCGCGACATCGGCGAAGGTGACGTCCGACAGCCGCGCGAGGCGCTTCAGCATGTCGCCCCAGCGCTCGGCCCGGACTCGCGTTTTCGCGCTGGCGCCCACCAGCACGAGCGGGATCTGCGCGCCGGCCGGGCACGTTGGTCTCGGCGCGGGCAGAGCGGATCTCGGTGACGAGGTCGACAAGCCAGCCGATCTCGGCCTCGGCCTCGCGGCGCCGCCATGTCGGGCAGCACGGGCCAGGGCGCCAGCGCCAGCACCTGCTCGTGCGCGGCGCGCGGCCCGTCTCGCCCTTGATGGCCCACAGCTCCTCGGTGATGTAGGGCATGAAGGGGTGCAGCAGCTTGGCGATGCCGTCGAGCACGTAGGCGACGCTGGCGCGCGTCTCGGCCTTCGGCGGCCTCGTCCTCGCCCGGTGAACACCGGCTTGGCCAGCTCCAGATACCAGTCGCAGAACACGTTCCAGACGAAGCGGTAGGCCGCGTTCGCGGCATCGTTGAAGCGGATAGGCCTCGATGCGCGGCCGTGACGTCGCCGCACGGCCTTGCCGTACTCGGCCAGCGCCCAGCGGTTCAGCGGCAGCGTCACGCCGGCCGGGTCGAACCCGCCGACGCGCTCGCAGCCGTTCATCTCGGCGAAGCGGGCGGCGTTCCAGAGCTTGGTCGCGAAGTTGCGGTAGCCCTCGACGCGCTGGCGCGGACAGCTTGATGTCGCGGCCCTGCGCCGCCATCGCCGCCAGCGTGAAGCGCAGCGCGTCCGCGCCGTAGTCGTCGATGAGCTCGAGCGGATCGATGACGTTGCCCTTCGACTTCGACATCTTCGCGCCCTTCTCGTCGCGGACGAGGGCGTGGATGTAGACCGTGTGGAACGGGATCTCCTTCATGAAGTGCAGGCCCATCATCATCATCCGGGCGACCCAGAAGAAGATGATGTCGAAGCCCGTCACCAGCACGCTCGGTGGGGTAGTAGCGCGCGAGCTCCGGCGTCTTCTCCGGCCAGCCGAGCGTGGAGAACGGCCACAGCGCGGAGGAGAACCAGGTGTCGAGCACGTCCTCGTCGCGGCGTCAGCGCGACCGGCTCGCCGTAGTGGGCGCGCGGCGGCGGCCTGCGCCTCTGCTTCGCTCTTCTCGACGAAGACCGTGTCCGTCCGGCCCGTACCAGGCCGGGATCTGGTGGCCCCACCAGAGCTGGCGCGAGACGCACCAGGGCTCGATGTTCTCCAGCCAGTGGAAGTAGGTCTTTTCCCAGTTCTTGGGCACGAACTGCGGTCCTGCCGTCGCGCACGGCTGCGAGCGCCGGCTGGGCCAGCGTCTTGGCGTCGACATACCACTGGTCGGTCAGCCAGGGCTCGATGACGACGCTCGAGCGGTCGCCGTGCGGCACGGTGTGCGCGTGTCGGCTCGATGCTGCGTCGAGCAGGCCGCGCTGCCTGCCATCATCGCCGACGATGCGCTTGCGCGCCTCGAAGCGGTCGAGCCCGTGAGAGCGCCAGCACCGTCTTCGAGGTCGGCTGGGCGCGACTCCGTCGCAGGAACGCCTCGTTGCCCGGCCAGCAGCGATGCTGCGCCTCGCCGTCGAGGATGTTGATCAGCGCGCAGCTCGTGGCGCTTGCCGACCTCGAAGTCGTTGAAGTCGTGCGCCGGCGTGATCTTCACCGCGCCCGTGCCCTTCTCGGGATCGGCATAGTCGTCGGCGACGATCGGGATCACGCCGGCCGACCAGCGGCAGCACGACCATTGCGGCCGATGAGGTCCTAGCGCTCGCGCTCGGGGTGCACCGCGATGCGGTGTCGCCCAGCATCGTCTCCGGCGCGTCGTCGCCGATGCGGATACGTCTTCGGGTCCGGCGTCGTAGCGCGCCTCAGCGGGTAGTCGAAATGTAGAGTGGCCGCTGGGTCGCGGTCAGCACCTTGCGAGCGCGGCGTAGGCGGAAGTGCCCCTCAGAGCGCTGGCCCCCTTGAAGCTCCTCTCTTCTCGACCTGCAGACTTCGAGGTCGGAGATCGCGGTCTGGAACTTCGGGTCCCAGTTCACGAGCCGCTTGTCGCTTGATAGATCAGCCCCTGCTTGTGGAGCGTGACGAAGACCTCGAGCACGGCCTGGGACAGGCCCTCGTCCATGGTGAAGCGCTCGCGCGACCAGTCGCAGGAGGCGCCGAGCCGCTTCAGCTGGTTGACTGATCGTGCCGCCGGACTCGTCCTTCCACTCCCAGACGCGCTCGAGGAACGCCTCGCGGCCCATCGTCCGGCGGTCGGGCTCCTGCCGCTCCATCAGCTGGCGCTCGACCACCATCTGCGTGGCGATGCCGGCATGGTCGGTGCCGGGCTGCCAGAGCACGTCCTTGCCCGCGCATGCGCTCGAAGCGGCACAGGATGTCCTGCAGCGTGTTGTTGAGCGCGTGGCCCATGTGCAGCGAGCCGGTCACGTTCGGCGGCGGGATGACGATGCAATAGGGCTCCGCCTCCGCCCGTTCGGGCCGGCCGGCCTTGAACGCCTCGCTTTCTCCCAGACGTCGGCGATGCGGCCCTCCACGGCGGCGGGGTCGAAGGTCTTGTCCATCATGGGCTGTCCTTGCGCCGGTGTACGCGGCGCGGCTGTGGTCGGCGATCAGTTCGAGCGGCTAGAAAGCGGAGGCAGGACGCCGTAGTCAACGGCGAGAGCGCGGCAGCGCTCTGCGTTTCGCACCGGATGAGCCCGCCTGGGCCGGATCAGGCCGCGGGCCGCGCGATACTCGCTCGATCTCGGCCCGCACCAGGCGCTCGACGA
The DNA here is from genome assembly GCA_963822165.1 of uncultured Alphaproteobacteria bacterium. Lineage (GTDB taxonomy): Bacteria > Pseudomonadota > Alphaproteobacteria > Rhizobiales > Beijerinckiaceae > Alsobacter. The sequence continues at coordinate 280,877 of CAWGGK010000012.1, forward strand.
GCGCCGGGCAGGTTCTCGTCGAGCCAGCTCTTCAGCATGGGCCGCATGCATGTCCTTCACGAGATCCTCGAGCGTATGCGCGTTCTGGTTGACATCGAGGGAGCCAAGGGCCCCGAAAGCGCTGGCGACGGAGGCGTTCACGGCGGCCGAAAGCAATGTGTCCGGCTCGGTCGGATGGACCACGCTGCGGGCGGCGGCGGAGGTTCCGCCTGGCTGGATCGGCGCGCGCGCGGGCTCGGGGCCGGGGCTCGGGTTCACCTCCGGGACCGGCCGGGATCAGCGGCTCGACGATCTCGCGGAACTCGATGTCGTCGTCCAGCGACTCGGTCGCGAGCTCGACGGAGCGTCGACGGTCGAGGAACGTCGCAGGTCCAGCACGTCCTCGACTCGGCGCCGCGGTCTCGAGGTCTGGCTCGGGGCAGCGGGCAGCTGCGTCCGGCTGCTTGCCCGTATCGTCGGCGATGATCCGGCGGATCGAGGCGAGGATCTCCTCCATCGAAGGTTCGTTCGCCTTCAGGCTCGGCACTCATGAGCCGTCCCATTCCAGCTTCCGCACAGCGGTGACCGAAGAACGGAACCTCGCCGAATCACATTCGAGTCTGGACGCCGGCCATTCGAGCGCAGAAGGACTGGGCGAAGCCCCTGCTGTCAAACGGTCTTTTAGGGCAGAACCCGCAAATCCGGCTGATCGGCCAGCGCTGGACCAGGGCCGGTCAAGCTGCGTGCGGTCATCGAACTCCCGAACGAGGGCGTTGCTGGATCGCCTCAGTCCGTCACTTGCCGTCAGGCGTGCGCAGGCCGATCCACTTGTCGCGGACCTGCTCGTAGTGGACGCGTCGGCTGGTATTCGGTCGACCGCCAGCCGAGGTTGGCGGCCGACAGGCGGCCGATGGCGGACAACAGGCGTAGGAAGCCACGACGCGGTCGCGCTGCGCGGTGATCAGAGACACGCGGGCGGTCAGGAGTTCCTGCTGCGCGTTCAGGACGTCGAGCGTGGTGCGCTGGCCGACCTTGGCTTCTTCGCGCACGCCGTTCAGCGCGGTCTCGGCGGCCTGGATCTGCGCCTGGGAGGCGGTGATGCGCTCCTTGGTCGCTTCAAGCTGGCCCCACGCGGAAACGACGTTCTGGCGAACCTGTCGCGCGCCTGGTCGGCCTCGATGCGGCGCTGGCCAAGCGTTTCCTTGGCCTGGCGGACGCGGGCATAGACCTCGCCGCCTTCGTAGATCGGGACGGTGAGCGTGCCCGACGATCGTGGACTGTGTTCTGCTCGAGGTTGGATTCTGGAAGTCCCAGCGCTGCGTCACGGTGCCGCGCGCGCCAGCGGTCGGGTAGAGCTCGCCCTCGATGATCTTCACCTGCAGCTGCGCGACGTCGACGTCGTGCAGCGCCGCCAGAACCGTCGGGTGATCCGACTGGGACGGCGCGACCGCCGATGTCGAGCGATTCGGCAGCACCGCGTCGAGCGCCTTGGCCGGCGCGAGCTGCTTGGCCTCCACGCCGATCACCTGGCGGTAGCGGGCAAGGCTGGTCTTGAGGTTGCCGGACGGCGAGGCTGGCGTCGGAACTTGCGTGGGCAGGCGGGCCTCGGCCTGCGCGACGTCGGTGCGCGTCACTTCGCCGACATTGAAGCGGTCGCGCGTCTGGCGAAGCTGCTCCTCGAGAACGTCGATGTTGTTGTTGCGCAGGTTCAGGATCGCGGTGTCGCGCAGCACGTCCATGTAGGCGGTGGCGCCGTCGAGCAGGACCGACCTGCTCGGTCTGCGCGCAACTGCTCGCGGGCGCGCAGCACGTTGCTGTCGGCCTGCCGGACGTTGTTGCCGGTCCGATTGCCGTTCCAGATCGTCTGGTCGACCTGCAGGCCGCACGCCGCGCGGAAAGTACTTGTCGTTGGACAGTCGTGTCCGCCGATCAGAGTGTCCTGCGAGGTGTAACCCGATATCGCCCGAGGCAGCTGATGCGCGGCCGATAGCCCGAGAGCGCCTGCGGCACGTTTTCGTCACGGCGCGCGTACCGGCGCGGTGCGCGTTCAGATTGCGGATTGCTGCCGTAGGCGCGCGCAAGAGCGCTCTCGATCGTCTCGGACGAGGCAGCCGTCGACAATCCGACCGACATTACGCCAGCAGAAGGGCGGCGCTAAACGCGTTGAACGGAATTCTCGACAATGTGGTCCCCTCGAACTCGCCGACAGATCAAAGCTTGTAAGACCCAAAAATCACTTAACACCGGATTCGCTACACACAGTATCTCCCAAAATTGGCGAGGATGAAGCTGCCGTCGATCAAATTTCCGCTGTGCCGCAAAAAGGTGACAGGTCTTACAATCAGAAGGCGAATTCGGCCTTCCTGGCGAAGCTAGCAAGCTGAGGCGCTGCCGCATCGAATACGGCTCTGGCGACCTGCAACCTCGCCGGACTTGAGCAGACGCTGGCCCTGCCCCGCCCGGCCCGTACCCCAAACCGCGACAAGCCGCCCGCCGTCCGCAAGCTGCGCCAGCAGGTCGTCGGCTCGACTCGATCGAACCTTCGACGACGATCACGTCGTAAGGGCGCATGATCCCGGTCGCCCTTGACCAGACGGTCCCTGCACGACCGAGACGTTCTGCACGGCCAGGCAAGCTTGGCCTTGGCGGTCTCGGCCAGCGCCGGCTCTTCTTCCAGCGCGATCACCTAGCTGGCGATTCGGCGAGCACGGCCGCCGCAGTACCCGGTACCCGCAGCCGACGTCGAGCACCATGTCGGCCGGCGTGATCTCGGCGGCCTGCAAAAGGCGCGCGAACACCATGGGCGACATCTGGCGGCGCGGATGGCCGTCCGAGCATCGCCAGTTCCCGGTCGATATAGGCGACGTCCTTCTCTCCGGGCGCGACGAAATCCTCGCGCGGCATATCGCCCATCGCGGAAAGCACCGCGGGATCCATGATGTCGAAGGTTCGCAGCTGGCCGTCCACCATCATGCGGCGCTGCAAGGCGAAGTCGGGCATGGCGGGTCTCCGGGGCGGCGCTCCGGCGCGCGGCGCCGAAGGATCAAATCATCTGCGCTTTTCTGACAACCCGCCCGAAAACGCAAGCGCCACGGCAGGAAACACGCAAAGCCTTCTTCCGCCAGACGGCGCAGGTGCCAGCCATGAGCGGTTAGAATCTGAAATAGTTTTCGGAAAATGATGGAGGCCTCGCCCGGAATCGAACCGGGGTGCAAGGATTTGCAGTCCTCTGCGTAACCACTCCGCCACGAGGCCATCGTGACTGCGCCGGACGATGTGCCCGGCGCGTGCGTGCATCCATTAGCGCAGTCACCCCATGCGGGGCAATGCCTTTCGATGGCCGTCCGCAGATATCGGGCGATTACAGGCCGATCGATTGCGAAAGCCCGCCATTCCCGCCTAAGCGCCTGAAAAATCGTGCGAAGTGGCCTACCGGGGCTTTTTTACGCGATTGCGACTTGCGCCCGGCACCATGGATATGTATCCCCCCTTCGCCGACGTTCCCCGATAGCTCAGCTGGTAGAGCATTCGACTGTTAATCGAATTGTCGCAGGTTCGAGCCCTGCTCGGGGAGCCAGCACTTTCAGTACCGATGTACTCGCCCTGGCCCCTCTTTCGAGGGGCTTTTGCGTTGTCGGCCCACAGAGATCTAAGGGACGCTCCGCGACAGCTTCTGCACGGCGTCGAGGTGCTTTTGAAGGTCGGGCAGCGTCTTGGCCGCGAACTGCTTCAAAGCCGCGCTCTCGCCTTTGGTGGAGTAAGTGTCGAACAGGCTGATGGCGTCCTGGTGCACCTTCGTCTGCGCTTCGACATATTCGCGATCGAAATCGCTAGCGCTGTTGAGGCGTCCAAGGAGCTCCTCATGGGCTGCATCGAGCCGCTGCGGCGGGGCCGTCTCGTTGGCGGCCTGCGCCGCGACCGTAGGGCGTCGGAGGTCCTGGTGTGTTCGTCCACCATCATCTGGGCGAATTGCTTCACATCCGGCTTCGTGGCCTTCAGCAATGCAAGCCGGCTCGACTGGATCTCGAACAGGTTCGATACACCCGTCCTGGATACGAAGCTCTTCGCGTCAGGAACGGCCGAAACGCCTGACGGCGCCGCCGTGGTCGTTTGTGCGGGGGCGGGTGAGGCGAGAATGGCAAGTGCAGCAAAAGCCGACAAGGCGATCTTCATCTCAGACCTCTTTGGGTGTTTCCAAAGCTACAACTCGGCGTCTGCCGCGCGGTTCCGGAATCGGCAGCGATGGGCGAACGTCAGGCTTACGCTTGCAAGCACAGGTGATTGTGCTGGAATGAACCGTCTGGATCAGGACCCCATCACCCTGCAGGCCCTGGGAAGGATCGGCTCAAGCTGCGCCACGGCCAACGCTGATCGTTCGGAACCGCATCGCCGTGACGCTGGAGATATGCAATGGATCGCCAATTCTCGGGAGGGTGCAATTGCGGCGCTGTCCGCTTCGAAGTTCGCGGCGAGCCTGTTCGCACGGGTCTTTGTCATTGCACGACGTGCCGCAAGGAAACCGGAAGCGTTTACAACGCGTTCGCCGTATGGCCGCGCGCGCGGTTCACTGCGTCTGGCGAATGGCGGGAATGGGAAGGCCGCAGCTTCTGCGCGGTCTGCGGGTCATCCCTGTTCGCGCTGAACGATAATGAAGCGGAAGTCGCGATTGGTTCGCTGGACAACGCGCCGACAGGCCTCAATCCCGATTACGAACTTTGGACGAAGCGGCGGGAGCACTGGCTGGCGCCGCTTGCCGGCGTCGCACAATTCATCGAGGATCGCACTTGAAGCTGCCGGCACCCCCGAGGAAACGGCTGTGAATGAAGCCAAAGGGCGGAGCTTGGCGTTGTCCAAAGGTCCGCGTCTGGCGTGGATCTCTCGGTCTGGAGGCGGCCTATGCGGGATTTGTTGCGATACTCCGAAAACGGCGTGACGAAGGTCGGCGAAATCGCCGCTGACGTTTTCGTCATACTCATTATGATCATAATCTTCGCTGCTCCCATCCTGCACCGCACTTAGCCGTACGCGCGGCGCCGGCCCCAGCCGGCGATGCTAGGGCAGCCCGGGCGGCCGTTTCCAATCGAGGGACGCTGGCCCGCGCAGCGCGGAAGAGCGCACTCTTTCGCCCGCGCCCGATTGCAACGGTAAATCACGGTTGAACGTTCGGATCCGGCACTGCAGCCGGATCGGGCCCGGCGACCCGCCAGCCTGTGCGACAAGCCGCCTTTCCCACGGGCGGGTCGTATTGCCTCGCCAAGATTGATCCGACCGAGGTGCGAAGCCGTAGGCTCGATGCGTTCCCTTTCGCTCGAGATGGCGCATTCCGGCCGGTGTCAATGTCCTCATCAACTTCATCATCGGCCTTGGTCCGCCCCGTTATCGTCTGGTTCCGGAACGATCTTCGGCTCGCGGACAATCCGGCGCTTCGGGCCGCCCTCGAAACCGGCGCGCCTGTCGTGGCTGTCTATGTCCACGACGAGCAAAGCCCGGGGCTGCGCCCGCTGGGCGGCGCTTCGCGGTGGTGGCTCCATCATTCGCTGGCGGCACTCGACCGAAACCTGGCAGCGCTGGGCAATCGCCTCGTTATCCTGCTCGGCGGCGCTGCATCCGTTCTCCACGACATGGTGCGCGAGATCGATGCTGCAGCGATCTTCTGGAACCGCCGCTACTCGGCCGCCGAAATCGCCGTCGATGCCGCAGGTCAAGACGAGGCTCCGCGAGCTTGGCCTGCGCGCCGAAAGCTTCAATGCGTCGCTGCTCTACGAACCTTGGGAGGTCAAGAGCAAGGTCGGCGAGCCGATGAAGGTGTTCACGCCGTTCTGGCGTGCGGCGCTGGCCCTGCGGGAGCCTCCGGCTCCCCTCCCCGCCCCGTCGGCCGTCCAGGCCTGGCATCGCCAACACCCTTTGCCGCAGAAGCATCGCTCGAGTCGCTGAACCTTCTGCCGACAAAGCCGGACTGGGCCGGCGGCCTGCGCGGCAACGTGGACGCCGGGCGAAGCCGGCGCGCCGCGCGCGGCTCGAACGATTCCTGACGAGGAGACTGAGCGGCTACGCCGACGACCGCGACCGGCCCGACCGGCCCGCCACGTCGCGCCTGTCGCCGCATCTGCGCTTCGGCGAAATCGGCCCGCGCCAGGTCTGGCACGCCGCGGAGCATGCCATGCTGTCCGGCGAAGGCGGTGGCTCCGCCGCGGATCTCGCCAAGTTCCGGGCCGAGATCGGCTGGCGGGAGTTCTCCTATCACCTGCTCTTCACAATCCCGACCTCGCGACGCACGAATTTCCAGCGCGAAGTTCGACGCTTTCCCGTGGCGGCGAGCGACGCGACTGAGCTGACGGCCGTGGCAGCGCGGCCTCACCGGCTATCCGATCGTCGACGCCGGCATGCGCCAGCTCTGGCGAGACGGGCTGGATGCACAACCGCGTGCGCATGATCGCGGCGTCGTTCCTGATCAAGCACCTGCTGATCGACTGGCGCGCCGGCGAGGAATGGTTCTGGGACACGCTGGTGGACGCCGACCCCGCCAGCAACGCCGCGAGCTGGCAGTGGGTGGCCGGATCGGGCGCGGATGCGGCGCCCTATTTCCGCGATCTTCAATCCGATCCTGCAGGGCGAGAAGTTCGATCCGGCAGGCGACTATGTGCGCCGCTTCGTGCCGGAGCTCGCGGCATTGCCGGCCGATGTCATCCATCAGCCCTGGGAGCGCGAGCGCCGAGCGGCTTGCCGCGGCTGGCGTGAGGCTCGGCGACACCTACCCTCGGCCGATCGTCGACCACGACGCCGCGCGCGACCGGGCGCTCGCCGCGCTCGAAGCGACTAAACCAAGCGTGGCCTGAGCTCCGTATACGAGATTCAGCGCGACCGATTCGACGACGTCCAGGGGCTTCATGCGAATTGCCATCATCGGAACCGGCATCGCCGGCAATGCGCGCAGCCTACGCCTTGGCGAACAGCACCTCGCATCGATCTCACCGTCTACGAGCGCGAACCGCGCCTCGGCGGCCATTCGGCGACCGTCGACATCGACTATGACGGCACGCCGATCGCCGTCGACACCGGGTTCATCGTCTACAACGAGATGAACTATCCCGAACCTGACGGCGCTGTTCGCCGCATCTCGGCGTCGAGACCCAGGCTTCCGACATGAGCTTCGCCGTGTCGGCGCGCGAGGGCGGCTTCGAATGGTGCGGCCGGACCTACGACGTCGCTGGACGGGCTGTTCGCCCAGCGCCGCAACCTGCTGTCGCCCGGCTATCTCGTCGATGCTGCTGGAGATCCTGCGCTTCAACCGCGTCGCCGTCGAGGATCGCGCCGCCGGCGTCCTGGCCGGCGTGTCGCTCGGCGATTACCTGCACCTGCGCGGCTTTTCCGACCGGTTCCGCGACGACTACCTGATCCCGATGGGCGCGGCGATCTGGTCGATGTCGCCGGTCTCGATGCTCGTCTTCCCCGCCGAGAGCTTCATCGCGTTCTTCCAGAACCATCACCTGCTGCAGTGGAACCGGCCGGTCTGGCGCACCGTGAAGGGCGGCAGCCGGCGCTATGTCGAGCGCATGGCCGCAAGCCTATCCGCGACCGCGATCGGCTCGGCGCCCAGTGTCACCAGCATCGAGCGGTCGCGCGACGGGCGTCGTCGTCACCGACGCGACCGGCGAAGCGAGCCCATTTCGACCAGGTGGTCATCGCCGTCGCACTCGGACCAGGCGCTCGCCATGCTGGCCGATCCGACCGATGACGAGACGCGCCGTGCTGGGCGCGATCGGCTATCGCGACAACGACGGTCTACCTGCACCGCGATACCGCGCTGATGCCGCGGCGAGGCGCGCCTGGGCCGCCTGGAACGTGATGCAGGGCGACGATCCCGCCGCGGACCTCTGCGTCACCTACTGGATGAACGCGCTGCAGGGCATCGACCGCGTCGCAAGCCCCTCTTCGTCACGCTGAACCCGCACCGTGCCGCCGCGCCCCGAACTCACATTCGGGCGCTACACCTACGCCCATCCGCAGTACGACGCAGGCGGCCATCGCGGCCCAGAAGCGCGTTCCCGAGATCCAGGGCCGCAATCGCACCTGGTTCTGCGGCGCCTGGACGCGCCTACGGCTTCCACGAGGACGGCCTCGCCTCGCGGCCTCGCTGTGGCCGAGGCGCTGGGCGGCACGTGTACCGTGGCGGCAGGTCGATCAGACGGTGCTGCGCCGAGGCCGCGGAATGAACGATCCCGAACGCCGTTTTCGCGCCGCCCGCCGATGCTGCGTCGCTCTATGTCGGGCGACGTCATGCATGCGCGGATGAAGCCGGTCGCCCACCGCTTCACCTACGCGTCTTCTGCCTGCTGATCGACCTCGACCGGCTGGCCGAGGCCGGCCGCGTCTCGCGCCTCTTCTCGGTCAACCGCTCGCAACCTCGTCGAGCTTCCACGAGGCCGACCACGGCCCGCGCGACGGCTCGTCCGCTTCGCGCCTACGTCGAGCGGCTGCTTGCCGACTGCGGGCGTCGACATCTCCGGCGGCCGCGTGCTGCTGCATGTGCTATCCGCGCGTCCTGGGCTACGGTCTTCAATCCGCTCTCGGTCTATTTCGCCTATGACCGGGCCGGCGACGCTCGCCGCCGTCATCTACGAGGTGCGCAACACCTTCGGCGAACAGCACAGCTATGTGGCGCCCGTGCGCGGCCGGCGAGCTCACGCCGGCCGGCCTGCGCCAGGAGCCGGCGCAAGCTCTTCTACGTCTCGCCCTTCAACGGGCTGGCGATGGACTACCTGTTCCGCCTGCGCCCGCCGACCGAGGACGATCGCCATCCGCATTCTCGAGACCGACGCCGAAGGCCCGCTGCTCGCGGCGACATTCCACGGCGCCGTCAGGCCTTGACGACGCCGACGCTTCTGGCAGCATTGGCGCGTTCCCGTTGCTGACGTTGAAGGTCGTTGCCGGCATCCACTGGGAAGCGCTGCAGGCTGTGGATCAAGGGAATGCGGCTCGTGCCGCGGCCGGCCTGCGCCGCCGCCCGTCAGCTACGGGGAGCCGGGCTGGCGCTGGCGTCTGCTCCAGCACAGGCGCGATGCGGCGGGCGCCGATGCCGCGACCGCACGGCCATGCCCTCAGACGCGAGGACCTGACGCCGTGAACCCGATCGACGCCCTCGACAGCGGCGCGACGCCAAGACCCGCCTGTCCAGATCACAGCCGGAACTCTCGATTCGCACGTGCGCCGGCCTGCCGTTCGCCGCACGGCAGGCCTTCAGCCTTCGCCATGCGCATGCAGGCTGGCAGCCTGACCGTCACCCTGCCCGACGGCCGCGATCTTCCGGTTCGGCGGCGCAGCGCCCGGACCCGACGCCGAGATGACCGTCCACGATTTCGGCTTCGCCCGCCGCCTTGTGCGATGGCGGGCGACATCGGCATCGCCGAGGCCTATCTGCGCGGCGAGTGGGAGACGCCGGACCTGACGCGCTTTCTCGAACTGTTCTGCGTCAACCACGAGCTGATCGCGCAGATGCTCGAGGACCGCCCGCTGGTGCGGTTCTGGCAGCAGTTCCGCCACTGGCTGAACCGCAACACGAAGTCGGGCTCGCGGCGCAACATCCACGCCCACTACGACCTCGGCAACCGCTTCTACGAGGCGTGGCTCGACCGGACGATGACCTATTCGTCCGCGCTGTTCGCCGAGGGCGACAACGACCTCTCGAGCGCGCAGACGCGCAAATACCGGGCGCTTGGCCGAGACGACCGGCATCGGGCCCGACCACCACGTGCTCGAGATCGGCTGCGGCTGGGGCGGCTTCGCCGAGTTCGCGGCCAAGGAGATCGGCTGCCGCGTCACCGGCCTCACCATCTCGCAGGAGCAGTACGACTATGCGCGCAAGCGCATGTTCGAGCAGGGCCTGGCCGACAAGGTCGAGATCAAGCTGCAGGACTACCGCGACGAGACCGGCACCTACGACCGCATCGCCTCGATCGAGATGTTCGAGGCGGTGGGCGAGCAATACTGGCCGGTCTACTTCCAGCAGCTGCGCGCAGCGCCTGACGGCCGGCGGCGTCGCGGGCCTGCAGGTCATCACCATCCAGGACCGCTTTTTCGAGACCTACCGGCGCGAGATGGACTTCATCCGCCGCTACATCTTCCCCGGCGGCATGCTGCCGTCGCCCGGCATCATGCAGGCGCTCGGCGAGCAAGGTCGGGCTGGCGCTGCGCGACGAGCGCATCTTCGGCCTCGACTATGCCGTCACGCTCGCGGAGTGGCGCGAGCGCTTCCGCGCCGCCTGGCCGCAACCTCGTCGCCGCTCGGCTTCGACGAGCGCTTCCGCCGCATGTGGGAGTACTACCTCTCCTATTGCGAGGCGGGCTTCCGCTCCGGCAACATCGACGTGCGCCAGATCGTCTATTCGCCAAGCCCGCGTGACCGGCGCGACCCGCGCCCAGGCGGTCCGAGACGAGGAGCCATCGCGCCGCGCGCGCTGCTGGCCTATGGCCTCGCCGGCGCTGCCGCTCGCGATCCTCACCCTGCCCTTCTACGTGCTCGTGCCCGCCTTCTACGCGCAGAGCCTGGCGCTCCCCATCGCGGCCGTCGGCCAGGTGCTGCTCGCCGTGCGGCTGCATCGAGCGGCCAGCGACCCGCTGGTCGGCGTTCTCGCCGACCGGTGGCGGCCGCGCTTCGGCCGGCGGCGGCTCTGGTTCGCCGCCGTCGCGCCCCGCTGGTGGTGGTCGGCGCGTGGCAGGTCTTCGTGCCGCCGGCCGGGCGCCGGGCTGTTCCATCTCGCGCTGTGGGGCTGCGCTGCTGTCCGTCGCCTGGACGGCGACCGCAGATCCCCTATGCCGCCTGGGGCGCGGAGCTCTCGCGCTCCTATGCCGGCCGCAACCGCGTCACGGCCTTCCGCGAGGCCTTCACCGTCGTCGGCACGCTGCTCGCGCTGTCGCGCCGGCGATGCTGCCGCGCCTTCGGCATCGCCGGGCGAACGGGCGGTGCTGCCAGCCTTCGCCGTCGCGCGTCGCCGTCGGCTGCCGCTCGCGGTGCTGCTGTCGCTCGTCACGGCCGTGCCGGAGCCCGACGAGCGCTCGCGCACCCGCCTCGACTGGCCGCGAGGGCTGGCGCGCACATGGCCGCGAACGCGCCCGTTCCGGCGGCTGCATCGCGGCCTTCCTCGTCAACGGCCTCGCCAACGGCCTGCCGGCGACGCTGTTCCTGTTCTTCGTGCAGCACGGCTTGCGGCGCCCGAGCCGCCGGGCCGCTGCTGGTGCTCTATTTCGTCTGCGGCATCGCGGGCGTGCCGTTCTGGCTGTGGCTCGCGCGGCGCACCTCCAAGCACCGCGCCTGGTGCGCTGGGCATGATGCTGGCCTGCGCGGCCTTCGCCTTCGCGCCGTTCCTCGGGCCCGGGCGACGTCGGCGCCTTCGCCGCGGTCGTCGTCGTCACCGGCTTCGCGCTCGGGCGCCGACGTGGTTCTGCCGGCCTCGATCCAGGCCGACGTCATCGACGTCGACACCGCCGACATCGGGCGAGGAGCGCGCCGGGCTCTATCTCTCGATCTGGGCGCTCGCCACGAAGCTCGCCCTGGCCGGCGCGGTGGGCATCGCCTTCCCGATGCTCGGCGCCGCCGGGTTTCGATCCCGGCGCCGGGCTCGTGACGCCGGCGGGCCTGACCGTGCTCGGCCTGCTCTATGCGGGCCTTCCGGTGCTGCTGAAGATCGGGCGCCATCGCGCTCATCTGGTAGCTTCCCGCTGGACGAGACAGCGCAGCGACGATGCGCGGCGGTCCATCGAGGCCGCGGCGCGAGCCGGACGTAAAGCCCGCGATCTAGCGCGACTTGCGGCCGTCGAACCCGGTGACGCCTTGGCCGACGAGCGGGAAAATAGAGGCGCGTAGGGCAGCAGGTTGATCGCCTTCAGCATCCACGCCATGCGGCGCGGGAACGCGATCTCGAAGCCCGCCCGCTCGAATCCGTCGCAGATGCGGCGCGCCGCGTCCTCGGCCGGGATGAGGAACGGCATGGGGAAGTCGTTCTTGTCCGTGAGCGGCGTGCCCACGAAGCCGGGGCAGACGACCTGCATCGTGATCGCCCTGCCGGTCGCAGCCGAACTTCAGGCTCGCGGCCATGTTGATCAGCGCGGCCTTCGTCGCGCCATAGGCCGCGGAGCGTCGGCAGGCCGCCATAGCCCGCCACGGACGCGTTGACCGCGATCTGGCCCGCGGCCGCGCGCCCGCATCGACGCGCAGCAGCGGCTCAAGGCGTTGGCGGCGCCGCCGACATTGATGTCGAAGGTCCGCTTCACCAGCGTCCGCGTCGAAAGCCGCGCCCTTGTCGTGGAAGAAGGTGCCGGCATTGAGGAAGGCGAGCGCGATCGGGCCCATGCTGCGGCCTCGATCGTCGCCACGAGCGCCGCGATGCCCGGCCCGATCGGTGACGTCGCCCGGGAACGGCACGGATCGCGCCCGGCCCCGATGCCTCGCGCGGCGAGCGCCTCCAGCTCCGGCAGCCGCCGTGCCGTCGCGGCCACGATGAAGCCGCGCCGCGCGAGTTCGAGCGCAGTGGCGCGCCCGATCCCGGAGCTCGCGCCCGTGACCCAGGCCACGCCGTCCGCCGGCGTGGCGCGATAGTCGATGGCCATGGTCGTCCTTCGATTCGGAGGTGCGGACGGCCAGTGCCGGCCGCCGGAGTCCGCGGCTCGCCGGTCAGTGGCCGAAGAAGCGCTGGACGATGCGGCCCGACCGGGCCGGTCAGGCGCAGCGGCGCGTCCGATCACGGCAAAGCAGATGCAGTCCTCGTCCTCGTCGGCGCGCGGCCGGTGATCGAGCTCGGCGTCGGCGATGGCGATGTCGCCACGGCGGTAATGGCCGGTCGGCGTCCGAGAATCCGCCGCGCAGCACGAGCGTCACCTCGGAACCGTCATGCGTGTGGGACGGCATGACGCGGCCGGGACTGATCCAGTAGAGCGACGGCCTCGGCTTCGCCCGCGCCCTTGACGTGGAACTCGCGGATGCCCGGCAGGCGCGTGCGCCACGGCACGTCGGCCAGATGGCGGCCCAGGAGCTGACGCCAGCGGCGCGGGCACGATGGCGCACTCGGGCGGCTTCACGGACCTGGACCGGCTGCTCGGCGGCCGCGAAGATCGCGGCGAGCTTGGCGTCGCGGTCGCGGATCGCGCAGGGCGGGGTATCCTCGATCGCGATGCCGCCAAGGCCTCGAGCGCCGCCACAAGGCGCGGTTCTCGGGCTTGAGCGCCAGATGCGCGGCCACGAGGCCCTGCAGCGGGGGGGACAGCGTGCCGGCCGCGTAGCCCGCGAGGAGCTCGTCGATCGGCCGGCCCGTGCGGCGGTGGTGTGATGGAGGCTCAAGGTCGACCTTCCCGGTGTTGGGTCAGCGGATAACGCCGGTGGCTACATATATTTCACTTGATGCCTTACGCGAAGGCCAGAGCTGCCGGATCACACGATTGTCAACAAAGCGACTGAACCGCATGACGGTCCGATTTGTCACTTGCTTTGTACGCCCCTGTCCTTGCGCTGGATCAGGCGTGCGTACTTCTGCGCATCATAATCCGCGTCAGTGCTTGCCCTTGGCATCACTCGAATTTAGCGTCCGTGCCTCACCTCAGGCCGACTGGATTCCTCATGCCCACGCTCTTGCTGTTTCGCGACGATGCCTATCTCCAGCAATGCGACGCGACCGTCCAGGGGTCAACGAGCGCGGCGGCATCGTTCTGGACCGTACGGTCTTCTACGCCACCGGCGGCGGCCAGCCCGGCGATAAGGGCGGCATCGTCGCCGCCGTCGGGTGCGGAGATCCCGATCGCCACGGCCGTGTACGGCGAGGACAAGAGCCACTGTCGTGCATGTGCCGGCAGGCGGGCAGCGCGCTGCCCGAGCCCGGCGACACGGTGACGGCACGGCTCGACTGGGACGCCGCTTCAAGCGCATGCGCATCCACACGGCGCTGCATCTGCTGACCACCGTCCTGCCCTACCCCGTGACGGGCGGCGCGATCGGCGACGGCGAGGGCCGGCTCGACTTCGACATTCCCGACGCCGGGCTCGACAAGGACGCGATCGCCGCGGAGCTCGCCGCCCGGATCGGCCGCAACGCCGCGGTCACCGAGCGCTGGATCACCGACGAGGAACTTCTCGCCAACCCCGGCCTGGTCAAGACCATGTCGGTGAAGCCGCCGATGGGCAGCGGCCGCGTCCGGCTCGTCGAGATCGAGGGGCTGGACCTGCAGCCCTGCGGCGGCACCCATGTCCGCAACACCGCCGAGATCGGCGCGGTGCGGTCACGGACATCGAGAAGAAGGGCAAGCTCAACCGCCGCGTCCGCATCGCGCTCGCCTGATCCGCCGACAACAAGCGGCGCAAGCCGCACGCACCCCGAGGAAATCCCATGACCGACCATCTCGTCTCCACCGCAGTGGCTGCAGACCATCTCTCCGCCCCGGACGTCGTGGTCGTCGACGCGTCCTGGTACCTGCCCGCGCAGAACCGCGACGCCAAGGCGGAGTACGCCGCCGGGCACATTCCCGGCGCGGTCTATTTCGACATCGACGAGATCGCCGACAAGATCGTCCCGCCTGCCCCACATGCTGCCGTCAGCCGGAGGAGTTCGCGCGCCATATGGGCCGCCTCGGCATCGGCGACGGCATGCGCATCGTCGTCTATGACGGCGCCGGCCTGTTCTCGGCGCCGCGCGTGTGGTGGACGTTCCGCACGCTTCGGCGCGCGCGGACGTCGCCATCCTCGACGGCGGCGCGCCGGCATGGCGGGCGGAGGGCCGGCCCTGGACCGACGAGCCGACCCGCCGCCGCCCGGCCATCTTCACGCCACGCTCGACCATGGCGCGGTGGCCGACGCGAACGGCGTCGAGCGGGCGCTGGACGACGCGGCTCGGCGCAGGTCGTCGATGCGCGCCCGGCCGAGCGCTTCCGCGGCGAGGCGCCGGAACCGCGCCCCGGCGTGCGCAGCCGGGCACATGCCGGGCAGCCTCAACGTGCCCTCGTCGAAACTCATCGCCGACGGACGGCTGAAGAGCCCGGCGGAGATCCGGGCCGCGTTCGCAGCCGCCGGCGTCGATCTGGACCGGCCCGTCGTGACGAGCTGCGGGTCCGGCGTGTCGGCCGCGATCCTGTCGCTCGGGCTCGAGACGCTCGGCCGGCCGGCAAAGGCCCTCTACGACGGCTCATGGGCCGAATGGGGCGCCGGGACGGAGCGCCCGGTCGTGACGGGCGAAGCAAAGCGGACCTGACGCGGTCCATCGTTCAATCAAAAATAAAGGCGCGACAGATGTCTCTGTCGCGCCTGGAATGAACGCCGGAAAGCCGGTTGGATCGGTCGTTC
>CAWGGK010000013.1:0-468327 GCA_963822165.1 uncultured Alphaproteobacteria bacterium
ATCGCAGAAGCACTCCATCGTGTGGCCGCCGATCTTACAAAGGCGAACAAGCGTCTGATCGCTTTAGAGGCCGACAGGAGCGTCCAACTGGCGGAGGCGTCTCACCGCTTCAAAAACGAGCTCGCCATCCTGTCCTCGCTCCTGCGGCTTGAGCTGCGGCACGTGGCCGATCCGGATGCACGTGCTTCGCTATCGTCCACCTCAAGCCGGATCAGGGTAATAGCTCGGCTGCACGACCGATTGGAAATTCACGATAGCGCCGCCGCCGTCATTGATACGCGCGAGTTCATCCATGCGCTCTGCGATGACCTGACCCATGCCATGATCGGCATGCGCCCTATCGACCTGAAGGTTGAAGCGGAACGTCACCTGATGCCTCAGGAGCTAGCTCTGATGCTTGGCCTCATCATCAACGAATTCGTTGTGAATGCGCTCAAGCACGCTTTCCCCGACGAGCGGCCCGGCACGATTGTCGTGACCTTTCGTTACAGCGGCCACGAGTTCAACCTTACTGTGGCCGACGACGGCATTGGGATGATTGGACCAACCGGCAGCGATCCGGGTGGCCAAGGACAAGGCTTGATGAAATCCCTGGTTTCCAAACTGGATGGCCTGGTGTCCGTTGGACCGAACTCAGAAGGTGCGGGAACTGTCGCGTCGGTTCGCTTTGCCAAATGGCACGACGCGGTATCTGCAAATGAACTACGCACCGAACTCACCTGAAGTCACTCGTAGCTTTGTAAGCCTTCGGTCCGGAGGCCAATTGCCTTCACATGTCCCCTCCGGCGGCCGATCGCATTGGACTGTCAAACCCAATTCGGACCGCAATGGGATGACAATGACCCGGTCATGTACCTGCGGCCAAAATGGTGCCCTATATTCGGGCGAAACGGCATTCCCGCTCGACGAGACAAGACATGACGCTTCGGATTCCCCAGAGCCTTGCAGCAAGTCACCAGCCCGAAAGCGGGTTGAATGTCCTCAACTACGAGATCGCCCAGCAAAAGGCGCAGACCCTCGGACATCTCGGTCAACAGGTCGAGCAGTCTCTTGCCCGCCTCCGGTCCTTTAGGGACGGCAACCCTTCCCCTGATATCGACGCGCTTTCAGTCCTGCTGGATGAAGCCGCGGACAGGGTGTGGAGCCTGATGATCCAGCGGGAGCTTTGCGGCTTGCGACACTGGGACCAGGTCGTGAAGGCCTATTCAATACCCCGCGAAGTTCTGAACCGGATGGGCCGGGTAAAATAGGGCGTTCGCCTAGGAAGTGTTCAGCCCGTGGCGACTTCGAGCCCGGTGACGCCGTGCTTGCGGATGAAGCTCGCCACAAGGCCAGTGGACTTGGCGGCTTCGACGAAGCTGGTCAGGTAGGGCAGCGCGGCCTCCTTCGCCCTTGGGACACCAACAGCCTGCTTCACCGTCATGAAACGGCCTTCGAGCAGCACGCTTCCTGGAATGGAGGCCGCGTCCGCGACTAGCCGGGACCTCAACCCTGCGAGGGCATCGATCTTCTGTTCGATGAAGATGTCCCGCGTTTCGTCCATGGTCTTTGCGCGGACCAACTCGGCCTTATGGATGTTCCTGTCCAGCCAAAGCCCGAAAGCGGTACGGTCCGTCACGGCGATCCGCACGCCGGGCTTGTCCACGTCCTCGATCGTCGACAGCCCCGAATGCGGCGCCACGAGGTAAGTGGCCTCGATTTCAGTGTAGGCTGGTGTAAAGGCGATCACCTCTGCGCGCTGGGGCTCGGCGCCGACCAGTGCGAAATCCCACTCGTCCAGCCCTGCCGCGTCCGCGAGTTGCGAAGGCGAGGCGTATGTGACGAATTGCAGATCGAGCCCAAGGCTGTCGGCAAGCGCTCGCGCCATATCGGGCGAAACGCCGGCAGGGTCGCCGTCTGCCGTCCGGCTTGAGACCAGCAGGAAGTTCGAGAGATTGATCCCGGCTCTCAGCGTTCCCGTCGGTGCGAGCTGCCGGAGGATCTCTTGAGGGACCGGGCCAAGGTTCAAAGGATTGGCCATGCTGCTCTCCCGCACCGGCTACTTCGAATTGTGACCGAATGGGAGCAGGCTCCCTTGCTTTCGGTAACATCACTCATCGCACAACGGGGATCATCCGTCAGCTTTGGCAACCGCACTCCAGCAACGCCCGGTGACGCCGCGATCGCCATCGACAAAAGTTTCATTCGTATTCCTGTGCAAACCCGGCATTCTGCCGCCTCGCAATCCGCAGAAATGGCTCGCCCGAGGCCTTGAGCATGACCCTTTTCGCCCTGACAGATGACCATCTTGCAATACGAGACATGGCGCGGGCGTTCGCGGCTGAAACACTCGCGCCCAAGGCAGTGGAGTGGGATGAGGCGAAGCACTTTCCGGTCACTGAGATGCGGCAGGCCGCTGCGCTCGGGATGGGCGGCATCTACGTGCGCGAGGACGTAGGCGGCTCGGGACTAAGCCGCTTTGATGCCGCTCTTATCTTCGAGGCGCTGGCGACCGGATGTCCCACCGTTTCGGCCTTCATTTCGATCCATAACATGGCGTCGTGGATGATCGACGCCTATGGCTCGGATGAGCAGCGGCAGCGGTTCCTGCCGAAGCTCACGAGCATGGAGCATATCGCGAGCTATTGTCTCACGGAGCCGGGCGCAGGATCGGACGCGGCGGCGTTGAAGACACGTGCCCGGCTCGAAGGGGACACCTACGTCCTCAATGGATCCAAGCAGTTCATCTCGGGCGCCGGCGCTTCCGATGTCTACGTCACGATGGTTCGCACGGGGGACGATGGAGCGGGGGGCATTTCGACGCTCGTCATCGAGAAGGACGCTCCGGGGCTCTCTTTTGGGGCGAATGAGAAGAAGATGGGCTGGAATGCACAGCCTACGCGCCAGGTGATTTTCCAGGATTGCCGCGTGCCTGCCGCGAACAGGCTCGGCCCGGAAGGCATAGGCTTCAAGATCGCGATGGCCGGTCTCGATGGCGGCAGGCTGAACATCGCCGCGTGCTCGCTTGGCGGCGCGCAGGCTGCGCTCGACAAGTCACTCGCCTACATGAACGAGCGCAAGGCCTTCGGCCGCAAGCTGCAGGATTTCCAGGCCCTGCAGTTTCGTCTCGCCGACATGGCGACGGAACTCGAGGCGGCGCGGACCTTCCTGTGGCGCGCGGCATCGGCGCTCGATGCGAAGGACCCGCAGGCGACGCAGCTCTGCGCCATGGCCAAGCGCTTCGGAACGGACGTGGGCTTCGAGGTCGCCAACCAGGCGCTTCAGCTTCACGGAGGCTACGGCTACCTTGCCGATTATGGGATCGAGAAGATCGTGCGGGACCTCCGCGTGCACCAGATCCTGGAAGGCACAAACGAGATCATGCGGGTGATCATCGCGCGCGGCCTTATCGGGCGGGGCGGCGGTCTCTGACGGCGCTCCCACCACACTGGAATGAAATGCGCGCGGGACGCGCGGCCGGGAGGACAGACAATGGCGACGATCGCATTCATCGGCCTTGGGAACATGGGCGGCCCAATGGCGGCCAATCTCGTGAAGGCCGGGCATCGCGTGATCGGTCACGATCTCGTGCAGGCCAATCTGGATGCGGCAGGGCAGGGCGGTGTCGAGCCGGCCTCCTCGTCCGCAGATGCGGTCGGGCAAGCCGACATCGTCGTCACCATGCTGCCGGCCGGCAAGCATGTCGTGGGCGTTTGGACCGAGGCTCTGCCGCTGGCCAGGCCCGGCACGCTCTTCATCGACAGCTCGACGATCGACGTCGACAGCGCCAAGCAAGCCCACGCCATGGCTTTGGCGAAGGGCCTCGCCTCGCTCGACGCGCCCGTCTCCGGCGGCGTCGGTGGCGCGAAGGCGGCGACGTTGACCTTCATGTGCGGCGGCTCGGCGGAGGCTTTCGCGCGATCCGAGCCGGTTCTGAGCCAGATGGGCCGGAAGGTCGTTCATTGCGGCGAGGCTGGCGCGGGGCAGGCGGCCAAGATCTGCAACAACATGATCTTGGGCATCTCGATGATCGGCGTCAGCGAGGCGTTCGTCCTTGCCGAGAAACTTGGCCTGTCGCATCAGGCGCTCTTCGACGTCGCCTCGACGTCGTCGGGGCAATGCTGGTCGCTGACGAGCTACTGCCCGGTTCCGGGCCCCGTGCCCGCCAGCCCCGCCAACAACTGGCTACGCCCCGGGCTTTGCGGCCGCGCTGATGCTGAAGGACCTCAAGCTCTCGCAGGAAGCAGCCGCCGCAAGCGGAGCCATCACGCCGCTTGGAGCGCACGCCGCCGAACTCTACGAAGCGTTCACGAAGGCTGGCTTCGAGGGCAAGGATTTCTCGGGGATTATCGAGTTCCTGCGGGCCGGAGCGGCCCACTGATCGCTTGCTTGCCTTAGCGGCCATGTTTCTTGAGGCGCAGGGTATTCCAGCCCCGTCAGGGCTCGCGGTTCGGGAGCATGAAGTCGAAATCACAGCCCTCGTCGGCCTGCGTCACGGTGTCGTGGAACAGCCGCGCATAGCCGCGCGCGGCCCATTCCGGCCGTGTCCCGGGCGGCAGAGCCTCAGCACGCCGGGCAAGTTCGGCGGCGTCGACCAGGACGTCGATCCGCCGCGCGGCGACGTCGAGCCGGATCATGTCGCCTGATTTTACCAGCGCCAGCGGGCCGCCAACCGCGGATTCGGGGGTGATGTGCAGCACGATGGTGCCGAAAGCCGTGCCGCTCATCCGTGCGTCCGAGATGCGCACCATGTCCTTCACGCCCTGCCGCCCGAGCTTTTTGGGGATCGGCAGATAGCCGGCTTCCGGCATTCCGGGCGCCCCCCTCGGGCCGGTGTTGCGGAGCACCAGCACGTCGTCGGGACCGACCTCGAGATCGGGATCGTCGATCCGCTGCGCCATGTCCTCGACGGATTCGAACACGACGGCTTTTCCGGTGTGCTGGAGCAGCCGCTGTGTCGCCGCGGAGTATTTGATGAGCGCTCCACGGGGCGCGAGATTGCCGCGAAGGACCGCCATGGCCCCGGTCGCCTTGATGGGATTGGAAGGCGAGCGGATGACGTTTGTCCCGGCCACGTCCTCGGCGCCTTCCACCACGTCCCGCAAGGTTCCCCCCGCTACCGTGGGCACGTCGAGATCGACGAGGTCACCGAGCTCGCGCAAGAAGCTTCGGCACGCCGCCCGCGTGGTGGAAATGCTCCATGTAATGTTCGCCGGAGGGCTTGAGATCGACAAGCACGGGCACCTCGCGGCCGATCTTGTCGAAGTCCTCGAGGTTGATCGCCACCCCGCTGCGGTTGCCCATCGCGGTGAGGTAAATCAGGCCATTGGTTGAGCCGCCGATTGCCTGCATGACGATTTGCGCATTCCGGAACGCTGCCGGGGTCATGATCTCGCTCGGGCGGGGTCCGCCCGCCACCGCCATCTCGGCGGCGCGCTTGCCGCTTGCTTCGGCCAGCCTGATGCGCTCGGCATGCGGTGCGGGGATCGTCGCCGACATAGGAAGCGAGAGGCCCATGCTTCAGTAATGCAGGCCATGGTGGAAGCCGTGCCCATCACCATGCAGGTGCCGACGGAAGGCGCCAGCCGGCCGTTGACGACGTCGATTTCCTGCTCGTCGATCTCCCCGGCGCGATGGGCGCTCCAGAGGCGACGGCAATCGGTGCAGGCCCCGAGTTCCTGGCCCTTGTGGTGGCCGACGACCATGGGGCCAACGGGGATCACGATCGTGGGGAGGTCCACGCTGGCGGCCGCCATGATCTGCGCCGGCAGGGTCTTGTCGCAGCCGCCGATCACGATCACCGCGTCCATCGGCTGGGCGCGGATCATCTCCTCGGTATCCATCGCCATCAGATTGCGCAGGTACATCGAGGTTGGATGTGCAAAGCTCTCGTGGATCGAGATCGTCGGGAACACCATCGGCATTGCACCGGCGAGCATGACGCCGCGCTTTGCCGCCTCGATGAGGGCAGGCACGTTGCCGTGGCAGGGATTGTAGTCACTGAAAGTATTGGTGATCCCGACGATGGGCCGATTCAGGGCATCGTCCGAGTAGCCCATGGCCTTGATGAAGGCCTTGCGCAGGAACAGCGAAAAGCCAGCGTCGCCATAGCTCGTCAGCCCCTTGCGCAGACCCTTTGTCATCGCCGTCCTCCTGCGTATCGGCTGAGGCATCCTGGATGTCCGCAGCGCCTTCTGGCGGCCGATCTCGGGTGCGGTTCTATGCCAGGATGGGTCGGCAGCGCGAGATAAAAACGGGCCATGGGCTCCGCCGTATCAGGGCACCTCGCGCCAGAACGGCATGCGCTGTTTCACCGTTTCCAGGACGGATTCGTCGAACGGCGGCAATTCGTAGCCCCGGGGCTGTAGCGGTCCCGAGCGATACCCGATGGCCCTTTGAATGCGGGGATCGCCATAATAGGCCATGTACACGAGTTCCAGCACCACATGAAACATGGCGGGCAGGGAGTTTTCGATGGTCTTGAGGATGTTATCCTGCTCCGGTGCCGGGCGCTGGTGGAGGCGCGCCCCTTCTGCTTGCGGCAAGGATTCGACGAAGGCCAGGAGCGCATCGTGAAAGGGCGCATGGCGCCCGGAAAATCCTTCCACGACCTCCGCCAACCCCAGCGAGCCTGCGCCCGGCAGTTCGCCAGTCGAAGGGATCAGCCGGTCCATCGCTGCGCTGAGATCGTGCCGCTCTGTCTCTGTAAGGGTGCGCATGGGTCGGAACTCTCGAGATCTAGGGCAGGACGCATCTAACCGGCGATCACTGCGAGCGCAGGTCGGCTCGTTCCTGAATGATGAAGTCGGCGATCCGAAGCGCAATGGCCTGGATCGTCGGCGTCGGATTCACCGCGCCGCCTGTGACGAACACGCTACCGTCGATAACGAAGACGTTGTCGGCATCGTGGGCCTGTCCGTTGCGGTCGACCACCGAGCGCCTGGGGTCGTCGCCCATTCGTGCAGTGCCCATCAGATGCCATCCGCCGGCGCGATGCAGCGGGGTGGACATGATCGTGTGGGCGCCTGCAGTCTCCATGACCTTCGTCGCGTTGCCGACGCCATGGGCCATCATATCGAGGCTGTTGGCGGACATTTTGTAGAAAACTTTGGGAGCCGGAATTCCGCTCGCATCCGTCAAGGCCGGGTCGAGTTCGACCCTGTTGTGCTCTTCGGGAAGGTCCTCGCCGATGACGCAGAGGATTGCGGAGTTGCCAAAGCGCATTTCGAATTCCCGATGATGCCGCTCACCCCAGGCGATGGGTGGAAGGGTGAGGCCGGTCGCGGTCTTGGCGGGGCCGCTGCTCCGGTTCATCTGGTAGGAATAGCCACGCACGAATCCCCGGGCTGGGTCCGTCTCATAGAATTCCTGCGACATCAGGATATTGCCGAGGGCGCCCTGGTAGGTCGGTGAGATCCCGTCGTCGAAAAAGCCCGTCACCATCGCATATGGATGAAACATCAGGTTCTTGCCGACGAGACCGGATGAGTTGGCCAGCCCTTCCGGGTGTCTCTCGGATTTCGAGAGCAGGAGGAGGCGCGGCGTGCCGACGCCATTTGCCGCTACGATCACGCAACGCGCCGGCTGGAAGTGGCTGGTCCCCCGGCATCGAGATAATGCGCGCCAGTTGCGCGCCCGTCAGGCCCGGTGGCGATTTCATAGACCCTTGCACGGGTGCGGAGTTCAACGCCGTTCTTGAGCGCTGCCGGCCAGTAGGTCACGTCCGTGGACCCCTTGGCCTTGACCGTGCAGCCGAGGCCGTTCGGCCCGCAATTGTTGCAGGCGCCGCGGCCCTGATAAGGCCTTGAATTGATGTAGGAATCCGACGGCCACCAGTGCCAGCCGAGCTTGTCGAAGGCCCGCGCCATGCGTTCGCCGTCCGGACCGAGCGGAAGTGGCGGCATCGGCCGGGGCGAGCGGGGCGGATTGGCCGGGTCGCCGGCAATGCCGGAGCATCCCATCCATTCGTCGTTCAGGTCGTAGTACTTCTCGAGGTCGGAATAAGTGAGCGGCCAATCGTCGGCCACGCCGTCGAGAGTGCGAACGCGGAAGTCGGACGGATGAAAGCGCGGGGTGTGAGCCGTCCAGTGAATGGTGCTGCCGCCCACCGCGTTGAACATCAGGGGGGAGATGGCGGATTCCGTGTCGTTGACGGGATAGTCGACGTCCAGCCTTCGAACATTAGGATCGAAGTTGAACGAGGTCGCTCCCTGGAATTCCCAGTCCGCTGAGGCAGTTGGATAGTGCTGGGGATCGAGCCAGTCGCCCTGCTCCAGGCAAAGGATGTCGAAGCCCGCTTCGGAAAGGCGCCACGCTGCGGCGGCGCCCGACGCGCCCGAGCCGATGATCAGGATATCGACTGGCTTGTGTTCCACCTGCGAGACCCCCGAAAGCTTACGGCCGCTTCCGATCTCGCCGCGAAGTGGGAGCGGCGAGGCAAGTCTGCAGCTATGCTGAATTGGTACCTCTGGAAGCACGCAAGTCAATCGCGTAAACACCTTGAACTCGACAAGAAACATGAGGGGGATTCGATGAATTTCGATGAGCTCGAAGCGTCCCGCGGCCGCTTGTCGGGCGCTTTCGCCGACGATGGTTTCGTCGCTCTCGAAGGCTTCTACGACCCGAAGGAGATCTTCGAAATCAATGCCGAAGTGAACCAATTCCAGGCCGAGATCGTGCCGAACCTGCCCCGAGAACAGGTCTACTTCGAAAACAAGGACGATCCGAATTCGATCAAGCAGGTGCAGAGGCTGCACGAGCACGATTCATACTTCCGGGCCATGATGGAAGACGGGCCGATACGCCGGCTGGCCGAGATCGTGCTCGATGGTCCCGTGACCTGCAACAACATGCAGTTCTTCAACAAGCCGCCTGGCATCGGGCAGCCGACGCCTCCCCACCAGGACGGGTACTATTTCCACCTGCAGCCCTGCATTGCAGCGACGGCCTGGTTGGCGCTTGAGCCGGTCGACGAGGAGAATGGCTGCATCCACTATGTCAGGGGGTCGCATCGTGCGCAGGACTTCCGGCCTCATGGGCGAACCGGCACGCTCGGCTTCTCGCAGGGGGTGACGGACTTCGGAACGCCGGACGACAAAGCCAACGACGTCGCCTGTCCGGCCGAGGCCGGAACGCTGCTGATCCACGGCGCGCGAACCATCCATTGGGCGCGTGGGAATTCATCGCCGACCCGCTCTCGCCGGGCGCTCGGTTTCATCTACTATGCCGAGCGGGCGAAGTTCGACGAGACGTCGTGGCGGGCATATCAGGAACGCCTTGCCGGCGACCTCGCCCGCCAGGGCAAGATCTAGCTTCACATCCAACCCACCGGGAGTACGAGCATGCGTCTGCGGGGCAACTGGGCCACGCTCCTCCTGCCCATCCAGGCGGACAACGGGATCGACTTCGGCGCCCTCGCCGAGGAGATCGACATCCTGATCGCCGCGGGGGTGGATGGGATCTACTCGAACGGCACGGCGGGGGAGTTCCATAACCAGACCGAGGACGAGTACGAGCGGATCCAGCAGGTCCTGGCGCAGCGGTGCGCCGCGGCCGGGATGCCATTCGTGATCGGGGCCTGCCATTCGGACCCGAGCGTCACGTGCCGCAGGGCGCGGGATGCGCGCCGGCATTCGCCCGCCGCCATCCAGGTGATCCTGCCGGACTGGTGGCCGCTGACCAATGCGGAAGCCGCCGATTTCCTTCGCATGGTCGAGGAGAATGCGGGCGGCACGCCGCTCGTTCTCTACAATCCGCCGCATGCGAAACGAGTGCTGAGCCCGGCCGATATCGAGGCGGTGACGGATGCCGCGCGCAGCGTTGTCGGCGTGAAGCTGGGCGACGGCGACGCCGCCTGGTATGCGAAGGCCAGGCAGCATCTCGGCCGGCTCTCGGTGTTCGTTCCTGGCCATCACCTGGCGACCGGCATGCGCGAGGGTGTCGCGGCGGGTGCGTTCTCGAACGTCGCGTGCCTCAGCCCGGCGGGCGCGCAGCGATGGACCGACGCGATGGCGACCGATCTCGCCGGAGCGCTCGAGCTCGAAACGCGGCTCTGCGCATTCATGGACGAATGGATCGTGCCCTTCCGCCGCGACCACGGCTACGCGAATGCGGCGCTGGACAAGCTGCTGGCGGCGGTGGGCGGCTGGGGGCCGGTCGGGACGCGCCTGCGCCGCCCTTATCGCTGGATAGCGCAGGAGGAGGCGGAGCGGCTGCGTCCCATCGCGCGCTCGATGCTGCCGGAGCTGTTCGCCTGAGCCCGCCGTCCGTTCAGGCGTAGAGACAGGCGACCGTGTGAGCCGTGTCCGGATTTCCGTCCACCTCGTGCAGAGGGGGCACGATAGTGGCGCAGTCGGCCTTGGCGATCGGACAGCGTGTACGAAAGACGCAGCCGGACGGCGGCGCGAGCGGGCTGGGAATGTCGCCCTTCAGAATGGTGCGGCGTCGCTTGGCGCCGGGAACCGTCGACGGCACGGCCGATAGCAGCGCCTGCGTATAGGGATGCCGGGGCGTGGAATAGATGGCTTCGCTCGGCCCCGCCTCCATCACCCTGCCGAGGTACATCACGACGACCCGGTCGGCGAGGAACTCGATCACGGACAGGTCGTGCGAGATCAGCAGCATGGTGAGGCCGGACTTCTCCTGCAGGTCGCGCAGCAGGTTGACGATCTGGGCCTGGATCGAGACGTCGAGGGCGGAGACGGGCTCGTCGGCGACGACGAATTCGGGGTCCATCGTCAGGGCGCGGGCGATGCCGAGCCGCTGGCGCTGGCCGCCCGAGAATTCGTGCGGGTAGCGCGCCAGCGCGTCACGCGGCATTTCGACCGCGTCCAGCGCGTCCGCCGCCTTGTCCAGTCGTGCCGCGCCATTGCCGAAGCCCTGGATGACAAGGCCTTCGGTCAGGATATCGCCCACGGTCATGCGGGGCGAAAGGCTCGCATAGGGATCCTGGAAGATGTACTGCATCCGCCGCCGCCAGGGCCGCATGGCGTCGGGCGATAGCGCGGCGATATCCGTGCCGTCGTAGTTGACCGAGCCAGACGGTCGGATCGATCAGCCTCAGCAGCGTGCGGCCGACGGTCGTCTTGCCAGACCCGGATTCTCCGACGAGCGCCGACGACCTGACCCCGTCCAACGGTGAAGCTCACATCGTCGACGGCGCGAACGACCGCACCGCGCCGCAGCAGACCCTTGCTGCCGAAATGCTTGGTCAGGCCCTGCACGTCGATCAGCGGCGATGGGCGCTCATGCGACCTCCCAGCGGTGGCAGCGGACGGTGCGCGACGGACCTGGATGCTCGGGTTCAGGCGGCGACGGTGCGGCAGATGTCGATTGCAAGCGGGCAGCGTCCGGCAAAGGCGCAGCCCGGCGGCAGGCGCATGATGCTGGGAACCTGACCCTCGATGGCGGCGAGCCTGCCTCCGGCCCGGCGCAGCGCAAGCGCCTCGCCCGGCTTCGGCACGGAGGCGAGCAGACCGCGCGTGTAGGGATGACGGGGATTGGAGAAGACCTCCGCCACGGCGCCTTCCTCGACGATGCGGCCCGCATACATGATGGCGACCCGATGGGCCATGTCGGCGACGACGCCGAGATTGTGCGTCACGAAGAGGATGCCCATGCCCATCTCGCGCCTGAAGGCCTTCGAGCAGTTCGACGATCTGGGCCTGCACGGTGACGTCGAGCGCCGTCGTCGGCTCGTCGGCGATCAGCAGGCTTGGCCGGCAGATCAGCGCCATCGCGATCATCGCGCGCTGGCGCATCCCGCCGGAGAATTCGTGCGGGTAGGACGCGAGCCTGCGCGCGGGATCGGGAATGCCGACCGCGTCGAGCATGGCGACGGCGCGTTCGCGTGCCTCGGCGCGATCGGCAAAGCCGTGGACCAGCAGCGGCTCGGTGATCTGGTCTCCGATGGTGAGCACCGGATTGAGGCTGGTCATCGGCTCCTGGAACACCATGCCGATGCGTGCGCCGCGCACCTTCCGCATCGCCTCGGGGTCGAGCTGCGCGAGGTCGACGGCGCCCTCGCCGTCATGCAGCAGCACACGCCCGCTCGCGATGCGCGCCGAGCGCGGCAGGAGGCGCGCGATCGACAAGCCCGTCACCGACTTCCCGATCCCGAATTCGCCGACGAGCGCCACGGTCTCGCCGGCCCGGACCGTGAGATCGATCCCGTTCACGGGCTTGATCTCGCGGCCGCGAACCGAAAAGACGGTGCTGCAGCCCGTCGACTTCCAGCAGGGGCGCGAACGCGGTCATCGCGCCTCAGATCAGCCCGACGCGATTTGAGGACCGCATCGACGCGGCTCGCCTCGTCGTCGTTCAGCGTGCGCTGCGGGCCGCGCCATGACGTTGGTCGAGATGATGCCGAGGCGGCGCATCGCGGTCTTGAAGCCGCCGACGCCGGATGGCCCCGGCGCTGGTGCGCGGCGTGCCGTGGCGGATGATCTCGAAGAGCTGGCACAGCCGGTCCTGCTCCTTGCGGGCCGTCACCCAGTCGCCCCGGCGCGCGGCGTCGTAGAGGCGGACATAGCCGTGCGGATCGACGTTGCGCGAGGCCGGGAACCACGCCGTGCGCGCCGGCCAGCAGGATGCCGTCGACGGTCAGCTCGGCGCCGGTCATCAGGAAGACCTCGGGATTGTCGGCGAGGTCCGAGATGAGGTAGCGGAAGATGCCCTCGTCGCCGCTGGAATCCTTCACGCCGGCGATGGCGCCCTCGCGGGCAAGCGTGATTGATGCGTCCCGCGTTCGAGCTTGATGTGGACGCAGACGGGGATGTCGTAGGCGATGACGGGCAGGTCCACGCCGTCGCTGACATAGCGGAAATGGTCCAGCGTCTCGGCCTGGTTGGTGCGCGTATAGAAGGGCGCGGTGACGACGACGGCGTCGGCGCCGGCCGCCTTGGCCACCTTCGCATGGCCGATGACGCGGTCCGTCGTGGGGTCGATGACGCCGGCCAGCAGCGGCACGCGGCCGTTGTTGACCTTGACCGCGTGGTCGAGGATCGCGCGCCGCGTGGCTTCGTCATGGAAGATCGACCTCGCTGGTGGAGCCGAGCACGAACAGGCCGTGCACGCCGCCCTCGATGCAGGTTCTCGATGACGCGCGTGAACGAGGGATAGTCGACCTTGAAGTCGTGCGTGAGAGGCGTGACGACGGGCGGTACGATGCCGTGGAAAGACGCGGGAAGGGGCATTGGCAGGTTCCTGTTGCTGTCAGCCGATATCGGAACGGGGATCGAAGGCGTCGCGCAGGCCGTCGCCTACGAAGTTGGTGGCGATGACGGTGAGCACGAGCGCGGCGCCGGGGGTGAGCCACTGCCAGGGAAACTGCTCGAGCACGAGCACGCTTCGCGCGCCGTTGAGCATGTTGCCCCAGCTCGCATCGGGCGGCGGGACGCCGAGCCCGAGGAAGGAAAGTCCGGCCTCCAGCAGCATGGCGTTGGCGATCTGCAGCGTGGCGTAGACGACGAGCACGTCGAGCGTGTTCGGCAGTCCGTGCCGCCGGACGAGGTGACCACGTCCCGGCGCCCATGTTGCGCGAGGCCAGCACGAAGTCGCGCTCGCGCAGCTCGAGCAGGCGGGCGCGCACCATGCGGGCCAGGATCGGCCACGACAGGAGCGCGATGACGAAGATCGTCGGCCAGATGCCCGGGCCCCGTGATCGAGGCGAGCACCAGCAGCAGCACGATGGGCGGCAGCGTCATGGCGAGATCGACGACACGCATGATCGCGGCGTCGATGAGGCCGCCGCCGAAGGCGGCAAGCGCGCCCATCAGCGAAGCCGATGACGAGCGAGATCGACACCGCGCCGATGGCGACGGAGCAGCGAGATGCGCCCGCCCTCGAGCAGCCGCGCGAAGACGTCCCGGCCGACGCCGTCGGTGCCGAGCCAATGCGCGGCGCCTGGCGGCTTGTTCAGCGCCAGGAGGTCGATCGCGTTCGGCGAGAGCGCCGAGTGAGCGGGGGCGCCAGCAGGATCGTGCCGACGAGCAGCGATCAGGACGACGAGCCCCGCCACGGCGGTACGGTTCATCATGAAGCGGCGCGAGCGCCCGGCCCGTCGGGCTTTCGCGGAATGAGGGGCGAAGCTGTTCGGCCGCGGCGGTCATGCGATCTTGATCCGCGGGTCGACCAGCCGCATAGGCGATGTCGGTGAGGATGTTGGCGGCGAGCACGCAGGCGCCGACCACGAGCGTCGCGGCCATGATGACGGGATAGTCGCGGGCCTCGACGGCGTTGATCGAGCATCAGGCCCATGCCGGGCCAGTTGAACACGCTCTCGATGAAGATCGCGCCGCCCACCGCCGCGCCGAGCGTCGAGCCGATCAGGGTGACGACCGGCAGCAGCGCGTTGCGCACGGCGTGCTTCACGATGACCCAGCGTTCGCGCACGCCCTTGGAGCGCGCCGTGCGGACGTAGTCCTGGTTCAGCACCTCGATCAGCGAGGCCCGCATGTAGCGCATGATCAGCGCGGCATGACCGATGGACAGCAGGCAGGCCGGCAGGATCGAGGTGGCGCAGCAGGTCGCCCGTCGAGGGCGCCATGCCGGGCGTTCGCATGCCGCCCGAGGGCGCCCAGCGCAGGATGACGGAGAAGACGAACAGGCCGACGAGCGCGGTGAGGAAGGCCGGGCTCGAAATGCCGACGAAGGCGGGCAGCGAGAGGGCCAAGTCGAGCAGCCTGCCGCGATTGACGGCGCTGACGATGCCGGCCGCGATGCCGACGACGATGGCGATGAGCGAGCCCCGAGCCCATCAGCAGCAGGGTCGGGCCGATGCGCTCCGACAGCAGCCGCGCGACGGGCTCGTGGTTGCGCTGCAGGGAATAGCCGAGATCGCCTGCAGATCACCTGCTTCATCCAGGCGAGGTACTGCACCGGGACGGGCTGGTCGAGGCCGAGGCGCGCGCGCGTGGCCGCCAGTTCCGTCGGAGGACATCGGCGCCGACGGATCGATATACGCGTCGACCGGATCGCCCGGCGCGAGCCGCAGCAGGCACGAAGACGAGCATGCTGAGCGCCACGAGCATGACGAGGCCGGTGCCGATGCGGCGCAGGATGTAGAGGCTCATGTCTGGACCCTGGTATCCGTCCCGGAACCGCGCCGCCCGCCCCGATGGAGCAGGCGGCGCAGCAGTCCGATCAGGGCGTGATGGACCAGTTCTGGGCCTTCTGGTCGTAGGGGCCGCCTGCGGGCGCGGGCAGCCACACCATGTCCTTCAGCTTCGTGGAGACGACGCCGTAGCGCTTGGCCACCCACATGGTGCCCCACGGCACGGTCTTGTTCATCGCCTTGCAGACGTCCTGGAAGCGGCCGGCGAGCTTGCTGTCGTCGACCTCGGCGAGCGCCGCGTCGAGCGCGCCGGTCACCTCGGCATCGCGCACGCGGGCCACGTTGCCGCCGGCAGGCGGGATCTGCTTCTCGTTGATGCGCGACGTTGATGCCGCTCGGGTCCGGGCCGATCTGGATGCCGGCATAGACGACCGGATACTGCGTCCAGTCCGGCTGCGCCGCGTAGACGGTGCCGTTGTAGGTCGGCGACATCGACGGCCTTCGGCACGACGTTGATGCCGACCTGCGCCAGCATGGCCTGCATCGCCGCCATGATGTTCACCTGCCTGCGGCGCCGTGTAGTAGCTGAGCAGCGTGATCGGCTTGGCGCCGTTGATCTGGTCCCAGCCGGCTTCCTTGAGCAGCGCCTTGGCCTTGTCCGGGCTGTAGGCGTAGGGCTCGATGCCGGCGGGCACGAGGTGGTCGGCCACGTAGGCGCAGTTCGCGGGCTTTGCCGCGCCGCCGAACAGGCTCGCGATGATGGCGTTGCGGTCGATGGCGTACATCACCGCCTTGCGGACGCGCTCGTCCTTCCACAGCGGCGCGTCGCCGTTGAAGCCGAGATAGTTGACGACGTAGCTGTCGCCCTCGACGACCCGGAACGCCGGGTTGCCGGCGAAGGTCTTGGCGTCGTCGGCCTCGACGTAGCTGACCTGGATCTCGCCCGACTTCAGCGCCGCGGCGGCCGTGGCCGTCGTCTTGAAGTAGCGGTTGACGAGGCCGTCGACCTTCGGCTTGCCGCCGCGGTAGTCGGGGTTGGCGGCGAGCTCGACATACTGGTCGGTCTCGTACTTCACGAACTTGAACGGGCCGGTGCCGACCGGGCGTCTTGGACCACCACTCGTGCTTGGCGAGCGCGTCGACCGGAATGGCCGAGAGCTGGTGCGCCGGCAGCATCATCAGCTTGGTGAGCGTGTCCATGAGGCCGGCATTGGCCTGCGACAGCTTGATGACGGCGGTCTGCGCGTCGGGCGTCTCGACCTCCTTCACGGCAGCGAGGCGGGCGGCGAAGACCGAGCCGGCCTTGGCGTCCTTGGCGAGGCCGATGGTGAACTTCACGTCGGCGGAGGTGAACGGCTTGCCGTCGTGCCACTTGGCGTCGGGCGGCGAGCTTGAAGGTGTAGGTGAGCTTGTCGGGGCTGACCTGCCAGCTCGTCGCGAGCGCCGGGGCCAGCTTCTCGAGCTTGGCGTCATAGACGACCAGCGGCTCGAAGTAGGTGCTGAGCCAGGTGAAGCCGGCGCTGGCCGCCATCGGGTTGAAGTTGCCCGGGAAGCCGCCCGGGCCGACGTCGAAGCCGCCGGAGATGACGGACTTCTGCGCGAAGGCAGGCGCGAGCGCGAGGCATGCGAGCGCCGTGCCGAGCGACCAGGGCGAGATGTGCGACGTACGAAATGCAGTACATGCCATGGTGTTCCTCCCCTTTTCATCGTTGCTTGGCCTGGGCGGCCCTTGCCGCTGCGATGACGTTGCCGATGCCGCGGTAGTGCAGGGCGAGGCGCTGGCGCGCCTCGTCCACGTCCTTGCGCGCCACGGCCTCCACGATCGCGTCGTGGTCGCGCCAGGTCTGCATCGGGATCGGGATTGTCGGTGTTGAAGAAGTCGGCGGCGCGGTCGAAGGCGAGCCAGAACACCTCGATCAGCCGGATCAGCATGCGGTTGTCGAGGCAGCGGAACAGCACGCCGTGGAAGCGCCGGTCCTCGTCGGCGAAGCTTTCGCCGCGCTCGGCGTGCCGGCGCATCGCGCTGGTGATGTCGCGCAGTTCCGCCAGGTCTTCCGGCGGCATGCGCTCGATCGCCTGCCCGATCATGGCCGTCTCCAGCGTGCTTGCGGATCTCGATGATCTCCTCGATGTCGCGCAGCGAGCGGCCAAGGCCGTAGGGCAGGTTGTCGATCAGGGCGTCGAGAGAAAACTCGCGCACGAACACGCCGATGCCGCGCCGCGTCTCCAGCATGCCGAGCGATTCCAGGGCCTTGATCGCCTCGCGCACCGAATTGCGGCTGACGCCCAGGCTGCGCGCCAGATCGCCCTCGGCCGGAAACGGATCGCCGCCGGAGAGCCGTTGTCCGCGATGAAGCGCTTCAGGCTTTCCTGCACGGAGACGTGCAGAAGCGGCGGGCGGTTCAGCGGTTTCAGGGCTCGGGGCAGCGTCAACGGCGCTTGTCCTCGCTTATTCGAGATCCGACGATCTCGCGGCTTGTCACTGCACGCTATCCACTTGTAGGATATCCGTCAATCGCACGGGAGGAAGTTCGGTTGCTGAAAATTGCGTTCATCGGCCTCGCTCACTGGCACGTCCCGATGCACGTTGCGGCGGCACGCCGTGCCGGGCTGGACGTGCTCGGCGGCTGGGATCCGGACGCCGGCGTTTCAGCCGCTTGGGCGCACGCCAATCAGGCGCCGGTGTTCAGCTCGCTTGAAGAGGCGCTCGCGGCTCGGCCCGGCGCTTGCCGTGGTCACCGGTACGCCATTGGAGATGCCGGAACGCCTCAAACTCGTCGCTGCGAGCGGCGTCCCGGTTCTCGTGGAAAAGCCTGTGGCCGTCGACGCTGGCGCACTCCGGCCGCTCGTCGATGATCTCGAACGGGCGGGAGCGTGGGTGGCCGTCGCGCTGCCGCACCGTTGCGGGCCGCTGATCGGTCTCGATTGCGGGAAGCCGAGGCACTTCACGATCCGGCTGGTGAACGGGCCGCCGGCACGCTACCGCGTCGTGGGGCGCGGCCTGGGTGCTCGACCGCGCGATCGGCGGCGGAGGATCTCTGCGCAATCTGGGCGTACACGGCATCGACCTCGCCGCCGCACTGCTGGGACCAGATCTGCGCGTCACCCACGCCGCGATGCGCCGCTGGCACGGCGAGGCTGTCGAGGACCACGCGATCGTTCATCTCGAAGCGGCGAACGGAGCGACCGCTACAATCGAAGCAGGCTATCTTCACCCCGACGACGCAGGCAGCGATTTCGAGGCCGAGACTCATCGGGGAGGACTGCCTTGCGGTGGATCGGGGGAGCGAGACTTCACCTGTCGCGGAAGGGCCGGGACGTCGAGATCCTGCCCGCGGTCCCTCAATCGGAGCGTTACGACGCGATGATGGCCGACATTGCCCGACGCCTTACGGAGGGCGCGCCGCCCCCCGCCAATCTGCGAGACCTCTTGCGGGCCATGCAACTGATCGAGGACGCGTATCGAATGGCCGCCAATCCATGACCGCGCATGAAAGCCTGGGCGTCGGGATCATCGGCGCGGGTTGGTTCGGCGAACGCCACGCCGATGCGATCCGGAGCGTGGAGGGCGTGCATCTCGTCGGCGCGTGCCGCGACAATCCATCGGGGCTTGATGCGTTCACGTCGCGATTTGGCGGCAGGGCGTATCGGGATTCCGGCGATTTGCTCGCCGATCCCGCGATTGCGGCCGTCGTGATTGCGACGCCTCACCAGACGCATGAAAGCCTCGCAATCGCCGCTGCGGCGGCGGGGAAGGCCATTCTTCTCGAAAAGCCGATGGCGCCGTCGCTTTCCGGTTGCGACGCTATCGCCAAAGCCGCGCAGGTCGCGGGCGTCCCGCTCATGATCGGGCATACGCAGCGGTTCTCAGCGTCCATGCTGGAAGCCAAGGCATTGCTTTCGAAAGCGGGATCTCGGAGCCGTGCGGTTTCGGATCCTCCGCGATGGTGAAGCTGTGGATGGAGCCCAACCGCCGTCCGTGGCACCTCACGACGAGCACGGGCGGCGGCATGCTGATGACCGCAGGCATCCACGCGCTGGACCGGCTGCTCTGGCTCGTGGACGTTCCGGTGCGCAGCGTGTTCGCGATGGGCGGCGCGGCGTTCCATGACCAGGAAGCTGACGATTCGACGGTCATGCTGCTGCGCTTCGACGATGGCGCGGTGGGGACGGTCGCCAGCATCGCTTACCGCGATGGCGCTCCTTTCGGCGGGACGGAACTCGTGTGCGAAAACGGCGTGCTCGTGATCGACCCTGCCGGGCAGATCAAGATGGGACGGCAGGCCGCATGGACGGACATTCCGGTCCCGGCCTCGACCGATCCGATGGCCGAGGCGCTGGCGAACGAATGGCGTGCCTTTCGCCGTCTCGTCGTCGAGGGCGGACCGAACCCGGCCGATGCGACGTCTGCCCGGCGCACGGTGGCGTGCATCGTCGCAGCGCTCGAATCCGTCCGAACCGGCCGGGAGGTCATTGTCGACCATGCAGCATGAATCCACGCTCGACCAGATCGCCGGCGCGCTGATCGCGTCGTGCCAGCCCGTTCCGGGCGGGCCGACAGACCGCATTGATTTCATTGTGGCATTTGCTCTGGCCGCCCGCGACGGTGGGGCGCGGGGCCTGCAGAATCGAGGGCGTCGAAAACGTCAGGGCCGTCGCCGGTTCATGCGGCCTTCCGGTGATCGGGCTCGTCAAGCGCGACCTGCCGGACACCGGCGTGCGGATCACGCCTTTCATCGACGATGCCGTGGCGCTGGCCCGGGCCGGAGCACGGATCGTCGCGTTCGACGCCACGATCCGCGACCGTCCGACGCCGGTTGCGGCGCTCGTCGCCGCCATCCACGGCGAGGGCGCGCTGGCGATGGCGGATGTTTCCAGCCTCGCGGAAGCCGAAGCAGCGATTGCTGCCGGCGTCGATCTCGTCGGCACCACGCTCTCGGGCTATGTCGGTCCCGGACCGACGCCGGACGAGCCCGATCTGGCTCTTCTTCGGGCCTGCGCGAAGCTGGGCAAAGTGCCTGTGATCGCGGAGGGCCGCTACAATTCACCATCGCTTGCGGCTGCCGCGATGCGGGCGGGCGCGAGCGCGGTGGTTGTTGGCTCGGCCATCACGCGGCCGGAATATGTCGCTGGCTGGTTCGCGAAGGCGATCCACGATGCGCGGCCACGGCCTGTGCTTGCGCTCGACATCGGGGGCACGAAGACGGCGGTCGCGCTCGTCGCAGGGCGGCCGCTTGCTGGAGCGGAGGGAAGTCCCGACCGACCGCGCGCAGGCGCCGGACGACTGGCTCGCCGCCGCGTCGAATGCCGTGCGGGAGTGGTCCGGGGGCTATGTGTCTGTGGCCGCTGCTGTTTCGGGACTGGTTCACGATGGAGCCTGGCGGGCGGTCAACCCTGGGGTGCTCTCGATTCCCACCGGATACCCTCTGGTGGAGCGCCTGGGCGAGGTGTTCGGGGTTCCCGCACTCGCCCTCAACGATGCCCAGGCTGCGGCGTGGGGTGAGTATGTGCATGGCGCCGGGCAGGGCCGCGACATGGTGTTTGTCACCGTTTCGAGCGGGGTCGGAGGTGGGGTCGTCGTCGACGGTCGGTTGGCGCGCGGGCGCTCTGGCTTTGCCGGCCATATCGGGCAGATCGCCTCAAACGAGGGAAAGACGCTCGAAAACGTGGCCTCCGGCTTCGCCTTGGGCCGTTTGGCCGCCGAATTCGGTCGAAAAGCGGATGCCCGTGAGGTGTTCGACGCAGCCCGCCAAGGGGAGGGCTGGGCGAGTGCGGGGTTGGACACAGCCGCCGGGGCCATTGCTGCGGCCCTGGGGACCGTTCAGAGGCTGCTCGATCCGGAGGTGATCGTCATGGGGGGCAGCGTGGGGCTGGCTTCCGGGTTCATCGAGCGGGTGGAGGCGGCGGCGGAACGGGAGCCGGACCTGACGCGACCGGCGCTGGTGCGGGCCATGCTGGGCCATGACGCGGGGCTGGTCGGAGCGGCGGAGCTGGCTGTCTGAACCTATGATTTCATCCGAACCGGGGCCCGAAATGCCCTTCGAAGTCCCGATCGTCTAAGCCGAAGATCGGACCTTCGTGCCGAAGTGAAAACCGGCCCTTCGAACGGCCCTACGACCACCGCGAAAGCGCGTCGCGACCCACATCCGTCAGCCCGTAAACGCCGCGGTCGATGCGGGCGAACCAGCCATAGACGTTGTCGAGCAGGATCTTCCCGGCATCGGGACTGGCCGGCCTGAGGTCGCGCGGACGCAGCGGTCCGGCGGCCAGCGCGTTCGCGCAGGCGAGGGCCTGCTGGCGGTACGCGGTCATGATCGGCTGGCGCGTGCTGCCGCCCAGCGCCGGGTCGCCCTGCCGCCGGCGATGCTCGCTGACGAGGCGCGACCGGCGCTTGGCGATCGCGGCGGGGCAGGGTGTCGGGCGAGACCAGGATTTCGACGCGGCCCGCGTCGGTGACGCCAAGCATGCCGAAGCCGAGCCGCCGGCAGAGATTGCGGAACCGGGCGTCGCTCTCGCGGCCCTTGCCGCGCTTCGAGATCCGGGCGGCGATCCAGACTTCGTCGCTGGCGGCGGCGCGGTCGACCGCCTGCAGCACGAGTTCGAGATTGAAGGAGAGCTTGAGTTCGCAGACGACCACGATCGGGGGCTCGTCGCCGATCAGCGCCAGGAGATCGCAGCCGCCGATCTCTCCCTTGACGGTCGCGCCGAGGTTTTCGAGGAAGGCCTTGACCGGGGCGTAGAGCGACGTTTCCAAGCTGACCTCTCCGCGTCCTCCGGCCGATGATGTCCGGCCGCCGGCCGTGCCCGGCCAGCGCCGTGATCGTCCGGGCCGATGCAGAATGCTTCGCCCGAAGGCGACGATTCTGGAAGGCCGCCCGCACTGGGCCGGTATGCGGCTGGCTCGCTTTTCATCCCGCCGGGCGGGTTGGCAGCGCGCTGCCGGGAGTGCGATGATGCTTGCCGCCGGGGACCGCGAGCCCTAAGGCGGAACCCACGGGCCCGGCCAGCTTCGACCGGCATGCAAGCCTCGATCAGGACGACGCGACATGGCAATACGATCCAGGCCGGGCGACCCGCGCCAATCCGCCGAAGCCGCCTTCAAGGCCGCCACGGCCAAGGCCCCCGAACCGGAGGCCAAGCCCGCCTCTGTTCCCGGCGCGAAGGAGCAGGTGACCCTGCGCCTCGACCAGGACGTGCTGCACCATTTCCAGGAGGATGGCGCGGGCTGGCAGGACCGGATCAACGCCGCCCTGCGCAAGGCGGCGGGGCTTTAGGCCGCGTTCGGTTCCCGAACCGATAGACGAATACGCCTGAGCCAATCCGGCGCGTCTTGTCCCGGCGAATTATCGCTGGGAGAGCCGAGCCGCACGGCCCAGGGCTCACCGCACCTTCAGCCAAGCCCGTTCGGTCGACGACTGCACGGCGGCGTCGACGATCTTCTGGATCTCCCACGCCTCGCGGAAATCCGGCCCGGGATGCGGGCCGCCGCCGATGGCGCCCAGGAATTCGGCGACTTCGATGGTCTTCAGGTCGTTGAAGCCGAGCTGGTGGCCGGGGGCGACGCAGAAGCGGCCATAGGGCTCGTGCTGGGGACCGGCCTCGATGCGGACGAACCCGCTGCGGCGCGGGTCTTCGCCGCTGCGGTAGAACTGCAGTTCGTTCAGCCGCTCCTGCGTGAAAGCGAGCGACCCCCGGCTGCCGCGTCAGCTCGAAGGCGAGCTGCATCTTGCGGCCGCTGGCGAGCCAGTTGGCTTCCAGCGTGCCGCCGCAGCCACGGGCGAAGCGAACGAGCATGCGCGCGATATCGTCGACGTCGACGGCGCGGTGCTCCGTCGAGCCGGGCATGGCACGGGCGGGATTTCACGACCGTCTCGACGTCGGCCATCACCTCGGTGATGTCGCCCAGCAGGAAGCGGGCGATGCTGATGATGTGGCTGCCGATATCGGCGATGGCGCCCGGCCCGCCGCCCTTCGCCAGCCGCCAGCCATGCGGCGCGGCGGGGTCGGCCAGGAAGTCCTCCGCGTGGATGCCCCTGAAGCCGGTGATGTCGCCGAGTTCGCCGGCGGCGACCATTTCCCGCGCGAGCTTGAGGAGCGGGTTCTTGAGGTAATTGAACCCCGCCTGCGTGACGACGCCGGCCGCTTCTGCGGCCTGGACCATGCGCCATGCCCCGGCGGCATCGGGCGCGAGCGGCTTTTCGCAGTGGATGTGCTTGCCGGCTTTCGCGGCGGCCAGCGCCATCTCCTCGTGCAGGACGTTCGGCGTGGTGATGGAGACGATCTGCACCGCTGGATTTTCGACCAGCGCGCGCCACTCCGTTCCCCAGCTCCTGAAGCCGAATTGTGCGGCGGCGGCCTCGGCCCTGCCGCCGTCGACATCGGCGACCGCCTGAAGCACAGGCCTCGGGACCTCCGGATACACGCCCGGAACGGCGGCGTAGGCGAGCGCATGGGCCTTGCCCATGAACCCGGTTCCGATAATGCCGACGCCGATCTCCCGCATGCCGCGCCCCACGCTTCCGCCCTGTATCGTTCAAGCAGGCTCGAACCTGCGCGATTTCCATCCAGTTTCGCGACGAGAGTCGCCCAAGGATGAGGCAGGCATCTTCTCCCCGAGGCGCGGGAGGTCAAGCAGGATCGGGCCGGACGCGGCACTTCGTGCGCATCGAGCGGCGAAAGCCAAGCCAGCGTTGGCCTGCTCCTTGCTTGACCGGGTGGACGCTTTCTTTTTTGGAGATCCCCCATGAGCCGTTGGAGTATTGCCTCGCCCCTCGCCAGCG
This sequence comes from uncultured Alphaproteobacteria bacterium, assembly GCA_963822165.1. Lineage (GTDB taxonomy): Bacteria > Pseudomonadota > Alphaproteobacteria > Rhizobiales > Beijerinckiaceae > Alsobacter. Next base: position 23,812 of record CAWGGK010000013.1, read on the forward strand.
CCGCCTTTGTGGCCGGCGCCATCGTGTTGGGAGCCGCCCCGGCATCCGCACAGGGCACGCTGCGCATCGGGATGACGGCATCGGACATTCCGCTCACCACGGGGCAGACCGATAATGGTGGCGAAGGCCAGCGCTTCCTGGGCTTCACGGCCTATGACGCGCTCGTCAATTGGGATCTCAGCAGCGCGACCAAGCCGTCCGACCTCGTCCCGGGGCTTGCGACGTCCTGGGCCGTCGACGCCACCGACAAGACGAAGTGGATTTTCAAGCTGCGCGACGGCGTGAAATTCCACGACGGCAGCGCCTTCACCGCCGACGCCGTCGTCTGGAACCTCGACAAGCTGCTCGAGAAGGACAAGCCGCAATTCGATCCGCGCCAGTCGGCGCAGGGCCGGTCGCGTATCCCGGCCATCGCCAGCTACAAGGTCATCGACCCGCTGACGGTCGAGATCACCACCAAGACGCCCGACGCGACGCTGCCGTACCAGTTGGCCTGGATCATGATGTCCTCGCCCGCCAACTGGGAGAAGCAGGGCAAGAGCTGGGACGCGGTGGCGAAGTCGCCGTCGGGCACCGGCGCGTGGAAGATCGTCAACTTCGTGCCGCGCGAGCGTGTCGAGCTGGTGCCGAACCCCGATTATTGGGACAAGGCCCGCATCCCCAAGCTCGACAAGATGGTGCTGGTGCCGCTTCCCGAGGCAAATGCCCGCGTCGCGGCGCTTCGCTCGGGCCAGGTCGATTGGGTCGAGGCCCCTCCGCCGGATGCGATTCCCTCGCTGAAGACGGCCGGGTTCCTGCTGGTCACCAACTCCTACCCGCATAACTGGACGTGGCATCTCTCGCGCGTCGAGGGTTCGCCGTGGAACGACATCCGCGTGCGCAAGGCGGCCAACCTCGCCGTGGACCGCGAGGGCCTGAAGGAGTTGCTCGGCGGCATGATGATCCCGGCGGAAGGCTTCTTCCCGCCCGGCCACCAGTGGTTCGGCAATCCCAGCTTCAAGGTGAAGACCGATATCGCCGCCGCCAAGAAGCTGATGGCGGAAGCGGGCTACAGCGCCGACAAGCCGCTGAAGACCAAGATCCTCATCTCGGCGTCCGGCTCCGGCCAGATGCAGCCGCTGCCCATGAACGAGTTCGTGCAGCAGAACCTCGCCGAGATCGGCATCAAGGTCGATTTCGAAGTGGTGGAGTGGAACACGCTCATCAACATCTGGCGCGCCGGCGCGAAGCACGAGAGCTCGCGCGGCGGCACGGGCATGAACTACACCTACTTCATCCAGGACCCCTTCACCGGCTTCATCCGGCACCTGCAGTGCAATCTCGCGCCGCCGGCCGGCACCAACTGGGGCGGCTATTGCGACCCCGAGATGGACAAGCTCTTCGACCAGGTGCGCAACACCTTCGACAAGAAGGACCAGACCGCGATCCTCCAGAAGATCCACGAGAAGTATGTGGATGACGCGCTGTTCCTGATGGTGACGCACGACGTGAACCCGCGCGCGATGAGCGCGAAGGTGAAGGGCTTCGTCCAGGCCCAGAACTGGTTCCAGGACTTCTCGCCGATCACGATGGCGAAGTAAGGGTTCGGTCTGACGGCCGGGCCGGAGAAATCCAGCCCGGCCGCACTTGCACCCAAGGCAAGCCGAGGCTCCCGCATGGCGGGCGCGGCCGCCGGTCGCGCGGGCCCGGGTGCATCTGTTCCGTCGAATTCGTCCGGCCCGATTTTGGCCAACGCCCTGCGGATTGTCAGACGTAAGGTTGTTTGAATGCTTCTCTACATCGTGAAGCGGATTTTATACGTGCTGCCCGTCGCGCTGGGCGTGACGCTCGTCTGCTTCCTGCTCGTGCATATCGCGCCCGGCGATCCGCTGACGGCGATCCTTCCGACCGATGCGAGCGCCGAAACGCAGGCGGAGATGCGCAAGCTCTATGGCTTCGACAAGCCGCTGCCCGTCCAGTACGGCATCTGGCTCTGGAAGGTCGTCCATGGCGACCTCGGCGTGTCCATCGCATCGGGCAGGCCTGTAGCGTCGGAGGTCATGCGCGCGGTCCAGAATTCGCTGGTGCTGGCGGCGGCCGCGACGCTGATCGGCTTCTTCTTCGGCACGCTGTTCGGCGTACTTGGCGGCGTGTTCAGGGGCGGGCTGATCGATCGCGCCGCTTCGCTCGTCGCGGTGCTCGGCGTCAGCGTCCCGCATTACTGGCTCGGCATGGTGCTGGTCATCGTCTTCTCGGTGCAGCTCAACTGGCTGCCGGCGACGGGAGGCGGGCCGGGCGGCTCCGCCAACCGCTCGCTGGATTGGGATTATCTGCGCTTCATCATCCTGCCGGCGGTGACCATGTCCGTCATCCCGATGGGCATCATCGCGCGCACGGTGAAGGCGCTCGTCAGCGACATCCTGCAGCAGGAGTTCGTGAACTCGCTCGTCGCGAAGGGCCTGCGCACCGGCGGCGTCTTCCGCCACGTCGTGAAGAACGCCGCGCCGACAGCCTTCGCCGTGATGGGACTGCAGCTCGGTTACCTCCTCGGCGGATCGATCCTGATCGAGACCGTCTTCGCCTGGCCGGGCACGGGCTTCCTGCTCAACGCCGCGATCTTCCAGCGCGACCTGCCTCTGCTCCAGGGCACGATCCTGGTGCTGGCCATGTTCTTCGTCGCGCTGAACCTCACGGTCGACATCGTCCAGACGGCCATCGATCCGAGGGTGCAACGCACATGAGAAAGATGCGTGCAACGCACATGAAAATCGAGAGCGCGGCGCAAGTGAAGTCGGGGGCAGCCCGCATGACCGTCTCCGTTCTTCCCACGCCCGCCGCCGTGCTGCTGCAGCCCGTCGTGCGCTCGCCCGGCTACTGGAGCGGCGTGTTCCGGCGGCTGTCGCGCGATCCCGTGGCGATGGTGGCGCTGGCCGTCATCGTCGCGCTCGTGCTGATGGCCGTGTTCGCGCCTTATATCGCGCCGGCCGACCCCGCGAAGGGCTCGATGCTGCGCCGGCTCCGCCCCATCGGCACGCCGGGCTTCCCGCTGGGCGGCGACGAACTGGGCCGCGACATGCTCTCGCGCCTCATCCACGGCGCGCGGCTGTCGCTCATCATGGGCGTGACCCCGGTGCCGATCGCCTTCGTCATCGGCGCGACGCTCGGCATCGTCGCGGGCTTCGCGGGCGGGTTCGTCAACACGGTGATCATGCGCACGGTCGACGTGTTCTACGCCTTCCCGTCCGTGCTGCTGGCGGTGGCCCTGTCGGGCGCGCTCGGGGCCGGGCTCACCAATGCGCTGGTGTCGCTGACGCTGGTGTTCGTGCCGCCCATCGCGCGGGTGGCGGAAAGCGTCACCACGCAGGTGCGCTCGCTCGACTATATCGAGGCGGCGCGCGCCTCCGGCGCTTCCGCCCTGACGATCATCCGCGTGCACGTCATCGGCAACGTGCTGGGGCCGATCTTCGTCTACGCGACGAGCCTCGTCTCGGTCTCGATGATCCTGGCGTCGGGCCTGTCGTTCCTCGGCCTCGGCGTGCGACCGCCGGAGCCCGAATGGGGCCTGATGCTCAACACGCTGCGCACGGCCATCTACTCGCAGCCGCTGGTGGCGGCGCTGCCGGGCGTGATGATCTTCATCACCTCCATCGCGTTCAACACGCTGTCGGACGGATTGCGCTCGGCCATGGACGTGAAGTCATGATCGGCGGCGCTTGTCGATCCGCGCGACCGGGGCGGGCCGGCGCAGCCGCTGCTCACGCGTATCGGGCCTCGTGAAGCATTTTCCCGTGAAGGGGAAGGGCCTGTTCGGGCGCGGCGCCGTGGTGCGCGCAGTGGACGGCGTGTCCTTCGACGTGCTGAAGGGCGAGACGCTCGGCATCGTCGGCGAGAGCGGCTGCGGCAAGTCCACGACGGCGCGGCTGCTGATGCAACTGATGCGCGCCGACAAGGGCGAGCTGGTGTTCGACGGCGAGAAGGTCGGCGGGGATCTCGACCTCGTCAATTATCGCCGGCAGGTGCAGATGGTGTTCCAGGACAGCTACGCCTCGCTCAACCCGCGATTGACCATCGAGGACTCCATCGCCTTCGGCCCGACCGTGCACGGCGTTCCCGTCCGAGACGGCGCGGCGGCGGGCGCACGACCTCCTGGCCCGCGTGGGGCTGGAGCCCGGCCGCTTCGCGGGGCGCTATCCGCACGAGCTGTCCGGCGGGCAGCGCCAGCGCATCAACATCGCCCGCGCGCTGGCGCTTGAGCCGCGTCTCGTCATCCTCGACGAGGCCGTGTCGGCGCTCGACAAGTCGGTCGAGGCGCAGGTGCTCAACCTGCTGCAGGACCTCAAGGAAGAATTCGGCCTCACCTACATCTTCATCTCGCACGACCTCAACGTGGTGCGCTTCATGGTGGACAGGGTGATGGTGATGTATCTCGGCCAGGTCGCCGAGATCGGGGAGGGGGAGGCCGTGTTCGCCAAGCCCGCGCACCCCTACACCGCCGCGCTGCTCGCCTCGATGCCGCGCATGGACCCCGAGCGCGCGCACGACGGAGGCGCCGCTGTCAGGCGATCCGCCGAACCCGATCAACCCGCCATCCGGCTGCCGCTTCCACCCGCGCTGCGCCTTCGCGGAGAGCGTGTGCGCGCAGGTCGAGCCGGTACTTGCGGGCGGCGCGGCGCAGAGTGCTGCGTGCCTCATGGGCGTGCCCGGCAGCGGCCATAGCCGGCGCGGCTGCAATCGCGGAGGTCGCGGCATGACCGACGCCGTATCCATCGAGAATCTCGGCGTCACCTTCAGCACGGGGCGCGGCCCGCTCCGCGCGGTCGACGGCGTGTCGCTGTCGCTGAAGCAGGGCGAAGTGCTGGCGCTGCTGGGCGAATCCGGCTCGGGCAAGAGCGTCACGCTGCGCTCGATCCTGCGGCTGCACCCGAAGAAGCGCACCGTCATGACGGGCGCGATCCGCGTCGGCGGCGAGGACGTGCTGGCCAAGTCCGAAAGCGAGATGGAGGATCTGCGCGGCGCCAGGGTCGCGATGATCTTCCAGGAGCCGATGCTGGCGCTGGACCCGGTCTATACGCTCGGCCAGCAGATCGTCGAGACGATCCGCCGCCACGAGAACCTCTCCGAGGCGGACGCGCATGCCCGCGCGCTGGCGCTGTTCGAGAAGGTGCGCATTCCCTCGCCCGAGCGGCGGCTGGCGGCCTATCCGCACGAGATGTCGGGCGGCATGCGCCAGCGGGCGATGATCGCGCTGGCGCTGTCCTGCCGGCCGCAGGTGCTGCTGGCCGACGAGCCCACCACGGCGCTGGACGCCACGGTGCAGATCCAGATCCTGCTGCTGCTGCGCGAGCTGCAGACCGAGCTCGGGCTGTCGATCATCTTCGTCACGCACGATCTCGGCGTGGCGGTGGAGGTCGCCGACCGCATCGCCGTAATGTATGCGGGCCGCATCGTGGAGAGCGGCAGCGTGAAGGACGTGATGCGCTCGCCGCGCCATCCCTATACGCGCGGGCTGCTCGCCTCCCGCGTCGAGCTGGCGCCCAAGGGCGCGCGGCTGCAGACGATCCCGGGCGCGCCGCCCGATCTCGCGGCCCTTCCGCCAGGCTGCCCCTTCGCGCCGCGCTGCACGCTGGCCATCGCGGGCTGCACCGCAGGCCGGCCGGATCTGGCGAGCGTCGGGCCCGGGCATGACGCTGCATGCTTCCGCTCGGACGCGCTGGTTTGAGCGGGACAGCCGGGACGCCGAGGCCGCTGCGGCTGCTGGTCGTGAACCCGAATACGTCGCAGGCGACGACGGACGCGATGGTCGCCATCGCGCGCGCCGCCGCGCCTGAGGGCGTCGAGATCGACGGCATGACCGCGCCGCGCGGTTCGCCGCTGATCACCGATCCCGAGGCCTTGGCGATTGCGGCGGAGGTCGTAGCCGGCATGGCTCCCGCCATCCGCGCATATGCTCCCGACGGTGTGATCGTCGCGGCATTCGGCGATCCCGGCCTTCCGGCGTTGCGGGGCGCTCTCTCCATGCCGGTGGTTGGCATCGGCGAGGCCAGCATCGCCGCCGCCGCGCGGCATGGCGCGTTCGCGGTGATCACGACGACACCGCTTCTCGGTGGATTCCATCGAGCGCATGATCGCGTCGGCGCCTTGGGGAGGCCAGTTCCGGGGCGTGTTCGTGACGCAGGGTGATCCCGCACCGCTGATGGGCAATCCGGCCGCTTTGACCGAGGCGCTGCACGGGCTTGCCCTCAGGGCCGTCGCGGCGGGCGCGGCGTCGATCGTGGTGGGGGGCGGACCGCTTGCGGTCGCGGCACGGGCGCTGAAGCCGATGATATCAGCTGAAATCGTCGAGCCGGTGCCCGAGGCGGTGGCCGAAGTTCTCAGGCGATGCCGGGCCCGACCCGCTTCCTAATCCGGGACGCGATCCTATTTAATGGACCTGATGCGGCCCTGAGGGGTTAAGTTCTGTCGCATCGGAGGAGTCCGCCGTGACGGTTCATGTCCCGTTCGACAACAGCTATGCCCGGATGCCCGGCCCGTTCTACGCCCGCGTGGCGCCGACGCCGGTGGCCGAGCCGCGCATCGTCAAGATCAACGAAGCGCTCGCCCGCGATCTCGGGATCGATCCCGCCGCGCTCGCGACGCCTGAGGGCGCGGCGATCCTGACGGGCACGCGCGTGCCTGAAGGGGCCGAGCCGCTGGCCATGGCCTATGCCGGGCACCAGTTCGGCAATTTCGTGCCGCAGCTCGGCGATGGGCGGGCCATCCTGCTCGGCGAGGTGGTGGACCGCCACGGCGTGCGCCGCGACATCCAGTTGAAGGGTTCGGGCCCCACGCCCTTCTCGCGGCGGGGCGACGGGCGCGCCGCGCTGGGTCCGGTGCTGCGCGAATACCTCGTCAGCGAGGCGATGGCCGCGCTCGGCATCCCCACGACCCGCGCGCTCGCCGCCGCCACGACCGGCGAGATGGTGATGCGCGAGGATATCCTGCCCGGCGCGGTTCTGACGCGCGTGGCCTCCAGCCACATCAGGGTCGGCACGTTCCAGTATTTCGCCGCGCGCCGCGATACCGAGGCGCTCCGGCAGCTGGCCGACCACGTCATCGCCCGGCACTATCCGGACGCAGCCTCGGCCCCCAATCCCTACCGGGCCTTGCTGGAAAATGTGATGGCCCGTCAGGCCGATCTCGTGGCGCGCTGGCTGATGGTCGGCTTCATCCACGGCGTGATGAACACCGACAACATGTCCGTCGCGGGGGAGACCATCGACTACGGCCCCTGCGCCTTCATGGACGCTTACGACCCCGCGACCGTGTTCAGCTCCATCGACCAGTTCGGCCGCTACGCCTACGCCAACCAGCCCTCCATCGCCGCGTGGAACCTCGCGCGCCTGGCGGAATGCCTGCTGCCGCTGCTCTCCGACGACGAGGACGACGCCGTCGCGCAGGCGCAGGAGGCTTTGGGCGAGTTCACCGGGCTGTTCAATGCGGCCTATGTGGGCGGCCTCAGGCGCAAGCTGGGGCTAGCCAAGGTGGAGGAGGGCGATCTCGCCTTGGCGCAGCAGCTCCTGGGCGTCATGACGGAGGCGAAGGCCGACTTCACGCTCACCTTCCGCCGGCTCAGCGACGCGGCGGCCGATCCGGGAGCGGATGCGCAAGTGGCCGCCCTGTTCGGCGAACATGCCGGCTTCTTCGAAGACTGGGCCGTGCGCTGGCGTCAGCGACTGTCGTCGGAAACGCGGACGCCGGAGGAACGAAGCGCGGCGATGAAGAGCCGCCAACCCGCTGTTCATCCCGCGCAATCATCGCGTCGAGGCGGTCATCGCGGCGGCAATCGACAAGCAGGACTATGGGCCGTTCGAGGAGTTGCTGACGGTCCTGTCCGCGCCGTTCGAGGACCGCCCCGAATTCGCCGCCTACGCCGATCCGCCGCCCGCCGAGCAGCGGGTCTACAGGACGTATTGCGGGACGTGAGCGGGCCGGAAGTTCAGGCCCAATCCGCCCTGAGCGGCAGGCGGAAGCCGGGCAGGGCTTGTGAGCCACGCGGATGCCGCGTGGCTCATCATGCGGACGAAGGCTGGCGCTGACCGGCGCTCACCCCACGGCGATAGCCTGACTCAGCGGCCCTTGGCCTTGCGCCAGGCGGCGAAGTCGAGCTTGCTCTGCTCTTCGGTCGGCGGGTAGAGGCCGAGGATCGAGCGGCCTTCCATGACCTTCTCGGTGACGAAATCCTCGAAAGCGGTCATCTCGACGGCTTCCTCGGCGATCTCGTCGGCGATGTTGGCGGGGATGATGACGACACCCTCGCCATCGCCGACCACGACGTCGCCCGGCCACACCGCGACGTCGCCGCAGCCGATGGGGACGTTGATGTCGAGCGCCTGATGCAGGGTCAGGTTCGTCGGCGCGGAGGGGCGGTGGTGGTAGGCGGGAATGGCGAGCTGGGCGATCTCGGGCGAGTCGCGGAAGCCGCCATCGGTCACCACGCCGGCGACGCCGCGCTTCATCAGGCGCGACACCAGGATCGAGCCGGCGGAGGCGGCGCGCGCATCCTTGCGGCTGTCGATCACCATGACGGCGCCGGGCGGGCAATCTTCCACGGCCTTGCGCTGGGGATGGGCGCGATCCTGGAACACGCTCAGGGGGTTCAGGTCCTCGCGCGCCGGGATGTAGCGCAGCGTGAACGCCTCGCCGACCATCGTCGCGCCGGCCGGGTTGAGGGGATGCACGTCCTGGATGAACTGGTTGCGCAGCCCCCGCTTGAACAGGGCCGTGCACAAGGTTGCGGTGCTGACGGTCTTCAGGCGGTCGCGCGTCTCGGGCTTCAACATGGGCGTTTCCTGAGCTTGGTTGTACGACAAGTTCATAGCGGCGAGCGCCGATGAAGTCGATGGCTTCCGCCGCCCGATCCGGTCCATGCTGCACACGCTGGGCTCGCGCCTCCGGCTTGGAGTAAGAATTGCGGGCCTCCGATCAACGCCGTGCGTCCCGCCAGTGAGTTCCGACATGAACAGCCCGGACCCTATCGTCGCCGTTGAGCCCATCGTGCTCCGCATTCCCTTCGAGGACGGCGGATCCGGCCGCGGCCTGATGCCGACGCGCTGGAACGGGCTCGACATCATGCTGCTGCGCGTCGAGACGCAATCGGGCCTGGTCGGCTGGGGGGAGGGGTTCGGCTATCTCTGCCAGCACGCCACGGCGCGGGCTGTGGCCGACATGGTCAAGCCGTTCGCTTTGGGCCGTGACAGCCGCGACCCGGCGCAGGTGAACCGCGATGCGCAGCTCGCGCTGCATCTCTTCGGCCGCTTCGGGATCACGATGTTCGCGATCTCGGCCCTCGACATCGCGCTCTGGGACATCGCCGGAAAGCGGGCTGGAAAGTCGCTGGCTGAGCTGATCGGGGGCCGAAAGCGCGAAGAGGTGCGCGCCTATGCGAGCCTCGTGCGCTATGGCGTGCCCGAACTCGTCGAGGAGTTCGCCAGCCAGGCCATCGCGCAGGGCTATACCGACCTGAAGCTCCATGAAGTCACGGAGGATTGCATCGCGGCAGGGCGGCGTGCAGCGCCGGACGCGACGATCACCGTCGACGCGAACTGCCAGATTCGCCGAGGAACGGGCCTTGGCGCTGGCGCCGTTCCTGCGCGAGCAGCGGATCGATTGGCTCGAGGAGCCGACATTCCCGCCCGAGGGGACCGCACCCTGGCTGCGCCTGGGTGAAATCGGGATCGCCGTCGCGGCGGGCGAGAACGTCTGCACGCTCGAGGGCTTCATGCCGCTGATTCCGTCCCTCGCCGTCGTGCAGCCGAGCGTCACCAAGGTAGGCGGCGTCACCGAATTCCTGCGCGTGCGCGATGAGGTCCTCCGCCAGGGCAAGCGCCTTGCGCCTCACTCGCCTTATTTCGGGCCAGGCTATTGGGCGACGCTGCAGCTCGCGGCGGCGCTCGAGGAGTTTTCCCTGTTCGAGTATCTCTACGTGACCCCGCAGGCCTGGTGCGGCGTCGACCCGCCGATGCCTGAAGGCGGTATGATCCGCATCCCGAATGCGCCTGGAACAGGCTTTTCGCCTGACGATGAGGTGCTGTCGCGGTTCCGGGCGGCGTAGGCCCGGCAGGTTGATCCTGCTCAACTCTACTCGGCGGACCGTTTGCTATGGTACCTTAACCAACAGTTGCAACCCGGAGTATGGACTGACAAGTTCACGCTTCGGGAAAGACAGGTTGCAGCTTGAGCAGGCTTGATCGTGATCGAGCCCGGCGGCGATGCGGGAGCAGGTGTCATGCGTATTCGAACCGGAACCTGGGCGACGGCAATGACCGTCGCGCTGTCATTGGCCGGCAATCCTGTCCTGGCACAGCAGGCCGTTGCGCCCGCGCCAGCCGCGGCTCCTGCGCCCGGCCCCGCCGATCAGGCGGCCCAGGCCGAGCAGCCGGCGTTCTCCCAGGCCGAGCTTGAAAAGCTGCTCAAGCCGATCGCGCTCTTTCCAGACGCATTGCTCGCGCAGATGCTGCCTTCGGCGGCCTATCCGCTCGACATCGTCCAGGCGTCGCGGTGGCTGGACAAGAACAAGGACGCGGTCGCCAGGAAGGACTTCGCCGGCGCCGACGCGCAGGCCTGGGATCCCACCGTCAAGGCGATGGTGCGGTTCCCCGACCTGATCCGCAAGATGAACGCCGACCTCGACTGGACCAGCGACCTCGGGGACGCCTTCGTCTACCAGCCCGAGGACGTGGCCGACGTCATCCAGATGCTGCGCAACCAGGCTGAAAAGACCGGCGCGCTCGCCACCACCCCGCAGCAGAAGGTCGTCAGGCGGACCGAAGCCGAGCGCGAGGTGATCATCATCGAGCCCTCCGATCCTGAAGTCATCTACGTTCCCCAGTACGATCCCGTCACCGTGTACAATTCAGGCGTCGGCACGGCGGTCGGCATCGGTCTTCTCACGTTCGGCACGGCCGTGGCGGTGGGCGCGCTGGTGAACAACAATTACTGGAATTGGGGCACCGGAGCCGTCTACCCGCCGCGCTGGGGTGGCTATCCCGGCTATGGCGGGCGGGTGGGCGGCATCAACAACGGCAACATCAATATCGGCAACGAGGTCAATATCGGCGGCGGCGGCAACGTCATCGGCAACAGCAAGCCCTGGTCGCCCGACAGGGATCGCTATCGCCCCGGCCAGGGCTCCAAGCCCGAACTTGCGAACACGCGGCCCGGCGGCGGAGACCGCGTGGGTGCGGGCGGCGCGAACCGGCCCGGTGGGGGAGACCGCGTCAATGCCGGCGGCGGGGCCAACAGGCCCGACCTCGGCGGCGGCGCCAACCGTCCGAACCTTGGCGGCGGCGCCAACCGGCCCGATCTCGGCGGCGGCGCAAACCGGCCCGGTGGAGGAGACCGTCCGAACATCGGAGCGGGTGACCGTCCCGGCGGCGGCGGCAACCGGCCCGACCTCGGTGGCGGCGCGAACCGGCCCGGCGGAGGAGACCGTCCAAACGTCGGAGCAGGCGACCGTCCCGGCGGCGGCGCGGCCCAGCGCCCGGCGGCGTCGCAACGCCCCGCGACGGCCCAACGCCCCGCCACGGCCCAACGCCCGGCGTCGGCTCAACGTCCCGCTTCGCAGCGTCCGCCGACGGCGCAGCGCCCCTCGAACCCGGGCAGCGCCTTCGGTGGCGCGGATATGGGCCGGGGTGCGGCGGCGGCCGGCAATCGCGGCGCATCGAGCCGCCAGGCCATGGGCGGCGGCGGGGATGCAGCGGCCTTCCGGCGGGGGCGGCCGTGCGGCCGTGGGCGGCGGCGGCCGTGGCGGCGGCGCGATGGGCGGTGGCGGCGGCCGTGGCGGCGGTGGCGGACGCGGAGGCGGCAGGGGCCGGTGATGCACACCATCCTTTCACATGCGCCATTCACGTCACGCGGCCCGGAGATCTAGCGTCATGACCCAAATCAGGCCTGCCATCCCGCGATCTTCGCGCTCACGCCTTCCGGCGCTTCGCCAGGCCGCGGTGGCCATCACGGCTTCCTTCGCGGCTCTGGCGGCGCTGTCCAATGGCGCAGCGGCGCAGGAGCGCTTCCCCACGCCCGAAGCCGCGTCGAAGGCGCTGATCGACGCCGCCAAGGCCGGGCAGCCGGGCTTCGTCGACAGGATCTTCGGCCCCGGCGCGGCCGCCCTTATCGGGAGCGACAATCCTGCCGAGAATACCAGGCAGCGAAACGCCTTCAACGACGCGGCGGCGGAGGCGGCGACGCTGGTTCCGAGGGGCGACACGACACGTGTGCTGCAGATCGGCAGGAACCCGTACCTCTTCCCGATCCCGATCGTGAAGAAGGGCGACGCCTGGGTCTACGACCTCGAGGCCGGCAGGACCGAGCTCGAAAATCGCCGCATCGGCTTCAACGAGCTCAGCGCCATCGAGGCGTGCCACACTTATGTCGCCGCGCAGAAGGAATATTTCCGCGTCGATCGCAACGGTGACGAGGTGCAGGAATACGCGCAGCGCTTCATCAGCCGGCCCGGCCAGCGCGACGGGCTCTATTGGGAGCCGGAGAACCAGGCCGACAGGAGCCCCCTCGACGGACGCTTCACCGAGGCGGCGCTGGCGCGCAGGGGCGAAAAGCCGGAGCCCTATAACGGCTATATGTTCCGCATCCTGAAAGGGCAGGGGGCCGCGGCTCCCGGCGGGGCCTATGACTACGAGATCAACGGCCGGCTCCTGGCCGGCTTCGCGCTCGTGGCCTATCCGGCGGACTGGGGGCACACCGGGATCATGACCTTCATCTGCAACCAGCAGGACAGGGTGTATCAGCAGAATCTCGGACCGGAGACGGCGAAGCTCGGCGCGACGCTGCGGCGCTACAATCCCGACAAGTCATGGCAGCTCGTCGACTGACGGACAGCCGCCGCGCAGGCTGAACAGGCCCGGCCCGCCCGGACAACGCCGGACCGCGCGCGCGCCAGCCGGCCGGGACGGCATCATGAACGCCGCCGCGACCATTCCGGCCATTGAGGCCGGGCGGCGCAGCGTGTACAAGCCGCGTCCCTCCGGGATGAGGCTTGCGCATGCGCTCATGCGGAGCCGGGTTCCGGTTCATGCAAGCATGTGCGGACCAGCGGCGTGCCTCAGCTTTCCATCGGATTGGATTTCGGCACCAGCAACACCGTGCTGGCGCTCGCCGACGGCGAAGGCGGCTCGAAGGTCGTGACCTTCGATCATCGCGGCGAGACGCTCACCGGCTTCATCTCCGCTCTGTGCTTCTGGCAGCAGCGGGTCAAGGGCGTGAACACGTCGCGCGTCGAGGGCGGGCCCTGGGCGGTCGACGAGTTCCTCGAAGGGCTGGACGCGCACCGCTTCATCCAGTCGTTCAAGAGCTTCGCCGCCAGCGCCGCGTTCCGCGACACGCGAATCTTCAGCGTCAAATACGAGTTCGAGGACCTGCTCGCCGCCTTCCTGAAGACGGTGCTTCAGGCACGGCAGGATCGATCCGGCGGAGGCGCGCCTGGTGGTCGGCCGGCCCGTGCGGTTCGCGGGCGGCAATCCCGATCCCGCGCTGGCCATGCAGCGCTACCGCAATTCGCTCGCGCGGCTCGGCGTCGAGGGCGCGCACTACGTCTACGAGCCGGTGGGCGCGGCGTTCTTCTATGCGCAGGAGCTGGAGCACGATTCGACCGTGCTCGTGGCCGATTTCGGCGGCGGCACCAGCGACTTCTCGGTGATGCGCTTCGAGACGTCGGGCGGTGTGCGGCGCGCGCGGGCGCTCGGCCATGCCGGCATCGGCATCGCGGGCGATACGTTCGACTACCGCATCATCGACCATGTGATCTCGCCCCGCCTCGGCAAGGGCTCGAACTACCGCTCCTTCGGCAAGGTGCTGGGCATTCCCAACCATTACTTCGTCAACTTCGCCCGCTGGAACCACCTGGCGCTGATGAAGTCGAACGGCGACCTGAAGGAGCTTCGCGAACTCATCCGCAGCGCAGTCGATCCCGGCCCGCTGGAGCAGTTCGCCGAGATGATCGAGTACGATCTGGGGTTCCCGCTCTACCGGGCGGTATCGCGCGCCAAGATCGCGCTTTCGACCGCGCCGAGCGTGGACTTCGAATTCAAGGAGGGCGGCATCGACATCCGGGCGACCATCACGCGCCAGGATTTCGATGGCTGGATCGCCGAGGACCTGAAGCGCATCGGCGACACCGTGCAGCAGGCGCTGCAGGCGGCGGGCGTCGTGGCGGGACAGATCGAACGCGTGTTCCTGACGGGCGGTTCGTCTTTCACGCCCGCCGTGCGCCATATCTTCGAGGAGCGTTTCGGAGCGGGGAAGCTCGTCTCGACCGACCAGTTCGAATCGATTGCATCCGGCCTTGCGCTGATCGGCCAGACCTCCGACATCGCAAGGTGGGCCGCCGCCGAGGCGTGATGCGGCAGCACTGGGCGCAGGTTTGGGCGCAAGGTTTGGGTGCAAAGTTTGGGCGTCCTGCCAACTCCGGCTATGGCTTCTCGCACGGCGTCGGATCAGCGCGGAGCAGGCGTGGCGGAATTCTACAACAATCCCCATCACGAAGACGGCCCCGACCCGCTGATCCTCACCGCGGCTTTGGACGAAGCGTCCGCGCTGAAATTCGAGGGCCTGCGGCGTGCGCATTATCCGGCCGAACTGAACCGCGTGCCGGCCCATCTCACGTTGTTTCACAAGCTGCCGGGCGCCAAGCAGGCCGAGATCGAGGACGTCGTCGCCGAGCACTGCTGGTCGCTCGATCCTCTCGCCGCGCGCGCGGCGGGGCTGAAGTTTACGGGGCAGGGCGTCTCGGTGGAGATCGAAATCGCCGGCACTCGCAGTGCTGCGCTCGCGGCTGGCGCATGAATGGGCGGGATGGCTGACGCCGCAGGATCGCCAGCGCTTCAACCCGCATGTCACGATCCAGAACAAGGTTCCGCCGTCCAAGGCGCGGCGGACGCATATGGGGCTGTCGGCGATCTTCGACCCCTTCGGCTTCCACGTCGAAGGCCTTCAGCTCTGGCGGTACGTATCGGGCGATTGGGAGGCTGCGGGCCTGTTTCCATTTGGCGGAACGCCGCAGTGAATTGGTAAGATTTCTACGGTGACTTGAAGAAAAGCGATAGTTCTGCCGCACGCCTTGCAAAAGCCTGCATTCACCGCTAGAAGGCGCTTCATCGACTTTGGCCGGACATTATGGCCGTTACGCCTTCGCTGAATGCCGGGCGCACGCTCAGACTATCTTCCAATACTCGACTAACCGGACGGCAACCTCGTGAAAGCGCG
The DNA here is from genome assembly GCA_963822165.1 of uncultured Alphaproteobacteria bacterium. Lineage (GTDB taxonomy): Bacteria > Pseudomonadota > Alphaproteobacteria > Rhizobiales > Beijerinckiaceae > Alsobacter. Next base: position 39,046 of record CAWGGK010000013.1, read on the forward strand.
GCTGACGCCCCTCGTGCACCCTAAGCTACAGGAGCCCCACATGAACACGGGCACAGTGAAGTTCTATAACGACCAGAAGGGCTTCGGCTTCATCCAGCCGGACAACGGCGGCAAGGACGTCTTCGTTCACGCCACCGCTCTCGAGCGCGCTGGCATGCGCGGTCTGACCGAAGGTCAGAAGGTCACCTTCGACACCCAGGAAGACCGTCGCACCGGCAAGATCGCCGTCGGCAACATCCAGGCCGCGTAAGGCTTGCCGGGCCCGGGCAGGACGCAAGTCCGCCCGGGCCCTTTTTTTGTCTGCGGGGGCATCATGCCGGCCGAACTCTCACCCGAGTCCTTGCTCCCGGTGTCCTTGCACCCGGCGCCTCTCCCCGGTCTACGACTGCCAAAGCTGTGGCGCGTGCTGCTCGACGTCAGCCGAATGGCCCCGCTTTTCCCTCGAATCCGATGAAGAGCTGGCGCGCATTCCCGAGGCGCTGGTCGACGACGCGCAGGGCCGGATGCGCTGCGAGGGCGACCGCTGCGCGGCGCTCAGCGGGCAGGTCGGGCGGCATACCGCCTGCACCATCTATGATATCCGCCCGCTTGTGTGCCGCGATTGCGAGCCCGGCGACGAGGTCTGCCTAATCGCCCGGCGACATTTCGGGCTCTGACCGCACGGCGTTCAAGAGCGACCCGATCCCTACGATCCGCTGCCCGATTCACCCCGTCATTTCTGCTATTCCACGGCCAGACCATCCACCGACGAGGCCAAGCCATGCGCCACGCTCGTGCCGCGGCGCAAATCGAGTGTTGAGATCGATGGCCGCGCGTTTAGGGTGTCGGTCATAGCTGCCGCGCCCGAAAACGGGTCCGGCGCAAGAAGACGAAACACGCCTTGGGAGAAACGATCTTGGCCCAACCCCGCTACGCCGGCATTTTCCCCGTCGCCCCGACGCCGTTCACCGAGACGGGCGCGCTCGATCTCGACGGCAAGCGCCGCGTGCTGGATTGCATGATCGACCAGGGCGTCGACGGCATCTGCATCCTCGCCAACTATTCCGAGCAATTCCTCCTCTCCGACATCGAGCGGGACCAGGTGCTCCAGACGAGCCTCGATCACGTCGCCGGGCGGGTTCCCGTGATCGTGACGACCAGCCATTTCTCGACGCAGATCGCGGTGGATCGCGCCCGCAAGGCCAAGGCCGCCGGCGCGAAGATGCTCATGATGATGCCGCCCTATCACGGCGCGAGCCTGCGGGCGGACGAGACCGGCATCCTCCAGCATTTCCAGCGCGTCGCCGAGGCCGTTGATATCCCGATCATGGTGCAGGACGCGCCCCTGAGCGGCGTGTCGCTCTCGGTGGGCTTCATGGCGCGGCTGGCGAAGGAAGTGCCGAGCGTCTGCTACTTCAAGCTCGAAGTCGCCGGTACGGCGGCCAAGCTGCGCGGGCTGATCGCAGCCGGCGGCGACGCCATCGTCGGGCCGTTCGACGGCGAGGAATCCATCACGCTGATGGCCGACCTCGATGCGGGGGCCACGGGGACGATGTCGAGCGCGCTGCTTCCCGACCTGATCAAGCCCGTCGTGACGCACCACGCGGCCGGACGGCGCGCCGAGGCCGCCGCCGCCTATGCCCGCATCCTGCCGCTGATCAACTACGAGAACCGCCAGTGCGGCCTGCGCGCCACCAAAACTGTCATGATGGAGGGCGGCGTGATCAAGAGCGACCATGTGCGCCATCCGCTGGAGCCGATGCACCCGGCGACCAAGGCCGGCCTGATGGAGCTTGCGCGCGAGTTGAACCCATTGGCGCTGAGCTGGGGCCGCTGAGCGCGAGCGCCTTTCCCCCGTTTACCGGGGCAAATCCCGTCCGCTCGCAGTCTGAAAACAGGGCCTATCCTGCTTTTGCAGGTCTGCTGCCAGTTTTTGTGCAGTGCAGCAACCATTGCGCTATCATGCCGTTGTGACCACTTCCGGTGGGTCGGCCTCTGCGGGTCGAGCCCGGTGGGCACAGGAGCATGATATGCGTGGACTTGGTATCGGCGGTGGTCTCGGCCAGGGATTTGGCCAGGGGTTTGGCAAAGGGTTCGGCAAGGCGCTGAGTGGCGGCGGCCTTGGAAAGCTCGTCGCGGATCTCTCAAGGCAGCGCAAGGCCTTCGAAGAATCGATGAAGACGGGCGGCTTCCCGGCGGGAGCGCCGGGCCAGCACGCGCCGTCGAAGGCCACGCGGCTCAAGGAAGTCACCGGCTTCGGCTCCAATCCCGGCAATCTCCGGATGTTCGCCTATGTGCCGGAGCACCTGCCCGCATCGCCGGCCATGGTGGTGGTGCTGCATGGCTGCACGCAGACGGCGGGCGGCTACGAGATCGGCGCAGGCTGGTCGACGCTTGCCGACCGCTACGGATTCGTGCTCGTGAGCCCCGAGCAGCAGTCTGCCAACAATCCCAAGACCTGCTTCAGTTGGTTCCAGCCCGAGGACACCGCGCGCGACAAGGGCGAGGCCCTCTCGATCCGCCAGATGGTGGAACGCGCCGCGGTGGACCACGGCGTGGACCGGAAGCGGATCTTCGTGACCGGCCTCTCGGCGGGCGGCGCGATGACATCAGTGATGCTGGCCGATTACCCTGAAATCTTCGCCGGCGGGGCGATCATCGCCGGATTGCCGTATGGCGCGGCCAACTCGGTGCCCGAGGCTTTCGAGAGCATGTTCCAGGGCAAGGCGCGCCCGGCCCGCGAGTGGGGCGACCTGGTGCGCAAGGCGTCGCCGCACAAGGGGCCTTGGCCGCGGATCTCCGTGTGGCACGGAACGGCGGACGCGACGGTGAAGGCTTCGAACGCCCGTGAAATCCTGAAGCAATGGACCGATGTGCACGGGCTTCCGCTCGAGCCCTCGGACGAGAACACCGTGGACGGCATCCCGCGCAAGGTCTGGCGCGGTCGCGACGGGGCCGAACTGATCGAGGAATACAGCATTCCCGGCATGGCCCACGGCACGCCCTTGGCGATCAAGGGCGCGGAGAACGCGCTGGGTGAAGCCGGGCCCTTCATGCTCGATGTCGGCATTGCCTCAAGCTATCACATCGCCAAGTTCTGGGGCCTGACGCAGGACGCGCGCGGCGATGAAAAGCCAGCGAAGTCAGAGGCTTCCGTCATTGCCTTGCCGGATGGCAGCAGCGGCGGCAGCAGACCTTCACGCGAGCCGGTCGAGGCTCCGCCGGAGGCTGCGGCGGCAAGGAATGATGAGCCCCGCCGCGTGAAGCTGGAATTCGAAGAGCAGCCTGCTCAACAGCAGCCTCAAGAGCAGCCTGCGAAAGAGCAGGCCGAACAGGACGCTCATGTCCGCGCAGCCGAAGGTGGCGAAGACCGTGAACGACATCATCACGCGCGCGCTCAGGGCTGCCGGGCTGATGAAGACCTGAAGCCCCGCATCAGGTAGAAGATCGCCGGCCGCCGCTCTGGCGTGCCGCGCCGACTTCTGGGGACAGGATCCTTTGAATATCATCCTCTACATCGATGCGGATGCCTGTCCGGTGAAGGACGAGGCCTACCGCGTCGCGCAGCGGCACGGGCTGCGAACCTTCGTCGTCGCCAACAGCTTCATGGCCGTGCCGCGCGATCCGATGATTGAGCGCGTCGTCGTGCCGTCGGGGCCTGACGTGGCCGACGACTGGATCGTGGAGCGCGCCAACGAGGCGGCCGTGGTGATCACGGCCGACATTCCGCTCGCGGACCGCTGCTTCAAGGCGGGTGCCAGCGTGATCGCCCCCAACGGCAAGGCGTTCACGTCTGATTCCATCGGCATGGCGCTCGCGACGCGCAACCTGATGACGGACCTCCGCTCGGCGGGGGCCACGACCGGCGGCCCGCGCCCCTTCGGCCCGAAGGACCGCTCGGCGTTCCTGTCCGCGCTGGACGTGGCGATCAACCGGCTGAAGCGCTCCGGACATTCGGCGGGCTGAAATCCCGTCGCCATGACGGCCGGGCGGCGCGGGACATCCCCGCCATGCCTTGCCGTCGATTGCTCAATCCGGGGGCAGGGTGTACTCAGCCGGCTTCAATTCGAGAAAGCCCCGGCTAAAGCAATGACCCGCACCGTTTTCCTCATCAGGCATGGCCAGTCCACGTTCAACGCCCACCACATGGCGACGGGCGAGGACCCCGGCCACGTCGACGCGCCGCTGACCGAACTTGGGCTCGCCCAGGTCCAGGAGGCGCGCGCGCGGATGGCGGGCGAGCATGTCGACCTCGTCATCGCCTCGCCGCTGACGCGTGCGATCCAGACTGCAAGGGGCATTTTCGCCGAGCGCGATGTCACGTTCCACGTCACGTGCATGCACCGCGAGAAGCTGGAGAGCAGTTGCGACATCGGCCGCACGCCGGCCGAGCTTCACGCCGAATTCCCCGACCTCGTATTCCATCACCTGAACGAGCGCTGGTGGCACGATGGTCCGGAGGACGAGCGCGGCATTCCGATTGAACCGCACGATGTGTTCGTGGAGCGCGTGGCTCTGTTCCGCCAATGGCTGCTGGAGCGGCCGGAGCGGTCGCTCGCCGTCGTGGGCCACGGCACGTTCCTGCGGGAACTGTCCGGCGTGGGATTTGCCAACTGCCAGGTCGTGAAGCTGGTCGGCCCCGACCTCGTAGTGGCCGAGTAGGGCCGGCTCAGCCGATCGCGATGATCTCCGCCTCGCCCTGTCCGGCGACCACGAGGTCGCCGACGGTCTTGCCCATCAATTCGCGGGCAAGCGGCGAGACGTAGGAGATGCGGCCCTGCGTGGGGTCGAACTCGATCCTCCCCGACGATTCGGAACACCTGCCGCCGTCCATCGTCGCGCTCGATCGTGACACGCGAGCCGAAATGGACGCGGTCGGTAGACTCGATCGGCGGAACCAGCTCGGCCGAGGACCGCCGGTGCATCCAGTAGCGCAGGTCACGCCCGATGCGCGCGAGCTGCTCGTGTTCATCCTCGTTGTCGAGGTGTCCGTCTTCGCTGGCCAGCGCCTTCATGCGCGAAAGCTCGCCCTCAAGGCGTGCGACCTCCGCCTCGATCATGTCGAGGCCTTCACGGGTGACGAGATTGGGATGGGGGCTGATCGGACGGTCCGGAAGGTCGTCGAAGACATCAGGATCGTCCTGCTCCCTCACGAAAGCGCGGCTCATGGCTCAACAATACTCCCGCCCATCAAGGGGTTCCATCGTACGCAAACGCGTGGTCGCCGCTGACCGGCCTCATCCACCTTGCAACCGGAAGGCCCGGCGCTCAAAGTGTCACGTATAGTAAGTTGTGAAGAGTGAGGGGAAATTCAATGACAAATGCGACACAGGACATGCCGGGCAGCCTGGGTGCAGGCATTTCGGCGCTCCGCGCGAAATGGGGCTGGATCGTTGCACTGGGCGTCTTCATGTCGCTCTGCGGCCTCTTCGCGCTCGGCAACAGCGTGCTGGCAACATTCGCGGTCGTGATCTTCGCGGGCGTGGCGATGATCGTGAGCGGCATCGGCGAAATCATCAACGGCTTCGCCACCAAGACCTGGAGCAAGTTCTTCCTCTGGGTGCTGGTGGGCATCCTCTATGTGGTCGCAGGCGTCGTGACCGTCATGGCTCCGCTGCAGGCCAGCGTCATCTTCACGCTGCTGGTCGGTGCTGCGCTCATCGCGTCGGGCATCGTGCGCGTCGTGCTGGCATTCCAGATGAAGGAAGGGCTGCCCTGGGGCTGGGTGGCAATTTCCGGCGTGATCACGACGCTGCTCGGGGTGCTCATCCTGGCCCAGTGGCCTTATTCGGGGCTGACCATCCTCGGCATTTTCCTCGGCATCGACCTGCTGTTCGCAGGTGCAAGCTGGATCGGCATCGGACTGGCGCTGCGCCGCCGTACCTGACCCGGCCAAGGCGGGTTCTTCCCGCCATCCGAAAGCACAGTAGGGAACCTGAAAAACCCTTCCGCCGTTGCGCGGTGGGGTTTTTTTGTCCCGCTCCAGTCATCCGGCCGGATGCCTGGGTTAAAGCATAAGACGTGCTTGTCTCCGCAACCTTGCTGAAAATACGTCCGAAATTGCGCGTTTTGCATAGACAAAGCGAAGATTCAGGTCCCGCTCTAGCCTCTTTGCCCATTGCGTTTTCGGGCATGCTGGGCAATGGGATGCGTCGTGGTTTCGCAACCGCACAAAAAAGGACGGCTCGATGACGAAGTGGGTGTACACGTTCGGCGACGGCAAGGCCGAGGGTCAGGCCGGAATGCGCGATCTGCTCGGCGGCAAGGGCGCGAACCTCGCCGAGATGAGCAATCTGGGCCTGCCGGTGCCCCCCGGCTTCACCATCTCGACCGAGGTCTGCACCTATTACTACGCAAACGGCGAGACCTATCCCGGCGACCTCGACGGCCAGGTCGAGGCGGCGCTCGCCGCAGGTCGGCGTCATCGCCGGCAAGACCTTCGGCGATCCCGAGAACCCGCTGCTGGTGTCCGTGCGCTCGGGCGCGCGCGCCTCGATGCCCGGCATGATGGACACGGTCCTCAATCTCGGCCTCAACGACGTCACGGTCGAGGCCATCGCCAGGAGCTCGGGCGATGCCGCGCTTCGCCTATGACAGCTATCGCCGCTTCATCCAGATGTATTCGGACGTCGTGCTCGGCGTCGAGCACCATCTCTTCGAGGACCATGCTCGACGAGTACAAGGACCGCAAGGGCTACACGCTCGACACCGACCTCTCCGCCGACGACTGGAAGATCCTCGTCGGGAAGTACAAGGCGACGGTGCAGGACGAGCTCGGCAAGCCGTTCCCGCAGGATCCCAAGGACCAGCTCTGGGGCGCGATCGGCGCGGTGTTCGGCTCCTGGATGAACCAGCGCGCCATCAAGTACCGCGAGCTGAACGGCATCCCCGCGAGCTGGGGCACGGCGGTCAACGTGCAGGCCATGGTGTTCGGCAATCTCGGCGAGACCTCGGCGACCGGCGTCGCCTTCACGCGCAATCCGTCCACCGGCGCGAAGGAGCTCTACGGCGAGTTCCTCATCAACGCGCAGGGCGAGGACGTGGTGGCGGGCATCCGCACGCCGCAGGACATCACCGAGGAGGCCCGCATCGCGGCGGGGTCCGACCGGCCGTCCCTGGAACGCGCCATGCCCGAGGCCTATGCCGAGTTCATCCGCATCTGCGGGCTGCTGGAGAAGCATTACCGCGACGTGCAGGACGTCGAGTTCACCATCGAGCGCGGCAAGCTCTGGATGCTCCAGACGCGCAACGGCAAGCGCACCGCCAAGGCGGCGCTGAAGATCGCGGTCGACTTCGCCAGCGAGGGCCTGATCACGCAGGAAGAGGCGGTGGGCCGCATCGACCCCGCGCGCGCTCGACCAGCTGCTGCACCCGACGATCGATCCCGACGCCGAGCGCAAGGTGATCGCGACCGGCCTGCCGGCGTCGCCGGGCGCTGCCGGCGGCGAGATCGTGTTCGATCAGCGACGATGCCGAGCAGGCCAAGGCGGCGGGCCGCAAGGTCATCCTCGTGCGCATCGAGACGAGCCCCGAGGACATCCACGGCATGCACGCGGCCGAGGGCATCCTGACGACGCGCGGCGGCATGACCTCGCACGCCGCCGTGGTGGCGCGCGGCATGGGCAAGCCCTGCGTCTCCGGCGCCGGCGGCCTGCGGGTCGACTACGCCGCCCAGACGGTGACGGCCGGCGGCGTGACCCTGAAGAAGGGCGAGTGGATCACCATCGACGGCGGCACCGGGCAGGTGCTGGTGGGCGAGGTGAAGATGCTCGAGCCGCGAGCTCTCGGGCGAGTTCAGCACGCTGATGGGCTGGGCCGACGAGGTGCGCCGCATGAAGGTGCGCGCCAACGCCGAGACCCCGCTCGACGCCCGGACCGCGCGCGAGCTTCGGCGCGGAGGGCATCGGGCTCTGCCGCACCGAGCACATGTTCTTCGAGGGCGAGCGCATCGTCGCCGTGCGCGAGATGATCCTCGCCGACGACGAGAAGGGCCGCCGCGCGGCGCTGGCCAAGCTCCTGCCGATCCAGCGCGGCGACTTCGTCGAGCTGTTCACGATCATGAGCGGCCTGCCCGTCACCATCCGCCTGCTCGATCCGCCGCTGCACGAGTTCCTGCCGCACACCGACGAGGAGATCGCCGAGGTGGCGGCGGCCATGGGCGCCGATGGCCGACAAGCTGAAGCGCCGCGCGGCCGAGCTGCACGAGTTCAACCCGATGCTCGGCTTCCGCGGCTGCCGCCTTGCGGTGGCCTTCCCCGAGATCGCCGAGATGCAGGCGCGCGCCATCTTCGAGGCCGCGGTGCAGGCGGCCAAGGCGACCGGGCAGGCCGTCATCCCCGAGGTGATGGTGCCGCTGGTCATGACCAAGCCGGAGCTCGACCTCGTGAAGGGCCGCATCGTGGCGATGGCCGAGGCCGTGCATGAAGGAAACCGGCGCGAGCTTCGAATATCAGGTCGGCACCATGATCGAGCTGCCGCGCGCCGCGCTGCGGGCCGGCGAGATCGCCGAAGCCGCCGAGTTCTTCTCCTTCGGCACCAACGACCTGACGCAGACGACGCTCGGCATCTCGCGCGACGACGCGGCCTCGTTCCTCGGCCCCTACACGGCCAAGGGCATCCTGCCGGCCGACCCGTTCGTGACGCTCGACACGGAAGGCGTCGGCGAACTCGTCAAGCTCGCCGCCGAGCGCGGCCGCAAGACGCGGCCGGACATCAAGCTCGGCATCTGCGGCGAGCATGGCGGCGATCCCGCTTCCATCGCTTTCTGCGAGACCGTGGGGCTGGACTACGTGTCCTGCTCGCCCTACCGCGTGCCGATCGCGCGGCTGGCGGCGGCCCAGGCGGCGTTGGGCGTCAAGGCGGCCAGCACGGCGTAAGCGGCAAGCCGCCCGCGCCGCCTCACGCTCAGGCCAGATCGTAGCGCCCGACTGCCCCGGCGAAGTCGGGCGTTAACGCCTGCTCAACCTTACCGAGCGATAAATGAAATCGCAGGGGTTGTAGGCGGAGCCGGTTTCCCGGTTGAAGCGACGTCGTCTCGACGGCGCGCCCTTGCTGGCCTTCGGGCTCCGGCGTGGCGTGTGGTTGGGGTTGCGTTGGCATGATGCGTTCTGGTCTGCGTTGGGCCTTCTCGACCGTCGCGCCTTGGATGCTGGGCGGCTGGGTGCTCGTGTCGATCACCGCCGATGCGGGCGTCGACACCTCCGCCGGCTATCAGGTCGTAGCCGCGACGAATGTGGCGGGCCAGGAGCCCGAGCGGCTCATCGCCGGAATACCGGCTTCGATGCTGTCGGTGTCGCTGAGACTTGCGCCGGGCCTGAATGCCCCGCTGAACTCCTCGCTCCCGTCGATCCTGCTGCCGGGCATCGATCCTGCCGCCGAAGCCCTGATGAAGGGCAGGCCGCCGCGCGATGAGATGAAGGCTGCCGCGTCGGGCTTTCCACAGGTCGACCGTGCCCGCAAAGGCGACCCGGCGGTCGCGAAGTTGCGCGGCGGGCCCGCCGCTCCGATCGCCGAAGGGCCGCCGCGCGTGTTCTTCACGCTCGATCCGCGCGTGCTGCCGCCCACGATCCTGATGCCGATGGTCGGGGACGCGCCGGGGCCGGATTCGGTCGCCAGCTTCGAGCCTGCGCCCAGCTTCGAGGCGACGACACCCGAGGCGCTGGCCAGCGAGAATTCGCCACGGTCCAGCGGCTCGCAGCCGACGGCCGCCAGCCGCGCATCTGGCACCACGACGACGGGCGTCGGCTCGACGCCGACAGTGCCGCGCGCCGTGGCGCTCTCCTCGACCACGCCGGCGCCCGCCGATGCGGCCCCCATCGAGATCGCCGCTGCACCGGTTTCGGCCGAGGGCCTCGCATCGTTGCGGGCCCGCGAGCCCGCGGTCACAGTCATGGTCAAGCCCGACGAGGGCGAGCGGCCGAGCTATGCCAGCCTCATCACGCCTGAAAACATGACCAAGGAAGAGCGCTGCCTCGCCGAGGCCGTGTACTTCGAGGCGCGCAGCGAACCCGAGGACGGGCAGGCGGCGGTGGCCCAGGTCGTACTGAACCGCGTCAAGAGCGGCCTCTATCCGACAACGATCTGCGGCGTGGTCTACCAGAACCGGCACCGGGCCTTCGCCTGCCAGTTCTCGTTCGCCTGCGAGAACAAGTCCCTCCGCATCACCGAGCCGGAGCCCTGGGCGACAGCCGTGCGCGTGGCGCGCGAGGTCACCTACGGCCAGACCTACAACACGGACGTCGGCGGCGCGACGCACTATCACGCCAGCTATGTCAGGCCCTACTGGGCCAAGCGGCTGAAGAAGATGGACGTCATCGGACGGCACATCTTCTACAAGCTGCGGCCCGGCCAGACATAGCGGCGGGCCAGCCGGTCAGCTCTCGGCGACCCAGGGCCGGTCTCCCTCCAGCAGCGGCCGCAGCTTTACGAATTCTGCGGCGGCGCAGTCGAGGAAGGCGCGGATGCGCGGGGAGGCGCGCAGGTCCGGGTGGGTCAGCAGCCAGACGCCCGGCGCAAAATCCGGGTTCGGAGTGGACAGCCGCACGAGCTCGGGCCGGCGGTCCGCGATGAAGCAGGGGAGGTGGCCGATGCCGATGCCATCCTCGACCGCCTCGGCGAGGCCGAGCACCGTGTTGATCTTCAGCACGATACGCTCGGGCGCGACGTGCTCGCGGACGTAGCGGGCGACCTTCAGATGTCCGAACTGGTCGGCCATCGACACCCACGGTCGCTCATAAAGCTTGGAATGATCGAGACCGGCTTCTGGCGAGACATCGCCGAATTCGCTCCTCCGGCCGTAGAGCGCCCATTGCAGCGACGCGATCCGGCGGCCGACAAGCGTCTCGGGCGGGGCGTCGGTCGGCCGGATGGCGATGTCGGCGTCCCGCTTGGACAGGTTCAGGGCCTGGTTCGAAACCACCATGTCGACGCGAATATCGGGATATTGCAGGCGAAATGCCGAAAGCACCGGGCGCAGCAGGTAGACCAGCATCGTGTCGTTGGTGGTGACGCGGACCTCGCCCGAAGGCGTCAGCGTCTGGCCTGCCAGCTTGCGCGAGAAGGCCATCACGTCGCGGTCCATGCGCTCGGCCAGCGCGACCATCTCCTCGCCCGCCGGCGTCATGCCGTAGCCGGTGCGGTGACGTTCGAAGAGCGGCGCGCCGAGGCGCTTCTCGATCTCGCCGAGGCGGCGGAAAACTGTGGAATGATTGACGCCGAGAGCGTCGGCGGCACCCGTCAGCGAGCGGCTGTCAGCCACCGCCTTGACGAGGCGGAAGTCGTCCCAGGCCATTCTGTCCATTGCGAACCTGCAAGTTAATTCTTGTATTATTTGCCATGTAATTGCGAAAAAGAAAAGAGCATAAGTTCTCCCACACCGCCCGCCAAAAGCGAGCCCCCGCTGTCCAGCCCGCCCCAGGCGGGCGTCTTTCAGGAGAACCCCGTCATGCAGGAGAACCCCGTCATGATCGACACCCGCAATGGTCCCTATGGTTTGTTCGTGCTGCGCGTCGCACTCGGCCTCATGTTCATCGCCCACGCCTGGCTGAAATATGCCGTCTTCACGATGCCCGGCTTCGCCGGCTTCCTCGGCCAGGTCGGCCTTCCCGCCGTTCTCGCCTGGCCGATCTTCCTCGCCGAGTTGCTGGGCGGCATCGCGCTGGTGCTTGGCATCTACAGCCGCTGGGTTGCAGCCGCGCTCGTGCCGATCCTGCTCGGCGCGCTGAACGTCCATCTGGGCAATGGCTGGCTGTTCACGAATACGAATGGCGGCTGGGAATACCCCGCCTTCCTCGTCGTCGGAGCGCTGGTGATCGTGCTGGCCGGCGAAGGCGCCTTCGCCATCCGCCGCGCCTCGCTGCCCCTGCTCGGCGGTACGCAGCCGCAGACCGCCTGAACTTACGCGCCAAGCCTGACTTTGCCTGGAAACGCCGCGCCTCGTGCGCGGCGTTTTCGGCTCATACCGTTCACGACTGGATTAGCCCATGAGCCTCCGCACCCTCGGATGCGTCGGTCATCGCCTGTACCGCGCCTATCGCAAAGTCCGCTGCAACCTGCTGTCGCGGCAGATCCACGACGCTGGGCTGTAGCACTCTCGCGACGGCCGCATGCTAGCGCGGCGCCGCCGCCCGCTGGAGCCGGTCGTTGATGGCTTCGCCGAGACCCGAGTTTGGAATGGGCGTCACGGCTATGGTCGTGGCGCCTTTTTCGTCGAGGTCGCGCAAGGCTGCGAACAGCCCTGCGGCGGCTTCGACGAGGTCACCCGACGGGCTCAGATCGAGTACGGCCGCCGCATGCTGCAGCCCGGCCGGCTGAGCGCCGCCAAACCGCAGCACCGCCTCGCCCGGCGCGATGGCGACGGCGTTGAGCCGGACCTGCGCCCGGGGCGCGTAGTGCGAGGCGAGCATGCCCGGCGCAAGCGGCCGGTGCTCGCTGCCGGTCTCCTCCGGCGCTACCTCGAGCGGGCGGCCAAGCAGGCGCTCGATCGCCTCCCGCGGCACGCCGCCGGGACGCAGCAGCAGCAGCGGCTCGTCGCCGAGGCAGGACACGATGGTCGATTCGAGCCCGACCTGGGTCGATCCCCCGTCGAGCACGGCGTCGATGCGGCCGTCGAGGTCCGCCAGCACATGGGCGGCGCTCGTGGGGCTCACGCGTCCCGACCGGTTGGCGGAAGGCGCGGCGATGGGCCGTCCCGCCTGCCGGAGCAGTTCCTGCGCGACGGGATGAGCGGGCACGCGCAGCGCAACGCTGTCCAGGCCCGCCGTGGCGAGATCGGCCACGCGGCAGGCATCGCTCTTGTTCACGACCAGCGTCAGCGGGCCCGGCCAGAAGGCGCGCGCGAGCTTCTGCGCGAGCGGTCCGAAACGCCCTTGCGCCAGCGCGGCATCGACATCGGGCAGGTGCGCGATGAGCGGGTTGAAGCTCGGGCGCTCCTTGGCGGCGTAGATGCCGGCCACGGCCCTGCGCGTCGGTCGCATCCGCTCCCAGCCCGTAGACAGTCTCCGTCGGGAAGGCGACGAGCCTGCCTGCCCGCAGCAGATCCGCCGCCCGGGCGATGCCTTGCGCATCCGCCGCGAGGCGCTGCGTGTTGCGGGTTGACGAAGGGTCGTTCATGTCAAAACTATTGCGTTCCAAATTCGGATTGGGCCTGCCTTAGCACGCGGGATAAGCTCGCGGCCAATCGTTGAACGCAGGCACGAGGAGACGTCATGACCTATCGCGCGCCGGTTGAGGATATCCTGTTCACGCTGCGCCACGTGGCGGGACTGGACCGGCTGATCGCGGACGGGCTTGCGCCTGATCTCGAAGGAGACCTCGCCGACGCCGTGCTGGAGGAGGCCGGCCGCTTCGCCACCGATAAGGTCGCGCCGCTCAACCGTGTCGGCGACAAGGTCGGCTCGGTCCTGAGGGACGGCAAGGTCACCACGCCGCCGGGCTGGAAGGAGACCTACGCGGAATGGGCGGCGGCCGGCTGGAACGGCCTGGCGGCGCCGGTCGAGCATGGCGGGCAGGGCCTGCCGAACCTGGTGCAGTCGGCCTGCATCGACATGTGGACGGCCGCGAGTTCCGCCTTCGCGCTGGGGCCCGCTGCTGACGGCCGGCGCCATCGAGGCGCTCGCCAGCCACGGTTCGGACGAGCTGAAGCGCGTCTACCTGCCCAAGCTCGTCAGCGGCGAGTGGATGGGCACGATGAACCTCACCGAGCCGCAGGCGGGGTCCGACCTCAACGCCCTGCGCTCGCGCGCGGAACGGGCGGCGACGGCAGCTACCGCATCTTCGGGCAGAAGATCTACATCACCTATGGCGACCACGACCTGACCGACAACATCGTCCACCTCGTGCTCGCGCGCCTTCCCGATGCGCCGCCGGGCACGCGCGGCATCTCGCTGTTCATCGTGCCGAAGTTCCTCGTCAACGCTGACGGAACGCTCGGCGCGCAGAACGACGTCCGGTGCAGCGGCCTCGAGCACAAGCTCGGCATCCACGCCTCGCCGACCTGCACCATGGTGTATGGCGACGAGGGCGGCGCGGTCGGCTGGCTCGTCGGCGAGGAGAACCGCGGCCTCGCCTGCATGTTCACGATGATGAACAACGCGCGGCTCGGCATCGGCCTGCAGGGCGTCGGCGTGGCGGAGCGGGCCTACCAGCAGGCGCTGGCCTTCGCGCAGGAGCGCCGGCAGGGCAGGGCGCCGGGCGCATCCGGCGACGGCATGAGCCCCATCGTCGACCATCCCGACGTCAAGCGCATGCTGCTGACCATGCGGGCGCAGACGCGGGCGGCGCGCGCCATCTGCTATCTCACGGCCGAGGCGCTGGACCGGGCGGACCGCGAGACGACGCCCGAGGCGCGCAAGGCGGCGGCCGAGCGGGCCGCGCTGCTGACGCCCGTCGCCAAGGCCTATTCGACGCGAGATCGGCATCGAGGTCGCCTCGCTGGGCGTGCAGGTCCATGGCGGCATGGGCTACGTCGAGGAAACCGGCGCGGCGCAGCACATGCGCGACGCCCGGATCGCGGCGATCTACGAGGGCACGAACGGCATCCAGGCCATCGACCTCGTCACGCGCAAACTGCCGCTTTCGGGCGGCGCGACGGTGAAGGCGGCCATCGGCCGCATGCGCGAGACCGTGGACAAGCTCACCCGCCAGAACGCGCCCGGATTCGGCCATTCCGCGGCCCGGCTGAGCGATGGCCGTCGACAGCCTGGAGCGCGCCACCGAGTGGATGCTGGCCGCCGTGGCTGAACGCCCGGGCGAGGCGCTTGCTGGCGCGACGCCCTATCTGAAGCTGTTCGGCCTGGCGCAGGGCGGCACGGCGCTGGCCGAGAAGGCGCTGGCCGCGCAATCCTCTTTGGAGGATGCGGACGAGGCGACAGGAGCCACGCCGCGCGCGTGGTGACGGCGCGCTTCTTCGCCGAGCACCTTGCGACGGAAGCGCCGGCGCTCGAGCGCGAGATCGTGGAGGGCGCCGGATCGATCGACGGCGCCGCGGTCCGTCTTCGCGGCATGAGCGGCGGGGGTTCCACCACGGGACGCCCGCTCGCCGGACGGGTCTGCGTCGTCGCCGGCGCGTCGCGCGGCGTCGGGCGCGGCATCGCGCTGGGGCTGGCCGAGGCAGGCGCGACGGTGATCTGCAGCGGCCGCTCGACGCGGTTCGGCTATCGCGACGGAAGGCCGCTCGCGAGACCGTCGAGGACGCGGCCGAGGCGGTCGTGGCCGCCGGCGGCGAAGGCCACCCCTATGTCTGCGACCACACGGACCCCCGGGCGCTCTACGACTTCGCGTCCTGGGTGCTGCGCCGCTTCGGCGCGCCCTCGCTCGTCGCCTGCGCCGTCTGGGGCGGCAACGAGGGCTATGACGGCGCGAACTATGCCGATGGATCGCGCTTCGGCACGCCGTTCTCACGAGCGCTCGCTGCAGCCCTTCGAGACGGCGATGCGGACCGGCCCCTATGCCGCTGCTCGCCACGGCGCGGGCCTTCGCGCCGGTGATGATCCCGGCCGGGCGTGGGCTGTTCGTTTCCGTCGGCTTCGACGCGGAGGGCGCGCTGCTCGGCGACGTGTTCTACGATCTCGGCAAGGCGGGAATTCTCCGCGCGTCCGAGATCATGGCGGCCGAACTCGGCCCGCACGGCCTCGCCAGCGTTCACCTGACCCCGGGCTTCGTGCGGACCGAGCGCGTCCTTGAGGCGGGCATGGCGGAGCAGGCCACCCAAACGCCGCTCTATGCCGGCCGGGCCGTGGCGGCGCTGGCCGCGCTCCCTGACACCGCCGCGCTCAACGGCCGGTCGCTCTTCGTGGCCGACCTCGCCCGCGAGCATGGATTTACCGATGCGGACGGCAGCCAGCCGCCGCGATTCGTCCCGGGCTCGCTGCCCTGATCATTGACTCCCGTGAATGTTCACGGACCTGAAGGCATTCGATGTCATCGTGCCGACATCGAAGTGCTTGACGTAGCGCGAAGCCCGTGTTTTCCGGGCAGTCCAGCACAAGCAGGCCGTCATGATCATCATTCACCGCAGCAATGGCGCGCCTCCCGGCTCCTGTCCCTTCGACAGGCATGTGATGCGCGCGGGCGAGCCCATTCCGCCGGACGCGCTGTGGATCGACCTGATCGAGCCCACGCCGCAGGAAGACCGGATCGTGGAGGAATATCTCGGCATCTCCGTGCCGACCCGCGAGGAAATGAGCGACATCGAGCCCTCCGAGCTGCTCTACACGGAGGAGGGCGCGCGCTACATGACCGCCCGCGTCGTCCACAACATCGACGTCGATCCCGAAGTGAGCGGCATCACCTTCATCCTGCGCGAAAAGGCCATGGTGACGGTGCGCTACGCCGAGCCCAAGGCGTTCCAGATGTTCACGCATCGCATCGCCCGGCCGGATGGCTGCGCGCCGACGCCCGAGGCGATCCTGGCGGGGCTGTTCGAGAGCCATCATCGACCGCGCGGCCGACGTGCTGCAGATGACGGGCGCCCGGCTGGACAAGCTGTCGCACAACGTCTTCGAAATCAAAGTGGATCCCAAGAAGCCGCAATTCGGAGTTCCAGGACACGTTGCGCGCGCTTGGGCGGCACGGCGACCTCATTTCCAAGATCCGCGAAAGCCTCGTCTCCGTCGAGCGCGTGCTGCTGTTCCTGTCGGTCAGCTTATCGCACCGCGCGCGTGCCGCTCGAGCTCCGCGAGGAGGTGAAGACCACGCTGCGCGACCTTCAGTCGCTCGAGGAGCACGCGACCTTCCAGTCGCAGAAGATCCAGTTCCTGCTCGACGCGACGCTCGGGCTGGTCAACCTCGAGCAGAACAACATCATCAAGCTCTTCTCGGTCATGGCCGTGATCTTCATGCCGCCGACGCTGGTGGCCTCGATCTACGGCATGAACTTCAAGCTGATGCCGGAGCTGGAATGGCACCTCGGCTATCCCATGGCGATCGGCATCATGGTGATGGCCGGATTGCTGCCCTATCTGTTTTTCCGCTGGAAACGGTGGCTCTGAGCCCCCATCTTCAGGCGCATGTGCGGACGCTTTGCCCTGACAGCGACGCCCCGGCAGGTGCGCGAGCTCTTCGGCTACGAGGAGCAGCCCAATTTCCCGCCGAGGACGAACGTTTCACCCACCGAGCCCATCGGCGTCGTCGTCGAGCGCGGCGGCGTGCGGCATTTCGAGCTGATGCGCTGGGGTTTCATTCCCGTCGTGGGTGAAGGACCCGCGCGAATTCCCGCTGCTGATCAACGCGCGCGGCGAGACGCTGGCGGACAAGCCCGCCTTCCGCAATGCCGTGCGGCGGCGGCGCTGCATCGTGCCTGCCGACGGCTTCTACGAATGGCGGCGCGAAGGCCGCGTGAAGCAGCCCTGGCTTGTGCACCCGCAAGGATGGCCAGCCCATGGCTCTCGCCGGCCTCTGGGAGACCTATGTCGGCCAAGACGGCGGCGAGATCGACACGGCGCTGATCGTCACGACGATGGCCAGCGGCATGGTCAGCGCGCTGCACGACCGCATGCCCGTGATCCTGGAGCAGGATGACTTCGACACCTGGCTGAACGCGCGCAGCGAGGACGCCTCCGATGCGCTGAAGCTCATCCGCCCGGCCGACGACGACCTGCTTCAGATGGAACCGTGCGACCCCCGCGTGCCCATGTCGGAACGCGGCGTGCGCCGCAGCGTGGAGGGCTCGGTGCCCGCGATGGTCGTTCAGCCCGAGGTCGTGGACCTTGGCTCCGGCGCAAGGTTGGGCTCGGGCGCAAACTTGGCAGCAGCCGAACAACCGGGTGCAGGGCTAGCCTCGGGCGCGGGAGAAAACGAGGGCGCTGCTGGCGATACCGCAAGCCCCCGCAAGGCGCGCAAGCGCCCGGCGAAGGATGCCGACAGCGGGCAGGGGCGCTTGTTCTAGGCCCGGCGATGCCGCCAGCGTGCAGTCGCCGCGGCGCGTTCGGCGCAGCGGCTCACTTTGTTGAATTTGCATCTGGCAGGGTCCGGGATCCGGACCTGAATCAAAATGGCAAGTACCTGATTCAAAGTCGGAACGCCTTAAATCAGCAACTCAGCATGCTGAATCGAAATCCAAGCAATCAGCTACAACACCTTGCCGGGATTCAGGATTCCCTGCGGATCGAGCGTCGCCTTGATGGCGCGCATGAGCTCCAGCGCGACGGGGTCCTTGAACTGGGGCAGCAGGTCGCGCTTCATGCGGCCGATGCCGTGCTCCGCCGAGATCGAGCCATGGTAACGGGCGACATAGCCGTGAACGAGGGCGTTCACCTCGCTCCAGCGCGCCAGGAAGGCGGCCTTGTCCGCCCCGACCGGCTGCGTGACGTTGAAATGCAGATTGCCGTCCCCGAGATGCCCGAACGGCAGCGGGCGGCATCCGGGGACCAGTTCGCCCAGCGCGGCATTCACCTCGTCGATGAACTCGGGCACGCGCGCCAGCGGCAGCGAGATGTCGTGCTTGATCGAGCCGCCCTCGAAGCCCTGCGCCTCCGACAGCGCCTCGCGGATGCGCCACAGGCCATTTCGCTGGTCGAGCGACGTGGCGAGCGTCGCGTCGAGAACGGTGCCGGCCTCGATGGCGTCGCCCAGCACGGCCTCGCACGCATCCTCGAGCCCCGTATCGGAGGGCGAGGACCATTCCATCAGCACGTACCAGGGGTGCACCCCGGCCAGCGGATCGCGGCAGCCCATGTGGATGACCACGGTGTCGATGCCAAAGCGCGGAATCAGCTCGAAGGTGGTGACGGCCGAACCGGCCTTGGCCTTGGCGCGGGCCAGCAGGTCGAGCGCGGCGGCAGGCGAGGGGACGCCGCAGAACGTCGTCACCACGGCCTTGCGGCTTGGGGAACAGCTTCAGGACGGCGGCCGTGATGATGCCGAGCGTGCCTTCCGAGCCGATGAAGATGTGGCGCAAATCGTAGCCGGTATTGTCCTTGCGCAGCTTGCCGAGGCCGTTCCAGATGCGGCCATCCGCCAGCACCACTTCGAGGCCCAGCACCAGTTCGCGGGTGTTGCCGTAGGCCAGCACGGCCGTGCCGCCGGCATTGGTGCCGAGATTGCCGCCGATGGTGCAGGTGCCCTCGGATGCCAGCGAGAGCGGGAACAGGCGATCTGCCCCGTCGGCCGCCTCCTGCGCGCGCAGCAGCGTCACGCCGGCTTCCACGGTCATGCTGTCGGAGAGCGGATCGACCTCGCGGATGCGGTCCATGCGCGAGAGCGACAGCACGACCTCGTCGCCGCCGTCGAACGGGATGCTGCCGCCGACAAGGCTGGTATTGCCGCCCTGGGGCACGATCTTCAGGCCCTCGCGGCTGGCAAGCGCCATGATCGCGGACACCTCCTGCGTGTTCGCAGGCTTCACGACGGCCCGGGCGCGGCCTTTGTACAGCCCGCGCCATTCGACCAGATGCGGCGCCATGTCCTGCTCGCCGGTGAGCACGTAGCGCTCGCCCACGATGGCGGCGAGGCGGGCCGCGACGTCGGCGGAGGAGGGGGCAACAGGCTTGTTCATCGGCGTCGATCCCTCGGGCGTCGTCATCCCGGTCTTCCGGCCAGCGTGCTGGCTATCCCAGCGTGAAGCGGCGCTTCTTCGCCTGTTTCTTCTCGAATACGCCCACGAGCTCGACATGGGCGGAATGCAGAAATTGATCGACCGGCGTGACGCGCGCAAGCGTGTAGCCGCCGCCGATGAGCAGGGCTGCGTCGCGCGCGAAGGTCGACGCGTTGCACGATACCGCCACGACGACCGGAACGGACGATTCGGCCAGGTACTTCGCCTGCGCCTCGGCGCCCGCGCGCGGCGGATCGAACACGACAGCGTCGAAGCGGGCCAGTTCCGGCCCGAGCAGCGGACGGCGGAACAGGTCGCGCGTCTCGATGGTGACGGTGCGCAGCCCCTGCGTCTGGCGGACGGCGCGGTCCAGCGCCAGCATCGCCGCGCCTTCCGACTCGACCGCATGGACGGTCGCCTTCTCGGCGAGCCGCAGCGCCAGCGTGCCGACCCCGGCGAAGAGGTCCGCGACCATCTTGGCCTTGCCCACGCCGCTCGTCACGAGGTCACCCAGGGCATCCTCGCCGGCCCTGGTGGCCTGCAGAAAGCCGCCGGGTGGAGGCACGACGAGCGCCTTGCCGATCTTCACCGAGGGCGTGCGCCGCTCCACGATGACATCGCCGTGCATGGAGAGGCGGGCGAGATCGAGCTGGTTGGCGAGCAGCGCGAGGCTGCGCCGCGCGGAGGGCGAGGCAGGGCCGTGGCCGCGCACGTCGACATCGAGGCCGCCTTCGGTATCCGTGACCTGCACGTCCAGCGGCTTTGATGAGCCGGCCAGCGCCTCGCCGATGGCGTGCGCCACCTGTGGCGCGCGGGCGAGCCCCGGCGTCAGGAGCGGGCAGGCCTCGACGATGACGATGTCATGCGAGCGCGCGGCCATGAAGCCCGTCTCGATGACCGGCTTGCCTTCACCCGGCACGCGGCGGACGTGGAAGGTGACGCGGCGGCGGCCTTCGCCATGGGCCTCGACCAGCGGATCGATTGTCGCGTCGATCCCGGCATGGCGCATCGCGTTCACGACCGCTTCGCGCTTCCAGGCCGAGTAAAGCTTCGGCCCGATGTGCTGCGTCGCGCAGCCGCCGCACCGGCCGAAAAGCGGGCAGAACGGCGCGGCGCGGTCGGGGGAGGGGACGTCCACCGCGATCAGGCGGCCGCGATCGCCGTCCACCTGAGCGGTGACGGTATCGCCGGGCACGGCGCCGGCCACGAAGACGGGCCCCTGAGGCGTCTCGGCGACGCCGTCGCCGCGCTGGCCGAGGCGGGAAATGGAGAGATGTTCGATCATCGGGGCCTTCTAGCGGGTTTTCACGCGAAGCGGGCAGCAAATCGCGCGGCCGCATGCCACAGCCTTCTAGCGGCTGCCGGAAAACACGCCCCGCCGCGCGCCGATGAGGAACTCGCGGTTGCCGTCGCCGCCCGGCACGGGCGAGGGGATAACGCCGTCCACGGTCCAGCCCAGGCTGGTCACGAGGTTCGCGATGTCGTCGCAGACCGCCGCATGCACGGCTGGATCCTTGCACGATGCCCTTGCGCACATGTGCCCGCCCCGCCTCGAACTGCGGCTTGATCAGCGCCACCATCGCAGCATCCCGGGCTGCGAGCGGCAGGATCGCGGGGAGGACGAGCTTCAGCGGAATGAAGCTGACATCGAAGGTGACAAGAGTGGGAGGCTCGGAAAGATCGTCCGGCGTGATGGAGCGCGCGTCGCGCCCCTCCATGGAGATCACGCGGGGATCGCCGATCAAGCTCCCGTGCAACTGCCCGTGGCCGACATCGACCGCGAACACGCGTGCCGCGCCAGACGACAGCAGAACATGCGTGAAGCCGCCGGTGGACGCGCCGATATCGAGGCAGGTGCGTCCGGCGGGGTCGTAGCCGAAACTCGCCAGTGCCGCAGCGAGCTTCAGCCCGCCCCTGGACACCCAGGGATAGGGCTGCTGTGCGCTGATCTCGGCGTTGGCCGGAATGCCTTGCGAAGCCTTGCGCACCACGGCGCCGTCGGCGCTGACGAGCCCAGCCGCTATCGCCTCCTGCGCCTTGGCGCGGCTTTCGAAAAACCCCCGCCTGACGAGGGCGGTGTCGGCGCGTTCGGTCAGGCTCATGCTTCGTTCAAGCTCATGCGCGGGCTCTTATCACTCGTGCGCCAGACGGCAAGACAAGTCGCGCGTGGCTTACGGGGTCATCGAGGGCCGGGAGCGCGGCCACACCGCTTGCACCGGCCGAAGCAGCCGCATTGATCGCCCGGACGTTCAGGCCTTGTTGGCGACGCTCTTGCCGGCCACGCCCTTGCCGGCGACGACCTTCCCGCCCACGGCGACGGAGGGCTTGGCGGCTTCGGCGCCCAGCGTGTCCAGCACCTTGGCGACGATGCCCTTGGCGTCGAGGCCGGCCTAGGCGTACATGCTTCTCGGGCTTGTCGTGGTCGATGAAGCTGTCGGGCAGCACCATCGAGCGCACGCGCAGGCCGCCGTCCAGCAGGCCGGCCTCGGCCAGATGCTGCAGCACGAAGGAGCCGAAGCCGCCGATCGAGCCTTCCTCGACGGTGATCAGCACCTCGTGCTCGCGCGCCAGCCGGTCGACCAGCTCCGTGTCGAGCGGCTTGGCGAAGCGCGCGTCGGCGACCGTGGTCGAGCAGCCCGCAGCGCCATCGAGCTCCTCGGCCGCCTTCAGGCATTCGGCGAGCCGCGTGCCGAGCGAGAGCAGCGCGACGCGCGATCCCTCGCGCACGACGCGGCCCTTGCCGATCTCCAGCGGAACGCCGCGCGTCCGGCATGTCGACGCCGACGCCCTCGCCGCGCGGATAGCGGAAGGCGATGGGGCCGTCGATCGTAGGCGGCGGCGGTCGCCACCATGTGCGTCAGCTCGGCCTCGTCGGCGGCGGCCATGATCACCATGTTCGGCAGGCAGCCGAGATAGGCGACGTCGAAGGAGCCGGCATGGGTCGGGCCGTCGGCGCCCACGAGGCCGGCGCGGTCGATCGCGAAGCGCACCGGCAGGTTCTGGATGGCGACGTCGTGGACCACCTGGTCGTAGGCGCGCTGCAGGAAGGTCGAGTAGATCGCGCAGAACGGCTTGTAGCCCTCGGTCGCCAGGCCGGCGGCGAAGGTCACGGCGTGCTGCTCGGCGATGCCGACGTCGAAGGTGCGCGTCGGGAACTCGCGGCCGAAGAGGTCGACGCCCGTGCCCGACGGCATGGCCGCGGTGACGGCGACGATCTTGTCGTCCTCGCGCGCCTCGCGGATCAGGCTCTCGGCGAAGACGCTGGGTGTAGGCGGGGGCGTTCGCCTTCGGCTTGGCCTGCGCGCCGGTGATGACGTCGAAGGTGTTGACGCCGTGATACTTGTCGGCGGACTGCCTCGGCCGGGCGCGTAGCCCTTGCCCTTCTGCGTCACGACGTGGATCAGGATCGGCCCGGTCTGGGCGTCGCGCACGTTCTTCAGGACGGGCAGGAGATGGTCGAGATTGTGCCCGTCGATCGGGCCGACATAGTAGAAGCCGAGCTCCTCGAACAGCGTGCCGCCGGTCATGAAGCCGCGGGCGTGCTCGACGGCGCGGGTGATGGTGCGGTCGAGGCGCTTGGGCAGGTGGCCGGAGAGCTGCTTGCCGATGTCGCGCAGCGTCAGGTAGGTGCGCCCGGACAGCAGCCGCGACAGATAGGCCGACATCGCGCCCACCGGCGGGGCGATCGACATGTCGTTGTCGTTGAGGATGACGATCAGCCGCGAATCCAGCGCGCCGGCATTGTTCATGGCCTCGTAGGCCATGCCCGCCGACATCGCGCCGTCGCCGATCACGGCGATGACGTTGTTGTCGCGCCGTCGAGATCGCGCGCGACGGCCATGCCGAGGCCGGCCGAAATCGAGGTCGAGGAATGCGCCGCGCCGAACGGGTCGTACTCGCTCTCGCTGCGCTTGGTGAAGCCGGAAAGCCCGCCGCCCTGGCGCAGCGTGCGGATGCGGTCGCGCCGGCCGGTCAGGATCTTGTGCGGATAGGCCTGGTGGCCGACATCCCAGATCAGCCGGTCGTCGCGGCGTGTCGAACACGTAGTGCAGGGCCACCGTGAGCTCGACCACGCCGAGCCCCGCGCCGAGATGCCCGCCGGTCACCGACACGGCGTCGATCGTCTCGGCGCGCAGCTCGTCGGCCACCTGCCGCAGGTCGATGCGCGTCCAGCCGGCGCAGGTCGGCCGGGGTGTCGATCGTGTCGAGGAGGGGCGTTTTCGTAGGTCTGGTCATCATGGCCCATTCTGGACGGCTCTCCCGTCCATATGCGGCGCACCGTTACACCAGAAAAGTCATGCTCGGCAATTAGGCGGAGGTTGCGGCAGCGATTGAGGCACGGGCCATGCGGGTCGTCGCATCGATCGGAGGCGGTGAGCCCGTTCAGCGCTCCACGTCGAGCGGCTCGACGTCCCGCGCGGCTGGCCGTCGGGGCCGAGCGTGATCTTCTCGATCGCGGCTTCGGCCTGCGCAGCAGCGCCTCGCAATGCGCCTTCAGCGCCTCGCCGCGCGCATAGATGGCGAGCGAATTCCTCAAGCGCCACGTCGCCGCGCTCGAGGCGATTGACGATCTGCTCGAGTTCGGCCAGCGCCTTCTCGAAGGGCATGGCTGCGATTTCGGCAGGGCGGCAGGAGCTGGAAGAGGCGTCCTGGGGTTCTGACAACGGGCTGCTCCGGCTCAGATGCGACGCGGAAGGTCTTGGATAACGGGAAGGCTTGCGATTCACGCACGGGACATGGATCGGCGGACCGCTTTATCGGGCGGGATCACGCCGGATGCAAGCCGCGATGCCCCTACACCGGCAGCGCGGTCGTCCGCTTCACCGTGCGCAGCGCCAGCGTGGACTGCACGCGCACCACGCCGGGCAGGGTGGTGAGCGCGTTGCGGTGGATGCGCTCGAAATCGGCCGTGTCGGCGAAGACGACGCGCAGCAGGTAATCGGCCGTCCCTGCCAGCAGGTAGCATTCCAGGATCTCCGGGTGGCGCGCCACGGCGGCCTCGAACGCGTCGAGGCTCTGGCGGCCCTGCTGGTCCAGCGTGACGAACACGAACGCCGTGCCCGGCAAGCCCGGCGGCGGCCTCGTCGAGCAGCATGACCGTGCCCTTCACGAGCCCGGATTCCTCCAGGAGCTTGACCCGGCGCAGACAGGCGGAGGCGGACAGGTTCACCTTGTCGGCGAGATCCGCGTTGGTGATGCGCCCGTCCTGCTGCAGCAGGGTCGAGGATGGCACGATCGCGCGCGTCCAGCTCGATCGTTCGCATAGCTTGCGCTCCATGACATGGTTTGGTCGCAGTTTATGCGACGATCGAGCGCAAGCGAAGCCCAATATTAGCGTGAAGCGCCCGGCCGGCGCGCTAGACTCGCCGTCAGGCTGAAATCCAGGGAGGATCCCATGCGCGTCGGTGTGCCGCAAGGAGATCAAGAACCACGAATACCGCGTCGGCCTCGTGCCGTCCTCGGTCGCCGAGCTCGTCCACCACGGCCACGAGGTGCTCGTGCGAGGCGGGCGCCGGCCTGGGCTCGGGCATCCCCGATGCCGACTACAGCGCCGCGGGCGCGAACCATCGTCGCCGACGCCGACGACCATCTTCGCGCAAGGCGGACATGGTCGTGAAGGTGAAGGAGCCGCTGCCGGACGAGCGCACGCATGCTGCGCCCCGGGCAGGTGCTGTTCACCTATCTCCACCTCGCGCCCGACGCCGAGCAGACGCAGCGACCTCGTCGCCTCCGGCGCGACCTGCATCGCCTACGAGACCGTGACCTCGCCCACCGGCGGCCTGCCGCTGCTGACGCCGATGTCGGAGGTGGCCGGCCGGCTCGCGCCGCAGGTCGGCGCGCATTGCCTGGAGAAGGCGGCGGGCGGCCGCGGCATCCTGCTCGGCGGCGTTCCCGGCGTTCCGGCGGCGGAGGTCATCATCCTCGGCGGCGGCGTCTCGGGCACCCATGCCGCGACGATCGCGCTCGGCATGGGCGCCAACGTCACCGTGGTCGACCGCTCGGCCGACGTGCTGCGCCGCCTCGCCACGCAGTTCGGCACGGGCGTGCGCACCATCTTCTCGACCCGCGACGCGCATCCGCGAACTGGTCAAGCGGGCCGACCTCCTGATCGGCTGCGTGCTGATCCCCGGCGCCGCCGCGCCCAAGCTGGTCACGCGCGACATGCTGAAGACGATGAAGCCGGGCTCGGTCATCGTCGACGTCGCCATCGACCAGGGCGGCTGCTGCGAGACCTCGCACGCCACCACGCATTCCGACCCGACCTACGTGGTCGACAACGTCGTGCACTACTGCGTCGCCAACATGCCGGGCGCGGTGGCCCGCACCTCGACCTTCGCGCTGAACAACGTGACGCTGCCCTTCACGCTGGCGCTTGCCGACAAGGGCTGGCGCAAGGCGCTCGCCGACGACCCGCACCTGCGCGCGGGCCTCAACGTGCCACGACGGCAAGGTGACCTGCGAGCCCGTCGCCGAGGCGCACGGCCTCGCCTTCATGTCAGCGCCGAGAGCGTGCTCGGCCTCTGAGCTCAGCGCCGTCGGCCCGACGGCACGCCTGGGGCGCGGTCGCGCCTCAGGTCCGGTGCGGCGAGGCTCGGTCCGCCGGCTGGGCCGTGCCGGCACGGGCCGGCAAACACCAGTTTCTGGTAGACGAGGCCGATGCCGACGAGCACGAGGCCGAGCCCGATGAAGGAGAGGGCCCGGTAGGCGCCCGTCAGCCCTGCCATGTCGAACAGGAACGCCTTCACCACGGCGAGCAGGATGTAGACCGCCGATACCAGCCGCGCCACGCGCGAGCCGCGCAGGATGCCGTAGGCGAGCAGCACGAGCCCGATGACGAGGAACACCGCCGAGTAGGTGTAGAACTCGGCGTCCGACGTCGAGCGGCCAGAGCCCGATCAGCCGGCCCCTGGAAGAGGTGGCGGATCTCCAGCACCATCCACAGCAAACTGCAGCAGCGAAGCCGAGCGCGGCAGCGCGCCAGCACGAAGACCAGCGCGGCCGCGTCCGCGCGCGATCCAGGCCAGCGCGAAGGCGGCAAGCGCGGGCAGCGAGATAGGCGAGCAGCAGCGAGTTGAAGATCGCGCCGCCCAGGACCGGCTCGCCGCGCGTCGAGCAGCGGGTTGACGCCGAACGCAAGGCCCGCGACGCCGCCGGCCAGCGCCAGGCCGCCGAAGACGTAGCTGCCACGAGCAGCACCATGCTGCGCCGCACGGCTTCCAGGCCGCACCAGCACGATGGCGAAGATCAGCCCGGCGAAGACCTGCAGCCCGACCTCGAGATGGCTCGGGCGTCCTGGCGATCGACCGCCGCCGGTGACGGCATGGCGGATCTCGAAGACGAACAGGAAGCCGGTGAAGCGCGATGGCCAGCCCCTCGCAGAGCGCCACCACCTCGTCGTCCTTCTGCCGCCGCAGCAGCCACGCGACGCCGCGCCGAAGGCGAGCGCGGGCACGCCGTAGCCCCACAGCAGCCAGTTGAAGATGGGCGTCGTGCCGAGGTCTCCGGCGACGAGCGTGGTGCTCCAGATCAGCCGGCCCAGCACGACGACGCCGAGCGACGCCGACGGCATAGCGCAGCAGGCCGAGCGGCTGGCGCGTCGTCACCCAGGCCGCGCCGAGCGGCCGCAAGCGCCAGCGCCACGGTGAGCGAACGCTGTCCAGCACCATGGTCAGGCCCAGCGCGAGCGCGCCAGCGCCCCGGCGGCGAAGGCCTCGAAGCCGAGCCATGCGGGGAGGGCGTTCTCCTCCGAGCGCGCGCGGGCGCAGCATCAGCGTCGCCCCGCGTAAAGCCAAGCGCGACCATCGCGGCCACGAGGCCGAAGGGGATGCTGCGGTCGAAATCCGAGATCCGCCACCACGCACACGACGAGCAGCGCCAGCGGGCCGGCCACGGCGGCGCGCCGCATAGAGGCCGGCCGGGAGCGAGGCGAGGCGCGGACTGCGCGCGAGGCGGACCAAGCCGCCTGCCGCGAGCGCGCCGCCCGACAGCAGCGCGACGACGAGGAACGTGAACACGGCGTCCGGCAGCGGCGGCGTCGCCACCGCGCCGGGCAGGACGCGCGCACCCTCCGCGCGCCGCTTCGCGCGCCACGGGCCAGCAAGGCCAGCGCCGCGGCGGCGACGGCCGCACCCATCAGCCCGGCTCCCGCCACCGGGGTCGATGCGCAGGGCCGTGCCCAGCAGGATGGCGAGCATGACCCCCGCCAATACCGGACGGCCCGCGCCGAGCCTGCCATCCCCGAATTCGACGATGGCCAGCAGCGCGAAGGCGCCGAGCACGGCCGAGCGCCGGAATGTCGTAGGCCGGCTTCTCGTCTTCCGCCGTGTGCCGGTACGGCAGGAGCCCGAACGCGAGCGCGGCGAGGGCTGCCTGCAGCGCGATCTGCGTCATGCACGGCGCCCTCGATCGCCATGCACGGCGAAGATGAAGGCCGCGCACCAGAGCGCCGCGCCGCTTGCGGCGGCCAGGGCCAGCCAGAGCCACCCGCGCAGATTGGCGCCAGCGCATAGGCCGAGGCGGCGACGACGAGCAGGTAGAACAGCACGGGCCAGGGCTGCGGGTTGTTGGACGACACCAGCACCGGCGCGGCGAAGGAGCCGACGAGCCCGAACCCGGCCAAGGCAGGGCCGTGCAGGGCCGCCGCGGCCATCGTCGCGATGCCGATCGCGCCCAGCAGCACGAAGGCGGTGGCCGGTCCGATCATGCCGTAGAGCGCATGGGCGGCGTAGACCGTGCCGAAGGCGCGTCAGCGTGCCCGCCGCCGTCAGCACGGACGGAATATGCGCCTGCGGAATGCCGCGCCAGCGTCGCCTGCGGCATCTCGCGGCGGCGCATCCACTCGCCGACGGCGAGCAGGGCCAGTCGCGAACAGCGCGCCCGCCGCGATCCGCGCACCGGGGCCGAACCAGCCCTGCTCGATCGAATAGCGCACCAGGAACAGCCCGCCGAGGCCCAGCGCCAGGCCGCCGAGCCACACGGCCCAGCGCGTGCCGATCAGTTCCTCGAAGGACTGCGTCCGGGCGGCGGGGCGAAGCGGTTCGGCCTCGGGGACGGCCATGCCCTCCGGCGGCGGTTCCGTATCCGGCGGGGTTCCGGTTCCCGGTCCCGGCGCGCCTGAGATCTCTTGCTGCCCGGCGGTTTCGGGGGTGGCCTCCGGCACGGAAGGCTCGCCGCCGGGAGGTGCTTCGCGGTCGCGCCAGCTTCCGGAGGCGAGCTTGCCTGCCCAGAGACTGCCTGCCCCGAGATATCCACGCCCATCGCGAGCCGGGTTTCGATGAAATGCAGCCGTGTCTCGAGCACCCGGATGCGCTTGCCCATCGAGAGCGTCCGGAAGAAGGCCACCAGCCCCAGCACCGGGATCGCAAGGGCGGCGACGATGAGGAACGCGAAATCCATGGATCGATGCCCGCCCTGATGCCCAAGCGACGAATCCGCGGGATGCTATCGTCGCGAGCTTGGCGGTGCCAGCGGAGGTTGCGAGCCAGGCGTACCCCCGCGCGCCCAGCCTCAGCCCGGGTGCGGGGCGTTCCTGCACGACTTCGCGGCGGAAGCGGAACAGGGCGGCGGGGCGGCCGCCGGTCGTGACGGTCTCGCCGGTGGGCTCCACCAGAGCCGTGCTTTCCACCAGCCGGCGGAAATTCTGCTTGTGCAGGTGCTGGCCGGAGATCGCCTCCACCGTGCGCTGCAATGTCGTGAGCGTGAAGACGGGCGGCAGCAGTTCGAAGACTACGGGGCGGTATTTCAGCTTGGCGCGAAGCCGGCCCATCGCCGTGGCGAGGATGCGGCGGTGGTCGAAGCGCATCGGCTCGCCGAGCCGGGGAAGCTCGGCGCGGGCCAGGGCGGCGGGGCGGCCGTCGCGGCGGGCTTCCTCGAGCAGGCCCGCTTCGTAGAGCAGCTCGTAGCGCTCCAGCACCTTCTCCTCGTCCCAGACCTCGTCGCCGGGATCGTTCCTGCCTGCGCCGGGCTGAACCCGAAGCAGAGGCGCACGCGCTCGGCGCGCGACAGCGGCCGGCGCGCGCCCTCGGCGGCGTCGGCATCCCGATCCCCGGCCCATGCGGAGAGGGCCGGCCAGATCGTGCGTTCGAGGATGGCGGGCCGGCCGCCGCGCCAGTCCTCCCACGGGATAAACTCGTACCAGCCGCGAAACCGCGCTCCGGCCGGCAGCTTGCCGCCCTGTTCCGCGCCCATGCGCGTCAGCGCGAGGTAGCCGATCGAGACGACGTGCGGGACCTCGTCGCCCGGCGTCGCGTTCCGGCCGCGGTCGCCGAACGTGTAGAGCTGCTCGACATAGCCGAGGGAAAGGCCGGTCTGCTCGGTCACGAAGTCGCGCAGGCCGATATCGAGCGTGCGGTGGAGCAGCGGATCGAAGCTGCCCGACGGCAGCCCGGCGAGGTCGTCGCCGGCCATGCGCGCGGTGAGGATGCGCGGCGCGTTCGCCTCCACGGCCACGACGGCGGCCGCAAGGCCGATCTCGATCGGCGTTTCGGGATGCGCGCGCGCCATGAACGCTCAGTCGACCTTCAGGTGGAACGGCGTTCCCTCGATAGGCGTCGGCGCCGCGCCCGATGGCGGCGATGGCGTCGACCATGCGTCCGTTGCGGCCGAGAATGTCGTCGGCCACCGCCACGAGCCGCGCATTCGGGCGTCGCGGACGGGGACGCCTCGCGCAGCGCCAGCGCCAGCGCCGCCTCGTTTCGCTCGGGCCGCAGCGCGCAGAGCGTGATGAAGGCCGCCGCGGTGGAGCGGCTGATGCCGGCCCAGCAATGGATCAGCATCGGGCGCTGCCGGTCCCAGGTGCCGGCGAAGGCCAGCAGCCGCTCGACATGGTCCTCGCCGGGCAGGATGTGGCCGTCCTGCGGTTCGACGATGTCGCTGACGCCGATGAAGAGATGCCGGTCGGCCTCGATGCGCGGCGGGCCGCTCGACCGGCGGTGGTCGCGTTGATCAGCGTGACGACATGGCTCGCGCCGATGGCCTCGACCGTCTCGTGCAGGCGCGAGAGGGGCGTGACGTGGATGGCGGGCATGGCAAGGGTCTTTCGGCAGCGGTCTGCGGAATGCAACGAAGGGATTCACGCCTGTCCAAGGCGTGCTTCAGGCGAATATAGGTCAACCCGCCTGCGTCTGCACGGGCGGAGCGTCACTTTCGATCTCGGCGAACCGCGCCAGGAACCGTGTCTTCGCCTCATCGGCGCTCCACGGCTCGATCAGGTCTCGGCGATGTCGTGCGGCACGGCGCAGGGCCGCCCGAAGAAGCGCAGGGCCTCGTCCTGCGCGAAGCCCGGCGAGGCGCGTCGCTTCGAGGAAGGCGGCGGCGCGGTCGGCGGTCTTGGCCAAGCGTCGTCAGCGGCTTGGGCAGGGTCACGCGGCAGGCCGAAGCGCAGGTGGATGGCGGCCAGCAGCCGCTTCTCCACGCCCTTGTAGCCGTCGCCGAGCACCGCCTTGAACGGCGAGATGATGTCGCCGATGACGTATTCCGGCGCGTCGTGCAGGAGGACGGCGAGCTGCCATTCGCGGCCGAGGCCCGGCCGCGCGAGCCGCCGCGATCTGCTCCACCAGCAGCGAATGCTGCGCCACCGAGTAGATGTGGCTGCCCCGCGTCTGCCCGTTCCAGCGCGCGACGCGGGCGAGGCCGTGCGCGATGTCCTCGATCTCGATGTCGAGCGGGGAGGGGTCGAGCAGGTCGAGCCGGCGGCCCGACAGCATGCGCTGCCAGGCGCGGGGCGCGCGTCTCGCGGGCCATCGCTAAAGCGCCTTGCCCAGGGCCTTCACCTCCTCGTGGCGGAAGCAGCCGACGAGGTGGTCGTTGACCATGCCCACCGCCTGCATGAAGGCGTAGACGATGGTGGGGCCGACGAAGTTGAACCCCGCCTGCTTCAGCGCCTTGGACAGCTTGCGCGATGCGTCCGTCTCGGCCGGGACGTCGCGCGGGTCATCGGAAGTCGTTCTGCACCGGGCGGCCGTCCACGAAGCTCCCAGATGAACTGCGAGAACAGCCCTGTCTTCCATGATGTCGAGATAGGCCCGCGCGCTGCGCACGGATGCGTCGATCTTGGCGCGGTTGCGGACGATGCCGGCGTCGCCCATCAGCGCATCCAGCTTTTCGGGCTGTAGCGCGCCATGATCTCGGCATCGAAACCGTCGAACGCCGCGCGGAAATTGTCGCGCTTGCGCAGGATGGTGATCCAGGAGAGCCCGGCCTGGAAGCCGTCGAGCAGCAGCTTCTCGAACAGCGCCCGGTCGTCGAACTCCGGCACGCCCCAGTCGGTGTCGTGATAGGCGACGTAGAGCGGGTCCGTCCCCGGCCAGGGGCAGCGGGCTTTCCCGTCGGGATGGTGGATCAGGTCGGGCTTCAGGATCGCTTCGCTCATGGTCCTGATTTAGCGGCATCGCCGGGAAAGGCGAAGCGGGCGAAATCGGGGCTTGACGAGATCGAAGGCCAGGCCGCCTGCTTCCAGCGTGCCGCCGCCGGCCAGGGCGTCCTCGATCCGGTCGAGCCGCACGCATGGCGAGCGCCCGGCCGCCCGGCGCGACGGAGCCGATGCGCCCGGCGGCCTTGCCGTCGGCCATCACCTCGGTGCCCTCGGGCGGCGAGACGCCGTCGCGGAACACGATCGGCACGATGCGCGTGCGCGCCGTGCCGCGATGCTGCATGCGCGACACGACCTCCTGGCCGACATAGCAGCCCTTGTCGAAATCGACGCCGCCGAGCTGGTCCATGTCGGCTTCGTGCGGGAAGGCGTCGCCAAAGGCGAAGTCCTTGCCGCCCTCGGGCACGCCGAGCGCGATCCGGTGCGCGTGATAGCTCTCCGCCGGGGCCGGTCGCCAGCGTCTCGCAGTCCGTGCGCGGCACGCGATGATCCTGTCGCCGAGCGCCGGGTGGCGCGGGTCGGCATAGACGACGCCGCTCGCTTCCGTGGCGCGGTCCTCGCCCCAGGCGGCGACCACGCCTAGCGTCTCCGAGATGTTTTCCACCGTCACCTTGGCGCGCAGCTTGTAGAAGCCGAGCCGCTTGGCGAGGTCGGCCGCGAGCGCGAGCGGGGCATCGAGGTGGAAGCCGCCGCCTTGTTCGCCATCGGCCTCCGCGACGATGAAGTCGAACAGGATCTTGCCCTGCGGGCGTCAGCAGCGCGGCGTAGCGGGCCTTGTCGACCGCCACCTTGTCCATGTCGCTGGTGACGAGCCCGTCGAGGAAGCGAACGCGCGTCCTCGCCCGCGACGCGGACGACGCCGCGGTCGGCGAGAAGGGCGGACGGCATGATGAAACTCCATTTTCCGCGATGGCCCGGCTTGCGCTGAGCGCCCCGGCTTACGTATGCCGCGCCTTGGTCACGCATCAAGGCACGAACGCGCGGGAGTACGCCATGGCCGAGACCTACGACGTTGTCCTCTCCGGCGGAACGGTGGTCAACCAGGACGGCGAGCGGCATCCGCGACGTCGGCATCCGCGGCGGCGCGATCGCGGCCATCGGCGATCTCTCCCGCGCCTCGGCCGGCCAGCGCGTCGACTGCGACGGGCCTGCACGTCCTGCCCGGCGTCATCGACACCCAGGTCCATTTCCGCGAGCCGGGCCTCGACCACAAGGAAGACCTCGAGAGCGGCTCGCGCGCGGCCGTGATGGGCGGCGTCACGGCCGTCTTCGAGATGCCCAACACCAAGCCCGAGACGACCACGCCCGAGGCGCTGGCCGACAAGATCCGCCGCGGCACGGACCGCATGCACTGCGACTTCGCCTTCTGGGTCGGCGGCACGCACGAGAACATCGGCGAACTGCGCGACCTCGAGCGCCTGCCCGGCGCGGCCGGCATCAAGGTGTTCATGGGCTCGTCCACCGGCTCGCTGCTGGTGGAGGACGACGCCGGCGTCGCCGCCGTCCTGCGCCAGACGCGCCGGCGCGCCGCCTTCCACTCCGAGGACGAGGAGATGCTGCGCGCGCGCAAGGACCTGCGGGTCGCGGGCGATCCCACGCTCGCACCCGGTCTGGCGCTCGCGCGGAGGCCGCCATGCGGTGCACCGAGCGGCTGGTGCGCGATCGCCCATGAGACCGGCGCGCGCATCCACGTGCTGCACATCTCGACGGCGGAGGAGATGGTGTTCCTCGCCGGCCACAAGGACGTCGCGACCGTCGAGGCGACGCCGCATCACCTGACGCTCGCCGGCGCCCGACTGCCTATCGCCGCCTCGGCACGCTGGCGCAGATGAACCCGCCCGTCCGCGACGCGGCGCACCGCGCCGGCATCTGGTGGGGGCTGGAGCAGGGCATCGTCGACGTCCTCGGCTCCGACCACGCGCCCCATACGCTGGAGGAGAAGGCGAAGACCTACCCGGATTCGCCCTCGGGCATGACCGGCGTGCAGACGCTGGTGCCGATCATGCTCGACCATGTCAACGCCGGCCGCCTGTCGCTGGAGCGGTTCGTCGACCTCACCAGCGCCGGCCCGCGCGCATCTTCGGCATGGCCCGCAAGGGCCGCATCGCCGTCGGCTACGACGCCGACCTGACGATCGTCGACCTGAAGCGCCGCGAGACGATCACGAACGGCTGGATCGCCTCCAAATGCGGCTGGACGCCCTATGACGGCGTTCGGTCACCGGCTGGCCGGTCGGCACGTTCGTGCGGGGCGACAGGGTGATGTGGGACGGCGAACTCGTCACGCCCTCGACCGGTGAGGCCGTGCGCTTCGTCGAGACGCTGTAGGAGAATGCAGTGTTTCCGGTTCCAGAGATGCCGCAGTACCTTGCCGGTTGCTGACACAATCCCCACCTCCAAGCATGCATGCGACCCCGGTGAGTCAGATCTCCGACCGATTGTTGGCGGCTCGTTGTCGCAGACGCACAGGGACCTGTTGAGAGCCATCTCGTAGCCCACATGTCCGCTCCAGATCTGATCGGAACAATATGCGATCGAGTAGCGTAGTGAGTCGTCGAATCTAAGCCTCAGCCCCCGTACCGGCTCGACAATTCCCGCGCCAGCTTGCCGCCTTCGTCGAGGAAGCGCGTGATGATCAACTGCGCCGACGGCGTGCAGACCCGGTAGGTCTGGGCATATTCGCGGTAGCCGCGGTTGTAGGCGCCGGCGAGCCGCTCCTTGCGCGGCTGGGTCGAGGCTTCGGCGTCGATGAGCCGCGTCATGCGGCCGCGCCATTCGTCCTCGTCCTTGCTGCCGCAGAGCGGGCGCAGGAAGGCGAGCGCGCCCATGATCTCGGAAAGCCGCAGCAATTGCGGCTCGTAGGGTGGGGGCGGCGGTTCGGGCTGCTCGACCTGCTTGGCCGCTTCGCCAGGCTTCGGCGCGGCGGGCTTGGGCGGCGCGGGCCGGGGCCGCGCGGGCTGGCTCGGCTGCACGGGCTGGCCTGGCTGCGGGCGCGGGCGGCGGAGGCGGCGCGCGCTTCTGCCAGGGCCAGCAGAACTGGGCCTGCGCTGCGTGCGGAGCAGCGCAAGCGCCGCTGACGTCAGCGCCAGGATGGCCCATCGGGTCAGCCCTCGCGCGCTCATCGCCGTCGCGTCCGCCAGCGACGCCAGCATCAGCGCCTGCGCGCGCTCGACGATGCGGGCGAGCCCCGGCGTCGTGGGCAGCGTCGCCGATCTCGGCAGGGTCCACGAAGCGCACCTCGCCGGCCTCGGGTCCGGGTGTGGGCTCGCCGGAAATCCAGTGCGCCGCGAAGGCGTTGACCACGAAATGCCTGATCACGCGGCCTTCGCCGTCCCGCTCGATGACCTCGACATGGCCGGCGAAGCCGACGATGTCGGCGGCTACGCCGACCTCCTCGTCGCAGTTCGCGCAAGGCGGCCTCCTCCAGCGTCTCGCCGACCTCGACGAGACCGCCCGGCAGCGAGAACAGCAGGTTGGAGGGCGGCTTGGTGCGCGTCGCGAGCAGCACCCGGCCCTCGCGGAACACGGCGACGCTGGCTGCCAGGAACGGCCGCGCCGGATAGAGCCGTGGGTCGGCCGTTCCGCCGTCGACGGCCTGCTCAGACGTGCTGGCCGCCATTGATGTGGATTTCCGCGCCGTGGACGTAGCTCGACTGGTCGGTGCAGAGGAAATAGATCGCCTTGGCGACCTCCTCCGGCGTGCCGAGCCGGCGCATCGGGATCTGCGCCACGATCTTGTCCGTGCCGGGCGAGAGGATGGCGGTGTCGATCTCGCCGGGCGAGATCGCGTTGACGCGGATGCCGTGCGGGCCGAAATCGGCCGCCATCTCGCGCGTCAGCGCCGCCAGCGCCGCCTTCGACGTCGCATAGGCCGCGCCCGCGAAGGGATGCACGCGCGAGCCGGCGATCGACGTCACGTTCACCACGGAGCCCTTGGCGGCCTTCAGCTCGTCCATCAGGCCGCGCGCCAGCATGACGGGCGCGAAGAAGTTGACCTGGAACACCCTCTGCCAGTCCGCGATGGCGGTCTCGATGGTGCCCAGGCGCGAGCCGCCGGGTCCCTTGGGCGAGATGCCGGCATTGTTGACGAGCGCGTCGAGCATGCCCGCCCTCGAGCCGGCTGCTTGATCTCGGCGATCGCCTCGGCCGTGTTCGTCGGCGTCGGCGAGATCGACCTGGATGTGGTCCTCCGGCCCCATCTCCCACGGGCAGTTCTCCGGGAAGGCGTGGCGCGAGCAGGTGATCACCCGCCAGCCGGCCGCCGAGAACCGCTTGACGGTGGCGTGGCCGATGCCGCGGCTCGCGCCCGTCAGCAGCATGGTGCGCGCGGGGCGCGATTTCCGTGACCGAATTTGGCATGGCGGGATGTGCGCAGGTACGGCTTGACGCGTCAAGACGCGCTCGGCCGTTAGCTTACAATTTCAACGGCCCGCCGTGTCAATTGGCTCAAACGGGACGACTGCCGCCGCTCAGGGGTAAAGCCGCTGCTGCGACCAGTCTCCATCCGGCGTCGGCCGGCGGAAGACGATGCGGTCGTGCAGCCGGAACGGCCGGTCCTGCCAGAACTCCATGTAGACCGGCTTGATGCGGAAGCCGGTCCAGTGCGGGCGGGCGCGGCACCTCGCCGATGGCGTACTTGGCGGCGTAGAAGGCGACGGCCTTCTCCAGCGCGAAGCGGCTTTCCAGCGGCCGCGACTGCTGGCTGGCCCACGCGCCGATGCGGCTGTCGCGCGGCGCGGCTCTGGAAATAGGCGTCGGCCTCCGCGTCGGTGACGCGCTCCACCGGCCCGCGCACGCGCACCTGCCGGCGCAGGCTCTTCCAGTGGAACACGACGGCCGCCTTGGGGTTGGCGAGCGAGTTCCTGGCCCTTGGCGGATTCCGTGTTCGTGTAGAAGACGAACCCCTGCGGGTCCGCGCCTTTCAGCAGCACCATGCGCACGTCGGGCAGGCCGTCCGCGTCGACGGTGGCGAGCGCCATGGCGTTGGGATCGTTCGGCTCGGAGGCCTTGGCCTCGGCGATCCAGCTCTCGAACAGCGCGAAAGGTTCGCTCTGCCTGCGTAAAGTCACCAGCCATTAACGCTTCCACCTGCTTAATCCGACCGCGTGCAAACGGGTTGCGTACACCTCGGGCGAGCGAACACCGCTCCCGGGGGCAGCGCAAGACCTGGACTACGGACCGTCAAGACGCCGCTCGCTTATATGGGGTTTGCAGGCTTGGAAGGAAATACCGTTCATCGCCTGCGACGATGCTTCGCCTTCGCGCTTGTCGCCCTGAGCGGAGCGTTGGCGGGATGCTCGATCAACTTTCCCATGCTGTCGCTCGTCAGCGAGCCGGAGACGACCGGGTCCGTCGTCCAGCCGGTCAGCCTGTCGACCGAACCGCCTCAGGGCAGCCAGGACATCGAGCCCAGCGCGGTGGACAAGGCGCTCGATCCGCTGCACACCGGCGGGCCGGTGGCGTGGTCCAACGCCGAGACCGGCCAGAACGGTCTGGTGGCCGCGGCCGGCGAGGCTTTCGTGCGCGACGATCAGGTCTGCCGTTCCTTCACCGCGACGCTGAACCAGACGAGGCCGGCACCTGCCCAGGACGCCGCGCGCAGATCGTCGCGCCTCGTCGGCGTGGCCTGCCGCGTCGGCGCGGGCTCCTGGATCATCCAGAAGATCAAGCCAACCGGGTCGTCTGTAGGTTAACCGTTCTGCCGAAAGCGTTGCGAATCGGCAACAGACGTCCCCACATCCCCTACGAAAACAGGTGGGGCGCGGTTGCAAGCCGTGCGATGCTGCCCGTGAGAGGTTTGAGGCATGCGCGATCCGTATGACGTCCTGGGTGTTGCCACGACGGCCAGCGAGGCGGACGTCAAGAAGGCGTTTCGCAAGCTGGCCAAGGCCTGGCACCCGGACCGCAATCAGAACGACCCGAAGGCCCGCGACAAGTTCGCGGAGCTCAACAACGCCTATGAGATCGTCGGCGACGCCGACAAGCGCAAGAAGTTCGATGCCGGCGAGATCGATGCCGAGGGCAAGCCGCGCTTCACGGGCTTCGAGGGCTTCGGCGCAGGCGCGGCGCGGGCGCGCGGCGCGGGCTTCGAAGGCTTCCACTTCGGCTTCGAGGCCGATCCCGGCTCATCGCGGATGCGCGGCGGCCCGGCAGGCGGATTTGACCCCAGCGACATCTTCTCCGAGCTTTTCGGTGCGGGCGGGCCGCGCGCGGCAGGCGGCGGAGCGCGCCGGCCGCGCAGCGGCGCGGACGTGAAGTCCGAGGCGACGATCACGCTGCAGGAGGCCGTGCGCGGCGCGACCCTGCGCCTCACCATGCCGAACGGCCGCGATCTCGAGGTCAGCGTTCCCGCCGGCATCACCGACGGCAAGGTCATCCGCCTGAAAGGGCAGGGCCAGCCGAGCCCGACCGGCGGAGCGCCGGGCGACCTGCTGCTCACCGTGCGCGTGCGCCCGGACAAGCGCTTCACCGTGGAAGGCAAGGATCTGCGGCTGCGCCTGCCGATCAGCCTCGACGAGGCGGTGCTGGGCGGCAAAGGTCCGCGTGCCGACGCTCGAGGGCGCGGTCGAGATGACGGTGCCGCCTCACTCCTCGAGCGGCCGCACGCTTGCGCCTGCGCGGCAAGGGCCTGCCGCCGGCGACGACGCCCGGCGACCTGCTGGTGACGCTCGAAATCGTCCTGCCGCCCGAGGTGGACCCCGAGCTCGAGGATCTGATGAAGCGCTGCGGGAAACGACGGAATTCGACCCGCGCAAGGATTTCTGAGGTTCACGCCTGCCTCGGGCGCGCCGAAGGTCCCGGCCATTCCGCTGACGGCCGGCTTCCCTGATGGCGGAGGCCGGTCTAGACCGTGACCGTTCTAGACCGTGACCTGCGTGCCCACTTCCACCACGCGGCCCGTCGGGATCTGGAAGAAGTCCGTGGCGTCGCTGGCGTTGCGGGCGAGCGCGATGAACAGCTTGTCCTGCCACAGCGGCATGCCCGACTGCGCGGCGGGCTTGATCGAGCGGCGCGACACGAAGAACGACGTCGACATGATGTCGAAGGTCCAGCCGAGCTTGCGGGCGATGGCGAGGCCGCGCGGCACGTTCGGGCGTCTCCATGTAGCCGAACTTCATCTTCACCCGCGAGAAATGCTCGCTGACGGGCTGGATGGTGATGCGCTCCTCCTCGCGGACGCGCGGCGTGTCGGCCGTCGCGACGGTGAGGATGACGTTCTTCTCGTGCAGGATCTTGTTGTGCTTGAGGTTGTGGAGCAGCGCCGTCGGCGCGTAGTCCGGGTCGCTGGTGAGGAACACGGCCGTGCCCTGCACGCGGTGCGGCGGCTTCTTCTCGAGGTTGCGCACGAGCATGTCGAGCGGCACCTCGGAGCGCCGCGTCTTCTCGGCGAGGATGCGCGTGCCCTTGCCGCCACGTCACCATCAGCAGGATCAGGAACGAGGCGAACAGCAGCGGCGCCCAGGCGCCGTCGAACAGCTTCAGCAGGTTGGACGCCGAGGAAGGTGCGTCGATCAGCAGGAACGGCAGCACCAGCGCGGCGGCGGCCCACGGGCTTCCAGCCCCACAGGCGTCCAGATCACGATGAAGGCGAGCGTGGCGTCCACCACCATCGTCGTCGTCACCGCGATGCCGTAGGCGGAGGCCAGCGAGCCCGACGAGCGGAACAGGAACACGAGGATCAGCACGCCGATCAGCAGCAGCGTGTTGATGCGCGGGATGTAGATCTGCCCGGAATGGGTCTCCGACGTGAAGCGGATCTCGATGCGCGGCAGCAGGCCGAGCTGGACCGCCTGGCGCGTCAGCGAGAACGCGCCGGTGATCACCGCCTGGCTGGCGATGACGGTGGCCGCCGTCGCCATGCGCGACGACGGGGATCAGCGCCCAGTCCGGATAGAGCTGGAAGAACGGGTTGTCGATCTCGCTCGGGATGCGACAGGACCAGCGCGCCCTGGCCGAAATAGTTGATCACGAGCGCCGGCAGGACGAAGCCGAGCCAGGCGATCTGGATCGGCCTGCGGCCGAAATGGCCGAGGTCGGCGTAGAGCGCCTCGCCGCCGGTGACGGCCAGGAACACGGCGCCGAGCGTGACGAGGCCGATCAGCTTGTGCTCGAGCAGGAAGGCGACGCCGTAGACCGGGTTCAGCGCCAGCACGACGCCCGGATCGTCGGAGATGTGGGCGATGCCGCCGACCGCGAGCAGCACGAACCAGATGCGACCATGACCGGCCCGAAGAACGTGGCGACCTTGGCGGTGCCGCGGCTCTGGACCGCAAACAGCAGACCAGGATCAGCGACCGTGATCGGGATCGACGTAGTCGCTCGAAGGCCGGCGTGATCAGCTTCAGGCCTTCCACGGCCGACAGCACCGAGATGGCGGGCGTGATGACGCTGTCGCCGTAGAACATGGCCGCGCCGATCGATGCCGAGCATCACGATGAGCCGCGGCCCTGCGGCCGAGCACGCGCTGCGCCAGCGCCATCAGCGAGAGCGTGCCGCCCTCGCCGTTGTTGTCGGCGCGCAGCAGGATGAGCACGTATTTGATGGTCACGACGAGGATCAGCGCCCAGACGATCAGCGACAGAACGCCCAGCACGGTTTCGCGCGGCACGACGCCGATATGGTCGCGTCCCGGCTGCCATGGGCGCCCGAAGCGGCGAGCAGCGCCTCGCGGAACGCGTAGAGCGGGCTGGTGCCGATGTCGCCGTAGACGACGCCGATGCTGCCGAGCGTGAGACCCCAGAAACGTCCCGAGCCTGGTCAGCCGGATGACCTGGCCGCCATGACCTGAGCCGGAGCATGACCTGCGCTGGCGCCTGCGGCGACACCGCGCCTGGCCTGGAGCGCTGCCGCAGGCTTGGCGGTCTCGCCCGCCGGCTTTTCCACAGGCGATTGCGCCGCGGCCGGGGCTGTTCCTCTGCGCCGAAGCCGTCGGAGACGATGCCGGGCTGCCGTTGCGGGAGGATCGCTTCTTCCCGGCATGGCTGCGCCAACCGGCGGTTGCGGCTCCATCTCCGGCGAGGAGGTTGGGTTCGTCTGATCGGATTTGGCCATTCGGAGCGCCGGGGTCACACGGGCGTCCTGCGCCGCGCGACGGGCTTATAGCACCGCGGGCCGTCATTGACACCCGTCCGTTCGAAGAAGGCTAACCGCCGCATGCCTTCGAAAGGCGACACTGCCTGCATGCGGGCCACAGAATTGCTTAGCCAGGCTGGGCTTTCCCGCTGGCGCGCGTGTCCACTGGCGCGAGCCCAGTCTGGCGTTCCTGGGCATCGCGCCGCGCCGGATCTCCTGATGGCTTGTCATAAGCCGTACATCAAGCGCTTCCGCTCGGCCTACCTTGGGCTAATGATGCCGCCGAACCCTAGCTCACCAAACCCTGACGGTACGATGTCAGAACAACAATCGCCGGCCTCCTACCTGCTCGCCGGCAAGCGCGGGCTGGTGATGGGCGTCGCCAACAACAGGTCGATCGCCTGGGGCATCGCGCGCGCCGCTCACCTGCACGGGGCGGAACTCGCCTTCACCTACCAGGGCGAGGCGCTGGAAAAGCGGGTGCGCCCGCTCGCGGCGGAGCTCGGCGCCGCACGTCGTGGGCCATTGCGACGTCACCGACCCCGCCACCATGGACGCGGTCTTCGCGGAGGTCGAGCAAGCTGTGGGGCGGGCTCGACTTCGTGGTCCACTGCATCGCCTTCTCCGACAAGGACGAGCTGACCGGCCGCTATGTCGAGACCAGCGAAGGCAACTTCACCAAGTCGCTGCTGATCTCCTGCTACTCCTTCACGGCCGTCGCGCAGCGCGCCGAGAAGCTGATGAAGAACGGCGGCTCGCTGCTGACGCTGACCTATTACGGCGCCGAGAAGTGGATGCCGCACTACAACGTCATGGGCGTCGCCAAGGCCGCCCTCGAGGCGTCCGTGCGCTATCTCGCGGCCGATCTCGGCCCGCAGAACATCCGCGTCAACGCCATCTCCGCCGGGCCCGATCAAGACGCTGGCGGCCTCCGGCATCGGCGACTTCCGCTACATCCTGCGCTGGAACGAGTACAACTCGCCGCTGCGCCGCACCGTCACCATCGAGGAGGTCGGCGACACGGCCGCCTATCTGCGTCTCGGACATGTCGCGCGGCATGACCGGCGAGATCCTGCACGTGGATGCCGGCTACCACGTCGTCGGCATGAAGAACCCCGACGCACCCGACCTCACGCTCGACAAGGCTAGGCATGAGCGCCGATGGCCCGGCACCGCGCACGCGGATCGCACCGGCGCGCCCGGCTGTTCTTCATCCGGCACGGCGAGACCGACTGGAACGCCGAGGGCCGTCTCCAGGGCCAGCGCGACATCCCCATCAATGCGCGCGGCCGCGAGCAGGCGGCCGAAGCCGCGCACCGGCTTCGCGAAGCTGCGGCCGGACCCCGGCGCGCTGCCCTGGCTCGTCAGCCCGCTCGGCCGGACGCGCGAAACCGCCGAATGGCGCGGACGGCGCTCGGCCTCGACCCGCACGTCCTACGCGCTGGACGACCGGCTCAAGGAGATTTCCTTCGGGCGCTGGGAGGGCATGACCTGGCGCGAGGTCCGCAAGGCCGAGCCGGACGCGGCGCGCGGCCGCGAGCGCGACAAGTGGACGCTTCGTCCCGCCCGGCGGCGAGAGCTACGCGATGCTGGCCGAGCGCGTCCGCCCCTGGGTGGCCGAACTCGACGGCGACATGCGTCGTCGTCGTCGCATGGCGGCGTGGCCCGCGCGCTCATGCACCTCTCTGGCCGGCGTTCCCGGCGTCCAGGCCTCCGCCGCCGAGATCTGGCAGGGCAGGGTGCTGGTGTTCGAAAAGGGCCGGTTCTTCTGGGTCTGAAGCCAGACCCAGCCGGCAACCGCGCCGGATAGGATCGTCGAGCACTTAAGCGGTCGTCGCTCCAATCGCGCCACATCAATCCCGCAGCGCCTGGGTTTGACCCGCGCGGGGCTTTGCCGCTAGAGCATGCGCTCTCTCTGGTCTCGGCGGCGTCCCATGTCCCACAACACGTTCGGCCATCTGTTCCGCGTCACGACCTTCGGCGAGAGCCATGGCCCGGCGCTGGGCTGCGTGGTGGACGGCTGCCCGCCGCGCATTCCGCTGACCGCCGCCGACATCCAGGCCGAGCTCGACCGCCGCAAGCCCGGCCAGTCGCGCTTCACCACGCAGCGCCGCGAGCCCGACGAGGTGCAGATCCTCTCCGGCGTGTTCGAGGACGAGCGCACCGGCGGGCAGGTGACGACGGGCACGCCCATCGCCCTGCTGATCGAGAACGTCGACCAGCGCTCCAAGGACTACGGCGCGATCCGCGACACCTACCGGCCCGGCCATGCCGATTTCACCTACGACGTGAAGTACGGCGTCCGCGACTATCGCGGCGGAGGCCGCTCGTCGGCCCGCGAGACCGCGGCGCGCGTGGCGGCAGGGGCCATCGCCCGCAAGGTGGTGCCCGGGCTGCTCGTGCGCGGCGCCCTCGTGCAGATCGGGCCGCACCGGATCGACCGGGCACGACTGGGACTGGGACGAGGTGGCCCGCAATCCGTTCTTCTGCCCCGATGCGAAGGCCGCGGCGTTGTGGGAGGACTATCTCGACGGCATCCGCAAGAGCGGCTCGTCCATCGGCGCGGTGATCGAGGTCGTGGCCGAGGGCGTGCCCGCCGGGCTCGGCGCGCCCGTCTACGGCAAGCTCGACGCCGAGCTCGCCTCCGCGCTGATGGGCATCAACGCCGTGAAGGGCGTCGAGATCGGCGCGGGCTTCGCGTGCGGCTGAACTGTCGCGGCGAGGAGAACGCCGACGAGATCCGCGCGCGGCAATGACGGCGCGCCGCTGTTCCTCTCCAACCACGCGGGCGGCATCCTGGGCGGCATCTCGACGGGCCAGCCCGTGGTGGCGCGCTTTGCCGTGAAGCCGACCTCGTCGATCCTAACGCCGCGCCGCAGCATCGACAGCTCGGGCAAGGACGTCGACGTGATCACCAAGGGCCGCCACGATCCCTGCGTCGGCATCCGCGCCGTGCCCGTGGGCGAGGCGATGGTGGCCTGCGTCGTCGCCGACCAGTTCCTGCGCCATCGCGGGCAGGTCGGCGAGACGTCGGCCTGGCCCGTTCCGGAGGCATAGGCCCGCCAGGCGGGTCCATCTCAGCCTGCCGTGAATAGCCGAGTTCAGCAAAACCGAAAGCGCTGTCTTGCGCCGATTTCAGTTTAACTGAAATCGCTCGTGGCGCTATGAATC
The DNA here is from genome assembly GCA_963822165.1 of uncultured Alphaproteobacteria bacterium. Lineage (GTDB taxonomy): Bacteria > Pseudomonadota > Alphaproteobacteria > Rhizobiales > Beijerinckiaceae > Alsobacter. The sequence goes on from CAWGGK010000013.1 coordinate 83,168, forward strand.
GACGCCATGAGGTTGGCTGACTGGCTGCAGCGCAGAACAATGTCTCGCGCGTGGATTTCGCGCGGCGCATCGGCCTGTCTCCGCTCGATCACCCAGCTTTGCAACCACGAAGCCGCCTGGATGTCCCGGGATACCGCCGAGCTGATCGCGCGCGAGACCGCGGCGCGGTGACGCCGAACGACTTCCTGGCCTTCCGCGCGAGAGGATCACGCCGTGCCCCATTCCGTCACACGAGGCGATCGAGGCCCTGAAGCCGCGGCGAAATCATCATCGTCACCGACGACGACGACCGCGAGAACGAGGGCGACCTCGATCTGCGCCGCCGTCGCACTGCACGCCGGAGAAGATGGCGTTCATCATCCGCAACACCTGCGGCATCGTCTGCGCGCCGCTGACGCGGCCGAGGCCCGCCGCCTCAACCTCGCGCCGATGGTCGCCGCCAACGATGCGCCGCTCGGCACGGCCTTCACCGTTTCCGTCGACGTGCGGCACGGGCTGACGACCGGCATTTCGGCCGAGCAGCGCTCCAACACCGTCCGTGCGCTCGCCAACGGCAATATGGGCGCGGCCGATTTCGTGCGGCCGGGCCATGTGTTCCCGCTGATCGGCGCGCGACGGCGGCGTGCTCATGCGCTCCGGCCATACCGAAGCGGCGGTCGACCTCTGCCAGCCTCGCCGGGCTGCCGCCGGTCGGCGTGATCTGCGAACTCGCCAATGACGACGGCACCGTGAAGCGCGGCGACCAGATCGATGCTTTCTCCGCCGAGCACGGGCTGAAGCGCATCTCGGTCGCCGATCTCATCGCCTACCGGCAGGCCCGCGAGAAGATCGTCGAGCGTGTCGCGACGTTCCCGGTCAAGACCGAATTCGGCGAGCTGACCGGCTATGCCTATTCGACGCCCTTCGACAGCGTGCAACCACTTCGCCTTCGTGCAGGGCGAGATCGGCGAGGGCAAGGGCGTGCTGACGCGCCTTCACCGCGCCAATGTCATCGCCGACCTGTTCGGCGGCGGGCAGAGCCATCCAGGGGTCGCTGGCGCGCTTCCGCGCGGCCGGGTCGCGGCGTGCTCGTCTACCTGCGCGACGGCACCGCCGGCGTGCCGGTGCAGTCGCTCGACGACGCGACGTCGGCCTCGGAATCCGCCGCGCCAGCAGCAATGGCGCGAGGTGGGCCTCGGCGCGCAGATCCTGCGCGATCTCGGCGTGTCCTCGATCGTCAACCTCTCCTCGACCCCCCGCTCCTATGTCGGGCTTGGCAGGGTTCGGCATCGAGATCGTGCGGCACCGAGCCGCTGGAGGGGTAGGGCCGGCTGCAGCCGTCGCGCCTCGCCCTCACGCGCCCCGCATCAGCGTCATCACATGCGCGCCGACCGAGCGCGCCGAGGCCCTCGAGGTCGTAGCCGCCTTCGAGCAGCGACACGACGCGGCCGCCCGCAGAACTTGTCGGCGAGGTCCATGAGCTGCGCCGTGGCCCAGCCGAAATCGGCCTCGAGCGAGGTTGAGGTTGGCCAGCGGGTCGCGCAGATGCGCGTCGAAGCCGGCCGAGATGATGATGAGATCCGGCCGGAACGCTCTCGATGCGCGGCAGGATGCCGACCTCGAAGGCCTCGCGGAACTCCGCGCCCGCCGTCGCCGGCGCGCAGGGGCACGTTGACGATGGTGTCGTGCTCGCCGCGTCTCGTTCGCCGCGCCCGTGCCGGGGTAGAGCGGCATCTCGTGCGTCGAGCAGTACATGACGCTCAGGGTCGTCCCAGAAGATGTCCTGCGTGCCGTTGCCGTGGTGGACGTCCCAGTCGACGATGGCGACGCGGTCGGCGCCGTACGCCTTCGCGCGTGGCGGGCGGCGATCGCGGCGTTGTTGAAGAAGCAGAAGCCCATCGCCGTGGCGCTGCTCGGCGTGGTGGCCGGGCGGGCGCGACGCCGACGAAGGCGTTCGGCACCTTGCCGGTCATCACCTCGTCGACGGCCAGGATCGCGCCGCCGACGGCCGCGCAGCGCGGCCTCGAGCGTGCCGGGCGACATGGTGGTGTCGTCGTCGAGCTGCACCAGGCCGTCCTCCGGCGAGGCGCTCCTCGAGCGCGCGCACATAGCGCTCGGGGTGCGCGAGCAGCAGCGATTCGATCGTCGGCGACCGGGCGCGGGCTCGCGCGCCAGCGGCTGGAAGCGCTCATGCTCCAGGATCCGCTCGACGCACGCGCATGCGGTCCGGCCGCTCGGGATGGCCCGGGAGGCGTCTGGTGTCTGAGCAAAGCACGGATGCGAGATGTAGAGGGTGCTCACGGCGCCTCCCCGGCGATTTAGTCTTTGCCCATTCTCGAACCGGGCTAAGCCCTGCGTCCATCGGGCAATGGCGTTACGACATCGAATTGACTGCGATCATGGCAGTCGCGCGCAGTATAGCCGCGCTGCAACTGCGCCAAGGTTCGCGCAACTGCTTGGGCGGAGACAAATCATTAACCGCCGCTCGTCGCATTTGGTGACCATGACGCAGTTCGGATCTCGACACCTGACGTCTGCCGCGCAAGCGCACGCTCGCGGTCGTTGCCCTGGCCCTGCTCGCCGCGGGATGCCGCTACGAGCCGGTCGCCGACCCCTCGGTCAGCGCGCGCGACGCGGAGTGGATGGCGCTGGTTCCAAGCGTCGAGATGCACCTGCCGTTCGAGCGCTACCGGATCGACGATCCCACCGGCGAGAAGCCCGGCACCATCGTCGTCGATACCAAGAACAAGTTTCTCTATCTCGTCCTGCCCGACGGCAAGGCGGTCCGCTACGGCGTGGCCGACGGCGACGAGGCCTATGGCTGGACGGGCACGGCCAAGATCGCGCGCAAGGCGGAGTGGCCGAACTGGACGCCGCCGGCCGAGATGGTGAAGCGCTGGCCCCATGTCCACCCGATGACGGGCGGACCGGAGAATCCGCTTGGGCGCGCGCGCGCTCTATCTCTACGACAAGGCAACAGGACACGCTCTACCGCATCCACGGCACCAACGAGCCGGAGACGATCGGCCGCGCCGCTTCGTCGGGCTGCATCCGCATGCGCAACATCGACGTGGTCGACCTCTACAACCGGGTGCCCGTCGGCGCGAAGGTCATCGTCCGCTAGGGCGGGGCACGGTCTGGCCAAGCAAGGTCAGGCTCGCCAAAGTCAGGCTGCCGGCAAATCAATCTCGGCACGGTCAGGCTCGGCCCGTCCGTGCCCTTCGGCGCGGCTGCGATGCGTACAGGTGACCGCGGGATCAGTCCTCGTGATCCCTGAGGATCGCGGGCGTGTCGCGCTTGCGCTCGGCGTGGCGCTTGGCGGCCTCGTCGCTTGAATGCTGCATCTGGCGGGCGGCGGCCTTCACGGCCGGAATGCCGATGGGGCGGAACCGGCTGGCGTCGCTCGGAACCTGCTTCTTTTCGCGCGGGCTCTCGTCGTGATCGCGACGGTTGACGGACATGATGTTTCCTCACGTGTTCGTCCGCTCGGGGGCGGATGCCGGCCTTGTGGCTGGCGATTTAAGCTGGAGCTTGGCGCTGTGGTGGAGAAGTTGTGGCAGCGCCGAATGCGATAGAACTTATCGACAAAGTTGCCTCCATTATCGGCAGGCTTGGTGAATCGCAGCTTAATCCGTTAGCAGGTAGATGTCTTGACGCAGCGCACAATAGAAAACGGCCGGACTTATGCCCGGCCGTCAAGCAAAGTGCCTGTTTATCGATCAGTCGCGCAGACCGTCTTTCCGGACCATGGCTTCCGCCCGGTCCAGCGCGCGCGTGAGCCGCGCGAACATGTCGTCGACCTCGCCTGCGGTGATGATCAGCGGCGGGCAGACCGCCATCGTGTCGCCCGAGATTGCGCAGGATGACGCCTTCCTCCTGGCACAGCGTCGTCACCTTGGCGCCGATCGCCTTCTTGGGGTCGAACGCGCGCTTGGTCGCCTTGTCGGCCACGAGCTCCAGTGCCGGCCACCAGGCCCATGCCGCGCACTTCGCCCACGAGCGGGTGGTCGCGCAGCGTCTCCAGCCGCTGCCAGAAGCCGCGGGATCAGCGTCCGGACATGGCCGAACACGTTGTCGCGCTCGTAGATCTCCAGCGTCTTCAACGCCACCGCGGCGCCGACCGGGTGGCCGGAATAGGTGAAGCCGTGGCCGAACGTGCCGATCTTGCGGCTCTCGTCGATCATCGCCTGGTACATCGCTCGGGGATCAGCACCGCCGAGAGCGGGAAGTAGGCCGAGGTCAGCGCCTTGGCGAGCGACATCGTGTCGGGCTTCATGTCCATTGCCGTCGAGCCGAAGGGCGTGCCCGAGGCGGCCGAAGCCGCAGATCACCTCGTCGGCGATGAACAGCACGTCGTACTTGGTCGAGCACCGCCTGGATCTTCTCGTAATAGGTCGCCGGCGGCACGATCACGCCGCCCGCGCCGCCCACCGGCTCGGCGATGAAGGCCGCGACCGTGTCCGGCCCTTCCTTCAGGATCAGCTCCTCGAGTTCGCTGGCGAGGCGCGTGGCGAACTCCTCCTCGGTCTCGCCCGGCGAGGCCGAAGCGGTAGTGATGCGGGCAGGAGGTGTGCAGGATGTTCGGCGATCGGCAGGTCGAAGTCGATGTGGTTGTTGGGCAGGCCGGTCAGCGAGGCGGTGGCGACCGTGACGCCGTGATAGCCCTTCAGCCGGGCGATGATCTTCTTCTTCTTCGGCCGGCCGAGCGCGTTGTTGTAGTACCAGACCAGCTTGATCTGGGTGTCGTTGGCGTCCGATCCCGAGATGCCGAAGAACACCTTGGAGATCGGCATCGGCGCCATCTCCTTCAGCTTCTCGGCGAGCTCGATCGCCGGGTCGTGGCTCTTGCCGCCGAAGAGATGCGTGAAGGGCAGCTTCCGCATCTGCTCGCGGGCGGCCTCGACCAGCTCCTCGTTGCCGTAGCCGAGCGACGTGCACCACAGGCCGGCCATGCCCTCGATGTAGCCCTTGCCCTCGGTGTCGTAGACCCAGACGCCCTTGCCGCGTCTCGAGCACCAGCGGACCCGTCGTCCGGAAGGTGTCGAGGTTGGTGTAGGGGTGGATGAGGGTTTCGACGTCGCGCGTCTGGAGATTGGTGAGCATGGCCTGACCGATGTTCTTGCGTGGGCGGAAGGCGGGAAGTCTGGCGAATGGAAGTGTGGTGACGGCAGTGTGGTGAATGGGGAAGGCGGCGTCAAAGGCATTCCGCCGCTGCCGGGGCCGTGCCTGCTAGCCCTGCGCGGAAAGCATGGGCGGCGCGGTGAAGCGGCAGCCCAGGCTCTCCAGCATTCCCGCAACGGCGATGGCGGTGCGGTCGGCGCCTTCGGCCGCGACGATCTGCACGCCCACGGGCAGTCCGCGCATCCGTCCTCATCACGGGCGCGACGGCGGCGGGCAGGTGGGCGACCGTGGCCGGCCCCGACCACATGCAGGAAGTCGAACTAGGGCCGCTCGATGCCGTTCACGACAGGCGGCGGGCCTGGACGTCCGCGATCGTGGGGTGCGGGATGGCGGGCACCGGGGCAGGGGGCATCAGCACCACGTCGAAGCGCTGGAAGAACGCGTCCCAGGCCCGCTTCAGCGCGGCGCGGCGGTCCTGCAGGTCGCGCCAGCGCCGCGACGTCGATCCGCGCGCCGCGCGCCTGCAGGGCCCGGTGCGAGAGGTCGCCCGTGGCGAAGCTCGCGGCCTCGGCCGCCAGCCGGTCGCGCATCTTCTCGGGCAGGCCGGCGGCGATGATGGCGTGGTTGAGCAGCGCATAGACCTCGAAGGCCTCCTCGAAGCGGAAGCCCGGCCGCGCCTCCTCGTCGATCTCGGCGCCCGCGCCCGGCGAGCAGCGAAGCGGCACGGCGCGACGGCATCGACGACCGTATGCGTCGACGGGAGCGAAGGGCTCGTCGGCCCACAGGGCGACGCGAAGCCCCTTGGGGCCGAGCGCGGCGCGGCGGGATCGAGTCGCGGGCTTCACGCCGTCGAGCGCCGGCGGCCCGGCGATGACGGAGAGCGCCAGGTCGAGATCGCGGGCCGAGCGGGCGAGGGGTCCGGCGACCGAGAGGTCCGCTTCGATATCCATGCCCGGCGGCGGCGGGCGGTGGCCGCGCGTCGAGACCAGGCCCCAGGTGGGCTTCAGGCCGAAGAGGCCCGCAGCATGGGCGGGCCAGCGGATCGAGCCGCCGAGATCGGAGCCGAGTTCCAGCGCGCTCATGCCGGTGGCGACGGCCGCCGCCGCGCCGCCAGACGAGCCGCCGGGCGAGCGCTCAAGGTCCCACGGGTTGTTGCGTGCGGCCATAGATCGGCGTTCTCGGCGACCCAGTCGCCCGAATAGGCCGGCACGTTCGTCTTGCCCAGGATGACGGCTCCGGCTGCGCGCAGGCGGGCCACCGGCGCGGCGTCCGTCTCCGGAATGCGCTCGCGCCAGACCGGCGCGCCGCCCGTCGTCACCAGGCCCGCCGATGTCGAACGCGTCCTTGATCGTCATCGGCAGGCCTTCGAGCGAGGCCGTCGGCTCCGGCGGCCCGGCGGCGGTCGGATTCCGCGGCGGCCCGGCGCGCCGCCGCTTCATCCATCGCGACCACGGCGTTCAGTGCGGGGTTCACCGCGGCGATCCGCGCCAGCGTCGCGTCGAGCAGTTCGACGCTGGACAGCTCCCGCCGGGCGAGGGCAGCCAGGATCTCGGTGGCGGGGCGGGTCAGCAGGTCCATGCAAGCCAGTCCACTCGATGCCTGTGGCAGTTTCGGGTGGCGATTTTCGGAACCTGACGCTGCATGCGCCGGGCGAATAAATCAATGCCGGCGGGTCGAGCAGGGCATTCCAATCGAACTTCCCATCTCAGCTGGATGGAGGCTCTGTTCGGCTTGGAGGATCCGGTCTTCGAGAGGCAATTCGAATGATAGTTCAACTGAAAAATACGACCTGGAGCGGGCATTGTTGCGTCTCAAGGCGCGACGCGGGAAATTTCGTTAAATCGGCCGAAATCGAAGGTGTGTTTTCGACACCAAATATCGCGCGTTCGAATTATGTCGCAAAATCATCGCGTCATCCTTGTATTTTAAGTCAATCCCTGGCCACCATCGGGGCTTGCCGGACGCCCCGCGAAGCAGCGATGATCGCGCCGGGGGACCATGCTGAAATGACCTAGTCCGTCCGGTGCTCCGGACCGCGCCGATCAACAGGAGGCAGCCCGCATGCCGTCATCCTTCTTCAACGACATGCTGCAGACGCTCACGGATCGCAGCCGCTCCCTGCTGGGACTGCCGCGCGGGCCCTTGTCGGGCGCGGACCTGCCTGTCCTCGCCGAGCAGCTCCTGTCACGGCGCGGCGAGGCCTCCGGCGTGGCGCTGGCGCGCAGCATCATCGATACGTTACCGCACGGCGTCGCCAGCAGGCCAGGCGCGACTTCCTGCATGGCGTTGGCCGAACGCTTCGGGCCAGACCCGGTGCGGCTTGCAAGGCGGCATCGAGGCGTACCGCCAGGAGCCCGGCGTGGAGACGGTCTCCGCGCTGGCCACGCCGCCGAAGTCGCGGCGGCAGGAGCTGATCCGCCGCCTCAACCTCGCGCCCGGCGGCACGGCCGCGCTCGTGCGCATGCGCGCCGACCTGCTCGGCGATGCTGGGCGAGACCCGGAGCTCGAGGCGGTGGATCGCCGATTTCGTCCATCTGTTCTCGTCCTGGTTCAACCGCGGCTTCCTGGTGCTGCGGCCCATCGACTGGACGACCCCCGCGAACATCCTCGAGAAGATCATCCGCTACGAAGCCGTCCACGAGATCCGGGACTGGGATGACCTGCGCAACCGGCTGGAGCCGACCGACCGGCGCTGCTTCGCCTTCTTCCACCCGCAACTCGTGGACGAGCCGCTGATCTTCGTGGAGGTCGCGCTCACGCGCGAGATCCCCGACGCCATCGCGCCGCTGCTGGACCGCGGAGCGCTCGCCGATCCGCGCCAAGGACGCCACGACGGCGGTTTTCTATTCGATTTCAAACACCCAGGCCGGGCTGGCCGGCGTATCCTTCGGCCATTTCCTCATCAAGCAGGTGGTCGAGGACCTGAAGCGGGATCTGCCGAACCTGAAGACGTTCGTCACCCTGTCGCCCGTGCCGGGCTTCGCGCGACTGGCTGGCCCGCGAGCGCGGGCCGAGGAATCCGAGACGCTCGATCCCGACATCCTGGGCGCGCTCGGCGTGCTCGACACGCCTGGCTGGCACGATGATCCCGAGCTTCGGCGAGGAGGCGCGGCGCGCGCTGCTGCCTGCGGCGGCCGTGTATTTCCTGCGGGCGAAGGGCCGGACGGGCCGCCCCTGGATCCGGTGGCGCGCTTTCACCTGGGCAATGGCGCGCGCCTGGAACGGCTCGAACATCCTTGGCGACGTATCCCCCAAGGCGCTGCGCCAATCGCATGGGCTGATGGTCAACTACTGCTATGATCTCGATGACATCGAGGCCAACCACGAGGCCTATGCCGAGAAGGGCGTCGTCGCGGCGGCGAAGTCCGTCCACCGCGCCTTGCCGTCCCACATCTCCCCGAGGGACCTTGCCGCACAGGCCTGAGCGCAAGCCGCATCGGACTGACCTGAGACAAGGGCAGCCGGGCTTGCGACAAACAAAAAAGGGCGCCCCGAAGGACGCCCTTTTCCTTGAATTATGGAGATCAGCTCTGCTGGATCGCCGAGAGCTGCCAGGAACCGCCCTGCTCGCGGCGGAACGTCCAGAGCTCCGTGGCTTCCTGCGCCTTGCTCGGCGTCGCCTTCGACGACGCGCGCCCGTGGCGCGCTCGGTCAGAGCGTTGACCAGCGAGAACCGCATGGCCACCGTCGCGTAGTCGGTCGTGCCCTCGCGCCAGCCTTCCGCGAGGTCGCCCTGCAGCAGCTTCACGTCGGACACGCGGTCATGCAGGCCGCGGCCGGAGTTCTTCGCGAGTTCCTCGGCGAAGTAGCCGACCATCTCAGGCGTGGCCACGGCGCGCATCGCGGCCAGGTCTTCTTTGTCCCAGGCGGCGTTCACGGCCTTAAGATTACGCTCGAAAGCTTCGTAATCCTCGGGGCCGATCCCGATATCGTCGGAGGGCTCCGACGGAGCTGCCGGGCGGGACGCGCCGCCGAGCATGCTGCCGATCCCGGAGCCCAGGCCGCCCGGCAGCGCCGAGCGCTGGAGCGGCGCGTTGCCGTCGGGCAGCGCGGAGCGCTGGACGGGCGACGCGCCATTGGGCGCCGCGCCGGCGTAAGCGGGCTGCGGACCCCGGGACGGCGCGGTCGCGCTGCGGTTCCGGAAGAAGCGCACCGCCAGCATGATGGCGCCAACGATCAGGCCGGCCTGAAGAAGCAGGCCGAAGAACGAGGCGAAACCGCCCAGGCCGCCGAACATGCTGCCGCCAAAGAGCATGCCGAGCAGGCCAGCGCCGAGGAAGCCGCCGAGAAGACCCGTGCCGAAGCCGGGCCGGAAACCGCCTGGGGCTGCCGCAGCCGCAGCCGGCTGCGCGGCGCGCGGCGCGTTGACGCCGGGCTGCGTGACGGAACGCTCGATGGGCGCAGCCGCGCGAGGGGCTGTCGCCGTCGGCGGCGGAGCGCTGAACGTGCGAGCGCCGCGGCTGCCGAAGCTGCCGCCGCCGGAGGGCCGGGCGTCGGCCATTCCTACGCCAAGCGCGAGGACGGCCACGGCGGCAAACAGCACGCGGCCAGTCCGGGGGATGGTGTGAACGGTCATTGCGGGTCCTGGGTCACCTGTTGGGGGCGTGCCCCGATCGGCCGCCCTATGGATGATCATATAGGGAGAGGCCATGCGTGCTGTAAGGGGGGCGTATGCGGGAAATGAAGGGGCGTTGGGTGGGGATCGAAGAAGCAAAGTATTAACCGCACGCTCAAGCTGTATCAAATCAAGCTTATTTCGCATCTGGTTGCAAGAAACTGTTCATTCCTCCCGTCTAGATTGCGGTCGTGCAGCAGAACAAGCTGTCGTCTCATTGCTAACCAGAAGGTTTGCGTCCATGGCTGTTTCCCTCTCCGCTCGGCGTCCGTAACGCCTTGACATCGCTACAGAATACCCAAGAGTCTGGCCCAGATCATCCAGGGTCGTCTTGCAACTGGCAAGAAGGTCAACTCGGCCCTCGACAACCCTGCATCATTCTTCGTTGCCGCCGGTCTTCAGAACCGCGGCAGCGACCTCACCCGCCTGCTCGACGACATGGGCCAGGGCACCAAGGTGCTCGAAGCCGCTGACAAGGGCATCACGGCGATCAAGAAGTTGATCGAAACCGCACAAGGCACGCTGCGCCAGGTGCTTCAGTCCGCTTCTACAGCGCGAATGACAAGCTCTGTTTCAACGACGGCGACTTCAACGCTGGTCAGCCTCGGTTTGTCGCAACTGATACGGTCACGATCAAGCAGGGCACTGGCACGGCCGTACTGCGCTGACGGTCGCGCTCGGTTCGACCGTCCAGGACTCGATCGACGGGATCAACAAAAATACCACTTTAAACGGCGCGAACGCAGCCACGACGGGTGCAGGAAGCAACGTGAAAGCGTCGCTGAACGCAACCGGCCAAATTCAGATCAAGTCGGATGACGGCTCAGATCATCACGGTCGGGACCACGGGTACAGGCACAGCGCCATGCGCTTGGCACAGGTGCGACGGCGACCTTGAACGAAAACACAACCCGCACAGCGCTGGCCGCGCAGTTCGACGAGCTTCGGACCCAGATCGACCAACTCCAGAAGGATACCGGCTACAACGGCGTCAATCTGCTGAACAGTGACAGCTTGAAGGTCACGTTCAACGAGGGTCGACCTCGATCTCTGACAATCGCCGGTGTTTCGTTCGAACTCTTCCGGACTTGGGCATCTCCGCTTCGTCCAACAAGTTCCAGTCGGACAGTGTCACGAACGCCTATCTCGACAAGCTGACGGCCGCTGCGAACACGCTGCGTACCCAGGCCTCCTCTTTCGGCGCCAACCTCTCGGTCGTCCAGAACCGTCAGGACTTCACCAAGGGCCTGATCAACACGCTGACGACCGGCGCGGACGCTCTCATCCTCGCCGATGCGAACGAAGAAGGCGCAACCCTTCTTGCCCTGCAGACACGCCAGCAGCTGTCCCAGACCGCTCTGTCGCTGTCGAACCAGGCCGACCAGGCCGTCCTGCGTCTCTTCGGCTGATCAAGTCGCATTTACAAGGAAGGGCGGGGTCGCGCCTTATGGTGCGTGCCCATCCTTTTACCCTGTGAAGAATAATAGCCTCCCGCTCATTGCGGATGGTTTACGCGAAATCGGCCGCGACATGACGGCAAATTACTCCCGCCCCCGTGCTAAGCCCAGTTCGGACGTGAAAATACAAAACGTCTTGCAGCGGCAGATCCGAATGGTCGAAAAACTCCGGACGGAGGGGCGGGACCTCGGCTCCGCCCATTTTCGTTTTGGCCCGTTGGTTCGATCGGAGCAACTCCGGATCTGCAAATCGTACGGTTTGACGGGCGCAAGGCGCGGGCGTAGCTTGCCGCCGTCGACGCTGCGGGGGCGTCAAGATGCCGGAAGTCTGATCATCAATGGCGCAGGTTGCTTTGACGGCGCTGACGAAGGTCTGGACCGGCGCGCCCGCAGTCAACGACGTGAGTTTCGTCGTTCCAAAAGGCGAACTCGTGGCCATTCTCGGCCCATCGGGCTGCGGAAAGTCCACCATTCTCCGGCTCATAGCGGGCCTTGAGGAACCCACCTCCGGACGGATCGAGATCGCAGGCCGCGACGTAACGCGGGTTCAGCCGTCCGAACGGCGGATTGCGATGGTGTTTCAGTCCTATGCGCTGTTTCCGCATCTTTCGGTTGCAGAAAACATCATCTTTGGCCTCAAGGTGCGCCGCGTGCCCAGGGCGGAGCGGGACGAGCGCCTGAAAAAGGTCGCCGAACTCGTTGAACTGCTCCCCTACCTCGACCGCAAGCCGTCGCAATTGTCCGGCGGGCAACGCCAGCGCGTGGCCTTGGCGCGGGCGGTCATCGCCGAGCAGCCAGTCTGTCTCATGGATGAACCGCTTTCGAACCTCGACGCGCAGTTGCGCCACGAAATGCGTGTCGAAATCAGATCTTTGCAGCAGCGCCTCGGCATGACGATGGTTTACGTCACGCATGACCAGACCGAGGCCATGACGATGGCCGACGTCGTCATCCTGATGAAAAGCGGGGCGATCGAGCAGATCGGGCCTCCAGCAGCGCTCTACGAAAGGCCGGCCACGACGTTCGTGGCGAGCTTCGTGGGCGCTCCGCCGATGAATCTCGTGCCGGATGGCGACTTCATCAGGGGCATCCGTCCGGAACACGTCCGCATCGGCCCCGGCGAAATGGGGCATGTCGCCCGTCGCGGAACCGTCGCATCGGTCGAGTATCTCGGCGCCGATACCATCGTATCGCTCGCAACGCCGGAAGCCAGCCGCATCTCGGCCCGTCTGCCGGGAGCGTCGTCGATCAGGGCGGGCGATGTCGTCGATGTCCACTGGTCAATCGATGAAGAAAGCCGCTTTGACCAGAAGGGCCGGCGTATTGGATGATCGGGTCTGGCGCTCGGCAAGAGCCGGCGGACTGTAACAAAAAGCGGCCCACGGCCGTGAAGAGGGGAGAGAAGTCAATGCCTTCAATGACGCGCAGATCATTCGCGGCAGCTGCACTCGTGGCTGGTCTTGCAACCGGCAGCCTGGCGCCTGGCTCGGCGCTGGCCGCCGACATCGAGGTCCGGATGTTTTTCCCCGTCGCGGTCGGCGGGCCGGTGACCAAGATCATCGACGACTATGCCGCCGCATTCGAGAAGGAAAACGCCGGCATCAAGGTCAAGCCGATCTATGCCGGTGACTACCAGCAGACCGTCGCCAAGGTTCTCACCGCGATCAAGGGCGGCGATACGCCTGAGACCGCGATCCTCCTCGCCGCCGACCTCTTCCTGCTCACAGATGAGGACGTCGTCGTCCCGATCGATGATTTCGTGAAGAGCGCGGACGACAAGGCCTGGCTCGAGACGTTCTATCCGGCCTTCATGGAAAACGCGAAGCTGAAGGGCAAGACGTACGCGATCCCCTTCCAGCGGTCGACGCCCGTGCTCTACTGGAACAAGGATCTGTTCAAGGCGGCGGGCCTCGACCCGAACAAGGGTCCCGCCAATTGGGCCGAAATGCGCGAGATGGCCAAGAAATTGACCAAGAAGGACGCCTCGGGCGCCACCACGCAATGGGGTATCCAGATCCCGTCGGACGGCAACACGGCCTGGCTGTTTACCGGAATGACCACGGGCAATGGCGCGCGCCTGACCAATCCCGACGGCAACAAGGTTGCGTTCGACGATCCCAAGGTGATCGAGGCCGCACAAGCCTGGCTCGACCTTTCCAAGGTCGACGGCACGCAGCCGTCCGGCCTGATTTCATGGGGCGCGACGCCGCGCGACTTCCTCGAGGGGAAGGCTCGCGATGATCTGGCACACGACAGGCAACCTCACGAACATCAAGACCAATGCCAAGTTTCGACTTCGGCGTCGCCTATCTGCCCGGCATGAAGCAGAACGGCGCTCCCACGGGCGGCGGCAATTTCTACGTGTTCAAGGGCGTGCCGAAGGAGAAGCAGGAAGCGGCGTTCAAGTTCATCAAATGGATGACTGCGCCGGCCCGGGCTGCCGAATGGTCGATCAAGACCGGCTATGTCGCGACGTCGCGCGGCAGCCTACGACACGCCGGCCATGAAGGCGTATACCGACGGCTTTCCGCAGGCGATCGTGGCCCGCGATCAGCTCAAGTTCGCCGTTTCGGAGCTGACGACGCATGAGAACCAGCGCGTTGCAAAGGTGTTCAACGACGCCCTGCAGGCCACCATGACCGGCTCGCGTCCCGCCGAAGCCGCCCTGAAAGATGCCCAGCGCGAGGCTGACCGCATCCTGAAGGACTTCAAGTAACGTCGTCGCGGCCGTCCTTTGCCCGGACGGCGCAAGCTGCTGACAGGTCCTGCCCCCGGCGGCAGGGCCTGCTTTCCTGATCGGACCCCATGATCGGCTCCCGCAACACGATCCATGCATGGCTGCTGGTGCTGCCCGCCTGCGTGCTGCTGGCGACGTTCACGCATATCCCGATCGTCACGACGCTGATCCAGAGTTTCTACTCGACGCCAAGCCGCGCCGGCCCTCGCGTTTCGTGGGGCTCGACAACTACGAGGCGATGTTCGCCGACCCGATCTTCTGGAAATCGCTCTGGAATAATCTGGTCTATGCCGGCACGTCCGTGCCGATCTCGGTTGCGCTCGCGCTGGCGATGGCGCTGTTCGTCAACGGCAAGCTGCGCGGCAAGGGCTTCCTGCGTCTCGCTTATTTCACGCCGACCGTCCTGCCGATGATCGCCGTCGCGAACATCTGGCTGTTCTTCTACAACCCGCAATACGGCCTGGTGGACCAGCTTCTCCGCCCGTTCGGCATCACCGGCGTGAACTGGCTCGGCTCGCAGGACACGGCTCTGTGGTGCCTGATCGTGGTTGCGATCTGGAAGGAGGCCGGCTTCTTCATGATCTTCTACCTGGCCGCGCTCCAGCAGATCTCACCCGACTTGCGCGAAGCCGCCGCGATCGAGGGTACGAGCCGCTGGACGTTCTTCTGGCGCGTCACGTTCCCCCTGCTGATGCCCACGACCCTGTTCGTGCTCGTCAATGCGATCATCAACGGCTTCAGGCTCGTCGACCATATCTTCGTCATGACGGGCGGCGGGCCGGACAACGCGACGTCGGTCCTGCTGTTTCAGATCTACGTCGTGGGCTTCAAGTTCTTCGATCAGGCCTACGCCGCGACGCTTGACCATCGTGCTGCTGGCGCTTCTGGCCTGTCTGGCCATCGGGCAATTCCTGCTGGCCGACAAACGGGTCCACTACCAATGAGCCTTGTCGAGCGGACGCAGCGTTCCCGGCGAGATCCTGGAGACCACAGCGGCCTGGATGCTCGGCATCCTGTGGTTGCTGCCCCTGGCTTTTGCGATCTGGACGGCCTTCCATCCTAGCGCCTTCGTTGCAAAGTTCAACCTGTTCGCGCCTTTGACGCTGGAGAACTTCGTCACCGCCTGGCACGCGGCGCCGTTCGCCCGCTATTTCCTCAACACAACCCTGCTCGTCACGTTCATTCTCGATCGCTCAGTTCATCCTGTGCACCCTGGCCGCCTTTGCCTTTGCGCGGTTCGAATTCCGGGGCCGCGACACGCTGTTCATGCTGATCCTCGTGCAGCTGATGGTGGCGCCCGACGTGCTGCTGCTCGAGAACTACGTCACCATCAAGCGCGCTTGGCCTCGTGGATACGCTGCCGGCGATCGCGTTGCCTTATCTGGCGTCCGCGTTCGGAATTTTCCTGCTCCGCCAGACCTTCAAGGCGATTCCGAAGGACTTCGAAGAGGCGGCGCGGGTCGAGGGCTGCTCGACGCTGGGCGTGCTTTGGCGGGTCTACATTCCGCTCGGAAAGCCAGTCTATCTCGCCTATGGCCTCGTGCTGGTCAGCTTCCACTGGAACAATTTCATCTGGCCGTTGATCATCACCAATTCGGTCGAGACGAGACCGCTGACCGTCGGCCTGTCCATCTTCGCTTCGCCCGACCAGGGCATCGACTGGTCGATCATCTGCGCGGCGACGTTGATGACCTCGGGCCCGCTTCTCGTCGCCTTCCTGCTGTTCCAGCGTCAGTTCGTGCAGAGCTTCCTGCGCACCGGCATTCGCTGATGAAGCTGATCACGTGGAATATCCAGTGGGGACTGGGCGTCGACGGCGTGATGGATCCGGCGCGCATCGTCGCGCATGCGAGATCGATGGCGGATTTCGACGTGCTGTGCCTGCAGGAAGTTGCCGACAACTTTCCTGAGCTGGCCGGCAGGCCTGAGCACGACCAGTTCCGCTTGCTTGCGGACCTGCTGCCGGAGTTCGAGGCCGCCGGGTTCGCGCCGCTCGAAATCCGTGATGCGGATGGCAGGCCCAAGCGCTTCGGCAACCTGATCCTGTCGCGATTTCCGGTCATTCAGGTCTTGCGCCATACCCTGCCGTGGGAAGCGCGCGGCGACGCGCAACATGCCGCGGGGGCTGATCGAGGCGATTGTCGCGACACCCTCCGGCCCGATGCGGATCATGACGACCCATCTGGAGTACTCGCACCCGCAATTGCGGGCAGCACAGGTCGAGGCGGTGCGGGACATTCACCGGATGGCCTGCGACCGGGCGAGGACGCCGCGCGAAGACGGGCCGGGAACCTATGTCCGTACGTCCGCGCCGGTCTCGGCGATCCTGACCGGAGATTTCAACATGCGCCCGGAAGATCCGACGAAGACAAGGATTTCGGACCCATACCCGGGCGGGCAAATGCGATTGATGGACGGTTGGACGGTAGCGAACCCCGGCACGCCGCATCCCGATTCCGCCTGCATCGTGGACCAGAGCTTTGCGCCACCGCATTGCTGCGATTACGTTTTCGTCACCGAGGATCTGCTGCCGCGCCTATCCCGGGTCGTCTACGACACCGAAACGAGGGTATCCGACCACCAGCCGGTCCTGATTGAGCTGGTGCAGAGATGACAGTCCGCATCGCGCAGATATCAGACCTTCACGTTTCGCCTGAGAAGCCATTTTTCAATGCCAATCTCGAGCGGTTGTTTGAAGATTTGCGAGGATCGAAGCCGGATCTGATCCTCAATACCGGCGATCTCGGACTCTACGGCGAACGTGACAACGATGACATCGCCCTGGCGCTGGCCGCCCATCGCGATCTCGGAATTGATTACCGTGTGGTGCCGGGAAACCACGACGTTGGCGAGCACCCGGATATTCCCCGCCGCGTTCATGTCGTGGAGGAAAGCCTCGCCCGTTATCGCATGAAGGTGGGAGAGGATTTCTGGGTCCAAGACTTGCCCGGCTGGCGACTGGTCGGCCTCAACGCGCTGATTGCCGGAACTGATATGTCGGGCAACGAGGCCCAACTCGATTTGCTACGCAAGGCGTCGGCGGACCGGGCACAACGTTCGCTGGCCGTCGTGCTGCACAAGCCGGTCGCGGATCAGTCCTATGACGATCCAGCCGTCAATGCGCGTTTCCTGACCCTGGCCGCCCGTCGCCAGCTTCTCGATGCCGTTGGCTCGGAGCCTGCCGATCTATTCATTTGCGGCCATGTCCATCAGTACCGGGACGCCCTGATGGGCGGGAGCCGCCATATCTGGGGGCCGGCGGCATCCTTCATCATTGGTGATCCCTGGCAGCCGACCTATGGGGGGAAGATGGTCGGCTATCTCGAACACCTGTTCCATGCCGATGGGTCGCATGAGCATCGCCTTCGAACCGTCCGGGATTTGGTGCACCATGACCTCGCCTTGATGCCGGAGGTATACGGAGACGTGACGCGCCATGGGCCGGGCAACGGCTGACAGCCTATTGGACGGCAGCGCTGGGCGTGCGGCCAGGGCCTTTCGAGGGGTCGGCTGTTTGTCAGTCCCGCCAGAGGCCTCTGGCCCGATGCCACTCTTCGATGGACAGATCGGGATAGCCGTCGAACGCCTGGTCATCCGGGCCGATATCGGGCACGACCCAACTGGCCTTGAACTGCAGCATGATGTGCGTGCGGGCCGGTGGGGTCGGGAGGGCCGTGTCGATGGCTGACGCGAACGGATGGATCAGGTCCGGCCACGTCGGATCGTAAAGCCAGAGCGCAGAACCGCATTTCCCGCAGAAGTTCCGTTCACCGGTGCTGGCATGATGGCGGCCCGCTTCGTCACTTAGTTCAGCCCGATACACCCGGAGCGCGGCCCGCCCTTTCACGTCGAGACTGTCGGCCACCGCAGACAGATTGATCGCAAATCCGCCCCCGCCGGCTGTCTTGCGGCAGATCGTGCAATAGCAAAGCTGATAGGGGTGCGGGGCATGGCTCTGCATGGTGAACCGAACGGCCCCACATCGGCACGATCCAACAAGCTTCAGCATGGCGCATTTCCGCTTCGTTCGGGACCAGCGCAAGAGAGTGTCGCCGGCGGGCAGGTCTCCGGATGCCATTCTACGACCGCTTTTCGACATGAAAAACCATGCCGAACTGGAGCCGGGACTGGCGACAATGCGATAAGCAGGATGGCTGCTTCTTGTGTTTGGCAAGCCCGGCCATCCTGAGATACGCCACGAACCGGAGGGAAACGGCACATGGCAATTCACGCCCGCAACGATCACCAGGAGATCCGCGATTCGTTGCGTGCGCTGTGTGCGGAGTTCCCGGCTGAATATCATCGCAAGGTCGACGCCGAGCGTTCCTACCCCGGGGAGTTCGTCGAGGCGCTCACTAAGGCCGGCTGGCTCGCGGCTTTGATCCCGGAAGAGTATGGCGGTTCAGGTCTGGGGCTCACCGAGGCGTCCGTCATCATGGAGGAGATCAATCGATCCGGCGGCAATTCGGGCGCGTGCCATGGGCAGATGTACAATATGGGTACGCTGTTGCGGCATGGGTCTGACCTTCAGAAGCGGACCTACCTGCCCAAGATCGCCTCGGGCGAATTGCGCCTGCAGTCGATGGCCGTGACAGAGCCTACGACGGGCACTGACACCACCAGGATCACCACGACAGCCGTGCGACGGGGCGACCACTATGTCGTGAATGGCCAGAAGGTCTGGATCTCACGGGTCCAGCACTCCGATCTCATGATCCTGCTCGCCCGCACGACCCCGCTGGCCGAGGTGAAGAAGAAGTCGGAAGGCATGTCGATTTTCCTCGTCGATCTCCGCGAGGCCATCGGGAAAGGCATGCAGGTCCGCCCCATCCCCAACATGGTCAACCACGAAACGAACGAGCTCTTTTTCGAGAACCTGGAAATCCCCGTCGAAAACCTCATCGGCGAGGAGGGTAGGGGCTTCAAGTACATCCTTGATGGGCTCAACGCAGAGCGGACCCTGATCGCGGCCGAGTGCATCGGCGACGGCTACTGGTTCATCGATAAGGTGACGGCCTACGCGAAGGAACGCGTCGTGTTCGGCCGCCCGATCGGGCAGAACCAGGGCGTGCAGTTCCCCATCGCGGAAAGCTTCATCGAGATCGAGGCCGCAAATCTCATGCGGTTCGAAGCATGCCGACTCTTCGATGCCGGCTTGCCCTGCGGTGCGCAGGCGAACATGGCCAAGTATCTCGCGGCCAAGGCGAGCTGGGAGGCGGCGAACGCCTGCATCCAGTTCCACGGCGGCTTCGGCTTTGCCTGCGAGTACGATGTCGAGCGCAAGTTCCGCGAGACGCGGCTCTATCAGGTTGCGCCGATCTCGACGAACCTGATCCTGTCCTACGTGGCCGAGCATATGCTCGGCCTGCCGAGGTCGTTCTGATGAGTGCCGTTCAAACAAGTCTGCGCGCCTGCCGCTGGCTGGGCTCACCGTGCTCGCCGTGGAGCAGGCGGTGGCGGCGCCGTTCTGCACGTCGCGGCTCGCGGATGCCGGCGCGCGCGTGATCAAGATCGAACGGCCCGAGGGAGATTTCGCCCGCTTCTACGACGACGTGGCAATGGGGCAGAGCAGCTACTTCGTCTGGCTCAACCGGGGCAAGGAATCCCTTGCCGCTCGACCTCGGCTCACCGGCTGGCAGGGAAACGCTGCGCTCGCTGCTCGCGTCGGCAGATGTGCTCGTTCAAAACCTGAAGCCCGGCGCGTTCGAGAGGCTTGAACCTCGGAATCACGGATCTGCGCGCGCAATTCCCGCGACTGATCACCTGCTCGATCAGCGGGTATGGCGACACCGGCCCCATGGCGGATCGCAAGGCCTACGACCTGCTGATTCAGGCCGAATCGGGCTTGTGCTCGATCACCGGCGGACCGTCCGAGCCCGCGCGCGTCGGCGTCTCCATCGTGGACATCGCAACCGGCGCGACAGCCCACGCGGCAATCCTCGAGGCCCTGATCGGCCGGGCCATCACGGGCGAGGGCGCAGATATCCGAATTTCGATGTTCGACGTCATGGCGGACTGGCTGACCGTGCCGTTGCTGCATCAGGAGGCCGGAAAGTCGCCGAAGCGCCTGGGGCTGGCTCACCCCTCCATCTCGCCCTACGGCGTGTTCAGGACGCGAGACGGCAAGGATATCCTGATTTCGATCCAGAGTGACCGTGAGTGGGTCAAGTTCTGTACGCATTTCCTGGATCGCCCCGACCTTGCCCATGACGAACGCTTCGCGACCAATCTGGCTCGGCGTCGGCAATCGAGATGAAGACGGACGGGACGGTCGCGGCGGTGTTTGCCGCGCGCGGCACCGCTGAGGTGGAGGCGGGGCTCATAGAAGCGGAAACGGCGTTCGCTTCGGTGAACGACATGGCGTCGCTCTCGCGGCACCCCCATCTGCGCCGCATCAGGGTGCGCACAGCGGCGGGTGAAGTCTCTCTGCCGGCTCCTGGTCCGATCTTCATAGGCGAGGAGCGAGTTTACGGCCCCGTTCCTGATGTCGACGAGCACGGCGACCTTCCGGTCTAGGAACCTCGCCGAAGCGCTAAGCTCGCCTAATACGGTAGCAAGTACGGAATGCTAGTCACGACTGCGCCGCACAAGATCGCGTTGGATAGCATACCTCCCCAATGCAGCCGGCGAAGCCTTCTCACAGCTTCGATATCGCCGGCGTCTCTTGAAGTGAGCGCGCCGTCCATCTGCTGCAGGAACCATCGGCGCGCAAACATTGCAAAACCCAGGATCAGCCCTGCAAAAACGCTGAGAGCCGGTCGTCCCGCAAACGAATACGCCACCATTCCACCCGTGGCTGCAACAGCAAGCACGATGAAATATGCATTGAACATCCCTCGCAACAGAACGGTCACGGGTGCGATATCCAGCCTGACCAACAGAAAAGCGGGCGAAGCCAGCAAGAGATAGCCCATTGGAAGCAGCAAGATCACCGTTGCAGCCAGGACTGTTGGGTTAGGCATCATTCGCGCCCACTCCTATTGTCACGATCTGTCTCCGGTGAGAGACGCTGCCGGATGACGCATTCTATGTGGCTGGATGCATTTGCCTAGATCCCTCCAGCCGTCGTAACCGCGGGCCTTGCGGGATGCATCGATCTATCATGCGGGCGGCCAGCTCCGGCGCACTGACGTCAGGACTTGCCCAGGTGTCGGAACTGGAAGGGTCTACGCGGTCAGCCCCTTACTCTTGCAGGACGCTGATAAATTTGTGGTGGGCGCGGAGGGGATCGAACCCTCGACCTACAGATTAAAAGTCCGTTGCTCTACCACTGAGCTACGCGCCCGAAACTGTTGTGCTCTGCCGGCTGAGCTACGCGCTCCCGAGGCGGCATCTGCGTAGCCGTCCTGTGCAGAAGGGTCAATAGCGGGGTGAGCAGGCCGGCGCTGCGACGCACGCGTCACTCCGCCGCGATGGCGGTTTCGCGGGAGGGCAGGCCGGCAAGAAGGCCCGAGAAGCGCGCGGTCGTGCAGAACGACCATCGTCTCGCGATTGTCGAGCCACTCCGTCAGGTCCTCGATCGTCTCGGCATCCGTGATCTTGGCCTCGGCCAGCACGCGGTCGCGGTCGATCTCGCCGCGCTTGCGCCGTTCACCCACCGGCAGCATCGCCTCGTGCCGCGCGCGCAGCAGCGGGTCGGCATGAATGGCGGCGACCCCGTTCGGCGTCGTCGAAGCCGAGCCTGTTCCAGATCGCTCATCAGCGCGTTCGCGCGCGTCGCGATGGGCGGGGGCGACGTCTCCTCGCGGCGTCAGCAGCAGGCCGGCGCGCTTCAGGGCCAGGCCGAGCGAGAGCTGCCCGGACGCCGCGGAAATCGGGATCGCGAGCACGAGGCCGATGATCGTGGGCGACATCCAGCCGAACAGCGACGGCGCGATCATGAAGGCCGACACGCCGGCGAAGATGCCGAAGATGCGTGTGCCAGCGGTGCCGGCGGACGATATCAGCGAACGGGATGGAGCCGTCGTCGCGCCGTTGCGGATTCCAGCCGGTATCGCGGCCGAAGATGATCTGCACGACCGCGCCGGACTGGATGATCATCAGGATCGGCGCCATCAGCGCCGACATGAAGATCTCGAAAATGGCGGAGACCGTAAGCCGGAAGCCGCCGCCGCTCGCCCGCCGCTCGTCGCTCCGGATCAAGGCGAGGATCAGGCCGAAGAACTTTGGCGCGAGCAGGATGGCCATCGTGATCCCGAACAGCATCAGCGCGCGCTCGGCGTCGAACCGGGGCCAGGACGGGAACAGCGAGAATTCGCGCGTGAAATACTCAGGCCGCACATAGCGCGTCTGCAGCACGAGGGTGATGCCGACGAGCAGTTGCGCCAGCCAGAGCGGCGACGCCAGGTAGGACATGATGCCCGTGGCGAAATGCTGGCGCGTGGGCAAGGTGAGCCCAGCCGCGCCGATCACGCGGACATGCTGCAGATTGCCCTGGCACCACCGCCGGTCGCGGGTGGCGAGATCGATGAGCGAAGGCGGGCTCTCCTCGTAGCTGCCCTGCAGGTCCGGCAGCATGTAGACGGTCCATCCGGCGCGCCGGATCAGGGCGGCCTCCACGAAATCGTGGCTCATGATGTGACCGCCGAAAGGCGGCTTGCCGGAGAGGGTGGGCATGCCGCAATGCGCCGCGAAAGCCCGGGTCCGGATGATCGCGTTGTGACCCCAGTAGTTGCCTTCCCGGCCTGACCAGACGGCGAGGCCGGTAGCGATGACCGGGCCGTAGATCTTCGCCGCGAATTGCTGCAGCCGCGCGAAGAGCGTGTTGCGATTGATGATGAGCGGGAGCGACTGGATGATGCCCGCGTCCGGATCCGCCTCCATGGCCTCGGTCAGGCCGATGATGCAGGGGCCGGTCAGAAGGCTGTCGGCATCGAGGACGAGCATATGCTCGTACGCCCCGCCCCAGCGGCTGACGAAGTCCTCGATATTGCCGGCCTTGCGGCCGATGTTTCGCTTGCGGTGACGATAAAAGATCCGGACGCCCGGCCCCACGCGCTCCCGCAAGGCGTAGAACGCGCGCTCCTCGGCGATCCAGGCGTTGGGCTGGGTCGAATCCGACAGGATGAAGAAGTCGAAATGCTGCAGGAGACCGGTGGCCGCGATCTCTTCGATCATCGCCTGGAGGGACGAAAAGACCCGCGCCGTGGCTTCATTGTAGACGGGCATCACGACGGCGGTGCGTGCGTTCAGCGTCCGGGGCAGGGTCGCTTCCGCGGCGCGGCGCAGAAGAGCCACGAAGCCCACGATGGAACTGGTGAAGGCCAGGGCGATCCACGAGAAGTTGATCGTGAACAGCGCGACGAGAGCCCACTGCAGCGGCGTGACGACCGGAGACCGACACGACCTTGTACATCTCGAAGGCGCCCCAGCCCGTCAGGCCGAGAGCGGCGGCGAAGACGAAGAGTCGCGAGACCCACGGCGCGCGCCTGCGGGCGGATCTGGCGGCGAACCTGGCTCTTCGGGAATTTCGAAAGCGACTGAACCGGCATGGCCAGCGGAGCTTCTGCCGGAAGAGCCGCCAGTTCGGCTGGCTGGGCGAGCAGCGCCACTGGCGCCGTCAGATGAGGGTTCATGGTGTCCAACGGTAGAGCCATGTCTCGCTCAAGGGCTTTCCGGCCGCCTCAAGCACAAGGCGGAGTTCGCTAACGGTTTCCGTACCGATATCCAGGTCGAAACCGACGCGGCACATTTTCCGTTCCGGATAAGGCCAAACGCGAAGATTCGAAATCGCTCCAGGTGAAGCTGACAGCGCAGGCTTCATCTCCGAGCACCGCCTGCGTCGATTTCAACGCCTCGCCGGAGAAATCGACGACGAACTTGCGCTGGGCATTGTTTCTGCCGCGCCCTACCCGCGTTCCCGTCACCTGCAGCAGGTTTGGACGTTCCGGCGGCTGCCAGCACCAGAACTGCCGATAGGCGAAGCTGACTTCTGCGCCGGCAGCCAAGCGGCTGCTTCGGCCGCCAATAGCAGAGCACGTTGTCATTGATCTCGTTGTCGGTCGGGATCTCGATCAGTTGAACGAGGCCGGGTCCCCATTCCCCGATCGGCTCGATCCAAAGGCTGGGGCGCCGCTCGAAATTCTGGTCATCGTCGAGGAAGGCGGAATAGTCGCGTTCGCGCTGCAGCAGGCCGAAGCCGCGAGGCGAGGGGTCCACAAACGCCGAAATCTGGAGCGTGTCCGGGTTCTGCAGCGGCCGCCAGATCCACTCCTCGTTGCCATTCTTGATCTGCAGCCCCGAACTCTCGAACACGGAGGGGCGCACGTCGTCGACACCGCGCCGGTCGTTTGCGCCGAAGAGGTAGGTCGTCGTCATCCCGCCGATCCCGTAATTCTCGACGGGGGCCCGCGGGAACAGCGTGATCTCGGTGTCGATGATGGACACGTCCCCGGCCCTGACCGTGAACCGGTAAGCCCCGCAGACACTTTCGCTGTCGAGCAGGGCGTGGATGACGAGCCTGTCGGACTGCGCCGAGGGCTGCTCGATCCAGAACGCCCGGAACTGCGGAAACTCCTCGCCCTTGGGGTCGCCGGCCTTCAGGGTAAGGCCCCGCGCCATGACGCCGATGTTCTGGCCGCGCGCAGAGGACTGCGGAAGAAGCTCGCGCCCTGAAAGATCGCGACTTCCCGGGTTCGTCCGCCCTGTGCGTCGCCAAACACGCGAAAGCCGGAGAAACCGAGATCGGGCAATGTTGCCGGAGGCTGCAGGCGGCCATAGTCGAACCGCGCACGATCATACATCACACGACGGATCTGGCCGTCTTCCACGGCGAAAAGCTGCACTGGGCTTTGAAATGCGAAGCCCCTATGCAGCGGTTCGACCGAAAAGTTGCGGTTTTCGCCGCCCCACAAGTGAGCGGAAGGTAGTGCACGTATGCCGATATATTGCTCGTAGTTAAGGTTCGCGAACGGCTCGGGCAACTCGGCTTGCGGCGGGTTGTAGCCCTTGCGCGAGAGAAGCCGCGCCAGTTCGATCAATGTCGCGGGAGCGAACCGTTGACCTTCGCCCAGAGAACTCTGGATCGCGGTCGTCGTAAAACTCTGCGCCTGCGCAGGGGCAGAGCCCAGGAGCGCTGAACCAGCCGCGGTTCCCAGCATGGCCAGGACGCTGCGCCGGTCCATGCCGGGCCAGCGTATGGGTTCGTCGAAGGAGAGTGGAACGCTGGACATGCCCTACTACAACTTTCAGCCCGACTTAGCCTGTCCCGATCGGAGGCAAACATAAGTCCAGAGCCTAGACGGGGGCTCGGACACGCCGCGCGAGTTTTTAGCACATTATCCGTGCATTGGGAGACGTTTCCGATAAGTCTCGGGAGTAATTGTGACGGGCGGACGGCTTAAAGGCGGTATTCTGTCATGGTTGGAGTGGGCTTGCTGCCCTACACCCGGCATTCTGACGCCCTTGGCGGCGTCGCCGTCGATCGGTAACAGCCGGGACGACATACGGTCTGCATCATCCCTCCGCGACCGTCACCCGGCTGGATTGCCGCGAAGATCTGGAATCTCAGCCCCATCCAGTGGCGGCAGATATTCCGGGTGTGAGCGAAAACGTGGATCACGGCCGGCCTTTTCAACGGGCTTGGCGCCTTCGAACCAGGCGTCTCGGACCCCTCCAGTCCGAAAAGCCGCTCCCTTCGCGTCGGTTTTCGTGGCAGAGAGTTGGAATCGCCATCGTCTATGCAGGTTCGTCTAGCCATGTCCGAAACGCCGATCGCCTTGCGCCGCTGCCTCGCAGTAGTCCTCGCTGCCGGCGAAGGAACGCGCATGAAGTCGGCGACGCCAAAAGTGCTGCACGCGATAGCAGGTCGCAGCTTGCTGGCGCATGTCCTGGCTGCGGTGAAGGCATCAGGGGCCGCATCGGTTGCGGTGGTGGTGGGTCCGGGCCGCGATGACGTGAGCGCTGAAGCGGTTCGCGCCGTACCGGACGCTTCAATTTTCGTGCAGCATGACAGGCGCGGCACGGCTCACGCCGTGCAAATGGCGCGGGAGGCGATTGCAACTGGCTACGACGAGGTGCTCGTCGTGTTCGCCGACACGCCGCTGGTTCGGGCTGACACGCTCATCCGCATGCGAAATACGGTTGCCTCAGGGGCCGCCGTGGTGCCTCTCGCCTTCCGCGCGAAGGATCCGACCGGCTATGGCCGCATTCTGGTGAACGACGGAAAGCTCGTCGCAATTCGCGAACACAAGGACGCCACTGCCGACGAGCGCCTCGTCGATCTCTGCAATGCCGGTCTTATGGCGCTCGACGGCCGCACCGCGCTTTCCATCCTGGGCGATATCGAAAGCAGCAACGCGGCGGGCGAGTACTATCTCACCGATGCCGTGGCCGTGGCCGTTGAACGCGGGCTTCAGGTTGTTGCGCTCGAAGCGCCCGAGAGCGAGGTGATGGGGATCAACGATCGCACTCAACTCGCTCAGGCCGAGGCGGTCATCCAGAAGCGCCTCAGATTGGCGGCCATGCAGGGCGGCGCGACGCTGGTAGCGCCTGAGACCGTGTATCTGTCATCCGATACTCAGCTTGGACAGGACGTCATTATAGAGCCGAACGTCTATTTCGGGCCCGGCGTTTCCGTCGAAAAGGGAGCAGTGATCCATGCATTCTCCCACCTTGAAGGCGCTCGTGTCGGCCCGGGCGCAAGTGTCGGTCCGTTTGCGAGGCTGCGTCCGGGCGCTCATCTCGCCGATCGCGCCAAGGTCGGAAATTTCGTCGAGATCAAGAACGCGGAGATCGGGCCAGGAGCCAAGGTCAGTCACCTCACATACCTTGGGGACGCCACGATCGGGGCGAATGCCAACATCGGCGCAGGAACGATCACCTGCAACTATGATGGCTTCAATAAGTTCAGGACTGAAATCGGCGAGAACGCATTCATCGGCTCGAACTCGGCCCTTGTCGCTCCCGTATCGATCGGCGCAGGCGCCTTTGTCGGCTCGGGGTCCGTGATCACGAAGGACGTTCCACCGGACTCGCTTGCCGTCGCGAGGGGACACCAGCTGGTCAAGGGCGGCTGGGCGGCATCGTTCAGGTCAAGACAAACCAAGAAGAAATAGCGCGTTCAGATTTAAATAATGCCAGCGTTTCGCTGTAACACTCCGTTATTTATCGTGATTTGAGCTCCACCTGTAGCTGACCTACCACTAAAATTAGGTAAGGCGGCACATTATGCTGGGCACTTATTCGACGTTACACAGGGAATTTGAGCGATGTGCGGAATCGTTGGAATACTCGGATCCGGTCCGGTCGCACCGCTGATCGTGGATGCGCTGAAGCGGCTTGAGTATCGCGGCTATGACTCGGCCGGTGTTGCGACGCTGGAAAACGGGCATCTCGCGAGGCGGCGCGCCGAGGGAAAGCTTCGCAACCTCGAGGTCCGGCTGAACGAGCAGCCACTTCAGGGCAGGGTCGGGATCGGCCACACCCGCTGGGCGACGCACGGCAGGCCGACCGAGCGCAACGCCCATCCGCACGCAACGGACAAGCTGGCCGTGGTGCACAACGGGATCATCGAGAATTTCCGTGAACTCCGGCAGATGCTGGAAGGCGAGGGGATCCGTTTCGAGACGGAAACCGACACGGAAGTCGTGGCCCAGTTGGTCAGCCGCGAAATGACCCGGGTCAACGATCCCGTGCGTGCTGTGACCGAAACCTTGCCCAAGCTGCGCGGCGCATTCGCACTCGCTTTCCTTTTCGACGGCGAAGAGAACCTGCTGATCGGCGCGCGCCAGGGTGCACCCCTCGCCGTCGGCTACGGCGATAACGAAATGTATCTCGGCTCAGACGCGTTGGCGTTGGCGCCGTTCACCGACACGATCACCTATCTGGAAGACGGTGATTGCGTAATCCTTCACCGCGCCGGAGCCAGCTTCCGGGACGTGGATAACCGCGAGGTCGAGCGCAAGCGGCAGAAGTCGGCTGCGGGCGCTTTCGTCATGGACAAGGGCAACCATCGGCACTTCATGGCCAAGGAAATCCACGAACAGCCCGAGGTCGTCGGCCGGACCCTGGCCCATTATCTGGACATGGGTACGGGCCGTATCCAGTTGCCTTTCGACCTACCTTTCGACTGGACGAAGCTGGAGCGCATGACCATTTCGGCTTGCGGAACAGCCTACTATGCCGGTCTCGTCGGGAAATACTGGTTCGAACGGCTCGCACGCATTCCCGTGGACATCGATATCGCCTCGGAATTCCGCTACCGCGAGGCGCCGATGGCGCGCAGCGGCCTCGCACTGTTCATTTCCCAGTCTGGAGAGACCGCCGATACTCTGGCTGGACTGCGCTACGCCAAGGAGCAGGGCCAGCACGTCATGTCGGTCGTCAACGTACCGACCTCCTCGATCGCGCGTGAGAGCGATGTCGTGGCGCCGACACTGGCCGGGCCCGGAGATCGGTGTCGCCTCGACAAAGGCCTTCACCTGCCAGCTCACCGTTCTGGCATGCCTCGCCATCGCTGCCGGATTGGCGCGGGGTACATTGTCTGCGACGGAAGGCGAAGTGCTGGCGCGCGAACTGATCGCGATACCCGGTCTGATGGCCGAAGCGCTGAAAGGCGAAAAGGACATCGAAGAATCCGCCCGCGACCTCTCGAAGGTGAAGGACGTTCTCTACCTGGGCCGTGGCACCAGTTTCCCCATGGCCCTGGAGGGCGCGCTGAAGCTGAAGGAGATCTCCTATATCCACGCCGAGGCCTATGCAGCCGGTGAGTTGAAGCATGGACCGATCGCGCTCATCGACGAGACCATGCCCGTCATCGTGATAGCCCCGCGTGACAATCTGTTTGAGAAGACGGTTTCGAACATGCAGGAAGTCGCTGCGCGCGGTGGCCGCATCATCCTGATCTCGGACAGCCACACCGCGGCTGAAACCGGCATCGAGGATATGCACACCATCGCGATGCCCGACATGGCGCCGACCTTCGCGCCAATCGCCTATGCCGTTCCGGTTCAGCTTCTCGCCTATCACACGGCAGTTGTACTGGGCAAAGACGTGGATCAGCCCCGGAATCTGGCAAAATCGGTCACTGTCGAATAATCCTGTCGACGACGGCGTCGTTTGGACGCCATTGTAGCGCAGGTGTGGCAGCGGGTTCTCGTTGGCGCCCGCGGTCGATTGGACAGTGTTGACATGAACAGCCCAAGCGAAGACAGGGAGGATCAGCCCCAGGGCCCTGGCCCAGCCTTCATCGTACCGACCGAAATCCGCCCGGTGCGATCGATGGGGCATCGGTTGCGCGCCTATTTTCTGACCGGCGTAGTCATAGCCGGGCCACTGGCGATCACGACGTACATCACGTGGTCGTTCATCAACCTGATCGACGGTTGGGTGAAGCCGTTCGTACCAGCGCGATACCTGCCCGACACCTATTTGAATTATCCGATCCCGGGCCTTGGCCTGATCATAGCGCTGCTGGGCTTGACCCTGCTCGGCTTCCTGACGGCAAACCTGGTCGGGCGCTCGATGCTCGATTTCGGCGAGATGATCCTCGGCCGGATGCCCGTGGTGCGCGGCCTTTATCGCAGCGTGAAACAGATCTTCGAGACGGTCTTTTCCCAGTCCGGCACGTCGTTCCGGACGGTGGGACTGGTCCAGTTTCCATCCAAGGGCATGTGGTCGATCGTCTTCATGTCCACTCCTCCGATGGGCGAAATGGCGGAAAGGCTTCCCGGCCCGGATGAGCACGTCGCCGTCTTCATGCCTTGCACGCCCAATCCCACCACGGGCTTTTTCTTCTACCTTCCCCGCAAGGAAGTGATCGAGCTCTCGATATCAGTGGAAGATGGCGCGAAGCTCATCATGTCCGCCGGCCTGATTCAACCGGATGGCCAGAAGCGGCTGGCCGGTCTCGCGGCCGATGCCAAGGGCCGGTCCATTCCTGAGACGAGACCCTCGATGGCCCCGATCAGTGAGGCTGGGCAGCCCTGATCCCTATCCCGCCCGGATCAGCTTAGCCGCCTCATCCCGCTCGAACAGGTAGAGAAGCGTACGAAGCGCCTCGCCGCGCTCCGAGGTGAGGCCGGGGTCTCGCTCCAGGACCAGCTTTGCGTCGTCGCGGGCAGCTTGCAGGAGTTCGCCGTGCAGTTCGGGAATGGCGAGCTTGAATCCCGGCATTCCCGATTGCCTGGTGCCGAGAACGTCACCTTCTCCACGCAGTTTCAGGTCTTCTTCGGCGATCTCGAAGCCATCTTCGGTTCGACGCATGGTGTCGATTCGGGATCGCGCCGTCTCGCCGAGCCCCGCCTTGAACAGCAGGAGGCACGTCGACCGGCCACCGCCGCGCCCGACGCGCCCGCGCAATTGATGAAGCTGCGCGAGGCCGAAACGCTCGGCGTGCTCGATCACCATGATCGTCGCCTCCGGCACGTCGACCCCGACTTCGATAACCGTGGTGGCGACCAGAATGCGCGTATCGCCCCGCGCGAAGGCGGCCATCGCCGCATCCTTGTCCCGCCCGGGCATCTGGCCGTGAACCAGGCCGACGCTTTCGCCGAAATGTTGCCTCAGGGTCTCGAAACGGTCATTGGCCGCCGCAACGTCCAGTTCCTCGGATTCATCGACCAGCGGGCACACCCAATACACGCGAGCGCCACTCTCCAAAGCCCGGCCGATGGCCGCGACCACGTCGCCCAGACGGTCGAGGGACACCGCCCGTGTGTCAATGGGCTGGCGGCCGGGTGGCTTGTCCCGCAGGACGGAAACGTCCATGTCGCCGAAATAGGACAGCACCAGCGTCCGTGGGATTGGCGTTGCAGTCATCACCAGTACGTCGACAGCCTCGCCCTTGCGCGATAGGGCAAGTCTCTGATGGACGCCGAAACGATGCTGTTCGTCCACCACCGCGAGCCCAAGATCCCCGAACACGACGCCTTCCTGGAACAGCGCGTGGGTTCCAAAGGCGATGTCCACCTCGCCGGATGCGATCCCGGTCAGGATCTTCTCCCGGGCAGCCCCTTTTTCGCGGCCAGTGAGCAGGGCGACACGCAGGCCGGCGTTTTCGGCCAGCGGCTTCAGGCGCTCATAATGCTGGCGAGCGAGGATCTCTGTCGGCGCCATCAGCGCCCCCTGATGGCCGGCCTCGACGACGCTGGCGAGCGCGAGAAGGGCCACCATCGTTTTTCCCGACCCGACGTCGCCCTGCAGCAGCCGCAGCATGCGTTCGGGTGAAGCAAGGTCGCGCTTGATCTCCTCGATAGCGCGCTCCTGCGAGCCAGTCAGCGAAAACGGCAGTGCTTGCAGGATGCGCGCACTGATGCGGCCGTCGCCGACCATCGCGCGGCCGGCTGCCTTCTTCATGCGCTGCCTCACAAGCAGAAGGGCGAGCTGGCTGGCAAGCACCTCGTCATAGGCCAATCGCTTGCGAGCCGGACTGAGCGGAGCCACGTCGTCCGGCGAAGCGGGTCGATGCAGCGTTGCAAGCGCGTCGGCGAACGACGGAAGCCTGTTTTGCGCCAGCCACGCAGGGTCCTGCCACTCGGGCAGGGATGGCAGTTTTGCAAGAGCGGCACTGACGGTCTTTCCGAGGACGCTGGCATGCAACCCCTCGGTCAACCCATAGACCGGCTCGAACGCGGCCATCGTCAGCGACGACGCCTCGTCGAAGATACGGTCCGGATGCACCATCTGGAGACGGCCGTCCCACGTCTCGAGCTTGCCGGAAACCCATCGCGTCTGGCCAACCGGCAGCAGCTTTTCGAGCCGCTGTGGCGTACCGCCGAAGAAGATCAGTGTGACGTCCCCGGTCTCATCCGAGCACAGCACCCGGTAAGGGGTCTTGGACCGCCCGCCGGGGCCGGGTGAATGATCCTCGACGAGTAGCTTCAAAGTCACGATTGTGCCGGTCGGCGCCTCGCTCAGGCGAGGCCGGGCACTTCGGTCGATCACGGCGTAGGGGAGGTGCAACAGCAGATCGAGAATTCGTGCGCCCTTTATTCCCTCGCCAAGCAGCCTATCGAACCGGGCGGCAACCTTCGGCCCTACGCCGGGTAGCGTGTCCACCGAAGCGAAGAGCGGGTTCAGAAGTGTTGGTCGCATCGTTCGAATCCTGAAGTCGGGCTCACTTTACACATCTCGCCTCGCGTCGCGTCGCAGCTCACCTGGACATTGCGAGAGAATTGCCTCGACCAAGCTTGTTGCCCTTCTGCAACATACGTTCTGCAATCATCGAACGTCACACCCACTCCCGCGCGGCGCCCCGTTGCCGCCACAAACGGGTCACAGGCTCTCATTCGTTCAAGCCACTGAGAAGATGAAGTCTTTTCAGGCCTTCGGATGTTAACCGATGGTTCTCCACACTTGCGCTCTGGACCGGACAGGGACTTGCGAAGAGTGGTGTTCGTGTCACATCAAAGTACCGGGCCTGAGGGGGCTGCATAGTCATGGTGGCGGTGTTGGAACAGGTCACAAGCAGCTTCGAGCGTCGTAGCGAACTTGTGAGCGTTTCGCCTGATCGTTGCCGCAAATTTGGCGGGAAGCCACGCGATATGACGATCTGCTCGGGGGCGGGGCTCGGTGCGGTAGGTCACGCGGAATTTGAGAGTGGCGGCCTTGCCACCTCGAAGTTCGTCGGTGTCGAAGATTATGGCCATTCCGATGCATGATTTTCTCTGCCGCTGTATCGCTGTTGCGGGCGTTTCGATCCTCTCGGTCCCGTCAGCCCTTGCGTTGGATGCAAACACGCAGGCTCCGGCGACTGCGGCATTGCCCCCACCTGTCGACAAGTTCAAGACAACCCGGGACGCGTTTCGCACCGGCATCGAGGAATACAATGCCGGGCACAAGGCCGGAGCCGTAAAGGCACTGGAATTCGCAGCAAGCCAGGGTCATGCCTTGGCGCGCTGGAAACTCGGCAAGATGTATGCCGATGGTGATGGGGTCCAGCAGAACGATCTCAAGGCGTTCGAAAACTTCTCGCGGATCGCCGACGAGCATGCCGACGAAAATCCCAATTCACCGAATTCCCGCTTTGTTTCCAGCGCGTTCGTAGCGCTGGGCTCCTATTATCTGGACGGCATACCCGGGACCTATGTGAAGCCTAATGGCCAGCGTGCCCGAGAAATGTTCCAGTATGCTGCCTCCTATTTCGGCGATCCTGACGCGCAGTACAATCTGGCCCGGTTGTTCCTGGACGGGGTCGGCGGCGGTAAGGACATGCGGCAGGCCATGCGCTGGCTGAACCTCGCAGCGGAGAAGCAGCACGCCCCTTCGCAGGCCCTTCTCGGGCATTTGCTCTTTACGGGCGAGGGCGGCATGCGCCAGAAGGCGCGGGGACTGATGTGGCTGACCATCGCGCGGGACGCGGCCGATACAACGCGCGAGGCATGGATCCTGGAACTGCACGATCAGGCCTTTGCACAAGCCGCCGATACAGACCGGCAGGCGGCGCTGGCTTTTCTCGAGCAGCAGATCAGGAAGCGGCCGTAAGCGGTCGGCCGGCTTTCAGATCGAGAGGTCGATGCGCACCGGTACGTGATCGGAGGGCTTCTCCCAACTCCGGAGATGCTTGTCGACCTCGCAGCACTTGAGCCGATCGGCCGCCTGCGGAGACAGCATCAGGTGGTCAATGCGAATGCCGTTATTCTTCTGCCACGCGCCGGCCTGGTAGTCCCAGAACGTGTAGATCCCATCGCGCCCGTCGCAAGCGCGCAAGGCGTCGGTGAGCCCCAAATTCGCCAATTCACGAAACTTCTCGCGCGTACGCGGCAGGTAGAGCGCATCGCCTGCCCAAAGCTCCGGATTATGAACGTCGCGCGACGTCGGGATGACATTGTAGTCGCCGGCCAGAACGAGCGGCTCCTCCAGCTTCAATAGTCCTTGCGCGTGCTGGATGAGCCGGTCCATCCAGGCGAGCTTGTATGTGTACTTCTCGGTGTCAGGTGGATTTCCATTTGGCAGGTAGATCGAGGCGACGCGCACGACCCCGCCATCGGTGGATATAACACCCTCGATATAGCGAGACTGCGGATCGCCGTCGTCGCCGGGGAGGCCGCGCATGACCTCATCGAACGGCTTTCTCGACAGGATCGCGACGCCGTTGAAGCCTTTTTGACCGTGAACGGCGACATTGTAGCCGAGACTCTCGATTTCCGAGCCGGGGAATCCCTCGTCTTGGCACTTCAGTTCCTGAAGGCAGACCACATCCGGTTCGGCTTCCTTCAGCCAGGCAAGCAGGTGTTCGAGCCGCTGCTTGATCGAGTTGACGTTCCAGGTGGCGATGCGCATGGGTCGGTTCCGAAAAGGTCGGGACGTTAGAGCATGCCACGGCAGGCTGCGCCAAGAGGTCGCTGGGTTTCACGCCCCGAAGGCGCGGAGAATGGCCGGTACGATGATGGCCGTCAGCAAGCCATTCAGGCCCATTGCGATCCCTGCAAACGCACCGGCAAGTGGATTGACCTGAAAAGCACGGGCGGTGCCGATGCCATGCGAGGCGAGGCCTGCCGCGAAGCCTCGGGCCCGCCAGTCCTTTACGCCGATCACGTTCATGAGCGGCGTGACCATGATCGCGCCGAGTATGCCTGTCGCGATCACCAGTGTGGCGGTGAGCGACGGCTCACCTCCCATTTCACGGGCAATTCCCATTGCAATGCCCGCCGTAACGGATTTCGGAGCCAGCGCGACGATGACGTCCCACGGCACGCCCATCGCCCAGGCAATCGAGACTGCCGACAAGACTGCCGTCAGGCCGCCGGCAACGAGCGCGCCGAGAATAGGCCAGAATGAGCGGATGACCGTCTTGCGATGCTCGAAAAGCGGAAGTCCCAAGGCCACTGTGGCAGGCCCGAGCAGGA
Organism: uncultured Alphaproteobacteria bacterium; assembly: GCA_963822165.1. Taxonomy (GTDB): domain Bacteria; phylum Pseudomonadota; class Alphaproteobacteria; order Rhizobiales; family Beijerinckiaceae; genus Alsobacter. Next base: position 117,863 of record CAWGGK010000013.1, read on the forward strand.
AGTGCACGAACTGCGCTCCGTCGAAATAGGTCTCGTACCTTGTGCCGGTCGCCCAGAGCAGCGCCACGACGATGCTGACTGCGATCAGCACGGGATTTGCAAGCGGATGCCGTTTGAAGAACGCCGCAATCCGATCCGCGATGGCGTATGCGGCGAGCGTGATGGTGAGCCAAAGGAGCGGGCTCGCCGACAGGTAAACCCAGAGCTGGTCGACGGCGCTCACAGGCTGGCTCCGTCGTTGCTGGATGGGCTTTCCGCGCCGCCGATCCTTGCTGCAATGCCGCGGAAGACGAGGGCGGTTACCACAAGGGTCAGCACCGTCGAGCCTACCAATGCCGCGATGAGGCCTACGCCATGGCTGGTGATCGCCGGGGCATTCCGCAGGATACCGACGCCGGCCGGCACGAAAAGAAGAGACAGGTTCGCAAGCAGTACCGCGACAGTCCGGCCCAGCGATGTCGTGGAAAGTTCGGGCGCATCGGGCCGCAGCCGCGCAAAGAGGGCCAGCATGCCAACCAGCAATGCCAAGCCGATCACCGGGCCCGGCACGGGAATGCCAAGGCCCCGGGCGACGACTTCGCCGAAGAGCTGGCAGGACAGAAGGAGGGTCAGGGCAAGGATCATGGGCAGCTTGTCCCTGTGAATTGGCTTCGGAAGCCGATCCTATTGCGATTCGACGAGGGTGGCCCGTGAGTAGCATTCGCCGTTGCGCAACGGCGAGTGTCCGGGCTAGTTGCGGCGTGCGTTCCTGGAGATCGAACTTATGCCGCGCTGGACCATCCTGGGTCTCGCCATCGTCTCGCAGGACGACTGCATCGCCGATGCGCAGGGCAATATGCCTGAGGTGCTTCGCAACGATGCGGACTGGGCCCTGTTTCAGTCCGAACTCGACCAGGCCAGCCTTACGGTGCTGGGCCGCTTGGGCCACGAGGCCCACGGCAATGCAAAGCAGCGCCGGCGCATGATCGTTTCATCGCGCTCTTCGGGACTGGAAGAACGAGCCGACGGGTTGTGGTGGAACCCCGATCTGCTCGACTGGCCAACCGCCCTTGCGCGCGCTGTGCCCGAAGGCGGCTTGATCGCCGTGCCCGGCGGGCAGGCCGTATTCGACCTTTTCCTTGGGATCGGCTTCGACCGGTTTCACCTGACCCGGGCGCACGGGGTCGAAGTTCCCGGCGGACGCCCCCTTTTCTCAGCGCGTTTCCCATACGCTGACTGCCGAGCAAATCCTTGCGATGCATGGGTTGCAACCGGGCGAAACCGTGACGATCGATCCGACGGTTCCGGTCACCCTCACGCCGTGGAACAGGGTCAGATCGGGCGCTTGAGATTGCAGCTATCGATGGCCTTCAGCGCCTTTTCGCGCGTGCTGTCGTCGAAATAGCTGTTTGCACGGAAGAAATCGAATTCCGCCTTGGTCATTTCGTTCACGGTCTTGCCGGAATAGCAGCGGCAGGCGCTGGAGAGAGCGGCAGGCGACAATTCGGCTGACTTCGCCCATTGCTTCTCGCAGCCCTCCGCAACGTAAACCTTCGCCTGCGAGCGGCGCATGGACTGCGTGTCCGGATCGGGTGCCGGGGTCGGGAAGTTCGACGAAGAGGCACCGGCATGGACGAGGGTTGCTGCAGAAAGGAAAAGGAGGGCGGCAGTCAGGGCAACGCGCATGGGTGCGAATCCTTGAAACGAATCTGAATGCTGAAGTGTCGCCCTGCCTAGCGCCGCGTCAACCTTTGTACAACCGCACATGGTTGTCATGGAACGCAGCACCTCCAAAGGGTGCAACCGCATCCGCGCCGGTGAGGTGGTTGATGCCCTTTCCGTCCGGATAGGCGCTGTCCGGCCAGATCAATTCTGCGATGAGCACGCCGCGCCGCACACCCTCGAACAGCTTGGCCGTTATCTGCACCCTGCCTCGCTCGTTTTCGAGCACGACGGCATCGCCCTCGGCGATGTCGAGACCGGCGGCGTCTTCCGGATGGATCATCACCGTCGGGCGGACTTCCCGTGCGAGGGAACTGGGCGTCTCGTTGAACGTGGAGTTCAGGAAATTGCGCGCAGGGCTTGTCGCCAGCCGAAATGGATACTCGGCGGTGGCGTTCTCGATGACATCCCAGTGGTCTGGCAGGGCAGGGATTTCGGCAATCGGCCCCATGGGGCCGTTATTCGCGAATGGCGCCTTGGGCCAGTCCGGCTTGAAGCGGAACTTGCCGTCGGGCCAGGCGAAGCCTCGCGTGTAATGCGCTTCCTCGAAGCTCGGCTGAGCATCGATCCACTTTTTCGCCTCGAGTTCGGCCAGCGTGCCCCAGCCGGAGTTGACCAAGGTCCAATCGATGATTTCGCGCGGCGTCATTGCAAAGCCGCGATGCTGCGCGCCGACTCTATCGGCAATCCCGCAAATGACGTCGTGGTTGGAGCGCGCTTCGCCCGGCGGATCGATGGCCTTGGGCCCTATCATGATGTGCTGATGGCCGCCGCCGGCATACAGGTCGTCATGCTCCAGGAACATGGTGGCGGGAAGCACGATATCGGCGAGCTTGGCCGTCTCGGTCATGAAATGCTCATGCACGCAGACGAAGAGATCCTCGCGCGCAAATCCCTTCTTCACGAGCCCCTGCTCGGGTGCGACGGAAGCGGGATTTGTATTCTGGATCAGCATCGCCTTGACGGGCGGGCCGTCAAACAGCGCAACGGGGTCGCCGGTGAGGATGCGCCCGATCTGCGACTGATCGAGCCGGCGGGTCGAGGCATCCATGACGTCGAGGCCTTCGATCAGGCTCTTGCGCCAATGGTAGATCGCGCCGTTGTTATGGAAAGCGCCGCCGCCCTCATACTGCCAGGCTCCCGTGACGGCAGCGATGCAGGACGCGGCATGCATGTTGGTCGCACCGTTGCGCTGGCGCGAAAAGCCGTATCCCAGCCGGAAAAACGTCCGCTTGGTGGTACCGACAAGCCGGGCAAAGGCTTCGATTTCGGAAACCGGCAGGCCGGTGATGGCGGATGCCCATTCCGGGGTCCGGGTCTTGAGATGCTCTTCAAGCTCAGCCGGCACGTCCGTCCATTGTTCCAGGAATTCGCGATCGGCGAGCCCATCCCGAAACAGGACGTGCATCACCGCGCATGCAAGCGCGCCGTCGGTGCCGGGCTTCAGGCAAAGCGCGAGGTCGGCCTGCTTCATGGTGGCGTTGTCGTAGACGTCGATGACGACGATCTTCGCGCCCCGCTCCTTGCGGGCGCGGATAGCGTGGGTCATCACGTTGACCTGCGTGGCGACCGCGTTTGTGCCCCAGATCACGACGCAGTCGGACTGCGCCATCTCCCTCGGGTCCGGCCCGGCGAGCTTGCCGGTTCCGGCGACGAAGCCCGGCCATGCCATGTTGATGCAGATGGTCGAATAGAACCGCGAATAGCCTTTGGCGTGCGAAAGCCGGTTGATGCCGTCGCGCATCACCAGCCCCATCGTCCCGGCGTAATAATACGGCCAGACCGACTGCGCGCCGAAATCCCGCTCGGCGGCGTTGAAGGCGTCCGCCACGCGGTCGAGTGCTTCGTCCCATGAGATCCGCGTGAACTGCCCGGAACCCTTCGGGCCGGTCCGCATCATGGGATACATGACGCGGTCGGGGTGATGGATGCGTTCCGCGTAGCGCGCGACCTTGGCGCAGATCACGCCAGCCGTGTAGGTCTGGTCGGGCGCGCCATAGAGCCGCCCGATCCTGTTGCCCTGCAGCACCTCCACCTCGACCGAACAGGCGGACGGGCAGTCATGCGGGCAAACCGAATTCTTGCGGATGATGGGGGAGGGCGCGTTCATCTGAGGTCTCGTCGACAGGTGGCCATCATGGAGGGCGTTGCCCGAGGTGTCGAGGCATCAACGAAAAAGGGCGGCCCGAGGACCGCCCTTTGAAGTTCAGCCGATGCAGCGAACTCAGCCGACGATCTCGTTGCCCGCGAAGAACTGTGCGATCTCGATCGCGGCCGTCTCCGGCGCGTCGGACCCGTGCACGGTGTTCTCGCCGACGGACTTGGCGAACAGCTTGCGGATCGTGCCCTCGGCGGCGTTCGCCGGGTTCGTCGCGCCCATCACTTCGCGGTACTTTGCGATGGCGTTTTCGCCTTCCAGCACCTGCACGACCACCGGGCCGGATACCATGAAGTCGACGAGTTCGCCGAAGAAGGGCCGTTCCTTGTGGACGGCGTAGAAGGTCTCGGCCTGACCGCGGGTCATGTGGATGCGCTTCTGCGCCACGATCCGCAGGCCGGCGGCCTCGATCACGGCGTTCACGGCGCCGGTGAGGTTCCGTTCGGTGGCGTCCGGCTTGATGATCGAGAAAGTGCGCTGCAGCGCCATGGGTCGTCCTTTCTGAAACGGGATTGACCGCCTGCTGACGGCGATCCAATTGGGTGCTGACATGACCGAGCCAGCAGCGGGTGCGCGGCTTATAGCCTTGGACGTCATCGCGAACAAGGCGACAGCGACCGAACCCGCTCAGCGTCCCTGAACTGGGAACGGGCAGCTAGAGCGAGACTTTCAGCGACGGAGCATAGGCGGCGTGCGGCACCGCGCGCATTGCCTCGAGGCCATCGACCGCCCCTACGGCGACGACGATGCCTGTAAGCATTGCGAGGACCACGAGAAGAATAGCCCCAAAGGAAAACCGATCACAGTTCATGTGTTCAGACCGAATCAGCGTCGGATTGACGCTGCTACCCGACCACACCGCCCGGTAAAGCTGGCGCAAACGTGGCAGCATTTTGGTCTTTTCTGTGAAGTGCTTGCCTGATGTCGCGCGAGGCGCTTCAGCCAATCGACGGGTTGGCGAGCACTGCGCCTGCGTCTGAGTTCGTGATGCCCTGTTCGACGACCCGTCCGCCGACCAGGCGCGTCCGACCGCTCGCGACCAGGCGGAGCGCCATCGGATAGAGCAGGTGCTCGGCGCCGAGCACGCGGCGCCAAGGGTGTCCGGCGTCATCGCCCGCCAGCACCGGAACCGCGGCTTGCGCGATGATCGGTCCGGCATCGAGTTCCGGCACGACGAAATGCACGCTGCAGCCATGCAGCTTCACGCCCTCGGCGAGGGCCCGCTCATGCGTATGAAGGCCGCGAAACGAGGGCAGCAATGACGGGTGGATATTGAGCAGCCGTCCCGCCCAACGCTCGATGAACCATGGCGTCAGCACGCGCATGAAACCGGCGAGGCAGACGAGCTCGAATGTCCCTGCGCTCCAGTTCCATCTGCATGGCATGCTCGAATGCAGCCCGGTCGGGGTAGGCGCGGTGATCGATGGCTGTTGTGGCGATCCCGGCTGCCGCAGCCCGCGCCAGCCCCGGTGCGTCCGGCCGGTTTGCGAGCACCAGTACGATGCTCGGCGGGAAATGATGGATCCCTCGCCGCTTCGAGCAGGGCGGTCATGTTCGAGCCGCGCCCGGAAATCAGGATCGCCGTCCTCAAGCGGGTCATGTCGAGGGCCTCAGAGGGCAAGCGCGCCGGTGTAGACGACCGAGGCCTGCCCCGGTTCACGCGGGATGACGGAACCCATGCGGACCGCCGGCTGTCCCGCGTTTCGGAACGCCTCGGCAATGGCATCGGCCTGCCGGGCCTCGACAATCGCGATCATGCCGATGCCGCAGTTGAAGGTGCGCAGCATCTCCGCCTGTTCCACGCCGCCCGGTCTTCGCCAGCCAGCCGAACACCGGCGGCACGGGTACGGCGTCGAGATCGACCTGGACAGCGACGGCAATCGGGCAGCACGCGGGGGATGTTGTCGGGGAAGCCGCCGCCGGTGATGTGCGCCAGCGCCTTGAGACCGCTGGTCGCCTTCAGAACGGCGAGGATCGGCTTCACATAGAGCCGGGTCGGCTCCAGCAGCGCCTCGCCCAGGGATTGAGCCGGATGCGAATGGAGCGGGCGCGTCAAGCGCGAGGCCGCTCATTTCCACGATGCGCCGCACGAGCGAGAAGCCGTTGGAGTGCACGCCGGAGGACGGCAGGCCGAGCACCACGTCGCCTGGCCCGACGTCGGGGCGAGGCAGCAGCGTTCCGCGTTCGGCCGCGCCCACGGCGAAGCCGGCGAGGTCGTAGTCGCCGCTCGCGTAGAGGCCGGGCATTTCGGCCGTTTCGCCGCCGATGAGCGCGCAGCCGGCCTCGACGCAGCCGGCCGCAATGCCCTTGACCACCTGCGCGCCGACATGCGGCGCGAGCTTGCCCGTGGCGAAATAGTCCAGGAAGAACAGCGGCTCGGCGCCCTGCACCACGAGGTCGTTGACGCTCATCGCGACGAGGTCGATGCCGATCGTCTCGTGGAGGCCGGTCTCGATGGCGATCTTGACCTTGGTGCCGACGCCGTCATTGGCCGCGACAAGGATCGGGTCCTTGAAGCCTGCGGCCTTCAGGTCGAAGAGCCCGCCGAAGCCGCCGATCTCGGCATCGGCGCCAGGCCGCCGCGTGGCGCGGACCAGCGGCTTGATCGCCTCGACCATGGCGTTGCCGGCATCGATATCGACGCCGGCCTGGCATAGGTCAGGCCGTTGGCCGATGTCGGACGGCGGATGTCGGCTCAGATGCCATGGAAGTCTCCCGGTCGGGGCCCGGGTTAATGCCGCCGCCCCCGCTTTGCAAGGGCGAGCCCTTGCTTCTCCCGCCTGCAACGCGCGCTAACGCCCGTCCGGGACCGAAAGACTGCGATGAGCCTCTCGCTTGGCCGTTCCGGCTCGGTTAGATTGCGCGCCGCGGAGGGCCACTCTTGCCAGTCAACCTGCCCAACCTGATCACCATCGGCCGTCTTTTCCTGGTGCCGTTCGTCGTGGCGATGATTGGGCGAGGCAATGGGACTCGCGTTCATCGCGTTCCTGCGTCGCCGGCGTTTCAGACGCCGTCGACGGCTACATCGCCCGGCGCTTCGACATGCGCTCCGAGCTCGGAGCCTATCTCGACCCGCTGGCCGACAAGGCGCTGCTCGTTTCGATCTACGTCACGCTGGCGATCGTGGGACAGATGCCGGGCTGGCTCGCCATCGTCGTCGTGTCGCGCGACATCATGATCATGGGCGCGGTCGTGCTGTCCTGGCTCCTGGGCAAGCCGATGGAGATCAATCCGTCGCTCCTTTCGAAGGTCAACACGGCCGCCCAGATCGCCCTCGCCGCGCTTGTCCTGGGCTTGCGAAGCCTTCGGCATCGAATCGGACATGGTCGACTGGCCGAGTTGATGCTGGCGGTCGCTGCCTTGACGATAGCCTCCGCCGCCGCCTATCTCGGCCGCTGGCTGAGGCACATGACGTCCTGACGGATGCATGTTAGAGGGGCATTCGAGGGACGAATGACGGCTGAGCGGCAGATTGGGTTCTGGCTCGGCGCGCTTGCGCTTTTTGCTCTGGCGCTCTGGGTGTTCAGCGGCATCCTGCTGCCCTTCGTGGCTGGGCTGGTGCTCGCCTATATGCTCGATCCCCTCGCCGACCGGCTGGAACGCCTGGGCCTGAACCGGCTCATTGGCAACGTTGCTCATCCTCGGCCTTGTTCGTGCTGATCTTCGTGGTGGCGCTGCTGATCGTCGTGCCTGTCCTGTTGGCCGATCTCGCCGCTTTCCTCGCCAAGGTTCCGGAGTATGCCTCCAAGCTGCAGGCGCTTGCTTGCACAATACGGCAACCCCGCTGCTGGAGCGGTTCGGCGGAAAGATTCGCTGTACCTGACCTGCAGAACTCGCTCGGCGACGTTCGTGAGCCAGGGCGCAACCTGGCTCGGCGACCTCCTGACGTCGATCTGGTCCGGGGGCAGGCGCTGCTCGGCGTTCTGTCGCTGGTCGTCGTGACGCCCGTGGTGGCCTTCTACCTGCTGGTCGACTGGGACCACATGATCGAGCAAGGTGGACAGCTGGGTTCCGCCGCGCCATCGCGAGACGGTTCGCGGGCTGGCCCGCGAGATCAACGCCGCGATCGCCGGCTTCATCCGCGGGCAGGCCTGGTCTGCCTGATTCTCGGGCACATGGTATGCCGTTGGGCCTGACGCTGGCCGGACTGAACTTCGGCTTCCTCATCGGAATGATCGCGGGCTTCCTATCTTCATTCCCTATGTCGGCTCGCTCACCGGGCTGGTGCTGGCGGCCGGCGTGGCCGTCGTGCAGTTCTGGCCGGACTGGGTCATGATCGGCATCGTGCTGGCGGTCTTCTTCTCCGGCCAGTTCCTGGAGGGCAACATCCTGTCGCCCAAGCTGGTGGGCGAAGCGGTGGGCCTGCATCCCGTCTGGCTCATGTTCGCCCTGTTCGCCTTCGGCTCGCTGTTCGGCTTCGTCGGGCTGCTGCTCGCCGTACCGCTGGCCGCGACGGCCGGCGTTCTGGCCCGCTTCGCCGTGCGGCAGTACCTCGCAAGCCCGCTCTACATCGGCAGCAGCGATCGTGCATCCCGGCCCGGAAACCGACGCGCTGAGCGTGCCCGAACCTCCGCGCCAGCTGGCGCTCGACCTGCCGGTCGAGCCGCGGCTGGAGGCGGAGGACTTCCTTGTCAGCCCCTCCAACGAGGCTGCCTACGCCGCGCTGGAGAGCTGGCCCGACTGGCCCGACAGCGTCATGCTCCTTGTCGGTCCGCCCGGCTCCGGCAAGACGCATTGCGCCGCGATCTGGGCGGCCCGCAGCCATGCCTGGTCGCTGCACGCGAGCACGCCTGCGCGAATGACGACGTGCCGCGGCTCGTCTCGGCCGGGGCGCTGGTCATCGAGGATTGCGACCGCGCCAGCGGGCACGAGGACGCGCTGTTCCATCTGCTGAACCTCGCGCGGGAGCGCGGCGCTTCGTGCTGCTGACCGCCCGCACGCCGCCGGCCGACTGGGGCATCGCCACGCCCGATCTGCTGTCCCGCCTGCGGCTCGCGCCTGCCGCAGTGCTCGGCGAGCCCGACGACGCGCTGCTGCGCGCGGTCCTCGTGAAGCTGTTCGTCGAGCGCCAGATCGTGGTCGACACGCGCGTGGTCGAGTTTCTGGCCGCACGGCTCGAGCGGTCGATCGCTGCGGCACGCGACGTCGTGAATGCCCTGGACCGGACCGGTCTGGAGCGGGGCCGCCGGATCACCCGGCCTTTGGCTGCGGAAATCTTGCGGCAGACTTGAGCAGGCGTCGAGGGAGCCACCAGCACGGTGCTGCTTGACCGCAGCGTGTCATTGTTCTGTCGTGAAGGTTGTGGAGGTATCATCGACGCTCGCGGATGCGGATCAGAGGAGGCGGCATTTGGCCCTTAAAGACGAAACGGCGCTGAAGAAGATCGAGCCCGTCGTGCCGCGATTGCGGCCGTCAAGCCGTCCTGCGGCAGCCCCGGATGCGCACGGCGCTGCGCACGTCCGCCCGAGCGCTTCTTCAACCGCGAGCTGTCCTGGCTGCACTTCAACCGCCGGGTGTTCGAGGAGGCGTCGAACCGCAGCCATCCGCTGCTGGAGCAGCTGCGCTTCCTCTCGATCTCCGCCAACAATCTCGACGAGTTCTTCATGGTCCGCGTCGCCGGCCTGCGCGGGCAGGTGCGCTCCGGCCTGACGCCAGCTGTCGCAGGACGGGCTGACGCCCGCCGAGCAGCTCGTCCGCATCTCCGAGGCCGTACGGTGCTCGCCGCCGACCAGCAGCGCCGCTGGCGGGAGCTGCGCGAGCAGCTCGCTCGAGGTCGGCATCGTGCTCGTCGACGGCCCGCGAGGTCACCAAGGGCGAGCAGGCCTGGCTGGAGGACTACTTCCTCCACCACATCTTCCCGGTGCTGACGCCGCTCGCCGTCGATCCGGCGCATCCGTTCCCGTTCATCCCGAATCTCGGCTTCTCGCTGGCGCTGGAGCTGTTCCGCGCCGACGGACGGGCGGACGCTGAACGCGCTGATCCGCGTGCCCAACAAGGTCGACCGCTTCATCCGGCTGCCGGACCTCGCGGAGACCGGCGCGAGCCGCTTCATCGTCGCTGGAGCAGGCGATCGCCCTGTTCACGCGGCCGGCTCTTCCCCGGCTACACGGTGCGCGGCCTCGGCGGCTTCCGCGTCATCCGCGACAGCGACATCGAAATCGAGGAAGAGGCCGAGGATCTCGTGCGCCTGTTCGAAACGGCGCTGAAGCAGCGCCGCCGCGGCTCGGTGATCCGCCTCGAGGTCGAGGCCGGCATGCCGGAGATCGCTGCGCCAGTTCGTGGCGGGGGAGTTCGACGTCGAGCGCCGACGAGCTGTTCGTCGTGGACGGCATGCTGGCGCTGAACGACCTCTCGCAGCTGGTCGGCGCTCGACCGGCCGGACCTGAAGTTCACGCCCTACAATCCCCGCTTTCCCGAGCGCATCCGCGACCATGGCGGCGACTGCTTCGCCGCGATCCGGCAGAAGGACCTCGTCGTCCACCACCCCTACGAATCCTTCGACGTCGTCGTGCAGTTCCTGCACCAGGCGGCGCGCGACCCCAACGTGGTCGCGATCAAGCAGACGCTCTACCGCACCTCGTCGGACAGCCCGATCGTCAAGGCGCTGGTCGAGGCGGCGGAGGCGGGCAAGTCGGTCACGGCGCTGGTCGAGCTCAAGGCGCGCTTCGACGAGGAGGCCAACATCCGCTGGGCGCGCGACCTGGAGCGCGCCGGCGTGCAGGTCGTCTTCGGCTTCATCGAGCTGAAGACGCACGCCAAGCTGTCGATGGTGGTGCGCCGCGAGGGCGGGCAGCTCGTCACCTACTGCCATGTCGGCACCGGCAACTACCACCCGATCACCGCGCGCATCTACACCGACCTCTCGCTTCTTCACGGCCGATCCGGTGATCGCGCGGCGACGTGGCGCGCATCTTCAACTTCATCACCGGCTATGCCGAGCCGGCCGAGCTGGAGCGCATGGCGGTGTCGCCGCTGACGCTCAAGAAGCGCCTGCTCGACCACATCGGCGAGGAGATCGAGCACGCCAAGGCCGGCCGGCCCGGCCGCGATCTGGGGCAAGTGCAACTCGCTCGTCGATCCGCAGATCATCGACGCGCTCTACGACGCGAGCGCGGCGGGCGTGCAGATCGACCTCGTCGTGCGCGGCATCTGCTGCCTGCGGCCGGGCGTGCCGGGCCTGTCGGACAACATCCGGGTCAAGTCGATCGTCGGGCGCTTCCTCGAGCACTCGCGCATCTATGCCTTCGGCAACGGCCACGGCCTGCCGCACCCCAAGGCGCACGTCTACATCTCCTCGGCCGACCTGATGCAGCGCAACCTCGACCGCCGCGTCGAGGCGCTGATGCCGATCCTCAACCCGACCGTGCACCAGCAGGTGCTGGACCAGATCATGCTCGCCAACCTGCTCGACAACGAGCAGAGCTGGGAGGTCCTGCCCGACGGCTCGAGCCGGCGCATCCATGCCGCCGAAGGGCGAGACGCCCTTCAACGCCCACAAGTACTTCATGACCAATCCCAGCCTGTCCGGCCGCGGCAAGTCGCTGAAGAGCTCCAGCCCCAAGAGCCTCGCCGCCCAGAAGGCAGCTGAGCCGTCTGGCGCAGGGCGGCTCGAGGCGATCGGTCCGACGAGCGAGAACTTCGCGCAGGCTTCGCGTGTGCGATTGACTCTGCGCCGCCGCGATCCGCCGAGATCCGTATGGCCGCATGCCGCACGACGCTCAGGGCCGGCTGAAGGTCGGCGATCCGATCGCCATCATCGACATCGGCTCCAACTCCGTCCGCCTCGTCGCCTATGAGGGCCTGACCCGGGCGCCCACGCCGATCTTCAACGAGAAGGTGCTCTGCGGCCTCGGCCGCAACGTGCTGACCACGGGACGCCTCGCCGACGGAAGCCATGGACAAGGCGCTCGCCGCGCTGGCGCGCTTCCGCGTGCTCTGCGAGACCATGCGCATCACCGAGGTCCGCGTGCTCGCCACCGCCGCGGCGCGCGATGCCGCGAACGGCGCCGAGTTCCTGGCCCGCTGCGAGGAGGTGACCGGCGCAGCCCGGTCGAACTGATCTCCGGCAAGCGCGAGGCGCAAGCTCTCGGCGCTCGGCATCGTCTCCGGCATCTGGAAGCCCGACGGCGTCGTCGGCGACCTCGGCGGCGGCTCGCTGGAACTGATCGACGTCCGCGGGCACAAGCTCGGCACGGGCGTGTCGCTGCAGCTCGGCGGCCTCGCGCTTGCAGGACCGGTCCGGGCGGCAACCTGAAGAAGGCCGTCGAAGATCGTCCGCGAAGGCTCTGAAGGACGCTGCCGCAGATCGAGGACGCCGAAGGGCCGGACGTTCTACGCCGTCGGCGGCACGTGGCGCGCGCTGGCCCGGCTGCACATGAAGCAGCGCGGCTATCCGCTTCATGTCATGCACAATTACGTCATCCCTGCCGCGCGACGCCGCCGATTTCGCCGGCCTGGTGGAGCGGGTGGAGGCGGAGACGCTGGACTCGCATCGAGACGGTCTCGGCGGCCCGGCGGCCGCTGCTGGCCTACGGCGCGCTGGTGCTGGAGCAGATCATCAAGCTCGCGCAAGCCGACGGAGGTCGTGGTCTCGGCGCTCGGCGTGCGCGAGGGCCTGCTCTACGAGCTGCTCGACGACGAACAGCGCGCCGAGGATCCGCTGCTGGTGACCGCGCGCGAACTCAACGTCCTGCGCTCGCGCTCGCCCCGGCATGGCGAGGAACTGTGCGCCTGGACGGACCGGTTCATGGCCTCGACCGGTCTCGACGAGACGCCAGGAGGAGCGCCGCCTGCGCCATGCCGCCTGCCTCGCTGGCCGACATCGGCTGGCGCGCCCATCCCGATTATCGGGGCGAGCAGTCGCTGAACATCATCGCCCATGCCGGCTTCATCGGCATCGACCATCCCGGCCGCGCCTACCTCGCGCTGGCGGTGGCCTACCGCCACATGGGCCTCAACGACGACGAGGTCAGCCCGCGCCTGCGCGAACTCGTGTCCGACCCGCATGCTCGACCGCGCCCGCATCCTCGGCGCGGCGATGCGCGTCGCCTATCTGATCTCGGCGGCCATGCCGGGCGTGCTGCCGCGCGTGCCCTGCACTGCGCGCACGGGCTGCTCGAGCTCGAGCTTGCCGCCGGATCTGGCGCCGCTGGCCAGCGACCGCCTGTTCAACCGCCTGAAGCAGCTGGCGCGGATCATCGGCCGCACGCCCGAACTTCGTGCTGCATCCGCGCCGAACGCGCCAGCGCCTGAACGTCGTAAGCGCCTGAACTCGCGCGTCCTGCGCGCTCAGCGCGTGACGCCGATGACCTTGCCGTTCTCGACGGCCAGCGCGAGCCGGCCGTGCTTCAGCCCAAGGGCGCGTTCGCCGAACAGCTCGCGCCGCCAGCCCTGCAGCGCCGGCACATCGGCCTCGTCGTCGGCGGCGATGGCCTCGAGGTCGTCGACGGTGGCGATGATCTTGGCGGCGACGCTCCTGCTGCTCGCTGACCATCTTCAGCAGCACCTTCAGCAGGTCGACCGTGGCCTGGTTGAACGGGCGCCGGTGGCCGCGCTCGAGCGCGGGCAGGGACTTGGGGTCGCGCTCCAGGCCGCGCTCGACGGCCGCGACGATCTCCGCCCCGGCGCGCGAGCGCTCGAAGCCGGAGGGAATCGAGCGCAGATGGCCGAGCGCCTCGGCGCGTGCGCGGGCGCGGCGGTGACGATGTCCATCATCGCGTCGTCCTTGAGCACGCGGCTGCGCGGCACGTCGCGGCTCTGCGCCTCGCGCTCGCGCCAGGCGGCGAGCTCCATCAGGATCGCGAGCTCCCGCGGCTTGCGCACGCGGCCCTTCAGGCGCTGCCAGGCATCCTCGGGATGGGCCGCGTAGGTCGCGGGCGAGGTCAGGATCTGCCATCTCGTTGGCGAGCCAGTGGCGTCCGGCCCGGTCTTCTCGAGCTTCTTCGCCAGCGCCAGATAGACGTGCGCGCAGATGCGTCACGTCCGAGCGGGCATAGACGAGCTGCGCCTCGCTGAGCGGCCGCTTCGACCAGTCGGTGAAGCGCGAGGACTTGTCGATGCGCGGCCTTGGCGAGGTCGTGGGCGAGCTGCTCGTAGGAGACGCTGTCGCCATAGCCGCAGACCATGGCCGCGACCTGCGTGTCGAACAGCGGCGTCGGGAATGCAGCTGGTCGATGTTCCAGAGGATTTCGAGGTCCTGCCGGCCGGAATGCACGACCTTCACGACCGTCCGGATCGCGCATCAGCGCGAGGAAGGGCGCGAGGTCGATGCCGGGCGCCAGCGGATCGACGAGCACGACTTCGTCCTCGCTGGCCAGCTGGATGAGGCAGAGCTTGGGATAGAAGGTCGTTTCCCGCATGAACTCCGTGTCGAAGGTCACGAAAGGATGCCGGGCGAGGCGTTCGCAGGCGGCGGCGAGGGACTTCGGTGGTCGATGATCAAAGGCATGGCGGGCCGTGATAGCGCAGTCGCCGCGCCCGCGCCAGAGCGCTACCGCAGTGCAGCGGTCAAAAGGCCGTCTGCTGGCGCGCCGCCAGCCTTGACAAAACACGGGGCGCATGGGTTTTTCCGGCCGCATCCGGGCGCTTGCGCGCGGCTCATCGAATTGGTCGGCGTCCGCCGTCACGGTCCAGGACGGTCGCCATGCACCGCTATCGTACCCACACCTGCGGCGCGACTGCGCGACGGCGACGTCGGCGCCGAAGGTGCGCCTGTCCGGCTGGTGCCACCGCATCCGCGACCATGGCGGCGTGCTCTTCATCGACCTGCGCGACCATTACGGCATGACGCAGTGCGTGGTCGACCCCGATTCGCCGGCGTTCCGCGACGCCGAGAAGCTGCGCGCCGAATGGGTGGTGCGCGTCGACGGCAAGGTGCGCCAGCGCCCGGCCGGCACCGAGAACGCCGACCTGCCGACGGGCCAGGTCGAGATCTTCGTCACCGAGATCGAGGTGCTGGGCGCCGCGGCCGAGCTGCCGCTGCAGGTGTTCGGCGACCAGCCATTTCCCGAGGAGACGCGGCTCAAGTACCGCTTCCTCGACCTGCGCCGCGAGAGGCTGCACCGCAACATCATGACGCGCGTGGCCGTCATCGACAGCCTGCGCGCGCGCATGAAGGGGCAGGGCTTCAACGAGTTCCAGACGCCGATCCTGACGGCCTCCTCGCCGGAAGGCGCGCGCGACTTCCTCGTGCCCTCGCGCCTGCATCCCGGCAAGTTCTACGCCCTGCCGCAGGCGCCGCAGCAGTACAAGCAGCTGCTGATGATGGCGGGCTTCGACCGCTACTTCCAGATCGCGCCCTGCTTCCGCGACGAGGATCCGCGCGCCGACCGCCTGCCGGGCGAGTTCTACCAGCTCGACCTCGAGATGAGCTTCGTCACGCAGGAGGACGTGTTCGCCGCGGTCGAGCCGGTGATCGGCGGCATCTTCGAGCGAGTTCGGCGACGGCAAGCCGGTGACGCCGGCCCCTGGCCGCGCATCCCCTACGCCGAGGCCATGCGCAAATACGGCTCCGACAAGCCGGACCTGCGCAACCCGCTCGTCATGCAGGACGTGTCGGAGCATTTCCGCGGCTCGAACTTCAAGGTCTTCGCGCGCATGCTCGAGGACGCCAAGAACCAGGTCTGGGCCATTCCCGCGCCCGACCGGCGGCTCGCGCGCCTTCTGCGACCGCATGAACTGCTGGGCGCAGGGCGAGGGCCAGCCGGGGCTGGGCTACGTGATGTGGCGCGAGGGCGCCGGCGCCGGGCCCGATCGCCAACAACATCGGCCCGGAGCGCACCGCGGCGATCCGCGCGCAGCTCGGCCTGAAGGACGGCGACGCCGCCTTCTTCGTCGCGGGCGACCCCGAGAAGTTCGTGAAGTTCGCCGGCGCCGCGCGCACCAAGGTCGGCAGCGACCTCGAAGCTCGTCGACGAGAACCGCTTCGAGCTCGCCTGGATCGTCGACTTCCCGATGTTCGAGTGGAACGAGGACGAGAAGAAGGTCGACTTCTCGCACAACCCCTTCTCGATGCCGCAGGGCGGGCTGGAGGCGCTGCAGACGCAGGACCCGCTGACGATCAAGGCGTTCCAGTACGACATCGCCTGCAACGGCTTCGAGATCGCCTCCGGCGGCATCCGCAACCATCGCCCCGAGGCGATGGTGAAGGCGTTCGAGATCGCCGGCTACGGCGAGGAGACCGTGATCGAGCGCTTCGGCGGCATGTACCGCGCCTTCCAGTACGGCGCGCCGCCCCATGGCGGCATGGCGGCGGGCATCGACCGCATCGTCATGCTGCTCTGCGGCGCGCAGAACCTGCGCGAGGTCGCGCTGTTCCCGATGAACCAGCAGGCGCTCGACCTGCTGATGGGCGCGCCGTCCGAGGCCACGCCCCGGCAGCTGCGCGATCTGCATATCCGGCTGAACCTGCCGGAGAAGTGAAAGCGGACGGCAAGCGTCGGGGGGCGCGACGGGCCGTGCAGACGAGCGTGGCCGCCAAGGCACAACCTAACCGTATTTAAACCGCTGACTTGACATAAGGCCTGCCGCAGTTTCTTTGTCGAGGAAGTGTTTTCTGGAGTTTAGCGATGTTTGTGCTTCGGACCGCCGCGTTCGTTATTGCTGCCACGGTTTTCGTAGGTGGTGCGCTCGCGCAGACCAAGCCGCCCGCCCCGGCAAAGGCAAAGCCGGCGGCGACCCGTCCGGCGCAGAATCAGAGCTGGCTCTATCTCGACCCCAGTTCGGCCGACCGTAAGACACCGAACTACGTGACCACGGGATCCCGTGGGGCCGACATGCCCTATTACAACACCAATGTCGACGCGACGGGGATGCGGCAGATCCCGCGCCTCTAAGCTCTGCTTATCAATCGTCGTCTGCCGAGCGCCCCCTTGCGGGGCGCTTTTGCGTTTGATGCCCCTCCCAGGTCCTGCTTTTAGGCTGGCCCGTGCCCGTTCGCCCCCTTAAAGAGGACGATGTCAGCTTCGAGGGGGTGGGAATACCATGGCTTCTAACATGTCCGAGGATCTACGCTCGGGAGCTCTCGTCTACCACCAGTACCCCAAGCCCGGTAAGCTGGAGATTCAGGCCACCAAGCCGCTCGGCAACCAGCGCGATCTGGCGCTGGCTTACTCACCCGGCGTGGCCGCCCCCTGCGAGGCGATCGCGGCCGACCCCAACATGGCGGCTGAGTATACCGCCCGGCAGAACCTCGTCGCCGTGGTCACCAACGGCACGGCCGTGCTCGGGCTCGGCGACATCGGTCCGCTCGCCTCCAAGCCTGTGATGGAGGGAAAGGCCGTCCTTTTCAAGAAGTTCGCCGGCATCGACGTGTTCGACATCGAGGTCGCGGAGAAGGACGTCGAGCGCCTCGTCAACGTGGTCGCGGCGCTGGAGCCGACCTTTGGCGGCATCAATCTCGAGGACATCAAGGCGCCCGAGTGCTTCGAGGTCGAGGCGCAGCTGCGCGAGCGCATGGCGATCCCCGTCTTCCACGACGACCAGCACGGCACGGCGATCATCGTCGGCGCGGCGGTGACCAACGCGCTGGATCTCGCGGGCAAGTCGCTGGCGGACGTAAAGATCGTGGCGTCCGGCGCGGGCGCGGCGGCGCTCGCCTGCCTCAACCTGCTCGTTTCACTGGGCGCCAGGCGCGAGAACATCTGGATCACCGACATCGAAGGCGTGGTCTACGAAGGCCGTACCGCGTTGATGGACCGATGGAAATCGGTGTTCGCGCAGAAGACGGACATGCGGACCCTGGGTGAGATCATCGAGGGGGCCGACGTATTCCTGGGGCTCTCCGCGGGCGGCGTGCTGAAGCCGGCCATGGTCGAGAAGATGGCGCGGCAGCCGCTGATCCTCGCGCTCGCCAATCCCAACCCGGAGATCATGCCGGAGGAGGCGAAGGCCGTGCGCCCGGACGCCATGATCTGCACCGGCCGTTCCGATTATCCCAACCAGGTCAACAACGTCCTGTGCTTCCCCTACATCTTCCGGGGCGCGCTGGACGTTGCGGCGACGACCATCAACGAGGAGATGAAGCGCGCCGCGGTCGAGGCGATCGCGCAACTCGCCCGCGAGGCGCCGTCGGAGGTCGCGGCGCGGGCCTATGGCGGGGAAATAGGAACTTTCGGGGCTGAATCGCTGATTCCGAGCCCGTTCGACCCCCGTCTGATCCTCCGCATCGCTCCGGCGGTGGCGAAGGCCGCGATGGACAGCGGCGTGGCGAAGCGGCCGATCGCCGATTTCGAGGCCTATGGCGAGCAGCTCCAGCGCTTCGTCTTCCGCTCGGGTTTCATCATGAAGCCGCTTGTTTACGCAGGCGAAAGCGGATCCGAAGCGCGTCATCTTCGCCGATGGCGAGGACGAGCGGGTGCTGCGGGCGGCGCAGGTCGCCATCGAGGAGGGCATCGCCGTGCCGATCCTGGTCGGCCGCCCGGCGGTGATCGAAGCGCGCTGCCAGCGCTACGGGCTATCCCTAACCATCGGGAAAGACTTGGAAATCATCAATCCCGAGGACGATCCGCGCTACCGCGACTACGTGGCGACCTTCGTCGAGCGGTCGGGGCGGCGGGGGATCACGCCGGATGCGGCGCGCAGCCTGGTGCGGACGTCGACGACGGTCATCGCGGCGATTGCTGTCGTGCAGCGGCGATGCGGACGCAATGATCTGCGGCCTGGAGGGGCGCTTCCAGTCGAAGCTGCGCCTGATCCGCGACATCATCGGGATTTCTGCGGGTGTGCGGGATCTCTCCGCGATGACGCTGGTGATCACCCCGAAGGGCAATTTCTTCCTCGCCGACACCCATGTTCGTGTCAGAACCCAATGGCCGAGGAGGTAGCCGAGAACGGCGATCCTCTGCGCCGAACATGTCCGAACGATTTGGCATCGTTCCAAAGATCGCATTGGTCTGCCATTCGGACTTCGGTGAGGCCGACACCGCGTCGTCGATCAAGATGCGGCAGGCCCTCGCGCTCATCCGAAGCCGCGCGCCGGAACTCGAGGTCGATGGCGAGATGCAGGGTGATACCGCGCTTTCGCAACTTGTGCGCGAGCGGAAGCTGCCGTCGTCGCGGCTGAAGGGCGAGGCCAACCTGCTCGTCATGCCGAACCTCGATTCGGCGAACCTTGCCTACCAGTTCATCAAGGTGCTGGCGGATGGCGCTGCCCATCGGCCCGATCCTGATCGGGCCTGCGCGGCCGGCGCACATGCTCACCTCGTCGGTGACGGCGCGAGGCGTCGTGAACATGACCGCGCTCGCCGTGGTCGAGGCGCAGGCGCAGGCCGGGGAACTCAAGGCCGGCTAACGCGAGGCCGGCCGGCGGCGGGCGCGGCGCGCCTGCCTCAGTCGTTCGACGCCGTCACGTCGAGCAGGCCCAGGATCTCGCCGGGGTCGCCGCCGGCGCCCATGACTTCCGCGAGGCCGAGGCCGCCAGGGGTGCGCGCCTTGGCCGTCACGGTCAGGCGGGTTGGCTTTGCCACGAACTTGCCGACGGCGGCGCCGATCACCTTGGCCGCATCGGAATTGCCCAGCATCATGGGCACGCCCATCTGGGCGACGGTCGCCAGTTCGCGGCGGAGCTGGTCGGGCTTCTTGTTCTGCTTCTTCGCTTCGCGGTCGAGGATGCGCTCGAAGAGCCCCTTGTTCTCGACCACGAGGCGGGCCTCCTTCAGCGTCGCGCCGAGCAGGGCCATCTGGGCGGTCTGCGGATCGCCGGTGAAGATCTCCTTGCCCATGTTGCCGATCCGGCCGCGCAGGCCGACGCTTCCTGCATTCACCGCTTCAATGCCGAACTGGCCCAGGGTCAGCTCGCTCGTGCTCTCGATCCACCTGATATCGAACACGGTGGAGAGGTCGATGTCCTTGTAGCCGAGCGCCAGCAGTTCCTTGAACCCGTCATTGTCGTTCTTGGGGGACAGGGCCATGGTCAGGCGATCCACGGCGAAGCGCGCCGCCGTGGGGATGCCGTTCAACTGGTCGGAGGTGGCGATCTCCAGCGACTTGACGCCCAGCTTGATGCGCTCGCTCTTGGGCTTGATGCTGTCGGGAACGTTGATTTCCATGTCGCGCATGGTCAGCGTCCCCAATTGGGGAATGAAGGCACGCGGATCGAACGATGCCGGGTCGAGCGTGCCGTCAGCGCTTGCCTTGCGCAGCGCTTCGATGATCGGACGATAGGACCAGCCGGTGTTCGTAATCGATCCGATGCGGGCAAAGCCGTCCTTGGCCGTGATGTCGAGGCCGTCGATCCGGAATTCGCTGGGCTTGGCAGCCGATGCGCCGACGGCTTGACCGCTGGCGAATGAGACGCGGGGAACCTTGACGACGACTTCATCGGCGCCGGGCGGCGTCTTGAATTCGAGGTCGACGAGTTCGTTCGTGCCGAAATCCACGCCGTCGTAGATGTCGGCGATGGCCGTGACCAGCCTGACCTGATCGGCTTGGTCCAGATTGTCGGTCTTCTTGGCCGCGAACTCGCGGATGAGCGGGATGATCGGGGTCGTCGTCGGGCGCAGCCTGACGTTCTTGGCGGTGGCGGCGCGGATGGAGCTTCGTGCTCCGGTACTGTCGGTGGTGCCGAAGGCTTCCTGGCTCCAACTGCCATAGGCGACCTTCAACCCGGTATCCTCAGGGCCAGCCGGTTCCAGCAGGAAGCGCGCGATCAGGCCGAGGTCGACCTCGGTCATCGCCATCGCGCCGTAGGTGCCTTTGCCAGAATTCTTTTCGCCAAGCCGGGACTCGACGTCCGCCCCTGACAGTGCAGCCGAACGGATCACGCCGTTCGTGATCCCGGCGATACGAAGATCGCGATACACCATGCTTGTGGACGAGAGGGTCGCGCCCTCGCCGAACTTCGCCCGGATCCTGATTTCGGGGACGCTCACGCCCTCGGCGGTCAGCTTGGCGATGCGTGTGGAAAGCGGCACTGTCGATGCGGTGTCGAAAACCGCAAGCACGTCCGCCCGCGAGGCGGACGACCCCGTCACATCGGCGCGCTTGATGTCGACGCTGACGAACTCGTTACTGACGGCGATGTTGTCGAAGCTGAGATTTTCAGCCGCCTGGGCCGTGGCGAGGAGCGAGATGCCGGTCGGGAACAGCATTGAGCCGACCGAGACCTTGGTGCCGTCGCGGAAAGCAACGTCGAGCCCCTCCACCCGGGCGCGACCATACCAGGGGTCGACCGAGACCGATTTGCGGGTCACCGTCGCGCCGGGACCAGCCATGGAGGCGAGAGCGGCGTCGATCCGGCTCGTGCCCCAATGTTCGACGCCGGCCTGCGCCGCCAGGACGAGGGTGGACGCGCCGGCCATGGCGGCGACGAACTTTCCGGACCGTTTCATTGCAATGTCTCCCGGCTGCCCCGGTCGATTTCTCCCGGAGCAACGCCACACGATTTAAGCGTATCTAACGCGACAACGTGCAAAGGGCGTTAAGCCGCTTCCCGGAATTCGGCCTTGATCCGCTCGATATCGGCGAGCGACGGCAGCCCGTTTTCGTTTCCGAGATGCTGGATCTTGAACGCCGAGGCGCACCGCGCAAAATCGAAGTGTTCGCGCCAGGTCAGGCCGGGCCGGTGCATCGACGAAAACACATAGGAGCCATGGAAGACGTCGCCGGCGCCGCTGGTGTCGACGATGAGCGATGACGGCACGGCAGAGCGGCTGTTGCCGCTGCACCACGCCCGCTCTCGTCGTACCAGAGCATGCCGCGCTCGCCCATGGTGACGCCGCCGATCTTGCAGCCCGCGCGACTTGAGATAGTCGAGCAGGCGTTCGGGCGTCAGGTCCATCTGCTCGGCCATTCGCTCGGCGCAGATCGCTACATCGATGAAGCCGAGCAGGTCATGCGTATTCTCGCGCACCCCTCCGCCGTCCAGCGAGGTGAGGACGCCCGCCTCGCGGCATGCCTTGGCGTAATGGATCGCAGCCTCTGCCTGATGCCCGTCGAGGTGCAGCGCGCGGAAGGCCCGTCGTGTTGAGGATGGGGAAGGGGTGGAGATAGTGGTCGTCCCGGCAGCGGATGATGGCGCGCTTGCCGTCGTTGGGCAGCACGAAGGAGAGCGAGCTCTCGCTTCACCTTCCGGCCGTGGACGGGAATGCGGTACTTCGCGGCCATGTCGAGGAACATGCGGCCCAGCCAGTCGTCGGCAAGCGAGGTCAGCAGGTCGGGCACGATGCCGAGCTTGGCGCAGCAGAAGGCCGCCGTGACCGCGTTTCCGCCGAACGAGACCGCGTAGTCGCGCGCGACGGCCTTCTCGTCCCCGGTCGGCATGCGGTCGGCGAGGAAGGTCACGTCGATATAGGTCTGGCCGATGAAAAGTGCATCCATCGCAAGCTCGAGCGCATCCAGACGAGATAAGCACGGACAACGCCTGATGCGAAAGGGCGGTGGCGCAGGCTAGATCGATCACTTCCGTTGCGGGCATGAGCGGGCCGCCCGCTCGTTCTGTCCGGCTAGAGCGAAAAACTCGTGCCGCAGCCGCAGGAGGCGGTGGCGTTGGGATTCTCGACGCGGAAGGCCTGGCCCATCAGATCGTCGACGAAATCGAACGTCGAGCCCTCGAGGAAGGGCAGCGACACGGCATCGACCAGCACGGTCGCGCCGTCGCTTCTCGATGACGAGGTCGTCGGCGTTCCGCTTGCGTGTCGAAGCCGAATTCGTACTGGAAACCCGAGCAGCCGCCGCCACTGACGCTGACGCGCAGCATCGAGCCCTCGCGGCTCGTTGCTGCAGGATGGCGTTGATCCGCCGCGCGGCGCGTTCGGTCACCGTGACGGGCGCGGCGGTTGCCTGGATCGTGCGTCGCGTCGCTCATGAATGTCTCCGGGTGCGAGGCACTTGCGCTTTGCCGTGCTTGCCCAGCTGCGAATGCCGGACCTGGCGACCCGTATGCGCCACGAACCTTGCAGACGCTTCGGGGCAACTTCAATCCGGCAGGCGGAGCCGGTCGACCGTCAGCCATTGCGGCGAGACAGGCGTGTTGGCCGACACCCGGTTTCCACACGCATTTCGACCGCTGGCGCGCGCCCTACGCCGCCGACCCGTCGCGCAGCCGCGGCCGGCTGGTGCCGCGAGCCCGGCTCGCCGACCCGCAGCGAGTTCCAGCGCGACCGCGACCGCATCATCCACTCGACCGCGTTCCGCCGGCTGAAGCACAAGACGCAGGTCTTCGTCTACCACGAGGGCGACCATTTCCGCACGCGCCTGACCCACACGATCGAGGTGGCGCAGATCGCCCGCGCGCTGGCCCGCGCGCTGGGGCTCGACGAGGATCTGGCCGAGGCGCTGGCGCTGGCGCACGACCTCGGCCACACGCCCTTCGGCCATGCCGGCGAGGATGCGCTCGACGACTGCATGCGCGAGCATCGGCGGCTTCGACCACAACGCCCAGGCGCTGCGCATCGTCACCCGGCTGGAGCGGCGCTACGCCGACTTCGACGGGCTCAACCTGACCTGGGAGACGCTGGAGGGCCTCGTCAAGCACAACGGCCCGCTGCTCGACGCGCGAGGGCAGGCCGCTCGCGCGCTACGCGGCGCGCGGCGTGCCGGGCGCGATCCTCGACTACGACGCGCGCCACGACCTCGAGCTGTGCGACCCATGCCAGCGCCGAGGCGCAGGCGGCGGCCATCGCCGACGACATCGCCTACAACGCCCACGACATCGACGACGGGCTGCGCGCCGGGCTGTTCGAGCTCGACGACCTGCGCAGCGTGCCGTTCCTCGGCGGGCTCCTGGCGGAGATCGACGCGCAATGGCCGGGGCTGGAGCGCATCGCGCGTCGATCCACGAGCTCGGTGCGGCGCGTGATCACGCGCTTGGTCGAGGACGTGATCGGCGAGAGCCAGCGGCGGCTCGCCGCGCTGGCGCCCGTCGATGCGGACGACGTGCGCGGCGCGCGGCCGCGCCGGTCGTCGTCCTTCTCGCCGGCGATGGCCGCAGGCCGACACGCGAGATCAAGGCGCTTCCTGTTCGCCAACATGTACCGCCACCCCAGCGTGATGCGGGTGCGCGAGCAGGCGGACCGAGGTCGTGCGCGACCTGTTCGCCCGCTTCATGCGACGATCCCGGCGCTGCTGCCGGACGAATGGCGGCGAGGACTGGACGGCGCCGACCAGGCCGGCGCGGCGCGCCGCGTCGCCGACTACATCGCCGGCATGACGGACCGCTACGCGCTGCGAGGAACACCGCCGCCTGTTTGACGCCACCCCGGATTTGCGTTAGGCGCGCCGTACCGCGCCGCCCTCTGCCGCACGCCCACCTGTCACGCCGGGTCCGCCATGAACATTTTCGACGACTTCCAGCAGCCGTCATCGCCGCCGATCATCGACACGGCTGGGCCGCGACGGCGCGCTGCCGGCGGGCCTCGACACCGGCCGGGTCGTGGTCGAGCCGCCGCGCGATCCCTCCCATGGCGACCTCGCCACCAACGCCGCCATGGTGCTGGCCAAGGACGCGCAGGCCGAACCCGCGCGCGCTTCGCCGAGACGATCGCCGGCGCGCTGCGGGCGGAGCCCGGCGTGACGTCGGCCGAGGTCGCCGGGCCCGGGCTTCATCAACATCCGCCTGCACGAGGCCGGGTCTGCCAGCGACGTCGTGGCGCGCCATCCTCGCGCAGGGGCGGCGACTACGGCCGCGTCTCGCGCGGCGCATCCGGCACAGCGTCAACGTCGAGTACGTCTCGGCCAACCCGACCGGGCCGATGCATGTCGGCCATGGCCGCGGCGCGGTGTTCGGCGACGCGCTCGCCAACCTGCTCGCCTTCGCCGGGCTAGACGGTGACGCGCGAGTACTACATCAACGACGCCGGCGCGCAGGTCGACGTGCTCGCCCGCTCCGCCTATCCTGCGCTACCGCGAGGCGCTGGGCGAGGACGATCGGCGCCATCCCCGAGGGGCTCTATCCCGGCGACTACCTGAAGCCGGTCGGCGACGGCGCTGGCGGCCGAGCATGGCGCGCGCGCTGCTGGACCAGCCGGAGGCGGAGTGGCTGCCGGTCGTGCGCGCAGACGGCCATCGACATGATGATGGACATGATCCGCGAGGATCTCGCCGCGCTCGACATCCGCCACGACGTGTTCTTCTCCGAGCGCTCGCTGTCGACGGGCCCGTCGACCAGATCGCGCGCGACGATCGACGAGCCTGCGCGCGCGCGGACCTCGTCTACGAGGGCCGGCTGGCGCCGCCCAAGGGCCAGCCGCCCGAGGACTGGGAGGACCGCGAGCAGACGCTGTTCCGCGCCACCGCCTTCGGCGACGACGTCGACCGGCCGCTGCTGAAGTCGGACGGCTCCTACACCTATTTCGCCTCCGACATCGCCTATCACGCGTCGAAGTTCGCGCGCGGCTTCGGCGTGATGATCGACGTGTGGGGCGCCGACCACGGCGGCTACGTCAAGCGCATGAAGGCGGCGGTGAAGGCGGTGACGGCAGGGCAAGGCCGCGCTCGACGTGAAGCTGTGCCAGCTCGTGCGGCTGCTGCGCAACGGCGAGCCGGTGAAGATGTCGAAGCGCGCCGGCGAGTTCGTCACGCTGCGCGACGTGGTCGACGAGGTCGGCCGCGACGCCGTGCGCTTCATGATGCTGTTCCGCAAGAACGACGCGCCGCTGGACTTCGACCTCGCCAAGGTGATCGAGCAGTCGAAGGACAACCCGGTCTTCTACGTGCAGTACGCCCATGCGCGCTGCCGCTCGGTGTTCCGGCAGGCCGAGGCGGCGTTTCCGGCGGGCCTGTCACACCTCGCCATGCTGGTCGCGGGCCGATCTCGTCGCCTGCTGTCGCGACGCGGCCGAACTGGACGTGATCCGGCGGCTCGCCCAGTATCCGCGAGTGTCGAGGCCGCGGCGGCGGCGCACGAGCCTCACCGCGTCGCGTTCTACCTCTACGAACTCGCGAGCGACTTCCACGCGCTCTGGAACAAGGGCAAAGAAGCGCCTCATTTACGCTTTGTTATCGAAACTGATCAAATGTCGTCGTACGCGAGGCTGGCGCTCGTGCAGGCGGTGATGTCGGTTCTCGCGTCGGGGCTGGCATCCTGGGGGTATCAGCCCCGGACGAAATGCGCTGATCGCAAGGGAAGCGTGCCGGTCCGGATGCGGAACGGTGCGTATGTCGCAGCCGGTCGGACATGCGTTATCAACCCTGTCCGGGCGCGGCATGAATCGTTTGACGATTGCAGTCTTGCGCGTCGGCGAACGACAACAGGTGCGTCCATGACCGATCAGAACAGGGCGAGGCCGGTCCATCGACCTCGACGAGCTGGAGCGCCAGTTGCGCGAGGCGGCAGGTCCGCGCGCCGCTCCGGCGCCCGCGGCCTCCGGTCTCCCAAGGAGGATCCGCTGGCGGAACTCGCCCGGATCGTCGGGCAAGGACGATCCCTACCGCTCCTTCCGGCCGCAGGGCGGAAACGCCCCGGGTACGCCGCGCAGCCCCTCCCGGCGCAGCCGGCCCGCGGCGGCAGCGAGCCCTATGCAGGGCCAGACGAACCCGTTCGAGGCCGAACTGAGCGCCCTGACCCGCAATGGCGGGCCGTGCGTTCGCAGCGATCCGCTGTCTTCCGACATGGGCCAGCGCGCGCCCCAGGCCGCCGTCCAGCACGACGACGACCGCGCCTACCAGGAACTCGCGACGACCGCAGCGTCCGCCTACGACCCTGACCAGCTATGCCGCCGATGGGCGAGCGGCAGCGCCAGACCTACGCCAGCGACGATATCGAGCTACCGCGGACCCGCCCCGCGCCGCAGCCGCAAGGCGCTCGCTGGCCGTGGTCGCGGTGCTTGGCCTGGCCGGCGTCGGCATCGGCGCGGCCGTCTGGGCCGCAGCACGGGCGGCATGCCGGCTCACGGGCGCTCCGCCGGTCATCACAGGCCGAGCGGGCCCGCTCGAAGGTCCAGCCCGAGAATCCCGGCGGCGTCGGTCGTGCCGAACCAGGATCGCCAGATCTACAACAAGCAGACCACCGAGGACACCAAGACCGCCAAGATCGTGGCGGGCGAAGAGCAGCCCATCGACGTCGGCGCCGCCGCAAGGCGAGACGGGCCGCGCGTCGGTGCTGCCGGCGACAGGCGCTGCGCCTTCCGCCTCCGCCGCCACCTCCGCCTCGCACCTCCGCCGGCGATCGCAGCGCAGGCTGCCAAGCCTGACGTCCAGCCCACGCCGGGCGTCATTCCAGGCCTTGGCGAGCCCCGCCGGGTGAAGACCGTGTCGGTTCGCCCCGACGGCACGATCATCGACGGCCAGCCGGCGAGCCCGCCGCCGCGCCGGCCGGTGCGCGGCTGACGTCCGTGACGCAGGCCAGCGGCCCGCCGACGCCGGCGCCAATGCCGGCAGCCGCCGCGCCGAAGCCGGACGCCGCGCCGGCGCCACCGCAGCACGACGACGACCTCGGGTCCGACGCCGGTTCCCGCGCCTCGTCCCCGCACGGAGACGACCGGCTCGATGCCGACGACGACAGCCGCCGTTGCAGGAGCCGCCGCAGCAGGAGCCGCCGCCGCAGGAGCCGCTGCGCCCGCCGCCGCCGCGCCCAAGCCCGCCACGACGCCTGCGCCGCGCGTCACCACGACCCAGCCCCAGCCGACGCAGGTCGCCTCGACCCAGCCGATCGTTCCCCAGCCGGCCGAGCCGACCGCCGCAACCGGATCCGGCGGCTGGTCGCCGTCCAGCTTGCCGCGCTCGCCTCCGAGCAGGAGGCCCGAGAGCGCTGCAAGCCGGCTTCAGGCACGCTTCTCGGCGGAGCTTGGCGGGCAGAAGCCTGCCATCCGCAAGGCGGAGGTCAACGGCAAGACGCATCTACCGCGTTCGCGTCGCGGCATGACCCGCGACGAGGCGACCGCGCTCTGCTCGAGGCTCAGTCGCCGCCGGCGGCCAGTGCTTCGTCGCCAAGAACTGAGGCGCGATGACCGCGAGCCTGCGCGACGCGCCGCTGCCGGCGCGTCTCAACTGCCGGCGCGAGCTGATCCATTCATGGCCCCTCGCGCCTTCATCGCCGGATGCGCCGGCACGAGCCTGACCGACGACGAGATCGCGTTCTTCCGCGACGCGGAGCCGTGGGGGCTGATCCTGTTCCGCCGCAACGTCGAGACGCCCGAGCAGGTGCTGGCGCTCACCTCCGCCTTCCGCGAGGCGGTGGGGCGCGCCGATGCGCCGGTGCTGGTCGACCAGGAGGGCGGGCGCGTGCAGCGGCTCGGCCCGCCGCACTGGCCGCGCCTATCCGGCGGCCCGCCGCCTCGGCTCCCTGCCGCGCCAACGATCCGCTGACCCGTGCGCGAGCTCGTGCGGCTCGCAGCGCGCGGCTGATGGCCGCACGACCTGCGCGCGGTCGGCATCACCGTCGACTGCCTGCCCGTGCTCGACGTGCCGGTTCCCGGCGCCCACGGCATCATCGGCGACCGGGCCTATGCCGACGACGCCCGAGACGATCGCCGTGCTCGGCCGGGCCGCCGCCGAGGGGCTGATGGCCGGCGGCGTGCTGCCGGTCGTCAAGCACATGCCCGGGCCACGGCCGCGCCAGGGCGGACAGCCACGAGGCGCTTCCGGTCGTCGAGGCCTCGCTCGAGGAGCTCGCGAGACGCGACTTCGTGCCGTTCGCGCATGCTCGCGGACATGCCGCGTCGCCATGACGGCCCACGTCGTCTTCACCGCCATCGATCCCGACGCGCCCGGCGACGACGTCGCGGCAAGCCGTGTTCCGGCGGATCATCCGCGGGCGAATCGGCTATCGACGGCCTCGTGATGACGCGACGACCTCTCGATGAAGGCGCTCGCGGGCACGCTGCGCGAGCGGGCCGCGGCGGCGCTGCGGCGCGGGATGCGACGTCGCGCTTCATTGCAACGGCGATCCTGGACGAGATGCATCGAGGTGGCCGAGGCTGCGCCGGCGCTGGCCGGCGATCGCGCGCGGCGCGCCGAGGCCGCCTGGCCAGCGCATCCGGCACCTGCCCGAGCCGCTCGATGCTGTGGATGCCCGCGGCCGGCTCGACGCATGCCCTTGCGATGGTGGCCTGAGGCGCGCCAAGCTGATCTCGCAGGGCCGCCATGGCCGCGAATCGCTGGGACGACATGGCGCGCCAGCTCGATTTCGAGGAAGCCGCGCCCGATCGACAGGGGCGAGGCCGAGCCCGCCCTGATCGTCGACGTCGACGGGTTCGCCGGGCCGCTCGACCTGCTGCTCGAGCTTGCGCGCCGCCAGAAGGTCGATCTCGCAGAAGATCTCGGTCCTGGCGCTGGCCGACCAGTATCTCGCCTTCATCGAGCAGGCGCGGCGCTTCCGGCTGGAACTGGCCGCCGACTATCTCGTGATGGCGGCCTGGCTCGCCTACCTCAAGTCGCGGCTGCTGCTGCCCGAGCCGCCCAAGGGCGAGGAGCCGACCGCGGAGGAACTGGCCGAGCAGCTGGCCTTCCGCCTGCAGCGGCTCGAGGCGATCCGCGAGGCGTCGCGGCTGCTGGTCGAGCGCACGCGGCTCGGGCGGGACGTGTTCGCGCGCGGCATGCCCGAGCCGGTCGTCGTGACGCAAGACGCCGGACTGGGAGGCCTCGCCTTTACGACCTGCTGTCCGCCTATGCGCGCGAGCGCCAGAAGCACGCGCATTCCCGCGTGACGCTGCCGCAGCGGCAGGTCTGGTCGCTGGTCGAGGCGCGGCAGGCGCTGGAGCGGCTGGTGGGGGTGGCGGTGGACTGGACGGTGCTGGACGAGTATCTGACGCGCTTCGTGGTCGAGCCGTCGCATGCGGCGCACCGTGCGGGCCTCGGCCTTCTCCGCGACGCTGGAAATGGTGCGCGAGGGCCTGCTGGACATGCAGCAGGAACGGCTTTCGCCCCGATCTGGGTGAAGGCCCGCGCGGCGTGAGCGCGGCAGCCGGGACGGCATGAAGCGAGGCAGGTCATGGACGACGACATGACGGCAGATGCGGTCGCCGGCGGAGGACGACGCGCCTGACAAGGTCGCTCGAGCGCGCTCGAGGCGTCGGCTGCGCGACGCTCGCGCGAGCGAGGCCGCGGCGCATGCGGGCCTTCGCGGAGGCCTGCCGCATCGCCGAGGCGCTGCTGTTCGCCTCCGCCGAGCCGCTGGCCGCCGAAGCCATCGCCAGCCGGCTGCCGGGCGACGTCGCCGTCATGCGCGTGTCTGCGCACGCTTGCAGGCGGAATATGCGCCGCGCGGCGTGAACCTCGTCGAGACTCGCGGGCAAATGGGCCTTCCGCACGGCGGAGGACCTCGGCTACCTGCTCTCCCGGGAGGCGGTCGAGCCGCGCAAGCTGTCGCGCGCGGCGCTGGAGACGCTTGTCCATCATCGCCTATCACCAGCCCGTCACGCGCGCCGAGATCGAGGAGATCCGCGGCGTCTCGCATCAGCCGCGGCACGCTCGACGTGCTGCTGGAGACCGGCTGGATCCGCCTGCGCGGCCGGCGCAAGGCGCCGGGTCGGCCGGTGACCTACGGCACGACCGAGCCTTCCTCGATGCATTTCGGCCTGGCGCGCATCGACGATCTGCCCGGCCTCGACGAGCTGAAGGGCGCCGGCTTCCTCGACGGCCGGCTGCCGCCGGGCTTCGGCGTACCCGTGCCCTCGGACGATCCCGTCGCTGCGCGCCGGACGAGGATCCGCTCGGCGAGGACCTGTTCACGCGAGACTCGAGGAGGAGGCCGCCTCACCGGCGCCGACGAGCCGCTCGACGGGGACGAGCCGGGCGTGAGCCGATTCCGCGGACGTGAGCGGACCGGCCTGCGGCGCTGGGGCCAGCGGGGCACGGCCGGCGCCGCCATCCCGGCGCGCCTGACCTTCGCGGGCGTCGGCCACGCCTATGACGGCGCAGACCGTGCTGCGCGGCATCGACCTCGTGCGTCGAGCCGGGCGAGGTGGTCTGCCTGCTCGGCCCCTCCGGCTGCGGCAAGACGACGCTGCTGCGGCTCGCCGCCGGGGTCGAGACGCCGACGCGCGGGCGCATCCTGCTCGACGAGCGCGAGGTCGCCGGCCCCGACGCGTTTCGTTCCGCCCGAGGAGCGCGGCGTCGGCCTGATGTTCCAGGACTACGCGCTCTTTCCGCACCTCGACCGTGCTGCAGAACGTGCTGTTCGGCCTGCGCGCGCTGTCCGCCGCCGACGCCGCAGACGGCCGCCAGCGGCGCGCTCTCGCGGGTCGGGCATGCAGAGCTATGCTCGACGCCTATCCCGCACATGCTCTCCGGCGGCGAGCAGCAGCGCGTGGCGCTGGCCCGCGCCGTCGCGCCGCGCCCGGGCGTGATCCTGATGGACGAGCCGTTCTCCAATCTCGACCGCCGCATGCGCGACGCCGTGCGCGAGGAGACGGTGGCGCTGCTGCGGGAGATGGGCGCGACCACCATCATCGTCACGCACGATCCCGAGGAGGCGATGCGCATCGCCGACCGCGTCGTGCTGATGCGCGCGGGCGGATCGTCCAGGCGGGCGGCGCGTCCGAGTCTCTACCGTCGGCCGGCCGACCTCGCGGCCGCGCGGTTCTTCTGCGATTTCAACGAGGTCGAGGGCCGGGTGCGCGGCAGGGCGCGCGGAATCGCCGCATCGGCCTGTTCGCCGCGCCCGGCTTGCCGGACGGTGCCGGCCGTCGTCTGCATCCGGCCGCAGGCCGTCCGGCTGCGGGCCGCGGGCTTCTGCCTGCCGGGCCGGGTGCTGTCGCGCCGCTTCCTCGGCGAGGTCGATCTGCTCGAAATCGCCGTGCAGGGGCTGGACGTGCCGTTGCGTGCGCGGCTGCGCGGTCAGCCCGCCATGCGGTCGAGGGAGCAGACGTCGGCGTCGACATCGATCCCGACGAGGTTCTTGTTTTTGCCGCACCGGACGCCTAGGTTCCGGGCCAGTCATAGTTGTATCGGGCCGCCGTCGATGCGGCGCGCGTCCGAGACTCGGGAGTTAATGGTATGGGTGGCGTCAGCATCTGGCACTGGATCGTCGTCGGCGTCGTCGTGATGCTGCTGTTCGGCCGCGGCAAGGTCTCCGAGCTGATGGGCGACGTCGCCAAGGGCATCAAGACCTTCAAGAAGGGCATGACCGACGAGGACGAGCCGGCCGAGGCCGCCAAGCCGGCCGAGCCGGTCAAGTCCGATCGAGGACCAGCGGCTCGACGCGGCGTGCAGGCCGCCGCCGGTCGAGCGCAAGGTCAGCTAACGCGTCCTGCCGGCTGACCGGCCTGAGGCGGGCATCCCGGGTCGCGTACGACGGGCAGGCGCGGATGCCGGTCCGGGTGCTCTGCCGGATGATCGGTAGCTCATGTTCGATATCGGTTGGGCAGAACTCGTCCTCATCGGTGCGGTGGCGCTCGTCGTCATCGGGCCGAAGGAGCTGCCGGGCATGCTGCGCACGGTCGGCGGGGCCGTGGCGAAGATCCGCCGCATGGCCGGCGAGTTCCAGGGCCAGTTCAGCGAGGCCATGCGCGAGGCCGAGATCGACGAGGCCACGCAAGACCGTCGACGGCCTCAACGACAGCGTCAGCAGCGGCACGACCTTCAATCCCATCCAGACCATCCGCGACGAGATCCAGCAACGCGGTCGAGGGCACGAATCCCGGCGTCGACGCCGTCCACGACGGCCAGCGAGCCAACGATCGGCGGTTCCGCTGCCGCCGCCCGTGCCCGACCTCACGCCCGAGCAGATCGCCGCCGCTTTCGCGCCCGTCGAACCGGTGGTCGAGGCTGCCGCGCCGGAAAAGCAGAAGCGCGTCGCAAGCCGCCGGCCGAAGCGGCGCCATTGCAGGCCGCCGGCGAGGGTGCTGCTCCAGCCGCCGCGCCAGCCGCGCCAGCCGCGCCAGTCGCGTCGGTCGAGGCCGCTACCCCGGCCAAGCCGAAACGCAGGACGGCAAAAAAGGCGACTCCTGTCGCGAGTGATGACGAGGGCGCCGCCGGATGAGCCAGGAGGATATCGAGGCCACGAAGGCGCCGCTGATGGATCACCTGATCGAACTGCGCTCCCGGCTGATCAAGTCGCTGATCGCGTTCATCGTCATGTTCGTCATCTGCTTCGCCTTCGCCAAGCAGATCTACAACGTCCTGATCTTCCCCTACGTGCTCGCGGCGGGCGACGCGTCGCAGGTGAAGCTGATCTACACCGCGCCGCTGGAATATCTCTTCACGCAGATCAAGGTCGCCATGTTCGGGGCGGGCTTCTTCTCCTTCCCGGTGATCGCGACGCAGATCTACAAGTTCGTCGCGCCGGGGCTCTACAAGAACGAGCGCGACGCCTTCCTGCCCTATCTGATCGCGACGCCGGTGCTGTTCCTGCTCGGCGCGGCCTGGTCTACTTCATCGCGATGCCGATCGTGATGCGCTTCTCCATCGGCCAGCAGCAGCTCGTGCCGGGCGAGGCGGCGATCGAGCTGCTGCCGAAGGTCAGCGAGTACCTGTCGCTGATCATGACGCTGATCTTCGCCTTCGGCATCATCTTCCAGCTGCCGGTGGTGCTGACCCTGCTGGCGCGCGCCGGGTTCATCGACGCCGCAGTTCCTGCGCGACAAGCGGCGCTACGCCATCGTGCTGGTGTTCGTGGTCGCCGCCGTGCTGACGCCGCCCGACGTCATCAGCCAGCTCGCCCTTGCGATACCGACGCTGCTCCTCTACGAAGTCTCCATCATCGCGGTGCAGATGGTCGAGAAGAAGCGCGCGGCCGACGCGGCGTCCACGACGGAGTGACGCGCTGGCCGTCACCCGCCGGGGCTCAGGCGGTAGCGGCGCCGATGGCCGGCCTCGGCGCCGGTTCCTCTCGTCCTTCGGGTTCGCCATGTACGACATCAAGTGGATCCGCGAGAACGCCGCGGCGTTCGACCAGGGCTTGCGAACCGGGGCGCCGAGCCGCTGTCGGCTGTGCTGCTGGCCATCGACGACCGCCGCCGCGCCGCGATCCAGACGGCGCAGGCCGCGCAGGAGCGCCGCAACGCGCTCTCCAAGGAGATCGGCCAGGCGATGGCCGCCAAGGACACGGCCCGCGCCGAGGCGCTGAAGGCCGAGGTCGCCGCGCTGAAGGACGCGCTCGCCGCCGCCGAGGCCGAGGAGAAGGCCACCGTCGCCGAGCTCGACGCGGCGCTCGCCGCCATCCCCAACACGCCGCTCGCCGAGGTGCCCGTCGGCACGGACGAGCACGGCAATGTCGAGGTGCGCCGCTACGGCGAGCCGCGCACCGGCCGCGACCATGGGCTTCGCGCCGAAGCAGCATTTCGAGATCGGCGAAGCGCTGGGCATGATGGACTTCGAGGCCGCCGCCAAGCATGTCCGGCGCGCGCTTCGTCGTCAACAAGGGCCCGCTGGCGCGGCTGGAGCGCGCGCTCGGCCAGTTCATGCTCGACCTGCACACGGGCGAGCACGGCTACACCGAGGTGAACCCGCCGCTGCTGGTGCGGGACGAGGCGGTGTACGGCACCGGCCAGTTGCCGAAGTTCGAGGAAGACCTGTTCCGCACCACGAACGGCTTCTGGCTGATCCCGACCGCCGAGGTGCCGCTGACCAACCTCGTGCGCGAGCGAGATCCTCGACGAGAAGGCGCTGCCCGCATCCGCTTCACCGCGCTGCACGCCCTGCTTCCGCTCCGAGGCCGGGTCGGCCGGGCGCGACACGCGCGGCATGATCCGCCAGCACCAGTTCACCAAGGTCGAGCTCGTCTCCATCACCACGCCCGAGCAGGCGATGGCCGAGCACGAGCGCATGACGGCGGCGCCGAGGAGGTGCTGAAGCGGCTCGGCCTGCCTACCGCACCATGATCCTGTGCACCGGCGACATGGGCTTCGCCTCGCAGAAGACCTACGACATCGAGGTCTGGCTGCCCGGGCAGGACGCCTATCGCGAGATCTCGTCCTGCTCGGTCTGCGGCGATTTCCAGGCGCGGCGCATGAACGCGCGCTACCGCCCGGCGAGGGGCAAGAGCACGCGCTTCGTCCACACGCTCAACGGCTCCGGCGTCGCCGTCGGCCGCGCGCTGGTCGCGGTGCTGGAGAACTACCAGAACGCGGACGGCTCGGTGACCGTGCCGGACGCGCTCGCGCCCTACATGGGCGGCATCACCCGCATCGAGAAGGCCTGAGCCATGCGCATCCTCGTCACCAATGACGACGGCATCCACGCGCCGGGCCTGAAGGTCTGCGAGGCGATCGCCCGCGCGCTGTCGCGACGACGTCTGGGTCGTGGCGCCGGAGACCGACCAGTCCGGCGTCGCGCATTCGCTGTCGCTGAACGATCCGCTGCGCCTGCGCGAGGTCGACGCCGCGCCATTTCGCGGTGAAGGGCACGCCGACCGACTGCGTGATCATGGGCGTGCGCCACATCCTGCACGACGCAGCGGCCCGACCTCGTGCTGTCGGGCGTCAACCGCGGGCAGAACATCGCCGAGGACGTGACCTATTCCGGCACCGTGGCCGGCGCCATCGAGGCGACGCTGCTCGGCATTCCGGCCTTCGCCCTGTCGCAGGCCTACGGGCCGGCGAGCCGCAACGCGCCGCGCTGGGCCTGCGGCGAGACGCATGCGCCGGGCATCATCCGCAAGGTGATCGCCGAGGGCATTCCGCCGCGACGTGCTGGTCAACATCAACTTCCCCGATTGCGAGCCCGATGACGTGCAGGGCGTCGCCGTCGCAGTGCAGGGCCGGCGCGCACGCAGGACCTGTTCCGCATCGACGAGCGGCGTCGACGGGCGCGGCAACCCGTATTTCTGGATCGGCTTCTCGCGGGCGCCGTTCACGCCCGAGCAACGGCACGGACCTCGCGGCCCTTGCCGAGCACAAGGTGTCGGTGACGCCGCTGCGCATCGACCTCACCGACGAGCCGACGCTGACGCGCTACGCGCAGCTCTTCGCGACGCGCTAGCGACTTGCTTCGAGCAGGCGCGACTGCCAATGTCGCGGGATTTTGTGAGAACGGGGTCTCGGCTTTGCAATCGTCAAGTCTAGGCTGGGCAGGTTCAGGCTGCATGCGCCCCCGCCACGCAGGCGCTGAAGCGCGGATCGCGTTCCTGATGGCGCTGCGCGCCAAGGGGCTGCGCGACACGGCCGTCCTGCGGGCCTTCGAGACGGTGCCGCGCAGCCCGCTTCGTGCCGCGCCGGTTCGTCGACCTCGCGCTGACCGACGTCGCCCTGCCCATCGCCTGCGGCCAGACCACGCTCGCGCCCTCGCAGATGGCCGAAGATGCTCGTCGCGCTCGACCTGCGCCCGGAGCACCGGGTGCTGGAGATCGGCATCCGGCTCGGGCTACGGCACGGCCATCCTGGCGCGGCTGGCGGGGGAGGTGGTGTCGATCGAGCGCTACCGTTCGCTCGCCGTCGAGGCGCGGGGCCGGCTGGAGGCGCAAGGCGTCGGCAACGCCGAAATCCTGCACGGCGATGGACGGCTCGGCCATCTCGCCGGCATGCCCTTCGACCGGATCCTGATCGAAGCGTCGCGTCGAATATCTCCCGGCCGAATTGCTGGCGCAGCTCGCGCCCGCCGGGCGGATCGTCTGCGTGGAACGCAGCGCGGCGGGCTCGTTCCTGGTGCGCCATTCGCGCGACGCAGGCGGCGGCCTCGTCCGCGAGGCGCTTTCCCGGCTCGCCATGCCGCCGCTGATGATTGGAACCGCAGCGGCGCTTTAGGTTCCGGCAGCTTTTTGCCGTCGATTTCCTCTCGGCAGGACGGTGCGCCATCACGGGGGATGGTGAATCAAATCCGAATAAATCACCGGGGTTGAACCATTCTTTAACCCCAACGACGCATTAATCAGATCGTGAATTCTGTTGCGTCGTCGCGTCATCGGGTGGGTCAAAACATGGGTATGCGTTTGCGTCCTGCGTTGCTGCAATCAGTTGCTCGTCTGCTTATCGTCAGTGGCCTCGCGGGCGGGTCTGGCGGCCTGCAGCTCCGATACGATGCGCTTCGGAGACAACCCCTTCAGCAACCCCTTCGCGTCGTCGGACGTGAAGGAAACCGCCAGCACCGCCTCCATCCAGAAGTCCGGCAGCGCCATGGCCGCGCCCAGCACGCCGGTGACCTCGCAGGCCCTGCCGCCGGTCGGCCAGGTCAGCTCTTCCGCGCTTCCTCCGATCTCGTCGGCGCCCGCGGTGCGCACCGCCGCCGTCGCGCCTTCGGCGATGCCCGCCGTCACGCCGCCGCTCGGCACGGCCAAGGGCTGGACGTCGCAGGGCGGATCGAACGTCAGCGTCGGGCAGGGCGAGACCATCAAGTCCCTCGCGAACCGCTATGGCGTGCCCGAGCAGGCCATCCGCGCCGCGAACGGCCTGACCGGCTCGGCGCAGCCCGCGCCCGGCTCGCAGCTCGTGATCCCCGTCTACAACGCGGCGGACGCCGCGAGCTCCGCAGCCGCCCCCGTGAAGGCCGCTGTCGCGACCGCGCCAGCCAAGGCCGACCAGCGCGGCGACGCCAGCCGTTGGCCAGGGCCGCATGCAGCTCGTGAAGGGCGCGCAGCCCGCCGCCGCCGAAGGCAGCCGCCGTCACCAAGCCTGCGACCCAGGCCGCCCAGCAGATCGCGCAAGGTCGAGCCCGCGAAGCTTGCGGCCACGAAGGTCGAGCCGCTGAAGGCGGATGCGCAAGACAGCAGCAACGACCGCAGCGGCGCGCAGCCGCCGTTCCGCGTGACGAAGAAGGCCGCCGAAGCGGCCAAAAGCGCCGAGGCCGCCGTGAAGACGGCCAAGGTCGAAGCAGGCCGAGCCGGCCAAGACCGCCGCCGAAGGCTGCAGCGGCCGCTCCGGCTGCCGAGGAGACGACCGCCAGCATCGCCTCGTCTGCCAAATCGTCCACCACGGAGTTCCGCTGGCCCGCCAAGGGCCGCGTCATCTCCGGCTTCGGCAGCAAGGGCGGCGCCGGCAACGACGGCATCAACATCTCCCTGCCCGAGGGCACGCCCGTCAAGGCGGCCGAGGGCGGAGTGGTGGCCTATGCCGGCAACGAGCTGAAGGGCTACGGCAACCTCGTGCTCATCCGCCATCCCGACGGCTGGGTCTCGGCCTATGCCCACAACGGCGACATCAAGGTGAAGCGCGGCGACACGGTGACGCGCGGCCAGACCATCGCCATGTCCGGGCCAGTCGGGCAACGTGTCCTCGCCGCAGCTCCACTTCGAGCTGCGCAAGGGCTCGACGCCCGGTGGACCCGATGCCGCACCTCTCCGGCAACTGAGGCCTACGGCGCATCCAGACTGAATTCCGAAAGTCGATCAGCTTCCGGCGAGACCCATCGGCTGATCGGACATGAAGCGGACGGCGCGTCGGGCGTCGTCCGCTTCCACTTTTCAGGCGGTCTAAGCCCGCGCTCGAGCGTGCGGCCCTGCCGGCCGGCCAGGTCCTGGATGAACTGCCAGGCGGTGCGGCCCGGAGCGCGAGCCGCGCGTGGTCGCCCATTCCAGCGCCTCGGCGCGGCGCGCGTCGATCGTCCGCCGGCCAGCCCGAAATGCGCGGCGTAGCCGTCGACCATGGCGAGGTATTCGTCCTGGCTGCAGTTGTGGAAGCCGAGCCAGAGGCCGAAGCGGTCCGACAGCGAGACCTTCTCCTCGACCGCCTCGCCGGGATTGATCGCCGTCGAGCGCTCGTTCTCCATCATGTCGCGCGGCAGCAGGTGCCGGCGGTTGGAGGTGGCGTAGAAGATGACGTTCTCGGGCCGGCCCTCGATGCCGCCTTCCAGCACGGCCTTCAGCGACTTGTAGGACGTGTCGCCGCCGTCGAAGGACAGGTCGTCGCAGAACACGATGAAGCGGAACGGGCGCCGGCGCGCAGCAGGGTCATCAGCGCGGGCAGGCTCTCGATGTCCTCGCGGTGGATTTCGACCAGCTTGAGCGGCCTGCCGGCCCGGCATGGTCGCCGGTTGACCTGCGCGTGGGCGGCCTTGACCAGCGAGGACTTGCCCATGCCGCGCGCGCCCCAGAGCAGCGCGTTGTTGGCCGGCAGCCCGCGCGGCGAAGCGCGCGGTGTTGTCCATGCAGCGTGTCGCGGGCGCGGTCGATGCCCTTGAGCAGCACCATGTCGACCCGGTTGACCTGGGGAACGGGCGCGAGCCGGGGCGGGGCGGGGTGCCAGACGAAGGCATCGGCCGCCGTCGAAATCCGGCTTCGCCGCCGCGGCGGCGCGAGGCGCTCGAGCGCTCTCGGCGATGCGCCGCAGGAGCGCGGTCGACGGGCGGGATCGATGCGGGGTGGGCTGGCTCATGGCTGCAGATCCGGCAAGCGCATGGGCCTCCCCTTAGCGGCGAGGCGCAACGCGTGTCACGCCGGCCGGGCCGCGTCCAGCGGTTTCGCAGGCCAGGGCCGCGCGACCGGTGCCATTTGCTTTCCCCGGAGCGCTGGCTATAGTCCGCGCCACTTTTTCAGGCGCGCCTGCCGGAGGATTCTGCGACGGGCGACGTCTTCGCGTTCGGAGGAATTCAAGTGATCACCCCTGCTTTTGCCCAGACCGCGGCCGGCGCCGCCGGTGGCGTCGACATGTTCGTGCAGCTCGTCCCGTTCATCCTGATCTTCGTCATCATGTATTTCCTGATCATCCGGCCGCAGCAGAAGAAGGCAAGGAGCATCAGGAGATGATCAAGAACGTGCGGCGCGGCGACCAGATCGTCACCACCGGCGGCCTGATCGGCAAGGTCACCAAGGTGTCGGACGAGACCGAGCTCGAGATCGAGATCGCCGACGGCGTGCGCGTGCGCGTCGCGCGCGGCATGATCGCCGACGTCCGCGCCAAGGGCGAACCCGTCAAGTCCTGATCCGGCCTGCACGGTCAACAGGGGCTCGCCCCGGCGGACGCCGATCCTTCCGCCAACGCTGATGAAGAAGACGTCGACCGATGCTGCGCTTTTCCCGGCTGAAGATCATCGGCGTGGTGCTGCTGACGGTGCTCGGCATGCTCTATGCCATGCCGAGCCTGCTCGTCGCCCGAGACCCGCAAGGCCGATCGAGCAGTCGATCCCGGGCTTCATCCCGAGCTGGATCGTGCCGCACCAGGCGATCGTGCTGGGCCTCGACCTGCAGGGCGGCTCGCACGTGCTGCTCGAGGTCGACACGCAGGCCGTGCTCCGCGCCCAGGTCAACACGCTGCGCGACGACGTGCGCCGCGTGCTGCGCGAGCAGCGCATCTCGCTGCCGGGCGGCATCAGCGTGCAGGCGCGCGGCGTCAGCGTTCGCGTGCCGGACGCCGCCGAGCGCGAGAAGCTGATGCCCAAGCTCCGCGAGCTGTCGCACGCCGGTCGGCGGCCGTGCTTGGCGCAGGGCGCCGGCCAGCGGGCCATCGAGATCACCGAGCAGCCCGACGGGCTGATCCAGCTCACGGTCACCGAGGCCGGCGTCAACGAACGCGTGCGCAAGGCGATCGACCAGGCCATCGAGGTGCTGCGCCGCCGCGTCGACGCGCTGGGCACCACGGAGCCGAACATCCAGCGCCAGGGCAGGACCGCATCCTCGTGCAGGTGCCCGGGCCTGCAGGATCCGCGCCGCCTGAAGGAAATCCTGGGCACGACGGCGCAGCTCGAGTTCCGCCTCGTCGCGGAGCCCGGCGCGGCGCCCGGCGACGTCGAGATGCTGCCGTCCAGCGAAGAAGGCGGCGGCTCGCAGCAGGTCGAGCGCCGCGTCATCGTGCAGGGCGAGGACCTGATCGACGCCCAGCCGGCCTTCGACCAGCGGCACGGCGAGCCGATCGTCAATTTCCGCTTCAACATCCGCGGCGCGCAGCGCTTCGGCCAGCGTGACGACCGAAGCCGTGGGCCGCGCCGCTCGCCATCGTGCTCGACAAGAAGGTGATCTCGGCGCCGCGCATCCAGCAGCCGATCACCGGCGGATCGGGCCAGATCTCGGGCCGCTTCACCGTCGAGCAGGCCAACAACCTCGCCGATCCTGCTGCGCGCCGGCGCGCTGCCGGCGCCGCTCACCATCGTCGAGGAGCGCACCGTCGGCCCGGGCCTCGGGCAGGATTCGATCGAGGCCGGCAAGATGGCGTCCTATGTCGCCACGGTCGCTCGTCGTCGGCTTCATGTTCGTGACCTACGGCACTGTTCGGGCTGTTCGCGAACATCGCGCTCGTCGTCCACGTGCTGCTGATCTTCGCGCTGATGTCGCTGCTCGGCTCGACGCTGACGCTGCCGGGCATCGCCGGCATCGTGCTGACGATCGGCACGGCGGTCGACTCCAACGTGCTGATCTACGAGCGCATCCGCGAGGAGGCGCGGCTTGGGCGCTCGATGATCTCGTCGCTGGAGGCGGGCTTCCAGCGCGCCTTCGCCACCATCATCAACTCCAACGTGACGATGTTCATCGCCGCCGCCGATCCTGTTCTTCCTCGGCAGCGGGCCGGTGAAGGGCTTCGCCGTCACGCATGATCCTCGGCATCATCACCACCGTCGTCACCGCCGTGACCATGACGCGGATGATGATCGCCCTGTGGTACCGCTGGGCCAAGCCCACGCAGCTGCCGTTCTGACGGGAGCGCGACCATGAAACTCCTGCGGATCGTTCCCGGACGACACCAAATTCGGCTTCATGCGCTTCCGGCGCGTGAGCTTCCCGTTCTCGGCCTTCCTCTCGGTCGTCGCGGTCGCTCTGCTTCTTCTTCGTGTCGATGAACTTCGGCATCGACTTCACGGGCGGCACGCTCATCGAGATGCAGTCGCGGGCCGGCAAGGCCGACATCGCGGCCGTGCGCGAGGCGGCGACGGACCTCGCCGTCGGCGAGGTCGAGGTGCAGGAGTTCGGCGACAAGGGCGAGGTCTCGATCCGCTTCGGCCTGCAGCCCGGCGCGACGCAGCAGGAGCGCGAGCGCGCCCAGCAGGCCGCGCTGGAGCGGTTCAAGTCCACCTTCGAGAAGGACTACGACTTCCGCCGCATCGAGGTGGTGGGCCCGCGCGTGTCGGGCGAACTCGTCCAGTCCGGCACGCTGGGCGTGGTGCTCTCGATCCTGGCCGTGCTGGTCTATCTCTGGTTCCGCTTCGAGTGGCAGTTCGCCGTCGGCGCCGTCATCGCGACGCATGCACGACCTCGTGCTGACGATCGGCTTCTTCGCCATCACGCAGCTCGAGTTCAACATGACCTCGATCGCGGCGATCCTGACCATCGTCGGCTACTCGCTCAACGACACGGTCGTGGTGTTCGACCGCATCCGCGAAATGCTGCGCAAGTACAAGAAGATGCCGACGGAGGAGCTGCTCGACATCTCGATCAACTCCACCCTGTCGCGCACCGTGATGACCTCGGTCACCACGATGCTGGCGCTGCTCGCGCTGGTGCTGTTCGGCGGCCAGGTGATCGCAGAGCTTCTCCTACGCCATGATGTTCGGCGTCGTGGTCGGCACCTATTCGTCGATCTTCATCGCCGCGCCCGTGCTGATCTACCTCGGCGCTGAAGGTCGGCGCGGAAGCGCCGGCCGGCGAGGCTGGCAGCGCCTGCCGCGAGCGGCTCGCAAGAGGCCGCGCGCGCGGCTCGCCGGGCGGCGGGCACACGGCTCCGGAGTCGCGCGCCGGGTCTCCGGCCTGATGAGCGGCGGCCGGCGCTACGAGGGGTTCGTCCCCGGGCGCCACACCATCGACGCCTACGGCAATGGCGGCTTCCGCTTCGCCGGCATGTCGCATCGCGGCTCCATCCTGGCGCTGCCCTCCGGCGTCGCTGGCGTGGCCCGTCGCCGGCGCGGCGGACTTGACGCCCGAGGCCTTCGCCCCAGTTCTGGCGGAGGCGGCGACGATCAGGATGCTGCTGGTCGGGACGGGACGCGAGGTGGTGTTCCTGCCGCCAGCGCTGTCGCAGCGATCTCGCGAGGCCGGGATCGGGGTCGACGTCATGCAGACCGGCGCCGCCGCCCGCACCTACAACATCATGCTGGCCGAGAACCGGCCGGTCGCCGCCGCCCTGATCGCCGTCGACTGAGCGTCGACGGCTCGATGACGCAGCGAGACCGCGTCCGGCCGCGCCGGATCCCGCCTGTCCGACGCCGTCGTCGCAGCTCGTCCGCGAGAGCGACCGCGGACCGCTAGCTCGCGACGCTTGTTCGCGCCGTCGCGGCACGCGGCCGGCGCTGCTCGCGCTCTACGCCTTCAACCCGAGATCGCGCGGGTGCGCGACATCGTCTCCGATCCGCTGCCGGGCGAGATGCGCTGCCAGTGGTGGCGCGACCTGCTGACCGGGCAGGCGCGGGGCGACGTCGGCGGCCACCCCGTCGCCGCCGCGCTGCTGGACGCCGATGGCGCGCTACAAGCTGCCGCGGCAGGCGCTGCTCGACCTCATCGAGGCGCGGACCTTCGATCTCTACGACGATCCCGATGCCGTCGCTCGACGACCTCGAGGGCTATTGCGGCGAGACGTCGTCCGCGCTGATCCGGCTCGCGTCGCCTCGTGCTGGCCGACGGCCGCGACCCCGGCGGGGCGGAGGCGGCGGGACATGCGGGCGTCGCCTACGCGCTGACCGGACTGCTGCGCGCGCTGCCCTGGCACGCGTCGCGCGGGCAGGTCTTCCTGCCGGCCGACCTGATGCTGGACCATGGCGTCACACGCGACGACATCGTATCAGGGCGCGACAGCCCGGCCCTGCGCGCTCTGCTGGCGCGATGCGCGCCATCGCGCGCGGGCATCTTGGCGAGACCAGGGCCCGCATCGGCAGCGTCAATGCCACCATCGCGCCGGCCTTCCTGCCGCTGGCCCTGGTCTCGCACCTATCTCGACCGCATGGACAGGCCCGACTATCACCCGTTCCAGACCGCGGTGGAACTGCCCGATTGGCGCAGGATCTGGCTGCTCTGGCGCGCGGCGCGGCGGGCCTGAGCAGGCGCGGTGGGTTCGTGTCGCCCAGGCCCGGACTTCGGCCGGGCCAGTCAATTCGGACAGCCGTGCCTACCCCAAGACTTGCCTAGCCCAGATCCTGCCTACTCGGCCGCGACCTGCGCCGGACCTTGCAGCCAGGTCTCGAGGTCCGCCTTTGCCCGGCCGGTCAAGGCGAGCTTGCGGGCGATGCGCCTTGGCGGGCCCGCGCAGCCGCTTGCCATCTTCCCCGCGCGGCGCGGCCTCGAGCGGCGGGAACAGGCCGAAATTCACGTTCATCGGCTGGAACGAGGGCGGCCCGGCGTCGATCGTCTCGATGTGCCCGCCGGTGATGTGGTTGAGCAGCGCGCCGATCGCGGTCGTCGCGGGCGGCACGTCCGGCTGTGCGCCGAGCCGCTCGGCCGCAGCGAAGCGGCCGGCGATGAGGCCGACGGCGGCGCTTTCGACATAGCCTTCGCAGCCCGTGATCTGCCCGGCAAAGCGCAGGCGCGGCATCGCCTTGAGGCGCAGCGTGGGATCGAGCAGGCGCGGCGAGTTGAGGTAGGTGTTGCGATGCAGGCCGCCCAGCCGGGCGAACTCGGCGTTCTCCAGCCCCGGAATGGTCGGAACAGGCGCACCTGCTCGGCATGCTTCAGCTTCGTCTGGAAGCCGACCATGTTGTAGAGCGTGCCCAGCGCGTTGTCCTGGCGCAGCTGGACGACCGCGTACGCCTTCGCCGCGAGGCCTTCCTTGTGCGGGTTGGTGAGGCCGAAGGGCTTCATCGGCCCGTGCCGCAGCGTCTCGCGGCCGCGCTCGGCCATGATCTCGATCGGCAGGCAGCCGTCGAAATAGGGCGTGTTGGCCTCCCACTCCTTGAAGGAGGTCTTCTCGCCCGCGATCAGCGCGTCGACGAAGGCGTCGTACTGCGTCCTTGGTCGAGGGGGCAGTTGATGTAGTCGGCGCCCGTGCCGCCCGGGCCGGCCTTGTCGTAGCGCGACTGGAACCACGCGACGTCCATGTCGATCGATTCGCGGTAGACGATGGGCGCGATGGCGTCGAAGAAGGCCAGCGACGTCTCGCCGGTGACGCCCCGGATGGCCTCGGCCAGCGGCTGGCGAGGTGAGCGGGCCCGTCGCCACGATGGTGCGAGTCCCACTCCTCGGGCGGCAGGCCTGCGACCTCGGCCCGCTCGATCGTCACGAGCGGGTGGGCGTGAAGCGCGGCCGTGACGGCGGCGGCGAAGCCGTCCCGGTCGACGGCAAGC
Organism: uncultured Alphaproteobacteria bacterium; assembly: GCA_963822165.1. Taxonomy (GTDB): domain Bacteria; phylum Pseudomonadota; class Alphaproteobacteria; order Rhizobiales; family Beijerinckiaceae; genus Alsobacter. Next base: position 162,660 of record CAWGGK010000013.1, read on the forward strand.
GCGCCGCCGGCCGGCACCTGGTGCGCGTCGCCGCTGGCCATGATCAGCGAGTTCATCCGGCGCATCTCGGCATGCAGCAGGCCGACCGCGTTGTTGTTCGGAATCGTCGGAGCGGAACGAGTTCGAGCAGACGAGCTCGGCGAGGCTGTCCGTCTTGTGCGCGTCGGTGCCGCGCACCGGGCGCATCTCGTGCAGCGATCACGGGCACGCCGGCCTGGGCGATCTGCCAGGCCGCTTCCGAGCCGGCGAGCCCGCCGCCGACGATATGGATGGGGGATATGGTTTTCATGCGCGGAAACTAGGGGCGCAGGCCCGCAAGCGCAATGTTGCAGACAGCAAAACGCCCGCCTTTCGGCGGGCGCTTCGACCAGTCGGCCGTGGGAGGGGTACGCCGACCGGCAAACCTCGGGGGATTAGCCGCGAGCGTGCTTCTTGGCGACGAAGCGGATCTCGCCGCGGCTGATGCCGAGATCGTTCAGGTCACGATCGCTGAGCTGGGACAGCTCGCGGATCGTGGTGCGGTAGCGGTTCCAGTTGCGGAGGCGCTTGGCGATGGTGTCGACGGTCAACATGATAAACTCCTTGTGCAGTGCGGTAAGACGCTCACCCAGCGAAGAAATCAGCTAGTTCGGAGGGTTGTTGCGTCGTCGTTTTGTTGCACTGCATATACGCCTCGACCCCAGGGGTTTGAAGGCTGCAGTCTACATGTCAGTTGCGTACAAAAATGCATGGCACTGTTAAAAATCGTTAACAGTCGAACGCTGGACGCAGGATGAGCAGGGACTTTGCCGTCGAAAGTCCCATTATACGGGATTCAATCAACGAGTTGCCTCGGATGCCTACACACGCATAAGACGTAAGTCTAAGGTGCCCAAGGCCTGTCCCATGTTGCGGTGCAATATACGCAAATTGCCCGGATTGATCCCGCAACGGCAGGGTCTGGCGCGTCGACTACTCGGCCGCCTGCCGTCCGGGCTTCAGCGGCCTGCGCGCCAGGACCTCCTTGAGGAATCGGCCGGTATGGCTGCGCCGGCACCTTCACGATGTCCTCCGGCCGGCCCTGCGCGACGATCTCGCCGCCGCCGTCGCCGCCTTCCGGGCCGAGGTCGAGCACCCAGTCGGCCGTCTTCACGACCTCGAGATTGTGCTCGATCACCACCACCGTGTTGCCCTGCTCGACGAGTTCGTGAAGCACCTCCAGCAGCTTGGCGACGTCGTGGAAGTGCAGGCCGGTCGTCGGCTCGTCGAGGATGTAGAGCGTGCGCCCGGTCGAGCGGCGCGACAGCTCCTTGGAGAGCTTGACGCGCTGGGCCTCGCCGCCCGACAGCGTGGTCGCCTGCTGGCCGACCTTGACGTAGTCGAGCCCGACCCGCGCCAGCGTCTCCATCTTCTCGCGGATCGGCGGCACCGCCTTGAAGAGGATCGCCCGCCTCCTCGACCGTCATGTCGAGCACGTCGGCGATGGACTTCTCGCGGTACTTCACCTCCAGCGTCTCGCGGTCGTAGCGCTTGCCCTTGCACACGTCGCAGGTGACGTAGACGTCGGGCAGGAAGTGCATCTCGATCTTGATGACGCCGTCGCCCTGGCAGGCCTCGCAGCGCCCGCCCTTCACGTTGAAGGAGAAGCGTCCGGGCATGTAGCCGCGCGCCTTCGCCTCCGGCAGGCCGGCGAACCACTCGCGGATCGGCGTGAACGCGCCGGTATAGGTCGCGGGGTTCGAGCGCGGCGTGCGGCCGATGGGCGACTGGTCGATGTCGATGACCTTGTCGAGATGCTCCAGCCCCTCGATCGTGTCGAACGGGGCAGGGTGCTCCAGCGCTCCGTTCAGCCGCCGGGCCACCGCCTTGTAGAGCGTGTCGATGATGAGCGTCGACTTGCCGCCGCCCGAGACGCCGGTGACGCAGGTGAACGTGCCCAGCGGAATCTCCGCCGTCACGTTCTTCAGGTTGTTGCCGCGCGCGCCGGAGATCTTGAGCATCCGGCCTTTCTGCGGCTTGCGCCGCTTCGGCGGAACGGGAACCGAGAGTTCGCCCGTGAGGTACTTGCCGGTGAGCGAGTTCTTGTCGCCCATCACATCGGCGGGCGTGCCCTGCGCCACGATCTCGCCGCCATGGATGCCGGCGCCGGGACCGACATCGACGACCTAGTCGGCCTGCAGGATCGCGTCCTCGTCATGCTCGACCACGATGACGCTGTTGCCGAGGTCGCGCAGGCGCTTCAGCGTCTGCAGCAGGCGCTCATTGTCGCGCTGGTGCAGGCCGATGGATGGCTCATCGAGCACGTAGAGTACGCCGGTCAGGCCGGACCCGATCTGGGAGGCGAGGCGGATGCGCTGGCTCTCGCCGCCCGACAACGTGCCGGAGGCGCGCGCCAAAGTGAGGTATTCGAGGCCGACATCGAGCAGGAAGGTCAGCCGGTCGCGGATCTCCTTCAGGATGCGACCGGCGATCTCGTTCTGCTTGGCGTCGAGATCGGCCGGCAGGTGCTGGAACCAGCCATGCGCCTCGCGCACCGAAAGCCGGGCGACCTCGGAAATGTGCTTGGTGGCGATCTTCACCGCCAGCGCCTCGGGCTTCAGGCGATTGCCGTTGCACGCCTGCGCAGGGCGTTTCGGACATGAAGCGCGAGATCTCCTCGCGCGCCCAGTCGCTGTCCGTCTCCTTCCAGCGGCGCTCCAGGTTCCGCACGACGCCCTCGAAGGGCTTGCGCACCTCGTAGGCGCGCAGGCCGTCGTCATAGGCGAAGCGCACGGCTTCCTCGCCCGTGCCGTAGAGAATGACGTCCCGCGCCTTTTCGGGCAGGTCCCTCCAGGGAACGGTGAGCTTGAAGCCGAAATGCTGGCCCAGCGCAGCCAGCGTCTGGCCGTAATAGGGCGAGGTGGACCGCGCCCACGGCGCAATGGCCCCGCCGCGCAACGTCAGCGTCTCGTCCGGCACGACCATCATCGGGTCGATCGCCATCTCGTGGCCGAGGCCGTCGCAGGCGGGGCACGCGCCGAACGGGTTGTTGAACGAGAACAGGCGGGGCTCGACCTCGGGGATCGTGAAGCCGGAGACCGGGCAGGCGAACTTCGAGGAGAAGATGAGCCGGCGCGGCTCGCCTTTCTCGTCCTTCTCGTCGGCGAACTCCATTACGGCGATGCCATCGGCCAGTTCGAGCGCCGTCTCGAGGCTCTCGGCCAGGCGCGCGCCCATGTCCGGCCGCACGACCACGCGGTCGACCACGACGTCGATGTCGTGCTTCAGCTTCTTGTCGAGCACGGGCGCGTCCGCGATCTCGTAGAACGCGCCGTCGACCTTCACGCGCTGGAAGCCGCGCTTCTGGAAGTCGGCCAATTCCTTGCGGTACTCGCCCTTGCGTCCGCGAATGACCGGCGCCAGCAGGTAAAGCCGCGTCTTCTCGGGCAGAGCGAGGATGCGGTCCACCATCTGCGAAACCGTCTGGCTCTCGATGGGCAGGCCGGTCGCGGGCGAATAGGGCACGCCGACGCGCGCCCAGAGCAGGCGCATGTAGTCGTAGATCTCGGTGACGGTGCCGACGGTCGAGCGCGGATTCTTGGAGGTCGTCTTCTGCTCGATGGAGATGGCCGGCGACAGACCGTCGATCTGGTCGACGTCGGGCTTCTGCATCATCTCAAGGAACTGGCGCGCATAGGCCGACAGGCTCTCGACATACCGCCGCTGGCCCTCGGCGTAGATCGTATCGAACGCAAGCGACGACTTGCCCGAGCCTGAAAGCCCCGTGAACACGACGAGCCGGTCACGCGGGATGACGAGGTCGACGTTCTTCAGATTGTGCTCGCGCGCGCCACGGACCGCGAGGACGCGCTGGTCCTGGGCGGCGCCAGCGACGGCGCGTGCGCGGTCGAACATGTCTTCGAGCTTGTTGGCCTCGGCCCGCGTCTTGCCCGTCTTGTCGGCCCGCTTCATGTCCGTCCCTGCATTGCGCTCACCAACGCCCGCGTCCCGCCCCGAAAAGGACGGAGTGCGCGCGTCATGTCTGTCGGAGCCCATTACCTAGTGCGCTACAGCGCCGGGCAACAGGGCAAAGCGTCACTTGCCGGTCTATCCCAAAGCTGTTAGGAACACAACAAGAACAAACGAAGCTGTCGTGTGGATAACCCGCTTGACGGCGAACCGGCGGAGACCTCACTGCGGTAAGGTCGCCGCCGAACAATCGAGGAGATCCCCATGGCGGGAAGCGTCAACAAGGTCATTCTCATCGGCAATCTGGGACGCGATCCCGAAGTCCGGCGGATGAACAATGGCGAGAGCGTCGTCAATTTCAGCATCGCGACCTCCGATACCTGGCGCGACAAGGCCACCGGCGAGCGCAAGGAGCGCACCGAATGGCATAACATCGTGATCTTCAACGAGAACCTCGGCAAGATTGCCGAGCAGTACCTGAAGAAGGGCTCGAAGGTCTATGTCGAGGGCGCGCTCCAGACGCGCAAATACACCGACAAGGCCGGCGTCGAGAAGCTGGCCGTGGAAGTGGTGCTCCAGCGTTTCCGGGGCGAGCTCACGCTTCTGGATGGCCGCCAGGGCGGCGGCGCGATGGATGACGATTCGGGCTATGGCGGCGGTCAGGTGTCCGGCGGCGGCAGGAGCGGCGGGGAATTCGGCCGCTCGTCGCCGATGGATCGTCGTACGCCGGCTCCGGCAGGCGGGGGCGGCGGACGCCCCTCCAACGATCTGGACGACGACATCCCGTTCTAGTGGGTGGTCTGAGCCTCTCACCGAAATGATCAAAGGACGCCCCGAGGGCGTCCTTTTTTTGTGAGCAGCCCCGCGTCCAAAAAAGAAGGGCGCCCTGAGGCGCCCTTCCGGAAACGGTGAGGCGGGCCGGCCGGAGCCGGCGCGCGCTCAGTAGGAGTAGTACATCGCGAACTCGACCGGGATGCGGCGTCATCTCGAACTTCATGACGTCGTGCATCTTCAGCTCGATATAGCTGTCGATGAAGTCGTCGTTGAACACGCCGCCGGCCTTCAGGAAGCTGCGATCCTTGTCGAGGTTGGCGAGCGCCTCGCGCAGCGAGCCGCACACCGTCGGGATCTTCTTCAGCTCGCGCGGCGGCAGATCGTAGAGATCCTTGTCCATCGCCGCGCCGGGATCGATCTTGTTCTGGATGCCGTCGAGGCCGGCCATCAGCATGGCCGCGAAGGCGAGATAGGGGTTCGCCATCGGGTCGGGGAAGCGCACTTCAACGCGCTTCGCCTTCGGCGAGGACGTGTAGGGGATGCGGCAGGAAGCCGAGCGGTTGCGGGCCGAATAGGCCAGCAGCACGGGAGCCTCATAGCCCGGGACGAGCCGCTTGTAGGAGTTCGTCGACGGGTTGGTGAAGGCGTTCAGCGCCTTGGCGTGCTTGATGATGCCGCCGATGTAGTAGAGGCACTCCTGCGACAGGTCGGCATACTTGTTGCCGGCGAAGGTCGGCTTGCCGCCCTTCCAGATCGACTGGTGCACGTGCATGCCCGAGCCGTTGTCGCCGAAGATCGGCTTCGGCATGAACGTCGCCGTCTTGCCGTAGCTCTGCGCCACGTTGTGGATGCAGTACTTGTAGATCTGCATCTGGTCGGCCATCAGCGTCAGCGTGTCGAACTTCATGCCGAGTTCGTGCTGGGCGGAGGCGACCTCGTGGTGGTGCTTCTCGACCTTCACGCCCATCGCGGCCATGGCGGCGAGCATTTCGCCGCGCATGTCCTGCGCGCTGTCCTGCGGGGGCACGGGGAAGTAGCCGCCCTTGGTCGCGATGCGGTGGCCGAGGTTGCCGCCCTCATACTCCGTGTCGCCGTTGGTCGGCAGCTCGATCGAGTCGAGCTTGAAGCCCGTGTTGTAGGGGTCCGCCTGAGAAGCGGACGTCGTCGAACACGAAGAACTCGGCCTCGGGGCCGACGAAGATGGTGTCGCCGATGCCGGTCGACTTGAGATAGGCCTCGGCCTTCTTGGCCATGCCGCGCGGGTCGCGGGGATAGGGCTCGCCGGTGGTGGGCTCCAGCACGTCGCAGACGATCGACATGGTCGAGGCCGCGAAGAAGGGGTCCATCTGCGCGGTGGCCGGGTCAGGCATCAGGGTCATGTCGGACTCGTTGATCGCCTTCCAGCCGGCGATCGAGGAGCCGTCGAACATCGTGCCTTCGGCGAAGATGTCCTCGTCGACCATGGAGACGTCGAAGGTGACGTGCTGCCACTTGCCGCGCGGGTCGGTGAAGCGGAAATCGACGTACTTGACGTCGTTGTCCTTGATCGCCTTGAGCACATCCTTGGCGGTCTTCATCAGTCGAAATCCTCTTGTCAGGAGAACGAACTCCGGGTGGATTGGTCGAGCTTGTGCTCAGGGGATCATGCACGTCAGATCGCGTCCAGGCCGGTCTCGCCGGTCCGGATGCGGATCGCTTCCTCGACGGGCGATACAAAAATCTTGCCATCGCCGATCCGCCCGGTCTGGGCGGCCTTGCGGATGGCGTCGACGGCCGGCTCGACAAGCTCGTCCGGGAGGACGATCTCGATCTTCACCTTGGGAAGGAAATCGACGACATACTCGGCGCCGCGATAGAGTTCGGTATGGCCCTTCTGCCGGCCGAAGCCCTTGGCTTCGGTCACCGTGATGCCCTGCAGGCCGACGTCCTGAAGCGCTTCCTTCACGTCGTCGAGCTTGAATGGCTTGATGATCGCTTCGATCTTCTTCATGGGCACGTATAGTCCTGTGCTGACCGGGGTGAGTGCCGTGTCCGGAAAGACGGAGCGCTCATAGCATCAACTGGGCTGGCCCGCCAACCGGATGTTTGAAACTGGGCCGAAGGCAGTGCCTAGATTACAAGCAATCCGTGTAATGGCAGCAAGCCGAACATACGCCACTTCGCATACGGTTAGGGCGATCAATGAACAAAAACTGTGCAACAGCGCATCTGACCAGGCAGATCTTCTCCTCAAGTCGAAGGTATGGGTCGTCGTGCATGAGCTGCTATCGACGCAGGAGATGGCGAGCGCCGACCGGCTGACCATCGACGCGGGGACGCCTGGAATCGCGCTGATGGAGAAAGCCGGCCGCGCTGTCGCCGACGTCGTGGCCCGCAGCCATCGCGCCGGAGCGCGCGTGCTGGTCCTGTGCGGGCCGGGTAACAATGGCGGGGACGGCTTCGTCGCCGCGCGGGTGCTGGTCACGCGCGGATACCGCGTCGACCTCGCGTTGCTGGGCGACCGACAGGCCCTGAAGGGCGATGCCGCCGAGGCGGCCGGGCGCTGGACGGGGCAGGTGCTCGCCATCGCCGACGCCGCTCCCACGGCGGCGGACGTCATTGTCGACGCCCTGTTCGGCGCGGGACTCGCCCGGGATCTGGACGGCGATGCACGCCAGATCGTTGAACGCGTGAACGCGTCCGGCCAGCCGGTCGTCGCGGTGGACGTGCCGTCGGGGATCGATGGCAACACCGGCGCAGGTACGGGGCGTCGCGGTTCTGGCCACCGAGACCGTTACGTTCTTCCGGCTGAAGCCTGGACACCTCCTGTTGCCCGGCCGTCTTCACTGCGGGCCCGTCCGCGTGGCCGATATCGGCATTCCCGACCGACGTGCTTGAGGGCATCGCGCCCCGGACCTGGGAAAACGGACCGTCATTTGTGGCGCGGCCAGTTCAGGGGACCCTCGGTCGCCGGGCACAAATATGGGCGCGGCCACGCGCTTGTCGCGTCGGGTGGGATCGAGGGGACAGGGGCGGCGCGCCTGGCGGCCCGCGGCGCGCTGCGGATGGGAGCGGGGCTCGTGACGGTCGCGAGCCCGTCCGACGCGCTCGCCGCGCATGCGGCAAGCGCTCGACGCCATCATGGTCCGCCGAAGCGACGGCGCGGCGGGCCTTTCGGCGCTGCTTGCCGATCGCCGGCGCAACGCGTTGCGTGGTCGGCCCGGCCGCTTGGCGTCGGGGAGGAGACCCGTGCGATGGTCGCTGCTGCGCTGGCGGCCGGCACCCACGCCGTGCTCGATGCAGACGCCCTGACAAGCTTTTCCGGATGATCCGGGATGCTCGCGTCGCTCGTCGCCGCGCGGCCCGGCGGGCCGGGGCAGGGCATCGTCCTGACGCCCCACAGGGCGAATTCGCACGTCTGTTCAGTGACTTGCAGGAGATAGCGGAAGCGGGATCGAAGCTCGAGAGCGCTCGCGCCGCGGCACGCATTTGGACGCCGTCGTCGTACTGAAGGGCCCCGACACCGTCATCGCCGCGCCCGATGGGCGTGCCGCGATCAACGCCAATGGCTCGGCATGGCTGGCGACCGCCGGCTCCGGCGATGTTCTTGCCGGCTTCGTCGGCGGGCTTGCTGGCGCAGTCGGTGCCGGCGTTCGAGGCGGCCTGCGCCGGTGTCTGGTTCCATGGAGAAGCGGGCACGGCGATCGGCCCGGGGCTCATCGCGGAAGATCTGCCCGAGGCGCTGCCCGGCGTGCTCAGGGCTTATTTCGACATGTGATCAAGTCACCTCGAACCACGCGCTCAGCCCGGTGTCCAGCCGCTCCAGCACGCCGGAGCCGATGAGCCAGCGACCCTTGTTGTCGGCGACGAAGGCAAAGCGGACCGTCTGTCCTTCGGAGATGATGATCGTATCCATCCAGTAGGGGTCCCAGCCGTCGTCGAAGGGATGGAGCAGGCGAACGCTGTGCCCGTGGACATGGAGAACCTGTGCAAAGGACGTGCGGTTCTTCGCTGTCACAACAATGGCCGCCCCGCGCTTCACGCTAACCAACGGTTTGCCGAAGCGTTCGCCCAGCGTGGGCCCTGAAACCCCATTCACGGTCCAGATATGTTGTGGATCGCCTTTGTACTCCAGTCCGCCGGCGGCCGGCTGTGCTCCGCCTTCGATCGTCATGTCGACCCGCTGAGCCCTCTGGAGGGGTATGGATGCGGGCAAGAGCTTGTTCTCGGCGAGAGGTGCGATGGCAGGATAAACCGGTCTCGTGCGGGTCGCGGCCTCGCCTTCCGTGACGATGCTCACCAGCGGGATGCCGTTGCCGATCAGAGCTATGACATCGCCTGCCGCGCCAACCTCCGACGGCAACTCAATCAGCACGTCATAGCGGGCGCCCGGGGCGAAGGGCAGGGTGGCGCGCAAGGGCTCGAAGGTATCGGTGGGCTGCGAATCGACTGCGATTACATAGGCTTTGAGACGGTCGAAGCGAATCCGCATGAGCCGCGCATTGCACAGATTGGCCAGGCGCAGGCGAATGCGCCCGCCCGGCCGCGCCGTGATCCGTGCAGGGGCGCGGACCCCGTTGACCGTGATCATCGTCCCCAACCGGCCGACGCCGGCGCGTTCAGCGGGCTCGCCAAAGGGCGCATGGCTCCCATCGGCCTTCAGCAACCAGTCGTCCACCGCAACGATGAGGTCGCTGTCGACAGGGGGCGGTGAAGCTTCCTCCACGACGGCGACACCCGCCAGACCGCGATCCGTCGCCTCGCCCGTGCCGCCCAGGACCATCGGCCTGTATATGAAAGTACCGGAATCGGGCGGAGTGAAGCGCAGGTCAAGGGTTGCGCCCGGCGCGACCGGGTCATGGGTGAGACCGGCGACGCCGTCCTGATCGTTGGCGATCCGCATCCCGTGCCAGTGCACCGAGAGCGGCCGCGCGGTGTTGTTGACAAGCCGCGCCTTGAACTCTTCGCCGGGCTTGAGGCGGAGCTCGGGGCCGGGCGCACGCCCCCCGAAGGTCCAGATGTCGGTCGCGATCCCAGGCTGAAACTCGACCAACGCGGGCTTTGCGTCCATGTGCACGGTGGCGACGGCTTCCGGCCCGGCCTCGACAGTGCGAGGCGCGGCGGCCGGCGCGGGAGCCGCTCGCACGGGCATGGAGCGTGCCCCAAGCGCCACCACGCCCATGCCGGTGATAATGCCACGCCGGGTGAGGCCGGAAGGGCTCGTCCGCGAGGCTTGGGTGGCGTCGGGCCGGCACGGCTTCTTCATTGATCCAACCTTGAGGTTCCCGGTGCAAACGGGTGGTCCCGCGCCGGAGCCGCATGTTTGAGCTCGACCGCCACGCAGGGCTGCAAGTGCCTGATATCGTCGAGCCACGTCTTTTCGCACGGGCGCGGGCGGCAGGCGAGACGCGAGTTGCAATCCCATCCACAGGTGATCCGGGTAACCTGGGCGGGGCCAGCGCCGCCTCCACTTTTTCTCTGGCGCGTGGCGGCGTCCGTGTTATAGAGCCGCACTCCGTCGGGGGCCTCCCCGCACGGGGAGGTTTGCCCATGCGGGCGTGGCGGAACTGGTAGACGCGCTGGATTTAGGTTCCGGTGGCGAAAGTCGTGGGGGTTCAAGTCCCTCCGCCCGCACCAGTGCCTTCGCCGCTTGCATACGAGTGGCGGGCACTTCCCGGTCCATGAATTCTTACACTTCGAAGGCACGTCGGATCATGCAGGTCACGCAAACACTGTCGGAGGGCTTGAAGCGCGAATTTCAAGTCGTGCTTCCCGCCAAGGATCTCGAGGAGCGGCTGACGGCCGAGCTCGCGGGGCTGAAGGACAAGGTCCGCATCAACGGATTCCGCCCCGGCAAGGTCCCGGTGCAGCACCTGCGCCGCGTCTATGGCCGCTCGGTCATGGCCGACGTGCTGCAGAACATCGTCAACGAGACGAACCGCAAGATCGTCGACGACAACGAGCTGAAGCTCGCGCTCGAGCCGCAGATCCAGTTCCCCGAGGACAAGGACGACGGTCGAAGCCGCCATGGAAGCGCGCGGCGAGCTGTCCTACAAGGTCGCGCTCGAGGTGCTGCCGAAGTTCGAGGTCGCCGATTTCTCTGGCCTCGCAGGTGACGCGCGAGACCACCGAGGTTTCCGACGCCGAGGTCGATGAGGCGCTCGAGCGCATGGCCAAGCAGAACCGCACCTATGCCCCCAAGGGTGAAGGCGCGGCGGCCGAGACCGGCGATCGCGTCATGATCGACTTCGTGGGCTCCATCGACGGCGTGGCCTTCGAGGGCGGCACGGGCACCGACATGGCGGTCGATCTCGGCTCGGGCACGTTCATCCCGGGCTTCGAGGACCAGCTGGTCGGCGCCAAGGCCGGCGACGACCTGACGATCAACGTCACCTTCCCCGAGAACTACGGCACGGCGACGCTGGCCGGCAAAGCCGGCTTCGTTCAAGGTGAAGGTCAAGGACGTGCAGGCGCCGGGCGAGGTCGTGATCGACGACGAGCTCGCCAAGAATTTCGGCATGGAGAGCCTCGACGCGCTGAAGACAGCCGTCCGCGACTCCATCGCCGGCGACTACGCCAACGTCTCGCGCCGCAAGCTGAAGCGCCAGCTCCTGGACGCGCTCGACGGCCAGTACACCTTCGAGCTGCCTCCCTCGCTGCTGACGCAGGAGTTCGAGAACATCTGGCGGCAGGTCCAGGCGGACATGCAGCAGTCGGGCAAGACCTTCGCGGACGAAGAGACGACCGAGGAGGAGGCCCGCGCCGAGTACCAGAAGATCGCCGAGTCGCCGCGTTCGTCTCGGCCTCGTGCTGGCTGAAATCGGCGAGCACGCCAAGGTCCAGATCTCCGACGAGGAAGTGACGCAGGCCCTCGTCGAGCGCGCCCGCCAGTTCCCCGGCCAGGAGCGCATGGTGTGGGAGTTCTACCGGAAGAACCCCCAGGCCCTCGCCGAGACTCCGCGCACCGATCTTCGAGGACAAGGTCGTCGATCACATCCTCGCGACGGCGACGATCACCGAAAAGCCGGTGTCGAAGGATGAACTGCTGGACGAAAGCGACGGCGAGGCAAAGGCTCGCCGGCGCGCCCGACGAAGCCAAGAAGGCCAAGCCGAAGCGCGCCAAGAAGGCGCCGCCGCCGCCGAGGAACCCGCCGCGGAGTAATATTCCGGCGTGAGACCATCACGGCATGAGCATTGTCAGGTGCTTCAAGATCCATGTGCAGCGGCCTCCAAAGGGCCGCTGTGCTGGTTTTCAGACTATGTTACGGCCAAGCCCTAGTGTTCCAGCATGTGATCGTTCACCAAATGCAGCGCTCCCCTTTGCGCGGGGCCTCCGCGGTGACTATGTTGAGATCATGCCGCACTGATTTGCGGCGACGATAGCCTTTAACTTCACCATACCTGAGACAGGCACGGCCATGCGCGATCCTATTCGAAGTCTACAACAACATGCTCGTGCCGATGGTCGTGGAGCAGTCGAACCGCGGCGAACGCGCTTTCGACATCTATTCCCGGCTGCTTGCGCGAACGCGTCATCTTCCTGACGGGTCCGGTCGAGGACAACATGGCTTCGCTCGTGGTGGCGCAGCTTCTGTTCCTCGAGTTCGGAGAACCCGAAGAAGGAGATCTCGATCTACATCAATTCGCCCGGCGGCATCGTCACATCGGGCCTCGCCATCTACGACACCATGCAGTTCATCCGCCCGGCGGTGTCGACGCTCTGCGTCGGCCAGGCGGCGTCGATGGGTTCGCTGCTGCTTGGCGGCCGGCGAGCCCGGGATGCGCTTCGCGCTCCCGAACGCGCGCATCATGGTTCACCAGCCTTCCGGCGGCTATCAGGGCCAGGTGACGGACATCCTGATCCACGCCCGCGAGGTCGAAAGCCTCAAGCGCCGCCTGAACGAGATCTACGAGAAGCATACCGGCAAGGACTACAAGACGATCGAGGAGGCGCTCGAGCGCGACAATTTCATGACCGCCGAGGTGCGCGAAGGCGTTCGGCATCGTCGACCAGGTCATGGAGAAGCGCCCGGTCGATGCTGTCCTGAGGTCGTCCGAGCCGATGCCGCAGGCGGGCGTGTCCGGCGCGGACTTTGCGCCGGTTCCGTTCCGGTACTGTCCACTCCCAATGGGGGTGGAGCCTATTGATCCTGGCCCGGCACCATGTTTGCATCATCGCTCATGGCCTCGAATTCCGTCATGGTTTCGATGTCGGTCGGGGATCGTGTCCCCTGTGGTCCGGCCTGGACGCTACTGTTTCTTAGGTGCCGGGCGCTATAATCGTGATCGAACGAGCAGCGCGGCAGCGCCCGCATCGCTCCGATCGAGTGGAGGTTTGCCATGAGCAAAGTCGGCGGCGGCGATTCGAAGAGCACGCTGTACTGCTCGTTCTGCGGCAAGAGCCAGCACGAGGTCCGCAAGCTGATCGCAGGCCCAACGGTCTTCATCTGCGACGAGTGCGTCGAGCTGTGCATGGACATCATCCGCGAGGAGAACAAGTCCTCGCTGGTGAAGTCGCGGGACGGGGTGCCGACTCCCAAGGAGATCCGCAAGGTTCTCGACGACTACGTCATCGGCCAGGAGCACGCCAAGAAGGTGCTCTCCGTCGCGGTTCACAACCACTACAAGCGGTTGAACCACGCGACGAAGCACAACGACGTCGAACTCGCCAAGTCGAACATCCTGCTGGTCGGCCCGACGGGATCGGGCAAGACGCTGCTCGCGCAGACGCTGGCCCGCATCCTCGACGTGCCCTTCACGATGGCCGACGCGACGACCCTGACCGAGGCCGGCTATGTCGGCGAGGACGTCGAGAACATCATCCTGAAGCTGCTCCAGGCCTCCGACTACAATGTCGAGCGGGCCCAGCGCGGCATCGTCTACATCGACGAAATCGACAAGATCTCCCGCAAGTCGGACAACCCCTCGATCACGAGGGACGTGTCGGGCGAGGGCGTGCAGCAGGCGCTGCTGAAGATCATGGAAGGCACCGTCGCCTCCGTGCCGCCCCAGGGCGGCCGCAAGCACCCGCAGCAGGAATTCCTGCAGGTGGACACGACCAACATCCTGTTCATCTGCGGCGGCGCCTTCGCCGGGCCTCGAGCGGATCATCTCAGTCGCGCGGCAAGGGCACCTCGATCGGCTTCGGCGCCAAGGTCGAGGCCCCGGACGACCGCCGCACCGGCGCGATCTTCCGCGAGGTGGAGCCCGAGGACCTGCTGAAGTTCGGGCTGATCCCGGAGTTCGTCGGCCGCCTGCCGGTCATCGCGACGCTGGAGGACCTCGACGAGCCCGCGCTCAAGAAGATCCTCACCGAGCCCAAGAACGCGCTGGTGAAGCAGTACCAGCGCCTGTTCGAGATGGAGGACGTGGAGCTGACCTTCTCCGACGAGGCGGTGTCGCTGATCGCCAAGAAGGCGATCGAGCGCAAGACCGGCGCGCGCGGCCTGCGTTCGATCATGGAAGGCATCCTGCTCGAGACGATGTACGACCTGCCGAGCCTCGAAGGCTGCGAGCAGGTGGTGATCGGCCCCGAGGTGATCGAGGGCAAGGCGCGTCCGCTCTACATCTACTCCGACAAGGCGAGCGAGACGGCGTCGAGCGCCTGATCACGGCATCGTGGCTCCGCAGCCTGCGAGCTGCGGAGCCCGGCCCCGTCTTGAACGAGCGGGTTCGAAGGGACCATTTCATGGCCATGCAGTAAGCCGGTTCGCTCATCACAAACAGGCCGTCTCGTGACCTGGAGGAACCGGGTGCGTCGCGCGAATGGCCCGGTTGGCATCGCGCAACTCGTTCGCCGGGCGGCCCATTCCGGGCGTCCACGCGAGCGCACCAGAAAGGACAAGTATTCCATGACGACCACCAGACAGCGTCCGCAGCTCGACGCCGGGGTCGGTGGACACCTATCCCGTGCTGCCGCTGCGCGACATCGTCGTCTTCCCGCACATGATCGTGCCGCTCTTCGTCGGCCGCGAGAAGTCCATCAAGGCTCTCGAGGAAGTCGTGAAGAGCGAGAAGCTGATCCTGCTGGCGACCCAGAAGAACGCGGCGGATGACGATCCGGCGACGGACGCGATCTTCACCATCGGCACGCTGGCCAGCGTGCTGCAGCTGCTGAAGCTGCCCGACGGCACCGTGAAGGTGCTGGTCGAGGGCGTCGGCCGCGCGCGCGTGCCGCAACTATGTCCGCTCGGAGGACTATCTACGAGGCCGAGGCCGAGGCGCTGCCCGACGTCGATCCCGAACAAGGTCGAGGCCGAGGCGCTGGCCCGCTCCGTGGTCAACGAGTTCGAGAGCTATGTGAAGCTCAACAAGAAGGTGTCGCCCGAGGTCGTGGCCGCCGTCGGCCAGATCGACGACTACTCCAAGCTCGCCGACACGATCGCCTCGCACCTCGCGGTGAAGATCACCGACAAGCAGGACGTGCTCGAGATCACCGACGTGGCCAAGCGCCTGGAGAAGGTGCTCGGCTTCATGGAGAGCGAGATCTCCGTGCTGCAGGTGGAAAAGCGCATCCGCTCGCGCGTCAAGCGCCAGATGGAGAAGACCCAGCGCGAGTACTACCTCAACGAGCAGATGAAGGCGATCCAGAAGGAACTCGGCGACGAGGACGGCAAGGACGAGCTCGCCGAGATCGAGGAGCGCATCGAGAAGACCAAGCTCACGAAGGAAGCGCGCGACAAGGCGCTGGCCGAGGTGAAGAAGCTCCGCCAGATGTCGCCGATGTCGGCGGAAGCCACCGTCGTGCGCAACTATCTCGACTGGATGCTGTCGCTGCCCTGGGGCAAGCGCTCCAAGGTCAAGAAGGACCTCGCCAGCCGCGCAGGACATGCTCGACGACGAGCACTACGGGCTGGAGAAGGTCAAGGAGCGGATCGTCGAGTATCTCGCCGTGCAGAGCCGCGCCAACAAGCTGACCGGCCCGATCCTGTGCCTCGTCGGACCTCCGGGCGTCGGCAAGACCTCGCTCGGCAAGTCGATCGCCAAGGCGACGGGCCGCGAGTTCGTGCGCATGTCGCTCGGCGGCGTGCGTGACGAGGCCGAGATCCGCGGTCACCGGCGCACCTATATCGGCTCGATGCCCGGCAAGATCATCCAGTCGATGCGGAAGGCCAAGACGTCCAACCCGCTCTTCCTGCTCGACGAGATCGACAAGATGGGCATGGATTTCCGCGGCGATCCGTCCTCGGCCCTGCTCGAGGTGCTGGACCCCGAGCAGAACAGCTCGTTCAACGACCATTACCTCGAGGTCGACTACGACCTGTCGAACGTGATGTTCGTGACGACGGCGAACACGCTCAACATCCCGCCGCCGCTCGCTCGACCGCATGGAGGTGATCCGCATCGCCGGCTACACCGAAGAGGAGAAGGTCGAGATCGCACGGCGCCACCTGATCCCCGAGGCCATCAAGAAGCATGGCCTCCAGGAGAAGGAGTGGTCGATCGACGACGAGCGGGCTGCAGATGCTGATCCGCCGCTACACGCGGGAAGCCGGCGTCCGCAATCTGGCGCGCGAGCTCTCCAACCTCGCCCGCAAGGCGGTGAAGGAGATCCTGCTCTCGAAGAAGAAGAAGGTCGCCGTCACCGAGAAGACGCTGCCCGACTTCCTGGGCGTTCCGAAGTTCCGCTACGGCGAGACGGAGACCGAGGACCAGGTCGGCGTCGTGACCGGGCTGGCCTGGACCGAGGTGGGCGGCGAGCTGCTGACCATCGAAGGCGTGATGATGCCCGGCCGCGGCAAGATGACCGTGACCGGCAACCTGAAGGACGTGATGAAGGAATCGATCTCCGCGGCGGCGTCCTATGTCCGCTCGCGTGCCGTCGATTTCGGGCTGGAGCCGCCGCTGTTCGACAGGCGCGACATCCACGTTCACGTTCCCGAAGGCGCGACGCCCAAGGACGGTCCGTCCGCCGGCATCGGCATGGCGACGGCCATCGTCTCGGTGCTGACGGGCATTCCGGTGCGCCACGACATCGCGATGACCGGCGAGGTGACGCTGCGCGGCCGGGTGCTGCCGATCGGCGGCCTCAAGGAGAAGCTCCTCGCGGCGCTGCGTGGCGGCGTGAAGAAGGTGCTGATCCCCGAGGAGAACGCCAAGGATCTGGTGGACCTTCCCGCGAGCGTGAAGAACGGCATGGAGATCGTGCCGGTCTCGCGGATGGAGGAGGTCATCAGGCACGCGCTCGTCCGCCAGCCCGAGCCGATCAAGTGGGAAGAGGATCTTTCCGCCGTCAAGCCGAAAGCGGTCGGCGATGAGGACGCAGCAACGATGCTGGCGCACTAGGCTTATCCGGCCTCGCGAGCGTTCGTCGCCCGCGGCTGCCGATAGACGCGAAAAGAGGCCTCCGGGATGCCATCCCGGAGGCCTTTTCTGTGTCGAAGGCAGTCGGTTTTTCCGAGCTTAATCCAGCTCGAGCCTTGCATCGCCAGTCGCGAACTGGAACAACGCCGCGCAGCGCCGTTCGAATTCGGCGTATTGCAATCAAGATAAGGAGAACTCCGATGAACAAGGGCGATCTCGTCGCCGCCGTCGCGGATCAGGCGGACCTCAACAAGACCCAGGCTGCCGCCGCGCGTCGAGGCCGTGCTCGAGGCGATCACCGCGTCCCTGAAGAAGGGCGACGAGGTTCGTCTGGTCGGCTTCGGCACCTTCCTTGTGACCAAGCGCCCGGCCGGCGAGGCGCGCAACCCGCGCACCGGCGAGACGATCAAGACCAAGGCCTCCTGGCGCCGAAGTTCAAGGCCGGCGCCGGCCTGAAGTCGGCCCTCAACGGCTGAGCCTTCGGTGGGCATTGCCCACCCAATGCTGAATGGGACGAGGCCGGCGAATTCCGCCGGCCTTTTCCTTTTGACCGGAACCAGGTCGATTGCGGTCAACATGCAGGCGTAGCTTGCCCCGACCGGGCGGTCTGGACTATGAAAGCCGCGCGGGCGGTTAGCTCAGTTGGTAGAGCATCTCCTTTACACCGAGAGGGTCGGGGGTTCGAGTCCCTCACCGCCCACCATATCTTGATCTCTATTGCGTCCTGAGCGCGGGACGCTTCCGTTCCGCGCCATTCAGCGCCGAAGCCTGAAGGCCTGGATATGACCAATCCGCAGGAACGATATCAACGAATTGCCCCGTTCTATGACTTGCTGGACGCCCCGTTCGAGTATGGGCGGTACCGGCATATTCGTCCTTTGATGTTCCAGGGCATGTCTGGGCGGATTCTCGATGCTGGCGTTGGGACCGGGCGGAACATTCAATACTACCCGGTGGGTGCGGAGGTCGTAGGTGTCGACTTCAGTCCGGCCATGCTGGCGCGCGCAGGCGCACGAGCCAGGAGGTTGGACCGGAAGGTCGAACTCCGCCAGATGGACGTCACGGACCTGGAACTGCCGGATAGGTCGTTCGATGCTGCAGTAGCCACTTTCCTATTCTGTGTGCTGCCGAACGAGGTGCAGGTTCAGGCTCTGCGCGAGATCGAGCGGACCTTGAAGCCCGGCGGAATATTGCGGCTTCTGGAGTATGTCCGCCCGAAAGGTTCCTACAGGGCGTTTGTTGCGCGACTTTGGGAACCCTGGATGGCTTGGGCCTATGGAGCCGGGTTCGACCGGCACACCGAAGACCATGTGCTCAAGACGAATTTCGAAGTCATCGAGTCGCGGTTTGTGGTTCCTGACCTGATGAAAATGATCACGTTAAGGGCCCCGTCGCCTTAAGCGTCGGAATAGGCCCATTCACCTGACGCTGCATCAATCGGTGATGCCGCGCTCCTTTTCACCGTCCGCGATGCGCATCGACCCCAGTTGGCGCCAGCCTATGCTGGTTCGACGGCGATGCCGGATTCGGCCAGCTCCTTGAACCCTCCGATGTTGAAAACGGCCGTATAGCCCATGTCCTGGAGAACCTTGCCGGCCAGGGCAGAACGCCCGCCCGAAGCGCAATGAAGGAGGATCGTCTTATCCTTCTGAAACGCCGGATTGTGAGATGGGCTCTCCGGGTCGGCCCGGAATTCCAGCATCCCTCGTGAAACGTTGACCGCACCCTTAAGCTTGCCGGTCTGCTGCACTTCGCTCGGATCACGCACGTCCACCACCAATACATCGGCTGACGCGATCTTCTGAGCGGCTTCTGCAGGCGAGATCTTGGGAACGGCGGTATTCGCCTCTGCCAGCATATCCTTGACAGTCTTAGCCATGATCGCCCTCCATTCTGGTTGTCATACTAATGGTCGCTCAAAATCAGGGCTCCAGCCACGGGGTCCATTGTGGCCGGTCGCGGCACACGTAGCCGACGAAGCAGGCGCGGGTATCCATCGTTGGAACAGTTGTGCGCTCCACCCCCTGCGGCCAGGTGCAGAACCGGTTATCGGAGACAATCCGGTCGTAGACATGAGGCCCGCTGCCCAGGATGACGGCGCCGCGCGCCGTGACGAGCGCGCGTGCCTGGTTGCACGTCATTCGCAGCGAATCGGGCCTCGCCTGGGCGAGGGCGGATCCCGCCGCGGACACGAGCATCGTCAGGCTCAAGCCGACCAGCACAATCTTCATCACATGCACCTGCTCTTGAAGCCTGTCCGAAATGAGTTCGGAGCTCAAACGCCGCCCTTATGCATAACGAAGCAGGGGGCCGAAAGTTGTCAACGGTCAAAAAGGGTGAAGACCGCGCTTCGTGGGCTTCGTATCGCGGCAACAGGCCCCTGAAGGAGACCTAACGTAACGTCCAGTAGCTGGACGGCGCGACCCGCAGATCAGATGTAGCGATTTCCCATCGTTCATCCAGGCCGGAGCGCATTCATGCATCATCGCCGAACTCAGAACGAACGCTCTGTCCCGGCGTTACAGCATTCAGGGCGGGGCAGTTCGCCCGCAGGTAGAATCGCTCGTCCGTCTATTGATGGAACGATGAGCCACGCCCTCGCGTTTTCGGCTAATGGAGCCGGAGCGATTGCAGATGGATATTTACGAGGTTTTCTGGGACGCGCGTCCCGCGCTGAAGGCAATCAACGCCAAGGTTGGGGGTGGCGACCTCAGCCAGGATGTACAGACGCTGTTCGCCGCCGTGCGCGCGACGGTGAATGAAAGCCTGCCTGGGGCGGTTGCATTGACCCGGATTTCTACCCAATCCCGCTCGCCCGAAGAGCCCCTTCGCATGAAACGCAATGGCAAGCTGATGGCCGATGAGGAGACGCTCGACGTCGCGGCTTCCGTCAAACGCGTCATCGACGACCACGTGCAAGCGCATCAGGACGCCAAGCTGCTTGCTTCGGCCTGAAGAGGCCTCGATCGCTGGTCGATCAACGAAGCGGGGAGCGGTTTCGGTGAACCGAACCGGAAGCTGGCAGCAATCCTGATTGCACGAGACTTGAACAAGGGCCCTGCCTCACGGCGGGGTTCTTCGTTTGAAGTCAGCATTCCGTTTTTGCCTTTCCAGGCGATTGCGGCCTCACTGACCAACACGCCGGGCAAGCGACAGCGTGACGCTGGCCAGCCATTCGTTCCCGAGCCTGTCATAGCGTCAATCGTTGTTCTAGGCTCACGCGCCCAGCCCTGAGTCCCCGATGTTCAGCTACTTCGAAAAGCTTCTGATACCGACGGCAATCGACGCTCCCGGCGAACCGCCGCAGGGGATGCTTGCCTTCTACTGGTTCTTCGGCCGGCAGGTCAGATGGTTTCTCGTGGGCCTGCTTATCCTCGGTGCGCTTCTCGCCTTGGTAGACGCGGCGATCCCCGTCCTGATCGGATGGACCGTCAACCTGGTCGCCACGACCAACTCGTCCAGGCTGTTCAGCGAATCCTGGCCCGTTCTGCTTGGCGGAGTAGGGATCGTGCTGGTCCTTCGCCCGATGGTCGTACTGACGCAGTCCTTGCTCCAGTTCCAGACCATCTTTCCCGGGCTCACCAACCTCGTTCGCTGGCAGAGCCACCAGCACGTCGTGCGCCAGAGCATCGGCTATTTCCAGAGCGACTTCGCGGGGCGCATCGCCAGCCGGGTGCTTGAAACCGGCTACGCACTGCGCGCCAGCCTCGTCTCGATCATCACGGTCGTATTTTACATGGTCGCGCTCGTCGCCATGGCTCTTGTGCTGATTGGCAGGGCGGATCCGTTGCTTGCCGTTCCCATGCTGCTCTGGATGATCGGCTATGTCGGCATGCTGGCATGGCTGGTGCCGCATGTCCGGCGCAGCTCGACGGACGTTTCATACGCTCGGTCAGCCGTGACCGGACGCATCGTCGACAGCTACACGAATATCCTCACCGTGAAGCTCTTTGCGAACGGGCAATTGGAGGACGATCAGGTCCGCGGTTCGCTTGAGCATCACACGAACCGCATGCGCGTCCAGATGCGGTATTTCACCTGGCTGACGCTCGGGCTGGCGGTGCTGTCAGGCGCCCTCATCGCCGGCACAGGCGCGCTGGCGCTCTGGCTCTGGAGCCACGGACAGATCGGGCTGGAGATGGTCGCGACGGCGCTGCCGCTCACGTTGCAGATCAGCGGCGTCGCAAACCGCGTCGCCTTCGAGACGACGTCCATCTTCGAGCAGTTCGGGACCGTGCATGAGGGCATGGATTCAGTCGCCAAGCCCTTGCGCGTCACGGACCGGCCGAACGCGCGGCCCGTCAAGGTCACACAGGGCGAGGTCGCGTTCGAGCGCGTCAGCTTCCACTATGGCCGCGAAGGCGGCGTCATCGAGGACTTCACCCTGAAGATCGCGCCCGGCCAGAAAATCGGGCTCGTCGGGCGCTCCGGCGCGGGCAAGTCGACGCTGGTGAACCTGCTCCTGCGCTTCTATGACCTGCAGAGCGGGCGCATCATTATTGACGGCCAGGACTGCGCCGACGCCACGCAGGACAGCGTTCGTGCCCAGATCGCGGTGGTCACGCAGGACACGTCGCTGCTGCACCGCTCCATCAGGGAGAACATCCGCTACGGCCGCCCCGACGCTACGGAAGAAGAGGTCGAGGCGGCAGCCCGCCGCGCGCACGCGCACGAGTTCATCCTCGATCTCGAGGACTGGTCCGGCCGTCGCGGCTATGACGCCCATGTCGGCGAGCGCGGCGTAAAGCTTTCGGGCGGTCAGCGCCAGCGCATTGCCATAGCGCGGGTGATCCTCAAGAACGCTCCGATCCTCGTGCTGGACGAAGCCACGTCTGCGCTCGACAGCGAAGTGGAAGCCGCCATTCAGGAGCAACTCGAAACCCTGATGGATGGCAAGACGGTGATCAGCATCGCGCACCGCCTCTCAACGATCGCCCGCATGGATACGCTCGTCATCCTTGAAGCCGGGCGGATCGTGGAGCAGGGCACGCACCGCGAGCTGCTCGAAAAAGGCGGTCACTACGCCAAGCTCTGGCAGCGTCAATCCGGCGGGTTCCTTGGCGATCTGGAATAGCGCTCATCACAAGCGTGTAATGGGCATTCAAACGCGATTGCCCCTGCGGCTGCTCGCATCCAATCTGACGGCGGCTTCCTTTTTGCCAGCCGGGAACATGGAGGAATCGATGAGCATCGTACTTAGAGCCGGTTTGATCATGCCTGCCGTCGGCGCATTTACGCTGCTCGTAGCTTTTGCGAACGGTGCATATGCCCAGCAGGCCAGTATGAGCTTCTTCGTGACCAGCGTCGGCCTTGGAAAGGGCGGCGATCTCGGCGGACTTGCGGGCGCTGACGCACACTGCCAAAGCCAAGCGCAGGCAGCGGGGGCGGGCGGCAAGACATGGCGCGCTTATCTCTCTACTCAAGCCGCGGGTGGCGCGGCGGCGGTCAATGCTCGCGACCGGATCGGCGCAGGGCCCTGGATCAACGCCAAGGGCGTTGTGATCGCCGCCAATGTCGCGGAACTGCACAGCGATAAGAATAAGATCAACAAGGAGACGGCGCTCGACGCCACCGGCGCGCCGATCAAGGGACGCGGCGATGCCCCCAACCAGCATGACATGCTGACGGGTAGCCAGGCGGACGGCACGGCAATGTCAGGCGCGGACGCGACCTGCAGCAACTGGACGAGCAGCGCCGATGGTCAGGGCGGAGCGATGGTGGGTCACCACGACCTGATCGGCAACACCAACGGGCCCAATCTTTGGAACAACTCGCACGTGACGCCGGGCTGTGCGCCCGCCAATCTGCAGCGGGTCGGCGGCGCGGGCCTGTTCTACTGTTTTGCCGCAAACTGAAGCCAAATTCGCGCGCTTGCGCTGAGGGGCTGCGCACTGCAACCTCTCGGCGACGCTGCGACCAATTCAGAACTACCGTGGAGTAATCGAGACATGCTGACGAGAGCTGCCGTGGCCTGGGCTGCGGGCAAGCCGCTGACGATCGAGACGATCGAGATCGGAGGCCCGAGGGCAGGCGAGGTGCTGGTCGAGGTCATGGCGACGGGCGTGTGCCACACCGACGCCTACACCCTGTCGGGCGCCGATCCGGAGGGCTTGTTCCCGGCCATCCTCGGCCACGAGGGTGCGGGCATCGTTCGCGAGATCGGCGCGGGCGTGACCACGCTGAAGCCCGGCGACCACGTGATTCCGCTCTACACGCCGGAATGCCGGCAGTGCAAAACCTGCCTGTCGCGGCGCTCCAACCTTTGCACCTCGATCCGCGCGACGCAGGGCAGGGGCGTGATGCCCGACGGCATCGAGCCGCTTCACCTGCGACGGCAATGACGTGCTCCACTACATGGGCTGCTCGACCTTCGCGAATTTCACCGTGCTGCCGGAGATCGCGCTGGCGAAGGTGCGCGAGGACGCGCCCTTCGACAAGATCTGCTACATCGGCTGCGGCGTGACCACCGGCATCGGCGCGGTCATCTACACCGCCAAGGTGTGGCCAGGCGCGAACGTCGTCGTGTTCGGCCTCGGCGGCATCGGGCTCAACGTGATCCAGGGCGCCCGGATGGTGGGCGCCGACAAGATCATCGGCGTCGATCTCAACCCCGCGAAGCGCGCAATGGCCGACAAGTTCGGCATGACGCACTTCATCAACCCCGACGAAGTCGGCCGCGACAAGGTGGTGCAGGCGATCGTCGACCTGACCGGCGGCGGCGCGGACTTCTCGTTCGAATGCATCGGCAATGTCCACACGATGCGCCAGGCGCTGGAATGCTGCCACCGCGGCTGGGGCGAAAGCATCATCATCGGCGTCGCGGCGTCCGGGCAGGAGATCTCGACCCGGCCCTTCCAGCTCGTCACCGGACGCGTCTGGAAGGGCACCGCCTTCGGCGGCGCGCGGGGCCGCACCGACGTGCCGAAGATCGTCGACTGGTACATGGAGGGGAAGATCAATATCGACGACCTGATCACCCACACCATGCCGCTCGACGAGATCAACACGGCCTTCGACCTCATGCACGAGGGCAAGTCGATCCGCAGCGTCATCGTTTACTGAACGGGCGTGGAACGTGGCGTTACGGATGCCTGCAACCGCTTCGCCTTGACTTAAAACATGGTGGAGCGGGGCAATCCGTGATGACTGGCGGTGGTCGCCGGGTCAGATATGAGCACACGAACCGTCCATTCGATCCTCCTCGCTTGCGCGCTGCTTGGGCTTTCAGCGGGGCTGGCCTTCCATTTTGGGGGGCAACCGGAGCTTGCCGCGCTGGCGTGGTCTGCCGGGACCGGTGTCGTCCTCCTGGCGCTGACCGTTATCGTCATTATCAGCCTCACGCGCGGTGAATTCGGCCTCGATATCCTGGCCGCGATCTCCATGTCTGGCGCACTCATCGTAGGCGAGCCGCTCGCCGGCAACGTCGTTGCGCTGATGTTTGCAGGCGGGCAGGTGTTGGAGGACTATGCGCAGCGGCGCGCCCAGCGGGAGATGACGTCCCTCCTCGCCCGCGTGCCTCGGTTCGCTCGCCGCAAGGTGCAGGGACGTATCGAGGAAGTGCCACTCGATGCGATCGCCCCGGGAGATTGTCTCCTGATCCGCCCGGGTGACGTCATCCCGGTCGACGGCGCGGTTGTCGGGGGTCTGGCGCTGCTGGATCAATCCGCGTTGACGGGCGAGGCCATGCCGGTATCGCTCTCGGCGGCTGACGAGGTCATGAGCGGCAGCACCAATGTCGGAGGTGCATTCGACCTGCGGGCCAAGCGGACGGCGTCCGAAAGCACCTATGCCGGGATTGTCCGCCTGGTCGAGGCGGCTCAGCGCTCGAAGGCGCCTATGTCCCGCCTGGCCGACCGGTACGCCCTGGGCTTTCTTGCCCTCAGCCTTGCGCTGGCGGGCGGCACCTGGCTGCTGACGCACGATCAGGTCCGCACTCTCGCCGTTCTGATCGTGGCGACGCCGTGCCCCCTTATCCTTGCCGTCCCCGTCGCGATCGTTGCGGGGATGTCGCGTTGCGCCCACAGCGGCGTCCTGATCAAGAGCGCCAAGGCACTGGAGCAGTTGGCGCGTGCACGGATCCTGCTCTTCGACAAGACCGGGACCCTGACCGGCGGCTTACCCACGATCGTCAGAATCGAGGCTTACGAACCCTTTACCGAAGCCGAGCTCCTCAGATGTGCCGCGTCGCTGGCTCAGGGTTCGCATCACGTCGTTTCCGCCGCCCTGGTTGCCGAGGCCAAATCACGTGGCCTTGAGCTGGAGCCTCCGGCGGCATTGAACGAAGAGAACGGCGCCGGCCTGCACGGTGCCGTCGCGACCCGGGCGGTCACCCTAGGCACCTATGACCTGGTGTTGTCCCACGCCCTGCTGGCTGACGAGCAGAACGCAGGCTGGGCGGCAGCGCAGTTCGACGCGGTGGGGCAGGCTGGGAGCCTCAGCACGTTCGTCGGCATCAACGGACAGGTCGCCGGAATGATCGTTCTTGCGGACGAATTGCGAGTGGACGCCCTCGATGCTCTCAATGCCCTCAAGCAGGACGGCGTTGCGCGAATCGTTCTTGTGACCGGCGACCGGCTGGAGATCGCGAACTCGGTCGGGCAGGGCCTCCCCATCGATAGAATCGTCGCCGCGGCGACGCCGGCGCGCAAGGTCGAGGTCGTGAAGGAAGAAGCCAAAGCCGGAATTTCGGTGATGGTCGGCGATGGTATCAACGACGCGCCAGCCCTGGCCGCAGCCGATGTTGGCGTCTCCATGGGGGCCCGCGGAGCGGCGGCTTCGTCGGAGGCGGCTGATGCGGTGATTCTCGTCGACAAACTGGACAGGCTTCCCATCGCAATCCGCATCGCGCGCCGTTCGCGCTCGATTGCGCTGCAGAGCGTCTATGTGGGTATGGGACTATCGATCCTGGGCATGATCGCCGCTGCGCTCGGCCATCTCACGCCTCTCGAAGGTGCGCTGATGCAGGAGGCGATCGACGTCGCTGTCGTGCTGAATGCCCTTCGTGCGCTCACCTCCGGTCGCCAGGACTCTGCGAAGTTTTCCGCGTCCCATCTCAAGATGCAGAAGGTCGACGCGGATTTACGTGACGGCGTGCTTGACAGGGCAGGGGGCGTCCCGTAATTCACCCCGACCGCTGCGGACCAATGGCTCGCATCCGGGGGAGTAGCTCAGTTGGTTAGAGCGCCGGCCTGTCACGCCGGAGGTCGCGGGTTCGAGCCCCGTCTCTCCCGCCATTCATGCAATTCTGTCGGAATAATCGGGCCGGCCCAAGGCTGAGCGGCGCGGGTTTCGCGCTAGTTTGGAATCGCAGGACACCCCGAAGCACTGCAGATCGCCAAGAATCCATATCCGAAGGCGTGCTAAGCAGATGTAATTCGCGCATAGGTTGTTAAACTAAATGGAAATTGTAAGTAGTTGATCTTGGGGCGGTAGGAAGTCGTAAAGATCAACGGTATAGGTCTAAGTCTTCATGGCTCAGACGCCTCGGTGATCGATGCTGAAGTCAACCCCGTTTCCGGACATTCCGGTTCTGCTCGGCGACGAAAGTGCCTTCGCGCGCCGGACGGTTCGGAGCATGCTGGAACAGTGCGGCATTCGGCAGATTATTGAAGCCTCCGACGGAGCGGATGCGCTCACGCGTCTCAGTCAGTTCCGGCCGGGTCTCATCATTCTCGACTGGAACATACCGATCATCGACGGGGCTGGTCTGCTCGATCTGATCCGCGAACCTTCATCTGGTATCGATCCCGCAATTCCCATCATGATCACGACCACGGCGCCCACGCCCCGGCTCATGGAGCAGGTCCGTGCGCGTGGTGTCTCAATGGTACTACGCAAGCCGTTTTCTCCGAAGGTGCTCTGGGAGCGGCTCAGGAGTTGCCTTGTTCCTGCCATGCAGGACGAGGCCACCGCAGGGTCCGCCGAAAAGCGAGCCGCCGTCTGACTAACTTGCAAGCAGGGCATTGACGCGGGCGAGGGGCACAGGTCTGATCCGGACGAACCGGAGACGACATGCACATGAGACCGATTTCTGCGCTCACCGCGGCTGCCTGGCTTGCGATCGCCCTTCCCGCAGCGGCTGCGGAACTGAAGATCGGTTTGTCCTCCGAGCCGTCATCGCTGGACCCGCAATTCTCCCGGACAGGCAACAACCAGGTCATCGCCCAACACATGTTCGACCGCTTGGCGAACACTGACCGCAACAATCAGCTCGTTCCCGGACTCGCCGCTTCCTGGAAGTCGATCGATCCGCTCACCTGGGAGGTCAAACTTCGCGATGGCGTGAAATTCCATGACGGCAGGCCGTTCACCGCCGAGGACGTCGTCTTCTCGATGGACCGGATCAAGACGATCACGGCCAGTCCCGCGCCGTTCACGGCCAACATCGGCGCGATTGCCAAGATGGACATCGTCGACCCTCTGACCGTGAGATTCACGACGAAGAGGCCGACGCCGCAGTTCATGGACCAGGCCGGGCTTGTCTTCATCGTGTCAAAAGGCGCGATGGCAGATGCGAAAGCCGAGGATTTCACCTCGGGCAAGGCAGTCATCGGTACCGGACCTTACAAGTTCGCCGGTTACACGCTCGGGCAGTCGCTCGCGCTGGCCCGCAACGAGACCTACTGGGGCGATAAGCCGGCCTATGAAAAGGCTTCGATCCGCTTCATCACAAACGATGCCTCACGCGTGGTCGCCTTGCTCGCCAATGAGATCGATCTCATCGACCAGGTCCCGCCCGCGCTGCTGGATCGCGTGAAGGCCGACGCGAACTTCGCCGTGCATTCGGCCGCATCGTTGCGGATTGTCTATTTTGCCGTCGACTCGGCACGGGACAAGAGCCCCTTCGTGACTGATGCCGACGGCAAGCCGCTCGACGTGAACCCGCTTCAAGGATCAGCGCGTCCGCCTCGCGCTGTCCAAGATGATCAACCGGAAAGCCATCGTCGAGCGCCTGCTGGCAGGATCGGGCGAACCGGCGGGGCAGATCGTGCCTGAGGGCCTGGGCGGCTATGCCCCCGACCTGCAGCCGACCGAGTTCGACCCCGAGGGGGCCAAGAAGCTTCTCGCTGAAGCAGGATATCCTAGAGGCTTCGGGCTCACCGTGCATGCCTCGGCGGACCGCATCCCTCGCGAGGCCGAAGTCGCGCAGGCCGTTGGCCAGATGCTCAACCGGGGCGGCATCAAATTGAACGGCGTGCTCACGCAGCCTTACTCGACCTATGTCACAGCCGCTGGAAAGCAGGAATTCTCGTTCTTCCTGTTCTCGTTCGGCACGACGACGTCAGACGCGGCCGGCGCGCTCAACGCGGTGCTCGCCACCTATGACAAGGATACAGGCCGTGGTCCGTTCAACCGGGCGCGCTACTCCAATCCCGCCTTCGATGCGATGCTCGGCAAGGCTGTCGAGGAGTTCGATCTTGGCAAGCGCAACGCTCTGCTCGCCGATGCCCAGCGTATCGCCTTCCGCGATGTCGGGATGATCCCGCTTTATTGGCAGGTCGTGCACTGGGCCAGCCGCAAGGACGTGGTGTTCGAGACGAACCGCACGGAAGACACGTATGCCATGAGCGCAAGGCCCGCCAAGTAGGGCGCTAACCGCCGGAGCGGAACGCCCAGACCCTGCAAGAACTGGGCCAGAACTCCGGCCAGAACTCCGAGGCCAAGATGAGCTACGACGTGCACGTCACGCGAGACGTGATGGTGGTCATGCGCGACGGTGTCCGGCTGGCGACCGACGTCTACCGTCCCGCCCGCGGCGAAAAGGCTGTCGAGGAGCCATTTCCCGTCATTCTGGAACGCACGCCCTACGGCAAGGGCAAGCACTCGCGTTCAGAGATCGATGTCGACCGCACCACGACGATGCCGCCGCTGGAACTGGCGTCGTACTTCGTATCACGCGGTTATGTCGTGGTGTTCCAGGATTGCCGCGGCCGGCATGGCTCGGAGGGGATATTCGAGAAATACACGGCGGAGGCAGAAGACGGCTACGACACGTGTGCGTGGATTCACGCCCAGTCGTTCTGCAACGGGCGGATTGGCACGATGGGCCTCTCCTACGCCGCCCACACGCAGGCCGCGCTCGCCGCGCTCGAATCCGCCCGGTCTTTCGGCCATGATTCTCAACTCGGGCGGCTTCTCGAATGCCTTCCAGGGCGGCATACGCCAGGGTGGTGCCTTCGAGCTGAAACAGGCCACATGGGCGCTGCGGCAAGCCATCGAGAGTCCCGAGGCGCAAGCCGACCCCATGATCCGGGGCGCGCTGCAGGCGGAGGACATCCGCGATTGGTTCAAGCGCATGCCCTGGCGGCCGGGCCGCTCGCCCCTGCGATGGCTGCCCGAGTATGAGCGATACCTGCTCGATCAATGGTCCCGCGGACGCTTCGACGAGAGCTGGCGAAGGCCGGGGCTTTGCGCCAGCGCCCACTGGGACAACTTCCCCGACTGTCCCGTCGCGATCATGTCGAGCTGGTACGACGCGTATGTGGCGACGGCGACCGAAAACTACATGGGCCTCAAAGCCCGCAAGAACGGGCCGTTTCACCTGATCATGGGGCCCTGGCGGCACGGTGATCGCACGATGACGTACGCGGGCGATATCTCGTTCGGCCCGCAAGCGCCGATCGACGGCCACATCGCAGAGAATTGGCGCGCCTACCGCCTCGCCTGGTTCGATCGCTGGCTGAAGGACAGGCCCAACGAGGTCGACACATCAGCACCGGTGCGCCTCTTCGTGATGGGCGGCGGGTCCGGACGTCGTACGCCCGAAGGCCGGCTCGACCATGGAGGACGATGGATCGACGCTGCCGACTGGCCGCTGCCGGCCACGCGCTTCGAGCCGTATTACGCACACGCGGACGGCAGCTTGTCGCCCGATCTGCCCGGCGGCAGTTCCGATAGCCGCGCCTTCGTTTTCGACCCCGCAAATCCCGTCCCCACAATCGGGGGATCGCTAACATCGGGCGAGCCGGTGTTTGCCGGTGGCGGCTTCGATCAGCGCGAGGACCTGCGCTTCTTTGGATGTGTCACGCCTGGGCTCCCGCTGAATGCCCGGCCGGACGTCTTGAGCTTCGAGACGCCGCCGCTCGAGCAGGACCTGACCCTGGCAGGGCCGGTCGAGGTCGTCGTCTATCTCTCGTCCGACTGTCCCGACACCGATGTCACCGCCAAGCTCGTGGACGTGTATCCGCCGAGCGAAGACGATCCGCGCGGCTTCGCTCTGAACATCACGGATGGAATCATGCGTTGCCGCTACCGGGATTCGTGGGAGGAGCCTGCTCCGATGGACCCGGGCCTGGTATACCGGATTGTCATCCGGCCGTTCGCCACAGCAAATCTGTTCAAGGCCGGGCACCGCATCCGGCTGGATGTGTCGTCGTCCAACTTCCCCAAATACGACGTCAATCCGAACAGTTTCGAGCCTGAAGGCCAGGCGGAGACGCCGCGCAAGGCCGTGAACCGCGTGTGGCTCGACCGTTCACGGCCGAGCCACATCGTGCTGCCGTTCGTCGACCTTCAGTAGGTCGCGCGGCCGCCGGAGAGATCGAACACCGCGCCTGTCGTGAAGGAATTGTCCTCGCTGACCAGCAACGCGATCATGGCGGCGGCTTCCTCGACCTTGAGGAAGCGCCCCCGCGGGATGCGCGACAGCATGTAGTCGATGTGCTGCTGGCTGATCTGGTCGAAGATCTTGGTCTTCGCGGCTGCCGGCGTGACGCAGTTCACCGCGATGTCCTTGCCCGCCAGTTCCTTGCCCAGCGACTTGGTCAGCGCGATCACGCCGGCCTTGGCGGCGGAATAGGCGGCGGCGTTGGGGTTGCCCTCCTTGCCGGCGATCGACGCGACATTGACGATGCGGCCATAGCCGCGCTGGATCATGCCGGGCACGACAGCCTTGCAGCAGTAGAAGACGCCGTTGAGATCGATGTCGATGATCCGGCGCCACTCGTCGAGCGGGTAGTCGACGACGGGCATGGTCGGCCCGGAAATGCCGGCATTGTTCACGAGGATGTCGATGCGCCCGAGCGCCTTCTCGGTTTCCGCGCGCGGCTGCCGCGACCGAGGCGGCGTCGGACTGCTCGACCACGACGGGCACGACCTTCGTCGTGGAGCCGAGCGACGTCGGCCGCTTCGGCCAGCAGTGCGGCGTCGCGGTCCCAAAGCGCGACGCTCGCGCCCGATTCGGCCAGACGTGCGGCGACGGCGTAGCCGATCCCTTGCGCGCCCCCCGTGACGACGGCCATGCGGCCTTGAAGGTCGATCTTGTTGGACATGTCTGCAGGCTCTCCCTTGAACATGCGACGGCATCATAATGCCACCGGGCCGCACGTCGAGGCCGGGCGTTAAGCGCCAGCTATGCATTGTCCCTATCGGACAAATCGGAATTGGTCTTCTGACGACGGAATTGGACGAGCGCCCAATCAGATACGACACGTTGCCGTCTTGCGTCGTGCGTTGCGCTGCGATAAGCCTCGCCGCGACGTTGGACGGAGAGGTCGAAATCCCTCTGAATCGGGAATTTCGGCGGTTCTTTCGGTGCCCTCTTGCCGATGTCGAATTCGGGGAGCTGGTTTGCGCCAGTTCCCTCCGTTGGTTCCGAGGGGTGTCCCGAGGATCGGAGTGGTCATGCCCGAGCTTCTCAACGACTACCTGCCGCTGGTGATCTTCATCGGTGTGGCGTTGTTCATCGCGGTGGCGCTGCTGGTCGCGCCGTTCATCGTCGCTTATTCGCGCCCCGATCCCGAGAAGCTGTCCGCCTACGAGTGCGGCTTCAACGCGTTCGACGACGCCCGCATGAAGTTCGACATCCGGTTCTACCTGGTGTCGATCCTGTTCATCATCTTCGATCTCGAAGTCGCCTTCCTGTTTCCCTGGGCGGTGGCCTTCAAGGAAGTCGGCCTGTTCGGCTTCTGGTCGATGATGACGTTCCTCGGGGTGCTCACCATCGGTTTCGCCTATGAGTGGAAGAAGGGGGCTCTCGAATGGGATTGACCGCTGACACAGACGGGCACCCTGGTCGCTCCCGCGCCGCGCGGCATCATCGATCCCGCGACCGGCAAGGCCGTCGGCGCGAACGATCCGTTCTTCACGGACGTCAATGCCGAGCTCGGCGACAAGGGCTTCCTCGTCACCTCGACCGACGACCTGATCCAGTGGGCCCGCACCGGCTCGCTCATGTGGATGACGTTCGGTCTTGCCTGCTGCGCCGTCGAGATGATGCAGATGTCGATGCCGCGCTACGACGCCGAGCGCTTCGGCTTCGCGCCGCGCGCCTCGCCGCGCCAGTCGGACGTGATGATCGTCGCCGGCACGCTGACCAACAAGATGGCCCCGGCGCTGCGCAAGGTCTACGACCAGATGCCGGAGCCGCGCTACGTCATCTCGATGGGCATCGTGCGCCAACGGCGGCGGCTATTATCATTATTCCTATGCGGTCGTGCGCGGCTGCGACCGGATCGTGCCGATCGACGTCTATGTTCCCGGCTGCCCGCCCACGGCCGAGGCGCTGCTCTACGGCGTGCTGCTGCTGCAGAAGAAGATCCGCCGCGTCGGCACCATCGAACGCTGAACGACCAGCGGCCCGGGTCGACCCCGGGCGCTGTCCGACCTGCGCGCGTTCCGCGCGCGCTATTCTCGATGACGAGAAAAGACCGTTCGCCATGGACGAGACGCCTCAACGAACTCGGCGAAAGCATCGTAGGCCGCGCTGCCCGGCGCGGTGAGCGGCTATCACGGTCGCGCTCGGCGAACTGACCGTCCATGCCGAGGCCGCTGCGCATCGTCAGGTGCTGACGATGCTGCGCGACGACCCGCGGTTCCTCTTCGTCAACTTCACGGATCTGGCCGGCGTGGATTACCCGGCCCGTCGAGAAGCGCTTCGATGTCGTGTGGCACCTGCTGTCGCCCAAGTTCAACCGCCGCATCCGCGTGAAGGTGCAGACGGATGAGGCGACGCCGGTTCCGTCCACGATCTCGGTGTTACCCGGCCGTCGAACTGGTTCGAGCGCGAAGCCTACGACCTTTACGGAATTCTGTTCTCCGGCCATCCCGACCTGCGCCGCATCCTCACCGACTACGGCTTCGAGGGCCATCCGCTGCGCAAGGACTTCCCGCTGACGGGCTTCGTCGAGGTCCGCTACGACGACGAGCAGAAGCGCGTCGTCTACGAGCCCGTGCGGCTGACCCAGGAATTCCGCCAGTTCGACTTCCTGTCGCCGTGGGAGGGCACGGACTACGTGCTCCCGGGCGACGAGAAGGCGAAGTAGGCGGGGAGAGACGACATGGGCGAGCAGGAAATCCGCAACTTCTCCATCAACTTCGGCCCGCAGCATCCGGCGGCGCATGGCGTTTTGCGTCTTGTGCTGGAGCTCGACGGCGAGGTCGTGGAGCGCGTCGACCCGCATATCGGCCTGCTGCATCGCGGCACCGAGAAGCTGATCGAGGCCAAGACCTATCTGCAGGCGCTGCCCTATTTCGACCGGCTCGACTACGTCGCGCCGATGAACCAGGAGCATGCCTACTGCCTCGCGGTCGAGAAGCTGACTCGGCATCTCCGTGCCCAAGCGCGCGCAGCTCATCCGCGTGCTCTTCTCCGAAATCGGCCGGCTCCTCTCGCATCTCCTCAACGTGACGACGCAGGCGATGGACGTCGGCGCGCTCACCCCGCCGCTGTGGGGCTTCGAGGAGCGCGAGAAGCTGATGATCTTCTACGAGCACGCATCCGGCGCGCGCATGCACGCGGCCTATTTCCGGCCGGGCGGCGTGCACCAGGACCTCGCGCCCAAGCTGATCGACGACATCTGGGACTTCTGCGACCCGTTCCTGAAGGTGCTCGACGACCTCGACGACCTGCGTCATGGGCAACCGCATCTTCAAGCAGCGCAACGTCGACATCGGCGTCGTTTCGCTCGCCGAGGCCTGGGCCTGGGGCTTTTCGGGCGTGATGGTGCGCGGCTCGGGCGCGCCGTGGGACCTGCGCAAGTCGCAGCCCTACGAGTGCTACGAGGAGCTCGATTTCGACATCCCCGTCGGCAAGAACGGCGACAATTACGATCGCCAGCTCATCCGCATGGAAGAGATGCGCCAGTCCGTGCGCATCATGAAGCAGTGCCTCGAGAAGCTGCGCTCGCCGGAGGGGCAGGGGCCGGTGAGCACGTCCGACGGCAAGATCGTGCCGCCGCAAGCGGGGCGAGATGAAGCGCTCGATGGAAGCGCTGATCCATCACTTCAAGCTCTACACCGAAGGGCTTCCACGTGCCCGAGGGCGAGGTCTACGCCGCCGTCGAGGCCCCCAAGGGCGAGTTCGGCGTCTATCTCGTCGCCGACGGCACCAACAAGCCCTACCGCTGCAAGATCCGGGCTCCCGGCTTCGCCCATCTGCAGGCCATGGACCACATGAACCGCGGCCACATGCTGGCCGACGTGTCGGCGATCCTGGGCTCGCTCGACATCGTGTTCGGCGAGGTGGACCGGTGATGCGCGCCCACCGGCGCCGACCGGCCGGGCTGGAATGAGGACGACATGTCAGTCAGACGCCTAGCTGCCGAGCTCCAGCCCGCGAGCTTCGCCTTCACGCCGGAAAACCTGGCGTGGGCGCAGACAGCAGATCGCCAAGTTCCCGGCCGGGCCGGCAGGCCTCGGCCGTGATCCCGCTGCTGTGGCGTGCGCAGGAGCAGCACGACTACTGGCTGCCCAAGCCGGCGATCGAGTATGTCGGCCGGATGCTCGGCATGCCCTATATCCGCGTGCTCGAGGTCGCGACCTTCTACACGATGTTCAACCTCGAGCCGGTGGGGCGGCACTTCGTCCAGCTCTGCGGCACGACGCCGTGCCGCCTGCGCGGCGCCGAGGACATCATCAAGGTCTGCAAGAGCCGCATCGGCGCGCAGCGGCACGTGACGGCGGACGGCAACTTCTCCTGGCTCGAGGTCGAGTGCCTCGGTTCGTGCTGCAACGCCCCGATGGTGCAGATCAACAACGACTACTACGAGGATCTGACGCCCGAGAGCTTCAACAAGCTGCTCGACGACCTCGCCGCCGGCCGGCCGGTGAAGAAGGGCCCGCAGAGCGCGCGCCACACCTCCGAGCCTGAAGGCGACGTGAAGACGCTGCAGGATCCCGCGCTCTACGACGGGTCCGTCGTCGGCGCGTGGCGCAAGCGCTTCGCGGAAGAGGAGGCCAAGGCGAAGGAGGCTGCTGCCGCCAAGGCTGCTGCCGACAAGGCTGCAGCCGCCAGGCGGCGAGAACCCGAGCCCGCAGGCCGCACCGACGACAGCTCGCGGCCGAAGGCCGCCGATACGCCGGCCGCCCGTGGCCGACGGCAACGTGAGCCGATCACCCGGCCGATCCGCCAAGGCACGAGCCGCGAAGCTGACGGAGACACGGCGCGCGCCCATCCGCGCCGCTCGCAAGGGCAAGGCCGCCGGTTTCCGCGGCTGACGTTCGACGAGCACAAGCCGCGCTGCTCGGCTCCGGAGGACGGCAAGCCGACGATCTCGAGCTGATCTGGGGCGTCGGGCCGCAAAGCTGCGCCGATGCTGCAACGCGGATCGGCATCTACCATTTCGTCGCAGATCGCCACTGGACCGAGATGAACCTGCGCTGGGTCGACCAGAACCTCGGCGCTTCAAGGGCCGCGCCGTGCCGCGACAAGTGGATCGAGCAGGCCGCAGAAAGCTCGCGACCGGCTGGCGGCCCGAAAGCGTCGGCGACAGGCCGCAAGGGCTGACGACGATGCTGCACGATCGCGATCGCATCTTCACCAACCTCTACGGCTTCCATTCGCCGGGCCTGAAGGCCGCGCAGATGCGCGGCGCGTGGGACGGCACCAAGGTCCTGCTCGACAAGGGCCGGGACTGGATCGTCGACGAGATGAAGAAGTCGGGCCTGCGCGGGCGCGGCGGCGCGGGCTTCCCGACCGGCCTGAAATGGTCGTTCATGCCCAAGCAGTCGGACGGGCGTCCGCACTACCTCGTCGTCAACGCCGACGAGTCCGAGCCCGGCACCTGCAAGGACCGCGAGATCATGCGCCACGATCCGCATCTGCTGGTCGAGGGCTGCCTGATCGCCTCGTTCTCGATGGGCGCGCATGCCTGCTACATCTACATCCGCGGCGAATACATCGCCGAGCGCGAGGCGCTGCAGCGCGCGATCGACGAGGCCTACGACGCCAATCTCGTCGGCAAGGACAACGTCCATGGCTGGCCGTTCGACATCTATCGTCGCGCCACGGCGCCGGCGCCTATATCTGCGGCGAGGAGACGGCGCTGCTCGAGAGCCTCGAGGGCAAGAAGGGCATGCCGCGGCTGAAGCCGCCATTCCCGGCCAATATGGGCCTCTATGGCTGCCCGACGACGGTGAACAACGTCGAGTCGATCGCCGTCGCCGGCACGATCCTGCGCCGCGGCGCGGCCTGGTTCGCCGGCATCGGCCGGCCCGAACAACGTCGGCACCAAGCTGTTCTGCGTCTCCGGCCACGTGAACAAGCCGTGCAACGTCGAGGAGGCGATGGGCCTCACCTTCCGCGAACTCATCGACACGCCATTGCGGCGGCATTCGCGGCGGCTGGGACAACCTGCTGGCGGTGATCCCGGGCGGCTCGTCGGTCCCGATGGTTCCGGCCGAGCAGATCGCCGACGCCTACATGGATTTCGACACGCTGCGGAACCTGAAGTCGGGCCTCGGCACGGCGGCCGTGATCGTGATGGACAAGTCGACCGACATCGTGCGCGCCATCGCGCGCATCTCGTACTTCTACAAGCACGAGAGCTGCGGCCAGTGCACGCCGTGCCGCGAGGGCACGGGCTGGATGTGGCGCGTGCTGACCCGCATGGCCGAGGGGCGCGCGCAGAAGCGCGAGATCGACATGCTGCTGGAGGTGACGACGCAGGTCGAGGGCCACACCATCTGCGCGCTCGGCGATGCGGCGGCATGGCCGGTGCAGGGCCTGATCCGCCATTTCCGTCACGAGATCGAGAAGCGGATCGACGATTATGCGGCGAACCCGCATTCGGAGCCGGTATCCACGTTCGGCGTGGCGGCGGAGTAAGAGAGAGACACCGATGACCAAGCTCATCGTCGACGGCATCGAGGTCGACGTCCCGCCCGAGTTCACGCTGCTCCAGGCGTGCGAGGCAGGCCGGCGCCGAGATGCCGCGCTTCTGCTTCCACGAGCGGCTGTCGATCGCCGGCAACTGCCGCATGTGCCTCGTCGAGGTGAAGGGCGGCGCCCAAGCCCGTCGCGTCCTGCGCCTGGGGCGTGCGCGACTGCCGGCCCGGCCCGAACGGCGAGCCGCCGGTCATCTCGCACGAAGTCGCCGATGGTGAAGAAGGCGCGCGAGGGGGTGATGGAGTTCCTCCTCATCAACCACCCGCTGGATTGCCCGATCTGCGACCAGGGCGGCGAGTGCGACCTGCAGGACCAGGCGATGGCCTACGGCGTCGACACGTCCCGCTTCGCCGAGAACAAGCGCGCGGTCGAGGACAAGTATATCGGCCCGCTCGTCAAGACGCAGATGAACCGCTGCATCCAGTGCACGCGCTGCGTCCGCTTCTCCACCGAAGTGGCCGGCGTGCCGGATCTCGGCGCCATCGGGCGCGGCGAGGACATGGAGATCACGTCCTATCTCGAGAGGCGCGATGGCGTCCGAGCTGCAGGGCAACGTCATCGACCTCTGCCCCGTCGGTGCGCTGACCTCCAAGCCCTACGCCTTCAAGGCGCGGCCCTGGGAGCTGTCCAAGACCGAGTCCGTCGACGTGATGGACGCGCTGGGCTCTGCCATCCGCGTCGATGCGCGTGGCCGCGAGGTGATGCGCATCATGCCGCGCCTGAACGAGGCGGTGAACGAGGAGTGGATCTCCGACAAGACCCGCTTCATCTGGGACGGCCTGAAGACGCAGCGCCTCGACCGGCCCTATGTCCGCGAGAACGGCCGCCTGCGGCCGGCATCGTGGGGCGAGGCCTTCGCGGCCGTCGCCGCCCGGGTCAAGGCGCGCAGGTTCGGAGCGCATCGGCTTCATCGCCGGCGACCTCGCCTCGGTCGAGGAGATGTTCGCGCTGAAGCTGCTGGCTGCCAAGCTGGGCACCGCCAACATCGACGGCCGCCAGGACGGCACGAAGCTGCATCCGGCGCTATGGCCGCGCGTCCTACCTGTTCAACAGCACCGTGCTCGGTATCGAGGAAGCCGACGCCGCTGCTGCTCGTCGGCTCGAACCCGCGCACGGAAGCCTCCGGTTCTCAACGCCCGCATCCGCAAGCGCTGGCGGATGGGCAACTCTGCCGGTCGGCGTCATCGGCGAGCCGGCTGACCTGACCTACGACGTCGCAGGTGCTCGGGCGCGGGGCCGAGACGCTGGCGGAGATCGCCGCACGGCACGCATGCCTTCGCCGACGTGCTGAAGGCCGCGAAGAAGCCGCTGATCCTGGTGGGGCAGGGCGCTCTTGCCCGCGAGGACGGCGAGGCCATTCTCTCGCTCGCCGCAAAGGCGGCGCTCGCCGTCGGCGCGGTCAAGGAGGGCTGGAACGGCTTCAGCGTGCTGCACACGGCGGCCGCGCGCGTCGGCGCGCTCGATCTCGGCCTCGTGCCGGGCGAGGGCGGCTCTCGATGCGCAGGCAATGGCGCAAGGCCGGCGCGCTCGACGTGCTGTTCCTGCTCGGCGCGGATGAAATCGACGTCGCGCCCGGCGCCTTCGTCGTCTACCAGGGCACGCATGGCGACCGCGGCGCGCACCGCGCCGACGTGATCCTGCCGGGCGCGGCCTACACCGAGAAGTCGGGCACCTACGTCAACACCGAGGGCCGGGTCCAGCTTGGCAACCGCGCCGGCTTCCCGCCGGGCGATGCGCGCGAGGACTGGGCGATCCTGCGCGCGCTCTCCGAGCCGCTCGGCGTCAGGCTGCCCTTCGACATCGCTGCAGCCAGCTTCGCCAGCAGCTCTATGCGGCCTATCCCCACTTCGCCGCGATCGACACGGTCGAAGCGGCCGATCCGGCTGGCCTTCGACGCGCTGGCCGGGCTGGGCGGAGACGACCGCCCGCGCGCCGTTCCGCACCGCGGTGGACGATCTATACCTGACGAACCCGATCGCCCGTGCCTCGGCGATCATGGCCGAGTGCTCGGCGCTGGCAAGGGGGGCTCTGCCCCTCGCGGCCGAGTGACGGAGACAGCGTGATGGAAACCTCGTTGTCCGACAGCGGGTCTGTTCGTCGTGCTCAAGACCATGGTGCAGAGCCTCGGTCATGCTGTCGGCGCTGCTGATCTATCATCGCCTTCATGCTCTGCGCCGACCGCAAGATCTGGGCGGCGGTGCAGTTGCGGCGCGGCCCCAACGTCGTGGGCCCGTTGGGCCTGTTCCAGTCCTTCGCCGACCTTCTGAAGTTCGTGCTGAAGGAGCCGATCATCCCGGCAGGCGCGAACAAGGGCGTGTTCCTGCTGGCGCCGCTCGCTCACGCCGCTGCTGGCGCTTGTCGGCCTGGGCCGTGTCCCGCTGACCGAAGGCTGGGCCATCGCCGACCTCAATGTCGGCATCCTCTACATTTTCGCCATCTCGTCGCTCGGCGTGTACGGCGTGATCATGGGCGGCTGGGCCTCGAACTCGAAGTACCCGTTCCTGGGCGCATTGCGCTCGGCGGCGCAGATGGTGTCCTACGAGGTCTCCATCGGCTTCGTCATCATCACCGTCCTGCTCTGCGTCGGATCGCTGAACCTCAGCGACATCGTGGAAGCGCAGGACAACCGGTTCGGCATGTTCGGCTGGTTCTGGCTGCCGCTGTTCCCGATGTTCGTCATCTTCTTCATCTCGGCGCTGGCGGAGACGAACCGTCCGCCCTTCGACCTGCCGGAGGCGGAATCGGAACTCGTGGCGGGCTTCATGGTCGAATACTCCTCGACGCCCTACCTGCTGTTCATGCTGGGCGAGTACGTGGCGATCATGACCATGTGCGCGCTGATGACGATCCTGTTCCTGGGCGGCTGGCTGCCGCCGTTCGACATCCCGCCCTTGAACTGGGTTCCGGGGCTGGTCTGGTTCGTTCTCAAGGTGTCGCTCGTCTTCTTCATGATCGCGATGGTGAAGGCCTTCGTGCCCCGCTACCGCTACGACCAGCTGATGCGGCTGGGCTGGAAGGTGTTCCTGCCGATCTCGCTGGCGATGGTCGTGATCGTGGCGGGCGTGCTGCAGTTCACCGGCTGGGCGCCGGGGCACTGAGGGAGATGGATGTTTCCGATTCCGGGGCTCATCGGGCGCGGGCATCGGCCTTGCTGCTCGGGCTACGTGGACTACAGGGTCGTGGCCGGGGTGGTCGAGGCGAGCTTGCGAAAGCTGGACACCTCGGCCACGGCGGATCAAAAGGCGGGGTTCGAGAGCAAGATCCGCATCATGCGCGTCCTGTTCGCGATCATGACCGTGGGTGTTTTTCCTGTCATCGGCTACCTGCTCGGGGTGACGATATCAGGCGGTTGACGGGGCGGGTTTCCGCCCGGACGTAAGAGAACGGCGCGCAAGCGCCGGGGGATTTGGACGATGAGGCTCGATCAGGCTGCAAAGGCCGCTTTTGCTGAAGGAGTTCGTCGGGGCATTCGTGCTTTCGATGCGCTATTTCTTCAAGCCGAAGGCGACGCTGAACTATCCCTACGAGCGCGGGCAGGTCTCGCCGCGCTTCCGGGGCGAGCATGCATTGCGCCGCTATCCGAACGGCGAGGAGCGCTGCATCGCCTGCAAGCTGTGCGAGGCGATCTGCCCCGCCCAGGCCATCACCATCGAGGCCGGCCCGCGCCGCAACGACGGCACGCGCCGCACGACCCGTTACGACATCGACATGACGAAGTGCATCTATTGCGGCTTCTGCCAGGAAGCCTGCCCGGTGGACGCCATCGTCGAGGGCCCGAACATGGAGTTCGCGACGGAGACCCGCGAGGAGCTGTTCTACGACAAGGACAAGCTGCTCGAGAACGGCGCGCGATGGGAGCGGGAATCGCAGCCAACATCAAGCGGGACGCGCCCTATCGGTAAGTCGTGTTGTCGACCCCTTTCTTGGGGGCTATAGACGGGCGGCGCAGGGATTCCCGCGGCTTTCGCACGTGTTTAGGAGTGGTGGCCGCCTCGGCGGTCGATTGAGAGAGGCGAGCCCGCCGGGTCCGCCGAAAACCAGATGAGCGGTCGCGTTGGCGGCCCGGGGCGACCTCGATGAATGCGGCTGCGGCCTTCTTCTATCTCTTCTCCGCGGTAACCGTGGGATCGGCCTTCATGGTCATCGGCTCACGCAACCCGGTGCATTCGGTGCTGTTCCTGATCCTGGCCTTCGTCAACGCGGCAGGCTTGTTCCTGCTGCTGGGCGCGGAGTTCCTGGCGATGATCCTGATCGTCGTCTATGTCGGCGCGGTCGCGGTGCTCTTCCTGTTCGTCGTGATGATGCTCGACGTCGACTTCGCCGAATTGCGGCAGGGATTCCAGAGCTACCTGCCGGTCGGCGCACTGCTGGGCGGCGTCCTGCTGATCGAACTCGTGATGGTCGTGACGACCTATTTCGTCGCGCCGGCAGCGGGAGGCTCACGCCATTGCTCCTGCGGCGCCGGCAAGCCAGGCGCTGCTCACGAACACCGAGGCGATCGGGCGCGTGCTCTACACGCAGTACGTCTATTATTTCCAGGCTGCGGGCCTCGTTCTGCTGGTCGCGATGATCGGCGCCATCGTGCTGACGCTGCGCCACAAGCCAGGCGTGAAGCGCCAGGACATCTCGGTGCAGAACGCCCGGACCAAGGAGGATTCCATGGAAGTCAGAAGGTTCCGTCGCGGCAGGGCGTGTGAGGACACCATGGTCATCGGTCTGAGCCACTACCTGACAGTCGCCGCGATGCTGTTCACGCTCGGCGTGTTCGGCATCTTCATCAACCGCAAGAACGTCATCGTCATCCTGATGTCGGTCGAGCTCATCCTGCTCGCCGTCAACATCAACCTCGTGGCGTTCTCCAGCTTCAGCGGCGATCTCGTCGGCCAGGTGTTCGCGCTTCTGATCCTGACCGTGGCGGCCGCCGAGGCCGCGATCGGCCTCGCGATCCTCGTCGTCTTCTTCCGAAACCGCGGCTCCATCGCGGTCGAAGACATCAACATGATGAAGGGCTGAG
This sequence comes from uncultured Alphaproteobacteria bacterium, assembly GCA_963822165.1. Taxonomy (GTDB): domain Bacteria; phylum Pseudomonadota; class Alphaproteobacteria; order Rhizobiales; family Beijerinckiaceae; genus Alsobacter. Next base: position 204,761 of record CAWGGK010000013.1, read on the forward strand.
ACCGGTGCTCTATCAGGCGATCGTCTTCCTGCCGCTGGTCGGCTTCCTCATCGCGGGCCTGTTCGGCCGCGTGATCGGCGCGCGCGCCAGCGAAGTCGTCACGACCGCGCTGCTCGCTGACGGCGGCCTTGCTGTCATGGATCGCGTTCTTCTCGGTCGGCTTCGGCAGCGGGGGCACTCGCGTGCAGGTCGCGCGCTGGATGGTCTCGGGCGACCTCACCGTCGACTGGGCCTTCCGCATCGACACGCTGACCGCCGTGATGCTGGTCGTGGTCAACACCGTCTCGGCGCTCGTGCACCTCTATTCCATCGGCTACATGCACGAGGATCCGCACCGTCCGCGCTTCTTCGCCTATCTCTCGCTGTTCACGTTCGCCATGCTGATGCTGGTGACGGCCGACAACCTCGTGCAGATGTTCTTCGGCTGGGAGGGCGTGGGCCTCGCGTCCTACCTGCTCATCGGCTTCTGGTACCAGAAGCCGTCGGCGGTCGCGGCGGCCATGAAGGCCTTCATCGTCAACCGCGTCGGCGACTTCGGCTTCGCGCTCGGCATCTTCCTCGTCTTCGTGCTGTTCGGCTCGGTTGCCTTCGACGCAGATCTTCCCGAAGGCGGAGGAGGTCGCCAAGACGACGTTCCACTTCCTCGGCTATGACTGGAACGCGATGACCATCGCCTGCCTGCTGCTCTTCATGGGCGCCATGGGCAAGTCGGCGCAGTTCCTGCTGCACACCTGGCTGCCGGACGCGATGGAGGGGCCGACCCCGGTCTCCGCGCTGATCCACGCCGCGACGATGGTCACCGCGGGCGTGTTCATGGTGGCGCGCCTGTCGCCGATCTTCGAGCTGTCGCACGTCGCGCTTGCGGTCGTGATGTTCGTCGGCGCGACCACGGCGTTCTTCGCCGGCACGGTCGGCCTCGTGCAGAACGACATCAAGCGTGTCATCGCCTATTCCACGTGCTCGCAGCTCGGCTACATGTTCGTGGCGCTTGGCGCGGGGGCCTATGGCGCCGGCATCTTCCACCTGTTCACGCACGCCTTCTTCAAGGCGCTGCTGTTCCTTGGCGCCGGCTCGGTCATCCACGCCATGCACCACGAGCAGGACATCCGCCACATGGGCGGACTGGCCCGCAAGATCCCGTTCACCACCGCGATGATGGCGATCGGCACGCTGGCGCTGACGGGCTTTCCGCTGACGGCCGGCTATTTCTCGAAGGACGCGATCATCGAGTCGGCCTACGCCACGCACATCGCCGGCAACAGCTACGCGTTCATCCTGCTGGTGATCACCGCCGGGCTGACCTCGTTCTACTCGTGGCGGCTGTTCTTCCTGACCTTCATGGGCACGCCGCGCTGGGACACGCCGCACGGCCACGATCCGAGCGTTCACCACGCCCAGTCCGAGGATGCGACCGACGGTTCCCATGCTCACGCCAAGGCTGCGCATGACGACCACGCCCATGCGTCGAGCCACGCGGCGGATCACGGCCACGGTCACGGCGCTCACGAGCCGCACGAGTCGCCGCTTACGATGCTGATCCCGCTCGGCGTGCTCGCGGCCGGCGCGCTGCTCGCGGGCCTCGTGTTCCGCAATGCGTTCATCGGCCACGATGCCGAGCACTTCTGGAAGGGCGCCGTCTTCGCATCGGAAGAAGAGGAGACATCCTCCAGTCCTGGTGGCCTGGGCTCCCACCATCGTGATGGTGATCGGCTTCGCGGTGGCCTGGCTCTTCTACATCAAGGCCCCGCATCTGCCGCAAGCAAGCTGGCCGACAGCCAGCCGGTGCTGTACCGGTTCCTGCTCAACAAGTGGTACTTCGACGAGCTCTACGACATCATCTTCGTTCGGACCGGCGAAGTGGCTCGGCCGCATGCTCTGGAAGAAGGGCGACGGCATGATCATCGACGGGATGGGCCCGGACGGCGTCTCCGCCCGCGTGGTCGACATCACCGCAGGCGGTCGTCCGCCTGCAGACCGGTTACGTCTATCACTACGCCTTCGCGATGCTGATCGGCGTGGCGGCGCTGGTCACCTGGTACATGCTGGGCGGAGCCCACTGAGATGATGAACCACCTTCTCACGGGGCTCCTCGTCCTTCCGCTGGCAGGCGCGCTGTTCATCCTGATGACGCGCGGACGACACCGAGGCCGGCCAGAAGAACATCCGCTGGATCGCGCTTGGCACGACGGTCGTGACCTTCCTCGTGTCGCTGGTGGCCTGGGGCCGGTTCGACATCGCCAACCCCGCCTTCCAGCTCGTGGAGGAGGGCGCCTGGCTCTCCGACACCATCCGCTTCAAGCTCGGCGTCGACGGCTTCTCGATGCCGTTCATCCTGCTGACCACGTTCCTGATGCCGTTCTGCATCGTGGCGTCGTGGGTCAACGTGGAGAAGCGCGTGAAGGAATACTTCATCGCCTTCCTCGTGCTTGAGACGCTGATGATCGGCGTGTTCGCGGCGCTGGACCTCGTGCTCTTCTACCTGTTCTTCGAGGCCGGCCTGATCCCGATGTTCCTGATCATCGGCATCTGGGGCGGCAAGCGGCGCATCTATGCGAGCTTCAAGTTCTTCCTCTACACGCTGCTCGGCTCGCTGCTGATGCTGCGTCGCCATCATGGCGATGTACTGGGACGCCGGCACGACCGACATCCCGACGCTGCTGGCGCACAAGTTCCCGCACGGACATGCAGTTCTGGCTGTGGCTCGCCTTCTTCGCCTCCTTCGCGGTGAAGATGCCGATGTGGCCGGTCCACACCTGGCTGCCGGACGCCCACGTCGAGGCGCCGACGGCGGGCTCGGTCATCCTGGCGGCGATCCTGCTGAAGATGGGCGGCTACGGCTTCATCCGGTTCTCGATCCCGATGTTCCCGGACGCGTCGCTCTACTTCGCGCCGTTCGTGTTCGCCCTCTCGGTCATCGCCATCATCTACACCTCGCTGGTGGCGATGATGCAGGAGGACATCAAGAAGCTGATCGCCTACTCGTCCGTCGCGCATATGGGCTTCGTGACGATGGGCCTGTTCACGCTGACGCCGCAGGGCATCCAGGGCGCGATGTTCCAGATGGTGAGCCACGGCCTCGTGTCGGGCGCGCTCTTCCTTTGCGTCGGCGTGGTCTACGACCGGCATGCACACCCGCGAGATCGCGGCCTATGGCGGGCTCGACGCGAACGCATGCCGCTCTACGCGGTGGCCATGATGGTGTTCACCATGGCCAATGTCGGGCTGCCCGGCACGTCCGGCTTCGTCGGCGAGTTCCTGACGCTGCTCGGCGCGTTCCGCGCCAACACATGGGTGGCTTTCTTCGCCACGACCGGCGTCATCCTTTCGGCCTGCTATGCGCTTTGGCTCTATGCCCGCGTGCATGTTCGGGCCGCTGGAGAAGCCGAGCCTGAAGGCATCATGACCGATCTGAACACGCGCGAGGTCGCGATTCTCGCTCCGCTGATCGTGCTGACGATCTATTACGGCGTGCATCCGGCTCCCGTGCTGGATGCTTTCGCCGCCTCCACCGACGCGCTCCTCAAGAGCACGCAAGCCGCACTCGGCGCCTCCGCCAAGATGGCGGCGCTCGCCCACTGAAACCGGGCGGCGCCATCCGCGCCGCACCCACATGGTTGAAGGTTGATCGATGCCTGGGATCCAAGCCGCCGTTCCGGCCTTCGGCCCCGCACTGCCGGAGATCGTGCTGGCCATCGGCGCGCTCGTGCTCGTGCTGGTGGGTGCGTATCCGCGGCGAGAAGTCGGTCTCCGTCGTGACCGGCGCGGCGCTCTGGCCTCCTGGTGGCGACGCTGCTTGCCGTCCTCGCTCAGCCCGCGGGCACGGTCGTCACCTTCAACGGCTCCTTCGTCGTCGACGGCTTCGCGCGCTTCATGAAGGTCGCGACGCTGATCGGCTCGGGCGTCGCGCTTGCCATGTCGGTCGAGTATTCTGCGGGCCGAGAAGGTCCACCGCTTCGAGTACCCGATCCTCGTCCTGCTCTCGACGCTCGGCATGATGATGCTGATCTCGGCCGGCGACCTGATCGCGCTCTATCTCGGCCTCGAGCTGATGAGCCTGGCGCTCTACGTCGTCGCGGCCATCCACCGCGACGACGTGCGCTCGTCGGAAGCGGGCCTGAAGTATTTCGTCCTCGGCGCGCTGTCGTCGGGCATGCTGCTCTACGGCGCCTCGATCATCTACGGCATGACCGGCTCGGTGTCCTTCGCCGGCATCGCGCGAAGCGCTGAAGGGCCATGGCTCGGTCGGCGTGATCTTCGGCCTCGTCTTCGTCATGGCGGGCCTGGCCTTCAAGATCTCGGCCGTGCCGTTCCACATGTGGACGCCCGACGTCTACGAGGGCGCGCCGACTCCGGTGACCGCCTTCTTCGCCTCGGCGCCGAAGATGGCGGCGATGGCGCTGACCGTGCGCGTCGTCATCACGGCCTTCCCCGGCATCCTGGCGCAGTGGCAGCAGATCGTCGTGTTCATCTCCATCGCCTCGATGGCGCTCGGCGCGTTCGCGGCCATCGGCCAGCGCAACATCAAGCGGCTGATGGCCTATTCCTCGATCGGCCACATGGGCTTCGCGCTCGTCGGCCTCGCGGCGGGCACGCCGACGGGCGTGCAGGGCGTGGCCATCTACATGGCGATCTATCTCGTCATGACGCTCGGCACCTTCGCCTGCATCCTCGCGATGCGCGCGAAGGACGGCTACGTCGAGAAGATCGAGGACCTCGTCGGGCCTCGGCCGCACGCAACCCGGCCATGGCCTTCGTGCTGGCGATGCTGATGTTCTCGCTGGCCGGCATCCCGCCGCTCGCCGGCTTCTTCGCCAAGTGGTACGTCTTCGCCGCGGCGGTCGAACGCCAAGCTCTACGCGCTCGCCGTGATCGGCGTGCTGACCAGCGCGGTCGGCGCCTACTACTACCTGCGGATCGTCAAGATCATGTATTTCGACGAGCCGCGCGGAGGCCTTCGTGCCTGCCATCGGCGACCCTGCAAGACCGTGATGGGCGTCTCGGGCGTCTTCAACTTGCGGTTCTGGCTGTGGCCGGCGCCGCTGGTCGCGGCCGCGACCGCCGCCGCCAAGTCGCTGTTCTGAGCCCGTGACGCCTGGATCGGACGCCCGTGCGCATCGCGGTCGGACTACCGGCATCGAGCATCTTCGACACGGCTCGGCTCGACCAACGACGAGGCGCTGGCTGCGCGCGCGCGCAGGGCGATCCCGGGCGGCTGTGGATCGTCGCCGGCGAGCAGGCGCAGGGCCGCGGGCGGCAGGGCCGGGTGTGGGCGTCGCCGCCCGGCAATCTCTACGCGAGCCTGCTGCTGGTCGATCCCTGCGCCGCCGGCGATCTCGCCGCAGCTCGGCTTCGTCGCCGGCGTAGCGCTCCACGCGCGCCGTGGCTGACGTCGCCGGGCATCGCGGCGCCGCGCCTTGCGCTGAAATGGCCGAACGACCTGCTGCTCGACGGCGCCAAGCTCGCGGGCATCCTCGTCGAGGGCACGACGCTGCCCGGCGGCGGTCCGCTCGCCGTCGTGATCGGCATCGGCGTCAATGTCGCGCCATCACCCGGCGGACACGCCCTATCCGGGCAACCGATCTGTGCGCGCAGCGGCTTCGATCGTGCAGCCCGAAGCGGTCTTCGCGGCGCTGGCCGGCGCAATGGCCGATGACGCTGGACCGGTGGCGCGGCGGCGCAGGCTTCCAGGCCATCCGGCCGCGCCTGGCTTGCGCGGGCGGGCGGTATCGGCGAGCCGATCATCGTGCGCCAGCCCGAGGGCGAGCGCCGCGGGATATTCAGGGATCTCGACGCCAGGACGGGCGCCTGCTCCTGGAGGAGCGCGACGGCATCGTCGCCATCCAGGCGGGCGACGTTTTCTCCAGGCAGCAATGACACCGTCCCCGGAGCCGGGCGTTTCGTCACGGACGGCAGGACGCAGGAGCACGATAGATGGCGCGTGGCGCCGACGAACTGGTCTTCCTTCCCCTCGGCGGGGTTGGCGAGATCGGCATGAACGCCAGCCTCTACGGTTTCGGCCCGCCCCGGAACGCAAGTGGATGCTGGTCGATTGCGGCGTGAGCTTCGCGGGCGACGACCTGCCCGGCATCGACCTGATCATGCCGGACATGCGCTTCCTCGAGGAGCAGCGCGCGGACCTGCTCGGCATCATCATCACCCATGCCCACGAGGACCACATCGGCGCGCTGATGGACCTGTGGCCGCGGCTGCAGGCGCCGGTCTACGCGACGCAGTTCGCCGGCGAGCCTCCTGGAGATCCGCCGCTTCCAGGAGCCCGGCGCGCGCAAGTTCCCGATGACCGTCGTCGACCGCGGCACGCGCCTCGACCTCGGCCCGTTCGACGTCGAGTTCATCGCCATGGCCCACTCCATTCCGGAATCGACCGCGCTGGCCATCCGCACGCCGGTCGGCACGGTGCTTCACACGCGGCGACTGGAAGATCGACCCGACGCCCGGCGTCGGCTGGGCGACCGACGAGAAGCGCCTCGACGGAACTCGGCGACGAGGGCGTGCTCGCGCTGGTCTGCGATTCCACCAACGTCATCCGCGGCGGCGAAAGCCCCAGCGAGGCGGACGTCGCCGCGACGCTGAAGGAGCTCGTGGCGTCAGCGCCAAGGGCCGCGTGGCGCGTCACGACCTTCGCCTCCAACGTCGCGCGCATGCGCGCCGTCGCGCGAGGCCGCGCTCGCCAACGGCCGCGAGGTGGTGGCCATCGGCCGCGCCATGGACCGCGTGATCCAGGTCGCGACGGAGCTGCGGCTATCTCGACGGCCTGCCGCCCTTCCGCGGCTCGGACGCCTACGGCTATCTGCCGCGCGACAAGGTCGTCGCGCTGCTCACGGGCAGCCAGGGCGAGCCGCGCGCGGCGCTGGCCCGCGTGGCGGAGGACCAGCATCCCGACGTCGCGCTGGCGCCGGGCGACCGCGTCATCCTGTCGTCGCGCACCATCCCCGGCAACGAGAAGGCCGTCGGCCGCATCATCAACAACCTGATCCGGCAGGGCGTCGAGGTGATCACCGACCGCACGCACCTCGTGCACGTCTCCGGGCCATCCGCGCCGTGGCGAACTGGAGCGGATGTATCGGCTGGGTGCGGCCGAAGGTCGCCGTGCCGGTCCACGGCGAGGCGCTGCACCTGCACGAGCATGCGGTGCTCGCGCGCTGCGCTCGGCGTGCCGGACGTGCGTCGAGGCGCGGCGACGGCGACATGGTCCTGCTCGGGCCCGGGCAAGCCCGGGCGTGGTCGACCAGGTGCCACTTCGGCCGCGTGTACAAGGACGGCAACCTGCTGATCGGCGCGGCGGATTCGACCGTCGGCGAGCGCCGCCGGCTGTCCTTCGCCGGCGTCGTCTCGGTGGCCGCTCGCGCATCGACGCGCGAAGGGCGAGATCATCGGCGATCCCGCCTTCGAGATCACCGGGCCTGCCGCAGGTCAACGCGCGACGGCAAGCCCTTCGAGGACGTCGATCGAGGACGCGATCATCAACGTCTGGACGGCCTGTCGCAAGCAGCGCCGGCGCGATCCCGACCTCGTCGAGAACGCCATCGAGCGCGCGGTGCGCGCGGCCGTCGGCGAGGCCTGGGGCAAGAAGCCCACCTGCCACGTCCACGTGCTGGTGGTATGACTCGCCCATCGGCGCACTGCGCCGAAAGGCGGTCGCGCCAGCGCGGCCGGACGCGGTAAAGCTGGGCGTCGTTAGCCAGGCAGGAGGACGGACATGATCGGCAGGCTCAACCACGTCGCCATCGCGGTGAAGGATCTCGCGGCGGCGACGCGCGCTCTATCGCGATACGCTGGGCGCGAAGGTGTCGGCGCCGCTGCCGCAGCCCGAGCACGGCGTGACCGTGGTGTTCATCGAACTGCCGAACACCAAGATCGAGCTGCTGGAGCCGCTGGGCGACGGACTCGCCCGATCGCCAAGTTCCTCGAGAAGAACGCCGACGGCGGCATCCATCACGTCTGCTACGAGGTGGACGACATCCTGGCCGCGCGCGACCGGCTGAAGGCGGCAGGGCGCCCGCGTGCTGGGCGACGGCAACCCGCGCATCGGCGCGCACGGCAAGCCCGTGCTGTTCCTGCACCCGAAGGACTTCAACGGCACGCTCGTCGAACTCGAGCAGGCCTGAGGCGCGGCAGCGACGTCGGGCAGATGTATGCACGGCGCCATCGCCCTCTATTTCATCGTCTGGTGGCTGACGCTGTTCGCCATGCTGCCGATCGGCGTGCGCAGCCAGCACGAGGACGGGACGACGTCGTCGCAGGCACGGACCCCGGCGCGCCCGCTGCGCCGATGATGGCGAAGAAGCTGATCTGGACGACGTTGGCGGCGATCCCGGTCACCGCGCTCGCTGTTCTGCCTGGATCGTCACGTTCGACTGAGTGCGACTGAGCGCGGCTGGCATCACTGCGGCTGTGCCGGCAGAGCCGGTTACGGCATGCGCCAGCTGCTAAGCCAACTGCGCTGCGGCTGATCCGTCCGAAACGTCGCGCAACCAAAGAAAAAAGGCAAGGCTTTCGCCTTGCCTTCTTGAGGTCTTCTGTCGAACCATCTCCGCGCGTCAGCCGTTACGGCGCCACTGCACCTTGGATGGCCCAGTTGCCCTTCCCGGAGCAGTTCTGGCCGTCTTCCTCCCAAGACTTGGACCCGGACCCTTGCGCCGGTTGTCCGGCATCGAGCCTGTTGTTCTGATGGACGAAGTCATAGCCTAGCGAAATCGCCCTGTCATCAATTTGTGCAGCGGTCGGACGTCAAAAAGATGCAGTCTTGCGACCGCAAGCGCACGACCGGTCTATTTCTTGCTCAACCTTGCGAGGCTTCGGAGAACTGCCATATGTGCGCCGTTTTCTGCTCGGCCGGACTAAACTTGCCGCGATATGCCCGCTCCCATGCCGGCTCGCTGTCCAACTGGCGTTGGCGGCCGTGGCGCGGCTTGTGTTTTGCTACTGATGGTTTTCATAAACGCGGCTTCATGACCGCCGATCCGCCTCGTCTCAACCGAGCAGCGATCCCATGCGACTGTCCCGTTACTTCCTCCCCATCCTGCGCGAGACCCCCAAGGAAGCGGAGATCGTCTCGCATCGGCTGATGCTGCGCGCCGGCCTGGTCCGCCAGGAATCGGCCGGCATCTATGCCTGGCTGCCGGCGGGCCTGCGGGTGCTCAACAAGATCAACGCCATCATCCGCGAGGAGCAGAACCGCTCCGGCGCGGTCGAGCTGCTGATGCCGACGATCCAGTCGGCCGATCTGTGGCGCGAATCCGGCCGCTACGAGGCCTATGGCAAGGAGATGCTGCGCATCAAGGACCGGCACGAGCGCGACATGCTGTTCGGGCCGACCAACGAGGAGATGATCACCGAGATCTTCCGCGCCTACGTGCGCTCCTACAAGGACCTGCCGCTGAATCTCTACCACATCCAGTGGAAGTTCCGGGACGAGGTGCGCCCGCGCTTCGGCGTGATGCGCTCGCGCGAGTTCCTGATGAAGGACGCCTATTCCTTCGACCTCGACCAGGCCGGCGCGCGCCACTCCTACAACAGGATGTTCGTCGCCTATCTGCGCACGTTCCAGCGGCTCGGCCTGACCTCGATCCCCATGCGCGCGGACACCGGCCCCATCGGCGGCGACCTCAGCCACGAGTTCATCATCCTGGCCTCGACCGGCGAGAGCGAGGTGTTCTGCGACCGAGTCGGTGCTCGACTTGCCGGTTCCGCCGGCGGACACCGATTTCGACGACGTCGCGCGGGCTGCAGGCGATCGTCGACGCCTGGACCGCGCCCTATGCCGCGACCAGCGAGATGCATGACGCGGCCGCCTACGCGGCCGTGCCCGGACGACCGCAAGGTCTCGGCGCGCGGCATCGAGGTCGGCCACATCTTCTATTTCGGCACGAAGTATTCCGAGCCGATGCGCGCCGTCGTCGACGGTCCGGACGGGCAGGAGCGCGCCGGTTCACATGGGCTCCTACGGCATCGGCCCGTCGCGGCTCGTCGCGGCGCTGATCGAGGCGTCGCACGACGAAGCCGGGCATCATCTGGCCGGATGCCGTCGCGCCGTTCAAGGTCGCGCTGCTCAACCTCAAGGTCGGCGACAGCGGCACCGATGCGGCCTGCGAGACGATCTATCGTGCGCTCGGCAGCGCGCGGCATCGACGTGCTCTACGACGACCGCGAGGAGCGTCCCGGCGCGAAGTTCGCGACCGCGGATCTCGTCGGCATGCCCTGGCAGGTGATCGTCGGGCCCAAGGGCCTGGCCGAAGGCAAGGTCGAGCTGAAGCGCCGCGCCACGGGCGAGCGCACGCTCGTCTCCGTCGAGGATGCCGTCGCGTCTGCTGGCGGCCTGAGCAGCATGGCGTCACGGCGCCAACCCGCAAGGCAGCCGGACGCACCGGAACACCGGCCCTTCGCGCTGTTCGAGTGGATGGTGGCGCTGCGCTACCTGCGCGCGCGGCGCCGCGAAGGCTTCATCTCGGTCATCGCCGGCTTCTCCTTCGCCGGCATCATGCTGGGCGTGGCGACGCTCATCATCGTGATGTCGGTGATGAACGGCTTTCGCAGCGAGCTTCTCAACAAGATCGTCGGCATCAACGGCCACATCTTCGTCGGCGCGCGATCGACAAGCCGCTGACCGACTACGCCGAAGTCGCCGACCAGCTGAACACCATCCCGGGCGTGAAGCTCGCCTTCCCGCTGGTGGAGGGGCAGGCGCTGGCGTCGTCGCAGGCGGGAGCCGGCGGCGTGCTGGTGCGCGGCGTGCGCGAGGAGGACATCAAGCGCATCCCCGCGATCGGCAACACCATCCGCGCGGGCGGCACGCTGGAGGGGTTCGACGGAGTCCGGCGGCGTCGCCATCGGGCGGCGGCTGGCCGAGCAGCTCTTCATCCGTCCCGGCGACACGCTGACGCTGACCGCGCCCAAGGGCGCGGAGACGCCGTTCGGCATCACGCCGCGCATCAAGAGCTATCCCGTCGTGGCGGTGTTCGAGGTCGGCATGTCGGAGTTCGACGCGGGCTTCGTCTATATGCCGCTCACCGAGGCGCAGGGCTTCTTCAACAGGACGGCGACGTGACGGCCATCGAGGTGTTCCTCGAGCAGCCCGACGGCGATCGACGGCGCGACAGGCGCCATCGACGAGGCCATCGAGCGGCCGATCATCGCTGTCGGACTGGCGGCAGCGCAACAAGACGTTCTTCGGCGTGCTCGAGGTCGAGCGCAACGTGATGTTCCTGATCCTGATGCTGATCGTGCTCGTGGCGGCGCTCAACATCGTCTCCGGCCTGATCATGCTGGTGAAGGACAAGAGCGCCGACATCGCGATCCTGCGCACCATGGGCGCGACGCGCGGCTCCATCATGCGCAGTCTTCCTGATCACCGGCGCGGCTATCGGCGTCGTCGGGACGTTCGCGGGCTTCGTGCTCGGGCTGGTCATCAGCCTCAACGTCGAGAACCTGCGCGCGGGCCTGTGTCGCAAACTGACCGGCGCCAACCTGTTTCCGGCCGAGTTCTATTTCCTCAGCCGCCTGCCATCCGACGTGAACCCGCGCGAGGTCGCGACCATCGTCGGCATGGCGCTGGTCCTGTCGCTCATCGCCACCCTCTATCCGTCCTGGCGCGCGGCCCGGCTCGATCCGGTCGAGGCGCTTCGCTACGAGTGAAGCGGCGATGGCGAGCTATCCGGACCCGTTCTCTACGTCTACGACGTCGAGCGCCGCTTCAAGGAAGGGCGCGAGGGCACGCTCGACATCCTGCGCGGCGCGTCGCTCGCCGTTTGGGCCGGGCAGTCCGTCGCCCTGGTCGCGCCCTCCGGGCACCGGAAAGTCGACGCTACTGCAGCTCGCCGGCCTGCTCGAAAAGCCGGATGCCGGGGAGGTCTACGTCTCGTCGCGTGGCACGGTGGCTCTGGCCGACGATGAGCGCACCGCGATCCGCCGCCTGGAGATCGGCTTCGTCTACCAGTCGCATCACCTCCTGCCCGAGTTCACGGCGCTGGAGAACGTGATGATGCCGCAACTGATCCGCGGGCTGTCCCGGGCGGAAGCCCGCGAGCGGGCGGGCAATCTGCTCTCTTATCTCGGCCTCGGCGAGCGTCTGAAGCACCGGCCCTCGGAGCTCTCGGGCGGCGAGCAGCAGCGCGTCGCGATCGCCCGTGCTGTGGCAAACGCTCCGCGCATCCTGCTGGCGGACGAGCCGACGGGCAACCTCGATCCGCACACGTCGTCGCATGTTTTCGATACGCTGACGCTGCTGGCCAAGCAGACCGGGCTCGCCGCGATCGTCGCGACGCACAATCTCGATCTCGCGGCACGCATGGACCGGCGCGTCACTTTGCGTGATGGTCAGGTTGTCGAACTCCCTTGAATGCGCGGCAGAGATGCCGGAGTTTCGTCGCGTTCGAGGTCTTTGATAAGTCGCTGCTGATTCGATGTAGCTGTTGAAATTGCGTGGGCATCGGCCGTGGCCTGTTCGTAGTGGCCGGTCTTTAAAGAGGATTGCGGGTTGATCGGCTCAGGACTACCGGCGGCGTCCCGGCCATGACGATCCTGCTGGTCGTATTGCTTCCGTTCATCGGTGCGCTCCTCCCGCCTTTGGCGGCCCGGTCTGGTCGGACATCGTGCGCCGTTGTAACCGGAGCGATCAGTGCAGCGGCGCTGGTAACGCTGCTCAGCCATTCGCCCGCGGTCTGGGACGGACGCATCGTTTCGGCAAGTTGGAGTTGGGTCCCGCAGATCGGCCTCGATCTCGGGGTGTTTGTCGACGGGCTCGGGTTGTTTTTTGCCTGCATCATTCTCGGCATCGGCCTTCTGATCATCCTCTACGCCCGCAATTACCTCTCGCGGGAGGACGACGCGGGCAAGTTCTTTGCCTATCTGCTGCTGTTCCAAGGGGCGATGCTGGGCATCGTGCTGAGTGACAACATCCTGTTGCTTGTCGTGTTCTGGGAGCTGACGAGCCTCAGTTCCTTTCTCCTCATCGGATTCTGGAGCCACAAGGCTGAGGGCAGGCAAGGCGCCCGGATGGCGCTGGTGGTCACGGCCTCGGGCGGATTGGCGCTGCTTGGCGGCATGCTGCTGCTGGGCGAGGCCGCCGGCTCGTACGCGCTGACCGATATTCTGCAGACGAGGCGATGTGGTGCGTGCGTCGCCGCTCTACGCGCCGATCCTGGTCCTGGTGCTTCTCGGCGCATTCACGAAGTCCGCGCAGTTTCCGTTTCACTTCTGGTTGCCGCACGCGATGGCCGCACCGACGCCCGTCTCGGCCTATCTGCACTCGGCGACGATGGTGAAGGCCGGCGTGTTCCTGCTGGCCCGGCTCTGGCCGGTTCTCGGCGGCACCGACGCCTGGTTTATCGTGGTGACGGGCACTGGCCTCGTCACCATGCTGGTTGGCGCCTGGATCGCCCTGTTCAAGGACGACCTCAAGGGCATCCTCGCCCACTCCACCGTGAGCCATCTCGGGCTGATGACGATGCTGCTGGGCATCGGCACGCCATTCGCCGCGACTGCTGCGGTGTTCCACATCCTCAACCATGCGATCTTCAAGGCCGCGCTCTTCATGAGCGCCGGCATCGTCGATCATGAAACCCACACGCGCGATATCCGCAGGCTCGGCGGGCTGATTCATTTCATGCCGATCAGCGCCACCCTCGCTCTCATCGCCAGCGCGGCGATGGCGGGCGTGCCGCTGTTCAACGGCTTCCTGTCGAAGGAAATGATGCTCGAAGCGGCGCACCAGACCAGCTATGCCGGATCGCCGATGGTGCTCGGCGTGCTCGCCACCATCGGCGCGCTGCTCTCGGTCGCTTACTCGGTTCGGTTCGGCGTCGGCGTCTATCTCGGCCAGTCCAAGACCGAGCCGCTCAAGGCCGCAGCCCATCCGCACGATCCACCAATTGGGCTCTGGCTGCCCGTTGCGATCCTGGCCTGCCTCGCGGTCGCCATCGGCGTCTTCCCGCAGCCGCTTGCCGGCGGCGTCGTCGAGCGAACCGCGCAAGCAATCGTCGGCGGCAGATCGCTCCCTGAGGTTCATCTGGCGATCTGGCACGGCTTCACGCCTGCGCTCGGCATGAGCCTAGTAGCGTTTGCTGGCGGCGCGGTGGCCTGGCTCGGCTGGGGGCGGCTCGAGGCGATCCGGCTGGCCCTGCCAAGACCCGACGCCAAGGCTGCGTTCGACGCAACGATCCGCTGGGCGGTGCTTGGTGCGCGCCAATTCATGGACGCGACGCACTCCCACTCTCTGCCGCGTTATCTCGCCGTCATTGTCGCGACGCTCGTTGCTGTCGGATTTACGGGCTTCCTGACGTCGGAAAGCGCTGCGGGAACGCGCCCCATGATCCCGATCACCTGGCTGTCCATCGTGGTCTGGAGCATTCTGGTCTTTGCCTGCGCGGCCATGGCGTGGGGCCATTCGCACCGGCTCTTCGCCCTTGTCGTGACGAGCATCGTCGGGCTGATCGTATCCCTGATCTTTCTCCAGTTTTCCGCGCCCGATCTGGCGCTCACTCAAATCTCAGTAGAGGTCGTGGCGACCATCCTGCTGCTGCTCGCCCTCAACCTGCTGCCGAAGGCCACGCCTCGCGAGACCGGGACGGTGAAGCAATGGCGGGACGCCTCCATCGCAGCCATAGCCGGGTTCGGCATCGCCGCGCTTGCCTACGCCGTCATGACCCGCGACCATTCCACGATCGCGGACTATTACCTCGCCAATTCAAAGCCGGGCGGGGGAGGCACCAACGTCGTCAACGTCATCCTCGTCGACTTCCGCGGCTTCGACACGTTTGGCGAGATTATCGTGCTCTGCATTGCCGCGCTGGTCATCTTCGCAATGCTCGACACGGCGGTGCGCGGCGCGGCGGCGCGGCGGCTCGATGCGATGAAGCCGCAGCTTAAATCGGGCGATGCCCATCCGCTGCTGTTCGTCCTCGCTACGCGCGTGCTGCTGCCCTTGGCGACGGTCGTCGGCATCTTCATCTTCCTGCGCGGGCATAACCAGCCGGGCGGCGGCTTCATTGCCGGTCTTGTCGTTTCGATTGCGCTGCTGATGCAATACATGGCCAGCGGCTACGCCTGGGCAGCAATGCGGCGCAGCATCGACGCGCATACGATGCTGGGGGCAGGCGTGCTGATCGCAGGTCTCACGGGCCTCGGCTCATGGTTGTTCGACGAGCCGTTTCTCACAAGCACGTTCGGTTATGTGTCGCTGCCCGTCGTGGGTAAATTCGAACTCGCCTCGGCGATGGCGTTCGATCTCGGCGTATTCCTGACGGTCGTCGGCACCGTGATGCTGGCGCTGCGTCAGATCTCGCGGGTCGCGGCGCGCGCCGAGCATCGCGCCATTCCGGAGGGGCCATCCGACATCCGCCTCAAGCGCGAGGCACCGTTTCCCGGCACACCGGCCGGTGCTTCGGCTATTGCACCGGCCCCGGGCGGAAAGGGCTGAGATGGAACTCCTCGTCGCCAGCGGCATCGGCCTGCTCACCGCCGTCGGGCTCTACCTGATGCTTCGGCTGGAGAGCTTCCCCGTCATTCTCGGATTGACCTTCCTGTCCTATGCGGTGAACCTCTTCCTGTTCGCCATGGGCAGGCTTCATGTAAATCTGCCACCGGTCATCTCCCCGGACGCCGCCGGCTATACGGACCCCTTGCCGCAGGCCCTGGTGCTCACGGCCATCGTCATCTCGTTCGGAATGACCGCACTCATCGTGGTGTTGGCGCTGCGGGGCTTCCTCGAGACGGGCACCGATCGCGTGACCGGCCCCGCGCCGGATCACGTCGACGAGGCTATCGATCCATGAGCGGCATTGTTGCAAGCCATTGGGTCGTCGCCCCGGTTGTCCTGCCGGCGTTCGTGGCCGCCTTTCTGATCCTGGTTCTTCGCCACTCGCTGGCCTACCAGCGCATCGTATCGATCGTCGCGACGGCGCTGCTCCTGGCCATCGCCCTGCGCAACTTCGTCGTGGCGGGGGAGGGGCCGGCGCACCCCTATATGCTCGGCGCCTGGCCCGCGCCTTTCGGCATCGTGCTGGTGCTGGACCCATTGTCGGCCACGATGGTTCTCCTGGCGAGCGTGCTCGCACTGGCCGTCATCGCCTATGCCGCGACGGGGTGGGACACACGCGGCCGGCATTTCCACCCGCTTTTCCAGTTCCAACTGATGGGCGTCAACGGCGCGTTCCTGACTGGGGACGTGTTCAACCTGTTCGTCTTCTTCGAGGTAATGCTGATCGCGTCCTACGGCCTGATGCTGCACGGCGGCGGACCGCGCAGGCTGGTCGCCGGATTTCACTACGTCGCCATCAATCTCGTCGGCTCGACGCTCTTCCTGTTCGCCGTGGGCGTGATCTACGCCGTGACGGGCACGCTCAACATGGCCGACCTCGCGGTAAAGGTGGCGGAAGTCGCCCCCGGAGACCGCGCGCTGCTGGCCACCGGCGGCCTGTTGCTCCTGATGGTATTCTGCCTGAAGGCGGCTCTTGTCCCGCTGCACTGGTGGCTGCCGACTGCATATGCGGCCGCGAGCGCTCCAGCCGCAGCCCTGTTCATGATCATGACGAAGGTCGGCGCCTATTCCATCATCCGCGTCTCGACCCTGATTTTCGGTGCTTCGGCCGGACCGATGGCCGACCTCGCCTCGCCCTGGATCGTGCCGGCCGCCCTGGTGACCTTGGCTGTCGGCGCTATTGGGGTTTTGGCCAGCCGCACGCTCGTCGATCTGGTCTGCTTTTCCACCGTATGGTCGATGGGCTCGCTGCTCGTAGCGGTCGGCCTGTTCGATCAGGGCAGCCTCACAGCCGCGCTCTATTACACGCTGCACAGCACCCTCGCGGGGGCCGCATTGTTTCTCCTGGCCGATCTCGTGCTGGAACGTCGAGGACGCTGGCTTGACGCTCTCAAGGTCTCGCCGCCAATCGCGCGGCAAAGCCTGCTTGCGGGCCTCTTCTTCATCGGTGCCATTGCGATTGCCGGGCTTCCTCCGCTCTCCGGCTTTATCGGCAAGGTGCTGATCCTCGATGCGACGCGAGGGTCGGCATGGGCCGTATGGATCTGGTCGGCTGTCCTTGGAACGAGCCTCATCGTCCTCGTAGGACTGGCGCGGGCCGGAAGCGTGGTCTTCTGGAAGAGCGGCGCGGACGGCGATCCCGTCATCACGGACGAACCCGGGGCAGGGTCGGCCTGGCGCATCGGCGCCGTCGCCTTCCTCCTGGCTCTTACGGCATGCCTTGCCGCCTTCGCGGGGCCAGTCACCGGCCGGATGGAAGCTGTGGCTCGCGAAATCGTTGACCCCTCCGCTTATGTCGAGGCGGTGCTTGGTCCCACGACCGGCGCGATCATGAGGGCGCGCAGATGATCGCGCGCCTTGTGCCCCAGCCGATGCTGACGATCGTGCTCGCGATTGCCTGGCTGCTTCTCGTCAACGAGATCTCGGCAGGTCACGCCGTGCTCGGATTGCTGATCGGCATTGCGGTGCCCTGGATGACCAGTACCTACTGGCCGGATCGAACCGTACCGAGGAAGCCGCTGCTCGTTATCGAGTACATCCTGGTCGTGCTCTGGGACATCGTCGTCTCGAACATCACGGTAGCCCGGCTGATCCTGTTCCGTCGGGGGGACGGACTGCGTTCGCGCTTCGTAACGGTGCCGTTGGAACTGACATCCGCGGAAGCCATCGCCGTTCTGGCGGGCACGATCACGATGACGCCGGGAACGGTAAGCGCCGACCTGTCGTCGGACGGTACGAAACTGTTGGTCCACTGCCTGGAAGCCGACGATCCGGAGGCCGTGGTCGCTGAAATCAAGCACCGCTACGAACGCCGGCTCAGGGAGATCTTCGGATGATTATCGGAGCGGCAACCGCCATCGCACTCGTCGTCGTCGGCATCGCGGCGCTCATGAACCTCTACAGCATCGCGAGGGGACCCGACATTGTCGATCGCGTGCTCGCGCTTGATACGTTGGTGATCAACGTGATCGCGCTCATCGTCATCGCGGGCATTCACTTCGCATCGCATGTCGTATTCGAAGCGGCATTGCTGTTCGCCATGGTGGGGTTCGTCTCCACCGTAGCGTTCTGCAAGTTCATGCTGCGCGGCAATGTTTTGGAGTGATGGAATGGGCGAAGGCGTGATCATTCTGGCTGAAGCCGCAGCGGGTGCACTCCTCCTGGTTGGGGCGTTCTTTCTATTCGTTGGCTCGCTAGGTCTCGCGAAGCTGCCCGGGCTCATGCGGCGGCTTCATGCGCCGACCAAGGCGACGACGCTCGGGATAGGTTCGACGCTGATCGCCTCGATGCTGTGGTTTGGAGTGGTGAAAGGCGAACCGTCTTTTCACGAGCTCATGATCACGCTCTTCCTGTTCCTGACAGCTCCTGTTTCAGCCCAGATGCTCGCAAAGGCGCATATCCTGCGCAGCCCGGAGACACAGGCCCAACTCCCTGCGACAGGTTGCGACGCTGCCTGGGCGACCCTTCCCGGCGCGGCCGACCCCAAGGCGCCGCCACCGGTCTGACAGTCAGATGCTGCCGAGGCGGTTCAAATCGTCGGCGAGATGCCGCGCGAGTTGCTGGGCCGGCGGGCTCATCGCGCGGGTTGCCGGGACCAGCAGCCCGATCCGCAGACTGGTTGATCGCCCGGCGAGGCTGAAGGGCCGCCAGACGAGATCGCCCGCTTCGATCTCGTGCAGAAATCCGAGCCGCGTGAAGAAGGCGATGCCCATGTTGAGCATGACGCAGAGTTTCAGCATCTGGATGGAGTTGGAGAACCTGGCGCGGCGCGAGACGTCCTGAAGGCGGCGAAGGCGGGGTCCGCCTCGGTTGCCCGGGGCAGGGGCCCCGGGTTGCGTGAAGAAGCGGATAGGCGCCGCACGTCGTCGAGCCCGACGATCAGCCGCGAAGCAAGCGGATGGTCGGCCCGCATCACCGCCCCGATGGGTGCGGGGATCTCGGCCATGAAGCGAACCGAGGCCGGCACTGCGGCTGACGAAGGTGAAGCCGATGTCGGCGTCGCCGTCGGCAACCAGCATGCGGGACGTCGGCCGGGCTGATACCGCCGAGACGGTATAGTTCACGGCCGGGAAATCGGCGCGGAAGCGGTCGATCGCGCGCGGCAGGAAGTCGACCAGCAGCGAGTCCACGCGCGGCGATCGAGACATGGCCCGAGCGCGCCTCCTTCAGGTCGTCGATCTCGGCGCGGATGCGATCGTAATCGTGCAGCGTCGCCGTCACGTGCCGCAGCAGCAGCTCGCCCGCGATCGTGAGGCGCATGCCGCCGGGCAGCCGGTCGAAAAGCGGCGTGCCGAGCTCCTCTTCCAGCTTGAGGATCTGCCGGTTGAGGGCGCTCGCCGCGACGTTCAGCCCGGCGGCGGCCCTGCGGATCGACCCGACGCGCGTCACCTCGCGGAAATAGAATGAGGGCGGCGGCGTGCAGAGCATGTCAGGCAGCCGCCGGGTCTCGCGCCGGCCAGTTGCGCGACGACGGGATGGTCCTTGTCGGTCGTGTAGCGCTTGTCCGCGCCGCCGGGCCGGCCCCAGCCGGTCACCTCGGGCCGAAGAATTCACGGTTGATGGCGAGCCACGGCTCGAGTTCGCCGGGCAGCCGGTCGTCGGCATGGATGGCGTCGACCGGGCACACCGTCTCGCAGAGGCCGCAGTCGATGCATTCGTCCGGCTGGATGTAGAGGGTGCGTCCGCCCTCGTAGATGCAGTCGACCGGACAGGCCGAGAGGCAGGCCTTGTCCTTCACGTCGATGCAGGCGTCGGTGATGACGTAGGGCATCGGCACTAGCGCCCCTTCCAGACCGGCTTGCGCTTCTCGACGAAGGCGCGCACGCCCTCGCCGGCGTCCTCCGATTGCAGCGCCTCGACGAGCGCGGGCAGGCGCTGCGCCTGCGCCTCTGCCGCCGTCAGATGCGCGGTGCGGCGCACCACCTGCTTGATGGCGCGGACGGACAAGCGGCGCGCAGGCCAGGATGTCGGCGAGCCAGCGGTCGACCGCCGCGTCGAGTTCGGCGCGCGGCACGACCTCGTTGACGAGGCCCATGCGCAAGCGCTTCGGCAGCCTTGATGCGCCGTGCCCGTCAGCAGCACGCCCATGGCCTGGCGGAACGGGACCTGCCGCTGCAGCAGCGTCATGCCGCCGTCGAGCGGCATGCGGCCGACGCGCGCCTCGGGCAGGCCGAAAGTCGCCTCCTCGGCCGCGATCGACGATGTCGCAGCCGAGCACCATCTCGAAGCCGCCGCCCAGGGCGTGGCCGTTGACCCGGGCGATGACGGGGACGTCGAGCGTTTCGCGCAGCGCGATGCCGCCGAAGCCGCCGGGACGCGGCATGGCCCAGTATTCCAGCCCGCTCGCTGCCGCTGCCGCCCTTCATGTCGGCGCCGGCGCAGAAGGCGCGGTCGCCCGCACCCGGTCAGCACGACCGCGCGCACGTCGCGGTCTGGCCTCGATCGCCGCCCAGATGTCCTGCAGCTCGCGCTCGGTCGCCGCGTCGACGGCGTTCAGCACCTCCGGCCGGTCGATGGTGACGCGGGCGACATGGTCCGGCGATCTCGAAGCGGACGGGCATCAGGCTACCTTGTCTGCCGTCTCGACAGTCCCAGCTCGGCCATGACCTCGGCGGTGTGCTGGCCGAGTTCGGCGGGCGGAATGCGGACGGTGACCGGCGCGTCCTCGAGATGCACCGGCGAGCCGACGACGCGGACCGTCTCGATCGCGGTTGTGCGTCTCCAGGATCATGCCGTTGATCGCGGTCTGCTCGTCCTCCAGCGCCTCGCCGAGCGTGCGCACGGGCGCGCAGAGCAGGTCCTGCTCCTCCAGCCGGGCGAGCCAGTACGCGGTCGTGATGCCCGTCGCGAAGCGCTCGCGGAAGATGGCGTGCAGCGCCGGCTTGTTCTGCACCTGCAGCGCATGGGTCGGCGAAGCGCGGATCGTCGTGCAGCGTCGGGCAGCTCGAGCGCCGTGCCGATGTCCTGCAGCGGATTGGCCTTGAACGCGCCGACCATGACGAGGGCGCCGTCCGATGGTCTCGAACACGCCGGTCAGCGGCATGGCGCCCCAGTTCACCTCGCGGCCGCGCATCATGAACGGCGGCGGCCTCCTGCGTCTGCGCCGCGAGCATGGAATCGAGCAGCGAGACGCTGACGCGCTGGCCGCGCCCGGTCTTCTCGCGCTGCAGCAGCGCGAGCAGGACGCCCTGCACCAGGTGCATGCCGGCGGAGTAGTCGGCGAAGGTGGTCGAGTAGATCGACAGCGGCAGGCTCGTCGTCGGAGCGCCGCGCCATCACGCCGGACATCGCCTGCGCCAGCACGTCCTGCCCGCCCTTGTGCGCATAGGGGCCGGTCAGGCCGAAGCCGGTGCCCACGGCGTAGATGAGGCGCGGGTTGCGCGCGCTGCAGCTCCTCGTAGCCGAAGCCCATGCGCTCCATCACGCCGGCGCGGAAGTTGTTGACGACGACGTCGGCCTGGTCGAGCAGCTTGCAGCACCGCGTCCTTGTCCTCCTGCTTGCGCAGGTCGAGCACGATCGAGCGCTTGTTGCGGTTGAGCGAGCAAAGACCGGGCCCGTGAGCCCGGCGGGGTCGTTCGGGAACGAGGTGCGCGACAGGTCGCCCGTCGGCGGGCGCTCGACCTTGATCACGTCGGCGCCGAAATCGGCGAGCACCTGCGTGGCCACGGGCCCCATCATCACCTGCGTGAAGTCGACGATCTTGATGCCCGGCGAGCGGGCAGTTCGGCAGGCGCGGTCACGCGGCGTTCTCCATGGTGGTGGCATTGGCGGACGGAACATCGCCGGGATCGCCGCCCTGGGCGCGCACGCGGGCGCAGATGGCGGCGGCGTCGACGCGCTTCGACCGGGATGTTGCCGTGCAGCGGCCAGCGCGGCGGCGACGCCGGCGGACTGGCCCATCGACATGCAGGGCGGGATCTCGCGCGACATCTTCTGCGCCGCTTCGGTCGCCGAGTAGTGGCGCCCGGCGACCAGCAGGCCGTCGACCTCCTTGCGGCAGCATCGCGCGGTACGGCGTGTAGTAGTCGCGGCCGCGCGCCACCGTGTCGGCGAAATGCACGCGGTCCATGACATCGTCCTTGGTCACGACGTATTCGCCCTCCAGCAGCCGCGTCTGTGCGGACGCCGAGCTGCGGCGCGACGTCGACGACGAAGCGTTCTGGAAGCCCGGCATGTTGGCGCGCACGAAATCGACCAGCGCGTAGATGCGCTTGCGGCCTTCGAAATCGGCGCTGCGTGAGGTCCTCGACCTTGAGCGCGTCGAAGCCCGGTCATGTGCGGGCAGTTGCACCAGACGATGCCGGGCAGCGGCGTCTTCAGCCACCAGAAATCCCACGAGCCGCCCATCACGCGCTTGGCCTGCGCGGTCGACCTTGGCGTAGGCCTCGGGCTCCTGCTCGCTGGAAGCGCTCGGCCTCGTCGGCGTCGACCCCGCCGAGGCGGAACACGGTCGTGACGATGTAGTTGCCGTCGTTGAACGTGGCGCCTGCCGCGGCGGCCACGTCGAGGTCGCCGGTCGTGTCGATGACGACGTCGCCCATGATCGCCTCGCGGCCCGGCCTTCGTCTCGCAGATCACGCCCTTGATGCGGCCGTCCTGCACGATCGCCTTGGAGAACCAGGAATGCAGCCGCACATCGACGCCCGCTTCGGCGATCATCTCGTTGGAGACGCGCTTCCAGCCGTCGGGATCGAACGCGGCGGCCATGACGATGGGCTGCGGCTTGGTCTGGGCGCGGAAGTCGAACGCGCCCCAGCGCGCCCATTTCTGGTACATCGTCCCAGTCCTGCCGGCGGTCCTCCGGCGGCGGGATAGACGGCCGGCGCCGACCTGCGCCATGCGGTCGATCATCTCCATGCAGATGCCCGGTGACGGTGATCTCGTCGCCATTGTGTCATGTCGTCGAGCACCAGCACCATGCCGCCCGAGGCGAGGCCGCCGAGATAGGGGTAGCGCTCGACGAGCGTCACCGAGCAGCCCTGCGCGGCGCGCGCCGAGCGCGGCCGCGAAACCGGCCGGGCCGCCGCCCGACCACCACCACGTCGGTGCGGGCGACCACCTTGGCGGTTCCGGGCTTTTCTTCGATGCGGTCGAGTTCGGTCATCGGTCCCTCCCAGCGGGATGGTTGTCCTGGATTGAGGTCAGTGGCCGGTGGGGGCCTGCCAGCGGACCACGAGCCGTTCGGCCAGCGTGATGACCAGGAAGAACAGCATGGAGAAGCAGGAGCCCACGATCACGGTGGCGTAGAGCAGCGCTGAATCGAAGGCGTAGGTGGCCTGGATGATCAGCGCGCCGATGCCGTTGGTGGAGCCGATCCACTCGCCGACGATCGCGCCGATCACCGACGTCGATGCCGCGATCTTCAGCGCGGAGAACAGGTAGGGCAGCGAGTTGAGCAGCCGCAGCTTGAAGAACACCTCGGTCTTGGAGGCCGAGAGCACGCGCATCAGTTCCATCGCCTGCGGGTTCACCGCTTCGAGCCCGCGCACCATGTTCACCAGCGTCGGGAAGAAGCAGATCAGCGCTGCGATGGCGATCTTCGGCTCCATGCCGTTGCCGAGCAGCAGCACCAGGATCGGCGCCTTGGCGACGACGGGGATGGTGTTGATCATCACGACGATCGGGAAGAAGGCCTCCTCCATGATCTTCTTGTGCACGAAGGTCGTGGCGATGATGATCGCGGCGACGTTGCCGAGCAGGAAGCCGGCGATCGCCTCGATCGCGGTCGGCAGCAGGTTCGCCATCAGCAGCCCGAACTTCGCGTACAGCGTCGCCGCGACGAGCGACGGGCGAGGGCGCGATGAAGGGCGGCACCTTGAGGATGTAGACGAGCGCCGCCCAGAGCCCGAGCAGCGGCGACGATGCCTGCCGCCGGCAGCAGCCGGCGCCGCCATTTCTCCCGGTATTTCTGTTTCGCGTAAGCGGCCTCGGCGGCCGCGATGTCAACCTGCGAGCCCGGCACTTCGCGGTCGAGCGACTGCACGTTGACGCCTGCTTCGGCGGCGGTCAGGTCGGTGGTGCTGGTCATGCGCCCCTCCCCAGGCAGTCGCGCAGACCGGGCCGCGATCGCGCACGAAGGGTTCGGCGTCTCGCGGATGCGTCAGCGTCGCGGTCCGCGCGGCAGGTCGATGTCGACGCAGTTCGCTGACGCGGCCGGGATTGGCGGCCAGCACCAGCACCTGCTCGCCGAGGAACGTCGCCTCGTAGACCGAGTGGGTGACGAACAGGATGGTCGTGCCCGTCTCCTGCCAGATGCGCCGCAGCTCCTCGTTCAGGCGGTCGCGCGTGATCTCGTCGAGCGCGCCGAACGGCTCGTCCATCAGCAGCAGGCGCGGGCCGCCGAGCAGCGCGCGGGCGATGGAGACGCGCTGGCGCATGCCGCCGGAGAGTTCGTGCGGGAAGCTGTTCTCCCAGCCTTCCAGCCCCACCAGCTTGAGCAGTTCGCGCGGCGTCGGCGCCTTGGGCGAGCAGCGTGCGGGAGCCGCCGACCTCAAGCGGCAGTTCGACGTTCTGAAGCGCGGTGCGCCAGGGCAGCAGCGCGGCATCCTGGAACACGAAGCCGAGCGAGCGGCCGGTCCGCGCCTCCTGCGGCGTCATGCCGAAGCACGGACGCGGCGCCGCTCGTAGGCGGGACGAGGTCGGCGACCACGCGCAGCAGAGTGGACTTGCCGCAGCCCGACGGGCCGAGCAGGCTGAGGAACCCGCCCTGCTCGACTTGGAAGGACACGTTCTCCAGCGCCGTGACCGTGCGGCGGTCGGTGACGAACCGCACGGTGACGTTCCGGCATGAAACCGCCGCGCCGCTGCCGCCGGCCATCGCGGCCCTAGGAAACGCGGTTGCGGCGGCGCCAGCCGCATGGCCCTGGAGCGTCACGGCTCAGCCGATCTTCGGGCGGCTGCTGGCGGTCATCTTGAGGATGTCCATCGTCATGACCTCGTCCAGCTTCGGCGTGCGCTTGGAGAACTGGCCCAGTTCCGCATAGAGGTCGATCTGATCCTGCCAGACGGCCGGATCCATCGTGCCCCAGCCTTCCTGCGCCGTCTTCGGCGGTGAAGCTGTACTGCAGCATCACGTCGAGCGCCTCGCGCTCGTCGGCCGCGACGAGGTTCGGGAATTCCTTGACGAGGTGTTCCACGGCCTTGTCGCGATTGGCGCTGGCATAGGCCCAGCCCTTGCCGCTCGCGCGGAGGAACTTGGCGAGAACGTCCGCCTTCGTCTTGAGCGTCGTCGCCGTCGCGTAATAGGGCAGGGCGTAAAGCTTCACGCCCGTATCCCACAGGCGCATGTCGACGCGCTGGTCGCCCAGCACCTTGAGTGCGGTCGTGTTGGTAAGCCAGCCCGTCACGACATCGACCTGGCCGGTCATCAGCGGCGCCATGTCCGCGCCGATGGTGACGATGGTCACATCCTTCTCGGGGATCTTGTTCTTGGCCAGCAACGCGCGCAGCAGGATCACGCCCGTGGCCTGGATGCCGACCTTCTTGCCGATGAGATCCTTGGGCTCGCGGACCGGCGTTCTTCTTCAAGGAGAAGAACGCATAAGGGTGTTCCTGCGCGCCAGTGGCGAAGCAGATGACCGGAAGGTCCTGCGAAGCCGCCAGCATCAGCGACGGACTGGACGAAACCTGTCCGACCTCGAACCGGCCAGCCGCCACTACCGCGACGCCGTCGATGTTCGGTCCGCCCGGCTGGAACTTCAGCTCGATGCCTTCCTGCTCGTAGAAGCCCATCGCCTTGGCGCAGACCTCGCCGATCTGGTTGCCGGAGAACAGCCAGCCAAGCTGCATGTTCACCACGGGCTTGCCCTGCGCGGACGCGCCGACGCTAACCAGTCCGCCCGCAGCTGCCGTCGCTGCGGCCGCGGTCTTCAACAATGTCCTGCGATCGATCCCTGTCATCACGCTCCCCTTCCGCGCTTGAAGACAGACGACCGGGACGCTCCGCGGCCGCCGCTGCAATGTGTCGAGGGATTACACCACAGGCCGAGCGTGCCCCATAGCGCCAAGATTTGGAAAGTCCGTTGCTGAAATTAGAACGCGACTGAACGTTAGGCGTGCTGGCGTAAATGATGGCAGGGGCTGCCCGCTATGGGGCAAACTATGCTGGTGTTGTCGGGAGCAAGGAAAAGCTGCCCGTGATACGTGCGCCGAGGTTTACCAGCGCACATCTTCTGTCTTCATTTGCTCGCGAAGGATTGGCCCTGCCGCCCCGCGCCGCCAAAGGTCCGGCTTTTCTGCTTGCGCCAATACAGATCCCAGCCCGTCGCCGTCATCTCGTACCACTGGCCCTTGTCGGGCCCCGTCATATCGCCGACGATTTGCACGATCAGGCCCCGCGCAAGAAGTTCGATGGCGAGTGCGAGTCCGGTCTCATCCGCGTCGTTGACGAAGATCCGCCCCTCATGGCTTGCGGCCTGTCGTATCAGATCGAATGTAGCATCGGTCATGGGCATCCCTGGATGTCTCGGCGACTGACTTTGCTTATCAGGCATGGAATGCGCCTCGATCGTTCGACTAAAGTATGCAGTAGGCCCTATTGCCCCGGAAGTGAGGGTTGTACCGGATGCAAGGGCATTCAGTTTATGACACGCGTAAAACTGACGGAATGTAGCTAGTCTGGATGCATTTCCCTGCATTTGCTATGTTCAAGAACTAAACAATGAGTTTCCAAGCTTAGGCTCGACGATTCCGCCAAATAGAAGCAACAAGGGCGGAAGCGATAAATGTCCAGGCTTGTGTGATCCCGGATCACGGCCTTGCTACAATCGAGCCTCGATGCAAGGGAGGCGCATTTGGCCAGTCGCATTCTCATCCTGCAGGGCCATCCCGACCCGGCCGGCGGGCATTTATGTAATGCGCTTGCCGCAGCCTATCGAGAAGGGGCGGAAGGCGCCGGACACGAAATCCGCTCGATCGAACTGGCCCACCTCGAGGTACCTGTTCTGCGGACCCAATCGGATTTCGAGAGTGGACATGTTCCACCCTCGCTTGAGGATGCGGCCAACGCCCTGCGTTGGTCCGAGCACATCGTTCTCATCTTCCCGCTCTGGCTGGGAACGATGCCCGGCCTCGTGAAGCTGTTTCTGGAGCAGGTCTTCCGCCCGGGTGTCGCCTTCGCGTACCAGGAGAGAGGATTGCCCAAGAAGCTGCTCGCCGGGCGCTCCGCCCGGATCGTCGTCACGATGGGGATGCCGGCGTTCGCATACCGCTGGTTCTATTTCGCCCACGGCGTGCGCGGCCTGAAGCGGAGCATCTTGAACTTCGTTGGAATCAGGCCTGTCCGCGAAACCCTGATCGGAGGCGTCGGAAGTGCATCCGAGGGTACACGCGCGGCATGGCTCGCCACCATGCGTGAGCATGGTCGTCGAGCCGAGTGAGCCCTGCCCTTGAATCGCCCGGCAATGCCGTTACACCTCGTCGCGAAACGGGAGTGCCGCATGCCTATCGAGATCATCCCTGGCGAATTGATCGATGACCGCGATGTCATGGCGCTCGTCGCGTTGGCGGGCGGGGGCGTCGTGCCCCAGGATGCGCGGACGCTGCGGGTCTACGAGAACCTGCGCCTGATGGGTCTGGCTCAGCGCCGCGACGCAGCCAACGACGACTGGTCGCTGCCCTCGTTCGGGCTGACGGAGGACGGCGAGACGGCGCTGCGCTTCCACTGGACGGAAATTGCGGAGATCCTGGAGAGGCTCGGCCGCGAGGCGCGCCAAAAGGGATCGTGAGGAGCTCCGGCGAAGAGCCCGCGCTCCCCGGCGACTTCACGCGGCCTTCTGGTTGACCATCGCTTCGGCGATGCGGCTCAGGAGTTCGTCGGTCTTCTTCTCTTCCTGCAATGTCTGGTCGAGGAGCTTTGCGGCGTCCTGCATGCCGAGTTGCCCGGCCCAACTCTTCAAGGTGCCGTAACGGGAAATCTCGTAGTGCTCCACCGCCTGCTGGGCGGACAGCAGGCCGGCGTCCAGGGCTTCCGTGCCCTTGAAATCTTCCATGATCTCCTTGCCTTCCTCCATCAGCCCTTGCATCGCCTCGCATGTCTTGGCGCGTGCGGGCTTCTTGATGATCTCGAAGATCTGCTCGAGCCGCTCGACCTGGCCTTCCGTCTCGTCCCGATGGGTTTCGAGCGCCCTGCGCAGCTCGTCGGATTCCGCGGCCTTCGCCATGCGCGGGAGCATCCGGAGGGTCTGCTTCTCGGCGGAGTAGATGTCCTTGAGGGTCTCGAGGAAGAGGTCTTCGAGAGTTCTCTGCTTGGTTGCCATGGGTCGGTCCTCCTGGGTGAACGCACGCTTCAACCCCGGCAGGCGGCGCCAGTTCCCGCTCGGCTCGTTCAGGAGTTGGGTGGCGGCGCGACGCCCGCCAATGCGAG
Organism: uncultured Alphaproteobacteria bacterium; assembly: GCA_963822165.1. Lineage (GTDB taxonomy): Bacteria > Pseudomonadota > Alphaproteobacteria > Rhizobiales > Beijerinckiaceae > Alsobacter. The sequence goes on from CAWGGK010000013.1 coordinate 233,117, forward strand.
CTGTGCGGCCATGTCGGCGACATTTGCACGAGCCAGACGGCCGGTCATTTCAGGAGGTAGGGCAACCACGAAGGACGCAAATATCTCGGCGTGGAGGGCTGCCGCGCCGCCCATGAGTGCGACCTGAGAGAACCCGCCCCGCCGGCCCAGAATTGCTCCGATCCGCGCAAGCTCGACGCCGGCTTCCGCAAGGATGGCCGCCGCCTCCGTGTCGCCTGCATCGGCGGCGCGCGCGACCACGGGAGCCAGCGCTGCAATCACCCCGCGATCCCCCCCGTAGACTGCCTCCCGGATCACAGGCCAGCCTGATCCGCCGATACGCTCATAGAGCAGGTCGGCAAGGACGGATCGCACGTCCGGGTTCTCGTCGCGCGCCCGGAGAACGCGTCTTATCGCCTCTCGTGCGATCCAGAAGCCGGAGCCGGCGTCGTCGATCAGGATCCCGTAGCCGCCAACCTTGAGCGCCAGCCCATCGACGCCGATCGCGTAGCCGACCGAACCGGTTCCGGCATAGACGAGTCCGCCTTCGCCCGGTGCAAACAAGGAGCGGTAGGCGATCCACATGTCGTCGCCTATGGCGATGGCTTCAGGCGGTGTTCCCAGACCTTCCGAGAGGATAGCGGCATAGGTTAGGGCGGGCGGGGTGCCCGCACCGAGACCCGTAACTCCGGCGGCGATGCAGTCGGGGCGCGCCACGCGGCCGACATCGGCGATAAGTTGCCCGAACGAGGCCAGCGAACGCTCTCGCACTGCGGAGTCGAAGAGGTGGCCCGACGCCGGCCCCGCTTCGCCCGAGGCAAGGGGCTGCTCGTCGCCGTCCCGCCTCAGCACCCACCGCGTCGCGCTGCCTCCTGCGTCAATGCCAAGGCCGACCCGGGCGCCCATGCTCAGGATGCCGGGCCAAGCGCGGCGGCGAAGCGCTTGGTGATCTCGCGCGGGTTGGTGATCATCGTGCCGACGACGACCGCATGGGCGCCGCGCGCCAGCGCCTCGGCAGCGAGTTCGGGATTATCGAACCGCCCCTCGGCGATGACGGGCGCCGTGCACCGTCGGGCAAGCGTCTCGATCAGCCCGAAGTCCGGTCCAGCCTCTCGCGGCGATGCGGTCTCCTCGGTATAGCCGGCAAGCGTCGTCGCGACATAGGTCGCGCCGAGGCTCTCTGCCATAACGCCTTCCTCCACGGTCGAGATGTCGGCGAAGACCGGGAGCCGGAGATCGTCCCGGATGCGCGCAATCAGATCAGCCAGATCCTCTCCGCCCCTGAATCGCGGCGTCGCGTCGATCGCGATGATGTCGGCGCCAGCGCCCGCCACCGACTTCGCCGATGCGAAATCGGGCGTGATGTAGACCGGCACGCCCTCGCGCCAGTGCTTTACGATGCCGATGATGGGGAGGTCCGTGACGCGCCTGATGGCCGCGATGTCGGCCGCTCCGTTGGCCCGGATCGCGCCCGCGCCGCCCTGATCCGCCGCCTGCGCCATGGCCGCCATGAAAACGGGGCCGTGGAGTGGATTGTCGGCCCGAGCCTGGCACGACACGATCAGCGAGCCTTTCTGAATCGCCTTCATTTCACAGCGCCCGAGGTCATGCCCTGGATGAACTGCTTGGAGAGCAGGATGTAGACGATGGTGATAGGCAGGGCGGACAGCGTCAGCCCCGCGAACAGCACGCCCCAGTTCGTCGTATATTCGCCCATGAACGCGGTCAGGCCCTGCGGCAGGGTCTTGCGCGCATCGGTCTGGATGAAGACGAGCGGGAAGAAGAAGTCGTTCCAGATCGGCACCGCGTTGTGGATGGCCGCGATCACCATGGCGGGCCGGGTCAGCGGCAGCATGATCGACCACATGATGCGTGCATCGCCCGCGCCGTCTATCCGCGCGGCGTCCTCCAGTTCGCTCGGCAGGGTGCGAAGGAAGCCGCTGAGAATGAACACCGCCGACGGCAGGCCCATGGCGATATAGATGATGATCAGGCCGAGCCGCGTATCGAGCAGGTCGAGATCGCGCATCTGGATGAAGAGCGGAATGATCGCGAGCTTCAGCGGCACCATCAGGCCGGCGAGAAAGAACAGGTAGATCGCGATGTTGCCGCGGAAACTGTACCGGGCCAGCCCATAGGCGGCCATCGTGCCCAGCACCAGAATGCCGGCGATGGAACTGCCGGTGATCAGGAGCGAATTGCCGAGATAGGCGAAGAAGCTCGTCTCCGTGAGCACGGTGACGAAGTTCTTGATATTCGTGAAGTCGGGCAGGGCGAACGGCCTGCTGAAGATCTCCGCCGTACTCTTGAAGCCGAACGCCATCATCATGAGGATCGGGAAGATCATGATGAAGCTGTTGGCGACGAGCAGGATCTGCAGCAGCGTCGCGGTCATCCCGCCGCTCGGCGCCTGCTTGTTTTCCTCGCTGATCGTAGCGCGCGTCATGACAGCTCGATCTCGCGCCGGCGCAGGCGAATGGTCCAGACCGCCGATATCGCCGCGATGAACACGAACATCAGCACGGCCAGCGCCGAACCGTGTCCGAAGTCCTGGACGCCCGAACTCTGGTTGCCGAACGCGGTGCGGTAGAAATAGAGGCCCAGGACGTCAGTCGAGCCGTAGGGCGAGCCTTCCAGCCCCACCATCAGGTAGGGAAGCTCAAACCAGTTGAACGCGCCGATGAACAGCAGGATGAACACGACCGTGGCGCTCGGCGCGACCAGCGGCCAGACGATGCGGCGTAACGAGCTGCCACTCGTTCACGCCGTCGATGCGGCTCGCCTCGATGATGTCGGGCGGAATGCGCTGTATGCCGGCCAGAAAGACCAGCGTCGGAAAGCCGACCCAGTGCCAGGCATTGACGAGCGTCAGCGCCCAGAGCGCCGTCTCGCTCAGGCCGAGCCACGGCGTCGTGACCATGCCGAATCCGGCGAGGCTCAGCGTCTTGTTGAGCAGGCCGAATACCGGGATGCAGGAACTGCTTCCAGACCAGCGCCACGATGACGCTCGACAGGATCACGGGAAGGAACACGGCGACGCGGTGAAAGCGGTGCCCGTAGAGCTGGCGCGAGAGGGCATAGGCCAGCAGAAAGCCGAAGCCGTTCTGGATCAGCATCAGCGTGACGAAGACGAGCACGTTGTGGCCGAAGGCGCGCCATGTCACCGGCGCCCATGGTTCCCGCGCGATGACGTCGACGAAGTTGCGGATGCCGACGAAGTCGGCCCGCTTCAGGCCTTGCCAGTCATAGAACGCGTAGACCATCGCCGAGATGATCGGCAGCACCACGAAGGCCGTCATGAAGGCCAGCGGCGGCACGATCAGGAATGTGACCCAGATCTTCCGCTTCGTGGGCCATTCCAGGTTAGCCGACATGCGTGTGAGGCTCCGGATGTGGGCTCAGGGTGCGAGGCTCCGCCCACGGGGCCGGGGGGCGGCCCGGAGCGCTGACCTGCGCTCCGGGCGGACCGGTTACTTCTTGAACGGCGCGTAGTAGGTGGCGATGCCCTTCGTGATCTCGGCGCCAGCCTCGGCCGGCGTCTGCTTGCCAGCGAGCAGCTTCTGCACGGCGGCCTGCACCAGGACCGAGCCCGAGGGCTCCTGGTACCGGAAATGCACCAGCATCAGGTAGCCCATGGAGTTCTTGTTCAGCTCGGCCACCTTGGCCAGCGTCGGGTCCTTGAACGTCACGCCGGGGATCGGCGAGAGGTTGCTCAGCGCGTTGGCGAACTTGTCGCCGAAGTCCTTCGAGGCCACGAAGTTGATGAACTTGAGGGCGTCGGCCTTGTTGGCGGACTTGGCGTTCGCGGCATAGCCGCCATCCAGGAACATCGCCACCAGACGCTCGTCACCCTTCTTGGCGACCGGCGAAGCAAACACGTCCAGCTTCAGGGCCGGGTTCGCCTTCAGGAACGGCGCAACCTCGAACGAGCCGCCGGCAAACATCGCCGCCGCGCCCGAGGAGAAGAGCTGCTGCGAGGAGGCGTAATCGATGCCCTCGTAGCTCGGCGCGAAATAGTCCTTCGCCAGCGCCTGCAGCTTGGCGAGCGCGTCGACGAAGCGCTTGTCGGTAAAGTCGGCCTTGCCGCTCAGGATGTCGGCCTCGAACTGCTTGCCCAGCATGGAGGAGAGCAGCGCGCCCACGATCGTCTCGTTCTGCCAGGCGGTCGCGGTGCCGTTGCCGAACGGGATCACGCCGGCCGCCTTCAGCTTCTTGCTGGCTTCGATCAGGTCGTCCCACGTCTCGGGGACCTTCACGCCATGCTTGGCGAACAGCTCGGTGTTGTAGACGATGAGCATCGTCTGCGAGGCGAAAGGCACCGCGTAGATCTTACCGTCCGAGCGCAGGGTCTCGGCCTTGAGGGCGGGCGCCGGGAATTTCGTGATCCCGGGGACGTTCGTCTCGTTCAGCTCCAGCAGGTATCCCGGCTTGGCGACGGCTTCGAACGCACCGTAGGCACGCACCATCATGACATCAGGACCCTTGTCGGCCGCAAGGGCCGTCGAGAGCACGGTGGCGTAGTTCTGGGGCTCGAAGCCTTCGAACGTGACCTTCACATCAGGGTGCAGCTTATTGAAATCCTTGATCAGATCGGCGTATACCGCCTTGTCTTCATTGCGCCAGCTCCAGAACTTGAGCTCTCCCGCGCCCGCCTGCGAGGGCAGGGCCCAAAACGCGGCTGCCGCGACGGCGGCGATAGTCTTCACGATCGACATGGATTGTCCTCCGGCTGTTCTGCGGGCTGCTCTTGGTCGGGGCCGCCATCTCGCAATAGTGCTAGGCAAAATGGCGCAATTGGTCAATCACTGGTTCTACACTGGTATCACTCGACGGCCTGCTCCTCGATCGTGAGGAGAACCGCGGTTGCATCGTCGTGCTGCTTGACGCGGGGTGCCTTGGACCCCCTTGGGTCCGCCTTCTCGGCTTGGCGCAGCGCATCCACCAGCGGGGCAAGCCCATGCCCGGCAGCCGCGGTCACCAGCGAAGCCGGGCTGTAAAGCTCGAAGTGATCGACCAGCCGCCAGAAGCCGTCGCTCGCCAGGAGGAGCTTGTCTCCCGCCCTCACCGTGCGCTCGGCCCGGTGCACGCGGTCGATCCAGGGCAGGGTCGGGTGTACGACGCCATAGCCGCCGGGTTGGTTCGCCATCAGCCTGTTGACCCGCACCTGCTCGCGGATATGGGGCCAGGGATCCTCATCGGGGTAGCGCTCGCGAACGGCTTTCAGCGCCTCGAGCGTGCGTGCGCCGAAAGCCTCGACGGCGTGGTCCGTGAAAAGATGGACGTCGCCGTCTGCACCGGCATGCAACACGCTGATATCGCCGATACATGCCATATCGAGGCGGCCGTCCAGAAGCCGCACCAGGCCGATGCACGCGCTGGGGTGGTCTGGCAGGTCCAGCAAGGCTCCGGCGACGGTCTGCTCGAAGGCCTCGGTCACGCCCTTCGAGGCACGATCCAGCAGAGTGCCGATGTCAGGAGCATGCGGCGAATGCGTCGCGATGAGATCGGACAACGTGCCCGCAAGCCATGCCGCGCCGGTTGGCTGCAGCAGGTCGGGTCCGCGACCGACCCCCGTCGCGCCGTCGATCACCCATGCCGTGTCGCCGAGAATGCCATGGGCATCCTCATTCGGGTGCTTTGGGCCATGGGTCAGCGCGTCGAGGAGGCGGAGCGAAAGCATCATGCTTCAGCATAGAAGCTCCGCTGGGTGGGGGAACCACCCAGCGCAGAAAATATCACGCGTCGCCGGGCACGTGCTCGGGGCCCGGCCGCAGCCGGTGGGTGATCAGGCCGTAGATCTTCGGCCCAACGAGGCCGATAAAGGCCAGCGCCAGCAGCGTCGCGGAAAGGGGGTGAGTGAAGAACACCGTGTAGTCACCCGCCGAGATCGTCATGGCGCGGCGGAATTCCTGCTCCGCCAATGGCCCCAGGATCATCCCGATCACGACAGGCGCGGTCGGGAAATCGAACCGGCGCATCAGGAAGCCTACGCCGCCAATAAGGTAGAGCAGCACGAGATCCATGGGCGAATTCGAGATGCCGTAGGTGCCGATCGTCGCGAACACCAGGATGCCGCCATAGAGCAGCGGCGCGGGAACCTTCAGGATACGCACCCACAGGCCGATCAACGGCAGGTTCAATACCAGCAGCATCACATTGGCGATGTAGAGGCTGGCGATGAGGCCCCAGACCAGCATGGGCTGCGTCTGCAGAAGCAGCGGGCCGGGGTTGATGCCATAGCTCTGGAACGCGGAAAGCATGATGGCTGCTGTCGCGGAAGTCGGCAGGCCCAAGGTCAGCATCGGCACGAGCACGCCCGCCGCCGAAGCGTTGTTGGCGGCCTCCGGCCCCGCGACGCCCTCGATGGCGCCTGTCGTTCCAAATTCCTCGGGATGCTTGGAGAGGCGCTTCTCCATCCAATAGGACAGGAAGGTCGGAACCTCCGCCCCGCCAGCCGGCATGGCTCCGATCGGGAAGCCGACCAGCGTGCCCCGGATCCACGGCTTCCACGATCGCGACCACTCCTCGCGCGTCATGTAGAGCGATCCCTTGAGCGGAATGATCTCGTCGCGGCCCGCATAGCGCCGCGCGGCGACATAGAGCGTCTCGCCCACCGCGAAGAGCCCGACCGCGACGATGATGACATTCACGCCGTCAAGCAATTCGTCGAGGCCGAAGGTGAAGCGAGCCTGGCCCGTCTGCAGGTCTATGCCGATCAGGCCAAGGAAGATGCCGAAGAACAGGCTTGTGAGGCCACGGACGGCCGACGATCCGAGCACGGCGGAAACCGTGACGAACGCCAGGACCATCAGCGAAAAATACTCCGCGGGTCCAAATCGCAGCGCGAAATCGACCACGACCGGGGCCATGAAGGTGATGCCGATCGTGCCGACCGTTCCGGCGACAAACGAGCCGATTGCCGCGGTCGACAATGCCGCCCCGGCGCGGCCCGATCGGGCCATCTTGTTGCCTTCGAGCGCTGTGACGATGGTCGCGCTCTCGCCGGGCGTATTGAGCAGGATCGACGTCGTCGAGCCGCCATACATCGCGCCGTAATAGATGCCGGCGAAGAGGATGAACGCGGCGGTCGGATCGACCTTGAACGTGATCGGTAGCAGCAGCGCGATGGTCAGCGCCGGTCCAAGGCCCGGCAGCACGCCGATGGCGGTGCCGAGCGTGGTGCCGACGAGACACCACATCAGGTTCACCGGCGTGAGGGCTACGCCGAAACCGGCCATGAGCTGGTTGAGACTATCCATCGTGTCAGGCTCCGAGCAGCCGTTCGAAGAAGCCTGCGCCGATATTGACGCCGAGAGCCTTTGCGAAGCCGAAATATGAAATCATGGCGAAGGTGAAGCCAATCGCCGCGTCGCGTAGTGGTTGCCGGCTGCCAAAGCCATAGGCCACCAGCGTGAACAGGACGGTCGAGGCCGCGGTGAAGCCAAGCGGCACGATCAGGAGCACGTTGGCGATGAGACCGGCGACGACGAACAGCGTGGATCGCCATTCGACGGGCACCTCCGCCTCGTCATCCGGCTGCCAGCCGCCGCGAATGCCCTCGACAAGCATGAAGAGCGCCATCAGCGCGAGGCCCGCCGCCGTCATATAGGGGAAGACGCGCGGTCCGACCTTGGAATACATCGGCGAGACCGCCATCGTGGCGGTCTGCCAGGTCACGAGGCCGGCGAAGGCAAGCAGGCCGATGCCTATGAAAGTTTCCGGCCATGCCAGCGTGGAGCGTTGAGTATGGGGCATGGCCGGTGAACTTTCTTGCGCTGGATCAGGCGAGGCCGAGATCCGTGAGGATGGCTTCGATACGCTTCGTCTCGTTCTCGACGAAGCGGCCATAGGCGTCGCCGAAGAGCGGAATGCTCGTCCAGTCGCGCTTGGCGCACTCGTCCTGCCAGGCCTTGCTCTTGGCCATCGTTTCCATCAGCGAGACCATCGCGGCCTTCTGTGGGTCGGTGACGCCGGGAGGGGCGAAAACGCCGCGCCAGTTGAAGAGCTCGATGTCGATGCCCTGCTCCTTGAGCGTGGGAACCTCGATACCCGGCTGCCGCTTGTCGGCCGAAATCGCCAGGGCGCGCAGCTTGCCCGCCTTGATCTGCTCGGCGAACTCGCCGTAGCCCGAGATTCCCGCCGCCACGTGGCCGCCCAGCAGCGCGGCCTGGGCCGGTCCGCCGCCTGCAAACGCGACGTAGCTGAGCCCCTTGGCTTCAACACCGGCCGCCTTGCCGAGAAGGCCGAACAGGATGTGATCGGTGCCGCCGGCCGAGCCGCCGGCAACCGGAACCTTGGTTGCGTCCGCCTTCAGCGCCGCGACCAGATCCTTCGCGTCCTTGAACGGCGAGCTGGGCGGAACCACGATGACTTCGAACTCGCCGGTCAGCCGCGCGATCGGGGTCACGTTGGTCAGCTTGAGCGCGGACTTGTTCGTGATGATCGCGCCGACCATCACCATGCCTGCGACCATCAGCGCGTTGGGACGGCCCTTCCACTGGTTGACGAACTGCGGCAAGCCCACGACGCCGCCTGCACCGCCAACGTTGGTGATCTGCGCGGTGCCGATCAGCTTTTCGGAGCGAAGGATCTGCTCCATGGTGCGGGAGGTCTGGTCCCAGCCGCCGCCAGGGGCCGCCGGAACGAAAATCTGGAGTTGCTCGACCGTCTGCGCGTTCGCCGTACCTGCCGCAAAGCCGAGGGCGGAAGCGGAAACGCCGGCCAGAGTCACGTTCAAAAAGTCGCGTCTATTCAACATCAATCTTTCCTCCCAGGGGGACCACGCTTCGCTTTGTGCGATAGCACAGTCATAAGTAACGTCTCTCCGGCCCGGTATGCCCTGGACGGAGTTGGCGCGATACTGCTTGTTCAGGGGTGTTCCGGCAAGCCCCCGCACCATTGGTGCTGCAATAAACCCCTGCAAAGCCGCTCAAAATGTAGGCTAAGCAGCACCTTGGATCGTTTAGACCGTCACATGTCGTGCTCAGCCGCTAGATTACCGCCTCGATGAGGAATGGGCCGCGACGCGACAGGCCGGCCTTCATAAGCGCCGTGAAAGCCTCGATCGTGTCGGCTCGCCCGCCCTCGACGCCCATGCCCCGCGCCATCGAAACCCAGTCCAGATCAGGCTTGTCGAGCTTCAGCATGCGGCTGGCATTCGCGCCGAACTGGTTCACGCCCACATTGCGCATTTCGCCGATCAGGACTGCGTAGGCTCTGTTGGAGAGAATGATCGTGAGCACATCGAGGTTCTCGCGTGCCTGGCTCCATAAACCCTGCACCGTATACATGCCGCTGCCGTCCGCCTGCATCGCGATGACCTTGCGGCCGGGGCAGGCAACGGCGGCGCCCGTCGCCATGGGAATGCCGATGCCGATCGCGCCGCCGGTGATCTGCAGGTAGTCGTGCTGCGGGCCGTCCTGCACCAGAGCGTGAAAGTTCCGACCCGAGGTGATCGCTTCGTCGCAGATGATGGAATTGTCCGGCAGCATCCCCGCCACGATGCTGGCTACTGCATCTGCATCGAGCGTTCCTGAGGTCGGCAGCGGGTCATGCGGCGCGGCGGGGCGCTCGGCGAGATCGGTGCGGGCTCCCAATTCATCGGCCAGCCCGGTGAGCGCCCCGTGGAGATCCTGGCCCGGTTCGGCAAGCGTCAGCACGTCGCAATCGTCCCGGATCAGCCGTCCCGGCTTCCCCGGATAAGCGAAGAACGCGACCGGCACCTGGGAGCCGACGAGCACCAGCACGTCGATATCCCGGAGGAAGTCGAGAGCGAGGTCGACGGGATACGGCACACGCGCGACACTGACCCGGCCGCGGCCGCCCTCGATCCGGCCGTTCGACGTCTGCGCGAAGATGCGCGCTCCGGTGGCTTGGGCGATCCTCCCCGCAAGCCGCAGGGCCGGCGCGCGCAGCGCCTTGCCGGTGAGGAGCAGGCCTACCCGCTTGCCCGAGTGCAGGGCCTTGGCCACCTCGATGATGGTTTCCGTGCCGGGCATCGGCTGGGCCGGCAGGTTCGCTGGGCGTGCCGGGCCTGTGTCCGCCAGGTCGCCCCAGGCGCTGTCGCCGGGAAGGATCAACGTTGCCACGCCGGGCAGGCGCATCGCCGCGACGTAGGCCGCGTTGGTCTTTTCCTCGATTTCCTGCGGCGACGTCACCCTGCCGACCCAGTGCGACATCGGCCGCGCCAGGCTCTCGATGTCGCTGGTCAGCGGCGCGTCGTGCTGGAGATGATAGGAGGCGTGGTCGCCCACCACGTTCAGCATCGGCGTGCGGGCGCGCCGCGCGTTGTGCATGTTGGCGAGGCCGTTGGCGAGGCCCGGCCCCAGATGCAGCAGCGTCGCGGCGGGCTTGTCCGCCATCCGCGCATAGCCGTCGGCTGCGCCGGTCACCACGCCCTCGAACAGCCCGAGGACGCAACGCATGTTCGGCTTGCGGTCGAGCGCCGCGACGAAATGCATTTCCGACGTCCCGGGGTTCGCGAAGCAGACGTCGACCTCATTGGCCAGCAGCGTATCGCAAAGTCGATCGGCTCCGTTCATCGGGTACTCCAGTCAAGGCAGGGAATGGCGCGCGTCGGCGGGGCGTCATTATGCAGGCTGCTGCATGAAGCGGAAGCCATGCGTGCTCCACCGGATATTCGCAATGGGTCAGCCCGCGCTAGACACCCTCATCCGCTGGCATGATCGAGGTATCCGATGAGCCTTCCTCCCGATTCCGTCTTCTGGATTCGCTCCATCCTGTTCGCGGCCATGATTGCCTCGATGGCGAGCTATCTCATCGTCAATTGGCGGATGGGTGAAGAGGAAAGCGGTCGCTAGCCGCGAGCGGGACTGCGCCAGAAAACGCTCGCGAGGTCTGGAACAGCGCGTGCCGGGAGCGCGAGTTCAAGGTCGCGTTCCACGTGGTCGAGGTGATGGTGCATGAGGTGGGCCGCCGTCTCGCCATCGCCGCGAGCGAGCGTCGCCAGCAGTTCGCCATGCTCCCGGGTTCCGCAGGTGGAGTCGCGCGTTCGACCGTACAAGGCGATGGCAAGCGCGGTTCGCGAGATCAACTCGCGCAGGAAGTTGAGCAGCACGTCCTGCTGCGCCATGCCGGCGATCTGCAGGTGAAACTCGCCGGAGAGGCGTATGGCCGCCGGCCGGTCGCCTCTGGCGAGGGCGGCTTCCTCATCATCAAGGTGTCGCCGGAGGCGGGCCACGTCGGCAGGCGTGCAGTTCGCAGCCGCGTCCTTGATGAGCGCCGCTTCCAGCACGCGCCGCGCATGGAAAACCTGGCGCGCCTCCTCGACGCTGGGCGAAGCCACGAACGCGCCGCGATTGGGGATGATCACGACGACCCGGTCCTGCGCCAGCATCCGCAAGGCGGCGCGCACGATCGTCCGGCTGACCCCGAATGCCGCTCCAAGCTCGTCCTCGGCCAGTTTCGCGCCAGGTGGCAAACGCTGTTCAATGATGGCCGCGACGACGGCATGGACGATTGAAGCAGCGCGGTCGGGCCGGGCGTCCGCGCCGGCATCTGCGCCATCATTTGACGGGTTCTGTGGAGGCGCTTCGGTCATCCTTTTAATTTGCCATAAGCCGTCATGGTTGGCGCGGTCGTTTTGTATACGATCCGGTGCACGCATTGTATCCGATTGCACATAGTTTAGGCGGACCTGAACACCGCCGGCCGACCGGCGGATGCTTCGTGGAGCGGCCTTCCCTCTAAACACGCCGCTTTGCTGTTCTTTTCGCCATCGGCGGCGAGTTGGCACGAGCCTTGTAACCGGTTCTCCGACAGGAGAGCCTGCTTGAACGGATCAAAACTAGAGCTCGTCAAAGTCACGAAGCGCTATGGCGCCGCGACTGCGGTCGACGCGATCGACCTGCGTGTTCCAGCAGGGGCGTATTGCTGTCTTCTCGGCCCCTCCGGCTGCGGCAAGACATCGACGCTCCGCATGATCGCGGGACATGAGAGCGTGACCGAGGGCGACATCATCCTCGGCGCGCAGAATGTGACGGAGCTGCCGCCGGCGGGCCGCGGCACCGCGATGATGTTCCAGAGCTACGCGCTGTTTCCGCATCTGAGCTGCGTCGACAACGTCGCCTTCTCCCTGAAGATGAAGGGCGTCGAAAAGACGAAGCGCCGCGCTCGCGCCATGGAATTGCTCGAGCTCGTGGCGATGGCGCCCTATGCGGAGCGGCTCCCGGCGCAACTCTCCGGAGGGCAGCAGCAGCGCGTGGCGCTGGCCCGCGCCCTGATCACGGAACCGCAGATCCTGCTTCTGGACGAGCCCCTTTCGGCGTTGGACCCATTCCTGCGCATCAAGATGCGGGCCGAGCTCAAGGCGATGCAGAAGCAACTCGGCATCACCTTCATTCACGTCACGCATGGGCAGGACGAGGCCATGGCTCTGGCCGACCTGATCGTCGTGATGAACCATGGCCGCATCGAGCAGACCGGCACGCCCCGCGCCGTCTTCAACGCGCCGCTCACGCCCTTCGTCGCCCGGTTCATCGGCGGCCACAACGTCATCGATCTTGGTAATGGCCCTATCGCCGTGCGGGCAGACCGGCTTGTGCTTACGCGCAATTCGGAGGCCGGAAATCTGGCCGGCTCGATTCCGGCCGTGGTCCGCGAGGTTGAGTACCAGGGAACCTACGTCCAGGTGGGTCTGGAAGCCGCAGGGGTCAGCGACCTCAGCGCCCAGATCACCGAAGCCGCTTTTGATGCCGACCCTTTCAATCCTGGCGACGAGATCGCCGTGGGTTGGGCCGCGTCGGACATCCACCGTCTGTCCCCCGGCGCCTGAGATCGGGTCCGGTTTTGTCGAAGAAGGAGAGGGTCATGAAAAAGATTTCAGAGGGTAAGGCCGGAGGCATTTCACGCCGCTCGGTCATGAAGACCGCGGGCGCTGCCGTTGGCGTCGCCGCCGGTTCGGGCGCGATCACGGGATTTCCCGCCGTCTGGTCGCAGGAGAAGAAGGTTCTGCGTTATCTCGGCACCGCCGTGAACCAGTCCGACGACATCAACAAGCAGCTCCTGAAGGACACCGGCATCACGCTCGAGTACATCTCGGCGACGACCGACGACGTCACCAAGCGCGTCATCACCCAGCCGAACTCGTTCGACATTCTCGACACCGAGTACTTCTCGCTGAAGAAGCTCGTCCCGTCGGGCAACATCCTCGGCATGGATGCCAAGAAGATCAAGCAGTTCAACAACATCACGCCCGTCTTCACCAAGGGCGAGCTGCCCAACGGCAAGAAGATCGGCGACCAGGGCACCGCGCCCAAGAAGGTGATGTTCGTCGAAGGCGCGAATTCCACGAAGTTCGCCAAGGGCGTCACCGAGTGGGTCACGCTGATCCCGACCGTCTACAACGCCGACACGCTGGGCATCCGCCCGGACCTGATCAAGCGTCCGATCGAGAGCTGGAAGGAACTGCTGAACCCGGAGTTCAAGGGCAAGGCCTCCATCCTCAACATTCCCTCGATCGGCATCATGGACGCCGCGATGGTCGTGGAAGCCGCCGGGCTCTACAAGTACCCGGACAAGGGCAACATGACCAAGGCCGAGATCGACCTCACCATGAAGGTCCTCACCGAGGCCAAGAAGTCCGGCCAGTTCCGCGCCTTCTGGAAGGACTTCAACGAGTCCGTGAACCTGATGGCCTCGGGCGAGACCGTCATCCAGTCGATGTGGTCCCCCGCCGTCACGGCCGTGCGCTCGAAGGGCATTCCCTGCGTGTTCCAGCCGCTCAAGGAAGGCTATCGGTCCTGGGCGTCGGGCTTCTGCATGTCCAAGGGCGTCACCGGCAAGAAGGCCGAACTCGCCTATGAGTTCGTCAACTGGTTCCTCTCCGGCTGGGCTGGCGCCTACCTCAACCGCCAGGGCTACTACTCCGCCGTTCTCTCCACCGCGAAGGCCAACATGACGGCCGACGAGTGGGGCTTCTGGATGGAAGGCAAGGCCGCCATCGGCGACATCAAGGCGCCGGATGGCTCGCTGCTCGAAAAGGCCGGCTCCAAGCGCGACGGCGGTTCCTACGACGACCGCATGGGCAACGTTGCCTGCTGGAACGCCGTCATGGACGAGAACGACTACATGGTCCGCAAGTGGAACGAGTTCATCGCCGCTTGATGATCTGACGAAGGTTTCACCCTCCCCCTCAGGGGGGAGGGTGGTTCAGAAACGATGGATCGACCGCGATGAAGTCTCCCGCAACCTCCTTCGCCATCCCCGCCTGGGCGCAGGCGGCGCCGTTTGCGTTGGTGTTCGCGGTGTTCTTCGTCATCCCGCTCGCCTTCGTCGTGCTGGTGAGCTTCTGGGATTACAACGACTACGAGATCGTCCGGTCTTCACGGTCCGCAGCTATGTCGAAACGTTCGAGGGCTGCTGGGACCAGATGCCCGAGCTCTGCACAATCCTGAAGACCTATCTCTCGACAGTGAAGTTCTGCTTCATCGTGTGGCTGTGCACGCTCATGATCGGCTTCACCATCGCGTACTTCCTGGCTTTCCACGTCCGCTCGCTCACCATGCAGATGACGCTGGCGATCATCTGCACGATCCCGTTCTGGACCTCGAACGTCATCCGCATGATTTCGTGGATCCCGCTGCTGGGACGCAACGGGCTCGTCAACCAGACGCTGATCAGCATTGGCATCATCGATAAGCCAATCGAGTGGCTGCTCTATTCCGATTTCGCCGTGGTGCTGGCCTTCGTGCACCTGTTCACCTTCTTCATGGTGATCCCGATCTTCAACTCCATGGCGCGCATCGACAAGCGGCTCATGGAAGCGGCCTATGACGCGGGCGCGACAGGGTGGCAGACCCTCTGGAACGTCGTCATTCCGCTCTCCAAGCCCGGCATCGTCATCGGCTCCATCTTCGTGGTCACGATCGTGATGGGCGACTTCGTCACGGTCGGCGTGATGGGAGGCCAGCAGATCGCGTCGGCGGGCAAGATCATCGAGACGCGTCTCAACGCGCTTCAGTTTCCGCCCGGCGCGGCCAACGCCGTGATCCTGCTGGCGATCACGCTGCTGATCATCACGGCGCTCAATCGCTTCGTCGACATCCGCAAGGAGCTCTGAGATGGCTGCGAGCAAAGGAGCAGTCCGCGAGGGTCGTCCCGCCTCGTTCTACTGGCTGGCGGCATTCTTCGGTGCGTTCGTCCTGTTCCTCTACGGGCCGATGATCGCAATCTTCGTGCTCTCGTTCCAGGGGCCGACGGGCGGCCTGACCTTCCCCCTGCGTGGCCTTTCGGTGCACTGGTTCGAGAGGCTGTGGAACGGTGGCGGCATCGTCGACATCAAGGGCGCGTTCGTCCGGTCCGCGTTCATGAGCCTCACGGCGATGGTGCTGACGGTCGTGCTCTCGGTCCTGGCGGGCCTCGCCTTCCGCAAAAGGTTCAGGTTTCAGAACCTTCTTTTCTACGTCACGGTCGCGAGCCTGATCGTTCCTTCCATCGTGACGTCGCTCGGGATCGCACTGCAGTTTCGCATCATCGACGATGCCTGGAAGACTTTCGGACCGGAATCGATGACGGAGGGCTTCGGCACCACGATGGGCCTCTACACGTCGGGCCTGGGCGCGCACCTCACCTGGACTCTGCCGTTCGGCCTGCTGATCATGTTCGCGATTTTCAACCGCTTCGATAGCCGGTTGGAGGAGGCCGCGCGAGACCAGGGCGCGACGCCGTGGCAGACCTTCCGCTTCGTCATCCTGCCGATCATCCTGCCGTCGCTGGTCGGCGTCGGCCTCTTCGGTTTCACGCTCTCCTGGGACGAGATCGCCCGCTCGTCGCAGTCCATCGGCGAGAAGAACACGCTCCCGCTCGAGCTGCAGGCGCTGACCACAACCGTGACCACGCCCGAGATCTACGCACTCGGCACCGTGACGACAGGCGTCTCCTTCCTCGTCATCGGTGTCGCGCTCCTCGCGATCATGTACATGCGTGCGAGGCAGGCGGGCCGGGGTTCGGACGCGGGCAAGGGCATGGTCTAGGGAAGATCCCAGCCTCGCATCAGCTGGACCGATCAGTCGAACTCCAGTCCTTGGCGATGACCATGCGCCTGAGGCCATTGGGGCTCGAGCCCGCTTCGGTGTAGAACTTCCCGATCACGGATTGCAGAGACCTTCATGCGCCTCCTCGTCATCAACCCCAACACGACGGCCCGCATGACGGCGCGCATCGGCGAGGCGGCTCGCGCGGTCGCCGCATCGGGAACCGAGATCATCGCGGTGAACCCTGAGATGGGACCCGTCTCGATCGAGGGCTATTACGACGAGGCGTTCAGCGTGCCCGGCCTGCTGGCCGAAATCGCCAAGGGCGAGGCGCAGGGCGTCGCGGGGCACATCGTGGCATGCTTCGACGATACCGGGCTTGAGGCGGCCCGCAGCGCCGCCGCAGCGCCGGTCATCGGAATCGGCGAGGCGGCCTTTCATTTCGCCAGCCTTCTGGGTCACCGTTTCTCGGTGATCACCACGCTCTCGCGCTCCATCGCGGCCATCGAGACGAACCTGCTGAAATACGGGCTCGACCGGCGCTGCGCCCGCGTGCGCGCCACCGAGGTGCCGGTTCTCGAACTCGACGATCCCGCATCCAACGCCGTGGCCCGGATCGGCGCGGAGATCGAGCTGGCGAAAGCCGAGGACCGCGCGGAAGCCATCGTGCTCGGCTGCGCCGGAATGGCCGATCTCGCGGCTCACCTGAGTGCGACGCACGGCATTCCCGTCGTGGACGGCGTGTCGGCCGCCGTGAAGCTGGCGGAGGGGCTGGCTGCGCTGGGACTGCGCACCTCGAAGATCGGCGGCTATGCGACGCCGCGGGCGAAGGTCTATACCGGCTCATTCGCATCCTTCGCGCCGAACGGATAGATCGCACAGGCATACCGGAGCGCCCGATGACCGGCCTCACCATCGAAACCATGAGCCGCGACGACCTCGCGCTTGCGATCGACTGGGCCGCGAGCGAGGGCTGGAACCCCGGCCTGCACGACGCAGCACCTTTCCATGAGACCGACCCCGCCGGCTTTCTCATGGCGCGGATCGACGGACAGCCGGTCGGGTGCATCTCCGTGGTGGCCTACGATGACACGTTCGGCTTCCTCGGCTTCTACATCGTCCGGCCCGAGTTCCGCGGGCGCGGCATCGGATGGGCGCTCTGGCAGGCAGGCATGGCGCGCCTTGGCGAGCGGACGATAGGGCTCGACGGCGTCATCGCGCAGCAGGACAGTTATCGAAAATCCGGCTTCGTCCTGGCACACCGAAACGTCCGCTACGAAGGCGTTGCGCGCGCCGACATGCCGCTCGATCCAAGGCTCGCGCGGATAGGGCAGGGCATTTTCCCCTCGATCCGGGATTACGACAGGGCGTTCTTTCCGGTTCCGCGCGACAGCTTCGTCGCCAACTGGACGCGCGGCGGCGGACGCACCGGCTACGCGCTCATCGACGGCGGCGACGTGCTCGGCTACGGCGTCATCAGGCCCTGCCGGGAGGGGCACAAGATCGGCCCGCTCTTTGCCGAAGGGCCGCAGGAAGCCGACCTCGTCTTCCGCGCACTCGCGTCGACGGTGAAAGGCGAGGCCATCGTCATCGACCCCCCCGATCCGAACGCCGACGCGATCGATCTCGTCGAACGACACGATCTCTCGCCGGTCTTCGAGACCGCCCGCATGTATCGCGGCCCCGCGCCCGATCTGCCGCTTCCGAAGATCTTCGGCATCACGACCTTCGAACTCGGCTAGCCGCTACGTCCCACCCGCCTTTTTCAGGATTTCCACCATCGCTCCGTAGCCCCGTTGCGTGGCGTGTTTAAGCGGCGTGACGCCGGAGCGGTCGGCGATGTTGGGATTGGCGCCGGCCTTCACGAGCGCCTCGACGACCGCAATATGCCGCTTGCCGCCGTCGCCGAGGATCACCGCTTCGATCAGCGCCGTCCAGCCGAGATTGTTCACGTGGTCGAGCGGCGCCTTGGCGGCGATGAGGTCGCGCACGACTTCGTCATGGCCCAGATGCGCGGCGGCGATCAGCGCGGTGCCTTCGTAAGGGCTGGTGATCGCCTTGGGATCGCCGCCGAGCGATATGGCGAGGCGCATGAAGGCCGGATCGTCCTTCACGGCCGCGATTGTGATGATGTCGTACCGCTGGTTGTCGAGCGCCCTCGGATTGGCCCCGGCCTTCACCAGGGCCTGCGCGATCGGCTGGTTCGACATGAAGGCCGCCACGTGCAGCGGGGTGCGGCCATTGCCGTCGCGCGCCTCGAGGTCGGGCTTCGTCGCGAGGAGCCGCGCGGTCTCCGCCGCATCGCCTGCCGCCACGGCCTTATGCAGGCCGGTATAGGCCGCGATCTCACTCGCCCCTGGCGGCGTCTGGGCCAATGCGCCTGGAATTCCCAGCAGCAGGAGCAGTGCCGCTAAGGCTGCCGCTCCCCCCAGGCGCGGTTTGGTGCGGTTCCGGTGCATTTCGTTTCCCCCCTCGATCTTTGCCGCAGCCTCGCTTTGCCGGCCTCGAATGTCACGCGCGATGTTCGGTGCCGGACATGGAACGGAGCGATGCCTGAGCGGTTCTTAGTCTGACCGCCCAAGGGGCTTCGAGCAAAGGGAGCAGAAACATGGATCAGAACCGCATGGAAGGCGCAGCGCGCGAGGGCGTCGGCGCGTTGAAGGAGATGGGCGGAAAGCTGATGGGCGATACGGGCGCGGAAATCGGCGGGCGTGTCGAGCAGTTGGCCGGACAGGCCCAGCGCACCGCAGGGCGCGTGATGGACGAAGTGCGCGACACCGCGTCCAACCTGACTGAAAACTATGGCGAGTATGCCGATGAGGCGCGTCAGACGTTCAACAACGCGTCTGTCACGATGTCGGACTATGTGCGCGCCAATCCGTTCGTCGCCTTGGGCGTGGCGTTCGCCGTCGGCCTATTCCTCGGCTCGCGCATACGCTGAGGCTTCAGGCGGCCCGCACCTGTGCGACCAGCCGCTCCAGCATCTTCGCCAGGTCATCCTGGTGATACGGCTTCATCAGGCGGGGCAGGTCCAGCCCCGCCTGATCGCGCAATTCCGTCTGCCCGCTCGCCAGGATGATCGGCATCCTCGGCCATCGCAGCCTGATCTGTTCCGCCAGTTCCAGGCCGTTCATTCCGGGCATGGTGTAATCGGTGATCACGACGTCGAAGGCGGCGATGGCTTGCATCTCGGCAAGCGCCGCTGCGCCCGAGGGGGCTTCGACGACCTCGTGCCCCAGATCCTCCAGGATCGCCGTCGTGCTCATGGAGACAAGCGCGTCGTCCTCGACGAGCAGGATGCGGAACCGGCCTGGAGCCTGGGCGGCGGCCTCGTCTTTTCTTGCTGCGATCTGCGCTGCAACTGGTTCCCCCGAGCGGGGCAGCCAGATCTCCGCCGTCGTCCCGGTGCCCGACTTGCTCCGGAGTCTCAACGTGCCGCCCGACTGCACCGCAAAGCCATGTGCCATCGATAGTCCCAGCCCGGTTCCCTTGCCGACGCCCTTTGTCGTGAAGAAAGGCTCAGTCGCGCGTTGCAGAGTGGCCTCGTCCATGCCCGCGCCGGTATCCTCCAGGCGGATGCAGACGAACGAGCCGGCGCTGAGTCCCAGCGCGTTTGCCACGGTGACATGCTCTTCGCGTGCGGAAATCGTGATCGCGCCTCCGCCCGGCATGGCGTCGCGTGCGTTAACGGTGAGGTTGAGCAGGGTCAGTTCGAGCTGGTTCGGGTCCACCTGCACCGGGGGGAGGTTTTCAGGGAAGTCCGTTCGAATTTCGATGGCGTTGCCGATAGATCGGCGCATCAGGTCCATCATGTTATGCACTAACGCACGCACGTCGGTTACGTCGGGCGCCAAGTCTTGCAGGCGGGCAAACGCGAGCAGGCGTTGGGTCAAAGACGCGCCGCGCTGAGCGCCCTGCAGCGCGCCATCCAGAAGACGGCTGATACGCGGGTCCGGCACCAGCCGCTTCTTCGCCAGCTCCAGATTGCCAATGATCACGGCCAGCAGGTTGTTGAAATCGTGCGCGATTCCGCCGGTGAGCTGGCCGATGCTTTCCATTTTCTGAGCCTGCCGCAGCTTCTGCTCGGCGACGAGCCGCTGGTTTGTCTCCGCGTTCAGGCGCTGCAGTGCAAGCTGCTCGGCCTTGAACCGTCGCAACGCCAGGCCCGAAACCAGCAGCAGCGTCAGGGAGGCAGCGATGGCCACCATCCCGTAGAGCATCAGATTGCCGCGCCAGGCCGCGAGCGCGCTTGCGACATCCGTGGCAAAGAGCACGTAGACCGGGTAGGGCGCGACGCGGCGAAAGGCATAAAGCCGTTCGCTCCCATCGACCTGCGATACGGCGCGGCCCGATCCGCGGTCGATGTCGTCGGCCATCAATTTCAGCACGGGTCCGGCCCCGTTGCTTGTCTCGAGCCGGCGGATCGCGCACCAGGATGATTCCGTCCTTGCGGAGGAGGGCCGCGGAATGCCCGCCCGGGGGTGCGGCTTCCTGGTAGAACCGGGCAAAATATTCTGGGCTGAGGGCGATGTGGATCGTGCCGTCGAACAAGCCGTCAGGTGTCGAGCGCCGTCGGCTCATCGCGAAGGAGGGCCTTTGCGTCGCGCGCCCGGTGAAGGGCAGGCTGATATAGGTGCCCGCGTCGTGCTCGACCTGGGCCTTGAAGAAGTCCCGGTCCACGATCCTCGTACTAGGGTCCCAGGACTGGCTTCCCGCGCGAACCACGCCGTTCCTGTCCGCGACCCAGATCGAGACGGTCTGTTCCAGCGGCTGCTTGAGTTCGCGAAGAAAATCACTCGTCTCGGGCGCGGCGATCTCCGCCCAGGTCAGGCGGCGAATGCGGTCGTCCACCCGCGCCAGCGCCAGATCGACAGTATCGAAGACCTTGCGGGCATGCTCGTGAAGCGCGGCCGTCGTGCGAACCACCGATTGCGATTGTTCTCGTGTGACTTCGCCGCGGTTCCAGTTCGCTGCCACGGCAAACACGACTGCGGGCACCACGACCGCCGCGATGACGAGCAGTTGATGCAGGCGCAACGCTGAAGGCAGAACGGTCAGCACGGTCCGGCTGGCACTGAGAGGTTCGATGGCGGCTTAACCTTTGGCGCGGTCGTCGCATCAAAGGCTATGGCAACCGGGGGGATCGCTGAAATATTAAGCCCTTTCGGGGTGTCCGTCCGATGGCGCATGGGTCACCCGTCTACACCGCCGGAATTTCAGTTCGACGCTACCAACGTTGCTAGGGCTTCGCGGTTCCGCCGTTCATACTCAACGTATTCGTGCCTGCTGCGCCAAAGGCTAGATAACTATCCAGTTACAAGCCTCAGCTTTGCACTCCGTATGGATTTTTCCCTGTCATGGCCTGAGATAGGAAAGTACGACATCGACGATGTGCTCGCCCCAGCGCTCGAGTTCGTCGGCCGCGGCAAGGTCGCGCGCGAAAATCGTCGATAGCGTATACCGGTTGGACAGGTAGAAAAAGCCCAGACTCGCAATCGTGATGTAGACCTTCACGGGGTCGGCATCCCTCCTGAATTCGCCACCGGCGGCGCCTTTCTGAAGCAGATCCGAGATCATCGCGACCAGCGGCGAATGCAGGTTGAAGATGCGCGCCGAACGCTTCAGGAACTTGGCCTTGTTGAGGTTTTCAGTACCGAGCAGGCTGAGGAATTCGGGGTGGTCGATGAAGTAGCGCCATGTGAATAGCGCCAACTCACGCATTCCATCGCGCGGATCCTTTTCTGTCAGCCGGAGCTTGGCTTCCGCCGAGCGGATGGCGACGTAGGCGCTCTCCAGGACGGCCAGGTACAGGGCCTCCTTGTCACCGAAATAGTGGTAGAGCATCCGCTTGTTCGCGCCGGCCCGCTTCGCGATCGCATCGACCCGCGCGCCGCCGAAACCCTTGTCCATGAACTCGCGCGTCGCGGCCTGAAGGATCGCCGCGCTGGTTCGCTCGGGGTCGCGAACGCCTTTTTCCCGCCTGATGACCGGACGCATCTTGGCGACCGGCGCTTCTGCTGACTCTGGCACCTGCTCCCGCTTTCCAGGCCTCGGCCTGAGATGCCCCTCCCGGTGATCAGGAACCGACTCGCGATATTACGAATCCTGCACAAGGGGCTAGTTCCGTGCGAATGTTGACTGCCGCAAAGCCAAACGCAACAGTTTGAGCGAGTGGCGAAGTGCATCGGGTTTGGTCGTGGCGCCGATATTGACACCGGGCCAGACGGCGAGTACGTCATAACCATATAGTTACAAGCGCCAGCGGCTGGATGTCCAGCAAGCATAAATAATGGCGCGGGAGCGGAGCGAAGGAGGACGGCTTATGCCTGACATACGTCATCTCACGCCGGCTTCGCCCGTCATTTCACCTGATGTGCGCCTGCCTTTGCCGGGGAGGCCGTCATGACCCTGGCTTTGCGCGAGGCGGCGCCGGCTCCCGCCAGGACATGGGCCAACAAGCTGTTTGGTCGTGATGCGAGCGGATACCTGTTCCTCACGCCGTGGCTCGTCGGCATCTTCGGCCTTACCATCGGCCCTGCGCTCGTTTCGCTCTATCTCTCGTTCACGCGGTTCGATCTGATCACCGATCCGCAATTCGTCGGGCTGGCGAACTACAGGCGCATTTTCTTGGCGGACGCGAAGTTCCTGGCGGCGATGAAGGTGACGTTCACCTACGTCCTCATCGCGGTGCCGCTGAAGCTCGCCTTCGCGCTGGCGGTCGCGATGATCCTCAACAAGGGGCCTGCGCGGCCTGACCGCTCTATCGCGCGCTGTTCTACCTGCCCTCGCTGCTGGGCGGCAGCGTCGCCATCGCCGTGCTGTGGCGCAAGGTCTTCGCCGGCGACGGGCTGTTCAACGAGATCCTCGCCATCTTCGGCATCCAGGGCGCCGAGCTGGATCGTCGAACCCCGACTACGCGCTCTACACGCTGGTGGTGCTGTCGCATCTGGCAGTTCGGCTCGCCGATGATCATCTTCCTCGCGGGCCTGCGGCAGATCCCGCGTCGACCTCTACGAGGCCGCCAGCCTCGACGGCGCGAGCAAGCGCCGGCAGTTCTGGAAGATCACGCTGCCGCTGCTGACGCCGGTGATCTTCTTCAACGCCATCGTGCAGACCATCGACGCCTTCAAGGCGTTCACGCCGGCCTTCATCATCAGCGAGGGCACGGGCGGGCCGGTCAACTCCACGCTGTTCTACACGCTGTACCTCTCCAGGAGGCGTTCGGCTATTTCCGCATGGGCTATGCCTCGGCGCTGGCCTGGGTGCTGCTGGTCATCATCGCCTGCTTCACGGCGATCTCCTTCCTCACCTCGCGCTACTGGGTGCACTATGACGAATGATGACGCCGTCTCGCTGCCGCGGTCACCGCGGCTGGGGCCTGCTCGGCTCCGCTTCGGCTCATGTCGTGCTCGGGCTTGTCTCGCTGGTGATGCTCTATCCGCTGCTGTGGATGGTCGGCGTTCGTTCAAGCCGGACAACGAGATCTTCAACTCGGCCTCCGATCTTCCCGAGCGACCCCAATTTCAGCGCCTATCGTCAGGGGCTGGTACGGGCTGAAGGTCAGCTTCGGCCGGTTCTTCTCGAATTCGGCGGTGATCGCCGTCCTTGGCGGTCATCGGCAACGTCGTCTGCGTGCTCGCTGGCCGCCTACGCCTTCGCGCGGCTGAACTTCCAGGGCAGGAACTTCTGGTTCGCGCTGATGCTGGGCACGCTCATGCTGCCCTACCACGTCACGCTGATTCCCCAGTACGTGCTGTTCCTGAACCTCGGCTGGGTCGACACCATCCTGCCGCTGGTCGTGCCGAAGTTCCTGGCGGCGGACGCGTTCTTCATCTTCCTGATGGTGCAGTTCTTCCGCGGCATCCCGCGCGAACTCGACGAGGCCGCGATGATGGACGGCTGCGGGCCGTGGCGGATCTACTGGAAGATCATGCTGCCGCTGTCGATGCCGGTGCTGGCGACCGCCGCGATCTTCTCGTTCATCTGGACGTGGGACGATTTCTTCGCGCCGCTGATCTACCTGAACGACATGAGCTCCTACACCTTCCAGCTCGGCTTGCGGACCTTCGTGGACTCCGGCGGCCAATCGGACTTCAGCGGCCTCTTCGCGATGTCGGTCCTGGCGCGTGGTCCCGATCTTCGTCCTCTTCATATTCTTCCAGCGCCTGCTGATCGATGGCATTGCCACGACCGGCATGAAGCGCTGATCGCGGTCGCGCCGCGGACCATTCGGAGGGACATGCGTTGGCCAGTGTCGAACTCAAGGGCATCAAGAAAAAGTTCGGAGATGTGGAGATCATCCACAATCTCGACCTTCGGATCGAGCCCGGCGAATTCACTGTGTTCGTGGGCCCGTCCGGCTGCGGCAAGTCGACATTGCTGCGCATGATCGCGGGGCTGGAGGATATCACCGCCGGCAACATGCTCATCGACGGGCAGCTCATGAACGATGTGGCCGCCGCCAGCCGCGGCATCGCCATGGTGTTCCAGTCCTACGCGCTCTATCCGCACATGAGCGTCTACAAGAACATGGCGTTCGCGCTGGAAACGGCCCGTTTTCCGAAGGCTGAGATCGAGCAGCGCGTCCGCCGCGCCGCAGGCATCCTGCAGATAGAGCATCTCCTGCAGAGAAAGCCCAAGCAGCTTTCCGGCGGCCAGCGCCAGCGCGTCGCGATCGGGCGCGCCATCGTCCGCAATCCCCGCATCTTCCTGTTCGACGAGCCCTTGTCGAACCTGGATGCCGAACTGCGCGTCCAGATGCGCGTGGAAATAGCCAAGCTGCACCGCGACCTCGGCACGACCATGATCTACGTGACGCACGATCAGGTCGAGGCCATGACAATGGCCGACAAGATCGTCGTGCTGCGCGCCGGGAGGATCGAGCAGGTCGGCACGCCGCTGGTGCTCTACAACGATCCCGCCAACCAGTTCGTCGCCGGGTTCATCGGCAATCCCAAGATGAACCTGCTGAAGGCCAACATCGTGGAATCCGGTCCGGGCCGGGCGCTGGTCGAGGTCGCCGGGTACAAGATCGACGTTCCGCGCCAGCTGGTGGAGGCTCACAAGGGGGCAGTCACCTTCGGCATCCGCCCCGAGCACATGGAACTGGGCGGGCAGGGGCTTACGCTCGGCCCGGCCAAGGTCCAGGTCGTCGAACAGCTTGGCGGCGAGACGCTGATTTACGCCGAACTCGCCGACGGCCAGCCGCTCACCCTGCAGATGCAGGGGCAGAAGCGCGTGATGCCCGGCCAGACGGTGGAAGCCAGCTTCGACCCGGCGCAGTGCCATCTCTTCATTCCGGAGGGCCGTTCTCTGTGCTGAAAATTTGAACTTTACCGGGCTTGCCCGAGGCCTCGACAGAGGCGCAGGGCTGGGCCTTAATGATCGCAACCGCACAAATGCGGATCGGGAGGAACATGGAATGTCGAATTTGATGATGAATCGCCGCTCGCTGCTGAAGTCGGGCGTGGGCCTGGCAGCAGCCGGCGCGCTGGGCAGCAACGCCTACGCGCAGGCCGAGACGAAGCTGCGCATGTACTGGTGGGGTTCCAAGGAGCGCGCCGACCGCACCTTCGCCGCCAACAAGCTCTACACCGACGCCAACAAGAACGTCACGATCGAGGGCGAGACCCTCGGCTGGAACGATTACTGGACCAAGCTGGCCACCCAGGTCTCGGGCCGCAACGCGCCCGACCTGATCCAGATGGATTACCGCTATCTCTTCGAATATGCCCGCCGCAACGCCCTGCTGAACTTCGACCCTTATATGGGCAAGGCCCTGCAGATCGCGGATTTCGGCCCGGAAGCCACCGATGCCGGCCGCGTGGACGGCAAGCTCTTCGGCGTCAACCTGGGCATGAATTCCATGGTGACGCTGATCAACCGCACCGTGCTCGAACAGCTCGGCCTGAAGGCTCCGACCATCGAGACGACATGGGCCCAGTTCGCGGACCTCGGCGCGGAAATCACCAAGAAGGCCAACAAGCCCGGCTTCTACGGTGTCGCCGATGCGAGCGGCTACGAGCCGGAGTTCGAGGCCTTCAACCGCCAGCGCGGCAAGGCGCTCTACACGGCTGACGGCAAGCTCGCCTTCGGCGTCGAGGACGCGAACGCCTGGTTCGAGATGTGGGCCAAGATGCGCGAGACCAAGGCCTGCGTGCCGCCGGATGTCCAGGCCATCTACAAGAACTCCATCGACACCAGCACCGTCACCCTGGGCAAGAGCGCGATCGATTTCGCCCACTCCAACCAGCTCGTTGGCTTCCAGGCGCTGAACAAGGAGAAGGTCGGCATCACCCCGCTGCCGAACGCCGGCCCGGGCGGCAAGCCCGGCCAGTACCTGAAGCCCTCCATGCTCTGGAGCGTGTCCTCGACCGCGAAGAACCCGGAAGAGGCGGTGAAGATCGTCAACTTCTTCGTCGCCAACCCCGAGGGCGCCAACGCGATCGGCCTGGAGCGCGGCGTGCCCGCCTCCGCGAAGATCCGCGCGGCCCTGCTGCCCAACCTCGACTCGCTGGGCAAGGAGATGGTCGACTACATCACCCTGATGACCGGCAAGGTCGGCGCGCTGCCGCCCCCGCCCCCGAAGGGCGCCGGCGAGATCGAGGCCGTGCTGCGCCGCGTCTCCGAGGAGATCGCGTTCGGCAAGATCAAGATCGCCGACGGCTCCAAGAAGCTCGTCGCCGAGGCCGAGGACATCCTCTCGCGCGGCTGATCGCTGTTCGCTCGTCATGACGGGAAGGCGGGTCTCCCGCTTTCCCGGACGAACGGGGCTCACCTTCGCGCCCAACTCTTGAACGGCGGGCGGCACAATGCCCGCCGTTTCCATTCGCACTCCATCACGGATGAGACCCATGAGCGCCCTCCGCTTCGCCGTCATCGGCATCAACCACGATCACATCAACGGCCAGACGAAGTGCATGCTGGATGCCGGGGCTGAATTCGCCGGCTTCTACGCGCCGGAGGACGACCTCGCCGCGGAGTTTTCCACGCGCTTCCCGGGCGCGCCGCGCGTCGACGACAAGCGGCGGCTCCTGGAGGACAAGTCCATCCAGCTCATCGTCAGCGCCGCGATCCTGGACGAGCGCGCGCCGCTCGGCGTCGAGGCCATGCGTCACGGCAAGGACTTCATGTCCGACAAGCCCGGCATGGTCTCGCTGGAGCAGCTCGCCGAAGTCCGCAAGGTCCAGGCCGAGACGAAGCGCATCTACTCGATCTGCTTCTCCGAGCACCTCGAGCAGCGCGCCACGGTGAAGGCGGGCGAACTCGTCCATGCCGGCCGCATCGGCCGCGTGGTGCAGACCGTCGGCCTCGGCCCGCACCGCATCCGCAAGCCGCAGCGCCCGGAGTGGTTCTTCGACCGCAAGCGCTATGGCGGCATCCTCACCGACATCGCCTCGCACCAGTTCGAGCAGTTCCTCTTCTTCACGGATGCCGACGACGCGCAGATCATGTCCGCCACGGTCGGCAACCTCGCCAATCCCGACAAGCCCGGTCTGCAGGATTTCGGCGACGTCCACCTGCGCACCGCCAACACGACGGGCTACATCCGGGTGGACTGGTACACGCCCGACGGCCTGCCGGTCTGGGGCGACGGCCGCCTCACCATCCTGGGCACCGAGGGCTATATCGAGCTGCGCAAATACTGCGACATCGGCGGGCGGCCCGGCGCGGACCATCTGTTCGTGGTCGACGGCAAGGGCATCGAGCACATCGACTGCTCGAACGTCGAGCTGCCCTACGGCCGCCAGCTCATGGCCGACGTCCTGAACCGCACCGAGACGGCGATGACCCAGGCCCGTACCTTCAAGTCCATGGAACTCGCGCTGACGGCGCAGGCCATGGCCGAGAAGGCCGGCCCCATCGTCCCGGCACGCTGAGGACCACGCCATGACTGTGAAGAACGTCGCCATCATCGGGCTCGGAATCGGCAAGTCCCATATCGAGGAGGCCTATTCGAAGCAGAAGGAGCTGTTCAACGTCGCCCTCATCTGCGACCTGAACGAAGCCCGCCTTGCCGAAATCGGCGACGCCTACGGCATTGCCGGACGCACGACGTCGTTCGACCAGGTGCTTGCCGATCCCACCATCGACATCGTCGACATCTGCACGCCTCCGGGCCTGCATTTCGAGCAGATCATGGCGTCGCTGAAGGCCGGCAAGCATGTCATCTGCGAGAAGCCGCTCGTCGGCTCCCTCAGGGATATCGACGCGGTGATCGCGGCCGATAAGGCCTCGAAGGGCCGGCTCATGCCGATCTTCCAGTACCGGTTCGGCGACGGCTACCAGAAGGCCAAGCTGCTCGTCGATTCAGGCATAGCCGGCCGCCCGTTCGTCGGCACGGCGGAGACGTTCTGGACGCGCGGCGCGGCCTATTATTCCGTGCCCTGGCGCGGCAAGGTCGCAACGGAGCTGGGCGGCGCGCTGCTCACCCACGCGATCCATCTGCACGACATGCTCTGCGGCCTCATGGGCGACATCGCCTCCGTCTCGGCCGACGCCATCACCCGCGTCAACACCATCGAGGTCGAGGACTGCGCCGTCGCCGCCCTGCGCATGAAGAACGGCTCGCTGGCTTCGCTGGCGGTCACGCTCGGCTCGTCGCGCGAGATGAGCCGCCTCCATATCGCGTTCGAGAACGTGACGATGGAAAGCTCGCACGCGCCTTACTCCCCCGGCGACGACCCGTGGACGTTCATCCCCGCCAGCGACGCCGCGAAGGAGAAGATCGACGCAGCCTTCGCGAGCATGGGCCCGGTGGCCCGCCGCTTCGCGGGACAGATGTCGCTCTTCCACGCCGCGCTCGAGAATGGCTCGGAATTCCCTGTCACGCTCCACGACGCCCGCCGCTCGCTCGAACTGATCACCGCCCTCTATGCGTCGTCCGACACCGGCGCGCGGGTCTCACTGCCGATCGGGTCCGATCACGAGCGTTACGGGAACTGGACGCGGAAGGGCTAGACTCTTAGGCACGCGGGCGACGACGTCGCCTCTCGCCCGTACCGCTGTCACAAGAACAGCGGCGCGGGCTTGAACGTCCGCACGTCCACCAAACCGATATCCGAGATCCTGAGTTCGGGGATCACCACCAGCGCCATCAGCGAATGCTGCATGTAGGCGTTGTTCAGGCTGCAGCCGCAGGCGCGCATGGCCTGGACCATGCGGTCGGCCTTCTCGGCGACGACCTCGGCGCGCTCGTTCGACATCAGCCCGGCGATGGGCAGTTCCACGAGCGCGAGTTCCCGGCCGTCCGCGATCACCACGATGCCGCCGCCGACCTCGGCGAGGCGGTTCGCGGCCTGGGCCATGTCGGCGCGGTTGGTGCCGACGACGATCATGTGGTGGCTGTCATGCGCCACCGTGCTCGCGACCGCGCAATCGACATTGTAGCCGAAGCCCGAAACGAAGCCGTTGGCGACGTTGCCCGTGCCGCGATGGCGCTCGACGACCGCGATCTGGCAGACGTCGCCGCGCGCGGTCCATGGCGACGAGCCCGTCGGAGCAGGGCAGGGTGCGCGTCAGCGCCTTCGTCGGGGCCTGGTTCTCGATGACGCCGATCACCTGCGCCGTCACCTGGTTCGCGCCCTCGGGCGCGGCGATGGCGAAGTCCTCTGATGTCACAGGCCGGCCGAGATGCACGGTCTTCACCGCGCTCGCGGGGTAGGGATAGGCAGGGATGTCGATCAGCGAGCTTGCCGTTCTCCGCCACCACCTTGCCGCGTGCGATAACGGTTTCGATGGGCAGGGCCGCCAGATCCGACGTCAGGATCATGTCCGCGCGGCGGCCCGGCGCAATGGAGCCAAGCTCGCGCTCCAGCCCGAAATGCTGGGCGGTGTTGAGCGTCGCCATCTGGATCGCCGTCACCGGCTTCAGCCCCTGCGCGATGGCGTGGCGCACCACGCGGTTCATGTGCCCTTCATGCACCAGCGTGCCGGAATGGCTGTCATCGGTGCACAGGATGAAATTGCGGCTGTCGATGCCCTGCTCGGTAACGGCCTTGATCTGCGCTGCCACGTCGTACCAGGCCGAGCCGAGGCGCAGCATGGCGCGCATGCCCTGGCGCACGCGGCTCACGGCGTCTTCCAGCCTCGTGCCCTCGTGGTCGTCGGCGGGTCCGCCCGCGACATAGGCATGGAAGGGCAGCCCGAGATCGGGCGATGCGTAATGGCCGCCGACCGTCTTTCCGACGCGTTGGGTCGCGGCGATTTCGCCGAGCATCTTCGGGTCGCCGTTGATGACGCCAGGGAAGTTCATCATTTCGCCGAGCCCGATGATGTTGGGCCAGCCCATGGCCTCCTCGACCTCGGGCACGCCGAGGCTCGCGCCGGCGTTTTCCAGTCCCGGCGCGCTCGGCACGCAGCTCGGCATCTGCACGAACATGTTGATGGGCAGGCCCATGGCCTCGTCATGCATCAGCCTGACGCCGTCGAGCCCCAGCACGTTGGCGATCTCGTGCGGGTCCACGAACATGCTGGTCGTGCCATGCGGAATCACGGCGCGGGCGAACTCGGTCGCCGTCACCATTCCGCTCTCGACATGCATGTGCCCGTCGCAGAGGCCGGGCACCAGATAGCGCCCGCCGGCGTCGATCACCTGCGTTTCCGGGCCGATGGCGTGCTCGGCCGAGTGGCCGATGAACGCGAAACGCCCTGCGGCGATGGCCACGTCCACGCCAGGGATCACCTCGCCGGAATAGACGTTGACCCAGCGCCCGTTGCGGACGACGAGTTCGGCGGGCTTTCGGCCTGCGGCGACATCCACCAGGAGAGGCGCGGTTTCAGCCCAGCTTGCGACCCCGGGTGATGCTGACTTGGCCATGCCGCTTTTGTCCTGACTGATATGGGACAAACAGGATATAGGGTTGCCGGCGACCGGCAATCACGATCCGTTCAATAGCCACGCGAGCCGCAAGGGAACTCATGGCCCGGGACCTGGACGCGCTGAAGCGCCCGCAATCGCAAGCGACCTACGACCGAGCCGCGGCACGCCGGCTGATAGCGCTGCTGTGGCCGCGGGACGAGCCCGCCTTCCGCCGCCGTTTCGGCCTGACGATAGCGCTGATGGCCGGCGCGGCGATGCTGAACGCCATCGTGCCCTTGCTCTTCGCCGCGGCAGTCGACGGATTCTCCGGCAAGGGTACTGCGGCATGGCTCGTACCATCGGCCATCATCGGCGCCTATGTGGCCCTGCAATGGCTGTCGCGCGTGATGAACGAGCTTCGCTGGTCGCTTTATGGTCCCATCGAGCAGAGGCTGCAGCGTACACTTGGCGCGGCGGGCCATGGAGCACCTGCATGGTCTCTCGCTGTCGTTCCACCTCGGCCGTCGCACCGGGCAGATCAGCCGCATCCTCGACAATGGGCTGAGCGGCCTCAAGGAGTTGCTGTTCAACTCGGTCTTCCTCATCCTTCCGCTGGCGGCCGAGATCCTGTTCGTCACCAGCGTGATGATGTGGCGGCTGGATGCCGTGTTCGCGCTCATCCTCATCACGACGCTGGGAATCTACGGCACCATTCTCGTCGTCGGCTCGGAATGGCTGCGGGCCCATCAACGGCGCGCTGTCGCCCAGGGCGCGATCGCCCATGGCGAGGCCGTCGACAGCCTCATCAACTACGAGACCGTCAAGTATTTCGGCAACGAAGCCCATATCACGGGCCGGTACGACAGCAGCCTCGCCGAGGTCGAGCGGCTCACGGTCGCGTCGTTGCGCTTCCGCAGCCTGCTCGGCATCTGCCTCGTCACGGTTCTCGTCGGCGGCATGGCGAGCATCCTGTTCCTCGCGGCGTCGCGGCTGCAAGCGGGGGCGATAAGCCTAGGCGATTTCGTTCTGGTGAATGCCTACCTTCTCCAGCTCATCCGCCCCATGGAGCGGCTGGGCCAGCTCTATCGCGCGCTCAAGCAATCCTTCGCAGACCTCGAGCAATTGCTGATGCTGCTGGAGGAAAAGCCCGACGTGAAGGACGCGCCCGGTGCCGCTCCACTGGCGGCAGGGCGGGGCTCGATCGCCTTCGAGAAGGTGGCGTTCGCCTATGGCAGGGGCCGGGGCACGCTGGAGGACATCTCCTTCGCCGTGCCGCCGGGGAGCAAGGTCGCGCTGGTCGGCCCGACGGGTGCCGGAAAATCCACCGTCGCGAGGCTCCTCTTCCGGTTCTACGACCCCACAGCCGGCTGCATTACCGTGGACGGACAGGATATCAGGACCGTCACCCAGGCCAGCTTGCGCGCGGCCATCGCCGTGGTGCCGCAGGACACGGTGCTGTTCAACGACAGCATCGGCTACAATATCGGCTTCGGCCGTCCCGATGCGTCCCAGGCCGAGATCGAGGATGCCGCCCGCGCCGCCGAACTGCACGACTTCATTGCCTCCCTGCCGGAGGGCTACCGCACGCTGGTGGGCGAACGCGGCCTGAAGCTTTCAGGCGGCGAGAAGCAGAGGGTCGCCATCGCCAGGGCAGTGCTCAAGCATCCCCGTATCTTCATCCTCGACGAGGCCACCTCCGCGCTCGACAGCGGCACCGAGCAGGCCGTGCAGGACAACCTTGCGGCGGTTTGCCGCGGCACGACGACGCTCGTCATCGCTCACCGCCTTTCGACCGTCGTGGACGCTGACCAGATCCTCGTGATCGACGGAGGCCGCATCGCCGAGCAGGGAACCCACGCCGACCTACTGCGCGAAGGTGGGCTCTACGCCACGCTGTGGCAGCGGCAGGCGGAGAATCCGGGCTCCCCGGAAAGCGGCAAGAGGCTTGCGGATGGGGGTAGTAGCCTTGCGGAAGGGGACAAAAGCCCTGCGGACGGCGACAAGAGCCTTGCGGCGGAATGAACCCGCGCTCGCCGTGGCCTGAAAAGAAAGAGGCCGCCGGACGTACCGGCGGCCCAAGTCAAGGGAGGAAACGCCCTAGGAGGGCAAGGGAAGGATGCTCCAAGTTATGTTGCACTGCAATATGTTTTTCGCATTGCAGCATTGCGCCAATGCATGGCGGCCGAATGGCTCTCCCGCGCCGCATCGAATCGGTGGGTCCAAGGTTGATCTCCGCTCTCCGGTCGCCGACCATGGGGCAGTCGGTTCCCCGGCCTGGAGCGATGCTTGAAACCTGAATTCATCTTCATGCTCACCCGGGCGGATCGTACGGTCGCGAACGCGCGTGAACTTCTCCCCGAAGTCATCGCCGCAGGGGTCCGGCGGGTCGGATTCAAGGATGTGGGACTTCCATTTGAGAGATCTCCGGGATCTCGCATTAGACGTCCGGGACTTCGGTGCCGAACTCTATATCGAGGTGGTCAGTCTCGACTTGGACTCGGAAGTCGAGTCGGCCCGCGTGGCCGTCGAACTCGGCGTCGACTGGCTGCTGGGCGGGACGCGGCCGGACGCCGTCCTGCCGATCATTGCGGGTACCCCAATCCGCTATTGCCCCTTCCCGGGGAGGGTGGTCGGCCACCCCAGCGTACTCTCGGGCTCGATGGCGAAGTCATTGAAAGTGCTGCGAGAATGGCTGAAATGGACGGTGTCCACGGCCTCGATCTGCTCGCCTACCGGTTCGCCGGCGACGTCCCGGCATTGATCGCGGCCGTATGCCGCGCCACCCCGAAACCAGTCATCGTGGCAGGCTCGATCGACAGCGCCGAGCGCATCGCCGCCGTCGCCCATGCCGGCGCCCACTCCTTCACCATCGGCACCGCCGCCCTCGACGGCGTGTTCCCGGCGAAGTCGAAAAATCTGCGCCATCAGACTTGATTTCATTATGGAAACGCTTAGGAAATTCCGCTGGCGAGTCAAACAGCGGGAAGACCGCCCATTCCGCAGCCCTGAACCGCGTGATTTCAGGGTCGAGCCGCAGCTATCAGCACTGGCTTTCCCGCCCGTCCCGGTGGAAAGTGCGGCCCACCAGACCCGCCGAGTTCCCAGAATGTCCATTCCCAAGATCGCCAAGCCCCACCGCGTCGGCCTCATCGGCCTCGGCATGGCCCATAAGCCTCATCTCCAGGGCCTGCGCGATCTGGCGCCGATGGTCCAGATCGCCGCGTGCTACGCCCCCAGCGCCGCGCGCCGCGAAGCCTTCGCCAAGGCCAATCCGGACCTGAAGACCGTTGAAAACCTTGACGAATTGCTCCAGGACGCATCGATCGACACCGTCCTGATCCTCACCCCGCCCAACACCCATCTGGAACTCGTCGAACGCTGCGCCGCCGCCGGCAAGCACGTCCTCCTCGAGAAGCCGGTGGACATCACCACCGAGCGCGCCCGCAAGGCCGTCGATGCCATGGAGAAGGCCGGGCGCAAGCTGGCGATCATGTTCCAGATGCGCTTCCGCCCGATGTCGCTTAAGCTGGCGGGCCTGATCCGCGAAGGAGCGCTCGGCGAGCTTGTGTCGGCTTCGGCCCGCGTCCGCTGGTGGCGCACCGCCGAATATTATGCCCAGCCGGGGCGTGGAATGAAGGCCCGCGACGGCGGCGGCGTGCTCATCACGCAGGCCATCCATACGCTCGATCTGTTCCAGAGCCTGACCGGACCGATCATCGCAAGTCTCTGCGATTGCAACGACTTCGCCTCTGCGCAGCATGGACACCGAGGACATCGCCGCCGTCGCCGTCCGCTTCGCCAACGGCGCGGTTGGCACCATCGATGCGACGACCGTGGCTTATCCCGGTTTTCCGGAGACGATCGAGTTCGCCGGCACCAAAGGCACTGCGGTGCTCAGCAACAAGGGACTGGACCTCTACTTGCAGGACGGGCGCGAGGAGCATATCGAAAGCGACCAGGGAGCGGGCGGTGGCGCCGATCCCATGGCCTTCTCCCACGAATCCCATCGTGACGCCTTCGCCGATCTGCTCCACGCCATCGACGAAGGCCGGGAACCGACGGTGAGCGGCCGCGAGGCACTCAAGGTTCATGTCCTGATTGATGCGATCCTGGCGTCTTCGGAGCAGGGCAGGGCGTTGGCCGTTCCCCGGACCTAGCGGCAAAAATCCGCCGCGGCCTTGCGTTAATGCCCTCGCAGCGGATATAGCGCCACCCATTCCACACGCGAGGTTCTGGCATAACGCCGTTCCGGTGACCGGGGTCCCCCCGGTTCACGCCTCG
Organism: uncultured Alphaproteobacteria bacterium; assembly: GCA_963822165.1. Taxonomy (GTDB): domain Bacteria; phylum Pseudomonadota; class Alphaproteobacteria; order Rhizobiales; family Beijerinckiaceae; genus Alsobacter. The sequence goes on from CAWGGK010000013.1 coordinate 268,169, forward strand.
CGGAGGTTCGAACCGGAGAATAAGACAGTCATGGCTATACCTGATTTCTCGATGCGCCAGCTTCTCGAGGCCGGCGCGCATTTCGGCCACCAGTCTCACCGCTGGAACCCGAAGATGGCTCCCTACATCTTCGGGACCCGCAACAACATCCACATCCTCGATCTCGCCCAGACCGTGCCGATGCTGCACCGGGCTCTGCAGGCGATCTCGGACACGGTCGCCGCCGGCGGCCGCGTGCTCTTCGTGGGCACGAAGCGCCAGGCTTCCGATGCCGTCGCCGACGCGGCGAAGCGCTCGGCGCAGTACTACGTCAATTCCCGCTGGCTCGGCGGCATGCTGACGAACTGGAAGACGATCTCCGGCTCGATCCAGCGCCTGCGCAAGGTCGACGAGATGCTCGCCGCCGGCGCGTCTGGCCTGACCAAGAAGGAGCGCCTGATGCTCGCCCGCGAGAAGGACAAGCTCGAGCGCGCCCTCGGCGGCATCAAGGACATGGGCGGCACGCCCGACCTGATCTTCGTGATCGACACGAACAAGGAGGCGCTGGCCATCAAGGAGGCCCAGCGCCTCGGCATTCCGGTCGCCGCCATCATCGACTCGAACTGCGATCCGGACGGCATCACCTACCCGGTCCCGGGCAATGACGACGCCGGGCCGCGCCATCGCGCTCTACTGCGATCTCGTCGCCCGCGCCGCCATCGACGGCATCTCGCGCGGCCAGGGTTCGATCGGCATTGACATCGGCGCGCTCGAGACCCCGATGGTCGAGGAGCTCCCCGAGGTCGGAGGCTCGCCCACCGGCGAAGCGTTCGAGCTGCTCACCGCTCCGCGCGGCGCGCCGGACGACTTCTCGAAGCTGACGAGCATGAGCCCGCAGATCGAGAAGAAGCTGAACGAAGCCGGCATCTTCCACTTCTGGCAGCTCGCCGCGATGACCCCGGCCGACGTGGCCACTGTCGACGCGCTCGGCCAAGCTCGGCGGCCGCATCGAGCGCGAGGGCTGGGTGGCCCAGGCCCGCGCCATGCTCGAGAACGTCTGAGCAAGGGCCTATCTGGCGAGGCGACGGGCTGCGCCCTCCGGCTGAGCCGACATAACGGCTTGACATGACGGCGGCTCCTGGCCGCCGTCTCGGCATTCAGCGGTGCATCACCGCATCCACGAGAATAGATCAGGAGTTTGCTCCAATGGCCACTATCACCGCCGCACTGGTGAAGGACCTGCGCGAGAAGACCGGCGCGGGCATGATGGACTGCAAGGCCGCGCTCGAGGCCAACAATGGCGATGTCGAGGTCGCGATCGACTGGCTGCGCAAGAAGGGCCTCGCCAAGGCCGCCAAGAAGTCCGGCCGCGTCGCGGCCGAGGGCCTCGTCGCCGTCGCCGTGCGCGACAACCGCGGCGTCGTCGTCGAGGTGAACTCGGAGACCGACTTCGTCGCCCGCAACGAGGAGTTCCAGGCGCTCGTGCGCACCGTCGCCGACGTCGCGCTCGAGAAGAAGGCCGACGTCGAGGCGCTTCTCGGCACGCACTATCCCGGGCGGCGGAACCGTCCAGGATGCCATCAGCAACGCCATCGCCACCATCGGCGAGAACATGACGCTGCGCCGCGCCGCCGAGCTGCACGTCGCACACGGCGTCATCGGCCAGTACATCCATAACGTCGATCGCGCCCGGCCTCGGCAAGATCGGCGTCATCGTGGCGCTGGAGTCGACCGGCAAGGCCGACGAACTGACCACGCTGGGCCGCCAGATCGCCATGCACATCGCCGCGGCGAGCCCGCTTGCGCTCGACCCCGCCGGTCTCGATCCGGCGGTCACCGAGCGCGAGAAGGCCGTGCTGGCCGACAAGAACGCCGGCAAGCCCGCCCACGTGCTCGAGAAGATCGTCGAGAGCGGCCTGAAGACGTACTACAAGGAGGTCTGCCTCCTCGATCAGCCCTTCGTTCATGATTCCTCCAAGACGGTCGCCCAGGCCGTCAAGGAAGCGAGGGCCGCGTCGGCGCTCCGGTCGCGATCAAGGGCTTCTTCCGCTTCGCGCTCGGCGAAGGCATCGAAAAGCAGGTGATCGACTTCGCGGCCGAAGTCGGCCGCGGTAGCCGGCCAGGGCTGAACCTTTCGAAACGGCGGCCTCAGCGCCGCCGTTTTCGTCTTGGACGCTGCCTTTCCGCCGGAGATCTCGATGCCTGCACACGCTGCAAACGCGTTCTCGTGAAACTCTCCGGCGAGGCGCTCATCGCGCCGGACGGCTATTGGCTGAACCCGCAGACCTTGACGCTGCTCGCCGCAGGATCTCGGCGACGCGGTCTCGCGAGGGCTTCGAGATCGCGGTCGTCATCGGCGGCGGCAACGTCATCCGCGGCGCCAAGGTCGGCGCAGCCGGCTGGATCGACCGGGCGACGGCCGATGCCATGGGCATGCTGGCGACGATCATGAACTCCATCGCGCTGGAAAGCGCGCTGGAAGCCGCCGGCGCATCCGGCGCGCACATTGTCGGCGGTCGCAATGCCCTCGATCTGCGAGACCTATGCCCGCCAGCCGGCCTTGCACCATCTCAGCAAGGGCCGGGTCGTGGTGCTGGGCGGCGGCACGGGCAATCCGTTCTTCACCACCGACACGGCCGCCGTGCTGCGCGCCATCGAGCTGAAGTGCGACGCGGTGCTCAAGGCGACGCAGGTCGACGGGGTCTATTCCGCCGATCCCAAGAAGGATCCGCTGGCGACCCGCTTCGACATGCTCACCCATGACGAGGCGATCCAGCGCGACCTGAAGGTGATGGACACGGCGGCCTTCGCGCTGGCCGGGAGAACCGCCTGCCGATCATCGTGGGCTCGGCCCATGGGGCGGGCGCCATCACCGCGATCCTGACCGGACAGTCACAAGGCGACCCGCGTCACCCCTTGAAGCCGGAGCACTGGCGGCGCGTGAAGCCGTTCGTTGCGTAGTCCAAGAGCTGCCAGGAAGACCAAAACAAACGGATGTGACGATGACCATAGCTCGAATTCGATCTCGCCGACATCAAGCGCCGCATGCAGGGCGCGGTGCAGGCTCGTTCCGCAGCGACCTCGCCAGCCTGCGCACGGGCCGCGCGTCTGCCAACCTGCTGGATCCCATCCAGGTCGACGCCTACGGCGCGATGATGCCGCTGAACCAGGTGGCTACAGTCAACGTCCCCGAGCCCCGCATGATCACCGTGCAGGTGTGGGACCGTCGCATGGTGGCACGCCGTCGAGAAGGCGATCCGCGACAGCAACCTCGGCTTCAACCCGGCCACCGAAGGCCAGGTGCTGCGCATCCGCATCCCCGAACTCAACGAGCAGCGCCGCAAGGAACTCGTCAAGGTCGCGCACAAATATGCGGAGGAGGCTCGCGTCGCCGCCCGCCACGTGCGCCGCGACGGGCTCGATCACCTGAAGAAGCTCGAGAAGGACGGCCATGTCGGCAAGGACGAGATCGACCGCCAGTCCGAGCAGGTCCAGAAGGCGACTGACCAGACCATCGGCGAGATCGACATGGCTCTCGCCACCAAGGAAAAGGAAATCATGCAGGTCTGAGGTCGCGACGCGCCGGAGACCTTCGATGAGCCGCACCGCCGATCCCTTGAAGACAGAACCTGCCGTAGACGGCGGGGGGCGTGGTGCCGCGCCACGTCGCCATCATCATGGACGGCAATGGCCGCTGGGCGCGGCCCGCGGCCTGCCGCGGCTCGAAGGCCATCGGCGGGGCGTCGAGGCGCTGCGCCGCACCGTGCGCGACGCCATCGAACTCGGCATCGCTATCTCACCGTCTACAGCTTCTCGTCCGAGAACTGGCGCAGCGCCCGCCGAGGAGGTCTCCGACCTCATGGGCCTGCTCAAGCGCTTCATCCGCAACGACCTCGCCGACCTGCACAAGATCAATGTCCGCGTGCGCGTCATCGGCTCGCGCGAGCGGCTGTCCGACGGACATTCGCGCTCTTCTGATCGAGGCCGAGAACCTGACGCGAGACAACACCGGCCTGACGCTTGTGGTCGCCTTCAACTACGGCTCTCGGCAGGAGATCGCTGCGAGCTGCCGCGAAACTCGCGCGCCGACGTTGCCGCCGGGCGGCTGGCGCCCGACGACGTGAACGAGGCCGCGCTGGCCGCGCGGCTCGACACGGTCGGCATTCCCGATCCGGACCTCGTCATCCGCACCTCGGGCGAGCAGCGCCTGTCGAATTTCCTGCTGTGGCAGGCGGCCTACGCCGAGTTCGTCTTCACACCCGTGCTCTGGCCGGACTTCGACCGGGCGGCGCTCGAGGCCGCGCATCGCCGAATTCCGCTGGCGCGAGCGGCGCTACGGCGGGCTTGTCGGCCCGCGCCGGAGCGGTTTCATCTTGAGCGAACCCGCGAACGTCACGCCCGAACCGTTGGCTCCTCCGAAGCGGGCCTCCGAACTTGGATTGCGGGTCGCATCCGGCTTGGTCATGGCGCTGCTGGCGCTTGGGTCCGCGTGGCTCGGCGAGTGGCCCTTTGGCGTCTTCTGGACCGTTGCGGCAGTGATGGTGCTGCGCGAATGGCTCGGCCTCGTCGGCCTCACGGGGCGGCGCCTTTCCGTGAACTGGATCATTGGCTCTGCCGCCATCGCTGTCGGCGGCACGATGGCAGAGGTCTCGCCGGCGCCTGAGCCGCTGGCCTGGGTGGTCGCGGTGTTGGGTGCCGGCGTCGTTGCCGCCGCTTCGCCGGCCTCCCTGCGGCTATGGGCGGGGGTTGGCGTGCTCTATGCCGCGGTCATCGCCATCGTGCCGATCGACCTTCGCAGCAGCCCCGCCCACGGCCTCGTGGCCGTGCTCTGGCTCTTCGCGGTCGTCTGGCTGACGGACATCGGCGCCTATTTCGCCGGGCGCGCGATCGGCGGGCCGAAGCTCTGGCCGGCCGTCAGCCCCAAGAAGACGTGGTCCGGTTTCATCGGCGGCGTGATCGCTGGAACGGCGACGGCGCGTTCTCATCGTTCAGACTGCGCGCCATGGCTTTGGCATTGGCTGGTTCTCGGACGGTTCGCTCATCGCGGTGAGCCTCGTCGGGCGCCATCGTCTCCCAGGGCGGCGACCTGCTGGAATCCGCGCTGAAGCGAAAGTTTCATGTGAAGGATTCCAGCCATCTGATTCCAGGACATGGCGGAGTCATGGACAGGCTGGATTCCTTCTGGGCGGTCTGCGTGCTTCTCGCTGTATTCCTCTACGCGACGGGCGGACCGGGCTGACCAATGACGACATCCGTTACGCTGCTCGGCGCCACGGGCTCGATCGGCCGCTCCACCGTGGAGGTCCTGAAGTCGCAAGGGACTGCCTTTCGTGTCGAGGCGGTAGCGGGCGGCCGGGACGTCGCGACGCTCGCCGCAACGGCGATCGGCGTTGGCGCCCGCTTCGCCGCTCTCGCCGATCCGAACGGCCTTGCGGCGCTGCGCGATGCGTTGGCGGGGACTGGAATCGCGTGCGGCGGCCGGCGAGGAAGCCGTCATCGAGGCCGCGCAGCGCCCCGCCGACATCGTCGTCGCCGGGATCGCCGGCACGGCCGGTGTGCGGCCCACCCATGCGGCCGTCAAGCTGGGTCGCACGGTCGCGCTCGCCAACAAGGAGTGCCTGGTTTGCGCCGGCCATGCCTTCATGCGGGACGCCTCCGCACGCCGGCTCGACTCTGCTGCCCCTCGATTCCGAGCACAACGCGATCTTCCAGGCCATGGGCGGCCATCGCGCCGACGACATCGAAGGCATGATCCTGACCGCCTCCGGCGGGCCGTTCCGAACGTGGCCGACAGAGCGGATCGCGACCGCAGGACGCGAAGAGGCGCTTGCCCATCCCAACTGGTCGATGGGCGCGAAGATCACCATCGACTCCGCAACCTTGATGAACAAGGGGCTGGAGCTGATCGAGGCGCACCATCTGTTCGGCGTTCCGCCCGAGCGGCTTTGCAGTGCTGGTTCACCCCCAGTCCGATCGTGCATGGCCTGGTGACCTTCCGGGACGGCTCGGTCGTCGCCGGGCTCGCATGGCCGGACATGAGCGTGCCTATCGCCCATTGCCTGGGGTACCCGGCCGCGTCTCGAGACGTCCGCAAGGCGGCTTGACCTCGCCACCATCGCGCGGCTCGACTTCGAGGCGCCGGACTTCGATCGTTTTCCGGCCTTGAGGCTGGCGATCCTCGCCATGCGGAGCGGCGGCGCGATGCCGACCGTGCTGAACGCCGCGAACGAGATCGCCGTGGAGGCCTTCCTGTCCGGCCAATTGTCGTTCTCCGGAATTCCACGCCTGGTTGAGAACGTCATGGAAAGGCTTTCCAGGCAAACTCCGATGACGCTCCCGACTACTGTAGAGGATGCGCTCGCGCTCGACCGGGAGGCAAGGCTGGTTGCGCGGGATTGTCTGGGCTCTGCCGCGAAATCGGCCCATTAATGGTTTATTCACCAACCACTGCGTGTTCGATGTAATGTCGTATATACTTTTAGTTGAAAGCCCATGCTCATTTCAGCAGATGCCGGGCGGACCCAGGAGTGACGATGACTGTTCTCGATTCCGTCGGCGGTTACATTCATTCTGCAGGCGGATACCTGCTTCCGTTCCTCTTCGTGCTTGTCATCGTGGTGTTCATCCACGAACTGGGTCACTTCCTGGTCGGCAGATGGTGCGGGATCAAGGTCACCGCGTTCTCGATCGGCTTCGGGCCTGAACTCTTCGGCTTCAACGACCGCCATGGCACGCGCTGGCGTCTGGCGGCCATCCCGCTCGGCGGCTACGTCAAGTTTTTCGGCGACAGCAATGCGGCGAGCACGCCCGACGATGACTCGCTGACGGCGATGTCCGCCGCCGACCGGGCCCAGAGCTTTCACTATCAGCCTGTCTGGAAGCGTGCCGCCGTTGTCGCAGCCGGACCGCTCGCCAACTTCTTGCTCGCCATCGTTGTCTTCGCGGGCATCAACCTCGCCTACGGGCGCCAAATCCTCGTCCCCCGCATCGAGGCCGTCATCGAGGGCGGCGTGGCGGCGAAGGCCGGCATCAAGCCAAACGACATGGTCGTTTCCATCAATGGAAAGGCCATCGACAGCTTCCAGGAGATGCAGCGTACGGTTTCGACTTCGCCCGGTCTGCCGCTGGAACTCGTCATCGAACGCGCGGGCCGCGATATCGAGCTGACACTGGTTCCCGAACTGAAGGTCATCACCACTCCGTTCGGCAAGCAGCGCATCGGCATGCTCGGGATCCAGGGTTCACGGAATCCGGCGGACGTGCGGTTGGTCCAACTCGGACCCGTCGCGGCGGTTTCAGGCGCGGTCAATGAGATCTGGTTCATCATCGAGCGGACTGGCTCCTATGTCGGGGGGCTGTTCGCGGGCACGGAAAGCACGGACCAGCTCTCGGGTCCGATTCGGATCGCGCAGGTTTCAGGGCAGGTCGCGACTGCCGGATTCGTCGCCCTGCTCAACCTTGCCGCCATCCTGTCGGTCTCGATCGGCCTGATTAATCTCGTCCCGGTGCCGCTGCTCGATGGCGGGCACCTCTTGTTTTATGCCGTTGAGGCGGTGCGTGGACGTCCGCTCAGCATGCGGATTCAGGAGTTCGGCTTCAGGGTGGGACTGGCTTTGGTGCTGATGCTGATGCTGTTCACCACGGTTAACGATGTCCTTCACTTGGTCGCGCTTTAACCTTGCGCTAAGTGTCCTCACGGCCACTCGGCCGGCGATTCCGCCGGACAGGGTGATTAGACGTTTGCAGTGACCTAGAAAATTTGTAGAAGCAGACGGTAGATCAAAGGAGTCCGGTCCGCATTCGTTCGGGATCGGGACGACAATTATGGGGCGAGTTACTCGATGACGTTCGAGAGTTCGAGTCGGGAGCGGTCCTCGCGGGCGCTCAGGAGCACCGTGGGGGGATTGGCCTTCCTCGCCGTCATGGGTTCGCAAGCCTACGCCCAGAATGTCGTGATCCAGGGCAATCAACGCGTTGATGCCGCGACGATCCGTTCCTACGCGCAGGGATCGTCCGGGGAGCAGATCCGCCAGGACCTTCTGGCGACCGGCCTGTTTTCGAGCGTGAGCGTCAGCCAGCGCGGCGGTCAGACGATCGTCTCCGTGAAGGAAAACGACGTCGTCAACCGCGTCGTGTTCCAGGGCAACAAGAAGCTCAAGAGCGAGCAGCTCGAGTCCGAGGTGCAGTCCAAGGCTCGCGGCCCGTTCAGCAGGACGCTCGTCGATGCGGACGTCCAGCGTCTGAAAGACGTGTATCAACGCAGCGGCCGCGGCCTTGCGAATGTGTCCGCTCGCATCGTGCCTCTTGAGAATGGCCGCGTCGACGTCGTGTTCGACATCGTCGAAGGCGACAAGACCGGCGTGAAGGCGATCGACTTCTCTGGCAACAATGCCTACTCGGCGGGTCGACTTCGCGACCAGATGACCACGACCGAGAGCAATCTTCTGTCGTTCCTGAAGAACTCGGACGTTTATGATCCAGACCGCATCGCGGCGGATCTCGAGCTGCTGCGCCGCTTCTACCTCAAGAACGGCTATGCCGATTTCCGTGTCGTCTCGAGCGATGTGAAGTTCGACGAAGCTGCGGGCGGCTATCGCATCACGATCGTCGTCGAAGAGGGCCAGCAGTACAAAGTCGGCAAGGTCGACGTTGAATCCCGGATTGCCGATATCGATCCGGAGCGCTTGCGTGGCCGCGTCAAGATGTCGGCAGGCGATACCTACAATGCCGAGGACGTCGAGAAGTCGCTGCAGAACATCACGACCGAGGTCGCCAGCCGCGGCTATGCCTTCGCGCAGGTTCGCCCCCAGGGCAACCGCGATCCCGGTACCGGCACGATCGGCATCGTCTACGTCGTCGAGGAAGGTCCGCGCGTCTATATCGAGCGCATCAACGTGCGCGGAAACACCCGTACGCGCGACAATGTCATTCGTCGCGAGTTCGACGTGGGCGAAGGCGATGCCTACAACAAGATCCTGATGGACAAGGCGGAGCGCCGCCTGAACAATCTGGGCTTCTTCAAGCGTATTCGCATCACGAACGAGCCGGGCTCGACCCCTGACCGCGTCATCGTGAACGTCGACGTCGAGGATCAGCCCACCGGTCAGTTCTCGATCGCCGGCGGCTATTCGACCGCGGACGGCTTCATCGCCGAAGTGTCGCTGGCTGAGTCCAACTTCCTCGGCCGTGGCCAGTATGTGCGCGTGGCCGCTTCGAACGGCCAGTATTCGCAGCGGCCTCGAGTTCTCGTTCACCGAGCCCTATTTCATGGATCGCCGCATCGCGGCCGGCTTCGACCTGTTCTCGAAGGAGAACGGACAACACCCGTTACTCCTACTACGAGAACACGACGACCGGCGGCACGCTCCGCCTGGGCCTGCCGATGACCGACGAGAGCACGGTCCTGCTGCGCTACTCGCTGTACCAGACCAAGCTCACCATCCCGAACACGTCCAAGCGCCCCTACAACGACTGCTGGTACGACATCGGCTACGGCACGAGCTACCCGAACTGCGTGAACAACGGCGAGGCGTCGATAGCGCTGAAGCAGGCGGCAGGGCGAGCGCATGACTTCGCTCGTCGGTTTCACGCTCAACTACAACACGCTGGACAACAATCGGAATCCGCGGAACGGCTTCTTCGCCGAGTTGAAGCAGGACTTCGCCGGCCTGGGCGGCGACTGCACAGTTCGTCCGCACGACCGGCTGAGGCTCGCTACTACCGTGAGATCACCGACGACTTCGTCGGCATGCTGAAGGTCCAGGGCGGCAGCATGTTCGGCAACGACCTGCTGATCACCGACCAGTTCTTCCTGGGACCGAGCCTGGTGCGCGGCTTCGCTCCGTCGGGCATCGGCCCGCGCGACGCGACTGACCCGCGCAACAACGCCCTCGGCGGCACCACCTATTTCGGCGGCACGGCGGAGGTTCAGTTCCCGATCTTCGGCCTGCCGCGTGAGTTGGGCATGCGTGGCGCTGTGTTCGCCGACGCCGGCACGCTGTTCGGCTACAAGGGCGGCACAAACTTCAGCAGCATCGCGCCCTACAGCTATTGCCCGGGCGGCAGCTCGAGCTACGTGGACGAAGCAGCCGACCTGCCTTTCCGTCATCGACAGCCACGACATCCGCACTTCGGTCGGCGCGAGCCTTCTCTGGCAGTCGCCGCTTGGTCCGATCCGCTTCGACTACGCCTATCCGCTGACCAAGAACAAGTACGACCAGACGCAGTACTTCCGCTTCTCCGGCGGCACTTCGTTCTAGTGGCTTCAGGCCCGGCGCCTCCCTCACGGGGTGCCGGGCCGTCGCCAATGTCCAGACATGACAGAACCCGTCTTCTTCCGCCTGGCTGCTCCGCTTACTCTGGCGGAGATCGCGGCTATAACGAAGTGCTCGCTGCCTGAAGGCGCGAACTCCGACCTGATGGTGAGCGGAGTTGCGCCGCTCGACCGGGCTGGTCCCGGCGATCTCGTATTCCTGGACAATCCGCGAACTACGCTGCTGACCTCGACACCACGCTGGCAGGCGCGTGCCTGGTTGCGCCGAAGTTTGCCGCTCGCGTTCCCGCGGCACACTGTCGCGCTCGTGACGCCCCAGCCTTACCGTGCGTTTGCGCAGGTAACGGCCAAGCTGTTTCCCGACGCGATGCGGCCTGGCTCGGTGTTCGGCTCGACGGGAATTGCGCCGGGCGCCTTCGTCCATCCGTCTGCTCGGCTGGAGCCCGGCGTCACGGTTGATCCCGGCGCCGTGGTCGGCCCGGGCGCGGAGATCGGGACGGGCACTGTCATTGCGTCCAATGCCGTGATCGGTCCGCAGGTCCGGATCGGCCGGAATTGTTCGGTCGGCCCCAACGCCACGCTGCTCAACGCGCTGATCGGCGATCGCGTCATCGTGCATCCCGGCGTGCGGATTGGGCAGGACGGCTTCGGCTTCGCGCTCGGGCCTCAGGGACACCTCAAGGTGCCGCAGGTCGGGCGCGTCATCGTCCAGAACGACGTCGAGATCGGCGCCAACTCGACCATCGACCGCGGTGCGAACCGTGACACGGTCATCGGCGAGGGCACCAAGATCGATAATCTCGTGCAGATCGCGCCACAACGTTGTACTGGGCCGCCATTGCATCATCGTTGCCCAGGTCGGGATTGCGGGCAGCGTGACCTCGAGGATTTCGTCGCGCTTGGCGGCCAGGTCGGCGTCGTGGGCCATGTGCGCATCGGCGCGGGCGCGCAGATCGCCGGAAGCAGCAACGTCGCGGGCGATGTCCCGGCCGGCTCGCGTTGGGGCGGTACTCCCGCCAAACCGATCAAGGAATGGTTCCGGGAGTTGACGCTTGTCGTCCAATCTTGCGAAGCGAAAGGGCGGCGGTTCGTCCTCGCCGGAAGTCAAAAGCTGAGGGCCCGTTGGGCTTTCCACGTCCGAAAAGGTTAGGCGATGACCGAGACAGAACCGGAAACCCTCGATACCGCCGATATTCTGCGGATCCTCGAGCTTCTTCCGCACCGATATCCGTTCCTGCTCGTCGACAAGATCATCGAGATGCGCGGCGACGAGAGCTGCATCGGCATCAAGAACGTCACATTCAACGAGCCGCAGTTCAATGGCCATTTCCCCGGGCGTCCGGTCATGCCGGGCGTGATGCTGATCGAGGGCATGGCCCAGACGGCCGGCGCGCTCTGCGTCAATTCCAAGCTGGGCAACGAGCCGCCCAAAGGTCGTGTACTTCATGACAATCGACAATGCGAAGTTCAGCAAGCCGGTCGTTCCCGGCGACGTGGTCGAGTACCACATGACCAAGCTGCGCCAGCGCGCGAACATGTGGTGGTTCCGCGGTGAAGCGAAGGTCGAGGGCAAGATCGTCTGCGAGGCGGAAGTCAGCGCCATGCTCGTGACGGAATGAGCGCGATGGTCCAGATCCATCCCTCCTCCGTCATCGAGCGCGGCGCCAGCCTGGGAGAAGGCGTCCGCATCGGCCCGTTCTGCTTCGTCGGCCCCGATGTTGTCCTTGGCGACGGCTGCGAACTCGTCAGCCATGCCGTCGTTGCCGGCCGGACCGACGATCGGCCCGCGCGCGAAAATCTTCCCCTTCGCCTCGATCGGTCATCAGCCGCAGGATCTGAAGTTCCATGGCGAGCCCTCAACCCTGAGCATCGGGGCTGACTGCATGATCCGTGAGGGCGTCACCATGAATCCCGGGACGGAAGGCGGCGGCCTGGTCACGTCCGTCGGTGAAAGCTGCACCTTCCTCGCCAATTCGCACGTCGCGCATGACTGCCGGATCGGGAACAACGTCATCTTCTCCAACAACGTCATGATGGCCGGTCATTGCGCCGTCGGCGACTTCGCGATCATCGGCGGCGGAGCGGCTGTGCATCAGTTCTGCCGCATCGGCGCGCACGCCTTCATCGGCGGATTGTCCGGGGTCGAGAACGACGTCATCCCCTACGGCATCGCCATCGGCAACCGGGCCCATCTCGCCGGCCTCAATATCGTCGGACTGAAGCGTCGCGGCTTCTCGCGCGAAGTCATCCACGACATCCGGCGCGCCTATCGCCTGCTTTTTGCCGATGAAGGTACGCTGCAGGAGCGGGTCGAAGACGTCGCCGGCGAGTTTGCGACCCATCCCGTCGTGCATGAGATCCTCGATTTCATCCGCGAGGGCGGCAACCGGTCCATCTGTACGCCGCGCGACGGGCACGAGAGCTGAGTTGACCACCACCTCGAAGGGACGCTTCGCCATCATTGCGGGCGGAGGGGCGTTTCCTCTGGAAGTGGCGGAAGTGGCGGCAGCGCGCGGATGCGATATCCGGATGATCGGCCTCCGCGGCTTTGCCGCGCGGGCCATCAAGCGATACCCCACCGTCTGGGCTGACATGCTCGACCCCATCAGGATATTGGATGAACTGCGAAAGATCGCACCCGAGGCGGTAGTGCTGGCGGGAAACGTGACGCGTCCCGGACCGCTCGCCGTGGGTTCAGTGTACTCCGCCTTCCGGAACCGGGGTGAGATCGGCCGCATCCTCTCTGGCGGCGACGACCGCATCTTGCGGGGCGTGATAACGCTGATCGAGGAAGCTGGGTTCAGGGTTGTCGGCGCCCAGGATCTGGCGCCGGGCCTGCTTGCGCCGGCAGGGTGCCTCACCAAAGCCAGCCCGGATCAGATCGCAAGAGCCGATATCGGAGTGGGGATCGACCTTCTCAATTCGCTTTCGCGCTTCGACGTCGGGCAGGCCTGCGTCGTAAGTTCCGGGCGAGTGTTGGCGGTCGAGGGCCCTGAGGGAACCGATGCCATGCTTGAGCGCGTCGGCTCCCTGCAACGCCAGCGAAAGCTGAAGCTGGATGGCGCGGGAGGTGTTCTCGTGAAGATACCAAAGGCCGCGCAGGATACCCGCATCGACCTCCCGGCCATCGGGCCGCATACCATCGAGAAGCTGCGTTCCGTAGGACTTAAGGGTGTCGCGGTCGCCGCAAATGGCGTTGTCATCATTGATCGGCCGACGGTCGTGAAGGCTGCCGACGCCTTTGGGATTTTCGTGACAGGAGAGGTGACATGAGCCAGGCCGGCCCGCCGCTCAATGTTGCGATCGTGGTGGGCGAACATTCCGGGGATCAACTCGGCTTCAAGCTTATGCGCGCCTTGCGGACCGCAGCAGGGGACCGGCCTGTTCGCTTCATGGGCGTGGGCGGCGAGGCCATGGAAGCGGAGGGGCTTGCAAAGCATATTCCCGCTGCACGACATTTCGGTCATGGGCATTTTGCCCGTTATAGCGCGCCTGCCCACCATTCTTGCGCGCATTCGGCAAACGATCGGTTCGATCGTGGAGAGCCGGCCGGATGTTCTCGTCATCATCGACAGTCCGGATTTCACGCACCGCGTCGCGCGTGGCGTCCGCAAGAGCCTGCCGGGGCTGCCCGTTATCGACTATGTCAGCCCCAGCGTCTGGGCATGGCGGCCGGGACGGGCAAGGGCGATGCGGGCTTATGTCGACCATGTACTGGCATTGCTGCCGTTCGAGCCTGCCGCACACGAGCGTCTTGGCGGGCCGCCATGCACCTATGTTGGGCATCCGCTGATCGAGCGGCTGGATGTGCTGCGGCCCTCGCCGGTCGAAGCCGGCCGGCGAAATGGCGAGCCGCCGGTCCTCGTGGTTTTGCCAGGCAGTCGGCGGTCCGAAATCACCCGGTTGATGAAGCCTTTCGGTGAAACGCTGCACCGCATGGTCGGCGGCGGACACGAATTCGAGGCTGTGATCCCGGCAGTGTCCCACCTTGCCGCGGAGATCCGCGTGGCAGCGAGGGCATGGCCCGTTCGCGTTCGGGTCGTGGAAGGAGAAGGCGAGAAGCTCGCCATTTTCCGCACGGCGCGCGCCGCTCTGGCCGCATCCGGCACGGTCACGCTTGAACTGGCGCTGTCAGGCATTCCGATGGTAGTCGGCTACAAGTTTTCGATGATCGAGGATCAACTGAAATTCCTGGTCAAGGTACCCTCGATCGTTCTGCCCAATCTGGTGCTTGGCGAGAACGCCGTTCCTGAATTCCTGCAGGAGCGATGCGATGCGCCCAGGCTCGCCGCCTCGCTCACTCCACTGCTTTACGACACGCCGGCTCGTCGCGAACAGATGCAGGCGTTCGAGAAACTGGATCGGCTGATGCTGCTGCCGGACGGCGACACGCCCAGCCTGCGTGCTGCCCGGATCGTGATCGAGACGATGGCAGCGAAGGCCGGGCGATCCGGCCCTTAAGGCGCGAATCCAGGCACGAAAAAGGGAGGCCGGAGCCCCCCTTTAAGGATAGTTCGAACTTGTCAGCGCTGGTTCAGCGAGATGTATTCGCGCTGCGGGGCGCCGGTATAGAGCTGGCGCGGGCGGCCGATGCGCTGGGAGGGATCCTCGATCATCTCCTTCCACTGCGCGATCCAGCCGACTGTACGGGCCAGCGCGAAGAGCACCGTGAACATCGATGTCGGGAAGCCCATCGCCTTGAGGGTGATGCCCGAGTAGAAATCGATATTGGGATAGAGCTTCTTCTCGATAAAGTATTCGTCATGAAGAGCGATGCGCTCGAGCTCCAGGGCGACATCGAGAAGCGGATCGTCCTTGATGCCAAGTTCGTTCAGGACTTCATGCGTCGTCTTCTGCATGATCTTGGCGCGCGGGTCATAGTTCTTGTACACGCGATGCCCGAAGCCCATCAGCCGGAAGGGATCGTTCTTGTCCTTGGCGCGGGCGATGTAGTGCGGGATGCGGTCGACCGTGCCGATCTCCTGCAGCATTTTCAACGCCGCCTCGTTCGCGCCGCCATGGGCAGGGCCCCAGAGGCACGCCACGCCGGCCGCGATGCAAGCGAACGGGTTTGCGCCTGACGAACCGGCAAGCCGAACAGTGGAGGTGGACGCGTTCTGCTCATGGTCTGCGTGGAGGATGAAGATCCGATCCAGCGCCCGGGCGAGTACCGGGTTCACCTTGTACTCTTCGCAGGGAACCGCGAAGGACATGCGCAGGAAGTTAGCCGTGTAGTCCAGATTGTTCTGGGGGTACACGAATGGTTGGCCGATCGAGTACTTGAAGGCCATGGCGGCGAGTGTCGGAATCTTGGCGATCATCCGCATGGATGCGATCATGCGCTGATGCGGATCCGAGATGTCGGTCGAAGTCGTGATAGAACGCTGAAAGAGCGCCGACCGAGGCTACAAGCACGGCCATCGGATGAGCGTCGCGACGGAAGCCCTGGAAGAACCGCATCATCTGCTCATGCACCATGGTGTGGCGCGTGACACGGTAATCGAAGTCCACCTTCTGGGCGGCGGTCGGGAGCTCGCCGTACAGCAGCAGGTAGCAGGTCTCCAGGAAGTCGCCGTGCTCCGCGAGCTGTTCGATCGGGTAACCCCGATAAAGCAGTACGCCCTCGTCACCGTCGATATAGGTGATCCCGGATTCGCAACTCGCAGTGGATGTGAAGCCAGGATCGTAGGTGAACATCCCCGTCTGGCCATAGAGCTTTGCGATGTCCACGACACTTGGCCCGATCGTGCCGGGCTTGACGGGCAACTCTATCGTCTTGTTCGCGACGGAAAGGGAGGCGGGCTCGCTCATGGGCGCTTATCCTTCGGCCAAAATCCAGCAGACTGCCGCGCCGGGGAAAGGCCCCGAAGAAGACGCGGGGGAAAGCGAATGCGTGATACCTGAATTTGCTGAATTGTAAGGCAAATTCGACAGTTCCGCCGCTTTTCGCTGAAGCCTCGCGTTTGTTAGTCCAATTCCCCCCCGTATTCAACCACACCAATGGTCGGTATAGGCCGCTCAGACTTCGACCTTCGATAGCTGGTCGCGCAAGCGGGCAAGGCACTCTTCGCGGCCCAGTACGCTCATGACATCGAACAATCCGGGTGATGTGGCGCGTCCCGTCAAGGCAGCGCGGAGAGGTTGAGCAACCTGGCCCAGCTTCAGCCCGTTTTCCTCTCCGAATTTGCGCACTGCGCTTTCCGTCGCAGCCGCGGACCACTCCGGCAGTGCCGTGAGATGCGGCAACAGGCCTGCGATCCTGTCCCGGCCACCATCCGCGAGAAGCGCCTCCGCTTTCGGCTCGATCGAAAGCGGCCGCTGCGCATAGAGGTAGTAGGCGCTCTCAAGCAGTTCGATCAGCGTCTTGGCGCGCTCCTTCAGGCCCGGCATGGCGTCGACAAACTTGGCCCGCAGGTCGGCGTCGAGCTGAGCAGGAGCGCCGCGCGGCGGGCCGACCTCCGGAAGGATGATCTCGATGGCCTGCACAAGCTCCTCGTCGCCGGAGGCGCGCATGTAGTGGCCGTTGAGGTGTTCCAGCTTGGCAAAGTCGAAGCGTGCAGGCGAGCGCCCGATTCCAGACAGGTCGAAAGCCGCGATCATCTCGTCGGTGCTGAAAAACTCCTGGTCGCCGTGGCTCCAGCCAAGGCGCACGAGGTAGTTCCTCAAAGCGATAGGAAGATAGCCAAGAGCACGGTAGGCATCCACGCCCAGCGCTCCATGGCGCTTGGAAAGCTTGGCCCCGTCAGGTCCGTGGATCAACGGGATGTGGGCCATTTCGGGCACGTCCCAGCCGCACGCTTGGTAGATCTGTGTCTGGCGCGCCGCATTGGTCAGGTGGTCGTCGCCGCGGATGACATGCGTGATATCCATGTCGTGGTCATCGACCACGACAGCCAGCATGTAAGTCGGATTTCCGTCCGAGCGCAGCAGGACGAGATCGTCGAGATCCTTGTTCTGCCAGACGACGCGGCCCTGAACATGGTCATTGACGACGGTCTCGCCCTCGAGGGGAGCGCGCAGCCGGATAACAGGCTTGACCCCGGCAGGAGCCTCACTGGGGTCGCGGTCGCGCCAACGGCCGTCATACCGCATTGGCCGGCCCTCGGCGCGAGCCTTCTCGCGCATCTCCTCCAGTTCCTGGGGCGTGGCGAAGCAGTGGTAGGCCTTGCCCTCCGCGAGCAGGCGCTCCGCGACTTCCCGGTGCCGCGCTGCGCGTGCGAACTGGTAGACGACGTCGCCATCCCATGTGATGCCGAGCCAGCTCAGTCCGTCGAGGATCGCCTTGATGGCCCCCTCCGTAGACCGCTCCCGGTCGGTATCCTCGATGCGCAGAAGCATCTTGCCGCCAAACCGCTTGGCATAAAGCCAGTTGAACAGCGCAGTCCGGCCGCCGCCAATGTGCAGGAAGCCGGTGGGGGAGGGAGCAAAACGGGTGATAACGGGTCGGGACATCTGAATTTCACTGCTCAAAGATGCAAAAATTTGGACATGCAACCGCGCGGTGCTGGTCGGCGGAGCGCGTCGTGTAGCACCATTGAGCCCTGACGTTAAGGGCGGCGAAATGTGGGATTACGGCCCCGGGAAACGGCGGCGCGTAGGAGGATCGGGAGCGCCGGGATCGGTCGCGGGTTGGGTTGGCGCTCTGCCTGCCGGGGCGGAGCTCTCGGCAGCGCTGCCCGAGGCCAGGCAGTGGCTGGCCGGCGAGATTCAGCGCGAACGCGACGCCCGGCGTCCGTTTCTCTGGCTGCCGGTCGCCATGGCTTGCGGCATCCTTCTCTATTTCTCCGCGAGCCGCGAGCCTTGGCTATATGCCGCCGGTCATTGCTGCAATCCTGGCTGCCGCCTTGGCGCTCGCTGCACGCGATCGCTATCGGGCGGCCTTCGGTGTGTGTGTCGGCCTCTGCGCGCTGTTTATCGGCTTCGCTGCCGCGGCGTGGCGTACCGATCAGGTGGCCGCTCCGGTGTTGGAGCGACCCAAGATCGGCCGGATCACCGGGTATCATTGAAAGCTCCGATATCCGAACCTCCAGCACGCGCCTTCTCATCCGCCCGGTATCGATCGACGGCCTTTCTCCGTCCCAGGTGCCATTCCGGATCAGGGTGACGGTTCCGGGCCGTCCGGGCTTCGAAGCGGGTACAGCGGTTTCGACCGTCGCACGGCTTCTGCCCCCGCCGGAACCCTCCAGGCCGGGCGGCTATGATTTCGCGCGCGAAGCCTTCTTCATGCGGATTGGCGCTGTCGGATCGATCTCCGGGCCAATGGCGCTCGCGCCTTCGCTCGACCCGCCATCGTGGGACCTGAAAGTCTCGGCCGCCGTCGATCGCTGGCGAAATGCACTTACGGCGAGGATCGCCGACGTCATCGGCGGCCCTGCCGGTGCGGTCGCCGCGGCGCTCGTCACGGGCAAGCGCGGTCTCATTCCGGAGCCGACCAACGACGATCTGCGCGCTGCAGGTATCTATCACGTCGTCTCCATCTCGGGCCTGCACATGGTGCTGGCTGCCGGAATGGTATTCTGGATCGTCAGGGCGATACTGGTAGCGATCCCCCATCTCGCGCTCGCCTACCCGGTCAAGAAGTGGGCTGCCGTTGGCGGCTATGGCCGCGGGCGCCATCTACAACGTGTTTGCCGGCTCGGAGATCGCGACGCAACGCTCGCTCATCATGACGCTCGTCCTGCTTGGGGCGATGCTTGCGGACAGGCCCGCACTCTCGATGCGCAACCTCGCCATCGCGGCCATGGCCGTATTGCTGCTGGAGCCGGAAAGCCTGCTGGGTCCGAGCTTTCAGATGTCCTTCGGAGCGGTCGCGGCGCTCATCGCCCTGTACGAGCGGCCTGGCGGCGCCGGCATGGAACCGGAGGCGGGCCATTTCTCGCCGTTTGGCCTCGACCAGGCCCGCGCGGAAAAGCCGCCGCCGGTGGGACTGGTGGGTCGTGCAGTGCGCAAGGCATGGATCGTTGCGGTCGGCGCGGTTCTCACGACCCTCGTCGCCGAAGCGGCGACGGCGCCCTTCGGCCTCTACCATTTCCAGCGATTCACGCCCTATGGCGTCGTGGGCAACGCGCTGACGCTTCCGCTCGTCTCCATCGTCGTCATGCCTGCGGCGCTGCTCGGCGTGCTGGCGATTCCGTTCGGCCTGGATGCGCCCGATATGGTCGATCATGGGCATCGGCGTGGACCTCATGCTCAGGGTGTCGTCCATGGTGGCGGGCTGGACAGGCTCGATTCGGACGGTCCAGGCCTTCGGCGCGGGGGCCTTGCTGCTGCTCAGTCTCGCTACGCTCTGCGCCACGCTATGGCGCGGTTGGCTGCGGCTTGGCGCGATACCGCTGGCGCTTGCCGGCATGGTGCTCGCATCGCGAAGCGTCCCGCCGGATCTCGTCATCGATCGCGACGGGCGGGCCCTGGCGGCGCGCGCACCCGACGGGCGGCTAGCCATGGTTGGCAAGCTCGGGTCCTTCGTGGTCGAACAATGGCTGCGCGCCGATGGCGATGCGCGGGCTGCGACCGATCCCAGTCTGTTCACGCAGTCTCGATGCGACCCGTCCGGATGCATCCTGGTCATGCCGGATGGACGCGCGCTGGCCCATATCCTGTCCCAGGCGGCATTCGAAGAGGATTGCCGCCGGGCCGCCATCGTCGTCACGCCGCTCGACGCACCAGCCTGGTGCAAACCGCCGGTTCTGATCGATCGATCCGTTCTGGCCAAGAACGGCGCGCAGGCCATTAATCTCTCAACGAACGGTGTCACGGCAGCGGCCGGGGCGCGCAGCGGCGATGTCCAGCGGCCCTGGATCGCACGACAGCGTCCGCCTCCCGCAACCTCCAATGCCGCCGCGCCGCGCATCAGTACTCAGGCACGGCCTAGCCCTGCTGCCGCGCCTGACCGGGCTGAGAACGTCGCGCAGGATGCCGAGGGAGACCGGTACCCGGAACTCGATATTCCCAAATAGGCGCGAACAGCTTGCCGGTAGCGCAGCCGGTCTCAGTAGCGACGCAGGAGACTGACCAGCTTGCCCTGGATGCGAACCCGGTCCGGCCCGAGCACGCGGGTCTCGTAGGCCGGATTGGCGGCTTCCAGCGCGATCGAGGAGCCACGCCTGCGCAGCCGCTTCAGCGTCGCTTCCTCGTCGTCGATCAGCGCCACGATGATGTCGCCGGTATCGGCGACATCCTGACGCCGGACGATGACCGTATCGCCGTCGAGAATGCCTGCCTCGACCATCGAGTCGCCTCGCACCTCCAGCGCGAAATGATCGCCGCTGGCGAGCATGTCGGGCGGCATGCTGATCGTGTGGTGCGCGTCTGTATCGCCGAGATCGGCGTGCCTGCCGCGATACGTCCCATCACCGGGATGGAGATCGGCGGGGGAGCGTCGTCGCTGCCGACCAGGGGGCGCGGCCGCACCTTGCCGAGGTTTCCCTCGATCACGTTCGGGCTGAACTTGCCGCGCGGCGTTGCGCCCGGCACGGACTGCTCGGGCATGCGCACCACCTCGATGGCGCGTGCCCGGTTCGGCAGGCGCCTGATGAATCCGCGTTCCTCGAGCGCCATGATCAGGCGGTGGATGCCGGACTTCGACCGAAGATCGAGCGCATCCTTCATCTCGTCGAAGGAAGGAGGGACGCCATCCTCGCGGAGACGGTCGTGGATGAAGCGAAGGAGTTCGTGCTGCTTCCTGGTCAACATGCGTCCGCAGGCCTCGCTGGAGCGCTGAAACGAATGAAGGCGCGCGCTCAAAAACAAATCACGAACAAACCATACATGTTCGTGATGTGTTCGGCAATCGGTCTGTCGTATTATTATCGAAGCCGATCAGAAACGGAGGAAACGGCAGGGATCTCCGGCCTTGGCCGCCGGCGCATTCGCCTCTCGCAGGAGCATGCAGTCCGCGGCGGCAAGGACCCGGAGCATGGATGAATCCTGGATGCCATAGGGCGTGATTCGTGGAAGCGCCGTCTGCCGTTCTCGTGATCGCGGCGCCGAACATAGTCGCGGCGCATATCGTTGGCGGGAACGTCTGCGCCCAGTACGCCAGGTTCCGTCCTGTCGATGGCGGCATCGGGGTCGCCGACGAGGGCGCGAAGGAGCGGAGCAAGGAACAGCGCGCCACATACGATGGAGGACACCGGATTTCCCGGCAGCCCGAGGATGACCATGCGGCCGAGCCGCCCGAAGATCAGCGGCTTGCCCGGCCGCATCGCGATGCGCCAGAACCCCAGTTGCATGCCGCGGCTTGTCAGAGCGGACTGCACGAGGTCATGATCGCCAACCGAGGCTCCGCCCAGCGTGACGAGCACGTCGGCCCCGGCGTCCTCGGCCCTGACGATCGCCGCTTCCAGCGCCTTGAATTCGTCGGAGGCGATGCCGAGGTCCAGCGTCGCCCCGCCGGCCTGCTCGACCATGCCCGCAATCGGCGAAGGTGTTGGACGCCACGATCTGGTCGGGCCGCATGGCCTCGTCCCGGCCTGACCAGTTCGTCGCCGGTGGCGAGGATCGCCACGAGCGGCTTGCGCCGGACTTCCACCTGCGCGTGTCCCATGGCCGCCGCCAGCGCCACGGAACGCGGGTTCAGCCGCTGGCCAGACGCGAGCAACGCCTGGCCCGCTGCGAAATCCAGTCCGGCCGCGTCGAATGTGGCGGCCCTGCCGCTCGCTGTGGAGCACCGTGACGGTTCCGTCGCCGCGCCTCGCGTATTCTCCTGGATCACGACGGTGTCGGCGCCGCGCGGCAGCGGCGCTCCGGTGAAGATCCGAACCGCCTCGCCCGGTCCGACCTCGCCGGCGAAGGCGTGCCCGGCCGGAGCCGTGCCGATCACCCTGCAGCGTCGCGCCAGGCTGCAGCGACGTCAGCGCCCGCACGGCGTAGCCGTCCATGGCCGAGGCATCGAAGGGCGGCTGCGTCCGCAGCGCCGAAAGCGGCGCCGCGAGCGTGCGGCCGTTCGCGCTCGTCGATCGGGATCGTCTCGGCCGCAACGGGCTGTCTGCTGCCGCTAGAACCCGGCTGAGCGCTTCGTCGACCGAGAGGAGAGCTCGTCGCGGTCAGCCATCCGGCCCGCCAGGATGCCGGATTTGCCGCCGTCTTTCTCCAGAAGGCGGATGCCTTCGATCCGCATGCCCCGGTCGGCCGCCTTCACCATGTCGTAGATCGGTCAGGCAGGCCACGGAGACCGCGGTCAAGCGCTTCCATCTCGACGCCCGGTCTGGCCGGAAACCCGCACGGTGGCGGTCACGCGCACGCCTGGCAGGGCGTCGTCGAGCACGAGGTCCACCGCGACCTTGCTCAGGAGCAGGGGGTGGCAAAGGGGAATGAGCTCGTGGGTCTGCTTGGCCGCCATGATGCCGGCGACGCGCGCCACGCCGAGCACGTCGCCCTTCTTGGCGTCGCCGGCGCGGATCAGCGCCAGCGTCTCCGGCTGCATCACCACGCGCGCCCTCGGCCACCGCGGTGCGGTGCGTGACGTCCTTGTCGGAGACGTCGACCATGGCGGCCGCGCCGGATGCATCGATATGGGTGAGCTGGTCATGCGCTCAGTGTGGCGTCGGCCGCGCCGAACAGAAGTGCTCTCGTGGCGGCCGCGACGTCTGTCTGCCGCATCAGGCTTTCGCCGACGAGGAAGGTCCGGATACCCGACCGCGCCAAGCCGCACGACGTCGGCATGGCCGACGATGCCACTCTCGGCCACGACGATCCGGTCGGCGGGAACGAGCGAGCGCGAGCTCTTCCGTCACCTCAAGACTCGTCTCGAAGGTCCTGCAGGTTGCTGTTGTTGATTCCGATGAGCCGCGTGCTCAGCGGCAGCGCCCGCTCGAGTTCGGCCGCGATCGTGCACCTCGACGAGCACGTCCATGCCAAGCGCGTGCGCGGTGTCGGTCAGCAGCTTGCGCGTCCGCGTCGCGTCAGGCACGCCATGATGACGAGGATGCAGTCCGCGCCCCAGGCCCGGGCCTCGTACACCTGGTAGGGCTCGAACAGGAAATCCTTGCGCAGCGCGGGCAGCCTGCACGCGGCGCGCGCTTCGCGCGAGAAAGTCGGGCTTGCCCTGGAAGGACGGCTCGTCCGTCAGCACGGAGAGGCAGGTCGCGCCTCCCGCCTCATAGGCCCGCGCCAGCGACGGCGGGTCGAAATCGGCGCGGATCAGGCCCTTGGAGGGGCTTGCCTTCTTGATCTCGGCGATCAGGGCAGGGCGGCCGGCCGCCAGATGGGCGTCGATGGCCTTGCAGAAGCCGCGCGCCGGCGGCGCCGCGGCGGCGCGCTTCTCGATCTCGGCCTGCGGCACCCGCAGCTTGGCCGCGGCGATCTCTTCGCGCTTGTAGGCCTCGATCCGCGCGAGAACGTCGGTCATGGCTCACCCGTTCGAGTCTGGACGAGGCGGTCGAGCACGCGTGCGCGCCGCGCCCGTGTCGATGGCCCTCGCGGCGAGTTCCGCGCCGTGCCGCAGGCTGTCGGCCTTTCCGGCGATCACGAGGGCGGCGGCTGCATTGAGCACCGCGATGTCGCGATAGGCGGTGCTTCTCGCCGGCGAGCACGGCGCGCAGCGCGGCGGCGTTGTATTCCGCCTCGCCGCCCTTCAGATCCTCCGGCCGTGCGCGCTCGATCCCGGCCTCTTCAGGGGTGATGACGAAGCGGCGGATCGACGCCGTTCTCAAGCGCGGCGACCGCCGTCTCCGCCGTCGTCGGTGATCTCGTCGAGCCCGTCGCGGCCGTGCACGACCCACACGCGCTCCGACCCCAGCGTCTGCAGGGTCTTGGCGAGCGGTTCGAGCCAGCTCTCGGAGAAGACACCCAGAAGCTGCCGCTTGACGCCGGCGGGGTTGGCGAGCGGGCCGAGCAGGTTGAAGATCGTCCGCGTGCCAAGTTCGATGCGCGCCGGCGCGACATGGCGCATCGAGGCGTGGTGGGTCGGCGCGAACATGAAGCCGACGCCGGCCTCCTCGATGCAGCGCGTGACCATCGCGGGCTCGAGGCCGACCTTCACGCCCAGAGCGGTCAGCACGTCGGCAGCGCCCGAGCGCGAGGACGCCGCCCGGTTGCCGTGCTTGGCGACCTTGACGCCGCAGGCCGCGGTGATGATCGCCGCAAGCGTCGACACGTTGTAGCTGCCGGAATTGTCGCCGCCGGTGCCGACGATGTCGATCGCGTCGGCGGGCGCGTCGACGCGCAGCATCTTGTCGCGCATGCGCCTTCACCGCGCCGGCAATCTCGTCCGCGGTCTCGCCGCGCACGCGCAGCGCCATCAGGAAGGCGCCGGTCTGGGCGAGCGTGGAGCCTCCGGACAGGATCGTGTCGAAGGCGTGCTCGGCTTCCTCGCGCGAGAGCGGGCTTCCGGTAGCCACCTTGGCGATGATCGGCTTGAACGCGTCCATGAAAGGCTCCGAAAGCGACGACCGTCAGGCAACGGCCGGAACGCGCCTCGTCTTATTCCATTCGGAGGCGAGGTCGAGGAAATTCTTGAAGATGGTCAGTCCGTGCTCGGAGAGGATGCTTTCCGGGTGGAACTGCACGCCGTGCAGAGGCAGGTGCCTGTGCGACAGGCCCATGACGAGGCCGTCCTCGCTCTCGGCCGTGACCAGCGAGATCGTCGGGGAACGTGTCGCGGCGCACGATCAGCGAGTGATAGCGCGTCGCCCGAAACGGGCCGTTGATGCCCCGGAACACTCCCTGGCCGCTTGTGGTGGATGGTCGAAACCTTGCCGTGCATCGGCACGGGCGCGCGCACGACTTCGCCGCCGAAGGCCTGCCCCATCGCCTGCAGGCCGAGGCAGACGCCGAACAGCGGAATGTCAGCCGCGGCCTTCGCGATCACCTCCAGGCAGATGCCGGCCTCGTTCGGCGTGCAGGGACCGGGCGACAGCACGATGCCATCCGGCCGCCGCGCGATCAGTGCGTCCGCCGTGATCTCGTCATTGCGCACGACCGTCACCTTCGCCCCGAGCTTGCCGAGCTCGTGGTAGAGGTTCCAGGTGAAGCTGTCGTAGTTATCGACGAGCGTGATGTCGGTCATGCCAATGGTCTTCCAAGGCGGCTCCGAGCCAGCGTGAACTTGTCGGACGGCCGGGCAGGTAGACGTCAAGCCAGGCGGATGGACGCCGCTCATTGCCCGCGCTTTGCTGAACTTGCGAACCGGACTGCTTCCTCGGCGGCGCGAAACAGCGCCTTTGCCTTGTTGATGCATTCCTGCTGCTCGGATTGCGGATCGCTGTCATGGACGATGCCGGCCCCGGCCTGGACGTGCATGCGCCCATTCCGGACGATAGCCGTGCGCAGGACGATGCAGGTGTCCATTTCGCCATTGCCGCCGAAATAGCCGATGCATCCGGCGTAGAGCCCGCGCTTGTCCTTCTCCAGTTCGTCGATGATCTGCATCGCCCGCACCTTGGGGGCGCCCGATACGGTTCCAGCGGGAAAGCCAGCGACCAGCGCGTCCAATGCATCGTGCCTGGCGTCGAGCGTGCCTTCGACGTTTGAAACGATGTGCATCACCTGGCTGTAGCGCTCCAGGAAGAAGGACTTCCGTCACCTTGACCGAGCCGATTTCCGAGACACGGCCGACATCGTTGCGGCCGAGATCGAGCAGCATCAGGTGTTCGGCGCGCTCCTTTTCGTCTGCGAGCAGTTCGTCGCCGAGGGCCTTGTCCTGCGCGGAGGTGGCGCCGCGCGGGCGCGTGCCGGCGATCGGGCGGATCGTGACTTTGCCGTCGCGGACCCGCACGAGGATTTCCGGCGAGGAACAGACCACCTGGTAGTCGCGAAAGTCGAGATAGCAGAGGAATGGCGAGGGATTTACCCGCCGCAACGCGCGGTAAAGCGAGAGAGCCGGCAACTCGAAAGGCGCATCGAACCGCTGCGACAGAACGACCTGGAACACGTCGCCTGCGCGGATATAGTCCTTGGCGCGCGCCACCATGGCCTTGAACTCGTCCGGCGAGGTGTTCGAAACCGCGTCACGGGCTATGAGCTCGGGGCCGGCCTGCGGCTGAGAAGCGGGCAGGGGGCCTTCGAGGGTCGCAGCCGTAGCCTCGATGCGGTCCAATGCCATCTCGTAGGCGGCCTTGGCAGGCACATGGGCCTGCGGACGGACCGGCGTCAGGATGGCAAGCTCGTCGCGCACGGCGTCGAACACGACCATAATCGTCGGGCGCACGAGAACACCGTCGGGCAGGCCGAGAATGTCGGGGTTCGGCTCGCCCAGCTTTTCCATGTGCCGGACCATGTCGTAGCCGAGATAACCGAATACGCCGGCGGCCATGGGAGGAAGGTCGTCACCGAAGGGGATTGCGCTCTCGGCTAGCAGCAGGCGAAGGGCGTCGAGCGGGGCCTCGGCGCAAAGATCGAAGGCCTCAGGGCTCTGCAACGCCACGCGGTTGATCTCAGCGACGGAACCCCGGCAACGGAACACGAGATCGGGCGACAATCCGATCATCGAATACCGGCCCCGAACGGCGCCTCCTTCGACCGACTCAAGCAGGAAGGCAGGGCCGCTGGTGCCCTCGCTCAGCTTCAGGAACGCCGAAACCGGCGTCTCCAGGTCGCCGACCAGGCTGGTCCTGACGATTTGCGGCTGCCCCGCTTCATAGAGGCGCGAGAACGCATCGAAGGACGGCAGGATGGTATCGGGAGAAGACGTCACCGCCACCATCGTGCTTCAGCTTCCGCCGCCGACCGCCGTACGAAGTCCTGCTTCGTTGATGGTGACGCCGAGATCCTTTTGGAGCTGGCTGACATAAGCAGTGAGAATGTCGTCGCCGAGATTGACGCGGATCTGCTGGTCGATCTGCTCGGCAGCCTGCTGGCTGGAGAGCAGGGGCGGAACTTCGGCGCCTGTCACGCGCATGATGACGCGGTCCTGGTTCGTCGCGCCGATCGAGGCGGCGGCGCGGCCAACAGGGGTGCTGAAGACCTGAGCCACTGCGGCCTGCGGCAGGCCGCCGTTCTCTCCGGAGCGCTGGATGCCTTGCGCGGTGCTGGCCTGCACGCCGACCTCTGCTGCGAGCGTGGCCATCGCGACGCCCTTCGTTGGCCCTCTTCACGAGTTCGGACGCTTTCGAGGCGAGGCGGCTGGAGATCTCGTCATCCTTCCACTGGGCTTCGACGTCGGCTTTGACTTCAGCCAGAGTTCGATCCCGGGACGGCTCGATTCCATTGACTTCGAACCAGACGTAGCCGCCGTCTCGGGTCGTGACCGCCTCATTGTCGACGCCGATGTCGGAGGCGAAGACGGCCTTGAGCAGGCTCTCGCGCTCGGGCAGGGCGAGCGGCTTGCGCGCCTTGTCGCGGCCCGCGCGGTCGACGGCGTCGATCACCTGGAGCGTGAGCTTCTGGTCCTTTGCGATTTCCGCGAGCGGCTTGGCGGAGGCCCGCTGGTCCTCGATTTTATCGTGGGCATCCTGAAGGGCGTTGCGCGCGCGGCTCTTGGCCAACTCGGCCTTGATCTCCGGGGCGGCGGCTTCGAACGGCTGAACCGCTTCGGGCTGGACTTCTCCGACGCGGACCAGCACGGCTCCAAAACGGCCCTCCACAGGCTCGGCGACCGTTCCTGCCGGGGTCGCGAAGGCGACTTCGGCGACCTTGGGATCGATGATCGCGTTCCGCGTGACGAGGCCGAGATTTGTGTCGGACGGGCTGAGCTTGCGTTCTTCGGCAATGGCGTCGAACGTCGTGCCATCCTTGATGCGAGCCGCTGCCTGACGGGCCTCGTCCAGGGAGGGAAATACGATCTGCTGCACCGCACGGCGCTCAGGCGTGCCAAAGCGAGCCTTGTTCGCGTCGTAGACCGCCCGGGCCTCGGCATCCGTCACCTGGTCGGGCCGGGCCACGTCGGCGGGCGTCAGGGCGATGAACGAGATCTTCCGGTAGTCCGGCGCGCGGAAGGAGGCTTTGCGCTCCTCGAAGAATTTCTGCAGGGCAGCTTCATCGGGAGCGGCGATCTCGCCTGCCTTGTCGGCGCCAAGTGTGAAGTATTCCGCGCTTCGGGTCTCGTTCTGGTAGCGATGGACGGCATCGCGCAGGACGGTCGGCGCAGGCATGGCGCCCGCCACGGTGTCGGCGAGCTGCTGGCGTAGGTACACCGCGCGCTGAATGCGCACGAACGATTGCTCGGTATATCCGTTCTGGCGGATCAACTCGTTGAAGATATTGCGGTCGAACTCACCGTTCGCGCCCTTGAAGCTTGCGTCGCTCGTGATGGCCTTGACGATCGTGTCGTCCGAAATGGCCAGTCCATAGCTGCGGACGCGCTGGTCGAGCGCCGCTTCCGCGATCATCTTGTTGAGGACCTGCTGCTCGAGGCCGAGCAGGCGTGCCTCTTCGTTGGTGATTGCGCGGCGGGCCCGGCGGGAGAGGTTCTGCAATTCGGTCTGATAGGCATCGCGGTATGCCTGCGCGGTGATATCCACCGAGCCGACCCTGGCGACGTTGACGTGTCCGACATTGCGGACCATGTCCGCTATGCCCCAGACAGCGAAGCTCAGGATCAGGAAGCTGAAGAGGATCGCGACGACCACGCGTCCAATCCAGGTCTGGCCTGCCCTGCGCATTCCGTTCATCATCGCCGCATCACTCCATCACCAGCGGGGCTTGCCGCCCAGCGCGAACTTGCGCTGGATCGCCTCGCCAAAGCCGGCGCACCATAAGGATGGGGCATGCCGACCGCAACGACGCTTTAGCGCAGGGCGAAGGCTTACGATACCCCTCCTGCGCCGCCGGTGTGCGCATCGAAGACCGGCCGGCCCATTCCGGTTCGACCACGGGCCACTTTCGGGTTGCAGGCAGCAATGCTATGGCGGCTCCAGTTCGAGGGAGTTCCGATGACCGAAAGCACGCGTCCCCGCCCGCTCGTGGCAGGCAATTGGAAGATGAACGGCCTGAAGGCCTCGCTGGAGGAACTGAAAGCCATGGCCGGCGGCTACGACGCCGCCTTGCGCAGCAAGGTCGACCTGCTCATCTGCCCGCCTGCGACCTTGGTGTCGCCAGCGGCAGGAATTGCCGCGGGAACGCATATCTCCATCGGAGGCCAGGATTGTCACGCCATGAGCAGCGGAGCCCATACGGGCGACGTCGCAGCCGAAATGCTGGCGGATGGCGGTGCCACTTACGTCATCGTCGGCCACTCTGAGCGCCGGGCGGACCATGGCGAGAGCGACGGGACCGTGCGCGCCAAGGCGGAAGCGGCGCATCGCGCAGGCCTGGTCGCGATCGTCTGCGTGGGGGAGACCCGCGATCAGCGCGAAGCAGGCGACACGCTGGCGGTCGTCAGGGGACAGATCAACGGCTCTATTCCCTCCGGCGCGAACGCTGCGAATCTCGTCATTGCCTATGAACCGGTCTGGGCGATCGGAACGGGCCTGACGCCCACGACCGGCGACGTCGCCGAGGTGCATGCGATGATACGCCAGGAGCTCAACAAGCTTCTGGGAGCCGCCGTCGGAACCGGCGTACGGATTCTCTATGGCGGTTCGGTCAAACCCTCCAACGCCGTCGAACTTCTCTCGGTGCCCGACGTCGATGGTGCTCTCGTGGGCGGAGCCAGCCTCAAAGCGGCCGATTTCCTCGGGATCGCGGCCGCCTACCGGTAAAACCGGCGGCGGACTTATTTCCGGCATATCGGTTTGCCATCTTCCCTCGGCACGACCCCTCGTGCTAAAGGGCGCGCCAGTTGTTAGTGCCGGGGTGCCGCCTTTAACTCGATGAGGCGGTCAGCCCCCGGCGTTTTTGCTTGGAAATCGGAGCCCATGCAGCAGGTTCTCATCGTGATTCACCTCATCGTCGTGCTGGCGCTGGTCGGAGTGATTCTGCTCCAGCGCTCGGAGGGCGGTGCGCTCGGTGGCCTGTCCGGCGGCGGCGGCGTTTCCGGCTTCCTGACAGGGCGGGGCCAGGCCAACGCGCTGACAAGGGCGACGGCGATCCTCGGCGCTGTATTCTTCTGCACCAGCCTCATTCTGGGAGTGATGGCGGCCGTCAATCGTGCGCCGACATCGATCCTCGACCGCGCCGTTCCGTCCACCTCCGCCCCAGGGGCGCCCGGCGCTCCCGCCGCGCCGGCAGGCTCGGGCGGGGTGCTCGACCAATTGCGGCAGCTCGAAAATCCGGGCCAGGGCGGCACACCCGCTCCGCGCTGATCAAACGATTGGGCCGGGAAACCGGCCCTTTTCCTTTGAAGACGTGCCTGGCGGTTTGAGCCGCCTGTTCTTCGCCATGGCCGGGCTTGCCTGGCCTAGCCGAGCACTTTCATGGGGATGAGCGGCTTTGCTGCTTTTCCTGACTCGACGAATCGGTCGCGTGGCCTTAAACGGAAAACCCCATGGCTCGGTACGTATTCATCACCGGTGGCGTGGTTTCTTCGCTCGGCAAGGGTTTGGCTTCGGCCGCCCTCGGCGCTCTCCTTCAGGCTCGCGGCTATTCGGTCCGACTCCGGAAGCTCGACCCTTATCTCAACGTCGATCCGGGCACGATGAGCCCCTATCAGCACGGCGAGGTCTTCGTCACTGACGACGGAGCGGAGACCGATCTCGACCTCGGCCATTACGAGCGCTTCACGGGACGGCCCGCATCGCGTGCCGACAACATCACCACCGGCCGGATCTACCAGGACATCATCACCAAGGAGCGGCGCGGCGACTACCTCGGCGGCACGGTGCAGGTGATCCCGCACGTCACAAACGCCATCAAGGAGTTCGTGCTGACAGGGAATGAAGGCGTGGACTTCGTGCTCGTCGAGATCGGCGGCACGGTGGGCGATATCGAGGGGCTTCCGTTCTTCGAGGCCATCCGCCAGCTCGGCAACGACCTGCCTCGCGGGCATGCCGTCTACGTTCACCTGACCCTGCTGCCCTACATTCCCACGGCCGGCGAACTGAAGACCAAGCCGACGCAGCACTCCGTGAAGGAGTTGCGCTCCATCGGCATCCAGCCCGATATCCTGCTGTGCCGCACCGACCGCGAAATTCCCCGCGAGGAGCGCCGCAAGCTCGGCCTGTTCTGCAACGTCCGCGAGAGCGCCGTCGTCGAGGCGCGCGACGTCTCGTCGATCTATGCCGTGCCGGACGCCTATCACGAAGCCGGGCTGGACCGGGAAGTCCTCGCCGCCTTCGGCATCGACCCCGCACCCAAGCCGGACCTGAAGCGCTGGCATTCCGTGACCGAGCGCGTCGACAATCCCGAGGGCGAAGTCACCATCGCCATCGTCGGCAAGTACACGGGCATGAAGGACGCCTACAAGTCGCTCATCGAGGCGCTGAACCACGGCGGGATCGCAAACAAGGTCCGCGTCAAGCTCGACTGGATCGAGTCCGAAGTGTTCGAGAGCGAGGATCCCGACCCCGTTCCTGGAGCATGTCCACGGCATTCTCGTGCCCGGCGGCTTCGGCCATCGCGGCGCGGAAGGCAAGATACGGGCGGCGGGCTTTGCACGGGAACGGCACGTTCCGTATTTCGGCATCTGCTTTGGCATGCAGATGGCGGTGATCGAGGCGGCTCGCTCGCTGGCCGGAATCGAAACCGCCAACTCCACCGAATTCGGCCCCTGCGACCAGCCGGTCGTCGGCCTGATGACGGAGTGGATGCGCGGCAACGAACTCGAAATGCGCGCCGCCGGCGGGGATCTGGGCGGCACGATGCGCCTTGGCGCCTACAAGGCCAAGCTTGCCGAGGGCAGCCGCATCGCCGACATCTACGGCAGCACCGAGATCACCGAGCGGCACCGCCACCGCTACGAGGTCAATATGGGCTACCGCGACAAGCTGGAAGCCAAGGGCATGATCTTCGCCGGCGTTTCGCCGGACGGCCTGCTGCCGGAAACCGTGGAATTTCCTGATCATCCGTGGTTTGTCGGCGTGCAGTATCACCCCGAGCTGAAGTCTCGTCCCTTCGAGCCTCACCCCTTGTTCGCGAGCTTCATCGCGGCAGCTATCGAGCAGAGCCGGCTGGTCTAGTCGTTCCCGACTCCAGCCTGTCTGCATGGGAGGACTGATGCCCCGCGGGATCGACCACCTCGTCCTCGCCGTCCACGACCTCGACGCCGCCGGCGCCTTCTACGAGGCGCTTGGCTTCAGGGTGGGCGCGCGCAACCGGCATCCCTGGGGCACCGAGAACCGCATCGTCCAGTTCCCGGGCGTGTTCCTCGAGCTGATCACGGTGGGCGGAGGGCGCAACGATCGCGCCTCATGGACCCAGGCATTTCTCCTTCGGCGCGTTCGTCCGCGATTTCCTCGCGCAGGGCGAAGGGCTGGCGATGCTCGCTCTCGAATCGACGGACGCGTCCGCCGACCGCGATGCGTTCGCAGCGGCCGGGATCGGCGATTTCGAGCCCTTCTTCTTCGAGCGCATGGCCGTGCTCCCCGATGGCGCGTCGCGCCGCGTCGCGTTCTCGCTGGCTTTCGCCAGCAGCCCATTGGAGCCCAAGGCCGGCTTCTTCGTCTGCCAGCAGCACGAGCCCGAGAATTTCTGGAACCCAGCGTTCCAGATGCACCCCAATGGCGCGACCGGCATCCCGGGCGTGATCATGGTGGCTGAAAACCCGTCCGCCCACGCCGAATTCCTCGCGGCCTTCACGGGCGAGCACGACCTCGTCTCGAACTCCGCCGGCATCGCGATCGAAACCCCGCGCGGCGGCATCGAGGTGCTGACGCAGGCGGCGCTGGCGTTCCACACGGGACTGGACCTGCCCGAAGAGCCAGCCCGGCTGGTCGGCTTCAGGGTGGCCGTGCCTGATATCGGGGACCTGGCGGATCGGCTTTCCCGGGCCGGTATCGCGGCCAGCACCCGATCCGGCACGCTTGTGGTGCCGCCCGGCGAAGCGTTCGGTGCGGCGATCCTGTTCCAGACCGCCACCGCCTGATTGGAGCCGGGGGTTGGCGCGTTTCGCCTTCAGCCGATAGAAAGCCGTCATGACAAGCCAGATGAAGCCTGCCTCCGCACCCAACTCCATCGTCGCCGCCGGGAACGTCCGGTTCGGCAACGCCCTGCCGCTGGCGCTGATCGCCGGCCCCTGCGCCATGGAGAGCCGGGCGCATGCGCTGGAGATGGCGGCGGCGCTGAAGGAGATGACCGGGAAGCTCGGCATTCCCCTCGTCTTCAAGTCCTCGTTCGACAAGGCGAACCGCACGTCGCTGACAGGCCCGCGGGGCATCGGGCTCGACGCGGCGCTGGCCGTGTTCGCCGAGGTGAAGGAGAGGCTCGGCCTGCCCGTCATCACCGACGTCCACGACGCGGCCCAGTGCGCGCCGGTGGCCGAGGTGGTCGACATCCTGCAGATCCCGGCGTTCCTCTGCCGGCAGACGGACCTGCTGGTCGCCGCCGCCGCGACGGGACGCGTCGTCAACGTGAAGAAGGGCCAGTTCCTCGCGCCCTGGGACATGACCAACGTCGTCGCCAAGGTGACGGGAGCGGGCAATCCGAACGTGCTCGCTGACGGAGCGCGGCGCCTCGTTCGGCTACAACACCCTGGTCTCCGACATGCGCTCCCTGCCGATCATGGCCGCCACGGGCGCGCCGGTGGTCTTCGACGCCACCCATTCCGTGCAGCAGCCGGGCGGGCAGGGGACGACTTCGGGCGGCCAGCGCGAATTCGTGCCGGTGCTGGCCCGCGCGGCCGTGGCCGTGGGCGTCGCCGCCGTCTTCATCGAGACGCACGAGGACCCGGAGCGCGCCCCCTCCGACGGCCCCAACATGGTGCCGCTGAAGGAGATGCCGGAGCTGCTGGCGACGCTGATGGCGTTCGACCGGCTGGCGAAGGGGCTTTGAAGCCTTCAGCGCCCCCGATAGGGCGCGACGCCCTGGTCCGGCAGCCAGAGCCCCTCGGGCGGCTTGCCGGTCTGCCAGAACACGTCGATGGGGATGCCGCCGCGCGGGTACCAGTAGCCGCCGATGCGCAGCCAGTCGGGGCTCAGCAGGTCGACGAGGCGCTTGCCGATGCCGACCGTGCAATCCTCGTGGAAGGCGCCGTGGTTGCGGAAGGAGCCGAGGAAGAGCTTCAGCGACTTCGACTCGACCAGCCAGTCGCCCGGCGCGTAGTCGATGACGAGGATGCCGAAGTCGGGCTGGCCGGTGACCGGGCAGAGCGAGGTGAACTCGGGGCAGGTGAAGCGCGCGAGATAGAGCGTGCCGGCATGCGGGTTCGGCACGCGGTCGAGCACGGCCTCTTCCGGCGAGGCGGGCAGGGCGCTGGCTTTGCCAAGCTGGAGGGTTTCGAGCGTCATGGTTTCGTCTCTGTGTCATACAGGCTGCATGGATTTCGGCGCACCATAGTCAAACCGGTGGGCTCGTCGAGAGCGCATCGCGCGGTGCGCCTGCTGGCGGCTTGCGCTGGCGCCGCATGGCTTAAAAGCCGCGCGATATTCAGGCGCGCCGCAGGCGACCACATTGAGGAGAGGCCCCATGACCGCCATCGTCGACATCGTCGCCCGCGAGATCCTGGACAGCCGCGGCAATCCCACGGTCGAGGTCGACGTGACGCTGGAGGACGGCTCGCTCGGCCGGGCCGCCGTGCCCTCGGGCGCCTCGACGGGCGCGCACGAGGCGGTCGAGCTGCGCGACGGCGACAAGGCGCGCTACATGGGCAAGGGCGTGCTGCAAGGCGGTCGAGAGCGTCAACCGCGAGAT
Source organism: uncultured Alphaproteobacteria bacterium (assembly GCA_963822165.1). Classification (GTDB taxonomy): domain Bacteria; phylum Pseudomonadota; class Alphaproteobacteria; order Rhizobiales; family Beijerinckiaceae; genus Alsobacter. The sequence goes on from CAWGGK010000013.1 coordinate 303,021, forward strand.
CTTCGACGCCATCGGCGGCATGGACGCCGAGGAGCAGGTGCAGATCGACGAGACGATGATCGACCTCGACGGCACGCCCAACAAGGCGCGGCTCGGCGCGAACGCCATCCTCGGCGTCTCGCTGGCCGTCGCCAAGGCCGCCGCCGAAGCCACCGCCCTGCCGCTCTACCGCTATGTCGGCGGCACCTCTGCGCGCGTGCTGCCGGTTCCGATGATGAACATCGTCAACGGCGGCGCCCATGCCGACAACCCGATCGACTTCCAGGAATTCATGATCATGCCGGTCGGCGCGCCCACCCTCGCGGAGGCGGTGCGCATCGGCTCGGAAATCTTCCACACGCTCAAGGGCGCGCTGAAGAAGGCCGGCCACAACACCAATGTCGGCGACGAGGGCGGCTTCGCGCCGAACCTGCCGTCGGCCGAGGCGGCGCTCGACTTCTGCATGAAGGCGATCGAGATGGCCGGCTTCAAGCCCGGCGAGGACGTGATGCTCGGCCTCGACTGCGCCGCGACCGAGTTCTTCAAGGACGGCGCCTACCACTATGAGGGCGAAGGGCAAGACGCGCTCGATCGAGGAGCAGGCGAAGTACCTCGCCAAGCTCGCGGCCGACTACCCGATCGCCTCCATCGAGGACGGCATGTCCGAGGACGACTGGGAGGGCTGGAAGCTCCTGACCGACCTCGCCGGCGCGAACGTGCCAGCTCGTCGGCGACGACCTCTTCGTCACCAACGTGACCCGCCTGTCGGACGGCATCGCAAAGGGCGTCGCCAACTCGATCCTCGTCAAGGTGAACCAGATCGGCTCGCTGACCGAGACGCTGGCGGCCGTCGACATGGCCCAGCGCGCCGGCTACACGGCCGTGATGTCGCACCGCTCCGGCGAGACCGAGGACTCCACCATCGCCGACCTCGCCGTCGCCACGAATTGCGGGCAGATCAAGACGGGCTCGCTCGCCCGCTCCGACCGGACCGCCAAGTACAACCAGCTCATCCGCATCGAGGAGGAGCTGGGCGAACGGCGCCGCTATGCCGGGCGCGGCGCGCTGAAGGCCTTGCGCGGCTGAGAGCCATTCTGGTTGCCCCGATGAAGGCCGGCGAACCTCGCCGGCCTTTCTGATTCAGGGTTGCCGTGGGCGACGCGTTAACGCTCGGTCAACCACGATGGAGGCATCATCGCCGGCATGGTCGTTCGCTCGCGCCTCCGCGCGTTCCTGATTCCGCTTGGCCTCTACATCGTGTCCGGCGGGGTGGTGGGCTACTTCGTCTACCACTCCCAGCACGGCAACCGCGGCATCGAGACCAAGATGGCGCTGAAGCAGCAGATCGTCGATCTGACGAAGCGAGCTCGACGACGCTCAAGCCGAGCAGCGGGTCGATTGGGAGCGCGCGCGTCGGCGATGCTGCGCAACGAGAGCGTCGACCGGGACCTGCTGGAGGAGCGCGCCCGGATGACGCTGAACCGCCTTCACCGCAACGACGTCGTCATCATGACCGGGCCGCAGATCCGGCCACGCGCATTGATGCGGCGCAGCATGGCGGCACTCGCGTCATGCATCTGATGAACCGGAATTCGGTTCATCCAGATAAAGACGAGTAATTTCAATGCAGTTCTGCGTACCACGCATTGGTGGTCACAAGCAACTAGTCTGGCGCTCGCTATCGCCATGGAGCTTGGCGCTAGTGCTCCTCCAACAAACAGGGTCCGGGCAGGACCGCAAGGAGGAGCCGATGGCGGTTGCCGCCCGCAAAGATTCCAGCGTCGCCGAAGCGAGCGCGTCCCAGTCTCCACCGCAGCGAAGGTCGCGCCGCGGCGAAATCGTCGACGAAGCGTGCGACAGGGCCCGATCCCGCTTGACCGCGAGGAGGAGCTTCAGGCCTATCGCGACATGCTGCTGATCCGCCGCTTCGAGGAGAAGGCCGGCCAGATGTACGGCATGGGCCTGATCGGCGGCTTCTGCCACCTCTATATCGGCCAGGAGGCCGTCGTCGTCGGCATGCAGATGGCGACGAAGGACGGGCGACCAGGTCATCACCGGCTATCGCGACCACGGCCACATGCTGGCCTGCGGCATGGACCCCAAGGGCGTGATGGCCGAGCTGACCGGGCGCCGCGGCGGCCTGTCCAAGGGCAAGGGCGGCTCGATGCACATGTTCAGCGTCGAGAAGCACTTCTACGGCGGCCACGGCATCGTCGGCGCGCAGGTGTCGCTCGGCACCGGCCTCGCCTTCGCCAACCACTATCGCGGCAACGACAACGTCTCGCTGACCTATTTCGGCGACGGCGCGGCCAACCAGGGCCAGGTCTACGAGAGCTTCAACATGGCGGAGCTCTGGAAGCTGCCGGTCGTCTACGTCATCGAGAACAACCGCTACGCCATGGGCACCTCGGTGAACCGCGCCTCGGCGCAGACCGATTTCTCCAAGCGCGGCGTCTCCTTCAACATCCCCGGCGAGCAGGTCGACGGCATGGACGTGCGGGCCGTCGATGCGGCGGCGCAGCGCGCCGTCCAGTGGTGCCGCGACGGCAAGGGCCCTACATCCTGGAGATGCAGACCTACCGCTATCGCGGCCACTCCATGTCCGACCCGGCCAAGTACCGCTCCAAGGACGAAGTGCAGAAGATGCGCGAGGAGCGCGATCCGATCGAGCAGGTGCGCAAGCGCCTGCTGGAGCAGTGGAAGGCTTCAAGGAGGACGAGCTCAAGGCCATCGACGCCAAGGTGCCGCGAGATCGTCAACGAGGCCGCCGAGTTCGCGACCAACGACCCCGAGCCGGATCCCGCCGAGCTCTGGACCGACATCCTGAAGTGAGCCTGTCCGGCGCCTGCCGACGCGCCCGGCTCGCTGCCGGCTCGCTTCACTCCTGCCTGGCCCGCACACGAGCCGATCTCACGGGGATCGACACTTCCATGCCGATCGACATCCTGATGCCCGCGCTGTCCCCGACCATGGAGGAGGGCAAGCTCGCCAAGTGGCTGAAGAACGAGGGCGACACGGTCAAGTCCGGCGACATCATCGCCGAGATCGAGACCGACAAGGCGACCATGGAAGTCGAGGCGGTCGACGAGGGCATGCTCGCCAAGATCCTCGTGCCGGCCGGCCGACCGACGTGCCGGTCAACCCGCCGATCGCGGTGCTCGCCGCCGACGGCGAGGACGCCGACGACGGTGGCGCGCGACCGGCGGCGCGCTGCATGCCGGGCGGCCGCAGCCGCGCAGCCGCGGCCGAGCGCCGTGCCGGCGAGGCCGCAGCTCGAGCCCGGTGCCGAAGCGCCGCGCGCCGACGCGTGCCGGCCGCAGCCCGCCACCGGCCGGCGCCTACGACGCCTCGGCCGAGATCCCCGCCGGCACCGAGATGGTCACGATGACCGTGCGCGAGGCGCTGCGCGACGCGATGGCCGAGGAGATGCGCCGCGACGAGCAACGTCTTCGTCATGGGCGAGGAGGTCGCCGAGTACCAGGGCGCCTACAAGGTCACCCAGGGCCTGCTGCAGGAGTTCGGCGCCGCGCCGCGTCATCGACACGCCGATCACCGAGCACGGCTTCGCCGGCCTCGCCGTCGGCGCGGCCTTCGCCGGGCTGCGGCCGATCGTCGAGTTCATGACCTTCAACTTCGCCATGCAGGCGATCGACCAGATCATCAACTCGGCCGCCAAGACGCTCTACATGTCCGGCGGCCAGATGGGCTGCCCGATCGTGTTCCGCGGCCCGAACGGCGCGGCCGCGCGCGTCGGCGCCCAGCACAGCCAGGACTACGCCGCCTGGTACTCCACGTGCCCGGCCTGAAGGTCGTGGCGCCGTACACGGCGGCCGACGCCAAGGGCCTGCTGAAGGCCGCGATCCGCGATCCCAACCCGGTCATCTTCCTCGAGAACGAGATCCTCTACGGCCAGTCCTCGCCGGTGCCGAAGCTCGACGATTTCGTCGCTGCCGATCGGCAAGGCGCGCATCGCGCGGCCGGGCAAGGACGTCACCATCGTCTCCTGGTCGATCGGCATGACCTACGCGCTCAAGGCGGCCGAGGAACTGGCCAAGAAGCGCATCACGCCGAGGTCATCGACCTGCGCACGATCCGCCCGATGGACATCGACACCGTCATCGCCTCGGTGAAGAAGACCAGCCGCTGCGTCACGGTGGAGGAAGGCTGGCCGCAGTCCGGCGTCGGCGCGCGAGATCGCCGCCGCAGATCATGGAGCACGCCTTCGACTATCTCGACGCGCCGGTGCAGCGCGTCACCGGCAAGGACGTGCCGATGCCCTACGCCGCCAACCTCGAGAAGCTGGCGCTGCCGAACGTCGGACGAGGTCGTCGAGGCCGTCCGCGCGGTCTGCCTATCGCTGATCGGGGGAGGGCGTCGAATGCCCGTCAACATCCTGATGCCCGCCCTCTCTCCCACCATGGAGAAGGGCAATCTCGCCAAGTGGCTGAAGAAGGAAGGCGACACGGTCAAGTCCGGCGACGTGATCGCCGAGATCGAGACCGACAAGGCGACGATGGAGGTCGAGGCCGTCGACGAGGGCATGCTCGCCAAGATCGTGGTGCCGGCCGGCACCGCGGACGTGACGGTCAACGACCTCATCGCGGTGATCGCGTCCGAGGGCGAGGACCCCAAGACCGTCGGTTCGGCCGCCGCCGCTGCGCCGGGCGCGAAGTCACCTCAGAACGCGGCGGACATGGTGACGGCTGCCGCACCGCGCCGCCGCCGCCGCGGCCGCCGCACCCCAGGCCATGGCAACCGCCGCTTCGGCAGCGCTCTCTGCACCGGCCCCGTGCCGCAACCCGCACCGCCGCCGCTGCGACGGCTCCCGCCGTCCGGCGAGCGCGCATGTTCGCCTCGCCGCTCGCGCGGCGCATCGCCAAGGAGGCGGGCATCGACCTCGCCAAGATCGCCGGCTCCGGCCCGCACGGCCGCATCGTGAAGCGCGACGTCCGCGCCGCCATGGAAGGCGGCACGGCCAAGGCCGCGCCCGCCGCAGCGCCGGCCGCCGCGCCGGCTCCGGCTCGCCGCCCCGCAAGCCGCGCCGCCCCGCTGGCCGCCGGCATGTCGGACGACGCGATCCGCAAGCTCTTCGAGCCCGGCAGCTACGAGGAAGTGCCGCACGACAACATGCGCAAGGTGATCGCGCGCCGCCTGCTGGAGGCGAAGCAGACCATCCCGCATTTCTACCTGACGGTCGACTGCGAGCTCGACGCGCTGCTGGCGCTGCGCGAGCAGATCAACGCCGTCCGCGCCCAAGGACAAGGACGGCAAGCCGGCCTTCAAGCTCTCGGTCAACGACTTCGTCATCAAGGCGCTGGCGCTGGCGCTGGTGCGCGTGCCGGAGGCCAACGTCACCTGGACCGAAGGCGCCATGCTGAAGCACAAGCACGCCGACATCGGCGTCGCCGTGTCGATCCCCGGCGGCCTGATCACGCCGGTCATCCGCAAGGCCGACACCAAGACGCTGTCGCGCCATCTCCAACGAGATGAAGGACTACGCGGCCCGCGCCAAGGCCCGCAAGCTGAAGCCCGAGGAGTACCAGGGCGGCACGTCGGCGGTGTCCAACCTCGGCATGTTCGGCATCAAGAACTTCTCCGCCGTCATCAACCCGCCGCACGCCACGATCCTGGCGGTCGGCGCGGGCGAGCAGCGCGTCGTGGTGAAGAACGGCGCGCTGGCCGTCGCGACGGTCATGACCGTGACGCTCTCGACCGACCACCGCGCGGTCGACGGCGCGCTGGGCGCCGAGCTGATCGGCGCGTTCAAGCAGCTGATCGAGAACCCGATGGGGATGCTGGTTTACAGCATCCCCGGCCGTCCATTCGATCCATGGCCGGGCATCCTCCCGGCCTGTTTACTTGCGATGATATCCCCGAGCAAGTCGAAACGCCTGCTTTTCACGGGGTCCGGACCTGACGGGAGGCTTCGAAATGGCCGACAGCTACGACGTCATCATCATCGGCGGCGGTCCCGGCGGCTACGTCGCCGCGATCCGCGCGGCGCAGCTCGGCCTCAAGACGGCGGTGGTCGAGCGCGAGCATCTGGGCGGCATCTGCCTCAACTGGGGCTGCATCCCCACCAAGGCGCTGCTGCGCTCGGCCGAGATCTACCACTACATGCAGCACCCCGGCGCCTACGGCCTGACGTCGCAGGGACGTCCGGCTTCGATATCGCCGCGGTCGTGAAGCGCTCGCGCGGCGTCTCGGCGCAGCTCAACGGCGGCGTCGGCTTCCTGATGAAGAAGAACAAGGTCGACGTCATCTGGGGCGAGGCGACGATCACCAAGCCCGGCGAGGTCAAGGTCGGCAAGCCGACCAAGCCCGCCATGCAGCCCGCGCACCCCGCGCCGAAGGGCACGCTGGGGGCGGGCACCTACAAGGCCAAGCACATCATCGTCGCGACCGGCGCGCGCCCGCGCGTGCTGCCCGGCATCGAGCCGGACGGCAAGCTGATCTGGACCTATTTCGAGGCCATGGTGCCGCCGACGCGATGCCGAAGTCGCTGATCGTCATGGGCTCGGGCGCGATCGGCATCGAGTTCGCCTCCTTCTACCGCACCATGGGCGCCGAGGTGACGGTGGTCGAGCTGCTGCCGCAGATCCTGCCGGTCGAGGACGCCGAGATCGCCGGCCTCGCCCGCAAGCGCTTCGAGAAGCAGGGCATGAAGATCCTCACCGGCGCCAAGGTGACGAAGGTCGAGAAGGGCGCCAACGGCGTCACCGCCACCGTCGACGACGGCAAGGCGCGACGCAGACGATCACGGCCGAGCGGCTGATCTCGGCCGTCGGCGTCGTCGGCAACATCGAGGACCTCGGCCTGGAGGCGCTCGGCGTGAAGATCGAGCGCGGCGCGATCGTGACCGACGGCACTGGGCCGCACCAGCGTGCCCGGCATCTACGCCATCGGCGACGTCGCCGGCCCGCCCATGCTGGCGCACAAGGCCGAGCACGAGGGCGTCATCTGCGTCGAGGCGCATCAAGGGCCTGCACGCCCACCCGATGGACAAGCTGAAGATCCCCGGCTGCACCTATTGCCACCCGCAGGTCGCCTCCGTCGGCCTGACCGAGGCCAAGGCCAAGGAGCAGGGCTACGCCGTCAAGGTCGGCCGCTTCCCCTTCGTCGGCAACGGCAAGGCCATCGCGCTGGGCGAGCCGGACGGGCTGGTCAAGACGATCTTCGACGCCAAGACCGGCAAGCTGCTCGGCGCGCACATGGTCGGCGCGGAGGTGACCGAGCTGATCCAGGGCTACGTCGTCGCCATGAACCTGGAGACGACCGAGGAAGAGCTGATGCACACGGTCTTCCCGCATCCGACGCTGTCGGAAATGATGCACGAGAGCGTGCTGGACGCCTATGGGCGGGTCATCCACACGTGAGCTTGGGGCAAGCGGATGGACCTGACCTACTCGGCGCTCGGACAGCCTGGCGTCGGATTTTTCTCCATGCTGATCATCGGGCTCCTCGCCGGCTGGATCGCGAGCGCATCACGGATCAACCACGGCCTGCTGACCAACTTGCTGGTCGGCAGTCGCGGGAGCTTCGTCGGCGGCAAGCTGGCGGAGTTCTGAACATCCCGGTGTTCGGCTTCTTCCGCACCCTGATTGCGGCGAATGACGGCGCCGTCATCGTGCTGTGGCTCTGGCGGAAGGTCGGGGATAGCCCGGCCTAGGCAGGCCGGTCCGCGGGGAGGCATACGGTCGCACTTGCCGAGCGGACCTGAAGGTTAGGCGGATCGGCAACGGCGTCCCGCAGGGCCGCGACAGGAGTGTGGCATGGCAGTCCTTCTGGACACGCTCGGCAGCGATCCCCGGCAGACGACGGCGCGTCCGCGCCATCCCGAGAAGGCGCACCGGCCCGACCAGCCCGTCGCGCGCAAGCCGGACTGGATCCGCGTCAAGGCGCCCGGCTCGCCCAAATGGGCCGAGACCGCACGCATCGTGAAGGAGAACGGCCTCGTCACCGTGTGCGAGGAGGCCGGCTGCCCCAACATCGGCGAGTGCTGGGAGAAGAAGCACGCCACCTTCATGATCATGGGCGACACCTGCACGCGCGCCTGCGCCTTCTGCAACGTGAAGACCGGCATGCCCGGCGCGCTCGATCCGCACGAGCCCGACGCACATCGCCGAGGCCGTCGCCAAGCTCGGCCTCAGCCATGTCGTCATCACCTCGGTCGACCGCGACGACCTCGCCGACGGCGGCGCCGAGCACTTCGCGCAGGTGATCCGCGCCATCCGCGAGAGTGAGCCCGGGCACGACCATCGAGGTGCTGACGCCGGACTTCCTGCGCAAGGACGGCGCGCTGGAGATCGTGGTCGCGGCGCGGCCGGACGTCTTCAACCACAATCTCGAGACGGTGCCGTCGAAGTACCTGACGGTGCGGCCCGGCGCGCGCTACTTCCACTCGATCCGCCTGCTGCAGCGGGTGAAGGAGCTCGACCCGACCATCTTCACCAAGTCCGGCATCATGGTCGGGCTCGGCGAGGAGCGGAACGAGGTGCTCCAGCTGATGGACGACCTGCGCTCGGCCGAGGTCGACTTCCTCACCATCGGCCAGTACCTGCAGCCGACGAAGAAGCACCACCCCGTGCATGCGCTTCGTCACGCCGGACGAGTTCAAGAGCTACGAGACGATCGCCATGACCAAGGGCTTCCTGCTGGTCTCGGCCTCGCCGCTGACGCGCTCCTCGCACCATGCGGGCGAGGATTTCGCCAGGCTCAAGGCCGCCCGGCTCGCCCGGCTCGGGCGCTGAGGCGTCCGTCCATGCCGACCTTCCGCTCGCACCCGGCGGGTGCGCCATTCGCCCGCCGAGATGTTCGACCTCGTCGCCGACGTCGAGCAGTACCCGCAGTTCCTGCCGCTCTGCGAGGCCCTGAAGGTGCGCCGCCGCGTGCCGAGCGACGGAGGGCGCGGAGGTCCTCGTCGCCGACATGACGGTCGGCTACAAGGCGATCCGCGAGACCTTCACCAGCCGCGTCACGCTGGACCGGCCGACAGCTGAAGATCCTCGTCGAGTACATCGACGGGCCGTTCCGCCACCTCGAGAACCGCTGGACCTTCCAGGACGAGCAGCGGCGGCTGCATCGGTCGAGTTCTACATCACCTACGAGTTCCGCAGCCGCACGCTCGGCCTGCTGATGGGCGCGATGTTCGACAAGGCCTTCCGCAAGTTCGCCGAGGCCTTCGAGGAGCGGCGCCGGACTCGGGTGTAGCGGCGTCGCGCCGCTCACCGTCCCGGCGACGAGCGCTGCAGAACCAGCCCGGCAGCTCGGGCACCCGTCAGCGGTGCTGCCGCTTCCTCGCAAGCGAGGTCGCAGGTGCCAGTCGCGCCAGCGGCTCCAGCACGTCCGCGCGACGGCCGGATCCGCCGGCCGAGGTCGCCGTAGCGGCGCTCCAGATGCACGGTCGGTCCGCCCCGGCGCGCTGCGGCGAAATGGACCAGCCCGACCGGCTTGTTCGCGAGCCGCCGCCGGGCCCGGCGATGCCGGTGATCGCCACCGCGACGTCCGCCGCGCGAGTGGGCCAGCGCGCCCTCGGCCATGGCGCGCGCCACGGGCTCGCTCACCGCGCCGTGGCTGGCGATCAGGCTCGGCGGGCACGCCGAGCATCTCGGTCTTGGCCTCGTTGGAATAGGTGACGAAGCCGCGGTCGACCACGTCCGACGAGCCGGCGATCGCGGTCAGCGCGCCGGCGACGAGCCCGCCGGTGCAGGATTCCGCCGTCGCCGCCTTCAGCCCGTGCGTCGCGCAGCAGGGCCAGCACCCGGGCGGCACGCGTCTTCGAGATCGTGGGCGTTCATGTCGCGCGCTCATGCGACTCGGCTCCGTCGTCCGGCGGCAGGCGCAGGGTCGCCGTCGCCTGCGCCGCGATGCCCTCCCGCCGGCCGGTGAAGCCCAGCTGCTCCGATGTCGTCGCCTTCACCGCCAACCCGGCCGACGGCGATGCCCGGCGATCTCCGCGATGCGCGCCCGCATGGCGTCCCGGTGCGGCCCGACCTTCGGGCGCCTCGCAGATCACGGTCACGTCGAGATGGTCGATGCCGCCCGCCGCGCGCCCGCACCCGCTCGACGGCGTAGGCGAGGAAGCGGTCGGAGGAGGCGCCGCTCCATTGCGTGTCGCTCGGCGGGAAGTGCGAGCCGATGTCGCCGTCGGCGAGCGCGCCGAGGATCGGCGTCGGTCAGGGCGTGCAGCACCACGTCGGCGTCGGAATGGCCGCTGAGGCCGCGGTCGTGCGGGATCGCGACGCCGCCCAGCATCACGGCGTCGCCCGGCGCCGAAGGCGTGCACGTCGTAGCCCGAGCCGACGCGCGTCTCGAGCGGCCGGCGAGAGCCGGCCTCGGCCGCCGCGAAGTCCTCGGCGTGGTGAGCTTCACGTTGCCCTCCTCGCCCTCGAAGACGTGCACGGGATGGCCGGCCCATTCCATCACGGCGCCGTCGTCGGTGAGTCCCTCCGCCCCTGCCGCCGCGGCCGCGGCGGTGCGCGTCGAGCAGCGAGGTCGAAGCGGAAGGCCTGCGGCGTCTGGACCGCGCGCAGCGCGGCGCGGTCCGGCGTGTCGACGATCACGGCCGTCTTCGTCGACCGCTTGACGGTATCGGTGACCGGCGACGCCGGGCATGGCCGCGCCATGCGCGACCGCGGCCGCGATGGCCCGCGCGACCAGCGCCGCGGCTGGCGAACGGCCGGGCGGCGTCGTGCACGAGCACGATGTCGGGCGCGCCCCGTCGGCCGCCAGCGCCTCCAGCCCGGCCAGCACCGAGGCCTGCCGCGTCGCGCCGCCAGTGACCGGAGGCAGCAAGCTTCGCGCGACGATCGCCGGCGAGGCGCGGCAGAAGGCCGCCTCGTACAGCTCGCCGGCGTCCGGCGCCGATCACGCAGACGAGGATCGGCCGACTGGCCACGCTCGCGCAGCGCGGCGATGCTTCTGCGCCAGCACGCGCTCGCCGGCCAGCAAGCGGTACTGCTTGGGCAGGCCGCCGCCGGCCCGCTCGCCGCTGCCGGCGGCCACGATGAGCGCTGCGACGACGGGATCGGCGCAGGCGGATCGGAGCGATCCATGGACCGTTCATCGCCAGTCAGTTTCGGCGCAATTCGCGCGGGTCAAACTGCCAGACGCGCGAGCGACACGTCGCCGAGCGTGTACGAGCCAGCGTCCGATCTGCATCTTGTTGCACTGCAGAAAAGATGGTTAGAATGCAGGCAGTCAGTAGAGCTGCCCAAAATTGATGCAGCAAGTCGCCGTCCCCTCCCGACGGCTCCGCTTACGATCGGTCCCGTCGAGCTCGACGGGCGCGCCGTTTCTCGCGCCGATGTCCGGCATCACCGATGCCGGGCTCCGCCGGATCGCCCGGCGCTTCGGCGCGTCGCTCGTCGTGTCCGAGATGGTCGCCTCCGACGAGCTGGCTCAGGGCTCGGCCGAGGCGAGCTCGGGCCGAGGGGACGGGATCGCGCCCCACGTCGTGCAGCTCGCCGGCTGCGAGCCGCGCTGGATGGCCGAGGCGGCGCAGGTCGCCGAGGCGGCGGGCGCCGACGTCATCGACATCAACATGGGCTGCCCCGCCAAGAAGGTGACGGGCGGCTACGCCGGCTCCGCGCTGATGCGCGACCTCGACCATGCGCTGCGCGCTGATCGAGGCCACGGTCGCGGCGACGTCGCGTGCCGGTCACGGTGAAGATGCGGCTCGGCTGGGACGACGCGAGCCTCAACGCGCCGGAACTCGCCCGCCGCGCCGAGGAGGCCGGCGTGCAGCTGGTCACGGTGCATGGCCGCACCCGCTGCCAGTTCTACAAGGGCAGGGCCGACTGGGCGGCGATCCGCGCGGTCAAGGAGGCGGTCTCGATCCCCGTCGTCGCCAATGGCGATGTGCGGGTCGCTCGACCGACGCGCGGGCATGCTGGACGCGTCCGGCGCGGACGGCGTGATGGTGGGGCGCGCGGCGCTGGGCCGGCCCTGGCTGGCCGGCGTGATCGCGCGCGGCCTGGACGACGGGCGTGCGATCCCGGCCAGCCCTCGGCGCCGCGCCGCCGAGGCGGCGCTCGAGCATTACGACTACCTGCTCGCCGCCTATGGCGTCGCGCGTCGGCGTGCGGCATGCCCGCAAGCATCTCGCTCGCCTTGCCGACGACGCCGTCGAGGACGGCGTCGCGTCGACCCGAGCATCTGCGCCAGCGCTCGTCACCGCCGACGACCCGGCCGCCGTATCGGCCGACGCGCTTCGACGCGCCGTGTACGCCCTCGCCGACCTGGAGGACGCCGCATGAAGTACCAGCCCGATCGGACCTGTCCGACGCCGTTCGTCGCCGGTCGCGCCAGGACCCGGCGCGGGGCGACGCGATCCTCAACGCGCTGCCGCTGCCCGTGCTGCTCGTCGACGAGGACGAACCGGATCGTCGAGGCCAACAGCGCGGCCGAGGCTTTTTCGAGACGAGCCGGCCGGCGCTGTGCGGCGCAACAGCCTCGTCGAACTGCTGCCCTTCGGCTCGCCCGTCGTCGCGCTGGTCGACGAGGCCCGCCGCCGCGGCGGCAGCATGAACGAGTACCGCGTCGACATCGGCACGCCGCGCATCGGGGTCGAGCGGATCGTCGACATGTTCGTGGCGCCGGCCGGCGAAGGCGAGCGGCGACGTCGTGCTTGATGCTGCAGGAACGGACAATTGCTGAAAAAATAGACAGACAGCTCACCCATCGCGGCGCTGCCCGCTCGGTCGGCGCGCATGGGCTCCATGCTGGCGCACGAGATCAAGAACCCGCTGTCCGGCATCCGGGGCGCCGCGCAACTGCTGGAAACCTCGGTCAGCGACGAGGATCGCAGCCTGACCCGCCTGATCTGCGACGAGACCGACCGCATCGTGAAGCTGGTCGACCGGTTCGAGGATTTCGCCGACGGGCGGCCGATCGAGCGCGAGCCGGTCAACATCCACGCCGTGCTGGAGCATGTGAAGCGGCTGGCAGGCTCCGGCTTCGCCCGGCACATCCGCTTCGTGGAGACCTACGATCCTTCGCTGCCGCCGGTGATCGGCAACCGGGACCAGTTGATCCAGGTGTTCCTCAACCTGGTGAAAAATGCGGCAGAGGCGATCGGTCCCGATGCGCTCGATGGCGAGATCGAACTGACGACCGCCTTCCGGCCCGGCGTGCGCATGTCGGTGCCCGGCAGCCGCGAGCGCGTCAGCCTGCCGCTCGAGTTCTGCGTGCGGGACAACGGTCCGGGCGTGCCCGAACGACCTCATCCGCAACCTCTTCGACCCGTTCGTGACGACGAAGGCGTCAGGCAGTGGCCTCGGTCTTGCACTGGTTGCGAAGATAGTAGGCGACCACGGAGGCGTCGTCGAGTGCGAAGTCTCTGCCGCGGAGAACGACGTTCCGGGTCCTCATGCCGATGCATGTGTCGCGAGACGGGCGCGCCTCCGAGCAATAAAGGTGAATCCATGCCGAATGGCACAATTCTCGTAGCCGACGACGACGCGGCGATCCGGACCGTCCTGAACCAGGCTCTGGCCCGCGCCGGCTACGAGGTTCGCTCGACCGGCACGGCCTCGGCGCTGTGGCGCTGGGTCGCGGCCGGCGAGGGCGATCTCGTCGTCACCGACGTGGTGATGCCCGACGAGAACGCCTTCGACGTGCTGCCGCGCATCAAGAAGCTGCGGCCGGACCTGCCCGATCATCGTGATGAGCGCGCAGAACACGTTCATGACCGCCATCAAGGCGTCGGAGCGCGGCGCTTACGAATACCTGCCCAAGCCCTTCGACCTGAAGGAGCTGATGGCCATCGTCGCCCGGGCGCTGTCGCGGCCGAAAGCCGTCGTCCGTGGCCGGCGACGAGCAGCCGGACGACATTCCGCTGGTCGGCCGTTCGCCGGCCATGCAGGAGATCTACCGCGCTCTCGCCCGGCTGATGCAGACCGACCTGACGGTGATGATCACCGGCGAGTCCGGCACCGGCAAGGAACTGGTCGCGCGCGCCCTGCACGACTACGGCAAGCGCCGGAAGGGCCCCTTCGTCGCCGTGAACATGGCGGCGATTCCGCGCGACCTGATCGAAAGCGAGCTCTTCGGCCACGAGAAGGGCGCCTTCACCGGCGCGATGCAGCGCGCTTCCGGCCGCTTCGAGCAGGCGGAGGGCGGCACGCTCTTCCTCGACGAGATCGGCGACATGCCGATGGAGGCGCAGACCCGGCTTCTGCGCGTCCTGCAGCAGGGCGAGTACACGACGGTCGGCGGGCGCACGCCCATCAAGACCAACGTCCGCATCGTCGCGGCCACCAACAAGGACCTGCGGATCTCGATCCAGCAGGGCCTCTTCCGCGAGGATCTGTTCTTCCGGCTCAACGTCGTGCCGCTGCGTCTTCCGCCGTTGCGCGAGCGCACCGAGGACATCCCGGACCTCGCCCGGCACTTCTTCGCGGTGGTGGAGAAGGAGGGCCTGCCGCGCAAGCAGATCGACAGCGCGGCGCTCGAGCGGATGAAGCGCTATCGCTGGCCCGGCAACGTGCGCGAGCTCGAGAACCTCGATTCGCAGGCTCGCGGCGCTCTATCCGCAGGAAACGATCACCGAGCCGCCTGATCGAGGCCGAACTGGCCGAGCCGGCCATGTCGACAGTCTACGGCGTGCCAGAAGCGAGTCGCTGAATGGAGACGAGACGCTGAGCGGCTCGGTCGAGCGGCACCTGAACCGTCTATTTCGGCCAGTTCAAGGGCGACCTGCCGCCGCCCGGCCTCTACCACCGCGATCTTGCGGGACATCGAGGAGCCGCTGATCGGGGCGGCGCTGGCTGCCACGCGCGGCAACCAGATCAAGGCCGCCGAGCTGCTCGGGCTGAACCGGAACACCCTGCGCAAGAAGATCCGGGACCTCGACATCCAGGTCATCCGAAGCAGCAGGTAGCAAGCGTTTTCAGGTGGTGATCGGTCGACGGCTTGGGGAGGGCTTCCCAGGCCGCGCCGACTGTGGCATGAATGCATCGCCTCAAAGCGGCCCCGATTCAGTTTGATTTTCGCAACACTGTTGCCGCTGCGCACCGAAAGCATGCGTGCGCGGCTGCGAAAATCCACCTTAGGCGCCCTAGCACCGCATGACAGCTACCCCGGCCGTGAATCTATCGACGCCTCCGACCCGGGAGCCCTCCCGCGGGGGAGTTCTCGCGCATGGGGCGATCGTCGGCGGCCTGGCCGTCGCGCTGGCGCTGCTGTCGGCCCTGGCGACGTTCCTCGTGCTGGCCGGCATGGTGCCTGTGCCGCCGACCCATCAGGTGGTGCTCTGGCTCTTCGTGCTCAACGCCGTCCTGATCCTGATTCTCGTCGGGCTGGTCGCGAAGGAGGGCATCGGGCTCTTGCGGGCGCGGCGCGCGGGCATCGCGGCGGCCGGTCTTCACACGCGCATCGTCGGGCGGTTTGCGTTCCTGGCCGTGCTTGCCGGCGCTGCTGGTGGCCGCCGTGGGCTGGATCACGCTGGAGCGCGGGCTCGACATCCAATTCAGCAGCTACATCCGCGATCTCCTGACGACCTCGGTCGACGTCGCCGGCGCCTATCGGGAACTGCAGTGCCGCACGATCGGGCGGGAAATCAACCTGATGGCGGCCGACATCAGCCGCGCCCGGCCTGCTCTCGACCAGAACAGGGACTTCTTCCGCGACTTCATGCGATCTCGCGCCGTTTTCCTCGGCTTCCCCGTCGCGTTTCTGATCCAGGACGACCTCTCGATCATCGAGCGGATCGAGATCAAGCCGATCGAGGGCCTGCCGCTTCCGAGCAAGGAGGACATCGAGGCCGCCGCCGACACGGAAGCGTGGTGCCTGCTCCCCACCAGCGGCAACATCTTCCGCGGCATCCTGAAGGTGCCCGCGTTCGAAAACGCCTACCTGGTCGTCGCCCGCGCAGTCGATCCCAAGGCGCTGGAGTTTCCCAAGCAGGCGCAGGAGGCCGCGCAACTACTATGAGGCGCTCTCGCAGCGGAAGATCGACGTGCAGGTCGCGTTCGCCAGCATGTACGCCCTGATCTCGCTGATCCTGCTGCTGTCGGCTGTCTGGTTCGGCCTCAGCTTCGCCAACAGGTTCGTCGCGCCGATCCGCCGCCTGATCCACGCCACGGACCAGGTGGCCTCCGGCAATTTCTATGTCCAGGTGCCCTCGCGCAAGGACGAGGGCGACCTCGGCCACCTGGCCGAGACGTTCAACAAGATGACCTCCGAGCTGCGCCAGCAGCACGACCGGCTGACCGCCGCGCGCGATCTCATCGACCGCCGGCGCCGCTTCACGGAGGCGGTGCTCTCGGGCGTATCGGCCGGCGTCATCTCAGTCGACGCGCAAGGGGCGCATCACCGTGATCAACCCGTCTGCCGAACGGCTGCTGCAGGGCGATCGGGACAGCTGGCTCGGCAGGCCGCTCGCAGACGCCATCCCCGAACTCGCTTCGCTCGTCGCGGAGGCGCTCGCGGCGACAGGCCCAGGCTGTCGCCAGCTCACATGACCATCGTCGCGTGGCGGGCAGGACCGCATGCTCACGGTGCGCGTGGCCAGCGAGCAGGCGACCGACGGCGATCGCGGCGTCATCATCACGCTCGACGACATCACCGACCTCGTCATCGGCCCAGCGCACCGCCGCCTGGGCCGACGTCGCCCGGCGCATCGCGCACGAGATCAAGAACCCGCTGACGCCGATCCAGCTCTCGGCCGAGCGCATCCGGCGCAAATACGGCAAGGTGATCACCACCGACCGCGAGATCTTCGACCAGTGCACCGACACGATCGTGCGGCAGGTCGACGACATCAAGCGCATGGTCGACGAGTTCTCGTCCTTCGCCCGCATGCCGAAGCCTCAGCCCGACGACGAGGACATCGCCGGCGATCGTCCGGCAGGTGCCTGTTCCTGATGCGGGTCGGCGCATCCCGAGATCGAGCTTCGTCGAGGACGTGCCGGATACGCCGGTCATGGCCCGGTTCGACCGGCGGCTGCGTCTCCCAGGCGATCACCAACATCATCAAGAACGCGACGGAAGCGATCGCCGCCGTGCCCGATCGAGGAGCGCGGGCCCGGGAAGATCTCGGTCAGCCGTGCGGTGCGAGGACGACAAGGTCGTCGTCAGCGTGGCTGACAACGGCAAGGGCTTCCCGGCCGAGCACCGCAACCGGCTGCTCGAGCCCTACATGACGACCCGCGAAGGCGGGACCGGCCTCGGTCTCGCCATCGTCGGCAAGATCATGGAGGAGCACGGCGGCGGCATCGAACTTCTCGACAACCCTGACGCGCCCCGGGGCGCGCTCGTCAGGCTGTGGATGCCGGCTGCGGGAATACCCGCCGCCGGCAAAGCCGGGCGGGCGCGAGCCTGCCCGCGAACCGGCGGCGGCATCCAATGTCTGAGACCCCGACAAGAATGGCCAGCGAAACGGCAGAACCACGGAGAAGAGCACGATGAGTGCCGACATCCTGATCGTTGACGACGAGGCCGACATCCGCGAACTCGTCGCCGGCATCCTCGACGACGAGGGCCACCGCTGCCGGACCGCCGGAACGTCCGACGAGGCGCTCGCGTCGATCGAGGCCCGCCGTCCGCAGCTCGTGTTCCTCGATATCTGGATCCAGGGCAGCCGGCTCGACGGCCTGCAGATCCTCGACATCGTCAAGGAGCAGCACCCCGACCTGCCGGTCGTGATGATCTCGGGCCACGGCAACATCGAGACGGCCGTTTCGCGCCATCAAGCGCGGCGCCTACGACTTCATCGAGAAGCCGTTCAAGGCGGACCGGCTCGTCCTCGTGGCCGAGCGCGCGCTGGAGGCGTCCCGCCTGAAGCGCGAGGTGAAGGAACTGCGGACGAAGTCGCAGCAGGCGAGCCGGATCGTCGGCCAGTCGCAGGCCGCCAACCAGCTGCGCCAGACCCTCGAGCGGGTCGCGGCGACCAATGCGCGCGTCATGATCTCCGGGCGCGCCGGGCTCGGGCAAGGAACTGGCGGCCCGCACGATCCACAGCCTGTCAGCCGCGCTCGACGGGCCCCTTCGTCGCCATCAACGCGGCCACGATCACGCCCGAGAACATGGAGAGCGAGCTCTTCGGCGTCGAGGGCAGCGACGGAAAGGGCCGGAAGGTCGGCGCGCTCGAGGAAGCGCATGGCGGCACGCTCTACCTCGACGAGGTCGCGGACATGCCGCGGGAGACGCAGGGCAAGATCCTGCGCGTCCTGGTCGACCAGAACTTCCAGCGCGTCGGCGGCACCATGCGCGTTCATGTCGACGTGCGGGTGATATCCTCGACGGCGCGCGATCTCGCGGGCGAGATCGCGGCCGGCCGCTTCCGCGAGGACCTGCTTCACCGGCTGAGCGTCGTGCCGATCCGGGTGCCGAGCCTCGCCGAGCGGCGCGAGGACATTCCCGAGCTGATCGCCTACTTCATGGACCAGATCTCGGCGTCCAGCGGGCCTGCCCAAGCGCGTCATCGGCGAGCGACGCCCTGGCGGTGCTGCAGTCGCACGACTGGCCCGGCAACATCCGCCAGCTGCGCAACAACATCGAGCGCCTGCTGATCCTTGCCGAGGGCGACCCCACGGTCGAGATCACGGCGGACCTGCTGCCGGCCGAGGTCGGCTCGCTGGTGCCGCGACGCCGAACGGCGCGCGGCGGCGAGAAGCTGATGTCGCTGGCGTTGCGCGAGGCGCGCGAGATCTTCGAGCGCGAGTACCTCACCGCCCAGATCAACCGCTTCGGCGGCAATATCTCGCGCACGGCGGAGTTCATCGGCATGGAGCGCTCGGCCCTGCACCGCAAGCTGAAGTCGCTCGGAATCGGCTAGCGCAGGGCCTCGAATCGGCCGCCTCCGACCATTCGCACCAGCGAGACACCCATGAGCCGCATCGCCTATGTGAACGGCCGCTACGTTCCGCACCAGCGACGCGATGGTCCACATCGAGGATCGCGGCTACCAGTTCGCCGACGGCGTCTATGAGGTCTGCGAGGTGTTCGACGGCCGCCTCGTCGACGAAACGCGCCATCTCGACCGGCTGGACCGCTCGCTGCGCGAGCTGCGCATCGCCGGCCCGATGGGCCGCAGCGGCGCTGCTCACGGTCCTGCGGCAGACCGTGGCGCCGCAACAGGGTCCGCGACGGGCTCGTCTACCTGCAGGTGACGCGCGGTGTCGCGCGGCGCGACCATCCCTTTCCCGATGCCCGCGCCCGAGCCCGCGCTGGTCGTCACCGCCAAGTCGACCGACACGGACCGCCGGCGAGAAAGCGGCGGCCAAGGGCATCGGCGTGATCACCGTGCCCGACAACCGCTGGGCCCGGGTCGACATCAAGTCGATCGGCCTGCTGCCCAACGTGCTGGCCAAGCAGCAGGCCAAGGAGGCGGGCGCCAGGGAGGCCTGGTTCGTGGACCGGGACGGCATGGTCACGGAGGGCGGATCCACCAATGCCTGGATCGTCACGAAGGACGGCAGGATCGTCACGCGGCAGGCCGACCACGCGCATCTTGCGCGGCGTGACGCGCACAGGCGTGATCGATCTCCTGAAGCGGCGCAACCTCACGCTCGAAGAACGGTCCTTCAGCGTCGAGGAAGCGCTCGAATGCGGCCGAAGCTTTCATCACTTCGGCATCAAGTCTGGTCATTCCGGTCGTGACGATCGACGGCCGTCCCGTCGGCGACGGGCAGCCAGGTCCCGTCGCGACTGGCCCTGCGCGCCGCGTTCCACGAGGTGACAGAAATGTCACGCCCGGTGCTTCATGGAGCCTAGCGCCAGCCGGCTGAATGCGAAAAGGTTCCGTGCGGTCCGCCAAGCGCGTTAAGCTCTTCCGGCGCTTCAATCATATGAACTGGCGCGGCGATTGCTTGACTGCGTTTCGAGGTCGATTCGAAACAGTCAGCAGACTCGCCGGATCCAGGGCAGCTAAAAACAAAAGCAGGGGCACTCAATGGCTGCAGAACGCACGCAAAACCTCCAGGACACGTTCCTGAACCACGTTCGCAAGAACAAGATCCCTCTCACGATCTTTCTCGTCAACGGCGTGAAACTCCAGGGCGTTGTGACTTGGTTCGATAATTTCTGCGTCTTGCTTCGTCGCGACGGGCACTCGCAACTGGTCTACAAGCACGCGATCTCGACGATCATGCCGGGCCACCCGGTCGCCCTGTTCGAACCGGGCGAGGAAGCCCCCGGCCCAGCCATCAAGGATTGAGTTGACAGGTCCACGAGTTCCTCGCGACGCCGCCGGCAAAGCGCGTCGCCGAACCCGAGAAGACGATCGCCTCCGGACGAGGGCGCTCGTGATCGGCCCTATCTCGAGCAGCAGGCGCCACGGCAGGCCGCTGGTCAGGACGGGGCAGCGCACGTCAATCTGCGCATCCCGCAGGCCCGGCTGGACGAAGCCGTGGGGCTGGCCGCCGCGATCGACCTCAACGTCGTGCAGGGCATCCTTGTGGCGCTGGCGTCACCGCGGCCCGCGACCTATCTCGGCAAGGGCAAGGTCGAGGAGATCTCCGGGCTCATCGCGGCCGAGGAAATCGACCTCGTGATGATGGACTGCGCGCTGAGCCCGGTTCAGCAGCGCAATCTGGAGAAGGAATGGGGCGTCAAGGTCATCGACCGGACCGGGCTGATCCTTGAGATCTTCGGGCGCCGGGCGCGCACCAAGGAAGGCGCGCTGCAGGTCGAGCTTGCCCATCTGGACTATCAGAAGAGCCGCCTTGTCCGCTCATGGACGCATCTGGAGCGCCAGCGCGGCGGCTTCGGCTTTCTTGGCGGCCCCGGCGAGACGCAGATCGAGGCCGACCGCAGAATGATCCAGGAGCGGATGGTTCGCATCGAGCGCGAACTGGACACCGTCAAGCGCACGCGGGGCTTGCATCGCGAGAGCCGGCGCAAGGTGCCTTATCCCGATCGTCGCGCTGGTGGGCTACACGAACGCCGGCAAATCGACGCTGTTCAACCGGGTGACGTCGGCGGACGTGTTTGCCGAGAACCTGCTCTTCGCGACGCTCGACCCGACGGCGCGGGTGGTGAAGCTGCCGCATGGCGCACCCGATCATCCTGTCCGACACCGTGGGGTTCATCTCCGACCTGCCCACGATGCTGGTTGCGGCGTTCCGCGCGACCTTGGAGGACGTGATCTCGGCGGACGTGATCCTCCACGTGCGCGACGTGAGCCACATCGACACCGAGGCGCAATCCGCTGACGTGACGGCCATTCTGCGGGATCTCGGACTCAATCCGGACGACCACAGCCGCATCATCGAGGTCTGGAACAAGGCGGACCTGCTCAGCGAGGCCGAACGGGAGCGGCTCCTGGCTATCGCCGAGCATCGGCCTGCTGAAGGCCGGCCGGTTGTCGTCTCCGCCTTGACGGGAGAAGGCATCGACCGACTGAAAGCAGCCATCGAGCAACGGCTTTCCGGTGAGCGCCCTGTATTCGTGGTCGAACTCGATCCTGCCGATGGCGCCGCGCTTCACTGGCTCTACAAGGAAGCTGAAATTCTGGACCGGCGGTCCGGAGAAGACAGCATGATCACGGTGGCGGCGCGCCTTGCGCCGGAAAAGGAGCCGAGGCTGCTCAAGCGCTTCCCGGGCGCGCGCCGATTACGCTGAGCGGGATCGCTTAGCCTTTCTCGTTCTGCTTTGCAGCGTTCCAGAGCGCGTCCATTTCCTCGAGGCTCGCGTCGTTTACGGAGCGTCCGATCGCGCCCAGGGCAGCTTCAATCGACGCGAAGCGGCGCTCGAACTTGGCGTTCGTGCCGCGCAGGGCCGCCTCGGGGTCTACTTTGAGGTGCCGAGCAAGATTAGCTGTCGCGAACAGGAGGTCTCCGACCTCATCGGCGACCGCAGCCTGATCGCCTCCAGCCAATGCCTCTTCGATCTCGCCGAGTTCTTCCTTAAGCTTCGCGACAACGAGCCTTGCGTCATTCCAGTCGAACCCGACCGTCGAGGCCTTCTCCTGGAGCTTCACCGCGCGGGTGAGGGCCGGGAGCGCCGTCGTGATCGCCGCCAGAAGTCCCGTCGATCCGCTCTCCTGCGGAAGACCGGCGGCCAGCCGCGCCAAGCGGCGCTCGGCCTTTTCAGCGGCCTTGATCTCACCCCACAACTGCTTCACGTCTTCGGGGGACAGATCGCGCTGGCTCGCCAAAAACGTGGGGGTGGCGGCGGATCAATTTGGTCGTGATCGCCTCGACCACATCGCCGAAATCGAACACGCCGGCTTCCTGTGCCATCTGGGCGTGGAATACGACCTGGAGCAGTAGGTCTCCGAGCTCGTCCTTCAAGTCGATCAGGTCACCGCGCTGGATCGCGTCGGCAACCTCATAGGCTTCCTCGATCGTATAAGGCGCAATCGACGCGAAATCCTGCTGCAGATCCCAGGGGCAGCCCGTCCCGGGCGTTCGAAGCGCCTTCATGATGGCCAGAAGCGAGGCAAGGTCGCGCGACGGCGGTACGAATTCTGGTCGGGATCTACGGTCACGATGGCCCCAAGGCTGAACTCGGCTCGCAGAGCTTACCAGAGGCTTACCCGTCGCGGGGCGTCAGATCCCTGCTCCAGCGTCCTCATCCACACAACTGAGATCGAATGCTGCAAGTCCCTCGTCGAGCAGGTCAGGCAGATTGGGAATCCCGAGGAGGTAATCGGCCGTGGGTCCAATCTTCGCGCTCCTGCGCGAGGCGGACCGCGTCGTCCCACTCGCTGCTGTCGTAATCGCCACGGCCAACCCAAACGAGCGCGACGAGGTTGGCGCGCTCGTCGACGTTCAGACCGCTGATGAAGGCCCGCAGTTCACCCTCCACGGGATCGTCGGGGGAAGCCTCGAGAACATCGATCTGGTTGTCATCGCTCGGGTTGGACCCCGATTGAGGGTCCGTAACCTGTTCCTTGACGTCGAAGCTTCGTGCCTGCCGGATCAGGGCGCAGACCTTGTCGAGGGCGATATCCATGTGGGGTTCCTCCTACGCCTTTGACGCATGAACCCGAAATTGGTTGCCGATCGAGATCGGGTAGACAAGCGTGAAAAAGCCCGGATGACCTGAGCCATCCGGGCTTGCATTCGTCGATGAAGCGGAACGCGCTATTATCCGAAGATCAGTTCTCGACCTGCTTGAACAGCTTCTGCATATCCTCGATCGAGATGATGCGGTCCGTCACGATCTCGCCGTTCGTGATCTTCCAAACGAGTGCAGGGCCGGTGACGTCGCCGTTGGCATCGAACTCGATCGGGCCGGTCGCGCCGAAGTACTTGATCGGCTTGCCATCCTTGATGAGCGCGGTGGCTTTCTTGAACTCGTCAGGACCAGTCCCGACCTGCGCGCCGCCGGCAGTGTGGACCATGCGGACGGCGTCCTTGATCGACGGTCCGGTAAGATCCTTGGCGATGTTCATCGCCAGGCCGAGAACCATCAGGGCGTCGTATTGGGTGTGAACGCCGGGGCCGCCGCTATCGGTCTTGTACTTCTCGAGGAATGCCTTGTTGAACGCATCCACGGTCGGCCCGGCAACCTGCGCATTGTCCATGCCGAATGAACTCGTTGAGGAACTTCGGCCCGACGCCATTGACGAAGTCCATCACGCGCATCGAATTGTTGAGCGCAATCTGCTGGGAGCCGCCGAGCGACAGCCATTCGCGAACGATCGTCACGGCGTCCTTGGGGAACCCGATCAGCAGAAGGGATTCCGGCTTGGATGCAAGCGCCTTGGTCACCTCGGCGCGGTAGCTCGGTTGGTTGTCGTTGTAGGGCACCTCGACGACGAACTCGCCGCCCAGCTTGGGGAGCGCCTGCTTGATGAAACGGGTCATATCGACACCGAAATCGGTGTTCACGTAGATGATGGCCGTCTTCTTGAGGCCGCGACGGGCGATTTCAGAGGCCGTAGCGAAAGCCTGGGTCTTGCTGGTCGGCAGGGTGCGGAAGAAATAGCCCTGACTGCGGCCATCCAGCGTGAACGCGCTCGCGGTCGAGCAGCAACTGATCTGGACCACCTTCGACGGCGCCGTGACGGACGAAATGATGGGCCCGGTTACGCCCGAGGAAACGGTGCCGGTGATGGCTGCTACGCGCTCGACCTCGACGAGGTACTTGGCCGCGTCGACACCGACCGTGGGCTGACCCTGGTCGTCGCGCAGGACGAATTCCACGGGGCAGCCCTTGATGCCGCCGCCCTGGTTGATGTGCTCGATCGCAAGTTGCGCTGCTTCCGCTATCTTCTTGGTGATTGGCCCCATCGATCCCGTGAGCGGCAGCACGCCGCCGATTTTCACAGGGCAGGCGACCTGCTGGGCAGAGGCCTGCTGTGGCGCCATGAAGGCCGCGGCGGCCAAAAGCGCGGCAATTCCCGTCGATTTCATCATCATTTGTTCCCCCTCAAAACGCAAAACGCGTGTTCATTTGGACTTGAGCCATGAAAGGACCGTTCCGTCGCGGACCTGAAATGCCAATGTGGTCCGAGCATCACGGGGCGTCGATGGACTGTCAACTTTCGCCAAGCGCTTCCGTGTCGTTGGCGTGGCGCGATACCACGGCGTCCTCCCCGATGAGACCGCGAGGCCGCCAGAGGAGCGATCCGACCAGGAGCAAACCGATCAGGATGACCTGTATAGCGCCGCCCTGGGCCGCGTATGCGGGAGGCACGAGTTTAGTGATCGCTACTCCTGATGCGGCCCAAATAGCCCATACCGTGAGGGCGCCAAGAAGTGCCCCCTTGTTGTTGCCGCTACCGCCCACGATGACCATCGCCCAGATCTGGAATGTCAGAATCGGCAGGAAATCGAATGGGCTGACAAAGCCGATGAAACTGACATAAAGCGCGCCGGCCAGGCCCATCAGCATCGAGCCGAGCACGAAGGCCTGCAGGCGAAAATTCTGAGCGCTCTTGCCCAACGCTATCGCTGCTGTCTCGTCTTCGCGGATCGCCTTGAGAACGCGGCCCCACGGCGAGCGCAAGATCCGCTCCAGAGCCCAGTACACCGCGCCAACGACAGCTGCGAGCAGGCAAAGATACCAGAGATTGAAACCGAACGGCGTGTCGAACCATCCGACAAGAGGGCGCGGGATTGCCGAAAGTCCCTGAACGCCGCCGGTAAGGCCCTCCCAGTTCAGCGTGACGAGCTGGATCGAGATGGCAATTCCGAACGTCGAGATTGCAAGGTAATCGCCCCTCAGCCGTATGGTGGCGAGGCCTACGATCCACGCAGCCAAAGCGGTGGCCGCCATCGCGCCGGCAATTCCGAAAACCCACGGGAGACCCAGGTTGCCGATGAGTTCAGGCCGTGGCGCGGCAGTCAAAATCGCATGCGTGTAGGCGCCGATCGCGTAGAACCCGACGATCCCTGCGTTGAAGAGACCTGTGTATCCCCATTGAAGATTCAGCCCGAGCGCCATCGTGCCGAGAATCAGAACGATGCACCCGAAAAAGACGAGGTAGGAGACGAGGCCGATCATCGCATCTCGCTCCGGGTATGTCGCTGAATAGCTGTTCTGGCAGCCGGGGTCGGAATCATTGCTTTTCACCGAACAGACCCTGGGGCCGGACGAAGAGGACCAGCAGCAACAGGATGAAAGGCATTGCGGGCTTGTAGCCGGGGCTGACCACCAGCACGGACAGGTTCTCGGCGAGACCGACAAGCAGCCCTCCGACCACGGCGCCGAACAGCGATCCCGCACCGCCCAGAATGGCGGCTGCAAATAGAGACAGGAGCATGTTGAAGCCCATCTCCGGGTATAATTGCGGCGACAGGCCCATGAAGACGCCTGCCATGGCTGCCAGCCCGCCAGAGAGTATCCAGGTCCAGCGGATCACGTTGTCGACCTTCACTCCGCTCACCTTTGCCAGCGCCGGACTTTCCGCCATGGCCCGCATCGCCATTCCGGTTCGGCTGTAGGTCAGGTAGAGGTGCAATGCGACGACGACGATCAGTGCCAGGACCAGAATGAAAATCTGGTCAGGCAGCATTCGCATGCCTGGAAAAACCTCGACGGCCAGTTGCAGTTCGCGGGTGTAGAAATAGGTGCCCGGGCCCCAGAAAAGCACGATCAAATGCCGCATCACCAGTGCGGCGCCAAAGCCGGCGAAAACCATCGCGAGCGGGTTGGCGTTGCTGCTTCTGAGGCGTTTGAACACCAGGAAGTCCACGAACCAGGCCAGGCATCCGGTCAGGACTGCCGCGAAGACCATCGCCGCGATGAGTTGCCAGCCGAATGAGAGGGGTCCGGTCGGCGTGCCCGGCCCGGCGAAAGAAACAAAGATCAGCGCGAGATAGCCGCCCCAGGTGAGGAGCTCTGAGTGCGCGAAGTTGGCAAAACGCAGGATCTGCAGCCCTAGCGAGATTCCGATCGCGCCGAGGGCGATGATCGCGCCTGTCAGGATCCCGTCGGCGAAGGCCTGGCCCAGCATCAGTGACCCCCGTCGGTATTGGCGCGGCGAACGCCCAGAAAAGCCTCGCCGACGGCTTCATCGGCAAGCAGGTCGGCGGCTCGGCCTTCGAACCGGTTGCGGCCCTCGGCGAGGACATAGCCGCGATCGGAAATGCGAAGGGCGGCCTTCGCATTCTGTTCAACCATGAGGACTGCAACTCCACTTGAGGCAAGCACGCGCAGGTCATCGAATACTTCGCCGACGACCTTTGGCGCGAGGCCCGCGGTGGGTTCGTCGAGAAGGATCACGGTGGGGTCGGTCATGAGCGCACGCGCTATGGCCAGCATCTGGCGCTGGCCGCCCGAAAGCACCTTTCCGCGCTGCCCACGCTTGGCCGCCAAGGCGGGAAAAAGGGAGTAGGCGCGGTCTATCCGGCTCGCGAGCGCGGAGCGGACGACCGTGTGCCCGCCGACCATCAGATTCTCATGAATGGTGAGGTTTGCGAAGATGTTGCCGGTCTGCGGCACGAAGGCGAGGCCGGCCTCTACGATCTCGTTTGTCGGCAGGCCGAGGATCTGTCTCCCGCCGAGTGTGATCTGGCCCAGATTGACCCGAAGCAAGCCGACAAGCGCCTTGAGAAAGGTCGATTTTCCCGCACCGTTGGGACCGATGATGGTCACGATCTCACCCGGCGCGACATCGGCCGAAGCGCCATGCACAATGGGCATGCCGGGCACGTATCCCGCCACGATGTCCCGCGCGACAAGAATAGGCGCGCTCATGCGGGGAGATCCCCAAGATATGCGTCCAGTACGCGTGGGTCGCCCTGAACGTCGCTGCGCTTCGCCCTGAAATATAACCTTGCCCTGCGCCATGACGATGATTGGACTGCAGATCCGCATCACCAGGTCCATGTTGTGTTCGATGATCAGGAAGGTGATGCCTTGCTTGTGCAACGCGAGGATCTTGTCGACCAGAGTCTCCATGAGAGTTGGATTGACGCCGGCTGCGGGTTCGTCGAGCAGGATCATCTTGGGTTCGATCATGAGCACGCGGGCGAGTTCCAGCAACTTCTGCTGACCGCCGGACAAGTTGCCGGCCCGCTCGTCCGAGCTTTGATCCAAGACCACAAAACCCGAGCACTTCCAACGCCCTATCCCGTGTCTGCTTCTCCTGGCGCGCCACGAGGCCGGGACGAATCCAGTTGTTCCAGAACTGCTCGCCCGCCTGCCGCAGGGGTACGAGCATGGCGTTCTCGAGCACGGTCATCTCGGGAAACGGGCGGGGAATCTGGAAGGTCCGGGCAAGGCCGCGATGGAAGATGCGGTCGGGTGAAAGGCCGTCGATGCGGTCGCCATCGAACCGGATCTCGCCGGAGGACGGCTGAAGCGACCCTGCTATCAGATTGAAAAGCGTGGTCTTTCCCGCGCCGTTAGGTCCGATGAGCCCAGTGATCGCGTTCGCGGGGGCGACGAAGTCGGCGCCGTCGACGGCGTTGAGGTTTCCGAAGGAGCGGACGACTTTGCGGACCTCGAGCATGAAACCTGACGCATTGGGGGATTCGGACAGTGCGAATGAAGCACGCTCCTCAGCGGGGTGGAAGCCTGAAATCTTTCCTGACATCAACGTCTTACGAGCGCGGTGACTTCGATCTCCACCTTCATCTCGGGCATGGCGAAGCCGACGATGACAGTGGTGTTGGTGGGCAGCGGGTCGGAGAAGGCCTCGCGCAGGACGCCGCAGGCCGCCATCACGTCGGCGCGGTCGGAGAGGTACACCCGGACGCGCACAATATCGGCCAGTGTTGCGTTGGCCTTGGCCAATGTAGCCGCAATGGTCTTGAGGCATTGGCGCGTCTGCTCGGCCGCATCGTCTGAAATGGCCCCGGTTTCGAAGTCGTAACCGGCCGTTCCTGACACGAAGACCCATTCGCCGTCGACGACAGCGCGGGAATATCCTGCCCATTCCTCGAACTTGGAGCCGGAGGATATCGTCCATCTTGCGTTCGCCATCCCGGATCCTCGCGCCACTTGCCCGGCGTCCCTTGCCCCGCCCCCTGGCCTTGCCCTGTGTCCTCCACATTGCCGCGAGTTTCAAGGCGGGCGTTTTCGTGGTTGAGTGCCGGGGAACGCGCCAAGCGATCATCAACTCCCCAGGCCTGGATCACCCGGACAATGACCGATAAGCCAGACGACAGTTTCGAGCTCTTCGATCTCAAGGTGGAGGCCGTCATTCCCGAGGGGGTGCCAATATATTGCGGGGCGAAGGCCGGAGATTACTTCGAGCTGCGCGGCGAGATGCTGACCCTGCCGGAAGGGCAGGGGTTTTCGATTTACTCTCTAGCCTCGGTCCTGCCGCTTCTGGCGGCGAAGCAGCGGCCGACACATCGGAATGACTGGATGACGAGCGACGCGGAGATCGCCTGCCCGGACCCCAATTGCGGGAGCCGGCTTCGGATTTCCCGCCTCGGCCTGAGGCGATTCAGCCACGCCGAGACCACTGCCGTGCCGCTGCCGGAGGGGTCGGAATGAGGAGCGCCCCTCGCCGCCGTGCGTGGCCTGCGAGGCCGGGTGGCGTCCCGAATTCAAGTTCGAGATGGCAGTAGAAGGTCCGATCCTCCACACTGAGATCCGGCTTGATAAGATATTCGACCCGAACAGCTTCGAACCTGCGGCGTTCACCTCAAGCGAACCGTCTCGACCGACCTTCATCTCCGATTTGTGGACCAGTCCAATGACCTTCTCGCCAAGCCGCCCCGACCGGACCGAACTCGCCCCCGGGCTCGAAATCAGCCGGGTCGTCACCGGCCTCTGGCAGGTGGCGGACATGGAGCGTTCGGGCACGCTCCTCGATCCGCAGGTCGCATCGTCCGCGATGCTGGAGTACGCCGCGGCGGGCTTCGACACGTTCGACATGGCCGACCATTACGGTTCGGCCGAGATCATCGCGGGACGCTTTCTAGCACGCGTCGCGGCGGGAGAGGGCGGGCTGGAGACGCGGCCCGCGGTGTTCACGAAGTGGTGCCCCAAGCCCGGGCCGATGACGATGGACATCGTGCGCGAAGGCGTGGAGCGCAGCCTGCAGCGGCTGGCAGTGAAGCGCATCGACCTGATGCAGTTCCACTGGTGGACCTTCGAGCATCCCGGCTATCTCGACGCGATGAAGGGCCTGGCGCAATTACGGGACGAGGGCGTCATCGGCCATATCGGCGTCACGAACTTCGACACGGCGCATCTGCGCGTGCTGGTGAAGCACGGCATTCCGATTGCCACGAACCAGGTTTCGTTCTCGGTCCTCGATCGCCGCGCGGCGGGCGAGATGTCGGCCTTCTGCGTCGAGAACGGCATACGGCTGATGGCTTACGGCACGCTGGCCGGCGGCCTCCTGTCCGATCGCTGGCTCGGTCATGCGGAGCCGGTGGAGGGCGAGATCGCCGACTGGAGCAAGATGAAATACAAGCGCTTCGTCGACGCCATCGGCGGCTGGCCGGTGCTGCAGACGATCCTTCGCGCGCTCGACGGCATTGCGCGGCGGCACGGCGTTTCGATCTCCAACGTGGCGACCCGCTGGGCTCTGGAGCACGAGGCGGTGGCGGCTGTCATCGTGGGCGCACGGCTCGGAGAGCGCGAGCACAGGGCGGACAATCTCAAGCTGTTCTCGTTCTCGCTGGATGGGCAGGACAGGGCGGACCTCGGCTCGGCGCTCGCCGCGGCCACCAAGCTGCACGGCGATTGCGGCGACGAATACCGCAAGCCTCCCTTCCTCACGGCCTCAGGCGATCTCAGCCACCATCTCGAGGCCCTGCCCAAGGTTTACGAGGCGACGCCGATCGACGGGCGGCCGGGCCGGCTGCGCATCGACAGCGGCAGCATCTGGGAGCCGCTCTGCGGCTACAGCCGCGCGGTGCGGGTCAAGGACCGGGTCATGGTGAGCGGCACGACGGCGACCAACGGCGCGGGCGAGATCGTCTGCCGGGGCGATCCGGCGGCGCAGACGACCTTTATCCTCGACAAGATCGCGGCGAGCCTCTCGTCGCTCGGGGCCAGGCTGGAGGACGTGGTCCGCACGCGCATCTATGTGCGCGACGCGAGCCTGTGGGAGCCGGTGGCCCGGGCCCATGGCCGCTATTTCGGCGAGATCCGCCCGGCCAATACGATGGTGGAGATTTCCGCGCTCATCGGGGACTACGACGTGGAAATCGAGGCCGAGGCCATCGTCGATTGAGGGCTCAGGCCCGCAGTACCGCCCGGATCACGAACGCGACGGCGGCGAGAGCCGTCACGCTGGCGATCCAGAGGCCGGCGAACCAGAGGAGCCGCGACGTCCAGCCGCGGCTCGTTTCATGGCTGGTTCCCGGTTGCCTCGGATCGTTCAATGGTAGCCCCCTGATGCGTTCACCTTGCCCCTGAAGACCCAGTAGGAATAGGCGGTGTAGGCGAGGATCAGCGGGATGAGCACGGCAGCCCCGGCCAGGAGGAAGGCGAGGCTGTTATCCGGTGCGGCCGCTTCCCAGATCGTGACCGACGTCGGAACGATATAGGGGTAGAAGCTGATGCCGAGCCCGACATAGGACATCACGAAAAAGGCGAGGGCGGCGAGGAATGGCATGAGCTCGCGCCTCGCGCGCAGCGAGCGGAACAGCACGAAGCGCTGAAAACGCCACCAGCAATGGCACGGGAGCGGTGTAGAGCACCTGCGGCCAGGCGAGCCAGCGGGCCATGAAAGTGGGGTTGAGGAAGGGCGTCCACAGGCTGACGATGCCGATCGCCAGCAGGGTGCCTGCGCCGGTGACCGCGGCGAAGCGGTAGGCTTCCTGCTGCACATGTCCTTCGGTCTTGTAGACGAGCCATGTCGCGCCGAGCAGCGCGTAGCCGATGACCAGCGCCACGCCGGTCAGCAGGCTGAACGGCGTCAGCCAGTCCCACCAGCCGCCGGCATAGGCGCGGTTGGCGACGGGAATGCCCTGCACGAGCGCGCCGAGCGCGATGCCCTGCGCGAAGGCGGCCAAAGTCGATCCGCCGGCGAAAGCCCAATCCCACAGGAACTTGCCGCGTCGCGTCTTCCAGCGGAATTCGAATGCGACGCCGCGAAAGATCAGCGCCAGCAGCATCGCGATGATGGGCGCATAGAGCGCGGGCATGATGACGGCGTAGGCGAGGGGGAACACCGCCAGCAGCCCGCCGCCGCCCAGCACCAGCCATGTCTCGTTGCCGTCCCAGACAGGGGCGACGGAGTTCATCATCTCGTCGCGCTCCGCCTCGCCTTCGACGAAGGGAAAGAGGATCCCGACGCCGAGGTCGAAACCGTCGAGCACGACATAGGCGAGCACGGCGAAGGCGATGAGGGCCGGCCCAGATGAAAGCGAGGTCGATGGTCATGCCTGGCTCCTCAGCTTGCCGTGTGCAATGCGCCGCGTGCATCCATGGCGGGCGCCGGCATGATGCCGCTGGCGCGCAACGGCTCATCCGGCGGAAGGCCTTCCTCACCGGGGTGCGGAGGCTTGTTCATCAGGCGCAGGATGTAGAACGTGCCCGCGCCGAACAGCGCGAAATAGACGAGGATGAACGCCACCAGCGAAGCGCCGACGGCGGCGGCGTCGATGCCCGAGACGGAGTCCGCCGTCGTCAGCAAGCCGTAGACCGTGTAGGGCTGGCGGCCGACTTCCGTCGTGATCCAGCCGGCCAGCACCGCCGCGAAACCCGCCGGACCCATCAGCGAGCGCCGCCCGGTGCATGCAGGGGCGCGTCGTAGAGCCGTCCGCGCCAGCGCAGCCACAGGCTCCACAAGCCCGAGGCCCAGCATGGCGAAGCCGATGCCGACCATCACGCGGAAGCTCCAGAAGACGATCGGCGCGTTGGGGCGCTCGGCGCGCGGCCATTCCTTGAGGCCCTTCACCACGCCGTCGAGCGAATGGGTCAGGATCAGGCTGCCGAGCTTCGGGAATCGACGAGCGCGTAGTCGGTGCGCTCCTCCTGCATGTTCGGGAATGCCGAACAGGATCAGCGGCGCGCCGGCATGGGTCTCGAAATGCCCCTCCATCGCGGCGATCTTGGCGGGCTGGTGCTCGAGCGTGTTGATGCCGTGCATGTCGCCGGCGAAGATCTGGATGGGCGCGACGATGGCCGCCATCCACATCGCCATCGAGAACATGGTGCGCGCGCCCAGGTTGGTGCGGTCGCGCAGCAGATGCAGCGCGCCGACCGCGCCGACGACGAACGCCGTGGTCAGATAGGCCGCCAGCACCATGTGGACGAGGCGGTAGGGGAAGGACGGGTTGAAGATGACCGCCCACCAGTCCGTGACGACGAACTGCCCGACCGCGTTGACGGCGTAGCCTGCGGGCGTCTGCATCCAGCTGTTCACGGACAGGATCCAGAACGCGGACATGAAGCGTGCCCGCGGCCACCATCGCCGTGGCGAACATGTGCAGGCCGCGCCCGACGCGCTTCATGCCGAACAGCATGACGCCGAGGAAGCCCGCCTCGAGGAAGAAGGCGGACAGCACCTCGTAGCCCATCAGCGGGCCGAGCACCGGGCCGGCCTTGTCGGAGAACACGCTCCAGTTGGTGCCGAACTGGTAGCTCATCACGATGCCGGATACGACGCCCATGCCGAATGCGATGGCGAAGATCTTCTTCCAGTAGTTGAAGAGATCGAGGAAGACGGCGCGGCCGCGTCCAGAGCCACAGCGCCTCCAGCACGGCGAGATAGCTCGCCAGCCCGATGGAGAACGCCGGGAAGATGATGTGGGCGCTGATGGTGAAGGCGAACTGGATGCGGGCGAGGAGCAGGGCGTCCAGCGTTTCCATGTCAGATCCCTTCCGTGTGCGGCCGCGATCTTCCCCACAAACTCGGCAGACCCGTCCAGCGCAGCATCGATTTGCAGAATTATTTTCCAGAATACGAATGACTTTGGCTAAGCCTCAGCTTGTGGCCTTCATCTACCCGATGCGGTGGCCGCGTGCGCCGGACATAGTGCCGCGCCCGTTGGCCGGGTGCAGGCTGCACCGCCAGCAGAGGTCGTGTATAAGACTCCCATGCGTACTCAGGTCGCCATCATCGGATCGGGACCGGCAGGGCTGCTGCTCGGGCAGCTGCTCGCCAAGGCGGGCATCGAGACCGTGATCGTGGAACGCAGATCACGCGACTACGTGCTCTCGCGCATCCGCGCCGGCGTGCTGGAAGCGGGCACGGTGCGACCTGCTCGGCGAGGCGGGCGTCGACGCTCGGCTGCAGGCCGAGGGGCTGGTGCATGAGGGCTTCGATCTCAGTTTCGACGGCCGGCGGCTGCGGATCGACCTGCGGAACCTCACCGGCAAGTCCGTCGTCGTCTACGGCCAGACGGAGGTCACCCGCGACCTGATGGACGCGCGCGCGGCCGCCGGGCTGCACCACGATCTGGGACGCCGACGATGTGAGCGCTGCACGATTTCGACGGCTCGTCGCCAAGCGTGACCTGGACGCAGGGACGGCGAAGGCGGAGAGCCTCGCCTGCGACTTCATCGCCGGCTGCGACGGCTTCCATGGCGTGAGCCGCGCGAGCGTTCCTGCGAGCGCCATCGAGACGTTCGAGCGCGTCTACCCGTTCGGCTGGCTCGGCATCCTCGCCGACGTGCCGCCCTGCTCGCACGAGCTGATCTATGCCAGCCACGAGCGCGGCTTCGCGCTGTGCTCCATGCGCTCGCCGACCCGCAGCCGCTACTACGTGCAGTGCGCGGCGGACGAGAAGGTCGCGGCGTGGCCGGACGAGCGCTTCTGGGACGAGCTGCGCAGCCGCCTCGATCCGGTGGCGGCGCAGCCATATCGTGACGGGGCCGTCGATCGAGAAATCGATCGCGCCGCTGCGCAGTCCTTCGTCGCCGAACCGATGCGCTTCGGCCGGCTGTTCCTCGCGGGCGACGCCGCCCACATCGTGCCGCCTACCGGCGCCAAGGGCCTGAACCTCGCCGCGAGCGACGTGCATTACCTCTCGCAGGCGCTGATCGAGCATTACGGCGAGGGGTCGCAGGCGGCGCTCGACCAATATTCCAGCCGCGCTCTCGCCCGCATCTGGAAGGCGGAACGGTTCTCCTGGTGGATGACGAGCCTGATGCACCGCTTCGAGGGGCAGAACTCCTTCGAGCACCGCATGAAAGCCGCGGAGCTCGCCTATCTCGAAGGCTCGCACGCCGCGCAGACGGCCCTGGCCGAGAACTATGTGGGCCTGCCGCTGGATTGAACCGCGCCGCCGCCCCGGGTCCAGCCTTACTCCGGCTTGATGCCGGCGGTGCGGGCGATCTCGGTCCAGACCTCGATCTCCTTGATCTGGACGGCGCGGAAGGCGTCCGGCTCCGTGATGACGACGGTGAAGCCGATCTTGTCGAGCGCGGCCAGCACCTCCGGCTTGCGAAGCGCGGCGATGATCTCCTTGGAAAGCCGGTCGCGAACGGCCGGGGCACGCCCGCGGGCGCGAAGAACGCGGTCCAAGAGGAGGCGTCGGCGCCCATCACGCCCTGCTCCTGCAGCGTGGGCACGTCGGGCAGCTTGGGGTTGCGCCTGGGGCTGCCGATGGCGACGCCCTTGAGTTCGCCCGCCTGGATCTGCGCGATGACGCTGCTCAGGGTGGAGTTGGCGATGTCGATGCGCCCGCCTAGCATGTCCTGCACCAGCGGCGCCGCGCCGCGATACGGCACGTGCGTCATCTTGGTGCCGGTGCGGGCCATGAACAGCTCGGTGGACAGATGCGAGCCCGAGCCGATGCCGGTGGAGCCGTAGTTGAGCTCGGTGGGCTTGGCCTTCGCCAGCGCGACGACATCCTGGATGCCCTTCACGGGCAGGTCCTTCTTCGTCACGAACACATGCTCGAACGCGCCGACGCCGGCCAGCGGCGCGAAGTCCTTCACCGCGTCGTAGCCGGGCTCCTTCAGCATGAACATGTTGTTGCCGTGCGTCTGGTTGTTGCCGAACGTGATCACGTGGCCATCGGGCTCCGCCCTGGCGACCTGGCGCGTGCCGAGCGCGCCCGCCGCGCCGGCGATATTCTCGACGATGACGTTCTGGCCGAGCGGCCCGGCGATCTCCTGCGCCACCACGCGGGCGATCACGTCGGTCGGCCCGCCCGCGGGGTATGCGACGACGAGGCGGATCGGCTTGGTCGGCGACCACGCGGCCTGCGCGGCGGCCGGGCGAGGCAGCGCGATCGCCGCACCAGCCACACCAAGGCCCGCCAAAGTTAGACCTGCCATGAAATCGCGGCGCGTCGTCGTCATCGGAATCCTCCCAAGCTCTCGTTGGCGCGCATCATCGGGGAGGGGAGGCGGCGGGGCAAGCGCGAACGGCGGAGCGCGCTCGCCGGCATGCATCGAGGCACGGCCGAGGCTTGATTTCGGCGCGGGCGCGGCAAGATGAAGGGATTGGCTGGAGGCGGGCATGACGGTGTCGAGACGCGGTGTGGTGTTCGGGTTCATGCTCGCGGCGCTGTCGCCCTTGATGGCGCAGGC
Source organism: uncultured Alphaproteobacteria bacterium (assembly GCA_963822165.1). Classification (GTDB taxonomy): domain Bacteria; phylum Pseudomonadota; class Alphaproteobacteria; order Rhizobiales; family Beijerinckiaceae; genus Alsobacter. The sequence continues at coordinate 338,790 of CAWGGK010000013.1, forward strand.
GCAGCAGGAGGCGAGCGATGCCGCTGCATGGCAGGCCCTGCGGGCAGGCGCGGTCGTTCTGTTCCGCCACGCCGCCGCGCCGGGCGTGGGCGATCCCAAGGGCTTCCGGCTCGGCGACTGCACCACGCAGCGCAACCTCAGCGACAGGGGCCGCGCGCAGGCCGCGGCACTTGGCGAACGCATGCGCAGGCAGGGCGTACCGGTCGCGCGGGTGCTCGCATCGCAATGGTGCCGGACGCTCGACACGGCCGAACTCGCCTTTCCCGGGCTCGCCGCCCCTGAACCGGCCTTCAACTCGTTCTTCGGCGACGCCTCCAGCGAACCCGAGCAGACTGCCCGCGCCCGCGCCATCATCGCCGCGTGGCGCGGGCCGGGGACGCTCGTCGTCGTCACGCACCAGGTGAACATCACCGCGCTGACGGGGCTCGTTCCCGCGGAGGGCGTAGGCGTCGTGCTGCGGCCAGGCGCGGGCGGGCCGGAGGTCGTCGGGCGCATCGGCGGGTGAAGACGCGACGCGTACGGCGGGGATCGCCCCTGCTCATTCAGATCATCGGCAGCGAACGTGGCCGCGCGCCCCGCTTGAAGGCCTGATCGAGCCGCGCGACGGCATCTGGCCGCAGGCGCAGATCGCCGGCCCCGGCGTTCTCCTCGACATGAGCCGGCCGCGACGCCTTCGGGATGACGAACGCCGCCGGAGACCGGGTGAGGAAGGCGAGCGCAACCTGCCGCGGCGTTGCGCCATGCGCCTCGGCGACTTCTGCCAGCACGCGCCCGGCAGGCGTGGATGCGGCGGGGAAGTCATCCTGGCCGAACGGGCTGTAGCCGACGACGGCGACGCCGTGCTTCTCGCACCAGGGAATGACGGCGTGCTCGATCGCCCGCTCCTTCAGGTGATAGAGCACCTGGTTGCAGACCAGCCGCTCACCGGCGATCGCGCGCGCCTCCTCCAGATCGTCCACGTCGAAATTGCTGACGCCCCAGGACAGGATCTTTCCTTCGTCCTGCAGTTCATCGAAGGCCGCGATGGTTTCCGCGAGCGGATGCGAGCCGCGCCAGTGCAGGAGGTAGCAGTCCAGCCGGTCGGTCTTGAGCTGCCGGAGCGAGCGCTCGCAGGCCCGGCGCGTGCCGGCGCGGCTGGCATTCTGCGGCAGCACCTTGGAGACCAGGAACACTTCGTCGCGCCGCCCCGCGATGGCCTCCCCCACGATCGCCTCCGAGCGGCCCGATCCGTACATCTCGGCCGTGTCGATATGGGTGAGGCCCAGGTCGAGTCCGCGGCGCAACGCGGCGACTGCCTGCGCGCTGTCGCCGAGCTCGATGTTCCAGGTGCCCTGTCCGATGACGGACACGTCGCGCGCGGTGGCCCCGAAGCGATGAGATTGCATGTTCGACATCCTGACGTTCGATGGGACGATGGCAGGCAACGCCTGACGGAAGGCTGCGAAAAGCCGACGAGAGCGGAAGGTTCCGCCCTTGGCGCCCGCCGCGCGCCGCCGGATGGGTGCGGTTCATCTCTTCCGAATGAAAAACCGTGCCGCATCCTCTCGTCCAGCTCCGTCAGGATCGCTCAGTTGCGGTTCATCTCCTGGCGGCTTGTCACGATTGTCTCGATGCGCGCGCGCAGCCCTGGATGGCGGGCCAGGAACGAGTTGAAGTCGCGCCGGGTGAGCATGAAGAACTGGCAGAAATCGACGGCGGTCACATCGGCGCTGCGCCTCGCACCGCTCAGCAAGGCCATCTCGCCAAAGAATTCACCCGGCCCCAGCATGATCTTCCTGCCCGCCGCCGAAACCTGGACCGCGCCGCTCGAGATGAAATAGGCGGCGGTCGCCTTGTCTCCCTTGCGAAGCACCCGGTCGCCAGGGTTGGCGGATGCGGGCTGGAACAGCAGCAGGAGGTCTTCCATCGCGTGCTTGTCGAGTTCGCCGAAGACCGGGAAGAGATCCACGATGTTGCGGATCTCGACGCTGTGCTCTTCCTCGCGGGCTTCGGCTTTCCGGAGCACGACGTCGAGCTCGTCCTGCAGGCGGGCAAGGCGACGCTGGCCGTAGCCGCGCAGGCCATGGATCGTCCTCACGACGGGCACCAGCGCATCCGTTGCCGCGAAAACGAGAGAACTCAACGTGATCGAGATCAGCGCCGCTGCGACGATCAGGTCGCGGCCTTCCACCGGCATCACGCCAGTCGAGATTCCCAACGCGGCGAGAATGAAAGAGAACTCTCCGATACGGGCGAGTGCGGCCGCCATGCTCAGCCCGGTGAGGACGGGATAGCCGAGCAGCATGACGATCGCCAGGGCGGCCAGCGCCTTGCCGACGATGACCACACCGACCACTGCGGCGACCGCTCCGGGTTGCGAGACCAGGACATTCGGATTGAAGAGCATCCCGACCGAGACGAAAAACAGGACGGCGAACGCGTCCTGCATCGGCATGGATTGCGCGGCGGCGCGGTGCCCGAACTGGGACTCGCTGAGCACGACGCCTGCGAAAAATGCACCGAGCGCGAACGACACGCCGAACAACTCCGCCGATCCGTAGGCGATGCCGATGGCGAGGGCGAGGACGGACAACGTGAACAGCTCTCTCGAGCCGGTCCGCGCTACCTGCTTGAGCAACCAGGGGACCACACGGGGCCCAAGCACCATCGCCAGCGTGACGAAGGCCGCGACCTTGCCCAGCGTGATGGCGAGCGAAAGCGCGAGCGCCCCTGCGGAGGTGGAGGCCTCGCCACTGCCCACATGCCCCCCGGCGAGGCCTGCGAGCGCGGGCAGAAGCACCAGCACGAGCACCATCACGAGGTCTTCGACAATGAGCCATCCGACAGCGATGCGGCCGGCCGTCGAGGTCAGCGTGTTGCGTTCCTCGAGCGCGCGCAGAAGCACCACGGTGCTCGCCACCGACAGGCACAGGCCGAACACGATGGCGCCGCCGATGTGCCAGCCCCAGCTTGCCGCCAGCGCCGCACCGATCGCCGTCGTCAGCGCCATGACCGCGATGGCGCCTGTTATCGCGATCCCCCTGACGGCACGAAGGTCCGCCGGAGAGAAATGCAGGCCCACGCCGAACATGAGCAGGATCACGCCGACTTCGGCGAGTTGGGCCGCCATCCCGGCGTCCGCCACGAAGCCCGGCGTGAATGGACCGACCGCGATGCCGGCGACGAGATAGCCGACAAGTGGCGGAAGCCGGAGCCGTTGCGCGGCGAAACCGAAACAGAAGGCCAGGACGAAGCAGATGGCGATGGTGGAGATCAGGGACGCACTGTGATTCATTCTTGCCCGTTCTCCGGCGCGCCGGCCCTCCTACAGTGTGGATCCACGCTCAGGCAAGCTGCGGCAGCGATTGCCAGGCACTGGACGTGCCGGGCTTGGGAGCCAGAAACGTTCTTGCAAGAAGCCTGCCCGACAGCCGGATAGGACCGGCAAGATAACCTGTGGCAGGCAGCCCGCCCCGGCTCTTCAGGAAGGCCCGATCAGCTATTTGCCTCGGGAGGCAGGAATTCGACCTCATGTTCGGCCGAGAGCTGAATGATCCTGGGAATGTCGTCGAGCTTGTCGAGCTTGGCGAAAAGGGCTTCCAGCTTCCGGGCCGGCGAGACCCAGAAGAGAGCACGCGCGGGCTTGTCGGACTTGTTGAAATATCCGTGCGGGATCCCCCGCGGCATCCGGACAAGGTCGCCCGCTTTAGCCTGGTGCCAGACCCCGTCGAGCTTCAGGTCGAGCATACCGTCGAGGACGAGAATGAACTCGTCCTGTGTCGGGTGAATGTGGACAGGGACAAACTGGCCGGGATCGCTGTTCGTCTCGAAAGCGAAGGTCAACTCGCAGGATGCCTTGGGGAAGTAAGTCTGGCCCAGGATGTTCCACGACGTTCCGCCGTAGCCATCTCCCTGTCTGGTAATTCCTTTTTCGAGATCGGGCATCGTCGGGGGCTCCTTTTCACATTACTCAAAAATGACGGAAGCACCCTGCAATGCAACCCCATCCGGGGCGGCCGAGGACCTTAATCATGCGGCAAGCCGAGATGGCGCCTGTATATCGCCATGCGCCCGGCGCTGCTTGCGATCCCGGGATCGGGCGTGAAGAGATCTTGCGCCCGCCCCATGCCTCTCAAGGCGAAGCGGCCCACCGACACCAGCTCAGCCTGGAATTCCGGATCGAGGGCCTCTCGGACCTCCGTCGATACGAGCAGGCTGCGATCCACCGACCGGCACATGCCCGCGATGCGGCTCACTTCGTTCACGGCCGGGCCGATCACGGTGAAATCCAGCCGGTCTCGGCTGCCGATGTTGCCATAGAAGACTTCGCCGGCATGCAGGCCGACATACACAGAACTGGTCGGCCGGTTGCCCGCGATACGGTCCGCATTCAGCACGGCGAGGCGGGACCGCAGATCGCATTCGGCCCGCAAGGCCGCGCGGCTCGCCTCGGGAACCGGACTGTCGGCAAAGATCGCGAGGACGCCGTCGCCCATGAGCTTCAGGACGTCGCCGCCTGCATCGTGGATGGCCGAGATCGTTGCATCGGCATAGTCGTTGAGCAGCGGCATGATTTCGCCCGGCTCGGCTGTGTCGGCCAGCGTGGAATAGCCGCGCAGGTCCGAGAACCAGAGCACGGCCGCGATGCGGTCGGCGACGCCGCGGATGATCTTTCCGCCAAGGACGCGCCGCGCCGGATCGCGGCCCAGATACACCTTGGCCAAGGTCCGAGATACTCGCGACATGGCGGCGCATTTCATGGCCAGCGACAGCGCCGGCACGAGATTGCGCAGGGCCATGACGGCCCGGTCGCTGAACCCGCCGGGATCGCGCGACAGCCATTGCGAATAGAGGCTGTCCATCTCGCCGATGACGCTGTCCGGAGCGAGCCGGTGCACGAACGCCAGATAGTCCGTGTGTCCCTCCTGGGCGAATTCGGCCATGACGGGAAATTCCGGCCCTTCGCCCAGCCGGATCCTGACGCGCTGTTCGCTCTCGCCGCTTTGCACAAGCGCGAAGAGCGGGCTGCGCTGCCAGGACGCGGCGGCCTCGCCCTCCGATGTCCGGCCATACTCGATGACGCGGGTGGCCTCGGGCGCGTCGCTCCGCCACGAGTAGGCGCGGCCCTCGAAATTGGGATGCAGGGTATCGAGGAGCACCACTGATCTCGACACCTCCAGGCCGGCGTGAAGGCATTGCCGGCAGAAGCCGTTCAGCAACTCTTCTTCCTTGAGCCCGTAGAGACCCTGCTCCACCAGCCAGCGATGGATCGACTGCTCCTGCTGCGCATCCATTTCGGATCCCATCCTGAAGGTCGCCAGTCCCGCACCAGTCCCGCGTCACACCCTACCTATGACGCGGGCGCTTGCCTCCGGTTGCGTCCGACCAGGCCAATTCCAGCGCGTTCCTGAGATCGCTTTCGTCGAGCGCCGACAGATGCGCGACCGTCCAGCCCTGCCTGCCCCACGCATTGGCCACCGGAGCGAAGGCTGTGGGCATCAGCATGCATTTGAACTCCTGGTTCTCGCGGCTGAACTTCAGGTTGGCCGTAAGCCCGTCCGGAGCCAAAGTCGCATAGATCCGGCGGGCCCTGAACGCGGTCCGGTCGAAATGGGGCGCTTCCGCCGTGCCTTCCAGGGTCAGCGCGATGCGCCGCAGATCCTCGCCTGTCGCCATGCTGACGGCTCCTGTTCCGGCCCCTTCCGCCTTTGCCGGGAGCCAATCGACGCGCGGCGTGCCCTTGGATAGATTGGCGCCCGCTTCCCGACCACGCTCTTATACCAGCCCGAAGGCCAGCTCATGAAATCCGGTGCCGATGAACGTGCCGCCCGCCGATGCCCGTGATCGCCGATCGATCCGCCCCGTCGTCTGCTATCCGGTCGAGACGCTGCCGACGCCCGACATGCCGCTCTACCGCGCGGCCCGCACGACGCTGGAGCCCGTCTTCGACGTGATTGCCCCGCCGCGCGAAGCGGCGAGCTTCCGCGTGCCGGCCGGGACTTCTTTCGCATCCACAGCATCGAGGGGCCGCAGGTGGGCGACCTGAACCTGTGGAACGCGAATGACCTCGACGAGCGCTTCTACTCGGGCAAGACGAGGGCGCTGCACGGCACGCACCTTTCCACGGGAGATCGCCTGTGGTCGTCCCTGCCGTTCCTTCGCCCGATGGCGACGATCACCCACGATACGCTCGACTGGTACGGTTTCGACGAGCACGGCGGCGGCGTGCACGACGTGATCGGCACGCGCTGCGATCCCTACACGCACAGCCTGCTGTCGCATGGCGGCGAATACCATCATTGCTGCCACTCCAACCTGGTACGCAGCCTCGCGGCTGAATCCGGGCTGCCGGCGCGCGAGGCCGAGCGGCATGTGCATGACGTGATGAACGTGTTCATGTGCACCGGCTTCACCCGCGATACCGGCCAGTACTTCATGAAGGCCAGCCCCGTGCGGCCCGGCGACTACATCGAGTTCTTCGCGGAAATCGACCTGCTGGGCGCGCTCTCGGCCTGCCCGGGAGGGGATTGCTCCAGCACCCATTCCAGCGACATCGCGGTGTGCCACCCGCTACGGGTCGAAGTCCTCCGCCCGTCCCCCGGCGCGCTCGCGGGGTGGACGTCCCCGCCGGTCAATGGCTATTCGGGCAGCCACGGATTGTGAGACGCACCGCCCCGAAGTGCGGCCCCGCCGCACGTTCCCGGAAAGGTGCAGCGAAGCGGAACCTTATCCGGGATCCAGCGCAAACAAGCGCCGCGCAGCGGTTCGTGATTGCCTTCAGACAGGATGGCAGCGCGCTTCGCGCGGAATCCTTGCGCTAGACCCCGGATACCCTTCCGCTCCGCTCCAGGGTTCCGGGGACGTGCCGCAGGGCGCCACTTTCGGGGTGAAGACGTGCCGCAGTGCGGCACCTGGCGTCCCGCGCTCCACTGCGTTGCCGCCGGACTGAAGGAGCGAAGGACCGAGGACCGCCCGAACCAAAGGTTCGATTTCGTCCTGCCCGCGATACGGCAAGGCCCAGGCTAGCAAACATCGCTGAAAACAATCGCAAATGTCATGTTGCACGTATAGCTTGCATTTGCCGGAATATTTCCGGCAGGAGGGCGGGATCAACCGCCCGGGAGGACGCTACAATGGCTCATTACATGTTCCAGGCCAGCTACTCGCAGTCCGCCATCAAGGCCATGGTCGAACACCCGCAGGACAGGGCGGCCGCTGTCAAGGCGCTCATCGAATCCACCGGCGGGAAGATGCACAGCATGTTTTTCGCCTTCGGCGAGCATGACGTGATCATCCTGTTCGAGCTTCCCGACAACGTCTCCGCTGCCGCGATCGGCATGGCCGTGGGCGCCGCCGGCTCCCTGTCGAAGTTCAAGACGACAGTGCTCTTCACGACGCAGGAGGCCATGTCCGCCATGACCAAGGCCAAGTCGATCTCCTACTCGCAGCCGAAGTAGATCGCTTGTCGAGCATTCCGGATCTTCCGTCTGAACCATAAAAAAGCCCCGGCATCCTGCGATGCCGGGGCTTCTGTCGCTAGCAATCAGCGGTTGTTGAGGCTTACGAGCACCCCGTCGTGCTGCCGCACGTGTCGCACTTCAGGCACGTGCCGTTGCGGACCAGCGTGAAGTTCCCGCACTCGCCGCAGGCGTCGCCCTGGTAGCCCTTCATCAGGGCTTCGGCGCGCTTGGCGCCGTGCCGGTGGGGGCGGGCCGTTCCTCGCGGCGGGCGGCGGGGCGGGAAGGCGAGGGGGGCGAGGGCGGCCTCGTCGAGCGCGCGCTCGTGGACCTCGCTCGGCGCACGTCGCGCCTTCAGCGCCGTCGCGCCGGCGGTGCGCGTAGGCCGTCGCGCGGCGGCGTCGCCGCGCGAGCCCTCGCCGGGCCGCGCAGCTCGCCGCGCCGCCGGCTGCGCCGCCCTCGATGGCGAGGAAGCTCGTCGGCTTGCCGCGCACCAGGCCCTTCGACACGACGCGCGACCGCTGGGCGGGCGTTGAAGCCGGCCGGGGCCTTGCCCTCGTCCTCGCCCTTGCCCAGCGCGTCGAAGCCGATGGCGTCGGGCGAGACGTGGGCGAGGTCGTTGCGGCCGAGATAGGAGATGGCGAGCTCGCGGAACACGTAGTCGAGCATCGACGTGGCGTTCTTGATCGCGTCGTTGCCCTGCACGAAGCCCGCCGGCTCGAAGCGGGTGAAGGTGAAGGCGTCGACATACTCCTCCAGCGGCACGCCGTATTGCAGGCCGAGCGAGATGGCGATGGCGAAGTTGTTCATCAGGCTGCGGAAGGCGGCGCCCTCCTTGTGCATGTCGATGAAGATCTCGCCGAGGCGGCCGTCCTCGTACTCGCCGGTGCGCAGGTACACCTTGTGGCCGCCGACGATGGCCTTCTGGGTGTAGCCCTTGCGGCGGTCGGGCAGCTTCTCGCGCTCGCGCATCCGCTCGATGCGCTCGACGACGCGCTCGACGATCTTCTCGGCGACCGTCGCGGCGCGCGCGGCGGCGGGCTGGGCGACGAGCGCCTCCAGCGCGTCGTCCTCCTCCTCGTCCTCGTCGGCGATGAGCTGGCGAGTTGAGCGGCTGGGACAGCTTGGAGCCGTCGCGGTAGAGCGCGTTGGCCTTCAGCGCCAGCTTCCACGACAGCAGGTAGGCGCTCTTGCAGTCCTCGACCGTCGCGTCGTTGGGCATGTTGATGGTCTTGGAGATCGCGCCCGAGATGAAGGGCTGCGCCGCCGCCATCATGCGGATGTGGCTCTCCACCGAGAGGTAGCGCTTGCCGATGCGCCCGCACGGATTGGCGCAGTCGAACACCGGGTAGTGCGCGAGCTTGAGGTGCGGGCGCGCCTTCCAGCGTCATGGCCCCGCAGACGTGGATGTTCGCCGCCTCGATCTCGGCCTTGGAGAAGCCGAGGAAGGAGCAGGAGCTCGAAGGAGGGGTCCGCCAACTTCTCGGCCGGCACCTTGAGGGTGCCGGTCAGGAAGTCCTCCCCGAGCGTCCATTTGTTGAACACGAACTTGATGTCGAAGGCGGACGGCGAGGTTCTTCTCGACGGCCGGCGATCTTCTCGTCCGTGAAGCCGCGCGCGCGCAGCGTGGTGTGGTTGATGCCGGGCGCCTGGGCGAGCGAGGCGTGGCCGACGGCATAGGCGATGATCTCGGCGATCTCGGCCTCGCCGTAGCCCAGCGTGCGCAAGCGCCTCCGGCACGGCCTGGTTGATGATCTTGAAGTAGCCGCCGCCGGCGAGCTTCTTGAACTTCACCAGCGCGAAGTCGGGCTCGATGCCGGTCGTGTCGCAGTCCATCACGAGGCCGATCGTGCCGGTGGGCGCGATGACCGTGGACTGCGCGTTGCGGTAGCCGTGCTGCTCGCCGAGCTCCAGCGCCCGGTCCCAGGCCGCGCGGGCATGGGCGACGAGGCGCTGGTCGGGGCAGGCGGCGTGGTCGAGCGGCACGGGGGCGACGCTCAGGCCCTCATAGCCCGACCGTCTGCGCCATGGGCGGCGCGGCGATGGTTGCGGATGACGCGCAGCATGTGGCCGCGTTGTCGGCTTGTAGCCGGGGAAGGGGCCGAGCTCGCCCGCCATCTCGGCCGACGTGGCGTAGGCGACGCCGGTCATGATCGCGGTGAGCGCGCCGCAGATGGCGCGGCCCTCGGCCGAGTCGTAGGGGACGCCGTTGGTCATCAGCAGGCCGCCGATGTTGGCGTAGCCGAGGCCCAGCGTGCGGTAGCGGTAGGAGAGCTCGGCGATCTCCTTGGACGGGAACTGCGCCATCAGCACGGAGATCTCGAGCACGACCGTCCACAGCCGCACGGCGTGCTCGTAGGCGTCGATCTCGACCTGCGCCGTCCGCGCCGCGGAACTGCAGCAGGTTCAGCGAGGCGAGGTTGCAGGCGGTGTCGTCGAGGAACATGTACTCCGAGCACGGGTTCGACGCGCGGATCGGGCCGGCCGCCGGGCAGGTGTGCCAGTCGTTCATGGTGGTGTTGAAGTGCAGGCCGGGGTCGGCGGAGGCCCAGGCGGCGTGGCCGATCTTCTCCCACAGGTCGCGGGCCTTCAGCGTCTTGTGCGACCTTGCCGTCGGTGCGGCGGATGAGGTTCCAGTCGCCGTCGGTCTCGACGGCGCGCAGGAAGTCGTCCTTCAGCGAGACGGAGTTGTTCGAGTTCTGGCCGGAGACCGTGAGGTAGGCCTCGCTAGTCCCAGTCGGTGTCGTAGGTGTCGAACTGGATGTCCGTGTAGCCCTGCTTGGCGAACTGGATGACGCGCTTGATGTAGCTGTCGGGCACCATGCACGCGGCGGGCGAGCTTGATCTCGCGCTTCAGCGCCGGGTTCTTCTCGGGGTCGAAGCAGGCGTCGCCCGGGCCCTCGCAGTTCACGCAGGCCTTCATGACGGCCTTGAGGTGCTTCTGGCAGAGCTTGGAGCCGGTGACGAGGGCGGCGACCTTCTGCTCCTCCTTCACCTTCCAGTCGATGTAGGCCTCGATGTCGGGATGGTCGGCGTCGACCACGACCATCTTGGCCGCGCGGCGCGTGGTGCCGCCGGACTTGATCGCGCCGGCCGCGCGGTCGCCGATCTTCAGGAACGACATCAGGCCCGAGGAGCGCCCGCCGCCGGCCAGCCGCTCGCCCTCGCCGCGCAGGGCGGAGAAGTTGGAGCCGGTGCCCGAGCCGTACTTGAACAGGCGCGCCTCGCGGACCCACAGGTCCATGATGCCGCCCTCGTTGACGAGGTCGTCGGCCACGCCCTGGATGAAGCAGGCATGCGGCTGCGGGATGCTCGTAGGAGGACTTCGACTTCGTCAGCTTGCCGGTCTTGTGGTCGACGTAATAATGGCCCTGCGACGGTCCGTCGATGCCATAGGCCCAGTGCAGGCCGGTGTTGAACCATTGCGGCGAGTTCGGCGCGACCATCTGGCGGGCGAGCATGAAGCGCAGCTCGTCGTGGAAGGCCTGCGCGTCTTCCTCGGAGGAGAAGTAGCCGCCCTTCCAGCCCCAATAGGTCCAGCAGCCGGCGAGGCGGTCGAACACCTGCTTGGCCGACATCTCGGAGCCGGTGCGCTCCTTCTCGGGCAGCAGCGGCGAGCGCGGACTCGTCGGGAACGGAGCGCCACAGCCAGGAGGGAACGTCGTTCTCCTCCACCTTCTTCAGGCGCGCGGGCACGCCGGCCTTGCGGAAATACTTCTGGGCGAGCACGTCGGCCGCCACCTGGCTCCACGCCTCCGGGAACCTCGATGTTCTCGAGCCGGAAGACGATGGAGCCGTCGGGATTGCGGATCTCGCTCGTCGCGGCCCTGAAGGCGATCGCCGCGTAGGGGGACTGTCCTGCCGTCGTGTAGTGCCGCTCAATCCGCATCGTTCCATTCCCCTGAAGCGGACGCTCGCGCCCGCTGAAAACATCAAAGCCCAGAAGCGGACGCTCGCGTCCGCTGAAACTAAAACCCACACAAGCGGACGCTCGCGTCCGCTGAAACTAAAACCCACTCAGGCGGACGGTCGCGTCCGCAGAAACTGAAACCCACGCGAGCGGGCGCTTGCGTCCGCTCAAACCTGAAACTCACTCAGGCGGACGCCGTGCCCGCTGGAAACATAGGAGGCGGACGCGCACCCATCAGCCGAGCCGGTTTCCCAAGCTCCCGTCGTCGTTTGCCGTCGCCCCGAAAAGCAGAAGGCGGTTGGCCGCCCTTGTCGTGGTGGTCAGCCTCGGCGCGCTTTTCCGGTCGTCGGCCACGCCTTGCGGGCCGGAGTGGGAGACGCCGCCGCATCCAGAAAAGATGCGAACGAGGTGGCGCCTTCCGCCCCGGCCCGGGGCTTTGCCGGTGTATCGACCGGACCCGCCGCACGCCGTGCGACACTGATGTGAAACTATGGCCGCTGGCCGCATGTCGTCAAGGTTTTGTGCGCCGCGGCGAGCGAGACACCATATCTAGTTCAAGCCTGTGAATGATGGGGAGAAATCAGCGCGTTCTCGTAAGCATCGGATTCAGAACGGAGATTCGCCAGCCGCTCATGCATCGATTGAAGAACATAAAGCATTAACCACGTTATTTGAGCATCGAACCGTGGCGTCCGCGACACATGCCCCTTGTAATCAGGGCGGGATTGTGGCCGTCCGCATGACGCTTCAGGTGCCCCGGCAAACCACAGGAAACGTCTCAAATTTTGCCGCATTTCAGCCGCCATTCGATTCGTCGGTACGCAACCGTCGGTTGCAAAGCTGATTCGCGAGATTCGCCATTGCGGCGCGTCTGATTCTCCCTTGGCAATGAATCCGCCGCCGGCGCGAACCGCTGCACGACATCCTGCATCGATGCCGCCGGCGCTTTCGCGGCGTCAGACTTTCGCAACACTGGACAGTGCAGGTCCGTCTCGCCATAGTCCGCGCGCAAACGGGACAGTTTCGATGAAGAACACGCTTCTCCAGATCTTTACGTGGTGGACCGGCCAGACGATCGGCACGCGGTTCCACACCTGGCGGCATGGCGAGCTGATCGGCGAGGACGCCGAGGGCAACCGCTATTACCAGACGCGTGGCGGCCTCAAGGATCCCGCGATCGGCGTGGTGCGCCGCTGGATGATCTTCAACGGTCCCGTCGAGGCGACGCGCGTTCCGCCCGGCTGGCACGCCTGGCTGCGCAACACGGTAGACGTTCCGCCGACGCAGGATGGCTATAAGAGCCGGGAGTGGGAGATCGAGCACAAGCCGAACCTCACCGGAACGCCGTTGGCCTACCGCCCCAAGGGCTCGATTCTCGCCAGCGGCGAACGCCCGCGCGCGACAGGCGATTACGAAGCCTGGACGCCGGGCAACTGAGCCCGGAGGGTCGTTGCAGCCTGTTGCACGCCGCGGGCTTGTTCTGGCGCAGGCTTTGCTGACGATCGCCTGCGCGTCCATCTTCGTCAGTGCCGAGACCATGGCGCAGGGCGCCGCGGCCTCGAGCTGGACGGAAACGAAATGCGAGCGGTACAGGAAAGCCTGGACCTGGGCCTTGGCACGGCGCGGGGGCAAGGGCATCGGAGTGGAATTCAGGGAGCGCCACGAGGCGTTCCTTGCTTCGGGGTGCCTGTCGAAAGCCGACGTTTGCCCCCGTTCGCCTGAAGAATTCGAACTCGCCAACGTGATGACGATCCTGGCCATGAACGCGGGGACGGCCAGCACCTTTCTCCCGTTTGCCTGCCGTTGACCGCGCGCCCTTTATCCGCCCACTTTCGCGTGCTAGACGGCTCGAACTGCTCGAGTAGCGTGTCGTCGCGCCGCTCATCAAACCCGACATGCCGGTGATCATGGCCCTTTCGCTTCCCCTGCGCCGCCTGAAGCGCACCCTTATCGGCACGGCGCTGGCGGCTGCGGCGTTCGCGGGCACTCCGGCCCATGCCGACAAGATCAAGAACCCGACCGCGATCTTCGCGGGGCTGGACAAGATCACGGGGCGGATCATCTCGTTCGAGGTGGCGGTGGACGAGACCGTGCAGTTCGGCGCGCTGCAGCTGACGCCGCGCGCTCTGCTACACGCGCCCGCCCACCGAGCCGCAGAACACGACGGCCTTCATCGAGGTGGACGAGGTGACGTTCACGAACGAGTACCGGCGCATCTTCGGCGGCTGGGTCTTCGCCTCGAGCCCCGGCCTGCACGGCATCGAGCACCCGATCTACGACGTGTGGCTGACGGGCTGCAAAGGCGGCACCGTCGTGATCGCCGATCCGTCGATCCGGGCCGCGTGGCGGAGACGCCGCAGCCGAGCGAGCCCAAGGCGCGCAGCGGAAGCCGGCCCGCGCCCGATGATCATGCAGGGCAGCGGACAGATCGGCATCCAGGCCCCGGTCGGCGTGCCGGTCGGCTCCGCGCCAGCCGTCCCAGCGCTTCTTCCCGACGACGCTTCCGCCGATCCAGTCGAACCCGAACCGCTAAGAGCGGGACGGCCGCGCCACTGCCGGCGCCACTGCCGCGCGCGGGCGTTCGTCTCTAGACCAGCGCCGAGAGCGCCTGCGCGCCCCTGACGCCTGATTTCGGCCAGGCGTAGAAATCCGCATGGAGAAGGACGGCGGCGTCGAGCAGCTTGCGGTAGTCGCGGCGCGAGAACCTCCACCGCGCCGAAGCGGGCGAGGTGCGGCGTCACGAACTGCGTGTCGAGCAGGCGGAAGCCGCCGGCCCGCAGCCGCGCCACGAGATGGACGAGCGCCACCTTCGAGGCGTCGCGCTCGGTGTGGAACATGCTCTCGCCGAAGAACGCCGCGCCGAGGCGCACGCCGTAGAGGCCGCCGACGAGCTGTGCCGTCCTGCCAGGCCTCGACCGTGTGGGCATGCCCGATGTCGAACAGTTCGCCGTAGAGGTCGCGGATGCGCGCGTTGATCCAGGTCTGGCTCGCGGTCGTCGGCCGGGGCGGCGCAGCCGGCGATGACGCCGTCGAAGTCGCTGTCGACGCGGATCTCGAACTGGTCGCGAGCGCACGGTGCGCGCCAGGCGCGAGGGGACGTGGAAGCCCGTCGAGCGGGATGATGCCGCGCTCGCGCGGCTCGACCCAGTAGAGCGCCGGGTCGTCGGCGCTCTCGGCCATCGGGAAGATGCCCGCGGCGTAGGCCCGCAGCAGGAGCTCCGGCGTGATGTCGAGGCCGTGATCGCGCTGCCTGGCCATGCCGGGATCGTGTCCTGTCTGGCTCGACCCCGCATCCGGTCAGGGCACGAAGGGGTCGTCCATGCCGCCGGTCGCGAGGAACTTCTCGAGCCAGTGGATGTCGTAATCGCCGTTCTGGATGTCCGGGTTGCGCACCAGCGTGCGGAACAGCGGCAAGGTCGTCTCGATGCCGTCGACCACGAACTCGTCGAGCGCGCGGCGCAGGCGCATCAGGCACTCGTTGCGGGTGCGCCCGTGGACGATGAGCTTGCCGACCAGCGAGTCGTAGTTCGGCGGGATCGTGTAGCCCTGGTACACGGCCGAATCGACGCGCACGCCGAGGCCGCCGGGCGGATGGTAATAGGCGATGCGGCCCGGCGAGGGCCGGAAGGTCGCGGGGTGCTCGGCATTGATGCGGCACTCGATGGCGTGGCCGTTGAGCGACGACGTCCTCCTGCGTGAAGGAGAGCGGCGCGCCCGCGGCGATGCGGATCTGCTCGTTCACGAGGTCGATGCCGGTGATCATCTCGGTCACGGGATGCTCGACCTGGATGCGGGTGTTCATCTCGATGAAGTAGAACTCGCCGTCCTCGTAGAGGAACTCGACCGTGCCCGCGCCGACATATTGCAGCTCCTGCATGGCCTTGGCCACGGTGTCGCCGATGCGCGCGCGCATGTCGGCATTGAGCGCCGGGGAGGGGCCTTCCTCCCACACCTTCTGGTGGCGGCGCTGCAGCGAGCAGTCGCGCTCGAACAGGTGGACCGCGCCGCCGCGCCCGTCGCCGAGCACCTGCAACTCGATGTGGCGCGGCTTCTCGAGGTACTTCTCGAGGTAGACGGCGTCGTCGCCGAACGCGGCCTTGGCCTCGGTGCGGGCGGTCTGGAGGGCGTTGACGAGGTCGTCCTCGGTGCGCGCCACCTTCATGCCGCGCCCGCCGCCGCCGGCGGCCGCCTTGACCAGCACGGGGTAGCCGATGTCGGCGGCCACGCGCATGGCCTCGTCGTCGTCGGTGATGCCGCCTTCGGAGCCGGGCACGCAGGGGATGCCGAGGCGCTTGGCCGTGCGCTTGGCCTCGATCTTGTCGCCCATGATGCGGATGTGCTCCGCCTTGGGGCCGATGAAGTGGATGTTGTGGCTCTCCAGGATCTCGGCGAAGCGCGCGTTCTCGGAGAGGAAGCCGTAGCCGGGATGCACCGCGTCGGCGCCGGTGATCTCGCAGGCCGACAGCAGGGCGGGGATGTTGAGATAGCTGTCGCGCGCCGGCGGGCGGGCCGATGCAGACGCTCTCGTCGGCGAGGCGCACATGCATGGCGTCGGCGTCGGCCGTGGAATGCACGGCGACCGTGGCGATGCCGAGCTCCTTGGCGGCGCGCAGCACGCGCAGCGCGATCTCGCCGCGGTTGGCGATGAGGATCTTGTCGAACATTACTCGATGACCATCAGCGGCTCGCCGTACTCGACCGGCTGGCCGTCCTCGACGAGGATCGCCGTGACGGTGCCGGCGCGGTGCGCGACGATCTCGTTGAAGGTCTTCATCGCCTCGATGAGCAGGACCTTGTCGCCGGCCTTCACGACCGAGCCGACCTCGACGAACGCCTTGGCGTCGGGGGAGGGGCGGCGATAGGCGGTGCCGACCATCGGCGAGGTGACGCGTGCCGGGATGGTCGGCGGCCTCGACGCGGCCGACGCCGGGGCCGCGGCGGCGGCCATGGCGGCAGGCGCGGGCGCGGCGGCGTGCACGGCATGCGGCGAGACCGGCACGTGGACCGTCTGCGGCGCGGTGAGCTGGCGGGCGACGCGGATGCGCAGGTCGCCCTTTTCGACCTCGATCTCGGTCAGGTCGGTCTCGGCGAGGAGCTTGGCGAGCTCGCGCACGAGCTTGGGGTCGATGGCCTGGTCTTTGGCCATCGATGTCGTCTTGGGTTTCGTCATCTTGGCTGGCGGCCGTGGTGCACGATGCGGATGGCTCCGGCGGCTGTGCGGACGCACGGCCCGAAATGGGGCCGGTGGCGCGGCAGCGAGGGTCGAACGGCGTTCCGTCTCATAGCCGACTTGCAGGCCCGACGGGGCAGGCGCAGCCGTGCGGTCGCACGGCCACCGTCAACGAAGCGCCTTGCGTCATCGGCCGCCATTCGGAGGCGCATGCGCACAGGCGAAATCCTGGCTGGCCGCGCGACAGGCCGCGCGCGGGCGACGCTCAGCCGCAGGTGGCCTTGCCGCACTGGCGCACGGCGGCGACGGTGGCGCGCAGCGGCTCGGTGCCGACCGCGCCGAAGATGATCTCCTCGCCGACGATGAAGGCCGGCGTGCCCTGCAGCTTGAGCGCGTCGCCGATGCGCATCGTCTCCTCGATGATGGCCGCGGGTCTCGGGGCTTTCCATGTCCTTGGCGAGCGCGGCCCATGTCCGCGCCGGCCTCCTTGGCGACCGCGAGCGCCCGCTCCTTGCCGACGCGGCCCTTGGCTATCCATCAGCTTCTGGTGGAAGTCCCAGTACTTGTCGCCCTTGAGCTGGTTCTTCACCGCGACCGCGACGCAGCGAGGCCTCGACCGAATCCGGCCCGAGCACCGGGAAATCGCGGATGACGACGCGCAGCTTGGGGTCGCGCCTTGATCAGCTCGCGCAGGTCGGCCAGCGAGCGTTTGCAGTAGGTGCAGTTGTAATCCATGAACTCGACCAGCGTGACGTCGCCGTGCGGATTGCCGACGACCACGTTGCGCGGCGGGCTTGTCAGCAGCGGCCGTGCACGTCGCCGAGCGCCTTCTTGGCCGCGACGCTTCTCGGCGTCCTTCTGCCGGCGGTCGAGCTCGACCAGCGCCTCCTGGATCACCTCCGGGTTCTTGAGCAGGTATTCCTTCACCATCTCGCCGATGGCCGCCTTCTGGCTTGTCGGTGAACGCGTCCTGCGCCTGCGGCGGCAGCGGCGGCCGCGCCGGTCAGCAGCGGCAGCGCGACGCAGAGGCGCCGCGGCCGGCCGCGTGAGAAAGGCGAAACGCGTCATCGTCGAACTCCATCGGGCGGTGTGCCACACGGGTGGGGCCAAGGCGGCTCGCAGGTCACATCAACTCGGCTTGATACCGCTTTCGGCGACTGAATTTCGTGGACGATCTAGGCCTTCGGTTTCCGCGGGCGGTAAATTCAGGATGTCCTCCGCCTTCAGGTAGCCCGGCGAGCCTTGCGGCAGCTTCTCCTTGGCGCGGCTGGCCTGGGTGGCCGCGATGCGGTAGTCGCCCGCGGCGAAATAGGCCTGGGCGGAGGCGTATTCGGCCATGCCGATATTGTCCTTGAGCCGTAGGCGCGCGCCAGGTAGCGCCAGCCTTCGGCCCAGTCCGGCTCGCGCTGGGTCGCGTTGGAGAGATCGCGGATCGGCCTCCGTCACGTTGCCGGGCTTGCTCCGGTCGCGACCAGCGCCTGCCCGAGCAGGATGCGGATCAGCCCGGTCGACGGCGCCAGCGCGACGGCGCGGCGCAGCGGCGCGATGGCCTGCTGCGGCCGGCCGAATTCGAGCAGGACCTGGCCCTTCAGCTCCCAGAAATAGGGATTGTCGGGCTGCTCGCGCAGCAGCCCGTCGATCTGGCCGACGCGCCTCCGTCAGCCGCTTGCCCTGGTAGGCGGCGATGGCGCGGGCGTAGCGGGCGGGCAGCGAGTTGTCGCTGGCGGGATAGCGGCGCGCCGACCTCGCCGGCGGTTGCCGCGAAAAGCCGAACAGCTTGGCGCGCATCATGTCGTGCCGCGCCTGCAGGGCCGGCGGGTCCTTCGGGTCGAAATAGGGGCTCTTCTTGGCCAGTGCTCTCCAGGTTCGCGATGCGGTCCGCGGGCAGGGGATGGCTGATCAGGTAGGGATCGATGCTGGCGGTCTTGAACATCGCGTCCTGGTTGAAGCGCTGGAAGGTCGTCAGCAGGCCCTTGGGCGACTGCCTGGTGGCGTTGAGATAGCTGACCGCCATGCGGTCGGCCGCCTGCTCCTCCGAGCGCTGGTAGGAGAGCAGGCTGCGCATCGCCATGTCCGGTGCCGCCCAGCATGATGCCGCGCCGCGCCGACGCCGGCGTTGCCGACCGGTCGCGCGAGGTCGCGGCGCCCGCCATGGCGCCCGCGCCCAGCAGCATGCCGGCCACCGCCAGGATCTGGGCGGTCGCGAGCTGCTCGCGCAGGCGCGCCAGATGGCCGCCGGCGATGTGGCCGGATCTCGTGCGCGATCACGCCGATGATCTCGTTCGGCGTCTTGGCGTCCATCAGCGCGCCGGTGTTGATGAACATGCGCCGGCCGTCGGCGACGAACGCGTTGAAGCTGCGGTCGCCCAGGATGACGATCTGGATCGAGCCCTTGCTGAGGCCGGCGGCCGCGAAGATCGGGCGTCGCGTAGTCGCGCAGCAGGTTCTCGATCTCGGCGTCGCGAATCAGCGGGAGCTTCGGTGCGGCCTGGGCGACGGCCGGCTGCGACTGGGCCGCGACGGCAAGCGCCATGCCGGCCGCCAGCACGCGCCGGGCCACGGCTTTCACGTGCCCGCCGGACCTCGCGGCCGGCTGGCATCGGGCGGCGATGCTGCTAGGGAGGCGGGCGAAGACGGGATCATCCGGACTGGAAACCTCGCAGGCTCCGACTGCCATCGACTGAGCATGAAGACACCCTGATGAGAACGGTCGAACACGGTTTCAGACTTACGGGCGAGCCGGACGCGGGTCAAATTCGGACTTGTCAAATCGGGACCTGCGCGGCGGACCGTGACCTCCACTGCATCCCAATAGCGGCAAGGCCATGGCGAACAGCGAACCGAATGTATCAGTAGCGGCTCCCGCAGCCCTCCAGGCGCAGCGACGTGCAGCCGTTCCACGCCATGGACGTGCTGGCGGCCGCCAATCTGCGGGAGGCCGCGGGCGCGAGCGTGCTGCACATGGAGGTCGGCCAGCCCGGCGCGCCCGGCGCCCGGTCCGGTGATCGAGGCCGCGCCGCCGCGCCCTGGAGCATGGCCGGATCGGCTACACGGAGTCGCTGGGCATGGCCTCGCTGCGCGAGCGCATCGCGCGGCACTACCGCGACACCTACAAGGTCAGCGTCGCGCCCGAGCGGGTCGTGGTCACCACGGGATCGTCGGGCGGGTTCATCCTCAGCTTCCTCGCTCTGTTCGACCCCGGCGACCGCGTGGCCATCACCACGCCCGGCTATCCCGCCTACCGCAACATCCTGCAGGCTTTCGGCATCGAGACGGTGGAGATCGAGACGGATGCCGCCAGCGGGCTGGGTGATGACGGCGGAGGCGGTCGAGCGCGTCCACGCGGAGCGCCCGCTCAAGGGCGTGCTGGTCATGAGCCCGGCCAATCCCTCGGGCACCATGATGAGCCTCGCCGCGCTCGCGCGAGCTCGGCGCGGCGTGCCGGCGGCTCGGCCTCTGGTTCATCTCCGACGAGATCTACCACGGCCTCACCTATGACCGGCCCGCCGACACCGCGCTCGCCTTCGACGACGACGCGGTCGTCATCAACAGCTTCTCCAAATACTACTGCATGACCGGCTGGCGCGTCGGCTGGATGGTGGTGCCCGACCGGCTCGTGCGGCCCATCGAGCGGCTGGCGCAGTCGCTCTTCATCTCCGTGCCCTACCTGTCGCAGGTGGCGGCCGAGGCCGCGTTCGATGCGACGCCGGAGCTGGAGGCGATCAAGGCGGGCTACGCCGCGCAACCGCGCTTTGCTGCTCCAGGAGCTGCCGCGCATCGGGCTGGGCGACTTCCTCCCGGTCGACGGCGCGTTCTACGTCTATGTCGACGTGGGCCGCTACACGAACGACTCGATGGCCTTCTGCAAGCGCCTCCTCGACGAGACCGGCGTCGCCGCCACGCCCGGGCTCGACTTCGACCCCGCCCGCGGCAGCCGCTTCATGCGCCTGTCCTTCGCCGGCACCGAAGCGGACTGCCGGGGAACCGTGCAGCGGCTCGAAGGCTGGCTGCGGTAAAGGCCAAAAAAAGCCTCGTCCTTCGAGACGCCCGCGTTGCCGCAGGCTCCTCAGCGACTGTGTTCGCGGTCAAGCGGGTTGCCATGGTTTTTGGTCCCTGACGATGGCGTTGGCGATGGTGAGGATTTTCCTCGCGACGGCGATGAGGGCGACCATTTTGGGCTTGCCGGCGGCGACAAGACGGTCGTAGTAGGCCTTGAAGGGCGATGTGCCTCGGGTTGCGGTCAGGGCGCTGGTGAAGAGGACGGCGCGGCAGGTAGCCCGGCCGCCACCGATCTTGCTCCTGCCTTTCCACTGGCCGGATTCGCGCACCCAGGGAGCCAGGCCGGCCAGCGCCGCGACGCGGCGGCGGTCGAGGCTGCCGAGTTCGGGCATCTCGGACAACAGCACGCGCGCCGTCGTGGGCCCGATGCCCGGCACCGTCTTGAGAAGTTTCTCCCTCTCGCGCCAGGTTGGCGAGCCCCTCACGGCGTCGTCGATATCCGTTTCGACCTCGGAGAGTTCCTTCTGCAACGCCGCCACCAGACGCTCGATGCTCTTGCGCAAGCGCTTTTGCGTCGTTCGGCCCAGCCGCTGCTTCTCGGCCGCCATCATCTCCACGATCTGGCGGCGACGCGACACCAGGTCGGCGAGTTCGCGGGTCTGCTCGTCAGGCAGCAGCCGGACCTCCGGCTTGACCGCCTCCACGAAGCGCGCGATCACCAGCGCATCCAGCCGGTCCGTCTTGGCGCGTTGACCCAGGGCCTTGGCGAAATCACGCACATGAGCCGGATTGAGAACCACGACAGGCAGTTGAGCCGCCTGCAGACCCGCCGCGACGATCGTCTCGAAACCGCCCGTGGCTTCAATGCCGATGCGCTCGGCATTCAAGGGGCCAAGACGCTCAACCAGCGCCTGAACCCCCGCTGACGACCGCGGCACCGAAAACGCTTCACCCGTCGGAAGCACCGCCACGTCCAGGCTGTCCTTCGACACATCAATTCCAACGTTCAAGGCTTCCATCTCGTCCCGTCCTTCCTCAATCGGGCTCATCCGAAGACGGCGGCCCGCTCGACTGTTCGGGTTCGATGGAACGACGGAAGGGTGTCCGAGCTGAGGATCGGGCTTTGCCCTGGGATGAGCCGGAATCCCTTCCGCCTCCGCCGCCCTCCTTATAGCAGATTGCGGTGGTCCGAACTTAGAAGGATGAGGTCGTGGGGGCTTGGCGGCGCGGTCGGAAGGGTCTTGCTTGAAAGCGCAGGACCTTGAATTAAAAACGGCGCCCTGAGGCGCCGCTTTCGGTTTTGGGTGCAAGGCTTTGAGATCGCTTACTCGCCGCCGGCGAGAGCGGACTTGGCCTTGGCCCACCAGCCGGCCTTGCGGGGCGCGGTGGGTTCGGCGCCGATGACGACCGGCTCGGTGGCGATCACCTCGGGCTCGGGCGCAGGCGCGGGAGCAAGCGGAGCCGGGACAGGAGCGGCGGCGACCGGAGCCGGAGTGGGCTCCACTGGCGCAGGCGCGACGATTGCCGGCGCGGCGACCGGAGCAGGCGCGGCCGGAGCCGGAGCTTCCTGCGCAGGCGCTTCGCCGGCTTCCGCTGCTGCAGCAGCGGCGGCTTCGGCGCGGACTTCAGCGGCGGTCTTGCGCGGCTTGCGGACGCGCGGCTTCTTGGCGGGAGCCTCCTCGGCGGCGGCTTCCACCGCTGCTCCGGTTTCGACGGCCGCAGTCGCCGTGGTCCCTTCGGGGCTCGCAATCACGGGCTCAGCGGCTTCGGAGCCGATGTTCACCGAACCTGCGTCCGAAGACGTTGCTTCCGTGCCGTTTGATACGCCATTCGACACCGACACATCCGCCTCGCCTTCACCGCGCAGTCTGCGCCCGCCACGACGGCCGCGACGGCGTCCGTTGCGGTCGCGGTTCTCGGTCTCCGAGACGACGCCGCCTTCGGCCTCGTTCAGGGCGAGTTCGCGGGCGATATCGCTGCCGGGCTCGACGGTGGCGGTGCCACCGAAGATCGCGCCATTGACCTCAGGCTGCGGCGCGTCCAGCGGCATCGGCGAACCGGCGACCGGCGTGAAACCCTCCGGACGACCCTCGCGACCACCACGACGCCGACGACGCCTGCGACGACGACGACCGCCTTCGCCCGCATCGCCCTCGGCAGCGGGACGACGCTCTTCGTTGCGCGCATCCTGGGGACGAGCTTCCTGCGTGCGGCCTTCCTGGTTGCGGCCTTCCTGCGGGCGGCGTTCGCCACGGTTTTCGTCGCGTGCCGGACGGTCCTGACGGTCGCCACGATCGCGTCCGCGCTCTTCGCGGGGCGCACGCTCGGGCTTGGCCTCGACGATTTCTTCCTCGTCCTCTTCGTCCTCGACGACGTCCTCGATCTCCTCCTCTTCGTCCTCCGGCATGACGCTGTCGACCTGCACGGTGGCGGGGATCGGACGCGGGTTCAGCACCGCTTCGCCGCGCTCGATCGCGAAGGCGTGCTGGGCCGGTGTGGCTCTCGTCGGCGAGGATCGTGATGTCGACGCCGAAGCGGTCCTCGAGGCCGCGCAGATGGCTGCGCTTCTGGTTGAGGATGTAGAGCGCCACCTCGGTCCGCGTGCGCACGATGAGGTGGTGGCGTGTTGCTCTTGATGAGCATCTCCTCGACGGCGCGCAGCACGTGCAGCGCGACGGACGGGACGGCGCGCACGATGCCGGCGCCGGCGCAATGCGGGCAGGGCACGGTCGAGCCCTCGAGCACGCCGGTGCGGATGCGCTGGCGCGACATCTCCATCAGGCCGAAGGGCGAGATGCGGCCGACCTGGATGCGGGCGCGGTCGTTCTTCAGCGCGTCCTTCAGGCGGCGCTCGACCGACCGGTTGTTGCGCTTCTCCTCCATGTCGATGAAGTCGATGACGATGAGGCCGGCGAGGTCGCGCAGGCGCAGCTGGCGGGCCACCTCGTCGGCGGCCTCGCAGTTGGTCTTGAGCGCGGTGTCCTCGATGTTGTGCTCGCGCGTGGCGCGGCCGGAGTTCACGTCGATCGCGACGAGCGCCTCGGTCTGGTTGATGACGATGTAGCCGCCGGACTTCAGCGTCACCTGGGTGGAGAACATCGCATCGAGCTGCGCCTCGACGCCGAAGCGGGCGAAGAGCGGCTGGACCTCGCGGTAGGGCTTCACGTTCTTGGCATGGCTCGGCATGAGCATGCGCATGAAGTCCTTGGCGTCGCTTGTAGGCCGCGTCGCCGGCGACGAGCACCTCGTCGATGTCCTTGTTGTAGAGGTCGCGGATGGCGCGCTTGACCAGCGAGCCTTCCTCGTAGATGAGGGCCGGGGCGCGACGACTGCAGCGTCAGCTCGCGCACCGTCTCCCACAGGCGCATCAGGTATTCGAAGTCGCGCTTGATCTCGGCCTTGGTGCGCGAGGCGCCGGCCGTGCGCAGGATGACGCCCATCCCCTCCGGCACCTCGAGCTCCTGGGCGACGGACTTCAGGCGCTTGCGGTCGACGGCGTTGGTGATCTTGCGGGAGATGCCGCCGCCGCGCCCGGTGTTGGGCATCAGCACGGAATAGCGGCCGGCGAGCGACAGATAGGTGGTCAGCGCCGCGCCCTTGTTGCCGCGCTCTTCCTTGACGACCTGCACCAGCAGGACCTGGCGGCGCTTGATCACTTCCTGGATCTTGTACTGGCGGCGCGATCGGGCGCGGGCCGCTCGGGCAGCTCCTCCAGCGCGTCGTCCGGAGCCGACCTGCTCGATGACCTGCTCCTCGTGATGCTCGCCGTCCTCGTCGTCGTCGTGGCTGTCGTCGTCCGCTGCGCGGCATCCTGGCGCTCTTCGAGGCTCGCCGGCGTTCGGGCGGACGTTGTCGCCGGAATCGCCATCGGGCTCGCCGTCGGCGTCTCGCGGCGCTCGGCGTAGGCGCTCGCGCGGCTGTCTCGCCGTCTGCGTGCCTCGGCGTCCTCTGCGCGCGAGTCGCCGTCTCGCTCCGCCGTCCGGCATGGCGGCGGCGCCGTCTCGGCGGCGGCCGCCGGCGCGGCTTGCGCCGGTTGCGGTTGCGGCGGTTCTCGTCGTCCGCGTCGGCGTCGCGCTCGTGGCGCGCTTCCTCGGCCAGCAGGGCCTGCCGGTCGGCGACGGGGATCTGGTAATAGTCGGGATGGATTTCGCTGAAGGCGAGGAAGCCGTGGCGGTTGCCGCCGTAGTCGACGAACGCCGCCTGCAGCGACGGTTCGACCCGGATGACCTTGGCGAGATAGATGTTCCCGCGAAGCTGTTTCTTGTTGGCGGACTTCGAAATCGAACTCTTCGACCCGGTTTCCGCGAACCACCACGACCCGGGTCTCTTCCGGGTGGGAGGCGTCGATAAGCATCTTGTTGGCCATGAGGAACTCTCAATGGCGCCGCTCCCGCTGGTCGGCCAGTCCTGTCCACGGGCTCCGGCGCGAAGAAGCGTGCCAGGGCACGCGAGCGCGGAACTGGAGGCAAGAGAACGGTCGAGAACGGGAGCGGCGCACGGTTGGCGCCGGAATCCGGCGAGGGTTGCGTCGTATGCGCTGGTGAGGAAGGACACTGAATGAGATCAGGCGGGCACTGCAGCCCGAGACGAAAGCGCCGGCTGTCTTGCGACCGCCGCTTGACTTTGCTCTCGCCGGGACCGGAGCAACATGCTCACGCCCATGACCTCGATACCTTTCGGGTCCAGACGGCGCAGGCTGCTCCTGAGGCAAGCCGGCCGTTCGACCAGTGCGCCTCGCCGGCGCCGGGATGGCGCCGCACACGAGGCAGGATGGATCACGCCGCCGAAGAATGCACCGGCTGAACTGGAACGTATGTTCCAAGAGCCGCTGCACGAACGCCGGATGCCGAACGGGCGCCTCAGAAGGTCTCCGGACGGATCATGACGGCAGACATGACATTCCCTCATAGCGACCCGAAGCGGCGTTTTGGCAAGCGTCAGTTACAGTGTGTCAAGTCAGGCACATCAGCGCCGGCAAACCGCCGAGCGGCACCGTACGATTGATTAACCAATGCGGCCCTATAGCCTAAAAGCCTGCAGGACTATGCTGGACCGTCGCCGTCGGGCGACGCTCGCGAGGGTGTCCATGCCGAATGACGGCCGATCAGGCGGCGCTTCACAAGTTCGAGTGCGAGCAGGGCGGCGGCAGCCGTGCCCTTCAATTGGCGCGTGGCTCGTCGCGCACTGGCTCTGACCCTCGTCGCGGCCTCGGCCCTGCTCCTGCAGCTGCTCGTGCCGTCGCCGGCGCCGGCCGGTCCGACGTCCGCCAGCGCCGTGCCCGTCGCCATCGACGTCCAGGTCACGGCCGACGCCGCGCCGGCCCGGCTCGCGTTCACGGTCTCCGCGCCGCTCGAGCCGAAGGTCCGGTGCTCGACAAGCCCGACCGCATCGTGCTCGACCTGCCCGAGGTCAACTTCCCGATCCCACCGACCTCGGCCGCAAGGGCAGGGGGCTGGTGAAGTCGTTGCGCTCACGGCATGATCGCGCCGGGCCGCTCGCGCATCGTGATCGAACTCGCGCAGCCCGGCCCTGCCGGTGCAGGTCGCGAACGAGCCGGTGCTCGGCGGCGCCGCCGCAGCTCTTCGCCATCGAGCTGAAGAAGGCGGACCGCGAGGCCTATACGCAAGGCCGCTGGTCATGGCGCACGCCGCCCGAGCCGCCCGCGACCGGCGCCGAAGCCCGCCCCGGCGGGCGACCGCCGCCCCGTGGTGGTGCTCGACCCGGGCCATGGCGGCATCGACACCGGCGCGATCGGCATCTCAGCAGACGATCGAGAAGGACGTCGTCTGGCCTTCGCGCGGCGAACTGAAGGCCAAGCTCGAGGCAACGGGGCAGGTCCGCGTGGTGATGACGCGCGACAGCGACGTGTTCATCTCGCTGGGCGAGCGCGTGCGGATGGCGCAGGCGCAGCAGCGCGAGCCTGTTCGTCTCGATCCACGCCGATACGCTGACGGTGAGCCCCGAGGTGCGCGGACTGACCGTCTACACCAACTCCGACCGCGCCTCGGACGCCGAATCGGCCCGCGCTCGCCGAAACGGAAAACCGCGCCGACAGCGCTCGCCGGCATCGAATTGCCCGAGGACGACCGAGGAGGTCGCCGGCATTCTCGGCGACCTGACGCGGCGCGAGACGCGCACCTATTCGCACCTGTTCGCCCGGACGCTGGTCGGGCAGATCAGGCGGCGTCGAAGCTGAACAAGAATCCGCACCGCTCCGCCGGCTTCCGCGTGCTGCGCGCGCCGGACGTGCCCTCCGTGCTGGTCGAACTCGGCTATCTCTCCAGCAAGATCGGACGTCGAACTGCTCAAGCACGGCGGCATGGCGCGAAAAGGCGGCGGATTCGATCGCGGCCTCGGTGCTGACATTTCCTCGGCGCCGCGCCTCGGCCAGCAGGCGCAGCGCACCGCTGAACTGACGAACTCCGCTGTAGAATGCTGAGCTTCACGCTGGCTGCGTCGCGTTTTGACCACATTGCGCGGGCACCGCCATTGGGCACGTCATGCCGTGCCGGACCTTGCTGCGCCGGGCCTGAGCGGTAGTGTCGCGTTCGAAGGCGAAGTGGTAGACTGCTTGCATGCAACCGAAGGTGTCCGCGCGCGGGCGGGCGAACTGAATGCCGGGAATGGCATTTCTGAGTCAAGCCTGTATGCAGCAGCGCGGATTTCCAGTGCCTTTCGGACGTCGAGCAGTATCACGTCGAACTGGACGACCGATGACGATCAACCGAATGAACGGCGGCACGGACCCTGATGCGCTACGTTCTGCGATTGATCGGCTTCCTCTTCACGGCAGGCGCGATCCTGTTCGTGGTCGGCGCGGCCGGCGCTGGGCTTCCTGTGCTGGAAGTACTCGCAGGACCTGCCGGACTATTCGCAGCTCGCCAACCACGAGCCCGCGGTGATGACCCGCGTCCACGCCGGCGACGGCAGCCTGCTGGCCGAATATGCGCGCGAGCGGCGCCTCTTCATCGCCCATCCAGGCCGTGCCCAAGATGGTCGTCGCGGCGTTCCTGTCGCGCCGAGGACAAGAATTTCTACAAGCACGCCGGCGTGGACCCCGAGGGCATCGCGCGCGCCGGCGCTCTATTACCTGCGCCGCGAGAAGGGCCAGCGTCCGCAGGGCGCGTCCACCATCACGCAGCAGGTCGCCAAGAACTTCCTGCTGTCCAACGAGCAGACCTTCGATCGCAAGATCAAGGAGATGCTCGTCGCGCTGCGGATCGAGAACACCTACACCAAGGACAAGATCCTCGAGCTCTACCTCAACGAGATCTATCTCGGGCTCGGCAATTACGGCATCGCCGCCGCCTCGCTGAACTATTACGGCAAGTCGGTGCACGAGCTGACGCTGGCGGAGGCCGCCTATCTCGCGGCGCTGCCCAAGGCGCCCGAACAACTACCATCCCTTCCGCTTCCGCGAGGCGGCCATCGCGCGGCGCAACTACGTCATCGATCGCATGGTCGAGAACGGCTACGTCAGCCAGCGAGGACGGCGAGAAGGCCAAGAAGGAGCCGCTCGACCGTCAATCCGCGCTCGCTGTCGCCCAACTCCGTGCGCCGCCGGCTTCTTCGCCGAGGAGGTGCGCCGCGAGCTCGCCGACCGCTACGGCGAGAAGAAGCTCTACGAGGGCGGCCTGTCCGTCCGCACCACGCTCGACCCCAAGATGCAGCTGATGGCGCGCAAGGCGCTGACCGACGGCCTCGTGCGCTACGACGAGGCGCATGGCTGGCGCGGCGCGATCCAGCGGCTCGACCTCACGGGCCGCGACTGGGGCGTGGCGCTGGCGGAAGTGCCGGCGCTGGGCGACGTGCAGCCCTGGCAGCTCGCCGTGGTGCTCGACGTGCACGGCGACGACGGCCCGCATCGGCCTGCAGCCCCGCCGCGAGGCATCGCGGCGCAGGTGCTCGCGCGAGCGCGACGACGGGCACGATCACCAACTGACGGCGCCAAGTGGGCGCGCAAGCCGCGTGCGCCAGATCCTCGGCGCCCGGCGACGTGATCTATGCCGAGCCGATCGACGGCCAGCCGCGGCCAGTTCCGCCTGCGCCAGCTGCCGGAGATCTCCGGCGCGATCGTCGCGATGGACCCCTACACCGGCCGCGTGCTGGCGATGGTCGGCGGCTTCTCCTTCGACCAGTCCAAGTTCAACCGCGCGACGCAGGCGCTGCGCCAGCCCGGCTCCTCGTTCAAGCCCTTCGTCTACGCGACGGCGCTCGACAACGGCTACACGCCCTCCAGCGTGGTGCTCGACGCGCCGATCGAGGTCGACCAGGGCGCCGGCCAGGAAGTCTGGCGGCCGGAGAACTACGACGGCAAGTTCGCCGGCCCGCGCACGCTGCGCTACGGCATCGAGCATTCCAAGAACCTGATGACCGTGCGCCTCGCGCAGGACGTCGGCATGCCGCTGATCGCGGAATACGCCAAGCGCTTCGGCATCTATGACGACATGCTGCCGGTGCTGGCCATGTCGCTCGGCGCGGGCGAGACGACCGTGCTGCGCATGACCACGGCCTATTCGATGTTCGTCAACGGCGGCAAGCGCATCAAGCCGACGCTGATCGACCGCATCCAGGACCGCTGGGGCCAGACCATCTACCGCCACGACGAGCGCCAGTGCGTGGGCTGCGATGCCGAAAAGTTCGCCGAACCAGGACGAGCCGCGGCTCGTCGACAAGCGCGAGCAGGTGCTCGACCCGCTGACCGCCTACCAGGTCGCCTCGATGCTGGAAGGCGTCGTGCAGCGCGGCACCGCGACCAGGTGGTCAAGGAGGTCGGCAAGCCGCTGGCCGGCAAGACCGGCACGACGAACGACGCCAAGGACGTGTGGTTCGTCGGCTTCTCGCCCGACCTCGCGGTCGGCGTCTACATGGGCTACGACAAGCCGCGCTCGCTCGGCAACTCGGCGACCGCCGGCCAGTACGCCGCGCCGATCTTCCGCGACTTCATGAAGGTCGCGCTGGCCGACAAGCCGGCCACCCCGTTCCGCGTGCCGCCGGGCATCAAGCTGATCCGCGTTGCGAGCGCGCACCGGCATGCGCGCCGGCCCGGGCGACAGCAGCGCATCCTGGAGGCGTTCAAGCCCGGCACGGCGCCGCCCGACACCTACTCGGTGATCGGCGATACGGGCGGGCGTCCGTTCAGCCTGTCGCCAGAGGCCGACCGGGCGGTCGGTTCGGGCACGGGTGGGCTTTACTGAGCTTCAGCCGGAACGACGATCCCCGCCTCTGTCCCTGCCGGCCCGGTGCGTTTCGCGCTAGCCCTGCAGGTTATTGAAAAAGCTGACCTTCACCAGCCTTCGATGAGCCCGGCCCCTTCGCATGGCCGGGCTTTTTCGTGAAGCCGGGCGCATTCTCGCCAATTACCGCACCGACGGAACAGATCGCGTCGCAGTCTCGTTGATGGGGCAACGGGCCCTTGAGGCCCCGTCCAATCATGAGAGCGAGAACGCCATGGAAAGCGGCAAGACCCCCGAGACCCCAAAGCCAGGCTCATCGGGCCAGACCGGCATGACTGGTGGTCCCACTCCAAAGCGCATCGACGCGCCAACAGCTGTGTCTTCAGATACTGCAAGCCTGACCGATACCGCCAAGCAGGCCGCGTCGCAGGTCGCTTCGAAGGCATCGGAGTGGACGGATCAGGCCAAGTCCGCCGCGGGCGAGGCCGTCTCGGGCCTCCGCGAGCGGGCGGAGGATCTCGTCAGTGGCCAGAAGAGCCGAGGCGCCGACTTCCTGACGAGCATTTCACGCGCCGCCGACGCGGCCGCCCGGGAACTGCACGAAAGCTCCCCTTACATCGCCGATCAGGTGACGGACATGGCCCGCGGAGTAGACAGCCTCTCCCGCAACGTTCGCGAACGGAGTGTCGGTGACATGATGCGCAACCTCAATGAATTCGCCCGTCGTGAGCCTACCGCCTTTCTCGCGGGATCGGTGATCGCAGGCTTCATGATCTCGCGCTTCCTGAAGGCCTCGGCCGAGCGCCGCGAGATGCATGCAGGCGCCTATGGCTATCAGCAGCGCGGCATGGGGCAGCGGAGTGGCACGGGCCAGAGCGGCATGGGCCAGCGGCGGCGGCATGGGCCAGAGCGGCCAGCAGCGTGGCGCATCCCAGGGCGGCATGGGTCAGGGCCGGCATTCGCGGCATGGGTCAATCCGGCATGGGTCAATCCGGAATGGGCCGAGGCGAAGCAGGCCCCTCCGGCACTGTCGGCGGCGTAGGCCGCGGCTCGCCGATGGGCGGCTCGGCCGGTTCAGGCGCAAGGCCATCGGGTTCGCCAGGTCAGGGCGGCGGCATGGGGACGGGCATGGGGACTGGGTCCTCCGGTTCCATGGGCTCCGGCTCTACCGGCCAACGCGGGATGGCCTCCGGTGCATCTGGTACATCGGGCACGACCCGGCAGAGCGGCGGCGTTTCGACCGGCGGCTCCGGCATGGCCGGTTCCGGTGGCGGTGGTTCGACGGGCGGGCCAAGCTCGGTTCCCGGCTCCACCTCGGGCGCGGGCATGCAGGGCCAGACCGGACAGCATGGGTCTGCCGGGCCGGGCCAGACGGGCGCGGGCGTAGGCTCGCAGAACAAGCCCGGCAACACCTCGTCCCAGCCCGGCGCGTCATCCAATCCCGGATCCAGTTCTTCGAAGCCGAACCCCGGCGCTGGTGGAATGGGGGACCGCAATGGCTGAGGAACGCAACGGGCAGTCCTTGCCCGATCTGTTCTCGGATGTGCTGAACCAGGTGACCAACCTGTTCAGGACCGAGCTTCGCCTCGCCAAGGCGGAACTCGGCGAGAAAGTCGGCGACATGGCGTCGTCGGCTGGAATGGTCATCGCCGGAGCCGTTCTCCTGGTCGGCGCGATGCTCCTGCTTCTGCAGGGCCTCGTGCTGGTGCTCGTGGCGCTCGGACTGCCGCCGCTCTGGGCGACGTTCGCCATCGCCATCCTGATCGGCCTCATCGGATATTTCGTCGTGCGCAAGGGCTTGTCGAACCTTTCGGTTCAGCACCTCACCCCCGAGCGCACCATCAATTCCCTCAACCGTGACGCCGCCGTGGCGAAGGAGCAGGTTCAATGAGCACCAGCGAGAATGGATCGACTTCTTCGAACCAGTCGTCCCGCGAGATCGAACGGGAGGCGGAAGCCAACCGAGCGCAGCTTTCAGAGACGCTCGAGCAATTGCGCGAGCGCCTGTCTCCGGGCCAACTGCTCGATGAACTTCTGTCGGGTTCGAAGGCAAACGTCACGGGGTTCGTCGAAAACCTCGGCTCTTCGATTCGCGAAAACCCGATGCCGACTCTCCTGATCGGCGCCGGGCTGGCGATGATGATGATGGGCGGGGCCTCTGCAGCGAGCAGGGCGTCGGAGGACGATTGGGACCGGCGCGGGCGCGGCATGTCGGGAAGCCTCGGTCGCGACGACGAGGAACGCTTCGGCCGCACGCGGTATGGCGAAGAAGGCCGCGGATATTCCGGCAGTTCGTCGTCCACCGGTTCGTCCATAACATCGAAAGCGAGCGAAATGGCCGAAGATGCCGGCGAATACGCGAGCGACATGGCGCACTCGGCGAAGGACTATGCGAGCGACATCGCCGAATCCGCCAGCGAGATGGCGAGTTCCGCCGCCCGCAAGGTGCGCGAGGGCCTGAGTTCGGCTGCCGAGACGGTGCGCGATTATGTGCCGGGGATGGGCTCATCCAACCAGCGGCCCGGTTCCTATCGCGGTTCGAGTTCCTGGCAGGGCCGGGGCTCGAACTACCGAGGCGGCTCCGGACGCGGCATGGGCGGGGCCATGGGCATGATGGGCGACGTTCGCGAGAATCTGTCGCGTCTCGCCCACGACCAGCCTCTGATGGTCGCGGCCATCGGCCTTGCGATCGGCGCGGGCCTGGGCGCGGCGCTGCCACGCACCCGCGTCGAGAACAGGCTCGTCGGCGATACCGCGGACCGGTTGAAGGACGCCGCGACCGAGGCGGCCAGCGAAGGCTATGACCGCGCCAAGGAAGTCGTGACCCGGACGGCCGAGGAGATACAGGAGGAAGCCCGCAGGCAGGGCCTCACCCCCGATACGATCTCCGAAACCGCGCGTCACGCCGCCGAGGAGGTCACCGACCGCGTAAAAGCGGTGGCCGAGCGGGCGCGCACCAGCGTCAGCGAAGGAGCGGCCGAGATCGGCAAGGCCGTGCAGGCCAATGTCGGGGAAGCAGCGCCGGTGCAGGGCAGGCCCGGCGAGCAGCGACCGGCAGGCTCGACATCCGTGCCGCCGTCGTCAACGCCGGGTGGCGCGGCAAGTGGCGCGGCAGGTGGCGCTGGGGCGGGAAAGCCTCAATCGGGCAGCGGCGTCGTCTGATCACCTTGTGAACTCAAGAAGGCCCGGATCGCGAGATCCGGGCCTTTTTCTTGCATGCAACCTGTCACGCCGCGGGAGGGTAGGGCGCGACGCGGCGCCGCCATTGCGCTCGGGTTGAAGCTGGCCCAGTCTCACGCGTCGACGGAGGTTGAGATGGCATCCGCATTCCCCCTGACGAAATCGGTAATCTCCCGAGGCCCAAGCTCGATCCTGCGTATCCTCGCCTTCGTTCTCGTCTCGCTCTGCATGGCGACGGCCGCCGGGCCGCTGCGCGCCGCCGAAGGCGGGCAGCCTGTCGACGTCGCGCTCGTGATCGCGGTCGATATTTCAAACTCGATGGACCCCGAGGAGCAGGCGCTTCAGCGCGAGGGCTTCATAGCGGCATTCCGCGATCCCGCCGTCCACCTTGCCATCCGCAACGGCATGATCGGCCGGATTGCGGTCACCTATTTCGAGTGGGCTGCGAGCTCCGTGCAGTACATCGTCGTGCCGTGGACGGTGCTCGAAGGGTCCGAGGACGCGATCGATTTCGCGGCGCGGCTCAGCGAGGGGCGTCCGCGCCGCGGCCCGCGCACATCGATCTCAGGCGCCATCGACTTCGGCGTCGGGCTGCTGGACCAGGGCAGGTTCGAGGCGATGCGCAGCGTCATCGACATCTCCGGCGACGGCGCGAACAACCAGGGCCGCACGATCACGCAGGCGCGGGACGAGGCGCTCGCGAAGGGGATCGTCATCAACGGCCTGCCCATCATGCTCAACCGCAGCGGCGGCGGGCCGTGGGATACGGCCAAGCTCGATCTCTACTACCGCGACTGCGTCATCGGCGGGCCTGGCTCGTTCATGGAGCCGGTGCGCGAGCGCGCGCAGTTCGCCACGGCGATCCGCAACAAGATCGTGCGCGAGGTCGCCGGGATCGACGACATCGGTCCGTTGATCCGCAAGACCCAGGCCGATGAGAAGGTCTCGTGCTCGGCCACCGAGACGCCGTGGTTCCGCAATTGACAGCCAAACCGCGTCAGGCGTGCTCCGGTTCGTCCTCACGATGGCGCGAGGCGCGCGCGGCGTAGCGCACGAGCGGTGGCTTCAGTCCGTGCTGCACGAGGACGCGGCGCACGCTGGCTTGCGCCCCCGCGATGGTCACCGCCGTTCCGGAACGCCCGGCCTTTTCGGCGAAGCTCTTGAGCGAGTGCGCGGCGGTCGTGTCGGCAAACGGCACGCCCGAGAGGTCGAGCACGAACTCCCTCGGGTACTGGCCGATGCGGTCGAGCACGGCGGACACTTCGTTCGCCGCGCCGAAGAAGAACGGCCCGTGGATGCGGTAGACCATGACGTCGTCGTCGCCGGCGGGCCTGTATAGGGCGTCCGGTCCGGCCCGCGGTGTCGGCCTCGTCGCGTCTCGATGAGGCGGGAATGGGTCTGCACTTCGACGAGCTGCGCCATGCGGTGCATGAACAGCATCGCGCCGAGCACGACGCCGACGCCGATGCCCTCCGTGAGATCGCGGAACACGGTGAGCAGGAAGGTCGCGAGCAGCACCAGCCGAGTCGCCCCGCGAGCGGCGCAGGATGGCGATGAACTCCGCCTTCTCCGCCATGTTCCAGGACACGACCGCGAGCACCGCGGCGAGCGCCGCGAGCGGGATGTAGGAGGCCAGCGGCGCCGCGACCAGCATCAGCACGAGCAGCACGATGGCGTGGATGATGCCCGCGATCGGGGCCGCGCGCCCCGGCGCGCACATTGGTGGCCGTGCGCGCGATGGTGCCCGTGGCGCAGATGCCGCCGAACAGCGCGCGAGCCGATGTTGGCGATGCCCTGCGCCACGAGTTCGCAGTTGGAGCGGTGGCGGCGGCCCGTCATGCCGTCCGCGACGACGGCCGACAGCAGCGACTCGATGCCGCCGAGGAGCGCGATCGTGAGGGCGTCGGGCAGCACGGCGTCGAACTTCTCGAACGAGAAGGCCGGCAGCGCGGGCAGCGGGCAGGGTGCTGGGGATGCCGCCGAACTTGCGAGCCGATGGTGGCGACGGGATAGCCCGCCTTGGCCAGCAGCACGGAGAGCACGGAGGCGACGGCCGATGGCGATGAGGAAGCCCGGCCAGTGCGGCCGGAACTTCCTGCAGGCCGAGGATGATCGCCAGCGATGCCGCGGTGACGACGAGCGCCGCAGGCGTCACCGTGTCCCTGACGCTCCAGAGCGCCTCGAGCTTCGGCACGAAGGCGGCCGGCTCGCGGCCGGGCAAGCGTCAGGCCGAGCAGGTCGCGTGATCTGGCTGGAGAAGATGATGACCGCGATGCCCGACGGTGAAGCCGACCGTGACGGGATGCGGGATGTACTTGATGTAGGTGCCGAGCCGCAGGAAGCCGACCGCGAGCAGGATCACGCCCGCGATCATGCGTCGCGAGGAGGAACCCGTCGAAGCCGTGCCGCTCGATCGACCGCGGCGACGAGCACGATGAAGGCGCCGGCCGGCCCGCCGATCTGGAAGCGGCTGCCGCCCAGCGCCGAGATCAGGAAGCCGCCGACGATGGCCGTGAACAGCCCGCGCTCGGGCGTGGTCGCCGCTGGCCTTGGCGATGGCCATCGACAGCGGCAGGGCGACCATCGCCACCGTGATGCCGGCGATGACGTCGGCCCGCAGCGCGGCGGCGCCGTAGCCCTCGCGCAGGACGGTGACGAGCTTCGGCGTGAACAGCTCGGCGAAGGTGGGCTTCGGTGCGCGGCTGGAGGTCGGTCATGGCTTGTTCATGTGCCAGGCCGCGGACGCTTGGCTGGAAGGATCCAACGGAAGCGAGGGAGAATACACCAGTAGAATCTGTGGAATACATGATGCACGACACGACGCCGCCGTTGAACGAGGTTGCCCGTAAGGCAATCCAGCCGTAAGATGCCCGCCGAAGCTCAGGAGGTGCATGCGCATGGTCAAGGCCATCAGCGTTCATAAGGTCGGCGGGCCCGAAGCCCTGGTCTACGAGGACATTCGAACTGCCGCCGCCCGGGCCGGGCGAGATGCGCGTCACGCAACCGCGCGATCGGGGCTCAATTTCATCGACGTCTATCACCGCACGGGCCTTTACCCGCCGCCGCGAATCGCCGTTCATCCCCGGCAGCGAGGCGGCGGGCGACGTCGATCGCGCTCGGCGAGGGCGTGACGGGCTTCACGGTCGGGCGACCGCGTCGCCTATGTGCGCGGGCTATGGCGGCTATGCCGAGGAGCGCAACATCGCCGGCGAGTCGTGCTCGTGAAGCTGCCCGACGCGATCTCCTACGAGACGGCCGCCGGCGATGATGCTCAAGGGCCTGACGGCGCAGTATCTGCTGCGGCGCACCTACAAGGTGAAGCCGGGCGACACGATCCTCGTCCATGCCGCGGCGGGCGGCGTCGGGCTCATCGCGTGCCAGTGGGCCAAGCATCTCGGCGCGACCGTCATCGGCACCGTCGGACGACAAGGACAAGGCGCAGCCTCGCCAAGAAGAACGGCTGCGACCACGTGATCCTCTACCGCGAGGAGGACTTCGTCGCGCGCGTCGCGGAGATCACCGGCGGCGAGAAGTGCCACGTCGTCTATGACGGCGTCGGCAAGGCGACGTTCCCGGGCTCGCTCGACTGCCTGCGCCCGCT
The DNA here is from genome assembly GCA_963822165.1 of uncultured Alphaproteobacteria bacterium. Classification (GTDB taxonomy): domain Bacteria; phylum Pseudomonadota; class Alphaproteobacteria; order Rhizobiales; family Beijerinckiaceae; genus Alsobacter. The sequence goes on from CAWGGK010000013.1 coordinate 375,262, forward strand.
CGGCATGTTCGTCGAGCTTCGGCAACGCCTCGGGCCCGATCGAGGCTTTCAACATCGGCCTGCCTCGCGCAGAAGGGCTCGCTCTTCGCGACGCGGCCGACGCTGTTCACCCACACCGCCGAGCGCGAGCGACCTGGTGGCGATGGCGAAGGACCTCTTCGGCGTCGTCGCGAGCGGGCGCGGTGAAGATCCCGGTCCACTCGCGGATGAAGCTGACGGACGCCGCCGAGGCGCACCGGGCGCTCGAGGCCCGCGCGACGACGGGCGCGACCGTCCTGATGCCCTAAGGCGTGACGGCGGACTGGGGCGCTCGCGAATCGCGATGACCGGTATCGCGCTCAAGCTCTGCGCTTCGCCGAGACGCATGCATGCGCAATTGCGGCGTCAAGATCGACGCGGGCGTAGTGTCGGCGCGATGCCCGAACGTGGCGGGCCGGGCCTTGGGTCCGGTGCGGGGCGAGGGGGCCGACGGCGTCATGAGCTGCTGACAGGCAGCGACACCGCGCTGCCCGGCAGTGGCGAGCGCGCCGCTCGTCGCCCTGCGCGGCATCGTGAAGCGCTTCGGGACGCTCACCGCCAACGACCACGTCGACCTCGACATCCGCGCAGGCGAGATCCACGCGCTGCTGGGCGAGAACGGCGCGGGCAAGTCGACCCTCGTCAAGATCCTCGTACGGCCTGCTTCAGCCCAACGAGGGCGAGATCCGCTGGCAGGGCGCGCCGGTGACGCTGGCCGGCCCGGACGACGCCGCGCGCGCTGGGCATCGGCATGGTGTTCCAGCACTTCTCGCTGTTCGACAACCTCACCGTGGCCGAGAACATCGCGGTCGCCGCTGCCCAAGGGCGAGGATCTGCCGGGCGACCTCGACGCAGCGCATCGCGGCGGTCGGCAAGCGCTACGGCCTGGCGCTGGAGCCGGGACGGCCGGTCTGGACGCTGTCGGCAGGCGAGCGCCAGCGCATCGAGATCGTGCGCGCGCTGCTGCGCGAGCCCAAGCTGCTGATCCTCGACGAGCCGACCTCCGTGCTGACGCCGCAGGAGGCCGACACGCTGTTCGTGACGCTGGAGCGGCTGGCGGCGGGCGGCTGCGGGCTGCTCTACATCACGCACCGGCTGGAGGAGGTGAAGCGGCTGTGCCAGCGCGCCACCGTGCTGCGCGCGCGGCAAGGTCGTGGCCGCCTGCGACCCGCGCGTCGAGAGCGTGTCGCGGCTCGCGAGCCTGATGGTGGGCAGCGAGGTGGTGGAGGTGCGCGCCGCGCCGGCAGCACGCGCTGGGCCCCGTGCGCTTCGCGCTGCGCAGCCTGTCCCTCGAGCCGCGCCGAGCTGCACGGCGTCGCGCTGCGCGAACGTCTCGCTGGCCGTGCGCGGCGGCGAGATCGTCGGCATCGCCGGCGTGGCGGGCAACGGCCAGTCGGAGCTCTTCGCGGCCATGTCGGGCGAGGACGCTCGCCGAGCGGCCCGAGCGCGGTGCTCATCGACGGCGCGCCGGTGGGACGGGAGGGCATCGACGCCCGCCGCAGGCGCAACGCCGCCTTCGTGCCGGAGGAGCGCAACGGCCATGCCGCCGCGCCGCGCTTCACGCTGTCGGAAAACGTCGTCCTGTCCCGCCATGCGACCGGCGGCGTGGCGCAGCAACGGGCTCGTCGACCTCGCGGCGGCGCGGGCGGTGGCGCGGCCGTCATCAGCAGGCCTTCGACGTGCGCAAGGGCAAGGCGGACCCGCCGGCCGGCACGCTCTCGGGCGGCAACCTGCAGAAATTCGTCGTCGGCCGCGAGATCCTGCGCGAGCCCGGGCGTGCTCATCGTCAACCAGCCGACCTGGGGCGTCGACGCAGGCGCCGCCGCCACCATCCGGCAGGCGCTGATCGACCTCGCCGCGCGCGGCGCGGCGGTGGTCGTCATCAGCCAGGATCTCGACGAGATCTTCGCCATCGCCGACCGGATCGCCGTCATCCATGACGGCAAGCTCTCGACGGCCCATCCCGCGCGCGAGATCAGCCGCGAGACAGATCGGCCTCCTGATGGCGGGCAGCGGGGAGAGCACGCGCATGCGGCTTGAGCTCGTCCCGCGCGGCGACGTCCCCGGCTATGCCCGGGTGCTGGCGCCGCTCGGGCGCGCTCGCTGGCGCCATCCTCATCGGCGGCGTCATCGTCGCGCTGATGGGCCGCTCGCCGCTCGCGGCGCTCGACGTCTATTTCATCGAGCCGCTGACGCAGGGCTGGGCGCTGCAGGAAATCGCCGTCAAGGCGACGCCGCTGCTGCATCATCGCGGTCGGCCTGTCCTTCTGCTTCCGCGCCAACATCTGGAACATCGGCGCGGAGGGCCAGTTCATCATCGGCGCCCTCGTCGGCAGCATCCTGCCGCTGGTGACGCGGGGACCGAGGCGGGCGGCTGGGTGATCGTCGCCGCATTGCTGATGGGCGCGCTCGGCGGCCTGCTCTACGCGCTGATCCCCGCGCTGCTGCGGGTGGCGTTCGGCGTCAGCGAGATCCTGACGAGCCTGATGCTGGTCTATGTCGCCGACCTCACGCTCGACTATCTCGTGCGCGGACCCTGGCGCGACCCGCAGGGCTTCAACTTCCCGCAGACGGTGAAGTTCGACCGCGACGCTGCCCTACCTCGCCGAAGGCGGCCGCCTGCATGCCGGCGTCCTGCTCGGCCCGCTGGCGGTCGTGGCCGCCTGGTTCGTGATGCAGCCGCACGCTGTTCGGCTTCGGCGTCCGGGTGTCGGGCGAGGCGCCCAAGGCGGCGCGCTTCGCGGGCTTCAACGCCGGACCGGCTGGTCATCGCCGCCTTCTGCATCTCCGGCGCGCTGGCGGGGCTCGCGGGCATCATCGAGATCGCCGGGCCAGATCGGGCAGCTCAAGCCCGGCATCTCCGTCGGGCTACGGCTTCACGGCCATCACCGTCGCCTTTCTCGGCCGGCTGCATCCGCTCGGCATGGTGTTCGGCGCGCTCGTCGTGGCCCTGACCGTGATCGGCGGCGAGAACGCGCAGATCGCGCTGAAGCTGCCGCTCGACCTCACCCGCGACCTTCCAGGGAATACTGCTGATGTGCGTGCTGGCGGCGGATGCGCTCGTCTCCTACCGCGTCCGCATCGTCACGACGGCGAGGGCCTGACCCGATGGGCATCTGGGAAGCAGTCCTCATGACGGTCATCACGGCGGCGACGCCGCTGCTCATCGCGGCGCTGGGCGAACTCGTCGTCGAGCGGGCGGGCGTGCTCAACCTCGGCATCGAGGGCATGATGGCGGTGGGCGCGGCCTGCGGCTTCGCGGCGGCCATCCTGACCGGCTCCTCGATCCTCGGCGTGCTCGCGCGCCATCGCGGCGGGGATGGTGCTGTCGGCCTTGTTCGCGTTCCTCGTGCTGGGGCTTGCGACGAACCAGGTCGCGTCCGGCCTCGCGCTCACGATCCTCGGGCTCGGGCTCTCCGGCCTCATCGGCGCGGGCTTCGTCGGCACGCAGCGCGAGGCCATCCCGGCCATCCACATCCCCGGGCTCAGCGATCTGCCGCTGGTCGGGCAGCTGCGTCTTCGGCGAGAACCCGTTCGTCTACCTGTCGCTCGCGATGGCGCTCGGCGATCCTGTGGTTCCTGCGCCGCAGCCGGAGCGGGCCTCACCCTGCGCTCCATCGGCGAGAACCACGTCTCGGCCCATGCGCTGGGACTGCCGGTGCATGCGCGTGCGCCTGCTCGCCATCCTGTTCGGCGGGGGATGCGCGGGGCTCGCGGGCGCTTATCTCTCGCTCGTCTACACGCCGTTCTGGTCGCCGGGCATGACGGCCGGGCGCGGCTGGATCGCGCTCGCCCTCGTGGTCTTCGCCTCGTGGAAGCCGCTGCGCGTGCTCTTCGGCGCGTATCTTTTCGGCGGGGCGACGGTGCTGCAGCTTCACGCGCAGGCCGCCTCGCTCGGCTTTCCCTCGCAGGTGATGTCGGCCTTTCCCTACGTGGCGACCATCGTCGCGCTGGTCGTCATGTCGCTGGGCGAAAGGAAGTCCGTCGGCGCTCCCGGTTCGCTGGGAGCCCCTTTTGTCCCGGACCGCTGAAGAATAAGCTATCAGGCAGGGCTGGCATCGGGCGCCGGCCAAGCCGCACGTGTCGAACGAGACCCGGAATGGAGAATGGAATGCGTCATCTCATCAAGGCGGCCGGAGCTGTCGCGCTCGCCGTGGCGCTGCCGGCCCCGGCGGCCGCAGCGGAGAAGCTGAAGGTCGGCTTCATCTATGTCGGCCCGGTCGGCGACTTCGGCTACAGCTACCAGCACAACCAGGGCCGCCTCGCCGTCGAAAAGGCGCTCGGCGACAAGGTCGAGACGACCTTCCTCGAGAACGTGCCGGAAGCCGACAGCGAGCGCTCCATCGAGCAGCTCGCCCGCACCGGCCACAAGCTCATCTTCACGACCTCGTTCGGCTTCATGGAGCCGACCGTGAAGGTGGCGAAGAAGTATCCGAACGTCTTCTTCGAGCACGCCACCGGCTACAAGCGCGACAAGAACCTGGCGACCTATTCGGCCAAGTTCCACGAGGGCCGCTACGTGCAGGGCGTGATCGCCGGCAAGATGACGAAGGCGAACGTGATCGGCTACGTCGCCTCGTTCCCGATCCCGGAAGTCGTGTCGGGCATCAACGCCTTCATGCTGGGCGCGCAGTCGGTGAACCCGAACATCAAGGTCAAGATCGTCTGGGCGAACACCTGGTTCGACCCGGGCAAGGAGGCCGACGCCGCCAAGGCGCTGCTCGACCAGGGCGCCGACATCATCACGCAGCACACCGACAGCCCGGCCCCGCTGCAGCAGGCGGAAGCCCGCGGCAAGCTCGCCTTCGGCCAGGCCTCGGACATGATCCGCTTCGCGCCCAAGGCGACCGCTGACCGTCGATCGTCGACGACTGGAACGACTACTACATCGGCCGCGTGAAGCTGGCTCTCGATGGCAAGTGGAAGTCCGAGGACACATGGGGCGGCTTCGCGGCGAACATGGTCAAGATGGCGCCCTACACCAACATGCCCGACGACGTGAAGAAGGCCGCGGCCGAAACGGAAGCCGCCATCAAGTCCGGCAAGCTGAACCCGTTCAAGTGCCCGGTGTTCGACCAGGCCGGCAAGGAAGTGCCAGTGCAAGGGCAAGACCGCCCTCTCCGACGAGCAGGTGCTCGGCATGAACTTCTACGTGAAGGGCATCGACGACAAGCTGCCGAAGTAAGCTCCGGCGGCTGAAGAAATGAGGAGGGCCGGCCCAAGCGCCGGCCCTTTTTCGTGGGCGAGGCGACGCCTTCGAGGCAGTCCCTTTGGTGCGAGCGGCTACGCCCTGGCGCCGAGGCCCTGCCGCATCACGAAGCGGCGCAGCGGGCCGATGGAGGCGAGCGCCATGAGGCCCGCGCCCCTCAGCGCATCCACCGGCATCAGGCCGGCGAGCAGCGAGCGGTTGAGGGCATCCACCGCCGTCGTGCGGGTGCGGACGTCAGGGCCGCGCGATGCTTCGTAGGCCGCGAGCCCGGCCGGGCCGCCGGCATCGCCGCCGGGCGCCCCGAGACATTTCGCAAGTGCTGCGGCATCGCGGAGCCCGAGATTGAGCCCCTGCGCGCCGATGGGCGGAAACACGTGCGCGGCCTCGCCCAGCAGCGCGATCCGAGGCGCGGTGAAGCGGTCCACCGAAAGGCCCGACATCGGCACGAGGCCGCGCGGTCCGTCGAGCCGCATGCGCCCCAGCATCGATTGCGCCTGCCGCTCGACGGCCAGGGCGAACGCATCAGGCTCCATGGCCGACAGCTTGCGGGCATGGTCCGGCCTGGTGAGCCAGACGAGGCTCGAGCGGCGGCCTTCGAGCGGGACCAGCGTGAACGGCCCGTTTCGGGTGTGGAATTCGGTCGAGGTGTCGTTATGCGGCCTGTCATGCGCAAGGATCGCGGTGACGGCGGCCTGGTCGTAATCCCAGGGCCGGCTGGCGATGCCCGCCGCCTCGCGCACCGGGGAGGAGCGGCCATCCGCGCCCGCCACGAGATCCGCCGCGATGCTCTCGCCGGTGTCGAGCGTGACGACGGCCTGGTTCCCGCCGACCGACAGGCCCGTCATCAGCGCCTCGCGCAGGGTGAGACCGGTCGTAGCCTCAGCCGTGCGCAGCAGCGCTTCGACCAGCGTGGCGTTCTCGATGTTGTAGCCGAACGCGTCGAGGCCGATTTCGCCCGAATGGAAGGTGACAGGCGGAGCACGGAAGAGGCCGCCCGTATCGTCGATGATCGAGAGGCTGCACAGCGGGGACGCGTGCGGCGAAATGGCGTCCCACGCGCCGATCTCCTCCAGGAAACGCACCGAGCCGTCCATGAGAGCGACCGTGCGCCCATCCCGCCGCGCTCCACCGCGCGATGCAAGGCACACGCGCCAACCCTGGCGAGCAAGCGCGATTCCCGCTGCAAGCCCGACCGCCCCGCCGCCGACGATGACGATATCGCTGTTCTGCACGTCCATCCGGTTACCGCTTGTTCCCTTGTGCGCTGTCCGTTCGCCGTCAGTCGCACGGCGCATGACCTGCATCAACGCTCAAACGAGCATGCGCCAGTATAGAGTGCGCAGGGCAGGGCGCCATTGGACATCTCGTCCACCGGATTGCACGTGCGCGGCGGTCCGTGCATTGCTGGCTCGGGAAAAGACGAGAAAGAGAAGCGGTTCTCGGGATGAATTCAGCCGTTTCGCAGATCGGGGATGCCGCGCCGCCGTCCCGGGCCATGCGCCCGGAGCGGGTGGCTGCGTTCGCCATCGCCGTCCTGACGCTTGCGGGATGGCTGGCCCTGGTGATCGAAGCGATGCGGCAGGGCAGCGGCGTCGACGCATTCATGCAGGCCATCTGCCGGCCCGTTGGGCTCGACCGGCCGCTCGATGTTTCCGAATTATGGTCCCAGTTCACGCTCGTGGCCGGGTTCTGGGTCGCGATGACGCTGGCCATGATGCTGCCGACGGCGGCCCCGATGGCGCTCTCCTATGCGGAGCGTGCGGGCCGGGGCGAACTCGGCGCGAAGGCGGTCTCGCCATTGGTGCTGGTGGCGGGATACCTGACGGTCTGGTTCGGCGTCAGCCTGCTTGCGGCCGCGGTTCAGGTGCTCGGCGGTCTCGCATGGGGCCGTCTCGGCGTTCCCCCGCGCGCGGCCACGATGATCGCGGGTGTGCTGGTGGGTGCCGCAGGCCTCTATCAGTTCAGCGACTTCAAGCTCGCCTGCCTCAGTTTTTGCCGCCATCCGATCACCGGGGGCGAATTGAAGGACTTCGGCCGGGTGGTTGCGGTGTTCAAGCTCGGCCTCGAGCAGGGACGGCGGTGCCTGGGGTGCTGCTGGGCGATGATGGGGCTGATGCTGCTCGCGGGCGCGATGAACCTTTTCTGGATGGCGCTGTTCGCCATCGTCATGACGGCCGAAAAGACGTCGCGAGGTCTCTGGATGCCGCGTGCGATAGGCGCATGCCTGCTCGTCGCCGGATTCGCGATAGCGGCGAGCGCATTGGGATTCGATACAGTCTGGTTGTGGATGTGGTCGTGACGACTGCTTGCAAGCGCATGACAACCTCTTGCAGGCCCCTGCCAACCTCTTGCAAGCCCCTGCCAACCTTTGCAAGTGACGGCATCCACTGCAATTTTTGTCTGGCACTGGTTTTCGCGGGCCTTGTGTAGTTCTATCCAGCGGTGTCCAACTTCCGTTCAAGTTGACTCGCGTTCCAACCAGGGGCCAGTTCGCGTCCCGCTCACCGGTGTACCTATTGAAGACGGACAGCGACGAAGCCCATCGCGCCAAGCGACGGTTCGCCGAAAGGCTCCCGGCCTATTGCGTGCATTTCTTCACGGCTTCGGGCGGAGCGTTGGCGCTTCTTGCGCTGCTGGAAGCGACCGATCATCGCCTCGCCCATGCCTTCGCGTGGCTGGGCCTTGCGCTGATCGTGGATGGGATCGACGGCACGATCGCCCGCGCCCTGCATGTCCGCGACCGCTTGCCGAACATATCGGGCGACGTGCTCGACCTCGTCATCGACTTCACGACCTATGTCTTCGTGCCGGCTGCGATCCTCGTCTACTCGGATTTCTGGCCTCGCGAAATCGCGCTCGCCTGGGCCATCGTGATCATCGTCTCGGCCGCGCTCTATTTCGCGGATCTGAGGATGAAGACGCCGGACAACTGGTTCGCGGGCTTCCCGGCCGTCTGGAACGTGGTGGTGTTCTACCTCGTCATCTACAAGCCGGACCCCTGGCTCGCGTCGGCGGTCATCGCGGCGGCGGCTATCGGGCAGGCGCTGCCTTTCGTTTTCGTCCATCCGTTCAGGGTCAGGCAGTTCAAGGCGCTCACGCTCACCATGTGCGTCGTCTGGATGGCGGCGGCGCTGGCGGCGGTGCTCGAGGATCTCAAGCCGGACCGCCTCACAAATATCGCGCTGCTCGTCAGCGCGGCCTACTTCACCGGCTTGGGGCTCTTACGCAAGCGGCCGGCACTGGGCAAGCACGACGACTGAGCCTCGCTTGCGGGCTTGGCTCTTCCGGGCTTGGCCGATTTCCATCGAGGGTGTAGAGGAACGGTCGAACCCGGCATGACCCGTTTTGCGTCTCGCGCGTTGACGCGCCGGACGCTTCTACCCCAACCATGAGGCCCTTCATGTTCACCATCGAGATTGGCGGAAAGCCCATTGCCGTCGTCGACGCCGTCGAGTCGGATGCGCGCGAACTCCTCGAGCAGAGCGAATTCCGCGACGATCTCACCAGCCTCACGAGCGGCGGAAAGCCCCTCTGGGACGGCAGGGCCGCGCTGACGATGCGCCCGGCGACAGCAGAGGAAGTCGACGAGTTCGAGGATTCGGCCTTCGACGACGAAGACGAGGATGAAGAGGAATTGGAAGAGGACGACGAAGAGGCTTCGACCGTCTACTTCCTCGTTCCGCTCGACGACGAGGACGAGGACGAAGACGACCTCGACGCCTGAGGCAAGCCTGTTCCGCGAGCCTGGAACGACAGGTCGCGTTGGCGCGTTCCTGAAGCGTGGCGGTGATGCGCTGCCTCGCTTCGTACACTGAAGCACCGGCGCGCCGCTCGCGGAGGTGCTCGTGACCAGACCGGCTCAGTGGGTTGTCGCCCTCGTCCTTTTCATGAATTTCGGCGCTGCGGCGCTGGCCTGCGCGATTCCGCTCGCTCACGGCGCGGCTGAACTCACCTCGGGCGAGGGAGGCGTTCCTGGCGTGAAGGACGACCAACAGCGCAACCGTCAGAAGATATTCGTGCGCGTTCCCGCCGGTGCTCGTGTCGTGAAGCAAAGGATAGACGTGGGTCAACCCACGACGGCCCGCGCCACCGAGACGAGCGATATTGGGGCGACGGGAACAGTCCGCCGCCGCTGAAAGCTATGCGGCTTCTTGTCGTCCCATGGCACGGGGAACGGTGTCACCATGCTGAACCGACCGCGCACAGGCCCGCCGATCCATGTCGGCCACCATGCCCCTGATCATCCCTGACGCGGTCTTCTCGAACGCGAACGGCAACACCGCATGAACGAGCGCGCAGAACCCTGCCGCGAACAGGCGAGCCGCATAGCTGAGCGCGACGCCGAAATGTTCGCCATAGCTTTCGTTCACCGATGACGGATGGGCGGTGAACATGGTCCGCAACGTCTGGATCATTGAACAGGTCTCCCTCTGAGCAACGAACCATAGCGGCGCAGGCTGGCGAAGACGTCCCAAATTGCTTGGCTCTAGAGCGAATTCGTGAGAAATTATCCCGACGAGATCTAATTTGTTGGGATGGAAAATGCTGCTAGACGATAGGGACAAGGCAATCATCCGTGAGTTGCAGCGGGACGGAACACTATCTGCCGACGATCTGGCCGCCCGCGTCCATCTCTCCCGAAATGCCTGCTGGCGCCGCATGAAGACGCTCGAGGAGCATGGCGTGCTTCGAAAGCGCGTCGCGCTGGCCGATCCCGCGGCTCTCAACGTAGCGCTTTCGGTGATCATATCGGTGCGTACGAGCCGTCACAGCGGCGACTGGGCGGACCAGTTTCGCCGGGCTATTCTCGGCATTCCCGAGATCGTGGCCGCCTATCGCACCGCCGGCGATATCGACTACATCCTCCACGCCCGCATTCCCGACGTTTCGGCGTATGACCGGCTCTATAAGAAGCTCATCGATCGCGTCGACATGGTCGACGTATCCGCCAGCTTCGTCATGGAAGAGATCAAGTTCTCGACCGAACTGCCGCTCGACTTCGTGCCGTAGCCAATCAGCGGCAGGTCAGGCATCGGAGATGCTGACGATCTTGATGACATAGCCGCTGTTCCGCACGTTCGAGATGATCGATGGACCGTCCTGCGGGTCGATCTTCTTGCGCAGCTTGCTGATCAGCACGTCGATCGAGCGGCTGTCCTTGATCATGGCGCGCTGCTCGATCTCGAGTGAAATGGTTTGGCGGTCCAGCACTCGGTTCGGGTTTTCCATGAATAGCCGCAGCAGCCGATACTCCGCCTCGGTGAGCCTATCGCGGCCACCGTCGTCGCGGTTCACCATGCGTGCGCCAAGATCGACCGAAAAGCTTCCCGACCCCTCGGCGTGGACCAAACGGGTCGAGTTCCGCCGGACCATGAGCCGGGCCAATGTTCCCAATCGCAAGCTGAGTTCGCGGAGTGCGATCGGCTTGACCATGTAGTCCACCGCGCCTTGTTCGAGATACCGTATCCGTGCCTCGACCGAAGAATTGTCGGAGACGATCATCACGGGAATCCCAGCCGAAACCGCGGTGGGAAGGAGAGTCGTTCCGTCCCCTTCGGCGACGGTCGGGTCCATGACGATGATGTCAGGCAATTTCTCGAGAGCCGTCCAAGCTTCTTCAAAGCTCGACGCCAGCATCAATTTGAAACCCAGCGTTGTCAGCCCGGCCGAGTAATCGGCCCGCGTCTGTGCCGAGGGCTCGACAAGCAGAATTGTCAGCGAGGCAGGCGGATGTTTTTTGCTCAAGAAGGGTCTCGGATGTCCAGGCTGAATTCAAATCGATTTGGGTCAGTGTAAATTGATAATTGCTTATTGTGATGGATGCAACGATTGCAAAACGTCAAGAGGAGTTTTTGCATGGGGAGCGACGGTGCGCTCTTTCGAAGGAGACTTTCTCTTTTCCGAGCCTCAATCGACCCTGCGGAAGATGAAATAGCTGCCGGGCTCCACCCCTGGAGGAAGAGGCAGCGGCGTCAGGCCCGCTGCATCGAGCGGCTGGTCGGTGAGCACGATCGCGCCCGGCGCCGCGAACTTCGCAAGCCAGGGACCGAGCCAGCGGGCCAGTTCTCGCGTGTTATCGGGGTTGTCGGAGCCGAAATCGGCGTGGACCAGCGCGGCGGTGCTGCCGATCTTCTTGAAGGCCAGAGGTAGCGTATCTCCGAATTCGCCTAGAAAGAGATCCCTTTGATCCGGGATCGCGTCGGGATGCGCCGCGATGTGCCGGTCGAAGACGGTGATTGTCCTGCCGGGATGGCACAGGCGCAGGTGATCGAACGTCCGCCCCTTACCAAGCCCCACCTCAAGAATGGGGCCGGGCAGATCCGCGATCATTCCGGCCGTGTGCTCGATGCAGGCTCGCTGCGCGGTCATGCGCCAGATGAAAAGATCGAGGCGGCTCGGCCGCCGGGCGGTCGCGTTCGCGTTCATGAGCTTCGTCCATCGGATGCCCCGCCGCAGGGCAAGGCTCGAGGTTATGAGGCCGGGCAATTCTGAAATCAAACAAGTCTGAATCCAAACCGGTCTTGTGAACCGGTAGCGTCCCGGGCCTCGCGGGACAAGTCTGGAACTGCCGCCGCAAGTCCTGTCGCCAGCGCATGGCACAATGTCGCGCCAATGGCTCAGGCAGCGGTTGCCCCTCGTGGCGCAACGGGCGATAAGGCCCATCGCGGAGCACGATGAATGACAAGTCCCCTGCAACCCCGGTCCAAAGGCTCGGGGATCGCCACCCATTCACCGATGGGCTTCGTCGAATTCGTCGCGATGATCGCCGGCCTCATGGCGCTGAACGCGCTGGCGATGGACATCATGCTGCCCGCGCTTCCCGACATCGGAAGCAGCCTGGGCGTGCTGCGCGACAACGACCGGCAGGCCGTTCTGTCGGTGTATATGGTCGGGTTCGGCCTTGGGCAGTTCGTGATCGGATCCATCTCCGACCGGTTCGGGCGCAGGGCGGTGCTCCTGTCAGGATTGTTCGTCTACATCGTGACGGCGGGGCTGTGTGCCGCCGCCCCGAGCTTCGAGCTGCTGCTGTTCGCCCGCTTCGCGCAGGGTCTGGCCTCCTCGGTGCCGCGCGTGATCACAACGTCGGTCGTGCGCGACTGCTATGAAGGCCGGCGCATGGCCAGCGTGATGTCGCTGGCCATGACCGTGTTCATGGCCGTGCCCGTGCTGGCGCCGTCGATCGGCCAACTCATCGTGCTGGTTGCGTCATGGCGCTTCATCTTCTGGTTCCTGACGGCCTACGGCATCGCGGTCACAGCTTGGGTGCTGCTGCGGCTGCCCGAGACGCTTGCCCGCGAGAACCGCCGCTCGATCAGCCCTCGAAGCGTGCTCGATGCCTTCGGACAGGTGCTGAGCGACCGCTACACGGTCGGCTACTCGCTGGCGGGCGGCCTGATGTTCGGCGCGATGTTCAGCTTCCTCCTGTCGGCGCAGCAGATATTCGTCGACATCTTCCACCTCGGGCGTCTGTTCCCCCTGGCGTTCGCGGCGGTCGCCCTCAGCATCTCGCTGTCCTCGTTCCTGAACGCCCGGCTGGTGGGCCGCCTCGGCATGCGCAGGATTTCGCACGGCGCGATCGTAGTGTTTGCGAGCCTGTCGCTCGTATCGGCGACGCTGGCGCGGCTCGGCCTGCTCTCGCTTGCGCCGTTCATGATCCTGCTGGGCGGCGTGATGTTCCTGATCGGGATGATCTTCTCGAACTTCAACGCCATCGCGATGGAGGGCCAGGGCAGGATCGCAGGCACCGCCTCGTCGCTCATCGGTTCGGCCACGACCATCATCGCGACGGCGATCGGCTACACCGTCGGCCAGTTGTTCGACGGAACGCTTGTTCCGCTGACGACAGCGCATCTCACGCTCTCGCTCCTGTGCCTCGCGACGATCGGCATCACCGAAAAGGGGCGGTATTTCAGAGCCTGATGCGGCTCGCGGCGATGCAAATAAATCAGGCGCGATCGATCCGCCCGGAATAGCAGCCCTGCTTGGCGTTGTGCACGTGGATGTACGCGATCGCTGGATTCTCCAGGAGACGCTGGATGAGGGTTTCAACCTGCGCGCCGTCCACCACGTCGGCGTCGCGCATCATGCCCTCAGCGTCGAAGCCGCGAAGCGAGAGGAGGCGATTTCGCATCACCTCGGGAATCTCGTTCAGGCGGTCATATCGCTTTTCCGCGCCTTCGCGCACGAAAATGGCGTGCTGGGCACGGTACGGGCTGTCAGCCGGCTGGTAACAGTGGTTGAGCAGGAGAACTGTCGCGCCGGGTTCGACCTCACGCATTTCGATTCGATCAGGAAAGCCAGGCATCTCGTCGACGACATAACGACGGGCGCGATGCGTTGCGAGTTCCTGGTCGCTCAGGCCGAAGAGGTGGCGAAAAGGCTCGGGCGACAAGCCGGTGATGCGGAATCGATGACCTGACTGCATGGCGAACGCTCCTCGAAAAATTCATGCGTTGAAGCACCTTATGCAAGCCGCGCCCCGGAGCGACCCGATTCCTGCGGTGGAGCGCGGGCACCTGATCTTTCAACTGCGCCGTCCTCCGCCGGACCCGGTGAACGATCGATGAATCGAGAGGACGCGTGGCTAAGACCGATCTCGGTGGAGCACTTCTGTCGATGCCCGGTCTCGTCAGAAACCTATAAAACAAAACTATGCTGTACAATTATCGCAACTAGAAATTGCGGCTACATTTCACAATGATGAAATGCATATTAGAATAACAAAGAAATAATGTTCATCTAATGTATGATCCAAATATGTTGAAAATAGTCTTGAACAATTGTCGCGGCGCGCCACTTTGTCGCGAGGCCCTCATGGGAGGGGCTTTATCGACGCCGGGGGGCTTCGACGCGAGGCGCGTTTTTCGCGCATGACCGCGTTTGCCTCCGGCTGAACGGAGGGAACGCCAATGTCGGTTCAAACAGCGACCGCCCAGGTGGTCGACCGCAAGAGGCCGATGACGCGCGAGGAAAAGCGCGTCATCCTGGCCTCTTCCGCCGGTACGATCTTCGAGTGGTACGATTTCTATCTCTACGGATCGCTCGCCGCGATCATCGGCGCCCAGTTCTTTTCGGCATTTCCCGAGGCGACGCGCAACGTCTTCGCGCTGCTCGCCTTCGCTGCCGGCTTCCTCGTGCGCCCGTTCGGCGCGCTGTTCTTCGGACGCCTCGGCGACCTCGTGGGCCGCAAATACACCTTCCTCATGACCATCCTGATCATGGGCGCCTCGACCTTCGTCGTCGGCCTGCTGCCGAGCTACGAGACGATCGGATGGGTCGCGCCCGGTCATCCTGATCGCACTGCGCATGCTGCAGGGCCTCGCGCTCGGCGGCGAGTATGGCGGCGCGGTGGTCTATGTGGCCGAGCATGCCCCGCACGGGCCGGCGCGGCTTCTTCACGTCGTGGATCCAGACGACGGCGACGCTCGGCCTGCTGCTGTCGCTGATGGTCATCCTGGCCGTCCGCAGCTGGACCGGCGAGGCCGACTTCGCGGCCTGGGGCTGGCGCATTCCGTTCCTGCTCTCGATCTTCCTGCTCGGCATCTCGGTCTGGATCCGTCTGCAGATGGAAGAGAGCCCGGCCTTCAAGAAGATGAAGGAAGAAGGCACGCAGTCCAAGGCGCCGCTGTCGGAAGCCTTCGGCCAGTGGAAGAACGCCAAGTTCGCCGTCATCGCGCTGTTCGGCCTCGTCGCCGGCCAGGCGGTGGTCTGGTACACGGGCCAGTTCTACGCCCTGTTCTTCCTGCAGAGCATCCTGCGCGTCGACATGTTCACCGCGAACGTGCTGATCGCCTGGTCGCTGATCCTGGGCACCGTCGGCTTCGTGATCTTCGGCTCGCTGTCCGACCGCATCGGCCGCAAGCCGATCATCCTGGCGGGCTGCCTGCTGGCCGCGCTCACCTACTTCCCGGTCTTCAAGTTCATCACCGCGACCGCCAATCCGATGCTCGCCAAGGCGCAGCAGACGACCAAGGTCACGGTGCTGGCGGACAAGGACCAGTGCTCGTTCCAGTTCAATCCGACCGGCACGTCCAAGTTCACCAGCTCCTGCGACATCACCAAGGCGCTGCTCGCGCGCAGCTCGGTGAACTACTCGGTGGAGGACGCGCCGGACGGTTCGGTGACCAAGGTCAAGATCGGCGACAAGGAGAGTCGCCGGCCTACGACGCCTCGAAGCTCACCGCGCGACAGGCCAAGACGGTGCCGGCCGCGTTCACCAAGTCGGTCAACGACGCGCTGGGCGCGGCTGGCTACCCGGTGGCCGGCGTCGCCAACGCGGAGATCGTCAAGATGTCGGGCTTCTTCGACATCTTCCGCGGCGCAGACGTTCGCGCATCGTGCTGGTGCTCACCTACCTCGTGGTGCTCGTCACCATGGTGTACGGCCCGATCGCGGCGGCGCTGGTCGAACTCTTCCCGACCCGCATCCGCTACACCGGCATGTCGCTGCCCTACCACATCGGCAACGGCTGGTTCGGCGGCCTGATGCCGGCGACGGCCTTCGCGATGATCGCGCAGTCCGGCGATATCTTCTTCGGCCTCTGGTACCCGATCGTCATCGCGCTTGGCACCTTCGTGATCGGCATGATCTTCGTGCCGGAGAACAAGGACAAGGACATCTTCGCGGAAGACAGCAAGTAAGCTGCCTGCACGGATCGGAGGGGCCGGCCGCATCGCGCGGCCGGCCTTTTCATTTGAGCTCTATGGCCGAACGGCGCTCTGTCCGCCGTGGCGAAGCCGGCGGTGGCGGGAGAGATTGAGCGCGATGACGATGCACCCCACGGCTATGCCGGCCGGGTCGCTGTAGCTGAAATCGCCGATGACGAGAAAGGCCGATATGCCGGCCAGCACGCGTTCCAGCGGCGTCGTGCGGACCTTGAGATAGCCGATCGCCGCCACGCCGGACATGCCGATGACGAACAGCGCCTTGGCGAAAACGACTATGACCTCGACCCAATAGCCCGAGGTGGCGGCGATGGCCCCGCCATCCTGCAGCATCAGCGACGGCTCGTAGACGGCCATGAACGGGATCAGGAAACCCGCCAGCGCGATGCGCGTGGCCTGCCAGCCGATCGCATCCGGCGATGCCTTGGCGATGGGTGCGGCGGCCAGTGCGGCGAGCGCAACGGGCGGCGTCAGGTCCGCGATGATGCCGTAGTAGAACACGAACATGTGGCTGACGATCAGCGGCACGCCCAGTTGCAGAAGGGCGGGGGCGGCCAGCGATGCGGTGATGATGTAGGTCGGGATCGTCGGCAGCCCGGTGCCCAGGATGATCGACGTCACCATGACCAGGACCAGCGACAGGAACAGCGACGTCTTGCCGAAGGATACGATGTAGCTGCCCAGGATCGTGGCCGAGCCGGTGAGCGTCAGGGTGCCGATGACGACGCCCACGATGGCGCAGGCAAGGCCGACCGGCAGCGCCTGGCGCGCGCCGTCCGCCAGCGCGTCGCGGCACATGGCCAGCGTCTCGCGGCCCGCCGCGCGTGAAGAGGTTGGCCAGGATCGAGCGCCGCCACGATCGCAGCGATGACGGCGACGCCGAGCCACAGGAACGATGCCGTGATGAGGCCGAGGCCGATCCAGAAGGTCAGCGCGCAGCGCCGGGGCGCCCAATCCCAGCGCGATGCTGCCGCCCAGGATCATGATCACGGTGATGGCAAGTCCGACCGATCCCGCAAACAGCGGGGTGAAGCCGTGCATGAGCAGGTACACGAGCAGCGCCAACGGCAGGACGAGGTTCCACTGGCGCATGAGCGCCTTGAGCGGGCTCGGCAGTTCCGAGCGCGGAATGCCCTTCAGGTTGTGCTTGCCGGCTTCCAGATGGACCATCCAGAAGGCCGAGCCGAAATAGAGGATGGCCGGGATGATCGCGGCCTTGACGATCTCCGAGTAGGGCACGCCGATGTTCTCGGCCATGATGAAGGCGACCGCGCCCATGACCGGCGGCATGATCTGCCCGCCCATCGACGCCGTGGCCTCCACGCCGCCGGCGAAGGAGGCCTTGTAGCCGAAGCGCTTCATCAGCGGGATGGTGAACTGGCCCACGGTGACCACGTTGGCGACGCCGGACCCTGAAATCGTGCCCATGAAGGCGGACGCGACGACCGCCACCTTCGCCGCGCCGCCGCGCGTCCAGCCGACGAGGCCCAGCGCCACGTCGTTGAACAGGCGGATCATGCCGGCGCGCTCGAGGAATGCGCCGAACAGCACGAAGAGGAAGATGTAGGTGGCGGAGACGCCCGTCGGCGTGCCGTAGATGCCCTCGGTGCCGAACGCCATCTGCTCGATGACCTGGTCGAGCGAATAGCCGCGATGGTCGAACGGGGCGGGCAGGAAGTGGCCCAGCAGCGCATAGGCCAGGAACGCCAGGCAGATGAGCGGCAGCGCCGCGCCCATCAGGACCCACGACACGGCGAACAGGATGACCAGTCCGGTGACGCCGAAGATGAAGTCCAGTTGCGGTGAGCTCGCCCGCCCGGTTCACGAGATCGAGGTAGAAGATCCAGTGGTAGAGGCCGACGGCGAAATCCGGCGAGCGCCATGGCCCATCCCAGCGGCTCGCCACGCCGCATTGGGCGCCTTGTGGTTGGCGATCAGACCGCCGCCCACGAGGACGAGGAAGGCGACGTGCATCGTGCGCAGCGTCTGGGTCGGCAGGACGGCGTAGACGGCCGTCGCGATCTGGAAGGCCGAGAAGACGAACGCGATCCAGAACAGGCACGCGAGCGCTCCAGCCATGCCCCCAGCCGGCGGGCAGGCCATGCTCGATCTCCATCTCGGTCAGGCTCGTGGAGCCTTCGCCGGGGCTGGCGTGTGCATCGGTGCCCGGCTGGATTGCCGCCGGCGGCGCAGTTTCGTTCTGGGGCTCGAATGTCGGTCATTGCCGTGTCGCCTGCCTGCACTGCGCAATTCGAAGAAGAAATGTCCGCCGAAAGACCGCCGTTCCGGCCAAACGTCAAGCAAATCAAGACGCGGGATGCGCTGGACAAGCGTCGGTTCGACCCTTAACGCGTCAAATGTAGGGCTCCCGGTTGGCAGCTTCTCCCGACCGCCCAGAACCAGCAGCCCGCGACGGGGTTCTTGAAGGGAGATCCCGACAAAACGCTCGTCAGGAGACGCAGGAATGAGTTCGACACACGCAGATGCCGACATGCTGGGGAGAGGCCATCGTGACCGGCCGTTCCCTCCGCATGCGGCGGAAGACCAGTCGCCGGGCCTGAGCTCCATTCTGGCGCGCAACATCCAGGCCCTGAGCGAGCGCCGGATGCGTGAGGAGGCGCAGGCGACAGCGCAGCAGCGGGTGGCGGAAGCAGTGACGCGGCTCGCCGGAAGCATGGTGTTCGTCTACATCCACCTCTCCATCGCCGGCTTCTGGATCGTCGCCAACCTGGGCTGGGTTCCCGGCGTGCATATCTGGGATCCGACCTTCGGCATTCTCTCGATGTGCGCTTCGGTCGAGGCCATATTCCTGTCCACCTTCGTCCTGATCAGCCAGAACAGGATGGCCGCGGCCGCGGACAAGCGAGCCGATCTCGACCTTCAGATCAGCCTTCTGGCAGAGCACGAAGTGACGAAGCTCGTGGCGATCGTCTCCATCATGGCGGCGCGGATGGGTGTGAAAACCGAGATCGATCCGGAGATCGAGGAGATTACCAAGGATGTTGCGCCGGAAGCGGTGCTCGACGAACTGGAGGCAACCAACCCAAGGGAAGGTGCCTGACGCTTTCAGCGGCGTCGCGATGAGAGAATGGTTTCCAACGAAACGGGACGGCGGTCGAAGGCATCGACGCCGACATCGTATTGGCGTGTCGCTTCCTTGAGGCGCCCGTGGGAATGGCCGTGAATGTTGATGCTTCCCTTGCCCATGCCGTTCCAGGTGCGAAAGGCGTAGTGGCACAGGACGAGGCGCGTGCCGTCGATGCTGATCTCGGCGTAATGCTGGATGCTCGCCCATCCCGTCTGCTCAAGGGTCGCAGGCCCGTCATTGTTGCCGACGATCAGGTGCTTTGTGCCTGGCAGCAGGGACAGGATCTCGGCCGTCCGTTCGGGCGACGGCCCGAGCGCGAAGTCACCGAGGTGCCACACTTCGTCCTCCGCCGACACGACCGCCTGCCAGCGCGCGATCAGATCCGCATCATGCTCGGCAAGCGACGCATAGGGCCGCTGGTCGATCCGCAGGATTCGCGGATCGCCGAAATGCGTGTCGCTCGTAAAGAAGACCGTCATGTCCGCGCCGCACCGTCCCTCACCGCGGAACGAACCTGGTCTTGCAGGGCGTCACGCGCAGCCCCTGACCAGGCGCGTCGCCTCCCGCAGCGCAGCCACCAGCCGGTTTTGCCCGCGCACGGCCTGCGTCAGGCCAAACCCGCGCTGTGCTTCCTCGATATCGGGCAGCTCGGCGACGACCGCGATGGTGGGAAGAGGCGGTACGGTGAAGGCGGGGTCATGCCGGAAGCGGGCTTCGCGCGTGTAGTTGATCGGCACGAGAATGCGGGCAAGACGAAGGAGAACCTCGTTGGCCTTGTCAGCGGCCAGGCTTCCCTTCGCGAGTGCGTCGTGGAAGCGAGCCAGCGCATCGTCGAGGTCCTGCGCCGCGGCCATGGAGGGTGACAGGTCGAACAACCCCTGTCCCTGCTTCTCGTACTGCGCGATCGTCGCCTTGAACTCGGCCGTCGTCGCGCGCCAGTCGAAGGGAAGGATGTCGGCATTGGCGACGCGGATGACCGACAGGAGATAGATGCGCATGTCGCGCGAGCAGATTGCCCTGGTCGGCGATCTCCATCGTGTCGTTCTCGGTGTGCCAGGCGATGTTCCCGCCGCAGCCGGAGACCTCGTAGTACTCCTTCTCCTCGCGCAGCGCGTCCGGCATCGTCGAGCTCAGCATGTAGAAGCTCGACAGCCCGATATTGTTGAACGAGTAGTCGCCGGCGCGGTTGGGCCGCTTGGCCTTGAACGTCCCCGGCGAGACGCTCTCGATGGCCGCGCGGACGAGGTCCGCCGTCTCGCTCATCGTCGTGGTCTGATGGAAGCTGGTCGCCCAGCGGCAGCCAGGGCTGTCGCAGTTCACCTGCGCGACGCAGTTCTCGTCGAGGTCGATGCGCGAACTTGTCGGCGAACCAGGTCGAGCCGGCGTAGCGGCCGGTGGAATGGCCCGGCCACCACGCGATCCGCACGGAGCGGCGGAGCGAGCCCTTGTTCGCCCACAGCACGCGGGCCAGTTCCAGCAGGGTCGCATCGCCCGTCGCGTTGTCGCCGACGCCGACATCCCAACTGTCGTAATGCCCATGCACCAGCACGAACTTGTCGGGCTCGACCGCGCCGGGAATCGTCACGACCGGGAATCGACTGCGCGAACCAGCCCTCCAGCATCTCGGTGCGGAGCGTGACCGAGCCGCCCGATGCGGCCAGCGCCTTCAACTCCTGGCCGACCGGCTTCGAGACGGCGACCACGGGGATCACCGGCCGGCGCGGCAAATCGTCCAGATCCGGCGAGCCCCAGACGGTCGTGCAGGTGCCCCAATGCGTGTCGACGCCGGGGTTGATGGCGATGAGCCCGATGCCGCCCCATTCCTCGACGATCTTGGTGAGCGCCGGGTTGCCGAAGCCCTCGGTGATGCAGAATGCGTCCGCGGATGCGCTCGATCACGGACGCCATGTCGGCAGCGGACTGTCCGAAAAGCTCGGCGACGTTCTTTGTATAGGAACGCAGCGCCTTCTGGTTGGCGGGGAGGTAGACGAGTTCGCCGCTGAGCCCCTGCGGAGTGGGCAGGCAGGACGATGGAGCCTTGCCTTTCCACACTTTTCCGCCCGCCTCCACCTGCGCGGAGATGGGGATGGACAGGAAGATCTCGGGCTGGTGGACCTCGACGGGAACGCCGAGCTTCCTGAGCCGGCCTGCGATTTCGTCCGCGGCCGTGTTCACGTCCTCGGGCCGCCAGCGCGGCATGCCGGAAAAGCGCTCGACGAGAGACCAGGGCTGATCCAGCGAGATCTGTTCGAGCAGTGTGCTCTCGGCTGAGGAGAGATCTTGCCGCGCCGTGTGCTGTCGAGCGCTATCCTGGATCGTCATGCCGGTCTCCATTCAAACGGCGAGCGCCTTCCGGCGCGCCTGTTTGCCCATGAAAACGGAGGCCGATGGTTTTATCCAGCGAAAAAGCAGTTTACCCGCTGCAACAAATGAGAAACACTCTTCATCGGAGTTCTAGGGGCACGGCGCCGGGTTCCGGCGACTGCCTTTCTTTCGAGGAGGAGAGGGGAATGTTCACAACACGCCGCGCCGCCCTGCTATCGATTTCCGCCGCCGCGTTGATGGCCGCGCAACTGCCCATGGCCGCGCCAGGCCATGCGGCTGGCGATCCCATCCGCAAGCTCGTGCTGCTCACGGCCGCCCAGGCTGCCGACCCGCAGGAATACCAGGCCGCCCAGCTCATCGCGCAGGAATGGCGCAAGCTCGGTCTCGATGTGGAGGTGAGGGGCCTGCCGCGCCCGCAACTGTCCGACCTCGTCTGGTACAACCGCCAGAAGTGGGACACCACGATGTGGCGCATGGTGGGCCGTCCCGAGCGCAGCGATCCCGGACGAACTCGTGTTCAACCTGTTCCACTCGTCCACGGCGGACAAGGGCTTCAACTTCGTCGGCTACACCAACAAGGCCTACGACAAGATCGCCGAGGACGCAGCGCCGCGAGACGGATCCGGCCAAGCGCAAGGTGCTGGTCGGCGAGGCGCAGGAGATGGTCGCGCGCCGATGCGCCCTACGTGTTCCTCGTGCATCCCAAGAACGTCGTCGCGTTCAACTGGCCTCGGTGTGGAAGCCGGCCTCGATCGTCGACCAGGGCGGCATCGGCATCCGCAACTTCTGGACCTTCGTCGGCGGCCGAGCCGGCCGGCGACAAGAAGGACATGATCGTCAACTCGACCGAGGCGCTGAACTCGATCAACCCGCTCTACATCTCCGGCTCGCCCGATAGCTGGGTGACGGAGCTCGTCTGGGACCGCGCTCATGCGCATCGGGCCCGACGGCCTGGCCGCAGCCCTGGGCGGCGAAGTCGGTGACCTGGGCCGATCCCACCACGCTCGACGTCGTGCTCCGCCCCGGGCATGAAGTTCCACGACGGCAAGCCGGTGACCGTGGAAGACGTGATCTTCTCGTACCGAGGCGACGATGGGCGACAAGTCGCCGATGTACAAGCCGTTCTCGTCCGAACATCGCCACGATCGAGAAGACCGGCGACCGACAGCATGCGCTTCAAGCTGAAGGAGCCGAACGCCTCGTTCCTGATCTCGACCGCTCGCCAAGATCAACATCATTCCCAAGCACGTCTGGGAGCCGGTCCTGGCGGGCTCGCGGGCAAGCCGGAGAACGCCGAATCGCTACCAGGAGCCGCAGCCCGATCGGCTCGGGCCCGTTCAAGGTGGCGCGCTTCAAGCTCAACGAGGAGATCGTGCTGGAGAAGCATGCGGCCCACTGGTCCGCGCCGAAGATGGACCGCTGGATCCTGCGCATCGTGCCCAACAACGAGGCCAGCGCTCGGCATGCTGCGTCGCGGCGAGATCAACTTCCTGTCGGACTACCGCGGCGACCCCAAGCTGCTGATCGATCTCGCCACGCAGCAGAAGGACATCCAGGTCGCCTCGACGATCGACATGGGCTTCGCTTCGTGGGCTACAACCTGCGCCGCCCGCCGTTCGACGACCCGGCTTTCCGCCAGGCGCTGTCGATCGCGGTCGAACCGCGAACCTGATGGCGCAGGCGGCCTGGAACGGCTTCGCCGTGCCGGCCACCTCGATGATCTCGCCGGCCCTGCCGTTCTGGCACCAGGGCACGCCGCCGAAGGCCGGCATCGACGACGCCAAGGAAATCCTGAAGAAGGCCGGCTACGAACTCGTGGGCGGCAAGCTTGCCTACCCGAACGGGAAGAAGGAAACGCTGACGTCTGAATGAGGCGCGTGGTCGAGGCCGGTCCTGGCCCTAACCCGGCATGGGCGCCGCGATACAGGCGTCCATCGCCTGTTCTCATGCCCGAGGGCTCGACTGTTTCCGGCCGTTTCGCGCGGCGATCTAGAGGGCATCCATGCGGTCGATCGCTGTTCGCTTTGGCCAGACGCTCTTCGTGCTCTGGGCCGTGGCGACACTCCTGTTCCTGATGTTCCGGCTGATGCCCGGCGATCCGACGCTGGCCTACATCGACACCACGTTCACCGCCGAGCAGCAGGAGGCCCTGCGCCGGCAGTTCGGCCTCGATCAGCCGCTGCTCGAGCAGTACCTGATCTATCTCGCGCAACCTGCTGCAGCGGCGAATTCGGCACGTCGTTCCCATGAAGGCCGCCCGGTCTTCGAATCATCTTCGCGGTCGCTGCCGAACACGCTCGCGCTGACCGCGCTGTCCTCATCATCGCCTACATCTTCGGCGTGCTCGCCGGCGCCTTCCTGGCCTGGAAGCGCGGCATCGGTGACCGAGGGCATCGCGATCCCCGTGGTGCTGGCACGCGCGCCGCGCCGGAGTTCTGGCTCGGCATGGTCCTGCTGGCGATCTTCGCCTTCGGCCTCGGCTGGTTCCCGTCGGGCGGCGCCAATCGCGCCGGCGCGCAGTATCCCGGCGACTTCGCAGCGCTGACCTCGGCCGACTTCCTGCACCACCTGTTCCTGCCGGCGCTCGACGCTGGCGCTCTACCTGCAAGGGCTGCCGCTGCTGCTGATGCGCTCGAACATGCTCGAGGTGATGCAGGAGGATTTCGTCACCATGGCCCGCATGAAGGGCCTGTCGGAGTGGCGCATCGTGCTCCGCCATGCGGCGCGCAACGCGCTGCTGCCGGTCGTCACGGCCTTCGCGCTCGGCGCTCGGCGCTCCGGTCGGCGGCAACGTGGTCGATCGAGACGGTGTTCAGCTGGCCGGGCCTCGGCCGCGCTGCTGGTCGACGCGGTGCCGCGGCAGCGACTATCCGCTGGCGCAGGGCGCGTTCCTGTTCATCGCGCTCGTGCTGATCGTGATGAACTTCATCGCCGACCTGCTCTACGCCGTCCTCGATCCCCGGGTGGCGCATGGCCGACGCGGCCAGCTGATCGCGCCGGCATCGCCGGCCAGGCGCGCAGCATGCGCCGCGCGTCAGGCTGGGCGCCGTCATGCGCTGGCTGCATCTGCCGAAAGCGACCCCTTCGCCATCGCGGGCGTGCTGATCTACGTCGTGTTCGATCGCTGGTCGCGATCTTCGCCGACGCAGCTGGCCACCCACGATCCCGCTGCGAGATCCTCTTCCGCCGGACGGCCGCCTCGCGCGCGAACCTGCCGCCGAGCCTCGAGCTACCTGCTCGGCACCACCAATCTCGGGCGCGACATCTTCTCCCAGCTCGTGCTACGGCACGCGCAGCGCGCTGCTGGTCGGGCTCGACGGCGGCCGTCGTCGTCGTCGCGATCGGCACGCTCGTCGGGCTGCTCTCCGGCTATTTCGGCGGCTGGGTCGACCAGCGTCGCTGATGCGGCTCGCCGACATCGCGCTCGGCATCCCCTTCCTGCCCTTCGTCATCGTGCTCGCGGCCTTCCTCAGGCCCGAGCACGGACGAACATCGTCTTCGCCGTCGCCGTGCTGCTCTGGCCCAACACCGGCGCGCGTCATCCGCACGCCAGGTGCTGACGCGTGCGCGAGCGCGCCTTCGTCGAGGCCGCGCGCGTCACCGGCGCTCGAGCCATGCGCGCATCATCTTCGTCCACATCGCGCCCAACATCCTGCCGCTGTCGCTTCCTCTACGGCTCGATCGCCGTCGGCTGGGCGATCCTGACCGAGGCCAGCGTCAGCTTCCTCGGCTTCGGCGACCTCCGGACCGGTCTCCTGGGGCTGCATGCTGCAGGACGCCTATGCCTCGCAGGCGCTGTCGCGCGGCAGCTACAACTGGTTCGTGCCGCCCGGCATCTGCATCGTCCTCGTCGTCGTCGCCGGCTTCTTCATCAGCCGCGGCTACGAGGAGATCCTCTTCCCCAAGCTGCAGGACTGAGCGCGTGACCCTGCTCGTCCGTCGACGGACCTCGCCGTCGACTACCCACCAGCGGCGGCACCGATGCGCGCGGTGGACGGCGGCACGCTTCGACGTGCCGCGCGGCGAGGTCGTGGGCCTGGTCGGCGAATCCGGCTGCGGCAAGACCACGCTCGCGCGCGCCTGACGGGCGTGCTGCCGCGCAACGCCGTCGATCGCCGGCCGGCGCAGCTGCTGTTCGAGGGCCGCGACCTCGTCGACCTGTCCGAGCGGCGACCGGCGCGCGCTGCTGCTGGCGCGAGATCGCCTTCGTGCCGCAGAGCGCGATGAACTCGCTCGACCCCGTCTACCGCGTCGGCGGCCAGATCGAGGAAGTGCTGCGCCGTGCGCGGCGGGCTGGATCGCGCGCGCGGCGCGACGCGCGCGCGCGACGGAGCTGTTCGGCCTGGTCGGCCTCGACGCCGCGCCGGCTGGCGCGACTATCCGCACCAGTTCTCCGGCGGCATGCGCCAGCGCGCCGCGATCGCCATCGCGCTCGCGCTGGAGCCCGAGCCTGGTGATCGCCGACGAGCCGGTGACCGCGCTCGACGTCATCGTGCAGCGCCAGGTGCTGGACACGCTGAAGCGACCTGCAGGCGCGGCTGGGCCTGTCGGTCGATCCTGGTCACGCACGACATCAGCGTCGTCGCCTATGTCTGCGACCGCGTCGTGGTGATGTATGCCGGCCAGGTGGTGGAGTGCGGCGCACGGCGGCGGACGTGCTGGAGCGCCCGCGCCATCCCTACACGATGGGCCTGACCAACGCCTTCCCCGACCTCGAGCGCGCGGGCGGCGAGCTGGTGCCGATCGAGGGCGCGCCGCCCGACCTGCTGCATCCCGCCGCAGGGCTGCCGCTTCGCCGCGCGCTGCCCCTTCGCCTCGCCGCGCTGCCACGCCGAGCCGCCGCCGCTCGAGCGACGGGCGCCGACGGCCACGCCAGCGCCTGCTGGCGCTCGGACGAGGCCGCTGACCTTTCCGTGCCTGCAAGGAGGCCGCGACATGGCCGCGCTTGTCGACGCCGCGGCCTCGACCAAGACACTTCCCGCGCCGCGCTCGCTCGACGCAGGTGCTGCGCGGCGACCGCCCGGTGGTGCGCGCCGTGGACGGCGTCGATTTCGCCATCGCGCCGGCGAGACGGTCGGCCTGCTCGGCGAATCCGGCTGCGGCAAGACCACGACCGGGCCGGCTGCTGCTGCAAGCTGCATCGAGCCCACGTCCGGCAGCATCGCGCTTCGCCGGGCAGGACACTCGCCGAGCTCGGCCGGCGACGAGCTGCGCGGCTTCCGCCGCCAGGCGCAGCTCGTGTTCCAGAACCCCTTCGACGCGCTCAATCCGCGCCTCACGATCGGGCGCGCGCTGGCCGAGCCGCTGGTGAACACCGGCGTCCCGCGCGGCCGAGCACGTCGAGCGCATGCGCGATGTGCTGCAAGCGCGTGCGCATCGACGCGACGCCGAGCGCTATCTCGCCGCGCTATCCCGCACGAGCTGTCGGGCGGCCAGTTGCAGCGCATCGTGCATGGCCCGCGCGCTGATCGCTCGAGCCGCGCCTTCCTCGTCGCGGACGAGCCGGTCTCGATGCTCGACGTCTCCGTGCGCGCCGGCATCCTCAACCTCATGCGCGAGGCTGCGGGACAGCATGGGCCTCGCCGCGCTCTACATCAGCCACGACCTCGCGCTGGTGCGCTATGTCTGCCGGCGCACGCTGGTCATGTATCTCGGCGCGGTCGTCGAGGACGGCCCGACCGAGGAGGTCGTCCGCGAGCCGCTGCCACCCCTACACCCGCGCGCTGGTCGCGGCCGTGCCGCTGCCGCGCGTCTCGCAATCGCGCGCCCCGCTTCCGCTGAAGGCCGGCACGCCCGATGCCCGCTCGACGGCGCGCGGCTGCCGCTTCGTCAACCGCTGTCCCGTGGCGATCGCAGCCTGCGTTTCGGAGCGGCCGCCATTGCTGACCGTCGCGCCCGGCCGGCGCGTCGCCTGCCACCTCGTCGTACCCGCGCGCGATGCAACATCGCGCAAACAGACCGCCCCGGCCGCCTAGGCCCAAGACGCTGGAAAAGCCATGCCCGCAATCGACGCGCAAGCCCGAGAACTCGTCTCCGCCGAACAACTGATGGCCACCTGCACTGCGCTCTGCGCGCTTGGCGAGAAGGTCGCCGGCAGCGCCGAGGAGGGCAAGGCCTGCGATATCCTGACCGACGCCCTGACGCGCTACGGCATCACCCACACGGTGCATCGCTTCCAGTCCTATGTGTCCTATCCGATCTCGGCGGCGCTGAGCCTGTCCGGCGAGTCGGGCGGGTTCGACGTCGAGGCGGTCGGGGTCGCCTTCGGCCTCTCGACGCCGAAGGGCGGCGTCACTGCCGAGGTGGTCGACGTCGGCGACGGGCTGGATGCCGACTATGCCGGCAAGGACGTCGCGGGAAAGGTGGCGCTCGTCGGCAGGCTGCCGTCGCCCCACAACGCGGTGGCTGCCGCCAAGCATGGCGCGATCGGCATGATCTCGATGTCGGCCGGCAAGCAGCGGCACAAGATGATCATCACGCCGGTCTGGGGCACGCCCGAGTTCGACCAGGTGTCCACCATCCCCAGGCTCCACGTCGTTTCGATCAGCGCGGTCGACGGCAAGCGCATCCGCGAGGCTCTCGCGAAGGGGCCGGTGATGGCGACCTTGAAGACCGAGGTCTTCGAGGGCTGGCGCGAGGTTCGGCTGCCGGTCGCGGAGATCAAGGGGCGCGAGCCCGAATACGTCCTCGTCGGCGCGCATTACTGCTCGTGGTTCGACGGCTCCACCGACAACGTCACGGGCGACGCGTGCGTGCTCGAACTCGCGCGGGTGCTGAAATCCTTCGAGTCAAACCTGCGCTACGGCATCCGGTTCGCATGGTGGCCCGGCCACTCCCATGCGCGCTATTCCGGCTCGACCTGGTATGCCGACACGTTCTGGGAAGACCTTCACGACAACGCCATCGTCTATTTCAACATCAACTCCCCGGGCGTGCGCGGCGCGACCGTCTACGTGCCCCGCCACCAGATGGCGGAGGTGTCGGCCTATAACGAGGAGATGGTCGAGAAGATCACCGGCTGGACGACGATGACCGGCTCCAACGCGCAGCTCGCCATCGGCAAGCGCGCCGACAAATATGTGAGCGCGACGCGCCCCTCGCGCGCGGCGGACCAGGCGTTCTGGGGCATCGGGCTGAGCTCGATGTCGGTCTACAGCATGCTGACGCCCGACGATCCCGATCGCGATCCCAATGTGGGCGGATCGGGCGGCGCGTGGTGGTGGCACTCCGAGCACGAGACCATCGACAAGATCGACCCCGGCGTGCTGTCGCAGGATACGCGGCTCTACGCGTCGATCATGCTCGGGCTTGCGACGGCGGACGTGCTGCCGTTCCGTATCGGGGATATCGCGCAGGACTATCTCGACGCGCTGCGCGAATATCGCGAGGCGGCCGGCGACAGCCTCGATTTCACCGCCGCCGAGACGGCAGTGCGGACTTTCAAGGCGCGTGCCGAGGCATTGCAGGCCAGGCTTGCCGTCGCAACGACGAGGCGCTCACGCGCGCCGCAAACCGGCTGCTGCTGCGGCTCGCGCGGACCCTCAACCCCGTCCTCTACCAGAACCTGCCGGGCCATCTGCACGACCCGGCGCTCGGCTCGCGCGCGTTGCCGTCGCTCGCCGCATCGCTGACGCTTGCCCAAGCTCGACCCGAAGTCCGACGCGCATCGCTTCGCGGTCGTCGGGCTGAAGCGGCGGCTCAACCACGTGATGCACCAGGTCAAGGCGGCAGCCGAGCTGATCGACGGCTTCGAGCGGGAGATGGCGGCTTCCAGCTTAGGGCATCATCCCGCCAAGTGGGATACCGGTTGGCGGAAGAAGATGATGCTAAGACAGGAACCTGAGGGGCCGACCTGATGCAATCAGGTCGGATCGCGCGCTAGCGAAGCGAGCAGCACCTTTCCCGTCACCGCGCCGCT
Source organism: uncultured Alphaproteobacteria bacterium (assembly GCA_963822165.1). Classification (GTDB taxonomy): domain Bacteria; phylum Pseudomonadota; class Alphaproteobacteria; order Rhizobiales; family Beijerinckiaceae; genus Alsobacter. The sequence continues at coordinate 404,484 of CAWGGK010000013.1, forward strand.
TTCGGCCGCCTCGTGCGCCTCGACGATCTGCTCGAGCGGAAAGACCGCGCCGATGTGATGGCGCAGCCAGCCGTCGGCGAGGGCGGCGTTGATGAAGGCGATGCCTTCCGCGCGGGCGCGTGCCGGCAGGTTGAAGCCCTGCACGATCTGGAACGTCAGGCCCTTCGGGGCTGCCGCGTAGTACGGGAACTCGAACTTCGGAACCCGCGTCGACGAATAGGATGCGATGGTTCCGTTGACGGCCGGCAACCGCGAGGTCGAGCGCGAGGTTCTGGCCGAGATCGACTTCCACGATCCGCTCCACGCCGGCTCCTCCGGTCGCGGCAAGGATCTGCGCCGCGGCCTCGGGGTCGCGGTAGTCGAACGCCTGCTCGGCGCCCAGATCGAGCCCGAACTGCCGCTTTGCAGGCGTCGATCCCGTCACCAGGACGCGCGCTCCGCCGCGGACCGCGAACTGGATCGCATAGGCGCGCGACGCTGCCCGCCGCGCCGTGAACGAGGATCGTCTGCCCGTCCACGGGGCCATCGGCGAAGACCGCGCGGTGCGCCGTGCAGGCGGGTACGCCGAGGCAAGCGCCCACGTCGAAACCCGCGTTGTCGGGCAATGCGGCGCCTGCGCCGAAGCTGATGACGCAATGGTCGGCCGCCGCGCCCTCGCCGTCGCTCTCGGCGTTCCACAGCCAGACGCGCTCGCCGATCCGTGCGGCCGGAACGCCGTCGCCGACCGCGACGATCTCACCCGCACCGTCGCAGTGCAGCACCGTGCGGGGCAGGCGTGGCTTGTAGCTGGCCCAGCCCGCGCGGCGCTTGGTGTCCGACGGATTGACGCCGGACATGTGCACGCGCACGAGCACCGCGCCCGGTCCCGGGCTGGGGATGCCGCGCGTGCCGAGCTTGATCACGTCGCGCGCCGGGCCGGGCTGATCGTAATAGGCGTAGCGCGACGTCGGCTGGGATATCGGCATCTCGGATTTCCGGAACTTTTCGTTTCATTCTGCTCGACGTGCGTCTTATTGTGTGAGACGCAATCTCAAGCTACGAAACGATCCGCCCGGAACAGGTCTTCGTCAAACGAAAAAGACCCATCGAACGCCTTCGCAGGAAACGATGCCCTATACGATTTCCGCTGTCGACCGCGCGCTTTCGATCCTGGAGGCTTTGGCCGAACACCCCGGCGTCAGCGTCACCGAGCTGGCGAAGGTGTCGGGCAACACCAAGAGCCTCGTCTTCCGGCTGATCTACACCCTCGAGCAGAGGGGCTACGTGATCAAGGATCCCGGTGTCGCGCACCTACACGCTGGGCTACAGGCCGCTCTATCTGGCCGCGAGCGCGCAGGACAACCTGACGCTGCTCACGGCGTCGGCTCCGTTCCTCGACGACCTCGCCAAGAGCGCGGGCGAGCATGTGAACCTGCTCGTGCGCGACGGCATCTACAGCGTTTGCGTCGCGCTGCGGTCCGCGCCTGATTCCGGCCGCCTCTATGCGCAGGTCGGCCGGCGTGGTCCGCTCTATGCCGGTGGCGGGCCGAAGATCCTGCTCGCCTTCGCGCCCGACGACGTGCGCAAGGAGGTTCTCGCGGGGCCGCTGACGGCGTTCACGCCCGACACGATCACCGATCCTGCGAAGCTGTCGGACCGACTTCAGCGAGATCCGCGCTGACGGGCAAGAACGAGAGCCGCGGCGATCTCGACCGGAACGCCTTCTCGTTCGCCAGCGGCGATCCACGACCGGGATGGCGAAGTGATCGCAGCGGTCAGCGTTGCCGGGACGATCGACCGGTTGAAGCCGGATTCGCCGCCGCGCCTTCGCGGGCTGGTCGACGAGGCGGCGCGACGGATTTCGGAAGCCATAGGGTGGCGCCCTCGGCCCCCGGGCGCAATTTGAGCGCCGCTCTCGATTTCTGATTCCAGCAACCCCTCGCTGTAAGACAATCGCGCTTGTCTCGCGAAGCCGGGATGCTAGTCTCCTGTTGAAACGCGGGTTTACTAGCCGAAACGCAGAGCGAGGGCATCATGACCGGTTCCGCACATTCTCGACGACGTCTCGCTCGATGTTCCCTGGGCGCTGGTGGAAGCCTTCGCGGGCACGCCGCGCTGGAAGCCCGCAGACGTCAACAAGGGCGCGGACATGATCGTGGCCGCGCTCGAGCGGGCCGGCGTCCCCGTCACCGTGCACGAGGCGAAGATCTATCTCTCGATCCCCTTCGACGCGCGGGTGAAGGCGGGGGGCCGCACTATCCGGGCGAAGCCGCCGGCCTATGCGCTGGACTGCCGCGAGGGCGGACGGCCCAGATCGTCCACGTGCCCGCCGCCTATTCGAAGTCCGATCGGCACCGCTGTTCGCCAAGAACCAGGATCCGGGCCTCTCGTCCGAGGAGCGCATCCGCGGCAAGATCGTCATCTCCGAGGGCTTCGCCTTCCCGCAGAAGATGCGCGAGTTCGAGGAGAAGGGGGCGGTCGGCGTCATCGCCATCAATCCCGGCGTCGACATCCACTGGGGCATCTGCACCTCGATCTGGGGCACGCCCGATCTCGACGACCTGCCGCGCAAGCCCGGTGATCCCGGTCGTCGCGGTCAACAATCCCGACGGCAAGGCGCTGATCGAGATGGCGGCGCGCGGCGAGAGCGTCACGATCGAAACCGAGATGGAAGAAGGCTGGTACGTCCAGAAGCTTCCGGTCGTCGAGATCAAGGGCACGGTCGAGCCCGACAAGTTCGTGCTGCTGCACGGCCACTACGATAGCTGGGATGTCGGCGTCGGCGACAACGCCACCGGCGACGCGACCATGGTCGAGATCGCCCGCGTGCTGTGCGAAGAACACGCGGATCGCTGCGCCGCTCGGTCCGCATCGCCTGGTGGCCCGGCCATTCCACGGGCCGCTACGCCGGCTCGACCTGGTTCGCCGACAAGTTCGCCATCGACCTCGACGAGAACTGCGTGGCGCAGATCAACTGCGACAGCCCCGGCTGCCGCTGGGCGACGCTGTTCAAGGACGTCTCGTGGATGCCGGAGACCGAGAGCTACGTGCAGGGCGTCATCAAGGACGTGTGCGGGCTCGAGAGCCATGGCGAGCGGCCCGCACCGCGCCGGCGACTACTCGTTCAACAATATCGGCATCTCGAGCTTCTTCATGCTGAGCTCGACGATGCCGGACGAGCTGCGGGCCGAGAAGGGCTACTACGCCGTCGGCGGCTGCGGCGGCAACATCGCCTGGCACACCGAGAACGACACGATCGAGATCGCGGACAAGGACATCCTCCTGCGCGACATGAAGGTCTATCTGGCCTCCGTGATGGGCGTCGCCAATGCCGAGATCCTGCCGTTCGACTGGCGGGCCACGGCGAAGGAGTTCTCGGAGAGCCTCGGCAGATACGAGAAGGCGGCCGGCAGGACACTTCGATCTCGGGCACGCCGCGCAAGGCCCTCGGCGCGTTCGAGGCGGCGCTCGCGAGCTTCTATGTCGAAGATCGCCGCCAAGTCGGTGAGCGCGTCCTCGGCCAACGCCGTGATCATGGGCCTGGCGCGCATCCTGGTGCCGATCAACTTCACGGTCGAGCGCCGCGCTTCCGGCACGACCGGCGACGCCGGTGCCGCCGCTGCCGACGCTCGCGGCCGCAGGCGATATCGCGCAGATGGACGAGGCGCGACGCGGCTTTGCGGCCGTGCAGCTCACGCGCGGACAGAACCGGTTCGTCGCGGCCCTGCACGCCGCGACCCGCCTCGTCGAAAGCGCCTGAACTTGACTGAGACGGCGCCGGCGTTCGCCGGGCTGCTTGCCCCGCGCCGACATCTGGCCGACCAGACACGAGCCCGAAGGACCTTTCGCATGCTTCGAACGGATCAGTCTGCCGGACCGGAGTCGACACCTGCGGCGTCGCCGAAGCGCCGCTGCGATCCCGTCACGCTGGAGATCGTGCGCGGCGCCATCCGCGCGGCCCAGGCGGAGATGGAGGCGCTGATCGAGCGCACCGCGATCAGCGCGTTCATCCGCGAGAAGAAGGATTTCTACACCGCGCTGTTCGATGCCGACGGCGTGATGGCGGTGGGCTCCAACGTGCCGGTCTTCGGCGACATCACCAGCCCGGTCTTCGCGCGCTATCCCATCGAGACGATGAAGCCGGGCGATCTCTACTGGTACAACGACTGCTACGGCTCGCGCGGCGCGGTCTCGCATTCCAACGACCAGGTGCTGCTCGCGCCCGTCTTCCATGAAGGCCGCCGCTGCGCCTTCGTGATGAGCTGGGCGCACTTCGCCGACATCGGCGGGCTGCGGCCGGGCTCGATCAGCCCCGACGCCACCGACATCTTCCAGGAAGGCATCATCATCCCGCCGACGCAAGCTGATCGACGCAGGCGTGACGAACGAGGCGGCGCTTGCCATCTTCCACCGCAATTCGCGCTATCCCCGACCAGAGCCGCGGCGACATGCGCGCGCTCATCGGCAGCGTCGAGCTGGGCGTGAAGCGCGTCGGCGAGATCGTGGCGCGCTTCGGGGCCGATGTCATCGAGGACGCGCTGGCGCTGCTGCTGGAGCGCACGCGGCGGCTCGTGCGCGCGCAAGCTCGCCGAGAACTTCGCCTATGGCACGCACAGCTTCACCGACGCCATCGACGGCGACGGGCACGGCAGCGGGCCGCTGCAGCTGCGGCTGTCCGCTGACACGCGAGAAGGACAGCGCCGGCGAGGACCGCTTCATCTTCGACGCCACCGCGACGGACGACCAGTCGGTCGGGCCGGTCAATTTCCTGATGAATCCCGGCGTGCCGGGAATGGCGCTCGGGCTCTACTACCTCGGCGGCGATCCCGGCCAGGTCTGCAACGCGGGCGGCCCGCAGGCGCTGGACGAGGTGCGGCTGCGCGAGGGCTCGCTGCTCTGGCCGAAATTCCCCGCGCCTCTGGGCATGCGCGGGCTCACCATGATGCGCCTGCTCGCCACGCTGAACGGCCTCGTCAATGCGGCTGGCGGCGGCGCGCCCGCCTCGCACTCCGCCTATGTCATCTCGATCATGCGCGGCTTCTACCTCACCGCAGGCGGAGAGCAGCAGACCGTTCCTGCTGGCCGACGGCCTCGGCGTCGGCTATGGCGCGCGGCCCTATGCGGACGGGATCGACGCCGTCTATTTCGTCGCGCAGGAGAACTATCCGGTCGAGTTCCTCGAGCTCGGCTACCCGGTGCGGCTGCGCGACCTACGGCGTCGTCGAGGACAGCGGCGGGGCGGGGCGCTATCGCGGCGGCTGCGGCATCATCCGCGAATACGAGATCCTCGCCGAGGAAGTCGTGATGGCGATCCGCATCGACTGCGTGAAGAACCCGCCCTGGGGCATCGCCGGCGGCATGTCGCGGCGGCGTCGGGCGAGCCGTCGTCAATCCCGGGCACGAACCGCGAGGAGCGTCTTCGCGCCGCTGTCCGATGGCAACATGCTCAGGCGTGGCGACATCCTGCGCATCGAGACGGGCGGCGGCGGCGGCTACGGCCATCCGCATGACCGGCCGGCCGAGGACGTGCTGAAGGACGTGCTCGGCGGCTTCGTGAGCCGCGGAGTCGGCCGCGCGGCACTACGGCGTCGCGATCCGCGGCTTCGAGATGGACCACGACGAGACAGCCGCGCTTCGCGCCGACCAGCGATCCGGTCCGAGGCCTTTCACCGCAACGAGTATGTCGATGCCCTCGGCTGATCCCGCCTCGCTCGTCGTCGCCGTCGATATCGGCGGCACCTTCACCGATATCGCGCTGCTACGAACCCGCCAGCGGCAAGGTCTGGCGGGCCAAGACGCCGAGCGTCCCGTCCGATCCATCGCGAAGCGTTCCTGACGGGCGTGAACCTGGCGTTGACGCAGGCGGGCGGCCACACGGCATCCGTCGAGCGCGTGCTGCACGGCACGACGGTCGCCACCAACATGATCCTCGAAGGGCAAGGGCGCGCACGACCGCGCTCGTCACGACAAGGGGCTTCCGCCACGTCCTGACGATCGGGCGGCAGGATATCCCCCGCAAGGCAAACCTCTACGCCTGGATCAAGCCCGAGCGGCCCGTGCCCGCCTCGCGCGTGCTCGAGGTCAACGAGCGCGTCGGCCCCGGCGGCGTCGTGCTGGAGGCGCTCGACGAGGACAGCGTGCGCGCGGCGGCGGACGATATCCGCCGCATGGGCGTGAAGGCCGTGGCCGTGTGCCTGCTGCATTCCTTCGCCAACCCCGCCCATGAGGAGCGCGTCGCCGCGATGCTGCGCGAGGCGCTGCCCGACATGGCGGTCACCGCCTCGGTCGACATCCTGCCCGTCGTGCAGGGAGTACGAGCGGTCCCTGGCCACCGTGCTGAACGCGACCGTCATGCCCGGCGTCTCCACCTATGTCAGCCGCCTGGAGCAGCGGCTCGCGGGTGCCGGGATCTCCGCGCCGCTCCTGCTCATGCAGTCCAACGGCGGCGTCGCCGGCGCGGGCACCATCCGCCGGGCTCCGGCGCTGACCGCACTGTCCGGCCCTGCGGCCGGCGTCGTCGGCGCGCGCGACGTGGCGGCCGCCTGCGGCATCTCCGACCTCATCACCGTCGATATCGGCGGCACCAGCGCCGACATCTGCCTCATCAAGGACGGCAAGATCGGCCTGACCCAGAGCGGGCAGGTGGGCGATTGGCCGTTGCCGCTGCCCATGGTCGACATGGTCACCATCGGCGCCGGCGGCGGCTCGATCGCCCAGCATCGTCCGACGGGTGCGCTGATGGTGGGCCCGATGAGCGCCGGCGCGCGTGCCGGGCCCCGCCTGCTACGGCAATGGCGGCCGCGAACCGACCGTGACGGACGCCCATGTCGTCGCTCGGCAGCCTGCCCGACCGCCTGCTCGGCGGACGGATGGCGCTCGATGTCGGCCAAGGCGCGCGCGCGCGATCCGCGAGCGGGTCGCCGGTCCGCTGGGCCTCACGCGTCGAAGCCGCCGCGCGCGGCATCCTCGCCATCATCGACAGCAACATGGTGGGCGCGCTGCGCGTCGTCTCGGTCGAGCGCGGGCACGATCCGCGCGATTTCACGCTGGTGCCGTTCGGCGGCGCGGGGCCGCTGCACGGCTGCTCGCTCGCCGAGCCTGCTCGGCATCAGCGCGCGTCATGATGCCGCCTGCGCCCGGCGTGCTCTGCGCGGACGGGCTGCTCGCCGCCGACCTGAAGGCGGAGTTCAGCCGGACGCTGCCCAAGGCCGGCCCGGTCGACGTCGCCGCTGGTCGAGGCGATATTCGCCGAACTCGAGGCGCAGGCCGACGAGCCTGGTTCGCGGCCGAGGAGGTCGAACTGCCGGCCGCGCGCACGAAGAGCCGCGTCGTCATGATGCGCTACAAGGGGCAGGGCGGCGAGCTCGCCGTTCCCTGGACTGGCGACGCGTGAGGCCGCCGAAGCCGCCTTTGCCGCCGCCCACGCCGAGCCTCTACGGCTTCACGCTCGAGGCCGTCATCGAGGCGGTGACATTGCGGGTCGAGGCGACCGGCCTGATGCCGACGCCTCAGCGGACCGAGCTGCAAGGCGGGGACGGGCGCGTCGCCCGCTCGGGCATCGCACGCGTCAGCTTCGAGCGACGGCGTTCGCGAGGTGCCGGTCTACGACAGGACCCAGTTCGGGGCGGGCGACCGGTTCGCCGGACCGGCGATCGTCAGCCAGCTGGACGCCACCACGTTCGTCGCGCAGGGCTGGACCGGGGAGGTGCACGGGTCCGGCGCGCTGCTCCTGACGTTCGGCTGAGGATACGAGGACGCCATGAGCGCGACTGACCAGACTGGAACGCCCGGCGCTTCGCAGGCGGGGCTCGACCGGGTGTTCGCCCATATCGCTGCGAACCGCGAAAGCTTCATCGCGCGGGTGATGGACTATGTCCGCCACCCCAGCATCAGCGCGCAGAACATCGGCATCGCCGAGGTGGCCGCGCTCCTCGTCCGACATGCTCCGCGATCTGGGGCTGGAGGCGGAGGCCGTGCCGACCGTGAACCATCCGATGGTGCTCGCGCGCTGGGAGAAGAAGCCCGGCGCGCCGACGGTGCTGCTCTACGGGCACTACGACGTCCAGCCGCCGGACCCGCTGGAGGCCTGGGTCAGCCCGCCCTTCGAGCCCACGATCCGCGACGGCCGGATCTATGCGCGCGGCATCGGCGACAACAAGGGCCAGCACTTCGCCCAGATCCTCGCCATCGAGTCGCATCTCGCCGTGCATGGCGAATTGCCGTGCAACGTCATCTTCCTGCTGGAAGGCGAGGAGGAAATCGGCAGCCCCCACATCGCCGATTTCGTGCGTGAGCACCGCGACAGGCTGAAGGCCGACCTCGTCGTCACCGCCGATGGACCGATCCACGATTCCGGGCTGCCGACCGTCACGTTCGGCGTGCGCGGCGTCGCCTCCTTCGAATTGCGCGCGCAGGGGCGCGAAGCGCGACCTTCATTCAGGCAATTTCGGCGGCGTCGCGCCCAACCCGATCTGGACGCTCGTTCATCTGCTTGGAACGATGAAGAACGCCAAGGGCGAAATCACCATCGAAGGCTTCCACGACAGCATCATCCCCGCGACCGAGCTCGAGCTTCAGGCGGCCCGCCGTCTCCCGCTCGATCCTGCCGAGGTGAAGGCCGAACTCGGCCTGCAGCGCTTCGACGAGCCGGCTGACAGGCCTGTCGCGGACCGGCTGATGTTCCACCCGACCCTGACGATCAACGGCATGCATGGCGGCTATGGCGGGCCCGGGCAGCAAGACGGTGCTGCCCCACGAAGCGTTCGTGAAGTGCGATATCCGGCTCGTCGAGGCGATGACGCCAACGGAGATCTTCGAGAAGGTCGCCGCGCATGTGCGCAAGCATGCGCCCGAGGTCGAGTTCATCCCGTATAACGGCATGCTGCCCTCCAAGACGCCGCTGGATTCGCCGTTCGCCGAGCCGCTGCGGCAGGCCGTCGTCGATGCGCAAGGCGTGGAGCCGCTGCTCTACCCCTCGGCCGGCGGCAGCCTGCCCGATTACGTCTTCACGAAGATCCTGGGCACTGCATGCATTCGTGGTTCCCTACGCCAATGCCGACGAGGCGAACCACGCCCCCAACGAGAACCTGAAGCTGGACTGCTTCGTCAACGGCATCCGCACGGGCGCGGCCATCCTCAGCCGGGTAGGGCGCCTCAAGCTCTAGCGCCTGCCGCGCCGCCGTTCCATCATCGCCTGAAAAATACCGTGCCTGTCCCCGGCCAGCGATGCTAAGCGTGGGTCGGAATCGGGCTGGATCGATAGAAGCGCGGATCTCGCTCACTGTTTTCGGGAGGACGACATGGTCGCGGAACTCACTCATTTCATCGGCGGAAAGCACGTCAAGGGCACCTCCGGCCGCTTCACCGACGCGTTCTGGCCGATGACGGGCGAGGTCGCATCGCGTGTTCCGCTGGCAAGCGTGTCGGAGGTTCGCGCCGCGGTGGAGAACGCCAAGGCCGCGCAGCCGGGCTGGGCCGCGACGAACCCGCAGCGCCGCGCGCGCGTGCTGATGAAGTTCCTGGAACTCGCCGCACGCGACAACGAGAGCGCTGGCCGAGCTGCTCGCCCGCGAGCACGGCAAGACCGTCGCCGACGCCAAGGGCGACATCCAGCGCGGGCTCGAAGTGGTCGAGTTCTGCATCGGCGCGCCGCAGCTGCTGAAGGGCGAGTACACCGACGGGCGCCGGCCCCGGCATCGACATCTATTCGATGCGCCAGCCGCTCGGCGTCGTCGCGGGCATCACGCCGTTCAACTTCCCGGCCATGATCCCGCTGTGGAAGTGCGCGCCCGCCATCGCCTGCGGCAACGCCTTCATCCTGAAGCCGTCAGCGAGCGCGACCCCGGCGTGCCGCTGCGCATCGCCGAGCTGTTCCTGGAGGCCGGCCTGCCGCCCGGCATCCTCAACGTCGTGCAACGGCGACAAGGAGGCGGTCGACGCCATCCTCGACGATCCCGGACATCAAGGCCGTCGGCTTCGTCGGCTCGACGCCGATCGCCGAGTACGTCTACACGCGCGGCTGCGCCGACGGTAAGCGCGTGCAGTGCTTCGGCGGCGCCAAGAACCACATGATCATCATGCCCGACGCCGACATGGACCAGGCCGTCGACGCGCTGATCGGCGCCGGCTACGGCTCGGCCGGCGAGCGCTGCATGGCGATCTCGGTCGCGGTGCCGGTCGGCAAGGCGACGGCCGACGAGCTCGTCGAGAAGCTGATCCCGCGCGTCGAAAGCCTGAAGGTCGGCCCCTCGACCGACCCGTCCGCGGATTTCGGCCCGCTGGTCACGAAGGCGCATCTCGACAAGGTGAAGGCCTATGTCGACCTCGGCGTGAAGGAAGGCGCGACGCTCAAGGTCGACGGCCGCGAGCTTCAAGCTGCAGGGCTACGAGAACGGCTTCTACATGGGCGGCTGCCTGTTCGACAACGTCACCGAGGACATGCGGATCTACAAGGAGGAGATCTTCGGGCCGGTGCTCTCGGTCGTGCGCGCGCCAAGGCCTACGACGAGGCGCTGCAGCCTGGCCAACGACCACGAATACGGCAACGGCGTCGCCATCTTCACGCGCGACGGCGACGCGGCGCGCGACTTCGCGGCGAAGGTCCAGGTCGGCATGGTCGGCATCAACGTGCCGATCCCGGTGCCGCTCGCCTACTACACCTTCGGCGGCTGGAAGCGCTCGGGCTTCGGCGACCTCAACCAGCACGGCCCGGACGCGTTCCGCTTCTACACGAAGACGAAGACGGTCACCTCGCGCTGGCCCACGGGCATCAAGTCCGGCGTCGGAATTCGTCATCCCGACGATGGCGTGAGGGCGGCAATGGCCTTCTTGCTCCTCGACGGCGGCATCATAGCGCGCGGCGGCGCCTGACATGGTCTGGCGCTCGCTCCTGATCGGTGTCGTCGTCACCGCGGCCATCCTGGCCGGGTTCCGGTTCTACGGAGCCAGGTTCTTCATCGATGGCCGCAGCCCGTTCCAGATCAACTTCGCGGCGGGCGCGGCCATCGGGCTCGCCCTGGGCCTGGTCGGCCCGTGGCTGGCGGGCGCTCGCGGAGACGAGCGCTTGCGGGCGGCGGTGTGGATCGTCCTGCCGGCACTGCTCGTGCTGGCCGCCGTCACTTCGCATTTCGGCATCGTCTTCAAGTCGCTGAACCCCGTCATGGACAAGGTCTTCGGCGCGCTCATGCTGTGGGGCGCCGGGTTCCTGCTCGCCGGTGGGCTTATCCGCTGGCGGCGCTGAAACGCGTCGGGCTTTTCGGCTCCGACTACCTGGAGATCCACTCCCGGATGCGCCGCGCGACGGCTTCAGTCGAAATGCCGTAGCGTTCATGCAGGGTGGGCAGCGCCCCGGCATCGAGAAAGGCGTCCGGCAAGGCGATCTGCCGGAAGGCTGGCGTGACCCCGTTGCGCAGCAGCAGGGCGGCGACCGCCTCGCCGAGGCCGCCCGTGATGCTGTGGTTTTCCGCGACGACGACCAGCCGGCCCGGCTTGCCGCATTCGCGCAGGACGGTCTCCGCATCGAGCGGCTTGATGGTGGAGACGTGGAGCACGCCGGCGGAGATCCTGTCCGCCTCCAGCGCTTCCGCCGCCTGCAGCGCGCGCATGGTCATGAACCCGGACGACACGATCAGCACGTCGGGCCCATCGCGGAGCATCTTCGCCTTGCCGAGTTCGAACCGGTAGCCATAGCGATCCAACACCAGCGGCACGTTCCCGCGCAGCAGGCGCATATAGACCGGGCCGTCATGGTCGGCGATGGCGGGCACGGCCTGCTCGATTTCCAGCGCGTCGCAGGGGTCGACGACCGTCAGGTTCGGCATGGCCCGCATGATCGCGAGGTCTTCGGTGGCCTGGTGGCTCGGGCCATAGCCGGTCGTCAGGCCGGGGAGGGCGCAGACGATCTTGACGTTCAGGTTCTCCTCCGCGATCGCCATGCAGATGAAATCGTAGGCGCGGCGCGAGGCGAATACCGCATAGGTCGTCGCGAACGGCATGAAGCCCTCTCGCGCCAGGCCTGCAGCCGCGCCCATCAGCAGCTGCTCGGCCATGCCCATCTGGTAGAAGCGATCGGGGTAGGCCTGCGCGAAGATGTGCATGTCGGTGTACTTCGAGAGATCGGCCGACATGCCCAGGATCTCCGGCCTTGTCCTGGCCAGTTCCACGAGCGCGTGGCCGAACGGGGCAGGGCGGGTCGCCTGTCCCTCGGCGGCGATGGAGGCGATCATCGCAGACGTGGTGAGCCGCTGCCCCGAAACGGCGGGCTTGAACTGCTTGAGGTGGCGGGGCTTCGACACGGCGCCGGTCATGCGGGCCTCCCGGAATCGAGGATGTCGAGCGCCTTGTCCCATTCGTCGGCATCGACGCGAACGAAGTGGGTGATCTCGCGGCTTTCGAGAAAGGGCACGCCCTTACACATGGTGGTGTCGCAGATGACGATCCGGGGCTGGCGGCCTCCGTGGCTCCGCGCCGCGTCGAAGGCCGCGACGAGGGCTGGAATGTCGTTTCCGTCGACGCGTTGCACGAACCAGCCGAACGCGCGCCATTTGTCATGCAGCGGCTCGAAGCCCAGCATCGATTTCGACGGCCCGTCCGCCTGCTGGTTGTTGACGTCGACGATGGCAACGAGATTGTCGAGGCCGTGATGAGCAGCCGACATCGCGGCTTCCCAGGTCGAGCCTTCGTCGAGTTCGCCGTCGGACAGCAGGTTGTAGATGAAAGCGGCGGAGCCCTTGCGCTTGAGGCCCAGGGCCATGCCGACGGCCACGCTCAACCCCTGGCCGAGCGAACCGCCCGTGATCTCCATGCCCGGCGTGTAGGCCGCCATGCCCGACATGGGCAGGCGGCTGTCGTCCGCGCCATAGGTTTCCAGTTCGTCGTCAGGCAGGATCCCCGCTTCGATCAGCGCCGAATAGAGCGCGATCGCGTAATGCCCGATGGACAGCAGGAACCGGTCGCGACCCTCCCAGTACGGGTCATCCGGCCGGTAGCGCATCGCGTGGAAGTAGGACACGGCCAGCACATCGGCCACGCCGAGCGCCTGCCCGATATAGCCCTGGCCCTGCACTTGCCCCATGCGCAGCGCATTGCGGCGGATGCGGTAGGCACGCTCCGCCAAGCTGACATTCGAGCCCGAAGCGGCTTGGGTATCGCTCATGCGAGCCTGCTCCTTCTGCGCGCCGCTCAATGGATGAGCATGCCGCCATTCACGTCGATGACCGCGCCGGTGACGTAGGCCGAGAGGTCGGAGGCAAGGAAAAGATAGATGCCGGCCACGTCCTCCGGCCTGCCGAGACGGCCGAGCGGAATGCCGCCGACGATTGCCGCCTTTGCGTCGTCGCTCAGCTTGCCGGCGGTGATGTCGGTCTCCACCAGGCCGGGGGTCACGCAGTTCACGCGAATTCCATCGGGCCCGAGTTCGCGCGCCATCGCCTTGGCGAGGCCGAGCACGCCCGCCTTGGCGGCGGAGTAATGAGGCCCGCCGAAAATGCCCCCGCCGCGCTGCGCCGAGACGGACGACATGCACGCGATCGAACCTTTCTTCTGCGCCCTCATCTGGGGAATGAATGCCTGGCTGAGATTCAGGACGCCGCGCAAATTGATGTCCAGGATGCGGTCCCAGCTATCCGCATCGATATCCATGATCTTCACCGGCTGCGTCACCCCGGCGTTGTTGATCAGGATGTCCAGCCCGCCGAACTCGTCGATGACCCGCCCCGCCGCCTTTCCGCAATCCGTCCTGTCCGCCACGTCGCAACCGATGCCGATGTGCTCGGAACCGAGCTCGGCGGCCGCATCCACCGCGGCTGCGGCGTCGATATCGAGGATCGCTACCCGGGCGCCGTGGCTGGCGAACAGCCTTGCCGTGGCGAGGCCGATGCCCCGCCGGCTCGCCGCCCCTGAGATCGCAGCGGTCTTGCCTTGCAGCAGCATGGTCCCCCCTCGAGGCTTGGTATCGTTGGCTGATTGTGTCGCGTGTCCGAAGCGAGGGCAACGGCCAAGCGCGTCCGGGCACTGGTCGTCGATGTCTTCGCTCTCGCCTTCCGCGGCGTGATCAAGCGGGCATGCCGGGCGTGGAAGTGCGAGTCCCGCCGGTCGGTAGCCCGACGAATTTCACATATTGCATGAATGTTTTGCGATGAACTATCGTGCTGGCGTAACAACCTGGGGGTGTAATCATGAAACAGATCATCATTGCGGCTGTGTGCTGCTTCATCGGTGGTAGCGCGTTCGCTGCAGAGGCTACTTGCAAAAGTCAGGCGGCGGACAAAAAGCTCGCCGGAGCGGCTCTGACCAGCTTCACCAAGAAGTGCCAGTCGGATGCCACGGCGGCGTGCAACAAAGCTGCCGCGGACAAGAAGCTGGCCGGGGCGGCCAAGTCCAGTTTCACGAAGAAGTGCGTGACTGATTCCGTCGGCGCGTGATCGATGCAATCGTGCGGCCGCACGTCGCGCGGCCGCACAGCGGGACGGGTAAGCAAGAGGCTGCAAACAACGTTGCTCTGACTTAGCGGTTGTTAAAACCCCAGGTCAACTTATTCATTCAGAGCTTAAACACTTTAAAAATAGTGTTATTTTTCATTGACATAGATGTCATGTCCGTGAAGGTTTTGGGTGACTGCCCTGATCGGGGCCGGCTCCAACCCCCATGGAACTGATGACTTTCGAGACTGTCGAGCGACCCCGTGCCGCGCCATTGCCCGAAGCGCTTTTCAAAGACACCCTTCAGCGTCTCACCCCTGCGCCGGTCGAGCGTGTGCTGCCATCCGGTGTCGTAATCGAGGAACATGGCGTCGTTCCCGAATTTCTGCACGTCCTGGTATCCGGTTCCGTGCAGATGTATGGCAGCCTGAGCTCGCGCGTTTCGACCGTCGATTTCATCGAAGCCCCTGACGCGATCGGACTGGCGGCTGTTGTAAGCAACCAGATGGCGCTCGCTAGCTATATTACGATGACGCGCTGCAGGATCTTGTCGGTGAGCGCAGAGGCTGCGCGAGCGGCGCTGACCGACGACCATGGGTTCGCCACCGCGGTCGCGAGGCATCTTGCACGACAGACGAGGCGCCGGGTGCGCGCCGTGCACAATCAAAAGCTGCGCACCGGGATCGAGCGGCTCGCAAATTGGGTTCTGGCGACCTGGATTGCGTCCGGGCGGAACGAAACTTTCAAAAGGCCGGTCAAGAAGCTGGTGCTGGCGTCGCTCCTGGGTCTAACGCCGGAAAGCCTGTCTCGCTGCAGTGCGCAGTTGACCAGCCACGGCGCCTCGCTTGAAGGGAGCGAGATCAAGGTATTCGACGTGGATCTGCTGGCCCGTCTCGCGCGTCCCAACATGCTGCTGGACGAGCACGCACTCACGACCGAGTAGCGTTTCAATTCAGCGGCGCGCCGCGAGGAACCCGTGTCGCTGAGCGAGACAGGCGGGTGTAATGCCCGCACTGATTGAAAATGAAGATGTTGCTACTCTGCAACAGCCAACTCGACGCCGCTGGAGTATGGTTGTTGTGCTCGGTTAGGGTCTTCCCACGAGCGGTTCCTCCCAGACTTGGCCCTCGCGAAAGCGGGGGCTTTCTTTGAGAAAAGACGCATCGTGTGAGCCGATCCTCTGCTCAGCGTGCGGAGGCATATCGAATAACGCCTGGAAAAATTCGGTATAATTGCTCCAAGCCGCTCGAAAAGCGTCCGTGAGCACGATCGAGCGGTTGCGGCCATCTTCTCCGTCGCGGGATCGCACGACGAACCCCTCGCGTTGCAGCCGCTGGATGTGGAGCCGCAGCGCCGCTTCCGAGTAGTGCAAATCGCCGTAGAGAGTGCTGGACGGTACTTTGCCGCCCGTTTCAATGCTTCGGGCAAGAAGCACAACGACATCGTAGCCCAGAATGGTCCCGGCAATCGGGAGGTTCACATTCTCCCAAGCGCGGAGCTGCGAAATTTTATCGGCAATCGTAGTCTCAAAGGCGGAGGAATCATTCATTTCACAAAACCTGATTGAACTGTCCTCAACATTTATCAATTCAGACTGATTAGCAATCAAATTTTTCGTATTCTCCGTCGATTTCAACCGTTGATCCAGTTTAATGCCAGCAAGCTGATTGTTTGTATCAGTAGTAATTGAAAACAATAGTACACAAAATAGACCGGTAGAACGTTTAACGATATCAATAATTAGAGTATGTTCAAAAAAGCGGCGAGTTAATTTAATTAATTCGTGAGAAAGTTACGGGCCATCGCGGATTGTAAACGTGGGTGATACGTCGTTTGGCCTCCATGGAATGTAGATTATTTACATTTCTTTCATGCTCATTGCCTTGGCCCTACCGAGAAATCCGGTTGCGAATTCTCCAGAGGTAGATCGCACCAGTCCATCGGTTGGCCCAAAAAACTGCTGCAACTCACTGTTCAGAAGTCGGGTGCCAGAACGCGAGTGTCCGATCATGGCCGACGCGAGATCGTAGGCCGCATCCATCGCCATAAATCCTGAAACCAGTGTCGTAGTCCGGATTGAAACGCCGGTTTTCAAGAATAAAACTCAATTCGGTAGCGCCGGATCGTATCAAAGTGTAATAAATGATAACATTTATTCAAAAATTGTGATCACATATTCAAATATGAAGAAGGATTGCCTTAAACATTGCGGGGTCGATTGTCCAACAGCACCGGGTTTCCGCACAATTCGATACAGATGCTCGAAAAAGCGTCCTAGTCATTAGTAATCGCGCAATAACCCCCTGCCATGGTGCCGCGCATTAATAAGCGACGTTCAAACAGGTGATTTTGATGGCATATAAGCCAATTTATTCGAACACTCAGGTCATTGCGCAGCTCGATAGCGGATACCACTGGACCGGCACGAACCTCACCTACGGCTTCCCCTCCACGGCGGCATGGTTCCCCTATGCGGAGAAGGCCGGGTTTTCTGCGCTGTCGACCGCCCAGCGTGCGATGGGCACGCAGGCGATAACGCTCTGGGACGACCTGATCAGGCCGAACTTCACGCTGGTCGCCGACGGATCGACCGCGAACGTCAAGTTCGAGAACACCACTACGAATATCGGCTATGCCCACGCCTATTACCCAGGCTCCTGGTCGGGCGCCGGCTCGGTGTGGCTTAATTCCAGCTACGGCTCTAACTCCGGCACCAACAATTTGATGAGCCCAGTCCCGGGGTCGTGGGGCTACACGGCCTGGATCCACGAGACGGGACACGCTCTGGGGCTCGACCATCCCGGCGATTACAATGGCGGTTCGCCGACCTACGCGACCAACGCGCTCTACATGCAGGACAGTCAGATGTATTCCCTGATGTCCTACTTCACCGCCGATCAGACGGGTGCCGATTGGTATGCCAGCGACAATCGCTGGTATTACCCGCAGACGCCGATGCTGCACGACGTGCTGGCGATCCAGGCCATCTACGGCGCCGACACCACCACGCGTTCGGGCAACACGACCTACGGCTTCAACGCCACGTTTGGCATCAACTCCCTTTATGACTTCACCCAGAACAAGCATCCGGTGCTGTGCATTTACGACGGCGCAGGCATCGATACGCTCGACTTCTCGGGCTGGAACACGGCCTCCGTCATCAATCTGGCGCCGGGCAGCTTCTCCAATACCGACATGATGACGTTCAATATCTCCATCGCCTTCGGCGCCTGGATCGAGAACGCTGCCGGTGGCGGTGGCGGCGATGTCATCACCGGCAACGATATTGCCAATGTCCTGCGCGGCATGGCCGGCAACGATTTCATCAGCGCCGGCCTCGGCAATGACCGTCTGGAGGGCGGCGACGGCAATGACACGCTCATCGGCGGCGCGGGCAACGACATCCTCGACGGCGGCACAGGGGCCGACCTCGCGGTATTCTCGGGGCTGCGCTCGGCCTATTCGATTATCTACGACACGCTCCTGGCGAAGTTCACGTTCACCAGCGTTGCGGAGGGTATCGACACCGTAAGCAACGTCGAGTTGTTCAAGTTCTCGGATGGCTCCGTCGCGACCACCTCGTTGCTGTCCAGCGTCAATAAGGTGCTCGCCGGGGGAACGGGCCATGACGGCCTGACCGGCTCCACGGGCGCCGATACGCTTACCGGTTTGGCTGGCAATGATAGCCTGAACGGCGGCGCTGGAGCAGACCGTCTGGCCGGCGGGATCGGCGACGACAGCTACTGGGTCGACAACTCGGGCGACCTTGTCATCGAGAACGCGGGCGAAGGAACCGATACGGTGAATGCCACTGTCGCCTGGACGCTCGCCGTGAACGTGGAAAGCCTGAACCTGCTTGGCACGGCCAATTTGAACGGCACGGGTAACTCGCTGCACAACGCGATGATAGGCAACGATGGCAATAACAGCCTGGCCGGTGAAGGTGGCAACGACTCGCTGCGGGCCGGCCTTGGCGCGGACTCCATCAACGGAGGCGATGGGGCTGACTACATCGTTGGCGGCGGAGGGAAGGACGTTCTCACGGGCGGTGCGGGAGCCGACACGTTCACATTCCTCGCCATCACCGATTCCGGGCGTGGCGCGCTGGCCGACATGATCACGGACTTCGTGAGCGGGCTGGATCGCGTTGACCTTGGCGGCATCGACGCCAAGTCGGCTACATCAGCCAATGACGCATTCTCGTTCATCGGAACCGGCCTGTTCACCAAGCAGGCGGGACAGCTCCGGTGCTCTGGCGGCATCGTCCAGGGCGACGTGAACGGCGACGGCGTTTCCGACTTCGACATCGTCCTGTCTGGATTGGCCAGCCTCGCCGGTCGCGATTTCGTCCTTTAGTCCCGCAGGCGTCGCCCGGCGGCGCACTCATCCCCCGAAGTCTGGAAGCCCGCGGCCCGCAAGCCGCGGGCTTCTTTCCGTTCGCTCCTCCGGGGGCAGCAAAGGCGACATGCAGCCGCAAACCGCGCCTTTACACCGCCGCCGCGCGTCGCTAACTCTCCCCCACCCGGAGACGCACGAGGTCGTGCGCTGCCTCCCTATTCTGTGAGATCAACCGATGCGCGCCGAAATTGAAGCGCTCCTCGATGCCGCCAAGCAGTCCGTGGGACTGCTGAGGAGGCATCTTTGACGTCGACACCGCCAAACGCCGCCTTGCCGAGCTGAACGCCCGGGCCGAGGATCCCAACCTCTGGAACGACACGGAAGCCGCGCAGAAAGTCATGCGCGAACGCACCGAGCTTGAGGAAAGCCTTGCCTCGATCGGGAAGCTCGAGGGCGACCTGGAGGACGCCGTGACCCTGATCGAACTCGGCGACGCCGAGGGCGACGAATCCGCAATCCACGAAGGCGAAGTCGCGATCCGTGGCGTGCAGGCCGAGGCTGCTCGACGACAGGTCGAGACGCTTCTCTCCGGCGAAGCGGACCGCAACGACGCGTTCCTTGAAGTCCATTCTGGCGCCGGCGGCACGGAGAGCCAGGATTGGACCAACATGCTTATGCGCATGTACATCCGCTGGGCCGAAAAGCGGAAGTACAAGGTCGAGATCATGGACATGGCCGACGGCGAGGAAGCCGGGATCAAGGGCGCAACGCTCCAGATCAAGGGCCACAATGCCTATGGATGGCTGAAGACCGAGACCGGCGTGCATCGCCTGGTGCGCATTTCGCCCTTCGATTCGAACGCCCGCCGGCACACCAGCTTCGCGTCCGTCTGGGTCTATCCGGTCATCGACGACAGGATCCAGATCGACATCAACGAGAGCGATTGCCGCATCGATACCTTCCGCTCCTCGGGCGCGGGCGGCCAGCACGTCAACACCACCGACTCCGCCGTTCGCATCACGCATAATCCGACGGGGATTGTGGTGTCGTGCCAGCAGGAGCGCTCGCAGCACAAGAACCGCGCCAAGGCGTGGGACATGCTTCGCGCGCGTCTCTATGAGCGGGAACTGCAAATCCGCGAGGACAAGGCGAACGCCGAGAACGCGACTAAGTCGGAGATCGGCTGGGGCCACCAGATCCGATCCTACGTGCTCCAGCCCT
Source organism: uncultured Alphaproteobacteria bacterium (assembly GCA_963822165.1). Lineage (GTDB taxonomy): Bacteria > Pseudomonadota > Alphaproteobacteria > Rhizobiales > Beijerinckiaceae > Alsobacter. The sequence goes on from CAWGGK010000013.1 coordinate 424,439, forward strand.
ATCAGCTCGTGAAGGATCTGCGCACCGGAGTGACGTCGACCAGCCCCGACGACGTGCTGGACGGCGACGTCGACCCGTTCATGGAAGCCGCGCTGGCCCAGCGCGTCTATGGCGGGGACGTCGAGGTCGAGGACGTCGACTGAGGTGATGCTGGACTGGCCGAGCCGTCAGTCCAGGCCGGCTCGCGACGCGGCCCGCAGCCATCTCTGCGGGTCGACAGCTTCCCCGTCCACCCGCATCTCGTAGTGGAGATGCGGTCCGGTCGAGCGTCCCGTAGATCCGAGACGCCCGACGACCGATCCCGCCGCCACCTCGTCACCGGCATTGACCGTGATGGACGAGAGGTGGGCGTAGCGGGTGGCGAGGCCGCCCCGGTGCTCGATCTCGACCATCTGGCCGTAGGCGCCGTTCCATTCCGCAATCGTCACCCGGCCCGGCGCGGTGGCGCGCACGGGTGCGCCCCATTCGTCCCGGAAATCGAGGCCCGTGTGCATCGCAAGTCCGCGTGTAAACGGGTCCATCCGGTAGCCGAAGCCCGACGTCTGGTCGATCTCGCCACGCAGCGGGCGGCGGAGAGGGAGGGCGTCGACCACTCTGCGCAAAGAGTTCGGCTTCGGCCATCCGGCCTTGCAGACGCGCCAGCGACGCTTCGAACGATCCCGCCGCCGCGTCCGTTGCGACCGGGACCAAAGGCCCGCCCCGCGCTTGCTCCTCGTTCGGCGAGGCGAACCGGGAATGCGCAAGGCCGAGTTCCGCGAACAGTCCTGAAAACCGGGCGCGCGACGCCTCAGCCCGGCGCTCGGTTTGCTGGATGACCTCCAGAAGCTGCTGTTCGCCCCGCGCTAAAGCAGCGTCGATGCTGGCCAGCACGGGGCCCGGATCGGGCAGGCCTTTGCTGTTGAAGTCGAGCGAGGCTCCTGGGCCGATGCCGCGCAGCGGCCCCCAGTTGTCGGTCGGGCGGGATTTGTGCGGTTCGAGCGGCGCGAAGGACTGCACGGTCTCCGGCAGGGAGTTCGCCGGTCTGTCCGGCGTATCGCCAACCGCTGCCGAGATCGCATCGAGCGCATTGGCCGCGCGCACGCCGGCGGCGCGCGTCGCGGACGAATTTCCCGTCGGCTTTGAAGAAGAGGGCGCCCCGGACAGGCTCGCCAGCATGGCCTGTCTGCTGTCGAGCAATGCCTGTCTCTGCTGGAGTTCGATGAGCCGGCTTTCCCACCGGCTCTGGTCCAGCAGGTGCTTGCTGCTCATCCGGTCGATGACGGAGCGAAGCGTGGCGACCTGCTCATGCTGGTTAGAGAGTTCCCTGGCGCCGGCGGCCGCAATTGATTGAAACACCTCTTCCTTGAAGAAAAGGGCCAGCGTCAGGGCGATTGCGACCAGGCCGATCGTAACGAGGGCAATGCCGGCCGCGAGCATCAAGGCCAGCGGAGCCCGCCAGACGCGGGTTCGCCCACGGTGTTCCAGGGTCAAGGTCAGGGGCGCCGGCCGGCGCTTGCCTTGGCTCGTGAAGATCAGGGCCATCGATGCCTCGCGGCTCGCTACGGGACAGGAACTCGTCGCGAGGCATCAGAAAACATTAAGGTTAAATAATTCCAAATCAGCTAAACGTTTAGCTCAATTCGGAAGTCCGTCGGGCCTCCCGCCTAACGCGCCATGTGAGCGAATGTCTCAAAGGGCCTGTGCTGCCGCCAGAACTTCCTCGGCGTGTCCATCCACTTTCACCTTCGGCCAGACTTGGGCGATCATCCCCTTGCCGTCGATCAGGACGGTCGTGCGCTCGACGCCCATGTACTTCTTCCCGTACATGCTCTTCTCGACCCACACGCCGTAGGCATCCAGCATCGACTTCTCCTCGTCCGCGGCCAGCGGAAAATCGAGGTCGTACTTCGTCTTGAACTTGTCGTGGCTCGCTGCGCTGTCGGGGGATACGCCGATGATCTCCGTTCCCGCCTTGGCGAAAGCGGCGCGCAGGCCGTTGAACTCGATCGCTTCCTTGGTGCAGCCGGGTGTGTCGTCTTTCGGATAAAAGTACAGGACCACCTTCTTGCCCGCGAGTTTGGAGAGCGAAATCGAGCGCCCCCCGTCCGCGGGAAGGGTGAAATCGGGTGCGGGAGCTCCAACCTTCAATTTTTCGGACATTTCGCCATCCTTTCGTCGAATTGTCGTGGGCACTAGCATACGCAGAAGCGCGCCGGACGGATCGGCGGGCGTGGTGGAGGCGGGGTTCATCCGGCTCCGGTCGGAAATTGCCGGATCGCTGCGCCGGCAACTGGATCGCGGAACCCCTAGCTCTTGACCAGCGACGGCAACACCAAGAACGACGGAGCGACCAGACGCTCACGCCTGCGGCGTGGCCGCCTGGCCTGCGCAGCGTCGATTCCTGCCGTCCAGATCGAAACGCCGTCAACCCATGCCGAACCGGCAGCGGACGCCCACCCGAGCAAGCCGGCGAAATCGACCGAAAGCAAGCGGGCACCGCGCGCTAAAGCTGACGGTCAGCTAAAAATACGGCGAAATCGAAGCCACATCGCATACCGCGTCACGCGGGTGGTCATGATCCCGCTCGTTATTGTTGCGTTGGCGGTCGGGGCAGCATGGTGGCGCATGGCCAGCGGTCCGCTCGCCTTCGACGCCATCGCCGACCGCGTCGCGCAGGCGCTCGAAGCCCAGTTCGGCAACGGTTACGACGTCAATGTCCGCCACGCCGAGGTCGAATGGACGTCGGACGGTCCCGCGCTCAACGTCACCGGAGTCACGGTTCGCGATGCGGAGGGCAATCTGGTGGTTGCCGCCCCTCAGGCCGAAATCGGCTTTACCGCCCTCTCGCTGCTTGGCGGCAATTTCATTCCTCGCAATATTTCGTTCCTGGGTCTCGCCGTCACCCTCACAATTGCACCGGATGGGGCGGTCTCGATTTCCGCCACCGGCGAGGACGACCAGATGCAACCGGCCCCCGCGCCATCCGGCGCCCCGACCGACACGTCGTTCGGTCCGGGCGCCATTCTCAATGCGATCGCGTCCCACTCCGGCCCGATTGCGGTGCTGGAGAGGGCCGGCATCCGCGACGGGCGCCTGCGGATCAACGATCGCCGGCGCGGTCGCGCTATCTCGTACGATCGCATGTCCATGGGCTTCCAGAAGGTTACGGGCTCCCAGGTTGCGGCCCGCATTTCGGCCCAGGGTCTCAGCGGCGTGTGGTCCCTGTCGGCCACCATCGATGGGACACCGGGCGAGGAGCGGCTGGTGCGCGTGGAGACCCGCGATCTCCCGCTGTCGGAGATCGTCGGCATCGCCCAGCCCGGCGCGATCCCTGTTTCCACCGACATGCCGATCAGCGGATCTGTGGCGCTGAAGCTGGACAGGGACAGCAATGTCGCCGAACTCGACGGACGCCTCACCGGCGGTTCGGCCGTTGTCCTCGTCGAAGATCCGGACGCCAAGCCGATTTACGTCGATCGCCTCGGCGGGGCGTTTGGTTGGGACGCGAAAGCGCGCACACTCATTGTCCGCAACGTCGAGGTGAAGGCCGGCGATACGAAAATCGACCTCGCCGGAACCGTTGTTCCCCCGCGTCCCGACTTCGACCACTGGCAGGTCGAGCTGTCAGCCAGGAACGCCACTCTTGCCGGCGAAAGCGTTCGCGACCGTCAAATCCAGATCGAGTTGATTGCGCTGTCCGCCCGCATGCCGATCGGGCTGGGTGCGATCTTCATCGAGCGGCTGGAAATCGCCGGACCCGAAATTGGCCTGTCCCTTACTGCTGCGGCCGGGCGGGCCGAAGGCATCGACGGCCTGCGGGTTAAAATCAGTTCGAAGCCGACGCAGGCGCGCACATTGCTTGCATTCTGGCCAAGTTTCATTGCCGCCGAGGCTCGATCCTACCTGCAGGACGCCGTGCTAGGCGGACGCGTCGACAGTTTCGAGCTCTCGAATTCGTTCACGCCGCAAGTCCTCGCCGATGCCGTCGCCAAGCGGCCCATTCCCGACGATGCGGTGCGGATCGACGTGGCCATATCCGGCGGAATCCTGCGGCCTGCGCCGGGGATGGCGGTGCTCTCCGACATAACGGCCACCGCCCATGGCACCGGCCGCGCGTTGAACATCGCGATTCCGCGCGCAATGGGTCCGGGATTTGGCACAAAGCCCCTCGTGTTCGCCAATGGGCGCTACGCAGTCGACGATCTATCCCGGAAACCCGCGATAGCGCAGATCGAGTTTGACGTCTCAGGCGGCCTCGATTCGATGTTCGACGTGCTGCGTGCGGAGGGACTGAAACGCCACGTGGGCATCAGTCTCGATCCGGCCACCGTGAAGGGGATCGCCGACGCGCGCGTGAAGATCGTCCTGCCTCTTCAGCCCGGCGTAAAGCCGGCCGACGTCAGCGTCGTGGCTGTCGGGTCAGCCAGTGGCGTTACCACCGACCTTGGAGGCCGCGACAAGCTGGAGGGCGGCACCTTCACGTTTACGCAGGATCGCGGAGGCCTCGTCTTGAAGGGAGACGGCCGTCTCACCGGGACGCCCGCCAGCATCGAGCTTCGGCAGCCGCCCAACGCGCCCGTCGATGTGAACGTGTCGCTCATCCTCGACGATGCAGCGAGGCTGCGACGCGGCATCAAGCTCGGCGGGCAGCTTGCCGGACCCGTCGACGTCAAGGTGTCGATCCACGACGCCTTCGGGTCCAAGCCCGTCACGAAGGTGGACGTCGACCTCGCCAAGGCCACGATCAACGACCTCCTGCCAGGGTGGGACAAGCCGGCCGGCAAGGCGGGCAAGGCCAGTTTCCGCCTCGAAGGAGACACCGATGCGACCGGGCTCGAGGATCTCGTTCTTGATGCCACCGGGGGAGTGTCGGCGCGCGGATCGGTTCGTTTTTCCGCGGATGGAACCCTGATTGCCGCTCGCTTCTCCAGCCTGAAGCTCGGCACGGGTGAGGACATGAAGGTCGACATCGACCGTCAAGGCGCGGTTCTCAGGGCCAACATCAAGGCGGGCACGCTCGATGCCCGCCCGATGCTGCGGTCTCTGATGTCGCCCCGCTCGAGCCCGATGGCCAGTCCTGCCGATCTCGATATCGACCTGAAAGCCCAGACGATCCTGGGCGAAAACGGCGAGAAACTCAGCCTCGTGGACCTGAAGTCGACCGTCAGGTCCGGTGAATTCCGCGACTTCAAGCTGTCCGGCCGTTTCGGCAACTCGCCGGTCTCAGGCCAGATGGCGCGGGTGGAGGGCAATGCGAGCGGGATCGTCGTCGAAAGCGGAGACGCGGGAGGCTTCCTCCGGTTTGCCGACATCTATCGCAGGATGGTCGGGGGCACGCTGCTGCTGCAACTCACCGGCGCTGCCCCGACCATGTCCGGCACGCTGATCGCCAACGATTTTTCGCTCGCGAACGAGCCCGCGCTGGCGCGGGTGGCGGGGCAGGGCGGGGCGGAAGGTGCGTCGAACGTCGCCTTCACCAAGCTCAGGGCCGGGTTCACCGTCGGGAATGGCCGCCTCGAAATTCGCGAGGGAACGATGTTGGGTCCGGCCGTCGGCGGGACGCTGGAGGGCGCGATGGACTTCAATCGCGACAAGGTCGATCTCAGCGGCACCTTCGTGCCGGCCTATGGCCTGAACAATATCGTCAGCCAGGTTCCTATTGTCGGCCCCATCCTCGGCGGAGGCAGAAACGAGGGGCTGTTCGGCGTCAATTTCCGGATCACCGGAAAGGTCACGCAGCCGGTGCTGTCGATCAATCCGCTGTCGGCGGTCGCGCCGGGGTTCCTGCGCAAGTTCTTCGGCGTAGTTGGGCCGAGCGAAGTTCCCGCGACCGGAGCAACAACGACGCCCCGCCCCGCCGCGCCAGCCGAGCCTTCAAATCCAGCCAGCGCGAACCGCTGACGTGCAATCTAAACGCCGTCCTGCAACCTGAACGGTGACCTGAAGCCCCGCTCACCCGGCCTCAGCGCGGCTTCAGGAGCACATGCTTCTTGCGGCCGAGGGACAGCTTGACCGCACCCTGCGCCGCGAGATCGGCCTGCGTGAGCAGGGCGCGCTCGTCGGTCAGCGGCGCATCGTTCACGCGCAGGCCGCCGCCCTTCACCTGACGGCGAGCCTCGCCGGTCGAAGCCACCAGGCCCGCCCGCACGAAAGCGCTCAGCACGCCCATGCCGATCAGCTCGTCGCCGTCCACTTCGACGGTGGGCAGCGTATCGGTCGTGACGCCTTCCTCGAAGGTCATGCGCGCGGTCTCTGCCGCGCCGTCGGCCTTGGCGCGGCCATGCAAAAGGGCGGTCGCCTCGGTCGCCAGAATCTTCTTAGCGTCGTTGATCTCCGCGCCGCCGAGCGCTTCGAGCCGGGCGATCTCGTCGAGCGGCATCGTCGTGAACAGGCGCAGGAACCGGCCGACATCGCGGTCCTCGGTGTTGCGCCAGAACTGCCAGTAGTCATAGACCGACAGCATGTCCTCGTTGAGCCAGATGGCGCCGGCCGCCGTCTTGCCCATCTTCGCGCCGGACGCGGTGGTGATCAGCGGCGAGGTCAGGGCATAGAGCTGCGGCGTGCCCATGCGGCGGCCGAGATCGACGCCGGTGACGATGTTGCCCCACTGGTCGGAGCCGCCCATCTGCAGGTTGCAGCCATAGCGGCGGTTCAGCTCCACGAAGTCGTAGGCCTGGAGGCACATGTAGTTGAATTCCAGGAACGACAGCTCCTGGTCCCGCTCCAGCCGCATCTTGACGGAATCCATCGAGAGCATGCGGTTGACCGAGAAATGCTTGCCGACGTCGCGCAGGAAGTCGACGTAGTTCAGCGTGGTCAGCCACTCGGCATTGTCGGGCATGACCGCATCCGTCTTGCCCTCTCCGAAGTTCAGGAACTTCGTGAAGACCTGCCTGATGCCGTCCTTGTTGGCCTCGATATCCTCGACCGAGAGGATACGGCGCGATTCGTCCTTGCCCGAGGGATCGCCCACGCGCGTCGTGCCGCCGCCCATCAGCGGCACCGGCTTGCCGCCGGTCTGCTGCAGCCAGTGGAGCATCATGATCTGCACGAGCGAGCCGATATGCAGCGACGGCGCCGTGCAGTCGAAGCCGATATAGGCCACGACCTCGCCCGCAAGCGCCTTCTCGTCGAGCCCGGCGAGGTCGGACGCCTGATGCAGATATCCGCGCTCGATGATGGTGCGCAGGAAATCGGATTTCGGACGAAAATCGACGTTCGCGGACATGGCTGATCGGCCTTGGACAGGGAGAGCGGGTGAGGCGGGCTTGAGGGAAGGAGCGCCTTCAGCCCTCCTTCGGGCCGAGGCGCTTGTCGAGATAGCCGCCGACGACGTCCATCAGATCCTCGGTCTTGTTCTCGAAGAAGTGGTTGGCGCCTTCGACCGTCTGGTGCTCGATCTGGATGCCCTTCTGGGTCTTCACCTTCTCGATCACGGCTCATCACGTCCTTGATCGGGGCGACGCGGTCCTGCGAGCCGTGCACGAACAGGCCGGAGGACGGGCAGGGCGCGAGGAACGAGAAGTCGAAGCGGTTCGCGGGCGCCGCGACCGAGATGAAGCCCTCGATCTCCGGCCGGCGCATCAGGAGCTGCATGCCGATCCAGGCGCCGAAGGAGATGCCGGCGATCCAGCAGGCGCGGGCCTCCGGGTTGATCGCCTGGGCCCAGTCGAGCGCGGCGGCGGCGTCCGAAAGCTCGCCCTGGCCGTGGTCGAAATTGCCCTGGCTGCGGCCGACGCCGCGGAAATTGAAGCGCAGAGCCGAGAAACCCCGCTCCACGAAGCCGTAATACAGCGCGTAGACGATCTGGTTGTTCATCGTCCCGCCGAACTGCGGGTGCGGGTGCAGCACGATCGCGATCGGCGCGCCCTTGGTCTTCGACGGATGGTAGCGGCCTTCGATGCGGCCGGCGGGACCGTTGAAGATGACCTCAGGCATGGATCTGAACCTTCTTGCAGAGCGTCGCCAGGACGCCCGGAACAATGGAGTCGCGAGCGTCCGCGCCTTGACTTCGAGCGGTGCGAGCGCCACAATCTCTTAGAATAATTCTAACAGCCTGTCGCGCCGTTCCCGCTTGTGGCGGGGCGGCCAATGGCGTTGCGAAGCGCCGCTTTTAGCACAAGCGCCGGGGTCGAATGCAAGCATTTGCTGCGCTTTCGGCTCGGCCAACGCAAGACGCCGTTTCACTGCAACCAGGCGGACCCAGGATCGCATGCCGGCGCTCAACCGCGCACCTATCTCGACCACAACGCGACTTCGGCGCTTCGGCCCGAGGCGCGCGACGCCATGATCGCGTGCGCTGGAGGCCGGCGGCAATCCGTCCTCGGTGCATGCCGAGGGGCGCGCGGCGCGCGGACGCGTGGAACGGGCGCGGGAGGCTGTTGCCGTGCTGGTCGGCGCTGACGCCCGCAACGTAGTGTTCACCAGCGGCGGCACCGAAGCGAACGTTCTCGCCCTGACGCCCGGCCTCGCATGCCGGGCGGACAAGCGCCCACTCGACCGGCTGCTGGCCAGCGCCATCGAGCATCCCTGCGTGCTGGACGGCGCTCGCTTCCCGGCGGATCGCGTCGAGCGCATCCCGGTTGACGCGAGCGGGGTCGTCGACCTCGTTGCTCTCCGAGGCCGGCTTGACGGATTGTGCGAGCCAGGGCGAGCGGCGTGCTCGTCAGCCTCCAGGCCGCCAATAACGAGACCGGCGTCGTCCAGCCCGTGCGCGCCGCCGCCGACCTCGTCCACGCTGCCGGCGGGTTGCTGCATTGCGACGCCGTGCAGGCCGCCGGCAAGATCGACGTTCGACCCTGCCGGGCTCCGGCGCTGACCTTCGTCGCTATTTCCGCCCACAAGCTCGGCGGGCCGCAGGGCGTCGGCGCGCTCGTGCTCGCGACGCCGGATCGCGCATCGCGGAGCGCCTGCTGCGCGGCGGCGGGCAGGAGCGCGGCGCGCGGGCCGGGACGGAGAACGTCGCCGGGCATCGCCGGCTTCGGCGCCGCGGCGCGCTGCGGCGCTGCGGTCGCGGGACGACGAGGCGACGCGGATCGCCGCGCTGCGGGACGCGTTCGAGGCCGGGCTGCGCGAGCTCGCGCCTGACAGTCGTGATCTTCGGCGAGGGCGCAGGCGCGCCTGCCCAACACGAGCCTGTTCGCGCTGCCCGGGGCTGAACGGCCGAGACCGCGCTGATCGCCTTCGACCTCGCCGGCGTCGCCGTGTCGTCGGGCTCCGCCTGCTCGTCGGGCAAGGTGCGCGCATCGCATGTGCTGCGACGCGATGGGCGTACGCCCCGGCTGTGGCCGCGGCTGCGATCCGGGTCAGTCTTGGTTGGAACAATTCCAAGGAAGACGTGATCCGTTGCCTCGGGGTCTTCGCAAACACGTTGGAACGCCCTACGTAATCGGCGGGACGCGCGGCCGCCTGAGCCGATCGCCCCCGAAACGCCCACGGCCCTTGAAGCCGGAGAGGAAGGAGACTGCCAATGCCTGCCGTGCAGGAAACCGTCGAACAGGTCCGCTCCATCGACGTGGACCAGTACAAGTACGGGTTCATCACCGACATCGAGATGGACAAGGCCCCCAAGGGCCTGAACGAGGACATCGTCCGCTTCATCTCGGCCAAGAAGGGCGAGCCGGAGTGGATGACCGAGTGGCGGCTGGAGGCCTATCGCCGCTGGCTGACCATGCGCGAGCCGACCTGGGCGCGCGTCGCCTATCCCCAGATCGACTTCAACGACCTCTACTACTACGCCGCGCCGAAGAAGAAGGCGGGCCCGAAGTCGCTCGACGAGATCGATCCGGCTATCCTGGAGACCTACAAGAAGCTCGGCATTCCCCTGCGCGAGCAGGAGATCCTGGCCGGCGTGCAGACCTCGCGGGTCGCCGTCGACGCGGTGTTCGACAGCGTCTCCGTCGTGACGACCTTCAAGGAGGAGCTGAAGAAGGCCGGCGTCATCTTCTGCTCGATCTCCGAGGCGATCCGCGAGCATCCCGAGCTGGTGCGCAAGTACCTCGGCACCGTCGTGCCCGTGACCGACAATTTCTACGCCACGCTGAACTCGGCGGTCTTCACCGACGGCTCCTTCGTCTACGTGCCGGAGGGCGTGCGCTGCCCGATGGAGCTCTCGACCTATTTCCGCATCAACGAGAAGAACACCGGCCAGTTCGAGCGCACGCTGATCATCGCCGACAAGGGCTCCTATGTGAGCTATCTCGAAGGCTGCACGGCGCCCCAGCGCGACGAGAACCAGCTGCATGCGGCCGTGGTCGAGCTGATCGCGCTCGACGACGCCGAGATCAAGTACTCGACCGTCCAGAACTGGTATCCCGGCGACGCGGAAGGCAAGGGCGGCATCTACAACTTCGTGACCAAGCGCGGCGACTGCCGGGGCAGGAACTCGAAGATCTCGTGGACGCAGGTCGAGACCGGCTCGGCCATCACCTGGAAGTACCCGTCCTGCATCCTGCGCGGCGACGGCTCGCGCGGCGAGTTCTACTCGATCGCCGTGTCGAACGGCTACCAGCAGGTCGACAGCGGCACCAAGATGATCCATCTCGGCAAGAACACGACGAGCCGGATCATCTCCAAGGGCATCTCGGCCGGCCACTCGCAGAACACCTATCGCGGCCTCGTCTCGGCGCACCGCAAGGCGTCGAACGCGCGCAACTTCACCAATTGCGACTCGCCTGCTGATCGGCAACAAGTGCGGCGCGCACACCGTGCCCTACATCGAGTCGAAGACGGCCAGCGCCGATCTTCGAGCACGAGGCGACGACGTCGAAGATCTCCGAGGACCAGCTGTTCTACTGCATGCAGCGCGGGCTGTACGGCGGAGGAGGCGACGGCGCTCATCGTCAACGGCTTCGTCAAGGACGTGCTGCAGCAGCTCCCCATGGAGTTCGCCGTCGAGGCGCAGAAGCTGATCTCGATCTCGCTCGAAGGCAGCGTGGGCTGACACGGCGCCGCAGGCCGGCGCTTCACGCGCCCGGCCGTGCCCGGCGGCTCGATCCGTCGCGATCCATTTTTCAGGAACATCACCATGCTCGAAATCCGCAATCTCACACGTCGCAGATCGAGGACAAGAAGATCCTCAACGGCCTCACCCTCACCGTGCATGACGGCGAGGTCGCCGCGATCATGGGGCCGAACGGCTCCGGCAAGTCGACGCTCAGCTACGTCATCGCCGGCAAGGACGACTACGAGATCCTCGACGGCGAGGTGCTGCTCGACGGCCAGAACCTGCTGGAGATGGACCCCGACGAGCGCGCCGCCGCCGGCGTGTTCCTGGCGTTCCAGTACCCGCTGGAGATCCCCGGCGTCGCCACGATGACGCTTCCTGAAGGCGGCGCTGAACGCCCAGCGCAAGGCGCGCGGCGAGGACGAGCTGACCACGCCCGACCTCATGAAGCGCGTCCGCGTCGCGGCCGAGCGCCTTGCACATTCCGCAGGACATGCTGAAGCGCGCGCTCAATGTCGGCTTCTCCGGCGGCGAGAAGAAGCGCATGGAAATCCTGCAGATGGCGCTGCTGGAGCCGAAGTTCTGCATCCTCGACGAGACCGATTTCAGGCCTCGACATCGACGCGCTGAAGATCGCGGCCGACGGCGTCAACGCGCTGCGCGGCGCGAACCGCTCCTTCCTCGTCATCACCCACTACCAGCGCCTGCTGAACTACATCGTGCCCGACACCGTGCACGTCATGTCGGCGGGCCGGGTGGTGAAGTCGGGCGGCAAGGAACTCGCGCTCGAGCTCGAGGCCAACGGCTACGCCGACTACCGCACGCAGGCGGCCTGAGGGCATCATGGCTGACGATGACCCCCATCCGCACAGGCGCGGAAACCGCGCTGATCGAACTCTTCCCCGCAGTGAAGGCGCGCCTGCCCGGCGTCGCCGCGCAGCGCGAGCGCAAGGCGTTCGAGGCCTTCGCCGAGGCGGGCCTGCCGCATCGCCGCGTCGAGGCGTGGAAGTACACCGACCTTCGCGCCCTGCTGCGCGAGGCGCGCCGCTCGCGGCCGAGCCGAACCAGGCCGCCATCGCCGCCGCGGCCGACCGCTCCGGACCCGCTCGCGCGGCGTCGACGCGGTGCGCCTCGTCATCGTCGACGGCCATGTCGCGCCCGCTCTGTCGGATTTCGGGGCTCTGCCCGCTGGCGTGGAAGCCTGGTCGCCTGGCTGACGCGCTTGCCGCCGGGCCATGTCGCGACCGCGCTGATGGGCCGCGTCGTGCCGCTCGACGACGATCCGCTGCTCGCGCTCAACGCCGCCTTCATGACCGACGGCGTCGTGCTGCGCATCGCCAAGGGCGTCGCTGTCGCCAAGCCGATCCTGCTGCGCGTTCATGACGCTCGGCGCCACGCCTGCCTTCATCGTCACGCGCGTTCTGCTCGTGGTCGAGGACGGCGCCAGCGTGACGCTCGTCGAGAGCCATGAAGGCGCGGGCGTCGCGCACCAGGCGAACACGGCGGTCGAGATCTCGGTCGGCGACGAGGCCAAGGTCGAGCACGTCAGCGCTGAACGCCTGCGGGCAGGCGGGCATCGATCTGCTCGACGCTCGGCGTGGAACTCGGCGCGATCGCTCGAACTTCACGTCCGTGGCGTCTCGCGACCGCGCCCGTCGCTGTCGCGCAACCAGATCTTCCTGCGCTACACCGGCGAGCATTCGTCCGTCACCATCGCCGGCGGCGCGCTGCTGAAGGGCCGGCAGCACGCCGACACCACGCTGGTCGTCGACCACGCCGTGCCCCACTGCGACAGCCGCGAGCTGTTCAAGAACGTGCTCGACGGCGAATCGACCGGCGTGTTCCAGGGCAAGATCGTCGTGCAGCCCGTCGCCCAGAAGACGGACGGCCGCATGATGAGCCAGGCCGTGCTGCTGGCCGACGGCGCCACCATGAACAACAAGCCGGAGCTCGAGATCTTCGCCGACGACGTGCAGTGCGCGCATGGCGCGACCTGCGGCGCGCTCGACGACGACCTGCTGTTCTACCTGCGCGCGCGCGGCCTCCCCAAGCCGGAGGCCGAGGCGCTGATGCTGCAGGCCTTCGTCGGCGAAGCGCTCGAACTCGTCGAGAACGAAACGGTTCGCGCGGTCGATGGACGACGCAGTGGCCGCTTGGCTGAAGGCGAGAGCCTGAACGAGGCAAAAAGCATGTCAGCATCCCCCAGGACAGGCACTGCGCCGGCGCGGCGTCCCTTCGACCTCGCTGCGATCCGGGCCGATTTCCCGATCCTGTCGACGCAGGTCTACGGCAAGCCGCTCGTCTATCTCGACAATGCCGCCTCGGCCCAGAAGCCGCGGCAGGTGATCGAGCGCGATGGTCCACGCCTACGAGCACGAATACGCAAACGTCCATCGCGGGCTGCACTATCTCGCGAACGCCGCGACGGAAGCCTATGAGGGCGCTCGCGAAAAGGTGCGCGGATTCCTGAACGCGCCGCTCGACGGACGAGATCATCTTCACCCGCTCGGCGACCGAGGCCATCAACCTCGTCGCCGCCAGCTTCGGCGCAGATGGCGATCGGGGAGGGCGACGAGATCGTGCTCTCGATCATGGAGCACCACTCCAACATCGTGCCGTGGCACTTCCACCGCGAGCGCCAGGGCGCGGTGATCCGCTGGGCCATGGTCGACGAGGACGGCAACTTCCTGCTCGACGAGTTCGAGAAGCTGCTGAACGAGAACACCAAGATCGTCGCGATCACGCACATGTCGAACGTGCTCGGCACGGTCACGCCGATCAAGGAGATCATCCGCATCGCCCATGCCCGGGGCATTCCCGTCATGGTCGACGGCAGCCAGGGCGCGGTGCATCTGCCTGTGGACGTGCAGGATCTCGACGCGGACTTCTACGTCTTCACCGGCCACAAGGTGTACGGCCCCACCGGCATCGGCGTGCTCTACGGCAAGAAGCAAGTGGCTGGAGCAGATGCCGCCCTTACAACGGCGGCGGCGAGATGATCCGCGACGTGACGCTCGACGACGTCACCTACGGCGCGCCGCCGCACCGCTTCGAGGCGGGAACGCCGCCCATCGTCCAGGCGATCGGGCTGGGCGCGGCGATCGACTACATGAACGTCCATCGGCCGCGAGGCCATCCTCGCCCAGGAGAACGCGCTGCGCGACTATGCGATGGAGCGCCTCGGCGCGATGAACTCGCTGCGCATCTTCGGTCGCGCGCCGGGCAAGGGCGCCATCGTCTCCTTCGAGATGCGCGGCGCGCATGCGCACGACGTCGCCACCGTCATCGACCGGTCGGGCGTGGCGGTGCGCGCGGGCACGCATTGCGCCCAGCCGCTGCTCGCCACCTATGGCGTCACCTCGACATGCCGTGCCTCATTTGCGTTCTACAATACGCTGGAAGAGGTCGACCGCCTTGCCGAGGCCCTGCAAAAGGCCGAAGCTCTGTTCGCCTGAGCGATGCAAGGGGCCAGAATGCCCTCCAAGTCCCCCGGATACCTGACATGAACGACGTGACCGACGCCCTATCACCCAACCGCCCGGCAATCGACGTGCCATCGGCGCTTCCGCCCGAGGAGATCGACCGCCTGACGGACGACATCATCGCCGCGCTGAAGACGGTGTACGACCCGGAAATCCCGTCCGACATCTACGAACTCGGGCTGGTCTACCGGGTGGACGTCGACGACGACCGCAATGTCGCGATCGACATGACGCTGACGGCGCCCGGCTGCCCGGTCGCCGGCGAGATGCCGGGCTGGGTCGAGAACGCCGTCGCCGCGGTGCCCGGGCGTGCAGTCGGTCAAGGTCACCATGGTCTTCGATCCGCCGTGGGACCAGAGCCGCATGTCGGACGAGGCCCGCGTCGCGCTCGACATGTGGTGAAGGCGGGCCGCTTGATCCGCGGCCGCAATTGCGGCCTTCACACCCCGGCAATCGTTGTTACATTAGAGTCGAATTCCTGCCCGGGCCTTGAACCCGGCCGCACGGGAGAGGACAGCATGGGACTTCCCCAGTTTAAGGTGATGTCGATCACCGACGCCGCTGCCGAGCGCGTCCGGTCGATCGTGAAGAATTCGGACAAGCCGCTCGTGGGCGTGCGCGTCGGCGTGCGCAATGGCGGCTGCGCCGGCATGTCCTACACGCTCGATGCCGCCGACAGCATTCGCCCGGGCGACGAAGTGGTCGAGGAAAAAGGCGTGACCGTGCTGGTCGATCCGAAGGCCGTGCTGTTCCTGCTGGGAACGGAGATGGACTTCGCGACCACGAAGCTCGCATCGCAGTTCGTGTTCAACAATCCCAACCAGACCTCGGCTTGCGGCTGCGGCGAGTCGGTCGCGCTGACGGCAGCCAGCCCCGACGCTCTACGCCGCGCGAGGCTGATGCCAGGATGGACCGCGCCGCGCTCGAGGATCTTTTCCAGCCGGCCGGCGCCATCACGGTTCGCCGCATGTTCGGTGGGCACGGCGTCTATGCCGGGCCGGTGATGGTTGCGATCGAGGCCGGCGGTACGGTCTATCTGCGGGTCGATCCGCTGACGCGCGGCGAGTTCGCGGCGGAGGGCTCCGAGCCGTTCGTCTACGAGACCGGAAAGAAGAAGGTTGAGATGCCCTACTGGCGTCTGCCGGAAGCCGCCTTCGAAGATCCGGACGTGCTGAAACGCTGGTTCGCCCTGGCGCGCGGGGCCGCAATGCGGGTCGCTTCCAGCCGCCGACCCGCCAGCTTCCGCCGCCCGGGCGACGACTGACCGGCTAAAACATGACAGGCCAAGACTGACGTGGCCAAGGCTGACTGGCCAGACTGACTGGCCAAGCCTGACCGGCCAAGATTCGCCGGCGAAGATTTGACCGGTAATATCCGTGCCCTGGAATATCATCCCGCCAAGCGGATGCCGGCCGACTGAAGAATGATGTTGAAGCTCGAACGCGGAGCAACCGGCCCGATGCAATCAGGCCGGTTTTTCGTTAGGCAACATCCGATAGCGCAGGCTCCGGATCGGACTTCGGGTCGGCCATATCCGCTTCCGACACGGTCTTGTTCCGGCCGGTCCGCTTGGCTTCGAGCAGGCACCGGTCCGCGCGTTCCAGCAGCAGGGCGGCCGTATCGCCCTTCATGAAGGATGCGGCGCCGACCGAGATCGTGAGGCGGCCAAGCGCCTCGCCCGTGGAGCGCTTCACCAGTTCGCGGCTCATCACGGTCTGGCGGATGCGCTCGGCAATGAGGAATGCCGTCTTCAGCGACGATTGCGGCAGCAGGATCGCGAATTCCTCGCCGCCGAAGCGCGCGGCGGTATCAGTCGGGCGCACCTCGCCCTTGATCGACATGGCCACCAGCCGCAGCACCTGGTCGCCCGTCAGGTGGCCCCATGTGTCGTTGAAGTGCTTGAAGTGGTCCACGTCCATCATCAGCACGCTGAGCGGCTCGCCCGAGAGGGCCGCGTGATCGACGCAGCGCAGCAGCATGCCGTCGAGGTGCTTGCGGTTGGCGAGCGTGGTGAGCGGGTCGGTCAGCGATTCCGTGCGGATCGACTCGAGCGTCTCCCTGAGATCCTGGATCTCGCCGCGCGTCTCGCGCAGCCGCGCTTCAAGCGTCCGGTTGGTCGCGATGGTTTCGTTGGTGGCCTGCGCCATCCGCAGCACCATCTCCTTCAGGCGCTGCTTGTCCGTCGGACCTTCGAGATCGGTGCTGATCGCGACCAGCGACTTGTTGTATTCGTCGGTCGACCCCATCGCGAGTTCGATGAGATCCATCACGGTGTCGATCTCGTTGAGAACGACGAAGCCGGTCTTTTCGGCCTGGGCCATGAAGCGCGTGGGCGACAGGAAGCGGTCGTAGAGCGATTCTGTCGTCGCTTCGGACAGGATGTTCGTCGACGCGAGCGCTTCGCCGAGCGCCAGGCTGAGCGCCGGGTGCTGGCCCAAGGCATGAGTGTAGAAGATGTGATAGGCGCGCGGATCGCCCGACGAGCCATGGGCACGCATCAGTTCGACAGCTTCTTCGGCCGCCTTGAGACTCATGTCGCGGTCTATAGTCGCTGCAGACATCCAGACATCCCTCGCAATGGATGTCTTGATGTTCGTCTATTCGCGTTAACGTCGCGCTAATCTGCCGACGTTTCATCGCTGTGACTTCAGCGGGCGCGGACGCTCCTCAGAAGGAAGGACGGGACGTGATCGCCGAGCCCCACGACGGGAGCGTCATCCTGATCCTCCCGGCGCGGCCTGCGGTTCTGCTGCCCGCGATCACCCGATGGCGGAGCGGAGGCGCGCGCCTCCTGCGGCGCTGGCCTGTCCTGGCGCGGGGCGCGTTCTGCACGCGGTTCGCGCACGCTCTCCGCCGCTTGCGGCGCTGCGCGTTCCTCGCGCGGGGCGTCGTGCTTCGCGGGGCGGACGTGCCTCGCGCGGGGCTCTTTCCTCCCGGGGAGCTCTTTCCTCACGGGGCGGCCGTGCAGCGCGCTCCTCGCGAGGCGTATCGGACTTATCAGGTGCAGCGGCACGCGCTTTTTCGCTGCGCCCGCCGGTGCGCCCGCGGCGCTCGCCGGAGCGTGGCCGGCGCTCGCGGGATGCGTCGCCGTCGTCTGCCGTGATCGGGCCTTCCCACTCGATCGGCGAGCCGATCATGTGCTCGATGGCCGCCAGCGACTTCGCAGTCCTCCGAAGTCACGATCGTGTACGACGTGCCCTTCTTGCCCGCGCGGCCCGTGCGGCCGATGCGATGGACATAATCCTCGGCATGATGCGGGACGTCGAAATTGAGGACGTGGCTCACATCGGGAATGTCGAGGCCGCGCGCGGCGACATCGCTGGCCACCAGCAACTGCGTCGATCCGTTGCGGAAACCTTCGAGCGCGGCCATGCGGGCGCGCTGGTCCATGTCGCCGTGCAGGGCGGCAACGTTGAAACCGTGTCTCTCGAGAGATTTCAACACGGTCTGGACGTCGCGCTTGCGATTACAGAAGATGATCGCGTTCTTGAAATCAGGCGTGTTGCGCAATAGCGTACGGAGAACCTCGCGCTTGGCGGCCTGGTCGTGGCCCGGATGCTATCAGGCGTTGCGTGATCGTCGAAGCCGTGCTTGCCTGACGTGCAACCTCAGATCGTACGGGGTTGTGCAGGAACGTTTCGGTCAGCCGCTGGATTTCCGGCGGCATGGTCGCCGAGAAGAACAGCGTCTGGCGCGTGAAGGGCACCATGCGGCAGATGCGCTCGATGTCAGGAATGAAGCCCATGTCGAGCATGCGGTCGGCCTCGTCGATCACGAGGATCTCGATGCCGGTCAGCAGCAGCTTGCCGCGCTCGAAATGGTCGAGCAGGCGGCCGGGCGTCGCGATCAGCACGTCGACGCCGCGCGTGATCTTCATGTCCTGGTCGCCGAACGAAACGCCGCCGATGAGGAGCGCCACGTTCAGCTTCTGGTGCACGCCGTACCGGTTGAAGCTTTCCTCGACCTGCGCGGCGAGTTCGCGCGTCGGTTCCAGGATCAGGGTGCGCGGCATGCGGGCGCGGGCGCGTCCCTGCTCGAGCAGGGTGATCATCGGCAGGGTGAAGGCCGCGGTCTTGCCGGTGCCCGTCTGGGCGATGCCCAGCACGTCCCGGCGCGCGAGCACCTGCGGAATAGCCTGCTCCTGGATGGGAGTGGGCTGCGTGTATCCCGATGCGGTGACCGCATCGAGCACCTTCTGGCTCAGTCCGAGTTCAGTGAAATTCATCGTTGGAGCCGCCTCTTATCGCGGCGTCGACGCTCTTGCGCGTGAAAGGAAGGTGGCCGGTAAGCGCGTCGCTAACAATCCTCGGCCACACCTTCTGAGGATTGGCGGAACATAGGGGGATTTACCGCCAAGTCAATTCGGACATGCCGCACCGGCCGCAGAAAATCGTAACCTGGATAAGAAATGCCCGATCCCATCGTCTTCATCCCCGGCCTTGCCTGCACCGGCGCACTCTTCCGGCGGCAGGTTGAGGTGCTGGCAGCCGAGCACCCGATTGAAATCGCCGACACCATGAAGGACGAATCCATCGCCGCCATGGCAGCCCGCTTATTGGCGAACGCGCCGCCCAGCTTTGCTTTGGTGGGACTCTCGATGGGTGGTTATGTCGCGCTCGAGGTGATGCGGATGGCGCCGCGCCGCGTCACGCGCTTGGCCCTGCTCGATACGAGCGCACGCCCCGACACGGTCGAAGCGACGTCGCGTCGGATGGCCCTCATCCGCAAGGCGGAGCAGGGCGGCTTCGCCGAGATCCATCCGGCCCTCTGGCCCATGCTCGTCGCGCCGGACCGCCAGGCCGATGCGGAGCTGGAGGGCATCGTTCGCGGCATGGTGGACGAAACCGGCCCCGCTGCCTTCATGGCCCAGGAACGCGCCATCATCGGGCGCATGGATTCCCGGCCGTTCCTATCCGCGATCGCAGTGCCGACGCTTGTTCTGGTGGGCGCGGAGGACCGGCTCACGCCGCCTGATTTGGCGCGGGAGATGGCGGACGCCATTCCCCGGGCCGAAATGGCCGTCATCGAAGGCGCCGGCCATTTGTCGCCGCTGGAGCGACCCGAAGAAGTTACCGCCGCGCTTCAAGCCTGGCTCGACGGGCTGGCTCATACCGGGGTGAATCCGGTCCAGGGTTGAGCGGCGTCAGCGTCCCGCCGGCGTCCCGGTTAGCGGCTGGACTTCTCCGCGCCGGAGCGGGACGATCGCGCCCGTCGCCATGACGTCGTCACGACCTGCTGCAGCCGGACGCCGGAGCGCCTCGCTGCTTTTTGCCACGAGGGCCTCGCGGTGGGCGACGTTGCGGGTCGATGCGAGGTACTGGGCAGTCGCGATCGATCCGATGCAGATCGCGGCGCCGAGGACCAGCGAGCCAAGCAGGAGGCTTCGTGCAGCCAGACCGTCCATGGGTCCAATCTCCGTCATGCGCCGTGGTGCGCATGATCGAAAGATCGTGCCAGATTACCGTTAATTGTTGATTGCAGTCTGGCTCCTGGGCGACAGCATCCGCTGCAGCGTGCCATCCCTCAGCACGCGTTCGTGCCAGAACGCGGCCAGGATGTGGACGCCGACGAGCGCCATCAGCGCATAGGACAGGAGTTCATGCACCTCCTTGGCTGACCGGGCGAGCGCACGGTTCGCGGCCATCGGGGAGGGGATCTTGAACGCGAGAAGGTCGATGCTCAGCCCGCGCGTGAAGGCCGTTGCGAGCCCGGCGAACAGGGTTGCCGCCATCAAGGCATAGAGGGCCAGATGGCCGAGTGCCGCGAGCCGCCGCATGGTGGACGACAGGTCAGCCGCCAGCGGGGGCGCCTTGTGCCCGAGCCTCCAGGCGAGGCGCAGCGCGAGAAGCAGCAGCGTCACCGCTCCGAAAGAGGTATGGAGCCCCACTATCGTGGACTCCCAGGCGCGCGGAAACGCATCGACCGTGAGGCCCAGGATCATCAGGCTGAAGATCAGCCCTGCCATGCTCCAGTGAAACGCCCGCGAGACACGGTCATAATGATGCAAGGCGACTGTTTCCGGCATGGTCGAACTCCGTTTTTCTTCGATCGGGTTACGACGAGGCGCGGGGGCCGCTCGCGACGTGGTTATCGCACGAACTCTGGACCTGACAGCGTGTCATCAGGCTGAACCTTGCATTACATCACGTTCATCTTCGATCCGACTTTCGGCTAAGCGGCTCGCGATCCCTCGATGCAATCAGGCCGGCTCATGCGATCGGCCAACTCACCGGCCGGTCTTGGCCCTAGATGTCCACGAGGTCCGTCGCGAAGGCCGCCCGCTCCTGGATGAAGGGGAAGCGCGCCTCGGGCTTGTTGCCCATCAGCCGCTCGACGGCGTCGGCCGTGTCGGCGCGGTCGTCCGCCACGATGCGCACCTTCAGCAGCGTGCGCTTCCTCGGGTCCATCGTCGTTTCCTTGAGCTGCGCCGGCATCATCTCGCCCAGGCCCTTGAAGCGGCCGATCTCGATGTTGCGTCTTGCCCTTGAACACGGTGCGCATGAGCTCGTCCTTGTGCGCGTCGTCGCGCGCATAGACCGTCTTGCCGCCGTGGCGTGAGGCGGTAGAGCGGCGGCACGGCGAGGTAGAGGTGGCCGTTGTCGATGAGCTTCGGCATCTGCCGGTAGAAGAAGGTGATCAGCAGCGAGGCGATGTGGGCGCCGTCGACGTCGGCGTCCGTCATGATGATGACCTTCTCGTAGCGCAGGTCCTCGTCGCGGTAGTGCGATGCCCGTGCCGCAGCCCAGCGCCTGCACGAGGTCGGACGAGCTGCTGGTTGGCCGCCAGCTTGTCGCGGCGTGGCGTTGGCGACGTTGAGGATCTTGCCGCGCAGCGGCAGCACGGCCTGGGTCTGCGCGGTCGCGCGCCTGCTTGGCCGAGCCGCCGGCCGAGTCGCCCTCGACGATGAAGATCTCGGAGCCCGCCGCGCCCGCCGCCGTGCAGTCGGCGAGCTTGCCCGGCAGGCGCAGCTTGCGCACCGCGGTCTTGCGGGCGACTTCCTTCTCCGCGCGCCGGCGCAGGCGCTCCTCGGCCCGGTCGATGCTCCAGTCGAGCAGCTTGTTCGCCTGGGACGGGGAGGCGGCCAGCCAATGGTCGAACGCGTCGCGGATCGCGGTCTCGACGATGCGCGAGGCCTCCAGCGTGGCGAGCTTGTCCTTGGTCTGGCCCTGGAACTCCGGCTCGCGGATGAACACCGACAGCATCGGCCGCGCAGGTCGCCATCACGTCGTCGGTGGTGATCGCGCTGGCGCGCTTGGTCTGGCCGATCCGCTCGGCGTGGTCCTTCAGCGCCGCGCAGCAGCGCGATGCGCAGGCCCGCTTCGTGCGTGCCGCCCTCGGGCGTCGGGATGGTGTTGCAGTAGGAGTGGACGAAGCCGTCCTCCACGCCGCCGAGCCAGGCGATCGCCCATTCGAGCGAGCCGTGGCCGCCGGGCTTCTCGATCTTGCCGGAGAAGATCTGGTCGGCGACGAGTTCGCGCCCCTCGATCTCGCGCGCCAGATAGTCCTTCAGGCCGGCGGGGAAGCGGAAGCTCGCCTCGGCCGGGACGCCCTCGACGCCCTCGAGCAGCGACGGCGCGCAGCTCCAGCGGATCTCGACGCCGCCGAACAGATAGGCCTTCGAGCGCGCCATCTTGAACAGGCGCTTGGGCGAGAACTGCGCCTCCGCGCCGAAGATCTGCGCGTCGGGATGGAAGCGCACGCGCGTGCCGCGCCGGTTCTGCACCTCGCCGAGCGTCTCGAGCGGCCCCTGCGGCATGCCGCGCGAGAAGGTCTGGCGGTAGAGCTGCTGGCCGCGCGCGACCTCGACCTCCAGCAGGTCGGACAGCGCGTTGACCACGGAGACGCCGACGCCGTGCAGGCCGCCCGAGGTCTCGTAGACCTTGCTGTCGAACTTTCCGCCCGCATGCAGCGTGGTCATGATGACTTCGAGCGCGGACTTGTCCGGGAAACTTCGGGTGCGGATCGACCGGGATGCCGCGGCCATTGTCCGTCACGGTGACGAAGCCGTCTTCGTCCAGCTCGAGACGTCGATGAAGGTGGCATGGCCGGCCACGGCCTCGTCCATCGAGTTGTCGATCACCTCGGCGAAGAGATGGTGCAGCGCCTTCTCGTCGGTGCCGCCGATATACATGCCGGGCCGCCGGCGCACCGGCTCCAGCCCCTCCAGCACCTCGATATCGGACGCGGTGTAGCCGCTCTCGCCCGGCGTGCCCGAAGGCACGGCCGCCAGCGCCGCCCGCTTGCCCGCCGCCTTCGCCGAGCCTTCGCCGCCCTTTCGAGCGCCCGCAATGGGCTCGACGGGCGTTCCAGCGCCCGCGATGGGGTCGACGGGCGGCAGCTTGCGCGCCGCCCCGCCGCCAAAGAGATCCCCGGAAATCCGCCATGCCGTCCCGCACCTTCAAATGATTCGCTTCGGCGTACTATGCCACGCCCGGCAAGGCCACGTGAACAGAAGGGCAACGGCGCACGCGGCCCACCAGATGCCGAGCAAGAAGCCTCCCACCGCCCCCAAACGAAGCGCCTCTGAGGTGCCCATCCCCGGTCGATTAAGTACATCTGAGACATGAACAAAGCAAGTACGACGGTTCGGGTATCCACATTCTGTTGCGGTGGGTAGTCGCCACCGGCGCGGCCCCCGATCTCGCCACCGCCCTTGCCGAAACAACCATGCCACGTCATTCTGTCGCAACGCACCGTCCCCCCGAACGGCGCGGCAAATGGGGGGAGCATGAGCGAACAAGGCACCGGGATCGTGACGGAAGCTGGCGAAGAGCCGGCGCGGCGGCCTGATCCGGTTATCCGGACAATCGGGTTCAGCGACATCGGCGACGCGCTGGCGGCGGGGCTTCGGGATTTCCAGGCCGCGCCGCTCTATGGGCTGTTCTTCGGCGGCATCTATGCGCTGGGCGGCATGGCGATCGTCGGGGCGGCGTGGGCGGGAGGACTGCTTTATCTCGTCTATCCGCTGGCGGCGGGGTTCGCGCTCATCGGGCCGTTCGTCGCGGTCGGGCTGTACGAGGTGTCGCGCCGCCGGGAGCTGGGCCTTCCGCTGGGCTGGGGCCCGGTGCTGGGCGCGGTCTTTGCGCAGAGCGGGCGCGAGCTCGGCTGGATGGCCTTCGTCACGGTGTTCATCTTCATGATGTGGATGTACCAGGTGCGGCTGCTGCTGGCCCTGTTCTTCGGGTTCCAGTCGTTCTCGCCCGAGGCGTTCCTGAGCACCCTGTTCACCACGCCCGAGGGGCTGCTGTTCCTCGCCATCGGCAATGTGGACGGGGCGGTGCTGTCGCTCGTGCTGTTCTCGCTCACCGTCGTGTCGTTCCCGCTGCTGCTCGATCGCGACGTCGATTTCATCACGGCCATGATCGCCAGCGTCCGCTCGGTCATCGCCAATCCCGTGCCGATGATCGGCTGGGCCGCCATCGTGGTGCTGCTGCTCATCGCGGCCTGCATGCCGCTGTTCCTCGGGCTGTTCGTGGTGCTGCCGGTTCTTGGCCACACGACCTGGCATCTCTACCGCAAGCTCGTCGAACCCGCGCCCGAGCCTGCCGGATGAGGTGACAGGCCGCCGGGCGATCTTCTAACGTGATGGAAGAGTGGCCAAGTCGGCCCTGATGTGGCGTTGGAAGGATTGGGAATGTCGAGCGAGGAACCCCAGGCGCGGCTCGCGCGGATGGTGGCGGGCATGAGCCGCTGGGTGGCGATCGAGAGCCCCACCCACGACATCGCCGCCGTCAACCACGCGATGGACGCCGTCGTCGACGATCTCGCCGGCCTGCCCATCGCCGTCGAGCGCGTGCCGGGCCGCGACGGGCTCGGCGACATGCTGGTGCTGCGCGCGGGGCCGGCGAGCGGGGCGAAGGGCGTGCTCGTCATGTCCCATCTCGATACCGTGCACCCCATCGGCACGCTCGCGCACGATCTGCCCTTGCGCACCGAGGGCGACAAGCTCTTCGGCCCCGGCATCTACGACATGAAGGGCGGGGCCTATCTGGCGCTGGAGGCGTTCAGGCAGGTGGCTGTGGAGGGTGGCGCGCGCCTGCCGATGACGTTCCTGTTCACGCCTGACGAGGAGATCGGCTCGCCGACCACGCCGGGCGCTGATCGAGGATCTCGCCCGCAACTCCGCCTACGCGCTCGTCACCGAGCCGGGCCGCGACGGCGGCAAGGTCGTCACGGGCCGCAAGGGGGTCGGGCGGTTCGACGTGCATGTGGAGGGCCGGCCCGCCCATTCCGGCGCGCGGCACGAGGCGGGGCGCAGCGCCATCCGCGAGGCCGCGCGGCAGATCCTCGCGGTCGAGGCGCATGACGGACTACGCCAGGGGCGTCACCACGACCGTCGGCATGATGCAGGGCGGCACGGCGGCGAACGTCATTCCGCAGCACGCGCGCTTCTGCGTCGACCTGCGCGTCACCTCGGCGGCGGATGGCGAGGCCTTCGCGGCCAGGATCCACGGCCTCGCGCCGCATGATCCGGACGTCAGGATCACCGTCACCGGCGGGATGAACCGCCCGCCCTACGAGAAGAACGCCGCGGTCGACAGCGCTCTACGAGAAGGCCCGCGCCATCGCCGCGGCCGATGGCTACGAGTTGGGCGACGTGCCGCTCACAGGGGGCGGCAGCGACGGCAATTTCACCGCCGCGCTCGGCGTGCCCACGCTGGATGGGCTCGGCATCGACGGCGACGGCGCGCATACCCTGTGGGAGCACGGGCTCATTTCGTCCATCCTCCCGCGCACGCGGCTGATGGAGGGATTGCTGCGCACGCTGGCATAGCCGCTTCAGCGGGGATCGGAGCGGGATCACGCCGCAGGTTCTGCGGCTCACGCCGCGATGATCGCCTTCACGCCGTCGGCCACGAACTGGACGGCGAGCGCGGCCAGGATCACGCCGAGAAGGCGCGTCAGCACCACGTTCCCGGTCACGCCCAGCGCCTTGGAGATCTTCCCCGCCGCGAGGAAGGTGAGGTAGCACGACACCATCACGCCCACGATCACGGCCAGCAGCAGCCCGAGCTTCAGCGGATCGCCCTGCGCGCGGCCGGCGAGCAGGATCGTCGCGGTGATCGCGCCGGGCCCCGCCATCAGCGGGATCGCGAGGGGAAACGCCGCGACGTTGCGGATGTGGTCGAGCGTCACGGCCTGCTCGGCCTGCTCGCGTCTTGCGGTCGTTGCGGCGCGCGAACACCATCTCGAACGCGATCCAGAACAGCAGCAGCCCGCCCGCGATGCGGAAGGCGGGCAGGGTGATGCCGAGCGCGCCCAGCAATTGCGCGCCGACGATGCCCGATGCCGCCATGATGCAGGTCGCGATCACGCAGGCGCGCATCGCCACCTGCTTGCGCTCCGGCCCGCTCATGCCGGGCGTGATGCCGAGGAAGATCGGCGCGAGCCCGGGCGGATCGACCGTCACGAGCAGCGTCACGAGGGCGGAGGTGAGGAATTCGGCAATCATGAATGGTCCCGGACAAAGAACGTCAGCATGGCACGCCGTTCGCCGCGCCGGAACCCCGGCTGAAGCTGCGCCTTGCACGCGCCGGTCCGGGCGATACGATACGGGGATTGCAGCCCAGTCCAGTTTCAGCCCCCGTCAGGCCCTTGCATGTCCCTCGCGCCGCTTCTGGCCGCATCGCTCGCCATCCAGATCCACGTCGCCTGCATGGCGATCGTCGTGGCCCTCAGCGGGCCGCAATTCCTGATGCGCAAGGGCACGGCGCGGCATCGGGCGCGTCGGCTATGCGTGGTTCGGCGCGATGGTGCTCGCGGCCCTGACCTCGTTCTTCATCATGCGGCGGGGCTTTTTCGGCCCCATCCATATCCTCAGCGTCGTCACGCTCGTGGCGGCGCCCCTGGCGCTGCGGGCGGCCATCAGGGGAAATGTCGCGCTTCACAAGCGCATCGTCACGAACCTGTTCTGGGGCGCGGTGGTGGGCGCGGGCCTGTTCACGCTGCTCCCGGGCCGCATTATGCACGCCGTGTTCTTCGGCAACTGAGCCGCCGCATTTCGAACACCATTCCAAGCACTTGAAATACAACGTGTTTCAACCTGTGCGCAGGGTTGCGCAGGGGTGGCGTTTTCGGGCGGAATCGCGTAAGAGAAGCCACCTGACACGAGTACTGGAACACCGATTTGGCCGACGACGACAAGAAGACCCCCGCTGGCGGCGGCGAGGGGCAGGACATTCGTCCCGTCTCCATCACCGACGAGATGAAGCGCAGCTACCTCGATTACGCGATGAGCGTGATCGTCTGCGCGCGCGCTTCCCGATTGCCGGGACGGCCTGAAGCCCGTGCATCGGCGCATCCTCTACTCGATGAACGAGAACGGCTATTTCCCTGACCGCCCGTACCGCAAGTCGGCCCGCGTCGTCGGCGACGTCATCGGTAAATACCATCCGCACGGCGACCAATCGATCTACGACGCGCTCGTGCGCATGGCGCAGGAATTCTCCATGCGCCTGCCGCTGGTCGACGGCCAGGGCAATTTCGGCTCGGTCGACGGCGATCCCGCCGGCGGCCATGCGATACACCGAGGTGCGCCTCGCAAAGCCCGCGATGGCGCCTGCTCGAGGATCTCGACAAGGAAACGGTCGACTTCCAGCCCAACTATGACGGCTCCGAGCGTGAGCCCGACGGTTCTGCCCGCGCGCTTTCCCAACCTGCTGGTCAACGGCGCGGGCGGCATCGCCGTGGGCATGGCCACCAACATCCCGCCGCACAATCTCGGCGAGGTCATCGACGGCCTGCGTCGCCTACATCGACAATCCCGACGTCACGATCGAGGAGCTGATGGAGCTGGTGCCCGGGCCCGGACTTCCCCACCGGCGGGTCGCATCCTCGGCCAGGGCGGCATCCGCAACGCCTACAATACCGGCCGCGGCTCGATCATCATGCGGGCCAAGACCGCGCGTCGAGACGATCCGCAAGGATCGCGAGGCGATCATCGTCACCGAGATCCCGTACCAGGTCAACAAGGCCACGCTGATCGAGAAGATCGCCGAGCTCGTGCGCGAGAAGCGCGTCGAGGGCATCTCCGACCTGCGCGACGAGTCCGACCGCGACGGCATGCGCATCGTCATCGAGATCAAGCGCGACGCGATGGCCGACGTGGTGCTGAACCAGCTCTGGCGCTTCACGGCGCTGCAGTCGAGCTTCGGCGCCAACATGGTGGCGCTGAACGGCGGCCGCCCGCGAGCTCGCTGAACCTGAAGGACTTGATGCGCGCCTTCGTCGAGTTCCGCGAGGAGGTCGTCAGCCGGCGCACGCGCTTCCTGCTCGGCAAGGCGCGCGACCGCGCCCATGTGCTGGTCGGCCTCGCCATCGCCGTCGCCAACATCGACGAGGTCATCCACACCATCCGCACCTCGCCCGACGCCAACTCGGCGCGCGAGGCGCTGATGACGCGGCGACTGGCCGGCCAGGGACGTCGCGCCGCTGATCGCGCTGATCGACGATCCGCGCCACCGCGTCGCCGAGGACGGCACCTATCGCCTGTCGGAGGCGCAGGCCCGCGCCATCCTCGAGCTGCGCCTTGCGCGCCTGACGGCCCTGGGCCGCGACGAGATCGCCGACGAGCTGAACACGCTCGCCGCCGAGATCGCCGACTATCTCGACATCCTGCGCTCGCGCGTGCGCATCCTGGACATCGTCAAGACCGAGCTTGAGGAGGTCAAGGCGGCGCACGCCACGCCGCGCCGCACCGTCATCATCGAATGGGATTCCGACGTCGACGACGAGGATCTCATCCAGCGCGAGGACATGGTCGTCACCGTCTCGCACGCCGGCTACATCAAGCGCGTGCCGCTCTCGACCTACCGGGCGCAGCGCCGCGGCGGCAAGGGCCGCTCGGGCATGCAGACGCGCGACGAGGATTTCGTCTCGCGCCTGTTCGTCGCCTCCACGCACACGCCGGTGCTGTTCTTCTCGTCGCGCGGCCAGGTCTACAAGGAGAAGGTCTGGCGCCTGCCGCTCGCCGCGCCCCAGGCGCGCGGCAAGGCGCTGGTCAACATGCTGCCGCTGCGAGGGCGGCGAGCGCATCACCACCATCATGCCGCTGCCCGAGAACGAGGACGGACTGGGACAAGCTCGACGTGATGTTCGCCACCTCCAGCGGGCGGCGTGCGGCGCAACAAGCTGTCCGACTTCGTCAACGTCAACAAGGCCGGCAAGATCGCCATGAAGCTCGACGAGGGCGAGTCACATCGTCGACGTCCAGATCTGCACGGAGGACGACGACGTCCTGCTGACGACGGCGCGCGGCCAGTGCATCCGCTTCTGCGTCGACGACGTGCGCGTCTTCAAGGGCCGCGATTCCACCGGCGTGCGCGGCATCACGCTGGCGAAGGGCGACAAGGTCATCGCCATGGCGATCCTGCGCCATGTCGACGCGACGCCCGACGAGCGCGCCGCCTATCTCAAGATGCGCCGCGCCATGGCTGGTGAAGCCTCGGGCGAAGAGGCCGTCGAGGCGGTCGAGGAGACAGGCGCTGACGAGGCTGGCCGAGGAGGGCGCAGGTTCCGCAGGCTTCCTGCCGCAGGAGCGCTATATCGAGCTCGGCGCCAAGCGAGCAGGTCATCCTCACGCTGTCGCAGAACGGCTACGGCAAGCGCACCTCGGCCTACGAGTTCCGCGTCACCGGCCGCGGCGGCAAGGGCATCGTGGCCATGGCGGTCAACGACCGCAACGGCCCGCTGGTGGCGTCCTTCCCGGTGGAGGAGAGCGACCAGATCATGCTCGTCACCGATGGCGGCCAGCTCATCCGCTGCCCCGTCGCCGGCATCGGCGTCGCCGGGCCGCGGCACGCAGGGCGTCATCGTGTTCGATACGGCCGAGGACGAGAAGGTCGTCTCCGTCGAGCGCATCACGGACGACGGCGTCGAGGACGGCGTCGACGGTGGTCCGGACGACGAAGCCGGCGACGACGCGCCCGAGGGCGAGGCGAACTGAGGCCTGCCGATCTCAGCCTGGATGATTTGAAAAGCGGGCTTTCGGGCCCGCTTTTTTATTCAGCGCCCCGCGCTCGTTGCGCACGAGCAGCCATTGCTCGCGCTGAGGGCGTAGACCTGAGACGGGATGCCGATGACGGCGATGCGCTTGAAGCCGCGCGCCAGACGCGCATCCGGACTTCCGCCGGTTGACGGGCAGGAACGGCGATTGCCTTGCGTCGGAGGCCAGGAGCCAGCAGAGTAACTGCATGCAGCAATCGATCGGCGCCGTTGCCGTCCTCGTGCCGTCCTACGAGGACGGGCTCAACTTCTATGTCGGTGTCCTCGGGTTCCGGCTCGTCGAAGACACGCCGTTGTCGCCCGGAAAGCGCTGGGTTCTGGTTGCGCCCCCGGGAAGCAGTGGCACACGGATCCTTCTGGCGCAGGCCGCGACGGGCGAGCAACAGCAGGTGATCGGGAAACAGGCGGGCGGGCGCGTTTTTCTTTTCCTGCACACGGATGATTTTTGGCGCGACTATCGCCGCTACCTGGCAGCGGGTGTCGAGTTCCTTGAGGAACCCCGCATCGAAACCTATGGCGCCGTGGCGGTCTTCCGCGATCCGTTTGGCAACAGGTGGGACCTCTTGCAGCCGGATGCGTGATGTCCGGCGCGCCGCGACGCTGGACCCTCGGCCGCGGAAGGACCAATACGGGCCAGCTTCTTTGCCTGCGCCCGCGAGGACCTACGATGGGGCGGAGCTGATCCGTCTCAGCGGTATCGCCGTCGATCGCTCATCCGCCCAGCGCGATGGTGATCGCGACCAGGACCATGCCGAGCACGACCATCCCGCACGCCATGACGAGGGGATTGTGCCCCGCGTGACGACCGAACGAATACCCGGTCAGGAACAGCATGATCAGTGCGATCGCATTGGAGGCACGAAGAGCCGTCTGCGGCTCACCGAGCAGGACGAAGGGCAACACGACGGGGAAGGTGGTGACGAAGACCAGCAGAAAGACGCTCAACGCGCCCAGCCAGTCGTCCCGCTTGAAGCCAGGGCGCTCTGACGAGACGGGTAGCTGGCTGACGGAAAGGCGGATCCGTTCGAAGTCATCTCGCCGCAGGGTCGCAGCGACCACTGCCGGCAGCGCAGCCTCGATTGCGCGGTGTGCGTCTTCCGGTGACGACGCCCGGCTGACGGCCAGAACCGTCCGGCGCTCTGCTGCGCGTTCCGTCAGGCATGCCATCAGGTACATGATGGCATCGATCAGGCCCCACGCAAGATTGCAGCCGATTGCTCCGAACAGCATGATCCGGACCTCGGTGCGCCCGGACTCGGCAATGCTCAACGTGCTGGTGATGGTGAGCACCATGATCAGGCCGAAAAGCACTTCGGAGATCCGTTCGATGGGGGCGAGAATCTGCGGCTTGGTTGTGTGTGACGCGTTCATTCGGCGCTTCGTCGTTGCTCATCCGGCCGCCGCTTGATCCCGTAGGGCTCCACCAGCCGCCATACATGGTCTGGCACCATGCTGCGTACGCGCCTCGGGTGTTCGCGGCGCAGATGCAGCACCGTTTCCACGGCCTTCATCTCCAGCCGCGCCCTCGCGAATTCCAGTCCGCGCGGGCCGATGCGGGGCATCAGCCAGCCCACGATGGGCCGCAGCCAGTTGGGCATGCGCGCGCAGCGGCAGGCCGCCGGCCGCGCGCTCGACATTGGCCATGAAGCCCTTGACCGGCCCGCTGCCGCTTGCCGGCGGTGCCGGGCGCGGACAGGCGGACCTCGTCGCCCAGCAGCTTGAGCAGTTCCTCGCCGCGCTCGTTGCGCACGAGCAGCCATTGCTCGCCCTCGCCGCCCATATAGCCCACCGTGATGTCGGCGAGCACGTTGGTGTAGTCGACGCAGGTGCGGCAGGTGAGCGGGAAGAAGTCCGGCGGAAGCTTGGAGATCGGCAGCTGCAGGAAGGGGATTTCCTTCACCCGCCCGTCGGTAAAGCGCAGCTCCACATGGTAGTCGGCGCGGAATTCCAGATAGGTGATCGTGTCGGGCTGGTCGGAGAGCAGATCGAGAAACTGGTGAAAGCGCTCGGTCGTCGTGTTGTCGGAGCAGGGCGTTCCGATCACGTAGAGCCGCTCGAAGCCCAGGCTCTCCTCCAGCGCGCGCAGCGCATAGACCTGGCAGGGAATGCCGATGACGGCGAGGCGCTTGAAGCCGCGCGCCCGCGCCGGCTCCAGCAGAGCGAGCAGGGGCGCATAGCCCATCCGCATGCCCCGGCATTGCGCCATGCCCTCGGCCTTGGTGACGAGCACGGGGACCGGCCGCCATTTGTCGTCGGGATCGGGCGCCATGGTCAGCACGGCCTCGACCGCGCCTGTTTCCAGCAGGCGCTCCGCGATGCGCGTCGTGATGCCGGTCCATTGCGCGCCGGGGCTGGGCTGCGCGAGGGAGGCCCGCTTCATGCCGAGGAATGGCCCAAAGAAGGTCTCGTCAGGCCGGTCGGGATCGCGGGTCCGGCCGTGTACCTTG
The DNA here is from genome assembly GCA_963822165.1 of uncultured Alphaproteobacteria bacterium. Classification (GTDB taxonomy): domain Bacteria; phylum Pseudomonadota; class Alphaproteobacteria; order Rhizobiales; family Beijerinckiaceae; genus Alsobacter. The sequence continues at coordinate 456,295 of CAWGGK010000013.1, forward strand.
CGTTCCAGGGCGTCGTAATCCGGCTTGATGAACTGGCAGGCCGCGCCGCATCTCTTGGGCTCGGACGTGCGGGAGATGCCGCAATCCGTGCACAGATCCCGTGGTGCCGCCTCGCCCAACGGCGGCGCCCATACCGGCGCTGCTGCGAACTCGTTCATGCCAGTGACGCCGCCCCCGATCCGCTCGAACGGACGGCCTGTTCTGTCCATCGATACGGACAGGCACTATGTCTCCGCAAATGGACGCTGACCAGTGGGCTCGCCCAGCGGCACCATGGCCCACTGGTTTCCTGGCCCAGTGGTCTCAAGGCTGGCGGCGCGATCAGCCCGGACGATATCCGCTCTCGATCTGGGCCTTGATCAGCCAGATCTCGGCTTCGTGAGCAGCGCAGAGCCTCTGCCATCGAGGCTCGGCCATGCCGGCCGGGCGCCACGCGATCAGGCTGACATAGCACTGGCCTTCCGGGAGGTCGCATTCGCTCGCCGGGATCACCCGGGCGCTGATGCGCTTCTTGCGCTCCTCCCGTGTGCCCACGAGGTAATCGATGACTAGCAGGCCGGGATGCGGGTCGACCTCGAACCAGCCGACAGCTCCATCGAAAAGGGAGCGGCCCCGATGAACCCCGTCAGATCCATCCGGCTGCGTCGCCATGCAGCCCAGGGACCAGCCGCCAAGCGCGATCGGATCGGCCAGGAAGTCGAACGCGGCCTGCGCGTCGGCAGCCACGAGGGCCGTCACGATGGTGGAGACGGATGACGAAGCGGCGGTTTCGGATGGCAAAGGTGGACTCCGGCAGGCTCGAATCCCGAAGATCGGGTCAAGGCGATGTTCGATATCGAGGATATCGTAATTCGGTCCCGATACGGATGCATTTCGAACGCCGCTTCGGATGGCACGGCACAACCGAGGGTTTTCGGAACCCGGCAATGGTCGCCGAATTAGAAACGACTACAACCCACCGACACCGGCCATGTCCGACAAAAGCCGACCCGAACACCCGCCACCTCGAACGACCGACCGGTTGCGCACCGACATCGACAGGGGGCGCACCGGTGACAAAGTGGCATTCAGCGACCCCGCCACGGCGCCTTTGGGCACGGATGACGAGGCGGCAGGTACGCCGCCGTCCAAAGAGGCTATAGCCCACGCAGCCCGCCAGGAGGGCGCAACGACGCCGCCCAGGCAGCCGGGTCGGCCCGATCGCGCGGGGCAGGGCTGGATAACCTGGCTCTTCATTGCCTGCATCGTCGCGCTGGGCATTCTGGTGGTCGCCGGGGCTTATTGGCCCCGTTGAGAATAGAAGTGCAGTTTCGAGCGTAGGTCTATGAGATCGAACGAAAAAGGGACCCAGAAGGGTCCCTTTCCGTATCGCCAGGAAGCTGGTTTAGGGCTTCGGAGCCGTCGTGGCGGGAGCCGTAGTAGCAGGAGCCCTGGCCGCCGGAGCCGTATTTGCCTTTGTATCCGACGCATAATGGAAGGCCGGGGCATTCTGGAGATCGGCCTTGCTCATCCTGAGGATGCCATGATCAGGATAATCCATGTTGCGCGTGCCGGCGACGGTCGTTCCGGTCACGTCGGTGCGCGGAGCGCTGCTGGTCGCGAGCGTGCTGTTGCTTGTCGTGGCGACGTTGCCGGTGCCCGCTGCTGGCGGGTTGGCGGTGCTGCCGACCGGAGCGGCAGTGTTGGCGGCCACCGTTGAACGATCGGCGTAGGTCCATTCCACCGTCTGGAACGGAATGGCGACGTTCTTCTCGCCGATCCCGAGGAAGCCGCCGACGCCGATCACGACAGCCTTGGCGTCACCGCTGCGATCGATGATCACCTCGTTCACGTCGCCGATCTTCTCGTTGTTGGCCCCATAGATATTCAGGCCGACGAGCTTGGAGGCGCGCCACTGGTCCTGCGTCATCTGGGTCATGAACTGCGTAGACCCAGCGGTCGACGACGGCATGGTCGCGCTTGGGGCCGTTGCCGGCGGATTGGTTGCTGGCGCGGTGGACTGCGCAAACGCCGGCACCGAGATCAAGGTGGCGGTGGCGACCAGACACGCGGCCATGTGTTTCTTAAGCATGTGATTTCTCCCGTAATTGACGAGGCGCACATCAGCGCGCCTTCCGTCCACAACGGGATATCGACGCTTTGGTTCGTCCTTATTTTTCAGGAGACAGGGCACGACGGCGACGAGTCGAGATGTGCGGATGAATGCCGGTCGTGCTTCAAATCGCCACGCGTCGGTTGTTAAGTTGCAAGCAAGCCTTTATTCACCCAATGAGAGCATCTTCGAAAACGTCAGATTCTAGCCGGTCGAAATCAGGGAACACCGCATGCGATTATTCGGTTTCGGCCTTGCCGCTGGTGTCTGCATCGTCATGAGCGCTCCCGCCCATGCCGCTGGCATTGTCCGGCAGTGGAACTGCAACGCTGTCGGCCAATACGGCATCGAAGTGCCGGTGGGCGGTGAAGGGCGTTCCTACGTCCGCGAGCACAAGACGCCCGTCCAGATTACCGTTCGCGATACCGGCGCGCGGAACGCCTACACCGTGGAGATGAGGTTCGGCGGCGAGAAATTCATGTCCGTCTTCGGCCACGCTTTCGTCGGCGACATGGACTCGACGGTTGCATATACGTCGCAGGTCCTGCGCGCCGTGAGTACGTCCTCCGCCGCGGGAACTAAAGCACTGGTTGTGGAGCAGGAGAACCAGTCCTGGCGCTTCGTGACCTCGACCACCTCCCTCATGACCACCCAACGCGCCAGCCAGCTCAGCCTTCGCTTTGGCGGAAAAGTGAAGCTGCGGGCAGAGGCCTCGACCTCGCTTTTCACCGGAGAATGCGCCTTGGCGATCATCAACGCAGAGGCAGAGGGGCGGCCGGCCAGGAGCGTCGGCACTCCGCAGGTTCCGAAAGCCTACGCCATGGCTGATCCGCTGGAGGACGCCGGCGACACATCCGTAGAGCCTCCGGCCTTGCCGCCAGCCCCAAGCATGAGGACCGGCACGATCGCGCCGCCCTTGCCTCAAGCCCGGTCGCGCCCTTTGGCTTCGGGCACGCCAATGAAGTTGCCTTCGGCCCCGTAAACAAGCCTGCGTTGAGCGGTAAAACAATCGAACGTTGAACCGGTGACCGACTGTTCGCTTCAGACCGAGGCGCGCTTAGGGTCGCCTTCAGAACCGCGCATTTGATCGGTCAGAGTCGCCAGATGCTGGACCATGGCATCGATCAGGGCGTCGTCTTCCGGCGCGCCAACCGAACTCACGACCGCCTCAAGTGCATCGAGATGGCCTTGGATCGCGTTCAACGAACCGTGGTCGAGGGCAGGGCCCTTGAGCAGGGTTCCAATCCCGGTCGCGATCCGGGCTGCCATGACAAAGCCGAAACCGTCAGCCCTCAGGCGCGCCTTTTCGGCGGCGTCGGCCAGCAGAGCTTTTGCCGAAAGCAGGGAAGGCCGAGCAATCAAAGCCTCGCAGGCGTCTTCCAGCGCCAGAAGGTCGGCATTGACTGACTTGCGGTAACCGGCGTGCAGGGCGTCGACGGCGGCGCTCGCACGCGCCAGCATCGCCTCGCGGCTCTCCCGTGGCGCGTTCGCGGGCAGCATGGCCTTCAGGCTTAGGGCATTCGGGGGCCGCACCACGATGTGATCGCCATGGACTTCTTCGATGGCCCTGCCTTGCCGTGAAACGGTCGTGCGCACCTCAGGGCCGGCGTCGGACCGGGTCTTGCGGCGGTCGCCCGCCATCGACTGGCTGGCCCGGCGGCGATCCGGACCGAAATAGCTGGCCACCTGGATGAAGGGCCGCGGATCAAGTACCACGCCTTCGACAAGACCATAGAGAGCCTCGCACTCCAGCGGCTTGACCATGTATTCGGTGGCACCCGCGTCCGTCGCGTCGCGGATGTCCTCCTGGCGCAGATCCTTCGCGATCAGGATGACCGGCGCGTAGGGATTGCCTGTGGGCCCGCCCGTGAATTCCGTGAGGCGGATCAGGCGGGTCATCTCGAGCCCGTTGACGAGCGCCATGTCGCGTTCGGCGAAAACGATGTCCGGCTCCACGCTCGAGAAGAGGTCGAGGGCCTCGAACCCGTCTCGGGCCTCGTAAATCGTGCCGGCCCCGAACGCCTCGAGGATCACCCGTAGCGTATCCCGCGTGACGACATCGCCACTGGCAACGAGATACCGCAGTCGGGAAAACGCGATGTGGTGCATGGCTGCCTCAGGCGTACGCAACAGACACCTGAAATTAGCTCAGCAATTCCTAACGGAGTGCATTTGACCTCTTCCGCCTCGTGCGAAGGAGGCGAGTTGGTTACGGAAAGCTAAATCGTCGTTCTCATGATCATATTTTCCCTCAGCTGAGGGAAATCTGCAGGGAAAACCGCTGCCGCGCGGCGTCGTGCGCTACGGGCGCCTATGACAAGCCAACACCCCTGCATCGACCACGACGCCTACGCACCTCGCAACCGAAGAACCGGCCATCATCTTTCGTTGCTGCCATAGAAGTATAATGTGTTGACGTAGGAAGTAACGAATCGTTGTTGATGTCGATTTCAACACAATAGATTTGACTATAGCTTGCTCATCAGCTATTCCGTCCGCATAGCAGCACCTTCGGGAGCAGCGATAACGACCCTTCCCGGGCCGTCCATTCCTGTTGTCCAAGGTGAAATCATGAAACTTCCTCGTCCTGCGACGCGTCGCGTCGCGTCTGCCGCGCCGGCCGATCGCGCCAGCGCCACTCCCATCCTCCCCACCGCCACAGAAGCCGCGTCCAGCCCGGAGACGCTGCCCAGCGCCGCCCAGTCCGGCTCCGCGCGTGCCGGTCTTTACGCGACGACCAGCCTGACCGACCCGGCGCCGGCGGGCCGCGGCGATAACGCCAAGCTCGATCTGACCTATGTTCCGATCGAGAGCCTCACGGCCTATGCCGGCAATCCGCGCAAGCATCCCAAAAAGCAAATCGACAAGCTAGTGGGCTTGATCGCCGCCCTCTGGCCTGATGCAGCCGCTGATCATCGACGCCGCCGGCGTCATCGTCGGCGGCCATGCGGTGTGGGAGGCGGCAAAGCGGGCGGGCCTGACCCACGTGCCGGTGGTACGCCTCGAGCATCTCGACGACGTGGCCATCCGCAAGCTGCGCCTCGGCTTGAACAAGCTCGCCGAGGAGTCGGGCTGGGACGAGGCCAAGCTCGCTTTGGAGTTCGAGGGCCTGCTGGAGCTGGATCTGACGCTCGATCTTGACCTGCCGCTCACGGTGACCGGCTTCGAGATGCCCGAGATCGACCAGTGCATCACGCTGGCCGCGCGCGAGCGCGCCGTGGATGAAGACGATGAGGGCGCCGGTCTGGGCGCCGCGGGCCGATGCGTCGGCGCTGCTCGAGCCCGCGGGGCCGCCGGTGTCGCGCCTGGGCGATGTCTGGATCCTGGACGAGCACCGCCTGCTCTGCGGCGATGCGCTGGAGAGCGCCTCCTATGCCGCGCTGATGGCCGGCGAGGTGGCGGCGATGGGCATCCACGATGCCCCCTATGACGTGCCCATTCGCGGCCATGTCTCGGGCTCGGGCCGCCACCGCGAGTTCGTCATGGGGTCGGGCGAGCTGGGCGCCGGCTTCGCCCCGTTCCTGACCCGCGCGCTGGCCAAGGCCTGCGCCGCGACCCGCCCCGGCGGCCTGCAATATATGTGGATGGATTGGCGTCATATGGGCGAGATGCTGGCGGCGGGCGCGGCCAACAGCCTTGATCTCATCAATCTGTGCGTGTGGAACAAGGGCGCGGGCGGCATGGGCTCGTTCTACCGCTCGGCCCATGAGCTCGTCTTCGTGTTCGCCAGCGCCGGCCCGCGCACCAACAACGTCATGCTCGGCGTCTATGGCCGCAACCGCACCAATGTCTGGGACCATCCCGGCGCGGTGGCGTTGCGCCGCGAGTTGCAGGACCACCCCACGCCCAAGCCGGTGACGCTGCTGGCCGAGGCCATCCGCGATGCCAGCCATCGCGGCGATGTCGTGCTCGATGTCTTCTGCGGCTCCGGCTCGACCCTCATCGCCGCCGCCAAGGTCGGGCGCCGGGCGCGCGGCATCGAGCTTGACCCGCTCTATGTCGACGTGGCCGTGCGCCGCTGGGAAGCCTGGTCGGGCGGCACCGCCCGCCACGCGGCGACAGGACTGAGCTTTGCCGCGATGGCGGCGCAGCGCGCGGCCGAGGCGGCGTGCGAGCCGGAGCCGGCCGCGCCTGTCGGCCCCGCCGAGCCGATCGCTGAGGCCGGCCCGTGCCGCCGGTCGAGCCCACAGCTGCGGCCGAGCCCACAACGGCCGCGCCCGCCGGCGACATCGGGCCTGGCTCCGGTGCGCCAGCGCGCCCGCGGCGCGGTCTAAGGGAGGCGGCCATGGGCGCAAAGCGCAACACCGGTGACCGTCGTCGCTATAACAAGCCGCCGGCGCAGCACCAATTCGCAAAAGGCCAGTCCGGCAATCCGGGCGGCCGTCGCAAGGGCAGCCGCAATTTCCAGCACGGTCCTGGCGCAGATCGCCGACAGCGAGATGCAGATGCGTCGCGATGGACGCACCGAGACGGTCACCGTCGTCGAAGCGGTGATCTGGAAGCTGGTGCAGGAGGCGCTGAACGGCGACCTTCGTGCCATCCAGGCCTCCCTGGATCACTTCGAGCGCCTGGACTGCCGCACAAACGAACGTGCCCGAGGACGAACCCGCATCGGCCGGGGTGACACCCGAGCAGGACCAGGCCGCTTTGGCGCGCTACCGCGATCAGATCGCGCGCCAGGCCGCCGCGGAGCGCTCTCTGGGACGCCCATGGCACTGCGGCGGCCGATCCGGACACCGACAATCGCGATGCGATGCGCGATGCACACCGATGCGCTGCCGGAGGGCTCGGACCATGACTGAGGATCCGATCTGCGAGGCGGACGTGCTGCGGGCGCTGCGGCGCTCGCAGCTGTCGTTCTTCACCGAGCGCGTCTTCGCCGAACTCGAGCCGGGCCGCCCCTATCTGCACAATTGGCATCTCGACCACGTCGCCTGGCAGCTCATGCGCGTCGCCCGCGGCGAGATCCGCCGCCTCATCATCACCATGCCGCCGCGCTCGATGAAGTCGATCAGCGCCTCGATCGCCTTCCCGGCCTTGGTGCTCGGCCACGATCCGGGAAAGCGCATCATCTGTGTCAGCTATGCCGACAGCTTTGCCCGCAAGCTCAGCACCGATAGCCGCATCGTGCTGCAGAGCCCCTGGTATCGCGAGCTCTTTCCCGGCGTCGCCCTGACGGGAGCGCGCACGCACGAGCTCATCACCGCCCAGCACGGCTATCGCCTGGCCTCGGGCGGGGCCGGATCGCTGCTCGGGCGCGGCGCTGATCTCATCGTCATCGACGATCCGATCAAGGCCTCCGACGTCTACTCCGCCGCCGAGCGGCGCCGCGTCTGCGAGTTCTATGACAACACGCTCTACACCCGCCTCAACGATAAAAGCACCGGCGCCATTGTCATCGTCATGCAGCGCCTGCACGAGGACGACCTTGTCGGTCATGTGCTGGCCAAGGACGAGTGGGAGGTGGTGACGCTGCCGGCCATCGCCACCGAGAGCCGCACCTACCGGCTCAGCGACAGCCCCGGCGATGTCTATCACCGCCCCGCCGGCGCGGTGCTGCACGCAGCGCGCGAGCCGCGCGCCGCGCTGGAATCGATCCGGCGCATGCAGGGCTCGCTGCTGTTTGCCACCCAGTACCAGCAGGAGCCGCTGCCGGAGGCCGGCAACATCGTCAAGCGCGATTGGCTGCGCCGCTATGGCACGGCGCCGGCGAGCTTCGACACCATCGTGGCGAGCTGGGACACCGCCTCGACCTTGGGCGAGAGCTCGGATTATTCGGTGGGAACGGTCTGGGGCTCGCGCGGGCTCGATTTCTACCTGCTCGAGGTGGTGCGCGAGCGGCTCGAGGTGCCGGATCTGCGCCGCCGCATCCTGGCGCTCTCGCAGCGCTGGCGGGTCGATGCCACGCTGGTGGAGGATACAGAGCTCGGCCGCGCCATCGCCCAGGATCTGCGCCGCGCCGGCCAGGCGAGCTGCCTTCTGCGCCGCCCGCGCTTTGACAAGCTGGCGCGCATGCTCGCCCAATCGGCTCGCTTTGAGGCGGGCCAGGTCTATGTGCCGCAGGACGCGCCCTGGCTGGCCGGCTGGATGAGCGAGCTTCTCGCCTTTCCCACCGGGCGCCACGACGACCAGGTCGATTCCACCAGCCAGGCGCTGGATTATCTGTCCCAGCACAGCTTTGCCCGCCAGCAGGATCGCACGCCGCGCGTGCGCCCGGCTGGGCCGGCCGCGCCCGCAGGGCATCCCGCGCCCGCTCGGGCACGGACCGGCGCTGCGCGATCCCCTGCCGTGTCCTCGAAGACGATCGCGAGTCCTAGTCAGGCTCGGGTGACTGGGGTCGCCCTGAGCCGGGGCGACCCAGGCGGGACACGTCATCACTCGATCGGACCCCTGTGATTGACCCGCGCACGAACCCCGGTCATCTCGCGCACGCACCTGTCGTCGAAGTTGTTAGTGTCCGTCTCGTGCTGAATTTTTCTTCGCAAGATCGCGTATCTTCCACTCGACTACTGTCTGCACACAGAGCAATCGTCCAGTGCCGCGCCGCGGTGCACTGCCGAGACGATCGGCATGACTGGAGGAGAACTTGTGATGACCATGACCCCGCAATCCGTTCCCGCCGTCGCGCCGGCCCGGCGCAGCGCCGGTGCAGCCCGCGAGTCCATGCCGGTCGCCTTGGCCGAGGGCGACCGGGCCCCAATCGACTTGGCCCGGGGTGAGGTGGCCCCCGTCGCCTTACCCGCCAACGCCGGCGCGCCTGACGCGATGCCTGCTGCCATCAGGCCCCGGACGACTTTGCCTGGTGGCGCCAGGCGCTCGCCGGCGTCACCGGGCCAATCCATGAGAACGAGCCGCAGCCGGGCTATTACCGGATGCGCGAAAGCAAGGCCGGCCCCTTCCTCGCCGTCGCGCTGTGGCGCGAGAACGGGGTGATGCGCGCCCTGAAGCAGGGCCGCCCGGCCGATGCCGGGGCGCTGTGGACCTGGTGCTGCCGCCACCCGATCGCCTATGAGCTCTACGTCGCCGTCGCCGAGCGCGGCGAGCCCTGGCCCGACGCCATCCCGGCGCTAGCGCGGCCGCGTCTCCGGCCCTGGCCATAACCGCGCCGGGCTCGATCCCGCGCTGGCTCTGCTCGACGACATCACCGCGCTTGGGCGAGGCCGCCTCCGACTGGCTCGCCGCGGTCGGGACCATCACGGCGCAAGGCGAGGCCGACAAGGCCGGCAATTTCGCCGAGGCGTTCGGCACGCTGGAAAAGCAGGCCGAGGCGGCCCGCACCACCGAAAAGAAACCGGTGCTCGAGCAGGGCCGCGCCATCGACGCCAAATGGAAGCCGGTGGTCGCCGCCGCCGAGGCCCACAAGAAGCGCCTGAAGCAGGCGATCGAGCCCTTCCTGCTGGCCGAGCGGACGCGGCTGGAGGAGGAGGCGCGCCGCTCCGGGGTCTGGCTCACCGACAGCCCCAAGGCCGGCACCCAGGGCCGCCGCATCGGCCTGCGCACCACCCGCGCGGTGCAGATCCTCGATGCCCGCGCCTTCATCGCCACCTATCGCGACGATCCCAGGCTGTGGGCCGACCCTGATGTCCTGCAGGTGCTGCTGCGCCTGGCCGGCGCCGATCTGGCCGGTGGCCTGACCGTGCCCGGCGCCTGCCTCGCCGAAGACCATGTCGCGGCCTGAGCGGAGACCACGCCATGACCACCATCCTGCGTCACGGCGCTCCGCGCCCGCTGCCCGGCCCGGCCTCGGCCCCCTGGCCTCCCCTCACACCGTCCCGCCCGGTCGCCTCCCGCCTGGCGGCCGGGGCGCGGCCGCGGCCTTTGGTGCCGCGCACGCTCGAGGAGGCGGGCGCGCTGGCCGAGGTCATCGCCGGCTCCGGCCTGGCGCCGGCCGGGTTTGACACGCCCCAGGCCTGCCTCATCGCCATCCTGCATGGGCTGGAGCTGGGGCTGACCCCGCTCGCCGCGCTGCAGCGCCTCGCCCTCATCGAGGGACGGCCCACCTTGTGGGGCGATGGCGCGCTCGCTTTGGTGCGCGCCAGCGGCCTGTGCACCGCTTTCCGCGAGACGCTGGAGGGCAGCGGTCCGGGCGACTGGCAGGCGGTGTGCACGCTGCGCCGGCGCGGCGAGGGCCGCGTCATCGAGCGGCGCTTTTCCGCCGAGGATGCCCGGCGCGCCCGGCTCTGGGGCAAGCCCGGGCCGTGGAGCGATTATCCCCAGCGCATGCTGCAAATGCGCGCCCGCGCCTTTGCCCTGCGCGACGGCTTTGCCGACGTGCTGGGCGGGCTTTATGTGCGCGAGGAGCTGGAGGGCAGCGAGCCCGGCTGGAGCGCGCCGGCGCCGCCCGGCGGACCCAAGCCTGCCCCGGCTCCGGCCCCGACCCGCCCCAGCACCTGCCGCGCGGCCCAAAGCGATGCGAAGGCGGGCTTCCGCGTCGTCAACGCCGGCCCGCCAGCGCGGACGCCAGCGGGGACCCAGGCGACGGTTCGTGCCGAACCGTCCCCACCAGCCCAGACGGCCGGAGCCGTCCCGGAGCGCGGGCGCATGCGAAGGCGCCAGTGGACGCCGCCCCTGACGCCAATCGTGAACCCACTCCTGACACCCCGCGGCGCCCGGGCCAATGCGCGCCCCTGTCGCGCACGGCGATCGACGGCAGGCGCGGGCCGCCGCCAACGCCGCGGCCATGAAGGCGGCCTTTGCGCCTGCGACCCCGCCCCTGCCCAGCCGTCGACCACTCCGAACAGACGCCACCGGATCCAGACAGGACCAGAGCGGCGCCGCACGAGTCGGAGCGCAGGACCTGACCGAAGGTGAAGAGGCTGGGCACGAAATGGTGCGCGTGTCCGCAGTCGACCCGCAGCCGGACACGGCCGAGCGTAACGCACACGCTCCACCGCGTTCCGCCCTCCCGCCAGTCGCCTCGGGCCGATGCGGCGCCCTTCCCCGCGCACCGCCTTGGCGCTGCGCTACGCCCAGCACTGGTCGATCCGCCAGCCCCGGAGGCTGGCCTCGCGGCCGAGCGGCGCAGCAGCGCGAGCGACCAGCGTCGGCGCGCTCTGCCCCGCGCGCCGGCCGCTCACCGGGCGCGGCGCCAAGCCGGCAGGCGCGGCGCCGGGCCAGACGACACACCTCCGCAGCCACATTGACCGGCGTGGCGGGCGTTCATCGTCCGCAACGCCGGCCTTCCCGGGTGTCCAGCCGGACTCGGCCGCCGCCTCACCAGCCGCGCACCCCCCTCCGCCATCGACCGAGCGGAGCCGCCCAGCGCGGCCCTGCCAGAAGCCGGCGAAGGCCCGCCGCCCAACCCCGACCTGGTCCTCACCGACTACGACAATGCCCTGTGCTGCGCCCGCGATCACGCCAGCCTCGATGAGATCCATGAGGAGTTCGTGCCCAGGCTCGAACGCCTCGGTCGTGACCACAACCGCACCGCCCAAGCCATTCACACCCGCCACGCCAACCGGGTCACGGCACTGGCTTGGCCGCGCCCCGACAGCCGCCGACCAGGATACACGTCATGACCCGGCGCTCGCTCTCCACCCGCCAGCGCCTCGCCGCCTTCCTGGCCGCGCACGGGCGCTGCCAGCGCTGCACGCTCCACATCACGCCCGGCAAGCGCTGGGAGGTCGATCACATCACCCCCGTCGCGCTGGGCGGCACCGACGACCCCGCCAATCTGCAGGTCCTCTGCGCCCCATGCCACGGCAGCAAGACCGCCAAGCGGGATGCGCCGCAACTCGCCAAAGCCAAACGGATTCAGGCCCGGCATGTGGGAGCGTGGCGCCCAGCCGCGCCCATGCGGGGCAGCCGAGCCAGCAAGTGGAAACGAAAGCTGGATGGAACCGTGGTGAAGCGGCAGCTGGCGGAAAACACGCCGAGCAGCGTGAACATGGGTGGTGACGAAAGGAATAGGACCGACTGATATGAAAGGGCAGTGTCGCGTT
>CAWGGK010000014.1:0-224738 GCA_963822165.1 uncultured Alphaproteobacteria bacterium
GGGCACGGCGGTAATGATCCTCATCGCTACGTTCACCGCGACATTGGTGACGAACGGCGGGCGCTCCGCCTGGTTTCTCGGGGCGCTCATGCTGATCGTCTACGCAGTTCTGGCCATGACGGTCTATCTGCTTCCACCCCAGGTTCCATGACCTGAACGAGGATCGGGGGCTCGTCTATCAGCCCTATCGCTGAATGCCGGCCAGCAGGCCCGCTGTCTCGCGCGCGATCATGAGTTCCTCGTCCGTCGGGATGACCCATGCCTGCGGCCCGCCTTCAAGGCTAAGGAGCGGTCCGCCCGCCGCATTCGCGGCTTCGTCGATCCGCAGGCCGGCCCATGCCATTCCCGGAGAACTTCGGCGCGCGTGGCCGGGTCGTTCTCGCCGATGCCGGCGGTGAAGACGATCCCGTCGAGGCCGCCCATGACGGCCGTGCGACCCATCTCGCGGCAGATGCGGTAGACGAAGAGGTCGATGGCGCGGCGCGCGCCCTCGTGTCCACCCGCCGCTGCTTCGCGCAGCGCCCGCATGTCGTTCGACAGGCCGGATACGCCGAGCAGGCCGGCCTTGGTGTAGAGCAGCTTCTCGACAGCGGCGGCGTCGAGCTTGTCCTCGCGCATCATGTAGAACACGACGGCGGGATCGATCGACCCGCATCGCGTACCCATCGGCAAGCCGTCCAGCGCGGAAAAACCCATCGTCGACGAGACGGAGCGCCCGTTGACCATTGCGCAAAGGGACGCGCCGCTGCCCAAATCAGCGACAATCACCCTGCCCTTCGCCAGAGCCTGCGCATGTCGCCGAGCACGCCGGCGATGTAGGCATAGGACAACCCGTGGAAGCCATAGCGCCGCACGCCGCGCTCGGCATATTCGTATGGAAGCGCGAAGAGCTGGGCGATCTCGGGCTGGGTGCGGTGGAAGGCCGTATCGAAGCTCGCGACCTGCGGCAGGTCCGGCCTGTGGCGGCGGATGAAGCGGATGGGCTTCAGATTATGAGGCTGGTGGAGTGGCGCAAGCGCGACGTACTTGTCCAGTTTCGCGAGCACCGCATCGTCGATCAGCGCGGGGCCGCTGAAATCCATGCCGCCATGCACAACCCGGTGGCCGATGGCGGCAAGCGTGCGGCCATCCAAATGCTCGCGCGCCCCCTTCCAGGACGTAGAGCATTCCCTGTTCATGATCGATAGCCTCGCTCGCGGACCAGGTCCGTCTCGCCGAGCTTCGTGCCGGACGCGTCCTTGGCCGAAAATTTCGGCTCGGTTCCGAGTCCCTCGAGCTTGCCTCGCACGAAGGCCGACAGCGTGCCGTTGGGACCGGGCTTGAAAAGCTGGAACTTGAGGGACGACGATCCAGCATTGAAGACTGCATAGGCTGTCACGGGATAAACTCCTGATGGCGAGGGTTTTGCGGGCGGCATCGGCCACCAGCGATGCCACGGCGCACGAGGCGAGGCGCGTCGTGAGGGAATCGGCGCGGCTGGTGAGGATGATCGGCACCTTGGCGCCAAGCACGATGCCCGCGGCATCGGCGTTTGCCAGGAACGTCAGGCTTTTCGCTAGCATGTTGCCGGCCTCGAGATCGGGAACCACGAGGATGTTGGCGCGACCGGCGACGGGCGAGACGATCTTCTTGATCTTCGCAGCCCCCAGGTCGATCGCATTGTCGAGGGCAAGGGGGCCGTCGAGCGATGCCGCCTGTGATCTGCCCCCGGTCGGCCATCTTGCACAGCGCCGCAGCCTCGATGGTCGACGGGACCTTGGGGTTCACCGTCTCCATGGCGGAAAGAATTGCGACCCGCGCCTCAGGTTGGCGCAAGGCATGGCAGAGGTCGATGGCGTTCTGGACGATATCAACCTTGGCTTCGAGATCCGGGGCGATGTTGATGGCGGCGTCGGTAATGATCAGGGCTTCCGGATGGTCGGGAACGTCCATCACAAAGCAGTGACTTACGCGACGCGCCGTGCGAAGTCCGCCCTCGCGCTTGACGACGGCGGCCATCAGCTCGTCCGTGTGCAGGCTGCCCTTCATCAGGGCTTCCGCCTTGCCGGCGAGAACGAGTTGCACGGCGGCGTCCGCCGCACCGTGGCTGTGAGGCGCATCCACGATCTGGAATTGCGAGATATCGACGTTGCAGGCCGCGGCGGCTGCGACGATCTTCGCGGTCGGCCCTACGAGAATGGGCTCGATCAGTCCCAACTCAGCAGCTTCAAGCGCACCCTTGATGGCGCTTTCATCGCAGGGATGCACGATGGCAACCTTCAGGCGGGGCAAGGCTCGCGCCACTGCGATCAGGTTGTCGTATTTGGCGTGAGCGCTCATCACATTGCCTTCCCGAAACCGCGAGCCCGCTGCTCAAGCGGACGTCGTAAGCGCATATATTGCATGTGCGAATTGGCGTCGTTGACTAAACGCAATGCGTCCGAGCCTGCCCGGGCCCATGATAATCAAAACGGAGGCTCAATATGACTACATCGTCTGATCCCAAGTCCGCGCCCGAGGGTTCGGCCCGCGATGCCTTCATGTCCGTGGATGAATTACGCCAGTATGCGACCCAGGTTGAAATGGCGCGAGCGTCGAAGGCAGTCAATTCGATGGACCAGGCGGGCAAAGCCCGCGCCGAATTGATCAAGCGGTTGTCGACGCCGATCAAACTGACGCCTGAGATCGGCGAGCGGTTGCGCGGCCAACTCAAGAGCGCCGCGGCGAGCGGGAAGAGCGAACTCGAGGTGATGCGGTTCCCCGTCGACCTGTGCACCGACCGCGGCCGCGCCATCAACAATTCCGAAGCGGGTTGGCCGGATACGTTGATCGGCGTCCCCGGCAGGCTTACGAGGTCTGGCAGCAATATCTGCAGCCTGCCGGTTACAGGCTCAAGGCGATGATCGTCGAATGGCCGCACGGCTTACCCGGCGATGTCGGCCTGATCCTGTCCTCGAGCGACGAAAAGCACCGCTAAACGCGGAACGCGATCCACCATAACTCGAGCGGTGTCGACGTCTCAGGACGTCGTATCTCGATTCAAAATAGCCGGCTTTGAGGCGTGCTTCGACCCTTGGAGTTCGGGCCGCACAAGACCGGCAGCAGTACGGAAGGAGTTTGCCATGAAGGATTCGAATTCAGCCGCAACCAAAGGCTTCAACTACCCACCTCATGGACGCGGCGACCACCTATTGGGTCGATACGGTCCAGCGCTGCACTCTGTTCGCCGACACGCTGCGGGAGCGCGGAAATACATCATCGCAGGCGCCGCCGAGGTGCCGCACGTGCTCAGCTTCGAGGCGGAGCTGGTCCTGGACGGCCGGACGCTGGCGCGGCCCGTGAACTACGTGCTGGTCCGCATCAGGCCGCCCGAGGGCGTCGTCATCGACCGGACCAAGCGGCCCTTCATCGTCTTCGATCCCCGCGCCGGGCACGGCCCGGGCATCGGCGGCATGAAGCAGGACAGCGAGATCGGCGTCGCGCATGCAGGCCGGGCACCCCTGCTACTTCGTCGGCTTCCTGCCCGAGCCGGTGGCCGGGCAGACCATCGAGGATGTCTGCGTCGCCGAGGCCGCGTTCATCGAGAAGGTGATCGCGCTCGAGCCGGAGGCCGAGGCAAGCCCTGCCTCATCGGCAACTGCCAGGCGGGCTGGCAGATCATGATGACGGCGGCGATGCGGCCGGACCTGGCCGGGCCGATCATCCTGGCGGGCTCGCCGCTCTCCTACTGGGCGGGCGTGCGCGGCAAGAACCCGATGCGCTATCTCGGCGGGCTGCTCGGCGGCACCTGGCTGACGGCGCTCGCCGGCGATCTCGGCCACGGCATGTTCGACGGCGCCAACCTCATCGCCAATTTCGAGAGCCTGAATCCCGCCAACACCTACTGGCAGAAGCCCTACAACGTCTTCTCGAAGATCGACACCGAGCCGGAGCGCTTCCTCGATTTCGAGACCTGGTGGGGCTCGCCCGTCCTGCTGAATGCCGGGGAGATGCAGTGGATCGCCGACAATCTGTTCGTCGGCAACAAGCTGGCGCGGGGCGAGATCGCCACGTCCGAGGGCGAGCGCATCGACCTGCGCAACGTCACGTCGCCGATCATCGTGTTCTGCTCCTGGGGCGACGACATCACGCCGCCGCCGCAGGCGCTGGGCTGGGTGCTCGACCTCTATGAGACGGACGACGATCTCGTCCGCGCAGGCCAGACCATCGTCTACACGGTGCACCAGACGATCGGCCATCTCGGCATCTTCGTCTCCGGCAAGGTGGCGACGAAGGAGCACAGCGAGTTCGCCTCCTGCATCGACCTGATCGACCTGCTGCCGCCCGGCCTCTACGAGGCGGTCATCACCGAGGTCGAGGAGGACACGGCGCGCCCCGACCTGATCGAGGGCAAGTACCTGCTCAGCCTGCAGCCGCGCACGCTCGACGACATCCGGGCGCTCGGGCGCAACGAGCCCGGAGGACGAGCGGCGCTTCGCCACGGCGGCCCGGGTGTCCGAGATCAACAAGGGTCTCTACGAGACCTTCGCCGCCCCGCGGTGAGAGGCCGTGACGACAGAGAATCGGCCGAAGGCTGCGCGACATGCATCCGCACCGCCTGCGCTTTTCGGCGCTCTCGGACCACAACCCCTTCGCCGCGACGATCAAGACGATGGCCGAAACCGCGCGCGCGAACCGCACCGTTGCGGCCGACGACAATCCCTTCCGCGTCATCGAGGGGATGATGTCGGAGGCCATCGGTCAAGGGCTGAAATCCTACGGAGAGATGCGCGACGCTGCAGCGAGCAGATGTTCCTGGGCATCTACGGCAAGCCGGTCCTGCAGGCGATCGTCGGGCTGCGCGCCGATCCCGAGGCGACGAGCAGCGCCGTGCACGACGCGCCCGCGAAGCCGAGGCCCATGAGCTCGAGGCCGAACTGGAGCGCGACATGGACGAGGGGACCTGATGGACGCCGTGCTGCGGGCCGCGCTCTACGTGGCCCAGGCCGGCCATGGCGCGGACGAGCGTGCTTCGCGACCCTGAAGGAGATCGGCGCAAAGATCCCGAAGCGCATGAGGATGCGGCAAGGGCCTTCAAGGCAGCGTTGCGCAGGCAGTACCTGATGCTGCGGCTGGACGAGGAGCGCGCGATGGCAACCTTCCCGCGCTGCTGCCGACGATGACGGCGCAAGCGCGCGATGCGCTGGAGGCGCTGCACGCGCTGTTGGAGAGCCGTGACCGGACGCCGGCGAGGAGCGCATTCGCCGAGGTCACGAGCTGTTCGCGCCGCAGGGTCCTGCCCGCCGCCGCACCGGCGGCTGAGGGGGAGGCCGGTATGAGCGGACTGTTCTCAGGGAAGCGCGCCCTCGTCGTCGGCGTCGCCAACGACCAGTCGATCGCCTGGGGCGTCGCCGAGGCAATGCGGCAGGCGGGCGCGAGCTCGCCGTCACCTATCTCAACGACAAGGCGGAGCGCATCGTGCGGCCGCTCGCCGAGCGGCTCGGGGCCGCGCTGATGTTCCGCTCGACGTCGCGCACCCGGCCAGGAGGAGGCGGTCTTCGCGCGATCGCGCAGGCATGGGGAGGGCTGGACATCCTCGTCCATTCCATCGCCTTCGCTCCGCGCGACGACCTGCACGGCCGCGTGGTGGATTCGTCGGCGGAGGGTTTCGCGCAGGCCATGGACGTTTCCGTGCATTCCTTCATCCGGCTCTGCCGGCTGGCCGAGCCGCTGATGGGGCAGGGCGGCGCCTGCCTGACCATGAGCTTCTACGGCGCGGAGAAGGTCGTCTCGACCTACAACGTCATGGGTCCCGCCAAGGCGGCGCTGGAGGCGACGACGCGCGAAATCGCGTCCGAGCTCGGGCCGAAGGGCATCACGGTCAACGTGCTTTCGCCCGGCGCCATGGCGACGCGCGCGGCCGGCGGCATCGCCTCCTTCGACGCGATGCTGGAGGAAGCCGCCGGCGCGCGCCGATGAAGCGGCTCGCCACCATCGAGGATGTCGGCGCCGCGGCGGTGTTCCTGGCCAGCGACGCCGCCCGCAACATCACCGGCGAGACGCTGCACGTCGACGCCGGCTACCACATCATGGGGTGAGCGGCCGGGCTGACGGGTCATTGCGGTAGCTCAAAACTATGAATAGTTGCCGCGCATCAGATCCGTAGTATCCAAGGGCAACGATCGATGGTCGCAAGGCAAAGACGGGCAGAAGTCAACAGGCACCGTCAGTTGACAAGAAACACGGGAGCGGACACCGGTGGCCAAGGCTCTCGTCCGGAAAGAAGATCTCAATTCTACGGAGAATGGGAGATGGTCCAGCAAGGACTACGACAAGGAGCTGGCCAAGCTCCAGGGCGAACTCGTGAAGCTCCAGTGTGGGCCAAGCACGCGGCGCCAAGGTCTGCATCGTTTCGAGGGTCGGGATGGCGCCGGCAAGGGCGGCCTGATCAAGGCGATCACCGAGCGAACAACCCGCGCGTGTTCCGCGTCGTCGCGCTGCCCGCGCCCACGGAGCGCGAGAAAACGCAGATGTATGCCCAGCGCTACCTGCCGCACATGCCCGCCGCCGGCGAGATCGTGATCTTCGACCGCAGCTGGTACAACCGCGCCGGCGTCGAACGGGTGATTGGCTTCTGCAGCGAGAAGCAGGTCGAAGGCTTCCTGCAATCAACGCCTTCCGTCGAGAAGGTGATGGTCGAATCCAGCATCATCCTTCTGAAGTACTGGCTCGAGGTCAGTGAGGATGAGCAGGACCGGCGGCTTAGGGACAGGATCGCCGACGGCCGCAAGATCTGGAAGCTGTCGCCGATGGATCTGGAGTCCTACAGCCGCTGGTACGACTACTCCCGGGCGCGGGACGACATGTTCACGGCGACCGACAGCTCATGGGCACCGTGGTATGTGGTGAACTCCGACGACAAAAGGCGGGCCCGCCTGAATGTGATCACGCACATTCTCAGTCAGATTCCCTACAAGGAAATTCCGCGCGAGAAGGTGAAGTTCCCGAAACGCCAAAAGCCCGGCGACTATCGGGATCCGGGGCTCCCGCTGAAGCGGGTGCCCGAAGCGTTCTGAGCCCCTGCAAGCTTGCTCCGGACCGACGCGGCGAAGACTGCGACCGGGACCTAGGGTTGGAGCGCCGCCATGACGTCGAAAAGCTGGACGCGCTGGATGCCGGGCCTGCGGACTCTCGGCGAGTATCAGCTTGCCTGGCTTCCGCACGATATCGTCGCCGGGATCGTGCTCACCACTATGCTGGTGCCCGTAGGCATCGCCTACGCCGTGGCGTCTGGCGTTCCCGGCATATACGGCCTTTACGCGACGATCGTGCCCCTGATCGCCTATGCGTTGTTCGGCCCCAGCCGCATCATGGTGCTCGGACCGGACTCGTCGCTGGCCGCGATCAATCTCGGCGTCATCCTTCCGCTATCCGGTGGCGATCCCATGCGTGCCGTCGCGCTGGCGGGAGCGATGGCGATCGTGTCGGGGACGGTATGCATCCTCGCGGGAGTCGCGCGCCTGGGCTTCATCACGGAACTTCTGTCGAAGCCCATCCGCTACGGCTACATGAACGGCATCGCCCTCACCGTGCTGATCAGCCAGGTGCCAAAGCTCCTGGGCTTTTCCATTGAAAGTGATGGCCCCCTGCGGAATGTCTGGTCAATCGGCGAGGCTATATTCAACGGCAAAACGAATTGGACATCGGCCGCGGTTGGCGCGGCCACGCTGGCAGTCATCCTGTTACTCAAGGGCAATAAGCGCATTCCCGGCATTCTCGTCGCCGTGGTCGGCGCGACCATTGCGGTCAGCCTCTTCGATTTTCGACGCGCTCGGGCGTATCCGTGCTCGGGACCCTGCCGCAGGGCCTTCCGCATTTCGCCATTCCGTGGCTTTCCGCTGCAGATATTGTGCCGATCCTCGTTGGCGGCATGGCTGTGGCCATGGTGTCCTTCGCCGATACCAGTGTGCTGTCACGAGTCTATGCCGCTCGGACGAGCAGTCATGTCGACGCGAACCAGGAGATGGTGGGTCTTGGCGTGGCGAACCTCGCGGCCGGCTTCTTCCAGGGCTTCCCGATCAGCAGCAGCTCGTCGAGAACGCCAGTCGCCGAGGCGGCAGGCGCGCGCACCCAGCTTACGGGTGTCGTGGGCGCGGTCGCAGTCGCACTGCTCCTCGTCGTCGCGCCGGACCTGCTCGAGCACCTGCCGTCATCAGCCCTTGCCGCCGTCGTGATCGCGTCCGCGATCGGGCTGATCGAGGTCGAAGATCTCCTGCGTATCTACCGGATACAGCGATGGGAATTCTGGCTCTCGATCGTGTGCTTCGCCGGTGTCGCCGTCCTCGGAGTCATCCCGGGTATGGGCGTGGCAATCGTCATCGCAGTCATCGAATTTCTCTGGGACGGTTGGCGGCCCCATTCGGCCGTGCTAGGCCGCGCCGACGGCGTGAAGGGGTATCATGATATCACCCGATATCCGGATGCACGGCAGGTTCCCGGCCTGGTACTTTTTCGCTGGGACTCTCCCCTGTTCTTCGCCAATGCCGAGTTCTTCCGCGAGAGGGCGCTCGATGCCGTCGATCGCGCTCCGGACCCGGCCAGATGGCTCGTCGTCGCCGCCCAACCGGTTACGAGCGTGGACGTGACCGCGGCGGATGCGCTCGCCGATCTCGAAAAGACGTTGGAAAGTCGCGGCGTGGAATTGCATTTCGCGGAGTCGAAGGACCCCGTGAAGGATAAGCTACGCCGCTTCGGCCTCCTGGCTCAGTTCGGCGAGAATCTTTCTTCCCGACGATCGGCGCCGCCGTGGCGGCGTATGTCGAGACGCACCGCGTCGATTGGGTGGACTGGGAACACCGGGCGGCGGACTGAGGCTGCGTACACTCGCCTTTCACGCCCCAGGATTATCCACGGCTCGCAACGCCTGTACGGCGACCGCCGCAACGAGACCAGTCAGGATAATGCCGGAAAACCCGATCATGACAGCCAGGAACCGTGTCACGACGTGGTGCGGTGTAAGATCGCCGTAGCCGATCGTAAGTGCGGTGACGAAGGTGAAGTAAAGCGCTTCATGGAACTGCCAGTCCTCGAGCGTTCCAATGAGAAAACCTAATGCCACCATCGCCAGCAAAATCCCGGAGAAGATCGGCCACAACACGCAAATCTGACTGACGAGCGAGCGAAGAAAGACACGCCGCATCAACTTTGGAGATTTGCTAGCACTTACGGGAGGCATGATATTGTCCTTCAAGTGCGCCGGCGCTGAACAAGGGTTGCGAATCGGCCCATCAGCCGTACTTCGTTCGTGGACTGAAGAAAAGATCGGCATTGCTGGACGGGCAACTTCGAGGCGTGGAGAGCGTGGCCAAGCTATACCGCCGCAAGCAGCCTTGCCCCTCGACATAGGTTCGCCGTCGCGGGCGTTCGGGCGACCGGCACCGGCGCGACTTCCGTCCCATTGCGTTTGCGCCGACCGCGTTCGCGCCCGGTGAACCTTCCTTCGGATCGGAAATAAAGGTATGTTGCTGGTCTACACAGTGAAGAGTGGGGGCTTCCATGATTGCCTTCGCACGTTGTGTCTGTGCTCTTTGCACTCCCGTATCGGTTCCGTGTCTTTTCCTGACAATGATGGCCGCGAGCCACGCGGAAGAACCGAAACAACACGCCCTCCACGATATCTACAAGGAACTCTACGAGAACGGCCGTTATAAAAATGAGGGCGGTAAAGGCCTCCAGTGTTGCGGAGGCGATCCCTATGATGGCGACTGCGAGCCGATTGGTTCGAATTACGCCATTCTGCCAAACGGCGACGCTGTTTTTGCAAGCCAAAGGTACGGCGCGAACGTCCTCGTCGCCCGCGACAAGATTTTGTGGATGAGTATCAGGGGTGGTGAGTTCTCGCAGGCCCACTGGTGCGGCCGATGCGCGTTGAACTGGTATCGCCGGAACGCGGTATAGATCCTCCTACCGAACTCAATCCAGACCCAAGCTTCTATACCTATTGCGCGACAATAGCGCCTCCCGGTTATTAAGAAGGGAGTTGTTGACCGAAGGCTCGGTAGCCTGCCAGTGCGGAACGAGCGCACCGGCCAAAGACATTCCCCGAACCTTCCGTTCCGCATACAGCGTTGCCAGCTTTCGGCAGACGCGAAAGCGACAACGCTTGCAGTGCTTATTTCGGCGTCTGGAAAAGCTTGCCCAGATTGGTCTTGCACCCGGCCGACACGGAGGCGCGCTTATCCACGAGGCATTGAGCGACGCGTCCCTCGCCGTCGGGAACGCTGGAGCAGAATTTGTCAATGTCGTTCCAGCACGCGTCCGCCGTCATGGCCACACGATCGAGCGCCCTGTCGAGGTTGCGCGACGCGCTATACAGCGCGACGTCGCACTTCGAACTGATCTTGTCCTCGTGAGCCTCGAGACACAAAAGTACGCGGCCCTCGCCCGGGGTCACGGTGCTGCAGAACTTCCTCAGGTCTTCACCGCAGGCGGCTTCAACTTTCTTGACCGCAGTCGTTACTCGTTCCTCGATCTTGGACTGCAGCTTGGTTTGCGCTTGGGAGCTTGCCGTAAATGTCATGAATACGGACGCGACAGCCAAGGCGCATATCAGAGAAGGATATTTCATCCGCCAACTCCATTTCATTGCCGTTCATTCTGCAGATACGAGAGGATTTCTACTTCGAGCTCGCGCACCACTCTTTTGTATTCCGGGATCTCGGTTCGGAAATCGGCGTCCGGCAGGCGTTCGAAACCGTGCCAAAGGTCTCCACCGCAAGAGCATAGTCTTCGCAAACGCTCCGAAATCCGTGATCCTTCAGGAAAAGCCTTCTGATGACGGACACGAATTGGGGAAAGCGGTCGGAAACCACCTCCATCTGCGACCGTGCTGAGTTCGGCTGCGTCATCGCTATGCTTCGGATGCTCGGGGGCCTTTAGTTTCGACGCTTAACGGAATGGATCAAGCACGTTACGGTAACTATCGCTCCCACGTGGATTGATTTAACAACGATGGCAGGGAGGGCGCGATGGACGATCTGATTTCCGACATCGGCGCGAGCGACGTGCGGGAACAGCTTCGGCGCATCCTGGCGTCCGATGGTTTCGTCGCCTCCGCCCGCAACCGGCGCTTTCTCGAATATGTCGTGGAAGAGACGCTCGCTGGCAGGGCCGATCGCATCAAGGCCTACAGTATTGCAACGTCGGTTTTCGGCCGCGGTCCCGATTTCAATCCGGACCTGGACTCGATCGTCCGGATCGAGGCCGGGCGCCTGCGGCGTTCGATCGATCATTATTACCTGACGGCGGGTGGCACCGACGCGTCCGGATTTCGATCCCCAAGGGATCCTATGCACCGATATTCGTGCCTGCGCAGTCCAGCCAGGCCGAAGCGGTCATGTGGCGTACCTTTCCCATCCCGCCAGCCTCGATCAATCGTCGCGGTCCTGCGGTTTTCGTCATGAATTTCGAGGAGGAAGGCGACCAGTCAGCGTTCCCCAATTTCACGCGCGGCTTACCCGCCTTCTGATCGTGGGCCTGACGCGCTTCACGGATCTGTTTGTCTTCGGCTCCGAGACGACGATGGCGTTCGGAGATCCGGGGGATGCCAAGAGATTCGTCGTCGAGCATGCCGTCGATTTCATCCTGACCGGCGGCACGACTGTTTCGACGGACCATTTCAGCCTCGAAGCGATGCTCATCGACGCTTCTACCGGCCGAAGCCTCTGGGCGGAAAGCTTCGAGCGGAGCCTTGACCCGACCCAGATCGTCAGCGCCAGGGACGAGGTAGCCGGTTGCGTCGTGCGTGCCCTCGCCCAGCCCTACGGCGTCATTGCCAGCAATCTGGCGCATGAGACAGACGGTCTCCCGCCAGGGTCCATGAACGCCTATGAATGCGTCTCCCGCTTTTACCAGTATTGGCGCACCTATGACCGCAACCTCTTTGATTCCGTTCGGGCTGGTCTCGAGAGTGCGATCGAAGAATATCCCGACTTTGCGGAGGCTTTTGCCTGCCTGTCGCAAGTCTATTGCGACGGATTCCGGTTCGGCTATGTGGACCCAGAGACGGCGCTGGACCTTCAGCAACAGGCTCTGCCCCTCGCCCATCGGGCAATCGAGCTGGCTCCGGGTTCGAGCCGGGGCCATCACGCGCTCGGGCTTGCCTACTGGTTCGTCGGAGATGTTCGCGCCAGCATCGAGGCGTTGAATCGGGGGCGAACCCTGAACCCCAACGATTCGTCGATCATGGCGGATCTCGGCCAGCGTTATGCAATCCTTGCCGATTGGGATAATGCTGTCCCGCTGCTGGAGGCCAGCTTCGCACGCAATCCCGCACAGCCCGGCAATTTCCGCGTGGGCCTCGCGCTGTATCATTATGCGCACGGCCGCTACGAGGAAGCTCTGTCGCAGGCCGCACGGGTCGACGCACCCAACGTGATCTACGGCTACATCATGGTCGCGATCGCGGCGGCGAAGCTCGACCGCAAGGCGGCGGCAGACGCTGCGGTCGCGAGAATTCTTCGATCGATCCGAACTATGGGGACCATCTCGTCACCGACCTGAGGCCCGCAACCTTCATCCCGAACTTATCGCCATGGTTGTCGAGGGACTGCGCCATGCGGGGTTGCCGGGTCGCGACACGGGCGTAACCCGGCCCGCAAGCGCTTTAGAACAGACCGCCTGCGCCGCCCGAAGGGCCTGCATCTCCGTAAACTCTGGCAGGCAAATCCGGACGTCACAGTGAATTACGTCCAGCCGTGGCTTTACCTGGCGCAGCGTGACAGCATACCTTCGCCTTAAATAGCGAAGGTGACGCTTGAGTTCGGCTTTGCGGTCCCCTGCGGCAAAGCTCGACAACAATACAGGTCGAAATCGAGGGATGGATCATGGCAGACGGGGCTGGCGAACGAATTGACGCATTCTTTGTTCTTCATTCCGCGCGGGCCGATAGTTGGCGAAATGTCGAGAATGTCGCTTCGCGCTGGCAGGCCGGAACCGCCGACAAGGCGCAGGTGAAGGCGGCGCTGGCGGATATCGCGGTCATCGAAGAATTCCACGCCGTGCCCGGTCCCGCGATCATGCGGCTGCTGAACCAGCGGATCGAGGCCGATGACGCCAAGGGAACCGCCACTGCGGTCCGCCGCATCTCGGAAGTCATTCTCGCCGGCAAGGACAACGCCAACACGCTGGAGGGCGCGCAGAACGGCGAGGACGACGTCGCCGAACTGCTCCCCAGCATGTTCGGAATGGGCGAGCACCGCCGGCCTTCCTTCGAGACGCTGTATGTCACCACCCAGCCGCCTTCCCGCTGGCCCGCCCTTTGCGAGGAAATGCGCAAGCTGCGTCGCCGCGAGGACGAATTCGTTTATGAGGCCGTCTTTGTCGGCTCCTTCGAGGATGCGTTTTGCGCGGCGATCGTGAACCCGCGCATCGCGGCTGTCGTGACGGCCGACGACATGCCGTACCGCTCGCGGCACGACGCGCCGGTGCTGCGCAGCATTCTCGACCCAGTCCTTCAATACAAGGACGGGGAAGCATCCGGCATCGACCTCGCACGAGCGTTGAAAGCCATCCGTCCCGAGCTCGATCTCTATCTCCTGTCGGACCGGAATGTGGAGGAGATCGCCGGCGATCCGAAGGCCGACTGCATCCGCCGGATCTTCTACACCGTGGAAGAGCCGCTCGAACTGCACCTCTCGATCCTCGAAGGGATCGCCGCGCGTTACGAAACGCCCTTCTTCGACAACCTGAAAAAGTATGCCCAGCGTCCCATCGGCACGTTCCACGCCCTGCCGATCGCGCGCGGAAAATCGGTGTTCAAATCCGAGTGGATCCGCGACATGGGCGAATTCTACGGGATCAACCTGTTCCTCGCCGAGAGCAGCGCGACGACGGGTGGCCTCGACAGCCTTCTGGAGCCGACCGGCAACATCAAGAAAGCCCAGGAAAACGCGGCGCGCGCCTTCGGGGCGGACCACGTGTTCTTCGTCACGAATGGCACGTCGACCAGCAACAAGATGGTCGTGCAGGCGCTGATGAAGCCGGGTGACATCGCCATCATCGACCGCAACTGCCACAAGTCGCACCATTACGGCATGGTGCTGGCAGGCGGCCAGCCGATCTATGTCGAAGCCTTCCCGCTTACGCGATATTCCATGTACGGCGCCGTGCCGTTGTCGGCGATCAAGTCGGCCATGCTTGCCTTGCGCGCCGAAGGCCGGCTCGACCGCCTGCGGATCCTTGATCTCACGAACTGCACGTTCGACGGCCACATGTACAATACGCGCCGGGTGATGGAGGAATGCCTCGCCATCAAGCCCGACCTGATCTTCCTGTGGGACGAAGCCTGGTCCGGCTTTGCGCATTGGTCGCCGTTCCTGCGCCCGCGCACGGCGATGGGCGCGGCGGCGGCCATTGACGAGTGGATGGCCAGCCCAGCCGCCGTCGATGCCTACGAGGCCCAACAGAAGGCGCTCGGCAAGTCGCCGTCCGACAAGGTGCTGCTTGAGACCCGGCTGGTTCCCGACCCGCGCAAGGTGAGGCTGCGGGTGTACCAGACGAACTCGACCCACAAGTCGATGTCAGCCATCCGGCAGGGCTCGATGGTGCTCGTGCACGATGTCGATTTCGCGCATGTGGAGAGCCAGTTCCACGAAGCCGTGTTCACCCACGCTTCGACCAGCCCAAACCAACAACTCATCGCCAGCCTCGACGTCGCACGCCGGCAGATGGAACTGGAGGGCTATGGCCTCGTGATGAACGCGATCTCGATCGCGCTGAAGATAAGGGCGGCGGTGAACAGCCACCCGCTGATCTCGAAATACTTCAAGGTTCTCGGCGCGGACGAAATGATCCCGGCGGAGTTCCGCAAGTCGGGCTTCGTGGACTTCCTGAAGCCCGGCACGAACTGGGGCGATATCGTCAAGGCGATGCGGGAGGACGAGTTCTACCTCGACCCCACGCGCATGACGATGGTCTGCGGCACCGCCGGCTTCGACGGCACGCAGTTCAAGGGCATTCTCGCCAACCGGTTCAACATCCAGCTCAACAAGACCTCGCGCAACTCGGTCCTGCTGCAATCGAACATCAACAACACCCGCAGCGACATCGCCCACCTCATCCGGGTGCTCGTCGCGATCTCGCGTGAGATCGAGGACGGGTTGCGCGACGGCGGCGAAGGGGCGCGGGCCACCTTCGCGGCGCGTGTCAAATCGCTGATGGACGACGTGCCCGATCTCCCCAACTTCAGCCACTTCCACGACTCGTTCCGCAAGGATGCGGGTAAGAAAACGCGCGAAGGCGACATGCGCACCGCATTCTACGGCGCCTATGTCGAGGCAGAGTGCGAATACCTGCCGCTGGCCAGCCCGGAGGTGGACAAGCGGCTGAAGAACGGGCCCGAGCTCATCTCAGCCAACTTCGTCATCCCCTACCCTCCCGGTTTCCCCATCATGGTGCCCGGGCAGGTGCTGACCGCCGAGACGGTCGACTTCATGCGCAAACTCGATGTGAAGGAGATCCACGGCTACGAGGCCGCGAAGGGGCTGAAGCTCCTGCGCCCCGACGTCCTCGCCGCCAAGTCGAAGTAACCCGAGTACCCACGAGTCCGGCCATCTGGGGCTCGCGCATGCGAGCCCGCAAAAAGGCGCAGAAGGACCTTCCATCATGTCGAGCTTCTTTCAGTTTCTCGGGGCCAATCCGTTCATCCTGCTGTTCCTGACCGTGGGTCTCGCGGTCTGGCTGGGGCGCCAGAGTATCGGCGGATACGGGCTCGGCATGGTCGCGGCCGCCATCATCGTCGGCTGCGCCCTTTCGGTTTGGGGGTCCGCCTACGGGGTGAAGCTGCAACTCGATAACTTCACCAAGTCGATGTTCTACTACCTCTTCATGTACGGGGTCGGCTTGCGGGTCGGCCCGTCCTTCGTCAACAGCCTCGGCGGCGACGGCTTGAAGTTCACGCTCCTGGCCGTCGTGAGCTGCGTGGTCGGCCTCATTCTGGTGGTTCTTGGCGCGAACGTGCTTGGCCTCCCGCCGGGCGCGGCGGGCGGCATGCTCGCGGGCTCGCAGACCATGTCGGCCGCCATCGGCTCGGCCGAGGAGGCGATCAATGCCGGCGTGGTCACCCTGCCGGCCGGCATGACGAAGGAGCAGGCCTCCTCGATGATCGCGTTGTCGTACGGCATCACCTATATCTGGGGAACTGTCGGCATTATCCTGATCACCAAATACCTACCGACGTGGTGGGGCGTCGACGCAAGGGCCGCGGCGCGCCAGTATGAAGTGGAGCATGGCGTGGCCAGCGGCGACACGCCTGCCCTGACCGGCTGGACCCCCGCCGCCTTGCGCGCCTACCGGCTGGAGAACACGGCCTGGGTCGGCAAGTCCGTCGGCGCGCTGCTTTCGGCCAATCCCGAATATCGCATCGTCAACGTCGTGCGGCAGGGTCAGCCGGTGTCGCTCTCCGACGATCTCGTCCTGGCGGCGGGAGACATCATCGCGCTGGGAGGACGGCGCGAGGCGATGACCGAAAAGATGGGACTGATCGGCCCGGAGGTTTCCGACCGCGCAGCGCTCGACGTGCAACTCGACCGCGCCGACATTCTCGTGACTGAGAAGAAGGTGCTGAATCTGAAGAACGAGGAATTGCGGGCGCTGCCCGACGTGAACCAGGTGCAACTCGTGCAAATCGAGCGCGGCGGCGTGCCGGTGCCGATCGGCAAGGACACCAAGCTGCAGCGCATGGACGTCATCACGGTCGTCGGCCTGAAGAACGCGGTGTCCAAGGTCGGCGCGATGTTCGGCCGTGTGGTGCGCCCGAGCACCGCGACCGACCTGTTGACCTTGTCGCTGGGCATGGTGCTCGGCTTCCTCATCGGCGCCATCCAGTTCCCGGCATTTGGAGCGTCGGTCGGCCTAGGCAACGCCGGCGGCCTGCTCGTCTCGGGCGTCATTGTGTCGTCGGTCGCTTCCCGCCTCCGCTTTTTCGGCAACACCCCCAACGCCGCGCGCAATGTCCTTGAGGATCTCGGCCTCGTCGTCTTCGTTGCCATCGTCGGCATCAATGCCGGCAATTCGCTGCTGACGCAGCTCACCGGTGTGCTGGCCCTGAAGATCTTCGTCGTCGGCTTCATCGCCTGCTCGGTGCCGCCGGTCATCGTCTGGGCCATCGGCTATCACGTGTTCAAGATGAACGCCGCGGTGCTGATGGGCGGCGTCGCCGGGGCACGGAGCCATTCGGGGCCGTGCCGCGAAGCCGCCGTTGAGATCCAGAGCAACGTGCCATGGATCGGTTTTCCTGTGGCTTACGCCGTCTCGGGCGTGCTGCTCACCGTGTTCGGCTACTTCGCGATGGTGCTGGCAAAGTAATGACCTTCCACTGTATGCGGGTGGAAATCCTGAAAACTGCTGCTGCGAAACCACAACACCGGGAAATAAAGTCGCTCTAGCCACAGCGGGTTTAGCAGCGCTGTCACTCTCCCGGCGATTTGCCTGCTAAACTCACTCGGGGGGCGTGCGGCCGCTGCCTCGACGATTCGGTGACGCTCGACGAAACTAGCCTTGGGGGCATTGGGCATGACGTTCAGGACAGCCACCTTCATCGGAGCGATCGCCAGTTCCGCGACAGCATTCGTCGCACAAGCTGCTGACCTGCCGTCCAGGGCCGCTGCGCCTGTCGAATATGTCCGCGTCTGCAGCCAGTTCGGAAGCGGGTTTTTCTACGTGCCCGGCTCCGACACTTGTCTCAAACTGGCAGGGCGCGTCCGCGCCGACTACATCTTCGTCGAGCCGTTCAGCCGGCAGACCAACACGACCACGTTCCGGGGCCGTGGGTACTTCACGCTCGACAGCTACACGCCGACGGATTACGGCGCACTGCGCGCCACAATGCGCGCCTATGTCACGAAGAACTCCGGAAGCAGCGCTTCCACGACGCTCGATTGGGCTTACATCCAATGGGCGGGGATCACGGCGGGACGCCTCGAATATTCGTTCTTCGACTTCTCTCCCATTGGCGATCTCGGCTATCTCGACGCGACGGTCGTCGGTCGCGGCGCGTATCATCAGTCCATCAACGCTCTCGCCTACACCGCGAAGTTCGACTCCGGGTTGCTTGCGACAGTCGCACTCGAGGACACGACCGAGCGACGCGTAGGGTTCAGCACATACACGCCCTACACTCCCGGTTTCGCCGGCTTTGCCCCGACCGACGTAGCCAATGGCGGTATGACCATGCCGGACGTGGTCGGTCGCCTGGACTGGACCCAGGACTGGGGGCAATTGGTGCTGGCCGGCGCGCTGCACCAGAACCGCTTCGGTGGGCCCTTCGCGACACCGTTCAACGGCCTGCCGGGGCCGACCAGCTATGTTATCGACACGCAGTACGGCTACGCCATCAATGCCGGCGCGAAATTCAACCTGCCAATGCTGGCGACAGGCGACACGGTGACCATCTCGGCGGTCTACGCCTATGGTGCAACCAACTACACTGGCTGGACCGATGCCGGCTCCGCAGGTTCGCTCGCGCCGCTGCGAGTGGACGCGCTCCTGATTCCCAGCACAGTCAATGCAAGTCTTTCGAAGAGCTACAGCCTTTCGGCCGGCTTGCTGCATTACTGGCTGCCGACCGTCCGGCAAGCCTTATTCGGCTCCTATGGCGGCCTGAACCAGCAGGGGTCAGATTTCGACGTCCGCGCCGTCACGCTGGGCACCAACGTGGTCTGGTCGCCGGTGAAAGCGCTCAATATCGGCGGAGAGTTGTATTGGAGCAAGCTGATCGGCGTGCCCGTCAGCGCCTACCCCTATGACGCTGCCACCAACACCTTCGTCAAGGCCGGCACCTCCCCGGACAACTGGGGCGGGCGGGTTCGCTTCCAGCGGGATTTCTAACGCCGGATTTTCCCGACGCTCCTGATGGGCCTATTGATCGCCCGACGTGCGTTCGAGAGCTTCACGCGGAAGAAGGAGCCTAAGCATGCTTGAGCTCTCGCTGTGCGCGGCGTCCACACTCGTGCCGGATGAATATTGGCACAAATTTCAAGAAATCCGATCCAACCTATTGCTCGTGTAAGCGCCTTCGTGAGAAGTAATCGCGGGGTACGATTACAATAATCGAACAATCGGCTAAGGAGGATCATTCATTCGCCTCTTATCCAGTCTTCTCAGCAAGTTCATCCGCAATGGCCAGTTGGAACTGACGGACGCATACGGCGGTATCCATCGCTTCGGCGGCCTTGGGCCTGGGCCCAATGTTCATGTTCGCCTGCACGATCCTGCCCTCCACATGAAGCTCGCTATCAACCCGGAACTTCACGCCGGGGAAGCCTACATGGAGGGGACCCTCACCTTCGGCGAGGGGTCGAACGTGGGCGATCTGCTCAGCCTGTTTTCGATCAACCGATCCGGGCTCGGGGTCCACGCCTCGCAAAAGCTCCTGCGTCGCGTATTGCGGATCTTGAAACGCTGGCAGCAGGCGAACCCGCTCGGCAAAGCCGCCGAGAATGCTCGCCATCATTATGACCTGTCCACCGAGCTTTACCGTCTCTTTCTCGACGAGGGGCTCAATTACTCCTGCGCGTTCTTCGAGGATCCTGCGACGGAGACGCTGGAAAAGGCGCAGCTCAATAAATTGGAACGGCTGGCGCGCAAGCTGAACCTACAGCCCGGCATGACCGTTGCGGAAATCGGCTCCGGTTGGGGCTCGCTCGCCATCCACCTGGCTCGATCGAGCGGCGCCAAGGTTGTCGCCGTGAACGTGTCACCGGAGCAGATCCGCGTTGCGCGCGAGCGAGCTGTTGAGGCCGGCGTCAGCGA
Organism: uncultured Alphaproteobacteria bacterium; assembly: GCA_963822165.1. Lineage (GTDB taxonomy): Bacteria > Pseudomonadota > Alphaproteobacteria > Rhizobiales > Beijerinckiaceae > Alsobacter. The sequence goes on from CAWGGK010000014.1 coordinate 19,768, forward strand.
CCTCGTCGAGTTCCGTGAACTGGATTATCGCGCCCTGGATGGCCAATTTGACCGGGTCGTTTCAGTTGGCATGATGGAACATGTCGGCGTCACGCAGTTCGACACCTATTTCCGCAAGATTGCCGACCTCCTGGCGCCCGGCGGCTACGGCGTCGTGCACTGCATCGGGCGGATGAGCCCGCCTGGCACGACGAGCCCATTCATCCAGAAATACATCTTCCCCGGCGGATATGTACCCGCGCTGTCCGAAGTCTTCGCGTCGACCGAGAGAACCGGGCTCTGGGTGGCCGACATGGAGGTGCTGCGCCTCCATTATTACCATACGATACGCCACTGGCGGGAGCGCTTCGAAGCCCGGCGGGCGGAAGCGGCAGCGCTCTATGACGAGAAGTTTTGCCGCATGTGGGAGTTCTACTTATATGCGGTCGAGCTCGGCTTCCTGCATGGCTCCAACATGGTGTTCCAGATCGCAGTCTCCCGCGAGAGGGACGCGGTTCCGATCAACCGTGATTTCATGACGCCGCTCGTACGCCAATAACACGCGCATCGGTTCGTTGCGTTAAAAGGCCGACAGAGCGAAAGTCGTAACGCGATCGAGCAGGCTCGGTCGGCAGGGAGACGTACCATGCAGGACCACCGGGCCGAACTGATTCTGGACTTGATTGCCGAGAGCAGCGGCATTGCGCGGGACCGCTTGCGGCCCGAGGCAACGCTCGACGAACTCAGCATCAACTCGCTGAAGTTGATCGAGGCCGTGTTCGAGATCGAGAGCAAGTTCGATATCGAAATTTCAACCGATGGGCTTCTGATGGTGCCCGACGTGACGGTCGGCGCTCTGATGCAGCGTGTGCTGGATACAATCGATGCCAAAGGCGCCGTTCCCGCGAGGCCGTCGGCATGAGTGTGCGGGTTGCAATCACGGGGCTGGGCGCCATCTCGGCGGTCGGCAACGACGTACCGAGCCATCTCGACGCGATCCTGACCAGCAGGTCCGGCATTAGCGCACCTGGCGTTCCAACGCCGGAGCGCAGTGGATCGCCTTGTGCGGAAGTCCAGAATTTTCAGCCGGAGGATCACTTCGTACCCCGTCAGTTGGCACTGATGGACCGCGCCTCGCAACTCGCAGTGTTCGCGGCGCGGCAGGCGGTGGCAGAGTCCGGCGACGTGCTGGATCGTGCGTCGCCAATGCGTAACGGCGTGCTGTTCAGCGCAGCGCTTGGGTACACCACGATCGAGGATGCGTATCGACGCATGTATGGCGAGGGTACGACGCGAGTGCATCCCTTTCTGGTGCCGCGCGCCATGCCGAGCGCGCCGGCAAGCCAGGTCTGCATGGATATGAAAATCCAGGGCCCTTCATATAACATTGCCTCGGCCTGCGCCTCCGCCACCCATGCGATTGGCGCCGCCTTTCACATGATCCGCTGCGGCCTGCTCGACGTTGCAGTCGCCGGCGGCTGCGAGGCGCCGCTCACACTTGGTTTCATGCGCAGTTGGGACGCGTTGCGCGTCGTCGCCCGGGACACGTGTCGTCCGTTCTCGAAAGACCGCAACGGCCTTGTCATGGGAGAAGGCGCAGCAGCAGTGGTGCTGGAGAACATGGATCGCGCCCGGGCCCGCGGCGCCCGTATTCATGGCGAGATTATTGGATTTGGGATGAGTTCCGACGCCGTCGACATCACCTCACCCGATCCTGATGGCGCGTCGCGCGCGATGAGAGCCGCGCTCGACGATGCCGCAATCTCCGCGGATCGTGTCGACTATGTGCAGGCTCATGGCACCGGCACGGTCATGAACGATCGCAACGAGGCGCACGCCCTTCGCGCCCTGCTCGGCGACCGCCTGCTTGCCGTTCCGGTCTCCTCGTCCAAGGCCATGACGGGGCACACGCTGTGCGCATCAGGGGGATTGAGCCTGATTTTCACGGCCCTCGCGTTGCGGGAGGGGCTGCTGCCGCCGACGCTCAACCATACCGAGAACGATCCGGAATTCGAGATCGACTGCGTCCCGAACATTTTTCGCCGTGCGTCGCCACGCATTGCGATGATCAATTCGTTCGCTTTCGGCGGTCTCAACGCCGTACTCGTCTTGGAAGGGCACGGGAAGTAGCGCCCCAGCAGGCATAAAACGTGCCACTGGCCGGGAGACGAGCACCGAAGGTGACGCAACGTCAGGACCTAAGCCCGTCCAAAGACATCTTGAGTTCAAATTGACAACAGTGGGGATGACAAGTTGACCGGCGCAGTTCTAAGGTGAGACTATACAAAAAGCAGTGAGTGCGCTCCCAGGGGACTATCCCAGCGCTTCGGCACGGATCCGCGGGTTTTACGGTGTGAGAGCTATTCTGACTTGCAAACGCTGAAAAGTCGGGGGGAAAGAAAAATGCGGCTTGCTGTGATGTTTCGTCTCGGAGCGACTGCTTCCCTGATTGCCTTGTCAGGCTGTGCTTCGGACGAGCGCACTCTCGGAATGCCCACGGCCGTCAGCAATGTCCCGCTCAAGATGACCACCAGTCAGCTTGTGGGCCGCTGGGGACTGGGCGCCTATCATCGCGATACGGACCGCGCCCGCACCATTCCGCAAGCGAAGGCCCAGTGCAGCAATGCGTATGTCATAACGCAGGGGCCAAATGGTGGCGTGATGATGCACGTCGCCGACAGTCCCGAACTGTTCGAACTTCAATTGCGCGCCGGCTCAGACGGCAGGACCTATCTGGGGCCGGACGGCCAGCCAGCGGGAAGCGCGTGGGACCGGGAAATCGTATCGTACGATCAGAACGTTATCACTGCCACTTGGGTCGATCAGGAAGTCATGGAACGCTATGGCACATCGGTTTTCGTTCGCTGCTCGTGAGAAGCCATTTCCGTCACGCCGCCCTGTCGATGGACCATCAGGAGCCGATAGGCAATGACGCAAAGACACCGCTCTTTCTGGACGATGCTTGCGTTGGAGCCGCAGCCGCAGGCGCCATCGCCCTTGCCGCCGCTCCTGCCGGCGCTGTTTCTCAAAAGCCGGCAGACCCGAACGCAGAATGGGACATCGACGACCAGCCCGGCCTCGAGCCTCCGGCGGGGTCGGAGACGCTCACAGGTCCATGGGAGCGGCAACTTGTTTTCTTCCGCTCCACCGAGGCGCCCGGCACCATCGTCGTGCATACCGCCGAAAAGCATCTCTATGTCGTCCAAGGCAATAATCGCGCGATCCGCTACGGGATCGGCGTGGGGCGGGATGGCTTCCAGTGGAAGGGGCTCGTCAGTATCGTCCGCAAGCAGGAATGGCCGGATTGGCGGCCTCCGCCAGAGATGATTCAACGCCAGCCCTATCTCCCGCGCTTCATGGCCGGCGGTCCTGGCAATCCCATGGGCGCCCGCGCGCTATATCTGGGCGGCACGGTCTATCGCATCCACGGGACGAACCAGCCCGATACGATTGGCACGAACGTCTCTTCCGGCTGCTTCCGCCTCGTAAATCCTGATGTCATCGACCTCTACGAACGCGTGCCGGTGGGCACGAAGGTCATCGTGCGCCAGGCAGCCGCAATCTGATTTCACCAGGCGTCCGCTATCGCGGCGCCCTTCCCGTATAGTCGATCATTCAGCGAGGACCTGTCATGCTCGTCCATGCCTTCCTTCGTGCCGGCGTAGCAGCAGCCGCGCTGACGTCGCTTGTCTTACCGGCCGCGGCGCAGACGCTAAAGACGGTGAAGGAACGCGGAACCCTCAATTGCGGGATCAGCGAGGGCGTGCTCGGGTTTTCCACCCCTGACGACAAGGGTGGGGCTTCTGGCTTCGATGCCGATTTTTGCCGCTCCGTCGCCGCCGCCGTCCTGGGCGATGCGAGCAAGGTGAAATTCGTACCGCTTTCGGCGCCCGACCGCTTCAATGCCCTCAAGAGCCGGCCAGATCGACCTGCTGTCCCGCAACTCGACCTGGACCATGGGTCGCGAGATCGAATTCGGCGTTACCTTTCCCGCTGTGACGTATTTCGACGGACAGGGCTTTCTCTTGCCGAAATCGCGCAAGGTCACGTCAGCCCTCGAGTTAGACGGTTCAAAGGTTTGCGTGCAGTCCGGCACGACCACTGAAGACAACCTCGATCGACTTCTTCAAAGCCAATGGAATGCGCGTCGAACCCGTTAAGGTCGCAGAACGCCAGCGATGCCTTAAAGGCCTACGCCGATGGGACCTGCAATGTCCTGTCGAGCGACGTCTCGCAACTCTATGGCGAGCGGCTCAAGCTCCCCTCCCCGACCGACCATATGGTTCTGCCCGACGTGATCTCGAAGGAACCGCTCGCTCCGGTGGTCCGGGCCGATGACATGCAGTGGTTCACGATCGTCAAGTGGGTTGCTTTCGCGCTGATCAACGCCGAAGAGCTTGGCGTAACGTCACGCAATACCGATGAGGCGTTGAAGTCGCAGCGGCCTGACGTGCGCCGCCTGGTGGGCCAGGATGGCAGGTTCGGCGAGCAACTCGGCCTCACGAACGCGTGGGCCGTGACGGCGATCAAGAGCGTTGGCAATTATGGCGAGATCTTCGACCGCAATGTCGGCGTCCATTCCAAATTGGGCATTCCCCGCGGCGTAAACCAGAACTGGCTGACAGGCGGAATCCTCTACGCGCCCCCGATCCGCTGACGCACAAACCAACTGGCTGCGGCGCGGGCGGCCGGGTCCAAGTCTTCCGCCGAGTTGGCTTTTGGCACAGCACGGAACGAACGACTCCCGGCGAATACCAACGCCTCAGAGTTCGGGCTTGCCTATGGCTTTATGGCGAAGAGTGGCAGCGCCAGAAAGCCTTTCGCAATGAATGCGTTGGCGAGATCCACGAAGAACGACCCAGCCAAGGTGATGAGAAGAAATGCCTTCGGCGACGGCCCGTAGCGTTTTGCGATCTCGTCCATCGTAGCCATAGCAACCGGCATGGACGACAGTCCAAATCCAAGAAACCCGCCTGCGGTCACAGCTGCGTCGTAGTCCTTGCCCAATAGTCGAAATAGCAGGAAGTAAGCGACGGCAACCGTCACCAGCACCTGGATGACCACGTTGATCGTCAGCGGCACAATGATCTGCGCCACGGAGATAAGGGGGGTGGCCATCAGCGCTGTGGCCAGGAAGAGTTGCAGCGCGACCGCGCCGCCCGTGTCGATTGGTCCAAAATCCAGTCGATACTTGAAAAGGTCCGCGAGATTGGTGATGAGCACACCGGCGATCATGGCCGAGAGAAAACCGGGTAGCAGGAAGCCGGCATCCTTGGCGAGCATGTTGATTTTTTCGCCGAGAAACACAGACAGCGCGATCACAAAGACTGTCGCCAGGATACGTTCTATATGACTTGACGGCGCCTCCGCTGCTGGCTCGGCCGGAGGCGCTTCGGCGAATGTTACTACAGGTTCTTGCGCGGTTTCGGCGCGCAGCTTATGCGCCCGGACGATCCAGCCGGCGACGGGCCCGGAGACCAAAGCTCCAACGACAACGGCCAATGTCGCGGCGCCTACGCCGACAATTTGAGCTCCCTTGAGGCCTGACGCCTCCAGTTCCTTTGCCCATGCCATCGCCGTGCCAGGCCCGCCCACAAAAGACAGCGATCCCGCCAGGACGCCATAGGCGGGATGCGTACCCCAGGCGAGGGCAAAAATCGTCCCGCTCAAGTTCTGGGCGACGAGAGCGAGCACAGTCACGATACACAGGATGAGAAGCGGCTTTCCGCCCTTGATCAGCGCGCTGAATTTGGCGGAAAGGCCGATGGACGTGAAGAAAATGAGGAGCAGCGCATCGCGGGTACTGGCTCCAAACACGATTTCCACATGGAACATGAGTTGGCTGATCAGCACCGCGATGGCAATGATCATGGCCCCGATGACGGCGTTTGGCATATCGATTTTGCGCAGAACCGGAACGGAATGACGAACCGTGCGGCCGATCAGCAGCGCTAAAATGCCGATGAGGAGCGTCGCAAGTTCCCCCAACTCGTAGCGGATCATGGCGCAATCTCCCCCAGCCTAAGCTTGTCTTTGGTGGACGTTATTGACACAACCCTGAGGTTGCAAGGTTCGTAAATCGCGGTTCGGACAAAGCATCGCAAATCAAAAGTGAGGGGCGTCCTCATCCAAATTCTAGTAGCCCTAAGATTACGTGATCCGAAGTCAAGGTGGCGGCACGTCTTCGGGGCACGACTGACAGGCACAAGGATCTGCTGCGTACTCAGGGGGCAACGATGTCCGATCGAAAAATCGATTTGACCGGTGTGACACTGAAAGTGCTGTTCATCTGTGGCCTTCTGGTCGCAAGCTTTTGGATCCTACAGCCGTTCCTTCCCGCGCTTGTCTGGGCTACGACCTTGGTGATCGCTACTTGGCCCGTGATGCTCGCCGTGCAGGGTTACGCCGGCAACAGTCGGGCAGTTGCAGTCGTCATCATGATAGCGGGTCTCTTGCTCGTTCTCATCGTGCCAATTTGGCTGGCCGCCAACACCATCTTCACCAACCTGGATGACATCGGTGACCTGAGCCGGAAGCTTCTGACCTTCCAAATGCCAAAGCCGCCGGCTTGGTTGGCGAGCATACCGCTGATAGGCGCGGGAGCCTCCGATGCCTGGAACTCGATGTCCATGGTAAGCCTCCAAGATCTCGCTCCGCGGGTAGCCCCCTACATAGGGGAAGCGACCAAATGGTTTGCGGCTGCCGCCGGGAGCCTGGGCACGATGTTGATCCACTTCGTTTTGACGGCGGGGATTTCAGCCGTGATGTATGCGAGCGGAGAGAAGGTTGCTCTAGCAGTCATCGCCTTCGGGCGACGGCTGGGCGGAAGCCGGGGCGAGATGGCAGTTCGACTGGCCGGCAAGGCCATTGGCAGCGTGGCCCTCGGCGTCGTGGTGACTGCATTTGCGCAGACCCTGGTCAGCGGCATCGGGCTGGCAATCGCAGGGACGCCTTTCGCGGCTATTCTCACCGCCCTGATACTCGTCCTGTGCTTGATTCAGCTTGGGCCCGGACTGGTCCTCATCCCGGCAGTCATCTGGATGTATTATGCCGGCGATCCTCTCTGGGCGACCGTACTGCTCATCTTCACTGTCGTGGCGACGACGATCGACCAGTTCATACGGCCTATCCTCATTCGGAGAGGCGCCGATCTTCCAATCCTTCTCATCATAGGCGGAGTGATCGGCGGCCTGATTGCCTTCGGTATCCTTGGCATGTTCATCGGTCCAACCGTATTGGCGGTCGCCTACACGTTGCTCAAGGCATGGATGGAAGAAGACCGTGAGGCGGCATCGGTTGTGGCTGAACCCTGACGCCAGGCGGCCGAGTTCACGCGCAAGATCTCCGCGATCGTCCCGGCGATCATTAAAAAGCGCCGGGCATGAAGGACGAGTTGCCGGCGCTGGAAGCCAGGTGTCAGCGGACCGGACACGACGGAAGATCGTCTGGTGACAAGCCGTTCCGGAGATGGTCTGCTTGAGATCTGGACCGGGGCAATTTCAGGATGGCACAATCAGTAAACCCAGGAAAACTGGGCGTGGGCGTACTCGGGGCACACACCTGGGCGGAAAAGGCGCATCTGCCGGGCTACGCCGCCGACCCCCGCGTTGATCTGGTGGCCATCTGCGACATCGTGCCGGAACGAGCCGCCGCCATGGCGCAGCAGTTCGGCATCCGTCGCGTCTATGACACGCCCCGCCGCGCTATTGGCCGACCCGAGGTGCAGATGGTCGACGTCTGCACGCCGACCGACACGCACTTCGATCTCGGCATGGCGGCGATCGCAGCCGGCAAGCACGTGCTGTGCGAGAAGCCTATCGCGCGGGACGCGCGAGAGGCCTTCGCTTTGGCCCGCGCCGCTGCTGCCGCGGGCGTCAAGTCCAAGGTCGGGTTCACGTTCCGCTACTCGCCCGCCCTGCGGCAGATCAGCGCCTGGATCGAGGACGGAACGCTCGGCGACATTTTCCACATCCACGGCCTCGAGCAGAACAGCCAGTTCCTCGATCCGGATTTTCCGCTGCGGCAGGTTCCCGCCGGGATCGATTTCCAGCCCAAGCACCCGATCCCGCAATCCATCGTCGGCTACGGCTCGCATCTCGTGGACCTGATGCGCTGGATGGGCGGCGAGTACAAGGCCGTCGCCGCGAGCGATGAGCAACTACGTCCCGGAGCGCATCGTGCGGGGCTACCAGGGCCTGCAGAAGATCAATGTGGACGACGGCACCGTGGCGCTCGTCGAGTTCGCCGTCCGGCGCGCAGGGCATGCTGCAGACCTCCATCGTCGCCGTCGGCAACTATCCCGGCATCGAAATCCGGGTCTATGGTTCGAAGGCCGCCGCGGTGGGCCGGCTCGTCACCGAGCGCGGCATCGCCGAGACGCTGCATTTCGCGACCGCCGACACGGTGGAGTTCGAGCCGGTCGACGCTGCCCGAGAGCCATTTCCCGCCCGGGCACTTCGCTTCGACGGAATGGCGCGAGCTCTACTACCGCAACCTCGTCCGCCTTTGGGTCGGCGAGATCCTGGAAGGCCGCGCCGCCGGAAGGCGATTTCCTCGATGGCGCGAAAAGCCAGGAAATCGTCGACGCCTGCGTCCTCGCCCATGTCGAGCGGCGCTGGGTCGATTTCCCGCTCTACACCGATGTCTGAGACGCCGCTGGATCGGCTTGGTCGACCGGTTCGTGGCCCATCCACGCCATTTCCATCCGGTCGACGCGACCTTCATCGGCTTGCCGGGGCGCGACCACTCACTGCCGCCGGCCGGGCCGGAGGCGGCCGAGGACCGGAGCGCGCCGAAATCGACGAACTGATCCGCCTGGCCGATCGATGCGTGGTCGGCCCCGGCCAGGGCCAGCGTCTGGACGCGCGCATGCTGCGAGCGGCGCTGGCTCACGCACGCGCCAGCCTCGACCATTGGCCGCGCTTCCGTCAGCCCAGCTGGTACACCGGCGAGGTCGCTTTCGGCCTGATCTCGCTGCTGCTGCCAGACGCGCCGGATGGCGCGCGCGACGCATTGCGCCAGCGTATCGAGGCCGTGCCCGCTTTTCTCGATGCCGGAAGCGCGGCACTGGCCGTCAGAGCCGACGCCGGCCGACTGGTGCGAGCCGTGCGCAGCGCGAGTGCGCGGCGGCGATCCGCCTTCTCACCGAAGGTTTGCGGCTCCATCCGTTCGTGGGCCGAGGATCTGGACCAGCCGGCGTTGCGCGGCCGCCGGCGCGTTCGACGGCTTCGCGCAATCGCTCGACGGCCTCCCGCCGCGCGAGCCGGCCTGCGGGCGCGACTACCTCGCCTTGCTGATGCGCGACGTGCACGCTTTGCCCTGGTCGCCGGAGGAGGCGGTCGCACTGGCGGGCGATGCCTTTGCCGCGGCTCGGCGAAGAGCATCGCTTGCACACCCGGCGCGCGACGCGCCTGCCGGCCCACGATCGCGCCGCAGGCGCTGCCCGGCGACTACCGGCCTGGCACGAGCGCGCCTTGCGGAGGCGGCGTGCACTCGTCACGCCCGCCACAGAGTACGGGCTCGCGTTCCAGCCGCTGCCTGACGTGGGCGAGCGGGCGTAGCAGGCGACCTCTACTTCCTGTCCTACCGCTGCCCGTCCGGCTCTGGCGCCGGGCGCCGGCAGCATCTACTGGACCGCGCCGGTCGCCCAGCCCGAAGTGGCGATCAAGCAGACGCACGCCGTCCACCACGGGTCGATCGGCCACCACACCCAGAACGCGCGCGCCCGCGCGGCGGCGTCGCGGCTCGCCCGGTTCGCCGGCAACGACTGCGCCAGCGGCATCGCCTTGCTGTCGGCGGGCACGATGGTCGAGGGATGGTCCTGCTACGCCACAGAGCTGGCCGCCGAGATCGACGGGCTTCTACTCGCCGAGCGACGAACTCGCCGTCGCTCCAGGCCGAACGGCGGCAACGCGGCAGCGTCCTGGCCGACATCGGCCTGCACGCGGGCGGCTGGGGCCTGGAGCGCATGCGGTCGTTCTACCGCGACGAAGCGGGCTTTCCGGAAGCGCGCATCTGGGGCGAGACCACCCGCAACTCGATCCTGCCCGCCACGCGGCTGATGTACTTCCTGGGCACGCGAACAGATCAGGGAGCTGCGGCGGGAGATCGGCGGGCCGCCGCGTGCCTTCCACGATGCGTTGCTCGTCATTCGGTCACGTCCCGTCGCGTGGGCCGCGGACGAGGTGCGCCGGCTGCGCGGCGCTCAGGAGGAGCAGCGCGGCGACCTCGGCTCGCGAAATGGCAGGCGGACCAGTGTCCGCCGCGAGCCGGACTCGCGGCGGCGGCTGCCGGTGGCAGACGTCCTGCCGCCCGCGGGCAGCGGTGCGCGAAACGGCACCCGCTCGGGGCGGCCGTCAGCGACGCAGGCTCGCCCTGCAGCCGGACGCGGTCGCCGCGCATTCCCGGCCGGTGCTCAGGAACGGCGCCGACCAGCAGCCGCGTATAGGGATGCGCCGGCGCGCGAGACGATGCGTCTCGGTCGGCCCCTCCTCGACGATCGCGCCGAGATACATCACGGCGATGCGCGTCGACATGGCGCGCGCCACCGCGAGGTCATGGGTGATGTAGAGCGAGGCGAGACCGAGGTCGCCGCTCAGCGCGAGCATCAGGTTCATCACGCCGGCCCGCACCGAGACGTCGAGCATGCTCACGGGCTCGTCGGCGACGACGAGCCTGGGGCCGAGCACGAGCGCCCGCGCGATGGCGACGCGCTGCAACTGACCGCCCGACAGGTCGGCGGGATAGCGCTCGGCGAAGCGGGCTGTCGGCCGCAGGTCGACCTTCTCGAGCATTGCGATCGGCACGGTCGCGCCGTTCCGCGGCCGTGCCGATGCCGTGGATGGCCAGCGGCTCCATCACCGATTGGACGATGGTGATAGCGCGGATCGAGCGCCTCGTACGGGTTCTGGAAGATCATCTGCACGCGTCGCCGGTAGGCCTTCAGCGCCGGTCCGGTCAAGCCCGAGAGATCGTCGCGCCGTCGAAGCGCATTGAGCCGGCGCGTCGGGCGTTCCTGCAGCGGTGACGAGCTTGCCGGTGGTGGTCTTGCCGGATCCCGACTCGCCGACGAGCGCGACGATCTCGCCCGGCGCCGAGGTCGCAGGTCGAACGTCGTCGACGGCGCGCGAGCGACGCCGGCGCTCGCGGCCGCAGCAACGGCGTCGAGCAGCGCCGCGGCGCAGCGGATAGTGCTTGGCCAGGCCCGGCGAGCTCGAGAAGGCGTGCGTCACGATGCGCGCTCCGGCCCTGGGAAATGGCACAGCGCGTCGTGCGTCAGGCTCGAGTGACGCGCGCGGCGGCGGCGTCGTTGCGGCAGACGTCCTGCGCCTTCGGGCAGCGCGGGGCGAAGCGGCAGCCGGCGCGTGCGGGCTCACTAGCGACGCGTCTCGCCGGGGATGGCCACGCAGCTCCCGCCGTGGGCCGGTCACGGTCGGCAGCGCCGCCAGCAGCGCCTGCGTGTAGGGATGGCACGCCGCGTCGAAGATCGCGGCCGTCGGCGCGATCTCCACGATCTCGCCCGCATACATCACCGCCACCCGCTCGCAGGTCTCGGCGACCGCGCCCATGTCGTGCGAGATCAGGATCAGCGACAGTCCCATGCGCCGGCGCAGGGCGTCGATCTCGCCGAGGATCTGGTCCTGCACCAGCACGTCGAGCGCCGTCGTCGGCTCGTCGGCGATGACGAGATCCGGCTCATGCAGCAGGCTGAGCGCGATCATCACGCGCTGGCGCATGCCGCCCGAGAGTTCGTGCGGATAGGCGGCGAGCCGGGCGCGCGGGATGCCGATGAGGTCGAAGACCTCGGCGATGCGAGCCGGCGCCTCGCCTGGCGTCGCCGCCGGGCAGTGCAGCGCGGTAAGCCTCGACGAGCTGGCGCCGACCGTCATGACGGGATTGAGCGCGTTCATCGCGCTCTGGAAGATGATCGACGCGTCGTCCAGCGCAGGCCCGCGAGCACGTCGCGCCCGTCGATCTGCGACGGTCCGTCCGTCGCGCAGCATCGGCGCGCCCGGCGATCGACACGTCGCCGCTCGAGGATGGCGCGTTGGGAGCCATGACCTGCAGGAGCGCGGCGCCGAGGCTGGACTTGCCGCAGCCGCTCTCGCCGACGATGCCGAGGCTGCCGCCGCGCGGCAGCATGAACGAGACGCCGTCGACGGCGCGCAGGTCTGGCCGCCGAGCGCGTAGGCCATGCGCGAGGTCCGCGCACCTCGAGCATCGGCGCGTCACCGCGCTCGCGCAGGCCGCCCTGGCATCGGTCGAGCGGCCGGCGCGGCGTTGACGCGCGCGGCGAGCCGCCGCAGCTGCGGGCTCAGCGCCTGGTTCAGCCCGTCGCCGAGCAGGTTGAAGGCGGCGACGAGCAGCAGCAGCGACAGGCCGGGAAAGAACGACATCCACGGCGCGAGGCGGAGCTGGCGCTGCCCCTCGAAGATCATGCGGCCCCAGCTCACGGCGTTCTGGTCGCCGAGGCCGAGGAAGCTGAGCCCGGCCTCCGTCAGGATCGCGAGCCCCATCAGGATCGTGGCGTCGGTGACGATGGGCGCGAGGCCGTTCGGGACGACGTGGCGCACCAGCGTGTGAGTGTGCGAGGCACCCGCCGCGCGGGCCGCCTGCACGTAGACGCGCGACTTCAGGCTCAGCACCTGCGCCCGCATGATCCGGGCCGAGCGCGGCCAGGTGGTGAGCGCGATCGCGACCATCGTGTAGCCGATGTGCGAGCCGAACAGCGCGACGATCAGCAGCACGAGGAAGAAGGACGGGATCAGCAGGAAGACGTCGAACGTCCGGCTCAGCACGGCATCGACCGGGCCGCCGAAATAGCCCGCGATGGAGCCCAGCACGATGCCGAGCAGGCTCGCGATGGCCGACGAGACGATCGCCACCAGTCAGCGCGAGCCGCGTGCCCCAGACGAGGCGCGAGAAGACGTCGCGGCCGAAATTGTCGGTGCCGAGCCAGTGCTCCGCGCCCGGCGGCGAAGGTAGGGCTGCGCGGTCCATCGCGTTCGGGTCGGCCAAGCGGCAGGACAGGGCGCTAGCACCGCGAGGAACACCGCCAAGGCGACGATCGCAGCGACGCTGAGCATCGAGCGACGAACGCGCGAGCGAAGGGCCGACGAGCAGACGCGCCGGTCACGACAGCTTCACCCTCGGGATCGAGCGCCGCGTAGACGAGGTCGGTCAGCAGCGAGGCGAAGCGCGACCGTCACGGACATGACGATGAAGGCGCCCATGATGACGGGCGTGTCGCGCGCCAGGATCGCGTCGTAGATCAGCCGCCCGAGACCGGGCCACGAGAACACGGTCTCGGTCAGCACCGCGCCCGTCAGCACGAGGCCGAGCTGCAGGCCGAGCACGGTGACGACGGGCAGCAGCGCGTTGCGCAGCGCGTAGTGCATGCAGGATCGTGCGCTCCGGGAAAGCCGATGGCGCGCACCGTCGTGATGTAGCTCTTCGCCCATCACCTCGGCGACGGCGCTGCGCGACAGGCGGACATATTGGCCGAGCGAGACCGTGCGTCAGCGCGAGCACCGGCAGGACCATGTGCTGCGCGACGTCGAGCACGCGGCCGAGCCCCGTCGCGCGGCCCGTCGACGCTCGCCATTCCCATCGCGGGCAGGACCTGCAATTCGCACCGCGAAGAGCAGGACCAGCATCAGGCCGAGCCAGAACACCGGCATGCTGAACAGGGCGACGGCCAGCGCGCTGACGGAGCTGTCCAGCGCCGAGCCCGGCCGGCGCGCGATCCAGGCGCCGATCAGCGTGCCGAGGACCACGGATAGGCCAAGGCTCGTGCCGACGAGCAGGAGGGTGGCCGGAACGCGCGACATGATCTCGGCGAACACCGGCTCGCGCGAGCGGAAGGAAACGCCGAGATCGCCCGAGCCGACCTGGACGAGATAGCGCCAGAGCTGCTCCAGGAACGGCCGGTCGAGGCCGTAGCGTTCGCGGATGACTGGCGAGATAGGCGGGGTCGGCGCTGTCGCCGGCGAGGATGATCGAGACGTCGCCCGGCGCGAGATGCACCAGCAGGAAGTTCAGCACGATGACGACGAGCGTGACGGGCACGAGCTGAAGCACCCGCAGCAGCAGGTAGCGTCTCACGACCGGACCCGACCTGCTTGCCACCATGCGCGCAACGCCGCGCCGTGCGCTGCCGGGCTTCCGCGGGTCTGATCACCGTCCCGGCGGCGTCACGGTGTAGTAGCCGAACCAGGTCACGGCCTTGTCGAAGGCCTCCGGCTCGGTGTTGAAGCCGGACCAGCCGGCGCGGATGAGCGTCGTCTTCTGCTCGTTGAACAGGTTGATGTAGGGCAGATCGGTGACGATGATCTCCTGGATGCGGTGATAGATCTTGCGCCGCTCCTCCTTGTCGCTGCAGCGTCGCGGCCTTCTGGGCCAGCTGCGTCGAGCTCGGGGTTCGAGTAGCTCATGTTGTTGCGCCCGCCGCCCGTCATGAAGTGCTCGCGGAAGGCGTCCGGGTCGGGTCCGTAGCGGGTGAAGTAGCAGGAGATGTCGAACTGCTTCTCGGCCTGCCGGCGGAACCAGGTCGCCTGGTCGAACTGCTCGAGCTTCGCGTTGATGCCGACCTGGCGGAGCTGCTGCACCAGCACCTCCATCATGGCCTTGCAGTCCGGGAAGTTCGGGTTGGTCACGGACATGTCGAAGCGCCAGCCGCCCGCGCCGCGCGGCAGCCCCGCCTCGTCGAGCAGCTTCTCGGCCTTCGCCTTGTCGAAGGCCGGGAACTTCGCGTCGCGGTTGATCAGTTCGCCCTGGCTCTCGACGCTGGCGTTGATCGCCGGGCTTCCAGAGCCCGCTGAAGGCGAGCTTGTTCATGGCGTCGCGGTCGATCGCATGGGCGATCGCCTGGCGCACCTGCAGCTTGTCGAGCGGCGCCTTCTTCAGGTTGAGCTGGATGTCGCGGCTGAAATGCGAAGGCGTGAACACGACCTTCACCTTGGGGTCGCGCTGCAGCGCCGGGATCTCGGCGAGCGGCGGCGCGTACTCGTAGTTCAGGAACTGGAGCCGGCCGCTGTCGAACTCGGCGCGCGCGACGTTCACGTCGGTGATCTGGCGGAACACCAGCCGGTCGACCTTGGGCGCGCCGCGGAAATAGTCCTTGTTGGCCTCGAGCTCGACGAGGCCGCCCTTCTCCCAGCGCGAAAACTTGAACGGGCCGGAGCCGATCGGCGCGTTGACCAGCGGTCCGGTGTCGAAGCCGTCCTGCCCCTCCCACAGATGCTTGGGATAGATCTTCGCCGTCCAGGTGGAGACCTGCGCCAGCATCGGCACGAAGCCGACCTCGGCATCGATCAGGTGCAGCACCACGGTGTGGTCGTCGGGGACCGTGATCTCCTTCACGTTCTTCAGGACGACGATAGGCCGGGTACTTCTTGCGGATGATCGTGTCGAAGGTGAACTTCACGTCCTGCGCGGTGACCGGCTTGCCGTCATGCCACTTTGCGTTCTTGTTCAGCTTGAAGGTGACGGTCTTGCCGTCCTCGCTGGTGCGTCCAGCTCTCGGCCAGGTCGCCATAGGCGCCGGTGCCCTTGTTGACGCCCCAGTCGATCGCGACGAGATGGCTGTAGACGTTGGAGGTCGGCGCGAAGCCCAGCGAGTCGGACGCGAAGTTCGGGCTCAGCGTCTTGGGCTCGCCGAGCTGCGGCACGACCAGGGTGGCGGGCTGCTGCGCAAGGCTAGCCGTTGAGCCGAGAACAAGCGCCGTGAACGCAAAAGCCAGCTTCTTCGTAATCCGGATCATACCTGTCGCCCCCTTATGAATGGAGGAGAATGTCAGGGAAAATGCGCTTGGTACAGGCGAATGTTGGTCTGCACTTCCCCAACAACGGCATGAGGCACTGTGTCGCGTGGCGGGACAATCCGCATCCTCAATGCGTCAGTCGCTCCCTTCGTCTGGAATGTTCAGAATTGAACCGCAGGCCTTGCAGTGTACAGCGTCGGGGTCGTGGCGCTGGAGGCCGCAGGTGGGGCACGGAAAGCGCACCTTGTTCGGCCGGAACAGCACTTGCGCCAGGCGCAGGAACAGCGTGACGCCGAAGATCATGATGACCACCGAAATCAACCGCCCGCTGGTGCCCGGCAGGGTGATGTCGCCAAAGCCCGTCGTGGTGAGCGCCGTGACGGTGAAGTAGAGCGCGTCGGCGTAATTCAGGATGTGCGGGTTCGAGCGGTACTGCGTCTCGTAGACGATGGCGGTCATTACGAAGATAAACACCGCGAGATTGAGGATAGCGAAGATTACTTCCTCGTAGCGCGCGAAGAACACGCTGTCCTGCCGCAGCCGGGCGAGCAGGCGATAGCTGCGAAGAAGGCGCAGGGTGCGCAACACGCGCAGGAAGCCGGCGCCCTCCCCCGCGATGGGCGCGAGAAAGGATGCCAGCGCTACGAAATCGACCAACGTGATGGGATGGAGCAGGTCCTTCCAGCGGTGCTGGCTGACGATCATGCGACCTGCGATGTCGGCAAGGATGCCCAGCCCGAACAGGACATCGAGCGCCTCCAGCGTGGACGTACGCGGTAAGAAAGACGTGACGATGATGAAGAGAACAGTCACGAGGTCGAAGACAAGCAGCCCGTAGCGGAAGCGGTGCGCATCCGCCGTGTCGCCCTCGTAGAGATCCCGCAGCCTGACCACCCAGCCGGCCGGCGGCGAGGCGGCGTGCGTGTCATCGGCTGGGTTCATCGACGGCTCCCTCAAGCGTACGGCCCGGTGGCGTTCGACGTGCGCTGGACGAGAGTTAACCTCGCCGGGGGCTTTCTGGAAGCGCCATGCGTTACGCGGCGAGGCCTACGCCACCCGTATAGAGGTGGCAGGCGACCGGGCGCTCGGCGGTGCCGGGAACGAGGGCGGGCGTCTCCGCGCTGCAGCGCGGGCCGGCGTGGATGCAGCGCGTATGGAACGCGCAGCCCGACGGCGGCGCGAGCGGAGACGGGATCTCGCCCGCGATGGGGCGGAATTCGGCGAGGTCGCTGTCGCTGGTGACGAGCCGCGGCACGCTGGCGAGCAGCGCCTGCGTGTAGGGGTGGCGCGGCGTGCGGTAGAGTTCCGCCGTGTCGCCGATCTCGACGATGCGCCCGAGATACATGATCGCCACGCGCTCGCTGATGTGACGGACGACGCCGAGGTCGTGGCTGATGAAGAGATAGGTGAGACCGAGCTCGCGCCGAAGCTTCAGCAGCAGGTTGATGATCTGCGCCTGGATCGACACGTCGAGCGAGGCGACGGGCTCGTCGCAGATCAGGACGTCCGGCTTCATGGCGAGCGCCCGGGCAATGGCGATGCGCTGCCGCTGGCCGCCGGAGAACTGGTGCGGGTAGCGCTGGGCGTAGCTGGGGTCGAGCCCCACGAGGTCGAGCCATTCCGCCGCGTAGGCGATGCCCTTGCGCGGCGGGGACGAAGCCATGCGCGATGGGGCCCTCGGCAGATCGTCTCGCCGACCTTGATGCGCGGATTGAGCGAGGCGAACGGATCCTGGAACACGGTCTGGATGCGCGTGGTCAGCTTGGCGCCTGACGCGTCCATCACGGACTTGCCGTCGAGGCGGACGGCGCCCGAGGTGGGCCGCATGATGCCAGCCGCGATCCGCCCCAGGGTGGACTTGCCGCAGCCGGACTCGCCGACGAGGCCCAAAGTCTCGCCTTTGGAGAGCGCGAGGCTGACGGCGCGCACGGCCTGCACGCTGCGCGTCTCCACGTCTCCGCCGAGGCGGGCGGCGATGCGGTCGCCCATCGTCAGGCGAGGATCGAAGCGCTTGGAGACATCATCGAGTTCGAGGATGGGCGCGCTCATGCGGCTATCCCCCTGGGATTGTGGCAGCGGAAGCTGCGTATGCCGTCGAAGCTCGCGGCGGGGCATGACCTCGCAGGCCGTCGTCGCGGCATGGCAGCGCGGGGCGAACGGGCAGCCGGGCGGCAGGCTCAGCAGCGAGGGCGTCGAGCCAGGGATTTGCGGCAGGTCCCCGCCGGGCGTATTGCGGCTCGGCACGCTGTCGAGGAGCCCCTGCGTATAGGGATGGCGCGGATCGCGCAGGATGGTGCGCGTCGGCCCCGCCTCGACGACGCGGCCGGCATACATGACGAGGATGTCGTCGGCGAGGCTGGAGACGGTGGCGAGATCGTGCGTGATCCAGATCACGGCGGTGCCGGACGTGCGCACCAGCTCGCGCATCTCGTGGATGATCTGCGCCTGCACGGACACGTCGAGCGCAGTCGTGGGCTCGTCGGCGATGACGAGCGCGGGCCGGTGCAGCAGCGCGATGGCAATGGCGACGCGCTGGCGCATGCCGCCGGAAAGCTGGTGCGGATATGCCTTGAGACGCGAGCCGGGATCGGGAATGCCGACCTTACCCAACGCCTCCAGCGCCAGCGCGCGGCCGGCCTTGTCCGACACGCGCTGGTGAGCATGGACGGCCAGCATCATCTGGTCGCCGACGGTGAGCACGGGGTTGAGCGTCGACGTCGCGTCCTGGAACACCATCGAGATACGCCGGCCGCGGACGGTGCGCAGCGCCTGGCCATCGAGCCTGGTGAGGTCTTGCCCCTCGAACATCACCGAGCCGGACACCACGCGGCCAGGCGGATCGACGAGGCCGAGCAGCGAATAGCCGGTCACCGATTTGCCCGAGCCGGACTCGCCGACAAGGCCAACGACCTTGCCGGCCTCCAGCGTGAACGAGATGCCGTCCACCGCCTTCACGACGCCGCCGCGCGTGAAGAAATGCGTCGCGAGGTCCGTGACCTCGAGCAAAGGGCGGCTCATCGCTTCAGTCTCGGATTGAACTGGTCGCGGATCTGGTCGCCGACGAGATTGATGCCGACGATGAGCACGATCAGCGCGATGCCGGGGTAGATCGAGATCCAGTAGCGGCCGGACATCATGTACTGGAAGCCGTTGGAAATGAGCATGCCGAGCGACGGCTCCGTCACCGGCAATCCGAGCCCGAGGAAGGACAAAGTCGCCTCCAGCGAGATGGCGTTGGCGATCTGCACCGTCGCGACCACGATCAGCGGCGGCATGACGTTGGGCAGGATATGGCGGAAGACGATGCGGCGGCCGCCGAGCGGGATGGCCAGCGCCGCTTCCACATAGTCCTTGCGGCGCTCGGGGAGGCCGCGCCATAGGCGGTGCGGGCGAAGTAGGCATATTGCGCGGCGACCAGCGCGGCGGTGAGCTGCGTCTTGCCCTGCCCCAGCAGCGCCACCAGCACGAGGGCAAGCAGGATGGCGGGGAACGAGAGCTGCAGGTCAACGATGCGCATGATCACCGTCTCGATACGCCCGCCGGCATAGGCGGCCGATGATGCCGAGCGTGCCACCTATGACCAGCGCCACGAGGCCGGCCATCAGGCCCATCTGCAGCGAGATGCGAAGCCCGTAGAGGATGGCGGAGAGCAGGTCGCGGCCGTTCGCGTCCGTGCCGAGCACGTGAACATAGCCGTTCGAACCGACGAAGCCCGGGGGGCGACGCGCGTCCATCAGGCTGAGATTGGCGATGTCATAGGGGTTCTGCGGCGTGATCCAGGGCGCGAGCAGCGCCGCGACGACGATCACCAGCACGACACCCAGGGCCACGCATGGCGATGCGGTTCTCGCGGAACTCGCGCCAGGCCGCGCGCGAGCGGGGAGACGGCGGCGCTCATGAGCGTGCTCCCGGCCGCAGTCGCGGATCGAGCAGGGCGTAGACGAGATCGACGGCGACGTTGATGGTCACGAACAAGGCCGCGACGAGCACGAGATAGGCGACCATCACCGGCCGGTCGAGCGAGTTGATGCTGTCGATGATGAGCTTGCCGACGCCGGGCCAGGAGAAGATCGTCTCGGTGACGACCGCGAAGGCCAACGTGGAGCCGAACTCCAGCCCGAAAATGGTGACGAACGGGATCGAGATCAGCTTCAGCACATGCCGGCGCAGGATGGTGGCGTCGGACAGGCCTGCGGCGCGTGCGAACTTCACGGTGTCGGACAGCATCAGCTCACGCGTCCCGGCGCGCGACAGGCGCACCATCATGCGCGAACTTGAAGAGCGCGAGGTTGAAGGCGGGCAGCGCGAGGTGCTTCCAGCCGTCGAGCGTGAGGAAGCTCCACTCGACGCCGAACACCGCGACCTGTCGGCCCGCGCCCGCCGGCCGGGAGCCAGCCCAGCGCGACGGCGAAGGTGAGGATGAGGATCAGCCCCACCCAGAAGGTCGGCACGGAAAAGCCGAGGATCGAGATGGTCATGATCGACTTGGCGGCGATGCTGTCGGGCTTGTAGCCGGCATAGATGCCGAGCGGCACGCCGATCAGCGTCGCGCCGATGACGGCGATCAGCGTGAGTTCGAGCGTCGCGGGCAGTCGGCTCATGATGAGCTGCACCACCGGCATGCCGAAAACGAAGGAGCGGCCCATGTCCCCGCGCAGCAGATTGCGCAGGAAGACGAAATACTGCTCGTAGAGCGGCCGGTCGAGCCCGTAGCGCGAGATGGCTAGGGCGCGGATATCCTGCGTGGCGTCGGGCGAGATGATGACGTCGATCGGATTGCCGATCGCGTAGACGCCGACGAACACGATCGCCGACATGGCGAGCATGACGAGCATCGCCTGCAGAAGGCGCTGGATGATGAAGCCGAGCATGAGGCCCCGTTCGGCACGTCCCGGCGGACGCGGTTTCGAAAGCAGACGCGGGCGACCCCGAAGGCTCACCCGCGGCCGGCGACTGGAGCGGAATTCAACCTGATCGCGTCAGGCCGCTCGCCCGAAGCTGCGTGCAGCTTCGGGCGGCGCGGTGACAGCGCTTACTTGGCGGGCGCGATGTCCATGGCGAGGCTGTCCTCGTCGGAGCGCGTGCGCAGCATCTTCACCTTGTCCTTGCGCAGGCCCAGGCCGACGACACCGCGGCGAGCGGGATCAGCGGACGGTCCTTGATGGACAGTGCATTGGCGTCCTCGAGCAGCGCGCGGCGCTTGCCGTCGTCCATCTCGATCGGCCGCGGCCTGCAGCATCTTGTCCATCTCGGGGTTGTTGTAGCCGCGCCAGTTGAACGCACCGAGCTTGAGCTGCGGCGCGTTGGAGTGCATCAGCGACGAGAGCGTATAGTTCGCCTCGCCCGTCAGCGTGCCCCAGCCCGACATGACGAAGGAGAGGTCGCCGCGCGTACGGGCCGGGAAGAGCACCGCGCCCGGCTGGGCGTTGGCGTTCACCTCGATGCCGATGCGCGCCAGCATCTGCGCGACGGCGGTGCCGACGGCGCGGTCGCCGGGAAGGCGGTCGTTGGTGAAGCTGAACGTCACCTTGAAGCCGTTCGGATAGCCGGCCGCCGTCAGCAGCTCCTTGGCCTTGGCGATGTCGGGCTTGGTCACCTGCAGCTTGTCGTTGAAGCCGAAGATGCCCGGCGTCACGAGCTGGCTGGCGGGCTTGCCGAGGCCTTCCATCGCCACTTCGGCCAAGCGCCCCGCGGTCGATCGCGAGATCGACGGCCTCGCGGACGCGCTGGATCGCGGAACGGGTTGGCCGGGCAGGGCCGAGCCGTCCTTCGCCGTGATCTGCGGCGGCTTTTCGCGCATGTCGAACTCGGCGTAGAACACGTAGACCGTGTCGCCCTTGACGATGGTGAGGCTGCTCTCGCGCTCCAGCGTGGGCACGTCGGCGGCCGGCACGCGGACGATCATGTCCACCTGCCCGGCGCGAAGCTGCGCGACGCGGCTGGCGTCGTTCGGGATTTCCTTGCGGACCACGCGCTGCCAGGGCTGCTCGCCGCCCCAGTAGCCGTCGAAGCGCTCGAGGACGAGCTGCTCCTTGGGCGTCCAGGAGACGAACTTGTAGGGGCCGGTGCCGATGGCGGCCTTGCCCGTGTTGAACGCCTCGTTGGCGTTGTCCTTGGTGAGGCCGGCGGCGGCCTTGGACGACACGATGAACAGGCGGATGAAGTCGTTCGGCAGCGTCGGAGCCGGACCATCCGTCACGATCTGGATCGTGTGCGGATCGAGGATCTTCGTCTCCTTGATGCGGCGGACGTAGATCGTCGTCGGGTTGGGCCCGGAGACGGTCGGGATGCGCTCGATCGAGAACTTCACGTCCTCGGCCGTGAAGTCCGAGCCATCGTGGAACTTGACGCCCTTGCGGAGCTTGAACTCCCAGGTCGTCGTGGTCGATGGCCTTCCAGCTCTCGGCAAGGCGCGGCTCGATCTGCAGCTTGTCGCCGGACCAGACCAGCGTGTCGAACACGTGCTTCAGCGCCTCGGCGTGCGTGCCCGACGCCGTGAAGTGCGGATCGATGGAGTCAGGGCCGGCGCGGGTGCCGACATTCAGCGTCTGCGCAAGGGCGGCGACGCCGAAGCTTCCCAGGATCGTGGTCGACAGGACGGCGGCCGCTATGGACCTCTTCAACACGTGTTGCATCAATGATCTCTCCCGGTTGTCGAAGGTCGCCTGAGAACCGGCACTCATGACGCCGGTTGGGGTTGGCGACCGTTGATCATAGCTTGACCACGGACGCACGACGCGTCAAGTTCCAGATGGAACTTTTAATGTCTCAAGTTCCGGCAGCTTCGGCCAGCGACAGAGCATGACCCAGTTCACGACCAAACCTGTTGTTCCGCCTAAGCCTACGGCCCCGTCCGATCCTGCGGCAACGGTGCCCACGCGGCCTGCCAGCCTGTCTATCACCGTGCCTGGGCGCCCCGCCGATGTGGACCAGTTCGGTCTCGACGCGGTCACCACCGCGCGCCTCTGGGACAATCCGTGCTGGTTTTCGTTCCGCATCAACTATCTGTCGCTGCGCTACAACATCCCGCTCTATGGGTGGGTCGAGAAGGAATACGGCCTTCTCCGGCCGCAAGTCGCGGTGATTTACGCGCTGGGCCTGCGCGATATGGTCACAGCTCGGGACATCGGCATGTCTTATGGGTTCCCGAAGAACACGCTTAGCAGGGCCATCCACAGTCTCGAGAAGCGCGGCATCGTCGAGCGCCACAGGGACACCCTGGATAGGCGCAGCTTCCTGCTCACACTGACCGCAGAGGGCCGCGCTATCTTCGCTGAGACGCTACCCCGCTTTGTGGGGGGTCAGGAGGACATGCTGTCACCGCTCACGGCAGGCGAGCGTGAGACTTTGTCCGTATTGCTGGCGAAGATCGTCGTCAACACCTTCGACCACCCGCCGCAACAGACTTCCGATGGACCATGATCCCTCCGGTCGAAACGGCGCCTGATTACCGCACGACGGTGCATCGCGCCTAGAGTCCCAGGATGCCCGGCAGGTCGAGCCCGTTCTCGCGCGCGCAGTCGAGCGCGGTCTCGTAGCCGGCATCGGCATGGCGCATGACGCCGGTGGCCGGGTCGTTCCACAGCACGCGGCCGACGCGGCGCCGAGGCCTCGGGCGTGCCGTCGCAGACGACGACCATGCCGGAGTGCTGCGAGAAGCCCATGCCGACGCCGCCGCCATGGTGCAGCGACACCCAGGTCGCGCCCGAGGCGCAGTTGAGCAGCGCGTTCAGCAGCGGCCAGTCGGACACCGCGTCGGAGCCGTCGCTTCATGGCCTCGGTCTCGCGGTTGGGCGAGGCGACCGAGCCGGAATCGAGATGGTCGCGGCCGATCACGATCGGGCGCCTTCAGCTCGCCCCTCGCCACCATCTCGTTGAAGGCGAGGCCGAGCCGGTGCCGGTCGCCCAGCCCCACCCAGCAGATGCGCGCCGGCAGGCCCTGGAAGTTGATGCGCTTGCGCGCCATGTCGAGCCAGTTGTGCAGATGCGCGTTGTCGGGCAGCAGCTCCTTCACCTTCGCGTCGGTGCGGTAGATGTCCTCCGGGTCGCCCGAAAGCGCGCCCAGCGGAACGGGCCGATGCCGCGGCAGAACAGCGGGCGGATATAGGCCGGCACGAAGCCGGGGAAATCGAAGGCGTCGGCGACGCCCTCCTCCTTCGCCATCTGGCGGATGTTGTTGCCGTAGTCGAGCGTCGGCACGCCCATGCGGTGGAAATCCAGCATGGCGCGCACGTGCATCGGCCATCGACGCGCTTGGCCGCCTTGCTCGACCGCCTTCGGGTCGCGCTCGCGCCGCTCTTCCCATTGCGCCAGCGTCCAGCCCTTCGGCAGGTAGCCGTTGATCGGATCATGCGCCGAGGTCTGGTCGGTGACGGCGTCCGGCCTGCACGCCGCGGCGCACCAGTTCCGGGAAGATCTCGGCGGCGTTGCCGAGCAGGCCGACCGAGACCGGCTTCTTCGTCGCGGCAGGACGCGCTCGATGATCGCCAGCGCCTCGTCGAGATCGTGTCGGCCTCGGCGTCGAGATAGCCGGTCTTCAGCCGCATCTCGATGCGCGACTCGGCTGGCATTCGACGGCGAGGCACGAGGCGCCCGGCCATGGTCGCGGCCAGCGGCTGCGCGCCGCCCATGCCGCCGAGGCCGGCGGTCAGGATCCAGCGGCCCGAGAGGTCGCCGCCATAGTGCCGGCGGCCGACCTCGACGAAGGTCTCGTAGGTGCCCTGCACGATGCCCTGCGTGCCGATATAGATCCAGGAGCCGGCCGTCATCTGGCCGTACATCATCAGGCCCTTGCGATCGAGCTCGTGGAAGTGGTCCCACGTCGCCCAGTGCGGCACGAGGTTGGAGTTGGCGATCAGCACGCGCGGCGCGTCCGCATGGGTGCGGAACACGCCGACCGGCTTGCCCGACTGCACCAGCAGCGTCTCGTCGCCTTCGAGCCGCTTGCAGGGTGGCGACGATGCGGTCGAAGCTCTCCCAGTCGCGCGCCGCGCGGCCGATGCCGCCATAGACCACGAGCTCGCCGGGCCTCTCGGCCACCTCGGGGTCGAGGTTGTTCATCAGCATGCGCAGCGGCGCTTCGGTCAGCCAGCTCTTGGCGGTCAGCGCGTGCCGCGCGCGGCGCGGATGATGCGGCTATTGTCGAGGCGGAGTCATGGTCATGGCGTGTTCTCGCGGTTGGGCGGGCAGCACTCAGGTGCGGGCGAAGTCGAGCGCGGTCTCCAGGACCCGCGTCAGCGTGGCTTGCAGCGGCTCGGCGAAATGCGGCGTCGTAAGGCGTCGGCCAGGTTCCGTCGGTGACCGGGCCGACGCGGTTCGCGCATGTAGCCGCGGCAGGCGAGTTCCATCTGGAGGGCGTGCACGCCGGCTTCGGGCCGGCCGTAGGCGCGGGTGATCCAGCCGCCCTTGAACCGGCCGTTCACGACGCGACGTGCGGCCCGAGCGATCGCAGCGATCTCGCGCACCGCGTCGCTCGAGCGCGCCGATCGCAGCTCGCGCCCGCCATTGGTGCCGATGTTGAAGACGGGCAATTCGCCATCGAACAGCCGGGGAATGACGGAGCGGATGGAGTGGCAGTCATAGAGCACGACGCGCGCATGGCGGGCGCGCAGCCGCGCGATCTCGGTCCGGCAGCGCCGCGTGATAGGGATCGAAATAGGCGGCGCGCCGCTCGGCGATCTCGGCCGTCGCCGGGCTCCTCGCCTGCGCGATAGAGCGGCTCGCCGTCGAACGTGGTCGGCGGGCACAGGCCGGTCGTCGCCTGCCCCGGATAGAGCGAGGCGCCGGAGGGATCGCGGTTCACGTCGATCACCGTGCGCGAGATCGCCGTGTGCACCATGGTGGCGCCGAGCGCGGCGGCGAAGGCGTAGAGCCGGTCGATCCACCAGTCGGCGTCCTTGCGCGCGAGCCAGGCGAGACGAGGCGCGGCTCCAGCCCCATCGGGATCCAGTGCCGGTATGCGGAAGGCTGACGATCAGCGGCGCGTCGCGCTCGCGTCACCGTCAGCCAGGACGGATGCGTCATGGCCGTTCTCACGAGATCGCGGGAAGCGCGACGCCGCTGACGGCTGCCGCGAGATCGCGCCCGCCCGCACGAGCGCGATCGCCGCCTGCATGTCGGGATGCAGGTGGCGGTCGTCGTCGAGGTGCGGCACGCGTTGCGC
Organism: uncultured Alphaproteobacteria bacterium; assembly: GCA_963822165.1. Classification (GTDB taxonomy): domain Bacteria; phylum Pseudomonadota; class Alphaproteobacteria; order Rhizobiales; family Beijerinckiaceae; genus Alsobacter. The sequence goes on from CAWGGK010000014.1 coordinate 45,670, forward strand.
GCAGCAGGGCGCGCACGGCTTCCAGCGGCGGGCTGGAGGCGAGCGGCGCGTGGAAGTCGCAGCCCTGCGCGGCGGCAAGAAGCTCGATGCCGATCACGGCCATGGCGTTCTCGGCCATCGCCACCAGCCGGCGCGCGCCGTGCGCCGCCATCGACACATGGTCCTCCTGGTTGGCGGAGGTGGGGATGGAATCGACGCTGGCCGGATAGGCGCGCTGCTTGTTCTCCGACACCAGCGCCGCCGCCGTGACCTGCGGGATCATGAAGCCCGAGTTCAGGCCCGGCTTCGGCGTGAGGAAGGCCGGCAGGCCCGACAGCGCCGGGTCGACCAGCATGGCGATGCGCCGCTCGGCGAGCGAGCCGATCTCGCAGACCGCCATCGCGATCATGTCGGCGGCGAAGGCGACCGGCTCGGCGTGGAAATTGCCGCCCGACAGCGCCTCGTCCGTCTCGGCGAAGATCAGCGGATTGTCGGAGACGCCGTTGGCCTCGGTCGCCAGCGTCGACGCGGCCTGCCGCAGCAGGTCGAGCACCGCGCCCATCACCTGCGGCTGGCAGCGCAGGCAGTAGGGGTCCTGCACGCGCTCGTCGCCGATCGAGGTGCGAGGCGCGGATCGGCGCTGCCGGCCATCAGCGCGCGCAGCGCGGCCGCCGTCTCGATCTGGCCGCGGTGGCCGCGCAGCGCATGGATGCGCGGGTCGAACGGCGCGTCGGAGCCCCTCGCCGCGTCCGTCGACAGCGCGCCGGTGACCAGCGCCGCCTGCAACAGCGTCTCCGCTTCGAACAGGCCGGCGAGCGCTAGGCGGTCGAGAACTGCGTGCCGTTGAGCAGGGCCAGCCCTTCCTTCGGGCCGAGCACGACCGGCGCAAGCCCGGCCGCCGCGAGCGCCTCGCGCGCCGGCATGCGGCCATCGCGCGGTGAACGACCTCGCCGACGCCGATCATCGACCGCCGCCATGTGGGCGAGCGGCGCGAGGTCGCCCGATGCGCCGACCGAGCCCTGCGCGGGGACGACCGGGATGACGCCTTGCGCCAGCATGCGCCTCCAGCAGCGCCAGCGTTGCCGGGCGCACGCCCGAGGCGCCCTGGGCGAGGCTGGCGAGCTTCAGCGCCATCATCAGCCGCGCGACCGGCACGGGCATCGGCTCGCCGACGCCGGCCGCATGCGAGAGCACGATGTTGCGCTGCAGCGTCGCGAGATCGCGCGTCCGCGATGCGCACGCTGGCGAGCTTCCCGAAGCCGGTGTTGATGCCGTAGACGGGCTCGCCCTTGGCGACGAATGCGCTCCACGGCTGCCGCGCTCCCGGCCACGGTCGCGGCGGCAGGAGGGATCGAGCGACGGCGCCGCGCCTTCGATAGATCGCGCGCCAGGTCGGCGAGCGGAACGTCGCCCGGCGTCAGCACGATCGCTGTCATCGGCCTCTCCAGATGCGGGCGTGAAGCGGATTGAAGCCCATGCGGTAGACGAGCTCGGCCGGGCGCTCGATGTCCCAGATCGCGAGGTCGGCGGCCTTGCCGGCCTCCAGCGTGCCGGTCATCGATCCTGCAGGCCCAGCGCGCGGGCCGCCTCGCGCGTCACGCCGGCGAGGCACTCGTCCACCGTCATGCGGAACAAGCGTCGCCGCCATGTTCATCGTCAGCAGCAGCGAGGTCAGCGGCGACGTGCCGGGATTGCAGTCGGTCGCGATCGCCATCGGCACGCCGTGCCGGCGGAACAGCTCGACCGGCGGCTTCTGCGTCTCGCGGATGAAGTAGAAGGCGCCGGGCAGGATGCACCGCGACCGTGCCTGCCGCGGCCATGGCGGCGGCGCCGGCCTCGTCGGTGTATTCGAGGTGATCGGCCGACAAGCGCGCCGAAGCGCGGCGGCGAGCGCCGCGCCGCCGAGGTTGGAAAGCTGGTCGGCGTGGAGCTTGACCGGCAGGCCGAGCGCACGCGCCGCCGCGAACACGCGCTCGATCTGCGCCGGCGAGAAGGCGATGCCCTCGCAGAAGCCGTCGACGGCGTCGGCAAGCCCCTCGGCGGCGATGCGCGGGCATCATCTCGTCAGCGACGAGGTCGATGTAGCGCGTCCTTGTCGCCGCCCATTTCCGGCGGCAGCGCATGCGCGCCGAGGAAGGTCGTGGCGACGCTGACCGGCCGCTCAGCGCCGAGCCGGCGCGCGGCGCGCAGCGATTTGCGCTCGTTGGCGAGGTCGAGCCCGTAGCCGGACTTGATCTCGACCGTGGTGACGCCCTCGGCGATCAGCGCATCGAGCCGCGGCAGGGTCTCGCGAACGAGGTCGTCCTCGCTCGCCGCCCGCAGTGCCGCGACGGAGGAGACGATGCCGCCGCCGGCCCGCGCGATCTCCTCGTAGGTCGCGCCCGGCCAGCCGCATCTCGAACTCGTGCGCGCGGTTGCCGGCATGGACGAGGTGGGTGTGGCAGTCGATCAGGCCCGGGCGTGATCCAGCGGCCCTCGCAGTCGATGATCTCGGCGCCGTCCGCGCTCGGCATGCGGCAGTTCGCCTCGCGGGCCCGGCGAAGACGATGCGGCCGTCGCCGCGCCAGCGACCGCGCCGTCCTCGACGATGCCGAGGCCGGGCCGGCCCGGCGCGATGGTGGCGAGCCGCGCATTGCGTCCAGAGCCGTGCGCGCTTTTCGCCGGACCGAGCCGTCATCGGACACGGTGCGGAAGTCATCGGCAAGTCTCTGCCTGGAGCTATCTACGGTCGGCAATCGCGCATAGATGTATCAGACATATCGATTGTCGACGCAAGCTCGTTCCGATATCCGCCGGAGGTCCCGTGCTGCCACATCCACGCCGAGCAGGCGCTGACGCCGCAGGGCTGGCGCCGAGACGTGCGCGTGACGATCGACGGCGGCCGGATCGCCGCGCGTCGAGGCCGGCGCTCCGGCCGCGCCCGGCGACGAGCGCGCCGCCGTCCTGCTGCCGGCCATGCCCAACCTGCACAGCCACGCCTTCCAGCGCGGCATGGCGGGGCTGGCGGAGAGGCGCGGGCCGGCCGACGGACAGCTTCTGGACGCTGGCGCGAGGTCGATGTACCGCTTCGCCCTGACCATGACGCCGCCGAGGTCGAGGCGGTCGCGGCGCAGCTCTATGTCGAGATGCTGGAGGCCGGCTTCAGCCGCGTCGGCGAGTTCCACTATCTGCACCACGATCGCGGACGGCCGGCCCTATGCCGACTCGGCGAGATGGCGGAGCGCATCGCGGCCGCCGCGCGCGACCGGCATCGGCCTGACCCTGCTGCCGGTGTTCTACGCCCACGCCGGCTTCGGCGGCGCGCCGCCGGCGCCGGGCCAGCGCCGCTTCATCAACGATCTCGATCGCTATCGCCCGGCTGCTCGAGGCCAGCCGCGCGGCCGTTGCCGGCCTGCCCGATGCGCTGGTCGGCGTCGCGCCGCACAGCCTGCGCGCGGTCACGCCGGACGAACTCGCCGGCGTCGTCGCGCTCGCCGGCTGCCTGGCCGATCCACATCCATGTCGCCGAGCAGGTGAAGGAGGTCGAGGACTGCCTCGCCTGGTCCGGCGCGCGGCCGGTCGAGTGGCTGCTCGATCACGCGCCGGTCGACGAGCGCTGGTGCCTGATCCACGCGACGCACATGACGCCGGGCGAGACTGCATCCATGGCCGCATACCGGCGCGGTGGCCGGGCTCTGCCCGATCACCGAGGCCAATCTCGGCGACGGCATGTTCGACGCTCCCGCGCTTCATGGCGGCCGGCGGCCGGTTCGGCATCGGCTCGGATTCCAACGTCCTGATCGGCGTCGCCGACGAGTTGCGCCAGCTCGAATATTCGCAGCGCCTCGCCTCGCGCTCCCGCAACGTGATCGCTACTCCTGGCGCGTCCACCGGCCGGACGCTGTTCGCCGCAGCCGTGACGGGCGGATCCGCCGCGCTTGGCTGCGAAGCGGCTGCCATTTCGAGCGGCTCGCCCGCAAACCTGATTTCGCTGGATACGCGAGCACCCCGCCCTCGCTGGACGAGACAGCGACGGCCTTGTGGACAGTTGGATCTTCGTCGGAGGGAACGCCGCCATCAATTCCGTCTGGGTCGAGGGCCGGAAGCTTGTCGCAGGCGGCAGGCACCACAAGCGCGAGGCCATCGCACAGCGATTCCGTGCGGTCATGCAGGAACTGGCCGCGCTATGAGCGACCAATCCAGAGCACGTGCAGACCGCGCCAGCAGGCGTACGACAGCTTAGGTCAACGCCTCTCCCACAGCCCGTTCGAACGCGACGAGCGTGGCATCGACCACGGCCTCGTCGTGCGCCGTGGACATGAACCACGCGCCGCGTTCCAGCGCGCGCACGCCGTGCCCCAGGAGAGCCGTGGTAAGCCTGACATAGCCGGCCTTGTCGGCCGTGACCTGGTCGCGGTAGCCGTGGATGGGATCCCGGCGGCCCAGGGTGACGTGGAAGACCTGCGGCAGCCCCTGCACGCGGGCCGTCACCTGCCGCTCGTCGCAGGATGCGCTGGAAGCCCTCCATCAGGCGCTTGCCCTGCACGGCGATGCGGGCATGGACGGACCCGTCCGCCAGCGCCTTCAGCGTGGCGACCGTGGCGGCCATCCCCAGCGGGTGCGCGTTATACGTACCGCCGTGCATGACGCGGCGCGTGATCATCAGGTCCATCAGCTCGGCCTTGCCGACGATGGCGGCGACGGGCAAACCGTTGGCGATGGCCTTGCCGAACACGGTGAGGTCGGGCGTGACGCCCAGCAACGCCTGCGCGCCGCCGGGCGCGACCCGGAAGCCGGTGATGACCTCGTCGAAGATCAGGATGGTGCCGGTCTCGGTGCAGATCCGGCGCACGCCTTCCAGATAGCCGGGATCGGGAACGATCACGTTCTGGTTGCACATGATCGGTTCCATGATGATGCCGGCGACGTCTCCGCGGCGCAGGCGCTTCTCGAGCCGGTCGAGGTCGTTCCACATGATCACGTCGACGGCATCGCCCGCATGCGGGTCAAGGCCCGGGGATGCCGGCACATGGGCTGGCGCGTCGGCGGCTTCCGATATCGGCCGCGCCGGGCGCGACGCTCCACACCACGTTGTCGAACCAGCCATGATAGTGCCCTTCGCACTTCACGATCATGGAGCGCCCGGTCGCCGCGCGGGCCAGCCGGAGCGCGGCCTGGACAGCCTCGGATCCCGAGCAGTTGAAGCGGACGTTTTCGGCGGACGGCACCAGCGCGTGGACGAGCGCGGCGGCCTCGTACTCGATCTCGCGACTGGGCGGCGAAGAGCAGGCCGTAATCGAGCTGCCGGCGCACCGCGTCGATCACCGCCGGCGGGTTGTGGCCGAGGATCATCGGCCCCATGCCGAGGTAGTAGTCGATCAGGCGGTTGCCATCGATGTCGAACAGGTAGGCGCCCTCCCCGCGCTCGATGACGAGCGGCGTCGGCGAGATGCCGAAGCGGAAATTGCTGTTGACCCCGCCGGGCACCAGCGCGGAGGCCTCGGCGATGCGCCGGGCCGATGCGTCGAATGTCATCGTCACGATGTCCTCCCTGGTTCGCTGTTCACGCACTTGCGACGGCGATGCATTCGATTTCGTAGCGCAGGCCGGACAGGCAGCCTGTGATGGTGGTGCGGGCGGGGAACGGCTCCTTGAAATAATCCCGGTAGAGCGCGTTGAACGCGGCGACGTCGCTGGCGTCGCGAACGTAGTTCCGCGTCTGGACCACGTTCGAGAGATCGCAGCCGGCGGCCTTCAGGACGGCGCGCAGGTTCTCGATCGAGCGCCGGACTTCGCCCTCGAAGGTGTCGGCGACGATCTTGCCCGTCGCGTCGACCGAAGCCTGGCCCGAGACGAAGACGAACGGCCCCACCTTGACGCAGGGTGAAAACGGCAGGTGCGAGCGCGGCGTGCCGTCGAGGGCAGGATATTCGGGCGCGAAGTTCATGCGGGCCTCCAGGGCGGGTCGAGCGGGAAGATGGGCCGCCGGATCTTGCGGTAGGGAAGCGTGGTCAGGTCGCTCGGACACGGACCGGGCGTGGTGACCCAGTAGCTGCGCCCGCCAAGCCGGTCATAGGCGCGGCGGTGGGCGACGGCCGCCTTCACGGCGACGAAGGCCAGGGTCTCCGGCACGATGCCTTGCGAGCGTAGCTGGCCGAGATCGAACGGCGGCGTCTTGCGCGATGTCAGGAGGATCGTGACGCCGCCGCAGCGGACCGTCGCGCAGGGCCCCATTTCGATGTGGACGCCCTGCGAAGCCGCGAGGTGGCTGTTCTGGTCTTCGAGCGTGAACCGGCCGTCGGAGCGCGACAGCAGCTCGGCGTCGATCTCGACAGGGCCGGGATCGAGGCTGCTCGAACCGCCGATCGAGATCCGGATACGCTCGCCGGGAGCCAGCGCCTGCAGGGCCTCGACCGCCCCGGGATCGTTGATCACGACGGCGCAGTTCTGAAGCCCGCGCGCCAGCATGGTGCGGAGGATCGTGGTGCAATCGCCCGGCGCGCCGCCGCCGATATTGTCCGCGGGCTCGACGAGGATCGCGGGGCCCTGGGGCGGGTTGGCGAGCGCGTCGTCGATGGCCGCATCGAGGTTCCATTCGCTCGGCACGCCCTCGCGCTGCTCGCGAACCGCGATCTCGCCGAGCGCTTCGAGATGGCGCCTGGCGCTGGCGACGTCACCCGACGTGACGACGCACGCCGCGACGCCCGTGTCCGGCGTATCGGCGAAGGAGTACCCGCCCACGATGCTGACGGCCCAGACGTCGGGATCGTCCTTTTCGATGCGCCGCGCGAGCTCGCTCATGGTGCGCATCGGACGGTCGGCGGTGCCGGTGCCCGTCGGGGGCCAGAGCACGGGATAGGTCTGCGACACGATGCGCGGCCGCACGCCGGTCGCCAGCGAGCGCGCGAGCAGTTCGGCTGAGAGCGCCGCGGCATCGAAGGCGTCGGAATGCGGATTTTCGCGGTAGCCCACGAGGCCGTCGGCATGGCGCGCCATCTTCGGGGTGAAGTTCGCGTGCAGATCGAACACGGCGAACAGCGGCAGGTTCTTCGCGCCGGGCAAGGCGCGGATCCGCTCCAGCAGGTCGCCTTCGGGATCGTCCGACCCCGTGGTGACCATCGCGCCGTGGAGCGCCAGCCAGATGCCGTCGATCCCCTCCGCGAGCGCGGGACGCGCCATCCTGGCGAAGTCCGCCCAGAAGGTTTCGAACACGGCGTGGTCGATGGTGCCCGAGGGCATGGTCATGGTCTCGAGGGTCGGCGCCACGGACCAGCCGTGACGTTCCGCGACGGTCAGGAAACCGTCGACGGTCGACTTGTCGCCCTTGCGTGCCAGGAGCTCCGGCCCCCTGCGCGTGCGCATCTGGTCCGCGCCGGTGATCTCGTCGAGGAACGTATGCGTTTCATGGAAGAGCCCGCCCAGCAGGATGCGCGGCTTTTCTCGCGAGGTCATGACACTCTTGCTCCGTCACGCGAGGGTTGGAGAAGGCTGCGGCGGGCCTCGGCGAGAGTCTCGACCAGGAGCGCGCCGACACGCTCCCGGGTTGCAGGCTCCATCCGGGTCAGCGGCCCCGCGACGCTGACGGCGGCGATGGCCTCGCCCTTGTCGTCGAGGAGCGGCGCACCGACGCAGGCCGCGTCGACCTCGTTCTCCGCGACCTCCTCCACGAAGCCGCGCCGCCGGCATTCAGCGAGGATCGCTTCGATGGCATCGGGTTCGACCGTCGTGTACGGCGTCAGCGCCACGAACGGCTGGCTGGACAGGATCTGCCGGCGGATCGCGTCGGACCCGAAGGCGAGCAGGGCCCGCCCGCAGGCCGTCGAATGATAGAATGAGCGCGTGCCGGCATAGGACGTGATGCGCAGCGACTGCGAACCCTCGAGACTGTCGACGATGAGCACGTCCGTCGGGCAGGGCAGCGCGAGGTTGACGGTTTCGCGGGTGGTGGCGCAAAGCCGGACGAGGTAGGGCCGCAGGAGGCCGAGTGATGTCGCTCCGCCGCTCGACGGTGCGGCCATAGCCCATCAACTCGAAACCCAGGCGATATGCGCCAAGCGCGGCATTGTGCTCGACCAGCCGCACCTCGACGAGCGCCATGACGAGGTTGAACGCGGTCGTCTTCAGCAGGCCGGTGCCTGCCGCGATATCGCGAAGCGACACCCATCCGCCCCCTTTCGCAGCAAGCACATCCAGGATCGCCTTGGCGCGGGCGACGGACTGGATCCGGGCGACGGGGCCTTCCTGGATGGGATCTGCCATGCCTTTACTCAGCGCTTCGATCCATGCGGCACCTTGCGATTGCAAGTCGTCCTACATTGTAAGACACGATGCAACGAGGGACAGAGTGACGAATACACATCCGGTGCACATAATTTGCAAGTAAGTTGGGCTGGATTATTTCGATTGACATCAAATTTCCGAACGCCGAACATCACGCTCTACGCTTAGTCTTACATGGTGGAACACCGCTTATGCGGTGAGACAGTGCGGGGGACTTCAGCAATGCGCATGTTCGTCGGCTCGCTGGCCACCGAGACGAACACGTTTGCGCCGCTGCCGGTGGACCGCGCGGCGTTCGAAAGCGCCTTCTACGCCCCGCCGGGCACCCACCCCGACACGCCCACGCTGTGCTCGGCTCCCGTCATCGCGGCCCGGCGCCGCGCGAAGCAGGACGGCTTCACGCTCATCGAGGGGACGAGCACCTGGGCCGAGCCCGCCGGCCTCGTCTCGCGCGCTGCGTTCGAAGGCCTGCGCGACGAGATCCTGGATCAGCTCCGGGCCGCCCTGCCCGTCGATATCGCGCTCTTCGGCCTGCACGGGGCCATGGTCGCCGACGGCTATGAGGACTGCGAGGGCGACCTGCTGGCCCGGGCGCGCGAGATCGTCGGCCCGGAGGCAATCATCGGGGCGGAGTACGACCTGCACTGCCACCTGACGGCAAAGCGCGTCGCGGCCTGCGACCTCGTCGTGCTGTTCAAGGAGTTCCCGCACACCGATTTCCTGGCCCGCGCCGAGGACCTCGTCGATCTCGCACTGCGCACGGCGCGCGGCGAGATAAAGCCCGTGATGGCGGTGTTCGATTGCCGGACGTTGTCGGGGGCGTTCATGACGAACCAGCCCGTCGGACGCGCCTTCATCGACCGGATCATGGCGATGGAGGGCAAGGACGGCGTGCTCTCGATTTCGCTCGCCCACGGCTTTTCGGCAGGCGACGTGCCGGAAGTCGGGTTCCGGGTCCTCGTCATCACCGACGGGGACAAGGCCAAGGCGAGCGCGCTTGCCGAACGCCTCGGGCGCGAGGTTCTCGCGATGGGCCGCACCGCCACCCCGCGCCATTACAAGCCCGAGGAGGCCATCGCGCTGGCCCGCTCCGCCAAGGAATGGCCGCAGGTGTTCGGCGACCGGTGGGACAGCCCCGGTGGCGGCGTGCCCGGCGACAGCACGATCATGATCGAGACCCTGCTGCGCCATCCCGACCTGCCGTCGGCGATCGGCGTGACCTGGGATCCCATCGCGGTCGAGTTCTGCCGCGCCGCCGGCGTCGGCGGCAATCTGTGGCTGCGCATCGGCGGCAAGGCGACGCCGGTGTCCGGTCCGCCTCTCGACGCGCATGTCGTCGTGAAGGCCGTGACGGAGGATCTCGTCATCCCCTTCGAGCAGAGCATGGTCTCGCTCGGGCCGGCGGCCGCGGTCTCGGTCGGCGATGTGGACATCGTCATCGGCAGCAAGCGTGCCCAGACCTTCAGCCCGCCCGCCTTCACCAATCTCGGGATCGACCTTTCGAAAAAGGCCATCGTGATCGTGAAGTCGTCGAACCATTTCTCCGCCGCCTTCTCCAAGATCGCGGCGGCGATCCACTATCTCGATTCCGGAGGCCCGTTTCCGCACGATCCCCTCGCGGTCACCTATAAGCGGGTGCGCCGGCCGATCGCACCGCTGGATGCCAATCCATGGGCATGATCGGCCCTGGCGAGCGCCGCCTGCCCCTTCCGCCCGGCAATGGCGAGGCGCTTGCCGCGATGTCATTCGATGCGCTCACGAAGGGGATGCCGGCGTCGGCCGGCCCGCTGCGCCTCGACGAGATCGGGCAGCAGGGCTGGAACCTGTTCCGGGGCGACATTCCCCTGCCCGCCGCGGTCCTTCGCGCCGACCGCCTGGAGGCCAACAATGCCTGGATGGCCGGCTTCCTGGAGGCGAACGGCTTGCTCATCGCGCCGCACGGCAAGACGACGATGGCGCCCCAGCTCTACGCCATGCAGTGCGAGGGCGGCGCCTGGGCGATCACGGTCGCAACCACTCAGCAAATGGCCGTCGCGAAGCATTTCGGCTTTCCGCGCGTCATCGTCGCGAACCAGCCGACCGGACGCGAAAGCATCGATGCGTGTTTCGCGGCCCTCGCGGACGAGGCGTTCGAGCTCCACGTCCTGGCTGACAGCCTCGAAGGGGTCGCGGCGCTGGCCGCTGGCGCGGAGCGGCGCGGCGGTTCGGATCGCTCGCTTGGCGTTCTCGTCGAAATGGGTGTCCCCGGCGGCCGTACGGGCACGCGGACGCGCGAGCAGGCTCTGGCCGTCGCCCGCGCGGTCGTCGCGGCGCATGGTCTCGATCTGACGGGCATCGAATGCTTCGAAGGCATCCTGCCGAGCACCGACAAGGTCGACGCGATGCTCGACGACGTCGTGTCCGTCGCATCGGCGGCCATCCAGGAGGGACTTTTTCCACCCGGACAGCCGATCATCCTCAGCGCCGGCGGCAGCGCGTTCTATGACCGCGTCGGCGAGCGTTTCGAGGCCGCGATCTTCGGCGACCGGACCGTTCTCAAGGTCATTCGCAGCGGCTGCTACCTGACCCATGACGCGATCGGCTACGCCAAGGCGCATGAGCGCATCCTGAAAGAGACGCGCCTTCGCCTCCCACCGGGCCGCCTCGAGGCTGCGCTGGAGGTTTGGACCTACGTCCAGTCGCGGCCCGAGCCGACGAAGGCGATCCTGACCGCAGGCAAGCGGGACGTCAGCCATGATTCCACCCTGCCTGTCGCGGTCGCGTGGTTTCGCCCCGGCGCGATGACGGCTCCGGCCGCCATGCCGGGCGGCCATGTGGTGGATGCGCTGAACGACCAGCACGCCCATCTCGCCATTCCCGCCGACAGCCCGCTCCGGGTCGGAGACATGGTGGCGCTCGGCATCGCCCACCCTTGCACCACCTTCGACAAGTGGGACCTCCTGATGGTCATCGATGCCGACGGCACGGTCATCGACGCAGTGAAAACATTCTTTTAGGGGCAAGCTGATGCGCATCGGATTGATCCACGTTGCCCAGGAAACCAACGACTTCAATCCCGAGCCGACGGTTCTGCGCGACTACCGGTCGTTCGGGCTGCACCTGGGGTCGGACGTCATCTCGAAATCGGGCGGCAAGGGACAGGTCGGCGGACATCTGAAAGCGGTCGCGGAGTCCGGCCTCGACGTCGAGACGGTTCCCATCGTGCGCGCGCATGCCGTGGCCGGCGGACGCATCGACGACGAGTCCCGCGCGCTACTTCCTCGATGTCATCGCCAAGGGCCTGAAGAACGCAGGCCGGCTAGACGGGCTGCACCTCCAGCTTCACGGGGCCTGCGCGGCCGTGGGCCTCGACGATGTCGAGGGCGAGCAGGCGGACCTCTGCCGCGAGATCCTCGGACCCGACGTGCCGATCCTGCTCGGCCTCGACCACCACGCCAACGTGACGCGCCGGATGGTCGATGCGGTCGACGCCATCGTCGGGCACCGCACCCAGCCGCACGATCCCTTCGACACCGGATTGATCGGCGGCGCTTTGCTGCTTCGCATGATCAAGGAAGGCCTCCGGCCGGTGATCGCGATGCGCAAGATCCCCCTGGTGACGCATCAGGAGAAGTTCCTCACCGCGCACGGTCCGATGAAGGAGTGGTTCGACCGCGCCCGCGCCATGGAGGCCGATCCGCGCGTGCTCCAGGCCGCGCCGTTCCCGATGCAGCCCTGGCTCGACGTCAGCGAGGGCGGATGGACCGCGGTCGTGGTGACGAACGACGACCGTGCGCTGGCGGAGCGCCTCGCCGACGAATTGGCCGATCATGCATGGTCCCTGAGGCACGCCTTCATGGAGCGCGAGGCGCTCGGCGTCGACGAGGCGGTTCGGATCGCGGATGCGGAGCCCAAGGGCGTCGTCGTTCTCAGCGACACCGGGGACACCGTGTTCGGCGGATCGGCGGGCGACAGCAACATCCTGCTCGAAGCCATGCTGCGGCTGAACATTCGCGGCCCGGCCCTGATCCCCATGATCGCGCCGGGCGTCGTCGCGCGGCTCTTCGAGGCCGGCCAAGGCGCGCGCGTCACCCTCCCCATCGGCGGGGAGACGGCGACGGCCTTCTTCCGGCCGATCGAGGTCACCGGCACCGTCAGGCGGCTCGGGAGACGGCGCCGTCAGCATCGCGGGCTACCAGGACGGCGCGATCGACATGGGCCGCACGGCCGTGTTCGAAGTCGGCCCCGTGACGATGCTGATCAGCGAGTTGCGCGGCGTCGCCGGCAACCTGCCCGATGTCTACCGCGCGTTCGGGATCGAGCCCGAAGACTACAAGATCGCCGTGCTGAAGACGGCGTCGAATTTCCAGTTCTTCGCGCCCATCACGTCACGCGTGGTGCGCGCCGATACCGCCGGACCGGGCCAATCCGACGTCTTCACCCTCCCATGGTCACGGCTTCCGAGGCCGATCTTCCCGCTCGACGCCATCGCTGACCGAAACGCCGCCAGGACATGAATCCCGACGGTGCTCACGCATCCCTGGAAACGAACCAATCAGCAGAAGGAGGCAGGACATGATGCAGGATTTGAACTGGACTCGCCGCACCATGGTCAGCGCGCTGGCGCTCGGCCTGTCCCTGATTGGCGGCGCGCCGATGGCGATCGCGCAACAGCCGCCCGGCACGCTTCGCGTGGCCGTGATCGCCGACATCGCGAACTTCGACCCCCACCAGTTCTCCTTCGTCAACGCCACCCTGATCAAGAACCTCTACGACAGCCTCATCGAGTACACGCCCGAGGGCAAGGCCATCCCGAGCCTCGCCTCCGACTGGAAGATCGCGCCCGACAGCAAGTCCGTGACTTTGTCGCTGCGCAAGGACGTGAAATTCCACAGCGGCGGGCAGTTCGACGGCGCGGCGGTCGCGGCCAACCTGAAGAAGGCCAACGATCCCAAGCTCGGCAAGAACCTCTACCCGACCATGTCGATCGTCGACAGCTGGACCGTCGTCGACCCCTCCACGGTGAGGATCGACTTCAAGGCTCCCGTGCCGGAGCGCCAGATCACCGACCTTCTGCAGTTCATGACGATCATCGATCCGGCGGGCATCGACACCGTCGAGCAGAAGCCGGCCGGCAGCGGCGCCTACATGCTCGGCGAGCGCGTGGTCGGCCAGCGTATCAAGCTCACGGCGAACCCGAATTACTGGCGGCCGGGCGAGCCCGTCACCAAGGATGTCGAGATCACCATCTTCTCGCAGGACGCGGCGGCGACGGCCGCGCTCGAATCCGGCGGCGTCGACGTGATCTACGGCGGCACCCTGCGCAGCGCGGCGCGGCTGAAGCAGGCCGGCTATCCCGTGCTCGATGGGCCGGGACCGCTGGTCCAGGTGTTCCGCATCAACTCGACGCGCGGGCCGTTCAAGAACGCCAAGTTCCGCCAGGCCTTCAACTACCTGATGGACCGCGAGGCGATCCTGCGGGCCGGCTATGCGGGAGTCGGCAAGGTCGTCGCCCTGCCCTGGGCGCCGTCGAGCCCGGCGCACGATCCATCCTATGCGAAGACCTACGCGCTCAATCTCGACAAGGCCAAGGAGCTGCTGGCCGCGTCAGGCCTCAGCCCGGCGGAGCAGAGCGCGTGGAAGCTCGTCGTCAATGCCGGCGACCAGCCATCGGTCGCGATCAGCCAGGTGGTCCAGGGCACGCTGAAGCGGGTGGGCATCAACATCGATCTCGACATGAAGGAAGGCTCGGAGCTCGTCGAGACCATGCTGCAGGGCCGCTTCGACGCGCTCTTCGGCGGCGTCGGCAACATCCAGAAGTTCCCGTCGCGGCTGGCAACGAACAGCATCTACCGCACCGTCAACAACCCGGTGCTCGGAACGCCCCATCCGCACCCCGAATACGTCGCGGCCATCGAGAAGGTGAACACGACGCTCGGCACCGGGCCGGAGGTCAAGGCCGCCTATGACGCGCTGAACAAGGCGCTGGTGGAGACCGCGTTCGGCATCCCCACCAACACCTACGACCAGGGCGTCATCGTCACCGCCAAGAACGTGACGGGCTTCACGCTCGACATGGACAACATGCTCGTGCTCAGGACGACAGGCTTCAAGAAGTGATGCATGCCAGCCGGCGGAACGGGGCGGCGCGATGAGCGGCCCCGTTCTGTCCATACGATCGCTTGCCGTGACGTTCCTGGGGTCCGGGTCGCCCATTCCCGCCGTCCGCGGCATCGATCTCGACGTCTACGAAAACGAGGTGCTCGGCATCGTCGGCGAGTCCGGTTCAGGCAAGAGCGTCACGGCGCTGGCGGCGGCCGGACTTCTCCCTGCCAATGCGCGAGGTGGAGGGGTCGATCCGCCTCGGCGGGACGGGAGGTCGTGGGCGCGGACGCCGAGACTCTGCGCCGCATGCGCGGGCAGGATATCGGCGTCGTTTTCCAGGACCCGTCGACCACGCTCAACCCGCTCCTGCCTGTCGGCCGGCAGATCGTCGAAGGCGAGATCGCGCATGGCCGCCTGACGCCGCGACAAGGGCAAGATCAGGGCCGTGGACCTGCTGCGCGAAGTGGAGGTCGCCGACCCGAGCAATCGCGCGCTCCAATACCCGTTCCAGTTCTCGGGCGGGATGCGCCAGCGCGCTGTCATCGCCATGGCGATGGCGGGGCGTCCCAAGGTCATCATCGCGGACGAGCCCACCACCGCGCTCGACGTGACCGTGCAGGCGCAGGTGCTGGCGCTCCTGGCCCGGCGCCAGCGGGAGACGGGCGCCGCCGTCGTGCTGATCACGCACGATCTCGGCGTCGTCGCCGAGGTCGCGAACCGCGTGGCGGTGATGTATGGCGGGCGCATCGTCGAGACCGGGACGGTCCGCGACATCTTCGCCCATCCGCGCCATCCCTACACGGCGGCCCTGCTCCGCAGCGCGCCGCGCATCGATGTGACGGGCGACAGGCTCGATCCCATTCCCGGCCAGCCGCCGACGCCGACCGACATGCCCGGCGGCTGCGCGTTCCATCCGCGCTGCGGACTGTCGGCGGGCCGGGCAGTCTGCCGCACCACCACGCCGGAGCTGCGGCCGGTGGGCGGCGAAGGCGCGCCGCACGGGGCGGCCTGCCACTTCGCCGAGGAGCTCGCCGCGCCGGTGCGCGCGACCACCCTGCCCGCATCGGCCAGCACCTCCGCCGACCAGTCGGCGGACAGCCTCCCGCTCCTCGAGGTCAGCGACCTGAAGGTGCATTTCCCGATCCGCACGGGGCTGCTGCGGCGGGTGGAGCGAACGGTGCGCGCTGTCGACGGCGTCAGCCTGCGCGTGCAGCCGGGGCGAGACGCTGGGGCTGGTCGGCGAGAGCGGCTGCGGCAAGACCACGACCGGCCGCGCCATCATGGGCCTCTGTCCTCGCACCGGCGGCAGCATCCGCTTCGACGGCCGCGAGGTCCGCGGCCTGCCCCGGCCGGGGATGCGAGCCGTGCGGCGGCGCATGCAGTACATCTTCCAGGATCCGTATTCGTCGCTCAATCCCATGCTCAGCGTCGGCGACGCCGTCGCCGAGCCGCTGCGCATCCACGGCCTCTACGACGAGATGGGCGGCGCGCGCTGGATCGCGACGCTGTTCGAGATGGTGGGGCTGTCGCCTTCGGTCGCGCACCGCTATCCCCGCGAATTCTCCGGCGGGCAGAAGCAGCGCATCGGCATCGCACGCGCCTTGTCGCTGAAGCCCGAACTGCTGATCCTCGACGAGCCGGTCGCGTCGCTCGACGTGTCGATCCAGGCCCAGATCGTCAACCTGCTCCAGGACCTGCAGCAGGAGCTGGGGCTGGCCTACCTGTTCATCGCGCACGACCTCTCGGTCGTGAAGCACATCTCGGACCGCGTGGCCGTGATGTATCTCGGCCGCATCGTCGAGGAGAGCACGAAGCGCGCGCTCTACAGCGGGCCGACCCATCCCTACACGCAGGCGCTGCTGTCGGCCGTGCCGGTCGTCGATGCCGCCACGGGCGGACGGAACGATCGCATCGTCCTGCACGGCGAGATCCCGAACCCGGCCTCGCCGCCGTCGGGCTGCCACTTCCATCCCCGCTGCTTCCGCGCGACCGAGATCTGCCGCGTCGAGGCGCCAGCTGTTCCTGCCCGTCTCCGGCACGCCGTCCATGGCGGCCTGCCACCACGCGGGAGCTGCCGCGCATGATCGGCTCGCTCCGCCGCCGCCGGCCGCGTCGTACGCCGCGTTGCGGTCGCAGCCCGCCGCAGCGCTCAGCATCGCGTTCCTCGTGGTGCTCGCGCTGGTGGCGACCTTCGCCGGCGCGCTCGGCGCTCGATCCGCTGGCGCAGGATGTCGCGCGGATGCTGGAAGGGCCCGTCGCGCGACTACCCGTTCGGCACGGACGAACTCGGCCGCGACATCCTCGCCCGCGTCATCTTCGGCGCGCGCACGTCGCTCGTCACTGCGGCGGGCGCGGTGATGCTCGCCGCCAGCATCGGCGTGCCGATCGGCCTCGTCGCCGGCTTCTTCGGCGGCTGGCGCGACGCGGTGCTGATGCGCATCGTCGACCTGCTGCTCGCGCTGCCGGGCATCATGCTGGCGCTGGCGCTGATCGCGGTGCTGGGCCGCAGCCAGACGGCGGCGCTGGTCGCGGTCGGCATCACCGGCGTGCCGACCTTCGCGCGCGTCGCCCGGGCGCAGGTGCTGTCCCTGCGGCGGCGCGACTTCGTCACCGCGGTCGAGGCCTTCGGCGCGTCGCGCCTCCTACAGCATGTTCCGCACCATCCTGCCCAATTCGTGGAGCCCGGTCCTGACGCAGATGGTCGTGCTGTCCTCGGTCGCGATTCTGCTGGAGGCGGCCTTGGCCTTCCTCGGCGTCGGCATCCCGCCGCCCACGCCGAGCTGGGGCGAGATGCTGCGCACCGGCAAGGAATATCTCTACGACAGCCCCACCTTCGCGGTGCTGCCGGGACTGGCGCTGACGCTCACGATCCTGGCTTTCGACACGATCGGCCGGGCGCTTGTCGAACGTGCTCGAGGGCCGCGACGGCTCGGCTGCCGTGCCGGGACGGCTGCAATCATGATCGGCTTCATCCTCCGCCGCCTCCTGCATCTGCATCCCCGTGCTGATCGCGGCGTCGGCCTGCATCTTCTTCATGATCTACGCGGTGCCCGGGCGGGCCGGTCGCGGTGCTCGTAGGCGAGAATGCGACGCCCGAGCAGATCGCCGCCGTCACCGAGCGCTTCGGCCTCGATCGGCCGGTCGCCGTGCAGTATGTCGACTGGCTCTGGCGGGCACTGCATGGCGATCTCGGCGTGTCGCTCCATAGCCGCGTGCCGGTGCTGGCAGCTCATCGGCGAGCGCCTTCCCGCGACGCTGCAGCTGGCCGCCACCGCGACCGTGATCGGCCTCGTGCTGGGCGTGCCGATGGCGCTTGCGAGCGCGCTCGTCGCAAGGGCACCTGGCTCGACCGCGTCCTCAGCGGCTGGAGCGCGCTGGCGCTCGGCGTGCCGACCTTCTGGGTCGGCATCCTGCTGATCCTGCTTTTCGCGGTCGAGCTGCCGCTGCTGCCCGCCGCCTCGGCCTATGTTCCGTTCTGGGAATCGCCGTGGCGCATGCTGCAGGCGACCATCCTGCCGGCGCTGACGCTCGGGCTCTACGTCTCGGGCATCTTCGCCCGGTTCCTGCGCGGCTCGCTGATCACCGAACTGAACGCCGACTATGTTCGCACCGCGCGCTCCAAGGGGCTGCGCGAAGGCACGATCGTGGTGCGCCACGTGCTGCGCAACGCGCTGCTGCCCTTCATCACCATCGTCGGCATCATGCTGGCGGGCTTCATCGGCGGCGCGGTGGTCACCGAGGCGGTGTTCACCTATCCGGGCCTCGGCCGGCTGGTGATCCAGGCGATCAGCAGCCGCGACTACCCGCTGATCCAGGGCTGCATCCTGGTCATCCTCGCCCTCTACATCCTGATCAACCTCATCGTGGACGTGCTCTACGTCTACATCGACCCGAGGATCGACTATGGCTGACGCGCGCCGCGTCTGCCGTATTCCCCGGCCGCGCTTGTTCGATCTCACGGGACAGGTCGCGCTCGTCACGGGCTCGTCGCGCGGGCTTGGCTGGGCCATGGCGCAGGCGATCGCCGGCGCCGGCGCGCATGTGGTGCTCAACGGCCGGGACGCGGCGCGCCGCTGGAACCGCGGCGCGAGACCCTGCTGGCGCGAGGCCAGAGCGCCGAAGTCCTGCGCTTCGACGTGAGCGACACCGCGGCCGCGGCGGCGGCCGTCCACGACATCGCGGCCCGTCATGGCCGGATCGACATCCTCGTGAACAACGCCGCGACGACCGTTGCGCAAGCCGGTCCTGGAGCAGACCGACGACGACTGGGCCCGCGTCATCGAGACCAACCTGACGAGCGGCTTCCGCCTGGCGCGGGAGGCGGGCCGCATCATGGCCAAGGCCGGTTATCGGCCGGATCGTCTTCACCTCGTCGATCAACGGCATGATCGTGCGGCCCGGCATGGTGGGCTATGCGACGGCGAAGACGGGCCTGTTCGGTCTCGTGCGGGTGCTGGCGGTGGAACTCGCGGCGCACGGCGTGACGGTCAACGCGCTTGCGCCGGGCTATTTCCTGACGGACGGCAACGCCGCAACCCGCGCCGCCGACCCCGGGTTCCACGACCGGATCGCCGCGCGAATCCCGGCGGGGAGATGGGGGCAGCCCGATGAACTTGCGGCGGCTGCGCTGTATCTCGTCTCGCGCTCGGCCGCCTTCACGACCGGCAGCATCCTCACGGTCGACGGGGGCATGACCATAGCAATCTGATGAATTGGCCGATCGCGGGGAAACCGCTCCGGCACGCTACTCATTGTCCTTGCGGAACAAGATCGATGCCAGCTCCGAAATCGAACCGTCGACGGGCTTGAATTCGAACAGGATCTTGTGATTGCCCTCCGGCACCGAGATGGCCCGGAACAGAAGATTCGCTCTCATGATGGGCGTCTCCTCGCCATCGACGGTCGCACGCCACCACGGGTGAAAGGCGTCGTTGAGGACAAGATAGCCGGGCCTGCTGGCCTGAACCTCGATCTCGACGACGGTGTTCCGATACTTGATGATGCGAGCATAGCCGGCGTGCTCGTCGACGTCAGATTTTGGCGAATCTTCGTGGATATTCTCCAGCAGGACCTCTCGCGTGGGATCAAAACCGCGGGGCCACTGGCCGGTCGCCACGATCTGGTCGAAATCCACGCTTCTCGCGGAACCGGCGAAGAGGACTCGCGGCAGAGCGTCCGCGTTCTCATAAACATAGGCTTCGCGCGTGCGACCAAGGAATGTGAGGTCGCCGGATTTGAGGTTCGGATCGATCAGCTCGATCGGAATTCCCGTCGCGATGTAGCGTAGCCCGAGCAAATTCGCGAAGACCGACTTGTAGGATGGGAATACAGGCGTGAATTTGCGCTGATCCGGTGTAGCGATCGTGTCTGGAGATCCCGTAGCGGCGTTGTAATCCCCCATTCGCAGCGGGTTGTAGCCGAAAATGTTTTCAAAGCCCTGGACCAGGCCTGCGTTCGGCCATTGAAATCCCAGTCCAGCCAGTTCGACGCGAGGCCGCCTGTCCTTGGAACCCGGCTGCTTCAGAAAGCGCTTGAGAAAGGCAACCGTCTCATTCTTGGTTCCAGGTTCAAGCGCGTCATACGTCTCGGGCGGCTTCGCGGTGGATTCGTTTGGCCCGTTGTTGAACGAGAGATCGCCGACCATGAATACGCTGAGAATCAAGGGCAGCGCCCATTTTGTCACGGATCGACCTGGTTGGGATTCGATGAGGCCCCTCGATACAAGGAGCACCAGCACGGCACCCAGCAGCCAGAGAAGACTCGTCGTAATCGCCGGCAGCGCTTCCGCGAAATGCCCGTGGGTGTCAGCAACCCAACCCGGAACCACGAACATCGCGATCCCGATGCCGGCCAGCACGACGAACAGGCGGACCCAGCGAACGCGAATGGCAGGATCGAGCCAATCGTTCAGCAGCGCCCCGCTGGCGAGAGCGATCATTGCGCCGATCATGAACGTGCCGTCGGCAGGCCGCCGAAACTGTTCGACGCCCGGAAGGAAATGGAACGCCCACTCGAATCCCGGCGTGTATCGACCCAACGAGTACAGCGTGAAGACCAGAGCCGCACCGGCGAAGAACCGGCTCCCGCGAGACAGCACCATCCCGCGCTTCAACCCGACGATGGCGAGCGCAAGCAACGGAATCTGCCCGAGATAGAGCTGACCCATATTCTGGGTGAGCACGATGTCGGAAGCCCAGCCTGCCGTCGAAGGTCCCCAATAGGGTATGTTCGGGCTGAACGCGCCGTAGAGATCCGACACCCCAAGCGTCAGGAGCGATGCGGGGTGAAGGGATCCAAGCAGCGCTTCGGACAGGTGAATCTGAGGCCGGTTCGAGGCTTCCGCGAACAGGATCGTGAACAGCAACGGCATGAATGCCAGCGCCACGCACACGGCCGAGGCCAGTGCCAGACGCGGCGCGACCGTCTTGATGCCGTTCTTCCAATCGGGATGGCTCAGGATTTCGTGGATCGCGAAGGCCGCCAGCGCGTAGCAAGCCAGCAGCGCGACCTGATCGGGTTCCGCGACCATCACCCCGGCTGCAAGGCCGCAGGCCAGTGCGTACCCATAGCTTGGACTGCGAAGGAGCCGCCCTAGCAACCACAGCGTGATCCCGAAGAAGACGTAGCTCTTGATCTGGCCGACGTGCTGGATCCTCCACGCCGCCGAGGCGCCGAACGAGAATGCGAAAGCCGTGACCAACGCCGCCGCGGGTCGCCAGCCGCGATCCAGCCCGAAAAGAAGAACGCACAGGCCGCCCACGAGCAGGAGAGCCAGCACATAGGCGTCGACCACGGCGAACGATGGATCGTGCGTCAGCAGCGCGACAAGGGCCGCCGGGGAGAATATCAGCGATTGAGGGTCCGCGATCTGGGGTGAACCGGTGAATACGTTCGGGGTCCAGAACGGAGAGTTGCCGGAGTGCCAGGCCTGTGCAAGGAATTGAATTTGTGCTTGAAAATGAGCTTTCGCATCATATGGAATCGTGACCAGCCCTGTTAGCCAGGGTCGGCTCAGTAGAACCCATCCGGACAGGAAAGCGGCACACGGCCAAAGAAATCGTCGAAACATTAAAGCGGGAACCCAACCGATCGGCTGCGACGTTGGCGCGCTTTCTTGCCGAGTTCAAGCTGTTTTGATCGATTTTCCTCGTTGTAAGCATAGAGTTTCGCGTTGCTGCGTCGCAATATTAGCAATTGAGTTAACTGACGGACACTCCTCAGCGGTACGGTCGACAACCGCCGTAGGGTTTTACCCTTACTGAAACTACCTGATCTCACCTCCCGCATCCCTCCCTATCGCCGTCTTCCCGGACCTCAGTCGGGATCTCTCGCATCCCCGGATGGGGTGAAGACCCTGGCCCTCCGCTGCGCTCCGGCCGGTACGACGGGGATGAGAGTGAGGTCATGACTGCGGACGCCGCACCCTTGTCCACAACGCCTCATGGCCCGCCACCCTCTCGGGTGCGGGGCTTGGCCGGGGAAGTCCTGCGAGCGCCGATGGAAGGGCGGCGCGGAACGGCCTGGTCTCCCGATCCCTTCGCTCGCGCGGAGGATTGGGAAATGTTTCTTCAGCGTCAGGCTCAGGGTGCCCGGCCGTTCCGCGCACGGTGTTGGAGGCTTGCTTCGCAGGATCCCGGGGGGCAGACACTCACCCCGTTTGGTCCGATAGCCGCGCGGCCCTGGCCGGCCCGTAACCGCCTTCCGGGTTTTCACGCCCGGTCAGGCGGCAAGGGGCCGCAAATGGAACCGAACAGCCCGGGTTGCTGACCGGCTGCCGGCCGGCCAAACCCTGCGACTTGGGCCGCCGCACGAGCGAGGGAGCGTGACTCCCCTCCTCCCGCCGGCCACCGTCCCCCACCCGCATCAGCACGCTGCAGACGCCCCTTCCCCGGGTGGAGACGGGAGGTATATAGGCATATTGTCCGGATTGTGTCAAGCTGATTCTGATAAAAATCCTATTTTAACCCGCGATTTCCTGTTTCCGCCTCTCCGTAGTCCAGTCGCACTCTCTCCGTCATCCCGGGCACCGACCCGGGATCTCCCGCCTCCCCTGATGGAGCTGAGATCCCGGCTCTCCGCTGCGCTCCGGCCGGGATGACGGGCTGGGGCGGTGTCTCTCGGAACGAGAAGGGAGCATTGTCCGCAGATGAAGAGTGGGACCCTCCACCCCCTCATCCTGAGCAGCCATGCGGCTTCGCAGGGCGTCTCGAATGACGAGGGATTCCAGCAGGCTGAACCGTCGCGGCCAGCGCCACCCTCGTCCTTCGAGACGCAGACCCAAGCGGGCCTGCTCCTCAGCGACTGTGTTCGCGGTCAAGCGGGTTGCCATGGTTTTTGGTCCCTGACGATGGCGTTGGCGATGGTGAGGATTTTCCTCGCGACGGCGATGAGGGCGACCATTTTGGGCTTGCCGGCGGCGACAAGACGGTCGTAGTAGGCCTTGAAGGGCGATGTGCCTCGGGTTGCGGTCAGGGCGCTGGTGAAGAGGACGGCGCGGCAGGTAGCCCGGCCGCCACCGATCTTGCTCCTGCCTTTCCACTGGCCGGATTCGCGCACCCAGGGAGCCAGGCCGGCCAGCGCCGCGACGCGGCGGCGGTCGAGGCTGCCGAGTTCGGGCATCTCGGACAACAGCACGCGCGCCGTCGTGGGCCCGATGCCCGGCACCGTCTTGAGAAGTTTCTCCCTCTCGCGCCAGGTTGGCGAGCCCCTCACGGCGTCGTCGATATCCGTTTCGACCTCGGAGAGTTCCTTCTGCAACGCCGCCACCAGACGCTCGATGCTCTTGCGCAAGCGCTTTTGCGTCGTTCGGCCCAGCCGCTGCTTCTCGGCCGCCATCATCTCCACGATCTGGCGGCGACGCGACACCAGGTCGGCGAGTTCGCGGGTCTGCTCGTCAGGCAGCAGCCGGACCTCCGGCTTGACCGCCTCCACGAAGCGCGCGATCACCAGCGCATCCAGCCGGTCCGTCTTGGCGCGTTGACCCAGGGCCTTGGCGAAATCACGCACATGAGCCGGATTGAGAACCACGACAGGCAGTTGAGCCGCCTGCAGACCCGCCGCGACGATCGTCTCGAAACCGCCCGTGGCTTCAATGCCGATGCGCTCGGCATTCAAGGGGCCAAGACGCTCAACCAGCGCCTGAACCCCCGCTGACGACCGCGGCACCGAAAACGCTTCACCCGTCGGAAGCACCGCCACGTCCAGGCTGTCCTTCGACACATCAATTCCAACGTTCAAGGCTTCCATCTCGTCCCGTCCTTCCTCAATCGGGCTCATCCGAAGACGGCGGCCCGCTCGACTGTTCGGGTTCGATGGAACGACGGAAGGGTGTCCGAGCTGAGGATCGGGCTTTGCCCTGGGATGAGCCGGAATCCCTTCCGCCTCCGCCGCCCTCCTTATAGCAGATTGCGGTGGTCCGAACTTAGAAGGATGAGGGGAGTGAGGCCTATGCTGATGGGGTTGAGATCCCGGCTCTCCGCTGCGCTGCGGCCGGGATGACGGGGTGGGGGCGGAGACATGCAGGGCTGACAAGGTGGCGTATGGGCGCTCCCCTTCAGGGCCGGCCTGGCTCGCGATCTGGCGAGGGAGGAGCAACCGGCGTCGCCGATCCTGCCTGACGCCCACGCCGGCCTTTGCCCCGTCAACCGGAGGAGCGCGCAAGCGCCCTGAGGAATTCGGCGGCCGAACGAAGTCTCCCGGTGTCGGTTTCGCCGGGCTTGGGCCAGACGAGCCGGTCCTCGCGCCAGTCAGGCGGAGGCTCCAGGGCTGGAACGGACTTTGGCCGTCCGGCGCCGTCGCGGAAGGTCAGCGCCAACGCCTGCGGTCCCCCGTCCAGCCGCTCCACGCCGAGGGAGCGGCACGCGACAGTGAGCCGCGCGATGACAAGCAGGCGGTCGAGCTCCGGCGGACGGGATCCGAAACGGTCGGCGATCTCCTCGGCCAGCGCCACCACCTCCCCTGCCGAGGCCGCGCGGGCGATGCGGTGATAGAGATTGAGGCGCACCTCGGGCTCGGGAATATAAGCGGCCGGAATGGCCGCCTCACAGCCAAGGTTCACCTCCGGGATCCAGTCCGGCGGCGTCGGTTCGCCGCGTGCCTGCCGCAGGGCCCGGTCGAGCAGGTGATGCGCGAGGTCCGCGCCGACCAGCCGGACATGCCCGCTCTGGTCTTCTCCAAGCAGGTCGCCCGCGCCGCGCTGGTCCATGTCCTGCGCGCTGATCGCAAAGCCAGCGCCCGGCCTGTCGAGCGCGGCAAGCGTCTCCAGCCTACGGCGGGTCGCCGCCGTGAGCTTGTGAGCGGGGTCGCTGAGCAGCAGGCAGACGCCCCGCACGCGGCTTCGGCCCACCCGCCCACGAAGCTGGTGAAGCTGCGCGAGCCCGAAGCGGTCCGGCCGCCACACCAGCATGGTGTTGGCATTGGGCACGTCGAGCCCGCTTTCCACGATGTTGGTGGCGAGCAGGACGTCGCCGTCCCCATCGGCGAAGCGGATCATGGCGTCGTCGATCTCGCGGGCCTTCATCCTCCCGTGGGCCACCAGCAGCGACAGCTCGGGCACGAGGCCGGCCAGCCGCCTGCGCCAGGGCTCGATGTCCTCGACGCGGGGGCACACGACGAAGCTCTGCCCGCCGCGCCGGTTCTCGCGAAACAGGGCCTCGCGGACGGCCGGTTCATCCAGCGGCAGGAGCGCGGTGCGTACGGGCCGGCGCGCGACGGGGGGCGTCGCGATCACGCTGAGGTCGATGAGCCCGGACAGCGAGGCCTGCAGCGTGCGCGGAATCGGGGTAGCCGTCAGCGTCAGGACGTGACCCGCCGCGGCCAGCGACCGGATGGCGGCCTTGTGCTTCTCGCCGAAGCGCTGCTCCTCGTCGATCACGACGAGCCCGAGCTCGCGGAACGCCACGCCCGCCCCCGCCAGCGCATGCGTTCCGATGACGATCCGCACGCTGCCATCCGCCAGCCCCGCCTTCACGGCCTTCGCCTCGGCGGGAGCGACGAAGCGCGACAGCTCCCTGATCTCGATGCCGAAACCCTGGAAGCGACGCCGGAACGTCTCCAGATGCTGGCGCACGAGGACCGTCGTCGGCGCGGCGATGGCGACCTGCCGGCCAGCGAATACGGCAGCCGCCGCCGCGCGCAGCGCGACCTCAGTCTTGCCGAAGCCGACATCGCCGCAGACCAGCCGGTCGGTCTTCCGCCCGGATGCGAGATCGTGCAGCACGTCCGCGATGGCGCGCGCCTGGTCTTGCGTCTCCAGATAGGGGAAGCGCGCGGCGAAACGCTCGTAATCCGGGCGCGGCGGAACGAGCTTGACGGCCTTCGCGGCCGCTCGCTCCTGTGCCCGCGCCGTCAATCGCCGCGCAATGTCTTCAAGCTCCGCCTCCATCTCGTCGCGCCGCTTCGTCCAGGCCTGCCCGGAGAGCGCGTCGAGCGAAACGTCCGCCGCGCCGGACCCGTAGCGCCACAGCGCGCCGGCCTGCGATACGGGCAGGAGGAGAATTTCGTCGTCGGCGAAGCGCAGGCGGATCGTCTCGGTGTGCCCGGCCTCGCCGGCCTCCACGCTCTCCAGACCCTCCAGGATGCAGAGCCCGTGGTCGCGGTGGACCACGGTGTCGCCCGGGCGAAAAGCCTCGTCGAGCGCGAACGCCGCGCTTGCCCGCGCTGCGGGATCATCTGCACGGGCGCGCGATCCGAACACGTCGAGCGCGGTGACGACGACGGCGCTGCCGTCGCTCGAGCGAAAGCCCGGCGTCTGCGGCAGTTCGAGCGAGAGCACCGCGCCGGGCTCCGCCGCCTGCACCTCCCGCCACGCCGCCACCTTGCGTACTTCGCCGGCGCCTGCCGCGCGCGCCAGCCTGCGCAGCGCCGCAGCCGATGGCGCAGCCAGGACGATGCGCCGGCCCCGTTCGCGCTCCGCATGGACGAAGGCCTCGAGCGCCTCCTCCGGCTCTTCCAGCGCGGCGAAGCGCGGCACCTCGGGCTCAGTGGATCGGCCGCCGCCGGCCTCCGGTACAGCGAGAAGTGGCCAGGCTTCGATGGGCAAATACAGCCGTTGCGGCTCGGCCTGGTCGTGCGGCGTGGTCCTGCTGAAACTTCGCCGGGTTTCCCAGGCGTCGTCGACAAGCTCCCGGAAGGCGGCAGCGCGCTCGCGGGCGCGGGGCTCGGCCAGCAGCGTTGCGCCGGGCATCAGGTCGAACAGGCTCACCAGCGGTCCGGGCGCGGCGATGGGCGCCGGCGGGCCGTCCTGTCCGGGCCGCCAGCTCTCCGTCGCGGGCAGGATGTCGATGCTGTTGAGATCGCCCATGCTGCGCTGGCTTCCCGCGTCATAAAGGCGGACGGCCTCCACCCGCCCCTGGCCGAGCTCCAGCCGCACGGGCCTGTCGCTGTCAGCAGGAAACAGGTCGATCACTTCGCCCCGGAACGCGACTTCGCCTGCTTCGTCGACACGGTCGTCGCGCCAGTAGCCGCGCGCGGCGAGCGCCGTTTCGAAAGCGGCCTGGTCGAACGGTCCCGGCGCGATAGTCAGAGCTGCGCCGTCCATCGCGGCGGGATCGGGCACACGCTGCATCAGCGCCTCCGGCGTGGTGACGACGATGCGCGTCGCGGAGGGCATGCGAAGGGCAATGAGTCCTGCGATCCGGCGGCCCATCACGAAGGCCGAGGGCGGAATGCGGTCGTATGGCAGGCAGTCCCATGGCGGGATCGTCACGATCTCGCGCTCCGGCGCCAGGGCTTGCAGCAGAGCGGCAATCTCTTCGGCGCGATGCTCGTCCGCGCAGGTCGAGCAGGACCTGCCGGTCCGGCGCACGGTCCAGCACGGCGAGCGCCGTGGCTCCTGGGCTCGCCTCCTCGGGGAGGATCTCGCCCGGCATGGGCTGGTGCGCCTGGGCGGATGCCGTTTCGCGCTCCGCTGCGCTCATGGTGAAGGAGGCGAGAGGCGCACGGTCTCCTCGCGTTCCTCGACGGCGGTGCGAATACGGACCCGCCCCGATGTGACGGTCCGCGTGCCTGCATGAAGCTCCTCGGCGGCATGGGGCATCACGCGGGCGCTTTTGTTCCGGGAGTGGGCTGTGCCTTCGAGGTCTGTCATGGAGCCAATCAATTCGGTTCGGACCGCGTGGTTCCCCATCCTGGCCAGAGGAAGTAGCCCCAGGGAACTGGACGGGAACGACTGCCGCTGGCCGCATCCCTGCCACCTGACGTCGACAAGCCTGATGGCTCATTCGACGAAGCGGTACCGATAACGCCGTGGCCGCTTTAGACGAAAAGATAGTGCCAAAAAATTTCCCAAACGATAGGTGCGGGCTTACGATTTATTAATTGAGTCAATCCCGCTGGAGATAGCGATGGTACGGATACTCAGTCTGGCAGGCGCCCTTGCGCTCGCGGTTCCGCTCGTGAATTCGACAGCCTCGATAGCACAGGACGTGACGGGACGGCCGGGCGCGCCCAACGCCACCGTCACCATCGAAGGCGACCAGCTGCCGCCCCTTCCGCCGCAGTTCGGCGGCGTGATCAAGGAGCGCGGAAGCGAGTCGACGCCGTGGTGGCCGCCGCGGGTCGTGCCGCCCAAGGGCGCGCCGAACGTGCTGCTGATCCTGACCGACGACCAGGGCTATGGCGTCTACAGCACCTTCGGAGGCGTCATCCCTGCGCCGAGCCATGGACTCGATCGCCGCGGAGGGACTGCGCTACACGCAGTTCCATTCGACGGCGCTCTGCTCGCCCACGCGCGCTGCGCTGCTCACCGGCCGCAACCATCATTCGGCTGGCTTCGGACATGGTGAGCGAGGGTTCGACAGGCTTTCCAGGCTACGACTCCGTCATTCCGCTCAGCAAGGCGACGATCGCCACGACGTTGAAGCAGCATGGCTACGCCACGTCGTGGTTCGGCAAGAACCACAACACGCCCTCCTTCCAGCTCAGCGTGGCAGGGCCCTTCGACCAGTGGCCGTCCGGCATGGGCTTTGACTATTTCTACGGCTTCATGAGCGGCGAAACCAACCAGTGGGCGCCCTATCTCTTCCAGGACCACAAGCAGATCTTCCCCTTCGTCGGAAAGCCCGGGTGGAACCTGACCACCGCCATGGCGGACGAGGCGATCGGCTATCTCCGCCAGGTCAACGCGGCGGCGCCCGAGCAGCCGTTCCTCCTCCATTACGCGACCGGGCGGCACGCATTCGCCGCACCAGCCGACGCAGGAGTGGATCGACAAGATCCGCGCCATGCACCTGTTCGACAATGGCTGGAACGCACTTCGCGAAACGATCTTCGCCAACCAGAAGCGGCTCGGCGTCATCCCGCCGGACACGCAGCTGACGGCATGGCCGGACTCGCTGCCGAAATGGGAAACGCTGACGCCGGAGCAGAAGAAGCTCTACATACGCCAGGCCGAGGTCTTCGCGGCCTATGCGGCCTATACCGACCATGAGATCGGCCGCGTGATCCAGGAGATCAAGGACCAGGGCAAGTTCGACAATACGATCGTCATCTACATCGCCGGCGACAACGGCACGAGCGCGGAAGGCACGCTGACCGGGCGCCTTCAATACCTATCGCCGGCTATAACGGAATGACGGAAGTGCCGATCGAGGCCAACATGGCGCATTACGACCGGTGGGGCCTGCCGGGAACGGATCCCCACATGGCGGTGCCGTGGGCATGGGCCTTCGACACGCCGTTCAAGTGGACGAAGCAGGTTGCCTCGCACTTCGGCGGAACCCGGCAGGGAATGGCGATCTCCTGGCCGAACGTGATCAAGGACAAGGGCGGAATCCGCAGCCAGTTCCACCACGTGATCGACATCGTGCCCACGCTTCTGGAAGCGGCGCAGATCAAGCCTCCCGCGATGGTCGACGGCGTGCAGCAGGCGCCCATCGAGGGTGTGAGCATGATGTACACCTTCGACAAGGCCAACGAGGCAGCGCCCTCCAAGCGCACCACCCAGTATTTCGAGATGGGCGGCTACCGGGGCATCTACCACGAGGGCTGGTATGCTGCGACGACGCCGCCGATCGCGCCATGGTCGCCGGTGCTGGGCGTGACGCTGCCCGACGTCGTGAGCGGCTACAAGTGGGAGCTCTACGATCTGCAGCAAGGACTATTCGCAGGCCAATGACGTTGCCGCGAACTACCCCGAAAAGCTGAAGGAGCTGCAGGCGGATCTTCGAAAAGGAAGCCTGGAAATACCAGGTCTTCCCCCTCGACAACCGCGCCTTTGCGCGCTTCACACGCCGCGGCCGAGCGCTACGGCGGGGCGCAGCGAATTCGTCTACACCGGCGAGATCTCCGGAATTCCCGCCGCGAACGCACCGCCGATCCTCGGCCGTTCATTCAGCATCACCGCGGAGATCGAGGTTCCCCAGGGCGGCGCCGAAGGCATGCTTGCGACCCAGGGTGGCCAGTACGGGCGGTTACGGGCTCTACCTCGTCCGGGGCAAGCCGATGTTCACCTACAACCTGCTGGACATGGAACGCTTCCGCTGGGAGGGCCCAGCCCTTGCGCCGGGCAAGCACAGGATCGTCTTCGACTTCACTTACGCACGGTCCGGGCATGGGCAAGGGCGGAACGGGCGTTCTCAAGCGTCGACGGCACAGAGGTCGCGACGCGGACGATCCCGCACACCATTCCCTTCACGATGCCGCTCGACGAAACCTTCGACGTGGGCGTCGACACCCGCACCGGCGTCGAATGACGCGCGATTACACTGTTCCCTTCCGCTTCACCGGAAAGATCGAGAGACTGACGTTCAGGACCGGGCCGGAACAGTTCTAGAGCATCATCCCGCCAGATGGGTACCGGTTGGCGGGACATGACGAAGCTGATCGGGGGCCCGAGAGTGGCTGGCTAGGATTTGTCGACATCCACGATCGCCACGGGGATGTCGACAACGTTGTTTCCGCGCAGCACGGCGAGAGCAACGACGATGCGGGCGAAACTGTCGCGCATGCAGTCCCTCACTGTTGGGCCCTGCCTTGCGTGAAGGCACGGCGGCGCGTGCAGAATTGAGCGTCAAATTCCCAAGACGCTAAAATGAATTCATTTGCCAAGGCAAGCGGATGCTCCTCGCCGGATAGCGCCGACAGCCAGAGGATCGCGCGGTTCTATACCGGCGCGGTATGAAAATAGACGCAATCGATCCTGTCCCGCGGACCCGCCTCGCTCCTATGGTCCCAGCATCAAGTTGGAGCCGAATACTGCGTCCGTTTTCGCACTGAAATCGACGTCCCGCGCGGCACTGACGCCACGGCTTGCAAGCGCGCGATCTCGACGGCAGCGGGCGCATCGAAACGGCGAAGCTCCCCGGTTGCCGACACCGCGGATCGACGGAAGGAATTCAACCCGATGAACAAGATCTACCCGGATGCCACGACCGCTCTCGCGGGTGTCCTGAAGGACGGCATGACCGTGATGGCGGGCGGCTTTGGCCTGTGCGGCATTCCGGAGGTGCTGATCGAGGCAGTGCGTGCTTCGGGCGTGAAGCACCTCACGGTCGTCTCGAACAATGCGGGCATCGACGGTGTCGGCCTGGGATTGCTTCTGGAGACGCGCCAGATCCGCAAGATGATCTCGTCCTATGTCGGCGAGAACAAGCTTTTCGCCCAGCAATACCTGTCCGGCGATCTCGAAATCGAGTTCACGCCGCAGGGAACGCTCGCGGAGCGCATCCGCGCAGGCGGAGCCGGCATTCCCGCTTTCTTCACCAGGACCGGCGTCGGCACGCTCGTGGCCGAGGGCAAGGAGGTCCGCGACTTCGACGGCGATCTCTACGTCATGGAACGAGGCATCGTCGCGGATGTCGCTCTCGTCAGGGCCTGGAAAGGCGATGCCGAGGGAAATCTGGTCTACCGGAAGACCGCGCGCAACTTCAATCCGATGATGGCGACAGCGGCGAAATTGACGATCGCCGAGGTGGAGCACCTCGTCGAACCCGGCGTAATCGACCCCGATCACATCCACACGCCCGGCATTTACGTGAGGCGCCTGATCCAGCTCGGCCAGGCGACGAAGCACATCGAGAACCGTACCGTGCGCAAGCGCGCCGCCTGAGGAGTTGAACATGTCCTGGACCCGCGACGAAATGGCCGCCCGCGCTGCTCGAGAACTCCGCGACGGCTACTACGTGAACCTCGGGATCGGCATTCCCACGCTGGTCTCCAACCACATTCCGCCGGGCATGTCGGTACAGCTTCAATCCGAGAACGGCATGCTGGGGATGGGGCCCTTCCCGTACGAGGGCGAGGAGGATGCCGACCTCATCAACGCCGGCAAGCAGACCATTTCCCAGCTCCCGACATCGAGCTTCTTCTCCTCGTCCGACTCCTTCGCGATGATCCGTGGCGGTCACATCGACCTGTCCATTCTCGGCGCGATGCAGGTCGCCCGGAATGGCGACCTCGCCAACTGGATGATCCCCGGCAAGATGGTCAAGGGCATGGGCGGCGCGATGGATCTCGTCGCAGGCGTCAGGCGCGTCGTGGTGGTGATGGAGCATGTCGCCCGTAACCGGGACGGGACCGAGGACACGAAGCTCCTCGATGCCTGCACCCTTCCTTTGACAGGCGCCCGCGTGGTCGACCTCGTGGTCACCGACCTTGGCGTCTTCACGATCGACAAAAAGGGCCAGGCCGGCCTGGTCCTGATCGAGACCGCTCCGGGCGTCTCGGTTGCTGAAATCCAGGCCAAGACCGGCGCCGCCTTCAGGGTCGACCTCGAACGCGCGGCTGCATGATCCCAATCGGCGCGTTTCGGATTGCTGGATCATCCGGAGCAATCGTTGTCATCGCACCCAAGCTGCCGCGGATTTCATCTGCGGCAGTCTTGGGGTTATCGCGTTGAAGTGCGGACCTGCGTCCTGACCATCGCCTGGACCTCGCCGGCGAATATCGCTCGTCCTCGCGAGCGACAGTCTCCGCCTACGCGGTCCTTTCGCGGTCCAGGACGAAGCTGCGGAGAAGGTCCGCCGTATCGGCGGGCCGTTCCACCGCCAGGAGATGGGCGGCTGGGGACAAGACTTTCAGCGCGGCCGCCGGGATTCCGTCGCGCAGCGCCTGCGCATGCGCGAGCGGTGTCGCCGGATCATCGCTGCCCGCGATGATCATGGTCGGAGCGCTGATCGCGCCAAGCGTATCGCGCAGATCCATCCGCCCTATCGCTTCGCAGGCGGCGGCGTAGCCCTCCCGGTCAATCGCGCGGAAGGTATCGGCGACGTCTGCCGCCTGGGCCGCGCCGGCCTCCCTGAAGCCCGCCGTGAACCAGCGTTCCATCGTGGCGTCCACGATGGCCTTTGTGCCCTCGCTCCGGACGAGCACGGCGCGCTGCTCCCACGCCTCGCGCGTCGGCACGAAGGCTGACGTGGCCATCAGCGCCAGCGAGCGCAGCCTGTGGGCGTGCCGGATCGCGAAGGACTGGCCCGTCATCCCACCCAGCGACAAGCCTGCGAAATGCAGCGTTTCCAGACCCAGATTGTCCAGGATCGCCGCGACGTCGTCGGCGAGGTCGGCGATCTCGTAGCCTGCACCCGCATGGGTGGACGCGCCGTGGCCGCGCGTGTCGTAGCGAATGCAGCGGAACTCCGCCGACAGCTCGGCCACGACGGCATCCCACATGCGGTGCGTCGTGCCGAGCGAGTTGGAGAACAGGATCGGCGGCGCGTCCGGGGAGCCGGCTTCCGTGACGAAAAGGGTGACGCCCGCGCGTCTGCACGTAGGGCATCGGTCAGACGCCCAAATGTTTTTCGAGGATGGACGGATCGGCCTTGAGCGCCGACGGCGGGCCGTCGAATGCGATCTCGCCCTTGGACATCACCACCATGCGATCCGCGACCTTGGCGAGCGAGCGGTGGTCCTTGTCCACCACGATCGTGGCGATGCCTTCGTCGCGGATGATGCCCATCGTCTTCCAGATGTCCTGCGCGATCAGTGGCGCGAGGCCCTCGGTGGCCTCGTCGAGCAGGATCAGGTCCGGGTTCGTCATCAAGGCGCGGCCGATCGACAGCATCTGCTGCTCGCCGCCGGATAGCTGATGGCCGCCATTGCCGCGGCGCTGGTGCAGGCGCGGGAAGATCTCGAACACGCGGTCGATCGTCCAGCGCCGGCTGCCGGAAACCCCGGGGCGGGCGGACATCACGAGGTTCTCCACCACCGACAGGGAGCCGAAGATGCCCCTGCCCTCGGGCACGTAGGCGAGCCCGCTGCGGGCGATGTCTTCCGGCTTGGATTTCAGCGTGCCCGCGCCCGCGAAGCTGATTTCGCCCCGCCTGTCGGCAAGGAGCCCGACGATGCTCTTGAGAAGCGTCGTCTTGCCCATTCCATTGCGGCCGATCAGTGCGATCTGCTCGCCGCGGTTCACGGTAAGGCTCAGCCCGTTCAGCACCTGGCTCGCGCCGTAGAAGCTCTTCAGGTCGGTGATGGACAAAAGCGCGCTCATGCCGCCTCTCCTGCGTCTGCGGAACCGTGGTCCTCGCCGAGATAGGCGGCGCGCACGGCGGGATGGTTACGAACGTGATCGGGCGATCCGGAGGCGATCAACTGCCCGTCCGCCATGACGGTCAGGCGGTCGGCAAGCGCGAAGACGGCGTCCATGTCGTGTTCGACGAGCAGGATCGCGCGGCCGTCCTTGAGGCGGCGGATGAGGTCGATCATGCGCTGCGCCTCGGCATGGCCCATCCCGGCGAGAGGCTCGTCCAGGAGGATGACCTTGGGCTCCGTCGCAAGCACCATGGCGATCTCGAGCTGGCGCTGCTCGCCGTGGCTCATTAATCTCGCGACGCTGCCGGAGCGAAGCGACAGGCCCGCCTCCTCGATCGCGGCCGCCGCGCGGGCGTTGACATTGCCGTCCTTGCTGGCCGCGCCGAACAGCCTGAGCGGCTGGCCGCCATGCGCCTGCGCGGCAAGCCGGACGTTCTCGAAGACGGTCGCATCCATGAAGATCGTGGTCTTCTGGTAGGAGCGACCGACGCCTGCCATGGCGCGCCGGTCGGGCGGGAGCGCGGTGATGTCGCGCTCGCCCATCATCACCGCGCCCGACGTGACGGGGACGTCTCCGGACAGGAGGTTGATGAGGGTGGACTTGCCCGCCCCATTGGGGCCGATGACGGCATGCACCTCGTCACGATGGACATCAATGGAGAGGTCGGAGACGGCTTTCAATCCGCCGTAGCGCTTTTCGAGCGCCGTCGCTTTCAGAAGGATCTCAGACATTGGAGAGCGCCTCCTTGGGCTGCGGATTTGCGGGTGCCGGCTTCTGCAAGCCGACAGGCCGCAACATCGCGACGAGTTGCTGGAGTCCACCCGGAACAAGCAGGACGAGGGTGATGATGATCAGGCCCTTGATGAGCTTCCAATGCTCGAAGGACGACTTGAGCAGCTCCTCCAGGCCTATCAGCGCGAAGGCTCCGATGATGGGGCCGACAATCGAACTCACGCCTCCGAGCACGACCATCACGAGCACCGTGGCCGAGAGATGCCAGCCGAGCAGCTGCGGCGCGACGAAGCCGAACTGCGCGGCGGAAAAATAGCCCGCGACAGCCGCGATCATGCCTGAAATGACGAACGCCGTGAGGCGGACGCGGAAGACCGGGAAGCCGAGCGACAGGGCGCGCCTCTCATTGTCCCTTGCGGCGGCAAGCGCCTGGCCGAAGGGCGAGCGGACGAGGCCCCTCACCATCACGGTCGCGCCGATGAGAAGGGCAAGCACGAGATAGTAGAACGAGCCGTTGTTCTCGAGGTCGAGCAGCGTGACGCCGCCCAAAGTGAGCTCGGGCTTGAAATAGATGTACTTTCCGTCCGACCCGCCGGCGATCTTCGTGTCGTGGAAGAGGTAGAACAGCATTTCCCCGAAGGCGAGCGTCACCATGATGAAGTAGATGCCGCGCGTGCGCAGCGAGAGCGCGCCGATGACGGCAGCGACGGCGCCGACCACGAGAACGGCGGCCGGCAGGGACAGCCAAAGCGACGCGCCGGAACTCTCCGGTGACATGAAGGCCAGCATGTAGCCCGAGAGTTCGAACAGGGCGGCATGGCACAGGCTGACGAGGCCGCCATAGCCGACGACGAGATTGAGCGAGAGCGCCAGCATGCCCATCAGCATCGCCTTGGCGGCGAACTGGACATAGTAGCCGGGGGCTAAAAGGGGCAGCGCGATGGCGATGGCCAACGCCGCGCCGGTCAACAGGTTCGATGCGCGGGACATCTCAAGCCTCCTTTTTGCCAAGCAGGCCATTGGGCCGCCACAACAGCACGCCCGCCATGAGCACGTAGATCAGGATCGACGAGATCTGCGGGAAGAAGACCTTCCCGAATGTGTCGGTGAGGCCGATCATCAGCGCACCGATCGCCGCGCCCGCGACCGATCCGATGCCGCCCAGCACGACCACCACGAAGGAGAGGATCAGCATGCCGTCGCCCATGCCGGGGAAGACGGTCGAGATCGGCGAGACCAGGATGCCGCCGAGCGCCGCCAGCGCGATGCCGCCGGCGAAGACATACTTGTTCACGAGGTCGAACGGGATGCCGAGCGTCCGCGTCATGTCCCGGTTCTCGGCGCCCGCGCGGATGATCATCCCGAGCCTGGTGCGCTGGATCACGTAGAAGATCACGCCGGCCAGCACGAGGCAGATCAGGCAGAGCGCGATGCGGTAGACGGGATAGGACAGGACGTCCGTAAGCTGGATCGAGCCTTTCAGCCAATCCGGCGCGGCGACCGCGTGGACGTCCTTGCCGAACAGGATCTGCCTCACCTCGTCGATAACGAGGATGAGCCCGAAGGACAGCAGCACCTGCGCAAGGTGATCCCGGCCGTAGAGCCGCTTGACGAAGATCTCCTCGAGCGCGAGCCCGAGTACAAAGGAGATCGCGACGCCGCCGACGAGCGCGAGCGCGAAGCTGCCCGTGTAGCTGGAGATCCAGTACGCGAAGTAGGCCCCCAGCATGTAGAAGGCTCCGTGCGCCAAATTGATGACGCCGAGAATGCCGAAGACCAATGTCAGGCCGCTCGCGACAAGGAAGAGCACAAGTCCGTATTGGACGCCGTTCAGCATTTGAACGGCGATTGTGATCGCGTCCATGGGTTCATATCCTTCGTGCGATGGGGACAGGGAGCGCGGCGACGCGCCCCCCTCATGCCAGGTGGGCGAGGCCGGTCTCAGGACTGGACGCGGCAGCCCCGGGCCGGATCGTCGACAGCCTGGCCAGCGATCGAGACCAGCTCGTTGCGCCCGTTCCGGACCTCGCGGAGATAGACGTTCTGCACCGGGTTGTTGGCCTTGTTGAAGGTCATGGGCCCGCGGGGGCTGTCGATCTTCGCGGCGCGCATTCCAGCGACCACGGCGCTGCGGGCCGACCAGTCGCCCTTCACGGCCTCAAGGCCCGTCTTCAGCAACGCGGCGGCGTCGTAGCCCTGGACGGCGTAGATGTCGCCGTCCTGGCCGGTCTTGGCCTTGAAGGCTTCGAGGAAGCGCGTGTTGGCGGCGTTGTCGAGGTTGTCCGCATAGTGCAGCGTCGTCTTGATGCCGTTGGCATCTGCGCCCTGCGCCGGCAAGGTTCCGTCGGTGAGGAAGCCCGCGCCGTAGAGCGGGATCGACTTGTTGAGGCCGGCGGCCGCGTAGTCCTTGACGAACTTGACCGCGCCGCCGCCCGCGAAGAAGGCGAAGACCGCATCCGGCTTGAGGGTGGCGATGCGCGTGATCAGCGCCTGGAACTCGACCTCCGGGAAGGGCAGCGCGAGATCGTCGGCGATCTTGCCGCCGGCCTGCGTGAAGCCCTCCTTGAAGGCGTCGATCATCTGCGCGCCGGCTGCATAGCGCCACGTGATCGTCACGACATTGCGATGCCCGGCGTCGAACATGACCTTGCCCATCGGCTGGCAAACCTGCCAGTTCGAGAAGGACGTGCGGAAGATGTTGGGCGCGCAGAGCGGGCCGGTCGCCTCGTTCACGCCGGCATTCGGGATGATCAGCATCGTGTTGGTGTCGCGCGCCACCTTCACCATCGACATGGCGACGCCGGAGTGGACGGTGCCGACCACGAGGTCGACCTTCTCGCGGCCGACGAGGCGGTTCATGTTGTCGGTGCCGCTTTCGGGCTTGGACTCGTCGTCGACCTGGACGAACTCGATGCGCCGTCCGCCGAGCGAGCCGCCATTCTGCTCGACGTAGAGCCGGAACCCGTCGTCAATGAACTTGCCGAGCTTCGCGAACGTCCCCGAGTAAGGGAGCATGAAGCCCACCTTCAGCGGCGCTCCCTGGGCCAGCGCCGGCGTCGGGAAGCGGAGGGCCGCTCCCGCCGTTAGCAGGCCTGCCGAGCCCATCAGAAAGCCGCGGCGATTGAGCTGGAGCGGTGAGGAAATCGAATGTGACATGGCAGTCCCTCCTGCAGTTTGGGGAGCAGTCGGGATGCGCCGCATCAGCTGGCCTGCACATCTTCGATCCCTCCCTGGTCGGCGTTTTTCCTGCTCCAACGTTAGGAACAGGGCCTCGATAAAGACAGGATCGATTGGGTGTATTTTGATACCCGTCAGGTATGCAGTTGAGCCCCGATATCGGTGACTGGCTGGATCACAACGGATTCACCGGCGCGAATGCGCGAGGGAGCATGGTTCAGGTATAATTGCGGCCTGGAATCGAGATGGCGCGACGCGTGTCCCGTGGACGCGCATCGCGCACATGAAGCCGCCGCAGATGGCCGCGATGTCAGCCGGCGCGGAGGCCCAGCCTGGCGCGCGCTTCGGCCGTCGTGGCAGGCCGCGCGCCATGCCGGGCGAGCACGTCCACGGCGATCCGCACCAGCTCGGCATTGCCGTCGGCAAGCCTGTCGCGGCTGACGCGGATATTGTCCTCGAGCCCCGTGCGCACCGCATCCGCGCCGCGCTGCAAGGCCCAGTTCATCACCTCGCTCTGGTGCCGGCCGATTCCCGCCGCGGTCCACGTCGCGCCGGGGATGACCCGCCGCGTCTCGGCAAGCAGGATATCGAGCAGATGCTCATCGGCCGGCATGGCGTTCTGCACGCCCATGACGAATTGGACGTGCGGGCGCTCGCCCATCACGCCGGCCTCGATCAGCCTCTTCGCGCCGTGGATATGCGAGAGGTCGAATATCTCGATCTCAGGCGCAATGGCGTATTGCTTCATCTTCGTCGCCAGTTCGAGCACCAGCGAGGCGTGGTTCTCGTAGATGATGGTCGGAAAGTTCACGGAGCCCGTCGACAACGAGGCCATGTCAGGCCTGTGGACGAGGCTGAGGCCCCGCGCCGACGGATCGCGGCCGCGGCCGCCTGTCGAGAACTGGACGATCATGCCGGGGCAATGCCGGCGCACGCCCTCCTGAACCTGCGCGAAACGGTCCGGATCGGACGAGGAGGTCTCGTCGTCATTGCGGACGTGGATATGGACCAAGGTCGCGCCGGCCTCGAACGCAGCATGCGTCGACTCGATCTGCTCCTGCGGCAGGACGGGCAGCGTCGGATTGTCCTTCTTCCGGGGGACGGAGCCGGTGATGGCGACGGCGATGACGACCGGACGCATTGGCAGGATTCCTGATGGTTAGCCCTGGTCGCCGCCGCCGACCGGCAGCACCGTGCCGGTGATGTAGGAGGCAGCGTCGGAGGCGAGGAAAAGGATGGCCGCCGACATCTCGCGCAGCAGGCCGTAGCGTTTCATGTGGCTGGAGCGAACGGTCTGGTCGACGACTTCGCGGCTCCAGATCTTGTCCTGCTCGCTCGGCCGGTCGGAGCCGCGCGGCACCTTGCGCGGCGGAGCCGTGGTGCCGCCGGGCGCGACGGCGTTGACGCGGATGTTCTTCGTGCCGACCTCGAAGGCGAGCGAGGCGGTCAACGCGTTCACCGCGCCCTTCGCGGCCGAGTACGGCACGCGGTTGATGCCTTTGGTGGCGATCGACGAGACGTTGACGATGGCGCCGCGGCCCTGCTCCAGCATGTAGGGCAGCGCGGCGCGGCAGCCGAACAGCGCCGGGTACAGAGAGCGGTTGATCTCGGCCATCAGTTGCCTGTCATCGAAGTGCTCGAAGGGGCGCATCCAGATCGCGCCGCCTACATTATTCACGAGCATGTCGATGGCGCCATAGGTCGCGTTTGCACGCGCCATCGCCTGGTCGTTCCCCGACCATGTCTCGAGATCCGCCTCGACGGCGATCGCGGTGCCCTGGCCGTAATCGGCGTTGATCTGCTTGGCCACGTCATGGACGAGCGGCGAGCGGTCGACGAGCGTCAGGCGCGCGCCATCGGCAGCGGCTTCGAGCGCGACCTGCTGGCCGATGCCCTGGGCCGCGCCGGTGACGACCATGCTTTTCGATTGGAAGCGGGGCGCGGACATCACTTGCTCTCGGATGGGTTGAACTTCTCGAAGTGGAAGCTGGCGGGCTTCACGCCCTTGTCGGCGAGATGGCCGCGCACGGCGTCCACCATGGGCGGCGGGCCGCACAAATAGACATCGACATTGCCGCCGTGCAGCACGGCATCGGGCATGTGATGGGTGACGTAGCCCTTGCGCTCGCTCGACGACGCCGCATCGGCCACGACGGTCACGAAGGTGAAGCCGGGAATGGCGGCCGCGAAGGCCATCAGCCTGTCGACCTCGACGAGATCGGCGTCGTTCGTCACGCCATAGATCATGTGGATGGGCTGCGTCGCGCCGGTGTCCCGCAGCACCTCCAGCATGGCGAGGAACGGCGCGAGGCCGGTGCCGCCGGCCAGCATCAGGATGGGCCGCGCCACGTCGCGCAGGTAGAAGCTGCCGATCGGCCCCGTCAATGTCAGCCGGTCGCCGGGCTTGGCGAGATCGGCGAGGTAGCTGGACATCAGCCCGTTCGGGATGTTGCGCACCAGGAACTCGACCACGCCGTCCCTCGGCATGGACGAGAAGGAGTAGGAGCGCGTCTGCGCCGTGCCGGGCACGGAGACATTCACGTACTGCCCGGGCAGGTAGGCGAGCGGCTCGGCGAGCTTCACGGAGAAGCCGATGCTGGACGGCGACAGCCGGCGGATCTCGGTCATCTCCGCGGCGACCGCTCCCGCCTTCACCTTGCAGACGGCGGAGGAGGCCGGAATGCGAATGACGCAGTCGGACTTCGCCTTCATCTGGCAGGTGAGGACGTAGCGGTCCGTAGCCTCTTCTTCCGTCATCGCGTCGTCGATGTAGCTGCCGAGCGTGTAGTCGCCGCTCTCGCATTGGCACTTGCACGTGCCGCATGCGCCGTCGCGGCAATCCATCGGGATATTGAGGCCTACCCGGTATGCGGCGTCGGCCACGAGTTCGTCCGGACGCGCGTCGATGAAGCGCGTGACGCCGTCCTCGAAGTTGAGCGCTATGCGATGGGTCATGGTCTCCTCCCGCAGCCCTGCAGCGACCGCCTTCGGCGGCCCCGCCAGGCCTCTCAGATGTTGTAGATGTCGACGACGTGGTGGATGTAGTCGTTCTTCAGGATCACCTTCTTGGCGGTGATCTGAAGCGACGGCCCCGTCGCATCGAGCGTGTAGTGGGACGTGCCGAAGTAGCTGTCGGTCGCCTTGTAGCGATAGCTCAGGTTGAACCAGTTGAAGCGGACCTGAACCTTGCCGCCGTCCTGGGAGACGATCTCCACATTGGAGATGTTGTGCGAGGTGCGCGGCTCCGGCAGCGAGGTCGCCGAAGAGCGCTCGGTGCGGATGCGGAACACGCGGTCCTCGAGGCCCTGCTTCGAGCCGTAGTAGATCAGCGAGATCTCGGTCTGGGGATCCTCCGTCAGGAGGTCGTCGTCATCCCAGGCCGGCATGTGGAACGTCGCCTGCGGCGCATAGCAGGCGAGCCAGGCGTCCCACTCGCGGTCGTCGAGCGCGCGGGCCTCGGCGTAGAGGAACTGCTGCACGTCCTCGACGGTGACGGTGCGGGTCTTCGGAACAGATTGCAGGACTGCGGACATAGTGGACCTCCCCTTCGGCTAGGGCTGGACGATGGCGTCAATGTGGGGTGGAGGCTGCGCCGCGTTGGTGATGCGGCGCAGACTGGCGGCTGGCTTTACTCGGCGGCCTGCTGCATCGACGCGGCCTGCTCCTTGCGGGCATGCTCGATGAGCGTGTCCTTCCAGTAGCCGTGCTGGACGACGAACAGGCCTTCGTCCTCGGTCTTGGCGCCGGAGAGGAGCGGCTTCATGCCGATCGCGTCGGCTTCCGCATCCGCACCCTTGATCCAGTGCGTCGCACCGCGCGACAGGTCGTTCCAGACGGCATGCCTTGCGCCATAGCCGATCTGGCAGGAGCGGAACTCCTCCAGGTCGTCAGGCGTCGCCATGCCCGAGGCGTTGAAGAAATCCTCGTACTGGCGGATGCGGTGCGCACGGGCCTCGGCGCTCTCGCCCTTGGGCGCGATGCAGTAGATCGTGACTTCCGTCTTGTCGACCGAGATGGGCCGGTACATGCGGATCTGCGACGAGAACTGATCCATCAGGAACACGTTCGGATAGATGCAGAGATTGCGGCTCTTCTCGATCATCCAGTCGGCGCGGGCCTGGCCGTACTTGGCGATGAGCTCGTCGCGCTGCGGCCAGAGCGGACGGTCCTGCGGATTCGCCCAGTTCGTCCACAGCAGCAGATGGCCATGATCGTAGGAGTAGAAGCCGCCGCCCTTCTTGGCCCAGCCGCCGGCATCCATGGCGCGGATATCGTCCTTGCCTTCGGCGGCCACAGCGGCCGCCTTGCGGGCCTGCGTGGTCGCCGCATAGTTCCAGTGGACGGACGAGACGTGGTAGCCGTCGGCGCCGTTCTCGGCCTGGAGCTTCCAGTTGCCGTCGTAGATGTACTGCGAATTGCCGCGCAGCACTTCGAGACCCTCGGGCGACTGGTCGACGATGAGGTCGATGATGACCTTGGCTTCGCCGAGGTGATCTTCCAGCGACTTCACGTCGGGGTTCAGCGAGCCGAACAGGAAGCCGCGATAATTGGCGAACTTCGCGACCTTCGTCAGGTCATGCGAGCCGTCCTTGTTGAACGTCTCGGGGTAGCCCGCTCCATCCGGATCCTTCGCCTTCAGCAGCTTGCCGGTGTTGTTGAACGTCCAGCCGTGGAAGGGGCACGTGTAGGTCGACTTGTTGCCGCGCTTGTGGCGGCAGATCATCGCGCCACGGTGCGAGCAGGCGTTCAGGAAGCAATGCAGCTCGCCCTTGCGGTCCCGCGAGATCACGATGGGCTGGCGGCCGATGAAACCCGTCACGTAGTCGTTGTTGTTGGGGATCTGGCTCTCATGGGCGAGGTAGACCCAGTTGCCTTCCCAGATGTGCCTTCATCTCGAGCTCGAACAGCTCGGGATCGGTGAAGATGTCGCGACGGCAGCGGAAGGCGCCGGTCTCCGGGTTTTCCTCGACGGAGGCTTCCAGGCGTTCGATGAGGCTGGTCGGACATGGCGTTCTCCCTTGGACGTCGTTGATTGGCCGGCCGGACCCGATGGGCCCGGCCAGGAGAGGTGACGATCAGGCGGCGATGAAGTGTTCGCGCTGCACGATGGTCTGCGGCGCGCTGGCCTTTTCCTTCGTCAGGACGATGTCGAACGTCGCGCGGGCGAAGGGGCGGTTGAGGCCGGCATTGCGGATCTCCTTCGCGTCGGTGACGCGCTCCAGCGTGACGATCAGCTCGTCGCGGGTGCCGAAGGCGAAGTCCGTGTGCAGATACTTGTCGCCGGTGAAGTTGAACTGGGTCGTCAGCTGCCGGTATCCGGGCGCCGAGATGAAGTAGTGGACATGGGCGGGGCGCTCTGCATGGCGGCCGAGCAGGTTCATCAGCTCGCGCGTCGCGCTCTCCGGCGGGCAGCCATAGCCGTTCGGCACGATGGTGCGCGCAACGTAGCGGCCCTTGGCGTCGGTCTCGATGCGGCGGCGCAGATTGTAGGGAGCCTGCTCGCCGTCGATGAAGGAGTAGCCGCCCTTGGAGTTGGCGTGCCAGATGTCGACGATGGCGCCCGCGATGGGGTTGCCGTCCTCGCCGCGGACCTGGCCGGAGATGAAGAACACCTCGCCGGGGTCGGTGCCGTCATCCATGCGGGCTTCGCCCTTGTTGAGCGGGGCGCCGGCGACGTAAAGCGGGCCCTCGATGGTGCGCATCGTGCCGCCGCTGATGCCGGCGCGCTTTTCAGCCTCGTCGAGGCGCAGGTCGAGGAAATGCTCGATGGCGACGCCGGGGACCATCAGGCCGAACTCGCCGTTCTTCGCCGTCTGGGCGATGAAGCCGACAGCGGCCCAGAACTCGTCCATCGACACGTCGCACTCGTCGATGACCTGCATCATGCGGTAGAGGACGCGTTCGGTCACTTCCTTGACGCGGGCATTGCCCTTGTTGTTGTCAGTCCCGGCGGCCTCGGCCGCGAGGTCCTTCATGACCTTCTTCGACATCAGATTGGCTGGCATGGCGTTTCCCCTTGTTGCTTGCGTTTGAGTTGAATTCAGCGGTCGTCCGAGTGGATCGACGATGGGTGCCGGCAGAGCGGCGTGACGCTGATCTCCATGAATGGGAACAGCGGAAGCGTGGACAGGATGTCGTGGAGTTCCTGGGCTCCTTCGACGTCGAAGACCGAGGTGTTGGCGTAGCGGCCCGCATGGCGCCAAAGATGCCGCCACTTGCCTTCGCGCTGCAGCACCTGGGCGCGCTCGCGCTCGGCGGCCTTCAGGGCGTCAGCCTTGGCTGCATCGAGATCGTGCGGAATGCGCACGTCCATCTGGACCTGGAACAGCATCGTCACGATCCCATCTTGAGGCGCGGCAGCACATGCAGGCTGCGCTCGGGACGGTCGCGGCGAAAGCGGTTGACCTGCGCTTCGTCGAGGC
Organism: uncultured Alphaproteobacteria bacterium; assembly: GCA_963822165.1. Classification (GTDB taxonomy): domain Bacteria; phylum Pseudomonadota; class Alphaproteobacteria; order Rhizobiales; family Beijerinckiaceae; genus Alsobacter. The sequence continues at coordinate 89,791 of CAWGGK010000014.1, forward strand.
TGACGCCGAGACCCGGCCCCGTGGGCACGCCGACGCTGAATTCGCTGTAGTCCAGCGGCTCCTCGAGGATCTCCTCGGTCAGCAGAAGCGGGCCGAAAAGCTCGGTGCCCCATTCGAGTTTCGCGAAGGTCGAGAACAGGTGAGCGGAGGCGGCAGTCGCGACACCGCCCTCCAGCATCGTGCCGCCATAGAGGCCGATGCCGGCGGCTTCGGCGATGGCCGCGACCTTGCCGGCGGCGAACAGTCCGCTCGACTGCATGATCTTGATGGCGAAGACATCGGCGGCGGCCTGCTGCGCGATGTTGAAGGCGCTTTCGGGTCCATGCAGCGCCTCGTCGGCCATGATCGCGACGGAGCTTTCCCGGGCGAGCCGGGCCAGGGCCCTCACGTTGCGCAACGCGACCGGCTGTTCGACGAGGTCGACGCCCGCGTCCTGGAGCAGCGGCAGCATGGCGGAGGCGGTGGCCTCGCTCCACGCCTGGTTGACGTCGACGCGGACGCTGGCGCGGTCGCCCAGCGCCCGCTTGATCGCCGCGACATGGGCGATGTTGGCGCGGGCATCGCCCTTGCCGATCTTGAGCTTGAAGATGTTGTGCCGGCGCTTGGCCAGCATGTCCTCGGCCTCGGCGATATCGGTCACCGTGTCGCCGCTCGCCAGCGTCCAGGCGACGGACAGCCGGTCGTGCTGGCGTCCGCCGAGAAGCTCGGACAGAGCGAGGCCGGTGCGCTTGCCCTGCGCGTCGAGCAAGGCGATCTCGACGGCGCATTTCGCGAAGTGATTGGCCTGCGCCGCCTTGCCGATGGCGCCCATGGTCTGCGCGACCCTGCTCGGATCGGACTGGAGCAGGATGGGCGTGAAATAGGTGTCGATCGCCAGCTTGATGCCTTCCGGGCTCTCCGCTCCGTAGGCGAGGCCGCCGATGGTCGTGCCCTCGCCGATGCCGGTGACGCCGTCCGAGCTGCGGATGCGGACGATCACGAGCGTCTGGCCCTTCATCGTCGTCATGGCGAGCTGGTGGGGACGAATGGTCGGAACATCGACGAGAAACGTCTCGACCTGTTCGATTTTGAGCTTGGCGTTGGGCACTTCATTGATCCCCTGCGATGCCTTCGACGCTAAGTCTCGCGAGGCTTGAAGCACAGGATCGATTGCGTCTATTTTCATACCCGGCAGGTATCGAGCTCCCCGACAGAAGGAGCATGCCGAGAGGGGGACGTCCGCATGGAGCTCAGGCATCTGCGCTATTTCACGACCGTTGCCGCCGAAGGATCCTTCAGCAGGGCCGCGGAAAAGCTCAATATTGCCCAGCCGCCACTCAGCCGGCAGGTGCAACAGCTCGAGGAAGAGCTCGGCGTCCGCCTGCTCGACCGGGGCCGTCCGCTGACGCTGACCGAACCCGGTCGATACCTTTTTGAGCAGGCTCGCCAGATCCTCCAGCGGGTGGAGGAGACCAAGGCCATGACCCGGCGCATCGCCAAGGGCATGGTGCTTCAGTTCAATATCGGCTTCGTCGCATCGACGCTCTACGACGCCCTGCCCGAGCTGATCCGGCGCTTCCGGATCACGGTCCCCGGCGTCGAGGTGCAACTGCTTGAGCTCACGACGATGGAGCAGGTCGCCGCGCTCAAGGACGGCCGCATCGACGTCGGCTTCGGCCGGCTGAAATTCGACGACGACACCATCGTCCGGAAGGTGATCCGCGAGGAGAAGCTGTGTCTCGTGACGCCCGTCGGGCATCCCCTCGCGGAATCCGGCGGCAAGGTCCGGCTGCGCGACACCGCTGGCGAGCCGTTGATCATCTACCCAAAATCGCCTCGGCCGAGCTACGCCGACCAGGTCCTCGGGTTCTACAGGGACGCCGGGGTAGAACCGAACGTCGGCATGGAAGCGCGCGAGCTGCAGACGGCGTTGGGGCTCGTCGCGTCCGGCGGCGGCATCTGCGTGGTGCCGGCCTCGGTGAGAAGGCTCGGGCGTGACGACGTACGCTTCATCGAGCTCGACGAGCCCAAGATGAGCACGCCCATCATCATGAGCTACCGCAAGGCGGATAGTTCGAAGCTGCTGCAGCAGCTTGTCACGCTGGTGCGCGAATTCGACCAGTGGAACGTGACGCCCCCGGCCCAGACCAGCAAAGCGGAAGGCCCCGGCGCCTGAAGCGCCGAGGCCAGATTTTTCGATCGTCCATGGGGTCAAGACTGCCCCTGGATTCATGTGCGCCCCCGGGGTCAGGCCAGTTCGCGGCCCTTCATTTCGGGGATCGCCGTCAGCGCGACTATCGTCGCAAGCGAACAGGCCATGACGTAGTAGGCGGGAGCGATCGGGCTGCCGGTAGCCGAGATCAGCCAGGTCACGATGAACTGCCCAAAGCCGCCGAAGATGGCGACGCCGAGCGCGTAGACCAGCGACATGCCCGTCGCACGCACCTCCACCGGGAAGATCTCGGCGAGGGTGATGATAATAGTTGCGCCGCCCGTGGCGTTGAGCACGCCGAGGACCGCGACGACGGCCAGCAGGGTCGCGACCGTCGGGCTGGCGTTGAGGTAGAGGAACGCCGGATAGATCAGCAGCAGGATCAGGCCGTAGGACACTCCCGCCACCGTCTTGCGGCCGACGATGTCCGACAGCGCACCGCCGATCGGGGCGGCGGCGAGCGTCACCAGGCCGGCCGTGACGCCCGCCAGGAGACCGACACTGGGTGCAAGCTTCAGTTGCGTCACCGCGTACGTCGCCATGTAGAGAACGACGACCGCATTGGCCGCGGTGCCGCCGATGATGAGGCCGACGCCGGCGACGATCTTCCCGAGGTGCTCGCGGAAGGCGACGCCGAGCGACGACACCGCACGGGTCTTCTCATGATCTTCATTGGCGTGGGTTTCCTCGAGCGCGGAGCGAAGCCACAGACCAACCGGCACGATCATCACGCCCAGGATGAAAGGAACGCGCCAGCCCCATTCATTGATCTGGGCAGGCGACAGCGTGGACGTGATAGTCAGGGCCGCGCCTGCCGCGACGAGAACCGCAAGCCCCTGGCTTGCAAGCTGCCATGAGCCAAAGAAGCCGCGCTGCTCTCTGGGAGCATGCTCGGCGAGCAGGGTCGTCGAGGCGCCGACCTCGCCTCCGGCGGAGAAGCCCTGGATGAGCCGGCCGAGCACCACCACGATCGCGCCGAGAACACCGGCGTTCGCGTAGACCGGGGCGAGCCCGATCATCGCGGTGCCGAGCGCCATCAGCATCAGTGTGAGGACGGTCGCCCTCTTGCGGCCCTTGCGGTCGGCATAAGCGCCGAGGACGACACCCCCAAGCGGCCGCATGAGGAAGCCGACGCCGTAGGTGGCGAAGGCGAGCAGAAGCTGCGCGTTCGGGTCCTGCGACGGAAAGAACAGCGCGCCGATGGTGCGCGCAAAAAAGCTGAAGATCACGAAGTCGTAGAATTCGAGCGCATTGCCGATGGTGCAGGCGGCGATGATGCGCGCGTGCGACGGCTGGTCCTGCGTGCGGGTGATTGCGAGTGTCATGTTGGGTCCCCTCCCGAGCCCGCCCGGTTCGGGCGCGTCCTCAAGCTGGGACTGGAGATTGGAGATTATTGTTGCATTTTGCAACTAATGAAATTTGCAATCATCCATACCCGATCCGTATAAGGGAAGGCATCCGGCGCGACGCGCGCTCCAAGCAACGACAGAAGCCATGCTCGCCAGATCCCTCACCTACAACCTCTCGTCCATCGTCGAGGACGGCATCGGCAAGGCCAACCACCTCTTCGTCGCGCGCGTCGGCTGGAGCGTGCGTGAACTGAGGGTGCTGCGCCTGGTCCGCGCGACGCCCGGGATCACATTCACGGAGCTCGCCGAGGCGACGAAATTCGAGCGGACGCTGACCTCGCGAATCCTGTCGAAGCTGATCAAGGCCGGCCACATCGTCCGCACCAACAGCGACAAGGACGCGAGGGTGTTCACCCTGCGGGTCACGGCCCGCGGCGAAGCGGCCTGCGCCAAGGCCGACCCGCTGACCGAAGAGCTGGAAGCGTTGATGATGGCGCCGCTGGACGCAAACGAACGGGCTTCCCTGGTCGCCATGATCGAGAAGCTGCGGACATGGGTGCAGTCGGGCTATGGAGCCGAGGTCGAGGCGCGCTTCCCCCCGGCGTCGCGGGCGAAGAAGACCGTCGCGCGCCGAAAATAGTTGCGTTCTGCAACTAGCTTGACATCGCCTGATTAGCTGGTATCGATCGCTCCTGCGGAAGAGTTCACGGTGGGCTTGCCTGCCGCGACGCCGAAGGAGCAACCGCCCCGGAAACTCTCAGGCCCCAAGACCGCGTTCGTTATCGAACTCTGAAAAGCGGAGCCGCCGTTCCCGCCGATGGTGTAAGCCGACAGACTGGCTCGCAGTCCCGGTGAATGCTCTCAGGCCAATGACAGAGGGGGCTCATGACCCGCGACAGCGCGGGCAGGAGCGAGCCCATGTCCAAGGCCGAGACCATCCGACATTGCCGTCATCGGCGCCGGCATCACCGGCATCACCACCGCCTACAATCTTGCCAAGCGCGGCTGCGTGGTGACCATCTTCGACCGCCATCCCTATGCGGCGATGGAGACCTCCTTCGCCAATGGCGGGCAGCTCTCGGCCTCCAATGCCGAGGTCTGGAACAGCTGGTCGACGGTGCTGGAAGGGCATGAAATGGATGACGACGCCCGGCGCGCCGCTGCTCGTGAACCCGAAGCCGTCCTGGCACAAGCTGTCCTGGATGGTGGAGTTCATCGCCTCCATTCCGAAATACGAGGACAACACCATCACGACCGTCCGCATGGCGATCGAGGCGCGCGAGCATCTCAAGCGCATGGCCGCGGATGAAGGCATCGACTTCGACTGCGAGAACCGCGGCATCCTCCACTTCTATCGACTCGAAGAAGGAGTTCGAGACCGCGGCCCGGATCTCCGCGCTGCTGGCCAAGGGCGGCCTGGAGCGTCGCGCCGTGACGCCCGCCGAGATCAAGTCGATCGAACCGGCGCTGAGCGGCAAGTATTATGGCGGCTTCTACACCCAGACCGACTTCACCGGCGACATCCACAAATTCACCAACGGGCTCGCCAAGGCCTGCGAGCGGCATCGGCGTGTCGATGCGCCTGTCGGATGAGGTGCTTTCGGTGAAGGCGGGCGACGATGGCGTGACCGTGATCAGCCAGTCGACCGAGCCGCATCTCGGAAGACGCGCCCCGCAGACGGAGGTGAACGTGTTCGACCGCATCGTCGTGTGCGGCGGCGTGATGTCGCGCGGGCTCGCCCGCATGCTCGGCGACCGGGTCAACATCTACCCCGTCAAGGGCTACTCGATCACGGTGCAGCTTGCCGAAAAGGCCGATCAGGAGGCCGCGCCCTGGGTCAGCCTGCTCGACGACGCCGCCAAGATCGTGACGAGCCGGCTCGGGCGGAACCGCTTCCGCGTGGCGGGCACGGCCGAGTACAACGGCTACAACCGCGACATCCGCGCCGAGCGCATCGACCCGCTGATCGCCTGGTGCCGCGCCAACTTCCCCGGCATGAGCACGCGCCAATCGGTGCCGTGGACGGGCCTGAGGCCGATGATGCCGGACATGCTTCCGCGGGTGGCGCGCGGCCGTAACCCGCGCGTGTTCTACAACACCGGCCATGGCCATCTCGGCTGGACGCTCTCGGCAGCCACGGCCGATTCCGTCGCAGCGCTGGCGACGACGACGAGCAACCGATAAGGCGAAGCCCGTTCGCGTCGGGCAGGACCCTCATTCAGGCTCGCCCGATTGCGTACGGCCGGAGCGGCGAGCCCAGTTGCGGTAATTATTGCGCGCCGCCCGTTTTATCGAGAAATTAGCCGATCATGGGTCTAGTCTGAAAGACGTCCCCAAGCATCGGCGTCCGGACGGTGGTGCTGGATTAGCCTGAAACCTGGTGCTGCAGCGTGGGAAGAATTGAATGATATCGATCGGTCCCAAGGGCACTCGAATTCGAGCAGGCGGAAGCTGGGCAGCGTCGTTGATCGCGGTCGGCTTTGCCATGTTGCTGTCGGCATGCACACCCGTCAATTCGCTGATGCCAACGCCTGCGATCTACCAGGGGCCCGGCGCGCGTTCCATCTTCGCCGGAGCCTACGCAGCGAACCCGCCGCATGTGCTCGACCTGCTTTATGTCACGGACCGTGAAGCGACCACCGGCCCTGGCGGTGAACTCGCCTATAGCGCGGGCAGGTCCCGCGTGATGACGTTCGGCTCGGTCTCGCTTGCGATCGAGGGCGGCGAAGCTGGGACGGCCGGCGGCGGAGCAACCTCAGGCTCGTTCAAGCTCGGGACCCCGAAGTTGATCGGGTCCTTTCCCCGCACACCCTATAGCATACGCCAGGTTGCGGGCGGCGTGACGCGGGATCCGAAAGCCGTCGCCGAGCACGCCGCGGCGGTGCGTGGGCTGCAGGCCGAAGTATCGCGCCGCCTCGCGAACGCCCAGCGCAAGGAGGTGGTGATCTTCGTCCACGGCTACAGCAATACGTTCGATGATGCTACCTATTCGACAGGAAATATCTGCCGGTTCCTGGGCGCGGAGTTTGTCTGCGTGGTGCTGTCGTGGCCGGCCGGCGGCACCAGTGGTCTTCTCATGGGCTACAACGTCGATCGGGAATCCGGCGAGTTCGCGGTGGCGGACATGCGGAAGGCGATTCGGGCGATCGGCGAGACGAAGGGCATCGCAAAGATGCACATCATCGCCCATAGCCGCGGAACGGATGTGACGGCGTCGGCCCTGCAGCAGCTCGCGACCGAGGCTTACGGGGTGAAGAGTTCGGTGTCGCAGAGGCTCAAGATCAACAATGTCGTGCTGGCCTCGCCCGATATCGACGTCGATATCGCCGCATCGAAGATCCTGACCGTCGCGTCGGACCCGGATCTACCCTTTGGGGCGGCGCCGAAACCCAGCACCGTGTTCCCGCTGGGCGATGTTCACCTCACCATCTATTCGTCCCCGAACGACAAGGCTCTCGAACTGTCGGGTCTCCTGTTCGGCAGCATCATTCGGCTCGGGCAACTGGACCCGACCAAGCGAGTAGCGGGGATGGCAGAGGCGCCCCCTGATCTCGCTGGCCGCGTGGACTTCGTGAGCTTCAAGGGATCAACGAATTTCCTGGGTCACAACTACTTCCTTTCCGACCCGCAGGTCAGCGCCGATATCGTCGGCCTGATCCGTTATGGCTACAAGGCAGGTGACCCCAGACGGCCTCTCGAAGAGATCAAGCGGCCGTTCTGGCGCATTGGAGATGCACCGCCGAGTTGAATTGAAAGGCTTGAGCCCGTCTCGCACGCCGGAGTATACCCGTCGTCAGGCAAGCAACATTCGCATCTTGTCAGGCTTCAGAATGTCGATCCTTCGATAGGTCAGGATTATCAGGCCGTCCTCAGAGAGCGGCTTGAGAACTGAACTTAGCGTCGCCCGCGAGACATTGGACAGGGCAGCCAGATCGTGCTGGCTGACGTCGACTTCGAAAGCGGCTTCACCGGGGGGCGTCGCCAGACGGCATCCCGCAAGTCGCAGGAGCACGGCAATGACCCGCTTTCGGCTCTGCCGGAACGTGAGATCGTTCATGGCGCTCAGGGTGATCTCAACCTTCATCATCGCCAGGGCAACGAACAGGCGCCAGCTTGGCGGATCGAGCCGCAAGATCTCGTCGATCGCATGCAGTGGCAGATAGAGGAGTTCAGAACGGCGCGACGCCGCGAACCCGGCAAGCCGTGGCCCGCCAGTTATGCCAGGACCTTCGCCGAACCACGTCACGGGACGAAAGTAGTGAGCGAGATTTGGTCCCCGCTCGCCAGTCGTTATCGTCACCAACAATCCTCCGGTGATCAGACCATACATGCCACCGGGTTCATCCCCCGCCATATAGATCGTCTCGCCGGCTCCGAACTCCTTCAAGCTACACCGGTCCAGCACGGCGTGCCGGAAGGCCGGCGGCGCTTCCGCGAGCCAGCCCTGGTGCGATGCGAGCTGACGTGCTTCGCGTAGCCGGATCATAGAAAAAATCCTGGAAAGTATCTAATTCTGGACAGTCTGGCTCGGTGAGTAAAGGTAGGCAAGGCTTTGCCTTGCAGCGTCTTGCCTGTTGAGAATCGGGAATCCTCCTCGTGACTGCCATGCAATTCATACCCGTGCGGGATATTCGTCCCGGTCATCGCGTCCGTCTGAAAGACGAGACAGATGAGCTTCGCGGCTTGCTCCGCGTGATCCGAGTTTCCAAGGAAGGCTGTTGTGTCACAGTCGAGGGATCGGGAAGGGAAGTCCCAATTCCAATCGAAATGATCGATGCGGCCGTTCACGTCATCGAGCTTTGAAAGCGCTCACCGGGCCGACATCAAATCGGCAAGCGCATGCCCGTGAGCAAGAATGGAAAGAAGAAAATAACCGTCCATAGACTCCGGGGGGGGCAGTGCTGAGATATCGGCGTGAGTATTTCGGCTTTATATGGCCTCTCATACTAACCGCCACAGCGATATTCTGGGGAAGCGTCGCTTTCGGAATTGGCCTCCTGCTTCAATAGACTGGAATAATCACTTCAGTTGCATGCTCGGCACCGCATCCGTGCAGGGGGCCGGCCACCGACCAGCCCCGCGCCGTGGCGCACCGCCGGCACACCTCTAACGCCGGTTCACGCTTCGCGCCGGAGGCGGCTCCATCATTTCGCCTATCACGGCGAACATGCGCCCGTCGCAACCTGATTGAGGAGGAGATCGACCGCGAGGCTATTCAGGTCCGTCGCGTTAGCCGCCGCTATTCCCGGTTGTCTTGACAGAAACAAACGCAGATCGCCTACTCATGCCGACACAGGGGCGCCCCATCGAGCAGCGCCAATCGTCTTGTTGTCTTGACCAGGAGGCATCGATGAAGACGCTTCGTTCGGCCCGCAGGCGGCGCATCATGACGGTTTTGGGCTCGGTTTCCCTCGGCATCGGAGCCCTTGCCGGGAGCGAGGCCGTGGCGTCGTCAGGCCGGGCATCCGCACCCGAGATCGCGTTGAAGCTTGAGCAAGGCCAGGTGTACCTGTCGGAGCGGGGCGGACCCTTCCAGGCGCTCGCGGGGGCTGCACCGGCGGAGGTCGCGCGCCTTGCCGCCCAATTGAAGCAGATGGCGCCCGAAGGGGTTGCCGTGATCCTGCCGGAAGATGCCATTCTTGTGGCCGACGGCGGCGTGTCGCGCAGCCTGCCTCCCGCCAAGGCAAAGCCCAGGAAAAGCGGCCAGAGCGCGCGGTAGCACCCGGCGCGCTGCGAACCTTCGGGGATGGCGGCGGTGAACGGTCACGCGCTTGAAGACCTTCTCGACAGGCCCGTGCAGAAGTTCGACTTCCCCCACTCGCTGCGAACCATGCAGGCCGAGGATACTCTGCGGCGCGTCCGGCCGCTGGCGCGTGCCCTGGGGATTACGCGACTCGGCGATGTGACGGGGCTGGACGACATCGGCATCCCCGTCGCAATCGCCGTGCAGCCCCGATCCCACTCGCTGTCGGTCGCGCAGGGGAAGGGCCTGACGCGCGCGCAGGCCTTCGTCTCGGCATTCATGGAGGCCGCGGAATCCCGCCATGGAGAGGACCTGACGCCGAGACTTCGCCTGCTGAATGTGGCGCAAGCGGAGCGCGAGCCCGGCGTGCTTCTCCATGGCTGGCCAGAAGCGGACAGGCCACTGAGGGGCCGGTCGGCGATCTCCGTCATCGAAGGGTTCGACATGGTCGCACGCGAACCGGTGGCGATTCCCGCCGATCTCGTGCACACGGATTTCCGCGTGCCGCCGCCGCGGGGCACCGGATATTTTCTGGCGGGCACGAACGGTCTCGCATCCGGCAACCATCCGCTCGAAGCTGTGCTCGCCGGCCTCTGCGAGGTCATCGAGCGGGATGCGGTAGCCCTTTGGAGCGCCCGCCCGATTGCCGCACGCGCGGCCAGCGCAGTCGATCCCGGCAGCGTCGACGACGTGGCCGGCCTCGCTCTGCTCGAGCGCTTCGCGGCGGCGCGGCAGCGCGTCGCGCTGTTCGATGCCACGTCGGACATTGGCGTCGCCACGCTGGTCTGCGAAATCGAGCCGGACGGGAACGATCCTTCGGCTCCGTCTCTTCGATTTCGCGGAGCGGGCTGCCATCCCGACAGGCGGACTGCCTTGTTGCGGGCGATGACTGAAGCCGCGCAAGTCCGTCTCACGCACATCGCCGGTGTTCGCGAAGATATCGGGCCGGAGGCTTACCGCCGTTCGGCCGCACAGCGCACCGGCGCGGCGCTTCTGGATGCCTTGGCGAGCGCGGCCGGGCCGCGGCCACTGTCCGGCCTGCCAAACTTCGAAGCGGACGACATCGCAGCGGAGGTCCGCCACGTCCTTGCCCGGCTGACGCTCTGCGGCTTCGGCCGGGCAATCGCCGTCGATCTTACACAGCCGGAGTTCGGCATCCCCGTGATGCGGGTGGCAGTGCCCGGGCTCGAAGCGCCGGCAACGCATCCAGGGTACCGGCCGGGCCTGCGGGCGCTGGCCGCCATGGGTGCGGTTTGACTGCGATCCTGTTTTCCGGCCCGTCTCTGCCGTCGTCGCATGTCGCGGTCTTCCCCGGATTGGAATGGCGCCCGCCTGCCCGCATGGGCGATGTACACGCTGCCCTGCGCGAGAGACCAAGCATCATTGGCATCGTCGATGGCGGCTTCGAGGATACGCCCGCGATCTGGCACGACGAAATCCTCGCCGCTCTGGACGCCGGTATCCCTGTGCTCGGAGCAGCCAGCATCGGCGCGCTGCGCGCCGCCGAACTCGATCGCTTCGGCATGCAGGGCGTCGGGCGCATCTACGGCTGGTTTCGTGACGGCATTCTGGAGGATGACGACGAGGTCGCCGTGCTTCACGCGCCGCCCGAGCTGGACTTCCAGCCGCTGACACTCCCGATGGTCAATGTTCGTGCCACGGTCGAGGCACTCGTTGCGCGGGGGGAGTTGGATGATGATCCGGCCGGAGCGGTCCTCGCCTCTGCCAAGTCGATATTTTACAAACGACGGACCTTCCAGTCCCTGGCTCAGGATTTGGGGGCGAGTTTTGAATCAATAGTGGCAAGACTTGAGGCGGGCTACGTCGATCAAAAGCGCCAGGACGGAGTGGCTCTGCTCAAGCTCATGCTGTCGCCGCGTGGCCTTTAGTTTGAGGTGAGCGCCTTTGCCTTGGCCAGGACTGCCAAGTGTTGCAGTGGTGTTGCTGGCTGATCGGATTTCAAAATCCGCGACAACAATACGAAATGTGGCTTGCGTAATTGCGCATACTGTCGCTTCATCATGTACGTCTTTTGCACGATTATCGCACCGCGGCACAGCTCCGCGGCGCCCACCTTGACGAGGGGTAGGATGCGTTCGCTAGCAATGACCATCGGTGTGGCTCTTCTTGCGGCCTCGTGTGCGACCGACACCAGCAGAATGGCGCAAACCGTTAGCCGGGCGGATATCAGTGTTGCCGGCTGTGGTTCTGGTTTGAGTTTTGCCGAGGAGAAAGTCCGGGTCGTGGGTTCGTTCGATCCCACAGCACGCGGATTAACGTACGCTCGTCCCAAGGGTCTTTCGGCGGCACCGTCCCCAGCGAGGGAGCGCGTCCAGCAGGCTTTCGACGCTTCGCCGAAGTTTTTCAAGGATCATCTCTGCTCGGTTGACGCTGTGCTGCTGCTTGCCAACGCAGGCGCCGACCGCCGCGAGGCATTTGGCTTCTTTGAAGGTGCCGGTCAGGATGACGGGACGAAACGCTACATCGGCATTCCCCTGGGATTTGTCGATCAGGCCGAGAAGAACCTGCCCAGCCTGGGCTCGTTCGACACTGATACGATGGGCCTTTTAGTAGATCCGAACCAGACCGACTGGCCGACCTGGAGCAAGGGTGGCGGTCCAACCGTAACGTCGGACAGGAGCGAGTTTTCGGTGGCCCTGATCGGGCTCATGGCCCACGAGATGGGTCATATCCTCTGGGCCAATGGCGACGTGCTGGACAAGAACGTCTGCCAGCCGTTCGCGGGTTCGTGGACGGGACCGGTCAAGCTAAAGGTCCCATTCCGCCAGTTCGGGGAAGATGACGGCACGCCAGTGGGCCCGAGCAAGCGAAAGGTCAACATCAAGCAGGGCACCGCGAGGGGAACATTCAAGGGTATTTTCGCTGGGTCCCAACGTTGGGCCAGCCTCTTCGCGACTGCTTCGCCCGAGGAGGATTGGGTCGAAACATATCGACTGCTCGTGCTGAGCTCGAAGGACGCTACATATCCGGTCAAGCAACTCAGCGTTCAACAAACCTCAAAGGTCGACGCCTTCAGGGTCAACGTCGTGCCAAGGTTGACGAACAACGGAGTGCTGTCCAAGAAGGCGCGCTGCATCGCGGACGAACTCGGCATACCCAGGCCAAGCTGACGCCTGGGGACGAGGCCGGTTCCGAGAAGGATGGCGGATGGAAAACTGGCTCGCGGCCATCGGTCTGGCCGAGCGCATACCGGCTTTCCGGGAGCATCGGATCACCGCCGACCAGATCGGTGACATCACCGAGGACGACCTGCGCGAGCTTGGCCTGACGATCGGCGAGCGGCGGCGGTTCGTGCGCGAGCGCGCGAAGCTGATGGCCGCAGCGCCGGACTGGCTGGCCCCGGTTCCTGCCACTGCGGCCAGCCAGGCGGAGAACCGGCCGCTCACCGTTATGTTCGCGGACCTTGTGGACTCCACGGCCATGGGCGAGCGGCTCGACCCCGAAGACCTCCTGGAGGTCATGCGCATCTACCGGGAGTTCGCCGGCCAGGCGATCACGCGCTTCGGCGGCCGCATCGCACGGTTCCTGGGCGACGGCATCCTGGCCTATTTCTGCTACCCGATCGCCAACGAGAACGACCCGGAACGCGCCGTGCGGGCCGCGCTCGACATCGTGCGCGGGGTCGCCGGCCTGCAGACGCCGAACGGCGTGGAGCTGCGCGTGCGCATCGGACTTGCCACGGGCCGGGTCATCGTGAGCGATCTCTACGCCGCAGGGGCGGCGGATTCCGACACGGTGATCGGCTCGTGCCCCAATCTCGCGGCACGGCTGCAGGCCCTTGCCGGACCCAACGAGATCATCATCGCCGAACGCACCCATGAGCGAATTGCCGGCCGGTTCGAATGCGAGGAACGCGGTGTTGTTTCGCTGCGCGGATTCGACCAGCCGCATCCCACGTGGTGCGTGGTGGGAGAGAAGACGACGGAGCGCACGGGGGTGGGCGGCGACGCATCCTCCCCGCTCAGCGCCTTCGTCGGGCGAAAAGGCGATCTCGACATCCTCTCGGTGCTGTGGCGCAAGGCGCTCGACGCGGACGGCCCGGCCGCTCTCATCCTGGGCGAGGCCGGCATCGGCAAGTCCCGGCTGGTTCAGCATTTTCTGGACCAGCATGCCCAGGAAATGCCCCAGCCGATCTGCATCGCCGCGTCGGCTTTCGACCAGCAGAGCGCGCTGAAGCCTTTCGTCGATCACTTGCGGCGTCATGCCGAGCTTTCGCCCGCCGATCCGCCCGAGATCGCGACCGCCAAGCTGGCGCGCATCCTCGCCGTGCCGGACGACGGGAGGACGGCCGCGGCGAAGGTCCTGGCCGGCTTTGCGGGGATTGGCGATGCCGAAGCGTTTGCCGAGGCCATGAGCCCCGACGAGTTGCGCGAGCGCACCATGGAGATCCTGCTCGCGCATTTCACCTCCGGCGAGGCCCCCCGCTGCATTGTGATCGAGGACCTGCATTGGCTGGACCCGACCTCGTCCGCCTTTGTCGAGCAGCTCGTGGAGCATGTGCGCGGCCGGCCGCTGCTGCTCCTGATCACCGCCAGGCCGGACGTGCCAACCGAGTGGACCTCTCGCGTGAGCACCACAATCCGGCTTGGACGCCTGGCGCCCGAACAGGTGTCCGACATGATCCAGGCGCTGATCGGCCCGCGTTTCCTTGGCGCGCTCATCAGTCAGGTGGCCGAACGCACGGACGGCGTGCCGCTGTTCGTGGAGGAAATCGCCCGTGCGGTGCTGCAGCAGCAAGCGGGACGAGATCCCCGCCTGCGGAACGACGACCTGGTCCCCGCCTCGCTAGAGGAATCCCTGATGGCGCGGCTGGACCGCTCGGGGGTTGCCAAGCAGATCGCCCAGGCCGCCTCGGTCATCGGCCGCTCGGTCCGGCGCGACGTGCTCGCGGCTCTTTGCGCCGTGTCGGAGGCGCAGCTCGAGCAAGCGCTGGCGACGCTGCTGCGGCTGGGCATCTTCGACCGGGTCTCGAGCTCCCGGCCCGAGACCTACACCTTTCATCACGCCCTGCTGCGCGATGCTGCCTATGCCAGCTTGCTGCGCGACCGCCGGCGCGAACTGCACGCAGGGTTCGCCCGTGCACTGCGCGCGGTCGATCCGGCCAGCATCGAACTCTATCCCGAGGTATTGGCGCAGCATCTGGCGGAAGCCGGACAGGTGGAGGAGGCGACGCCGTATTGGCTCGACGCGGCGCGGCGCAACCTGGCGCGCTCCGCGCAAATGGAGGCCATCGAGCTGTTGCGCGGCGCCCTTGCCGCGTTGGAGCGCGCGCACCAGACCGAGGCCGTGCGCAAGCTCTCCGTACAGGTCGCGGTGCTGCTCGGCCCGGCCCTGATCGGGCACAAGGGCGCCACCGATCCCGAAACGCAGGCGCTCTACACCCGCGCTCGCGAACTCTGCGACAACTTGCCCGACGATCCCGCCCACTTCCCGATCTACTGGGGCTGGTGGAGGCTGTCGCCCTTCAGCTCCGGACGGTCCGACCGGCTGCTGGAGCGGGCAAGGGCGTGGAACGATCCCGGGCTCGAATTGGAGGCGCATCACTGCGCATGGGCGGTGCAGTTCCAGAAAGGCGCCTTCCACAATTGCCGTTCCCACATGAATCTCGGCCTGTCGATCTACGAGAATGGGGACTATGCCCACCACGCGCGGCTCTACGGCAACCACGATGCCAAGGTCTGCGCTCATGGAAACCTGGCGCAGCTCTGCTGGATGGAGGGACGACTGAGCGACGCCTGGGACTCAGACGCGCGAAGCCTCGCCTGGGCAGACAAGCTCGACCATATTGGCAGCCGGGTGCATGCCATGGGACTGACCCTGCTGCACTCGGTCTACCGGCGCGACTTCGCCCTGGTATTCGAGCGCGCGAAAAAGCTGATCGACTTCACCGTCGACCACAGCATGCAGGACCAGGTCGCGGCGGGCCAAATCTTCCAAGCGTGGGTCACGGCAATGGAACGCGATCCCGTAGCAGGCCTACGCGAATTATCTCAGGCCATGCAGCGGCAACGGCAGGTTGCCACAAACGAGGACTTGTCGGTTTACCTTTGCCTGCTGGGCGATGCTGCAATCCGTGCCGGCCGGCCGGAGCAGGCGCTAGAGGAGATGCTCAAGGAATTGCCGGGGCTGGAAAGCTCGGACCTCTGGATCTGGATGCCCGATCTGTACCGCATGATCGGCGATACTCTCCTGGCGGCCAACGCAAACGAGACGGACCAGGCCGAGGCCTATTACCGGCGCGCGGCCGATCTCGTGCGCGAACAGGACGTGCCGATGCTCGGGCTCCGTGTGGCCATGAGCCATGCCCGCCTCGACGCAGGACGCGGTCTGCACGACGATGCCATCCATCGGCTGAACGAGGCTCTGCTCGCAGTGCCCGAACGCGACGGCTCCGCCGACTTCATCGCCGCCGCACGTCTGCTGGACGAGTTTCACGAGCGAGCAGGCTGAAGTGAGGCAAGTGCAGCAGAACGGAAAGGGGTGAGGCCGTCGAGGGGACGGAACGGACGAAGAGGATGGCAGGCGAAGCACAGTCCTTTCCGGCCGGCGCACACCGTGAATCTCCGGCGGATCAATCGGACCGCGCTGTTTTCACGGAGAGCGGCAGGCTCTCGAAAAGCGTCGGCGCATCGCCGATCGCCGCTCCCTCGATGCTGAGCAGGCGAAGCTTTGTCTCGATCCCGCCATTCGCCGAAAATCCGGTCAGACGCCCATTTGCGCCCAAGACCCGGTGACACGGCACGATGATGGGAAACGGGTTCCGGCCAAGCGCCCTGCCCACGGCCTGGGCCAGTCGCTTATCCCCGAGACGCATCGCAATATCACCGTAGGTCAGTGTTTCGCCCACGGGGATCGTGCGCGTGACCTCATAGGTTCGAATATTGAATGGCTCCAGCGTGCTGAAGTCGCACTGGATGAAAGAGAGGTCGACGCGCTCCCCGGCCAATAACGCCGTGATTGCATCGATGGCACGCTGGACGGCAGGCGTTGGATCGCCCTGCGCCGCGTCCGGCGCCCGCCTGGCCAGCCGCCGACAGGTCTCATCATCGCTTTTCTCCGGGAGATGCGTCGCAACGATTTTCTCGTCCGCCCAGGCGACACCACAGCGACCAATCGACGTGGCAAAGAGGGTGAAGTCGACAGCAGACATGACGTGGCTCATGCTCGTGGTGCGATGCGGCGATGGCTAAACCTGCGCCCGCCATCGGATACCATGTCCTGCATAATAGGACGCCACTGAACTAGCGTTGAGGCCTCAAAATAATGAATTTGACAGGCCGTGCGAGCGGGTCGACAGTATCCCGGACAGAATAGTCAAGACGTAGAGAGCTAGAGACTCTTGGATCCGGCTGGTCTCAAGGCCAGCAAGAAAACGTAGTTCGGGATGCAAACGCAGCCGTACGCGTAACCTTTCGAGCGGCTGCGGAAGGGGGGAATCGATGCGCCTTTTCGCGGCCACGCTCGCCACCGAGACCAACACCTTCTCGCCACTTCCCACCAGCCTCGCCGCCTACCAGGAATGCGTGTTCCTTCGCCCCGGCGAACACCCCGACGATGCGCCCCAGATGTGCACCGCGCCGCTCTGGGTGGCCCGGCGCCGTGCCGCGCGGGAAGGCTTTACCCTGATCGAGGGCAGCTGCTTCGCGGCCAGCCCCGCCGGCACGACCAACCGCGCCGACTACGAGTTCATGCGCGACGAGATCCTCGGCCAGCTCAAGGCCGCCCTGCCCGTCGACGGCGTGCTGCTCGGCCTGCACGGCGCCATGGTGGCGCACGGCTATGACGACGTCGAAGGCGACATCATCGAGCGCGTGCGCGCCATCGTCGGCCCGAAGGTGGTCATCGGCGTGGAGCTCGACCCGCACTGCCACCTCACGGTGAAGCGGGTGAAGAACGCCGACATCATCGTGCTCTACAAGGAGTTCCCCCATACCGACGTGGTCGACCGCGCCGAGGACGTGCTCGACCTCGTGCTCGCCACCCTGCGCGGCCAGGTCAAGCCGGTCATGTCGGTGTATGACTGCCAGCAGATGCAGAGCTACCCGACCACGCTGCCGCTGATGCGCGCCTTCGTGGACAGGATCATGGCCATGGAGGGCAAGGACGGCATCCTGTCGATCTCCATCGGCCACTGCTTCCCCTATGCCGACGTGCCGGAGATGACCGGCCGCATCCTGGTCGTCGCCGACGGCGACAAGGCCAAGGCCGACACGCTCGCCACGCAGCTCGGCGAGGAGTTCGTCTCCATGCGCGGCAAGACCGCTGCCGGACTATTTCGAGGTGGATGACGGCATCACGACGGCGCTCGCCCACAACGGCGCGCCGGTCGTCATGGCCGACCCCGCCGACAATGCCGGCGGCGGCGCGCCCTCCGACAACACCACGATCCTGCGCCGGCTGATCGAGCGCAACGTCGAGGACGCCTGCGTCGGCCCGATCTGGGACCCGATCGCCGTGCGCATCTGCTTGGACGCCGGCGTCGGCGCCGACCATCCCCCTGCGCTTCGGCGGCAAGATCGCGCCCACCTCCGGCCAGCCCATCGACGCGATGGTGACGGTGACGGCCGTGGCGCGCGACTGCTGGCAGAGCTTCGGCCCGACGCAGGTGCCGCTGGGCGACTGCGCCGCGATCCGCGTCGGCGGGTCGAGGTGGTGCTGATCACCAACCGCACGCAGGCGCTGGGCCTGGAGCTGTTCACCAACCTCGGCATCGACCCGCGCGCCAGCGAAGCTGGTCGCTGGTGAAGTCGACCAACCACTTCATGGCTGCCTTCGGGCCCGATCGCCGACAAGGTGATGTACATCGATTCCGACGGCCCGCATCCCGCGCGACTACCGCAAGGTGCCCTACACGAGGGTCAACCGGCCGATCTGGCCGCTCGACCAGGAGACATCCCCCGGCCTGATCCTGTGACCATTTCCGCCACGAGCTGGCGCGTGACTTAATCGAGACCAGAAGCCGAAAAAAATCGGCCACCATCACCAGGAGAGGACGCCATGACGAAGATCGATCGCCGTTCCGTCCTGCATGGCGGCCTCGCCGCCGCCGCCATCGTCGCCGCACCCGCCATCGGCACGCGCCCAGACGAGGCCGCCGGCCTCGCGCACCATCCGCGCCGTGTTCCACGGCGACGTCCCGACCTTCGACGCCGATCTGGACGACGGCGAACATGTCCGCCTATGCCGGCGGCATGATCTACGACACGCTCTTCGGCGTCGACGCCAAGGGCGAGGCGCAGCCGCAGATGGTCGGCAAGTACGGCCTCTCCGACGACAAGCTGACCTGGACCTTCGAGCTGCGCGACGGGCTCAAGTTCCACGACGGCACGCCGGTGACCTCCGCCGACGTGGTGCCCTCGATCCGCCGCTGGGCGGCGCGCGACGGCGGCGGCCAGCACATGATGGCAGCGCGTCAAGGACATCTCGGCCAAGGACGAGAAGACCTTCCAGATCCAGCTCAAGGAGCGCTACGGCCTCGTGCTCGACGTGCTTGCCAAGACCCCGACTCCGCTGTGCTTGGTGATGCGCAAGAAGGAGGCCGAGACCGACCCGATGCAGAAGATCGAGAACGGTCATGGGCTCGGGGCCATTCATCCTCAACCAGGCCGAGACCAAGCCGGGCAGCCAGTACGTCTTCGACAAGAACCCGAACTACGTGCCGCGCTCCGAGCCCCCGTCAGGCATCGCCGGCGGCAAGGTCGTGAAGGTCGACCGCGTCGTGTTCGTCAACATGCCCGACAGCCAGACCGCCGTGGCGGCGCTGCAGGCCGGCGAGATCGACTTCTACGAGATCCCGCAGCCCGACTTCATGGACCAGCTCGAAGTCCGACAAGAACATCAAGATCGAGGTCCTGAACCCGCTCGGCCAGGTCGGCCAGATCCGCCTCAACTTCCTGCACCCGCCCTTCAACAACGTGAAGGCGCGCCAGGCGATGCTGCACCTGGTCAAGCAGTCCGACTACATGAAGGCGACCTTCGGCGACAGCAAGTACGCCAAGACCGTGCAGCTCGTACTTCGGCAACGGCACGCCGATGGAGAACGACGCCAATATCGGCTGGTTCAAGGAAGGCCAGAACTTCGAGAAGGCCAAGGCCCTGTTCAAGGAGGCCGGCTATGACGGCCGGCCGATCGTGCTGCTGCAGGCGACCAACATCCCCTACATGAGCAACTCGGCCCAGGTGCTGGCCCAGGAGCTGCGGCAGGCCGGGCTGAACGTGAAGGTGGAGTCGATGGACTGGTCCGGCGTCGTCCAGCGCCGCGCCAACCGCAACCCGCCCGACCAGGGCGGCTGGAACATCTTCCTGACCTCGTCGGGCGGCTCCGGCATCGGCCATCCCATCCTGCTCGCGGCTCACGCCGCAACCGGCGAGAAGGGCTGGTTCGGCTGGCCGTCGGACACCAAGCAGGAGGAATTGCGCAACGCCTGGGCGCTGGCCGAAACGCTCGACCAGCGCAAGGCCATCGCCCGCCAGCTGCAGGAGAACGCCTGGAACTTCGTGCCGCAGCTCTATTACGGCCAGTGGGTGCAGCCCGCCGCCATGCGCAAGAACATCGTCGGCATCCTGCCGGTGGCGGAGATCATCCCGTGGTGGAACGTGGAGAAGCTGCGCTCGTAAGGCCCTCGCCGATCGTGACGGAATGCGCCGGGGCGGCCTGCCCGCTCCGGACATTCCGCTTCCACCTCTGAACTGCCATTGGGAGCCTTCCGGCTCGCTTTCAAAACCGGAGCGCGAGGCTCCAGGAGCCGCTGAACCCATGGGCGCCTACATCGTCCGACGCCTGCTCTCCATGCTGCCGGTCATGGCCGTCGTCGCGGTGTTCGTGTTCCTGCTGCTGCACCTGGCGCCGGGCGATCCGGCCGCCATCATGGCCGGCGAGAACGCCACGCCCGAGACCATCGCCCAGATCCGCGAGAAGCTCGGGCTCGAACGAGCCGCTGTGGAAGCAGTTCCTGGTCTGGATCGGCGCGCTGCTGCGCGGCGACCTCGGCAACTCCATGTATCTGGGGCGACCCCGTCACCACCCTCATCCGCCAGCGCGCCGAGCCGACCATCTCGCTGGCCTTCACCACGATCGTCGTCGCCGTCACCCTCGCGCTGGTCATGGGCGTCGTCGCCGCGGCGCGCGTCGGCACCTGGATCGACCGGCTCGTGATGGGCTTCGCCGTGTTCGGCTTCTCCGTGCCGGTGTTCGTGGTCGGCTACCTGCTGATCTTCCTGTTCGCCGTTCAGCTCAAATGGCTGCCGGTGCAGGGCTACACGCCGATCGCCGAGGGCATCGGCCCGTGGCTGCACAATCTGGTGCTGCCCTCGATCACGCTCGGGCTCGCCTATGTCGCGCTGATCGCCCGCATCACCCGCGCCACCATGCTCGACGTGCTGGCCGAGGACTACATCCGCACCGCCAAGGCCAAGGGCGTCGCCGCCGCGCCGCTGCTGCTGCGCCACGCGCTGAAGAACGCCGCCGTGCCGATCGTCACCGTCGTCGGCATCGGCGTGGCGCTGCTGATCGGCGGCGTGGTGATCACCGAGACGGTGTTCAACATCCCCGGCATCGGCCGCCTGGTCGTGGACGCCATCGCGCGGCGCGACTACCCGATCATCCAGGGCGTCATCATCCTGTTCTCCGGCATCTACGTGCTGGTGAACCTGCTGGTCGACCTCTCCTACACCCTCTTCGATCCGCGGATCCGGTACTGACATGGCGATCGTCGCGGAACAGCCCAGTCGCGGCGCCGGCCAAGCCCGTCGGGCTTCAGGGTCTTCGCACGGCGCAACCCCACCATCGTCATCGGCGCGGCGCTGCTGATCTTCATGGCGATCGTGGCCATCTGCGCGCCGCTGATCGCGGGCAGACCCCACCTTCATGGTGCCGGCCAACCGGCTGCAGGCCGCCCTCGGCGGAGTTCTGGTTCGGCACCGACCAGCTCGGCCGCGACGTCTTCGCCCGCTCGGTCTATGGCGCGCGCATCTCGCTCATCGTCGGCCTGTCGCGTGGCCGTCATGTCGGTCATCGATCGGGCTCGTCATCGGGCTGGCCGCCGGCTATTTCCGCCGCCTCGACAACGTCCTCATGCGCATCATGGACGGGCTGATGGCGATCCCCGCCATCCTGCTCGCCATCGCGCTGGTGTCGCTCAACCGGGCGAGCGTCGGCATCGTCATCATCGCCATCACCATTCCGGAGATCCCGCGCGTCGTGCGCCTCGTGCGCTCGGTCGTGCTGACGACGCGCGAGCAGCCCTATATCGAGGCGGCCATCGGCGGCGGCAGCCGCAGCGGCAAGATCATCGTGCGCCACATCCTGCCGTCGACCATCGCGCCGCTGATCGTGCAGGCGACCTACATCACCGCCTCGGCCATCCTGGTCGAGGCCGGCCTGTCCTTCCTCGGCGCCGGCGTGCCGCCGGAGGTCGCGACCTGGGGCAACATGATCGCCTCGAGCCGCCTGCTGCTGGCGCGCGCGCCCTGGACGATCTTCTTCCCCGGCGCGTGCCTCGCCCTCGTCGTGCTGGCGGTGAACCTGCTCGGCGACGGCCTGCGCGACCGCCTCGACCCGCGCCTCGCGCGGCGGATGTGACGGGATGAGCACCGGCCCCCTCCTCAGCGTCGAGGACCTGCGCACCCACTTCTTCACCACCGAGGGCACGACCCGGGCGGTGGACGGCGTCAGCTTCTCCATCGACCCCGGCGAGACGCTGGGCATCGTCGGCGAGTCGGGCTGCGGCAAGAGCGTCACGGCGCTCTCGATCATGCGGTTGCTGCCGCCCCGCCTGGGGCGAACCGTCGGCGGCTCCATCCGCTTCGAGGACCGGGACCTGCTCGGCCTCGACGAGCAGGCCATGCGCAGCATCCGCGGCAACCGCATCGCGATGATCTTCCAGGAGCCGATGACCTCGCTGAACCCCGTGCTCACCATCGGCGACCAGATCGCCGAGGCCGTGATGATCCACCAGGGCAAGGGCCGGCGCGAAGGTCTGGAGCGCGCGGTGGAGATGCTGAAGCTGGTGCGCATCCCCGATGGGGAGCGCCGCATCCACGACTATCCCCACCAGTTCTCCGGCGGCATGCGCCAGCGCGTGATGATCGCCATGGCGCTGTCGTGCAATCCGCAATTGCTGATCGCCGACGAGCCCACGACAGCGCTCGACGTCACCATCCAGGCGCAGATCCTGCGGCTGATGACGGAGCTGAAGGGCCGCTTCGGCGCTGCCGTCCTGCTCATCACCCATGACCTCGGCGTGGTCGCCGAGACGTGCCAGCGCGTCATCGTCATGTATGCCGGCCGCAAGGTGGAGGAGGCCGACGTCCTCAGCCTGTTCGACCGGCCGCTGCACCCCTACACGCGCGGCCTGATGGCCTCGATCCCGCGCCGGCGCACGCCCGGCGCGATCGAGGGCCGGCTGAGCGAGATCCCCGGCATCGTGCCGTCGCTGCGCGAGCCGATCCCGGGTTGCGCATTCGCGCCGCGCTGTTCCTTTGCGACCGCGCGCTGCAGCGCCGAGGCGCCGGCACTGGAGGAGCATGGCCCCGGCCATCTCGTCGCCTGCTGGGAGACCGAGCGGGTGGCCGCGTCATGAGCGAGGCGCCCTCCCCGGTCCTGGCCGTTCGCGACCTCGCCAAGCACTTCCCCGTGCATCGCGGGTTGCTGCGCAACGTCGTGGCGCAGGTGAAGGCCGTCGACGGCGTCACCTTCTCCATCGCCGAGGGCGAGACCCTGTGCCTCGTCGGCGAATCCGGATGCGGCAAGTCCACCGTGGGCAAGCTGATCCTGCGCTTCATCGAGCCGACCGGCGGCAGCGTGGTGCTCGACGGCGTCGACGTGACGAAGCTCGACGAGGCGGCGATGCGGCAGCACCGCCGCCATGTGCAGATGGTTTTCCAGGATCCCTATGCCTCGCTCAACCCGCGCCTGCGCGCCGGGCAGATCGTCGGCGAATCCCTGGAAAATTTCGGCAGCCTGACCGCCGCCCAGCGTCGCGACAGGGTCGCCGCCGTGCTCGACCGGGTGGGTCTGCGCCGGGAGGCCATGGACCGCTTCCCCTTCGAATTCTCAGGCGGCCAGCGCCAGCGCCTCGGCATCGCCCGCGCGCTCGTGGTCAACCCCCGCCTGATCATCGCCGACGAGCCGGTCTCCGCGCTCGACGTCAGCGTGCAGGCGCAGGTGCTCAACCTGCTGACCGACCTGCAGAAGGAGTTCCGCCTCGCCTATCTGTTCATCTCGCACGACCTCGGCGTGGTCGAGCACATCGGCCACCGTGTCGCCGTGATGTACCTGGGGCGAATCGTCGAACTCGCAAGCAAGGCCGACATCTTCGCCCAGCCGCTGCATCCCTATTCGCAAGCGTTGATCGACGCCGCGCCCATTCCCGATCCACGGGCCAAGCGGGACCGGCTCTTGATCGAGGGCGACTTGCCGAGCCCCATCAATCCGCCGTCCGGCTGTCGCTTCCATACACGCTGCCCGTTCGCCTTCGACCGCTGCCGCATCGAAGAGCCAAAACTGATCGAGGTCGCGCCCGGCCGCTCGGTCGCGTGCCATCTGCGCGAGGATGGGTATCTCGATCGTTTGAAGTGAAGGCCCCCGCCGATTGACCGCCGGCATGCAAGCACAAACGACCCGTGAGGAACGCAATGTCTCATGATCTGATCCTGAAAGGCGGGCGGGTGATCGACCCCTCCCAGAACCATGACGGCGTCATCGACGTCGCTTTCACAAACGGAAAGGTCTCAGGTTTCGGCAGGGACCTGATGGGCGCATCCGACATCCGCGATGTCTCCGGCTCCATCGTGACCCCCGGCCTGATCGACATGCACACCCACGTCTACTGGGGAGGCACTTCGCTTGGAATCGACGCCGACGAATTCGCGCGCACGTCGGGCGTCACGACTTCGGTGGACACCGGGTCCGCCGGACCCGGCAACTGGCCAGGGTTCCGGACGCACGTCATCGAGCGCAGCCAGGCGCGCATTCTGGCCTATCTCCACGTTTCCTTCGCCGGGATATTCGGCTTTCACTCGAGGATCATGGTCGGTGAAAGTGAGAACGTACGCCTTCTCGCACCGCATGAATGCGCGGAGGTGGCGGACAAGAACCGCGACCTGATCGTCGGGATCAAGGTGCGTGTGGGCCGCCATGCATCGGGCGATCAGGGCACCGCCCCCCTCAACATCGCGCTCCAGGTGGCGGAAGAAGTCGGCATGCCGCTCATGGCCCATATCGACCATCCGCCGCCCTCCTATGAGGAGGTCATCGACATGCTGCGGCCGGGCGACATCCTCACGCACGCGTTCCGGCCGTTTCCAAATTCGCCGGCGACGGCGCAGGGCACTGTCAAGCCCGCCGTACTTGCGGCCCGCAGGCGGGGTGTCTTGTTCGACATCGGGCACGGCGCGGGATCATTCGCGTTCAAGACGGCGCGCGCGATGCTCGCCAACGGGTTCGAGCCGGATACGATTTCATCCGACGTCCACCAGCTCTGCATCAATGGTCCGGCCTTCGATCAGGTGACCACGATGTCGAAGTTCCTGTGCCTGGGCATGAGCCTGTACGACGTCGTGAAATCGTCGACGCTGAATGCGGGCATGATGCTTCGGCGGCCCGAGCTCGGCTCGCTGAAAGTAGGCTCATTGGGCGATGCGACGATCTTCTGCGTGAAAGAGGGCAAATTCGACTATGTCGATGTCGTCGGAGAGCACCTCGAGGGCGACCGCAAGATTGTGGTGGAGGGCGTCGTCCTGAAAGGTGGCTGGTGGCATCCCGAGCGGTCGGACCGTTTCCGCAATCAAGCTTTATGATGGAACGGCAGCGGGCCATCGAGGCGGGCTCCCCATGGATCACGAACGCTCGAATTTAGCGTCCCGTCAAAATCCGCCCCCACCTGACGAATAGGACCTCGTGTCTCAAGGCGAGAGCGAAACGGTCCTGCGTTCCCGCATCAGGTCGTGACCTTGGACTTGCGCACCGGGAACGCAGGGCGGCGGAGCGACGCCGTGCTCTCGCGGTCCAGAAGCTCGACCGGCAGGCGGATACGCCGGTCCTCCTGCGTGATCGTACCGTCGAGCATGCGCAGCAGGACCTCGGCCCCACGTCTCCCGATCTCCTGCCGTGGCTGCCGGATGGTGGACAGGACGGGATCGGTGAACTCGGTTTGCTCGATGCCGTCGAATCCGAGGACCGAGACCTCGCCCGGCACATCCACCCCTGCCCTGCGCAGCACCTTCAGGAAACCCATGGCGATCTCGTCGCTGGCACAGAAGACCGCCGTCGGCCGGTCGTCGACGGCAAGAAAACGCTCGCCCGCGGCGAGGCCGCTGCCGAAGCTGAACCGGGCCTGCTGCTCGCCCTCGAGACGCAGGATGTCGGACGCACGGATCCCCTCGCCCATCGCCGCCGTCTGGAACGCGGTCCAGCGAAGCGTGTCGACCATGCTGCCCTTCGGGCCGGCTGCATAGGCCAGGCGGCGGTGCCCCAGGGCGATGAGGTAGCGGCGCGGCCTCGCGCCCGCCGGCTTCGTCGTCCGCGGAAATGTGAGGGATGGACAGGTCGTCGATGGGCGCGCACAGCGACACGATCGGCAGCCCCGCTTCGGCGAGCGTCCTGCCCTGGCTGCCGGGAACGTAGCCGCACAGCAGGATCACCGCATCGACCTGCCGGGAAAAAGCGAGGTCGATGAAGCGGGCCTCCTTGTCGGGCGTGTTGTCGAGGTTGCCGATGATCACGCCGTAGCCGGCCGGTGCAAGGCCCGTGTCGATCCCGCGCAGCACGTGCGAATACATCTGGTTGGCGATCGAGGGCACGACGGCCAGCACCATGCGGGTGCGCTGGGTGCGCAGCATGCGAGCGCTGCTGTTGGGCGTGTAGCCGCTCGATTTCACGGCGGCCATGACGGTCTTCACCGTCTCGGGCCGGACGCTGCCGGGCTTCGCCAGCGCCCGGCTCACCGTCGCGGTGGAGACCCCGGCAAGCTCGGCGACGTCGCCGATCGTCACCGTCCTCGCGTCGCGGCTGATGGTCTTCACTTATGGCCCCACTCTCTCGCAATTGCGAAGATTGTCTTGTTGCGATGCAATATCGAACAGGACTTGACAGCGGTTGTTGCCAACATCACTGTCTGAGCCAAGTTGTAATCGATTACAAGGGCGGTCGCAAATCGCCCATGATCTTCAAGGGAGGAGTATTCATGACCCGCAGCAGCGCTTCCGTCCTCGCTCTCGCAATCGGCCTAGCATGGGCCGGCACGGCCACTGCGCAGGAAATGAAGGCCGAGGTCATCCACTGGTGGACGTCCGGCGGCGAGTCCGCGGCCGTGAAGGTCTTCGCCGAGCAGTTCAACAAGGCCGGCGGCACCTGGGTCGACACGGCAATCGCCGGCGGCGCCAACGCCCGCACGGCGGCCATCAACCGCACCGTCGGCGGCACGCCCCCGACCATGATGCAGTTCAACACCGGCAAGCAGTTCGACGAGCTGGTCGAGAACGGCCTGCTCAACGACGTCGATGCGATCGCCGCCGAGCAGAAGTGGAAGGACAAGATCCCCGCCCCGATCCTCGCCGCCACCACCCGCAACGGCAAGATGTTCGCCGTGCCGGTCAACATCCACGGCCAGAACTGGCTGTTCTACAACACCGAGGTGCTGAAGAAGGTGGGCGCCGAGGAGCCCAAGACCTGGGACGACATGTTCGCCGATCCTCGACAAGGTGAAGGCCGCCGGCCTGATTCCGCTGGCCTTCTCCGGCCAGAAGACCTGGGAGCGCGGCCTGTTCAACGCCGTGATGCTCGGCCAGGGCGGCCCGAAGCTGTGGCACGCCGTCTACGGCGACAAGGAGCCAGGCCGCGGTGAAGAGCCCCGAGTTCAAGAACGTCGCCGAGACCTACGCCAAGCTGCGCACCTACGTCGACGCCGGCGCGCCGGGCCGCAACTGGAACGACGCGACCGCGCTGGTGATCCAGGGCAAGGCGGGCTTCCAGATCATGGGCGACTGGGCCAAGGGCGAGTTCATCGCCGCGGGCCAGACGGCCGGCAAGGAATATGGCTGCACCATCCTGGCCAAGGCCGGCGGCGGCTACGCCATGGGCGGCGACGTCTTCGCCTTCCCGAAGACCAAGGATCCGGCCGCGCAGAAGGCGCAGGTCGCAGCTGGCCAAGCTGCTGCTCGACCCGACGACCCAGATCGAGTTCAACAAGAAGAAGGGCTCGATCCCGGTCCGCACGGACGTCGACACGAGCTCGATGGACATCTGCGCGCAGAAGGGCGCCAAGATGGCGGCCGACCCGGCACAGCAGGCCCCCGCGATGGAGCTCCTCACGCCGCCCGCCGTCACCGGCGCGGTCGAGGACGTGATCTCCTCGTTCTGGAACAATCCCGGACAGTCCACGGACGTCTTCGCCGACAAGTTCGGCGAAGCGCTGAAGCACGATCTGATCCGGCGGCCGGCGGCCTGCGCTCCTCCCGGCGCAGGCCGCCGGCCCGTTCGCAACGCCCCTGTCGTAACCCCGCGCGTGGATCGCCCGATGTCGCCCTCCGGCCCCGACTGGCCTCGCGCCTGGCGGCCTGGTTCGCGCTCGTCGCCGGCCATGACCGTGCTGCTCGTCGTCTATATCGGCTGCACCGTCTGGACGATCTGGATCTCGATGACGGCATCGCGGATGCTGCCGAGCTCCACCTTCGTCGGCCTGCGGCAGTACGAGGCGCTGTTCGCCAACGAGCGCTGGAACGTCTCGGTGACCAACCTCGCCGTCTTCGGCGTGCTCTTCATGATCGCCAGCCTCGATGCTGGGCTTCCTGCTGGCGGTCGCCATCGACCAGCGGGTGCGCGCCGAGAACCTGCTGCGCTCGATCTTCCTCTATCCCTTCTCGATGTCCTTCGTGGTCACCGGCCTCGTCTGGCAGTGGATCCTGAACCCGACCTTCGGCATCGAGCGCATCGGCAAGAACCTCGGCTTCGAGTGGTTCCGGTTCGACTGGATCGTGCGCCAGGACATGGTGATCTACTGCCTCGTCTTCGCCGGTGTCTGGCACGCGGCGGGCCTCGTGATGGCGATCATGCTCGCGGGCCTGCGCGGCATCGACGAGGACATCTGGAAGGCGGCGCGGGTCGACGGCCTTCCGCCCTGGCGCGTCTACTTCTCCGTCGTCATCCCCATGATGGGCGCGAGCTTCGCCACCGCCACCGTGCTGCTCGCCACCAGCGTCGTGCGCCTCTACGACCTCTCCGTCGCCATGACCAATGGCGGCCCGGGCATCGCGTCCGAGGTGCCGGCCAAGTTCGTCATGGACCACCTGTTCGAGCGCGGCAATCTCGGCCTCGCCACCGCCGCCGCCACCTCGATGCTGGTCACCGTGGCCGCCGTGGTCGGGCCGTTCCTCTACTGGCAGAGCCGCCGCCGCGCGGCGGGGAGCGCGCTGATGGTCGCCCTCGCCCAGCCTGCCGGGCCCGCGGCCGCGCCATGCTCACGCCGGCGCGCCTCGGCCTCTACGCCTTCCTCGCGATCACCGCGCTGTTCTTCCTCGTGCCGCTCTACGTGATGCTCGGTCACCTCGTTCAAGACGATGCGCGAGATCCGGCTCGGCAACCTGCTCACGCCTGCCCGGGGCGCCGACGTGGCAGGCCTGGGTCCAGGCCTGGTCCTCCGCCTGCACGGGCCTGCGCCTGCAACGGCATCAGCGTCGGCTTCTTCAACTCGGTGAAGATCCTGGTGCCGTCCGTGATCGTGTCGATCCGGTCGGGCGCCATCACCGGCTACGCCCTGTCCTTCTGGCGGGTGCGCGGCGCGGGCATCCTGTTCGGCGCGCTGCTGATCGTCGCCTTCGTGCCCTACCAGATCTTCATCTACCCGCTGGTGCGCATCTTCGCCTGGGGCGGCATCGGCAATTCCATCGCGGCCATCGTCATCGTGCACACCATCTTCGGCCTGCCGACGATGACGCTCCTGTTCCGCAACTACTTCGCCTCGCTGCCGATCGAGCTGTTCAAGGCGGCGCGCGTCGACGGCGCCGGCTTCTGCCGCATCTTCTGGTCGGTGATGCTGCCGATGGCGACGCCGATGCTGATCGTCGCCGTCATCCTGCAGGTCACCGGCATCTGGAACGACTTCATCCTCGGCCTGGTCTTCGCCGGGCGCGAGAACCTGCCCGATGACCGTGCAGCTGAACAACATCGTCAACTCCACCCAGGGCGAGCGCGCCTACAACGTCGACATGGCCGCGACGCTGCTGACCGCCCTGGTGCCGCTCGTCGTCTATTTCGTCTCGGGCCGCTGGTTCGTGCGCGGCATCGCCGCCGGAGCCGTCAAGGGATGAGCCAGAGCCAGTCCATGATTTCGGGCGCCGCCCCGGCGACCGCGTCCGACTCTTCTCCGCCCGCCCGAGCCACCTCGCCGCCGCCGCGGAGAAGCGTGCGACGTGTCCGTGCGCGGCGTCGAGATCAGCTTCGGCCCCGTCCGGGTGCTCGACAAGCTCGACCTGGAGATCGCCCAGTCCGAGTTCATCGTCCTGCTCGGCCCCTCCGGCTGCGGCAAGTCCACGCTGCTGAACGCGGTCGCCGGGCTCCTCGACGTCAATGCCGGCCAGATCTGGATCGGCGGACGCAACGTCACCTGGGAGGAGCCGAAGGACCGCGGCATCGCCATGGTGTTCCAGTCCTACGCGCTCTATCCGCGCATGAGCGTGCGCGACAACATGTCGTTCGGCCTGCGCGTCGCCGGAATGCCCTCGGCCGAGATCCAGAAGCGCGTCGCCGACGCGGCCGCGATGCTGAAGATCACCGAGCTGCTCGACCGCAAGCCGTCCGAGCTCTCCGGCGGCCAGCGCCAGCGCGTCGCCATCGGCCGCGCGCTGGTGCGCGACGCCGGCGTGTTCCTGTTCGACGAGCCGCTCTCCAACCTCGACGCGCAACTGCGCGCCGAACTGCGCGTCGAGATCAAGCGCCTGCACCAACGCCTGAGGGCGACGATGATCTACGTCACCCACGACCAGATCGAGGCGCTGACGCTGGCCGACCGCATCGCGGTGATGAAGGACCGCATCATCCAGCAGCTCGACACGCCGCACAAGATCTACATGCAGCCGGCCAACCGCTTCGTCGCCAGCTTCGTCGGCTCGCCGGCGATGAACTTTCTGCCCGGCCGTATCGCCGACAAGAGCGGCGTGCCGCACTTCGAGATGCCCGGCCTGCGGGTCCCGCTCGACGGCTACGCCGCCGCGCGGCCGGCTCGACGACGGCCGCACCGTGGAACTCGGCATCCGTCCCGAGCATCTTGAAGCCGGAGACCGGCCCGACGCCATACCGCTCCAGGTCGAGATGGTGGAGCCGATGGGCTCGGAGACCCTGGTGTGGTGCCGGATCGGCGAGGTGCCCGTCTCGATCCTGCTCGGCGGCGAGGCGACAGTCCGCCCCGGCGACACCCTGCCGGCCGCCCTGCCAGGGCACCGGCTGAACCTGTTCGACGCAGAGACCGGCGTCCGGCTCTGATCCTGTTTCCCCGCCTGCATTGGAGCGTCCCGATGGACCTGTCCGCCCTGTCCTTCCAACTCTATTCGGCCCGCTCGATGGAGAGCCTCGACCAGCAGTTCGAACTGCTCGGCAAGCTCGGCTATCGCAACGTCGAGCCCTTCGGCGGCCTGTTCGGCGATCCCGCCGCGCTGAAGGCGCCTGCTCGCCAAGCACCGGATGAAGGCGCCCACCGCCCATGTCGGCCTCGACCGCATGCGCGCCGACGCGGCCGCGACTTTCAAGATGTGCCGCGACATCGGCATCGAGACCGTCTACGCCCCCGCCCCGCCCATGGGCGAGCGCGACGGCGGCGAGAAGGAGTGGAAGGCGATCGGCGAGGAGCTCGCCCGCTTCGGCAAGGTCGCCCGCGAGGAAGGCCTCGCCTTCGGCTGGCACAACCACCACTGGGAATACGGCAAGGCCTCCGACGGCCGCACCTATCTCGACGTCATGCTGCAGGCGGCGCCCGACATCCTGTGGGAGGCGGACCTCGCCTGGATCGTGCGCGGCGGGGCCGACCCTGTCGCCGAGGTCAAGCGCTATGCGGGCCGCGTCAAGGCCGTGCACATCAAGGACATCGCGCCCGCCGGCGAGTGCGCCGACGAGGACGGCTGGGCCGATGTCGGCCACGGCACGCTCGACTGGTCGGCCATCCTGCCCGCGCTCAAGGAGGCCGGCGTGACGCTGTTCGTCGCCGAGCACGACAAGCCCAACGACGTCACGCGCTTCGCCACGCGCACCATCGAAACCTATCGCGGCTGGTAAGGAACTTCCCATGGACATGACTCGGCGTCGGCATCGTCGGCTGCGGCAACATCTCGACCATCTACCTGCAGAACCTGCCCCTCTACAAGGGCGTGGCGCTGCGCGCCTGCGCCGACATGCGGCCCGAGGCCGCCAAGGCCCAGGCCGAAAAGTTCGGCATCGACGCCGATACCGTCGACGGGCTGCTGGCGCGACCGACATCGACATCGTCGTCAACCTCACCGTTCCCAACGCGCATTTCGACGTGTCGCTGGCCGCCATCCGGCGCGGGCAAGCACGTCTTTTCGGAGAAGCCGCTCACCGTGAGCGTGGCAGCAGGGCCGCCAGCTCGTTGAGGAGGCGGCGCAGCGCGGCGTCAAGATCGGCTGCGCGCCCGACACCTTCATCGGCGCGGGCGGACGGCTTGCCCGCCAGCTCATCGATGAAGGCAGCCATCGGCACGCATCGTCGGCGGCACCGCCATCTGCATGACCCACGGCATGGAGCACTGGCATCCCGACCCGGAGTTCTTCTTCAAGCCGGGCGGCGGGCCGGTGCTCGACATCGGGCCCTACTACATCACCGCGCTGGTGAACCTGATCGGCCCGGTCAGGCGCGTCATGGCGATGGCCTCGGCCGCCTTCGCCGAACGCGTCGTCACGGCGAAGTCACCGAAGAGCGGCGCCCGCATCGCGGTCGAGACCCCGACCAGCGTCATCGGCGCTGCTGGAGTTCGCGAACGGCGCGCAGTTGACCGTCATCATGACGCTGGGACGTCTGGAAGCACGGCCATCCTCCGATCGAAATCTACGGCACCGAGGGCTCGCTGCGCGTGCCGGATCCGAATTTCTTCGGCGGAGAGGTGGAGATCACCGACAAGGGCGGCGACTGGAAGAAGTTCGACAGCTCCGGCATGCCCTTCGGCAAGCCGAACTGGCGCTCGCCGAACTGGCCCGCCGATGCGCCGTCGCGCGCCAATTACCGAGGCCTCGGCGTGGCGGAGTTGATCAATTCCGTGCGCACGGGGGCTCCGCACCGGGCCAGCGGGAACCTTGCCCTGCACGTCCTGGAGGTCATGTACGCCATCCTCCAGTCAAGCGAAACGAACCACCCGGTGACCCTCCCCGCCGGCTTCCACCGCCCTGAGACACTCGCTGAGGCAGAGGCGGCCACGTTCATGTGAGCGGCGGGACGCTGACACATCAATCGGCCCGCGCAGATGGTGCGGGCTGTCCAGCCATGGATTTGCAGCGTGTCGCGCGTGGATTGCTCGGGCAAATCCCAGGACTTGGCCCTCGCTGTCCACGGCGCGTTAAGCCACTCCGCGCGGCCGATCGACACGGCCATCGTGTCGAGTCCGTTCAGAAGATTCCGTGCCGCCCTCTCGCCAAGGCCTCGTTAACCTAATCTGTTTACCGTGGCTTCGGTGATGAGATCATCCTTTTCCATGCGTGGCGCAGCGCTTCGCACAGTTCTGTCCGGCATGCTCTGCGCGCCGGCGTTGCTCGCGTTCGACCATCCGGCCTTCGCTCAAGTTGCGCCCGCTGTCGCTGTGGCGCCTCCGGCGGCGCCCGCCGCGCCTGTGCCGCCCACCGCAGTTACAAAGCCGCCCAAGCCGGTTGCGCTGCCGCTGCCTGAGCCGAAGATCTCGCAATACGCACTGCCGAGCTTTCACGCCGAAAGCGCGTCCATGCTCATCCGCGCCGCCGAGATCTACTCGGGCATTGCGGCTCGCGGAGGTTGGCCAGCGCTACCGCCGATCGCGCTTCTCAAGCCCGGCCAGTCCGACCCTGCGGTCCCCGTCATCCGTCAGCGCCTTGCCGCCGAGGGAGATTTCGCAGGGCCGCTAACCGGGGATGCCGCTGGATCCCGCTCTGGTTGCCGGCGTGAAGCGGTTCCAGTTGCGCCACGGACTGCCGGAGACCGGGATCGTCGGGCCCGCGACCGTCAAGGCGATGAACGTCCCGGTCCAGGACAGATTGCGCCAACTGGTATTTTCACAGCAGCGGCTCGCGGCATCCACGTTCGGCTTCGGCCAGCGCCACGTGATCGTCAACATTCCCTCCGCCGCCGTGGAAACGGTCGAGAACGGTACGATCGCACGGCGCTACGTGGCGGTCGTCGGGGATCCAGAACACCCCTCGCCTACCGTCGAGGCGCGGATCGGCGCCATCAACTTCAATCCGAACTGGACCGTGCCGACATCGATCATCCGCAAGGAGATCATCCCCAAGATGCGCAAGGATCCAACCTACCTGGCCAAGTCGCGCATCCGCATGCTCGACGCCGCTGGACAAGAGGTGGATCCCACAGCGATCGACTGGTCGGGCAATGCGGCAGTGAACTACACGCTGCGCCAGGATCCCGGCGCAGCGAATTCGCTGGGCCTCGTCCGCATCGCGATGCCGAACCGCGAATCCGTCTACATGCACGACACGCCCTCAAAACGTTTCTTCGCGCGAGACCTTCGGTTTCTGTCGCATGGCTGCGTACGGGTCTCGGGCGTGCTGGACCTCGTGACGTGGCTTCTTGCGCCACGGGGCTGGACGCGCGAAGCCGTCGACGCCGCGATCGCCACGGCCGACGCAGAAGGACGTCCGCCTGCCCCAGCCCGTGCCTGTTGCCTGGGTCTACCTGACTGGCTTCGTCACGCAGGACGGCCTCGTCCATTTCCGCGACGACGTCTATGGCCTCGACCGGCCGTCCCCGGTCGAACCGGAGGTGACGGCCACGATCGCGCGTTAGCGAAGCTGGCGGGCATCGTCGCGGTAGCGCTGGCTCTGTCGGCGCGTGATGCTTAGCTATCGCGACGTCAACAAGCTCTTGGCAGAACGCGGACCGGACGTTCCGGATGAGACAGCCAGACGCTAGGTCCTGAAGGCCGGCGTTCGCCCGAAATCTGCGCGCGAGGCGCAAGTCTCGGCGGGCACTCCGCTCCTGGAGATTGGAGACCCCCTCGACCTTGAGGTGATCGCCGATGTGCTCACGGCAGATGCCGTGACGCTTCGCCCCGGGGCTCCCGCTCAAGGACGCGCCGGCTAATTCGAGCCGAGGCCTTCTCGGTATGGCGCGAGGCAGCGTGTGCTGTCGCCTGAACGCAGCGGCCTTTTACAGTACGGGAGCTCCTTTTCCGGCGACGCGATAAACTCCTCGCCAGCGGCACAAAGCTTTGATGCTCAGTGAGCCGCCCTGGCCGTTAGCGTACAATCCACAGAGGATTGATTCATATCAGAGCACGCTCACACGGTCGGAATAGCGTGCTGCATCTCCCGGAATTCAAGGAGTTCAGAGGAGGACGCAATGCCTGACCCAACAAGCTTCCCGTAGAGACGGAAAAGCCAAGCAATCTTGCCGCAAGTCGGGATTGGAACATGTTCGACTGGCTTTGCGCCGACGACCATCTTCTGGA
The DNA here is from genome assembly GCA_963822165.1 of uncultured Alphaproteobacteria bacterium. GTDB lineage: Bacteria > Pseudomonadota > Alphaproteobacteria > Rhizobiales > Beijerinckiaceae > Alsobacter. The sequence goes on from CAWGGK010000014.1 coordinate 124,745, forward strand.
TCAGTTCGGCGCAGGGCTCCCATGGCGCCTTCCCAGCCGCCTGGCGCTGCCCGACATGGGTGCGGAAGGCTTGTGGGACCTCGACACGACTGGCGTAGCGCGAGGCACGATACCCGTTTCAGTGCGCGCGGGGGACGGCGTTGGCGCAGCAATGGAGAGTCCGACATGAAAAGAATACTCGTTGCCATCGACGGCTCCGATCAGGGCCGGAAAGCACTGGAACTGGGGACTGACCTCGCTGTGAAATTCGAGGGAGATCTGCTGATCCTGCATGTAGCGAACGAACGGCCGCTTTCGGATCGCGAGAAATCGCTGGCCGAGATCGAATACGGGCCTGAACTGCGGCAGCGGTTGGGGGCCCGTGTGGCCGAAACGGCCGACGACCAATCCGTTACCGGCATCCTTGCCAGGGAGGCCGAGACGGCCAGTATGATCCGCGCCGTAATTGGCGAGAGACTTTTGGCAGACGCGGAAATGTCGGCTCGATCGAAAGGCGCGAAGTCCGTGCACACCACGCTGGCCCATGGAGATCCCGCGACCCTGATCTTGTCCATCGCAGCGGACGACAAGGCCGACATGATCGTTCTGGGCAGCCGGGGTTTCGGCGAATTTCGGGCTCATATGCTTGGCAGTGTGTCGCACAAGGTCGCGATGGGAGCGGATGTCACGGTGGTCACGGTCCGATGACCTGATCTCACATTCCATTCGCGGTTGCGTCGACCGGTAGCCGATGGCTGACGACATCGAATCCAAGGTCACTTTCCTGTCCTCCCCGGCTGCGTATCCGTTCGCCGGGGCGCAGGTGCGCGTCAAGGAAACGAGAACATCCTGGGTCTTCGTCACCGCTGGCGAGGTCTACAAGCTCAAGAAGCCGATCAAGGACCGGCTGGTCGATTTCACCTCGGTCGAGTCTCGATTTCGGAATGCGACCGAGGAGGTTCGCCTGAATCGGCGACTGGCGCCCGAAGTCTATCTTGGCGTCGAGCGACTTTGCCGGATGCCCGACGGTTCCCTGCGTCTGGGCGGACTGGACGGCGAAGTCATCGACTGGATCGTGGTGATGCGCCGTCTGGCCGACACCGGATTCCTCGATCAGGCTCTGGCAAGAGGCAAAGTCAGCCGCGAAAAGATCGAGGCGCTCGCAACCGTTCTCGTGACCTTCTATGCCACCGCCAAAACCGTGAAGCTGTCGCCGGAACGCTACGCCGCCAGCTTTCGCGGGCAAATCCTCGCAGCGCGCGCGATCTTGCTAAATCCGCGCCTTCATGTTTCCCGGCGGCGTGCATGCCGGATCACAGGCGCCCTGCTGCACGCCGTCGTCAATCGCGGACCGGTGCGCCGAAGAGCTGCGGCGGGTCCTATGGTCGAAGGGCATGGCGATCTACGACCTGAGCATATCTGGCTGAACGGCTCTCCGGTCGCGATCGACTGCCTGGAGTTTGACGAAACCCTGCGGATCGTCGACCCGCTCGACGAACTGACCTTCCTTTCCCTCGAATGCGACCTGCTGGGGGCGCCATGGGTTGGCCGGATCCTGTTGAAGAATGCCAAGCAAAGACTGGGCACCCATTCCGGCCCCGAACTCCTCGACTTCTATCGCTGCTTCAGGGCGACGCTGCGTGCCAGCCTCGCCCTGCGCCATTTCCTCGAGCCGCAGCGAAGAAAGCCAGGGCCCTGGCGCCTTCAGGCGCGGCGTTATCTCGATGTCGCCGATGCGGCAGCGCGGGAATTGCGGGGTCAGTCCAAAGCTGCTGGCGGCGGAGACTATGGCAGATCTGGCAGGCTTCCAGTGCGGATCAATGGCCCTACGGGAATGAGGTCGCGACGACGGTTCGCTCCTTTCCGTGCTGACGGCGAGGGCTGCGCAGCGGACGGCCCAACGTCAGCGCCCTGACAAACCCGTACACGGCAGAGCCGTTCGGGCCCCACGGCAGGTTCGTGAGCCTGCGGCCGCGAGTGGCTTAAGCCCGATGCCAGTCCGTCATGGCGCGGGCCAGCAGCGGCGCAATTCCCAGAACAGTCAGCCGATGTCCAGCAGACGCTTTCAGCGCAGGCGAGATGGCCACACTATCCGTGACGATAACGCGCTCAACGGCATCGCTTCCAAACAGCTCGGGCGCCCCGCCGACGAACAGTCCGTGTGCTGCGGCACAGATCACCCGGGTTGCACCCCGGCGGCGGCATTCAGCGGCCGTGCGGGCCATCGATCCTCCGGTGCTGATCAGGTCGTCGAAGATGATGACGGTCCGCCCGGAGACGTCGCCGGCGAAGAGGTCGCCGGTCACTCGGCCCATGCTCCGCAGCTTCTCCATGAACCCCTTGGCGACCGTTTTTCCCGTCGCGCGTTCAAGTGCCTCGCGCAAGGTTTCGACCCGCTTCATCCCGCCGGAGTCGGGCGAGACGACGGCCAAATTCTCACCTTGCACAAGGCCAGCCAGGGCGTCTGCGAAAAAGGCAGCGCTCTCGATATGGTCCGTATCGCAGCGAAAGGCGTTCTGAAATGCGCTGGGGTTGTGTACCTCGAGCGTAGCGAGATGGTCGGTGCCCACCGCTTCGAAGAGCTGGGCGACGTAGCGCGACGTTACCGGGTCGTACGGCTTCGTCTGCCGGTCCTTCCTCGCGTAGCAGAGGTAGGGTGCGACAACGCTGATGTGTGTCGCACCGGCGTCCCGGAGGCAACCCACGAAAAAGAGCAGCCGGCACAGCTTGTCGTTCGGGCTTTCGTCGGGCTCGCCATGCAGGCTTGACAGAATGCAGACCCGGCGGCCCCGCACATCCGCAAGAGGGCGGAGCTTGTGCTCTCCGTCCTCGAACATTCGCTCCTCGACGGGCGTGAGATCGACCCCGATCTCCTGTGCCACGGCTTGCCCGAGTGGCGCACTCGAGCCGAGCGCGAATAGCGCGAACCGACCAGCCTCTGCAATGCGGGACGCCCCTGCCTTTGGGGAATGCGCGGCTCGTTGGCTGAAGGTCATTCTGGCTCCGTCGAAGATCGCGTCGACCGACCGTTCGTGCCGAATAAGCGGTGAGGCGAGCAACTCCACCGCGCCCGCGCTGATCATCATCGACGTCGAAGGTTGACGACACCGGCTCTCGTTTGCTTCAACCGGGAAAGTAACAATAGCGTATTTAGCCGCGCGCGTGAACGGTCGCGACGACGACCTCAAATAGCCAGCCCGTTCGGACGCCGTTTTGTTTGGTCCCGCGCGCCTCCTTGCCGGGAGGCGGATCGGTTCAGGGGACGAGCACGGCAGCGCCGCTCAAGCGCCCTTCTCTGAGGTTCGCGAGAGCCTCGTTCGCCGCCTCGAGCGGGTAAGGCGTCACGGACGTCACCACACCGGCCCTGGCCGCAACCGGAAAGAACTCGGTGGCGTCGCGGCGCGTGAGGTTGGCCACCGAAACGACTTCGCGCTCACCCCAGAGCAGGCGATAGGGGAAGCTGGGAATGTCACTCATGTGAATGCCGCCGCAAACGACGCGACCGCCCTTGCGCACATGGGATAAAGCCGCGGGGACGAGGCCACCCACGGGTGCAAACAGGATCGCGGCGTCAAGCGGCACAGGAGGATTTTCGTTTGAGCCGCCGGCCCAAGCTACACCGAGCGACCGGGCGAAATCCTGGGCCGAGGCATCACCGGGCCGGGTAAAAGCAAAAACTTCGCGGCCCTGCGCCCTCATGATCTGGCACAGGATGTGAGCGGCAGCCCCGAAGCCGTAAATTCCAATTCGCCGACCATCACCGGCTTTGGCAAGACACCGCCATCCGATCAGCCCGGCGCAAAGGAGCGGCGCCAGGGACACGGGATCCGCATCGCCGTCGAGCGGAAATACGAAATCGGCTTTCGCAAGCATATGTGTCGCAAACCCGCCGTCGCGCGTATAGCCGTTGAACTCGGGCGCATCACACAGGTTTTCCCGAGCGGACTGGCAGTACGGACATACGCCGCAGGTGCGGCCGAGCCATGGTGCACCAACCCGATCCCCGATTGCGTGTCCATTGACCCCGCCGCCCAGAGCGACAACCCGGCCCACGACTTCGTGACCCGGTATGAGCGGGAGGCGTGGAGAACTGAGCTCCCCATCGACGACGTGCAGATCGGTGCGGCATACCCCGCAAGCCTCGACAGCGATCAAAAGCTCCCCGGGGCCGGGGTTTGGAATGACGCGATGTTCCAGGCGCAGAGGAGTAGCGACCCTATCGAGCACCATCGCTTTCATCATCGACGTGCGACCAGTCATGGTGCCACCGTAAGGCTGCCTTCGCGCCGGCGATCATGGCGACCTGCTACAGCGGAGGTTGGTGGCAAATTGGACGCGTGACAAGCCAGCCCGTCAATCGGGCCATTGGCGGTGGGAATATGCGAAGTTCTCCGGGTGGGACGCGATCCGTGACAATCCGAGCAAGGCCGGTTGGGAAGCAGTGATCAGGTAGGTCGGGATCCGGGAAACGACATCGGCAAACGGGTGTTTACGCTCGAAGCTCGACCGAAATCCGCCGCTCCGCAATTCAGCAAGGATCCGAGGCGCGATGCCGCCGGAAAGGAAGACACCGCCGGTGGCTCCAAAGGTGAGTGCGAGGTCACCTGCGAAGCGACCCAGCAGGCGCGCAAAAAGACCGATGGCCTCCTGGGCAAGCGGATCGCCGCGCGCCGCCGCTTCCGTTACGTCCGCCGGGGTAGCCAAGACCGAGGGCGTCGAACGCAATTGGCACAGCGCGCGACACAGCCGCACGAGCCCAGGGCCCGAAAGGACGGATTCCGCCGTAATGCGTCCTCCGACGCGCTCGAGATACGGCCACAGTGCAAGCTCGTCGGGCTCGCATGCACCGAACTCCGTATGCCCGGCTTCGGTAGGCTCAAGCAGGTCGTGAGTGACGACGCGGCGCAGGACAGCCGCACCCAATCCGGTGCCGGGGCCAAACGCCAGACGTGGGCCGTCGTCACCCGTCAAGGCAGGCCCGATAGCGACCACCTGACCGGGGTCGCTCATGCTCAGATGGCGCAGCACGGCGGCGACCGGCAAGTAGTCGTTTACGATCGTGACCAGATCCAGCTTGGCGGCGTCCGCGATCTTCCGCGGATCGAGCGACCAATTTGCGTTGGTCAGGCGGATGGGCTGGTTTTCGACCCTGCCCGCGATCCCGAGAAGGGCCGAGTGCGGCCGACGCCCGGGATGCGATGCCAGGACGGCGGTAATCGCGGTTTCCGGATCAGGAAAGTCGTTCGTGCTGACGGTCCCCAGCAACGCAAGGGTCTCATCGGGCGCGGCAAGGATGGCAAACCGGGAAAACGTCCCGCCAATGTCTGCAACGAGAACGGGAAAACGGCTGCGACGCATCGACATCATCGCGTATTTGGCTGGATCGAGAGTGACGGCACCGGACTCACCCTCATCGTGGCAATCCTTCCCGTGTTTTCGCCGTGACCGTCAACAACGCGGTGGTGAGTTTATCCTGGTCCGCGCTCAAGCCCACGCGGATCTCGAACAGCCCCGGCTCGGGACTTCCGTTCCCGGCCCACGCCAGATCGGACGGATCAAGTTCGAAGAGAACATGGGTCCGTTCGCCACCCGCAAGCGACACCCTGGCAAACCTGCGCAGTTCGAGAACCGGGCGGGCGATGGGGGCGACGGTATCGCGGATGAACAGGAAGACGGTCGTTTCCCCCGGACGCGCGCCCAAGTTTCGGACCGCGACGGTGACCCGGACTTGTGCGGTCGGCTCGATGACGTCCTGCTCAAGCGTCAGTCCGTCCACTTCGAATGACGTGTAGGCGAGCCCGTGCCCGAAGGGATAAAGCGGCAAGACTGGCGCATCCAGATACCGGCTTGTGTAACGGTCCGCTTCGGATGCTGGACGCCCTGTCGGCAATTCGCCGTAGTGGATGGGAATCTGGCCGACGGCGGCCGGCCACGACACGGGCAGCTTGCCCGATGGTGAACGCGAACCGGACAAGATCGCGGCGAGCGCGTTGCCACCCTCGCAGCCCGGAAACCACGCGGCGAGCGCGGCGTCCACGTCCCTGAGCAATTCCGTAGCGATTAGCGGACGGCCGGAAATGATCACCAGAACCGTCGGTCGATTCAGTTCCATGACGCGGCGAGCCAGCTCCATCTGAGCCTCGGGAACGACAGGACTGGCGCGGCTCGCACCCTCGCCTGACATTTCGCGGCTCTCGCCCAGGCAGAGAATCGTCACCTCGGCCGCTCGTGCCGCATCGATAGCGGCGCGTAGATCGTCCTCGTTACGCGCACCAATGCCGCTTCCGTCCGCTTGAAGGATCGAGCGATCCGGAAACGCCCGCCGCATCGCAGAAGCGACGTCAGTCACGTCATCGCGATCGCCAATTCCCGACCATGGACCCAGCAGGTCGACCGTGGATGCAGCGAGCGGACCGACGATGGCGATGGCACCGCCCGTAGGTGCGAGCGGGAGCACATTGCGGTCGTTCTTGAGCATCACGATCGACGCTTCAGCGGAACGTAGCGCCAGTGCCCTTGGGGTTTCGGCGGCCGGACGGGTACGTCCCGGCTGCCGCTCCGTGAAAAGGCCAAGCCGGTGCTTGAGATGAAGGACGCGCCGAACCGCGGCATCGACGTCGGCAAGAGCGACGAGCCCGCGTTCGATCGCCACAGGCAGGCCTGCCAAATAGGCGCCGCTCATCATGTCCACGTCGACGCCAGCGCGCAATGCGAGCGCGGCCGCCTCCACCTGGTCGGATGCAACCCCATGGGCGACGAGTTCGCCGATCGCACCGTAATCGCTGATAACCACGCCTTTGAAGCCCCAGCGATGCCGCAACAGATCGCGCAGCATTGCTCGACTGGCTGTCATGGGGATTCCGGCCAGGTCGATGAAGGCTGGCATCACCGCAGCCACGCCTGCGTCGACGGCCGCCTTGAAGGGAGGAAGATACACCGCGTGAAGCAAACGCTCGGACATATCTACCGATGCATAGTCCCGCCCTCCCGTTACCGCGCCATACCCGGCAAAGTGCTTGGCAACCGCTGCAACATGGCTCTCGCCGCAAATCGTATCGGGTCCGGCGCCCTGGAAACCTCGAACCTTGGCTCGCGCGTAGGCGGAGGCAACCCACGGATCTTCGCCCGGGCTTTCGGCCATGCGCCCCCATCGCGCGTCTCGACTGACATCCACCATGGGTGCAAAAGTGAGCGCGATACCGTCTTGGCGGGCTTCAGCCGCCGCTGCCGCGGCCGTCTCTTCCCACAGGCCAGGATCGAAGGCGGCGGTCTCGCCGAGTGGAACGGGAAAGATCGTTCGGTATCCGTGCAGTACGTCCAGGGCGAAGAGGGCCGGAATTCCGAGCCGGCTCTCGCCGATGGCGATCCGCTGAAGTTCGGCGATCGGCCCCGCGCCAGTTACATTGAGGATTCCGCCGGCTCTGCCGGTCCGCAGGATGTCGGGCAGATCGACCGGCGGGCCGTGCCCCGGCGGGAGAGGGCTCACCATCGTGAGTTGCCCAAGCTTCTCCGCAAGGGTCATTGAATCGATCAGTGCGTTAATTCGAGATCGGTCCACCGTCTCACTCAAACTTCGCCTTTGGAGAGCATAGTGGCGAGGCGGCAATTGGTCTTTCGCAATTGTTGCCGCCATTGTTAATATTTCTGATGACCGGCGACGCCTCGCTGATCGAGTCGTAGACGACGGTCCCAGCCTTTGCCGTGCGCGAGAGCCATGCGGGATACGCCGGGAGTTGCGAAGCACGAAAAGGCCGCCGATGGGATCGGCGTCGCCGGCGATGTCCGCACGCTCTGGAGCAGCATAGGACCGGCACGAGCGCGGCGTGCCCTCGTCGGCATGGCGCTGGTCGTCGCGCTAGTCGTTTGCATCACGATCGTTGGGCAGGTTCGGCTCAACGAGTGGCAGGGCGCGTTCTTCGATGAAATCGAACAACGCAATCGCGCCGGCTTTTTCCGGGAACTCGCTGTCTTTGGCGCGATCGTCGCGGTTCTTCTTGTTCTCGTCGTATCGCAGACATGGCTCAACGAGCGCATGAAAGTCCTGCTGCGGGAAGCAATAACCAGCGACCTGCTGGACGCCTGGCTGCGCCCGGCCCGCGCATACGAACTGACGTTCGCCGGCGATATCGGGGAACATCCCGATCAAAGGATTCACGAGGACGCAAGGCATCTGAGCGAATTGACGATCGATCTCGGCATCGGCCTTGTGCAGACGACGCTTCTCTTCGCCAGTTTCATCGGTGTGCTCTGGGGCCTTTCGGCGGGAATGACCCTGCCTTTCGGCGACCGGCTCGTCACGGTTCCAGGTTATATGGTCTGGTGCGCCCTTGCCTATGCAACGATCGGCTCCTGGCTGACCTGGCGTCTGGGACGCCCCCTTATCCACCTGAATGCGGATCGATACGCCCGCGAGGCGGAGTTTCGCTTCCAACTCGTCAGGATCAGCGAGAACGTTACGTCCCTGGCCCTGCATCGGGGGGAGCAGGACGAGCGCCGCGTGGCTGACACGGCGCTGGCCGCCACCATCGGAGTGAGCCGGCAGCTTGCCGATGCGCTTGCGCGTCTCACATGGGTCACGTCGGCCTATGGCTGGGGCACCCTGGTGGTGCCTGTGATTGCCGCGGCCCCAGCCTATTTCGCCGGTTCGCTGTCGCTCGGCGGCCTTATGATGGCCATCGGCGCATTCAATCAGTTGCAGCAGGCGCTGCGCTGGTTTGTCGACAATTTCCCCCGAATTGCCGACTGGCGAGCGACCTTGCGCCGCGTCGAAACGATCCGGCTCACGCTGAGTGAGTTGGAGCGGTTCGGGAGAACGTGGGCCGGAGATCGCACGGGTGGAAGGCTCCGCCTCATGCCTCATTGTCGAGGAACTCGAGTTGGAACTGCCCAGCGGACATGCCGTCCTCGAGGGTACGCCAATCGTCATCAAGCCAGGCGAGCATGTCTTGATCCTGGGCGACGCTGGCGCAGGCAAGAGCACATTCTTCCTGGCCTTGGCTGGCCTGTGGCATCGAGGCACTGGCCGCATCCAGATGCCGCCGCGTGAAGACACCATGTTCCTGCCGCAGCGTCCCTACATGCCGCCGGGCACGTTGCGGGATGTCGTGTGCTACCCGGCTGGCATCCTCCCGGTCGCGAGCACCAGAATTCACGAGGTCATGGAGACGGTTGGGCTCGGTCATCTCCTTGCCGACCTCGACCGGGTCTCGCGATGGGATCGGGACCTGCCGCTCGATGAGCAGCAACTGGTCGCCTTCGCGCGCTTGCTGATACGCGCGCCCCGCTGGGCATTTCTCGACGACGCGATGAGCGCCCTTGACGAGGGCAGGAGGACAGCGTGCCTCTCCGTGCTGCGCGAGACGCTTCCATTGTCGGCCATCATAGCAACGAGCCGCTCCAGCGCGCGCGACGGCTTCTGGAACCGGATCATTCATCTCCATCGCGTCGCCCCGGCTCTTGCCGGCAGCACGCAACCGGACCGTTCGCGACCGGTTTTGCATGACGTCTCCAGAACCCCAGGTAGTCCCGCCGCATGACCAGTCAGCAGCAGGAAAAGGACGAATTGCTGGACATCGTGCAGCGGCAGACGCTGCGCTATTTCTGGGAGTTCGCGCACCCGAACTGCGGGATGGCGCTCGATCGAAGCGTCCCGGGAACGCTCTATGGACCAGACGCGGTTGCTGTCGGGGGCACGGGCTTCGGCCTGATGGCGATCATCGCCGGTGTGGAGCGAGGTTGGATTGCGCGGAGCGACGCAGTTGCGCGCATGCAAAGAATCCTTCGGTTCCTCGAGGTGGCCGATCGGCATCATGGCGTGTTCCCGCATTTCATCAATGGAGCGACGGGGCGAACCATTCCATTCACCGTTCTCGACGACGGCGGCGACATCGTCGAGACGGCCTTTCTTATGGCTGGGCTGCTCTGTTGCCGGCAGTTCTATGATGGCGCCTCCGCCGATGAGACCAGCGTGCGCGAGACCATCGAGCGGCTATGGCGCGAGGTCGAATGGTCCTGGTACACGAGGGGTGGGTCCGAGGCCCTGTACTGGCATTGGAGTTCCACGCACCAGTGGGCGATGGAATTCCCCGTGCGCGGATGGAACGAGTGCCTCATCGCCTATGTGCTTGGAGCGGCGTCGCCGACCTTTCCAATTGACGCGGAGATCTACCACCGCTGCTGGGCAGGCGGTCCCGCCTTCCGAAATGGCCGCGAATTCTACGGAATCAGGCTCCCGCTTGGCCCCGATTTCGGGGGCTCGCTCTGCTTTGCCCATTACTCGTTCATGGGGCTCGACCCGCGGGGCCTTACCGATGCATACGCGAACTATTGGGAGCAGAATGTCGCGCATACGCTCATCAATCGGGAACACTGTATCCGGAATGCCCGCAAATATTACGGATATGGGCCGGGTTGTTGGGGCTTGACGGCCAGCGACGACGACTACGGCTACAACCAGCATACGCCAGACTACGACCTGGGAGTGATTGCGCCCACCGCGGCGCTGTCGTCTTTTCCTTATACGCCCGACTATTCGATGGATGCCTTGCGCACTTTTCTCGGCCGCCTCAAGCCGAGGCTCTGGACGCCGCGTGGATTCCGCGATGCCTTTTGCGAGACCAGAAACTGGTATGCATCGTCATCCCTGGCCATCGACCAGGGACCGATCGTTGTGATGATTGAGAACCATCGGAGCGGCTTGCTGTGGAACCTGTTCATGAGTTGCCCGGAGACCGCGCAAGGTTTGCAGCGCCTCGGCTTCTCAAGTGATCGCCTTCCCGGAGGGTGATTCAATGAATGACAAAATCCAACGGCCTTGGTGGCAAGACGCCGCGATCTACGAAATCTATGTCCGCTCCTTTCAGGACGGCGACGGTGATGGCGTCGGCGACCTCAAAGGTATACTTCATCGGGTTCCCTACCTGGCCGACCTCAAAGTCGATGCGGTTTGGCTCACGCCCTTCGTCCGGTCGCCGATGGCCGATTTCGGGTACGACGTCGCCGATTACTGCGAGGTCGATCCGCTGTTCGGCGACCTGGCGGATTTCGACCGGCTCCTGGCCGCGCTTGCCGAGGTCCAAATTCGGACGATCGTCGATTTTGTTCCGAACCATACCTCGGATCAGCACGCCTGGTTCCGGGACTCCCGATCGTCCCGGAATAGCCCCAAGCGGGATTGGTACATCTGGCGGGATCCTGCTCCCGGCGGCGGTCCACCCAATAACTGGCTGTGCATGCCGGGCGGTCCGGCCTGGACGCTCGACCCTGGCACCGGCCAGTTCTACATGCATTCGTTCCTTCCCCAGCAGCCGGATCTCAACTGGCGCAATCCAGCCGTCAAGGCGGCAATGCTGGACGTCCTTCATTTCTGGCTGCGGCGAGGTGTGCACGGTTTTCGGGTGGATGTGCTCGACCGCCTGCTCAAGGACGAGCAGTTCCGTGACGATCCGCCCAATCCACGCTACGGGCCGGGCGATCCGGCCTATATGCAATTGAGCACAACACGCAGCGCGGGTCAGCCCGGGGTCCTGGACATCGTCGGCGACATGCGCGCCGTACTCGCGAGCTATCCGGGCGACCGCGTCCTGATCGGCGAGATCTACCAGCCCGTGGAAACGCTCGTTGCGTTCTACGGCGACACGGGTCGAGGCGTTCAACTTCCGTTCAATTTCAACTTGATGTGGCTGGCGTGGACTCCGCAAGCGGTGATGGATCTTGTCGAGAAATACGAAGCGGCCTTGCCTTCAGGTGCATGGCCGACATGGGTGCTCGGCAATCATGACCAGACGCGTATCGCGACGCGCCTCGGCGAAGCGCAGGCACGCGTCGCCATGATGCTGTTGCTGACATTGCGCGGCACGCCGACGATCTACCAAGGCGACGAACTCGGACTGGTCGATACGTCGATTGCGGCCGACCAAGTTCAGGACCCCTTTGCGAAGGCGGGACCTGGCCAGGGGCGGGATCCCGAGCGAACGCCCATGCCATGGGACGACACGCCTCATTCGGGCTTCTCGGCTGTTGAGCCCTGGCTGCCTATTGGAGCGGAGAACGCACGCCTTTCCGTTGCAAGGCAGCACGCTGAACCGGATTCACAACTCTCGCTGACGCGCGCGCTGCTCGACCTTCGACGGCGCGAACCGGCTCTGTCGGGTGGTTCCTGGCGCGGATTGCATGCCGATGCCGGGGTCATCGTCTATGAGCGCGCACGCGGAAATCGTCGCATCGTCGTAGCTTTGAACATGCGGTCGACGGCAACGGATCTTTCACTCGACGCGCTAGGAGCAGAAATACTTGTCTCGACCCACGGATTGAGTTCACCGCGGCGTATTGGTCATCGACTTGCTTTGCAGGCCAATGAAGGAGTTGTCATGCTGAATGAATAACGGCCTCGGGCCCCGTTGCTATTGAAGATGAAGCAGCCCGCTCTGGGACGCACCCAACACGTCAATCACGCCGCATTTCACGGCTGCCCTCCCCGGTCGCGCGGATCCGGTTGCGTGTCGCCTGCGAGGAAACGCATGCGGCGGCCGCCGCCGCCCGGCAAGAGTTCACCTCGCAGAACGGTCGCGGCCGCCACCAAGAGCGTTTTGCCGGTGCGCTGTTTACGATAGCTGTCCGTGAAGACGAAGCGCCCATCAATCTGTTCCAACACCGTAATATCCGCCACGGTCCCGACCTTCAGCGTGCCGATCTGATCCTGGAGGCCAAGCGTCTTCGCTGGATTCGTCGTGGCCATCGCGACGACGCGCTCGATGGGCACGCCGAGCATCAGGAACTTGCTCATGGTCGTCGGCATATCGAAAACCGGGCCGTGCAGGTTCATCGCGTGCAGGTCGGTGCTGATTGTTGTCGGCTCGAAACCCTGCTCGAGCGCAGCGTCGACGACCTCCCATTGGAAGCTGCCATAGCCGTGGCCGACGTCGAACTCGACGCCGCGCTCGCGCGCGGCGCGAACGTCGTCGAAGATGCGGCCGTGGTCGTCCGTCACCCGCGTCGTGCCACCCTTGAAGCAATGCGTAAGCACGTCCCCCGGCGACAGTTCGTTGACAAGTTCGGGGATCGACATTGGGCATTCGCCGATATGCACCATCAGCCAGGTCTTCGATTCACGCGCCGCCTTGACGGCGTCGCGCAGATTGTCCCAACCGTCCCTGCCGGTGCCAATGATATGCGCGCCCGCGCGGATCTTCACGCCGACGGCGACGCCCGGATTACGTCCAATCGTCGCGACGACGCCATTCGGGTCGGCGTAGCGGCGGTCCATCAGCTCGCCGAGCTCGGAGGCGACAAGGCCTGCGCGCGACAGGTTGACGAGGGCGAGCACCTGGCACTTGGCCCTGTCTATGAAATCGCGGCGAAACGCATCGAAATTGTTGGAGCCGGCCGAGCCCGTATCGAGCATCGTGGTGACGCCGCCGGAACTGCAGAGCTGGTCCGCGTCGAGACCGAGCGGAACATGCGGATAGACATGCACGTGCAGGTCGATGAGGCCCGGCGTGACGAGATGGCCTGTCGCGTCGACGGTCACGCCGGCCTCGCCCCCTGCTCCCGGATCGAGCAGCGCCGCGATTTTTCCGCTCTGGACGGCGACATCGCGATATCCAGAGAGGCCCTGAGAGGGATCGATGACCTTTCCGCCTCGGATCAGGATGTCAAACACCGCTCCCTCCTGCCTATTTGACAAGTTGTCTTACAAAAATATCGTGACGCCCATCGGGGCGCAAACGGGAAAAGGCTTTCGATGACCCAGATCACGGCGACGGTGGACTATGCTGCACCGGGTAAGCAGGTCGGCTGGCTCAGGGTGCCGCATTCAGTGACGCGCAGCGCCTATGGTGTCGTGCCGGTGCCGATTGCCGTCTTCAACAACGGCGAGGGACCGCGCATCCTGCTGACCGCCGGCAACCACGGCGACGAATACGAGGGCCAGGTTGTCCTGACCCGGCTCATCCAGAGGCTGCGCGCCGAAGACATTCGCGGCAAGCTGATCGTGATCCCGTCGCTCAATACGCCGGCCGCGATCGCGGGAACGCGGGTGAGTCCGCTCGACGACGGCAATCTCAATCGCGCCTTTCCCGGCGATCCGGACGGCGGCCCGACCTGGAAGATCGCCGACTACCTGCACAACCACCTCGTCCCGAAGGTCGAAGTGGTGGCGGACTTCCATTGCGGCGGCGGAAGCCTCGCCTACAGGCCGCACGCCAGCACCCATTTCGCCCCTGATGCCAGCCTCGAGCTCAAGGCGCGGAGCCTGGCGGCGGTCAAGTCGCTCGGCCTCCGCCATGTGATGATCTTCGAGACAGCAGCCCGCGCCGGCGGCATGTCGACCGCCACGCGAGAGCATGGCGCGATCTACATCAACGGCGAATATGGCGGTACTGGCGCGCTGACGCTCGAGGGGATCCAGTTGGTCGAGGGCGCCGTGCAGCGCCTTCTTGCCTTCTTCGGCGCGACCGATGCCACGTTCGAGCCGCTGCCGCCGCCCACTGCGCTGCATGTCTTCGGCCCCCGCGCCTATGTCTATGCGCCGGAAGCCGGCGTCTTCGTCCAGGCGACGCGGCTTGGTGACACTGTCGCCGAAGGCGATCTCTGCGGAGAGCTGCTCTTCCCGGAAAACCCCCAGCGCGCCTCGATCCCGCTCCATTTCGAGGCAGCGGGCGACGTTGTCTGCCAGCGTCATCCGGCACGGGTCGAGCGAGGCGATTGCGTCGCCCATCTCGCGCGGCCGGTCGCCTGACAGGGCGCTTCCGATGAACCGGTCGCTGATGGAAAAAGGCCCCACTTGCGGGGCCTTTCCTGTTTCTAAAAGGCGAAGCGCCTTGATATCACCGCCTGCTCAGGTGGGCTCGCCGAGGCGCTTGTAGACCTCAACCATCGTCTTGTGCGCGTCGGCGACTGCCCGTGCCGGATCCTTGCCTTTGACCAGCATGTTCTGGACTTCCTCGACAACCATGCTGCGGTTGACGATCTCGCTCAGCGCGGGAGTGAGCTTGCCGGGCGCGTAGTTCGAGCGCGCCGAACGGGCCGCCTCGAGCAGACCCGCGAACGCCGGCTTGCTGGTCCAGAAGGGGTCGCTGAGCTGGGCGGGATAGATCGGGAGGTAGCGTCCGCCGGCCTCCACGATGAAGCGCGAATAATTCTCGGGCTTCATGAAGTGCTGAACCAGCCCCATGGCGAGCTCGGGATTGGGCGACTTCTTGAACACGCTGTAGTAGTCGGTCGAGGCCGTGCTGAAGCGGCCGGCCGGGCCGCCCGGCGGGCGCTCGAGGATCGTCATGTCCAGGAACGGGCTCTTGTCGGCGATGAGGCTCGAATAGATGCTGGTTGGGTTAAGGGCATAGGCAACCTGACCCGACTGAAAGGCCTTGTTGTTGCCCGAGTTGTCCCAGCTCAGCGCGCCGCGCGGGATGATCTTTGCATCATTGTACATCGTTCTGATTAGCTTGAACGCCTGGACGGTCGCGTCGCTCTCGAGAGCCGGCCGGTTCTGCGCGTCGATAAGCGAACCGCCATAGGCCGATACGACGGACATCACGTCGCCAAGGCTGTCGGACGGCACCAGGCCGAGTGCCATGCCATAGGCGTAGAACGGCGGCTTGGTGACTTTCTTGCTGGCCTCGATGAACTCTTCCCAGGTCGCCGGCAGGCCGTCGTATCCGGCCTCCTTGAATTTGTCGGCGCGGACGTGGGCGGCGTTGGCGGCGATCCCCATCGGCGCGCCCAGGATCTGGCCGTTCATCATGGCGAGCGGCAGCGAGCCTTCATTGATGCCGCCCTGACGCGTCTTCATCTCGCTGACGATCGGAGTGACATCGAGGAGATGGCCGTTTGCCCCCCACTTGGTCAGGTCTTCCTCATTGGCGCGCGTGACGTCCGGCGGCGCGCCGACCTCCAAGCGCCGCGGCCATGCGCTTGGCGACTTCGCCGCCCGGCACCGTTTCGATCTGAAGGTCATTGCCGCTGAGCCCTTTCAGGCGGGCATATTCCTTTGCCTGTTCAACGAGCAGGTCATCGGCGACCTTGTTAAAGTTCGGCTGCAGCCAAAAGACCAGCTTGGCATCGCGAGCGTAGGCCGCGCGGATATTGAGGTAGGGGGCAGCCATGCCGGTTGCCAGGGCAGCGACGCCGAACTTTCCGATGTCACGACGGGAATAGGTTTTCCGAGCCATTTCAATTCCCTCTCCGTTGAGTGTTTCGAACCTTCACGTCACCCTTTGACCGCGCCAAGGGTCAGACCCGTGATCAGAAAACGCTGGAACAGGAAGTAGACGACGAGCGGAGGCACGGCGCTGATCAGCGTAGATGCCATCAGCGGCCCCCAGAAGAAGACGTCCTCCACGATGAAGTTCGGTATCCCGGTGGGGATCGTGCGCACGCTCAGGTCCGACACCAGGACAGAGGCGTAGATGAACTCGTTCCACGACAGCGTGAACGAGAAGAAGGCGACCACCGCAAGGGCTGGCACCGTCAAAGGAATTACGATCCGGAACAGCACGCCGAGGCGGCCGCAACCGTCGACCATGGCGCTCTCTTCGAGCTCGATCGGTATGGACATGAAGTAGCCCATCAGCAGCCAAGTGCAGAACGGCACGGTGAAGCCGAGATAGGAGAAGACAAGTCCCTCGAGCGTGTTCTGGAGTCCAATGCCACGGACAATGATGAGGAGCGGGATGAACAGCAGGGAACTCGGCATGAGGTAGCTGTAGACGAGGATGCGCGCGAAAAACCGCCGTCCCGGAAAGTGCAGCCGCGTAAGGGCATAGGCGCCGAGCGCCGCGCAGACGAGCGAAAGCGACGTTGTCGCCACCGCCACGATCACGCTATTGCGGAAATAGATCAGGAAGTTGGTCTCGTCGAAGAGCACACGGTAGTTTTCAAGGGTGGGCTTCAAGGGCCAGAGCGTGACCTGCTCTCCATAGATCTCGGAATTGACCTTCAGAGAGGTCACCACCATCCAGTAGAGCGGCGCGAGGGTCCAGACGATCAGGACGAGCAGCACCGCGGCGCCAACGCCGCGCGTCAATCGTGTTGAGGCCTGCTGACTCATCGCCATGGTCAGGTCCCGTCCTTGCGAAGCATGCGCCGTGTCAGGAACACAATGAACACCACCAGGAACGGGAACAGCATCATGTTGATCGCCGAGCCCAGCCCCATGCGGCCCGCCTCGATCGCGACGCCGTAGCTCTCGTTCGGCAATATCTGGGTGAGGTTCGCAGGTGCTCCGTTCGTAAGGATATTGACGACGACAATACTGGTCGAGGTGAACACCGTGGACAACATGACCGTGATGGTGAAGACGGCCTTCAGCGACGGGATCGTGATGTGCCAGAACTTGTGCAGTGTCGCGGCACCGTCGATCTCGGCCGCCTCATACAGCTCCTTGGGGATCGACTGCAGTCCAGCCAGAAAGTGCATCGTGTAGAACGGCGTGCCGTTCCAGACGACGACGGCGATCACCGCCCACATCGCCCATTGCGGCTCGGCGAGCCATGCGATGCCGTTGTCCAGTAGACCCAGGCGGACGAGCAGGATGTTCAGGAGCCCGTTAAACTCATTGTAGACCCAAAGCCAGATCAGCGAGGCGATGACGGTGGGTATCGCCCAAGGGATGAAGAGGATCGTCCGATAAATGTTGTTGAAGCGTCGCGGCTGGTTGAGGACCAGCGCCGAAGTAAGGCCGATGATGAATTTGATGCCGACGCCTACGCCCGTGTACCAGACCGTGTTGTAGAAGATTTCGAGGAATTCCCGGTCTGAGAGAAGCTCGATATAGTTCTGAAGACCGATGAAACGGCTCGGCGTGCCCGCCGTCTTGTCCTGGAAGCTCAGCAGCAGCGCGTATGTGAAGGGGTAGAGGACGACGCAGGTCAGCACGACCATGGTCGGCAGCAGGAAAAGAAAGGCCAGCGTGCGCACGTCGTTCGAGACGGACTCCCAGAAATTTGGCTGCCTCGGCGCTGCCGGCGAGACGATTGTGGTTGCTGCCTCGCTCAAGACGACGCCTCGGTCTGCATGTCCGGCCAGAGCCGAATTGCGTTGGCGCGCTGTTGCTTCCATGCCTGCACGCCCTCGCCGCGGTTGCGGCGTGCTTCGCCGATGGCCGCTATCAGGCGCTCGGCGACCCTGTCGCGCTCGCCCTGCACCAAGCGAGCGCGGGTCCATCACAAATGAGCCGTGTTCGAGCTGGTGTGTGCGCACGCGGATCGAAGGCGTCCCGGTCTCGAGCGCATGCACCACGTCCACAGCCGTGAACCCCGCGTCAGGGAGGACGGTGACGCGCAGCCGGTCGAATGGATTGCCTGTCGGGTCTGCATCGAGCTCGGCGTTAATCCCGGCAATACCCGCCACCGCCTCGCGCCAATGGATGAGCGGCTCTCTCAGCGCCGCACGCACCGCGGCGCGATCTTCGGCGGCGAAGGCCCGCAGGGCGACGATCGCAGCGGCAATGCCCTCCTTGCCAACCTTCATCGGCCTGCCAATGCCGTAGTTCTGCAGGAAGGCAGCGCGAACCAGGGCCTTGCGGCCGGAGACAATGCCTGCGGTCGCTCCGCCGACGAATTTGTGGGCGCTGTGGATCGTGACATCAGCGCCGGCACGATGGAATGTGGTCAGGTCGTATTCGGCAGCGAGATCGACAATGACGGGCACGTCGTGTTCGTGGCAGACGCGGGCGAAATCGGGGAAGGGGATCTGCCCGTCCGGCGCGCAGTGATGGCTGACGACATAGAGCGCCGCGGCCGTATTCTGGCTGATCGCTCCTGCAAGCTGCGCCTGTGAGGCGGAGTTGACCGCCCCGAATGCTACGACGCGCGCACCGGCGAGCCGGATGTCCTGCGTGATCGGATGTCCGTAGTTCACGAGATGGCCAGTCTGGATAACCACCTCGCTCTTCATGCCGGTCGTATCCGGCAGCTGCTCGATCGCGGTCATGGAGTCGCCAGTCATCGCGCCCGCCACCGCCATGCAGATGCCCGCCGAGCTGCAGGCCGAGACGAAGCCAGCCTCCGCACCGGTGACGCCGGCAATCGCGCGGCTGGCGCAGGCTTGCAGCTCGACGATATCGACACCGCTGCCCATGATCGCAGCAGCGGCTTCGATTGCTTCGGGCCGGGCGCTGATGCCGCCCAATGTCGTGAGCGTACCCGTCAGGTTGATCACCGGGGTCGCACCGAGGCTCACTCGGATATCCACGCTTTCGCCCCCCGGCTTCTTGCCCGCGAACGTCATTTATTTCTCCACGCAATTCTTCGCGCATCTCTCCGCGATCGCACCGAGGAAGTGGCGACCGAGATGCTCATGTTCCGCCCGCCGTCACGAGCGCGCTGTCGACATGGCGGGCATCCGCACCGCCGGCGAGCGCTTCGGCATAGGTGTAGGTAGCCGGGCCGCCGCCGGTGTTGACGAAGACGACGGTGGCATCCCCCGGGATACGCCCGGCGGCAACGCGGTCCACGAGCGCCAGTGCGACCTTGGCGTTGTAGACCGGGTCGATGATCATGCCGTGCAGCCGGGCAAAGCGGCGGATGACATCAACGAGGGCCGGCGTCAGCACGCCATAACCGCTGGCTGAATAATCATCGATCAGCGTCAGGTCGTCAGCGCTGAGGCGCGTCACGATGCCGAGCCTCGCGGCGGCACGAGCGGCGTGGCGTTCGATTTCGGGCGCGATCTCCGATGCTCGGCTCGAAATGCAGACGCCCATGACGCGGATCGGTGAGCCGAGGTGCTTCAAGCCAAGCGCCAGGCCAGCGGCGGTCATGCCCGCGCCGACCGCGATGAACACGGAATGCAGCGAAGGCGCGCCGGCGAGCTGCCCATGCATCTCCTCGGCAGCATTGACATAGCCGATCGTGGCGTCGATCCCGTAGTCGAGCGAGCGGTCGAGAATAGCGGCGCGGCGCCCTGCGCGGGCAAACTCGTCGCGAACCGCCTCCTGGGCGGCCATGATCCCCGCCGTGTCCAGGCCGGGCGAGACCACCCGCACATCTGCGCCTAGGAGGTCGAACAGCAGCCGGTTGCCTTGCGGCGGCGCACCGCCGCGGTCGTGGCCTCCGGGCGTCAGGAGCACCGCCGTCATGCCAAAGCGGGCGGCAACGGCGGCTATGTCTCGGAGCTTGTTCGACTGATCCGCGGCATAGGCCACGAGGGTATCGACACCTTTGTCGCGCAGAGATCCGATTGCGAATTCCAGCAGCCTCGCCTTGTTGCCGCCTACGCAGAGCCCGGCGAGATCCTCCCGCTTGATCAACAGGTTGATGCCCAACGCCTCGGACAGTCGCGGCGCCGCTTCCAACGGAGTAGGCAAGTGTACGAAGCGCACGCGCGGCTGATCCTGGCAGATCATGGCCCTGCGCCTCCCGCCCGGTATGGCATGGGTCGCCTCATGCCGCCGCACCGAGCCTGGCGGGATAGATCTCGACCTTCGGACGGAACACGACATTGTCGTCGAGCGGGAACATCGGCCGCGGGCAAACCTTGTGCCCGAGGCTCTTGAGGTTCGCCGAGGTGGCGCCCGGTATATCGAGCACGTAGTTCCTGCGGGCGAAGTTGAAATACCGGATCGCCGCGCCCGGCGACTTGACGACGATGATGTCGGCGTCCTCGGGATTCAGCCCATGCGCGAGGAAGATCGCGCGGTCCATCATGAAGACGGCCCGCGATACGACGACGATGCGGAACTCGCCGTGGCGTAGCACCGCGCTCGGTCCGGCATGCGCCGGCATCCGCGATACCTCATGCATGTATTCGCCGTCGCCGAGCCGCTCGACCGTAACGTCGAGAGCGAGCGGGGGAAAGCGCACGGGATCGACGGTGCCGCCCAGGGAGACGCAGATACGCGCCCCAACGCCCGCCTCATGAGCGCGCTTGGCGGCTGGCGCATCGACGATGGGCATGATCACACGGCCGCGGTAGCCGGCCCCGAGCAGGCCGGCGAGGATGGCGTTGCTGTCGCCGGACGCACCGCTGCTGGGCGCATCCGCGGCGTCCGTGAAGGTCACGGGCCCGCCCTGCCGGGCAGTTTCTGCGATCGCGTCGGAGAGCGGAACGAGTTCGGCCAGCATCTTCTCATGATCGGCCCAGAAGGCTTGCGCGAGTTCCAGGGCGAGGCGGCGGGCCACGGCCGGATCATTGTCGGTGATGACCAGAGACTGCGAGCCGAGCTCGGGCGCGTCGGTGAAGGGATTGCCGATCAGGACCGCGGCGGACAGCGCCTCGCCGCTCTCCTCCATCGCCTTGGCGCGATCGATGATCTTGCCATAAAGGCCGGTCGCGGTGATCAGCTCAGGCCCGCGCACGAGCGCTGGAATGAAGATCCGCGCCATGATCGGCTTGGCGCCGCGATCGAGAATTGCCTCCATGAGCCGCGCCGCGCGCTGTCCCGTGCTGGTGAAGTCGTCATGCGGATAGGTGTGGTAGACCGCGATCGCGTCGCAGTTCGCCATCATGCGGCCGGTCAGCAACCCGTGCAGGTCGAGCGAGATGACGATCAGGATATCGGCACTGACGCGTTTGCGCACATGCTCGAGGAGGTAGCCTTCCGGATCAAGCTCGCCGATCGCGCCCATGGCGCCGTGCAGCGAGAAGTAAACCGCGACGACGTCAGCCGACATCGCTTGGTCGAGAGCTTCGAGAAGCTCACGCGACAGCCGCGCGAAGCCCTCCTGCGACAGGGGGCCCGCGCTGCAGGCAGACGCGCCGAAGACGGGGACAAGTTCGATATCCGCTCTGCGTCCGAGCACGTCGCGAAAGCCGCGGATGCAGGTATCCGCGTCGACATGAGCATCGAACAGCGCCCTGCCCCGCAGAACTGCAAAGTCGTCATACTGGCTGGGCTGTGGATTGAACGAGGAGATTTCCTGCTCGCAATCCACGACGAGAATCTTGCGCATGAAGCAACCCCAGTGAGCTCTAAGGTTGTCTAACAACTTAAGGTATGCCCACATCGAAGGGCGGTCAATACTGCGGCGTTTCCTTTCCGTCAGCGATGTCGGCCACGATCCAGTAAAGCACGTCGCCCGGCGCAACACCGCTGCTCGTCCTTCGGCCGGCGATCAAGCCGGACGCGGGAAAGCGCAGCGTTTCGGGCTCGGCAAAGGGCGCGTCGAGAGGCACGATCCGGCCGGCGGGTTCACCCGCGATCACCTCGTCCCAGAGCCCGTGCGACGGAATGAACATGCCCGCCCGCTTGGCCACCATTTCGGCCTCGTGACCCCATTTCCGCGTGAAGCGCGTTGCCGGCCGCGCGCGTCCCGGCGCAACCGATGGCGCCAGCATGTCGAGGAAGGCGAGCGTGTTGCGAACCCCCTCATCGCAGACGCAGAGAGACTCTTGCCGGGCAGGATGGCCGCCCCCGGTTTCGCTCCCGACGACGAGGATTCCGCGGTCATGAGCGCGGCCCGACGCGGTCGACCTTGTCGGAGGCAGCCGTAATTCGACGCTGAGGGGCGCGTTGAAGGCGGCCTGAGCGGCGCGGATCCGGCTGCGAAACGCCAAATCCTCGGTGTAGTGGCACATGGACATTGCAATGAGGTCCATCGCGTTGCCGCCGGTGTGAAGGTCCATGAGCACGTCGCTCTGCGAAAGAACCTCGCGATCGAGCCAGCTCACGATCCGCTCGGTGATCGTCCCGGCCGGATCCCCCGGCCAGACACGGTTCATGTTCTTGCCGTCGATGGCTGACGAGCGCTGTCCAACAAGGAATGCAGGCGGATTGATCGTCGGCAGGATGATGAGCCGGCCTTCAATGGCGGCGGGATCGAGTTCGCGCGCGATCTGGCCAAGCACGATCGGGCCCTCGTATTCGTCGCCGTGATTTCCGCCCCAGAGAGAGACCGTCGGCCCCCGCCCATGGGCGATCACGCAAGCAGGCAGCACAATCTCCCGTCGTCCGTTCCAAGGCACCTCGAGCGGGAATACCACCTGACCGAAGGCCTTGCCGGTGGCGCCGAGATCGATCTGAACCGTAGGGCGGAGCTCCATCGCACCGATCTCCAGCTATGTCTCACCGCCTGAACGCGTCCTTAGATCACCTTGTCCGTGATGGGATCGATCAGATGCATCTTCGACATGTCGACCGTGAACTCCATGGGTTCACCGACAGGTCGGACCGAATGCGGCGCGGCCCGCGCGCAGATCTCCTCGCCGTTGAGCTCGAGGAAGACCATGGTGTCGACGCCCATCGGCTCGAGCACCTGCACCTGTTCGGAGAAGTCGCGCTGCGCATTGTTGAAATGAGCGCGCTTTTCCGTGATGTGCTCCGGCCGAATCCCGAAGAGCATCGCCTTGCCGACATAGCCTGCGTAGCGCTCCGTCCGCTCGGGCGGGATGTCCAGACTATGGCGCTCATTGATGCGAACCGAGAGATGCGTCGCGCGCCGCTCAACCGAGCAGGGGATCATGTTCATTGCCGGAGAGCCTATGAAGCCGGCGACGAACCTGGTCGCGGGACTGTCGTACATCTCCTGCGGGCTTGCGACCTGCTCGATCTTGCCGGCGTTCATCACCACGATGCGGTCTGCCAGCGTCATGGCCTCGATCTGGTCGTGCGTGACGTAGACAACGGTCGTCTTCATCCGCTGATGCAGCTTCTTGATCTGCGTGCGCATCTGGACGCGCAACTTTGCGTCCAGATTTGAAAGCGGCTCATCGAAGAGAAAGGCCTGCGGATCGCGCACGATCGATCGCCCCATGGCGACACGCTGACGCTGGCCGCCCGAGAGCTGCTTGGGGCGCCGCTGGAGGAGTTCGGTGATGTTGAGGATTTCGGCAGCCTCGACCACCCGCCGGTGTATCTCGTCCTTGGGGGTCCGCTTCAGCCGCAGTCCAAATGACATGTTCTGGTAGACAGTCATGTGTGGATAGAGGGCGTAGTTCTGGAACACCATGGCGATGTCCCTATCCTTCGGCTGGTCGGAATTGACGATCCGGTCGCCGATGATCACGTCGCCCGAGGTAATCGTCTCGAGGCCGGCGATCATCCGAAGTGTCGTGCTCTTGCCGCATCCCGAGGGACCGACGAGGGCCAGGAATTCGTTATGTGGAATCTCCAGGTTGATGCTGCAGACAGCCTCCGTCTGGTTGTCATACATCTTGCGGAGATCCCTCAGCAGAATGCGCGCCATTCGGTTTCTTGTCTCCTCCGCCAGCTTTCACACGATGCGTGCTACTCGACCCCTTGTCCATCCGTCTAACTGCCGGCGCGCGGAATTTCCTTTTGTTCCACAGTCGGATCGACGAAGCTCACCTTCGCGTTCCGAGCCGTCGCGGGCCATCCGGCACGGGCCCACATCTCGGTAGACGGACAAAGGAGCTGCGGCCAAATGTCCGTGCCGGCCCAAAATAGAATACGAGTTGTCGGTCAAGATGACATCTTTTATCTTGTTCGTTGAAATTGCCTAGCGTCGACGACCCGGAAAATTGATCGAGATTGGTTTTTCGTTCGCTCAATCACAGGACTGTCGGTCCCTTCAAAGCGAAGCCGCGAAATGCGCCAGCATAGAGATACGACTGAGGTCCCCTCGCGCGACACCCTGCTTACCAGGCGTCAGCAGTCAAAGCTCAGCGATCAGATTTATGAGGTCGTGCTCACCGACATCGTTGAAGGACGCTATGCTGAAGGCGCCAAACTGCCGACGGAGACTGCCCTGGCACGAGCATTTTCGGTGTCACGCCCGGTTATCCGCGAGGCCCTGGCGCGGCTGCGCGACGATGGATTGATCCAGCCGCGGCAGGGAGCCGGCAGTTTTGTCCTGAAGCGCCCTGCCAGCGCGCTGCTCCATTTTGCGCCGATCGGCAGCATCGCCGACATCCAGCGCTGCTTCGAGTTCCGCATTGCCGTGGAGCCGATGGCGGCACGCCTGGCCGCATCCCGCCGGGACGATGCCGCCCTGGAAAAGATCGAGGCGACACTCCGCGCGCTGCGCGATGCAATCAAGATGGGAACCGTCGACATCGAGGCCGACTTCGCCTTTCACAAGGCGGTGGCGGAAGCCTCTGGCAATTCCTATTTCTCGACGACGTTGAATCTCCTGGAGCAGTCGGTCAGGACAGCGATGTTGCTGAACCGGCAATTGTCCCTGCACAACCCCGTCCAGCGCCTCAACCTGGTGCAGGCCGAGCATAAGGTCATCTATGAGGCGATCCTTGCAGGCGACGAAGACGCCGCCTTCGAGACCATGCACAAGCACATCCAGGATGCCCGACGGCGGGTCTTCGACGGTGACAGCCGGGGGTAACGGCCTCACTTTCTTCAACACCTATGGAATCGCCTCGCCGGCATAGACGCCGGTGCAGCGCTCCTCGTCGACGGCGACCTTGCCGTTGACAATCACATAGGGGATTCCGACCGGATAGCGCCGTGGCTCCGCATAGCTCGCTGTGTCGTTCACGGTCGCCTCATCGAAGACGGCGATGTCGGCGAAATAGCCAGTCGCGATCCTACCGCGCCGCGTAAGCCCAAAGCGCTGCGCCGGCCGATCTGTCATGCGATGCACCATGGCTTCAAGCGGCAAAGCTCCGAAGTGGCGCCGGTAGCGTCCGAGGAGCCGCGGAAATGCCCCGTAGCAGCGCGGATGCGTGCATCCGCCAGCAGGCGTGGTGTCGCTGCAAACCATGTAGTCAGGCCTTGCGAGAAGCTCGATGCAGTCGCGCGCGATCTGGTCCCGCACCGCCTCATTCTCGGGCGGCGCGGTTACATGGCCGAGGCGCAAACGCTGCTCGAGCAGCACGTTGCAGAGCGTCTCCCCCGGCTTGCGGCCCAGGTCCCTCGCGAGATCGACCAGGCGCGTGCCTTCCAGTTCCGGCCTTTCGGGCACGTAGGAGAAGCACATCATGCCCATGTATTCGCTCTGATGATTGTCGAGCCAGGTACCGACATCTCGGCGCAGCGTCTCATCCGAAAGCCGCTTCAGGATTGCGGCGGGGCCGCCTTCCTGGATTGCGCCGGGCAGGAAGCTCACCGGGATCGAGCTCCCCGACGGATAGGGATAGATATCAAATGTGACATCGGCATCGCCGTTCCGACCCGCGTCGATGGACGCCATGATCGCTTCGATGCGTCCAGCCGTTCCAGCGCCTGTCCGGTGATGGGCGAGGTGCAATTTGACCCCGCTCCGGCGCACGATTTCCATCGCCTCGGTCGGACCGCCGCCGCCAAAGGCTCGCTCCGTAGCACGAGGCTCGGACATGTAGACCTTGCCTGCTTCGCGCACCACCGAGCAAAGCTCGATCAGCTCGCGCGTGTCCGCCCACGGACCTGGATAATACTTCGAACCCGTGGTGAAGCCGACAGCGCCCTGTTCCAGCCCCTCGCGAACCAATTGCTTCGCCCTTTCCAGTGGTTCACCCACGAGCGGCAGATCGTGAAAGCCGAGCACCTCGAGACGCACGGTCGCATGCGGCACCAAGTAGACGGTATTGACCGCGACCTTCCGGTGGTAGTGGCTGCGGAATGCAGAGACGCTGCTCATGTCGAGCTCTTCCGGCGGATCGCCGAGAAGCCCGCTCAGCCACTGCCGGTAAAGCAGGTAGTTCGCGCGAGAGAGTGGCGCGTAAGACATGCCATCGATGCCGAGGAAAACCGTGGTGATACCCTGGCGCAACCCTCCGGCGTACTGGGGGTCGACCAGAAGTGAGCCTTCGGCATGGGTGTGGGTGTCGATGAAGCCAGGCGACACCGTGAGGCCCGCCGTGTCGATCACGCGCCGTGCCTGAGCCTCCGCGAGATCCCCGATCGCGGCGATACGCTCTTGGCGGATACCGACGTCGGCGCGGTATCCCGCACGTCCGGTCCCGTCAACAACCTTCCCGCCGGCGAGGATGATATCGAACATGCGTCCTTCCGACCCGCGAAGTGTCTCGCTTTGTCAGATCCTAGGCTTTGTACGATACGTCGTTCAAACTTTTGGGGTCTCGAAATCGCGACAGTGTGTTCTCGTCTGATCCCAAAACCGCGGCGAGACCTCCCTTCCCTTCCCGGCCTTTCGTGCCTCCTTCGAAGTCGACGCGGAGGGCGATATCCGACACCTCTCAGGCAATGAACTCGGCTCAAAGCGCGCGCACAAGCCCGCAAGCCCGGCAAATGCGCCATTACCGGGAGCGGGCTTTGCTCCGTAGAGCGAACCAATGGCAGTTACGGTCGCTCGTAGACGATATGACCGCCGAGAATCGTGAGATCGCAGCGTGTATCTTCGAGGATGTCGGCCGGATCGGCCGTCAGCAGATTCCGCGAGAACACGGCGACGTCCGCGAGGAAGCCGGGAGCGAGCCGCCCTTTCACGCTCTCCCGCTTCTGCGCGAATGCGCCATGTTCGGTGTAGGCCTGCAGGGCCTCTTCGATCGAGACGCGCTGGCTTTCGTCCATCACCGTCCCCTTCCAGGTTTTCCGCGTCAGCATAGCGTGGAAGTTCGGGAACGGGTTCGGGTCGCAGACCGGTGCGTCGCTGCCCGTCGCAGGCTTCAGGCCGAGATCAAACCAGGTCCGGAGGGGGTAGCTCGGGAGCGCCCGCTCGGGTCCCAAAACCTTCACATAAGCATCGCCGAAATCATGGATGAAGACCTGCTGAGGGCAGGGATAGATACCGGCATTGACCATGCGCTCGTGCTGTGAGGCGGTCGAAAAACCGCAATGCTCGATGCGGTGGCGCCGGTCCGGATCGGGATAGGCCTTGAGCGCCAGCTCATAGGCCGTGATGAGTTGCTCGATCGCGGCATCGCCAATGGCGTGGCAGGCGAGCTGATAGCCCTTACGGTGAGCGTCGAGCACCATGCGGTTAAGCTCGGCATCCTCCCACATCCAGACGCCTTTCGTCCGGTCGTCGCCAAGGTAGGGCAAGGTCATCCAGGCGGTGCGCCCGCCGGCTGAACCGTCGAGGAAGAGCTTTACGGCCCCGATCATCAGCATATCGTCGCCCGTGCCGGTGATCAGTCCAGCTTCGTAGCATTGCGGGACAATCGAGCGGCCGTCATCGCCGAGCAGAGTCAGCCAGGTGCGGACCGGCAGGCGGCCGTCACGCTTTGCCCGATGATAGGCCGCGATCTCGCCGAAGCCGCCCTTCTGGCCGACAGCGGCGTCCATGCAGCTGGTGATGCCAAGCGAGAGCAAGTAGCGGCCGCCACGCTCAATGCCGGCGATGAGGTCCTCCTCAGTCGGGGCGGGAATCGCCGCCTGCACCGGCGCGAGGGCGTTCTCGGCCAGCAGCCCAGTCAGGCGGCCGTTCTGCTTTTCGATCAGGCCGCCCTGCGGCGTCGGCGATTGCTCGTCGATGCCACCGTGCCTAAGCGCCTCGGAGTTACAGATCGCGATATGGCCGCACGTACGGACCAGCATCACTGGATTGTTCGGAGCGGCGCGGTCGAGCTCCTCACGACGGGGGTGGCGGCCCGTGTCAAGCTTGGTCTGGTCATAGCCTCGCGAGAGGATCCACTCGCCCGGCTTCAAAGTGGCGGCGCGGGCCGAGATGCCATGCAACAGTGCTTCCAGTGTCGGCGCGGCCGCTGGCTTGGAATCCACCCACAGCATGCTCATACCCAGCGAGACCAGGTGCAGATGCGAATCATTGAGACCGGGCGTCGCCAGTCGCCCCTTGAGATCGATGATGCGGGTCTTGGGTCCGACGAGCTGGGCAATCTCGGCGTCGCCGCCAGCCGCCAGTACCTTGTCCTGAAAGATCGCGAGTGCCTCCACGGCACCGTCATCGCGCCCGCACCAGATCGGCCCGTTGCGCAACACGATATCAGCCTGAACCACCATAACTTTTTCCCACTTCCCTGTCTTGGCCGGCCGTGGTCTGTAGCGACCCTCTCGGAATAGGCGGCCCGTCAGTCAAGCGAGGCAGCGCTGACTCGGATCTCCGCCCGCGGCGTACCGTCACGACACTCTTGGACCCACTCGCCCGCACGCGCCAACGTCCGAGCCGGTGCTAGCGCCGTCGCTGGTAACGGCGGGATGACGGTAGCGTGGCAGCCGTCCACAAGGTTGTCCATGCCCGTCGTCTGCTTAGCCCCGGTGGCCTGCTTGGCTTCCACCAATGCCCATCCTCCTGAATCGAACGATGCTGCAGTGCAGGATCGTTTGATCGATACGCGAGTTAACCATCGTGCGCAGGTCGAAGCGCCCATGGGGCCGCAGGCGTGAAAAATCCATTTAGATCGCTGTTGAGGGCCTCGCGCGCGGCAAACAGGAGTGCGGCGCGATCAGCAGCCCTCATTCGAACGCTGCTCAAGCCAACCAAATCGATCCGGAACAAGAGGCCTGCCAAGGTCGTCAAAGCGTGCACCTGCCAGAGAAGTCTTGCCAGCCAGGCCTGCACCAGGCGCGTTCGTCAGCGGCCGCTTCAGTGCCAGTGTAGGCACGCTCTCATACAGGCTGTACACGCCCAAGGGCTCTACTCGGAGGCGATTGCCGTTGGTCGTCATGCTGCATGGCTGCACGCAGTCCGCATCGGACTTCGCCTCCGGCACCGGGATGAACGAGGTCGCCGACGAGCTCGGCTTTCTTGTGCTTTATCCTGAGCAAGCCGCATCGGCCAACATGGCCCGGTGCTGGAACTGGCACCGGCCCGTCAATCAAAAGCGCGGATCGGGCGAGCCAGCATTGATCGCTGCGTTGACGCGACAGGTGCTTGCCCTCTGCAAGGGCAGCGAAGCGCGGGTGTATATCGCCGGGATTTCGGCTGGAGGCGCGGCAGCGGCCATCATAGGCGCGGCCTATCCGGATCTCTACGTCGCCGTCGGAGTGCACTCCGGCCTGTCGCACGGGACGATAAGCAGCGTCACCCAGGCGCGACTAGCCATGCGGAAAGGGTCCGCCTTCATATCGCGGGACCCTATCGGAAAAGCCGCCCGGCCTCTCCCGACGATCGTGTTTCACGGCGATCATGACGCCACCGTGCATCCGTCCAACGCTGAGGGCTTTTTGCAGCGACTGCGGCAGTTCAGCGGTCAAGTTTCCGAAGAAACTGTCACAGGGCGGTCTGAGCGAGGGCGTGGTTTCACACGCACGACCTACCGCCGGCCTGGTGGTGCCGTTCTGTTGGAGAGGTGGATGGTCCATGGGAGTGGCCACGCGTGGTCCGGAGGGAAGGTAGTCGGCTCTCACACCGATCCAAACGGGCCAGATGCATCCCGCGAAATGGCGCGGTTCTTTCTTGCGCGCAAACGGAAGAGTTAGCAGCTACTCCTTGGTGTCGGCCCGAGGCATGAAAAGCTCTGTGGCGGCATACGCAGATCTCGATCGAAAGGCATGACGCAAAAGCTGCGACATGCCTTTGTTCGTTTCGAAATCACAACACTGGCTTATCGGCACAGGCCGGCGGACCAAGTTGTGATCAGGCTGCGGAAGGCCGCGCCGGACGCACCTCGCGGGTGGTTTTTGCCGATGGGGCGCAGTTGACGCCGTCGACGGCCAGGTTGGTCAGTTTGCTGTTTGCAGCTTTTTCCTGATCTAGGATTTCGCTCAACAGCGTATGTGCTTCATCATGGCCGAGCACTTTGGCCCACTCGCGCAAGGATCCGTAGCGCGCGATCTCGTAATGTTCGACAGCCTGCGCCGCGGCGAGCACACCCGCATTGAGTGCTGTACCCTCGGCTTCGTCGACAAGCCCTTCGGTTTCCTTGATCAGCCCTTCGATGGCATCACACTTCTGGCCCACCGCCTGGAGCCCCACCGAGGCGAAAACTTTCTTGAGCGTCGCGATTTGACTGCGCGTTTCAACAAGATGCTCCTCGAAGGCCTGCTTCAACTTGGCGTCCTTTACCGCCTTGGCCATTTTGGGAAGCGCTTTTACCAAAGCGTTTTCCGCATAATAGATGTCCTGCAGAGTGTGTTCGAAAAGTTCGGCTAAAGTTTTCATTATAGTCCTCCCAATAACGCCTTCGACATTGCGTCGTCGGTTAACGGAATTGGTTCGGAATGGTTGCGGTTCAGACTGTTCTTGTCCCGGTTCCGCGCCGTGGCAAAGCCGCCCGCTAATGCGGGACCGTGGTCGTAGGACGTGGGAAATGCGCAGCCCTGTCAGCGCGGACCGAACGGGCCTTCGATCATCTCGCGTACCTTCGCCCCGAAAGCATCGACGGCGAACGGTTTGGCTACGATGTCCATGCCAGACGACAGGAACTCAGACTTGATGGCGGCTTTTTCGGCATAGCCGGTCACGAAGAGCACTCGCAGGTGCGGTCGACGCTCGCGGGCCAATTCCGCGAGCTGCCGTCCATTCATCCCGGGCAAACCGACGTCCGTAATCAGGAGGTCGATGGCAGCCGGCGTCTGGATCAAGAGGATAGCTGCGTCGCCGTCTGGCGCGGCAAGGACGGAATAGCCGAGGTCCTTGAGAATCTCCACGATGAGAAGACGAACGGACTCGTCGTCCTCGACGACCAACACCGTTTCGCTTCCTCCCCGCAGGGCTGTGCCCGCTACGACCGGAGTGACTGGAAGGGCGCCATCCCGCTCCAGGCAACGACGCAGAAAGAGCTTGATCGTCGTCCCGCGTCCGGGCTCGCTTTCAATTCGGACGTTGCCGTTTGTCTGCTGCATGAAGCCATAGATCATCGACAAGCCCAGGCCGGTGCCCTGGCCGATGGGCTTGGTGGTGAAGAAAGGGTCGAATGCCTTGGCGGCGATGCCGGGTTCCATTCCAGTGCCCGAGTCGCTGACGCTTACGGTTACGAAATCTCCCGCTGTAAGCTCGGGATGCCGGATGAGATCGGCGATTCCGATCGTCTCGTTGGCGGTGACGATCGTGAGGTCGCCGCCGTCGGGCATCGCGTCCCGCGCGTTGATCGCAAGGTTAAGGACCGCACTTTCGAGCTGGTTGACGTCGCTGAGTGCGAGCCATGCCTCCGGATCGAGCACCGTCTTCAAGGTCGTCTGCTCGCCCAAGGTCCGATGGAGCAGGTCTTCCATGGAGACGATGAGGGTGTTCACGTCGACTGCCTTGGGGTCAAGCGGCTGCCGCCGGGAAAACGCGAGCAATCGATGCGTGAGCGAGGCGGCCCGTTGAGCCGAATTAACGACCGCATCCATGATCGGTTCGAGTTCTGCGAGCCTGCCGCGGGCGAGCCGTCGGCGTATCATCTGCAAGCCGCCGATCACGCCGGTGAGCATATTGTTGAAATCGTGAGCGATGCCGCCCGTCAGCTGGCCGACGGCTTCCATCTTCTGAGCCTGGCGAAGCTGTCCCTCGGTCTCCCGAAGATTGTCCTCGCGGGCTTTCTCCTGCGTGATGTCTCGGCCATACGCGAAGATCAGGTCGCCTTCGTGCGAGGTGTTCCATGCAATCCAGCGGAATGAGCCGTCCTTGTGGATGACACGGTTCACGACGTCGACAGGACCGTCGTGCGATTCCGCCCGGCCAAGTCCCGCGTCGCCGGCGGCGTCATCCGGATGAAGGAGGGACGGGAACCGCCGTCCGACAAGGTCGGTGACCTCGAACCCCAGCACCCGGCCCCAGGACGGACTGACTCCCCTGATCGTCAGGTCGGAATTGACGATCGCAAGCAGGTCGCGGGAATTGTTCCAGATACGATCTCGCTCGCGTGTGCGCTCCCTGACCTGCGCTTCGAGAGTGTCCGAGAAATGCCGCAGTTTTTCTTCGGATTCCTTGAACGAAGTGATGTCGTAGATCGCCCCGACAAAGCGCTTTTCGGACGCGTTCCCTGTACTTTGAATCTCGCCCCGGCGCGCGATGTATCGCACTTCACCCGTGTCCGATCGGGCTATGCGTACCTCCCGGTGCGCAAGCTCCCCGGCGGAATTATGGGCCATCATGTCGATGAGCGGAGGTTCGTTTGGCTGAACAAGCGCGTTGACCGTGCGGACGGGAAGCGTGTCGGTAGGCTGCAGGCCCAACAGCCGGCAGAACTGCTCGGACACCGTAAGGGTGCCAAAGCCGCCGATATACTCGAACGTGCCGATGCCCCCTGCCTTCTGGGCAATCCGGAGCTGTTCCTCGACCCGCTTCTGTTCGGTCGCGTCCGACAGGATACCGCTGAACTTGACGGTCTCGTTCTCCAGGTTGCGCTCCGGCACTCCCCTGGCGGAAACCCATCGCAAAGATCCATCCGGCGCGATGACGCGGTAATCCTTCGCGAATACATCCGTCCCATGCATGATGCCTGCGACAGCGATGCGCAGGCGCATGCGATCGTCCGGGTGTACGGCCTTGAAAAATGCGTCAGTCGGCAAGCCTCGCGCCGCCTGTATCGGATCGAGGCTGCAGAGTTCCGCGAACCGGGCATCGGCGAAGAGGCGGCCAGCCCGAATATCCCATTGCCAGTACCCTGAGGCGCCTTTGACCGCGGACGCGATGCTCAAATGATGGCGATGCTCAGCCAGCCGCGCGGCGACGCTCTCCAGTTGAGCTTCAGCCTCGTCGCGTGCGAGCTCGAGCGTTACGTCCGCCTGTGTCGCGAGGATGAATAGCGTGGCGCCCGTCGTGTCGCATAGGGGCGTGAGATGCAGCCTGTTCCAGAAGAGTTCCCCGTTCTTGCGCACGTTGCGCAGATCGACCGTGACCGCGCGGTTCTGCGCGAGCGCCTCGCGAACGAGACGGACGCTTGCAGGGTCGGTGTCCCGGCATTGAAGAAATCGGCAATTGCGGCCGATGACATCGTCGCGCGAATAGCCCGTGAGCTTTTCGAACGCAGCATTGACGAAGACGAGGGGATCGTCGGGTTCGCGATGATCAGCAATCGCGATTGCCTGGCCGGAGTGGACAAAGCTGTCCAGAACCGGTCCGCACACAGCTTTCAGATCGCTGATCGCGAGGTCTGAGAGACCGCGAGCGCTTTTCATTCCGAGCAGGAGCGGGCCGGGTTCCTTCGTTGTCTCGTCCCTCACCGGAAGCTCACCCTGACCATGTGCAAGTTCGACGTCCTAAACGGGACCGGCCACGCCATCCAGCGACATGACCCGTTCGATGAATTCACCGATGAGGCTTTTGAGGGCGTCAAGGGATGGAAGGTCCATGAGCATCGCGATGTAGCCGCGGATGTCGCGT
Source organism: uncultured Alphaproteobacteria bacterium (assembly GCA_963822165.1). GTDB lineage: Bacteria > Pseudomonadota > Alphaproteobacteria > Rhizobiales > Beijerinckiaceae > Alsobacter. The sequence continues at coordinate 158,722 of CAWGGK010000014.1, forward strand.
CCACTGACCGAGAAGTTGATGTAGAGGAACAGAACCACGCCAGACTCGAAGCTCTCGCCGGGCACGTCGAACAGCGCCTGTCCGTCCCCCCGCAGCACTTCCGGCAAGGACATGGTGAGCGGCCGCTGCAACATGTTGGCCATGGTCGCGAGGCAACCGTTTAGGACGATGTTGCCCGTCTCCGACAGGGCCTCCTGCTCCATGTCGCGCACGTCCTCTGGCGAGAGGTCGTCGCCTGTCACGGCGCGCACGAGTTCGAAGCTGTTCGATTCAGGAAAAATCAGCAGGGCCTGGCCCGAAAACGCGCCCGCGAAGCCCTGTCTCACGGCCACCAGCTTGTCGGTCTCGCGTTCACGGATCAGGGCCGCAGCCGCCCTGCGCCCGATCACCTCGATGGCGGGAACCGATAGCAGGACCTGATCGCCGATCATCTTGCGCAGGTTCACTGCCGCCCGGCTGACGCCAATGTTCACCAGTTCCGTCAGCGCGTCGTGCTCGAGTTCGCCTAGTAAGCCGGTCACGTCCCTCATGTTGCGGCCAGTCGAAGCCGAAGTTCTGCTCCCGAGATAAAGCCCCTCAGTCCATCCTCAGTCACGGGCTTGCCGATGAATGTGGCATTGCTGGCCCGCGCGCGGGCGATGACCTCGTCCTGCACATTAGCCGTCGCGATCGCGATCGGCATTTGGGGGAAACGCGACCTGATGTATTCGGCCAATTCCAGGCCGTTGCGCCCGGGCATGTTGAAGTCGAGGATCGCCGCGTCGATCGTCTCGCGATCGAGTGCAGCGACGGCCTCGTCCGCGTTAGCAGCTTCGACGCGTGACCAATCCGGCTTCAGCGCGGAAATCGTTTTTCCGAGGACGATCCGCGCCAGCTTGCTGTCGTCCACTATCAGCACCCGTGTGCCCATCTTTTAACCTCTTGATCATTGGCCCGTGGTCAGACGAAGACCCGCTCGAGCGCGCTTCACGGTCCTACCCAATCGGTCGTCCGACCAATGAAGGCAGGATCCAGGTGCGAAGGAATTCGTCATCGGCATCGCCCCGCAGCCGCGCGCCGAAGACCATGACGGCCTGGACAAGCGCCGCATGCAGCGATGCGCAGCCGGTCAGGTCCACGATCCGGTCTGGATTGATGTCGAGCAGGCCGGCAAGTGTTTCCGCGTCCTCGACCGGGCAGGGCCCCTCCAGAAACACGACGTCCTCTTCCAGCCGAACGGTCATCTGATAAGTTCCGAGAGATCGAGGACAAGCAGGACGGTCCCGTCGCCCATGAGGGCGCTACCCACAAATCCAGGCATGGACGATCAGGATTCCGGTGAGCGGGCGGAGAGAAACGTCTCGGGATTCCAAAATCGCATCAACCGCGACGGCCACGCTCTCCACTCCCGCCCGCACGACAAGGATGCGATATTCCGCCGCATCGGAAACAACGCTGTTGAGATCAAGTAGTTCCGCGAGGTGGAGGAAAGGCAGCGCACGGTCTCGCAGAACGACGGCGCGGCCCACCCTGATGGGACGAACGCGGTCGACCGCAACCTTGGTGGTCTCGACGACCGCGTCGATCGGGACGCCGTAACGCTCCCCGCCGCATTCCACCACGAGCACCCTCGTCAGGACGATGTTCAGCGGCAGGGTCAGGCGCACCGTCGTTCCCGCACCCGGAATGCTGGACAGCGATGCCCGCCCGCCCAGATGGCCGATGGACGTGCGTACCGCATCCATTCCGACCCCACGCCCGGAGATGTCCGTGACGCGTTCGGCGGTCGAGAACCCGGGCCTGAACACCAGATCCACTGCGTCCGCGTCAGACAGCGCGTCGACTTCAGCGCGGGTCGCGATCCCGCGTGCGACCGCCGCATCGCGGATCGCATCGGGAGCGAGGCCGCGGCCGTCGTCGCGCACTTCGACCACCAGCCTGTTGCCCTGCCGGCGCGCGCTGATCGTCAGTGTCGCGCTGGGTGGCTTGCCCGCCCGTTTGCGTTCCTCGACGGACTCGACGCCGTGATCGACCGCATTGCGAATGATGTGCATCAGGGGGTCGAAGAGAGCATCCACGATGGCCTTGTCCGCCTCGACGCCTTCACCCTCGATGTGGAGAGTAACCTCCTTGCCGAGGCTCGCGCCGATCTCTCGAACGACGCGACCGAAACGCCTCAGGAGCGGCAGGACCGGCATGAGCCGCACACTGGTGACAGTGCGATGCAGCCGCCCGACCAGCCGGTCCAGCGCCGCTTGCCGGCTGGCGAGCATGCCAGCCATCACCTTGGCGTCCAGCCCGGCAGAGGCGTCGACCGCAAGGTCAGCCATCGCGTTCTTGAGAACGACGAGGTCGTCCGCGATCTCGGCGAGTGCATCGATGCGGGACGCATCGACACGAAAACTCCGAGCGCTCCCGGTGGCAGGCCGTGAGATCGCCGTTCCCGCCCCGGCCGGTGTCGGCTCAGGAACAAACTGCAGGATTTCGACCTGGTCCGCGACGAAGCGGAACGCGGCTTTCACATCGGCGATTGCTGCGGAGGAGAGCACCTCGATCACGAGGTTGCATCGAAACGGGTCGTAGGTGGCCCGCTCCTCGCCAGTATCCCGAAGGGCGATGCGCATCGCCACGATATCGGGCGCGCCCCTGACAATCTTGACCGGGTCGTCGCCCCTGAAGAAGCAGTCGGGGTCCGGCGTATAGCGCACGGCAACCAGATCGTCCTGGTCGGGCAGAGCCTCAACGTGCCGGGAAGCGAGCAGCCTCGAATCCACACGCTGTCTTCCGGGCGACCGGTATGGGCGGAAGCAACGAGCTCCGACGCTTCGAGGTGCGCCCGCAGACGGTTCACCAGCCGTCCTTCCTCCGCTACAGCATCGGATGGGAGGGCCTCATCCTTGTCGATGGCGATCAGCCAGCGTTCGGTGAAGGCGATAGCGGCCAACAGGCTGCCGATGACATCTCGGCTGACCGCGAGGCGCCTGCCCCTGAGCTCGCCCATGACATCTTCAGCCGCATGCAGGACACGGCCCAGTGCCGGATACTCGAAGAGGCCGACCGAGCCCTTCAGGGTGTGGACCGCCCGGAACGCGCTATCCAGCAGGCCCGCGTCGCGCGGCTGCTGTTCGAGCAACATCAGGTCATCGCTGACCTGCTGGATCAATTCACGGCCTTCGATCAGAAACTGTTCAAGAAGCTCGTCCATCACGCCGTCGACCTGGGTTTCTGGTAGACGATGGCGTCAGGGAACCGCCGCAGGACATACTGGTCCGAGATGCGCGACATCGACTCCGAGTGCCCCAGGCAGACGAAGCCTCCTGGGTTGAGCTGGGCGAAAATGTTGCGGACCGCAGCCGAGCGGGAGACGGCGTCGAAATAGATGAGCGCGTTTCGGCAAAAGATAACGTCGAAGCTGCCGTTGCCGGCCATCGAGGCGGGATCGATGAGGTTGGTTGCGCTGAACGTCACCGACTCGCGCAGGTCGCGAATGATGGTGTGGTGGTTTTCATCCTTCGGCTCGAAATAGGCTTCCCGCAGCGCAACCGGCAAGCGGGACAGGGCTCGCTCCCCGTAGCAGCCCGCAACAGCCTCGGCGAGCGCCCGCGTATCGATATCCGACGCGATGATCTCGACATTGTAGGCGTCGACCATTCGCCAGTTCTCGAGCAGCCAGATCGCGATCGAATAGGCTTCCTCACCTGTCGAGCAGGGAACCGACCAGATGCGGATCTTGTCGCCGGGCCCCCGGTCGCTGACGACCTCCGGCAGGATGTTCTCGCTCAGGCATTTGAACTGGTGTTCCTCCCGGTAGAAATACGTCTCGTTCACGGTGAAGCTGTTGATGAGTTGCTCGGCTTCCTCCAAATCATGGCGCAGCATGCGAGAAGTAGGACGCGAAGGACGTCAGCCCGTTCGCCTGCATGCGATCCACGATGCGCCGGTCGATGTAGTAGCGCTTGGACTCGTCGAACTGCATGCCCGTGAGCTGGTAGATGATCCGGCAGAACCGATCGAGATCAGCAGGGCTGAGAACGCCTGGACCGTGCTCTCCGATAGCGTTGCTCATCCCTCTGCAACCAGGTCGAGCAGGCGCTCCGCTATTTCGTCGAGGGGAAGGATACAGCTCGCGCCTCCAGCCCGGACCAGTTCACCGGGCATGCCCCAGACGATCGCGGTCTCCTCCGCCTCCGCGATCGTGTGGCCGCCGCCCTTGCGCAGCGCGGTCATGCTCGCCGCGCCATCGTCGCCCATGCCCGTCATCAGGATGCCGATCACGCGTTCCGCGGCGACGTGCTGCATCGCGCTGGTGACGAGCCGATCCACGCTGGGATGCCAGCGATATCCCGAATCCGCGGGCGCACTGAGCGCCGTCAGGCCGGCCTGGCGCGCACCGACGATGATGTCGGCATCGCCTCTGCCGATATAGACATTGCCCGGAGCCAATCCGACCGGGCGCGTCACCTCCGTCACCGTCAGGGCGCACAGCCTGTCGAGCCGCCTGGCCAACGGTCCCGTGAAGCTCGCCGGCATGTGCTGGGCGACGAGGATCGGTGCCGGGAACTCCGCGGGCAGGCCCTGCAGCAGGGCGTCGAGCGCAGGAGGCCCCCCGGTCGAGGTGCCCACGACAACGACGCCATTGAACGGTCCCGTCGACGGAACGGGCTTCGGCCTGACCGGCCGGGACGCGGCCTGCACGCTCGCTCCACGGCCCGCCTGGTGGCGACGCACGCGTTCGGCAAGCCGGTGGCTTCTCGGCAGCCGCGCCACGGAAGCGGCGCGCGTCTTCTCGATCAGGAGCGGCCCGAAGGTATCCATCTTCAGTGAAATCGCCCCGCCGGGCTTGGGCACGAAGTCAATGGCCCCAAGGTCGAGCGCCCGGAGCGTGACATCGGCTCCGGCTTCCGTGAGGGAGGACAGCATGACCACGGGGCAAGGGTGCTCGAGCATAATCCTGTCCAGGCAGGTCAGGCCATCCATCTCGGGCATGTGGACGTCCAGCGTCACGACGTGCGGATGGAACTTCGGCATCTGCGCCAGTGCCTCGTCCCCGTTTCGGGCATAGGCGACCTCGAAGCCCCCGGCGCCTTGAAAGAGTTCGCCGAGGAGGCGGCGAATAAGGGCGGAGTCGTCGACGACGAGGACGCGGATCACAGGCCCGCAGCGTCCCCGACGCTTTTGTGCGAGTGAAGCGAGGACGTCCATTTCAGCTCTTTTCAGGAGCTGCCTGTGGCTCGATCAGCAGGACGATCCGCCCATTCGCTTCGAGCGTCGCGATCCGGTCGAAGAGCCGCTCGCCGTCGGCGGTCAGCGAGGGCGCGTCCTGCACCTGGTCCGCCCGGAGGCTCAGGATCTGCGAGACGCTGTCGACGATGAAGCCCACCTGGATCCCGTCGACCTTCACCACGATCACTCTGCGGCGAGCCTTATCGCCTCGCGGCAGCCAATCCGAAGCGGCTGCGCTGGTCGACGATGGGGAGCATGGCACCCCGGTAGTTCATCACCCCCTGCACGAAGTCGGGCGCGTGAGGCACTCGCGTTAGCTTGTCCGGGAGCGACAGCACCTCCACGACGGTGTCGATCGGCAGCCCGAACGCTTCGTCTCCCAGCGCAAAGGCCAGCACGCGTTCAAGGGTGCGGGATATCGAGGAGACCTCCATGTCGTGTTCTTCCTGATGCGCTTCAGCCAGGAACCGGGCGACCGTCTCGTCACGGAAGAGACGCTCGGCCGACAGGATCGACACCATGCCTTTTCCGTCCGGAAGCCGATGAATGAACTGGATCTGCGCCTCACCCGCGCCCCTGTTCAGGATGCCGGGAACGCGATCGATGAAGTCGGGCGACGTCCGCAGGATCGCCCGCGCGGCGTCCACGACGAGGCCGATCCTGGTGTCGCCGATCCGTGCCACGACGATCCGTGCGCTGGGACCGTCGAGGCTGCCCTGGGGCAGGCCGAGCAGCGTGGCGAGGCTGAGGATCGGCAGCAAATGGTCGCGCAGCGGCGCGAAGCCGAGGATTGCGTCCTCCTGGCGCGGCAAGGTGGCGATGTGCCGGGGAACCACGAGCACTTCGGACACGTCGGCCAGGGGCAGCGCGTAGGCTTGGCTCCCGAGATGGAACGAGATGAAGATCTCCACCGACGGCACATGGGCCTGCTGCTCGACGGTGGCCTCTTGCGCGGCCTGCTTGCGCTCGTTCCGGAAGAGGCCCGCGAACTCCCGCAAGATGACATCGCCGATGTCGACGACCCGCACCGCCAGCGCAGCGCCGGGAGGGCCTTCGATACCGTCCAACGGAGCGGATGGCATCCCGGCCCGGTCCTCAGGCCTGGAGAGAGTGCCCACGGCATCCACCGCGACGCCGATAGGATCGTCCAGCCGAAGCACCAGGACGCGGGAGCGCGACGTGAGTTGGCCCGCCTTCTCCCCGAGCGCGCAGGCCAATGAGACGACCGGCACGACCCTGCCCCGCAGGCTCGTGAGCCCGAGCACGCCCGCAGGGGCCAGTGGCACACGGGTGAGCCTGGGTTGGCGAAGAACTTCCGTGACGTCCTCAGCGGCGGTGGAAAAATCTTCCGCGCCGACGCGAAACGACAGCATTGCCTTCTGCCCGGACTGCGCCACCTCAGCGCCCCGACTTCTGGAGTTCCTCGGCGAGCAGGGCGATTTCCTCGACGGCCGCGGCCAGATCTTCGACACCCTGCGACTGCTGTCGCGCGGAGATTGCCGCCTGGGCCGAGGCAGTGCCGGTCTCCTGTGCCGCCGCAGCAATCTGCTGCGTTCCCGACGCGACTTCGCTCACGCTTGCCGAGATCGCGTCCGCACTCCGCGCGATGTCCTCGTTTGTGGCGCGCAGGGATACTGCGCTCGTCTCAACTTCGGCCAGGCGGTCGTCGAGGATGGTGTTGGCCTGAACCTCCTTGTCCAGGATGGCGACGAGCTGGTCCAGGTCGCGCCGCACCGTGCTCACCTGGTCCTGGATGATCTGGACGAGGTCCTCGATCCGTTCCGCGTTCTCGCTCGACTCGCGGGCGAGATTGCGAATGTCGGTGGAGACGAGGGCGAAACCCTGGCCGAGATCACCGGCCCGCGCAGCCTCCACCGAGCCGCTCACGGCGAGCATGGTTGTCTGCACGGCGACGACATCGAGCGCGTCCACGATCTTGCCGATGCGGCGACCGGCCCCTTCCAGCGCCTCGACGTCCGTGAGAACGGCGCGGGCCGAAACCAGGCCGTCCGCAACGCCGGCAGTCAGACGCGTGACAGCTGCCCGGCTTGCCCGCAGGCGCGCCAGGATTTCGTCCATCTGCGCAACGGAGGCTCGCGAGTTTTTTCCGGAGTTCACAGCCGCCTTCTGGATCTGGGACATCGCGCTGCTGGCCTGCTGGGTTGCGGCCGCCTGGAGCTGTGCGCCCCGGCTGATCTGGTCCATGGCGGTCAGGATTTCCGAGGCCGCGCCCGACAATTCCTGGACCGTCGCCGACAGTTCCTCTGCCGCGGCGCCGAACTGGCCTGCCAGCTGGGCGACGTTCCCGCTGCTGTGCAGATCCTCGGCCAGAGCGGCGAGGGCTTCCGCCGTCCGGCGGCTCTGGTCCAGCGCAACGCTTTGCTGCTGCACGGCGCTCTGCGCCTGGGCTGCGGCGGCCGATTGCTCGGTCGCGGCGCTCGAAACGCTCTCCGCCCCTATCTGCGCTTCGGCAGCCGCCGTATTCGCCTGGATGGCGGAGGCCAGGACCTCCTGGCTGCCCTTCACCATCACCTGGAGGGCGGTGCGCGCCTGCTCCAGCTGGGCGGCAACGCCACGTCCCTCGTCGGCCTTCTCGACCGCGTGATTCGCGGATTCGCGGAACCTCGCGGCAATCGAGCGGACGTATTCGATGATCTTTCCTGCGAGGTCCTGCACCTCCCGAGCGCGCCTCTCGGAGGTCTCCGCAAGGATGCGGACCTCGTCGGCGACGACCGCGAAGCCGCGGCCATGATCGCCCGCGCGCGCCGCCTCGATGGCGGCATTGAGCGCCAGAAGGCCTGTCTGGTCGGATACGTCAGCCACCGTGCGCATGATCTGGCCAATGCTCTCGGCCTGCTGCTCCAGGCTGCTGATGACCTGGACTGCCCGCAACTGGCGCTGTGCATTCCCGTCCACCGCGACGACCGACAGGTCGATCTGCTTGGCAGCCTCGGTCAGCAGGGTCTGGAGACCCAGGCTTTGGCTTTGGCAACCCTCCGCCCAGATGCGCGCCTGCCCGAAGGCAGCCGTCATGGCGCCGATGGCGGCCAGCAATTCAAACGACGCGCCCGCGGATTCCTCAGCGGCAGCCGCGATCTGCTCCAGCGCGCGCCGCAACTCCTCGGCGGCACTTGCGGATTCAGCCACGCCGCTGGCTAGTTCGTGGGCCGCCGATCCGATCCTCTCCGCGGCGGTCTCGACGGAAGACTGCGGAAGCGCCTTCGCGACGCGCCGCTTAACCGGCGTTGGAACGGCGCCACGCGGCTCTGCGTCTGGCTTTTTTCGCGGTTTACGAAGGAGGCTCGACGTTTTCACCAATGCCATGTCAGTCCCTGTCGCTTGTTAATTATGGTCTAGCCCAAGCTTAGCGCGGGGACCGATAAATGAAGCTACAGTTCTAGGTTGCGTACAGCAAGGAAAGGTTTGTTAAATTTAGTTTAGCCTGCAATTTAGCTGATCGGCTCAACTGCATTGTGCTCGCCAGAGGCGCATTGCTGGGGTCCGAGTCAATATCCGATCGACGTCGAAGCGGCCCTTACGAGGGACGCAGATCATGCAGTTGGGTTGTTTCCTGATTGAGTCCAGTCGTTGGCAAGGCTGGCGGACAGTCCGGCCGCCAGGCTGTCCACTCGACAGCTCTCTTGGCTTCATTTTTGACCACCAGCATGCTGCGATTTTTGATTTCAAATCTGGAAGCCTCAACAGGCTCGCCCGTCGCGTCCGAGCCGCGAACCTTAAACTGACGGCTGACAGTGACCGGCGTAGCCGCGTTTTGCACCACCTGGTATCTGGAGAAAGACATAATCCAGGGTTGCAATTGCAGCTATACCGTCGCCATGAGAGACTGGTCAGATAAAGATGGAGGCGTGCTCGAAGCTTGAGCGACATTCAAATCACTGCGGTCATCATTGTCACGACCATCGCGCTGTTCATGTGGAACAAGTTGCCGGTCATCATCGTGGCGCTGGGGACGGCGGTCGCGCTTTGGGCAGGCGGCGTCGTTACGCTCAACCAGGCATTTGCAGGGCTGGGTGACCGGGCAGTCGTCTTCATCGCATGCCTGTTTATCGTCAGCGCATCGCTCGAAAACACCGGCGTGACGGCATGGGCAGGCAAACTCCTGATCAGCAAGGCGGGCAAGGAGAGCCGGACACGCCTCCTCGTGATCATCATGGCGTTCGGCGGCGCGCTGAGTGCGCTCATCAGCGGCGGCGGTGCGGTCGCTGCCCTCATTCCCGTGGTCACCGTGGCAGCCATCCGCCTTCAGCGGACTCCGTCACAATTGCTGATGCCGCTCGCCTTCGCCGCCCACGCCGGCTCCAACATCCTGCTGACCGGCGCGCCAAAGAACGTGCTGGTTTCGGAAGCCCTCGAAGATGCGGGCATGATCGGATTCGGCTTCTTCGAATTCGCCCTGGTGGGCGTTCCTCTCCTCGTGGGCACAGTCGCGATTGTCGTGCTCTTAGGAAAGAAACTGCTCCCGGAACGTGCGAGCGCGACACTCCCCGCCGACCTGAGCGGGCATGCCTGCACACTGACCGAGCAATACGGACTGGCTGACGGCGTCTTCAGGCTGAGGGTCCGGCCGACTTCGCCCCTGGTTGGCGCGACGCCGCAAGAGTTCGACATTTCCGGGTATGCCGGGCTCTCGCTTGTCGCCCTGCAGGATGGCGCTTCGGGCACACCGTTGGGCCGCGCCGCCATCGGCGAAGACGACTACGTCGTGGTGCGCGGCAAGGCGGACGCGGCGGCGAGCATGGCGGCCGGCCTCCATCTCGCCTTTCGCGACGACAGCCTTTCTGACGATCCGGCCTCCGCGCTTTTCGGCAAGACGTCCGGCCTTGCAGAGGTCGTGATCCCGCCGCGTTCCGGCCTGATCGGCCGGGCGGTTTTCCCCGGCATGGTGACCGATAGCGGAGACCTCATCGTTGTCGCGGTCCAGCGGGCCGGCGTCGATCTTGATCCCGCCGAAGCCATCCTGAGGGCCGGCGACACGTTGCTGCTTCAGGGATCCTGGAAGGCGCTCGATCTCCACCTCGCCGATCCCGATGTGCTGGTTGTGAACTCGCCAGACCTCGTGAGACGGCAGGCAGTACCCATGGGGCCGGGCGCGGGTGTCGCGGTGGCGGTTCTGGCCGGACTTGTGATCTTGCTGGCGACAGGACTCGTTCAGCCGGCCATTGCCGGATTGCTTGCCGCCGGCACGCTGATCCTGACGCGGATCATCACGGTCGAGCAGTCCTATCGTGCAATCAACTGGACGACAGTGATCCTCGTCGGTGCGATGATGCCGCTGTCCGTCGCGATGATCGAGACCGGAGCCGCCAAGCTGATCGCTGAACATCTCGTTCAGATGGTAGGCGGCGGAGGTCCCACCGCTCTCCTCGGCGGACTTTTCATCCTGACGGCAGTCCTGGGTCAGATCATGAGCAACACGGCGACGACGATGCTCGTCATTCCCGTTGCCATGGCGGCAGCCGCGGACATGGGCGTTTCGCCGCGGCCGGTACTGATGAGCCTCTGCGTTGCAGGTGCGGCGTCATTCCTGACGCCGATCGCGACATCGACGAACATGATGGTCATGGCCCCGGGCGGCTACCGGTTCGGTGACTACTGGAAGCTTGGCCTGCCTCTGATGGTTTGGTTCCTCATAGTCGCCGTGGTCTACGTCCCGCTGGTTTGGCGCTTCTGACGCCGGCCCTGCGGCAGGCTTCGGCCAGCGCGCCGGGTCAGGGCTCCGAACCGGTGATCTTGAAAACTCGTCCGAAACGGCATCAAGGAAGGCGCTTTTCACCATGATCCGGAGATTGGCAAAGTGGGCCAGATGGGGCATCGCCCTCGTTGTCGTTGCGCTGTCAACGCTCCTGGCCGTGCGGGTGTACGACAGCCAGCGGGGCGACCCGCTCGAACCCTGGCATACCTATATCCCCCACGAGCTGAGCCGTGCCGAGTTGGACAAGACGGACTGGGCTGGCTATCTCGCCGCCGAAAAAACGATCTTCGAAAAGCTTGATGTCGAGGTGACGCAGCGCCTGTCCGACTCAGAAAAGATACCCGCGAACAGATACTTCAAAGGGAGCCCGGTATTCCCCGGCAACTTCTCGCAGGATTGGAACCGGTCTTATGTCCTTGATCCGGATGGCGAGCCCGTCGGCGCCGTCGTCTTCCTGCATGGCCTGACCGATTCCCCCTACAGCCTGCGCCACATCGCGCGCCTGTATCGCGAGCGTGGATTCGTATCGGTCGCAATCAGGCTGCCGGCCCATGGCACCGTCCCTGCCGCCTTGACGGAGATCGACTGGGAAGACTGGCTCGCGGCCACGCGGCTTGCGGTTCGCGAGGCCCGACGGAAAGTCGGACCCGGCAAGCCGCTCCATATCGTCGGGTTCTCGAATGGCGGCGCGCTGGCGATGAAATACTCGCTGGATGCGCTCGAGGACGAAACCCTGGCGCGGGCCGACCGCCTCATACTGATCTCGCCCATGATCGGGATTACGAGTTTCGCCCGCTTTGTGGGCGTGGCGGGATGGCCGGCCTACTTCCCCGCGTTCGCGAAGGCGGCGTGGCTGAGCGTCGTGCCGGAATTCAATCCGTTCAAGTACAACTCCTTTCCGGTCAACGGAGCGCGCCAATCCTTTCGGCTGACGCAGGCCCTGCAGCCGCGCATCGCCGCCCATTCCCGCAACGGCCTGATCGAGGGGCTTCCACCCGTCTTGACCTTCCAGTCGGTGATGGACTTCACCGTCAGCACTGCGGCGGTCGTGTCTGCCCTCTACAATCGACTTCCCGCGAATGGCAGCGAGCTCGTCCTGTTTGACATCAACAGGACCGCCAAGTTCGGGCCGCTGCTTCGCCGCTCGTCGGAGGCCATGCTCGGGGTCATCCTGCCAGCAGCGCCGCGCAATTTCCGCTCCACGCTCATCACCAACGCCTCGGCAAGCAGCAGGGACGTCATCGAACGGGTGACCGAGGCAGGTGCCACGGCCGAAACGGTCCGGGCGCTGGGCCTGTCATATCCGCCCGATATCTTCTCTCTGTCCCACGTGGCCATCCCGTTTCCACCCACGGATGGCCTCTACGGGTTTGCTCCCGATCCCGCGGACAATTTCGGCATCGAACTTGGCGCGATGGCCTCGCGCGGAGAAGTTGGCGTCCTGATCGTCAATCTGGATTCCCTGCTGCGCATTTCGTCGAACCCATTCTTTTCGTATCTCATCGAGCGGGTCGACGAGGTCATTCCAACGCCGGCACGAAAAGCGATGGTTCAATGAAGCAGGCCGGCCCGGCTTAATCGGCGGTGATTTCGATCAGTTCGGGCCGAAGCAGGGCCAGCCCGCCGTCTTTCGCCGGTGCAAGGGAGTGGATGTAGAAGCAGGTCGCCATGTCGTCGGTTCCTTCCATCACAGGTGACGGAGCGGACACGATCCGGAGCGGACCGCAGACGCCGATCCAATCGATGTGCCGATGTCCGTGCATGACCACTATCCGGCGGCCGGCCGGAATAAGCTGCCGTGCGAACCAACTCCCGTTGATGAGGGCCGTGCCGATCCTCTCGGAGAAGGCGTGAGCGGGCTGCGGATATTCGACGAGATGATGGTGCAGCGCCACGATCCAGCGCGCCGCCGGGAATTCACGCATCGCGGTTGCGAGTCCCCTCGCCTGCTCGGTCGACACGAGGCCCAGCGCATTGGTGAAGGAGAAATGCGTTTCGGCATTCGAGTTCAGGATGATGACGCCCAGCCCGTCCGGCGTGGGCGGCGGCAGGACCATCGGAAAGATATCGGCCCACACCTGGGCCAGTCTCGCTGAAAGCCTCAGGGAACCTGCGTCGGAGAAAGCCTCGATGGCCGCCGCGTGCGGCGCTACGGCCGCGGACAGACTTACGCCAAGCCTGTCGCGCTCTCCCGTGAGCACCCGGGCTCGTTCGCCCTGCACTGCCAGCATGCCCGCGAGCGTCCGGATCTGCCGCAGCCGCTTGCCGGGACTGGTCGGCAGGTCAAGCCGTGCGGGATTGGCGCGGTCGACAATGTTCAGATCGTGATTGCCGGGCAGGATCAACGTTCGCTCTGCCAGATGCCGGGTGCAGACGCGAGGAGATCGAGGAATTCCGCCCACTCCGCGGAGCGCCCGGCGTCGGTGATGTCTCCCGTGATCAGCACAAGATCGAGCGGTTGCGCCGCGTGGATGGCGTCCAGCCGGTCGAGCACTTTCGCCAGCCGGTCGTTCCCGCGCGGCCCGGCCCGGCCGCTCTCGATACGGAAGCCATAGCGCTCGCCCACCACATGGATATCGGAGAGATGAACCACCCGCCATCGCCGGCGATCTTCCGGCGGAGCATCGAAGTTTGCGAGATCGCGCGGCTGATCCATCGTGGCATCGGCGACGCCCCAGATGAGGGATGCCGAGGCGAGAAAGCAGCCGATCAGGACCACCGTGTTGGCCAATGCCGGTACGAGAAGCCGGACAGGATCGGCAAGATCAGCCACGCCACCCGTCCATCGTGTGAAAGGCCAGGCCAATGCGACGAAGGCCAGCGCGACAGCGCAGCACACGATTCCGGCTCCAGCCGCGGTGGCCGCCCGGAGGCGCTCCCTGCCCTGCCCGCTCGCGTGCCGCAGCAGGAAGCGCTCGGTCAGATGGCGCAGGCCCTCGCGGCTGATTGCGTAACCGGGCTGCACCGCCAGGGAATTCAATGACCAGAAGCTCTTTTCCACGGCCCTGAAGACGGGGCGGCCCCCGAACCAGCCGACGGCTGCCACGGCGGCCAATATGACGAACGGGCCAATGCCGGCCAGCGCCCCGAGGCGCGAGGAGAACGCCGTGAACCAGGCCGTCGCGATCAGGGGCGAAAGGCCGAGCAGGAGGCCCGGCACGACGATCATGATCGTCCAGGCCACGAGCAGCTTCGGCAGGCTGATCTCCGCCAGCAGGCTTCCCGCAATGGCAATCAGCGACCGCTTCTTCGGGCTCGACGCATCATCCTCGATATCGCCCTTCCTGGGATCGGGCCGTGGCGCGGACTTCAAGCCCGGACCGGGTTCGCTCGGGCGGGCAGCGTCATCGGGCTGCTGTTGTGCTGAGGTCTGCATGCAAAGCTCGGTTGGCGCGGGTCGGACAGCATGTCAGGCTGCGCCTGTGCGGGACCAGTGGAAAGCAGCATTTGACCGCCTATTTGATCATGGCGAGCCGGGAGCTACCGGACCGTCCGTCCATTGAGCCAGCCCCACCCGCGGACATGAACACGGCACCTGGAGTTGAGGGATTGCCGGTGTCCCATCCGGATCACGCCGGCCCGCGTACTGCAGCGAGAGCCAAGGCCGCGACTCGAGTGACCGTGATCACGATGGATGATCACGGTCGTTGACTGCGCGAATGCGGCCGTGTCCACGACCGCGACGAAGCCCAACCCAGCGATCGCTGGGAGCATCCATCTCATCGCGAAATCCTTCTTACGTCCTTGCCAGGCGTCAGTCGTCGAGCGTGGCCAGAAGGACCGCGACCCTGCAGCCTTTCTCGTACTCGGCCAGGTCGACATATTCCTTCAGCGTGTGGATTTCGAATTGCCCGGCCCCGATCGTGACAGTCGGGATCTTGTGCTTGTCGAGCCAATTGGCGTCGAGGCCACCGTTCGAGAAGAGATAACTGGGAGTCATGCCGAGGGCCTTCACGGCCCGTGTGGCGCGCGCGACGACCGGGCTGTCCTCCTCGAGCTTGAAGGGCGGATAGGAAGGCGTGTGCCTGAACTGGATCGTCGAGGTCCCGCCATCCGAATCCGTCACGGCGGCTCGCGCCTTCTCGAACGACCGCTTGAAGGCCTCCGTGATCTCGGCAGCGAACGCGGCCGTCGGGCTCCTGGCCTCCCCCTTGATGAACACGTAGTCGGTCACGACGTTGGTCGCGTCGCCGGCGGCAGCGGAATCCTTGCCGCCGAAGATGCCGACATTGCTCGTGCCGTTGCCGCCTGGCTTAACCACTTTGCCAAACCAGCCCTCGCGGTGGGCATCCGCGATCGCCACGGCACTGACGAGCGTGGCCGATATCCCCTTCTCCGGCGCTACGCCCGCATGGGACGCCTTGCCGGTGACCTCGACCTCCCAGTTCTCCTGCCCGACCGCGCCGATGAGCAGTTCGGAGGCCAGCCTGCCATCCACATTGAAGCACATGGCGACGTCGCCGAGATCCCTTGGATTGAGTTCGCGTGCGCCGTGCAGGCCGCTCTCTTCCCGCACGGTGAAAAGCAGCGTGATAGGCGGGTGCGGGAGCTTGTTCCTGATGAGCGTCTCGGCAAGTGCGACGAGCATCGCGCAACCGGTCCTGTTGTCACCGCCGAGCGCCGTCGTTCCATCGCCCACGATACGTCCGCCCTCGACCCTCGGCTTTGCTCCCGCGCAGAGCGGCACGGTATCGAGGTGCGTCGAGAACAGCAGCCGCGGACCCGGGCGCGTGCCGGGAATATCGACGATCAGGTTTCCCGTCTCCGTCGGCAGGGGAATACGGGTATTCGCATCGTCAAACCGGATCGCGGATGCGGGGACGCCGATGGCCTTCAGCGCCGCGCTGACCGCATCGGCGATCTTGGCCTCGTGGCCGGTCACGCCAGGGACAGCCAGGAAGCGCATCAGGTGGTTCTGCGCCGCCGCAACGTCGAGGGGTATGTCGGGGTAGCTCATCCGGAAATCTCCTTTGCCGATCCGCCTCAGGCGTCACAGGCCCCAGGGCAGCCCTGCCGACTGCCAGACGATGAACAATGCGGTCCAGAAGAGGAACATCAGGGCGACATAGGGCAGCATCAGGGAGACGACGGTGCCGACGCCGGAGCTCTTGTCGTATCTCATGGTATATCCCACCACGAGCGCGAAGTAGGCGTTGAGCGGCGTGATCGCGTTCATCGGCGAAGTCGGCCACCCTGTAGGCGGCGAGCACGGCCTCGGGCTCAACGCCCAGCTTCATCAGAAGCGGCACGAACACCGGCGCGAAGATGGCCCATTTGGCGATGGCGCCGGTCAGCAGCAGGTCGATGAGCGCCACGACGACGATAAAGCCGATGAGAAGCGGCAGCACGCCGATGTTGGCGGCGGTCAGTACGCCCGACAGCTTGAGAGCGAGCACGGTGCCCATGTTCGTGTAGGTGAAATAGGCGACGAACTGGCTGAGGATAAAGAACAGGAAGATCGTCCCGCCCATCCCCGAGATCGCCTTTTCGATCGCCTTGATGACCTCGGTGAGCGTCCTGAGCGTGCCGGCGCCGACGCCGTAGGCCCAGCCCGTCACCAGGAACATCAGGGTGATCAACGCGATCAGCCCGTTCATGAACGGCGAGTTGCCGATGAGTTCGCCAGTCGTGGGGTTCCGCAGCGGCGCACCGGACGGAAGCGTCAGCAGGGCGAAGACCGCGAGAAGAGCGATCAACGCGTAGAGCGCACGGCTCAGGCCGCGCTGCTCGGCTTCGCTTAGCGCGGCGCCCTCCGGCTTGTGATCGTCGCCCATCAGCTTCGTGTCGTACGTGCCGAGACGCGGCTCGATGATCCGGTCCGTGATGACCGCGATCAGGACAGTCAGCAACGCAACCGACGCGATGGAGAACCAGACGTTCGAGGCCAGGCCGATGGACCGGGCGGGATCGACCAGGTGGATCGCGTCATTGGTGAACTCGACCAGCACCGCATCGAGCGGCTTGATCAGCATGTTCACGGTGAACGCACCGGCGACGGCGGCAAACCCCAGCGCGATGCCGGCCATCGGATGACGCCCGACGCTGATGAAAGCGACGCCGGCCAGCGGGATCAGAACGAGATAGGCCGCGTCCGCGGCCACGCTTGCCACAATGCCGATGAACGAGAGGATGTACGTCAGCGCCCACTTCGGGGCCACGATGACGAGCTTGCGGATGAGGGCCGTGACGAGGCCCGATGTCTCTGCGACGCCCGCGCCAATCATGGCTGCGATCATGAGGCCTACCGCGGTAAAGCTCATGAAATTCGGGATCAGCGATGTGTACATGAACCGAATGCCCTCGGCCGACACGAGGCTTCGCAGGGCGGTGGTCGCCTTCTCGATCTTATTCGTCTCCGGGTTGATCGTTTCGAAGGTCACGGCCGTGCCGAACGCGCCCAGGATCCCGGACAGGACGATGACGATGCCGATCAGGATCAGGAAGATCACAACGGGGTGCGGAACCCTGTTCCCCACGCGTTCCACGACATCGAGAAAACGCTGCATCGCCGTTTTCGGCTTCGCGCTGGCGTGGATCATGGCGCACCTTTCAAGAATGCGGGACGAGTTCAGTCGACGCCCGCCGCTGGGTGCGACATTCTGCGTATGGTCACGGCTTAGGGTGAGCCGAGACGTCTCCGCCAGTGCCGCGCCCATGCGAACCAGGCCGCGCCGACAAGAACCGGATCCCGCTGACGTGAGACGCATGATAGAGGACGGCGGTTTTTTGTGATGCTCACAGAATCCCAAATCTGGGCTTTGCGTCCATATTCTGGGCCGCTGCGCCTTCTTTCCCTATGCGAGAAAACTCAATCCTGCGAAGCCGCGCCACGCTTTTCACGGGCGTCCTGACCTCAGGCGCGATTGCGCGGGGGAAGATTGGGACAGCATGCACAGTTTGGGATTTTGTGCTCTTCCGAGGCTGCTGCACCGCGGCATATTTTGATCGTCGGCCCGGATCGAGATCAAACGCGATCCGGACCGGTAGGACAGGCTCGGGCTCGATTCCCGAGCCGGAAGAGCAGCCGCGCCGGCGTCCTGATGCCTGCACGGGGTAGACCCTCGAGAGGGGGCACGGAAATCGGGCCTCGGCGTCGCTTGCACCTGGATCGCCCTTTGGCCGCCACCTGCTTACGGGCGGGTCGTTCCTGGGGCGAGGTGCAGGAGCACGATGGCGGCCTCGATGCGCGATGCCCGGCGCCATCGCGGTGGCCAAGCCAGCAACTCGAGGACAAGGAACCGGTCCAGTGAGCCCAATAGCACTCACCGCTGCGATCATCGTGGCCGCGGTCGTCCTGTTCGTTTGGAACCGGGTGCCGGTCGTTATCATCGCAATGGGAACCGCCGTTTCCCTCTATGCGACCGGTGTGCTTTCGCTTGGCGAGGCTTTCGCCGGCCTGGGCGACCCGGCGGTGATCTTCATCGCATCGCTCTTCGTCGTCAGCGCCGGCCTCGAGATCACGGGAGTGACAGCCTGGGCCGGCCAGTTGCTGATCGCCAAGGCGGGCGAGGAGAGCCGCACGCGGCTCCTTCTCTTCACGGGTTTGCTGGTCGCGCTCTTGACCGCCCTGATCAGCGTCAACGGCGCGGTCGCGGCGCTGCTGCCGGTTGTCGTGGTCATGGCAGTCCGCCTGAAGCGCAAGCCGTCGCAGCTCCTGATGCCGCTTGTCTTCTCCGCCCATGCCGGTTCGCTGCTCGCGCTCACCGGGACGCCGGTCAACGTGCTCGTCTCCAACGCGGCGGTGGATGCCGGGCTGACGCGTTTCGGCTTCTTCGAGTTCACGCTGGTCGGCGTCCCCCTGCTGGCCGGAACGATCGCGATCATCATCATGTTCGGCGAGCGGCTGCTTCCATTCCGCAGCGGACCATCGATGCCTGCGGATTTCAGCAAGCATGCCACGACCCTGGTCGAGCAGTATGGCCTGAGCGCGGGCCTGTTCCAGATGCGCGTGCGCGAGTCCAGCACGTATGTCGGGCAGGCTCCATCACAGTTCGATCTAGCCGGATATCCCGGCCTGCAGCTTGTCGCCATGCAGGAAGGCGATAGCGGTGCGCCGCTTAAGCGCGCGCAGATCGCTGCCGGAGACTACATCCTCCTTCGCGGCGATGCGGAAGCGGCTGCTGCGCTGGCCTCTGACATGCACCTCTCGTTCCGCCAGGACGAGAGCGAAGCGAGCGTCGAGGAGGCGCTGTTCAATCGCAAGTCCGGGCTGGCTGAAGTCATGATTCCGCCCCGCTCGCTGATGATCGGCGAGAAGGTCTTTCCGGGCATGGTCACCGAGAGCGGCGACCTCATCGTCATCGCCATCCAGCGACAGGGGAGCGACGTCGGGCAAGCGGAGGTCCAACTCGAGGCAGGCGATACGCTGCTTCTGCAGGGGACCTGGAAGGCGCTGGACGTTCAGCTCAATGATCCCGACGTGCTCGTCGTCAATTCGCCCGATGTCGTGCGGCGGCAGGCCGTGCCGCTGGGGCTCGGCGCGAAACAGGCGATCGTAATCCTGCTTTGCATGGTGTTTCTGCTCGCGACCGGACTCGTGCCGCCTGTCATCGCCGGCCTTCTCGCGGCGACCGCGCTGATCCTTTCCGGCGTGCTGACGGTCGATCAGTCGTACCGGTCTATCGATTGGACGACGGTCATTCTCGTCGGAGCGATGATGCCGCTCTCGACGGCAATGGACCAGACGGGCGCCGCAAAGCTGATGGCGGATGGGCTCGTGCATATCGTGGGGGACGCCGGTCCCTACGCTCTGCTGGCCGGCCTGTTCATCCTCACCGCCATCATGGGACAACTCATCAGCAATACTGCCACCGCCTTGATCGTTATTCCCATTGGCGTGGCGGCGGCGGCCAGCATGGGTGTTTCACCGCGACCCGTGCTGATGTGCGTCGCGGTTGCGGCGGCAGCGTCCTTCCTTACGCCCATCGCGACCCCGACGAACCTGATGGTGATGGGCCCCGGCGGATATGCGTTCAGCGACTATTGGAAGCTGGGACTGCCCTTGCTGATCTGGTTCTTCTGCGTGGCGATCTTCCTTGTTCCTCTGATCTGGCGATTTTAGCTCGCGGGAGCGGAGGATAGTGTCACGCAATGGTACACGCTTGCTGGACGTGCGCCGATGAAAGCTTCGGCATCCGGCAGCGCGACCAAATATTTCGCAGATGGCGGGCCGCTCCGCCGGGCGGCGCGGATCGTATCGGCTGCGGCCGCCGCTGCGCTCTGCCTGGCCGGCTGCGGAGGCCAGACTGCCGGGCTGCTGACGCTTGTCGACGCACCGGAAGGAACTGCCCGCGTTGACATGCTCGTCGCGACGACGCGCGCGCCGTCACAGGATCCTGCCGTGATGTTCAGCGGCGACCGGGGCGAGACGCTTTCCTACAGCAACATCGTCGTTTCAATTCCACCTGTCCGGGAGGTGGGATCGGTCCAGTGGCCGCGCAACTCACCGGGCGACCCTGCGACCGACTTCGTAGCCTTATCGGCCAAACCGTTCGACCAACGACAGCTTCTCGACTGGCTCAAATCCGCGAGCGGCAAGTCCCGGCGCGTATTCGTGTTTGTGCACGGATACAATAACCGCTTCGACAAGGCCGTGCTCAGATTTGCTCAACTCGCGCACGACACCGATGCGAACGCTGCTCCCGTATTGTTTTCGTGGCCGTCTCGTGGCCGCCTGCTGGACTATAAGCGCGACCACGACAACGCGACGTATTCGCGATCGGACCTGGCGGCCCTGTTGCAGACGGCGGTCGACTCTACCAGCAGTGAGCGAGATCGCGATCCTGGCGCATTCGATGGGCGGCTGGGTCGCAGTCGAAGCTGTGAAGCAACTCGCGTTGAGACAGGGCGGCGTTCCGCGCAAGATCACGAACCTGATCCTGGCGTCGCCCGATATCGACGTGGGGGTGTTTCGGCAGCAGATCACCGAAATGGGGCCGCGCCGGCCCCAGGTGACGCTCTTCGTATCCCAGAGCGACAGGGCCTTGCAGGTCTCCCGCATACTGACGCGCGGAATGACGCGACTTGGCGGAATCGATATCACCCGGGAGGAATATCAGCAGCGGCTTGGGCCGCTGGACAAGGTCACTGTGCTCGACCTTACAGGGCTGCGTTCCAACGATCGCATCAACCACGCGCTGTTTGCACAGAGCCCCGACGTTGTCAGGCTGATCGGGAACCGGTTGATCGAGGGACAGGTCGTGACGGACTCCGATTTGCCGCCGCCGCTGGCCGCTGCGGAAACGCTGGGATCGGCGGCAGGGATGGTGATTTCCGCCCCGATTTTTCTTTTCGACGCGACAAGCCCTTAGCGGGATCTGTTGTTTTCTGCCGTCAGGATAACCTCGATCAACTCAACGGATATCCGTTGAACCTAAACTTCCTTGCTTTGGGATGTCATTAAATTATCATGCAAGCAACTTTAGTTAGGTATCGTGCTATTTAAGTTGAGCTTGGGTGGGCGCAATGATGATACTCGAGGCACTAACCACAGCGAAGATTTCGCCTCCTGCCTCTAATGGAAGCGTATTTTCGACGTTGAACCTTCCGGCTGTCGATCAATTCGATGCTTGGCGGCAATACTTGTCCGAGATGGTCGAATTGTCGCCATGCGACGCCCCCCCCTCCAGCTTCCCGGCGGAGGCCCACACCTGGGATATCGGCGGACTGACTTTCGTGCATTCGATACTGACGAATGCCCCCCGAAGGGCCTGGACCCACCGTACCCGGTCCCACGTGGATCATTGGTGCCTCGTGATGGCGCGGCCCCATGCTGGTCCAGACAGCGTGCCGGGTGAGCGAGAAAATCCCTATCCAGGCCGGGAGCGCTGCCTTTCCAAACCTATGCTGTCGTTCCGATCGCTGGTTCGTCCTTTCGATGGCCAGGGGCGCGATGAAGAGATATTCACCCTCCTTCTTCCGCGTGACGTCATGCGCGAAGCCAACCGCGATCTCGAACTGGCCCACAACGTTGAGATCCCAGGGCCCTTCGCCTCGTTGCTCGCGGATTTCCTGGCCAGCCTCGCCCGGCGGTTGCCGACGATGGGGCAGTTCGAGCGGAGCGTTCTCGCTGACCCGCTCAGGGACTTGGTGGCCGCTTGCCTGGCGCCGCGGGCCGAGCGGATGGAAGCGGCTGAAGCGCCGCTCATGGCCGTGATGATCGAGCGGGCAAGGCACGTGGTTCGACAGAACATGGCCTCCCCGGAGTTCGGCCCGGATCGGCTTTGCCGGCTGCTCGCCGTCTCGCGTTCCAAGCTTTACCGCATCTTCGAGACGAGCGGAGGGGTAGCATCGTTCATCCAGCGCGAACGCTTGCAGGAAGCGCATCGCATTCTCAGCGATGCCGGCGAAATGTGTTCGATCAACGTCGTCGCTAATGCGGTGGGCTATATCGACCACTCGACATTCAGCCGGGCATTCCGCCGTGAGTTTGGTCTGAGCCCAAGCGAAACACGCGAGATGGCGTTGGCCCGGCGCGCGCCACACCTGCCCCCCGCCGCCGAAGTCGCCGGCGGCGTGACACATCAGGCTTGATGCACCCTTTTCCGTCCGACAAGGGATCGGCGTGGGTTTTGAGGCAACGGCACGTGAAGCCTGATCCATCGCGAGCGTCGTTGCGGAGTTCGCCATGCGCTGGCTGACGGGCCGGCTGGCTTTTCTCTACGGCGCCCTGTTCTTCGAACTCGGCGTCAATCTTCCCTTTTTTCCGGTCTGGTTGAGGGCGCAAGCCCTCGACGATGCGGCGATCGGAATCGTGCTGGCCGCGCCTCTCCTCGTGCGGATCATTGCGAATCCTGTTGCGACGGCGGCGGCCGACCGTTTCGGTCGCACCGGGCCGATCCTGGTCGCCTGCGCCTGGATCGTCACCGGAGCAACCGCACTTCTCGGCCTTGCGAGCAATTTCCAGACGATCCTTGCGATCGTGGTCCTGATAGCGTTTGCCCAGGGACCGCTGATCGCCCTGACGGACAGCTTCACCTTGCGGCTGCTCTGGACGACGCCATCGGCCGAGCTCACCTATGGCCGCATCCGCCTGTGGGGATCCATCGCCTTCGCCGTCGCCAATATCACTGCGGGTTGGGTCCTGGGCGTGCTCTCCCCCGCCTCGATTGTCGTGATGCTGGTGATTTCGGCGGGCGCTACGGCTATCGCCGCGGGTCTCGTCGCCGGCGGTTCGACGAAGGCTGCGCCGGAGCGATCGGTTCGCATCGGCGAGCCGGCCAACCTCTCGCTGATCGGAATGACGATCGCCGGGGCAGCTCTCGTCCAGGCGAGCCACGCGGCGGTCTACGGGTTCAGCACGCTGCATTGGCAGAGCCAGGGCCGCACAGGCATTGAATTGGGCAGTCTATGGGCGCTCGGAATCGTGTCGGAAGTGATCGTCCTGGCTCTTGCAGGACGATATCTCGGCGGCAGGCGGGGCGCGGTCGCGCTGCTCCTGTCGGGGGCCTTCATTGCTGTTTTGCGTTGGGCGGGGATGACGCTCGATCCTGGCCTGCCGCTCCTCGTCGCCCTGCAACTGGCACATGGCTTCACCTTTGCCGCCACTCACCTCGGCAGCATCTTTCTCCTCGGCCTGTTGGCGCCGCCGAGCATGCAATCCCAGGTACAGGGCTGGCTCGCGGCGGCATGGGCGGGCATCATGGCGGTTCTGACAAGCCTCGTCGGCCAGTACTACGGAACGTGGGGCGAAAACGTCTATGGAGGCATGGCCGTGATTGCCGCGATCGGCCTGGCCCTGCTTGCCGCCGTAGCTTTGGCTACCCGAAAAGGCGGCGCCTTCGCCAAAGTGCAATAGGCGGTCATCACCACCCGAAAACCCCCTCGGCAAGATTGGGATGGCCTGCCCAGAATTGGGATTCTGTGCTGATCGCGTGCGCCGGGAGCAGCGCTTAATCTGTCCATCGTTGACGTGGCGCACGTTGGCGAAGGCAGGCTCCCATGCGGGGCGTGGTGGTCCCAGCCGGGTCTTCCGGTCCAGCGAGTTGAACGTTCCCGTCGGAGGTATCGGGTGGGTGCGGCGGCTCGCGGACGTCGTCGCGCAAGGTTCTGCCGAACTGCAAGACGTTTGGCGGCAAGACGTTTGGCGGCAAGACATCCGGCGGCAGACGTCCGCACGGTGCAACGGCCTGGTTAATCCTGTCTGCGGAGGCGGCATGTCGGATCTGAACGCAGTTCTCTCATACGTCGACTCCCACGTGGAACCAGCACTCGACAGGCTTGTCGCGCTCCTGCGGATCAAGTCGATCTCGACTGACCCTGCCTTCGCCGCCGAGTGCAGCGCCTGCGCGGAGTGGCACGCGGCCGACTTGCGCAGCATCGGCTTTGAGGCCAGCGCGCGCACCACGCCGGGCCATCCCATCGTCGTGGGTCACGACCGCAAGTCACCCGGCATGTCCGTCCTGTTCTACGGCCATTACGATGTGCAGCCGGTCGACCCTCTGGAGCTCTGGACGCACGATCCGTTCGAACCCATCATCGAAACGCGGGCAGACGGGAGCAGGATCATTCGTGCGCGCGGCGCCTCGGACGACAAGGGTCAGGTGATGACCTTCGTCGAGGCTTGCCGCGCCTGGCACGCGGTGACGGGCAAGCTGCCGGTCCCGGTGTCTATCCTGCTCGAGGGCGAGGAAGAATCCGGCGGCGCCAACCTGCCGGCTTTCCTCAAGGGAAACGCCGATGAGCTGCGCGCCGATATCGGCCTGATCTGCGACACCGCGATGTGGGATGCAGAAACCCCCGCCATCACCACGATGCTGCGCGGCCTGTGCGGCGAAGAGATCGTCATCACCGGTCCGGACCGGGACCTGCACTCCGGGTTCTATGGGTCGGCAGCCGCAAATCCCAACCACGTCCTGGCGCGCATTTTGGCGGATTTGCGCGACGCCGACGGGCGCATCACCCTCCCTGGTTTCTACGATGGCGTACCCGAGCTGCCCGCCGTGCTGCGCGAGCAATGGGACAAGCTGAACTTCGATGCATCGAAGTTTCTCGGCGCGGTAGGACTGTCCGTTCCCGCGGGCGAAAAGGGCCGCAGTGCGCTGGAGATGGTCTGGTCGCGCCCCACCTGCGAGGTCAACGGCATGGGCGGCGGGTATCAGGGCGAAGGCTTCAAGACGGTCATCCCGTCCAGGGCTTCCGCCAAGATCTCGTTCAGGCTTGTTTTCGATCAGGATCCGCATGCTGTTCGCAAGTCCTTCCGCGAGTTCGTTCGCGCCAGGATCCCGGCGGACTGCCAGGTGGAATTTCACGAACACGGCGCGGGGCGCGCCATACGCTTTCCCCTCGATGCGCCGGCGTTCGAGAAGACGCGCGTCGCTCTCACGCAGGAGTGGGGCAAGGAGGCAGCTTATGTCGGCGGCGGCGGCTCCATCCCTGTGACGCACCAGCTCAAGACGGCCCTCGGCATGGACGTGATCCTGGCCGGCTTCGCGCTCGAGGACGATCGCATTCACAGCCCGAACGAGAAGTACGACCTGAAGAGCTTCCATCACGGCATCAGGTCCTGGGTGCGGGTGCTCGACGCGCTGTCCCGGCCGTAAGCCATGAGGTTTTTGAACATGGCGGTGACCAGCGTGGCAGTCGTTGACAGCATGGAACCGGCCGGTACGGCGCTTCGCGCCCGCTTGCCTGCGAAGCGGATTCTAGCGGCGATCATCGCTGCGGCATTGTCAGCGGCCTGCCAGCGCGAAGCCGAGGCGCCGCCCCCGCCGACGCGGCCCGTACGAACGGTGACCGTAGAGCTATCGCGAACGGCGCCGTCGGCCACCTTTGCCGGGCAGATCGAAGCGCGGGACGAGGTGTCGCTCGGCTTCCGTATCGCCGGCAGGATGCTCGAGAGGACGGTTGGCGTCGGCGCGCAGGTGCAACAAGGACAGGTGATCGCGCGGCTCGATTCCGAGGACGAGCTGAACGCACTGCGCTCAGCGCGCGCAGCGCTGGCGGCCGCAAAGGGCGTGCTGCGACAGGCAGAAAGCCAGTATGACAGGCAGTCCCACCTGCTCGCGCGCGGCGTGACCTCGCGGGCCGATTATGACGCCGCCGAGCAGGCGCGCACCGTTGCCCGTTCCCAGGTCGATGCCGCGGAGGCGCAGCTCAAGATCTCGCAGGATGTCGTGGGGTTCACCACCCTGTATGCCGATGCGCCCGGCATCGTCACGGCCGTCGGCGCCGAGCCGGGCGAAGTCGTCCAGGCGGGCCGCATGGTCGTGCAACTGGCGCGCCGGGATGGTCGCGACGCCGTCTTCGAAGTGCCCGAAACTGTGCTGCGCGGCTACGTGCCGGATCTGCCGATCACTGTGACCCTGAACCGCGACCCGGCGGCAACCGCCAAGGGGCGCGTGCGCGAGGTCTCTCCCCAGGCTGACCCTGTCACCAGGACGTTCCGCGTCAGGGTGGGGCTCACCAATCCCGGCGATGCGTTCCGGCTCGGCGCTGCTGTGACCGGGGCCATCAGGCCTGAGGATATCGGCGAGATCTCGATCCCCGCGTCGGCACTTGTCGGCACGGGCGCGGATACCGCGGTATGGGTCGTCGAGCCCAAGACCAACACCGTCACGCTGCGCAAGCTCCAGGTCCTGCGATCGGACCCCGCCAGCGCCATTATCGGCAAGGGTCTGGAGCCAGGCGACCTGGTCGTCACGGCCGGCGTTCGCCAATTGCGCCAAGGTCAGCCCGTGCGCCTCATCGGAGTGGAATCGTGATGCGCCTGAACCTTTCGGATTGGGCACTCCGCCACCGGTCGCTCGTCATCTACCTGATGATCGTGTCCGTCGCAGCGGGCCTGCTCGCCTACTATCGGCTCGGCCGGAGCGAGGATCCTTCATTCGTCATCAAGACCATGGTCGTGTCCGCCGCATGGCCCGGGGCGACCATGGAAGACACGCTCAAGCAGCTCACCGAGCGGCTCGAGCGCAAGCTCGAGGAAACGCCGGGAATCGACTTCCTGCGGAGCTACACGACCCGCGGTGTCACGACCATCTTCGTCAATCTGAAGCAGTCCGTCCCTGCGTCGAAGGTGCAGGATAGCTGGTATCAGGTCCGCAACCTCGTCGCCGACATCCGCCTTACCTTGCCCGCCGGCGTCGTCGGGCCGGTGTTCAACGACAGGTTCGGCGATACGTTCGGCATCATCTACGGCTTCACGGCGGACGGCTTCACGCGCCGCGACCTGCGCGACCGGGTCGAGGAGATCCGCTCGCGGCTCCTTCTCGTTCCCGACGTCTCGAAGATCGAGGTGATCGGCGCGCAGGACGAGCGGATCTTCGTGGAATTCTCGATCAAGGAGCTCGCGAATCTCGGAATTGATCGCAGCGCGCTCCTCGCTGCCCTGCAGACGCAGAACGCCGTGCGGCCATCCGGCGCCATTCAGACCGACGAAGAGCGCCTTTCTGTCCGAATTTCCGGTGCGTTCGGGTCTGAGGCGGACATCCTCAAGATCAATTTCCCCGTCGGCGACCGCATGGTCCGGCTGTCGGATATCGCTACCGTGCGACGCGCGTTCGCGGATCCGCCGCAGCCGCTTTTCCGCGTCAACGGGCAGGACGCAATCGGGCTGGGCATCGCGATGCGCGACGGCGGCGACATCCTGTCGCTTGGCGCGAACATCAAGGCCACGATGGCCAAGCTCACCGCGGATCTGCCGGTCGGCATCGAGCCCAAGCTGGTGGCGGATCAGTCCGTAACGGTCGACCACGCCATCGCGGATTTCATGACGTCGTTGTGGCAGTCCGTGGCCATCATCCTTGTCGTGAGCTTCATCAGCCTCGGCGTCCGCGCCGGTCTCGTCGTGGCGCTGTCTATTCCGCTGACGCTCGCCATCGTGTTCGCCGCGATGGACATCGTCGCCATCGACATGCAGCGCGTCTCCCTGGGGGCTCTGATCATCGCCCTGGCGCTTCTCGTCGACGATGCGATGACGACGACAGACGCGATGATGACACGCCTGGCGGCGGGCGACAAAAAGGAGAAGGCGGCCACCTTCGCCTTCACCCATTACGCGATGGCCATGCTCGCCGGCACCTTCGTGACGATCGCCGGCTTCGTCCCGATCGGCTTCGCCGCGAGTTCCGCGGGCGAATACACGTTCTCGCTGTTCGCAGTCGTCAGCATCGCGCTGGTCGTGTCGTGGATCGTGGCAGTGGTGTTCGCGCCCGTGCTCGGGGTCGCAATTCTGTCCACGCCGAAGAAAACCGCCGGCGGACAAAAGCCGGGAGGCGCAGAGGCATTCTTCCGCCGCCTTCTGACGGCCGCGATGAAGGCGCGCTGGATTACCATCGGCACGACGCTGGGGCTCTTCGTCCTGTCCGTGCTGGCGCTGCCGCTCGTGCCACGGCAGTTCTTTCCGGCCTCCGACAGACCCGAATTGCTGGTTGATTTGCGGCTGCCGCAGAACGCCTCGATGTATGCGAGCCAGGATGTATCGGCGCAGTTCGAAGCCGCCCTGAAGAACGATCCGGATATCGATCGGTGGAGCACGTATGTCGGGCGCGGCGCCATCCGCTTCTATCTGCCGCTCAACGCGCAATTGCCCAACGACTTCTTCAGCCAGGTCGTGATCGTCGCCAGGGATGTCGCCGCCCGCGAACGCCTGCAGAAGAAGCTCGAAGCCCTTCTGGCCAACAAGTTCCCGGCCATGGTCGCGCGCGTCTACCCGCTTGAACTCGGGCCGCCTGTCGGATGGCCGGTGCAGTATCGCATCAGCGGTCCCGATATCGACCAGGTGCGCGGCATCGCCATGAAGGTGGCGCAGGCCGTCGCGTCTAACCCCAAGACGACGCAGGTCAACTTCGACTGGATTGAGCCAGCCCGCGAGTTGCGGCTGCGCGTGGACCAGGACGAGGCGAGACGTCTCGGCATCAGTTCGCAGACGATCGCCTCCCTGATGAGCACGGTGCTGTCAGGCGCCACGGTCACCCAGGTTCGTGACGACATCTACCTTGTCGACGTCGTGGTCAGGGCGAGGGACGAGGAGCGGGTGTCCATCGAGTCTCTGCGGACCATGCAGGTCGCCCTGCCCGGCGGACGTTCGGTCGCCTTGTCGCAGTTCGTGACGTTCTCGTACGAGCAGGAATATCCGCTCGTCTGGCGTCGCGATCGCGTTTCCACCCTGACCGTGGAGGCCGACATCACACCCGGCTCGCTGCCGGAGACCGTGGTCTCGGCGCTCAATCCGTCGATCGAGGAACTGCGCAAGACGCTGCCGCCCTTCTACGACATCGCGACCGGCGGGACGGTGGAGGAGAGCGCGAAGTCGCAGGCATCGGTGGTAGCCGTCGTCCCGTTGATGCTGTTCATCATGCTGACCGTGCTGATGGTCCAGTTGCAGAGCTTCGCGCGGCTCTTCGTGGTGCTAAGCATCGCGCCGCTCGGCCTGATCGGCGTCGTGGGAGCCTTGATGCTGTCGGGCAAGCCGCTCGGCTTCGTGGCCCTGCTCGGCGTGCTGGCGCTCATCGGCATCATCACCAAGAACGCGGTCATTCTGGTCGGTCAGATCGAGGCTGAGCGCGCGGCGGGCAAGAGCGTCTGGGACGCGGCGCTGGACGCAAGCGCGACCCGGTTTCGCCCGATCATGCTCACGGCCGTATCGACCGTGCTTGGCATGATTCCGATCGCACCGACGGTGTTCTGGGGACCCATGGCCTACGCGATCATGGGCGGCCTTTTGGTGGCAACAGTTCTCACGCTGGTGTTCCTGCCGACACTCTATGTCACCTGGTTCGGCCGGGCCGGGCCTGACGAAACCAAACCCGGCGAGAACAAGCCCGGCAAGACGGGCATGCCCGGGCGCGCGGCAGATCAAGCGGAGGTCATCCCGGCATGACTGACTTGTCCCGCCATTTCGTATTCGCTTCCGTCCCGAGTCTGCGGGGCCTGAACCGGGCCGGGCGCGCGCTGGCGGCACTGGCCGCGCTCGCATTCGTCGCCGGTTGCGGCCGTGGCACGGATACGCCGCCATCGGCGGGCCGCCCTGTCCGCGTCGTGACGGTGGAATCGACCAAGCTTCGGAACGCCTTGACGCTATCGGGCGAGATCCAGGCACAGACCGACGTCAACGTCGCGTTCCGGATTGCTGGAAGGATGGTCACGAGCCCGTTGAAGGTGGGCGACGTCGTCAAGGCCGGTCAGGTGATTGCGACGCTGGATCCGGCGACGGAACAGAATGCCCTGCGCGCGGCGAACGCAGCCGCCGTCGCGGCGCGTGGCGAAGTCGTCAACGCGCGCAGCACATTCGATCGCCAGGAACGGCTGCTGGATCAGGGATTCACGACACGTCCCCGGTTCGACCAGGCCAAGCAGGCGCTCGAAACCGCCCAGGCCCGGCTCGAAGATGCCGAAGCACGCGTGGAGACTTCGCAGAATCGCCTTGGTTTCACCCAGCTCAGGGCAGACGCTGCCGGCGTCGTCACGGCACGAGGCGCGGAGGCCGGCGAGGTGGTGCAGCCCGGACAGATGATCGTCCGCCTGGCACGGGACGACGGGCGTGACGCGGTGTTCGATGTCCCCGCTTCGATCCCGATCGATCAGTCGGCCTCGTCCGAAATCCGTGTCGTCCTTGCTGCCGATGCGGCCATCGCGGCGGTGGGGCGCATTCGCGAGATCTCGCCACAGGCCGATCCAGTGACCCGGACATTTCGGGTTCGTGTGGGGTTGGACAACCCGCCCGCCTCCATGCGGCTGGGTTCGACCGTCAATGGCGCCGTCGATCTCAGTTCGTCGGTCGTGGTAACCGTGCCTGCAAGCGCACTCACATCGAGCGCGGGCAGGCCTGCCGTGTGGATCGTCGACCAAGGCAAGTCGACGGTATCGCTCCGATCCATCGATATCCTGCGCTTCGAGCCGGGCCGGGTCGTGATCTCACAAGGACTGGAGCCCGGCGACGTCGTCGTCACGGCAGGGATTCAGGCGCTTCATCCCGGACAGCGGGTCAGTCCGCTCCCGGCTTCGGCGCCGGTACGCGTCGCGATCCTGCGCACCCGCACGGCCAACAGGCCAGGGTGAAGGGAGGGCATGAGCGCGCGCGATCGACCGAAATCCAATCCCTACAGGCGGCGGGTGTGCCCGCTGCGGGGCACGTCAGAAATTAGAGGCGTGGTCGCCATGAGTCGCGGCGGCCTGCTTTCGACTTCGCTTCTCCAGGGGCGCCCAGGACCGACGCCCAATTCACGCCCCGTCCGTGCAACCCCGGCACAGGATCCCGACCTTGCCGCAGGAACAGGACAATGGACATCACGCTGGCAGTGGGCGCCCCCGAACGGCTTCGAACCGACGTTCTCGTTGTCGGCGCGTTTGCGGGCGGGCCCATGACGCGCTCGGGACTTGCGGTGGATGCGACCACCGGCGGGCGGCTCTCCCAGGTCGTTGCGGGTGGCGATCTGGGCGCGCCAGCCGGATCCTCGCTGATGCTGTATGGCCTGCCCGGCACGGCTGCAAAACGCATTCTGATGGTGTGCCTGGGCCGGGCCGAGGATTTCGACGAGAAAGCATACCGGCAGGCCATGGGCAGCGCTGGGACGATGCTGGCCGAAACCGTAGCAAATGACGCAGTGGTGACATTGGCAGATGTCGATCTGCCTGGCCGCCCGGCCACATGGCTCGTCCAGCAGGCAAGCCAGATCCTCGCCGGAAGCGCCTATCGTTTCCAGTTGCCGGGCGCCAAAAAGCTGACTGCAAATTCCCCCCGGCGCGGGGTGCTCGAGGTCTTGCTGCTGATACAGGAGACGCTCACCCCTGCCCTCACCAGCGCCCACCGCCGCGGACTGGCCGTTGCGGAGGGCATCGCCCTGGCCAAGGACATGGGAAACATGCCCGGCAACATCTGCACGCCGCAGTTCCTGGCCCGCACCGCCCAGGAACTCGGCAAGCAGTTCGGATTCCAGGTCGACGTACTCGAGCGCGACGACATCGAAAAGCTCGGCATGGGCGCGTTCGCTGCCGTTGGAAGCACGTCGCATTCCCCCTCCAGGCTCATCGTGATGCATTACCGCGCAGGCCGGGCGAGGACGAAGCCCATCGTCCTGATTGGCCAGGGACTCATGAACGGTATTCGCGGTTCCAATCCCAGCGCCGGCGAATTTCGAGACGATCCACGCTTCGAGGTGGCCGGAGCCGCCAGCGTGCTGGGCGCCATGAAGACAGTTGCCCGCATCGGCCTTGCGCTGAACGTGGTCGGAATCGTCGCAGCAGCCGAGACAGTGCCCCACGCCCCTTCGGTTCAGCCGGGCGACGTGTTCACGTCCATGTCCGGCCAGACGATCGAGGTCCGGACCAGCGATGCCGAAGGCCGGCTCCTGCTGTGCGATGTCCTGACTTATGCCGCGCGGTTCGATCCGGCTTGCGTCATCGACGTGTCCACATTGACGGGAGCCTGCGCCGTTGCCCTCGGAACGCACGCGAGCGGGCTGTTCGCCAACGACGACGCCCTTGCAGCCGATCTCCTGAAGAGCGGCCACGAGAGCGACGACCGGAGCTGGCGGCTGCCATTGTGGGACGACTACCTCGACCAGAACGCAAGCACCTCTGCCGACACAAGCAGTTCCGGCGGCCTGTCAGCGGGCGCTATCACCGCGGCCTGCTTTCTGGGCCGCTTCGCCAAGGCCTACAAATGGGCCCATCTCGATATCACCGGCACGGCGTCGACCTCGGGTGCGAGACCGGGTGCGACAGGCCGTCCCGTCCCGCTGCTGACCGACTTCCTCGTGAGGCGAGCCGCCGAAGCCTGACGCGGCGGAGTGCATCACAGACCCGAGCGGACGGAACCGCCCGTTCTCAACTCTACCAAGCCGACCAAAGGAGTATCGACATGAGTGATCTCGTTTTCATCGCATTCCCCACTGAAGCCAAGGCCGAGGAGGTCCGCCAAAAGGTCCTCTCCCTGCAGAAGGACTACCTCATCGAGCTTGCCGACGCGGTCGTCGTGGTCAAGGACGACCAGGGCACGATCAAGCTGAACCAACTCATGAACACGACAGCCGCAGGCGCGGCGTCCGGCGCGTTCTGGGGCACGCTCGTCGGCTTCCTCTTCCTGATGCCGCTCGTCGGTACGGCGATCGGCGCGGCATCGGGCGCGCTCGGCGGCAAGCTGACCGACGTCGGCATCAACGACCAGTTCATGAAGGATGCCGCTGGAGCCCTGCAGCCTGGGTCCGCCGGTCTGTTCCTCCTGATCCGGAAGATGACGACCGACAAGGTCCTTGCAGATCTCAAGGGGATCGGCGGGGTGCTGATGAAGACCTCGTTCGACGAGACCAAGGATGCGGAACTCCGCGCGGCGCTGGCCGCCGCCGCCAGCGCTGCCGACAAGCCGGCTCCGGCTGCGTGACCTGGTATCGCATGCTTCTGGATGCACCCTCCCGCGCGCCTGATCGCGCCGGGAGGACCACGCTATGACGCGCGGCATCCCTGAGATGGCCGCTTTCGCCAGCCTGGCTGAACTCCAACCTCTGCTCCCGGCCGAGGCGGCAGTCGTCTCGTCCCTGCGCAGCGGTGATTTCGACAGGCTTGGCGACGGCTCGCGGCCGGAGACGGCGGACCCTGGCCGGATCGTCCGGGCGGGGTTTCTTCGCTTCCTCCTCCTGGGCGGAGAGGAAGGGTGCCGGCCGCACGAGAAGGGTGTCCTGGTCATCGGCGCGTGGATCACCGGCGTGCTCGACCTGGAAGGGTGCCGAATTCCACGCGACATCGGCCTGAATGACTGCCAGTTCGAGCAGATTCCAGTCCTTCGTTCAGCCATTATCGACAGCCTTTTTCTCGACGGCTCGTCGCTCCCGGGGCTTCAGGCCGAGCGGCTCGAGGCGCGGGGCGGGCTCTATCTGCGTAGTTCCGACATCAAGGGCGAGGTCCGCATCGCCGGCTCGCACCTCGGCGGGAACCTCGAATGCGACGGCGCCAGCATCGCCTGGCCGGCAGGTCTCGCGTTGAATGCCGAGGGCCTGGAGGCGCGAAGCGTTCTTGCACGAGGCGCGCACATCCGGGGCGGCGTCAACCTGGCGGGAGCACGCCTCGGGGCGGCATTCGACGGCGCGGGGATGGTGATCGTGCGCGAGCAGGAGACCGCGCTCAACGCGGACGCGCTGGAGGCGCGCGGGAACCTGTCGCTCAAGGGCGCAAGCATCTCCGGCGAGGCGCGGATGATCGGCGCTCGGATAGGCGGCGATCTCGATTGCACGGGCTCGACGCTGGAAAATCGCGGGCTCGTCGCCCTAAGGATCAACCGGGCGCTGATCGAGGGCGGCTTCCTCCTGTCAGGAGGCGCGAGCGTGGACGGAGTGCTGGACATGACCGGCGCGACCATCGGGACGATTCATGACGAAACGGGAAGCTGGCCCGGCAAAGGCGATCTGCTGCTGAACCGCTGCATCTACGCAGGATTCATCGACGGCCCCGTCAACGCGCGGGATCGCCTGGAATGGCTGGCCCGGCAGAGCCCGGACCGATGGAACGAGGATTTCTGGCCGCAGCCCTATGAACAACTCGCGACAGTGTTCCGGGAGATGGGCCACGACGAGGATGCACGCACGGTTCTCGTCGAGAAGGAACGCCTTCAGCGAAGGGCGCGGCGCCGGCGGACGCCGGATGCGACCTGGCGGGCCGTGCTCGCGACCAAGGACGGCCTGCTCGGCTTGACCCTCGGCTATGGCCGTCAGCCGCTGCTCGCATTCCTTTGGCTCGCGGTGTTCTGGCTGATAGGCGTCGGCGTATTCGCCGTTGCCGACAGGCAAGGTGCGTTGAAGCCGAACAGCCCGGTCGTGCTGCGCTCGCCCGAATGGACCCTGTGCAGTCTCGAAAGCGACCAGCTGCAACTGCTCGCCGCGACCCAGCAATGGGCAAGTGGACGCGCCCAGAAGGGCCAGACCCAGCTCGACTGCTTCCGCTCCCAGTTCGAAGTGCTGAGCTATCCTCCCTTCAATGAATGGATGTACTCGCTGGATACTTTGTTCCCGGTCCTCGAGATCGGACAGAAGGAGTATTGGAGGCCGGATCCCCTGAAGCAATGGGGTTCGGTCGCCATGGGCTATTTCTACTTTGAATCCGTGGTGGGCTGGGCTCTCAGCCTGCTTGCCGTCGCCGGTTTCTCCGGCCTGGTGAAGTCGCGATGACGTTCCGTCGCGCCAGCATGAAAAGAGGTATGCGGTGACTCAGCGGGCAAGGCCGGGCCGGGCACGTGCGGTGAGCGCACGCCCTGGTCCCAGGAAGGCAAAAGGCAGCGCGGGTACGCTCCGCGAAATCCTGGACATCGACCTGGCGCTGCAGGGCGGCGGCGCGCATGGCGCGTTCACCTGGGGCGTTCTCGACCGCATCCTCGAGGAGGATTGGCTGTCGATCCAGGGCATCAGCGGTACGTCCGCAGGGGCCATGAACGCGGCCGTCCTGGCGCACGGCTATACCACGGGCGGCCGAGCGGGAGCCCGCGCCTCGCTTGAACAATTCTGGCGCATGACATCGGACGCCGCCCGCCTCAGTCCATTCCAGCGCAGTCCACTCGACGTCCTGATGGGACGCTGGACACTCGACAACTCGCCGCTTTTCGTGGCGATGGACCTGATGTCCCGGGTGCTCTCGCCCTACGATCTCAACCCCGGCGGCGCCAATCCGCTGACCGACATCCTCAGCGAGGTGATCGACTTCGACGCACTCGTGGACAGTCCGATCAAGCTGTTCATCACAGCGACGAACGTCCGTACAGGTCGCGGCCGCGTCTTCAGAAACGGCGAAGTTACGCCCGACGTGCTGCTCGCTTCCGCCTGCCTGCCCACGCTCTTCCAGTCCGTCACGATCGACGGCGAGGATTATTGGGATGGCGGCTATTCCGGCAATCCGACGATGACGCCGCTGATCCAGGAATGCAACTCGCTCGATACCATCCTCGTCCAGATCAACCCCATCGAACGCCCCGGCACGCCGCGCACCGCGCGCGACATCCTGAACCGCCTGAACGAAGTGTCGTTCAACGCCGTCCTGATGAAAGAGCTGAGGATGATGGCGCTGCTGCGCAAGCACGCCAACGTGGCCAGCGGCGAAGGTGCGCGTTGGGCCGGCATGCGCGTCCACCGCATCACGAGCGACCTGATGGTGAACCTCGGCTATTCCTCGAAGCTGAATGCGGAATGGGAATTCCTGGTGATGCTGCGCGACGAAGGCCGGAGGGCAGCCGAAGCGTTTTACGCCGCGCACCGGGACGATATCGGCAAGCGATCGTCCCTTGACCTCGACGCCTTGCTCGAAGGCGTGTGAAGGAGGGATCGTCGCAATGACAGACCAGAGGCCGCATTGGGCCGCCGTCATCCTGCTCGCGGTGCTGGCCTCGGTCGCCGCACTCTCGATGGCCAGCACCGTGGTGGCGCCGGTCGCCTTCGCCTTGCTGATCATTGCGTTGGTCTGGCCGATGCAGAAAGCCCTGCAGGCCGCCATGCCAAGGATGCTGGCGCTCGTCATCTGCATCGTTGCGATGGTGTTCGTGTCGCTCGCGTTCGGCTGGCTGATTGCGTGGGGTTTCGGCCGTGTCGGGCGATGGGTCCTCAGCGAGGGTGCGCGTTTCCAGTCGCTCTACGATCAGACCGCGCAATGGCTCGAGGGACATGGTGTCGTCGTCGCGGGACTCTGGGCCGAGCATTTCAACGTTGGCTGGTTGCTACGCGCCGTCCAGAGCGTCACCGGACGTGTGAACAGCGCGATGAGCTTCTGGATCGTGGTGTTCGTCTACGTGATACTCGGCCTGCTCGAAGTCGAGGACTTCGGCCGCCGCGCTCGGAATATCGGCAACCCCGACATCAAGCGCGTGCTGGTGACAGGCACGATCGAAACCGCCCGCAAGATCCGGCGCTACATGCTGGTGCGGACGCAGATGAGCGTGCTGACCGGGCTGCTCGTCTGGATGCTGGCGAAGCTGTTCGGCCTGGAACTGGCGGCGGAATGGGGCGTGATCGCGTTCACGCTGAACTACGTCCCGTTCATCGGGCCCCTGATCGCCACGGTGTTCCCGACAGCGCTTGCACTGGTCCAGTTCGAATCCTGGCAAACCGCAGCCCTGATCTTCGCCAGCCTCAACGTGGTTCAGTTCGTGGTCGGAAGCTATATCGAGCCGCGCGTCTCGGGGAATGCACTCTCGATCTCGCCGTTCATCGTGTTGTTCTCGGTCTTCTTCTGGACCTACATCTGGGGCTTGTTCGGCGCGGTGATCGGCGTCCCTGTCATGATCGCGGTTCTCACCTTCTGCGCGCAGCATCCTTCGAGCCGGTGGCTTGCGGAACTGCTCTCCTCATCGCCAAAGGCCGAGGCTGTTCCCGCGCAGGTTTGAGTCCCAGCCCAGTCTCCCGCACCGGCGGATTTGGGACGTAAAGCCGATATCTGGGATGCTCTGCCGATATCGGCCTCCGCGCACGCTGATACCATCACGGCGACGAGTACGGCACAGCAACCGCGCCTTGCGGCTTGGCGGCCTGGATGGTTTGCGGCGGCGCCCGCAAGGGAGCTTCACGATGACACTGAAATTCAAGATGGCGATCTGCCTTGCTGCGTTCGCGGGTCTCTGCGGGGCGATGCCGGCATTTGCCCAAAGCGGCGCTGTTCAAGAGCCTAACCTCGAGGTGGGGAAGCTCACATGCAACGGCACAGGCAGTGTCGGCCTTATCCTGGGCTCCCGCCAGCGCCTGGCCTGCGAATTCACCTCCGTCAGTGACGCACGACCGCAGCGCTACAACGCAACGATCACACGCGTTGGACTTGATGTCGGGGCTACCGGCTCCACGGTCATGATCTGGTCCGTGCTCGCGCGGTCGCCTGGTGTGCCGCGCGGAGCGCTCGCAGGCCGCTACGCCGGAGTATCCGGGAGCGCATCCGTCGGCGCAGGCGTCGGCGCCAACATCCTTGTCGGCGGGTCGCGCAACTCCTTCACACTGCAGCCGCTCAGCGTTCAGGTCCAGTCCGGCGTCAACCTCGCCGCCGGCGTGGCGGGGCTGCGGTTGAGCGCAGTGAAATAAGCTTTCGCTTTTCATCGCCCGCCGGAGGTGACCTCCGCCGGGATAGCCGCGACTTATTCGGGGGCCGCAATGACATCGAGCCTTTTGCTCCGTGCGATCGGGTTTTCGATGATCTGGCTTGCCTTGGCCGGTCCTGCCCTTTCGGACCTGCCGGCCGGGGCTTTCGCCGTGGCCGCCGCGACCTACGTGAGCCTGCGCCTGATCCCCGCTGGCCGGCCGCTCTCGCCGCTGGGCGTTATCCGCTTTTCACTTCGCTTCATCGTCCAATCGATCCGGGCCGGCTTGGACGTCGCGAGGCGTGCATTCGATCCGGCCCTGCCGCTGGCGCCCGGCACGATCACCCACGACACTGTGTGGCCGGCAGGCATCCGGCGCGATGCGCTTGCTGCGTCACTGAGCCTGCAGCCGGGAACGCTTCCCATCGGAACGCGCGGGGACAACGGACTGGTGATCCATTGCCTGGATATCCGCCTGCCCGTCGGCGCACAGATCGCGGCGGACGAGACCGCGTTCAGGCGGTTGTTCGGGGACCGCGATCGCGATGCCTGACTTCCTGATCTCAGCCGCGGTCGCCGTCCTCGCCATCACGGCGACCGGTCTCGCATGGACCATCGCGCGCGGCGGCGTTCTCCAGCACATGATGGCGGCACAGTTGCTGGGTACCGGGGGGACGGGAGCGGTGCTGCTTCTCGCGCTGGCCTATGAAACGCCAGCCATGGTGGACGTCGCCCTCGTGCTCGTCATCCTGGCTTCCTTTTCGTCGGTCGCGTTCGCATTCGGCGCGCGTTCCGCAGTCGTGCCGCCCAGCGAGCAGGCGAGCGAGCCATGACTGCGCTTGCGACGATCTTCACCGTGACCTGCGTGACCGCAGGAGTTGTCTTCTACCTCGCCGGTACTGTCGGCCTGTTGCGCTTTCCCGATCCGCTGAGCCGAATCCACGCGCTCAGCAAGGCTGACAATCTCGGGCTCGGGCTCGTGGTGCTCGGCCTCATTCCACAGACGCCCGACTTTTCATCCGGCCTGAAGCTGGCGGCCGTCTGGCTCCTGGCCCAGCTTTCGGCGGCGACGGTGAGCCAGCTCATGGCTGGGATCGCGACACACGACGAGCGACAGCCTTGATCTGGCTTCTCGACATCCTCGTTGCCGCGGGCCTGCTCGCGCTCGCCCTGCGCACCGCCACCGCGCGTGACAACCGATCCGCCGTCGTCGCCTTCGTAGCCCTGGGCCTCCTGCTCGCGCTCGCCTGGGTTCGGCTGGCCTCCATCGACGTGGCCTTGACGGAGGCTGCCATCGGCAGCGGCGCGACAGGCTTCCTGCTGCTGGGCGCAGAAAGGCATCTTCGCGGGCTTGCAGGCACCCCTGCCCTGCCCCGCCGCTTCGTTCGCATGGCCGTGGGCATATGCTGCGCCTGCATCACCGCGGGCCTATCGGCGGCCGTGCTGCTCGCTCCCGACCCCGCGCCGACCCTCGCGCCGCAAGCCGTCGCCAACATGGGTGCGACCGGTCTCGGAAACGCCGTGACGGCGGTTCTTCTGGGCTATCGCAGCCTCGATACGCTGGTGGAGGCAATCGTCCTGCTCCTCGCTCTGCTCGGGGTCTGGTCGCTCGCGCCAAGAGAGGCATGGGGCGGAGCTGCCGTGCTGCGTGCAGACGATCCTCCCGCGCCGCTGGTCCTCCTGGCGCGAACGCTGCCTCCCATCGGCGTGATGTTCGGCATCTACCTCTTCTGGGAAGGAGCCAACGCACCGGGTGGAGCCTTCCAGGGCGGAACCGTGCTCGCCGCAATGTGGATTCTCGTCATGCTGGCAGGGCTCGGCGACGTCCCCTCAATGGCCAGCCGAACTTTGCACGTCCTGCTCCTGGCGGGCCCGGTCGTCTTCCTTGCCGTCGGTTTTGCCGGGTTTGCGCTTGCCGGCAGCTTCCTCGGCTATCCCGAGCACTCGGCGAAGATCCTGATCCTGTCGATCGAGGCCGCGCTTACCTTGTCCATCGCGGTGACGCTGGCCCTTCTCGTTGCGGGTCCGCCCCAGCTTGCAGGGCGGACATGATGGCCGGCGTCCTCGCACCTGCCAGCCTGTTCGGCCTTTGCGGAGCCGTCATGGTCGGCATCGGCCTCTACGTCGTCGCGCTGCATCCGGCGCTGCTGCGAAAGGCGCTGGGTTTCAATCTGGTCGGAGCCGGCATCTTCCTGCTGTTCGGCTCAGCCGCACGACGTGGAGCCGCGGCAGGCCTGGCCGGCGATCCCGTGCCCCAGGCCATGGTGATCACGGGCGTCGTGGTAGCCTTCGCGGCAACCGCGCTCGCCATCGCGCTCATGAGACGCCTCGCCGATGTCACGGGCCGCGCCTCGATCGATGCCGATGAGGCCGCCGAGCGGCGGGATCCATCATGACGGTCCTTGCCGAGACGCAGGCCGTCTACGCGACGACGCCAGGGGGCTGGCTCGTCGTGATTGCCGTCATGCTCCCCGCGCTCGGCCCACTGGCAATCCTCTACGGAGGTGTGCGCCACGCCGAGCGCATCGCGATGACGATCATTGCCGCCGGTGCGCTCGTCACTGCCGCCATTGTCTATCAACTGGTGCGCAGCGGCGACGCGCTCGCCTATGTCATTGGTGGATGGGTTCCGCCGCTCGGCCTCGTGCTTCGCGTGGACGGCCTTGCTGGCGCACTGCTGGCGGTGAGCGCGACGGTGGTAGCGGCGACAGGATGGTATGCTCGCTGCCAGTTCCGCATCGTGCCGGCGGCAGACAACGGCAGGACGCCGGTGGTGTTCTGGAGCCTGCTGCTCTCGATCTGGGGCGCGCTGAATGCGGTCGCGTCGGGCCAGGACCTGTTCAACCTGTATGTCGCCCTCGAACTC
Organism: uncultured Alphaproteobacteria bacterium; assembly: GCA_963822165.1. Lineage (GTDB taxonomy): Bacteria > Pseudomonadota > Alphaproteobacteria > Rhizobiales > Beijerinckiaceae > Alsobacter. Next base: position 199,474 of record CAWGGK010000014.1, read on the forward strand.
CTGACCTTCGCCGCGGTGCCGCTCGTCTGCCTGGATGGGCGCGGCGAGACGCTGGCGGCAGCACTTCGCTACCTGTTGTTCGCGCTGGCCGGTTCTATGCTTTACCTGCTCGGCACGGCGCTGCTCTACGGCGCCTACGGCACGCTCGACATTGGCCTGCTGTCCAAGGTCATCACACATGGACCGGCCTCGTCCGCCGCGCTCGCATTGATGACGGCGGGCCTTCTGGCCAAGGCCGCCCTGTTCCCGCTGCACCTCTGGCTGCCGCCCGCCCACGCGGGAGCACCGGCAGCCGCGAGCGCGGTCCTTTCGGCGCTCGTCGTCAAGGCGCCGTTCTTTCTGCTGCTTCGGCTATGGTTCGATGTGGCGCCGCATGCGGGCGGATTTGCTTTCGAGCTCCTTTCGGCGCTCGGCATGATCTCCATCCTGTTCTGCAGCATCATGGCGCTGCAGCAAGCGCGCCTGAAGCTCCTGATCGCCTACTCCACGCTGGCGCAGATCGGGTACCTGTTTCTGATCTTCGTCCTCGCACGCGGCACGGATACGATCCCGCCGTGGGCGACGCCGGGCTGGACAGCCGGCATGCTCCAGCTTGCCTCTCACGCTTTCGCCAAGGCGGCCATGTTCATGGCGGCCGGCATCATCGCGGAAGCCTATGGCCACGACCGGATTGCCGATCTCTCCGGATTCGGCCGCGCATTGCCGGTCAGCGCCTTGGCCTTCGCGATTGGCGGCCTGTCTCTCATGGGGCTGCCGCCCAGCGGCGGCTTCGTCGCGAAATGGTTGATGGTGAGCGCCGCCGTCACCGAGGGACGCTGGATCGTCGCGGGCGTCATCCTGGCGGGAAGCCTGCTGGCGGCGGGATACGTGTTCAAGGTCATCGGGCAGGCGCTCGCCCGTCAGGAGATCGCACCCACGCTGCGGATCAAGGCGCCCCGCTCCTGGGAAGCCGCTGCGCTGGCGCTGGCGCTCGTGGCGGTCGCGCTCGGGCTGGCGCCATGCAGCCCTCCGGCTTCCTGCAGATCGGCCGGCCGGGCGTCTCGGCGGTGATGCCATGAGCCTCACGGCAATTCTCCTCGGGCTGACCCTGCTCGTGCCTCTCGGCCTCGCCTGCGGCCTGCTGTCCCCGTTTTTCCGTGACCGGGTTCCCCGTCTGCTCGGCCTTGCTCCGATGCCGGGGCTGCTTGCGGCGATGTTCGCGGCACATGGAGTGCCCGTCCAGATACCCGCGCCGCTGCGCGTGACCTTGCAGCTCGATCTGCCCGCCGCGATGCTGCTGGGGGGAGCGGCCCTGCTCTGGAGTGCAGCCGGGTTCTATGCCGCTGCGTATCTTCGCGACGATCCGCGGCTGCGCGTCTTCAGCGCGTGGTGGCTTCTGACGCTTGCCGGAAGCCTCGGCACCTTCATCGTCGTCGACATTGCCGGCTTCTACCTTCTATTCGCCCTGGTGAGCCTCTCCGCCTACGGGCTGATCAGCCACGAGCAGTCAGCCCGGTCGGACCGCGCCGCCTCGGTTTATATCGGCCTCGCGGTGGCCGGAGAGGCGTTCCTACTTCTGGCCTTCGTCATGCTGGCCGCCGGTGCAGGCGGCGGGTCCACTCTGATTGCCGATGCCGTTGCCGCCCTCCCGCAATCTCCGACGCGGGACTGGACGATCGCGCTTCTTGTCCTCGGCTTCGCGCTGAAGATGGGCCTGGCGCCCGTCCACGTATGGCTGCCGCTCGCGCATCCGGCCGCGCCCATGCCCGCCTCCGCGGTCTTGAGCGGTGTGGTAGTCAAGGCGGGCGTGATCGGCCTGATCCGGTTTCTGCCGCTGGGAACGGCCATGCCGGAATGGGGCGATGTCCTCATCGTCGCCGGGTTCATTACGGCTTTCGCCGGCGTCCTGATCGGCATCACGCAGACGCAGCCCAAGACCGTCCTCGCCTATTCCACCGTCAGTCAGATGGGACTTGTCGCCGTCATATTCGGCGCGGGCCTTGGCCTGGGAAGCGACGCGACGGCAGACGTCGCGGCCTTCTATGCGCTCCACCATCTGCTGGTGAAGGGAAGCCTCTTCATGGCTGTCGGCGTGGTCGCCGCGACCGCCCCGTACCGGTTCTGGGCCGTGCTCATGATCACCGGCTTTCTCGCCCTCAGCCTTGCAGGGCTGCCCCTGACGGGCGGCGCCGCCGCGAAGCTGGCGATGAAGCCGATTCTGGGCGACGGCTTTGCCAAGATGCTCGCGACCCTGGCTGCGGTAGGGAGCACCATGCTGGTGCTGCACTTCCTCTTCATCCTGGCAAGCAAGCGCGTGAGCGACGGCGCAGCCACCGGGCCGGGCCTCGCATTGAGCTTGCCGTGGCTCGCCGTCAGCGTGATGGCGGTGATCCTGCCATGGGCGCTGTTCGCTCCCGTCACCGGGCTGCCCGCCTCGACCGCTTTCGATCCTGACACCCTCTTCACAGCCGCATGGCCGATCGCACTGGGCGTGGCCGGAGCGGCGGTGCTTCGCCTCGTTGAAAGCCGTGTGCCGCGTATTCCGGAGGGCGATATCATCGAACTGGCACGGTTCGGCACGCCGGCCGTGCTCGGCATTGGACGTTGGGTCGTGCGGATCGACCGGGTCCTGACACGCTGGCCCGTTGCCGTGCTCATGCTGCTGGCTGTCGGTGTCAGTGTGGGGATCGGACTCTTCGGCAGCTTCTGAGCGAGGCACGAACGGGTGAACGACTAAGTGATCCATTCGAGACGCGGCCGATCAGCACAATTTGCAACAGGCTCAGTTTTTCGGACCACTCGGCGTTCTGTCGCGCGTTCAAGCGCGAATTTGGCGAGACACCAAGCGAAACCCGGTCTCTGGCCCTGAGCCGTACCGGAAATGGAAGGAAGTTGTGATCGCCTTGGCCGTAGCCTTTCCGCGGGGACTCGGTTCGTCGCGCTGCCAGGGCACGATGCAGACCATCACAATCAGCGCCCCTCGCGTGTCAAAGACACCGACTTTTGACAGGATTTGTCGACCCGAATAGATCGAAATCGATATTCCCGGAAACGCAACGCGCACCGGTAGAGCCGAAATGGCGCGCCTGACATTCAGAACCCCGCAAATGTTCACTAAGCAGGTTTCCGCACGCGTTGAGCGTCGCGGCAGAGGACCCAGAATTCGCTGCGTACTATACACATGCTTGATATCAATCTATTCTTGAAATGAACGTCTGCAGGAATGGATATTCAAATGAACGGCGCTGGTGGGCCCGATCCGATTATCTTCAGTACGGACGGCTTACCTGTTGCCGATCGCCTGGAAGCCTGGAACGCCGCTTTCGGATCGCTCAACTCGATTTCCGCTTCATTTGGCGAGATCGCAGAAAATGTACGATGCGAGAACTGGCTTCTCGGGCAAGGGATGGTGCTGAGCAGCACAAGGGTGGTGCGGTCTAGCTTCGTTCGCGACCATGTGCGAAGCCGCAGAAACCAAATTGACCATTGGGTCCTTCGCGTGTTGCGACGGGGTCGCGGCCATCTCCGTCATGCCAATTTCGAAGTGACGACATCTCCCGGCGATCTCGTCGTGTTCTCCATGCACGAGACCTGGAGCGTCGACTGGGAAGATGCCGAGTGGGTGTCGCTATGCTTTCCGCGCGACCTCGACCTGCGCCTATCCACCGGCCTCGCCGCCCTCGGCCCGGGACTACTTCGCGGGCCCGGCCCCGGTCTGCTCGCCGACTTCATGCTCGCCTTGCCGGCCCGGTTGTCTCAGGCTGCGGCCGAGGACATCCCGGTCTTGGCGGAGGCCGTACATGGCACGATCTCGGCCTGCCTGCTCACGGGCGCTACCCCTCAGCCAGGGCTCTTGCCCGGCGACGCCGCCGCGGGACTGACCCGCGAGCGCGTCCGGCGAGCGATCTTGCGCGAGATCAGCTCCGAGGAGCTGAAACCGGCAATACTCGCCAGAAAAACCGGGCTGTCGCGATCCTCTCTCTACCGGCTCTTTGAGAACGATGGCGGCGTAGCGCGCTATATCAAAGACGTTCGTCTGGCTATGGCGCATGACGCGCTGCGCGATCCGGTGATGGCAGGTCGCACGATCAGCGTCATCGCCAAGGCGCATGGCTTTTCCGAACCAACCGATTTCTCGCGCGCCTTTCGCTCGGCCTACGGATTATCGCCCCGAGAGGCCCGCACGGGCCTGTCCCCGCGCACGCCCCTCACGTTGGGAAATCGGCCGCACCGCGGACGTGCTGCAAAAGACCTGGCCGCGCGGCTCTACCTACCATAACGGCTTATTGCCTCGAAACTTTGACCGTGGCCTGCAATCAGCTGCGCTAGCAAGGGTTGTGCCGAGAGGGCTGAACGTGAACGTGCCTATTCAGCCGCGCTTGAAACCAGCCCCGATCAACTACATCCGGGCGAAGCGGATTGAGTCCGATCGCAAGTTTACGAAGGTCGTGACCCGGAGGCGGGGCGGGTCAGGAAGGAGGCGATCACGTCATCCGCGAGCGCTACCTCATGACCCGTGGAACGTATGGCGAAAAGCTTCATGCCGCGCTGCCCGATCCCAGCGCTCTCGATTTGCATCCGTCCTTGGCGCGCCGCAAACGCGAAGTGACGCGTATGACTGAACATCAAGTCAGGGGCCGCAGACCCTTGGAACATGTTGATGCGCAACTTTCCACCCGTTCTCCAGTGAACAAGATTGGGCCACTACACCGGCTGCCGCTATGCCCTATAATCTGCCTTAACCTTCGCAATTCGGGGTAGCGTTACCGGGACGGCTGGTTTTAACTGTCGCCCCCGATAGCAAGACGTTCATGTTCGATAACTAACAGGAGTTGCCGTGGCAGCGTCCATTCGGATATTCGCAATCGGCGCCAGTGTGGCAGCCTGTGCAATCCTGGCTCTTGCACAGGGCCCTCCGCCAGCCGAGGCAAAAGATGGCCGGAATGCTGCCATCATCGTTGGCGCCGCCATTGGGGCCGCGGCACTCGCGGCTGCCAGCCGCAGCCACCAGAGCGAGTACTACCAGCCTTATTACGCACCGAGCTATCCGCCGCCCGCGCAGCCAGTCTATGCGCCGCCACCACCCGGTTACTACCAGTATTCAGCTGTTTTCCATCCCTATCCGGGCGTGACCTGCTACCCGGCGCAACGCTCTTGCTACAAGGCAAATGGCAATTACTCCTCCACTATATCAACGCGTATCTATGGCCATTGAGGACGCATGTCATGTTGAAGACCTTCGTCACTTCGCTGGCCCTTGCCGCGACCATTGTTGCTGCGCCCGTATTTGCTGCAGGATCTACCGAACAGTCCAGCATCAGCCGTTACGTCCTCTCCCATGCCGTCGATTTCTTGAAGCAGTCGCTTGCACCCGAGCAACTCTCGGCGCTGCACCTCGCAGCTTATTCGGCGGCGGCCGCCTCGGCCTGCGGTGATATTGACCTCGACGAGGCCAAGTTCACGAAGCACTTCGAGAAGCTAGCGCACCGCAACGAGGCCAAGCTGTCGCCTGAACAGAAGATCCAGTTCGAGCGGCAATTGATGCTCGCCTACGGGGTAGCGATCGGTGCGTTCCTGGCAGAGGCAGGCCAGAACCCCGACGAGTTCTGCCAGGAGGCCAAAGAGTTCAAGGGTTCAGACCAGGCGGCCATGCTCTGGAAGTGATCTCGCGGCCCCCAATCGTTCACCGGAGAAGCACCGTGCGCGCCACCCTGATCGCCTGCGCCATTTCCGCCTGCCTGCCCGTCTTGCCGGGCGCCGCGCTTGCGGCAGACAAGCCTGTGCTCGGGACCTGGGGCATCGAGACCCAGCACATCTCGCGCACGGTGAAGCCCGGGGACGACTTCTACCGGTACGTCAACGAGGGCTGGCTGAAGACGGCCGCCCCGCCCCCGGGACTGGCCTACGCCAATGCCTTCGTGGACGCCTATCTGCGGACGCAAGGACAGCTCCAGGCCCTGATCGACCGGATCCTCACTTCGCGCCCCGAACCCGGGAGCGACGAGGACAAGATCGCGACCCTCTACCGTAGCTACGTGGATATGGACCGGCGCAACGCCCTGGGGCTAACGCCGATCACGCCGGATCTCGAGGAGGTCCGCGCGATCCGGGATCACGCGGACGTCGCCGCGGTGATGGGCAGGCCACTTGCAAAGTCCCCTATCAACTCCGCCGTTACGATCGATAGCCGAGATCCCCAGCGATACGCCATCGCGGTCGGACAGGCCGGACTGGGCCTGCCCGGTCGCGATTACTACCTGTCCCAGCAGGAGCCATACGTGGGACACCGCGCGGCCTACGTGGCGCATATTGCCGATGTCTTCCAGCGGGCGGGGATCGAAGGCGGTGCCGCGAAGGGCCAGGCCATCCTCAATTTCGAGACGTTGCTAGCTCAGGCGCACTGGACCCCGGCTGAACAGCGTGACCCGGTGAAGTCCTACAACGCCATGACGCTGGCGCAGCTCGAAGCCTACGCACCCGGGTTCTCCTGGTCGCGCTACTTCCAATCGACCGGGCTGGGAACGCCGTCGCGGGTCGTCCTCCAGGCCGACAGTGCCGTTCAGAAGAGCGCCGCGATCATCGCCTCGACCGACATCGAGACGCTCCGCGCCTACCTGATGTTCCACTACATCGACGACTTGTCTCCCCTGCTCTCGGCCGAGTGGAACGACCTTAATTTCGCATTCTACAGCACGCGGCTGGGCGGTATTCCGCAGCAGCAGAGCATCGCCAACCGGGCGCAGTCGTATATAGCCCTCAGTTTCGGGGAGATCCTCGGCCGAGCTTACGTCCGCCAGTTCTTCCCGGCGCCGCACCGCGAGCAGATGGACAGCATGGTGGGCCACCTGCGTGCCGCCTTCCGCAAGCGGCTGGAGGCAAACACGTGGATGGACGAGCCGACTCGGAAGGCGGCCATCGTCAAGCTTGACGCCATCGTGAGCCACATCGGCTACCCCGACCGGTGGCGAGACTGGTCCTCGGTGTCGTTCACGCCAGGCGACCTTGTCGCCAACCAGAAGGCGATCGTGCGCTTCTTCGTTGCCGATTCCGTCGCCCGGCTTGGCGAGCGCAGGCGCGACTGGCAGTGGGGCTATCCGGCGACGGAGATCAACGCCGGCTACAGCCCGGATATGAACTCGATCACCTTCCCCGCCGGGATCCTGCAGTCACCCTTCTTCGACCCGGCCGCGGATGCAGCAGTCAACTACGGTTCGATCGGTGCCGTGATCGGCCACGAACTCGGCCATGCCTTCGACGACCAAGGCAGCCAGTCCGATGAGACCGGAGCCCTTCGCAACTGGTGGACGCCGTCGGCCCGCGCGGAGTTCGACAAGCGGGCGGCCGTGCTCGTGGAACAGTTCAACGGCTTCGCGGCGCTGCCGGACCTGAAGGTCAACGGACGGCTGACGCTGGGCGAGAACATCGGCGATCTCGGTGGCCTGACGATCGGCCTCGACGCCTACCGCGCCTATGTCGAGGAGCAACTCGGCGGCAAGGCGCCCGTCATCGATGGCTTCACGGGAGAGCAGCGCTACTTCATGTCCTGGGCCCAGCTTTGGCGCGACTTCACCACTCAGGACACGCTGCGCCGCAACGTACTAACGGATCCGCATAGCCCGAGCGAGTTCAGGGTCAACGGGCCACTGCGCAACATGGATGCCTGGTATGCGGCGTTCGGGGTGAAGGAGGACGACATGCTTTACCTGTCGCCGAACAAACGCGTGAAGATCTGGTAGAGGCCGGATTTTCAGACATGTGCAAGCGGGCAGGCAACCTTTCTGTTGCTAGGCTGGAGCCCTAGCGTTGTTAGACAACCTTGTGAGAAAATTTCTCTTTTGGCTGACGAACCGGCGTCGAGCGCGCCGACCCAATCTCGCGCCCATCAAGGGCCTGCCGACGGTTGCCGAGGACCGGATTGAGGTCATCCACCACAGCTTGAGCTCGGTCGTGTAAATCCCGGTGACGGACGGGCCTGGCAATTGGTTGCGGGGACGCGAAACCACCGAGAGTTGCCTCTGACTTGTTCCATCTAACTTCGGTCAGTAGTCGAGGGTGACGCGCACCCTTTACCGGATTTCTTAGAGATGCGGAAATCGCTCTTCCGGTGCCGGTGACTTGCAGCCAGGGACCCGGGCGGACGCAGAGTGTTGTATAAGCGGCGCCAGCTCTCGATGACGATGCTGGCTTCTGCAACCGATCAGAATATCTCGCCATCAAGCGGTTCCGGTGAGCTAGCTCGGGGCGCCGCGATTGCTGCCATTGCAGCGGTCATCGCCGCAAAGAGCGTCACAACTCGATCTCTCACCCCTGTGCCCCTTGCATTAGAACGAGGTGTCCTGGAGCCGGCAGCGGCACGGTTTGCGACGTTCGCTCAGGTCGCCCGGTAGACGCTCTTACCTTCCTTGATCGTCTCGACGACCTTGAGCGCAATCAGCTCCTCGGGTTTCACCGCCAGCGGGTTGGCGCTCAGCACCACGAAGTCGGCCAGCTTGCCCGGCTCGATCGTACCCTTGCCCGCCTCTTCGAAATACTGAACCGCCGGCCAGATCGTCATCGCCTTGAGCGCCGTCAGCGTGTCGACGCGCTCTTCGGGGCCCAGTACATAGCCCGAGCGCGTCACGCGCGTGACGGTCGCCGAGAGCACGCGGATCGCGTCCGGGTTCGCGACAGGCGCGTCGTGGTGGCTCGTGAAGATCATGCCGAGCTTGCGCGCCGAGTTGCAGGGAGAGATGCGCTCCGCCCGCTCCGGCCCCAGGACCGAAGTGCGGTGCCAGTCGCCCCAGTAATAGGTGTGCATCGGGAAGAAGGACGGAAAAATCGCGAGTTCCTTCAGCTTCGGCAGCTGTTCGAGCCTCGTCGTCTGGCCGTGGATCAGAACCGCGCGCCGGTCGCCGGGACCGTGCTTTGCCGTCGCCTGGCCCACCGCGTCGATGAGCCAGTCGACCGCCGCGTCGCCGTTGGCGTGGGTGATAATTTGCCAGCCATTGGCGAAGGCGAGGTCGACGGCGTCGACGATCTGCTGCTTCGTAATCGCCGCATAACCGCGATAGTCGGGCCCCTGCCCCTCCGGCGGCTTGTAGTAGGGCTGCGAGAGAAACGCGGTCTTGCCCTGCGGCGAGCCGTCGATCGTCGCCTTGGCGCCGCCGATGCGAACGCGGTTCTTGTAGTCGCGCGACGGCGCGATATCTTTCACGGCATCGAAGATGTCGGGGTAGACGACGACATCGACGTCGAGCAGCCCTGCCTCGCCTGCTTTCGCGAGCATGGTCGCGCTGCCGGGCATGGCGCGTCCTTCCTGGACGGTCGTGTAGCCGAAGGAGGCGTAGAACGCCGCGCCCGCCTTGATCATGTCGAGATAGGCTTGCGCGTCGAGCCGGCTCAGCAGCTTGCCCGTCGAGGCGAAGAAGGCCGCCTCTTCGCAGACGCCGTTCGGGGTCTCGCCATCGGCCTCGCGACGGAATGCGCCGCCGGGCGGATTGGGCGCGCCCTTCGTCACGCCGGCCTGTTCGAGGGCCTTGCTGTTCAGGACGCCGAGATGGCCGGACTGATGGACGATGAGGATTGGAACGTCCGATGAGACAGCGTCGAGGTCGGCGCGCGTCGGGTGCCGCTGTTCCTGAAGCTGCGAGTCGTCGTAGCCGAAGCCAACGATGACGCCGTAGCGCTCGATGATCTTCCCGTTCCTGCCGATCCAGCCGCGCAGGATGCGTTGCAGCGCCGGGATGCTATTGCCCTCGCCGTCGGGCGCCGGCAGAAGGTTTGCCGCCAGCGCCTGCAGCCCCACCATGACGACATGGCCGTGTGGATCGACAAAGCCCGGGAGCAGCGCCTTACCCTTGAGGTCGATGATTGTGACGGGGCCGTTCGCCTGCTTTTCGACCTCGCTGCGCGCGCCTACGGCGATGATTTTGCCGCCGCGGACAAGCACCGCCTCGGCGGTCGGCTGCGCGTCGTTGATCGTGACGATCGGGCCGCCGACATAGAGCGTGTCATTGCTCTCGCCCGCCGCCTCCGCTGGACTGCAGACGAAGCCGCGCGTCGCCCCCGCCACCCCGGCGAAGGCGACCCCGGCGAGCGTTTGCTTCAACAGCGAGCGACGCGAAAAGGCCTCAGCGAAGGCGCCGGCGAATGGACTGCAAGCGAAACACATGGATTGGTCGCTCCCCTCAGGAATTGATCGTGTTGCGTTTGTCTATCCTCTGGTCTGGATAGGGTGACTATGGCGGCGATGGAGACCCTTTGCATGTAGAGCGGATTGCGCGTCACTTGGATCGGGCGACCGGCAGGACCTTGCCCTCGAACACCGTCCCCCAGACAGGGATGTCCTTGATCTTCGCGGCATCGACGGTCAACGGGTTGTCCTCGAGGATACTGAAATTGGCGAGTTTGCCGGGAACGATGCTGCCCATGTCGTTCTCCATGCGCAGGGAGTGGGCGGCGCTGAGGGTGACGCCCTTGAGAGCGCCGAGGCGGGTGGCGCGCTGGTCCGGCGCCGCGACGCGGCCGGAGACGGTCGTGCGGTTCACGGCGCAATGGATCAGGAACAGCGGCTGGCCGGGCGCCATCGGCATGTCGGAGTGTAGCGAATAGGAAATGCCGGCCCGCTCGATGTCGCCGAGGCGCACCATGGCGTCGGCCCGCTCCGGGCCAAGCCCGTCCTTCGAATAGGCGTCGGCCAAGGCTCGCACGTAATAGGGGTTGGCGCTGACGATGACGCCAAGCCTTTTCATGCGCTCGACCTGGTCCTTCTGCGAGACGGCGAGGTGGATGGCGACCGTGCGGTGGTCGTATCGCGGGTGGCGGCGCATGTTCGTCTCGACATTGTCGAGGACCGTATCGAGGCCCGCGTCGCCGTTGACATGCACGTGGATCTGATAGCCGGCGTCCCAGTAAATCTTGAAGGCCCGTGCGAAGACCTCGGGTTCCATGATCCACTCGCCCTTGCCGCCGCCGAGATAGGGCTCGCGCACGCGCATGGCGAGCGAATAGATGGCGCCGTCCGCGAAGAGCTTGATGGCGCCGGGCATCATGGCCGTCATGCCTTCGCCCCAGCTCAGCACCTTCTCGGTCTCGCTGATCGTCGTGTTCGGGAAGGCGGCGCTGATCGACTTGCCGTCCGGGATGAAATAGAAGCGGAACGGGCTGTCGGGCCGTGACAAGACCGCGTTCTGGGCGTCCTGCAAGCTGCTTCGAGAACAGCCCGCCGGGCTCGCAGCCGAGTGTCACGCCATTGGCGTGATAGTAGCCCACGACGAATTCGAGGCCGCGGCGGAGCCGGTCCGGCGTGGCGATGGCCGGCAGCAGCTTCGGGATGACGGCGAACATGCCGCCTTCCCAGAAGTGACCCTCCTCGAGATTTGCCTGGCTGCGGGCCGCGTCCGGCAGACCCGCGACAAAGGCCGCGTCGACCCCGTAAGCGTCGAGCGCCGTGCTGTTGACGATGAACTCGTGGGCCGAGCGGTGCCAGACGATGATGGGCCGCGTGCGGCTGACGAGGTCGAGGTCCGATCGGGTCAGGGGGCCGTGGAAGGTGGGGTGATAACCCCAGGTCACCAGCAGTTCGGCGGGGTTCCTGAGCTTCGCGTTGGCGTCGGCGAGCCTCGCGCGATACTCGCCGGGGCTTTTGGCGGCGGGCACGACGCCGGAGGGCAGGACCCAGTCCTCGATGGCGATGATCTCGGAGACCATCGTGAGCCCCGTCAGGAGGGGATGGTCATGCTGGGCGATCAGGCCGGGCGTGATCACCTTGTCGGCGAACGTCTCGTCGATGGCAAAGGGCTGGCCGCCGGCCGCCTGTTTCAACTCGTCGACGGAGCCGACCGCCAGGATGCGGTCGCCCAGGACTGCGACGGCGGTTGCCGAGGGCATGTCGGGATCGAGAGTGATGATCTCCTTTGCCCGGAAGATCGTGACGCGCGGCAGCGCCTTGCGGTCGAACTGGCCGGCCACGTCCTGGAGGGATCCCTCCAGAGCCAGCGCCGGGGCGGAGGACGCCGCCTCGCACAGGAAGGCGCCGGCCGTGGCCGCGGCCGCAGACTTCAGTATCTGCCGGCGCGAGGGGAAAGTGTAATTGCGGAAGGCCTCGGCAAAAGCCGGGTTGCAGATGAGGCACATCGTGGTTCGCTCGGCTTTTGAGCGGGCCCGTGTCGCAACCTACGGCCGGACCAGACGCGCTCGTGGACGCTCGTGCAATGTCGGGAGGGTACGCGGTTCCGTCGCGCGAGACTCCGACAAATGTCAGAATCCTGCCAATCAATCTTCGGCAGAGAACGCGAGCAAGGCCTTTCGATCGATGAGGGTCAGGCCACCGTAGCCTGCTTCCGTCCAACCCGACCCTTCGAACCGCTTGAGGATTCGGCCGACCATGCGTTCGGAAAGATTGGCCATCTCGGCGAGTTCGGACTGCCGCAGGCGCAGCACAAGAGGCTGCATCGATCCGTCGTCAAGTTGGCCATCGACGCAGCGCAACACCACTGCGGCGAGCCGTTTTGCGGAATCCGGGATGAGCAGGTCGGCCACGGTGGCTATGGCGAAGTCAATGGTGAAGTCCGACAAGGAGCCGACCGCGCGAGCGAAGGCCGGGTCGAGACCAATGAGTTGCTGCAGCGCCTGGAGTGGGATGTAAAGCGTTTGCGACGCCTCCATCGCGCGGAAAGTCAGGACCCTTGGTCTGCCTGTCATCACGGGCCCGTGGCCGAACCAGATTCCGGTACGCAGGACGCCGGCGAGACGGATGGCAGCGCCGCGACCGGGGACCAGGACTCCAACGCCTCCGTTCACGATTCCGTGGACGCCGCCCAGATTATCCCCCGCGTGGTGGAAATAGTCGCCAGCCTCAAAGGTCCGAAGGGTCGCATGCCTCAAAGCCTCCTGCTGGAATTGGGCCGTCTGACTGGCGAGCCAGCCCTGCCGCAAGACGGCCTGGATGACCCCGTTGTCGCGAGACGCCGCCAAACGAACCTCCACTCCGCTATAGAACCCCTTCGGATTGAGTTTACTGATCGGGTCAGCGACGGAAAGCAAACTAGACTCTGCGAGCGCCGGCGAATTAGGGTTTAGTCAAATATCAAATCATACGATTCACGAAGTCAGCTCGGCCTCTAACCAAAGCAACTGAAACGCCGTCGTCGGTCACGCTCCCCACGGAATTTACGAGAAGCATGCCCATCGACGATCAAAGGATCGATCCCCGCCGAACGTCCCATCCTTCGTTTATTTCGATGTACGATGACGCAGCAGAGTCCGGTGGTCAGGCTCTGGTTCGAATTCAAGCAGAACGATTTCAGATCCTGGCTCAGGATCGATCCTGATCCATTGCGAGACCGTGACGAAACACGCAGGCTAGTGTCCGGCGGCGCGCGGGCTGTTCATATCATCGTCCGCAAATCGAGTGCTTGAGCGGGAGTGATCAACCAATGAACTCCAGCCAGAAGTGCGGGCGTCCATCTCCAAAGATGTTCTGTGTTTCCGACGATGCCCAGCGACAGATCCGCGGCAAGGTCGACTTGGTCTTCGATAGCTTGGGTCCGCGGCACCTGAAGAACATCGCCGAGGCAATGCTTGCGTGGCGCGTCAGGCTAGATGGCGAGGGTGCGCCAAGAGCTCCGGCGAGACCTGCGCAGGCCCAGCCGCTTACGCTCCCCGACAAGCCCTCGATCGCCGCGTCGGACCAACTCGTTGAAGCCGATGTCGCACCCCAGAACATTGCTGCCTGCGCCGGTCGGGATGATGATGTTATCCGGTGCCTCGAATGCAAAATCTTCCCAAAGTTCGTAGGCAAGGTTCTTCGTTCCCTGCAGGAAGAACGGGTGCCAGTTATGGCTAGCATAGAAATAGCGATCAGATTGACGGACAGCTTCGTCAGAGGTGTCCTATCGTGTTCCTGGCACCCGTTCTACTTCAGCGCCGTACGCCTGCATCTGGACCGTTTTAGCGGCTGGTGTGTAGGCCGGGACTAAGATCTTGGCGTGCATGCCGCAGGCCGCCGCATAGGCCGCGATGGCCGCGCCGCCATTGCCGGAGCTATCCTCGAGAATGCAGCGAATCCCTTGCTGGCGCAGCGCGGAAATCATCACCGACGCCCCTCGATCTTTGAAGCTTCCTGTTGGTGCGAACCATTCGAGTTTCATGTAGGTCCGCGTACCCTTGAGCTTACGCTGGACGAGGGGTGTAAACCCCTCGCCCATTGTCACGGGGTCGGGGATTGAGAAGGGCAACGAGGTAGCATACCGCCAGATCGATCGAAGCCCGAGATCGATCCCTTCTCGCCCAGTCCGGGAAGTTGAGTAAGCAACAGAGGGCCACCAGATGGGCTGCGCCATCGAGGCTCCTCAAGCGGGTAGATTTTGCCCGAGAGAGGATCGAGATAAGCGGGGGCGATTTGCTCATTCAGGATCGCAGGATCATCTTCTGCCCGGGATAAATCATCGCGATCTGCGACCAAACGCGAACAAGCATGATAATCATCACCATGATCAAAATCGTGGTGCGATCGCGGGCGTTCTGCATCTAGCGGCCCATAAGAGCGTTCAACGGCCGACCTCCGTCTCTGCTAAGAAACTGAACGTAGCTCACAAGATGGTGCATTGCCCAAAATGACGCACTCAAGGACTGTTTTGGCGCGAAAGCGTGCAGGCTCGCACAGCGGACTTTGCGATCTCCGCAACAGATCCACGCAGGCGGGCAAGGCTGCCGTCGGTCGCATATGGGCCAATCGGGATGAAACATAATGAAGTGTGCGATCAGCCTCAAAGCGGTGAACCACACTGCTGATCGCATCAGAGCTTTATGGGATCAGGTGGCCGTCTATGAAGCAGTGCCATCGATGGCGGCACTCAACTACCCGCCACACATCACACTGGCTGTCTACCAAGAGATCGATCTTGACCTGCTGAAGGTGGCTCTGCGCAAGGCCTGCATGGAGACCGCAGCAGTGTACCTTAGCTTCACGAGCCTGCGCTTCTTCGACGGAGATCCCATCGTTCTTTGGGCCTGTCCATCACCCTCTCCGGCATTGATACAATTGCATGCCGCAGTTCACGCCTGCATTGATTCTGCAAAGTGCGACCCGCACTACCGGCCAGGCGCATGGATCCCCCACTGCACCCTCGGAACTCAGATTGAGTACGTACATCGAGCTGAGGCCATTGAGTTCACGACCCGGTCCATTGAAGCATTCGAGGTGCTCTTTGACGTCGCAGACTGTCTGACCTTTCCGCCCGTTGCTGTACTTGAGGAGCATGTCCTTCCGAAATCTGGACCAGCCAACCCTCGTGCGTCCACCTAGGCACCTTTACGCAACCTGCTAGCGACTTGGCAAATGGTTGGGAACGCCCGGCGCCACTCACAATATCATGGTGGGTGACATGGGCCTTTTGCTCACGGAGATGCGGACTTTCCCGAGGATTGAAGGATAGGAGCCGCCATCCGAGGTTCCCGGCGTTGTTCGACCAATCCGCTAGGGTGGTCCGATGCGTGCTCGCGATTTCGGCTGCCGTAAAAGAGGTTGGGCATAGACGTGCGCGCAGGTGTTCATGTTGGAGGGTGCGAACTGATCCAGGAGGACGTGACCGGATTCGCCTTCCACACCGCCGCTCGGATCATGAGCATCGCAACGCCCGGGCAATCCGATCCCGTCTAGAAAGCCGCCGCGCGTTTGGGCGGGAGCCCAAGGAGAAGCAACACGATGAGTTTGCAGTCCGTTCGAGCGTTCCTCGCAGAGCACGCGCCTGACATCGAGATCATCGAAAAGCCAACGAGTACCGCAACAGTTCTGGAGGCAGCGGAGGCGCATGGCGTGACGCCTGCGCAGATCGCCAAGACGCTGTCCCTGAGGCTTAAGGACGAGGTGATCCTCCTCGTGGTCGGCGGCGATGCAAGGATCGACAACCGGAAGTACAAGGACCGGTTCGGAGGCAAGGCCGTGATGCTGCCGGCGGAGGACGTCCTCCAATGGACCGGCCATCCCGTCGGCGGCGTCTGCCCCTTCGGGTTGCCCCGGGCCATCCGCGTGTTCGCGGACGTGACGTTGAGGACGTTCGACGTCGTGCTGCCGGCCGCCGGCGCGCCGAACGCGGCGCTCCGGATCGACCCTGCCCGGCTGGCTGCACTCGTGAACGCCGAGTGGGTCGATGTGGCCCAGTCAAAGCCCGAAGGCTGATACCGGTACAGGCAAACCGTGTTCAGGTTCGCGGCGCGGGGGTGCCTCGCCCGACTTGATCCGCTTCTTGCCTCGGCACGACGGTCCTGCCGATCGGCCACAGGGAAAGGCCGGCGAGTTTCAGGTGCGCCCAAGCGAACGGAAGTCCGATGATCGTCACTGCGAGCCCGATCGCGGTAACGACGTGTCCGAGTGCCAGCCACCACCCCGCGAAGATAAGCCAGACAATGTTTCCGACGGCTCCGAGAGGCCCCGTTCCGATCCCGCTTCTTCCCTCATGCAGATCCCGCCGCACCACCGTCTGCCCAAAAGGCAGCAGGGTGTAGGCCGCCATCATGATCGCGGCGCGCGCCCAGGGCAGGCCGACGATCGTGATCGCCATGATCAGGGACGCGATCAGCCACCCAAAGGCCATCCACGCTCCCCCGAACACGATCCAGAGGATATTCAGCAACAAGCTTGTGAGGGGCATGGCACGTCCGGATGAGGTTCAGAGCAGAGAGATGGCCTCGTCGGCGCGGCCGCGCAAGACATCTTCCGCCGGGGGATTTGTCGGGCCCGGTTGCAACACAGCGCGTTCAGCGGGCGGAAGCGCTTTCCGGCAGGAGACATTCTACGGGTCCGAACCGACGCTGGGCATCCCTGCGGGAGGTCCGCCGCGGCGACTTCATGGCCGATGATCGCAACCCGCTACGCCATTCCAAGAACCTCTCTTACGACCAGCGCCATGCCTTCGCCCAGCTTCACCTGCTCGCCTGCGTCGAGGTGGATGCCGTCGATCTCGCTGGAGACGATGTGCGAGCCAACGTCGACGAATGCGGCGCCGAGACTGGCGGCCACCTCGCGGTAGGCCGGCGCCAGGCGCAGCGACTTCTCGCGTGCGCCCTCGAACATCTCGGCGAAGCGGGTCAGCGTGGCCACCGGGGCTGGACAGGCCAGAAGCACGCGCGGCGCGGCTCCGCCCGGGCCGCAACCCGACTGCTGCGCGAGGCGGACAAGACGTCCCGCCCCCGCCGCAATGTCCGAGGGCGGCAATCCGAAGCGAGCCTTCAGGTCGTTGGTGCCCAACATGACGATGACGAGGTCGAGCGGCATATGGCTTTCGAGGCAGGCCAGCAGGTGCGTCTCGCCGTTCTTGTGACGACCCTCGACGGGATCATCGACGCAGGTCGTGCGGCCGTTGAGGCCTTCGGCAATGACGGTGACCTCCTCGCCCAGGGCCTTCGCCATGACCACCGGCCAGCGCTGACCGTGCGGAAAGCGCGCGGCCTTGGCGCCCGGGGGCATGGGCCTGGCGCCCCACGTGTTGCTATCGCCGTAGGCGAGGATAGTGGTCATGACGCTCGGTCCTCCTGGTCTTTACAGAACGGTGCGCGGCATCCCCGTCCCGGTCAACCTGAACTGCCGATTGGCGGGTTCCAACCTGTGTGTCGCCTCCGATGCAGTCGCGCGAACAGGGTGAGCCTGTTTTGCCCCAGGGTTCCGTTGGCATCGTCGAAGCGCTATACGGACCGCGCGGACTTGCGGGGGCAGAGTCCCGCCCGTCGCATCAGGGAACCTGTCCGTGCCAGCCATCATCGCTGTCGAGGGTCTGTCGAAGACCTATGCCGGCGGCTTCCAGGCGTTGAAGTCGGTCGATCTTTCGATCGAGCGGGGCGAGATCTTCGCCCTGCTCGGGCCCAACGGCGCAGGCAAGACGACGCTGATCGGGATCGTCTGCGGGCTCGTCACGCCCACGGCGGGCCGCATCACCGTCGACGGCCACGACATCCAGCGCGACTACCGCGCCGCCCGCGCCACCATCGGCCTCGTGCCGCAGGAGCTGCACACCGACATGTTCGAGACCGTGTGGAACACGGTCAACTTCAGCCGCGGCCTGTTCGGCAAGCCGCGAAATCCGAAGCTGGTCGAGCAGGTGCTGCGCGACCTCTCGCTCTGGGACAAGCGCGACTCGAAGATCATGACGCTGTCCGGCGGCATGAAGCGGCGCGTGATGATCGCCAAGGCGCTATCGCACGAGCCCCGCGTGCTGTTCCTCGACGAGCCGACAGCTGGCGTCGACGTCGAGCTGCGCCGCAGCATGTGGGAGGTGGTGCGCGGCCTGCGCGAGCGCGGCGTCACCATCATCCTCACCACGCACTACATCGAGGAGGCGGAGGAGATGGCCGACCGCATCGGCGTCATCTCCCGCGGCGAGATCGTGGTGGTCGAGGAGAAGGCCAACCTTATCGAGAAGCTCGGCAAGAAGCAGCTGATCCTGCATCTGCGCGAGCCGCTCGCCGTCCTGCCGCCCGAGCTCGCGGACGAGGCGCTGGAGATCTCGGAGGACGGGACGGTGCTCACCTACACCTTCGACGCGCAGGGCGAGCGCACCGGCATCGCCGGGCTGCTCCGGCGCCTCGGCGAGCACGGCCTCGACTTCCGCGACCTTCAGACTCGCCAGAGTTCGCTGGAGGAGATTTTCGTCAGCCTCGTCGGGGGGCGGCCATGAACCGGTACGCCGTCTCCGCGATCTACCGCTTCGAGATGTTGCGCTGGATCCGGACACTGGCGCAAAGCCTCGCCGCGCCCGTGATCACGACCTCGCTCTACTTCGTCGTCTTCGGCTCGGCCATCGGCTCGCGCATGGCCGAGATCGACGGCGTCTCCTACGGCGCCTTCATCGTGCCCGGGCTCATCATGCTCTCCATCCTGACGGAGAGCATCTCGAACGCGTCCTTCGGCATCTACATGCCGCGCTTCTCCGGCACGATCTACGAGGTGCTGTCGGCGCCCGTCTCGCCGCTCGAGATGGTGCTGGGCTATGTCGGCGCCGCCGCGACGAAGTCGGTGCTGCTGGGCCTCGTCATCCTGGCGACGGCGCGGATCTTCGTGCCGTTCTCGATCCTTCATCCGTTCTGGATGCTGGGCTTCCTCGTCTCTACCGCCATCACCTTCAGCCTGTTCGGCTTTCTGATCGGGCTCTGGGCGACAAGCTGGGACAAGCTGCAGATCATTCCGACCCTGGTCGTGACGCCGCTCGCCTTTCTCGGCGGCAGCTTCTACTCCGTCTCCATGCTGCCGCCGCCCTGGCAGACGGTGGCGCTGTTCAACCCAGTCATCTACCTCGTCAGCGCCTTCCGCTGGAGCTTCTTCGGCGTCTCTGACGTCGGCGTTGGCGTAAGTGTCCTCATGACGGGCATCTTCATGGCGATTTGCCTCGCCGCGGTGGCCTGGGTGTTCCGGACCGGCTTCCGCCTCAAGACCTGACCTTACTTGCGGCTCTCCAGTTTGACGAGGAGAGCATCGCAGAGATGACGGATCCTTGCCCTTCGAAGCCATTGCCGATCACTGAGGTGTGATGCGGTCGCACGGCCTACAGGCCGCGTCGATCGTGGCCGGCAATCGGACGCTCCTAACGTGTTTACATCATTTCGCATCCAGTATGGCGTAGGAGGCGCCGGATGCCCCTCGCGAGGCAATAAATTCAGGAAATGATCCGCGTGGCAGGTTAGAGCTGCTCACTGCTCGTTCCGCGCCAACATCTCTCGGAATGCGTTCACGCCAAAAATGGTGCCGTCACGACGCAGGGACGGTGGCTGGACCGCGATGCTCTGCCAACGCGGGACAATTGCCTAGGACGCGGAACGGCTGTCCTATCGTATCCCCTACGACCTTCCCGGCGACACTGCCCTTCGCCAAGGACACCTCGGGTGCGTCGAGTGGACCACGGATGACGATGGGGCCGACAGTGCCCACCAGCTCGCGATCCTTTGGCCTTGGCACGAGCGTCAGATCAACGCTTTGGGTTTTGAGATCGAGTTGGCCGGCCCCGACGAATTGCACCCGGTCCGTTTCCACCACCAGCTTTCGCAGCTTGCCGACGCCATTTTCGAGGTTCATCGACAACTCAAAACAGACCAGGGGAGCGCCGCCGTCTACCGTGCCTTCAAAGACCCATGAGACAATACTCTGACCGGCCAGATTGACAACGCGGTTGGACAGCCGGCCGCTATGGATTGACGCCGTGACGGACCCCGACAGCGATGCGAGCAACGCCGCGACTGCCCGGCCCGTGCCGCGCGCAGCGAAATTCATATTGAGCAGGCCGGTCGCGGCGGCAGGTTGGCCGAGTGCGGCAAAAGCAGCTGAAAGGTCCAGCGTCCGGACGCGCGCTTTGATGTCGACGGGCGGCAACGCCTCCCCGATCTGGGTAACGATTGAGCCGTCGATCAGTCCACCCAGATAACGCATGGCGAAGGGGTCGACACGCAGAGAATTCTCGGAGAGTTCGACATGAGCGGCCAAGTCCGACAGGGCGCCACTTCCTCCTTCGACGGCGTTGGCTGCGGCCATCAGCGTTGCTGCGACAATGCCGAGTCTGGGTGATAGTCGGGCCTCCGGATGGAGTCGGTAACGTAAAATATCACCAGCCTGCCATGAGCGCCTCCCTTAGGCGATTTGCAGAACTTTCAGCACGCTACTAGTTTCCGAGGTTCGCACTGCTTGAGGCCGCCATCGAGCGTCTGACAACCGCTTGTATTGCGTGTTCCCAGGACGCCTGCTGGCGAGCCACGTGTCTCGATCACCTTTGATACGGATCGATGAGAGGGCTTGAACGGGGCACGGGTTTTCGTTACCGCGCAGGAGGCCGCCGTGAACGACAAGGACTATATTCGGTGGTTCAGCGATCTCGGGATTGGCGATGTTTCGATGGTGGGCGGGAAGACCGCCTCGCTGGGCGAACTCTACGGCGCGCTTTCAGGTGCTGGCGTAAAGGTCCCGCCGGGGTTCGCCATCATCGCGGCGGCCTATCGTGACGCGCTGACGGCGGCTGGCGCATGGGCGCCCCTGCATCACCTGCTTGACGGCCTCGACAAGAGCGATGTGGATCTTTTAGCCGAGCGGGCGGCCGCCGCCCGAGCGCTCGTCTATGAGGCCACAGGCGGTTCGGCGCTGCGCCGCCAGATCGTGGCGGCCTACCGGGAACTGAAGAAGCAGTGCGGCGGTACGCTGTCCGTCGCCGTGCGCAGCTCGGCGACGGCGGAGGATCTGCCCAGCGCCAGTTTCGCGGGCCAGCACGATAGCTTTCTGAACGTTCGCGGGGACGCGGCTCTGATCGAGGCGTGCCGGCAATGCTTTGCCTCGATCTTCACTGAGCGGGCGATCGGGTATCGCCTCGACAACGGCTTCGACCACTTTAAGGTGGGCCTGTCGGTCGCGGTTATGAAGATGGTGCGCTCGGATCTGGGCTCGAGCGGGGTGATCTTCACCCTCGACACCGAGACCGGCTTTCGCGACGTGGTCTTCGTCACCGGCGGCTACGGACTAGGCGAAAACATCGTTCAGGGCGCCATCGATCCGGACGAGTTCTATGTGCACAAGCCGACCTTCCGGAAGGGCTTTCGGGCCGTGCTCGCGCGCAGGTTGGGGGCCAAGCAGCTGAGGATGACCTACGGCGCGGATACGAAAGGGACGGGCGAGGACACGGAACAGGCCCACCTCGAAGGCCGACAGGCAGCGGTTCTGCCTCTCCGACGATGAGGTCCTTGCCTTGGCTGGCGATGCGATCACGATCGAGGACCACTATTCACTGAAGGCCGGCCGGCCCACGCCAATGGACATCGAGTGGGCGAAGGACGGCGAGAACGGCGATCTCTACATCGTTCAGGCGCGCCCCGAGACGGTCGCCTCGCGCCGCGCGGCAAACAGGCGTCCACAACTATGCAATCAAGGGATCAGGCGCGGTCCTGATCGCAGGGCGGGCGGTCGGCGAGAAGATCGCGACCGGCGTCGCCGGGTCATCTCGCTCAACTGACGATCTGGATACCTTCCAGCCCGGCGAAATTCTGGTGGCCGACACCACCACGCCCGACTGGCAGCCGGTGATGAAGACGGCCGCGGCGATCGTCACCAACCACGGCGGGCGCACCTGCCATGCGGCGATCGTGGCCCGCGAACTCGGCGTGCCGGCGGTCGTCGGCGCCGGTGATGCGACCTCGAAGACTTCGGACCGGCGAGACGGTGACCGTCTCCTGCGCGGAAGGCGATGTCGGGAAAGTCTATGAGGGCGCCGTTCCCTTCGAGACCACGACGATCGACCTTAGTCACCTGCCCAAGCCGAAGACCGAGATCATGGTCAATCTCGGCGATCCCGACCTGGCGTTCCGCACGGCGATGCTGCCCTGCGCGGGCGTCGGCCTGGCGCGAATGGAGTTCATCATCCAGGAGCATATCGGCATCCACCCGATGGCGCTGGCCGAGCCCGCCAAGGTCGCGTCGGCGAAGGCCAGGGCGGCGATCGCGCGAGCGACCCGGGGCTATCGCGCATCCAACGGACTTCTTCATCGAGCGGCTCGTCGGAAGGGGTCGGGATGATCGCCGCGGCCTTCTATCCCGCGCCCGGTGATCGTGCCGCCTGTCGGACTTCAAGACCAACGAATACGCCGGCCTGATCGGCGGCGCGGGCTTCGAGCCCAAGGAAGAAAACCCGATGCTGGGCTTCCGCGGGGCCTCGCGCTACGACCATCCGGCCTACGCCGCCGGTTTCGCTCTTGAGTGCGCCGCCCTGCGCCGCGTGCGCGAGGAGATGGGCCTCACCAATCTCAAGATCATGGTGCCGTTCGTCCGCCGCGAGGATGAGGCGCGGCGGGTGATCGCGGCCATGGCGCGCAACGGGCTGAAGCGCGGCGAGAACGGGCTGGAGGTCTTCGTCATGTGCGAGATCCCCAACAACGTCATCCGCATCGACGCCTTCGCCGCAGCTGTTCGACGGCTTTTCCATCGGCTCCAACGACCTGACCCAGCTCACCCTGGGCGTGGACCGCGATTCCGAGATCGTGGCCTTCGATTTCGACGAGCGCGATCCCGGCATGCTGGAGATGCTGCGCCTGGCGGTGACCGGGGCCAAGCGCAATGGTCGGCATGTGGGCATCTGCGGCGAGGCGCCGGCGAACTATCCGGAGATCGCCGCGGCCCTGGTCGGCTGGGGCATCGACTCCATCAGCGTCAATCCGTCCAGCCTCGTCGGCACGTTGCAGATCGTGGCCGACGCGGAACGTCTGTCCCGCGGGGTGAAATAAACCTCGTCGATGCGCTGGCAGGAGCCAGCGATAATGACTTGGTACTGCCGTGCTTTGCTGGATGCACTCTCTCCGATGAGAAGACGCTCTCACGGCGGCTGCTGGCCCGGTTTGTCAAGGATCACTAAACCGGGGGGCACGTTCGCCGCCTGGGATTGTCACGCCGAACGGCCGCGAGTAGCGCCGAGGCGGGCAGGGCAGGTCGCTCCATTTCAGGGATCCGTCTATCGATCCTGTACCCGTCCGTCCGCGCAGTCGTGGCGGGCGCAATTGTCGTCAATCTCATCCCGCAGTTCGCTCTTTTACCGAGGTTGTCACATCCGCGAACTTGCCGAGCTTTGGCCGCGGCCAGATAGAAGAAATCCACAGCTTCAATCTTCTGGCGGCGTGACTTTCCTGCGGTGTCTGTGGCGGTTCGGACCTCAGCCTTGCCGGACGTACACGACGGGCCGAGGTCGAAATTCAACCCCCGGATCGAGCGGATACATAGGCCTCCTGCAGATCGTGTGGCCCAGCGTCGGGAGGTTTGCTGACGTTGCCCCGGGAATGTCGATGTTGAAGTTCTTCTCAACCCACTGGTCGTACATGTGGTATTCGGTGTGCGGTGACTTCACGACGATGAGATCGAAGTCTTGCGGATCGAGGCCGTTGGCGTAGTACATCGCACGGTCGAACAGGCTCAGCGTCTTCGAGAAGACAACCACGGTAAACGTGCCGAATGCGAGCACTGCCGTCGGTCCTGCGTCGAGGCCGGTCTTCATCGTTTCCAGCCGCGGGCTTCCGTCCGAGAGCAACTTCACGCGCGCCTTCACGGGCATGGGATGAAGCGCTCTTGTCGATCGTCCGCCGAGTGTCACGTCGATAGTGGCTCCCACGCCGGCTGAGTGCGCCGCCGCGGCCGCCTTCGGATCGACGATCTGCGCCAGCACGCGCTTCTTCGTTCCGGCCCGTCGCAGGCTGTCGATAATGATGGCGCTGTCGCCCGTCGCCCCTGACGACGTGGCGTCGGCGGCGTCGGTGAAAACCACCGGCCCCTTAATTGTCTCGGCCTGCGCAATGGCGCGTTCCAGGGAAATGAACTTTCCTTGCATGCGGAAGCGCAGCAGCCAGAACTCCTCCGCGATACGGGTGGCCTCGGCCTTCGCGGTCGCCTCGTCCCCCGCCGTGCAAACGAGCACCTGACTGCACAGTTCGGGAACGTCGGTAAAGGGGTTGCCGATCATGATCCCCGCCGCTAGGGCCGTGCCGTCCGCTCGATGCGCTGCGCCTCGCGGATGAGGTCGCCGTACAGCCGGACTTCGTCAGCATTCGTCGCCGCGCACAAGGGCGGGGATCACGACACGGGCAATGGTGGTCTTCAGCCTTTCCTGGACGATCCGCACGAGCAGTTTCGCAGCGCGTTCGCCTGTGTCGGCAAAGTCGACGTGCGGATAGGTGTGATAGACGGCGAGTCCGTTGACTTGCCTGAGCATGCGGTCGGTAAGGATGCCGTGCAGGTCGAGCGAGATAACGATCGGCACGGCCTCACCGACGATGCGCCGGGTTTCCTGCAGCAGCCATCCTTCTGGGTCGAGCTCGCCCTCCGCGCCCATGGCCCCGTGGAGCGAGAAGTACACGCCGTCGACACCGCCCACCGCGCCAGCTTCGATCGCCTGAATGAGTTCGGCCGAAAGCCGCGCCCAACCCGCCGCAGCGAGCAGGCCTCCCGATCCGGCGCGCGCGCCCATGGTCAGGACGATCTCGAATTCCGCTGCCCGAAGAACCGGAAGTGCGCCGCCAAGCCCAGTGTTCAGGCCATCCTGCGCCAACATCTCCATTCCGCGCTCGATATGGAAATTCTCGAAGGTCGACGGCATCGGGTTGAAAGACGAGATCTCCTGCATGCACTCGACGATCAGGATCCGCGGGCGCTTGCTCATACCGTTCTCCTCGAGATGGATGGAGGCGTATCCCATTTCACACGTGAGCGGAGCCGGACGGAGCAGGTCCGGCTGCCGCATCGCGCATCAAAGATGGGTGAAACGGGTCTTGTCGTAGTCTTGCATGACGACCGCCGTGCCCGAGCC
>CAWGGK010000015.1:0-45000 GCA_963822165.1 uncultured Alphaproteobacteria bacterium
TCCGGGGCCTTTTTCTTGCTGGAGAACGTGAGCGGCACAACTGCAGATCGGCCGCCCGCATCGCGACGCTCGCGGCGGGCGGGATGGGACTCCCTGAAGTCCGCCCGCGCGAATGTGAGAAAGCCCTCTCCTCGCTCAGCCTCTGCGCATGACGGTGCGGTCGAACAGCCGTTTCCATGCGCTGCGTCGGCCTCCGGGCAGGGGTCGGGCGGATCGCCAGGCGCCCAGATGGCGGGCCTTGATGCGCCTTGCCTTGGCGATGGCGGGCAGGTCACGGTGGCGGGTCTTGTGGCCATGGCAGGCGGCGCACAGCACCTGCAGATTGTCCGCGTGGTTGCGGCCCTCGAGCGCCAGGGGCACGACATGGTCGATCTCCCAGCGCGTGCCGGCGGTCAGGCGCCAGCCGCAGCCCTGGCACTGGCCGCGGGCGCGCAGGAACAGGTGCAGCCGCTGGCGGGTGGTGAGGCGGGGTCGTGTCATGGCTGCGGGTCCTTGTGGCTCGGGGTGCGGGGGGCGGTGAGACGGGCGAGATGGCGCTGGCGGATGCGGTGCGCCAAAGCGCGGGGCTCGCGGGCGAGTGTCTCGAGCTGGGGTGCGAACTCGGCCTCGATCTCATCGAACCCGTCGCGGGTGTTGGCGCAGGCGAGGGCGGTGTCGTAGTCGGTCAGCACGAGGTCCGGATCGCGTGCGGCAGGGGCGGCGAGCAAGGAAGGATCGGCGAGGTCCGCGCGCGCCGCGTCGTGGTGCGGGTGCGGCTCGCCGCCCCCACCGGACATTCTGTCCGATGGATCGTTTGACGGACCGGACAGAATGTCCGGTGACTTTTCGACGAACCGGACAGAATGTCCGGTCGGGCCGAGCCGGCAGCCCCATCGCCCTGCTGACCGGACGTTCTGTCCGGTCGGATCTCGGGCGAGCCGGACATTCTGTCCGCTTGACGCTCTGCTGGACCGGACCTCGCGTCCGGTGAGGCCGCACCGGCTGCTTGATGCGGTGTTGGCGCAGGGCGGGGCGCACCGGACGCTGTGTCCGGTGGGGGCGGCGGCGCGCGCAGCGGCTGGCGCGCGACCAGGGTGCGGGGCTGGCGCACCGACCAGCCCCGGGCATAGCGGGAGCGCAGGGCGTCGCGCGGGGACGGACGCCGCGGCGGGAGCAGGCGCGAGGCGGCGGACGCCGCAGCCACGCGTCCGGGCGGGGAGGGGACGGACGGTCCGCCGGGAGAGGGAGCATGGGCACCGGCACCGGACCGCTGGCCGCTGGCCAAGGGACATCTGTCCGCCGCGATCCGCCGCGTCGGCCGGGGCGGGTGCGCCGGGACCTCCGGGGTCGCGGGCCTGTCGACCGGCCCGTCGGCGGACGGGGCCGCCGTCTCGGGCGGGGCGGGCGGGGGCGCCCGCAGCGGCGCGGGGCTGGTCCAGCGCCCGCCAGCGTCGGCGTCCTCGAGCTCCTCGCGCAGATAGAGCCCGCCCAGCACGTCGGCGAAGGCATCGCGCAGGGCAAAGGCGCGGGCCCGCATCTGCAGCATGCGCTGCGGATACTGGCTCCACGGCCCGGGCCGGCCCCACAGCCCGGCGCGGCTGGCGTCCTGCACGCTGAAGCGGCGCTCGATCGGCCTGCCCTCGCCGCGCCGCTTGACCGCGCAGGTGGCGCTCCAGGCCTCGGGGGTCTCGCCCTCGAGCTGCCTCGCGCACCACTGGCAGAGGCCGCTGGCGCGCACCAGAGCCAGGGCGCCGTCGCCCCAGATCGTCGGCCGGCGGTCGATGACGGCGATGCGCTGGAGGGCGGCCAGCGGCGTGAGCCCCAGCTCGAGCCCGTGCAGGATGGCGATGAGGCAGGCCTCGCGGCGTGTCGAGGCCCTGCGGGGCGAGGCCCGAGGCGACGATGGCCTGGGCCAGCTGCGAGGCCTCCTCGAGCGTGCGCGGCACGATGGCGAGCGGCCGCGACCCGGCGATCAGGGTCGGGGCAGGCGACGGCGACAGCAACTGGCATGGGTCATGACAGCCTCCCTCAGGCCGCGACATATCTTCGACCAGGGCGGCGCCCGTGAACGGACAAGCCCGGCGTCAAATCGGCCTCGGCCAGCCGAGCAGCACCGTGTGGACGTCTTCACTGGCCCAGACCTGCGGTCGTCGCTGCCGTAGAGGGCGACGAGGGCGGCGCGGTCGGTGACCTTGACGCGGCGCACGGCGCGCAGGCCGACGCGGCGCCCGGCGTGCCGGCCTGGGGCGTGTCGGCGGTCCGGTCCCCGCGCAAGGTCGCCTCCGCGTCGAGCCGGGCGCTTCTCGGCCCGCAGGAACGGTTCGGGCGCCGGCTTCATCGCCGTCTTGGCCTCGAGCGGCGGCGGCGATGACCGGCTTCCACGCCGCGTCAATGGCGCGTCCGGCCTCCAGCACCGGGCGCTTGTCGCGCGTGCGCTGGTCCTCCGCCTGCTTCTCCAGCCCGCCGAAGCAGCTCGGCGAAATTGGCGGCGCTTGTCGGCCTAAGCCTGGCTGGCGATGCCCCAGACTGCGGCGAGCCAGTCGCGGGCGGCGCTCCAGTGCGCGGCAATGTCGGCGGCAGCGCGTCGCGGCGGACGTCTCCGCAGCGGCGCCAGCCGGCTCGACCGGCGGCAAAGACCCAGGCCGTGAACGTCGGAGGGGCGCCGCTGTTATGGCCGATGCCGGGAACAGCCTCGGGCCAGGGCTCGCCGCGCTCGGCCACGGCGACATAGGTCTCGTAGGTGATCGGCTCGCGGCAGCACCAGGTCCAGATGGCGCAGGGGTCGACGTCGCGGCCATTGCGCAGGGCGTGCAGCGTGTCGCCCTCGGCCCAGATGGCGATGGCTTCGGCCGGCTCGCCGTGTCGCGCTGGCTTGCGGTAATATCCGGGCTGGGGCTGATTCTCGTGCAGGGGTCCAACGGCGCCGGCCAGGGCGTTGCGCCACCATTCGAAGCTTGCCGTCATGGGTCGGTCCTCGGAAGGCTCGTCTCGATAGAACCAATATAGCTCATAAAAGATCCCATTGGTATCAGAAAAAGCAAGGCGGATGAGGTGCTGTTGACGGGTGTCCAGATCCGCGCCGCGCGGGGCATGCTGCGCTGGAGCGTGCGCGAAACCGCGCTGCGCGCCGGGATCAGCGAGCCCACCGTCAAGCGCTTCGAGCAGGTCGAACGGCATCCCGCCCGGGCGCGCCCAGAGCCATCTCGACCTGCAGCGCGCCTTCGAGAGCGCCGGCATCGAGTTCACCGGCACGCCCGACGAGGGGCCGGGCGTGCGCTGGCGCGGCGCCCTGGGCTGAGCCGCGCGGGCCTTCGCCCGGGCTGACGGCGCGCCCACAACGGTGGCGTCGGCGCTTGCGGGCGGGGGTCCGCGCGCCTAGTTTTCTCCTGCAAGCATCACGAGCAGGGCCGACGCCCTCACCAACCTGCTGCTCCGGCAAGGTGGTCTCCGTCGCAAGGCGGGATGCGGTGTGAGGGGGCGTCCCTCATGCAATCCGGGGCCGGTCGCGTCGGTCCTCCGCGTTTGGAGGACGTCCATGACCACGATCTCGCGCCGGGGCTTTGTCGCCGGCCTGGGCGGCCTGATCACCGGCCGCTTCATCCGCCGCGTGCAGCGCCATGTCGCGGCCACGCAGGAACCCTTGTGGGTGGCCCCGCCCGCGGCGGTGCGCAGCCTCTATGTGACCCCGACGGCCCGGACCGCTTCCTCGTCACCGACGGCCCGCGCGAGGTGGCGCCGCCCTGGCCGCCGACCTGGTTTGACCATCTCGCGGGGCTGGGGGTCGATCTGGCCAGCCCGGGCGCCCGCGCCGCCGCGCGGCGGCACTATCGCCTCGTCCGATCTCGACGCCCTCATGCCGCAGGACGACTGGGAGTGGTGGTGGATGCGCCACGGCCCGACGCCCGAGCGCGCGGCCTTTGACTATCTTGCCGGCCTGTGCCATCGGCCCGGCCCTGGGCGGCGACACCGGCGCGCCGGCGCTGACCTTCGTCGACGCCTTTTCGCCGGTCTGCACCTGTCCCATGGCATTCCTCAACGGCGCCGTGGCCGTCTCGCTGCTGCAGGCCCGCCTCGTCGAGCTCGGCGAGCCCACCGCGCTGATCCTCGACGGCGATGCCTGACCTCCGGGCGCGGGCGGCGGAAGGCAGAAAGCAGGAGGCGGGAGGGCGTCCGTCCTCAGGGAATCCCCTCTTGTTCTCGTTGTGTTCCTCCATTAGAGACTCAAATCATGAGACGGCGCGGATTCGCCGGAGCCATCCAACGGCGCGGAAGGAGCGCGCAGAAGGGGTCAAATCTGATGAAAATACACGTGAGTGGTTCTGTGCGGCGGGCCAGCGCGCCCCGCCTTGATCCGGTTGCTGCCGCCTCGGCCGGGCCCCTGCCAGATCCGGGCGGACCGCGCCCGGCCGACCCCCCAGCGCTGGGTCGCCAGGATCAACCCGGTCCGCCTTTGCTGCCAGGCGAGGATCCGGCGCTTCGCGCTCAGATCAGCGATCGGCTCTTTGAGGAGGCAAGCCCCAAGGGCCTCGTCGAGGAGGCGCTGGTGCGCGACGCCATCGACGCCCTCTGTGAGGTCGCGCACTGGTCGCGCCTGCGCGCCACGTTGCTGGAGGCCTATCGTTATGACGGCATCAGGGCCGTTCTGGCCCCCTTCTACGGGGCGAACGAGCTTGCCCTGCTGATCGTCGCGTGGCGTCGCGGCGAGGCGCCAGCGCAGGAGGCCGTGGCACGCCATCTGGCCGAGCTCGACCCCAATGGCGCGCTGGTGGACATGCACACCCTGCGCCAGCACAAGGACGAGTTCGACTGGCTCAATGTCCATCTCAAACACGCCCGCAATACGGTTCGCATTGCCCTTCAGGCGTTGCAGGACCGCCGCCTGCTGCGTGCCCAGGTCCTGCGGAGCTTCGGCATGATCGAGGCCGACGCTATCGTTCTGCGGCCGCCGACGCCCTACGTCCCCATCCCGGTCCCCGCCGACGATGATCCCTTGAGTCGAACCCTACCGTGCGGCGGGCAAGGAAGGAAATGAGGCGGGCCGCCTGTCCCAACATCAGTCTGAGCCAAAAGGGCCGGCGGACGCCGCTGGCGATGCCCCGCCTCCGGTGCCGGCTGAGGAGGGGCCGCTCGTCCCCGACGGGCCCGACACCGCCCTGTCCGCAGACGGGCTCGCCAACGCTGATCCACTCGTCCGCAACCCCGCCCAGCCCTCCGCTGGACAGCCCTGCATGGCCCCATCGCGGACCAATTGCCCGTCCCCGCAGTCCCCGTCCCGGCCAGCGCGCGGGGCGAGGTCAGGGAAGGGGGCCAGGACAACACGGGGCGGCGGGACGGCAGCATGAGCATAGTCGCGCCATACGCGCCCGACCTGCCGCGCCGCAAGGTCAGTGCGCGCAAGATCGCCGCCAACCGGCGCAACGCCCAGCGCTCGACCGGACCGCGCAGCGTTGCCGGCAAGGCGATCAGCGCCGCCAATGCGCGCCGCCACGGCCTGTCCGTCGCCGCCCCGCTCGACGGCGAGACGGCGCGCGTCATTGGTGCGCAGGCCCGCGCCTGGGCCGGGCCCGGGGCCAGCCCGCTGTTGCTGGAGCTGGCCCAGGACTGGGCGGAGGCGGAGTTTGACCTGGCCCGCGTGCGCGAGGCCCGCGCGGCGCTGTGGCGGGACTGGCCCAGCGACCCCGAGGCCATCGTCCGGCGTCTCGCTGGAGCGCGTCCCGCCTGGGACCGGCTCGAGCGCTATTTGAAGCGGGCCCAGTCGCGCCGGCGCAAGGCGCTGCTGGCCTTCGACGCCGCCCTCCTCGAACCCGATCGCGAGCGCCTGCGGGCCAAGCAGGAGGCGGCCGCGGCAGCGCGGGCGGCGGCGACCTTTAAGGCGGCGGAGGCGCGCCTGCTCGCTGAAGGAGAAAAGCTGGCCCGGCAAGCGGCGCGGCACGCCCGCCGCCCACCGCGGCCCGGAAGTCGCCAGCGGATCGCCCGCGCCGGTCCGCGCTGGGAGGAGCCCCCTGCTCCGGCGCCGTTGGAGCCAACCGCCGCCCCGTCCGCCCCCGCGCCCGAGCCGCTCGTTGTGCGCGATCCCGCGCTCGAAAGCGTGCTCCGCGACATTGGCCGGCGCAAAGACAAGGGCTCGAAGATACTGTTCGCGCGGCTTGTGGCGCAGGGCCTTGTACCAAATCACCTGATCAATCGGCGTGCCGTCATGACGAAGCCCGCCGGGCGGGCTGCCGCAGACACTGCGTCGGCGAAACGAAGCCACCAGCCGTTGGACGCGACTGCGGCGCAATCAGCACCGGACCACACTGAAAGTGCGCCATCTTTAGAGGCGACAGGGCAAGGCGCGCGCCAGGAGCAGGCGCGTCGCCAGTTGGCAAAACAAAGCCACCCACTGAAGGGTACCGAGGCAGCGGCGGTCCCGCCGGGCCCTGCGGGCTTTACGTCGCTGTCGTTGGAGGCGATGCGTGAAGGCGCGCGCCAGGAACGCACCCGCCGCCAGTTGGCGAAACAAAGCCACCAGCTGACGGGTGCCGGGGCGGGGCCGGTGCCGCCGGGCCCTGCAGGGGCTGGGCCAGTGTTGGGGGAGGTCTCGCGGGACGATGCGCGCCAGGAGGTCGCGCCACGCGATTTGGCAAAACAAACCCAAGAGCGGGCTGGCGCTGGAGCGGTGCGGGATCGGCGTGCTCGCCCCAAGGTCGCGGACCGGCCCGCGCCGCGCGCGCCGCCGAAAGGTGGCGACTGACGGACGGAGTGACCTGGTGCGAGGGGTGGGCGCGCTGGAGGCGCGGAGGCCGGCAGCGGTGAACGGGCTCGACGCGATTTGGCCAAACGAACCCACCGCGGCCGATCCGCGGTGGGGCAGGAGTGCCTGGGCCGGATTGACGGTTACGAGCGGCCCCGTCCTCACCCCTTGTGATGCGTCGGTTGCAGCCCGTAGACGGGCGTCGGGATGCCTTCCATGCGCGCCTTGAGCTGCAGCGACAGGAACTGCGAGTAGTGGCGCGACTGGTGGAGGTTGCCGCCGTGGAACCAGAGGGCCTCCTGCTGGGTCGGCTTCCACATGTTGCGCTGCTCGCCTTCCCAGGGGCCGGGGTCCTTGGGCGTGTCGGAGCCGAGGCCCCAGACCTTGCCGACCTTGTCGGCCATGTCCTGCCCGGCGAGGTCGGCCACCCAGCCGTTCATCGAGCCGTAGCCGGTGGCGTAGACGATGACGTCGGCCGGGATCTCCTGCCCGCTGTCGAGGAGGACGCCGGTTTCGGTGATCTCCTGCACCTGTCCGGACACCAGCTTGATCTTGCCGTCGATGATCAGCTGCGAGGCGCCGATGTCGATGTAATAGCCCGAGCCGCGGCGCAGATACTTCATGAACAGGCCGGAATCGTCGGCGCCGAAGTCGAGCTTGAAGCCTGCCGCTCTCGAGCTGCTTGTAGAAGTCGGCGTCGACCTCGCGGATCTTGTCGTAGACCGGCTTCTGGAAGTCGCTGCAGAATGCGGTAGGGCAGCGAGGCGAAGATGAGGTCCGCCTTCGCTGTCGTCATGCCCGCCTGCACCGCGCGCTCGGAATAGAGATCGCCCAGCCCGATTTCCATCAGCGAGTCGGATTTCACGATATGCGTGCGTCGAGCGCTGGACCATGGTGACGTCGACGCCCGCTTCATACAGCGCGGCGCAGATGTCGTGCGCCGAGTTGTTCGAGCCGATCACGACCACCTTCTTGCCCTCATAGCCGTCCGGCCCCGGGTGCTGGGAGGAGTGGTGCTGCTCGCCCTTGAAGCGGTCCATGCCCTTGAACTTCGGCAGGTTGGCCTTGCCGGACATGCCGGTGGCGAAGACCAGCTGCTTGGGCTGCAGCACGATCTCCTTGCCGTCGCGCTCGACGACGACGCGTCCATTCCTTCCTGGCCTCGTCGTAGGTGCGCTGCTTGGCGGTGGTGCTGGTCCAGTAGTTCAGCTCCATGACCTTGGTGTACATTTCCAGCCAGTCGCCGATCTTGTCCTTGGGCGAGAACACCGGCCAGTTCTTCGGGAAATCGAGATAGGGCAGGTGGTCGTACCAGACCGGATCGTGCAGGCAGAGCGACTTGTAGCGCTTGCGCCAGCTGTCGCCGGCCCGCTCGTTCTTCTCGACGATGATGGTGGGAACGCCGAGCTGCCGCAGCCGCGCGCCCAGCGCGATGCCGCCCTGGCCGCCGCCGATGATCACGACGTAGGGCTGCGTCGTCGAAGCCGAGCGTGGCCGCCTCGGCCTCGCGCTCTTCCTTCCAGCTCTTGGCGCCAGGGTTGACGCCGTGCTTGGCGCCCGAGCGGCCTGGTGAAGCCGGCCTTTTCCTCGTGCCCCTTCAGCTCGACCATGGTGGTCAGCAGCGTCCAGATCAGGCCGTCCTTGCAGGCGGATCAGGCCGTAGCCGCGCGCGACCTCGGTCTCGAACGAGATCCACGCTTCGCTGACGCCGCCGGCCTCGGTGGCCGTCTCGCCCTCGGCAACCTGCCAGTTGCGGGGCTTCACATGCTGCAGGCAGTGTGGACAAGCATGTCGCGGACGCCGCTCGCGCCCTTCCACGGTCTTGATGTTCCAGGTGAAGGCGACGAGATCGCGCCAGTAGCACTCCGGTGCGAACAGGCTGACCGCTTCGTCGATGTTTCCTGTTTCGAGAGCCTGGCCGAAATGCGCCAGGAATTTCGACATCCGCGCCGTCGGCGTCATGTCCAGCATACCACCCTCCCAAAATCCGCTCATGGCTGCGCGGTCTGTGCCGCGCTGCAGGGATTATGGCAGCTCTCCAGCAGAAATCATCATTGGTGTTGCGGCATGGCCAGGATGAAATCTCTGGGCATGCCAGGCTCGCCACGACCCCAGAGTGAACATCCCGGCGCGGGGTGCTAGACAAAGAGCTCGAACCAGCCCGAAGGAATGACGCTATGCGCTACCCTGCCGAATTCTGGAACACCATGACAGGCAGCCAATCCGGCACGCTGACCCTATTCGACGATGTCGAGATCCCGTTCGCGGTCATCGCGGGCACGCGGCCGGGCCCGCGCCTGCTGGTGACGGCCGGGGTGCACGGGTCGGAATTCTGCTCCATCGAGGCTGCCGTCCGGCTGATGCGCATCCCGCCTGAGCAGATCAAGGGCACCCTGACGGTGCTGCCGATCGTGAACACGCAGGGATTTTACAAGCGCAGCATTTACGTGATGCCCCAGGACGGAAAGAATTTGAACCGGATGTTCCCCGGCCGGCCGGACGGCAGCACGAGCGAGCGCGTCGCCGACTGGCTCGTCACGCGGGCCTATCCCAAGGCCGATGCATATCTCGACCTGCACGGCGGCGATCTCGATGAGGCGCTCGTCCCGTTTTCGATCGTGCCGCGCGAGTCCGATGTGTCGATGGACCTCGCCGTGGCATTCGGCATCCCCGTCATCGTCAAGGCGGGGCCAGGCGGAATGACCGTCAACGCGGCATTCAAGCTCGGCGTCCCCGGCGTCCTCGCGGAGATGAGCGGCAACGGGTTGTGGGGCGAGGACAGCGTTTCGGTGCTGACCAATGGCGTCCGCAACGTCATGCGCCATCTCGGCATGCTCGACGCCGAACCGCCTGCCCCGGCTTCGGCGCAGGCGGCGGCAACGGAAATCGTGTCGATGTGGGTCCCGCTGGCGCCGGCATCCGGGCTTTGGTACCCGCGCCATGAGTTGCGTGATCGCGTGGCGGCCGGCGAATTGCTTGGGGAGATCCGCTCGGTGTTCGGCGAGGTACTTGCCAGCATCCATTCCAAGACCGCGGGCTTCATCCTGTACCGGCTGACCAGCCTGTCCGTGAACGAGGGCGAGGCGCTGCTCGGCGTGGCCTCGCCGGAATAGATTGGCCCGCCAGGCCGCCTCTCGACACCTCGGCGCACGGGGAATAGCGTAGGCCATTGGCTTTCCCCCGAGAGAGCTTCGATGGATCAGCCTTACCAATCCCCGCACAACCGCCTCCTTGCCTTGCTGGCCAAGGACGATCTCGCGCGTCTCATGCCGCATCTCGTCGAGCTGAAGCTCGAGTACAAGGATGCTCTCTACGAGCAGGACCGGCCGATCGAGACCGTTTATTTTCCGATCACCGGCGTGGCGTCGCTCGTCAACACGATGATGGACGGTTCGGCGTCGGAGATCGGCACCATTGGAAACGAGGGCATGGTGGGCCTCCCCATCCTGCTCGGCGATACGATGGCGTCCACGAGCGCCTATGTTCAGGTGCCGGGCTCCGGGCTGAGCATGCCTGCGCGGGTCCTTACGGAAGCGCTGGCCAGATCGGACAGGATGCGAGCTGTGTTCCTGCGCTACGTCCACGCGGTTTTCAACCAGGTGGCGCTGTCGGCGGCCTGCGTGCATTTCCACAATCTGGAGCAGCGCTGCTGCCGCTGGCTGCTGATGACGCACGATCGCGTCCAATCCGACACCTTCCTGCTCACCCACGAGTTTCTCAGCATGATGCTGGGCGCGCAACGGCCCAGTGTCACCATGGTCGCTCGACGCCTGCAGCGCTTGAAGCTGATCGATTATCGCCGTGGTCAGGTCACGGTGCTGGACCGCCGTGGCCTCGAGCGGCACTCCTGCGAATGCTACGCCGTGGGCAAGCGCGAATTCGACCGTCTGCTTGGACAGCCGGAGTGCGTCGGCTGAAGCAATCCGGTCGAAGCATTACTTTGCAAGTTGCGCATGCGTCCTGATCCGGCGCGATGTTGCTGCCAAAAATTCAGTATCATTTAGTCTTGACTATCGTCATGCTTTGAAGCCGAACCGGGCAAGGTCGACCTTATCGGCGACCGGAGATTGAGGGCACTGCCATGACAACCATGTTCGTTCGTCACCCCGTGGCCGATTATGCCAAGTGGCGCCGCGTGTATGACAGCATTGGCGCGATGCAGAAGGCGGGCGGAGTTGTTGCCCAAAGCGTCTATCAATCGGTTGACGATCCTAACGACGTGACTGTGACGCATGAATTCTCCACCATCGAAGCCGCCCGCGCCTTCGTCTCGAGCCCCGATCTGAAAGCGGCAATGGAAAAGGCAGGCGTATCCGGCCCCCCGACAATCTGGTTTGCCGCGAAGCGCTAGGACCGCGTCCGTCCAACGCAGTCGGGGCGGCAAAATTTACGAACACGGCAGCCGATACCGGTCGTGGTCCAGATTGACCGGATTCAGAACTAGCGCCCATTGTTCCGCGCCTGAGCAGCCATCGAAGTCTCGGCTATGTAAGCCAGCAGACCAACGCGTGCTCGGCGTTCGCTTAAACTACGGCTCAACTATCGCTGACATGCGCGGAGGTTGCTGGCCATGTCCATGAACCGTAGAACACCATTCTATTCAGGCACGCCGGTTTCCACCGGGCGTGCAGGCGGGCTCGTCCTGCCTGCACCGTTCGGCCGGACCGGCTTCCAACATCTTAGCCAACGACGAAATGGCCTGCTTTCCACGTTACCCGTCCAGGATCTCCATCTGATCGCTCCTGATCTAGAAGAGGTCGAGATCAAAGGTGGAGCAACGCTTCAGAAAGCTGGCCGGCCAGTCGAACGTGCCGTTTTTCTAGTCTCCGGGCTTGCCACCGTCCTTGCGTCCAATGCGAAGTCGGATCGTACATTGGAAGTCGGCATGGTCGGGCGCGAGGGCATGGTTGGGTTGCCTTGTGTTCTTGGAACCGCCTGCTCACAACATGACCTCGTGATGGAGATCGCTGGGTCGGGCTACTGCATCGAACGCGCGGCGCTGGCGTCAGCGCTCTCCCAGAGTTCGACCTTGCGACAGGTGCTTCTCAGCTATGTTCAGGTCACGCTGACGCAGACCACCCAGAATGCGCTTGCCTACGGCAGTTGCACGATCGAGCGCCGTCTCGCGAGATGGCTGCTGATGTGCCAGGACCGGACTGATGGCAATTCATTGCCAGTCACGCATGACTTCCTGGCTCGTATGCTGGGCGTGCGGCGAGCCGGCGTGACCATGGCGATGCATTGCCTGGAGGGTGACCATCTCGTGCGCGGCGAACGCGGCCGCATCATCGTTCGCGACAGGGCAAGGCTGATGGCCCTGGCTGGATGCTCATACGGAGTGCCGGAAGCCGAATATCGCGACTTGATCGGTTCGGCGGCCACCTTCTAGCAGCCTAGGTACCGGAAGGGTCGGTTTCGTCCGGGATCATCTCAGCCGTCCCCGCACGATCACATCGCGTCGAGTTCGGCCTGGATCATCTGCTCCGCTTGCTTCATCGCGGCCTGGGGCGGCATCCCGGCGGGGATTGCCGGGAGGCACGAGACGATGATCGTGCCCGGGGACTTCACTTTATTTCCGGTGCCCCAGTACCTGCCCGTGTTGAGCGCGACGGGCATGACCGCGCAGTTCAACCGGGCGTAGAGCAGCTCAACCCCGCGCTTGAACTCGACGCGGGCAGACGGGTCGCTGCGCGTACCCTCGGGGAAAATCAGCACGGGGCGGCCCTGCGCCAGTGCAGCCGTGCCTTCCTCGACCATCTGCCGAATGGCTTTCGACCCGCTTTCCCGGTCGATGATGATCATCGGCGAGTTGCGCAGGAACCAGCCGAAGACCGGCAGCTTCACCAGTTCCTTCTTCGTGACGATGGCGACGTCAGGAAATAGGACGAGGCACGCGATCGTTTCCCAGGTCGATTGATGGTTCGCGACGATGAGGCAGGGCTCGGACGGCAGGTTCTCTCGTCCGCGTACAACGTAATCGATCCCGACGACCCAATTCAGCACGACGAGGAAGCCCCGAGCCCAGACGCGGGTGGCCCGGCGCACCCAGGTCACGGGCGTTCCGCAAATCCAGATTACGAGGATCACCGGCGCGAAAGCCGCGGTCCAGAGGGCCCAAAGGCCTGAGAAGAGGGATGAGCGGATCTGCTGCACGACGGAACCATTTCGAGACATGCGAGGAGGCGCTGACCTTTACGGCCGGGGCGGCCGCCCGCGCACCTATACCCCATGAGACGGGTCTTGTACCCCATGAGGCAGGCCTTTTAGCCCACGACGCGGCTCTGGTGGCAAGGATGGTTTGAGGGCCATCCAGCCAAATCAGGCCCGATCAATTCCCCGCACAGTCCGCGCTCGCTTTTTCTGCCGCGTGATGCAGGATGCGCCGGCGCAGGTCGGCAGTCTCAGCGCCGCAGGCCAGTTCAGATGAGCGAGGGAGGAGCGACATGGTTGTCCAACCCTATCTGTTCTTCGAAGGTCGCTGCGAGGAAGCGCTGGACTTCTACCGGCAGGCGCTGGGCGCCAAGGTCGGGATGATGATGCGGAATCGGGAGGCTCCCGACCAGCCGCCGCCCGGCATGCTGCCGCCCGGATCCGAAGACAAGATCATGCATGCGGCGTTCAAGGTCGGCGACGCAACCCTCATGGCCTCCGATGGCCGCTGCTCCGGCCAGCCCGATTTCAGGGGCGTGTACCTCTCCTTGTCAGTGACCAGCGAGGCGGAGGCCGACCGTATCTTCGGCGCGCTCGCCGAGGGCGGGCAGGTCCACATGCCGCTGGGCGAGACATTCTTCGCGCGCCGCTTCGGCATGGTCGCGGACCGCTTCGGCCTTGGCTGGATGGTCAACCTCGCGCCCTGAGACAAGACCCCCGATTTTCGTTCCGAACTATACCCCCGGAGATGGACGATGGCTGAGAAGGTGCTGGTGCTGCTGGGAACCCGCAAGGGCGTATTTATCGCGGAAAGCGATGCCAACAGGCGGTCGTGGGACCTGCGCGGTCCATTCTGCGAGACATGGCCGATGAACCACGTCATCGGCGACCCCGAAACCGGAACGATCCTCGGCGCGGGCGGCAACGAGTGGTTCGGCCCCGCCGTGTGGAAGACGACCGATTTCGGCCAAACCTGGACCCATTCCAGCAAGGGCATGGCGTATGCCGAGGGCGAGACGCCCGTGAAGTCAGCCTGGAGCCTGGCGAAGGACCACGGCCGCCTCTACGCGGGAGTCGAGCCGGCCGGGCTGTTCCGGAGCGAGGACGGTGGCGAGAGCTGGCAGCACATTGCGGGCCTGCGCGAGCACCCGTCGCGGCCGGAATGGCAGGCGGGGGCCGGCGGGCTCATCCTGCATTCGATGGTCATCGATCCCGACGACGAAGATCAGATCTGGGTCGCGATCTCGGCCGCCGGCGTCTTCGGCAGCAAGGACGGCGGCAAGACCTGGCAGCCCCAGAACCGCAACACGCGGGCGGATTTCAATCCCGAGGATCAGCGCTATCCGGAATTCGGCCAGTGCGTGCACTGCCTCGTGCTTGCGCCGGGCAAGTCGAAGCGTCTCTACCAGCAGAACCATTGCGGCATGTACCGCAGCGATGACGGCGCGCAGGACTGGAGCAGCATCGAGGAGGGCCTTCCGTCGAGCTTCGGCTTCCCGGCGGCGACCCACCCGCGCGACGAGGACACGCTCTACCTCGCGCCGCTCAACGGCGACATCAAGGGCCGCTACATGCCCGACGGCAAGGCCGCGATCTGGCGGACGAGGGATGGCGGCAAGACGTGGACCGCGCTTCGCCAGGGCCTTCCGCAGCGCAACGCCTTCATGAGCGTGCTCCGCCAGGCGCTTGCGACCGACAATCTGGCCTCTGCCGGCGTCTACTTCGGCACGACCTCGGGCGAACTCTACGGCAGCGCCGACGAGGGCGAGACGTGGAGCCGCATCGCCGAGCACTTGCCGGCAATCCTGTCGGTCGAGACGCTTGTCGTGGACCGCTGAGCGGCGCGGGGGGAGGTCCAGCCATGTCGGGTGAAGCGCCAGCCGCGCAGGCGGAGCCGGTGCATGTCCGGCTCGCGCCGCTCTTGCTCATTACGTTTCCGACCGCCGAGCGGCGTCTCGACCTCGCCGTCTCCAGCGTGCGCGAAATGGTGGACGCGCTCGACGAGCGCTGGCCGGGGATGCGCGACTGCATCTGCGATTCGACGCCCGCCATCCGCCGCCACATGAACGTCTTCGTCAACGGAAAGCGCGTCACCCTCGACGCGCCGCTCGCCCCCGGTACGGATGTGTTCATCCTGACCGCACTCAGTGGCGGATAGAGGGTCGAGAATCGCACGCTAACGTTGCAGCCGATCCGCGCAGTGCTAGGCTCGCGCCAGCGACGGAGGGTGTCATGCTGCGCACGTTCAAGGCCTGGGCCGGATCTCTGATGGCCGGATCCCGGTTCGGAGTCCTGGCCCTTGCGACGGTCGTCGCGATCGGATGCAGCGCCGCGGCGCTCGCCCAGACCAAGTCCTTCGTGCGCGACGATCTCGCCAGCGACGGCGTGCGCCTCGAGGAGCAGTTGCGCAAGGAGGGCGCGGCCGGCGCGGTCAACAAGCAGGCCGCGCAGCTTCGCCGGGATGCCGAGGCCGCGCTCGCCCGCGATCCGCAGCGCGCGCTTGCGCTCGCGACGTCTGCCATTTCGGCCGATCCCAAGCTCGCGCCGTCCTGGCTGCTGCTGTCGCGCGCCGCCCTGGCCATCGCGCCGCGCGACAATCCGGAACGCTGGCGGCTCCAGGAGCGCGCCACCGTCGCGGCCTATGCCGCCTACCACGCGCGCCAGCACCCGGCCGGAGGAGGCTGCCGCGCTCGCCGGGCTCGGCGAGGCCTTCGCACGCCGCGAGATCTGGCGGCCCGCGCTCGACGCCTACCGCGCCAGCCTCGCGCTCGGCCGACAACGCCGGCCGTCCGCACCGTCTACGAGGCGCTGCGGGAGGAGCACGGCTTCCGCATCGCCGACTACAAGGTCGATTCCGACGCCGCCTCGCCGCGCGTCTGCTTCCAGTTCTCCGACCCGCTGGCGCGCGGCAAGGTGGATTTCGCGCCCTTCGTCGCCGTGGCGGGCGCGGCCAACGCCGCCGTCTCCGTCGAGGACGCG
Organism: uncultured Alphaproteobacteria bacterium; assembly: GCA_963822165.1. Taxonomy (GTDB): domain Bacteria; phylum Pseudomonadota; class Alphaproteobacteria; order Rhizobiales; family Beijerinckiaceae; genus Alsobacter. The sequence continues at coordinate 15,842 of CAWGGK010000015.1, forward strand.
CAGCTCTGCGTCGACGGCCTGAAGCACGGCGAGCGCTACGCCGTCGTGCTGCGGCAGGGCCTGCCCTCCGATGTCGGGCGAAAGCCTGCTGAAGATCGGCCGATTACGAGATCTATGTCCGCGACCGCTCCGCCCAGGTCCGCTTCACCGGCAAGAACTACGTGCTGCCGCGCGTCGGGCAGGAGGGCATCCCGGTCGTCTCGGTCAACACGGCCAAGCGTCGCCGCCGAGATCTTCCGCGTCGGCGACCGCAACCTGCTCTCCACGGTCCGCTCCGAGGATTTCCTCGCCCAGCTCGGCGCCTACCGGGCGCGCCAGTTCGCCGACGAGAACGGCGTGAAGATCTGGAGCGGCACGCTCGACGTCGCGCAACGAGCTCAACAAGCGACGTCGTCACCGCCTTTCCCGTGCATGGAGGCCGTCGGCAAGCTGGAGCCCGGCGTCTACGTGATGATGGCGCGGCCCGGACGGGCGCCGGCCCGCGTCGCGACCCCGACGAGGACTACGGCGCAGCGCGCGACGCAGTGGTTCGTCGTCTCCGATCTCGGCCTCACCGCCTTCTCCGGCGACGACGGCGTGCATGTGCTCGTGCGCTCGCTCGCCAGCGCCGGCGCGCTCGACGGACGTCGAGATCCGGCTCGATCGCCCGCAACAACGAGGTGCTCGCGACGAAGCAGACCGACGCGAACGGGCACGTCGCGTTCGATCCCGGCCTGGCGCGCGGCAAGGGCGGGCTTGCGCCCGGCCTCGTCGTCGCCTCGGACGCGGGCGGGCGACTACGGCTTCCTCGATCTCGGCAAGGCCGCCTTCGACCTCACCGACCGCGGCGTGAAGGGCCGCGATCGCGCCCGAGCGGGCTCGACGCCTTCCTCTACACCGAGCGCGGCGTCTATCGCTCCGGCGAGACGGTGCATCTCACCGCGCTGCTGCGCGACGCGCGCGGGCGTCGCCGTCGCCGGGCCTGCCGCTGACCATCGTCGCCACGCGGCCCGACGGCGTCGAGTATCGCCGCGCCGCGGTCGACGACCAGGGCGCAGGGCGGACGCAGCTTCTCGCTGCCGCTGCTCTCGGGCGCGGCGCGCGGCACGTGGCGCGCTGCAGGCCTATGCCGATCCGAAGGGCCCCGCCATCGGCGAGACGAGCTTCCTCGTCGAGGACTACGTGCCCGAGCGGCTGGAGCGTCGAGCTGAAGCCGCCGGCAGCCGGCTCTGCGTGCCGGCGAGCCCGCGCAGATCGACCTTGCCGTGCGCTATCTCTACGGCGCGCCCGGCGCCAATCTCGAGGTCTCCGGCGAATACGTCATCCAGCCGTCGGCCAGGACCGGCATTCCCGGCCTCGATGGCTACGCAGGTCGGCCTGCAGGACGAGGAGTTCGAGAACGTCGCGGGCGAGATCGAGGATCGCGGCACGACCGACGCGCAGGGCCGCGCGACGATGTCCGTCGATCTGCCCGACGCGAACGCGCCCAGGCCCGTCGAGGCGAAGATCGCGCTGCGCGTCGGCGAGGCCGGCGGGCGCACCATCGAGCGCTCCGTCGTCATCCCGATCCGGCCGCAAGGGCCCCGTTGTCGGCGTGAAGAAGCTGTTCGGCGATCTCGGACAGGGCGGCACTCGCCAGTTTCGACGTCGTCTTCGTCACGCCCGAGGGGCAGCGCATCGCGCGCCCGCAGACCACGTGGTCGCTCGTGCGCATCGACAAGCGCTACCAATGGTTCAACCAGGACGGCCGCTGGGGCTTCGAGCCCGTCAGCACGACGCGCAAGGTCGCTGACGGATCGGTCGAACATCGCCGCCGACGCGCCCGCCCGCATCTCGGCGCCGGTGGAGTGGGGCACGTACCGCCTCGACGTGCGCGGGCGGTGCCGAGGGCGGCGACACCAGCGTCGCCTTCACCGTCGGCTGGTCCGGCGACGCCACGGCCGAGACGCCCGACCTGCTGGACATGTCGCTCGACAAGGCCGCCTACGTCGTCGGGCGACACCATGAACGTCCGCATCGCTCCGCGCTTCGAGGGCAAGGCGACGCTCGCCGTGATCTCCGACAGGCTGCCGCGACATGCGCGTCGTCGACGTGAAGCCCGGCAGCAACAGCGTGCAGATCCCCGTGTCGGCCGACTGGGGTGCCGGGCGCCTATGTCGTCGCGCTCGCGCATCGCCCGCTCGACGCCGCCGCCAAGCGCATGCCCGGCCGCGCCTCGGCGTCGCCTGGTTCGGCATCGACAAGGCGGCGCACCAGATCGAGGTTTCGCTCGGCACGCGTCCAGAAGATGCGCCCGCGCGCGCCGCTGGAGATCCCCATCAGGCTCGCGGGCCTCGCGGCGGGCGAGGAGGCCTACGTCACCGTCGCGGCGGTCGATGTCGGCATCCTCAACCTGACGCGCTACGAGTCGCCCGACCCCGCCGACTACTTCTTCGGCCAGCGGCAGCTCTCCGCCGAAGTGCGCGACCTCTACGGATACCTGATCGACGGCATGCAGGGCGTCCGCGGCGCGATCCGCTCAGGCGGCGACGGCGGCGGCCTCACGGGCGACGCGATCCCGCCGACGCAGGAGCCGGTCGCCCGCTATTCCGGCGTGGTCAAGGTTGGGCCGGACGGCACGGCGAAGGTCTCCTTCGACATCCCCGGCTTCAACGGCACGCTGCGGGTGATGGCCGTGGCCTGGACGCAAGGGCCGCGCCGGCAGCGCCTCCGCCGACGTGATCGTGCGCGATCCCGTGGTCGTCGCGGGCACGCTGCCGCGCTTCCTCAATGTCGGCGACCAGTCGCGCTTCTTCCTGGATTTCGACAATGTCGAGGGTCCCGCCGGCGACTACGCCGTGACGCTCGACGTGCGCGGGCCCGGTGCTGGTGCCGGGCTCCGCCACGCGCAGCCACCGTCAAGCTCGCCGCCAACGGCCGCGCGTCGCTGTCCATCCCGGTGACGGCGGCCGGCATCGGCACCGCCACCATCGACCTGCGCCTCACCGGGCCGGGCGTCGACGCGACCCAGAGCTTCACGCTGCGGGTGCAGCCGGGCACGCCGACGCGTCTACCGCCGCACCGTGCGTCCGCTCGCCGCCGGGCGCGACGCTTGTCGGTCTCATCGACGATCTGCTCGCCGATTTCCTGCCCGGAACCGGCGCGGTCGCGGTCGCGGCTTCGCCCTATGCGGGCATCGACGTGCCGGCGCTGCTGCAGGCGCTCGACCGCTATCCCTATGGCTGCTCCGAGCAGATCGTCAGCCGCGCCATGCCGCTGCTCTACGTCAACCGGCTCGCCTCGATGGAGGCGCTGGCGCTCGACGACAAGGTCGACGACCGCATCCGCGACGCCATCGACCGCGTGCTCTCCCGCCAGGATTCGAACGGCGGCTTCGGGCTGTGGGCGGTCGGATTACGGCACGGACATCTGGCTCGACAGCTACGTGACGGACTTCCTCACCCGGGCCCGCGAACGCGGCTTCGCGGTGCCGCAGCAAGGCGCTCGACATCGCGCTCGACCGGCTGCGCAACACCGTCGCGAACACGCACCGACGTGCACCGAGGGCAAGGGCGAGGACCTCGCCTACGCCATCTACGTGCTGGCCCGCAACGGCCGGCCCGTGATGGGCGATCTGCGCTACCTCGCCGACACGAAGCTCGCAGGCCTTCGGCTCGCCGCTGGCCCGCGCGCAGCTCGGCGCGGCGCTTGCGCTGCTCGGCGACAAGGGCCGCGCGCAGACCGCGTTCGGCTCGGCCATCGACCAGCTGCGCGCGGTGCGCGACGACCGCTCCTGGCGCGCCGACTACGGCTCGCGCCTGCGCGACGGCGCCGGCATCCTCGCGCTCGCCGCCGAGTCCGGCATCGGCCGCGACCAGTTGCAGCGCGCCAGCCCGTGATCGACGAGGCGCGCAGCGCGTCGGCCTACCACCAGCACGCAGGAGAACGCCTGGATGGTGCTGGCCGCCGCAGGCCGTCTCGCGCGATGGCGATGCGATGGCGCTCACCCTCGACGGCGTGCGCCAGAACGGCGCCGCTCTACCGCACCTTCCGCGCGGCCGCGCTGGAGGGGCGCACGGTGAGCGTGGGCAATGGCGGCTCCGCCAATGCGCAGGTCGTCGTCACCGTATCGGGCAACCCCATTGTGCAGGAGCCTGCCGCCTCGCAGGGCTATGCCATCGAGCGCAGCTACTACAGGCTCGACGGCACCAAGGTGGACCCGGCCACGCATCCGCCAGAACGACCGGCTCGTCGTGACGCTGAAGGTCACCGAGACCGAAGCCAAGATGGCGCGGCTGCTGCTCGTGGACCTGCTGCCCGCCGGGCTCGAGATCGACAACCCCAGCCTCGTCGACAGCACCGGCCTTGCCGGCCTGCCCTGGCTGAAGCGCGACGTCGAGCCGGCGCCAGCCGAGTATCGCGACGACCGCTTCGTCGCCGCCATCGACCGGCAGCCCAGGCAGCCCGCCTTCTTCACGCTCGCCTATGTCGTGCGCGCCGTGGCGCCCGGGCCGCTACGTGCATCCCCCTGCCACGGTGGAGGACATGTACCGACCCGAGCGCTTCGGCCGCACGGCCTACGGCACGGTCGAGGTCGTGGGCCGGCAATGATGGAAGAGCCGTCGCCCGAAACGCAGGCGACGGGCTGCGGCGCTGGCTCGCCGCCGGCGCGCGGCGCTGGTGCGCTGCGCCGTGGCGTCGGTGGCGGGGCGGCGCTGTGGCGCTTCGTCGACGCAGCTCGGACCGCTCGACATGTGCCGCCTGTCGCAGGGCTCGACCGTCGTGCTCGATCGCGACGGCCGGCTGCTGCGCGCCTTCACCACGGCCGACGGCCGCTGGCGCTTGCCGCGTGACGTCGGGCGATGTCGACCCGCGCTTCCTCGCCATGCTGCAGGCCTTCGAGGATCGCCGCTTCATGAGCCATCACGGCGTCGATCTGCTGGCCCTGGCGCGCGCGGCGGGGCAGGCGGCTCCGCAACGGGCGCATCGTCTCCGGCGGCTCGACGCTGACCATGCAGGTCGCCCGCCTGCTCGAACCGCGCGAGGAACGCTCGCTGGCCGCCAAGCTGCGGCAGATGGTGCGCGCCGTGCAGCTCGAGCGGCGCTATTCCAAGAGCGAGATCCTCGATCTCTACCTCACGCTCGCGCCCTATGGCGGCAATGTCGAGGGGCTGCGCGCGGCCTCGCTCACCTATTTCGGCAAGGAGCCGAAGCGGCTGACACCCGCGGAGGCGGCGCTGCTCGTCGCGCTTCCGCAATCGCCGGAGACGCGCCGGCCCGACCGGTTCGCGCGAGCCGCCCGCGCCGCCCGCGACCGGGTGCTGGCCCGCGTGGCCGTTTCAGCGGCGCTGACGGCGCGCTGACCTGGCCGCCAACCGCGACGAGCCCGTACCCACGGCCCGCCGCCCCGTGCCGATGCTCGCCGCCCACGCCGCCGAAGCGGCGGTGCGCGCCGCGCCGGACGACGCGCCTGCACCGGCTCACCATCGACGCCCGGCTGCAGGCGAACCTCGAGTCCCTGCTGCGCGAGCGCGTGGCCCCGCTCGGCCCCAGGCTGTCGGCCGCGATGATCGTCATCGACAATGCCAGCGGCGCCGTTCTCGCCCATGTCGGAGGGGTGGACTATCTCTCGCAGGAGCGCGCCGGCAGCGTGGATCATCGCGCAGGCGGTCCGCTCGCCGGGCTCCGCGCTGAAGCCCTTCATCTACGCGCTCGCCTTCGAGAACGGCATCGCCCATCCCGAGACGATCCTGGAGGATCGCCCGTCGCGCTTCGGCCTCTACGCGCCCGAGAATTTCGACCTGACCTTCCAGGGCGCGGTCACCGCGCGGCGCGCGCTGCAGCAATCGCTGAACGTCCCCGCCGTCGAGCTTCTCGCCGAGATCGGCCCGTCCAGGCTTCTGGCCCGCCTGCACAATGCCGGGCGCTGAAATCGTCGTGCCCAGCGAAGCGCCGCCCGGCCTCGCGCTCGCGCTGGGCGGCCTCGGCATCCGGCTGACGGACCTGACGCGACTTTATGCTGGCCTCGCGAGGGGCGGCGGGATGCCGACCTTGTCCTGGACCCTTGCGGAGCAGCGCAAGGTTGCGGCTGCTGGATCGGCGCAGGCCGCCCGCATCGCCGAGCCCGTATCGGCCTGGTACGTGTTCGACGTGCTGCGCGGCTCTCCGCCGCCCGCCAACGCCCAGGCCGGCCGGATCGCCTACAAGACCGGCACGTCCTACGGCTATCGGGATGCGTGGGCCGTCGGCTTCGACCGGCGCGTCACGATCGGCGTCTGGGTCGGCCGGCCGGACGGCTCCGCCGTGCCGGGCCTTGTCGGCCGGCAGGTCGCGGCCCCCATCCTCTTCGACGCCTTCGCCCGATACGGCGGCGAGCCGGAGCCGATTTTGGCCCCGCCGAATGCACTCTTCGCGACCAGCGCGACGCTGCCCCCGCCACTGCGGCGCTTGCGCCGGGATGGCGCGCCATGACCATCGCGGCGGCGTCCGGCGCGAGCCTCAGGATCGCCTTCCCGCCGGATGGGGCCCGTGTGGACCTCGGACTGGCAGGCCCGCAGCCCCAGGCCTCGCCCCTCGTGCTGAAGGCCCAGGGTGGCGTCACGCCGCTCACCTGGCTCGTCAACGGAGTGCCTTTGTCCCAGCGGGAGATACGCCGTCAGGCCGTCTGGATGCCCGATGGCTCAGGTTTTGCCCGGGTCTCGGTCGTCGACGCCACAGGCGCAACCGACTCGGTCGTCGTCCGGGTGGAATAAGGCGAGGCTGCCCGCTATCCGATATTCGAATCGAAGCGGGTATCGCAATAGTGTTTCCGCAGCGGCAGTTCCACAGGAGCGGTACTCCGTCGAAACGTCGTCAAATAATCCGTACAAACTCAAGTTTTCCTGTGACAATCGAGGGCTTCGGCGCTGCAAAGTTGTAAACCGAACTGCCGAGTTTGTGCTACGCTTGCTTAAATAGACTTGCATCCATGGATCGTGGCCGTCCTGGGAGTGCATCTTTGAAGTTTTCCGACACCGAGAAATTCCTGGGGAAGCTGGCTCGGATCCAGCAACTCGTGACGCGCGGTGCAACGGAGCCGGAGCGCGAAGCGGCGCGCAGTGCGATTGCCCGGATGGTCGCGCATGCACGCCTCGAGGCCAGGGATCTGCCGGCCAGCGCGCGGATCGGCTTTCTCGCGGGTCTGCAGGCCTTCAGCGACGAAGCCCTGATCGACGATCCGAAAGCTCCGCCCAAGCCCTCGCGCCGCTGGAGCGATGGGCTCGACGGTTCGCCCGCCACCGGCGCCGAGCCAACTCCCGAGTTCCTCGGAACCTCAGCGCCGTTCCCGGTGGCCGTCTTTCACGGCCGGCGCGGAGGTCAAGCAGGCCATGGGTTCGGGCTCGCTTTCGGGCCGTGTCCTGGCCTATGCGCATTCGCTTGGCGGGGACCATCACTACCGGGTGCTGTGGAGCAACGGGGTCGAGAGCGAAGCCGCCGAGAGCCTCCTCGTCCCCGCCGTCCGTCGCGCGGGCTGAACGCCGTCGAGACTGAAGCCCTGCTTCGCCGCGGTCATGGGACTGCTTGAGCAACGCACATCGCAGCCCGGCGAAGGGGCAGCTTGACTGCGCTGGAACCCTGCAAAGCGGAGGGTGCGTCTACGCCTTCGAGGCAGGCTTTTGTGTCAGGGCTCGTTGCCCGTCCGCAGTCGCGCCTCATTCTGAGTTGCGTACCTCAAAACGGGGTGATAACCCTCTTCCTCACCTCGCGCAAAGTCGGGGTCAGGGAGGATGACCATGATCCAATTCAAACGCCTGTTGCTCGCCGCGGCGGCGGTCGCGCTCTCCGCCGGCATCGCCTCGGCGCAGACCACCGTCAAGTGGCTGCACCTCGAGGTCAACCCCAACCAGGTCAAGATCTGGGAGGAGGCCGCCCGCGCCTTCGAGGCCAAGAACCCCGGCGTCAAGATCGAGATGCAGTTCCTGGAGAACGAGGCCTACAAGGCCAAGCTGCCGACGCTGCTCCAGTCCAAGGACAAGCCGAACATCATCTACAGCTGGGCCGGCGGCGTGCTGCAGTCGCAGGTCGAGGCCGGGGTGATCGAGGACATCACCGAGCCGATGAAGGGCTATACCGACACGCTCGCCCCCGCGGCCGTCGAAGCCTTCAAGGTCAACGGCAAGAACTACGGCATCCCGGTGCAGCGTGTCGCAGGTCGGCTTCATGTACAACAAGGAGCTCTTCGCCAAGGCCGGCGTCGACGCCACCAAGATCAAGACCTGGGACGACCTGCTCGCGGCCGTGAAGACGCTCAAGGCGCCGGCATCACGCCGATCATGGTCGGCGGCGCGGACAAGTGGCCGCTGCACTTCTACTGGACGCATCTCGCCGTGCGCATCGGCGGCAAGCCGGCCATCGAGGCGGCGATGAAGGGCGAGGACGGCGGCTTCGAGTCGCGAGACCTACGTGAAGTCGGCCGAGCTCTACAAGCAGCTCGTCGACCTGCAGCCCTTCCAGAACGGCTTCCTCGGCTTCAAGAACCCGCAGGCGGTCGGCGCGTTCGGCGACGGCAAGGCCGCGATGTACGCTCGCCATCAGCAGCTTCTACCACACGCAGAAGGCGCTCGCGGCGGACAAGGTCGGCATCACCGACGACAAGGTCGGCTGGTTCGACTTCCCCACCGTGCCCGGCGGCAAGGGCGACCCGACCGACACGCTCGGCGGCATCAATGGCTGGCTCGTCACCAAGGGCTCGCCGAAGGAGGCCGTCGACTTCCTCAAGTTCTTCATCTCGAAGGACGTCCAGACGCAAGCTGGCGGCCGGCAACTTCATCGTCCCCGTCGTCAAGGGCGCCGACGAGGGCATCGCCAGCCCCTTCATGCAGAACATCGCCGCCAACCTCGCCAAGTCGAAGTTCCACCAGAACTTCTACGACCAGATGCTCGGACCGTCGGTCGGCCGCGTCATCAACGACGCCTCGGCCGAGATCGCCGGTGGCAGCATGACGCCGAAGGAGGCCGCCAAGGCCGTCAACGACGCCTGGAAGCAGGGCAACTGAGCTAGCCTCGAACCGGGCGCGGTCCAGGCCGCGCCCGGCCCTCGTCCGATTCCGCCGGTCCCGCCGCATTCGAGGACACCGCTTCGATGGCCGCGACTGCAATTCGCCGAAGCGGACGTGACGGGCAACTCCCCGCGATCCTGCTCTTCCTGCCGCCGGCGCTGCTGCTGTTCACGATCTTCGTGGTCCTGCCGATCGGCGAGGCCGCCTGGTACAGCGGCTTCAACTGGAACGGCTTCGGCAGGCCCACGAACTGGGTCGGCTTCGACAACTACCTCGCCGTGTTCGACACGCGCGCCTTCGGGCTGGCGCTGCGCAACAACGGCCTGATCATCGTCGTCTCGCTGCTGGTGCAGCTGCCGCTGGCGCTGACGCTGGCGATCATGCTGGCGGAGAAGTTCCGCGGCTCGGTCTGCGCTGCGCATGCTGTTCTTCATGCCCTACGTGCTGGCGGAGATCGCCACGGGCCTGATCTTCAGCTTCGTCTACGACGGCGACTACGGCCTGCTCGCCGCCGATCTACCGCGCTGTTCGGCGCCGAGGCCCCGCATCTGCTGGCGAGCACGCAGACCTCCATGTTCGCCATCCTGATCGTCATCGTGTGGAAGTATTTCGGCTTCCACATGATGCTCTTCATCGCCGCCCTGCAGGGCATGGACCGCAACCTCATCGAGGCCGCGCGCATCGACGGCGCCACGCGGGCGCAGCAATTGCGCTACATCGTCATCCCGCTGCTCTATCCCACGATCCGGCTGTCGGTGTTCTTCGCCGTGGTCGGCTCGCTGCAGCTCTTCGACCTCGTGATGCCGCTCACGCGCGGCGGGCCGGCCGACAGCTCGCAGACGATGGTGAGCTTCCTCTACACGCACGGCGTCACGCGCATGCGGGTCGGCTATGGCAGCGCCATCGGCGTCATCCTGTTCGTCATCTGCGTGACGGTCGCCTTCACCTACAAACGCTGGTTCATGCGCGATGAGTAGGACGCGCCGGACGCCGGACGGCGGCTCGCCCTTCGGCGCGCTCTACAAGGCGCTGTTCCTGGCGCTGGTCGTCGGCTTCGTCGCGGTGCCGCTGCTGGCCACCGTGCTGGGCGGCTTCAAGTCCCTCGGCGAGCTGCGCACCAATCCGTTCGGCCTGCCGCAGGTCTGGGAGTGGAGCAACTACGGCGACATCCTGTTCTCGGCCCGCTACTGGCAGCTCATCTTCAATTCGCTGGTCATCTCGGCCCTGACCGTCTTCCTCACGCTGGTCACGGCGTCGATGGCGGCCTTCGTGTTCGCGCACATCAAGTTCTGGGGCAGCACGCATGCTCCTGAACTATCTCACCATGGGCCTGCTGTTCCCGGCCTCGACGGCGATCCTGCCGCTCTTCATCCGGGTCCGCGATCTCGGGCTGCTGGACACCTATCTCGGCGTCGTGCTGCCGCAGGTGGCGTTCAGCCTCGCCATGAGCGTGCTGCTGCTGCGCCGGTTCTTCAAGGACCTGCCGGAGGAACTGCTGGAGGCGGCGCTCGTCGATGGCTGCTCCTACCTCAACTTCTTCCGCTACGTCACGCTGCCGCTGTCGCGCCCGATCCTGGCGACGGTCGGCACCATCGCGTTCGTGCATAGCTGGAACAGCTATCTGCTGCCGCTGGTGATGCTGAACAGCGACGCGATGTATCCCTGGCCGCTCGGCATCATGGTCTACCAGGGCGAATATTCGTCCGAGTGGAACCTGATCCTGGCCTTCATCACCCTCACCATCCTTCCCACCATCCTCATGTTCCTGCTGGCGCAAAAGCACATCATCGCAGGGCTCACGGCGGGTGCGGTCAAGGGCTGAGCATCATTCGCCACCGGCCCGGCCGGCGGCTCATCCAACCAGGACACGGAGAGTTTCATGCGCACGGTCGGCGTCGGCATCATCGGATGCGGCAACATCAGCGGGGCCTATCTCACGGCCGCGAAGAACTTCCCCAATATCGAGATCCGGGCCGTGGCCGACATGCGCACAGAGGCGGCGCAGAAGCGCGGCGCCGAGTTCGGCGTGCCGGCGATGCGCGTCGACCAGTTGCTGAAGCGCGACGACGTCGAGATCGTCATCAACCTCACCGTGCCGCTCGCCCACACCGACATCAGCATGGCGGTGCTGCGCGCGGGCAAGCACGTCTATTCGGAAAAGCCGCTCGGCGTGAACATCGCCGAGGCGCGCAAGATGATGGACCTCGCCGACGAGAAGGGCCTGCGCGTCGGCTGCGCGCCCGACACCTTCCTCGGCGGCGGGCACCAGACGGCCCGCAAGCTGATCGACGACGGCGCCATCGGCACGCCGGTCGCCGGCAGCGCCTTCTTCATGTGCCCCGGCCATGAGCGCTGGCATCCCGCGCCCGGCTTCTACTACCTGCGCGGCGGCGGGCCGATGCTCGACATGGGGCCCTACTACATCACCGACCTCGTGCAGCTCCTCGGCCCGGTCGCCAGCGTCATGGGCTCGACGTCGCGCCCGCGCAGCGAGCGCCTCGTCACCAGCGAGCCGATGAACGGCACGATGATCCCGGTCGAGGTCGCCACCCATGTCGCCGGCACGCTGGAGTTCGAGAGCGGCGCGCTCGTGTCCATCGCGATGAGCTTCGACGTGCCCAAGCACCGGCATACGCCCATCGAGATCTACGGCACCAAGGGCAGCATCATCGTGCCGGACCCCAACCGCTTCGGCGGCGAGGTCGCGGTGGCCAAGCCCGGCGGGGAGTGGGAGGACATGCCGCTCACCCACGGCCATGCGGACGGCAATTACCGCTCCATCGGCGTCGCCGACATGGCGGCGGGCATCGCCACGGGCCGCCCCCATCGCGCCAGCGGCGCGCTCGCCTTCCATGTGCTCGAGGTCATGGAAGCGTTCCAGACGTCGTCGGACGAGGGCCGCCGCGTCAGGATCGAGAGCAGGGTCGAGCGTCCCGCCATGGTTCCGGCGGGCCTCACGACCGGCCAGATCGACTGAGCCAGCAAGCAAATTAGGAGCAACGACAATGCGTAAAGCCATGATCGTCTATGGCGGCTGGGCGGGCCACGACCCCGATCTCTGCGCGTCCATGATGCGCGGATGGCTGAAGGAGGAGGGGTTCGACGTCCGCATGGAGACGACCGACCGCCGCCTTCGCCGACCCCGCGATCCACGACCTCTCGCTGATCGTGCCGATCTTCACGATGTCGAAGATCGAGAAGGAGGAGGCCGCGAACCTCTGCGCGGCGGTGCGCGGCGGCGTCGGCCTCGCGGGCCATCACGGCGGCATGGGCGATGCGTTCCGCGACGCCGTGGAATACCAGTTCATGTGCGGCGGACAGTGGGTCGCCCATCCCGGCAACATCATCGACTACTCGGTCGACGTGACGAAGCCCGACGATCCGATCATGGCCGGCATCAAGGACTTCGAATACCGCTCCGAGCAGTATTACATGCATGTCGACCCCGGCAACGAGGTGCTGGCGACGACGACCTTCACGCGGCGAGCACGCACCCTGGGCCAAGGGCGTCGTCATGCCCGTAGTCTGGAAGAAGCACTACGGCGAGGGCAGGGTGTTCTATCTGCTCGCTCGGCCACCGGGCCTATGAACTCGACGTGCCCGAGATGAAGACGATCCTGCGGCGCGGCATGCTCTGGGCCGCGCGCTAGCGTATCGTACCGCCCGGTGAAAACCGTCGGCGCAGATCATGCGGAAACAGGAGCCTGGAGCGGACGGGCCGATGCAATCGTGTCGGCGTCCGCCCCGAGGCCGGTTGACGCCGAGAACCGGTTGATACCAGGAACCGGGTGGGCACCTCGTCCACCCGCGACCCGCAAGGTGCGGCCTCCGAGAAGCCTGTCCATGGACGGCCCGGCGAGCCGCAGCTCCGCCGTTCAGGGGTTGGGTCGGGTCGGCAGAAAACTCTTCGCGCCTTGCAGCCGCCACACCAGCGTTTCAGATCTCGTAGATCCTGTTCGGCAGCTCGTTCCGGTCTCCCTCCGCGCGGGGGAAGTGCTGCTCCAGCACGCCCGCGCAGACGGCGATGGCGCCGAGAAAACCATCCGCGATCTCGCGCCGGCTCATGCGCGCGGTCAGTTCGTCGACTGCGCTCTGCCACGCATGCTGCGGGACCTTCGCGGCGATCCCGTCGTCCGCCAGGATCCGCGCATAGCGGTCGCCCAGCGAAACGAAGATCAGGATGCCCGTGCGATCGCGCGTGCGGTGGAGCCCGTGGGCGATGAACTGCTCCGACGCGTAGTCGTGGGCCCGGCGCCGCCGCGCGGCCTTTGGCACGAGCGCCCGGCGAATACGGGGCAGGCCCAGCAGGCCTGCCATGACGACGAACACCGCAAGTTGCACGAGCAGGATGCGCAGCACCGTCCAATCCGTGATCGCCACGAGCAGCCAGGGGCTCGCCAGCCCCGCGAGGGCGGCGATGAGGATCGGGAGCGCGAAAGCCGGCGGCGATTCCGCCGCGAGCACACACACTATTTCGCCCGTGGTCCGCGCCTCCGCGTCGCGGATGGCGTCCGAGATCTGCGCGCGCTCGGCGTCCGTCAGCACCATCACCAACTCCCCGATGCGCCGCCGCCGCCGGACGATCCGCCCCCTCCGGAGAACCCTCCGCCACCGCTCGAAAACCCGCCGCCGCCCGAGAAGCCGCCGCTGGAGCGTCCGCCGCCTGACCCCGAACTCGCGGCCATGTTGAGCAGCAGGTTCAGCACCAGCCATCGGAATCCCGGCGAAATCACCAGCGCCGTGAGGAAGGCGATGATGAGCGCGATAGGCAGCCAGCCTAGCGGTTCGTCGGCCGGCGCGGCATCGACCCGCAGTGACGGCCGCTTCTCCCACTCGGAGGCATCGGTGGTCAGCACGGTGATGATGTCCTCGACGCCGCGCTGGACGCCGCCCGCGAAGTCGCCGGCCTTGAAGCGGGGCGTGATCGCGTTGGCGATGATCACCTTGGAGAGCGCATCGGTGAGCGTGCCTTCCAGCCCGTAGCCCACCTCGATGCGCACGCGCCGCTCGTTCGGCGCCACCAGCAGCAATACGCCGTTATTGGCCTTCGCCTCGCCCAGCTTCCACAGCCGGAACAGGTCGTTGGCGTAGGGCTCGATCTCGTATCCCTGCAGCGAGGGCACCGTGGCGACGACGAGCTGAATGCCCGATTTGTCCTCGAGCTCGCGCAGCTTGGGTTCGAGCGCGTCCCGTGTCGATTGCGGGATGATGTTCGCGAGGTCGACGATCCGCCCGGTCAGGGCAGGGTAGGTGGGTGCGGCGTGCGCAAGCGCCACGAAAAAGGTGAGCAGGGCGAGCGCCAGTGCTAGGGCGGTCGCTCCCCTGATCATCCGGCCCGAAGTCATCCGGCCCGAAGTCATGCGCTCCGAAATCATGCGCTCCGAAACTATGCGCAACCCCCGCCAGCCCTCGGCAGGCGGGCTCGCGAAGGGGGAGCCGGCAAGGCTTCGAAGGCCCGTCCTGCCGGACATCCGCTAGAACTTGACGGTCGGCGGGGTCTGCGATCCCTCGGTGGCCGTGAACTCGGCCAGCGGCTTCGTGCTCCGGAACGCCGTCATGGCCCACAGCATCGTGGGGAAGGTCCGCAAGGTCGTGTTGAACTGCCTGACAGCCTCGATGTAGTCCCGCCGCGCCACGGCGATGCGGTTCTCGGTGCCTTCGAGCTGCGATTGCAGCGCCAGGAAGTTCTGGTTCGATTTCAGGTCCGGATAGTTCTCGCTCACCGCGAGCAGCCGCCCGAGCGCGCCCGACAACTGGTTCTGGGCATCCTGGAACTGCTTCAGCTTCTCGGGATCGGTGAGCTGCGAGGCATCGACGCGCACGGAGGTCGCCTTGGCGCGCGCCTCGACCACCGCGGTCAGCACGTCCTTTTCCTGCTTGGCGTAGCCCTGCACCGTGGCGACGAGGTTGGGGATCAGGTCCGCCCGGCGCTGGTACTGGTTCTGGACATCAGCCCAGCGCGCCTTGGCCTGCTCCTCGAGAGTCGGAATGGTGTTGTAGCCGCAGGCCGACAGGACGAGCCCGAGCAGCATCGCGACCGAAATCGCCCGCAGGCGCGACACTGCGGGAAGGTGGAATGCGGTCAAGCTCATGCGGGTTCTCCAGAGCCGTTGGTTCGACCGGCGGAACGCCTGGGCATTTCGCCGGTCCTTCGAGACTGATCGATCGATGTCAGTAGCGGCGGTAGCCGCCATAGTACCGGGGGCCGCCATAATAGCGCGGACCGCCATAATAGCGGGGGCCGCCATAATACCCCGGCCCGTAATAATAGCCGTTATCGTAGGTGCTGGAGGCGATCACCGCTCCGCCGACAAGTCCCGCCGCCGCGCCGAGCGCGACCGCGTTGGCGGCCTGGTCCGACTGAGCGCGGTTCTGCGCGTAATTCGCATTCACGCATCGCGCGTAGGAGTTCGTTCCAGGCCGCAGCCCGGATTGCTGGCATACGAACTCCGCGCTTGCAGCGGATTCCTCCACGGTCTGGCAACCGGCCAGTCCGGCCGTCAGTGCCGCAGCTAAAAGGATGACACGCATCGTATAGTCCTCCGGAAGGCGGGATCTGTCGCTCGCCCCATGATTGCGCTTACGGCTATATCGTCAACACAAAGCACAGCTCTTGGTTCAAATTCAGGCTTTACATCAATTAAAGGACTTTGGCCTTTTGGATTTTCCCAGGTGTCAGGTCGAACCATCGGCGCCCGACCAGAGACGCAGCGCCAACGCGGCGGCGTATCCTTCGCGGCTGCGAAAGATGCCGGCCACGAATCGCCCCCTCCCGGATCGCGATGCCGCGTCGGAGCAGCCCAGCGAGGTTAAGCTGGTTCACCCACCCTCGGTGCGCGGGCCGGAGCATTACAACCGGAAGTAGAAGCTGAAGGCGGGCACACGTGCATTTCCGAGCCGGCGCGGCCCGATTCAGCAGGCTGTTCAATTCGGAATCTCATTTCGCCTGTGTTCAGTGCCGAGGATCGGCACTTCACATGGCATCTCGACCTCGACTTCTATTTGAATCGCGCTGATCAGTCCCGCCAAAGCGCCCAGGGCGCCCGGCCACCTTCCCACAGCGAGACGAGCGTCTGCTTGTCGCGCAGCGTGTCCATGGGCTGCCAGAAGCCATGGTGCTGCCACGCCATCAATTCCCCAGCAGCAGCAAGGCGTTCCATGGGTTCGCGCTCCCACGTGGTGCCATCGCCCTCGACCTCGTCGAGCACCGAGGGATCGAGCACGAAGAACCCGCCATTGATCAACCCGCTGTCGATCTGAGGCTTTTCCTCGAATGAAGTGACCGTGTTCTGCGTGACCGCCATCCGCCCGAATCGCGCCGGCGGCCGCACGCAAGCCACCGTCGCCTTGCGGCCATGCTGCCGGTGAAACGCGATCTCGGCGGTGATGTCGATGTCCGACAGGCCATCCCCGTAGGTCATGCAGAAAGGCTCGCCCGGCGTGAGGTGATCGCGAATTCGCTTGAGCCGGCCGCCGGTCATCGTCTGGTCGCCAGTATCTACGAGCGTAACCCGCCAAGGTTCGGGTCTCGACTGAAGATAGTCAACCGTATTATTCCGCATATCGAACGTTACGTCGGAGCTATGCAAGTAGTAATTCGCGAAATATTCCTTGATCATATAGCCCTTATAGCCAAGACAAACGATGAAATCGCTGATCCCGAAATGGGTATACAGCTTCATGATATGCCAAAGGATTGGCCGATCCCCGATTTCAACCATGGGCTTGGGACGAACACCGGACTCTTCCGCGATGCGGGTGCCCAAACCACCTGCGAGAATGACGCACTTCATTTGCTATGTCCGAGGAAAGTAGGTTTCAAAACAATGGATTACGAAATCGAAGGCAAGCTTGGCGGTCTCGGCGATTGACAGAACTCCATGTAGCCGCCAAGACCGTTTGGAGCTTTTTGCTATTATCCGGCCATCGATACTGAGCTTGCAAACGTTACTATCCTGGAACTTTTTTAGGGCGGTCATATGACCCAGTTCTGGTCGGGACGCCGCGTCCTCCTCACCGGGCATACCGGCTTCAAGGGCGCCTGGCTGTCGCTGTGGCTCGAGAAGCTTGGCGCGGACGTATTCGCCCTCGCGCTAGCGCCAGCCACCGAGCCGAACCTCTTTTCCTTGACGAGACAAGGGGTTAGCCCTCAATCCGCGACGATTGACCTGCGAGACCGCCCATCGCTCGGTGCATTCGTCGAGGCAGCCCGGCCGCAGATCGTGATCCACATGGCGGCCCAGGCGCTCGTCCGGGAGTCCTATCGTGACCCCTTGGGGACGTTTGCGACCAATGTCATGGGCACGGCAAATCTGCTCGACTCGCTGCGCGGGTCACGGGATCTCGAGGCGGTTCTCGTCGTGACGACCGATAAGGTCTACGAAAACGAAGAAAAGGGCAGGGCATTCGTCGAAACCGATCGTCTCGGCGGCAAGGATCCCTATAGCGGCTCCAAGGCCTGCGCTGAAATCGTCGCCGCTTCCATGCGGGCAAGCTTTTTCCGGAATGGACCTCCGATTGCGACCGCACGTGCCGGCAACGTAATCGGAGGCGGCGATTGGTCTGCCGACCGGATCGTGCCGGACATGATCCGCGCCGCAGAGGCCGGAAAGCCGCTCGAATTGCGCTATCCCGACGCTGTGAGGCCCTGGCAGCATGTCGTGGAGCCCTTGTCGGGCTACCTGGCTTATGCCGAAGCCCTTGCCACGGGACGCACGAGGGAACTCGCCCTGAACTTCGGTCCTGATCCCGCCAACAGCGCCACGGTGGCAGAACTCGTTACTGCAATGGGTTCGGCCCTGGGCTTTCCAGATCCATGGCGCCGGTCCGAGGGGCAGAATCCGCCGGAGTCCGGCCTGCTCACGCTGGACTCGACTCTCGCTCGGACTGCGCTCGGCTGGCAGCCTGTGCTGGGATTCAGAGAGACGGTCGACTGGACGGCCCATTGGCATCGAGCCCTTAAATCTGGAGCTGACGCCCGGACCCTATGCCTCGAACAGATCGCCGCGTTCGAAAGACGATTGCTGGATCAGAGCAAGGCCCTCGCATTATGAATGCCGCCCCCGAATGCCGCTTCTGCGGAACGCCGCTAACCAAGACGTTCGTGAATCTGGGAGAGATGCCGCTCGCCAACAGTTATTTGCACGCGGATCAGGTCGGAAAACCGGAGCCGCGCTATCCGCTGCATGCCCGCGTCTGCAGCGAATGCCGGCTGGTGCAGGTCGATGCCGTCACGACGCCCGACGCGATATTCAGCGACTACGCCTATTTTTCGTCCACGTCGGCGTCCTGGGTCGCCCATGCCCGCCGGTTTGTGATGGCGGCACGCGAACGCCACGTGCTCGGTCCCGATAGCAAGGTGGTCGAAGTCGCCAGCAATGACGGCTATCTCTTGCGCCACTTCGTGGAGTTCGGGGTTCCGGTCCTGGGCGTCGAGCCCGCGGCCAATGTCGCCAAAGTGGCTCGCGAAGCGGGTGTTCCAACCGATGTCGCGTTCTTCAGCCTGCAAACCGCCTCGCGGCTGAAGTCCGAAGGCCATGCGGCCGACCTGGTCGTTGGCAACAACGTCTTCGCCCATGTGCCCGATATCAACGACTTCGTGGCCGGCCTCGCTGAAATCGTGAAGCCGCAAGGCGTGATCAGCCTTGAATTTCCGCATTTGCTGCGCCTGATTGAGGGCTCGCAGTTCGATACGATCTATCACGAGCACTACTCATACCTATCCCTGCTGACCACGGAGCGGATTTTCGCGGCGCACGGGCTACGCGTGTTCGATGTGGAGGAGTTGCCCACGCATGGCGGCAGCCTGCGCGTCAGCGGCTGCCGCATCGATGCCACGCACGCGGCAACTACGCGGTTGGAGGATGTTCGTCGCGCCGAGGCTGAAGCAGGGCTGGATACGGATCATGCCTACGAAGGCTTCACGCCGAAGGTCGAGGCGATCCGCGCCGGTCTTCTGGATTTCCTGAATGCCGAGAAGGCGGCGGGACGCACCGTCGCCGCGTACGGCGCGGCCGCGAAAGGCAACACGCTTCTGAACTATTGCGGCATCGGTCCCGAACTCATCGCCTACGTGGCGGATCTGAGCCCCCATAAGCAGGGTTTGTATCTCCCCGGCAGCCAGATCCCGATACTTTCGCCACTTCATTTGACGCAGACAAAGCCGAAAAACGTCCTGATCCTGCCCTGGAACTTGCGGAACGAAATCGTGGGTCAACTCGATCATCTGAAGACATCGGGCACTCGATTCGTCGTCGCTGTCCCGTCATTGGCCGATGTCGAACCGGTGCAAGATACCTGATGAGACTGATTCCAACTCCGATTTCCGGCGTCATCCTCGTTGAAGCGGACCCCATCGCCGATGAACGAGGCCTGTTTGCCCGCGTCTATGACGAGGATCTTTTCCGAGATGCCGGTTTGCCGACCGACTGGCCCCAGAGCAATCTTTCCTGGAACCCACGGGTCGGCACGCTCCGCGGCATGCATTATCAGACTGGCCCACACGGCGAATCGAAGCTGGTGCGCTGCATCCGGGGTCGTATATTCGATGTTGTGGTCGACCTTCGCAGGACGTCGTCATCATATTTGAAGTGGTGGGGCGTCGAGCTATCGGCCAATGAACGAAACGCTCTGTATATAACGGATGGTTGCGCTCACGGATTCCTCACGATCGACGCAGAGTCCGAAGTTCATTATATGATGGGCGCGCGATACGAGGCTGGATCGGCTGCTGGGGTCCGTTGGAATGATCCTGCATTCAACATCCAATGGCCTGCCGCGCCGACGCTGATCGGTGCAAGGGATGCGAATTATCCAGATTACATTAGTTTGTGAATTGAGAGCCGCGCGCGTCAATTCATCGTAGACTCGAGCGTGGCTGAGTTAAATTTGCAAAGTACCGTGTTGTCGACCGCAGCACATCGGGGCAATCGTGTGTCAGCGCATTTTCAGACAGGAACAATGCAGCGATATTCGACGCGGAAGGACGAAATCGTACTGACTGAATAGCCTTACCGACCACTTGTTTGCTAACCATCTATAAACCATAATCTTTCGCAGAGCTCCCAAGTCTGTCTGTTGCTGTTTTGCAACGAGCGGATTTTCAGTTTGATTTTGCGCAGAATGGCTCTCGACATCTCCGGCGGCATGGCGCTAAGAAACACTTACATTCAACTTCTGATTGGAAGGGGCTTTCCATGCGTCGCATTCTCCTCTCTGCCGTTATGAGCTTGGCTGCTCTCCCGGCTTTCGCTGCCGACCTGCCGTCCCGCGTGACGCCGGCCCCGTCGCCGATCATGGCTGCTCCCGTCTACAACTGGACCGGCTTCTATATCGGCGCGAACGCCGGTTATAACTGGGCGAGCGGTGACCAGAATGTCATCGGCAACCCGGCCGCGCTGACTGCTTTCGGTGCGCTTGGTATCCCGACCGCATACGGTCTTGACGCTGACGGCTTCACGGCCGGTCTGCAGGCTGGCTACAACTACCAGATCAACCAGTTCGTGCTCGGTGTCGAAGCCGACATCAACTGGGTTGACGCCGAAGATCGCGGAAGCTTCACCACGGTCGGTGGCAACTCGGGCACGGTCCAGACCCAGACTGAGTGGCTGTCCACGATCCGCGCCCGCGTCGGCTTCGCCGCCAACAACTTCCTGATCTATGGAACCGGCGGTTTCGCTTTCGGTGAACTCTCCGCCGATGCAGCCTTCACGGTTCCGGGCGTCGGAACATGGAACGGCAGCCAGTCTGAGACCCGCACGGGTTGGACGCTGGGCGCGGGCGTCGAGTACGCCTTCACCCGCAACATCACCGCCAAGCTCGAATATCTCTACTACGATCTCGGCGACAAGACCTACACCTCCAATGCCATCGGTCCGCTGCAGGCTTCCCTCAAGACGCAGTCGGATGGCAACATCATCCGCGCCGGCGTGAACTACAAGTTCTAGTCGAACCTAATACTCTTAGGATTGCAGACCGCCGCGAGCTTGCTCGCGGCGGTTTTGTTTTGACAACTTGCGTCATGAATGGCCGCCTGGCATCCCGCCGCGTTGAGTTCATGCCGGTGCGAGATCTGCCGCTGGCTGAAAATTCCAGCGTCAGTTTCGAAAAGCTGAGCGCTATCGTCGCTCCATGCGGGCGAGCTGACCAGTTTACCGGCCCGCAGCGACCGCTGAGTCGCTGGCAAGGAGCCATGCTGTGGCATCCTGAATTATGTCGGAAGACCGGCGATCCTCGACTTGGATAAACGCCGTTGTGGCCACAGAACTTAATGATTCCTTAGCAAACGGCGGTCACTGGCTCATTTTCGTTACTCGCCCAGGGGTTGTTGTATGCCTTTTTTGCAACATGATCACAGCAAGAACGGGTAGCGCCCCTCAGAAGTGTAAAATCAGGTTGCGCAGGCAAAGGTTGTGCGTAGGTTTGATCAGCGGTCAGGGGGGTCCTTGGCGCATCACGGGGTCGCCAATCCTAGTCGGCGCCATCAGGCGCAAGACGAAGAAGGGGATCCTCTACCGAGGGGGGTTTGGTCGTCCGTCCAGCAGCGCGTCTTCCGCGTTGAGTTTCGGAAAGCCGGATCTTCATTTTTACATTACTCAGGAGACGACTATGAAGCTCATCAAGAGCCTCCTCCTCGGAACTGCCGCCGGCTTCGCCGCGGTTGCCGGGGCTCAGGCCGCCGACCTTCCGACCAAGAAGGCCGCGCCGGTTGAATACGTTCGCGTTTGCTCGCAGTTCGGCGCTGGTTTCTGGTACGTGCCGGGCAGCGATACCTGCATCAAGCTGAGCGGTCGCGTTCGCGCTGACTACTTCTACAACGAGCCCTTCAGCCGTCAGTCGAACACCACGTCGACCCGCGCTCGTGGCTACATCGGTCTCGACAGCTACACCGCAACGGATTGGGGTCCGGTCCGCGCCACGACGCGCGTCTATGTGACCAAGGACTCGGGCAGCAACTCCTCTGGCGCGACCACGACCTCGCTTGACTGGGCCTACATCCAGTTCGCCGGCATCACCGCTGGTCGTATCGCGACGTCGTTCTTCGAGTTCGCTCCGTTCGGCGGCGTCTCGCTGCTCGGCGGTGGCTCGAACGGCCGCGGCTCTGACTACGGCGCGATCAACGCCTTGGCCTATACCTTCAATGCGGGCAATGGCTTCCTCGCCACGCTCTCTCTCGAAGACGGCACGGAGCGCCGCGTTGGCATCTTTGGACCGGCCGCTGGTAACGGAGTTGTCGGCTACGCCGGCCACGTCGTTCCCGACGTCGTCGCCCGCCTCGACTGGACCCAGCCTTGGGGTCAGGTGATGTTGGCTGGTGCGGTGCACCAGGTTCGCGCCGCTCAGGTCGGTGCCATCATTCCCGACACCGAGTATGGCTTCGCCATCCAGGGTGGCGTGAAGCTCAACCTGCCGATGCTTGCGGCTGGCGATGCGCTCTTCTTGCAGGGTGCGTATGCTGACGGCGCCTCCAGCTACACGGGTTGGTCCTCGCTGTCCGCGACGAACGTCTCCGCCGTCAACGGCACGACGTATGACGCGTATATCGACGCAGCCGGAAACGTGAAGACGGTTCAGACTTGGTCGATCGTCGGTGGTCTTGAGCACTACTGGACGCCGACCGTTTCGACGGCCATCTTTGGTAGCTATGGCCAGTACAACGGGGCCAATAGCGCCAACCTTTATAGCCCAATCACCGGTCTCCTCGCCACCGACTATGACTTCACGGCTTACGGCGTCGGCGCCAACGTGAAGTGGACCCCGGTGAAGGGCCTGCTGCTCGCTGCGGAAGCGGTGTATAATAAGGTATCCGACTATCCGTCTGTTGTCCGCCAGGTTCAGGCCGGCAACATCAAGGATAGCGCTTGGTCGGGTCGTCTGCGCGTACAGCGCGACTTCTAAAGACTTCGATCCTCAGGGATCGAGTTTGAGGCCCCGGTGCTCACGCACCGGGGCTTTTCCTTTTGGGAAATCAGGTGACGGAAGCCGCGCGCCTCTGCCCAAAATGACGCACGTCAACACACCGAGGTCGAAAGGGAGTATCATGTTTAGAGCGGTGGGCGCGACGCGGGCAGCCTCCGCTTCAGGGAGGACGGGATATGATATGCAAGGAAGATTGCATCGCGTTTGCCGGCCTTACAGCCGAAGAGGTCGACGCTATAGCCGAGCATGAACACCTCGGCGAGATTGGCGCGGCGGCGCTGGCCGATTATCTGATGCATCTGGAACACGGCCCTGAGCGGATCCGCTGCATGATGGTCGACGACATACGCGACGCGCTCGCACGCGGCCACAGTGCCCATGCTGCGGAATTGACGGCCGCTCTGCGCCATTTCCTGGCTGAACATCCGGAAGCGCGGATCGACTCGAAAGCGGCCTGATCGTCTCAGCCGCGCAAAATCTCGAGCTGGCGTGGCAGGCATACGCTGCGCAGATCATAGTGCTCGACGACTGTGGTGCGCGCTGCGGCCCGCATAGCTCCGTACTGCGCCGGCTCAGCGCACGCTTCGACAACGCGCTCCGCAAGGGCTTTTCGGTCGAAGAACGGCACGAGCAAGCCGTTCTCGCCATCCTGAATCACCTCTTGGACTGGCGGCGTGGCTGATCCGATGACGAGACAGCCAAGAGACATCGCCTCAAGCATCGACCATGAGAGAACGAACGGGTAGGTGAGGTAGACATGTGCGCGGGAATGGCGAAGCAGAGCTACGAATGAAGCGTAATCGAGATGCCCGGTGAATATGATGCGGCTCTCGTCCACCCCGTCCCGAACTTCGTTCAGGTAGATGTCACGCCAACTTCGGCCTTCCGGCGCCGCGGCTCCATAGGATACGCCTTGCGAGCCGACAACGACTACCCGCGCCTGCGGCCTCTTGGCCATGATTTCCGGCAATGAGCGCATGAAGACATGGTAGCCCCGATAGGGCTCCAGGCTTCGAGCGACGAACGTCACGATCTCGTCGCCCGGATTGATCACTTCGCCACCGGGTAAACTGAACTGCTCTGGAGCACCCGGTACGAGTGCGCCGGTATCGATTCCGTCATGAACGATCGAGATGCGATCTGAGAATGAATTTGGATAAAGGCCGTGTTGCCACCGTGTGGGCGAGATCGCTGCGTCCGCGTCAACCAGCGCCAGGAGTTGGGCAGCGTTCTTGGCGCGAAGTCTGACCTGCCGACCAATGTCGTTCGCTGGAAACTCTGGATCGAAGCCGACGTCGGCGCCTGATACCCGATAAAAGAACTCGCAGAACACGACGATCCTCGCGGCCGGGAACACATCTCTCAAGGGGAGGCTCTCCCCCCAGCCGGGATGCACGTAAACTACGGCAGGGTTTGCCCCCTGTTCGCGCAGGGCAAGCGCCGCCCTTAATGCGCCCTCGGCGCGGCGGGCTTCGACTTCAAAACGTGCGGCAAAGGCGTGGATACCCTCCGGCGGAGTTCGTGACACGCGGTAGCGCAAATGGTTCACGCCGGGCATTCCGGGCGAGCCTTCTCCCGAGATAGCGAATACACGATGCCGGCCTTCCGCCATGAAATGGCGCGCGAGATGGGAGAACTGTCCGGGGAAATGATTGTGGACGAAGAGGATGTCCATCGAACGTGATGTCCCGATATAATGGATGGGCTGGCCAAGGGTCGCTGTCGTCTCTGCTCGGCAGGTAAGTTGCTGGTCTCGAAAAGGTCGCAGTCGTAAACGAGAAGAACAGGCGTGGCGCAACCTTAACGGTAAAGTTTTCGGTTGGCACCAATGAACAAACAATCATCGCCGCCGGTTGGAATTGTGTTGAGTTTTGAACCAATTCCGGTGAACCAGAATGTAACACTTCACTCCTACAGTGATGGTCACGCTGCGTCCCATGGTTAATTATTTACGCGGTTGTGCGGATTACAGCCTGATTGGCAGAGATTACAAGGCACCTAGCCAAAAGAAGGAATTAGAAGATTGAGCGCGATGGACCCGGCACGCGGCTCCGCTACTTCGGAACTTGCCGCATTCGTAAGATCTTATAAGGGCGCCTTCATCGGTGTTGGCCTGATGAGCGCTGTTGTAAACGTACTGACCCTCACAGGCACCGTTTATATGCTTGAGGTCTACGACCGGGTTCTACCGAGTAAGAGTGTTCCGACGTTGGTTGGACTTTCGATCATCGTGATCGGTCTGTTTGCCCTGCAAGGCGGGCTCGAATTCATCCGGAGCCGGGTTCTCTCCAATGTCGGCGCGGGCCTCGATGAGATCTTCGGCAATCGCGTCTACAACGCCATCCTCCGGCTACCCCTGGTAACGAAGACGAACGGCGACGGACTGCAACCCCTCCGCGACCTCGACCAGGTTCGCAGTTTCATGGGCAGCGCTGGACCGACTGCACTCTTCGATCTGCCCTGGATGCCTTTGTACCTCATTATCTCGTTCATGTTCCATTTTTGGATCGGCATGACGGCGCTGATTGGGTGCACAATTCTAGTCGCTCTAACGCTCACGGCTGAGCGCATGACCAAAGAGCCGGCCCGAAACTCGACGACGCTTCTGGCGGCGCGGAACGCAATGACTGAATTGACCCGCCGCAATGCGGAAGTCATTCGGGCCATGGGTATGGGCAAGCGGCTCGGCGCCCGGTGGTCATCGACGCACCTCGACCATCTGGACGCTAATCTGCGCGCTTCAGACATTGCCGGTAGCCTGGGGACCTTGTCCCGCACACTGCGGATGATGTTGCAGTCGCTTGTGCTGGGCGTTGGCGCATATCTTGCGATCCATCAGGAGGTGAGCTCCGGCGCAATCATTGCCTGCTCGGTCCTGCTGTCTCGTGCTCTTCAGCCGGTCGAGTTGTCGATCGCGCATTGGAAGCCATTCCTCTCGGCTCGCCAGAGCTGGGCCCGGCTCACGGTACTCTTGCGCCAATTGCCCGAAGAGCCGGATCCCATGCCGCTTCCGGCTCCGGTTATCAATCTGAAGGTCGAGAACATCAGTGTCGCGGCGCCTGGCGAACGCAGGGTCATCACTCAGGATGTGACCTTTGCAATCAACGCTGGGCAGGGGCTGGGGATCATCGGTCCGAGCGCGTCCGGGAAATCAACGCTTGTGCGGGCCTTGACCGGCGTTTGGCCTGTCGTACGGGGGTCGATCCGCCTGGATGGAGCAGCGATCGACCAATGGTCGTCCGAGCAACTCGGCAACCATGTCGGCTATCTCCCCCAGGATATCGAACTGTTTGACGGCACGGTGGCTGAAAACATCTCTCGCTTCCAGCCCGGTGCGAATGCCGAGGCGATCATCGAGGCCGCCAGGACTGCGGGCGTGCATGACATGATCCTGCGGCTGGACAGCGGCTATGAGACGAAGGTTGGCGATGGCGGCACGGCGCTCTCGGCTGGCCAGCGTCAGCGCCTGGGACTTGCCCGTGCGCTGTTCGGCAACCCCTTTCTCATTGTACTCGACGAGCCTAATTCCAACCTCGACACGGCCGGCGAGGAAGCGCTTACAAGCGCGATCCTGTCTGTCCGCGCGCGGGGTGGTATCGTCATCGTGGTTGCGCATCGTCCAAGCGCTTTGGCCGGAATCGACCAAATCCTTGTTCTCAACGAGGGTAGGATGCAGGCATTTGGGCCGAAGGACGAGGTTTTTGAAAAATTCATTCGCAAGCCGGTTGCCGTTGCAGGCGCACCTGCAGCGAAGCTGAAGGCCGTCAGGGAGGGCCAGGGCTAATGCTGATGATCGAGGACAAGTCCGGCCACACCCGTCCGCGCCGCTCTGCTCGGAACGCCATCAGGAAGCAACTGATCGCCGGCGTCTCGCTTGCCGTTATTTTTGGAGGAGGCCTTGGAGGCCTTGCCGCTACGACTGAAATCGCGGGTGCCGTAATCGCCCCAGGACAGCTTGCGATCGATTTAAGCGTCAAAAAGGTTCAGCACCAGACGGGCGGCGTCGTCGGCGAAATCCGGGTGAAAGAAGGTGCGCAGGTCAAAGCCGGCGACATCGTGGTCAAACTCGACGAAACCGTCCTTCGGGCGAACCTTGCCATTGTTACCAAGGGCCTTGATGAACTAATGGCCCGCCAGGCACGGCTTGAGGCCGAGCGTGACGGAATGAAACAGGTGGCCTTTCCCGTTGAACTGACGTCCCGGATGTCCGAACCTGAAATCGCTCGACTGGTTAATGGCGAGCAGCGCCTCTTTGAGCTTCGATCGACCGCGCGTGAGGGGCAAAAAAGTCAGCTCGGCCAACGCGTGAGTCAGCTTCGCGAAGAGATCCAGGGCATCTCGGGCCAAATCGCGGCCAAGGCTAAGGAAGGGGAGTTGATCCAGCGCGAACTTGAAGGCGTCCGCGATCTGTTCAAGCGCAATCTGATCCAGTTGCCGCGTCTTACTGCGCTCGAGCGGGAGGCGACACGGCTTGAAGGCGAGCGAGGCTCGCT
The DNA here is from genome assembly GCA_963822165.1 of uncultured Alphaproteobacteria bacterium. Classification (GTDB taxonomy): domain Bacteria; phylum Pseudomonadota; class Alphaproteobacteria; order Rhizobiales; family Beijerinckiaceae; genus Alsobacter. The sequence continues at coordinate 43,248 of CAWGGK010000015.1, forward strand.
CATTGCTTCGTCAGCACAGGCAAAGGGCAAGATTAGCGAGATCGAGCTTCAAATCATCCAGATAGACCAGGATCTGCGAAGCGAAGTCGCGAAGGAGCTTCGCGAAATCCAGGGCAAGAGCGCCGAACTCGTGGAACGTCGGGTCGCTGCCGAAGACCAGCTCAAGCGCGTTGACATTCGTGCGCCGCAGACTGGAACGGTCCATCAACTCGCAGTGCATACCGTCGGAGGGGTGGTATCGCCTGGAGAGGCAATGATGCTGATCGTGCCGCAGGGCGAGCAACTGGTGATTGAAGTCAAGGTCGCACCTCAGGACATCGACCAGCTTTCAATCGGGCAGGCCGCCCAGCTTCGCTTTTCGGCGTTCAATCAACGGACGACGCCGGAGCTCGCAGGGCAGGTCAGCATGATCTCGGCCGATCTCACGACCGATCAGCGTACGGGGGCGAGCTACTATACCGCGCGCGTTGCCGTCCCGCTGGAAGAGATGAATAAGCTTGGAAATCTGAAACTTCTGCCCGGTATGCCGGTGGAGGCTTTCATCCAGACTGGCATGAGGACGATGCTGTCTTATCTGAGCAAGCCCATGACCGATCAATTGAACAAGGCGTTCCGGCAGCAATAGCTGGAGGGCATCATATCGCGAGCTACGCTTGGCGGACGCGATCGTCCGCCAAGGACGAGCCGGGCGGCAGACAGCAGGTTCGAACGTCGTCTTGGGCCTAAGCCTTTGTCGTGAGACGCCGGCACTCCAAGCAGCGGCCCGGCTAGGTGCGGCAACCTTGCGTAATCTCAGCGAAGGGGCCAAACCAACAGCACCATGGGTACACCGACCAGGATCACGATGATCGAAAGCGGCAGACCGAGACGCCAGTAATCGCCAAAGCGATAGCCGCCTGGCCCCATCACGAGTGTGTTGCATTGGTGCCCGATGGGCGTCAGGAAATCGCACGCGGCGCCGATGGCGACGGCCATCAGGAACGCATCCGGCCGTAGCCCCAGATCGCTCGCGAACGTAGCCGCGATCGGCGCCATGACCAGCACCGTCGCGGCGTTGTTCAGGAATGGCGTAACGGCCATCGCCGCGACCATGACGAGCGCGATCATTCCAGCCGGGAAGCTCAGCGCCGATCTGCGACAGCCAGACAGCCACGAGATCGGTTCCACCAGTAGTGCGAAGCGCATCGCTGACAGGTATCAATGAACCCAACATGATCAGAATGGGCCATTCGACGCTTCCATACGCCTCGCGAAGTGGCATTGCCCCGCTGAGGATCATCAGTACAGCCGCACCGAAAAAGCCGATCGCGACCGGGACGATGCCGAACGCCGTCATCGCCATCGCGGCGCCGAGGATAAGCAGAGGCACGAAGCCCCGCCGCACATTACCAAGCCGCAGCCGCCGTTCCGCAAGTGGTAGGCAGGAAAGCGCTTTCAGCGTGTCCGGCAACCGCGCCAGATTACCTTGGAGAACGATAATATCGCCGGTGCGCAGCGTGATGGTCCGGAGCCTTTCGGTGAAACGCTGACCCGAACGGCTCACCGCGATGAGGTTGACGCCGAACCTGCTGAAAAGGTCGGCCCGTTGGGCCGATTGTCCACTTAGCGGAGAATCGGGCCCGACGATTGCTTCGACAACCCCGATTTCGTCCGTGGGCTCTCCGGCTGAAGGCGGCCTGTCTTGACGGGTCAGCTTCAGATCGGCCCGCGCGATAATGCGTTCCAGGGCGGCGGGCTCGCCCTCGAGGACCAG
>CAWGGK010000015.1:52500-67541 GCA_963822165.1 uncultured Alphaproteobacteria bacterium
AAGGCGATCCCAATCGCCGATGCCGCCCAAAGTTGACGCGGGGTGGAGCAGCCCGGTAGCTCGTCAGGCTCATAACCTGAAGGTCACAGGTTCAAATCCTGTCCCCGCAACCAAAATCAAAACGCCGCAAGCTCAACAGCTTAGCGGCGTTTTTTGATTCTACGGCTTGGTCCCAAAAGCAGCCGTGTCAGCACCATGTCAGCACCGAACGTAAATCCGCTCAACGGCCTCTTCCGGCGTCGCCAAAGCTTTGATCTCAGCGGCGATGCGGCCCGCTCCCGCCCGGAACGAAGGTTCGGTCCAGATCCGTTGCAGTGCCGTCCCTATCGAGGCCGAGTCGATCTGCCAGACGGCTAGTCCCGCTCCCGTCCGTTCGACGGAGCGAGCATTGGCCGGCTGGTCCGCGAAAAGGGGCACGACAACGACGGGGATGCCCCTCGCAAGCGCTTCCAGCAGGGTTCCGAACCCGCCATGGCAAAGCACGAGCGAAGCATGGGGCAGGACTTCGTCCTGCGGCACGAAGGGGAGCTCGGTGACATTATCGGGAATGGGCCCAAGTGCCTTAGGGTCCATGACAGGACCCGTCGTGAGGGGCTTGTCACGGCGCCGGCGTTCGGACGCGATTAGGGGAGGGATCGGTCGGATCAGGCCGACACACCTGCCGCGTCGTGCCATGCCGAAAACGCCTCGGCCCGAAAGAGCCGGTGCGTTCGGGCGGAGGTGAGGTGACGGGGAATGGTGAAAGAGTTGTAGGTGGCGGCATGCATGGACAAGAACCGCTGCGCCGAACCCGGCGACTTGAAGCCTTGCGGTTTCCACTCTCGTCGTCGAACCGGGACATGCGAACTTTCGGCCCGGTTGTTCATGCGCTTGGCTGAAATGTGCACCGGCGTGGTCAGGTCCAGATCTCTCAAGGCCGCGCCATAGGCGGCGTAGCGATCGGTGACCCATTCATCCGGAACCATCGCGTTCTTCTTCAGCAGCTTTCGCATGAGCCTGCGGGCTGCGGCCTTGTTCCGCCTCGACTGGACAAGGACATCGAGCACTTCTCCTTCGGCATCAACGGCGCGCCAGAGATACAACTGCTTTCCATCGATCCGTACGAACATCTCGTCCAAATGCCAGCGGCCATGCGGCTTGGGCCGTCGGGCCCGCAGTCCACGACCGATCACGGGACCAAACACGTGGACCCAACGTCGGATGGTTTCGTAGGAAACCTGGATGCCGCGCTCTGCGAGGAGATCCTCGACGTCGCGATAGCTAAGGGTGAAGCGCAGATACATCCAGACGGCGCGCTGGATGACGTCGGCCGGGAAGCGGTAGCCACGATAGGACGGAGCGGTCATATCCCCTGCTACGACGGACGTGACAACCCCCACAGGACGGCTACAGGTCGCAGGCTATTCGCGATAGGGGCCAACCGTGTCGCCGCGCGGTTCTCCGGCATCCGGGTAGACAGGCTGCGCTTCGCACTGTTTACCCTGTCCGGACTGCTGGCCGGCCTTGGAGCCGTGCTGCTGAGGGCCCGCATCGGGGTCGTTAGGCGGAATATCGGCCTGGGCTGGGAGCTTGACATCATCACTGTCGTTATCCTCGGCGGAGTGGTCATCTCGGGCGGGGTCGGCACCATCTTCGGCGTGGTGCTGTCCGTGTTCGTGCTGGGGCTTGCGACGTTCGGGCTGTCGCTGATGAACGTGCCGGGCATCGTCATCAACGTGCTGCTCGGCCTGCTGCTAATCCTGTCGATCGCGGCGCCCATCGTGATCAGGCGTTTTGTCGGGCGGCGGGCGAGGGTCTAAAGCCAATGGCCAAGATGCGACGCAAGGGTGACCTGCCGCAAAAGCCCTGCGCGGCCTGCGGCAGGCCGTTCGCCTGGCGCAAGAAGTGGGAGAAGGTCTGGGACGAGGTGAAGTATTGTTCGGACCGTTGCCGGGGCCAAAAGACCCCCGGCGCAGGGTCTAATTGAGCCCCTCCATGTAACCGTCCGGTTCTCTCGTCGATCCTGTTGCCTAGTCGATCCTTGCGAGGGTGTGGGACTGCCATTTCGGTGTCGAGGTAAGCCGAAGTGCGTCCGCTTCGGGCCATCCAGCCAGTTGTGCGAGGCTGCGAACAGCAACTTCCTTGGGCCGCGTCGCCGCGGTTTCGTTCGCACCCTTTTCCAGCGCCCTGACGACCGTGACGAGCAGTGTCGTGCCGGCTTTGAGTTCGGCGACGAGCGTCGGCACGCAGGCATGGGGAAACAGCAGCGAGGTGTTCGGAGCGCAATCGAGCCCCAGCGCGAGGCGCGTTCCAGTCAGGTCCGCGATGGCGCTCGTCCGGCCATCGTAAAGCGAGATCATCAGGGCGTTCGGGTCGTCAGGGCCTGGAGCGTCATTGACCTTGCTGAGCGCGCGGGTGCCGAAGCGGGATGGGGAGGCGTGTCCGGATTCGACAGCGCGAACGGGCACGGCGGCCTCTACCCGGTGAAGCCGGATCTCCCAGCCGTTCTCGAAGCCCTGCAGGGTCGTGACATCAACTCCTGCCATGGGCGACCAGCGGCTTTCGACGAAGCCGTCTCCCATGCGGGCGGAGCCGCTGGACCGCGCGAAATAGGTGCTGGAATCGGCGCTGAAAGCGAGAATGTTGTCGCCGCAGAAGCCCATCGAGAGCCATCGCTCGGACTCGACGCAGAGGCCCGAATGGGTGGAGAAGGCGAGCTTACCGTATTTGTCGGTGATGCCGCGCATGTCGGTGCGCATGGGGGAGGCCATGATCGCGGTGACGTGGCCGGCGGCGTCCCGGTCGATGATCGTGGACGCACCGTCGATCGTTACTGATCCCTGCGGGAGATTCAGATTCTCCTCTTCTGCGGTCCAGAAAGGGTGGTCCGCAGGCAGGGCAAGCGGCGCGAAGGCCTTGAAGGCCCAATAGGGCGAGCCCGGCGAATTATATTCCTCGCTCATGAGGTAGTTGGGCCAGGCGTAACCCACGCTCAGCGCGCCATCGGCGTGGAAGATCGGTAGCTGCATCCACCAACGGACCTGCCGGGTCCAAAGGCCCTTGATGCGGCCCCAGGGCAGCGCCTCGACGCCGGCATAGGCGAGGCCGGCCCAGAAGCCCGCCATGGCGAAGCGGTATGTCAGCGAACGGCCTTGGACGAGGACAGCGCCATCGTCAGCGAAGAAGTGCTGGAAACCTTGCGCGAAGGCCGTGGCGCGCTCGATGTAGCGGGCAGCGCGGGCGGGGTCGCTTTCGGCCGCGTGGCGCGCGTAGATCAGGCCGTAAAACTGCAGTGCGAAGCCGTTGTAATGGTCGATGAACGGCGTCTCGCCATCACCATACCAGCCATCGCGGAGATAGAATTCGTCGATACGGGCGAGGTGGCGGTCGCGGGATTCGATGTCGATGGCGACGCCGACCTTCTGCAGCCCGAGGCCGGCGAGGACCGGGAAGAAGTGCCAGTTATTGTCGGCCATGCCGACTTTCTGGATGTGCCCGACCCAGGCCGCGACGTTCTCACGCTCGTGCGCGGTGAGGCCATCCCAGAGCTTGTCGGGCGCCAGCGCCAGTGCGAAGCCGAGGGCGGCGATCTCGACCGAGCGCTGGTTATGGGTGCTCGTCAGCTCCCAATATTCGGCGTGTTTGGGGTCAGTGCCGTTAATCAGGCCCTGGCGAAAGAGGTGCCAATGCGCGAAGTCGCCGCCGCCGGCGTGCAACGGGGCGAGCCCCCAGAGCGGGCGCGCGAAGCCTTCGAACCATGCCGCCTTTCGGTCGAAATGCGCGCTATCGAGGCCGATCTTCACCTGCGCCCGGCCGGGGCTGAACTTCCCGATCAGGGGTTCGGTCATGCCGAGCAGCAAGGCCGCCGCGTCCGCGCGGGTCTTGAGCGGGTTCGCCTTCAGGGGTTCGGGAGTGAACATGCGATCGGCCTTGCTGGTAGGATTTTAGTCAATGAAAAGGGCCGGGGAGGGGTTCGCTCGCCGGCCCTTCCATGGCTTCAGAGGACGCGCGAACCTTCGTCCATCATCATCTTCGCGCCGTCCTTCACGCTGATCTTGCCGAAGGCGACCTGATCGGCGACCGGACGCATGACGTTGCGGTCAAACTCGGTCGAGCCCTTGGGCGCGGGCGGCGGATAGGAGCCGACCTTGTCAGCGATGTCGTTGACGAACTGGACAGTCGCCTTCTCGGTCTCGTTGAGCAGCGGCAGCACAGCAGCACGGACTTTGCTGGAAAGCGGCACGCCGCGCTCGACGCCGAGGATCTTGCCCGCCTCGATGTCGTTGACGAAGAAGTTGATGTACTGGGCCGCCAGTTCCGGCGTCTTCGTGTTCGACGAGATGCTCCAGATGAGACCGGGCCGGTAGAACTGGCCGGGCTTTGCGCCGGGTCCGCCGGTCGGGTTCGTGTTGATGCCGAGCTTGCTCTTCACCAGGCCCTGATAGCCGATCATCTGGTTGGAAAAGGCCAGGTTCATGGCGCACTTACCGGCGGAGAGGGCGTTGCTGTCGATGCCCAGGGCATCGATCGCCTGGACATCGGCGGGGACGCAGCCGCCGCGTTTGCGCATGTCGGACCAGTATGTGTACCACTCGAGGGCGTCGTCCTCGGTGAAGCCGAGCTTGCCTTCGGGGGAGTAAAGCAGCTTGCCCTTGGTGTGGAGCCAGCTTTCGAGCGCATAATTGTAGCGGCTGCCGTCGACCGAGCCCCAGAAATTGTCCTTCTTGGCGGCCTTGGTGATTTCGACGGCCTTGTCGGCGTACTGCGCCCACGTGGTCGTCATGTTCGGGGCCGCGATGTTCAACTCCTTCAGCAGGTCAGCATTGTAGAACATGCTGAAGGCGTTGAGGCCGAGGGCGACGCCGTAGAGCTTGCCGTCGATGCGGCAGAGGTCGACGATGTTCTTGCCGAAGCCCTCGATGTCGAGCGTCTTGCCGACCATGCCGTCGAGCGGCAGGCAGGCGTTGCGCCGGCCGTAGTCGGATATGGTGCTGGGCTCGAGCTGGAAGACGTCGGAGACGTTCCGGGCGCCCATCATCGTGTTGAGCTTCTGCCAGTAGTCGGCGCTGTTGGACTCGCCGAACACGGTGAGGCCGGGGATTTTCTTGGCGAAGAGGTCGTTAACGGCCTCGGTCCGGCGCTGGCGGTCCTGGCCGCCCCACCAATAGATGCGCAGCTTGGCTTCCTGGGCAAACGCGGAGCCTGGCGACATGAACGGCGCCGCAAGGCCGAGGGCGGCCGCGGATTTCAACAGTGTGCGCCTGTGAAGTGACATCGGCTATTTCCTCCTTGGCGGGCTGAATTCAACCCTAGGTTGCGTTTCCTGATTCAGTTCGGTTGCGCTTATCCGGCAACTCGGTGCTTTTTTGACGATTCTCGCGTTCTTCTTGTCGTTCAATTCACCAGGCGGTTACCTGCATGGCGAAGTTGGCGCTCGGATTTTCGCATCCAACAGAATGGAAAATAGTCCTAAATTCCCGATACGGCAAGCGGAACCCGGTCCGTGCGGCACAGGGTGTCGTGGCGCTCGATGCATGTGGCCAGCACCTCGTCGCCGTGGCGCGTCCACCAGTCCTGCGACGAGAAGCTCTCGACCTCCTGCAATCCATGGAAGCCGGCGGCCTCGATCATCGCGCGGATGCCCGCCGAAGAGGTTGTCGAGCACGTAGCGCCAGTGGCAGAGCATGTCGAGGATGATGCCGCCGCCGTCCTGCTTGCGGTAGTTCCAGCTCGGGCGCTGCGCGGCCTGCCAGTCGCCCTCGAACACCCAGTAGCCGAACTCGCCGCGCACCGAGAGCATGCGGCCGAAGAAGCCGCTGTCGCGCAGCATCTTGATCTTGCGCAGGCCGGGGAGGGACAGCTTGTCCTGCACCACGCCGCTGCGTGTTTCCCGCCACTTGGCGAACTTGACGAGCTTCAGCGCGCTCTCGAAATCGTCCGAGATCGGCTTTTCGCAGTAGATGTCCTTGCCCGCCTCGATGGCGCGGGTGATGAGGCCGGCCCGCATCTGGGTGGAGCCGGCATCGAAGAACAGCGTGTCGTCCTTGTTGGCGAGCGCCGCGTCCAGATCCGTGGTCTGGCGGGCGATGCCGTGCTTCTTGCCGATTTCGGCGAGCTTTTCGGCGTTGCGGCCCACGATAATGGGGTCCGGGACCACCTTGTCGCCATTGGGAAGCGTGACGCCGCCCTGGTCGCGCATGGCGCAGACGGAGCGGACGAGGTGCTGGTTGTATCCCATGCGGCCGGTGATGCCGTGCATGATGATGCCGAGCCGATGCTGCGCCATTCCCGTCTTCCTCCCGCTTTGGCCGGCTGGTCGACGTCCTCCCGAGGAGATCGCAGCCGCCCCTTAGTAACTGTGTGGTTACTAACGCGATGTACCGCCGGAGTCAAGAGTTCGACCCCAACTCGAAGGCGAACAGCCATGCGAACCCGGGATCGTCGACGCCGAAGATCGCCGAACTGGGAATCGAAATCGGAAGGGTTCGAAATGCCGCGCCTTTCGAGAAAATCCGGCAGGCCTGTTGCGATCCGGGTATCCCCCAGTGGTGATCGAAGCGGCAGGGCCGAGGCTGGGGGAGCGTTTACCTTCCCACCATCTGTGCTTTTATTTCAATATAGCACATAGTAATGTGAATAATTAAAATTCACATTCTACGGCGTTAAATTAACCTGCATCGGCTTATCAGGGATCTTGGCTGGACCGGAGCGCAGCAAGGCCTCAAGCTTCTGGCGGAGCTGACCGATGAACACGCAAAGTATTGGGTGTCCGAACTATGGGCCGGTCCCCAGACCATGGAGAGGATCTAGCGATGGGTCCATGACGCGGCCGGCGTTGTGGACGAGGCTGACTAGGAGTTCGAACTCCTTAGGAGTAAGGCGAAGCGTCTCGCCTTCGCGCACGAGGCGATGGGCGAGCGTGTCTATGTGAACATTTTCCAGGCTGAACGATGTAGCTTCGGGAGCGGATGAACGCTTCTGGCGGGTGACGGCCCGGATGCGTGCGAGCAACTCGCCGATGCCGAACGGCTTGTTGACGTAGTCGTCCGCGCCAAGATCGAGCGCCGCGATCTTTTCCGCTTCCCGATCTCGCGCAGAGAGGACGATAATCGGCACGTCCGACGTCTTCCTGATGCGACGGATCACGTCCTTCCCGTCGATTTAGCCACCAGTGGGCGGTGACGGTCCCGGGAGCATCGATGTGAGGCAACAAGCCCAACGCTCGGGAGCATGCCTGCATGAGGCAATACGAATGCTCATCCAGATTGTCGCGCTACACTCCACCCACGCGATGCCCGTACTGTGAGAAACTCTTTGTCGACCCCGGCAAACCAAAACTGCCAAAGTAGTGCTAGCTTGGGGGAGCATGTGATGTTGGGGCGCTTGAAGTATGTCGAAATCGGGAGAGGTCGCCCAATACTGGTCATGCACGGAGGCAAGCTCGACCACCGGCATATGGTCGATGCTTTAGAACCGGCCTTCTCAGACCTCACCGGTTGGCAACGGATCTATGTGGATCTGCCCGGATGTGGCGGCTCGACAGGCTTTGATCATGTCCACTCGCAGGATGATGTCCTTGCCGCAATCCTGGAGTTCGCTGCAGCGACGAGTGCGGGCTCACCTATCGCTGTTATCGGCGAGTCGCGCGGCAGCTACATTGCTCAGGGCCTCGCCTACGCCCGACCCGCGTTGATCTCTGGCCTAGCCTTGATCGTGCCAGGCGGCAATTCGGCGGCGGCGAAGGAGACCCTTCCGGAGCCAGTCGTCCTTGTCAGAGATGCGGGGTTACTCAAGGATCTCGAACTCACCGTGAAGGGGCGGGCGGAGCGCCTTGTCGTGCAGACAGCGGCAATCGTCGAAAAGATCAGGCAGACCAAGGTTCCGGCAGCGGCAGCTCACGACGCGGCACTCGAAGCGCGTCTCTCTGAACGTCTGACCTTCTCGTTTCATGAGGTGATGCTCGCCACGGTCTTCGATCGGCCGTCGCTCATCGTCTCCGGGAGGCAGGATTCGATAGTGGGCTACACGGACGCCGCAGCAATGCTCAGTTGCTACCCACGGGCCACCTATGCGTTGCTCGACTGCGCGGGGCATTCGCCAGGCTGGGAGCGCCCGCACCTCTTCTGGGCGTTGATGCAGGATTGGCTGGAAAGATTGGTGACAACATGACGGGGGACCTCGCTTCAAGGGTCGCCGCTGAGTGGTCCATGAAACCCGGACACGGAGATAAGCTTGGATCGCCCTGATGGAAGGACGACACGATGACGGGGAGGACGGAGCGCTCTGCTGGATTTGCAGGATTTGTACAGTCCGGCAGCGCGCGCTTCGGCCAACGTGGATGGCCGATTACTTCAGATCCACGGGCGTGATGACGGTTGAGAAGGCAGTTGTTCTGGCGCAGGCCCTGCTGATGCCGGGCCGAAAGACCCAGGTCTCGCCTTGCGGCGCCGTAGGACCGCAGCTTATCGGTTAGCCACAGGCTGGGGGCAAAGCCAACTCGAGCCATACAGATCGGTTAGGGCGCTCGATCATGGGCCAAGGTATGGTTGTTCTCCGGCACGGCTGCTGTGGACGCCATCCTCCGCTCGCCGCTCAATGTTCTGTCGCACATGCTGCGACGAAATTTGGAAGGGCGGGAGGGTTCGCACCGCCACTGCGGGATGATATGGCTTCTCGCGCAGGGCGGAACCTTCAACCCAGCTTCCGGTAACTCAATGCCAACTCGTCCCAACGCCGTCTTCGCGCTCTCGCCCGCGAAAACCATTCACGTCTTCGCTCCCGCCGAGATGACCCGTTTGCGAGCGCTCTGCTCAATCCTGGACGAGGAACCCCTCGAGAGTTTCACCTTGGATCGCGCGAGTTCTGCCCTGGCCAGCGCTGAGATCCTGATCACGGGCTGGGGCTGCCCCCTCATCGACGCCGCCGTGCTGGCCAGCGCGCCCCGCCTGCGCCTTATCGCCCATGCTGCAGGCACCGTGCGCGGGATAGTCACTGACGACGTCTTCAACGCAGGGATACAGGTCACCCATGCCGCCGCGGCGAACGCTCTGCCGGTCGCCGAATACACGCTCGCAATGATCCTTTTGGCCAACAAGAGGGTCCTGACATTCCAGCGGCTTTACGCCGCTTCGCATGGGATAGCGGAGGTCACTAAACTCGCGGCGGAATCGGTCGGCAACTTTCGCAAGACTGTGGGAATCGTGGGCGCCTCCCGGATCGGCCGGCGTGTTATCGAGCTGCTCCGCCCGTTTGAAATGAATATCCTGCTCTACGATCCCTATGTCTCCAGCGCAGAGGCAGCAGCCCTGAGCGTGGAGCAAGTGGAACTGGACGACCTCCTCTCTCGGTCAGACGTCGTCAGCCTGCACGCTCCTTCCCTGCCGCAAACCGCGAAAATGATCGACCTCCGCCGCCTGGCCCTGATGGGCGACGGAGCAACCTTGATCAACACGGCCAGGGGCGCGCTGGTCGATCATGCGGCGATGGAAGCCCAACTGATCAGCGGAAGGCTGAATGCCATCATCGACGTCACGGACCCCGAAATCCTGCCCGCATCATCGCCTCTCTACACGCTGGCCAACGTGCTGCTGACGCCCCACGTCGCCGGCGCGCTCGGCACGGAGAGGTCTCGTCTCGGCGCAATGATAGCAGACGAAATTGAACGCTACACGCAGGGGCAGCAGCTGCAGCAGGCTGTGACCAAGGATCTGTTCGCTCGGATGGCCTGAATAGATAGTCCAAAAGCGACGTGTGCGGTCGGACCCTCCAATAGCAAACCCGGGCGGATCATGGCTTCGCCGGTTGGCGTATCTGTGCAGCCGGGAACTCACCGATGGCCGTCGACACGCCAGCCCCGCGGGCCTTGTAGTCTTGACGCAAGTTGCGTACCACGGCGAAATCGATGTCTGTCCGACTGATCCTGGCTTTCCCGTCGATGTCTATCTCACGACTGACGTGCGGAATAACCCGCCGAGGCGAACGGACCGAACCGCGCAGGCGGGGCCGGTTTCAGGGGTGTCGGTGTCGACCGAAAGTGCGGGCTCGTGTGAAAATACACAATGCAAGCATGCACTTTCATTCTAAAGTGACTAGCCCCTGATCAAGCACGGTCACGGTGCGACTGCGCCTACCAGTTTCTGAACATCAGTCTGGAGGATTGTCATGTCTGCCGATGCAAAAATATCGTTCAACGAGACCAAGCTCAACGCCTTCATGGGGCAGATGCTCGACGATCTTGGAGGGGCCGTTTCGGCCGCCCTCGTCCTTGTTGGCGACAGGCTTGGCCTTTTTAAAGCGTTGGCCGAGGCGCCGGCTGGATCTTGGGAACTTGCCCGCCGCACTGGCACGTCCGAACGCATGGTGCGGGAGTGGCTCGCTGCCCTCGGCGCAAGCGGCTACTTGACCTATGACAGCGGCAGCAAGCGCTACAGCCTAGAACCGGAAAAAGCGATGGTGTTCGCCGATGAAGGCAGCCCGGTCTTCATGGCGGGTTTCTACGAGGCCATCGCGGCCATGTTCTACGCCGCACCGAAGATCGAGGAGGCGTTCCGTTCGGGTAAGGGGCTCGGCTGGCATGAGCACCATCAGTGCCTCTTTTCAGGAACGGAGCGGTTTTTCCGGACGAGCTACAATCACCACCTCGTCCCCGAGTGGCTGCCAGCTCTCGACGGCGTAGTTGCAAAGCTGGAGGCCGGTGCTCAAGTGGCCGACGTCGGCTGCGGTCATGGGGCGTCGACCATCGTCATGGCTCGCGCCTTTCCGAAGTCACACTTCAATGGCTTCGACTACCATCCAGGGTCAGTCGAGCATGCACGGGGAGCTGCCGCAAAGGCTGGCGTTGCCGATCGGGTTTCGTTCGAGGTCGCCAAGGCCAAGGACTACCCGGGCAATGGCTACGACCTCGTGACTTTCTTCGATTGCCTCCACGATATGGGCGATCCGGCGGGAGCAGCATCGCACGTGCTGGAGACCCTTGCCGCTGATGGCACTTGGATGGTGGTCGAGCCAATGGCGCAGGACGACATGGAGGCCAACTTCAATCCTGTTGGCCGCATCTACTACGGTGCCTCAACGATGATCTGCACCCCGGCATCAATGTCCCAAGAGGTTGGGACGGCACTCGGCGCGCAGGCCGGCGAGGCCCGGCTCAAGGAAGTCATCAGCGGCGGTGGTTTCGGGCACGTCCGCATGGCGGCAGCGACACCATTCAACATGGTTCTCGAGGCTAGGGCGTAAGCAAGCTTGCACCGGTGCCCGTCGGCCATACCCCACAGACTTGGTCGGCTGTGCGGACTGCAGAGCGATCGGAAGTTGGTGCGACTTCCATGTCGTTGCCCACCCACACGCGCGAAAATGCAGCCAATCGGAGCGCGCGCAAGTGATATTGGTTACGTGTCCAGGAAATCCACCGACGATTACGGATAACTTGGCCCGGAAATCACCTTCGACGACAGTTCGGTAAAGGTGGTTGCGGGTGGTTGCGCGTCCAGGAAACCACCGAGATCTATGAACAGTTTGGCCAAAATCTGCCTTTGACGACAGTTCGGTAAAGGGTGGTTTCGCGTCCACGTTTCTAATGTTCCTCCCCACGGCGAGCATTCAGAAAAGTCTCATGATTTCCATCTCGAGATTGCGAGGGCGCTTAGCCAACGGTTATCAGGCTCTTGCGTCGTGCAGATTTGATTACAGCAACTTCGGGTTGCTTCTTTGTCGACGCATTGGCAATCGGCGGAGACGAAGCAAGTGCGCTTTCGATGCGATGGTTCGCAATGGCGGTAGAGCGCGGTTGTTCATGCGGCGGAAGTTCATACCCGCACTTTTAAGTCAAGATCGCGCGTGACTGCGCATTTGTCGGCGATGCCGACGTAATCGCGTAGGCAACCCGTTTGGCCTCGTTCTCATCCATGCAGCTTGTGGCGACGCGGATGCCGGCGAGCGGCCGCGTCGAGAATTTCTCGCCGGGCTCGACGGAAATTCCGACGGCGGCGAGGCGGGCCGCCGTCTCCGCGCCGTCGTGTACCGGAACGAAGATCGCAAGTCCGTGGCCTGCATCGACATGGATGCCCAGCTTGCCGAGTTCGGCTGCCAGGCGCTCGCGGCGCCTGCGATAGGTGAGACGTGTTTCCGCGAGTTGGATCGCGGTCTCCTCGTCGTTGAGCAGCCACGCCCCGGCTGCCTGCAGGATGCGGCTCGTCCAGCCCGCGCTGAAGCCCCGGTAGGACTGGATCTGCTCGACGATCACGGCCGACGCCGAAAGCACTGCGAGCCGCAAGTCGGGCCCCAGCGCCTTCGAATAGGACAGGATGTGGATGACCCGGTCCGGAAAGCGCTGCCCGAGCGAGATGCGCGGCGCGTCGGCCACATCGCCGACGCCGTCATTCTCGAGGATGAGGCTGTCGCTGGCCTGCAGGAGATCGCCGAGCGCGTTCAGCCGTTCGCGTGACATCAGCGCACCCGTGACGGCATGGATGCGAGGCTGGAAAACGAACATGGCGGGCCTTTGCTTCAGCGCCTCCGCGAGCGATCGGGCAGCGGGCCATCGCTCGTCGCACGCGACGGGAAGGATCGGAACGTTCAGGTCCTCGAGGATATCGAGAAGGCGCAAGCCCGTCGGATCCTCGATCGCCACGGGCGCGCCCGGCGGCACCAGCGAATGCAGCAGCGTATGGACCGCGCTGTATCCGCCGTCGGTGGCCAGCAACGCGCTGGCGTCATAGGGCCAGACGCGCGCACCGCGGCTCCAGTCGGGCAGGATGCGCACCCGGTCATAGCTGTTGAGGCCTTCGGCGCGCGAACCGTGTGCGAGGGCGGCGGCGAGGGCGGGCAGCAGCGCCGGATCGGGCACGGCCCGTGGTCAGGTTGAGGATATCCTCGCCTGTCGCCGTTCCGCTCAGCAGCCGCTCCGGCCGTGACGCGAACGTGTTGCCGATCACCAGGAGCCTGCGGCCGCGCCCGCTGATGATCTTGTGGCGGCGCAGTTCGGCCCAGGCATGCGACACGGTCGCCGGGCTGACCCCAGCGCGAAGGCGAGGTCGCGGACCGTGCGGCAGCTTGGCCCCGACAGGCAGGAGCCAGTGCGCACCAGTGCCGCCGTTTCCTGCGCGATGCCCCGTGGTGGTGCGGTTGCCCAGCCGGCTGGCGAACCAGCGGGCGTCGAATGTTCCGCCATGCGTGTACCCGAAGAGCTATTAAATGTTCAGTAACAGAATAACATTTTGCATCACATAGCCATGGCAGCCACTAGCCTCAGCGCCATCTGATTTACAGGTGAGACCGTGACCGTCTACCCTTCGGATCGCCACGCGCGATTGGGACTACCTGACGCCGCTCCTTCTCGGCGATGTCGCTTCCAACCGCCTCGAGCTCAGGATCAAGCGCGTCGGCACGCTGATCTCCGACCTCGACGATCCCCGGCTTTCGACGCCGCCGAGATGTCCATCAGCCGCTACGCCTCGGCATGGCTCCGGTGCGCAGGACGTCGTCGGCGTGCCGCGCTTCCTGATGCGGGCTTCCGCCACCGCTGCATCATCACGACCGAGGCGAGCCCGCTGGAGCACCTCCGGCAACTCGAGGCAAGCGCATCGGCGTCACCGGCTTGGCGTGACTGCGGCAATACGTGGACCCGCGCCACCCTGCGCCCGGGGCATCGGCGTCGAGGACGCGTACCGGATCGCCGGCCGCCTCACCGCCGAGCACCCCATCGTCGACCGGCTGGACGGCTTCGGCCGCCCGGGTCGCATCGAGGCGGAGCCGGAAGAAGCCCATGATGGAGATGCTTGCGTCGGGCGAACTCGACGCGGTTTTTACCTCCTTCATGCCGACCGGCTTTTTCGGCCGTGGCTCGGGCTTCCGCCAGTTGTTGCGCGATTTCCGCGCCGCCGAGCGCGCCTATTACGATGCCGTCGGCTACGTGCCCGGCATCACCTCGACGAGTCAAGGCCGACGTCGTGGAGCATCCCTGGCTCCGGGACGAATTGACCCGGCTCTTGGCGAGCGCCCGGCTTGTGGACCGCCAAGCGCCACAAATATGCGGAGACGTCGCCCTGGGTGCTGGAGGAATTCCTCCTCGCCGCCGCGACCTTCCGGCCCGACTGGAATGACACAGGGTCCAGCAAACCGTCCGATGATCGGGGGTTTCGCGAACGAAATTCATCAGCAGGGCGTCCTGCCGCGCCCTGACCCGTTGAATACCTTTTCCCAGAGGCGTTCCCCGAAACCGCCCGGGGCCTTGTACGGGACTGCCAATTTACCAGATCGAGTATCGGATGAAGATGAAAGCCCTTATTTTTGCTGCGCTCGCCGCTCTTTGCGCCACGGTCGCCCTCGCGCAGACCATGCCCGCCGAAGCCTGACGAGGCCCTGCGCGCCCGCCTGCCCGAGGACATCCGCAAGGCCGGCAAGATGTCGCCGTCAACAACGGATCGTTCCCGCCCTACGAGATCGTCACCGGCACCGAGCTCACCGAGCCACCAAGGACATTTCCGACGCCGTCGGCCAGCTCCTCGGCGTGAACATCAGCACGCCACGGTCGCCGGCCTGCCCGCGCTGCTCACCGGACGAATTCGGGCCGCTACCAGTTCGCCATGGGACCCGTCGGCGATTATCCCGACCGCCGAAGGCGAACGACTTCGTCGACTGGGCAAGCGAATATGTCGTCTGCGCCGAGGAGAAGGGCAACCCGAAGAGGATCATGTCCCTCGAGACGGCCTGCGGTAAGAAGGTCTCGGTGATGGCCGGCGGCTCGGCCGAGAAGGTGATCAAGGAGCTGTCGCACAAATGACGCCGGTTCCGGCAAGCCGGCGGTGGAGGTCCAGTCCTACACCGACCAGCCAGCTCGATCCTTGCCGTGCGCGCCAAGCGGGCCGACGCGTTCTTCTCCTCGCAGGCGCCGCTGACCTATTTCGTCGAGCAGGCCAACGGCCAGCTCGAACTGACCGGCGTCGGCAGCGCCAACGGCTTTGAGGACATCTTCCAGGGCGCGGTCGTCCCCAAGGGCTCGCCGCTGGCCGGGGTCCTGCAGGACTCCTTTAAGATCATGATCGCGAACGGCACCTATGCCGCCG